>NZ_CP077236.1:0-4505532 GCF_019047465.1 Lelliottia amnigena | reverse complement strand
TCCTTCTTTGGAGCAAAGGTTGTTGAACCTAGCGCCATAGGATACATACAAAATTGTTCAGCATAGCCACCCAATTAGAAGGACTTAAGTCACCATTAGGTGCGATTGACATAGTGAAATAACCATCAGGGCTCACTGCGCTTTGCCAGTTAACACGATCGAATATTTGCTGGGCAAGTGCCCCACATTCACCACCAAAATATTGCCCAGCTGTTAAAATTCCGTTGAGGGCTAACATTGTATCAACGGTAGAAACATTGCTTCCCTCCGTATCTAATGTATCCATGTCGATAAAGTGGTAAAGAAACCATTAACTTGCGGGACTGTATTCAACAGACTTACTAAAGATAGCTGACAACGTTGCTGTGCTAAATCGAAGTCAATCCATCCACGTTCGGCTGCAATGACGAATGACGAAAGGCCAAACCCCGTATTCGCAATGGTTGCTCGTCTCGAATTTGTCGTATCAGAAATAAGACCATATCCGCTAGCGCCCGGGGTCAAATTAGCCTCACGCCAGAAATATTCAAAGCAGCTCCTGGATTCCAGTTCAAGAATCTCCTCATCATCAAGGGAGCATGTTGATTTCTTGCGGTTTGCCATACAGAGAATTCATAAATGCTGGGGCCACTCTGGTCTATCACATCGTTGATAATGAGTTTTATTGATTCACCCTTGGTTAGATAGGGTAATGAAATGGGGACTGATATCATTACCATTAAATATTTCAACCCAACCATGTTCTTCACTGAAAACTTCCAGAGAGAAATTTGAAATGCGGCTAATGGTTTCTTGGCTCGTTAAATACTCAGAAATTAAAACTAAGTCAAATGTTGTTTCTCTAATAAAGTTAAACGTCAGTTCAATGGGTAACGGTGGATTAGCGTTTGCAGCCATCGGGTTGTCTGGTTGCCGTCAATAGCGAATAATGGACCATACTGATCTTCTTTATCATACCAGACATCAGTGGCTGATGCGGACGATCCTTTTGCTAAGTTAATAGGTATATTAACGGGAAGAAGTGTTTCATTAGCATTCAACGCAAAGAGTGTATATATACTTGAATTGTTATCATCAAATACTGAATTAATTGTTAAACGTATTTTAGTTGCCCGTATCGGAGTATCAAGATATCCAATATAATAAGCTGCTGGAGAAGAGGAGGTAATAACTGGCTGCCACGCATCGTCGATATAAGCATCAATAACGAACTGATTAATTCTCGTTTCATATTGCCTGAACCCAATTCTTGTAAGTGTTTGAACACTTCCCAAATCAACTTCAACGATAACCGGTGTTATGCTTGAGGCCCACCGAGTTGCTTCATTACATCAACCATAAATTGCGGCCCATCTCTTTTATATCATTGTTCCATACATTATTGGCAGTGGCATGTTTCATCAGGGCTTTATCAGGATAGTTTTTGGGCTGAGGAAGCTTCAAATTCCATTGCCAAAACAATGCCTAAATCATCTGAAGGACCTTCCAGCAACGAGAAAACCATCAAGCCATCAATAATGGTATACGTTAACGAAGAGGAGGGGTTATTAAGCCAGTAGCATCTAACCGGCAATACCTGAGGTGCATCTATCCTGATTTGATCATCCTGGCTTCTTTCGGTTAGCGTCACATAAAGGATGTTGTTTTTATCCACTGTACAAAAACATCCCGGCTGATATGAGACATCAAGGGTGCCGGCTCGAGTTTGATAAACGGCTTGTCCCCATTTAGATAACCATTTTCCTATTTGATCAAGCCTGTCAACACAGGGTTGAGGAATAATGCCGTCTGCAGTTGGCCCGGTATTAAGTAAAAAATTTCCACCTTTGCTGGCACAATCAAGTAGTTCATTCAGCAAAGTTTGCGTAGATTTCCAGTTTTGATCGTTACTGTTATACCCCCAACTATTATTAATAGTCATACATGTTTCCCACAAACCAGTACTTGTCCCGGCAGGGATGCTCTTTTCTGGCGTTGCGTAATCCCCATATCCATTTCCGATACGGTCGTTTATAATAATGTCAGGAGAAAGACAATGAAGATATTTAGCAATCCTTGGGAAACTTCGTCATTTTAAAGGCAGCCCATGCACCATCAAACATATTAATACCGGATCGAATATTTCAATAAGTTCTTTCAGATGTTCTTTCATTTCTGACAGATAACGTGTTACATCATCTGGATTAATATTTTCAGGATCAAGAGAATTAGCATTTTCTATTGCTACTTCCCATTTGTTGCCCCAGTCAAGCAACGAATAGTAACAACAAAATTTTATTCCTTTAGAATGACATGCAGAAGCAAACGGCTTTAAAACAGACCGATGAGCGCTGGCTGTATTAACCACATCATAGGGTGCGAAATCTTTCACATTAGTATTAAACATGGCAAAGCCGTCATGATGCTTTGTTGTTATGGTAACGTATTTTTGCCCAGCGCCAAGGATAATATCCGACCAGTAATCAGGATCGTAATTTTTTGGATCGAATGGAATGCATGCTTGCTGTATATATTCATCTTTGGGGATTTTTTCCGTATTCATTACCCATTCGCCCCTGGCTAGCACAGAATACGCTCCCCAATGTATCATGTGTCCAAATTTAGATTCTGTAAACCAACTCATTCTCCTGAGTTTTTCTTCATTTGCTTCAGTATTTGAGTATTGACAAAAAACGAACCAATTGAGGCATCCATTAAACCCAGAAGGGAAGTTAAAATAAACATCTTGTTCAGACTCTGTGTTGAAATCTATGGTATTTGAGTAATTGTCTATAAAATAATTTTCTACACCCACCTTCGTTGCGGTAATCCTCCATAATGGGTCGTTAGATATACTTCCGATGGAGATATCTTTTTTTGATTATCTGAGGTTGTGGATGCATATATCATACACGTAGAATTACGGCCTAAGGGAATTTTTGTTCTGAATTTCAGCCATGCTCCAACGGGTAATTTTACGACTGACTGTTGTGATGGGTTTAGGGGAACTCCATCATAATCTGTTGTGCTATAATTATCGACATCGATAATTTCAGGTACTACGTTACTTTCAATATAATTTTGGAAATATAAAATATCGTTTGACATTTTCCACCTCGTAATTATAGAAATGTGACCCGTCCAGTTTAGACGTGAACATCATGAAGTGTTCTCGCAGTCAAGATTACGCATAATCAAAGATTTCCCCTGAATTAACACTATGATTTTTAAAAGAATATATAAACAGCACCATCAAGATAAGCTGAGCGAAGAAAATATTCATCTGTGATGAGTCGAATCTATATCACTTTGAAGGGTTTTATTGCGCATACTGATTGATTAGGTAAGTGAATCGACAGAAACTTTCACTAATAGTCTAGGGCTGACAGGCAAAGCGAATGCGGGTGTGTTGATCCCAGACCGCGTTCGTTGCCATCGGCTTTCGAAGTGATGGCTTCACCACTTTTTGGCAATGACTTCCTGAATGATCCCGGTTTTTAGCTACTCTTCAGCATACCTCTTTTTACGGCGGCGGGTTTCGTCCTCCTATGATGTCGATGCAGGTGTAGTCCTTGCCATTCATTCAGCATCTTGCGCTGGCGGCTTTAACGCTTTAATGCCACAATATTTTTTTCTTCGCAGGCAGGAAAGATGATGAAAAAAATAGTGATGGTTGGCGCGCTGATGGCGTTGACCGGGTGTGTGCAGGTCGATAATTATCAGGATGTGGTTAAACATCCGGTCCCTGCACATCTGGCGGGCTATTGGCAGTCGAAAGGGCCGCAAAGCAAAATGGTGAGTCCGCAGGCGATCGCAACGCTTGTGGTGACAAAAGAGGGCGACACGCTGGATTGCCGTCAGTGGCAGCGGGTTGTCGCTGTGCCAGGTAAAATCATGCTGCGCTCAGATGATTTCTATAACGTCACGCGCAAACTGGATGTCTATCAGCTGGACCGCGAAGGCAATACCCTGGAATATGATGGTATGGAATTACAACGCGTCGACCGCCCAACGGTGGAATGTGCGCAATACCTGACTAAAAACCCGCTCGAAAGCACCTTGCCATAAATTGTGTGCCGGGTGGCAACACTGCCTTACCCGGCAAACACATTTCCTCCGTTACAGCACATCCTCCATGACCCAAATACTCACGCTCCCGCCGTTACAGGTAAACGTGCCTTCGCCATCTGCGGCGGTGGTGACCGTCTCTTCACGATTGCCGAGAAAATCACGCCAGCTCTTGTTGCCGTAATTCTCGCCCAGACAGATCGCTTTTTCGCCCTCGTCACCGTTCGACAGCACCACCACACAGCCCGGTTCTTCGTCCGTACCGCTGCGGCTGAACGCAATACAGTTTGGATGATCAAAATAGAGCGTTTGCACCCCATGGGCAAAACGTTGACGGGCGAGAATCAGCTCGTGCAGCTGTTCGATAATCGGCATTTCAATAGGGTAAGTTTCGCCGTCACCGCCGGTGTCTTCATAGTTTGCGCCAAAGAGATCGGGAAAACACGCTGGGCACACCGTTTTCGCGCAGCAGGATTAACGCGTAGGCGAGGGGTTTAAACCAGGATTCTACCGGGGCCTCTAACGCCTGAAGGGGTTGGGTGTCATGGTTCGCCACCAGCGTCACCGCGTGGAACGGATCGGCTTCCACCAGCGTACCGGTGAAAATCTGGCTCATGTCATAGTCACGTCCCTGACGAGACGCTTCATGAAATTTCATTTGCAGCGGGGCGTCGAACAGCATGGTTTTGCCTTCAACTTGCTCAATGTACTGCTGCAATTTGTCGACTTCATGGGACCAGTATTCGGCCACGATAAACAGCGGGTTTGGCGCGACTTCCTGGACGTGTTCGATCCACTCTTTGTAGAACCAGGCGGGGATATGTTTGACTGCATCGAGTCGAAAACCGTCGCACTGGGTCTGTTCCATGACCCAACGTGCCCAGTATTTGATCTCTTCCGTCACGGCATGATTGCGAAAATCGATATTTTCGCCCATCAAATAGTCGAAATTCCCCATCTCGTTATCGACCTGATCGTTCCAGCCTTCGCCGGTGTAATCATTGACGATCTTGAAGATGCTGTCCTCGTTCGGGTTTTCGATATGATCAATGCCGCTAAAGCATTTGAAATCCCAGACAAACTGAGAATATTGTCCACCGCGGACAGGGAAGGTGTAGCGGGTCCAGGCTTCGCATTCGATGATTTCTTCATCGATCTGGGTGCGGTCCTGCTCATTGACGCGCTGCACACGGATGGGCTCTTTTTCATCCGCACCCATTTTGTGGTTCACCACCACGTCCAGCAGCACCGCAATGTCATTACTTTTTAACGCCGCGATGGCTTCAAGCAATTGGGCCTTATCACCATATTTGGTGGCAATAGAGCCTTTTTGATCAAATTCACCGAGGTCGAATAAATCGTACGAGTCGTAGCCAACAGAATAACCACCCGATGCACCTTTATAGGCGGGGGGCAGCCAAATCATGTTGATGCCGATTTCGTTAAGATTGGGAGCCAGGGCCGTCACTTCCGGCCACAATTCACCGCCGGTGGGGTAGTACCAGTGAAAACATTGTAATAGCGTGGGATTTTTCATCTTCCGTGCTCCAGAGGCCGTTATCGGCGAATCTCTGGAGTATGGATGATAAACCGCTAATGTGGATTACTGATTGATCTCTCCGGGAAACAAAACGTTACCGGAAAGCCTTCCGTAGGTAATATTCACATTTTTCTGCTTGCCGGTCTGAGCCATCAGACCGTGCAGTTCATCCATCCGCTCCTGCAGCAGAATTTTTAGCGTCATTTCATTCTGCAGCACATTGTTCAGCATCACCATCGCCTGTTCCTGTATATGCTTACTGTCAGGCGGGAAAGGGGTAACGCTGATCTTTTCTACCAGCGAAACGTAGGCGACCTCCTGTTCAATAAGCTCATCCCATTTCCCGGATTGAGCAAGGCTCAGCATGGTATTACTCAGTGCAGAAAGTGCATGCCACTTTTTTAGGGATAAGCTGGAGTCTTTCATCAAAATTGATCCTGCGTGGGAGGAAAACCTGGATTGATTTGCTTCCAGGCGTCGGAAATATTAAGCAGCAGTGCTTCAACTTCAACGATAGCCTCAACGTCGTTACGCAGGTTAGCGTGCAACAAACGGCGTACCATATAGTCGTAAAGTGCTGATAGATTATGGGGAAGCGTGCCCCAACATCCATGTTCAGCCCAGCTTTAAGTCCATTGTCGATAATATTGATGGCTTTCGAGAGCGCTTCGCCTTTAGCAGGGATATCACCCTGCTCAAGGAACAGGCGCGCTCGAACAAGCGCGCTATGGACACCGTCGAATAGCATGACAACCAACTGGTGCGGGCTGGCACTTAAGACGGCAGATTCAACACCTACCTTCTGATAGGCCTGTACACCAGATTTGCTATACATAGAGGTTCCTTTCTTATTTACGACTTCGTGCTGAACTGTTGAGTCAGATAGCTGGCGGTACCATTAAATTTGGTGACCAGTGCATCTAAATCACTAAATTGTTTTTTGTAACGCGCCATCGTGGCATCGATGGTGAGTTCCATCGCTTCATAACGCTTGCCGATGGATTTCAGTGTCGCGTTGATACCATCTTTCGCATTTTGAATAACCCCTTCTTTGCCGACGGAGGTGCTGAGCATATCGGTCAGTTTGTTATTCATTTGGGTCGCGAAACCGGTCGTTTTGCCGTCACCAACAAAGTAAGCCTGCACGCCAGCTGGGTTATCTGCTAACACCTGGGTCAGCTTCTTGTCATCAATTTTCAAATTCCCAACTGCGCCGTCAGCGCCTTTGATAGGATCCTGGGTGATGCCCAACTGCGCCATAATGGCATACGATCCACTCTGGACATTGGTCAATAAAGAGCGCAGATCGGACTGTACTCCCCTGATAGTGCTGTCACCCATCAATACGCCGTTGCTGGAAGACTGGGCGGTAGCACCCGTCGCAGGCGGTTCGTATTTGGTCAGAGAAGCAATGGTTGACTGTAATGAGTTATAGGCTGTAACCCAGTCGGTAATGGCTTTTTTATTATCCGTGGTGGAACGCGTTACTGAAAGCGTTTCATCTGCTGTGCTCTGTGCTTTCAGGGTTAAGGTCACCCCTGGCATCGCGTCGTTGATCACGTTGCTCTGGCGGACAATGTCGATACCGTTAACGTTCACAACGGCATTTTGCGATTTGACCTGCTCGTTCAGGGCTGCACTGCCAATCACGTCGTTCAGCGCGTCATCGCCCGTCACTGATACGGTCATATCCGAATCAGTACCGGTGGTTTTTTGAGGACAGCATCAAGCGATAATCACCGGTATCGGATTTGATTACGCTTGCGGTCACGCCGCCGTTGGCTGCGTTAATCGCTTTCGCAATGCCATTCAGCGATGTATCACCGTCTGCCAGTTTCACCGTCATCGGTTTGCTGTCAGCGCCAGCCTGGGTGATGGTAATTGTACGGGTGTTATCCGCTGTCGTGCCGCCCAGCTGTTTCGTATTGCTATCAATGGTGCCTGGCGCTGTCGTCAGAACCTGGCCTTTAGCAATCTTGCTGACGTTAACCGTAAACTCGCCAACGTTAGCATTTGTTGAGGTAGTGGCAGCGAACGCGGTATTGGTGCTGGTAACCGTCGTTGAGTTCCAGGTATCAGTGTTAGCCAGCTTAGCCGCAGCGGTTTGCAGATTGGTCAGGGCGCTTTGCAATTTACCGTAACCCGTAATCTGCGCATCGTATTTGGTTTCTGCGTAGCAATGGCCGTTAATTTTGTCTCTTCAGCAGCCTGTAACTTATCGTACAGGTCTGACAGCCCAGGCAAACCGACGCCGAGGTTACTGATAGTCGCCATACATTGTTCCTTGTCAATGGTAGTTTCAGACTTATATCGGCCATACACCGGAAAAGTTTACGGAAGCTCAAAAAAATAAATCGTGGAATTACCCCCTCAAACGGAGGCTTATAGAAGCATAACGCTCGCCTCGACAGTTCAAATCCAGGATCGACCCTTAATAAAGCGCGCAATGCGGATGCACGGGAGGCGAGATTTTGAAACGCGTAAAAGGAATGCTTAAAGCGTGGATGAAAAAACAATTCTTTTAAAAACAGTGAATTAAAAAATTCCTTCGATATTTTCTAAAGTCTTTTTCAGACCCGTCGATAACCTTGTTGACGGTGAGAGACGCCGTGAGTGTTAGACACCGACCCTAAAAATCAATTTGAAGGAATTTAATCATGGCAGTTATCAATACTAACCTGTTGTCCCTGACTACTCAGAACAACCTGAACAAATCTCAGTCTTCCCTGGGTACCGCTATCGAGCGTCTGTCTTCTGGTCTGCGTATCAACAGCTCTAAAGATGATGCTGCTGGCCAGGCGATTGCTAACCGTATGAACTCCCAGATTAAAGGGATGACTCAGGCAGCACGTAACGCAAACGACGGTATCTCTCTGGTTCAGACTGCTGAAGGCAACCTGAACGAAATCAACACCAACTTACAGCGTATCCGTGAACTGTCTGTACAGGCAGCAAACGACACCAACGGTTCAACTGACCTGGATTCAATCAACACTGAAATCACTCAGCGTCTGTCTGAAATCGACCGTATCGCGGGTGGTGCTAACTTCAACGGCAAAAGCCTGCTGAACGGTGCGGTATCTACCGCTCTGAGCATTCAGGTTGGTGCTGGTGTTTCTACTAACGACACCATCTCTATCGACAGCACTGCGCTGATCAACGCAACTTCCGGTACTCTGAGCTCCACTCTGAGCACCAAAATTGCTGATAACTCTACTGCACAGGCTGTTATCTCTGCTGCTGACGAAGCTATCGGTAAAATCGACGAAGCTCGTTCAAACATGGGTGCGATTCAGAACCGTTTCGAATCTACCATCAACAACCTGAACAACTCTATCACTAACCTGTCTGCTGCTCAGTCCCGTATCCAGGACGCTGACTACGCTACCGAAGTTTCTAACATGTCTCGCGCGCAGATCCTGCAGCAGGCTGGTACTTCTGTACTGTCTCAGGCAAACCAGGTTCCTCAGGCGATGCTGTCCTGCTGCGTTAATTTCGCAGAATATTCAGAAAAGGTTGCTGGAAACAGCAGCCTTTTTTTTGCCTCTCTTTCCTTAATTACGTCAGCCTCCTCGTTTTCTAATATCGAAAATAAGCCCTTCATTTAGGTTTTGTTCCCCCCATTATGGTTGCCGCTCTGGTGATAACCTTTCAGCATCTGCAGTATTGGCTAAAAATCGTGTCACCACAGGTTACGTAAAATATGACTAATTACGCTCGTACCCGAGCTTTGCATCAATTTTATCGGGATGTCTTTACCCGTACGATCTCTTTGCCTGATGCCGATGCTCTTCCCGCGCATCTTGTGGTCGAAATCCTGAACTATGCCAATGCTGATTTTGACTCGCTCGAAGCGAAACTCTGGGATGCGGAAACCGATTTAGACACGGAAAACGATCGCGCATTAAAGCTGATGATGAGTTCAGTTGCACTCGCTAACGGTGCATTTGATGGTCGCTCTGACGGACCGCTGGCAGCCGAAAAAGTCGCGCTGATCACCGTCAGGTCGTAGAGGCCATGCAGCTCTCGGACAACGTCAATTATCTGGTGGCGTCTATTCAACTGCTGTTCCGCGTCAATGAAATCGACTCGGTGCTGTTCCTTATCTCTAACAATCTTTCAACGCTCAGCGAAACGCCAGATGTCCTTAAAATCCTGCTGCTCATCTGTCTGATGGAAGAGGATTACAACCAGGCGCATGTAGTGATTCAGCAGTTAACGTCGAACGCCGATCTGATTGGCGAAGATCGCATGACGCTGGTGATGGTGGTGTGCTGCATCTATAAGCTGGGCGGTTATCCCGATTCGTTTATTGATTTCCGACCGCTGGCGGAACCCGCGCCAGAACTGGATGCATCCCGTTACGAATGGCTGATCGCGCCGGAAGATAACGGCAAAACGACCGTGCTGGTGGCGTGCGATAAAGGCTATTACTACGAACACGCTATCGCGCTGCTGCTCTCCCTCTATGAAACCAACGGCACCGCGCTGAACGTCCATTTCCACATTTATAACTGCGACGCAGAAATGATTTCGCATTTGAAGTCGCTTGGCGAAAAACTGCCAGGGCTGTCGATCTCACTCAGTAGCGAATATTTTGCCGCGCTCAAAGCGGTCAATGTCCATTACGCCTGCCGCCGCTTTGTCTTCCTGAGCCATGCGATCGAGAAAATCACCGGGCCGGTGATGGTGCTGGACGCCGATTGCCTGGTGAGAAAACCGTGGATGAGGTGAAAAACGCGCTACCAGGATAACGAACTGATCTTCTCGCATCATCAGGGGTTGCCGCTGTGGGAACAGATCCCGGCCGGATTCGTCTATACCCGCGGCGGTGAAATCTCGCAAAAGTATTTTGCGGCGGTGGGGCATTTCATCGACGTTAACCTGGCGAGTGACAAAGCCGAATGGTTCCTCGATCAAATCGCGCTCTCTTTTGCGGTTGATATCTTATCCCCGGTTGAGCAGATGGCCATTGGTCGCGAACCGACGGAAGAACTTATTGATATCAGGCATTCCGACGCGGCGTTTAGCTGGGTGGTGACCACCAAGAAAAACGCTGCTGGTCCTTATCAGGACTATAAACGCCAGCTGAATAGCAAATATCTGCCAGAGGCCTGAGCCGCGGCAAAGACAGTTTCATTCTTTATTTTGGATACGTTATCGTGACACGCGTTTACTCTGCCTCTCGTCATACGCCAGTTGCTTTTCATGCGGCGGCCTCGCTTTATCTCGCTGATGCGGTTATTCCCGCAGAGGCGCGTATTCTGGAGCTGGGATGCGGGCAGGGTGAATCCTTGATTGCCAACGCGCTGGCCTGGCCCGCAAGCGTGGCGATTGGCGTCGATATTCATGAAGACGACATCGCTCGCGGTCAACAGCAGATCGCGCAGTATGCGCTGGCGAACATTGAGCTGCATCATGCCGGGCTTGCCGATCTGCTGGCCTCCGATTTGGGTGAATTTGATTACATCATCCTGCGCGGGCTGTTTTCTCTGATGGGAGGCGACGAGCGCACAGCGCTGCTGGCCTGGTGCCAGACGCACCTTTCCGCACAGGGCATGATGGCGATTCACTGGCAGGTACTGCCGGGCGCGCACGATGCGAAAACGCTGCAGGACTCGCTCAGCTTCCACGCCAGCGGCGCAGAGGGTATCGACGCTCAGCTGGATTCCGCGCGCGGGATGCTCAGCTATCTGGCGATGACGCTGCCCGAAGGCGGCCTGAAAAATCAGGTCACTGACGCAGAGCAAAGCAGCGATCTGACGCTCGCGTTCCGCTATCTCGGCAATATCAATCAGGCCGATTATTTCACCGATTTCCATCAGCAAATCACCGATGCGGGCTTTAGCTATATTGGCGATGCCGTTCCTCAATCTGAAGTGGCGAACACGTTCGGCATCCAGACAGGGCAGATGCATGCCCTGATTAGCGGCGGCAGCTCACGTGAGAAAAGCCAGCAGTATCTTGATTTTGCCGTCAACCGCCGCGAACGTTTTAGCCTGCTCTCGCATGCTGGAGCGCACGACGCTGCGACTACGCCAGACCTGAAATCGGTTGAGCATTTGCACTGGGCAGGCTGCTTTAAGCGTCAGATCAACCACTTTGGCGTAGCGGCGAACGGACATATCGGGCTGGATGGCACACCGCTGAAAACGGAAAACAAAACCACGCTACAAATCCTGGATGTCCTGACGGAAGTCTGGCCGTTGAGTTTGAGCTTCGAGCAGCTGCTTTTCCACTGTCGCTTCCCGGAAGATACGGCCAGCGACACCCGCGCTGAGCTGGTCGCCTCGCTGCAGGATCTGCTGGGGAACACCATCAATGGCCTCATGATCAGCGCCGTTCCTTCGCCTTATAACGACGCCATTGACACCGTTTTGCGGCCCATTGTGCCCGTGACGGAAGAGGCGTTTGCAGAGCAGGATTTCATCACTCTCGGTAATTACTGGGGGCAAACCGTAACGCTTAGCCGCGAAGAGTGGGTCTTTGCCACGGATGAGATAAAAAACAGCGATGAATCAAGCTGGCTGCTGTTTTGCGCGCTGCGTGACAAAGGCCTGCTGACCGGTTCGACCGCTGCGTGGCGTGCCGGTTTCCAGCGATTTATGAAGTCCGACAATGTGGCAATCATTAAGCAGGTTTATACCGCACTGCTGATCTTCAGCTGTGAACGTAAATACGGTGGTTTCCCGCTCAAAATAGATCTCAAGCCGATATCGGTCGAAGACAATCAACAGTACGACAGCGTGTACGATGAAGTTAACGCGCTTATCAGGCAAGGGCGTAATAAAGAGGGGCGTGAACGGCTGGAGAGTTTGCTCGAAGCCGATCCGGACAACGTTCATCTGCTGCGCTGTCAGGCGCGGTCAAGCCTGCTAATGGGCGCGTGGAAATCGTCGCTACAGCTGAGTAGCCGTCTGCTGGGCCAGTTTTCCATGCACTGGGATAGCTATTTCGATCTGGCAACTGCGCTGTTTAAAACCAACGATCTTCTGCAGGCTCGCCAGTTACTGCGGGCATTACTGCGCATTAACGATAAAAATGCCAACTGCTGGAACCTGCTCGCGTGTATCTACCACGAACGTCGGGAAATGGCGGTCGCTGAGAAATGTGCCCGGCAGGCCATTCGTCTGCGGGCAGACGTGCCGTATTTCCTGAGCATCATAGGCATCATCCTCAGCGATAACCAAAAAATGGCTGATGCGCGCTATTTCCTGCAAAAAGCACTGACGTTGAAAAGTTATGATTTTGATACCTTTACCAGCCTGCTGTTTGTGTTGACGCATGATGCCAGCGTAACGCCCGCCGAGCTGTTTGCTGCCCATCAGGATTATGGCCGTCAGCTGAATGAATGGTGTGCTGCACAGCAGGTGAACATCCGCTATTTCGGCAATAAAGACCCCAACCGTAAGCTGCGTGTCGGGTTCGTCTCGGGTGACCTGCGCATTCATCCGGTCAGCAATTTCTTCCTGCCATTCTGGGATAACCTGAACCGCGATCGGTTTGATGTCATTGCTTACCACACCATCGATAAAAGTGATGCGGTCAGAGACCATTACGATCAAACCGCTACCCTGAGCCGCCTGGTGACTGAACTTAGCGCCGCCGAAGTGGCGAAGCAAATCGCCGAGGATCAGATTGATATTCTGATTGACCTGTCTGGCCACACCACGGGCACCCGTCTGCCGGTGTTTGGTTTTAAACCTGCGCCCATTCAGATGACCTGGATTGGTTATCCCGGCACCACCGGTCTTGAGCAGATGGATTACCGTATCACCACGCCAGGGCTTGGCAAACCGGGTGAAATGGACGATCAGTACACGGAAAAATTGCTCTACATGCCGCTGCGCAGTTTCTTTGCACCCAGTGAGCTTAGCCCTGACGTCAACCCGCTACCGGCGTTGAGCAATGGCTATTTCACCTATGGCAGCTTCAACCGTTCCAAAAAACTCAACAATGAGGTTTTCGCCGTGTGGGCGCAAATCATGGCGCGTAATCCGACGGCCAAATTGCTCATTGGCTTTATGGACGACGACGAAATGATTGCCCGCTATCGCAAAAAACTGTGTGCGCTCGGGGTGCTGGATTCACAGCTGATTTTCCGTAAAACGACCGGGCTTGAAAATTATCTGCGTATGCACCACGAGGTGGATATTTTGCTCGACTCCTTCCCTTACACCGGTGGCACGACCACAAGCCATGCCGTCTGGATGGGGGTGCCCACGCTGAGCATTGCGGGCGGAACAACGTCTTCCCGACAGGGCGTGGAAATCATGCATATCTACGGCCTACAAAAGTTTGTCGCCACCAGCCAGCAGGATTACGTCGAGAAAGCCGTCGCGTGGCAAAGCAACCTCGAAGAACTCAACGGCTGGCGACAGAGAATGCGCCAGCAAATGCCGCTCAAGCAGGATGGATTTGACGTCGCAGCACCGCTGGAAAAGGCGCTGCGTCAGGCGTGGCAGATATATTGTGCCGGGCAACCAGCGCAAAGTTTTACGGTAGAAGAGTAGGGCGGTTCGCGGCGGCGTCATTGCGCTCGCGAAGGCAAACACAGTTTTATTTTGAAGGTGCGCTATGAAGAATAATGTTTACGTCACCAGCCCGCTGCTTCCGCCGCTGGAGGAATTTATTCCTTACCTGGAGCAAATCTGGGACAACAAGTTTTTAACCAACGGCGGTCAGTTCCACCAGCAGCTGGAGAAAGCGCTGGCGGACTATCTTGGCGTTGAACATTTGTGTCTGTTTTCCAACGGCACGTTGGCGTTGCTGACGGCATTACAGGCGCTGCGCATTACCGGAGAAGTGATCACCACGCCGTATTCGTTTGTGGCGACCTCCCATTCATTGCTGTGGAACGGTCTCACGCCTGTCTTCGCGGATATTGATCCGGTCACCTGCAATATCGATCCGGCGAAGCTTGAACAGCTGATCACGCCTGCCACCTCGGCGATCCTGCCCGTGCACTGCTACGGAATTCCGTGCGATGTCGACGGCATCCAGAAGATTGCCGATGCCTGGGGTTTGAAGGTGATTTACGATGCGGCCCACGCGTTCGGCGTGAAAAAAGATGGCCAGAGCGTACTGAACTGCGGCGATCTGTCGATTCTGAGCTTCCACGCCACGAAGGTGTTCAACACCTTTGAAGGCGGGGCGATTATCTGTCCGGACGCCAGAATGAAGCAACGCATCGACTATCTGAAAAACTTTGGCTTTGCCGACGAGACGACCGTCGTTGCGCCGGGCATTAACGCCAAAATGAACGAAGTTCAGGCCGCGTTTGGCCTGGTGCAGCTGCAACACATTGACGGTGCGTTAGCGGCCCGTGCGGACATTTATGCGCGCTACTGCGAACTGCTCAGCGATATCGATGGGATTGAGGTCTTTCGTGCGCCGGACAACGTGGAGTGGAATCACGCCTATTTCCCGGTCATCGTCAACGATGCGTACCCGATCGGCCGCGACCAGCTCTATGACGTGCTAAAAGAGGTGAATATTTACTCCCGCCGTTATTTCTACCCGCTGATCAGCTCGTTCTCGATGTATCGCCATCTGCCCTCAGCCAGCCCGCAAAATCTGCCGGTGGCCGAGGGTATTTCGCAGAAGATTCTTTGTCTGCCGATTTACCCTGATTTGACGCAGGACGATCAGGATCGTGTGGTGGCGATGATTCGCCAGTACAGCGCGACCGCCGCGAATCAACCGCTGGTGCGCCATGCAGATGGAGAAGTGGCATGAAACTGGGTATTTATGGCGCAGGCGGCCTGGGACGCGAAGTCTTAATGCTGGCACAGCAGCTGAATCAATCCTCACGCTGGGAAGAGATCTTTTTTATTGATGATGTGACGGACGAAAATGTGGTCTCCGGCGTGCCGGTTCACCGCTTTGCGCTGCTGGATCATCCCTGCACGGAAGTGGTGATCGCCATTGGCGAGCCCGCCGCGCGGCAGAAACTGGCTGAGAAAGTGTTGGCGAAAACCAGCCTGGCGACGTTAATCCATCCCTCTGTTTTTATTCCGTCGGGAACGCACATTGGTGCGGGCGCGATTATCTGCGACCACGCCTTTATTTCCTGCGACGTTTTTATTGCAGAAAACACCCTGATTCAGCCGCACGCGAGTGTGGGTCATGATACGCACGTTGGCGTGCACAGCGTGGTGTCCAGCAACGTGACGCTGGCCGGGCACTGCGTGGTCGGCAAGCGCGTCTTTATCGGAATGAATTCTGCCATTAAAGAAAAAACCACCCTCGGTGATGACGTCATCATTGGCATGGGCAGCGCCGTGTTCAGCGATATTGCCGATGAGTCTGTCGCGCTGGGTAATCCGGCGCGCGTGATGCGCAAAAACGATCAAAAGAAAGTATTTAAGTAACTGTTTTATCTGGAGCTATTTCACATGACTAACTTAGTAAAATACAACGCGATTTTCGTCGAAACCTTTGAAGTGTCAGAAGATATTCTGCCTACCTATAAATATCAGGATACGCCGTCGTGGGATTCCGTGGGCCATATGAGCATGATTGCCGCGCTGGAAGAGACCTTCGACATCATGCTGGACACCGAAGACATTATTGATTTCTCCTCCTGGGAAAAAGGGAAAGAGATCCTTAATAAATATGATGTTGAAGTTGCCTGATTAACGGAGAGGTAAACATGTTACTGGCCGGGAAAACTGCCGTTATTACTGGATGCCTGCAGGGAATTGGTCAGGCAACGCTCGTGGCCTTCGCCCGCCAGGGTGCGAACCTGTTTGCCTGCGTTCAGCAGGAAGATGAGGCCTTTTTGGCCTTCATCCGCGACCTGAGTGAAGAACACGGCGTGTCTATCACGCCTGTTAGCTTTGATTTGCTGGATGATGCCTCAATCAAAAACGCGGCGATGACCATTCAAAAAGCCAAGCAGCCGATTGATATCCTCGTGAATGTGGCGGGAATCACGCTTGATGCGCTGTTCCCGATGGTCACGCTGGCTCAGATGCAAAAAACCTTCACCATCAATTTCTTCTCGCAGATGGTCTTTACCCAGTATATGACGCGTTTAATGCTACGTAATAAGCGCGGCAGTATCATCAATATCGCCAGTATTTCTGGCCTGGACGGCAACGTCGGTCAGTTATCGTACTCAGCGTCGAAAGCGGCGATGGTGGCGGCGACCAAAACGCTCTCTGCAGAACTTGCGCCACAGGGGATACGCGTGAATGCGGTGGCACCCGGCGTGATTAAGACCGCGATGACGGAGAATTTACCGGAATCCGTGGTCGCTAAAAAAATGGCGGCAGCGGCGATTTCACGCCCTGGTCTTGCCGAAGAGGTGGCAAACACACTTTGCTGGTTAGCGTCTGATGCGGCGAGCTACGTCACCGGACAGGTTATCCGCGTTGACGGCGGCATTGGTCATTAAGGAGCATCGTATGCTGTTAAAAGATAAAAATGTGATTATCACCGGCTGCAAGCGCGGTATTGGTCGGGCGATGGTTGAAGCATTCGCGGCGAATGGCGCCAATGTTTATGCCCACGCCCGCAGCGCTGACGATGCGTTTTTAGCCGACATGGCTGAGATTGCTGCACGTCACGACGTCGAAATTTGGCCGCTCTGTTTTGATTTGACCGACACGGCCGCGATGAAGCTGGCGGTCAAACAGCTGATGAGCGACAAGCGTCCGCTGCATGGCCTGGTCAATAACGCAGGTATCACGCTGAATGCGCTGTTCCAGATGACCACCGAGCAGGCGTTACGCCAGCAGTTTGAAGTCAACTTCTTCGCGCTGTTCAATTTTACTCAGTCGGTCTCAAAACTGATGACCCGCCAGAAGCAGGGCAGTATCGTCAATATCGCCTCAACGGCCGCGCAGGATGGTAATGCTGGTAAATCCGCATACGGCGCATCAAAAGCGGCGGTGATTGCCTTAACAGAGTCGATTGCCACAGAGCTGGGTGAAACCGGGATCCGCGCGAACTGCATCGCGCCGGGCATTACCGATACCGATATGCTGGACACCTTGCCAGCGGCCATTATCGAAGCCACGCGCAATCAGACGGATCTCCGCCGTCTGGGTAATCCGTCTAACATCGCCGATGCGGCGGTCTTTTTGGTCTCCGATTTGGCCAGCTACATTACCGGTCAGACAATTCGCGTCGACGGGGGATTACGATGAAATCGCTCGCTGAACTGCAGCTGGCCGCCCGCCAGATCCGCCGCTCGATCGTTGATGTCGCGTTCCATGCGCCCGTTGACGGCGTACATCTTGGCTCGGCGCTGTCGATGGTCGATATCGCCACCGTTCTGTATGGATCGGTGATGCGTTATCAGCCAGAGAATATGGCCGCTCAGGAACGCGATCGTTTTTTATTAAGTAAAGGGCATGCCGCGCTGGCACTCTATACGACATTGCACCATTACGGCGTGCTCAGCGATGAACAGCTGGCGACCTTCGACCAGAGCGGATCGCAATTTCCGGCGTTAACGCCGATGAATCCCGCGCTGGGGATTGATTTCGCGGGCGGTTCGCTTGGGCTTGGCGTCGGTTTTGCCAGCGGTATCGCCTGGCATCAGCGTCTCAAGCAACAGCCGTGGCACAGCTATGTGGTGTTGGGCGATGGCGAATGTAATGAAGGATCTATCTGGGAGAGCGCACTTTTTGCTGCGCATCACGGATTAGATAATCTGACGGCTATCGTTGACGTCAACGGATATCAGTCGGATATCGCCTGCGAGCAAACCCTAAAAATGAATTTCCCCGCGCTGTGGCAAGCCTGCGGCTGGCACGTCGAAGTGTGCGACGGGCACGATATTCAGGCGCTGCGACAGGCCTTTGCTGCACCTTCCCACAACAAACCAAAAGCGGTTATCGCCACTACCGTGAAAGGGAAGGGGATCTCCTTTATGGAAAATAACAACGCGTTTCACCGCGCGAAACTGTCAGCGGCGCAGCACGGCGCTGCGCTGGAGGAGCTGGTATGAAAATTTCCGTTTCTCCCGCTGACGTCCGCGCCTGGTCGATGATGGGCACGCGCGGCACCTTTGGCGTGACGCTGCTAAACCTCGCCCAGCAGAATCCGAATATTATTGGGCTGACGGCGGACCTGGGTATTACGTCGGGCATGGAGCGTTTTAGCCACACGTTCCCCGAACGCTATATCAACGTGGGGATTGCTGAGCAAAATCTGATGGGTGTGGCCGCGGGGATTGCGTCTCAGGGAAGCATTCCCTTTGCGACGACATTTGCGAATTTTGCCGCGCTGCGAGCCTGCGAACAAATGCGCCATTACATGGGGTATTTGCAGGGCAACATTAAGGTCGTCGGGCTGGCGTCGGGTTTTGCGATGGGCATGTTTGGCACCACGCACTACGGAATCGAAGATATCGCCACGCTGCGGTCGATTCCGAATTTAACCATTCTTTCTCCTGCTGATGCGACCGCGACCGCGCTGCTGACTCTCGCAGCGGCGGAGCATCACGGTCCCGTTTATCTGCGCCTCACGGGCGGTATGCGCACGCCGATTGTCTATCGTGACGCCGTTGAGTTCACACCCGGCAAAGCGAACGTGCTTCGGGAGGGGACGGACGTTGCGCTGGTCGCGACCGGCAGCATGGTGTCGGCATCGCTGAAGGTAGCAGACCTGCTGGCCGAGCGCGGGATCAGCTGCAGCGTGGTGGATATGTTTACCATCAAACCGCTGGATACCGACGCGCTGAAAAAACAGCTGGGCTGCAAACTGATGGTCAGTGTCGAAGAACATAGCGTGATCGCCGGGCTGGGCAGTGCTGTCGCCGAATTTTTGGTGACTCAGCCAACCACGCCGCGCCTGTTAACCATTGGTATTCCGCAGGGTTACGGCCCGGCTGGCGAATACGCGTGGATGCTGGAGCAAAGCGGACTGACCGCAGCGCAGATCGCGGGTGCGATTCTGGAGACCGGGCTATGACACCCTTCTGGCACCTTGAACAGTACGGCGATGCGGTGGCGGTTATCAGCGATGATGAAACACAGCTGACCTATCGCCAGCTGGCGCACGCGGTCAACACGCTTGCAGAACAGTTAACCGCCCGCGCGCTGGTTTTTTGTCTGTGCGATAACAGTCCCGGCGCGCTGGTGGGCTATCTGGCCTGTCTGAACGCTCGAGCCGTGCCGCTGATGCTGGACAAAAATATCGCCCCGGAACTGCTGCAACAGCTAATGGCTATCTATCGCCCTGGTTTCGTCTGGAAACAGGATGACGCCGACGCGGGTAGCTATCAGCTGCACGATTTACATCAGCCCGCGCCGGAGATGGACGATACGCTGGCACTGCTGATTGCCACGTCAGGTTCGACGGGCAGCCCGAAACTGGTGCGCCAGAGTTATCAAAACCTGCTCAGTAACACCCACAGTATCGTTGATTATCTCGCTATCGATAGCCACGAGCGCGCGCTCGCCTGGCTGCCGATGAACTACGTGTACGGCCTGTCGATTATCAATACCCATCTGGCGCAAGGGGCCACGCTGCTGTTGACCAACAGCGGGCCGGTTCAACCGACGTTCTGGCGTTTTTTGAAACAGCATGCGGCCACATCGTTATCCGGCGTGCCTTACAGCTGGGAAATTCTCAAAAAATTGCGCTTTACCCGCATGGATCTCCCGTCGCTAAAAACGCTGACTCAGGCGGGGGGAAAATTACGCCCGGAACTGCAAAGTGAGCTGGCGACGTGGGCAGCGGAAAAAGGATTACGCTTTTTCGTCATGTATGGCGCAGCGGAAGCCACCTCGCGGATGGGTTTTTTGCCCCCGGCGCTATCGGTGAATAATCCCGGCGTGATGGGAAGGGCGATCCCCGGTGGCCGATTTGCGCTCGAAGATGAGACCGGGACTGAAATCACCGCAGCGGGACAGCGCGGTGAGCTGATTTATTACGGTGAGAATGTGACGCTCGGTTACGCGACCTGCCGTGAAGACCTGGTCAAAGGTGACGAGCGCCAGGGGCGTCTGGCTACCGGCGATCTGGCAAGCGTTGATGAGAAGGGGTTGTACACCATCGTCGGGCGAAAGACGCGTTTTCTGAAAGTGTTCGGCAACCGCGTCGGGCTGGATGAGCTTGAGCATCTGGTTCTGAATGCCTTCCCGGCGACGGAGTGCGTGGTGGTTGGGCGTGACGACAACGTTCAGGTGTTTATCACCGATGCCGCTCAGACTGAAGCGGTCAAAAGCTATCTTGCACAAACCTGCCAGCTTCACCATTCTGCCTTTACGGTGAAAGGGATCGACGCGATTCCTAAAAATCCGGCAGGTAAGACGCTGTACCGAGAGCTGGAGGCGTTCTGTGATTGAGTTTGATGCGTGGCTGGAACACGGGCCCTACGCGTTTGAGCGCCAGGAAAAGCGTGAGCATCTGCTGCAACGACTGCGCAAACTGACGGAACATCATCAGGAGCACTGCGAGCCGTACCGCAACATTTTGCAGGGGCTGGGCTGCGATGTGTCGCAACTTCAACAGCCTGAAGATATCCCGTTTTTGCCCGTGTCGCTGTTTAAAACGTTGACGCTTAAAAGCGTGCCGGATGAAGAGGTAGTGAAAACCATGACCTCTTCAGGGACGACAGGGCAGGCGGTGTCGCGTATTTTTCTCGATAAGATGACGGCGGCGCGACAGCAGAAAACACTGGTGCGAATTGTCAGCCATTTCACTGGCGCCGGGCGTTTGCCCATGCTCATTCTCGATACGCCGGCGGTGATGAAAGATCGCAATATGTTCTCTGCGCGCGGCGCGGGGATCCTCGGATTTTCGATGTTCGGCTCCGACCGGTGCTGGGCGTTAACGGATACCATGGCGCTGGATATCGACGGCATCACCGCGTTTCTGGAACGTCATCAGGGTAAACCTATTCTGCTGTTTGGTTTTACCTTTATGGTCTGGCAGCATTTTTATCAGGCGCTTAAGGAAAGCGGCGTTAAGCTGGATTTAGCGAACGGGATCCTTATCCACGGCGGTGGCTGGAAAAAGCTTCAGTCGCAGGCGGTTTCCGCCAGCGCGTTTGCCGATGCGTTGCACAGCGTGTGCGGCCTGACGAAAGTGTATGATTATTACGGCATGGTGGAACAAACCGGCTGCATCTATATGCAGTGTGAGCACGGCCATCTACACGCCAGTATTTTCTCGGATGTTATCGTGCGCGATCCATTGGATCTTTCACCCTGCCCGCACGGTAAGCCAGGTATTATCCAGGTGCTCTCGACGCTCCCGGAATCTTATCCTGGGCATTCATTGTTGACGGAAGATGAAGGGGTTGTGCTGGGCGAGGATGATTGTCCGTGCGGCAGAGCCGGAAAGTATTTTCGTATTATCGGTCGACTTAAAAATGCAGAAATAAGAGGATGCAGTGATACCTATGCCGCCGATTTTTAAAACGTTGCGTTATCGGGTAGGCAACGAACAGGTGCTGGAGCAGATGCGCGATGTTCAGCCGCGTATTCCATTTGACCCGGACGTGATCGCGTTTTTGCAATCCTTTTCAAAAATTTTGCTTACGGAACCGCAGGCACGCCCGCACAGCGATGTTATTTCCCTGGCATTCTGGTGTCGGAAAGCGGCGCTGGAACAAATGAAAAAAGCGCACGCCTATAATGAATTATTGCTGGGCAGAGGTATTACGTTCCATATTGCGCCATCCAATGTTGCCGTCAATTTTGCTTACTCTTTGTTTGCTGGATTACTAACCGGAAATACCAACGTCGTGCGGCTGCCCTCGAAACCTTTTGTTCAGGTGGATATTATTTGCCAGGCGCTTAACCAGGCGCTTGAACATCATGTTGCGATACGTGAATTGATTTGTCTGGTGCAATATGGGCATGAGCCAGAAATTAATCACGCACTCTCTGCGATGTGTCAGGCTCGTATGATTTGGGGGGGCGATAAAACCATCGCATTAATTCGTCAGTCACCCATGTCCGCACGTGCAGTCGATATTGCTTTTGCCGATCGCTATTCCATTGCCGTTATTCAGGCCGATGCTTATCTCGCCGCCGACAATAAACAGCGTATTGCGCAAAACTTTTATAACGACACATTATTAACCGACCAACAGGCTTGTACCTCCCCAAAATTGGTAGTGTGGTTGGGTGAGCAAAAAGCCGAGGCCCGCGTCCTATTTTGGACTGAGTTTGAGGCTTGCTTGCGCGACAAACCTGTGCCAGAAGCGGTTTCCGTGGTGAAAACATTGGCTGATTATTGTGAGCGCGCGGCGCGTAGCCCTGAATTAAAATATATTCCGTCAGAAACGCGGCATATTTTCCGGGTCGAAGCGGAAAAAGTGACTCAGGACATGCTGGAAAATCATCATGGCAGCGGCCTTTTTTATGAGTGGCTACTCGATGATATTAGTGAAATGGCGCCCGTGTGCGGTGAAAAATGCCAAACTGTCGCAACGTTGGGTTTAACAGAAAATAACATTAAGCAGTTTATTCAAAACGTGGCTCCAAAAGGCGTTGATCGAATAGTTGCAGTGGGTCAAACCATGGAATTTACACTGCACTGGGATGGCTATGATTTGTTAAAAACATTAACCCGGACAATCACTTTGTCGCCCGGCTATTAGTCGGGCAGTCTCCTTTTTTGCATTACCCTTCAAATAACCCCTCATTTCACCCACTATTCACCCGATTAAAACCCCTCCAGAATCGGATAATCATGCCGATAACTCAATTAACGCAGGGCTGTTTATCGTGAATACACTCTATACCGCTGATGGTGTAATGGATAAACACTCGCTGTGGCAGCGTTATGTCCCGCTGGTGCGTCACGAAGCATTGCGCCTCCAGGTGCGATTGCCAGCGAGTGTTGAATTGGACGACCTGCTACAGGCGGGCGGTATTGGTCTACTGAATGCAGTGGATCGATATGACGCTCTGCAAGGAACGGCATTTACGACTTACGCAGTACAGCGTATTCGTGGTGCGATGCTGGACGAACTGCGTAGCCGTGACTGGGTACCGCGAAGTGTTCGCCGCAATGCACGCGAAGTGGCACATGCTATAGGGCAACTGGAACAAGAGCTGGGACGAAACGCGACAGAAACTGAAGTGGCGGAGCGTCTTGGTATCGCGGTTCAGGATTATCGTCAGATGTTGCTTGATACCAATAACAGCCAACTCTTTTCCTATGATGAGTGGCGTGAAGAGCATGGCGATAGTGTTGAACTGGTGACTGATGAGAATCAGCACGAAAACCCGTTACACCAATTATTGGAAGGTAATTTACGCCAACGCGTAATGGATGCTATTGAAGCATTGCCTGAGCGTGAGCAATTGGTGTTAACCCTCTATTACCAGGAAGAGCTGAATCTTAAGGAGATCGGCGCGGTTCTGGAAGTGGGGGAGTCCAGGGTGAGCCAGTTGCACAGCCAGGCCATTAAACGCTTACGTACCAAGCTGGGTAAGTTATAGGCGAGTCAATTCGCCCGAAAAATGCCGCACAACGTATTGACAACCAGGAGTTATCATGACGGTGCAGCAATCTAAAAGACGGCCTTTAAGCCGCTACCTAAAAGACTTTAAACACAGCCAGACTCATTGTGCTCACTGCAATAAGCTGCTTGACCGTATTACGCTGGTTCGTCGTGGCGAAATCGTGAATAAAATTGCGATCTCCCGTCTCGACACCCTGATGGATGAAGCCGCGTGGCGTGAAGAGCAGCAGGAGTGGGTCGCTTTGTGTCGTTTTTGTGGCGATCTGCATTGCAAAGAGCAGAGCGACTTTTTCGATATTATCGGCTTTAAACAATTCCTCTTTGAACAAACCGAGATGAGCCACGGGACCGTGCGCGAATACGTCGTGCGTCTGCGTCGTCTGGGGCAACATCTGACGGTACAAAATATCTCCCGCGACTTACTGAAAACCGGTTATATGGATGAAAATCTTGAACCGTGGTTGCCTGCAACCAGCACCAATAACTATCCCATTCTGCCGATGTGGTGTTGATGGACATGAATATGCCCGGCATCGGTGGGCTTGAAGCCACGCGCAAAATCGCCCGCGCCTTCGTTGATACTAAAGTCATCATGCTGACCGTTCATACTGAAAACCCGTTGCCCGCGAAAGTGATGCAGGCTGGCGCTGCCGGTTATCTCACTAAAGGCGCTGCGCCACAGGAAGTGGTGAATGCCATTCGTTCCGTGTATGCCGGGCAGCGCTATATCGCCTCGGATATCGCTCAACAGATGGCATTGAGTCAGATAGAGCCGGAAAAAACGGGTTCACCGTTTGCCAGTTTGTCTGAGCGCGAATTGCAGATTATGCTGATGATCACTAAAGGCCAAAAGGTGAATGAGATTTCGGAGCAACTGAATCTCAGCCCCAAAACGGTGAACAGCTACCGCTATCGTATGTTCAGTAAACTGAACATTCATGGCGATGTCGAACTCACTCACCTGGCTATTCGTCATGGTCTGTGTAATACAGAGACCCTAACCAGTCAGTGAGTGATGTGTTCGATTCTAAATCTTTCCTGAAAACCGTGACCAGCCAGCCAGGCGTATACCGTATGTACGACGCTGGCGAGACGGTTATCTACGTCGGCAAGGCGAAGGACCTCAAAAAGCGCCTTTCCAGTTATTTTCGCAGTAACCTTGCCTCTCGTAAGACTGAAGCGCTGGTGGCGCAAATTCAGCAGATCGATGTCACCGTCACCCATACGGAGACAGAAGCGCTGCTGCTTGAGCACAACTACATCAAACTGTATCAGCCGCGCTACAACGTCTTATTGCGTGACGACAAGTCATATCCTTTTATCTTCCTGAGCGGCGACACCCATCCGCGCCTGGCGATGCACCGTGGTGCTAAGCATGCGAAAGGGGAGTATTTTGGTCCCTTCCCAAACGGCTATGCGGTGCGTGAAACGCTGGCGTTACTGCAAAAAATTTTCCCGGTTCGTCAGTGCGAAAATAGCGTTTATCGCAACCGCTCCCGGCCGTGTCTACAATACCAGATTGGACGTTGTCTGGGCCCGTGTGTGGCAGGTTTGGTCAGCGAAGATGAATACGCGCAGCAGGTTGAATACGTGCGCTTATTCCTGGCCGGGAAGGACGATCAGGTCCTGACGCAGCTGATTGAACGCATGGAAAAGGCCAGCCAGTCGCTGGCGTTTGAAGAGGCCGCGCGCATTCGCGATCAAATTCAGGCTGTGCGTCGGGTGACGGAAAAACAGTTCGTTTCCAATAATGGCGACGATCTGGATGTTATTGGTGTCTCTTTCGATGCCGGGCTGGCCTGCGTCCATGTTCTGTTTATACGCCAGGGCAAGGTTCTTGGTAGCCGCAGCTATTTCCCAAAAGTGCCCGCTGGCACAGAGTTGGGCGAAGTGGTGGAAACCTTTGTTGGCCAGTTTTATTTGCAGGGCAGTCAGATGCGTACGTTGCCGTCAGAAATTCTGCTCGACTTTGCTCTCAATGATAAAACGTTGCTTGCAGATTCGCTCTCTGAGCTGGCAGGACGGCGGGTCAACGTCCAGACCAAACCGCGCGGCGACCGTGCGCGCTATCTGAAGCTCGCTCGGACCAATGCGGCGACCGCGCTGACCACCAAACTTTCTCAACAATCGACCATTCATCAGCGCCTACTCGCCCTGGCGACCTTGTTAAAATTGCCAGAAGTGAAGCGGATGGAGTGCTTCGACATCAGCCATACCATGGGTGAGCAAACTGTCGCCTCTTGCGTGGTGTTTGACGCTAACGGCCCGCTGCGCGCGGAGTACCGCCGCTATAATATTACGGGTATCACGCCCGGTGATGACTATGCTGCGATGAATCAGGTGCTGCGTCGCCGTTACGGAAAAGCGATTGAAGAGAGCAAAATCCCTGATGTCATCATTATTGATGGCGGGAAAGGGCAGTTGGGTCAGGCGAAACAGGTTTTTGCCGAGTTGGACGTGCCGTGGGATAAACATCATCCGCTGATGCTGGGTGTGGCGAAAGGAACTGACCGTAAGGCTGGCCTGGAAACGCTGTTCTTTGAGCCTGAAGGTGAGGGCTTCAACCTGCCGCCAGATTCTCCCGCTTTGCATGTGATCCAGCATATCCGCGATGAGTCGCACGATCACGCTATCGGTGGACATCGGAAAAAACGGGCGAAAGTGAAAAATACCAGCACGCTTGAAACGATCGAAGGCGTTGGGCCAAAACGTCGACAAATGTTGTTGAAATACATGGGGGGATTGCAAGGACTACTCAACGCGAGCGTGGAGGAAATTGCAAAAGTGCCGGGTATTTCGCAAGGGCTGGCAGAAAAGATCTACTACTCGTTGAAACATTGAGGGCTCTGTAGCAACATAGAGCTAAATTTACTGACAACAGACAGTTACCGTCACTATGCGATTTAATATCCCTACGTTACTTACGCTTTTTCGCGTCGTACTTATCCCCTTCTTTGTTCTGGCATTTTACCTGCCGTTCACCTGGGCACCTTTCGCATGTGCATTCATTTTTCTTATCGCCGCGGTGACGGACTGGTTTGATGGTTATCTGGCGCGTCGCTGGAATCAGAGCACGCGTTTTGGGGCGTTTCTTGATCCTGTTGCGGATAAAGTGATGGTCGCCATTGCGATGGTGCTGGTCGCCGAGCATTACCACACATGGTGGGTGACGCTCCCAGCCGCTACCATGATTGGTCGCGAAATTATTATCTCTGCACTGCGTGAGTGGATGGCTGAGCTGGGTAAACGCAGCAGCGTCGCGGTTTCCTGGATTGGTAAAGTCAAAACAACAGCCCAGATGGCGTCGCTGGTGTGGATGCTGTGGCGTCCAAATGCGTGGGTAGAGTGGGCTGGGATTGGCTTGCTGTGGGTTGCTGCCGTGTTGACGTTATGGTCTATGCTGCAATATCTGAACGCTTCACGCGGCGATTTGCTTGAACAGTGATCGTTTCGACGCAAATTTCAGCAAACGATCCTGGGATGCAAAAATTAACGTTGACTCAAACCGTCATATAAGTAGAATGCAACGCATCGAACGGCGGTACGCTTAGCCAGTCGGTAGTGAAATCAAGTGATTAGCATAATGACTTGATGATTGCGGGAATAGCTCAGTTGGTAGAGCACGACCTTGCCAAGGTCGGGGTCGCGAGTTCGAGTCTCGTTTCCCGCTCCAAATTATAGGCATCGGCAATAGCGGGTGCTGAGTAAAAAGATTTTAAGGCGCGTTAGCAAAGCGGTTATGTAGCGGATTGCAAATCCGTCTAGTCCGGTTCGACTCCGGAACGCGCCTCCAATTTCTTCCCGAGCCCGGATGGTGGAATCGGTAGACACAAGGGATTTAAAATCCCTCGGCCATAGGCTGTACGAGTTCAAGTCTCGTTCCGGGTACCATGGGAAAAAGAATAAAATCAATGATAAGCAGTGTCGTTAAACCACCGAAAGGTGGTTTTTTTGTGTCTGAAAATAGTGTTATCTCACTTCCTTCCTAATATTACCGCTTCTTTTTTACCGCCAGTGACCGACACAATTTTTATTTTCCTGTCGTAACGAGCCGTGTGCGAAATCGTTTTGTGACCTGATATCTGCTGTTTATCCCGGAGGCTACCCGCTCCTCAGTCAGCCTGGCGTAGGTTGGACATCGTGTTATCCACGCAGGGATGTTAATTAACGCTTTGCGAGGTAATTTATTGCCGCTTCGTATGCTAACGCTTCGTCAACTGAAGAGCTCGTCTCGTAAATATAGACATACTTGCGGGTAAGGTGCTGAATGAGCATTTTGGGCGTTATGTGGTCTGCTACACCTGCCTGGATAATGTCAAAAACAGCACTGCCTATGACCCTGTCTACATCGTTTGTGGCAAATTCGTTGGATGAGAAGCTCAACATGTCGCCTTTCCCGCGTTGTTAATAGATACCTTTAAGCATATACGCCTTGCATCATTCGTGTACCGTTCAGCCGTAGTTTTTAGGCCGTGGCGATGATTATTTGATGGGTTGTGACATTGATCGCTGC
This sequence comes from Lelliottia amnigena, assembly GCF_019047465.1. NCBI lineage: Bacteria > Pseudomonadati > Pseudomonadota > Gammaproteobacteria > Enterobacterales > Enterobacteriaceae > Lelliottia > Lelliottia amnigena. Next base: position 4,476,993 of record NZ_CP077236.1, on the reverse strand, counting down.
ACCGCAGTAGTTCGTCTAACATGGCGCTTCAAAGGCCAGGTTCAAGCTGATAAGTATGAACAAAATGAAAACGTTGCTGGTGTATTGACCGTGAGTGATGGTCTTAGGATCGTGACCTCATAAGAGGTAAAAAACATGTCGATTATGTGTGCGATACCCTTCTCTTGATAGGCTTTCAATCCGGCAAATTACCTCGCCGGATGTGACGGAGGGTAAAGAATACTTTGCTTATTATCACTGTCCGTGCCTTAATGGTCTGCTAAGTTCGATGCACAGGCGAACGTAAACATTTTATCGGGCAGTCCTCATTACCAGGTGCTATCGCTGATACCCCTCCTTCTGAGTCCATACGTTTATTATTATACGTTTATTATCTCACTCATCATGCGTAACAGGAGTAAATATGTCCTCAAGAATTAGAGGCCTGGTAAAGTGGTATAAAGAAGACAAAGGTTTTGGTTTCATCTCTCCTCTTGATGGAGGCAAAGATATCTCTGTTCATGTTTCGAATCTTCAGGGGGATAATTTTAAAACCCTGTTTGAAGGACAGAAGGTCGAATACACTATTTACAAAAGTAATAAAGGTCCCGCTGCTTCTAACGTCATACTTTGTGAAAAATAAAGATGCGTCGCTCTGCGATGTGGAGAATGCCTGAGCAGGCATAGCTGTAAGATGATTGAAGGCCGAATGTTTTAAACTGAGGCCAGCATCGTTACCGATGTGCTGACCACGATGATGAAGCGCAGGCCTTTCGGATGAACAGTCTACACGCTGACGTTAACTGGCGGTACAAACAGTAACGAGCGCCAATGATTAGACGGCCTACAGCAGCATCATTTTTGGTATTCCCTAAACTATTGCTAAATATGGGGCGTTAGTTGTAACGCTCATCATATCTGCAATAATTTTTTGCAGTCATTTTGATGACTTGAACAAGGTGCTGCAAAACGGGCAGACCAATTGGGAACCTTTTTGAACGCGACTAAAACTATGTTCTGAGTCTTTAGAACAGTTTGGGCATGGGCATTTAACTAAGTAATTACGACGGGTTTGTGAATTTTTACGTCCAGACATAGGCATCTCCTGATATAAGGGACGACAACGATACACGTTTAATATACTAATTACTTGTGTTTTTTTACTTTAAATTGGGGAATGGCCGTAATTATGGAACACAAGTTTTTTTTCGGGGAGATCTACAGGTCTGGTCTGTAATGTGGCTCAAATATATTTAAGCGAAAAGGAGACATCTTTTTAATCAGAATCTCGTATCCGCATTTTGATGACGAAGTCCTCACGTCTCTTTGAACCGTCAAATCTTAAGTTCACAACGCCGTCGTTTACAGTCTACCGTTAATCTTCTGGTTATCTTTCAGAACTTCAATCGCAGTTTGCATTGCAATTTTGTTGTCCCTGCCTGTAAGTTTTTTCTGTGTAACCTGCAAGTATTCAAGAATCGTGCGGGCATTGATGGGGCGGCCTGTTTTACCAACTTCGAGTACTGCATTACCGAGGATGATTTTTACTGGCGGAAGCTGGGCTGGGTACCAATCGAGGGTGTCTTCTGATTTCATAACAAATTTCTCTGGGAAGGGCAGTGTACCATAAATTGAGTGAGCCTGCGCGTTGACGGCATCGTCCGTTTTGTACTATTGCCCATTCAAAAAATTCGCCATAATGAATTTTGTTGAACATAGCCTTCTGATATTCATTTAAAAAATAAGGTTTCAATGGCAAAAACCGAGGTGGCTACTCTCGAAGCAATAAGCTGTGTTATGAAACCACCCCAGGCTGGTCTTTGTGTCTAAATTCCAGTGAATTACACGCCGCCTAAATACGCTTTTCGCACCTCCTGATTACCTAAAAGTTCCTCACCGCTACCGCTTAGACGGATTTGTCCGTTGACCATCACATATCCGCGATCGGAAAGCTTGAGCGCGTGATGTGCATTTTGCTCCACCAAAAAAATTGTCATCCCATTACGCGCCAGCTCGCGCAGCGTCTGGAAAATTTGTTTTACCACGATCGGCGCAAGGCCAAGACTTGGCTCATCAAGCAGCAGGAGTTTTGGACGACTCATCAACGCCCGCGCAATCGCCAGCATTTGCTGCTCTCCCCCGGACATGGTCATCGCGCGCTGTTTACGCCGCTCTTTCAGCCGCGGGAACAAATCAAACATCGTTTGCAGATCGTGCGCGGCATGTTGGTTACCCACAGGAATGGTCCCCATCAGCAAATTTTCTTCAACGGTCATATCCGGGAAAATACGTCGACCTTCCGGAGCCTGCGCGATACCGCCTGACGCCACGTAATGCGTTGATTGATGGCTGATATCCTCGCCGCAAAACAGGATCTGACCTTTTCGAATGCGTGGCTGGCCGAAAATGGACATCAATAGCGTCGATTTTCCCGCGCCGTTAGCCCCAATCAGCGCCACGGTTTCGCCTTGATTCACCTGCAAAGACACCTGCTTTAATGCCTGAATCACGCCATAAAATACATCCACGTCCTTAAACTCCAGCATCGTCTCGCTCATACGCTGACCTCGCTTTCATCGGTGCCCAGATACGCGGCGATAACCTTCTCATCATGCTGGATTTCATGCGGTTTACCCTGCGCAATCACATCGCCATGGTCGAGAACAATAATGTGATCCGAAATTTCCATCACCATTCCCATATCATGTTCAATCAGCAAGACCGTGATTTTATGATGGTCGCGCAAAAAACGAATGATTTTACTCAGCGCACGCGTTTCGACGGGGTTTAACCCAGCGGCGGGTTCATCCAGACACAGCATCTCTGGCCCCGTACACATTGCGCGCGCAATTTCGAGACGCCGCTGCTGACCGTAGGACATCTCACCCGCCAGGCGATTAGCACAATCCACCAGATCCACTACCTCTAGCCAGTAAAATGCCCGATCCAACGCGTCGCTCTCCGCGCGGCGGTACGCGGGGGTATTCAGCACGCCGGCAATCAGGTTACGGTTAACGCGCATGTGCTGCGCGACCAGCAGGTTTTCCACCACAGACATTTCCCGAAAAAGGCGGATATTCTGGAATGTGCGAGCCAGTCCTGCGCGGTTGACCAGATGCGTCCCGCCAAACATTTTGTAGAAAATACGCCCCCCAAGCTGCGCCGGATTGATCCAGTCTCCGGGCTGAAATTTTTGCCCAAGAACCTGAATCACGTTGGTGGTTTTGCTGAGCGTATTGAACAGAATCGTGCCGCCAGAGGCTTTGTAGAAACCGGTCAGACAGTTAAACACCGTGGTTTTTCCGGCACCATTTGGGCCGATTAAAGCGGTTATTGAGCCGCGCTGGACGTCCAGATTCACATCGTTTAGCGCTTTTATACCGCCAAAATGCATCATCAAATGTTCAACGTTTAATATCGTCCCGTTCATGGCGCGACTCCTTTGCGAACTGCAAATCCGCTGCGGTTAATGCGAATCAGACCGCGAGGCCGCCAGATCATCATCACGACCATCAGCATGCCGAATAACAGCACGCGGTATTCCGCAAAGCTGCGCAACAGCTCTGGCGTGACGGTGAGTACGAATGCGGCTAACACCACGCCGACAGTCGATCCCATTCCGCCTAAAACGACGATGGCGAGGATCAGCGCGGACTCAAAAAACGTAAACGACGTAGGGTTAACAAATCCCTGATAGGTCGCAAAGAACACACCAGCAATGCCTGCCGTCGACGCCCCAAGAGTAAATGCCGAGAGCTTGACCAGCACATGATTTAGCCCCATCGAACGACAGGCGATTTCGTCCTCACGCAACGCTTCCCACGCGCGTCCAATCGGCATACGCGTCAGGCGGTGTTTGACGTAGAGCACCAGCAAAACGACCAGCAGGAGGACGACATAGATGAAAATAAACTTCAGGTTGGGGTTGTAGGTCAGATGGAAAAACTCGTGGAACGGCACGCCGCCTTCTTTGGCTCGTCGTCCAAACTCAAGGCCGAAAAAGGTGGGAGGTGGGGCCGAAACACCGTTTGGTCCGCCGGTAAAGGTCAGCCAGTTGTTGAGGATCAGACGGATAATTTCCCCGAATCCGAGGGTCACAATCGCCAGATAATCGCCGTGCATACGCAGAACCGGAAACCCCAGTAAAGCGCCGGCTGCGGCAGCCATTAGCGCCGCCAGCGGCAACATCGTCCAGAATCCCAGGCCCAGGTATTGATAGCCCAGCGCTAAACCGTAAGCACCAATAGCGTAAAAGGCGACATATCCCAGGTCCAGCAAGCCCGCCAGGCCGACAACGATATTCAGCCCCAGCCCCAACAGGACATAAATCAGCCCGAGGATCGCGACCGTCAGTACATATTTTGTGGCGATAAACGGGAAACAAACTGCCAGCGTCAGCACCAGCGGGATAATCCAGCGCATCCGGCTTTTATACTCTGGTGGCCGGACGTAAACCCCCGAGTTATCGGTGTCGAAACGGGATAATAACCGTGTCCCCATAGCCGTCATCAAAAACGCGCTCAGTAAAAAGCGCCCCGTCACCACGGTGGCAACGATCCACGCCAGCCGTCGCCCTTCAAAGTTGAAACTGTAGCCATCCAGCACCACGCCGACGATGGGGCCAAAAATGATTAATGCGATCATGCCGGCAAAGATGGCATCCAGAACGCAGCGTTTGAGCGAAAAACCGTCGTGCACATCAGTTTGCGATGTCATATTTGACTCCCTCATACTTTGGCGACAACCGGGCGGCCAAGCAGTCCTTGAGGACGGAAAATGAGGATCACCACCAGTAATCCAAACGAGAACACATCTTTGTAATCAGAATTCACCATCCCCGAAAATTGTGCTTCGGCGATCCCGAGAATCAACCCGCCCAGCATCGCCCCCGGCAGTGACCCAATCCCACCAAGAACCGCAGCCGTAAAGGCTTTGATGCCGATAACAAACCCGACGTAAAAATCAAAGGTGCCGTAGTTCATGGTAATCAACACACCCGCAAGGCCAGCCATGGCTGCACCAATCACGAACACCAGCGAAATTATCCGGTCCGTATTTATGCCTAAAATCGACGCCATTTTGCGGTCCTGCTGAACGGCGCGGCACATGCGTCCTAATCGGGTATTGCTGATTATCCAGGTGAGCAGCAGCATGCCTGCGAATGAGGCAATCAGAATAAACACTTTGGTATAGGTGACCTGGACAAACCCCTCGCCAAGGTGAAAACGGAACACGCCATCCAGCATTGTTGGCACGCCTTGCTGACGCGGCCCCTGGCTGATTTGCGCATAGTTTTGCAGGATTAATGACATCCCGATGGCCGAGATCAGCGGAGCCAGACGCGTTGAGTTGCGCAGCGGTTTATAAGCGATGCGTTCAATCGTCCAGCCATAGACGCCCGTCACGATAATGGTGAACACCAGCGTGCCGAGGATTAATAACGGAAATGACTCCAGGCCAAACCAGGCGAGCAACGCCAGGCCGATGGCGCTGAGATAGGCGGAAATCATATACACTTCGCCGTGAGCGAAATTTATCATCCCGATAATGCCGTATACCATCGTATAGCCGATGGCAATGAGTCCGTATACGGAACCTAGCGTTAAGCCGTTGATCAACTGCTGAAGAAAGAATGTGCTCATCACCGCGCGCTCGTGTTATGGGCTGCACGACACATGCGTGCAGCCTGATGGTTATATCGCGTCGATAAAAAGCTATCGACGTTGAGCGTGACGCCGTTCCGTTACGGCACTTCGGTATATTTCCCTTTGTCATCCCACTGATACACGACGTAGTCGGAGACTTTCAGGTCACCCTTGTCATCCCAGGATTTTTTGCCCATCACCGTTTCAACCGGATTGGCCTTCAGCCAGGCGCTGGCCTTGGCAGAATCCGTACCGCCAGTCGCTTTAAAGGCTGCGGCGATGGCTTGAACAGAGGCGTAGGAATAAAGGGTGTAACCTTCGGGTTCAAACTTACTGGTGCGGAATTTCTCGATGACGGCTTTGCCGTCGGGGATCAAACGGGGATCTTTGCCAAAGGTCATGTAAATACCGTTGGTGTATTTCGGCCCACCTGCCGCGGTCACCATCTCTTCGTTGACGATACAGTCGCCGGAGAAGAATTTGGCCTGCACGCCTTGCTCACGCATCTGACGCACCAGCGGACCGGCTTCCGGGTGACAGCCACCGAAGAACACCACATCCGGTTTTTGCGCGCCGATTTTCGTGACCAGCGCGTTGAAGTCTTTCTCACCGCGCGACAAGCCTTCGTACATCACGTCATTCACGCCACGTTTTGCCAGCGCGGCTTTCGTCGCATCCGCCAGTCCCTGACCGTAGGTGTCTTTATCGTGAATGATCACCACCCGTTTGGCCTTCAGCTTATCAATAATAAAATCGCTGGCGACTTTCCCTTGCTGATCGTCACGTCCGCACATGCGGAACATATCGCTCATGCCGCGTTCGGTGATTAACGGGTTGGTAGAGCCTGGAGTGATTGCCAGGACGCCTGCGTCGTTGTACACCTCGGAGGCGGGCATCGTCGACGATGAGCAAAAATGCCCGACAACCGCTTTGACTTTGTCCTGATCAACCAGACGGTTAGCGACGGAGACGGCCTGTTTAGGCTCGCAGGCATCATCACCCTGAACCAGCTTAATCTTTTCGCCGTTGATCCCACCGGCGGCATTGATATCTTCGGCGGCCTGAGTCGCTCCATGCCAGTACTGATCGCCATAGGTCGCGTTTGGCCCGGTGAACGGCCCCGCGACGCCAATGACGATATCCGCCTGGGCGGAAAATGCCGTGACCAGACAACCTGCTACTACAAGAGAAAGGGGACTTCTGAGTAATTTCAGCGACATTATTATGTTCCTTAGCAAAGAGGTTTTTGCACCACGGTCCAAACCTGAAGGCAGATGGCGCAGTCAATCCAAAAACAAAAGCGAGAACAAAATGCACGAAACAAACGCGAGCCTGACAATATCCTGCTGATACGGCGAGATTTCCTGTCACCCTTTACGGGCAGGAACATTAAGCAAAATGGTTGCCAGAGTGGATAACCCGTTGCGGGGTTTTGACTTATTTCAGTATAGAGCGCCGTTTTATGCGCTCTGGCAGCATCAACTGAAATTACAGCGGGGATCACATCTCATTAACAATAATGCCCGCCACGTGTGCAACGGTCACGATTCAAGCTATTTTGCACCAGGAAAGCCCATGGGGATGGTGTTGTTATCGTTGTTTGAACACGCTGCGCCGCACGCCTGACGCTGGCGTTGAGAAGTCCCTGGGCATTGTGTGATAAAATCGTTTTCTTTTTTTATCAGGAGTATCTGCAATGACTGAAGGCCCATTAACTGAAAACGAACTGGAGTGGCTGGAAGAGACGTTGATGTCTTACGGTCATGAGGATGCGTCTGTGATTGACGTTTCCGAGCTTGACGGCATGCTTACCGCGGTTTTATCGGGTCCGGTAGTCGTTGAACCCGATACCTGGCTGGTGGCGGTGTGGGGCGGTCAAAAGTATGTTCCGCGCTGGAAAAACGATCGCGAAATGAACCGATTTATCGATCTCTGCTTTAAGCATTTGAACGATATCGCTGAGCGACTGAGTGATTATCCCGATCAGTTTGAACCGGTTTTCGGCGTTAACGACGTGGACGGGAAAAGCTACACCGTGGTGGAAGAGTGGTGTTACGGCTATATGCGCGGGATGGCACTGACCGACTGGTCATCGTTGCCGGAAGCGCTGAAAGCCGATTTAGACATCATTACGCTGCACGGAACGGAAGCGAATGCCGAACAGCTGGATGAATTGACCGAAGACGAATATCACGCCAGCATTGAACGAATCAAACCGGCAGCGCTTCGTTTATATAACTACTGGGTGGCGAACCCGCTAGTGACCGTGGCCCAGCAGCCGATCATCAATGGTGCGAAAGTGGGCCGTAACGATCCTTGTCCGTGCGGCAGCGGTAAGAAATTCAAAAGCTGCTGTTTGCATTAATTGCATTGATAAAAATAGGGCTCATTATGAGCCCTTTTCTTAACCGATTTCCGGTAACAATCCTGCTGCGATTGAAAACTGTACCAGGATAACCACAATACCGCAGGTGAATACCATTGCCAGAAGCGGTTTGCCCCCCCATACCCGATAGCCTGAGTCAGGATGTTGCTGACGGCTTTTCCATGCCAGAAGGGAAGGAAGCAGCAGCGCAAGCACGGCGAGCGCCACGCCCGCGTAGCCCAGCGCCATCACAAATCCGCGTGGGTAAAACAGCGCGAAGGCGAGTGGCGGCAAGAAGGTTACAACGCCTGTCTGGATGCGTCCCCCGACGGAGCGACGGCGCTGGAACAAGTCCGCCAGATAATCGAACAGACCCAGCGCTACGCCAAGGAAAGAGGTCGCCAGCGCAAGGTCAGCAAACAGATGAACCGCCAGCTCAACATGCGGCGAGGCTACCACTTCACGCAGCGCCTGCAGGAATCCATTCAAACCGGAATGGTCAGCCATTAAGCCGATAAACGTCGAGGAATCGATGCTGCCCAACGTCACCAGTTGCCAGAAGATATAAGCAATTAATGGAATGGCGCTGCCGATGATAAACACCCGACGCAGCTTGCGGATATCACCGTTCATGTAGCTCACAATGCTCGGCACGCTGCCGTGAAAGCCAAATGAAGTGAAAATTACCGGGATGGCGGAAAGCGCCAGCCCTTGCTGAAGCGGAAGTGTCAGTAAATTGACTTTGTGCACGTGCGGGGCAAGCAGAACGAGCATCAGCACCAGGAAAATAATTTTGGCGCTAAACAGAAAACGGTTAAACAGATCGACGAGAGAGGTTCCGACACATACCACGCCGCCACCGATTACGGTGAAAAAGATAACGCCGGTCGCCGGGGAAATGTCCGTACCAAACCAGTCATTCACACTCGAGGCGATCAACTCACCCGCGCCGCTTATATAAGCCGCGGTCAGCGCGTACATCAGGAACATCATGCTGAAACCGGTGATCCATTGACCGTAGCGGCCCAGATAGCGTGCCGCCAGCGAGCCAAGCCCTGTGTCAGCAGGAACGTGCTGATAGACCTCAAGCAGCAGCAATGCCGTGTAGCACATCAGCGCCCACAGGCAGCCTAAAAGCAGTAACGTGACGCTAAAGCCGACACCGGCAGCGGCCAGCGGCATCGCCAGCATTCCTGCGCCAATCGTCGTGCCTGCGACGATAAAAATACTTCCCAGAGTTCTGTTTCTCACGCTTTCCTCTACCGCAACAACAAATCGCAACCCATTCTGCGGCGCAGAGTAAGTGAAAAGCACCACTTCGTCAAATCACCGTTACAATTGGCGTAATTAAATATTTACGATTTCGACTGAGTGCGATATTTAGGGCAACTGGCTGATACTTTTGAGGGTTTTGCCTACTTCATAAGGGCAATACTTTCGCGCGAAAATCAGGCGTACCTTAAACAGTAAATATAAATAATCAACAAAAGTGAGAAGCTGATGGCAGGGGATAATCCCTTTCAGGCCGCTTGGAGTCGTTCGGGCAATTTACTGTGTCACGGACACTGGATTATTCACTACAACGGTGAGGCACTTGAATTGCCTGAGCCGCGTCGTGAAAAAGATATGGGGACGTGGGCGATCTACAACATTATGGATCCGGACGATGAGATTTTTGCCCAGGGTTTGAAAGAGGATGAGTGGATAATTGAGAACGTCGAGTGGCTCACCGACCTGTTCTTCGACAACGCTATTCCGCTCGAAAGCGTCAACTATCGCGCCTTTTATCAGGCGATTAATCCTCATGACTGGCGATGCACCAGCTGTGCCGGGTGCATGTAAACCTGTGCCAGCGCAAGGCGTGAGGCCGACTTCGCGTGTAGTCTGTGCCTTTCTTTCTGGAGGGGTTATGACGTCAATTCACGGGCATGAAGTGCTCAATATGATGCTGGAATCTGATGAGCAATATTCAGAAACCAGTCTGATTCAGGTTATCCATACGCGATTCGGTGAAAGTGCGCGTTTCCATACGTGTTCTGCGGAGAATATGACGGCCGCGCAGCTCGTGGAATTCCTGAAGAATAAAGGTAAATTTATTCCCTTATCGGAAGGGTTTTCTACGCACCAAAGTAAAATATGTCAGCATTAAAAAAGGGAGCCAGCAGGCTCCCTTTTAAAATTAATTCTGGGTGTCGAGCGTGGAAAGCTCTTTATCAATAAAGTACAGACCTTCGCCAGATTTACCCACCAGTGACAATTTATCCAGAACAGATTTAAACAATTTCTCTTCTTCGTGTTGTTCTGCCACATACCACTGCAGGAAATTAAAGGTTGGATAATCCTGACCAATCATCGCAGCGTGGGTTAATTCATTAATTTTTTGCGTGATCAGCTGTTCATGTTCGTACGTTGCGCGGAACAATTCATCCAGAGACGCGTACTCCGCGAAAGGGGATGCAACAGGATTAATGCGCGGCAGACTGCCAGTATCGGCCAGATAATCAAACAGACGCTGCATGTGCGTCATCTCTTCCTGAGCGTGACGACGCAGAAATGCGGCTGCGCCTTCAAAACTGTGGAAGCTGCACCAGGCACTCATCTGTTGATAAAGCAGGGATGAAAAAAGCTCAAGGTTCATTTGCTCGTTGAGCTTATCGATCATTTCAGTTTTCAGCATGGTGCAGCTCCATATAATTATTTATGAGTCGGGCAGAGCGTCACTATAATTTGTTATTAAATTATTTGCAAAAGGTAAAATAAAGATATTATTTATTTAAAATACGAATGGGAATAAAACGCATTGGCAATGGTTAATATTTTAATGAGAATTGTTCTGTTTCTTATTTGAATATGCTGCCAGCGCTATTCTGGCAGCACTATTATTAATAGTAGGTATTAATAGTAGGTTTGCTTTGCCGAGGGATTAATCGCGAAACCCTGGCACTTGTATTGGATCGTCACGCTTTCATTCAGGCACAGCGAACCGCTGACAACAGTGCAGGTTTTTATCGGCTGGCCATAAGCTGAAGCGGTCGCGTAACCCATTGCCTGGCATTCACGTGTCGCCGTACCGTTAGTCACGTAATTATCATAATGGCTATTTTGCAGTATTGCCTGACCCATATTGAGCCTGACAACGCCGCTGGTGCTGTCCACGCTGTTCACTTCAGCCTGGCGGGTCACATTACAACCCGCGAGCAACAGAAGCGCGCCTGCAAGGAATAATCTCTTCATATTTCGCTCTGAGTCATTGAAAACACTCTATCCTACCGTCTGATCCGGCGCGCAATGCGTGGAATAGCCAGCCAATCCGCTCTTTCTCTTTGCGACGGCGGTGCTCAATCCGCCAGACTGTCAAATATCGTGCGAAACTTGAGATGGTGTTTGCGGAATAACGCAATGAGTTGCGGATCGAAGTGGCGTCCAGCGCCATCAAAGATCACCTCGCACGCCTGTTCGTGAGTAAATGCGGGTTTGTACACGCGTTTTTGCCGTAATGCGTCGTACACATCCGCCAACGCCAGGATGCGTGCTTCTAGCGGAATATTCTCGCCGCGAAGCCCCTCGGGATAGCCGCTGCCGTCCCATTTTTCGTGATGGAAGTGAATAATATTTTCCGCGACCGGACCCAGCGCCAGGCCCTGAATGATCATATAGCCTTTCGTCGTATGCAGTTTCATTTCGCTGAATTCTTGAGGCGTTAGCGGCCCCTGCTTGCGCAAAATGCGGTCGGGGACGGCGATTTTCCCGACATCATGCAACGAAGCAAAATGCTCAATGTCTGCGATCATTTTGCGGGACAATTTCAGCTCGCGAGCCATCATTGCGCAGTATTTCGCGACGCGCTGGATATGGCTTCCTGTCTCGTCATCGTGCGCGCGGTTGACCTTTTCCAGCGCCTGCACAATATTGCGATTGATTAACCGATTCTCTTTTATATGGCGGCGCATCATTATCAGCATAAACAGGCTAAACAGCGCCGTCACAAGCAAAATGACGCTGACTATTTTCAGCGTGTTTTTGGTTAAATCAGGAAAGAAATCAGGTTCTTCCTGGCGCTCCAGTTGCGTACGGAAGCTAGAGAGACGGTGAATCTGAGTGAGCAGTTGAAAGAGAGGGTGATCGGGCTGAACCCGGGGGCCAACAATAAACTCAGATCGCGTGATGCCAGCCACTTTTAGCACGCCTCGGAACAACTCATTGCCGCGAAGCGTCGACTCCAGCGAACTTAAATCGCCCAGAATATAGTCAATTTTGTTGTTTTCGATGGCATCGATCAGGCCGTTAAGGCTGTGTTGGGTCACGATAACGACGTCGTTACCGAATCGTTCCTGTAAATAGCGGGCGGAGAATGACCCCTCCAGCACGCCGACACGCTGGCTGCGAATACTTTCCTCATCCCACAAAAATGGCTGTTTGATTCGATTGTAATAGACGTTATGCCAGGCAATGTCCGGCCCAATTCGACCTGCTGCATGCTCGGTATTGCTGCTTTCGGCGACATCAACAAGGCGAACAGGCCAGCGCTGTTTGTCCAGCGTTTCGGCATAATTATCAATAAAATGAACATCGACTTCCATGCCGAGTAATTCGCGCATGTCATTAATCATATTGATCGCGGTTCCCTGGTAACCACGGTTGTCTTTCCAGATTATCGGCGCAAAGTTTTCATTTTTAGGTAACCAGATTTCCAGATGATTATTGGCAAGCCAGGCTTTTTCATCATTTGAAATAACAATACGACTGAGAAGGTATTGTCGCTTACTCTCCTCCAGCGCCTGGCGTAACGCCCCGCTGCGGTACCACTCACCAATAAAGGTATTTACCTTTTCACGTAAATCGCGCAGCTCCGGGCTGAACGCTAGCACCACGGGGATACGCAGTTCAGGAAAAGGATGGGAGAGCAGGTAGTAGCGCTGGGTGTTTTCCATCTCACTGGCGTCATTGATGTAGAAGTCGGCTTTACGCTCGCTCAGTAAGCGGAAGGCTTCTTCGCTGGTGGCGACCAGATGAATTGAGCGAAACGTCAGATCCGGATAACGCTTTTGTACGCTCTCAAGCGTGGCATCATTCTGGCGAAACAGAACGCGAGCGTTAGCCAGCTCTTCTGCAGTATTCACCCACATCGATGGGCTGGCAGCCACCACTTCATTGATAAAGAGCTGTGATGAGAGGATTTTGGTGCGCGCCCTCGACTCCGTTCGCAGAACGCCTGCATACACTCCGTAGCTGTCGGTATTAAAACGCTGTCCGATTTCAGGTCCACCTATCGGCTTGAGTTCCAGATGTGTGTCATATTTAAGGTTAATCGCGCGGATAAGTTCGGGATAGAAACCCTGCATTTCGCCCTGGGGAGTGCGCCAGTATTCAAAACTGTCGGCATCATAAATCCAGACGGGAACAGGGTTTGATTGAGGGGAGGGTTGTGCAAACGTTATTCTTGCCCAGAACAGTCCATAAAGGATAATTATCCCGATTAGCAATGCGATGCGAGGCTTCCGGCGGCGCATATTCACAGGTGTTCCCCAAAGGATTTTATGGTCTTTAAAATGCAGTCTAGCTAACCGACGGATTCGCGAGTACAAATTTCGTCACTTTATGAGCACGCACAAATTTGCACCCTCAAAACAGAAATGTGTGAAGTCACCTTAATTTTTTAAAACATTTTTTCAGTTAATTTGAAAGTATGTTTGCCAGATAGTAGAGTTGAGTGGACGAGCTATCTGTGGCGGGACAACCCGCATCGCATTCAGGAGATGAAGAATGAAAATTGCACTGATGATGGAAAACAGCCAGGCGGGGAAAAACGCCATTATTCTTAATGAATTGAAAGGCGTAGCCGACGAAAAAGGCTTCCCGGTGTTTAACGTGGGGATGAGTGATGAGAACGACCATCACCTGACGTACATCCACCTGGGCATCATGGCCAGCATCCTGATCAATTCTAAGGCTGTTGACTTCGTCGTGACCGGCTGCGGCACCGGCCAGGGCGCGTTGATGTCCCTGAACATCCATCCTGGCGTGAACTGCGGCTACTGTATCGATCCGGCTGATGCCTTCCTGTTTGCCCAGATCAACAACGGTAACGCACTGGCGCTGCCGTTTGCCAAAGGCTTTGGTTGGGGCGCGGAACTGAACGTGCGCTTTATCTTTGAAAAAGCATTCACTGGCCGTAAAGGCGAAGGTTATCCACCGGAGCGTAAAGAGCCACAGGTCCGTAATGCCGGTATCCTGAATCAGGTTAAAGCCGCCGTTGTGAAGGACAACTATCTGGATACACTGCGCGCAATCGACCCGGAACTGGTGAAAACCGCCGTGTCAGGCCAGCGCTTCCAGCAGTGCTTCTTTGAAAACTGCCAGGACAAAGAGATTGAAGCCTTTGTTCGCGGTATCGTCGGCTAATCTTACGATAAGTCGCAAGACCGCTAAGACGAAAAGCCAGCATCGCGCTGGCTTTTTTATTATCGTTTTTTCGATACCGCGCTGCCTGCATCTTTGGCCAGGCTTAGCGTATCAAACATTCCGATCAGGCAGATTATGGCGATAGCGACAAAGGCCAGTCGGAAGCTCAGACCGGGTATCGCAGCCATACCTAACGCATCGCTCATTTTCTCACCAATACGAATCCCAATCGCACCCAACGTAATGCCCAGCCCGACGGCGAGCTGTGTGGCCGTCGAAAACAGGGTGTTGGCGTAGCTCATCTGCGCGGAAGGCACATCAGAAAAGGCCAGCGTGCTGACGGCGGTAAACTGAATGGAACGGAAAACCCCGCCTAAATACAAGATTAACAAAATAAGCCAGACAGGCGTTTGCGGCGTGATAAGCGCGCACGCCAACAGCGACAGGACATTTAACGCGCCATTAATCAGTAATAATTTCCGAAAACCCAGACGACGGATGAGCGGCGTTGTCGCAGGTTTGATGGTCAGGTTCCCCACGAAAACGGCCAGCACCAGCAGGCCAGAGTGAAACGCATCCATGCCAAAACCGACCTGAAACATGAGCGGCAGCAGGAAGGGAACTGCGCTAATAGAAGCGCGAAACAGGGAACCGCCGTACATTGTCACGCGAAAGGTGGGGACCTGCATGGCGTCGAGGCGGATCATCGGCCATTTGGCGCGTTGAAAATGACGCAAAGCGTAGAACAACGTTACGCATCCGACAGCCAAAAGCGCGAATGTCACAGCGGTATCGGTCTGCTGAGCCCCCATTGATTCCATCGCGTACACCAGGCTTACCATGGCGATGGTCGTTGCTATGAATCCCGGCAAGTCGAACGGACGGCGGGCATCTTCATGCAAATCCGGGATAATACGCAGCGCCAGGATAATCGCGATGATCCCAAGCGGAACATTAATAAAGAAGATCCAGCGCCAGTCGGCGTAGCTCGTAATAAATCCGCCGAGCGGTGGCCCGATTATCGGCGCAACCAACGCGGGCCAGGTTAACGTGGCGATGGCTGTGATGAGCAGATGTTTAGGCGTTGTTCGCAAGACGGCGAGCCGACCCACAGGCACCATCAGCGCACCACCCATTCCTTGCAATATGCGCATGGTGACGAACTGATCGACTGTTGTGGATAACCCGCAAAATACCGATGCCAGCGTAAAGATGGCCAGTGCAACTGCAAACACCTTCCTGGCACCGAAGCGATCGGCAATCCAGCCGCTGGCGGGGATCAGTACCGCCAGCGTGATGAGGTAAGCGCTGATGCCGATGTTTAACTCTACCGCCTCAACGCCAAAACTCCTGGCCATATCCGGAAGGGCGGTCGCAATCACGGTTCCATCGAGAAACTCCATAAAGAACGCACCGGCGACTAAAAGTGCCGCTGGAGATATCCCGCGGCTCTCCTTCACGTTGATATTTTCTGTCATCTTTACCCTGTCGTATCAAAAAAATTTATAAAAATTTACTGGAACTTATCAGGCGCTAACTCACGGATTTGTCGGTGCTTTTATTAACAATCCGGCAGCATTGTTGGTTTGTTAACTGTGATGTGTATCACGCAATTATTGATTTTTGTGATATTGATCATATTATATGCGGATAAAGAATTACACCTGCATAACAAATTACTGGAGCATCACCATGAAACTGCGCAAAATCCTGAAAAGCATGTGGGCCAACTACTGCAATACGTTTAAAGACGTTCCGCCAGGCGCAATGTTCTGATGAAAAAACCTGCTTCGGCAGGTTTTTTTATGTCCGCGGTCGACGAGAGGGAAGATGAAAGGGCTGACGTTTTGCTACTATGGCGCTCTTTATTAAAGGAGCAGCCTATGTCTCAAAATCTGAGCGCCGATCAGGAACTGGTATCTGACGTCGTCGCGTGCCAGTTGGTAATCAAACAAATCCTTGATGTGTTAGACATTATTGCGCCTATCGAAGTGCGCGAAAAAATGTCCACCCAACTGAAAAACATCGATTTCACTAGCCATCCTGCTGCAGCGGATCCGGTTACGCTTCGCGCAATCCAAAAAGCCATCGCGTTAATCGAACTCAAATTCACACCGCAGGGTGAGTCGCACTAAAATAAACCGATGTTTTGAAATTAGAAATATTTTTGACAAAAAACGCAGAGGGCGACGAGAAACGTCGCCCTTTTGGCAGATTAAAAGAAGGTTTGTACCAGCAGATAGCTCGCCGCACAGGCGCAGCTTACGCCAATCAGCCCCGGTAAAATAAAGCTGTGGTTGATGATAAATTTACCGATGCGCGTGGTTCCGGACCGATCAAAGCCGATACAGGCTAAATCGCTTGGGTAAGTCGGGAGGACAAAGTAGCCGTACGATGCCGGGAAGAAGGCAATCAGCATTTTGGGTTCAATGCCTAACATCAATCCCATCGGCGCGACCGCAGTCAACGCGGCAGCCTGGCTGTTCACCAGCTTTGAAACTAAAAACAGCACGATAGCGTAGGTCCATGGATGGCTTTTCACCACCCCTTCCAACGCCATTTTCAGCTCATCGAGATGGGCCTGGAAAAACGTATCACTCATCCAGGCAACGCCGAATACCGAGAAAATCGCCACCATACCGGCTTTAAACACCGCACCGTTTGATATGGCCGAGGCATTAACCTTACACACTATCAGCATGACGGCCCCGGCAATCAGCATCATCATTTGAATCACCAGATTCATCGATAATGCGGTCATTTTCCCTTTAATTTCAAAAGCGGGACGTAAGTCTGGAAGTGCACCCAGCAGAACAACGACGGCTATCCCGGCAAAGAAAATCCACGTGGACCAGTAAGACTCTTTAGGAAATCGTTGATTCATTAATGTTTCAGTACTGCCGAAGATAAACTCGCGCTGTTTCGGATCTTTTATCTTTTCCTGAAACTCCACGTCATCCGCCAGATCCTTTCCGCGACGCAGGCTCCAGAGTGCCGCGATCAGCACCCCGAAAAGTGAAGCGGGAACGGAAATGGCCAGGATCTCGAGAATTCCCCATGCCTGCCCAACGCCATGCTGGGCACCGATAATGGAGACCAGCGATACCACGGCAACGGAAACCGGCGAGGCGGTAATTGCCATCTGTGACGCGATAGATGCCACTGCCATAGGACGTTCCGGACGAATCCCTTTTTTAAGCGCGATATCAGCGATAATTGGAAACATGGTGTAAACCACGTGTCCCGTTCCGCACAGGAAAGTGAGCGTCCAGGTGGTGAAGGGGGCGAGGAGGGTAATGTGCTGCGGATGTCGCCTCAGCAGTCGTTCTGCAAACTGCATCATCACGTTCAGTCCGCCAGCCGTTTGTAACGTCGCCGCGCAGCCAATCACCGCCAGAATCGTGAGCATCACGTCAACAGGCGGCTTACCGGGTTGCAATCCAAAGATAAAGGTTAAAATGAAAAGGCCGATGCCGCTTATCAGCCCAAGCCCCATTCCGCCAAAACGTGTTCCAACCAGCAGGCAAAGAATGATGACTATAAACTCGATGGTGATCATGAAGCTCCCTCGTCAATAATGAAATTTCCTAAATCATTTCATTTTGTGAGGGTATTGGTTGGGAGCCAGATCGGATTTGTTAAATTTCAATAAAAGCAAAGAGTTGATAACGAATGATTAACAACCAGAGAAGGGTCTGCGGACCGTACGACCACAGACCTCATCTGTAGACTGCACGATTAATGACGCTGGCAATTCACCAAATTCAGTAAATGTTGATCGGTTTGCTCAACACAAAGCCCTGCACATTTCGCGCTACGCACTTCATCAAGAATGGTTTTCAGCAATACACCGTCGTGCTGCTGGTCTTTTTCCATATCCTGTAAAAAATCGAGCGTAGCGCTGTCCTGAAGGAATTCTGCTTCGTCAGCGAGTTTGTTCAGCGTGGTCAAACGTGTTTCATAATCGTCGAGCGTTTTTTGGAACAGCTCTTCCAGCGAAGAATAAGAGCCATCGGTCATATTCATGGCTTTAACCACGGGATTACCCCCGGCACTTTTCATAAAGTCGAAAACACGCATCATTTGTGTGATGTTGCTTTGCGCCTGGGCGCGCAGGAAAGTGGCTGTACCGTTGAGACTGTGTTCGGTACACCAGTCGCTTAAATGGAGATACAGATTGGAGGTGTTGAATTCAAGATTCATCTGGGCGTTGAGTTTCTGAATCATTCCTGGCGTCGTCATAATAATATCCTTATTTCTGGAACCCGATCATTGATACGAGAATAGAGCTGTTCAGCATGTCCTGAATGTGATCGACTGTTCACTTTCTTTACTGACTCAAATCAGCATAGCGTCATCACCGCCCTAAGAAAATGCTTAATGGATTAGATTTACGAACAATGACATTTTTTATTATTCCTTCACCTGTTATGAATTATCTCGACTTATAGTTATCAGGGAATGAAATGTCATGTTTATTATATTTTTAATGTATTACAGAGGGTTAGGTTGTTTATTTGTTTTGATGTCATAAATATCGTGACATGTTTATTTTTGAGAAGCGGCATATTTTGAGGTGGATCATTTTATATAAAATACTAAAAAGTGTGATCCAGGCACATTTTTGATTGTGCGCTTTCCATGAAGATGAAACGGTGTTTTAAATTATATTGAAGATGGAGGCTCCATGGCGAAAGTCGCAGTGTTATTAGCACCAGGATTTGAAGAAGCAGAAGCCATTATCACCATTGATATTCTGCGACGTATGCACATCGATGTTGAAATGCTGGCCTGCGCAGAGTCGCGAGCGGTGGTGAGTTACCACGATATTCCTATGGTGGCAGACAGCACGTTGCGGGAGCGGATGGATACCCTGTACGATGCCGTGGTACTGCCCGGCGGGCCACAGGGCAGTGTGAATCTGGCTGCCAGTCGGGACGTTATCCGTTTTATATCCATGCATGATGAAGTCGGCAAATTAATATGCCCTATTTGCTCTGCAGCGGCGCGGGTATTAGGCGCGAATGGCCTGCTTAAGGGGCGGCGCTATGTCTGCTCTGGCGATTTATGGCAATCCGTGACCGACGGTGAATATGTCGATGCCCCTGTCGTTGAAGATCAAAACCTTCTGAGCGGAAAAGGTCTTGGACATGCGTTTGATTTTGCCCTGACGCTCTCGGCACGTTTATTGGGTGATGAAACGCCGGTTCGCGATCACGCCGATCACATTTACTACGCCTGGTAAATTCTGAGCCGGACGCTATGGCGTTCGGCTTACAGGGACTTCTTAGCTGACCTTATGGATAATCTTGCTTAACCCCTTCTGATTTGTCCGACAAACCCCGTCATTTTTATGTCATTTCTCGCTGAATCTATGCACGCAATTACTGTAATTCTGCGGTGTGATGGCGCTCTCTTATGGATGATTAATTTCCCGCTAAAACTATCTCCAGCACTATCACTTATAACAGGTTTTCTCTAATGCCTTGTTTTAAGTCCGATTAAATAAAAAGTACGTAAATGTTCCCTACATAAAAGAACGCTAAAGCTGGAGATAACCATGCACAAATTTACTAAAACGCTCGCGGCCATCGGTCTGGCTGCCGTTATGTCACAATCCGCTATGGCAGAGAATTTAAAACTCGGTTTTTTGGTTAAACAACCAGAAGAACCCTGGTTCCAGACCGAGTGGAAATTCGCGGATAAAGCCGGGAAAGATCTGGGTTTTGAAGTCATTAAAATCGCCGTTCCCGATGGTGAAAAAACGTTAAATGCGATTGATAGCCTCGCGGCCAGCGGCGCGAAAGGTTTCGTGATTTGTACGCCGGACCCAAAACTTGGCTCGGCTATTGTCGCTAAAGCGAAGGGTTACGGGATGAAGGTCATTGCGGTTGACGATCAGTTCGTTACCGCAAAAGGCAAACCGATGGATACCGTTCCACTGGTGATGATGGCGGCCACCAAAATCGGGGAGCGTCAGGGTCAGGAACTCTATAAAGAGATGCAGAAACGCGGTTGGAACGTGAAAGAAACCGCTGTGATGGCGATTACGGCCGATGAGCTGGACACCGCTCGCCGCCGCACAACCGGCTCCATGGATGCGCTTAAAGCAGCAGGCTTCCCGGAAGCGCAAATCTATAAAGTGCCGACGAAATCGAACGATATCCCAGGCGCATTTGATGCCGCTAACTCCATGCTGGTTCAGCATCCTGAAGTGAAACACTGGCTGGTGCTGGGCATGAACGACAACACCGTGCTGGGCGGCGTGCGTGCAACGGAAGGGCAGGGCTTTAAAGCCCCAGATGTGATTGGTGTGGGCATTAACGGCGTTGATGCGGTAAGTGAGCTGTCGAAAGCACAGGCGACCGGTTTCTATGGCTCCCTGCTGCCAAGCCCGGATGTCCACGGCTACAAATCCAGCGAAATGCTCTACAACTGGGTGACCAAAGACGCTGAGCCACCGAAGTTTACGGAGGTCACTGACGTTGTGCTGATCACCCGTGACAACTTCAAAGAGGAACTCGCCAAAAAAGGACTGGGCGGTAAGTAATTCGTTGTGATTGCGCCCCTCATTCATGAGGGGCCAGCCGTACACTACTGGAATCACGGAGACGTTATGCAACAGTCTGACCCGTATCTCTCTTTCCGCGGCATCGGTAAAACGTTTCCCGGTGTTAATGCGCTGACCGATATCAGCTTTGACTGCTATCCGGGTCAGGTTCATGCCCTGATGGGGGAGAATGGCGCGGGAAAATCCACGCTGTTAAAAATCCTCAGCGGAAACTATTCCCCGACGACCGGAACCATCGCCATTCGTGGTGAAGAGATGGCGTTTGCGGATACCACCGCTGCGCTGAATGCCGGGGTCGCTATTATCTATCAGGAACTGCATCTGGTCCCTGAGATGACGGTAGCGGAAAACATCTATCTGGGACAACTCCCGCATAAAGGCGGTTTCGTTAATCGCTCTTTACTCAATTATGAAGCCGGGCTGCAGCTAAAACATCTGGGCCTGGATATTGATCCGCAAATCCCATTGAAATACCTGTCTATCGGTCAATGGCAGATGGTGGAGATTGCCAAGGCGCTGGCGAGAAACGCGAAAATTATCGCCTTCGATGAGCCGACAAGTTCACTCTCCGCGCGTGAAATCGAAAACCTGTTCCGCGTTATTCGTGAATTGCGCAAAGAAGGACGCATCATTTTATATGTCTCACACCGTATGGAAGAGATCTTTGCCCTGAGCGATGCCATTACCGTCTTCAAGGATGGTCGCTATGTGCGGACCTTCACCGACATGCAGCAGGTTAATCATGATCAGCTGGTGCAGGCGATGGTCGGACGCGAGCTGGGGGATATCTATCACTGGCAACCAAGGCAGTACGGCGCAGAGCGTTTGCGTCTTGAGAATGTAAAAGCGCCTGGCGTACGCACGCCAATCAGCCTGACGGTGCGCAGCGGCGAAATCGTCGGCCTGTTCGGTCTGGTGGGCGCTGGACGCAGTGAATTAATGAAAGGGCTGTTTGGCGGGACGCGCATCACGGAAGGCCAGGTCTACATTGACGGCCAGCCGGTGAATATCCAAAAACCGGCGCACGCCATTCGCGCGGGCATGATGCTGTGTCCGGAAGACCGCAAAGCCGACGGGATCATTCCGGTTCACTCGGTTCGCGACAACATTAATATTTCAGCGCGGCGTAAGTTTATCCGTGCGGGCTGCCTGATTAATGACGGCTGGGAATCCAGCAATGCGGATCACCATATTCGTTCGCTGAATATTAAAACCCCGGGTGCTGAACAGTTGATCATGAACCTCTCCGGCGGCAACCAGCAGAAGGCGATTCTCGGGCGCTGGCTATCAGAAGAGATGAAGGTCATTTTGCTCGATGAACCGACCCGCGGCATCGACGTTGGGGCCAAACACGAGATCTATAACGTCATCTATGAACTGGCAAAACGCGGCGTGGCGGTGCTGTTTGCGTCCAGCGATCTTCCCGAAGTGCTTGGCGTTGCAGACCGCATCATCGTGATGCGTGAAGGCGATATTGCCGGCGAGTTACACCATGAACAGGCGAATGAACAACAGGCGTTGAGCCTCGCCATGCCTAAAGTCAGCCAGGCTGTCGCCTGAGTAAGGAGTTAATGATGTCCTCTGTTACTACATCGCAAACGCAGAAGTCGGCTTTCAGTCTTGGTCGCATCTGGGATCAATACGGAATGCTGGTGGTGTTTGCCGTCCTGTTTATCGGCTGTGCGATTTTTGTGCCTAACTTCGCCAGCTTCATCAATATGAAAGGCCTCGGGCTGGCGATTTCCATGTCTGGCATGGTCGCCTGCGGCATGCTTTTCTGTCTGGCCTCCGGTGATTTCGATCTGTCTGTCGCCTCGGTGATTGCCTGTGCCGGCGTGACAACGGCAGTGGTCATCAACATGACGGAAAGCCTGTGGATTGGCGTTTTTGCGGGTCTGTTGCTGGGTATGCTCAGCGGGCTGGTGAACGGCTTCGTGATCGCGCGTTTAAAAATCAACGCCCTGATTACCACCCTCGCTACCATGCAGATTGTGCGCGGTCTGGCGTACATCATTTCTGACGGTAAAGCGGTGGGTATTGAAGACGAGCGCTTTTTTGCGCTGGGCTATGCCAACTGGCTGGGTCTGCCTGCGCCAATCTGGCTGACGGTGGGCTGTCTGATCATTTTCGGTTTCTTGCTGAACAGAACCACTTTTGGGCGCAACACCCTGGCGATTGGTGGCAATGAAGAAGCGGCACGTCTGGCAGGTGTTCCGGTTGTGCGTACGAAGATTATTATCTTTGTGCTTTCAGGACTGGTGTCGGCAGCGGCGGGGATTATTTTGGCTTCGCGAATGACCAGTGGACAGCCGATGACGTCGATTGGTTATGAGCTGATTGTCATCTCTGCCTGCGTTTTAGGCGGCGTATCGCTTAAAGGCGGCATCGGAAAAATCTCATATGTGGTGGCGGGTATCCTGATCCTCGGCACGGTTGAGAACGCCATGAACCTGCTGAACATCTCCCCGTTCTCTCAGTACGTGGTACGCGGCCTGATCCTACTGGCGGCGGTGATTTTCGACCGTTACAAGCAAAAAGCGAAACGCACCGTTTAAGCACTTTTCCCCTCCCAGCGACCCAACTTTTAAGTCTAGTCGTCCCCCCCAACCGCTTGCCAGCTTTGCTGGTAGGCGGTTTGCGAAATGGCGAGCCCCGTCACACTGTCTATACTTACATGGCTACTGAGATGCTAACCGTTTCGACATCTCGCTAACTGTAAGGAGGACAAGGGTGGCAGACACGTTAACCATACCGCCTGTGCTGACCGGAGAGTACGCATTCTTTTTCGACCTCGACGGGACGCTGGCCGAGATCAAACCGCATCCTGACGAGGTGGTTTTACCTGCCGATATTCTCCGGATGTTGAATCAGCTATCAGAATTGAATCAGGGGGCTCTGGCATTGATATCAGGGCGCTCAATGGCCGAACTCGATGAACTTGCCCGGCCTTACCGCTTTCCGCTTGCCGGTGTGCACGGAGCGGAGCGCCGCGACATCCATGATCAATCGCATATCGTTTCTCTCCCCGAGCCGCTCGTGAAGTCACTGCATGCGAAACTCACATCGGCGCTTTCCCATTTTCCGGGGACGGAACTGGAAGCGAAAGGCATGGCCTTTGCACTGCACTATCGCGGTGCACCAGAGCATGAGCAGGCGATAACCCAGCTTGCGGCGTCTGTCGTTGAGGCTAACGCTCAGCTGGCGATTCAGCCAGGCAAATGCGTTGTTGAGATTAAGCCAAGGGGAATCAATAAAGGCGAGGCGCTGAAGGCGTTTATGGCCGAGATGCCGTTTAAAGGGAGAACACCTGTCTTTGTCGGTGACGACCTGACCGATGAAAGCGGTTTTAGCGTCGTGAATCAGGAAAACGGGATATCGGTAAAAGTCGGGCAGGGTGAAACCTGTGCGAAATGGCGACTGGCGAATGTTGCC
This sequence comes from Lelliottia amnigena, assembly GCF_019047465.1. Classification (NCBI taxonomy): domain Bacteria; kingdom Pseudomonadati; phylum Pseudomonadota; class Gammaproteobacteria; order Enterobacterales; family Enterobacteriaceae; genus Lelliottia; species Lelliottia amnigena. The sequence continues at coordinate 4,452,599 of NZ_CP077236.1, read as the reverse complement.
AGCGTCTGGCAGTGGATCGCTGAAATCGCTAACCAGCAACAAGAAGAAAAAATAGCGCATCACAACAGGAGAAAACATTATGGGTCGCTTAGTCGTAGTCTCTAACCGTATTGCGCCACCGGATGATAAAAAATCCAGCGCCGGGGGTCTGGCGGTAGGGATTTTGGGTGCCTTAAAAACAGCGGGTGGACTCTGGTTTGGCTGGAGTGGAGAAGTCGGTAACGAAGATAAGCCTTTACAGAAAGTCACGCGCGGTAATATCACGTGGGCGTCGTTTAATCTCAGTGAACAAGATCATGAGGAGTATTACTCCCAGTTCTCAAACGCGGTGCTGTGGCCTGCGTTTCACTATCGCCTGGATCTGGTCAAATTCCAGCGAGACTCCTGGGAGGGCTACACGCGCGTCAATGCGCTGTTAGCGGACAAACTGCTGCCATTGATCGAAGAAGACGATATTTTGTGGATCCACGATTATCACTTGCTTCCGTTTGCCAGCGAGCTGAGAAAACGGGGGGTGAACAATCGCATCGGTTTCTTCCTGCATATACCGTTCCCGACGCCGGAAATTTTTACCGCCATTCCACCGCATGAAGAGCTGCTGGAAGGATTGTGCGACTATGACCTGCTGGGCTTCCAGACGGAGAATGACCGTCAGGCGTTCCTCGAGAGCGTCGCGGGTAAAACGCGACTGACCACCCATCATGGAAAATCCCATCAGGCATGGGGGAAAACCTTTGATACAGAAGTCTATCCCATCGGGATTGAGCCAGACGAAATTGCCGCTGATGCCTCCGGGCCGCTGCCACCTAAACTGGCTCAGCTGAAAAATGAGCTGAAGAACGTTAAAAACATTTTCTCTGTCGAGCGACTGGATTATTCAAAAGGGTTGCCCGAGCGCTTTCAGGCTTACGAGAGGCTGCTGGAGAAGTATCCTCAGCATCACGGTAAGATTCGTTATACGCAGATCGCGCCAACGTCGCGTGGTGAAGTCCAGGCCTATCAGGATATTCGTCACCAACTCGAAACTGAAGCCGGACGTATTAACGGACGTTATGGCCAGTTGGGCTGGACACCGCTCTATTATCTGAATCAACACTTCGAGCGTAAAGTCCTGATGAAGGTGTTCCGCTACGCTGAGGTTGGTCTGGTGACGCCGCTGCGTGATGGGATGAATCTTGTCGCAAAAGAGTATGTGGCTGCGCAAGATCCTAAAGACCCAGGCGTGCTGGTTCTGTCGCAGTTTGCTGGGGCGGCCAATGAACTCACCTCCGCGCTGCTCGTCAATCCATACGACAGTGATGATGTGGCGAATGCGTTGGATCGCGCGCTCAAAATGCCGTTAACGGAACGCATTTCCCGGCATGCGGAGATGATGAAAGTCATCCGCGAAAATGATATTAACCACTGGCAGGAGACGTTTATTCGCGATCTCAAGCGTACAACTCCCCGTAGCGTGGAGAGCAATCTGCAAAAAAAGATTGCAACCTTCCCTAAACTCGCCTGATAGATATACCCCCTCGGCAAATCAATTGCCGAGGGGAACCAGCAGCACATCCACCTGGCTTGAACTGACAATCGCTTTTGCAGAGCACGCCGCGCGTGAGAAAAAGCTGTGGTTATGATTCCCACATATCACCAGATCGATGCGCTGTTTGCGGCAAATATCCAGAATATGTTCATTCAGCTCACCCGTCGCAATATAGGTACGCTCGACAGGGTAATGGGCTCTATCTTCCAACTCCTGAAGAAATTGCTGCGTCTCTTCCTGCAAAAGTCCACGTATGTTTTCCAGCATCGGTGCGGCCAGCTGATTGTACATTTCCGGCTCAGCGGCGAGGGTGATAAAACTGACGCGAGCGTCGAGGGGGCGTGCTATGGAAACGGCGCGTGCGACGAGGAGATGGCTTTCGGGTGAGACCGCAACAGAGACGAGAATGTGGGAGTAACTCATTACGCACTCCTTATACTATAAGCCCACGATATCCAACACCATTACCGCTATTCTACTGAGTTCGCAAGTGGGCAATACGACACTCGTGTGACGCTTATCATAATTATTCATTAATTATTCTTATAAAACGAATAGTGGCATAACGCAGGTTGCTACGATAAATGAGGAACTTAACGTAAATCCAACAAAATTAATCATGTACTATTGAATGGTTGTAACCGGTTATCAACCGGTTTGATATGATAACTATTCGCGATTATTTAACATTCATCAATAACTAACACGTTGTTTTTAAAATAAATAATGAAATTGTTTCTATGGTAGAAATGAGCGTGAGGCACTTTAGGGCTGTCTCGAAACCCCAATCGTAAATTTGTGTTCATATTGTTAATACTTATGCATGACTATTCGTTCAGTGAGAATAGAAAGGAGTCGCATTTGAACGCTTTTTGTTCAATCAACAAGTCATACTGATGGGTTTGCAGATTTTTCTGGCTAAATTTTGTGATCTAGATCACACTTTTTTTAAATTCTTGGTAGGGCTGGATTGTATGTCTCAAACCTGACGAGTAGAGTTGCCGCAATTAGGAAAAATCTTAGTTATTTGTAAGAATTGATAAAGCGTGTTATCAGAATGTAACGATTACAGCACTGAGCGTTTTACTCAGCACGACCCTTAATACAACTATGCATTTAGCCTTTTCTTTATTTTTTTACCGGGGTTTTCCCGGCGACATCACGGGATGCGGTTTATCCGCATAAAAATTATAGTTGGTTATTGTGGATGGGAAAAATGCACACATCCGAAATGTTGAAACATGTCTATGACATCAATTTGTCATACTTATTACTTGCACAACGTTTGATTAGTCAAGACAAACCTTCCGCGATGTTCCGCCTTGGTATTAGTGAAGAAATGGCGACAACATTGGGCGGTTTAACGCTTCCGCAGATGGTTAAACTGGCGGAAACTAATCAACTGGTTTGCCAGTTCCGTTTCGACAGTCACCAGACCATTACGCGTCTGACCCAAGATTCTCGTGTTGACGATCTGCAACAGATCCATACCGGTATTCTGCTTTCAACGCGTCTCCTCACTGAAGTCAGCCAGACTGACGAAGTGGCCCGGAAGAAAAGGGCTTAACGATGAGCGAAAAAAGCATTGTTCAGGAAGCACGCGACATTCAGTTGGCAATGGAACTGATCACGCTGGGTGCCCGCTTGCAAATGCTGGAAAGCGAAACTCAATTGAGTCGCGGTCGTCTTATCAAGTTGTATAAAGAATTACGTGGCAGCCCGCCGCCAAAAGGCATGCTGCCATTTTCAACCGATTGGTTTATGACCTGGGAGCAAAACATCCATGCATCGATGTTTTGCAATGCCTGGCAATATCTTCTTAAAACGGGTTTATGCACTGGCGTAGACGCTGTTATCAAAGCGTACAAACTTTATCTTGAGCAATGTCCGCAGCCTGAAGAAGGCCCGTTGCTTGCGCTGACCCGAGCCTGGACTTTGGTGCGCTTTGTTGAAAGCGGCCTGTTGCAATTGTCGCGCTGTAACTGCTGTGACGGCAACTTTATTACCCACGCTCATCAGCCTGTAGGTAGCTTTGCCTGCAGTTTATGCCAGCCGCCATCACGTGCGGTAAAAAGACGTAAACTTTCCCCGCAATCTGCCGATAGTAATCCACAACTGCTGGATGAACAGATCGAACAAGCTGTTTAACCCGAACGTAGGGGCAAGATTCCAGCAGCGGTAAGAAATTACCGCTGCTTTTTTTTACCCCGCATTCCGGTCAATCATTCGAACTGCGCATCTTGCCATAGTCACTAGCTGAAGGATGATGTCGTGCTTATCGTATTAGGTTACCTGGTAGTTCTCGGTACAGTTTTCGGCGGTTACATGATGACCGGCGGACACCTTGGAGCACTCTATCAACCCGCTGAGCTGATTATTATCGGCGGCGCAGGCATAGGTGCATTCATCGTTGGCAACAACGGTAAATCCATTAAGGGCACGCTTAAGGCGCTCCCATTACTTTTTCGTCGTTCGAAATACACCAAAAGCATGTACATGGATCTGCTCGCGCTGCTCTATCGCCTGATGGCGAAGTCGCGTCAGCAGGGCATGTTCTCGCTGGAAAGGGATATCGAGAACCCGAAAGAGAGCGAAATTTTCGCCAGCTATCCACGTATTCTCGCTGATGCGATGATGCTGGATTTCATTGTCGACTACTTACGTCTCATCATCAGCGGCAACATGAATACCTTCGAAATCGAAGCGCTGATGGACGAAGAGATCGAAACCCACGAGAGCGAATCCGAAGTGCCGGCCGCTGCGCTGGCCATGGTCGGCGACTCCTTACCGGCATTCGGTATCGTTGCGGCGGTCATGGGTGTGGTTCACGCGCTGGCGTCAGCAGACCGTCCGGCGGCGGAGTTGGGTGCATTGATTGCCCACGCGATGGTGGGTACGTTCGTCGGTATTCTTCTGGCGTATGGTTTTATCTCTCCACTGTCGAGTGTGTTACGTCAGAAGAGCGCAGAAACAACGAAGATGATGCAGTGCGTGAAAATCACGTTGCTGTCGAACCTGAACGGCTACGCACCGCCAATCGCGGTGGAATTTGGGCGTAAAACCCTTTACTCCAGCGAGCGTCCTTCGTTTATCGAGCTGGAAGAACACGTACGTGCGGTGAAAAACCCAAACCAACAGACGACCACTGAGGACGCATGAAAAATCAGTCCCATCCCATCGTCATAGTAAAAAAGCGCAAACACAAAGGTCACGGGCACGGTTCCCATGGCTCGTGGAAAATCGCGTATGCGGACTTTATGACCGCGATGATGGCGTTTTTCCTTGTGATGTGGCTGGTGTCGATCTCAAGCCCCAAGGAGCTGATACAGATTGCGGAATATTTCAGAACCCCGCTGGCGACAGCCATTACGGGTGGGCCGCGAGTCTCTAACAGCGACAGCCCCATTCCTGGCGGTGGTGATGACTTCACCCAACAGAAGGGTGAAGTCAAAAAAGAACCGAATATTGATGAGCTGAAAAAGCGTATGGAACAAGCGCGCCTCAAAAAATTACGTGGCGACCTTGACCAGTTGATCGAGGCCGACCCGAAACTGCGCGCGCTGCGTCCACATCTGAAAATCGATCTGGTGCAGGAAGGGTTACGCATCCAGATTATTGATAGCCAGAACCGCCCAATGTTCAAAACAGGTAGCGCGGAAGTCGAATATTACATGCGCGATATTTTGCGCGGTATTGCGCCTGTGCTGAACGGTATTCCTAATCACATCAGTCTTTCTGGCCATACGGATGATTTCCCGTATGCCAACGGTGAAAAGGGATACAGCAACTGGGAACTCTCAGCCGATCGTGCCAACGCCTCGCGTCGCGAGCTGGTGGCAGGTGGGCTTGATGAAGGCAAAGTTCTGCGCGTCGTCGGCATGTCATCCAGTATGCGTGTGACCGACCGCGGGCCGGAAGATGCCGTCAACCGTCGTATTAGTCTTTTGGTACTCAATCAGCAGGCGGAGCAGAGCATTCTGCACGAAAACGCCGATAGCCAGAATGAGTCACTGGACGATTTAAAACAGCCAGGGGCAGTTCCTTCGGCTGCCGTTCCAACATCGCCACAAGCCAATCCGAGGTGATAGCGTGAGCATGGATATTAGCGATTTTTACCAGACGTTTTTTGATGAAGCCGACGAGTTGTTGGCTGATATGGAGCAGCATCTCCTGAATTTGGTGCCTGAGGCCCCGGATTCAGAACAGCTGAATGCCATATTCCGTGCGGCACATTCTATTAAAGGTGGCGCCGGAACCTTTGGTTTTACCATTTTGCAGGAAACTACCCATTTAATGGAAAACCTGCTGGATGAGGCTCGTCGCGGTGAGATGCAGCTCAACACCGACATTATTAACCTGTTTTTGGAAACCAAAGATATTATGCAGGAACAGCTTGATGCCTATAAAAGCTCCACAGAGCCGGACGCTGCCAGCTTTGAATATATCTGCAACGCGCTGCGTCAGTTAGCATTGGAAGCAAAAGGCCAGGCGGCAACGCCAGCCGTTAGCGCAGCAAAATTAAGCGTTGTGGATGCGCTGGCGTCAGACGACGCGGCAGCCCCTGTCGCGGAAGATAAACTCCGCGTCGTGCTCTCTCGACTGAAAGAAAGCGAAGTCAATTTGCTCGAAGACGAGCTGGGTAATCTGGCGACGCTGAGCAATGTGGTAAAAGGCAAAGACAGCCTGGCGGCCACCATCGACGGCGGTATCGGTCAGGATGATATCGTGGCGGTTCTCTGCTTCGTTATCGAAGCCGATCAAATTGCTTTCGAAATGGAATCTGCCGCCGTTGAAGCGCCTGCTGAAATCGACGCTGAACCTGAATTCACAGCACCTGCGGTTGTGGCCCCTACGACGGCTCTGAAAGCGGTGCCAAATGATGCAGCGGCGCCAAATCGCGCTGAGCGTGAAAAACCGGCAGCCCGCACAAGTGAATCGACCAGCATCCGCGTCGCGGTAGAAAAGGTCGATCAGCTGATCAACCTGGTCGGTGAACTGGTGATCACCCAATCCATGCTGGCACAGCGTTCCAACGAACTGGACCCGGTGACGCATGGTGATTTGATTACCAGTATGGGGCAGTTACAACGTAACGCCCGCGATTTGCAGGAATCGGTGATGTCCATCCGTATGATGCCGATGGAATATGTGTTCAGCCGCTTCCCGCGTCTGGTTCGCGATCTGGCCAGCAAGCTGGGTAAGCAAATCGACCTGACGCAAATCGGGAGCTCTACTGAGCTGGATAAGAGCCTGATTGAACGCATTATCGATCCGTTAACGCACCTCGTGCGTAACAGCCTTGACCACGGTATCGAATCACCAGAAAACCGTATTGCTGCGGGTAAATCCCCGGTCGGTAACCTGACGCTGTCTGCTGAACATCAGGGCGGCAACATTTGCATCGAAGTGATTGATGACGGTGCGGGTCTGAATCGTGAACGTATCCTCGCGAAAGCCATGTCGCAGGGGATGGCCGTTAACGAAAACATGACCGATGAAGAAGTGGGCATGCTGATCTTCGCGCCTGGCTTCTCGACTGCCGAGCAGGTCACTGACGTATCGGGCCGTGGTGTGGGTATGGACGTGGTGAAACGTAACATCCAGGAAATGGGTGGTCACGTTGAAATCAAATCCAAACAAGGTTCTGGCACGACGATTCGTATTCTGCTGCCGCTGACGCTGGCTATCCTCGACGGAATGTCGGTGAAAGTGGCCGGTGAAGTCTTTATCCTGCCGCTGAACGCGGTCATGGAATCCTTGCAGCCGAGTGATGAAGATTTGCATCCGCTGGCCGGTGGTGAGCGCGTACTGGAAGTGCGTGGCGAATATCTGCCGCTGGTGGAACTGTGGAAAGTGTTTGAGGTTGACGGCGCGAAAACCGAAGCCACTCAGGGCATCGTGGTGATTCTGCAAAGTGCAGGCCGTCGCTATGCGCTGCTGGTCGATCAGTTAATTGGTCAGCACCAGGTCGTGGTGAAAAACCTCGAAAGCAACTACCGCAAAGTGCCGGGAATTTCAGCTGCCACCATCCTTGGCGATGGCAGCGTCGCACTGATCGTCGATGTGTCGGCGCTTCAGGGATTAAATCGTGAACAACGTGTGGCGTACACAGCCGCCTGATTAGTAAAGAAGGTAAAAACATGACCGGTATGAGTAATGTAACGAAACTGGCAGGCGAGCCATCAGGGCAAGAATTTCTGGTTTTCACTTTAGGCGATGAAGAGTACGGCATCGATATTCTTAAAGTGCAGGAGATTCGCGGCTACGATCAGGTGACTCGCATTGCCAACACCCCTGCGTTTATCAAAGGTGTGACAAACCTGCGTGGCGTCATTGTCCCTATCGTCGATCTGCGCGTGAAGTTCAGCCAGGGCGACGTGGAGTACAACGAGAATACCGTGGTGATCGTCCTGAACCTGGGTCAGCGCGTGGTGGGCATTGTGGTTGACGGTGTTTCTGATGTGCTGTCCCTGGCCGCAGACCAGATTCGCCCGGCACCTGAATTTGCCGTCACGCTGTCGACAGAATACCTGACTGGCCTGGGTGCACTCGGTGACCGTATGTTGATTCTGGTGAACATCGAGAAGCTGTTGAACAGCGATGAGATGGCCTTGCTGGATATCGCAGCGAATCACGTAGCATAATGTTTAGTGCCATCAGCTCTTCATGCCTGTTTTGCTTGTCATGTGAGGGTGTGGTGGAATTGTTCCGTTCACTATAGCCAGTCTGCTATCTGTCTCGTCTGCTGCGGTGAACGTGTTAAGGGGGCTTTCGCCGCCCCCTTAACAATCCCGGCGCCCGGCGATGAAAATCGCCGCTTCGTGGTTCCCTCGACTTATTGCGTCTGGCTTTCGGGTCGGATGCGTGGTCACATCCCTGTGACTCGCATCCTCCACCCGCATCCCCGCGGGTGGCCCCGGCCAGTCGCAAACGTTTCGGCGATTTTCTGCCGGACCATCATCTCCTCCGCCTTCTTCATTGTGTGAATGGGAAAGGGCGTATCAATGAAATCAGTGAACGGCTGCTCGTAAGTTAATCGCTGGACTTAATTCCTTTCCAGACTTTACCGGAGCCTGAATGGGGCTCGGGGTTGTGTCCCCGCTGAAATCGGCGAAACGTAGACCGTATGACAAGGGCTGGACGCCAGGGATGGCGGCCAGAGGCGATGCGAGACAGGATGTCGAGTTAAGCCGACCGCGGGCAGTAGGTCGGGAGGTGAGCGTAGTGCGAAGCACCGATTCCTCGCGGGGCCACGGGGATTGATAAGGGGGCCGTGGTGGCCCCTTATCCCGTTCATGAGTTTCTATGTTGAACCATTCACTTCACATGAAATGAACGGAACGATTCCACGAAAGTCATGGAAAGATTACGCTTCCTGCTCAATAAGCTCTGGCTCCTCCTCCAGCAACCCCTCATTCTGCGCCAGCATCGCAGTCGCAATCCCATTCCCCAGCACATTAATCGCCGAACGTCCCATATCCAGGAAGTGATCGATGCCCATCAGCAGTAAAATCCCGGCAACCGGAATATGGAAACTGGGAATGGTGGCGGCTAACACCACCAGCGCAGAGCGTGGCACGCCGGCAATACCTTTTGACGCCAGCATCAGGGTTAGCATCAGCACGGTCACTTCAGCGAAACTCAGCTGAATATTGTACGCCTGAGCGATAAACATCGATGCAAATGAGCAATACACCATTGAGCCCACCAGATTAAAAGAATATCCGATCGGCAGAACAAACGAGACGATATTGCGCGAGCAGCCGAAGCGCGTGAGCTGTTCCAGCGTTTTTGGGTAAGCCGCCTCAGAGCTGCTGGTGGTAAACGCCACCAGCACAGGATCTTTCAGCATGCTGACCAGGCGGAAAACCTCTTTCTTCAGCACCATATATCCCACCGCCAGCAGCACCAGGCAGGTGAGCATAATGGCAACATAATATCCGCCGATAAACGACGCGTAGTTCAGCAGAATCCCCAGACCCTGTGTCGCGATGACCGATGAAATGGCCGCGAAAATAGCCAGCGGCGCAACGTACATCACATAGCCCGTCACCTTCAGCATGATATGGGAAACCACATCGAGCGCGGCAACGAGCGGGGCGTTGAATTTGTCGCCCAGGGACGCGCCGCCAATCCCGAAGAACATTGAAAACACAACAATTTGCAGGATTTCGTTATTGGCCATCGCCCCGGCAATGCTGGTGGGGATGGTGTGCGACAGGAACGCTTTCAGCGACATCCCGCTGACGGCCAGCCCCGTGTCGACAGATTCGACGGGGATCGCCAGGTTCAGGCCGCTGCCCGGTTGTTCGAGCGTAACAATGAACAATCCCACCAGAATGGAGAGCACGGAGGAGCTGATAAACCACACCATCGCTTTACCGCCAACGCGCCCAATGGTTGAGGTTTCGCCGAGTCGCATGATCCCCACCGTCAGGGTGCTGAACACCAGCGGAGCAATAACCATTTTAATAAGACGGAGAAAAACATCGGTGAGGAGCGTGATGTTATCAGCCCAGGCCGCGATGGCGCTGGCCGATGCGTACTCGTGAATTGCTGCCCCTGAAAGAATACCCGCCAGCATGAAAATCACGATGAAGAGCGTGAGTTTGTTTGCACTTGCCACGAAAAAAGACCCTCTGTTATGCAATGAAGTGAAGTGTTTACCGCACGCTGAGTCATATAATTTTTTAATTTCAGCGCATCTAAATATTCATCACATAAATTGAAGTAAAGCGAACATGCATACAACTATTTTTTAAAATTTATTATTTTAGTTGTCCTTGTGAGATCGATATATTGTGATGTATGTCACAGAATAATGAATATATCTTCATGTTAGCAGTGATTAACGCGCTCGGGATAAATGTAACACTTTGTTTTGTCGTGAAATAAACCGTAAATCAGGCAATGGTCGTAGATGAAAACAGGTAGGTGGTTGAACCCTCATCCGTAAACTAAATTCACACTAGCTGCTCATCAGGAATGTTAAGCGGTGCTAACAGATTGAGTGTTATCAATAAAATATGAAAAGCGAAGGTTGCATTTTCTGGAGGGCAGTAAATGAAAAGTAAACTCCTTCTGATATGTACAGGTGGATTATTGGCCATGGCGGCACAGAATGCCGGGGCAGTGACCAGCAGCGGGACCATTGGTGCAACGTTAACATTGACCAATGGTTGCCTGATCAATGGCTCACCGACACAAAACGGCATTAATTTCGGGAGTCTGGACTTCGGAACACATCCCGCCACATTTTCAACCCTAACGACCCAGCTCACCGGCGCCAGCGGTGGGAATACCTTTACGATTCAATGCACCACCGCCAGTTATACGGTCGCGATCACGGGTAATACCAACTCTACGGCACCGGGCACGGTGGTCGGCACGCCTGGCACACCGGCGCGGTATCTTGTGAATACCGCCAATACCGCTCAGGGCGTGGCTTACAGCCTCTTCAGCGACAGCGGATTCAATAATATTATCGCGAACAACGCGCCTATTCCTGTGGCATCAACGGCAGGGGGCATCGACAGCTACACCCTGTATGGACGAATTACGGGGGGCGGCAACAGTGTGACCGTCGTACCGGGCACGTATACCGATACCATCAACGTCAGCGTGACCTACTAGCTCAAGCGCTGGAAATGACAGAAGTGATTCCTGATCTGCGACAACGTGCAGAGGGAAAACTGCATGCTTTTTTTGCCCTGGCGCTATGCCTGCTTAGCGCAACTTCCGTGCAAGCGGTCACTACGCAGTCGTTCCAGGTCGCCGCGACCATCACGCCGGGATGCTCGGTGACGGCGGGAACCGGTGGGGTACTGGGAGCGCTGAATTTTGGCACGCGCTCAGGCGTGGCGACCGGTCAGGTGAGCACCAGTTTTGTACCCAACGGATCGTTATCTATTGCCTGTACGCCGGGTGTTTCGCTGAGTATGAGCATTGATGGTGGGCAGCATTACGCGTCAGTACGTCGAATGCAGCGTGCCGGCGGAACTGACGTGGTGGCATATCGGCTTTACAGCAGCAGTTCGCTGGCGGCCAACAGTGAAATAGGTCTCAATCAGGCCGTTCCGGTGACTTATACCAACAGCAACAATATTGCGCTGCCGCTCTTTGGTGTGGCGCTTTTGACGGGATTCAGTCCCGCAGGTACTTATTCAGATCAACTCACCGTGACGCTGTCCTGGTGAAACAGGGAGAAGGTTGATGAAGGCATCTTATTTACGCTACGGCGTACTGAGTTTAGGGGTGATGTTTGCGGCACTGACGGGCAAGACACACGCGGCGGCGACGATTCTGCTCTGGCCAATCGATCCGTGGCTGTCTGCCGACACCAAAGCCACGGAATTATGGATCCAGAATCAGGGTAACAGCGCCACCACCATGCAGGTGCGCATCGTGCGATGGAAGCAGGAAAACGGATATGAACGCTACACGGCGCAGCAGGATGTGGTTGCCAGCCCGCCGATTGTCACCATTGGCAAAGAGGGCAAGCAGCTAATTCGCCTTATCAAACAAAACACGGTCCCCATGGGTGTCGAGCAAGCCTACCGCATTATTGTTGATGAAATCCCCCAGCCAAATGACAAATCCCAGCCCGAGATCGGCCTGAAAATTCAAATGCGCTATTCCATCCCGTTATTCGTGTATGGCCAGGGTATCCCGACCATTAAGGAAGGGGCGCATCATGCGCTGGTTGACCCGAAGAACCTGAGCTGGCGGATTATCCAGGAGGGAGGGAAACCAGCGGTGCAGGTGCAAAATCAGGGGGATACTCACGTCAGGATAAGCCACGTGGCGATGCAGGAGGGAGGGCAGAATCGTACGATCGCTGACGGACTATTGGGCTACGTGCTGCCGCACAGCACCCGCAGTTGGCCGCTGCCGTCCGGGTTACAGCGACCTAACCAGATGAGTGCGCAAATTAATGCCAGAGATACGCAATGGCAGTCTGCGCCGGTCAACTGAAACGGACGATGATCATTCTGCTTTGCGTGACGACGAGCGCCTGGGCGGCACCTGGTGACGACAGTTTACCGCCCCCGCCGGACGCGCAGACGATGAACAACGACGCCATTTTCCAGCTCTCGGTCGTGATAAATCACTACGACACGGGGCTGGTGGTGCCTGTCACGCAGCGTAATGGCACCTTTTTTATCTCCAGTGCCGATCTGCTGCGCGCCGGTCTGCCGCCTGAGCAGGTGCCGACGGGTGAGGTGAATCTCTCGCAGCTGGCTAACGTGCGCGTGGAGTATGACAGTGCCGCGCAACGCCTGTTGCTCACCGTGCCGCGCGAGTGGGTTTCAGCGCGCGTGACGCCATTCGGCGGCCAGCCCAGGCAGAGCAAACCCCAGTTTGGCCGCGGCGCGTTGCTCAATTACGATCTCTACACCAATCATACCGAACACCTTGGCGGCCAGGCATCGCTGTGGCATGAATTCCGCTATTTCAACGAAAACGGGTCGCTCTCTTCAACGGGCTATACCCGCAAAACGTTTACCGGCAACAAGGGGCAGGAAGAGGGCTACGTGCGGTATGACACCACCCTGACGATGACCAACGAAGAGGACGCCACCACCTGGACCGCCGGGGATGTGATCAGCGATGCCGTCAGCTGGAGCAGCAGCGTGCGTATGGGCGGCATCAGCTATGGACGTGACTTCTCGCTGCGCCCGGATCTGGTGACCTGGCCGCTGCCCGAGTTTTCGGGTGAAGCCGCCGTGCCGACGTCGGTCGATCTGTTCATCAACGGCTATCGCTCCGGATCAACGCAATTACAGCCCGGTCCTTTCACGCTCACCAATTTGCCGTATATCAACGGTGCCGGCGATGCCGTGCTCATCACCACCGATGCGCTGGGGCGTCAGGTGAGTACCACCATGCCATTTTACGTTACCAGCGAACTGTTAAAGCAGGGACTGAGTGACGGTGCCGTGACGCTGGGGAGCCTGCGACGCAATTATGGCATTAAGAATTTTGATTACGGCCCCGCAGCGGGCAGCGGATCGTATCGCTATGGTTTGACCGACTGGCTGACGCTTGAGGGGCACGGAGAAGGGGCCGAAGAGCTGGCATCAGGCGGTGCAGGGACCATCGTCAAACTCGGGCGCTATGGTGTGGTCAACTCCTCTTATACTCACAGCCGCATGCGCGGGGAGGAAGGCGGGCAAACCAGCTGGGGTTATCAGTACAGCACCAGCGAATTCAGCCTTGCCACCCAGCATTCGCGCCGCGATCGGGGATACGGCAATCTGGCGCTTTACGATCAACCCACGATTTACGATGAAAAAAATCAGCCCATTGCCAGCCTGAGTCGCAATACCGACCAATATTCACTGACGTTTAACCTTGGCAATTTAGGCAATATCGGCGCGGCATGGATTGGCGTTGAGAGTTTTGACAGTCAAAAAACCGAGCTATTGAACCTGTCGTGGAGCCGTAATTTGTGGGGCAGTAGCAGTCTCTATCTGGCTGCCAGCCGCGATCAGCAGCGTGGTGACTGGACGGTTGCTATGTCGCTACAAATCCCGCTTGGTGAACGCGACAGCGCCGCCGTAACGTTCGAAAACACGCCTGATTCGGGCAGCACGCAGCGCGTGAACTACAACCACTCCATGCCCACGGATGGCGGAGTGAGCTGGAACATGGCCTGGGCAAATCAATCTCAGTCGCGCAACTATCAGCAGGCCTCGCTGGGCTGGCGTAATAATAATATCGAGCTGCAGGGCGGCGGATACGGTGAGCAGGACAGGATGACCTGGTGGGGCGAAGCGATGGGCTCGATTGTGCTGATGGATGGTGAACTGTTCGCCGCAAACAAAATTAACGACGCGTTTGTGGTGATCAGCACCGATGGGCATCCCGATGTCCCCGTAAATTACGAAAATCAGCCTGTCGGTAAGACCAACAATAACGGCTATCTGCTGATCAGCGGTGTCTCGGCCTATTATCCGGCGAGCTACAGCATCAACACGCTGAATTTGCCGGCAGATACGCGGCTAAAAGAGACCGAACGCCGCGTCGCTATCCGTCGCAACAGCGGTTTTCTGGTGGATTTCCCAATGGAGCAAGAGCGGGTCGCCAGCGTGATTCTTCATGATGTGGATGGGGTCGCTATTCCGGTTGGGAGTCAGGTCAGACGCGCGTCTCGCAGTACGGCGGTGGTGGGTTATGACGGCATCGCCTGGCTTGAGAATTTGAATAATGTGAACCCGCTTGACGTGATTATGCCGGGGGGCAAGCGCTGTCACGCTACGCTCACGGTAGGCGCCAATCCTGAACATAAATTGCAAACCTTCGGACCGCTGACCTGCCGGGTGGAACCATGAAACGCCTGCTGCTCTTACTCCTGCTGCTGATGACATCGGGCGGCAGTTGGGCGGTATGTAACGTAAGTACCGTCAACGCGTCGTTTGGCAGTGTCACCTCTTTTGCTCTCAGCGGGGCGGGAGAGGTCGAAACGACGGGCACGCTGGTAGTGAGTTGCGATGCGGTATTGAATTTATTGACCAACGATTCGGTGACGCTGAATTACACATCGGCAACCGTGTCGGCAAACAGCCGCGCCACCATGAAGCGCACGGATAATGCGGCCATCACGGATGTGATTCCGACGCGGTTATGCGGTTTGACCGGCTGCTCGGGCAGCACCGAAGTGCAAATCGCCAAAGCTTATACCTGGAGCGGCAGCACGCTGCTCAGCCTGTTGGGTGCAAAACAGTACAATATCCCGCTCTATTTCCGCACCGTTCCCGGACAAAACGTCACGGCGGGGCCGTATCAGGTGATCTTAACGTTTAGCATTAACTACAACGTCTGTTCGGTCGGCCTGGTAGGGGTTTGCCTGACCCCGCAAACCGGGACAGCGACGACCAGCATCACGCTCAATATGAACGTGACAAATGACTGTAGCGCGATGACCACGCCAAACGTCAATTTCAACAGTGCACCGCTGGTGCAAAATTTCCCGACCATTTCCCAGGCCGTGTCCGTGACCTGCACCAAAGGCAGCGTGTACACGATTGGCATTGACAATGGAATCAACTCGCTCAATGGCGTACGCAGAATGGCGAGCGGAAATAACGTGATGAGTTACGACATTTACAAAGGCGCAACAAGCAACCGCTGGGGCGGCAGCGGAACGGAACGCTGGGCAAGCTCAGCCTCGTCGCAAGTCAGTGCTGACGGGCTTTTACGCACCTATAATTACACCGCCAAAGTTCTCACCAGCCAGGCGACTCCCCCCGCCGGAACCTATAACGACACCCTGATCGTTGACGTCATGTTCTAAGCTCACGCTTTTCCCTTTCGCAAATGTAAAGTTCCTGCTACCCGTGCCGATAACACCGTTAATAAAACTTAGAGAAGGTGTTGTATGTTGAACCGTATCCGCGTAGTCACAATGCTGATGATGGTGCTGGTCATTTTCGCACTTTTGCAGCTTATTTCCGGTGGGCTATTTTTCTCATCTTTGAAACAAAATCAGGAGAGCTACACGGCTTCAAACGATCTGCGTTTGCAGCAGCGTGAACTCACTTCGGCCTGGGATTTGATGCTGCAAACGCGTATCAACCTGAGCCGCTCCTCCGCCCGTATGATGATGGACCCCAATAATCAACAGAGCACGGCCAAAACAGACCTGTTGAAAAATGCACGTGCCACGCTGGCGGATGCGGCGAAACATTACGACGCCTTCAAACAAATTACGCCTCAGCCTGCGATGGAGCAGGTGAGTCTTAACATTGATGAGAAATATAACAACTACGCGGCAGGGCTGACGGAACTGATTCAGTTCCTCGAGAGCGGTAATACGGATGCCTATTTCGCCCAACCGACCCAGGGAATGCAAAATGCACTGGGGGCAGCGCTTAAAGAATACGACACCGCCAGCAGCCAGCAATATCTTACGGCGCTTACAGAAACCCGTGACGATTACCGCTTTGCCAAATGGCAGATGGCGGTTTTGGCATTGGCATTAGTAATTGTGCTGGTGGGCGTCTGGTACGGCATTCGTCATATTCTGCTGAATCCGTTAGGGAACGTTATCGGCCATATTCGTGAAATCGCCGGTGGCGATCTCACCAAAAAGCTGACGATCTCCGGGCGTAACGAAATCACTGAACTGGCGAGCAGCGTGGATCATATGCAGCGCTCACTCACGGAAACCGTGGCCAATGTGCGTCAGGGGTCAGATGCGATTTACACCGGTACCAGCGAAATCGCGATGGGCAATAACGACCTCTCCTCGCGTACTGAAGAGCAGGCCTCCGCGCTGGAAGAGACGGCCGCCAGCATGGAACAGCTGACCGCCACCGTGAAGCAAAACGCCGATAACGCCCGTCAGGCGTCCCAGTTGGCTGAACGAGCCTCAGAAACGGCGCTACACGGCGGGAAAGTGGTGGATGGTGTGGTGAAAACCATGCAGGAAATCACCGGCAGTTCGAAAAAAATCGCCGATATCATCAGCGTGATCGATGGAATTGCCTTCCAGACCAATATCCTGGCACTGAACGCCGCAGTTGAAGCCGCGCGCGCAGGTGAACAAGGACGTGGGTTTGCCGTCGTTGCGGGTGAAGTGCGTAACCTTGCGAGCCGCAGCGCAAATGCGGCCAAAGAAATTAAAACCCTGATTGATGACTCCGTTTCACGCGTCAATACCGGTTCAGTGCTGGTTGAGAGCGCCGGTGAAACGATGACGGACATCGTTAACGCGGTGACCCGCGTGACGGACATCATGGGCGAAATTGCCTCGGCATCTGACGAACAAAGCCGGGGGATCGATCAGGTCGCTCTGGCCGTACAAGAGATGGATCGCGTTACACAACAAAACGCCGCGCTGGTGCAGGAGTCCGCTGCGGCGGCCGCTGCGCTGGAAGACCAGGCGAGCCGTCTGAAGATGGCCGTCTCGGCGTTCCGTCTTACCTCTACGCCTGTCAATACGGATACGTCACGTGCAGTTTTTGCCGGGACGACGTCTGCCGCTGTGGTGAAAAACACCCGTGCGACGGCCCATGGAAAAGAAGAAAACTGGGAAACATTTTGACTGAAATTTAACTGCGGCAGATTGCCGCTTGATGGGAGCGTGGATGTTAAATCGTATTCGTATCTCGACCACACTGTTTTTAATTCTGATCCTTTGCGGTGTGTTGCAGGTTGGCAGTAACGGGTTGTCTTTTTGGGCTTTTCGCGATGGCTATCAGAACTTACAGGAAGTTGAGACGAGTAATCAGCAACGCTCCACGCTCGCACAAACGCGCGCGGTGCTTTTGCAGGCCAGCACTGCGCTGAACAAAGCGGGCACATTAACCGCGCTGAGCTATCCGCCTGATGACATCAAGGCGCTGATGACCACCGCACGCGACAGCCTGAAGCAGGCGCAAGCGCAATTTAAAGCTTTTGGCGAGCAGGACGCGGTCAGTGAAAAAGGGAAAGCGCTGACAGCGCAAATGCAGAAGGATTATGCGCAGTGGCACAGCGATCTGGAGCATCAGGCGACCTGGCTTGAGAACAATCAGCTGTCGGATTTCTTGACCGCACCGGTGCAGGATTCCCAGGCCGCATTTGATAAAAGCTTTAACGCCTGGCAGCAGGATATTAATCAGTTCGTGGCCAAGGCCAGCGGAGACAGCCAGACCAGCTATCACATGTCGGGCGTCATTTTTGCCACGATGGTGGTGCTGGCGGCACTGTTGACAGGCGCGTCGTTGCTCTGGTCGCGCCGAATGATTGTGCTGCCGCTGGCGATTATCAGCAGCCATTTTGACAGCATCGCGAAAGGCAACCTGGCGCGTCCGGTTTCGGTGTATGGCAAGAACGAGATTTCGGCGATTTTTGCCAGCCTCAAGGCCATGCAAGGTTCGCTGCGTGAAACCGTTACCGATGTGCGTCAGGGCAGTTATGCCATGCACACTGGGATTTCAGAAATTGCGGCGGGGAATAACGATTTGTCCTCGCGAACAGAACAGCAGGCGGCCTCGCTGGCGCAAACAGCGGCCAGCATGGAAGAGTTGACGGCGACGGTGAGCCAGAACGCCGACAACGCCCGTCAGGCGTCGGACCTGGCGAAGCGAGCGGCACAAACCGCCACAAAGGGCGGCGAACAGGCTTCGCACGTTGCGACCACGATGCAGGATATCGCCACCAGTTCGCAGAAAATTGGCGACATTATTAGCGTCATCGATGGAATTGCGTTTCAGACCAATATTCTGGCACTGAACGCCGCAGTCGAAGCCGCGCGCGCCGGTGAGCAGGGCCGTGGCTTTGCCGTGGTCGCCGGTGAAGTCCGTAATCTGGCCAGCCGCAGCGCGAACGCGGCGAAAGAGATAAAAGTGTTAATCGAAGAGTCAGTTTCTCGCGTTCAGCAAGGGTCTGAACTCGTCGATACCGCCGCGCACACCATGACGGAAATCGTCACGTCGGTCACGCGAGTGAACGACATCATGGGCGAAATAGCATCCGCCTCTGACGAACAACGCCGTGGGATTGAGCAGGTTGCTCTGGCGGTGACGCAAATGGATCAGGTAACGCAACAGAACGCTTCGCTTGTAGAAGAAGCGGCCGCCGCTACCGACCAGCTCGCAAATCAGGCCGATCATCTGACAAGTCTGGTTGCGGTATTTAACGTGAAAGAGCAAGTCGAAAAAGTAGCCGAAGCCGGACGGTCGCAGACCGTGCCCGTTGTAACCTGAAAGTGATTAAGAAGGCGCCATGACAACACCACAGCCCTCGGGCCAATCGTCATTATTGTTGCAAATGACACAGCGCCTCGCGCTGTCCGACGCGCATTTCCGTCGGATCTGTCAGTTGATTTACCAGCGTGCTGGGATTGTGCTCGCCGATCATAAGCGAGACATGGTCTACAACCGACTGGTCAGGCGCTTACGTACCCTTGAGCTTGATGACTTTGGTCGTTACTTGAGCATGCTGGAAGCCAACCAGAACAGTGCAGAGTGGCAGGCATTTATTAACTCGCTGACCACCAACCTGACGGCGTTTTTCCGCGAAGGTCACCATTTCCCGGTGCTTGCGGAACACGCGCGTAAACGCGGCGGTGAGTATCGTGTCTGGAGTGCCGCTGCGTCTACAGGTGAAGAACCGTATTCACTGGCGATTACGCTCGCTGATACGTTGGGAATGGCGCCTGGACGCTGGAAAGTTTATGCCAGCGATATTGATACCGAAGTGCTGGAAAAAGCACGCAACGGTGTGTATCGCCTTGAAGAGCTGAAAACGCTGTCACCTCAACAGTTACAGCGCTATTTCATGCGCGGAACCGGGCCCCATGAAGGGCTGGTTCGTGTGCGTCAGGAGCTGGCGAATTGTGTCGAATTTGCCTCGGTAAACCTGCTGGATAAGCAGTACAACGTGCCGGGTCCGTTTGACGCTATTTTTTGTCGTAACGTAATGATTTATTTTGACAAAACGACGCAGCAGGACATTCTGCGTCGTTTCGCCCCGCTGCTTAAGCCGGATGGCTTGTTGTTTGCAGGGCACTCGGAGAACTTCAGCAACCTCGCCCGCGAATTTAGCCTACGTGGACAAACGGTTTATGCGCTGAGTAAGGAAAAAGCATGAGTAAAATCAGGGTTTTATCTGTCGATGATTCCGCGCTTATGCGCCAGATCATGACTGAGATTATCAACAGTCATAGCGATATGGAGATGGTGGCTACTGCCCCCGATCCTCTGGTCGCGCGTGATTTAATTAAAAAATTTAACCCCGACGTACTCACGCTGGATGTGGAAATGCCGCGTATGGATGGCATTGATTTTCTTGAAAAATTAATGCGTCTGCGCCCAATGCCCGTGGTGATGGTGTCTTCCCTGACAGGGAAAGGCTCAGAGATCACCCTGCGCGCGCTGGAGCTGGGGGCGATAGATTTCGTCACTAAACCGCAGCTCGGCATTCGTGAAGGGATGTTAGCCTACAGCGAAATGATCGCTGAGAAGATTCGTACCGCTTCGCGGGCGAAACTGGCGGCGCATACGCCTGTTGCGGCTCCCGTGGCGATTAAAGCTGGACCGCTGCTGAGCTCGGAGAAGTTGCTGGTGATTGGCGCGTCAACCGGAGGAACAGAGGCAATTCGCCATGTACTCCAGCCATTGCCGCTCTCAAGTCCCGGTATTCTGATTACCCAGCATATGCCGCCAGGTTTTACCCGTTCGTTCGCGGAGCGTCTGAATAAGCTGTGTCAGATTAGCGTAAAAGAAGCGGAAGATGGCGAACGTGTTTTGCCGGGTCATGCTTATATTGCGCCGGGTGACAAACATATGGAGCTGGCGCGCAGTGGCGCTAACTACCAAATCAAAATTCATGACGGACCGCCGGTTAACCGGCATCGTCCGTCAGTGGATGTGCTGTTTCATTCGGTGGCGAAACATGCGGGGCGCAATGCCGTTGGGGTTATCCTGACGGGCATGGGCAACGACGGTGCGGCCGGAATGCTAGCGATGCATAAGGCTGGCGCATGGACGATTGCGCAGAATGAAGCAAGTTGTGTGGTGTTCGGCATGCCGCGCGAGGCCATCAATATGGGTGGCGTGAGCGAAGTGGTCGATCTTAGCCAGGTAAGCCAGCAAATGCTGGCGAAAATCAGTGCCGGACAGGCAATACGTATTTAACGAGGAGTGTAGTTTTATGGCGGACAAAGAGCTCAGATTTTTGGTTGTGGATGACTTTTCCACCATGCGTCGCATCGTACGCAATCTGCTGAAAGAGCTGGGTTTTAATAACGTTGAAGAAGCAGAAGACGGTGTCGATGCGCTGAACAAACTGCAAGCCGGTGGCTTTGATTTTGTTATTTCTGACTGGAACATGCCTAACATGGATGGTCTGGAACTGCTGAAAACAATTCGCGCTGACGGCAATATGTCTTCTCTCCCGGTTCTGATGGTGACAGCAGAAGCCAAGAAAGAAAACATTATTGCGGCAGCACAGGCGGGCGCGAGCGGTTATGTGGTTAAACCATTTACTGCTGCGACCCTGGAAGAGAAACTCGGCAAGATCTTCGAGAAACTCGGCATGTGAGGTGCTGGTGATGATGCAATCTTCTATTAAACCCGTTGACGCGCTTTCGCCCAACGACATAATTGTTCGCATTGGTAGCCTGACGCGCATGCTGCGTGACAGCTTACGCGAGTTGGGCCTGGATCAGGCGATTGCCGAAGCAGCCGAAGCGATTCCTGATGCACGCGATCGTCTGGACTACGTCGTACAGATGACCGCGCAGGCAGCAGAGCGCGCGCTGAACAGCGTTGAAGCGTCGCAACCGCACCAGGATGCGATGGAAAAAGGCGCGAAATCGCTGAGCAAACGCTGGGACGCGTGGTTCGAAAATCCAATCGAACTGACCGATGCGCGTGAGCTGGTGACCGATACGCGTCAATATCTGGGTGAAGTACCGGATCATACCAGCTTCACCAATGCTCAGCTGTTGGACATTATGATGGCGCAGGATTTCCAGGACCTTACGGGTCAGGTCATCAAGCGTATGATGGATGTGATTCAGGAAATCGAACGTCAGTTACTGATGGTACTCCTGGAAAACATGCCGGAACCCGCATCACGTCCGAAACGCGAGAATGAAAGCCTGTTGAATGGCCCGCAACTCGATACCACCAAGGCGGGCGTTGTTGCCAGCCAGGATCAGGTGGACGATCTGCTGGACAGCCTCGGATTCTAATTGTTGCGATGTATACGCAGGTTGTTTGCGCAACCTGCGTATCGCTTAACGCAAATCCATTTTTACCGTGACGTTACCTTCAAATTTACCGGGTTCAGGCGTTTTACTGGTGGTGCTGACGGGCGCGGCTTTGATGCGCACGACGCCATTCCCCTGATCGTCCATTGGGACCGGGAACTCGAATGTGCCGTCTAGTGCCACGCTTTGATTATTCTCGTCATACACTCTCACCCCCACATCCTCTTTATCGAGCATTTTGGCGATCAGCGGATCGCTGCTATCGACAACGCCCTGATCGGCAGTCAGCGTTAGCTTGATTCTGTCATTATTCCCAACAGCGTTATCATCGCAGTGGTAAGAAATGTCGACATTTTTCAGGGCGTATCCCTGAGGTGGTTGGCTTTTACCGCTAAACTGTTTGCTCACGATATTGCCAAAATCGACCTCAATCGTACTGCCTTCATTAATGGTGCAGCTTAACGGGGCAGAGAGCGATCCGCTTAGCCAGATATTTGAGACCTGCTGTGCGTCGCTGAAGCTACAACTTCCTGAACCAAAATAAAGACAGGTATAGTTTTGAACGACGAGCGTGGAAGGAATCGCTTCTTTGCCAATAATCGGTTTTTTGATGTAAAACTTTGCACCAATCACGTTTAATTTAAATTTTCGTTTAACGGACGTTGAGTCAGCAGGGCGTGTACTCTCACTGCATACGCTGGCTGTGCCTTCTTTTGTTTTAATATCTTCAATTGTGTTAGACATTGAGGAAAGTGATGTTGGGTACTGATTAATACTCAGTCCGAATAATCCAGCGCCATCAGGTGAATTGACTGCATCCGTATATCCCCTGACATCGATATCCACTTTATCAGTCAAATATCCATACCCGCTTACGCCTGGCGAAAGTGGGCTACCCGCCAATGTGAGTTCCAGCACAGGTGTGGAGCCAGAGATGTTTTTAGGACAGCTGCAGTTAGCCTCTATTTCCATTCCATCGCCGATTAAATGATCCACATTGATATCGTGATGAGTAATATTTTCACTGGCGTTTAACTCGCGGTCATAGGTGATGTTGTATTCTTGTGGTGCGCCAAAGCAACCATGCAAGATAGTAGCTGCGGGCGCTGAAGCCGAAAAGACGAGACTCAGCACTACACCTGTGCAGGTGCGAAAAAGGGTTTTTATATCAGTTAACATGTTTCATTTCCTGCTGACAAATTGCGCGGACGGAGCGAATGCCTGTTGGGTTTATCGCATTTTGCGATGAATCCAACGACACGTTGGCCGTGCATTGCTGGTTTGGTGCATTACCCCACTTAACATCGAGCTGGACGTTGTCCGATACACCGGCAAGATAGAGCGTGCCGGTCTCGTCAACGATGCCGCTGATAACCGGTGACCGTGCGGAGGCGATAGCGCCAAAGGGAACGGTTTTGCCATCGCTACGGATTAAGGTAATGAGCGCGCGGTAGCCGACATGGGCCTCAAAACGGGCGACGACACCTGCATTACGGGAAGGAATCACCGTGACGGCCGTATCCGTGGTATCGACGTTTTCAGGTAAACTGGTGGTATCAATTCGGATACGGTTTTCCTGATAAGGGCTCAGTGAAGGGATGATGGCATTTCCCTGCCAGTCAGTCTGAATGCCACGCTGGTTCTGGAAACGTACGCCTGATGCATGGTTCGCATTCACAATAGCGAATTGACTTCCTAAAGGTTGGGCAAGCGTCACTCCCAGAGGATGCGCCACCACTGCGCCACTGACGCCATAGCTGAGCTGCTGGGAATTATCAGAAGAGTAGTAATAACCTGCGTTCAGGTTGGCATACTGCGAACGATAGCTGCCGTAAACGCTGCTGGTATCATCCCCGTCGTGGTTTGAGTGACTTTGCTGAAGTGAATAGCTCAAGCGCTCGTCTTCGAGCAATGTGCCATTCACTCCCACGTTTTGTCGTGTGTAACCGTGTTTACTGTTACTGATGTTGTAGCTGCTCCAGGCGCGCGAGAGCCATTGACTCAGCGGCATACTCAAGCCGAAAGAAACCATCTGGTCATTTTCACTGTTGTTGGTTTTACTGTAGGTGTACGCCAGATGGTAACTGATGCTTTTCACAACGGTATTCAGTCCGGCTGAAATGCTGCGTTCGGTCTGTGAGGTTTGCCAGTAATCCTGTTGATAACCATTCAGATAGAGGCTGACATCGTAAATCTTCTGACTAATACTCGCCTGGATACGGTTACGTTTGTTATAGCGAAACAGGTCATCATCTTCATGCTGATCGTACTTTTGGGTCGCATCAGCAAAGCTGTAGTAACCATGGGTAGAGTAGCGATAACTGGCCAGGGTGAAGTTTGTGTCGGTGGCCTCCACTTTGCCGGAGTAAAGCAGGCGATACGACTGGCCTGTGCTTTTCTCATCATTATCGAGCTGCGCTTTCGCGATCGTGACGTCCGCTGAAATCGAACCTAAAGCACCGAGCGCGATACCCGTCCCAGTGTTGACCGCTTGATAATCCTGCGAGGTGGTCACGCCCCCGAAAACGGTCAAGTAGTTATTCACACCATAGATAAGACTGCCCTGAGCGAAGACCGGCTCATTCTGATCGCTGCCACTGTCAGCTCGGTAACGCGCTGCGGTGAATTCATACTTCATTTGAGAGGGGCGTTGCATCACGGCGACGCTGGAGTATGGCTGCGTGAAGCGATGTTCACTGCCGTCCGCTTCTTTTACCGTGACTTCCAAATCGCCGCTGTTGGTTGTGGAGTAGAGGTCGTCAATGGCAAAGGCACCGGGAGCGACGTTTTGCTGGTAAATAAGATAGCCGTTCTGGCGCACCGAAACTTCTGCATTTGAACTCGCAATTCCGCGAATCGTGGGTGCGTAGCCGCGTTGACTGTACGGCAGCATCTCTTCATCAGAAGCAATGTTGATGCCGCGATATTGCAGGCTGTCGAAAACCTCTCCACGAGTACTGCTCTCACCGCCGGTAAATTGCGCTTTCAATGCGTCGATATCATGTTGCAGATAGGTATTGATGGTATCCCAACTGTTGGTATCGTCAGTTTTGCTCCAGGTGGAATAGTTACGCACGCGCCAGCCCCCGAGATTAGCGCCGTTACGTATATTCAGATACTGATTGGTTGTCCTGCTGTGCGAGTCATCCTCACTTTGTGATCCGGAAAAACTGTAATCGACAAAGGCCACCGGGGCACCGTCGTCCCAACGTGAAGGATCGATATAATCTTTGCCATGACTGTTCATTGCCGCTTGCGGAATACTGAGGTTCAGCGTCATCACAGAAAAATCGAGCTTCGCTGCCGCCTGAGGAATGTAGTCACCGAGTGATTTTTCGAGAGGCGTGGTGGCCGCTTGTGATGCAAGCGGAGGATATTTATCAATATCAATCCCCCATTTGCGCAGCATTTCAGGTGTCAGCTGTGGAACGAGAGCGCCACTTTTATCGCTGAGATACGTGATATCGACAGTCTCTATTTGGCTGTCGTTGACTCTGACTTTTGAGGAGTAGACGCCGGGTAACTGAGCATTGGATTTCGAAAATAACGACAGGTCGATATCCTGTTGCATCAGCATGTCGCCCTCCAGTGAAGAAGGGGAGAAACGATACTCTCGCGCATGGGTCACAGCCGAAGCCATCATCAACGCCCCGCCTAAATAACGAACAATCGGATTAAAGCGCGGGCGGCGCTGGCTAAGCGAGGAACAGAGTCCACGGGTCATTTTTTTCGTCCTAAGCCAGTGTGAATGAGAATTGCGTTGAGGCATTACCGTAATCCGTGATGCAACGCCAGGTGACGTTTGTCCCGGTGACGCCCTCTGGAATGAGGATGCTGACGCTTGACTGAGGACTGATCTGATCGGCTTTTTCTATCTTTGTGTTACCCACCTTGAGGTTATCGAAGATGCTGTAGTAATCGCCGTTATTCACCACGGTCAGCATTTTGCCACTGCGCGTAAAACGAAGTTGTTTGCAGGTCTCGCTGGGCGTGCCTTTCAGGCCCGCGGGGCGCCAGAAGAGTTTCAGTCGCGTTTTATAAATCAAACGCAGAACGTTTTTTTCATCGTCTTCCTTTGCCGTCGCTGGGATGGTGCGAATGTTCATGTAGAATAAGGATTCTTTATTATCAGGCAGCGCAGCGCCATTCCATGCAATACGAAGGCTCTGCTCTTTTTCCGGATCCAGACGAAATAAAGGGGGCGTGACAATGAAGGGCCCGCGTGTTTTTCCATCACCCGTATCGGTCCAGGATTGCACCAGCCATGGCAGCGAGCGATCTTTATTCACCAGCGGGAGAGCAATCTCTTTTTTACCCGCTTCATAAATAATTCGTGTGCGCCCAATCTGTATGCCTGCAGCATGACTTATACTGGTTGAAATAACCGGAATGCATAATAATAAAAGCGAGAAAATACGCATCAAAACTCCCTTTTAAAGAATTTTATCTCAAGGGAAACGATAGTCCGAATAAGGATTCGGACTATCAATATGACTATCCCTTAAGGAAACGCTACAAAATATATGTTTTATGAATAAGGGGAGGGTATTAACGGTAAAGAATATTCACTGTCAGGTCACCGTCGGCTGGACCAGCAGTCACTGTTGACGCGAAAGCTTGATATCGCGCATTAAAATCTGACTTAATCTGGTCTTCTGCAGCTTCAGGAAGATCGATGTAGACTTGTCCTTCCTTACCGTCCAGCGAAAGCAGTTGATCATCTTCTCCTTGAGCACTGATTGCGATGCCAACACCGGTTGCTGCGGTATCGCCAGTCGTGGCGCCTACATCCAGAAGAGTCGTAGCGCCAGTCAATGTTGTTGGGCCTGTAAGGGTTAACTGAACTTGCGGTAAGCCATCACTTTTTACCGGGCAATCAACGAGGGTGATTGAAAAGGGCACAAGAGTAGACTCATCTCCTGGAGCCGTAAATAAACTCGTGGGATAGGTTCCGAGAGGGACTGTGCTATCGGTGCCGTTTTCACCTTTAATAGTACAGCTTGGTTCAATAATTTGGCCGGTAAAATGGATAGTTCCGGCGTTGGTTTCAGCCGCACAGGCGCTGCCGGAAATAATCGCCAGAATAGTGGCGGCAATGACATTTTTCCTTAATTTCATAAGCTGAAGCTCCGTGAGATTTATATCCAGTAGTTGAATGTATTCATCGGGATTTATATGAACTTATTTCATCCCAGGGCTCAGTATACAACTTTGTTTATTTCAGGAAAGAGGTTGAGCAATGGTTTGAAAGTTTAGTGGTCTATTTAAATGTGGCTGTAATATAACGCATTGGCATTTTAATATTAGCTTTTGTTATTAATTTAATACAGAGCATAGTTACTAATTATGAATGGCGTCGTAGTTCCCTTTAATTGTTGATTTTACTTAAGGGGAGTGTTGTTTTAATGTTTAAAAACGTCGATGAAACGGACCGTTTCTTTTATCTGTCCTAATGAATTAAAGGAAGTAATAATAACTATCGATCTAAATTTGGAGTGTTTAACGCGTTCAAATTGCCCTGTTTGCAGCGTTAAACGGGACAAAAAGGACAAGTTATATGAGCTTTTCCCCCCATTGGTCAGCTGCGGCTCTGGCATGATAAGCCTGACGTAATGGGCAGCGAGCACGACAGTGGCAGACGATAGCGACGACAAAACAGAAGCCCCCACACCCCACCGACTAGACAAAGCGCGTGAGGATGGGCAAGTCCCCCGATCCCGAGAACTGACATCCCTGCTGATTTTAATCGTAGGGGTATGCATTATCTGGTTCGGCGGCGGGGCGTTTGCCAACCGGCTGGCGGGTATGCTCTCGGCCGGGCTACGTTTCGACCACAGTATCGTCAATGACCAAAATTTGATACTTAGCCAAATTATCTTGTTGATAAAAAACGCGATGATGGCGTTGTTACCCTTGATCAGCGGTGTCGTAGTGGTTGCACTGGTATCGCCGGTCATGCTGGGCGGTCTGATATTCAGTGGGAAATCGCTGCAACCCAAATTTTCAAAACTCAATCCGTTCCCGGGCATTGCGAGGATGTTTTCTGCGCAAACGGGCGCGGAGTTGCTTAAGGCAATCCTTAAGTCAGTGCTGATGGGCAGCACCGCCGGATTTTACCTTTGGCACCACTGGCCAGATATGATGCGCCTCATCAGTGAATCTCCGCTTACCGCCATGCGTAATGCGATGGATTTAGTGGGTTTCTGTGCGGTGCTGGTGGTGCTCAGTATCATCCCTATGGTTGGATTTGATGTGTTCTTCCAGATCTACAGTCATATCAAAAAATTGCGTATGTCCCGCCAGGATTTGCGCGACGAATATAAACAGATGGAAGGCGATCCGCATGTTAAAGGACGTATCCGTCAGATGCAGCGCGCCGCCGCGCGCCGTCGCATGATGGAAGATGTGCCAAAGGCTGACGTCATCGTCACCAACCCGACGCACTACTCTGTCGCCCTAAAATACGACGAAAACAAAATGAGCGCGCCAAAAGTGGTCGCAAAAGGGGCGGGGCTGATTGCGCTACGCATTCGAGAAATTGGAAGTGAGAACCGCGTGCCGGTACTCGAAGCGCCGCCTTTAGCGCGTGCGCTTTATCGTCACGCTGAAATTGGTCAGCAAATTCCGGGGCAGCTCTACGCTGCCGTAGCGGAAGTGCTGGCATGGGTATGGCAATTGAAACGCTGGCGTTTAGCAGGCGGTCAACGACCTGAAAAACCTGGCAACCTTCCGGTGCCTGCAGCACTGGATTTTATGAATGAGAAGGACACTGATGGCTAATTTGGTGGCGATGTTGCGCCTGCCCAGCAACATGAAATCGGTACAATGGCAGATCCTTGCCGGACCGATTCTCATCCTGCTAATTCTGTCGATGATGGTGCTGCCGTTGCCAGCATTTATCCTCGATCTGCTTTTTACCTTCAATATTGCGCTGTCCATCATGGTGTTGTTGGTGGCGATGTTTACCCAACGCACGCTGGAGTTTGCCGCGTTCCCAACCATTCTGCTGTTCACAACGTTATTGCGCCTGGCGCTGAACGTCGCGTCCACCCGTATCATTCTGATGGATGGTCATACGGGCGGTGCGGCAGCGGGTAAAGTGGTTGAAGCATTTGGCCACTTCCTGGTAGGCGGGAACTTTGCCATCGGTATCGTGGTGTTCGTGATCCTCGTTATCATCAACTTTATGGTTATTACCAAAGGTGCGGGGCGTATCGCAGAAGTCGGCGCGCGTTTTGTACTGGACGGGATGCCAGGCAAACAGATGGCTATCGATGCCGATCTTAACGCCGGGTTGATTGGTGAAGATGAAGCGAAGAAACGTCGCTCTGATGTGACTCAGGAAGCTGATTTCTACGGTTCAATGGACGGTGCGAGTAAATTCGTTCGCGGTGATGCCATCGCCGGTATCCTGATCATGGTGATCAACGTGGTGGGCGGGTTGCTGGTCGGCGTTCTACAACACGGAATGGATATGGGCCAGGCGGCAGAGAGCTATACGCTGCTGACGATCGGTGACGGCCTTGTGGCGCAGATTCCCGCCCTCGTCATCTCTACTGCGGCAGGTGTTATCGTCACCCGTGTGAGCAACGACGAAGATGTCGGTCAGCAGATGGTGACGCAGTTGTTCACTAACCCGAACGTGCTGATGCTCTCTGCTGCCGTACTCGGCCTGCTGGGTATGGTGCCAGGCATGCCAAACTTCGTCTTCCTGCTTTTCACCGCGGCACTGCTTGGCCTGGCCTGGTGGTTACGTGGACGTGAAAACAAACCCGCTGTGGAAGCCGCGCCGGTCAAAATGCCGGAAAATACTCAGGCGGTTGAGGCAACCTGGAATGACGTCCAGCTTGAGGATTCCCTCGGGATGGAAGTGGGCTATCGTTTGATTCCGATGGTTGATTTCCAGCAGGACGGCGAACTGCTCGGGCGCATCCGCAGTATCCGTAAAAAATTCGCTCAGGATATGGGGTTCCTGCCGCCGGTGGTGCACATCCGTGACAACATGGATTTACCGCCAGCACGCTATCGCATTCTGATGAAAGGCGTTGAAATTGGCAGCGGTGACGCCTATCCAGGGCGCTGGTTGGCCATCAACCCAGGCACTGCGGCGGGCACGCTGCCCGGTGAGCAAACAATCGACCCGGCATTTGGCCTGGCGGCGATCTGGATTGAAAGTGCGCTGAAAGAACAGGCGCAGATCCAAGGCTATACGGTAGTCGAAGCCAGTACCGTGGTGGCGACGCACCTTAACCACCTTATTGGCCAGTTCTCGGCGGAACTGTTTGGACGCCAGGAAGCACAGCAGTTGCTCGATCGCGTCACGCAAGAGATGCCAAAACTGACTGAAGATTTAGTGCCGGGTGTGGTCACGTTAACCACGCTGCATAAGGTGCTGCAAAACCTGCTGGAAGAAAAAGTCCCGATCCGCGATATGCGCACCATTCTGGAAACGCTGGCGGAGCATGCTCCACTGCAAAGCGATCCGCATGAGCTGACCGCCGTGGTACGCGTGGCGTTAGGGCGCGCAATCACTCAGCAGTGGTTCCCGGGAACAGGAGAAGTCCAGGTCATTGGGCTTGATACACCGCTTGAGCGTTTGCTTCTGCAGGCATTGCAGGGCGGAGGTGGTCTCGAACCTGGCCTTGCCGATCGACTGCTGGCCCAGACGCAGGAAGCGCTTACGCGTCAGGAAATGCTCGGCGCACCGCCGGTACTGCTGGTAAACCACGCGCTTCGTCCGCTGCTCTCACGCTTCCTGCGCCGCAGTCTGACGCAACTGGTGGTGCTGTCGAATATGGAACTGTCGGATAACCGTCATATCCGTATGACGGCGACAATCGGAGGAAAATAATGCGCAGATGGCTTTTGATTTTACTGTTCCCGCTCGTGGCGCAAGCCGCCGGAGAGGGGGCATGGCAGGCCAGCAGTATCGGGATCACGCTCAGTAACCGTGGCGTATCGGCATCGTCACGACCGCTTTCGGCACCGGAGCCGGTTTCAGGGCTGATGACGCTGGTGGCCTGGCGTTATCAACTTATCGGTCCCACTCCCGCGGGGCTTCGCGTGCGGTTATGCGCGCAGACGCGCTGCACGGAACTTGACGGAGAAAGTGGCACAACGCGCGGGCTGGACGGCGTTCCCGCCATTGAGCCGCTGCGTTTCGTCTGGGAAGTGCCGGGTGGGGGGCGTTTGATTCCTGCACTCAAGGTTCAAAGCAACCAGGTGATTGTTAACTACCGCTAGTTGCCTGCCTTTTCACCAGCCGTTAGAAGAATCTGACGGCTGGCTCGCAAAAAATGACCCAACCTTTTGATGCAAAAGAAACGCTGTTTTATAAATCAGTGACACGCGTACTTAATCTCTTTGCATTATTGCCATCTGTTTCAGTGCGATGGCAGAAACAGAAAGGTATCCCCCTGGCGATAATTCTACTGTAGCCGTGTAAAAACTCCCGGATGAGGTTTGCTTCCCAGGGAGTCTCCCAAAACTGAAAGGGTTAACGGCAATGAAAACACGCAAAATAGGACTCGCAAATTACCTCGCTTACGGTTCAGGCGACTTTCTTGGCGCAGGCACGACTGCGCTGACGGCTGCCTGGCTTTTGTATTTTTACACGACCTTCTGTGGACTCACGCCGATTGAAGCGACATTCATCTTTGCTGCGGCAAGGGTTCTGGATGCCGTTGTCAGTCCGCTGATGGGCTTTTTGACGGACAATTTCGGGACCACCTGGCTCGGCAAACGGTTTGGTCGCCGCAAATTCTTCATCCTGCTGGGTATTCCCTGCGTATTCAGTTACTCACTGATGTGGGTAGGCGACATGGGATTCTGGTATTACCTGCTGACCTATCTGGTCTTTGATATCGTCTACACCATGATTCTGGTGCCGTATGAAACGCTGGTGCCGGAAATGACCGACGATTTCAAACAGAAGACCAAATTTTCTGGCGCGCGTATCTCCATGGCGCAGATGTCGGCGATTTTGGCCTCCTTCCTGCCGGGTATTTTGCTGACGCATTTTGGCAAAGACAACGCCGTTTCCTTCTTCTATGCAAGCCTGGTGTTCTCCGTACTCTGCGCCGTCATGCTGACATTCGTTTGGTTCTTTACCTGGGAACGTCCGCGAGAAGAGTGGTCTGAAGCGGCGCTCAGAGCGGAAGAAGAGAAGAAGCAGCTCAACCTTGGGCAAAGCCTTAATCGTCTGTTTGTTGAGTTAAGTTCCACGCTGCGCGTGAAGATTTTCCGCCAGCATCTGGGGATGTATCTCGGCGGGTACATTGCGCAGGATGTGTTTAACGCCGTATTTACTTATTACGTCGTTTTCGTGCTGATGCAGGAAGCGTCGATGGCGTCTAACCTGCTGGGCACGATGGCGATCTTCCAGTTCATCGCCGTTATCGCGATGATCCCGCTGTGCATCCGTTTTGGACCCGCGCCGTCCTACCGCATGGTGGTGGTGCTGTTTGGTCTGGCGTCAATCTCCTATGCGGTGCTCTATTACGCAGGGCTTAGCGATGTTTACGCTCTGCTGTTGCTGATCTCTGCTGTTGCGGGCCTGGGACGCGGCGGTATCAACTATGTTCCATGGAACGTTTATACCTATATCGCGGACGTCGATGAAGTGATCACCGGTCAGCGTCGCGAAGGGATTTTCGCCGGGATTATGACCCTGACGCGCAAAGCCTCGCAGGCGGGAGCCATCATGCTGGTCGGGATTGTGATGCAAATGTCTGGCTTTGTGAGTGGGCAGAAAACACAGCCAGCAGAGGTTAGCCACACCATTCTGATGATTCTGAGCGTAGGCACCATTTTGGTCCTGTTCTGCGGATTCCTCGTCTCATTGCGCTTTAAGCTCAATCTGCAAACCCACAGCACGTTACGCGAAGAGACCGCCAAAATGCGTGAGTCCGGCCGGGCTATGCCTGAGACCGCGACGCCGCAAGCCCGCGCCACCGTGGAAATGCTGGCGGGGATGCCATTCGAATCACTGTGGGGTAACAACAATATTGGTTACCTGAATCGCAATAAACCTGTTGCACCTGCGCTGAAGGATCGCGCGGTACTGAACTCGACCTATCACAGAGGATAAGAAAATGAAGGTTTGGTCTGTCAAACATAGCCCGTTACTGCGTCAACCTGAGCATTTTATTGCCAGGGATGAACTGAAATCGTTGATTCAAAAGGTGACGCACAACCTGGTGAATATTCATGATAAAAACGGCGAGTTTTTATTGCGGCTGGACGACGGGCGCGTCATTGATACCAAAGGTTGGGCGGGGTGGGAGTGGACGCACGGCGTCGGTCTTTACGGGATCTGGCAGTATTACTGCCAGACCGGTGACGAGGAGATGCGTCACATCATCGATACCTGGTTTGCCGATCGCTTTGCTGAAGGTACCACCACCAAAAACGTCAACACGATGGCGCCATTTCTGACGCTGGCGTACCGCTACGAAGAAACGCAAAACCCGACGTATCTGCCGTGGCTGCAAACCTGGGCGGAATGGGCGATGAATGACATGCCACGTACCGACCACGGAGGGATGCAGCACATCACTCTGGCAGAAGAAAATCATCAGCAGATGTGGGATGACACGCTGATGATGACGGTTCTGCCGCTGGCGAAAATCGGCAAATTGTTGAATCGTCCGGATTATGTGGAAGAGTCGATTTATCAGTTTTTGCTCCATGTCCAGAACCTGATGGACAGGGAAACAGGGCTGTGGTTCCACGGCTGGAATTACGACGGGCAGCATAATTTTGCGAAGGCGCGTTGGGCGCGTGGAAACAGCTGGTTAACGATCGTGATTCCCGATTTCCTTGAACTGGTCGATTTACCGGAAAACAATGCCGTCCGGCGCTATCTGGTGCAGGTTTTAGATGCGCAAATTGCGGCGCTGGCGAAGTGCCAGGATGAAAGTGGGCTGTGGCATACGCTGCTTGACGATCCGAATTCGTATCTGGAATCATCGGCGACGGCGGGTTTTGCTTACGGAATATTGAAAGCGGTGCGTAAGCGTTATGTGAGTGCGGAATATGCCGACGTGGCGGAAAGGGCAATTCGCGGGATAGTGAAAAACATCTCAGCGGAAGGCGAACTGCTGCAAACGTCGTTTGGCACGGGAATGGGCAGCAATCTGGAGTTTTACCGTCAGATCCCGCGGACCTCAATGCCATATGGACAGGCGATGGCGATTCTGTGTCTCACGGAATATCTGCGAAAATACTTCTGATAATAAAAAACCCGGCAATTGCCGGGTTTTTTGTTTCTGCGTTACATACGCTCGACGGTTTCGATACCCAGGGTATCCAGACCTAATTTCAGCGTTTTGGCTGTCAGCTGCGCCAGCTTGAGGCGGCTGTTGCGGGCTTCTTCATTATCGGCAGAGAGGATAGGGCAGTGCTCGTAGAAGCCTGAGAACAGACCCGCGAGATCGTACAGATATGAACACATCACATGCGGGGTGCCTTCGCGGGCAACTACCGTCAGTGTTTCTTCGAACTGCAACAGGCGGGCAGCCAGCTGTGCTTCGCGGTCTTCAGTGATGACGACGGCGGCGTGAGCCAGCGCGCTTTCATCGATATCGGCCTTACGGAAGACAGACAGCACGCGGGTGTAGGCATACTGCATGTACGGCGCCGTGTTGCCCTCGAAAGCGAGCATGTTGTCCCAGTCGAAAATATAATCGGTGGTACGGTTTTTGGACAGATCCGCGTATTTCACGGCGCCGATGCCCACGGCATTGGCCAGTTTTTCCAGCTCTTCTGCCGGCATGTCGGGGTTCTTCTCAGCCACCAGACGGCGTGCGCGTTCCAGCGCTTCGTCCAGCAGGTCGGACAGTTTTACGGTGCCGCCCGCGCGGGTTTTAAACGGCTTGCCGTCT
Source organism: Lelliottia amnigena (assembly GCF_019047465.1). Classification (NCBI taxonomy): domain Bacteria; kingdom Pseudomonadati; phylum Pseudomonadota; class Gammaproteobacteria; order Enterobacterales; family Enterobacteriaceae; genus Lelliottia; species Lelliottia amnigena. Next base: position 4,417,483 of record NZ_CP077236.1, on the reverse strand, counting down.
TTACCCAACATCATGCCAAACATGTGGTGTTCCAGTGGAACGGATTCCGGCACATAGCCGGCTTTACGCACGATAGTCCACGCCTGCATCAGGTGCTGATGCTGACGGGAATCGATGTAATACAAGACGCGATCGGCATGCAGCGTTTCGTAGCGGTATTTCGCACAGGCGATATCCGTCGTGGTGTACAGATAGCCGCCATCCTTTTTCTGGATGATCACGCCCATCGGTTCGCCTTCCTTGTTTTTATACTCATCAAGGAAAACAACCGTTGCTCCTTCACTCTCTACCGCCAGTTTTTTGGCTTTCAGATCGGCCACGATCCCGGGCAGCATTGGGTTGTAGAGGCTTTCACCCATCACGTCGTCACGGGTCAGCGTGACGTTCAGACGGTTATACGCGAGCTGGTTCTGGGACATGGTGATGTCAACCAGTTTGCGCCACATCTCGCGGAAGTACTCGTCACCGCCCTGGAGTTTTACCACATAGCTGCGTGCGCGTTCGGCGAAGGCTTCGTCTTCGTCATAGTGCTTCTTCGCTTCGCGGTAAAAACCTTCGAGGTCAGCCAGTGCCATTTCGCCGGCATTTTCCTGCTGCTGTTTTTCGAGGAAGGCGATCAGCATGCCGAACTGCGTTCCCCAGTCACCCACGTGGTTAGCGCGAATCACTTTATGGCCCAGGAATTCCAGGGTGCGCACAGCGGCATCACCGATAATGGTGGAACGCAGGTGACCCACGTGCATCTCTTTCGCGACGTTGGGGGCAGAGTAGTCGACCACAATCGTTTCGGCCTTCGGCTGAGCAACGCCCAGACGATCGGACTTCAGTGCCGCATCAACGTGGCTTGACAGGAAAGCCGGCTCCAGAAAAATGTTGATAAAGCCAGGGCCTGCAATCTCAACTTTGTTAGCAATGCCGTTGAGATCCAGATGAGTCAGCACCAGCTCAGCGAGTTGTCGCGGCGGCATGCCCAGTTTTTTTGCAACTGCCATCACGCCATTGGCCTGATAGTCGCCAAACTGTACTTTTGCTGACTGACGAACCTGCGGTTCGCAATCCGCAGGCGCACCTGCGGCAATCAGTGCCTGACTGACTTTTTCGGAGAGAAGAGCCTGAATATTCACCTGGATACCTTACCTTTTTGAAGCGGATGAGCGACAACCCGCGCCAGTTTAAGAATTTAGGGCGGGAGTATACTGCAAATGGCCCCTGGCGTCAGCATTGCACCGCCTCGAGACCGTTCAGAAAACAGGCGATGAAAGAGTGCATAAGCATGCAACGGTAAAATCCTCAAAACTGCGGTTGGTTGACGGGAGCCAACAGAGTAAATTAGCGGCTTTGCGACACGAAAAGAGACCTTCTGATGACGAACTGGCAATCCATTGATGAACTGCATGATATTTCCGCAGATCTTCCGCGTTTCACTCAGGCGTTCACAGAACTTGCCACTCAGCTTGGGCTGGATATTGCCCCCCTCGACGCGGATCACATTTCTCTTCGCTGCCATCAAAATGCAACGGCGGAGCGCTGGCGTCGTGGGTTTGAACAGTGCGGGGAACTGCTGTCCGAAACCGAAATTAACGGCCGTCCTATTTGCTTGTTCAAGCTTCGCGACCCCGTGTGCGTTGCGCACTGGCAGTTTAGCGTTGTGGAATTGCCGTGGCCGGGCGAAAAACGCTATCCGATTGAGGGCTGGGAGCATATTGAAATTGTGTTGCCAGGGGATCCCGACAGCCTGAATGCGCGCGCGCTGGCCTTATTGTCAGATGACGGTTTGAGCAAACCGGGTATTTTTGTCAAAACCAGTTCACCGAAAGGCGCGCGCGAACGACTGCCTAATCCGACTTTGGCGGTAACGGACGGCAACGTGACGGTCAAATTTCACCCCTGGACCCTTGAGCAAATTGTCGCCAGTGAAGCATAGGCCGCATAAGTTTGTGAACTCACGCGAGGTGCGCCGTTTTGCGGCGTGGCATGATGGTGCGTTAACGTCATTTTAAGGAGGATGTCTTGGCGCTTTTGGAGATCTGTTGTTACAGCGCGGAATGCGCGGTAACGGCGCAACGGTACGGAGCCGATCGCATTGAATTATGTGCGGCACCAAAAGAGGGCGGGTTAACGCCGTCATACGGGGTACTCAAATCGGTTCGCCAGACGGTGACCATCCCTGTACACCCGATTATTCGGCCTCGCGGCGGTGACTTTTTCTATTCAGCGAGTGAATTTGACGCCATGCTGGAAGACATCGCAATGGTTCGCGATCTGGGTTTCCCGGGGCTGGTGATTGGCCTGCTGGATGAAGATGGTAACGTCGATATGCCGCGTATGCGTCAGGTTATGACGGCCGCGAAAGGGATGGCGGTGACATTTCATCGTGCGTTTGATATGTGCAAAAATCCGCTGCAAGCGTTTGATAATCTGGCGGAGTTAGGGGTTGCACGTATCCTGACATCGGGTCAGGCATCGTCGGCTGAAAAAGGAATAAAATTAATTACGGAACTTAAAGCACATTCAGGTGTTCCAATAATCATGGCAGGCGCGGGTGTCCGTGCCAGCAATCTGGAAATCTTTATCAACGCCGGGGTTGAGGAGCTTCACAGCTCTGCGGGCAACTGGACGCCTTCACCCATGCGTTATCGCAATACAGGATTGTCAATGTCGACGGATGCCGAAGCGGATGAGTATTCCCGCTACGGCGTAGAGGGAGAGTCGGTTGCGGTAATGAAATCGATAATTGAGCGTCATCACGTGTAGCAACGTACCGATTTTTACCGCGCATCATCTTGCCCAATATGATGCTTGCTTGTACCAGGCCCCTGCAATTTCAACAGGGGCCTTTTTTTATCTTTTTTCCTGCAATCGAAACCGTTTCTACGGCTTCGTGGCGATCAACACTGCGCGCATTGGTGCAGGATAGCCTTCGATCGTTTTTGTACTGTCGTTCGGATCGAGGAACTCGGCCAGTGATTCCGTGGTGAGCCATTCCGTGCGTCGCTGCTCTTCTGTCGATGTGACGCACACATCGGCGATACGCACATCCACAAAACCACACTTCTCCAGCCAGTTTTTCAACGCCAGCGCGGAAGGAATGAAATAGACATTGCGCATCTGCGCATAGCGGTCGCCCGGCACCAGCACTGCATTTTCGTCACCTTCAATCACCAGCGTTTCCAGCACCAGTTCGCCACCGCTGACCAGCTGATCTTTCAGCTGCCATAAATGCTCGAGCGGCGAACGGCGGTGATAAAGCACGCCCATCGAAAAGACAGTGTCAAAGGCGGCCAGGGCCGGCAACTGCTCTATACCCAACGGCAGCAGGTGCGCGCGCTGATCGTTGCCCAGTAGCTTACGTACGGCTTCGAACTGACACAGAAACAGCTGCATCGGGTCGATACCGACGGCCAGATGCGCGCCAGCGCCGATCATGCGCCACATGTGGTAACCACTCCCGCAGCCCACGTCGAGAATCGTACGCCCGGTCAGATCCGACAGATGCGGCAGGACGCGATCCCATTTCCAGTCGGAACGCCATTCGGTGTCAATATTCAGGCCGTAAAGTGAAAACGGTCCTTTGCGCCAGGGCATGAGATTGCGCATTAATTTATCGAGGCGTAGCAGCTGCCCATCGCTCAGCGGCGCTTCGCTTTCAGCCGTCACGCTGTGCAGCAGATCCAGTTTATACGGCGTCATTTCCGGTAAAAACTCGACGGCATTACTCCACTGCTTAAACTGCCCGTGCAGTTGTTCGCGCTGCCAGGCGGCAACCTGCGCGGGCAAGGTTTCCAGCCAGTGGGAGAGATGGTTTTTAGCGATAAGCTGATAAAAATTGCTGAACTCAATCATGCCTGACCGCCTTTCAGTGCCACCAGAGAACCAAAGTTGAAGCACTGGAACCAGAGTTCACTGTGTTCAAATCCGGCTTTATGTAAACGCGCTTTGTGGGCTTCGACGGAGTCGGTCAACATCACGTTTTCCAGCATGCTGCGTTTCTGGCTGATTTCCAGTTCGCTGTAGCCGTTGGCACGCTTGAAATCATGGTGCATGTTGAAAAGCAGTTCACCCACGCTGGCGTCTTCAAAGCTGAATTTTTCAGACAGGACCAGCGCGCCGCCAGGATTAAGCCCCTGGTAAATTTTGTCCAGCAATAACTGGCGATCGTCGGGTTCCAGAAACTGCAGGGTAAAATTCAGCACGACCATCGAAGCATTGGTGATCTCGACAGTGCGGATATCCCCTTCGATCACGTCGACCGGCGTGGGGGCTTTGTACGCGTCCAGGTGACGGCGGCAGCGCTCCACCATGGCAGGTGAGTTGTCGACAGCAATAATTTTGCAGCCTTCATGATGCACGTTACGACGAACGGACAGCGTTGCCGCGCCCAGCGAGCAGCCCAGGTCATAGACTTGCGTGCCGGGCTGAACGAAACGCTCAGCCAGCATGCCGATCATAGAGATAATATTGGAGTAACCTGGAACAGAGCGCTGGATCATATCCGGGAAGACTTCGGCTACCCGTTCATCAAAGGTCCAGTCGCCCAGACTGGCGATAGGCGCGGAAAAAAGCGTGTCGCGATCGGTCATAACGTAAAAATCCGGGAAAAATAAAGTGGCGTATTGTGCGCTAATGAAACGAGAAAACCAACTCCCACGGCATATACCACAGGTTTGCCAGCACCATCAGCAACAGCGAGCACCAGGTTGCACTCATGCCGGAACGACGCCAGCGGAATAAGCGGTGGTGAAAACCGTAGGAATGCATGATGCGTCCGGCGATCAACAGCAGACCGCAGACGTGAACCATCCAGGTTTCCGCGCCGTCCATTTCCATGAGCAGCAGCAAAATCAATGCAACGGGAATATATTCCACGGCGTTGCCGTGAATGCGGATCGCGCTTTGTAGTTCCGAAAATCCACCGTCACCGTAAGAGACACGGTATTGCATTCTCAGGCGCACAACATCGAACGAAAATTTAATCAGTAGTAATGCACCTAACACCGCGTACAGCGCGCTGACCATACAAACTCCCTGTTGTTTTGGCAGATGGCACTTCTATGATAGGGGCTGATTTCAGAAAAGAGAAGATTGTTGTGGGATAGCGGGGGCAGGGCCAAGCGACGGCGCGGCGGCCTGCAAGGCTTGCCAAAGAGCATCGACCAGTTCAGGGGCCTGCGCAATGTCCGGTGTATGCAAGAAAAGATACGGTGTCGTGGTCTGTTCCCATTTCGGCAATGTGTGTAGCCAGACGTCAAACAGTTCACGATTTTGCTGCATGTTATCGCTGCCGATAAACCTGACCATAGGGTTGCCGGCTGTGACAATCGCGTGAACCGGCACCTTTGGCTTTTTGCGTTGGGCCTCAATAATGGCTTCATTATGAGGAATGGCGCTGTGCACCGGACGACTGTCGAGGATCACGCGATTCACGCCGCGTTCGTGTAAGCCACGATTTAACGCTTTTTCATCTTCGCCTTTCGTGAAAAACGCCGGGTGTCGAACTTCAACGCCATAGCGAAAGTCGCGAGGCAGGGCATCGAGAAAGTGCCACAGTGCGGGTAAATCTCGCGGACTAAAGGTGGCGGGCAGTTGCAGCCAGTACTGTCCGATCCGATTTGCAAGCGGTGACAGGCGTTCCAGAAATTCCTGCGTAAGATCGCCGCAGTTTCGTAGCGCGGCGTTGTGAGAAATCGTCGCCGGGAATTTAAAGCAAAAGCGAAAATCATCGGTGGTTTGCTCGCGCCAACGCGCAACAATTTCCGCTCTCGGAAGCGCGTACAGCGTGGTGTTACCCTCGACGCAATTAAAGTGTCGGGCATACTCTTCGAGACTGGTAATGCCAAGGCGCACCCATTTGGGGTGCGACCATTGTGGGAGACCCAGATAAATCATAACGCGCTTAAAATCTCTTCAGTCGTGCGCACGCGACCGATACGCGGGAAGATATTGGTCATGCTGCCCATATGCTGTTCAGTCGCGGCTGCGCTGCAGGCGTCTTCGGCGATCACCAGATTAAAGCCCATCTCCCACGCGTTTCGTGCAGTAGATTCCACACCGATGTTCGTGGCGATGCCGCACAGAATAATGGTGTCGATCCCGCGACGGCGCAGCTGCAGTTCAAGATCGGTACCGTAGAACGCGCCCCACTGGCGCTTAGTCACTTCGATATCACTCTCTTGCTTGCCGAGCGCGAGCGGGTAATCCCACCAGTTGTCCGGCAGCGCCTGGCCTGGAGTCTGTGCGTCGACAGGTTGTTTCAGCGCTTCGGCAAAATCCGCAGACCAGCCCACACGCACCATCACCACCGGTGAACCGTTTTCGCGGCACTTCTCAGCGAGTCGCGCACTGCGGCTAACGACGTCCGCCGCCGCATGTGGGCCGCCTGCGAAGGGCAAAATGCCTTCCTGTAAATCGATCACGACGAGCGCGGTTTTGGTGGCATCCAGTGTGAACATGTTAACTCCAGTCAAATAATTAGCTTTGGTAACACCTTACGACGAGAAAGCCTGTTGAAGATCGGATAATTTTGTTAATTTTTGTGAGAATGCGCAATAAGAGTGCAGCAATCGCGCGTCTGGCGCGCTTCTCTCTTATCGTACGGCGGAATTTCCAGTATAATAGCCGCCTTTTTTCACCCATTAGTGACATACAGAAAGCTGCGACATAGTAGCCTGTTAAACAGGCGACATTTAGCCTGCGGCTAAATTAAGGGATATCTCATGCGTACAGAATATTGCGGGCAGTTACGTCAGTCCCACGTCGGACAGCAGGTGACCCTGTGTGGTTGGGTCAACCGTCGTCGTGACCTTGGTAGCCTAATCTTCATCGATTTACGCGATCGTGAAGGCATCGTTCAGGTGTTCTTCGATCCGGATCGTGCAGAGGCGTTAAAACTGGCCTCCGAACTGCGTAATGAGTTCTGCATCCAGGTTACCGGCACCGTGCGTGCGCGTGACGAAAAAAATATTAATGCGGACATGGCGACCGGCGAAATCGAAGTGCTCGCGTCCGATCTGACCATTATTAACCGTTCAGAATCGCTGCCGCTTGACTCCAACCACGTCAATACCGAAGAAGCGCGTCTGAAATTCCGCTATCTGGATCTGCGTCGTCCGGAAATGGCTCAGCGCCTGAAAACGCGCGCCAAAATCACCAGCCTGGTGCGCCGCTTTATGGACGATCACGGTTTCCTGGATATTGAAACCCCGATGCTGACCAAAGCCACGCCAGAAGGCGCGCGCGATTATCTGGTTCCTTCACGCGTCCATAAAGGCAAATTCTACGCGTTGCCACAGTCTCCTCAGCTGTTCAAACAGCTGCTGATGATGTCTGGCTTCGATCGCTACTACCAGATCGTAAAATGCTTCCGTGATGAAGACTTGCGCGCAGACCGTCAGCCTGAATTTACCCAGATCGACGTCGAAACCTCCTTCATGACCGCGCCGCAAGTGCGTGAGCTGATGGAAGCGTTGGTTCGCAGCCTGTGGTTGGATGTAAAAGGTGTGGATCTGGGTGATTTCCCTGTCATGACCTTTGCTGAAGCAGAACGTCGTTACGGTTCTGATAAACCGGATCTGCGTAACCCGATGGAGCTGGTGGACGTTGCTGACCTGCTTAAAGCGGTTGAATTTGCGGTCTTCTCCGGCCCGGCTAACGATGCAAAAGGCCGTGTGGCTGCGTTGCGCGTTCCTGGCGGTGCAAGCCTGAGCCGTAAACAAATTGACGACTACGGCAATTTCGTGAAGATCTACGGCGCGAAAGGGCTGGCTTATATTAAAGTCACCGAACGTGCGAAAGGCATCGAAGGGATCACCAGCCCGGTTGCTAAATTCCTGAACGCCGAAATCGTTGAGTCCATTCTTGAGCGTACTGACGCGCAGGACGGCGATATGATCTTCTTCGGCGCGGATAACAAAAAAGTGGTTGCCGATGCACTCGGTGCGCTGCGTCTTAAACTGGGTAAAGACCTGAACCTGACCGACGAAGCCAAATGGGCGCCGCTGTGGGTTATCGACTTCCCAATGTTTGAAGATGACGGTGAAGGCGGCTTAACCGCGATGCACCATCCGTTCACTTCCGCAAAAGATATGAACGCTGATGAGCTGAAAGCAGCACCAGAAACCGCGATTGCTAACGCCTACGACATGGTTATCAACGGCTACGAAGTCGGCGGCGGTTCTGTGCGTATTCACAGCGGTGACATGCAGCAAACCGTGTTTGGCATTCTCGGTATCAACGAACAGGAACAGCGCGAGAAATTCGGCTTCCTGTTGGATGCGCTGAAGTACGGTACACCGCCGCACGCAGGTCTGGCGTTTGGTCTGGATCGTTTGACCATGCTGCTGACCGGCACCGATAACATTCGTGACGTTATCGCCTTCCCGAAAACCACTGCCGCCGCGTGTCTGATGACCGAAGCGCCAAGTTTCGCTAATCCTGCATCCTTAGCGGAGCTGGGTATCGACGTGGTGAAGAAGGAAGAGAAAAACTGATATGGCCTTTAAGCGTCCCGTTTCGGTGTTAGTCGTCATTTTTGCAGCCGACACCAGACGGGTGCTGATGTTGCAGCGGCGCGACGATCCTGATTTCTGGCAGTCGGTAACCGGCAGTCTGGAAGAGGGTGAAACTGCGCTGCAAGCCGCCGCACGCGAAGTAAAGGAAGAGGTCCTGATTGATGTTGCCGACGAGCAACTGACCTTGATGAACTGCCAGCGTACGGTGGAGTTTGAAATTTTTAGCCATTTACGTCATCGCTATGCGCCGGGAATTAAGCGCAATACGGAATCATGGTTCTGTCTTGCGCTGCCCCACGAACGGGAAATTGTGTTCACAGAACATTTAACCTACCGCTGGGTTGATGCGACAGATGCCGCAGCGCTCACCAAGTCGTGGAGCAATCGGCAGGCGATTGAAGAATTTGTAATTAATGTTAATTAATTTCCGAGCATTTTAGTTTCCAGCAAGGCGGCAAGGCCGTTAATCGACAGGTGCTTATTTCGGTAAGTGACGGGATTAAGCAGGCGCAGCCAACGCATCTGGAAGCTGAAAGGCGAAGGATAATTTTGGAGAACTTTTTATGGCAGGTCATAGTAAGTGGGCCAACACAAAGCACCGCAAAGCGGCACAGGATGCCAAGCGCGGTAAAATTTTCACTAAGATCATTCGTGAGCTGGTGACCGCAGCGCGTCTGGGCGGCGGTGATGCGGGTTCCAACCCACGTCTGCGCGCGGCTATCGACAAAGCGCTGGCGAACAACATGACGCGTGACACCCTGAACCGCGCTATCGCGCGTGGCGTGGGCGGCGATGACGACGCGAACATGGAAACCATCATTTATGAAGGTTACGGTCCTGGCGGTACAGCGGTTATGGTCGAGTGTCTGTCTGACAACCGTAACCGTACCGTTGCTGAAGTGCGTCATGCCTTCACCAAAACTGGTGGTAACCTGGGCACTGACGGTTCCGTGGCCTATCTGTTTAGCAAGAAAGGGGTGATCTCTTTCGATGCGGGCGATGAAGATGCGATTATGGAAGCGGCGCTTGAAGCCGGTGCTGAAGACGTTGTGACCTTTGATGACGGCGCGATTGATGTTTACACCGCGTGGGAAGAGATGGGCGCTGTGCGTGATGCACTGGCTGCTATGGGTCTGAAAGCGGATAACGCGGAAGTGTCCATGATTCCATCAACCAAAGCGGACATGGATGCGGAAACCGCGCCAAAACTGCTGCGTCTGATCGACATGCTCGAAGACTGCGATGACGTGCAGGAAGTTTACCATAACGGTGAAATTTCTGATGAGGTTGCAGCGACTCTCTGATGAGAGCCTCTGAACCCCTTACAGGAGATGCGTGATGTCGATTATCCTCGGGATTGACCCCGGCTCACGCATCACCGGTTATGGCGTTATCCGCCAGGTCGGGCGTCAGTTAACCTATCTTGGCAGCGGGTGCATTCGCACCAAAGTGGATGATTTACCCTCGCGTCTTAAGTTGATTTACGCGGGCGTGTCGGAAATTATCACCCAGTTTCAGCCGGACTTCTTCGCCATCGAGCAGGTGTTTATGGCGAAAAATGCCGATTCAGCGCTGAAGCTGGGCCAGGCGCGCGGCGTCGCGATTGTTGCGGCGGTCAACCAGGATTTGCCCGTGTTCGAATATGCCGCGCGTCAGGTCAAGCAGACTGTGGTAGGAACGGGCGGTGCGGATAAAAGTCAGGTACAGCACATGGTGCGTACCTTGCTAAAACTCCCGGCGAACCCGCAAGCGGATGCCGCTGATGCGCTGGCCATTGCGATAACGCACTGTCACGTGACCCAAAATTCCATGCAAATGAGTGAGTCTCGGCTCAGTCTGGCGCGAGGTCGGTTACGATAATCACAAATCAGGCTGGATAAACATCCAGCCTTTTTTTATGATGGCGGTAAATCTTTAGCCCTTAACGCAGGAGCGTCATGTGATTGGCAGACTCAGAGGCATTATTCTTGAAAAACAACCCCCGTTAGTCCTGCTTGAAACAGGAGGCGTGGGGTACGAAGTCCATATGCCGATGACCTGTTTCTATGAACTTCCGGACGCGGGCAAAGAAGCCATCATCTTCACCCAATTTGTGGTGCGTGAGGATGCGCAGCTGCTGTATGGTTTCAACAATAAGCAGGAACGCATGCTGTTCCGTGAGCTGATTAAAACCAACGGCGTGGGGCCGAAGCTGGCGCTGGCGATTTTGTCCGGCATGTCTGCGCACCAGTTTGTGAATGCCGTTGAGCGTGAAGATCCCGCCGCATTGATCAAATTGCCAGGCATTGGCAAAAAAACCGCCGAGCGACTGATTGTCGAAATGAAAGACCGCTTCAAGGGTCTGCATGGCGATCTGTTTACGCCTGCCACCGATCTGGTATTGACGTCACCGAACGGCCCAACGTCAGATGACGCTGAGCAAGAAGCGGTGGCTGCGCTGGTGGCGCTGGGCTATAAGCCTCAGGAAGCCAGCCGTATGGTGAGTAAAATCGCCAAACCCGACGCTAATAGTGAAACCCTGATTCGTGAAGCGCTCCGCGCTGCATTGTGAGGTAAAGGATGATTGAAGCAGACCGCCTGATATCGGCAGCCAGCAACCAGCCGGAAGATGTGGTGGATCGTGCCATCCGCCCTAAGCTTCTGGAGGAGTACATTGGCCAGCCGCAGGTACGCTCGCAAATGGAAATCTTTATCCAGGCGGCGAAGCTTCGCGGTGAAGCGCTCGATCATCTGCTGATTTTTGGTCCGCCGGGGCTGGGGAAAACCACGTTAGCGAATATTGTGGCTAACGAGATGGGCGTTAATTTGCGTACCACGTCAGGGCCGGTGTTGGAAAAGGCAGGGGATTTGGCGGCGATGCTCACCAACCTCGAGCCGCACGACGTTTTATTTATCGATGAAATCCACCGCCTCTCGCCTGTGGTCGAAGAAGTGCTGTATCCGGCGATGGAAGACTATCAGCTGGATATCATGATCGGTGAAGGCCCTGCGGCGCGCTCCATCAAAATCGACCTGCCACCGTTTACCCTCATCGGCGCGACGACGCGTGCAGGATCATTGACCTCACCGCTTCGCGATCGTTTCGGTATTGTGCAGCGTCTTGAATTTTATCAGGTACCCGATCTGCAATATATCGTGGGTCGCAGCGCCCGATTTATGGGGCTGGAGCTCAGCGATGATGGCGCATTTGAAGTGGCTAAACGCTCACGCGGTACGCCACGTATCGCCAACCGTCTGCTGCGTCGTGTGCGCGATTTTGCCGAAGTGAAACACGACGGGACGATCTCCCTGGACGTCGCGGCGCAGGCGCTGGATATGCTTAACGTTGACGCCGAAGGTTTTGACTATATGGACCGCAAGCTGCTGCTGGCGATCCTGGATAAATTCTTTGGCGGGCCGGTCGGGCTGGATAACCTTGCGGCGGCGATTGGTGAAGAGCGCGAAACGATTGAGGACGTTCTGGAACCCTATCTGATTCAGCAGGGATTTTTGCAGCGCACCCCGCGTGGACGTATGGCGACGGTGCGTGCGTGGAATCACTTTGGCATCACCCCTCCGGAAATGCCTTAACGCGCTTTACCCTCTCCGGTGGGAGAGGGTACTCACGTCAACTCGCGGGCTTTTTCATCATGCTGAAGATAAACATGAGCGCGGCACAGAGCACGACCGACGGGCCTGCAGGTGTGTCGTAAAAAGCAGAGAACGTTAAGCCGCCCGTGACCGCAATCATGCCGATAACCACGGCGACTCCTGCCATTTGCTCAGGCGTGCGAGCAAAACGACGCGCCGTTGCTGCCGGAATAATCAGCAACGATGTGATGATAAGCGCACCGACAAATTTCATCGCGACGCCAATTGTCAGGGCGGTCACCAGCATCAGCAACAGCTTCACACGCTGAAGCTTAACGCCATCGACAAAGGCTAAATCTTCACTGACGGTCATGGCGAGCAAATTGCGCCACTGCCACAGCAAAATCCCCAGCACAATCACAACGCCAATGGCGATAGAGATGAGATCTTCTGGCGTCACCGCCAGCAAATCGCCAAACAGATACGCCATCAAGTCGACGCGAATGTTCGACATCAGGCTCACCACTACCAGGCCAAGAGACAATGCGCTGTGCGCCATGATGCCCAACAGGGTATCGACGGCGAGATGAGGGCGTTTTTCGAGCCACACCAGGCCGGCGGCCAGCATCAGCGTGACGGCAATGACCGCATAGAAGGGATTCACATCCAGCAGTAAACCAAATGCCACGCCTAACAGCGAAGCATGTGCCAGCGTATCGCCGAAGTAGGACATTCGACGCCAGACGACAAATGATCCCAGTGGACCCGCCGCGCAGGCGAGCATAATCCCGGCAAGCCAGCCGGGTAATAACAATTCAATCATGAGTGTCCATTTCCCCGACGCAGGACAATCCGTCCCTGTAAATCATGGCGATGATTATGGTTGTGGCGATAAATCCCAAGCTGTTCGGCACCGCGAGAGCCAAACATCGAAATGAATTCTGGATGCATGGAGACGACTTCAGGTGTACCCGAACAGCAGATGTGATGATTCAGGCACAGGACTTCGTCGGTTTTCGCCATCACCAAATGCAGATCGTGCGAAACCATCAGCACGGCGCAATCCAGCTCGCGACGGAGTTGGTCAATTAAGTCGTACAGTGCAACCTGACCGTTAACATCCACGCCCTGAGTCGGTTCATCGAGCACCAGAAGCTGGGGGCGGCTCAGTAACGCTCGCGCCAGCAATACGCGCTGCGTCTCGCCACCCGACAGTTTTTGCAATGGGGCTTCAATCAGATGGCCTGCCTGAACGCGCTTTAACGCAGGGAGAATATCGGCTTTGCGCGTACCGGGACGCAGCCGCAGAAAACGACTCACGGTCAGCGGCAGGGTAGAGTCCAGGTGCAATTTTTGCGGTACGTAGCCAATTCGCAGTTTTTCGTCGCGCTTGATGACACCCGCATCAGGTGCTACCAGACCAAGAACCACGCGAACCAGCGTCGATTTACCTGCACCATTGGGGCCGAGTAACGTCAATATTTTGCCCGGTTTCAGATTCAGGGACACGTCAGAAAGGACGCGGCGCTGACCGAATGAGACCGAGATATTTTCGAGAGAAACTAAATTCATCATGTCAATTTAAGCTTGCAGAAGTCATCGAATGTTATAATATCACATTCAACTCATTCATTACGATCATAAGTTGCATTATGTTACATAAAAATACGCTTCTTTTCGCAGCATTATCCGCTGCCCTTTGGGGTAGCGCAGCACAAGATGTTAACGCCGCCGTTGTCGCTTCGCTTAAGCCGCTGGGATTTATCGCCTCTGCCATCGCCGATGGCGTCACTGAAACGCAGGTATTGCTGCCTGACGGTGCTTCAGAACATGACTATTCACTGCGTCCATCTGATGCAAAACGCTTACAGAACGCGGACTTAGTGGTGTGGATTGGTCCGGAGATGGAAGCGTTCATGCAGAAATCCGCGAGCCAGACTCCTGAGCAGAAAAAGGTCACCATCGCCGCACTTGCCGGTGTGAAACCGCTGCTCATGAAAGGGTCAGATGACGACGATCATGATGAAGGGCACAACCATGGTGAAGGTGAAAAAGGTGACGACCATCACCATCACGGTGAGTACAACATGCATCTTTGGCTTTCTCCAGAGATAGCGCGGCTCTCAGCGGTTGCAATCCACGATAAATTAGTGGAACTTATGCCGCAAAGTCGAGCCAAACTAGACGCCAACCTGAAAGATTTTGAGGCACAATTAGCCGCAACCGATAAGCAGGTTGGTAACGAGCTCGCACCGTTGAAAGGAAAAGGGTATTTCGTTTTTCATGATGCTTATGGCTACTATGAAAAACACTACGGTCTGACCCCGCTGGGGCATTTCACCGTCAACCCGGAAATTCAACCTGGTGCGCAGCGTTTACATGAAATAAGAACACAGTTGGTTGAGCAAAAAGCGACATGCGTTTTTGCTGAGCCACAGTTCAGGCCAGCGGTCGTTGAAGCCGTGGCCCGGGGAACTTCCGTGCGCATGGGAACCCTGGACCCGCTTGGAACCAATATTACGTTGAGTAAAACGAGCTATTCGCAGTTTCTCAGCCAATTGGCGAACCAGTATTCAAGCTGCCTGAAAGGAGATTAACGAGGAAGTGAATACGTGCAACAGATAGCCCGCTCTGTCGCCCTGGCATTTAACAATCTGCCTAGACCCCACCGCGTCATGCTGGGGTCTCTTACAGTTCTCACTTTAGCGGTCGCCGTCTGGCGGCCCTATGTGTACCACCCGCATTCAGCCCCTATCGTTAAAACCATCGAGCTGGAAAAGAGTGAAATCCGCTCGTTGTTACCTGAAGCCAGCGAGCCCATCGATCAGGCTCCGCAGGAAGATGAAGCGATCCCTCAGGATGAGCTGGATGACAAAACCGCAAATGAAGCCGGTATCCATGAATACGTCGTTTCGACAGGGGATACACTCAGCAGCGTATTGAATCAGTACGGCATTGAGATGGGCGATATCAGCCAGCTTGCTGCCTCAGATAAAGAATTACGCAACCTAAAAATTGGTCAACAGCTCTCCTGGACACTGACTAACGACGGCGATTTACAGCGCCTGACCTGGGAAGTCTCCCGTCGCGAAACCCGTACCTACGATCGTGCTGGAAACGGTTTCAAGATGACCAGTGAAATGCAGCAGGGCGACTGGGTTAATAGCGTGTTGAAAGGTACCGTTGGCGGCAGTTTTGTGGCCAGCGCCCGTGACGCCGGCTTAACCAGCGGTGAAATCAGCTCCGTCATCAAAGCGATGCAGTGGCAGATGGATTTCCGCAAACTGAAAAAAGGCGACGAGTTTTCTATTTTGATGTCCCGCGAAATGCTGGACGGCAAGCGCGAGCAGAGCCAACTGATGGGCGTACGTTTACGCTCTGACGGTAAAGATTATTACGCGATTCGCGCAGAAGACGGCAAGTTCTACGACCGTAACGGGACCGGGCTGGCTAAAGGATTCCTGCGTTTCCCAACGTCGAAGCAATTCCGAATTTCCTCCAACTTTAATCCACGCCGTCTGAACCCGGTGACGGGACGCGTCGCGCCACACCGTGGTGTTGACTTCGCGATGCCGCAAGGCACGCCAGTGCTCTCGGTGGGTGATGGTGAAGTAGTGATTGCTAAACGCAGCGGCGCGGCAGGGTATTACGTTGCCGTTCGTCACGGTCGCACCTACACCACCCGCTACATGCACCTGCGTAAACTGCTGGTTCAGCCGGGTCAGAAGGTGAAACGCGGCGACCGCATTGCGCTTTCAGGCAATACCGGACGCTCAACGGGGCCACATCTGCACTATGAAGTGTGGATTAACCAGCAGGCGGTTAACCCGTTGACGGCTAAATTGCCGCGTACCGAAGGGCTGACCGGTAAAGATCGCAGCGATTACCTGGCACAGGTGAAAGAAGTGATGCCGCAACTGCGTTTCGACTAGTTTTATCGCGTTTTGAAAAGCCGGTGCGAACATGCGCCGGCTTTTTCTTTTGTGCCTTTGAGCCTGCCTCGCTAAACTACCTCATTATTATTTTGTGCGTCACCAGACCCTGGAACCAGCATGGAAACCCAAAAAAACAATATTGAATACATTCCCGAGTTTGAGAAATCCTTTCGCCATCCGCGCCACTGGGGGGCCTGGCTCGGTGTCTACGCCTTTGCTGGCATCGCCTTACTTCCCGCCGCTGTGCGCGATCCTTTACTGGGTAAAATAGGTTTACTTGCCGGTCGATTGGGAAAAAGCGCCCGTCGCCGCGCACAGATCAACCTGTACTACTGTTTCCCGGAAAAAACCGACGCCGAACGCGAAGCGATTATTGATGTCATGTTCACCACTGCGCCGCAGGCGATGGCGATGATGGGGGAACTGGCGTTACGCGGACCCGAAAAAGTGATCAATCGCGTCGACTGGAAAGGGCTGGAAATCATCGAGGAGATGCGTCGCAACGATGAGAAAGTGATTTTTCTGGTGCCGCACGGCTGGGCGGTGGATATTCCCGCGATGCTAATGGCGTCGCAGGGCCAGAAGATGGCGGCGATGTTCCATAACCAGGGCAACAAGATTTTCGATTACGTGTGGAACACAGTACGCCGCCGCTTCGGTGGGCGTTTGCATGCGCGTAACGACGGGATTAAACCCTTTATCAAATCTGTTCGTCAGGGATATTGGGGTTACTATTTGCCGGACCAGGATCATGGCGCTGAGCACAGCGAATTCGTTGATTTCTTTGCCACTTATAAAGCGACGCTGCCCGCGATAGGCCGCTTAATGAAAGTGTGTGGCGCCCGCGTCATACCTCTCTTCCCGGTCTACGATGGGAAAACGCATCGACTGACCATTGAAGTCCGCCCGCCGATGGATGATTTGCTCACCGCAGACGATCATACGATTGCGCGTCGCATGAATGAAGAGGTCGAAATTCTGGTGGGGCCGCATCTGGGGCAGTACACCTGGATCCTCAAACTACTGAAAACGCGTAAGCCAGGCGAAAAAGAGCCTTACAAACGCAAAGAGTTATATCCGAAGAAATAAAAAATCCCCCGGAAACGGGGGATTTTTTTATGCGCGGCAGCTAACGCATTTACTCGACGGTCATGACACGCGTCGTGTTTGTTGAGCCAATGGTGCTCATTACGTCGCCTTGGGTGACAATAACGATATCGCCGGACACCAGGTAGCCTTTGTCTCGCAGCAAGTTAACGGCATCGTTAGCAGCAGCAACGCCATCACTGGTGCTGTCGAAGTACACTGGCGTGACGCCACGGTACAGCGTCGTCAGGTTCAGCGTGCGCTCGTGGCGGGACATGGCGAAGATAGGCAGACCAGAGCTGATACGTGACGTCATGAGCGCCGTACGGCCTGATTCCGTCATGGTAATGATGGCGGTTACGCCTTTCAGATGGTTCGCCGCGTACATCGCGGACATGGAAATCGCTTCTTCCACATTGTCGAACTGAATATCCAGGCGGTGCTTAGACACGTTAATGCTTGGGATCTTCTCAGCGCCCAGGCAAACACGCGCCATGGCAGCAACGGTTTCAGCAGGATATTGACCCGCTGCGGTTTCCGCCGAGAGCATCACGGCATCGGTCCCATCCAGCACGGCGTTTGCCACGTCCATCACTTCTGCACGCGTTGGCATTGGATTGGTGATCATTGACTCCATCATCTGAGTCGCGGTGATCACCGAGCGATTCAGCTGACGCGCACGGCGAATCAGCGCTTTCTGGATCCCAACGAGTTCCGGGTCGCCAATTTCAACACCCAGATCGCCACGCGCCACCATCACTACGTCAGAGGCCAGAATCACATCATCCATAGCGTCCTGGCTGCACACGGCTTCTGCACGTTCGACTTTCGCGACGATTTTGGCATCGCAGCCTGCATCGCGTGCCAGACGGCGTGCATAATTCAGGTCCTCGCCGCAGCGCGGGAAGGAGACAGCCAGATAGTCGACGCCGATTTGCGCGGCGGTGATGATGTCAGCCTTATCTTTCTCAGTCAGCGCTTCTGCAGACAGGCCGCCGCCCAGTTTATTGATGCCTTTGTTGTTCGACAGTGGGCCGCCCACGGTGACTTCGGTGAACACTTTCATGCCCTGAACTTCCAGCACTTTCAGCTGTACGCGACCATCATCCAGCAGCAGGATATCGCCCGGCACAACGTCAGCGGGCAGACCTTTATAGTCAATGCCGACTCTCTCTTTGTCGCCTTCACCTTTACCCAGGTTGGCATCCAGGAGGAACTTGTCGCCGATATTGAGGAAAACTTTACCTTCTTTAAATGTCGACACGCGGATCTTCGGACCCTGCAGGTCACCGAGGATAGCCACGTGACGCCCCAGTTTAGCCGCGATCTCACGGACTTTGTCTGCACGTAATTTGTGGTCTTCTGGTGTACCGTGAGAGAAGTTCATGCGTACCACGTTGGCGCCTGCGGCAATAATTTTCTCGAGGTTATTATCGCGGTCAGTAGCCGGACCTAAGGTGGTAACGATCTTGGTTCTGCGAAGCCTTCTGGACATGTAATACTCCGTTGACTGAAACAACTTTGGTGTTGCGTGAACATTGATTCGGCGCTGTGTAGAAACTTACCGAATACCGAAAAAAGTAACAACCTTATAACATCATTTAGGGTACATCGCCCTTAATGAGCAACTCTTTATCAAAACGCGATTCCTTAAGCGCTTCTTTGACCCGCTTCAAGTTATCTCGGAATTTCGCTCCACGACGCAGCGTAAAACCGGTTGCCAGCACGTCAATGACGGTTAATTGCGCCAGTCTGGACACCATTGGCATGTAGACGTCCGTATCTTCCGGTACGTCGAGCGTTATGGCTAAAGTGGCTTCTCGTGCCAGTGGGGTGCCGGCTGTGGTGATTGCGATGACCATGGCATCGTTTTCACGCGCTAACTGCGCCAGTTCTACCAGACTTTTGGTCCGCCCTGTGTGCGAGATAAGCACGACCACATCATCCTCATTACAATTCATACAGCTCATGCGTTGCAGGACGATGTCATCAGAATAGATAACCGGCACGTTAAAACGGAAAAATTTGTTCATCGCATCATGCGCGACTGCGGCCGATGAGCCAAGGCCAAAGAAGGCAATCTTTTTCGCCTGGGTGAGCAAATCCACGGCGCGATTGACTGAGGCTCTGTCCAGCGACTGGCGGACGTGATCGAGCGTCGCCATCGCCGATTCGAAAATTTTACCGGTGTAGGCTTCAACGCTGTCATCTTCGTCGACATTGCGATTTACATAAGGCGTGCCGTTTGCCAGACTTTGCGCCAGATGCAGTTTAAAATCAGGAAAACCACGCGTCTCCAGACTGCGGCAAAACCGGTTTACGGTGGGCTCGCTCACACCGGATTCTTGTGCCAGCGTGGCGATGCTTGAATGAATGGCCTGAGCAGGGGAGGCGAGAATAACTTCAGCCACTTTCCGCTCGGATTTGCTAAGGTGTTCCAGTTGAAACTGGATTTTTTCCAGCATGTTCATTATGACAAGGCGCTCACGTGTGGAAGCGATTTCATTAATAGAAGAAATCGTGATTCTAATGAGGAAGAATATACCCCTCTGGCCTGGCCGAGGGCTAATTAACGACATCAAAAGTTGTTGTTTTTTTTCATTACTTGATCGCTGTCGAGTTTTGGCAAAATCAGGTCGAACAAAGATTCAGCGGTTTCATCCTTATTCCCCTAACTGAAACGCATAATGAGCGAAAAAACGCGTTATCGCACGTGAGGATAAGCGCAAATGGTTTCGGGAATGACGTAAAAGCAGTACAGTGCGTTGTAATAAAATTACAACGATATCCTGGCATAAGCACCAGGGAATCCAACTGAGGAGAATGACATGGCGGTAACGCAAACAGCCCAGGCATGTGACCTGGTCATTTTCGGCGCGAAAGGCGATCTTGCACGCCGTAAATTGCTGCCTTCCCTGTATCAACTGGAAAAAGCAGGCCAGATTCACCCGGATACCCGCATCCTGGGCGTGGGTCGCGCTGACTGGGACAAAGACGCTTACACCAAAGTGGTGCGCGAAGCGATCGAGACTTTCATGAAAGAGAAAATTGATGAAAGTTTATGGGATACGCTGAGCGGTCGTCTTGATTTCTGCAACCTGGATGTCAACGATACCACCGCGTTCGGACGCCTCGGTGAGATGCTTGACCAGGAAAATCGCGTAACGATCAACTATTTTGCCATGCCGCCAAGTACGTTTGGTGCGATCTGCAAAGGCCTGGGTGAAGCGAAACTCAACGCAAAACCAGCGCGTGTGGTGATGGAAAAACCGCTGGGAACCTCGCTGGCGACGTCACGCGAAATCAACGATCAGGTGGGCGAATATTTCGAAGAGTGTCAGGTCTATCGTATCGACCACTATCTCGGCAAAGAGACGGTACTGAACCTGCTGGCGCTGCGTTTTGCTAACTCCCTGTTTGCCAATAACTGGGATAACCGCACTATCGATCACGTCGAAATCACCGTGGCCGAGGAAGTGGGCATCGAAGGCCGTTGGGGCTATTTCGACCAGGCCGGTCAGATGCGCGACATGATCCAAAACCACCTTCTGCAAATTCTGTGCATGATTGCGATGTCTCCGCCGTCTGACCTTTCAGCGGATAACATCCGTGATGAGAAGGTGAAAGTCCTCAAGTCGCTGCGCCGTATCGATCGCTCGAACGTGCGTGAGAAGACCGTTCGTGGGCAGTACACCGCTGGCTTTGCGCAGGGTAAAAAAGTACCGGGCTATCTGGAAGAAGAGGGCGCGAATAAGTCCAGCAACACCGAGACCTTTGTTGCCATTCGCGTGGATATCGATAACTGGCGCTGGGCGGGTGTCCCGTTCTATTTGCGCACCGGGAAACGCCTGCCGACGAAATGTTCCGAAGTGGTGGTATATTTCAAAAATCCAGAGCTGAATTTGTTCAAAGAGTCCTGGCAAGAACTGCCGCAGAACAAGCTGACCATCCGCTTGCAGCCTGACGAAGGTGTCGATATTCAGGTTCTGAACAAAGTGCCGGGGCTGGATCACAAGCACAACCTGCAGACCACCAAATTGGATCTGAGCTACTCCGAAACCTTCAATGAAACGCACCTTGCCGATGCGTACGAGCGTTTGCTGCTGGAAACCATGCGCGGTATCCAGGCGCTGTTTGTGCGTCGCGATGAAGTTGAAGAGGCATGGAAATGGGTCGACTCCATTACGGAAGCGTGGGCCGCCGATCAGGATGCGCCTAAACCGTATCAGGCAGGCACCTGGGGACCTGTGGCGTCTGTCGCGATGATCACCCGTGACGGCCGCTCCTGGAACGAGTTTGAGTAATGCTGGCGGATAATCCTAAGAGGTTATTTTACCGGTAACATGATCTAACACAGATTGTGGCACAATTTTTAAGCATTTAAGCTCCGTGTGGATTCACCCACGGAGCTTTTTTTATTACACTAGCCTCAGTGATTTTGCCCCTGAGCTCCTGACCACAAGCGTTTCAGCCTTGTTAATACATGCGCATCACCTTGTTAACCATGAGCACGGACAGATAAATTTGAGGAGCCCTTTATGAATCCAGTAATGTTACGGGTAACACAGCGTATTATCGAACGCTCGGAAAAGACACGTTCTGCCTATCTCGCCCGCATCCAGCAGGCCAAAACCGACACGGTACATCGCTCCCAACTGGCCTGCGGTAATCTGGCCCACGGGTTTGCTGCCTGTCAGCCAGAAGATAAAGCGTCGCTGAAAAGCATGCTCCGTAACAATATTGCGATTATCACCTCTTACAACGACATGCTGTCCGCGCATCAACCCTACGAACACTATCCGGAGATCATCCGTAAAGCGCTGCACAGCGCCAACGCAGTCGGGCAAGTCGCAGGCGGCGTTCCGGCCATGTGCGACGGTGTCACGCAGGGGCAGGACGGCATGGAGCTGTCACTGCTGAGCCGCGAAATCATTGCCATGTCAGCAGCGGTCGGTTTGTCGCACAACATGTTCGATGGCGCGTTATACCTGGGCGTCTGCGATAAAATCGTCCCAGGTCTGGCGATGGCCGCGCTCTCATTCGGCCATTTACCGGCTATTTTCGTGCCGTCTGGCCCGATGGCGAGCGGCCTGCCGAACAAAGAAAAGGTGCGTATTCGTCAGCTTTATGCCGAGGGCAAAGCCGATCGTATTGCCCTGCTTGAAGCAGAAGCGGCCTCTTATCACGCACCGGGCACCTGTACCTTCTACGGCACGGCCAACACCAATCAGATGGTCGTGGAATTTATGGGTATGCAGTTGCCGGGTTCATCGTTCATTCAGCCGGATGCTCCGCTGCGCCAGGCGCTGACTGAAGCGGCAGCGCGTCAGGTCACGCGTTTGACCGGCAACGGAAACGAGTGGATGCCGCTCGGCAAAATGGTTGACGAAAAAGTGGTGGTGAACGGTATTGTCGCGTTGCTGGCGACGGGCGGGTCAACGAACCACACCATGCATTTGGTGGCGATGGCACGCGCGGCAGGCATTCTGATTAACTGGGATGACTTCTCTGAGCTTTCCGATGTGGTTCCGCTGATGGCGCGTCTCTACCCGAACGGCCCGGCAGACATCAACCACTTCCAGGCGGCAGGCGGTGTACCGGTTCTGATCCGCGAGCTGCTGAAAGGCGGTCTGCTGCACGAAGATGTTAACACCGTTGCGGGCTTTGGCCTGCAGCGCTACACCATGGAACCGTGGCTGAATAACGGCGAACTGGACTGGCGCGACGGTGCGCGTGAGCCTCTCGATGAGGCCGTTATCGCGACGTTTGATAAACCCTTCTCCCGCCATGGCGGCACCAAGGTGCTGAGCGGAAATCTTGGTCGCGCGGTCATGAAGACGTCTGCGGTGCCGGTTGAAAACCAGGTGGTGGAAGCGCCGGCCATTATTTTTGAAAGCCAGCACGATGTTTTGCCTGCTTTCGAAGCGGGACTGTTAAACAAAGATTGCGTGGTGGTGGTGCGTCATCAGGGACCAAAAGCGAACGGCATGCCAGAATTACATAAACTTATGCCGCCACTTGGTGTATTATTGGACCGCTGTTTCAAAATTGCGTTGGTCACCGATGGACGACTGTCTGGCGCATCAGGTAAAGTGCCATCAGCGATTCACGTCACGCCCGAAGCCTATGATGGTGGATTGCTGGCGAAAGTCCGCGATGGCGACATCATCCGCGTGAATGGCCAGACAGGCGAATTGACCCTGCTGGTGGATGAAGCCGAACTTGAAGCCCGTAAGCCGCATATTCCTGACCTGAGCGCGTCGCGTGTGGGAACAGGGCGCGAAATGTTCAGTGCGCTGCGCGAGAAACTTTCCGGCGCTGAACAGGGTGCGACCTGTATTACGTTTTAAGACGACAAGAATTATCGATCTGGCGAGAGAAAAACACTGATGAAAAACTGGAAAACAAGTGCGGAAGCAATCCTGACAACCGGTCCTGTAGTGCCGGTTATCGTGGTGAATAAACTGGAGCACGCCGTTCCGATGGCGAAAGCGCTGGTTGCAGGTGGGGTTCGTGTTCTGGAAGTGACGCTACGTACGCCATGCGCGATGGATGCCATCCGCGCCATTGCGAAGGAAGTGCCTGATGCAATTATTGGTGCCGGTACCGTGCTGAATCCACAGCAGCTGGCTGAAGTGACGGAAGCGGGCGCGCAGTTTGCCATCAGCCCGGGCCTGACTGAGCCACTGCTGAAAGCAGCAACAGAAGGTTCTATCCCGTTAATTCCTGGGATCAGCACGGTTTCTGAACTGATGCTGGGTATGGACTACGGTCTTAAAGAGTTCAAATTCTTCCCGGCGGAAGCAAACGGCGGCACTAAAGCGCTGCAGGCGATTGCAGGCCCGTTCTCTCAGGTGCGTTTCTGCCCGACTGGCGGCATCTCGCCGGCAAACTACCGCGATTACCTGGCGCTGAAAAGCGTTCTGTGTATCGGTGGTTCCTGGCTGGTTCCGGCGGATGCGCTGGAAGCGGGCGACTGGGATCGCATCACCAAACTGGCGCGCGAAGCAGTCGAAGGCGCGAAGCAGTAAGACCATCAAAAACGGGCCAAACGGCCCGTTTTGTTTATCCTCTGACGATCACACTCGCACTGGCCTTTTTCGCTCTCGCAACGGCCTCTTCTACGCTATCCGCTACCGATAACGTCACGCCCAGACGACGCGAACCGTCAATTTCCGGCTTGCCAAACAAACGTACCTGCAGACCTGCACCCACGGCAGATTCCACGCGATCAAACATTACGTTTTGACTGGTGAGCTTTGGCAGGATCACGGCGGACGCGGCCGGACCGTACTGACGAATTCCGCCCACAGGCAACCCCAGGAATGCGCGCACGTGCAGCGCAAACTCTGATAAATCCTGAGAGATCAGCGTCACCATGCCGGTATCGTGCGGGCGAGGGGACACTTCGCTGAAAATGACGTCGTCACCACACACAAACAGTTCCACGCCAAACAGGCCGAAACCGCCCAAGGCGATGACCACTTTGCGGGCGATCTCCTGCGCGCGCTCAAGCGCCAGAGCGCTCATTTGCTGCGGCTGCCAGGATTCACGGTAATCGCCGTCTTCCTGACGGTGTCCAATCGGGTCGCAGAAATGCACGCCATCAACTGCGCTTACCGTGAGCAGGGTGATTTCGAAATCAAACTTCACCACCCCCTCGACGATCACGCGTCCGGCGCCCGCACGTCCACCCTGTTGGGCGTAGTCCCAGGCGTTATCCAGTGTGCTTTCATCGCGAATAAAACTCTGCCCTTTACCCGAGGAACTCATTACCGGCTTAATGATGCACGGGTAACCAATCTCTTCTACGGCCTGCAGGAAATCGGCTTTACCGTCCGCGAAGCGGTAGCTTGACGTCGGGATTGCCAGCTCTTCCGCCGCAAGACGACGTATGCCTTCACGGTTCATGGTCAGCTTCGCGGCGCGAGCGCACGGCACAACGCGTTGGCCTTCCGCTTCCAGTGACAACAATGTGTCCGTCGCGATGGCTTCAATTTCCGGCACGACATAGTCAGGATTCTCGCGTTCGATCAGTGCGCGAAGGGCATCGCCATCCAGCATATTGATAACGTACGACCGATGCGCGACGTGCATGGCTGGGGCATCGGGATAACGATCGACGGCGATCACTTCTATGCCCAGACGCTGGCATTCAATGGCCACTTCTTTTCCCAGCTCGCCTGAACCTAACAGCATGACGCGCGTGGCTGCCGGACGCAGCGCAGTTCCTAAACAAGTCATAAAATCCCCCTGAAAAAGTTGCGCGCAGTATATACGAAAACGTTTGCGTATGTCTTCATCAGGGGAAGGGAATGCTGCCGGGCGAGGAAATTTGCGCTTCTTTTGCACGGACAGACATTTCCTGACATCACCTCGCTTAGGCTGTGATCATTGTAAACGGATAAGTGGGGAAAAATATGTCAGGCTGGTTAAATCAATTGCAGTCGATGTTAGATCAAAAGGCGTCATCATCCGGCGAGCAGGGACTGAGCAAGCTACTGGTACCGGGTGCGCTGGGTGGTCTGGCAGGTTTATTGGTGGCGAACAAATCCTCGCGAAAGCTGTTGGCCAAATATGGCACCGGCGCACTGTTAGCCGGTGGAGGCGCCATTGCCGGAACGGTGCTCTGGAATAAATACAAGGATAAAGTCCGAACGGCCCATCAGGGCGAACCCCAGTTTGGACAACACACGTCGCCAATCGATGTGCGTACCGAGCGGTTAATTCTGGCGCTGGTCTTTGCTGCTAAAAGCGACGGACACATCGACGACCAGGAGCGCACCGCCATTGAGCAGCAGATGCAGGAAGCGGGCGTTGAAGAGCAGGGTAGAGCGTTAGTCGCCCAGGCGATTGAACAGCCGCTGGATCCCGTGCGTCTGGCGCAAAGTGTGAAAAACGAAGAGGAAGCGCTTGAGCTGTACTTCCTCAGCTGTGCGGCCATCGACATCGATCACTTTATGGAACGCAGCTATCTGAATGCGCTGGGTGACGCGCTTAAAATTCCGCACGATGTTCGCGAAGGCATCGAAAAGGATATTCAGGCGCAAAAACAGGCATTACCGGGGTAAATTTCGCCTGCGGCTGTCACGTTTCGCTTGCATCATGCGTGTGTTTTGCCACCCTTATAGGGTGTAAAACATAAAAGAAACACTGATATGCTGCCAAAAGCCCGACGTATTCCAAAAGCGCTCACCACTCACGGTGACACGCGCATCGATAATTACTATTGGCTGCGGGACGATTCGCGCTCGCAGCCAGAGGTTCTCGACTACCTTCACCAGGAAAATGACTATGGCCGACGGGTCATGGCTTCTCAGCAGGCGTTGCAGGATGAACTGTTGGCGGAAATGGTCGCGCGCGAACCGCAGCGTGATGTCTCTGCGCCCTGGACCCGAAACGGTTACCGCTATCGTCACATCTACGAACCGGGCAACGAATACGCTATTTATCAACGCCAGTCGGTATTGAGCGCCGAGTGGGACGACTGGGAAATCCTGCTTGATGCCAATCAGCGCGCTGCGCACAGCGAATTCTATACCCTCGGCGGGATGGGCATTTCGCCTGATAACACCATTATGGCGTTGGCGGAGGATTATCTTTCTCGGCGGCAATATGGGCTGCGATTCCGCAATCTGGAGACCGGGAACTGGTATCCGGAGATGCTGGATAACGTCTCGTCTGCCTTCGTCTGGGCAAATGATTCAGAAACGGTGTATTACGTCAAAAAACACGCGTTGACGTTGCTGCCATATCAGGTGTGGCGCCATACGGTGGGTACTTCCTCGGATAGCGATGAGCTGGTGTATGAAGAAAAAGACGAGACGTTTTACGTCAGTCTGCATAAAACCACCTCGAAACACTATGTGATTATCTCGCTGGGCAGTGCGACCACCACGGAAGTGCTGCTGCTGGATGCCGAATTGCCCGATGCCCAGCCGCTCTGTTTCTTGCCGCGCCGTAAAGACCACGAATACAGTCTCGATCACTTCCAGCACTCTTTCTATCTGCGCTCTAACCGCGAAGGTAAAAACTTTGGCCTGTACAAAACCAAAGTGCGTGATGAACGTAAATGGGAAGTGCTGATCCCGGCTCGCGATCAGGTCATGCTGGAAGGGTTTACCCTGTTCACCGACTGGCTGGTGGTTGAAGAACGCCAGCGCGGGCTGACCAGCATTCGTCAAATAAACCGCAAAACGCACGACGTGGTCGGTATTGCCTTTGACGATCCGGCTTACGTGACGTGGATTGGCAACAATCCCGAACCAGAGTCTTCGCGGCTACGCTACGGCTATTCATCAATGACCACGCCGGACACGCTGTTTGAACTGGATATGGATACCGGACAGCGGAAGGTGATCAAACAGGCGGAAGTCACCGGGTTTGACGCCAGCCATTACCGCAGTGAACACCTGTGGGTGACGGCTCGCGACGGCGTGGAAGTGCCGGTGTCATTGGTGTATCACAAAGATCATTTCCGCAAAGGCAAAAATCCCCTGCTGGTTTACGGCTACGGCTCGTACGGATCAAGCATGGATGCGGATTTCAGTAGCAGCCGTCTGAGCCTGCTCGACCGGGGATTTGTGTATGCCATTGCGCACATCCGCGGCGGCGGTGAGCTGGGGCAGCAGTGGTACGAAGACGGCAAGTTCCTGAAGAAGAAAAATACCTTTAACGACTATCTCGACGTTTGCGACGATCTCATCGCGAAAGGCTACGGCGATCCTGATCTGTGCTTTGGCATGGGCGGCAGCGCGGGCGGGATGCTCATGGGGGCAGTGATCAACCAGCGCCCGGAACGATTCAAGGGCATTGTCGCGCAAGTGCCTTTTGTCGACGTGGTGACCACCATGCTGGATGAGTCGATCCCCTTAACCACCGGCGAGTTTGAGGAGTGGGGCAATCCGCAGGATGAAACCTATTATCGCTACATGAAGGAATACAGCCCGTACGATAACGTAGAGCCCAAAGCCTATCCTCATATGCTGGTGACGACTGGCCTGCATGATTCCCAGGTGCAATACTGGGAGCCAGCAAAATGGGTGGCGAAACTGCGCGAAGTGAAAACGGACGATAATTTACTGCTGCTCTGCACGGATATGGATTCCGGGCATGGCGGTAAATCCGGCCGCTTTAAATCTTATGAAGGGGTGGCGCTGGAATATGCCTTTATCATTGGCCTTGCGCAGGGGACTTTGCAAGGCCATTCAGCCGATCAGGTTTCGTCCAGATAATGGCGCAGCGTCAGGCGCAGCTCCGGGCTCATGCGGTCGAGGTTGTTGTATAACCAGCGCAAATATCCCGGATCGCGCTCTGCCACTTCTGACACCGCTTTCCCACGATATTTACCGAAGGTAAAGGTCGTCAACAGCGCCGGGCGGCCGGTGATGGTCGCCATCTCATCCGGCGTCCATCCCGAGTTATTCATGATATCGATGAGCAATGCTGCCGTGATATAGCAATCATAGAGTGCGCGGTGATGATGGAGACCTTCCGGCGTTTTCACGCTCAGCTTGCGGGATTTATACAGCGCCATATTGCTGTATTTAATCCCCGGCCATAAGCGCCGCGCCAGCTTCATGGTGCAGATCCATTCCCCGGGCATTTCGGGCAATACACGGCGGTCAAAGCTCGCGTTATGCGCGACATACCATGTGCTGCCGTAGTAGTTCGGGATCACCTCTTCAATCCACGGTTTATCGGCCACCATCGATTCAGTGATGCGATGGATCGCCATCGCCTGAGGGCTGATAGGACGATCGGGACGAACCAGGTGGCTCATCGGGTTAACTATCTGTCCGTTGATGACGTCAACAGACGCGACCTCGACAATTCCGCCCTGCAGATCGCAGGTTTCGGTATCGATGACACGCAGCATGGCTCGCTCCTGGCCTTAAAACGTTTAGCGTAATGGAATGATATCACCTTGCCAACCCTGCTTACCCCAGGAACCCGTTAATAAGAGTTCGCCTTTATCCGCGCGAACAATTAATTGGCCGCTCGCATCCCACAGCGCGCTGTTCCCGTGAGCATTCGCCATCAGCACGGCGATAGCGTATTTATGGGCGAAACGCTGCAAACGGCTAATCGAGTCGCGGCATCGCGTTTCACCGATTGCCTGACTGCTGGTAAATAATGCGGCCAGCGGATCGACAGGAGGGAGTTCTGCTTTGTTCTCAACGATGAGCAGGTGCGGAGCGTTTGCGGACAGGTACGCACCGCTGCCCTGTTGATAGCACACCGGTTTGGCCATTTTAGGGGAAAACAGCGCCACGCCTTTCTGGCGAATCCCTTCACTGTTGAGCGTTACACCGGCGATCACCGTCATGTTGTGCGTGTGAACGGCGCGAACGACAGGCGCCAAATCGTGCTCACTGGGCGGGGCGACCAATAGACCACTCTCATTAGCAGGGCCCGTCAATGAGAGTTCTGGAAAGACCAGTAAATGGCACTGTTGGCGGGCAGCTGCGTCGATAAAGCGCAGGTGGTGTTGAACGTGGGCGTCAATGCCCTGACGACCTGGGGTGTACTGAGCGGCGGCAACATTCCATGGAGACATCGTGATTTCCTTATACACTTCGTCGCAGAGATTCGATAATACACCTGAATACTTCAGGGTTTTCTTATCCTGCCACAATCCCTGTAAGGAAATGTCACCAGATGAAGCGTTTACTTAACTTTAGGTTCGTAAGGTAAGCGCGACAGCGTCACGGAGGCGAGGCGATGCGCAATCAGTCGTTCGCGAAACCAGTCGCGCAGATGAGCGGGCTGTTCGCGCTCGACCACTTCGGCAATGACAGGCATGTTATAGCGCTCTTTAAAGGCCACGCCTGCCGCCGCCAAATCGATATTAACTTTATCCATTTCGTCCTGAGGAAGGGCCGCCAGATTAATCTTCATTCTCTTCTCCTGTTTTTGCGGCGCCAACGTTACCGCGGTTACCTGTCGTTGACAAGCCACCGGAGGATGATCCTCGACTCAGATATTATACAGCGTTATCCTCTGTCATATAGACATAACCAAAAGGAATGATTGATATGGTATTTACCGCATCCCGCGCGGCTTGCGCACTGACCTTTGTACTTGCCATTGTGACGGCTCCCGCAGCGCTGGCGCACGCGCATCTGAAACATCAATATCCCGCTGCTGACGCGGAAGTTGTCGCCGCGCCGCAGGCGCTCACGCTGAATTTTTCGGAAGGTATTGAACCAAAATTTAGCGGCATTTCGATTACGGGTGATAAGCAGCAAATCATTAAAGTCGGAACGGTGAAACGGGCTGAAAATGATAAAACTCAGCTCATCGCCCCGCTTGAGCAAGCATTAACCCCGGGGACCTATCAGGTGGATTGGCATGTAGTGTCCGTTGACGGCCACAAAACCAAAGGCAGTTATCACTTCAGCGTGAAATAACATGCTGGCATTCAGCTACGTCGCCCTGCGCTTTGTGCACTTCGCCGCGCTAATGCTGATTTTCGGTAACGCGTTGTATTGCGCGTGGCTGGCGCCTTCCTCGTTGCAGCGTCTGATGACGCGTCGCTTTCAGCGGCAGCAAAAAATCGCTGCCATCGCGAGTCTTGTGTCAGCGGTGCTGATGCTGGCGACGCAGGGCGGCTTAATGGGCGATGGCTGGGCTGACGTTTTCCGTCCTGAAGTTTGGATGGCGGTTGCCAGTACCCAGTTTGGCAGCGTCTGGCTGTGGCAGATTGTTTTTGCCGTGCTGACCGCATGTGCGGCGTGGATTGCCCCAATCAAAAGTGCGCGGCTGTTATTATTGCTGGCAGCCGGTCAGTTCGTGCTTCTGGCGGGTGTCGGACATGCGGCGATGCATGACGGCGCACAGGGCGTTTTACAACGCGTCAATCATGCAATTCATCTGCTTTGTGCAGCAATGTGGGTTGGCGCGCTGCTGCCGCTCATTTTTTGTCTGCGTCTGGCTAAGGGACGCTGGCGCAATCCGGCCATTTATACCATGATGCGTTTTTCCCGGATGGGTCACTACGCGGTGGCGGGTGTGATTTTATCCGGTATCGTTAACATGCTGTTGATCCTCGGAATAACCCTGCCATGGCGCACGGAATATGGGCAGATGCTTTTGTTCAAAAGTGCGCTGGTGGCGCTAATGGTAGCCATTGCGCTGGTGAATCGGTATGTTCTGGTGCCACGATTCCGCCCTGATGCCGGGCGTGAGCAACAATTTTTTATCTGGATGACACAGGCTGAGGTTGTATTAGGGGCGCTGGTGCTGGCAGTAGTCAGTCTTTTCGCCACCTGGGAGCCTTTCTGACAAGGTTTAACGTTATGAAAAAAACAGTGCTTTCACTTTTATTGCTGGCATGTGCCAGTTCCGCGTTTGCTGCCCCGCAGGTGATTACCGTGAGTCGCTTCGAAGTGGGTAAAGACAAATGGGCTTTCAATCGGGAAGAGGTCATGCTCACCTGCCGTCCAGGCCATGCCCTGTACGCGATTAACCCCAGCACGCTGGTGCAATATCCACTTAACGATGTGGCAGAAAAGCAGGTAGCCAGCGGTCAAAGCAAGGGACAACCGATCGGCGTTATTCAGATTGATGACCCGGCAAACCCGAGCCAGAAGATGAGTCTTGCGCCCTTTATCGAGCGCGCCGATACGCTCTGTTAGACCACGCGTTTCCAATAAAAAAACCGCAGGCTTCTTTCGAAAGCGTTGCGGTTTTTTTGTTTTGGGATGATCTAACGCTTTTTTTCTGACCACTTTAGTCGCGGACTGGAAAACCTGGCGTCGTCATCTATTCTTAGAGTGTCAGGCGTAGTTAGCCTGCATTAATGCCAACTTTTAGCGCACGGCTCTATCCCAAGAGCCATTTCCCTGGACCGAATACAGGAATCGTATTCGGTCTCTTTTTATCTGCATGATAATGAACTCATTTCCCATTATGAGCTTCAGCAGAAGAGCGTCCTGTGCTTCTCTTTTAACCATACCACAATCCGGCAGGCGAAAGTCCAGCGCTTTTTGGCCGTTTTGTTAAATTTATGTATGACTGCGACGAAAGCCGCCTTCCGGTTAAAACCGCGCGTTAACGCACTCCGCGATCTCATCCAGCAGACCAAAGCGACGACGGTATTCCGCACGCTTTTTACTGGCGATGCTCTCAAGCGACTTACGTTCCATTGCTAACGGTAACGCCCAGCGGAATGAGGAGATTTTTTTAGCGTCGATAGACGCCCAGAATTCATCATAGCTGGCGTGGAAGTGACGGCCTTTGCTCAGGCGATAGCGCAGGGCGCGGAACACGTGGCCTTCATCACTGACGCCGTAAATAGCTTTAATGTCACTTTTAGCGACGAGATTAAAAATGACTTCCATCAGCACGCGTTTTGGGAACAGGCCGTGGCAAGCTCGGGTCGCTTTTTTGATCGCGTCACGCGTCACGCCTCTGCGCGGACCCTGAAGCCCACCGATAACCAGCGCTGAATGGTCGCCTTCCGGCACAACGCTGAATGTCAGGCTAGCCAGCAGCGTGTCTTCATTATCGCGTAGCCAAAGCGTGCTTTCGCCTTCGCGCTCTGCTTTGCTTGCGGTTGACGCAAACACGGTAAAGCCCACGTCATCCTTTGCCTGAAAATGCACAACGGGCTGCGCGGTTTGATGGGTTAGGGCGTTTTTCAGCTCTGCATCAGGTAACGCGTCCAGCCATTCATAGTGGTGAATGACCGCCTCAGCACGCGCTTTAGCACCGATTCCGCGTGTCAGATACTGCCGATGCGTTTTACTCGGCAACGTGATCTGTGCGGCCAGCAGCTTGTCAAAATCGGTCCGTCGTGACAGCGCTGTCAACATGTGGTTGGTCGAAGACCAGAACAGCAATGAGCGCAGAAGGAATTTAAGACGATAGTCACGCTTCCTCCAGATCGCGCCAGGAATAAGCTGGCCGTTGATCAGCGAGGAAATAATATTGACGGGTTGTGCTTCAGGCACATCGATTTGCAGGCTGGTGTTTGACACGATGGAGACCTCATTAGAATTCTTTGTCTATTCTAAGGTCCTGAAGAGGATGATTTAAGATTTGCTAAACCTTTATTTCGGCTTCGTTTAACCATGATTGATATTGGCAACATCACCCAACGCGCTTTTTAAATGATTTAGCACGCTATACTTTTAAAGGAGGCGCTATGTATAAATCATTCGATGGCAAAAAATGGCGGCATATCTGGGTGGTGAGCGATATTCATGGTTGCTACCAGCGGCTGATTGATGAATTAACTCAGCGCGGTTTTAATCCAGATGAGGATTTGCTTATTTCCGTCGGTGACCTTATCGATCGCGGGCCGGATAGCGTAAAATGCCTGCAACTGACACAGGAAAAATGGTTCCTGGCGGTACGGGGAAATCATGAACAAATGGCGTTGGATGCGCTCGAAAATAATGATTTTGCACTCTGGACGATAAATGGCGGTATATGGTTTTCTCGCCTGACGTCTTCGCAAAAAATAAACGCAATGGCATTACTCCAGGCGTGCCGGGAATTACCGCATATTATTGAAATAACCTGTGCAAACGGACGGAATGTCATTGCGCACGCTGATTACCCCTCTTCGGTTTACCTTTGGGATAAACCGGTCAGCCTCCATCGCGTGTTGTGGAATCGAGAGCGTTTAACCCGTTTACTGAACGGAGAGGGCGAAGGGATTTCTGGCGCTGACCATTTCTGGTTTGGCCATACACCACTCAACAAACGCAGCGACTTTCACAACCTGCACTATATCGACACGGGTGCTGTGTTCGGTGGCACGTTGACGCTGGCTCAATTACAGTAATTAAAAGTCGCTGTATTCCTGTGCGGGTGACCAGAATCCGTCGATAAAATCTTCGACAGGATAGCAACCGCCATGGCGAATTCGCTGTTCTTTCTTCGACGCCACGCATTGCCATTCGGTGTTGTAAACATCAATAACGATGTCATCACAGCCGCCATCCAGGTAACAAACAAAAAGTACCAGTGCAAACATCTCATCCTCTGATCTGGCTTCCAGACTATCAGTGTAGGGGATGATTTATCGCAGGGGAAATTTGAGGGGATAAATAACCCGCCTTTGGGCGGGTTCTTTTTGAATCAGGCAAGTCGCATGACCCAGGCATCGGACTGTTGATCGTAGTGCTCACGGTATAGAACGGAATGTTCGCCATCAAGGATCGCTGGAACACTGGTGTCCGCATCCCAGGCATCAAGCTGCATACATAAATCCGGATCGGATTTACACGGAATGGTTAACGTTCGATCGCCTTGATTATCGCCTTGTAACTCGGCATCGTCGATTTCAAATGCGCCGATACGCACGTTGGTTTTCGTCATAATGCTCTCCGCAGTTCGCTGAAAATCTGGTTCGACCAGTGTGATCGTCCATTTTTTAGCGTAGCGCAGGAGAGCAGAAGTGCCAGTGAAAATGTGCGGTTTTTTAATTGGCGCTCTCGTGGCCGGTAAACAAGCGACCATCACGAACCAGTTCTCGCGGATAGCTGTTTTTCAGCCTGGAGCCGATTTTCTTCGCCAGCCCTAACGGAAATCCCTGATAAGTAACCACCACTTCGTCACGCGTGGGCGTGAGCTCAGGGTAAACATCGCGTCCGCGATACCACTCTTCGGCTTCTGTGTGGGTCAGCGCAAACGTGTTTTCGTCATTGGCCAGCGCGATCACGGCCTCATGCTGCCAGCGATAGCCTTTATTATGCACTTCTGCTAATCGCATGCCGATGCGGGAGAATCGTACTTTACCGATCATCGTTTCGACATCCACCGGGAAGAGCCAGATCTCTTTATCGCGTTGCCAGAGACGTAAATTATCATTCCAGTTAAGCCCTGCTTTTTGCGCGGCAGCGACAATCTGTGCCGTTTCGCGCCCTTTGAGCGGGGCGAACGGGAAGTGACCGACTTTGTATTTCGGTGCAGGTAATGGCGCAATGGCCGCCGTTTTACGCAAGCGCGCAACGAAGAAACCTTCGCAGTCGAATATCTGCGGGAAAACGTGCAAGAAACCTTCAGGCGTCATCGCCTCTGTTGCGGAGGCGAAAAGCGAATCTAACGGCAGAAATTCGACGGCTTGCGGGTATTGCGCTTTGAGCCACAGGCACACTGATTCGTTTTCGTCACGGTTCAACGTGCAGGTAGAGTAAACCAGCGTTCCGCCGGGACGCAGCGCATGAAACGCGCTGTCGATAAGCTCGCGCTGGGTGGCGGCAATCTCAAGATTACTGGCAACGGACCAGTTTTTAAGGGCGTCGGGATCTTTACGAACCACGCCTTCACCGGAACACGGCGCATCCAGCAGAATGGCATCGAAGGATTCCGGCAAAGCGGCACCGAAAACACGTCCATCAAAGTGGGTCAGGGCGACATTGCTGATCCCGCAGCGGCTGATGTTAGCGTGTAACACTTTGACCCGGCTGGCAGAGAATTCATTTGCCAGAATAACGCCCCGATTGCCCATTCGCGCGGCAATTTGGGTGGTTTTCGAACCCGGCGCAGCGGCAACATCCATCACCCGAGTGGGTTGATTATCGTCTGCAAACAAGGCGGCAACCGGCAACATCGAGCTGGCTTCCTGAATATAAAACAGCCCGCTTAAATGTTCGGCCGTGCTCCCGAGCGGCAGGGCGTCTTCATCTTCGCGTTCAATCCAGAAACCTTCTGCGCACCATGGAACGGGTGTCAACTGCCAGCGATACGGAGACACCAGCGTCAGGAAATCCGGCACGCTGATTTTTAATGTATTTACGCGAATGCTGCGGCGCAAAGGACGCTGGCAGGCTGCAATAAAGTCATCAAAAGAAAGATGAGCGGGAAGCGCCTCGCGCATTTGCGCCAGGAATTCGTCAGGAAAAAATACGGAGTTTTGAGCCACGGACACACCACTGGGAATAGTTCAGGCGCGCAGTGTAGCATAAAGGCTCCGGCGCGTTGACACCGGAGCCTGTGGGATTAACGTGGCAGTGCGGTTCCCCACTCACGCCACTCTTTCGGTTCACTCTCGAGCAACAGGAAATGTTTCCCCGTCTGCGCTTTCGGCGCGAGCGGTGTGCCTGGCGGGGTGGCGAAGGCGATACCGCCGCGAATGAACTGGTTAAATGTCCCGGTTTTCACTACGCCGCCGGTCAGACCGAAGTCCAGCGAATAGCCCGACGCCAGCCAGAAGACTGAGTTGTTGCGAACCAGATGCTGGAAGCGTTCGCTGATGCGCAGCCCGACCATCACGCGATCCGACAGGGTGCCCAACGTCAAACCCGTGACGGTCCCGACCTCGATACCGCGGAACAACACTGGCGTACCGATGCTCATGGAGCCCGCTTCTGGCACTTCGACCACAATGCTCAACCCGTCAAGATAACGCGAGTCGGTAATCGTCGCTTCCTGCAGTTCAAAGTCACGACGCGCCTTACCGCTGCCCGGTTCAACGTTGATATAAGGCTGCAGGATGGTGTCCAGATGCTCAACGCCCGCTGCAGAAATCTGCGGCGTGACGACCGAGAAGCGTGTCCCCGTCCGGGCAAAGTTCTGCACGTATTCCGGATAAAGTACCGCCGTAGCCTGCACTTCATTGCGCGCGGTGATCAACGTCAGTTTCTGGATTTGACCGATATCAATCCCTAAATAGCGAATCGGCATTCCTTCGGCGAGCTTACCCGCATCAAAGGCGTGCAGCGTAATCTGGCCGCCAACCGCACGTGCGGCGGTTTCAGACGGATACAGAATACGTTTATCGCCTTTACGCTGGTTGGCACCCGCACCGCTCAAGTTATCGAAGCTGATAGCACCGCGCAGTGCACGGGAGAGGGGAGCCGCTTGCACGGTCAGCCCGCTACCATTGAGCTGCACTTTTGCCCCACCTTCTGCCCAGAACACGCTGTTGGCGGTAAGTAAGTTGCGATATTCCGGTTTAATATGCAGTTCGATATCAAAGGCATTGGCACGCGGCCGCACGGTGATGATTTCGCCCACCTGAAACTTGCGATATAAAACGACAGAACCGGCCTGAACGTCAGGCAGCGTATCAGCGCTGAGCGTTAAGGTGGTGGTTGGCAGGTCGCTCATGCTGTTTTCGATCGCTTTATCCAGATTGGCATACAGCGGATAGGCTTCGCGCATTTCCCCTTTCTGACCCGGCAGGATACGGATGCCGCCGCTTAGCCATTCGCCTGCGCTCGCGCCAAGGAACTCGACCCCGTCGAACCCAACTTTGACATCCACGCGGCTGTTAACCACAAATTTGCTATCGCCATGCACTAAATCGCGGTATTGCGGATCGACCGCAACGGAGAAAATCACCCCATCTTCCGTCAACTTGCGTTCAAGAACCTGGCCCACCTGCACGCCATGTAACAGCAACGGCTGGCCCGCTTCGATACCGTAGCTTTCGGGGGCATTGAGGGTCAGCGTCATCACGCCGGGTTTTTGCAGCAGGGCTTTGTCCGCTGGGGCAATGACAAAATTATTGTTGGGTTTCCCATCACCGGGAATTAGCTCAAAGGTGCTGCCTGTCAGCAGACTGCTAATGTTGGCGTCGCTGAGCGAGAGTTTTGGATTGCGAAGCTCAAGACGTGTTCCCTCGCGAAGCAGATCGACAACGCTTGGGTCAACGGTCATTTCACCGGTTACCGAACCGCCCGGATTCAGCGTCAATTTCGTGAGCTGACCAACCTGTAAACCTTGATACATCAGCGGCGTAGAGCCCGCTTTCAGACCTTTTGCGTCCGGCAGTGCCAGTTTGACGATCACGCCGCGCTGGCTGTGGGCCAGATCGGCATAGAGACCGAAATTATCATCTACCTCGGCAGGTTTTGAACCCTCTGGTGAGTCGAAGGCGATGGCACCGTTAACAAGTGCTGCCAGGCTTTCGAGCTTCACTTTTGCGCCGCTCAAACTGACGTCAGCATCCACGCCTGAAACATTCCAGAAACGACTGCCTTTTTTGACAAGCGAAGTGAATCGACGCTCGATCAGCACATCAATCGTGACGCCTTGTTTATTCGGATTAATGGCGTAGTCATAGACGCGTCCGACCGGGATTTTGCGGAAATAGACCAGCGAACCGCTGTTGAGCGAGCCCAAATCCGGCGAATGGAGCTGAATCATCAGATCGCCGTTATTCAGCCGGTATTTAGGCTGCGTATCCAGCGCGGTAAAGTGTTCCTGAGGCTCACCTTTACCTGGCATCATGCCGATGTAGTTCCCGCCCACCAGTGCATCCAGTCCGGACACGCCCGCCAGAGACGCTTTTGGCGTGACCAGCCAGAACTGGGTTTCACTGCGCAGCGCATCCTTCATATCGGCTTTGATGCTGACGCGAACCTCGATTTTATTCAGATCCTTACCAAGCCGGATATCCTGGACCGTGCCCACTTCAACGCCCTGGAAGCGCACGGGTGTTCGCCCGGCGACAATGCCGTCGGCGGTCTGGAAGTCAATCGTAACGGTATTACCGCGATCTTCGTAACTCGTCCAGATAAGCCAGCCCGCTATCATCAGTGCGATAACAGGGAGTAGCCAGAAAGGCGAAATACGGCGTTTTGTTTTAATTCTCGCTTCAGTCGGCGAAGCGGGCGTTTCCTGACTCATGTGCATCCCAAAGTAAGCGGCTATCCAGCCATTCCACTGCAAGAATAGTCAATATCACCGCAGAGCCGAAATAAAAAGCCGCGGGTCCCATAGTAAAAGCAAGTAACTGATCGCGATTGATCAGCGACATCATCAACGAAATAACAAACAAATCCAACATCGACCAGCGGCCAATCCACGTGACGAAGCGTAAAAGCAAAATACGTGCCCGTAGCCCTTGTTCACACTTAAACTGAATGCTGATGAGCAAGGTAAACATGACAATGACTTTGGTAAATGGCACCAAAATACTGGCAATAAACACGACACCGGCCACTGCAAAGTTGCTGTGCGCCAGGGAGATAATGCCAGACATAATGGTGTCCTCCTGTCGTCCGCCGTTAAGGTAAATCACTGAGATTGGCAGGAGATTCGCCGGCAGCAGGAACACAATCGAGGCGATCAACGCGGCCCAACATTTTTGCAAACTGTGCTTGCGGCGCAGGCGCAACGGAATGTGACAGCGAGGGCAGCGGCCCCGGGCATCAGGTAATCCGGTAAAGTGGCAACCCAGGCATGCCCTGAGATTAGGATCGGGGCGCGTCGCAGGGCGCTGGGGATAGAAGCGCTCCCACAGCTGTTCCACATTCAGGTGAATCAGCGTCAGGATGCTTAGCAGCACAAGCGCGATGAAGGCAAAAAGCCCGATACCCGGCTGTAAGAAAGCGTAATCCTGCACTTTGATGGACGTTACTCCGATGCCGACCAGATAGATATCCAGCATCACCCACTCTTTGAGCTTCTCCAGCATCAGCAGGACCGGGCGCAGATTCATGCCTAAAATATTGCCGAACCAGAGATACGCAATGGCAACGACCAGGACCACCGGGGCGCCGACGGTGCAAAACAGCACCATTGCTCCCGTCAGAGGATCGCCTTGCTGCGTCATCTGCCATATACCTTGTAGCAGATTTGCGTCGATCCGCACGCCAAGCAGATAAAGCTTGAGCAACGGTTCGCTCCATGCAAACGGCATCAGCAAAATCATGGTGACAGCCATTGCAGCCAGTCGCGTCAATGACCAGTCGCGTCCGTCACGGATTTTGGCGTCGCAGCGAGGGCAATAGGCGCT
This sequence comes from Lelliottia amnigena, assembly GCF_019047465.1. Classification (NCBI taxonomy): domain Bacteria; kingdom Pseudomonadati; phylum Pseudomonadota; class Gammaproteobacteria; order Enterobacterales; family Enterobacteriaceae; genus Lelliottia; species Lelliottia amnigena. Next base: position 4,377,686 of record NZ_CP077236.1, on the reverse strand, counting down.
CTGGTGCGATTTCATCTTCGGCAACATAAAAAGCGTATCGCACTGCGGGCAACGCTGATAATGTGCACGCGGTAGCGCATCGCTGACCGAGTGGACAGTGATCTTCCTTGCTGGCGTAATTTTCGGATTATTGAGAGCCATTAGTCGCGCATAAAAGGATTAATTAACGTTATATTAACTCATCTTGGGATTCATCTTGAGAATGAAAGCATTTAATGTTTAGTTAAAAAGGCTATGCACACATTTTGTAGACAACCAAGTGATTGATTAATGAACAAAACAGAATTCTACGCGGATCTTAACCGCGATTTCCAGGCATTGATGACAGGTGAGACCAGTTTTTTAGCGACTCTGGCTAACACCAGCGCGTTGCTGTTTGAACGTTTGTCGGATGTGAACTGGGCGGGGTTTTACCTTCTGGAAGGGAATACGCTGGTACTCGGACCGTTCCAGGGCAAGCTGGCGTGCGTGCGAATCCCGGTAGGTCGGGGCGTATGCGGTACGGCGGTTGCTCAAAATCAGGTCCAGCGCGTTGAAGATGTACATGCCTTCGACGGACATATTGCATGCGATTCGGCGAGTAATGCCGAAATCGTTCTGCCGCTTAGCGTAAAAAATCAGATTATTGGCGTTCTGGATATCGACAGTACCGCGTTTGGCCGCTTCACTGAAGAAGATGAGCAGGGCCTTCGCGAGTTAGTCGCAAATCTGGAAAACGTATTAAACGCGACCGATTATCAAAAATTCTTTGCGAGCGTCGCAGGATAATCAACGGATAACGTAGCATTTACGGATGGCGTCATTATAATGTCGCCTGTTCATGCCTGCGGCTTATTGGCAACGTCCGTTGTAATCAGGAAATTTCATGGAAAATCAACCTAAGTTGAATAGTAGCAAAGAAGTTATCGCCTTTCTGGCAGAGCGTTTCCCACAGTGTTTCAGTGCTGAAGGCGAAGCTCGCCCCCTGAAAATTGGTATTTTTCAGGATCTGGTAGCACGCGTTGAGGGTGAGATGAGTCTCAGTAAAACCCAACTTCGCTCTGCCTTACGTCTTTATACTTCAAGCTGGCGTTACCTTTACGGTATCAAGCTGGGCGCGACGCGTGTCGATCTCGACGGCAACCCTTGTGGTGAGCTGGACGAGCAGCATGTTGAGCATGCCCGTAAACAGCTTGAAGAAGCGAAAGCGCGTGTTCAGGCACAGCGTGCTGAGCAGCAGGCGAAAAAACGCGAAGCTGCCGCGGCGAATGGTGAAGAAGCACCACGTCGTGAACGCAAACCGCGTCCTGCTCCGCGTCGTAACGAAAATAGCGAGCGCAAACCGCGTGCAGATAAGCCAGCGGCTAAAGCACAACCTGCAGCTCGTGAAGAACAACGCCACACTCCGGTTTCTGACATCAACGCGCTGAGCGTCGGTCAGTCTCTCAAGGTGAAAGCGGGTAACAATGCGATGGATGCCACCGTACTCGAAATCACCAAAGATGGCGTTCGTGTGCAGCTGACTTCTGGCATGTCAATGATTGTACGCGCAGAACACCTGGTGTTCTGAAACGGAGGCCAAGCCTGGCATGAACACTCTTTTTAAGATCACCGCACTGGCTGGCCTGTTAGCAATAACAGGCCACGCCTTCGCTGCGGACGATATTACGCGGGCCGATCAAATTCCGGTATTAAAGGAAGAGACTCAGCACGCAACGGTGAGTGAGCGCGTGACGTCGCGTTTCACCCGTTCGCACTATCGTCAGTTCGATCTCGATCAGGCCTTTTCGGCCAAAATCTTCGATCGATACCTGAACCTGCTGGATTACAGCCATAATGTGCTGCTGGCAAGTGATATTGAACAATTTGCAAAACGTAAAACCGATGTCGGCGACGAGCTGCGCAGCGGTAAACTCGATCTGTTCTACGATCTGTATAACCAATCTCAGAAGCGTCGTTTTGAACGTTATCAATACGCGCTTAAAGTGCTGGAACGTCCAATGGACTTTACCGGCAACGACAACTTTAATCTCGATCGCAGCAAGGCGCCGTGGCCAAAAACGGAAGCTGAGCTGAATGCGCTGTGGGACGGTAAGGTTAAGTTCGATGAACTGAGCCTGAAACTCACGGGTAAAGACGAGAAAGAGATCCGAGAAACGCTGACGCGTCGCTACAAATCGGCCATTCGTCGTTTGGCGCAAACCAACAGTGAAGATGTATTCTCGCTGGCGATGACCGCGTTTGCCCACGAAATCGATCCGCACACCAATTATCTTTCTCCGCGTAACACTGAACAGTTCAATACTGAAATGAGCCTGTCTCTGGAAGGTATTGGCGCAGTGCTGCAGATGGATGAAGATTACACGGTGATTAACTCCATGGTCGCGGGTGGTCCTGCGGCGAAGAGTAAATCCATTGGTGTGGGCGACCGAATTGTTGGCGTTGGTCAGACGGGTCAGGGCATGGTCGATGTGATCGGCTGGCGCCTTGATGATGTGGTTGCCCTTATCAAAGGCCCGAAAGGAAGCAAGGTCCGCCTTGAGATCCTGCCTGCCGGTAAAGGTACGAAGACCAAAACTGTGACACTGACTCGCGAGCGTATTCGTCTTGAAGATCGCGCGGTGAAAATGTCAGTGAAAACCGTTGGCAAAGAAAAAGTCGGCGTTCTCGATATTCCTGGTTTCTACGTCGGTTTGACAGACGATGTGAAAGTGCAACTGCAGAAGCTTGAAAAGCAGAATGTCAGTAGCGTGATCATCGACCTGCGGACCAATGGCGGGGGGGCTCTGACAGAAGCCGTTTCACTTTCTGGCCTGTTTATCCCGTCTGGACCGGTTGTCCAGGTACGTGATAACAATGGCAAAGTGCGTGAAGATGCGGATACCGACGGCGTTGTGTATTACAAAGGCCCGCTGGTGGTGCTGGTTGACCGCTTTAGCGCGTCCGCCTCTGAAATCTTTGCCGCTGCGATGCAGGATTATGGTCGCGCGTTGATTGTCGGCGAACCGACTTTCGGTAAAGGCACGGTACAGCAGTACCGCTCCCTGAATCGCATTTACGACCAGATGCTGCGCCCGGAATGGCCTGCACTCGGTTCTGTGCAGTACACCATTCAGAAGTTCTATCGCGTGAATGGCGGAAGTACACAGCGTAAAGGCGTGACGCCAGATATCATGATGCCGACAGGAACGGAAGAGACTGAAACGGGTGAGAAGTTTGAAGATAACGCGTTGCCGTGGGACAGCATCAATGCTGCCACCTTCGTGAAATCTGGTGACATGACCCAGTTTGGTCCCGAGTTGTTGAAAGCGCACAATGACCGTATCGCAAAAGATCCGGAATTCCAGTACATCATGAAGGACATTGCCCGTTTCAATGCCCTGAAAGAAAAACGGAATATCGTGTCTCTTAATTATGCTCAGCGTGAGAAAGAGAATACGGAAGACGATGCAACGCGTCTGGCACGCATCAATGACCGTTTGAAACGCGAAGGCAAGCCGCTTCTGAAAAAACTGGACGATCTGCCGAAAGATTATCAGGAGCCAGATCCGTATCTGGACGAGACGGTGCACATCGCGCTCGACCTGGCGAAGCAGGTAAAAGACAAACCTGCGGTTCAGCCCGCTCCAGTCAAATAAAGACCCGACAGGCACAAGAAATTGTGCCTGTTTTTTTTAGTTCTGCAACCTCCCGTCAGTAAGCCAATAAACAATGTAAAGTTGTGTCTTTCTGGTGACTTACACCGCTCGAATCCTTGAAAATAGCCACAATACCCATACGATGTGGGTAATCGCATAGTGCGTTTTGTTAAACAGAGGTTAAAAGAAAATTATGATGCGAATCGCGCTCTTCCTGCTCACCAACCTGGCGGTTATGGTGGTCTTCGGGCTTGTGCTAAGCCTGACGGGAATTCAGTCGAGCAGCGTTCAGGGTCTGTTGATTATGGCGCTGCTGTTTGGTTTTGGTGGTTCCTTCATTTCGTTGTTGATGTCGAAATGGATGGCCCTGAAATCTGTGGGTGGTGAGGTTATCGAACAACCGCGCAATGACATGGAACATTGGCTGATGAACACGGTTGCTCAGCAGTCGCGCCAGGCGGGTATCAAAATGCCTCAGGTAGCGATTTATCACGCACCGGATATTAACGCGTTTGCCACCGGCGCGCGCCGCGATGCATCGCTGGTTGCCGTGAGCACCGGGCTTTTGCAAAACATGAGTCGTGATGAGGCCGAAGCGGTTATTGCGCATGAAATTAGCCACATCGCCAATGGTGATATGGTCACCATGACCCTGATTCAGGGCGTAGTGAACACGTTTGTTATTTTCATCTCCCGTATTCTGGCGCAAATTGCTGCCGGATTTATGGGCGGTAACCGTGATGAAGGTGAAGGGAACAACGGCAACCCGTTGATTTATTTTGCCGTCGCGATGGTGCTGGAACTGGTATTCGGTATTCTCGCGAGCATTATTACAATGTGGTTCTCGCGTCACCGCGAATTCCATGCTGATGCAGGATCGGCAAAACTCGTCGGCCGGGAAAAAATGATTGCGGCATTGCAGCGTCTTAAAACCAGCTACGAGCCGCAGGAAGCGACCAGCATGATGGCATTTTGCATCAACGGTAAATCAAAATCGCTGAGTGAAATGTTTATGACTCACCCGCCGCTGGATAAACGTATCGAAGCGCTGCGCAGTGGGCAGTACATTAAATAAAATTCGCTTTAGGTAACAAAGCAGGCCGGGAGACGCAAAACGTCTCCCGGCTTTTTTTATGCCTCTGTCCGAGGTTGGATCACACGCAGTCCGCTGATGATAGCGGCGATCGTTGCCAGTGTCCCAGCGGTAAACAGGGCAATATGGGTACCATTTTGTCCGGCCAGGTTAAACATGAGCGCGACCAGCGCTGCGCCAATGCTTTGCCCTAGCAAACGCGCGGTACCCAGCATACCACTGGCGCCTCCGCTGCGATGGCGCGGGGCTGCGGACATAATGGTGTGGTTATTGGGTGACTGGAATAAACCGAATCCGGCGCCGCACAGGATCATTCTCCAGATAATATCGGCATCTGTTGGCGAGGCGGGCAGCATCGCGAGAGCGAAAAGACCTGTGGCCATCACCACCAGACCCATTGCCCCCAATAATCCTGCATGTACGCGTTCAATCAGGTAGCCTGCGAGCGGAGCCATAACCATGGTAGCGAGCGGCCACGGCGTGAGCAGCAGCCCCGTTTCGACTTCTGTGCGTCCCACGATGTTTTGCAAAAAGAAGGGCAGCGAGACAAGCGCCAGCATCTGCGCGCAAAACGAGCAAATGGATGTCCCGATCGATAGCGAAAAAAGCGGAATACGTAACAGGTCTACGGGCAGGAGAGGCACCGGCAATGCCAGCTGACGGCGAACGAAAAAGAACCCAACGATCAACATGGCGATAATTTCTGCGGCGATAAGACGAAGGGAGTGCCCCTGCGCAAAACCGCTTAGCGCAGTGATGAGCAGGCCGAAGGTCAGCGCATTCATCACAGCACTGGGAAGATCAAAACGCGGCATCGCGCTTTTCGCTCCGTTCGCCGGGAGATAACGCAGTGCAAAGAGCAGGGCAACAATACCCAGCGGCACGTTAATCAAAAACAGCCATTGCCACGAGGCCACGGAGAGAATGGCCGCAGCAACCGTCGGACCCGCAGCAGATGAAACGGCCACAATGAAGGAGTTAATTCCCATCCCGCGGCCGAGCTGCTTCTGGGGATAGATAAGCCTTATCAGCGCTGTATTGACGCTCATTAACGCTGCGCCACCAAATCCCTGCGCAATACGCGCGATAGTCAACGTATGCAATGAATCTGATAGCGCACAAAACAGAGATGTCACGGTGAAGACGGCAAGTCCGCACTGATAAATGCGGCGATAACCGAACATATCGCCCAGGAAAGAGAAAGACAGCAAGGAAATCACAATGGCTATCTGGTAAGCATTGACGATCCAGATTGAACTGGCGGGTGATGCGTGAAGATCGCTGGCAATGGTCGGTAGCGCAACGTTGGCAATCGCCCCATCAAGAACCGCCATCGAAATACCGATAATAATTGTGGCAATCGCGCCATAGCGTTGGGGTAACGGTAAGCCGTCAGAGGGAATTTTTTCCATAGAAAATGAAATGCTCAGGAGGTTATAATTCTTAGTGTCACTATTTTAGCACTGATATTTCGGTTTTATGTCGCAGATTTGTAACGAAGTAAACGCAGAACGATTGCAGCAAGACGAACGCGAATTTATAATAAAAACCGGTTCTGATTTTTATAAAACACTCGCAATGAGGTGATAAATGGCAATCGCAGATTTGGACAAGCAGCCAGATTCTGTTTCTTCCGTGCTGAAGGTGTTTGGCATCTTACAGGCGCTGGGTGAAGAGCGCGAAATTGGTATTACAGAGTTGTCGCAACGTGTGATGATGTCAAAAAGCACTGTTTATCGCTTTCTGCAAACCATGAAATCCCTGGGCTATGTCGCTCAGGAAGGCGAGTCTGAGAAATATTCTCTGACGCTGAAGCTATTTGAGCTGGGCGCTCGCGCACTTCAAAATGTTGATCTTATTCGCAGTGCTGATATCCAGATGCGTGAACTTTCTCGTTTGACGAAAGAAACCGTGCACCTTGGGGCGCTTGATGAAGACAGCATCGTTTATATTCATAAAATAGATTCTATGTATAACCTGCGCATGTATTCGCGCATTGGTCGTCGCAACCCGCTTTACAGTACGGCCATTGGTAAGGTCCTGCTGGCGTGGCGTGACCGTGAGGAAGTCAAAGAGATCCTCCAGGACGTTGAGTACAAACGTAGCACTGAGCGCACCATCACCAGCACAGAAGAGCTACTGACAGTGCTTGATAAAGTGCGTGAGCAGGGTTATGGCGAAGATAATCAGGAGCAGGAAGAGGGGCTGCGCTGCATTGGCGTCCCGGTATTTGACCGTTTTGGCGTGGTTATCGCAGGGTTAAGTATTTCTTTCCCTACGCTTCGTTTCTCAGAAGAACGTCTGCACGAATATGTTGAAATGCTGCATACCGCTGCGCGCAAAATTTCTGAACAGATGGGTTATAACGACTATCCATTCTAATGGCTGAAGCACAGAAACGCCGCGTCACCGCGGCGTTTCTGTTTGTCCGGCATTGCTTGTTTGGCACTGCGTATCAAAGCAGGGCACAATTAACCGTTATCCACGACCATCTGACTTTTGCGCAGAATCGGGCAGTTAGACAAACCAATGACACCGCTGTCAGTGTGTAAATATTGCGCAGTGCTGATTCCTCTGGCGGTAAGGTACTGACATTGAATCCCTAATCCGGCCGCGTTTTCTTTACTTCCCACGAGTACGCCATAGCCTGATAATAATAATCCTATCCACACAATGGCCAGGACAACAATTGTCCGAATGATTAATCTCATCGCTGCCTCTTTTTTTAACTAATAATGCTATTCAGCGTAATAGTTTCGCTATATTAAACAAGTGCATAATTCTGAAAATATTTTGATGAACATAGAGTTAGTCCTTGTTTAAGATAACCGTGATAACCTGGACACATCAGGTCAAGAGACGGAGTGTGGAGTGAAAAAAATACGCTGGGTAATTCTGATTATAGTGTTGATTGCATGTGCCTTTCTATGGACGCAGACAATCAACGTGATGTGCGATCAGGATGTACAGTTCTTTAGTGGCATTTGCGCGATCAATCAATTCATCCCCTGGTAGGACACTTTTTCTATAGATCGTTACCTTCCCCTGCGTCAGTGGTAAAATAGGTGTTTTCATTGAGGTGGTAAAATGGGTGAGTTACAAAATTCGGGGCTACTGAACGTAGCCTCATTGGCGATGTTTGCAATCATTATGGTCATTGGACTGGTATTGTGGTTCTTTATGAATCGCGCCAGCTCACGTACAAATGAGCAAATTGAGCTTCTGGAAGCGTTGCTTGATCAGCAGAAACGCCAAAATGCGTTGCTTCGCCGTCTGTGTGAAGCCAACGAGCCTGAAGAAAAGCCGATGGCAAAAGCCCCTGAAGCAGTAGCCCCAGAAGACGAAGATGATTTTATCCGTCTGGTCGCTGAGCGTTAATCTGTAAAAGTTGGGAGGTGGCTGTGGTCTGGATAAATTCCCGTTATGACCCCTCCCTTAATGATCATCCCGTATCTCGCCATGAGGATCACAGATTTCACTTAAAATATTCCTGTAGTTCACCTCATGTACGTTTTACCTAACGCTCCGCCACTCCTGCACCACAATGGTACAAATCTGTTGGATATGCTTTCAGCTGCGCCACGTAAGCAGCATGGAAACGTGTTTTCATCGATACTGTTTGTGCGACAGTAAGTGAAGAGTCGCGCAATAAGCCATCCAGCAGGTTTCAAGTCATGCACCTGAGTGTAGTAACAATGAATAATCATTTTAGAATATAAAAATTGGTTATTATTTGCCCTCATGACATCGTCCCACTCCGTAACTATATATTCTGTATTTTCGCGAACTCCCATTGTTTTATTTTTATCGAAACGTTTTGCTTGCCTTGTGATGAAGCAAAGTCATAAAAAATTCATTATTTTGGTGCAAAGCGACCTTTTGCCACGCGTATTCCTAATCCGAAAGCAGGGGCGTGAATAAGCATTGTTATTCCGATGTAAACATTTTTTCGCTGCGTTGATTTGAGCATAACTTTTCACAAATTGTTCTAACTAAGGTATTGCATCTTATAAACATCACCTGCTTATCATCACAACGTCAGTATTGGGGAAGCAACAAAAAATCCTTACATTACAGTGGGTATGAATTAGAAGGTGATGCTGGGTGTCTTATTCAGGGTGATATAATGATAACGTCGAGTTGCTCAAAACTTAGCAAGGCGGCATCAGAGTTTGTGCGGCGGATCTTGTCATGTCTAAAAATGGCTTGCCATGATTAACGTTGTATGTGATAACACGGTTTGGGTCAAACGAGGTACAGTTCTGTTTATGTGTGGCATTTTCAGTAAAGAAGTTCTGAGTAAACACGTTGTCGTTGAATACCGCTTCTCTGCCGAACCTTATATTAGTGCCTCAAGCAGTAATGTCTCTGTTTTATCTAGGTCAATGCCTGCGGGCTAAGAAAACAATCTAAGGAATTTTGCAAATGGCAAAGATTAAAGGTCAAGTTAAGTGGTTCAACGAGTCTAAAGGTTTTGGTTTCATTACTCCTGCTGATGGCAGCAAAGATGTGTTCGTACACTTCTCTGCAATCCAGGGTAACGGCTTCAAAACTCTGGCTGAAGGCCAGAACGTTGAGTTCGAAATTCAGGACGGCCAGAAAGGTCCGGCTGCTGTTAACGTAACCGCTATCTGATCGAATCACTGCTGATTCAGAAGCGCTACAGCGCCTCATTTTCAGACATCAAGCCTCGCATTATGCGGGGCTTTTTTATGCACTATTTTTCAAAATGTTACCCCTTTCTGTCTGGTTAGCAGTTTGTTGCAAAGCTGCGAGATTAGAATCATTGTTTTCGCTATGCTGATACGCTTTTTACCGTTAAATCAGGGCGTTGTTTCATTAACCTGGAGCCAGGGTGAAAACGAAACCCTCTAGCCCTGCCGGTAATTTCACCCCGGCGCGTTTTGCACTGCTATGCCTTGCCATTTTTCTGAGCCTTGCGTTCCTTCTGGGGCGCGTTGCATGGCTGCAAATTATTAAGCCTGACAACCTGGTCAAACAGGAAGACATGCGCTCATTGCGTGAAGTGTCGATTGATGCCCCGCGCGGGATGATTACCGACCGTGATGGCAGACCTTTAGCAGTCAGTGTTCCGGTCAGAGCGGTGTGGGCTGATCCTAAGACCGTGTTGGCTAAAGGCGGCGTGGGCTTTGATGAACGCTGGCAAGCGCTTTCAACTGCATTGCACATTTCGCTGGCGTCGTTGGCTTCTCGTATTAATCACGATCCGAACGGGCGATTTATCTATCTTGCTCGTCAGGTGGACCCTTCGCAGGCTAAATGGATTGATAAACTCAACTTGCCAGGGATTAACCTGCGGGAGGAGTCACGCCGTTTTTATCCGGCGGGACATGTTGCGGCGAATCTGCTCGGATTTACGAATATCGACGGGCAGGGGATTGAAGGGGTTGAAAAGAGTTTCAACGCACAATTGACCGGTCAAGCGGGTGTCAGGCGGGTGAGAGAAGACCGCTACGGCCATGTGATTGAAAATTTGACAGAAGTTTCACCGGTTCCTGCTCATAACATTCAACTGAGCATTGATGAGCGGCTGCAAACGATCGCTGAAGATGCGTTAGATAATGCCGTCGCCTGGAATAAGGCAGAATCTGGCGCCGCGGTGTTAATCAATGTCCAAACCGGCGAGATACTCGCCATGGCCAGTTTTCCGGACTTTAATCCCAACAATCGGGACGGCGCAACGCTCAACGATTTCCGCAATCGCGCCATCAGTGACACCTTTGAACCGGGTTCTACCGTCAAGCCGTTAGTTCTTATGACGGCGCTGCAGTATGGCATTGTTAAACCTGATAGCGTTCTCGACACCCATCCTTATACCCTTGATGGGCACAGAATCCGCGACGTGGGATATTATCCTGAATTATCACTGACCGGGATTTTGCAAAAGTCGAGTGATACGGGCGTGTCACGTCTGTCGCTGGCCATGCCGATACAGCACTTACTTGATACGTATAAGGGCTTTGGATTTGGTTCGACGACGGGCCTGGGTCTAACCGGTGAGAGCAGCGGGCTTCTTCCTCAGCGTAAATTCTGGAGCCAGTTGGATCGCGCCACCTTTGCGTTCGGTTACGGCCTGATGGCGACGCCGCTCCAGCTGGCACATGTTTACGCCACGATCGGAAGTTACGGCCTGGAACGCCCCTTGTCGATAACACGCATTGACCCGCCGGTAGTGGGTCATCAGGTCATGCCTGAAGAGATCGTTCATCAGGTTGAACATATGATGGAGAGCGTTGCGTTACCCGGGGGCGGCGGGACGAAGGCCGCCGTGCGCGATTATCGTGTGGCAGTCAAAACGGGTACGGCCAAAAAAATCGGTGATGACGGGAAATATATCGACAAATATGTGGCGTATACCGCGGGTGTGGCACCTGCAAGCCATCCTCAGTATGCATTGGCCGTGGTCATTAACGATCCGCAGAATGGTCGTTATTATGGCGGGGCGGTTTCAGCTCCGGTATTTAGCCAGATTATGGGTGACGTATTGCGCCTTGAGAACGTTGAACCGGATGGGTTAGCGCCCGATTCCAGCCATCTTGTCGTGATGCGATAAGGCAGACGTTTTATACCAGGTCGAATAGCGGTACACTTTCGGCCTTTGATATTGCCGGGAGTTACCATGTCATTCAGTTGTCCCTTATGCCACGCGCCACTGATGCAGGCCGAAAATAGCTACACCTGTCCACAGGGGCACACGTTTGATAAGGCGAAAGAAGGGTATGTGAATTTACTGCCTGTGCAACATAAACGCTCCCGCGATCCGGGCGACAGCGCGGAGATGATGCAGGCGCGGCGCGCATTTCTTGAGGCCGGGCATTATCAGCCGCTCAGGGACGCAGTTGCACAGTGGTTAGCCACCACGTTAAGCGAAAGCGCGAGTTCGATTCTGGATATTGGCTGTGGCGAAGGCTATTACACGGCGGCGTTTGCCGACGTTGCGGGGCGTGTCGGTGCCGTTACTGTGGGTCTCGATGTCTCGAAATCGGCCATTCGCGCTGCCGCAAAACGTTATCCGCAGGTCACATTCTGCGTTGCCTCCAGCCATCGTCTTCCGTTTGCCGATGAGAGCCAGGATGCCATTATTCGCATCTACGCGCCGTGCAAGGCTGAAGAGCTGGCGCGCGTGGTAAAACCGGGCGGCTGGATCGTGACCGTCACGCCGGGACCGCGGCACCTGATGGAGATGAAAGGGCTAATTTACGATGAAGTGCGTTTGCATGCGCCGCATTCAGAACAGCTCACCGGGTTTACGCTCAAGCATGAACAGTCATTGGGTTATGAGATGCAGCTAACAGGAAAAGAAGCGGTTGCGTTGTTACAGATGACGCCGTTTGCATGGCGCGCAAAATCAGACGTTTGGGAAACATTAGCGAATGAGAAAGATTTTCGCTGCCAGACGGATTTCAGTCTCCACTGCTGGCAGCGCGACGCGTTAACCGGCGAAATGCGACCAGAGAATTTGCCCACCAATCCCGATTAAAACAATACCGCCCAGGATTTCGGCTCGCTTGCCCAGCAGCGGGCCGATGAAACGTCCCACCATCATTCCGATAGTTGACATAATTAGCGTGGCGCAGCCAATTGCCAGTGCCGTGGCGATAATATTCACCTGAAGGAATGCCAGACCGACACCCACCGCCATCGCATCAAGACTGGTTGCGATCGCCGTGGTCACCAGTATCCAAAAGCCGTGGCGGTGCTGCGGCGTGTCATCGTCATCGGCTGTAGCGCGAAATCCTTCGATTACCATTCGTCCGCCCAGGAAAACCAGCAGCGTAAACGCAATCCAGTGGTTCCATTCCAGAATAAACTGGCTCGCCAGCATGCCGAGCCCCCAGCCAATAAGCGGGGTGAGTGTTTCAATTGCGCCGAAAATAAGGCCAGTACGTAGCGCTTCAGAGAATTTAGGTTTGTGGAGCGTAGCGCCTTTACCAATGGAGGCGGCAAAAGCATCCATGGACATGCCGAAAGCGAGAAGGATCGTGGCGGAGATATTCATAACAGCGTCCAGACCGGGGATATCCATATGACACATCACTGCCCCCAGTAAACAGCAGTTGATGCGTCTATGGTCTCGCCTGACTTTTACGCACAAAGAATGTGCAGTAAGCAATCCGTACGCACCACGTTTTTCAACGAGTATGTTGACACGTACATTTCCCTAGGCAGGAAATCGGCTACTCCCCAACGACGGCGCAACCTTAACATATTTTGAGAATATAAAACAACAACGGGGATGTATTATTCCATTAACTTGTTGATAACGATTTTCATTTAGATTTATTGGTAAAGTTAACGTTAATAAATATAAGGTAAATACAGAAGGGAATATAGCGATGGCTATATATCGTCCACGCAAAATGGCAACAATATATAGCCTCTGCTATAATTTTAACTTATTGAGTTTTAACCATTATTTTGTATATTTTTTCCAGGTCATCAATATTTTTCACCCGCACCAATAAACGGCGTTGTTCCAGTTGCATAACCAGTACCCCGTCTTCAGATAAATTCATCTCTTTAATGCGGTTATATTCTATCCATATGTTGGCGAAGAAAAAGCCATGGTTTTTGAAGATGATCTTAGGCGCTCGGATCCAAAAAAGATAAAAAGCCATTAATGCCAGCACACATAATAACCATGTGGTTAATAAAGCCCCCTGACTCATGACGTTGTTATAAATCAGAATGGCTAACAGTCCGGCGAAGATAAAAGCATCGATACGCCCACGGCGCAGAAGAGGAACGGCCAAAAGGGTCTCGCCGTTGCGGCGGGGCATAATGAATTCGTCATAAAAGGCGTAAGCCAGAAGGGCAACAATAAACAAAACCAGTACGATGTCCGTGACCGTCATTCATCCTCCAGATAAAAAAACCGGGGGCATGGCCCCCGGTGGATAACACCTAAACTTACAGACCCAGCAGACCGATCGCGTAGCCGACGATACCGATGACGAAGAAGCCGACGATGATCCACAGCGCATTCACTTTCTTACGCAGCAGCCACATACAGGCGAAGGTCAACAGCAGCGGCACTAAGCCCGGCATCAACTGATCAAGGATAGTTTGCACCGTGGTTACGCGAGTCTGACCATCCTGTCCGGTGATGGTCGACACCACCAGTGGGATGTTCACATGCGTCCACTTGTTCACCAGTGCCCCCATGACAAACAGGCCGAGGATAGACGCCCCCTCAGTCAGTTTTTGCAGGAAGCCGCCGCCCATATCTTTAACGATATCGACGCCTTTGCTGTAACCGTAGGCGACGCCGTAATAACGGGTCAGCAGTCGGACGGCGTTGAACAGGATGAAGAACAGAAGTGGACCCAGCAGGCTGCCGCTCATGGCGATGCCCGCACCCAGTGCCGCAAAGACAGGACGAACCGTGCCCCAGAAGATTGGGTCACCCACGCCTGCCAGCGGGCCCATCAGACCAACTTTAATACCGTTGATAGCACCATCGTCGATCTCAGCACCGTTTGCACGCTGCTCTTCCATCGCCAGCGTCACGCCCAGAACAGGTGCAGCGACGTACGGATGCGTGTTAAAGAATTCCAGGTGACGTTTAATCGCCTGGCGACGTGCTTCGTTGTTTTCCGGATACAGGCGTTTGATCGCCGGTACCATGGAGAAACAGAAGCCCAGCGCTTGCATACGTTCGAAGTTCCACGAACCCTGGAAGAGGTTAGAACGAAGGAACACGCCACGAATATCACCCGGAGTCAGTTTCTTCTCAGGGGTAGTTTTAGTCATATCAACCATTTCGCTCACCTGCTAGTCCAGTTCGTTATCGAGATCGTTGCTGCCCGGAGCTTGCGCTGGGGCACCCGCGACGCGGTTATATTTCGGGCTCAACTGGATGTACAGAATCGCCATTACTGCACCAATCACACCCAGAGCAACCAGGTTGAAGTTGGTGAAGGCCGCAGTCACAAAACCGAGGTAGAAGAACGGCATCAGGTAGCCTGCGCGCATCATATTGATGACCATCGCGTAACCGACCACAACAATCATGCCACCCGCGATGTTCAGACCGCCGGTCACCACTTCAGGAATGGCGTTCAACAGACCCTGAACTTCGCTGGTACCGACAGAAATTGCCACGATAACCGCAGGAATCGCAATACGCATTGCCTGGAGGAACAGCGATGAAACGTGGATCCACGAGAGGGCCGTCAGGTTTCCGCTATCCGCCGCTTTATCTGCCGCATGCTGGAAAGCAACGGTGATGGTACGAACGATAATGGTCAGAACCTGGCCAGCTGCGGCCAGTGGAATTGCCAGGGCGATACCCGCACCGATGTTTTGGTGTCCGGCAATAACCAGAACGGTAGAGATGATGGAAGCCAGGGCAGCATCAGGCGCAACCGCCGCACCGATGTTCATCCAGCCCAGAGCGATCATTTCCAGCGTACCACCGATGATAATACCGGTTTTCATATCGCCAAGAACGGCGCCAATCAACGTACAGGCCACCAGAGGACGGTGGAACTGAAATTCATCAAGTACGGATTCCATACCCGCAATACACGCGACGATGAACACCAGCACAATCTGAAGAGTGGTAATCTCCATTGTACTTCTCCTATAACATAAGCTTTGTGTAAAAAATCAGCGCAGGGTTATTTCCCAACTTTGCCGATCAAATCCATCATTTTCAGTTTCTGATCGGTGGAAACCTTACGGGCCTCCAGCTCAATACCGCGTGCATTCAATTTTTTGAATGCTTCGATATCTTTTTCATCGACTGAAATCGCATTGTTGACCTGAGTTTTCCCCTGGCGGAAGGCGATACCGCCAATGTTCACCGAGGTGATGTTCACGCCGCCTTCAACCACGCGTTCAACATCGGTCGGGTTGGTAAACAGCAGCATCACGCGCTCGCCCGCATATTTCGGGTTGTTATAAACGCGGATCATTTTGGCGACATCTACGACGTGGGCGGTAACGCCCGGAGGAGCAACCTGGGTAAGAAGCGTTTTGCGCACGGTATCGGCGGCGACTTCATCACTGACAACAATGATGCGTTTCACGTTGGTTTCTTTCGTCCAACGCGTTGCGACCTGGCCGTGGATCAAACGGTCATCGATACGGGCAAGCCCGATAATCATGTAATCGTTCGGTCCCATCGGTTTGGCAGGGGTGGCAGCTTTGACCGCGGCGGCGACCGGCGCGGGTTTCTCTACCGGTTGTGCTTTGAGGGCTTTCACGCCTTCACGGCCTGTTTCGACAGCCAGAGCGACCAGTTCGTCAAAGCTCGGATTGTCATCACGGGCCATCAACGTTTCCACGAGCATAGGAATGTTGACGCCGGCGACGACCTCATGATGCTCTTTATCGACGACAATGCGGCTGGCGGCATTGAACGGGCTGCCGCCCCATGTATCGACGAGAAACAGCACGCCTGAGCGCGTATCAAGCTTCTCCAGTTGAGCCGTATATTTCTCGATTAGCGTTTCCGCGTTTTCACCTGGAACGAAATCGATCCAGCCCACGTTTTCCTGCTCACCCAACAGCATTTCTGCCGTTTTGAGTAACTGCTCTGCAGCCCAACCATGTGTGCCTATCACAATAGCAATGGTCACTTGCTACCTCCTTTATTATCATTAATACGCCTGCCAGGCAGTCGTACTGAGAATCTTCCCCGGCGAACCGAATCGATTCAGATAAGGGTTAGAGTTCAATTAAATAAGACTTCCGGGAATTATTTTAGACAGTGAAAAAATAATTTATGTGATGAAGATCCGTAATTTAGCGATGTAGAACAGATTTATCCCAAATCAAAATCGACTCTGTTACAGAACTTTGCAAAGGAAAGTAAATCTTTGCTAAAAACCTATTGTCTCTGATATGTTTAGCCTCCGTTTAATTGACAGGAGTAAAGGGCTTAGCCCACTGTATGGACCGTCACCGACGTCAGTCATCTACCAGGCCATTTAGCGCCTCGCTCGCCGGCGATTCTCGCCACACGTTGAACATGTCTACCGCCATTTCGCCCACTTCTTCCGTGGCGCCGTTTTGTCATTCCTTTAGCAGGAGCTTGTCATGGAATTCTTAATGGACCCGTCAATCTGGGTGGGATTACTCACGCTGGTTGTGCTCGAAATTGTTCTTGGTATCGACAACCTGGTGTTCATCGCCATCCTCGCGGATAAGCTGCCGCCAAAACAGCGCGACAAAGCGCGTTTAATCGGTCTTTCGCTGGCGCTAATTATGCGTCTTGCGCTGCTGTCCGTCATTTCGTGGATGGTCACGCTGACCAAACCGTTGTTCACCGTCTGGGATTTCACCTTCTCCGGTCGTGACCTGATCATGCTGGTGGGGGGCCTGTTCCTGCTCTTCAAAGCGACGACAGAGTTGCATGAGCGGCTGGAAAACCGGCAGCACGACGATGGTCACGGCAAGGGGTATGCGAGTTTTTGGGTCGTCGTCATGCAGATTGTAGTGCTTGATGCCGTATTCTCACTGGATGCGGTGATTACTGCGGTCGGCATGGTAAACCATCTGCCGGTGATGATGGCGGCGGTCGTTATTGCGATGGCCGTGATGCTGCTGGCTTCTAAGCCGCTGACGCGTTTTGTGAACGAACATCCCACAGTGGTGGTCCTGTGTTTAAGCTTTCTGTTGATGATTGGCCTGAGTCTGGTCGCTGAAGGTTTCGGCTTCCATATTCCGAAAGGCTACCTGTACGCCGCGATCGGCTTCTCGATTATTATCGAGCTGTTCAACCAGATTGCGAGCCGAAACTTCATCAAACAGCAGTCTAACCAACCGCTGCGCGCCCGTACCGCCGACGCCATTTTGCGTCTGATG
Source organism: Lelliottia amnigena (assembly GCF_019047465.1). Taxonomy (NCBI): domain Bacteria; kingdom Pseudomonadati; phylum Pseudomonadota; class Gammaproteobacteria; order Enterobacterales; family Enterobacteriaceae; genus Lelliottia; species Lelliottia amnigena. The sequence continues at coordinate 4,360,142 of NZ_CP077236.1, read as the reverse complement.
GGGGGCCGTCGTCAGTCTGTACAGCCTGAATCTGCGGGTAATGCCCCGGTTCCTGTACCGGTTGGCGCTTTTGTCGAACAAGAACGCTACATGATTAACGGCGTGCTTTCGCTCGCCTCCCGCTCACTGCGCGGCATCATGACGCCACGGGGTGAAATCAGCTGGGTTGATGCCAATCTGAGCGTGGATGAAATCCGTCAGCAACTGCTGTCGTCCCCGCACAGCCTGTTCCCGGTCTGTCGTGGCGAACTGGATGAAATCATCGGTGTGGTTCGCGCTAAAGAGATGCTGGTCGGTCTGGAAGAGGGGGCGAACGTCGAAGCGATTGCCGCCGCGACCCCCGCGATAGTGGTTCCGGAAACGCTGGACCCTATCAACCTGCTTAGCGTTCTGCGTCGTGCTCGCGGTAGTTTTGTGATCGTGACCAACGAATTTGGCGTGGTGCAAGGTCTGGTGACACCGCTGGACGTGCTTGAAGCGATCGCCGGCGAATTTCCGGATGCCGATGAAACGCCAGAAATCGTTGCGGATGGCAACGGTTGGCTGGTTAAAGGCGCGACGGACCTGCATGCGCTGCAGCACACGTTGGGTCTTGATAACATCATTAATGATGAAGAAGACATCGCCACCGTGGCGGGTTTGGTGATTGCTGTGAACGGACAGATTCCGCGCACGGGCGATATCATTGAGCTGCCGCCGCTGCAAATCACGATCGTGGAAGCGAACGATTATCGCGTTGACCTGGTGCGTATTGTTAAAGAACAGTCTGCGCACGACGACGAAGAGTAATCTGTCTTAACGTAACGGCATAATTCTCAAAATATGCCCGTTACGCTGCGCTGGCGGGGGTGAACTCTCCGCCAGCCATTTCGGAAAATCCTTGAGCGGCATTGGCCGCGCATATAAAAATCCCTGCAACGTATTCACCCCATGATGGCGCAGATAACGTGCCTGTTCCTGTGTTTCCACGCCTTCCGCCACCAGCTCAATATTGAGCCGTTGACCCAATGCGATAATAATATCCGTCACCGTGGAATTCACCGCGTCCGTACCCAATGCCATCGTGAAAGACTTATCAATTTTGAGCACGTCAGGGCGTAATTTTTCCAGCCATGACAGGGAACTGTTCCCCGTACCAAAATCATCAATGGCCAGCTTCACCTGTTTGCGGTGTAACTCGCGAACCAGTCGATAATCCCCATCCAGCAGGGCATCGCGCTCAGTAAGTTCAAGGATCAACTGTTGTTTTGGATGCGCGCTAAACCAATAGCGATTCAGATCATGAAGCAAAGTACCGTTGCGAAAATGGCTGGCCGCCACGTTAATGCCAATATGAAATCCCTTGTTGGCGGGGAAATAGCCAATCTGGCGGACCGTTTCAATCATCACGTAGCGCGTCAGGGGAACAATCAAATTATGTTCCTCCGCCAGTGGGATAAAAACGTCCGGGGATATCCAGCCCTGACGAGGATTATTCCACCGCAACAGGATCTCCACGCCGACGCATTTTTGTGTGCGGGCATTGAGCAGCGGCTGGCAAAAAAGCTCAAACTCCCGCGCGGCTAATCCGAGATTAATTTCCCAGGTAAAGCTCATGCGACTGGCGGTAGCAAGCCAGGCAATATAGCCCAGCAGCAGGCTTATCAATACCGCCAGCGGAAGTTGTGAGGGCAAGTTTTTCAACGCCAGTTCACTGGCGCCAGGGCCGCTGACCAGGATAGTAAAAGGAAAATGCGCAGAGGACTGGGGCAGAATCATACTGTCTTCAGGGACGTTCAGCGTATCCGTGACGTTCTGACCATCGCGAAGGAATTTATTCCCGACTTTCAGGCTGACGTCGGTGATCAGCGGACTTTGCGGCTCAAGCATTATTTTGGTGATGAGATCGATATTCACCACCTGCATGACGCCGTCTTCTCCGGTATCTGAGGCGGGATACCACTGAATCAAAATAGGGCTGCCTTTGAGTAACGACTTGTCGGTCGTCAAGATGAGCTGAGGCTGGCTGGACGGTAAGGCGGGTTGAGTCAGGCGAATCTGAACGTTACGGTCACCAAAAATACTGGAGCAGTACAGAATGCCCTCTTTAACAAGGGTAATTGAACGTACCGTTTGCAATGCCGCAGCCCGCTTACGCAGCATCAGATGGGCCTCAGAGCAGGGAACGCCAACTAATGTTTGCAACTCATCGCGTCCTTTTTGCAAGGGCATCAGAATCTTATCCAGTGCATTTACGGAATGGGTCGCAAAGGCCTGGATGCGTTCCTGATTTAAATTACGCTGCGAAATAAAGCGGATGCCCAACGTCAGAATGAGCGTAAGAAGCGCCACCATCACACAGACGATGACGCGTTTTTGGCGATATTTTTTTATGATCCTTTGTGCCGTTTGCATGAAAGGCCGCCTGATACGCCGCCGACACCAAATGCCAGAGGCAACAAAGCAAGTGTAGTGGGGAAATATTACGCTGACGAGAAAGGGAAAAAATTTCGCCCATCCGTTGCAGATGGGCGAGGGGAGATATCAGGCGCTGTGCTTAGTCACACTGCACTTTGATCGCCAGACCACCGCGAGAGGTTTCACGGTATTTAGCGTTCATGTCTTTACCGGTTTCGTACATGGTTTCGATGACCTTATCCAGCGAAACGCGGGGTTCGCTGGTACGGCGCATCGCCATGCGTGTGGCGTTGATCGCCTTAACGGATGCAATCGCGTTACGCTCGATGCACGGAACCTGTACCTGACCGGCAACCGGGTCACACGTCAGACCCAGGTTATGCTCCATGCCGATCTCAGCCGCCACGCAAACCTGCTCCGGGCTTGCGCCAAGCAGCTCTGCCAGACCTGCCGCTGCCATCGAACACGCTACGCCCACTTCACCCTGACAGCCCACTTCAGCGCCAGAGATAGACGCGTTCATTTTGTACAGCGCGCCAACAGCACCCGCTGCGAGGAAATAACGGATATAAATGTCAGTGGTGACCGGTTCGATAAAGTGATCGTAATAGGCCAGAACCGCCGGGACGATACCGCATGCGCCGTTTGTTGGCGCGGTGACCACACGGCCGCCTGCGGCGTTTTCTTCGTTGACCGCCAGCGCGAACATATTCACCCAATCGATCACATTCATCGGATCGTTAGAGAATTTGTCCGTGGTGACCAGCATGCGACGCAGAGCGGACGCACGACGCGGAACGCGCAGCGGACCTGGCAACACGCCTTCGGTGTTGATCCCCCGGTCGATACACGCCTGCATAGTTGTCCAGACGTTGCCAAAATAGGCTTCAATTTCGCTTTTGCTGTGCAATGCCAGTTCGTTTTGCATCACCATCCCGGAAAGGGACAAGCCGGTTTCGTGGCAATAATCGAGCATCTCTTTGGCGGATTTAAACGGATACGGCACGTTAACGTCGCCCGTTGTGTCTTTACCAAAGTGTTCTTCATCGACGATAAAACCGCCGCCGATGGAGTAATAGGTTTTGCTGTACACCACTTTGTCGCCGTTAAAGGCGTGGATCTGCATTCCGTTCTCGTGCAGTGACAGGTTATCACTGCGAAAACGCATGCCGTCGTCATGCGGGAAATCCACTTCGTGCTGACCTTTTGCCAGCAGCAGGCGACCGCGTGTTTCTACGTCTCGAATGAACGCCGGAATGGCGTCAATATCAACAGTGTCCGGCATATTTCCAGCCAGACCCATAATAATGGCGATATCGGTGTGGTGGCCTTTACCCGTCAATGACAGCGAACCGTAGACATCTACAGCTACGCGGGTAACGCTTTCCAGTAATCCTTTTTCGACCAGATCATCGACGAACTGTTTACCGGCCTTCATCGGCCCTACAGTGTGGGAAGAGGATGGACCGATCCCCACTTTGAACATGTCGAATATACTAATCACTTTCTCACTCCTGACAGGGTTACTGGGGTTCCAGTAACGATGTTATAACTGCGCATAGTGTAAGAGGGAACCCTGGGATCGGCTGAACTATTCACATGAATAAAACTAATGATTTTGAGTGAATTTACTAATGCCGAGGGCGCTACGGTAAACTTGTGTCAGCAACCATGGAGTAAAGTATATATGCTCATGATTTCGGCAGGCAGGAGAGGGATGCGCGTCACAAAATTCACGCACCCGGAGTTGAAGCATTGAGTTGAAACATTGAAGTTAGAATTAAGGCTTCATTCCAATTTGCAGAGCCAGTTCGCGAATAATCCCCGCCGTCATGCCCCAGACAAAATAATGCTGATACCAGGATAACCACACGCGGTGATCGTGCCCACGACGCTGAATATCCAGCGGATGATAGCGGCTCAGACGCAGCGCTTCGCTCAGCGGCATTTCGAATACGGCGGCAACTTCCTCTTCACTCGCATGATAATGAAGATCGGGCGGAATAATCCCCACGACGGGTGTGACCTGAAATCCGGTGACGCTATCAACGGGCGGCAGCACGCCAATAATCTCAACCACTTCCGGTGGAATGGCGACTTCTTCGTGAGCCTCTCGCAGCGCGGCAGCAATCAACGACGCATCTGTTGAATCTACCGCACCGCCGGGAAACGCCACTTGACCCGGGTGCTTACGCATGTGGGATGAGCGTTTGGTGAGTAACAGTCCCGGCTGTTCGCGACGCACCACCGGGATAAGCACCGCGGCCTGGCGGCTGTTCAACACGTCGCGACTAATCTTCGGACGCAAGAGCTGAAAACGTGACAAAAAATCATCCAGAGTTAAATCGTGAGTCTCCATCCGTTAGCTCTCCAGTTGTTGCAGGATGCGGTTTACTTTATCAAATGTTTCCTGATATTCAGCATCGACTTGACTGTCCGCCACGATCCCGCCTCCCGCAGAACAATAGAGTTTTCCGTCGCAGGCCGTCAGGGTACGAATGGTAATGCTGGTGTCCATGGTGCCGCACACGCTCACATAACCAATGCTGCCGCACCAGGCGTTACGACGATGCGGCTCCAGTTCGTCGATAATTTGCATTGCGCGGACTTTCGGAGCACCGGTGATGGACCCGCCAGGAAACGCCGCGCGCAGCAGATCGCAGGCGGAACGGCTGGCAGGAAGTTGCGCTGTAATGGTGCTGACCAGATGGTGAACCGCCGGGAACGGCTCCACGACAAACAGTTCAGGGACGCGCACGCTCCCCGGAACCGCAACGCGGCCAATATCGTTACGCATTAAGTCGACAATCATCAGATTCTCGGCGCGATCTTTCGGCGATGCGGCCAGTTTTTCGGCCTGCTCGCGATCCGCTGCTGGGTCTGACAGGCGCGGAAGCGTGCCTTTGATCGGGCGCGTCTGAATTGTTCCGTCCGCCAGATGTATAAAACGCTCTGGCGACAGGCTCAGGATCGCGCCCTGTTCCAGGCGTAGAAACGCGCTGAACGGCGCACGATTATTCGCGTTTAAACGTGTAAACGCCTGCCACTCATCTCCCCGGTACGTAGCCTCGAATCGTTGGGCGAGATTCACCTGATAGCAGTCACCGCTGTGTAAATACGCCTGCACCTGCCCGAACTTATCGGCATAGTCCTCAGCGCGCATATTTGAGTGCCAGGCAGACGTCAGAGAAAACGCAGCCGTCTCGGGTTCGGGTTGCGCGTCGATCCACGCCAGACGAGCATTCACGTCCGAATGGCTGAGGAGCGAAACCACTTTTTTGTGGTGATCGACAATGATTGCCCAGTCATACAATCCCACGGCCATATCCGGCAGCGAAATATCACTCTGCGCGATATCGGGCAGCGTTTCAAACCGACGACCCAAATCGTAACCGAAAAGGCCCAGCGCCCCGCCCTGAAAAGGCAGGTCAGGATTGGGGTCCGCAGGCAGTGCCAGCGCACGGGTTTCTTGTTCAAGTAACGTCAGCGGATCTTCATGAGACAGACGCGAGAACGCAGAGGTTATGCGCGTCGTATCGCCTTGCGTGACCAGCGTCGTCAGCGGGTCAGCGACCAGAATATCAAAGCGGCTATAGGGATGATCCGCATGCCCGGAATGCAGCAACATTGCCCAGGGAAGCGGGCTTAAGCGCGCAAACCAGAATTCGGCGGCGTCATGGCGCCACGGCAATGTAATGACAGTAGGGGGTAAAGTCTTCATGTGTGGCATACTATAGGGCAGCGTGAAATAATGAGCGCGGATAATTTAGCAGGAGTTGACAATGTTTGCAGGTTTACCTTCTCTGAGCCACGAACAGCAGCAAAAAGCAGTCGAGCGTATTCAGGAACTGATGACCCAGGGCATGAGCAGCGGTGAGGCGATTACCACGGTAGCTCAGGAAATTCGCGCCACCCATACCGGCGAGCGGATTGTGGCGCTTTTTGATGATGAGGACGAAGAATAATCGGGCTTAAACCGCCGCGATAATTTTGATCTCGACCTTATACTCCGGCTTCATCAGCGTGGCTTGTACGGTACAGCGTACAGGCGCGTGACCCGCCACCACCCACGCATCCCAGGCTTTGTTCATCGCCGCGAAATCGTCTTTGTTTGCCAGGAAAATTGTCGCATCCAGAATGCGCGACTTTTCGCTGCCCAGTTTTTCCAGCATCGCATCAATTTGTGCCAGCGTATTGGCAGTTTGCTCAAATGCGTCTGCATCCAGGTTTTCCGGCACGCCGGTGTAATAAATGGTTTGGTTGTGAACGACGACGTCAGACCAGCGGGCTTCGGCATCAATGCGCAAAATTGTCATAAATTTTTTCCTGATTATTTTCCATCGCAATGGGCAAGACTGCCACATTGTTCCGCACTCGTCACTATTTCGACTGGCACAGAAGAGGGCGGGCTGACATAATCCCTGTGCAAAAATACAGTGAGAGAGAAACGTGGCAGACGATTTTGCAGCAGAGGGTCAGTTAGCGCAGGCGATTCCCGGTTTCAAGCCGCGTGAGCCGCAACGGCATATGGCGGAAGCGGTGACCCGCGCCATTCAAAACACTCAACCCCTGGTGGTTGAGGCGGGAACCGGCACGGGTAAAACCTACGCCTATCTTGCGCCGGCGTTGCGCGCAAAAAAGAAAGTGATCATCTCTACGGGATCGAAAGCGTTGCAGGATCAGCTTTACAGCCGCGATTTGCCGACGGTCGCTAAGGCGCTGAACTATAAAGGCCGTCTGGCGCTGCTGAAAGGCCGCTCAAACTATCTCTGTCTGGAGCGCCTTGAAGCACAGGCTCTTGCGGGCGGCGACCTCCCGGTACAAACCCTCAGCGATGTGATTATTTTGCGTGCGTGGGCGAATCAAACCACCGACGGGGACATCAGCACTTGCGCCAGCGTCGCGGAAGATTCTCAGGCGTGGCCGCTGGTCACCAGCACCAACGATAACTGCCTGGGCAGCGACTGCCCTCTGTATAAAGATTGTTTTGTCGTCAAAGCGCGTAAAACCGCGATGGACGCCGACGTGGTGGTGGTTAACCATCACTTATTCCTGGCAGATATGGTGGTTAAAGACAGCGGATTTGGCGAACTGATCCCGGAAGCGGAAGTGATGATTTTCGATGAAGCGCATCAGTTACCGGATATCGCCAGCCAGTATTTTGGTCAGTCACTGTCCAGCCGTCAGTTGCAGGATCTCGCCAAAGATTTCACCATTGCCTACCGCACTGAATTACGCGACACCCAGCAGTTGCAAAAATGCGCCGATCGTCTCGCGCAAAGCGCGCAGGATTTCCGCCTGCAACTGGGGGAGCCCGGTTTTCGCGGTAATCTTCGTGAGCTGCTGGCTGACAGCAATATCCAACGCGCGCTGTTGCTTCTTGATGACGCGCTGGAGTTGTGCTACGACGTGGCGAAACTGTCGCTTGGCCGTAGCGCCTTGCTGGATGCGGCATTTGAACGCGCCACGCTCTATCGCACCCGTCTGAAACGCCTGAAAGAGACCAACCAGCCTGGTTTTAGCTACTGGTACGAATGCACCGCTCGGCAGTTCACGCTGGCCCTGACGCCGCTGACCGTGGCGGATAAATTCAAAGAAGTGATGGCCCAGAAACCGGGCAGCTGGATTTTTACCTCCGCCACGCTGTCGGTGAATGACGATCTCCACCACTTCACCGAACGTCTGGGTATTGAAAACACCGAATCCCTGTTGCTGCCGAGCCCGTTTGATTACGAAACGCAGGCATTGCTCTGCGTCCCGCGCAATTTACCGCTGCCTAATCAACCGGGCGCAGCGCGGCATCTGGCGGCGATGCTTAAACCGATGATCGAAGCCAACAATGGCCGTTGCTTTATGCTGTGTACGTCGCACGCAATGATGCGCGACCTGGCAGAGCAGTTTCGCGCCACGATGACGCTCCCCGTCCTGTTACAGGGTGAAACCAGCAAAGGACAACTTTTGCAGCAGTTTGTCGCCGCCGGTAACGCGTTGCTGGTGGCGACCAGCAGTTTCTGGGAAGGGGTGGACGTACGCGGCGATGCGCTGTCGCTGGTGATTATCGACAAATTACCGTTTACCTCACCCGACGATCCGCTGCTCAAAGCGCGCATGGAAGATTGTCGCATACGTGGTGGCGATCCGTTTGATGACGTGCAATTGCCGGATGCGGTGATTACCCTGAAACAGGGCGTGGGACGTCTGATTCGTGATATCGACGATCGCGGCGTGCTGGTTATCTGCGATAACCGTCTGGTGATGCGTCCCTACGGCGCCACGTTTCTGGCAAGCCTGCCGCCCGCGCCGCGCACGCGCGACATCAACCGTGCCGTGCGTTTCCTGGCGAATCCAACGGCGGAGTAATTTGCCCTGGAGTATGCTAAGATGCGCGCCATTTTCTGACTGACCACTGCGAGAGCGCGAGACCCATGCGAATTCTGGCTATTGATACCGCAACAGAGGCGTGTTCTGCCGCCCTGTGGGATAACGGTAACCTCTTTGCCCATTTTGAAGAGTGCCCCCGGGAACATACCCAACGTATTCTGCCGCTGGTAAAAGACATTCTGAACCAGGGCAACACCTCCTTAACTGAACTTGACGCGCTGGCGTTTGGCCGTGGGCCAGGCAGCTTCACCGGCGTGCGCATCGGCATCGGCATTGCGCAGGGCCTGGCGTTGGGGGCAAATCTTCCCATGATCGGCGTATCAACGCTTGCCACCATGGCGCAAGGCGCTTTCCGAAAAAGTGGCGCAACGCGTGTGTTGGCGGCTATTGACGCGCGCATGGGTGAAGTTTACTGGGCGGAATATACCCGCGATGAGCAGGGTGTCTGGCACGGTGAAGAGACCGAATGCGTGCTCAAACCGGAGGCCGTTGGCGAACGGTTGAAACATCTATCTGGCGATTGGGCTACTGTGGGAACGGGATGGCCAGCGTGGCCGGATATGGCCAAAGAAAGTGGCCTGACGCTGGTCGATGGCAATATGTTGCTGCCAGCTGCAGAAGATATGCTGCCAATCGCGTGTCAGCGCTTTGCTGCGGGAAAAACCGTTGCAGTTGAACAGGCTGAGCCAGTTTATTTGCGAAATGAAGTCGCCTGGAAGAAACTTCCGGGCAGAGCGTGAATCTCAGTAATACGAGCTGAGAAAAGGGAGTCGCATCATGGCGGTTCAAAAGAAAGTTGTACGTCCGATTATGGCGAGCGCAATTGCCGTCGCGTTGAGTGGTTGTGTGACCGTCCCTGACGCGATCAAAGGAACCAGCCCGACGCCGCAGCAAGATCTGGTGCGGGTGATGAATGCCCCTGAACTGTACGTCGGGCAGGAAGCGCGCTTTGGCGGGAAAGTCGTTGAGGTTATCAATCAGCAGGGCAAAACCCGCCTTGAGATTGCGACGGTTCCACTGGATAGCGGTGCGCGTCCCATACTGGGAGAGGCCTCCCGTGGGCGTATTTACGCGGATGTGAATGGCTTCCTCGATCCGGTTGATTTCCGTGGGCAACTGGTCACGGTTGTCGGGCCAATCACTGGCGCGCAGCAAGGTAAAATTGGCAGCACGCCATATAAATTTATGACGATGCAGGCGAACGGCTATAAACGCTGGCGCGTCACGCAGCAGGTTATGCTGCCACCGCAGCCGATCGATCCCTGGTTCTGGGGTCCGCATCCCTACCGCTATGGCTACGGTGGATGGGGCTGGTATAACCCAGGTCCGGCGCAGGTACAGACCATCGTAACAGAATAACGTATTGTTATATTTAGATAAGAGACAGCGGCTCAGCCGCTGTCTCTGTTTTTTACGGCTATAACACAAAAAAAAGAGTGACGCGCTTCGCAACCTTAAATCTGGACAATTAATAAACTGGTACGCTGAGTTAATATAATGTTAACGAACTGTTTATTCTCGGGGTTGCGATGACGACGAACGCTCATTTCAGAGGTGATGCATTGAAGAAGGTTTGGCTAAACCGGTATCCCGCGGATGTTCCTGCGGAGATCAATCCTGACCGTTATCAATCCCTGGTTGAATTATTTGAAAATTCCGTCACGCGCTACGCCGATCAGCCTGCGTTTGTGAACATGGGTGAAGTGATGACCTTCCGCAAACTGGAAGAGCGCAGCCGGGCGTTTGCGGCTTACCTGCAGGAAGGCTTAGGGCTGAAGAAAGGGGACCGCGTCGCACTGATGATGCCAAACCTGCTCCAGTATCCGGTGGCACTTTTTGGGATCCTGCGGGCGGGCATGATCGTGGTTAACGTTAACCCGCTGTATACGCCGCGCGAGCTTGAACACCAGTTAAACGACAGCGGTGCCGCGGCGATTGTGATTGTCTCCAACTTTGCCCACACCCTGGAAAAAGTGGTCGATAAAACGCAGGTCCGCCACGTTATCCTGACGCGCATGGGCGATCAGCTCTCGACGGCTAAAGGCACGCTGGTTAACTTCGTTGTCAAATACGTTAAGCGTCTGGTCCCGAAATACCATCTTCCGGACGCGATCTCTTTCCGCCGCGCGCTGCATAACGGCTACCGTATGCAGTACGTGAAGCCAGAAGTGGTGCCGGACGATCTGGCGTTCCTGCAATACACCGGCGGGACGACCGGCGTGGCGAAAGGTGCGATGCTGACGCACCGCAATATGCTGGCCAATCTCGAGCAGGTGAATGCGACCTACGGCCCGCTGCTGCACCGTGGCAAGGAGCTGGTCGTCACGGCATTGCCGCTGTATCACATATTTGCACTGACCATGAACTGCCTGCTGTTTATCGAACTGGGCGGGCAAAATCTGTTAATCACCAACCCGCGTGATATTCCAGGCCTGGTGAAAGAGCTGGCGAAATATCCGTTTACGGCGATGACGGGCGTGAATACGCTCTTTAATGCGCTACTGAATAACAAAGAGTTCCAGCAGCTCGATTTTTCTACTCTTCATCTTTCGGCGGGCGGCGGCATGCCGGTTCAGCAAGCCGTGGCCGAACGTTGGGTTAAGCTGACGGGTCAGTACCTGCTTGAAGGTTACGGCCTGACGGAATGCGCGCCATTAGTCAGCGTGAATCCGCATGATATTGATTACCACAGCGGAAGTATTGGTCTGCCGGTTCCCTCGACAGAAGCCAAGCTGGTGGATGATCAAGACAATGAAGTGGCGCACGGGGAACCGGGCGAACTGTGTGTCAAAGGCCCTCAGGTGATGCTAGGTTACTGGCAGCGACCTGACGCCACTGATGAAATCATGAAAGGCGGCTGGCTGCACACGGGTGATATCGCGGTGATGGATGACGAAGGATTCTTGCGTATCGTCGATCGTAAGAAAGACATGATTCTCGTCTCCGGCTTCAACGTCTATCCCAACGAAATTGAAGATGTCGTCATGCAGCACAGCGGGGTGCTGGAAGTGGCTGCCGTTGGCGTTCCCGCGGGAAGCAGCGGCGAGACGGTGAAGATTTTCGTGGTCAAAAAAGAGTCCTCCCTGACCGAAGAAGAACTCATTACCTTCTGTCGCCGTCAGCTGACCGGATATAAAGTGCCGAAGCTGGTCGAGTTCCGCGATGAATTGCCAAAATCGAACGTCGGGAAGATATTACGACGAGAATTACGTGACGAAGCACGCGCCAAAGTGGACAATAAAGCCTAAGCTTCGAGTGAGTCGCCATGAGACGCCGGTTTAGCCGGCGTTTTTTATGGGCGCAAACCAAAGAGAAACCGTTTTGAATTACCAGATGATCACAACCAACGACGAACTGGCAACGCTGTGCGATGTCACCCGCGACTTTCCTGCCATCGCTCTGGATACCGAGTTTGTCCGCACGCGGACCTACTATCCGCAGTTAGGTTTGATCCAGATGTACGATGGCAAGAATGTGTCTCTCATCGACCCTCTCGGCATCACCGACTGGTCGCCGATGCGTGAACTGCTGCTTAATACTGCCATCACCAAATATCTGCACGCAGGCAGTGAAGATCTGGAAGTGTTTCTCAACACCTTTGGCATCATGCCGGAACCCTTGATCGATACGCAAATTTTGGCGGCATTCTCAGGCCGTCCGCTTTCCTGGGGCTTCGCTGCGATGGTAGAAGAGTACACTGGCATTGCGCTCGACAAGAGCGAGTCACGTACCGACTGGCTGGCGCGCCCCCTGACTGAACGTCAGCTTGACTATGCGGCCGCCGACGTCTTCTATCTGTTGCCTATCGCCGGTCAGCTGATGAAAGAGGCCGAAGCCGCGGGCTGGCTTGATGCGGCGCTCAATGAGTGCCGAATGACGCAGCAGCGCCGTCAGGAAACGGTTGATCCCAAAGACGCCTGGCGTGATATCACCAATGCCTGGCAGCTGCGTACGCGCCAGCTCGCCTGCCTGCAACTTCTGGCTGAGTGGCGTCTGCGTAAGGCGCGTGAGCGCGATTTGGCCGTGAATTTTGTGGTTCGTGAAGAGCACCTCTGGGCCGTGGCGCGCTATATGCCGGGCAGCATGGGTGAGCTGGACAGCATTGGCTTGTCCGGAAGCGAGATCCGATTCCACGGGAAAACCTTGCTGGCGTTGGTCGCGCAAGCGCAACAGCTGCCCGAAGATGAACTGCCTGAGCCGCTGTTAAATCTGATGGATATGCCTGGCTATCGCAAGGCGTTCAAAGATATCAAAGCGCTGGTGCTGGAAATAGGGACGGAAAACAAGGTGAGTCCTGAACTGCTGGCGTCACGTCGTCAGATTAACCAACTGCTGAACTGGCACTGGAAGCTGAAAACGCAAAATGGCCTGCCGGAAATGATGGCGGGCTGGCGCGGTAATTTGATGGCCGATCGACTGAAAGTGCTGCTGGAAGGCTATCCGCGCTAAGAAATGATAACCCCGGCACGCAAAACCGCGCCGGGGTTATATAACCGTCATACTGTAAATTACAGGTGTCGGCGGCGTTCATTCACCCGAATCACTGACTGCTGCCAGCGCCTCGGGAGCACTTCTCTTGCCGTCTTCCCGCAACGCAAATTATTGAGGTTATGCCTCACTCAACTAGGGACGCGACTCTTCTGCTTCTGGCAGCGTGACGTTCAGCTCCAGAATCGAAATATCTCCGTCCTTTTGCTCAAGCTGCACGGTGACCATCTCCGGGTCGATCTGCACGTACTTACAAATCACTTCCAGGATATCTTTGCGCAGCTGCGGCAAATAGTGCGGTTCCGCATCGCTGCGGCGACGCTCCGCGACGATAATTTGCAGTCGCTCTTTTGCGATGTTAGCGGTGCTTTTTTTCCGCGAGAGAAAAAAGTCCAGTAATGCCATAACTTATCCTCCGAACAGGCGTTTGAGGAAACCTTTCTTCTCTTCTTCAATGAAGCGGAAAGGACGTTCTTCTCCCAACAGACGGTCAACGGTATCAGCGTAGGCTTTACCCGCGTCTGCCATGATGTCGAGGATCACAGGCTCACCCTGGTTAGAGGCGCGCAACACGGATTGATCTTCCGGAATCACGCCAAGCAGTTTGATACGCAGGATCTCGAGTACGTCTTCCATGCTAAGCATGTCACCTTTATTGACACGACCCGGATTATAACGGGTCAGCAGCAGGTGTTCTTTAATGGGTTCCTGACCATTTTCCGCACGGCGGGATTTGGACGCCAGAATACCCAGGATTCGGTCAGAGTCACGTACGGACGACACTTCAGGGTTGGTGGTGATGATCGCTTCATCAGCGAAGTAGAGCGCCATCAACGCACCGGTTTCGATACCTGCAGGGGAATCACAGACAACGAAATCGAATTCCATTTTCTTCAGTTCTTCGAGCACTTTTTCAACGCCTTCACGAGTCAGGGCGTCTTTATCACGCGTCTGAGAAGCAGGCAGGATAAAGAGATTCTCGGTGCGCTTATCTTTAATCATCGCCTGGTTTAACGTGGCATCGCCTTGAATGACGTTGACGAAGTCATACACGACGCGACGCTCGCAGCCCATAATCAAATCCAGATTACGCAGGCCGATATCGAAATCGATAACAACGGTTTTCTTTCCCTTCTGGGCCAAACCAGTAGCGATGGCCGCGCTGGAGGTGGTCTTGCCAACGCCTCCTTTACCCGAAGTCACAACAATAATGCGTGCCATAGAAATTCCTTGTTAAAAGGGATCAATTCAACGGTTGAACAGTCAAAGCGTTCTCTGCCAGTAACAGACGGGCCGCTTTGCCATAAAATTCAGCTGGGATTTTATCGCTCAGCCAATATTCACCTGCGATGGAAACCAGTTCCGCCGTCAGATGGGTACAAAAAATTTGCGCATCCCGATCGCCACTGGCTCCTGCCAGCGCGCGGCCTCTCATCATGCCGTAGACATGGATATTGCCATCGGCGATAAGCTCTGCGCCAGCGCTAACGTGGCTTGTCACAATCAGATCACAGTTTGGTGCATAAATGCGCTGACCGGAACGAACCGGCACATCAATCATTCGCGTTTTTGTGACAGGCGTTACAGTTTGCGTTTGCGGCGGGGGCGTTGGGGCTTCTTTTGGCGCAGAACGCGCCGTTTTTTCTTTCCCTTCATTCAGTAGGGGCAGACCCGCGCGCTCGATTTCATTTTTTAATCGGGCATCTTTACAGCCACTGATGCCCACAATCCGCAGACCGGTTGATGAAACCGCCTGCTGAAGATGCTGCCAGTTTACCGGCGCATCCAGACCACTGACGTTCACCACCACGGGGGCGTGTTTAAGAAAAGCAGGGGCCTCTGCGATTTTGTCTTCTAACGCCTGACGAATAACCTCGGGTTTTGCATCATGCAAATGAACCACTGATAAGGTGAAGCTACTGCCTTTAAGCTCGATGGGCGTGTTTGACATCCTGGCCTTACTCAATTTGCTGTTAATCGCAGCACATTCGCCGCGATATTACGAAGAGTATCAGGCATGTTATAGTCACTGGTATATTGAGGCAAGCAACCACCCGTTAATTCAGAGTAAAAAAATGTTTTGTGTGATCTATCGAAGTGCTAAACGCGACCAGACCTATCTTTATGTCGAAAAGAGAGACGATTTTTCCCGAGTGCCTGAAGAATTAATGAAAGGTTTCGGTACGCCGCAGCTGGCGATGCTGTTGCCGCTGGACGGGCGCAAACAGTTGGTTAACGCCGATCTGGAAAAAGTCAAAACGGCATTGAAAGATCAGGGCTATTATTTACAGCTTCCGCCACCGCCTGAGAATTTATTAAAACAGCATCTCGAAGGCGAAGGGAAAAAATAACGCCGGAGAAATCCGAGGGTGATATATCAACCGTTTAGGGGATGAGCATGTATCAGCATCATAACTGGCAAGGCGCATTACTGGATTATCCTGTGAGCAAAGTCGTTTGTGTTGGCAGTAATTATGCGAAGCACATTCAGGAAATGGGCAGTGCCGTGCCAGACGAGCCGGTTTTGTTTATCAAACCCGAAACCGCACTGTGTGATATTCGCCAGCCGCTGGCGTTGCCGCAGGGGCTGGGGTCGGTTCATCATGAAGTTGAGCTGGCTGTGCTGATTGGCGCAACGCTGCGCCAGGCCTCCGAAGCACATGTGCAGAAAGCGATTGCGGGATACGGCATTGCGCTGGATCTGACGCTTCGCGATGTGCAGGGCAAAATGAAGAAAGCCGGGCAACCTTGGGAAAAGGCCAAAGGGTTTGATAATTCTTGCCCGATTTCAGGTTTTATCCCGACGGCTGATTTTAAAGCCGATCCGCAGAACACGTCGCTCAGCTTGAAAGTGAACGGCGATATCCGCCAGCAGGGCAACACGGCCGATATGATCCATAAAATTCTGCCGCTCATTGCCTACATGAGCCGCTACTTCACCCTTAAACCGGGCGATGTCATTCTCACCGGCACCCCTGAAGGGGTCGGTCCGCTGAACAGCGGCGATGAACTTGACATCGAATTCAACGGCCAGTCCGTTAAAACCCGCGTGCTGTAAAATCCTGTTGCCGCCTTTAATCGGCGGCAAAACTTGCATCCACGTGCCAGACTCGTTATAAGGTGCGCTTTCTTTTGACGTGTGGACATCATCCTTATGAGCGAAATCCCTTTCTGGCAAAGCAAAACTCTCGACGAAATGACCGACGTGGAGTGGGAATCGCTGTGTGACGGCTGCGGACAATGCTGCCTGCATAAGTTGATGGATGAGGACTCCGACGAAATCTATTTTACCAACGTCGCGTGCAAGCAGTTGAATATCAAAACCTGCCAGTGCCGTAACTACGAGCGTCGTTTTGAGTATGAGCCTGATTGCATCAAGCTGACCCGCGATAATCTCCCGACGTTTGAGTGGTTGCCGCACACCTGCGCCTATCGCCTGCTGGCCGAGGGGAAGGAATTGCCGACCTGGCATCCGCTGCTCACCGGTTCAAAAGTGGCGATGCATGGCGAACGTATATCTGTTCGACATATTGCGGTGAAAGAATCCGAAGTGCAGGACTGGGAAGACCATATTCTGAATCATCCCAATCGGGCATAAAAAAACCCGCCGAGGCGGGTTATTTCAAACGTCCAAACAAGTCTCGTTGTTTCGGCTTGAAAGGTTGGGCTATCAGCACCAGCAGCGCGATGACGAAGTAGGCAACAAAAATACCCACCAGCCACTGCGGCATCTCCAGCGTCAGGAATTCCCACTGACGGACGGAGCAATCACCTGAAGCAACAAATACCTGCGGCAGCCATTTGTCCAGCGGCAGCCAGCTCGGGAAGCGAGCGGCGAAGTCACAGGTCATGAACGGCGAAGGATGCAGCTGCATTGCAGTGTGCTGCCACGCAAGCTCAATGCCTTTCCAGGCACTGTATAACCAGATAGCGATCCCGGCATAGCGCAAAGGTGATTTCGGGGCAATTGCACCGACAAGCCCTGCACCCATAATGCCGAAAAGCGCACAACGTTCGTAAATACATAACACACAGGGTTTCAGCAACATCACATGCTGAAACCACAGCGCTACCATTTCCAGCGCAAAGGCGGTCAGGGCCATCAACAACCACGCTCCGCGACCGCGAGAGCACTGGTTCAAATATCGCAACATAATTATTTCCCTGGAACTTGCTTAGAAAGCGCAGTGTAAACCAAAACGTTTTATGCGCCACCTGCTCCTGGCAAAATAAAGCGTAATTGGATATTTATAATGCAGAAAGCCAAACCGGGCAGCGAACTGCCCGATTTCAGGGACTTAATGCGCGGCCAGTATACCTATTTGCATGAACCATTGCGTATAAGGAATGAGGGTAAATTTGACGCACAGCAAACCTACCAGCGTTAATACGAGCGTATAAGGCAGCGCCATCCACACCATTCTTCCGTAGGAGAGTCGAATGAGTGGCGCGAGAGCGGACGTTAACAGGAACAAAAAGGCCGCCTGACCATTCGGTGTCGCGACAGAAGGCAGGTTAGTCCCGGTATTTATCGCCACCGCCAGCCGTTCAAATTGAGTGATGTCAATCGCACCGCTTTCCAGTGCGGTTTTCGCTTCATTGATATACACCGAACCGACAAACACGTTATCCGAGATCGACGACAGCAGACCATTAAACAGATAAAACAGCGACAGCTGAGAATCTGGCGAAGCCTGCAACACAAAGTGAATAATGGGCGTGAACAACTGCTGATCGATGATCACCGCCACGATGGCAAAGAAAACGGCCAGCAGGGCGGTGAAGGGCAGCGCTTCGGTAAAGGCCTTGCCGATCGCGTGTTCATCGGTCACGCCCGTAAATGACGTCGCCATAATAATGACCGACAGGCCAATCAATCCCACTTCTGCCAAATGAAACGCCAGGGCGAAGATCAGCCATGCACCGATAATCCCTTGTGCGATCAACGCCAGCTTTTCCTGACGAGTACGCTGGCGGCGGCTTTTCAGATCGAATTCCTGAAGCACGTCGCGTACCGGTCCAGGAAGCTGCGCGCCGTAACCGAAGGTTTTTGTCCTTTCAAGCAGGAAACAGGTGAGCATTCCGCAGATAAACACCGGCACGCTGACGGGCGCAACGCGCAAAAAGAACTCGGTGAAATTCCAGCCAGCCGCTTTCGCAATAATCAGGTTTTGCGGCTCACCGACCATCGTCATCACACCGCCCAACGCAGTCCCAACGCCTGCGTGCATCATCAGACTGCGTAAGAATGCGCGGAATTGTTCCAGAACGTCACGCTTGTTGACGTCGAGCTGGCTATCATCCTGAAGATCGTTATCGCTACTGGACGATGCGACGCGGTGGTAAATGCCGTAAAAGCCGACCGCGACGCTAATGACCACGGCTACCACGGTCAGGGCATCGAGGAACGCGGAGAGAAATGCAGCAGCCATGCAGAACGAAAGAGAAAGCACCGTTTTGGAGCGAATACTCAGCAGCAGGCGGGTAAAGATGAAAAGCAATAACTGCTTCATGAAGTAAATCCCTGCCACCATAAACATCAGCAGCAAAAGTACTTCAAGGTTGGTTGCCAGTTCGTCTTTCACCCGCTCGGCACTGGTCATGCCGATAACAACCGCCTCAATCGCCAGCAGACCGCCCGGCAGCAACGGATAACATTTCAATGCCATCGCCAGCGTAAAGATAAATTCGGCGACCAGCAGCCATCCAGCCATAAACGGCTGAAAGATAAACACCAGTGGATTAATAATCAGAAATATAAGTAGCGTCAGTTTGTACCAGTCAGGTGACTGGCCTAAAAAATTGCGCCACAGGGCGCGCCCATAAGAAATTTCCACAACAGACTTCCTTCCCCGCCAAAGTTAAGCAAAACATTATTATACGCATAATCGAGGTGAATGCCCCCCTTGCTGCCAGGGTAGGGTATTTGATAAAAATGAAACAGCGATCCCTTTTTCCCTCTTCGCTGCGCTACCTGCCTCCGTAAGCCTCTGGTATGATGAGTCCATTAGTTCAAGCTGTGTAATGGAAATCTCACTATGGTCATAAAGGCGCAAAGCCCGGCGGGTTTCGCTGAAGAGTACATCATTGAAAGCATCTGGAATAACCGTTTTGCGCCAGGAACGATTCTTCCCGCTGAACGCGAACTCTCTGAACTTATCGGCGTCACACGCACCACCTTACGCGAAGTGTTACAGCGTTTGGCCCGTGATGGCTGGTTGACCATTCAGCACGGCAAACCCACCAAAGTGAACAACTTCTGGGAAACGTCGGGTCTGAATATTCTTGAAACGCTCGCACGCCTCGATCACGAAAGTGTTCCTCAACTGATTGATAATCTGCTGTCAGTGCGCACCAACATCTCGACCATTTTTATTCGCACCGCTTTCCGTCAGCATCCCGATAAGGCGCTGGAAGTGTTGGCAACGGCGAATGCCATTGAAGACCATGCCGATGCCTTTGCGACTCTCGACTACAACATTTTCCGTGGTCTGGCTTTTGCTTCCGGTAATCCCATTTACGGGCTGATCATCAACGGCATGAAAGGGCTGTATACCCGCATTGGTCGTCACTATTTTGCCAATCCGGAAGCCCGTAGCCTGGCGCTCGGTTTCTATCATAAGCTCAGCGAGCTCTGCGCTGAGGGGCTGCACGATCAGGTGTACGAAACGGTCCGTCGTTACGGTCGTGATAGCGGCGAGATCTGGCACCGGATGCAGAAGAATCTGCCCGGTGATTTAGCGATTCACGGGCATTAACAGTAAAAAGCCTCTCAAATGAGAGGCTTTTTTTCGCTTTTTAGTTAGCGTGTTTAAAGAGAGTTAGTACGCGCCGGGCAACGTTCTAATAATTCCACGCTACCATCTTCGTTTTGCTGTTCCATCATCACGTCAAAACCCCACAGACGATGAACATGCTTGAGCACCTCTTTGCGTCCTTTATCCAGCGGGGCGCGGTTATGCGGAATATAGCGGAGCGTTAAGGAACGATCGCCGCGGAGATCCACATTCCAGACCTGAATATTCGGCTCCAGATTGCTCAAGTTATACTGTGAGGACAGGCGCGAGCGGATTTCACGGTAACCCTCTTCATTGTGAATCGCTGAGATCTCAAGATAGTTGTTGTGATCGTCATCCAGCACCGTAAAGAAGCGGAAGTCACGCATGATTTTTGGCGACATAAACTGGCTAATAAAGCTCTCGTCTTTAAAGTCGCGCATCGCAAAATGCAGCGTTTCCAGCCAGTCTGACCCGGCAATATCCGGGAACCAGTATTTATCCTCTTCCGTCGGCGACTGACAAATGCGTTTGATGTCCTGGAACATCGCAAACCCGAGCGCATACGGATTTATCCCGCTATACCACGGGCTGTTGTAAGGCGGCTGGAACACCACGTTGGTGTGACTGTGCAGGAACTCCAGCATAAAACGCTCGGTCACTTTCCCTTCGTCGTACAGATGATTAAGAATGGTGTAGTGCCAGAACGTCGCCCACCCCTCATTCATCACCTGCGTCTGTTTCTGCGGATAGAAATACTGGCTCACCTTACGCACGATGCGCAGGATTTCACGCTGCCAGGGTTCCAGCAGCGGCGCGTTTTTTTCCATAAAGTAGAGAATGTTCTCCTGCGGCTCGGAAGGATAACGCCGCGCTTCGGCAACGGTTTTTTCTTCTTCGCGTTTCGGCAGGGTACGCCACAGCATATTCACCTGGCTTTGCAGATACTCTTCACGGCTTTTCTGCCGCGCTTTTTCTTCCTGCAGAGAGATTTTTTGCGGGCGCTTATAGCGATCGACACCGTAATTCATCAGCGCATGGCAGGAGTCGAGCAGTTTTTCCACTTCATCCACGCCGTAGCGCTCTTCGCACTCGGTAATGTATTTCCGCGCGAAAATCAGATAATCGACAATGGAGCTGGCGTCAGTCCAGCTGCGGAACAGATAGTTATTCTTGAAAAAAGAGTTATGCCCGTAACAGGCATGCGCCATCACCAGCGCTTGCATAGTGATGGTATTTTCTTCCATCAGATAGGCAATACACGGGTTTGAGTTGATAACAATTTCATACGCCAGCCCTTGCTGACCATGTTTGTAAAGCCGCTCGGTTTCAATAAATTTTTTGCCGAACGACCAGTGAGGATAGTTGATTGGCATCCCGACGCTGGAATAGGCGTCCATCATCTGTTCGGAAGTAATGACTTCAATCTGATGGGGGTAGGTATCCAGCCGATACAGTTTGGCCACCCGGTCAATCTCGGCCAGGTAAACATCGAGTAATTCAAAAGTCCAGTCGGGTCCATCGCTGAGACGTGTGCTGTCCTTGTTCATCGAATCAATGGTAGCCATTAGCGCGCCCTCGTTGTCGGTGCTCTCTCTGTCTGGAGAGCCTCCTTTCAAGCATAGAACAACGCTTTAAAAAACGTGCTGGCGCAGAAATGTTTTCTTTACGATTTCACGTTTCTGATCTGGTAGAAAACATGACTTCCACAGAGCATTGTGCTGGCTAACGATGAAGCGTAGCACGAGATCCCAGATTACCCCTCTCCCAGTCTGTCAGGGAAGGTGTGAGGTAAGTCACCATAAAAAAGTCGTATGTTGAATAATATTTTCAACTAGGTTATCAATCTGTAATTAGATGATTATTCTTGTGCACATAATGGAGCCGCTATGCGTGTTGTCGTCCTGGGAAGTGGAGTCGTTGGCGTGACCAGCGCCTGGTATTTAAGTCAGGCTGGACATGAGGTGACCGTCATTGACCGTGAGCCGGGATCCGCGCTTGAGACCAGTGCAGCGAATGCCGGGCAGATCTCTCCCGGTTATGCTGCGCCGTGGGCAGCACCAGGCGTTCCGTTAAAAGCCATTAAATGGATGTTCCAGCGTCATGCGCCGCTGGCGATCAGTCTTGATGGGACGCCGTCCCAGCTCAAGTGGATGTGGCAGATGCTACGCAACTGCGACACTCGCCATTACATGGAAAACAAAGGCCGCATGGTCCGTCTGGCGGAGTACAGTCGCGACTGTCTGAAAACCCTGCGTGCATCAACGGGAATTGAGTACGAAGGGCGTCAGGGGGGCACGCTGCAGTTGTTCCGCACCGCGCAGCAATACGAAAACGCCACGCGCGATATTGCCGTGCTTGAAGATGCCGGCGTGCCTTATCAACTCCTCGAGGCGAGCCAACTGGCACAGGTGGAACCGGCGCTGGCCGAAGTGGCGCACAAGCTGACCGGCGGGCTGCGCCTTCCAAATGACGAAACCGGCGACTGCCAGCTCTTCACCCAGCGTCTGGCGAAGATGTGCGAGCAGGCTGGCGTCACGTTTCGCTACAACACGCCCGTCGATAAATTGCTGTCTGAAGGCGGAAAAATCTACGGCGTGAAATGTGGCGATGAAGTGATTAAAGCCGACAGTTACGTCATGGCGTTTGGCTCGTACTCCACTGCGATGCTGAAGGGATTGCTGGATATTCCGGTCTACCCCCTTAAGGGGTATTCGCTCACAATCCCGGTCAAAGAGGATAACGGCGCGCCAGTTTCAACTATCCTTGATGAAACTTACAAAATCGCCATTACCCGCTTTGATAACCGAATTCGCGTGGGCGGCATGGCTGAAATTGTCGGTTTTAATACGGAATTGCTGCAACCGCGCCGCGAAACCCTGGAAATGGTGGTACGCGATCTCTTCCCACGAGGAGGATTTGTCGAACAAGCCACTTTCTGGACCGGATTGCGTCCGATGACCCCGGACGGCACGCCTATTGTCGGGCGCACGCCGTTTAAGAACTTATGGACCAATACGGGGCACGGAACGCTGGGCTGGACGATGGCCTGCGGCTCAGGACAGTTGCTCAGTGATTTGATTTCGGGCCGTACGCCGGCGATTCCGTTCGATGATCTAAGCGCTGCGCGCTACCAGTCGGGTTTTACGCCATCCCGCCCACAGCATTTGCACGGCGCGCATAATTAACAAGGAGTCGTCATGTCCCGTCCTATTCTGGCTCAGCTGGATTTGCAGGCCCTGAAAAACAACCTGCAGATAGTCCGCCGTGCTGCGCCAGGCTCTCGCGTTTGGTCGGTCGTAAAAGCCAACGGCTACGGCCACGGAATTGAATCCATCTGGAGCGCGCTAAGTGCCACTGATGGTTTTGCTTTACTGAATCTGGAAGAGGCGATCCTGCTGCGTGAGCGCGGCTGGAAAGGTCCGATTCTGCTGCTGGAAGGCTTCTTTAATGCCGACGAACTGCCGCTGCTGGATAAGTATCGTCTGACCACCAGCGTGCACAGCAACTGGCAAATCAAGGCGCTGCAAAATGCGAAACTGCATTCGCCGCTCGATATTTACCTCAAAATGAACAGCGGCATGAATCGCCTGGGTTTCCAGCCCGAACGCGTTAATACGGTCTGGCAACAGCTGCGTGGAATCAAAAATGTCGGTGAAATGACGCTGATGGCGCACTTCGCTGACGCCGAAAAGCCTGACGGTATTACGGATGCCATGGCGCGGATTGAGCAGGCGGCAGAAGGGCTGGACTGCGCGCGTTCGCTGTCGAACTCGGCGGCGACGCTGTGGCATCCGGAAGCGCATTATCAATGGGTGCGGCCGGGAATTGTGCTGTACGGCGCGTCGCCGTCCGGTCAGTGGCAGGACATCGCCAACAGCGGGCTCAAACCGGTCATGACCTTGCGTAGCGAAATCATTGGCATCCAGACGCTGAAAGCGGGGGATACCGTGGGGTACGGCAGCCGTTACCGCTCAACGGGCGAGCAGCGCATTGGGATTGTGGCTGGGGGGTATGCTGACGGCTATCCACGCCTTGCGCCGACCGGTACGCCCGTGTGGATTGACGGCGTACGCACTGGCACCGTTGGCACGATTTCGATGGACATGATGGCGGTAGATTTGACGCCGTGCCCGCAGGCAGGTATCGGTTCACCGGTCGAACTGTGGGGCAACGAGGTGAAAGTCGATGACGTTGCCTCGGCGGCGGGCACGGTCGGATATGAACTGTTAACGGCTCTGGCCCCCCGCGTCCCTGTTGTAACGGTGTAACCACTCAAAAATTAAGGCAACCCTGGGGTTGCCTTTTTAGTCTGTTCTGATGGGAACGAGCCGAGGTGACGTTACTCAGGCTCATCTTCCAGAGGACGCACACCCACTTTGCGCACCGCATTGTCTTCTTTCTCTGCGACAGTCCAGATCATCCCGGCAAACTCAACCTGATCGCCCACGACGGGCGCGGCCCCCAGCAGTTGCTGCACGATCTCACCCAGCGTCTGCTGTTTATCGCGGTACTCAAGACCGTCTTCCAGCCCATAAATTAAGGCCACGTCGGCAAATTTCGCGCTGGCTTCCAGAATAAAATCGCCGAAGAAACGCTGATCCAGCGCCACCGGCGGCGACTGGCTGAAGAGCTTGCCAAGCGCCGGAAGGTCGGTTTCTCGGCCAATTACGCAGAGAATATCACCCTCACGCAGACGGGTGCTGCCGGTCGGGTGCAGCAGGGCATTATCACGAAACAGCGCGGCGATGCGCGTTTCGGTGGGCATATGCAGATCGCGAAGCGACGCGCCCACGCACCATTTATCAGCACTCAGCTGGTAAACAAACTGCTCCCATGGATTTTCCGGATGAATATCCAACCCGACGCGTGAAACCGGCAAACCGACAGGCGGAACCACTACTTTTGCTTTTTTCGCCGCCCATCCCAGAGAAGTCCCCTGGAACAGCAGCGACACCAGGACCACGAAGAATGCGACGTTGAAGAACAGCCGCGCGTTATCCAGACCGGCCATCATCGGGAATACGGCAAGGATGATCGGTACGGCGCCGCGCAAACCCACCCAACTGATGAAGATGCGTTCGCGCAGGTTAAACCCGCGGAACGGCAACAGTCCGGCAAAGACCGACAGCGGACGGGCAAAGAAAATCATCCACGCCGAAAGCAGCAGCGCCGGAATGGCAATTGGCAGCAGATCGGACGGCGTCACCAGCAGGCCCAGTACGAGGAACATACCGATTTGCGCCAGCCAGGCCAGACCGTCAAAGTTTTGCAGAATGGCGTGGCGGTTGCGAATCGGGCGGTTACCCAGCAGGAAGCCGCAGAGATAGACAGCCAGAATACCGCTGCCGTCCATGGCGGTCGTCAGGGCGAAAATGAGAATCCCGCCGCTCAGCGCGAGCAGAGGATACAGGCCAGCAGGCAGGGAAATACGGTTGATCATCTGCTGTAGCAGATAGCCGCCCGCTAAACCGATAATTATACCCAGCCCAAACTGCTGCAGAATATGCCAGGCGAACATCCAGCTCAGGCCGGTTTCATGCTGCTGAATCATCTCAATCAGCGTGATGGTGAGAAACACCGCCATCGGATCGTTGCTGCCCGATTCAATCTCCAGGGTCGAGCCAACACGTTCGTTCAGCCCTTTGCCGCCCAGCAGAGAAAACACCGCCGCCGCGTCGGTAGAGCCAACGATCGCGCCAATCAGCAGCCCTTGCATAATATCAAGATGGAATAGCCAGGCGGCCATCATGCCGGTCAGACCGGAGGTGATCAGCACGCCAACCGTCGCCAGCGAGAGCGCAGGGCCGAGTGCCACGCGAAAGGAGCTGGCCTGCGTGCGCATCCCGCCATCCAGCAATATCACCGCCAGCGCGAAGTTACTCACCATATAGGCGAAGGGATAGTTATCGAAGGGAATACCGCCAATACCATCGATACCGGCAAGCATGCCGATGGCGAGGAAGATAACAAGTATAGGTATGCCGAGACGCGACGAAAATGAACTTAATAAAATACTGCAGGTTACGAGGACTGAACCCAAAATGAAAAGACTGATTATCGCTGCGGCATCCAATGTTGTCTTACTCCCACCTCAATGTAGTGACTGATACATAAACCCTAACATAATAACGAACGAAACCACGTTTTATTGCCGCGGTAAAAAGGCTTTTTTATGCCTTTATAACGGGATGGCCGCTGATTGTTAATTCGCTGACAGCCCCGTCGTGCTTAAGGACAGCCTGTGCGCCGAGCGGCAAGGTCACCGTCTGCTGTTCGTGACCAAAAGCCAGCCCGCCGATCACCGGAATATTCACTCTCGAGCGCAGGTAATCCATCATACTTTCCAGCGTATACCCGGCATCGTAATCATTCGGTGTCGCACCGCTAAAACTGCCGAGGACGATGGCGCGCTGACGAGAGAGGATCCCCGCGTGCATGAGCTGCAGCAGCATGCGCTCGACGCGGAACGGGTGCTCGTTGATATCCTCCAGCACCAGAATGCCGTTATCAATATTAGGCAACCAGGGCGTGCCAATCAGCGAGACCAGCATGGCCAGGTTTCCGCCCCACAGCTGTCCCTCACACTCACACTGCGGGCCATTGCCTTGCCATGCAATCTGCAGAACGGGATTTTGCAGCGCGCGCCAGAAATGCGCCTGCGTAAAGGCGCCCAGCTCCGGCGCACCAAAATTCGCTGCCAGCATCGGGCCGCTAAAGGTGATGACGTTATGCCGCGCCAGCAAACCCAACTGGATGACGGTGAAATCGCTGTGCCCACAAATCAGCAGGGGATCGTGCTGTTGGCGAGTCGCCAGTCCGTCCCAGTCGATGGTTTCCAGTAATCGGCTGGCACCATACCCGCCACGCACCGCCAGCACGATGTTGTTCGCCCCTTCAAGTTTCACCAGGTCGTTGATATCCGCCAGCCTTTGCGCCTCAGTTCCGGCAAAACGCTGCTGGCGACGGGGGATAATTGTCTGATTTGTTACCGAATGGCCAGATTCCAGTAAGCGCTGAATACCGCGCTGTGCGGCGTCCTGGTTAATGCAATAACCGGAAGGGGCGATGAGATGAAACCGGGACATGGCAATTCCTTGCTGAATGAGAACCTAATTATCTATATCATGCCGCCTATAGGCCGCCTGCTTCAAGGGGGATAACGTAATCGCGATGACCGGATATAAGGACAGATGACGTGAAATTGAGATGGTTTGCTATTTTGATCGTATTGCTGGCGGGGTGTAGTACTAAAAAAGATTATCAAAATCCGCCATGGAATCCGGAAGTACCCGTGAAACGTGCGATGCAATGGATGCCTGTCACTGAAAAAGCCGGGAAGGCCTGGGGCGTGAGCCCGCGGCTGATCACGGCGATTATCGCGGTGGAGTCTGGAGGCAATCCTGAACTTGTAAGCAAATCGAATGCGGTCGGTTTAATGCAGCTTAAAGCCTCTACGGCAGGGCGCGAAGTGTACCGCTACATGGGCTGGAAAGGTCAGCCGTCGACCAGCGAGCTGAAAAATCCGGAACGGAATATCTCAATGGGTACGGCGTATTTGAGCATTCTGGAACATGGGGTTCTGAAGGGCATCGACGATCCGGAAGTGATGCAGTACGCGCTGGTGGTCTCTTACGTCAACGGCGCGGGCGCACTGCTGCGAACCTTCTCATCGGATCGCAAAGAAGCGATTGAAGAGATCAACGGCATGGATAAAAACGAATTTGTTGACCATGTTGCGAAGAACCATCCGGCACCACAGGCCCCACGCTATATCTGGAAAGTTCAGAAAGCTATGGACGCCATGTAATGCCGTTGCCGGGTAGCACGTTGCTGTCCGGCACGTATCAAATCACTTTATTCGCGCGTTCCCGCGCCTCTCGCTCCAGTGAGAAAATAATACGCTGGAGTTCACGCTCGGCGCCCGGGCCGACATTCAGAAACCGGAAGCTCAGACGTGGCGTAGTAATGGTTTCGTTTTTGCTGTCCACGACTTTGCGTTCGCTAATGGCAATTAACTGCGCGTCAAAGTAAAACCGTCCCCAGCCGCCCATATCCAGCTCAATCTGCGAAAAACGCATCCCTTCGACCAAACCTTCCGGCCTTGCAGTGTCCATTAATGCGCCCATGCCGCCTAACGAAAGGTCAAACAGGCGAAAGCGGATCTCTTTTTTATCCGGCATTTTGGCTTTACAAAAATAGGACGGATGCAGCGGGGCGTTGATACGAAAATACTCGCGGCGCTGAACAAACCACACGCTGTTGGGTAATGGCGCAAAAAAAGCAGGCAGACCTTGATAGTCGCCCTGAATCAATTGCGGCAGGACAAATTCGACTTTTGCGCCTTTCGTTTCCGCCATCACGGAGAGATTTTGCGCGCGCACCGCCGCCCGGTTTTCATATTCCTGACTACCGAGGTCGATGACCAGTCGCTCAGGGGTGGCTTCAAGAATCTTGCTAATAAACTGATTTGTAGACCAACTGATGCGCAAAGGGACTTCGCCCTTATGCAGGTCGCGTAATACCCCTAATACAGCCAGCGGATTTTGCTTCAGGAACTGCTCACTGTAATTACTCACGCCGAATGGCTCCTCGGTTGTCTGGCAAACTGTCGATGAAGTATCGGCAGTAAACGAAAGAACTTAATACAAACCGGTGAATTTTTTTTAAAAATGAGACGTAATTAAGTCGGTGACAAAGAATGGTTTTCGCGCGCTGTCCTATACTTAAGTCACTTGCGCGGAAGGTTTCAGCGCATGCATTTAATCTGCAAGAGGGCATCGTATGGGTATCATCGCGTGGATTGTGTTTGGTCTGATTGCCGGTATTATCGCAAAATTCATCATGCCTGGACGTGATGGCGGCGGCTTTATCCTGACCTGTTTACTGGGTGTGATTGGTGCGGTAGTGGGAGGCTGGCTGGCGACGATGTTTGGCGTCGGCGGCAGCGTGAGTGGCTTCAATTTGCACAGTTTCCTGGTGGCTGTCGTGGGTGCCATTGTCGTGCTGGCAATATTCCGGCTACTCAGGCGTGCGTAAACAAACATCAACGGCTCTCATGTGAGGGCCGTTTTTTTTGGTCTTGATATTGCTTTGTAAATCGAAATGAGAATAATTGTCGTTTCTAGCCATTTCTAATAATAAGACGACAATATGAAAACCTCACATTTTGCGATATGTGCGTTGGCAGGCGCGGTCACGCTGGCGTTGCACACGCCCGCGTTTGCTCAGGAAACCACCATCGTGGTCAGCGGGACGGATCAAGACAGCGCGCTGCCCGGATGGACCAACAGCGCCACAAAATCCGCCGTGGCTGAAAGTAAAACCCCGCAGGTGATAAACACGATATCGGCCACGGAGATCGAACAGCGCCACGCGAACTCGGTCAATGAAATTCTGCGCTACGCACCGGGCGTGTCCACCGAAGTGCGTGGCAATACCTCGTATATGAGCGAATACAAAATTCGCGGCTTCACCGTTGAGCAAGAGTATTACAACGGTCTTCAGCTGCCCTATAACGTCACCGGGAATACCAAAGCGCGAATCGATCCCCTGTTAATCGAGAGCGTGGATATTCTCAAAGGGCCCGCGTCTGTCTTGTACGGCGGCGGTTCCCCCGGCGGGCTGGTGAATATTCAGGGCAAAAAGCCGCAAAAAGAACAGCACACGGAAGTGGGCGTTAATACCGGCACACGCAATCTGAAAGAGGGCTATCTGGATTCCACTGGGCAAATCGCCGACAGCGACTGGAATTACCGTCTGCTGGGTAAAGCGACCGAAGGTGACGATCAGCCGCATACCACGCGCACGGAAAACTATCTGGTTGCGCCTTCTGTCACCTGGCAGCCTGATAGCAAAACGCGTCTCACCCTTGACGCGCTGGCGCAAAATACCCCGAGTCTTTCGCCATCTAACCCTTTGCCGCTGTCCTATTTGCGGTCGAAATATGCTGGCCGACGCGACTACGCGGGCGATGAGTGGAGCGGCTTCAAACAGCGTCAGTGGATGCTGGGTTACAGCTTTGAACATGAATTTGACAGCGGCTGGGGCTTCAACCAAAAAGCGCGCTATTTTGACGTCGACACCCATCAGCGCAGCGTCTATTCAACGGGTGCGGGCAGCGAGGTTTACCAGCTCAACCGTTTTGCGTACACCACAGATGAAGATCTGCACAGCTTTAACATTGATAACCAGGTGACCAAAACCCTGACTCTGGGTGGATGGAAACATCATCTGCTGGCGGGCTTTGATTATCAAAAACTGAATTCCCATTTCCATTATCGCTACGCATCGGCAACGCCTGGTATTAATATGCGTGACCCGGATTACACGCAAATCAGCGAAAGCGCATTGGGCCTGTATACCGCGCAGAAAAACCGCCTGAGCTATCAGCAAAACGGTTACTACCTGCAGGATCAGGTGGAGTTTGGCGGCCTCAATCTGCTCGGCAGCGTGCGTTACGACGATTACCGTTCGGTTACCACCAACTATCTGCAAAATGGCGACAAGGCGTGGGTATCGCAGGATCGCGTGACCAAACGACTGGGCGCGCTGTACGCCTTTGAAAACGGAATTTCACCGTTTATCAGTTACTCAGAGGGCTTTGCACCGGTTTCGCCGCAGGGCACGTTAATGGCGAAAGACGTCAAACCCACCACCAGCAAACAGATGGAAGGCGGGGTCAAATACCTGCTGGAAGAGTACGCCACCACGCTGACAGCGTCAGTGTTCAATATTCGCCAGAAAAATGTAGTCACTACTGATCCCGGTTTCCTGAACTATCGTCAGACGGGCGAAGTAGAGTCGAAAGGGGCAGAGTTGTCCGTCGTCAGCCGTCCAACCGATAATTTGACGTTGATCGGCAATTACGCGTATACCCACGCCATCAATACCGAAGATGATAAGTATCAGGGCAAACGACCGACGCAGGTGCCGGAGAATGCCTTTACGCTTTGGGGGGATTACACCTTCGACAGCACGCCGGTCAAAGGATTGAATCTCGGCGCCGGTGCGCGTTACACCGGGCCAATGGAGATTGCGCCGACTAACGACCAGGGCAAACTGGGCGGCACGACTCAGTACGATCTGGCGGCGTCTTATCGTATGGGTGAAATTATACCTTCTCTTGAAGGGCTGACCATTAAGGCCAGTGCGCAGAACATCACCAATAAAGAAACCTTTACCTGTTATGACGCCACAAACTGCTGGATTGGGCGCGACCGTACTTATCAGGTCGGGGCAAGCTACAGTTTCTGATTAAGTTCAGGGTAGGGCTAAAAAGTAAAACGGCAACTGAGGTTGCCGTTTTGTTTGCTATCCACTTATAGGATGTAAGCCATAAAATAACGTTCTGGCTACTGCGCCACACTCTTCTGCGTTGACGATTGCGGAGCAACATCCTCGTTCGCCGCTGGCTGTGAGGCAGGTACGCTGTCGCACGGTTTCTCTTTCGGACACACGAGATCCAGCATTTTTAACGTCACGCCATTGGTCCAGCCGAATCCATCCTGCAATGGATACTCGCCTCCGCCGCCGCCCGTTCCGGTGGTAGAAACGTCATATTTCTCGACCAGTTTTTGCTCGCGATCGTAGGTGTGCTGAACGTTAGTCAGGAAGCGCCAGGTGACATCCATCGCCACTTTTTCATGACCGTAGTTTTGCAGCCCTTCAGCGGCAACCCATTGTAAAGGTGCCCAGCCGTTTGGCGCGTCCCACTGCTGGCCGCTATTGACGGTGGTGGTCGAAATTCCCCCCGGTTTAAGCAGACGCGAGGCCGTCGCGCTGGCGACTTTCGCGGCGCGATCGTTTGACGCCGCGTTCACATACAGCGGGAACAGTGCGGCGGCGGTCAGCTGATTACGCACCTTTTTGCTCTTCAGATCGTAATCGGCGTACCAGCCCTCTTTGTCATTCCACAGATGGTTTTCCATGGCTTTTTGACGAGACGTCGCCAGGTTTTCATACTTGCTGGCCGCGGCAGCATCGCCCGATTCCTGGCTCGCTTTTGCCAGCAGTTTTTCCATCTTGAACATCAGGGCGTTCAGGTCGACGGGCACAATACTGGTGGTACGGATCGTCCCGAGCTTTTGCGGATCGTCCATCCAGCGGGAGCTAAAGTCCCAGCCAGACGCCGCCGCAGATCGCAGATCGCGATAGATCTCCGTCGCCGGACGGTTCGGGTTATTTTTAGCGGTGGTCACGTCATCAAGCCAGGATTCAGGGCGGGGCGTATCGCGGTCATCCCAATAGCGGTTCAGAATCGAACCATCATCCAGTTTTACCACACGTTTATTCGCCTGCCCCGGCTGTAAGCTCTCTGCGCCTTCCATCCAATAGGCGTACTCTTTTTCCATCTGCGGACGATAGGTTTTCAGCGCCTCTTTATCATGCGTCGCCAGCAGCTCAACCATCAGGGAGAAGAACGGCGGTTGGGAGCGGCTCAGATAATAGCTGCGGTTACCGTTGGGGATATGGCCCCAGGCGTCGAGTTCGTAGGCAAAGTTCGCCACCATATCGCTGATTTTGTCCCAGTGGCCGCTCTCGGCCAGGCCCAGCATAGTGAAGTAGCTGTCCCAGTAATAGACTTCACGGAAACGCCCGCCCGGCACGACATAGGGTTTAGGCAACGGAAGCAGTGAATCCCATTTGCTGGCCTTATCGGTGGTGCGCGTCAGCACCGGCCATAAACCGTCAATATGTTCGCGTAAGTTCTGCCCGGCGGGAGGAACATATTTTTCCCCTTCGCCCGGCAGGGTGAAGTTCATCTCGACAAAGTGTCGCAGGTCAAAGCTGGACTGTTTATGCTGCATGCGGTAATCCGCCAGGATCATCAGGGGATCGCTTTTGGGTACCGCGTCGGCAAAGGTTTTTTGATCAGGGAATAATTTTGCGGTCTGCACGTCAACAAACAGGGGACCGAGCAGAATATCCGGCGACTGCTTTTGCGTGGATTGTGCCTCTTCGGCATGGCCGAACGCAGCCACACCGAGCAGTGCGCCTCCCAATGCGACGCGCAGCGCCAGCGTTAAAGCCGCAGGACGGCGCAGATCAATTATCGTCATCGATTCTTCTCCTTTTTATTTGCGAGCAGCGTGAACGCTGTCGTCAATCACCTGAAAACCTTAGACGAATATCGCCGGCTTCGCGTGTTGAACATCCCACTTTAGGCAGAACCAGACGATTTACTGTTTAGATCTCCTCTGCAATCGGGGTGGTTTCCCGCAAGGCACCGGGCGCCTGACCGACAATGCGTTTAAACGCCCGGCTGAACGCCGCGAGCGAGCCATAGCCCAGACGCAGCGCAACGGTTTCAATGGGCTGATGCTCATGACGAATGTACTGAATCGCCAACCGCATCCGCAGCTCGCTTAAGTATTTTGCCGGTGTCGTACCGGTGGCCGACAAAAAGCGCTCGGCAAAAACGGATCGCGACGTGCCGGCTTCTTTCGCCAGCTCCGCCACGCTCCAGTTGACACCAGGCTGCTGGTGCATGGCATAAATCGCGCGGCTGAGGCGCGGATCGCGCAAAACCTGTACCCAGCCGGTGGCTTTGCCGCAACCCGCTTCCACCCAGCCACGCACGATGAGTGCGGCGACCACATCAGCCAGACGCGCCAGAATTCCGGCAAACCCCACCTGGCGCGTCATGGATTCGCGTTCCATTGCCGCCAGCAACGGATGGATCTCGGGCCACGTCGACATCAGGCGACTCACCATCATCACTTCTGGCATCGCTTTGATCAGCGGCTGCATCCCGCCCAGCTCAAAGTCCATACACCCGCTGAATATCACCGTCTTATCACTCTGAGGGCACGGCTCGCAGGTGATGGCACAGACAGAGTTGCAAATCGATTCACTGGGATAGGCGGAAACCGGGATCACAGTGGCGTTTTCATCAGAAAGCAGGGCGTGCGCGTTACCGTTCGGGATAAACAGCGCATCGCCACTGTTCAGAGTAAAGCGCGCGCCGCTCTCCATGCGCAGCAGCGCTGAACCCTGACTCACGAAATGAAACTGCGCTTTGCCGGCGACATAGGCAAACGACACGCCAAAGGGCGAGGTGGTTTCGATGCGACGATATTTCACACCTGAAAGCCGCATTCCGCGCAAAAGCTCGCTGATCATATCGGGTGGCTGAACGGTCATGGAGACAACTCCGGACGAATAATCAATAAGTGGAGATTATATGTCATAGATCGTCCGTGGGGAACGCCCTATGATTCGTGACAGTTGTCACATTATTTTAACGGGAGAGCAACCGATGAGTTCATGTATCGCGGCGAGTGAGGCAATCGTGCCCGCAAAACCCGCCTGGCGAGCCGTCTATTCACTGGGACTGGGGGTGTTTGGCCTGATTACGGCCGAGTTTTTACCCGCCAGTTTATTAACACCGATGGCGGCAAGTCTGGGGGTGACCGAAGGCATGGCCGGGCAGGCGGTCACGGCAACGGCGCTGGTTGCGCTGGTCACCGGTTTGCTGATAACGCCAGCGACGAAAAATATCGACCGTCGCTGGGTACTGATGTTTTTCTCGGTGCTGCAAATTATCTCCAGTCTGCTGGTGGCATTTGCGCCGACCCTAAACGTGTTGCTGTTTGGTCGTTTACTGCTGGGGATTGCCATTGGCGGTTTCTGGGCGATGTCGACGGCGACGGCGATGCGGCTGGTGCCTGCGGATAAAGTGCCAAAAGCGCTGGCGGTGATCTTCTCCAGCGTGTCGGTCGCCACCGTGGTTGCCGCGCCACTCGGGAGCTATCTCGGTAGCCTGATTGGCTGGCGCAACGTCTTTATCCTCTGCATTGTGCCGAGCATAGTGGCGCTGCTCTGGCAGCTCTGGGTGCTGCCGTCAATGAAGCCGGAGAGTAGCGGCAGCCTGGCGACGCTTCTGCGCGTGTTGCGCCGTCCGGGGATGATTGGCGGTTTACTGGCGACGGTGCTGATTTTCAGCGGACATTTTGCCTTCTTCACCTATCTGCGCCCGTTCCTCGAAACCGTTGGACAGGCCAGCGTAGAGACCATCTCCGTGATCCTGCTAGGCTTCGGGCTGGCGAATTTTGTCGGCACGTCCATTGCCGGGATGTTGCTTGCGCGGAATTTGCGCCTGACGCTGGCGCTGGTTCCTTTCGTGATGGGCATCCTGGCATTGATGATGGTGGCGTTTGGCCATCTGGCGATGCTGGACGGTCTGCTGGTGGCGCTGTGGGGATTTGCGTTTGGGCTGGTGCCCGTTGGCTGGTCGACCTGGCTTGCCACGACCGTGCCGGACGAAGCCGAAAGCGCGGGCGGGTTGCTGGTCGCCTCCATTCAGTTTGCGATTGGTGCTGGCGCGGCAGGCGGTGGGGCGATATTTGACCTCAACGGGGCCAGCGGCGTATTTGCCGGCAGCGGCCTGCTGCTGGTCTCCGCCATGGTGATTGTGCTGGCAGGCGTTCGGGTCAAACCGGTGACGGCGGAATGAGAAAACGCCCCGGAAAGGGGCGTTTAGTTCACACGGCGGGCTGTACTTTTCGGGCGTTCACCACGTTCTGCCTCGCAATGGCGACGATAATCAGCGCGCCCAGTTCCAGGAATACGACGATCCTGACCATCCCGCCGTTAACGTTTCCTGTCACGTCTTTCCTTGCGACATTTTGGCAAAGGTTAGCCATTTAAATTCTTTGTCATTTCCGGCGTTATCTCAGATCTTCATGAATTAAACAAAGACTGCGAAAATGGCGCTGGGACAGATGGGTAAAGGAACGTCTTACTATTTACATGAAGAGCAGCGCGCATTGATACGGCGTCTCTCGCAAGGCTGGCTGTGGCGCAGTGAATTCCCGACCTGGATGGTGATTGCGGGGGTTTACGGCGGTTGGTTTTCAACGCTGATTTTCTGGCAAACCCTCGGCCTTATCCCCTCCACGCTGTTGCTTATCGGGTTTACCGCCTGGTATCTGTCGCTGCAGCATGAATTGATCCACGGTCATCCTA
Source organism: Lelliottia amnigena (assembly GCF_019047465.1). Lineage (NCBI taxonomy): Bacteria > Pseudomonadati > Pseudomonadota > Gammaproteobacteria > Enterobacterales > Enterobacteriaceae > Lelliottia > Lelliottia amnigena. Next base: position 4,324,131 of record NZ_CP077236.1, on the reverse strand, counting down.
CCCGCGTGGCGTGGTTTAACCAGCTGCTGGGCACATTGCCGCTCGCCGTCTGGTATCCGTACGGGCTGTATCGTGATTCGCATCTGGCACATCATCGCCACGATCGCCTGACGGTGCCGACGGACGATCCCGAGTCGTACTATTTCACCGACGCAAGCTGGGCGCAGTTTTCACCCTGGCAGCGTAAAATCATTCATCTGCGCAACACGTTCCCGGGACGACTGCTGTTAGCGCCTCTGCTGGATATTGGTCAGACGCTGGCGAGTGCAGGGCGGGCATTTCGGGATTTACACTACCAAGCCATGGCGATGTGGCTGATGCACGCCGCACTGCTGGCGGGACTGTTTGTCTGGATGGAAGGGCGCGGATTTTCTGCGCTGTATTTTGTGCTGGGCGTAAGTTATCCGGCGCTGGCGCTGACCAAAATTCGCTCTTTTTACGAGCATCGAGCCGCAGACGATCCGCTGGCGCGTTCGGTGATTAACGAGGCATCGCTCCCCTGGCGCGTGCTGTTTCTGAATCTCAACTATCATTCTGTGCATCACGATCTCCCGGGCGTGCCCTGGTACGGCCTGAGAGACATCTATTTGCGTGATAAATCGGACTATCAGCGGCGTAACCACGCATTTGTGGTTGGCGGCTATGGCGAGTGGTTACGACATTTTTGGGCAAAAACTGTGGATGTGACGGTCCATCCCGGCGTGGAGACAAGCGAGACACATGAGTAATCTCTTTGCGTTTCCAATGTATGCCGTGAAATGCGCCGACAATGAGGCGTTAACGTTTGCCGTGCGGACGTTGCTCGCTGAACACGGTGTGGATGTGAGTCATCTTAATTGGAACGTGTCGGGGGACAATTTGGTGTCGCACTGGCGTCACCCGGATTTGTTGCTCAGCCAGACCTGCGGTTTCCCGCTGATGACGCAGCTACCGGACGTGCAGACGGTAGGGTGCTTTCATTACACCGCACCCGGCTGCGACGGGATTCATTACCGCAGTTTTTTAGTGGCGCGCGCGACGGATGCGCAACAGATGCTGGCGGATTTCAAGGGGAAACGCGTGGCGTGCAACGCGCGCGATTCGCAATCGGGCTATAACGTGTTGCTGAAAATGGTCGCGTCGCTTCACCACGACGCACCCTTTTTCGAAGATGTCGTTATCAGCGGTAGCCATCGACAATCATTGATCGAGATTACGCGCGGTGCGGCGGATATTGCGGCTATCGATTGCATCACCTGGGCACTTTTACAGCGCCACGAACCGGCGCTGATCGACGGATTGACAGTGATTGGCGAAAGCCCGCCAGCGCCAGGATTGCCGCTGATTACGGCGAAGACCACCACGCAAGAGACACTTTCCCGCATCCGGGCCGCGCTGAGTGACCTGGTGAGCGCGACAAAATACCGGCAAATTTGCGATGACATGTTCATCGGCGGATTTAGCGAGGTCACGCGCCAGCCCTATACCGTGTTGCTGGACTGGCGCGAAAGGGCGTGACCCACCTGTAAACTAGCCCATCAGAAAATAGCTTAACCCTGAAAACGCCACCATGCCGGCAAGGACGGTCGCAAACAGGCTGCGCGTGACGATGCCTGCCAGCGTGGCCGCCAGTGCGGCCAGCAGCGACAGGCTGATCCCGGAGGGTGTAAGCGCCGGTTTGCCCATCAGTTCGGCGGTGACAATCGCGGCCATAATCGCGGAGGGAATGAAACTTAGCCACTGCTGTAACATGGGCGCCAGACGGAATCGGGACAGCAGTAAAATCGGCACCGTGCGCATCAACGCCGTGACGACCGCGCAGGCCATAATTGCCAGTAAAATATTTCGCTCCATCTTATTTCTCCCCTCGGCTGAAGAGGCGCAAACCAAGCGTCGCCAGCGTGGCGGAAACGGACGCTGCTACAATCACCACCACGCTCATATCGGTATGGCTGGCCGTCAGCAACGTAATGATTACCGCTGCGGCGATGCTGAAGGATTCCAGCGCTTTTCGGCGGCTGGCAAACCAGATCATCAAGACCAGGCCGATAAACATCGACACCAGGCTGAAGCTCAACCCTTCCATTAACGACGGTGGCAGGGCAGATGCCAGCCCCGCGCCGACCACGCAGGCGAGGATCCAGTTGATCCAGGCGGCCAGATTGAGCCCCAGCATCCACGCGTAGGGCACGCTATTTTGCTGACTACCTTGCTGCACGGCGACGCCAAAGGTTTCGTCGGTGAGCAACAGCCCGCTGATGATTTTTTGCGTTGTGGTGTAGTCACGAAAGAACAGACTCATTGCGGAACTCATCAGCAGATAACGAAGATTCACCAGGAACACGCTTAAAACGACCGACGCGATTTCTGCGCCCGTCGCCCACAGGGAATAAAACAGAAACTGCGCCGAACCGGCGTACAGCGCACTTGCCATCAGGGCGGTCTGGACGGTCGTAAATCCCGACAGCGTTCCGATCGCTCCGGCGGCAAAACCGATACTCCAGTAGCCGGGGATGGTGGGCAAGCAGGCGGTGATGCCTGCGCGAAATTCCGCGCGGGCGTCGTTTCGCTGAGAAGTCTTTATATTCATCAACATCTATTTGTCTCATTTATACGTCACTGAATGATAATCTTAAGAATTGGTGAAAATCGCTATAGTAAAATCCTGCTCACTGGCAGAAATAATTCACTTCAAGGGCGAAAGGCATAGACGGAATGAGAGAATCGCGGGATGAAATCAAGCTCTGGCGCGACAAGGGCCTCCACGGCGGGATGGAGATCCTGCGGGCGTCCTGCTACGAGCACAGTTATCCGGCTCATTTCCATGATGAATTTGTTATCGCCGCCTTTGCTCGCGGGGCGCAACGCACGCGCATTTGTCGAGAGCGGGGGATCGCTGCGCCGGGGACGGTGATGATCATCGCCCCCGGCGAAGTGCATACCGGCGAAGCGGTGCAGCGCGACGAAGGCTGGGACTATTGCGCCTTTTATCCCTCGCAAGCCCTGCTGAACGGTGTGGCTGAAACGGTGCTTCGCGGCAAGGGTGAGGTCAATTTTGGTTCCGAAGGCATGCGTCACGATCCCAAACTGGCACGCAGCATGCTGCAGGCATCGGCCGTGCTGAGCGAAAGTCGCGATCCGCTGGAAAAAGAGTGCGTGATGTATCAGGTGCTGAATCTGCTGGTTGGGCGCTACGGAGAACGTTCTGTGAGCAAGGGACGGCAGGACGTTGTGCGCACGGATATCCGTCGGGCGGTCGATTTTCTGCAATGCGCCTATATGCATCCCGTTTCGGTAAAAGAGATTGCTGAGGTGGCGGGGTTAAGCGAGTTCTACTTTATGCGCACTTTTCAGAACATGACCGGGCTTTCTGTCCACCAGTATCTGACGCAGCTTCGGCTGGTGCGCGCTAAAGCGTTGCTCGCGAAAGGCGTGAGCGCTGCGCAGGTTGCCAGCGACGTGGGCTTTTTCGATCAGAGCCATTTGATTAAACATTTTCGCGCGCACTTTGGCACGACGCCGGGCGTGTTTGCCGCGGCGTCGGCGTAGCGATTAGATCGCGCGGATCTCTTTTGAGCGCAGGGTGACGGTAACCGGCACAGATTTGTAGGACGGCGTTCCGCTCTCCTTATCCAGATAATCCAGCGGGACTAACACGTTGGCTTCCGGGTAATACGCCCCGACCGTGCCGCTGGCGATGTGATACGCCACCACGGTGATATCGTCCAGACGCAGTTCGCTATCCGGCAGCGCAGTGGTAATGTCCACGCGGTCGCCATGCTCCAGCCCCAGCTGTGCCATATCTCCTTCATTCATAAACAGCACATCCCGGCGGCCAAACACCCCACGATAGCGGTCATCCAGGGCATAAATCGTGGTGTTGTACTGATCGTGACTGCGCAGCGTGACCAGCCGCAGAACGTTGTCCCCTGTGCCATTGATATTCTCATCGACGCCGTCAAACACAGAGAACATCGCTTTGCCGGTTGGGGTGGGCCAGACGCGCTCCGTTGGCGGTAACGGCATGCGAAAGCCCCCCGGCGTTCTGATGCGTTCGTTGTAGCGGTCGAAGCCCGGCAACGTTTTTTCAATCAAATCACGGATCAAATCGTAATTCGTCACCAGCTCCTGCCAGGCGACACTGCTGTTTGGAAGCGTAGCTTGAGCCATTCCCGCCACAATTGCCGGTTCAGAGAGCAGATGAGGCGATGCGGGCTTGAGCTTGCCTGAGGAGGCGTGAACCATCGACATGGAGTCTTCAACGGTGATGGACTGTTTGCCGGTCTGCTGCATATCCAGCTCCGTACGTCCCAGGCAGGGGAAAATAAATGTCTCTTTGGCGGTCAGCAGATGCGTGCGGTTCAGCTTGGTGCCGACATGGACGCTCAAATCCAGCGTGCGCATAGCCGGGAAAACGCGCTCGTGCTCGGGCATCGCCACGGCAAAGTTACCGCCCAGGCAGATCAAAGCTTTTGCTTGCCCGGCGATCATGGCCTGCGTGGTTTGCACCGCATCATGCCCGTGTTTAGACGGCGGCGTAAAACCGAAGACCTCTTCAATCCGCGACAAAAAGGCGGCGGAGGGCTTTTCGGTGATGCCCACCGTGCGGTTGCCTTGCACGTTTGAATGGCCGCGCAGGGGGCAAATTCCGGCGCCTGGCTTGCCGATATTGCCGCGCATCAGCAACAAATCGGCGATCAGCCGCACGTTAGACGTGCCTTTGTTGTGCTGGGTGATCCCCATACCATAGGTGATGATGGTGGCATTCGATTTGGCATACGCAACTGCGACGGTTTCCAGATCGGCTCGGGTAAGACCCGATTCGCGCTCAATGGCTTCCCATGGGGTAGCGGTAATGTCAGCGGAAAAGGCGTCAAAACCTTGTGTGTGTTGAGCAATAAACTCGTTGTCCAGCACATTGCCTTGTTGAGCCTCAAGCGCCAGCAGATGCTTCGCGATACCTTTCAGTGCGGCGGCGTCGCCTCCGGCTTTAACCTGAAAATAGGTCGACGCAATATCCGTTGAGCCGTAGGTTGCCATCTCGATAACGCTTTGCGGATCGGCAAACCGTTCCAGCGCTCTTTCACGCATCGGGTTGAGGACGATAATCGGCACTCCGCGACGGGCCAGCTCATGCAGCGTGCCCATCATGCGCGGATGGTTAGTCCCGGGGTTGTGGCCAATCGAAATGACCAGCTCGGTGTTATCAAAATCATCCAGCGAAACCGTGCCTTTACCAATGCCGATTGAGCGAGGCAAACCTACGCTGGTGGCTTCATGGCACATATTGGAACAATCAGGAAAATTATTGGTGCCCAGCTCGCGTGCAAAAAGCTGAAACAGATACGCGGCTTCATTGGATGCGCGACCAGAGGTGTAAAACTCGACGGCGTCGGCAGGGAGATCGCGCAATACTTCGCCGATGCGGGCGAAGGCGTGTTCCCATTCCACCGGGCGAAATGTATCGCTCTCTTGATGATACTCAAGCGGGTGCGTGAGACGACCATAGCCTTCCAGTTCAAAGTCACTTTTTGCCAGCAGTGACGTAACGGTATTTTCGGCAAAAAAAGCCGGCGTGACGCGCTTGTTGGTAGCTTCCCACGTCACGGCTTTGGCCCCGTTTTCGCAGAACTGGAACGTTGATTTGTGTTCTTTATCCGGCCACGCACAGCCTGGGCAGTCAAATCCATCAGGCTGGTTGGTATTGAGTAACGTGGCGGGTGCTTCGAAGGTATCCATTTGCGTGCGTACGGCAATGGCGGTGGCTTTTAAGGCCCCCCATCCGCCGGCTGGGCCGTCATAGTGTCGGATTCCGGGTACTGAGCGTCGTGTGTTATTCATGGGAACTCCTGACTATGCGGATTGAAAGCGGCTTCATTTACGTTTTAAGCCGATTATTAGCTAATCTTAGAAGATTTTTGTTAATGATAATTCAACGAATTAGTAACAGTATTTTATCTTTATCATGATAAACCTTTCGTCTCGCGCAATAAAAATGTCGGCAAAATACAGAGAGGGAAAGGGATGAAAACGTCAATTGCGAGCGTCGTGGCAGATCTGCCGCAAATCTGGCAGTCGCGCATTTTGGGCGCGGTAGGAAATGCCAGAATCAAAGTCATTAAAATGGGCGGAGAGGGCATTCCCTGGGAAGTACACAATGATTTTGAAGAGATGCTGCTGGTGCTTGACGGTGAGCTGCCGCTGGTGATTGAGGAACAGCATTTTACGCTCGCTGCGGGTGAGTTTTGCTTTGTACCGAAGGGGGCGAATCACCATGTGCCGCCGGGGAGCTTTGGCACGTTGCTGCTGGTGGATTTGGGTGAGTGACAGCGGTATAAATTTTTGGATAAAAAAATCCACGCCAAAGCGTGGATTTAAATGTTTCAGGCAGTTTTCACGGGTTCCCAAAACCCCGTGAAAAAGCGGAAAGCGTTAGACGTTGAACAGGAAGTTCATCACATCGCCATCTTTCACGATGTAGTCTTTACCTTCAGCGCGCATTTTGCCGGCTTCTTTCGCGCCTTGCTCACCCTTGTAGGCGATGAAATCTTCAAACGCGATGGTTTGAGCGCGGATAAAGCCTTTTTCGAAATCGGTATGGATCTTACCGGCGGCCTGTGGAGCGGTAGCGCCAACCGGGATCGTCCATGCGCGGACCTCTTTCACGCCTGCGGTGAAGTAGGTTTGCAGATTCAGCAGCTCGTAGCCTGCGCGAATCACGCGGTTCAGGCCCGGCTCTTCAATGCCGAGCTCGGCCATGAACTCTTCGCGATCGGCGTCGTCAAGTTCAGCAATGTCAGACTCAACGGCAGCACACACCGCCACAACCACAGACCCTTCGCCAGCGGCGATTTCGCGCACTTTGTCGAGGTACGGGTTGTTTTCAAAACCGTCTTCGTTAACGTTAGCGATATACATGGTTGGCTTGAGCGTCAGGAAGCTCAGGTATTTGATCGCCGCTTTGTCTTCTTCGGTCAGCGCCAGGGAACGCAGCATACCCGCGTTTTCGAGCTGAGGCAGACATTTTTCCAGCGCCGCCAGTTCCGCTTTCGCGTCTTTATCACCGCCTTTAGCGCGTTTCTGCACGCGATGAATCGCGCGCTCGCAGGTGTCCAGGTCAGACAGCGCCAGCTCGGTGTTGATCACGTCGATATCGTCAGCCGGATCCACTTTATTATTCACGTGGATGATGTTGTCGTTTTCGAAGCAGCGAACCACGTGACCGATCGCTTCGGTTTCACGGATGTTTGTCAGGAACTGGTTGCCCAGGCCTTCGCCTTTGGACGCGCCTTTAACCAGACCAGCGATGTCCACGAATTCCATGGTCGTCGGCAGAATACGCTGCGGCTTAACAATTTCCGCGAGCTGGTCCAGACGAGGATCGGGCATCGGCACAACACCGGTGTTTGGCTCGATGGTACAGAACGGGAAGTTTGCTGCTTCGATGCCCGCTTTGGTGAGCGCGTTAAACAGGGTGGATTTGCCAACGTTTGGCAGGCCAACGATACCGCATTTAAATCCCATCTTTAAATCACCTTAATGTCTTGATATTCAACCCGTTAGCATTAACCGATTGAAGAAAAGTAAATAACTTTGCCTATTATACACGTAACCTGCGTCACGCGCGGTAAAAAAGCCTGAACGTCGGGATTATTGCGCTCTGAAAGCATGCAGGCGATTGGTCGCTTTGGTTAAGCCATCCTGCAACCAGATTTCAGTACAGCGCGCCGCTTCGTCTACTGCTTCGTCGATGAGCTTCTGTTCCGAACTCGGCGGTTTGCCTAACACAAAACCCACAACTTTATTTTTATCACCTGGATGACCAATTCCTACGCGTAAGCGATGAAAGTTTGGGTTATTACCAAGCTTGCTGATGATGTCCTTCAGGCCATTGTGCCCGCCGTGCCCGCCGCCCAGTTTAAATTTCGCCACGCCTGGCGGTAAGTCGAGTTCATCGTGAGCGACCAGAATTTCATCCGGATTAATGCGATAAAATGTCGCCATCGCGGCCACCGCTTTGCCGCTTAAATTCATGAACGTCGTTGGAACCAGCAAGCGCACATCTGCACCCGCCATGTTGATGCGCGAGGTATAGCCAAAGAATTTTGGCTCCTCACGCAGGGGAGCACGCAACCGCTCAGCCAGTAAATCAACATACCAGGCACCGGCGTTATGGCGGGTTGCCGCGTATTCCGCACCGGGGTTGGCAAGGCCGACAATCAATTTAATCGTCACGTTTCAATTCCTAAAGGTTCCAGATTTGGCGCGTAGTTTACTGTTTGCCGCGCCGATTGACAAAATTCTGCGAAAGGAAGGGGTATTTGCGAATAATGACGCAGTTGAATCATTAGAATTTCATGTTGTTCAGACGCTTATTTGTAAACTTTTGTTGTGACGAGAGTCATTAATGTGATCATTCACGCAACTCATAAAAGGGGTGGTGTCTATACTTTACACACAAGGATTAGGGACATTTTCCCTGCAACCCAGGCTGCGGAGGTGATATATGAAACGCAAAAACGCTTCACGACTCGGTAATGTGCTAATGGGATTGGGCCTGTTCGTGATGGTAGCAGGCGTGGGTTATTCAATTTTAAACCAATTGCCTCAGATTGACCTGCCGCAATATTTCGCCCATGGTGCGATTCTTAGCATCTTCGTTGGGGCGGTTTTGTGGCTTGCAGGCGCACGCGTGAGCGGTCATGAACAGGTGAGCGACAGATATTGGTGGGTGCGTCACTATGATAAACGCTGCCGCCGCGACCAGCACAAGCACAGCTGACGCGCTATGTGAATAAAAAAACGGCTCCCGAGAGCCGTTTTTTTATGTCTGAAGGAGAGTATTACCGCCCGACAGCGGTATCAGGAGAGATCCGCTAATGCCGCCTCGCGGTTGGGATAAAAGGCCAGCCGTCCAGGGATCGGATGCACAGCGGCACGCGCCATCGTGCGCAGTGGCTGGAATTCCAGATTACTGACGCGCAGCTCGCAGCCGTCCGGTAGACGATCGACAAAACGCTGGAAGGCATCCAGACCACCCGCATCGAGTACCGGAACCGCATCCCACTTCAACACCACAATGCGTTTACCCTGAATTCGGGATTCCAGATCGCTAAACAGACCTTCTGCCGCCGCAAAAAACAGTGGGCCAATGACGCGCAGAACCAGTACATCCTCAGGGACATCAACATTGACTGGGGCCAGCCGCGTCATCTGCGCAATGCGACGCATGAACAACAGCGATGCCAGCACGATCCCCACGCTAATGGCGATCACCATATCAAACAACACTGTCAGCGACATGCAGATGAGCATCACAATAATGTCGTCTTTTGGCGCACGGCGCAGCAGATGCACCACTTTATGCGCCTCGCTCATGTTCCATGCGACCATCAACAGCAGGGCAGCCATTGCGGACAGTGGTAGCCATGACAGCAAGGGTGCCAGAGCCAGCAGTGCGAGGATAACCAGCAGCGCGTGAATAATTGCGGAAACCGGTGACGTGGCCCCAGCGCGCACGTTAGCGGCAGAGCGCGCAATTGCAGCCGTCGCGGTAATACCGCCGAAGAACGGGGCGATAATGTTGCCTAATCCCTGTCCAACCAGTTCGCCATTGGCATTGTGCTTGGTGCCGGTCATGCCATCAAGGACAACGGCGCAGAGGAGCGATTCTATCGCACCCAACATCGCCATAGAGAACGCGGCGGGAAGCAGCGCGCGCAACGAATCCCAGCTCAGAGTAAAGCTGGAACCCGGCAGATCCCACGGCAGCACAAGCTGCGGCAGCAACTGTGGGATGCCGCTACCCTGAGAGCCATCCGCCAGAATATAGTGGAACTGCGAGCCGATGGTGGCAACGTGCCCACCCAGCAAATTGACCGCCCCCATGACTGCACAACCCAATAATAGCGCGGGTAAATGGCCCGGCAAACGAATGCCCAGCCGCGGCCAGAGAATTAATGTCCCCAGCGTGACGATACCAATCGCGGCATCACCCAGATTAGCCGTAGGGAGTGCCATAAACAACGCCCCGACTTTTTGCAGATAGTGTTCAGGGACGTGCGCGAGCTGCAAACCCAGGAAATCCTTAATTTGCATGGTTCCGATGGTAATGCCGATCCCGGAGGTAAAGCCTAGCGTCACGGAAAGCGGAATGTACTCAATCAGTCTGCCAAAACGTGCCAGCCCAAACAGGATCAAAAAGACGCCGGACATCAGCGTGGCAACCAGTAAACCCCCTAGTCCAAACTGCTGTGAGACGGGATAGAGGATCACCACAAAGGCGGCGGTCGGGCCAGATACGCTGAAACGCGACCCGCCGGTAAGGGCAATCACAATGCCGGCAACGGCTGAAGTATAAAGGCCGTACTGCGGGGCAACGCCGCTGGCAATAGCCAGCGCCATTGCCAGCGGGATGGCGATGATCCCGACGGTGATACCGGCAATCAGATCGCGGATAAATCGCGATGAGGTGTATTTCTCTTTCCAGCAGGCGTCGATGAGGGCGCGAAAGGGCAGAACATGTGAGGGGACAATATTTTTCACAATTATCTTTCATCCGAGAGCGCATCATCTGTCATGTGAATGGCAGGTGAAGTTGGCATTGATCATACAAATGAATATTCCAGACAAAAAAACCCGCCGCAGCGGGTTTTTGCGCTGGGTTCGATTAATGCTCGAACATAGCAGAGATGGATTCTTCGTTGCTGATACGACGAATCGCTTCGGCCAACATTCCGGACAGGGTCAGAGTACGCACGTTTGGCAGCGCCTTGATCTCTTCACTGAGTGGAATGGTATCGCAAACCACAACTTCGTCGATCACGGAGTTGCGCAGGTTATTGACCGCATTACCCGAGAAAATCGGGTGAGTTGCGTATGCAAACACACGTTTAGCACCACGTTCTTTCAGTGCTTCGGCGGCTTTACACAGCGTGCCGCCGGTATCGATCATGTCATCAACCAGAACGCAGTCACGGCCAGCAACATCACCGATGATGTGCATCACCTGAGAAACGTTAGCGCGCGGACGGCGTTTATCGATGATAGCCATGTCGGTATCGTTGAGCAGTTTTGCAATTGCACGCGCGCGAACTACGCCACCGATATCCGGGGAAACCACAATTGGGTTGTCCAGATTCAGCTGCAGCATATCTTCGAGCAGGATTGGGCTACCGAATACGTTATCAACCGGAACGTCGAAGAAGCCCTGGATCTGTTCTGCGTGCAGGTCAACGGTCAGAACGCGGTCAACACCAACGCTCGACAGGAAGTCAGCAACAACTTTAGCGGTAATGGGAACACGCGCTGAACGGACGCGACGGTCCTGGCGGGCATAACCAAAGTAAGGAATAACAGCCGTGATACGGCCTGCAGAAGCACGGCGCAGGGCATCGACCATAACAACCAATTCCATCAGGTTGTCGTTAGTTGGAGCACAGGTGGACTGGATGATGAAAATATCACCACCGCGTACATTTTCGTTAATTTGTACGCTGACTTCGCCGTCGCTAAAGCGACCTACAGCGGCGTCGCCGAGGGAAGTGTACAGGCGGTTGGCAATACGTTGTGCTAGTTCCGGGGTGGCGTTACCAGCAAAAAGCTTCATATCAGGCACGAGAAGAACCTCAGGCATGCGTCCAATGGTGGATAACTTTCGCCACAAACTGTGCGGGCCAGGCGAACGCTATCCAGGCGGTGTATTAAAGAGCGCGATGCAACGTCTGGAACAGGGTGACGTTGTCACCGAAACTCAGTCTGCGCCAGAATGGTCTGCTGTAGGGGGGACGTGTTCATCCCACGTGCTACAAAACCATGCAGCCATTCCGGAGCTTGCTCTAGCACCTGACGAGCGGCGGATTCGGTGTCAAATTCAGCAAAAACACACGAACCTGTGCCAGTCAGGCGCGACGGCGCATATTCTAACAGCCAGGAAAGCGCCGCATCAACCTTACGAAAACGTTTTCTTGCGATAACCTCGCAATCGTTGCCGAATTCACATTTTAGTAACGTCTCTATTGACCGCACAGGCGTGTTTCTCGGCAAATCCGGATCGTTAAAAATAACCGGAGTTGGAATACTCACGTCAGGGTGTGCGACAAGATACCATTTTTCCGGCGGATCGACGGGGGTAATAATCTCGCCAACGCCTTCGGCAAAGGCTGCATGACCGCGAACGAATACCGGCACATCGGCACCCAGCGTCAGCCCGAGCGTTGCCAGCTCATCCTGCGAAAATCCGCAGCCCCATAGATGATTCAGCACGACCAGCACCGTGGCCGCATTTGACGACCCGCCACCCAGACCACCGCCCATAGGCAGACGTTTTTCGACGCCAATATCGGCACCATAATGCTCAGGCAACCGCCCTGAATTTGCCGCCGCTTTTATTAAGAGCCGCGCAGCGCGCACGATCAGGTTGTCTTCGCTGGCGACGCCATCAACCGGCGTCAGCAAATGGATTTCGCCGTCCTGACGCGGTTCAATGGAGATCGTGTCGCCATAATCAACAAACTGAAACAGCGTCTGCAGTGTGTGATATCCGTCAGCACGCTGGCCGGTAATGTACAAAAACAGGTTCAGTTTTGCCGGGGAGGGCCATTGGGTCATCATTTAACGATCCAGTTGTCCATTTTCAGCTTGATGCGCTGCCCGCCTTCGGTCAGTTCCATACTGGATGGCAGCGCGGGTTTACTGGCACTGTCATAACCGCCGTACACCACTTTCCAGGTTTTACCGTTCTGGCTGTAGTTGATTTGGCTAAGACGATACTGATCGTCAAGTTTGTAATCCGTCGCATCGCCCGGGAGGCCCAGGATCCATTGACGCAGGCTGTTGATAGGAATCGGCATTCCCGTCAACTTGCCAATCATCTCTTCGGCATCGGTGCCGGTGTACTGCTGGCCTTTATTATCGGTAATTTGTGCTTCACCCGGCTGTGCTTTGAGTTCTAACTCGGTGCTTCCCAACGGGTTCAGCAGAAGCAGACGATAACGATCCTGTCCGGTTTGTTGCCAGAAAAAGCGTGCGTACACTTTTTGCTGGTCGGAGAGATAAGCGAAAGCGCCGCGGGTCTGGTACTGGCTTAGGTTGCGCACTTCCTGCTGATGCTGACGCCACTGCGGTGCGTCAGGGCTTTTGCCGGGGCCCTTGGGGGGAGTAATCGAGCAAGCAGAGAGGACCAGTGCCGCCAGCGGTAACAAACGAGTCAATCGGGCCATAGTAGTGACAAATCCTTGAGATGCGTTGCAGTTATAACCCTTAATGCTAGCGTCCGGCGGTGGCAGCGTCTACGTTCATATTGTCTTAAATCATGAAATTAGCGGGTGAGGCCTATTACTCCGAAAGGGGGCAGTCTCTTTTATTGATCTCGCGCATCAGGTATGATGCGTCCTGCTAACCTTATTAACGCTGGTACTACTCCCGCTCACATGACCCTTTTAGCACTCGGCATCAACCACAAAACGGCCCCTGTTGCGTTGCGAGAACGTGTTACGTTTTCGCCGGATACGCTCGACCAGGCGCTGGACAGCCTGCTTGCGCAACCGATGGTGCAGGGCGGCGTGGTGCTCTCGACGTGTAACCGTACTGAGCTATACCTGAGCGTTGAAGAACAGGATAACCTCCACGAAGCGCTGATTCGCTGGTTATGCGAATACCATAATCTGAACGAAGACGAGCTGCGTGCCAGCGTGTACTGGCATCAGGATAACGATGCGGTCAGTCATCTCATGCGCGTCGCCAGCGGTCTTGACTCACTGGTGCTCGGCGAGCCGCAAATTCTGGGTCAGGTGAAAAAAGCCTTTGCGGATTCTCAGAAAGGCCATTTAAAAGCCAGCGATTTGGAACGCATGTTCCAGAAATCCTTCTCCGTCGCCAAGCGAGTGCGAACCGAAACCGACATTGGTGCCAGTGCGGTTTCGGTTGCTTTCGCTGCCTGTACGCTTGCGCGTCAGATCTTCGAATCCCTCTCAACCGTTACCGTGCTGCTCGTTGGCGCAGGGGAGACGATTGAGCTGGTGGCGCGTCATCTGCGTGAGCACAAGGTCAAGCATATGATCATCGCCAACCGTACGCGGGAACGCGCGCAGGTTCTGGCGGATGAAGTGGGCGCAGAAGTTATCGCGCTAAGCGATATTGATGAACGCCTGAAAGACGCTGACATTATTATCAGTTCAACCGCCAGCCCGCTGCCGATCATCGGTAAAGGGATGGTGGAACGTGCGCTCAAATCGCGCCGTAACCAGCCGATGCTGCTGGTGGACATCGCCGTCCCGCGTGATGTCGAGCCGGAAGTGGGCAAGCTGGCGAACGCCTATCTGTATAGCGTTGACGATCTGCAAAGCATCATTTCGCACAACCTTGCGCAACGCAAAGCGGCCGCTGTTCAGGCCGAAACCATCGTTGAGCAGGAATCGGGCGAATTTATGGCCTGGCTGCGTGCGCAAAGCGCCAGCGAGACCATCCGTGAGTATCGCGGTCAGGCGGAGCTTGTGCGCGACGATCTGACGGCCAAAGCGATGGCGGCCCTCGAACAGGGTGGCGATCCGCAGGTAATTATGCAGGACCTGGCGTGGAAACTGACCAACCGGTTAATTCATGCTCCAACCAAATCACTTCAACAGGCTGCCCGTAACGGGGATGATGAACGCCTGACTATTCTGCGCAACAGCCTCGGGCTGGAATAGCGCCACACACCCATTTTCTATTACAAGGTGCATTTTACGCCTATGAAGCCCTCTATCGTCGCCAAACTGGAAGCTCTGCACGAGCGCCACGAAGAAGTTCAGGCCTTGCTCGGCGATGCCGCGACTATTGCAGATCAGGATCGTTTTCGCGCGCTGTCGCGTGAATATGCGCAGCTAAGCGATGTTTCGCGCTGCTTTACCGACTGGCAGCAGGTTCAGGAAGATATTGAAACCGCGCAGATGATGCTCGACGATCCTGAAATGCGCGAGATGGCGCAAGAAGAGCTGCAGGAAGCCAAAGCCCGTGCAGAAGAGATGGAGCAACAGCTTCAGGTTCTGCTGCTGCCGAAAGATCCCGATGACGAGCGCAACGCGTTTGTCGAAGTCCGCGCCGGTACAGGCGGGGATGAAGCCGCGCTGTTCGCCGGCGATCTGTTCCGCATGTACAGCCGTTACGCAGAATCGCGTCGCTGGCGTGTCGAAATCATGAGCGCCAACGAAGGCGAGC
Organism: Lelliottia amnigena; assembly: GCF_019047465.1. Classification (NCBI taxonomy): domain Bacteria; kingdom Pseudomonadati; phylum Pseudomonadota; class Gammaproteobacteria; order Enterobacterales; family Enterobacteriaceae; genus Lelliottia; species Lelliottia amnigena. The sequence continues at coordinate 4,308,957 of NZ_CP077236.1, read as the reverse complement.
ATGGCGGATATAAAGAAGTGATCGCTAAAATCAGCGGTGAAGGCGTTTATGGTCGTCTGAAGTTTGAATCCGGCGGACACCGCGTACAGCGCGTTCCGGCCACGGAATCACAGGGCCGTATCCACACCTCCGCCTGTACCGTTGCAGTGATGCCGGAAGTGCCCGAAGCTGAACTGCCGGATATTAATCCAGGCGATTTGCGTATCGACACCTTCCGTTCATCCGGCGCGGGCGGTCAGCACGTTAACACCACCGACTCTGCTATCCGTATTACCCACTTGCCGACCGGGATTGTGGTGGAATGTCAGGACGAGCGCTCCCAGCACAAAAACAAAGCCAAAGCACTGTCGGTATTGGGGTCGCGTATTCGCGCGGCAGAAATTGCCAAACGTCAGCAGGCCGAAGCCTCAACCCGTCGTAACCTGTTGGGCAGCGGCGATCGTAGCGACCGTAACCGCACCTACAACTTCCCGCAGGGGCGCGTGACCGACCACCGTATCAACCTGACCATTTACCGTCTGGACGAAACCATGGAAGGCAAACTTGATTCGCTGATTGAGCCCATCGTGCAGGAATATCAGGCCGATCAGCTGGCGGCACTGGCAGATCAAGACTAATGGATTTTCAGCACTGGTTACGCGTTGCGATCGCCGAGCTTAGCGAAAGCGAAAGCCCGCGGCGTGACGCTGAAATCTTGCTGGAACATGTTACCGGCAAAGCGCGGACCTTTATTCTGGCATTTGGTGAAACGGCGTTGACGGCGGATCAGCATGCGCAGCTTTCCGCTCTGTTGTCGCGTCGCAAAGCGGGTGAACCCGTTGCGCACCTGACGGGAGAACGCGAATTTTGGTCGCTGCCGCTGTATGTTTCTGCGGCCACGCTGATCCCGCGCCCGGATACCGAATGTCTGGTTGAACACGCGCTTGCGCGTCTTCCCGCAACGGCCTGCCGGATCCTCGATTTAGGGACTGGAACCGGTGCGATAGCGCTGGCGCTGGCGAGCGAGCGTCCGGATTGTCAGGTCACTGCCGTTGACGTGATGCCCGATGCCGTCGCGCTCGCGTTGCGTAACGCGGCGCGTCTCGGTTTCAACAACGTTAAGATCCAACAAAGCAGTTGGTTTGACGCGCTCGTCGGCCAGCAGTTTGACATGATTGTCAGCAATCCGCCGTATATTGATGAATGCGATCCCCATCTGTCGCAGGGCGATGTACGCTTTGAACCGCTCACGGCGTTAGTGGCGGCAGATGAAGGCTTAGCGGATATTGCGCATATTGTGACGGTGTCACGTCAGTACCTTACCGCTGGCGGCTGGCTGTTGATTGAACACGGCTGGACACAGGCCGAGGCGGTACGCGCGCTGTTTACTCAGGCAGGTTATGAACGGGTCGAAACCTGTCAGGACTACGGTGGCAATGACCGTTTAACGCTGGGCAAAATGGCATGAGTATGTTCAGCGTTCTGATTTATGCGCATATTGCCGCCGTTACGCTAACCATCAGCTTTTTCGTGCTGCGTTACTGGTGGCGCTACAGCAACAATTCACTCATTGACGCCCGATGGGTGCGCGTGGTGCCCCACTGTATCGACACGGTGCTGTTCCTTTCTGGCGCGGGTTTGATGTGGGTCACGGGCTATCTGCCATTTACTGATAAAGGCACATGGCTGACTGAGAAGCTGTTTGGCGTTATCATCTACATCGTTTTGGGTTTTATCGCGCTTGGGCGTCGTCGTCCGCGCAGCCAGCAGGCCGGATTTATTGCCTTTCTGCTGGGGCTGGTGGTGCTGTACATCATCATTAAACTCGCCACCACAAGAATACCGTTACTGGGGTAAGTCATGAAGTCCTTAGCCGATTTCGAATTTAATAAAGTCCCGCTTTGCGATGGGATGGTCCTGATATCGGAGATGATCCGCGACGATTTCACATCAGAGTGGGTCTACGATGAACTGGAAAGCCTGGTGAGCCTGGCGCGTGAAGAGATTACTCAGGCGCGTTCTCAGGAGTGGCAACTGGAAAAACTGATCGAGCTGTTTTACGGCGAATGGGGCTTTTGCGACACGCGTGGCGTGTACCGCCTTTCCGATGCGCTTTGGCTGGATGAGGTACTGAAACACCGTCAGGGCAGCGCAGTGGCCTTAGGGGCTGTTCTGCTGTGGGTCGCGAACCGTCTGGATATTCCGCTGGTTCCGGTTATCTTCCCGACGCAGCTGATTTTGCGCGCGGAATCGCTGGACGGTGAGATGTGGTTAATCAACCCGTTCAACGGCGACACGCTTGACGAACACACGCTGGATGTCTGGCTGAAAGGCAATATCAGCCCGGTTGCTGAGCTTTTCAATGAAGATCTCGATGAGGCTGACAACGCTGAAGTCGTTCGCAAGCTGCTTGATACGTTGAAATCTGCGCTCATGGAAGAACGGCAGATGGAACTGGCATTACGCGCCAGCGAGGTGCTGCTTCAGTTCAATCCGGAAGATCCGTATGAGATCCGCGATCGCGGGCTTATCTACGCACAGCTGGATTGCGATCACGTTGCGCTGACGGATTTGAACTACTTCGTTGAGCAGTGCCCGGAAGACCCGATAAGCGAAATGATTCGCGCGCAGATCAATTCGATCGCGCATAAACACATTACACTGCATTAATCTTAATTCCGATTCACACCTGAATAAGGCGATCCTATGAAACAAAAAGTGGTTAGCATTGGTGATATCAACGTGGCAAACGACCTGCCGTTCGTGCTGTTTGGCGGTATGAACGTTCTGGAATCCCGTGACCTCGCGATGCGCATCTGCGAACACTACGTGACCGTAACTCAGAAACTGGGTATCCCGTATGTGTTTAAAGCCTCTTTTGACAAAGCCAACCGCTCCTCTATCAACTCTTACCGTGGCCCAGGCCTGGAAGAGGGGATGAAGATTTTCCAGGAGCTGAAACAGACGTTTGGCGTGAAAGTGATCACCGATGTACATGAAGCGTCACAGGCTCAGCCTGTCGCGGAAGTGGTTGATGTGATTCAGCTTCCGGCATTCCTCGCGCGCCAGACCGATCTGGTGGAAGCGATGGCGAAAACCGGCGCGGTGATCAACGTTAAAAAACCACAGTTCGTCAGCCCAGGCCAGATGGGTAACATCGTTGATAAGTTTATCGAAGGTGGCAACGACCAAATTATCCTGTGTGATCGTGGCGCTAACTTTGGCTACGACAACCTGGTTGTGGACATGCTGGGCTTCAGCGTGATGAAGAAAGTCTCCAACAACTCACCGGTAATCTTTGACGTAACGCACGCCCTGCAATGCCGCGACCCGTTTGGCGCAGCATCCAGCGGTCGTCGTGGTCAGGTGACTGAACTGGCACGTGCGGGCATGGCAACGGGTATCGCCGGCCTGTTCATCGAAGCGCACCCGGATCCAGCCAACGCGAAATGCGACGGCCCGTCCGCGCTGCCGCTGGATAAGCTGGAACCGTTCCTGAAGCAAATCAAAGCGATTGACGATCTGGTTAAAAGCTTCGACGAGCTGGATACCAGCAACTAACGCGTCCCGCGATACAAAGCAAAACGGCAACCCCAGGGTTGCCGTTTTTCGTTTGAAGCTATCAGTCTCAGGCGAAGATTGTCATCAGATAAGCGATAAACAGCGCCATATGTGCTGCACCGTTGAGCACGTTCGTACGTCCGGTAGAGAACGAAATCTGACACAGTAACAATGACGCCACCATGACAATCATTTCTGGCGCACCCAGCGCAAACTGCAGCTCATTGCCGGTCATAAAGGCAATCATTGTCACGACAGGAACGGTCAATGAAATCGTTGCCAGCACAGAGCCAAAGAACAAATTCATTGCGCGCTGAACCTGGTTGCTCAGTACCGCTTTCAGTGCACCCAACCCTTCTGGCGAGAGAATTAACAGGGCTACCAGGAAGCCGGTAAACGCAACAGGCGCATTCAATTCGGTCAACAGCGTTTCAAGCGGATTGGCATTCATCTTGGTCACGGCAATCACCGCAATCAGATGCACGATCAGCCAAACGGTGTGCCACAGGCTGCTATGCGCGGAGGGCTTACCGTGATGCGGGTCATCGCCGTCATCTTCATGCTCGTAGACGAACAGGCTTTGGTGCGTTTTGGTCTGAATCAGCAGGAACACGCCGTACATGGCGGCAGAGATGAGCGCGACCAGCAGGGCCTGACCGGAGGTGAAATTCGCACCCGGCAGTGCCATTGGAAATACCAGAACGATAATTGCCAGCGGAAACAGGGCAATCAGATACTGTTTAATTCCAAACAAATTCACGTACTGGGTCGCAAATTTTTGTCCGCCCAGCAATAACGAAAAGCCCACCAGACCGCCGGTCACAATCATAATGATGGAGTAAAGCGTATCGCGCATCAGCGTTGGCGCGGCGTCGCCGGTCGCCATTAATGCGGAAATTAAACTGACTTCGAGGATAACGACGGAAAGGCTTAAAATCAGCGAGCCGTAAGGCTCTCCAAGACGGTGTGCCAGAACATCGGCGTGTCGTACTACGCTAAAGGCGCTAAACAAAATACCTACCAGAGCAAGAGCATTAATCCCGACGACCACTGGCAATGACTGACTGCTTCCTAAGAAGAAGAGCACAGCCAGTGCCACGACCGGGAAAATGAGTGACGTCTCCTTGTGGCGGGTTTTTACCGCCTCCTGTGTTGTTGTCATGCGATTCTCCGTCAATGCAGATGATTGTAATTATAGAGTGAAATTCAAGCCCACTAAACTAACAGAAAACGGGTAAATTCCTGCGAATTTTTACCTAATTTTACGACATGAGGATATTTTTTGCCTAAGTGCTCATAATGGTGCATTTATTGAAAATACATCCTAATTAACAGCATATTAAGATGTTGTATTTAACACGAATGTCATATTGCTGGCAGGGTTGCACACTATCGACCACACTTATTATTTTCGTGAAAAGAGAGGTTAGCGATGCCTTATAAATCGAAAAGTGATTTACCCGATAGCGTACAGCATGTGCTGCCACCGCATGCGCAGGATATTTACAAAGAAGCGTTTAACAGTGCCTGGGATCAATACAAAGACAAAGACGATCGCCGGGACGATGCCAGCCGCGAAGAGACCGCGCATCGCGTTGCCTGGGCTGCGGTTAAACATGATTATGAAAAAGGTGAGGATGATAAATGGCACAAAAAGAGATAGTGGCCACATGATGAGCCACCTCTGTTTGGACATTTCTGGCTGTTGAACTTCCGTTGTATTGCATCCGGCCCGTTATTTGCTTATCGTTTATTAACTGCTGTCAAAATGAGCAGTCAATACAATGCCGGGAAGGCGCTAACAGTTGTCGCAAGGAAGCAAGCAGTGGCGGAGGTGTAAGGTGTTAACGCGTGATTTCTTGTTGAACGCAGATTGTAAAACGGCATTTGGTGACATAGAAGAATCGCTTCTCTGGTCAGCCGAACAGCGCGCAGCGTCGCTTGCGGCGACGATGGCCTGCCGTCCTGATAATGGCCCGGTCTGGATATTTGGCTATGGCTCGCTGATGTGGAACCCCGCGCTGGAGTACCGGGAATCCGCAACGGGTACGCTACCCGGCTGGCATCGCGCGTTTTGTTTGCGCCTGACGGCTGGACGCGGCAGTGCCTGTCAGCCAGGCCGGATGCTTGCACTGAAAGAGGGCGGGCGCACCACGGGCGTGGCCTACCGTTTGCCGGACGACACGCTGGAAGACGAGCTGACCCTGTTGTGGAAGCGCGAGATGATCACCGGCTGCTATATGCCGAGCTGGTGCAAGCTGCAACTTGACGACGGACGCACCGTCAATGCGCTGGTGTTTATCATGGACCCGCGTCATGCGCTGTACGAAGCCGACACGCGCACACAGGTGATTGCGCCGTTGATTGCCGCGGCCAGTGGCCCGCTGGGCACCAACGCAGAGTATGTATTCTCGCTTGATCAAGAGCTGGCACGGTTGGGAATGAAAGATGACTGCCTGAACGAACTGGTGTCGAAAATCAAAACGTTGTTGGACGGAGAATCTCACGAAGCGTCGTTACGCCCAGGGTTCGCCTGATAAAAAAAGCCCGGTTGCGTTAAGCATCCGGGCCATATCCTTCACTATCAAGCTATCAAGCTATCAAGCTATCAAGCTATCAAGCTATCAAGCTGTCAAGCTGCAACGTAACTTACGGAATGCTCAAGAGACTGGCTGTGACTGTCGATCAACACATCCCATGTGCCGGTATAAGGCACCGTTAGCCACGCATTGTCTTTATTCTGCACGCTTAAAATATCCGCCTGCGACGACTTCTGTGCTTTTGTGCTCATCAAATGAATATGGCAGCGCTCTGAGCAACGCACCACGACTGTATCCCCGCCAAACAGTTTCAAACTTGTTTTTACCAGTGCCATTATTTACCCCGTAGTCCGAAAACAACGCTCTCCCTGCGGTTAATCCTGAGCGTGATGTTGTTCACAATTCACTCATGGCATAACACCAAAGGGGAAGGGTCGGGATGCTGATTTTGATCAAAAAATGGCATAACGATTAAACAAAAATGACAAAATGCCTGAAAGGGATTAGCTGGCGCGTATTTGAACAGGCAAATACGCGCCGTCATAACATTAAATGCGGAAATGGCCGGCCGTTTCAGCCAGGTCGCCCGCCTGGCTCTGCAATGCGCCTGCCGCCGCGGCGGATTCCACTACCAGTTCGGCGTTCTGCTGCACCATGCGATCGAGATGCGTCACGGCATGATTAATCTCGTGAATGCCTTTCATCTGTTCGCTGGTCGCCACCGAAATCTCGCGCATAATCCCCGACACGCTGCCAATGCTGGCGCGGATCTCATCCATGCTTTCACCGGCAAGATGAACATAGCGCGAACCGGTTGCCACGCTGTGAGCGGTCGAATCGATCAGCGTTTTGATCTCTTTCGCGGCCTGCGCACTGCGGCTCGCCAGACTACGGACTTCACCGGCGACAACAGCAAAACCGCGACCTTGTTCACCCGCACGAGCAGCTTCAACCGCTGCGTTCAGCGCCAGAATGTTGGTCTGGAACGCAATTCCGTCGATAACGCTGGTGATGTCGCCGATCTTTGCAGAAGCCACTTCAATTGACTGCATGGTGGTGATGGCTTGTGAAACCACTTCGCCCCCGCGCGATGCGGCAGCAGAGGCTTTGCTGGCCTGATCGTTGGCCTCGGCGGCGGACTCATTAGACTGCGTCACAGACGCGGTAATTTGCTCGACCGCACTGGCGGTTTCACGCAGGCTGGAGGCTGCTTGCTCGGTACGTCCCGAAAGATCCTGGTTTCCGGCGGCAATTTCGCGCGCCGCATTTTTCACCGAGGCGCTGGCATCACGCAGTTGTACCATCACCGTGGAGAGCTTATCGCTAAAGGCGTTAAACGCATGGGCGATTTCCGCCACTTCGTCCTGGCCATTTTCCGGCAAGCGCTGAGACAGGTCGTTCGTCCCGTTCGCGATGGCGTGCATGGCATCACGAACGTCTGACAGACGTTTCAGCAAGCGGGCGATGACGAAATGAATAATGGCTCCGCTGAGCAACACCAGAATCACCAGCGACAGGCCAGAGGCTTTCAGCAGGGAACGCATACCCGATGTTGCATCGCTGCTGTCGAGGGCGACCACCAACAGCCAGTGGGTGCCTGCGATCGGCGTGGCGATAAAGGTTTTCTCGACGCCCGCTAATGTCCCGTCGATTGCTGCACCTTTTTTCAGGTCGTTCAAATCGACATTTTTGATGGCTTCGGAAAACGGCTTCATTGTTTGAGCCGGATCGTTTGCGGCAATCACCGTTCCGTCGCTGTCGATCAGCAACCCGCTGCTGGCAGGCGTAGGATGGATACCGCGAACGTTCGCGACGACGCTGTCCATCGCCACGTCTCCGGCGACGACCGCTTTCAGCTCACCGTTCTCTTTCACCGGCACGGCAAACGTCACCACCAGTTTAGCCGTTCCGGCATCCACGTAAGGCGCCGTCACGACGGGCGCATCGGCGGTTACCACCTGCTGATACCACGGACGCACGGTCGGATCGTAATCAGCCGGTACGCCTTCAGGATCGGAGAATTTCGCCGTTTTACTGGCGTAGCCGACGTAAACGTTGGTGAATCCCCCCGCCTTGGCCAGCTGTTTAAACACCGGCACCGGGTCGTCATTGAGGGCCACGGATTGCGCAGAAGCAATTACCGTGAGCTTGCTGTTCACCCAGTCGGCAATGGCAATATTATGGCTGGCGCTGGTACTGGCGAGGATATCGCGCTGAGATTGCTGGTTATCCTGTCGCGTGACGTAGAAGTTAATGAAGGTATTAAGAACAAGGGCAACGACCAGACAGCCTGTCGTTGCGGCGATAATACGAGCGCGGATTGATCTGAACATACGTTAATACCTGCTGAGTTGACTTAAGGTTCGTATCGGCAACTCAGCGGGGAACTTGATGATGCAACCGCGTCCATAAGAAAATAATATTATCTGAGGTTTATTATTAAAAAGTTAATACTTTATCGGCGGCCAGCGTCCATTCGGCTAATTCAACCAGTGTGCCAATTTCCACGCCCTCGATCAGCGGCAAAGACGTAATCCCGCGTCCGTCAGTGCAGGTCTTGCACAGCTTCACCGGAACATCCTGCGCGGTGAGGATCTCCAGCATCTGCTGGATGTTATACCCCTCGGCAGGTTTCTGTCCTTTTAGCCCGGCAGTCACGGCATCCGACATCAAAAACAGCCGCAGGTCCAGCGCGCTCTCCCGATCGCGTAAAGCAATCGCCAGTCGCAGACTGTTAAAAAGGGATTCACTTCCGTAAGCCGCACCGTTGGCGACGATAACGATTTTCTGCATGTTCACTCCAGTTTCATAAAGGGGCACGGATATTGCTTAGCTCTGAGGATAAAAACGATCCGGGAGAGTAAGCATGACGAACATCTACGGCAGTCCACCCGGCGCAACCGAATGGCTTCAGCGCGCAAAGCGGATGCGCAAACAACAGTTCAGCAACCTGGCGCAGCTCGGCGAACTGGTGAGCTGCATCAGCACGCTCGCCCACATGCTACAGTGCGAACGCGGAGCGTCAAATATCTGGCTCTGCTCGCAGGGGAAGCTCTACGCCGCCGAGTGTAAAGCCAGCCGGGCATTAGCGGATCAAAATCTGGCCGCATTTCACGTTGCGCTGGCGCAGCAGTCGCCTTTTTCAGGCAGCGCCGTCTGCGAGCGTATCGCCAGCGCCCTCCATCAGCTTGAGCAGTTGGGTCCGCTGCGGGAGGCGGTCGTTTCGCGCAGCATCAAAGCGCATCTGGCGATGGAACAATACAGCCGTACGCTGCGCCATGTCCTCAGTATCATTCCTCAGCTCAATGACAGCATTGACGATCCGCAAATAGCGAGTCGATTTGTGGCGCTGTATAGCCTGATGCAGGGCAAAGAGCTGGCGGGGCAGGAGCGCGCGCTGGGGGCGATTGGTTTCACCGAGGGGCATTTCAGCGATGACATGCGCCAGACTCTGGTCGACCGCATCGATGCTCAGCAAGCCTGTTTTGACGTTTTCCTGTCGCGCGTCCAGCCTGACGTGCAGACCACGTTTGATCGCCACTGCTTGCCCGGTGTCGAAACTGAACAGCTGCGCCGGGTCGCCTGTACCCGCCAGCCTGCCGCCGATCAGGGCGCGACCGCGCTCAACTGGTTTGCGCTGCAAACGGCGCGTCTTGAACATCTTCGCGCCCTTGAAGAGGTCATGATTGCCGATCTGATGCACGCCGTCGAAGCGCGAATGCATTCAGATAATGAATCTTTTGAGTTTTTTGACGAGACGGATGATCCGTTCACACACTGGCCCGACAAACCGCTCCTGTCGCTGGTGCGTCAGCAGACGCGAGAAATCGAATTACTGTCCCGCCAGCTTGCCTCGCTGCGCGACACCCTTGAGGAGCGCAAAACCATCGATAAAGCGAAAAGCGTGCTTATGACGCATCAAAATATGAGCGAAGAACAGGCGTGGTATGCCCTGCGAAAAATGGCGATGGATAAGAATCAGCGCATGGTGGATATCGCACGTGCGCTGCTCACGGTCAAGACGCTGTGGCAGGTAATACCAAAGGAGTAGATGCACAATCGGTGGGCATTGTTTGCATGATTGAGGTGCGAAAAACGGGGGCAACAGCGTGAAAACCGCCTGACTAAGGCGTTAAAACCTGGCATCCGCTTTGCATTATTACATTAACAAATTTTAACGACGCGCCAACGGCGGTGCGTTCGTTTTCAGGATAAAGGCGTCCAGCAATGCTTCGGCATTGACGGGCGCTTTTTTTTGGCTTTTTTTCGGGAGTGAGCATGGTGAACTGGACGAGACGGCGATTTTTACAGGCAAGCGCAATAGCAGGCGGGGCGATGCTGCTTCCAGGCGTCATGCACTCCGCGTGGGCGGCAGGCTCGGATAAACCGGAGCTGGAGACGGTGCGTGTGGGCTTTATCCCCTTAACCGACTGCGCGCCGTTGGTGATCGCCGCGCTAAAAGGTTTTGATAAAAAATACGGCATTACGATTGTCCCGACAAAAGAAGCCAGCTGGGCCGCAGTGCGCGACAAACTGGTCGCCGGTGAACTGGATGCAGCACACATTCTGTATGGCCTGCTGTACGGACTGGAGCTGGGTATCGCCGGTAAACCGCAGCCGATGGCCAATTTGATGACGCTGAACCACAACGGTCAGGCAATCACGCTTTCAAACGATCTGCTGGATAAAGGTGTACGCGACGTTGATGGGCTGAAAAAGCTGATTCAGCAACAGGCACCCGGCACTTACAGTTTCGCCCATACCTTCCCAACCGGCACGCACGCCATGTGGCTCTATTACTGGCTGGCCAGCGCGGGCATTAATCCCTTTGACGATGTGCGCACCGTGGTCGTTCCGCCGCCACAGATGGTGATGAACATGCGCATCGGCAACATGGTCGGCTTTTGCGTCGGCGAGCCGTGGAACGCCCGCGCTATCAACGACCGAATCGGCTTTACCGCCGCGACCTCACAGTCCATCTGGCCGGAACATCCGGAGAAAATTCTCGGCACGCGCCGCGACTGGGTTGAGAAAAATCCGCACACCGCGCGAGCGTTGGTCAGCGCCGTGATGGAGGCAGCGCGCTGGATTGATGCCTCACCGGAAAATAAACGTGAAACGGCGCTCATTCTGTCGCGTCGCGCCTGGCTCAACACCAAAGAGCAGTATCTCACCGGGCGCATGCTGGGCGAATACGATAACGGCATCGGCCAGCGCTGGCAGGATGCCCATCCGATTCGTTTCTTCAACGACGGCGCGGTCAGCTATCCGTGGCACTCCGACGGCATGTGGTTCCTGACCCAGTTCCGCCGCTGGGGGCTACTGAAAACCGAACCGGATTACGCCGGAATTGCACAGCGCATCAATCAGACCGCTATCTGGCAGGACGCCGCTACCGCCGTGGGCGGGATAGGCACGCCGTCGTCACCGATGCGCAGCAGCACACTCATGGACGGCACCGTCTGGAACGGCACCGATCCCGAAGGCTACGCCAGTCGCTTCGCCATTCACCGTAAAGGGGCATGAAATGAAACAGATGCAAACTACACAGATCGTGGCTGAAAAGCCCGTTAGCGGCGAAGTCATTACGCTGCCACCGGTTCAGGTTCGTCGCCGCACACCGGCATTTGCCCGCCGGATAAACGAATTCCTCCAGCGCGTGATCCCGGCGTTTCTTGGCCTGGGATTGCTGGTGGTGGTATGGCAACTGGCCGCGATCAACAGCAAAGGTTTCCCTACGCCGCTCAGCACGCTGGATTCCGCTATCACGCTGTTTGCCGACCCGTTTTACCGTGACGGACCGAACGACATGGGGATTGGCTGGAACATTCTCGCCTCGCTCCAGCGCGTGGCGATTGGGTTCGGTCTGGCGGCGATTGTCGGCATTCCGCTCGGTTTTCTGATTGGTCGATTCACCTTTTTCTCGCGCATGTTCACCCCGCTGATCGCGCTTCTGCGTCCGGTCAGCCCGCTGGCGTGGCTGCCGATCGGTCTGCTGCTGTTTCAGAAAGCGGAGCCGGCGTCGAGCTGGACCATTTTCATCTGTTCCATCTGGCCGATGGTGATCAATACCGCCGAAGGGGTGCGCCGGATCCCGCAGGACTACCTCAACGTTGCGCGCGTATTGCAACTTTCTGAGTGGACCATCATGCGCCGCATTCTGTTTCCTGCCGTATTGCCCGCAGTGCTGACGGGCGTGCGGCTCTCAATTGGCATTGCGTGGCTGGTGATTGTTGCCGCCGAAATGCTGACCGGGGGATTAGGGATCGGCTTCTGGATCTGGAACGAGTGGAACAACCTTAACGTTGAAAACATTCTCATCGCCATTGTCATCATCGGCGTGGTCGGGTTGCTGCTGGAGCAGGGGCTGATGCTGATCGCCCGGCGTTTTAGCTGGCAGGAAAAATAAGGAACGAACATGAAACCATTAATTCAGGTACAGGGCGTGAGCCAGCGTTTTTCCACGGCCAGCGGCGAGTTTCTGGCGCTGCAAAACGTCTCTTTTGATATCCACGAAGGTGAAACCGTTAGCCTGATTGGCCACTCCGGCTGCGGCAAATCTACGCTGCTGAACCTTATCGCCGGGATTACGTTCCCCACGGAGGGCGGGCTGATTTGTGATAACCGCGAAATCGCCGGACCAGGCCCGGAACGCGCGGTGGTGTTCCAGAACCACTCGTTGCTGCCGTGGCTGACCTGTTTCGACAACGTGGCGCTGGCGGTCGATCAGGTTTTCCGCCGCACCATGAGCAAAGCGGAGCGCAAAGCGTGGATCGAGCACAATCTCGACCGCGTGCAAATGGGTCATGCGTTGCATAAACGTCCGGGGGAAATCTCCGGCGGGATGAAGCAGCGCGTGGGTATTGCGCGGGCGCTGGCGATGAAGCCAAAAGTGCTGCTGATGGATGAGCCTTTTGGCGCGCTGGATGCGTTGACCCGCGCACATCTGCAGGATTCGGTCATGAAAATCCAGCAGGAGCTGAACACCACTATCGTACTGATCACCCACGATGTGGACGAAGCAGTGCTTCTCTCCGATCGCGTGCTGATGATGACCAACGGCCCGGCGGCCACGGTGGGCGAGATTTTGCAGGTTGATTTGCCGCGTCCGCGCAATCGCGTGCAACTGGCTGAAGACAGCCGCTATCACCACATGCGCCAGCAGGTTCTGCGTTTCCTCTACGAAAAACAGCCGAAAGCGGCCTGAGGAGCTAACGATGCGACTGGTCATTATTGGTAACGGCATGGCAGCAACGCGACTGATCGAGTCGCTGACCGAACGTGCACCCGGTCGCTTCATCATTACCGTGATCGGCGAGGAGGCCGAGCCTGCGTACAACCGCATTCAGCTTTCGCCGGTGCTGGGCGGCGAAAAACAGGCGGCCGCCACGCGGTTTCATGATGACGCCTGGTATCAGGCGCGTGGCGTGACGGTGATGACCGGTGAAAGGGTGACGGCGGTGGATCTGGCCGCGCGGGAAATCCACACGGCACAGCGGTCTGTGCGCTGGGATGAACTGGTATTTGCCACCGGTTCGCAGCCGTTCATTCCGCCCGTGTCGGGCAGTGACGGGGCGAACGTGTTTACCTTTCGCACGTTAAAAGACGTGGACACCATTCTGGCCGCGACCGGTCCAGTTGTGGTGCTTGGCGGTGGCGTGCTGGGCGTCGAAGCCGCCGCCGCGCTACGTCATTCTTGTGACAACGTCACGATTGTGCATCGCGGGCCGTGGCTGATGGAACAGCAGCTTGACCAGCAGACCGGCGCGCTGCTGGAGCAGGCGTTAAAAGAGCGGGGAATTGACTGCGAACTGGCGTCGGGGATCACCAACATCACATCTCATACCGTGACGCTCTCTGACGGGCGCACGCGTGCGGCCACGCGCGTAGTGCTGGCGACCGGCGTAGTACCCAATGCCTCACTGGCGAAAGCCAGCGGGCTGTTGTGTGCCAAAGGGATCGTGGTGGACAGCCTGATGCAAACCTCACATCCCGGCGTCAGTGCCATTGGCGAATGCAGCGAAATTAACGGCCAGACGTGGGGACTGGTCGCGCCATGCCTGGCGCAGGCCGATATTTTGGCTGCCCGACTGGCAGGCAAAATCTGCGCCGCATTTACCCCCTGCGACAGCGGCATGCGCCTGAAAGTGACCGGCATTGAGCTGTTCAGCGCCGGTTGCGTGACGGCGCAGGCGGGTGATGACCTCTGGACGTCGTGGGACCCGCTGACGCGTCATTACCGGCGCTTATTGATTCGCAACGGCACGCTTGCGGGCGTGCTGATCTTTGGCGATTGCCGCAGTGCGGCGACGCTCACCGATTTACTGGCAAAGCCGGTGCCCGCTCAGGCGGACTGGCTGTTCGATCGATTCACTACGCAACCCCAGGTTGCAGGACAGAACGCTATGACAAAACCTACTCTGGTGGTGGTTGGACACGGTATGGTCGGCCACCATTTTCTCGAAGATTGCGTGAACCGCAATTTGCATCAGCATTATCAGATTGTCGTGTTTGGCGAAGAGCGCTATGCGGCCTACGACCGTGTGCATCTTTCAGCCTATTTTGACGATCGTAATCCCGATTCACTCTCACTGGTGCAAGGTGATTTCTTTGCCGGGAATGGCATTGAGCTGCGTCTTTCGCAGCAAATTGTCGATATTGACCGCGAGGCGCGGGTGGTGCGCACCGCCAGTGGCCATGAAACCCACTGGGACAAACTGGTGCTGGCGACGGGATCGTATCCGTTTGTGCCGCCCGTGTCGGGTCGCGATCTGCCGGGCTGTTTTGTCTATCGCACGCTGGACGATTTAGACAGTATCGCGGCGCATGCAGCCCATGCGCGACGCGGCGTGGTGATTGGCGGCGGTCTGCTAGGGCTGGAAGCGGCGAACGCGCTCAAGCAGCTGGGACTGGACACGGACGTTGTTGAATTCGCCCCGAACCTGATGGCGGTTCAGCTTGATAACGACGGTGCGGCGATGCTGCGCCGCAAAATTGAAGCCCTCGGCGTTGGCGTGCACACCAGTAAATCGACAACTGAAATCGCCCGCACCGATGACGGTCTGGTGCTGCGTTTTGCCGATGGCGGCGAGCTGAACACCGATATGGTGGTCTTTTCCGCCGGGATCCGCCCGCAGGACGCGCTGGCGCGTATCAGCGGATTAACCCTTGGCGAACGCGGCGGGATTTGTATCGATCACCACTGCCGCACCTCGGATGAAGACGTGTTTGCCATTGGCGAATGTGCGCTGTGGGAAGGTAAAATCTTTGGCCTGGTGGCGCCTGGCTATCAGATGGCTCGCGTGGCGGCAGCACAGCTTGCCGGGGAAGAACACGCTTTTGCGGGCGCGGACATGAGCACCAAACTGAAGCTGCTGGGTGTGGACGTCGCCTCTTTTGGCGATGCGCATGGCCGCACGCCCGGCGCGCAAAGTTATCAGTGGACGCACGGTCCGCAGCAAATCTACAAAAAAATTGTGGTCAGTGAAGACGGTAAAACTCTGCTCGGCGGTGTGCTGGTGGGGGATGCCGCCGAATACGCGACGCTGGTACAGATGATGCTCAACGGCATCAGCCTGCCGAAAGATCCTGAAACGCTGATTTTACCCGCCGTTGCGGGGAGTACGCCCAAAGTACTTGGTGTCGCCGCACTGCCGGACAGCGCGCAGATCTGCTCCTGTCATAACGTCAGTAAAAGTGATATCTGCCAGGCGGTGAGCGCCGGGGCAACGGACATCGGCGCGGTTAAACAGTGCACCAAAGCCGCCACCGGCTGTGGCGGGTGTAGCGCGCTGGTCAAACAGGTCATGGAGTTCCAGCTGGCGGCGCAGGGCGTGGAGGTGAAAAAAGATATCTGCGAACACTTCGCCTATTCGCGTCAGGAAATTTATCACCTGGTGCGCGTCAACCGCATCCATACGTTTGAACAGCTGATTGCCCGCTACGGGCACGGCCACGGCTGCGAAATTTGTAAGCCGCTGGTCGGATCGGTGCTGGCGTCGTGCTGGAATGAATATCTGCTCAAACCTGCGCATCTGCCGCTCCAGGACACCAACGACCGCTATTTTGCCAATATTCAAAAAGACGGCACGTATTCGATTGTCCCGCGCATGCCTGCCGGTGAAGTCAGTGCTGACGGGCTGATCGCCATCGGGCAAATCGCGAAGCGTTATCAGCTGTACAGCAAAATTACCGGCGGTCAGCGAATCGACCTGTTTGGCGCGACGCTGGAACAGCTACCCGAAATCTGGCAGGCGATGGTCGAAGCCGGATTTGAGACCGGGCACGCCTACGGGAAATCGCTGCGTACCGTGAAATCGTGCGTCGGGTCGACGTGGTGTCGTTACGGCGTGCAGGATTCAACGGGTCTGGCCGTGACGCTGGAGCATCGCTATAAGGGCCTGCGCGCGCCGCACAAAATCAAAATGGCGGTGTCAGGTTGCACCCGGGAATGCGCCGAAGCCCAGAGTAAAGACGTCGGCGTGATTGCAACCGACAAGGGCTGGAACCTGTATCTGTGCGGTAACGGCGGCATGAAACCGCGCCATGCAGATCTGTTTGCCAGCGATCTGGATGACGAAACCCTGCTGCGCACCGTGGATCGTTTCCTGATGTTTTACATCCGCACTGCCGATCGTCTGCAACGCACCAGCACCTGGATGGACAATCTGGAGGGCGGCATCGAGTATCTGCGCGATGTGATCATGAATGACAGTCTGGGGATTGCCTACGAACTGGAGCAGGAGATGGCGCGGATTGTCGACACGTATCAATGCGAATGGCAAACCACGCTCGCCGATCCAAACCGTCTGGCGCTGTTCCGTACCCGCGTGAATGCGCCGGTGACGGAAGCCTTCAAGCGCTGGCAGGAAATTTGTGAAGTCGACGAAATCCCGGAACATGCGGGCATTGGCGCACATCTTGGTGAACAGCAAATCGCGCTGTTCCGATTCGGCAAAGCCGTGTATGCGCTGGAAGATATCGAGCCGGGCAGCAGCGCCAGCGTGCTGTCGCGCGGGATTCTGGGGGATGCGAGCGGCGAGCCGATCGTTATCTCGCCGCTGTACAAACAGCGTATCCGCCTGCGCGACGGGCGACAGGTGGACAGCGGCGAACCGGCGGTACGCGCCTGGCCGGTGAAAATTGAAGCCGGCAAAGTGTGGGTGAGCAGCGACGAGCTGGTGATGCGTGCGGAGGCTTCATGACCCAAACCCGAACGACGTGCCCGTATTGCGGTGTCGGCTGTGGCGTGGTGGCAAGCGTAAACAATGGCGAAGTGCGCGTGCGCGGTGACGAAACGCATCCGGCGAATGACGGCAGATTGTGTGTGAAAGGTTCGGCGCTGGGGGAAACAACCGGCCTGGAAGGGCGTTTATTGCGCCCGATGATCGACGATCGTGAGGTTGACTGGTCACAGGCACTGGCGACGGCGGGCGAGCGTTTACGGGAGATTATCGCGACTGACGGCCCGCAGTCCGTGGCGTTTTATGCCTCCGGGCAGCTCCTGACGGAAGATTACTACGCGGCCAACAAGCTGATGAAGGGATTCATTGGCGCGGCGAATATCGACACCAATTCGCGGCTGTGCATGTCCTCGGCCGTGACCGGCTATAAGCGCGCGTTTGGTGAAGATATCGTGCCATGCAGCTACGACGATATCGAAAAGACCGATCTGGTGGTGCTGGTGGGGTCGAATGCCGCCTGGACGCATCCGGTGCTTTATCAACGGCTGGTGCAGGCGCGCGCCGCTAATCCAGCATTAAAGGTGGTGGTTATCGATCCCCGCAAAACCGCGACCTGTGATATCGCCGATCTGCATCTCCCGTTGCTGCCGGGCAGCGATGCAGGATTGTTTGTCGGACTGCTTAATCATATTCAGGACGAAAATAGCTGGCCAACGCCGCGCGTGGCGGCATTTTGCGGGTTAGCGGTTGCAGAGGTTGAGACATTTTATCAGTGGTTCACCACCGCGCGGCGCGCCGTCACGCTCTACACCATGGGCATCAACCAGTCGTCGAGCGGGAGCGATAAGTGCAACGCAATTATTAACGTCCATATCGCCAGCGGGAAATTTGCCCGCGAAGGCTGCGGCCCATTTTCGTTGACCGGACAGCCTAATGCGATGGGCGGGCGAGAAGTGGGTGGGCTGGCAAACCAGCTGGCCGCACACATGAGTTTTGAACCGGATGATCTCTCACGCGTGGCCCGCTTCTGGGGAACTGAAAGGCTGGCGCAGACGCCGGGGCTGATGGCGGTCGACCTGTTTGATGCCATTGCGCGTGGAGAAGTGAAAGCCGTGTGGATTATGGGCACGAATCCTGCCGTTTCGCTTCCCGATAGCCACGCCGTATGTCAGGCGCTGGCGGCATGCCCGCTGGTGATCGTCTCGGAAGTGATGCGCGATACGGACACCAGCCGCTTTGCGCATATCCGGTTTCCGGCGCTGGGCTGGGGCGAGAAAAATGGGACGGTCACAAACTCTGAACGCCGGATTTCGCGCCAGCGCGCGTTTTTGCCCGCGCCGGGAGAGGCAAAACCGGACTGGTGGATTATCGCTGAGATAGCCAAAAAACTGGGTTACGGTGCCGCGTTTAACTGGCAGCATCCGCAGGAAATTTTCTGCGAACACGCCGCGCTGTCGGCGTTTGAAAATGCGGGCGCACGGGCGTTTAACTTAAGTGACCTTGTCACGTTAACGCGCCAGCAGTGGGATGATTTAGAACCCTATCAATGGGCTACAGGTGAAATACCGGTGCGGCGAATTATCCCGGTCGAGCCGGAACATCATGGCGCGATGCCCGATGCGCTTTATCCGTTGATTCTGAACAGCGGTCGCGTGCGCGATCAGTGGCACACCATGACCCGCACGGGCTACGTTCCACGGTTGATGCAGCATATCGCCGAACCGCAGGTGGACGTTTCGGCGGCGGATGCGCGACGTTTTGCGCTGCAAGACGGACAACTGGCGCGCCTGAGTTCGCCGCGCGGGGTGATGGTCGCGCGCGTGCATGTGACTGCGGGGCAACGCGACGGCGAAGCGTTTACCCCGATGCACTGGAATAACCGCTTTGCACGTCAGGGGAAAGTGAACGCGCTGGTGGAAGGGCGTTGCGATCCGCATTCCGGTCAGCCCGAAAGCAAACAAACGGCGGTGAGGATTATGCCGTGGCAGCCAGGATGGCAGGGCGAACTTTACGCGCGCGAGCTGCCTGAACTGCCCGCTTTTGCCCACTGGTGGCGCAAAGCCACGGTGGGTGTTGAACGTCTTACGCTGGCGAGCGACAAAGCGCTGTCAGAGGTGATTCTGGCGCAGTGTAGCGCGCGGGGCTGGCAGTTACAGATTGCCCAGACCGGCGAGCGTAGCAGCATGCTGGCATGGCATAACGGCGATCTGATGCTGGGATTTTGGGAAGGGAAAACGCGGCCAGCACTGGCACATGATTTTATTGCATCGGCGTTTCAAACGCCGCCTGCTGAACGCGTTGAACGTCATGCGTTGTTGGACGGACAAAACCCTGGCGAGCGTAAAGACCCTGGACGGATAATCTGTAGCTGCTTTAGCGTGGGAGAAAACACAATCCGTGAGGCCATCGCGGGCGGGTGTGATTCGGCAGCGGCGCTGGGGGCGACATTACGCTGCGGGACGAACTGCGGGTCGTGCGTGCCGGAGCTTAAAGGGTTGATTGCCGAAGGGAGTACGGCGGCATTAATGCAGCGGTAAATATCTTCACAAAATCTGGAGCTCAACGCGGTGACCTGGTCCGGCTGTAAATTGTCGACGCGTTTTCGTCAGGCCGGGGCGACGCGCAGGGAAGCGCGGAGAGGGTGCGGCCTGCAAGGATGCAGAATCGTGCCCGACCCGAACGCCTGACGGAAAAGCGGAGAGTACCGTGAAGCGGCGATTTTCTTGCCGGGAGCCGGGAGTGTAAGGGGGCGGCGTTGGCCTCTTAAACACGTTCACGTGTGGGGTGGTTATAGACCGGCAAAAAAGTGAGGTGACCGGAACAAATAACTGAGCCATATCTTGCTCTAAATTGGCCCACTCCTTGAAGGGGCGAGGGGTTATTCAGCGCCACAGCGGGCACGCCGATTAATCATACTTCCTGCTCACGCAGCCAGGCGCTTCAGGATAATCCGGAAATTCCCCTTAAAGCTGCAAACTTTGCCAAACCACGTTATGGTGTAAACTGGTCACACATGAGATCTGGATCACATTTATAATTTGATGGTTGCTGTTTTCCGCGTTCAAAATCTTCTCTTCCTCCTCCTTGTCACGGCCGGAGCCGTTTTCGGTGCGCCAAATTCCTTTATGCAACAGGCGCAAAATCCGTTTGATAACAACGGCGATAGCCTGCCAGATCTCG
This sequence comes from Lelliottia amnigena, assembly GCF_019047465.1. Lineage (NCBI taxonomy): Bacteria > Pseudomonadati > Pseudomonadota > Gammaproteobacteria > Enterobacterales > Enterobacteriaceae > Lelliottia > Lelliottia amnigena. The sequence goes on along the minus strand of NZ_CP077236.1, from coordinate 4,288,514 downwards.
GGCTCGCTAAACCGACTGGCGAAAGCGAAAAGCATCTTGCCGAAATGGCGAAAGCATTCGGTGAAGCGAGCATGACCGACAACGGCCTGACGACCAGCGAGCAGGCGCGTCAGTTTGCGTTTGGCAAAGTGCGTGATGCGGTCAGCGGCGAAGTGAATGAGCAGATTGAATCCTGGCTTTCGCCCTGGGGGAACGCCAGCGTCGATTTACTGGTCGACGAAGAGGGCAAATTTAACGGCAGCAGCGGCAGGTGGTTTATCCCCTGGCAGGATAATAATCGCTATCTGAGCTGGAGCCAGCTGGGCCTTACGCAGCAAACGGACGGTCTGGTAAGTAACGCCGGGATTGGCCAGCGCTGGGTGGCAGGAAAATGGCTGCTCGGCTACAACACGTTTTACGACAATCTGCTGGATGAGAATCTGCAAAGAGCCGGGCTTGGGGCGGAAGCCTGGGGTGAAAACCTGCGCCTGTCGGCAAATTATTATCAGCCGTTTGCCAGCTGGCGTGACAGCTCGGATCTCCAGGAGCAGCGCATGGCGCGCGGATATGACGTGACGGCCAAAGCCTGGCTGCCTTATTTTCATCATTTGAATACCAGCGTGAGTTTTGAGCAATATTTTGGCGATAACGTCGACCTGTTTCGTAGCGGAACGGGGTACCACAATCCGATGGCGGTTAATTTGGGTCTCGATTATACGCCGGTGCCTTTGCTGACGTTTTCCGCCGCGCATAAGCAGGGCGAAAGCGGGGTGAGCCAAAATAATCTGGGCATGAAGCTCAACTATCGCTTTGGCGTCCCGCTGAAAAAGCAGCTGTCGTCGGATGAGGTGGCAGCAACCCGTTCGCTGCGCGGGAGTCGTTACGATCCGGTGGAGCGCACCAGTCTGCCGGTGATGGAGTTCCGCCAGCGTAAAACGCTGTCGGTCTATCTGGCCACGCCGCCGTGGGATTTAACGCCGGGGGAAACGGTGGTCCTGAAATTGCAGGTCCGCAGTACCCACGGGGTGCGCCAGCTTCACTGGCAGGGCGATACGCACGCGCTGAGTTTGACCTCGCCTGCGAATGTGAATAGCGATGAGGGATGGAGCGTGATTATGCCCGCCTGGGATGCGAGCGAAGGGGCGACTAACCGCTGGAAACTGTCCGTCGTCGTAGAAGATAAAGATGGGCAGCGTGTCTCTTCCAATGAGATCACGCTCTCTCTGTCGCAACCGCTGGTGGCGTTGCCAGATGACGATGGCGGCTATCAGCTGCTGCCAAATGAGTGAGATTAAAAGATACGATCCTGATGTACCCACACTGCCGCTTCGACGCGTGATTTTAGCTTCATTTTCTTGAGCATATGCTTCACATGCACTTTCACCGTGCTTTCGGTGATATCCAGACGGCGGGCGATCATTTTGTTCGGCAAGCCCTGAGCGATCAGCTTCAGAATATCGCGCTCGCGCGGGGTTAACTGCGTGACGTCGCGGTCAGATGTGGCGCGGTTGGCGCGCAGGCTGGCGGCGAGGACGGGCGTTAGCGCTTCGCTCAGTACCATTTCACCCGCTGCCGCCTGTTGCAGGGCTTTGAGTAAATCTTCCGGTTCCATATCTTTGAGCAGATAGCCATCGGCCCCGCGTTTCAGCGCGGTCACCACGTCTTCTTCATGGTTGGATACGCTAAACACCACGATCCGCCCGGACAGCGATTTTTCACGCAATTTATCCAGCGTTTCCAGACCGTTCATGCCAGGCATATTGAGATCAAGCAGGATCAAATCAGGATCGAGAGATTCGGCAAGTTCAATACCCTGTTCACCGTTGCTGGCTTCACCCACAACGGTAATATCTTCCGCCATGCTGACAAGTTGTCTTACGCCGGTGCGCAGCATCGGATGATCGTCGATTAACAGAATGGTTGCCGGTTCCTGATTAGACATAATTTTCTCCTGGATAAGTGGTTAGAGGCTTTTCGGGTATAAATGTCACCACTACTTCAGTGCCGCCAGACTCACCCCGGCGAACCCGGCAATCTCCGCGCAGGCTTTGCGCTCGGTCTCGCATAATAATTAAACCATAGTGGTTGCTTCTCTCAGCGTTTTCCGGCACGCCGCAGCCGTTATCCTGGACGGTAAGTTTCACCTGATTATTGTGGTGACTTACGGTCACGGTTACTGCCGTCGCGCTGGCGTGCTTGAGCGTATTGCTCAATGCCTCACGGGCGATTTGCAGCAAATGTATGGCCTGATGAGAGGGCACAAAACGCGGGGGGAGCTGATAATCCAGCTTCACCGGGAAGCCCAGCCGGGCACTGAATTCATCGCAACTCGACTCCAGCGCAGGCCGTAGCCCGGGTTCCGTGAGCTGCAGGCGGAAGGTCGTTAACAGCTCGCGAAGCTGCACCCATGAGGTATTCAGCTCGTTGCGGATCTGGCCCAGCAGCTGCTTACTGCTCTCGGGCAGTCCGTCATCCTGCATTTGCAGACAGCTGACCTGCATTTTCATGCAGGAGAGCGATTGCGCGATCGAATCGTGAAGCTCGCGGGCGATGGTGGCGCGCTCTTCCATCACGATCAGCTGCTGTTGTTTTTCCTGGTGTCTGTCGAGCGCCAGGGTCGCGGTGAGCTGTTCGACCAGCGTGTCGACCAGCTGTTGCTGATCGTGGTTCAAATGACGACCCGTCGGGAGCGTTGCCAGCAGGATACCGTACTGAGTGTGGCTGTCAGTGAGACGCCATTTCAGCGTTGTACCGCTACTGGGGAGCGGCGGTAAACCGCGCGGACAGAGATGACAGCCTTTGTCATCGCAGGACATATCGGACTGGCAGGTGAATTCCTGGTGATTTTCTTCGTCTTCAACGTCATAGACCCGCAGTTCGATATCATGCAAAAGCGTGAGACTTTGCAGGCCGTTGAGCACTGGCGAAAGGCGTTCACAAAGCGGGATTTGCGAATGCAGACGGCGGTTTGCCTGCCACAGGAAAGAGAGAATTTCGTTCTTTTGCTCCAGACCCGCCGTTTTTTCCTGTACGCGCTTTTCCAGCACCGCGTAGCTTTCGGCCAGTTCCCCAGACATAGTGTTAAGCGCCTGACCCAGCATGGCCATTTCGTTGCGTCCGCTAATGTGTGCGCGCTGGGTAAAATCTCTTTCCGTGACGGCCCGCGCGACGGCCAGCAGTTGTTGCCATGGATACAGCAAACGCGCACGCAGCCAGACGATGGTGAAAATGAGCAGAAGAGCCATAAAAATAGCCATTGCCCGGTGGACCATCACGACGCGTTCAATGCGCATTTCGGTGGAGGAATCGAAGGAGGAAACCAGCGTGTCGATTCGGGCGACAAAACGGGCGACGTCATCGGCAACGGTTTCCGCGCTTTTTGCCTGCTTAAGGCCGGGCTCCAGTTGGCTATGCCAGTAACCCTGCAATGCCTTCAACTGGGCCTGCTGACCATCACGCCGCGCGGCGATCACCAGTTCCGGGCTGAATGCGGTGCGTTCCATGTCGTCCAGCAGGGGTTTGTCTACCGGCGTAAGCGGGACGGCCGCCAGCAGGCGATAACTCTGCATACGCAGCGATCCTGCCTCGTTGATGGCATGGGCGCTACCCTGTACGCCCTGCACCAGCCAGCCAGAGATCGCCATGCCCGTCACACCCACAGCGGTGGACAGCAATACGATGAGGGCCAACTGATTAACCAGCGTCAGCGGGGAGAAGAGTCGTTTTAACATGGGCTTGCCTTGCTCCGGATTTTGCCTGCCTCCAGGAATGGCGCTATTCTGGTGTATACCCTGGAGTATACCCATACCAACAAGGGATTACTCCTAAATTGCCATGTGGGTAATCGTCGGGGGGAGGCGGTGAACTTACGTCGTCAGCACCGTGAAAAACCACACCTTTTTTATCGAAAAACCCTACTCACTTAGGGTAATGACGATTTTTCGCGCGCTAATCTGCCCCCTTTTCCTTTGATTTATATCAACTTACCGCCTGCTTAAAACCCTACAGTTTGCAGCATCATTTTGATAATCAGAGGTGTCTATGAGTCACTCATCCGCCCCCGAAAGGGATACTGGTGCTGTTATTAGCGATTGGCGTCCGGAAGATCCGGTGTTCTGGCAACAGCGCGGGCAACGTATAGCAAGTCGTAATCTGTGGATTTCTGTTCCGTGTTTGTTGTTGGCGTTTTGCGTGTGGATGCTGTTTAGTGCCGTGGCGGTGAACTTACCTAAAGTCGGTTTTAAATTTACGACCGATCAGCTGTTTATGCTGACGGCGTTGCCTGCGTTGTCGGGTGCGCTGCTGCGTGTGCCTTACGCGTTTATGGTGCCGCTGTTTGGTGGCCGTCGCTGGACGGCATTCAGCACCGGCATCATGATTATTCCTTGCGTGTGGCTCGGTTTTGCGGTGCAGGACACCTCTACACCGTTTAGCGTTTTCGTGACCATCGCGCTGTTGTGCGGTTTTGCGGGGGCTAACTTCGCGTCCAGTATGGCGAATATCAGCTTCTTCTTCCCGAAGGCGAAGCAGGGTGGTGCACTCGGTATTAACGGCGGCATGGGTAACATGGGCGTCAGCGTTATGCAGCTGATTGCGCCATTGGCGATCTCTGTCTCGATCTTCGCGGTATTTGGCGGCGGCGGTGCGGAACAACCGGACGGTTCAATGCTGTATCTGCAGAATGCGGCCTGGATCTGGGTACCGTTCCTGGTGGTATTGACCCTGCTGGCGTGGTTCTTCATGAACGACCTGTCCGCGTCTAAAGCCTCTCTGAGCGAACAGTTGCCGGTACTGAAGCGCGCGCATCTGTGGATTATGGCGCTGCTCTATCTGGCAACGTTCGGATCGTTTATCGGCTTCTCTGCCGGTTTCGCCATGCTGTCGAAAACCCAGTTCCCGGATGTACAGATCCTGCATTACGCGTTCTTCGGCCCGTTCATTGGCGCCCTGGCACGTTCAACCGGTGGGATGATTTCCGACCGTCTGGGCGGGACGCGCGTTACGCTGGTTAACTTTGTGTTGATGGCTATTTTCTGCGGACTGCTGTTCCTGACGCTGCCAACCCACGGGCAGGGCGGTAATTTTGGCGCGTTCTTCGCCGTGTTTATGGTGCTGTTCCTGACGGCCGGTCTGGGCAGTGCCTCGACCTTCCAGATGATTTCGGTGATTTTCCGTAAGATGACAATGGAGCGTGTGAAAGCGCAGGGTGGCAATGAAGAGCAAGCGATGCGCGAATCTGCAACGGACACGGCGGCTGCGCTGGGCTTCATCTCTGCAATCGGCGCGATCGGTGGCTTCTTTATCCCGAAAGCCTTTGGTATCTCTCTCGATTTGACCGGTTCTCCTGCCGGCGCGATGAAAGTGTTCCTCGTATTCTATATCGCCTGCGTCGTCATTACGTGGCTGGTATACGGCCGTAATACTAAGAAAAATAAGTAAGTTTGATTATCCGTTTGCGCGGCCACAGTGCCGCGCTCTTTTTTGTGCGCTTTTTAGTTACAACATACTGTTCGAGGTTTTACTGCTTAGCCTCATGTAACACTGTGATCGCCATCGCTTTGCAGAAACGCCTACTCCTTAATACCTAAGATGTTAAATAAATCCGTTCTGTTTGTGCGGCAAATAATAAAAAACCTTATAAATCAAATAAATAAAATATCAAATTTTATACCGCTTTAGGGGTATAGCGGAAAACGCTGCGGGTGAGTAACCCCGTCCGCCTTGATCGTTATCAATTCCCGTCATCTTTCATGGCGTTACCTTCGCTGCAAATCAGCAATGTCGATTTAGAGAGCCACAGGCTCCACACAGGAGATACCCGATGAGCAAATTTTTGGACCGGTTTCGCTACTTCAAACAGAAGGGCGAAACGTTTGCCGATGGGCACGGCCAGGTTCTGGAGACAAACCGGGACTGGGAAGATGGATACCGTCAACGTTGGCAGCATGACAAAGTCGTTCGTTCTACACACGGTGTAAACTGCACCGGTTCCTGTAGCTGGAAGATCTTCGTCAAGAATGGCTTAGTGACCTGGGAAATGCAGCAGACCGACTATCCGCGTACGCGTCCGGATATGCCAAACCACGAACCGCGCGGTTGTCCTCGCGGCGCAAGCTATTCCTGGTATCTGTACAGCGCTAACCGCCTGAAATACCCATTGATGCGTAAACGCCTGATGAAAATGTGGCGTGAAGCAAAAATTCAGCACAGCGATCCGGTGGATGCCTGGGCCTCTATTATCGAAGACGCCGATAAAGCGAAAAGCTTCAAGCAAGCACGCGGTCGCGGCGGCTTTGTCCGTTCATCCTGGCAGGAAGTGAACGAGCTGATTGCCGCCTCTAACGTCTATACCGTCAAAACTTACGGTCCGGACCGCGTGGCAGGTTTCTCGCCAATCCCGGCGATGTCGATGGTGTCCTACGCCTCCGGCGCACGTTATCTGTCCCTTATTGGCGGGACCTGTCTGAGCTTCTACGACTGGTACTGCGACTTGCCGCCAGCGTCTCCACAGACCTGGGGCGAACAGACGGACGTTCCTGAATCGGCTGACTGGTACAACTCCAGCTACATCCTTGCCTGGGGTTCAAACGTTCCGCAAACCCGTACGCCTGACGCGCACTTCTTTACCGAAGTCCGTTACAAAGGCACCAAAACCGTCGCCATTACGCCTGACTATGCTGAGATCGCCAAGCTTTGCGATCTGTGGCTGGCACCAAAACAGGGCACCGATTCCGCCATGGCGCTGGCGATGGGCCACGTCATGCTGCGTGAGTTCCACCTCGATAACCCAAGCCAGTACTTTACCGACTACGTGCGTCGCTATACCGACATGCCAATGCTGGTGATGCTCGAAGAGCGCGACGGCTACTATGCCGCCGGTCGTATGCTGCGCGCTGCCGATCTGGTGGATGCGCTGGGCCAGCAAAACAACCCGGAATGGAAAACGGTCGCCTGTAACAACGATGGCGATTTAGTGGCCCCGAATGGTTCTATCGGTTTCCGTTGGGGTGAAAAAGGGAAGTGGAACCTGGAGCAACGCAACGCGACCACCGATGAAGAGACCGATCTGCGTCTGAGCATGCTGGGTAGCCAGGATGATATCGCTGAAGTGGGCTTCCCATACTTTGGTGGCGACGGAACCGAACATTTCAACAAAGTGGCGCTGGAAAATATCCTGCTGCACAAACTGCCGGTTAAGCGTCTGCAACTGGCCGATGGCTCGACTGCGCTGGTCACCACCGTTTACGATCTGACCCTGGCCAACTATGGCCTGGAGCGCGGTCTGAACGATGAAAACTGTGCAACCAGCTACGACGAAATCAAAGCGTACACCCCGGCATGGGCTGAGCAGATCACCGGTGTTCCACGCACGCAGATCACCCGCATCGCGCGTGAGTTTGCCGAAAACGCCGATAAGACTCACGGCCGCTCAATGATTATTGTGGGTGCCGGTCTGAACCACTGGTATCACCTCGATATGAACTATCGCGGTCTGATCAATATGCTGGTGTTCTGCGGCTGTATCGGTCAGAGCGGCGGCGGCTGGGCGCACTATGTAGGCCAGGAAAAACTGCGTCCGCAGACCGGCTGGCAGCCCCTGGCGTTTGGCCTTGACTGGCAGCGTCCGGCGCGCCACATGAACAGCACCTCGTACTTCTATAACCACTCCAGCCAGTGGCGTTACGAAACCGTCACAGCGCAGGAACTGCTGTCGCCGATGGCGGATAAATCGCGCTACACCGGTCATCTGATCGACTTTAACGTGCGTGCCGAACGCATGGGCTGGCTGCCGTCTGCGCCACAGCTGGGAACTAACCCGCTGCGCATTGCGGAAGAAGCGAAAAAAGCGGGCATGTCGCCGGTGGATTACACCGTCAAATCGCTGAAGGACGGCTCGATTCGTTTTGCGGCTGAAGAGCCAGAAAACGGTAAAAACCATCCGCGTAACCTGTTCATCTGGCGCTCGAACCTGCTGGGATCGTCCGGTAAAGGCCATGAGTACATGCTGAAGTATCTGCTCGGTACCGATCACGGTATTCAGGGCAAAGACCTCGGTAAACAGGGCGGCGTGAAGCCAGAAGAAGTCGAGTGGAAAGACAATGGTCTCGACGGCAAGCTGGATCTGGTGGTGACGCTGGACTTCCGTCTATCCAGTACCTGCCTGTACTCCGATATCGTGCTGCCAACCGCGACCTGGTATGAGAAAGACGACATGAATACCTCGGATATGCATCCGTTTATTCACCCGTTGTCTGCCGCAGTTGACCCGGCATGGGATTCGAAAAGTGACTGGGATATCTATAAAGATATCGCGAAGAAATTCTCTGAAGTGTGTGTCGGCCATCTGGGCGTGGAAACAGATGTTGTGACGCTGCCCATCCAGCACGATTCTGCCGCCGAACTGGCGCAGCCGCTCGACGTTAAGGACTGGAAAAAAGGTGAATGCGACCTGATTCCTGGCAAAACTGCACCGCACATTATTCCGGTTGAACGTGATTATCCGGCGACCTACGAACGCTTTACCTCCATCGGTCCGCTGATGGATAAGATCGGTAACGGCGGGAAAGGGATCGCCTGGAATACCCAGACTGAAATGGATCTGCTGCGTAAACTCAATTACACCAAAGCGGACGGCCCAGCCAAAGGTCAGCCGATGCTGAACACGGCGATTGATGCAGCAGAAATGATCCTGACGCTGGCACCTGAAACAAACGGCCAGGTGGCGGTGAAAGCCTGGGCTGCATTGAGTGAGTTTACCGGTCGTGACCATACCCATCTGGCGCTGAATAAAGAAGACGAGAAAATTCGCTTCCGCGATATCCAGGCGCAACCGCGCAAAATCATCTCCAGCCCGACGTGGTCAGGCCTGGAAGATGAGCATGTGTCCTATAACGCCGGTTATACCAACGTTCACGAACTGATCCCATGGCGTACCCTGACGGGCCGTCAGTCGCTGTATCAGGATCATCAGTGGATGCGCGACTTTGGTGAAAGCCTGCTGGTTTACCGTCCGCCGATTGACACCCGTTCGGTAGCTGCAGTCATGGGCGCGAAATCCAACGGTTATCCGGAAAAAGCGCTGAACTTCCTGACGCCGCACCAGAAATGGGGCATTCACTCCACGTACAGCGACAACCTGTTGATGCTGACGCTGGGGCGTGGTGGTCCGATTGTGTGGATGAGCGACGTGGACGCGAAAGAACTGGGGATTGTGGATAACGACTGGATCGAAGTGTTCAACAGCAACGGTGCGTTGACCGCGCGTGCTGTTGTCAGCCAGCGTGTGCCGGCCGGGATGACCATGATGTATCACGCCCAGGAACGTATCGTGAACCTGCCAGGTTCTGAAATTACCCAGCAGCGCGGCGGCATTCATAACTCGGTAACGCGTATCACGCCTAAACCGACCCATATGATCGGCGGCTATGCGCAGTTGGCGTACAGCTTTAACTACTACGGCACCGTCGGCTCGAATCGCGATGAGTTTGTAGTGGTGCGTAAAATGAAAAATATTGACTGGTTAGACGGTGAAGGTAATGACCAGGTACAGGAGAGCGTAAAATGAAAATTCGTTCACAAGTCGGCATGGTGCTGAACCTCGATAAATGCATCGGCTGTCATACCTGCTCAGTCACCTGTAAAAACGTCTGGACCAGCCGCGAAGGGACGGAGTACGCCTGGTTCAACAACGTTGAGACCAAACCGGGTACAGGCTACCCGACCGACTGGGAAAACCAGGAAAAATGGAAGGGCGGCTGGATCCGCAAAATCAACGGCAAACTGGTGCCGCGCATGGGTAACAAAGCGCTGCTGCTGGGTAAAATCTTCGCCAACCCGCATCTGCCGGGCATCGATGATTACTACGAACCGTTTGATTTTGACTACCAGAATCTGCATAACGCCGCAGAAGGCAAGCATCAGCCGATTGCCCGTCCGCGCTCGCTGATCACCGGCCAGCGTATGGCGAAGATCGAAAAAGGCCCAAACTGGGAAGACGATCTGGGCGGCGAGTTTGAAAAGCTGTCGAAAGATCAGAACTTCGAAAACATGCAGAAGGCGATGTACGGCCAGTTCGAAAACACCTTCATGATGTATCTGCCGCGTCTGTGCGAACACTGCCTGAACCCGGCGTGTGTGGCGACGTGCCCGAGCGGCGCTATCTATAAGCGTGAAGAAGATGGCATCGTGCTGATCGACCAGGACAAATGCCGCGGTTGGCGTATGTGCATCACCGGCTGCCCGTACAAAAAAATCTATTTCAACTGGAAGAGCGGCAAATCTGAGAAGTGCATTTTCTGCTATCCGCGTATCGAAGCGGGTATGCCGACCGTTTGCTCAGAAAGCTGCGTGGGCCGTATTCGTTACCTTGGCGTGCTGCTGTATGACGCAGACGCGATTGAGAACGCGGCAAGCACCGAGCATGAAAAAGATCTGTATCAGCGCCAACTGGACGTGTTCCTCGATCCGAACGATCCGAAAGTGATCGCTCAGGCGCTGGAAGACGGTATTCCGCAAAGTGTGATCGACGCGGCGCAGAAATCGCCGGTGTACAAAATGGCGATGGACTGGAAGCTGGCTCTGCCATTGCACCCTGAGTATCGCACGCTGCCGATGGTCTGGTATGTGCCGCCTTTGTCTCCGATTCAGTCTGCGGCTGATGCGGGTGAACTGGGGAGCAACGGGATCCTGCCGGATGTTGAAAGCCTGCGTATTCCGGTGCAATACCTCGCCAATCTGCTGACGGCAGGCGATACCCAGCCGGTACTGTTGGCGCTGAAACGCATGCTGGCGATGCGTCACTTCAAACGTGCCGAAACGGTGGATGGCGTGATTGATACCAGCGCGCTGGAAGAGGTGGGTCTGAGCGAAGCACAGGCGCAGGAAATGTACCGCTATCTGGCGATTGCTAACTACGAAGATCGTTTCGTGGTCCCGAGCAGTCACCGTGAGCTGGCGCGTGAAGCCTTCCCGGAAAAAAGCGGCTGTGGATTTACCTTCGGCGACGGTTGCCACGGTTCAGACACCAAATTCAACCTGTTCAACAGCCGTCGTATTGATGCGATGGATGTGACCAGCAAAACGGAGCCGCACCAATGATTGAACTCGTCATTGTTTCGCGTCTGCTTGAGTACCCTGATGCAGCCCTGCAGGAGCATCAGCAGGAACTCTTTGATGCACTCGCGTCATCGGAAACCCTGGATAAAGAGGATGCCCAGAACCTGGGCGTTTTCCTGCGCGATTTGCTCGCGCAGGATCTTCTCGATGCGCAGTCTGATTACAGTCAGCTGTTCGATCGTGGCCGCGCCACGTCGCTGCTGTTGTTCGAGCATGTTCACGGTGAATCCCGCGACCGTGGTCAGGCAATGGTTGATCTGATGGCCCAGTATGAGGAGCATGGTCTGCAGATCGACAGTCGCGAACTGCCGGACCATCTGCCGCTGTATCTGGAATATCTGGCGCAGTTGCCGCAGGCAGAGGCGCTGGGCGGTTTACAGGATATCGCCCCGATTCTGGCGTTGCTCAGCGCGCGCCTGCAACAGCGTGAAAGTCGCTATGCGGTGCTGTTTGATCTGCTGGTAAAACTGGCTAATACGGCTATCGACAGCGAAAAAGTGGCGGAGAAAATCGCGGATGAAGCGCGCGATGATACCCCTCAGGCCCTGGATGCAGTATGGGAAGAAGAGCAGGTGAAATTCTTTGCTGACCAGAATTGCGGTGAGTCGGAAATCTCGAATCATCAGCGCCGTTTTGCCGGAGCTGTTGCCCCGCAATATTTGAATATCTCTAACGGAGGACAGCAATAATGCAATTCCTGAATATGTTCTTCTTCGATATCTATCCGTATATCGCGGGTACGGTGTTTCTGGTCGGGAGCTGGCTGCGTTACGACTACGGTCAATATACCTGGCGCGCGGGCTCCAGTCAGATGCTGGATCGCAAAGGGATGAACCTGGCGTCCAATCTGTTCCACATTGGTATTCTCGGCGTGATCGCCGGTCATGCCTTTGGGATGCTGACGCCACACTGGATGTATGAAGCATGGCTGCCGCTGGAAGTGAAACAGAAGATGGCAATGTTCGGCGGCGGTGCTGCGGGCTTGATGTGCCTGGTTGGCGGCCTGCTGCTGCTGAAACGCCGCCTCTTTAGTCCTCGCATTCGCGCGACGACGACCGCGGCAGATATTCTGGTGATGTCGGTGCTGGTTATCCAGTGTACGTTGGGTCTGCTGACCATTCCGTTCTCTGCACAACATATGGACGGCAGTGAAATGATGAAACTGGTTGGCTGGGCGCAGTCTGTCGTGACCTTCCACGGTGGCGCATCCGCACACCTCGACGGCGTGGCGTTTATTTTCCGCATGCACCTGGTGCTGGGTATGACGCTGTTCGTGTTGTTCCCGTTCTCACGCCTGGTTCACATCTGGAGTGTGCCGGTCGAATATCTGACACGTAAATATCAGATTGTGCGCGCGCGTCGCTAATCATTCTGTAAATGTGTAGAAGAACAAACCCTGCTTCGGCGGGGTTTTTTTATGCCTGGACGTTAGCAAAACGCTTTCTCGCTGCGCTCGAATCGAACCTTAATCGAAGTTTCTCATCCTTCCCGCTTGGGCAGAATATGCAGCACAGCTGTTCGATTTGATTGAGGTGATATTTACGAAGAGGCTGGTGGGGGAAGGATGACTCAGCGCGATGCGCTTCGCCCTTCGGGTCGTTGCCTGCGGCAACGCTTTCTCGCTGCGCTCGAATCGAACCTTGGTCGAAGCTTCTCATCCTTCCCGCATGGGCAGGATATGCAGCGCAGCTGTTCGATTGATTGAGGTGATATTTGCGAAGATGGTGGTGGGGGAAGGATGACTCAGCGCGATGCGCTTCGCCCTTCGGGTCGTTGCCTGCGGCAACGCTTTCTCGCTGCGCTCGAATCGAACCTTGGTCGAAGCTTCTCATCCTTCCCGCTTGGGCAGAATATGCAGCACAGCTATTCGATTTGATTGAGGTGATATTTGCGAAGAGGGTGGTGGGGGAAGGATGACTCAGCGCGATGCGCTTCGCCCTTCGGGTCGTTGCCTGCGGCAACGCTTTCTCGCTGCGCTCGAATCGAACCTTGGTCGAAGCTTCTCATCCTTCCCGCTTGGGCAGAATATGCAGCACAGCTATTCGATTTGATTGAGGTGATATTTGCGAAGAAGGTGGTGGGGGAAGGATGACTCAGCGCGATACGCTTCGCCCTTCGGGTCGTTGCCTGCGGCAACGCTTTCTCGCTACGCTCGAATCGAACCTTGGTCGAAGCTTCTCATCCTTCCCGCATGGGCAGGATATGCAGCGCAGCTGTTCGATTGATTGAGGTGATATTTGCGAAGATGGTGGTGGGGGAAGGATTCGAACCTTCGAAGTCGATGACGGCAGATTTACAGTCTGCTCCCTTTGGCCGCTCGGGAACCCCACCAGGGGTAATTCACATTTTGAAGTAAGGCTGAGAGATGGTGGTGGGGGAAGGATTCGAACCTTCGAAGTCGATGACGGCAGATTTACAGTCTGCTCCCTTTGGCCGCTCGGGAACCCCACCACGGGGTAATGCTTTTACTGGCCTGCTTCCTGTTGGAAGCGGGGCGCATCATATCAAATGACGCGCCCCTGTAAAGCATTCCTTTCTTTAAAATGAATCAGTTGGCTGCTTTTTATTCGTAAAGGTGCAAAGCTAATCAATTCATTTCATGAAGGATTAAAGAATAATCGTTCTGTTGCCGTAAACAAAGACGCGCTGCGCCAGCACCTGATAGAGCGCACGACTCAACACGTTCTTCTCTACGTCGCGACCTGCACGCATCATATCTTCCGCCGTGTAGGTATGATCCACGTGAATGACGTCCTGCATGATGATTGGACCTTCATCCAGATTGTCATTGACGTAGTGGGCGGTGGCACCCACGATCTTCACGCCACGCTCGTACGCCTGGTGATAAGGGCGCGCACCAATAAAGGCAGGCAAGAATGAGTGATGAATGTTGATAATTTTGTTCGGAAAACGAGAGACAAACGACGGCGTCAGGACGCGCATGTATTTCGCCAGCACCACGTAATCCGGATCGTGCGCTTCAATAGCCTGAGCCATTAGATCGTCGTGTTCTTCTCGCGTGTGGCCTTCATGGCTCACCAGCTCGAAAGGAATATCAAAACGCTCAACCAGCGTGCGCAGCGTATCGTGATTGCCGATGACCGCTGCAATCTCCACGTCAAGACCACCGTAGTTGGCTTTCATTAACAGATCGCCCAGGCAATGCGCTTCTTTGGTAACGAGAATCACGACCCGACGACGCCCGGAAGGGGTCAGCTCGCGAACAGAACCTTCTGGCAATGCGCCATCAAGGTCGGCGAGCAGGGTCGTGTCGTTGAAGATCCCTTCCAGCTCGGTGCGCATAAAGAAGCGGCCGGTGCGGTGATCAACAAACTCATTGTTCTGCACGATGTTTAATTCGTGCTTATAGCAAATGTTGGTGATACGAGCGATTAAACCCTTCTGATCAGGGCAAATGGTACGCAGTACTTTGCGTTGTAGTGATTGCATCGCGAGGAAATCCTGTTGAGTGTTTGCGTGTTATTGGTGGTCAGGCATTATTGCCCGCAACACTTTTTAAATTTTTTACCTGAGCCGCAAGGGCAGGCGTCATTACGACTAAATTGCGGACGAGTACCATCAATATAGTACCATTGTCCGCCCTCAAGAATGAACCGCGAGCGTTCAATGATGGCACCCGGTTTGTCATGTTCAATGAAACGGGCGACAAAACTGACAAAACCTTCTTTCGCTGTTTGATCCATTGATGTTTCGTAAATCGTGAGACCCTGCCATTGCGTGTTGGCGAATCCCGAAACGATCTCCTGGCGAAAATCAGCGGCCTGGCAGGACGGATGCCAGGTTTTGATCAGATAGTCTGCGTCTTTGATCACAAAAGCTGTGTATCTGGAGCGCATAAGGTGTGACGGGTCCGGAGCAAGCTGGTCGCCAGAAAGATATCGCTGGCAACATAGGCTATACTCGAGGGCGCTACCACAGGGACAGAGTTGAGTCACAATGCTCTTCCTGGAACAATAAAGTAATGGCGTCTTAACGCCTGGGCGGCACTATGTTAACTGAGCGGTAGCGATGATGCTACGCCGGGAATTCAGGGGAAGTGAAGCAGGGCTAATGAGAAAAGTAAAAATAGGTCTGGCGTTGGGCTCAGGCGCAGCGCGAGGCTGGTCACATATTGGCGTGATTAACGCATTAAAACGAATCGGTATTGACGTTGATCTTGTTGCAGGCTGCTCCATTGGTTCGTTGGTCGGAGCCGCCTACGCGTGCGATAAAATGCCAGAGCTGGAATCGTGGGTACGTTCTTTCAGCTACTGGGATGTCTTGCGTCTTATGGATCTCTCGTGGCAGCGGGGCGGACTCCTGCGCGGTGAGCGCGTCTTTAATCGCTTTCGCGAAATCATGCCACTCGATAATTTCAGTCATTGCCAAATGCCGTTCGGCGCAGTGGCAACCAATCTCAGTACGGGCAGAGAGCTCTGGTTCACCGAGGGTGATCTCCACCTTGCCGTGCGCGCGTCGTGCAGTATGCCGGGTTTGATGGCGCCGGTTCCGCATAACGGTTACTGGCTGGTCGATGGGGGGGTCGTCAATCCGGTTCCCATCTCTCTGACGCGGGCGATGGGCGCAGATATCGTGATTGCCGTGGATTTACAGCATGACGCCCATCTGATGCAGCAAGATTTAATGCCCATAAATGTGCAGAGCGAAGAGCCGGATATCGATAAACTGGTCTGGCATGAGCGCCTGCGCGAGCGCTTAGGGCGAATGGCCGCACGTAAGACTGTCTCGGCGCCGACGGCTATGGAGATAATGACGACGTCAATCCAGGTGCTTGAAAATCGACTGAAGCGAAATCGCATGGCGGGCGATCCGCCGGACATTCTGATCCAGCCGTTCTGTCCGCAAATTTCCACGCTCGATTTTCATCGCGCCGACGCTGCCATCGCCGCCGGTGCGTTAGCCGTCGAAAAGAAAATAGATGAGTTGCTACCTTTGGTGCGCACAGCCGTGTGAGCACCCGTATTTTGATGACTTCAGCAAATTCTGACAGGCGATAGGCACAATAGCATGCCACTATTTACCTATTGTCAGGCAGGGGAGAGAACATGACACAGCCATTGACCGGAAAACACATTTTAATAGTTGAAGACGAGCCCGTTTTCCGTTCGCTGTTGGATTCCTGGTTATCCTCTTTAGGCGCGACCACGACACTGGCTACTGATGGCCTGGATGCCCTGGAAAAATTAGCCGATATGACCCCGGATCTGATGATTTGCGATATCGCCATGCCGCGTATGAATGGCCTGAAGCTGGTTGAGCATTTACGCAATGAAGGTGATCAAACCCCGATCCTGGTTATCTCGGCGACTGAAAACATGGCCGATATCGCGAAAGCGCTGCGCCTCGGCGTACAAGATGTGCTGCTCAAACCCGTCAAAGATCTGAACAGATTGCGCGAAACCGTGTTCGCTTGCCTTTACCCGAATATGTTTAATTCTCGCGTAGAAGAAGAGGAGCGTCTTTTCCAGGACTGGGATGCGTTGGTCAGTAATCCGCATGCCGCCGCGAAATTATTACAAGAGCTTCAGCCGCCTGTTCAGCAAAATATATCGCATTGTCGCGTTAATTACCGTCAGTTGGTTGCCGCCGATCAGCCTGGACTGGTGCTCGATATCGCACCGCTCTCTGATACCGATCTCGCCTTTTATTGCCTGGATGTGACACGGGCCGGTGATAACGGGGTATTAGCAGCATTATTATTGCGGGCACTTTTTAATGGTCTCTTGCAGGAGCAACTCTCTCATCAGGGACAACGGCTTCCTGAATTAGGGACGCTGCTTAAACAAGTTAACCATCTTTTCCGCCAGGCCAATTTACCGGGACAGTTTCCGCTGTTAGTCGGTTATTACCATAGCGAGTTGAAAAACCTTATCCTGGTCTCCGCGGGCCTTAACGCCACGCTTAATACCGGTGAGCATAATATCCAGGTCAGTAATGGCGTGCCGTTAGGCACCATGGGGACGACATATTTGAACCAAATAAGCCATCGCTGTTCATCATGGCAGTGTCAAATTTGGGGCGCAGGCGGGCGTTTGCGCTTAATGTTGTCCACGGAATAAGCAGTTAAATTTTATTCTTCAGATAGCTTTATCTTCGTTTTACTGGCAGTGCTACTATCGTTGCCAGTTTGATACGTATTTATCCTAATTAATCGGTAACGCGCCCTTTTCAGACCCGGATCACATTGCGAGGCTGATATACTGAATGCGTTATTTATTGCATAAAGTTCAAAACTTGAACAGTTCAGGAGATTTCAATGGCTGCCCTAAATTCGAAAGTTACAAAGGCCGTTATCCCAGTGGCGGGATTGGGAACCAGGATGCTACCGGCTACTAAGGCCATTCCGAAAGAAATGCTGCCGTTGGTCGATAAGCCTTTAATCCAGTATGTTGTTAATGAGTGTATTGCCGCCGGTATTACGGAAATTGTACTGGTAACACATTCGTCTAAAAACTCTATCGAAAACCATTTCGATACCAGTTTTGAACTTGAAGCCATGCTGGAAAAACGCGTCAAACGTCAACTGCTGGAAGAGGTGCAATCTATTTGTCCTCCCCACGTCACCATCATGCAGGTGCGTCAGGGGCTGGCTAAAGGCCTGGGCCATGCGGTGCTGTGCGCGCATCCGGTTGTGGGTAACGAACCTGTCGCTGTTATTCTGCCAGACGTGATTCTTGACGAGTTCGAATCTGACCTCTCTCAGGATAACCTCGCTGAGATGATTAAACGCTTTGACGAAACGGGCAGCAGCCAAATCATGGTAGAGCCCGTTGCAGATGTGACGGCTTACGGTGTTGTTGACTGCAAAGGCGTTGAGCTAAAACCAGGTGAAAGCGTGCCGATGGTTGGCGTGGTCGAGAAGCCAAAAGCAGACGTTGCGCCATCTAATCTCGCCGTGGTGGGTCGCTATGTGCTGAGCGCAGAGATTTGGCCGCTGCTGGCTAAAACCCCTCCAGGAGCAGGTGACGAAATCCAGCTCACCGATGGCATCGATATGCTCATCGAGAAAGAGACCGTTGAAGCCTACCACATGAAAGGCAAGAGCCACGATTGCGGTAATAAACTGGGTTATATGCAGGCTTTCGTTGAATATGGTCTCCGTCACAATTCTCTGGGCGAAGAATTTAAAGCTTGGTTGAAAGATACGATGGGTATTAAAAAGTGATCTGATCGCTCAGATGTATGTAGCCGGTATCAGTCAGATGATATCGGCTTTTTTTATGCCTGATAACCGCCATAAGCTGATTCTTAAGGAAGTATGAGCAACGGTGTGTAGCTATATAATTGGGTGTAAGCGGATGTATCGGTATAAATTACGGGCATAAAAAATCCCGTATTAAACGGGATTTTTCTGAAAGGCAGGCGATTAATCCTTGATCAGGAAATCGTCCAGCTGTTTGCCTTGCTCTTCCATGGCTTTCTTGATTACTGCTGGAGTACGGCCTTGGCCTGTCCAGGTTTTAGTTTCGCCGTTCTCATCAACGTAGCTATATTTAGCTGGGCGAGTTGCACGTTTTGCTTTAGTGCTGGTCTTAGCAGCTGACATGCTGTTCAGTAATTCGTTTGGATCGATACCGTCGGCAATCAGCATTTCACGGTATTGCTGAAGTTTACGAGTGCGTTCTTCGATTTCGGCAGCCGCAGCGCTCTCTTCTTCACGACGTTCAGTCACAACAACTTCTAATTTTTCCAGCATTTCTTCCAGCGTTTCGAGGGTGCATTCTCTTGCCTGCGCACGAAGAGTACGGATGTTGTTCAGAATTTTAAGTGCTTCGCTCATTTTTGTAATCTCAAACTTATAATGGGGGGTTTGTTGTCCTAATAATAGAGTGATAATTTAAGATGTGCAATAGGTGGGAATGTAAGGAATTCAAAAAATACTTAATATCACGCGCCAATATTAATTACGTTAACTTAAATTTCATTGTCAGGATGATGGGCTTGTTATCATCTCTACTGGCATAAACCGACCGGCTACATGTTTGTTTAGTGACAATCAGGCTTGTGATTATAGTTGCGGCGGATAAATATCAACCTTTTGTATTACCCCACTCGAAGGGGTCTTATTGCCAGAATAGTTAATAAATATTGAATTTGGGCGAGTAAGAATTCCATTATAAAAAGTCATGACTTACACGGCTATAAACGCTCTTCTGACAAATGGAAAATGGCATTACTGCATGTTTTAACATGTTATTTTGTTTATCAGTCTCGAATGCTGACATTGCCTATGCACCTGTTTTGTGGCTCGTCACACTGGGGATGAGGCAAATTATGGTACAATCATCCATCGGGAATATTACACATTGATTAGGGTTTAACGACCAATGGCACAACTTTATTTCTACTATTCCGCAATGAATGCAGGCAAGTCTACAGCGCTGCTGCAATCCTCTTATAACTATCAAGAAAGGGGCATGCGTTCGCTGGTATACACTGCCGAGATTGACGATCGCTTTGGGGCAGGCAAGGTGAGCTCTCGTATAGGGCTATCCTCTCCGGCAAAGCTCTTTAATAACGGAACCGACTTGCTCAGTGACATCCGCTCTGAGCATGCTGTGAAGCCGATACATTGCGTTCTGGTAGATGAAAGTCAGTTTTTGACACGTCAGCAGGTCCATGCTCTTTCAGAAGTCGTTGATGAACTCGATATTCCCGTTCTGTGCTACGGACTGCGCACCGACTTTCGCGGCGAACTGTTTATCGGTAGCCAGTATTTATTGGCCTGGTCAGACAAACTGGTCGAGTTGAAAACGATTTGTTTCTGCGGCCGCAAAGCCAGCATGGTGCTGCGTCTTGATCATGAAGGAAAACCCTTCGCTGAGGGTGAACAGGTCGTCATTGGCGGCAACGAACGCTATGTATCCGTGTGCCGTAAGCACTATAAAGAAGCGCTGGCTGTTGGGTCTCTTACAGCTCTCGGAGAAGAGAATCGTCATTAGACTTCATCCTGTTTTTGCTGATGGTTGTTCATCAGGCATAAAAAAACCCGCCAGTGGCGGGTTTTTTATTTCAGCTAATAATTAAGCGTTTTTCTTCACTTTTTTATCAGCTTTTACAGGTGCATCAATTTTTACTGCAGCTGTGTCATTTTCGCTGAATTCGCGTCCGTAGTATGTATCAAGCAGAATCTGTTTCAGCTCGGAGATCAATGGGTAACGCGGGTTAGCGCCAGTACATTGGTCATCGAATGCATCTTCAGACAGCTTGTCAACATGTGCCAGGAAGTCAGCTTCCTGAACACCCGCTTCACGGATAGATTTAGGAATGCCCAGTTCAGCTTTAATGCTATCCAGCCATGCCAGCAGTTTCTCAATCTTCGCAGCAGTGCGATCGCCTGGAGCACTCAGACCCAGATGGTCTGCGATTTCTGCGTAGCGACGACGAGCCTGCGGACGGTCGTACTGGCTAAATGCTGTCTGCTTAGTCGGGTTGTCGTTAGCGTTGTAACGAATAACGTTCGAAATCAGCAGGGCGTTCGCCAGACCGTGAGGAATGTGGAACTGTGAACCCAATTTGTGCGCCATTGAGTGACACACACCGAGGAAGGCGTTAGCAAACGCGATACCGGCGATGGTCGCAGCGTTGTGTACACGCTCACGTGCTACTGGGTTTTTAGAACCTTCATTGTAAGAGGCTGGCAGGTTTTCTTTCAGCAGTTTCAGCGCTTGCAGAGCCTGACCGTCAGAGAATTCACTCGCCAGTACAGAAACGTAAGCTTCCAGTGCGTGAGTCACTGCATCCAGACCACCGAATGCGCACAGTGATTTCGGCATATCCATCACCAGGTTGGCATCAACAATCGCCATATCTGGAGTCAGAGCGTAATCAGCCAGTGGGTATTTCTGACCCGTCGCATCATCAGTAACAACCGCAAATGGCGTCACTTCAGAACCGGTACCAGAGGTGGTGGTGACCGCAATCATTTTTGCTTTCACGCCCATTTTCGGGAACTTGTAGATACGTTTACGGATGTCCATAAAGCGCAGTGCGAGTTCTTCGAAATGCGTTTCTGGGTGTTCGTACATAACCCACATGATTTTAGCGGCGTCCATCGGGGAACCACCACCAAGCGCGATGATCACGTCTGGTTTGAAGGAGTTAGCCAGCTCTGCACCTTTGCGAACAACGGTCAGGGTTGGGTCAGCTTCAACTTCGAAGAAGACTTCAGTCTCAACGCCTGCTGCTTTCAGAACAGAAGTGATCTGGTCTGCATAGCCGTTGTTGAACAGGAAACGGTCAGTCACGATGAGCGCACGTTTGTGGCCATCAGTAATCACTTCATCCAGCGCGATTGGCAGTGAGCCACGGCGGAAGTAGATAGATTTCGGAAGTTTGTGCCACAACATGTTTTCAGCTCGCTTAGCAACGGTTTTCTTGTTGATCAGGTGCTTAGGACCAACGTTTTCAGAGATGGAGTTACCACCCCATGAACCACAACCCAGAGTCAGGGAAGGCGCGAGTTTAAAGTTATACAGGTCACCGATACCACCCTGAGAAGCAGGGGTGTTGATCAGAATACGTGCGGTTTTCATTTTGTCGCCGAAGTACTTCACGCGCTCAGGCTGGTTGTCCTGGTCGGTATACAAGCAAGAGGTATGACCAATCCCGCCCATTTCAACCAGTTTCTCCGCTTTGATCACCGCGTCTTCGAAACTCTTAGCACGGTACATGGCAAGAGTAGGGGACAGTTTTTCGTGAGCAAAGGGTTCAGATTCATCTACAACGCTGACTTCACCAATCAAAATTTTGGTATCAGCGGGAACCGTAAAGCCTGCCAGTTCTGCAATTTTAGCGGCAGGTTGGCCAACAATTGCAGCGTTCAGTGCGCCATTTTTCAGAATGATATCCTGAACGGCCTTCAGCTCTTTACCCTGCAGCATGTAACCGCCGTGGGTAGCAAAACGTTCACGCACTGCGTTATATGCAGAGTCAACAACGATAACTGACTGCTCGGAAGCACAAATTACGCCGTTATCGAAGGTTTTAGACATCAGGATAGAAGCAACAACGCGTTTGATGTCGGCGGTTTCGTCAACAACAACTGGGGTGTTACCGGCACCAACACCAATGGCAGGTTTACCGGAGCTGTATGCGGCTTTCACCATGCCTGGACCACCGGTTGCCAGAATCATATTAATATCTGGGTGGTGCATCAGCGCGTTAGACAGTTCTACAGATGGCTGGTCAATCCAACCAATCAGATCTTTTGGTGCACCCGCTGCGATGGCGGCTTGCAGAACAATATCAGCCGCTTTATTTGTCGCATCTTTAGCACGTGGGTGTGGGGAGAAGATGATTGCGTTACGGGTCTTCAGGCTGATGAGTGACTTGAAGATGGCGGTAGACGTTGGGTTAGTTGTCGGAACGATACCGCAAATGATACCGATTGGTTCAGCGATAGTGATAGTACCGAACGTATGATCTTCTGCCAGAACGCCACACGTCTTCTCATCTTTATAGGCGTTGTAGATATACTCTGAAGCGAAGTGGTTTTTGATCACTTTGTCTTCAACGATACCCATGCCAGACTCGGCAACGGCCATTTTAGCGAGAGGGATTCGAGCATCTGCAGCAGCCAGTGCGGCTGCGCGGAAGATTTTATCAACCTGTTCTTGGGTGAAATTGGCATATTCACGCTGGGCCTTTTTGACGCGCTCGACGAGTGCGTTAAGTTCCGCGATATTAGTAACAGCCATAATGCTCTCCTGATAATGTTTAAACTCTTTTAGTAAACCAGCGCTCAATAACTCACCAGTATAGCCGAGGTGTCAGCACTTGCTTAACACACAATAAAACAAAGGTTTACTGAGGTTCGCAATCAACTCTCCGGCACTAACTTACTAAAAGAGCCTGACTTTAGCATCATCCCTTTTTACTAGGCCCACTCCCTGTTGGTGTCATCAAGATTACTCACTTCTGAGTACGGAAAACATGATCTGAATCAATTTATACCGAAGCTGATACCTTTCAGCACAGGTATTTTGAGTAATCATATCAAGTGTTAAATAATTACAAAAGTAATGGAATCGAATATTCCATCATTGACACAAATACTTAACACAGGAAATTCATAGCGTTTTGGAGCAGATTTCTGGTGAAGTATGCTGATAAAAAGCGTATCTTCAGCGCGGTTTTACTTCCTTTAATTTGTTGTTCGGGCCATGCTGATTTGCGGAGCTAATTGTGACCCCATTGCTCTTTGATTTCTCTACCTATTTTAAGTTTTTTATTGGTTTGTTCGCACTCGTTAACCCGGTGGGGATCATCCCTGTCTTCATTAGTATGACGAGCTACCAGACGGCGGTTGCCCGAAATAAAACTAACCTGACAGCTAACCTGTCCGTTGCCATCATCTTGCTGACGTCACTTTTTCTTGGCGACTCGATTCTGCAAATTTTCGGCATCTCCATCGACTCCTTCCGTATCGCAGGTGGCATTCTCGTGGTGACGATTGCGATGTCGATGATCAGCGGGAAATTGGGGGAAGATAAACAGAACAAACAGGAAAAATCAGAGTCCGCGGTTCGCGAGAGCATAGGCGTTGTTCCTCTTGCACTGCCTTTGATGGCGGGGCCAGGTGCGATCAGTTCCACTATCGTCTGGGGCACGCGCTACCATAACTTGGTGCATTTGATCGGGTTTTCGATCGCGATTGCCCTCTTTGCGCTGTGTTGTTGGGGCGTGTTTCGCATTGCACCCTGGCTTGTGCGTTTACTGGGACAAACCGGTATCAACGTGATCACGCGAATTATGGGGCTGTTGCTGATGGCGTTAGGAATCGAATTCATTGTGACAGGGCTAAAAAGTATTTTCCCTGGTCTGGTGAATTAATCATTTCATATGAAAGGACGGAGCCAGTGGCTCCGTTTTTTTTCGTTATTATCAGCAAATCATATAAATAAAGTTGAAATCTTCACAAGAAATAATAATTTCCGCTAATAAATCAATTTCGTTACATTTCAGTAACTTAATGTGAATCCTCTCTTTTCCCCGTACATAAACCGCGCAAACAGTCTGTTATTTTAATCACATGATACTCTGGGGCTTGCTGTGAGATAACCGAAATGTTATTAGTAATTTCAACATTCCCCTAGATGAATGTGCTAAATAATAACCAGTTGTTAAATTTTTGTACAAATGCGAGTCGATGATAGCGCAACGAAGCGCAACGCGAGATGAATCTCGCTATCACATTGAATGTTCGGTCTTTTCAATGTGTCTGTAGTACGGCAAGGCTGCCCTCACCGAAAATCCCATCGTAGTAAAAGAGAATTGCTTAACAAATTTGCAAAATGTATTGGCGCGAAATTAAGCCATTTGGTACTTTCCGGCCTTATATTTTGCTCCAGTATTCTTGTAGATGAGAATGATTTTCAAAGTAGCGCTCATCTCAACCCAATATCACACGTCTCAAAACAGGGGAGGCGTGTTTGGAATCGACGCAAGGTGGCCACACGAGTCATCAGCAATAAGTAAAGTCGGTGATAGCAAGAAGTAAACGACCTGACAGCAGCTCAACTCCTGCGTTGTTCAGGACCCCTCAGGGGAATTAAACAGGCTGGTCATAAAACCAGTAATTATAATGAGTGGAGTATCAACACAATGTCCATCATCACAAAAAAAAATCTGATTGCCGCGGGAATCTTCACTGCGCTAATCGCGGGTAATATGGCAATGGCTGCCGAGGTTCCTGCCGGAATTACACTGGCAGAAAAGCAAACCATGATTCGTAACAACGGTGCAGAGCCTCAGTCTCTTGACCCGAACAAAATCGAAGGCGTTCCGGAAGCAAATATCAGCCGCGACCTGTTTGAAGGTCTGCTGATTACTTCAACAAAAGACGGTCACCCAATCCCAGGTGTGGCTGAAAGCTGGGATAATAAAGACTTTAAAGTCTGGACATTCCACCTGCGTAAAGACGCAAAATGGTCCAACGGTGAACCTGTCACCGCACAAGATTTCGTGTATAGCTGGCAGCGTCTGGTGGATCCTAATACCGCATCCCCCTACGCGAGCTATCCGCAATATGGTCACATCCTGAACGTTGATGAAATCATCGACGGCAAAAAGAAACCGTCTGAGCTTGGTGTGAAAGCGGTTGACGACCACACCCTGGAAGTCACGCTGAGTGAACCCGTTCCGTATTTCTACAAATTGCTGGTTAACCCGGCAATGTCCCCGGTAAATAAAGCTGCCATCGAAAAATTTGGCGAAAAATGGACGCAGCCTGCGAACATCGTGACCAACGGTGCGTATAAGCTGAAAGACTGGGTTGTTAACGAACGTATCGTGATGGAACGTAATACCAACTACTGGGATAACGGTAAAACCATCGTTGATCAGATTACCTATCTGCCTATTTCTTCTGAAGTGACCGACGTAAACCGCTACCGCAGCGGTGAAATCGACATGACCTATAACAACCTGCCGATTGAACTCTTCCAGAAGCTGAAAAAAGAGATCCCGACAGAAGTTCACGTCGATCCGTATCTGTGTACTTATTACTATGAAATTAACAACCAGAAAGCACCGTTTAACGATGTCCGCGTTCGTACCGCGCTGAAGCTGGGCCTGGATCGCGATATTATCGTTAACAAAGTGAAAGCGCAGGGCGATCTGCCTGCTTTCGGTTATACCCCGCCTTATGCTGACGGCGCGAAACTGACCAAACCAGAGTGGTTCACCTGGACTCAGGAAAAGCGTAACGAAGAAGCTAAAAAACTGCTGGCTGAAGCGGGCTACACCGCTGACAAGCCACTGAAATTTGACCTGTTGTATAACACCTCAGATCTGCACAAAAAACTGGCAATCGCGGCGTCATCCATCTGGAAGAAAAACCTGGGTGTTGACGTGAAGCTGGTTAACCAGGAGTGGAAAACCTTCCTGGATACCCGTCATCAGGGCAACTATGACGTGGCGCGTGCAGGCTGGTGTGCGGACTACAACGAACCCACATCCTTCCTGAACACGATGCTTTCTGACAGCTCTATGAACACCGCGCACTATAAGAGCCCGGCGTTTGACGCGATCATGAAAGAGTCTTTGAAAGCAACCGACGAAGCACAGCGTTCCGCTCAGTACGACAAAGCGGAGCAGCAGTTGGGTAAAGACTCTGCGATTGTACCGGTTTACTACTACGTGAACGCGCGTCTGGTGAAACCTTGGGTTGGCGGTTATACCGGCAAAGACCCGATGGATAACATCTACACCAAAGATTTGTACATCATTAAGCATTAATGGCAATCAGTGGGGCAAAGCAATTTGCCCCACTGTGTCTTAACTCATCGCACAAACTACACGTCATCATTCATTTCGATTTGAGTGAGCAGGTGTAAAAGGCACACGCCAGAAGGTACGGGCAATGTTGAAATTTATCTTACGTCGCTGTCTTGAAGCGATACCGACGCTCTTTATTCTCATTACTATTTCGTTCTTCATGATGCGACTCGCCCCGGGTAGTCCGTTTACCAGTGAGCGCGCGCTGCCGCCAGAAGTCATGGCGAACATCGAAGCCAAATACCATTTAAACGATCCGATCTCTACCCAGTACTTCAATTATTTGAAGCAGCTGGCGCAGGGTGATTTTGGACCGTCATTCAAATACAAAGACTATTCCGTAAACGATCTGGTGGCGTCGAGCTTCCCCGTTTCGGCTAAATTAGGCGCCGCGGCCTTTATTCTTGCCGTTGTTCTTGGCGTCAGCGCAGGGGTTATCGCCGCGCTTAAACAAAATACCAAATGGGATTATTCAGTGATGGGGATAGCAATGACCGGGGTCGTCATACCCAGTTTCGTTGTTGCGCCGTTGCTGGTGATGGTGTTTGCCATAACGCTGAAATGGCTGCCCGGAGGCGGCTGGAACGGCGGGGCACCGAAGTACATGATTTTGCCAATGGTGGCATTATCGCTGGCTTACATTGCCAGCATCGCGCGTATCACCCGTGGTTCGATGATTGAAGTGTTGCACTCAAACTTCATTCGTACTGCGCGCGCTAAAGGCTTGCCGATGCATCGCATTGTGCTTCGCCACGCGTTAAAACCTGCGCTGCTGCCTGTGCTCTCATATATGGGGCCTGCGTTTGTCGGGATTATCACCGGCTCTATGGTTATCGAAACTATCTATGGCCTGCCGGGTATCGGCCAGCTGTTCGTGAATGGCGCGTTGAACCGTGACTATTCGTTAGTACTGAGCCTGACGATTCTCGTTGGCGCACTGACGATCCTCTTTAACGCCGTTGTCGATGTGCTGTATGCCGTTATCGACCCGAAAATTCGCTACTAGCACTGGAGTACGCCATGATGTTGAGTAATAAAAACAGCGAGGCGCTGGAAAACTTCAGTGAGAAACTCGAAGTCGAAGGGCGCAGCCTATGGCAGGATGCCCGCCGTCGCTTTATGCATAACCGTGCAGCGGTCGCAAGCCTTGTGGTCCTGATCTTTATCGCATTATTCGTGACGCTCGCCCCCGTGTTGTCGCAGTTCACCTACTTCGATACCGACTGGGGCATGATGTCCAGTGCGCCTGATATGACGTCTGGACACTATTTCGGTACCGACTCATCCGGACGCGATCTGCTGGTGCGTGTGGCGATCGGTGGACGTATCTCCCTGATGGTGGGCATTGCCGCCGCGCTGGTGGCTGTTGTTGTCGGCACGCTTTACGGCTCTCTTTCCGGCTATTTGGGCGGCAAAGTCGATTCCGTGATGATGCGTCTGCTGGAGATCCTGAACTCCTTCCCGTTCATGTTCTTTGTTATTTTGCTGGTGACTTTCTTTGGACAAAACATCCTGCTGATTTTCGTGGCTATCGGGATGGTGTCCTGGCTGGACATGGCGCGTATTGTGCGTGGCCAGACGTTGAGCCTGAAGCGCAAAGAATTTATTGAAGCGGCGCAGGTTGGCGGTGTTTCCGTCGGTGGGATCGTGGTACGCCACATCGTTCCGAACGTGCTGGGCGTCGTCGTGGTCTACGCCTCGCTGCTGGTGCCAAGCATGATTCTGTTTGAATCTTTCCTGAGCTTCCTCGGTTTGGGTACACAAGAGCCGCTGAGCAGCTGGGGTGCGCTGCTGAGTGATGGCGCGAACTCAATGGAAGTTTCTCCGTGGCTGCTGCTGTTCCCGGCTGGTTTCCTGGTGGTTACCCTGTTTTGTTTCAACTTTATCGGCGATGGCTTGCGTGATGCCCTCGACCCGAAAGACCGTTAAGGAGTGCCGCCATGACTATTATTGAAACGGCAACCGCGCCACGTCAGCAAAATGTCCTGCTGGACG
Source organism: Lelliottia amnigena (assembly GCF_019047465.1). Classification (NCBI taxonomy): domain Bacteria; kingdom Pseudomonadati; phylum Pseudomonadota; class Gammaproteobacteria; order Enterobacterales; family Enterobacteriaceae; genus Lelliottia; species Lelliottia amnigena. Next base: position 4,260,125 of record NZ_CP077236.1, on the reverse strand, counting down.
TCAAAGATTTACGCGTCACCTTTCAAACGCCCGATGGCGATGTGACGGCTGTAAACGATCTGAACTTTGATCTGCGTGCTGGCGAGACGCTGGGTATCGTGGGTGAATCTGGCTCCGGTAAATCGCAAACTGCCTTCGCGCTGATGGGCCTGCTGGCGCAAAACGGCCGAATCAGCGGAACCGCGACCTTTAACGGTAAAAACATTCTGAACCTGCCGGAGCACGAGCTGAACACGCTACGTGCCGAGCAGATTTCGATGATTTTCCAGGACCCGATGACCTCGCTGAACCCGTACATGCGCGTGGGTGAGCAGCTGATGGAAGTCCTCATGCTGCATAAAGGCATGAATAAAGCCGAAGCGTTTGAAGAGTCGGTAAAAATGTTGGATGCGGTAAAAATGCCGGAAGCGCGTAAGCGTATGCGCATGTATCCGCATGAATTTTCGGGCGGTATGCGCCAGCGCGTGATGATCGCGATGGCGTTGCTCTGTCGTCCTAAATTGCTGATTGCCGATGAGCCGACCACCGCGCTGGACGTCACCGTGCAGGCGCAGATCATGACGTTGCTGAATGAACTCAAAAGCGAGTTCAACACGGCGATTATCATGATCACCCACGACCTGGGTGTGGTAGCGGGTATCTGTGACAAGGTGCTGGTGATGTATGCAGGCCGTACCATGGAATACGGCAAGGCGCGCGATGTGTTTTACAATCCCGCGCACCCTTATTCCATTGGTCTGTTGAATGCGGTCCCGCGTCTGGATGCGGAAGGTGAATCTCTGCTGACGATTCCAGGCAACCCACCGAACCTGCTGCGTCTGCCTAAAGGCTGTCCGTTCCAGCCACGCTGTCCGCATGCGATGGAAATCTGTAACAGCGCTCCGCCGCTGGAAGAGTTTGCGCCAGGCCGTCTGCGCGCCTGCTTTAAGCCGTACGAGGAGCTGGTATGAACGCCATAGATGAAAAAAGAAATGTGCTGCTCGAAATTGCCGATCTGAAAGTGCATTTTGACATTAAGGACGGCAAACAGTGGTTCTGGCAGCCAGCCAAAACCCTCAAAGCAGTTGATGGCGTCACGCTGCGCCTTTACGAAGGTGAAACCCTGGGTGTCGTTGGGGAATCGGGCTGCGGTAAGTCGACTTTTGCCCGCGCCATCATCGGCCTTGTTAAAGCTACAGAAGGTAAAGTGGCGTGGCTGGGCAAAGATCTGCTGGGTATGAAGCCGGACGAGTGGCGCGAAGTGCGCAGCGACATCCAGATGATTTTCCAGGATCCGCTGGCATCCCTGAACCCACGTATGACGATTGGGGAGATTATCGCGGAACCTCTGCGCACTTATCATCCCAAAATGTCCCGCCAGGAAGCGCGCGACCGCGTGAAAGCGATGATGATGAAAGTAGGGCTGTTGCCCAACCTCATCAACCGCTACCCGCATGAGTTTTCGGGTGGGCAGTGTCAGCGTATTGGTATTGCGCGTGCGTTGATTCTGGAACCTAAGCTGATTATTTGCGACGAACCGGTTTCCGCGCTGGATGTTTCCATCCAGGCGCAGGTGGTTAACCTGCTGCAAAAATTACAGCGTGAAATGGGGCTGTCGTTGATCTTCATCGCGCACGACCTGGCGGTGGTTAAACACATTTCAGATCGTGTACTGGTGATGTATTTGGGCCACGCGGTAGAGCTGGGGACCTACGATGAGGTTTACCACAATCCGCTGCACCCTTACACCAAAGCGCTGATGTCGGCGGTGCCGGTTCCCGATCCGGATCTGGAAAAAAATAAAAAAATTCAGCTTCTGGAAGGCGAGTTGCCGTCACCGATAAACCCGCCATCTGGCTGCGTATTCCGTACGCGCTGCCCGCTGGCCGGTCCGGAATGTGCACAAACCCGGCCAGTACTTGAAGGAAGTTTCCGTCACGCGGTTTCCTGCCTGAAAGTAGACCCGTTATAATCGCAAGGGCTGACATGATGTCAGCCCTTAATTTTTGCGAGGTTATCGTGTCGCTATCCGTTTCTTCGGTTCGTCGTCGGATGTTCCGTCTGCTATTCGATCAAAATACCCGCTCAGGTCGTCATTTCGAAGGATTGTGCGGACTGTTTGCGCTACTCAGCGTACTCATCATCTTTATTGAGTCAGGTCTTGGGACGCAATATCACCTGACGATGGACGAGTGGCATCTCTTCGTCTGGCTGGAGCTTTTCGTCACGCTGGTTTTTACACTGGAATATTTGCTGCGGGTTTTCAGCTGGCCCAATCCGGCGAAATATGTCTTTAGCTTTTGGGGCATTATCGATCTGGCGACCATTTTGCCGCTCTATGTGATGTGGCTGTGGCCTGAAATTAGCGTCAATTATGTTTTTGCCTGGCGGGCAATGCGCGCCATACGCGTGCTGCGCGTCCTGAAGTTGTTGCGTTTAATGCCGTCGTTGCATGTGTTCTGGAAGGCGATATTTAGTGCCCGGCATCAGTTAATTCTGTTCTATTCGTTTATTGCCATTGTAATGATTGTCTTTGGTGCGCTGATGTACCTGATAGAAGGGCCTAAATATGGATTCACCACCCTGAATGCATCCGTCTATTGGGCTATTGTCACGGTCACGACGGTGGGATATGGCGATATTACACCGCATACGCCGCTTGGCAGAATTGTGGCGTCGATGCTCATTTTGATTGGTTATTCCGTGATAGCGATTCCTACCGGTCTTATCACGACGCACATGAGTGCAGCATTTCAGAATCGACAGCAGCAGCGCAAATGCCCTCATTGTCAGCAGGCGAACCATGAGCACAGCGCGCGATTTTGTAACCGCTGCGGGACTGAATTAGCGGATTAAATATAAAAGGCTGCATTCGCAGCCTTTTGTTATTCACGCCAGAGGATATGGCACAGCTTGTGGTCTTTTTCCCGGCACAGCAGGACGCGGGCAAAAATATCATTGATTTCGCCACCGTCGGTCTCCGCAAGACCAATCACCACCTCGGCAAAAAAGTCCGGGTTGAGGTCGAAATCGACATGCTCAGCCCAGTCTTCAGACGGGTCAAACAGCTCCGCGCCGCCGCGCTCTTCAAACTGCAAATTAAAGAGGATAACGTCTGCGGGATCGAGATTATCCATCGCCAGTTCGAGAAAAATGTCGTAGGCCTGCTCGAGCGTTTCGTCTTCCGTCAGACGATTATTCAGATCCATTTCCATGATGACTACCTGTTAAAACATCGTTGGGCACGTTTTACAGCAACGGGCTAAAGAAGTAAAACAGTCGTTCGGTGATTCGCTGCCACAAAGGCCGCTTGACCCACAAACTGGCGTCCAGCAAGCGCGAGCGGGAGATGTAATCGTCCTGAACGGCAGCCAAATCGCCACCAAAACCCGCATCGTCAATCACCAGCGTAATTTCAAAATTCAGCCACAAACTCCGCATATCCAGATTCACGGTCCCGACCAGACTGAGTTCCCCATCCACCAGTACGCTTTTGGTATGCAGCAATCCACCCTCAAACTGATAGATTTTCACCCCTGCTGCCAGAAGCTCTGTAAAGAACGCGCGGCTAGCCCATCCCACCAGTACCGAGTCGTTTTTGCGCGGCATAATAATGCTGACATCCACACCGCGCTGTGCGGCGGTACAAATCGCATGCAACAGGTCGTCGCTCGGCACAAAGTAGGGCGTAGTCATGATCAGATATTCACGCGCAGAATAAGCCGCAGTGAGCAACGCCTGATGAATCAAGTCTTCCGGGAAACCCGGGCCGGAGGCAATGGTGTGAATGGTATGGCCGCTTTCCTGCTCGAACGGCATGATATTGGCGTCGGGCGGTGGCGGCAAAATACGCTTGCCGGTTTCAATTTCCCAGTCGCAGGAATACACAATACCCATTGCGGTAGCGACGGGACCTTCCATACGCGCCATTAAATCGATCCACTGACCCACGCCGGAATCTTGTTTGAAGAAGCGCGGATCGACCATATTCATGCTGCCGGTGTAGGCAATATAGTTGTCGATCATGATCATTTTACGGTGCTGGCGTAAATCCATGCGACGCAGAAACACGCGCAGTAAATTCACCTTTAACGCTTCGACAACTTCAATACCCGCGTTGCGCATCATCCCAGCCCAAGGGCTGCGGAAAAAAGCCACACTCCCAGCAGAATCCAGCATCAACCGGCAATGGATACCGCGACGAGATGCCGCCATCAGCGACTCAGCAACTTGATCCGCCATCCCACCCGGCTGCCAGATGTAGAAAACCATTTCGATATTATGGCGAGCGAGTTGGATATCGCGAATCAACGCCTGCATCACGTCATCAGAGGTCGTCAACAATTGCAGCTGGTTACCTTTAACCCCGGCAATGCCCTGACGCCGCTCGCAGAGTTTAAACAGTGAAGATGCCACGCTGCTATTTTCTTCGGCAAAGATGTGTTTGCAGGATTTCAGGTCGTTTAACCATTTTGCGGTCGACGGCCACATGGCGCGGGCACGCTCGGCGCGACGCTTGCCCAGATGCAATTCACCAAACGAAAGATAGGCAATAATTCCCACCAGCGGCAGGATGTAGATAATCAGTAGCCAGGCCATGGCAGAGGGGACAGCTCGGCGTTTCATCAGGATGCGAAGCGTCACACCTGCGATCAGCAGCCAGTATCCCAGAATGACCAGCCAACTCACCACGGTGTAGAAGGTTGTCATAATTAAAAATCCTTTTGAAAGCGTATTGTTATGAGTGTACGCATCAGAATTGATCTGGCAAATAAAAAGGACGGCTAAAAGCGCTGGTTTGCCGCGACCAAGGGTTTATAATGGCGTTTCTGTTAAGGAAAGAGTTTTAACCATGAAGCGCAGTAGAACTGAAGTAGGGCGCTGGCGCATGTTGCGACAAACGAGCCGCCGCAAGGCTCGCTGGCTGGAAGCTCAATCCCGCCGCAATATGCGTATTCACGCTATCAGAAAATGTGGGCTAAGCCGTCACCGTAATGCACTGGTGTTCGCCGTTCGCGATCTCTGAGTTCCCTGAAGGCACCGTTTTCGGTGCCTGATGTTTTTTTAAGCCATCAACCCCTGTACGCGTACTATTTTGCTTCCCGCGTGTTAAATCCTTCCACTGCTACGGTATGATGTGCGGCGATGTACGCGATGAATAAGAAAAATGAATCCTTTCCTTTGGGTCTTAATTGCAATTTTTGCCGTAGATGCATTAAGGGAATATTTAGGACTCTCGTCGCTCACGCAGCTAGGGCAATTTATTTACGCGCTTGGCATGCACTGGGCAATGCTTTAAGGATAAACGGTACTGACGCCCGCAAGGGTTTGCGAACGTCAGAATGACATGATGCATAGCGCGTTCACGGTTTCGGTTCTCTTAACCACGCTGTGACGCGCTGTTTTAAAAAGGAGCTGGTGGTGTTTGCGGAGTTTGGTGTACTGAATTTTTGGACCTACGTTGTTGGCGCGTTTTTTATTGTTCTCGTGCCTGGCCCCAATACTTTATTTGTTCTCAAAACAGGCATAGGTCACGGCGTCAAAAAAGGTTATCTCGCCGCGACGGGCGTATTTATCGGCGATGCCGTATTGATGTTTCTGGCCTGGGCCGGCGTGGCGGCACTGATTCAAACTACACCCGTGCTATTCAATATTGTGCGTTATCTTGGCGCGCTATATTTACTGTGGCTCGGTGGCAAAATGCTCTGGTCGGTCATTATGCGCAAAAACAGCGCGCAGGCAGGAGGGGCAGAGCCGGCAAGTATGATCCTGAAGCGCTCGCTGGTATTGAGTTTGACCAATCCCAAGGCAATTCTGTTTTACGTCTCGTTTTTCGTGCAATTCATTGATGTCAGTGCGCCAAACACAGGCACCTCTTTCCTGATCCTCGCGACAACCTTAGAACTGATCAGCTTCATGTACATGAGTTTCTTGATTTTCTCCGGGGCATTTGTGACACGCTACTTAAAGACGAAAAAGAAACTGGCGAAGCTGGGAAATGGGTTGATCGGGCTGTTGTTTGTGGGATTTGCCGCACGACTGGCATCGCTACACTGAAGGAACGCATACCGTTGCGGAGAGCGGAGATGCGATGAGTGTAATAGTGCTCAAGATTGCGCCTGGATTAGCCGATATCTCTGAGTACCCATTTACCCACTCTGGAATCAAGCTGAGCCGTTAAGAGCCTGCGTGTTAATAAGGAAAAATAATGACCGATACCGCTTTCAAATGGACGTGCATTAAATGTGATAAGACCATTCCACAGCACCAGGAATACTGCCCTGAATGTGAGGAAAAACGGTATCGCAAAATTGGCGGTTTGCTGTTCGTACCATTTCTGAATATGTTCCTCATTGCGTATGGTTATTTCACTTCACTGGCCGTCACATTAAAGGCCAGCATTGATACGCTAGGTTATCTTCCGCTTGCGCAATCAACCTATCTGTTTATTTCTGCGGGGGTGAATTTTGTTTTCTTGCTTTACATTATCTATGTTGCCTCACTTTTTTTGCGCAAGAAGAAAGAACTTCCGCTGGCATACAGTGTGTTGCTCGTCGCTGGTATCGTCGTCATGTTTATTGACCGGTGCATCACACCTTACCTGTTCCCACAGATTGCCCTGGGCTTTAATCAGGTGATGCCAATTGTTACCCACACAATTTACGCCTGCATCTGGATCCCTTACTTCCGCTATTCCGTGCGCGCTAAGAAGACCTTCATTCGTTAACCCAATCGAGTCTTAAACAGTCTATGGCTGCCATATTCTCGCAGCCATTTTTATTGATGGTGAAACATCTCAGCGTAATATCCCCGTGAGATGACAATCACTCTTACGCTTTCTTTTGAAGAAGTGTAGGCCTATCGTGTCATGAGTCTGAGCTCATTCACAGGATAAGAAAGATGCGTGACATTCCTCCTACCGCCATGCTTCGTGCGTTTGAAGTTGCTACCCGCCACCCCACGTTTACCTCATCCGCATCAGAGCTATTCATCACGCAGAGCGCCGTCAGCCACCAGTTAAAAAATCTTGAAGAATTATGGGGCCTACAGCTTTTTCAGCGCGGTAAGACACTCACACTGACGCCCGCTGGCGCCGCGCTCGCACCTATCGTGCGCGAGTTTTTCACAAAGCTGGAAACCTCGTTAGCCGATCTTCGCGAACAAAAAAGCCGTGTACGATTACGTTTAAGTACTACCTATTCTTTCGCCTTGAAGTGGCTGCTGCCACGTCTTCCAGAATTAACCCGACTGCATCCTGAGATTCTGGTCACGATTGAAAGCACCGACAGAGCCATTAACTTCACCAATTCCGATTCCGACGTGGCGATCCGCTTTGGTCACGGCAATTATCCGGCGCTGCACACGGAATTTATGTTCCGCGAACAGCTTTTTCCGGTGGCCAGCCCGGCATTATTACAACGTTTTGGAACACCCCATGAACCGGCTGAGCTGTTGCGCTATCCGCTTCTGACGCGCGACGGTGCGGATCTGGTTCCGAAATGGGATTCCTGGTTTGAGCAGGCCGGTATACAGACGGATGCGTTGCATGAGAGCGTACGTTTTGCAGACACCAATATGACCATCGAAGCCGCGCTGCTGGGACAGGGCATTGCGTTAGCGCGCAGTGGACACGTCGAAAAAGAGCTCAAGGAAGGCAGTCTGGTAAGGCTGTTTAATATCCCTTTTTCTTCGCCCGCGGCCTATTACTTTGTCTGTCCAGGCGGCATCGAAACGCAGCCGCACATTATGACGTTCTGCTCCTGGCTCATGGCTGAATCCCATCAGGCTCAGCTCAGCTATACATAAGGTATGAGCTTTCACTCATGATCGGATGACGACACTTCACTTTTAAAACAGGCATAGGTTGCTTAGCATCAGCCTATGCCAAGCCATATTATTTTCCTGACGCTATTCGCCGCTCTGCTGCATGCCAGCTGGAATACTCTGTTACGTGGGGCAACTGACCGATTATGGGCGATGACCATTATGTGCATGGCGATTGCCATGACCAGCGGCCTAATCGCACTGTTTGTGCCAGTGCCATCCACGGCCAGCTGGAAGTACGTGTTGTTTTCGGCGCTGCTGCATGTGGGCTATAACCTGTGTCTGATACGTAGCTATCAGAGCGGGGATCTCGGGCAATCCTATCCGATTGCGCGCGGCTGCTCTCCGCTATTGGTGACATGCGCGGCGGCACTCTTCGCCGGTGAAAAAATTGAACTGAATACGCTTGGCGGTATTACGCTGGTTTCCTGCGGTATTCTGATGCTCGCCATGAAGGGCTACAAACTGGCGATGCCGAATCTGAAATATGCGCTGGCAACCGGTGCTTTCATTGCCGCGTATAGCGTAGTGGATGGGATAGGTGTGCGATTGTCCGGCAATGCGCTCTCATACACCGTGTGGATGAGCGCCTTATGGGGAGGGCTGATGCCCGCACTCTATATCGCTTTGCGCGACAGAAGAAGTTTATTGCGCTGGCGGCCGGGTTTACCTCGTGCAGCGATAGGGGGCCTTGTCTCGCTACTGGCGTACGGGATCATTATCTACGCCATGTTGGGTGCCCCGATGGGCACCGTTTCAGCACTGCGCGAAACCAGCGTTCTCTTTGCCGCCATATTAGGTTACGTGTTCCTGGGCGAATCGCTAACGCTAAGAAAAACGCTTGCGTGCGTGGTTATCGCCACCGGCACGCTCATTATCGGTTAACGACATTGGGAGAATGCGACATGTCTGACAGTCCAACTATTGCCCTCATTGGTCCAGGCGCTATCGGTACGACTATAGCCGCGCTACTGCATGAGGTTGGCCGCAAGCCGTTACTGTGCGGACGTACATCCCATCCGAAATTAGTGCTGCGCTTCGATGAAGATGAAATTACCGTGCCGGGGCCAGTATTGAGCAACGCGGCGAATATCACTCAGCCGTGCGATCTGGTATTCGTTGCGGTGAAAGCGACCCAGACGGCATCGAGCGCAGGCTGGCAGGATAAACTGTGTGATGAAAACACAGTGGTCTGCGCGCTGCAAAACGGAGTAGAGCAGAAAAGCCAGCTGGAGCCCTATGTTAACGGCGCCACGGTCGTGCCTTCGGTCGTCTGGTTTCCTGCACAGCGTGAACCGGACGCTTCTGTCTGGCTGCGTGCAAAACCACGCCTGACGCTGCCGGATACGCCGCAGGCAAAAAGGATAGCTGATGCGCTTACTGATACACGTTGCACCGTCGAGCTTTCGGAGGATTTCACGTCCATCGCCTGGCGCAAACTGTTGCAGAATGCGGCAGCAGGTTTGATGGTACTCGCCAATCGCCGCGCTGGCATGTTCTCGCGGGAAGATATTACAGAACTGGCACTGGCTTACCTGCGCGAGTGTCTGGCGGTGGCACGTGCTGAAAAGGCGATACTGAACGATGACGTTGCGCGTGAAATCGTGGACGGTTTTCGTCGCGCGCCTGCAGACTTAGGCACTTCTATTCTGGCGGATCGTCAGTCTAACCGCCCGATGGAATGGGAGGTCCGTAACGCCGTGATCCAGCGGCTAGGAAAATTACATGGAATTCCTACGCCCATCAGTGACGTGTTGGTACCTCTGCTGGCGGCAGGAAGCGAAGGGCCTGGGTGAGGTTCCGCACTTTGGACTTAGCAAACAATCTCATCGCATTTGTCACGGGCTCAATGAACGCCGACCTTGTAAGCCCAGTTAAAAATAAAGCCCCGTCTATGCGGGGCTTCTTGTATCAATGTGATTAATGCGTGGCGCAGGCGTGAAATAAAGTCCTTTATTTCCGCTAGTTGATGTTTTTTAAAAAGCGCGTGAGGACGCTTTATTCACAACCTTAAAACACTTTCTTAAACGGGCGAACGGTGACTTTTGCGTAAACGCCTGCGGCGACGTACGGGTCGGCTTCGGCCCAAAACTGTGCTGCTTCCAGGGATTCGAATTCGGCAATCACCGTAGAGCCACTAAAGCCGGCCGCGCCGGGATCGTTGCTGTCAACGGCAGGCATTGGCCCTGCGGTGAGCAGTTTGCCTTCGTCGTGCAAAAGTTGCAGTCGCGCCAGATGCGCAGGGCGGACGGAAAGACGTTTTTCAAGAGAATCAGCAACATCCTCAGCGTAGATAACGTAAAGCACGGCGGAGCTCCTTAACCATAAAAAGTGGCATTTACGTTATGTGAAAGCAGCGATGACTGCAATGTAAAGATAACGACCTTGTTAAAACTGTAACAAACCGAGGCCAGGATACGCCGCTTGCGCACTTAAATTGCGAGAAGATGGAGTGTCTTATTGAATATGATTGCTATTTGCATTTAAAATCGGGGTCTGGTTTTTTAACTGTAACGATTATGACTTCGATGACCCTGAATTTACCTCGCCGCTTTCCCTGGCCGACGCTGCTTTCCGTTGTGATTCACGGTGCTGTTGTCGCGGGTCTGCTCTACACATCGGTACATCAGGTTATTGAAATGCCAGCGCCCGCGCAGCCGATTTCGGTGACCATGGTGACGCCCGCAGAGCTAGAGCCGCAGGTCGTCCCGCCACCACCAGCGCCTGTTGTTGAGCCGGAACCTGAACTGGAGCCGATCCCTGAGCCGCCGAAAGAAGCGCCAGTGGTGATCCACAAGCCGGAGCCAAAGCCGAAACCAAAGCCAAAACCAAAACCGGTTAAAAAGGTGGAAGAACGTCCAAAACGAGAAGAGCGTCCCGTTGAACCGCGTACGACGCAGACCGTGCAAAACACGGCGCCGGCGAAACCCGTGATGAATAACTCGCCGGCCACGGCAAAACCGGTCGTCTCGGCACCTTCTGGCCCGCGCGCGCTAAGCCGCAATCAGCCGCAATATCCTGCGCGTGCGCAAGCCTTGCGCATTGAGGGGCGTCTGCGCGTGAAGTTTGACGTCACGGCTGATGGACGCGTAGATAACGTGGAGATTCTTTCTGCCCAGCCTGCCAATATGTTTGAGCGCGAAGTGAAAGCGGCGATGCGCAAATGGCGATATGAAGCCGGGAAACCGGGAAGTGGATTGATTGTGAATATTGTGTTCCGCCTCAACGGCGGGGCGCAGATGGAATAGCAAAAAGCCTCCGCGATGGAGGCTTTTTTTTTATACCTGTGGAAGCAGGCGGGGTTTCCCGTCGTTATCCACCGCTACATAGATGAACAGCGCTTCAGTCGCCTTGTAGCGCTGGCCGATTGGCTCTGAGGCCACCTTTTTGACCCACACTTCAATATTAATGGAAACTGAGGTGTTACCGCGCTTGACGCAGCGGGCGTAGCAGCAGACCACATCACCCACCGCAACCGGACGCAAAAACGTCATCCCATCGACCCTGACCGTCACCACGCGGCCATGCGCGATCTCTTTAGCCAGGATCGCGCCGCCCATATCCATTTGCGACATTAACCAACCGCCAAAGATGTCACCGTTCGCATTGGTGTCGGCGGGCATTGCAAGTGTGCGTAAAACCAGTTCGCCCTGAGGGGCGTCATTCGTTGTTGTCATTGTAATTTATGCTCGTGACGGAAGACGACAGGCGGGATGCTACTATGATTTATACGCGGTGGGAAATACGAAAATCAGACGGGTATCAAATGGCCAGACGGCGTACCGTCTGGCATACAGGGATCAGTGCTTATCGTCCTGAGGCATGTGTTTGTAAATGTACACACCGCTGAGCAGGGTGAAAATCAGCGTCAGTGCCGTCAGACCAAACACCTTGAAGTTGACCCAGATATTTTGCGGCATCCAGAACGCAATATAGATATTCGCCAGTCCGCAAAGAATAAAGAATACAGCCCAGGCAATGTTCAGTCGCGACCATACTGCCTGCGGCAGGGTAATTTCTTTGCCCAGCATGCGCTGAATCAACGGTTTGTTCATGACCCACTGGCTGAAGAGCAGGGCACCGGCAAACAGGCCATAAATCACCGTCACCTTCCATTTGATAAATTCATCGTTATGGAAGAACACCGTCAAGCCACCAAACACGGCAACTAAGACAAACGTGATCAACGCCATTTTTTCGACTTTGCGATAGCGAATCCAGGTGTAGATCAGCACGACGGCGGTGGCGACGATTAAGGCGGTTGTCGCGGCGTAAATGTCGTACAGCTTATAGAATGCGAAAAACACGACAAGCGGTAAAAAATCAAGAAACTGCTTCATTCTTAGATTCCATTTTCTGCGTGGGGCAGAGCGCACGCTCGCACTCTGCCATCAGGATATTATTGGCGAATCAACGTATACAGGCGGAACAAGTAAACCAGTAATACGGCGGAGATCAAGTTACTGATGGTATTCGCAACCACCGCGCCAATGTTTGGCGTCAGCACAGCAAAATTCGGTGCAAACAGCAGCAATAACGTTTTTGCAAGCAGCCAGCCGATCACTGCAGGCGCAACCAGACGCATATTAGACCACGCCAGTTTTATGCTGCTGCGCATGGCGGTAAAAATCCCCATTTTATCCTGCACCAGCATCACAGGCGCAAAGGAGAGGATAATCGCCAACAGCACACCCGGCACCACAACCAGCATGATCCCTATTTGTACCAGTAAGGTGGTCAAAAAGATCAGGATGAACAGTTTAGGTAACACCGGCGCGCTGGCGCCGATAGCGCGCAGCGCGCTGACGCGTTGCCCCGCGGAAACCAACTGAACCATCAGCAATACTCCGCCCGCCATAATTGCGTTACCGATCAACCCGGAAAAGGTTGATGCCGCAGAGGCGCGCAGCAAAATCTGCTGCTGTTCAGGCGTCATGTTCTGCACCAGATCAAATAACCCTACGCTGCCAGCGAGATGGTCGCCCTGGCTGAGGCTGGCAATTTGCTCATCACTCGGTGAAAACGCATGGCCAAGCACGACGGTGATCAACGCGCAAAGCAAAGCGATCAGTAAAAAAGTAATGAACTGATTGCGGAAAAAATTCCCGGTGTCACGGTAGACGGACTTCGCCGTGATAGACATGCACTCTCCTTGAGTATTGCAGGTGTTAATAAGCGGGCAATTGTACCCTGGATAACTCTGTCGTGGCAGCACCATGACTTGTATGGAAAAGCATATCTTTGTAAAGCAAAGCGTATTGAGCAAATTTGACCTGATTGGCGCAATCAGGTTTCTCCATTTTTGTTAAAAATTAATCCAGATCAATAAATGTTAAATTGCTGAACCGAATGTGATCTGTGTTTGATCACTTCCTACTCATTTATAGTTATATTCTCCGCGCCAATAAAACCACAACGATGGAGCGGATATGAAAAAATTAGCAGTGGCAGCCCTGATCTTAAGCAGTCTCTCTGGTGGCGCTTATGCGCATGAAGCAGGCGAGTTCTTTATTCGCGCGGGTTCGGCAACGGTTCGCCCGACGGAAGGATCAGATAACGTATTAGGAAGTCTCGGGGGCTTTAACGTCAGCAATAACACGCAGTTAGGTTTAACGTTTACCTATATGGCAACGGAAAATATCGGTGTTGAGTTGCTGGCGGCTACGCCTTTCCGCCACAAGGTAGGAACCGGGCCGACGGGTAATATTGCAACCGTCCATCAGCTCCCACCAACGCTCATGGCGCAATGGTATTTTGGTGATGCCAATAGCAAGGCGCGCCCGTATATTGGCGCAGGCGTCAACTACACCACGTTCTTTGACGAGAAATTTAACGATAACGGTAAAGAAAATGGTCTGTCCGATCTCAGTCTTAAAGATTCCTGGGGCGCTGCGGGGCAGGTGGGACTGGACTATTTAGTCAATCGTGACTGGCTGCTGAACATGTCGGTCTGGTACATGGATATCGACACCGACGTGCGCTTCAAAGCGGGTGGCGAACAGCAAAGTGTCCATACACGACTGGACCCGTGGGTGTTTATGTTCTCGGCGGGTTATCGTTTTTAAATCTCATCTGCAAAACTGGTCGTTATACGGCCAGTTTTTTGCTTCTCTTGTCCACAGGTGTCGTGGTACATATTTGGCATTGATTGACCGGAATGACCACACAGTTATTGTGCGTTAATTCCCTGCTCACGGAAAAGGCGCTCGGACAAAGAGCGTTGCTCATGGAAGCTCGGCGCTATTCCTTTGCCTTCCCGTCATAATCACCGTCATCCCTCGCTTTGCTGAATGCAACCGTCAAAGAGCTTGGCTTGACCATGCCGCTATCACGAACTCACTGTCATGCATCACGCACCAGGCTCAATTTGCCTTGTGGTCACTATGATCAATTGCACGATCGGCACATCGACACGCTGGGTTCTGGATAATACTCGCCACAGGCAAAGCAACCCGTCCCAGCACGGGCTTCTTGTTTTGAAAGTAAATTTAATGAGATTGCCGTGAAAAGTGTGATCTGTATCAAAATGTGAATCGTCCAACTTAATGAATATTAAGGAACTGTAAATATTCATTTAAGTGGTGGAATTATGGCGGTAAAAGACTTTTTTGTGCAGACCGAACCTCGCAGACGGCGTTACGGTGTTGCATTGTTTATAGGGCTTATTTCAGGGGTGGTTTCGGCATTTGTGAAATGGGGCGCTGAAGTTCCCCTTCCACCGCGTAGTCCAGTTGATATATTTACCAGTGCGTGTGGACCTGAATCATTAATTCGGGCTGCCGGGCAAATCGACTGCTCCAGAAACTTCCTAAATCCTCCCTACATTTTTCTACGCGACTGGCTTGGATTGGTTGACCCTAATGCAGCTGTCTATACCTTTGCCGGGCATGCTTTTAACTGGGTTGGTGTAACGCACATTATATTCTCTACCGTGTTCGCCGTTGGGTATTGTGTCGTTGCAGAAGTGTTCCCTAAAATTAAGTTATGGCAGGGGCTGCTGGCCGGTGCGCTGGCTCAGTTATTTGTCCATATGATTTCATTCCCACTTATGGGCTTGACCCCACCGCTTTTCGACCTTCCGTGGTATGAAAACGTTTCTGAGATAGTTGGGCACTTAATATGGTTCTGGTCTATCGAGATCATTCGTCGTGACCTCCGAAACAGAATTACGCACGAACCTGACGCTGAAGTTTCTCTGAATTCGTCGTTCAGATAAACAAAGCAACAAACATTAAGAGCCCGCCAGAAGCGCGGGTTTATTCAAGGGCTGCCTACGGGCGGCCTTTTTATTTCCAGTATCTCAAGCAGAACGGCAAAGTCCTGGGCGTGGACAGCACACGAACAGCCAGTGGGCGCGAGGGTTTGAGGGCTTCCAGTCTGATACGCGGGGGATTATTGACCACGTTTGGAGCTCACTGTGAAGTTTATCGGGCGTTCTGATGCGGCCTGCACATCGTTACAAGCCAGATTAGCCAAATTCGTCGGTTTACCCGAAAGCCGGCTCACACCACAGACAGTACAGCGGCTTTGCATCGCTTGAGATTTTTCGATTGCGGACGAGTGTCTTTTGATTTAGAGTTTTCTAAATTTAGACAATTCTAAAGTTGAAAATGAAAAATACTCAGTTGCACCAATTGCAGGAAAGCGCCTCGCTGGCAACAACACTGCTTAAGTCGATGAGTAACAGCAAGCGACTATTAATCCTCTGCATTCTCATTGACAGGCCTGGCACCTCGTCAGGGGAGTTGGGGCAATTGACTGGCTTAACGCCCTCTGCAACCTCACAGCATCTGGCAAAGATGAAAGATGATGGTTTGATTGAGTCGGAGAGGGTGGCGCAACGCGTGAACTATTTCATCAAAGACCTGGCTGTTAAAAAAGTCATCTCTACCTTAAAAGACATTTTCTGTCCGGAGGACCTCAAATGATGCCTGAATCTGTATCACCGCTGGAAGCAAAAAAGCGTATTGAACAAGGGGCCTTACTCATTGATATTCGAGACCGTGCTGAATATCTGCGTGAGCACATACCTAATGCGCGCTCTGTGCCTCTTTCCGACATTGCGGAAGGTAAAAGAGTGGATGGCACAGAGCGACAGCCCGTTATTTTTCATTGTCAGTCAGGGATGCGCACGGCCCAGAACGCCACAACGCTCATCAACGCAGTAAATCCCGCGCCGGTTTTACTGATGACGGGTGGTATCAACGCGTGGAAGAGTGCCCAACTCCCCACGACTGAAGACAAAAGGCAGCCGTTGCCGATAATGAGACAAGTTCAGATCGTCGCAGGCACTCTCATTCTTACGGGCGTCGTATTGGGATACACCGTGAATAGCGGGCTGTTTTTACTGTCAGGCTTTGTCGGCGCGGGTTTACTGTTTGCCGGGGTGAGTGGCTGGTGTGGCATGGCAAGTTTACTGTTGAAAATGCCCTGGAACAGACCGGCGAAATAGCCATTGCCCACATTCCTTTTGATCAAGCTTGTTCAGTGTTTGTGATGGCCGTTTCAGGCACAGAGCTGTCATTAACAAGAACGATGCGCCGCATGTGGCTTCTCATCACTCTTCGTAATCAGCGGGGAGAGCGGTTAGATTAACCATACTGCGTGATTAAGCTCTCATGGGCTTTCGCTGAGTTTCTGTGTCTATGGCCTGGTTTTTTAAAGGAGAGCGAAAATGTCTGCGGATAATACCGTGAGTCTGCGATCAGCGGCGCAACATCGGCATATTGTCGAAAACCTTTTTCATTATTACGTTTACGATCTCGCTGAATATGGCAAATGGCCGTGCGGGAGTGACGGGCAATATAGCTATAACGCGTCGCTGTTGGACCCACACTGGGAGCGTAAAGACCACTGGCCGTTTCTGATTTATCACGCTGAGGAACTGGCGGGTTTCTGTTTGTTGCGACGCTATCCGCATAATCTTGAACGTTATGATATTGACCAGTTTTTCATCTTGCGCAAATTCAAAGGGATGGGCGTGGGCAAAGAAGCTTTTCGCCTTGCAGTGCAACATCGCCCCGGGCTTTGGCAAACCCGGGTGATGTTCGAAAACACCGCTGCACTGCAATTCTGGCGATCTGCTATTGGCTCAGTGAGTAAGGGTCATTTCGATGAACATATTTTACTGGATGATGCTTTAGAGATGCATTTCATTCTGTATGAGGTTCACTAACAGAGAAAACGGGTCTCACGGCGGCCTGTTTTCTCAGCATTTTGCCACTCTGTTACTGCGTCAGTTCCGGCATATTCTCAAGCGCAAACGCCAGCACTTTCTCACCATCCAGCGACGCAAACGGATAGCTTTCGATCACCGTCATGGGCAGTCCTTCAGCAATTTCTTTCCTTAGCTCCTCCAGTTTGTACTGAATATGGGGCGCGACTAAATAGGCGTCAAACGCCGGGGCGACGCTTGCAAAATTATCCAGACCGACGGCGCTGACCAGAATCTTAATGCCTTGTTCATCGGCAGAATGCTGCATTTTTTTAGCCAGAGACTGAGCGGTATTGCCGAACAGACAACAGATCAGTAATTTTTTCATTAGAATATCCTCATGGAAACTCAGGATACAGTATTCCCGCTCATCAAAAGAAAATGAGAGCTAACGCAATGTGCTGGTTGTTTTTTAGCCGTAACGGTGAGGGAAAACAACGCCCCGAGAGAGGGCGTTGTGTTGAGCGCTATTTCTGAATCAAATAACGAATAGTCGGGCCGTCCTGCTGAATGTCGAGGACGGTATATCCGTGGTTTTTCGCATCCAGCGGAATATTATTGATGGATTGGGGGCAATCGCTGACCACTTCCAAAATTTCCCCTTTCTTGAGCTGCGGCAACGCTTCGAGCGTGGCGACGGCAGGGTAAGGGCAGGGTTCACCCATCATGTCGAGGCGATAGTCGGGAACGATCTCTTTCATGCAGCATTCTCCTGTCTTTCAGATTGACGCGCTGCGCGGCGGAAAAAGCGTTTCTCCTGCGCGATAACCAGTAAAAACGCGATCAGGAGCAGGGCGTATGTCACCAGCAATCCGCCCAGGGGACCAAAGGTACTCAGCAGATTTACTTTATCCCAACTCGTCGCTAATGCGGGGGAAAGATCGTCCCAGTAGTACGCCAGAATCGTTGACCCGATGACGTTGCCGAGCCCCACCCACCAGTAATGCACCTGACCTTCAACTGCACGGTACATCCAGCCGGTTTCGCAACCACCCGCCAGCACAATGCCAAAGCCAAACAGCAGGCCGCCAATGACCGCATTTGGGCCAGCCCACATGATTTTGGGCTCAACGCCGAGCTGAACATAGCTAAAAATACCGATCGCACTTACGGCCATCCCGGCAATAATGGCTTTCGCCATCATCGTGCGGCCCGTGATCCACATATCCCGAAACGCGGAAGTAAAACAAATCTGCGCACGCTCGATCAATAACCCAAAGCCCACGCCGAACAGCATGGCCAGCCCGAGTTTTGGTTGATTCATCGCCGTACACAGCGCCCAGGCAACCATGGCGAAAAACACCAGCATACCCAGACGGAAACGGCGTCGTGCCTGATCGGGTTTTTGCGTCAGCGGTGAGGCTGCGCTGACTTTGGTCATTTTGACCGGAATGCGGAATATCGGCAGAAGCGTGAAGCGTGCGCCAAAGTACGAGCCGATGGCGGTCGCAACAGCAAAGAACCAGGCGTGAAGCGAAAACTGGGGAATGCCCGTGAAGAAGGCGGCCAGGTTACAGCCCATCGCCAGACGTGCGCCGAAGCCTGCGATAATCCCGCCCACAATCGCCTGTGCGATACGGATGCGGCTCCTGGGCATCCGCAGTTTGACGTTATTGGCCCATAGCGCGGCAGCAAAACAGCCGCCGAACATACCGATAATCATCATGCCGTCGATGCGTGTGAGCGGCGTGCCGTCCAGATGGATCAGCTTAAAGTAACCCCACTCTTCGGCGTGGATCCCGCCAAGCTGTAAAAGCTGTCCACCCCAGCGGGTAAACTCGCCCGTGACCGCCCAAAAGGTGCCGGTGATACCAAAATAGTAGGTAGAGAGGATCCCCGCAGCGATAACTGCAGGTACAGGGGACCAGAACTTAATCAGGTATGCCTGTTTGAAGTGTTGCCATGACATGTGTAAACCTCTGAACTCAGAAGGGGTTTGCGCGGCTGAGTGCCGGAAAGAAAACGGAATAATACGCTGCGGGGAATATTTGAAAAGCGAGGGCGTTCGAAAAGCTCGAACAGATCAATTCTGGTCTACCCCTTTTGCCCGCGTGCGCGGTACGAAAGCGGTAGTCAAGTTCGCCGCCCGGATGACGCCGGGCGGCGAGAGCCTTAGGCGTGGCGAGTCGCGGCTTTCATTACGGTGACAAAGTCGCGAAGCTCCGTCAGCATCTGATCGGGCTTATCGACGTTTTTCTCGATAATTTTCACAATCGCTGAACCCGAAATTGCACCCGCAGCATTAGCATCAATGGCGGCTGTCACTTGCTCCGGGGAAGAAATACCGAAACCCTGCAACGGCGGCGCGGCGTGGTATTCAGCCAGTTTTTCGACCAGGTGATGCAGCGGAACGGCCGCTTTATTTTCAGCGCCGGTCACGCCCGCGCGGGAAAGCAAATAGGTATAGCCGCGACCGTGAGAGGCAATCTGGCGCAGCAGTTCGTCATCGGCATTCGGTGGGCAGATGAAAATCGGTGCGATGTTGTGACGCATCGCCGCCTGTCGAAACGGCGCAGACTCTTCAATCGGTACGTCAGCGATCAGCACGGAATCCACACCGACGCGTGCGCACTCGGCGTAAAACTCATCGATCCCGCGGTTGAACACCAGGTTGGCGTACATCAGCAGGCCAACAGGAATGGTTGGGTATTTCTGACGAATAGTCGCCAGCATTTCAAAACACTGCGTTGGCGTCACACCGGATGCAAACGCACGCAGAGTTGCGCTTTGAATGGTTGGGCCATCTGCCAGCGGATCGGAGAAGGGGATCCCCAGCTCAAGCGCATCGGCACCGGCGGCAATCAGAGTGTCGATAATTTTCAGCGACTGCTCAGGCCCTGGATCGCCAAGCGTGACGAAGGGAACAAAGGCGCCTTCCTTGCGGGCTTTCAGTTCAGCGAATGCGTTATCGTAGCGTTCCATCAGATTTCCCCTCGTGCTTTCAAAATATCGTGAACGGTGAAGATGTCTTTGTCACCGCGACCGGAAAGGTTAACCACCAGTAACTGCTCTTTTTCCGGGGCCTCTTTAATCATTTTCAGTGCGTAAGCAAGGGCATGAGAAGACTCGAGTGCCGGGATAATCCCTTCGTTGCGGCACAGGGTTTTGAAGGCTTCCAGCGCCTCGTCATCGGTAATCGACACATAATCTGCGCGACCGATACTGTTCAGATGCGCATGCTGTGGCCCGACGGACGGGAAGTCGAGGCCTGCCGAGATGGAATACGATTCTTCGATCTGCCCTTCGTCGGTCTGCATCATCGGCGATTTCATACCGAAATAAATCCCCACGCGACCGTGCTTCAGCGGTGCGCCGTGCTCGCCGCTTTCAATGCCGTGACCGGCAGGCTCAACGCCAATCAAACCGACGCTGGTGTCATCAATAAAGTCAGCGAACATGCCGATGGCATTCGAACCGCCACCCACACACGCGATCACCGCATCCGGCAGACGGCCCTCTTTTTCGAGGATCTGCGCTTTGGTTTCTTCGCCGATCATGCGCTGGAATTCACGCACAATGGTCGGGAAGGGGTGTGGGCCCGCCGCCGTACCCAGCATGTAGTGCGCGGTATCATAGCTGCCAGACCAGTCGCGCAGCGCTTCGTTACAGGCATCTTTCAACGTCGCGGAGCCGCTGTGCACAGGAATCACTTCTGCACCCATCAAACGCATACGGAACACGTTCGGTGACTGACGCTCAACGTCTTTGGCACCCATATAGATGCGGCATTTCAGACCGAGCAGGGCGCTGGCCAGCGCCGACGCTACGCCGTGCTGCCCGGCACCCGTTTCGGCGATAATTTCCGTTTTGCCCATGCGTTTGGCGAGCAACGCCTGGCCGAGTACCTGGTTGGTCTTATGCGCGCCGCCGTGCAGCAAATCTTCACGCTTGAGGTACAGCGTGGTTTTGGTGCCTTCGGTCAAGTTACGACATTTGGTCAGCGCTGTCGGGCGACCCGCATAGTTTTTCAGCAGGTCGGTAAATTCGGCCTGGAAAGCCGGATCTTTCTGAGCGCTAACAAACGCCTCTTCGAGCTGGCGCAGGGCAGGCATCAGAATTTGCGGAACGTACATACCACCGAACTCGCCGAAATACGGATTTAATAGTGTTGTCATTTTCTCTTCCTTAATATGCACGCAGCGTCTTGAATACCGAGGCCAGTTTGCTGGCATCTTTGATTCCCGGTTGGGACTCTACGCCTGAATTGAAATCGAGACCTGCGCAGCCCGCTTTCGCGGCCTCTACGCAATTGTCGGGGCTTAAGCCACCCGCCAGCAGGACGTTATCCAGCTTCTCACCGTTCAGCAGCGACCAGTCGAAACGCTGGCCCGTGCCGCCCTGGCCGTTATCGAGCACGTACTTATCAACGTGATTCAAATCGCGAGGCGGTAAAGTGTTGCTTACGCTCTGCGCTTTCCAGATCTGGATCTGCGCAGGCAATGCCTGGCGCAGCGCGTCGATATAGTGCTGGTCTTCGCTGCCGTGCAGTTGAACGGCGGCGAGGGAGAGATTTTCGGCTTTTGCTACGACGTCCTCAACGGGCGCATCGCGGAACACGCCAACGTAGCTGAGCGGCGCGGCGGCCATCACGTCTCGTGCCTGGCTTTCTGAAAGAGTGCGCGGCGAGCCGTCAACGAAAATCAAACCGCCATAGATCGCGCCCGCTTCGAGCGCTGCCGCAGCATCCTGACCGCGAGTCAGACCACAGACTTTGTTTTCGCCCAGCAGCACGCGACGTACGGCGACGTTTAAATCCTCGCAGGACATCATAGCTGAGCCAATCAGGAAGCCGTTTGCGAAATGACTCAACTCGCGCACCTGAGCGTAAGTATTGATGCCCGATTCGCTAATGACCGTGACACCCGCACCCAGACGCGGAGCAAGCTGACGCGTACGGTTCAGATCAATGGACAGATCGCGCAGGTCGCGGTTGTTGATGCCAACGACGTTGGCCTCGAGCGCAATCGCGCGCTCCAGTTCTTCTTCATTACTCACTTCGGTCAGCACGCCCATATTCAGACTGTGCGCCACGGCTGCGAGCTGGCGATACTGTTCGTCATCCAGAACGGACAACATCAGCAGGCAGGCGTCAGCCTGATAAAAACGTGCCAGCCAGATTTGGTACGCGTCAATGATGAAGTCTTTGCACAAAATCGGCTGCGGCGCGATTTGGCTGACAATCGGCAGAAAATCAAAACTGCCCTGGAAATATTTTTCATCCGTCAGCACCGAAATGGCCGATGCGTGATGTTTGTAGACCTCAGCGATACGCGCAGGGTCAAAATCGTCGCGGATCACGCCTTTAGACGGCGAGGCTTTTTTGCACTCCAGAATAAAAGCGGTGCGAGCGCCCTTCAGGGCGTCATAAAAACGGCGGCTGCTTGGCACAACATCATTCTGAAAACTGGCCAGCGGTTGCTGTTCTTTGCGGGCTTCAACCCAGATGGCCTTATCGGCAACGATTTTTGCTAAAACGGTCTGCATTATTTACCCTCTTGCCGCAAGTGCGGTAACGCGGTCGTAAGCTGCGCCAGAACGCAATACGGCCATCACTTTCTGCGCGTTAACCTGGAGATCTTCTTCACCGTGTAAGCGCATCAACATCGCGACATTCGCGGCGACAGCGGCCTCGTGGGCGGCCTCACCTTTACCTTGTAGCAAGCGTGTCAGAATGTCACGGTTTTCTTCCGGTGTGCCGCCAGCGAGCTGTTCCTGGCGGTACGGCGTCAAACCAAAGTCTGACGCTTCTAACTGGTAGCTTTGGATTTCACCGTCGCGCAGTTCGGCAACCAGCGTTGAAGCATGAAGCGACACTTCATCCATCCCGCCGCTGTGAACCACGGCGGCACGTTGATAACCCAGAACACGCAGGGTTTCAGCAATCGGTAAAACCAGTTCAGGGCTGTAGACGCCAATCAGCGCCAGCGGCGGATGCGCCGGGTTGATCAATGGCCCAAGCACGTTAAACAGCGTGCGGGTTTTCAACTGCTGGCGAACCGGCATCGCGTGGCGGAAACCGGTGTGATATTTCGGTGCAAACAGGAAGCAGACGCCCAAATCGTCCAGCGCTTCACGCGAACGTTCAGCGTTCATCTCCAGGTTGATGCCAAAAGCGGCCAACAGGTCAGACGAACCCGAGCGGCTGGAGACGCTGCGGTTACCGTGTTTCGCAACTTTCATGCCACAGGCCGCTGCCACAAACGCGCTGGCCGTGGAGATATTGATACTGTTGCTGCCGTCACCGCCGGTCCCGACAATATCCGCAAACTGATAATCCGGGCGCGGGAAGGGGGCTGCATTTTCCAGCAGAGCGGTAGCGGCACCGGCAATTTCCTGCGGTTGCTCACCGCGCACTTTCATGCTCACCAGCGCGGCTGCCAGCTGTTCTGGCTTCAGCTCGCCGCGCACGACGGCGGAGAAAAGCTGGTGGCTCTCCTGCTGGGTGAGCGTTTGCGCCTGATACAGTTTTTCAAGAATCGGCTGCAGCGTATTGGTTTGCTCCAGTTTCTGTAGCGCCCAGTTCAGGGTTTGTTCCAGCAGGCGTGCGCCGTTGGAGGTCAAAATGGATTCCGGATGGAATTGCAGACCACATACGCGATCCGCATCGTGACGCACGGCCATCACCATGCCTTCGAAAGAGGCGTTGATCGTTAGACCCGCCGGAATGTTGCTGCCCACCAGCGAGTGATAACGCGCCACCGGGAGCGGGTTTGGCAGCCCGGCAAACATCGCCTGACCGTCGTGTTCAATGCTGGAGGCTTTACCGTGCAGGATTTCACCCGCCTGACCAACATAGCCGCCATAGGCTTCAACAATCGCCTGATGCCCCAGGCAAATCCCGATAATCGGCAGTTTGCCGCGCATACG
Source organism: Lelliottia amnigena (assembly GCF_019047465.1). Classification (NCBI taxonomy): domain Bacteria; kingdom Pseudomonadati; phylum Pseudomonadota; class Gammaproteobacteria; order Enterobacterales; family Enterobacteriaceae; genus Lelliottia; species Lelliottia amnigena. Next base: position 4,236,241 of record NZ_CP077236.1, on the reverse strand, counting down.
GGTCAACAGCTCAGGCATACAGCCTGCTTCGCTTGGCGCACCGGGGCCTGGAGAAAGCATCAGCACCGGGTTTTGCATGGTTTCCAGACGTTCAATCAGCGTTTGCGCCGGGACATGATTGCGGTAAATCACCACGTTGTGGCCGTTTGCACGCAGCTGGTCTGCCAGGTTGTAAGTAAAGGAGTCGATATTATCGAGCAGCAGAATGTCAGCCATCAGAAAATCTCCTGTGCGTGATGTGCGGTGGCGATAGCGCGCAAGACCGCGCGTGCTTTACTGCGAGTTTCGTCAGCTTCAGACTGCGGAACAGAATCAAGAACGATGCCAGCGCCCGCCTGGACGGTGGCAATGCCGTCTTCGACATAGGCCGAGCGGATCACGATGCAGGTATCCAGATCGCCATGGGCGGTGAAGTAACCGACCGCGCCGCCGTAACTGCCGCGACGACGGCCTTCGGCACCCGCGATGAGCTGCATCGCACGCACTTTTGGCGCGCCGCTCAGGGTGCCCATATTCATGCAGGCGCGGTAGGCGTGCAGCGCATCGAGATCGTGGCGCAGCTCGCCCACCACGCGGGAAACGAGGTGCATCACGAAGGAGTAGCGGTCAACTTTGGTTAAATCCGCGACGTAACGGGTGCCCGGTGTACAGATGCGCGCCAGATCGTTACGCGCCAGGTCAACCAGCATCAGGTGCTCAGAAAGCTCTTTGTGGTCGGTACGCATTTCTAACTCGATGCGGCTGTCGAGATCGCGGTCCAGTGAACCATCCGCGCGGCGACCGCGTGGACGCGTCCCGGCGATCGGGTAAATCTCAATCTGACGACTGGTCGCATCGAATTTCAGCGAGCTTTCCGGTGATGCGCCAAACAGTGTGAAATCGTTGTCCTGCATAAAGAACATATACGGACTCGGATTGCTTTTCTTCAGCACGTCGTATGCGGCCAGTGGCGAAGGGCAAGGGAGCGAGAAGCGACGTGACGGCACCACCTGGAAAATCTCGCCTGCACGAATTTCTTTTTGCATCTGGCGGACAACCGCGCCGTACTGATCGTCCGTCTGGCTGACTTCACACTGCATGTGCTCGATACTTTGCACCGGTAACGCAGTGGGTTCTTCCGTCATCTGCTGTTGCAGCTGTTCGATACGTTGCTCAAGGCGCTGTTTTTCGGCAGTGGAAGGCGTGAAAAGACTGGCCTGAATGCGGGTGTATTTCTTCTGATGGTCAATCACCATCAGGGTCTCTGCCAGATAGAAGCAGTAATCCGGGCAGCGGTTGCCTTGCTCGGTTTCGGGTAAATCTTCAAATCCGGCAACCAGGTCATAGGCAAACAGCCCGCCAAAGAACATCGCTTCACGCTCGTTCTCAGGAACATCAACCAGATTTTGCAGCAAGCGGAACGCATCAAAAACGGACAGCGAGCACAGACGCGCATCTTCATCCAGCAGTTGGCTTACCGCAGGGAAGTGCAATGTACGGGATTCTGGACGTTTTTCATTTTCGATGCCCGCAGGCAGTGCGGCATCGAGCAGCGGCAGCAACGACGCGCCGTTCTCGGATAAAGCCTGAATAGTGACGGTGTCACCTAAAGCCGTAATCCGTAATGCGCTGTCTACCAGCAGCAGGCTTTTGAGGTCGTCTTTGCTGTCGATATCGGCGGATTCAAGCAGCAGCGTGGCAGGGCGTGCGCCGCAGACTTGCTGAAACAAGGCGGTAGGGTTATGGCGATAAATTGCTTCGCAGGTCAGCAACTCAAGTTTTGTTTTGGCTGTTTGCATATTGTTGTTCTCATATTCTGTTCATAAAAAAGCCCGCATAGTCGCGGGCCAGGTATCTGTTTTCGTAACGCACACGAATGACACTGCCCGATATTCAGGAAGTGCGCCACCAACCGTGCTGGGAGAAATGTGCTTTCATTTTCAGATACCTTCTTGAGTGAACTTTCGTACTAGTTAACTAGTTCAATGGGGCGTTGTCAACCCCTGATTTCAGAATTTCCGCGCAAGCCGTTATCATAGCCTTCTAAAATACGATAAACCTGTGATGGAAACCGCTTTGAGCGAGACAAAATACGCCGTGATTTATGATTTACACAGCCATACGCAAGCCTCTGATGGGCTGCTCACGCCTGAAGCGCTGGTCCACCGTGCCGTCGAAATGCGTGTGGGGACGCTGGCTATTACCGATCACGACACCACAGATGCTATTCCGGCAGCACGAGTGGAAATCGCGCGCAGCGGACTGGCGTTGAACCTCATCTCTGGCGTAGAAATTTCCACCGTCTGGGAAAATCACGAAATTCACATTGTGGGCTTGAACATTGATATTGCGCATCCGGCGCTGTGTGCCTTTCTGGAAGAGCAGAAAGAACGTCGTAACCAGCGCGCTGTATTGATCGGTGAACGACTTGAAAAAGCGTTGATCCCCGGTGCGCTGGAAGGCGCACAACGTCTCGCCAACGGCGGAGCCGTAACGCGGGGCCATTTCGCGCGCTTCCTGGTTGAGGCCGGTAAAGCCAGTAACTTTGCCGATGTATTTAAAAAATATCTCGCGCGCGGTAAAACCGGTTACGTTCCTCCACAGTGGTGTACAATAAAACAAGCTATTGATGTCATTCATCATTCTGGCGGAAAGGCGGTATTGGCCCATCCGGGGCGGTACAACCTGTCAGCTAAGTGGCTGAAAAGGCTGCTGGCTCACTTTGCCGAACTCGGCGGTGAAGCGATGGAAGTCGCCCAATGCCAGCAGGCTCCCAATGAGCGCACGCAGCATGCGGCATACGCCCGCCAGTTTGGTTTACTGGCTTCGCAAGGCTCTGATTTCCATCAGCCTTGCGCGTGGATTGAACTGGGGCGCAAGCTCTGGTTGCCCGCAGGCGTAGAGCCCGTCTGGCAGCTCTGGGAACAGCCACAGCAACACATTGAAGAGAGGGAAGTATGAGTCAGTTTTTCTATATTCATCCGGATAACCCACAGGCGCGCTTGATCAATCAGGCCGTTGAAATCGTTCGTAAGGGCGGCGTGATCGTTTATCCAACGGATTCCGGCTATGCGCTGGGCTGTAAAATCGAAGACAAAGGGGCGATGGAACGTATCTGCCGCATTCGTCATTTGCCGGATGGGCATAACTTTACCCTGATGTGTCGCGATCTCTCCGAAATCTCGACCTACGCCTACGTGGATAACGTCGCGTTTCGTTTAATTAAAAACAACACGCCGGGCAACTATACTTTTATTCTGAAAGGAACCAAGGAAGTGCCGCGCCGTTTGTTACAGGAAAAACGCAAAACGATCGGCATGCGCGTGCCCTCCAACCCGATTGCCCAGATGTTGCTCGAAACGCTTGGCGAGCCGATGCTTTCTACGTCGCTGATGCTGCCAGGCAGTGATTTTACGGAGTCCGATCCGGAAGAAATCAAAGACCGTCTGGAAAAGCAGGTTGACCTGATTATCCACGGCGGGTATCTCGGCCAGCAGCCGACAACGGTTGTTGATCTGACGGAAGAGGCGCCTGAAGTGATTCGTGAAGGCGTGGGCGACGTTAAGCCTTTCTTGTAAAGGTATAAGCAGATATACTACGCGGCCATCAAAATAGCGGGAAATCGCTTTTTTGACCCTAATTCGACGCCTGTGAAGGCGACACCTGAAGGATGCTCAATGAGCGAGAAATTACAGAAAGTGCTGGCGCGTGCTGGCCACGGTTCACGCCGTGAAATCGAAACTATTATCGAAGCCGGTCGCGTCAGTGTTGATGGCAAAATTGCCAAGCTGGGCGATCGTGTGGAAGTCGTCGCGGGAATGAAAATTCGTCTCGACGGCCACGTTATCTCGGTGAAAGAATCCGCAGAACAGATTTGTCGCGTGCTGGCTTACTATAAGCCGGAAGGCGAATTGTGTACCCGTAACGATCCGGAAGGACGTCCAACCGTATTTGACCGTCTGCCAAAACTGCGCGGGGCGCGCTGGATTGCTGTCGGTCGTCTGGATGTTAACACCTGCGGTCTGATGTTATTCACCACCGATGGTGAACTGGCTAACCGCCTGATGCACCCGAGCCGCGAAGTAGAACGCGAATATGCGGTGCGTGTCTTCGGCGAAGTTGACGAGCATAAACTGCGTGACTTATCGCGCGGCGTTCAGCTTGAAGACGGTCCGGCAGCCTTTAAAACGATCAAATTCACCGGCGGTGAAGGTATCAACCAGTGGTACAACGTCACGCTGACTGAAGGTCGTAACCGTGAGGTGCGTCGTCTTTGGGAAGCGGTTGGTGTGCAGGTTAGCCGACTGATTCGTGTGCGTTATGGTGACATTCTGCTGCCGAAAGGCCTGCCGCGCGGCGGGTATACGGAGCTGGATTTAACCCAGACCAACTATTTGCGTGAACTGGTCGAACTCAAACCAGAAACCACGTCGAAAGTGGCGGTTGAGAAAGATCGTCGTCGCGTGAAAGCGAATCAGATTCGCCGCGCGGTCAAGCGCCATAGCCAGGTGAGCCCGACTCGCCGTTCTGGCAGCCGTAACAACAACGGCTAAAAAAATAAACCCGGCATCGCCGGGTTTTTTCTTATTTAGTAGTCGATCCCAATCTGCGCTTTTATGCCCGCGTCAAACGCGTGTTTAACAGGGCGAAGCTCACTGACCGTATCCGCATAGTCCAGAATATCCCGGTGGCATCCGCGTCCGGTGACGATCGCCGTCTGGTGCGAAGGGCGGTTTTTCAGCGCAGTCAATACCGCTTCCAGTGAAAGATAATCGTAGGCCACCATGTAGGTGATCTCATCGAGTAACACCATATCGAGCTGCGGATCGGCAAGCATCCGTTTTGCGTGCTCCCACACGGCAAGACAGGCTGCAGTATCGCTTTCGCGATTTTGCGTATCCCAGGTAAAACCGGTCGCCATGACCTGAAATTCTACGCCGTGAGGCTCAAGCAAATTGCGCTCGCCGTTGGGCCATTCCCCTTTGATAAACTGCACCACTCCCACTTTCTGACCGTGCCCAACGGCGCGGGTGGCGGTCCCAAAAGCCGCCGTCGTTTTCCCTTTTCCATTTCCGGTAAACACAATGACGATACCGCGCTCGTCCTGGGCTGCAGCGACGCGGGCATCAACCTGTTCTTTCAATCGTTGCTGGCGTTGCTGGTGGCGATCTTCACTCATTGAGAAATTCCTGGCTTACGGCCCGGCTGGGCATCAAAGGTCATTCCGGTTTTACGACGACTATCATCGCCCATTAACCACAGATAAAGCGGCATAATATCTGCCGGCGTTTTGAGCTTTTGCGGGTCTTCCGAAGGGAAGGCGCTGGCCCGCATTTTAGTGCGCGTACCACCTGGATTAATGCAGTTGACCCGCAAGTGACGGCTTTGATATTCCTCAGCCAGTACCTGCATCATACCTTCGGTGGCAAACTTCGATACGGCATACGCGCCCCAATTTGCCCGGCCCTGACGACCCACACTTGATGACGTAAAGACCAGCGACCCGGAATCAGACTTGAGTAATAAAGGAAGAAGGGCCTGAGTCAGGAAAAAGGTACCGTTGATATTGACCTGCATAACCTGTTGCCAGATTTCGGCGTTTTGCTCATCCATGGGACGGACTTCACCGAGTAAACCGGCATTGTGCAACACCCCGTCAAGGCGCGGATAATCACCGGCAATGTGCTGGGCTAATTCGCGGCATGATTCTTGTGTGCAGGACAACAAATCCAGGCTGTACCAGCGAGCCGGCGCGCCGCTGATTGCGGCGATTTCGTCAGCCACACTGCGTAATTTATCTTCATTGCGGCCCAGCAGTACGATGGTGGCGCCGTAACGAGCATAGGTCAGCGCGGCTTCGCGACCAATACCGTCGCTGGCACCGGTGACAAGGATGATACGATTTTGCAGTAAATCTTTTTTCGGTTGATAGTGCACGGTGACTCCTGCGGCGCGGAACACATCGGCTGCGCCTGCTTTTTGTTCGCTTTTCGGTTTTATGCCCGAAACGGCGCATGATTTCAATCAGTCTACAGGAGAGAACGCTTCGAAATTAACAATTTGCAACTATTTCTACCATAATTGCCTGGTCCTGAAAGCCGCTCGCACGGGCATTGTTGCGAGCGAGACGCCTGACGAAGGCTGTTGTACACTGGTCGAGAAAGATTCGTGGTTAAATCAAGGTGGAACACGTGGAATTACTTTCTGAATATGGTTTGTTTTTGGCCAAAATCGCGACGGTAGCGATCGCTATTATCGCCATTGCGGTTCTGCTCGTGAATCTGACGCAGCGCAAGCGTCAGCGCGGCGAGTTACGTATCACCCGCTTAAGCGAGCAGTATAAGGAGATGCAGGAAGACATGTCGGTTGCGTTGCTGGATGGGCATCAGCAAAAGATGTGGCATAAAGCGCAAAAGAAAAAGCACAAGCTGGAAGCTAAAGCGGCAAAAGCGAACGCTAAACAGGCGCAACAGGAAGTCACCAAACCACGCGTGTATGTTCTGGATTTTAAAGGCAGTATGGATGCGCATGAAGTGTCATCGCTGCGCGAAGAGGTGACGGCGGTTTTGGCCGTGGCCAAGCCGCAGGATCAGGTCGTTCTGCGGTTAGAAAGCCCAGGTGGTGTTGTTCACGGTTACGGTCTGGCGGCCTCGCAGTTGCAGCGTTTGCGTGATAAGCAGATCCCGTTAACGGTAGCGGTAGACAAAGTGGCGGCGAGCGGGGGCTATATGATGGCCTGCGTAGCCGACAAAATCGTGGCGGCGCCTTTTGCGATCCTGGGGTCAATAGGCGTTGTCGCGCAAATCCCTAACTTCAATCGCTTCTTAAAAAATAAAGAGATCGACATTGAGCTGCACACTGCCGGGCAGTACAAACGGACGCTGACGCTGCTGGGTGAAAATACCGAAGAGGGCCGTCAGAAATTTCGTGAAGACCTGAATGAAACGCACCATCTTTTCAAGGATTTCGTGCATCGCATGCGTCCTTCGCTGGATATTGATCAGGTGGCGACAGGTGAACACTGGTACGGCATCCAGGCGCAGGAGAAAGGGCTGGTGGACGAGGTCGGCACGAGCGACGATTTGCTCCTGAGTCTGATGGACGGTCGTGAACTGGTCGGTGTGCGGTTTACCCAGCGTAAACGACTGTTAGATCGCTTTACGAACAGTGCCGCCGATAGCGCGGATCGTCTTTTATTGCGCTGGTTGCAGCGCGGGCAGAAGCCGCTGCTGTAAACAACGTCAAAAAGAAACGCGAGGCATTTGCCTCGCGTTTTACGTTTAATCGATCAGGTGATATTTCTCTGAGAGCGCGTGGGCCAGGTATTTGAACATGTTAAATACTGCTGTGCTCTTGGGGGTGGGTAGACCTTGCTCATCAAGAAAATACTCACCGCTGAACACCAGCACACCGTTACGTTGCTCAACGCCGGTGGCTTCAATACCTGCCAGGGTATCTTCGTGGTCACGAATCAGTTTGTTCGCTTCAACAAGCAACGTTTCACGATCGATGGGTTGGCTATTTTGCTGCATATTCCACTCCTTAAAAAGTGGCTTTAGTCTACGCCGGACACACTCCATGGGCAAATTTTCCCTGTAAATCGAGGGGCTACAGCGCAGGGGCAAAGTTGGCGTGATTTGTTTTTGCATGCTAATAAAGTTGCGTAACAGATTTTATCAGGTACAGTGTGCGCTTTCGTCAATCTGGCAACAGAATTGCTTGACATTCGACCGAAAGCTCGTCGCATAGTCATTTTGATGTAAGTAAAAATGCCCGATATCTCAATCACCTGGATGTTCAAATTTCGGCGTCTGGTAAGAAATAGGGTTGATATCCCCTGGTAACGATGCAATATAAAAAGCACGTCGCCAGTGGAAGGGGAATCAACGTGCGGCGTATTCCTGGAAGAATTAAATTAGGTAAAGGTGAATATGGGTAAAGCTCTCGTCATCGTTGAGTCCCCGGCAAAAGCCAAAACGATCAATAAGTATCTGGGCAATGACTACGTGGTTAAGTCCAGCGTTGGTCATGTCCGCGATTTGCCGACCAGTGGCTCAGCCAGTAAAAAGAGCGCAGACTCTACCTCCACCAAAGGGGCTAAAAAGCCTAAAAAGGATGAACGTACTGCGCTCGTCAACCGTATGGGTGTCGATCCATGGCACGAGTGGGAAGCACAATACGAAGTGCTTCCAGGCAAAGAAAAAGTTGTCAATGAGCTGAAGCAGCTCGCAGAAAAAGCTGACCACATTTATCTCGCAACCGACCTTGACCGCGAAGGGGAAGCCATTGCGTGGCACCTGCGGGAAATCATTGGTGGTGATGAAACACGCTACAGCCGTGTGGTATTTAATGAGATAACTAAGAATGCGATTCGTCAGGCGTTTGAGAAGCCGGGCGAACTGAATATTGACCGTGTAAATGCCCAGCAGGCGCGTCGTTTTATGGACCGCGTTGTGGGTTATATGGTCTCGCCACTGCTGTGGAAAAAAATTGCCCGTGGACTTTCCGCAGGGCGCGTTCAGTCCGTTGCGGTGCGTTTAGTTGTCGAACGTGAGCGCGAAATTAAAGCGTTTGTCCCGGAAGAGTTCTGGGAAATTGATGCAAACGTCACCACGCCTGCCGGCGACGCGCTGCCGCTGCAAGTCACTCACGAAAATGACAAACCTTTCCGCCCTGTTAACCGTGACCATACCATGGCTGCAGTTGCGCAGCTTGAAAAGGCGCGTTATCAGGTCGTTGAGCGTGAAGATAAACCGACCAGCAGCAAACCTGGCGCACCTTTCATCACCTCCACCCTGCAACAGGCGGCAAGTACTCGTCTGGGCTTTGGTGTGAAGAAAACCATGATGATGGCGCAGCGTTTGTATGAAGCGGGTTACATCACCTACATGCGTACTGACTCGACGAATCTGAGCCAGGACGCCGTCAGCATGGTGCGTGACTATATCGGTGAAAACTTCGGTAAGAAATATCTGCCGGAAAGTGCGAACCAGTACGCAAGCAAAGAAAATTCTCAGGAAGCGCACGAAGCGATTCGTCCTTCCGATGTGTCCGTTGTTTCCGAATCCCTGAAGGATATGGAAACCGATGCGCAAAAGCTTTATCAGCTGATCTGGCGCCAGTTTGTTGCGTGTCAGATGAATCCTGCAAAATATGATTCCACCACCCTGACAGTCGGTGCAGGTGATTTCCGTCTCAAAGCCCGTGGCCGTATCTTGCGCTTCGACGGCTGGACGAAAGTGATGCCTGCGCTACGTAAAGGCGATGAAGATCGTATTTTGCCACCGGTAAATAAAGGCGATGAGCTTGCATTGACTGAACTCATTCCTGCTCAGCACTTTACTAAGCCACCTGCACGTTTTAGTGAAGCTTCTTTGGTTAAAGAGCTTGAAAAACGCGGTATTGGTCGCCCGTCTACCTATGCGTCGATCATTTCGACCATTCAGGATCGTGGTTACGTCCGCGCTGAAAACCGTCGTTTCTACGCTGAAAAAATGGGTGAGATCGTCACAGATCGTCTGGAAGATAACTTCCGCGAGCTGATGAACTACGATTTCACCGCGCAGATGGAAGACCGTCTGGATCAGGTGGCGAACCATCAGGCTGAATGGAAAAATGTACTGGATAGTTTCTTCAGTGATTTTACCGAGCAGTTGGCAAAAGCCGAGAAAGATCCGGAAGAAGGCGGCATGCAGCCTAACCAGATGGTGCTGACCAGCATCGACTGCCCAACCTGCAGCCGTCAGATGGGTATTCGTACCGCGACGACCGGCGTGTTCCTCGGTTGTTCCGGTTATGCGTTACCGCCTAAAGAGCGTTGCAAAACCACCATTAACCTGGTGCCTGAGAATGAAGTTCTCAACGTTCTGGAAGGTGATGACGCCGAAACCAATGCGCTGCGCGCGAAGCGTCGTTGCCAGAAATGCGGCACGGCGATGGACAGCTATCTGATCGATCCGAAACGTAAATTGCATGTCTGCGGTAATAACCCAACGTGTGATGGCTACGAGATCGAAGAGGGCGAGTTCCGCATCAAAGGCTATGACGGCCCCATCGTGGAGTGCGAGAAGTGTGGTTCTGAAATGCACCTGAGAATGGGGCGTTTTGGTAAGTACATGGCTTGTACCAACGAAGAATGTAAAAACACGCGTAAGATCCTGCGTAATGGTGAAGTGGCTCCGCCGAAGGAAGATCCGGTCCCGCTGCCTGAATTGCCGTGTGAAAAGTCTGATGCCTATTTTGTTCTGCGTGACGGTGCTGCAGGGGTCTTCCTTGCTGCGAACACCTTCCCTAAATCGCGCGAAACGCGTGCGCCGCTGGTGGAAGAGTTATATCGCTTCCGCGATCGTTTACCGGAAAAGCTGCGTTATCTGGCTGATGCGCCACAGCAGGATCCGGAAGGGAATAAAACCGTTGTCCGCTTTAGCCGTAAAACGAAGCAGCAATATGTGTCTGCTGAGAAAGAGGGCAAAGCGACCGGATGGTCAGCATTCTTTATTGACGGGAAGTGGGTTGAAGGTAAGAAATAATCTTTCTTAACCTTAACTTACCTTTAAAGGGCCGGGATTCCGGCCCTTTTTTATTGCCCGCTTATTATTTTTTGTTCCGTACTATACAGTCAGGCTATAAATGATATAGTGGTTATAGTTAACTCCTTTCTTATTATTAAATCGTATTAAGCGATTGCCCGTGTACGCTAAATCGGATGGTCTGGCATGAAACTACAACAGCTTCGTTATATCGTCGAGGTGGTCAATCACAACCTCAACGTTTCTTCGACTGCAGAAGGTCTCTATACCTCTCAACCCGGCATCAGTAAGCAGGTCCGCATGCTGGAAGATGAGTTGGGCATTCAGATTTTTGCCCGCAGCGGTAAGCATTTGACGCAGGTGACGCCCGCGGGTCAGGAAATCATTCGTATCGCCCGGGAAGTGCTGTCAAAAGTTGATGCGATTAAATCGGTCGCTGGCGAACATACATGGCCTGATAAAGGGTCTCTCTATATCGCCACGACGCACACCCAGGCACGTTATGCATTGCCGGGTGTGATTAAAGGTTTTATCGAGCGCTATCCACGCGTCTCACTCCATATGCATCAGGGCTCACCCACTCAAATTGCTGAAGCGGTCTCAAAGGGCAATGCTGATTTTGCTATTGCCACTGAGGCGCTTCACCTCTATGACGATCTGGTAATGTTGCCGTGCTACCACTGGAATCGTTCGATAGTGGTAACACCGGATCATCCGCTGGCAGGGAAGGGATCGGTAACGATTGAAGAGCTGGCGCAGTATCCGTTGGTCACCTACACCTTTGGTTTCACCGGGCGCTCAGAGCTTGACACGGCCTTTAATCGTGCGGGCTTAACGCCGCGTATTGTTTTCACCGCCACGGATGCTGACGTGATTAAAACGTATGTGCGTCTCGGCCTCGGTGTGGGGGTGATTGCCAGTATGGCAGTAGACCCGGTTTCAGACCCAGATCTGGTTCGTCTGGATGCGCACGATGTCTTTAGCCATAGCACGACTAAAATTGGCTTCCGTCGCAGTACATTCCTGAGAAGTTATATGTACGATTTCATTCAACGCTTTGCGCCGCATTTAACGCGTGATGTGGTCGATACCGCCGTTGCGTTGCGGTCAAATGAAGATATTGAAGCCATGTTCCAGGATATTAAGCTCCCGGAAAAATAATGACATCCGGTATCTTCCCGCCCGGGAAGATACCGAAATAATGCCCTAAAGCTAAATTAGAATTATCATCATCTTCATTTGCTTGACTATATAACCGGATAAAGATTACCGGTTTATTGTAAAAACTGTCGCGAAATTGCGACAAAAGTAGAAAGTAAATTCCCACTTCGCAAATTCCTCGTTTCAATTATTTATTTCTGGTCAAAAGATTAACTAATTCCCTGGAAAACGTTCGTAAATTCACTAGCTTTTCGACTAAAGTTTCTTTAGGATTTATCTCAACTCATGATTAGTTGTACCGATTGTTTGGTATCAAAATGATAAGCGAAATCGATTGTATGAGGTTAGCAATGCCATCAGGAAGTGAAGAACCGCAGAGGGATTCCGCGTTTAAGCGTAAAGCCTGGCTGGCGGTGTTTCTTGGCTCCACCCTGTTCTGGGTGGTGGTGGCGTTACTGGTCTGGAAATATTGGGGATGATTATGGCGACTCAAATGCGTATCGAACCGGTGAAAAAATTGTGTCAACCTTGTGACAGTAATCTTGCCGCGCGTAAAGAGCCTACAACAAGCGTCCCAGACTCCTGGAAGCTTTCCGCTCAGCAGCAAGCGTTTATTGATACGTTCGCAGAAGACGAACCGAAGAAACAATAATTGATGCCTTGTCCTCCGGGTACTTTCAGGCAATGAACCGTGCACTTTTGTACTATTTAATAAATACACATCAGTAATAAATAATCGGGTAATACCCGATCGAGCAAATAAATATAAAGTCTGGTGTCAGATGATGAATACTCTACAAAACGTTAAATACTGGTCGTGGATGGGCGCGTTTACTGTCTCCATTCTGTTCTGGTGTCAGCTTATCTGGCTGGCCCTAAACTAAATCTAAAACCTCGCTGCGGCGAGGTTTTTTGTTTTATCTCAAGGCTGCCCTACAACCTGATTTGTCAATTTGGGTTGTTATCAAAACGTTACGACATCTTTGTGTTATCTTTAATTACGGCCCCGATGATTGTCGGGGTATCCCTGTAATTAAGGAGGAGCTTATGTCGTTCACCCTACGCGAAGCCTGTAAGGACACGTTGCAAGCCGAGAACAAGACCTATCACTACTACAGCTTGCCGCTGGCTGCCAAAACACTTGGTGATATTTCGCGATTACCTAAGTCACTGAAAGTCTTACTGGAAAACCTTTTACGCTGGCAGGATGAAGAGTCGGTTACCGCCGATGACATTCAGGCGCTGGCGGGCTGGCTGAAAGCCGCTCATGCCGATCGTGAAATCGCCTACCGCCCGGCCAGGGTACTGATGCAAGACTTCACCGGCGTTCCGGCTGTCGTTGATTTGGCCGCCATGCGCGAAGCCGTAAAACGGCTGGGGGGAGACACCGCCAAAGTTAACCCACTTTCTCCGGTCGATCTCGTTATCGACCACTCGGTGACGGTCGATCATTTTGGTGATGATGACGCTTTCGAAGAAAACGTCCGTCTGGAGATGGAACGTAACCACGAGCGCTATGTCTTTCTGAAATGGGGCCAGCAGGCTTTTAGCCGCTTTAGCGTGGTGCCGCCGGGTACCGGCATTTGTCATCAGGTCAACCTTGAATACCTTGGCAAGGCGGTCTGGAGTGAGCTCCAGGATAAAGAGTGGATAGCCTATCCGGACACGCTGGTGGGGACCGACTCCCACACCACAATGATTAATGGCCTGGGTGTGTTGGGATGGGGCGTTGGCGGTATCGAAGCTGAAGCGGCGATGCTGGGCCAGCCGGTTTCGATGCTTATCCCGGATGTGGTGGGATTTAAACTGTTGGGCAAGCTGCGTGAAGGTATCACCGCTACCGATCTGGTACTGACCGTCACGCAAATGCTGCGTAAGCACGGTGTTGTGGGCAAATTTGTTGAATTCTACGGCGATGGACTCGATTCATTACCTCTCGCCGATCGCGCGACAATCGCTAACATGGCACCCGAATATGGTGCAACCTGCGGCTTTTTCCCGATCGATGGTGTGACGCTGGAATACATGCGTTTGAGTGGGCGCAGCGACGAACAGGTCGCGCTGGTCGAAGCGTATGCCAAAGCCCAGGGAATGTGGCGCAACCCGGGTGACGAACCTGTATTTACCAGCACGCTGGAACTGGACATGGATGAAGTCGAAGCCAGTCTTGCAGGACCAAAACGCCCGCAGGATCGTGTTTCGCTGAATGATGTGCCAAAAGCCTTTGCAGCCAGTGCCGAGCTGGAGCTCAACACGGCGCAAAAAGATCGCAATCCCGTCAACTATGTTATGAACGGCCATCAGTATCAGCTTCCTGACGGTGCCGTGGTCATTGCGGCCATCACCTCCTGTACCAACACGTCGAACCCCAGTGTGTTGATGGCGGCGGGGCTACTGGCGAAAAAAGCGGTGACGCTGGGTTTGAAGCGCCAGCCGTGGGTAAAAGCCTCGTTAGCGCCAGGATCAAAAGTGGTTTCAGATTATCTGGCTCAGGCCAGACTCACGCCCTATCTGGATGAACTGGGATTTAACCTGGTGGGCTACGGCTGTACAACCTGTATCGGCAACTCGGGCCCACTTCCCGATCCGATTGAGCAGGCCATTAAGCAGGGCGATCTGACGGTGGGGGCTGTACTTTCAGGAAACCGAAACTTTGAAGGGCGTATCCATCCGCTGGTGAAAACCAACTGGCTTGCGTCACCACCGCTGGTCGTAGCCTACGCCCTGGCGGGGAATATGAATATCAATCTGGCGACCGATCCTCTTGGACACGATCGCAAAGGCGATCCGGTCTATCTGAAAGATATCTGGCCCTCAGCGCAGGAAATTGCGCGCGCGGTTGAGCAGGTCTCCACGGATATGTTCCGCAAAGAGTACGCGGAGGTGTTTGAGGGCACGCCTGAATGGAAAACCATCGAAGTGGAGCGGTCTGACACTTACGGCTGGCAGAACGATTCGACGTACATCCGCTTATCGCCATTCTTTGACGATATGGAAGCCGAACCAAAACCGCTGGTCGATATTCACGGTGCGCGGATCCTCGCCATGCTGGGAGATTCCGTGACGACCGACCATATTTCTCCAGCGGGGAGCATTAAGGCTGACAGTCCGGCCGGACGCTATCTCCAGGGGCGTGGCGTTGAGCGTCGCGATTTTAACTCCTATGGCTCGCGTCGCGGCAATCATGAAATCATGATGCGCGGGACCTTTGCCAACATTCGTATTCGCAACGAAATGGTCCCCGGTATTGAAGGCGGAATGACCCGCCATTTGCCGGGTAACGATGTCGTCGCTATTTACGATGCCGCGATGAAATACCAGCAGGAAGGCACGCCTTTAGCCGTGATTGCGGGTAAAGAGTACGGGTCTGGATCAAGCCGCGACTGGGCGGCGAAGGGGCCACGTTTGCTGGGCGTGCGTGTCGTCATCGCCGAATCGTTCGAGCGAATTCACCGTTCAAATCTGATTGGGATGGGGATTTTGCCGCTTGAGTTCCCACAGGGCGTCACGCGTAAAACGCTGGGATTAACCGGGGAAGAGAGAATTGATATCAGCGATCTGCAGAATGTGAAGCCGGGGGCTAACGTCCAGGTGCAACTTACGCGCGCTGATGGTCAAGCAGAAATGCTGGAATGCCGTTGCCGTATCGATACTGCGACGGAGCTAACGTATTACCAAAATGACGGAATATTGCATTATGTGATTCGTAATATGCTGAATTAATCGCATCGTAGCCCGGCAGTTTTCGCGCTGCCGGGCAACACGAATCATTCGCTAAGCAAATGGCCCATCTTTGCGGCTTTCGTATCCAGATAGTGTTCGTTTTTAGGATTACGTCCGACAATCAGCGACACGCGCTCAACAATATTGATCCCAGCTTCACCCAGAATTTCCACTTTACGCGGGTTGTTCGTCAGCAGACGAACCTCATCGACGCCCAGAAGTTTGAACATATCCGCGCAAAGCGTAAAGTCACGTTCATCAGCGGCAAAACCAAGCTGATGGTTAGCCTCAACGGTATCGTAACCCTGATCCTGTAGCGCGTAGGCGCGAATCTTATTCAGCAGGCCAATGTTACGACCTTCCTGGCGATGATAAAGCAGTATGCCGCGACCTTCTTCTGCAATATGAGAAAGTGCTGCTTCTAGCTGGAAGCCGCAATCACAGCGCAGGCTGAACAGGGCGTCGCCCGTCAGGCATTCTGAATGGACGCGAGCCAGTACCGGTGTTTGTCCTGAAATATCGCCAAAGACTAACGCGACGTGATCCTGCCCGGTTGCCACTTCTTCAAAACCCACCATCAGGAAATCGCCCCATGGGGTTGGCAGATTGGCTTCTGCCACGCGTTTAAGCTGCATGTGATTCTCCAGAGAATGCTGACACGTTTCGTGTCTTTCGCCCTTCGGCTTTCGTATCCTGCTATTTTGCCACAAGCTGTCAGTGTTCACCTAGTTGAGGCCACACTGTCCGCGCGTTAAACGCACAATCCGACATTTTCCCGCAAGGCATTTATTTCAGTTATGATTGTTGAGCTTAGCGAAAAAGGAGACATCATGCTTTCAATTGCTCGCCGCACGGCTGCTGGCGCCGCTATCTTACTTATTATGCCCGTTGCCGTCTGGGTATCAGGCTGGAGCTGGACCCCTGGACATCATGAGAGTTGGCTGAAAGCGCTCTACTGGATAACCGAAACGGTCACCCAGCCCTGGGGAATCATTACCCACGGTGTGCTTTGCGCCTGGTTCCTGTGGTGTCTGCGCTTTCGTTTGCGTCCGGCCATAATGCTTTTTGTGATTCTCGGTGTGGCCATTGTCGCCGGACAGGGCATCAAGTCATGGGTGAAAGACCGGGTGCAGGAGCCGCGTCCTTTTGTCGTCTGGCTTGAAAAAACGCATCATATTCCGGTAGATACCTTCTACAATTTAAAGCGTAAAGATCGGGGGCATCTGGTTAAAGATCAGCTTGCCGAGGAGCGGGATATTCCGAAATTCTTACGTCACCATTGGCAAAAAGAGACCGGATTTGCGTTTCCGTCGGGTCATACGATGTTTGCAGCCAGTTGGGCTTTACTGGCGGTCGGATTATTGTGGCCGCGTCGTCGTACTGTGACGATTGCGATTTTGCTTGTATGGGCCACAGCCGTCATGGGCAGCCGTCTGCTGTTGGGGATGCATTGGCCACGCGATCTGGTGGTGGCGACCCTGATATCCTGGCTGTTGGTGACGTTGGCCACCTGGATTGCCCAGCGGCTTTGCGGGCCACTTATGCCGCCTCCGGAAGAGAACAAAGAGATCGCAGAACGTCAGCAGGATGACCCTCAGGGTTGAAAATCGACGTTTTGCCCATAAATCCAGACAGGACGTACAATTTTTCCCATTCCACGCTCGCGGCTAAAATGGTAGTTTATAGGGCTGATTGCGGTGAATTGAACATTCTTTATTCGCTTAAACCACATAACGGGAAGTAATGTGAAATATTTACTCATTTTCTTACTGGTATTGGCGATTTTTGTCATTTCGGTCACATTGGGCGCGCAAAACGATCAGCTGGTTTCATTTAATTATCTGCTGGCACAGGGCGAGTATCGCGTATCGAGTTTACTTGCTGTCTTATTCGCCGCTGGATTTGCTATCGGCTGGTTAGTTTGTGGTCTCTTCTGGCTTAAAATTCGTGTTTCTCTTGCGCGCGCTGAACGCAAAATTAAACGTCTTGAAAATCAAATTGCACCTGCAACCGACGTTCCAGTGAATCCTGGTATGCCAGTCGCGAAGGAATAATCGAATATGCTGGAGTTGTTGTTTCTGCTTTTGCCTGTCGCCGCAGCCTATGGCTGGTATATGGGCCGCAGAAGTGCGCAACAAACAAAGCAGGATGAGGCTAACCGACTGTCCCGTGACTATGTTGCGGGGGTAAACTTCCTTCTGAGTAATCAACAGGATAAAGCGGTAGACCTGTTCCTCGACATGCTTAAAGAGGACACCGGAACCGTTGAGGCTCATCTCACCCTCGGAAACCTGTTCCGCTCGCGTGGCGAAGTTGACCGGGCTATTCGCATTCACCAGACGCTCATGGAAAGCGCTTCTCTGACATACGATCAGCGACTGTTAGCGGTTCAGCAGTTAGGCCGCGACTATATGGCTGCGGGTCTTTATGACCGTGCTGAAGATATGTTTAGCCAACTGGTCGATGAAACGGAATTCCGCGTCAGCGCTCTGCAGCAACTCCTGCAAATCTATCAATTGACCAGTGACTGGCAAAAAGCCATCGACACAGCCGAACGTCTGGTCAAACTGGGCAAAGATAAGCAGCGTGTCGAAATCGCGCATTTCTACTGTGAGCTTGCCTTGCAGCAGATGGCCGGCGATGACATGGATAAAGCCATGGCATTGCTGAAAAAGGGCGCTTCGGCCGATCGCAACAGCGCGCGAATCTCCATCATGATGGGGCGCGTGTTTATGGCGAAGGGCGAGTTTGCCAGGGCGGTGGAATGCCTGTTGCGTGTCATCGATCAGGACAAAGAACTGGTCAGCGAAACGCTTGAAATGTTGCAAACGTGCTATCAGCAACTCGATAAACCTGATGAATGGGTTGCCTTCTTACGCCGCTGCGTTGAAGAAAACACAGGCGCAATGGCAGAGTTAATGCTGGCAGACGTTGTCGAGCAACACGAAGGCAACGATACCGCGCAGGTCTACATTACGCGTCAGTTACAGCGCCACCCAACCATGCGTGTCTTCCACAAACTGATGGATTACCATCTGAATGATGCGGAAGAAGGGCGCGCGAAAGAGAGTCTGATGGTTCTGCGCGACATGGTCGGTGAGCAGGTGCGCAGTAAGCCTCGCTACCGCTGCCAGAAGTGTGGATTTACCGCGTATACGCTTTACTGGCATTGCCCTTCATGTCGCGCGTGGTCAACCATCAAGCCAATCCGCGGCCTGGATGGGCAGTGATATTTTTTTAAAACACCACGCTTTAGTTACAACATACTATTAATGACGATTTCATTCTTGCGGCACCGTGCGGTAGGCTGTCTGGCAGGAAAATAAAACGATTCTGTTCATTTGCGGTGCAGGCAGGTAGAATGCTCGCCGTTTATCTATCCCGCGCCAACTGCGGCGCCCATAGACGAAAAGGGCTGGTCATGACGTCTGTTGCATCCTCTTCTTCCCGCGTAGTTACCGAATCTCCCGTTGTTGTCGCTCTCGACTATAACAATCGCGATAGCGCACTTGCCTTCGTCGACCTGATTGACCCGCGAGACTGCCGTCTGAAAGTGGGCAAAGAGATGTTCACGCTGTTTGGACCGCAAATTGTTCGCGATCTACAGCAGCGCGGTTTCGATATCTTTCTTGACCTCAAATTCCATGATATTCCGAATACCACTGCGCATGCGGTTGCTGCCGCGGCAGATCTGGGTGTCTGGATGGTCAACGTACATGCTTCGGGTGGGGCGAGAATGATGACGGCTGCCCGCGAGGCACTCGTTCCTTTTGGAAAAGATGCGCCATTGCTCATCGCTGTGACGGTTTTGACGAGCATGGAAGCAAGCGATCTGCTTGATTTAGGCGTGACGTTGTCACCTGCGGATCAGGCTGAGCGTCTTGCGCGCCTTACGCAACATTGCGGCCTTGATGGGGTGGTGTGTTCTGCGCAGGAAGCTGTGCGGTTTAAATCTGCTCTGGGCAACAACTTTAAGCTGGTGACGCCAGGCATTCGCCCGCAGGGCAGTGAGGCGGGCGATCAACGCCGCATAATGACGCCTGAAGAGGCGCTCGCGGCCGGCGTAGATTATATGGTGATTGGCCGGCCAATAACGCAATCTGCCGACCCTGCGCTAACCTTAAAAGCGATTAACACTTCATTGGGCAAGGTGACAGGATGAGTGACTCTAACAGTCGTTTGGTTTATTCGACCGATAGCGGTCGAATTGACGAACCCAAAACCGTTGCTCCACGACCTAAAGGCGATGGCATCGTTCGTATTCAACGTCAAACCAGCGGCCGTAAAGGCAAAGGCGTTTGTTTGATAACAGGTATCGACGCGGATGACGCTACGCTTGCTAAGCTTGCCGCCGAGCTCAAGAAAAAATGTGGTTGCGGCGGGGCAGTTAAAGACGGCGTGATTGAAATACAGGGGGACAATCGCGATTTAATTAAGTCGCTGCTTGAAGCAAAAGGGATGAAAGTGAAACTTGCAGGCGGATAAATAATAAGCCACGGCAGAAACCGTGGCTTTTTGTATGAGCGTCAGTCAAACAACATCACGCTATGATAATCCAATATTGTCGCGGCAATATATCCGGATTATTTACCGACCTGGTGTCCAATAACACCACCTACGGCTGCACCACCTAATGTTCCGAGTGTGCTACCGTCCGTCAACACTGCACCGCCGAGAGCACCAGCACCAGCACCGATCGCCGTGTTTCGGTCGCGTTTAGACCAGTTAGAACATGCGCTCAGGGACATTGCGAGTGTGACTGCCAAAACTGCTGCTGTTAATTTTTTGCTTGTTAAGATCATAATACTTTCTCCTGAATAATCGATTCACGGAAATAAGTCTGTTAAGTATAGACAATATGAATACTTATGAATCTTTTTTCCGTGAAACCATGTCGCGCAGGTGGTTACAAAATCACGCAGGTGATAGTCACTTCCTGTTATATCGCTAATGATAATTGTAAGTTTTTGACCTATAAACAACAGGTAAATAGTCTTAAAGAATTGCTCGGAATTGTCTCAGAAGAAGAGGGCGCCCGGTTATACGGGCGTCTTAGAGGGGTCAGGCCGTTTTATTAACAATATCGACAATCAGACCATCGCTGACTAATTGTTCGCGGTGGGCCTCACTCAGGCGCTCATCCGTAATCACGCGGTTAAAGCGTGATACGGGGCCCATGGTGTAGGGGTGTACCGCACCAAATTTAGAGCTATCGGTCAACACAATGGCCTCACAGCCTTTTTCGAGCACGGCGTTGACCACGTCAGAACGCATCATATCGCGTCCGGTAAATCCCGTTTCAGCCTGCCAACCATCGATGCCAATAAATGCTTTGCTGAAGTGAACTTGCTGAACATACTGGCGGGTCAATGGACCAACCATGCTTTCACTTTTCTTCTGGTAAATACCGCCCAGCAAAATCACCTCGCAGGTGGTCTCTTTCAACAGATGGGCGATATAGCTGCTCACCGTAATTATGGTGACGTCTTTTTGTTCCGCCAGGGTTCGCGCCAAAAGGGCGTTGCTGCTGCCATTCTCAATGAACACGGTCTCGCCATTACTGACCAGCGACGCCGCAAACTCAGCCAACTGACGCTTGAGTGCGTAGTTGTTCATCATACGCGTTTCGACATCTTCACTGTCGAGCGGAACAGCATAACCGTGGGCACGCCGCAGATAGCTCTGCTTTTCCAGCAAGTTGAGATCCTGGCGGATAGTCACTTCAGAAACACCCGTCGTTTTAGCGAGCTCGACGACACTCATGCGTCCTTTGTCGATCACCATCTGCAGAATAAGTTGTTGTCGGGAATTCATAGCATCCATATTAAGACGGCCTGCGCCGCTGGTTAAAAATAAGTCTTATTTAAATGAGGGGAATTTACACTTCCCACGGCGCCTTTGGCTGAGCCGAATCAGGGGTATTTTCCGCGCTGATGTGATCCAGTAATTCGGATTTTAAAATCTCAAGATTACGAATGGCAGAGTGATAGTCGCCACCCACAAGGATATCCAGCACCGTATCAATGCGTTGCGCCACTTTCTGTGCGTCAATTTCAGACATGAAGTTCCCCATCAAGCGAAAAGTGAATAATTTCAATGATGCAGAAATTGGTCACAAAAGAGAAGGGAAAAAATGCGCTAACTAAATTACATAAATGAAAGTGATTAATTTGTCCTGCAGCGTACAGAGGCGATCGGGAGTGGATTAGTCTAAAACTGCGCGCAACGCGCTTTTTTATATGAGGAATTAGACTATGACAGTCATCGATCAAGCAACCTGTAAACTGTTCACCGACCCCGACCGTTTCACCCAACTCGCGGGATATTACGAGGAGGAAAGACGCACACTATGGATGATGCTCCGTGCCCAGCCACGTCCATGCTTTAACCATGCGTTAATTGAAGAGATCATGAATATATCGTGGCTGGTCAGGCAATCGGGCTATGCCGTGGATTTTTGGGTGACCGGTTCGCTTGTTCCCGATATGTACAATACCGGAGGCGATCTCCGTTTCTTCGTTGAATGTATCCAGAATGGCCGACGCGAAGCGTTACGCGCATACGCCCGCGCCTGTGTCGATTGCGTGCACGCGGCTTCTCGAGGCTTTGATACGGGCGCGATTACGTTAGCAATGGTTGAGGGCAGCGCACTCGGCGGAGGGTTCGAAGCGGCACTGGCGCACCATTTTGTGCTGGCGCAGCGTGATGCCCGGCTAGGTTTCCCGGAAATCGCGTTTAATCTGTTCCCGGGCATGGGAGGATACTCGCTGGTTGCGCGCCGTGCAGGCATGAAACTGGCCGAGGAACTTATCTATAAAGGTGAATCACACACTGCGGAATGGCATGAGCAATATGGGCTTGTGGATGTACTTTTCGAACCGGGTCACGGCTACCTGTCGACACGCACGTTCATCGATACGTTACAGCCAAAACTCAATGGCGTCAGGGCGATGCTGCGTGCGCGGCAGCGCGTGATGCAACTGCCTCGCAGCGAACTGATGGATATCACCGAAGACTGGGTCGATGCGGCATTTTGCCTGGAGCCAAAAGATATCGCCTACATGGAACGCCTGGTCATGCTGCAAAATCGCCACAATGCCGTTGGGATACGTAAAGCCAGCTAGCGCATTTTTTTTGCCTGGTAGCGCTTAAACCACCGCTCGAATGCGGCAGCGGGCATCGGCTTAGCAAACAGAAAACCTTGCCGTTCGTTGACGCCGTTCTTGGTCAGAAAGGCGTCTTCTTTTGTGCTCTCAACGCCTTCCGCAATAACCTGCAAATTCAACGCCTGAGCCACGGCCACAATGGCGCGCACCAGCGACTGGGAAATAGATTGTTTGTGAATATCACGCACAAACACCTGATCAAGTTTAATCGCGTCAATGGGGAAGCGAGCCAGTTGCGATAAAGAGGAATAACCGGTGCCGAAATCGTCAAGATGGATCTGTGCCCCAAGTTTACTGAATTGTTGAATAACCGACAGCGCCAGCTCTTCGTTTTCAATCAAACAGCTTTCCGTTAATTCCACATCGATCGGGCAATATTCAAAATTGAGATCTTTCAACGCCTGTTTTAAATCGCTGAAAATAGTCTGATCGGCGAGTTGACGCGCTGAAACGTTAACAGCGACGCGCAGGTTGATACCTTTGTCACGCCACTTCGCAACCTGACGCACTACGTCCAGCATGACCCAGCGGCCAAGGGGCACAATCAATCCGGATTCTTCAGCGTAGGAGATAAACTCAAGAGGAGGGATCAGGCCGCGTTCCGGTGACTGCCAGCGAACCAGCGCTTCCAGGCTTCTGACTTCGCCGCGCCATGTGATTTTGGGCTGATAGTGAATGAGGAGTTGATCCTTATCCAGGGCTTTACGCAGGTTGGTGTCCAGCCACAGATATTCAAAAACACGCTGGTTCATTTCCGGCGAGAAGACGGTGAATTTACCGCGGCCGCTTTCTTTTGCCGTATACATCGCGGTATCTGCGTTACGAATAATACTTTCACGATCCGTACCATGCTGCGGAGCAAGGGAGATGCCCAGGGAACAACCGGTATAAATCTCAATGAGACCGATACGGAAAGGTTGGCGTAACCGCGTCAGGATCCGCGATGCCATCGCCTCTAGCGTGCTCTGTGAGGTGTCGGTAGCCAGAACGATAAATTCATCGCCCCCGAGACGCGCCAGCATCTGGCCGTCGTCCAGACAGCTTAAAATGGCTAACGCGACAGCCTGCAGCAATTGGTCGCCAAACATATGCCCGTAAGCATCGTTTACCTTCTTAAAATTATCGAGATCGAGATAAACCACCCCGACCTGAGTGTCGCCGCGTTGAGAAATCGCGTCGCTGATTAATTCGTGGATCGCATTACGATTTGGCAGGCCTGTAATAGTATCCGTATTCGCCAGAACCCGAAGTCGCTCCTGCGCCCGACGTTCTTCCGTGATATCGGTGCCCGAGCAGATCAGGAAAATTTCATTTTTACCGCTGCCGCTGTGCACAAATTTATTTCTGAAGAGAAACAACCGCTGGCCTTTGCGCGTTTTGATCCAGCGCTCCACTTCATAGGAGCTGCCGTTACGGAAAAACCCTGAGATATTGCGCTTAGAGGCGGCTGCTTCACTGCGGCTCATGAAGAGTTTAAAGACGTTTTGTCCGATAACCTCCTGTTCTTTTAGACCCGTATATTCTTCGCTTAGGCGATTGAAGCGCTGAATATTGCCGTGCTGATCCAGGATAACAATAACGGAGTTCGCTTCAGAAACCACCTGTTCGGCGAAGGACAGGCTTTGCACCAGATCGCGCGCCACAGAAGGGGTGTCATTCCACGCTGACGCGGTGCCTGCCCACTCTTTTTTATTGATTTTGCGGCCGACGAGATGCACCGGTACGTCAGCACCATACAAAGAGAGGGTCATGGTGACGCTGGAGGTAATTACCGTCAGCTGACGAATAATGTCGGCTTGCTCGTCACTGAGAGGAATCACTTGCGTGATATCCGCATCTTCGCTTGCGGCCAGATGCAGAGCATTGCTGTCCGCTGCCAACCGCCACCAGGGACTGTGGGTGCCCATGTAACGAAACAGCAAATTTTGCTCCATATCGTCAATCATGCTTTCTCCAGTACCTGCTTAATAGCGCAAAATTATGCATCTGCATTCGACTTTTCCGTAGTAATGCAGCGGCATAACCGAAGTGAACTTATTGTTTTTTCCCTGAATTCTTATAGTAAAACGAGAAACGCTAAAAAGGATACATATGGATAAAAATTCCGGCCACCAAAGATGAAGGTTTTCTTTTACTGTAGATAATTGTGATAGTTTTTGCGGGGTTCAGGAGGAAAATATTAAGAAATAGTGATGAGGGCGTAATTTAGGGGGGAAATAAAAATATCGGCGATCCCAAAAGAGGAACCGCCGACATTTCAAAGGTTATCAGACGACAGGGCGCGCGATAATGCTGCGGGTTTCCATACGGACTTCCGCGATGTTCACATCAATCACATCGGTGACCTTATAAACCGTTTCACCTTTAATCTGCACAGAACCGTTTTCCTGGCTACACACAAGTTCATCACGGACAGCATGCAGGAAAGGCGCAGGGATAAAGGCAACGGCACCATTATCCACCAGCCGTACGCGCATACCGCCACGGCTGACGTCGATGATTTCAGCCGCAAAACGGGTATCCGTGCCGGCTTTGTCACTCAGGAAGCGCGCATACAGCCAGTCACCGACATCACGTTCAGCCATGCGATTCAGGCGACGGCGCTCAGCCATCTGTACAGTGGCTTCATCCTGCGGACGCGCAATCGTTTCGCCTTTCACGATCGCTTTCAGCAGACGATGGTTAACCATGTCGCCATATTTACGGATTGGAGAAGTCCAAGTCGCGTATGCTTCAAGGCCTAAACCAAAGTGCGGGCCCGGCTCGGTGCTGATTTCAGCATACGACTGGAAGCGACGAATGCGGCTATCGAGGAAACCTGACGGTTGCGCGTCAAGTTCGCGACGAAGTTTGCAGAATCCTTCCAGGGTCAGCACTTCCTGCGGATCAACGTGCACGTCGTGAGTTTTGAGCAAGGCAGCCAGCGCTTCGGTGTTGGCTGGGTCAAAACCGGTATGCACGTTATAAATGCCGAAGCCTAATTTGTCGCGCAGAACGCGGGCGGCACAAATATTGGCAGCAATCATCGATTCTTCAACAATGCGATTGGCGATGCGGCGCGGTTCGGCAACAATGTCCAGCACTTCACCTTTTTCGCCAAGCACGAAGCGATAATCAGGGCGATCCTTGAAGACCAGCGCATGGGTTTTACGCCATTCGCCACGACTCAGACAGGCGCGTTGCAGCAGCGTGATCTGTTGTGCAATGGCCTCGCTCTCTGGTTTCCAGTTGCCTGCGCCTTCCAGCCAGTCAGAAACGTCGTCGTAAGCCAGTTTGGCCTTTGACTCGATAGTCGCGGCGAAAAACTCAATGTCATCTTCAATCGTGCCATCGGCTGCGATAGTCATACGACAGGCGAGAACCGGGCGAACCTGATTTGCACGGAGCGAACAGAGATCGTCGGACAGCTCGCGGGGCAACATTGGGATGTTAAAGCCCGGCAGATAGTTCGTAAACGCGCGGACTTTGGCCGAATCGTCCAGTTTGCTGCCTTCTGCAATCCACGCGGTCGGATCGGCAATCGCCACGGTCAGATGCAGTTTGCCGTTATCGCCTTCCTCTACGTACAGCGCATCATCCATATCCTGGGTGCTGGCGCTGTCGATGGTGACAAAGTTCAGGGCCGTCAGATCGCGACGTTCCAGACCTTCATCCAGCATTTCGGTCGCCACGCCGTTCGGCGCTTCTTTTTCCAGGTTATGACGCGCAAGCGTCACCCACCACGGGACGAAATGGTCGTCGCCGTAGGTAATAAAATGGGTCAGATCGGCATAGAAACCGCGATCGCCTTTCAGGGGATGGCGACGCATCTGGGCAACGGCCCAGTCACCTTCTTTGAAATCGTGCTCGCAGTTACGATCCGCACGGCAAGGGATCGCATCTTTCAGCAGCGGATGGTCTGGAACAATAGAAAGACGGTCGTCTTTCTTGTGCACCTTCCCGACAAAACGGGTCAGGAAAGGCTCGATAAGTTCTTCTGGCTCGGCAGTTTCACGATCCTTTTGGGTGTGAATCACCGCCGTCACACGATCGCCGTGCATCACTTTCTTCATCTGCGGAGGCGGGATGAAGTAGCTTTTCTGCGCGTCGACTTCCAGGAAGCCAAAGCCTTTTTCCGTGGCTTTTACGACCCCTTCTGCACGCGGCGTCTGGGAATGCAGTTGCTGTTTAAGCTGCGCTAGCAGCGGGTTGTCCTGAAGCATAGTGTTCTATTTTCGTGGCCATTGAGCGGCTGACAGTTTTACGCGATTCTGCCTGGTACAGCAAGCGCTCTTTAGGTAATCAGTAAGGTTATTCGCCCGCGCGCAACGCGATTTTCAGGCGGTTAAGCCACCCGCAAAAAGCGGACCAGGTCAGCAAATTAATGGCATCAACAGCCGGAATCCCATCGTCAATGAGAGGTGTCAGTTGCGCGGCGCTGAAGCGGTCGGGCGAGCGTGTAAGTAAATCCACAGCAGCCGGAAGTGACGGGTGGTTTGCGTAGTACGCCGGTAAATTCTGAATGCCGCTTGTCAAAATCTCACCCAGGCAATCCAGTAATGCGGGCTCATGGCATAGCACCGGCGTGAGATCGCCGAGACAGGTTTCTGATTGCCAGCGAGCAAGCGATTCCAGCTGCTGCGCGCTCGCGTAGCGTAACTCTACGTTTGGGATAATCGATGCCCATTCGCTCATATTGATATCGTCGACTGGAGCATGAGGGGGAATGTGATGACCTGGCAACCAACGCACCGGGTGCCCTAGCAACGCCTGAAACGTAGCTACCACGCGAGCCTGAAAGCCGATAAAACCGATAATTTGATTGATCAGAATAACGTCGTAGGTCGTCAGACCCACTTCATCTAGCTGCTGCTGTGCCTTTGCATCGATAACGTCAGGTGAACAGGCAAGCTGGCGAGCATACTGAGTAATTTGGGCGAGACGTTGATTGCTTTCACGCGAAGAATCCGGACCCGGAAGCGGAGCCAGCAGGGCGGCATAATGATTACATAAGCGCTGGACGCCGCACGCCTGAGCGACAGTCAGCGCGGTACTTAAGCGGTCATAAGCGCTGAGCGTATGAAGACGACTCAGCGGAACCTGCCGTGGAAAAAGCCGCTCGCGTAATACCCGCGAAGGCGCTAACCAGCGTTCACAGTGCGTCACAATTTCATTCGGTAACGCTAAATCGAGCAAAAAACGGTCGGCGACATTAGCGGCCTCGGGAACCAACGGGAGAACGTCATCCGGACAGTGATTCGTCTGGGTTTCGTGATACCAGTGGCCTTTGCCGGAAAAACGGCGTTGTTCCATGTGCGTTCCTTGATCTCAAATGGCGATCAATATCCTGGCGCATGGCTAACGAGCGGAAAAATATTGTTAGGTGATAACAAATAGCAGAACGGAATAACGAAAGGGAAAACCGAGAATTGACAGGCACACAGCAGGGGGAAACTCTCTTCCCGTGAGGGAAGAGAGTTAAAGCTTATTTAATTTCCAGCTCGTTCATCGCAGCGATATTGAAACCGCCGTCAACGTGAACCACTTCGCCGGAGATGCCAGCAGAGAGGTCAGAGCACAGGAATGCCGCGGAGTTACCCACGTCTTCGATGGTAACGGTACGACGAATCGGCGTAACCGCTTCGCAATGCGCCAGCATTTTACGGAAATCTTTGATACCGGAAGCTGCCAGAGTACGGATTGGACCGGCAGATATACCGTTAACACGCACGCCTTCTGGACCCATTGCGTTCGCCATGTAGCGCACGTTAGCTTCCAGAGACGCTTTAGCCAGACCCATAACATTGTAGTTAGGGATAGCACGCTCAGCGCCCAGGTAGGACAGAGTCAGCAGAGCAGAGCCTGGATTCAGCATGGTACGGCACGCTTTTGCCATGGCCACGAAGCTGTAAGAGCTGATGTCGTGAGCGATTTTGAAGCCTTCACGGGTTACCGCATTCACATAGTCGCCGTCCAGCTGATCGCCCGGTGCGAAACCGATTGAGTGAACGAAACCGTCGAATTTTGGCCATACTTTTGCCAGTTCAGCGAACATACCGTCAATGCTTTCGTCTTGAGCAACGTCGCATTCCAGAATGATGCTTGAACCCAGCTGCGCGGCGAACTCTTCAACGCGGCCTTTCAGCTTGTCGTTCTGGTAGGTGAACGCCAGTTCAGCGCCTTCGCGGTGCATAGCCTGTGCGATGCCGTAGGCGATGGACAGTTTGCTGGCGACGCCAGTTACCAGAATGCGCTTACCGGAAAGAAAACCCATAGCTTTGATCCTTATAGTCATTGCTTACTTTGGCTTTGTATTCATATAGTTAGAAATCACATCGCCAGAATAAATAAATAGCAGGGCAGAATTATAGCCCACTATGCAGATGAAATGTCACCTGAATTTCAAAAGAGCCGTCAGGTTTCAGCTTTTAAGATAACGACATAACACGGCAGGATGATACCAGTAGAAAGGATCTGAACTGATCCAACCTCCCGCGCCGCGGTCAGTATTTTGCGGGAAGATGCTTAATCTCGCATAACCGCCCGTCCTTAATGACGATATATCCGCCCGTTTTTAACTCAGACAAGATTTTCATTATGCTGCTTCGGGAGAGATGTGTTTTATCGCGGATGTAGCGTTCAATCGTGACGTTTTCACGAAGGTGTGCGGGTTCGTGACTCAGTTCACGTAGCTGGTTACGAATCACTTCATACGCAGTGGGCGCACTCATTTGTTTGCTGTAGGAATAAAGCTTATTCGTGACAACAATCATATGCTGGGCCGCTATCTCCCAAAGACCATTATCAGAAATGTGCTGCTGCATCTCTGCTACGGTCAGCGTGGAGACTTTGCACGTTTCAGCCGTCACAAGAAAGGCGTCATGTACACCCAGACCAATGATTCCGGGTGCGGGTAGCGAGACAATGAGTAGTCCATCTGAAGAACGGTGTACTTCAATTGAGCCTGAATGAATCAAACGACATACCGGCTCATCGTTCTCAATGAGCCCCAGGCGTATCCCTTTGCGATAGGATTTTATTGGCGCAAAAGGCGTTAAGGATTCGACCAGTTGTTTGGCCCACGGAAATGGCTGGTTTAATGCAGGGGTTTCCAAAGGTTTTCCATCCTTAATATTAAACCTAATAAACATGTAATGATAAGAGTAGATAAATAGTTTGGAATTTACAACGTTTAAAAATAGGAAGAGTAGTTGATTTAACTCATATTTTTTCAGGCAGATAATTGATTTTTGCGAGCTTACCATTCTCTAGCTCAATGTGTCCGCCAGCACGAAGTGAAGAAAGTATCGACATAATTCCGCTGCGGGAAAGTAAGCACCTGTTTTGAATGTAATTGTAGGTTGATTCAGCATGACGGATTTTGGGTGACTCATTAATGAGCTCAATTAAAAGCGAGCGAACCGTTTCATACATTCCTGATTGTGACAGCCTTGTACAGTGCCTAAACAGACGTGCTGAGATGAAAATAAGCAACTGGGTCAACGATTCCCAGAGTGACTCTTTTTCAACAAAATGCATGGCACTTTCGAGCGAAAGCCTGCGAAGCACAGCGTCGGGTGACGGCCGGATACACAAGCGTGGATGCAGATTGCTGTTTAAGGTAAATCCAAAGACGAATGGGGCTGATTCGGTGTTGAGGGTAATGCCATCATCTCTGCGATTGATGATCACATGACCTTCTTCCAGCAAATAGCACTGTTTAGTATTGGCTCTGACAAAGTCGAGCGTGGAGAGTTTGTCGCCGGGAACAACCTTAGCGTGCGGGGACAACGTCTTGATTAAACGTAAAATATGATCCTGTGGTTTTTCCAAAGAAGATGAAAATAATGTGGGGTGGAGTCGAGATGAATTCATTTTTGTTCGCAATTAATAAAGTTAGGCAACTTATTAATTATCTCTAAAAATATTCATGTAGCATCATTATTATGAATCCGAAAATACACAGCGAACCTGTTGAATGCGTTAATCGTGCTGTTACGGAACCACAACATAAACATCCCCAGAGGAGCGGGAGGGGATTAAATTCACTCTTCCTGTTATTTTGTTATCACCAGTTATCATCTTCATGATGGCACCTGGAGATAACAAAAAGGCGGTGTAATCCGCCTTTTATTATTTATCTTTCCGCCACGCGTCTGCCGTTAATGCTTCGCCAAAATGTCCGGCAATCAATCGTTTCGTCAGGTCGTGAAGCGGAGAGGCCAAAACATCCGCAGTACTTCCACGCTCAACCACTTCGCCGTGATGCATCACCAGAACCTGATCGCTGATGTGTTTCATCATTCCTAAATGCTGTGTCACATAGATATAGGAGATCCCCTGTTTCTCCTGTAATTCCAGCATCAGGTTGATCAGTTGCGAACGCATCGACATATCCAGCGAAGCCAGCGCTTCATCGGCGATAATCACCTTCGGACGCAGGATAAGCGCACGCGCCAGCCCGAGACGCTGCTTCTGCCCTGGAGCCAGCATGTGCGGATAATAGCTGACATGATCGGGCAGCAAACCCACCATTCGCAGCGTTTCAATGATTCGCTTGCGGCGTGCCTCGGGTTCCAGATCCGTATTCAGGCGCAACGGGAAATCGAGAATTTGCGAAATGCGCTGCCGCGGATTCAGTGATGTCGACGGATCCTGGAAAATCATACGAATGCGCTGACTGCGGAATGAATAGTCACCAAACGACAAAAAATGATCGTCAATGAGCACATCGCCTGCGCTCGGTTCCACCATTCCTGCAAGCATTTTCGCCAGCGTCGATTTACCGGAACCGTTCTCGCCGATAATAGCCAGCGTCTGTTTTTCGCGCAGGGTAAAGCTGAGCGGTTTTACTGCCTCGACCGTCTGGCGATGAAACAGGCCAGTGCGATAGCGAAAGGTCTTACTGAGATTGCGTACTTCAAGCAATGTTTCGACCATTTCACTCTCTCTCCATGTTCAGCGGGAAATGACAGGCAAAAAGATGCGTTTTAGCGCCAGTCAACCGAGGCGTCTCAATGCATTTGCGCTGCGCATAAGGGCAGCGAGGACCCAGTCGACAGCCAATCGGCAGCGACTCCAGCAACGGAATCGCCCCCGGTAAAGTATTCAGACGGCTTTTATGCGGCATCGCGCTGCCAAAATCAGGAATAGCGCGGATCAGGGCCTGGGTATACGGATGGTGCGGCGCAGACACCAGATCTTCGCTGACGGCGGTCTCTACCGTCTGTCCGCAATACATCACGTCAATTTTATCCGCCCATTTACTCAGCATCTGCAGGTCGTGGCTGATCAGCAAAATGGTGGTGTTATTGTTCTGATTAAGGCGCGTCAGCAGGCGGAAAATTTGCGCCTGGGTGGTCGGCTCCATGGCGTTTGTCGGTTCATCGGCAATCAACATGCGTGGCTGATTGGCCAGCGCAATGGCGATCATCACCTTCTGACATTCGCCGTCGGTCAATTCATACGGGAAGCTGCGCATCGCGTCTTTATGATCTTTAATCCCGACGCGGTGCAACAGCTCAATAGCGCGGCGTTTACGCCAGCCCACGCGCTGCCACCAGCGGCCTTTATAGGTCCAGCCGGGAATATTCTGCATCAACTGTTTGCCGACACGTTCTGAAGGATCGAGACAGGATTGTGGCTCCTGGAAGATCATCGACACGTTATGACCCACCAGCTTGCGGCGCTCGCGTGGTGACAACCGTAGCAAATCGATATCGTCAAACCGCATGCGGTCGGCTGTCACGCGCCAGTTGTCCTTCGCGACGCCGCAAATGGCTTTGGCTATAAGACTTTTACCCGAGCCAGATTCGCCCACCAGTCCGCGGATTTCGCCTTCAGCCAGCGTAATACTCACGCGGTCTACGGCTTTCACCCAGCCCTCGGAGGTTTTGAATTCGATAGTGAGATTGCGGATATCCAGTAACGGCATTATTGCACCCCCGCATTAATCGCGTGGCGGATACCATCGCCCAGCAGGTTAATCAGCAGAACACTCACCATAATTGCAGCACCAGGTAGCATCACCGTCCACGGCGCAACATAAATTAATTCCAGCGCGTCGCCAAGCATCGCGCCCCATTCCGGGGAGGGAAGTTGCGCGCCAAGATCGAGAAAACCGAGCGCGGCGATATCCAGAATCGCCATTGAAAGCGCGCGCGTAATTTCCGTCACCAGCCCAGAGGCAATGTTCGGCATCACCGCAAACCACAAAATATTCATGGTCGTTGCCCCGTCGAGGCGTGCCGCGACCACATACTCTTTCTCGAGCTCATCATGAACCAGACTGTAAACTGAGCGAACCATGCGCGGGAGCAGCGCCAGCCAGACGGCAAACATCGCGTGAGAAAGATGCGGCCCAGCGAAGGCGACCACAATAATGGCCAGCAGCAGCGACGGGATCGACAGTAGCGTATCCAGAATATGATTCAGAACAGCCGAACGCAGACCGTGCGTAGCACCGGCAAAAATCCCGAGCGCCAGACCAAAAACGGTGGCGGCAAACGTCACAACAAATGCGCCGCCGACCGTCGGGGCGGCGCCGCTTAACAGGCGGCTCAACACATCGCGGCCTAAATCGTCGGTGCCGAGAAAGAAGGAAACCTCGCCATAGCGCGACCATGAAGGGGGCAGCAGCTGATAGCCAAGGAACTGCTGATCGAGTCCGTAAGGCGCAAACCACGAACCAAAAATGCACAGCAATGCCAGACCACCGCAGCCGTAAAGGCCGATCATCGCCGTGGTGTCGCCATAGAATTTGCGCCACACGGTGCGCAGAACACCGGGAGCGCGTTTTTCCCTGTATACGCTATCGTAAGGCATACCATTCCTTATGTTTCAGCGGGTTAGCCATAGCGCCCAGAATGTCGGAAATCACGTTGACGATGATCACCAGCGAACCGATGATCATCACCCCGGCAGAAATTGCCGCGTAGTCCTGCTGGCGAATCGCATTAATCATCCAGCGCCCCAGACCAGGCCAGCTAAAGACCATCTCGGTAATCATCGCTAGCGTCAGCATGGTAGAAAATTGCAGCCCCAGTTTTGGAATTACCGGCGGGAGTGCGTTATGGAGAACGTGGCGACGCAAAATGGTGAGTCGTGATAAACCGCGCGTGGCGGCCGCTTTTACATAGTTTTGATCGAAGACGTCTATTGTGCTGGTACGCATCAGGCGGATGACTTCCGTGGTCGGCGCAACGGCCAGCGTCAACACCGGTAATACCATGTGTCGCAGCGTGCTGATGATCATTTCATGACGCCAGATAGAGTCCGAAAGCCAGGCATCAATAATGGCGAAGCCCGTAATGGTTTTCACGTTATAAAGCAGATCAAAGCGTCCGGAAACCGGCAGCCAGCCGAGCGTGAGCGAGAAGAACAGAGTGAGAAGAAGCGCCAGCCAAAATACAGGAATCGAAAAGCCGAGCAGGGCGATTGCGCTGATCAATTTGTCCTGCCATTTGTTGCGCGTGATCCCCGCGAGCATACCGACCGGTATCCCCACCATCAGGGCAAAACCAAATGCCAGAATGCACAGCTCCATTGTCGCCGGGAAAACTTCTTTGAGCTGATCAGAGATAAGCTGACCATTAATGCTGGAAACGCCAAAGTCCCAGTGCAACACTCCGTTAAACCAGAACAGCCAACCATCCCACAGCGACGAACCCTGAAGCGGCGCATGTGGCGTAAAATAGCTCAGACTGAAACCAACAAACGTCAGAAGGAACAGCGTAATCGCCAGAAGCAACAAACGACGTAAGGTAAAAATAATCATGGTTTTTTCACCTCTTCCTTTTTCTCACGCGATACGCCCGCAAACGAAGCGTTGCCGAAGGGGCTAAGCACCAGGCCTTTAATATCGTAGCGATAGGCCTGCAGGCGCAGCGAAGAGGCTAACGGCAGCACCGGTAACTCTTTGGCCAGGATATTCTGTGCTTCATCGTAAGCTTCTATTCGCGATGCCAGTTGCTGAGACGACAGCGCTTTTTGCAGAACTGCGTCAAACTCCCGGTTACACCAGTGCGCAAAGTTGGTTTGTGACCGAATTGCCGCGCAGCTCAAAAGTGGGCGGAAGAAACTGTCGGGATCGTTACTGTCCGTAGACCAGCCGGATAACGTCAGGTCATGATTCATGTCCATTAACCGCGCTTCCTGGAAACGACCTTCGACGGGAACGATCACCACTTTAACGCCCACTTGTGCCATATCCGCCTGAATCAGTTCTGCGGTTTTTAAGGGGCTAGGGTTCCATGCCTGCGAACTGGTCGGGACCCAAAGCTGCAGCGTAAGATTCTCGGCACCCAGCGCTTTGAGCTGTTCGCGTGCTTTTGCGGGATCGTACTCAGTCACTTTTGCGTCACTATCATAGGCCCAGGAGGCGCGTGGCAAAATAGACGCCGCAGTCTCCGCTGTGCCGTAATAGATCGACTGCATCAGACGCTGATTATTGATAGCGAGCGCAAGAGCGTGACGAACCGCGGGATTATTCATCGGCGGTTTATCGGTATTAAATGCCAGATAGGCGATATTCATTCCCGGTCGCAAGGTCAAACGCAGACGCGGATCGTCGCGCAGGCTGGTCAACTGGCTAGCGGCTGGCCAGGCGAGGACATCACATTCGCCGGTAAGCAGTTTAGACAGTCGACCCGTCCCACCAGACCCCAGATCAACCACCACTTGCGGCATCAACGGCGTACCGCGCCAGAAATGTTCATGGCGTTGCAGGCGAATGTATTGACCGGCACGGTATTCTGCCAACTGGAAGGGGCCCGTCCCGACCGGCTGGCGGTCCAGTAATTCCTGATGATCCTGCTTCGTCAATTGCGCCGCATATTCAGCTGACATTACAGACGCGTAGTGCGTAGCCAGATGCCACAAAAAAGAGGCGTCAGGGCGCGTGAGGTTAAATTCAACCGTGTGATTATCCAGTTTGCGCACGCTTTTGACCGTGTCAGCAAACTGCAGACTGTCAAAGTAGGGGAAGCTTCCGCCGTTAACGTTATGCCAGGGATGATTGCGATTAAAAATGCGCTGGAAGGTAAAGACCACGTCATCGGCGTTCAATTTACGCGTGGGTTTAAACCAGGGCGTTGATTGAAATGCGACGTCATTGCGCAGATGGAAACGGTAAGTCGCGCCGTTATCCAGCACCTCCCAGCTGTCGGCCAGCTCTGAAACCAGACGATACGTATAGGGATCGACATCAAGCAGACGATCGTAAAGTTGTGCGGCAAGCGTATCGACGATCAGGCCGCTACCAGCTTTTTGCGGGTTGAACGTGTCGACTTGCCCGCTGACACAATAGACAAAACCACTGTCGCGAATATCAGGAGGCGTAGCCGGTTCAGGCGCAGCATAGACCAGGCGGCTAAACAGACCGAGTGCAATCAGGGACGATGAAACCAGACGCATAATTTTCAAGATTTTTAGATTCGATCTGCAAAGTGTATCGCACTTACCCTAGCTACGTAAAAATGTCTGCGGGTAAGTGCTGATAATGTCAGCGCATTTGATGCTTTTTGAGCAATGCCCTTAATTGATGGTAGGTCAGGCCCAGCAGTTCGGCTGCCTGTTTCTGATTATATTTTGCCGTTTTCAGGCTGTGTTCCAGCAACTGCTGTTCCTGAACATGCTGGAACTGGCGCAAATCGAGCGGCAAAGCTGGTGCATCCGTATTATGCGCAGGTTTAGGATTCACGGGAACGTTGCGATGGAAGGGGTCGATAATGATAGTGTCCAGCTCAGTTTCGCTGCTGGCATGGCGGTAAACAGAGCGTTCAACCACGTTTTTCAGTTCACGAATATTCCCAGGCCAGGCGTAACTGAGCAGCGTTTCACGCGCGTAGTCGCTAAAACCGGCGAAAAGCGGCAGGCCTAATTCGCGGCACATCTGAATCGCAAACTGCTCTGCCAGGAGCATGATATCGCCGCTTCGCTCGCGCAGGGGTGGCAACTGGACAACATCAAAGGCCAGCCTGTCCAGCAGGTCAGCGCGGAATTTTTCCTCCGCCACCATTTCCGGCAGGTTGGCGTTTGTCGCACAGACCAGGCGGACGTTCACCTGCAGAGGCTGGCTTCCGCCCACACGCTCCAGCTCACCGTACTCAATCACTCGCAGCAATTTTTCCTGCACCAGCATTGGGGCCGTGGCCAGTTCATCGAGGAACAACGTCCCGCCATCCGCCCGCTCAAAACGCCCCGGATGGCGCTTTTGCGCACCCGTAAAAGCGCCCGCTTCATGGCCGAACAGTTCGGAATCCAGCAAGTTCTCATTGAGCGCGGCGCAGTTGAGCGAAATAAACGGACCATCCCACCGCCCAGACAGGAAGTGCAGGCGGTTGGCGATCAGCTCTTTCCCGGTCCCGCGCTCACCAATGATCAATACTGGCTTATTGAGCGGTGCGAGCCGGGACACCTGTTCCAGCATCTCCAGAAAACTGTTGGCCTCACCAAGCAAATTATCTTTATATTCAGTCATGATGAAATTAACCACTCGTTAGCGATATTCACCAGGTGAGAGTAGGTTCTCGTTGCATTAAAATCAACCACAATCTTATAAATCAATAAGATATAAAGTTGGCATGGCATTTGTATTATCTGTTCAGCAGGGCATCGCCCGATAACAGAAATATGAAATGTGAGGATTCGAATTATGGGTATTTTTTCTCGTTTTGCCGACATCGTGAACGCCAACATCAACTCACTGCTTGAAAAAGCAGAAGACCCGCAAAAGCTGGTGCGTTTGATGATTCAGGAAATGGAAGACACGCTGGTTGAAGTGCGCTCTACATCAGCCCGTGCGCTGGCCGAAAAGAAACAGCTGTCACGCCGTATTGAGCAGGCCACCGCGCAGCAAAGCGAATGGCAAGAAAAAGCCGAGCTGGCACTGCGTAAAGAGAAAGACGATCTGGCGCGTTCGGCCCTGATCGAAAAGCAAAAGCTCACCGACATTGTTGCTACGCTTGAGCAAGAAATCACGCTGGTGGATGAAACATTGACCCGCATGAAGAAAGAGATCGCGGAGCTGGAAAACAAACTCAGCGAAACGCGCGCTCGTCAGCAGGCGCTCACGCTGCGTCATCAGGCGGCTAGCTCGTCTCGTGATGTTCGTCGTCAACTTGATAGCGGCAAAATTGATGAAGCGATGGCGCGTTTTGAATCCTTCGAACGCCGTATCGATCACATGGAAGCGGAAGCCGAAAGCCACAGCTTTGGCAAACAGAAAACGCTGGATCAGGAGTTTGCAGAACTGAAAGCGGATGATGCCATTGGTGAACAACTGGCTGCGCTCAAAGCAAAAATGAAACAAGACAACCAATAATAATTGAAGCGGCACCCTGGCGTGCCGCAACGCATCGTAAGACAAGGAGTACATATGAGTGCGCTATTTCTGGCTATTCCCCTGACCATTTTCGTGCTTTTCGTCCTGCCGATCTGGTTATGGCTGCATTACAGCAACCGTTCAGCCCGGGGCGATCTGTCACAAAGTGAACAGCAACGCCTGATGCAGCTCACCGACGAGGCGAAAAAAATGCGTGAACGTATCCAGACGCTGGAAGACATTCTCGACGCAGAGCATCCGAACTGGAGGAATGGTTAATGGCCGGACTTAATCTGAACAAAAAATTATGGCGTATTCCCCAGCAGGGGATGGTTCGCGGTGTTTGCGCAGGCCTGGCGCATTATCTGGATGTCCCGGTAAAGCTGGTTCGCGTCGTGACAGTGCTGTCGATTTTCTTTGGGCTGGCCTTCATTACCTTAGTGGCTTACATCATTTTGTCCTTTGTTCTGGATCCGATCCCGGACGGCGCGCTTTATTCAGATGAAGCGCCTACAAGCAGCGATCTGCTGGACACCGTGGATGCTGAACTGGCTGCCGGGGAGAAACGCCTGCGCGAAATGGAGCGTTATGTCACCTCTGATACCTTTACGCTCAGAAGCCGTTTTCGTCAGCTCTAACTGAGAGAAATAACATGAAATCAAACTGGCAACAGGCCGGTCAGAAAATGAAGCCCGGCCTGAAATTCGCAGGGAAATTCGTTTTACTGACAGCATTACGTTATGGCCCGGCAGGCGTAGCGGGCTGGGCGGTAAAAACGGTCGCCCGTAAACCCGTCAGAATGCTGCTGGCCGTTGCGCTGGAGCCATTGTTGAAGAAAGTCGCTAATCGTTTTTCACGTCGCTATTTTTCCTGATCCCACATTTTAATTGCTGCTTTCTTTTGCGAGAGAGCAGCAATTTCGTTATGTACGACACAACATGAGTTTCATCCTTTTTTTGCAACAGCTCACATTATTCGTTGACGCTCTATTTTTGATCTCTTTTAACCCCTTCGATTGCATTGACATAAAAATTCCATAAGCGTAAATTGCTTTTCGTGGGACCGCTACCATGGAAATCTTAATGGACGAAAAAATAGAGCATCTTATTAAACTGGTTTATGGCGAATCATTTTCTTTAGGACATTATGACATTCTTTATGAAAAGATTCGGAACGCCAGGGTTCTTATTACTGATAACCGTAAATCGACGTGGGATGAGCAGGGCGTCATATTAATAACGTATGCCGATCAGTTTCAAAAAAATGATCACAACGCATTGCCGATATTGACGCGATTCTATAATCGCTGGCTGTCATCTTACTTTTCGCATGTCCATTTATTACCGTTTTACCCCTGGTCTTCAGATGATGGTTTTTCTGTTGTGGATTATCACCGTGTCGCGCCAAAAACAGGTGAGTGGGGTGATGTAGCCGAACTCAAAAAATCAACCCACCTCATGTTTGATTTTGTCTGCAATCATATGTCGGCAAAAAGTCAGTGGTTTGAAAACTATTTAAATCAAAAGCCGGGATTTGAGGACTTTTTTATTGCTGTCGATCCCGATACTGATTTATCTGCCGTCTCGCGCCCTCGAGCCTTGCCGCTTTTAACGCCGTTTACGCTAGCGGATGGCTCAATCCGTCATTTATGGACGACGTTCAGTGATGACCAGATAGATTTGAACTTTGCCAGTCCGCAGGTCCTCATCGCGATGGTTGATGTCCTGCTGCACTATCTCATTGAAGGGGCAGATTACATCCGGCTTGATGCGGTGGGCTTTATGTGGAAAGTGCCGGGCACGACCTGTCTTCATCTGGAAAACACACACCGACTCATCCAGTTATTCCGTGCCATTACTGACGTCGTCGCGCCGGGTACGGTCATCATCACGGAAACGAACGTTCCGCATAAAGACAACATTTCCTATTT
Source organism: Lelliottia amnigena (assembly GCF_019047465.1). Classification (NCBI taxonomy): domain Bacteria; kingdom Pseudomonadati; phylum Pseudomonadota; class Gammaproteobacteria; order Enterobacterales; family Enterobacteriaceae; genus Lelliottia; species Lelliottia amnigena. The sequence goes on along the minus strand of NZ_CP077236.1, from coordinate 4,196,452 downwards.
TGGTGATGGGTCAAATGAAGCTCAAATGGTGTATCAGTTCTCATTGCCGCCACTCGTGCTCCACAGTATTCACAGTGAAAATGTGCAGGCACTTTGCCAGTGGGCACAAACGCTTGAGTTGCCTTCGACTGAGACGACCTGGTTTAACTTTCTCGCTTCCCACGACGGTATTGGGCTAAACCCATTACGTGGTATTCTACCGGAAAAAGACATTCTGATGCTGGTCGAAAACCTGCAAAATGAAGGTGCGAAAGTCAACTGGAAAAATAATCCTGATGGCACACGAAGCCCCTATGAAATTAACGTCACTTATTTGGACGCGTTAAGCCCTAAAAATATTCACGATGATGAACGTATTGCCCGGTTCGTGCTCGCTCATGCGCTGTTATTAAGTTTTCCCGGCGTACCGGCTATTTATGTTCAAAGTATTTTGGGCTCGCGCAATGATTATGATGGCGTTGAAAGGTTAGGTTACAACCGCGCGATAAATCGACGCAAGTTTCAGGAGGGCGAAATTGATGCAGAGCTGGAAGATGCATCTCAATTGCGCACTAAGATCTATAACGCGTTGACTAGGATGATTGCTATTCGACGCCAGCAAGGTGTATTTCATCCAGACAGTAACGCTATTTTCTCGATGCCAAATGAACACGTTCTTAAATTAGTGCGAACCTCCGCAGTGGGTGAGAAAATAACAGCGTTTTTTAATTTTCAGAATAGGGTGCAAACTCTTTTTGACGATATACCTTCTGGAGTGGAACTCTTAACAGATTCCAATATTACTAACAGCGTATTGACGCTCAATCCATGGCAGGTGATGTGGATTAAACACCGTTAAAGGAATAATGAAAACATGAAAATCCCTAATATTGTGCTGATCTCGGCGCTGGTTTCGTGCGGCTTGTTATCCGGCTGCCGGGATGACAATAACACCGTTGTGACCATCGAATTTATGCACTCTTCTGTTGAGCAGGAGAGGCAAGCCGTTATTTCACAATTAATAGAACGATTCGAGAAAGAGAACCCTTTAATCAGGATCAAACAGGTTCCCGTTGAAGAGGATGCGTATAACACCAAAGTCATTACGCTTGCCCGTACGGGCGCGCTGCCCGAAGTTATTGAGGTGAGTCATGACTATGCCAAAGTCATGGATAAAGAGCAGCTTCTCGATCGCGATGCTATTGCTGAAACGGTCAAAGCGGTCAAAGAAAATACCTTCTACGACGGCATTATGCGGGTGGTTCGCACTGAGGATGGTAAAGCGTGGACGGGAGTACCTGTCAGCGCCTGGTTATCGGGTGTCTGGTATCACAAAGATGCGTTGGCTGCGGCGGGCATCCAGGAACCCCATACATGGGCAGAATTGCTGAAGGCGAGCCAGACGCTGACTGACCCGGCAAAAAAACATTATGGAATCGCGCTCCCGACGGCAGAAAGTGTGATGACCGAGCAGGCATTTTCTCAGTTCGCACTTTCGGGTGGGGCAAACGTCTTTGACGCGAGCGGCGCAGTCGTTCTTGATACGCCGGAAATGACAAAGGCGCTGACGTTTTATCGAGCACTAGCAGCGACAACTATGCCTGGTTCAAACGATGTTATGGAAATCAAAGACGCCTTTATGAACGGCTCTGCGCCGATGGCGATCTACTCCACCTACATTCTTCCTGCGGTATACAAAGAAGGCACACCCGCCAATTTGGGGTTTGTCGTGCCGACGGAGAAATCATCGGCGGTGTACGGCATGGTGACATCGCTCACCATTACCAATGGCCAAACCGAAGATGAAACCAAAGCGGCGGAGACCTTCGTCGCCTGGATGGAACAGGCTCAAAACGCGGCAGATTGGGTCATGATGTCACCCGGTGCGGCCTTACCTGTTAATAGGCTCGTGGTGGAAACAGCGACCTGGAAAAATAACGAAGTAATACAGGCCTTCGGTCAGCTGCCTTATGAATTGATCGCCCAGTTCCCAAATGTTCAGGTATTTGGCGCGGTAGGGGATAAAAACTTCACCCGCATGGGGGATGTGACGGGGTCAGGGATCATCAGCTCGATGGTGCATGACGTGACGGTTGGTAATAAAGATCTCACTTCAACATTGAGTGGTAGCCAGCAGCGCCTGGCCGATCTTATCTGTCAACGTTAGGCACATCGCGAAGGAAATGATGAAAATGACGTTATCTGGCCGTTCAGATATGCCTTTCGCCATGCTGCTGTTGGCCCCCAGCCTGATTTTGCTGGGGGGCCTGGTAGCCTGGCCGATGATCTCTAATATCGAAATCAGCTTTTTGCGATTACCGCTTAATCCGCGTGTCAGCGCAACGTTCGTGGGTATCAATAACTACATTCGCATACTGGGCGATCCTGCATTCTGGCATTCATTATGGATGACCGTCTGGTATACGGCGTGGGTGGTGATGGGAAGTACAGGACTCGGACTTGCCGTTGCGATTTTCTTTAACCGCGAGTTTCGGTTGCGTAAAACCGCGCGTTCGCTGGTGCTCCTTTCATACGTGACGCCGTCGATATCGCTGGTTTTTGCGTGGAAGTACATGTTCAACAATGGCTACGGCATCGTGAATTATCTCGGCGTTGACCTGTTGCATCTGTACGACCATGCCCCGTTATGGTTTGACAATTCGGGCAGCAGTTTTGTATTGGTGGTTCTGTTCGCGATATGGCGTTATTTCCCGTACGCATTCATCTCCTTCCTGGCGATTTTGCAGACCATCGATAAGTCACTTTATGAAGCGTCAGAAATGGATGGTGCGAGCGCATGGCAGCGATTTCGGATTGTTACGCTGCCCGCCATTATGCCGGTACTGGCAACGGTGATAACGCTACGCACTATCTGGATGTTCTACATGTTTGCGGATGTCTATCTCCTGACAACCCGCGTCGATATTTTGGGTGTGTATCTCTACAAAACGGCGTTTGCCTTCAACGACCTTGGAAAAGCCGCTGCGATTTCGGTGGTGCTGTTTGTGATTATCTTCGCCGTCATTCTGTTGACCAGAAAAAGGGTAAATCTCCATGGCAACAAATAAACGCTTATTAAATCGTACCGGGTTTTATATCGGGCTGGTGATCTTTCTGGTTGTGACGTTATTCCCCTTTTTCGTCATGTTGATGACGTCGTTCAAGAGCGCGAAAGAGGCTATCTCGCTACACCCGACTATTCTGCCGCAGGCATGGACCCTGCAGCATTACGTCGACATCTTTAATCCCCTTATTTTCCCCTTTGTGGATTACTTCAGAAACAGTTTAGTGGTTTCGTTAGGTTCATCGGTCATCGCCGTTTTTTTGGGAACGCTGGGTGCTTACGCACTTTCAAAGCTTCGCTTCAAAGGACGTATGACCATTAATGCCAGTTTTTATACCGTGTACATGTTCTCGGGTATTTTACTGGTTGTACCGCTGTTCAAAATCATTACCGCACTGGGTATTTACGACACGGAAATGGCGTTGATTATTACAATGGTCACGCAGACGCTACCCACTGCGGTATTCATGCTCAAAAGCTACTTCGACACCATACCGGATGAGATCGAAGAAGCCGCGATGATGGACGGTTTAAACCGTTTCCAGATCATCTTCCGTATTACGGTTCCACTCGCCATCTCCGGGCTAGTTTCGGTGTTTGTGTACTGCTTCATGGTAGCGTGGAACGATTATCTCTTTGCGTCCATTTTCCTCTCAAGTGCCAGCAACTTTACGTTGCCGGTAGGGCTTAACACGCTCTTCAGCACCCCAGACTATATCTGGGGACGGATGATGGCAGCATCGTTGGTGACGGCACTGCCGGTTGTCATCATGTATGCGCTTTCCGAACGTTTCATTAAAAGTGGTTTGACCGCCGGTGGCGTAAAGGGCTAAGGACGGTCATTTTTAACAAGGAGTCAGTGATGAAAAAGTTAGTCGCAACAGCGCCACGCGTGGCAATGCTCATGCCCTATGAGGATCGTCCAGTCGCAGCGAATGAAGTTAAAATTCGTGCTCGTTTTGGTGCGCCAAAACACGGCACGGAAGTGGTCGATTTCCGCGCCGCAAGCCCGTTTATCGATGAAGAGTTTAATACCGAATGGCAAATGTTTACGCCTCGTGCTGAGGAGGCCGCTCGCGGAATAGAGTTTGGTAAATTCCAGTTGGGCAACATGATCGTCGGTGAAATCATTGAGTGCGGCGAAGAGGTCACTGAGTATCAACGCGGTGATTCAGTCTGCTGCTATGGCCCATTGCAGCAGACGGTGATTGTCAATGCCGTCAACAATTACAAATTGCGCAAAATGCCGGAGGGGGCCTCGTGGAAAAATGCGGTCTGCTACGACCCGGCACAATTCGCGATGAGCGGCGTGCGCGATGCCAATGTGCGCGTTGGTGATTTTGTCGTGGTGGTAGGATTAGGGGCGATAGGCCAAATAGCGATCCAACTGGCAAAAAGGGCCGGTGCCTCAATTGTGATTGGCGTCGATCCTATCGAACACCGTTGCTTCATTGCCCGCCGTCATGGTGCTGACTTCTGCATCAATCCCATTGGCAGAGACGTGGGGCAGGAGATTAAAGAACTGACCGGCAAGCAGGGTGCTGATGTCATTATCGAAACCAGCGGTTTCGCCGATGCGCTGCAATCGGCATTACGCGGACTCGCCTATGGCGGAACAATCTCATATGTCGCCTTCGCAAAACCCTTCTCAGAAGGTTTCAACCTCGGGCGTGAAGCCCATTTCAATAACGCGAAAATCGTTTTTTCTCGCGCCTGTAGCGAGCCGAATCCTGACTATCCGCGCTGGAGCCGCAAGCGCATCGAAGAAACATGTTGGGAATTGCTGATGAACGGCTATCTCAACTGCGAGGAGCTTATCGATCCGGTGGTCAGTTTTGAAACCAGTGCAGAAAGCTACATGAAATATGTCGATCAACACCCCGAGCTGAGCATCAAAATGGGCGTTACTTTTTAAGCTATGGAGAGCTGAAAATGAAAATTGCAACACAAAACCAGGCATTTTTTCCGACGACGATTCTTGAGAAGTTCAAATACATCAAGGCCATGGGTTTTGACGGATATGAAATTGACGGCAAATTGCTGGTGGAAAATCTGGCTGAGGTAAAAGCCGCAATAAAAGCAACCGGCCTGCCAGTGACAACGGCATGTGGCGGTTACGAGGGGTGGATCGGTGATTTCATCGAAGAACGTCGCCTGAATGGCTTACAGCAAATCGAGCGGATTCTCCAAGCGCTGAGTGAAGTGGGCGGGAAGGGGATTGTTGTCCCAGCGGCCTGGGGGATGTTTACGTTCCGATTACCTCCGATGACTTCCCCACGCAGTCTTGAAGGCGATCGTAAAGCGGTGAGCGCTTCACTGCGTTGGCTGGATGCGGTGGCGGCTCGTACTGGAACAACCGTTTACCTTGAGCCACTTAACCGCTATCAGGATCACATGATCAATACCCTGGCGGATGCGCGCCGTTACATCGAAGAGAATGACCTTAAGCACGTTGAAATCATCGGTGATTTCTATCATATGAATATCGAAGAAGACTCATTGACCGGGGCGCTACATACCCACAGGGATCTTCTTGGACATGTGCATATTGCCGACAATCATCGTTACCAGCCAGGCAGTGGCACCCTCGATTTCGCAGCCTTATTCGCCCAGTTACGTGCGGATAATTATCAGGGCGTCGTGGTCTATGAGTGTCGCGTTCGCGCCGAAAACCCGGCGCAGGCGTATCAAGCGTCACTGAACTATTTACGCGACTGCTAAGGATGGCGAGCGTGATGAGTGCTTTAACACCTTCGCCTCTGCGTGTCGCCATTATCGGCGCCGGGCAAGTTGCCGATAAAGTGCATGCCTCGTATTACGCCACGCGAAACGATCTGCAAATGGTGGCTGTCATGGACAGCCACCTGGATCACGCGAAGGTGTTTGCGAATCGGCACGGAATAAAAAAGGCATATGAAGATCTGCATACCCTGTTACGTGAGGCGAAACCAGACATCGTCAGCGTTTGCTCACCGAATCGCTTTCATTTTGAACAGGTCATGGCAGCCCTGGCGGCGGGTTGCCATGTGATGTGTGAAAAACCACCCGCCATGAGTCCACAACACGCTGACGAGATGCGCATGGCAGCGCGAAAAGCGGGAAAAGTGCTGGCGTATGATTTTCATCATCGTTTCGCACAGGATACGCAATTACTGCGTGACGCAGTACAGAGTGGCACATTTGGTGAGATTTACGTCACCAATGCTCTGGCATTGAGACGCTGCGGTGTTCCCGGCTGGGGTGTTTTCACGAATAAAGTCTTACAGGGTGGTGGGCCCTTGATTGATATCGGTATTCACATGTTGGATGCCGCGATGTATGTCCTTGGATTTCCGAAGGTGAAATGCGTCATGGCACACAGCTTTCAACGTTTGGGAACAACTAAGAGCAGCGGTCAGTTTGGGGAATGGGATCCCAAAACCTATACCGTAGAGGATGCACTTTTCGGCACGATTGAGTTCTGCAACGGCGGGATTCTGCGCCTCGAGACCTCGTTTGCACTCAATATTCGCGAGCAATCGATCATGAATGTCTCTTTTTGTGGTGAGAAAGCAGGTGCAACGCTTTTCCCGGCACATATCTATAACGATGTTGGCGGAGAGTTGTGCACGCTTCTCCAGCGTGATGAAGCTGACGATCGGCGGCATATTCGTAGCATGGATGCGTTTGTCCGTCATGTTCAGGGGGAGCCCGTCATGATTGCCGATGCGGAGCAGGGACTGGTTATTCAACAACTTGTCGCTGCATTGTATGAATCATCGGAAAATGGGGAGCGGGTCGCATTATGCTAAATCTTTCCGTTCTTACTGAATCATCATTTGATCCAGAAAGGCTCAACAAATACGCCTCAATTATGTGCTGCAGCAATGGGTATCTCGGTGTTCGCGCCACCCATGAAGAGCATTACACGCAGCAAACGCGCGGTATGTATCTGGCGGGTTTATACCATCGTGCGGGGCGTAATGAGACCAATGAACTGGTGAATTTGCCCGATATTTTAGGTGTTGAACTCTATCTCGACGGCGAGAATTTTTCGCTGGTCAGCGGAACGATTTTGCGATGGGAGCGGGAGCTGGCATTTGCCAATGGTGAACTCCGTCGCTGCGTGATCTGGCGCTCATCGAAAGGAAAACGATATCGGATTAGCAGTCGCCGCTTTGTCTCAATGGATCAGCTGTCACTCGTTACTTTGCAATTTTCCGTCACACCGCTTGATGGTTCTGCGCAGATGAGTCTTACGACAGGAATTGACGCGACGCAAACGAACAGTGGCAGACAGCATCTTGATGAGGTCTCGGTTCGGGTGTTCGATCAGCAATATATTCAGGGCGTGTATGAAACCCAGGATCGCGCATCGGAAGTGGTCATATCGGCAAGCTGTCAGTTGGATAACCAAAGTGAAAGCTGGTTCACAGCGAAAAACAGGCGGTTAAATTGCCATCACTCGTTTGAGGCAGAAGAGGGGCAAAAGGTTACATTTGAGAAAATAGTATGGTCACGCACCGCAGCGATAAAACGCTCTCGCAAGCGTCATTTGCGCGAAACAATCTGCGCGATCTGACTGTTTATGCGGCGAAAGGATATGACGCATTATTGGAAATGACGACCTGTGCCTGGGAAAATATCTGGCAAGCCAGTCGTGTCACGGTGTGTTCCGAGCATACAGAGGATCAGCTCGCACTGGATTACGCGGTATGGCACCTGAATACCATGATGCCAGCGCAGGATGAACGTTGCAGCATCGGGGCTAAGGGACTCACAGGGGAAGGGTACAAAGGTCATGTTTTCTGGGATACCGAGATATTCCTGTTACCGTTCTATCTCTTTACCTCTCCACAACACGCGCGTCATTTACTGCGATACCGTTGGCTCAATCTACCCGGAGCGCGTGAAAAAGCGCGTCGAAATGGCTGGTCCGGCGCACTGTTCCCCTGGGAAAGCGCCAGCAACGGCCAGGAAGAGACACCTGAGTTTGCGGCGATCAATATCAGAACGGGTGTCAGGCAGAAAGTGGCCTCTGCTCTGGCGGAACACCACATCGCGGCGGATATTGCCTGGGCGGTAGTGGCTTACTGGCAGGCCACTCACGACAGTGTTTTCATGCGCAACGAAGGGCTCACGCTTCTTATCGAAACCGCGAGCTTCTGGATTGCCCGCGCGACTGAGATTAACGGTCGTCTGGAAATTCACGATGTTATTGGGCCTGATGAATATACCGAGCATGTGAATAACAATGCCTATACCAATTATTTGGCATGGTACAACGTTGCACATGCGCTGCAATTTCTGCGTCATTTTGAACGCAAAGATGAACGATTCACGCAGGCTGCACAGCACTTCCTGAAAAGATTGTGGCTGCCTGCGCCAAATCAAGCCGGTGTCATTCCTCAGGACGATACGTTCATGAGCAAGCCCACAATCGATTTGAGTCGCTATAAAAATACGGCAGGCAAGCAAACCATTTTGCTCGACTACTCCCGCTCGGAAGTCAATGAGATGCAAATCCTTAAACAGGCAGATGTTGTCATGCTCACCTATCTGCTGCCGGAGACGTTTACGCGTCCACAGTGTTTGGCAAACCTGACATATTACGAGCCCCTGACCATCCACGACTCCTCGCTCAGTCGATCGGTCCATTGCATTGTGGCCGCGCGTTGCGGGGAAATCGCCAGCGCTTATCAGTTCTGGCGAGAGGGCGCGGCCATTGATTTGGGCGACGAACCGCATAGCTCTGATGACGGAATACATGCTGCGGCAACAGGCGCTATCTGGTCCGGCGTTATTCAGGGATTCGCTGGCGTAACAATCGTTGATGGAGAGCTACACCTTTCACCGCGGTTGCCAGACCCATGGCAACGGCTGCAATTTCCCCTTAAATGGCGGACGGCCAATCTGAATATCATTGTTGAAAATCAAACCCTGTTGGTTAACACAACCGAACCCATCACGCTCACGGTGTGGGGTAAAACATTGACGATTGTAGATAGCCAAACGTTCTCGATTAATGATTTTTCTTTACCTTCGCATGGGACCGCTACCATGAGTGGGGAGGCATGATGCTCAAAGCGATCATTTTTGATTTGGATGGGGTGATAACCGATACGGCTCATCTGCACTTCCTCGCGTGGCGTGCGGTGGCTGCAAAAATAGGTATCACGATTGATGAAGGCTTTAACGCTGGGCTGAAGGGCATTAGCCGTATGGATTCATTAAAGCGAATTTTGCGACACGGCGGACTGGAAAATACCTTTAGCCAGGAAGAGTGCCGCCGGCTGGCGCTGGAAAAAAATGAGCGGTATGTGCAGTCGCTGCGCGGATTAAACAGCCATTCTCTTTTGCCTGGAATTGCACAACTCCTTGCCGATATCCGCACCGCCAACGTGCGCACTGGACTGGCATCCGTGTCGCTCAATGCCCCGGCGATTCTTGCATCGCTTGGCATTACCCATGCTTTTGATTTTTGTGCGGATGCTTCACTCATTCAACACTCAAAACCCCATCCAGAGATCTTTCTCGCGGCCTGTCGGGGTTTAGGTTTCAGCCCTGAGCAGGCTATGGGTATTGAAGACGCGCAGGCGGGCGTTGAGGCGATCAATGCAGCTGGAATGCTCTCTGTCGGCATTGGGGACGATCTCACCGATGCCGATTTAAAACTCTCTTCAACGGATGAATTGACCTGGCAGCGTTTGTCCGATTTCTGGGACGCGAAACGTGGCCCGCATGTGTGCTTATAAGGGGATCAAATGGCTCAGCTATCGCTAAAAAATATCCACAAAATCTATGATAACCAGGTTCATGTGGTGAAGGATTTTTGCCTCGAAATCGCGGATAAAGAATTTATCGTTTTTGTCGGGCCATCAGGCTGCGGTAAATCCACCACGTTACGCATGATTGCCGGTCTCGAAGAGATTAGCGCAGGTGAACTGGCGATTGGGGATGTGGTGATGAATGATGTTCCCGCCAAGGCGCGGGATATCGCCATGGTTTTTCAGAACTATGCGCTATACCCGCACATGACGGTTTACGACAACATGGCGTTTGGCCTCAAAATGCAAAAGATCGCGCCGAAGGTGATTGAGGAGCGGGTCAGCTGGGCCGCGCAAATACTGGGTTTACGTGACTATCTGAAGCGCAAACCGGGGGCGCTTTCTGGGGGGGCAGCGCCAGCGTGTGGCGCTGGGTCGCGCCATCGTGCGGGAGGCAGGTGTATTTCTGATGGATGAGCCGCTGTCAAATCTCGACGCGAAGCTACGCGTGCAGATGCGGGCAGAAATCAGCAAGCTTCATCAGAAATTGAATACCACCATGATTTACGTGACCCACGATCAGACCGAAGCGATGACAATGGCGACACGTATCGTGATTATGAAGGAGGGGATTATTCAGCAGGTAGGTGTACCAAAGGAGGTGTATAACGCACCGGCCAACATCTTTGTCGCGGGTTTTATTGGTTCACCTGCCATGAACTTTATTCGTGGTGCAATAGATGGCGGCTATTTTGTCACCGAAACGTTGCGCCTCGAAATACCAGCAGAAAAACTCGCGATACTTAATAAGAAGGGTTATCAGCGTAAAGCCGTCATATTGGGTATTCGCCCTGAAAATATAATAACCGCGCAAGAGTGCACAACAGCAATAAACGCGAAAGTGTGCGTGGCCGAGCTGACGGGTGCTGAATTTATGCTGTATGTCAATGTAGGCGGTCACGAGTTAGTGCTTCGGGCAGGAACAATACATGATTATCATTCTGGGGATAATCTGGCAATTCAGTTCGAAATGGATAAAAGCCATTTCTTCGATGCTGATACAGAAATTGCCATAAGATAAAAATAGTCAGTGACTGGAAAGCATTTTCCAGATTTTGTTGTTCTTATTTTATAAAGGAATATATTAATGAGTACTCTACTAAAAAGTGCTGCGCTTTTACTATGTGCGGGAGTAACGAACGTCCAGGCATCAGAGGAAGTTAAAAAATGGGATTTTAACATTGGTGCGATGTATGAAATCGAAAATGTCGAAGGACAGGGTGATGATAAAGATGGTTTGTATGAACCTTCCGTATGGTTTAATGCCACCTACGATGCATGGACGGTTTCACTGGCGATGTATCAGGAAGGACCCGTTGATTACAGTAGCATGACCCGAGGGACCTATTTTGATCGCCCTGAATTCGAGTTACGTTATCGTGTTATTGGCAGTGACGACTTTACGCTGGGCTTGACGGGGGGATTCCGCAATTATGGTTATCATTTTAAAGATGAGCATGGTGCGAAAGACGGTAGTGCAAATATGCAACGCTACAAAATCCAACCAGACTGGGATCTCAAATTGAGTGATGACTGGCGCTTTAACGGCTGGTTCGCGATGTATCAATTTGCAAACGATCTCGAAAAGACAGGTTATTCCGATAGCCGTGTCGAGACTGAAACCGGTTTTACCTGGACAATTAATAAGACTTTTTCTATTAAAACAAACTACTATTTAGAACGCGGCTTTAATATTGATGGTGGTCGCAATAATGGGGAGTTCTCAACTCAGGAAATTCGTGCTTATCTGCCTATTGCGATGGGGCAAACCACATTGACGCCCTATACCCGCCTTGGGTTGGATCGCTGGTCAAATTGGGACTGGCAGGACGATCCTGAACGTGAGGGCCATGATTTCAATCGCCTGGGCATGCTGTATGCGTATGATTTCGCCAACGGTCTCTCTATGACACTGGAATACGCGTACGAATGGCAAAACCATGATGAAGGTAAAAACGATCGATTCCACTATGCTGGTGTCGGCGTGAACTACGCATTTTAGTTGTGCTATTCCAGGGGCAATATGCCCCTGGATTTAGGCTACAGAGGCAGTTTGGGTGAAATGGGTTTCTACGATGACGCGCTGTGGCGCGGGTTTGCCAGCGATCCGTTTAAATAACACATCGCAGCTTTCTTCACCAAGCTTTCGTGTAGGGATATCGAAACCACTTGGCGCGGGTGTCAAAATCAGTGACAGCATAGGATCGGTGTATCCGGCAACAACGAGCTGTTCAGGTATCATTAGATTTAACTCATCCGCTGCGCGATACAGCGCCAGCAATTTCATACTGTCTGTGGCAAATACAGCGCGGGGCGCGCGCGCTGCGGAAAGTAATTTACACGCGGCGTCCAGCGCACTTTCATGCGTATAACCGCCGTCAACAACCCAATCACAATTAAGTGCAATATTATTATTTTCGAGACAGGTTTTATAACCCGACAGCCGATCAATTGAGACGAGATATTCAAGCGGAGCATGTAGGCAGGCGATATCGCGATAGCCTTGTTTAATAAATTGCTCGGTTAACATCATGCTGTCACGGAAATTATCCGTATCGACCGAGAAAATATTCGTGAAGTCACCTTCGACTTTGCCAATAACGACAACCGGAATTCCATACGCATCAAGTCTTGGGAAAAAGGCTTCATTGGCGGGTGAACTCAACATAATAATGCCTTTCACCATTTTCTGTTTAATTTTGCTTTCACATTTCTGTAAATCATCTTCACTGTTTTTGGATGTCTGTAAAATAACGTCAAAGCCTTCTTGTTCTGCTTTTGCGGTTATCGCGTGAAGAACATCTGAGAAGAATGGATTACCAGCGGTGGTCTTGGTTGAACGGGTGGAAATAACCATGATCGCATCGAAACCCGATGTCGTGAGGGCGCGGGCGAGTTTGTTAGGTTGATAATTTAATTCATCGATCGCTTTCAGCACTTTCTCTTGTGCTTCAGGAGAGATATTCGTTTGTTTATTCAGAACGCGGGACACGGTTGATTTTGATACACCGGCAACACGTGCAATATCATAAATTGTGGGTGACATACACCTGACAACTCCATCGTAGCGGTAATTTCATTATATTACGGCAGAAAAATGGGGAATGACAGTCAGATTGAATTGAAAATCAACGATCTGCCCCAATTTATTGTATTCTGAAGTCAATATCGACAGTCTTCGGGGCAAAACAGGATGGCGATGAAGAGATTTAAAAATGAATTGAATTCACTGGTCAACAGAGGCGTTGATCGCCATTTGCGTCTGGCGGTCACGGGCCTGAGTCGCAGCGGTAAAACAGCATTTATTACGGCGTTGGTTAATCAGTTACTCAATCTACATACTGGCGCTCGTCTGCCCTTGCTGAGTGCTGCGCGAGAAGAACGTTTACTCGGGGTAAAACGTGTTCCACAGCGCGATTTTGGCATCCCACGTTTCACCTATGATGAAGGGCTGGCGCAGCTTTACGGCACGCCGCCCTCATGGCCGACCCCCACGCGTGGCGTTAGCGAAATACGTCTGGCGCTGCGGTTTCGCTCGAATGATTCTTTGCTCCGGCATTTCAAAGATACCTCGACGCTGTACCTTGAAATCGTCGATTATCCTGGCGAATGGCTGCTGGATTTACCAATGCTGGCACAGGATTACCTGAGCTGGTCTCGCCAGATGACGGGGTTGTTGCAAGGCCAACGTGCGGAATGGTCTCTAAAATGGCAGGAATTGTGCGCCGGTCTGGACCCGTTGGCTCCCGCAGATGAGAATCGGCTGGCTGCGATTGCGCAAGCCTGGACCGACTATCTCCATCAGTGCAAAAAAGAGGGTTTGCATTTCATCCAACCGGGTCGTTTTGTGCTGCCGGGTGAGATGGCAGGGGCGCCTGCGCTGCAGTTTTTCCCCTGGCCAGATGTCGATGCCTGGGGAGAATCGAAGCTGGCGATGGCCGATAAAAATACCAACGTCGGTATGCTTCGCGAGCGTTTCAACTATTACTGCGAGAAAGTGGTGAAGGGGTTTTATAAAAATCACTTCCTGAAATTTGATCGCCAGATTGTGTTAGTGGATTGCCTGCAACCCCTTAACAGCGGACCACATGCCTTCAACGATATGCGCCTGGCACTCACGCAGTTGATGCAAAGCTTCCACTACGGACAACGCACGTTGTTTCGCCGACTGTTTTCTCCGGTCATCGATAAGCTCCTGTTCGCCGCCACCAAGGCCGACCATGTGACTGTCGATCAACATGCCAATATAGTTTCGCTGCTGCAACAGTTGGTTCAGGACGCCTGGCAAAATGCGGCGTTTGAGGGAATCAGCATGGATTGTCTCGGTCTGGCCTCCGTTCAGGCGACGCAAAGCGGCCTGATTGACGTCAATGGCGAAAAGATCCCGGCGCTGCGCGGCAACCGTCTGAGTGACGGTGAACCGTTGACGGTTTATCCCGGTGAAGTCCCTGCGCGTTTGCCTGGGCAGGCCTTCTGGCAAAATCAGGGATTTCAGTTCGAAGCGTTTCGCCCACAAACAATGAATGTTGACCAGCCGTTGCCGCACATTCGGCTGGATGCGGCGCTGGAGTTTTTGATTGGAGATAAATTGCGATGACGGAACCCTTAAAGCCACGTATTGATTTTCCCGGCACGCTGGAGCAGGAGCGTGCCGAAGCCTTTAAAGCGGCTCAGGCGTTTAGCGGGCCGGAAGCCGATAATTTTGCGCCCGCCGTGACGGAAGAGTTGCTGTCTGATGAAGGGCCAGCCGAGGCTGTCGTGGAAGCAGCGCTGCGCCCGAAACGCAGCTTATGGCGGAAGATGGTCACGGCAGGGCTGACGTTATTCGGTATCAGCGTTGTCGGCCAGGGCGTTCAGTGGACCATGAATGCGTGGCAAACGCAGGACTGGGTGGCGTTGGGCGGTTGTGCTGCCGGGGCGCTCATTATCGGTGCGGGTGTCGGTTCTGTCGCGACAGAATGGCGTCGCCTGTGGCGTTTACGCCAGCGAGCGCATGAGCGTGATGAGGCGCGTGATTTATTACACAGCCATGCCACCGGAAAAGGGCGCGCCTTTTGCGAAAAATTGGCGAGCCAGGCGGGCATTGATCAGTCGCACCCCGCGCTTCAGCGTTGGTATGCCGCGATCCATGAAACGCAGAGCGATCGCGAAATCGTCTCGCTCTACGCCTCTATTGTCCAGCCAGTGCTTGATTCTCAGGCGCGTCGGGAGATAAGCCGGTCTGCGGCGGAGTCCACGCTGATGATCGCCGTCAGCCCTCTGGCGCTGGTGGATATGGCTTTTATCGCGTGGCGAAATCTGCGACTGATTAACCGTATTGCCACCCTCTATGGCATTGAGCTCGGATATTACAGCCGCTTGCGCCTGTTCCGTCTGGTGCTGTTGAATATGGCTTTTGCCGGCGCCAGTGAACTGGTACGCGAAGTCGGGATGGACTGGATGTCCCAGGATCTGGCCGCAAGGTTATCCACCCGAGCGGCGCAGGGGATTGGCGCAGGGCTGCTGACGGCGCGATTAGGCATCAAAGCGATGGAGTTGTGCCGTCCCTTACCCTGGCTAGATGATGATAAACCGCGGCTTGGGGATTTCCGCCGTGAATTGATCGGTCAGCTGAAAGAGGCATTGAGCAAAAAGCCGCTGTAAACGCCTAAAAAAGCACCTCGCTGTCAATATTTGTTGACAGCGAGCTTCCAGCCAGACGATATCTGACTTATTATTTAAAGCTACTGGCTTAGAGAGTGAATTTCCCATGCGTCTGGAAGTGTTCTGTCAGGACCGTATCGGTCTGACCCGCGAGTTACTCGATCTCCTTGTTTTGCGTGACATTGATTTACGCGGCATCGACATCGATCCCATTGGACGAATTTATCTCAATTTTGCCGAAATCGAATTCAATACCTTTAGCAGCCTGATGGCGGAAATCCGCCGTATCGCTGGCGTTACGGATGTGCGTACCGTTCCGTGGATGCCATCAGAGCGTGAACATTTGGCGCTCAGCGCGCTGCTCGAAGCGATGCCAGAGCCCTTTTTATCATTGGATTTGAAAGGCAAAGTAGAGCGAACCAACCTCGCGAGTTGCCAGCTGTTTGGCCAAAGCCAGGAAAAACTCAGCAACCATCTTGCTGCACAGCTGATCGCGGGATTCAATTTTCAGCGGTGGCTCGACAGCAATCCGCAGAGCACGCTTAGCGAACATGTTGTCATTAACGGCCAAAATTTCCTGATGGAAATCACGCCGGTTCATTTGCAGGGCGAGAACGACGCGGCGGTACTCACGGGGGCGGTGATCATGTTGCGTTCCACCATTCGTATGGGCCGACAGTTGCAGAATCTTTCCAATCAGGATGTGGGTGCATTTAGCCAGATGATTGCGGTCAGTCCGAAGATGCGACACGTGGTCGATCAGGCGCGTAAACTGGCGAATCTCACCGCACCGCTGCTCATTACTGGCGAGACAGGCACCGGCAAGGATCTGCTGGCCCATGCGGTTCACACGGCCAGCCCGCGAGCGGCGAAACCCTATCTGGCGCTAAACTGCGCATCCATTCCCGAAGACGCTGTTGAAAGTGAACTGTTTGGACATGCCCCAGAGGGCAAAAAAGGTTTCTTCGAGCAGGCCAACGGCGGTTCCGTTCTCCTGGATGAAATTGGCGAAATGTCACCGCGTATGCAGGCCAAACTGCTGCGCTTCCTCAATGACGGCACGTTCCGCCGGGTGGGGGAAGATCATGAGGTACACGTTGATGTCCGTGTGATTTGCGCCACGCAGAAAAATCTTGTTGAACTGGTTCAGAAAGGGGTGTTCCGCGAAGATCTCTATTATCGCCTGAACGTGCTGACGCTGAACATTCCGCCGCTACGCGATTGTCCACAAGACGTTATGCCGCTCACCGAACTGTTTGTGGCGCGTTTCGCAGACGAACAGGGCGTACCGCGTCCGAAGCTCTCTGCCGAT
The DNA here is from genome assembly GCF_019047465.1 of Lelliottia amnigena. Lineage (NCBI taxonomy): Bacteria > Pseudomonadati > Pseudomonadota > Gammaproteobacteria > Enterobacterales > Enterobacteriaceae > Lelliottia > Lelliottia amnigena. The sequence continues at coordinate 4,179,648 of NZ_CP077236.1, read as the reverse complement.
CTGGGTACGATGCTGACGCGCTATAACTGGCCGGGGAATATCAGGCAGCTGAAGAATGCGGTATATCGCGCACTGACCCAGCTTGAAGGATATGAATTACGTCCTCAGGACGTCCTGCTGCCAGATTATGATGCCGGAACCCTGGCGGTTGGCGAAGAAGCGATGGAAGGATCGCTGGACGATATCACCAGCCGTTTTGAGCGCTCTGTCCTGACCCAGCTTTATCGCAACTATCCCAGCACGCGTAAACTGGCGAAACGGTTAGGTGTTTCGCATACGGCGATCGCCAATAAGCTGCGCGAATACGGTTTGAATCAGAAGAAAACAGAAGAGTCATAAAAGTAGAAAGCCTCCAGATGGAGGCTTTTTTTTCACTCACGCTTTTAACACGTCCAGCGCAGCGGTGTAATCCGGTTCGTTGGTGATTTCGTTGACCAGTTCACTGAAAACAACGGTGTCGTTTTCATCGATGACCAGTACGGCACGCGCAGTCAGGCCTTTCAGAGCGCCTTCTGCGATCCCTACGCCGTAGTTTTCGAGGAAATCCGGGCTACGCAGGGTGGAAAGGGTGATGACGTTGCTCAGACCTTCTGCACCGCAGAAGCGGGACTGGGCGAACGGCAGGTCAGCGGAAATGCACAGCACTACGGTGTTGTCCATTTCAGTCGCCAGCTGGTTAAATTTGCGCACGGAGGCTGCACAAACGCCGGTATCAATGCTTGGGAAAATATTCAGAACTTTGCGTTTGCCAGCAAACTGGCCCAACGTTACATCAGACAGGTCTTTCGCTACGAGGGTAAAAGCCTGCGCTTTGCTGCCAGCCTGGGGAATAGAGCCTGCAACAGAAACTGGGTTGCCCTGAAAATGAACGAGTTGTGTCATAGATATCTTCCTGTTTACAAATAGTTAACGTCGTAGGTAGTGTATGACATCAGCAGATAACACGGCAAACCAAATTTGCCTTACAGGAGCGAGTGATGAGAAACGTCAAGGTCTATGAAGAAGCATGGCCATTGCATACCCCGTTTGTGATCTCTCGTGGCAGTCGCAGTGAAGCGAGCGTCGTGGTTGTTGAAATTGAAGAAGATGACATAAAGGGCATCGGGGAATGCACACCCTATCCGCGCTATGGCGAGAGTCTCGCATCGGTTATGGCACAGGTCATGACAATCCTGCCCGACCTCGAAAGAGGCCTGACGCGTGAGGCTTTGCAACGTCTTTTGCCCGCAGGTGCAGCGCGTAACGCCGTGGATTGCGCACTGTGGTCGCTTGAGGCGCAGAAAAATCACCAGACTATTTCCGGCGCGGTAGGTGTGGTGTTACCGCAAACCATTGTCACGGCCCAAACCGTCGTTATCGGTGAGCCCGAACAGATGGCCGCCAGCGCAAAAGCACTGTATGAGGCTGGCGCGCGTTTGCTGAAGGTGAAAATAGACGATCATTTAATCAGCGAACGTATGGTGGCGATTCGTGGTGCGGTCCCCGATGCGACGCTGATTGTTGATGCCAATGAATCCTGGAAAAGTGAAGGATTGGCTGCTCGCTGCCAGTTGCTCGCGGATCTGGGGGTGGCGATGCTTGAGCAGCCATTACCGGCGCAGGATGATGCGACGCTGGCGAATTTCATTCATCCGCTGCCCATTTGCGCGGATGAAAGCTGCCATACTCGTGAAAATCTGACGAGCCTGAAGGGGCGTTATGAAATGGTTAACATCAAGCTTGATAAGACGGGCGGCTTAACCGAAGCGTTGGCGCTGGCAAAACAGGCGCGTGCAGAGGGCTTTGCACTCATGCTGGGCTGTATGCTTTGCACCTCACGCGCCATTACGGCTGCGCTTCCGCTGGCGGAGCAGGTCAGCTTTGCCGATCTTGATGGACCCACCTGGCTCGCGGTGGATGTTTCACCGGCGTTGAATTTCACCACCGGTACGCTTCATCTCTGAGATTGCCAGCGCAGTAGGCTCGTCATAGCCTCCAGGTATTTCTCGCTCGCGTCGTCAGAGGAGACGGGCGGGAATTCCGCTGTGATGCAATGGAGCCCGAGATCCGCGCACCAGCTGCCAAATGAGCCGGGCGTTTCGTATCCCACGCTCGTTACCAGCGGTAGCGAAAATGCGTCCGCCAGCCACTCGCCTAACGCCGTGTGACGCGGATCTTCGATGCAAGCCAACGGGTCGTGAAACGAAACGACCCATGCGGGATGAAGGTGATGAATGAGCTGACACAACGCTTGAGTTTCCGGTTCTGAGCCGGGCTTATCGCCGGTCAACAGCACCACGTCTCGTTCTTCTGCGGCACTGTTCCAGCGGTATACCGTTTCGCCTGCTCGCCAGTTGGCCGCAGGGAAATTACGATTGAGATCGACACCGCGCGCGTTGGCGCGCAATCCCAACTGGCAGCCATCTGGGTTGACCGTCAGCACCACATGGTGACGACGTCGCTCAGGGGCCAGCGTTCGTAGCGCGCAGGAGAGCGTCACGATCGATGAATTTTCATCCCCGTGCGTACCCGCAATAATTAATCCACTGTGACGATCGGCCTGTGGGGCGGGGAACCAAATCAGTGGCGCGCCCAAAAACGAGCGGCCATAGTGTTCGGTCCCACGTGGAAATACGCCACGTTCCGTTCTGGGGCGGTTGGGTGACATAGGAAATCCTGATAAAGGGCTTATAACTGCCAGTGTTGTGTAAAACTCACGGTTAATCAAATAGTTTCAGCATGAGGAGAATTTAGCCAGATATCACCTTTACGCGGTAAGAAGTTTGCATTTCTCTGTTTTGAAACAAATAATTACGCATCTGCTCGTCACCGATCATTTTAAAGGGGATCTTATGAAGCATCCTGTCTCGCTGCTCTGTACCGCACTTTGGTTGTGCGGACTCTCATCTTATTCTTATGCGGCTGATGTTCCTTCGGGAACCGTGCTGGCACAAAAACAGGAGCTGGTGCGTCATATCAAAGATGAGCCAGCATCGCTCGACCCGGCGAAGGCCGTAGGTTTGCCCGAAATTCAGGTTATCCGGGATCTGTTTGAAGGCCTGGTGAATCAGAATGAAAAGGGCGCGTTGATTCCTGGGGTGGCGTCAAAATGGCAAAGTAATGACAACCGCACCTGGACGTTTACTTTGCGCGATAACGCTAAGTGGTCTGATGGCACTCCGGTGACGGCAGAAGATTTTGTTTATAGCTGGCAGCGTCTCGTCGATCCTAAAACGACCTCGCCGTTCGCATGGTTTGCGGCGCTGGCGGGGATCACGAATGCGCAGAACATTATCGATGGTAAAGCACTGCCGAATTCACTGGGCGTGGCGGCTGTTGATGCCAAAACGCTACGCGTACAGCTGGATAAACCGTTGCCGTGGTTTGCCAATCTGACGGCGAGTTTTGCTTTTTATCCGGTTCAGAAAGCCAACGTCGAGGGCAATAAAGACTGGACTCGACCTGGTGCGCTGGTCGGTAACGGGGCATATGTTTTAAAAGACCGCGTGGTGAACGAAAAACTGGTTGTTGAGCCCAATACCCATTACTGGGACAACGGCAAGACGGTGCTGCAAAAAGTGACGTTTGTGCCGCTCAATCAGGAATCATCAGCCACGAAACGTTATCTGGCAGGGGATATTGATATCACCGAATCGTTCCCCAAAAATCTTTACCAGAAGCTGCTGAAAGACATTCCGGGGCAGGTTTATACACCGCCACAGCTTGGCACATATTATTATGCGTTTAATACCCAAAAAGGACCGACTGCGGACTCGCGCGTGCGTCTGGCGTTGAGTATGACGATTGACCGGCGGATCATGGCAGAGAAAGTCCTGGGAACCGGTGAGAAACCGGCCTGGCATTTTACCCCTGATGTGACGGCAGGTTTTACGGCTGAACCGTCACCGTTTGAGCAGATGTCGCAAGCAGAGCTAAACGCGCAGGCAAAAATGCTGCTTCAGGCCGCAGGCTATGGTCCTCAGCGCCCGCTTAAACTTACTCTGCTGTACAACACGTCTGAAAACCATCAAAAAATCGCGATTGCGGTGGCCTCGATGTGGAAGAAAAATCTGGGCGTAGACGTGAAGTTGCAAAACCAGGAGTGGAAAACGTATATCGACAGCCGCAATACCGGTAATTTCGACGTGATTCGCGCCTCCTGGGTCGGCGATTACAATGAGCCTTCAACGTTCCTGTCGCTGCTCACTTCAACGCACACAGGTAACATCTCACGCTTTAACGATCCGGCTTACGATAAAATCATCAATCAGGCGACGCTGGAAACGACGGTAAAAGCACGGAATGCGGATTACAATTCAGCAGAGAAAATCCTTGCTGAAAAAGCGCCTATTGCACCCATTTATCAATATACCAATGGGCGTTTGATTAAGCCGTGGGTGAAAGGTTATCCGATAAATAATGCGGAAGATGTGGCTTATAGCCGGACGATGTATATCGACAAACACTAATTTATCAGCCGGAAAAAATAAAAAAGCCCGTCAGAGAACGGGCAACATAAGCCAATGATTAATACTGTGTTAACCCATCACGGAGGGTAACCATTGCTATATTATGCGTTGTTTTCTTGTGGTTAAAGCGCACAATTACAGTAGTTGAAACAATGGGTTATACGTGCATCATGGCGCATAGATCGCAGGGTAAAGCCAGTTTTCCAGAAACGCTGCTAAATGCCACATCTGGCCGCTAAAAATAAACCACAAGCCAAATATAATAATCAGTAAAATAATTAGGATGAGTATGACTTCTGTTTTTTCCATAGCAAAAGCTACCCACCTGAAATCCGTTAATCTAGCGGGGCATTGTAACGAGGCTTTAATCAATACTCCAGTTCTTAGGCTGCCAAAACTTTATTGCGTCCATCATTTTTAGCGCGATACAGCGCATCATCAACCCGTTTAAAAAGCTCATCAATGCTTTCATCAGAATTGTGGCGTGCCACGCCAATACTCACGGTAAAGCGGGGCAGACCGGGAATCGCGATGCGTGCAACCGCCGCGCGAATGGTTTCGGCAACCTGCATTGCGACATCCAGTGGCGTGCGCGGTAACAGAATGACAAACTCTTCTCCGCCCCAGCGGAACACATAATCGTCCTTCCGGCTGCATGCTTCGAGCGTACGCGAAAGCGAAATCAAGACTTCATCGCCTTTCAGATGCCCGAAAACATCATTGATGTTTTTAAAATGGTCGGTATCAACCAACAATAAGCTGAACTGGTTCTGAACAGGTAAAAACGACGGGTTGGTTTGCTCGGTGATGCGGTAAAATTGTCGACGATTAAGCAGACCTGTCATCGAATCTCGCATCGCGGCGTGTTCCAGCTCCTGCTCTAACCGCTTCTGTTCGGTGATATCATGAACGATACACAGCATCAATTTATCGCCATAGATTTCAATCGGGCCGGCGTAAGTTTGAACATGGCGGGTTGAACCATCTGCGAGGCGGTGAACAAAATTAAGCGGTTTATGCCCGCCGGGAAGGCGCGCAACCTCATTCATGATCGGTAAAATGTCGCGGCCTAGCGTGTTTATTTCCCAGGTGTGTTTGCTGCATATCACATCATGGGTGTAGCCGTAGAAATTCAGGGCTGCCAAATTGGCGTCCACAATTTGACCATCACGCGCGGTATCAATCAGCAACATTGGGGCGCTGTTTGTCAGAAAAAAACGGGCGTAAAAACCCTGTTTTTTGCGCTGATAATTCGCCGATCGACTGGCTTTAAGTCCCGACGATATTTGAGACGCAATGCCCTCAAATATAATCACATCACCCATGTTTTCGTCATGGGCAAGTGACAGGCGAGAGCTTAGCGTCGTTTCTTGCTGGTCGCGCCAGACGGTCCAGACTTCGATGATATCCAGGTCAGATTTAAGGTCCGGGACATACATAGAAAGCTGATGCTGCGCATTTGCTGAAAAAACCCCGTTACGCATATCGTTGAGCGTTTTATTCATCATCAAGGCAGTCGCCGTGACGTTGGCGAATATAACCTGCTCAGAAACGGATGAGACTATCCAAACGGGTGTTTTGATAAAATTGAGCGCTTCGTAGCTGGGTAGCGACATAGATTGTTCCCATTCATCAGTACCGCTGCCTGATGTCCACGACGGAATGTTCACGCGTGGGCTTATTTAAAACATACTCTACTTCATCACATCAGGCATGGTTTTTTTGTGAATTGTGGGGGAGTTCCATGTGATTTTTACCAATGGGTATAATTTGTTTATCGGACTTGTTTTGTAATACCAGCCAGGGAACTTGTTCAGCAGGAAGAGGACGAGAAAAATAATATCCTTGCAGATAATCACACCCCAGATTCGCCAGTATCTGCTGCTGTTCAGCAGTTTCAATACCTTCCGCAACCACGACCATATCCATGGTGCGGGCCACGTTGATTATTGTTTCGACAATTTTCTGGCTTTTATTGTTATCCAGCATGCTATCGATAAACGTTTTATCAATTTTCAACTCTTTAGCAGGAAGCACGTTTAACATGAGCAGGTTAGAATACCCCGTGCCGAAATCGTCGATAGAGACTGTAACGCCAGCATGACTAAAGGCATTTAACAATTCGACGCTACGTTCAAGATTTTTAAGCGCGGTACTTTCGGTGACTTCAAGAATCAGCCGTGAAGGTTCAAGATTATATTTTTGAATGGTCCCCGTGATTATCTCAAATATATCCTGTTGCTCAAATTGAACAGGGGACAAATTAAATGAAAGCGTCCACTGACCGAAGCCTTGCTCGGACCAGAATCGCAGTTGCCTGCAGGCCTGTTCGATCGCCCAAACGCCAACGGGAATGATTAAACCTGTTTTTTCGAGCGAGGATAAAAAAACCGCAGGCAGAAGCACACCTTGTTCAGGGTGATGCCAGCGAATCAGGGCTTCAAAACCGTGAATCTCGTTAGCGTCGGCAAGATAGGTGGGTTGATACCAAAGCTCAAACTGTTCGCGCTCAAGCGCCTGGGTAAGATCCTGCAGGAATGCGGGTTCCGCCGTGATACTTTTCGACATCTCCGGACGGTAAACTGCCCAACCGTTACGCCCCCCTTGTTTGATGTGGTACATCGCTGCATCGGCCGTAAATTTGAGTTCATGAAGCGTTTCGCCGTGCTGCGGGTAGAGGCTTACGCCGACACTTAAGGTGACATTGATTGCATGGCCACCGATCGCAAAGGGGCGTCGAATCTCATCCAGAAGGGTCATTGAAAGCGTCGTTATCTTTTCGTCATCACAGTCGGGTACAAGCAGGATGAACTCATCACCGCCCAGCCTGGCGAGGGTCATACCCGTTCCCAGCCGGGCAGTAATGCGCTGAGCAACGTTGATTAACAGCTCATCGCCCACCTGATGCCCCCAGGCGTCATTGATTAGCTTGAAATGGTCGATATCAAGAAACATAACGGCAAACTGTTTTTTATTCAGCAACGAGGTGTGAAGACAGTCCTGGAGGCTGATATCCATTTGATGGCGATTGGCAAGGCCCGTCAGAACATCGAACCGTGCCTGCAGCGCCAGCTGAGTATTCAACTGACGCAAATTATCGGTCAGGCGCTGAGTGCGGAAATGAGAGTCCACCAGTGAAATGATGAGCATAATCCCCAGTAAAACCAACGTCGTGGACGACACCCAGATTGAAAGATCCAGTTCGCCTACACCGCCAGACATTGTGTGTACGCCATGCTGAAAGTCGGCCGCGCTCATTCCGGTGTAATGCATCGCGCAGATGGCCACCCCCATCACGATAGCGGCCGCGATACGGTTGATAAACACACCTTTATGTCTGTGGCGTAAGTGGAAAGCGAGCCAGAGTGCGGCACCTGAAGCCACGATTGCAATCAACACCGAAATCAGGACGATGGTCATATTCCAGATAATTTGATCGTGGAACATTAACGCGGCCATCCCGATATAGTGCATAGCAACGACGCCTGCACTCAGTATCAGAGTGGAAAAAAACCATCGTAAAAGAGAAAGGGCATTACCGGGTACCGCAATATGGATAGCGCAGGTGGCGGCCAGTATAGCGACGCCAAGCGAGGCAGCGGTGAGCCAAAAATCATAGCTCATGGCCATCGGCATTTTCATCGACAGCATTCCGATGAAATGCATGGACCAAACGCCAATTCCCAGGGTGATACCGCCAGCCATCTGCCACCAGAACGCCGCTTTCCGGCTTGCACCCGAGATTTTCCCTGCACTGTCTAATGCCACAAATGACGCGATAAAGGCCACCAGAAAAGAGATGGCGATAAGGACAGGGTCCCAGGACACATCCAGCATTATGTCATCCCACGCAAAAAAAAAGTATGAGTTCATTCGGTGCACGAGTCAACACCGCCATGCTTACTTTAACTAATTCCAAGATTAGTTGCTTATCTAAAATCAACAACAAACAGGTTAATATTTTGCACCATAAAAAACCTGCAGAATATATCCTTCTATTTTCATTTTAGCGATGCTACATGATGTTAATGATTAGTTTCATCTGCTCTTAATAAAGCGCTTTTGATTATGAGAGAGTCTGGCTGAAGAATCTTTCGTTATCATCTTAAATAATGCTTCGGCAGCATATTTGGTTTGGGTTGGAATATTTTAAAGGTCATTATCTCGACTTAACGCAAATCAATGACTTCAGCATGCAAATAACAAAACCCACTAAAAATAGGTGGAAAAAGAAAGGGTGAATGCTATAAACATAATACCTCTCCAAAACGCTGCGTGGGATCAATTATGCTGAGAAATATTAGCGTAAGGACTTTTATTATTTACTTTTTGATGGTTGTGCTTTTAATGATTGACGGGTTGGTTTTGGTTTTATCAAAAAGCACAACACTTTTTATTGCAGTTAATATTGTTAATGTTCTTGCGGTTTTGTTGCTTTGGTCGTATATGACAAAATATCTTGTGACTCCCATCAATACGGTGAAAAAAAGTATTGAAGAAGTCACGTCAGGTAACCTCTCTGTTTCCATTCCTGAATTTGGTAATAACTGTGCCGGACGATTAATTCCGGGTATCAATAGTTTATCCAGCAATATCGCCACACTTGTTCGCGAGATCAGGGCATCGTCGCATACCGCGATGACCTTATCTGAGCAGTTGTCAGCCCGTAGCGCCCAACTCTCAGTTAAAACGGAGCAGCAGTCCGCATCACTGATCCAGACCGCCGCCAGCATGGAGCAAATGGCCGCGAGCACCCGCAACAATGCAGACAATACCCGGCTGGCCAGCGAGCGCGCCAATCTCGCGACAGTCCAGGCGCGTAAGGGCGGGGAGTTAATGGGGCAAGTTGCCCACAATATGCAATCCATCACCGAATGTGCCCAGCAAATGACGGAAATCATCACGCTGATTGACGGCATCGCTTTCCAGACAAATATTCTGGCGCTGAACGCGGCGGTAGAGGCCGCCAGAGCGGGCGATCATGGCAAAGGTTTTTCAGTGGTGGCCGGAGAGGTGCGTAATCTTGCGCACCGTAGCGCTGAAGCGGCAAAAAGCATTAAATCGCTGATCGATGTCACCAGCAATAATGTTACTCAGGGTGTGACGGTCGTGTCGGAAGCGGAAAAGAACATGCACGAAATTGTTAACGGTTCCGGGCATGTTAGCAAACTGATGGATGAGATTTCGGCGACGACCGCCGAGCAAGAAAAAGGGATCACGCAAATTACGCAGGCGCTTTCCGAGCTTGAGCGCGTAACTCAGAGCAACGTGGCGATGGTCGATGAGCTATCGGGTTCATCAGATGTGCTGAAAAACCAGGTCATCGAGCTACAGACGCGTACCCGGAACTTCAGACTGGAAGAAAAAGATGAATTTACGGGCCAGGAACGGCAACGTTCTCCCTCAGCAATCTTCCCTCGACGAGCCGAACAAGTGTATTAATTAAGAAAAGCCTGGTTCGCCGGGCTTTTTTACGTTTTGAGAAACAATTTATCAGTAGATTCAGCGCGCTGGCACGCTTAAATGTTGAATAACATTTTGTGACCGCTAGACTGACAACCATGATTGTGAAATGGTGGAGGCGCTGTGGAAGGCATTAAAGGATCCGAAGTTAACGTTCCCGACGCGGTGTTCGCGTGGCTGCTTGACGGTAAGGGTGGGGCGCAACACCTGGAAGATAATGATGTTATCGACAGTGAACATCCTTGCTGGTTACATCTGAACTATACCCATCCTGACAGTGCGCAATGGCTGGCTTCAACCCCGTTGCTTCCTAATAACGTACGTGATGCCCTGGCGGGCGATAGCATGCGTCCTCGGGTGAGCCGTCTTGGCGATGGCACCCTTATTACCCTGCGCTGTATTAATGGCAGTACCGACGAACGCCCCGATCAGCTGGTGGCCATGCGCCTCTATATGGACGAACGCCTGATTGTGTCTACGCGTCAGCGTAAAGTGCTTGCGCTGGATGACGTGGTCAATGATCTGAAAGAAGGTACCGGGCCTGCCGACTGCGGTGGCTGGTTGGTCGATGTGTGCGATGCGCTGACCGATCATGCGAGTGAATTTATCGAAGAGCTGCACGATAAAATTATCGATCTCGAAGATAATTTGCTCGATCAACATATTCCTCCGCGTGGATCTCTGGCGTTGCTGAGAAAACAGCTGATTGTGATGCGTCGCTATATGACGCCGCAGCGCGATGTTTATGCTCGCCTGGCCAGCGAACGTCTGAACTGGATGACCGACGATCAGCGGCGCAGAATGCAGGATATCGCCGATCGCCTGGGCCGAGGTCTGGATGAAATTGACTCCTGTATTGCCCGTACGGCGGTGATGAGCGATGAAATTGCGCAGGTGATGCAGGAATCTTTGTCGCGCCGCACCTACACCATGTCGTTAATGGCAATGGTCTTTTTACCCAGCACATTTTTGACCGGACTCTTTGGCGTCAACTTAGGCGGCATTCCAGGCGGCGGTTATCAGTTCGGCTTTTCGGCTTTTTGCATCATGTTAGTTGTTTTGATCGGGGGTGTTGCGTGGTGGTTGCATCGTAGTAAATGGCTGTAAGTTTACGTTTTTTTCACGCCGGGCATGCTTCAAAACGCTATTTTATTTGAGCAAAGTCAAAAAACGTTTACCCCTTTCGGTGCACTATTACTCCCGCAGGTGAATGCAACGTCAAGCGATGGGCGTTGCGCTCCATATTGTCTTACTTCCTTTTTTGAATTACTGCATAGCACAATTGATTCGTACAATGCCGACTAAATTAGTCGGCTTTTTTTTGCCTGAAGGATCTCAGCGTCTACCCTAAAAGAGTCAAGCCGATAAACTGGAGGGTAACATGAGTGCATTATTAGCCTTGCTCCACGGGCAAACGCCGCCATCCGATTCCATCCCCACTGAACCGGTGCCAATCCCCGATCCTATTCCTCGTCCGCAACCCATGCCGGACCCACCGCCAGATGAAGAACCGATTAAATTGTCGCATCGGTCACGGAGATCTGCGAGGATACGCGCCAAATGACTGTGACTTTTTACCTCGAGACTACATTGTGACCGCTTTTTCTACTCTGAACGTTCTGCCTGCCGCCCAACTCGATAATCTTAACGAGTTGGGTTACCTCGCGATGACCCCTGTACAAGCAGCCGCTCTTCCGGCGATCCTGGAAGGACGTGACGTTCGCGTGCAGGCCAAAACCGGCAGTGGGAAAACGGCCGCATTTGGTCTTGGGCTTTTACAGCAAATTGATGCGGGTTTATTCCAGACTCAATCGCTTGTGCTATGCCCGACGCGTGAGCTAGCCGATCAGGTGGCCGGTGAATTACGCCGTCTGGCGCGCTTTCTGCCGAACACTAAAATTCTGACGCTGTGCGGCGGCCAACCGTTTGGCGCTCAGCGCGATTCGCTCCAGCATCCGCCGCACATTATTGTCGCCACACCAGGGCGTTTACTCGATCATCTGCAAAAAGGCACGGTTTCGTTAGATGCGCTGCAAACGCTGGTGATGGACGAAGCCGATCGCATGCTGGATATGGGCTTTAGCGACGCGATTGACGAAGTGATCCGTTTTGCCCCGGCCACGCGCCAGACGCTGCTTTTTTCTGCCACGTGGCCAGAGGCGATTGCCGCCATCAGCGGACGCGTTCAGCAAAATCCGGTCACTATCGAAATTGATTCGGTTGATGCCTTGCCATCCATTGAACAACAATTCTATGAGACTTCGCAAAAAGGCAAAATTCCGCTGCTGCAAAAGCTGCTGAGTCAGCATCAGCCCGCATCTTGCGTCGTTTTCTGCAACACCAAAAAAGATTGTCAGGCCGTCTGTGAAGCGCTTGAAGAGGCAGGGCAGAGTGCACTGGCATTGCACGGAGACCTGGAACAGCGCGATCGCGATCAGACGTTGATTCGTTTCGCCAACGGCAGCGCGCGAGTATTGGTCGCGACGGATGTTGCCGCGCGCGGTCTGGACATCAAATCACTGGAGCTGGTGGTTAACTTCGAGCTGGCGTGGGATCCGGAAGTGCATGTTCACCGCATTGGGCGTACCGCGCGTGCGGGCAACAGCGGTCTGGCGATCAGCCTCTGCGCACCAGAAGAAGCCCAGCGTGCCAACATTCTGTCAGAAATGCTACAGCTGAAACTGAACTGGATGAGCGCGCCGAATAACGTGGGTATTGTCCCCCTCAAGGCAGAGATGGCGACGCTGTGTATCGATGGCGGCAAAAAAGCCAAAATGCGTCCAGGTGATGTATTAGGCGCGTTGACCGGGGATATGGGCTTTGATGGCGCGGATATCGGCAAAATCGCTGTGCATCCCGCGCATGTCTATGTCGCGGTGCGTCAGTCTGTGGCGAATAAAGTCTGGAAGCAGTTGCAGAACGGTAAAATCAAAGGCAAAACCTGCCGGGTTCGCTTGCTGAAATAAGCCTTAAAAAAGCGTCTCAGATGCGCTATCTGAGACGCCATATGTTACTTCACTTCTACGATATTCAGTCTCATCTCATCAAGCTGTGAATCATCTTCTTCCGGCTGCCAGCCAGCAGGCTGCATCGGGATATCTTCACGGTCAAATGCCAAATCGCCACCCGCTACAACTTCCGAGCCGTGCTGAATGCCTTTGAAATCGAACAGCTCAACATCACTCAGGTGTGAAGGGACGACGTTTTGCATCGCGCTGAACATGGTCTCGATACGTCCAGGATAACGCTTATCCCAGTCGCGAAGCATATCGCCGATCACCTGGCGCTGTAGGTTTGGCTGCGAACCGCACAGGTTACAAGGAATGATCGGATACTCACGCGCTTCGGCAAAACGCTCAATATCTTTCTCACGGCAATACGCCAACGGGCGGATAACAATGTGCTTTCCATCATCGCTCATCAGCTTCGGTGGCATTCCTTTCATCTTGCCGCCGTAGAACATGTTCAGGAACAATGTCTGCAGAATATCGTCGCGGTGATGGCCCAGTGCGATTTTGGTCGCGCCCAGTTCTGTCGCAGTACGATAAAGAATGCCGCGGCGCAGGCGGGAGCAGAGAGAACAGGTCGTTTTGCCTTCCGGAATTTTATCTTTAACGATCCCGTAGGTATTCTCTTCGACGATTTTATATTCCACGCCCTGTTGCTCAAGGTATTCCGGCAGAATGTGCTCAGGGAAGCCTGGCTGTTTCTGGTCCAGATTAACGGCCACCAGAGAAAATTTCACCGGTGCGCTTTGCTGCAGATTGCGCAAAATCTCCAGCATCGTGTAACTGTCTTTACCCCCTGAAAGGCAAACCATGATGCGGTCACCTTCTTCAATCATATTGAAGTCAGCAATCGCCTGGCCCACGTTGCGGCGCAGACGCTTCTGTAACTTATTCAGGTTGTATTGCTCTTTCTTTGTATTTGATTGATTTTCTTGCATTTATTACTACCTTCGGAGCCAGTAGGGGCATAATAGGGGCAAAAATTTTTCAGCGTGCTAGCTTATCGTTAAGCATCAGCACCTGTTCGCCATTCATTTCTTCAATCCACGCACCGTAGACTTCATAAACCATTTGCGCGTTTTCATGCCCCATCTGGCTGGCTATGAAAGACGGGTTAGCGCCGGCAGATAAAAGCCAGCAGGCAAAAGTATGCCGCGTATGGTACGGATTCCGGCGGCGAATACCAGCACGTTTTACAGCTGCGTTGAATCTCGCACCGATGCTCGATAAAGAGTAGTAGGCTTTCTGTTCTCCTTTGCGCATCCGGGGTATGAAAACGAATCGCAGGCTTTGATGTTCCACTGCGCCATACTCGCGATGATTAAAGACAATTTCGGTTTTAGGCTGTAGCGCTGTCAGCTTGCGCTGTGCTTTCAAGGCTTCAAGTGCCGGCTCTAGTAGGGTGATAACCCGGTTACCTGCTTCGGTTTTTGGTGGGCCGAACATGCCCAACGCATTAAGATTGCGCTGTATATGAGCCGTACCTTTTTCCCAGTCGATATCTTCCCAGGCAAGAGCTGCAAGCTCCCCATGACGGACACCGGTATAAACTGCGAACGTCCACATATTGAGGCTCTGGCCACGCTCGGATTCCGCAAGCAAACTAAACTCCTGCTTCGTTAAAGGATCCGGTTTTACTTTCCCTTTGTGTAGTTTCTTGATCCCTTCAAAGGGCTTGCCACTGATAAAGCCAGATTTGTATGCAAACCGAAGCAGGGAGCACAGTAGCGATATATAGTTGTTCACGGTACGCACAGTGCGTCCCTGTTTGTTGCTTCTGGGATTTGCCAGGTAAAGTGTCTCACCGTTCAACAGTTCCTTCCTGTATTTCAGAATGTCACTGTGGCGTATAGTTGAAACAGGCGTATCTCCGTTGATGATGTGCATTAACGTACCGAGTTGTGAGCGCGTCTTACGCATCGTGTTCGCGCTAATTTCTGTTTCTTTAATGTTCGTCCACAGTTCACACAGCTCTGAAAAGGTTTGAACTGAAACAGTGGTTACGGTTTTTTTTGCTCTGGAAGATGAAGGAAAGCGCTGGTGGTAATCAAACTCTCCAAGGTTGATCTCGCTAACGATCACAGCCCGAAGATTCCCGGCTTTTTTGATGTTCGCCGGGGTGTTAATCCAACCTTTGAGAATTTCGCGGCAACGCTTTCCCCGGTACATAAACCAGATACAAATCTTATTGTTTCTGATTTCAACACCTGTAGGCAAAGCTTCCATCTTACGCATCCCTTATTAACTGATTAATTCTCGGATAGTTATACCAGGTTGTGCCGCGCAAGGTTTTTTCCCCAGAAGGCGATATCCGTTTAAAATGGACACCTTCCACCCAGCAACCCTGACGATACTTCTCAATCTGTCGTTGGGTCAGGCCTGTTTTTTCTGTGAGCCTTGCGCCAACAACCCATTCTTCGTTAAAAATTACCTGCGACATGGTTCACCTCAGGTAACCGGCATGAGTATAGATATGCCGGTCTTTAGTCGTTGATATTTCAGTTTCAGTTTGCTTGGCCGGGCTGGGAACGTAGCCGGCGCATGCCAGTCATTGCTGTAGCTACATAGCTCGCCTTACGATTCACCACTTCAACCCAAACTTTCACACCTTCAACTCTCACGGTGTAGGTCTCTTTCATCTTGCTTCGCCCGTAATCGCCGTAACGTTGTTGGTGGGCTGCGAGCGCGATGTCACATGCCTGGCGAGCCAAAGGGGATTGCCTACTACCTCGATTGATCAGTCGCATATTGTCTCCTTTAGGGAGGGTTTCCCCTCCCGATCTCCCTAAGCCACGTATTCCGGTTTCATATCCGCCAGGGTGATGCTGAACTGCTCATGCAGTTCTTCGCCCAGATGACGTTTCGCCGAAGCCAGCACGCGCTCAGCTTCCCCGAACCGCTCAATCGCTTCGGGAGCATCTGATGGCGGCAAGGAATTGATAGCCGCTTCGACTTTGTTTCGTGCATCCACAAGGTAGTAACGCTTCACTGCTTTGTTCTTTAGCTCGGTGAACAGGGCGGAACCCAGCGTTGCTTTTACGCTTTCGATATCAACCCGTAACGCTTTGGCGCTATCAACGTCCTGTGCAGCATCGATGCGGTCGCGAAAATCATCAGCCAGGGTATCGATGTTGGCGGCCGATTCCTGCGCGATGTGAGTGGTTGTTACGTTGTCACCTGAAAGGTCGCTGAGGCTAACTCTTGACGGTGCTGGGTTAATTTCCCTCTCAGCACGCTGCTCAACTTCATCCGGACTATAGACGCCGAGGATCACCTCAGGGCAGTAGAGTCGCGCCCAATACTTAACGGCCAGATATGCGATCTGTTGCTTTGGTGCTGTCTTCCAAAGCGGTGAATTACGTGTGGTGATATCCGCGAGGTAAATAGGCTCACCCCAAGTAATGTCCTCTTCACCGCGGAGAACCGCACCAACTTTGATAAACAGGCCTAATTCATTGCGACCTTCTTTTTGTCCCGCAATCTGCTCCCAATCACCGCCGTATTTATAATGGAAGCGGCCAACGATGGCGCTGGAGCTGGATATAACTGCATTAACTAACTGAGCTTCGTAACCTAGCACGCCGTTCACCAGATGTGTTTTCTGTGCAACTGCGTAGGGGTTCATGCCCCATTGCATTGCCTGCATCACGATTGCCATGCAGTCGGCAGGTTTTCCGGCCAGGTGTTTAGGAACGGTGACGGCGGACTGTGCCATCAGCTCAGCGAACGAGGTTAGTTGACCCAAAGCTTGCACGTTAAACACTGCATTGCTGGCAGAAATGGTGTTGGGTGCCTGCTCAGTCGTAATGATATTGGTGTTTTGCATAGTCAGTTCCTCCATTAAGCCAGACGCAGCGCTTCAAGGCGGCGCAGGTCGAAGTCGTTCAGTTCGTCGGTGTAATCGGCGGTGATCGGTGCTGGCCATTCACCTGTGTCGAAGCCGGTAGCGATAGCGCGCATAGATTTGCGGTACTCAAGCATGCCCAGTTCCAGAAGTTCTGCGGAAGCTTCGATGATGGCGATCCAGTGGTAGTTCTCGTCTTTGTTGACGAAAATCCAGAAGAACTGATCCAGACCTGCGGTCTCGCAGTACATTGCGGCGCTCAAGTGGTAATCACGGTCGATGATTTCGCGGTGAAGTTTGGTGCGAAGTCCTTCCTGCTTAACGTTCCACATGCTGATGGTTTTCAGGTCAGCGCCAATACGCACGCCGTCTATATCGATCTCGAGGTCAGGGCGGACACGCACTTCCAGGCCGGTTTCATCGTCAAAGCCAAAGTAGCTGACTTCAACTGCACGGCTCGGGTGCTGGAGTAGCATGCCAGCGGTCGGGTGGGCCAGAAGGGCCGACTGAATGGCCAGCGCGGTCGCCAGCTGCTGGCGCGTCACTAGAATCTTGTCGCCCGGGTTGTCGCGCCATGCATCCAGGAGTTCGTCGGCAAACACGGCATCCGGCTTAACAGATTTCACCGCCTGAATCAGATCCGCTTTGGTGCCGGACACTTTCAGTGGCGCAGGTTTCTGCGCTTCCTGTGCCACTAGGTCAGGGGCGATGATTGCCAACTGCTCTAGCAGAGCGTCACGGCTGCCACTGGTTTTAACCGGCACGGGCAGGGTGGCGTTGTGCTCTTTGATGCATGCCTTCATTGCCGTTGCCGTCTGCTTCTGATCTGCCTCGATACGCTGGAAGTCAGCCGGCAGCGCCATGTAGCTCTGCGCGGTTTCCTCCAGGCTCGCGCCCAGCGGCAGTTGTGCGGGTAGCGTGGAGTTGTACTCTTCCAGCAGCGCTTTGATATCGTCTGCACTCAGCAAGATTGGAAGACTGGCATTATGCGCATCGATAAACTCACGCAGAGTGCCGGCGGTAGTGAACGCACCTACTGGGATCTCCGGCTCCACGCTGAATTCTTCTTCGAGGTTTTCAGGCTGCAGCGCCAGTGCATGAACCAGGTTACCCATATCCAGTACTTTGGACGGCGCTCGCTGGATAGTCTTGGCGACGTGGCGCGCGTTGAAATACATCAGGCTCACACGGGCATCTTTAACCTGCGTGCTGCTGATCCCGTTCGCTGCGTGATAAACGTTGTTTGGTAAACCTTCATAACGACCCGGTTCGAAGTAGGCAGGGTATTCTGCAGCTGGTTCGTCCCGCTGCACTTCCGGCTCATTTTGTTTCGGTTCTGGCACTTTCTGGTGTGCAGAATCGCTATTCTGGCTGGCTGAATCCGTTATTTGGTTTCCACCTATCGGTTCTTGGTTAGCGAGACTTGGTGCGGCAGCGGCTAGTATCTCTGCCGGCGCTACGGTAACTGCTTGAGTATCATCTGCATCAACGCCTTCGCCTGGTTGTACCGGATCAGTATTTTCGACTTTCTCTGGCTGAGTCGATTCCATCTGCACATCGCTGGTGGTCTCCGTTACGTTTTCCATTTTTACGACTTCATTTGAGGAGGTATTGATGACCGGGTCGTTATTTCCACCCGTCAAACCTTCGATGGAGAACATGCCGCTGCCGAGATTCTCAACCTGTGGCTGTTGTGCTGCCGCTTCAGGTTCTGCCACTGGCGCAGGCAGCGTCAGTAACTCAACTGCGGAATTAAATTCAGTCGTCATCGTCTGGCAAACAAACTCGAGGTGCGCAGCTGGTGTCAGGTGGATATTTTCCGGCGCGATGCGAACCAGGTTGAAGACTGCTGTGCGGTTAACTCCCAGCACGCCCGGCTGATTACGAAGGATATTGCTCCATGATTTCCACGGTTCCTCTTTCTTCGTAACGATATCTTTTGCGCGGCGCAGGATGCTGCCTGGGATCTCAAAGTGGTTGAAGTCCATTGGCAGCAGGGCGCAGGCAATCTCAAGATCGAGGGTGTCGAGTGTATGGTGTGCGCCTTCACCACGATCGGTGACATACCCGCTATCGGCATTCGTACCGGAATCGGTGCGCTGAACATTGCTAATGCGATTGCCAGAGGCCCATTCGCGTACAAGAATGCCGCGGTCAACGTGGTCGGTTGCAAACCAGATGGTGAGGAAATGGATCAATGTTGCTAGTTCGGAACGCTTTTCCTGTGGAAATATGCTTTTAACGGCGTTTACCGCTTTCCAGATGGTGCATTCGTTCGCGGTTTTGAACCCATCTACGTTTTCAGCGGCAAGAAGTAAGTTCTGTACGTAGCTGTTATCCACATCCATGGCCAGTCGTTGAACTTCATTTTTAAATTCGGCATCGATGTGATACGCGTATTCTTTTTCAGCTAGAAATTCCGCCAGTATTTGGATCAGATCGCATACGGTAATCGCCGTGCTTCACCAGAAAAAGCATTTGCTATCGAAGCAGCTACGCAATGTTTTAAGCGGCACGCGCCAGTGCTCAAAGAGAGCTTGGTATTCACCAAACAGCGTAATAGTGCGGCTTAAATTCTTATGGGAGTGCATATGACATTACTGATGTATCAACACAATAACGGATTCGTCTTGGCTCCGATGATAAACCGTTCTCAACCTACTCATTGCCAAAAACAAGATTTGATTCGTGATGCGGTGCGCGCTTGGGCAGCTACAGCGGGCCAAGATGTCGTATCAGCCTACATCGTTGAGGAGTGGAGACGACAGGGGGGAAATAGTATCGAATTTCCAGAAGACATAAGTCGCGCCCGGCAGAAGTTGTTCCGATTCTTAGACAACCGTTTCGACTCCGAACAGTATCGTGAAAATGTTAGTCAAATGACGCCAGCAATCATGGCCGTGCTGCCGACCGAATATCGCACTTATCTAATCGGCGCCGATTGCAAGTTGTCACGACTGGCAAAAGCCGAGAAAGAAGTCGCTGAAGCAAAACAGGCAATTATCCTGGACGCTCCTGAGCATCAGAAGCTGAAAGAGGTAAGCGAAGGTATCGCATCACTATTCCAACTTATGCCAGAGCAAATTGGACCATTGATGGCGATGGTTACATCAATACTGGGGGTCATGTGACGACTTCTAAAATGGCGAAAGCCGGTCTGCGCGAACAGAACCGACTTTCAGGTGCAAAAACTAAGCGTGATTGCGGAGTCGAGTATGTCAAATACCGCTGAAATTATCAATTTTCCCAACAGAACCGAACAACCGGGAGGTCGTATGGCCGACCTGTCGAATGGGTACACCAAGGTAGCTAACGAGATCCAACAGCTCAAACCTCGCCTGAGATTATCTGGTCGAGAATGGCAGTGTTTTGAGGCGGTTATTTGGCTAACCTACGGCTGGAACAAGAAGCAGGACCGCGTCACGAACACGGTGATCGCCGAGCTCACAGGGCTGAGTGATTCGCACGTTTCTGATGCTTTAAAATCACTCGCAGAACGCAAAATTATCTTTAGCAAAAAGCAGGGCGTGATGAAAACTGTCGGTATAAATACTGACCTTTCTGCCTGGATTTTGGACAAACCGAAAACGGGAAAACTCTTCCCGAAATCGGGAGAAGTGTTACCGGAATCGGGAAAAACCTTCCCGGAAACGGTAGACACCCAAGACTATAACAAGAACAGTATTAAAAGATCCTCGTCTCGGAATTCTGAAGAATCCCGAAACCAGAAAACTCAAGAGTTTCTCTCTCGCCACCCTGAAGCTGCCGATGGGATATACACGCCGGCAGGTAAATCATGGGGATCGGCAGACGACCTCAAGGCTAGTCACTGGATTTACGACAAGCTTCTCACCTTAAACGCATCGCTATCTGAGCCAAAATGGGCTGAATGGGCAAACACCATCAGGCTGATGCGTGTCCAGGACAATCGTACTCACTACGAAATCTGTGACCTGTTCCAGTGGGCCAACCGGGACGAGTTCTGGAAAGACAACATTCTGAGCCCTTCGAGTCTGCGTAAGCAGTGGGATCAACTCACTACTAAACGGCTGCGCGCGACCGGAACGGCAAGCGCAACCCGGGCCACTGTCGACCTACATAACACCGACTGGATTGACGGGGTGCTGGAATGAAAAACCTTGCCGAGGGTATTCGCAATTTTGACAAAGAACAGGCATGTCGTGTGGCGCATAACCTGCCGGAGCAATATACCGAGCGTGAACAAACGCAGCAGGTGGCGCAGATTATCAACGGGCTGTTCGTACAGCTGGCAGCCGCGTTTCCGGCAAGCCTGGTTAATCGCAGCCAGGAGGACGTAAACGAAATTCGCAGGCAGTGGGTGCTGGCGTTCAAAGAAAACGGGATCACGACAATGGAACAGGTTGACGCCGGCATGCGTGTAGCTCGCAGCCAGGAGCGCCCATTCCTGCCGTCACCTGGCCAGTTCATCAAGTGGTGTAGGGAAGGGCGCTGCGTACTGGGGATCACCATCGCTGACGTGATGGCTGAATACTGGAAATGGCGCAAGCTTGTGTTCCGATACCCCAGCGGCGAGCAATATCCATGGCCTCAACCGGTTTTTTACCACATCTGTCTTGAGATGCGCCGCCGCGGAACTGATGGGCAGCTCAGCCACATAGAGCTTGAGCGTGAGGCCGGCGATATTCTGTATGGGTGGGAAAAGCGAGTGTTGGCTGGGAAGCCGATCCCACCTGTTCGTCGGTCGCTAGCAGCTCCAGTGGCATCGAAAGGGCCAACTCCGGCGCAGTTGCTAATGGAAGAGTACAAACGCCGCAAAGCGGCAGGTTTAATTAATTAATCGAGTATTGACCAATGACGAAATCCATAACCCAAAAAGAACAGGTGGCAATTTTTGACTGCTACAAACCTAACTGTGCAGTTGGTGACGTTTCCAAGGCGCTTGATAAACATGGCGCCACCGCTGGGAAGTTACTGAGAGAGTTAAGTGATGAAGGGATATTAAACCGAACTCGTAACAGCGTTCAGTTTACTTATTCGGCCGCCCCTGATGCGGATATTCCTGAGGTGGTCCTTCCGTGCATGGTTGAAAAAAAGCGATCCTTTCAGGATGCAGGCTGCCGAGCAAAAAGCGAAGGAGTTTGAGGCAAAGGGCCTGTGGCGACATGCTGCAGCTGTGTATGCGGATATGTTTGGGAGCGGCGGGAGTACTGTTGAAGTTGCCCGTATTGCCAAGCATCGCAAAGACTGCCTGCGGCAGGCGGAGAGGGCGTAGCTGATGCCGAGAAACACATATTGAGCTGATGAGATAATATTGGTGAATCCAGACTAACGATGTCGTAGAGAAGGTTAGGCTGATTCAGCCTAATACAGATAAATATATGCGTATCGCTTGACAGGGGTATAGATGGGCCAACTTTCACGGATAGCACATGGTATTGCCTTCGAACAAAGGCTCAGTTTATAAGGTTGATAATACCTTAAAATCATAGGTAAATGCCGCTTTAAGTCGACATTTTTCTATGCTATGGAAATACGTATAGTAAAGTATTAATGAGTTAATTATATATAAAACTTATGCAATAACTTAAGTATCACTTAAAAATTAACTAGCTCGTTAGAGCGTGTCGTGTCCTTCATTTTACAAAGAAAAATAGGGTAAGTGCAAGGGTTAAGAAAAGCACAGACTGGAAAGAGCAAATTGAATGGGGGCCCTTGTCGTATATTAAGAATTTCAACTACATCCTTGTATAATTAATTGGCTTGGAATGTCCGGTTAAATTACATTGTATAAGCCATGTTCATCTATCGCTTTCGACATGATTGTATTTGCTGCCTCAATGTCAAGATCACTTGTTTCAGAAATTAAGAAATATGAGTCAACCTTATTTTGAAGAAAGACTTTCTTATGTTTCATAATCCATTGTAATTTGCTTGTGGTAAATAACACTTTTTGTGGCAATAATATGCGACTTAAAACTGAAGGTAAATACTCAATTTTATTAAACTGAATAAATGGATCTCCGAAAGAAAATATTGTCAACTGGCTTAAACTCCCATGCAAATTCATTTTTTCAGCAGATTTAGCGATTCCGCTTGGTAAAAAAACTCCCGTTCTAATACCTTTTTTTAATGCAGTGAGCGCCATTTTTTTGTCGAATGCGCTTCCGCCAAAAAGCAATGAATATCCTTTGTTAGCAGAAATTTCAATAGTATTGAGAATAACTTGTTTCTCTAAATCAGTAGGCGATGTGCTTGAAATTATCGAAAGATCAAAATCTGTAAATAGCTGCCCAGTAAAAAATAGTGTTTTATTTGAGATGGTGGCAAGTTTTTCTGGGAAATGTTTTTCATCTTTTCTAATTTCGGATACGTTTAAGTCTCTTAATGTTGGATAGCTTTGGGATGGAAGAATTTTATCTCGTTTAGTAGTTTTTGAAGATTGGGGGCTGAAGACTAAAATTTCATTCACATTCTCAGAAAGAGAATCCTCAATCATTTTCTTTACTACTTCCCAATCAAGTCCACCGTGACCACAACCGAGAGCCGGAAGAGTGATGACTTTTCCTTGGTTGCTTTTTAAATAATTGGAAAGCCAAAGTAGACCTTTTTCAATATATTCGTATTTAGATTTATTTCTCCAATGGTCCTTTGTAGGGAAGTTGATGATTTCAATTTCCTTACCATTTGTGTCAGTACTTCTCCAGACTGCTGGCTTACCTGGAGATATTTCTCCTTTTTTACACTGTATTACGTACTCACTAAACATTTCGGGGTATTTATTTTTAAAGGCAAATGCAACCCCAGCTCCCATAACACCAACACAGTTAACTGTATTGATTCTTATGTCAGCTTGAAAATCAAAAAAATCACCATCAACGAATCTAATCATATTGTCTCCTCGAGATGATTATACATCCTTGCTCTTAATTCTTCAATTTGAACTTTGTGACAATCTACCCGTCCTGGAAAAATTGAATTGATATCGCATTTTGCAATTAGTATTAACATATCTACGTCAGATTTGATTTTTATAATATTTTTCATCTGGTCTTCATTTCTTCCACAGAAAATAATGTCGCCAACTAGATCATCGTAAACCACTAACGTCACGATTTGCCGAATTTCCTTATTCGATAACCCACCTATTTCATTACATAAAATTCTTTTAAGCATAGGGAGTGATTTAATAGGATGAGTATCGTCTACTTTTTGTATTTGATTTGGCCATCTAGTTTTTGGACCTTTGCCAATATCATGGAAATATGCAGCTAATGTTATAACCTGTCGTTCTCTTTCTGATAGGATTTCATATTCATGCTCCATTTTTAGTAAGCTTACAACACTTCTGGTGTGAGTCCCGACATCTTCCCGGTGAACAGTATTGTCAGTTTCGAGTCCATTTATATCGGATAGCTCTTTTATACAGTCAAAATCATGATTGATTGCGTTTAAAGCATCGTTTAGATTTTCGTAAGAAGGGTGTGAAGGTTTATTTTCTTTTATGAATTTGATAGTGCTTTGAGTTTCTTTTAAAAGAATTATCGGACCAGAAACGATATTTATTTTTCCAGCTACGTTCAAATCATGGAAATAATGGTCATCAAATGATCGCCAGTCATCACGAACCTCTAAATGGTGAAGCCCATTATTAGTCAATAGGTTACTTACACACTGTTTGATTTCAGCATCCCAAACGACGATATATGAAATGTCACTTATTAAAACTCTATTGTGGATAAGCAACTCTGCCATTTTTTGCTGTTTTAAAGAATCTGGTTTTGGAACCCAAATTTGTCTAGTAATTATATCCCAGTTTAACTCTTTTAAATCAGCGGGATCGGAATAAAAGTCCGGCGGTGTTAGAGTATTTGCGGAAAAACTTGTAAAAACAACGGAACTTTTTTCAACAACCTCTATTGGTACAGCAAGATAAATTATTCCTTCCTGATCAATATTCTTGTTTTTGATGACGTTAAGAAGCATTGGAGATCTTTTTGTAAAATAAAAAGGTACATAATCATGCACGACACCACCAGGGCCGCAAGGAACTCTCATTTCGCTGCGGCGATGTTGAATATCATTGTTTGCTATATTTTCATGAGCAAGATTTTGTTTTTCTTTATTATTTGTGCTGAGCAAGCCATGCTTTATAATTTGTTCTAAATTCGTAAAATATGTAAAGTGGTAAACATATTTACCCGAGAATCTTGTGTCCATTATCCACATGCTCCTTAATGTATGGTGAGTTAATTACATATTACACGGTAATTTTTGGTGAGTTAGATACATCAAATTTTGATTTTTTAGATTACTTCAAACTAAACAACACGGTTGAATACCAATATACATTTTGTGTAATCTTTTGCAATTAGCATATAAAGAAAATTGTGACTTCCGTATCAGGTTCAGAAAGAATATTTTGTACGCCCCTAACCTTAAATGGTTAACTTAGTTTGATTCATGGTGCAAATGATCTTCATCAGCTTCGCGCACGCAATGATTGGCTACATCAAAGAATCTCATTTTGCTTGACTGATCATTCAGCATTTATAGCTGGATTAACATTTCATGCGGTTAAGCCGCTTATCAAAAACTTTCAATATTGAACTGTATAAACGCACAGTAATAGTGCGCGAAGGGAAAAATGAAAATTGAGTTAACCATTGATCGCATTAAGAAACTTCCTGATGGAGCAATACCCGCTTTAGAGGCGGAGCTACTACGTCGTCTCAGTAAGGATTTTTTCAGATTGCACGCTGACCATCAAACGCGCCAGCAGTGATGGCCTTACCGTTTTTGGAGGTGATAAAAAAGTAGTTGAAGATATTCTTCAGAAAACGTAGGAAAGCGCCGACGAGTGGTTTTATTGATCGCGTGAATTTTATAGGGGCAGTTTCGAAGAGTCTCGCTGTTTGCGTTAGCTTGACTGCCCTTAATAACTATTAACGGCATCAATATGTCGCTCTCGGGGAAATAGTGAGTAGTTCCGATACCTTAACAGCAGATGACCAATGGTACGACGTGGTCAGAAGGGCAGATAATACAGTTATCTACAGCTTCCCGGGAGACGGAAGATATCTGGTTTATCGCGTAAATGGATTGGTTTCAATGCGTCCAATACTTGAGGACGAGGAAATCTTTACCCTGAATGGGTTTATGCAGTTTGCTACACGTCTTGGCTATCGACTCATCCCGCCGTCTGATATTATTCACTCATAGGCCTGAACAACCTATACCTGATGCGCCACGGAGAGAACCATGGCGCACGAATTACAACTCATCAAGCATCACTCAGGAATTCTGATCCCGGCGACGCCCGAGACCAGCGATATCCTGCAATCAAAAATCAGACTCGGCGACGTATTGGTTGCTGAGTTCACGCGGGTTCGCAACCCGGCATTTCACAGGCGCTTCTTCGCACTCCTTAACCTTGGCTTTGAATACTGGGAACCAACCGGCGGGGCGATCTCGTCCAACGAGCGCAGGTTGATCACCGGCTACGCCAAATTTCTCGCGTCATACGCCGGGAATGAAACGACGTTAATCGATGCCGCTGAACAGTATCTCGAGCAAATCGCAAGCCGGCGTGTCACGAACGGAATTAGCCTCTGTAAGTCGTTTGATGCGTACCGGTCCTGGGTAATCGTCGAAGCAGGGCATTTCGACACCATTCAACTGCCTGACGGCACGCTCCGCAAGCATCCCCGCAGCATATCCTTCGCCAACATGGACGAAGTCGAGTTCCAGCAGCTCTACAAAGCAGCACTCGATGTCCTTTGGCGCTGGATTCTGTCGCGCTCTTTCCGCAGTCAAAGCGAAGTCGAGAACATCGCCGCGCAGCTGCTTGGCTTCGCAGGGTGATGGGGATGAAATTTACATGGTTCCATCACACCCAGTGCAGCACAGAGCAAGCAGATGAACTGCTGGCTCAATACCAGCGACGCGGCGTGCGCGTTGAACGTAGCCTCAACCCCGATTACATCACCTGGACTGTTAGCGTCAGGTTGCCGGAAAGCAAAAATCCACCGCGCGCCGATCGCCGATGGCAGAGCCGGATGTGGGGGTGAGCGTGGCTAAGAGACCCCGTCGTAAGTGTACGAACAAAGATTGTCGCCAGTGGTTCCATCCTGTGCGTGACGGTCAGATCGTTTGCTCGTTTGACTGCGCCAGCGCGGTTGGAAAAGAACAAACTCAAAAGCTGAGAGAGGCCGTGCAGCGCAAGGAGCAAAAGCAACAGCGGGAAGTGGAGAAAGCAGGGCGCCAGCGCCAGGCGGAACGCCGACAAGCGGTGAAGCCAATCAGCTATTTCATCCGCCAGGCTCAGCAGGCATTCAACGAGTATATTCGGTACCGGGATCGCCATCTTCAGTGCATCAGTTGCGGTCGCCACCATGACGGCCAGTATCATGCTGGCCACTTCCGCACAACCGGCGCCAATCCCGAGTTGCGTTTCAACGAGGACAACTGCCATCGCCAGTGCGCCCCCTGCAACAATCATCTGTCAGGAAACCTAATCGCCTATCGACCCGCCCTGATTCGCAAAATAGGTCAGGCGCGTTTTGACGCCCTTATGGGTCCGCACGAACTACCGAAATGGAAACGCGAAGACTACGTCCGGAAACGAGATGAGTACCGCGCAAAACTCAAAAAGCTTAAACAGCAGGAGGCCGCATGAAACCCGAGCTGATTGAAACACTCCGGACACGCTGGCAGCGCCTGCGCATTTTCCGCCGGCTGGGTTCCGTGCTGGTGGACTACCGCATACTTCGTAATTTTATTCGCATATACCAGATGGCAGGAGCTGCAGTATGAATCTCGAAAACACTGTTAAGTATCACTTCGCAAAATCTACGCTGATTGGCGACTCACCGTGCGCAACTGCTTCGGACTCGCTAACAGGTACGGATATTATGGCCGCTATGGGTATGACGCAGGAACACGCAGCCATGGGGTACAGTGCTTTTCTCGGTAAAATGGGCATAAGCAATAATGACCGGGAGAGGGCGATCGAACTTCTGGCCCAATACGCGCTGACCAAATGCGACAAGGTAGCAGCGCTGCGTAAGCTGGATAACGGGATTAAGCCTCTGGTGATGCGGCAGTTGGCCATGTTTGCATTCGAGGATTACTCGCGCAGCGCTGCAAGCGTAAAGCCGTGTGAATGCTGCTCTGGCAAGGGTTTTATCGAGGCCGATGTGTTCACGATGAAATCGCACTACACCATGAGACTTCCCCAATTCGCCAAAGACCTTAGGCAATCCCCGAGCGATTTTGAAGTTAAGCGGCAGGTCAAAGAGGTAGCTCGTGTTATCTGCTCAGCCTGCAACGGTAAGAAACTCATTAGTTGCGCCTGCAACGATTGCCAGGGGCGCGGTAAGTCCGTCGATAAGAAAATGACTGAGAAGCAGGGCGTACCGGTTCTGGCGAACTGTAAGCGTTGTAACGGCAGGGGTTACGAACGGATTCCATCAACTCAGGCTCATGCAGCTATCTGCCAGATAACGGATGCAATCAGCCTGGACTCCTGGAAGAAGTCAGTTAAGCCATTCTACGACGAGCTGATCACGAAATTCGATATTGAAGAAGCATGGGCTGACGCGCAGCTTAAGCAGATAACAAAGTAGTGCGATATTTTATCGTAAGCTATTTACTTTTCCCGAAACTGTGTTAATTTTGGTCCAACGATGGGTTATTGCCTTCGTTTAAAGCCCTGCGGTTAACCTCGTGGGGCTTTTTTATGCCTTCGCAAAGAGTTCTTGCTGCCCTGGGCAACCAGAGTTATCTGTATGTCACGCAACTCAAAAAAGGTTAAAAGACATGCTAAATCAGAAGGATATGAATGAAACGGCAAGGGCAGTTTTCAACGAACTCAGCGAAAGGCCAGCTACGGCTGGGGAGATTGCACAGAATACCCATCTGACTCGAGAACGTTGCCAGTTGATACTTACGCAATTGGTGATGGCCGGGTTGCACGTCAACGCCAACTGCCCCGCGAACGGAACGACCAGCACCGGCGGCATGGGCGATGCTTCCGGCTCCCGACTTACTGACGCCGCTGAACGAGATTATTTCACCCTTAGAGAAAGAATCATCACAGTGACGAAGCAGGTTGGCTATCTGCAGGAATACATCAAAGAACAGTGCATAAAATAAAAATGAAGATAGGGCATTGAAATCGATAAGATTAATCCCAATTAAATTATTGCACATTCTCGTGCTCATTATCAGGGGTTAGCCATGAGCTACATTGTTTATCTTGAGAATTCCGGTGAGGCTTTTTTCACCATTGATGCCGATGAGGCAAAAGAAGAAGGCGGTCAGGTTTTGTTCTACAAAGATGGAACTGTTGTTTCACGCATCGACACGAGCGATGTTCGTACCTATTTGCCTAACGGCTAAAAATTTCTCGCCTAAATTAGGGCGAGTTACCATCTCAAAGGCCACCTGCGGGTGGCTTTTTTCATGTCTGCATCCAAAAAAACGGATAAAGAGGCCCTCAATGTCCGACATCTATCAAATCACGCTAACCACCAAAACAGGCGAAACCTTCGCGGGTAAGATGTCACGACGTCAGCCGTGGCTGGTGAACGGCTTTGTGCTGCTGACAACTGAGTCGGTTTAGACCAGCATTTCGCTCGGGCTTAGTTTGCTATGGTTAGCACGACTAAGCCGACCGTTAACTTGAGCTTTTCGAGATTCCGCTATTGGCGAACCTGACAATGCACACAACTGCCCGCAATTACTGACCCGCTGACCTACGAGGCCAGTCTGGAGTTAAACGCTCAACTCTACGCGGCGTTGGGGTAGGGCAATCTGGATAAAGCGGCTATCAGCAAATTTGAAAAAGTACGTTACAGCAACAGTTTGCTGCAATAGCTATTGCATATGTAAATGATTGTTTTTAAATAAATGATTTCGTTGTAATATTCAACATGAAATGGATAGTGTTTTATCTTAAGGAGTTGACAATTGTTCCGAAATTTAGCCGCTCCAGAAATGCTCTGCATAACGGATAACACACACCGTGAAGACTCTCTTTGCTACATAAGAGATATCATAGATTGTGTTCACACGAAGCGCTTGGCTGTGCATATCGATCTTTCTAACATAAAATATGCAAGTGCTGCAGCATCGGTGTTGCTTTTTGCTGTTTTGAATAGAGCGTATTTTGTCATCGGGCAAAGCTTGCGTGTTCGATTTTCGTTCCCTAAAAAGGAGACGAATCTCCAAGGACATCGTTGCATAGTCAGCACCGGGTTAGCGAGGGCATTGGTCGCAAATACCCATGAAAAACTGTATGCTTTAGTGCAACAGGAGAGATATTTTCAGTCCTCAGTAACACCTGAACTGGCACTATCAACCACTATGACAATGCTTCAAAAAGCAGCCGTTTTGGATGAAACTCAAGCGACATTACTCATGATGGGTATGAATGAGGCGATGTTAAACGTGAGAAACCATGCCTATGAGCATGACTATTATACAAATAGTACCCAGTTAATGGGCGGAAAGCGTTGGTGGCAATGCGCTTGGTTTGATCCCGAGCAAGATAGGGTTGTTTTCATCATATGTGATCTCGGCATGGGCATCGCTCAATCCTATCAGGGTGAAGAGATAGATTCTATTGCACAGTTTATACTTGAACAAAACCTAGTTTCTGAAGCTCTAACTAGTGGTAAGTCAAGATTTCGTGAGCCCAATAGAGGCAACGGTTCAGAGGATATCAAACGTCCTATTGCGCAGGGTACGACTAAGTATGAGAAGCTAATGGTGTTCTCCGGTGGAAGTTTGTACGAGATGGATTCAGACCTATCCGAGACACGAGCCAGAATTGAAACGCTGAGACCTAGAATTCCTGGCACTATCATACTTTGGGCACTGACTCCTAATAGAGGGTAGAGTTATGAAATTCATTAATGTAGCTAAAGATTTTTCTAAAACTCCGTTTGGACGATTCTCAACTGATGGTCCCAATAATGGTGAAAAATTCCGAAAAGAGCATCTCGTGTCAGCGTTTTCTACAAGTGATGCTGAACAAGTTATAGTAGATTTTGATGGTATCTCTTTAGTCATCGGTTCTTCTTTTTTTGAAGAGGCGTTCGGGGGATTGGTTCGTTTAGAAAACATGGATAAAGTTAACTTATTGAATCGTTTAGTTATTAAAGCAAGAACTCCAATTTATGAAATTCAAATTAGAAAATTTGTCAAGGCGGCAACGCCGCAACTTAAAGAAGCCTAAGCATCCACGTTAAATTTAGGAATTGAAATGAGTTTAAGTGATGTTCAAAGCTATGCTTGGATTATAAGTTTGAGTAGCTTAGGAGCAGTTTTCATTGGTTGGAAAGTGGTTTATCGTAATGCTAAAAAGATATCAACAAGAACTGAGAGTAAATCGATAACAGACCATCTAATAAAATTATGTAACGAAATCATTGATTTAAGCGTTTCATTTTGGATGAAGGAAGATGATGATGATCGAAAGGAATCACTAAAATTTTCTCTCGCGGTTAGCGCGAAATCTACTCAGATTGGCGATTTTTTCGAAATATTAGCCAATAGGGGTATCACAATTGATAGTGAATTTCTGGCTGATTTTACTTCAGCTGCTACTCTTGATTCCGAGAGAAAAAGTGGCTTTTCTGACGATGAAAGAGCAGAGAAATGTCAAGCCTGTGTAGATCATGGCATGAGTTTAATTTCGCATATATACAAGAAATTTGAAGTAAAATACCCTCCTCAAAAAGATCTTAAAATCAGTGAGATAGATTATTATCTTGAGCATTTTGAATCATACTGCCATGGCTGCTCCAAGCCATACATTGATAAGGGCATTGAAAACGGCAAGGCTGATAAAGTGCTCACAAATTGAAGGTCGAGATAATTTTCGATGCTATCCATTTTTGCTTTAGCAATTTGAGCAAACTTTAAGTGTTTCACACAATGAAGGGCGATCTCCGCCCTTTTCTCAACCGCGAGCGTCTCGACCTTGTTCGTCTTCTTGAACACGGTATCGCCAATACATTTCCGTTCTAACCCAAACAATATCTTCGCCGCTATCAACTCTAAACCTATTTATCACCTTCGTTGAAAGCGCTTGGTTGCCGTCCGCATTTTCTCTTAGATGTTGCTCATTTCCAAATTTGACCAAATAATCAACAACGTCCTGTTGGTACAAACAACCATCTTTTTGCAATGTAGAAAGCATCCATTTTGTAACATCAGCAACAGTTAATGCAGAGATTGATTGGGTTACGGCTTTGGGGTGAATTTGTCTAAGGATTCTTCAGGAAATAGTCCGCTATCTAACTTTTTGCCAGCGAACCATTGGCAACGATAGTTCCCGTTAAAAACTCCCGTGTTTGAATTTGTGATTTCTTTTTCAACAGTCATGGCGGGGCCGCCAGACCTTAAAACTACTTGATCCCCTTTTTTGAATTTTGCCACAGGGATTTGAGAAGGTGCTTTAGCCATCTTGATTCCTCATTGCTTTGGCGATTTGCCAATGAATAGATGGTGACATTCGATGTTGTTATCAAGAGTAAGGTTTTGATGGACATCACAAATTAGAAGGAAAAACCCATGGCAAAACCGGACTGGGGCGAGCTTCAGCAACGATTCCTGTCCGAGCATGCCGCAACCGGCGTATCACCGAAGGAATGGTGTGAGGCGCAGGGACTGAACTACGCTACTGCCCGTCGATATATAAAAAAACCTGCTGCGCAAAGTGCGCAAACACCTGCGCAGAAACAAATGCGCACTGCGCAGAAACAAATGCGCACTGCGCAGAAACAAATAAGCGCAGAAGAGCTGCTGGACATAAAACTCAGTTCGAAGGTAAAGCGCTTCATTGCTGAGTACCTTAAGGACAACAACGCCACCGCTGCCGCTGCACGTGCTGGTTACAGCGACCCAAACTACGGTCGTCAGCTCATAGCGAATCCTAACGTTGCGCAGGCTATTGCGCAGCAGCAAAAGGCCTCCATTGCGCGCACGCTCGGCAGTGCCGACGAGGTTCTCGCGCAGATGTGGCAGCTCGCCACCTTCGATGCAAACCAGCTATCACAATACCGCCGCGGCGCATGCCGTTATTGCTGGGGCTTCGGTTACCACTACCAGTGGCGCGATGCAGTTGAGTTTGAAGAGAAGCGGCTTGAATCTACAGACCGCGATAAACCGGAGCCAGTCGATGTGGGCGGTTATGGCTATGACCATAATCGAGAGCCAAACTCAGCCTGCCCGCGATGTAACGGCGATGGCATTGGCCAGCCTTACTTCCCTGATACGCGCAAACTCCCGGCGGTTTCCCGGCTCGCATACTCCGGCGTGAAGGTTGGCAAGAACGGCGTTGAAATCACTGCCATCAGCCGTGAGCGCATGTTTGAAGCGGTGATGAAGCGGCTTGGCCTAGCGGGTAGCGAGTTCGCGCAGCGCCTGCAGCAGATTGAAATCGACCGCCGGCTACTGGAGATTGAGAAACTCCGCAAAGAGCTGGCCGGTGACGGTGAGGACGAAGAACCAACCCCAGTGCAGATCAACATTAACGTAGTGGACGCGAGGGCAGACGATGGGGATCAGCCCGACACTTAACATTCCTCAGGCGCGCTTCCTCGCGATGCAGCACAAATTCAAAGCCTACGTTGCCGGGTTCGGTTCCGGTAAGACATGGGTAGGTTGCGGTGGTATCTGCAAGGGAATGTGGGAGTTTCCGAAGATTAACCAAGGCTACTTCGCGCCGACGTACCCGCAGATACGCGACATCTTCTATCCCACCGTTGAGGAAGTGGCCCACGACTGGGGCCTGACCGTCAAAATCAACGAGGGAAACAAGGAAGTCCATTTCTACGAGGGGCGACGCTATCGCGGAACAACGATCTGCCGCTCGATGGAGAAACCCGGCTCAATAGTCGGCTTCAAAATCGGAAATGCGATGGTGGATGAGCTGGACGTCATGCCGGCGGCAAAAGCGCAGCAGGCATGGCGAAAAATCATCGCGCGTATGCGTTACAACGTTCCGGGTCTGCGAAACGGTATTGATGTCACCACAACACCGGAAGGCTTCAAGTTCGTCTATCAGCAATTCGTGAAAGCGGTGCGGGATAAGCCTGAACTGACAGCCCTGTACGGACTGATTCAGGCCAGCACGTTCGACAATGCGAAGAACCTCCCTGACGATTACATTCCGTCGTTGCTCAGCTCATACCCGGACGAGCTGATCCAGGCCTATCTGCGGGGCAAGTTCACGAACCTCAACAGCGGGACGATTTACCACACCTTCAACCGAAGGCTGAATAACTGCGCTGACGAGATTCAGGACAACGACCCGCTGTTTATTGGCATGGACTTCAACGTGGGGAAAATGGCCGCGATTGTTCATGTGAAACGCAACAGCCTGCCGCGCGCGGTTCGTGAGCTGGTGAAGGTCTACGACACGCCAGCAATGATTAAGCGCATTCAGGAGGAGTTCTGGCGCTACGAGGACGGTCGTTACGTGAAAAGCCGGGAGATTTATATCTATCCGGATGCCTCCGGCGACTCCCGCAAATCGCAGAACGCCAGCAAGACCGATATAGCTCAGCTTAACGACGCCGGATTCAGCGTCATTGTCGATGATGCCAACCCGCCGGTGAAGGACCGTATCAACTCGATGAACGCCATGTTCTGCAACGCTAACGGTGAACGCCGGTAAGGTGGCTGCAACTGGGCACGAACAAATACGGTTTTCCTGGTGCTGATATGCTGGAAGATAATGCGGGTAGCATGATACGAACTGCGCGCAATATTGGCATCCAGAGCGGTTATCTCGATGTGTTTGACAGTGCTGGCAACCTTATCTGGAGCGCTGCTTCAGCCTCGAAGATGCCAAGAGTCGTTGGTTTTTTTGACGTGCCAGCGAACTATGACCTGCAGAACAATACCTTTTCAGTGAGTCTCAGCTTCACTCCCTGGATTCTGGTAAACAACTGCCCGGGAAACCTCAGCGATGATGGTACGGTTGTCGGGTATTCAGGTGTGGTGCTCAAATGGACTGGCTCTCAGCTGCAGGGCAGATATATTTCAAAAAATCAGCGCAGCTGGAGCCAGACGTTTCAGGGGCGTGGGTTAAGAATCCCCATCGCTCAGTTTGTGGGTATTTGATGCTGGAGGGACGCGAGGGTAATGAGTTGCAATCATATTTTGCTTCACGCCCTTTGCTGAATTAAAACGATAAACAATATCGAGCATATCCGTTTTTTTATAGCAAATATTAGGCAGTCGTTTATTTACATGGCGGCTAAATAGTCCATTGCTGCTGTCTGAAATAACTTCCATTTCTCTGGTGGCACAGTCGATATTTACGTGGATATCACCCCCTAGGGATAAACGAGCGGCATCAACCGGATAATCCATCTGGAATGCGTAATCTGTCTGTTTGTCTGTACATCCAGCCAGCAGCAAAAGCACTGCAGCAAATAAAAGCTTCATCTCAACATTCCTGTAAGTGCGGGGATTTCCATTTTATTAGGGTTTAAAAATTAGTCAGATTGATATGAGCGATCAATTTTACTTTATTGATCGCTTTTAACGATCGTTATTATCGTGAGGTAGTTCATGCTTTATAACAGTGGCAATATCGCAATTAACGGAAATACCGTAACCGGCACTGGCACAAACTGGACGGCACCCGCTAGCCAGGTTCGCGCTGGCCAGACGATTATCGTCATGTCTAACCCGGTACAGATGTTTCAGATCATCACCGTTAACAGCGCAACATCACTCACTGTTACACCCGCGGCGTCACCGGCGCTGACCGGTCAGAAATATGGCATCCTCGTTACAGATGGCCTTTCAGTCGATGGACTGGCACAAAGCATTTCGCAACTGATCAACGAATACGATGAGAATATTGGTGCGTGGGAGAGTTTTGCCAGCACGACCGCGAATCAAAACGTGACCGTGACGATTAACGGTGTGAGCGTAACGATTCCCGCTATCGGTAAATTTCTGCAAAAAGGGTCGAATGGGGCACTCCCGATTAACCAAGGTGGTACTGGCGCAACGACCAAAGAAGACGCTCGCACAAACCTCGGTTTGGGAGACAGCGCGACGAAGACCGTCGGAACCGCTACAGGGAACGTTATGCAAGTGGGGGCTTTCGGTTTAGGCTCTCTTCAGCAAAACAAGCCAAATGATGCAAGTGCATCGTTTATCAGTGATGCCGATGGTAATACTGTCTGGGCTCCCGCAAATGGTTGTGGTTACCAAAGCTCTTACACTATGCAGCGAATTGCTCAAATGTGGGTAACGTCTAACGGTGCGGGTTACAGCCGTTTTTTAACAAATACTAATCCTCAGACGCCGAAAACAGATGTGCCTTGGACAGTTTTTCAGGCGGCGGGAACTTCTGACATCAACTTCAAAAAGGTGACAGGGGAACTTGATTTAAACGAGTCTCTATCCAACATAGAGACAATGGATTTCAAAACCTTCTATTACCTTGCTGATGAGGATAAAACGGTTCGCCGAGGAGTCATTGCTCAGGAGCTCGAAAAAGTAGATCCCCAGTATGTTCATTCATCTGAAGAATCAGGGAAAATGACACTCGACCTTAATCCATTGGTACTCGATGCGCTTGCTGCGATTAAAGCACTGGCAATCCGTGTTCGCGAGTTAGAAGCAAACGCTACCACGACGGAGGCTGAATCATTTTTTGGTTAAAGTTTGAATCGTCAGGCATCTCGACCCTTATGGAAACAAACTGATCCGGCGGTATATCGATCGGGTCACCGTCGCTTATACCTTGCAGTTCGTTTCTGGCGAATTTAGGTGCAGCTGGATATGTGCGATGGAAAGTTTTTACCAACACAGAGCCATCGGCATTTACCTCATAGTCTAACCAGATGAGAGGTTGCTTATTGCGGTCAGTAGGTATTTCAAAACCACCATCTATACCGCCCCACGCAGCGTCTGCATTCATCCCCATACAACCTTCGATTAGGTACAGACCAACTGCTAGACGCGAAGCAGTGCAGCCGTCCGATTCATCGTTTACCACGTAACTGCCATCATGGCTTATTTGAACAACTGGAGAGGCAGCTTTAAGTGTTCCGTCGCTGGTTCTAGTAGTGTTAGCTGTAGAATACAGTTCTGACCAGACACCACCCTGATAATTGCCGTAGGTACGAATAAAACCACGGGCCTTCCCACCCGCAGTCATTGCCAGATCGGAACCGTATGATCCCTGGGGAATATGAAGTACTGTTACCCCAGTTGTGCCGGCTGGGTTGTAATCGGCTGCACCCTGTATTGAAAGTAAGGATGAAACCGAATTCCCAGTCGAATCCATATACTGAGTATTTTGAACTCCCAGCCCGAAAGCCCCCACTTGCATAACGTTCCCTGTAGCGGTTCCGACGGTCTTCGTCGCGCTGTCTCCCAAACCGACGTTTTATATAATCATTTTTAGCCGTGTAGCTGATAATCAATCCTCATTTTTCGATGATTAAAGGCGATTGAAAAACATGCTAATTGGCTATGTAAGGGTGTCAACTAATGACCAAAATACCGATCTGCAGCGGCAGGCACTTGAACGGGCAGGATGCGACCAGATATTCGAAGAAAAAATGAGCGGGACGGTGGCTAATCGCCCAGTAATAAAAAAGCTGCTTCGGACGTTAAACGAGGGCGATACACTGGTGGTCTGGAAGCTGGATCGACTGGGCCGAAGTATGTGGAATCTTGTACTTTTGGTAGACGAATTGCGGCAGCGCGGAATTCATTTCCGTAGCCTCACTGACAGCATCGACACTTCCAGCCCGATGGGCCGATTCATATTTCACATCATGTCAGCACTGGCGGAAATGGAAAGAGAGTTGATTGTTGAACGCACCCGGGCAGGATTAGCAGCAGCGCGCGAAAATGGGCGGATAGGTGGCAGGCGTCCAAAACTCTCCCCGGAGCAATGGGCACAAGCTGGACGACTCGTTGCTAACGGCATCGACCGTAAGCAAGTCGCTTTAATTTACGACGTAGCGGTCTGCACACTGTACAAAAAATTCCCGGCAGGAAAGCCGGATGGCGCCGAACTTTAGGCGGGCGGAAAAATTTACAAAAACATATTTGTCGATGCAAGAGAAGGTTACGAGCAAACAGCTTAAGCATTAATCAGCCGGCTTCACAGTGCACCTTGATCAGAATTTTCCATTCAACTACTGTATATAAAAACAGTATCGAGGCGTGCATTATGAAGTTGTACAGACCAGCAGAGTTACGTGAAGTCATTGCCATCCCGCTTTTCAGCGACTTAGTGCAATGTGGGTTTCCCAGCCCGGCAGCGGATTATGTCGAGCAGCGTATCGATCTCAATGAATTAATGATCCAACACCCAAGTTCAACCTACTTCCTGAAGGCTGCCGGGGACTCTATGATCGATGCAGGAATTGGTGATGGTGATCTGCTGGTGGTTGACAGTTCCATTACAGCAGATCATGGAGATATCGTGATCGCCGCAGTGGAAGGGGAGTTCACGGTTAAGTGTCTGCAGTTGCGGCCGCGGGTTCAATTAAATCCAATGAATGGCGCATATAGTCCGATCATTATCGGAAGCGAAGACTCTCTCGACGTGTTCGGTGTTGTGACGTTCATCGTAAAATCGGCGAGTTGAAGTATGTTCGCGCTCTGTGATGTGAATTCCTTCTATGCATCATGTGAAACGGTATTTAGACCGGATCTGAGAGGTCGGCCAGTTGTCGTTCTCTCGAATAATGATGGCTGCGTGATAGCCCGCAGTGCTGAGGCCAAAGCGGCAGGAATAACGATGGGGGAACCTTTCTTCAAGCAAAAGGAGTTATTCCGGCGTGCTGGCGTGGTTTGCTTCAGCAGCAATTACGAGCTTTACGCTGATATGTCGAACAGGGTAATGACGACGCTTGAGGAAATGAGCCCCCGCGTCGAAATTTACAGTATCGACGAAGCTTTTTGCGACCTGACAGGTGTTCGCAACTGCCGTGACCTGTCGGAGTTCGGCAAGGAGATTCGCGCTACGGTTCTGAAGCGTACGCACCTGACTGTCGGGGTTGGTATCGCGCAGACGAAAACCCTCGCCAAGCTAGCAAACCACGCCGCCAAGAAATGGCAGAGGCAGACTGGTGGGGTGGTTGATTTGTCCAATATCGATCGGCAACGTCGGTTATTGGCTATTGTGCCTGTTGAGGATGTATGGGGCGTTGGTAGGCGCATCAGTAAGAAGCTGAACGCCATGGGCATCAAAACGGCTCTGGACCTCTCTGAGCAGAGTACATGGATTATTCGAAAGCACTTTAATGTCGTCCTGGAGCGAACTGTCCGAGAACTGCGCGGCGAACCATGTCTGGATCTGGAGGAGTTTGCCCCAGCAAAGCAGGAAATTGTCTGCAGCAGGTCGTTCGGTGAACGCGTTACCGAATACGAACAGATGCGGCAGGCTATTTGCAGCTATGCGGCGCGTGGTGCTGAAAAGCTTCGCGGCGAACACCAGTATTGCCGTTTTATCTCTGCATTCGTGAAGACGTCACCTTTTGCCCTGAACGAGCCTTATTACGGTAACAGCGCTTCAGTGAAGCTTCTCACCCCCACTCAGGATTCCCGCGACATCATCAACGCCGCGGTAAAGTGCCTGGACAAAATCTGGAAGGATGGTCACCGATACCAGAAGGCAGGAATCATGCTTGGGGACTTCTTCAGCCAGGGCGTGGCTCAGCTCAACTTGTTCGATGAAAACGCGCCGCGGGCCGGTAGTGATAAACTGATGGAAGTTCTGGATCAACTCAATGCCAGAGACGGCAGAGGAACATTGTATTTCGCAGGGCAGGGCATTCAGCAGCAATGGCAGATGAAGAGGGAGATGCTTTCGCCGCGGTACACTACTAGGTTTTCAGATCTTGTTAAGGTTAGATAAAATATTTTGAATGTCTTAGTCCGCGATGTATCTGTAGGAGATTTTTTACTATTTAGTGATATATTCCACATTCGAAAGTAACTTATGTAAAGTGAGTAAATTTAGGGGTTATGTTAATGGCACGAAGCTATCCCACTGATTGGGCAAAATTTTGCGATATTGAAGAGAAGCACAAAGGTTTCACTTATTACAAATTAAATTCCAAAGCGAAAGTTGGTGACGTAAGCAGATTTGCTGCGAGATATGCCTTGGCAAAGGATTTTAAGAACATATCTGTTGATAATTCCACTGCGGATACAACGCTTGGTTACGAAGCATTGATGAAAGCTTTACTTGCTTGGAGTGTATCAGAAGCATACTACAAACTGTTGTCAGTAAATGTCGGAAAATATAAATATTTAACTTTCACTAATTCGGAAATAACAAAAATAAAATCTTCTCTTAATGCGACTGGTAGTGATTTAAATACATTCTTTAATTTTGTAAAGGTTCGTTGTGAAAAAAAACTCAGGCGTAGCATAAACAAATTCTTGGCGGGTGGAGATTGTGAGCCGTTGGTTCTCTTAGCCACTGTTCGCCATGTTTTTAGTCATGGTGATCTGAGTGCTAATGTTGAAGGTGTAAAACCAAAATCAGTCAATACAATTGTAGAAGTTTTAAAAAATACAATTTTAGAGAAAATTGATGCTGAGTTTACGTTGTTAGTGAAGAGGCATCCAAATTATTGATGGCGTTTTTAGGTGCGTCAAATTATATTTTTAAATGCTTAATCCACGCCGCTATATATTGAAGTGTGGCGGCAGTTAGGTTTATTTAACAGTAAAGAGGGCAGTTTTCCTAATTGCTAGGTTACAGCGTATAGAAAGAGAAATAATTATGTATAATTCAAAAAGATTCAGAACAATAAACATTGAATCAATACTGCTATTTCCGCTTATCACGGCCGTAAGGGGATTTTTTCTTCATTGGAATACCTCGATTAG
Organism: Lelliottia amnigena; assembly: GCF_019047465.1. Lineage (NCBI taxonomy): Bacteria > Pseudomonadati > Pseudomonadota > Gammaproteobacteria > Enterobacterales > Enterobacteriaceae > Lelliottia > Lelliottia amnigena. The sequence continues at coordinate 4,139,008 of NZ_CP077236.1, read as the reverse complement.
TTCCGGGCCTTGATTTTTCACATTACCCACGGCGCGAGTCACGGCGTGCCAGATAAATTTGTCGGCAGGCACTGCTCCACATGCAACAATCTCTTCAACTTCCTTCCCGCCTACATCCTGGCGCATCCACTCCCTTGCCGCTTCCGGTGTAAGCACAAGTGGCCGCCGATCATGAATATCGACCAGACCTTTATCAGCAGCAGAAGTCACTATCAAAAAACCTTCCGCTTCGTCACCACGCTCGAATGGCGTGCTGCCGATCGCTGCCATAAATATTGGCTGACCGTCGGCGCGGTGAATGAAGTAGGGCTGTTTCTTGTCACCTTCCTTCTTCCATTCGAACCATCCATCCGCAAAGCAGATCGCCCGACCGTGTTGCCACAACGGCTTAAACATTCTGCTGGTGGCCGCCGTCTCGACGCGCGCGTTAATCAGTGGGGCTTTATCCCACCAACCGGGAGCGTATGACCACAGGACCGGATCAAGGTGCAACTGCTCGTCGCGTTCGCTCAACAAAAGGACTTTGGTACCGGGTGCCACATTGTAGCGTCCGATCGGTTCCGGGTCATATGCGATGTCGCGATCGCCTTCATCGGCCAGGTAAGCCAGATATTCTTCACGCGTTTGAGCTTGTGCAAAACGTCCACACATAGAAACCTCAAGCCAGATGTCAGACTGAAAGTATAGGGCAGAGAGAAAAGAGGTACGCACTGGGTAAAGTTAGGGGCAAATTTAGGGGCAAAACTGCGGAATAGGGGCAAAAAAAGGGCATTAAAAATGTAGTCCTGGGTAGCTTTAGGGTGAAATCGCTATACAATAACTAATTGAATTAATTGATAAAGAAAATGGTATCAATGAGTTGACAAAATCAGCGTAGCTTATTCAGGTTGTACTGCTCTTTTTTTGTAATTTCTTGATTCTGTGACATTTATTCTTTACTCAAATATCAAATGGGGCACCAGTGGGACAATCCATTTTAAGCGCAAGCTTTGGGTTAAGCATTGCCACCTGTTCACTATCCAGCGTTTCAATCCTTGTAGCATAGATTTCATACACCCTCTGCGCATTTTCGTGCCCCATCGGATTGGCAATATAAAGACGGGTTAGCGCCTGCGGATAACAACCAGCATGCGAAAGTGTGCCGTGTATGGTACGGATTGCGACGACGAATGCCAGCACGTTTTACAGCAGAGTTCCACAGTGCGCCAATACTGCTCAGTGAGTAGAAAGTTTTTGAGGGGAGATCCCCTTTCTCACAACCTTTTGAAACTGGTCTTACGTGATGAAACCAATGGCTAACCCTAAGCAGCGATAACCAGTCAGAATTAAGGAAGGCGGGCAGTTTCGTTTGTACTATATTCAAACGGCGGATAAGACGTGTTCAGTCTTTATGGCATAAAGTCATTGGGTATGAACCTGCTTAGCTTTTTGAGGTCCTATGAAATTTCCTGGTGTTCCGGAAAACGAGGAAGAGCGATTAAAATCCCTCTATCTGGCAGACCTTCTTGATAAAGGTGCGGATAAACGTTTTGATCGTTTAACCCGCATCGCAAAGAAAATTTTTCAGGTACCTGTTGTATTGATAAGCCTGCTTGATCGCGATCGCCAGTGGTTGCTGGCGTGTGAAGGATTAGGTATTCGTGAAACTCCGCGCAAAATCTCCTTTTGTGGTCATGTCATTTTATAGGAGGGCCCCTTTATTGTTAACGACGCCGTTAAGGATGAACGTTTTCATGATAACCCTCTGGTTATTGGTGAGCCTTACATACGTTTCTACGCCGGTTATCCTGTCCATCTGCCTGATGGACAGGTCGCTGGTGCGCTGTGTCTGATTAATACCAAACCACGTGGCTTTAACGACGATGATATTGCCTCACTCCGCGATTTAGCCTTTATTGTAGAGGATGAATTCAAGGTGATTGGCATGGCAATGACCGATAGCCTGACAGGCATATCTAATCGTCGTGGTTTTTTCACGACGGGCGAAAAAAGATTCCTGACTCTTGATAAAGAGAATGCGGCATTCAGCCTTATCTTTTTTGATCTTGATAAATTCAAACCTATCAACGATCTCTGGGGACACGCCGAAGGTGATGAGGTGTTGAAAGTATTCTCAGCGCTGTTGTACCAACATCTTGGTCGCGAAGATATTGCAGGGCGTATTGGAGGGGATGAATTCGCCGTTCTCATTACTCATCAGGCTCATGCTGATTCTTTTTTGCACGATCTGCGAAATAGTGTGAACGTGTACAACAAAGAGTCTGGTAAACCCTACAATATTAATTATTCCTATGGAATGTTGCACAGTGGTGGGGGCCGATATCCTTCACTTGGGGAGATGCTTAAAGAAAGCGACGAGGTGATGTACTCGGCAAAGCGACGAAAGGGGATATAAGCAGAGACGGGTCACCGCTTGCCTGGACACCTTCAGTAGCCTGGTGAGCTGCTTGACTGGATCTGGGCAATTTTATTCTCTCAATACTCATTTGCGACACACGCAGGCTTGACCGTCTTGAATGCATTTAATAACGCATTTATCAGCCTTTAACCTAAATTTCATCCAGGGATATTGATAGCTGAAGGCCATTGGTAAGAGTATTTAGCTGGTATTCAGGACTCATTAACTAATCGGATTTGTTCATAATTAAGAGTGGGCAAATTACAATTAATGGCTATCTTGTTGAAGTTTTTCTTTTTTTTTACTGTTCATAATTGTAAAACCAGAGCAGATAATATATCTGCCAAAATATAAAATTATTGATATTAAGTTTGTCTTAAGGTTTTTGTTGTAACATACTTGAATAACGTGTTTTGTAAGTTATAAAGAATATATCGGTAGCGCAAAGTCTCCACTATTTATCAATGGGTATCAGTCAACGCAGCGAACGATATCCTTAGCTTTTGGTATCGCTTGATAAAGTTAATCATCCTTAATGCAAATTACCCTGCCAGAAAAATCTGACAATATGTCCATTTTTCATTGGTCCAAGCCCTTTCACTATCAAGGGTTGATCACTGTGACATTCTGAGCAAAAACATGACATCGTTGAATCTTATTTAATCATTATAATGTTATGTGTTTTTTCTGTAAAAACAAGCCAGATAATCACTTAACTGTCATGCTGTAAATGATAATCCGGCGTTTTTTTGCTGTCGCCTACCATTTTTAACGTAACTATGGAAGGACCCATACGTATTTATTAAAGGTTATATTAATGTACTCCGCTTCTCTGTGTGTCAAAGAAATTCATTATCTCAATCTATCGTATCTTCTTCTTATTCAACGGATTTCCAATTGCGATGAACCTACCATCTTCTCTGGAATCGATGCGGAGTTGTCTCTAGTTCTCCAAAAGTTGTCCTTATCAAAGCTTGTTGCGTTGGCTGAAACAAATCAACTGCTGCTTACTCTCAGGCCAGAAAAAATAGTGCAAAAACTGGGCGTGCCAACAACGTAAATATCCTGTAAAAACATTCGGCTGATTTCAAGAAAGTGCCAGAAGAAATTCTAAGCAGAACATGAGAATTGCATTTCACTAAAGGAGAATAAGTTGGATTAATTAATACTTATATTTTTCCTGCCATTGAAAGAGTAAACATTGAACATCAAGAGGTTTGTTGTTTTTTTGTCCAGTTCATGGGCGGAAAACTGTATGTATTATCTTCTATTTTACAGGAAGCATATTGTAAAATGAATTTTAAGCTCATGTTTCAAAACGTTATTTAATTTAAGGCTCAACATTGTCTTTCAGGCGCCGATAACTACTATCAGAACAAAACTTGATGAGCTGAAATGTTCTATCTAACTGCCATGTTAAACAAGGTGAGCATTGTGTCTGTAAGACGTTTTTCTTTAATCGTATTAATATTTTTATTGGGTATTTTCCTCGTTAGTTCAGCTTCCAATCTTTGGTCACTAACACGGAGTAATGATTCCCTCGATCGGGTAAACAAGGAAATCCGAGTGGTTCTTTCGGTGATTGACCCTATCAATCACAGTAGAACATTGCGTGTGAAACTGTCTGAAGCAATGATTTATATGTCCCTTGGGGATAACGTAAAAGCGGAATCATCACTCAACAGTGCCTTGAGCGTGAGAGAGAAAGCAGTTGCCGCCTTCCAACACTATGAGTCGGCTACTCATATTGCAGGAGAAGACGCGTTGTCGGAGCCTTATAAAAAAGCCTGGACACGTTACCTTGATGAGGGCTTGACGCCTCTCATTGGCGCAGTAAAGGATAAAGATAACGCCCGTTTCAACCTACTGATGGCTACCACGGTGCCTTCTCTTGATCGTGAGTTCGAAATTACCCTGGATAAATTGCTTTCTTTCCGTGAAAGTTATGCAAAAAAACTTAATCAGGAGGCACAAAAAAGTTTCTTTAACAGCATCTTGAATATTACTGTTTTTGCATTGATTTTTACCGTGGTGATGATCACCATCTTTATTTTAATCAGGCGTCGTCTTCTTTCCCGACTTGATTCGGCAAAACAACATTGCCAGAAAATGGCCGCCGGAGAATTGCATCTTCCTCTCGATACGGGTTCAAAAGATGAAATTGGAGAAATGCTCGCTTCTCTGGAAGAAATGCGTCTTGCTCTTACCGGAATAATATCGCAGGTACGTCATTCAAGCCAAAGTGTGGCTTCTGCTTCCGAAGAGATTGCAGCAGGCAATACCGATCTTTCTGCAAGAACGGAGGCGCAGGCGGCCTCGCTTGGCGAGACAGCAGCCAGCATGGAAGAACTGACGTCAACGGTCAAACACACTTCTGACAATACCCGCCAGGCCGATAACCTTGCAGGAAATATGCGTAATGTTGCGCAAGAAGCCAATATTATTGTGGGTACAGCCGTATCCTCAATGAAAGAGATTAAAACGAGTTCTGAGAAAATAGGCTCAATTATTGGTCTCATTGAGGCTATAGCCTTCCAGACTAATATTCTGGCGCTCAACGCTGCCGTTGAAGCTGCGCGAGCAGGTGAGCAGGGGCGCGGCTTTGCTGTTGTAGCAAGTGAAGTACGAAACCTCGCTCAGCGGTCATCGACGGCAGCAAAAGAGATCAAAGAACTTATTGAGCTTTCTGGTAAACAAGTGTTAATTGGAAGTGAACGTGTTGAACAGACAGGTAAAAGTATGGAGAGGATTATTGGTTCAGTGAAACAAGTTTCAGAGCTGATGTCTGAGATTGCACTTTCAACCAATGAACAAAGCCGTGGAATCGAACAGATAAATCAGGCTGTTGCTCAGATGGATACTGTTACCCAGCAGAATGCCTCACTCGTTGAAGAAGCTTCAGCAGCGGCTAAATCGCTTCGGGATCAGTCTGAGGTGCTTAAAACCACGGTCTCTGTATTTAAGCTGGCCTGATATAAGTTCTCGGTTGCGTAAACTATCCCGAAAGACTCCACTTAACCGTAACCATAACTTCGGTTAAGTGGGGCATCTTCACCTTTTTCAAGCGGAGCACTGTTATTTGCTGCCCTAGATATGGACAGGCTATCAGCGCGATGGACGAAGAATGGACATGAAATGTGCGGCGGGGAAAACTATCAGCACCTTTACCATGACGGCGACGTTGCACTCCGTTTGCAGACGATATATCCCTTCTGCGTGTAAATTTGCGTTATGGTGGTTGCTCCATTCACTTGATTGGAGGGGATATCCCCAACATTCACTTTCAGTGCCCGGTTTGTTCGAGCAAAAAATTCTTCTTTACCTGTTTTAGCGCTGAACAGAACCAACCTCACGGAGCCGTGTGTTCATTATGCGGAACCAGAATGACATCGTCGTCTTGTATTCAGAAACTCAAGCGCAGACGATGGCCAAAACCCGTAGCGTAACCTGAGGCCTTATTGGCCTCATGTTTTATTTATCGTAAAGAGGGCTGATGATGTCACAAAATCTGAATGCACAATGCCATTGCGGTGGGGTGAAATTTACGGTTGAACTGGCGGATGGTTTTAATACCGCCCGGCGGTGTAACTGCTCTTTTTGTCGAATGCGTGGCGCGGTGGTGGTTACAGCGTCTTTATCGGGAATCAAGATTATTCAAGGCGAAGACCAACTAACGGAGTATCGTTTTAACACGCAAGAGGCCCGACACTTTTTTTGCGCTGTCTGCGGAATTTATACTTTTCACCAACGCCGTTCGAATCCCGATCAATATGGCGTGAATGTCGCCTGCATTGAAGGGGTTAGCCCTTTTGATTTTACAGAAATAGACGTGACGGATGGCGTGAATCATCCAAATGATGGGGCCAGTGATGGCATTGTGGGTTTTCTTTCGTTTCGGGCAGTGAAAAGACCTCCTCAGCAATAAACGCTGTCACTACACGTTAACTTCGGTAAACTTTCCTTTAACCACACCGTCGTAGAATCGCCCTTTGGACACCACCTGCAAAAAGTCGTTATAGATTCGGGCTGGCACACGCTGATATTGAAGCGTCCGGCGATCGATAAAGCGAATCTCAAGCGTAGCGCTACGCTCATCGTAGGCAATAGAGGCAATACGAGACGATCTAACCGGGTGATGGACCATGATGCGTTCTCCCTTACCGCTCAAAACAGGAGATTTATCATCTATCAGGTAGGCGTATCAGCGCAAGGGTAAATTATGATCCTGAATCATTAAGCGCAGTAATAAGATAGAGTGCACGGGCTGACTTATCGTGTCTGGCTGACATATTAATACCCGCGATTTTTTCACACGCATCCCGTATTTCATTCTGACCAGATGTGAAGGACTTCTGTTTTTTATAAAGTAAATTTATAATGACTTATATATCTATTATGAATTTCTTATGCTGTTAGTCGTTTGCTATTATCTGGCGTGCGATAAATGCCGTGAATGGGTTATGCCAATGAATAATAAATAAAAATTATTCATTCGTGGCTGAGGGCGGTAGACTTCGCCTCGTTATATGCCTTAAGATTCTTTATCCGTTTACAGGTGAGTGTGTTTTTTTGAAATACAAACACTCACTTTATTATTTGGATAAGCCCGGAGTTGATACTCCGGGCTTTTTTTATTACTCGCTTGCGGATTTTTCTGTTTTTCCGGCCATCTGCGCCAGGAAGTCGTAGCGTTTTTGCAGATCCGCCGCCGCATCTTTCCAAAGCTGCTCGGCCACCTCAGGCTGCTGAGCATTCAGTCGACGGAAACGCTGTTCCTGGAGCAAGGTTTCGGCAAGTGCATCTGATGGCGGACGTGAGTCCAGCGCCAGCGGCAGTTTGCCTTCATCCGCACGGCGCGGGTCGAAGCGATACAGCGGCCAGAAGCCTGTGGCGGTGAGCTGGCGCATCTGATCGTGGCTCAGCGCCAGATCGTAACCGTGCTCTTCGCAAGGACTGTAGGCAATAATCAGAGAAGGGCCTGGATACGCTTCCGCTTCCTGAATGGCTTTCACGGTCTGATTAAGCTGCGCGCCCAGTGAAATCTGCGCAACATAAACATGGCCGTACATCATCATGCTTACACCCAAATCTTTGCGCGCTTTGCGTTTGCCGTGTTCGCCAAATTTGGTCACTGCGCCCAGCGGCGTTGCTTTGGACGCTTGTCCGCCCGTATTGGAATAACACTGCGTATCAAGCACCAGAATATTGACGTTTTCGGTCAGACTCAGAACATGATCCAGACCACCAAAGCCGATATCGTAGGCCCAGCCATCACCGCCAATCAGCCAGATTGATTTCTCCACCAGCGCGTCGGCGTCGGTTAAGAGCTGTTCAGCGCCCTCGACGCCAGCCAGATGTTGTCGCAGTTCGGCGACTTGGTCACGACGGACTTCAGGCGTGGCGTCGCTGTGCAGCGCGGTGTTCAGCGCCTCTGGGATCTTATCGGCAAACTGCTCCAGCAAACGCATGACGCGAGCGCGATGCTGATCGACCGTCAAACGAAAGCCCAAACCAAACTCTGCGTTATCTTCAAACAGCGAGTTCGCCCATGCCGGACCACGGCCATTGGCATCGGTGGTATATGGCGTAGAAGGTAAATTGCCGCCGTAAATAGAGGAACATCCGGTGGCGTTAGCGATTAGCATGCGGTCGCCATACAGTTGGGTGAGCAACTTAATATAAGGTGTTTCGCCGCAGCCCGAGCAGGCTCCGGAATATTCAAATAACGGCGTAATGAGCTGCGACGTACGGATATCAATACGTTCCAGCTTGCTACGATCTATTTCCGGCAGGTCGAGGAAGAAATCGTAATTCACTTTTTCTTCTTCCACATGTTCCAGGCGCGACATCATATTGATGGCTTTAATCTCTGGATTTTGACGATCTTTGGCCGGGCACACTTCGACACACAAATTACAGCCGGTGCAGTCTTCCGGTGCGACCTGCAGGACGTATTTTTGTCCACGCATATCCCGGGATTTCACATCGAGTGAATGCAGGCTGGAAGGGGCGTTTTCCATCTCGTCTGGCGAAACAACTTTGGCGCGAATAGCTGAGTGCGGGCAGGCCGCAACGCAGTGGTTACACTGGGTGCAAAGCTCCTCTTTCCAGATGGGGATCGCTTCAGCGATATTGCGTTTTTCCCAGCGCGTCGTTCCAACCGGCCAGGTGCCATCTGGTGGCAGCGCAGAAACGGGCAGGGCATCGCCCAGTCCCGCCAGCATCGCCGCAGTCACTGTCTTCACAAAATCAGGTGCGGCATCGGACACGACCGGCGGTCGATTTGGGCTTTCGTCATTGACTGGCTGCAGTGGGATCTCAGAAATGGATTCACGCGCCAGCGCCAGGGCTTGCCAGTTGCGCTCGACCAGGTCCTGGCCCTTACTGCTATAGCTTTTGGCAATCGCGCCCTGCAATGCCGCCAGTGCGCTATCACCCGGCAGAATATGGGTCAGATGGAAAAACGCCATCTGCATAACGGTATTAATACGTGCTGCCAGGCCACATTCGCGGGCAATTTTTGCCGCATTGATGGTGTAAAGGCGGACTTTTTTCTGATTTAGTACCGCTTGCACTTCGCGCGGTAAACGTGACCAGACTTCATCGGCGTTGTACGGGGTGTTGATCAGGAAAATACCGCCAGGTTTCAGACGCTCTGCCATCTGGTATTTATCAATAAATTGCAGCTGATGGCAGCCGACAAAATCGGCTTGCGAAACCAGATAGGCCGAACGGATCGGCTGCTCGCTGACGCGCAGATGCGAAACGGTCAGACCGCCTGCTTTTTTGGAGTCATAAACGAAATACCCCTGCGCATACCACGGCGTCGAGTTACCAATAATCTTGATGTTGTTCTTCGTTGCCGAGACGCTACCGTCGCTACCCAGACCATAAAATAGCGCTTCGAGCTTCGCTTTCGATGGCAACGCCTCTTCAGGGAGCGGCAGAGAAAGGTTTGTGACGTCGTCATAAATGCCGACGGTAAAGCGCGGTTTTGGCTTCGCGGCGTTTAGCTCGTTGAATACGGCCATCACGCAGTCGGGACCAAATTCTTTTGAGGAAAGGCCATAGCGGCCGCCAATCACACGCGGCAGCATTTCGCGTTCACCGCTGTTGAATGCCTCGGCCAGCGCCGTCATGACGTCCAGATACAGCGGTTCCGCATGCGCGCCGGGCTCTTTGGTGCGGTCAAGTACGGCAACAGAACGCACGCTTTCTGGCAGAACGGACAGCAAATGCTTCGCCGAGAATGGGCGATACAGGCGCACTTTCAACACACCGACTTTTTCGCCGCGAGAAAGCAGTTCATCGACCACTTCTTCACACGTGCCGATCGCGGAGCCCATGAGAACGATAACGCGCTCAGCCTGCGGATGTCCGTAATATTCAAAGGGTTTGTAGTCACGTCCCGTCGCGGCGGAGAAATCATCCATCGCCTGTTCGACGTGGTCGTAAACCGCGTTATACCAGGGATTTGTTGCCTCGCGAGACTGGAAATAGGTATCCGGATTCGCTGACGTGCCGCGAATAACCGGATGCTCTGGATTGAGCGCCCGTGCGCGATGGGCATCAATTTCCGCCTGCGGCATCAACTCAAGAATCGTGCTGTCAGCCAGCGGCACGATTTTATTGATTTCGTGCGAGGTACGGAAACCGTCAAAGAAATGAATAAACGGCACGCGGCTTTTGAGCGTTGCCACGTGAGAAATCAACGCAAAGTCCTGCGCTTCCTGCACGTTGCTGGCGCAAAGCATCGCACAGCCCGTCTGACGAATGGCCATCACATCAGAGTGATCGCCAAAAATCGACAGGGCATGGGTCGCCACGGTACGTGCGGCGACGTGTAAAACAAACGGGGTTAACTGTCCAGCCAGCTTATACAGCGTGGGGATCATTAACAGCAAACCCTGGGAAGAGGTAAACGACGTAGACAGCGCGCCGGTTTGCAACGCGCCGTGTACAGCGCCGATAGCGCCGGCTTCCGATTGCATTTCCACGACCCGAGGGACATCACCCCAGACGTTTTTAAGCCCGTTGCCCGCCCAGGCATCTGCCTGTTCCGCCATCGTCGAACTCGGTGTAATAGGGTAAATGGCGATAACTTCACTGGTGCGAAACGCGACGGACGCGGCCGCGCCATTACCGTCAATAGTGATCATGTGACACCCTTACATTGCGCAAAAAAGAGGGACCCGTGAAACGGCGACGAGTCCTGATAATTATTCCCTTATTTTAGCAAAGGTCAGCATTTGCGATTTTCGCTTTTGTGTCCTTGTTATTCACCGCAGCAATGAGCAGATCAAACTTAGGTCATAAAAAGTGACAGAAAATGTTTCAGGAGTGCATAAATGCACGCTGTTGCTCTCGACGGCGCGGCGTGTGATGCCTATGATGCATAGGTTTCGCAATTTAAATGGGGAAGAGAGAATGCGCGCAGCGTTTTGGGTTGGGTGTGCGGCGTTGTTGCTGTCAGCATGCAGCAATGAGCCGGTTCAGCAGGCGACAGCAGCACATGTTAAGCCAGGTATGAAAGCAGCGATGTCCAGTTCCGGACAGGCTAATTGTGCCATGGTGGGCGGTTCGCTATCTGCCGCACGTCAGCTTGATGGTTCAGCCATTGGCATGTGCGCGCTACCCAACGGCAAACGCTGCAGTGAACAATCGCTTGCCGTTGGCACATGTGGAGCTTACTGATTAATCAGCACGTTTGAACATTAACGTCTGTTCTGCTGTTGCCAGCGTTAACTGATCTTCTGTCAGATCAACCTGCGCGCCTTTGCGCAGCATATCGCCGATCGTACTGTCCAGTTCATTGAGTGCAGGGTCGGCGCAAAGCTTACGCGTCATCGCTAACGTTTTGACTGTGAGTTCGCCTTCCGACAATTTCCCTTCACCGGTAAAGCGGTTGCACATCACACCTGAAATCGCCATTTTATCGCCAATGCTCATTTCTGGCGGTACGGCGCTGGGTTTGACTGCAACACCGTTGACACTCTCCAGCATAAATCGGTGACCCTGAAGTTGTTCCGGCTGAACGGAGGCTTTACCGGGATTCACGCAGCCAGACAGTGCCAGCGAAAACAGACCTACTGCAACGAACTTTTTCATGTTTCTTCTCAAACTATCATTACTGTGAATATTTTTAACGATAGCGCGCGGGTTGTCTTCGGTGTTTATCTGAAAGTGCGAGGAGGGTTCCGGGCAGACGTTACGCTACCCGGTTTAGTGGAGATTAATGCGATTTAAAACCTGCGGCAGTCATCAGCACGCGGAAGATCATACCCACCGCAGCCAGAGCCAGCACGCTGCCGCCCCAGAGAATGACCAGCCACATCAGGCGTTTCCAGACAGGTTGTTGCATCAGTGATAACCCTCCCCATGTTGAACTTTGCCGCGGAACACGTAATAGCTCCAGAATGTATAGACCAGGATGATAGGGATAATCAGCAGCGCCCCGACCAGCATAAAGCCCTGGCTTTGCGGGGGTGCAGCGGCTTGCCACAGCGTTATCGACGGCGGAATGATATACGGCCAAATGCTGATCCCCAGCCCGCTGAACCCGAGGAAAATCAGCCCTAACGTGAGTACAAACGGCGTATTGTGGCTGTTCGCGTTGTTCAGGGTTTTCCATAATCCGCCGCTCAGAACGAGCACCAGCAGTGGAACCGGCATCAAGAAGTACAGGTTCGGCACGCTAAACCAGCGATCGGCAATACTCTGATGCGCCACCGGCGTCCACAGGCTGATGACCGCGATGATCCCTAGAAGCGCCAGCAGGAGCCGTTTTGACACTCGACGCATTCTGGCCTGCAGCGGGTTTTCACTTTTCATCACCAGCCAGGTGGCACCCAACAGGGCGTAAGCGACCGTCAATCCCACGCCGCAGAACAGGTTGAACAGCGTAAACCAGTCAAATGGCCCGCCGCTGTAAGCGCGTCCCGTGACGGAGAAACCATTAATGACCGCACCGACAACCACGCCCTGGCTAAAGGTGGCGAGAATCGAGCCGCCAATAAACGCTTTATCCCAGAAGGGCCGATGCGCGGGTGTCGCTTTAAAGCGAAACTCGAAGGCGACGCCGCGGAATATCAGGCCAATCAGCATCAGGGTCAGCGGAATGGTGAGGGCGTCGATAATCACCGCATAGGCCAGCGGAAATGCGCCGAACAACGCTGCGCCGCCCAGCACCAGCCAGGTTTCGTTCCCGTCCCAGACGGGGGCGACGCTGTTGACCATCACGTCGCGGTCATCCGCGTCCTGCGTAGTAGGGAACAAAATACCGATCCCTAAATCGAAACCGTCCATCACGATATACATCAGCGTGGCGAATACGATGATCACGAACCAAATAACGGAAAGGTCGAGCCCCATTATGGTTTCTCCTTAGTTACAAATTCTGTACTGGCGGCAGACAGCGGACGCGCGGGACGGCCATCATGCTCGGTGGCAAACGTTTCATCTTCCTGCGGGCCTTTCTTGATAAGACGCACCATATAGCTGTAACCCACGCCAAACACCGAGGTGTACACCACGAAAAAGGCCAGCAGGCTCACACTCATATGCAAATCGCCATGCGCAGAGACCGCGTCTTTGGTGCGTTGCAGTCCGTAAACCACCCACGGTTGGCGGCCCACTTCGGTCGTTACCCAGCCGGCCAGAATCGCGATAAGCCCAGAAGGACCCATCAGCAGGGCAAACCACAGGAACGGACGAGAGGTATAAACACGCTGTTTATAACGCAGCCATAATGCGACAGCGCCCAGCAACAGCATCAACATTCCGAGCCCCGCCATAATGCGGAATGACCAGAAAACGATGGTGGAATTGGGGCGATCTTCTTTTGGGAAATCCTTGAGCGCCGGAACCTGCTTGTCCAGACTGTGCGTCAGGATCAGGCTACCAAGCGCGGGGATTTCCAGGCCATAGCGAGTGCGTTCCTGTTCCATATCAGGCCAGCCAAACAGCAGCAGCGGCGTGGGTTCGCCAGGGGGATTTTCCCAGTGGCCTTCGATGGCCGCAATTTTGGCCGGCTGGTGTTTTAAGGTGTTCAGGCCGTGCATATCGCCGACCATCGCCTGGATGGGCGCGACAATCAGCGTCATCCACAAAGCCATCGAAAACATATGCCGAATGGCGGGCGTGTTGTTACCGCGTAACAAATGCCAGGCCGCCGATGCACCGACAAACAGCGCGCTGCTCAAAAACGCCGCGATGGACATGTGCAGTAGTCGATAGGGGAACGAGGGGTTGAACACCACGGCAAACCAGTCCACCGGCACCACGACACCGTTGACGATTTCATAGCCCTGCGGGGTTTGCATCCAGCTGTTCGACGCCAGGATCCAGAAGGTAGATATTATCGTTCCCAGCGCCACCATGCAGGTCGAGAAGAAATGCAGTCCAGGACCGACTTTATTCCAGCCAAACAGCATCACGCCCAGGAATCCTGCTTCGAGGAAGAATGCGGTTAACACTTCATACGTGAGCAGCGGGCCGGTAATGCTGCCCGCGAACTGTGAAAATCCGCTCCAGTTGGTACCGAACTGATAGGCCATCACCAGCCCGGACACCACGCCCATCCCAAAGTTGACGGCAAAAACTTTTGACCAGAAGTGGTAGAGCGATCGCCATACCGGATTTTTGGTTTTTAACCAAAGACCTTCCAGTACGGCCAGATAGCTGGCAAGACCAATGGTGATCGCCGGGAAAATAATGTGAAACGATACGGTAAACGCAAACTGTATTCGCGCTAAATGAAAAGCATCTAAACCAAACATGCACAGCCTCAATGTCAATCGGTGTGCTGTTATGGTATAGGGCGGAAAAGGGAACTATCAGAGTCAGAAAAGCGATATTTAGGTATAACAGTTTGCGAAAGTGAGAATCTTTACTAATCTGATATAGTCGCCAGGTGGCTGATAGCGGGCGAGGGAAGTGACTCATGAAGTATAAAAAAATCCTTTTTTATGACGTTTATGCATAAAATGGCTTGCGTTCTTTTCTGCAACGTGCGTTAATGATTCTTCGGTTTGAATTCCAAAAAAATATCTGACGTAGCATCTAAGCATTTCTCATCACGTTGTGCCTCTCCGCAGCCTCTTGGGTCTTTCTCCTACACTCTGATTAGTTTTGTCTCAGACCTCTATTGCCATAAAGGCCCATTAGCTATTTACGTTTTTACGTACAGGAGAATCATATGATTTCTTATATCCATTTCCGTTGTCCGTGCTGTCACGGCTCGCAATACCGCACCTCAATTTTTGACGTGTCAGAAAAAAATCCACATGGCGCGAAATGCATTTTCTGCAAATCGTCTATGGTGACGTTGGATCATTTAGCTGCGGCGATGCATACCCAACAGGCGTCACTGGATTATCGCAAGTAATAAACGCTTAACGTATTCGATCATCAAGTCGTTTCAGAACCGTCTGTAGATAACTATAACAGTTCATAAAATCTGCCTTTTTTCTCTTGCTGATATACTATGGTGTGCAGCGAGGAGAGACCGATGAAAAAATACCAGCGCCTGGCGCAGCAAATCATTTCGCAAATCGAACTTGGCGTGTGGTTGCCAGGAGATAAACTGCCGTCGTTGCGTGAGCAAGTTGCCAGCAGCGGCATGAGTTTCATGACCGTGGGTCATGCGTATCAAACGCTGGAAAGCCAGGGGCGAATCGTTGCTCGCCCGCAGTCGGGGTACTATGTTGCCCCGCGGCCCGTTAAGCAGCAGCCTGCGCCTCCGGCGCAGGTGATGCGCGATGAAGTCGTTGACATCAACACCTATATTTTTGATGTTCTTCAGGCCAGTCGCGACCCTTCAGTCATTCCCTTTGCTTCTGCTTTTCCCGATCCGCGCCTTTTCCCGCTTCAGCAGCTTAATCGATCGCTTGCCAACGTCAGCAAAACCGCGACGGCAATGAGCGTGATTGAAAATCTGCCGCCGGGCAATGTCGATCTGCGCCATGCCATTGCGCGCCGTTACGCCCAGCAGGGCATGAACATTTCCCCCGAAGAGATCGTCATCACCGCCGGCGCACTGGAAGCGCTCAATCTGAGTTTGCAAGCGGTGACTGAGCCAGGCGACTGGGTGATCGTTGAAAACCCCTGTTTCTATGGTGCGCTTCAGGCGCTTGAACGCCTCAAGCTGAAAGCGTTGTCGATTGCCACTGACGTGCGTGAGGGGATTGATCTGAACGCCCTTGAACAGGCGCTAAACGATTATCCCGTTAAGGCCTGCTGGCTGATGACAAACTGTCAAAATCCGCTCGGTTTCACGCTCAGTGCGCAGAAAAAATCTCAGCTTGTCGCGTTGCTGACGAAGCACAACGTCACGCTTATTGAGGATGACGTCTACAGCGAGCTCTACTTTGGTCGCGAAAAGCCGCTGCCCGCAAAAGCGTGGGATCGCCATGACATGACGCTGCACTGCTCGTCGTTCTCCAAATGCCTGGTGGCGGGATTTCGCATTGGCTGGGTAGCAGCCGGGAAACATGCGCGTCGCATTCAGCAGTTACAGCTGATGAGCACGCTCTCGACCAGTTCACCGATGCAGCTTGCGCTGGTGGATTATCTTGCCACCAAGCGTTACGACGCCCATCTCCGTCGCTTGCGGCGCACGCTTGCCGAGCGCAAACAACAGGCGTGGCAATCGCTTTTGCGCCATATGCCTGCCGACGTCAAAATTCATCACAGCGACAGCGGCTATTTTTTGTGGCTGGAATTGCCCGCGCCGTTAGACGCCGGGAAATTAAGTGAGCAGGCGCTGGCGCACCATATCAGCATTGCGCCGGGCAAAATGTTTTCAACCTCAGATGCCTGGACACCCTTTTTCCGTTTTAATACGTCCTGGGAATGGGGTGAGCGTGAAGAACACGCCGTCATCCAGCTGGCGCACTTAATTAACGGTATGCTGAAATAACACCCGGATCGTATTTTCAAACCTCCCCGCTGAAATAAACAATTCTTATTCTGTGGCAGGCGTTGGGTTTATTCCCAAACGTCTGTCATAGGAAATCTGCATACCGTCACCCGCCGCTAACTCCTTGTCTATAATCCAGTTAACAGGGAATGCGCCCTCGGTCACAACCTGATGAAATTTCCCCAGGCCAGCAGGTGCAGCGCATTTGCGCGGTCTACGTTTATGAAGGGAGATAATTTTACGGCACGGCTGCCGCCAAATTTTCATTGCGACAGGAGTACTACGAATGAGCATAAAATTTGCCCGCAGCAGCCTGTGTGCGCTCGGCATGACGATCATGACCGTGCAAGCCGCAGAGCCACCGAAAGAGATCGGTAAAGGCGAGGGAAGACTGGATATCATCGCCTGGCCGGGATACATCGAACGTGGTCAGACGGATAAAAACTACGACTGGGTCACGCAGTTTGAAAAAGAGACCGGTTGTGCGGTGAATGTGAAAACGGCCGCGACCTCCGATGAAATGGTCAGCCTGATGGCAAAGGGCGGTTATGACCTGGTCACGGCCTCCGGTGATGCCTCATTGCGCCTGATTATGGGTAAACGCGTTCAGCCCATTAACCCCGATTTGATCCCTAACTGGAAAACGCTCGATCCCCGCCTCGTTAAAGGCGAGTGGTTTAACGTCGACGGAAAAGTCTACGGAACGCCTTATCAGTGGGGACCCAACCTGCTGATGTACAACACCAAAACCTTCCCGACACCGCCTGATAGCTGGGCCGTTGTTTTTAAAGAGCAAAATCTTCCGGACGGAAAATCCAACAAAGGGCGCGTTCAGGCTTATGACGGGCCGATTTACATCGCCGATGCCGCGCTGTTTGTGAAAGCCACGCAGCCAGAATTAGGCATTACCGACCCGTACCAGCTCACTGAAGCGCAATACGCGGCGGTACTGAAAGTGCTGCGCGATCAGCACGCGCTGATTCACCGCTACTGGCACGACACCACCGTGCAGATGAGCGACTTCAAAAATGAGGGTGTGGTGGCATCAAGCGCGTGGCCCTATCAGGCCAATGCCCTGAAGGCGGACAATCAGCCCGTGGCGACCGTTTTTCCGAAAGAGGGCGTAACCGGCTGGGCAGACACCACCATGCTGCACGCAGAGGCCAAACATCCGATGTGCGCTTATAAGTGGATGAACTGGTCGCTCACGCCAAAACTTCAGGGCGATCTGGCCGCCTGGTTTGGCTCTCTGCCGGTTGTGGCCGAAGGCTGCAAAGCCAGTACATTGCTGGGTGATAAAGGCTGCGAAACCAACGGCTATAACTATTTCGACAAAATCATGTTCTGGAAAACGCCGATCGCGGAAGGCGGAAAATTCGTGCCGTACAGCCGCTGGACGCAAGATTACATCGCCATTATGGGTGGCCGTTAATCGCCCTGGAGCAGAACATGACGTACGCAGTAGAGTTTAGCGATGTGTCCCGTTTTTACGGTGATGTACGGGCGGTGGATGGTGTCACCATCGGCATTCGTGACGGCGAGTTCTTCTCCATGCTGGGGCCTTCGGGCTCCGGTAAAACCACCTGTTTGCGGCTGATTGCCGGTTTTGAACAGCTCAGTGGCGGGGCGATCAAAATCTTTGGCAAAGAGGCAAGCGAGCTCCCGCCGTGGGAGCGCGACGTTAACACGGTGTTTCAGGATTACGCGCTGTTCCCGCATATGTCGATAATCGAAAACGTGGCTTACGGCTTGATGGTGAAAGGCGTCGATAAAAAGCAGCGTCAGATTCAGGCTCGCGAGGCGCTTGAAAAGGTCGGTTTAGGTTTTGCCGAAAAACGCAAACCCTCTCAGCTCTCGGGTGGTCAGCGTCAGCGCGTCGCGATTGCGCGTGCGCTGGTGAATGAACCTCGGGTGCTTTTGCTTGATGAGCCGCTTGGCGCGTTGGATTTGAAACTGCGCGAGCAAATGCAGTTTGAGCTGAAAAAGCTCCAGCAGGAGCTGGGCATCACGTTTATTTTCGTCACCCACGATCAGGGTGAAGCACTGTCGATGTCCGATCGCGTCGCCGTATTCAATAACGGCCGCATTGAACAGGTCGATACCCCGCGTGAACTGTATATGCGCCCGCGCACGCCCTTTGTCGCCAGTTTTGTCGGCACCTCTAACGTTTTTGATAGCGCTGTTGCGCGCCAGATTTGCGGCATGGAAGGCATGTATTCGCTGCGCCCTGAACATATTCGTCTCAATGAGAGCGGTGAAGTCCAGGTACAGGGCATCGTGCAGGCGGTGCAGTACCAGGGGGCAGCAACCCGTTTTGAGCTGCGCCTGACGGATGGCGCAAAACTGCTGGTGAGTCAGGCCAACTTGAGCGGCGCTGATTTACCGGCTGGTGTTGAGCCTGGGCAACAGGTGCAGGCATCCTGGTCGCGTCAGGCAATGGTGCCGCTGCAAGAGGAACGGTGAGATGGAAATGAGCGCCTTGCACACCCGTTCCTCGCGTGGTCCCGTTAGCCGCATGACCGCGCTGCTGTGGCGCAAACCGTCGCTCGGCCTGTTTTTATTGCTGCTTGGTCCGCTGATGTGGTTCGGCATCGTGTATATGGGATCGTTGCTGACGCTGTTGTGGCAGGGATTTTATACTTTCGACGACTTCACCATGTCGGTGACGCCCGATCTCACTTTCGCGAACATCCTGGCACTTTTTAACCCCGCCAATTACGACATCATTCTGCGCACCTTGCTGATGGCGATTGCCGTCACGATTGCCAGCGCGATTCTGGCGTTCCCGATGGCGTGGTACATGGCGCGTTACACCCGTGGGAAATGGAAAGCGTTCTTTTATATCGCGGTCATGCTGCCGATGTGGGCGAGCTATATCGTTAAAGCCTACGCGTGGACATTGCTGCTGGCGAAAGATGGCGTCGCGCAATGGTTTCTTGGCTATATGGGGCTGGAGCCGGTGCTGATGTCGGTACTGACGCTGCCGGCGATTGGTGGAAATACGCTTTCGACATCCGGTCTTGGGCGGTTTCTGGTGTTCGTCTATATCTGGCTGCCCTTTATGATCCTGCCTGTACAAGCGGCGCTGGAGCGTTTACCGCCCTCGCTGTTGCAGGCCTCCGCCGATCTGGGCGCACGTCCCCGTCAGACTTTCCGCTATGTGGTTTTACCTCTCGCAATCCCGGGTATTGCGGCGGGCTCCATTTTTACCTTCTCGCTGACGTTGGGGGATTTTATCGTTCCGCAGCTGGTTGGCCCACCGGGGTATTTTATCGGCAACATGGTCTATTCCCAGCAGGGCGCGATTGGCAATATGCCGATGGCGGCGGCGTTCACCTTAGTGCCTATTGTGCTTATCTCACTCTATCTGGCGTTCGTGAAACGTCTGGGAGCATTCGATGCACTCTGAACGCGCGCCGTTGTTCCTGAAAATAGCCACCTGGGGCGGGGTGATATTTCTGCACTTCCCGCTGCTGATTATTGCCATCTATGCCTTTAATACCGAAGACGCCGCATTCAGTTTTCCACCGAAAGGGCTCACGCTGAAGTGGTTTAGCGTGGCAGCGTCGCGTGGAGACATTATCGATTCTGTGACGTTGTCACTTCAAATTGCGGCATTATCCACTGCTATTGCGCTGGTGCTGGGTACGCTGGCGGCAGCAGCGCTGTGGCGTAGTGAATTTTTTGGCAAAAACGCCATCTCGCTGCTGCTGTTATTGCCGATTGCACTGCCGGGGATTATCACTGGACTGGCGTTGTTGACGGCATTTAAAACCATCAATCTGGAGCCGGGATTTTTCACCATTGTCACCGGTCATGCCACTTTCTGTGTGGTCGTGGTATTCAACAACGTGATTGCACGTTTCCGGCGCACCTCCTGGAGCCTGGTGGAAGCGTCAATGGATCTGGGCGCAGACGGCTGGCAAACCTTTCGCTACGTGGTGATGCCCAATCTGGGCTCGGCGCTGCTGGCTGGAGGAATGCTGGCATTTGCGCTGTCGTTCGATGAAATCATCGTCACGACGTTTACGGCGGGACACGAACGTACGCTGCCGCTGTGGCTGCTGAATCAACTCAGCCGCCCGCGCGATGTGCCCGTCACCAATGTGGTTGCGCTTTTGGTCATGCTGGTGACAACCATTCCAATTCTGGGAGCCTGGTGGCTTACCCGCGACGGCGAAAATGTCGCCGAGAGCGGCAAATAACTTCGATTTCAACAGGACAAGACTATGCAAAATCAACTGCTGATTAATGGTGAACTGGTCAACGGAGAAGGTGAAAAACAGCCTGTCTATAATCCTGCGACGGCCGAAGTGCTACTGGAGATTGCCGAGGCGTCTGCGGCTCAGGTTGATGCCGCCGTCAGAGCTGCCGATCGTGCCTTTTCCGAATGGGGGCATACAACGCCTAAAGCGCGAGCTGAATGTCTGCTGAAGCTGGCTGACGTGATTGAAGAAAATGCCGAAACCTTTGCGCGTCTAGAGTCGAAAAACTGCGGCAAGCCGCTGCACTGCGTCATCAGCGATGAAATCCCGGCCGTCGTGGATGTATTCCGATTCTTTGCTGGCGCGGCGCGTTGTCTGAACGGGCTGGCGGCGGGAGAGTATCTGGAAGGGCACACGTCCATGATTCGTCGCGATCCGGTGGGGGTGGTGGCCTCTATTGCACCCTGGAACTATCCACTGATGATGGCCGCGTGGAAACTGGCCCCCGCGCTTGCGGCAGGCAACTGTGTGGTCATTAAACCCTCTGAAATCACGCCGCTGACGGCGCTGAAGCTGGCAGAACTGGCCAAAGACATTTTCCCGGCAGGCGTGTTAAACGTGCTTTTTGGCCGCGGGAAAACCGTCGGCGATCCGCTCACGGGACATGAAAAAGTGCGCATGGTTTCTCTGACCGGTTCGATCGCCACCGGTGAACACATCATTAGTCATACCGCCTCTTCCATCAAACGCACGCATATGGAGCTGGGTGGCAAAGCACCGGTCATCGTGTTTGATGATGCCGACATCGATGCCGTTGTCGAAGGGGTGCGTACTTTCGGGTTTTACAATGCGGGTCAGGATTGCACCGCCGCATGCCGCATTTACGCGCAAAAAGGCATTTATCCGCAGTTAGTCGAAAAACTGGGCGCAGCGGTCGCCACGCTGAAAACCGGTGCACCGGATGATGAGTCGACCGAACTGGGGCCGTTAAGCTCAGCGGCGCATCTGGAGCGCGTCTGTAAAGCCGTTGACGACGCGAAAGCACTCGGCCATGTCAACGTGGTGACGGGCGGCAATAAAGTCGAGGGAAGGGGGTATTTCTTCCAGCCAACGCTGCTGGCCGGGGCGAAACAGGAAGATGCGATTGTCCAGCGTGAAGTGTTTGGTCCCGTTGTCAGCATGACCGAGTTCGACGATGAAGAGCAGGTTCTGGCCTGGGCGAATGACTCGCACTATGGGCTGGCGTCGTCAGTCTGGACTCAGGATGTGGGGCGCGCGCATCGCATGAGTGCTCATCTGCAATACGGCTGCACCTGGGTGAATACCCACTTTATGCTGGTCAGCGAAATGCCGCACGGCGGGATGAAACTCTCGGGTTACGGCAAGGATATGTCGGTGTACGGCCTTGAAGATTATACCGTCGTCAGGCATGTAATGATTAAACACTAGACGTTTAAGGTGGCTGCAATGTTGACTTATTGAAGCCACCTTAATTTAAATATAAAGAGTATTGTTAGTGCCGTTTAACCTTTACAGGACAACTTTTTTTGCTCTAAAACCACGCTATTCTTATCGGGGTAATTGCCGAAGAACGTTGATAGCGAATTCCGCTCTACCACTGTTGTTATAACCAAATCTGGCTTGAATTCACGAATCACCCTCTTAAGCTGGCAGGGGTCTTCTAAGGCTTCCTTATAGTGTTTTTGCATAATTGTAGAGAATGTTGCATTCATATAAGGATAAAGTGCCATGCCAAATGAATCTCTTAACCATAGTACTTTTTTATTATTAAGAGCGTTCGATGAATTTATGATCAGATCATGTGTCATATTTTCTTGACGGTCTGAGATGTCACCATCCCTGATAGTTTTACCTTCCCAGTCAGTAATGTGCAGCTTCGAGTTCGGCTTTATTTCAACTGCAACCTCAGTATCTTTAATAAAAGGCGCAATCCGTAAGAAGCGACTTAAGTCACCACCATTTCTCTCATAATATTTAAAGCGAATGTTGCTATAGTCCACCCACTTTAGAGACGAATCTGTCATGCTGATTTTATTCTTTAAGGCCTGATAGCCATACCATGCACCTAATTCATTCCAGTGTGTATCAGTCTTATAATATAGAGGCGTCCGTGAGGAGATCTTATGCGACATGATTAACTCACTGAGGTCGGCAAGTGTTTTATCATCCTTTGCTTGATGCAACAGGTAATTGATATTTGGACTTGTATTTGCTTTTGCGGCCCACTCAGGCATCATTTCGCGATATATGGTGTGCGAATTCGGTGCTACGCTAACAAAATATCCGATACCACCTTGTTCTTTAACCATCTGGTCCCAGCGACTCCTTGCGTTTGCGAATCCCTGTATTTTTGTGCGTTTAAAAGTTTTTTGGCCTCTTGATTCTGAAATTACATAGGCATGACGCTCGCCAAGAAACAACCATCCTTTTTTTCCAATTATTGTATTCTCAGGAGAGATGGAAAGACCAAGCGTGTAGTAGATAAACCCAAGGTATGGAAGAGTAAAGTCTATATTGAATAAATTGGCCCGATTAAACCATGATATACCTTGGTGATTTAAATTCTTAGGGCCTCTAATGTCATTTGAAATGTTGACAATAGGTGCTGTAGACAAGCCTGTAAACGATGCAATTAAAAAAATAATAATGAACTTTTTCATCGTTTTCCTCAGAAGTTAAAGTACAGAAATACTGTGCTTGTAGATTGGATAGTCGCAAACATTGCAATGATAAAAAGAAGTGTCATCCAAATCGTTTTTGCAATATATGAACCTTTTATAATTGTTAACTCGTAGGCATTTTTAAAGGAAGTAATAATGAAAGCAAATGATATAAGTATCAGGCAGATAAAATTTTCCACGACGGGTACAGGTAGATAATTTGCAAGCGTATCTCCGAGTGTCCCGCTCCATTCGATCATCGTTGTAGGTGCTTGTGTCATTGTTATTGCGTTTAACGAGCCAAAATCAATCATTCCGGACAGTATTTTCTTTGCATCCTCAAGAGAGTGAGCACGGAAAAACACCCATGTAATGTTCACAAAAAAGAATGTTATCAGCCAGGCTAACGGTGAGGGCATATTGCACCCAAGTTTTTTCCAACAACGGTGAATTACTAAAGCGCCTCCGTGCAATGCTCCCCAAATGACAAACATCCAACTTGCCCCATGCCAGAGGCCGCCCAGAACAAATGTCACAAAAAGATTTATATGCACACGCATATTAGAACAGCGGTTACCACCTAGCGGTATGTATATATAGTCACGAAGATAACGACCTAGAGTAATATGCCACCGCCTCCAGAAATCCTGTATATCAAGGGATTTATAGGGGGAATTGAAATTTAGGGGCAGCCATATGTTAAAGAGAAGTGCTGCGCCTATAGCCATATCGCAGTAGCCGCTGAAGTCGAAATAAAGTTGAAACGTATATGATAAACTCGTGACCCATGAACTAACGAAATCATGCTGTGCACCAGGAGCAAAACCAGCATCTGCATAGATTGCGAAATTATCAGCAATTATAACTTTCTTAAATAAACCAATGCTAAAGATGAATAAACCCATAAATACGTTTTTATAACGAATGGCCCATGTCCATTTTGACCTGAACTGAGTCATCATCTCTTTGTGGTGAAGAAACAGTGTTGTAACCGTATTGATTTACAAGAATATTATCACTACGCAGATTTCACTTGGGGCATCAGTGGGGCAATAACGCCTATTTTTCTGTTTAAAAGCTCCAGTTGTTCGTTGTCATTATCACTCATCCATTTCCCGTAAACCTGATAAAGCATCTGGGCATTCGCGTGCCCCATTTGCGATGCAATGAAGCTAGGGTTTGCTCCTGCGGTTAAAAACCAGCATGCAAAAGTATGCCTGGACTGATAGGCATTACGGTGTCGCACCCCAGCTCGTCTTAATGCCTGAGTCCAGTTTCTTCCCAAAGCCCCCACACAGTAAGAGATCCCATGAAGTCCGTTCAGCATATTCTTTGATGGATCAAACACGAAAGTGCAATCATGCGACTCCTTCCTTTTATACTCTCTCAGCACCACTGTAACCTTTTGCTTTTTCCCAAGCCTGGTAAGTTCGGCCTGATCGCGCAATATCTCTAACGCCGGGTCAATCAGCGTGATGACGCGGTTAGTGCCAGACTCAGTTTTTGGCAATGTGTACTCGCCAACCTGAGTGAAGTTTCTCCTGACTGTGATTGTGCCTTTTACCAGGTCGATATCTTCCCATGCCAACGCGCACAACTCACCGTGCCGCATCCCGGTATACACAGCCAGCGACCAGATGTTCGCATCCTGTCTGTTCTTGCATGCAGAAATGACGCGGGAAAATTCGTCTTTGGTTAGCGGATCGGGTTCGACTCTGGACATCCTCAAGGGCTGCATTTTTTCCATCGGATTGGATTCTATATACCCACTATGCTCAGCAAAATTCAAAACCCCGTTGAGCCTGGTCATATAGCTCTTCACCGTAGATACTGACCGACCTTCACTGGCGACCTTGTGGTTGGGCTTTAAAATCTGAGTTCCCATTAGAAGCGTTCTCCTGAGTTCAAGCACGAACTCGACGGTTATCCTGCTTGCCATGCAGTCGCGTCCGATCACCTCCTTCAGAACGGATAATGCCGATATGTAGCGCTGCATCGTATTCCTGCATATCTCAACTTCCTTCAGCTCAATCCATTTGTCACAAAGCTCGCCGAAAGTGATATCCCGCCTGGCGTGACCAAAGCGTTTCAGGTTTACCGACTGCGGAAACCTATCCCCGTAATTAAAGACACCTGTTTTTATTGCGTAGCAGACTGAAGACCTCAACTCCCCGGCTACACGCCTGTTTTTTGGCGTATCTTCCACGCCTAAATTCTCTCTGACTCGCACCCCAAGATACATGAACCATATTCGCAGTTTTCCGCCATGGCATTCCACTCCAGTTGGATATGACATTTCCTTGCTCCTCAGTTAAATGGGATAGTATTTAAGCAGATTTGAAGCGTGATTTCGCTAACGCCTGGCTCTCAATCCATTTATCAATTTCATCGAGGTTGTAGAAACAGGGGCTGTTGTCCCATGGCTCGCAGTCATATGACACATGCTTGTAGTGCTTACCCTCCAGAAAGGTATTCTCACGAGCCTTTTTAAGTGTTCCTTTCTTGATACCCTTGAGTGCCATTAGGCTATCCTCAGAAACCCATTTCCCTGGGTTAATAACAAGGTAAGTTGTTTCGCTCATTGGCTATCTCCAGGCAATAAAAAACCGCCTCGGTGGGCGGCTAGTCGATGCGGATGTGTGGGATTTTCCCTGCGGCGATGGCGTCGTAAATCGCTTCGCGGACATCCTTCCCCAGCATTACATCTAGTGGCAAAGTATAAAACATGGATTCAACCGCAGCATCGCGCTTCTTATCTGCTTCTGAGCGGATAGGGCGTAACTCATCCGCCCAGAAAGGTCTGGTTGTGATGCGGTTAAATACCAGAGCTTCATTCCATACCGACTCGTCACTCTGAGATTCTGGGCAATCATTGTACGCAACAGTGACCTCTACCCACTCACCCTCAAATCTAGCCTCTACATTACTGCCAACTGGAGGCAACCCCTCGCCATCCCATTCTACTGGCTCAAATTTCCATGCAGCCGATATTACGTGGTATTTCTCACCCCCCTCTCTAACACCTTCCCATGCTGGCGACATGTAAAAACTCGGTTCTTTCGTTAAAACATTAAAAGGGGAAGCTCCGCGATTGAAGCTACCAATAGGTACAAACTGGCCAATGATTGGCTTATCCATTTAGATCTCCTTACGCTAATTTCTTATACACACGAGGCTCGTTCACAGTAGCCGAGCGAAGTTCGTTTTCGTTGTGTACCGAGTAGCTACCGTCATCCCATCGGCACCAGTATTTCGGGTGATCGCTATCCGGTTCTATCTGGCTCTCAACGTATCCATGTATGCCGCCAGTCTTAAGCTGGACTAATGCGCCCACAGCAAACTTAGCCATTGCACACCTGCCGGTTCATGTAGAAATGAGATGAGAGCGCCCAGCGCGATAAGTGCGATGATGAGCCAGTTCATAGGATTGGATTGCATGATTTACTCCCAAAAAAGAAGCCGCTTGTCAGGCGGCCGTCACATCAGGAAATAGCGGCAGGGTTAGTCTTTCAGGAATTCTTCTGTTTTTACTACGTGCTCACCCTGGAATGGCTCTGCACTGGTGCTTGTCACGATAACCGTGTGGTGAGGGTGAGCACTTTCAGCCAGCCACTTAATCAGTGGTTTTGCGGCTTCTTCAAAACCGTTCTGACGGGATGAATAATTTTCTTCTGAGTAGTAATCGCTTTTCACTTTTTCGCTCATGATTTCACCTTAAAAAAATGCCCTCACGGGGAGGGCTAAATGGGGTTTACGAGGCAGTGCTTTCGCACCCAATAGCCAGCTCGTCAGAACCGGCTATCAGTTGCGTCGTGGTTTGATGTGCAGACGCGGTTCCCCGTCTTTCGGTTCCGGCCACTGGCGAGCCATATTCACTTTCAGTTTTTCTTCGAGCGCCGCAGTGATCTGCTCATCAGTGATACCAGCGCGCCGCTGCGCGTCCCATAGTAAGAACTGCATATCAGCCCACTCACTGAGGTCGTCAGGATCGGCAGCAGCTTCCAGAGCCTCTTTGGAAAGGTGCTTTAGAGGTTCGATGGGGCCGACATTGCCGAAGGTCTTTTCTGACCATTCAGCGTGGCGCCGTCGAATCAGGTTTCTGGTGAACTGCGATTTCTTCGATTCGTAAAGCTTCACACTCCCTCCTCATGCCGCACGCTGGGTGCGTATCTATCTCTGATCCAATAAAAAACCCGCACTTGGCGGGTTTGAAATAGCAATTTAGCAGTTCACTCGTCTTTTTTTGCGGGTTCTTCTCTCTGATGCTGAGGATATGCTTTTCGCTCAATTTGGTCCGTTTCCCCACAATTACCGCATATCCAGTCTCCAGTCTGAGATCCCAGAATGTATTCTTTTCCTACTCGACCAGAACCGCATTTTGGACATGAGCTTGGTATTCCTGCTGGCATTAGATACTCCCTAATAATATTGAAAGAAGCATGAAAATATAGGCTTATCATCAATATTTCCGTGCCGACTGTCTCATTTCATTCCCTGCTTATTCCTCAAACCGATCCGTCACTGGGTGCAGATGACTCAGCGTGCCTTTAACGACTGGCGCCGTGAAATGCTCCTGGCTGCCGGGCATGTCTGCATCTCATGCGGAACAAAGACCGCTTTTGCCTGGCATGCAGGGCATTACCGCACCACGGCCGCCGCGCCACAACTGCGCTTCAATCCCGATAATTTGTGGCTTCAATGCTCCGCGTGCAACGTCCACAAATCCGGAAACATCGAGGCGTACCGTGCCGCTCTGGTCGAACTGATCGGCGAAGAGCGCGTGCTGGCGCTGGAGTCCAATAACGAAAACCACCGTTATACCCGCGAGGAGTTGGATGGCATCCGCGCTAAGGCCCGGGCAGACCTTCGCGCAATGAAACATCAGGAGGCTGCATGAGCCACGCCGACTTCCTCCGGTACCAGGCAGAAAGCGTTAAGCGCGCCAGCATGCCGCCAGTAGCAAAGCACAGCCAGACCAAAACCAATCAGTCACAGAAGGAAGCTGCATGAACAGTCAGCAACTGGAATACGTACGTCAGCAGCTCATTGTGGCGACCGCAGACCTCAGCGGGGCGACGAAAGGGCAGCTGGTAGCTTTCGCCGAGAATGCGCAATTCACTGCGACGGCGCGCAGCCGGGGCCGGAAGAAAGTCACCGATCCGGTCACCGGCCGGAAAGTTAACCCTGATGGACCGGCGATGAGCGGCGGCCAGTCCCGTGCCAAGGGATCATCCATAGCACTGGTCAGCCCGTTAGAGTTCGGTACCGCATCGTGGCGCCGCGCTGTCCTTTCGCTGGAAGAGCACCAGAAAGCATGGCTACTCTGGAACTACAGCGAGAACATCCGATTCGAACACCAGGTGGCGATCACCCAGTGGGCGTGGGCAGAGTTCCGGCAGCAGTTCGGCGCGAAGAAGGTGGCCAGCAAGACGATGGAGCGCCTGAAGAAACTTATCTGGCTAGCGTCTCAGGATGTGAAAGCAGAGCTGGCAGGGCGCGAGGTTTATCAGCATCAAGACCTGGCCGCGCTGTGCGGCGTTAAACCTGATAACTGGTGCCATAACTACGCCGATTACTGGCGGGCCATGTGCACCATCTTTAAGCTGCTTGATGGCGATTCTCTTCTCTGCACTGTGAGAACACGATCACAACAAAAGGCGACTTTTTCGCAGCGGGGTATTGCAAAAGTCAATTAAATAGCATACATTTCATGTAAAT
This sequence comes from Lelliottia amnigena, assembly GCF_019047465.1. Lineage (NCBI taxonomy): Bacteria > Pseudomonadati > Pseudomonadota > Gammaproteobacteria > Enterobacterales > Enterobacteriaceae > Lelliottia > Lelliottia amnigena. The sequence goes on along the minus strand of NZ_CP077236.1, from coordinate 4,110,088 downwards.
CTGATATCGTCGCCATAGTTTTGGTTGACGACCAAATTAAGAGCCTCGGTTAACGCCGGGGCTTTGTCGTTTTAGGGGCGGCAAAGGCTGTTTGCCACCTTTATCGTGTGCCCCTCGATCTCAGGGTCAAAAACTACGGCATCTGCCTTATAAGTTGGGAAGTAAAGGATGTACTGTGGGCCAGCAAATCCCTTGATTCTTGAGTAGGCTTCTACTTTTGCAAATTCGCCAAACCAACTGTAGCCAGTATCGGTGGCTGTGATGCAGTCGCCTTGCTCATATTTGCCTGTTTCATCCGAGGCTAAACATCCCGCGGAGATTAAGAGCAGTGAAGTGGAAATCATGAGACTTTTCACGTGGATTCCTTTTCGTTTTAAAGAGGCTGAATTTTAAGTGTTTTTGAACGCTGTGCATTTTCCAGATGCTAAGCGACAAAACACCAAACTCATATTGGATGTTAGCGGGTTAGAGTCCATTCGGGTGAACCAATTCCGCAGCTTGAAAACCGAAGGTTTCAGAAGCAACATTGTCGCGCAACCCAATACTACTCATTTCTGGCTGAGTTTTCTCTCATGCGTACTAAACATTTCCATTCCTCTTCCGATAATACTTCTGGTGCTATCGGGTTTTGGTATGTGCTTTTTTGCATCCTTGCTTGATGGATGAGTTTCACCCATTTTCGTTGGGATGTATATGGATAAAAATCTTTCTAGTTCGCAGATGAAAATTCAAAATTCTGTAAATATTAAATCGTGGATTTTTGGTGTCATTTCCGCATTTGTTATTGGTTTTATAGCGATTAACTTTCTTCCCAAAGACTCATTTCTACGTATTTCCAGTTTGATAGCCTTTACAGGTGCTGCTTTGGTTCCTGCAAAAAAAATCATCTATCACTTTCTGTCCGCTGATTCTCGTTGTAAGTCCTGCAATACAGAGTTCGCAGTGCAACGGGTTGATTCAAACAAGGAATTTATTTCAGCAATCCCGCGTAAGAACATAAAAAATATGGGGAAGGTGGGTGGTCATGGCCCTGATGTAGGTAAGCAAATTATTCTTCATGAATCCTGGACTGAAGAGCGTTATAACATTACCGACACCTTTGCTTGCGTTGAATGTGGCGACACCCACACATCCTCCCGTGTAACAACTCAACGATCTGGTTATACAAGTACAAAGGTACGCAAGTAATAATGAATCTTCGTTAAAAAATCTTTGGAGGCTGCTTTAAGCAGCCTTTTTCATTTTCAGTCCCCGGGAACCATCCTCGACATGCCTTCTTGTTAAATCGTCCCGAGGGCCTGACCCTTTTAAACACACAGCCCCCGCTTTTAAGCCGGAGGTTAGAGACTATGAAAATGCATAACGATCCCCACTCCTGGACGGAGTTTATCGAACTACTCCACAGTTGGTGGCGTGGCGAAACGCCGATGGGTGCCGTATTGCTATCGGTTGCCATGGCCGCATTGCGAATTGCTTACGGTGGTGGCGGCTGGAAGAAAATGCTTCTTGAAGGAGCCATATGTGGGGCTCTGACCCTTACCGCTGTGTCAGCTCTTGATTACTTCAACCTTCCACAGTCTCTGTCGATTGCTTTCGGCGGCGCGCTCGGATTTGTTGGCGTAGAGCAGGTTAAGGTTATGGCTTCCAGGGTGTTTAATTCTCGCTTTGGGGGTGGTGATGCAAACCAGTGATAAAGGTATTGCCCTGATCAAAGAGTTCGAAGGTTGCAAACTCACCGCCTACCAGGACAGCGTAGGCGTCTGGACGATCGGCTATGGCTGGACTCAGCCTGTGGATGCGAAACCAATCCGCGCCGGAATGACCATTAAGCAGGAGACGGCAGAACGCCTGCTGAAGACAGGAATGGTCAGTTACGAAAGCGACGTGTCTCGCCTGGTTAAAGTTGGGCTTACTCAGGGGCAATTTGATGCCCTGGTGTCGTTCACGTATAACCTCGGCGCCCGGTCACTATCCACATCGACTCTGCTGCGCAAACTCAACGCAGGTGATTACGCTGGCGCTGCCGACGAATTCCCGCGCTGGAATAAAGCCGGTGGCAAAGTCCTGAATGGGCTGACCCGTCGGCGTGAGGCAGAGCGCGCTCTGTTCCTGTCGTGATTAGCGCACTGGCAAAGCGCTACTGGCTGCAGCTGATTGTAGTGGCGGTAATCGGTGTGCTGGCGTTCTTCGTGAACCACTACCGCGACAATGCCATCATCTACAAAGTCCAGCGCGATAAAGCGACAGTCAGAGCAGACACATCGGAGGCGATCACTAACAACGTGATCACCACGATGAACATCATCCGCGACATCTCACAGGCTACCCAGAATGCTAAGAACGAACTGGCCCAGAAAGGCGAAACGCGCATTGTCTACATCAGGCAGGCGCTTGAAGGCGATCCGTGTGCTAAGCAGCTTGTTCCTGCTGCCGCTGCTGACAGCCTGCGGGAATACGCACACAGTTTACGTTCCAACCCCGGTGGTGCCGATAAGCGCTGACCTGACCTCAGACACTCCGACCCCCGGAATGGTAAATCCTTTCACGTGGCAGGCAAGTCTGGAGTTAAACGCTCAGCTTTATACGGCGCTGGGTCAGTGCAATCTGGATAAGGCGGCAATCCGGCAAATAGAGTCATCAAGAGCCACTCAATAATGCCACACAATTTACCTGTTTTTATGGAGTCGGTGATAGGATTCTGATACTACAGGTCGATATGAGGCAAAGTGGATAAATGGTTACTGTTAGCGAAGTCTATGAAGCAGGAAGCAAATATTTTAAGGGTGGTAATTTCTTTGTAGAGATACATAGAATTGGTATCCGGTTTGTTCACGAGACCGCCGTTGATGGGCAAACTAAAACCGAAAGCCATTTTTTACAGCGTAATCTGGATGATATTTCAGTGCCAGAATTGTTAGGTTTCCTTCAAGGCTCAACAGAAGAGCCTAACTACAGCGAAAACTGACCGCCTCCGGGCGGTTTTTTATTGCCATCACCATGGGTAGGCTCATCGTAATGGAAATATCCCCGCAAAGGGATAAAACAAAAATATCCCCGATCGCGGATAAAGAGGTTCTCAATGTCCGATATCTACCAAATCACGATCACCACCACATCGAAAGAAACCTTCACAGGCCTGATGAAGCGCAGCCAGCCTGAGATCGTTAACGGTTTCGTAGCGCTGGCGACCGACACAGGTGAATGGCGTTACTTCCGGCCTGACAGCGTTGAGCAGTTCCACTTTGTGCCAGTAGAAGATGGCAAAACGTAAGGCTATATTTATGGCCTTGAACTTAATTGCTCCGCTTCGAAGTGAGACCGCATTGAAAACATTGCATATAACATAATCAACTTATCTCGAAGTAGTGTTTCTGATTCATTAAATCGAACAACTCTAGGTTCACCAATGTAGACACCTAGGCGGAAATCTCTTATTGGCACTAGTTCAGAAGGGTAGTTCTGCTGCATTAATCCTTCGAGAGTATCAATTTCACTGATTGTTATTTCCGAGTTTTCTATCTGATGCGATCTTTTATTTCGAAAATTATTGAACTTTTTAACGAATTTAACTAGTTCTCGACTCATCCCAAAATTCATGGCTAGTTGAGCTTTGGCTGCAAAGTCAAGGCTAAGATTCTCGCCAAAACCAGCTAAAAAGTCTCTGTTGTTAGTAGAGCAAATTAACCATGCCTCTAAAGTTTGCTCAATCAATAAGTGGGCCCTCAGGTAAACGCCAATGTCATCCTGAGAGTTTATCAAGGAAACAATCTTTTCATCTTGCCCACTCTGCGTGGTCAGTGTTCTGTAATGTTGTAAGTCAAACATATATATCCCTAAGGTAATCTATGGCACTCACCGACAAGCAAGAGATGTTCTGTCGCGTGTACCTCATCGAGTTAAATGCCACGCTAGCAACGGCATCTTTTACAGCATTGATAACATCACAAAATGATGGTTAAAGAGCAAGTTTGCGGCTTCACTTTTACGATCTTAAACCGTAATACAGCCATTGATACAGGAATAAAAAACCGCTGCCACCTTGGTGTAGGGAAGTGGCGTACATTTACAATGGTGTAGCCATCCTTTTGGGCCAGTCGATGCAGCATAGCTAGTCTCTTTGAATCGATCAGATGGCTCTCCATTGATACACTTGCATAACCTTTTTTCTTCAGTTTTTTAAGTGCATTAATAAATGATGTCGTGAGTTTATGTACTCCTTTTTTATTTCTTGGTGTCCCAAAAATTGCCATATGTAGAGTTACGTCTTTGGTTCTTTTATCTACATAGAGAAACCTTCCCGCGATGCCATGTGTGAACGTTGAGCGGAAAATCAACGCAATAAGCGAAAAAAACAATGTTGCAAGTAACCAGTCCATTTAATACTCACCTCAAAATTGAAATCTGTAAGATTTATAACGGCAAAATCTCCATAAACTTAAACAAAGGATAACCAGTGAAATCACCCGACTGGGAGGCCATCGAGACGGCATACCGGGCCGGAGTGATGTCTCTTCGTGAAATTGCGGCACAACATGGTATCAGCGAAGGCGCTATCCGTAAGCGCGCTAAACGGGATGACTGGTCCCGCGATCTCAAGGCTAAAGTTAAAGAGCGTGCCGATGATCTGGTACGCAAAGCCGAGGTACGCAAACAGGTACGCAGTGAAGTCACTTTTAACGAACGCGTACTCATCGAGGCGACGGCTGAGGTAATCGCCAATGTCCGTATGGAGCATCGCGGCGACATTAAGCGCGCTCGGCAGATAACCAATGCACTATTTGATGAGTTGGGCGCAGAGTGCGCAGACGTGGCCGCGCTGGAGAAGCTCGGAGAGTTGATGTTCGACCCAGACGACAAAGGCCAGGACAAGCCCAACGAGATTTACCACAAGGTCATCAGCATGCCGGAGCGCGTTAAGTCGGTTAAGGCACTGAGCGACGCGCTGAAGAATCTGATCGGGCTTGAACGTCAGGCCTACGATATCGACGGGCCGGAAGGCGACAACTCCGTTAAGCAACTTTCGGACCTTATGGATTCACTGTCTCAGGGGGCGTAATGAAACCTGAGCACATCAAGCTGCTGGCCGACAAAGACTGGCGACTGAACAATCTCTACTGGATCACCGACAAAGAGGGTAATGGCGTATTGGGATGACGGGGTTCTGACGTTCACGCGCGATCAGAAGGTTGACTACCCGGCGGCGGTATTCAACCGGGCCAATATGAAGACCGATGAATACAAAATCTCATACGAAGCTACGCTGCCTGGAGGTTATGACGGCGTTCAGGTGTCCTACGTTCATCCGACGACAAACAACAAGACGTACATCAATTACCGCGTGCTGAACGGCGCTATCGTCGAGCAGGAAGCGGAGAACCCGAACAAACTGGAGATAGTTGGCTTCCGTGATGAGTACCAGGCGCGTGATCGTGCGGTGCGGGAAACGAAACGCCTTATCTACTCGCGGGTGAAGATGAGCGCCAAAGTGTTTGAAGACGGGATTATCCAGGTGGGTAGCGTCATTCAGATGCCAGACATCTACGACAGCAACCAGCAGCAGGGCTACATTACTGGTCGGGCAGGGAATAACTTCGACACAAGTGAGCCGATCACGTTTACTGGTTCGATGTATGTGCTGGTCACCGACAGCCTTGGCAATCCCACACTGCGTTATCCGGCGACGGCCCGCAGCGAAACGAAGTACGGATTCACCGCCGCAATACCCAACATTCAGCTCAATATCTGGAACGGAGATACAGTGCAGCTCCCATCGCGATATCTCATCGCAACAGTTGAGGAAATGGACAGCCAGCTTTGGACTGTCAACAGCATTAAACCAAACCCCGATAACACAGTATCTCTGACCGTAGCGGAGTACAGCGACAATATCTACTAAAAGACCAATCCACCAATCTCAACCCGGCCAATGCGCTGGTTTTTTTATGGAAAAAATATGGCTACCATCCCAACTCAAGACACTGTCCCGAGTGAATCCCCGCGCGATTTGAAATTCAATGCTGGGAAAATTGACGAGTTCGTTACATCGCTTGCACTGAAATATATCGACCGATTCGGCACTGAGCATTACACGATTGAGGGCCTTAAGCAGCTTGTACTGGAGCAAATCTACAGCCTTGGCTGGAACCTAAAGGGTTCATTCCAGGCTGGCGGAACGGTTATGAATCCTGGTGATCTTCTTCAGGATACATCAACCGGGTTATGGTATCGGTGGGATGACCTTTCATCGCTACCAAAAACAGTAACATCAGGTTCAACTCCGGGATCTTCTGGCGGTACCGGGCCCGGTAAATGGCAGCCTGTCGATGTTGCAGACGTACTGAGAAAGGATTTAGCTAAAACATCCGGCGCGGGGCTTTCTGGTTATGATTTTGCAGTATCCTATGAGGCAGGGACTGTCGGAAGTGAGCTGAGCAAGCGTAGAAGTAATATTGTATATGCCACTGCTGACGCCGGAATTTCGAATGATGGATCAGACGTTTCTGCGCAAGTATCGACATTTCTGAATGCGAACAAAGGTAAATTTATTGTTTTTGATTCAGGGACATATAAGTTTGCAGGAGTTGAGCTTACGGGGACAGGGTGGGAAGGGACGACAATTTACTTCAAGGGTAAGCACCTTTTAACGGAAAATACCACGGCACAAAGCAATAAATTCGGGGCATGGAATGGCTTAATAATTAACAGCACGGTAACTGGTCTTACCCTTTACTATCGCGGGGATGGCAACAGAGCAAACCAGTTCGACAGGCAGCACATTTTCAACGTCTCAATCACTGGGGCATCGAAAATCAACATCCCGTATTTCGAAGCTAATGAGATCCGAGGCGACGGGTTATATATCAGTCGCGGAGACCCTGTCACAGAGGGGACCAAGCAGCCTAACGATATTAATATCGGAACAGTTATCGGCAGAAACTCCACGCAGGACGGTAGGAATTTAGTGTCGGTTATTGCCTGTATTCGCGGCAGCATTAGCTACATGTATTCAGAGAATATTGGTGGTGTTGTCGGTGGTGAGCTGCAGCCGGGTGGCCTTGATATTGAGCCGAATGCAGGCAATGACTTTGTCGTACGAGACTTTATCGTATACAGCGTCGATGTAATCAACGGCGGAACGGGCGGCATCGCTATGTACTACGGTGGTGTTGTAAATCCGCCAAAAATTCAAAGTTGCCACATTCTCAAAGCCAACCTCCGCGGCTCCGGAGCTGTTCGAGTGGAAGGCACAAGCAATTGCAGCATAAATTTTGTTGGCGATACATTATCGGCTGTCGCTCTATTTTTTGAAGATTCAATCAGGACTAAAATTACCGGTGTTGTAAATGGGTGCATAGTTGGCGCTCGCGTCGGACAGAGGGTTGCAATCCGTCAGTGTTCGCTTGATTTGAACATGACCAACGTCCAGGATACCGGGGTTCTCATTGGCGGTGCTAATAACTGCGACATTTCTCTAAAAATCACTACGTTCTCGCCTGCCGTAGGCTCAAATCTATTCGGCCTATGGTTCAGAGATGCATTATTAGTTGGTGGGCTTGAGCAGCGAAATAACACATACCTCGTTAATATACCGGGTGCATCAGGCGCAGCGCGCTGCATAGAGTATTCGGCTACTTCACCAATTACATTCACTGGTTCGAATGTGGTTTTGCCAGGATCTAATTTCTTTGGGGTGGCAAACTACACAACATTGATGGGTGCAGCTGGGTTGTATCTTGTTAAGGGTGAGAATATTAATGGCATGACTCTGGCCGCAACTGTGCCAACGGTAGGCGTTTGGCGTCAGGGCGATATGGTAAGGAACTCAGCCACGGCAGCGGCTAACCTGACTTACGGCTGGATTCGCCTCACGACAGGCAATACAAATGTTGTTGGGACCGACTGGATGAAAGTGTCATTTAGCTAAACAAAACTAAGGCGGCTTGCGCCGCCTTCTTTTACATACTTATCGTTTTTATGATGTTTGCTTTCTTTGTTTCTCTATTATAAATCCCAATAATTATTCTTTCGATGTCATCTTTTGATACCCCTTCAAGGCTTTTTGAAGAGAAGAGTCTGCCATCTATATTCACTGGATTGGAGCCAACATCACAGTTAACAGTTTTCCCTGATTTGCTAACAATATGAATTGTGATCATTTCATTATTTTTTAGAGCAGGATAAAGCGGCTTATTGAACTCAAAGATAACATGAGGGCCAATCCCATACCCATCATCTCCAAAATACGCTGATTTAAGAGTCAGATCGCTCGTTAGTTTGATGTTGATATCCAGAGGGGTGGAGAAGTATGCGGGTGAATAGTCAAACCCAACTTTGAAAAGACCAATTTTATCTGCGCCATGATATTTTGCGAACGCAAAACTATGGTATAAATCAAATGCGTCCAGTTTCTTAGATAGCTTAGTAAACTCGAAATCAGGAATATTAAAATTCTTAACTCCATTGTCCAGATTATTTTTGATTATTTCATTTCTAATTTGTGCCTGCCTGTCTCCTACAATCCATGTGTTTGTAAGGAAAAGATATGAAGGTATGAAATAGAACAAGCACATTAATAAAACTGATGACAAGGCAGCTTTGTTTTGCCAGCTGCTGTGTCTAATAGATGAGGAAATAATGAACGACATGCTGATCAAAGTCAGGATTAATGCGCCGTTGTTTGAGCGTGCTGGGATGCCTGGTGCAAATAAGAACGCACAGTTAGCAGCAAGAGCGCCTGCAAAAAAGACCAGGCTGTAAAGCTTCGTTTTGTCTTTAATGTACTTTCCGACGGTGCCAGCGATTAGCAAAACTATAATTGCTATATATACCTGCCAGAACGAACCCATTAAATCAGGAAGTCGCTCGTAGAAATGGATGTCGAATCTATTGGGGAAACTTTTGCTATACCATGATTTGAACCTGGTCGCACGTACAGCATTGCCCGGTGCAAGTAGTAAAATCGCAGCCCCTACAGTTAACGAAAGCAGCCCTGTGATAAGCAGCTTCCTGTTCCCATCCTTTTCAAGAAAAATAGCAAATGCAGTAATCAATATGGTTACCATTGCTGTATTTTCATTTGAACATCCAGCAATCAGCCCAATTACTGCAACCATTGCATAGTGCTTGGAAGAACTTTTGGCGCGGAGAAGGCTAAATAAAGTCATAAAATAAATGCATATGAACAAGTTTGTCCACATGTAGTTAGCTGATCCGACGATCCAGAATGATGTTTGGCCAAGATTTGGGTTTGCTATCCAGTACAGCAAGAAGATTATGATAGGCCCAAAGAAGCTTGATTTTGAATCTTCACTACCAATAATATATTTAGGTAATTGAGCAATAGCTAAAATTAAAGCAGACACTCCGGCCGCATTGATTATTTCATACAGCCAATGAGGAAAGTAAGCGAGCATTGTTCCGCTTACATAATCTGCCACGAGCCGACCAGACCAATGTATGTAATGTGAGTAATGGTCCTTTACAGACGCACCCATTAGCGCATATGAATAATCGTCAGATTGCATCGGTGTAAACATAGATGGAATCAGCATTAATATAAATACTATGCCGAATGCCATCGCCGATGGATATCTTTTAAAGTAATGCATCCTTTAGCCTTCCTTTTTTAAAACATAGCGAGGTCTTTTTTTGACTTCTGTGTAAATTCTTCCGATGTACTCGCCGAGTACGCCGATGCCAATCAACTGTACGCCACCGAGAAACAGGATTGACACGAGCAGCGAAGGGTAGCCGCGGACGGGATTTCCGAAAGCCAGAGTGTCCACAATCATCCAGGCGCCGTAAAAGAATGACATCCCGGCGACAGCCAGTCCGATGTATGTCCACATGCGTAATGGCACAGTTGAGAAGCTCGTTATCCCTTCAAGTGCAAGGTTCCAGAGTTTCCAGCCATTGAATTTCGAATCGCCAGCCACGCGTTCAGCTCGCGCGTACTCAACAACGTCAGTTTTACCGCCAACCCAGCTTAATATGCCTTTCATAAAAAGGTTGCGTTCTGGCAGAAGCTTAATGTTTTCCACGATAGCGCGAGACATCAGGCGAAAGTCGCCCACGTTCTCTTCAATTTTGGGATTGCTGATTTTGTTGTGCAGCTTATAGAACCATTCGGCAGATTTACGTTTTAGGTGCCCATCTGTCGAACGGTCAGTGCGTTTTGCCAGGACCATATCCGCGCCAGCCTGCCACTTTTCAATCAGGTGCGGGATGACCTCAATTGGGTCCTGCAGGTCAACATCGATCGGTATAACAGCATTACCGGTCGCACGGTCAAGGCCAGCGAAAAGAGCGGGTTCTTTACCGAAATTACGGGTAAACGACAAAGGAATTACTAATGGGTCAGCTACGGCAAGTGCGTTGATTATCGACTCAGTAGCGTCTTTGCTGCCGTCATTGATGAAGACTATTTCTATATCGTGTTCTTTTAGCCCTTCGAATTCTCGGACCGTTTTATAGAAGATAGGGATCGCATCTTCTTCGTTGAAGACAGGAACGACAAGAGAGATTTTCATTTAGCATCCCTAAATACGATGTATTTTGAATAAATGAATCCGCATACCAGACTAATCGCTGAGAACACTACCAGCGTCACTATCGGCGCGAGAGAAACCCTGTCGGCTTCCCATCCAACAACGGCACTAAGCGCCCCCATGAACCCCACATAAAGCATGTAGCGCATCGTGGTTGTGCGAGCCTTAAACGTGAATCTGGCGTTAGCGAAAAAGCTGAAGCTTACTGCAAATACGAATCCTGCGAAGTTAGCCAGCGCCTGTGAGCTGTGGAAGACATAAATGCAGATCGCAAACACGACCCAGTGAATGAGTGTGTTGATGATGCCGATCGATGTGTACTTGGCGAATAACTTTAACATGTTAGAAATCAGTGAATTCGGAAAGGTCTGAAGTTTAGCATCCGATAGATACTTGATCGACCCTTATAATTGACGATACTGTATATATATACAGTTTATTTGTGAGGTCTTCATGCCACGCCTACGGGACATCAACGCTGCTTTCAATGCGGCCATACAGCGTAACCCCAAAGGATACCTGTGCCTTCGCACGGATGACTTTGTTCGCGAGCTTGGAATCCTGAACTGGCACTTCAGCCGGAAAGATGCGAACGAGTGGATTGAGCGTTATCAGAATGACTTTGCTGACAAGACTCCAGACCAGAGCGATAACCGATACTGGATGCTCCGTAACATGGGGAGGATATTCTAATGGGATTCCCTTCACCGGCAAAAGACTATGAGGAAGATCGTCTGACGGTAGATAAGCTTTGCGGCGTAGATATGAACTGCAAGGTTATCGAAACGGATAGAGGTTGGGCGGTGATCAATTTCGCGCTGCCAGTTATTCCTGGTGTGGTAGTTTTGGCCACGTTTGACGGACGAAACCACTTCGCGAAGGTAATGGGGAAGTCATTAATTACTGAAGATGGTGAAGCGGTAGAAGGTGAATCGCTGGAAGATGTCGTGGTGCACGGAGTGATTACATTCACCATCAACCGGATCAGAGATGAGAATTGTCCGGTGTAAGAAGCGGTGCGCACCTTTAAGTCATACAACGGATCGGTGGTGATAATGCTGATGAAGTTGGCATGCGTAAAGCGATGAATTGAGAAACTGGAAACAGCTACGCAAAGTTTATGTGATGGGGCACCCTTGGGGCAAAAAATTACCGCAGACATCTCGGATAAGTACATTTGTACCGAAATTGGCTGCGGTAAGGTCTTGCTAAATACTTAGACTATATTGATGAATACCTACACTCTCAAAATCAGGTGTCATCTCTTTGTGATGGAGTATCGGCCCGGCAATTAGATGTGGAAAGAAAGTTACGAAAAGAGCATAATTTATAAAATCGTACTCTTGGACTTTTCCACGATAGCTATCAACGAGAAAAGCAATTTGCGTAAAAGTATAGAAACTAATTCCAAGGGGAAGGATTATATTTCTAAAGGTTAGCTCTATATCTGTTAGGCTGTTTATATTTTCAATGAAAAAATTCGTGTACTTATAATAACCTAAGAAAGCCAGATTAATACTAATGGCGATACCTAATAATGTACCTCTCGAGATACCAAGGCGAACACCTTTTGTGAATGGAGAAACAGCACTACCAATCATAAAATTAAAGAAAATTGAGCCAAGAAGTAGTGGGAGATAACTAACATCCCAGTAACCATAGAAAAAAAGGCTACATGCAACAAGCCAGCACTTTCCTGCAGATATTAGCCTACGATTATTAAGAAAAAAATACCCTATAAAAGATATAGGTAAAAATATAAATATGAAAATTGATGAGCTAAACAGCATCGTGTGACCCCGTTGTTCCCGTGAGGTAATATGAACAAAATCAGTAAAATTTTAAAGAGAACGACTATAGCACTATCTTAGAGTCTGATCGATACTGACGTTTTGAGTTGCCGTTTATTTATACAGATCTCCATTGTGAAAAATTGTGTAATGCAATCCGTATAATGGGCAGCAAGTACTAATCAGCTCTAATGATAGATGTCTCCCTAACAGAAATGGATACCCAAAGGCCAAGGGCAGGGAGAGATAAATTCGTACCGCGAAGGTTTGGAGAAGATTATTGCAAATGGAATACTGATGATGTCGTCAAGGGTTCTGAAAGATTTAGCATATGCCGGATGATGTTACGTCATCCGGCGATTCTCCTACCAACCGCACACATCGTGCTCGTTTTCAGTATCATAGCCGCGAACGGTATTCACCAGATCCTTCACCACGTCTGCTGCGACATCCGGAATCAAAAGCTCCATCGGGGCTTGCGTCTCATAATCTACCGATACACCGTTGCTGTTATTGGTCACGGTGACGGTATACGTTGCTTTGCCCATTCTATTACCCCTTATGTGTGTTAACGACTTTGCCCAGCCCCGCGCCTTCGAGGTTTGCCTGTGGATCGGCGAAGAAATCAATGCTGAAGTAGGTATCGTCGGTCAGCAGCTCAATGCGGTGCCATTTTTCGGGTGGCGAAATGCCAAATGAACCCGCTTCAATAACGAGTTCCAGATCGGGCTCTGTTGCGTCGGCATCCGGAAAGCCAAAGTATTTCACCGCACCCTGCATGACAGAGAGGCGGCCATAGACGCCCGCCTTCGTGTTGTGGTGAGTGAAAAGGGCCTTTGGCGCAGAATCTTTATTCCAGAATGGCGTCGCGCGGGTGTGAACATAATTTTCAGGAATACTAAGCATAGGTTTTTCCTTATAAACGTTCAGAAGTTCAGAAAGATTTCAAAACCTCGGGTTCGACAAAGAAATCGACGCTGAAGACGGTATCGTCACTCATCATTTCAATGTGATGCCATTTTTCGGGGGGAAATACACCGAAGTGACCAGCCTCAATGATGAGTTCGCTATCAGGGTGCGGGGTGACATCGTCAGCATAGCCCAAATAACGCACCGCGCCCTTGCTCACCGATAAGCGGGGATAAACGCCCGGACGGGTACCTTGATCAAGATGGCGTTGGAAAATGCCAGCAGGGGCGGTGTCTTTGTTCCAGAAAGGGGTGGAACGAGTATGAATACAACTCGACGGAATGCGTAGCATATTAACTCCCTCTAAATCTTGGGACTAGTAGAGCACGACCTTGATGGCATCATTTTGCAAAAGATGCACTTATTATGCAACTTTAAAGGGGTAGTAACCCCCCTCTTTATTGACAGTTCAAACTTCCTTTATGATTGTCGGACTCGTTGAGAAACGTCGAGATAAAGGGGGGAAGGGGGAATAAACGCCCTGAAGATGTAGCGCTGATTACTCTATTGTTATTATCCATAAAGTTATAGTGGATAACCCGTAACATTAAAACTTGATCTGTATCAACATATGACGCATATTGCGCGCGGTTATTTTTAGATAAGGTGCACAAAATGACGTTGTATCAAAAAATGTTGGTCTTTTACGCAGTCATGGCGGCACTGTGTGCGCTCATCACCTGGTTTTTGTCCAAAGACCGTAAGCGGATTCGCTTTCTTAGCGCCGTCCTGGTCGGTTCGACCTGGCCTATGAGTTTCCCCGTCGCGTTGCTTATCTCCCTATTCTAAACACGCTTTCACGGTTTTGCGCCGACACTACAGCTCGACGAACGCTGGCCGGCGCAGTGTAGCGTTGCCTTGTACATGAAAAGCCGTCCAGACGATAATATGTCTAACACATTCTATCTTTAGCTATCTCTTCGAATGATCCCTTCAAGCTTGCGTTAAAATCCTTTTGCCCATGCGCAAGCCAGAGATATTAGCTCTGATCCCTCTACGTTCATTTTGTTAATTTCAGCCGTTTTTGATTTAGCGCTGAAGAAAAATCTATTTTCTCCGATATTAACGTAAGGCTTTCTAATGATTCATCGGCATTAAGCGTACCTCTTAATTTCCATGATGATCATTGGAGTTATTATAAAAGGGAGAGTTATGAAAATTAGCAACATGCGTATTGGAACCCGCCTGAGTGTAGGTTTTTTTCTTGTACTATTTATGATGTTTATCATGGGGATGATGTCATGGCAATTAACGCAGTCGAACAGCACTAGCGTTAATACTATGATCTATCAGGATTTACAGAAGGAACGGCTGGTACAAGAATGGATTACCCTGGTTGACCGAAATAGCGGAAATACCATCGCCGCAATGGCAACACAGGACCCGAAATTACGAGAGAAAATTCTCAACAATATTAAAAATGACACGGCGAGAACCTCGGAAGTGCAATCCACTCTCCAGCCGCTTTTGCGATTTGAAAAGGGGAAAGCGTTTTTCCGTGCCATTCAGGAAACGCGAGGGAAATATCTTGTCTTGCGGAAAGAGGGGCTCGAGATGGCTGAGCAGGGAAAATATGAAAACATGAGTGAATTCATATCCACCCGGTTTATGCCTGTCACGCAGGAATATAATAAAACGCTGCACTCTCTTCTTGAACTGCAAAACGAGATCATCAACGACACCCACGCCAGCATAAAAAAAGCGTCGCATCTCACTGAGATGGTGATTGTGCTGTCTGTGCTCTTCGGCATCGTATTGGGATCGTTAATTGCCTGGTATATCACTCGCAGTATTACGCGCCCGCTGAAAGAAGCCGTGACGGTAGCCACCCGGGCAGCGCAAGGTGATCTGACGACAGACGTTAACGTCCACTCGACGGATGAGCTGGGTCAGCTGATGAGTGCGTTGAAAGAGATGGTGTCTGAGCTGGGGTCAACGGTACTTAAGGTGAGACATGGCGCGGAAAGTATCTCTGTTGCCGCGGATCAAATTGACGCAGGTAACCAGGATCTGGCTTCTCGTACGGAAGAACAGGCGGCTGGCGTGGTCGAAACGGCTGCGACGCTGGAGCAGCTAACGTCCACCATCAAAAGTACCGCTGATAACGTCCGTCGCGTAAATGAGTTGTTCACGGAAACCGGTCAGGTTGTCAAAATCAACAGCGATCGTATGCATGAAGTTTCAGCAGCCATGGAAGCGATTCATAAAGGTGCTGAAAAGATGGGCGATATTATTGCCGTTATTGAGGGTATCGCCTTCCAGACCAATATTCTGGCGTTGAACGCTGCCGTTGAGGCCGCCAGGGCCGGGGAGCAGGGGCGTGGATTTGCCGTTGTGGCCGGAGAGGTCAGAACGCTGGCGCAAAGAAGTTCGGCGTCAGCCAAAGAGATCCGCGACATTATCAGCGCCTCGGTCAGCAAAATTGCCGACGGTCGCGGGCTGGTCTCACAGGCTGATAACGGTATGCAGGAGATCGTCGATACCGTCTCGAGCGTCCATACGTTAGTGGATGAAATTGCACGCGCCAGCCACGAACAAAGCGAAGGTATCACCCAGATCAACATTACGATGGGCCAGATTGACACTACGACGCAGCAGAATGCCTCTTTGGTTGAAGAATCCTCGGCCGCCAGTGGCTCACTAAAAGAGCAGGCGCGCATCCTGATCGAGAGTATTCGCGTCTTTGTGTTGCGGGATTCAGAAATGAACAACCCACCTCTGCGCCCTCAGGTTTCGTCCGCTGTGATACAAGGCAAACCTATAGAGCCGCGCGGTTCCGAAAAGGACTGGCAGGCGTTCTAATTCAGTTGCCATAAGTGTTGAAAAAAAGTATCGGTTAGCCTGCCAATGAACTGCGGCAGGCTATTTCTTTCTACGTCATACCGTTTTGAAATGATTCAGGCCTGGACGCTACCCATTTTCCGATCGGCAGAGAAATAGCGTAGTCACAGAACCCTCCTTCATACATCCGCCCAAAAATGCATCACTATATTCAGGCAAATTAACAACATGCCGTAAACCGTGATCGTCACACTCAATAAAAAGAAACACCGGTGCTATTTTTACAAAACTACAAACCAAAATGATGAAAGGATATCGTTATGTCCACTCGTACTCTACCTTTGTGGGTCGCAGCGGCCGCTGTCGGCATATTACCTTTTCACCTCGCACAGGCGGCAAGTTCAGTGAAGTTTCCAGATAAAGTTTGTAATATCACTCAATACGGTGCCGAAGGCCATCGGCTGCAAATTGCGCTGAACACCGACGCCATTCAAAAAGCCATTGATGATTGCGCTGCTGCGGGTGGGGGCACAGTTCTGGTGCCGAAGGGCAATTTCTTAACCAATCCGCTGTTCCTGAAAAATAACATTCAGCTAAAACTGGAAAAGGACGCCACGCTGGTGGCTTCAACCGAGGTCGCTGCGTATCGTGCAGATGAGAAAACTAAATTTGCCGAAGCGGAAAACGGCTGGCTACCGTTTATCAGCGTCGCAGACGCGCAAAACGTCGCTATTGTCGGGGAAGGAACTATCGACGGTCAGGGCGCAGTGTGGTGGGAGCGCTGGAGAGAAAACATCCGCGCGACCGGTAAAAAAGGCGGTACCGATCGTCCGCGGCTGATTTACATCACGCGCTCACATAACGTCCTGATCGATGGCGTCACCTTAACCCATTCACCCAGCTTCCACGTCGTGACTCGCTATGCGCACGATGTTGATATTAACGGTACGCGAATTCTTTCTCCGTGGCATGCGCCAAATACGGACGCTATCGATCCTATCGACAGCCAGAATATTCGTATCACCAATAACTATATCGATTGCAATGACGATCATATCGCCATCAAAGCTGAAAAAGCCGATCCGCGCTTCCCTGATGGGGTGGTAGATAACATCTATATTGCCAATAATACCCTCAAGCAGGGCCGCGGAATTTCTATTGGCAGTGAAAGTGCGGGTGGCGTGAATAACGTACTGGTGGAAAATAATACCTTTGAAGGATCGATGTACGGTATTCGAATAAAAAGTCCGCGCGGGAAGGGCGGCGAGGTAAAAAATATTATTTACCGCAACACCAAAATGCACAACGTCGAAGTACCGCTGGTATTTTCCGCTTATTATAAAGCTGCGCCTATTGTTGAAGCTGAGGTCGATAAATTGCTCCAGGAGGGCGGTTTTACGCTCGGCGAGCAAATTTATCCACCGGACAGCGATCCCAAACAGCCCTTCGAAAAATATAAAACGCCGCACTTCAGTAATATCACCGTGGAAAATTTAACTTCCACCGGCGATAGCAAAGCGGCCGCCTATATTATTGGAACGCCGGAAGCACCGCTCAGTGGTTTCCACTTTACGAATGTGAATATTGAGGCAGCCCAGGGTCTGCGTATTCGTCATGCCGAACTCGAGACCAAAGGACTTAATCTGACCGTAAAAGAAGAACCGAAAATTAAGAAAGATGCTGGCGCCATCGTTCAAGAATAACGTGACGTTGACGGAAGACTGCACCAATGAGACCTGCTATTGCGTGCAGTCTGTCCTGCTTAAAACCGCACCCTCACATCGTGTCAGGGCGCTGTTCCATGTCCAGTGCGCTTGCACTGGCGGGGTCAAACAGCGAAAAGCTTTCAATCTGATCCAGCATTATTACCCTGCGAAACGCCATTGCGCTCCTTGGCT
Organism: Lelliottia amnigena; assembly: GCF_019047465.1. Lineage (NCBI taxonomy): Bacteria > Pseudomonadati > Pseudomonadota > Gammaproteobacteria > Enterobacterales > Enterobacteriaceae > Lelliottia > Lelliottia amnigena. The sequence continues at coordinate 4,092,103 of NZ_CP077236.1, read as the reverse complement.
CTGAATCAAGCGTTATGTCATGTTCGGCATACCACTTGCTGTAATTGTGTTCAATGCGCATATCCATTTTCTTGCCATCACGATAGCCGCTGAGCATCGGGATCAGCACGATATTCGCCGTCTTTTCATATTCCAGCGTCGCGGTATGTATCATCCCGATGTAAATTCGCCGCGATTTAAGCGTCACCATCGCCAGCTCGCCTTCTTCCATACACTGATAAAGCAACTGTTCGATACCGCTCGAACGCGCCAGACGTTTATAGAGTTGCTTCCTGCCTTCACCGTCCAGCCTGGCGCTGCCAGCCCAGTTTGAACGATAGAGACAAAAAATGATCGCAAAGGCCAACATGAGGATCACTGGGGCCTGAATACCCAGAAAGCTCCAGTTCATAAAATCGATTTGCCAGTTGGCATAGTGTTGCGAAGTAAAATGGAACCGATTATCGGCCAATGAGAGTCCAAGCAGCAGTAACCAGAGCAGCCCGGTGGCGATCACGCCCTGCAACACGAAAATGCAGCCATACAGCGCGACAAGAAAATAGACATCCCAGCCGAAGGAACGCTTGATTTTAAAACGGGTCGAGAGATCGCGACTGGTGTACCAGTACCCACACACCATCAGCACCATAAATATTGCCGTGCCCATATTATGCCCTCTTCAGCGCATTCACGTGGCGCAGAAAGTCTTGCCGCACCTCATTGCTCTTGAAGTTGACCGAGGCATTACCGTCCTGGTCAATAATAATACGGTCACCGTCCTCAACGGCCTCAATAATTTCCTGCTGACTCATCACCTGCAGTAACGACTCTGGGCTGGAGAAAACCGACATGAATATGCGTTTCATCGTCTGACATCCTTATAAACAAAAAGGATAAGCCTGGTAGACTCATGCCGGTGTCGCCATAAGGTAATCCTGAAAATGCATATTTTATTGGGATATGAAGGGATATATTTTTGGTTGGTTGGTTGGTTGGAGGAGGGGAATTGTCCGCTTTTGCTTATGGTCGATAGTATTCGACACATGAATTGACAGCAAAAGCGGCCATAATTTAACGATGCTGCCTCAGATATTATTTCGTCGCCAGTTCTCTGCGGATAATTTCAGCACCGGCACTCAGTGCATTGAGCTTGCCGTTGGCAACCTGACGAGCAAGGGGCGCCATGCCGCAGTTGGTCGACGGATAAAGTTTGTCGGCGTCAACAAACTGAAGCGCTTTTCGTAACGTGCTGGCCACTTCTTCTGGTGTCTCAATGGTATTGGTCGCCACGTCGATGGCACCGACCATCACTTTTTTACCACGAATCAGCTCAAGCAGATCCATGGGAACGTGTGAGTTATGACATTCCAGTGAAATGATATCGATAGAAGAGGTTTGCAGTTTTGGGAAGGCCTCTTCGTACTGTCGCCACTCAGACCCCAGCGTCTTTTTCCAGTCAGTATTGGCCTTAATGCCGTATCCGTAGCAGATATGGACAGCCGTTTCGCACTTAAGGCCTTCGATGGCGCGCTCTAACGCCGCAATTCCCCAGTCATTCACCTCGTCAAAGAACACGTTAAAGGCGGGTTCATCAAACTGGATAATATCCACACCCGCGGCCTCTAACTCTCTGGCTTCCTGGTTGAGAATTTTGGCAAATTCCCAGGCCAGTTTCTCGCGACTTTTATAGTGATTATCATACAGCGTATCGATCATTGTCATCGGCCCAGGCAGCGCCCATTTAATCGGCTGCGTGGTGAGCTGACGTAAATATTTGGCATCTTCAACAAACACGGGCTTTTGGCGTGCGACGGCACCGACGACCGTTGGAACGCTGGCATCATAACGATTGCGGATTTTAACGACCTCGCGTTTCTCAAAATCCACGCCGCTGAGGTGCTCGATAAAGGTTGTGACAAAATGCTGGCGGGTTTGCTCGCCATCACTGACGATATCAATCCCGGTGCGCAGCTGATCGTCCAGCGATAAACGCAGAGCATCCTGTTTGCCCGTGATTAATTCTTCATTTTGCAGTTTCCACGGAGACCACAGGGTCTCCGGTTGAGCAAGCCAGGACGGTTTGGGTAAACTGCCAGCCGTCGATGTTGGGAGCAATGTTTTCATAACAGGTGACCTTTTTATTTTTAATTAATCAAAGCGCGCAAGGGGCGGTAAATTTCTCAAGGATGTTTTTATAGGGTTTGATGAAATGTGTTTCAGTAAATTTCCCCTGCTCAATCGCTAACTGGCTGCGTTCTTCTCGATCGTAAACAATTTTAGTCAATGAATGATCCTGGTTATTCAGGTTAGGCTGATAATATTGCCCAGCGACCGAGTTAGCATTGTAAATTTCAGGGCGATAGATTTTCTGGAATGTCTCCATGGTACTGATGGTGCCAATCAGTTCAATAAACGTGTAATCATTCAGCAGATCGCCGGAGAAAAAGAAGGCCAACGGCGCGGCGCTGTTTGGTGGCATAAAATAGCGAACCTGCAGCCCCATCTTTTTGAAATACTCTTCAGTCAGCGAAGCGCCATTTTGCGTGTATTCAAAGCCCAGAACAGGATGCTCATTTCCGGTACGCTGATAGCTGTTTTTATTCGAAACACTCAGGCAAATCACCGGCGGCTTGCTAAAGTTAGCTCTGTATTCACTTGAATTTGCGAAATATTTAAAGATATTGCCGTGCAAATCACCAAAGTTATCGGGGATGGTAAACTCAGCCCGATCTTTATTGTGATCTAACAGCACCACGCTAAAGTCATAATCACGCACGTAGGAGGAGAAGTTATTACCGACAATTCCTTCGATACGCTGCTGCGTTTTCTTATCCAGAATAGTGGTTTTCAGTATTTCAATCGCAGGGAAGCGGGTGTGATTACCCTCTGCATCAATATTCATCTCAACGGTGATGATGTCGAGTTCGACAGAATAACGATCGCCCTTAGGATTATCCCAATGCGCTAATGTATTAAAGCGATTATCGATCATCACCAGCGTATTGCGTAAGTTCTCCTGACGGTTTTCGCCTCGCGCCAGATTTGCAAAGTTCGTCGTAATACGCGTGTTTTCCGAAGGGTTATAATTCTCATCGAAGCGGCTGTGCTTAATTGTGAAGGTGAAATTTTTATTCATAGTCATCTCGCTTCCTGAGTGCTGACGTAAAAACTGACTTTATCGCTGGATGTTCCAGTATTTGGAGAATCCGTTTTCATGTTGCCAATTCGTTAACATTGCATCTTTTATGCCAGAGCCAATGAGTGAGGGGAAGCGACTAAATTTCACGACAACATGAGCTATCTTCATGATCGCGGGCATGCCCGAATTTTGTCATGGTAAAGCGGTTAAAACCCATGCGGCGTACAGCGGGAATCAGTGGGGAAGGCAGGCTTGCAGTAAACGGTGAACCTGAGCGCCAGAAAATTCATCCACTATCAAGATGAAAAAGTGACACACCAGACAGCATAGGGGCGATGAACAAACGGAAGGAATGAGGCCCCTTACAGAGCCTCAGTCAAAGCAATTTTCGAGGGTAATCACTGCCTGACGGCAACAACCATCTCCAGCTCAATGGGCGCGCCGCGCGGCAGCTCGGCGACGCCAACGGAGGTGCGGGCATGTTGCCCCCGCGCGCCAAGCCGTTCAACAAGCCGATCGGACGCGCCATTCATCACCTGCGACTGTTGAATAAATCCAGGCGCTGACGCGATGTATCCCACCACTTTCACTACCTGGACGATGTGTGCATCGCCCCCCACGGCTTGTGAGACCGCATCAAGGCATAAGTCCGCGCAAAATGCGGCCGCTTCCTGAGCACTGGCGAGATCAACTTCAGCGCCGACCTTACCGGTGTACAGCAGCGTTTCTCCGCGCCGCGGCAGCTGACCGCTCACGTACGCAAGACCCTCATGAATCATGACAGGGACGTAATTCCCCCCTGGCGTATTTAGCGTATCTGTCATCATTCCCCCTGCGTCAGGCGCTATTTTACAATCGCCTGTAACGCTTTACGCGCGGCAGGCGTGATGTCGTGTGGATGCTGATACCCAATATTTTCAATTGCACGCGTGTAGAGTGCGACCAGCCAGTCATAGACATAAATCGTCGCAGCATGAACCGGCTGCTCTCCCAGGCGGGTGAGTCTTGGCGTTGTGTTGCTGACCACGGGCGTCACGAAAATGGCCTGACCTTTACGCACGCGACTGGCCGGACGAGACGACTCAGGCGTTTGCGCGTAACCTAGCCAGCCGATGAAATTCCCTATAGATGCATGCAGCTGGGCGGCGCTGCTTTTGTCGGCTTCGACAATCGCCTGCAGCATCTTCGGAAGATCCAGTCGGTAGCTGCTCAGCACTAGCGTATCCGCTATCTGCGGCAGCACGTTGATGTCCAGGCCCAGTCTGCTGGCCGCCGCGTCGTTGCGACTCCACTGACGCAGGTGATTAACCCATACGCGATGCGCCAGACGGGCTTTATCTTTGGTCTGATAAACATCACCGCCTTCGCTGGCATTATCGGCAAACAGGTCGATAACGTCGGTGAACAGGCCATTAACCTGTTCCTCACGCGGCTGTTGAACAGCCAGAAGCGTTTCGAATGCTTTAAGCGGGGGCAGCAAGCCCTCCAGCAGCTCGCCATGACGTGCTGCGCTGTTCTGCAAGGCTCTCACCATCGCTTCAGCCTGGGTGCGCTGCACTTCCGGTTTCACTGTCGCAGGCGTGAGATAGCTTTGCATCAGTGCACGACGCTCACGCTGTTGTGCCGTTTTCAACGCCTGAAGCCGCGACTGACGCTGTGCGGGGAGCGTGGCCTGTGACAGCCATTCCACGACGCGCTGCATGCTGTGTGCGTCCAGAGCCTGCAAGGTCCCCCAGCGCTGGCCCGGTTTACCGAGCAGTTGCTGTACAGCTTCATCCAGATTTTGTTTAGTGGTAAAGCGCGCATCATGCGGAGTGATCGCCCAGACCAGCCCCGGCAGCGCAGACTCTTCACCCGCCTGTGTATCTTTGACCCAGTTCAGCAGGGCTTTTGCCGTTTTGGCGGTTTGCTCGTGCTGTGCGGTCGCGTTGCAAATCACCAGCACATCCGGCTGCATTTGCTGGCGATAATGCTCCAGCAGCCAGACATATTTTGCCTGCGCCAGCGGCGATAATTCGGTATCGGAAGGGGCAGGAATATCAATGATATCGACATTTTCCAGCACGCCATTTTCAGTCGGGAGGACCAGTTCACGGGTCAAAAACGCCAGGACGTCGACGGGAATACTGATGGCATTCAACATCTCGCCATCGTTGAGCGGATGCAACACCGCCTCCTGCGCTTCAGGAGAGGTGAACTCACCGCGCGTCAGGAATCCTTCGCTCGGCAGGCCAAAATTATCAACCAAAAGACTCAGCGGCGCGGCCAGTTCGCTGGCATGACCGGTTTGATGCAGAACGTGCGCGAGCTTCAGCCACTGCTGCGTCAGTTCCTGCTGCTCGCCCCATAACAGCGACCAGATGCTGGCGCGCGTGCTCAAATCGAGCGACGGAATGAGCTGCGCAAACTGGTGCCACAGGGCATCATCCATTTGCTGTTCCGATCCCGGCACAGTGCTTCGCCAGAATCGCGCAATGGCTCCCACTTCCTGCGCCGTCATTCCCGGCACAGCCTGCGGCTGGCGCAATGCGCGCCATTTTTCCACGCGCGCTTCAATGACCGCTTTCTCAACCGGACGAATCAAGCCCTGTAGGGTGGTGCGCGCAATGAAAAGTTGAACCAGCTCGGCTTCGGTGACCAGACTCAGACGGAGAGGGAAAGCGTCGTCGGTCACCGCAGGTGAGAACGGGGTAAAGCGCACGGCCATATTGGTCAGCGCATGGCCGGGATTCAGGTGTGAAAAGTAGTCAAAGGTACGCAAACCGGGCGCGACATCCAGCCGTCCGCTGCCGCTTCCGCACAGCGCCACCAGGAGGTGCGCTTTGGCGGCCTGCGAGTGGCCATACAATCCGATACTGCTGTGCGCGTCGATGGCGCGGTCAAGCGCCTGTTCACGTGCTTGCACCGAGGTCAGTCGGGCCAGCAGCGCGTCGGCGTCATTATCCAGCATCGGGGCGTGCAGGCGCGTTTCATTGATCCACCCGATCAAGGCCTGAGTGGTGGCAGTCTTCGCTGTCATTTCAGATATACGCTCCCGCTGTCGATCCAGTAATGACTTCCGCTATGACGGCGGTCAGCCAGGGTATTCAGTTTAAAGGTTAATGCATCAGGCGGAACCGGAGTACCGTCCTGTAACCAGGCATCGCTCAGCTCAAAGGCTTCCGGGCCTTCCTGTTTGGTTCCGCCGGTCAATTTAAGACGCACGTTCAATACCCCGTCTCCTGCGATGGCTTTCGCCAGTTCCGCAGAGTTAATGCTCAGGGTATACAGCGGCGTAGCTGGCCAGCGCGCGTTTTCCAGCTGACGGAATCCCAGCGTCACGTTGCCGCGCAGCGGGAAGTGCAGTTTGGTGTCGAGTTTCGCGCCAGGTTTGTCCAGATCGATATTTTGATACCAGACGTTTTCCTCACGCAGCGTATTGACCGTATTGTCCAGCACGCCCAGATAACGCACGGTGGAGTAAGCGCCAATATCGGCCGCTTTAAAATTAAAGCGCGGCAAACGCAGGTCGAGCGCAAGGCTGCACAGCATCGCCCCAACCGCCGCCGTTGATTTTGGATTGCCAATTCGGCCCTGCTGGCTGAACGGATACCACTCATGGACGCGGTATTTATCCAGCCAGACGATGCGGTTCACCGGCACCGGTTGCAGGTGGCGAATTAATGCCTGCACGCCAGGCAGACAGCCAGGGCGTCCGGTAATCAGCAAAATATCGCAGGTATAATGTGAAATCGCTTCGCAAACGGCGTGCAGCGGAGCGGCCAGCGTAAACTGACCCGCCAGCATCGCATCCTGCATTTCGTGGAAATTCACGTGCAGCGGGACGGCAAACAGATCGAAGGCGGCAGAGCCCGCAGGCAGCGCATGATCAATCGCCTGCTGCAGGTAATTCATGACGTTGCGCGTCGGTTTTTGCGACAGCAGATCGCCAAAGGTGGCGTGTAAACCCGCCAGCGGATCGTCGATATCGCTGCTTTCCCACGCCGCCAGAATGGCGTGGCCAATCGGCATAAACAGCTGCAATGCCGTTTGCTGGCGTAATACCGCCTGCGTATCGATGCGTCCGGAATCGCCAAACAGCGACGCCATCAGCAGGGACGCGTCCGCAATTCCGGATTTTTGTAACTGGGTTTGCAGCGCAGGCAAGACGTAGCGCTGAATAACATCCAGCAGCGTGTCATCGCCCGCCACTTTAAAGCCTTCGCGGAACAGCAACTGCGGGGTGATTTTGACGTTATTGCCGGAGCCATCATCAAGCTGATAATGGGTGATCGCCATATCGGTCGTGCCGCCGCCAATGTCAATCGAGGCAACGCGCAGCGCGCGGCCTGGCGATGAATTCGTTTCGGCCGCGCGATCCGGGCGGGCGAGGGAGGCAAAGAACGCTTCCGTCTGGCCGCCAAAATGGGAAATGGCTTCGTTATAGAGCCACACCAGCTGTCCGCAACTCGCTTCGTCCCATTCCATTTGAATTTCCGGAACGGGAATGACGCTTTTATCCTGCTGTTTGCGGCTGGCAAAGTCTTCATCCTGCGGGTGCCAGCCCATCGCTTTCCAGACAATCGCGATAGCTTCAAACATACGGCGGCGGAATATTTCACGCTCTTGCTTTGGCATGGCTGACGGCAGGGTGAGGATCAGCGTGCGGAGCTGTCGCGGCGAGGCCGGGAAGCCCAGACGCAGGCGCGTGGCGACGCTGTTGATTTGGCCCAGCGCCTGCGCGAGTAATTCACACAGCATATGCGTCATCAGCGTGCTGCGGCTGTATTGCGGTGAAAAGACCGGCAAGCGTTCATCCTGAGGCAGGGTAAACAGCGGTTGCCCGTCATCATTCATTAAGTTCATCAGCGGGAAGGCGGTCGCCAGCGGCTCGCGCTGGGTTTTGCTGTTCATCTGACTAAAGCGCCAGTCCTGAACCACCGGCGTTTCATCCCACAGATAGCGGCGTGGGCTGGAAATTCCGCTGTTGCCTTCCGTTCCCAGGCGTTGCATCGCCAGCTTGCGCGCTTCATCGCCCACTCGGACGATAGACGGCCAGACGAACGCATCTTCACGTCCGCTTTCGACCGAGAAATGCTGTTTGCCAAAACGCGCTTCAGAAAATTCAAGACGACTGGTAAACAGGGGCTCATTCAGGAACTGAGGTTCGCTTAACGAGCGCACCTGCAGCTCGGCTGTCTGGCGTAAACCGTCGTTGGCATCGCCATGATCTTCAATGATCACGCCGCAGGTGTGAGTGTTGCCCACGTCAAGAATCAAATCGACGGGGATCGCCGGCGTGCTGAGCGTATGCGTAACAAATTTGACTTCAGGGACGGTGATTTGCTCGCCCAGCATAGTCATCAGGTTGAGCCAGTGTGCCTGGTACTCAAAGCCGCGCATGGCCTGTTGCAGATCGCGATCTGAGCGGTTTTCTACGCCCGTGGCATAGCCGGTGAACGCTTCGCGCAACCAGCCGTCAATCCAGGTCTGATCGAGGAAATTGAGCACTTCCTCATCACGCCACGCCAGCGCAAAACGGGTGCCGTTGAGAATATCGTTCTCAACAGGCGACAATCCGTGGGTGGCGTGCTCGGCGATTTGACTGTCGAGCGCAAAGGTCACACGGTGGGTATTGCCTGCGCCGTCAGGGATTTCCAGCTTGCGCACCTGAACGCGCGCCCAGTTGTCCGGGCCGTCCACAAAGGTACGCGGCGGGTTAAAGCGTAAAAAAGGCACCGGCAACCAGACGCCGTCGAGCACCGTCAGTGACTGATGCAGCAGGATTGTGTTTTCCGGTTTTACGACTTCAGGATGACCGCCGCCCGCGCCTGGCAGGGTATAGCGGCCATTGACCAGATCGTAATTCAGGCGCAGCAGGGGACCGTTGGCGGTTTTACGCACAAAACGACCGTGGCTGGCCGAGTCCTGCGGCGTCAGGCCGAAATCGAGAAACTGTACGCCGCTGTTCGCAATCAGCGTGACGCTTTGTTTGTAGTCGCAAAGATTTACCAGCATAGAATCAGGCACCTGCTTTCTTGAACGTCAGCGGAACGACGGTTTTGGCATCATAACGGGCAGTACACTCTGCCACATCGTTAGTCCCTGCTTTACAGGCAATCTCTGGCATCGGGTAGCGTGAACCATCCGAGCAACGGGCGTTGCCGCGACTTTTTATCATCAGCTCACCGTTGCTGTGCAGACCCGAGAAAATATCCGTTCGGCAAACAACATTATCGCCGTGAACCACACGCGCCGTACCTTTATTGTTCTGAACCTGATAGCGCATTGACGGTGGTTTGCCGGTAATCGGGTCCTTCACGTCAAGCAGTGCGCGCCAGGTCCCGTTCAGGAATTTGGTCGAACCGGTTTTCACCTGCATGGCGTCCATCACCAGCGCATCTTTAGGAATGGCTGAGATGATGACTGCTTCTTCTGCTGGCGCTGGCGTCACGACAGGCGCGGCAACGGGTAAAATTTCGGCCTGGTGGAGCGGCAGGTTCATGGCGATGTCGGCCACTGGCTGCACCGGTTTTGGCGCGATCGCTACGGGCGCAGGCGCAGGTGTTGGGGCAGGTTCTGCTGACGGTGCCGCTTTCGGCCACAGCAGTGGTGCCGCGACGGCGGCAACAATCACCGCTGCAACAGGCAATGTCCAGAGTGGAACGCGGCGCTTTTTGGTTACGGCTGCCGGTTCAGGCTGAGCGGGCGCAGTCGGTTCATTTGGGGCTAATTTGGCAGGCTGCGCAACGTACAAATCGTCTTCGGTAACACGAAGTACCGCCGTGGTCACTGGTGCAGGCACAACGGCTGTCGCAGGCGTTGGGGCAATCAGCGGCGCATCGGCCTCTTCAAAGGTCACTACCGGAAGCTGTTCCGGCTCTGGCTCTTCTTCGACCGGAGAAGGCATCGGCTCAGGCGCGAGCGATTCGCGCAGGCAATCCAGAACATCCTCGCGCGCGTTCTCATTAAGGTTTACAAATCCCCAAAAGGCGATAACCGGCTTGCCCTCGATCAGGTAAATGAAATTTTCGCCGGGGAACTGGAACGCTTTGGAAAGCAAAGAGCCAAAGAGCTGCTGCGCCGTTTTAGGCGACTGAAGGCTCTTTTTACTCAGCGACTCGACGCTGGAGATCGTATTTTCCAGATAGCGCAGGGCGCGGAAACGGGCGTCTTCGTCGGCGGCGTTCCAGCCGGTGACAGCGCCATCCACGGGAGAGTACCAGTCAACGCGATCGCCGCCGTCGTTAACTTGCGGAATGGCCAGGCAATCGACTATTGCCTGTTGTTTGCGCAGGCGAAGCGCCTCGCGGATTTGCAATGCTGATTCAAATACGGCCTGACCGCCGCCGCCAACGGCCTGAAAATCATCCAGATTGCCGCTGCGTAAAAGTGTTTTTGCCACGATTTGGTCCTGTAGACTTTTTCACGCCTCTACTTTAACGAAACTGGATGGCAAGCAAACGGGCGAAGAGACGCCAAAAGGGGCGATTTCTTCGCGCATAGAAAATGACGGTAGTGCTTGACGAACAATGGCACTTAAGGCAAATCAATCCGCGGGGGCTGGTGACAAAATCAGCGAAATTATCTGCTTTAGAATAACCTGATAGTGTTTCGTTATTTGCCACTGTTACTTCCCTGTGCTGTTATTAACCCTCTATATAATAAAATTGAAAAGGCTTATAACCATGTCTACAGGGAAAACACTGCTCGCATTAGCGCTGAGCACATTGTTACCGGCAAGTGCCGCGTGGGCGGCGAAAAGCGACACCCTTATTTATTGCTCTGAAGCCTCACCGGAGTCGTTTAACCCGCAAATTGCCAGTTCAGGCCCGTCATTCGTCGCCAGCTCGCAGGTGCTTTATAACCGCTTGATTAACTTTGACCCGGTGAAAAATACGCCAGTTCCTTCTCTGGCTGAATCCTGGACAATTTCACCTGACGGTAAAACCTATACTTTTGCTTTGCGCAAAGGGGTGAAATTCAATAGCAATAAATTCTTCAAACCAACGCGTGATTTTAACGCCGATGACGTTATTTTCTCGGTGATGCGTCAGAAAGACCCTAAGCATCCGTATCATAATGTGTCGAAGGGCAACTACGAATACTTTAACGACGTCGGCCTGGACAAACTGATTCAGGAAGTGAAAAAGGTCGATGATTATCACGTTCAGTTTGTCTTAACCGAACCGAATGCGGCGTTCCTGGCGGACTGGGGAATGGACTTTGCCTCGATTCTGTCTGCCGAGTATGCGGATGTAATGCTGAAAAAAGGCACGCCGGACAACGTGGATACCTGGCCTGTCGGGACCGGTCCATATGTGCTGCAACAGTACAAAGTCGATTCACTGATCCGCTATATCGCGAACCCCAATTACTGGGATGGCGACGTGCCGACTAAGCACCTGATTTTCTCCATCACGCCAAATGTCGAAACGCGTCTGGCGAAGTTGCAAACCAACGAGTGCCAGATCATTCCTGCGCCGTCACCGGTGCAATTTGATGTGATCAAGAAGAATAAAGATCTGGCGCTGCACTCTGTCGATGCGCTGAACGTCGGCTATCTGGCGTTTAACACCGAGAAAAAACCGTTCGACAACGTGCTGGTGCGGCAGGCGCTGAACTATGCCACGGACAAAAAAGCGATCGTTAATGCTGTCTTTATGGGCTCCGGTACGGTGGCGAAGTCGCCGATTCCGCCAAATATGATGGGCTATGACAAAGAGTTGAAGGACTACAGCTACGATCCAGAGAAAGCGAAAGCGCTGCTGAAGCAGGCCGGGCTGGAGCAGGGCGCGGAAGTGACGCTGTGGTCAATGCCGGTTCAGCGTCCCTATAACCCAAACTCGCGCCGTATCGCGGAGATGATCCAAAACGACTGGGCAAAAGTGGGCGTGAAAGCGAAAATTGTTTCCTATGAATGGGGCGAATATTTGTCCGGTATGCGTAAAGGCGAGCATGATTCTGCGCTGTTTGGCTGGATGTCTGATAACGGCGATCCGGATAATTTTGCGGATGTGCTGCTGGGCTGTAACAGCATCAAAACCGGTTCTAATGCCGCACGCTGGTGCGATAAGGGATACAATGACCTCGTGCAAAAAGCGAAGCTGACCAGCGATCCAGCCGCACGCGCCAAGCTCTACGGCCAGGCGCAGGAGATTTTCTATCAGCAAGCGCCGTGGATTGCGCTGGCGAACGGCAAAACGTTCTTCGCCACCCGCAGCAACGTGACGGGTTATAGCGTCAGCCTGATGGGCAGTGATTTCTCGAAAGCGAAGCTGAATTAATGTAAAAATCCTCTCCCGCGAGGGAGAGGAAAGAGACAAAAGGAGTGACAATGTCACATCTGGATGCAGTGACGGCGCGTGTGGATGCCGCTGTGGAAGAAAGTGTTATTACGCATATGAATGAACTGTTGGTCGAATTGAGCGAGGACGCGGAACTGAGCCGCGAAGATCGTTACGCGCAGCAGCAGCGCCTGCGTAACGCCATTGCTCATCACGGCAAGCATTACAAAGAAGATGCCGAAGCGCGGCAGGAACAGCTCACCAAAGGTGGCACGATCCTGTAAGGTTTAAAACTGGCGTCGGGCAACCAGCCAGGCGCCAATCACCAGCAATACCGCACCGCAAATCGGGCCAATCAGCGCACGCAGGGGGATCCCCTGGCTTTTCAATACGTCCATCACCAGCCCGCCAATCAACTGACTGGCGACCAGCACCGCAATCGTCGTGGCTGCTCCAACGTACTGGTAGCCGCTGATACTGGCAAAGACAAAAAACGATCCCAACAAACCGGGAATTAACGTCCACCAGCGAATCGTCGACGCCAGTTCGCTGAATCCCGCCACGCCATTTTTAAGTAATAAAATACTCACGAACAGCACAATGCCGACCAGCGAGTTCAGCAGCATCGCGATCAAAATGGTGGAGGATGACTGGGTGATGCGCACCATCAACGTATTTTGCACCACCAGACCGATCCCGGCAGCGACCAGAAAGACCAGCGTCAGGGATTGATTCATCAGATAGCGTCCGGGTCGTTGCGCTCATCAAGCTGGAGCTGCATAAAGGTAAGATCCAGCCAGCGGCCAAATTTGGTCCCGACCTGCGGCATTTGTCCGGTAATCACAAATCCGAGCGTCTTGTGAAGGTGAATCGAGCCGTGATTTTGTGCCTCAATTCCCGCCACCATAACGTGTTTACCGATGTTGCGCGCTTCACCGATCAGCGCTTTCATCAGCTCACGACCAATCCCTTTGCCCTGATACTCGGGGTGAACGTAAACCGAATGTTCAACCGTATGTCGGAATCCGTCAAATGCCCGCCAGTCGCCAAATGAGGCATAGCCCGTGATGACACCCTTTTCTTCGCTCACCAGTACCGGATAGCCCATCAGCGTCCGCGCTTCAAACCACGCAATGCGGTTCTCGGTATCAACGGTAGTGTCATTCCAGATTGCGGCAGTGTGCACAACGGCATGGTTATAAATTTCGCCGATTGCGGCGCAGTCTTCTTTATTGGCGTGGCGGATGATCATGAGGACCTCGGAATAGAGTGTTCACTATAGTGGTACAGTTTTATCACAATATTATACAAACCGCGCCGTGAAACACGACGGCATAAGCCATATTTTTTTGTTATGAAAGGGGGCGTTGAAATCGATTTCATACACTATAGTATGACGTCATGAATACTATGCCAGACGATATGAATCAACGGATCAGCGCGCGCATTCGCCTTGAACGCGAATCGCGTGGCTGGTCACTTAGCGAACTCGCCGAGCGAGCGGGCGTCTCGCGTGCCATGATCCACAAGATTGAACGCAGTGATAGCAGCCCGACGGCCACGCTTCTGGCCCGTCTTTCCGGCGCATTCGGGATCAGCATGTCGACGTTAATTGCCCGCGCTGAAATGCAAGAGGGCAAACTGTTACGCTTCGCGAATCAACCGGTCTGGCGCGATCCGCAAAGCCATTACCTGCGACGTCATGTTTCTCCGCGTACCGATTTGCCTATCGATCTGGTCCAGGTTGAGCTCCCGGCGGGCAGCGATGTGCCGATGCCAGCATCTTCGTATGCGCTGGCGCGGCAGTTGATCTGGCTGCAATCGGGCGAACTGGTGTTTCAGGAGGGGGATACCCGCCATGAAATGCAGGCGGGGGATTGTCTGGAACTGGGCCCGCCCAACGACTGCCGGTTCATTAACGAAAGCCAGCAGCCGTGCGTGTATCTGGTGGTTCGGCTGAATCAATCTGGCTCGTAATGTTAAGGCAGTCGCCGCAAACAGGGTCTAGTCTTAAAGGTCATTTGTATAAGAAGGAGCGAACCATGAGTCAATCTGCAAAAACAAACCGTCGCCTTGTGTTAGCGTCACGCCCGCACGGTGCACCGGTTGCTGACAATTTTCGCTTAGACGAACATCCAGTCCCTGCGCCTGCTGAAGGGCAACTGTTGCTGCGCACCATCTGGCTGTCACTTGATCCCTACATGCGTGGTCGTATGAGCGACGCGCCGTCTTATTCTCCACCAGTGGATATCGGCGCGGTGATGGTGGGCGGTACGGTCAGCCGCGTGGAACAGTCCAGGCACCCCGATTATAAAGAAGGTGAATGGGTGCTGAGTTATAGCGGCTGGCAGGAGTTTGATCTGTCCGACGGCAAAGGGCTTGTTAAGCTTGGCGAGAATCTGGCGCATCCCTCGTGGGCGCTTGGGATTCTGGGTATGCCGGGCTTTACAGCCTATATGGGGCTGCTGGATATCGGTCAGCCTAAATCTGGCGAGACGCTGGTGGTCGCCGCAGCAACCGGGCCGGTCGGCGCAACCGTTGGGCAAATCGGCAAAATTAAAGGCTGTCACGTGGTCGGCGTTGCAGGCGGTGCGGAGAAATGCCGTCATGCCGTTGAGGTGCTTGGATTCGATCGCTGTCTCGACCATCACGCGGATGATTTTGCGCAACAGCTGGCGCAAGCCTGTCCTGACGGTATTGACGTCTATTACGAAAACGTCGGCGGCAAAGTCTTTGATGCGGTTCTGCCGTTGCTGAACACCTCCGCGCGCGTGCCCGTGTGTGGTCTTGTCAGCGGTTATAACGCCACAGAACTGCCCGCTGGACCGGATCGTTTACCGTTGCTGATGGGGACAATTCTGAAAAAACGCCTCCGGGTGCAAGGGTTTATCATCGCTCAGGACTACGGTGATCGCATTGATGAATTCCAGACCGAGATGGGGCGCTGGATTCAGGAAGGCAAAATTCACTACCGCGAGCAGGTGACAGAAGGGCTGGAAAATGCACCTGAGGCATTTATCGGGCTGCTCGAGGGCAAAAACTTCGGCAAAGTGGTCATACGCGTCGCCAACGATAATTAACGATTTTTGTTTGACGCTTATATGGCGGAAATATCCGCCATAATATATTCTTAATTTTTGTCTATAATGTCTTTAATAATACAAGCATAGCCATCCACTCTCTCGATAGAGTGAGCTGAGCCATGTGAATTAACATCATAATTAGTTCTTGCTTTTTTTGCGATATTCCCAACACCAGGCATGAAAATACAGGATATATCTGGCAAGCACCGTTAGGGGCAAACGGGGCGGTGAATAGCGCTTATTTTAAGCAAAAGGAAAAATACATGCTTGATTTGGAAAACCTTGAAAAAGCACAACGTCTGAGCCTCACTATGCAAGTGGAGGTCAGTCTTAAGGGAGCGCTGATAGCTGGCGCACTTAAACCCGGTGCGAGACTCATTACTAAAGAAATTGCTGATAAATTAGGAACCAGTATCACTCCGGTGCGTGAGGCGCTGTTGCGACTGGTCTCTGCAGGCGCGTTACACGCGACCCCCGCGCAGGCGTTTTTGGTGCCAGAAATCACCCTCGAACGCTATAACGAAATCAACGCCATTCGTAAACAGCTTGAAACCATGGCGGTGACGGCAGCGTGTGAGAATATGTCTGCCAGCCAGGTACAAGAGTTACGCGATCTGGCGGAGCGATTCCATGAAGCGATGCGTAACGGCAACGCGCAGCGTGCGTTGCATGCTAATCGCGTATTTCGCTTCAGGCTATACGAGTTTGCCCATATGCCGACATTGACGTCGATGATTGAGCAACTTTGGGTGCGTATTGGGCCATGCTTTAACTATCTTCATGAAGATGAACACGACATTGCGAAATACCCTTATCGTTACGATCAGCTGCTGGACCATCTCGAACGCGGGGATGTTGTGGCCAGTCAAAAAGCGATAGATAAACTGATTGATGAGTCAACAGCGCTCTTATTACAACAATATTTTAGTTAGGGAATCATTTAATGCAGTTTTAGTTTTATATATAAATTATCTCCCCTCTTCATTATTTGCCCGGTGACGAATGTTTACCGGGAACGCTATTTCATTTCTGTGACAGATAAGACCAGATGACTATGCATTAACCGAAAATCCTGCCGATAAAGGATCAGGCACATTTGCCTTTTGAGGAGCAGGAAGATGAGTTTCAGCCAACGATTACGTAATATAAAAATGAGCAGAAAGCTCGCGGCGGGTTTTGGTCTGGTATTGCTGCTGGTGGCGGTATCTACCATCATGAGCGTATTACGCTTTAAAGAAATTCGCGATGTCTATCAACAAACCAATCTTATTTATAACATTAATATCGAAGTTTTTCAGGCCAAGATTAATCGTCTCAAATTTCTGTATAACGGAGACGAAAAATCGGGTCAATTACTGGCGAACTATGTCCAACATGCGGCGGAAATAACAGCAGAAGCGAAGAAACTAAAATGGACGCCTCAGGAAGGGGTCATTATTAACGCTATCGCCGACAATCTGGCACGTTTTGAAAGCAGCGTTGCCGAAATGCAAACCGCAATGGCCGGTCTTAAAGCGAATAAAGACGATCCCACAGCGCAGCAAGCGCTAAAAGTTGCTGAAGATAAAGTTAAAACGGCAGGTGATGACAGCAGCGCGTCTATTCGCGAAATTATCGCGCTGGTCAAAATCCATAACGATTCGCTCGCCAACAGTTCAAGCACGATTACTGCCATTGTCGGTGTCGTTGCCGTGCTTTTTGGCATCCTGGTTTCATGGTGGGTGACGCGTCAGATTACTCATCCAGTGAGACACAATTTGCAGCTGGCGGAACTGATTGCCAGCGGCGATCTGAGTTCGGTTATTCGTGCTCAGGGTGATGATGAGCTCGGCAAATTGACGGGTGCGATGGGGCGCATGAACGACACGCTCCGCGCAATGATTGGCGAAGTACGCACCAGCGTCGCGCAAGTATCGCTGGCCGCCAGTGAAATTGCCGAGGGAAATACCGATCTTTCGTCACGCACTGAGCAACAGGCCGCCGCCGTCGTGGAAACGGCTGCCAGTATGGAAGAGTTAACGGCAACGGTGAAAAACAATGCTGATAATGCGCGCCACGCCAGCAAACTGGCGGCGGAAGCGTCGCAAACGGCCACCCAGGGTGGACGCGTGATGCGCGATGTCGTCAGCACCATGAGTGATATCAACACCAGCTCGAAGAAAATCGCCGACATTACTGCCGTGATTAACAGCATTGCCTTCCAGACCAATATTCTGGCGCTGAACGCCGCCGTCGAAGCCGCGCGAGCCGGGGAACAGGGCCGTGGATTTGCCGTTGTGGCGAGTGAAGTTCGCAGTCTTTCCCAACGCAGTTCGCAGGCCGCGAAAGATATCGAATTGCTCATTAGCGAGTCTGTATCGCGTATTACGACGGGCAGCGATCTGGTAACAAAAGCCGGGCAAACCATGGAACAGGTGGTGCATTCTGTCACGCGCGTGAACGATATTATGGGCGAAATTTCGTCGGCGTCTGAGGAGCAGAGCCGAGGCATTGAGCAGATATCCCGGGCCGTAATGGAACTGGATAGCACGACGCAACAGAACGCCTCGTTGGTGGGGGCATCATCTTCAGCCGCGGGCGCGCTGGAAGATCAGGCGCGTTTGCTGGAATCACTGGTGGCAGCGTTCCGTTTAGAACAGAACGCCAGAGCCGCTTAATCTCTACCCGGCAACGCTGTGTTGCCGGGGTTTTATCACTCGAAGCGGTATGAAACAGACAACCCTACGCCGTAGTTTCGTCCCGGAGCCGGTTCGTAGTAGCGCCCATTAGACTCATTGACGATGACCGATCCGACATATTCTTTATCGAACAGATTATCGACCCGTCCAAAGAGGTCCATTCCCCAGTTGCCGTAATTGAATTTATACCCGGTGTTCAGGCCCACAAGAGTATAAGAGGGAGCTTTGGCGCTGTTTTCGTCATCCGCCATAATGTCACTCATATAACGGATGTCGGAACCCGCGTACCAGCCTTCTTCCGGTTGCCAGCCAAATGATGCATAGCCCATATTGCGCGCGATCCCCGGCATGCGGTTACCGTTGCAATCTGCGTCAGAGCAGACGTTGGTGCGATAGGTGGCATCCAGCCAGGTCCACGCCATTTTCAGCTTCCAGTTCTCGGCAAACTGCTGATCGAGAGACACTTCCACACCCTGACGTCGCGTTTTTCCGGCGTTCTTATAGCTGGTGCGCCCGCCAGAACTGGCATCAACCACGATTTCATCGTCGGTATCAGTACGGAATAAGGCTGCCGTCAGCAGACCGTTCCCCACACGCGTTTTGCTGCCCACTTCGAAGGTATTATTGGTTGACGGTTTAAGACCAAAATTCAGGCCGCTCTGGTTACCGGAACGATATGAAAGTTCATTGATCGTGGGCGTTTCAAACCCGCGTCCTGCCGCAGCGTAAAGATTCCACGCGTCGGTCACCGAGTATTTCAGCGATCCCGCTGGCAACCATTTGTGATAACTCGCTTCACCGCTGTCATCACCGTTTGCGCCCTGCACGTAGCGATCGTTGGAATCGAACCACACCGAGCTGTAGCGTACGCCCGCATCGAGGGACAGTTTCTGCGTCAACTGCCAGCTCGTTTGCAGATACGGATCCACGTTCCACATCAGATTACGTTCGTCACGGCGTTTGTCGCCCTTCACGCCGTAATCCGGTACGCCATTGTTCATGACAAAGTTTTCGTATCCGCGACGATCTTCGCTCATGTTTTCGTAATTAAGACCGGTGGTGACTGTTACAGGAACGCCTAGTTCACCGCGATGCGTCCAGCGAGTATCGATACCCTGATAGTGACGCTGCATGTCGATTACGCCGCCGGAGTGGGTAGGGCGCAGCTGCGGCTGATAGGGAATCGACTGGTACTGCGTCATCTCGCGTTCGCCCGCATAGGCCATCACGCTGAGATCGTCCTGCTCGCTTAACTGGCGGTCATAGCGCAAACCCGCCTGCGTCTGTTTGATGGTTTTGCGCGTATTGTACTGATCTCCGCGCGGCGACTGACGCGGATTGTCGCGCCACTCCTGATAATCCAGACCGCCCGGATCGTTGGCTTTCATGTCCACGCTGTTGAAGATCAGCGTCAGCTTGCTGGCGTCATCAATGCGTACGCCGAGTTTTGCGTTGGCGAGATTTTTGCGCGCGCCGCTGTGGTCGCGATAGCCCTGGGTGGTGAAACGCGTTGTCGACACCGTGTAATCCACGTCGCCGGCGTGGGTGCCGTCACCCATTGCGCCCGTTGCTTTCATCCCATAACGCCAGGTGCCGTAGCTGCCGTAATAGCTGCTGGCTTCGACTGTAGGCGGTTGCTGACCCGTCTGAGTGGCGATATTAATCACGCCGCCCGAGGCGTTTCCGTACAGCGCCGAAAACGGACCGCGCAAGACTTCGACGCTCTCAATGCTGGAAAGATCGATATTAGACGTCTGCCCCTGGCCGTCAGGCATAGTGGCCGGAATGCCGTCGACATACATGCGGATGCCGCGCACGCCAAAGGTCGAGCGCGCGCCAAACCCACGCATTGAAAGCTGTAAATCCTGGGCGTAATTTTGACGATTTTGAATTTGTAAGCCGGGCACGCTACCGAGAGATTCCGAAAGATTAATGCGCGGTGCGGCCTGGCGCATGTCGTCCCCGTTGACCACGCTAATGGCGGCCGGGGTATCCAGCTCAGAAACGGTCTGCGGAGTGGCGCTAACGATCATCGTTTGTTCTTGTGCGGCGAGCGCGACTGCGGGGGCCAGGACGATCGGAGCCCACAAAAGGGAGAGCGTTGCCTGCCGGGCGGAAATGATTTTCATGGATAAAAGCCAGTTAAGAGAGTGACGAACCAAATGGAACACATGCGCGTATGGTAAATCTTTTGTAAACATTATGAAAACTTTAACAGCACATTGCGTTAATGGGAGTGTAGATAAAAAGAGAGCGGCGTGCGAAACAGGAAACAATTACTCCACATTCAAGGGAATAATGATTACTATTCTCAACAATAAACATGACGAAGCGATGACTTCGTCTCAAGGAAGCACTGTCGGCATTACACATTTTTTATCAAAGGGAGTCGTCATGTCATTACGTCATCTGTGCTCGCCGCGTCTGCGTGGTTCACTGCTGTTAGGTTCTTTACTGATCGCGGGTTCGTTCAATGTGCATGCTGCAGAGGAGATGCTGCGCAAAGCGGTGGGTAAGGGCGCATACGAAATGGCCGTGAGCCAGCAGGAAAATGCCCTGTGGGTGGCCACCACGCAGAGCCGCAAAATGGACAAAGGTGGCGTGGTGTATCGTCTCGATCCCGTCACGCTTGAAGTGACGCAGGCGATCCATAACGATCTGAAGCCTTTTGGTGCGACCATCAACAGCAAAACCCAAACTCTGTGGTTTGGCAATACCACCAACAGCGCCGTCACGGCGATTGATGCAAAAACGGGTGAACTGAAAGGCCGTCTGGTGCTGGACGATCGTCAGCGTACCGAAACCGTTAAACCTCTCCAGCCACGCGAGCTGGTGGCGGATGACACGACCAATACCGTGTATATCACCGGAATCGGCAAAGAGAGCGTGATTTGGGTGGTTGATGGTGAAACGCTGAAACTCAAAGACACCATCACCAATACCGGAACGTACAGTACCGGTCTGGCGCTGGATCCGCAGGCAAAACGTTTGTATACCACCAACGCCGACGGCGAACTGGTAACGATCGACACCGCCACTCACAAGGTGTTGAGCCGTAAAAAAGTACAGGACGATGGGAAAGAGCATTTCTACCTGAACCTGAGCCTGGACACGGCGGGGCAACGTGCGTTCCTGACGGATTCCAAACAGCCGGAAGTGCTGGTGGTTAACCTGAAGGATGGCAGCGTGCTGGAGAAAATCGCAGCGCCAGAATCGCTGGCCGTGCTGTTTAACCCGACGCGTAACGAAGCGTACGTGACGCACCGTGAAGCGGGTAAAGTGAGCATCATCGACACCAAAACCTATAAAGTCATCAAAACGATTGATACGCCCGTATTCCCGAACAGCCTGGCGCTGTCATCGGATGGCAAAACGCTGTACGTGACGGTGAAGCAGAAATCGACACGTCAGCAAGAAGCCACTCAGCCTGACGATGTGATTCGCATCGTGCTGTAATCGCGTTGTAACGGTAAAAGAAAAGGGAAGGCAGATGCCTTCCCTTTTTTATTGGTCGTCTAACGCTTAACGCGACGTCTCTTCAACCAGTGGGCCGTCGTGTTGGTCATCTTCGGCCATGACGGGCGCAGTACTGTGGATCTCATTCACGCGCTTACGCACGCCAAACCAGCCAATGATCAGCAGAACCGCCAGCAGCGGAATAGTCGCAATGGTGTAGGTGCCGTTGGGATAGTCAAAGGCCATCAGCACCAGAACACTGAACAGGAACAGCAGCGTCAGCCAGGACGTGACTGGCGCACCCGGCATCCTGAAGGCCACGTCAGCCGCTTTGCCTTCTTTAATGGCTTTGCGCAGACGCATCTGGCACACCACGATAAAGGCCCAGGAGGCGATAATGCCGATGGCCGCCACGTTCAGGACGATCTCAAACACCTGAGAGGGAACCAGATAGTTCAGGAACACGCCGAAAACGTAAACGACCAGCGTCGCCAGAATGCCCGCGTAAGGCACCTGCTGCTTGCTCATTTTGGACATGAATTTAGGCGCGGAGCCCCCCATCGACATGGAGCGCAAAATACGCCCTGTGGAATAGAGACCCGAGTTCAGGCTCGACAGCGCGGCGGTCAGCACAACAATGTTCATAATGCTGCCGACGTAGGGCACGCCAAGTTTGGAGAAGAACGTCACGAACGGGCTTTGTCCCGCCTGATAGGCATTCCACGGCAGCAGCAGAACCAGCAACACCACGGAGCCAACGTAGAACAGGCCGATACGCCAGATCACGCTGTTGATCGCTTTTGGCACCATGGTCTGCGGATCTTTACATTCTCCCGCAGCGGTACCGACCAGTTCGATGGATGCAAAGGCAAAGACCACGCCCTGAACCAGCACCAGCGCCGGCAGCAGGCCATGGGGGAAGAATCCGCCGTTATCGGTGATCAAATGGAAGCCCGTCGCATTGCCGTCGAGCGGCTTGCCGCTGCCAAGAAACACGGTACCGACCACCAGGAAAATGACAATCGCCAGCACTTTTACCAGTGCAAACCAGAACTCCATTTCGGCGAACCACTTCACACCGATCATGTTCATGGTGCCGACAATCGCCAGCGCGCCAAGGGCAAAGACCCATTGCGGCACGTCACCAAACGCGCCCCAGTAGTGCATATAAAGGGCAACCGCCGTGATATCGACAATCCCGGTCATCGCCCAGTTGACGAAATACATCCAGCCCGCGACGTAAGCGGCTTTTTCGCCCAAAAACTCACGCGCATAGGAGACAAAACTGCCGCTGGAAGGGCGGTGCAATACCAGCTCGCCAAGCGCTCGCAGAATGAAGAAAGAGAAAATCCCGCACACCAGATAGACCAGTGCAAGAGCAGGCCCCGCCATCTGCAGACGCGCGCCTGCACCTAAAAACAACCCTGTACCGATAGCACCGCCGATGGCAATCATCTGTACCTGACGGTTGCCCATGGCTTTGTGATATCCCTCTTCGTGAGAGTTCAACCAGCGACGTTTCGCAGCGTGATGATCGGCTGCGTTTTTATTGCTTGTTTTCATTGAGTTACCTGTTTACCTGTCTGAATCATCTTAGGGATGTCCGTACCCGGCAGTGAGCGAACCAAACGATTGCTTCTGCACGGGCACATGCCGCCTTTCCAGTCATTCTGCGTATGGATAAGGCAAAACATGGCGAAGCATCCTACCCGCAATCAATAAGCGAGGCAAAATATTACCAGGCTGAAAGTGATGCAAGTCGAAGGAAATCGTGTGGTCAGAGCAGAAGAGGTAAACAACGTACTGAATTGTGAGTATTTTTTAGACGAAGCATCCGCCTGAGGGGAAATTCATTCATCAGTTGTGCTTAATAGTTGACCACTGACCATTTTGGTTACGCAGGGCTTCAACCAGCAAAGTAAACGCGGTTGTGTGCTGGCGACGGCTGGGATAGTAGAGATGATAACCCTCAAATGACGGACACCATGATTCGAGCACACGCGTCAGTCGTCCATCGGCCAATTGAGCGGCGGCGCTCTCTTCCGGGACGTATGCCAGACCTAGCCCCGCCACGGCAGCATCCAGGCGTTGCGGCAGACTGTTTAACGTCAACTGACCGTCCACGCGCACGCGAATCTCTCGCCCGTCGTGTCTAAATTCCCATGCGTACAATCCGCCCAGGGTCGGCAAACGCATATTGATGCAGCGATGGTGTTCGAGCTGCTCGGGTGTTTCCGGCACGCCGTTTTTGGCGAAATAGGCTGCAGACCCGACGACAGCCATCTGCATATCCGGGGCGATACGTACCGCAACCATATCTTTGGCGATCTGCTCCCCTAAACGCACGCCAGCATCAAAACGGCCGTCGACGATATCCGTCAGGCCGTTATCCACCGTCACTTCGATATTGATGTCGGGATAATGCGTCATAAAAGGTTTCAGCACGGGCCACAGAACGGCAGACATCGCGTGTTCGCCAGCGCTGAGACGAATATTTCCGGCGGGGCGGTCACGTCTGTCTCGCAGCGCCGTCAGTTCCTGTTCGATTTCCAGTAAGTGCGGCGTTAAGCGCATAAGGAGCTGCTCGCCCGCCTCGGTAGGCACGACGCTGCGGGTGGTGCGCGTAAGCAACCGCACGTCCAGACGGGCTTCAAGATTACGCATAGCGTGGCTGAGCGCAGACTGCGAAACGCCAAGCTGTGCGGCAGCCCGGGTGAAACTGCGCTCCCGGGCGACCACCATAAACGACAGCAAATCGTTGAAATTGTCTTTAAGCATGTTACCACTCCATTTATGAATTCAATTCATGGTCCCTTTCTGATTATGCTCTCTAATCCTGCCCCTGTCTTTGCGCTACTGTTAATGCACTATCCAGACAGGAGGCAGCATGAAAATTATACGTAGCGGATCATTACCGTCAGTTCGCGGGCCCGAGGCCTGGTTTAGCGGAACGGTGCGTATCGACGCGCCTTTTCAGGCCACGGAGCCTGCGGCTGTTGGCGGAGCGACGGTGACGTTTGAGCCAGGCGCGCGCACGGCGTGGCACACCCATCCGCTGGGGCAAACGCTGATCGTGACGCAAGGGCGCGGCTGGTTACAGGAATGGGGAGAAGAGGCGCAGGCGCTGAATCAGGGCGATATCGCGTGGATACCGCCTGGAGTGAAACACTGGCACGGCGCCAGTTCACAGACCGCGATGACGCACATTGCCATCGCCGAATCCGTCAACGGCAGCCCGGTGGACTGGCTGGAAAAAGTGACTGACGAGCAGTATCAGGGGCGTTAACCGCCGAAGACCGCAATCGCCTGCTGCAGACGCGTGGTGCGCTGCGTCAGGTGATTCGCTGCGTTTGTCACATTATCCACCATGCCCGTATTGTTATGGGTCATCGTGCCAATACGGGAAATCGACTCGTTAATCAGCGTCAACGCCAGCGTCTGTTCCTGCGTAGCGTGCCCGATCTCTTTAATCAGCGACGTCACTTGCAGCACGTTGCCAATCATCGCCGTGAGATGCGTTTCAGTTTGTTCCACCATGCTTACACCCGCGTTCACGCTGGCGACGTTTTTCTCGATGAGCGTCTTGATCTCTTTGGCCGCGGAGGCGGAATGCTGCGCCAGATTACGCACTTCGGCGGCGACGACGGCAAAGCCGCGCCCGGCTTCCCCAGCGCGCGCGGCTTCCACGGCCGCATTGAGGGCCAGGATATTGGTCTGGAAGGCGATACGATCAATCACCCCGATGATGTCGACAATCTGGCTGTTGTCTTTTGACACCGACTGCATCATGCCGATGGTTTGCTTCATGGCCGTTTCGCCGCTGTGCGCGCTGGCGCTGGTGCGATCCGCCATTAAAATGGCTTCACCTGCGGTTTGGGCAGTTTGCTCAACGGCGCTGGCAATCTCTTCGACGGCGGCTGCCGTCTGTTGCAGGTCATCCGCCGTCTCTTCTGAACGCGCCTGTAAAGATGCACCTTCTTTTGCGACCTGCTGACTGATCGTACTTATCCCGGCGATTTGTGTACCGACGTCATCGACAAGTGAGCGTAAATTTAAACCTGATTGATTCACCAGACGCATCATCATGCCAATTTCATCGACGCGATCAAAATGGTAATAATCAGCTTTACGCCCGGAAACGACATGTTGCATTTGCCGAACTATCGTTTTGACAGGACGACTGATCTGGGTATTAAGATAAACCCCAAGCAATATAAAGAGTGCAATAAGTCCGCCGCTTTGCATTATCCTTTCGGGGGATATAAAAATGACAAGTAACGCCAAAAGGGCGGTAACCCCAATCCCAGCGTTCACTCTTTTTGCCGTGCTCAGTTTTTTAAAGAGTGAAAGGAATGAAAATAAACCCCGGCGAACAACCAACCCTTTATAGAAACGATGACCGCTTAATTCATTATTCCGTACGCGTTCGTAAAGACGTTCGCTGGCTTCAATCTCTGAACGCGGCGGGATATTTCGCACTGAAATGTATCCGGTGAGTGTTTCGTCCTGATACACCGGCGTAACGTTGGCACGAACCCAATAATGGTCGCCGTTACCCCGACGGTTCTTCACAAGCCCTGTCCAGCTCTGACCCTGCTGCAAGGTAAACCACATGTCACCAAATGCCTCAGGCGGCATATCGGGATGGCGAATCACATTGTGCGGTTCACCAATAAGATGTTCTTCTTTATAACCGCTGGCTTCAATAAAGGCAGAATTAGCGTAGGTAATATGACTTTGTGTATTGGTGGTCGACATAAGCGTCGACTCTTCGTTAAGCAAATACTCGCTTTGTGTAACAGGAGTGTTATTTCTCATGAAAAACTCCATGGTGATGTCAAGAATATAAAGAAGCCGCCCGAAAAATGTTCAGGCAAGACAAAAGTTATTGTTGTGTTTATTACGGCCTGCGCATTCTTCCACAGAATGGGGTGAACAAGAAAGAACCTAAATTAAATATTTTTTATCTATTAAAGTTCTCTTATGTAATAAAAATGCAAACAACGGAATAACCTATTTTAAATGGCAAATGAAATACTCCACTTAAGCCAAATAAGCAGGGGTTTATGGATGCTCGCAACAAAATGGGGTATCGACGTGACGTTTCATTAACATTCATAAAACGCTATGATAGTTCAGTACATTTTCTGAACACCCTCGGTCATTCTTGTGAAAATCAATCTTATCGGTACCAGCGGCAGCGGAAAAACGACGTTAGCCAGGCGGCTCGCCGCTGAATTATCACTTCCCTATATCGAAATGGACACCTTGTATTGGCGGCCAGACTGGCAGGGCACACCGGACGATCGGTTTCTGATTAAACTGGAAACCGCGTTAAACGCCTCGTCCGGCTGGGTACTGGATGGCAACTATAATCGCACGCGAACCATAAAGTGGCGCGAAGTTGACCTCATTGTGTGGGTGGATTACGGTTTTGCGCGCACGCTATGGCAGGCTGTGAGCCGCGCCGCAAAACGCGCCATGACACAACAGGAGCTGTGGCCTGATACAGGTAATCGTGAAAGTTTCCGCCGCGCGTTCTTTAGCCGCGAGTCGGTGCTGCTGTGGACGATCAAAACCTGGCGCAGCAATCGCGTGCGTTATATCGCTGACATGAATAATCCAAAGTACGCGCACATCCGTTTTGTGCGCATAACATCACGTCAGGACGCCGAAAATCTCATCACAGAACTGAAGTCATCCCTCTAGCAGGGCGTTGTATTTCTGATTTTTGGCAAACCAAATGTAAATTAATTGTTTCTCAGAGGTGAAATCGCCCCTAAATAATGACGACATGTTAAGTCAAACGAGAACACAACATGTCCTGGCGAATCAGCATTCTGGATAAAAGCCCCGTCGCGGTGAACGAAACGCCTGCCGATGCGCTGGCGCGCACGTTAAGTCTGGCGAAACAGGCAGAGGCGCTCGGATTTCACCGCTTCTGGATTGCCGAACACCATAACACCGCCCAACTCGCCAGCCCGTCCCCTGAGCTGCTGATTGCCTGGATCCTTGGGCAAACAAAACGTATCCGCGTCGGTTCCGGCGGGGTGATGCTTCAGCACTACAGCCCGTATAAAGTCGCCGAAAATTTCAACGTGCTGGCCTCAATTGCGCCGGGACGCGTGGATTTGGGCGTTGGTAAAGCTCCCGGTGGACTGCCGCTTTCAACGCGTGCGTTGCAGCAGGGTCTTAATCAACAAGAAAAGGGCACATTTGCCGAACAACTGACGCAGCTGAATCACTGGCTTTCACCGGCTGGCGACGCGCAACAGGACGCCGTGCAGGCGACACCGCTTCCCGCCGTCCCGGCAGAACGATTCCTGCTGGGCGCAAGTGTCGAAAGCGCGCGCCTGGCCGCTCAGCTCGACTGGGATTTTGTCTTCGCCGCGCATCTCAATGGCGATGTGAATCTTCTGCGCGATGTGCTTAAAACCTGGCGTGAAAACAGCACTCGTCACGCGATGGTGGCTGTTCAGGCGATTGTCGCACCGTCTCAGGCGCAGGCCGATGCCCTTGCCGAAAAAGTCGAAGTGTGGGGCGTGGAGCTGGCCAATGGACAGCGCGTCACCGTCGCCAGTGAGGAGCAGGCCTATGCCTTTGCCCGCCAGGCTGGAAGTGAGCCGTTACGCATTGCCCGTCGTGCGCAATCGTTGATCAAAGGCACAGTCGATTCGGTGCTGCAGCAACTGGACGCGCTGCACCGGACCTATGGAATCGATGAGTTCATTATTGATACGCCTGTCGCAGATGGCAGCGCCCGCACGCAATCCCTGCGTTTGCTGGCGCAGGCAAAATTTGCCGGGGAGGTGTTGGTATGAGCCTCGGAAAACAGCTGATCGACTGGCGACGTGAACTGCATCGCCATCCGGAGCTTTCCGGACAAGAAGTTGACACCACCGCCCGTCTGCGCCAGTGGCTCTCGGCTGCTGATATTAAAATTCTTCCCTACGATTTGCCGACCGGAATTGTCGCGGAAATTGGCAAGGGGAATAAGCAGATTGCCCTGCGCGCGGATATCGATGCGCTCCCGATTGAGGAACGTAGCGGCGTGGCATTTAGCTCGCAAAATCCCGGCGTGATGCACGCCTGCGGGCACGACGTGCACACCAGCGTGATTCTGGGTGCCGCATTACAGCTCAAAGCCCGCGAAGCGGATCTCCAGGGACGGGTTCGGATACTTTTCCAGCCTGCTGAGGAGAACTTTGGCGGCGCGAAAAGTCTGGTGCGCGCGGGGGCGTTGCAGGATGTCAGCGCCATTTTTGGGATGCACAACGAGCCCGGTTTACCAGTTGGTGCCTTTGCCACGCGCGGCGGGCCGTTCTACGCCAACGTCGACAGATTCGTTTTCCGCGTCACCGGTAAAGGTGCGCATGCGGCGCGGCCGCACGAAGGGTCGGACGCCATCGTGCTCGCCAGCCAGCTGGTGACGGCGCTGCAAAGCGTGGCGAGCCGTAACATCAACACCCTGGATTCGGTGGTGCTGAGCGTCACGCGTATCGAGGGCGGAAACACCTGGAACGTTCTTCCAGAAAGCGTTGAGCTGGAAGGCACATTACGCACCCATCGCACTGAAGTTCAACAGAATGTTAAAGCGCGCGTGGGCGAAATCGCCGCCGGGTTTGCCAGCGCCTTTAATGCCCAAATTGATATCACCTGGTATGCCGGGCCAACGGCGCTGGTGAATGACGAACGCTGGGCAGATTTTGCCACCTCAATTGCGCGGGAAACCGGTTACGAAACGCAGCACGCGGACCTGCACATGGGCGGCGAAGATTTTGCCGTCTATTTACAGCATATTCCTGGGGCGTTTGTCAGCATCGGCAGTGCAAGTCCTTTTGGTCTGCATCACCCGGCATTTAATCCTGACGAAGCGCTAATTGAACCCGCGGCACATTATTTCTCGCAGCTTGCAGAAAAAGCGCTACATCACATTTAATTATTAAGAGGTGAATATGTCTGCAACACGACAATTGCGGCTGGGGACCATTTTACATGGGGCGTCCGGAAATATGTCTGCCTGGCGTCATCCCGCTGCGACGGCGGATGCCAGTATTAATTTTAATTTCGTTAAAGATACGGCGTTAAAAGCTGAAGAGGGCAAGCTTGATTTCTTATTTGTGGCTGATGGACTTTATATTAATGAAAAATCCATTCCGCATTTTCTTAATCGCTTCGAGCCGCTAACCGTATTATCTGCGCTGGCGAGTGTAACGTCGCGTCTGGGATTAGTCGGTACGTTATCGACGTCCTACAGCGAACCCTTTACCGTCGCACGTCAGTTCGCCAGCCTCGATCATTTAAGCAATGGTCGTGCGGGCTGGAACGTGGTGACGTCGCCGCTGGAGGGCTCAGCAAAGAACTTCTCACGCGATAAACATCCCGAGCACGCCCTGCGTTATCGCATTGCCGATGAGTATCTTGATGTGGTGAAGGGCCTGTGGGATTCCTGGGAAGACGACGCTTTTGTGCGTAATAAAGACAGCGGGCAGTTCTTCCACCCTGAAAAATTACATACGCTCGACCATCACGGTGATTTCTTCCAGGTGGCCGGCCCCTTAAATATTGGCCGCACGCCGCAGGGACGTCCGATTGTTTTTCAGGCAGGCGCATCCGATGACGGTAAAAAATTAGCGGCGAAACACGCTGATGCCATATTTACCCATCACGAAACGTTAGACGAAGCCAAAGCGTTTTATCGCGACGTGAAACAACAGCTTGAATTACACGGACGTCGTGCCGATGAATTACATATATTCCAGGGTGTCAGCGTTATTGTCGGAAAAGATGCTGACGACGTCGAGCAACAATATCAAACCACAGCTGCGCTGGTGTCCATAAATGATGCGTTGAATTATTTAGGGCGTTATTTCGAACACCATGATTTTAGCCAGTATCCGCTGGATGAACCGTTCCCGGATATCGGGGATTTAGGGCAAAACAGTTTCCGCAGTACTACCGATGAAATCAAACGTAACGCACGGGAGCGTAACTTAACGCTGCGACAGGTCGCGCTCGAGGCCGCTTCTCCGCGCCCGCGTTTTTCCGGTACGCCGGAAGAGGTGGCCGACGGTTTGCAGCAGTGGTTTGAAGAGTACGCCTCTGACGGATTCATCATCCAGGGCGGAACGCCAGACACATTCCCGCGCTTTGTCGACCAGGTGGTTCCGGTATTGCAGGCGCGTGGCCTGTTTCGCACAGAATATCCCGGCACAACGCTGCGAGAGAGTCTGGGCTTAGACCAACCGAAAAATCAGTTCACACAACAATAAGAGACACTCGCTATGCAAAAATCATCGCTCGTTCTGGCGCTCGCGCTGGCCTTTACTCCTGCCGTCTGGGCAGAAAATGTGAATATTAACGGCACAGGCGTGAGCCTCGACGCCAATAAAACGCCCGTCAATACGGTGAAAAATCCCCAGGCCATCGCGCAGCTACCCGCCGGTTTACACCTTGCCGTACCGGGCAAATTTACGGTGGCCATCGCGGGATTAAGTCAGCCGCCATTAACTGTTTTTGCCGATGACAATAAAACGTTAATCGGCAGCGAAGCCGACATCGCGCGTCTGGTGGCCGACAGCCTGGGGCTGGAACTGAATATTGTCCCGACGTCCTGGGAAGACTGGCCGCTGGGGGTGGCGTCCGGTAAATACGATGCCGCGATCAGCAATATTACCGTCACCAAAGAGCGCAAAGAGAAGTTCGACTTCGCCACGTATCGCAAAGATTCGCTCGGTTTTTACGTGAAATCGACCAGCCCGATCAAGCATCTTGAAAAGGCCGAAGACATCGCCGGTCTGCGCATCATTGTCGGGTCCGGCACAAACCAGGAGGCGATCCTGCTGGCATGGGATGCCGAAAACCAGAAAAAAGGCCTCAAGCCTTTTACCCCGGTTTATACCAAAGATGATGCCGCCCAAACGCTGGCGCTGCAGTCCGGTCGCGCCGATGCGTTTTTTGGCCCGAACGTCATCGGTGCGTGGAAAGCTGCGCTGACGGGTAAAACTAAGCTGGTCGGCAGCGTGGACGGCGGCTGGCCAAAAGCGGCGCATATTGCGGTGACGCTGAAAAAAGGCAGCGGGTTGGCTGAGCCAGTGCAAACGGCGCTCAATGGCGTGATCAAAAATGGTGATTACGACAAAGTGCTGAACCGCTGGGGCGAAGGTGTGGAGCGCATCCCGAGCTCAGAAGTGAACCCGGCGGGATTAGGTGATTAAGGAGTTTTTATGAACGAACTTTTTCGCGATGTTTCACCGGAGGATGGCGATCTTCAACCCATTATTGACGGGTTATTCGGCGAGTACTCCGCACGCTACGGCGACTATTTTTCGAAAGATGCAGAAGTGGAACTGACCGAGTGGTATCTGCCACCGCAGGGGCTCTTTATCGTCCTGGAGCGGGACGTCGAGATCGTTGCGATTGGCGCATACAAACCTTTCGATGAGCACACGGCCGAAATCAAACGCATCTGGACCGATAAATCCCTGCGTCAGCAGGGATTGGCTGCGCGAATAGTTCAGGAACTGGAGCGCAGGGCGGTGCTGGCGGGCTACAGCCAGATCTACCTCACCACCGGTTTTCGGCAGCCAGAAGCCGTGAAGCTGTATTTGAGTCAAGGGTATACGGCCCAGTTTGATCTGAACCGCGATCCGGAAGAGTACAGCCAGCCGCCGTTTGACGGGCGGCTGCGCTTCACGAAAACACTGGTACGCGAAGCGTTCAGTAAAACCGCATGAGGAACGACGATGAACAACGTTGAAACCATCAAAGTGGTCCCGGCGCGCTATCCGTGGCGCACCGTTGGGGCAATCGCTGCGCTGTTTGTGCTGGCGATCGTCGTCCAGTCGGTTGCGTTTAATCCGCGTTGGGAGTGGGGCGTGTTCGCACGCTGGTTCTTCAATCCGGTGATCCTTGAAGGCGTCGGTCAGACACTTTTACTCACGCTTATCGGCACCGCGCTGAGCGTGGTGATCGGCGGCATGCTGGCGTTGGCGAGGCTCTCGTCGTCGTGGCTGCTCAGTAGTCTGGCGTGGGGATACATCTGGCTGTTTCGTTCGCTGCCGCTGATTGTGGTGCTGATTATTCTTTATAACTTCTCCTATCTTTACGACACGCTGTCGCTCGGCGTGCCGTTCACCGGGATCACCTGGGGGAGTTTCGAAACCATCAACGTTCTGGGGCAATTTTCCACGGCCGTTGTGGGACTGACGCTGGTGCAAAGTGCCTACACCGCCGAAATTATTCGCGGCGGTTTTTTAGGCGTCGACCACGGTCAGTACGAAGCCGCGGCTGCGCTGGGTTTACCCGCATGGCGTCGCACTTTGCGCATCATTCTCCCGCAGGCGCTGCGCACCATTTTACCTGCCGGATTCAACGAAATTATCAGCCTCGCGAAAGGCACGGCGATGGTTTACGTCCTGGCGATGCCGGAACTTTTCTACACCATTCAGATGATCTACAACCGCACTCAGGAGGTAATCCCGCTGCTGATGGTCGGCGCAGTCTGGTATCTGGTGATCACCACCGTGTTGTCGGCCATTCAACACATTGTTGAACGTGGGCTGGCGCGCAGCGAGCGCCGCTCTGCGGTGAATCAATCTCGTACGTCCGGCCGCACCCGTTCCGTCACCACCACACAGGAGCCTATCCATGCCAGCCTCTCCTGAAGGTCATATTTCGATAACAGGCGTCAGTAAATTCTTTGGGCGTCATAAAGCGCTCGATAACGTGTCACTCGAGATCCCACCGGGTTCAGTGACCGTCATTCTGGGGCCGTCAGGTTCCGGCAAATCGACGCTTTTACGCACCATTAACCACCTGGAACGTGTCGATGAAGGGTTTATCCAGATAGACGGTGACTACATTGGCTATCGCCGTCAGGGCGACAAGCTTTACGAGCTCAAAGAGAAAGAGATCCTCAAACAGCGCGTCAACGTCGGGTATGTGTTCCAGAATTTCAACCTGTTCCCGCATCTGACGGTGCTGGAGAACCTGATTGAAGCACCGATTGCGCATAAGCAGCTGAGTCGTAAAGCTGCCGTCGACAGGGCTTACAGCCTGTTGGATGTGGTGGGTCTACGGGATAAAGCCGATGCGTGGTCGCGTCATTTATCCGGTGGGCAACAGCAGCGAATCGCCATTGCCCGTGCGCTGGCCCTGCGACCGCGCGTCATGCTGTTTGATGAACCGACATCTGCGCTCGATCCGGAACTGGTGGGCGAAGTTCTGGATGTGATCAAAAAACTGGCGCGTTCTGGAACCACGCTGGTCGTCGTGACGCACGAGATCGGATTTGCGCGCGAAGTGGCGGATCAAATCGTGTTTATGGTGGATGGCAAAATCGTGGAACAGGGCAGCAGCGACGAAGTATTGAATCGACCGTCGCATGCGCGAACGCGTCAGTTCCTGTCAAAAGTGCTGTAAGGAGGGAAAATGAAATATGGATTTCTGGCGCTTTTAGGCGTTGTTTCGGTGAGTCATGCGGGCATTGATTTACAGGCTAACGAACAGCCGTTGCCCGTCACCGTCGATCAACAGGCGGTATCGAAGATCCCCCACAACTACACATTTGTGGAGCCAGGGACGCTAACGGTGGCGATTTCAGCCCTCAATTCACCGCCGTTGGCGCTGCTGGCCAGCGACAACCGGACGCGCATCGGCAGCGATCCGGACATTGCGCGTCTGCTGGCGGGGAGTCTCGGCTTAAAGCTTAAGCTGGTGCCCACGGCGTGGGAAGACTGGCCGCTGGGGATCAGTTCCGGTCGGTACGATGTTGCGCTGGTGAATATTGCCGTGACCGAACAGCGTAAGCAAAAGTTTGATTTTGCAACGTATCGTGTCGATTCTCTGGCGTTTTCGGTTAAGTCGACCAGTGACGTGACGTCAATCAAAAGCGCCGCCGACCTGGCCGGTAAAAAAGTGATTGTCGGTTCCGGGACGAATCAGGAACGCATTCTGCTGGGCTGGAATGAAGAGAACCAAAAGGCGGGGAGAGAGCCTGCGCTTCCGGTCTATCTGACCGATGATGCCTCGGGTAATTTGTACATTCAGTCCGGCAGGGCGGATGTGTTTTTTGGCCCGCAGTCGGTATCTGCTTATAAAGCAGCGCTCACCGGTAAAACGCGGGTGGTTGGACTGGGTCCGAAAAAAGCCTATGTTGCGACGACCACCAAAAAGGGTAATGAGCTGGTGTACGCCTTGCAGGCCGCGCTTGATGGTGCAATCCAGCGTGGGGAATACCAGAAAGTATTGGCACGCTGGGGTGAACAGGGCGAAGCGGTGGAACAATCGGAGGTCAATCCGCCAGGGATCACCTATTGACGCTGCGCGCTAAGTCGATTCGATGACGTACAGACTCTCGTTCGAAACTGCACAAGGTGTTAAAGGCTGATGAAATAATCTGATAACCTGGAATACTACTCATAAAGGAGCCTGAAAATGCCACATGTTGATATCAAATGTTTCCCTCGTGAACTGAATGACGAACAAAAAACGGCGCTGGCGGCGGATATTGCCGAGGTGATTATTCGCCATTTCAACAGCAAAGATGGCTCGGTGTCGGTTGCTTTACAGCAGATTCAGCAGGAAGACTGGAAAGCGAAGGTCTGGGATACGGAGATTGGCCCGAAGCTTGAAGAGCTGATTAAGAAGCCGGGTTATTCGATGTAATGCTGGTGTCCTGAAGCCGCCGCCTGGCGGCTTTGTTAATTTGCGAGGCGGCTTCCAGCCATTCTTACTCCCCCTTATTGTTATCACGCGACGTAGCCATCAAACTGACTGCGTTGGTGAAGGAATGCCTTCCGACTTTTCAGCGCATCATTTCATTGAGAGTGGTCTAGATATGGTCTATATTAAAACTTCGGAACGCAACAAAGTTGATCTTATGAAAGTTGAAACCATTAGCTTCGTGAAGAAGAATGCCGCGACATTAGAACTCTCAGAACCTATTTTGGTCACGCAAAATGGCGTCCCTGCGTATGTGATTGAATCTTATGAGCAGCACCAGGAACGTCAAAACGCTATCGCATTGTTAAAACTGCTCACGCTGTCAGAAAAAGACAAGGCCGCAGGAAACGTCTTTTCGAAAGATCAGTTACTGGATGGGCTGATTGACTGAACATCGTGTCAACCAGACAGGGAAGGGTTATGAACGGTAGCGATTTGGTTTTTGAATACACCCTCACGGCGAAATACTGCATTGAGGATATCATCGTTTTTTTGCGACGGATTGATGTCGAACCACGGCCTGCTATTGCCGATATTCTGGAACAATTTGAAAAAACGGTAAGACAATTTCCGCAGGGTTCTCAACTTTGTCCAGAGTTGTTGAAGATCGGATGCACTAAATACCGTGAATTTAACAGTCGGAGCGGTTATCGCGTTCTGTATTCTGTAGAAGGAATGACCATCACGGCGCACGATATCTTGTCGCAGCGACAGGATATCCAACAGTTACTCTTCAGGCGTCTGGTTCAGGCCTGATTAAGGCCTGTCCCTGCAAGTCTTACTCCTTTTCCATCACCTTTAGCAACGTGTTCAGCAGGCCAGGAAAACGGGCGTCCAAATCCTCTTTTCGTAATGAAATCATGTTCTCGCGTCCCTGGGGGCGCTGCCAGATGACGCCGCTATCGCGCAATACACGCCAGTGATGCGTCATGGTGGATTTCGCCACTTCCTGCGGGCGTAAGGCATTGCAGCTTAACTCGCTGCCATCTGCAATCAGGCGCAAAATGGTCAGCCTTAACGGGTTGCCGAGGGCAAAAAGGACGTTTTCTAGCTGAATTTGTTCCGGCTCGGGGTGGTTCGGGATCATGGTGCTCCTGGGCGTAATGATCAGGTTGAGCTATACCAATGATAGCTCCTCCCTAAAAAAAATAGTTCGTATATACTCGTACAATAGGACTATTATAGCAAACGAACACTAAGGCGACCATCCCGGTCGTCAATCTCACGTCAAACTGACTAAGGACGCATCATGCCCCGACCCATCCCCCTCGAACGTTATCGCAACATCGGTATCTCCGCGCATATCGATGCCGGTAAAACGACCACCACCGAGCGCATCCTGTTTTACACCGGAATGAGCCACAAATTGGGTGAAGTCCACGATGGCGCGGCAACAACTGACTGGATGGCGCAGGAGCAAGAGCGCGGAATTACGATTACCTCCGCCGCCGTGAGCTGCTTCTGGCCTGGCATGGACAGAGGTTATGAGCCGCACCGGATCAATATTATCGACACCCCGGGCCACGTCGATTTCACCATCGAGGTGGAGCGATCCATGCGCGTTCTGGATGGCGCAGTTATGGTCTATGACTCTGTGGGCGGCGTACAGCCGCAGTCGGAAACCGTCTGGCGGCAGGCGAATAAATATCATGTGCCGCGCCTGGCTTTCGTCAACAAAATGGACCGTCAGGGCGCAGATTTCTTCCGCGTGGTGCAGATGATGCGCGACCGTCTGAAAGCCAATCCCGTGCCGATTGTGATTCCAGTCGGTGCGGAAGAACACTTCACCGGCGTGGTGGATCTCATCAAAATGCGCGCCATTTTGTGGGACGACGCGACTCAGGGAATGACGTTCAGCTACGCGCCTGTGCCGGATGAACTACTGGCGACAGCGCAGGAGTGGCGAGAAAAAATGGTCTCTGCGGCAGCAGAAGCCAGCGACGCGCTGATGGACAAATATCTGGAAACCGGCGATCTCGATGAAGCCGAAATCATCAGCGGGCTGCGCATCCGTACCATTGCCGGGGAAATCCAGCCAATGCTGTGCGGCAGCGCGTTCAAGAATAAAGGCGTGCAGCGCATGCTCGACGCGGTGATTGAGCTGATGCCGTCACCACTCGACATTCCGGCTATTGATGGCGTGGATGAAAAAGGCGAACACGCGGAACGTCATCCAAGTGACGACGAACCGTTCTCCGCGCTGGCGTTCAAGCTGATGACGGACCCCTACGTCGGCCAGTTGACCTTTATCCGCGTCTACTCCGGCGTGCTGAAAAAAGGCGACGCGGTGTACAACCCGGTGAAAGGGAAGAAAGAGCGGATCGGTCGTATTGTGCAGATGCACGCCAACGACCGTCATGAAGTAGACGAGCTGCGTGCGGGCGATATTGCCGCCTGCGTGGGGCTGAAAGACGTTACGACGGGAGATACCCTGAGCGATCTCACAGCGGTGATTACGCTTGAACGTATGGAATTCCCGGAACCGGTGATTTCACTCGCGATCGAGCCAAAAACCAAGGCGGATCAGGAAAAAATGGGCATCGCGTTGCAGCGTCTGGCGGCAGAAGATCCGTCGTTCCGGTTGCACACGGATGAGGAGTCCGGCCAGACGATCATCTCCGGCATGGGTGAGTTGCATCTGGAAATTATCGTTGACCGTATGAAACGCGAGTTTGGCGTTGAGGCGAATATTGGCCGTCCGCAGGTGACCTATCGTGAAACATTGCGTAAAGCGGTGAGCGATATTGAAGGTAAATTTGTGCGTCAGTCCGGCGGTAAAGGCCAGTATGGTCATGTGGTGCTGAGCCTCGAGCCGCTGGAACCCGGCAGTGGTTTTGTCTTTGCTGATGCCACGAAAGGGGGTGTGGTGCCGCGCGAGTATATACCTTCGGTTGAAAAAGGGCTGCGCGAAGCCATTAACAGCGGCGTGCTGGCGGGTTATCCGGTGGTCGATGTTAAAGCAACGCTGACGTTCGGTTCTTATCATGAGGTGGACTCCTCAGAAATGGCCTTCCGCATGGCAGCCATCTTTGGCTTTAAAGAGGGCGCACGCCGGGCGGATCCGGCGATTCTTGAGCCGGTGATGCATGTGGAAGTTGAAACGCCGGAAGAGTACGCCGGAAACATCATGGGCGATCTCTCGTCTCGTCGCGGGATGGTGCAGGGCATGGATGAACGTTTTGGCAGCCAAATTATTCGCGCCGACGTTCCGCTGGCAGAGATGTTTGGTTACGCCACGACATTACGTTCGATGTCGCAAGGCCGCGCCACCTATAGCATGGAGTTCCACCATTACGCCGAGGCACCACGTAACGTGGCGGACGATATTATCGCCAGCCGCGCAAAAGGTTAGAGCGATTAATCTGACCTGAATAAAACCCCACTTCGGTGGGGTTTTTCGTTTCTTACATCACAACGTCTACGTTTCACATGTAGGAACGCATGGTCTGCTGAAGGGGACTGGCGCGGAGCAGGGGAATAGCAGGCGCACACCGCATAAATTACAGGGTAAAACCGCCTTCACCCACCTGCGTCTGACAGTACCATTTCATCAGTTCAGCCGTTCCTGGCTCGCCTTCAGCGGGAGCCCATGCTGCAGAATCTTGCTCAGTTACAGGCTGATACCCCCCGTGTTTCACCTCAAAGATGACGCCACCTTTATCCATCGACAGTACGGCATGCCAGGTGCCAGCGTCCATCTCCACCACCTTGCACTCCTCGCCTAATACGACGCGATGAGTCACAGTACCGTTGTCATCAAAATTCAACACCAAAAAGCGTCCGCTAAGGGGTGTGAGTAGTTCAAAAGTG
Organism: Lelliottia amnigena; assembly: GCF_019047465.1. Lineage (NCBI taxonomy): Bacteria > Pseudomonadati > Pseudomonadota > Gammaproteobacteria > Enterobacterales > Enterobacteriaceae > Lelliottia > Lelliottia amnigena. The sequence goes on along the minus strand of NZ_CP077236.1, from coordinate 4,052,967 downwards.
TGCGGATGGCGGTGGGGGCGAACGTATGTTCCCGGCTCCATTGCGATAGCCAGGCGCTGTACCGGGTCGCTCAATTCAGGGTGGATATTACGATGAGCGCGCAAGCGCGGAGAGTTTGCAGCCTGCTCGCTTTGTTGCTGTAGGTCATTAAACGTTATCTGCTTCATATCTACCTTTATGGTTTCGGGCATCTTGCGGTCATTCTCAACTGCAAATTTACCGCGGTTTTCGCGTAACGCATCGGTATGAGGGTGTTACCTGATTAAACGCGCAAAAAGGATGACTAAAAATCCTGATAAACCGGATGCAAACAGCCACGGTAATATATTGCGGAATGCCCAAATTAAATTACATATTATCTTCGAGAGTTATTCACAACTAACCTTAACTTAACCTTAAGATTGGTCCCTTACAACGTTAAATATGCTCTAAGTGACAGGCGTGTGACAAAAAAGAATATATTACGATTTGTCATGCTTAGACATAATTGATCGTGAATCTCTCTTTAGCGTTTTTTATGTCACGTCACGCCTCTTAATATTGCGCTAAGAAACTTCTGTTAGACTCTCTTTGATTTAATAACTGTTTAGGTTGCTGCGCCACGAATCATTCGCGTTGTCGCTCCATTTAATTTTCGTGCTTCATGATAAAACCTGTGCACATTTTATGAATGGAAAAAACATAATGTGGACGAACGTAATACGTTGCTGGTTAATTATGGGATTATTCAATGAATGAATTTCTTCCTTTCTCGCGCCCCGCTATGGGGCCGGAAGAACTCGCTGCGGTGAGTGAGGTTTTGCAGTCTGGTTGGATAACAACGGGGCCAAAAAATCAGGCACTCGAGCAGGCATTTTGCGCGTTAACGGGCAATCAGCATGCTATTGCCGTCAGCTCTGCGACGGCAGGCATGCATGTTGCGTTGATGGCGCTGGGCATTCAGGCGGGTGATGAGGTGATTACCCCCTCGCTCACCTGGGTATCTACGCTGAATATGATTGTGTTATTGGGCGCAGAGCCCGTCATGATCGATGTCGACCGCGACACGCTGATGGTGACGCCACACGCGGTTGAAGCCGCTATCACGCCGCGAACGAAAGCGATTATCCCAGTCCATTACGCGGGTGCTCCCGTCGATATTGACGCCATCCGCGCAGTTGCAGACCGCCATGGGATTCCGGTAATAGAAGATGCCGCTCATGCTGCGGGCACGTACTATAAAGGCAATCATGTCGGTCATCGCGGCACAGCCATTTTTTCATTCCACGCCATTAAAAACATGACCTGCGCCGAAGGTGGGTTAATCGTGACGGATGATGAGCAACTGGCTAATCGGATGCGGAGCCTGAAGTTTCACGGGCTGGGCGTTGATGCATTTGACCGGCAAACGCACGGGCGTGCACCGCAGGCGGAAGTCATTTCTCCAGGATATAAATATAATCTCGCCGATATTAATGCCGCGATTGCGTTGGTTCAGTTGCAAAAACTTGAACAACATAATGCGCGTCGTAAAGAAATTGCCGAGCGTTACCTCACAGAATTAGAAAATACGCCGTTTTTACCGCTGAGCCAGCCGCCGTGGGCACATAAACACGCCTGGCACCTGTTTATTCTGCGGGTAGATGAGGCTTCTTGTGGTATTTCCCGAAATGACCTGATGGAAGCTTTAAAAGCAAAAGGAATAGGCACGGGGTTGCATTTCAGAGCTGCGCACACCCAGAAATATTATCGTGAACGCTACCCGGCGCTTGTATTACCGAATACAGAATGGAACAGCGATCGTATTTGTTCTATTCCGCTATTCCCAACAATGACGGATGACGATGTTACCCGCGTGATCGCCGCCTTGCGTGAAGTTGCAGGATATTAAAATGACCAAAGTAGAAGCCATCCACAAAGTGTCCGTGGTGATCCCGGTTTATAACGAGCAGGAAAGTTTGCCCGAGCTTATCCGGCGTACGACTGCCGCATGTGAAATGCTCGGTAAAGATTACGAAATTCTGTTGGTCGATGATGGGAGCAGCGACGAATCCGCCAGCATGCTCAGCGATGCCGCAGAAGAACCCGGTAGTCATATTGTTGCCGTGTTGCTCAACCGAAATTACGGACAACACAACGCAATTATGGCCGGTTTTAGCCACGTCACCGGGGACCTAATTATCACGCTGGACGCCGATTTACAAAACCCGCCAGAAGAGATCCCGCGTCTGGTCGCTAAAGCCGACGAAGGGTATGACGTTGTCGGCACCGTGCGCCAGAATCGCCAGGATACCTGGTTTCGCAAACGCGCGTCGCGGCTGATTAATCGCCTCATTCAGAGCACCACCGGTAAAGCGATGGGCGACTATGGGTGCATGTTACGCGCGTACCGTCGGCACATTGTCGACGCGATGCTGCATTGCCACGAGCGCAGCACGTTTATACCGATTCTGGCCAATACCTTTGCGCGAAAAGCGATCGAAATCCCTGTGCATCACGCTGAGCGTGAGTTTGGGGAGTCGAAATACAGCTTTATGCGCCTGATTAACCTTATGTACGACCTGGTGACCTGCCTGACCACTACACCGCTGCGCATGCTCAGCGTCTTCGGCAGCATTATCGCCGTGCTGGGCTTTGCGCTGTCGGTTCTGCTGGTGGTTTTACGTCTTGCCTTCGGTCCGCAATGGGCGGCGGAGGGCGTGTTCATGCTGTTTGCCGTGCTGTTTATGTTTATCGGCGCGCAGTTTGTCGCCATGGGACTGTTGGGTGAATACATCGGCCGCATCTATACCGATGTCCGGGCCCGCCCTCGTTATTTTATTCAGCGCGTTGTTAGCCGCGACGTCGTTTCAACTCCAAAGGAAAATCAACAATGAAAGCTGTCGTATTCGCTTATCACGACATTGGGTGTGCGGGCATTAACGCACTGGTAGCTGCGGGTTATGACATCACAGCCATTTATACCCATCCTGATGCTCCTTCTGAAAACCATTTCTTTGGCTCAGTGGCTCGCACCGCGGCGGAGCATGGTATTCCCGTTTATGCACCCAACGATGTGAATCATCCACTGTGGGTTGACCGCATTAAATCTGCACAGCCTGACGTGATTTTTTCGTTCTATTATCGCCACTTGCTGTGCGATGAAATTCTGAATAGCGCCACGGTGGGGGCATTCAACCTGCACGGTTCGCTGCTGCCGCATTACCGTGGCCGCGCGCCGCTGAACTGGGTGCTGGTGAAAGGAGAAACGGGAACAGGCGTTACGCTCCACCGAATGGTGAGCCGTGCCGATGCCGGTGCCATTGTTGCACAGCATTGTGTGGCCATTACGCCGGAAGAAACGGCATTAACGCTGCATCGTAAACTGACGCAAGCGTCGACCGATCTGTTGAACGATATTTTGCCGGTGATCAAAACCGGGCATTTCCCACAGGTTGAACAAGATCACACCCAGGCCAGCATTTTTGGCCGCCGTACTGCGCAAGATGGCTGCATTGACTGGCATGCTTCGGCACAGGACATTAACAATCTGGTGCGTGCGGTGACTGACCCGTGGCCGGGGGCGTTTGGATATGTGGGCGGCAGTAAGTTTATTGTCTGGAAAGCGCGTGTTCGGGACGAATTACAGCCCGCAAAAGCGGGAACCGTATTGTCTGTCAGCCCGCTGGTGATTGCTACCGGCGCGGGTGCGCTGGAAATCATGACCGGGCAAACCGAAAATGGCGTTTACATGCAAGGCTCGCAGCTGGCACAAACGCTGGGGCTGGTTGCGGGCGCGATCATCAGTAGCCAGCCGGTTTCCGCCATCAAGCGCCGCACACGCGTGTTAATTCTTGGCGTGAACGGGTTCATCGGTAATCACCTGACGGAACGTTTACTGCAAGACGACAACTTTGAAGTGTATGGCCTGGATATCGGTTCCGATGCGATAAGCCGTTTCATTGGCAATGCGCGTTTCCACTTTGTGGAAGGGGACATCAGTATTCACTCTGAATGGATTGAATACCACATCAAAAAATGTGACGTGGTTCTGCCCCTGGTGGCGATTGCCACGCCAATCGAATATACCCGTAATCCGCTGCGCGTCTTTGAGCTCGATTTCGAAGAAAACCTGAAGATTATTCGTGATTGCGTGAAATACCAAAAACGCATTATCTTCCCGTCCACGTCTGAAGTGTATGGCATGTGTAGCGATAAGGTGTTCGATGAAGATCACTCGAATCTGATCGTTGGCCCAATCAACAAGCAGCGCTGGATTTACTCCGTTTCCAAGCAGTTGCTTGACCGTGTTATCTGGGCTTATGGCGAAAAGGAAGGGCTACGCTTTACGCTGTTCCGTCCATTTAACTGGATGGGTCCCCGTCTTGATAACCTTAATGCGGCGCGTATCGGTTCTTCTCGTGCAATCACCCAACTGATCCTGAACCTGGTCGAAGGATCGCCGATTAAGCTGATTGACGGCGGGCGTCAAAAACGGTGCTTTACTGATATTAGCGATGGTATCGAAGCGCTGTTTCGCATCATTGAGAACAAAAACAGCAACTGCGACGGGCAAATCATCAATATCGGTAACCCGGATAATGAAGCGAGCATCAAAGAGCTGGCTGAAATGCTGCTGGCGAGCTTTGAAAAACACCCGCTGCGCCACCATTTCCCTCCGTTTGCCGGTTTCCGTGAAGTGGAAAGCAGCACGTATTATGGTAAAGGCTACCAGGACGTCGAGCATCGTAAACCGAGCATCCGTAACGCTCAGCGCTTAATAAGCTGGACGCCAACGGTTGAGATGGAAAAAACGATAGATGAAACCCTGGATTTCTTCCTAAAAACGGTTGAATTGACGGAACCTCAGGTATGAGAAAAGTGGGTCTGCGCATTGATGTCGATACATGGCGCGGCACCCGAGAAGGGGTTCCGCATCTTCTTGAGATTTTAAGTTTGCATGCAATCCAGGCCACTTTTTTTATGAGCGTTGGGCCGGACAACATGGGACGCCATCTATGGCGGCTGGTGAAACCGCAGTTCTTGTGGAAGATGCTGCGTTCAAACGCCGCCTCGCTCTACGGCTGGGACATTTTGCTGGCGGGTACGGCATGGCCGGGCCGCCAGATTGGGGCGGGTAATGCTGACATTATTTCAGCGGCGGCGGACCACCATGAAGTCGGCCTGCACGCGTGGGATCACTTTGCGTGGCAAACCTGGGCAGGTGTTTGGGACAACAACCATCTTGAGAAACACATTCGTCTCGGGCTTGATACGTTGACCGACATTATTGAACAGCCGGTGACATGCTCAGCGGTTGCCGGGTGGCGAGCCGATCAGCGCGTTGTGAAAGCGAAAGAGTCTTTCGGTTTTCGCTACAACAGTGACTGCCGGGGCACCACACCGTTTCGACCGGTGATGGCGGACGGGAGCACCGGGACGGTGCAAATTCCGGTCACGCTACCCACCTGGGATGAAGTGATCGGTGAGGGCGTTAGCCGTGAAAGTTACAATCGATTTATCCTTGATCGCATCAAACAAGACACCGGAACCCCGGTGTACACCATCCACGCCGAAGTGGAAGGGATTGTGATGCGCAAAGACTTTGACGAGTTGCTCACGATGGCCGCGCAGGAAGGTATTACCTTTTGTCCACTAAGCGAGCTGTTACCTGACGATTTATCGACATTGCCATTGGGCAAAGTGGTGCGCGGCGCGATTCCTGGCCGCGAGGGTTGGTTGGGTTGCCAACAACGTGTCGGCCAGTAAATCCAGGCTTACCTCAGGCTGCAGGTACGTTGGCTCCCGAAGTGTGTCCCCGTCACATCGTTCGCGCTGTGGCGGGGATTTTTGCCCCGGTCGTCTGCCTGACATTCGAATTATTTAGGGTATTTAAGGATGAAATCAGCACAGTATTCGCTCGTCCTGTTATTGGGTTTTGCTCTGCTTTACCTGCTTCCACTTGAATTTCGTGCGCTTTGGCAGCCTGATGAAACCCGCTACGCGGAAATCAGCCGCGAGATGCTGTCAGCAGGAAACTGGATAGTTCCGCACTTTTTGGATGTGCGCTATTTTGAAAAACCGGTGGCGGGATACTGGATTAACAACCTTAGCCAGATGATTTTCGGCCATAACAATTTCTCGGTCAGATTCGGTTCGGTATTTTCAATAACCTTAAGCGCGCTGATGGTGGTGTGGTTGGCTTTCCGCCTCTGGCGTGACACGAAAATGGCCGTCCTGTCAGGGGTGATTTTCCTGACCTGTTTACTGGTTTATGGCGTGGGGACGTATGCCGTTCTTGACCCCATGATTACCCTGTGGCTGGTCGCGGCGATGTGCAGTTTCTGGTTGGGGGCCAACGCGCAAACGCGCGCGGGTAAAGCAGGGGGATACATTCTGCTCGGTCTGGCCTGTGGTATGGGCGTGATGACCAAGGGATTCCTCGCGTTAGCCGTCCCGGTGCTGGGTGTTTTGCCGTGGGTGATTACGCAAAAACGCTGGAAAGAGGTGCTGCTGTTTGGGCCGTTGGCGGTCATCAGCGCCACGCTGATAACGTTGCCGTGGGCGCTGGCGATTGCGAAAGCGGAACCGACGTTCTGGCACTATTTCTTCTGGGTTGAGCACATTCAGCGTTTTGCAGAAAATGACGCGCAGCATAAGGCTCCGTTCTGGTATTACATTCCATTCCTGATTGCGGGTTGCCTGCCGTGGGTCGCGTTATTACCCGGGGCGCTTAAACGTGGCTGGACAGAACGGCATCTCGAAAGCGGAACGCTGTACCTGTTGGGTTGGGTCGTGATGCCGCTGCTGTTCTTTAGCATCGCGAAAGGCAAACTTCCTACTTATATTTTGCCGTGCTTCGCGCCGCTGGCTATTTTGCTGGCGCGCCATGCCACACAGTTAGTGGCAACACCCCGCACGCTAAAAGTGAATGGTTGGATCAATACCGTATTTGGCGCGGTGTGCACGCTGATTGTGCTGCTGGTTCTGGCGCCGTGGGGAGTGGTGAAACATCCGCTTTATGCCAACCATGAAGTGCTGAAAGTGATTCAGGCGAGTATTGCGTTCCTGGTGTGGGCATTGGTCGGTTACTTCACCACGCGTAACAATGCCCGGCTCTGGCAATGGGCCGCGCTGTGTCCGCTGGGTATCGCGCTGTTAGTGGGGGGCATGATTCCCGACAAGGTTATCTACTCCAAGCATCCGCAGGCTTTTATTGAGCAGGTGCGTCCGGAACTGGAGAGCAGCCGTTACATTCTTGCTGACAGCGTCGGTGTTGGCGCAGGCATCGCCTGGGAAATGAAGCGTAACGATATTACGCTTTATGCAAAACCGGGTGAGCTTGACTATGGCCTGACAAACTTTGCTGATGCGAAAGATAACTTGGTTTCTCGCAACGATTTCGCCAGCTGGCTGGCGTTACATCGTAAAGAGGGTAACGTCTCGCTGGTGAAATTATTGTCGAAAGATAACGTCCCGGAAGACAGTGATCTGCCACCGCCCGATCGGCTTTATCATAAAGGGCGTTTCTTACTCTTCTTCTATGAAAAAACGCCATGAGTTATGTGCTCATTGTGTTTGCCAGTCTACTGAGTTGTGGCGGCCAGCTTTGTCAAAAGCAGGCCGCCCACACGCGAGCGCGCCAGCGTGTTTTGGGCTGGCTGGCGCTAAGCCTTCTCCTGCTGGGCTGCGCCATGTTGCTGTGGCTTTTCGTGCTCCAGACCGTGCCGGTCAGCGTTGCGTACCCGATGCTCAGCCTGAACTTTATCTTTATTACGCTCGCGGCACGTTTTATCTGGCATGAGCCCATCTCGCTTCGCCACGGGGTGGGCGTTTTGCTGATCATGGTGGGGATTATCCTCCTGGGAGGGACCGCATGATGGGATACGTCTGGGCAGTAATGAGCGTGCTGTTGGTCAGCGGTGCTCAGCTCATTATGAAATGGGCGATGGTGACGCTGCCGCCGGTGGGCCAGACCGACGCATTAATATCGGCGTTTTTACATGTCACACCCGGTGCAGTGGCATTGGTCATCGGCTTGTTTGCCTATGTCTTTTCAATGGGCTGCTGGTATATGGCTTTGCGCCGTATCGCGTTAAGTAAAGCGTACCCGCTGCTGAGTATAAGTTACGTGCTGGTGTGGGCTGCCGCTATCTGGCTCCCCTGGCTGCATGAATCGTTCAGCGCAGGTAAGCTTGCGGGGGTTAGCGTGATTTTTGTCGGTTTGTTGTTAGTGAGTTTGCCTGACAAAAAATCGTAGGCGTACCGTTCAGGCTCCGCAGGCAGACAATTGCGGTGAAAGGAATCACCGCCGCAGTCATAAATTCAGCGGTTGTAGCTGCCTATTCCGGGGCACGCACTGTTTTCCCACTGACAACAAACGTCCCCGCGCCCAAATGGTGGAGCGTGTTCAGTTTGTCCTCATCAAAATGCCAGCGACCCGCCACGAACGCGCGTTCGTCGGCCGCTGCCGCAACAACTTCGCCGAACAGGGTATCGTATTTTTCCGCCGCGGACGTCGCGGGGAGCAGACGGCACTCCATCCACGCCAGACATTTCTCTTCAATCACCGGCAGGCCCAATTCCGGGCCGTTTATCACCGGAATACCGTAGGCGTTGAATTTGTCTTCGTCTCGTCCGCTGACGCTGCCTACCGCATACGTCCAGTTGGCTGCGGCAACGCCTGGGATCACGATACCGAATTTCCCGCTGCGCTCGATGAGTTCACGCGACCACGCGCTTTTGTCGACGACGATAGCGATGCGCGGTGGTTCAAATTCGACGGGCATCGACCAGGCGGCGGCCATCACGTTGCGACGGTCAATCGTCTCGTCACGGCTGGTAATCAGCACCGTCGGGCCGTGATTGAGCAGGCGACTGGCGTGTTTTAACTCGACGGGACGGAAGTGGTTCATAGAAATTCCTTAAAGAGGTTTTACGGCATTAAACGACTGAATCACGGATGAAATCAAGTCGCAACATAACCGTCATGCATTCGTCATCTTGCCTGCCTACAGTGTCGGACATTAAATCCCAAAGAGGATAACAATATGTTCACATCTATCACGCTCAATGGCGTTTCCTACGCTTTTGGTGCGAACACGGTATTAAATCAAATCGATCTGCACATTGACGCAGGCAGTGTGGTTGCACTGCTGGGACCGTCAGGCTGCGGTAAAAGTACGCTGCTGCGTCTGCTCGCCGGACTCACGCATCCCGCGCAAGGTGAAATCCATTTTGGCGATCGGCTGGTTGCGAAAGCCGGGTGGTCGTTACCGCCAGAAGCGCGCGATATCGGCATGGTTTTCCAGGATTACGCTCTGTGGCCGCACATGACGGTCGCGCAAAACGTCGCGTTCCCGCTAAAAATGCGCAACGTCAGACGCCAGGAGTGTGATTCCCGCGTCGCGCAGGCGCTGGCTCGTGTTGGACTCAGTGAGTTTGCCGATCGTAAACCGGCAGGTTTATCGGGCGGTCAACAACAGCGCGTGGCACTCGCCCGCGCGATTGTCGCGGAACCGCGCGTGCTGCTGTTCGACGAACCGCTTTCCAACCTCGATAGCGAACTGCGCGAATCTCTTTGTCTGGAGATGGCTACGCTGCTGCGTCAGCTTGGGACGACGGCTGTCTATGTCACCCACGATCGCCGGGAGGCTGAAATCCTGGCCGATCGCATCGTGCATTTATCTGCTGGCAGCGTCGCTGCCGATCGTTTGATTTCATCCTCTGGGGAGTTCGCATGAAAAAGTCATTTTCCGCTAAAAAGGGAGTATTGCTCGCAATGGCGCTATCCACCGTCATGATGTCCAGCGCACATGCGCTGACGGTTTACACTGCGGGGCCAGGATCGCTGGCCAAAAATCTGGCGACCGGTTTTGAAAAGAAAACAGGCGTGAAAGTGGATATTTTCCAGGCAACCACGGGCAAAGTGATGGCGCGTCTGGAAGCTGAACAGGCCAATCCGCAGGCCGATATTTTGATTTCTGCGTCGTGGGACACGGCTGAAGATCTGCATACTCGCGGATGGCTGTTGCCGTATCAGAGCGCGAATGCCGCTAACGTACCGGCTGAACTGAAATCTGCCGATTACGTCGCGCAGGGGATCTCTGCGCTGGGGATCGTGTGGAACACCAAAAGCGGCACGCCGGAACCCAAGGAGTGGCAGGATCTCGCCACTGAGGCATTCAAAGATAAAGTCACCACGCCCGATCCGGCGCTGTCGGGGGCTTCGCTGGATTTGCTGATCGGTTTGCAAAATGGCATGGGCGACAAAGCCTGGACACTGTTTGACGAACTGAAGAAGAACGGGATGGTCGTAAGCGGCCCGAACGCACAGGCCGTCACGCCGGTGATGCAGGGCGCGAAAGCCGCGGTGTTTGGCGCGGTCGACTATGTTTCCTACGGCAATATTCATCAGGGCGAGTCGCTGAAAGTGATCTTCCCGGCGAGCGGAACAGTGATCGCTCCGCGTCCCATGATGATTCTGAAGTCGACTCAGCATGCTGACGACGCGAATGCGTTTGTTGATTATGTCCTGTCACCGGAAGGGCAGTCGATGGTGGCCGACGCCTGGCTGATGCCCGCGCGCGAAGACGTTAAGGCTAAACGCCCGTTGTTAAATGAGCTGAAAATCCTGCCGGTCAAAAATGATGGCTCCAGCGAGCGCAGCGCGATCCTCAAGCGCTTCAACACGCTTTTCTCCCTGTAATTCATCCGACGGGGGCAACCCCGTCTTCAGGATTTCCTCGTGAAACAGCGATTTATTTCGGGTGTGACGCTCGCCGTGTTGATCGTTCTGGTGGCGTTTCCGCTCGCTTTTATTGTCTTGCAGGCAATTTTCCCGCAGTTCAGCGCCGGATCGCTTTCGGGCGCGTTCAGTGGCGTGAGTATATTATTGGCGGAACCTCAGCTGCCTGTGATGCTGGGTGGGACGTTGCAGATTGCAACCGGCGTGGCGCTGGTCAGCGCGGTGATTGGTTTTCCGCTCGGTGTCGCGCGTGGGCTTTTTAATGTGCCGCTGCCGCGTCTGTGGGATCTGCTTTTTTTGATTCCGTTTTTCACCCCGCCTTATATTGCCGCGCTGTCGTGGATGCTGGTGCTCCAGACCAACGGATATTTGCAGCAGCTAACGGGCATTAATCTCAACGATCTGCTGTTCAGTAAAACCGGCATTGTGCTGGTGATGGCGCTGAATATTTTTCCGGTTATCTACTTTGCGGTTTCGCGCAGTTTACTGGCCAGCGGACAGCGTCTGGCGTTAGTGGCGCGCGTCCACGGCGCGAGCGCCGGAAGGGCGTTCTGGCACATTACGCTGCCGATGCTCTCTCCCGCGCTGGCCGCAGGGATGCTGCTGGCGTTTACGCTGGCCATCGAAGAGTTTGGCGTTCCGGCGGCGCTGGGAACACGTGCCGGGGTATTGATGTTAACGACGGATATCGAGAAAAAACTGGCAGACTGGCCGGTTGATCTCTCGGGTACGTCAATGCTGTCCGTGGTGTTAGTGGTGATTGCGCTGTGCGCCTGGGCATTACAGAAAAAGCTGACCGGGCATCATGACGTCACCAGTATTACCGGTAAACCCACGGAAAATAGGGGGACAGATGCAGGGGTGTTCACGTTTCCGATTGTGCTGATGATGGCGCTGGTCGGCATCATCGCCGTTATTCTGCCGGGCGCGTCGATGGCGCTTTCGGGCATTTTAGGCACGCTGTCTGGGGGTGTGACAACCGATAACGTGACGTTGTCACATTATACGGCGCTATTTAGCCAGCAGGGCGATGCGCTGTCGGCGCTCGGAACCAGTCTTTCACTGGCGTTTGGGGCCGCCTGTATTACGGGAAGTTTTGGGCTTCTTGCCTCCTGGCTGGTCGTGGTGCAAAAGATTAAAGGGCGCGGCGTGATTGATGCCTTGTCGCTGATGCCTGCGGCATTGCCGGGCGTGGTGGTTGGCGTGGGGTTAATCCTGCTGTGGAACCAGCCGTTCTGGACGATTTCGCCCTATAACAGCTGGGTGATTTTACTGCTTTCCTATTGCTGTCTGCTGCTGCCGTGGCCGGTGCGTTACGTCGGGAGCGCGTTACGCCAGTTAGGCGGTAATCTCGAGCCGGCTGCGCGCGTTCACGGCGCGTCGGCGTTTCAGGCGCTGCGGTTTATCGTGCTGCCTCTGGTCTCTCCGGCCTTGCTGGCGGCGATGTTGATGGTGTTTGCGATCGCCTCGCGAGAGTTGGTGACTTCGCTGTTACTTGCCCCTGCCGGAACGCAAACCGTGTCAGTGTTTATCTGGCGTCAATTTGAGCAAGGCTCGATTGGACAAGGCATGGCGATGGCGACGCTCACGCTGATGACAGGGCTTGTGCTGATGCTCACGGCGCTAGGCATCATGCAGCGCGGTGTTCGTCGCTAAAAAGCACTTTTGCGCCAGTGGCGGCGTAAAAATAGGTTATAAAAAGGGGAAATCATTTCAAGGAACCCGATGATGTCCCCATTTCTGAGTGCTTATTTCGCCCGTATCGACTGGCATCAGCCAGTGCAAGCGGATATCGACACCTTGCGTGCGCTGCATTTGCAGCACAACAGCGCTATTCCGTTTGAGAATATCGATGTGGTGTTGCCGCGAGAAATCCATCTGGACGATCAAAACGTCGCGGATAAGCTGATCGCCGCCAGACGCGGCGGCTACTGCTTTGAGCAAAATGGACTTTTCGAGCGCGTCCTGCGGGAAATCGGTTTTCACGTCCGCAGCGTTTTGGGCCGCGTGGTGCTGTCTAATCCGCCGCAGATGCCGCCGCGTACGCATCGCCTGTTGCTCGTCGAGTTGAACGGTGAGCGCTGGATTGCCGATGTCGGTTTTGGTGGTCAAACGCTGACGGCGCCGATTCGGCTAATTGCAGGAGAGGAACAGGCCACGCCACACGGGCTCTATCGTCTGATCAACGAGGGCAATGACTGGGTGCTGCAGTTCCGTCACCACGATCACTGGCAGTCGATGTATCACTTCGATCTGGTGACGCAATATTTCAACGATTACGTGATGGGGAATTTCTGGTCTGCCCACTGGCCGCAATCGCATTTCCGTCATCATCTGCTGATGTGCCGACACCTGTCGGATGGCGGCAAATTAACGCTCACTAATTTCCATTTTACCCACTGGCAGGGCACGCATGTCGTCGAGCAGCACAATCTGGCCGATGCCAGCGAGTTGTATGAACTGATGCAGGAGCGGTTTGGGCTGGGGGTGGATGATGCGAAACACGGTTTTTCTCTGGCGGAATTAACAGCGGTAATGGCCGGGTTTGATACCCATCCGCAGGCGGGGAAATAATATTTTCTACCTGCTCTGTTGTTCTCAGGCTATCCCTCTCCCACAGGGAGAGGGAATGAAGCAAAATTTTAAACCTGGGTGACGCCAAAGATAAATCCCGCGAAACAGAATCCTCGTATCAACGCCGTGACCGCACTACCTGATATCGCCGGGTCAAGTATTCCACCGGCGCGCTCCAGACGTGGACCAGTCGGGTGAAGGGGAAAATCAGGAAGATAGTCATACCCAGCACAAGATGCACGCGGAAAATAGGGGCCACGCCATCAAGATGCGCGGATGCGCCGCCGTGGAAGGTGACCACGCTCTGGGCCCAGTCGACCAGTTTTAACATTTCGCTGCCGTCCGGGTGTTGCGCCGAAAACGGAATCGTCGCCAGCCCCAGAACGCACTGAATCAGCAGGATGCACAGAATCAAAATGTCGGCAGTCGTTGAGGTTGCGCGAATACGTGGATTGGTTAATCGACGTATCAATAATCCCGCACCGCCGACCAGCGTTAACACGCCGCACACGCCGCCCAGAATCATCGCCATCAGCTGCTTTTGCGACATCGGCAGAAACCACGAATAGACCCAGTGTGGGGTCAGCATTCCGAATAAATGGCCGAAGAAAATCCCCAGAATGCCGATGTGGAACAGATTTGACCACAGCACCATTCCGCGTTTATCGAGCATCTGGCTGGACGATGCGCGCCAGGTGTATTGCCCGTAGTCATAGCGCAGCCAGCTTCCGATCAGGAATACCGTTCCGCAAACGTACGGATAGATGTCGTAGAAAAAGACGTTCAGAAATTGCATCATTTTGGGCCTCCGGCGCTGACGTCTACGTATTGCGGCGCGACGTCCTGGCTAAAGCGGCGTTGATATTGCTGCATCGGCGAACTGTCACAGGCGGTGGCGTTGTCCTCAATAAATTTCACCTGCTCCTCTTCCCAGACCGCGTCGAGCGCCTGCCGGGTGTCATCGCGTTGTTCCGTCGATACCTGATTAGTGACACTGTCACTTCTGAGAGGGCTTTGGGCAAAGGTCAGCAGGGCATCAAAAAGCTGATAATGCGCGACGTCACGCTGTTTCAGTCGTCCGCCGATAAGCGCCAGAATGGGCGCAACGTTTTGCAAACCTTCCCGCGCTTCAGCGTCTGGAACGATGCTTAAATATTCCAGATACAGCGGCAAATAGTCCGGCAGTTCGCGGCAATCCAGCTGTAACCCGGCTTTCTCATATTGACTCATGAGATCGACCATCGCCTGACCGCGATCGCGGGACTCTGCATGAACATGCTCAAACAACAGCAGCGACGTCGAGCGACCGCGCTCAAACACTTCGCACCAGTGCGCCTGTTTATCGAGAAGCGATGCCTCAAGATGCTGCTGCGCAAAGGGCAGCAGCATCGGTGCATCCTGCGCGATCAGCGACAGCGCTTCGGCCTTATTTTCCCACAACGTCTCATCGGGATATTCAATCAGCAAAGCAATGATTTTGAGGATCTGCATTATTCACCCTCCCCATGTTTGCGCACCTCGTCGATGTTGATGGCGTCGATGCGGCTGCTGTTGAAGAGGTTGAATTTGGTGTCGGAGCCGTGACAGCCGTCGCCGAAGGTAAAGCCGCAGCCATTTTTCTCCGGGAAGGCGTCGCGCGCCATTTCGCGGTGACTGGTTGGGATCACGAAGCGGTCTTCGTAGTTAGCGATGGCCAGATAGCGGTACATCTCTTCGACCTGTTCCACGCTCAAACCGACTTCTTCGATCGCGCGGGTGTCGGTCACGCCTTCGACGGTTTGCGAGCGTTTGTAATGGCGCATCGCCATCATGCGTTTCAGGGCGCGCAGCACCGGGCCGGTGTCACCCGCGCTGAGCATATTCGCCAGATACTGCACCGGAATACGCAGGCTCTCGACCGCAGGCAAAATGCTGTCGGTTTGCGGCAAGCCCCCGGCATCGGCATAGGACTGAATCGGCGACAGCGGCGGAACATACCAGACCATCGGCAGGGTACGGTATTCCGGGTGGAGCGGCAGAGCCAGCTTCCAGTCCATCGCCATTTTGTAAACCGGCGAGCGCTGCGCGGCGTCAATCACGTTTTGTGGAATACCCTGTTTAAACGCTTCTTCAATCACTGCCGGGTCATGTGGGTTCAGGAACACATCGCACTGACGTTCGTACAGATCGGTTTCATGCTCGGTGCTGGCCGCCTCTTCGATGCGGTCCGCATCGTACAGCAGTACGCCGAGATAGCGGATGCGACCGACGCAGGTTTCGGAACACACGGTTGGCTGACCGGATTCGATACGCGGGTAGCAAAAGATGCATTTCTCTGACTTGCCGCTTTTCCAGTTGAAGTAGATTTTTTTGTACGGACAACCGCTGATACACATGCGCCAGCCACGGCATTTGTCCTGGTCGATCAGCACAATGCCGTCCTCTTCGCGCTTGTAGATCGCGCCGCTCGGGCAGGTGGCGACACAGCTTGGGTTCAGGCAGTGTTCACATAAGCGCGGGAGATACATCATGAAGGTGTTTTCGAACTGGCCGTACATCTCCTTTTGCATCTTGTCGAAGTTACGGTCGCGAGCGCGTTTCTCGAACTCGCCGCCAAGCAGCTCTTCCCAGTTAGGTCCGCCGACGATTTTGTCCATGCGTTTGCCGCTGATCAGCGATCGCGGGCGGGCAGTGGGCAGATGATCGCCCTCCGGGGCGCGGTGCAGATCCTGATAGTCGAAGGTAAAGGGTTCGTAGTAATCGTCGATGCCGGGTAACGACGGGTTAGCAAAGATTTTTGACAGCACACCGACGCGTCCGCCGAGCTTTGGCGTCAGCTTGCCGGTGATCCCCCGAACCCAGCCGCCTTGCCACTCTTCCTGGTCTTCCCAGTTTTTCGGATAGCCAACGCCCGGCTTGGTTTCGACGTTGTTAAACCACGCGTATTCCATACCTTCGCGTCCGGTCCAGACGTTTTTACACGTCACCGAGCAGGTGTGGCAGCCAATGCATTTATCGAGATTCAGTACCATGCCGACCTGTGAGCGTATTTTCATTTTTTCGCCTCCTGTACCTGATCCCGACCTTCGCCGTCCAGCCAGTTAATATTTTTCATTTTGCGGATCATGATGAACTCGTCGCGGTTAGATCCGACGGTGCCGTAATAGTTGAAGCTGTAGGCCAACTGGGCGTAACCGCCGATCATGTGCGTCGGTTTCGGGCACACGCGGGTGACGGAGTTATGTATGCCGCCGCGTCGTCCGGTCACTTCCGATCCCGGAATGTTCAGAATGCGTTCCTGAGCGTGGTACATCATGGTCATACCGGGCGGTACGCGCTGGCTGACGACGGCGCGAGCAGTGAGAGCGCCGTTGGCGTTGAAGGCTTCGATCCAGTCATTGTCCTCAATGCCTAACTCGCGGGCGTCGGTTTCGCTGATCCACACAATCGGCCCGCCGCGCGACAGCGTTTGCATCAGCAGGTTTTCGCTGTAGGTGGAGTGAATGCCCCATTTCTGGTGCGGCGTCAGGAAGTTCAGCGCTTTTTCCGGGAAACCGTTCGGCGGGATCTCGCGCATGTGCGTCACGCTGCGGGTATCAATCGGCGGACGATAGGCCACCAGGCTTTCCCCGAAGGCGCGCATCCACTGATGATCCTGATACAGCTGTTGACGTCCGGAGAGGGTGCGCCACGGAATGAGTTCGTGAACGTTCGTGTATCCGGCGTTATAGGAAACGTGTTCACTCTCGATGCCTGACCACGTTGGGCTGGAGATGATTTTGCGCGGCTGCGCCTGGATATCGCGGAAGCGAATTTTCTCGTCTTCTTTGTTTAGCGCCAGATGCGCATGTTCGCGCCCCGTGAATTCACTGAGCGCTTCCCAGGCTTTTACGGCCACATGGCCGTTGGTTTCCGGGGCGAGCGCGAGGATGACTTCAGAAGCATCTATCGCGGTATCGATCAGCGGACGGCCTTTTGCCGGCCCATCCAGCTTGACGTAGTTCAGCTTGCCGAGGAAATCGATCTCAGTTTGTGTGTTCCACGAGATGCCTTTCCCGCCATTGCCGAGTTTGTCCATTAACGGGCCAAGCGCGGTAAATCGTTCGTAAGTTTCCGGATAATGACGCTCAATAACGGCAATATTTGGCGCAGTTTTACCGGGAATCAGATCGCATTCGTCCTTGCGCCAGTCCTGGATATCAAACGGCTGGGATAGCTCTGCTGGCGAGTCGTGTTGCAGGGGTTGCAGGACCACGTCAGTTTCGGTCCCCAGGTGTCCGACACACACGTCTGAGAACACTTTCGCCAACCCTTTATAAATTTCCCAGTCGCTGCGCGATTCCCACGCAGGATCGACGGCAGCCGACAGCGGATGAATAAACGGGTGCATATCCGAGGTATTCATGTCGTCTTTTTCATACCAGGTGGCGGTCGGTAAGACGATATCGGAGAACAAACAGGTGCTGGACATGCGGAAATCGAGCGTTACCAGCAGGTCTAACTTGCCTTCGATGGCGGCGGTTTGCCATTCCACTTCTTCGGGTTTGACATCGTCCGTCGAGCCTAAATCGTCGCCCTGAATACCGCTCTCGGTGCCAAGAAGATACTTGAGCATGTACTCGTGGCCTTTGCCGGATGAACCCAGCAAATTCGAGCGCCAGACGAACAGATTGCGCGGATGGTTTTTACCGTTATCCGGCTGCTCGCAGGCGAAGCGGATATCACCCGTTTTGAGCGCCTGCACGGTGTAATCCTGCGGCGACATGCCCGCCGCGTCGGCCCGCGCCTTGATATGCAGCGGATTAACACCAAGCTGCGGAGCCGAGGGCAGCCAGCCCATACGTTCGGCCCGCACGTTGAAATCGATCAGATGCCCGGTAAATTTCGACGCGTCGGCAAGTGGAGAGAGGAGCTCCTGGGCGGTGAGCTTTTCGTAGCGCCACTGGCTGGCGTGATTGTAAAAATACGATGTGCTGTTCATCTGGCGCGGCGGGCGGTGCCAGTCCAGGGCAAACGCCAGCGGCAGCCAGCCGGTTTGCGGGCGCAGCTTTTCCTGGCCGACATAATGTGACCAACCGCCACCGCTTTTACCGACGCAGCCGCAGAAGACCAGCATGTTGATCATCCCGCGGTAGTTCATGTCCATGTGATACCAGTGGTTCACACCGGCACCCAGTATGATCATCGAGCGTCCGTGGGTCTTATTCGCGGTGTCGGCAAACTCGCGGGCAATTTGTTCGATATGCCGACGCGGAACGCCCGTAATTTGCTCGCCCCATGCGGGAGAATAGGCTTTGACATCGCTGTAATCGTTAACCGCATTTTCATCATCAAGACCGCGGTCGAGACCGTAATTCGCCAGCACCAGATCGTAAACGCTGGCGACCTGTTGCTGGCGACCGTCCGCAAGCGTAAGGGTTTTGGACGGTACTTTGCGGATCAGCACGGGATCTTGCTTCACGCTGCGGAAATGCGGATTTTCGTTGCCGCCGAAATAGGGGAACGCCACGTTTGCCACGGTGTCGTGGGTGATCAGCAGAGACAGCGTCAGCTCGATTTCCTGTCCCGCCGCCACCGGCTCAAGATTCCATTTCCCTTTCTCGCCCCAGCGGAACCCAATCGAACCGTTCGGCGCAACCAATCCACCGGCGATATCAAAGGCCACGGTTTTCCATTCAGGGTTATTTTGCTCGCCCAGCCCGTCGGCCAGATCCGATGCGCGCAGCATTCGTCCGGGTACCAGACTACCGTCTTCGCGTTGGTCAAGCATCACCAGCATCGGCATATCGGTGTAACGGCGGCAGTAATTGAGGAAATATTCACTCGGATTATCGAGGTGGAACTCTTTGAGAATTACATGGCCCATCGCCATGGCCAGCGCGCTGTCGGTGCCTTGTTTTGGTGCCAGCCACTGGTCGCTAAGCTTCGCGACTTCCGAAAAATCGGGTGTTATCGCGATAGTTTTGGTGCCTTTGTAACGCACTTCGGTAAAGAAGTGAGCATCCGGCGTGCGCGTCTGCGGGACGTTAGAACCCCAGGCAATGATGTAGCTGGAGTTATACCAGTCGGCGGATTCCGGTACGTCGGTCTGCTCACCCCAGGTCATTGGTGAAGCAGGTGGGAGATCGCAATACCAGTCGTAAAAGCTCAGGCAGGTTCCGCCCAGCAGGGAGAGATAACGCGTGCCTGCCGCGTAAGAAACCATCGACATCGCCGGAATCGGTGAGAAACCGGCCACGCGATCTGGACCGTAGTGTTTGATGGTCCAGACGTTTGCGGCCGCGATCAGCTGGTTCAGTTCTTTCCAGTTTGAGCGGATAAAGCCGCCGTGCCCGCGCGCCTGTTTGTAGCTTTTGGTTTTTTGCGGGTCGCTCATGATGGCATTCCACGCCAGTACCGGATCGCTGTGTTGGCTCAGCGCCTCACGCCACAATTCGATCAGCTTGCGGCGGACCAGGGGATATTTCAGACGGTTGGCGCTGTAGAGATACCAGGAGTAGCTCGCGCCCCGCGGGCATCCGCGCGGTTCGTGGTTTGGCAGGTCAGGGCGGGTACGGGGGTAATCGGTTTGCTGTACTTCCCACGTCACCAGCCCGTTTTTAACGTAGATTTTCCAGCTGCAGGAGCCGGTGCAGTTGACGCCGTGGGTCGAACGCACGATTTTGTCGAACTGCCAGCGCTGGCGATAACTGTCTTCCCAGTCGCGGTTGGTGTGATACACCTGCCCGTGCCCGTCGGCGAAAGTCTCGCCTTTTTGTTTGAAGTAGCGAAAGCGATCCAACAGTTTACTCATGACGTTCCTCCTGACTGCTCACAAAAAATGCTGAAAGGTCAATGCCCTACATATTTCGAGTTGCAGCAATGTGGCATGAGAGTGAATTCCAAATCACTGACTCAGATAAGTGATTCGGGTGAACGAACGCAGCCAACGCACATGCAGCTTGAAATAGGACGGGTATTATTTGACGTGCTTTTGCCGACGGCCATAGACCAGCCAGGTCACCAGCACGCAGACGATATAGAACACAAGGAAGACTTTCATCGCACCCACCGGCGAGCCGGTCATGGCGAGGGACGTGCCGAACGCTTTAGGAATGAAGAAGCCCCCGACCGCGCCGATGGCCGAGATAAACCCGAGCGCCGCCGCAGTATCGGTAACCGCTTCCTGCTGGGCTTGCTCTTCCGTCCCGCCGCGCAGTTTCACCTTGTAGATGGTGATTTGGCGGAAGATAACGGCGATCATCTGGAAGGTGGAACCGCTGCCTAAACCCGCGGTCAGGAACAGGCCCATAAAGATCAGATAAAAGGCGGTAAAGTTTCCGGAACCCGTTCCTGGAAGCGTCAGAAACAGCAGGGCGCTGAATAGGGCCATAAAGACAAAATTAACCAGCGTCACGCGCACGCCGCCAAGTTTGTCCGACACCACGCCGCCCGCCGAACGCGCCAGCGCGCCAATTAGCGGACCGAAGAACGCGAGATGCAGAATATTCACGTCCGGGAACTGCGTTTTTGACAGCATTGCAAACCCGGCTGAAAAGCCGATAAACGAGCCGAATGTGGCCAGATAAAGCAGACTGAGCAACCATAAATGCGGCTGTTTAAGTACCGGCAACTGGCTGGCAATGGACGCTTTTGAACTGGCGATATCATTCATACCAAAAAATGCCGCGAGCGTTGCGATAAACAGCAGCGGTGCCCATATCCACGCAGCGTTCGCCAGCGCGAGCGTGGAGCCGTCATCCTGGAGCACGCCTTGAACGCCCAGGAAGGAAAACATCGGTAAGAAAATCACCACTGGCGCGACCATTTGCATCACGCTGACGCCCAGATTACCCAGCCCGCCGTTGATCCCCAGAGCACTACCTTGTTTTGATTTGGGGAAGAAGAAACTGATATTGCCCATGCTGGACGCAAAATTAGCACCGGCGAATCCACACAGCAGCGCAATGGTGATAAACACCCAATACGGCGTAGCGCTATTCTGAACGGCGATGCCCAGCCAGACGCAGGGAATAATCAAAATAACCGTGCTAAATAGTGTCCAGTAACGGCCACCAAATATCGGCACCATAAAAGAATACGGTACGCGTAATATCGCACCGGAGAGAGAAGGGAGGGCGGTTAACAGAAAAAGCTGATCGGTTGTGAAATTAAAACCTACTTTATTAAGATTTACCGCAACGGCGCTAAATAACATCCATACGCAGAAAGCCAGTAACAGACAGGCGACGGAAATCCACAGATTTCGTCGTGCAATATATTTGCCTTTGTTCTCCCAAAATTCCGCGTTTTCAGGTTTCCAGTTATTCAAAAGGTAATGATTATTCTTCTCACTTTTTTGTGACATATCGCCCTCGGACTGACCCATATCGTGGAGAAAAGGAAAGTGAAAACAGACAGTTATTTTAAAGTGTGACGTTATGAATTTTTTGGATGTTTTGGGATACGTCTGAAGGATAGATAAAAAAGCGAACCCCTGTGATTAGAAGGGAGAAAGGAGTTCGCTTTAAGTGTTACTAATTGTAAAATTTAACAACTTCTTATACTCCATAAGAAGTATTATGCCAACTCAAGCGTTATTAATTTATTCAGATGCTGATTAAATGCGGCATCGTCCATTTCGGGCATCCCCAGAACATAAATACCATCCAGACCACAAACCAGGCCGATTAAACGCCAGGCAATATTTTCCGGGCGGTCCTTCAAAATAAAGGCATTGTCAGCAGCACCTGCGCGAATAATAGCGACCGTTTCCTGGTGCCACATTTCCATTGTGAGCACATAAGCGCCTTTTATTTCCGGGTCGCGAGTGGCCAGGAACTGTGCTTCACGCCAGAGTCGAATATAAGGTTCGAATCCCCCTTCATCGCTACCGAGCATGCCGTGAAGTCGGTCGCGCCAGCTGGCACTTTCAGGCACCACTTCGGCATCCAGCAGGGCACGAATCAGGTGGATAAATGACTGCGATTTTAACTCGCCGATGCTGGCGAAGTGATGGTGAACCTGTCCGGCTGCGACGTTTGCCTCAGCGGCAATGCGCCTGACGGTCATCCCGCTAAATCCTTCATTCAGGGCCACCCGCATGGCGGCCTGAAGGATAGCTTCTCTGCGTTCGTCCTTGCTTAGATAGGTCATTTCTCATCACTCTCAATGGTAACGAAACGAGTGTAACAAAAAGCTGGACACACGTTCAACTTTCCGTAGGATCGCATTCTGGACATGTGTCCAGAAAAGGTAAAAAGGATCTTTATGTTTCGTCAGTGGTTAGCGTTAGTCATTATTGTGCTGGTGTATATCCCGGTGGCGATTGACGCAACGGTGCTGCACGTCGCCGCACCGACATTGAGCATGACGCTCGGCGCCAGCGGCAACGAATTGCTGTGGATTATTGATATTTATTCGCTGGTGATGGCCGGGATGGTGCTGCCCATGGGCGCGCTGGGCGATCGCATCGGCTTTAAAAAATTACTCATGCTCGGCAGCGTGTTATTTGGTTTGTCGTCGCTGGCGGCGGCGTTCTCGCCTTCAGCGGGCTGGCTGATCGCTGCGCGTGCGTCGCTGGCGATCGGTGCGGCGATGATTATTCCGGCAACGCTCGCGGGGATCCGCACGCTCTTTACCGATCCTCGGCACCGTAATATTGCCCTCGGCGTGTGGGCGGCGGTGGGGTCGGGCGGTGCGGCGTTTGGTCCATTGGTTGGCGGTATTCTGCTGGAGCACTTCTACTGGGGATCGGTCTTTTTGATCAACGTCCCGATTGTGATTGTGGTTGTCGCCCTTGCGGCACGCCTCGTCCCGAAACAGCAGGGGCGCCCCGAGCAGCCGCTAAATATTAGCCATGCTCTGATGCTGATCGTCGCGATTTTGCTGCTGGTTTACAGCGCCAAAACGGCGTTGAAAGGGGCGCTTTCGCCGTGGCTTGTTGTGATGACGTTACTGACCGGCGCCGTGATGCTGTTTATTTTTGTGCGTATTCAGTTGCGCGCCAGCACGCCGATGATCGACATGCGCCTGTTCTGCAATCGCATCATTTTAAGCGGCGTCGTGATGGCGATGACGGCCATGATCGCGCTGGTGGGTTTTGAGCTGCTGATGGCGCAGGAGTTGCAGTTTGTTCACGGCTTCACGCCGTTTGAAGCGGGCAAGTTTATGCTGCCAGTGATGGTTGCCAGCGGGTTCAGTGGGCCTATTGCCGGCGTGCTGGTAGGGCGTCTGGGCCTGAGGATCGTGGCGGCGGGTGGCATGGGGTTGAGTGCGGTGAGTTTCTTTGGATTATCGATGCTCAATTTCAGCACCCAGCAGTGGCAAGCGTGGAGCCTGATGGTGCTGCTGGGCTTTAGCGCCGCCAGTGCGCTATTGGCGTCAACGTCCGCCATTATGGCCGCCGCGCCAAAAGAGAAAGCGGCCGCCGCCGGTGCGATTGAAACCATGTCCTATGAGCTGGGAGCGGGGCTAGGGATTGCGATTTTTGGTCTGCTGCTAACTCGCAGCTTCTCGGCGTCGATTGTTCTGCCGCAAGGGTTGAACGACACGCTGGTTGAAACAGCGTCGTCATCCATTGGTGAAGCCGTGAAAGTGTCGCAGGAGCTGACGCCGACGCTGGCAGACTCGGTCATTGGAGCCGCCAAAGCCGCTTTTATCACCTCGCACAGCGTGGCGTTGGGAAGTGCAGGCGGGATGCTGTTAATCCTTGCGATCGGCATTTGGTTTAGCCTGGCGAAAGTGAAACAGTAGCCATTGACCCGGCGGCGCGTAGCATGCCGGGTATCACGCACTATCTCTGTCGGCGCGTACCTCCTGCTTGCAACCCGAGCAGAGAGGTTACGCCGTCAGCGAACAGCTTTTGTCCAGCGCTTCAATTTCGGTTCCGCTAAAACGCGCGTATTGCCCGGTTAACCGCCAGAAAGCCGGCTGCGTTTCGGTATAGATTTCGGCGGCTAACACCAGTCGACGGCGCTCATCTTCACTCAGTTCCAGCAATGTCCACGGGACAAAATAGCGTTCAGTTGACGTCAGTTCGTACCACAGCGGGCAGCCGCAACCGGGACAGAACCACCGTTCGCCGCGTGCCGACGACGAGAAGTGCGAAGGGGCTATTGAATCGTGTTCCACAGCTGGCACGCCTGCGGTTTCCAGATACATGGCAATGCCGCCCGACCATTTTTGGCACGTTGTGCAGTGGCAGGCATACACATCCAGATTTTCAATGTTGACGCTGAAATGGCTCATCCCACATAAGCAGCGTCCTGTATAGATTTGCATGGCGTACTCCTTTATCACGCCAGATGACCGCGATAAAAAAAGCCAGCCACAAGGGCTGGCCTTTTTAACTCACAAATTCTTAGAACTGGTAGGTCAGGCCCAGTGCAACGATGTTATCGGTAGCGATTTTCGCATCGTTGGTGAATTTGTTGTCGTCCAGCAGGTTGATTTTGTAATCAACGTAGGTGGACATGTTTTTGTTGAAGTAGTAGCTCGCGCCCAGCTCGATGTACTCAACCAGATCCTGGTCACCGTAAGTCTCGATATCTTTGCCTTTGGACTTCAGGTAAGCGATGGAAGGACGCAGACCGAAATCAAACTGGTACTGAGCAACAGCTTCAAAGTTTTGCGCTTTGTTGGCAATATGCTTGTCACCGAAGACCGTCATGTTGCGGGTTTCGGAATAGGTGGTTGCCAGATAGATGTTGTTCGCATCGTATTTCAGGCCAGCCGCCCACACTTCAGCGTTATCGCCGGAGGCATTCAGAACGCTCTGCGCTGCGTAACGGACCTGATCGTCGGTACGGTCAGCTTTTGCGTAAGTTGCACCCACGACGAAGCCGTCGAATTCATAAGTAGAAGAAAGACCCCAGCCGTCGCCGTTCGCTTTGGTGACGTCATCACGGTCGTTTTTGCCCTGGTACTGCGCAGCCACGTTCAGGCCGTCAACCAGACCGAAGAAGTCCTGGTTACGGTAGGTTGCCACGCCGGTGGTACGGCCGGTCATGAACACGTCGGTCTGAGTCCAGGTATCTCCGCCGTATTCTGGCAGTACGTCGGTCCATGCGCCGATATCGTAAGCCACGCCGTAGTTACGACCGTAGTCGAAAGAACCAAATTCGTTGAATTTCAGGCCCGCGAATGCCAGACGGGTTTTGTTGCCTTTGTCACCGTTGGATTCGTCGTTGTTGCCTTTGAACTCATATTCCCACTGGCCAAAACCGGTCAGCTGATCGTTGATCTGGGTTTCACCTTTGAAGCCCAGACGCACGTAAGTTTTGTCGCCGTCGTTGTCGGTGTCATCAGAGAAGTAGTGCAGACCCGTCACTTTACCGTACAGATCCAGCTTGTTACCGTCTTTGTTGAATACTTCTGCTGCGTTTACCGCGCCTGCTGCCAACAGGGTAGTCACTGCCACTGCAACTAATTTAAGTTTCATTTTTAATCGTCCTTATAATTTTCTTTAAGCATATCCTGAGCCATTGCTAAACAATTTCTCAACGAAGTGGTTTGTCAATGGCATGCTATTTTTAAAAATCTTCGTGTGTTCTTTCAATAATAAGTTTCAGGATATTACTTTTAATTTCAATTAGTGTGACCGAGATCCGATTAAATGGTCTCAAATTACCAATATCGGTTATTTGTTACTCTCATTGCAGCTATTTTCCACTTATGACAATTAATTGAATCATAGTTTCAAAGTGGTTTAGTTACCTTTAAATATTATCTGTTATTTCAGAGTGTTTATACTTTAAATATTCTCTGCGAGAATATAAAACAAAGGCTTAGACGTTATTGCGCAGCTATTTTCGAAATGTTCAGCGAGGGATTATTGCACGACACGTTATATCAGCCGGGAATAATAGTCGGTAATTAATACTGCGTGTTGTCAGTTTTTGTCAGCAATAATGTAAGGAGACGTTTCTGTCGAGGAAATATAACCAAAAGAATCACGGATGCAGAGCGGAGAAATGAATATTTTGACGCGCGATCACAAATACGTTGCCGCGCAATACGCGCGAAAGAATTCTCCTTCGCGCTTATCTTTTAGTGTTGCTTATTTCGGGTCGCATACCAGCACAGAAGCGATCCTGCGCAGACCATCAGTGCACCTTGCCAGAAGGAGAACGAAAGCGGGGCGTTAAGCAATACGGCAGCAAGGGCGGCGGAAAGCACAGGCGTGAAATAGGAAACGGTCGCCAGTACCGACACGTTTCCGTGCAGAATGCCGATATTCCATGAGGCGTAACCAAAACCCAGCGCCACGCCGCACATTAATAGTTTGGTAACCACGGGCACGCTAAAGACCATTTCAGGCTGTACGCTGAAGAGATATTTCAGCCACAGCGCCAGCGCAGTGAGTAACACAAACAGCGTAATCCCGTTGTTCCCTTTGGCATATTTACTGGTGACGGTGCAGTACGCCGCCCAGATAAATGCGCCCGCAAACGCCAGACCATAGCTCAATGGATTCGAGACGACATTGCTGACAATTTCATCGAGATGTAGCCCTTGCTCGCCGCCTAAAACCCATGCCACGCCGAGTAGCGAAATCAGTAATCCGGGGATCACCCACAAATTCGTTTTTTGCCCGTTGAACACTATCGCAAAGACAATCGTCAGGCTAGGCCACAAATAATTCACCATCCCGACTTCGATCGCCTGATGTCGGTTGCTGGCGTAACCCAACGACAACGCCAGACATATTTCATAGCTGACAAACAGCACGCTGCCAGCAATAAGATAGCGCGGCGGAAAACGTTTCAGATTGGGAAATCCAACGGTCAGTAGACACAGTAATCCGCTGAGGGTGTAGATCATCGCCGCGCCGCCCACAGGCCCGAGCCCTTCACTGACACCGCGAATGAGTCCCACCATTGTGCTCCATAAGACAATCGCGGCGAGGCCAATCAGTGTTGCTCTTTTCCTGTCCATTACTTTCCCAAAAACCTGTCATTAAGGGGCAAATTTATAGCATTTTTTCAAAGGCTTTCGCGAACGATTCAGCAAGTAGCTCATCCTAAAGGATTATCTAAAGTCGCCAGCGGTGACTATTTAGGGGGCGAAGATCCTTGAGATTGATTTGACGCAAAAAATGCAGGGATATTACTGATAGTTTTCGGCGCGAAGACTCATTTCTATCACGAGGACCGCAATGGACGTCAGCCGCAGAAAGTTTTTTAAAATCTGCGCGGGCGGTATGGCCGGAACAACAGCCGCTGCGTTGGGATTTGCTCCCAAAATAGCGCTGGCTCAGTCGCGCAACTATAAATTGCTGCGCGCAAAAGAGATCCGTAACACCTGCACATACTGCTCCGTGGGATGTGGGCTATTGATGTATAGCCTGGGCGATGGCGCGAAGAACGCCAAAGAAGCGATTTATCATATCGAAGGGGATCCGGATCATCCGGTCAGCCGTGGGGCGCTGTGCCCGAAAGGCGCGGGTTTGCTGGATTATGTTCACAGCGATAATCGACTGCGTTATCCGGAATACCGTGCGCCAGGTTCCGATAAATGGCAGCGTATTTCCTGGAACGAGGCGTTTTCCCGGATCGCGAAATTAATGAAAGCCGACCGTGACGCCAACTTTATCGAGAAGAATGCGCAGGGCGTAACCGTCAACCGCTGGCTGTCCACCGGGATGCTGTGCGCCTCAGCGGCAAGCAATGAAACGGGCATGCTGACGCAAAAATTCGTGCGTTCACTCGGCATGCTGGCGGTAGACAACCAGGCGCGCGTCTGACACGGACCAACGGTAGCAAGTCTTGCTCCAACATTTGGTCGCGGTGCGATGACCAACCACTGGGTTGATATCAAAAACGCAAACGTCGTGATGGTGATGGGCGGTAACGCTGCCGAAGCCCATCCAGTGGGATTCCGCTGGGCGATGGAAGCGAAAAACAATAACGATGCGACGCTGATCGTCGTCGATCCACGCTTCACGCGTACGGCCTCGGTAGCCGATATTTATGCGCCTATTCGTTCCGGTACGGACATTACGTTCCTGTCTGGCGTGCTGCTGTATCTGATCGAAAACAACAAAATCAACGCCGAATATGTCAAACACTACACCAACGCCAATCTGCTGGTGCGGGAAGACTTTGCCTTTGATGACGGCCTGTTCAGCGGCTATGACGCTGAAAAACGGCAGTACGACAAATCGTCCTGGAACTATCAGTTCGACGAAAATGGTTTTGCTAAACGCGATGAAACCCTGACCGATCCGCGCTGCGTATGGAACTTGCTGAAACAGCACGTTTCCCGTTATACGCCAGATGTGGTGGAAAATATCTGCGGTACGCCGAAAGCCGATTTCCTGAAAATCTGTGAAGTGCTCGCGTCCACCAGCGCGGCTAACCGAACTACAACGTTCCTGTATGCGCTCGGCTGGACACAGCATACGGTTGGCGCACAGAACATCCGCACCATGGCGATGATTCAGCTGCTGCTGGGGAATATGGGCATGGCCGGCGGCGGCGTAAATGCCCTGCGCGGACACTCCAATATTCAGGGGTTAACCGATCTCGGTTTGCTGTCCACCAGCCTGTCCGGGTATCTGAGCCTGCCGTCCGATAAGCACGCCGATCTGCAAACCTATCTCACCGCGAATACGCCGAAAGCGACGCTTGCCGATCAGGTGAATTACTGGGGTAACTATCCGAAGTTCTTCGTGAGCCTGATGAAATCGTTTTATGGCGATGCAGCGCAGAAAGAGAACGACTGGGGCTTTGACTGGCTACCAAAATGGGATCAGGCCTACGACGTCATCAAGTATTTCAACATGATGGATAAAGGCAACGTGACGGGCTATATCTGCCAGGGCTTTAACCCCGTCGCGTCGTTCCCGGACAAAAACAAAGTGGTGCGCAGCTTAAGCAAGCTGAAATACATGGTGGTTATCGATCCGCTGGTCACTGAAACGTCGAACTTCTGGCAGAACCACGGCGAGATGAACGATGTGGATACGGCGTCGATTCAGACCGAAGTGTTCCGTCTGCCGTCGACCTGCTTTGCAGAAGAAGACGGCTCGATTGCCAACTCCGGGCGCTGGTTACAGTGGCACTGGAAAGGCCAGGATGCGCCGGGTGAAGCGCGGAACGACGGCGAAATTCTGGCCGGGATTTACCACCGTCTGCGCGAAATGTATCGCACAGAAGGCGGTAAAGGCGTCGAACCGCTGCTGAAGATGAGCTGGAACTATAAGCAGCCGGATCATCCTGAATCGGAAGAGGTGGCGAAAGAGAACAACGGCGTGGCGCTGGCGGATCTCTATGACGCCAACGGTGTTCTGCTGGCGAAAAAAGGGCAGTTGCTGAACAGCTTTGCGCTGCTGCGCGATGACGGTTCAACCGCATCGTCGTGTTGGATCTACGCCGGAAGCTGGACGGAACAGGGCAACCAGATGGCCAACCGCGATAATGCCGATCCGTCGGGTCTCGGCAATACGCTCGGTTGGGCGTGGGCGTGGCCGCTCAACCGTCGCGTGCTGTACAACCGTGCCTCGGCGGATATCAACGGTAAGCCGTGGGATCCTAAACGGATGCTGATTGAATGGAACGGCACGAAGTGGGCAGGTAACGATATTCCTGACTACAACACTGCCGCGCCAGGCAGCGCAACCGGGCCGTTTATCATGCAGCCGGAAGGGCTTGGGCGGCTGTTTGCGCTCGATAAGCTCGCCGAAGGGCCATTCCCGGAACATTACGAGCCGATGGAAACGCCGCTCGGCACCAACCCGCTGCACCCGAACGTGGTTTCAAGCCCGGTCGTTCGCCTGTATGAAGACGACGCACTGCGCCTCGGCAAGAAAGATAAGTTCCCGTACGTCGGGACCACGTATCGCCTGACCGAGCATTTCCACACCTGGACCAAACACGCGCGGCTTAACGCGATCGCGCAGCCGGAACAGTTTGTGGAAATCAGCGAAACGCTGGCGAAAGCGAAGGGGATCGCTAACGGCGATCGCGTCACGGTGAGCAGCAAGCGCGGCTTTATTCGCGCGGTCGCGGTCGTAACGCGCCGTCTGCAAACGTTACAGGTTAACGGTCAGCAGGTGGAAACCGTGGGTATTCCGCTGCATTGGGGCTTTGAAGGGGTGGCGCAGAAGGGCTATATCGCCAATACCCTGACGCCAAACGTCGGCGATGCCAACTCGCAAACGCCGGAATATAAGGCGTTTCTGGTTAACATCGAGAAAGTGTAAGGAGCGATTAAATGGCAATGGAAACACAAGACATTATTAAACGCTCCGCGACCAACCCGATGACGCCCGCGCCTCGTGCGCGGGATTTTAAGGCGGAAGTGGCCAAGCTTATCGATGTCTCCTCCTGTGTGGGCTGCAAAGCCTGTCAGGTGGCCTGTTCAGAGTGGAATGACATTCGCGATGAGGTTGGGCACTGCGTGGGCGTTTACGATAATCCCGCGGATTTGAGCGCCAAATCCTGGACGGTGATGCGCTTTAGCGAAACGGACCAAAACGGCAAGCTGGAGTGGCTGATCCGCAAAGACGGCTGTATGCATTGCGAGGATCCGGGGTGCCTGAAAGCGTGTCCGTCGGCGGGGGCCATTATTCAGTACGCCAATGGTATCGTCGATTTCCAGCAGGATAACTGCATTGGCTGCGGCTACTGCATCGCAGGTTGTCCGTTCAACGTTCCGCGGCTGAACAAAGACGATAACCGGGTATACAAATGCACGCTGTGCGTGGATCGCGTGAGCGTGGGTCAGGAGCCGGCCTGCGTGAAAACCTGTCCAACCGGTGCGATCCATTTTGGTACCAAAAAAGAGATGCTGGATGTGGCGCAGGAGCGGGTCGATAAGCTGAAAGCACGCGGCTATGCGAATGCGGGAATTTACAATCCGCAGGGAGTCGGTGGAACGCACGTCATGTACGTGTTGCACCACAACGATCGGCCGGAGCTTTATCATAATCTGCCGAAAGAGCCCGCAATTGATACCTCCATTAGTCTGTGGAAAGGCGCGTTGAAACCGCTGGCCGCGGCCGGTTTTGTTGCCACCTTTGCCGGGCTGATTTATCACTACATCGGTATCGGGCCAAACAAAGAGGTGGATGATGAGGAGGAAGATCGTCATGAGTAAGTCAAAGATGATCGTGCGCACGAAGTTTATCGACCGCGCCTGTCACTGGACGGTGGTGATCTGTTTCTTCCTGGTGGCCGTGTCGGGAATTTCGTTTTTCTTCCCGACGCTGCAATGGCTCACCGAAACCTTCGGCACGCCGCAGATGGGGCGCATTCTGCATCCGTTCTTTGGCGTGCTGATCTTCGTGGTGCTGATGTTTATGTTCGTGCGTTTTGTGCATCACAACATCCCTGATAAGCAGGATATTCCGTGGGTGAAGGGGATTGTCGAAGTCCTGAAAGGCAACGAGCATAAAGTCGCGAAAGTGGGCAAATACAACGCCGGTCAAAAGATGATGTTCTGGACCATCATGAGCATGATTTTTGTGCTGCTGGTGACGGGGGTGATCATCTGGCGTCCGTATTTTGCGCACTACTTCCCGATCCAGGTGATTCGCTACAGTCTGCTGATCCATGCGACGTCCGCCATTATTTTGATCCACGCCATCCTTATTCATATGTATATGGCGTTCTGGGTGAAAGGGTCGATTAAAGGCATGATCGAAGGCAAGGTCAGCCGCCGCTGGGCGCAAAAACACCATCCGCGCTGGTATCGTGACGTCGAAAGACTGGAAGCTAAAAAAGAGAGTACGGAAGGGATAAAGTAAACCCTTTTCTGTGTCGATAAACCCGCATCGGATAACCGTTCGGTGCGGGTTTTTTATGTCGATGACGGATAACTACACGGAGATTAAAACACGCTTAAAATCGCTCAGAAATATACCGGAACGGATAATCGGTCGGTTTAATCTTGCCAATTTTTCGACGCTTTGGCAGTTTGACCGTCTCAGCGGGCAGTGATTTGTAAGGGATCTGCGAAAGCAGGTGCGAGATAATATTCAGCCGGACGCGTTTTTTATCTTCAGATCGCGCAACGTACCACGGTGCCCAGGCGGTATCGGTCGCGGCAAACATGGCATCGCGCGCTTCGGTGTATTCATCCCAACGGTTGAACGACTTAATGTCCATTGGCGACAGCTTCCAGGTCTTGCGCCCATCGTCAATACGATCGCGCAGGCGGCGTTCCTGCTCTTTTGGCGTCACTTCGAGCCAATATTTGATCAGGATAATGCCTGCATCCACCATCGCGCGCTCAATAATCGGCGCGCCATCCAGAAACTTTTCGACCTGTTCCGGCGTGCAAAATCCCATGACGCGTTCAACGCCTGCGCGGTTGTACCAGCTGCGGTCAAAAATCACGATTTCACCGGCAGAGGGCAGATGCGGCACGTAGCGCTGAAAATAGAGCTGACTTTTTTCTTTGTCGGTCGGCGCGGGGAGGGCAATCACCCGGAAAACGCGGGGACTGACCCGCTCGGTAATAGCCTTAATGGTTCCTCCTTTTCCTGCGCCGTCGCGCCCTTCAAACACGATACATACTTTAAGGCCCTTAGCCACAACCCATTGCTGGAGTTTCACCAGTTCCACATGCAGACGACGCAGTTCTTTTTCGTAATCTTTGGTTTTGAGGGGCGCACGTTTAACGGTTTCAGCAATGACCTTTGTCACTTTCTTATTCGCCATGATTACCGTCCTGTTACGGATTCAGTGAGGAGGATCGGGAGGTCTCTCTGTGAAGTGTAATCGTGGCCTGACAAGTCAGCGTAAAATATTCACAGCCTATCCGAAATAATGGATAGATCGGTCAGAAGGCCGATTGGAACTGGCTCACATCCCGCGTTTAATGAATAATGACTGTTGCAAAATTTTAACAAATGGCTGTGGTATGAAAAAAACCGTTTTCTCGTTAG
This sequence comes from Lelliottia amnigena, assembly GCF_019047465.1. Lineage (NCBI taxonomy): Bacteria > Pseudomonadati > Pseudomonadota > Gammaproteobacteria > Enterobacterales > Enterobacteriaceae > Lelliottia > Lelliottia amnigena. The sequence continues at coordinate 4,019,836 of NZ_CP077236.1, read as the reverse complement.
CACTGGGCACTTTTGGTCTGGGAATGGCCGAATTTGGTATCATGGGCGTGCTAACTGAGCTGGCTCGCGACACCGGCATCACGATCCCTTCCGCCGGGAGCATGATTTCGTATTACGCGTTCGGTGTTGTCATTGGTGCGCCTGTCATTGCGCTGTTTTCTGGCAAGTTCTCGCTAAAAACGATTCTGCTTTTTCTGGTTGCTTTGTGCGTCGTCGGAAATGTGATCTTTACGCTTTCCACCTCCTATCTCTGGCTGGCAATAGGCCGACTGGTATCCGGATTTCCCCACGGTGCATTCTTCGGCGTTGGGGCGATCATCCTGTCTAAAATTGCACCGCCGGGCAAAGTGACCTTAGCCGTAGCCGGGATGATTGCCGGCATGACGGTCGCAAATCTGGTTGGGGTTCCGCTAGGCACCTGGCTTGGGCACGAATACAACTGGCGCTACACCTTTTCACTGATCGCTGCTTTTGATGCGCTGGTGATCCTGTCGATTATTTTCTGGGTTCCCACGCTGTATGACAAATCGGATTCCAGACTGATCGAGCAGTTCCACTTTTTGAAAAAGCCGGAACCCTGGTTAATTTTTGCTGCGACGATGTTTGGCAATGCGGGCGTGTTCGCGTGGTTTAGCTTTGTGAAGCCGTTTATGGTGAATGTTTCCGGTTTTTCGGAAGCCTTCATGACCGTCATCATGATGCTGATGGGCCTGGGGATGGTGTTAGGGAATATGCTGAGCGGCAAATTATCCGGACGCTACAGCCCGCTGCGCATTGCCGCTACCACCGATCTGGTGATCGTCCTGTCGCTGGTGGCGCTCTTTGCCTTTGGTGAGCACAAATCGGCCTCGCTGCTGATGGGCTTTATCTGCTGTGCTGGCCTTTTTGCACTCTCTGCGCCACTGCAAATTCTGTTACTGCAGAATGCGAAAGGGGGAGAATTGCTGGGTGCGGCAGGAGGGCAGGTAGCATTTAACCTCGGCAGCGCCATCGGTGCCTATTTCGGTGGGATGATGATTACGCTTGGCTACAGCTGGAGCTACGTCACACTACCCGCAGCCATTCTGTCGTTCGCGGCCATGTCTTCGTTACTGATGTACGGTTATAAAAAAGGAAAACGGAATCAGGCGAACGACAACGCGCTTGCGTGATCATTACCGAATAGAATCTTACGTGAGCGCCTGATTTTCTGTCATGCAGGCGTCATGGTTCTGTCATCTGCTAAACGTAACGTGTTGTCTTCTCAATAACCGAAGAGTTAAAAGACAATGCATCTGGTTAAAAAAATCATCGCCGTCAGCGTTCTCCTTTCCGCCTCCGTACAGGCGCAAAACATTCTGGAATTCCCGCAGCCAGAAAATAATCCCGAAGAATTCTATGCCGTTACCGAGATCCCGGCGGGCGGCATTATCAAATACGAAACTGACGCCAAAACCGGTTTTATTATTGCCGATCGTTTCCAGTCGATGCCGGTGGCCTATCCGGCTAACTATGGCTCGCTGACCCAGTCTCTGGCGGGGGATGGCGATCCGCTCGACGTTATTTTCTATACGCGTGCGCCTTTGGCGCCGGGGACGCTCATTAAACTGCGCGCGATTGGCGTGCTGAAAATGGTCGATGGCGGTGAGAAAGACGACAAAATCGTCGCCGTTCCGGCAAGCAAAATCGACCCAACGTACGACGACATTAAAGAGCTCAGCGACCTGCCGAAAATCGAAGTGCAGCGCCTGGAAGCTTTTTTCCGCGTCTATAAAGACTTGCCAGAAGGGCGCAAGAAAGTGGAGCTGAGCGGTTTTAATGATGCCGCTACCGCGAAGCAGGAAATTAAGCAGGCATGGGATGCCTGGAAAGAGAAAAAACCGCAATAAAAAATGGCCCGGCGTTTAACCCCCGGGCGCAGATTTACATCTGGGCTTCCAGAATTTTAATCTCCTTTCGCCACTGTTCCTGAAGCTGAGGTTTTTGATGCTTCGGCTTACGCGCCAAATCCTCCGCCAGCAACGATTCGAGCGTCACCAGCCGTTCAAGCAGATCGTCGCATTCCGGCAGGCGATCCTCTTCAACAGATCGCGACGTGGCGATCGGTTTCAGGCCGCTGCTTTCGCGCAGCCGTTCAAAGACCGCGTCGGCATCGTGCCATTCGCTCAGTTTTCCATCCTCGACCAGCCAGAATCGATTACAGCTTTGACGGATTAACTGCCGGTCATGACTCACCAGCAGCACGCCGCCCTCAAACTGTTGCAGCGTGTCGGCCAGCGCCTCTTTACCTTCCATATCCAGGTGGTTGGTCGGCTCGTCAAGCATCAGCAGGCTGTAGTGGGCAAGCGTGAGTCCGACAAACAGCAGACGTGAACGTTCGCCACCGCTGAGCGTTGAGACTTTTTGCTCGTGTCGCGCCCACGGAAAACCTGCGCTAATCAGCGCCATTTTGCGGACCTGCGGATCGGGCGCGAACGGTTCAAGTGCGTCCAGCAGCAGCGCGTCATCCGGCAGCTGATGCAGCGTCTGGTCGTAATACCCCAGCGTGACACGCGGGTGGATTTTCAGCTCATCCGTGTCTTGCCCGGCGGTAAATTGTCGCCAGATAAGCTTCATCAGCGAAGATTTACCGCAGCCATTGCGCCCCATAATCGCGATGCGATCGCCGCTTTTTAGCCGGGCAATGTCAACGTTAAACAGAGGCGTTAACCCAGGCGCAGGTGGAACGGCAAGATGTTGCATCTCCAGCAAGCGATCCGCGCGCAGCGCATCACCTCTGAGCGTGAGCGTCCACGGGCTGCCCACGGTGAGATCGGTCTGACTCTCCTTTAAGCGCTCGACCTGTTTTTCCATCTGTTTGGCTTTGCGGGCCAGATCTTCGTTGTCGTAGACCTTGCCCCAGGTCGCCAGCCGTTTTGCGCTCGCCGCAACACGATCAATCTCCTTTTGCTCCGCTTTATGCCGCAGGGCGTCGCTTTCGTCTCGTTCCGCCAGCGCCTGACGTGCCGCAGTGCAGGGCAGCGCGAAGGCGTGCAGCGTTTTATCGCGCAAAATCCAGCTTCCGTTGGTGACGGCATCAAGCAATTGCCTGTCGTGGGAAACCAGCACGAAGCTACCGGACCAGTTCTGCAAAAACTGCTCCAGCCACAGCATGGTGGGGAGATCAAGGTGATTGCTCGGTTCATCCAATAACAGCAGATCGGGATCGCTAATTAGCGCGCGAGCCAGCAGCAGACGCGTATGTTGTCCGCCGCTTAACGTCGCGGAGTGCAGCGCCATATCGGGCGCAGTGAAACCCATTGTCGCCAGCAGCGTTTCTGCCTTCCAGCGCAGGCTATCGCGCTCAATCGCCGGGAGTTGCGCCAGCACGGCATCGATCATCGTCAGGGAATAAATTGCCTCCGGCAGATGCTGCTCGACGCGCGACATCAGGCAGTGTCCGGCGAGTGCGACTGTGCCGACAGCCGGAGAATCAGTGCCGTCGAGAATTTTCAGCAGGGTACTTTTGCCGCAGCCGTTATCACCCAGCAAACCAATGCGGTCGCCTTTTTTCAGGGTAAAGGAGAGCGAGTCGAAGAGCGTCGTGAACGCGGTATCAACACGTAAAGATTGTGCAGTTAGTAATGTGCTCATTGTTGCTTACTCAAGTGTTACAGGCATGAAAATGCCTCGTCAAACGTCGCTGACGATAACTCAGTAAGCCCGAGAGAAGGGATTCAGTAGAGGGTGTCTTCGCTCAAGCAGAAGTTATCGCAACATGAAGTCGATAACGCTTGAGCTAGTGCGATCACCTAAAGTATGTGAAAAATTGAAAATTTCACAGTACAGCATAATTGGCCTCCTTATATATTCATCAAGTTAATGGATAAAAGGAGTGTAACGGGGTCGGCGGGATTTTGCTAGTCGGGCAAGAAGACGTTGCGAATCAGTGCCTGACCCTCTCCTGCGTAGAGAGGACCAGTTGGGCATCGGGTTTAAATCGAGGTACGACGATAGCTGCGGTATTCCGGCATCCAGAAGTTTTCGTCGATCGCTTGCTGCAACGCATCGGCAGAGGTCTTCACCGCCACGCCCTGCTGCTGCGCCATTTTGCCGACGGCAAAGGCAATGGCTCGCGACACGATGTGAATATCTTTGAGTTCCGGCAGAACCAGTCCTTCACCATTTTTCACCAGCGGTGAGTGCTGCGCCAGCGTTTCGCTTGCCGACATCAGCATCTCATCGGTGATGCGCGACGCGCCGGAGGCAATCACCCCCAGGCCAATACCCGGGAAGATGTAGGAGTTGTTGCACTGAGCGATGGGGTAGAGTTTGTCTTTCCAGATGACCGGGTCAAACGGGCTGCCGGTGGCGACCAGCGCGTTGCCTTCGGTCCAGGCGATAATGTCCTGCGGCGTGGCTTCGACACGCGACGTCGGGTTAGACAGCGGCATCACGATCGGACGCGCGCAGTGCTTGTGCATTTCGCGAATGATTTCTTCGGTGAATAATCCGGTCTGGCCGGACACGCCAATCAGGATATCGGGCTTGACGTTACGCACGACGTCCAGAAGGGAGAGCACCTCATTATCGGTGTCCCAGTTTTTCAGGTTTTCGCGCTTTTGCACCAGTTTGGTCTGGAACGGCAACAGGTTCGGCATGGCATCCGTCAGCAGGCCAAAACGGTCAACCATAAAGACGCGTGAACGCGCCAGCTCTTCGCTTAACCCCTCGCGCTGAGTCTGGGCGATGATCTGCTCTGCAATACCACATCCCGCAGAACCCGCACCGAGGAAGACAATTTTTTGATAGCTCAGCTGGCTGCCCGCCGCGCGGCTGGCGGCGATCAGCGTCCCGGCGGTAACCGCCGCGGTACCCTGAATATCGTCGTTGAACGAGCAAATTTCATCGCGATAGCGGTTGAGCAGCGGCATCGCGTTTTTCTGCGCAAAATCTTCGAACTGCAACAGAACATCCGGCCAGCGATGTTTAACCGCCTGGATGAAATCATCGACGAACTGGTAATACTCGTCGTCCGTTACGCGCGGGTGACGCCAGCCCATATACAGCGGGTCGGTCAGCAGTTGCTGGTTGTTCGTACCGACATCCAGTACGACCGGTAGCGTGTACGCCGGGCTGATGCCACCACAGGCGGTATACAGAGAGAGTTTACCGATTGGAATACCCATCCCGCCGATACCCTGATCGCCGAGACCCAAAATACGTTCGCCATCCGTCACTACGATCACTTTGATGTTGTGGTTTGGCACGTTTTGCAGAATGTCATCCATGTTATGGCGATTCTCGTAAGAGATAAACACGCCGCGCGAGCGACGATAAATCTCGGAGAAACGCTCGCACGCCGCACCGACGGTGGGGGTGTAGATCACCGGCATCATCTCTTCGAGATGATTTTGCACCAGCCGATAGAAGAGGGTTTCATTAGTATCCTGAATGTTTCGCAGGTAAATGTGCTTATCGATTTCGGTTTTGAAACCCTGATACTGGATCCAGGCGCGCTCGGCCTGCTCTTCGATGGTTTCGACCACTTCCGGCAATAAGCCCAGCAGGTTGAAGCTGCTGCGCTCTTCGGCGCTAAACGCGCTCCCTTTGTTCAGCAGGGGAAACTCCAGCAGAACCGGTCCCGCATAGGGAATATAAAGGGAACGATGTTTTTTTGCTTTATTGTCCATGTCACTCACTCGATTTTTTAAATATCCGTCCCTGGCACTGTAGGTTGTCATCTTTCTGGCTTGCTGGGAGGGCTGCGGTCGGATAGTAGTATAAAGGAGCTGAATGTTAATTACTCGTTGCGCACATACAAAAACACCATCGGTTTTGCCGATGGTGTTATCAGTCTGACGGGAATTTTATTTATCTGCGTGACGTTTTCTGCCGGACGCATGGGTGACTACCGTTTCGTTGCTGCCCTCGATCACCACTTTACGTTTGTTGGAGAGCTTGTAGTTCAGTCCCAGAATATGACGTGCCTGACGGTTCGATTTCATGTGTACTCCTCAATTCTGTTGCGAGTTTTGAAGGATACGCTTGCTTGCGCAAACGAAATGTCACCCTTTGGGTTATGACAAGGTTGCGTGCTGACCACTCACGACGTAGTTAATGGTCTGCTGATAAATATCACTGAGGATGTCATTGTCCGCGGCTTCGACCCAACGGGTCAGTTCCATTAAAATGTCATCTTCAGTGACCGCGCCGTGTTCGGCGCGCAGGGCTTGTTCAATGGCGTGAACGAGGTCCGGTTGTGCGGATTGCGTATTTGCTGAGTAATGAGTAAACATGCTGCCTGCCTCCATGTCGTTATCTGTTTAATGCTTCGGCTCGCACTTCGTAATTCACATTCAGAATGGCAAATATTTTTACCGCTGTGGTTCAGATTCATCCTGGAAATAAAAATATCATAATCAACACCTTTTTAACGTGTATTACGGTTTCCAGCGACGTAACGGGATATATTTTTCGTAGGGCATCGGAGAGGGCCAGGAAATTAATTCTATCACGCAGCCCCAGGGCGTTTTTCCGTAGCAAAACGCATTGCCTTCACCGCGCTCATCGGGAAACGTCAGCGGTTTGGGTTCGGTAAACATTTCTCCGCCTGCCGCCGTAAATCGGGCGATAGCCTGCGCAAAATCATCAACATACACGGCAAAGTGCTGAAGGCCGAAATCACTCGGACGCGCGGCTGGCTGCTGTTCCGGACCGTGCATTTCGAACAGTTCAATACCGGGGCCGTTGGGCAGCGCCAGCATACGAATAGCGCGGATTCGCGTGCCGGGAAATAAGCGCAGCGTTTTCTCTTGTGATGCGTTATCGATATTATCGTCCCCGGGCTCTACGGAGCGATAAAGAACCTGAGCACCCAACGCTATTTCAAAAAATAGCGTGGCCTGCTCAATATCCGGAACCGTAATACCGATATGATCAATTCCTCTGACGGTAGATGGCATATTTTTCTCCTGCTATAAAAAAGTCACTATAGCAGGAGAATATTATCGTGTTACCACTTCATTTCGCCGGTATTCACCTTCGCGCTCAGTTCCAGTGAGCTGTCTTCTGCAAGCGTTGGCCACTGTTTTTTCATGGTGGCAATCACGGCTGCAGAATCCTTATGCGCCGTTAACGCTTGCTCAAATTGCTGCAGATAAGTGTGGGTAAAATGGATGGCTTCTGACCCCGCAGGCGGCGTTCCGAGGTAATGACCCGGGATCACACGCGTTGGTTTACGCGCGGCCATTTCGGTAAGCGTATCTTGCCACTGCTGGCGGCTCGCTTTGCTTTGAGTATCCGCCGTCCAGACGTGAATGCCCCAGGACACGCCGGTGCCGCCGAGAATCGCTTTAGCAGAAGGGATCCACACATAGGCGGCGTAGCTGTCCGGCTGTTCGATATCAATCTTCTCGCCGTCAACCATAAACGTCGTGGACGCGATCACCTGCGGAACAATGAGCTCAGACGGCGCGCCGTCTTTCATTTGCGGTCCCCAGAAGGCCAGCTTGGCATCTTTGGTTTCCTTGATGTGATCGACCACTTTTTGCGTGGCGACCACTTTTGCATTCGGGAATGCTTTCACCAGCGGCTGCAGGCCGAAGTAGAAATCGGGATCGCCTGACGTGATCACGATTTTGCTGAGCGTTTTGCCGCTGCGACGAATTTTCTCGACCAGCGCTTCACCATCTTTCACGCTGAATTGGGCGTCAAACAGCACCGCTTCTTTTGGCCCGGATACCAGCGTAGAGGAGACAGCAAAAATACCTTTCTCCTGCGGATTGTACGTGTCCAGCGTCAACGGCGCGGCAAACACGGCAGGTGTAAACAGGGTGCAGAGCAGGGCAAGGCGGTTCAGTTTCATGATGTTGTCTCAATAGGGTCAGAAGTCTCTATTGTACGGATATCTTCATTTGCCAGAATTCCTGAAACAAGACATGCTTAGTTTCATAAATCGAGCAGATGGAGTCATTAAAATGGATCGCGTAATCGCCGCCCAGGTCTATAACCGAATTTGTGAGCTCGGGAGTCTGAGTGCCGCTGCGCGCGCACTGGGTATTTCGCGGCCTATGGTGAGCCGTTATCTGGAGCAGATGGAAAAGTGGGCGGGCACGCGGCTCGTTCACCGCTCGACGCGCAAGCTGACGCTTACACCTGCCGGTGAAAAGGTATTGCTGAAAGTGCGCAATATCATTCAACTGGCGCAGGACATCGAAGATCAATCGGCTAAGGATGTCCCCGCCGGTACGCTACGCGTGGCCTGCGCGCATTTTACGGCGATGCAAATCGTCGCACCGATGCTGCCGGATTTCCTCTCTCGCTATCCGCAGCTGCGCGTGGAGATGGATGTTAATAACCATCCGGTAAGTCTGGTGGGCGAACGCATTGATGTGGCGATCCGCATTACTGATAATCCGGAGCCAGGCATGATTGCACGTCGTCTTGGAGAGTGCCGGTCCGTGCTTTGCGCTTCTCCAGACTATCTTGCGCAGAAGGGGCATCCACAGTCGATTGACGACCTGGCGGAGCATAACTGTCTTCATTACAGTTTTTTTGCCGGGCAATCCTGGAGCCTTGTTAGCGCTGAAGGGGACGTGATGACTGCCGCCGTCAGCGGAAATTTGAGCGCCAGTATCTCGTCATTGCTGATGGAAGCGGCGATCAACCATTGCGGTATCGCTATGCTGCCCGAACTGGAGGCGCAAGCGGCGCTGAAGAGCGGGGCGCTTGTGCCGGTGTTACCGGCGTTTACGCCAAAACCGATTGCGATTTATGGTATCTATCTGTCGCGGGATTATCAGCCCGCCGCGTTACGCGCTTTTCTCGATGCGCTGTCCGATTGTCTGCTGCAAATATGCGCTCCGGCCTAAGACTCGTCTGGCTTCCTCTCGGAACGGAATCAATGTCCTATACTTAACCCTTTGTAAGCCAAAAGGAGAGCATCAATGACGATTCATAAGCACGGTTCAGCACACTGGTCTGGCGACATTAAGCGCGGCAAAGGTACGGTTTCAACGGAAAGCGGCGTTTTGAATCAGCAGCCCTACGGCTTTAATACCCGTTTTGAGGGTGAAAAAGGGACGAACCCGGAAGAGTTGATTGGCGCGGCACACGCGGCCTGTTTCTCGATGGCGCTTTCGCTGATGCTCGGTGAATCAGGGTATACCGCAGATTCCATCGATACCACAGCGGATGTTTCCCTCGACAAAACCGACAGCGGATTTGCCATCAGCAAAATTGCGTTGCAAAGCAAAGTGACGGTTCCAGGCATTGATCCGAAACAGTTTGACGGCATTATCCAGAAAGCCAAGGCGGGATGCCCGGTTTCTCAGGTACTGAAAGCGGAAATCACGCTGGATTACAAACTGAACTAAGCACCATGCAAGAAGCCGGGCGACAGCCCGGCTCATTTCTGCCGCGTTAATTCAGAGGCGCTAACCGCGCAGTGCCGAAGGGAATATCTCGGCAAGCCAGTCGATAAAAACCCGTAGCCGATGCGTCATGTGCCGGTTCTGCGGATAAACGACATGAAAAGGGTAGCTCGCGGGCCGCCATGCCTGCAGGATCTCAACCAACGTACCGTCTTTCAGCGCCTCTTTTGCCGCATAGCAAAAGGTCTGAATAATCCCCATCCCGGCCACGGCCGCCGCCAAATGCGCATTGCTTTCGTTCACACCAATATGATGCTGCATTTTCAATTCCCGCATTTCACCCTCAATGATAAAGCGAAAGGGGAATGCTCTGCCCGTTAGTGGCGATAAATAACTCACCAGCTTGTGCCCGTTTCGTAATTCATCCGGATAGGCAGGCACACCCGCGGCCTTCAGATATCCCGGTGTCGCGCAGGTTACCATCGTCGCATCACCGATATGACGCGCAATCAGCGATGAGTCATCGAGTGGACCACCACGGATCACACAATCCACGTTACCGCTAATCAGATCCACCGGCCGATCGGACACGCCTAAATCGATTTTGATTTCCGGATAGCGCTGTAAAAAATCCGGTAACGCCGGGATCAGCACTTCGCGCGCGGTAGACCCGCCGATATCAATGCGCAGATAGCCTTTCGGCCTGCGCTGGGACGCGCTAAACGCGGTGTCGATCTCCTCGATATCAATGAGCACTCGCGAGGCTTTTTCGTAATAGTCCTGTCCCTCAGGAGTGGCAACGACGCGGCGGGTGGTGCGATGTAGAAGACGCACGCCCAGATGGGCTTCGAGAGATTTCACCAGCTTGCTTAACGTGGCATTTGGCAGGTTCAGCGAGTCCGCAGCCCGCGTAAAATTGCCGGTTTCCACCACCCGCGTAAACGCGCGCATAGCCATTAATTGATCCACGATGTCTTTCTCCGTGAGAGCTGATTATTCACCTGTGGAAAGAGTATTTTCTATTTTTGCCAATTTTTCATTAATTCTTCTCCGACTACAGTGTGTTCACCGGCTGACTGACAGCCCATTCGAAACAGCGTCGAGGAGATTAAAATGAATCAACCACTTTCAGATAAAATTGCACTGGTCACGGGCGGAAGCACGGGCATCGGTCTTGCCACCGCCCAGGAACTGGCGGCACAAGGGGCCAAAGTCTACCTCACCGGACGTCGCCAGCAGGAGCTGGACGAGGCTGTCGCGCGAGTTGGCGCGTCGGCAACGGGTATTCGGGCTGATGCCTCTCGTCTTGACGACCTGGATAAGGTCTACGCGCAGATCGCAGCGGAGTCGGGGCGTCTGGATATTCTGTTTGCAAATGCCGGGGGCGGAGACATGCTGCCGCTGGGAGCCATCACCGAAGAGCATTTTGACAGGATATTCGGGACTAACGTTCGCGGCGTACTGTTCACCGTCCAGAAGGCGTTACCGCTTCTGAGCGTCGGGTCGTCCATCATCCTGACCGCGTCTACCGTTTCGGTAAAAGGTACGGCCAATTTTAGCGTGTATAGCGCCAGTAAGGCCGCAGTAAGAAACTTTGCGCGCTCATGGGCGCTGGATTTGCAGGGGCGTGGCATTCGGGTGAATGTGGTGAGTCCGGGTCCGGTTAAAACACCTGGATTGGGCGGATTGGTTCCTGAGGCGCAGCGTCAGGGTCTTTATGATGCCCTGGCGGCGCAGGTTCCGCTGGGTCGGATTGGTGAGCCGGCGGAAGTCGGTAAAGCCGTTGCGTTTCTGGCCTCCGACGCCGCCAGCTTTATCAATGCCGTTGAACTGTTTGTCGACGGCGGTATGGCCCAGATTTAAGGCTGATACAACGCCGTCAAATCTCCCCCCAGACGGCGGTTTTTCAAGGGACGGCTGGCGTCCCGCAGCGTTAACGTCGCATCGTCACAGTGCGATAACGTACAATACGGCTCCAGCCATTCCAGATGGGTATTATCTTCTCGCAAAACATAGCTCGCCAGCCGCGCCAGCGCACCGTGATTTTCCTGTGTGACATCCACCTGATTCGCCTTTGCAAAGCTTGCGATCATCACCAGTGGTTGAAGGGCGTAATTGTGATACGCCACCGCACGCGCACCGCGTTTTTGTTCGTTGGGCAACTGTCCGTTCTCATCAACCTGATGAGCCGCAATGCGGTACTCTTTGAGCGACCAGTCAAACAGATCCTGACGATTCAGCGCCACTGATGCGGCCATTACCGACCACGCTGCCCAGTAGCTGTGATTATTGGTTTTTTCCAGCGGCAGTCCGTCCCAGTCTTTCACCACCCGATCGGCCAGTTGCGACAGCCAGCGTTCGGGTGCTGTGTTTTTTTGCGGGATATCCAGCTCCAGCCAGCTCGTGGCAAGCGTTGCCAGCGCCCATTTGCGCATCGAACGCCCGGTATGATTGGCGGTGGTAGACATCAGCGCATTCGCGTCAGCCCAGCGGCGGTACCCGTCCAGAATGCAGCTGAGGGTTTTCGGGTCGCCACCGCGTTTATAGCGCCAGACCATTTCCGAGATGCCCCGCTCGAAATCGGTAATGGATTTGGTCTGCTGGCGAAAGGCCTTTTCTGCTTCAGGATTTAACGTTGCACGGGCGCTGTCCGACCCTTCGTATTTACTGCGGAAATCCAGATTATCGGTATACGGCGCGGGCAGAGGGACGCATTTCCCTTTTGCCGTCTGCGGGAGTGACCGGGTAAAACCGGGCGGCGGCACTAGCTGAGCCGCGCAAGCTGAACCGGAAATAAAGAGTAGAACGATAAGTAGGCGCATCAGGTGACTTTACGTCAGCAGTGTATCGCTCGTCTATCCGCTATTCTGTTAACATTTACGTTGTATCCCAAAGACTTTGCGTCGCAGGACAGCCAGCGCACCTGCAACGCGAAAGATGAGGGGAGAGACAAAATTAACGAAAGGGCATCCAATGACTCACCTGCCGCAGTGGATACGAACGCGTTTGTGGGCTGTACTTATAAATGGCGCAAAGGCGTTGGGCATTGTGGTCATTGTGCTTTTAGCCTTCAGGATCTATAAGTCGCAAACCGGTCCTGCACTGCAGCCGTGGCATACATGGACGGCGGATGAGATGTCGGCACGCGAGGTTGATCGGGCCACCTTTACTGATTATCTGGCGCGTGAAACGGCGATTTTCCATGATTTGCAGACCGACGTGACTGACACGTTACAGGGTAACGAAAAGACGCCGCTCAATCGTTACTATCGTAATAGCCCGGTATGGTCGGGCCGTTTTCCTGATGAGGGCAATCGCTCGTTTGTATTAATGCCGGGTGCAAAGCCGAAAGGCGTGGTGGTGTTGCTGCACGGTCTGACGGACTCGCCTTACAGCGTGAAAAGCCTTGCCAGTGACTATCAACAGCAGGGTTTTATCGCGATCGCGCCGCGTCTGCCAGGTCACGGCACCGCGCCGGGTGCACTCACCGACGTGGACTGGCAAGACTGGATGGCGGTCACTCGTCTGGCCGTGCGTGAAGCAACCCGTCTGGCAGGCAAGGATGTGCCTTTGCATCTGGTGGGATATTCCAACGGCGGTGCGCTGGCGATGAAATACGCCCTCGATGCGCTCGACGATCCGCAGCTGCGCCAACCGCAGCAGCTGATTCTGCTGTCGCCGATGATCCGCGTGAATGCGTTTGCCCGTTTCGCCGGCCTGGCAGGATTACCGGCGTTGTTACCGCCGTTCGCCAAAGCGGCCTGGCTTAGCGTACTGCCGGAATATAATCCTTTTAAATACAATTCGTTTCCGGTTAACGCGGCGCGTCAGTCCTGGCTGTTGACGCAGGCATTACAGAAACAGCTCAGTAATGATGCGAAAAGTGGAAAGCTTGCAGCCCTAGCGCCGGTTCTGGCTTTCCAGTCTGTTATGGATTCAACCGTCAGTACCCGCGGCGTAGTGGATTCTCTGTTTAACCTGTTACCGGCAAACGGTAGCGCGCTGGTTCTTTTCGATATAAACCAGGCCGCAACGCTGCGGCCGCTGTTCCGGCCGGGTGCGTATGTGGCCGCGGAATCGTTGTTACCCCTCGCGCCGCGCCGCTTCACGACCACGGTGGTGACTAACGCCTCGGCCCAGAGTTTAGCGATTGTCGCCAGAACGACGCGGGCGGGTGAACGGGATGAAAACGTCCAGCCGCTGGCGATGTCTTATCCGCGCGATCTCTATTCGCTTTCGCATGTCGCGATTCCGTTCCCGCCTGACGACGATCTCTACGGCAGTCAGCCCACCGATCCGCAGCGTTACGGGATCAATCTGGGCAACGTCTCCCTGCGCGGAGAAACCTCGACGCTGGTCGTCGGAATGGACTCGCTGATGCGTGTTACCTCGAACCCGTTTTATAACTATATGGTGGAGCGGATTAATCAGCTCTCTGGCTGTGCCGAATCCTGTCAATCAGCAGCCAGTAAAGCAGCGCCAGCGCGCTAATCGTCGCGCCAAGAAGACACACGCCCGTCCAGCCGAACAGGCTCCAGACGCGGGTGGCGAGCAGGGCACCGAGGGCGCTGCCGACAGAGTAGAAGAACATATAGGCGGCCACCAGTCTGCTGGTGGCGTGCGGTCTTGTTGCAAAAATCATGCTCTGGCTGGTGACGTGAACCGCCTGTACCGCAAAATCCAGCAGAATGATGCCTGCCGTCAGCGCGAACAGCGATGATCCGCCCCATGCCATCACAAGCCAGGAGAGCAACAGCAACATCAGCGCGAACCCGGTGACGCGTTGTCCGTGGCCACGATCGGCCAGCGTTCCGGCTTGTCTTGCCGCCAGTGCCCCAGCAATGCCAGCCAGACCGAACAGGCCAATTTGTGCAGTGGTCAGACTAAACGGCGCATGGCTGAGCGGGAAAACCAGGGATGTCCATAGCACGCTAAAATTCATAAATATCAACAATGCCAGAATGCCGCGAGACCGCAGCGCAGGGATTTCTCGCCACAGAGAAAACACCGACAGCATCAGTTGCCTGTACGAGGGTGAAATCTCTCTTTTAGGTTCATTCGGCGCAGTACGGATGAACAGCAACGCCATCAGGAACATCGCACCGGCCGAAACCATAATCGCGACTCTCCAGCCCGCCCACTGCGCCAGAAAGCCCGAGACCAGTCGCGCGAGCAGAATGCCAATCACTACACCGCTGGTGACAATGCCTGTAACCTGGCCGCGCTTTTCCGGGGCCGACAGACTGGCTGCGAACGCCACGATGATTTGCACGACCACCGCCATCGCGCCCACCAGACAGAGCATGCCGCTTAACCAGTAAAGAGAAGGCGCCACGGAAGCGGCGAGTAACAACCCGCTACTTGCCAGTAGCATGAGCGTGACCAGCCGTTTGCGGTTAATCAGGTCGCCAAGGGGAACCAGCAGCATCAGCCCCAGCGCGTAACCCGATTGTGTCGCGGTGATGATCATGCCCATTCGGGATTCATTCTCGCCGAGCGAGAGGGCGATTTGGTCCAGCAGCGGCTGTGTCATGTAAACGTTCGCCACTGCAAAGGCGCAGAGTGTCGCAAAGAGTAAAATCAGGCGAGACGATAGCGGTGCTGTCGCATCAGGGTAAGCCGTACAGGTCATTTGCATTATCCTTAAAACTGGTTTTAAATAAAAACCAGTCGATCATTATCCATTCTGGTTTTTATTTGCAACTAGATTTTATGAGTATTTGCTATGACGCATGACAAAACGTTTGTCACCACAACCTGTCCGGTGGCGCGCACTGTCGATTTACTGGGCGATCGCTGGATGCTGATGATTATTCGCGATGCTTTCGATGGCATGAGCCGGTTTAGTGATTTCCAAAAAAGCACCGGCGTTGCGAAAAATGTTCTGGCGGCGCGCTTAAAAATCCTGCTTGAGGCGGGCATATTCTCGCAGGCTCCGGCAAATGAAGGCGGGGCATATAAGGCCTATCACCTGACTGAGAAGGGTAAATCGTTGCTTCCCCTGATTGTCACCCTGCGCCAGTGGGGGGAAGAACATCTGTTCCAGGAAGGCGAATCGGTATCGCGCCTGGTGGACGCGTCGCATCAACCTCTCGCCAAACTGCGCGTCACGGATCGTAATGGCAACGTACTGACGCCCGACCAGATTCACCGCGTCAGCGGGATATCCTCTGGCGAGGATAAATCGTAAATATCCCCTTGCGGGTATAATTTGCTTTTATCCCCGCAAGGGGATATTTTTGTTTTACCCGCGATCGGGGATAAAAAGGGGGCGTGAATGAAAATTACCACATCAACCATGCTGGCCAATGCCATGCGAGATCAGCGCAAAGCGCTGGAACTGACTCAAGCAGAAGCCGCCGAACGCGTGGGGATGAAGCAAACCACGGTATCAGGCTTTGAACAAAATCCGGATACCAGCAAGCTGGAAACGCTATTTCGTCTGCTTTCAGCACTGGATTTAGAACTGCACGTTGTGCCCCGGGGCCAGGCGTCAGAAAAGGACAGCGGCTGGACGCAGGAGTGGTAAATGAAAACCAGTAAGCTGACCGTTGCGATGAACGGTACGGTTGTCGGCACGCTGTATCGTAATGGAAAAGGGGCAATGTCCTGGCAATATGCGCAGACATGGCTCGACACGCCGGGCGCGCGCGTGATTTCACAGTCGCTACCGTTAACGCCGCGTCGTCAGGAAGGCGAGGTGGTGTATAACTTCTTTAGTAATTTGCTGCCTGACTCGCAGGCGATTATCTCGCGTATGCAAACGCGCTTTAAAATCCCCACGGATCATCCCTTCGATTTGCTGGCAAGCGTTGGCCGCGACTGTGTTGGGGCAATCCAGCTCTACCCGGAAAACAGTGAAATACCCCCTGTGACGCACATGCAGGCCACGCCGCTTTCCGATAACGAGATTGCGGCACTGCTGGAAGGGTATCGTAATGCGCCATTGGGGATGAATGACGACCAGGATTTCAGGATTTCCATTGCAGGTGCGCAGGAAAAAACGGCACTGCTCTGGCATCAGAACCGCTGGCAACGCCCCAACGGCAGCACGCCCACCAGCCATATTTTCAAACTGCCCATCGGTAAAATTGAGCAGAACAATATCGATCTGAGTGAAAGCTGCGAGAACGAATGGCTGTGTCTGCGCCTTGCCCGTGAATTCGGTTTTTCGGTCGCCGAGGCAACGTTAGCAACCTATGCCGACAAAAAAGTGCTGATTGTTGAGCGTTTTGATCGTAAATGGTCACGAGACGGAAAGTGGCTGATGCGACTCCCGCAAGAAGATATGTGTCAGGCTCTCGGGTATTCACCGGCGCTGAAATATGAATCTCACGGCGGCCCCGGCATCGCCGAAATCATGACCTTGCTGTTGGGATCGCGCCGCTCAAACCAGGATCGCGAAACGTTTTTCCGCACTCAGATATTTTACTGGCTGACAGGCGCGATCGATGGCCACGCAAAAAATTACAGTGTGTTTATCGAACCCGATTCGGCGTACGTTATGACGCCGCTATACGATATTTTGTCAGCCTATCCGGTCTTCGGGCCAAAAGGAATTTCCGCACAAAAAGCGAAAATGGCCATGGCGTTGCAGGGCAAAAACCGGCAATACCACTGGGCTCAGATTCAACCACGCCATTTCCCGGCTACGGCTGAACGCGTTGGTTTTTCAGCTATACGCGCAAAAAAGATGATGATCGAAATGGGAAATGCGACAAATGAGATTATCGAGCGGGTACGTCAGTCGTTACCGATTGATTTCCCGACACATATCAGCGAAGCGATTTTTAACGGGATGGCGAAGCAAGCTGAAAGGCTAATACGTTTAGAATAAGATACTGTATACATTTTCGTAACTTATATAACCACGGGAAATCTGAAAAAGTCACATTCCGGTAATATTATTAGTCCTGGACTATAAATTATGATAAACAATCGCTTAAAAGCGCAATTATCAAAACGGGACATATTACTGTGCTGACTACACTCATTTATCGGAGCCAGTTAAATTCATCCT
This sequence comes from Lelliottia amnigena, assembly GCF_019047465.1. Classification (NCBI taxonomy): domain Bacteria; kingdom Pseudomonadati; phylum Pseudomonadota; class Gammaproteobacteria; order Enterobacterales; family Enterobacteriaceae; genus Lelliottia; species Lelliottia amnigena. Next base: position 4,002,484 of record NZ_CP077236.1, on the reverse strand, counting down.
GTGAACCATTCTCGCTGACGTCACTTGTCGAGGAGGCAAAGCTCCGCAATGCGGGACTGAATATCACCGGCATGTTGCTGTTTAACGGCGTGGACTTTCTGCAGCTCCTCGAAGGAACTGAAGAGAGTGTCGTTAAACTGTTTCATAAAATTCGTGGAGATAAACGGCATCAGTGCGTCGTTGAGCTTCTGCGCGATTATGGGCCAAGAAGACGGTTTGATAACGTCGGCATGGTGTTATTCGATCTCCAGGACGAAAGTCAGCAATCTGTACTGGCGTCGGTGTTGCGCTTTAGCAAACTCGACAGTTATCTGACTTCAGACGATCGGGTGTTTAAATTCATTCGGACCTTTATTACTCAAGGTAAAAAATCGGGAAGCAGAAAAGTTTATTGCCCCAATAACTGGAAGCTTGAACGCGAACACGCGCCCTTTGGTGACGGCATTGATGGTCTGATAAGCAGCCAAATTTGCCAGTTTGCCTTCCAGCCGATTGTCGATCCTTCTGAAGGTAAAATCACATCGCTCGAAGCCCTGATCCGTGGCAACGATGGCGGTAGTCCTGAGCATTTTTTTAACGCCCTGGACCCGGACAGAATTTACGAAATCGACCTGCAAACGAAAGCCTATGCCTTTGCGCTGGCAGAGAAAATCGGTATAGGCGATCATAAAATCGCCATTAATTTACTGCCGATGTCGCTGGTCAATGTACCCGGTGCGGTAGAATTTTTAGTTGAAAGCATCGCAAAATACCAGCTTTTGCCAGAACAGGTTGTGGTCGAAGTTACTGAAAATGAGATGATTTCTGGATTCAACCAGTTCAATAGTGCTATCAAACAGCTCCGTGCTGCGGGAATAGGCCTGGCGATTGATGACTTTGGTTCGGGTTATGCTGGATTATCGCTTCTGACTAAATTCCAACCGGACAAGATTAAAATCGATCGCGAGATTATCACAAATATCCATCGCAGCGGTCCAAAGCAGGCAATTGTGAAATCCATTATCAGCTGTTGTACCGATCTGGAAATTACGCTGGTGGCGGAAGGGATTGAACAAATTGACGAGTGGTGTTGGCTGGAATCTGCCGGAATAAAACGCTTCCAGGGATTTTTATTCGCCCGACCGCAATTAAATGGTGTTGGCGATATTTACTGGCCGCAATTAATCGACGCACATTAATTCTGTTGCCATGCCTATCCCACACATTACCCGGAATTAAAAATGAAACGTTGTCTTTATCTCGCTGCACTGTTTTTACCTACATTGTCCTTCGCTGCCGGGGAGATCCCTGCGGTCGTGAAGCATTTTGGCGAACAGCAGGATATTAAAAATATTAAAGAAATAGATGCGCCCGGTGGTATCAAAAGCTGGATAGGTCAATATCAGGATATGGGCGTCACGCTGTTTCTCACACCAGACGGTAAACATGTGATCTCCGGTTATCTCTATGATGAAAAAGGGAAAAACATTAGCGAGGAATATTTTCAGAAAGAGATTTATATTCCGCTGGGGCAACAGATGTGGGAGAGACTGAATAAGACGCAGCCGTTGAAAGAGGGCGCAGATACTGCCTCGAAAAAGGTGTTTGTCTTTGCCGATCCATTTTGTCCTTACTGTAAGAAATTTTGGTTGGAAGCACAGCCGTGGGTGAAAGCAGGTAAGGTACAATTAAATACGCTGCTGGTGGCTTTTTTGAATCCTAAGAGTGGTCCCCACGCGACGGCAATATTGAATGCTGCCGACCCCGTTGCCGCCTGGAAAGAATACGAATTATCGGGGGGCAAAACACTGCCGAAATATGAGGGCGGCACGTCGAGAGAGACGTTTAATCAGCTTCAGCAACATCAGACGTTGATGGATGATTTGGGCGCCAGTGCGACGCCAGCTATATATTATATGAATGATAAAAACGAGCTTCAGCAGGTGGTTGGCATGCCCGATCAGAAACAGCTTCTGGATATGTTCGGACCAAAACCGGAATAGCCGTTTTATTCTTCACGAGCCCCAGCGCGTTCTCAGGTAATTCACCGCGTCCTGCGCCTGGGGCTGGTTCAGATAATCCTCTCTGAACAAAATCGTTCCATCAATGTGCGGTACTGATTCATTCAAATCGAGCTGTTTTTTCAGCTCAGGCACGCCGCCATTGACGGTCCAGTCTGGCTCATTCTTTGACGATTCACCCACTTTATAAAGTGCGACACCAATATACAGGCGCGTGTTGGTCGGTTTTACAACGTCAGCCCACCATTTTGCCAACACATCGTAGCGGGCCGCTTTGCGAGAAAAGGGCCAGTAAATCTGAGGGGCGATATAATCCAGCAATCCTTTTTGTACCCAGAGACGGGTATCAGCAAAGGCTTCATCGTAGGCCGCCGCTCCGGACGTCTCCGATCCTAACGGATCATGTGAACGATTCCGCCAGACGCCAGCAGGGCTAACACCAAATTCAACGTTAGGGTTTAACTGCTTAATTGTGCGCGAAACCTGTTCGATAAGCTGTTGGGTGTTGTTCCGTCGCCAGTCCGCTTTTGTACTGAATCCGCTGCCATATTTCTGGTAGGTGAGGCTGTCGTTAAGCGTTGAGCCCGGGGTCTCAGCGTAGAAATAGTCATCAAACTGCACGCCGTCTACGGGATAACGCGAGACGACTTCGGCCACAATACTGGTGATCCAGTCTCTGGCTTCTGGAATGCCAGGGTCGAGAACGAAACGATCGCTTGCCGTACGAATCCAGTCGCGATGAAGGACATACACGCTGGCTGGATTGAGTGAAATAGAGCGATTCAGTTCTGCAACCGTTCCGGGTTTGGTATTAACCGTTACGCGATAAGGATTAAACCAGGCGTGAACTTTCATGCCGCGCTTGTGCGCTTCGTCCAACATAAATTGCAGCGGATCGTAGCCGGGGTCTTGCCCCATTTTTCCGGTCAATGTGTCTGACCACGGCAATATTTGCGATGGCCACAACGCAGACCCGTCCGGTTTAATCTGGAAAAACACAGTGTTAATTCCCAGGCTCTGCAATTTATCGAGCTTATCGGTCAGCGCTTTTTTTTGCACAAGGTTGCGGGTGGTCGGATTGCTGATATTGACGGATGACACGGGCGGCCAGTCGAGACGAGAAACGGTTGCAAGCCAAACGCCGCGCATAGGTCCTGAATCTTTGGATGACTTCACCGTCAGCGGATGTTTTGCCACCGGCGGAAGAGGCGTCACTAAAGAGACGGGCGGTTTGGACGAACAGCTGGCAAGCAACAGCGCAACGGCGATGAGCGCGCCGGCACGTTTCACGTTTTTCGGCATTTTCGGCTTAGCTCTTTTTCATTCGACTATTGGCCCAGGGGTCATCGTTGTGATTGTCATCGTCAGTAGATGAAAAATCTTCCCGGGAATCGAGATACAGCGCTTCAACTTCAGCGCGCGCCCAGGGCGTGCGGCGCAGAAACTTCAAACTGGATTTGACGCTAGGGTCACTTTTAAAACAATTAATGTTGACCAGTTTGCCGAGCTTATCCCAGCCGTAATGTGCAACGAGTGCGTTGATTTGCATTTCAAGCGTGATGCCATGCAACGGGTCTTTAGAAAGATGATCGGCCATATGAATCCAGTTGTTGCTGATTGTGGTGATTGAAGTGCAAAGGAAGGGTACAAGAAAGCAGGCCCATCAGCAAATTATCCCTCTATTTATGGTTTGGCTGCGTGAATTCTGGCTTATCTATGTACAGGAGAAATCGCAGAATTCACGTAGCGCAAGCATTATTGGGTTTAATTATTTAAATCATCAAGTTAGGCTGGTGCGTTGATGTTGAAGTCGGTGTCAGGTTCGATAGTTCCAGTATAGATAGGCTATTTCACTGTTCTGGGTGTAATGAATGTACACGGCACTGATAAGAGCCGTCATTATTCATTGCAGCCATCAGGCTCAATATCTGAATGAGCCTATAAACTAAAGATCGCTGATTTAATTGTTATCAAACTCAACCCATAATTTCTTTTTATCCATTACAGCGGAGAGGCTCTCTGGGTTAATAACTTTCCCAATCGGTGTATAGCGATATGAGGATTCAAAGGATGTATAGAACAAAACCAACGTTTTTTTACCGTACAGCATGAGATCGCCCGCCTGAATGGTACCCGGGCGCACCGGGCTGGAAGGCAACGCATGCGGAAGGTCAGCGAACTTTTCATTACCATTCAGCTCATCCATTGAAAGTTGCAAAGGTAAAGCTTCAACAAATGCTTTAGCCGCAGGGTTGTCATTAAGTCTGACATAAAATTGCTGGCCGTTAATGTTCATTTTCACTGTCATTGTGCTTACCTTTAAAGGCAGGGGCGAGGTATCGGCATGGCCCGCAACGGTACTTGCCATAAGCAGGAAATAGATTAAGGCATACAGATATTTCATTGATGACCCTCGCGAAAATGAGTCGCACCCTACAGGATGCGACTTCAGACCATTATTTGAGGTTAGCTTTAAAGAATGATGTCAGCTTAGCAAACGGAATGAGATCGGTACGGTCATACAGATCGACATGGCCTGCGCCTGGCACGATGTACAACTCTTTCGGCTGTCCGGCACGTTTGTAAGCATCTTCGCTAAATTCTTTCGAATGCGCCTGATCGCCTGTGATGAACAACATCGGACGTGGTGAAATGGTGTCGATATCGTTGAACGGATAGAAGTTCATAAACTTTCCAATACTGCTCAACATCGGCTTTGTAGTCAGCTCCTCTTTCTCACCCTGTGGGGTATAACCTCCACGGGGAGTACGGTAGAAATCGAAGAACTCCCGCTGTATCGCTGGCGTTGCGTCATCAAGCTTGTTAACCGTACCTGGGATATAGGCAATTTCGCCACCTTTGAACTCAACAAGTCGTTGTTCTGTTGCAGATTTAATAAACGCTTTGCGTTGTTCAGGCGTAACTGAGTGATGAAGTCCGTTCCGGAAAGCCGACCCCATGTCATACATGCTGACTGTGGCAATGGCCTTCATTCTCGGGTCAATTTTGGCAGCACTGATAACAAAACTCCCGCTCCCACAAATACCCAGCACGCCAATGTTTTCCGGATCAACATAAGGCTGAGTACTCAAATAATCGACTGCGGCACTGAAATCATCTGAATAAATCTCCGGTGAAATCAGATGTCCGGGCTTTCCTTCACTTTCTCCCCAGAAGGAAAGGTCAATCGCCAGCGTTACAAACCCTTGTTCCGCCAGTTTTTGTGCATACAGGTTTGAGCTTTGCTCTTTTACAGCTCCCATTGGGTGGCCAATGACAATTGCCGGTGTTTTAGCGTTCTGATCCATTCCTTCAGGCATAAACAGATTGCCGACTACAGTCATCTGATATTGGTTCTTAAAAGTCACCTTTTTCTGAGTGACCTTATCGCTTTTGTAAAAATTATCAGCGCCGTTAGACATATCGGCTCCTGTGGCAGCAAATGAACTGATTAACAGTCCTAACAGCATGGTAAATATTCTCATCAGGGAATTACCTCATCGGGTGTGGTGGAAATCTTTACGTGACGTCAATAATGCTAAGACAGCCGCTATCACTAATAAGAGGCCGCTCAGGGTAAAAGTGCTTTGATAGCCGCTGTGGTCAAATGCAAATCCGCCGATTGTGGAGCCCAGTGCGATGGACAACTGCACTACGGCAACCATCAGACCACCGCCAGCCTCCGCATCTTCCGGCAAGGTTCTGGCGATCCATGTCCACCAACCGGTAGGCGCAGCAGTGGCGATTAATCCCCATAAGCCAAGCAAGGGTGCAACAATCCAAATGCTGTGACCAAAAGCGATCAGGGCGACGGCGATGACCGCCATCAGGAAAGGGATAGCAATAAGCGTGGAATAAAAGTCGTATTTCAAAAATATGCCAATTACCAGGGTACCCATAAAGCCCGCGATACCGATGGTTAGTAAGGTGAACGACAACGTTGCGATATCCACCTGTGTAACTGTCTCAAGGAATGGACGCAGGTACGTGAACAAAGAAAACTGCCCCATAAAGAACAATCCGCAGGCGGCAAGGCCAACGGCCACAACAGGGTTAGCAAAAAGGCGAAAAACAGTGCCGGTACGTTTTTCTTCTTTATCCGCTGGCATTGTTGGCAAGCTGAACCACTGCCAGACAAAAGCAATTACCGCGACCGGAACGATACAAAAAAATGCACCCCGCCAGCCGATGACGGACCCCAGATAACTCCCCAGCGGTGCGGCTATAACCGTTGCCAGCGCGTTGCCCCCGTTAAAAATAGCCAGTGCGCGAGGAACCTGATGCTGAGGAACCAGTCGAATAGCCGTGGCGGCAGACAGCGACCAGAATCCACCAATCACAATACCGATCAGGGCACGACCTACCATGTAAATCAGATAATTGGGCGCTAACGCGACGATAGCGCCGGAAATCGCCATCAATGCCGTCATGCTCAACAGCAATATCTTGCGATTGATTCCCCCGGCCAGTGTCGATATAGAGAGACTCGTCATCACCGCAAACACGCCGGAAATGGCGATCCCCTGGCCAACCCATCCTTCACTGACGCCTAACTCTCTTGATATAGGCGTCAGCAGGCTGACAGGCATAAATTCCGAAGCGATTAGCGCAAAGACGCATAATGTCATTGCGAATACGCCGCTCCAGTACGCGCGGTCTTTGTGAAGAGATGAGTCTCTCAACGATGTGGACATAAATTGCTGACTCCGAATCCCCCGGCAGTTTTCAGGTAAGCCGGGGCCGGACGCTATTCACAGGAATAACGTCAGAAGATAAAAGGTGAATGACGATGAAAAAGGGTAATGGCATTAATTAACCATTACTTACTCATCTATTGTTGGAAATTTTACACGCAGGGGGCATCATTACTAGCTAATGAATACTTAATAGCTTTATAAGTGATGCTAATTAATGAGGGCTGTACTTGATGAAACGCAACCTGAACGACCTTCTTTATTTTGTCACCGTCGCCCGTGAACGCAGTTTTACCCGCGCCGCTGCACAGTTGGGTGTCACTCAATCCGCTATTAGCCAGGCGATTTCCGCACTTGAAGAGCGTATGCAAATTCGCCTTCTGACGCGAACCACCCGCAGCGTATCGCCGACATCTGCGGGAGAGCGACTGCTGTTGGCGATAGGGAGTCGTATTGATGAAATTGCAGCCGAGCTGGATATTTTGACCGAACTGCGTGATAAACCGGCAGGAACAGTGCGCATCACCTGTGGACCAAATGTTTTGCACAGCACGCTGCTGCCAAAACTGACACCTCTGCTACATGAATATCCGGATATTAATATTGAGTTCGATGCCAACCACGGTTTTCGCGACATTGTGGCAGACCGTTTTGATGCAGGCGTTCGACTGGGTGACACCATTGATAAAGACATGATAGCGGTCCCCATTGGTCCTAAATTGCGTATGGCCGCAGTCGCATCTCCGGATTATTTTTCGAGGTATCCAGTCCCTGATACACCCCATGAGCTGACGCAACATAAATGTATAAATCAACGAATGATCCGCTCAGGCGGGCTGTATGTCTGGGATTTTGATCAGGATGGGGGAGATCTTAACGTGCGCGTCAGCGGACAGCTCATTTTTAATACCTCTGAACATATTGTCGATGCTGCGCTTGCGGGACTCGGGATTGCTTTTTTGCCAGAAGAAGAATTTAAAACTCATATTGAAGACGGTAGGCTGGTTCGCGTCCTTGAGCAATGGTGCAAACCCTTTCCTGGCTACTACTTATATTATCCCAGCAGAAAACAACCCTCTCCGGCATTCTCACTGGTCGTTGATGCGCTGCGGGTAAGTCGAAAACGCGAACCTACTGGCAAGTCAGAGGTCGTGTAGCGTTTCCAAAGATGAGCAAAACCGCCATAAGGCGGTTTTTTAGCGGTAAGTTAACGTTTCTGGCAAATTCGGGTTGCTCATGCTGACCGGAATCAGAGCTGCAAAGGTCTTGTTTCGTATTCCAGCAATGCATTCTGGCGAATAAATGCATCGAGCGTATGGCGATCCGGCAAGGCAGTCAGTGCACCTTTAAGCGTTGTTGCCAGTGCTCCGCAGGCGCTGGCCTGAGTGAGGGCATTTCTTACATGTTCAAGGGTCTGCGGGAGACCGTCGTGGGCAATATAAGCAAGTAAGCCCGCCAGAAAAGCATCTCCAGCACCGGTGGTATCGACACTGTTAACCGTATAGCCATTGAAATGGATAACCTTATCTTCCCAGGTAACCATGGATCCCTGCGCACCATAGGTCACCACCTTCAGGCGACCTGGCAACGTCTTAAGAAACTCCAGCGCTTTGTTAAAATCATGCGTTTCTGCCATCCAGTACCACTCTTCTTCTGATAACTTGAGAATGTCGGCCTGCTGCGCGAAATGGTGCACATAATCGCGCATCTTCTGTTTATCGCTCCACATCTGCTCACGCAAATTCACGTCAAAACTCAGTAATCCACCACGCTGTTTGATGGTCGCAATGGCTGTCGCTAAGGTATTACGACAGGATTCACCGACCAGGGCCAGGGAGCAAAAGTGGAGAATATCGTCCCGAAAGTCGGGAAGGGTATCTGCTGTTAAAAACTGATCGGCAGAAGGGTTAGTCAAAAACGTAAACCCACGTTCCCCGCAATTGCTGAGCGACACCAGTACCGTGCTGGTTCTGTGCTGCTTATCCTCTTGAAGACTCTGAACGATGACACCTTCCGTGCGCAATGTTTCCTTTAAAAAATGACCAAAGTCATCGTCGCCCACTCGCCCAATAAAACCACTCTGACAATTCAAACGCGCCGTTCCCACCGCAACGTTAAAGGGCGCGCCCCCCGCGCAGGCCTGATATTGCATATCGGATAACGGTAAGAGATCGACCACTGCATCGCCAAGCGTCCAAATGTTCATAAAATTGCCTCACATAATAATCAGAAATTCATACTCTGAAGTCACCAGCGGCGGAGGCGGCACTCGCGGTCAAACGATATCCGCTTCCCTCCCGACGCTAATAATCAACCGCGTATTTTTAAAAGTTATAATCCAGCATCAACTTATAGTTGGTGGTGATCGCATCGCCATTCGTGACCCAGCTTCCGCTTTGGTTATTCAGAGAACCTGTTACTTCTCCGGATAGCGTAAAACGAGAGGTCAGGGGGTAATTTGCTGACACTTTGAGGAAGCGACTGCGCGTATTCTGGAAGACTTCGCCATCCTCTTTCTGGGCATTTTTCTTCGTATAATGACCATATCCGCCGCTGAGTGTGGTTGATAATTTCCCCCAGTTACGCCAGACCCCGATAGAGGTCATCCAGCTTTTATCATCAATATCTCCCCATTGCTCCCTGTCTAAAATGGCGGAGGCAAATTGCTGGCGAAGCCAGACGCCGGTGGTGTTGTTGATAATATATTGGACGCCAGGTTCGATTTTAAAAGAACGGACGTCACGGTCGTTTTGAGCCCCTCCGCTGCGGCGATGATCGATCTGCTGATACAGATAATTGAAAAAGGAAAAACTGTCCGTTAAACGCAAATCGGAGAAGAATTTCACGCGCGCCTGCCAGCGATCATCCACTGACGCACTTCCGCCCATAACGTCCCAGCCGTAGCGCAGACGTTTATAGACGTATTCGTGACCAACAATAAGTTGCGTCCATTGATTCTGGTTGAGGTAAGTCTGGTTATCCCAAGTACCGTTATAATTTGTGGTTCTGCCTTCAGAAAATGCCAGATACCATCCGGGTAAACTGTCGTGGCGCATAACACCCTGCACGAAAGTCAGAGAATCAGAGCCGTTGTGGAAATGGCTATTTCGCCAGTTATTATCCTCAATGGCATATTTCATTTTAAGCTGACCGTGAACGCGACCGCCTGCTGGATTAGAGGAGCGGGTTGACGTCCACATAACCTCCTCATCCAGATACGACCATGGATCAACGGCAACGACCTTTCCGGATAAATCTTTCATGAGACTCATGCTTGCATTTGAAAATGTCGGAAGCATCAGCGTAAAAATAAGCGCCAGGGCGTGTTGTTTGTTCATCATAATATCCCGTCAGATCATTTCTTTTATTTTCAACGTAGCGTGAAAACTATCGTGTTGAGGCAGGCTGATACTCCATGGCTTTTCCGGCATGGAATACATGCGGGTACTGAATGCCGCTTTGTTATTAATGTAAAAGACGGCAATAGAATCCTGTATCAGCACACGTAATTCGACTTGTTCACCTAAGGGGACATCAATCCATGACTCAGCATTGTGCTGATTAATGGTCTCCAGAGGGGAATTAAAGAAATAGACTTTCCCTTTGCTTTTATTAAATACAACGTTAAGCGTTGCCTTACTTACGTTATCGTCATTAAGACCAAAACTCATGACCATACCGGAAGAGGGTATATTCACCGTGGCGACCAGCTCTCCCTTTGACGGCAGCGGAGGGTAGAGGGCCGACTGCAGAGGCGCAAATTGCGTTGCTGTTTGCATCGTCTTAACTGGCGTTAAGGTGTGAACCGGGCCAGGGTTATCATGAATGACAGCCTGAAGCTCCTGCGGGATAAGGCTGCTGAGTTCCCCGTTAGCATCTGCGGCGAGTTCATGACCCACCAGATTTCCGGCCCAGTCTATGCTTGCGTTGTCGCTGTTGCCTGCTTTAGTCGGGATCCAGCCGAAGACAAATAAGCGGTCATCTTTAATGGTCAGTTTACCGGCATAAAAGCCAGAACCATCCACAACATAATTATCCAGCTTTCGCCACGGCCCTTCTGGGTTATCTGCAACGCGGTATTGCGTCAGGCGCAGCGGCCATTGATCGCTGAAGCTCAGATACCAGCGTCCATTGAAGAAAACAAGCGTCGGACATTCAAGATTTGCATTACTGGTGATGGTGTCATTATCAAAAAAGACGCCCCGATCGTGCCAGTTCTTTAAGTCCGTTGAGCTGTAGCGCGCGATGATCCCCCGGCCGTTGCTGCGGGTAGTAATTAACATCCAGTATTCTTTCTTCTCTTCAACCCAGACGACATGAGGATCGCGAAAATCGTTGCCGCGATAGTTGTCTCCGGGCAGAAGCGTGTCCTGAGGATGTTTAACCCAGTGCACCCGATCTTTGCTGGTGGCATGCATGACCGACTCAACCGGAAAGACATTTTCATTATGGGCGGTGTACCAGGCATGCCAGGTATCACCCACTTTAATAATGGAGCCCGTACCCAAAAGCAGCTCAGGATCGTTCACATCATTAACGTAAGGAATGACTTCCGACTGGTTCTGATAGTGATACAAGTTTGCGCTGGAGAGCAGATGAATCGCATGTACGCCTAAATCACTGCCACCCCGCACGTCATTCAGGTAAAAAATATTAAAAAGGCCATCTGCGTAAACTGGCATGGGATCGCCCACAAAAGAACCCTCCACCCGTGGGAAAAAGGCGTCAACCTGGGTAATACTTTTATTTTGCTGTGTTTCTTTCGACAAAGGTGATGACGCGAGTACATTACCTGTAGCCAGCACCAGCAGAGCGATAAGAACCGCTGAAGTTATTTTTTTCATGCTATCCCTTGGGTATCAGAAGTTATACGTCACGCCAACGACGGTGAACGGGTTCCACGAATGGCCGGTAACGGTCCAGAGTCCTGATTCTTTCGTAAAGGACGCTTTAAATTCGCCATAAAGACGGACTTCGCCAAAAACGGGATAGCTCAGAGTGCCGCCAATAAACTTATAACGTCCGTCGTAAAAGACTTCATTGGCGTTACTGGCATTCTCAATTTTGTCCTGTCCGATACCGATATACATTGACGTTAATAATGGGAACCAGTTTCGCCAGAGTCCGGCGGTCACTTTCCATTCCTGCTCAACAATATCGCCCCAGCTTTCCCGCACCTGTCTGTTGTAATAATAATAAGGACGCAAATACAGACCTAGATCGGGGTTAACGCGATACTGAATTGCCGGTTCCGTTTCAAAAATAACCTGTTCCAGATCGCCATTTCCGGGTTGATTACCCTGGGGTTGGTATTCGCCATAGGTATAACCGGCAATACTCCATTTACTCGACAACCGTAAGTCCTGCCAGATTTTAAAGCGACTCTTCCAGCGTTTTGTCGCCGTCTCAGAACCGACCATGACTTCTGTACCGATATTCCCGCGCCATGTTTCAAAAATATGCCCGACAAAGAGTTCATTGATTGTATTGGTGCCTTTATAGTCCTGGTTACTGAATTGCCCTTTATAGCTGTCCTCGCGGGCATTCCAGAAACCAAAGTACCAGTTAGGCAGTTCATCATGTCTTAAAAAAGCCTGAATCGTGGCCAGTTTGAATTTTCCACTATTATTATTTTTGTTTTTCCAGCGGACATCATCAATTTCAATCTGACTGCCGATGTTTCCATGCAGGCCACCGGCTTCCATGTTGCGACCGATACTGTCCCAGTGCACCGGCGGGGCTTCCTGCCTCAGGCGTAAAAGGCTTACGTCATCGGGATCATCAGCTACAACGCTATGCTCTTGCGCAGTCGAAGCCTGTCCGATCGCAGCAGAAGAGGACGGAGACGTTTGACTGCTTACCGGGCTGTTGGCAGCAGAAGACGAAGGCACGCGTACGGCTGAGCGCGGGCTACCACGTTTAATGGATGAAGGTCGAGGTTGCTGAGCATCGTCCTCGTCATGAAAATAGCTTTGATAATTTCCTGTATAATTCTCCGATAATGCTGTTCCTTTTTCCGCGAAGGCAGGGCAAATAACACATGACAAAAGCAGAGCCACTGTTTTATTCCTGCCGGGTAATTTTATTCTATTTAGAGGTATATAATGATGATGCGTTAATCTCTCATCCATTTTTTCTATCTCGTGATTTTAGACAATATAATGCCAGCCAGAGACTGGCAGTAATAAAAACGCACACTTTAAAATTAAGATGATAGTGGCCTGATTTATCTATCCAGAGACCAGTATCCGGCTTCCTTTAACGCCGCCGTTCCACTATTTGCAAATAACATAATATCGCGCTGTCCTGGCTGCGGATAAATCCGACTGCTTAAGCAAGCTTCACCGTCATTGACAAATACTTCGACGGATGAACGGTCGATGAAAATACGCAATGAAAGTGAATCGCCCTCTGCAAGGGCAATGCTGCGCGTTCCTGTTAACGCGCAATCAGGACCTGAGCGTTCTAACACCAGGCGCTGAGACTGGTTATCGACGTAAATACGCAACCCATTTCCCATCACAATGCCAAATTGTTCTGCCGGTGAAGCGATACGATCCCATTCCAGACATAACTCCACCGCGTCGGCATCCGCTGCGACAAGTAACCGCTGATTGGTCAGGCAGTGAGCCGGTACGGGGAAATAGCTGCCTCGCAGGGCTGTGACCTCTGCTGCGGGCTTCATCAGCAGGCGATTGCTGTCATCCAAACTCAATTCACGTGGCAGTGAGAGCATGCCTGCCCAACCATCCTGCTGCTCTGGCATCGGTGATTCCCACATAGCTAACCAGCCCATAACGATGCGGCGACCATCCGGGCTCAGGAAGCTTTGTGGGGCATAAAAATCATGACCGCTATCCATCTCAATAAACTGGCCGTTATGAACAAACGCCTCACCGGGCTGCCATTCTCCGAGCAAATATCCGCTCTGGAAAAGATTACGTTTTTCATAACCTTCTGCAGCCATACCCTGTGGAGAGAACATCAGCACGCGCTTTCCATCCAGGGTAAAGAAATCAGGGCACTCCCACATGTAGCCCATTCCTGGTTCAGCTTCGGCAAGAATGCCCTCGTCATGCCAGTTGCGAAGGTCGCTCGAACGGTACAGGCGTACCTGACCAGTATTGTCAACGCGCGCGCCAACCACCATGTACCACGCATTGCCTTCGCGCCAGACTTTCGGATCGCGGAAATGATGCAAGCCGGGCGGCGTATCAATCACCATCCCCTGGCGCTCAAAGTGAATACCATCACGGCTAGTGGCCAGGCATTGCACCTGATAAAGATTGTCATCGGTGTCGGCCGAACCGTGGAATTTATGTCCGGTATAAATGAGTGCCAGCGTATCGCCGTCCACAACCGCAGAGCCGGAAAAACATCCCTCTTTATCTTCGGGACCTTCCGGGGCCAGGGCGACGGGGAGATGTTCCCAATGGACTAAATCCTGGCTACGCGCATGCCCCCAGTGCATCGGCCCCCATTTTGTCGAATAGGGATGATGTTGATAAAAGGCATGATACCAGCCGTCAAACCACACCAGCCCATTTGGATCGTTCATCCAGCCCGCACGTGCGGCAAGATGATAGCGTGGATACCAGCGAGGGTTTATTTCGGCCTGCATTTTTTCAAGTCTTTCTTCAGCCTGTTTTAATAAGTTTGTCATTAAATTTTCTCCCGTTTAATTACACAGCACCAGACTGTAAAAAAGATTTTTCAGTGGTGGGTTTATTCGAACGTAAAAGGAAAATGGAAATAAACGTGGTGAAGAACACCATAATCCCCATAATCAGATAAGACTGAGCAAAGCCAAATTTTTCATAGCTGAAGCCTGCCAGTGGCGATAATACGGTGCCGATCACTGAACTCGTGCAGGCAAAGCCCACCAGATAAATTGTGGAAGACAAACGTTTATCGAAGTTGAGGCTGTTATATTTAAAAATTGCCACCAGCAGCACCGGTAATTCGAGGGCATGCAGCAGTTTAGTGATTGAAATGAGCAGGGGGCCCTCAACCAGGCCTGAGGCAATCATGCGCAGCGCCATCACCATACCCGCGAAAATAAGACCATTTTTAGCGCCCATCCGGTTTACCAGCCACGGCGCACAGAACATGCCAGCGGCCTCAAGGAAAACCTGGAAAGAATTGAGATAGCCAAACATCGCGTTTCCTTCACGCAAGGTAGGAAACTGCGAAGAGAAATAAACCGGGAATTGTTGGTCGTAAACGCCGTAAATACAGGTGCCAATCACAAAGAAGATCAGTGCCCAGAAATGCGGTAAGGTGAGCAGCCTCAAGGCATCTTCGAGGGAGACCTTTTTAGCCCCAATCTCCAGTTTCTCCATACCTGCCGGTGCCGCGACTTTTAAGCGAAGCAGCAGGCAGAAAAAGACCAGTCCAGAGCATGACGCCACCAGAAAATTAAGATCAGGATTGATATTAAATAACAGGCCAGCAAAGAACGTGGCAACAGCCCAACCTAATGAGCCCCACATGCGCGCCCGGCCAAATTCAAAGGTACTTTGACGCGCTACGCGTTCGGTATAAGATTCCAGCACCCCTATACCGCCGTTAAAGGTTAGCCCTATAAACAGGCCACCAAAAATACTCCCCAGCAGAATATTCAGGCTGAGCAAATAACTAAAAAATAGATAAGCTGGACCAGAAAGGATCAGCAGGGCGGTGATAAACCACAGCAGGTTTTTACGCAGACCGAGCCGATCCTGAATAAAACCGTAGAACACCTGAGCGAAAAGGGCAGAGACCGATAAAACGGAAAAAATAATGCCCGTCTCTGATGCTTTTAACCCTAATTCCTGATGTAACCAGATTGAAAGCAGTGAACTGGACGAAGACCAGGTGACAAAGAAAAAGAACAGCAATGCGCTGAGCAGAAAGTAGCTACCTGAAGGCCTTATTTTCATCTGAGTAATCTCATGGAAGGATATATGCAGTTATGGTAACGTTAACATTGTCCGCTCTCATTCGTTTTTGGAGTAATACACGATGTTAATCACAAAAGTTAACGTTAACATTGGTAGATTGAGATCTACATCATATTTTGGTTTCAAACTCACTCAATCAGCCGCGCAATACATACAATAAGGGCTTGGTATTCCGGGATAATCTTGATTGCAGGGAACCACTACGCAACAAGGATCGTGTCATATTTTTGCTGAACGGAAGGTTATGGCGTCTTTAAAAGATGTGGCCAGAATGGCCAATGTATCGTTAATGACAGTTTCGCGGGCGCTGAACAGCCCTGAACGTGTAAAGGCAGATACGCTTGCACGCGTACAGGAAGCGATTCTGCATCTTAACTATGTCCCTGATTTATCTGCAAAACAGATTCGCAGTGTCGGCACTAAAAATAAAACGATTGGTGTACTGGCGCTGGATACGGTCACCACGCCGTTTTCCGTTGAAATCACGCTGTCTATAGAGGAAACCGCCCGGGCCCACGGCTGGAATAGCTTCGTGGTGAACATGTTTTCTGATGATAATCCGGACGACATTGTTGATTTGCTCCTTGCTCACCGGCCCGGCGGAATTATCTTTACCACCATGGGCCTGCGAGAAGTACATGTTCCGCCAAAGTTGTTGACACACCCTTGTGTGCTGGCAAATTGTGAGAATAAAGGCGAGCCCGTAGCCTGTTATATCCCTAATGACGAGCAGGGGCAGTATCAGGCGGTACAGGCCTTACTGGCGGCAGGTTACCGTCGGCCTATCTGCCTGCATCTACCGGTTAACCACCTGGCGACGTCCCGCCGACGCAAAGGGCTTGAGCGGGCATGCCGCGAGGCCGGCATCGATCCCGATACGCTTGAACATAGCCATATGCAGCTCGGCGATGAACATTACCGGGACATTCCTGACATTCTGTTGGCGCATATCCATCAGGGAATACCGCAGTTTGACTCGGTGATTTGCGGTAATGACCGTATTGCCTTTATGGTGTATCAGACACTGTTAGCTAACGGTATACGTATTCCTCAGGATATTGCAGTGCTTGGGTACGACAATCTCGTGGGGATTGGTAATCTGTTTTTACCGCCTCTTTCTACGGTTCAATTGCCGCATTATGAAATTGGTCGTCTGAGTACCTTACACATCATTAACGGCGATAACAGCAAGGAGAGGGTGCTGGTAGAGAGCCCCTGGCTGTCTCGTTCGTCGGTATGAATCAATAAACGGCCTGTCGGGCAGACCGTTTTCTTGATTTACGCCGTGGTACGCGTCGGTCTAACCACAATCTCATTCACATCGACATCATCGGGCTGCTCAATAGCGTAACGAACCGCCCGGCCAATCGCGTCGGGTTGCAGGGCAATCGCCCGGTAGCTTTTCATCGCTCTAGCGGCAGTGGGGTCCGTTATCGTGCCTGCCAGTTCACTTTCCACCACGCCGGGATGAATACAGGTCACGCGCAGCTGGCTGTTCTCCTGACGCAGACCTTCGGAAATCGCCCGCACCGCAAATTTGGTTGCGCAGTAGACCGCCGCGGTGGGTGATACCGCCAGCGCACCAATCGAGGCGATATTAATGACATGCCCCGATTTCCGCGCCAGCATCGACGGCAGGACCGCGGCGATGCCATACAGCACGCCCTTGATATTCACATCCACCATCTGCTCCCACTCGTCCACCTTCAGCGAGGCCATCGGCGACAGTGGCATAATGCCTGCGTTATTCACGATCGCATCAATGCGATTCCATTTTTCCAGTGCGAAGGCGGCAAACGCCTCCACGGATCGACGATCGGTCACGTCCAGTTGTTTAACTGCCACCTCAGCACCGTTAAAACGTAGCTCGTCCGCCAGCGCGGCGAGGCGATCTTCGCGTCGTGCCCCCAACAGCAAAACTGCATCAGTTTTCGCCAGTTCGCGCGCAATGCCTGCACCAATGCCGCTGGATGCGCCGGTAATTAAGATCACTTTGTTTGTCATGGGTCTTCTCCTGTTCGGTTTGCACTGGTGATCTTACGCTCGACGTACTATAAAGATAATCCGCTCATTTCTTACCGGACTGGTAACAGTGGCTAACCAATGACAATAGATAAAAATGCGCTTGAAGTGTTCGTTATGGTGGCGCAGACACGTAATTTTCGCCTTGCGGCGGAGCGGCTGGGCGTGACGCGTCCGGCGATCAGCCAGACGTTGCGGCGGCTGGAAGACCGTCTGAACACCACCCTGATGCATCGCACCACGCGCAGTATCAACCT
Source organism: Lelliottia amnigena (assembly GCF_019047465.1). Taxonomy (NCBI): domain Bacteria; kingdom Pseudomonadati; phylum Pseudomonadota; class Gammaproteobacteria; order Enterobacterales; family Enterobacteriaceae; genus Lelliottia; species Lelliottia amnigena. Next base: position 3,984,569 of record NZ_CP077236.1, on the reverse strand, counting down.
CACCGAGGCGGGGAAACGACTGTATGCCGAGATAGCCCCTGCGATGGAACAACTTAACAGTGCGGTCACCGATATTGCCGATCAACTGGCGGAGCCGCGCGGTCAGCTGCGTCTGGCGATTTCATCCATTGCCGAACGCATTATTGACGGCAGAATGCTGGCGTCCTTTATCACGGCGTACCCGCATGTTGAGCTGGACATTACCATCACCGACGAGGCATTTGACATTGTGGAGCAGGGGTTTGATGCGGGCGTGCAGCTGGGAGAGGTCATCGCGAAAGATATGATCGCGGTGCCAGTGTCCACCCTGCAGCGGCAAATCGCCGTCGCATCACCGACCTATCTTGCGCGCTACGGGGTACCGACGCATCCGCAGGATTTGCTTCAGCATCGTTGTATCGGCTGGCGAAAATCCCCCGGCGTGTCGCCGTATCGCTGGGAGTTTGCCGAGCAGGGCAGCGAATTTGACGTGGACGTTAAACCCCAACTGACCACCAACGATATGGGGGTCATGATCCGTACCGTGTGCGCCGGGGGCGGGATCAGTTTTGGTATGGAAGAGACCTACGCGCCTTATATCGCTCGGGGTGAGCTGGTGACGCTATTAGATGAATGGCTGCCGACGTTCCCGGGCTTTTATCTCTACTTTTCCAGCAGAAAGCATATGCCACCGCGCCTGAGAGCTTTTATTGATCATGTGAGGATGTGAGGGGCGTCGCCGATAGGAAATGTGCCCTGGTGCATTAACGTGCCGCTATTTGCTTACTGTCGTTTTGTGCCAGAAGCGCCAGCCCCTATGGGTATCTTATGCATGAAGCCACCTGGGCTCGAAAGAGCCCGCAGCGCCTCAGGGCATTATCGCTCTGACTTCACTCCTCACTGAAAATTTTCAAAAACCGTTTCACCGTCCGCGAACGTTCAAAACGCCGCCAGCAGAGCGCGATATCGGTACTGAGCGCCGGGGAGATCAACGAATGATAAGTGACACTCGGCGGAGAGATAGCCGCCATTGACTGCGGTACCAGGGCGAACCCAGCGCCGGCGGCCACCATACTCAGAGAAGACGATAGCTGCGAGGATTGCTGCGTGTGCTGCATATCAATTCCCGCCCGTTCGCAACAGCCGTAAACGCGATCGTACAGCCCCGGCGCAACCTCCTGCGGGAACAGAATCACCGGTGTGTCCCGAAGCTGCTCTAATCTCAGAGCATCACTTTGCGCAAGAGGGTGGCTGCTGTGCAACGCCACCACCATCGGCTCGCGGTCAAGAATTTTCAGATCAAACGCCTTGCTGCTCTCGCACGGCAGTCGCACAAAGGCGATGTCCAGTTCACCCTCCGTCAGCATCGTCATCAGCGACGACATATTGGCCTCCACCTGATGTACTCTCACCGCCATATTCTGTACCTGAAACTGGCGAATAAGCGCAAAGATTTTGGGATGGAAAGCGTCTGAACTGGTGATCCCTATCGACAGGCTACCATTCAGCCCGCGCGCAATGCCCCGGGCTTTCTCCAGCGCGGCATCGCTCATCGCCAGGATCTGGCAGGCATCCTCATAGAAGGCTTCTCCTGCTTCGGTCAATTCCACGCCCCGCGTCAGGCGTCTGAACAGCGGCGTACCCACTTCTTCCTCAAGCCGTTTTATCTGCTGACTCAGAGGAGGCTGCGAAATACCCAGCGCTTTAGCCGCTTTGGTGAAGTGCCGCTCGCGTGCAACCGCGACAAAATACCGCAGATAACGAAGTTCCATATCTAAAACGTCTCAAACCAGCATGGATTCTATATTGGAACTCTACGCTGAATCGGGTCAACATTTATTTAACCTTTATAAATAAAGTTGAAGAGGACGAGCATGATGGTGCATTCATCTGCATGCGACTGTGAGGCCAGTTTGTGCGAGACCCTGCGTGGGTTTTCTGCCCAGCATCCTGACAGCGTGATTTATCAAACATCGCTAATGAGCGCGCTGCTAAGCGGCGTGTATGAAGGGGAGACCACCATCGCCGATCTGCTTGCGCATGGCGATTTTGGTCTGGGGACGTTTAACGAGCTGGACGGCGAAATGATTGCGTTCAGCAGTCATGTGTACCAGCTGCGTGCGGACGGCAGCGCCCGTGCCGCGAAGCCGGAGCAAAAAACGCCATTCGCGGTGATGACCTGGTTCCAGCCGCAATACCGCAAAACCTTTGACAGTCCGGTCAGCCGTCAGCAGGTACACGACGCGATCGACCAGCAAATCCCCTCCGATAACCTGTTCTGCGCGTTACGCATCGACGGTCATTTCCGTCACGCTCACACCCGGACCGTTCCTCGTCAAACGCCGCCATACCGCGCGATGACCGACGTGCTGGACGACCAGCCCGTGTTTCGCTTTAACCAGCGCAAGGGGGTGCTGGTCGGGTTCCGTACACCTCAGCATATGCAAGGCATTAACGTAGCGGGCTATCACGAACATTTCATTACCGACGACCGGCACGGCGGCGGCCATTTGCTCGACTATCAGCTGGAAAACGGGGTGCTAACGTTTGGTGAAATTCACAAGCTGATGATTGACCTGCCTGCCGACAGCGCGTTTTTACAGGCCAACCTTCACCCCAGCAATCTTGATGCAGCGATCCGTTCCGTCGAAAACTAACAGGAGAACCACCGTGAACAGTGATAAACAGGCACGTCAGTGGGCACATGGCGCGGATATGGTCGTCGGCCAGCTGGAAGCGCAGGGCGTGAAGCAGGTTTTCGGTATCCCAGGCGCGAAAATCGACAAGGTTTTTGACTCTCTTCTGGACTCTTCTATCGAGATTATTCCCGTGCGCCACGAGGCAAACGCGGCGTTTATGGCGGCGGCGGTAGGGCGGCTGACCGGCAAAGCGGGGGTTGCCCTCGTCACCTCGGGGCCGGGCTGTTCGAATTTGATCACCGGTATTGCTACCGCCAACAGCGAGGGTGACCCGGTGGTCGCGCTGGGCGGCGCCGTGAAGCGGGCAGATAAAGCGAAGCTTGTGCATCAGAGCATGGACACGGTCGCCATGTTCAGCCCGGTGACAAAATATGCTGTGGAGGTCAACTCACCGGACGCGATTGCGGAAGTGGTATCGAACGCTTTCCGTGCCGCTGAGCAGGGCAGACCGGGTGGCGCGTTTGTCAGCCTGCCGCAGGATATTGTCGACCAGCCTGTCACCGGGGCGATTTTGCCCGCCAGCACCGCAGCACTGATGGGACCCGCGCCGGAATCGGCTATCAACGACGTGGCGACGCTTATCGACAACGCTAAAAATCCGGTCATTCTTCTCGGTCTGATGGCCAGCCAGCCTGCCAACAGTGACGCGCTGCACAAGCTGCTGGAAAAAAGCCGTATACCGGTCACCAGCACCTATCAGGCCGCAGGGGCCGTCAACCAGGCGCATTTCACTCGCTTTGCCGGACGCGTCGGCCTGTTTAACAACCAGGCGGGTGACCGGCTGCTGCATCTGGCTGACCTGATTATCTGCATTGGTTACAGCCCGGTGGAATACGAACCGTCGATGTGGAACAGCGGCAACGCTACGCTGGTGCACATTGACGTGCTGCCCGCCTATGAAGAACGTAACTATGTGCCTGACCTCGAACTGGTGGGGGATATTGCCGAAACGCTGAATCTGCTCGCCGGTCGGATCACACACAAGCTGGAGCTCAGCATCCGCGCGTCAGAAATTCTTGTCGATCGTCAGCATCAGCGGGATCTGCTCGACCGCCGTGGGGCCTCGCTTAACCAGTTTGCCTTGCATCCGCTGCGTATCGTGCGCGCCATGCAGGACATCGTTAATAGCGACGTCACGCTCACCGTTGATATGGGCAGCTTCCACATCTGGATTGCCCGCTATCTCTACAGCTTCCGTGCACGTCAGGTGATGATTTCAAACGGTCAGCAGACCATGGGCGTTGCGCTGCCGTGGGCGATTGGCGCGTGGCTGGTCAATCCGGGCCGCAAGGTAGTCTCGGTCTCCGGTGACGGCGGCTTTCTGCAGTCCAGCATGGAACTGGAAACCGCCGTGCGTCTCAAGGCTAACGTGTTGCACATCATCTGGGTGGATAACGCCTACAACATGGTGGCGATCCAGGAGGAGAAAAAATACCAGCGTCTTTCCGGCGTGGAATTCGGGCCGGTCGATTTCAAAGCCTATGCCGATGCCTTTGGCGCGAAAGGCTTTGCCGTCGAGAGCGCGGATGCGCTGGAGCCTACGCTGCGTGCGGCAATGGATGTCGATGGTCCGGCCGTGGTCGCCATTCCCGTCGACTATAGCGATAACCCGCTGCTGATGGGTCAGCTCCATCTCAGCCAAATTTTGTGAATCACTATAAGGACAGAAAAATGCAAAAAGTTGCTCTCGTCACTGGCTCAGGCCAGGGGATTGGCAAAGCGATTGCGCTTCGCCTGGTAAAAGATGGCTTTGCTGTCGCCATTGCAGATTACAACGAAGAGACGGCGAAAGCCGTTGTCGATGAGATCACCCGTAAGGGGGGGAAAGCCATCGCCGTGAAGGTGGATGTGTCCAACCACGAGCAGGTGTTCGCGGCGGTTGAAAAAGCCCGCACCGCGCTGGGCGGTTTCAACGTGATTGTCAACAATGCCGGGATCGCGCCTTCCACGCCCATTGAGTCGATCACGCCGGAAATTGTCGATAAAGTTTACAATATCAACGTGAAAGGGGTGATCTGGGGTATTCAGGCTGCGATTGACGCGTTTCGTAAAGAGGGACACGGCGGCAAGATCATCAACGCCTGTTCCCAGGCGGGCCATACCGGCAATCCGGAACTGGCGGTGTACAGCTCCAGCAAGTTCGCGGTACGTGGATTAACCCAGACCGCTGCACGCGATCTCGCCCCGCAGGGGATCACCGTTAACGCGTATTGCCCGGGTATCGTCAAAACGCCGATGTGGGCGGAAATCGACCGTCAGGTGTCCGAGGCAGCAGGTAAACCGCTCGGCTACGGCACCGAAACCTTTGCCAAACGCATCACGCTTGGCAGATTGTCCGAACCGGAAGATGTGGCCGCCTGCGTCTCTTACCTCGCAGGACCCGATTCCGACTATATGACCGGTCAGTCGCTGCTGATTGATGGGGGGATGGTCTTCAACTAAATACGCATCAGCGCTGACACGCGTTTTATTCTGACGCCAAAAGTTGGACACAATCAACGAGACTTAAGAGAAAGAGCCCATTCATCGATGGGCTCTTTTATGTTTATGGACATGCCAGATCGCCTTGCGCAGTCACATTACTCAGCGTTACGAGAGGGTACTGCGCCGCCATGCGCCGGGCGCCTGACCATACTGACGCTTAAAGCTGCGGTTGAAGGACTGCTGGGAGTCAAATCCCAACGCGATCGCCACGTTCAGAATCGGTTCATCGCTATGGGTTAAGCGTTCAACTGATTTTTGCAGCTTTTGCGCACGAATATACTCGCCGAGTGGATAACCCGTATGTTCCTTGAACATCCGCTGGAGGTGCCATTTCGAGTAGCCGGCACGCCGGGAAACGGTGTTAATGTCCAGGCGGTTTTCAAGGTTGTTATCGATCCAGACGAGCAGATCGTGAATAAATGCGTCAGTGTTCATGGTGCTCTCCCACGCCGCGTCTTAAAAAGCATCTTTGTCTGTTGCATTTAAAGATGACGCGCACGTGCATTAAATGCAAGTTTTATTGTTGCATTTAATTCCTTGCCGAAAACGCGCCTTTTTTCCCTGACTCAAATAGCACATAAAGTGTATCAATTATTCTTGCACTTAATTTAGCGCCTTCCTACAATCGCCGCGATAGTGTATTCGCAACTGTTACAGTTTTGTGGCGATGAACGACACAAATAGCCTCAAGCCAGTTCGGACAAAGGAAGTGGCGCGGCGTCTCCCGCTGCGTCTTGTTCGGCGGCTACCATAACCGGAATAAAAATAATGAGCCTGCAAAAAACCTGGGTTAACGTTCATCTGACTGCACTGGGAGCGATGTTCCTCTCCGTGCTGCTTGTCGGATGCGATGACGGTGTTGCACAAAACGCCGTCCCACAAGCGCCCGCGGTGAGCGCCGCCAACGTGGTAGTGAAATCCATCAGTCAGTGGGATAGCTTTAACGGCCGAATTGAAGCGGTGGAAAGCGTTCAGCTACGACCTCGCGTCTCCGGCTACATCGATAAAGTGAATTACACCGACGGCCAGGAAGTGAAAAAGGGCGAGGTGCTGTTCACTATCGATGACAGAACCTATCGCGCGGAGCTGGAGCAGGCGCAGGCCTCGTTGGCGAGAGCCAAAACGCAGGCCAGCCTGGCGCGAAGTGAGGCTAACCGTACCGATAAACTCGTCAATACCAACGTCGTGTCGCGTGAAGAGTGGGAGCAACGCCGTTCGGCCGCTACCCAGGCGCAGGCCGACATTCGCGCCGCGCAGGCGGCAGTTGACGCCGCGCAACTTAACCTGGATTTCACTAAAGTGACCGCGCCTATAGAGGGCCGTGCCAGCCGGGCATTGATCACCAGCGGTAATCTGGTCACTGCGGGTGACAGTGCCAGCGTTCTCACCACGCTGGTCTCCCTGAAGACGGTTTACGTCTACTTTGACGTGGATGAAGCGACGTATTTGCACTATCAAAACCTCGCCCGCAGCGGGCAGGGCGCGTCCAGCAATCACCTCGCGCTCCCGGTAGAAATTGGCCTGGTTGACGAAGAAGGCTATCCCCATCAGGGCAAAGTGGATTTTCTTGATAATCAGTTAACGCCGAGTACCGGCACCATCCGTATGCGCGCGCTGCTGGATAACGCGCAGCGTCAGTTCACGCCGGGGCTGTTTGCCCGCGTACGCCTGCCGGGCAGCGCAGAATTCAACGCCACGCTTATCGACGACAAAGCGGTGCTGACCGATCAGGATCGCAAATACGTTTATATCGTTGATAAAGAAGGTAAAGCGCAGCGCCGCGATATCACTCAGGGACGTTTGGCCGCCGGTTTACGTATCGTGCAGCAGGGGCTGAACCCGGGCGATAAAGTCATTATCGACGGGTTACAAAAAGTGTTTATGCCGGGTATGCCGGTTAACGCAAAAACCGTTCCTATGACCGCCAGCGCCACGCTTAACTGATCCCTTACCCGAGAATCCGACACATGGACTTTTCCCGCTTTTTTATCGACAGGCCGATTTTTGCCGCAGTGCTGTCGATTCTGATTTTCATCACAGGATTAATCGCTATCCCGCTGTTGCCGGTCAGCGAATATCCTGACGTCGTACCGCCAAGCGTGCAGGTGCGCGCGGAGTATCCGGGTGCCAACCCGAAAGTGATTGCTGAAACCGTGGCCACGCCGTTGGAAGAAGCCATCAACGGCGTTGAAAACATGATGTACATGAAATCCGTTGCAGGCTCTGACGGCGTGCTGGTGACCACCGTGACGTTCCGCCCGGGTACCGATCCGGATCAGGCGCAGGTTCAGGTGCAAAACCGCGTCTCACAGGCCGAAGCGCGTCTACCGGAAGATGTACGGCGTCTGGGCATTACCACCCAGAAACAATCACCGACCCTGACGCTGGTAGTGCATCTGTTTTCACCGGGCGGTAAGTACGATTCACTGTATATGCGTAACTACGCCACGCTAAAAGTGAAGGACGAACTGGCGCGTCTGCCTGGCGTGGGTCAGATTCAGATTTTTGGCTCTGGCGAATACGCGATGCGCATCTGGCTTGATCCCGCTAAGGTGGCGGCGCGAGGGCTGACGGCCTCCGATGTGGTGACGGCGATGCAGGAGCAAAACGTACAGGTTTCCGCCGGGCAGCTTGGCGCTGAGCCGCTGCCGAAAGAGAGCGATTTCCTGATCTCCATTAATGCCCAGGGGCGTCTGCACACAGAAGAAGAGTTTGGCAATATTATTCTGAAAACGGCACAAGACGGCTCGCTGGTACGCCTGCGCGATGTGGCGCGGATTGAAATGGGTTCTGGCAGCTATGCGCTGCGTTCTCAGCTCAACAATAAAGACGCGGTCGGGATTGGTATCTTCCAGTCCCCGGGCGCGAACGCCATCGATTTGTCTAACGCCGTGCGGGCGAAAATGGACGAACTGGCTACGCGTTTCCCGGAAGATATGAAGTGGGCAGCGCCGTACGACCCGACGGTGTTCGTACGCGACTCCATTCATGCGGTCGTGCAAACCCTGCTGGAAGCGGTGGCGCTGGTTGTACTGGTGGTGATTCTGTTTCTGCAGACCTGGCGCGCGTCGATTATTCCGCTGATCGCGGTGCCGGTATCGATCGTGGGAACGTTCAGCATTCTCTACCTGCTTGGCTTTTCGCTCAATACCCTGAGTTTGTTCGGGCTGGTACTGGCTATCGGTATCGTCGTGGATGACGCCATCGTGGTAGTGGAAAACGTTGAGCGAAATATCGAAGAGGGGCTTTCTCCGCTTCAGGCGGCGCATCAGGCGATGCGTGAAGTGTCCGGACCGATTATCGCGATTGCGCTGGTGCTGTGCGCGGTGTTTGTCCCGATGGCATTTCTCTCTGGGGTAACCGGCCAGTTCTACAAACAGTTTGCGGTGACGATCGCGATTTCAACGGTGATTTCCGCCATCAACTCGCTGACTCTCTCGCCGGCGCTGGCGGCTCTGCTGTTAAAACCGCACGGCGCACCAAAAGACTTCCCGACCCGGATTATCGATCGTCTGTTCGGATGGCTGTTCCGTCCATTTAACCGCTTTTTCCAGCGTAGCTCGAACGGTTATCAGGGGCTGGTTGGCAAAACGCTCGGACGACGCGGCGCGGTGTTTGTCGTTTATGTGCTGCTGCTCTGTGCGGCGGGCGTCATGTTTAAAGCGGTACCGGGCGGGTTTATACCAACCCAGGATAAACTGTATTTAATTGGCGGCGTGAAAATGCCGGAAGGCTCTTCGCTGGCCCGCACCGATGCGGTGATCCGCAAAATGAGCGAAATCGGGATGAGTACCGAAGGCGTGGATTATGCGGTCGCGTTTCCTGGGCTGAATGCGCTGCAATTCACCAATACGCCGAATACCGGGACGGTCTTCTTTGGCCTGAAACCGTTCGATCAGCGTAAACATTCTGCGGCGGAAATTAACGCTGAGATCAATGCAAAAATCGCGCAAATCCAGCAGGGCTTTGGCTTCTCCATTTTGCCGCCGCCGATTTTAGGGCTGGGGCAGGGGTCGGGCTATTCGCTGTACATCCAGGATCGCGGTGGTTTGGGTTATGGCGCATTGCAGAATGCGGTGAACACGATGTCTGGTGCGATTATGCAGACGCCGGGGATGCATTTCCCTATCTCAACCTACCAGGCTAACGTTCCGCAGCTGGATGTGCAGGTCGATCGTGATAAGGCGAAAGCGCAGGGCGTGTCGCTGACCGACCTTTTCGGTACGCTGCAAACCTATCTGGGATCGTCTTATGTGAACGATTTTAACCAGTTCGGGCGTACCTGGCGCGTGATGGCACAGGCCGACGGGCCGTTCCGCGACAGCGTGGAAGATATTGCTAATTTGCGCACCCGCAATAATCAGGGCGAAATGGTGCCGATCGGCAGCATGGTGAATATCAGCACCACCTACGGGCCGGACCCGGTAATTCGCTACAACGGTTATCCGGCGGCGGATCTGATTGGCGATGCCGATCCGCGCATTCTCTCTTCCGCGCAGGCGATGGCGCAACTGGACGGGATGTCTAAGCAAATTCTGCCGAACGGGATGAATATTGAATGGACGGATCTGAGCTTCCAACAGGCCACACAAGGCAATACGGCGCTGATCGTCTTCCCGGTCGCGGTGCTGCTGGCCTTCCTGGTGCTGGCCGCGCTATATGAGAGCTGGACGCTGCCGCTGGCGGTGATTCTGATTGTCCCAATGACGATGCTGTCCGCACTGTTTGGCGTCTGGCTGACCGGTGGCGATAACAACGTTTTCGTGCAGGTGGGGCTGGTCGTACTCATGGGGCTGGCATGTAAAAACGCGATTCTGATTGTTGAGTTTGCTCGCGAGCTGGAGATCCAGGGCAAAGGGATCATGGAAGCGGCGCTGGAAGCTTGCCGCCTGCGTTTACGCCCGATTGTGATGACCTCCATCGCCTTTATTGCCGGGACAATTCCGCTGATCCTCGGCCACGGCGCGGGTGCAGAAGTGCGCGGCGTCACCGGGATCACGGTCTTCTCCGGTATGCTGGGCGTGACGCTGTTTGGTCTGTTCCTGACGCCGGTGTTTTACGTGACGCTGCGTAAATTCGTTACGCGCGACAAACCGGTCAAAGACGTTTTACCTGCGTAAGTTTTGCAGGGCACAAAAAAACCGCCTTAACGAGAAGGCGGTTTTTTTTCGTATCTGAAAGGTCATGACTACGCTTTTTTGTGCAAACCATCCATTTCAGGCACCGGATCGCATCCGCTGGTATCCGCTTTTTTGACCTTTTCCAGCGCGCTTGCCACGGTATGCTGAGCCAAAACCGCTAGCGAGGCCTGTTCTGCTTCATCGGCGATAGATTTGAAGTACCAGCACGCGTTGGCGCTGACGACGCAGCGAGCCGGTACGTCAGGACGCGACGCCCACAGCTTTTTATCTTCTATAACAGAAACATAGATATCGCGCAGGGTGATAGTTTCCGCCGGGCGACCAAGATGAATAGACCCGTTGCGGCCAAGGGTTGAGACGATAATGCCGTCACGCGTGAGCGGAACCATTAACTTGCGGATAAAGCTCGGGTTTGCTTCCAGTCCGTAGGCCAGAATCGCACTCGTCGAACGTTCACCCGATTGCTCCGCCATCGCTACGCTGAGAACCATCTGCAAAGCTGTCGGGAAGCGGTAATCTAACATTTCATTGTCCTGGGTTGCGGTGAATCTTGTTCTTTTTGGCACCGCAGAGGTGAATAATCAGTAAGTAACAATATAACAAATACGGCAATTTTTTTGTAGCAGACAATGCTTGACCTGGCCCGTAAAACGAGAATGTCAGTCGTGCTTTATTTCCTCCATTCATAAGCTGACTTTCCTTGCGCCTTTGAAACCAGTAAAGACAAAGTGTCTTTTTAGGCGCATAAATCACGCTGTCGGGGGTGAAGGCCGCTTTCGATGTCATGGTGATTTGAGCACCGATGACAAAATCAACACTCAAAATGACGCATGTCATTGGTGTCCCTAAGTTAGATTGGCGAAAATGTGGCCTTACAGTCTATAGGATGATCTCTTTTAAGGATGTAAAAAATGGCGGTACTACCAACGATGCCAGCAAAAGGCACGTGGTTAATTGACGCAAACATGCGAGAGTGATGGTGTGGCCCATGCCCATTATCAGCATGACTGCAAATGGCGTGCGCTAACGGCGGTCAATAGAGATGTGCATTAACCTACAACAGACGTTCTCGACCCGGCAACCGCGCCGGTTTTTTTATGCCCATAGCAAACGAAACGCACGTGAAAAGGGGCAGGGTCGCTCGCCTTGATGTGATATTTGTAGCTGAAATATAATCCGGTTTGAGAAGTGGACAAGAAGTCAGAGCCTTGCAACAACGCCTTAAAACGCGTCGTGCCGCCTGAATTTGTACACCCATGATCAATTTAACTTATGTTGGGCAAGAATTTAGTTCATAAGACATAATCATCAATATGATACTGTTTTAAATTAATATTTAAATTGAAAACTCTGCTGGCTACTTAGATGACTTCATGAACTGACCTACCCCAGAATCAGGTAAACCTTCAATTATTCATATCGTTAATTTTTCTTCATATTCTCCGTTTCGCCAGTCATTAATCGTTTTCCTTGTATGAACTCTATCGCTAAACCAGTGCACGTTCATGCGCTCATCTCTAAATTGTCCACAAAACTCTCATGTCCAGACCGCTTATAAGTACTATGTACTTATAAGCGGTCATGAGTAACTGTTTGTTATCTGCATGTTAGTGATCTGAGATAAATGAGACAAAATCAGGATTGCGCTTACATAACCTCTCATAATTAGATTTTTGGATACTACAGAGTGATCGATGAAATTATCTATATATCAATTCTGCGGCGACATCTATGTTCATACCCAGAACAGATTTTTATATTATGGTGTTGAACAACTTTTCAGGCGTATGTCCGTTCACTGTGCAGTCCACTTTATTAGTGTGGGAAATTCGAAGTTCGTACTCAAAGAGAGTGATAGTGACAGAGGCATTCATATAACCGACTCAGAAACAGATGCCGTGGTGAAACTACTGAGCATGACCGGAGATATGCGTGTGATAATCTCAAGTAGGGAACTCGTAAAATTCTTGTCAGACAGAAGAACACTACTTCGTAAAGCTAAACCCGTAAAGTTTACAAAGAATCAGCTCAATTTTCTTAATAAAATGGCAATTACTGAACGTGTCAATCTTGAGATTTACTTTCCAGAAAGGAGCGTAAAAACAGTCAGTCACTATAAACGATTGCTAATGAGAGAAATTGGACTCCGGTCTGATATGGCATTATTTAACGCCCTGCGCCAGTGGCGGCAGGTCCGCTGACACTTTTGGTGGTAAGAGGCTTGACAGCAGGTTGATGGGCGTATCTTTCTCACAGACTATCAGGTGGTCGCCAGAACGGAAGTTAACATTCACCGCCAATGCCGGCGCAGAAGCCCTTACCATAACAACGCACGGCGGAGCGAGTTTCATGACTTTTCCGTGCTATAGCGCGGGAGCGAAACAGGCAGAATGGTAAAGCCCTCAACTGCGTGCTGCAAAATTGCACAGCGATAAACTACTAACAACCTCACCTTTAAAAAATTACATTAACACATAAACGTTAACATTTAAGGGTGAATAGGTCATTTCCCTGTGTGCTTTTTCTTCCTGTATTACGATTAACAGCGATGCAGTAACTGATTTCATTTTTTACGCAGATTAATTTTCGGCTATCTAATATATCTCATGCATAAACATGCAAAATTTCAGCGCGAGGATATAAAGACTGCATATTTTGTTTTTCGAATTTAGTCTATAGCTGAAACAATCGCAAAATAATCCTTTGTGAGAAAGCTAAATCTGCAGGTCGCAGTGAGTCGTGTCGACTGATGAAATCAAAAATGCCATGCGATATATATTCGTATCAGTGTGGTTTTCCGATTTTATTTATCACTTTTAAAGGTAATCAAGTGTCACCGATTCTTAAGAAAAAATTTCGGCTATCTGTCCTCTCCAGAGTGATTCTGTGCAGTCTGGCCACACCGGCGGTGTTCGCTGCTGATTATGTTATTAATGAAGGCGAAGCAGTGCTCCAACTGGAGGCTGGCAGTCCTATGAGATACGATAGTTTTACGGTTTCGAACGCTGCCGGAGGAACTGCCGCCCTCACCATCAACGGTACCGGCAATCCCGGGGATGAAGACCGAGGAAAACTGAGTGTCGATGCTATTCGCGTCGGCAATGGCACGATAACCGTGGACAACGGGGCATCCGTTACTGCTTACGTTATTTACGTCGGCAACGACTACGGCACTACTGGCACTGGCATTGGCACAATGACCGTGGACAACGGGGCATCCGTAACTGCTGACGATATTCTCGTCGGCTACGCCTACGGCTCCAACTACGACTACAGCACTGGCACTGGCACAATGACCGTGGACAACGGGGCATCCGTTACTGCTCACGATATTTACGCCGGCTACGGCAACGGCTACGACAGCGTTGCTCACGTTGGCGCTGGGACAATGACCGTGGACAACGGGGCATCCGTTACTGCTGACTATATTCTCGTCGGCTACGGCGAAACCAACGGCACTGGCACTGGCACGATGACCGTGGACAACGGGGCTTCTGTGAATACAGAGGAGGCTATTTTGGTTGGCCACAGCGAAGATAGAGGCTCATCCTATGGAACTGTTACTGTCAGCCGTGATGCCCGTCTGGAGGCCGACAAAATTGGACTCTATAACGGCATCCTGACCATCGGGAGTGACGTCAGGTCTGATGCTTTACCGGTTGCTGCAGGTAACGTTACCACGAACAATGTTATTCTTGCTTCGAATGCAGAGAACAATACCGCCGGTCAGATTAACTTCAACCACTCTAATGACGACTACGTCTTCAACCCTTCTGTCACCGGAACGGGCTTTGTCAGCGTCTTCAGCGGCACCACCACTCTGGACGGAACTAACACCTACGCGGGTGACACCATAATCCGGGGCGGGACCCTGCGTGCCGGCAGTGACAGCGCCTTCAGCGCCAGCTCCGATTTCCACATGACTCAGGCCGGCGCGCTCGACCTGAACGGCATCAGCCAGACCGTCGGCTCTCTCAGTAGTTCCGGAACCACATATTTTAACCAGAAGGGCGATACCGCCGGGACGGTGCTCACCGTTAACGGGGACTATCACGGCTCCGGTGGCACCCTGGTGTTCAACTCCGTGCTCGGGGTCGATGACTCTGTCACCGATGCCCTGCACGTGAAGGGTAATGCCGACGGCGGCACCAACGTGAAGGTCAACAACCTCGGGGGTATGGGCTCTCGGACCGTGGAAGGTATTAAGCTTATCTCCGTGGACGGCAACGTCGCAGAGGGAACAGAGTTCCGCCAGAACGGTCGTATCGTGGCCGGCGCCTATGACTACAGCCTGGCGCAGCGCGGCAATAACTGGTACCTCACCAGCGAGGCTTCCCCACTGCCACCGGTGGTGCCGGGGCCTCTTCCGGTTGACCCTGTGGACCCGACAGATCCGATTAAGCCGGTTGACCCGACCCTTCCTGTGCCGCCGGCGCCACCCGTTGTCCCTGAGACTCCGGCGCCACCTGTTGGACCGGGCAAGGGAACGAGCATCAGCCGTCCGGAGGCGGGCAGCTACATTGCGAACCAGGCGGCGTCAGAGATGTTCTTCACCCGCCTGGAAGACCGCGGTCGTGAGCATATCTACACCGACGTCATTACCGGCGAGAAAAAGCAGACCAGCATGTGGCTGCGTTCCGAAGGGCGTCACCTGGACAGCAACGACAGCAGCGGCCAGCTCTCCACCCGCGAGAACCGCTATGCCATTCAGATGGGCGGAGACGTGACCGGTGGCAGCTTCACCGGTACCGACAGCTGGCGCCTGGGCGTGATGGCCGGCTACGGTAACAGCCACAGCAACACCCGCTCAGACATCACGGGCTACCAGTCAAAAGGTGATGCAGACGGTTACACCATGGGCCTGTACGGCACCTGGTTTGAGAATGCCGACCGCCGCAGCGGAGCCTGGGTGGACACCTGGCTGCAGTACGCATGGTTCAGCAACAGCGTACAGGGTGAAGGACTGGCAAAAGAGAAGTACAACGCCGGCGGCCTGCAGGCGTCGGTGGAAAGCGGGTATGCCTTCGTGGTGCCGGGCGGAAAGAACCTGGACTACATCATTGAGCCGCAGGCACAGGCCATCTGGAACGGGGTGAAGGCGGATGAGTTCCGCGAGAGCAACGGGACGGTGGTGAAGAGTGAAGGCACCGGTAACGTGCACACCCGTCTGGGTGTGAAGGGGTCGCTGGATATCCGCAGCGGGGATAAGTCAGGGGCGTCCTGGAAGCCTTATATGGCGGTGAACTGGCACCATAACACGAAGGAGTACGGCGTGAAGATGGATGACGTGAGCCTGTCGGTGTCAGGTGCGAAGGACACGGTGGAGCTGAAGGCGGGCGTGGAAGGCCAGCTGACGGAGAAGCTGAGCGTGTGGGGCGGGGTGAGCGGCCAGGCGGGTTCGGATAGCTACCGTGACGCGGGCGGGTTCCTGGGCGTGCACTACGCTTTTTGAGTGCTGATGTAGTGCGCTGAACTGAAACACTCTGGTCCTGAGGATATGTCATTGCCTGCGGACCAGAGAAAGAACACTGCTTAACTAACCCACAAGATTATGTGCGGCTGATAAAGATAAATCACGCTACGTTATAAACGTGCACCAGATTTGTTTAAGGAAGGCTAGTATAAGCAGATGCGTGTGGCGTACGTAAAGGGAATCCGAAATGAAAGAATCTGATGTTGAATTTTCCAGAACTGTGTTTGACTCAGTCATTGAGTATATAAACAAGAAAAGCCCCGGCAATATCGAAATGTCTGAACTTGAGGGGCATTCAGGTTACACAAGAAGGCACCTTGCAAGGCTGTTCTCCAGATTTATGGGGCTTAGTCCAACGGAATACATAAAAAAAATTCAGGTGTACCGTGTATATCTGGAACTAAAGTTCACTACCGCATCACTTGAGCAAATATGAAAAAAATATAACATCAGGGATTCCAGAAACCTTGAAATAAAACTGAAACGGATCGCAGGAACTGATATTGGATTGGTGAAAACAAAAGCAGAATTAAATTTCAGTGATTTTATAAAAACACATAAGGTCAAAACACCCAGAACCATTCTGTCCTGTTCGTTCATTAGCCTGTATGATTATGAGGTAAAGGCTAAAGGTATTATGCACAAGCTTATTCGTCCAATAAGTGACATACTGACAACAAATTATCCTTTCGTTGAAAGCGTTCTCGATGAATTTTGCAATACTTATAATCTCGAAAGAAATAATGTCTGGGCCTGTGCCCAATTCAGTGCTTATGATGATGTTAGCTATGAATTTGCATTAATGACCTGCGTGCTGTCAAAAGCTGCAGAATTTCCTGGCTGCGAGCCTGTTTCTTTGCAGGGGGATTATTTACGTTTTACCTGGGTAGGTGAACCGAAAGACACGTTCCCGGAAATAAAAAGTATCTATGATGCACTATTTTTAAGATATGGCATTATTCGCAGGAAAGGATTTGACATGTTGAGAAGAAAAAAATTGAAGGCGTAAGCAATTATTATGTTTACATATATCATATACCGGTCATCCTGAATGAATCAATTTCTTCTGTCGTGGAAAATTTCATTAGTACATAAAACAGTGATACTAACCGCCAGTAGATTCAGTATCCCAGCCTAAAAGGTGATGCGCCAATCAGTGACAACGCACTGACGTAGCGAAATGAATTTCTTTTGTTATACTGCATTACACTATTGATGTTAGGGAGAGAGCAGTGTGAAACTTAAAACTAATGTAATCCCCGTGACGTGTGCCTTAAGCTTTTCAATCCCTGCATTTACATCCGTTGCAAGTATCACAGGTGAGGGCGTATTTATTTATGATCATAATAATATCCGCATTGGTGATGGAAACTACGCATACCGTCTGAAATGGTGATAAGTTCATCAACTTCTTTTTTGACGCACTCAAGTACAGCCTGATGGTTACCGTCCGTAAAAGGGCGATAATACAGACAACCATAACAACAACACACTTCGCTGAACGGGCATTTACTACTGCTCCTGGAGCAGCCACCAATTTTGTCATGTAACTCGTCGCCAACCAGTCCTGCTAAAGGATGGCCTTTCGTTTTGCATACAGATCAGGCAGTTGACTAGTCGGGCTCCATCCTCCCATCAGCCGTAGCTCATCTTTTGCTTCTTCCATGACTCCTGTGAGGGAAGGGGCTCCAGCAACAAAGTGTGTCTTGTTTAGCTGATTTCTCAAATATTTTGAATGCCATATTCTTTGTATTGTCAAAAAGGCCCAAGTATGTCGGGTTGTATGTGGTGTCAATCGTTGCAACGAATCAGAGTACAAGGGCGATTTGTACTAGAATTCGTAAAAAAACTTCACAGACTGAAGTGAAGCTGACTGCGTGGACAATGAGCGGTAAGCCAAATGGTCAATGTGGTACCTGAGGGGATACAGCAGCGGCAGAGAGGTTTCCATGTCCATCAAGATCCATCGCCGTTTGCAGCCCTAGATAACCAACTGGTTTAGTGAATATTATCATTGTATTTCATTTAACATAATATACATTATGCGTACCTAGGTGGCGTTAGACAGAATCCGGCGTTTCGTGGGCACGTTGGGCCTGGTTGCGTATGGCCTTTGAAAGCGGCTCTTCAAACGCCGAAACCATCACGCTGGCCATTTTATAGGATGAGGAGTTTTATCTGACGCCGGAATGATTAATATCGCTATTAGACATTTTTAGCGAGCTCTGGCAAATCACACAATGCCTTTCCTTATTCCAGTAGTCATAAAATGGCATTGCGAAAATATTGTTAGTTTCTGGCACAACGCTGCCTGAAGATGCCGCTCGGTTTTGAAGCGACACGCGGCAATATCGTTAAATAGGGTAAATCCATAACCCTTAACAACGATAAAGCCAGCGTATTCAGATTCAATAATAAACACGTCACCACAGGTCCAGGTGAAACCTCATTACCCCTTAGCAGGACAGAGTTCAGGATCGAAAACGGTTTTCCAGTCGTGCTGCATATCCACCACAGTCCAGCCTTTCGCCCTCGCCTCTTTCAACCCCTCAATCAGTTTTCCACTGGCCGGAGGATGGCTGTCATAAGCGTATTCTCTCTTCGCATCGGTGTGATGGACAATCAGCCCAAATGTTTTATAGGCTTGATTGGCCGCGGTATATTGCAGCATCTGTAAGTCGCCATCGCTGTTGCCAAAGGCACCCACCGGGCGCTGTCCTATGAAGAGATGAATTGCCACAGGTTTGTTGGCGGCATCGTCTTTAAACGCCCCCTGCATGGTCTTGCGAATCTGGGTGCCATCATCGGTCAACTCAAATTCGTTCAGGGCGAATGAGCCGATCACCTGGTCCGGCGGAATGTCATACATCTTTTTCGACATCATGCGCATAAAATCGATACCGCCTCCCGACACAATCCAGGTTTTAAAACCATTCTCGCGCAGATAATCCAGTAGCTGGCGCATGGGTTGATAACCCATGCTATCGTAGCGGCAGCCAAAGCGTTTATCCTGATGGGTTTCCAGCCAGGTTGCGACACGCTGGTTAAAAGCCTCTGTCGTCATATCACTGTGCGTCAGGGTGAGCAGTTTTATGATCCCCTTCTCACCGCCCGCCGCCACGGTTTTCATGTCCTTATTGATGACGGCGTTGATCAGAGGATCCTGTTTCCATTCGGGGTGTTCCGGGGCTAATCGCGCGATTTCGTCTATTACAAACTGCAGCTGAAAAGTGAGCGGTGCTTCCGGCCACAGGGTACCGTCATTATCGAAAACCACATACCGCTGCTCGGGCGGTATCCAGGTGGGACTATTCGGTTTCACCGCATTTTGCACCCATGTCTCAATAGCCTGTCTGGCAGGCGTGTCGTTCCATGAAGACAAGGTCTCAGCATGCGCACTCCAGCTCAGTGCAAGTAAAAGGGCGAGGTTTAGCGTCGTTTTCTTCATCCTGTTTTCCTTTTTGAAGGAGCGAGACCGGGCAGCGCAACGGGAGCCCAGAAATGATGCCAGCGTTTATGGAGCCATTGCATACCACGACCAAGCGCGGCGCGGGTAAACCAGCACACCACCATGGTCAGGATAACGAACAAGATCAGCGCCACCGTCGGCCAAAGTTCGGTACTGGCTTTACCACGTAACTTTGATTCGTCACCAGCCTCCCGGGCGCTCGAGACTTTCACCGTTTTGCCCTCAAGCACTGCTACCTGCCAGCGTTGACTTTGGGTATCCCACCATCGGAGCTTCACCGGAGGAAGCGTCAGCGTGCCGGCTTTCACCGGCAGGTAACGAATCCGCTCTTCGCGTATGGCCCCAGAGATCTCGCCTCGCCCACTCCTGGCGAAGCGATTAACGGGGGCCAGCCGCTGGCTGCTCTCCCCTGGAATGGCATAGAGAATCTGCGGTATCTGCTCGGGTAGCACATTTTTGGCCTTAACCGTCACGCTGCGCTCAAGTGCGTCCCCTACTCGCAGTACCTCGTCCTGGCCGGCATAAAATTCCTGAATGTGCTGCTCAAGCGTAAGATCCTGGGCGGGTAAAAAGCGGTCAGGCTGATGGACATCCGGCGGCCACTGGATCGTCTGCATGAGCGCAGGAAGATGGACTGTCACCGGGGCTTGTCCCGATGAAGTCAGGGTGATATCCGTCGCCGGCAGGTTGAGCATCCCTTCCGTCCAGCCAATAATCTGTCGTTCGAGGCGCACCCCGCTCCAGCTCACCCCAGCTTTCTGTCGAGTCACCAGCTGATTGGGCAACGGCGTCGTCATCAGGGCACCGTTTTGCAGCGGAAATGCAGGCCATTGCGGCGGCGGGTTAAACCAGCTGTCGGTCCAGAACGTCACGGACACCGTAACGGGTTGGCCTGGCGCGACGATTTTCGGCGCTTCCAGCTCACGGGTAATATCCATAGCCGCCAGCACAGGCCATGAGGCGACAAACAGCAGCACGGCAGGCAGTTTCATGGTGTCTGCTCCTGTGGGTTCGCTGCAGTATTGCGGTATAAACTTTCGAGCAAACCGGCAGGCGAAACCTGCAAATTGTCATACCACTGGTTGAGCTGCGGGGTGCCGCCCGCCACCTCGCCAATATCCTTCTGCTTCACGCCCTGATCCTTTTGCAGATCGTTGACGACTTTGTCCGGACCGTCGTCCATGTCATCCCCCTGCTCTTGCTCACGTTCGCGCTCTTTTTGCCTGAGCTGCATGACGATACCGGCTATTTTTTCTCGGTTTTGCTGCGCCATTTTCCAGTCCGGGCGCAGACTTAGCGCCTGGTCATAACTCCCGAGCGCCTCCTGCCATTGCTTCTGTTGCGCAAGCGCGTTTCCGGTCCATAGCAGCGTTTCAGGGGTCTGGGGTGCGCGGCGAAATGCCCCGACGGCGGCGGTAAAATCCCCGGCCCGATACCAGGCAATACCCTGCCAGAGCGGATCGGTAAAATGTTCTGCCGCCTCGCGAAAGTGACCTGCCGCAAACGCCTGTTGCCCCTGGACATCCGGACGTATCCAGGCATCAAGCCATGCGGCTTCGCTGGAAGGAGACCAGCAGAGCACAGGGAGCACCAGGGTTACGCAAATAATCTGACGTCGCCAGAAAAAGAGCAGGAACAGCATGGGAATGACAAATAACCACCCGCTGTTTCGCCAGTGCAGATCCTCACGGGCATTGTTTTGCTGGGTAACAGATTGCTGTATGTGACTCTGGATAACAGCCAGGTCGCTGTTATCTCCTGCCGCCAGCGTCACAGGTCGTCCGGCGTCACGAATCTCGCTGAAGTTTTTGACATTCAAACGGGTATCAATGCCGCGATCGGCATAGTTTTCCGGCAACGAACCACCGCTCGCCGTGCCGGGTACCCAGAGTTGCATTGGGGCATCCACCTCCTTTAGGTATGCAACGTCTGCCTCCGTGAGGGTGTCCGCAACCAGAATCACGCTGCGTGGTGAGGACGGCAAATTTTGTAGCGCCAGTTCCACGGCGTGTTTTAATCCTGCCCCCTCGCCTTCAGGTAATAGCGCGGGGGTCTGCGCATGCAGAAATAACGAGAAAAATTGGGGGTCTTGTGTCAAGGGGGTGGTCAGGAATGCCTGGGCGTTATAGACCACCAGACCGTAGCGCGTCCCTGGGGTACTTTTCATTAATTCGCTCAGCTTACTCTGCATTCGCGCCTGGCGACTGGGTGCCATGTCCTGGGCGTACATCGCCAGATCCTGTTGCAGTATCACCATAACATTACTCTGTGGCGTAAGAGTGGCAGGGAGTTCACGTTGCCAACTGGGGCCAGCCAGAGCCACGACGCCAAGGGCAAAAAGCCAGGGCGCAACCCGAGTCAGGCGATGCGTTTTGCCAATGACAAGGGCCCGGGCGAAAGGTTTATCCATGATCTGTTGCCAGGCGCTGACGCTGGCAACCGGCACTGCCCATAGCGCCAGGCACAGAAGCAACCCGAGCAGCCGCCAGGGGTAAAGAAAGTGGAAATCACTCATGCAGTTTTCTCCCTGAAGGCGCGTACCAGGGCGAGGAGAAGGATTACCCCCATCGCAATCACCAGCGGCCAGGCAAATAAGGGAACATGCCAGGACCAGCCGATACTTTTAACCTGCACAGGGGTGATCGCATCTATCTCTTGCCAGACGCTATCCAGTGCGGCTCCTGAGTTGGCTGCCGTCCAGGATTTTCCATGGGTGGTCCGGGCAATCTCCTGTAAAAGAGGAAGATCCACCTTGTCGTCACCGCTGCTATCCGGATCGCCAAAGGCGATAGTATGGACGACTACCTGATGCGACGCCGCCAGTTTGGCCGCCAGCGCAGGAGAGAGTTGAGATGCGGTGTCGTTGCCATCCGTTAACAAGATCGCGAGCTTGCTGGCCGTCTCATCCGTCCCGGCTTCCAGCAGCTTTACCGCAACACCTACTCCATCACCGATGGCCGTTTGCTGACCGACCATACCTGGCGTGAGTTGATTAATGCGTATCTTCAGCGCTTGCTTGTCTTCGCTCACCGGCGCGAAAGGCCAGGCGCTGCTGGCAAAAATGACCATACCGATGCGATCGGATTTACGCGCGTCGACAAATTTCTGCACCGAATTTTGCACCGCTTTCAGGCGCGTTATCCCCCCTTCCACATCCGTTTTTGACATAGAACCGGACACATCCAGAATCAGGACCATATCGCGCATTGGCTTCTGGATAATCTGTGGAGGCGAAAGATATTCAGGCCTTGCCAGCGCGCAAACCAGCAAAAACCAGAGCAGCCAGAACAGGAGACGACGCAGGAGACTCTCATGTACAGGCTGAGCATCCAGGTTAACCTGCTCGATTAAAGCGGGTAAAAATGGTACGCGGACGCTCTCGTTTTGGCGATTTTCTTGCGGCATTAAAAACCGACTCAGCAGCGGTAGCAAAAGCAGTAGCCAGGCCCATGGCCAGGCAAAATCGAGGCGGGAAAGCAGTTCAGACATTGGGCAGTTCTCCCAGCCAACGGCTTAGCTGAAGGCGTAGCCGCTGCACATCGCGTGCTTCCAGTCGATTATCCGGCTGACAATACTTATCACAGAGCGCCTGACGCAGGTCCTCATCCAGTGGAACCGACTGCAACAACACCGAGGGCGACACCTGCGTACTGATCTGTTTTCGCGGCTGGTGAACCAGCCGTATTTGTTTGATCAGACCCAGTGCCCGATCGACGGTCTCGGTGGCGTCGATGGCCGACTGTGCCTGGCGACGCCATTGGTTTCGCCTCCAGCGAGCAACGCGAAACAGAACAACGATCAACAGTAACAAAACCAGAACCGCGCCGAGCACGCTCCACCCCACCGGCAGTGGAAACCAGGAGATGGCCTCCGGAAGTGGAGGCTGAAGAAGATCGGGAACGGTGAATCCTTTTTCGAGCATTCAGACACCTTTTTGCAACTGCTTGATGAGATCCTGCGAGACCACCAGATGATTCACCCGAATGCCGAGGCGAGTGAGACGATTTTGCTGAGCGGCCAGCCGCGCGGTAATGCTCTCTTCAATGGCCTCTTTTAACCGCGATGAAAGCGTGAATGCCGCCTCCTGTCCTTGATAGCGGGCTGCAAGCGTCCCGGACGAGGGCAGCCGTAAATGGAGATCGTCAAGGACAACAAAAGCGCTGACTTCGCAACGGCGGCGCAATCCGGCCAGTAAGGCATCACACTCGGTATTCAGATCGTGAAAATCGCTGAGTACTGCGACCCACGCCCCACTGGGAATGACCTGGCTGGCCCGTTCGAGCGCGCTGGCCAGCGTCACGGTTGCCAGCGTTTCCTGCGGGTAACGTTCAGGCAGGCGCTGGTTATAATCCAGCAGATCGTCAAGCAGCGGATTGAGGTTTAGCCGAGGGGGACGGCATTTGTGCAGGGATAGCGAGGCATCGTCAAAGATAACGCTACCCACTCGATCGCCATCGTGCCAGCTTCGCCAGGCCAGCAGCGCTGCGGTTTTAGCCGCCATGACTGACTTCATTTCTCCTCGGGTGGCAAAAAACATGTCCAGCCGCTGATCAACAATCAAAAAGACGGGGCGCTCGCGCTCTTCGTTGTACAGTCGAATCCAGGGCGTACGCAGACGGGCTGTTGCCTGCCAGTCGATCAGGCGAACGTCGTCTCCCGGCTGATAACGGCGCAGGCTGTCAAAGTTGAGTCCTCGCCCCTGCTGGCGCGACGTGCGTTCACCCGCCAGCGCCCCCGGTGGGATTTGCCCCGGCGGGTTATCGATGAGGCGGGCTTCGTTGCCCAGGGCTACCAGCGTGGCACGATCAAGAGTAAGCGGGTGTGCCATCATGCCACCACGGCATCCAGCAGCAGGGCCACAATGTCATCGGCGGTGCGGTTATCCGCACTGGCCTGATAGCTGAGCATCAGGCGATGACGAATCACAGCCGGAGCGATACGGCGCACGTCTTCAGGCAGCACCGCATCGCGACCTTCAAGCCAGGCCTGCGCGCGACCGCAGCGCTCCAGAGCCAGGGTGCCGCGCGGGCTGACGCCAATATTGATATAGCTGGCAAGCTGGTCACTCACGCTTTGCGGTTGCCGGGTCGCGGCAATCAGATTGACGATATATCGCTCAATGGTTTCTGCTACGTGAATTGATGCGATGGCTTGCCAGCTTTCGGCGATTTCGGTCTGCGAGAGCATCAAAGGCGCAGTGTCGGACTTTCGCTCATCATTGTTCATGATTTGATATTTTTTTAACTGCTCCTCTCTGACCAGACGCATGATCTGCTGCTCCTGATCGCCGGAAGGATAGCCCACCATTATCTTCATCAGAAAACGGTCAAGCTGGGCCTCAGGTAATGGCCAGGTCCCTTCCTGATCGACCGGGTTCTGAGTCGCCAGCACCATAAACACGCCCGGTAACGGCCAGGTTTTGCCCGCCACCGTGACGTGGCGCTCCTCCATCGCTTCCAGGAGAGCAGACTGTACCCGCGCCGACGCGCGGTTAATCTCATCGGCAAGAATGATGTTGCCAAAGACAGGGCCGGGACGAAAACGGAACTGGTCCTCCTCCCGGGTCGCATTTTGTTGGTAAATTTCGCTCCCCGTGATGTCCGAAGGCAGAAGATCTGGGGTGAACTGAATACGGCGAAATTCGCCTTCAACATGCGCGGCCAACTCCCGCACTGCACGCGTTTTGGCGAGTCCGGGTAAGCCTTCCAGCAGCACATGTCCATCGCACAGCAAAGCGATAATCAGCATACGCACCAGCTCTTCTTGTCCCAGAATCTGCGTATTCATTTTTTGCTCAAGCTCGAGCAGTTTTTCTCTGGTATTCATTTCGGTACCCCCGCAAAGTCACGCTTAAGCAAGGTGGCGATCCCGACCAGAATCGGTTCGGCATAGTTAAAGAACGCTTTGATGCCCGGGCAAAGATAGTTGAGACCCAGTTCCCCTTCAGGGGTCCGCACAATGCGATTTTTCGGGCACTCTCCCCAGCAGAGATTGAGATAAGGACAGGTTTTGCAATATTTGGGCAGTGTGTCGCGTTTACCCATACCAAACGCCTGTTGCCGTTCAGAAAAGGCGAGGTGCGCCAGTTTGGTGTTCTCAATATTGCCAATCTGGTACTCAGGATAGACATAGTGATCGCAGGAGTAGATATCGCCATTCTTTTCGATCGCCAATCCTTTTCCGCAAAATTCTGAGGCCGTGCAAATCTGCGCGGGCATGCCCATCGTCTGGGCAACGGCGGTCTCAAACAGGTTGACCTGCACCCGCCCCAAATCGTTATTTACCCACTCTTCAAACACTGCAATCAGGAACGATCCCCAGTCGTCGGGATCCACTGACCAGTCGGTAACAATGGAGTCCAGATCCCCCGGATGCGCACGACGTGTGCCGGTCACAGGAATGGTATTGTCTTGCCAGAACTGGGGGGCTGTCTTTTTAAAGTCGACCGGCTCCACGCAGGGATTGAACTGCACATAGGTGGCACCCAGTTCACGGGTAACGAAGCGGTAGACCTCAAGCGGGAAGCGGGCGTTGGTACGATTGACGGTGACCAGGGCATTAAAAGGTACGCCATGGCGTTTCAGCGCTTCCACGCCTTCCATGACTTTATCGAAAGTCGGTTTGCCGCTGCGGGTCACGCGGTAGCGGTCGTGCAGTTCGCGGGGACCATCGATAGACAACCCCACCAGGAAACGATGTTCTTTGAGAAACGCTGCCCATTTATCGTTGATTAATACGCCGTTAGTCTGCAGATCGTTCTCAATACGTTGATGTGGTTTTTTATAGTGTTTCTGGAATTTGACAACTTTATGGAAGAACTCAAGCCCCATCAACGTAGGCTCGCCCCCTTGCCATGAGAAGACCACCTGATCGCCATCCTGACCCTCAATATACTGTCGGATAAAATTCTCCAGTACCTCATCACTCATACCGGTATGACGATCCTGATGAAGCAGATCCTCTTTATGCAGATAAAAGCAGTACGAACAATCAAGATTACAGGTAGAGCCTGAGGGTTTAGCCATCACATGAAATCGACGCTTATATTCAGGACCTTTACCGTTGTATTTTTCAGCCGACGGCAACGCCTTTACTGGTAACGTAGTGCTGTACTTCATAGCAGACCCCTGTCACCCCGTCTGGGGAAGCGCACATTCATGATAATCCGGTGAATAAGCGGACTGCAGATGCAGCCCGCCTGTGGTTCGCACGTTTTTTGTTAAAGGATTACTTGTTGATACCCGATCCCTGCTCAAGCATGGCTGACGCATCAGAGATGGTGAACGAACCCGGTTTTTGACGCGGTGGGAAGTCCTTAAATGAGGCCAGCATTTCTTTCGCGTATTTCTGCGCGCCGCCCATCAGGAATAGACGATCGTAGAACCACGCGTTGTAACCCATGCCATCGCTGCCTTTTTCAAGCGGGTCGATCTCCAGATCGAAGATCAGCGGCGTACGCAGTTTTGTAAATGGATACTTCCAGAGATCCAGACCGGTGTGCTCCTGAATCATAAAGTGCACTTTCCAGCGACCGTAGCGCATGGCCAGCAGATCGCCGTCGTCGCTCCAGTAGAAGAACTCTTGACGCTGGTTTTCACCATTGCCTTTCAGGAAGTCGAGCTGGTTATACCCATCAAGATGCACTTTGTAAGTCATTGAAGAGGTTTTATAACCTTTCAACAGTTCATCTTTGATATTCGGATCGCCCGCTGCGGCTACCAGCGTCGGGAACCAGTCGTTACTGCCGAAGATACTGTCAATAATGGTGCCTGGCTGAATATGACCCGGCCAACGGATCATTGCTGGGACGCGGAATCCCCCTTCCCAACCGGTGTTCTTCTCACCGCGGAAAGGTGTTTCGCCCGCATCTGGCCATGTAGCCGTCATTGGCCCGTTATCCGTGGTGTAAACAACAATGGTGTTGTCTTCGATGCCGAGATCTTTAATTTTCTTCAGCACGTCACCAATCATTTTATCGTGTTCAACCATGCCGTCGGCATAGGTCCCCAGACCCGTTGCACCAATACTGCCGTCTTTCAGGTGGGTCTTGTTATGCATACGGGTGGTGTTAAACCAGGTAAAGAACGGTTTATTTGCTTTCACCTGCCGTTCCATAAAGTCATTGTTAGCAGCAAGCGTCTCTTCATCTACCGTACCCATACGCTTAACCGTAAGAGGTCCGGTATCTTCAATCTTGCCGTCAGCCGTACTTTTAATAACACCACGCGGACCGAACTCTTTGCGGAAGGCAGGATCTTTCGGATAATCCGGGTTCTCAGGCTCTTCCTCCGCATTCAGGTGGTAGAGGTTACCCATAAACTCGTCAAAACCGTGCGCGGTTGGCAGGAATTCATCCCTGTCTCCCAGGTGGTTTTTACCAAACTGCCCCGTCGCATACCCGAGCTGTTTAAGAATACTGGCGATGGTCGGGTCTTCTTTCTGCAAACCCTGAGGAGCACCAGGCATCCCTACCTTACTCATCCCTGTACGGAATGGCATCTGGCCGGTAATGAAGGACGAGCGCCCTGCGGTAGAGCTCTGCTCTGCATAATAGGAAGTAAATTTCGCGCCCTGCGCCGCAATACTGTCGATATTAGGCGTTTTGTAACCCATGGTTCCCTGGTTATAAGTACTTAAATTCCAGTAACCTATATCATCACCAAAAATGACCACGATATTGGGCTTTGATTTATCTTGTTCTGGAGCAGTAGCTGGGGGAGACGTTGCGGGGGCTGCGTATGCAGCACTGATGGCACCTGATGCAAGAGTAAGCATACTGGCCAACAACGTCCGCTTGAACGGGACAGTTTTGAGCATGGTGAAACTCCTTTTGTAGTAGGCAAAAGAAGTATAGGTAATGATTTGAAATACAGTTAAATTGCTTCCCGAAAATCGTCCCCCTGAATATCAAAAAACGTGCCCTCACGCACCGCAATACAGTAGTTCCCGATAAATTCCCACAGGCCAATAAATATTAAAATAAGTTTTAAAATCAGCAGGATAAACATATTCATACTAATAAATCCCCTTGGAGGTGAACGTCATCCTTGTTGCTCTATCCGTAGGGCATTTTCATTACATTTCTCAATAGTGACTTCGTAGGAATGTGGTATTCCTAAATAATAATCACTGTGTTTTCATCGGTCTAATTCAGAGTCGAATCACACGCTGGATTATTTTCTCAATATGACGCATTGAAAATTCGAGTTGGCTAAAAACAAATATGAAAATATATTATTGCTAATGCATTGCTATTGAAAAGTATAAACTGCGTAAGCAGCCCATTAATTTCATTAAGAAAAACGTTCGAATATATTATATTATTTCGCAGGTTATCAGGCCGCGCTTCCCACGGAAAGAAACGACCTGTCTCCTCAGAACTGGTAGCTGTAGTTCAGGCTTGCAAACCAAAGATAAGGATCGTCATAACGGCCTGAGAGTTGCTGCGGCGACTGCACCCGGGAAGACTGCATATGCAAATAAGAGACGGCGAAGCCAATATTGCTTTGGGGCGTTACCTGATATTGCGCCCCTGTGGCGAAACGCCACTCATCCCCGGTCGGCAATGAGAGAGAAACATCATCCTGCGACTTATAAATTGAGCTGTCGTAGGCCACACCCGCATTCAGACGCCACTGCTCTGTGGGACGATACTGCACACCCAGTGCTGTATGCCAGGTATCCTGCAGGCGGTTATCCTTGTTCACCTCCCGACCGGCGATTTGAATTTGCGGGCTGCCAAACTGGCTCCAGTCTTGCCAGCCGAGATCTCCCATTAGCGACCACTCTTTGTTCAGATCGTGCACCAGGCTTAACATAATCTGCTGGGGGGCGCGAACCTGCGCCGATACCGGAAGGTCATACTCCACGTTAGGGAGGTTCGGGAAGCGCGCCTTCGCGTCAATATTAAAATCGTAATCCGTTTTACTGGTCCAGGTGATACCCGCCCGGGTCTGGTCGGTCAACGCCATTAGCATGCCCAGACGATAGCTGACAACCCAGTCATGATCTTTCTCTTTAACGTCATTATCATCCACGTTACGGGTGATGGAGAGCAGTCCATAGTTCACGTTGACCGAGGCCCCCAGGGACAGCCTCTCGCTGAGCTTATAGGCCATCGACGGACTGAGCGTCATCGCCACCATGGTACTTTTTTTAATCAGCCGATCCCCTGCCCAGTCACCAAAATCGATGCCCAGGCCATAGTTCCCGTATAACCCGATACCGGCGTAGAGTTGGTCATTCATTTTTTGTGAATAGAACCCGCTGGCGTTTGGAAAGATGCTCATCACATTGCCCGGGCTGCCGCCCCTCGATTCGTCATCCAGTTGGAAGGAGATATCGCCATCCATGACCTGGAACCCGCCGGTGAACATGGCATCCGGCAGACGGGTCATTCCCGCCGGATTTGTCATGATGGTAGAGGCGTCCTGCGCCCTCGCCGCTTGTCCCGCTCCGGCCAGCGCGGTGTCTTCTGTACCAATTTCGTAAAAATAGAGGCCACTGGCCCAGGTCGAGGGGGTGAGAAATATGCCGAGAGATATGAGTGTGATCTTATTCATTTGCCACCTGCATTTTATTAAAATATAGAAAATTTGATGCAATTCTGCGTATCGCCGCCGAAGGGATAAACAGCATTAATTATCTCTGTCAGGCGGGGTTACCGGGGCCGGATACCAGTTTTCAGGGGGAACCATGACTGCACCTTTGGGTTGCATCACAAAGTTTGGCGACATGATCTGAACGTTGAACTCATTAAAGACATCCTGGATATTGGCGTGCAGTTCGTTGCGGGCGGCAGCCAGTGACTGACCCACATGCAGGCGAACCTGCAGCTCATAGGCGATATACCAATCCATCAGGCTTAACTGACGCACCAGCGGGGCGTGGTGCTGGTCGACGCAGGTGGATCGTTTCGCCGCCAGCTCGAGCATAGCGTGGACCTGCCGCCAGGGGGTGTCATAGCCGATGGTAACGCTGACCGTAAGGTTGAGCCCACCGTCTTGCGCTTGCGCACTGAGGTTAGTAATTTTTCCGCTTACCACCACCGCATTGGGCACTGTGACGACGTAATTCTCCCGCGTGATAATCTTGGTCGCCAGCATGCCGATTTCGCTTACCAGCCCTTCATTATCCGCCACGCGGATGACGTCCCCTTTGCGTAGCGCGCGGGAGTAAATCAGCACCAGTCCGCTCATGGCATGGTTCATCACCCCCGCAGAGCCCAGCGTAAGCATTAACCCGAAGAAGACGCTAATGCCTTTGAAAGCCAGCGAGTTTGCCCCAGGCAAAAACGGATAGGCCGCCGAAAGCGCAAATAGCCAGATGCCCACCGAGATGAGCTTGCGGGTGGCGCCCACCGTCTCAGGATGGATACCGGGCAACTGCAGGCGACCGGCTTCGACCTGGTTCAGCACCACCTTCAGCAGCTTGAGAATGAAGGCGGTGATCAGAAAGATGATCAGCACTATCAGCAACCCCGGCAATGCGGAGATAATCGCGAGGGCGATCTCGCGAATCACACGCACGGCCCAGTCTCCCAGCGACGTCCCCCAGACTCGCGTCCAGGGAAAGAGGCTGAATACCCAGCTCAACCACAGGTAAAGGGCGACAATGCTGAGTACCAGCATCAGTAGCGCGTAGAGTCGTGTTTCGATAGCGCCGATAAATCGCCGCCAGCGGTGGGGGATCCAACTGCGGTTTTCCAGTATGCGCTGGTGGTAGAACCGTCTTACTGAACGCCATGAGCGATAAACGAGATACCAGAACAGGATCAGCACCGCCAGCGACGCAGCGGTTTTCACTGCCGATAAGGCCAGCCAGCCTCTGTCATACTGGTCCCGCAGGGCGGTGCGCTGCGTCTCCATGCGCGCCAGCACACGCTGCGCCGCCTGATCCAGCGTGAGATCGTCTCCTTCATCCAGGTCGCCGGCAGTCAGGAGCATCACCGGTTTTCCATTCATCACAATCAGTCTGCCCTGCTGGTTATAACGGTTGACCGGCACGATTTTTAAAGGTGCGTTAACATCTTCCTGAGTGAAGTTGCGTAACGTATTGCGAATGCGCAGTACCCGCTCTTCAGGCGTGGTGAGGCCGAATTTGGCCTGCAGCATGACGATAGGCTGATGGAAGATATAAACGGTGCGGGCGCGTTCCTGATTGGTCGGTGCCTGCCGGGGTTCTGCCGCATGGGAGGTTAAAGCCAGAGCTAAGAGAAAACAGGTTAAAACAGCGAGCCGTATCCTTTTCATTTCCGCCACCCGAAACACCGTAATTATCGTTGTTTTTAATGAACCCAAAGCAAAGGCCGGACTTTACATTTTCAGCATAGTCCAGCCTTTAACTAACGCAACGTGACTCAGAAACGAATCTTTATTCACTGCGACGCCAAAATATCGGCATTGAGACGGGTTACATAGGGGGGCAGCTTCAACTGCGCAGGTGAGGAGCGACTTGGTACCGGTTTGTCCTGTGATTGATGGCCTTTGAAAGCGCGTTTTCCAGCGTTGATCTCATCAGGTTGGCCATATCATTGATGAACGCAGCCAGAGAATGTCAAAACGCGCCATTATTGAATGACGGTTTCAGGGCTCCAGTGCCGAATATGACATCACCACTATAAATACTTTTGAGAAGAAAACAGCAGGATCACCCTGCCGTTTTATACCGCCGCTGGAGCGTTGCATTGAGCTTGCGTTGTAGCGGATCCGGCGTTTCCCCTTCAATCAACTTGCCTATTAAATCAAAGCAATGCCACGCCAGTTGGCGATTATCCTGACGTATTGTGTCAATCGAGATGGCCAGAGAATCGTAAAGATAGTGATCGTCAAAACTTGCCAGTCGCATATCGCTTTGCAACAGATTGTGCTGGCCCATATAGCGCAACACCCCTTCAAGTAATCCACAGGCGGCTGTGAAAACAGCCTTCGGTGGACGACCCAACTGTGCGCACAGCGCGGCAAACATCTCATAGCCGGAACTTGGATGATAGTTTCCGTGAATGATCCATTCCGGGCGCAATGTGACACCAGCCTGAGCTAAGCCCTGTTTAAATCCTTCTAAACGATCTCGGGTGGGCGAAAGCCGCGGCTGCCCACCGAGAAAATAGATTTCATCGGGATGCTGCCGGGCGATGTCGGCGACGAGTTCACGGGTCGGAGTGATGGAGTCGGTAATCACCTGCGGTAATGAGCTGTCATTCATATGCCGGTCAAACAGCACGATTGGCAGCTGTTCACTGAGCTTTTGGTAGTCGGTATCATTCAACATGCTCGAGGCCACAATCAGGCCATCGACCTGGCGGGAAACCATATTGTTGACCACCACGGTTTCTTGCCCCGGGTTTTCATCCGAACAGGAGATAAGCAACTGGACACCGGCTTCGCGGCACAGCGTCTCCAGCTCATGAGAAAAATCAGCAAAGCCGTAGTTGGTGATTTCTGGCACCACCAGTCCAATGGTATGGCTACGATTATCCCGCAGCGATCGCGCATGAATACTGGGCTGATAGTGATGCTGCTTTGCAATGGCTAGCACGCGATCGCGGGTTTCTTCCGCGACACGTAATTCTTTGCTGCGACCATTCAAAACCAGACTGGCGGTCGCTTTCGATACGCCCGCCAGTTCCGCTACGTCTTTGATGGTGATGCGTTTTGTTTTTCTCACAACGACTTAGACCCGGCTGCCAAAACCCTTATTCTATCATGCTAGCGCGAAGCGACCAGTAGCGTAATGTGATGGCAGACGCACCTTCGAAGCGTACTTGCGCCGGATTTCCCGGGAAATAGCGGCTGCTCATGACGCCCTCGCCTTCGTTAATGAAAATTTCGACGCTGGAGCTGTCGCATAAAACGCGCAGAGAGGTGACCTTTCCATCCCAGTAACGTGTCAATATTTCATCATGTTGAAGGCTTTTTCGTTCCAGCCTAATCCCCTTTTCGTCCAGGGTGAGCCACAGCGTGTTGGCGAAATTCACTTTTACCGGTGCGTCCGTTTTAAGCTCGAACTCAAGACGTCCGGCGTCCAGCGCGGGTGCTGCGTCTGCGCTTCCCTGCCAGTTTTGTTCTTCCTCGCGCAGCTGTTGCAGTTCCCGAATCGGTGTTTGCCACAGCTTCCCATCGCGGAAATGCAGCTCGCGCGGACACGTCATCTGATGGACCCAGCCGTGTTCGAGGGTTGGCTGTAGCATCTCTTCACCATCCGGGACGCCCATCCAGCCAATCAGGATCCGACGGCCATCTGCCGCTAATGTCGTTTGCGGTGCATAAAATTCAAACCCGGCATCCAGTTCGTGCAGCGCGCCATGGCCAAACTTTGCATCGTCATAGTGAAAATCACCGCTCATCCAGGTGGAGGGATAGGTATTGCGATAGCGATGCGGCTCGCGCGCCAGTCCCTGCGGGCAGCAGATCAATACGTGGGTACCGTCCAACTCGAATAAGTCCGGGCACTCCCACATATAACCGGCATCAGCCAGGCCGTTCACCCCGTGGCCTGCGATTTCGCCGCAGGGCTGCCAGCTGTGCAAATCAGCAGACTGATACAGCAGAACTTTGCCGCGCTTTTGTACATCCTGCGCGCCCAGCACCATGTACCATTTGCCCTCGTGCTGCCATACTTTTGGGTCGCGCACATGGCCGGTATAGCCTTCCGGCAGCGGCAAAACTGGACCCAGTTTATCGAAACTACCGGCTTCATTTTGCACTGCCAGGCATTGCCATGCGGTACGACTGCCGTCATCAAATTTGACGTTGCCGGTGTAGCACAACGTCAAAACGCCCTGATTATCCACGGCGCTACCGGAGTAGCAGCCGTTACGGTCGTATTCTTCATCCGGCATCAGCGCCATCGGTTCATGCTGCCATTGCACTAAATCAGCAGAACTCCAGTGACCCCAGCATTTATAACGATGATCGCAGCCCAGCGGGTTCCACTGATAGAACAGATGGTAACGTCCGGCAAACCAGATAAAACCGTTGGGGTCGTTCATCAATCCCGTTACCGGCGCGAGATGCCAGTGAGGATAATGATCGTCAGTTAACGCCTGCGGTTGGCCTTTCATGACGGCCTGCAGTACCGCAGGCCAGCGAGAAGGAGTCGTCATTATTCAGAGTCCGTTTTGTATTTCAGCAGTAAAGACAGCGCAAAGGCGACGCCAAAGGCAATGACCATACCGATGATATAGTTCAGCAGCGAGTTCGCCTGCACAATCGCCATGCCTGGAATAGCCGTCAGGCCTACGGCCGTCATATAAACATGTACCGAAACCACCCACGCACCGCCCGCTGCACCACCAATTAATGCTGCAATAAACGGCTTCACAAAGCGAAGGTTAATCCCGAAGATAGCTGCCTCGGTGATCCCCAGCATGGCGGAAAATGCGGACGGTAAGGTAATCGCTTTGATCTTCGCGTCCTTGGTTTTAAACCACACCGCCAGACACGCCCCGCCTTGCGCCACGTTCGCCATCGCCCAAATTGGCAGCAGGAAATTAACGCCAATCGACGGATTGCCAAGCAATCCCGCTTCGATAGCGTGGAAACTGTGGTGGATGCCGGTGATGACAATCACCGAGTACAGACCACCAAATAACAGCCCTGCCAGCCAACCGGCATGTTCAATCAGCGTGCTCAGTACGAACGAGATACCGTCACCCAGTGCGCGCCCCGCCGGACCAATAATCAGCAATGCAATAAAGCCGGAAATAATGACGGTGAAAAATGGCGTGAGGATTAAATCCAGTGCGTCCGGGATCACGCGGCGCAGCTGTTTTTCGACATGGCTCATAAACCACACGGCTAACAGCACCGGGAATACCGTGCCCTGATAACCGATCATGGCAATCTCGAGGCCAAAAAAGTCCATGGTATGGAAACCCGACGCCACACCCCAGGCGTTGGTCAACGCCGGATGCGTCAGAATACCGCCGAGGGTCGCGCCCAAATACGGGTTACCGCCAAATTCACGGGCGGCGGTAAAACCAATCAGGATCGGTAAAATGATAAACGCCGCCGAACTGCACATGTCCAGCATGATGTAGATCGCGTTATCGGCATTCACCCAACCGTAGGTTTTTACCATCCCCAGCAAGCCCATCAACAGACCCGATGCGACGATAGCAGGAATGATCGGCACGAAAATATTCGACAGCAGACGTGCGATACGCTGGAACGGATTCAGCTTACGCGCCGCGATATCGGCGGCTTCAGACTTTGTGGATTCGCCTATGCCCGCGGCCTGAATGAAAGCCGCGTAGACTTTATTGACCACGCCGGTGCCGAAAATAATCTGCATTTGCCCCGCGTTGCGAAAACACCCTTTGACCCCTTCAACTTTGCCGATCGCCTGCTGGTCGGCCAGCGCATCATCAACCAGTACCAGCCGTAAACGCGTGGCACAGTGCGCCGCGCTGGCAATGTTCTCTTTTCCGCCGAGCAGCGGAATCAGCGCGCGGGCAATATTATCGAAATCCATAGACACCTCTAACTGAACGTATTTTTATGATGTAAGTGACGCCCCCGCCAGGCGGGAGCGTGAAGGGTTAAAACCAGGTTTCCATCTGTACCCCAAAGTTCCATTCCCCACCTGCGTTGAAACCGCTGCTGCCAAAGGCGTCATCGCTGGCGTAGTTATCCAGTTTGCTGCTCCAGTCCATCCAGGTTGCGTACAACCGTAATTCAGGACGGCTGAAGAAATCGCCGATCTTGCCCGCTTTTAACGTCGGCGCGAAGGTCAGTTTGTAGAAGCTCCCGTTCACCGCATTGCGGTCCTTGTAGCCTTCCGGATTCAAATCCATGTATTGATAGCTGCCCTCAAAGGCGAGTGCGAAGTTCTGCGTCACTTCCTTGATAAGCCGCGTGTTGAGCGTGACCCATTCGTAACTGTCGCCTTTGACGTAACGATCTTTACTGCTCTGCGCAAGCAGCGCTGGCGCGATATGCCAACCGCCGCCGAGAGGCGTGACACCGTAACTTGCAAAGCGCCAGGTATCCGCTTCAGACAGCAAAGCCCCGTCCGAACCGATACTTTTCACTTCGGCGCCCAGGCCGTGACCGTACAGCACTGCCGTTTTGGCAGACCCTTCACGCAGGCCGTAGAAGCTGTCGTTATGCAACCCGACCAACGCATGAACCCCTTTATTCGCGGCATCGGTTTTGATCGGGTCGCCGTTGGCATCCTGACGGTCGTCGTTGTCCTTGGCGCGCATCCCGCTCACCATCACCTGCAGCGGACCCACAAAGTGATTCATGCTCAGAATGTAGTTTTGAACGTTGTTGTCGATCTCTTCTTCGCTGCCAAAGTTACGCCCGTAAATGGCGAAATTGCTGCGGAAATTGTCATCCCATTTGACGTCATAGACCCCGCCGCCGGTCCCGGCGAGGAACACCACGTCGGAATCGAGCCAGTGGATATCAAAGTTATCGCGGTCAAAACGCTTACCAGCCCAGAAGGTACTGCTCTTCAGCGGCCCGCTGAAATCCGGCAAGCTGCCCAGCTCAGCAAACGCCTGACGAATATTCAAATCGCTGGAGTCGGCTGACCAGTCGTTATAAGTTTTTTGACCATCCGCGAGCATCGCCTTAAAGCGCGTTGTCGCCCCGCTTTCTAGCGTCTGCTTGTGTTCGACATTCAGCTCGA
The DNA here is from genome assembly GCF_019047465.1 of Lelliottia amnigena. Lineage (NCBI taxonomy): Bacteria > Pseudomonadati > Pseudomonadota > Gammaproteobacteria > Enterobacterales > Enterobacteriaceae > Lelliottia > Lelliottia amnigena. Next base: position 3,947,687 of record NZ_CP077236.1, on the reverse strand, counting down.
CGTAGGTGTCCGCCTCGTTACCCAGACGTCCTACTGCTCCGCCCGTTTCACCGGCGGGAGTCAGATATGGACCGCTTTTACTGCTGGATGCCGCGTCGTTCATCAGCAAGCCTGAGCGAGCGTAACCGTGAAATTCAAATCCACTGGTTAGGTCTGATTTTTTCTCTAACGCAGCGGTGCGCTGCGCAACATCCTGAGTGCTGGTTTGCGTTTGCTGTTGAACAGCCACGAGTTGTTGCGTTTTTTGTTCTGCAACGGCAGCGCGTTTTTCCGCCGCCGTTGCGCGTCCTTCGGCCTCCTGAAGCCGTTGTTCAAGCGCGGCAAGACGCTGTTCAATACTGTTCATGTCCGTCTGAGCATAGACAGAGGCGCTTCCGGCCAGCATGCCAATCATCACGGCAAGTCTGCGTTTTTTATACATTTTGTCGCATCCCTAAAAGAGGTTATTAAAAGTTGCTAAATTGCTAAACCGGTTTAGTCTGGAGATACTAAACCGCTCAATTTTGCTTCGGCAACTTTTTTTGCTAAACCGTTTTAGTAAATGTGACCAGGGCGACAATTCAGTGCGAGAGGCAGAGGCGGAATACGCTTTTAATCCAGATCGCGTCGGTACGGTAACGCGGTCATCGCGCCTTTGGCCGTCGTGGCAAGCGCACCGCAGCGCTGTGCCAGCGCAATGATGGTCGGGAAATCGGATATTCCGCTCGCCAGGCCATACAGCATCCCGGCGACAAAGGCATCGCCCGCACCGGTGGTATCCACGCTGTTGACCACTGGCGCGTTGTAAGTCGTGAGGTGGCCGTTGTGCCAGGCGACAACGCCCTCTTTACCCAAGGTGACCAGTACCATTGGCACCGCATAGTGATCCACTAATAACCTCAGGCCCTCATCGACCGCGAGCTGCCCGGTGAGAAACGTTAACTCTTCTCGCGACAGCTTAACCATGTCAGCTTTGCGTAACGCCTGATCAAGGCACTCTCGTAAAACGTGGGCGTCCTGCCAGAGATCGGCTCGGATATTGGGATCGAAACTGACGAGTCCTCCCGCCTCCTTAACGGCATCCATCGCCTGAAAAGTGGTGGTGCGACTGGGTTCGGCGCTGAGTGCAATGGAACAGGCGTGCAGCCACTCCCCCTGATGGAAAGCAGGTAAATCCTGGGGTGACAAAAACAGGTCGGCACTCGGGCGAACCATAAAGGTGAACGAGCGCTCGCCGTCGGGTTGCAATTCAACCACGACTGTTGAAGTACGGTGCTGCGCATCCAAAGACAGAGAATCCACGTTCACGTTTTCGGCGATCAGCGTTTGTCGCATAAAGCGCCCAAACGGGTCGTCGCCCACTCGGCCAATAAAGCCGCTCTCTCCACCTAAACGCGCAACGCCAACCGCCACGTTGGCGGGCGCTCCGCCTGGACATTGCAGCAATCGTCCTTCGCCAGCGGGCAACAAATCGACAACCGCATCGCCCAGGACCCATATTTTCTTCATAATGCTCACCTTTAGCTAAATTTGTTAAACCGGTTTAGCTATTTAAGCACAACATCTGAAAACGGGAAATAGTGGTGAGAAAATGATGAGAATCAGAAAAGCATTTGCTGCCACAATCATAAGAAGAATTGTTGCGCCGATGATAGGGTTGAGTTGAGCGTCGAAACAGACCAAAAATAGCGGATCATCTACACTTTTTGTACACGCAACCAGGAGATGTGCGCATGGCTGACTGGAATCCCTCTTTATATCTGCAATATGGCGCGGAACGAACGCGTCCGGCTGCGGAATTACTCGCACGCATTGCGCTAGACGATGTGTCAGATGTGCTCGACTTAGGCTGCGGCCCCGGCAACAGCACCGCCCTTTTACATCAACGCTGGCCGTTGGCCCGGATTATGGGTGTCGATAATTCGCCTGCGATGCTGGAACAGGCGCGCGTTGCGGTGCCTGAATGTCGCTTCATTGAGGCTGACGTCCGGCAGTTTAAGCCAGAACACGCTGTCGACCTTATTTACGCTAACGCTTCCCTGCAGTGGATTCCGGATCATTACGTGTTGCTCCCGCACCTCATTTCCCTGCTCAAACTCAATGGCGTTCTGGCGGTGCAAATGCCCGATAACACCGACGAACCGAGCCATGTTCTGATGCGAGAAGTCGCTTACGAACAGGGCTATCCAAATCGTGCCCGCGAGCCGCTGCCGGGTATTCATGCTTATTATGATATTTTGACGGAAGCCGGTTGCGATGTGGACATCTGGCGAACCACGTACTACCACAAAATGAGCTCCCACCAGGCCATTATTGACTGGGTCAGTGCGACGGGTTTACGTCCGTGGATGCAGGAGTTAAGCGAAAATGAACAGCTGAAGTTTCTGGAGCGGTATCATGAACTGCTGGTTCAGCAGTATCCAATTCAGGAAAATGGACAGATATTACTGGCCTTTCCGCGACTGTTTTTCGTTGCCAGACGAGAGCCTTAGACAAAAAACTTTTCATCACACTGTCGGCAATATGGCAGTCAGTGTGACGTTAATGCTCAAAGCGGCACACGGTAACGTACAAAATCATCCACCCCGGCATAACGGTCATAGAGCCGCCGCGCGGGGTTTTCCTGCCGCGTCATCCAGTAAAGCATCGACCATCCCTCTCGTTTTCCTTCGGACTGGAGCGCATCAAGCAGGGCTTTACCCGCGCCCATGCCTCTGGCGTCGGCATCGACATACAGATCCTCCAGATAGCAAATGGGTGCCGTGGTCCATGTCCCTTCATGCAGCACGCAGAGGGCAAAACCGATCGCTTTCCCCTCTGTTTCGGCTACCCGGCATAAAAGAGCTGAATCAGGGTTAAGCGCCCTTTCCCAGGTGAATTTCGTGACCGATTCATCCAGGTGATGATTATAGAAACTGACATATCCATCCCAGAGCAATCGCCATTGCGCATAATCTTCCGGACGTAACTCTCTCACCTTTATGGTCATTGATAACCTCTTTTCAGACGTCGATTGCCATATCGACACAGCGTAGTTCGGCTCCTGCAAGTTTTGAAACATACAGGTTCTCGCCGAGCGTGCTAAACCCTTGCTTCAGATAAAATGCGTGCGCATTGGGCGTGGATGAGAGCGTGATCCGCGTTATTCCCCGTTGGCGCGCCTCCGCTTTTATGGCCGCGATAATCGCCCCGGCCAGTCCTTTACCCGTCGCGTTCGGCGCAGTAAACACGGCCTCCACGCTGTTCATCGCCAGATCGAGATAGCCTGTGGCGATCGGTTCGCCGTTTTCATCAACGGCGACGAAAAAGGGATTGTCGATAACGACCTGACGATAGCTCTCCGGCATGAGATCGGGCGTCCAGCGATCGATAACCTCGGCGTCATAACTGCTCTGGCAGCCTGCGCGAATCGCCAGATTGCGAATTTGCCAGAGTTTTTCTGCTTCCTCAGGTACTGCACGTCTTAAGGTCATTTATTCCTCTGCTGTTCAGGCTTTTTAGAATGTGATACTCATGAAAATAGCAGAAGGCAAACAAAAACATAACGACTAAAACGGGAGATCCTGACATGGCCACGCCAACGCTCACCACGGAACGTCTGTTACTGAAGCCGTTAGAAAAAACGGATGCGGAGCAAATTCAGAAGCGTTATCCGCGCTGGGAGATTGTTCGTTATATGGTCGCCAGCGTGCCCTGGCCCTACCCGGAAAATGGGGCAGAATATTACGTCAATAACGTTGCGCTGCCGGATATCGAAAAAGGTATCGCCTGGTTTTGGACGATTCGCCGGCATGACGATCCCGACCAATTGATAGGACTAATCTGCCTGTACGACGAGGAAGATAACAATCGTGGATTCTGGCTTGCGCCGGAATGGCAGGGTCAGGGATTGATGCGAGAAGCCAGCATTGCCGCCACAGATTATTGGTTTAACACGCTAAACAGACCTCTTCTTCGCGCGCCGAAAGCCGCTATCAACGACCGTTCACAGCGGATTTCCGTCAGCAGCGGCATGCGTCTGGTGAAAACCGAAAAGAAAGCCTACGTCTGCGGCGAACTGGATTCCGAGCTTTGGGAAATTTCACGCGAAGAGTGGAACGCCCTGAAGCGTTCCTGAGGGTTCATCACGTCAGCTGATAGCGTCTGTCGGGTAACAGTCGTGCGGGGATTTCTGGCTCATCGTTCATTTGCAGCAGATCGATTTCCATCGCATTGCAGATTGCATCGAGCGGCAAATCATTGTTTTCAATACCAAACGGCTCTTCCAGCTCTTCTGCCAGCGCATCGAGTGCAATGAAGGTATAAGAGACCAGAACGGAGATGAACGGCGTCATGTAATGCAGATCGCCAACCAGCGCAAACGGCAGCATGATGCAGAACAAATAGACGGTGCGATGCAAAATCAACGTGTACGCAAACGGGACGGGCGTATTGGCGATACGCTCGCAACCCGCCAGCACGACCGACATATCATTCAGGCGATTATTCAAACTGTGGAAAAGAATATCCGACAGCTGCCCTTCTCTGCGGCGAATGGCCAGCCACTCGCCCATGATGAGCAGGATACGGTTAGCCGGAGATTGAGAATCCATCGCCGCCCGCAGGTGGTCTGCACTGAGATAGCGTGCCAGCCTTTCGGCCTGCGGCTGTCGGCGCAACGTCATGCGTAAACAATGGGCGAAAGCAATTTGCAGGCGCACAAACTCACCCAGATGCGGATCGTCCGGTAAGGTGTTTTTCACCTCGCGAAACAACGAGCGTGACGCTATCATCAACTGCCCCCACAGCTGGCGAGCTTCAACGTAGCGCGAATAACAGGCGTTATTGCGAAAACCGAGGAAAATAGCGATCGCCACGCCAAGAATACTGAATGGCGCAACGGTCAGCTTGAAACCCAGCGACGAGTACCAGGGCAGCGCCAAAACGACGGCAATTGATAACAAAAAGTTGAGAAACAGCCGGGTAAAAATTTTAGACAGGACGGAACCGTGCCAGACAAAAATCAGGCGCAGCCAGTGCTGTTGAGGACGAACAATCATAGTCAGCTTCAGGCAAAATAAAGAGCGTGACTATTAAACGTGATCGCCGTCACCGTTGCAAGCTTGTTACCAGGATATTGCATTTCTACCCTATCAGACAAAGAGTGGCACGATGCTGAAGTGTGTTTTTAAAAAGCCCGGTAAATAGTATGTTGTAACTAATGCACTGTTTTAAAAAACCCGGCCGCAGCCGGGGCAATGATTAGCAGAGCTGTTTCACCGCGGTGCGCATTCCCTGAAGCAAAATCGCATCAAGGTCGAGCGTAACTTGTTCTACCAATCCGCTGACTTTCGTCAGGTCTTGTTCCCAATGCTCGCTCACGCTCAGAACGGTTTTCACCAGTTCGCTGGTGCTGATCTGTTTGTCATGATGCTGGGTCCACAGCTGCTGATAGCGATCAAGCCAGTGCTGGTCATCTTGTACCGGATAACGTTCCCCGTTGCGCTCCCCGCGATAGAACGCAATCAGCGCGGCAAGGGCAAACGTCAGGCGAGCCGGTAATTTGCCGGTTGCTTTCTGCCCTGCCAGCAGTTGAGGCAAGATGCGGGTACGGTATTTTGTCATGCCGTTCAACGCAATCGACAACAGCTGATGCTTAATGTACGGGTTACGGAAACGCCCTGTCACCGCACTGGCGAAGGATTCCAGCTCATCTTTCGGCAAATCGAGTACCGGAATAATTTCCTGATAAATGGCTTTTTCAACAAACGCACAAACCTCTGCGTCGTTCATGGCTTCGCCGACGGTGTCCAGACCAGCCTGGAAAGCAACGGGAACCAGCGCGGTATGCGCCCCGTTCAGGATCGCGACTTTACGTTCTTTATACGGCTTGATGTCGTCGACAATCAGCACATTCAGCGAAAGTTTGTCCAGACGCAATTCGCTGGCGAGGGATTTCGGTCCCTGGATGACAAACAGATAGAAGTGCTCAGCGGTATCCAGGAAGCTGTCGTGATAGCCCAGCTCTGTTTCAAGTGCGGCAACTTCGTCACGCGGATAACCCGTTACAATACGGTCAACCAGCGTTGAGCAGAAGGCGTTAGCATCATTCAACCATTGCGTAAATTCTGCAGGCAAGGCCCACTCTTGCGCATAACGAAGCACCAGTTCACGCAGGGCATCGCCGTTATAATCAATCAGTTCGCAAGGAATGATGACCCAACCTTTATCAGCCGCACCGTTGAAATGGCTGAAGCGCTCGAACAGCAAACGGGTGAGTTTGGCGGGATAACTGACGGCAGGCGCATCGTCAAATTTGTCTTCGGCGTGGTAGCTGATGCCCGCTTCCGTGGTGTTGGAGAAAACAAAGCGCATGTCAGGATTGTGCGCAAGCTTAAGGAATTCGTCGTACTGGCTGTAAACACTGATTTCGCGGTTAACGGAGCGGATAAGACGCGCATCGCTCACCGCTTCGCCCTGCTCATTCAGACCACGAATGATTGTGGTGTACAAACCGTCCTGGGTGCTCAGTGAAGGCGGAAAATCGCTCTGGATTGGGCGGACAATCACCACGCCCGAATTCAGATCCGTATGTTCGTTTAACAGATCGATCTGCCAGTCGATGAACGCACGCAGAAAGTTACCTTCACCAAACTGAATGATACGTTCAGGATAGAGCGCACCGGGGAAATCGCGACGGTTGAGTGTGTTCACAATAGGGTTCCTTTTTTAAGTAGTCATACAGCCCGACAAGATTGGTCCAATAACTTATCAAACTTTTCGACCATGAAACCCTGTTTTGATCAATTCATGCAGCAATTGTGAAATAAATTATAAAAACTTATAGAACACGGTCGTCGCCGTCATTTCGCCGTCTGGCATCAGCGCGTAATCCGGGATTTCGCCCACTCTGATCCAACCACCACGCACATAGAAGCTTTCTGCCCCGCTACCGCTTGCGGTATCCAGCACCAGAACGGTTTTGCCTTGCTCTCTGGCGGCAGCTTCAAGCGCTTCCATTAATGCCATGGCCACACCACGGCGGCGCGCTTTTTCATGGACCAACAGTTTGGCGACATCGGCGCGATGCGGCTGATTTTCGGGTTGATCGGTCAGGAGTTGTACAGTGCCTAAAAGCTCGCCGTGCGGGTCGCGACACACCATCACGGTACGCTCCTGGCGTTCGACGCTTTCGGCGACGCCGCGCCAGAATGCGCACGCATCTTGATGAGAAAAAGGCGCCATGAAACTGACTGATGCCCCGCCGTTTACGCAGTTGGCGAGAATATCGGCCAGGGCATCAATATTGGAGAGGATTTCATCCCGAGAGAGCGAATGAACGGACATTGACGGGGTCATAGGATTTCCTTGTAAAGTGACCCCAACACATTGCTATTAATAATGATTTATCGCAAGTTGACCCGCCATAGGTCTTTGTGATGTTAAGGACCGACAGCGTACTGCTGCTTCATGGCGGAAATTTTTTCATCGGCAGTTTGCAGCCAGCGCTGAAGATCGTTTTGCTGATGGTCAAACTCACACACGCCCCAGGAGAATGTCAGGCTCCAGGGGTGCAGGCCGCGCTGATTGTACTTCGCCACCTGTTCGTTTAAATATTGCATTGCTATCCACGCCCCCTGCTCATCGGTGTCCGCAAACAGCACCGCGAATTCATCGCCGCCGTAACGCACCAGCAGGTCAGCCTCACGGAATGCGCCACGCATCAGTTCCGTCATCGCTTTTAGTGCAACATCACCCTCGGCGTGCCCGTAACGTTCGTTAATCTGCCTGAAGCGGTCCAAATCCATCCAGGCGAGCGTTAACGGTTCCGCGCGTCGTCTGGCACCGGAAAGCGCGAATGCCGCAAACTGGTTAAATCCACGGCGGTTAAACAATCCCGTCAATTCATCGGTCGTTGCCGCACAGGCTGCGGCAAATTCATCTTCTACCAGCGCGGCGAGATCGTTAAGCGCCGTCAGATCTGAAGGGCTCATTTCACGGGGAACATAATCCATCAGGCATAACGTTCCGACAATTGCCCCGTTCGGCAAAGAGAGCGGTACCCCTGCATAAAAGCGCACACCCGGCGTCCCCGTGACCAGCGGATTATCGCGGAAACGGGCGTCGTGATGCGTATCAGGGACCACCAGCGGAGCGTTATCCAGAATGGTGTGCCCGCAAAAAGAGAGGTTTCGCGGCAGCCCGGATGTCTTAGCACCTTCTGTCGACATGGCGACTTGCACGCGCTCATCCATCAAATTAACCGTCGCCACGGGCACATTAAACAGGCGTTTCGCCAGACGACTGATCCGGTCATAGGGCTGAAGATGATTCGATTCCAGAAGCCCGGATTCGCGCAGGGCGAGCAGACGTTCAGATTCATTGGCAGGAATTGCAGGCGCTTTCATAATGTCTCCTGACACTCAGCTTTTTAATAGCTTAGCCTAAACAAGCGACTTGTCAGTGCGCGTAAATTCGATTTTTACCGCCGCGTTTGGCCTGATAAAGTGCGGTATCAGCGGCCTGTAGCCAATCGGTGACATTTTCCATATCACGAGTTGCCCCCGCAATACCGATACTTAACGTACAATTTATCGCTTCTTCCGCCACGTCGTCCATGACCGCGGCGGCCTCCATAATTCGCGACGCCACCACATGTGCCTCTTCAATTGAGGTGTTCGGCAGCAGGATGACAAATTCATCCCCGCCCAGCCGCGCCGGGGTATCCGTCTGTCGGGTAGCCAGATGCAGAATCTCTGACACCGTCGCCAGCATCGTATCCCCAACTTTATGGCCAAAACGATCGTTCACCTCTTTAAAATTATCGATATCGATAAACATCAGCGCCGATTCGCGACTGTCATGCTGGAGCTTTTTAAGCTCTTTTTCGATGCGTTTTTCCAGTAGGCGTCGGTTAGCAATGTCCAGCAACGGATCCATCATCGCGATCCGTTCAAGCTCGCGAGATTTCACGCGCAAGCGGATAGCAATGCTGTCGGTCAGCACGCTCAGGGCAATAATATAGATGGCAATTAACGGCAGCGTCGCAAACATGGTTTGCTGAGAAACGAAGATATCGATGTGCATGCCTTGCGTCAGCCAGGCCGCGAGAAACACCACCAGCATCGCAACAGCGGCTTTTCTCATCAGGACAAAACCGCCGGCGGAGAGCCGATCCGCCAACAGGATGGTGGCAATCACCACCGAGGGCAGCGGATTCACCGCCATCATCGCTATCCAGAACCCGCCCGCCGCGGCGTCCACAACCAGATTGTGATGCTCGGTCACCAGCGGCGTTGAAGATCGGCTGGCGTGTTGCCACGCCACGGTTGGCCAGACAAAGGCATTCAGTGCGAGTAAAAGCATTAGCCATTCTGAACGTTGCTGTTCAATCAAAACGGTAAGAATAGGAATAAAACAGAGAAATGTGCCAAGGATACGCATCAAAAACATACGTTTGACAAACCGGTTCCCTGGTAAGCGATGCTGTTTACTCAGTTTGTCCATTCCGTTCATGCTGCGTTTTTTCCGATGTGAAATCTCGGGTATCTTATTGAGCTTAAAAATACCTGGCAACAATTATATCCGCATATTGATAACATCTGTGCCGCATTCTGCCTGGGATGGTGACGGTTACACGCGTTCGGGATTTTTTCCCTCGCCTACCGCTGGCCGATCGTTCGGTTGACGCGCACTGGTACGATTTCGCCCTGCTTTTTTCGAACGATAGAGATAATCGTCGGCTTCGGCCAAAAGCGTGTTAAACACATCCGTCAGCTGCCAGGATTCAGCTTTTGCACTGCCGAGGCCAATACTGACTGTCAAAAAAAGCGTTTGCTGACGCCAGCTAAACGGGTGTGATGCAATAGTTTCTCTAATTCGTTCAGCAAGCTCGACGCCCTGACGTACATCGCCCGAATTCACCACGACCACAAATTCTTCGCCCCCCATTCGCGCAACGATCCCGTCTTCGCCCACGACCTGCTGCACTTTCCCAGCAAATGCGGCCAGCACGCTATCGCCACATTCATGACCATAGTTGTCGTTGATGCTTTTGAAGTAATCAATATCCAGAAGCATGACCGTTAAAAAACGGGGATGCCGATGAGACTCTTCATGCTTCAGCGCCTCATACAAGCCTGAACGCGAATACACACGCGTGAGAAAATCGTAATCGGCTCGCAGAGAAACCTGATAAATAAGCGAATTGATCGCCGCCACGCTCACGGAAACCATGATGGGACAAATGGCCATTGTGGCAATGCCAAGGCGCGCAGAGAACATCATCGGCGTAGACAGCGGCGTGGCGACGGCAATATCGATAATGGAATTGGCCACCAGGATAATTTCGATTCCCCCGGTCAGGAACGTCAGCAGACAGGTCGCCGGGAGGGAATACCGGACGGCACACCAGATAAGCGCCGGCAACGGAAATGCCAGACTGCCCGCGCCGCCAATAGCCACAGAGGCGATCACCGACACCACCAGCGCCAGCACAGGCAAGAAATGCCCCACCTGCACCGAACGATTCATCTCCGGCACTTTGATCGTCAGCAGGCACGGTAAAATGAGCACACCCGTTGAAAACTGCTCGCTAAACCAGTCGGCATACAGCGGCCAGAAGGTTTGACTGTCAATGCCAACAGAGCCGATCGCCCCCACCAGCGCACACAGCAACGCAGCAATCAGACAATAGTTAAACAGCCGCAGCGCATTGATAGGCTCAGGCGTTTGGCGTCCCATTTGTTTGTCCCGCGTGACCAGCTGAGCCACCGTGACGATGAAGACCATATTGGAGAGATTAATCACCACGGAGGCAATGCCCCAGTTGGTCGTCACCGCGTCATACATCAGCATAGCGACATAGGACACCGCGTAGTAACGCAGTCGATTGAGATACGCATAGCGGGCGAACACCCCTGCCATGACGCCGTTCAGCGGCCAGAAGAGTGAGAGCGCTTCCACGAGACGCAGTTCTGCACCAATAAGATAAAACAGCGTGGTGAGCGCGAAAATGCTGAGTGAATTCCGCAGAACGTTGTCGGGCCGGAACGGCATAAATGAGAGCAAGGAAGAGGGCATTAAATATCAATCCATATAATCGCTTAACGCAATCATTTAGCGGTCATCAGCAGGAATAATCAAAGATTAGCATGTATGTGTAACATGCATAACCCGGCAAGATAAGCCCTCAATGTTTGGCGTTCATTTGCAGGACCAGCCAATGGTGAATAACGGTCACGACATAAGCCTGTTGATCGCCATCTAACGCTTGTCCTTGGGGAATCTGGTGCCACTTCTCCAGACAGCCGCGACAGCACGTTGCGGTAGCGTGCTGGGCAATAAACACCGGATGACCGCGCATGGGGGTCTGTTTCCCATCGTTAACCGGCTGTACGGGAGCCAGCCGACGAGCGATAAAATCCGCCGCATGCTGGTCGATAATGTCCGCGCCTTTGTCCCAACAATATTGTCGCTCTTTGGTGCCCAGCCGAAAGCGCGAGCGGAACGTCGACCGCGCCAGACGGGCGAAAAGCGGATCGAGCGTATTCATCAGTAAACGGAGCGTCCCAGGCGCTGGGTCAGCTTTTCGAGTACCGCGACGCCCGCGAGGGAATTCCCGGTATCATCCAGTTCCGGGCTCCAGACGGCAATCGCCATCTCATGCGGCACAATCGCGACGACCCCGCCGCCGACGCCCGATTTTGCAGGCAGCCCGACGCGCCACGCAAATTCACCGGCATTCTGATACATCCCGCTGGTCGCCATAAGCGCATTCACCTGCCGCGCCTGCATTGGCGTCACTACCGCCTGCGCATGATGCGAAGAATAGCCCCGATCGGCCAGGAACAGAAACGTGCGCGCCAGCTCCACGCAGCTCATTTTCAGCGCGCAGTAGTGGAAATAGTTTTGCAGCACCGTCGCGACATCGTTATGAAAATTACCGAAGGATTTCATCAGCCAGGCAATCGCAGCATTTCGCGCTGAATGTTCAAATTCAGAGCGCGCAACGTTTGCGTCGTAGCTCAGATCGGAAACGCCACTCAGCTGGCGCACAATTTCCAGCATGCGCTGGCGCGGTGCGCTAAGACGGCTTTGCAGCATATCGCACACCACCAGCGCCCCGGCATTAATAAACGGATTACGGGGTTTCCCCTGTTCGATTTCCAGCTGCAGTAACGAGTTAAACGGCTGACCAGACGGATCCTTACCGACACGTTGCCAAATCTCATCTTCCTCGTACTGACGCATCGCCGCGACCAGGCTTAATACTTTGGAGATGGACTGAATGGAGAAGCGCTCGGTGGCATCACCGGCGTGATAAAGCTGCCCTTCCACGGTACAAATGGCAATCGCCAGTTTGTTTCCGCTCACCGAGGCGAGCGCAGGAATATAATCGGCGACCTTTCCCTGCCCCAGTAACGGACGCACTTGCGCCAGAATATCGTCCAGCATCTCATTATCAATGACCGCAGCCACAGTCTGCTCCTTGCCCACAGGCCAAAATCGGCCTGTGAGTATATCAGAGGCGGATATAGCGCGTCAGGCTGGAAGACGAAAGCGCGAAACGGCCTGCATCAGCAGATAAGATTCATCGTGCAATCGACGCGAGGATTCTGACGCGGTGGTCACCAGCGCGTCGGTCTGGCGAGAAACCTGGTTGAGCGCCTGAAGCTGACGCGTCATCTGATGGATGCTCTCCCCCTGACTCAGCGTCGCCGCCGAAATATCCTCCAGCAAACTGCTTAAATTGGCGACCAGCCCGGTGACCTGCTGCAGATTGTTTTCGAGTCTAACCACCGCCTTTGACCCCTCTTCGATGCCGTGCAACGAGTGATTGATCAGCGCCTGGATGGTCTGTGTAGAATGGCTGCTCTTTCTTGCCAGCAGTCCCACTTCCCGCGCCACCACGGCAAACCCACGGCCTTCGTTGCCCGCATGCGCGGCTTCGATCGCCGCATTAAGTGCCAAGATGTTGGTCTGGAACGCGACGCTATCGATGAGGGTGACGATCCCACGCATCTCCGACGATCGTTCGACAATCGCCTGCATTGACGCATTCACCGTAGACATCATCACATCCCCACCCGCTGCCGTCTGTCGCGCTTCGTTCGCGCGGCTGCTCGCCAGCTTCGCGTAGCCGGAATTGCCCTCAACGTGCGTTTCCAGCGCGGCGATGTGCGCGGTGACGTCATTAAGCTCTTGCGCCTGGCGCGCAGACTGCTGATACAGCTTCTGATTCCCGTCGGCCAGCGAGCCAATATTCTCGACCATCGACAGCGTTGCGTCGCTGACTTCCGTCACCAGCTGCTGTAAGCCATTTTGCATGGTGGTGATACTGGCGTTAAGCTGCCCTATCTCACGGTTAAAGCATTTTACGCCCGGAGGCATTCCCGACAGATCGCCTGCGGCCAGCCTGTCGATATGCGCAATAAGCTTACGCAGCGGGGTAATGACCCAGCGCGACATCCCAAACCACACCAGGATCGCAATCATAAGCAACACCACGGGGGCGAGCAGGAACAGCGACTGGAGGTTTGATAACCGGTCCATTAACGACTGTCGGCCCACGCCTGCGCGCGCCTCGCTGGCGAGCTGATAGCGGGCGAAGTTATCGTTAAAATCGGTCTGGAAGGCCTGAGCCGGCACGGCAAAAAAACTGTCAATCGAGTTGGTTTTCACCAGCCCTTCCGCCTGCTCGTTGATGGCCCCAAAGAAGAGTTGATAGCTGTTAACCAGCGCCTCGTCTTTTGGCGGATTGAGCGCCAGCCAGGCATTCCAGGCCTGCTGTGAGGCGCTAAGGGCTTTCTGGGCTTCATCCATCAGGCTGTGCCAGCTCCCGTCAGAGCCGGTCTCTTTATCCTGCATGAAATAGACACCAGAGCGATTAAGCAGATCGCTTGCTGCTAATAGCGAAACGCGCGCCAGATCCAGTTTGCTCTGCTGCTGTTGCGTCAGCTGATTCTGTTGTTCATTACGCTGTGCGTCGCGCAGTGAGGCCGTCAGCAGTATCGACGAGGAGAGTTGCAGTGCGGAAAAGAGTCCGATAATACAAAAGATGCCTGCCAGCAGACCAAACTGACGCGGTATCCTGCGCTTCGTACTCTGGCGGAAAATTTGCGTTAGGTTCATAATATTCTTCTGTAACAATACGTTAGACGCGTGCGAGTCTACGAAACGTAAATGACAGAACCATGACACAAAAATGACAAAGGCCTTCATGATGAAGGCCTTTATGACGGTGACGAAAAGGCGTTACACGCGATCTTTCCACACTGTCTGGATATTACAGAACTCATGCAGGCCGAAGTGGGACAGTTCGCGGCCAAAACCGCTTTTCTTCACACCGCCAAACGCGACGCGCGGATCGCTGGCGCTAAAGCCATTAATAAACACGCCGCCGCACTCAAGATCACGGGCAAATGACGCAGCGCGTTGCTCATCGGCGGTAAAGACCGTCGCCGACAGGCCAAAGTCGCTGTCATTTGCCAGCGTCAGCGCATGTTCAGCATCCTTTGCAACGGTGATGGTCGCCACCGGGCCAAACAGTTCCTGGCGGAATGCGGTCATGTCTGGCGTGACATTTCCCAGCACCGTCGTGGCATAGTAGTTGCCTGCACCTGCGATTTTCTCGCCACCCAGTAGCAGGGTTGCCCCTTCATCAAGCGTAGCCAGAACTTGCTGGTGCAATTCATCACGCAGATCGGCACGCGCCATCGGTCCTAAATAGTGATCTTCTATGTCCGGTGCACCCATTTTCAGCGCCGCTGCCGCCGCAACAAAGCGTTCCGTAAACTGCGCGGCAATGCCCTCTTCAATGATAAACCGTTTGGCCGCTGCGCAAACCTGTCCGGTATTCTGGTAGCGCCCCGTTACCGCGGCTTTCACCGCCAGATCCAAATCGGCATCATTCAGTACGATAAACGGATCGGAACCGCCTAGCTCCAGCACGCATTTTTTCAACGCCGCCGCAGCCTGTGCGCCAATCGCCGCGCCTGCACGCACGCTACCGGTTACGGTAACTGCAGCAATGCGTTTGTCGTTAATCGCCAGGCTTACGCCGTCATTGGTGGCATTGACCCAACCGAACACACCTTTTGGGAAACCGGCGTCAATGAAAATCTGACCGATCAGATCGGCCGATCCAAGTACATTGGGCGCATGCTTGAGCAGGTAGCTGTTACCCGCCAGCAGAATAGGCACCGCGCCGCGCAGCACCTGCCACAGCGGGAAATTCCACGGCATCACCGCCAGAATCGCGCCGAGCGGTCGATAGGCAATGACCGCTTTTTGATTTTCGACAAGCGTAGGTTCAGCATTCAGCATCGCCGGACCGTGCTGGGCGTACCAGTCGCAAAGCGCGGCGGTTTTGGTCACTTCGGCCCGCGCCTGCACAATCGGCTTGCCCATTTCGCGGGACATCATTTGCGCCATCTCTTCAGCGCGCGCCCGTATTGCTTCGCCAAGGTCGCGCAGCTTTTGCGCGCGATGAGCCACGCTTTCCTGGCGCCACTGGCGAAAGCCTGCGTCAGCGAGTGCGATTGCCCGATCAACGTCGTGTTGCGTCGCCCACGGGTATGCCGCCAGGGTTTCACCATTCGCCGGGTTAACAGACACGGCGTGAGTTGCAGATGAATACGTCATGAGGATCTCCACGGAATAAAAGTTGATTCATTGTGGTCGACTCTGCTATTTCTTAAAACTGAATAATATTAACCCACTTATTCACGAATCGAGAACGGCATGGATTTAACTCAGCTTGAAATGTTTAACGCCGTGGCCCAAACCGGGAGCATCACCCAGGCCGCGCAAAAGGTGCATCGCGTACCGTCAAATCTGACGACGCGTATTCGTCAGCTCGAGGCCGACCTGGGCGTTGAGCTGTTTATCCGCGAGAATCAACGCCTGCGGCTCTCTCCGGCCGGACATAATTTTCTGCGTTACAGCAAACAGATTCTGGCGCTGGTGGATGAAGCACGGATGGTCGTTTCCGGTGATGAGCCGCAGGGTTTGTTTTCGCTGGGCTCGCTGGAGAGCACCGCAGCTGTGCGCATTCCTGAATCGCTGGCGCAGTTCAATCAGCGCTATCCGCGTATCCAGTTTGCCCTGTCAACCGGCCCGTCCGGCACGATGATCGATGGTGTGCTGGAAGGTACATTAAGCGCCGCGTTTGTCGATGGCCCGCTGTCCCACCCGGAACTTGACGGAATGCCGGTGTATCAGGAAGAGATGATGCTGGTGGCCGCTGCCGGACACGCAGAGGTATCGTGCGCCACGCAGGTGAGCGGCTGTGATGTGTATGCCTTTCGCGCCAACTGCTCATATCGACGTCATCTGGAAAGCTGGTTTCATGCCGACCGGGCAATGCCTGGCCGGATTCATGAGATGGAGTCTTATCACGGGATGCTCGCCTGCGTCATTGCCGGAGCGGGTATTGCGCTGATGCCCCGCTCGATGCTGCAAAGCATGCCAGGGCATCATCAGGTTGAGGCCTGGCCGCTGGCGGAAAACTGGCGCTGGCTGACGACCTGGCTGGTGTGGCGACGCGGGGCGATGACGCGCCCGCTTGAGGCGTTTATAGCACTGCTAAACGAACGTCAGCCACCAGCGCCTTCTCCATAAACAGGCTAAGCGGGTCAGCAACGTAAGGGGCAAACGCCTCGCGCAAACCATACCCGTGGTTTTCATACAGTCGCACTGCGGCGTGCTGCTTGATGCCGGTTTCCAGGCGTAGCGTATGGCATCCGCGAGATAGCGCTTCGTCTTCCAGCGCGGCCAGCAGTTTTTCACCTAACTGTTGTCCGCGATGGGTGGGATCGATATAGACGCGCTTCATCTCTCCGGTGCCGTCGCCGTTCAGGACGATAGCGCCGCATCCCACCGCCTTAAGCTGGCGATCGCGGATCACCATCATGATCAGGCTGTCCGTCGAGAGTTGAGTCAGATCGAGCAGATGGTTACTTTCAGCGGGATAGAGTTCGCTCTGATACGCATCAAGCGCGGCGATGAGCGAGACAATGTCCGGATGGGCGGCAGATTCAGAGGTAATGGAATACATGGCAGGCTCCTTTGTTGTTTTTATTCCAGGATAGCGCCCCGCCTTTATAAGCGCTTCATAGTATTAACTTATGATGACGTTCATCAGTTGCACGAACGCGGGAGACAGCAGTAATTTTGTTATAGCCGCCGTGAAACTGAATGGACAACACATGAATACCAAAGCCCGTAAAGTGATGATCATTGGAGCAGGCAATGTGGGTGCGTCTGCCGCCTATGCCCTGCTCAATCAGAATATCTGTGAAGAACTCATTCTGGTGGACCTCAACCGGGATCGCGCCGAAGGGCACGCACAGGATCTGGCGGATGCCGCCGCGTATATGCCGGGCATGATGAGCATTTCGACGCGCGACGCGCGCGACTGCGCGGATGTGGATATCGCCGTAATCACCGTGTCGGGCGGTGCGCTCAAGCCCGGGCAAACCCGTCTTGATGAGCTGACTAACACTGCGCGGATTGTAAAAGGCCTGGTCCCGCAGATGATGGAAAACGGCTTTAACGGCATCTTTCTGATCGCCACCAATCCCTGCGACATCATCACCTGGCAGGTGTGGACACTGTCAGGTCTGCCGCGCAGCCAGGTGATCGGCACGGGCGTTTGGCTGGATACAACGCGATTACGTCGTACACTCGCGCAGGCACTGGATATTGGTGCGCAAAGCATCGACGCTTTTATTCTCGGCGAGCACGGCGACACCCAGTTCCCGGTTTGGTCGCACTCCTCGGTTTACGGCTCGCCGATCGGCGAAGTCTATCAGCGCCACACCGGTGAAACGCTTGATCGTCAGCAGCTCGCAGAGAATGTTCGCCGTCAGGGCTTCGACATCTATAACCGCAAAGGCTGCACCGAATACGGCATTGCCGGAACGATTGCTGAGATTTGCCGCAATATTTTCACCGGCAGTCACCGCGCGCTGGCGATTTCCTGCGTGCTGGAGGGGGAATATGGAATGGAGGGGCTGGCGATTGGGGTGCCCGCCGTGCTGGCGCAAAGCGGCGTCCAGCAAATTATTGAGCTGCAACTGGCGGAAGATGAACAGGTCAAATTCCGCCACTCTGCCGAGGTAATTAAGGCCAATATCGCCCGATTACCCTAGAACGGACGCCTGACGCAGGAAGATTTTGCCTTTCATATACAGCGTGGCCTGACCGGCAATCAGCACGCGGTCACCCTGTAATTCACAGCGCAGATCCCCGCCACGAGCAGAGACCTGGCGTGCGCGCATCTGCGTTTTGCCCAGTTTCGCACTCCAGTAGGGGATCAGCATGCTGTGCGTTGACCCGGTGACGGGATCTTCCGGCACGCCTTCTCCCGGACAGAAAAAGCGGCTGACAAAATCATACTCATCGCCGGGTGCTGTCACGCAGACCATTTTCTCCAGCGGGAGCATCGCCGCGATATCGGGCGTTAAAGACTCTACCTGCTGTTGGTTCTCCAGCACGACCATGTAATCGCGACCCGCGCGGACCTCTTTTGCGCTGGAAATACCGAGCGCGCTGAAGAGCAGTGCGGGCGGATTCTCCACCGTCTCGCTTTCCCACGCCGGGAAATTCAGCGTCAGCCAGTCGCCGTTGCGCTTAACGGTGAGATTGCCGACAAAACGCGTTGAAAAGACGATTTCGGTCTGCGGATAATCGAGATACTCAAAAATCACATGCGCCGCCGCCAGCGTGGCATGTCCGCACAGGTTAATTTCATACTGCGTGGTGAACCAGCGCAGCGCAAAGCCCTCGTCGGTGCGAACAAAAAACGCAGTTTCTGACTGGTTGTGCTGCTGCGCCATCTTCAGCAGCGTCTCGTCAGGCAGCCACTCTTCAAGCGGACAGACCGCTGCCGCATTGCCGCCAAAGGATTTATCGCTGAATGCATCAACCAGATAAAATTCAATTTCCTGCATTGTCTTACCGCCTGTTCTTGTTGTGTTGTCCTCATCTTCTGTGAAAACAACGATCTGCGCTACCTTTTCGATAACGTAAATTTTGAGATCTGCGTCACATAATGGTTGTCTTTTAGCCAGTTTACGCTTTAAGATCGCCCTCTCTTCTTATCTGCAACGAATGCGTTTTATTCCTATGACAACAAACACGGTTTCCCGCAAGGTCGCGTGGCTACGTGTGGTCACGCTGGCCATTGCCGCCTTTATTTTTAATACCACTGAATTTGTCCCGGTTGGCCTGCTGTCTGACATTGCCCACAGTTTCCAGATGGAAACGGCGCAGGTTGGCATCATGCTGACGATTTACGCGTGGGTCGTGGCGCTGATGTCATTGCCCTTTATGCTGCTGACCAGCCAGATGGAACGCCGCAAACTGCTGATCGGGCTGTTTATGTTGTTTATCGCCAGCCACGTGCTTTCCTTCCTGGCGTGGAACTTTACCGTGCTGGTGATAAGCCGCATTGGCATTGCCTTTGCGCACGCGATTTTCTGGTCGATTACCGCCTCGCTCGCCATACGTCTGGCGCCTGCCGGTAAACGTGCACAGGCGCTCAGTCTGCTGGCGACCGGTACGGCGCTGGCGATGGTGTTGGGTCTGCCGTTGGGTCGAATCGTCGGGCAATATTTTGGCTGGCGCACCACGTTCTTCGCGATCGGCCTGGGCGCGCTGATCACCCTGCTGTGTTTGATCAAGCTGCTGCCAAAACTGCCGAGTGAACATTCTGGCTCGTTGAAAAGTCTGCCGCTGCTGTTCCGTCGCCCGGCGCTGATGAGCATTTATCTGCTGACCGTGGTAGTCGTGACCGCCCATTACACGGCCTACAGCTACATCGAACCCTTTGTGCAGGTGGTGGCAGGCTTTAGCGCTAACGTCGCCACGGTATTGCTGTTGATTCTGGGCGGCGCGGGGATTATCGGCAGCGTGCTGTTCGGGAAACTCGGGAATAAACACGCTTCTCTGCTGGTCAGCAGCGCCATTGGCCTGCTGCTGGCGTGCCTGTTGCTGTTGATGCCCGCCGCGCAAAGCGAAAGCCATCTGGCCATCCTGAGCATTTTCTGGGGCGTGGCGATCATGATTATCGGCCTGGGTATGCAGGTCAAAGTGCTGGCGCTGGCACCTGATGCAACGGATGTGGCGATGTCACTCTTTTCGGGGATATTCAATATTGGTATCGGCGCAGGCGCGCTCGTCGGAAATCAAATCAGCCTTCACCTGTCGATGTCGGCGATTGGATATTTGGGTGCCATTCCTGCCCTGGCGGCGTTTATCTGGTCGATTCTGATATTCCGCAAATGGCCAGTGGCGCTCGAAGAGCAGCCGCATCACGGATAAAAAAGAGGTGGCTGAGGCCACCTTTTTTATTAATGGTAGTTTTTAATAATTTCCAGCACGCCGTTAATAATAAACTGCACACCCATGCAGACCAGCAGGAAGCCCATCAAACGCGAAATCGCTTCGATGCCCCCTTTGCCAACCCAGCGCATGATCGCGCCTGAGCTGCGTAAACTGCCCCACAGAATGACGCCAATCAGCGCGAAAATGAGCGGCGGTGCAACCATTACTACCCACTCGGAGAACGTCGAGCCATCACGCACCGTTGAGGCGGAGCTGATGATCATCGCTATCGTTCCCGGCCCTGCCGTGCTGGGCATCGCTAAAGGCACAAACGCGATATTGGCCGAAGGCTCATCTTCCAACTGTTCCGACTTGCTTTTGGCTTCAGGTGATTCATGCGGTTTATGAGGCGGGAAAAGCATCCGGAAACCGATAAACGCGACGATAAGCCCCCCCGCAATTCGCAGCCCAGGAATCGAAATGCCAAACGTATTCATCACCAGCTGTCCGGCGTAATAAGCCACCATCATGATGATAAAAACGTACACCGAGGCCATCAGCGCCTGATGATTACGTTCGGCACTGTTCATGTTACCCGCAAGACCTAAAAACAGCGCGACGGTCGTTAACGGGTTCGCCAGCGGCAACAACACCACCAGCCCAAGACCTATTGCCTGAATTAATTCCACCATTTCGCGTCGTTATCCTTATCCATAATTAACATCCCATTATACGGTGAAAATTCCCCGTTGAGCCACGAGCACAACGTAAGCAGTGTTTTCCACTGCGCAATCACAGCCGGTCGGTATGTTTATGATTTAAAACGCCCCGAAAAAAGTTCATGAAACGTTTTAGCAAAATGTGGCATCGGCGGATACATTCGGTTGACTTATACTTGCCTGAGCAATAATATCTGCCGTGATTAAACTACTTGCCAGGGCAACCATTGTGAAAAGCACCAGTGATCTCTTCAACGAAATTATTCCACTGGGCCGTCTTATTCATATGGTTAACCAGAAAAAAGATCGCCTGCTCAACGACTATCTGTCTCCGATGGATATCACCGCGACACAATTCAAAGTGTTGTGCTCCATTCGCTGCGAGGTGTGTATCACGCCTGTTGAGCTGAAAAAAGTGCTCTCGGTCGATCTGGGTGCGCTGACGCGCATGCTCGATCGTCTCGTCTGCAAGGGATGGATTGAAAGGCGACCGAACCCAAATGACAAGCGCGGCGTGCTGGTGCAACTCACCTGCGAAGGCGCGGCCGTGTGCGAAAAATGTCATGAGCTAGTAGGACAAACACTGCATCAGGAACTAACAAAAAACTTAACGGCGGATGAAGTGCTGACGCTTGAACATTTGCTCAAGAAAATCCTGCCGTAAACAGAAAGAGGTATGACGATGTCCAGACGCAATAATGACGCCATCACTATTCATAGCATTTTGGACTGGATTGAAGATAACCTGGAATCGCCGCTCTCACTGGAAAAGGTGTCCGAGCGTTCAGGTTACTCAAAATGGCACCTGCAACGGATGTTCAAAAAAGAGACCGGTCATTCATTAGGTCAATACATTCGCAGCCGCAAGCTGACGGAAATTGCTCAGAAACTGAAAGAGAGCAACGAACCGATCCTGTATCTGGCGGAACGCTATGGTTTTGAATCGCAACAGACCCTGACCCGCACGTTCAAGAACTATTTCGACGTGCCACCGCACAAGTATCGCATCACCAGTATGCCTGGTGAGTCCCGATACCTGCTACCGCTAACGAACTGTCATTGCTAATCGCCTGATTAAGGGCCTGTTTCATTAGGTATAGCCTGTTGCCGACAGTATGGATCTGGAAAGCGCGCAGTAACCGAAGCGTACGCAGAGTACGTGAGGTTGATGCGCACTACCCGAGTCCAGAATGGCAAACACAATAACCTAATGCGCCAGGCGCTAAGACGTAACCGAGGAAATCATGAAAACTATCGCCTCCGCCGCCCTCACCTTACTGGTGCTGGTCTCCGGCCAGACTTTTGCGGAGCAAACCACTCACGCTAACCAGCAGAACAGTCGCACAGCGATAGTTCTGCCAACCGCACACGAACAATCGCCTTTTGATTTTAATCATATGGGTGCGGGTAGCGACAAATCCGACGAATTAGGCGTGCCGTATTACAACCAGCGCTAACGTTAAGTCGTTTTGGCCCTGCTTCGGCAGGGCTTTTTTCTTTCATCCCTTGATTCGCGTCGCACGGCGCAACCGCAAACCAAACACATTGATATACAACCCTGCCATGATCAGCGCGGCACCCAGCAGCTGTAACACCGTGAGTTTCTCGTCCAGCAGAACAGCCGCGCTTGCCAGCCCGACGACCGGAACCAGCAGAGACAACGGCGCGACGCGCCAGGTTTCGTAGCGTCCCAGCAAGGTTCCCCAGATCCCGTACCCCACAATCGTGGCGACGAACGCCAGATAAACCAGCGACAAAATCGTCGTGAGATCGATCTCAACCAGACTTTTGAGCATGACCGCAGCGCCGTCAAAAATGAGTGAGGCGATCATAAACGGGACAACCGGAATCAACGCGCTCCAGACCACCAGCGACATCACCGCCGGACGCGCGTCATGCTGCATGATGAGTTTGTTGAAGATATTCCCACATGCCCAGCTCAGTCCCGCCGCCAGCGTCAGCATAAAACCCAGCAGCGCGACGTGTTGCCCATTCAGACTGGCCTCCGCCAAAATCAGCACGCCAAACACCGCGACGGTGATCCCCGCCAGCTGTTTGCCCTGCAGGCGCTCACCAAAGACAAACGCGCCAAGAATGATGGTGAAAAACGCCTGAGCCTGGAGAACCAGTGATGCCAGCCCCGCAGGCATGCCAAATTTAATGGCGCAAAACAGAAAGGCGAACTGCCCAAAGCTGATGGTCAGACCGTAACCGAGCAGCAGGCGAAACGGGATTTTAGGCCGCGCAACGAAGAATAATGCGGGAACTGCGACCAGCAAAAAGCGTAAACCGGCCAGCATCAGCGGAGGCATGTTATGCAAACCTAACTTAATGACCACAAAATTCAGGCCCCATACCACGACCACCAGCAACGCCAGCAGCCCGTCTTTACGCGTCATACATCGCCTCTGATTATTAAATTTTTGTAAACAGATTCAAGGTAACGAAAAAAGCCCGCCAGGAAAAGATCATTAATTCTGGCAGTCAGGCGAAGCACTTAGGGATAAATTAGGTGCTATACAAGCCCCTTATGTCGTGATACTCCTGATAAAACACAACAAAAAAAATCGTAAGCATTTGTCGGGCAGAACTATGAAACCATCTCTCAGGCGCTCAACCGCAGCGCTGCTGGCGTCGTCATTATTATTAACAATCGGTCGTGGTGCGACGCTCCCGTTTATGACCATCTACCTCACCCGTGTCTACAACATGAGCGTTGAGAATATCGGTTATGCCCTGACGATCGCGCTGACTATTGGCGTGGTTTTCAGCATGGGGTTTGGCATCCTCGCGGATAAGTTTGATAAAAAACGCTATATGCTGATATCGATTCTGGCGTTTATCGCCGGGTTTGTGGCTATTCCGCTGGTGCATAACGTCACGCTGGTCGTCGTGTTCTTTGCCCTGATTAACTGTGCCTATTCCGTGTTCTCCACGGTGCTAAAAGCCTGGTTCTCCGATGTGCTCACGTCGTCCGAGAAAGCGCGCGTATTTTCGCTTAACTACAGTTTCCTGAATATTGGCTGGACGATTGGTCCGCCGATAGGCACGTTGCTGGTGATGTACAGCTTGCAATTACCGTTCTGGCTGGCGGCGTTCTGTGCCGCGCTGCCGCTGGTATTTATTCAGTTCTATGTGCAAAAGAGCGTCGCTGCCGATGCCGAACACGCCCCTGTACCGTGGCAACCGTCGGTACTTCTGCGTGACAAAGCGTTGTTCTGGTATACGCTCTCCGGGCTTCTGGCCTCTTACGTCGGGGGATCTTTCGCCAGCTGTATTTCCCAGTACGTCCTCGCAGCCGATTACGACAGTGATTTTGCGCAAAACGTGGTTGCCGTTGTGCTCCCGGTGAATGCCGCCGTGGTGGTGTCACTGCAATACCTCATTGGACGCAGAATCACGGCCAGCAATATTCGCCCTTTGATGGCGCTCGGCACGCTGTTTTTTGTGCTGGGACTGGGCGGATTTATGCTCTCCGGCAGCAATTTGATCTACTGGGGAATAGCCGCCGCGGTCTTTACCGTGGGGGAAATTATCTATGCACCGGGCGAATACATGCTGATCGATAACATCGCCCCGCCGGGGATGAAAGCCAGCTATTTTTCCGCGCAAGCGCTGGGGTGGCTCGGTGCCGCAGCGAACCCAATGATCACCGGTATTATTCTGACTCATTTGCCGCACTGGTCATTATTTGCGGTGATGATGGCGGCGATTGTGATTGCGTGGCTGATGATTTTGCGTGGAATGCGCGTGAAAGCGTGGCAGGAAGAGCCGAAAACAGCGTAAAAAGAAAGGCGAGAATCTCTCGCCTTTTTTGTTTTTAGTGGTGCAGCATTTCGTCCACAACCTGATTTTTATACATCTCATTGGGGTAATACGTCGGCCAGTTATCCATCTCTTTCAGCAACGCCTCGTGCGAGGTGTTGCCCATAAAGAGATGGAAGTGCGAAGACTGACGCGGGCTAATTGTATGGTCGCTGAACTGCACGAATTTTGGTGCTTTAGAGCCGGCGTCTTTACATTCAAACAGATAGCGCACGCCTTTTTTGCCTGACGCGTACGTCAGAATTTTATATCCGCTGTAATCGTAGCGGCAGCTCGCTACCGTTTTGCCGGTATGGAATTCCATCACATTATTTTCAATCCCAATGGTTTCCACATCCGTGGCGTATCCCTTGCGGTAATACGCTTTCACCTCGGCAAACGTTTTGCTGGGATCGCTTTCTGCTTTCTTTTTGAAAACCGGATCCAGCGAGCCATCAAGCAGGAAAGGATAAACCGACTGCCAGACGCCGTCCCAGTCGGATAATTTACGGTCTTTAACGTCTTTATCCTCAAAAACACCGTTCGCGGCTTTCTCTTCCGCCTCGGTCATTTGATGCCCGTGCGAATGGGCAAACAGTTGCCCGCTCACCAGTAGCGCCCCCAGCGTCATTGCAATTTTTCCAATCTGTGCAGCCAAAATATCATCCTCGTTCCGTTCAAGAAAACAAGAATGTTATAGTATAACATTTCAGAAAACAATCACCCTTAGATCGCCACCAGCCCGCGAACGCCCTCTTGCTCCATATCTTCACCGCGGCCACGCTGAATAATGCTCCCGCGCGACATGAGCAAATAGTTATCCGCCAGGTCCGCAGCAAAATCATAAAACTGTTCCACAAGCAAAATCGCCATATCACCCCGGCTGGCGAGCTGACGGATAACCACGCCAATCTCTTTTATCACCGAGGGCTGGATCCCTTCCGTCGGCTCATCCAGGATTAACAGCTGCGGACGACTCGCCAGCGCGCGGCCAATCGCCAGCTGTTGCTGCTGCCCACCCGAAAGATCGCCGCCACGGCGGTGCTTCATCTCTTTTAAAACAGGAAACAGTTGCCAGATATCCTCCGGCACGCTTTTCGCCTCGCGAGCAGGAAAGCGCGACAGTCCCAAGAGCAGATTTTCTTCGACCGTCAGACGCGGAAAAATCTCGCGCCCCTGCGGCACATACGCCACACCGGACTGCACGCGATGATGCGGTTTAGCGTAGGTAATTTTTTTGCCCTGCCAGATGATCTCCCCGCTGCGCGCAGGCACTAACCCCATCAGGCATTTTAACAGCGTCGTTTTTCCCACGCCGTTGCGCCCCAGCAGACATGTCACCTCACCGTTTGGGGCTTCAAAGCTCACACCGCGCAAAATATGGCTGCCGCTGTAATACTGATTCAGTTCGTTAACCTGTAGCATTCCCGCTCCTTACCGTCCCAGATAGACTTCGATAACCTGTTCGTTGGCCTGCACTTCACGCAAAGATCCCTCCGCCAGCACGCGCCCCTGATGCAGAACGGTGACGTGATCGGCGATGGTTTCAACAAATCCCATATCGTGTTCCACCACCATCAGCGAATGTTTGCCCGCCAGGGTGCGAAAAAGCTCTGCCGAATACTCCGTTTCAGCGTCCGTCATGCCGGCTGCGGGTTCATCGAGCAATAACAAATGGGGGTCCTGCACCAGCAGCATGCCGATTTCCAGGAACTGTTTTTGCCCGTGAGACAGTAATCCCGCGCTGCGATCCCGCTCGGAGCTCAGGCGCAGCAGCGTAAGCATGTCGTTGATGCGGTCGCTCTGCTCTGAGGTGAGCCTGGCGCGCAGGCTGGCCCACACGGATTTGTCGCCTTTCATTGCCAGCTCAAGATTTTCCCAGACCGTCAGCGCTTCAAATACCGTCGGTTTCTGGAACTTACGCCCAATGCCCTGTCGCGCAATCGCGGCGGGATCGAGTCCGGTTAAATCAATCGACTGATCGTAAATCGCCCGCCCACTCTGCGGGCGCGTTTTACCGGTGATCACGTCCATCAGCGTGGTTTTTCCGGCACCATTAGGGCCAATCACGCAGCGTAATTCCCCCACGCCGATGTTTAGCGACAGATCGGTCAACGCCTGGAAACCGTCAAAATTGACGTTTATCGACTCAAGCTGCAGCACAGGATCGGTTTGCTCACGAAAGCGGTCGCCCGGGAGTTGACGGGTAAAAAGTTCGTCGGTTGGCTGCATTATTTCTCTCCCTTACGCAATAATCCGTAGACACCACGCGGTAAGAACAGCGTGACGGCGATAAAAATCCCGCCCAAAAACAGCTGCCAGTATTCCGGCATGGCAACGGTAAAATAGCTTTTCGCGCCGTTAACCAGCGCCGCGCCAATCACCGGCCCAACTAACGTCCCGCGCCCGCCAAGTGCCACCCAAATTGCGGCCTCAATGGAATTGGTTGGCGACATTTCACCCGGGTTGATGATGCCGACCTGCGGGACGTACAGCGCCCCCGCCAACCCGCACAGCACCGCGGAAAGCGTCCAGACCAGCAGCTTAAAACCACGGGGATCGTAGCCACAAAATGTCAGACGGTTTTCCGCATCGCGCACGGCGGTAAGAATGCGGCCAAATTTGCTTTTCGCCAGCCAGAATCCGATAGCCAGCGAGGCTGCCAGCAGCGCGACCGTCGCCAGAAACAGCGCAATCCGCGTGGTCGTTGCCGTCACCGGGAATCCCAGCAGCGTGGTAAAACCGGTGAAACCGTTGTTCCCGCCAAATCCGGTTTCATTACGAAAGAACAGCAGCATCCCCGCGTAGGTCAGCGCCTGAGTCATGATCGAGAAATAGACCCCTTTGATTTTTGAGCGAAACGCAAACCAGCCAAAAATCAGCGCCAGCAGGCCGGGGATCATCACAATGAGCACCAGTGCCCAGGCAAAATGCTGGGTTCCCCACCAGAACCACGGCAGTTCGCTCCAGGAAAGGAACGACATAAACGCCGGTAATCCCTCGCCTGACGCCTGACGCATCAGATACATGCCCATCGCGTAGCCGCCCAGGGCAAAGAAAATCCCGTGTCCCAGCGACAGCATTCCGGCGTAGCCCCAGACCAGATCAAGCGCCACGGCGACGATGGCATAGCAGAGGATTTTGCCGACCAGCGTCAGCATCCAGGTGGACAGGGCCAGCGGATGGCTGCTGGGTAACAGCGCCAGAAACGGCAGCACCAGCAGAATGGCGAGAATCAAGCTGCCAACAAGTTGTGTTATTCGCGGCGCTTTACGCGCCAGCGTTAAGGTCAGTGGCTGGCTCATCAGTCTGTCACCCTCCCTTTAAGCGCAAACAATCCCTGCGGACGTTTCTGAATGAACAGAATAATCGCCACCAGAATCACGATTTTCCCCAGTACCGCACCCATTTGCGGTTCGAGAATTTTGTTGAAAATGCCCAGACCAAACGCCGCGGCTACGCTGCCTGCCAGTTGCCCGACGCCGCCGAGCACCACCACCAGGAAGGAGTCAATAATATAGCCTTGTCCCAGCTCCGGCCCGACGTTGCCGAGCTGCGAGAGCGCTACGCCACCCAAACCAGCAATGCCCGATCCGAGGCCGAACGCCAGCATATCGACACGCCCTGTCGGCACGCCGCAGCACGCGGCCATATTGCGGTTTTGCGTCACCCCCCGCACGTTCAGCCCCAGTCGGGTTTTGTTCAGAATCAACCAGGTAAAGAACAGCACCAGCAGGACAAAAACCAGCACCGCAATTCGGTTCCACGGCAGGATCAGGTTGGCAAAAACCTGCACACCGCCGGACAGCCAGGCCGGGTTCGCTACTTCCAGGTTTTGCGCGCCAAAGGTCATCCGCACCAGTTGGATAATCATCAGGCTGATCCCCCAGGTGGCGAGCAACGTCTCCAGCGGACGGCCATACAGATGGCGGATCACGCTGCGCTCCAGCGCCATGCCAACGCCCGCAGTCACTAAAAACGCTACCGGCAGTGCGACGATCGGGTACAGCGCCAGCCACTGAGGCGCGAATTGCGCCATCGCCTGCTGAACCATCCAGGTACAATATGCGCCGAGCATCAGCATCTCGCCGTGCGCCATATTGATGACGCCCAGCAATCCGTAGGTGATCGCCAGCCCGAGCGCCGCCAGCAGCAGCACCGATCCGAGTGACAACCCCATAAACGCCTGCCCCAACAGATCGCCAATCAGTAAACGGTGCTGAATCTGACGCAAACTGTCCGCAGCGGCCTCACGCACGCGGGCATCCGGTTCCGTTTGGGTTTGCGTAAAGGGCGTTAAACGTGCCTGCGTTTCGGGATCGGTCGAATGCCCCAGCAGCGCAACGGCCTGCAAACGCACCTCGGCCTGCGGACTGGCGAGAAGCAGATTCGCCAGCGCCGCTTCCAGCGCGGCACGAACCTTGTCGTCTTGTTCCGCCTGCAGACGCTGCTGTAATAAATTCAGCATCGCCGGCGTGGCATCGCGCTGCAGTTGTATCGCTGCGTTCAACCTTTCCGTGACGTTGTCACTGACGAGCTGATGCGTGGCCAGTGCAGTGGAGGAGAGATTGCGCAGGCGATTGGTAAGACGGACCGCCTTCGGTTCGCCCTCTGCCTGGGCGCTTTCCCCAAGGGCGGAAAGTTGCCCCTTCACGCGCGTAAACGCGTGCTTTTGTGTATCAACAAAGAGATTTTCTTTCTGCAGCGCCTGCAACAGCGGCAAACGCGACGAATCCGGGCTGACGGCCCATTGCTCAAGTAGCGTGGTTTGCTGGCTGCGGCTCGCGGCGACAAAGGTGTCCGCATCCGACGCCTGCGCCATCCCTGGCAGCAGACCGGCAAGCCATACTATTGCGACGAACATACGCATAACGCTCATGGCTTTTCTCCGTGACCGGGTTTAGTTGCTGGCGGTTTTCATCGGTTGTTCTGACTTTTTATCGTTACCGGGAATGTACGGACTCCAGGGCTGAGCACGGACCGTTGCATCGGTCTGCCAGACGACGTTGAACTGGCCGTTACCTTCGATTTCACCAATCATCACCGGCTTATGCAGATGGTGATTGGTTGCGTCCATGGTCAGCGTAAAGCCTGACGGCGCTTTGAAGGATTGTCCGGCCATGGCGGCACGCACTTTATCCACGTCCGTCGTTCCTGCTTTCTCAACGGCCTGCGCCCACATATGGATCCCCACGTAGGTCGCTTCCATCGGATCATTGGTCACCACGGTGTCGGCGTTCGGCAAGTTATGGGCTTTGGCATAGGCTTTATAGGCTGCAACAAACGCCTGGTTGGTTGGATTATCAACCGACTCAAAGTAGTTCCATGCCGCGAGGTTCCCCACCAGCGGTTTGGTGTCGATGCCGCGAAGCTCTTCTTCACCCACCGAGAACGCCACCACCGGCACGTCGGTCGCTTTTACGCCCTGGTTTGCCAGCTCTTTGTAAAAGGGAACATTGGAATCACCGTTGATGGTTGATACCACCGCCGTTTTTCCGCCCGCCGAAAATTTCTTGATATTGGCGACAATAGTTTGGTAATCGCTGTGACCAAACGGGGTGTAAACCTCTTCAATATCTTTGTCCTGCACGCCTTTCGAATGCAGGAACGCACGCAGAATTTTGTTGGTGGTACGCGGATAAACATAATCAGTGCCCAGCAGGAAGAAGCGTTTGGCGCTCCCGCCGTCTTCACCCATCAGATATTCCACCGCCGGAATGGCCTGCTGATTTGGCGCAGCACCGGTGTAGAAGACGTTTGGCGACATCTCTTCCCCCTCATACTGCACCGGGTAGAACAGCAGTCCGTTCACCTCTTCAAACACCGGCAGCACCGATTTACGAGAAACTGACGTCCAGCAGCCAAAGACTGCCGCCACTTTGTCCTGGCTTAATAACTGACGGGCTTTTTCTGCAAACAGAGGCCAGTTTGACGCGGGATCAACCACCACCGGCTCCAGCTTCTTACCCAGCACGCCGCCTTTGGCGTTAATTTCATCGATCGTCATCAACGCGACGTCTTTGAGGGGCGTTTCAGAGATCGCCATCGTGCCCGAGAGCGAATGCATGATCCCAATTTTGATGGTGTCAGCGGCTTGCACACCAAAACTCATTCCCATAGCCGCCACGGAAGCCGACAGCGCAAAAGCTTTTAACAAGGTACGACGATGCATATTTTCACTCCTGAAAAGAAAGCTGTGCGAATGCGTCCGTTACGGCGTGGACGCAGAAAAAGCAAAACGTCTTTGACAGGATCAAGCACAGCAAAAAGAGTGCCAGAACAGAAAATAATCGGTTTTTTAGTGTATTAGCGTGAATCAATCAGCAGCAGAAAGGATTGTGGGGCGGGAGGAACAGCAGCGGAACGACTCAGAATGGCACAGCGTTGCATTATAAAAGTGCAACGCTGTGCGGGATGGATTACCAGACTTCGTCAGCGATTTGCGTCACCAGACGCACTTTGTCCCACTGCTGGGTTTCGCTCAGGCTGTTGCCCTCTTCCGTGGAGGCAAAACCGCACTGCGGGCTCAGGCAAATCTGGTCTTTCGCCACATACTGCGCGGCCTCTTCCAGACGCGCTTTGACGCCCTGCGGATTTTCCAGCTCGCCATTTTTAGTGGTGATCAGCCCCAGAACGACCTGCTGTTTACCCGGACGGACAAAACGTAACGGCGCAAAATCACCGCTGCGATCGTTGTCGTACTCAAGGAAAAAGGCATCGACATTCACCGTCCCAAAGAGAATTTCAGCCACGGGCTCGTATCCGCCTTCGGAAATCCAGGTCGAGCGGAAATTACCGCGACACACATGTAAGCCAATGGTCAGATCGTCGGGTTTGCCTTCCAGCGCTTTGTTCAATACGCGGGCATAGGTCAGCGCCAGCTGGTCTGCATCGTCCCCGCGTTCGCGGATCTGGCGGCGCTGGTCGTCGGAACACAGGTACGCCCAGACGGTGTCATCGAGCTGTAAATAACGGCAACCCGCGTCGTAGAACGCCTGAATCGCATCGCGCCAGGTGGTAGCCAGATCATCAAAATAAACGTTCAGGTCCGGATAAACGGTCGCATCAATATCTTTACGCCCACCGCGGAAATGCAGCACGCTCGGACTGGGAATGGTCATTTTCGGCTGGGCGTTACCGCTGATGCTTTTCAGATAGCGGAAATCCTCAAGCATTGGATGATCGCCGAAACCCAGTTTACCGGTCACGCGCACGCCGTGTGCTTTGGTCTGCACGCCGTTAAACTGGATGCCCTGATTCGAATCGTAGCGCTCAACGCCCTGCAACCCATCGAAGAAGTCGAAGTGCCACCACGCACGGCGGAACTCACCGTCAGTCACCACATGCAGGCCGCAGGCGCACTGCTGCTCAACAACGTGGCGAATCGCGTCATTTTCAATATTTCGCAGCGCGCCGGCATCGATTTCACCGCTGGCAAATTTGAGTCGCGCCTGTTTAATCGCATCAGGACGTAAAAAGCTGCCTACTACATCGGCACGGTACGGGGCGTGTTGTCGTTGCATGGTTTTCTCCTTAGCTGCCCGCAATTGATTGCAGACAGTGATAATTCATCAATTGAAGATTTAGACTTCTGGATGGCTATATGTCCAAAAGATGTCATATCACTGCCGTGACGGCAAACGAGAAAAATTCATGGCAGATGAATTTTATTCATCTTGAGCAGGCTCAGCGGAGGCAAACGCAAACTGTTCATCTTCCCAGCCCGTGATGCCTCCGATCATGATTTTGACCGGCAGACCGAGCCGGGACAGTTTCAGCGCCGCTCTGTCCGCGCCGTTGCAGTGCGGCCCCGCGCAGTAGACCACGAACAGCGTACCCTCTGGCCAGTGCGCCATCGTCTCGGCATCCATTGCAGAACGCGGCAAATGAATTGCCCCCGGTAAATGGCGACGCGCAAACTGCTCAGGCGTCCCCACAACGTGGAGTAACACAAAGTGCTGATCCTGCTGCGTCAGGGCGTGATGCACATCGGCACAGTCGGTTTCGACGCTCAGGCGGCGCAGAAAATGGGCGGCAGACTCCTGCGGGTCTGCGGCGGGAAATTCGGTTACGTAACTCATGGCGCTTTCTCCTGTTGGGCGTTTGTGTTAACAGTACTTTATCCAGAAATTCAGCCAGTGAATGCCAGCGGTCATGCCAGAAAACAGCAAGAAGATGACAAATTTACGACATCCCCCTTCACCGCGCGTGGTAGTCCTGGCCTATGACGGCCTTTGTACCTTCGAATTTGGGGTTGCGGTGGAGATCTTCGGCCTGCCGCGCCCTGAAATGGGCGATGACTGGTATCGTTTTTCCGTCGCAGCGATCGATAAGGGCGAACTGCGGGCGACGGGTGGCATTCGGGTGCTCGCGGATGGCGATCTGACGTTGCTCAATGCCGCCGATCTGGTGGTGATCCCCGGCTGGCGCGGCGTTGACAAGACCGTTCCCGCAGAACTTTGCGATGCTCTGCGTCACGCCCACGCGCGAGGCTGCCAGCTCCTGTCGATTTGCTCGGGCGTTTTTGTGCTTGCGGCGTCGGGATTGCTGAACGGGCGCCACGCCACCACGCACTGGCGTTATACCGAGACGCTCAAGGCGCGGTTCCCTGACATTACCGTGGTCGAAGATGTGCTGTATCAGGATGAGGGAGATATTTTGACGTCAGCGGGCAGTGCGGCGGGGATCGACCTCTGTTTACATGTGGTACGTCGCGATTATGGGATGGAAGCCGCCAATCATGTGGCGCGCCGCCTGGTGATTCCTCCGCATCGCGATGGCACTCAAACGCAGCTGATGAGTCGTCCGGTCGCCCAATTAAGGGAAAGTGAGCGGCTCGGGCAGCTTTTTGATTTCCTGCACCAGCATCTGACCGTCAGCCATAGCGTCAGTTCATTAGCCGCGCGCGTCGGTATGAGTCAGCGCACTTTTTTACGTCGTTTTGCCGACGCTACGGGGACGACGCCAGCGCGCTGGATGCTCAACGAACGCCTGCTGCGGGCCAGAGATTTCCTCGAAACAAGTCGACTGAGTATAGACAGCATCGCGGCGCAGACAGGGTTCGGCCATGCCGCCTCCCTGCGACACCATTTTCGTCAACATTTCGCCCTCTCGCCCGCACAATACCGGAAGCAATTTCACGTCACGCGCTAATGGCATAACGGCAAATTTAAGGCAAAAAAAACCGCCATTTTCTGGCGGTAAATGCTTGCATGGATAGAGTTGTATTTTGATATCTACTTTCCCGGTATTCCCTACCAGGTAGAAGATCGTAATAAACGTAGCACTTATATCTTCAACAACGGTTAAACAACGTTGCGGTCTGACGTTGTTACAGGAAAGGTTTTCAGGAGGCAGAGTTGGACCCTTTACTCTTAATTTGCAGATATTGCATCAATCCCTGATTTGCGCTTTGTTCAGCATGATCGTTCATCGCCTCAATATAATAAGGACGTGCAACGCTATAAGGCGCGCGCTCCGCCGGGTAAATCATAAACTCAAATTTCGTGCCCTTCGCCGAAGAGAGACAGTTCATTGCCCACGCATTATCGTTTATTTTTTGGCTTTGACATAATACCCGGCCATAGCTGCTGGTCAGGTAAGAGCTCACTCTCTCCTCCGCAGCTTTCAGGTAGTCTGGCTTGTTGCTATAGAGACTAAAGGCAGTAGTGGCGACAGCAATGGCGGCAATCCCAGGGATAACAGTGGCAAATAGTCTGTTCATTTAAATGGGTAATCCATAATCAATACATAATTAATACAAATAAAATACATCGCCTGGCTATTATTACCACTTAAACTGGAAAAGCAAATATTTATTTGGCATCTGTTTTTTTCAAGACTTTTATATATGACACATGCCTATAAATAGATGTTGCCATCATCTATTTAAAATAATCAATAGTGTTTATTTTGTTATTATTTGAAGCGTTCATTTATTGAATTTATAAATTACGCCACCTGTTTCCCTCCCGAATTTGAATCGTAAGGCTATGTTGACAAATTATTTGCGATAAATTTCACTTCCGAATAGTAACTCAAGGTAACTATTGGCATGATGACCGCAAAATGTGATGCGGTGATGAGACAATGGTTAAAAAAATGTTATCGATAATACTGCTAACCTGTGCGCTATTTTCAGGTCAGTTGATGGCAGGACATAACGGGCATGAATTTTTATGGGTAAAGAACGTTGATCATCAGCTCCGTCACGAAGCGGATAGCGATGAACTCAGATGTGTTGCAGAGGAGTCAGCGGATGGTTTACGCGAACATCACCACTGGCAGAAGTCGCGCAAACCCGATACTCACTTTCTTTGATTAAACGCCCTTGCGCTTCGGCAGGGTTTTCATCAACTCTTCAGGACTGACAGAGGCCACAACGCTTCCCGGTTGTGGCATTTTAACGATGTGATTTTTCATTTTACCAATGACGTGCATTTCGCAGGGACGGCAGTCAAATTTCAGCGTTAACACTTCATCACCGTTCACCAGCTGCATCGGCGTGGCTTTCCAGCTTTTGATATTGCCCTTGGCTTGTTTCGGACACAGGTTGAAAGCGAAGCGCAGACAGTGTTTGGTGATCATCACCGGCACATCGCCCTTCTCTTCATGCGCCTCATATGCCGCATCAATGAGTTGCACGCCGTAACGATGATAAAACGCGCGCGCTTTGTGGTTATACACGTTCGCCAGGAATGACAAATGGGAATCCGGATAGACCGGCGCAGGGACGGATACCGCTTTGCGACTCCCGCGCGGATAATTGGCCAGACGTGCTTCATCAAGCTTTTCGGCGGTTTCGCGGCGGAACTGGTTAAGCTGGCCGTTCGGAACGAACAGTGCATCCGGCAGCGTAAGCGTAATGTCGCGCGCGTAGTAGATCGTTTGCCCCAGCTTCGCCACGCCGTCTTTCAGGCTATTCATCGCCTTTTCTGCGTTATTCGCCACCTCAAACTGACCCTCGAGGGTATGCGTCACGCTCACGCCATCTTCGCTGGTCATGGTCAGGATCAGCTGTTCTTCCCAGCCGCCGAGCTCAATATCCACCGCAATACGGCGTTCACTGGACGTTTTCAGCAACGCCTGCTGCCAGTTATGGTCAAGGTTACGGTTAAGCGCAGCATTCGGGCGGGCTTTGTACAGATCCGCCGGCATCTCGTTCGGCCAGACGCGATACTGATTGTCACCCGTTTTCTCAACGGTGTTGGCGCGGAAGCCGACGATTTCGCGTTTGATCATCACGTTTAGCCCGTCACCGTTGGCCAGGGTTTCCGTCACTTTCACATCGATGTGATCTTTCGATACTTTTAAAACTTCACCCACCGGCAGGCCGATAAACTTAGGCGAATCAAACGCACCGATATCGTCTTTACGGGCATTCACAAAATAGTCGGTGCTGCCACGGTGGAACGTTTTATCCGTGGACGGAATAAAGAAATGCTCGGTGCGCCCGGCAGAAGAGCGCGCCAGGTCGCCGCGATCTTCAATGATGGCGTCAAGCATCTGACGATAATGCGCAGTGATATTCTTCACGTAGCTCATGTCTTTGTAGCGCCCTTCAATTTTGAAGGAGCGCACGCCAGCGTCGATGAGCGCCGCCAGGTTTGCCGTCTGATCGTTGTCTTTCATCGACAGCAGATGTTTTTCGAACGCCACGACGCGGCCCTGATCGTCTTTCAGGGTATACGGCAAACGACACGCCTGCGAGCAGTCACCACGGTTGGCGCTGCGCCCGGTCTGCGCGTGGGAAATATTGCACTGGCCGGAATAGGCCACACACAGCGCACCGTGGATGAAGAATTCAATGTTGGCGTCAGTCGCCTGGTGGATGTCGCGGATTTGATTGAGATTCAGCTCGCGCGCCAGCACGATCTGGGTAAAACCTACGTCAGAAAGAAACTTCGCTTTTTCAACGGTGCGAATATCGCACTGGGTACTGGCGTGCAGTTCAATCGGCGGAATATCCAGCTCAAGCACGCCCATATCCTGAACGATCAGCGCGTCGACGCCCGTCTGATACAGATCGGTAATCAGACGTTGGGCAGGTTCCAGTTCATCATCATGAAGAATGGTGTTCAGAGTCACGAACACTTTTGCACCAAAACGGTGGGCAAACGGCACCAGCTCCGCAATATCCTGCAGGCTGTTGCTGGCGTTATGGCGAGCGCCAAAGCCAGGGCCGCCGATATAAACCGCATCCGCACCGTGAAGAATCGCTTCACGGGCGATGGAGGCGTCTCGAGCCGGGCTTAAAAGTTCAAGATGATGGGATTGCAGGCGCATACGTCGTCGTTATCCGTTATGGTCAAAATGGCGGCTATTGTAGTCAGAAGTATGCGACAGCGAAACAGTTTTGCGTAGGGTTAGCGGGGATAGTGGATCAAAGAGTGAAAATGCACCGTCTGGCTACTGCTGTTGCGGTACGCGTGGGGTTTATCGCCGGCAAAACGCACGCCCGAATCCGCTACAATTGTGCGCCAGTGGCCGTCGATACACATTTCCAGCTCACCGCTTATCACCACCACATGTTCAACAACGCCCGCTTCATGCGGCGTTGACTCACTGAGGGCCCCCGGCGCGAGCGTGATCGAAAAATGGTCAAACTTCAGCGTGTCGTCCCACGGGAATAACGGTTTAACCACCATCGCCTGCTGCTGCGGATCAAACACCGGCTGTGGCTGTTCTTCTGGAGTGATAAACGCTGAAAAAGGCACGTTCAGGCCCGTGGCGATTTTCCACAGCGTCGACACCGTCGGACTGGACTCATTACGCTCGATTTGTCCGAGCATGGCTTTGGATACGCCCGTCTCGTCGGCCAGTTTTGATAAACTCCAGCCCCGCGCCAGACGCTCTGTCTTTAAGGTTGTCGCAAGATGTTGAGTGATAGTCATAATGCCTCCCGTTGTGGCCAAGTGTACCACTTGTACGCTATAGCGCACAGTGCTACATTATTTCGGACGCTATAACGCACAACGGAGCCCTGATGCGTAATTCCTCCTCTCTGTTTCCTGCCGTGTTGGCCGGTTTCGTCGCCGTGCTGGTCGGCTATGCCAGTTCCGCAGCCATCGTCTGGCAAGCGGCAGCATCGGCAGGTGCAAGTTCACAGCAAATCGCAGGCTGGATGACCGCACTAGGTCTGGGAATGGGCGTGAGCACGCTTGCACTTTCACTCTGGTATCGCGCACCGGTTTTAACCGCGTGGTCCACACCCGGCGCGGCGCTGCTCGCCACCAGCCTGCAGGGCGTGACGCTCAGTGAAACCATCGGCGTGTTTATTTTCGCCAATGCCCTCATTCTGCTGTGCGGGCTGACGGGTCTATTCGCCCGGTTGATGAAGATTATTCCCCACACTCTCGCGGCGGCCATGCTCGCGGGTGTCTTGCTGCGATTCGGGTTGCAGGCATTCAGTAATCTGCAAGATCACTTTCTGCTGTGCGGCAGCATGCTGCTGGCGTGGCTCATCGCGAAAGCCATCATGCCGCGCTATGCGATTGTCGCCACGCTGGTGGTGGGCGGGTTGGTGGCCTGGCTGGGAGGTGACATTGTCACCGATAAACTTATGTTCTCGGTGGTGATGCCAGCGTTTATTGCCCCCACATTCACTTTCACCACTCTGATGAGTATCGGGCTGCCCTTCTTCCTGGTGACGATGGCCTCTCAAAATGCGCCCGGTTTCGCCACCATGAAAGCCTCTGGCTATGCGGTCGCGGTTTCCCCCTTAATGATTTTTACGGGCGGATTGGCCCTGCTGTTCTCGCCGTTCGGCGTGTATTCGATCTGCATCGCTGCAATTACGGCTGCAATTTGCCAAAGCCCCGACGCCCATCCGGAGGCCAACAAGCGCTGGTTAGCCGCCGCTGCCGCCGGTGTATTTTATCTGCTCGCCGGGATTTTTGGCGGCTCGATCACCGCGCTGATGGCCGCTCTGCCCCTGAGCTGGATCCAGACGCTGGCCGGGCTGGCCCTGCTGGGCACGATGGGTGGCAGTTTGTCTCAGGCGCTCCAGCACGAAAGCGAGCGCGACGCGGCGCTGGTTACGTTTCTGGTGACCGCCAGCGGTGTAACGCTCTTGGGGATTGGTTCGGCTTTTTGGGGGTTAATCGCGGGTGGCATCTGTTATGCCGTATTTTCACACTTTCGCCGCGCGTAGCTGCGACGGTGTTCGCCCGGTCGTGGCTTTAAAACGGTTGCTGAAATGACTCGCCGAACTGAAGCCGCAGGCCATCGCGATATCCGTCAACGGCTGCTGGGTGAACTGGACCAGCGCTTTTGCCTTTTCCATTCTCTGATGCATAACGTATTGATGCGGTGCCATCTTCATCGACTGGCGGAACATGCGCGCGAAATGGTATTCACTTAACGACGCCACCGCCGCCAGTTCCGCCAGCGTCAAAGGCTGCGACAGATGGTTATCGATATACTCAATCACCGCTCTGAGCACGAAGGGCGAGAGCCCGCCGGTGACTATCGGCAACTTCCACTGCACGCTGGAATAGTGCTGGATCAGATGGGTCAGGAGTAACGTGCTGGCGGTGCTCAAGGTCAGCTGATTGGCGGCCTGCTGCCAGTCACAACCCAGCAAAAACTGACGATACAGCATGGCGATTTTAGGATCGCTGGCGAACGTTTTTTCATCGAGCGCAATCGACGCCGGACTTTTGTCCCAGATCTGTTCGCCAATCCCGCGCAAATGTTCATCGGTACAATAAAGATGCACAAACGATAAATCATCGCGGATATCCCAGCTCGATTCGCTCTGCTCCGGCATGAGACAAAAACGGTCCGGCCCGCCGCCGTTTTTCCAGCCGCTGGCGGTTTTATGATAGCTCTCATAACCGTCAGCGACATACAGGCTCAGGGTGTGGTGGTTGCTTTTGACCGTGACGGTGTCGTGCTTGTTAAACCACGCCGCCAGCTGGATGCCCGAGTTAAGCGCGACCGTTTCCCGCAGCACGGCATTTTGTTGGCGAAGCGTTTCGAAAGTGTCGTAGGCGCGGGACATAACCGTCATAAGCTGGCAATTAAACAGATCGTTAGTCTATGAAGTGTTGCCCTTTGATGCCAGCGCTGGCGCAATAAAAAAGCGCAAGATTTTGCAAGTCAGTCGCAAGATGCTGAAAGCGCGCCAGCCCAGTCCAGGCGACACTTCGCCTTTGCCGTTTGAGAAGAGATAAAAATGAACGCACTGTTATATGGCCTGGTCGTACTTATCTGGGGAACCACCTGGATTGCCATTTTCCTGCAGCAGGGGCCGGTGGCCGCACCGGTTTCGATTTTCTGGCGCTTTGCCGTAGCCAGCGCCACCATCATGATAGTTCTCCTGGCACTGGGTCGCCTGCGTAAAATGGTCTTGCGCGATCACCTGTTCTGTATGGTTCAGGGGTGCTGCGTGTTCTGCTTCAACTTTTGGTGTTTTTACACTGCGGCGGCCTATATCAACACCGGGCTGGAGTCCGTGATTTTCTCCATGGCCGTGCTGTATAACGCGATCAACTGCTTTATTTTCTTTGGACAGCGCCCGCCTGCGCGCTTCGGGATCGCCGCCGTTCTGGGCATGTTGGGCATCATCACTCTGTTCTGGGACGATCTGCTCGCGAGCGGTTGGAGCCAGGAACTGTTGCTCGGTATCGGTCTGTCAGCATTGGGAACGTACGGGTTTTCATTGGGAAACATGATCAGCCTGCGCCATCAGCGCAACGGGCTGGAAACGATGACCACCAATGCATGGGCCATGACCTACGGTACGCTGGTGATGGGGGCCATCGCGCTGATTCGCGGCGATAACTTTACGCCTGAATGGACGGTGAGCTATATGGGAGCCCTACTGTATCTGGCCATTTTCGGTTCGGTGATCGCATTTGGGGCTTACTTTACGCTGGTCGGGCGGATTGGTGCCGGTAAAGCAGCGTACAGCACATTATTATTCCCGCTGGTCGCCTTATCCATCTCGACAATTTACGAAGGATACGTCTGGCATATGAACGGCATTGCCGGAATAGTGCTGATACTTACCGGAAATATGGTGATGTTTACGAAACCAGAAACCTGGTTCAAACGGTTACGTTTGGCGTAACGCGTAAAGATATCCGGCCTGTTTTACAGGCCGGATCGGGATTTACTTCGTATTCTTAACGTCAAACATGGTGGCATCGGTCGCCATGTCATCCACAACTTTCTTCAGCGTTGCCAGGGTCATTGGTGAGTTTTCGTTATTCAACTCACTGCCTTCGCCTTTACGAACCACTTTGATAACCGGTTTGCCGGTCGCCGCGTCAATAAGCTCACCTTCAAAATAGAGATGCGTGTCCATGGTACGGTGGCCTGATGCCATCTGCGTCCCGGCAATCACCAGTGCAACAGGCACCACTTCATAGAATTGCAGGCCTTCTTTCTTCGAGCTCACCCCGGTCACTGCGCCACGGAAAATCAAGCTGCGAGGGCCAGGCGTTGCCACAATTGGCTTATGCTGCCCAAGGGCGGTTTTCATTTTGGTATTGATATAAGCCAGCAGGTCATCAAGTAATTTCTGACCAATTTGAGTCGTTGGCTTAGGGACCGGATAATAGGTAATCGGGTTATAAACAATGCTGTCGTATTTTGATGGATTATAAGAAGGATCAACCCACCGCAACGTCGGTTTACCCGTTGCGGATGTTGTCTCTTTTAAGCCGGAGTAATCTTTTAAAAAACCCGAATATTGGTCGGGCTGCGCCACTTTAGACGCACAGCCCGCTAACGCCAGCAAGCCAGAGAGCACTGCAACTTTAAAAAAAGTGTGAGTACGCATGATGGTAAATCCCAGTTATATGCAGATATGCCCTGGAGTTATAGCAAAATAAAAGCGGGTGTGTAGTGACAAAAGATGGGGAATACAGCACAAATTGAGAAAATATCGCCCGGCGAGAGGCCGGGCAATAATTTATGGTGATTTAATATCCACTTGCCAGAACAGATGTTTACCAAACGGGTCAATTTCATAACCCGTGACTTCTTTTCTCACCGGTTCAAAAATAGTGGAGTGCGCAATCATTACCGCAGGCATTTGGTCGTGCATCATCTGTTGCGCCTCTTTGTAAAGTGCCGCACGTTTATCCTGATCGGTTATTGATTTAGCTTCAGCGATGATTTTATCAAACGGTTGATAGCACCATTTCGCCGAATTTGAACCGCCATTCGCAGAAGTACAGGTAAACAGCGGGCCGAAGAAGTTATCCGGATCGCCCGTTGCCGTCGTCCAGCCCATCAGAGCCGCCTGGTGTTCACCGCCCTTCACGCGCTTGAGATATTCACCCCACTCATAGGTGACGATTTTAGTTTGCACGCCGATCTTCGCCCAATCGGCCTGGATCATTTCGGCCATGCGTTTTGCGTTCGGGTTATACGGACGTTGCACCGGCATTGCCCATAAATCTACGGTTACACCGTTGGCAAATCCGGCCTCTTTCAGCAACGCTTTGGCTTTTTCAGGATCGTATTCGTAATCTTTCAGCTCGCTGTCGGCGCTCCATACGCCCGGCGGCAGCAGGTTCTTCGCCGCCGTTCCGGTGCCGTGGAAGACTGCATCAATGATCGCCGGTTTGTTTATCGCCATCGCCAGCGCCTGGCGCACCTTCACATTATCCAGCGGTGGTTTTTGCGTGTTGAAGGCGAGAAAGCCTGTGTTTAACCCGGCTTTACTCATCAGGTTAATGTCTTTGTTGGCTTTCATGCGCGGCAAGTCGGCAGGATTTGGGAACGGCATCACCTGACACTCATTCTTCTCCACTTTGGCGAAACGCACCGACGCGTCCGGGGTGATGCTAAAGACCAGACGATCCAGCTTTGAGTTGCCCTGCCAATATTCCGGGAACGCGGTGAAGAGAATACGTGAATCTTTCTGATACTGCGTCAGCTTGAATGGCCCGGTGCCGATGGGGTCCATGTCCACTTTTTCTGGCGTACCGGCTTTCAGCATCGCATCGGCGTATTCGGAAGAAAGAATCGAGGCGAAATACCACGCCAGGTCGGCGACGAACGGCGCTTCAGGGTGAGCCAGCGTGAAGCGCACCGTGTGATCGTCAACCTTGTCGATGGCGGTGATCAGGCTGCCAAACTCCAGACTTTCAAAGTTGGAATAGCTGCCGTTCGAGACGTTATGATACGGATGATTCACGTCTTTCTGACGCATAAACGAAAAAATCACATCGTCGGCGTTAAAGTCGCGCGTCGGTTTGTAGAATTTATTACTCTGGAATTTTACGCCTTTACGCAGATGGAAGGTGTACACCTTTCCGTCGTCGCTCACGTCCCAGCGTTCTGCCAGGCTCGGCACCAGCTCGGTTGTGCCCGGTTTAAAATCCACCAGACGGTTATAAACCGGCACGGCGCTGGCATCCACGCTGGTGCCAGAGGTATACAGCTGAGGATTAAAGTTCTCCGGCGATCCTTCGGAACAATACACCAGCGTTTTGGCCGCCACGGTGGAACTGACCGTCAGTGCGGCTAAGGCCAGGGCTAAAGTTGTCAGTTTGCTATTCATTGTGTTTTCCTGTCTTTTTAATTCGACGGCTAATTAATTCTTTTGCCAATTCATAAATACCATTAAAGTAACAATGCAAACACCTGATAATACAAATTAAGAAGGATTCACTGTGGCTTCACAACTCTCCAGTCAATTAACCCAACGGTTTTTTCGCTATTTATCCATCACCAGCCAAAGCGATCCAAAAGTTAAAACACTGCCCTCCACACAAGGTCAGCATGAGATGGCACGTGAATTAGCTAATGAGCTGAAATCACTGGGTTTAACCGATATTGTGATCGATGAATTCGCCACCGTCA
This sequence comes from Lelliottia amnigena, assembly GCF_019047465.1. NCBI lineage: Bacteria > Pseudomonadati > Pseudomonadota > Gammaproteobacteria > Enterobacterales > Enterobacteriaceae > Lelliottia > Lelliottia amnigena. The sequence goes on along the minus strand of NZ_CP077236.1, from coordinate 3,904,053 downwards.
CTGCCGTGAAAAAAGGCAATGTCGCGGGTGCGCCGCGCATCGGTTTTATTACCCATATTGATACGGTAGACGTCGGATTATCACCGGATATTCATCCGCAAATATTAACATTTGCAGGAGAAGACCTCTGCCTGAATAAGGAAAAGCAGATCTGGTTACGCATTAATGAACATCCCGAAATTCAGGCATATGCCAATGAAGAGATTATTTTCAGCGACGGGACCAGTGTATTAGGCGCCGATAATAAAGCGGCCGTCACGGTGGTGATGACGGTGCTGGAAAACCTGACGGCTGAGCATCAGCACGGCGATATCGTGGTGGCGTTTGTGCCTGACGAAGAGATCGGTTTATGCGGGGCAAAGGCGCTTGATCTGAAACGCTTTGATGTCGATTTTGCCTGGACTATCGACTGCTGCGAACGGGGTGAAATTGTTTATGAAAACTTCAACGCGGCGGCGGCGGAAATTCGCTTTACCGGCGTGACGGCACATCCCATGTCCGCAAAAGGAGTCTTGGTCAATCCGCTGCTAATGGCGATGGATTACATCAGCCATTTTGACCGTCAGCAAACGCCGGAATGCACGGAAGGCCGCGAAGGTTATATCTGGTTTAACGGGATTCAGGCCGGGCAAAACGAAGCCGTATTGAAAGCCAATATCCGTGATTTCGATCGCGACAATTTTGCTGCACGTAAACAGCAGATTGCCGATGTTGTCGACAAGATTACGGCTCAGCACCCCACTGCGAAAGTGGACTACCGTATCGAAGATACCTACAGCAACATCAGCAATGCGATTGGCGAAGATCGCCGTGCGATCGATCTGATGTTTGAGGCGATGGAATCACTTGGCATCACGCCAAAACCGACGCCGATGCGCGGCGGAACCGACGGCGCGGCGCTTTCAGCAAAAGGCCTGCTGACCCCGAACTTCTTCACCGGCGCGCATAACTTCCACTCGAAGTTTGAGTTTTTACCGCTGTCGTCGTTCGAGGCCTCATACAAAACGGCCCTGCAGATTTGTCTGCTGGCTGCGCGTTAAGCCGGTTTACGGGCCAGTAGCGTGGCGAAACGCAGTTTGATGCGATTGCCGTTGGCGTCGGTGCGATGTAATTCACCGACGTCTTCGTTATATTTCAGTGTTACCCAGCCTTCATAATAGCGGCTCAATTCGCCGCTTTTGAACGCGAACGGGAAACCGACGTTGCACGGATAATCGTCGGTATCCATCGCCGCAACAATCAGGTTATAACCGCCCGGTTTAGTGCAACGTTGCATATTGGCAATCAGTCCCGGAATGGTTTTCGTTTCCAGGAACATCATCACCACGGTCGACAGAATAAAATCATACTCGCCTTCAAAGCTCAGGCTGTTCAGATCTTTGATCGACGTATGCAGGTTGGTAATCCCCTCTTCCGCTTTGATGCGCTCGAGATTCTCGATGCTCATCGGATTTTTGTCCCATGCGGTGACGTCATAGCCGTTCGCCGCCAGATACAGGCTGTTACGGCCATTGCCACAGCCCAGATCCAACGTTTTGCCCGGTTTTACGATCCCTGCGCTGTACACTACCTCGGAGTGAGTCCGGGTCATGCCATATTTTTCGGTAAAGTAATTGTCATCAACAAGAGTCATTCTTTTTCCTCAGCTTGCATAAGCGTTGCTTTATCTGAACGAACCAATAGTTTTCCCTGCATCAGCAAAATAAAGGTGCGCACGAGCAGCAGCGCAATGATGCAGTTAGTGAAAATAAACAGCGGCACTGCAAGGGCAGCAAAAAAACCTGACGAACTGCTGTGCCCCAGATGCAACCCGGTCGTCGCCAGCGCGGAGACGCCGAACGAGAAGCTCCAGAAAGATGCGTTAAACGGCTGCGAGAGATACCACGGCATCAGGCGCAGCATAAACAGCAACTGCAGCAGACCGTAACCAAAGAGCATTTTGGCAAAGGTGTCGGCTTCGCCACCGTTCACGCTCAGCCACGCGCTACAGGCCACCAGCGCAGGTGCCAGCTGGATGCCCAGCGAAGTCCGCAATGGCGACGGCAATTCTCCGCTACTGCGTAATCGCTGCAAAATAACCGGCTCAAGGCTAAGCCATGAAAAAACGCCCGCGCCCAAAAAAACCAGCCCGGCATCATGATAGCCCAGCGCACCGCAGGCCATCGCGCTAATAAAGTTGTTGGCAACCGTCGGCAGATACAGTCCCGGCGTGGTCGCCTCTTCAGGGTGTTTCCCCCGCCACAGCCCGGCGCTTTGCCAGGCGGAATAGCCAAGTTGAATCACCACGCCTGTCCCGAATAACGCCAGCGAAATGGGGCGACACCACGGGACAAATCCAATCGCCACCAGCATCGTGGTGGCCGGAAACAGGCTGACAAAACTGCTCATCACCGGATGACGCATTTCCGCCAGCACGCTGTGCGGAAAACGCACCGCGCGGGTGATAAATGCCACGGTGAGGAAAGACCATATCAGCACCGCCAGCGCAACTAACATCTCGCCCGGCCAGCGTGATACAGACCAGATTGTGCTGGCATAGCGCCACGCGAAGCCCATACCAATGGTTCCTAAAACCATCCCAAAATAACCGGACGGTAAGTTAAGAACCTGTTGGGATTTGTTACGTTTATGCATTAATTTTAAACTATAAATTATATTTGAAATGCTAGTTTAAGGGGTTTGCGATTCCGTTACCAGCACTTCGCAAGTCGTAAAGTTTGCTACGTTTAGTAAGACGCCCAGCAGAGATAACGCAATGAAAAAATACCGACTCAGTGACGAAACTCGCCTTTATCATTCGCATGACGGAGAAACGAAATCGACCGTCACGCTGAGGCAAATCATTGCCCTGCGCGATTTTCACGATGTGACGGCCGGAACCCAGGGCGGATGGCTGGACGACGAAAGCGCCCTTTCTCACGACGGGAGCTGCTGGATCTACGATGAAAACAGCGTCGTATACGCGGGGGCGCAAATTCAGGGCAACGCCCGAATCACGCAATCCTGTGTAATTAGCCATGCCGCACAGATCGGCGATAACTGCTGGATAGACGCCGCTAACATCAGCCACGGCGCACGGCTTAGTGATGCCGTCACGGTGCAATGTTCTGAAGTGCGCGGCGAATGCCATCTGTACGGTAATGCTCGCGTTCTTCACAACAGTACGATCGTTGCCGCGATTGGACTCACGCCGGATCGAGAGCAGATCTTACAGATCTTCGATAACGCCACCGTCAGCCAGTCGCGGGTGGTGCACCAGGCGCAGATTTACGGCGATGCGATGGTGAATTTTGCTTTTATTGAACATCGCGCTGAGGTGTTCGATAACGCGCTTATTGAAGGCAACGATCTTAATAATGTGTGGGTGTGTGATTGCGCCAAAGTCTATGGCAACGCGAAGCTGATCGCGGGTACAGAAGAGGATGCCATTCCAACCCTTCGTTATAGCTCGCAGGTGGCAGAAAACGCCGTCGTGGAAGGCAACTGCGTGATAAAACATCACGTGCTAATCGGCGGTCAGGCGTGGTTGCGCGGCGGCCCTATCCTGATTGACGACCGGGTCGTGATTCAGGGGCGCGCGCGCATCAGTGGCGATGTGCTGATCGAGCATCGAATCACTATCAATGATGACGCAGTGATTGAAGCTCTAAGCGGGGAAAATATTCACCTGCGCGGCGAAAAAGTCATTAACGGAAACCAGCGTATCACCCGCACGCCGCTATTGGGCGCACTGTGAGCGGATAATTTTGGCGTAACTGTTCACATCCTCGAACTCACCGTTCAAATATTCGGCTTCCTTCATGCACCCTTCCAGCGCAAACCCGTTGCGAACTGCGACATGATTACTCTGCGCGTTCGCCACCCGGCATTTAATGACGAAGCGGCGGATTTCGCCCCGCTCAACGTAATAACGCATAAAGGCCTGTAAAGACTGCGAAAGAATACCCTGACCCTGGCTGGCTTTATCCAGCCAATAGCCGATGTAGCCCGTCTTATTGGTCGGTTCGATAGCATTAAACGAGAGTACGCCTTTCAATGATTCATCCTGAAAAATCAGGAACATCTTCGCGTAACCGCGCTGGTGCAGCATCTGATTACTTTGCACATTTCTGCGCGTATCGTCTTCGCTGCCCACGTGCTGCGCCCAGTCAAATGCCGTCTGTAGCCAGGTTTTATTCTTGATAACCAGCTTGTGCAGTTCGGTGGTGTAGCGTTCATCAACCGCCCGCAGCTCGATGCGGTCTGTCACGGTGATGGTTTCGGATGGAATGTCGGTCATTGCCCTCACCTTATTCCTCTCCCAAACGGGAGAGGAAAAGAGAAACGTTAGCGCATGACGCGGTCATCAACATAGACACGTTTGTCAGGCGCGGGTGGGAAATACTGATACAGCCAGGTTTCGCTGATCGCATCGCCCTGGCAGCGCAGGAACATACGCATATCGACCGGGTCGGTTGAATCGTTTGTTGGATACCAGTCGAACAAAATGCGATAGCCGTCGAACGGTTCAACATAGAGGATTTCGACCTGTCGCGCTTCACCGTTTGAGAGCGTAATGACCGGCTCGATACCTTTCGGCGCAGCGGCTTTTAAATCACCGCCAACGAAATCAATGGCGAAGCGACGTGCCCAGGTTTTCGGGTAGTTTTCGCCCGGCGCCCAGCCTTCCGGGAAGCCGCCCATCCCCGTGCGCGTGGCATACACATTTGCCAGCGGAGAACGTACCGGTGGCTGCGCGCTCCAGTACAGGCGATATTTGAAGTCCAGCTCGTCGCCCGCTTTAACCGATTTTTCGGGCTGCCAGAAGCACACGACGTTATCCAGCGTTTCACCCGTGGTCGGGATCTCCATCAGGCCTACGCTACCTTTGCCCCACTGGTTGCGCGGTTCAACCCACAGGCTTGGACGCTTGTTGTACCAACCCATGATGTCCTGATAGTGCGAAAAATCGCGGTCAAGCTGGAGAAGACCAAAGCCTTTCGGGTTTTTGTCCTGGTAGGCGTTGAACTGTAATTTCTGCGGATTATTCAGTGGACGGCAGATCCATTCGCCGTTCCCACGCCACATCGCCAGACGATCGGAGTCGTGGATTTGTGGGTGAATGGTATCGCACATGCGACGTTCGTTATTTCCGCAGCTAAACATGCTGGTCATCGGGGAGATGCCAAGCTGTTTGATATCTTTACGTGCATACAGGTGGTTATCCACCTCCATGATCACCTGGCTCTTCTCGCAATGAATCACGAACTTATAAGCGCCAGTGATACTTGGGCTGTCGAGCAGCGTGTAGACGGTAAAGGTGGTGTCGCCCGGTTTAACGGTTTCAAACCAGAACGAGGTGAAATCAGGGAACTCTTCTGGCGTATCCGTAAAGGTATCAATCGCCAGGCCGCGCGCGGAAAGACCGTATTGATACGTGTCATCTACCGCGCGGAAATAGCTCGCGCCAAGGAAAGAGACAATATCGCGACGCGCTAGTTCAGGCGCTTTGAACGCGCGGAATCCGGCAAATCCTAAGTCGCTTTGCCCTTCGAGTTGTTTCGTATCCACACCCGCATCGTTGTAGTTAAACAGTTCAGGACGGAAATGAATTTCACGCGCCTGAGACGAGGCGGAATCCAGCGAGAACATCCGTACACGGCGGCGGAAACCCATCCCCATATGGAAGAATTGCACGTCCAGCTGACGGTCTTCAATATTGTTCCACAGCGACTGTTTCGCATCGTATTGAATGGCGTTATATGCCTGCGGCGTCATGGTCGCCAGCGTGTTTGGCAATGGACGCGGCGCACCACCCCACGGGGTTTGCGCCAGATCGTGCGCCATGGATTGCAGTACGGAGAAGTCAAAGCGACGACTCTGGCCGTCGGCAATATCGGAATCTGCGGCAAATGCCGCGCGGGAAAAGAGCGTTGAGAGTCCGGTTGTACCGCTCAGCGCGGCCATTGCCAGCGAGCCCTGTAAAAAACGTCTGCGATTCATGCCTGAGAAAACGTCCTTATGGTCGTGAGAATGAGTTTCGCGCGTGGCGAAACGACGGCAAGAAAGAACGCACAGCCTAAACAAAAACGGTTAAAAATCCAATTGTTGAGCGGTGATTATCTGAACAAAGCGAGAAATATATTCTGTCGAGGGGAATGAACTGAAATGAGCGTAAAGTTAAGTATAAATTTGGGCGTGGGAGAAATAAAAAAGCCCCTGATGGACATCGTCATCAGGGGCTAATCAGGCGCACTATTATTATTTTACGCTGACATCGATACCTGGAAAATATTTCTGCGCCAGTTTATCGATCGTTCCGTCAGCCCGGACTTTTTCAATGGCCGCATCGAGCTGTTTCTTGGTGGCTTCGTCACCTTTGCGTAGCCCAAAGCCGATCCCGCTGCCGAGGATCGTGTCGTCAGACACCGGTTTGCCGATAAATCCAAACCCTTTACCCTGCGGTTTGCTCAGGAAACCTGCCTGACCGGCCGCTGACATCACGAGAGAAGCATCAATACGGCCATTCAGCAGATCGCCCCATGCCATATTCTGATCTTTATAAGACACCACGGTGACACCGTGCTTTTCCCAATGCTCTTTTGCATAGGTTTCCTGAATAGAACCCTGCAATACGCCGATGCTTTTGCCTTTCAAGCCTTCAGGCGTCGCTTCAATACCGGTACCTGCTTTACCCACCAGCTGCGAAGGGATGCGGTAAATCGGCTGGGTGAAGTCGATGCTCTGCCGACGCTGATCGGTGATGTTCATCGCGGAGTTAATGGCGTCGAATTTTTTTGCCATTAATCCTGGAATCAATGCATCAAAAGAGGTTTCGACCCAGCTGCATTTCAGTTCAGCGGCTTTGCAAATCGCTTTGCCGAGATCGATGTCGAACCCTTCCAGTTCGCCCGAGGCATTGCGGCTTTCAAACGGAGGATATTCGGCTTCAAGGCCGTAGCGAAGTTCAGTTGCTGCCAGCGTCGAAAACGAACACAGCAATCCCATGCCGACAACTAACGCGTTAAATTTCATCTCAAAACTCCTTAGCGTGGTTTAACCCGACACAGGGCCTGCGCACCTGCCCGTAATGTCGCCTCATCTTTCGCAAAAGAGAGGCGAATCAATTTGTTATCTGTGCCATCAGCGTAAAACGCCGACAGCGGAATCGTCGCCACGCCACATTCAGTAATCAGGCGTTTGACCATCTCGCTGTCGCTCTCGTCGCTGAAATGGCTGTAATCGGCCAGCAGGAAGAACGAACCTGCGCTGGGCAGTAATTTAAACGGCGAGTCCGACAGTAAATTTTGCAACAGATCGCGCTTACGCTGATAAAACGCGGAGAGCGAAAGCCAGGTTTGCGGATCGGCCATATGTTCAGCAAAGGCGTATTGCATAGGGGTATCGGCCGAAAACATCAAAAATTGATGCACTTTGCAAATTTCATCCATCAGTTCTGCCGGAGCAACACAATACCCCACGCGCCAGCCGGTGACATGATAGGTTTTTCCGAATGATGAAATGATCACGCTTCGTTCCGCCAGCTGCGGGTGCGTTGCCATTCCATGATGTGGTTTTTCGTCAAACACGACGTGTTCGTACACTTCGTCAGACAAAATAATAATGTCGGTGTTTTGGGTGATCGCCGCCAGCTGTTGTAAATCCTCAGCAGAGAAAACCTGCCCGCTGGGGTTGTGCGGCGTATTAATGATAATCATCCGGGTGCGGCTGGTGACCGCCGCACGAACTTCATCCCAGTCTACGGCAAACGCCGGAACCGTCAGCTTGATCGCGACCGGTGTAGCACCTTGCAACCGCACGATGGGCGCGTAGCTATCGAAAGACGGTTCAAAATAGATAACTTCATCGCCGGGATGCACCAGTCCGCTGATCGCGGAGTACAGCCCTTCGCTGGCGCTGGCGGTGATCAGCACTTCAGAGCTGGCGTCATATCGCGTGCCGTAAAGGGTCGCGATTTTATCGACGATACGCTCTTTAAGGGGAGGCAAGCCGGTCATCGCCGCATATTGATTATGACCCGCTTCCATCGCACGCGTTACGCCGGCGATCAGATTAGGGTCACAAGAAAAGTTAGGCGCGCCTTGAGAAAGATTGATGGCATTGTGCTGGGCAGATAGCTGGCCAATCACGGTAAAAATCGTCGTGCCCACATCAGGCAGTTTAGAACGGGTATGCACAGGGGTACGTAATGTCATCATCAATCCTTTCTCGTGGATATTGCATAACTATTCAACAAGAAGGTGATGAAGACGACAACCGAATTGTTGTCATAGTCGCCATGATCAAAACGCATAGCTCGCCTAATACTCAACTGCCGGAAGATATCGTTAAGAGGGTTTTGCGATGGGTGAACGTGCTCTTTGCATCCGAGCGGGATGATTAAAATGGGATCACATAATCGTGTTGCAAACCCAGGGTTCAGTCGCAAAATAAAAAAATCTCCGCCATGATTTTAATTATTTAATTTACTCCCTAAAACTGTTTCCCATAAATCAATATTTATTGTGAATTTTTATCACCTCATTAATTCATGGAACTGATTTACATTTCATTCAGTTACTCACGCAGCAAATATTAACATTTAAAAAAACTATAGTATTTGCCGAAATAATTAAAAGGATATTAGGATTCATTCGATTCATGATATGGACGAAAGTTCACTCACGTCATAATAAAAATCGTTTAAAGGATCGAAAAATGAAAAGAAAAGTTCTGGCAATTGTCATCCCCGCTCTCATGGCTGCAGGCGCTGCTCACGCGGCAGAGATTTATAATAAAGACGGCAACAAACTCGATCTGTACGGTAAAGTCGATGGGCTGCACTATTTTTCTGACAACACGTCCGCAGACGGTGACCAATCCTATGTTCGTCTGGGGTTCAAAGGTGAAACCCAAATCAGCGACCAGCTGACGGGCTTTGGCCAGTGGGAATACAACGTTCAGGCCAATAACACCGAAGGTTCTGAGAACCAGTCATGGACGCGTCTTGGTTTCGCGGGTCTGAAGTTCGGCGACTACGGCTCATTTGATTATGGCCGTAACTATGGCGTGCTGTATGACGTGGAAGGCTGGACCGATATGCTGCCTGAGTTCGGCGGCGATACGTATTCCCAGTCCGACATCTACATGACCAGCCGCGCTAACGGCGTTGCCACCTATCGCAACACCAACTTCTACGGACTGGTGGATGGCCTGAGCTTTGCCCTGCAGTATCAGGGTAACAACGAAGACTCAGGCAACGGTAACGAAGGCACTAATAATGGCCGCGACGTCCGTCATGAGAATGGCGACGGCTTTGGTATTTCCACCACGTATGATTTAGGGATGGGGATCAGCGCAGGCGCGGCCTATGCTTCTTCTGATCGCACCAACGCGCAACAAAACGACAGCAGCGCCTATATGGCTCAGGGTGAAAAAGCCGATGCCTGGACTGCGGGTCTGAAATACGACGCCAATAATATTTATCTGGCAACAATGTATTCCGAAACCCGTAACATGACGTCGTACGGTACTTTTGACGATACCCACGCGGGCGGCGTTGCAAATAAAACCCAGAACATTGAAATCACCGCGCAATATCAGTTCGATTTCGGCCTGCGCCCGGCCATCTCTTATTTGCAGGCAAAAGGCAAGGATCTGACCTATAACGGATTTAACGCTGATAAAGACCTGGTTAAATATGCCGACGTAGGCGCGACCTACTATTTCAACAAAAACATGTCCACCTACGTTGATTATAAAATCAACCTACTGGATAGCGACGATCAATTCTATAAAGATGCAGGTATTGCAACGGATGACGTTGTCGCGTTAGGTCTGGTTTACCAGTTCTAATTGCTGACAAAAAAAGCCTGCCATCTGGCGGGCTTTTTTCATTTATTGACACATTCGGCAAGCTAATGTGTGATGGACGACATGATAAAAACGCATGCCTGGAGTGTTTATGTCGCGCCGTACCTTTCCCCACAATGCTGTAGACGCATTTCTGATCACCGCGCGTCACCTGAATCTCACTCACGCCGCCAAAGAACTGTGCCTGACCCAGGGCGCTGTCAGTCGTAAAATCGCGACGCTGGAATCCTGGTTCGGCTTTCCGCTGTTTGAGCGCCATGCTCGCGGACTGCGGCTTTCCCCTCAGGGCAGCGCTCTGCTTCCTGACTTACAGTCAGCCTTTGAGCACTTACTCACCGTGGCCGAACAAGCGCGCGCGCAACAAACCGTCGTGCGCCTGAAAGTGCCGACATGTGCAATGCGCTGGCTGATCCCTCGGCTGATTCAGGTCGAACGAGAGCAGCCAGAACTACAAATCGCCCTCACCACCACGACCGATCATACGGTGAATTTTAAAACCGAATCCTACGATGCCGCGATCGTGTTTGGTACGCATTTGAGCGCTGGCGATCTGCTTTTTGAAGAAGCCCTGACGCCAGTGATGAGTCCGCAGCGAATGGATTCGGCTCTGGATACGCTGACGTTTCTTCATCCGACCCGTGACAAAACAGACTGGTCACTCTGGCTGTCCAGACAAGAAAACGTCGCGCTGGTGATGCACAAAAACCAACACTTCGACACAATGGACCTGGCAATCACCGCCGCGATGCAAGGCCTTGGCGTGGCGATTGCTGACGAAACGCTGGTAGAAGAAGATATTCGCGCCGGACGGCTGGCGCGCCCGTTTAACACCAGCGTTAAAACCGGCGCAAGCTATCGGCTGCTGTTACGCGATTCGCATGGAAAGACTGCTGGGCTGGCTGCTTTTCGCGCCTGCTTACTCAATCCAGACTCACATGGTGCTTCATAACGCGTTTAAACAGGCTCATCCGGGCGCGCATAAATCGGTATTCCAGCTTGAAAACTGCATGTTTATTCACACCGAGATGCAAGAGCACATCGCGCCCTTTTCGGGCAGCGGGCCATCGGACCGGGCCATGAAGGGCATCACAGGTTCGGCTGGCGTGACGCGCGAAGTTGACCCAGTAATCGGCCACGTGGCCAGAAAACGCCAGATCGCGCTCGTTCACATACTGCCGCGACGGCTCAATCTGATTTAACGTATCAAACACATACGGAATTTCATTGCCGTGCCACGCGCCGTTTGAATAGGTTGCGTGTTCCGCCTCGGCAACGTAATCAAACCAGTAGCGCCAGCACGGTTCGCCCACCCGCTGTTGCGCCTGCATCACGACAAAACCCATGGTCGTGAACGCCATGTCGCGACACACCTGTCGGCCCAGCTCTGCATCCCCTTTCACGCCAGGATAAAGTAACTTGATTAACCCAAGACCAAACCGGCGCTCACGCCGTAACTTTTGGATTTGCCCGGCCAGGTCTATCCCGAAAACGGCCATCACGCTCGCTTCATCACTGTTTGAGCCAATCATCACCGGAACAGGATGCTGGCGCGCAGCAAAAAAAAGATCCAGCATCGGTTCGGGTAACACGCAGTCGCCCACAATCGGGGTCGGTGCCACATTCAGCGGAGCCTCCAGCGACCAGAATGCGTGCGCGGGAATGGCACGCAGCTGTTCCGCCGTCGCGTTTTGCAGGCCGAAATGCCCCGCCAGCGTTTCACCTTTTTGCAGCGCATCCCCACGCGGGGTATCAGGCAAGGTATAACCACTCTGCACGATCGCTTTGTGAAACAGCCCTTTCGCCAGCGGCGAAGTCAGCAATGACAGCACGCTGCGGCCCCCAGCGGATTCCCCAAAAAGCGTAATATTGCTTGGATCGCCACCAAACGCTGCAATGTTGTCACGCACCCACTCAAGGGCGGCCATTTGATCGAGCAGCGCAAAGTTATGCACAATGCGATCTTCGTCGTCGCAAAGCGCGGGATGGGCAAAGAACCCCAAATGCCCCAGACGATAGTTCAGCGTCACAACCACCACGTCCCGACGCGCCAGCGCCTTTCCGTTATAGGGAGGCAACCCGCCGGCGCCAATCGTGAAACCGCCGCCGTGCAGCCAGACCATCACCGGCAGCGGCGCTTCGCGTTTCACCGGCGACCAGACATTCAGATACAGGCAGTCTTCAGAGAATTCACCGGGGTCTCCGCCGCCGAGCTCCCGGCAGTACTCGCTGTTTTGCCAGCTTGACGCTGAAAATGCGTTGGCCTGACGAATGCCATGCCAGGCCGCAGGTGGCTGCGGTGAGCGCCAGCGCAACTCACCAACGGGTGGCGCAGCATAGGGAATACCGCACCACACATGGACATTTTCATCGGTTAAACCGACTAAACGGCCCTGACACGTCTCAACCACCGGGAAAGATGAATTTTCCATACCAACCTTTATTTTCCATCACAGCCCAGCAGAGTAACGTTTTCAGAGCAAACCACAACGACGTTTACTGCGCTCTTCCGCCTGCTGATACAGCGTAAATTCATCGTTGACTGCACATCCCAGCGCGGTTTCAAACGCCGCCTGGCTGGAATTACCATGGCTTCGCGCCTGGGTTTCATTGCCAAGATTCGACTGGAAAATACCTGCAGCGCTTACCGGAAGAAAATCTTCATAAACGATTGGCTGCGCCACGACCCACCCTCGCTCAATCAGCGGTTGCGGATCGTCACCGGGGCGAAATGCCTGGCGGTGTGACTCGCCCGCAGGCGTCAGACGGTAGCGAAAATAGGCTAATTCCTGTCGGCGCAGGAACATTTCACTGTCCGGGAAGGCCTGAAACACGTCACGTAAATGGAGCTGATGCGTCAGATTGTCCTTACCGGTTCCCGCTTCACCCAGTAGACGGTCATAAAGCTCGCGGCCTTTCGGCGTTAACGCCACGCCACGCTGTTCGATCTCACCAAAACGGGCGGTATGCGTTCCACGATGTTCGCCGGCAAAAAGCACCGGCTCTTCCAACGCTTTGAAACTGGTTTGGCGCAATAGGACCGGCACGTCGCGTCGCGGCGGCCCTTCAATCACAATTTTCGGTTCAATACCGTATTTCGGCATCAACTCCTGCACCCGATCGATATCCAGCGTGCGCGGCGTCAGGTGGTTAATATGGCATCCGGGGAAACAAACCACATCGGCGATAAGACGATGCTCATTGTGCAGAGCCAGATACGTTTCCTGGTCGACAAGCGCGTGGCTGTGCCAGCGGAACGTTTCCAGCGCTTCCTGAACAAACTCGCGCGCCTGAGATTCCGTAAAGTGGCCTTCAGACTCATGCAGATCGATCAGTTCCAGACAGCGCGGGGTAAAAATAGAGCGTCGGGCCAAAATATCCGCGGCACGTTCACGCAGCGCCACGTTTTCAATAAGCTCCAGCCGGAGCAATGAGGTGAAGACACGGAAAGGATTTCTCGACAGCGCAGCATCATCGATGGGCCGAAACGCCGTCGAGTGTACCGGCACGCCCGCCTGTGAGAGATCGTAATAGCTGACGGGGTGCATCCCCATAATCGCAAACATCCGGCGTAACGTGGACAGTTCTTTTGCACTGCCTACGCGGATTGCGCCATGACGCTCGACATTCAGACGCGCGAGTTCATCCGCATTCGCGAGTTGTTCATGTAAGTGCGGATTATTTTCCAGTACCGCCAGATTCACATCTGCAACCAGTTCCAGCAATGTGCCGTATTGTGGAACTTCCTGCTGGTACATCGCTGACATAGCCTGCGAAAAGTGTTCCCGAATATCATCAGCCGTGATGGTGTTCGCCATGATGTCATGCTCCCAGTGAATAATACCTGGAGTGTAGAGAAGGCTTTCCGCCTTCGGGGGGAAGAATTTCCAATCTGTGATCCTGATAGCCGAGTGGTTATTCCCTGCGCTTAGACAGCGCTCCCCCACCTTTGTGTCAGCGCCTGCGACTTATTAGCCTCAGTAAGAAAATCTTGTTGTAACTCAATTACATCAAATGTTAATAATATTTTGCTATCAGGTTATCAAAATTAAACATCTTCCCTTGTCTCTTACCTCGCTCTATTCATAACATCGGCTATGGAAAAAAATGGTTTGTTTAGTCAGCGCATACGTTTGCGCCATTTGCACACTTTTGTGGCCGTCGCTCAACAGGGAACGCTGGGGCGTGCGGCTGAAACTCTTAATCTTAGCCAGCCTGCGCTCTCAAAAACACTGAATGAACTGGAACAGCTGACCGGCACACGTTTGTTCAATCGTGGCCGTCTTGGCGCACAGCTGACGCTGGTCGGTGAGCAGTTTTTAACGCATGCCGTAAAAGTACTCGACGCGCTGAACACAGCGGGTCAGGCGCTGAACCGCAAAGACAGCCAGGACACCGACGTGGTCCGCGTGGGAGCGTTACCCACGGCTGCGCTCGGCATTCTGCCCGCCGCTATCGGCCAGTTTCACAAGCAGCAAAAAAATACCACGCTACAAGTGGCTACCATGAATAACACCATGCTGCTGTCAGGGCTGAAATCGGGAGAACTGGATCTGGGGATTGGCCGCATGTCTGACCCGGAACTGATGGTCGGTCTTAATTATGAACTTTTGTTCCTGGAATCACTGAAACTGGTCGTGCGCCCTGGACACCCTTTATTACGTGACACTGTCACACTAAGCCGGGTCATGGAATGGCCGGTAGTCGTTTCCCCGAAAGGCACCGCGCCGCGCCACAACGCCGAAGTCATGCTCCAGATGCAGGGCTGCACATTACCGTCAGGCTGTATCGAAACGCTTTCAGCTTCGCTTTCTCGCCAGTTGACGGTGGACTATGACTACGTGTGGTTCGTCCCCTCCGGCGCGGTGAAAGAGGATTTACGTCAGGGCTGTTTGTCGGCGCTCCCGGTGGCATCACCAGGCGCCGGTGAACCTATCGGCATCCTGACGCGCGTGGATATCCCGCTTTCTTCCGGTGCGCAGTCGCTTCTCAGCGCCATCCGCAAATCCATGCCTATCTGATTCACCCCCTTATGCTTCTCCGACCCGTCACGCTGACGGGTTTTTTGTTTCTGTTATTCAAATAATGCGAAATCTTTCATTAACAATTGCGCAAAACAATTTAACAGTTTTATCATAGCCGCGAATTCACCAAATGGTTCATTCGAACTTTATTCACGTGCGTTCGAAAGCCGTACAAACGGTATATTTTCAATAAATCATTATTAAATCCGAACTCAATTACCCATATGGTACATGCGCAGCGTGGCGTTACGGGGAAAATACGAGGTCTTTAAGGAGACAGAAATGGCATTTGGCAGCGCGCCGCGCGGGATAGCAAAATTCCTGCAGTGGCTCCTGGTGGGGCTGATGACAATCATCGGCCTGGCAATTGGCGGCTTGGGCTTGAAGCTCGCTACCGTCGGGGGAACCTGGTACTTCCTCATCGTTGGCGTAGTGATGTTGATCTCCGCCTTTTTAATTTTCACCCGTCGAATCAGCGGGATCATTCTTTACGCTGTCGCCTTTATTGCATCGATCTTTTGGGCAGTGAATGATGCTGGCTGGGATTTCTGGCCGCTGTTCTCGCGCCTGTTTACCCTCGCCGTCCTCGCCTTTCTATGTGCCCTGGTTTGGCCCTTCCTGCGTGCGGCGAACCGCAACGTACCCGTGAATAAAAAACCGGCTTTCATGCTAGCGGCTATTCTCGCGCTGGCGATGCTGGTGAGCGTTGGCTGGATGTTCAAACCGCAAACGCTCGTTGCCGCGAATGAGCCCGTTCCGGTAAAACCGGTTGCGCCTGGCGAGCAGCAAAAAAACTGGGAACATTGGGGGAACACCACACACGGTGACCGCTTTGCCGCGCTGGATCAGATCAACAAGCAAAACATCAGTACCTTGAAAGTGGCGTGGACCGCGCATACGGGTGACATTCCGCAGAGCAACGGCTCCGGCGCTGAAGATCAGAACACTCCTTTGCAGATAGGCGACACGCTGTTTGTCTGCACACCGTACAGCAAAGTGCTGGCGCTGGATGTGGATTCTGGTAAAGAAAAATGGCGTTACGATTCCAAGGCCACCGCGCCAAACTGGCAGCGCTGTCGTGGTTTGGGTTATTTTGAAGACACTCAATCTGTGACAACGTCACAAGTAAACACTCAGCCAGCAGCCTGCCCGCGTCGCCTGTTCCTGCCGACGACGGATGCCCGCCTGATTGCGATCAATGCCGATACCGGCAAGCTCTGCGAAGACTTTGGCGATCGTGGCATCGTCGATCTCAGCGTTGGTATGGGCGAAATCAAACCCGGTTATTACCAGCAGACCTCAACGCCGCTGGTGGCCGGGAATGTGGTCGTCGTCGGAGGCCGTGTCGCCGATAACTTCTCCACCGGTGAACCGCCGGGCGTGGTGCGTGCGTATGACGTTCGTACCGGTAAACTGGCATGGGCATGGGATCCGGGAAATCCTGCTATCACCGGCCTGCCGCCAGAAGGTCAGACCTATACGCGCGGTACGCCAAACGTCTGGTCGGCCATGTCTTATGACGCAAAGCTGAACCTGATTTATCTCCCGACCGGAAACGCGACGCCTGATTTTTACGCGGGTGAACGTACCGCCCTGGACGACAAATACAGTTCATCCATTGTGGCCGTTGATGCAACGACCGGTCAGGTGCGCTGGCATTATCAAACCACTCACCACGACCTGTGGGACTTTGACCTGCCGTCACAACCGCTGCTGTACGACTTGCCGGACGATAAAGGCGGCACGACCCCGGTTCTGGTGCAAACCAGCAAACAGGGCATGATTTTTATGCTCAACCGCGAAACCGGTGAGCCGGTAGCGAAAGTCGAGGAACGTCCTGTCCCTGCGGGCACGATTCAGGGCGAACGCTATTCTCCGACGCAGCCGTATTCTGTCGGTATGCCGATGATTGGCAACCAGACGCTGACCGAATCCGACATGTGGGGGGCGACGCCGGTCGATCTGCTGCTGTGCCGTATTCAGTTTAAAGAGATGCGTCATCAGGGCGTCTTTACGCCGCCAGGCCTTGATCGTTCCCTGCAGTTCCCGGGCTCACTCGGCGGCATGAACTGGGGCAGCGTTTCGGTGGACCCGAATAACGGCCTGATGTTTGTCAATGATATGCGTCTGGGGCTGGCAAACTATATGGTGCCGCGTGCGAACGTCGCCAAAAATGCCAGCGGCATTGAGATGGGAATTGTGCCGATGGACGGCACGCCGTTTGGCGCAATGCGCGAGCGTTTCTTGTCGCCGCTGGGCATTCCCTGCCAGAAACCGCCATTCGGGACGATGTCCGCCGTGGATCTGAAAAGCGGCAAGCTGGTGTGGCAGGTTCCGGTAGGGACCGTTGAAGATACCGGTCCGCTGGGCATTCGTATGCACATGCCTATCCCAATCGGGATGCCAACGCTGGGTGCATCGCTGTCCACGCAGTCAGGGCTGCTGTTCTTTGCAGGGACGCAGGATTTCTACCTGCGCGCGTTTGATACGGCGACCGGGAAAGAGATCTGGAAAGACCGTCTGCCAGTGGGCAGCCAGTCGGGACCGATGACCTACGTCTCACCGAAAACTGGCAAACAGTACATCATCATTAACGCGGGTGGCGCACGCCAGTCGCCGGATCGTGGTGATTACATCATTGCCTACGCGTTGCCTGATAAACCGTAACCGGGTAACACGTTCTACGGCCCGCCGCGTAATGTGACGGGCCGTTTTTTTACGGTGCGACAGGCGCTAGCGTCACGGGTTTATGCAGGGTAAATTCCACCTCAAAATCCCGACTCACGCTTGGTGACCAGCAGCTGCGGGAGACCGCTTTCCACGTTTCGGCAAAGAAGGCTTTATCGCCTTTTGCACTGTAATTCGTTGCCCGTCCATTCGGTTTCACATCAAATTTCACCGCGACTTTTCCTTCAAATTCCTGCGCTGCCGCCTGCGCTGGGTAGATCGGCTGCACCTGATACACCTCGCCGTTGCAGTCAGGCTGTTGGGAATCCGTAGCGTTGTCTTTGGTCGAGGCGGAGCCCCCTATCGGAAAGGACAATCCCGCGCCCACTCCTACGCCGTTGCTTCCTCCGCCGATGCCGAAACCACCCACGCCCACCGAGCAACCGGTCAACAGGCTGGAAAGCGCGATCAGGACGGTCATACGTTTTGCTGGATTCATTTCGTTATCACCATAAAAAAAGGGTTCATGCCAGAACATGAACCCTTTTTACACAGGTTGGTGAGACAGTCAATCCAGAGGGATTAGAAGGTTTCCCAGTTATCGCCGCCGTCAGCCACTGCATGACGCAACGGGGTAGACTGCGGAGCAGCCGATGGTTTTGCACTGCGAGACGGCGCAACGCCGTTCAGACGGAATGCCCCTACCGCCTCGGTCAGACGCGCACCCTGCTCTTCCAGCGATGCCGCTGCTGCGGAGGCTTCCTCCACCAGCGAGGCGTTCTGCTGGGTCACTTTGTCCATCTCAGAAATCGCCTGGCTGACCTGAACAATGCCACGACTCTGTTCGTCGGACGCCGCTGCGATTTCGAGCATAATATCGGTGACGCGTTTAACGGCTTCAACGATATCATTCATGGTATTACCCGCCGCGACCACTTCGCCAGACCCCTGATCGATAAGGGTGACCGACTCATTAATCAGCCCTTCAATTTCTTTCGCGGCGTTCGCACTGCGGCTCGCCAGCGTACGCACTTCACTCGCCACAACCGCGAATCCACGGCCCTGCTCGCCCGCACGCGCGGCCTCAACGGCCGCGTTCAGCGCCAGAATGTTGGTCTGGAAAGCGATGCTGTTAATGACTGCGGTGATTTCAGAAATTTTCTTCGAACTGGTGGAGATATTGCTCATGGTTTTCACCACGCCGGACACCATCTGGCCGCCGCGGCTGGCTTTCCCGGAGGCATCTTCTGCCAGTTTGCTCGCGTGATGGGCGTTATCGGCGTTCTGTTTCACCGTCGCCGTCAACTCTTCCATGCTGGCTGCTGTTTGTTCAATCGCGGCCGCCTGCTCTTCGGTACGAGACGAAAGGTCGGTGTTACCGGCAGAGATTTCGCTGGTTCCTCGATAAATCTCTTCCGCACCCTGACGAACGGTACCAACCGTGTTCACCAGCGAGTGCTGCATGGTTTGCAGATCGTGGGTTAAACGTCCGATTTCACTGCGACCGGTCAAATCGTCCGCCATCGTCAAATCCCCTTTCGCAATCAGTTCAATGCGGCGGGCAGCGCGTTGCAGCGGATTAATAACGGTACGGCGGAGAACCACAAAAGTCATCGCCGTCAGGACCAGGGCCAGCGCAAACGCGCCAACCATAAACATCAGGCCCTGTTGTGTGCGCTTGTGCGCTGCAGAAGTGAGTAAGTTCGCGCGATCGGTACGGATCTTAATCGCTTTCAGCAACACCTCGTTATACGCATCGTCCAGTGGACGAGCGGATTCATTTTCGTGGTTAATAATGGCTTCAAACATGCCGTTTTTGGCGTATTTCAGCATAGGCTGAAGCCCGGTGATGTAAGCGTCAAAACGCGTTTTCAGATCTTTATCCAGGGCTTCGTCCGCAGGAGTACGAACCGAACGATTCATATACATCGCAAAGCTTGCCTGGGACTGCTTAATGCGCGTCTCAGCTTCGGCGATGTTTTGTTTCATCGCATCCATTTCAGCAATACGGCTTGCCGCGCCCGCATGAATCATGTTGATTCGCGCAGTGCGTAAATGGTTTGAACTGTTAGACAAACCCGTTCGGACCTGAATTTCTTGCGTGACATCTTGCTGATCGTTATCGGCTTGCAGCAGGAAATACCCCGCCAACACCGAGCTCAACGCAAATAACAAAATGATGCCACCGAGAATTGAGGAAAACAGCGGAACCAGCCGGATGTGATGCAGGAAGCTCAGCGTTTGCGGGCTTCGCATCTTTTTTGTGTTGTCCATGACCGTCGACTCTCTTATATGGATGAAGTGCGTATAATTACGCCTGTGAATAAATCATCGGCAAATCAGAGAATTTGATTATGGTTAAAAGCGCCAGGTGGGTCACACTTTAGAGAAGATTATTAAAGAAATGCCAGCGGCGGAAACCGCTGGCAAAATAATTAGTTGCTGCCGAAATGTATGACGGTACGGATGGATTTCCCTTCATGCATCAGATCGAAGGCTTCGTTGATTTGATCAAGCGGCAAACGGTGCGTGATGAACGGGTCGAGATCGATTTTACCGACCATGGCATCTTCAACCATACCCGGCAATTGGGTACGCCCTTTTACGCCACCAAATGCGGAGCCACGCCATACGCGGCCAGTGACCAGTTGGAATGGACGGGTTTTGATTTCCTGACCTGCACCGGCCACGCCAATGATGATGCTTTCGCCCCATCCCTTGTGGCAGCACTCGAGTGCTGAACGCATGACATTCACGTTACCAATACATTCGAAGCTGAAATCGACACCCCCATCGGTCAGTTCAACAATCACATCCTGAACCGGTTTGTCGTAATCTTTCGGGTTAATGAAATCGGTCGCGCCCATTTCACCGGCTAATTTGAATTTCTCCGGATTTGTGTCAACTGCCAGAATGCGTCCGGCTTTCGCCTGTACCGCGCCCTGGATCACCGCCAGACCAATTCCCCCGAGACCAAACACGGCCACCGTATCGCCTTCTTTTACTTTCGCGGTGTTGTGAACCGCGCCAATACCGGTCGTGACGCCACAGCCCAGCAGGCAGACTTTATCCAGTGGCGCTTGCGGGTTAACTTTTGCCAGCGAGATTTCTGCACACACGGTGTATTCGCTGAACGTGCTGGTCCCCATATAGTGATAAATCGGCTCGCCGTTGTAAGAGAAGCGCGTGGTGCCATCTGGCATCAAACCTTTACCCTGGGTGGCGCGAACGGCCTGACACAGGTTCGTTTTGCCGGATTTACAGAATTTGCACTCGCCACACTCTGCGGTGTACAGCGGAATAACGTGATCGCCTGGCTGCAGGCTGGTGACGCCTTCGCCCACTTCAACCACCACACCACCGCCTTCATGCCCTAAAACCGCCGGGAAAACGCCTTCTGGATCGTCGCCAGACAGCGTGAATGCATCCGTATGGCACACGCCAGTGTGAGTGATTTTAACCAGAACTTCGCCTTTCTTAGGCGGCGCGACATCTATTTCGACAATCTTCAGCGGCTGGCCTGGGCCAAATGCGACGGCTGCACGTGATTTCATAATGTTTTCCTTTCGGGGATGACAGAGTTTTATTTTAGATAAGAGCGTAGCAAATGACCGACTTCTGCCATGCGAACCGCACGCTGATCGACCGTTGTCTCACCGGTGACCAGCTCATCTTTGAGGTGAATTTCGACCATCTCGCCCATCAAACCGTTCGCGGCACCGCGTACGGCCGCAATTTGTTGCAGGATAGCAAGACAAGGTTCGCCGGACTCCAGCGCACGTTCCAGGGCATCAACCTGCCCCCGGATGCGACGCACGCGCGTCAGAACACGTTTTTTGTCTTCGGGTGAATGTGGCATACGCCCTCCAGATACTGTAGGGGGGTATGGTACCTTTTTTAATATATTCGTGTAAACATTATGTTTTCAGTGGTATTCACCACTTAGCGGATTAATGCAAAAGCCGCTGTCGGACATAACCAGATTTTTTGATGCCCCAAACACGCCCGCAGGCGCATTTTGCCCCCAGATCTGCCCCCAAAACACGCTTTTGCGCAGCGTTTTACACACCGCAATTTGTAGAATTTGAAAATTCAACATTCGTATTATTTATTTGATCTATATGATTTATATATTTTTCGCATAACACTAAATGCCTAACCGCATTGAAAATCCAGGCGTTTATTACTGGCTCCGAGATTTATTTTAAAAGAACGAGCGACAGACCGCTTAATAAGGTGAGTGTATGGATACAACGGAAGAACAAAATGGAACGTATTTTTATCACGGACAAGTCAACCTGACGGCTGGTGAACTGTTTGACGTGATATTCCTCGAACAGTTTTGTGATGAATTAGGTATTGGCATTACATCAGGTGCAACTATTCTTGCTGGTCAACCATGGCTTGAGACGAGAACGAAACCAGGAACAGCAATCAAAGGTACAAGCATTGTTTCAAAATATGCGCGAATGCTGCTGAAAAATACGAAAGTCCCGTTTGGCCTGAGAATTAAAACGCCCGTAGGTATCAGGATGAGGACAACAAACAGCCTTGCTGCTGTCATTGCTCGTTATGTCCCGTGGCTCGGTTGGTTTGAGTTGATCAACTCGCTATATCAGGTATCACGCAAGACTCAGAATAAATTTAATCTGATAGCCAGACCTGAAGACCGTATTCAATGGACATCTTTCTGATGAGCGATATTCGATGTGATGTGTTGGAAATGTTCAGGGATGAAATTTCCCGTGAGCTTAACATTAACGGGAAGGAAATCCTGCTTGAACTCGAATCGGATTTGTTCGATGCGCCTGGGGACGACCTTCACAGCGCCTTAGATCGGTACGAAAAAGAGTTCAACGTTGACCTGTCTGTTGTCAACTGGAGCCGCTATTTTCCTTGGCAGAATACTCCTCGAATGACACGTTGGTTCGGTAACGCTAAACGAGAGGATATTGAAGCTACGCGATTACCATTAACAGTGAGAATGTTTGCGGAATCCGCTGTTGCTGGAAAATGGTTATATGAATGATTAAAACAGTGGGACTATGTTCCACTGTTTAAGTATTGGGTTTGAATCGGCGTGAATGGGCACATTGTTCACGAAAATCCGGGGCCTGCCGACATCGGTCAGACCCCGTAAACACACAGCAGAATGGTTTATATTCGCCCTCTCCCTGGCAGACTGCGCATTTATATTCGTTTACTTCGCGTTTGTCATGGATATATTCATCGTTGAAATACAACAGACTTAATCAAAATCAGACCGTTAAAGCTCCACTTAAGGACGAATGTTTATCTACTTAACGACGAAGTGGCTGTCCTGCTGTTTCTTTCGCGCGTAACACCGTCAGGAACGTGATCAGCGCCGCTCCCATCACATAGTAAGCCGGAGAGAACGGGTTGCCTGTTGCCGTCATCAGATACGCCGAAAACCATGGCGTGATCCCGCCAAAGAATGCCACAGCGACATTGTACGCAATGGCCATTCCGCCATAGCGAATGCTGGTTGGGAACAGTTCTGCCATCGCCGCGCTGCATGCGCCGTCAAAGGCGGCAATAAACGCCCCCAGAAGCAACATCGCCAGTACGGCAGACAGCATATCGCCGCGCGCCATCACCATCATGGCGGGATAGGTGAACAAGATAAAACCCGCGCAGCCCGCAAGCATCAACGGTTTACGACCAAATTTATCCGACAAATACCCCATAAACGGCACCATTACCGCAATCGCGAACAGACCAACGGTGGTGATAGCGTAAGAGTCGAGTTTTGAATAATGGAGTTCGGTGGATAAATAGCTCGGCATAAAGGTCTGCAATGTCCAGTGCCCTACCGCCTTGATCACCACAAAACCCACACAAAACAGCAGCGCGCCCCAGGCCGTGGTGACGGCAGTCCGTAGCGGCGACGCTTCCGTTTTGCCGCTCTTAACCATCTCCAGAAACTCAGGCGTGTCTTCGAGATGTTTTCGCAGATACAACCCGACCAGACCCAGCGGTCCGGCAATCAGGAAGGGAATGCGCCAGCCCCAGTCGCTCATCGTCGCTTCGCCAAGCGTAGCGGTCAGCAGAAACACCAGACCGGAGCCCGCGACAAAGGCCATAAATCCGAAGTTATCGATCCAGCAGGTGAAATACCCGCGCCGAGCGGTTGGCGCATATTCGGCCAGGAACGTCGTTGCCCCTGAGCTTTCGCCACCGGCGGCAAAGCCCTGAATCAGACGGGTGATAACCAGCAGGACCGTCGCGGCGATACCGATTTGTGAAAACGTCGGCAGCAGCCCCATCACGAACGTCGCACCTGACGTCAGCAGGATCACCGTCGCCAACACTTTTTGACGCCCAATGCGATCGCCCAGCGATCCGAAATAGAGTCCGCCCAGCGGACGCATAATGAAACCGGCACCAAAAACGGCAAAGGAAGACAGTAACGCAACTGCCGGACTTTCGGCCTGGAAGAACTGCACACCGATAATCGCCGCCAGCGTCCCGTAAAGGCCAAAATCAAACCATTCGACAAAATGGCCGATTCCGGTCGCCAGCAAGACTTTACGTAATTTTCGCACGACCGGGATCTCGCGGTCAGACGTCGCCGTTTCGAGTGATTGCTGCGCTGAATTGTTCATACACTCTCCTTTGCATTATGTCTGTTAGCGGTAAGTCGTGCGGCTTGCGCAATCATGTCAGGAAAGGTGAAACGCGGCTGGTAGCCCAGTTCGCGTTTAATTTTTTGGTTACTGGTTTTAAATCGCACGGCCTTGCCTGGCATCGCGATATCAATCAGCGGCAAGCCAGTTGCCTGCGCCATCAACGGCAGCATATCTTCAAATGCGACGGGCTCATCAGTGCCAAGATTATAAATGCCGTTCGCCGCCTGCGGATGCGACATCGCAAGAATGACGCCGTCCGCCGTATCGCGCACATCAGCGATATGCATCTGGTACGGCAGGTTATCGTCTTCGCCGTACTGGACAATCATCGCCGGTCCCCCCTGTCGATCGCGCACGGTTTGCAGTTTGTCGGCCACGAGATCATTGCCAAACGAACGCATCTGGCGAATTTTACCGTCCAGGAAAAAGCGCGGTCCCGAAAAGAAGCTCTCAGGATCAAGCAGTTCATCAATGGATTGTGTGTGCGGAAAACGCAAAATCACCGTTTCCAGTCCCTGCTGCTGATAGAACAACACCAGATCCTCCGCCAGCTTTTTGGTCAGGCCATAGAACGAAACCGGGTTACGTGGATGATCTTCGGTCACGGGCTGAAACTGCGCGCGCACTTCTGGATACACTTCGCCACTGCTGGCGAAAACAAAGCGCTTCACGCCTGCGGCTCTGGCGGCATCCAACAGCCATTGTGTAGCGGTCACATTGGCGTGGAACATCGCGGCATTGTCTTTAGGCTGCCACGACATCATCGCACCAATGTGTAGCAGAACGTCTGCGCCCTTCACCGCATCGCCCAGCGTCTCTGCCTGCTCAAACCGGCATTGCACATGGTGATAATGCGCATGCTCTATTCTTGCGGGCGTAAGGTCAATTCCGGTTATCTGGTGCCCATCCACCAGCAACTGAACAGCAATTGTGTGACCAATTCGTCCGGCGGAACCTGTGAGTACAATTTTCATCGCCACCTCGTGAGTGTTTCTATTATAGATATAGTATTTATATCCATTGAATGAATAACACACAGGAAACGATAGAAAAATGTGATGCCGCGCGGTTTTACGCTGCCAAAAGAAATCGACGATCACAAAAAAACCCGCTGACAGGCAGCGGGTTCGAGGAGAAAAAGAGGCGATCAGGAGCGTTTTTTCGGCATCATGCGCAGGAGCGTGTTGTCTTTCCAGTAATAGTGATGCAGCAGGGCCGCAAAGGCATGCAAACCAATCAAGAAATAGCCCAGGTTCGCCAGCGTCTCGTGCCAGAATTTCATCGTATCCACCAGATCAAAATTGGCCTCCGCTGCGTGAGGCATCACCATTCCGAAAGCAAACCAGTCGTTGCCTCGGTTGTAAATCATCACCAGGCCGATAATCGGTAGCGCAATAAACAGCAGATAGACCATCAGATGCCCCAGATGCGACATGCCGGTGATCATCGCTTTAGGTTTTGGCTGAATCGGCGGCGCAGGGAACTTCAAACGCACCAGCAGGCGGGCGCACATCAACACCAGAATAGAAATCCCGCAAGAGACATGAATCATGTTGATTAACGGGCGAGCGCTGCGCGGGAAAAAGCCGCGAAACTCCATGGCACAGTAGGCAACGATCACCAAAAGAAACACCAGCCAGTGGATGCCAATTTGCAGGCCAGTATATTTATTGCGCATATGAATTCCTGAAACGGTACAAACAAAGCGTCAACATAGCGAGCTTTCCTTAAAAATTCATTAAGTTTTCTTTATGATTTTTCAAAAGCTTCCCCTGCGCATGAATCATCTTCAATTGCCTCACGCGCTGACATGGACTATGCCTGGATGAGTTCAAACTGTCGCATCGTTCAGTTCATACAGGAGTGACCCATGAGTAAAATTGGCATTAACGGATTCGGTCGCATCGGACGCCTGGTTTTACGTCGTTTGCTTGAAACGCAGGACAGCAATACCGTCGTCGCAATTAACGACCTCACCTCACCCAAAGTGCTGGCCTATCTGTTAAAACACGATTCCAACTACGGCCCTTTCCCCTGGAGCGTCGATTTCACCGAAGATTCACTGATTGTCGATGGTCAGTCGATCGCGGTTTACGCCGAGAAAGAGGCCAAACATATTCCGTGGACATCGGCAGGCGTTGACCTCGTTGTCGAATGTACCGGTTTTTATACCTCAGAGGAAAAATCAAAAGCCCATCTGGACGCCGGCGCGAAGAAAGTGCTGATTTCAGCGCCAGCCGGTGACATGAAAACGATCGTCTTCAACGTGAATGACGACACGATTGACGCCAGCGATACCATTATTTCTGTCGCATCCTGTACCACCAACTGCCTGGCTCCGCTGGCAAAAGCGCTGCAGGACAGTTTTGGTATTAAGGTGGGTACTATGACCACCATTCACGCCTATACCGGCACCCAGGCGCTGGTGGATGGTCCTCGGGGCAAAGATCTTCGCGCATCGCGAGCGGCGGCTGAAAATATCATCCCACACACTACAGGTGCGGCAAAGGCCATTGGGCTGGTCATCCCGGCACTGGTCGGCAAGCTGAAGGGCCATGCTCAGCGCGTGCCCGTCAAAACCGGTTCCGTCACCGAGTTAGTGACAATTCTTGAGAAAAAAGTCAGCGTGGATGACATTCACAACGCTCTTAAAAAAGCGACGGAGAATAACGAATCCTTTGGCTATACCGACGAAGAAATTGTGTCGTCAGACGTGATTGGATCGCATTTTGGTTCGATATTCGACGCCACCCAGACCGAAGTGACAGAGGCGGGTGATGTCCAGCTGGTGAAAACCGTTGCCTGGTACGACAACGAATATGGGTTTGTCACACAGCTGGTGCGCACGCTCGATAAGTTTGCCGCGCTGTAATTCGCACAGCGGGCAGCCTGGCTGTCCGCTGGTTGTGAATCCCTTCCGGTTTTCAATGAGTTAACTGTGCTATAACCTTCGGTTTCCAGTTAAGGGAGTGTTTCGATGGAAACTCTGAGCCGTGCAGCGTTAGAAAAGATGATGGCCCACGCCGTCGCCCACTCAGCAACGTTTACCGTCTGGCCTCATGGTGAAGCGCCTGGTGCCATAGGCAGCGACGCGGTTTTCACGCCAGAACCCCGCTATACCGGCACCTCTGATTATGATCGTTCCGCCACCGGCATTCGCGCCCCCGAAATTACCGTCTACGCACCCGATAAGCCCAACGGCGTCGGTATTCTGGTGACTCCCGGCGGGTCTTATCGTCGCGTCGTGCTTGATAAAGAAGGCAGCGCGCTGGCCCCCTTCTTCAATGCACGCGGCTACACCTTGTTTGTGATGACGTACCGCATGCCGGGCGACGGGCATCAGGAAGGCGCTGACGCCCCGCTCGCCGACGTCCAGCGTGCGATGCGTATTGTCCGTGCGAATGCGCAGGAGTGGAAACTCGATCCTGAGCGTATCGGCGTACTGGGATTTTCCGCAGGTGGTCACGTCGCCGCCAGCCTCGGCACGCGGTTTAACGAGCAGGTTTATCATCCCATAGATGCCGCCGATGAACTGAGCGCACGCCCCGCGTTTATGGCGCTGGTCTATCCGGTGATCACCATGCACGCCGATATCGATCATCCCGGTTCGCGTCATGAACTGATTGGCGATAACCCAACACCGGTGCAAATACACCGCTATTCGCTGGAGGACAGAGCGGAAAGAGAGACCCCGCCGACTTTCCTGCTCCATGCTATCGACGATCCAGCGGTTAAAGTTGAAAACAGCCTGGAGATGTTCACCGCCCTACGACGTCTGGATGTTCCCGTTGAAATGCACCTGTTTGAGCGCGGGAAACACGGGTTTGGTATCCGCGATGCGCAGGGCCTGCCGGTCGCCATATGGCCAGAACTGATGATGAACTGGATCACCACCAAAGTGTGAAATGAGGGCTATATCAATTTACAGCCACTCAATCAAAAGCAGTGAAGCCCTATCCATAAAACCCGTTGCGACAGCGATGCCCTGTTCAGGCTTTAAATCGTCGACGCGTTTACGTCAGGCCGGGGCGACGGACAAGGAAACGCAGAGGGGGTGCGGCCTGCAAGGATGCAGGATCGCACCCGACCCGAAAGGCTGGCGGAAAAACGGAGAGTACCGCGAAGCGGTGATTTTCTTGCCGGGAGTCCGGGTCGCCTGGGCGGCGGCGACTGAGCCGCCCTGGCACGTTCACAGGTTAAATAGTTACAGAGAAACTACACTCGCAAAGTGGACGGAACAGCTAACCTGGCCGCATATTCACGAGAAGACATACCCAACACCGCCATATACCGTTCAATGCAATCCCATCACGACTGCAAATAGACCACCTGCGTCTGCAAATACTCATTCAAACCGTGTTTACCGTCCGCACCACCGATCCCTGATTTCCGCCAGCCCGCATGGAATCCCTGCATCGCTTCGAAGTTCTCACGGTTGATGTACGTCTCACCGAATTTCAGTCCTTTGATCGCTTTCATCGCCACGTTCAAATTCTGGGTATAAATCGATGATGTCAGACCATATTCGCTGTCGTTAGCCATGGTCAGCGCGTCGTCAAGCGTATCAAATGCCACCACAGGTAGCACCGGACCGAAGGTTTCTTCGTGCATAATGGTCATCTCCTGACGTACATCCAGCAGCAGCGTTGGCGGATAGTAATAGCCTTTGCCTTCAACAGCCTGACCCCCTAGGACCACTTTTGCCCCTTCCTGCACCGCGCGCGCCACTTTCTGTTCGACACGTTCAAGCGCAGCAGCGTTGATCAGCGGCCCCATCGCGATATCATTGCGTTCCGCCGGATTGCCAAACTGCACCGCTTTCATCGCCTCACCCAAACGATTTACAAACTGGTCGTAAATGCCTTTTTGCACATACACGCGTTCCGCGCAGTTACACACCTGTCCGGTATTGATGACGCGAGAATCAACAATCGCTTTGACCGCCAAATCCAGATCGGCATCGTCCATCACGATAGCCGGTGCTTTGCCCCCCAGCTCAAGACACACTTTGGTGATATTTTTCGACGCGGCGGCCATGATTTTTTCACCCGCCGTCACGCTGCCGGTCATGCTGACCATGGCGACTTTCGGGTTGCCCGCCAGCGCCTGGCCGACAGTTTCACCCCGCCCCAGCACCAGGTTAAACACGCCTTTTGGCAGGCCAATGTCATCCACAATTTTGGCAAAGGCGATGGCGTTATTGGGCGTGAATTCGCTCGGTTTGATAACGATGGTATTGCCGGTCAGCAGCGCGGGTGCGAGCTTACGGGCAATCAGGAAGAACGGGAAGTTCCACGGCAGAATGCCGGTCGTCACGCCCAGCGCGCGTTTAAACACCAGAATATTTTCGCCAGGGCGATCGCTTTGCAGGATTTCGCCCTCATAACGACGCGCCCATTCCGCCATATAATCGATGTAGTCCGCAGTGAAATTCACTTCCACGTCGGCCAGTTGCTGAATTTTGCCGCCCTCGGCGACGATCAGCGCGCTGATTTCGCTGGCCCGCTCGCGGATCCCCGCTGAGATTTTGCGTAACCAGTTTGCGCGTTCAATGGCCGGGAGCGCTTCCCAGGCAGGTTGGGCACGATCGGCCGCGTCGATCGCTTTGCGGGCGTCGTCGGCGTGACCATCGGGAATTCGGGAAATGACCTCTTCGGTGGCCGGATTGATCACATCAATCCAGGCTTCACCTTGCCAGGCAACAAACTGTCCATCGATATACATAGGATGTTGTACGGGTACCGTCATGACCTGCTCCTGTAATTGTACTGTTTTTAACAAGTAAACTTATTGTTAAAAACTACAAGCAAGAAGCGATATTCCTACTCTATCGCGCTGTTTTTGTGAGATATCTCATAAAAGAAACGGGTCAGCAGAATAATTAAGTTACAACCAGGCAACATAAAGTGCCCGTTTGCGTGAAAGGGTACGCAAACGGGCACATGTCACAGCAGCGAGCGGCTGATCAGCGCATCGGTCAGCGTCATATCGTGGCGTAGAATCTGCCATGCGGACTCCACCTCGACAGGAATATCCACATGAGCGATAAAATCGCGGCCCGTCGGTCCGTAACCGTCAACGTCATCGCGCAGGCGCGGCAACTCACCGAGCACCAGCGATAAATAGCGCTCAATCGGCCACAGTCCGTCACCTCCCTCGCAAAATACCAGGCCGTTTTCACTATTTTGCAGACGCGGGATAACCCCCGGATGGCTTATCCACTGTGGGACAACAGCGTCGTCGCGAGAAACCCGGGCAAACGTCGCCATGGTGCGCCGCTGCATCGTGGGATCTTGCACTACCAGCACCCGCTCAGGCAGGGGTTGATGCTGGTGTAAAATGTCCCGGCTAAAGCGGGCGTTTTCACCGCAGTTGGTTGACTGATCCTCGACCTGCAAACGCTCATCCGGAATGTTCCAGAACTGACGCGCGATATCCGCCAGAATCGCGGCTTCTGCGCGTCCGGTCGTCGGCACGGTGTTGTAGCGCGGGTGACGTGCCGTTGCGGCATAGAGAAAGGTTGTCGAGTGGCCAATGCCCCCGCTGATCAACAGCGGAATGCCCTGCTCTGAAGCCACCCGGCAGGCGGCATCAATCGTCGGAATCACCGCATTCCCCGCCAGAATGACTCCCTCGACGGGTTCTCCCGGCTGATAATCATCCTGCGCGAGCCATTCACCAACCGTATTAATCGCCGCCAGCGTCGGCTCGGGTAAGCACGGAAAAAGTGTCATCGTCATCTCTACCTCCTTGCATTACTTTCCCTAAGGGTAACGCCTGCATGATGTCAAAACAGGGGATCTCTCCGAAAGCCGCCTGCCTCATAGCGCCATAACGCTGTAAACATATTTGATTTAAAGACATTATTCATATTCACTTGAATTATGATTTGCGTCAGACGTAGAATCATTAGCCCACTAATTATTAGAACTTTGCAAAGGTAATCCGGTTATGCGCCTGCCCCAACGCGATCCTTATGCTCCTCGCGAGTGGCAGCCTCACGAAAAACCCGCCCTGCTGGGTTCGCCTTCAACGCCGCTACATAGTACACCTAAACGTTTCGCCTACGGGATCGTGGGTTTGCTGGTCTGCCTGACGGGCGCGCTGGGTAACGCCATGGTGGCCGCCAATCTGCAAAATTTGCAGGGCACGTTTGCCGTCTGGTCGACGGAAATCGCGTGGCTCCCTGCCGTCTACGTCATGACCAACGTGTCGATCAACCTGCTGCTGGTCAAATTCCGCCAGCAGTATGGGCTGCGGGCGTTTACCGAAGGCTTTCTGGTGCTGTATGTGCTGGTGACGTTTTTCCACCTGTTCGTCAACGATCTCAGTTCAGCCCTGATGGTCCGCGCCGCGCACGGCATGGTGGCGGCCGCGCTGAGCTCGCTCGGCATTTACTATCAGATTCAGGCGTGGCCGGCGAAGCATCGCCTGAAAGCATTAACCATTGGGATCACCGGTTCGTCACTGGCGATCCCGATTGCGCGCCTGTTTTCGACTGAACTGTTGCAGCTCGACGAATGGCGCGGGCTGTACTTCTTTGAACTGGGTCTGGCGCTGGTGTCGCTTGCCTGCGTGATCGCGCTAAAACTGCCGCCTGGCGATCGGCGTAAAGTCTTTGAGAAAAAGGATTTCATCACCTTCTTTTTACTGGCCCCGGGCATGGCACTGCTGTGCGCCGTGCTGTCGCTCGGGCGGCTGGACTGGTGGTTTGAAGCGCCGTGGATCGGCTGGTCACTGGCGCTTTCACTGGTGCTGATTGTGTCAGCCATCGTCTTTGAGCATAACCGCAGCAACCCGCTGCTCAATACTCGCTGGCTCTCCAGCGGCAGTATTTTGCGTCTGGGACTGATCATGCTGCTGATCCGCATCGTGCTGGCGGAGCAAAACACTGGCGTCATCGGCTGGCTGCAATATGTCGGTTTGCAGAACGAACAGATGACCTATCTGGCGTGGTCAATCTTTGCCGGCATTGCCTGCGGAATAGTCGCCAGTTGCCTGACCATCAAGCCGACAAAACTCGCCTGGCCGATTGTCACGTCGTTGGTGCTGATGATTGTCGCCTCGCTGCTCGATAGCCAGTCCAATAACCTTACCCGTCCGGATCAGCTGATGCTGAGCCAGTTTTTACTCGGCTTTGGTAGCGCGTTTTTCCTCGCGCCCGCGATGCTGGCAGGCATCGGTGGCGTGATTGCCGATCCACGCAATCTGGTCAGTTTTTCGGTGCTTTTTGGTATGAGCCAGAACATTGGCGGACTGTTGGGTTCCGCTATTCTCGGCACCTTTCAAACCTGGCGCGAAAAATACCATTCCAGCATGCTGGCCGATCAGCTCTCTACGCTGAATCCGCTGGTGAATGAGCGTCTGCAAATTTACACCCAACTGTACAAAAGCCTGATTGGTGACAGCGCGCTGCTCAACACGCAGGCCGTGACGCAGCTGCAAACCGTCACCACGCTTGAGGCCAACATTCTCGCTTACAATGATACATATCTGCTGACGGCGGGTATCGCCACCGCCACGCTGTTGTGGATTTTGTGGCGTTTGCTGCGCCTGCGACTCACTGCGCGGTTGGCGCTAAAAAAATCGACCGGCACCCAATAAAGGAAAGAACCATTACCATGTTTATCGCGTTACCACAGGAGACGTTATGAGTCAGCAGGATGCCGCTAACGTACAGGCCAATACCCGCAATAATTTGCGTGTGGTGTCTATTTTTACCGCTGCGGCGATTGGCATTGTCGGTGTACTGGTGATTCTGTATGCCTGGCAACTGCCGCCGTTCACCCGCCATACGCAATTTACCGATAACGCCTACGTGCGTGGCCAGACCACATTTATTAGTCCGCAGGTCAACGGCTATATCACGGACGTCAACGTGCAGGACTTTGTGCAGGTCAAGAAAGGCGATCTGCTGCTACAAATCGACGACAGGATCTATCGCCAGCGCGTGCATCAGGCCGAGGCGCAGTTAGCGATGAAAATTGCCGCGCTCAACAATAACCTCCAGCAGCGTAAAAGCGCCGAAGCGGTGATTGCCCGCAACGATGCGGCGTTGAAAAATGCCCGCGCACAAAGCCTGAAAACTCAGGCCGATCTCAGGCGGGTGAACGATCTGACGGCGGATGGATCGCTGTCCATTCGTGAACGTGATGCCGCCCTTGCAAGTGCCGCGCAAGGCAGTGCGGATATCGATCAGGCAAAAGCCACGCTCGAGATGTCCCGTCAGGATTTGCAAACCGTGATTGTGAATCGCGGCGCGCTGGAGGCCGATGTCGAAAGCGCCAAAGCTGCGCTTGAACTGGCGCAAATCGATTTGCAGAACACCCGCATCATCGCCCCGCGCGACGGCCAGCTTGGGCAAATTGCCGTGCGTCTGGGCGCCTATGTCACCGCAGGAACGCATCTCACCACGCTGGTGCCGCCGCAGCACTGGGTGATCGCCAATATCAAAGAGACACAGCTTGCCGATCTGCGGGTGGGACAGCCTGTGAAATTCACCGTCGACGCGTTAAACGGCAAAGCCTATCAAGGCCGTGTTGAGAGTATTTCCCCTGCTACCGGCGTGGAGTTCAGCGCCATTACGCCAGACAACGCCACGGGGAATTTTGTCAAAATCGCTCAGCGCATTCCGGTGCGCATTGAAGTGCTCGGCAAACCCGAGGCGTCTGCGCTGTTGCGCCCGGGTATGTCGGTGCAGGTCAGTATCGATACGCGGGAGGAGAAGTAATGACTTTTCGCCCCGTTGCTGGTTTGATCGTCGCGGCGCTGCTGGCTGGGTGTCAGTCCGCAGACATCGCCCCGGCGAAACCGACATTGCAGATCCCGGCGCAGTGGCGCGAAACCAGCGGCCCTGCCAGCCCGGCGGAACAAGTCTGGTGGCGTAATTTTCACGATAATCATCTGAATCGCTACGTCAGCCAGGCGTTGCAAAATAACAGCGATGTGCTGATCGCCCGCGAGCGCGTGAACGAATACCAGGCGCGGGTTTATGCCGCTGACGGGAGCCTTTTCCCGACGCTAGACGCGGGTATCAGCGGGACGCGGGCGCGTTCACAGTCGGCCGCCAGCGGATTACCGGTTTACGGCTCGCTGTATAAAGGCAGTCTGACCGCCAGCTATGACGTGGATATCTGGGGCGTCAATCGCAGCACCTCGCAGGCAGCACTTGCGTCGCTTGAGGCGCAGAAAGCGGCCGCCGCGGCCGCCGATTTAACCGTCGCCGCGTCGGTGGCGTCCGGTTACATCACGTTGTTATCCCTGGATGAACAGCTGCGGGTCACACAATCGACGCTTAAATCCCGCGAAGAAGCCTGGAAACTGGCAAAACGTCAGTTCGACACGGGCTACAGCTCGCGCCTGGAGCTGATGCAGTCAGACTCCGAACTGCGCGCCACGCGCGCGCAGATCCCGCAGGTGCAGCATCAGATCGCGCAGCAGGAAAATGCGCTCAGCATCCTGTCAGGAAACAACCCCGGCACCGTCGTTCGCAGCGATAGCTTTGAGACGCTCACGCCGCTGCAGATTCCGTCGCAACTGCCCTCTTCGCTACTGAATCGCCGTCCGGACATCGTGCAAGCCGAACGCCAGCTTATCGCGACGGATGCCACGCTTGCCGCCTCTCGTGCCAGCCTGTTGCCGTCAATCAATCTGACGGCGAGCGGATCGATACAGGATCGTACGCTGTCCGGCCTGCTGGATAATCCGCTGCAGCTCTGGAGTGTTGGCGGAAGTATTCTTGCGCCGCTGCTCAACCGACAGGCCCTGAATGCACAGGTGGATATTTCGCAGTCGCAGCGCAATCAGGCGCTCTACAGCTATGAAAAAACCGTGCGCAATGCGTTCCGGGAAGTGAACGACAGCCTGGATGCTATCACGCGCAATCAGGAGCAGTTGACGGAGTTAATGGCGCAGCAGGATGTGGCCCAGGAGACGCTGCGCATCGCGCAAAACCGTTATCGCAACGGCTACTCCTCCTATCTGGACGTGCTGGACGCCCAGCGCACGCTGTTCTCGGTGCAAACGAATGTCGTACAGGTGAAAAATAACCTGCTGCTGGCGCAGATTGATTTGTATAAGGCGCTGGGAGGGGGGTGGTCTGAGAAAAACTAAGGGGTCAGTCTATGCAACAAACGTGGTCTGCAGTAGATAACTATATGATTTCTTCTCTTATTCCCCAGGATACCGTGCTGCAAAGCGTTCTGGAAAATAACAAACGAGCCGGGCTGCCGGAGCATGACGTCGCGGCAAATCAGGGGCAATTGCTGGCTTTATTCGTCCAGATGACGCATGCAAAGCGCATCCTGGAGATCGGCACTCTGGGTGCTTACAGTACAATCTGGATGGCGCGCGCGTTACAGCCTGGCGGCAAAATTATCACCCTTGAGGCCGACCCTGTTCATGCAAAAACCGCCAGGCAGAATATCCGCCTTGCCGGATTGCAGGCGCAGATTGAGCTTATCGAGGGGCCAGGATTGCAATCGCTGAAAGGCTTCGGCGACATCCCCCCTTTTGACCTGATCTTCATCGATGCCGATAAGCCCAATAATCCGGGCTATCTGGAGTGGGCGCTACGCTACTCCCGCCCTGGCACCGTGATCATCGGGGATAACGTGGTGCGTGACGGTGAGGTGATCAATGAGCAAAGCGATGACGAGCGCGTACAGGGCGTACGGCGTTTTATCGATATGATCGGGGAAAACCCTCGCCTCACGGCCACCGCGCTGCAAACCGTGGGGATAAAGGGTTGGGATGGATTTACCCTAGCAATGGTGAATAGCTGAACCGTGTTTGTCGCCCGGTAAGCATTGCGCCACCGGGCGTTAATCACATACGTCTTACGACCCGCCGGGTGGCGGCGATACCTAACCCGGCCTGCAAACTACGCCGTAATCTGATCCATTGCCTGCAAAATACGTTTGTCGGATATCGGATACGGCGTACCAAGCTGT
Organism: Lelliottia amnigena; assembly: GCF_019047465.1. NCBI lineage: Bacteria > Pseudomonadati > Pseudomonadota > Gammaproteobacteria > Enterobacterales > Enterobacteriaceae > Lelliottia > Lelliottia amnigena. Next base: position 3,867,912 of record NZ_CP077236.1, on the reverse strand, counting down.
TGCGCAAAGAGGCTGACGCGCAGCTCTTCGATCATCCAGCGGATCTCCTGCACGTCTTCATCGTCGCGACGTCCGGGCGGCAGCTTATTAAACCATTGCTGCCACGCCTGCTGCACGCTTTCGACTTTCAGCATTTGTACGCGATCGCGATGCGGATCAACGGCCAGCTTCTCAAGGCGTTTTTCAATCGCGTTCAGATAACGCAGCGTATCGCCAAGGCGTTTGAAGCCGTTGCCGGTCACAAAGCCGCGATACACCAGGCCGCTCATCTGCGCTTTAACATCCGATAACCCCAGCGCCATGGTCATATCGACGCGCCCTTTCAGACGTTTGTTGATATTAAATACCGCCGTCAGGATCTGCTCGACCTGTTTCGCAATGGTCACTACGGTATCATTCAGCTCCGCACGCACTTTTTCGTGCAGCGTCGCAAAGCCCTCTTCCGTCCAGACCGGACCGCCCGCCTCGTCGATCAGCTTATCCACGCCGCAGGAGATGCAGTCGTCAATCAGATCCAACACTTTGCCGTAAGGGTTAAAGTACAGCCCGAGCTTGGCCTTGTTCGGCAGTTTCTCATGCAAATATTTGATCGGCGAGGGAATATTCAACAGCAGTAAACGGCGTAGACCGCGCCACATCGCCTGCTGCTGTTCCAGCGGATTATCAAACAGCTTGATCGCCACGCTGTCGCGTTCATCCACCAGCGCAGGCCACGCCTTCACTTTATAGTTGCCGCGTTTTTGCTCGTAATGATCCGGCAGATTGCCAAAGCTCCAGATATGCAGCCCACTCTGTTCGATACCGTCGTCCGCCACCGCAGAGAGCGTCTCCTGCACTTTGCCTTTCAGGGCATCTTTCAGTTCGGTCAGCGAACGGCCTTCGTTCAGTTTTTTGTTTTTGTCATCCACCACCCGGAAGGTAATTTTCAGATGGTCGGGTACCTGATCCCAGTGCCAGGATTCGCGGTCAATCGTCACCCCCGTCATACGGCGTAACTCGCGCTCAAGCGCATCCAGCAGCGGCATTTCCAGCGGCGTGACGCGGCCTAAAAACGCCTCGGCGTAGTTCGGCGCGGGAACAAAATTGCGGCGCACCGGTTTAGGCAGGGATTTGATTAGCGCAATCACCAGCTCACGACGCAGGCCAGGAATTTGCCACTCGAACCCACTCTCTTCAACCTGATTGAGCAGCGGCAGCGGAATATGGACCGTGACGCCATCGGCATCCGCACCGGGCTCAAACTGATAGGTCAGCCGCAGCTTGAGATTGCCCTGATGCCAGAAGTTCGGATAGTCAAGTTTACTGACATTCTCTGCCCCCTCTTTAATCAGCATGCTCTTTTCAAAGTTGAGCAAATCAGGCGTCTCTTTACTGGCGTTTTTCCACCAGCTGTCGAAGTGACGGCCCGACACCACATCATGGCTGATGCGCTGATCGTAGAATTCGAATAACGCTTCGTCATCCACCAGGATGTCGCGGCGACGTGATTTGTGCTCAAGCTCTTCGACTTCGGCGCGCAGCTTCAGGTTTTCGCGGAAAAACGCGTGACGCGTTTGCCAGTCGCCTTCGACCAGCGCGTGGCGAATAAACAGCTCACGGGACAGCGCCGGGTCGATCTGGCTGTAATTCACCTTGCGTGCAGCAACGACCGGCAGGCCGTAAACGGTGACCTTTTCGGTCGCCATCACCGCGCCCTGTGCGCGCTCCCAGTGTGGTTCACTGTATGAGCGTTTCAGCAGATGCTGTGCCACCGGTTCAACCCATTCTGGATCGATCCGCGCGGCAATGCGTCCCCACAGGCGGCTGGTTTCAACCAGCTCCGCGACGATGGTCCATTTCGGCGGTTTCTTGAATAAACCGGAACCGGGGAAGATCGCGAAACGGGCATTGCGCGCGCCGGTAAACTCCTGTTTATCGACATCTTTCATACCGATATGCGACAACAGCCCCGTCAGCAACGCGACGTGAATCTCACGGTATTCAGCCGGTTCGCTGTTGACCGGGATCCCCAGCTCTTTGACCACCTGACGCAGCTGGGTATAGATATCCTGCCACTCGCGCACGCGCAGATAGTTCAGATATTCGGTCCGGCACAGACGACGAAACGCATTGGACGTCAGCGCTTTTTGCTGTTCGCCGAGATAATTCCACAGATTCACAAACGCGAGGAAATCCGACTCTTTGTCCTGGAAACGACGGTGCATCTCATCGGAAGCCTGCTTTTTATCCATCGGACGCTCGCGCGGATCCTGAATAGAGAGCGCGGAGGTGATAATCATCGCCTCGCGCACGCAGCCGTGTTTTTGCGCCTCCAGCACCATACGTGCCAGACGCGGATCGACCGGCAACTGGCTTAACTGACGGCCCTGCGGGGTCAGCTTGTAAGCGGTGGCCTGTTCGTCTGTGGTGATAGCGCCTAACTCTTCCAGCAGACGCACGCCGTCCTGAATATTGCGTTTATCCGGCGCTTCAACAAACGGAAACGCGGCGATATCCCCCAGCCCCAGCGCGGTCATCTGCAAAATAACGGAGGCCAGGTTGGTGCGCAGAATTTCCGGATCGGTAAATTCTGGACGCGACAAGAAATCGTCCTCGGAATACAACCGAATACAGATACCTTCGGAGACACGTCCGCAGCGGCCTTTACGCTGGTTAGCCGAGGCTTGCGACACCGGCTCAATCGGCAGGCGCTGCACTTTGGTGCGATAGCTGTAGCGACTGATACGCGCCGTACCCGGATCGATCACATACTTGATGCCGGGAACGGTTAGCGAGGTTTCAGCCACGTTGGTCGCGAGCACAATACGACGACCATGATGCGACTGGAACACGCGGTTTTGCTCGCTGTTCGACAGACGCGCGTAGAGAGGCAAAATCTCGGTATGGCGCAGCTCGCGCTTGCTGAGCGCATCAGCGGTATCACGAATTTCACGCTCGCCGCTCATGAAAATGAGAATATCACCCGGGCTTTCGCGCCCCAGTTCATCAACTGCATCGAAAATAGCCTGCAGCTGATCGCGCTCGGTGTCGTCTGCGTCTTCAACAATTGGGCGATAGCGCACTTCAACCGGATATGTCCGGCCGGAAACTTCGATAATCGGCGCGTTATTGAAGTGGCGCGAGAAGCGTTGCGGATCGATTGTCGCTGACGTGATGATAATTTTCAGATCCGGGCGGCGCGGTAACAGTTCACGCAAATAGCCCAGTAAAAAATCGATGTTCAGACTGCGCTCGTGGGCTTCATCAATGATTATCGTGTCGTATTGCATCAGCAGGCGATCCTGCTGGATTTCGGCCAGCAGAATACCGTCGGTCATCAGCTTGACCATGGTGTTATCGCTAACATGATCGCTGAAACGCACTTTATAACCGATGCAGCCGCCCGGCTCGGTTTGTAACTCTTCGGCAATACGATTCGCTACCGTACGCGCGGCAAGACGACGCGGCTGGGTGTGGCCGATCAAGCCCTTCACACCGCGCCCTAACTCCATGCAGATTTTCGGCAACTGCGTGGTTTTACCTGAACCGGTTTCCCCTGCCACGATCACCACCTGGTGGTCGCGAACGGCTTCGAGAATTTCCTGTTTTTTCTGACTGACGGGCAAGTTTTCCGGATAGGTGATATCCGGACGCGCCGCGTCGCGCAGCACGACTTTCCCTGCCGCCTGTTCAATCTCTTTCGCCATCTCCTGATAAATGGCCTGTTGTGCATCAGGATTTTTAACCTTCTTGACCCCATGCAGGCGGCGCGCAAAGCGCTGTTTATCGCGCAACATCAGCGTATCCAGCTGTTGCATAAGCATCGGGAAGGTGATTTTTTGTTGTTCTGTCATAGCGTTAAGGGGCAGTGCTCTGCCGGGTAAAATCTCTTTTTAATGATTGCTATAGAGTACCACATCAGGGCATCTACCGCCTTATTCAAAAAAACTGAACACTGGGTTCGATATATTGCGCTATCCCTGCGACAGGATTGTGAATAAAGTGTCTGCAAGCAACGGGGCAATCCCCCCAATCAAATACAATTAAGGAATCACCCATGAGCAAAGTATTAGTTCTCAAATCCAGTATTCTGGCAGGGTACTCTCAGTCTGGTCAGCTGTCTGATTATTTCGTTGAGCAGTGGCGTCAGCAGCACAGCGCTGACGAAATCACCGTCCGCGATCTGGCTGCTCAGCCAATTCCTGTTCTGGATGGCGAACTGGTGGGTGCGCTGCGTCCAAGCGATGCACCGTTGACGCCTCGTCAGCAGGACGCGCTGACGCTCTCTGACGAATTGATCGCTGAGCTACAGGCACACGACGTTATCGTGATCAACGCCCCGATGTACAACTTCAACATCCCAACGCAGCTGAAAAACTACTTCGACCTGGTGGCGCGTGCTGGCGTGACTTTCCGCTACACCGAGAACGGTCCGGAAGGCCTGGTGAAAGGTAAACGCGCTATCGTGCTGACCAGCCGTGGCGGTATTCATAAAGATACCCCAACTGACCTGGTTTCACCGTACCTGAGCCTGTTCCTGGGCTTCATCGGCATCACCGACGTGAACTTTGTGTTTGCTGAAGGGATTGCCTACGGTCCAGAAGTGGCAACCAAAGCGCAGACTGACGCGAAAGCCGCAATCGACAGCCTGGTGGCTGCATAAGATTTCCCCCTCTCACCGCCTGGTGAGAGGGTTTTTCCATTCCCGCACTCACGTTCAACTTCTCGCGCCTGCTTGTTCTTCCCCTTCGATTCACGCGCACTCAAAACGGCTATCCTGTTTACACTGGCAAAATTACGCTAACACATTGACCCCAGTAATAATGCTGCCAGACTGATATCAGTATCCCATGATGATATGTGACCCAGTAAGTGACACTGTAACGTATATACATAAACATGTATCCGTTTACGACGGCCCAGACTCTTTCCAGCAGCGATAAATCAATGGAAAAACGACATCATCCGCAACCTGAACTGACGTCCTGGCCGACTCGCGAGGCCATGGTGGCGCGCGGGTTGGCGATGAATATGCCGTGGCTGGCGTTTGTGAACATCAGCTTTGCGCTGGTGATTTGGCTGCGTAACAGTCTGTTCGACAATATCGACGCCTTTTACCAGGTGTCGCCGCACGCCAGCCTGCTGATCAACATCGCGATGGTGGGCATCATTAGCCTCTCGGCGATACTGATTGTAATGGCCTTGCGCCATTATCGGGGGATCGGCGCGGCGCTGCTGGTTATCAGTGCTATTTGGTCCGTGTGTTGTGTCTGGTTCATTGTGTACTGGCAGCTTCCGCATGCCTGGCCGCTGTACGTTATTCTGATCCTCACCGCGATTGCTGCCCTGTATTATTATTTGAGTGGCCTGCTCTGCTACGTGCTGCCGCTGTGGCTCGCGCTTCCCGTGGCCAGCATCATGCTTAATCACGGGGTGAATATCCGCTTCGCAACGCTCTGGGTGGTGTTTACGCTGATTATTATTTTCGGGCGAATTCTTTTATTACGCTGGTTTGACGAAGCCTGGCAGCGCAATCAGCAAAATCAGATGCTGATTGCGCGCCTGGACGCCCTGGCGCACCAGGATGTTCTGACCGAAACGGCCAATCGTCGGGCGATGGAAAGCCTCCTGGAAAACGCCGTCAGCCAGCAGAAATCCTTTTCGCTGATCATGCTCGACGTCGATTATTTCAAGCTCTACAACGATACCTACGGACACCAGGCGGGAGACGAATGCCTGGCTCGCGTTGCGCAGGCGCTGAAACAGTCGGTACGCACACCCGATGATGTAGTGTCGCGCTATGGCGGTGAGGAGTTTGTCGTGATCCTGTTCGAATGTTCGGCAAAAATGGCGGAACAGGTGGCAGCGCGTATTCAGGATACGTTGCGCGTTTTCGCGATTGCGCACAGCGCTTCAAAAGTGAGCAATTGCGTGACGGTGAGCATGGGTATCGCCGGGATGACGCCAGGTATGAGCGCCAGCCAGTTAATCGCTCAGGCTGATGCCGCACTGTATCGCGCCAAAGAGGCTGGACGTGATCGCTGGGCCGTCTGAGCGCGTCGTCTGATGCCCTCACTCCCCCTCACCCCGGGAGAGGGAGAAAACACGAATACTGCAACATCGGAGCGTTAATCGGCAATTTCTTGATCCGCTACGCGCAAAAAATCAACACAGCGGTTAAGAGGTTTTCGCGAAGGATTTGCCGACGTTCCCCCTTTATCAGCGGCGATTACCCTTTCGCATCGGCGTTTAAGGTTCAGCGCCGTTTACGCTGTTAACTCCTTGTCATCGGCGTTTTGGCCGTACTTTGTTGAGCCGGTTTCCAGGCGCGACCGGGGATCACTTTTTCAACCATTTCCCGTTAATGCCTTTTACGTATTCACCCGGCTGCGCCCGGGCAACCAGCTTTTGCCCCGCCATTTTGGCGACTTCATCCACCGGCAGATTGTTGCTGTCCGCCAACTTTTGGTAGCTTTCACTGCGCGCGGCGTTGATTTCGCTCACCAGCGCAAGGGTTTCCTGATCCTGACGGACCGGCGCAATATACCCACTCAGCGTTTCCCCAACGCGCCCCTGCGCACGCGCTTCATTCAGCGTTATCGCCTGCGCCTGAGCGCTCATTGCCAACACCAGAAGGCCGATTGCGAGTCGTTTTTTCATGGCATCCTCAGAACAGATCGCTACGCGATTTCAGCAGCGTTTCGACGTCTTTATCCACTTTGATATAGATTTCGTGTTCGATTTTGACGTTCATATTGATGGTGATCGGCTCTTTGGGGGCTGCCACTTCGATACGCGGCGTACAGCCTGTCAGCATCGAGACAATGACCATACCCAGCGCGCCTGTCAGCGTTTTCATCGTTGTTCCTCACATTCCTTGCCTGTCGGACAGCGGGCTTCAGGTAACGCCGCATGTTGCTCAAGCCATGCCTGTAAATTATCGCCGTAGCGCAGGCTGCGCCACAGGGTGAAAATGTTTTCTTCATGGGTGTAGTTGAGATTCACCGCATTGCTTTTGCCATCGACACGGCTGATACCACTGATTGCGGCCTGCATGGTCAAGACACCTAAATTATCTACATTGATTTTCGTCCACGAGCGAGAAATTTCCATATAACGAAGCCAGTTAATCGCCACGCCCGCCGCCATATTGTCTTTGACGATGGCATCTGCCGTGTCTTTATCAATGCGCAACGTCATGGGGCCAGGATTGGTTAACCAGCCGTCTTTGATTATCCAGTTTTCGTTTTCCAGCCAGAACGGCAGCGCCCCGCTGACCGGGCCGGACATTGTGAATTGTTTCGGATTGACTGCGCTTATTAATTCACTGGAAGAGATATTCTGCACCCGAAGCAGCGCCGGATCGTGCTGGGGCATCCGCAACTGCTGCATTGTGATTTTTCCCCCCAGTACGTCGGTGCTGACGTTGGTCAGCAGGAGCGGATTGTCTTCGCTCCACGGATAATCGCCCTGCAAATCGGCCGTAATATTACGGGCGGTGACCTGGTTGATGACTTCTGCGATGCGTAAGGTCACGGGACCGCGTGTTCCGAGAGACCATGTGCCTGCGCTAAACCGGAACGGCAGGACAAAATCCACACCGTTTACCTGGTTGTCCGGCATCCAGACGCTACCGCTTTTCATTACCCCGTGCCCGCCCGCTTCAAAGCCCTGACCTGCGGCCGCCGAAAACGCCACTTGCGCATAGAGCTCACCCTCGCGCAGGTTCATTTTCCAGTCGGGTGGAACCAACGGCTGGAACACCGTGAGCGATTGTTTAGGCCACCACGCCTGACCGCGCAGGCGTTCACCATCCCAACGACCGTTCACCTGGACCGGGCCAATTTCGCCCGCGTGCAAGTCGCCTTTGAACTGGAAAAACGTCGGATCACGCCCGTCGACGCTAAATTTAAGGGTCGACGGCGGAAGTACGCTTCCGCCAGAAAACGTTGTTTTCTGCGCATCCAGCGATAACGCGCCGCTAAAGTGCGGATCGGTTTCATCACGCTGCCAGCGTACCGGGTGCTCCAGCACCAGCCGGGGGTTGCTCACCAGCATGGTGCCGTATTCAAGCTTATCGAATCCGGTCGACAACGCGGTCAACTCGATAAAACTGTCGCGCCATTCACCTTTCCCGGCGACATCCCAGCGCGCATTCATCGGCGTGAAATGTCCGTCGCCCCAGTAGCGCCAACGCCACAGCCCTTTGTCCGCCAAAAAATCGTGCGCCTGTCCGTCGAGATGCAGCACAAAATCACCCATCTCGTTTTCATGCGCTTTGAGGATCGCCTGCAAACGCCCATCGACGCCTTTTTGCGAGAGCCTAACCCCGGCCAACGGCCAGCGGATTTCGTCGATATTCAGCGAATCAATAATTCGACCGCGCGAGCGCAGCAGAGCGCCCGGTTCAAACGTCAGCTGTGGGTCAACCAGGCTGCCCGTGAACCGGGCCGGAAGAATGGCATACAGAATCAGATCGTTTTGTTTGGCCTCGCCCGTCAACTGGAGCGGCATGGCGCTATTATCCATGCTGAGTTTACCCGGCCCCAGGGTCAGCACCGCATTCCCTTTACCGGCATCACCCTGCGTCAGGATGTTCAGTCGACCGCTGATCGTTGCGGATTCTAGACCCTGCCGCCAGTTTTCAACCTTGACGCCAACGCGCCCGCTCAGCGGTAAACCGGAGAGATCCCAGTGCCAGCGCCCATCACTGATCGTTAACTGCTCTGCGGTGAGCTGCCAGGGTAAATCAAGCAGCGGATCGGGGTTATCCCGCGCCATCACCACCAACTGCCCACGGTTGTTTTCCCAGTCGAGATCGGCATCCACCAGCGACGGAACGTGCGGCACGTTAAACGTTGCCTGCGCGTGGCCCTGTACGGGAGCCCCATCCAGTATTAATGGAAGAGTAAATTCACCGGCCAGCTTGATGGGCTGTTCTGCCTGAGGAAGGTGAAGTTCGAACTCACTGACGGTCAGGCTTTGACCGCGTAATTTGCCGCGTACTTTGACCTGTTCGCCCTGATATGTGATTTCCTGCATTGATGGCGTCAATGATACGTTGAGCTTTCCCTGCCACTGTTGCCATGGCAACAACGTCAAACGATCGATGGTGAGCCAGGTATACGGCAGCATGGATTGCCATTCGGCGAGCGTTTTGGGCGCGGCCTGAGATTGCTCGGCTTGCGGCAATTTATTGAGACAGGCCGTATTGAGATCCAGCGCGCCAACCTCAAGTTTCCAGCGACTGGGGTGCGAAAGCGTGGCGTTCTCGACGCGGGCGATTTCGCAATCGTCGACCAGATAGCGGAGATCGGGAATCACAATGTGGTTACGGGTAAGGCGTGGGCTTTGCTCGAACGCAATTCGCGTTCCGACGGGGAGCCAGATCCCGGCAAGCGTAGGAACCCACTGGGCGAGCGTCATCAGCAGCGTCAGCGGCAACAGTATGATCAGTAACAGGAGCGCTAGTGCAGCTTTGTATTTACCCTTCATGGGCAGTTAATATCCTGATTTTGCGAAAAAAATAAACCTGCATTGCCCCGTATTGTGTCATGTTTAGCCAATCCATTGTAGCCAACGCTTTTGTAAGGATAGACGCTGTAACTCCCTGGAGTAAAATTTTAATCATCCACATTCTTAATAAGTTACATAATATTCATACAATTACATAATCTCCTTACTCGCCACTGGCGGAGAATGACAGCATCTTTTCTGCCCCATTTTATGCCCCTGCAGACCTATCTGCCCCCGAGTTTGCCCCAAAATTTATCGCGTAGAGGGGATCTGTTGAGCTTAACAGCTCATCGTTTTACACCCCGACCCCGACGAAAATTCGCGGCGATCCGGTTGTCAGAAATCACCCGCAAGCACTACTTTTGGGAGCTACATACCTTCGTTCACGTATGTAATGATTGTAGCCATGTTCAATTTATTGAGGTCGAGCTATGGAGCATTTATTCGCACGTTTCCCCGTGGAAATGATAAACGCCGTCATGAGCAAATATCGCTTTAACGCCTTTGAAAGCATCCCAAAAGATGAGGAAGGTTTTTCCTATCCAAAATTCAATGAAATTAAGTTCACCCTTCCCGCAGTGTGCGCTAATGAGGGAGGCTGTATTTTATTCGCGGATGGACTGAAGATCCTTGAGTCGATGGGCGACGAAGCGTTTAACATACACCCGACCCGCTGGCATAAAGTGAAAACATACATAGCCAATGACGTTGTTGAGTATCCCGAAATGACTACACCTTTCACCATCATGGATGGAAGGCATCGGACGTTGGCTTTAATGCAAATCTACCCGAACACCAAAATCCCTGTCATTGTTCCGCATGCTATTTATCAGCGTGTTTTAGAAGAAGGACTTCACAGAAATGCATTAGTGAAGCCAATGCTGTAATAAGGTATTTGTGTTAGCCCATTTGGGTTTTGGCGACACTTCCGGGCATCAGCCGACGCAAGGGTTTTCTGGGTGGACGTTTTACACACGTTCAAACCCGTGAAGAATACCTGGCCGCGAAGGCGATCGCGATGCACAGCTTCAACCTGTGTCAGTGGTTTAACGTGACGTGCGAGAGTGGTGGGATAATCAGCCGTGTTTCATCTACCGTGCAGGTGGCTAACTCATCTTCAGAGCAGCGATCGTCAGCGCGCCGTTACGCGCGCTGCGGGTAATGAGCTGCATCAGGGGTCAGAGCGAATTGAGGCAGTCCGAGGATATGAATCGAGAACAAAAACGCGTCCATTATCAGCGACGAACCAACGTTGCCGAATTCAGCCTCGCGGTGCAATTAACAGAGCAGGAGCATCGTTCGAGAGTAAACCATTTTTGATTTCCCCGGCGATAAAAGGCTGAGGTTTGCTAAACAGATAGCCTTGTACTAAATCGCAGCCCAGTGCCTGAAGACTTTCCAATTGTTCCTGTGTCTCAACCCCTTCTGCGACAGTCTTCATACTGAGGGATTTCGCCATGCTGGTAATAAGCTTGATGATATTAAGGGCGTCTTCCTGTGTAGATATCGAATTTACAAAGGATTTGTCTATTTTAATTTTATCGAAGGCAAGTCGGCTCAGCCGGGAAAGAGAAGAGTATCCCGTACCAAAATCGTCGATGGAGATTTTCACACCCTGCGCTCTAAGCTTATTAAGGGTATTCATCGGCGTAGTGCTCTCAATAAAGAGAGAGGATTCCGTCACTTCCAGTTCCAGACGGTCGGCCGGAAGCCCAGTCTCTTTCAGAATAGAAAGCACAACCCCGGCAAAGGCTTTGCTGCTGAGCTGCACTGGAGAGACATTGACGGAAATTTTAACCGGAACGGCCCAGGAAGCCGCCTCCCGACAGGCCATTTCCAGCACCGATTTCCCCATCTCGTTAATCATTCCTGTTTTTTCAGCAACAGGAATAAAGCTATCTGGCGACAAAAGGCCCTTTAGCGGATGCATCCAACGAATAAGGGCCTCATAGCTGTAAATTTCCCAACTGTACGAATCGACAATCGCCTGATAATAAACCACGAACTCTTTATTCACTATTGCCAGTGCCATGTCGTGCTCAAGGGTTCTGCTTTCCTGCAGCTTGTCTAACATTCGTTGGCGGAAGACTTTAATCTTGCCTGCGCCCTCACTTTTGGCTTCATAAAGGGCCAGATCGGCAAATTTATAGAGATAGTCGGAGCGGCGTTCTTTTTCTGAATTAACAATGCCCACACAGGTGGTTATGTTTACAATCGTGCTATGTATCGTGTAAGGCTGGTTAATGCAATCACATATTTTCTGGGCGAGTGAAATAGCGTGGCTTTCTGTCAGACCCGTTGTGAGTAACGCAAACTCATCGCCACCTAAGCGATAAAGTGTATCTGGAGGAAGACTCATCGAACTCAGGCGATGGGCTATCTGAAGCAATAACATATCACCGGCATCATGCCCATAGGTATCATTGACCTCTTTGAATCTATCTAAATCAAACAACATCACGGTCACAGCGCTGTTATTGCTTTCTGCCATCTGGATGGTTTTATTCAAATTCTCCCAGAAAAACAGTCGGTTACTCATCTTTGTAAGAGGGTCATGGTAAACGTCATATTCCAGTTTTTTATTCTGAATTTGCAGTTTTTCTTTAGATTCCTGAAGCTCTTCAGCAAGGCTTTTAACCTGAAGATGCGCCTTCAGAATATTTCTATTTTGATAAAAAATCAGCACGCCCAGGATCGCACTCAATATTATTAGCAGCACAGAAGTCGCGGAATAAATAGTGTACAACGTTTGAATTTTGCTGTTGGCGTTGTTAATCAGGTTAACATCTTTGTTTAACGCGCCGGATGAAAGACGGCTCAGTGGTGCATCAAGCGCATACATCTCTTTCAGATATGCCTGGAGCTCTGAGCGATTCATTTTCTCAAGATGAACATCCAGATAATTGAGTGTGTTTTCGAGTTTTATCGCCACGTCATGAAGCGATTTATTGCTATCTATATAATGCCCCAAATCCCCTTCTTTCATTAAATCGCTCTGGCTGAGCATAATGTCGAGGTGTAAGCGCACATCATCGAGCGTCATCGTCTCATCGATAGTGTAAAGACCAAGCCATGATTCGAAACGGTAATACTCCGAGACCAGCTGTACAGCAGACCACGAACTGGCGTAGTGCGTCAGTTTCTGTAACTCTTGCTGCCTTTCATGCACAAGAAAAGAGATATATCCGGTGGATATAAAAAGGAAAAATATTATGCCAGCCAGGATTCTGTTCATATTGTTCTTATGAATCCTACTCAATGCTCATTTTGCTGACCTGCCAGGCTGACCTTGAATAAAAGACCTGATTATTCAGTTCAGGTTTGCTGTCATAGGGATACACGATGAATAGCGGACCTTTGTCGCGGACACGCATGTATTCCCCATTGATTTTCAACGCAAGGATGACATTGTATTTTTTGAAATCACTGAGAGGGACAACGGTGGTGTAGTCATTGAGTGCAGTGACCTTAACGACAGTACCTTCCGCCCCGACGTAATCCATCAGCTTTTGCAGTGGAATACCCGTAAAGGTTGTGCGCCCATTATACCAGGGAGAGGCGGTCTGAAAACTTACCATGCCCAGTTTCTCAAGGCTGGCGAGATCGAAAACGGCTTTACCCTCTTCGTTTGTATTTTCAATATGACCGGAGAGTGTTAAGAGCACTTTCCCGACAGGTTTGGGAAGCTCACCCGCCAAAACCTGCAGGGAGACCACAAAGCTCAACAACATCACAATTAACCGCATTCTAACCTGCCTATCTCTCGAATATTAAAGAATTATAATGTAGTTATTATGTTATTTATAGATGCTGCTTGGCTAATAACAATGCATTAAGAGGATTTATAATTTTTTTCTTAAAAATCAAACCATTACACCAAAACCATCTTCAACATTGATTACTTATGGTCTGTACTGGTATTTGCGGTGCACTTTTCTCATCATAATATGTACAAAAAGCACGTTATTTGTTTAGTCGGTGCAAATAAATCCACATAAATGCTAAGACTAATTGGTTTGTGCAGGCTCAGGGCGTGGTGGTTTTGAAATGGATGTTTTTTGCATGAACCGAACTTTTGTCCGGCGGCTGAATAATTAATCCACCTTATGGGGATAAAATAGGTGGTCTGTAGCACAGCAGAGATTCTGAATCACCCCACTCACTGGCTCATAGTAAAGCCTTCGTCGTCGGCCGTTCCGGTACAATCGGGCTGAGCAACAGAACTATTCAGTGGCCTGTCTCACCCTGGGGTATCACCCTCTTTTGGCGCAAAGCGGGCAGATCCTAAGCATTTGCCTTCTGCTATGCGTAGAGCACGGATAGGCTATGACTTTTTCTCAACAGGAAAACCCGTAGATTGAACAATCTGCTACACCAAAAACGTTTGGTCACTGTATGCTTCATTCATGAAAAAATTTAAGCTAACATCTTTATATGATTGCGAATCAAAGGCTAAAAAATGAATACAACAACGCCAAAATATACGTCTGTTGACTTATCTCGTTGGGCAAGGAAGGAGCATTTTGAGGTATTTCAGTCATTTGCTGAATGTACATTTAATCAAACTGTCCAGCTCGATATTACCGTGCTGCTAGAAAATATTAAGGAAGCTGGCTGGAAATTTTACCCAACTATTATTTTCCTCCTTGCCAAAGTAGTAAACCGCCATGCGGAGTTCCGTATGGCTATAAAGAATAATGAGCTTGTCATATGGGATGAAGTTCATCCAAATTATACAATTTTCCATAATGAAACGGAGACCTTTTCATCATTATGGAGTCACTATGATGGCAATATTGATCACTTCCAGGACGCTTATTCAGAAGACGTAGCACGCTACAGTAATAACCTTTCTTATTGGCCAAAGGAGGAGTCTCGAGAAAATATCTTTTTTGTATCGGCTATTCCTTGGGTAAGTTTTACCAGTTTTAACACTAATATTGCTAATATGAAGAACTTTTTTTCTCCTATGTTCACTCTTGGGAAATACTTCCCACAAGATGGAAAAATACTGTTGCCTCTCGCTGTTCTGGTACATCATTCCGTGTGCGATGGTTTCCATGTGGCAAGACTGATCAATGAGTTACAGGAAATGTGTAATGGCTCGCTGCACCATTCAGAGGAAATCAACGGTTGATAAGCCAGAGGCCCTGGCGATCGCCTTTTATATGACGTTGGCAGCCAGGATCTCAGTCATGTCTGCTAAGCGCGGTGAGTTCAACCGTGGGATGCAATAGACAGGTTAAAGCGCTTCGCGGTGATTCGCATCCCAACTTTCCCTATTTTCAATATCTTATAGAAATAAGATGTCCTGGCGATTTCAATGGCGATTTATTTTAGTTCTTCACTGCGGTCATTCTGTACGAATCAGGGGCGAATTTAACCATCCCAGGTCCCCTTTTTAACATCAATATCATCTCCAATTACTGGGCTATTACCATACTGTAAGTTGGCCAACTGTTTTGCTCTCAGAAGTTTACTGCTCCCTCTCTGAATCGGAGGCTCAAACAGGTCCATAACCTCAGTGAGTAAAAGGGATATTTTCTATTGAACTTATTGAAATTAATACTATTTAAGAAATTGTAAGTACATTTTAATCATGCTAACGTGAAGATAAAATCACTGGAGAAAGTCTTATGAAACTCGCGGTATATAGCACGAAACAGTACGATAAAAAGTATCTGCAACATGTTAACGAGTCTTACGGGTTTGAACTTGAATTTTTCGACTTTCTGCTGAACGAAAAGACCGCCAAAACTGCGCATGGCTGCGAAGCCGTCTGTATTTTTGTGAACGATGACGGTAGCCGTCCGGTTCTGGAAGAGTTGAAAAAACATGGCGTGAAATACATCGCTCTGCGCTGTGCGGGTTTCAATAACGTCGATTTGGACGCCGCCAAAGAGCTGGGTCTGAAGGTGGTACGCGTTCCGGCGTATTCGCCAGAAGCGGTAGCTGAACATGCCATCGGGATGATGATGTCGCTTAACCGTCGTATTCACCGCGCTTATCAGCGTACCCGCGATGCGAACTTCTCTCTCGAAGGCCTGACCGGCTTCACGATGTACGGTAAAACCGCCGGGGTAATTGGTACGGGGAAAATTGGGATCGCCGCCCTGCGCATTCTTAAAGGTTTCGGCATGCGCCTGCTGGCGTTTGATCCGTACCCAAGCGCCGCTGCGTTAGAGATGGGCGTAGAGTACGTCGATCTGCAAACGCTGTTCTCCGAGTCGGACGTGATTTCTCTGCACTGTCCGCTGACGCCGGAAAACTATCATCTGCTGAACGAAAGCGCGTTCGAACAGATGAAAGACGGTGTGATGATCATCAACACCAGCCGTGGTGCCCTGATTGATTCTCAGGCGGCCATCGAAGCGCTGAAAACACAAAAAATCGGCGCGCTGGGGATGGACGTTTATGAGAACGAACGCGATTTGTTCTTTGAAGACAAGTCTAACGACGTGATTCAGGACGACGTTTTCCGCCGTCTGTCCGCCTGCCATAACGTGCTGTTTACCGGGCATCAGGCATTTTTAACCGCCGAAGCGCTGATCAGCATTTCGGAAACCACGCTAGGTAACCTGCAGCAGTTAGAAAAAGGCGAAACCAGCCCGAACGAGCTGGCATAATTTAACTAAAAACCGGGCTAACACCCGGTTTTTTTTTGCTTTTGCTACGCGCTCAGTCCACGATTTTTTAGCAACAGTTCACTCATAGGATCGTGTCCGCGCCATTGGCGATAGAGTTCAGCTAAATCAGTACTGTTTCCGCGTGATAAAATCGCCGGAATTTCTGTCTATTTTCATGCCTTTATCCCCTGTTCTGCTTAAACCACACCGATAGCCGCCATCGGCCAGCATTTGCGTCCAAAGAGCGAACGCAACGAACCTCTACGCATTGATCCTATGTTCCGCGATTATGGGACGGGGTGGCGGGATAAACATCCAGCGATAAAAGCTCGCGCCAAGCCTGCGGTCAAACAGTAAAATACGTTAACCCTATTACAATTCATGGTTGGATAATCTGATTTCCCGACTATTCTGTGTTAGCCAACAAAAGTAAATAGCACACGGTCGCTTACTTCTTCGAGGACGTTTAAAATGATGACATTAATTGTGCTCATTAATATCCCCCTTTTAACGGATTAAAGAGTCGGATGTTTTTCATATTTAAACAGTGAGCAGGTTTTCCTGCAATTCAGTTAACTTTATTATAAATCTCAGGGAATAAATTAAAATATACCGCCAGCACGCGTTCCTTATCTGAAGCCGTATAGTTTTCCTTTTCTATATACTCTCTTACCTCACAAGCCAGAACTCGAGCAGCAGTGGCAAATTCCTCAGGCCAGCCATGACTCAACATTGAAAGTCCCTTAATCAGTCTAATTGGTATTTCTCGCATAGCGGCACCGTCACGCGCTATAGGCGAAAAAAAGTCCTCTAGCATGTCACAAACAAAAAGTGGTGCAATATGGACGTAAGGATATTTCACATCTGTCGTATCTACCTTGTTCTGAGCGTATACAGATAACACTCTTACCCCGCGACCAATCACATCAATAGCTGTTCCGGGATCGTTGACCGCTGGCGAAAGGGCGCGACAGGCGATTTCTGCCATGACACAGAGACAGAATCGCGGGTCCTGGGTAAAAGAACGCACATCCGAAACGTGGATCGTCTCAATTAAACTTGCATGAAGAGAGGTCAATTCATTGTTCGTAATATACATCACAGGCTGACTAGGGTGCATGAAACTCCCAGGCCTGGCGACAAGATAAACATGCTCACCGCTATCAAAAAGTAGATTGTTCAATTTGCTTACATCAATATATTCAACATACCCAATACTGTCCGGATACAGGGCCGTCGTTCCCTTTGGCTGTTCTGAATTATCAAGCCAGGGAAAACATCCAAGGTAAGGATTTTTAGCGCGCTCAATAATAGTTTCAATCGCTGCGCGTTCAACTTTCGCCGTCGTTTCCCCTACTCTACCAAGTGACGTTAAATGCTGTATCCAGCGAAGTAGAGTGAAAATAATCAGGGCAATGACAACTAAAGTCACTATAAATAAAATTACCCTGCCCCTTTCCCCATAGGCTCCCATATTTAAAGCAACGATCCCTACCAGGCTAAAAAGGAACGATCCAATAAAAGTCGCCAGCACGTTTTGGGTTGTGACGTCCTCTACAACCAGTCTGGTTGCCCGTGGAGTAACATTTGTCGTCGCTGATCCATACGCCGCTACCATAATACTCAGTGAAAAGGTGGTTACGGCAAGCATACTTGAAGCCAGAATATTAAGTATGTTGTCTACAGCTTCTGCCCCCACTATCCCTGATAACGTCTCAGGGATCATCGACTTGAACAGGATGGACAACAGAGCCGTAAAGACCGCTGCGATGGCGAATAACGTCGCCCTGAACCAGAGTTTTTTAAATACCTGAGCCAGCATCCACTTCCAGCGCGAATTCATAATTAACTCCTTATCCTATTCATTAATTACAAAAAATGCCGCCACAAGGGCGGCACATCGCTGGACTAGCGAACCAGATGCAGGAAGTGAAGATGTTTCTCATACTGATCAAGTATATCGTTGATTAGCTGCTCCTGATTCCAGCCCATCACATCATAATCTTGTCCACCCTCTTTGAGATACACTTCAGCTCGGTAGTAACGGTGTTGCTCAGCCTGGTGCTCATCAGCGTCCATAGCCGCCAGGGCGAACGTGGGAGAGTTATAGCCACGGAGCCTCACTTCATAGATGAAGTTGAGCTCGTTACCTAAATCCACCTCAAAACGAATTCGATCATCTGTTCCATCACCAATGTGGCTTAACGTGCCCTGCTTATTCAGTTCTTCCTGAACCAGGGACATAGCCGGTTTAATGACATCATCCATGAAACGTTTTACGAGCGAGCGTTTTGGCAGGTATGCGATATTACGCAGCCGACGCTGCCATGGAATGGGATTGCGCGCCGCTGTGGGAGCAATCGTGGCCATGCTCAGACTTTCGCGCTTGGTTAAATCGCGACGAAGCGCCTTCAGAAGTCCGTATATAGAGATAAGCAGGATCGCTGAGAACGGTAGTGCACTGGCGATAGTGACAGTTTGTAGCGCGCTCAGCCCTCCCGCCAGAAGTAAGGCTATGGCGACAATGCCCATCAATGATGCCCAGAATATACGCTGCCAGACAGGCGTGTTCGCCACACCACCAGAGGCTAAGGTGTCAACAACCATTGCTCCGGAGTCAGCGGAGGTCACAAAGAAGACAATAACCATCGCCATTGCAATAAACGACAGAATTGAAGAGAACGGAAAGTGCTCAAGGAAATTAAACAGGGCCAGCGCCACATCCTGTTGTACGGTATTTGCGAGGTCAGTTGCGCCCTGGTTCATAATGAGATAAATGGCACTATTACCAAAAACGGTCATCCACAGCAGCGTGAAGCCTGCTGGAACAAATAATACCCCCGTCACAAATTCACGAATTGTTCTTCCGCGCGAAACACGGGCGATAAACATGCCGACAAACGGTGACCATGATAACCACCATCCCCAGTACAATAATGTCCAGCCACCAAGCCAGTTGCTTGATTTAGGCTCATAAGCGTAGAGATTGAACGTTTTACTCACGAGTTCAGAAAGATATCCACCGGTATTTTCCACAAAGGATTTAAGAAGCAACACCGTGGGGCCCAACAACATAACCAGAGCCAGGAGAATAACCGCCAGTCCAAGATTGAGTTCAGAGAGAATACGTATGCCTTTATCAAGGCCTGACACCACTGAAATGGTCGCCAGCCCGGTAATAACGACGATCAGTATGACCTGCACGGTTTCATTGATAGGCACACCAAACAGATGGTTAAGCCCAGCGTTAACCTGCAATACACCGTAACCCAACGATGTTGCGACGCCAAAAACCGTACCGATCACGGCAAAAATATCCACGGCATGGCCTATCGGACCGTATATTTTCTCCCCAATGATGGGATAAAGCGCCGAACGAAGCGTCAATGGGAGACCGTGACGATAGCTGAAAAAGGCCAGAATCAGCGCAACAATGGCATAAATAGCCCAGGCGTGAAGTCCCCAGTGGAAGAACGTCAACCGCATCGCTTCCTTGGCTGCGGCAACGGTTTCGGGAGTGCCTACGGGGGGTGACAAATAGTGCATCACAGGCTCTGCCACGCCAAAGAACATTAAGCCTATCCCCATGCCTGCAGAAAATAACATGGCAAACCAGGAATGGTAGCTAAAGTCAGGCTGGGCATGGTCGGGTCCTAGCTTAATGTCACCATATCGTGACAACCCCAAAAACGTCACACTCAGTAAAATTAGCGCAACGGCCAGGATGTAAAACCAGCTGGCATTGGCAAAGATATTTTGCTGTAAAAGTTTGAAATTTTTATCGGCAACGTCCGGGAAAATCGCGGCAAATGCGACAAGAAGGAATATTAACAAAGCAGAGGTGAAGAAGACTGCTTTGTTAATCTGGCTTTTTGGCTGCTTTGGGATAGTTTCAGTTTCACTCATATTTTTTACATTCCATTTATCGACCCTTTTGGGAGGTGTAACCTCCTACAGGGTAGCAAAATGGGCCTAACCTTGCATTTCTGTTCGATTTACTATTGCTTAGCAAGATCAGAAACTCTGAATCTATAACATAATGTTAACTCGAAACGTACAGTGCTAAACGTACGCCTCCAGGCTGTAACGGTTGCTACCTCGGTTCAAACGCGGGTTTCGCTTTCAGTGCCGGAAGTGCCCTGAATGTATTTTTGCGCCTGAGTATCAGAGCGAAATTTTCCCTCGTTACGCCGCATAAGTTCTGAGAACAACATCCTGCGTTCTCAGGTGCAGTTCCGTCCAGGTAGATATCTTTGCCAGTCAACTGCCCTGCCAGCTCCCCAGGTACGCCTCAAAGGAGAAAATCCCCACAGAAATTTAGAAGAAGTGAAGGATCCATTTGGGGGGGAATTTTGGAGGATTTTGGGGAAGAAAAAAATGGACAAAAACCGGGCATCTCGCCCGGTTCTTTATCCAGCATAAAAAACGCTTAACCGTTCAACCCGCGATTGATCAGCATCGGTTCAAGTTTTGGATCGTGTCCACGCCACTCATGATAAAGTTCAGCTAAATCACTGCTGTTCCCACGCGACAAAATCGCTTCCCGGAATTTCTGCCCGTTCTCACGCGTCAATCCGCCGTGCTCTTCAAACCACTGATAGCCGTCGTCGGCCAGCATTTGCGTCCACAGATAGGCGTAATATCCTGCCGCGTAGCCGCCGCCGAAAATATGGGCAAAATAACTGCTGCGATAACGCGGTGGCACGGCCGACAGATCCAGCCCCTCTTTTTTCAACGCGGCAGATTCGAAGGTGTCGAGACTTTCGATGTTTTCCTGCGCATCGATCGCATGCCAGCTCATATCCAGCAGCGCCGCGCTGAGCAGTTCAGTCATATCGTAGCCTTTGTTGAACTGCGTCGCGTTAAGCATTTTCTCGCGCAGATCATCCGGCATCGGCTCCCCCGTCTGATAGTGCCGGGCAAATCGGGCGAAGACCTGCGGATGGCTGGCCCAATGTTCATTGATTTGTGACGGGAACTCCACGAAATCACGCGGCGTATTGGTCCCCGATAACGTAGCGAAACGCTGGTTGGCAAACAGACCGTGCAGCGTGTGGCCAAATTCATGGAACAGCGTGATCACATCGTCCCAGGAAAGCAGCGCCACCTGGCCGTTAGCCGGTTTTTGATAGTTACAGACGTTATAAATCACAGGACGGGCGGCAAATTCGTGCGATTGCTCAACGAAATTGCCCATCCAGGCGCCGCCGCCTTTGGAATCACGCGCGAAGAAATCGCCGTAAAACAGCGCCATACCTTCACCGTTATGATCGACTATTTCCCATACGCGAACGTCCGGATGATATACGGGAATATCAAAGCGCTCGACAAAACGGATGCCAAAAAGCTGACTGGCAGCCCAAAACACCCCCTCTTCCAGCGCTCTGTTAAGCGCTAAATAAGGTTTGATTTGGGATTCATCCAGCGCGTATTTTTCCAGACGAACGCGTTCGGCGTAATAGGCCCAGTCCCAGGCCTGCACGCTGAATCCGCCCTGTTCGTCATTGATAACGTTTTGGATATCCGCCTGCTCCCGCTCGGCGCGAGCGCGTGCTGCCGGAACGATACCGCGCATAAATGCCAGCGCCGCCTCGGGGGTTTTCGCCATTTGATCGGCGGTGCTCCAGCTGGCGTAATTGTCAAAGCCCAGCAGTTGCGCCTGGCGCGCGCGTAACGCCACCAGCCGACGAACGATGTGCTGCGTATCGTTTTCATCGCCTTTTTGGGTGCGCAACCAACCGGCCTTAAACAGATTTTCGCGCGTTTGTCGATCGCGCAGTGCTGACAGCGCGGGCTGTTGAGTGGTATTCAGCAGGGGAATCAGCCAGCGATCGGCCAGCCCTTTTTCGGCGGCGGCCTGTGCGGCAGACGCGATTTCATCGGGCGATAATCCATCGAGCTGATGAACATCATCCACCACCAGCCCTCCGGCTTTATCAGCAGCCAGTAGACGTTGATTAAACTGGCTGGTCAACGACGCCGACTCGGTATTGAGCGCTTTGAGCTCTG
The DNA here is from genome assembly GCF_019047465.1 of Lelliottia amnigena. Classification (NCBI taxonomy): domain Bacteria; kingdom Pseudomonadati; phylum Pseudomonadota; class Gammaproteobacteria; order Enterobacterales; family Enterobacteriaceae; genus Lelliottia; species Lelliottia amnigena. The sequence continues at coordinate 3,845,782 of NZ_CP077236.1, read as the reverse complement.
ATTTTTGCGCTTCACTGAGCTTTGCGCCCGCCAGGACAAAATGCTGATAGGTCTGCTCGACAAGGCGACGCGATTCGCCGTCCAGCGATTCCCGCTCTTGCCAGACGGCCTCGACGCGGGAAAACAACGCGTCATTCAACCAAATATCATTGGATAATTCCGCCAGTTCAGTCGAAAACGCCTCGTCCAGTTCCTGAAGATAATCGTTGGTATGGGCTGACGTCATCGCGAAAAATACGCTGCTGACGCGGGAAAGCATGACGCCGCTTTTCTCCAGCGCCAGCACGGTATTAGCGAAATCAGGCGCAGCAGACTCTGCAATGATGGCGGCGATATCAGCCCGCTTCTGCCGCGTCGCTTCATCAAACGCCGGGCGATAGTGGCTGTCCTCAATAATATCAAAGCGAGGCGCCTGGTACGGTAACAAGCTGACTTCAAAAAACGGATTGGCAACGGACATTTTTAACTCCTGCGCAGTATCATTTTCCCAGAGTAAGACAGGCCGCTGCGGGCTGCAATCCCTGGCACACGTCGGGTAACAAAAGTTGCCTTAACGCCGTGCCAACGGGCGTGCTATGGTAATACAACACAAAAAGCGTTGAGGAACAGTGAGATGATTATTTTAGTTACCGGGGCAACGGCAGGTTTTGGTGAAAGCATCACGCGTCGTTTCGTCGCCAATGGACACAAAGTGATTGCAACCGGCCGTCGTCAGGAGCGTTTACAGGAGCTGAAAGACGAGTTGGGCGACAGTATTTTGACTGCTCAGCTCGACGTGCGTAATCGCGCTGCAATCGAAGAAATGATGGCGAATCTGCCTGCCGAATGGCGTGCTATCGACGTGCTGGTCAATAACGCCGGTCTGGCGCTAGGCATGGAGCCCGCGCACAAAGCCAGCGTTGAAGACTGGGAAAATATGATCGACACCAACAACAAAGGGCTGGTGTATATGACACGTGCCGTTCTGCCGGGAATGGTCGAGCGCAACCGTGGTCACATTATCAATATCGGCTCCACCGCGGGTAGCTGGCCTTACGCGGGCGGTAACGTCTATGGCGCGACGAAAGCGTTCGTTCGTCAGTTCAGCCTGAATCTGCGTACCGATTTGCATGGCACCGCTATTCGCGTCACGGACATTGAGCCGGGCCTGGTGGGCGGTACCGAGTTCTCTAACGTGCGTTTCAAAGGTGATGATGCGAAAGCAGGCAAAACCTATGAGAACACCGAAGCGCTGAGCGCCGAAGACGTCACCGAAACGGTCTGGTGGGTAGCTACACTGCCAAAACACGTCAATATCAATACGGTCGAAATGATGCCTGTCAGTCAGAGCTTTGCGGGTCTAAACGTGCATCGCGGTTGATAAATTCCTGCCCGGCCCTCGGGTCGGGTATGGGATGCCCGTCAAAAGAATGGTAGTATTCACGGGTTAACTCTCTGAGAAATCACACGCCATGGCCGCTGAATCACAACTGAATCCCACCCAACCTGTTAATCAGCAAATTTATCGCATTTTACGTCGCGACATCGTCCAGTGCCTGATCCCACCAGGTACGCCACTTTCTGAAAAAGAGGTGTCGGTGCGTTTTGACGTGTCTCGCCAGCCGGTGCGTGAAGCGTTTATTAAACTCGCTGAAAACGGTCTGATCCAAATCCGCCCGCAGCGTGGCAGCTATGTGAATAAAATTTCGCTCTCGCAGGTGCGTAACGGCTGTTTCGTTCGACAAGCGATTGAGTGCGCGGTGGCGCGTCGTGCAGCCTCGCTGGTGGACGATCATCAATGCTATTTGCTGGAGCAAAATCTTCATCAGCAGCGTATTGCCATTGAGCGTAAACAGCTCAACGACTTCTTCCAGCTAGACGATGAATTTCATCAGAAGTTAGCGCAGATCGCGGATTGCCAGCTGGCGTGGGACACCATCGAAAATATCAAAGCGACCATTGACCGCGTGCGTTACATGAGCCTGGATCATGTTTCACCGCCGGAAATGCTGTTGCGTCAGCATCACGATATTTTCACTGCACTGGAAAAGCGCGATGGCGATAGCGTTGAAAAAGCGATGACGCTGCATTTGCAGGAAATCGGAGAGTCCGTACAGTTAATTCGCATGGAAAATAGCGACTGGTTCACCGAAGATTAATTTATACCGCATTCGCCAAATAGTGACGGATGCGGCATCTTGTTTAACGCACCACTAATACCGGAATTTTAGCATAGCGGATCACCGATTCCGCATTCGACCCCAGCAGATGCGTTGACAGCCCTGGCGTTTTAGACCCAATCACAATAACGTCGTACTCCTCCTTTGTACTCATCGCGATAATTTCGTCCCGCACGTTGCCAAAACGCACTTCGGTATAAATATTCTCAGGCGCGACAGCAAATAAACGTTTTAATGCATTCATCTTTTTCTCTGATTCAGACACCATAAATGTCTCGAATTTTTTGATGTCAGAGTTGAATCCTCGCAGTAACGAGCGGCTGCTGTTCGGCAGGATGTTCAGCAGCGTGATGGTTGCATTATCGGTTCTTGCCAGGAATTCTGCATGGCGTACCGCCTTATCACTTAAATCCATTTCAAATACATCAACAGGCATCAGTATTTTCTTGTACATAAGCCTTCTCCTTCTCATATAAATAAATTCTGTTCACTAAAGTTAGAGTGACATGCGGAAGTCAAACAAAGGCTAAACAGTCCCTTCCTGAAACTATCGTCAAACGAAAATAAACGTCGGGTTTGTCAGTGCACGTCGTTATTCGTCAGAAGGATGTAAGATAAAAATTAACTAAAATAAATATGATTTTGATCAAAAACAAAAAAATAAGATCTGAACAGGCGTATTTATATTCGCCGTCAGCGGTGCGGAAATGACAGCGTCGCGATGTGTTGAATTTGAGGAGTGATAATTATGATGACCTATGACCGTAACCGTAATGCTATTACGACGGGCAGTCGCGTGATGATTAATGGCACGGGCCGCACGGGGAAAATTACCGCGATCCATACGGATGGACTTACCCCAGCACAAGTACGCCGCGGCAAAACGGTGGAAGTAGAAGGATGTGAAGGTAAATTTGAACCGGTCGAATTGATTCGCCTGGGGATGCACTGATCTTTGCAACGATATGCCGCCGCGAACGGCGGCATAATAGAGCCTTACATTGCCGCAGCGTACTGCGCGACAGTCGCTTGAGCGCCCTTCTCCACTAACGTCAGATACGCTTTCATCACCGCGTCCACAAACGTTTTCTCCAGCGGTAACTCGTTACCAAAAATCGCCTCAATGCCGAGCAAAGCCTGTACGCGGTTTTCCCCTTCGGCACTCCCGTTAACCGCGCTCTGAATCACGGACAGTAAAGGATCGCAGACTTCAATTGCATTTCCACGCTCATCAATACCGCCCACATAACGCATCCAGCCCGCAATCCCCAACGCCAACAGCGGGAAGCTACGCTGATTCACAAGATGCCAGCGCACAGAGTCCAGCATACGCTGCGGGAGTTTTTGGCTGCCATCCATCGCGATTTGCCAGGTACGGTGGCGCAGCGCCGGGTTACTGTAGCGCGCAATCAGCAGATCGGCATAACGCCCTAAATCGACACCTTTCACTTTCAGCGTCGGAGCCTGCTCGTTTAACATCAGCGCGTGTGCGGCGTGACGATAATTTTCGTCTTCCATGCAGTCATTAATGTGCTGGTATCCCGCCAGATAACCCAAATAGGCCAGGAAAGAGTGGCTGCCATTCAGCATACGCAGCTTCATCTCTTCGAACGGCACCACATCAGCCACCAGTTCAGCGCCGGCTTTTTCCCATTGCGGACGACCGGCAACGAAATTGTCTTCAACCACCCACTGGCGAAACGGCTCGCAGGCCACACCGGCAGGGTCACGCACGCCTGTGATGTGCTCAATTTTCACGAGCGTTTCAGCCGTGACCGCGGGAACAATGCGGTCAACCATCGTGGACGGGAACGTCACGTTAGCGTCAATCCAGTCTGCCAGGTCGGCATCCACCGCGCGCGCATACGCGCAGGTCACATTGCGCATCACATGGCCGTTTTCCGGCATGTTATCGCAGGACATCACGCTGAAAGCCGGTAACCCCAGCGCTTTACGACGCGCCAGTGCCTCAACTACCACGCCCGGCGCTGATTTTGGCTGATGCGGGTTTTGCAGGTCTGCGGCGATTAACGGGTGATCGAGCATCAATTGCCCGGTCGCAGGCGCATGACAATAGCCTTTCTCCGTAATGGTGAGAGAAACAATGGCCACCTGCGGCTCACACATCGCGTCTAGCACGGTTTCCAGGCCGTCAACCTGAGCATGAAGCGCCTTTTTCACGACACCCACCACGCGTGCGGTCCAGGCATCAGCAGACATTTCCGCCACGGTATAAAGATTATCCTGAGCAGTGAGATCGGCAATCTGCTGCTCTCCGCCAATCAGGTTGACTTCGCAGTAACCCCAGTCACTGCCATGATCTGCTGCCAGAATATCGGCAAAAACCGCCTGGTGCGCGCGATGAAATGCGCCGAACCCAAGGTGTACAATCCGTGCGTTCAGACTGTCGCGATTGTACTGTGGGAGCGTGGCGTTGGCCTTTAATAACGGGTTTTCCATGATTGTGACTCGTTTAATAAATGAAGCTGAGATTCGCTGTCGCTCCGGAGGAACGACAGCGCCTGCTGACTACACCAACTAGAATGGCAGTTGAGGTAAAAAAAGAACTGCCATTAACCATACTGATACTTCTATTTCAGTTATTGATTTATATTAACTTTTGATCAGGTGGTGTGACATCAATGCCATGTTGTGTGACAAGTCACTCAAGTTATAAACCAACCTTAACGACGAGATGACACCGCTCCATACCCTACCGACGTATTGCGTGGTAATTCAGCAGCATCCTCGGCCAGACTCAAATCACGATCACGTACTTCGGGCATCAGAATGGCGGAAATCAACCCTACAACTGAATAGGCAATCATCATCGCCACGATAGGCCACCATGAACCCGTCATGTTACAGAAGATGCCCGCCAGCACTGGACCGAAACCTACAGCGACCAATCCGCCCGCTTCTTTTGAAATCGCCATCCGAGTGAAGCGATTACGTGAGCCAAACATTTCGGCCATGGTGATATTTTCGAGGGCGAACAACCCCAGTACCGCGAAGTTATGAATCACGATAATGGACATCATAATCACGCTCGGGCTGTAACTCTTGTCCACAATAATCGACAACATCGGGTACGCCAGAATAATGGCTGAGATGTTGAGGAGAATATAAGGCAACCGGCGACCTACCTTATCGGATAGCCAGCCCAGCAGCGGAATGGAGATAAACCCAAGAATGGAGCTGATCATTAATGCATCGGTTGGGATGCTTTTATTAAACAGCAGCGTTTGAACCAGATAGCCCGCCAGGAAGGTCTGGATCAGACCGGAGTTGCCCGCCTGACCAAAACGCAAGCCGGTGGCAAGCCAGAATGATTTACTTTTGAACATCGCCCCGAGTGAGATATCTTCAGCTGTTACGGCCGGTCCCGTTTGCGCGTCGTTCACTTTCTCAAACACCGGACTCTCTTTCAAATTCATTCGCAGCCAGATAGCGAAGATCATCACCACCACGCTTGCGAGGAACGGAATACGCCATCCCCATGCGACCAGCTCTTCACGATCTAACGCGAAGAACATTACCGCCCAGATTGCCGTCGCGCTCAAGGTGCCGCAGTTGGTCCCCATTGCCACCAGCGACGAGATAATGCCTCGTTTCCCTTTCGGAGCATATTCAGCCAGCATAGTGCCTGCACCAGAGATTTCTGCGCCTGCCCCAAGCCCCTGAATGATGCGTAACGTCACCAGCAGGATCGGCGCAAAAATGCCAATTTGCGCGTAGGTCGGTAACACGCCGATAAGCGTGGTGCAGATCCCCATCATCGTGATCGTGATAAACAGCACCCTTTTACGGCCAATGCTGTCGCCCATTTTGCCGAAAATGAACGCGCCAACGATACGCGCAATATAGCCCGCGCCGTAGGTGCCCATCGCCAGAATTAACGCCATGGCGGCGGATTGTTCAGGGAAAAAGATTTCATGGAAGACCAGTGCGGCTCCCAGTGAATAGAGCTGGAAATCCATAAACTCCAGTGCAGTTCCGAGCCAGCCGGACACGGCTGCTTTCACCAGATCGGATGTCGTTCTTTGAGGTTGAAGTTGTGTTTGAATCATCATGGCTATCTCTAAAAAGGTAAGATGCGTACCACTTATCCGCGTTTGTTGTTATTGACCGAACGTGAGCAAGACTTTGCAGCACTGCCGCTGGTCTTTCTCAAACAGTTCGATTGCGTCTGTTACGTGGTGATAGTCAAAGGTATGGGTAACCAGTTTTTCTGGATCGATCAGTCCTTTTTCCAGCCAGTCGATAACGACCGGGAATTTGTTGGCGTTCAGGCGTGTAGAAAAGATCGACAGCTCTTTGCCGGTGATGCCTTCCTGCACAATTTGGCTCGGTTCGCTGGAGAAGCCCATCAGAACAATTCGCGCAGCCGGTGAAGCCAGGGTAATCGCCTCCTGCAGAATCGAAGGATGGCACGCGGCATCGATGATTAAGGTCGGTTTAATGCCTTTCTCGTCGAGCACCGCCAGAAGCGACTGCTCAGCATTATTAATGACCCAGTCAGCCCCGCTGCGCTGCGCCATCGTCAGACGTTCTTCAATACGATCAACGACAATCACCAGCTTCACGCGATAGACGCCTTTCAACGCCTGTACGGTGACCAGCCCCATCGGGCCTGCGCCGTAAATCAGAGCCACATCGTGCTCAGTGGGCTGTGCATGCCCGGTGACATTGGCCGCGATAGTAAAAGGCTCGACCATCACCGCGTGTTTATCTTCAATCGCATCGGGAATGTGCCACGCATTTTTCGCAGGCACGACAGCGTACTCGCTGAATCCTCCATCGCGATGCACCCCCAATACCACCAGCGAAGTGCAGACGTTTGGCTTGCCGACTGAACACGGATAGCAATGCCCGCAGCTAATAACCGGATCAACGGATACACGCTGACCGAGGCGCGACGCATCGACACCTTCGCCCACCGCGTCGATCACGCCGAAAAACTCATGGCCGATCACGCGTGGATATTTTGCAAATGGATTATGGCCGCGATAAATATGGCTATCGGAGCCGCAGATACCGGCGAGTTTGATTTTGACGCGCACGTCGCCTGCTGCAGGAGCCGGTAACGGACGTTCCTCAATCACCAGCTCATTCGGTTTTTGAATGACGATGCTTTTCATGGTTGCTCCTGACCGATCTCTTTCTTACATAACTCATTGTTATAAAGAAATTAATCAATTCTGTGTTTGACAATAAAGAGATAACACATTGCTCCAACAAAGGTGACGCAGGCCGCGACAACCAGGGCGAGATTAAAGGAGTGCGTTTTATCTACGATCCAGCCGGTCACGACTGGGGCGAACGAGGCAAAAACAAAGCTGCCGAAGTTCTGAATGGCGGCAACGGAGGCGACTTTACTTTCAGAGACCATCACCTGCACCAGGCCCCACGCTGAGGTTCCGGCGAAGTGGACGCAAAATAGCGCTAAGGAAATGAAGATGACCGCTTCCGCCGGGGACGACGATTGCACGACCAGCAAAGTGCCTAACGCAGACAGGATCAACCCCACTACAATCGCCGTTTTGCGCGTTTTGGCGAGGTCATAGCCTTTTTTGGCGAGCGCATCGACCAACAGCCCGTTAACCCACATCCCGATGGCGGCGGCCAGGAACGGGATCGCCGAGACCCAGCCGGTCTTCGCAAGGCTAAAGCCCTGCTGTGCCTGCAAATAGCCGGGTAGCCAGGCGATATACAACCAGCCGGTGTAGTTCACGCCAGAGAACCCTAAAATCATTCCCCAGGTGGTGCGGCGTTTGAACAACGCACTCCACTCGCTAAAGCGTAACGTTGGGCGCGGTTTTACCGGCGCGGAAAGATATTCGCGTTCTTCCGGCTGGAAAGCGAACTGCGCGCGGTTGCGATACCAGGCATACCAGCAAACGCCGACCATCACACCCAGGCAGCCGATAATCACGAACATGGCCCGCCAGCCCCACAGGATTTGCATTGTTACCAGGATCGGTGGCGCAATTGCCTGACCCAGGACAGTCGAGGAGTTAAAAATCCCCAGCGCTGTCCCCCGCTCTTTTTGCACATACCAGTCGGTGATAGATTTCACACCGGCAGGCATAAAGGGCGCTTCGCCAATACCTAAGCCAATGCGCAGCAGGATAAAATGGCTAAAGGAGTTCACCATGCCCGTCAGGGCCTGCATCAATGACCAGAAGATCACGCCTGCGCCTAACACCAGTCGTGGGCCGTAGCGATCGAGCAATATGCCGGAAGGCAGTTGCGCCAGTCCGTACGAAAGTGAAAATGCGGAAAGCAAAAAGCCAAATTCTGTTGCCGACAGCCCCATGTCGCCGCGAATGGCTTCACCGGCCACGCTCAGTGAGGAGCGGTCCAAAAAATTGACAATCCCTGCCAGGAATAACAGCACCAGAGTGAGGGTCTGGATTTTTTTAATCCGCGCAGGCTTGGTTAAACGTTCTGTACTGATTGTTTCAGTTGTCATACGCACTCCCGCTCTCAATTTACCAGTTCCACAAGGTGCCATCTTCGAGACGCGCGACCGGTAAATATGCAGGGTCGTACGGATATTTCGCGGCCAGTTTTTCGTCAAACTCAATGCCCAGGCCCGGCTTTTCTCCCGGATGCATATAGCCGTTATCGAAGCTCCAGCTGTGCGGGAAAACTTCCAGCATTTGCTCGGAATACCCCATATATTCCTGTACACCAAAGTTTGGCACCCACAGGTCGAAATGCAGCGCGGCAGCGTGGCAAATCGGCGACAGATCTGACGGGCCGTGTGAGCCAGTCCGCACCTGGTAGAGCGAAGCAAAATCGGCGATGCGGCGCATCCCGGTGATCCCCCCAGCGTGGGTCATCGTGGTACGGATATAGTCGATGAGCTGCTCTTCGATCAGCTGCTTGCAATCCCAGATGCTGTTGAATACCTCACCCACGGCAATCGGCGTGACCGTGTGTTGACGAATTAAACGGAAACACTCCTGGTTCTCTGCGGGCGTTGGGTCTTCCATCCAGAACAGGCGGAACTCTTCGATGCTCTTGCCAAAACGTGCGGCTTCGATAGGCGTCAGGCGGTGATGCATGTCGTGCAAAAGATGCTCGTCGTAGCCAAACTTGCTGCGCACGGCGTCAAACAGTTTTGGCGTGAAATCGAGGTATTTTTCGGTGGACCACAGCTGTTCCTCCGGCCAGTCGCCTTTGGTCGCAGGCTCGTACGCCAGCCCTTTTCCTTTTGACATCCCGTAGGTGGTTTTCATTCCCGGCACGCCGCACTGGACGCGGATCGCCTTGAAGCCCATCTCTTTGTGGCGCGCATAATCTTCCAGCACATCATCAATGGTATGCCCGGTGGTATGGCAATACACCATCACCCCTTCGCGCGATGCGCCACCCAGCAACTGATAAAGCGGCATCCCCGCCGCTTTGGCTTTGATATCCCACAGCGCCATATCCACCGCAGAGATCGCAGACATCGTGACCGGCCCGCGACGCCAGTACGCGCCTTTATAGAAGAACTGCCAGATATCTTCGATGCGGTGTGCATCGCGGCCAATCAGCTGCGGGCAAAGGTGATCTTTCAGGTAAGACGCCACGGAAAGCTCGCGTCCGTTTAAGGTGGCATCACCCAAACCGACGAGCCCATCATCAGTGGTGATTTTGAGGGTGACAAAATTGCGCCCTGGGCAAGTGACAAAAACTTCAGCCCCGACAATCTTCATAATCCGTTTCCTTGCATCGTTCGTTGTGATGAAGGAAATTTACTCAACTGAACTACTACCATACAAGTATTATGATCGAAAAATCATCGCTTGATCACAAAATGCAGGTCTTATGTCCGCCCCCATCCGGCGACGATAATCAACATGCCACACAGCGCAATCAGCGCGCCCGCCCAGTCATAAGCGCTTAATTTCACACCATCAACGACGCGCAACCAAATGAGTGCCGTGCAGACATAAACCCCGCCGTATGCCGCGTAAACGCGACCACTTGCCGCCGGATGCAGCGTTAACAACCAGACGAATAAGGCCAGCGCGATGCCTGCGGGCAACAACAGGAACACCGACGCGCCGCGTTTTAGCCAGAGCCAGGGTAAGAAGCAGCCGATGATTTCGCACAGTGCGGTTGCAAAGAAAAGCAGCGTAGTTTTAATCATTTTTACGGTCGAGTGAGTCAGGGTTTAGACATCATACGCGATAATAAGATTTACTTTTCCATACCCAATGCGCGGGTATGCCGCGATTTTGGTTTAGTGTAGAATTGACTACGGGTAAACCACTTCTCTGCGCCCAACAAAAGGAACACGCAATGACTACATTAAGCAAACGCCTCTATCTGGCGGCCATGCTCTCCCTGACTGCGCTCGCCTTCACCGCCCCGGTTTCTGCTGAAACCAGCAAACTCATTATTGAATCAGGTGATAGCGCCCAAAGTCGTCAGAATGCCGCCATGGACAAGGAACAATGGAATGACACGCGTAATCTTCGCCAGAAGGTGAACAAACGCGCTGAAAAAGAGTGGGATAAAGAAGATGTCGCGTTTGATTCACGCGATAAATGCCAGCAAAGCGCGAACGTGAATGCCTACTGGGAACCGAATACCCTGCGCTGCCTGGATCGCCGAACCGGCCGTACCGTTGCGCCATAAAAACGACTGCCAGAAAGGATGAACATGGCCAGCCCGTTAGCAGTAAAACTCAGACCGCTCGAGCGTGAAGATTTACGTTTTGTGCATCAACTCGACAATAACGCCAGCGTCATGCGTTACTGGTTCGAAGAGCCTTACGAGGCGTTTGTCGAGCTGTCTGACCTCTACGACAAACACATTCACGATCAGAGCGAACGCCGTTTCGTGGTGGAGTGTAATGGCGATAAAGCCGGTTTAGTTGAGCTGGTTGAGATAAACCACATTCACCGCCGGGCAGAGTTTCAAATCATCATTTCGCCGGATTTCCAGGGAAAAGGCCTCGCCACCCGCGCGGCAAAACTGGCAATGGATTACGGGTTTACGGTGTTAAACCTGTATAAGCTCTATTTGATTGTTGATAAAGAAAATGAAAAGGCGATACACATCTATCGCAAGCTTGGCTTTATGGTGGAAGGTGAGCTGATCCACGAGTTCTTTATCAACGGTGAGTACCGCAACACCATCCGTATGTGCATTTTCCAGCATCAGTATTTAGTGGACCATAAAGCACACGGCAGCACGATTTTGAAACCGACCGCGCAGTAGATGCGCGGTTTTTCATGCGAGATCAATAATAATCAATGCTGTTTTTAATCGTAAATTTGTGCTCAACCGCTGGCTTAACGCTTTCATCCTTAATACTCAGCTCGCAGCTCACCGGGTTGTTATGGCGGTCGTATTCACAGCGTTGTTGCACCGTGCCAAGCTGCTTATCATTAAGCAAACTCACCGCGGAATAATCCAGTTTTTTGCGCTTATCTTTTGATGGCGTTGCCGCCACGGAAAGCTGTTGCCCGCCAGACTTTGTGGTTTTTCCCAGCGGATACCCATCAGCATCGTAGCGATAGTTCACTTCCATCTCTTTTCCATGCGCGCTAACAATGAAACCTTTGTCGTCCGTATCCCAGGTGACGCCAGCGGATGGCAATTCAGCCAGCTGGCATTTGCCCTGCAGTTTTATCTTTTGCTGCTGCGTCTCTGCATCGAGATAAAAATTGGCATCCAGTACCAGCGCAACGCCCGTGTTCGCGTCCAGATCGTGCAGCTCGAGTTTGTCGAAACACCCTTCCGCAGACATCGTGCCAGTAACACGTTTGGTCACTTCACCTTTTTCGTCAAACAGCGTCTGGGTGAAATCTTTTACGGGTCCACGTAGCGGATCAAAATCAAATTCATTCGAAAAACTGGCCATCTCTGGCGTGAAAGACAGCGGCGCGGAGGCGTTATCACATCCTGCCAGCACGCTTGTCAGCGCCATCATCACTGCTAATTTCTTCACATTTTCACCAATACGTGGACATTAACTCCATTAATATTAGCAATATACAGAGGTTTACTTCCGGGTAAAACCTCAATTCAGAATAATTATATCCTGCCAGTTCAGAAAGAGCGTCAAGCCACTGAGAAATTTAGGCTAAAACAGCTTCTACAATCGATAAATAAGACGGGGTATGTATCACACGATTGATTTTTAACCCTGAGCCAGCCAGCATATCGGCATATTCTCGCTCAGTCCGTGCACGCCCTCCCTCAAAGCTGGTCAACAGTAAAAGGTCGATCTCATATCTCCCTGGTTCATTATTATTATCTTTAATAACAGGTTCCAGAATTAACAGTCGGGATTCTGCTTTCATCGATTTCCGGCATGTTTGCAATATTTGACTGGCCTGAGCATCTGACCAGTCCATCAGAATATATTTAAGTAAATAAATATCGGCTTGCGGACATTGTTCAAAGAAACTGCCTGCGACGGTGTCCCAACGCGTATCGTCATCTAATAAATGCAGCCGATTTCCCGCAAGCACTTTTTCTTGATCGAATAATATGCCATGTAGTGATGGATTCCTGCGTAAAACGGTTAACAATAAATTCCCAAAACCACCAGCAATATCAATTACCGAGGCCCCTTCTGGAAAATCATAACAGTCGACAAGCTCTTCGTTTTCGACGCTCGACATCGAAGACATGCCTGCATGAAAAACATTCTCCTCGGTTGCCGCGTTATCTTGCCCCCAATACTCATAAAACGACATGCCAAACATACTGTTAAACACGTCTTTCCCGGCAACAATATCACTGATTTCCGCCGCCGGTTGCCAAAAGGTATTATCCGTGAGCATCAGCACCGCTGCGCGCAAGGAGTGTTGATGCTCGGCGCATAAGAACCGGGCAGTCGGGGTGAGTGAAAACAAGCCGTCCGACGATTCATGAAACACATTTCGGGAAGCAAGCATTCGCATAACACGCAGTAAAAACGCGCCATCGACGTGTAATTCACTCCCAAGCTGATCGGCTGTTTTGTCCCCTTCAAGGAGTCGGTCAGCCACACCCAGTTCAGCTACCGCCCGCAATGAGGCTTGCCAGACAAATCCCATGCTCTGCTCTAACAAATACATCGCATCTTTACGTTCCACTTCCGACAAACTTATTTGAGTTAACATTATATTTCCTTATTCGATATGTTTTTATAAAATACCTAAAATGAAACATCCATTAGCAAGCCTAAGCACCAACAATTAAATGCGCAAATATCAAAAACCATAATTAAAAAGTGCAATGGAAAGAAGTCTCTACGCTTTTTTATTTAATGTAAGAAATAATGGCCAATAATTTATTTGAATTTCTTTTGATAAAAACACTTCCGTTACTGAAGAATAATTTCTAAGATTTTTCAGAAAGTTGCCTTACATGACGAAGAGTGAAGCCCTGCCTGCTAAAATGAATGTCATACACAGACAAAAGGAGTGCTTTATGAAACGGTTAACCTGGATTACCACCCTATTGTTGATCGGTGCTTCACCCGCGGCGCTGGCCTCCCCGGATTCTTGCGAGCGCTTAAAGAGCGATATTCAGCAGCGCATCATCAATAACGGCGTTCCTGAATCGGGTTTCACGTTGAATATTGTCCCTAACGATCAGGCCGATCAGCCGGATGCGCAAGTTGTGGGTCATTGCGCCAATGATACGTTCAAGATCCTCTATACGCGCACCAGCAGCGGTAACTCTCCTGCCAGTAGCGCAGGCGCACAAGAAAATGCGCCAACCGAGCCGCAATAAATATCCGCATAATGCGCCCGCCATTGATGGGGATTAATGTTTAATCCCCCTGATTACGCCACACTCTCTCATCATTCTCCCTCCCTATTTTGAAGCGTGAAAACAGTCACGCGAGCAAGGAATGTTGTGATGAAAGAGGTTTCCCACCGCGAGTCGTTTGCCATCATCGCCCGAGCCCTCGGTGCAGTATTTTATTTTCCCCCTGACAGTGAGCAGGCAGCGCCACTGGTTACCGCGTTAACAACGACCGACTGGTATCGTGACTGGCCGCTGGCAGAAGAATCTTTACTGCCCGTCGCGGATAAACTGCGCACAACCACGGATGAAACCCTGCCCGAGGCCTGGCAGCGTTTGTTCATCGGTCCATGGGCGTTGCCTGCTCCGCCGTGGGGCTCCGTCTGGCTGGATCGTGAGTCCGTGCTGTTTGGGGAGTCCACTCTCGCGCTGCGTCAGTGGATGCGCGATAACGGCATTACCTTCGATATGCCGCAAAACGAGCCGGAAGATCATTTCGGGACAATGCTGATGCTGGCTGCGTGGCTAAGTGAAAAGGGTCACGAAGACGCGTGCGATCAGCTGCTGGCATGGCACTTGCTGCCATGGAGTCAGCGTTTCCTGACGGTGTTACGTGAAAATGCTCGCCATCCTTTTTACGTCGGCATCGCTGAACTTGCGCAGATGACGCTGGTTGACTGGCAATCGCGGCTACCGATCCCGGTCATTGAAAAAACGCTTTATCGTTAACCCTTCCCCCGTCCGCACGGCTGAATGCTCTGCCGTGCGCCGCCTCGCTTGTTACGGTGTCACTTTTGGCGCATTACGTTTAGGAGAATTCTGGCGACACGCCTTCAGCCCTTCTCCCGTAAGGCGTAACCCCCTGTTTATGCTGCAAACACCGCTTCAGTAATTTTGCCGCTTCGCTGGAACCCTTCCCATTCGCTTGCTATAGGTCATGTACCCCTGCCGATACATGGCATAACAACAGGCAATCAATGGGTTGCAATAACGCATGCGCACAGGGAGACACATCGCAATGCAATCATCTTTACTGAAACGCACGCTGCTTTTCGCCGGCGCGATAGTTGTGGTCCTCGCTCTGCTGACGTGGGGAATTGGACTGGATACGATAAAAGCGCGTCAGGTGGACCTGCTTTATTTGGGTCAGCAGCACATGATTTTGGTCTTCTCTTCGATGTTTTTTGCCCTCCTGGTCGGGATCCCGAGCGGAATATTACTCAGTCGCCCGGCGGCGCGAGGCGTTGCCGAATACGTGATGCAACTCTTTAACGTCGGTAACACGCTTCCGCCGCTGGCCGTTCTGGCGCTGGCGATGGTGGTGCTGGGCATTGGCGATAAGCCCGCGATCGTCGCGCTATTCCTCGCCTCACTGCTGCCGATTGTGCGTAACACCTATGCCGGTCTGTGCTCAGTGCCAGCGTCTTTGCTCGAAGCTGCGAACGGTATCGGGATGACGAAATGGCAGCGTTTATACCAGGTGGAAATCCCGAACGCGTTACCGGTAATGCTGTCCGGTATCCGTATTGCGACCGCGATTAACGTGGGTACCGCGCCGCTGGCCTTCCTGATTGGCGCCAGCAGCTATGGCGAACTGATTTTCCCGGGCATCTATCTGAACGATTTCCCGACGTTGATTTTGGGCGCGGCAGCGACAGCCCTTTTTGCACTGATTCTGGACACGTTGCTCGCGGCGCTGGGCCGCGTCATGAGCCCGCACATTGCGCGATAACAATAACAAGGAGCCTTTATGAGACTGTCTTCAAGCCTCGCCGCGCTGGCTGCAGCCGCATTCATCGCGACACAGGCGCAGGCCGCACCGTTAGTTTTGGCCACTAAAAGCTTTACCGAACAACATATTCTTTCGGCCATGACCGTGCAGTATCTGCAAAAAAAAGGTTTTGAGGTGCAGCCTAAAACCAATATCGCGACGGTGATTTCGCGTAACGCCATGATCAACAAACAGGTTGATATGACGTGGGAATATACTGGCACCTCGCTGATTATCTTTAACCACATCAATAAACGCATGTCGCCACAGGAATCTTACGACACCGTTAAACGTCTGGACGGCAAGCTCGGTCTGGTGTGGCTGAAACCCGCGAATATGAACAACACCTATGCGTTTGCGATGCAACGTAAACGCGCTGAAGCAGAACACATCAATACCATGTCGGAAATGGTGGCAAAAATCGAACAGGTGCGTAAAACCGATCCGGATAACAACTGGATGCTCGGGTTAGACCTCGAATTCGCCGGACGTAGCGACGGCATGAAACCCTTGCAGGAAGCGTATCAGATGGAACTGGATCGCCCGCAGATTCGCCAGATGGACCCAGGGTTAGTCTATAACGCCGTGCGAGATGGATTTGTGGATGCCGGGCTGGTGTATGCCACCGATGGCCGCGTGAAAGGATTCGACCTCAAAGTACTGGAAGACGATAAAGGCTTTTTCCCGAGCTATGCCGTGACACCTGTGGTGCGTAAAGACACGCTGGAGGCGAACCCGGGTCTGGAAGAGGCGTTGAACACCCTATCCAGCCAGCTGAATAACGACGTTATCACCGAGCTAAATAAGAAGGTAGATATCGACCATCAGTCACCGCAGCAGGTCGCACGTGATTTCCTGCGTAGCAAAGGGCTATAGGAGGCGTTATGGATACGATTCACTACATGCTTGATAACTGGAGTTTTCTGCTCACACTGACGTTTCAGCATCTGTGGCTGGTGGGGTTAGCGGTTGGTCTGGCGATTATTATCGGCGTACCGCTGGGGATCCTGATTGTGCGCCACAAATGGCTGGCAACGCCCGTACTGGGGATTGCGACGATCGTGCTCACCATTCCGTCGATTGCGCTGTTTGGTTTGATGATTCCGCTCTTTTCGCTGATCGGTCAGGGGATTGGTGCCCTGCCCGCCATCACCGCCGTGTTCCTCTATTCACTGTTACCCATTGTGCGTAACACCCACACCGCGCTGGATAGCCTGCCGCCGGGTCTGCGTGAAGCCGGGCGTGGGATTGGCATGACGTTCTGGCAGCGTCTGCGTTGGGTAGAAATCCCGATGGCCTTACCGGTGATTTTTGGCGGGATCCGTACCGCCGTGGTGATGAATATTGGTGTGATGGCCATTGCTGCCGTGATCGGCGCGGGTGGTCTGGGTCTGCTGTTGCTCAACGGTATTGGCGGCAGTGACATCCGCATGTTGATCGCGGGTGCATTGATGATTTGTCTTTTAGCTATTGTGCTCGACTGGCTGCTTCATCGCCTGCAGGTCGTGCTGACTCCGAAGGGGATTCGATAATGATAAAACTGGAAAATCTCACTAAACAATTTTCGCAGAAAAATGGCCAGACGTTTAAGGCCGTCGACAACGTCAACCTCAACGTACCTGAAGGTGAAATGTGCGTTCTGCTTGGCCCGTCCGGCTGCGGGAAAACCACGACGTTGAAGATGATTAATCGCCTGATTGCACCGAGCAGCGGCAACATCCTGATTAACGGCGAAAACACCAACGAAATGGACACGGTGACGCTGCGCCGTAACATCGGCTACGTGATCCAGCAGATTGGTTTGTTCCCTAACATGACCATCGAAGAGAACATTACCGTCGTCCCGCGCATGCTCGGCTGGGATAAGGCGCGCAGTAAAGCGCGTGCCGAAGAGCTGATGGATATGGTGGCGATGGACCCGCATAAATTCCTTCACCGCTACCCACGCGAAATGTCCGGCGGTCAGCAGCAGCGTATTGGCGTGATCCGTGCCCTGGCGGCGGATCCTCCGGTTCTGCTGATGGATGAACCGTTCGGCGCGGTTGACCCGATCAACCGTGAAGTGATCCAGAACCAATTCCTGGAGATGCAGCGCAAGCTGAAAAAGACGGTTATGCTCGTCAGCCACGATATTGACGAAGCGCTCAAGCTGGGTGACCGTATCGCCGTGTTCCGTCAGGGACGGATTGTGCAATGCGCCAGCCCGGATGAACTGCTGGCGAAACCGGCCAATGAATTTGTCGGCTCGTTTGTTGGTCAGGACCGTACGCTGAAGCGCCTGCTTCTGGTGTCGGCGGGTGACGTCACGGATCAGCAGCCGACCATTACGGTGCGCGAATCGACCTCATTACCGGAGGCTTTTGCGACTATGGATGACAATGATATCCGTGCGATTACCGTTGTGGATGGCATGGGTAAGCCGCTGGGCTTTGTGAAACGCCGCGAAGCGCGTCAGGCCACCGGTTTTTGTGCCGATGTGCTGCATCCGTTCAGAATGACGGGCAAAGCGGAAGACAACCTGCGCGTGGTGCTGTCGCGTCTGTATGAGAGCAACACCAGCTGGATGCCTATCGTTGACGAAGACGGCCGCTATAACGGCGAGATTTCGCAGGATTATATTGCAGAGTATTTAAGTTCTGGTCGCACGCGTCGGGCGCTGAATATTCATAGCGACAGTTAAATCCCACGTTCTATAGGCAATAAAAAACCGGGCGCTAAACTGCCCGGTTTTTTGTTTTCTGAGGCGGCGTTACGCCACAACCCGGTCTACCGTTAGGGCATCATTAAACATCGTAAGATCGATGTAATGAGCCAGATCGCGCTGTTCGGCGCGTGGCAGATATGGCAGCTCGCCCACCAGCGGTCCCGGCAGTTTCTTGCTGAGCACCTCGATGATTTCTGCATAATGCGCAAGGCCTGGATTGATGCGATTAGCCACCCAGCCGACCAACGGCAGACCGTCGTTCGCGATGGCCTGAGCCGTCAGCAACGCGTGGTTAATGCACCCTTCCTGAATACCCACCACCATCAGCACCGGCAGTTGTTCCTGCACAACCCATTCGGATAAGGGACGCAGATCGTTCATCAGGCTACGCCAGCCGCCCGTCCCTTCTACCACCACATGATCGGCCATCGCACTCAGCTCAGCCAGACCGTTCGACAGTAAGGAATAATTAATAAGACCACTGTGCGCGACGCTACTTTCGTTTTCACTCAGCGCAATGGGATTGATCGCATGATAAGGCAGTTCAAAACTTGAGACGCTTTGCAGCACCAGCGCATCTTTATTGCGTAGGCCTTCTGGCGTCTCTTTACTGCCTTTCGCGACCGGTTTGTACCCCGCCACACTTTTACCGTCCGCCGCCAGGGCTTGCAGTAAAGCGCGGGAGACCACTGTTTTACCAACAGAGGTATCGGTACCCGTTACAAAGAAACGCTTAAGCATGACTTACTCCACCGTTATGCTTTGAAAATATAAACCAGGTAAATAATTCAGTGGAGTGAGTCTAAGGTATGCGCGCAGAGTCCAGATTGAGATAGCGCAAATTTTATGGCATCAGTGAAAAAACAGTTAACCCTGCAACAACCGGATTAATAGCGAGCCGTTATACATCGCATCTTTCACCAGCGCCGCGCCTGCCATGGTGCCTTGGTTAGAAAACTGGGTGCTTTCTACCACGATATTTTTGCTGTACGCCGGAAGGGATTGCTGACGAATACAGTCGGAAATCGCCGGGAACAGAATATCGGCGGCCTGGCTCAGGGGTGAGCCAATCAGGATTTTTTGCGGATTAAAGAGATTGACCATAATGGCCAAAATGCGCCCGACGTTGTTGCCCACGCCGGTAATAATATCTTTTGCCAGCAGATCGCCCTGCCGCGCCGCGCCGCACAGTGAATCCATGGTTAAGGGTTGACCATGCAAAGACGAGCTCATGGACTGGCTCAGACGTAACTGCGCCAGCTCCATCACGCTTTCGACGCTGGCGATGGTTTCCAGACAGCCATGATTGCCGCAATAGCAGCGCTTGCCGTAGGGGTCGACCTGCGTATGGCCAATCTCCACCAGGCTGCTGCTGCCCGCATGCAGTAAACGCCCGTCGGTAATGACCCCCGCGCCCACGTTGTGATCGATAACCACCTGAATCACATCACGCGCACCGCGGGACGCGCCAAACAGCGCCTCCGCCATCGTCCAGGCGCTGATATCGTGCTGGATATAGACCGGCACGCCGGTATGCGCTTTGAGCACTTCGCCCAGCGGCATGTCTTTCACATCGTCATAAAACGGCATTCGGTGGACAATCCCATTTTCCGTATCAATGATTCCGGGCATAGTGATCGCAATCGCCGTTAAGCGCTCGAGCCTTTGCTGATGACGGATAAAGAATTGATCGATATGAATGACAATACGCTCGAGCAGCGTTTGCTCAGACTGGAGCGGCAGCTCAAGGCGGTCTTCCACCACCATTTTGCTGCTCAGGTCGCGCAGTGCGAGAAACACTTCGCCACGACTGATCCTGATCGACAGGTAATGCCAGGCTTCTGTCTCCACCACCAGGCCTACCGCCGGACGGCCACGGCTGCCGGGTTCCTGAATTTCAGTTTCCTGAACCAGGTGGGCTTCCAGCATTTCTCGTACAATTTTGGTAATACTGGCAGGTGCCAGTTGCGCCAGGCGAGAAAGATCGATACGCGAAACCGGACCAAGCTGATCAATCAGACGGTACACTGCGCCCGCATTGGTCTGCTTAATCTGATCAATATGTCCTGGCTGACTATCAGCAGCAACCACCTCTTACATCCTTATTTTCGCGCTTCGAAATAAACTTTGGGCTATGGTGAAGCACTTGACACGTGGTCGTCAAATATTTACTTAGCCTTGTGATTTACTGCACATTTTTTACGGGCATTATAGCAAAGATTGCTTACCGGGCCCCGTCAATCAGCTGTTTTTTGAAACGCTGTGCCGCATTGCTGAGCTCATGATGTTTTGGCCAAACCAGCCACATTTCCGACACGGCATCCTCTTCAGCTATCGCCACCCAACGCATTTCATTTAGCTGCACGCGCTTAAACGAGGCGGGCAAAATGGACACCCCTAGCCCGGCCGCGACCAGACCGATGATGGTCATGGCTTCACCCACTTCTTGCGTAATCACTGGCGTTAACCCGTAACGACGCATCAACCCTAAAATATCATCGTACAAACCGGTCCCAACATGAGGATCGAAAAAGACAAACGGCTCCTGTGCCAGCTCGGCCAGCGTCACCGACGGCTGCGCCGCCAGCGGATGATCCCGCGGGATCATCGCCATTAACGGTTCCCGTAAAATCACCTCCCACGCCAGCGTGTCGGGCAACTGCGTGTTGCGCATGAGCCCCAAATCCAGCGATCCCTCATTCAGGGGAACAATCTGTTCACGGGTATTAATCTCGCGGGTCTGGATATGCACATCCGGATAATGACGACGAAAGGTAGAAAGCGTATGTGAAACCGCACTGATAAACGGCGCTGATGAGGTAAATCCGAGACGCAGTTCACCCGTTTCGCCCAGATGTAGCCGCTCCGCACGGGCAGCCGCGTCATTCACCAGACTCAGCACCTGACGGCTATCCGCAAGAAACTGTTTGCCCGCTGCCGTCAGGCTGACGCTTCGGTTGGTGCGGGCCAGTAGCCGCGCGCCCACCTGCTGCTCAAGGATCTGAATCTGCTGACTCAGCGGGGGCTGGGAGATATTTAGCCGCGCCGCCGCACGGCCAAAATGCAGCTCCTCGGCCACGGCAATGAAATAGCGTAAATGGCGCAGCTCAATATTCATATGTTTAACGTATCATTTGAGATTATTAATATATTAGACAGAATATTGACAATTTCCTACCCTGATCCTGTGGTCATTCCCATCCCCCGTCATCGCGGGGACGTTTTCGCAAGGATCTTACGTGAGTCGTACAACAACCGTTGATATCGCCCCGGCAAGCGACATTGATGATTTACCTGCAACACCTCAGCCAGCCCAATTTATTAAACGTGGTACAACCCCTTTCATGCGCGTCACGCTGGCGCTCTTCTCAGCAGGACTGGCGACATTTGCCCTGCTGTATTGCGTTCAACCTATTCTTCCCGTGTTGTCTCATGAATTTGGCGTGTCGCCTGCCAGCAGCAGTATTTCGCTCTCAATTTCAACCGGTATGCTGGCGGTCGGTTTACTGTTTACCGGCCCGCTTTCTGATGCTATCGGACGCAAACCGGTGATGGTCACGGCGTTACTGCTGGCCTCTGTGTGCACCCTGCTGTCGACAATGATGACCAGTTGGCACGGGATTCTGGTGATGCGCGCGCTGATTGGGCTATCGTTAAGCGGCGTCGCGGCGGTTGGCATGACCTATTTGAGCGAAGAAATTCATCCCAGTTTTGTCGCCTTTTCGATGGGCTTGTACATTAGCGGGAATTCGATCGGTGGCATGAGCGGCCGCCTGCTCAGCGGTGTTTTCACCGATCTCTTTAACTGGCGCATCGCGCTGGCGGTAATTGGCTGCTTCGCCCTTGCCGCCGCACTGATGTTCTGGCGAATTTTGCCAGAATCGCGTCATTTTCGTCCCACGTCGCTGCGGCCCAAAACGCTGTTGATCAATTTCCGCCTGCACTGGCGCGATAAAGGTTTGCCGCGCCTGTTCCTGACCGGCTTCCTGTTAATGGGATCTTTCGTCACGTTGTTTAACTATATTGGCTATCGCCTGATGCTCTCGCCGTGGCATTTGAGCCAGGCGTTTGTTGGCTTGCTGTCGGTGGCGTATCTCACTGGCACCTGGAGTTCGCCCAAAGCTGGCGCAATGACCGCGCGTTTCGGACGCGGTCCGGTCATGCTGACGTCCATCGGCGTGATGCTGGCGGGATTGCTGATGACGTTGTTCTCATCTTTATGGCTAATTTTCGCCGGAATGCTGCTGTTCTCCGCCGGTTTTTTTGCAGCCCATTCGGTCGCCAGCAGCTGGATTGGCCCGCGCGCCCGTCGCGCTAAAGGCCAGGCCTCCTCGCTGTATCTCTTTAGTTACTATCTGGGTTCAAGCATCGCCGGGACGCTCGGCGGCGTTTTCTGGCACCGCTACGGCTGGAATGGCGTCGGTGGATTTATCGCGTTGATGCTGTGCGCAGCGCTGCTGGTGGGGATGAGCCTGCATAAACGTCTGCATTAACGTTGAATAACCTCGTGTTTCAGTCGGACCGATGCTACTTTTTGTCATTGCCCGATTCAGACACGAGGACTTCATGAACAACAATAACTATCAACAACTCACCCGCACGTTCCAGCGTCTCTCCCGTTTCTCGCATCTTTCCTCCATCGCCAGTTGGGATATGTTCGCCATGATGCCACCAGGCGGCAGCCAGGCCCGAGGTGAAGCCCTGGCCGAAATGAGCGTATTGCAGCATCAGATCCTCACCGATAAGAAAGTCGGTGAATGGCTGGCGTCCGCCGAAAGCGAAGATTTAAACGACGTCGAACAGGCCAACCTGCGTGAGATGACACGACTCTTCCAGCAAGCGTCTTTACTGCCGGAATCGCTGGTTGAAGCCAAATCACTGGCGGGGAGCAAATGTGAACACGCCTGGCGTACGCAGCGCCCGGCCAACGACTGGCAGGGTTTTTCCGCCAATCTCAAAGAGGTCGTCAAACTTAGCCGTGAGGAGGCGCGCCTGCGTGCCGAAGCGAAAGGCTGCACCCCTTATGATGCGCTGCTCGATATCTTTGAACCGGATATGACCAGTGCCCGTCTGGACAACGTGTTTGGTGACTTGAAATCCTGGCTCCCGGATTTGCTCGCCCGCGTGGTGGAAAAGCAGGCGCAACAATCCTTTGTTCCGCCGCAAGGGCCTTTCCCGACCGCCGTGCAGCGTGAGCTCGGCCTGGAAGCCATGCAAATGCTGGGCTTCGATTTTAATGCGGGTCGTCTGGATGTGAGTGCGCATCCGTTCTGCGGCGGCGTCCCTGAAGATGTCCGCATCACTACCCGTTACGACGAAAACGAACTGTTGAGCGCGCTGTTTGGCGTGGTACATGAAACCGGCCACGCGCGTTATGAGCAAAATCTGCCGCGCAACTGGCTCGGACAGCCTGTCGCTCTGGCGCGTTCGACAGCCATTCACGAATCACAAAGTCTGTTCTTTGAGATGCAGCTCGGTCGCAGCAACGCCTTCCTGAAACACCTGCTCCCGGCTGTTCATGCGCGTTTTGGCAGCCAGGCCGCCTTCAGCGAAGAGAACTTTATCGCCTGGAACCAGCGCGTGAAGCCGGGTTACATCCGCGTCGATGCGGACGAGGTGAGCTATCCGGCACACGTCGTGCTGCGCTACGAAATCGAACGCTCGCTGATTAACGGTGAAATCGAAGTGGAAGACATCCCGGCGCTGTGGGATGAAAAAATGCAGTCCTGGCTCGGCCTGTCGACCAAGGACAACTACCGTAACGGCTGTATGCAGGACATCCACTGGACCGACGGCGGCTTTGGTTACTTCCCGTCGTACACGCTGGGCGCGATGTATGCTGCGCAGCTGTTCAGCGCGGCGAAAAACGCGTTACCCGGACTGGAGTCATCGATTGCGAGTGGCGACTTCTCCGCGCTGTTTGACTGGCTACGCCAGAATATCTGGCAGCACGGCAGCCGCTTTACCACCTCGCAGCTCATTGAGCAGGCAACCGGTGAAGATCTGAACAGTCGTTATTTCCGTGAACATCTCACCTCCCGCTATCTGTAATAGCCCGCGCCGGGGCCTGTCCCCGGCGCTGTACATTCCGTTACACGCCGAAACCAATGACTCACGGAAGCCTCAACCTCAAATGGATATAGTTATTTCAACGGCCCCGCAGTGGGGTTAAATGAAAAACCAAATTCGAGGGTATGAGAATGAAAAAAGTATTAGCTCTGGTTGTTGCCGCTGCTATGGGTCTGTCTTCTGCTGCGTTTGCTGCTGAAACTACAGCGTCCGCTGCACCTGCTACCGCAACAGCGACCACCATGAAAGCGGCGCCAGCGAAAACTGTGCACCACAAAAAACACAAAAAAGCGGTTGAGCAGAAAGCTCAGGCTGCTAAAAAACACCACAAAAAAGCAGTGAAAAAACAAGAAGCCGCTCCTGCAACGACCACTGCTCCCGTTGAGCAGAAAGCCCAGGCTGCGAAAAAACACCACAAAGCTGCTGCTAAACCTGCCGTAGCGCAGAAAGCGCAAGCCGCTAAAAAACATCATAAAAAAGCAGTGAAACACGAAGCGGCTAAACCTGCTGCTCAGCCAGCTGCGTAAGCGTTCGAGCTTAATCGCGCCCCTCGGGGCGCGTTGCAGACCGGTGCTGAACCGGAGTCGGATCAGCGCCGTTTTTATTTCCGGAGGCCGTATGCTGCGACGCTATCGGTTTGAGTTCATTCTTATCACGCTTATTTTATGCGCGCTCATCGCCTGTCGGTTTTATCTTTCCTGAATGTAGCACGCTGATTTTACTCCCACTTTCTCGCCGTCCCGTCTATAGTATTTTAATAGGGTTCACGTTTAATAATCATAATTACCCCACCAGAGTGTGATATGCGGAAAATAGTTGTGTGCTTACTGGGAACGTTCTGCCTCTTTTCTGGTTTTAGCCATGCGGATGACGGCGACGATGACGCTGTGAACGCGAAAGAGATCAAAACGCTTTTTTTTGGTCATGATGACCGTACGCGTGTCGCCGATCCGACTGAATCACCCTGGGATGCCATTGGGCAACTGGAAACCGCGAGCGGTAACTTATGCACCGCGACCTTGATCTCTCCTCATCTGGCGCTGACCGCCGGACACTGTCTGCTTATTCCGCCGAAAGGCAAACCGGATAACGTCGTTGCGCTGCGTTTTGTCTCCAAAAAAGGCGTCTGGCGTTATGACATTCATGGCGTGGAAGGTCGCGTCGAACCGTCGCTGGGTAAACGCTTAAAGCCCGACGGCGATGGCTGGATTGTTCCCCCGTCAGCCGCGGAGTGGGATTTTGGTTTAGTGGTGCTGCGCTATCCGCCGTCAGGTATCACGCCGCTGCCGTTATTTGACGGCGATAAAGCCGCATTGACCGAGGCGCTCAAAGCCGCCGATCGCAAAGTCACCCAGTCCGGCTATCCGGTCGATCATCTGGATTCACTCTATACGCACACCGATTGCATCGTCACCGGTTGGGCGCAAACCAGCGTGCTATCGCATCAATGCGATACGCTGCCGGGCGACAGCGGTTCACCGTTGATGTTGAAAACGGATAAAGGCTGGCAATTGATTGGCGTGCAAAGTTCTGCTCCGGCAGCCAAAGATCGCTGGCGCGCGGATAATCGTGCGTTATCGGTGACCGGTTTTCGCGACAAACTGGAAGCGTTGTCGCAGGAATAACTCAGCAGTATCTGACTTTACGCAATTCAATAATCGCCTCGATGGGCATCGGCTGACTGAACCAGAATCCCTGCAGTTGGTCACAGCCCGCGAGGCGCAGTAGTTTCATCTGCTTTTCGTTTTCCACCCCTTCAGCAACCACTGCCATGCCCAATGCGCTCGCTATACGCACCGTTCCGCTGACCAGCGCGATCGCCTGCTCGTCGTTATCCACCAGCCCGGCCAGGGATTTGTCTATTTTGATGGTATCGAAATTAAAGCGGCGCAAATAGCCAATGCTGGAATAACCCGTTCCAAAATCATCCAGCGCGACGGCGGTTCCTAACGCTTTTAAATTGGCGATGGCGGCGCGCGCACGTTCAGGATTTTCCAGAACGTAGGTTTCGGTCACTTCCAGTTGCAGCCGATTTGCCGGGAAACGGGTCATCTCAATGACTTTCGCGACCTTTTCTTCAAACTCGGGATCGCGAAATTGCGCGGGAGAAATATTGACTGACAGTTTCAGATCGCTGAAGGGCTCCAGATCCTGACAGGCGCGGCGCAACACGAACTGACCGAGGCTATAAATCAGCCCGCTGGTTTCAGCGATGCTGATAAATTCATCCGGTTTCAGTTCCCCCGCCGGACGACGCGGCCAACGCACCAGCGCTTCAACGCTGGTCATTTTCTGGCTGCGCGCATCAATAATCGGCTGATACCAGACATCGAATTCATCGCGTTCCATGCCGTCGCGAATTTCGTTTTCTATCGCCAGCTGCCGCTCGCGAGCGCTGTTCAGCTCGGCATCATACTGTGTGATGCGCCCTTTTCCGGTGATTTTGGAGTGGTACATCGCAATGTCTGCCCGGCGGAATAATTCCGAGCTGGTGCATTCGATCAGCGTTCCGCTGGCGAGCCCAATGCTGGCGCTGATATGGATGGTGCGTTCACCAATGCGTACGGGCGCATCCAGGAACGCCAGAACGTCGTTTGCAAAGGTCAGGGCCTGTGCCTGCGAGTCGTCCCCGCCAATGGTCATCGCGAATTCGTCGCCGCCCATTCGGGCCAGCATACCGCCCTGCGGCACCCTCTCGCTGAGCGCCTTTGCCAGCAGAATAATGAGTTCATCGCCCACGTCATGGCCGTAAATATCATTCACATCCTTAAAGCCGTCCAGATCGATAAAGACCACGGTTTTCACGTCAATATCACCGCGCAAACTCACCCGTTCCAGCTCTTCGATCAACGCGCGTCGATTCGGCAGATGACTCAGCCAGTCGGTACGCGCTACGCGTCTGGCCTGATTTTCGCCCCGTGCGAGTTTGTATAGCCCCACGCTGCTCACCAGAATAAACAGCAAAATCAGCGCCGAGGCCAGGATAACGATTTGTGTGATTTGGTTTGAGGCTGCCCTTGCCGCCTGCGCTCCCGGCTGCTGTGGCTGCCAGTTGAGGTAACCCAGGATTTCACCTGCCGAACTTTTTAGCGGAGTACTGTATTCGCTGATGTGATCCCGGGTGAAATGCAGGTTTTCTATCTGGAAGGTATTTCCCAGATCGCTCAGGATCTGAGGGCTGATATGGCGCGTGATCACCAGATAACGGCGGACGTTATTTTTCACCTGCAAGCGCCCCACCATGGGACGAATCAGCCCAATCCCGACAAAGGCGACACCTTGACGCGTGCGGGTGATCCCGGCAAAAATTTTCGTTTCTGCCTGCAATGCCTGCGCATTTTCTCGGATCAACGCTTTCAGGCCGTATCCAAAAAAGTCGAGGTTGGTTTCTTTAAACGGCTGGCTTTGAAGTGAGCCCCACATGACATGGAAATGCTCGTCGAGCACGAATGTGCCGTCGTACAGGTTATTGATTTTAAAGCCTGCACCCCATGTGTTATACAGCCAGTCGGTATTTAACACCGGCGGATAAACTTCCCGCACGGCGTCATCCCAGACGGCATTATCAATCACCAACGACCAGACGCGATTCGTCGACGTCTGGATCGCCCCCTGAACAGACAGCGCAGAGCGGTGTTCATCTATCTCATTGGTTTTACTGCTGATCAGGTGCAGCGAAAGGTAAAGCAGCGCGACCACGGAAACGACCAAACCGATCCCCGCCATAAAAATCATGACAAACAGCGTTTTTGCGGAAGGAATATTGCGCCAGCTTAAGGGGTTATACATTCGCTGCTCTCTTGGAATGACATAATTCTAAGCGTAATACAGCGCGCGAATTTCGCTGCCCGTAAATGCAGGCAGCGATCACATCAGGCCAGTTTTATCATCACCATTCCTGCCAGCAGCAGAATCAGGCCAATCCAGCCTTTACGATTAAGGCGTTGGCCGAACAAGATCCAGCCAGCCGCCAACGTGGCGGCGATACCAAAACCGCCCCACAGCGCGTAGGCGACCGAGAGATCGATCCCTTTTACCGCCTGAGAAAGTGCGCTAAATGCGCCCAAGACCGCGCCGATGGACAGCAAACCGAACCCCTTTCGGCGAAAACCATCAGAGAATTTCAGGAACACGTTTGCCATAATTTCCAGTACGATGGCCAACGCCAGCCAGGCCGCATGAATCCATTCAAACTGTTGCATGGGCCTGCTCCTTTTGCTGTTTCGTCGGTTTGCGTGTCCCTGATTTAATCAGCACAATTCCGATAACAAGCGTAGCCAGACCGGCAATTTTCATCGCTGACAGGGCTTCATCAAATAACATTACGCTAAACAGCGTAATCAACAGAATACCGATCCCCTCCCACAACGCATACGCCACGCCGAGCGCGATTTTTTTTACCGCGAACGACAGGAAAATATACGAAAGGGAAATCATCACCAGCATTAAAATAAAGCCAGTATTATCATCACTAATACTTGCCCATTTCATCGACAAGGTCCCCGTAATTTCAGCCACGATGGCCAGGGCTAATAGTATCCAGTAAAACATGGTCTTCTCCTGCTTGAGAATATAATCCATTGCAGCTTGTCGAAAACGACAAACCCAAAAAAAATGAAATACGTCAGATAGCTAAACGCGTCGCGTCAGCTCAGGCAGAAGGCAGGACTATAGTGCGTTGCGCCAGTGTTGCTCACCGGACAGCAGGAAGAGAGAGGTTGAGAAAATAGCGGTGTTATTTGAAAAGTACGTCCTGAACAGATTGTCCATAATATTACAATTATCCGCGGTATTGCTTCTCGTCATTGCGGATGAAAATTGTCCTCGGTAGTTAAACACGGCTGATTTGTACCATAAGCCAGGAATTAACTCAAAACTTTTTCATTTCTTTACTCTGCTTGTTTAACTTACATTCGCATATTAAAGGCGCATCGCTATTATTATAAAAAAAAGGATTAGAGCAGGAACTCACATGGCTAAGCCCATCATTACCCTGAACGGATTAAAAATCGTCATTATGCTTGGAATGCTGGTGATCATTCTCACCGGTATCCGTTTCGCCGCCGATATTATCGTGCCTTTCATTTTGGCGCTGTTTATCGCGGTGATCCTCAACCCATTGGTGCAGCGAATGGTCCGCTGGCGCATCCCGCGGGTACTGGCGATCTTGCTGCTCATCACCATTATCATCATGGCGATGGCGCTGCTGGTAACCTATCTCGGAACATCGCTGAACGAGCTGGCCCGAACGCTTCCGCAGTACCGTTCAAAACTGGTGATTCCGTTGCAGCAGATGGAACCCTGGCTGCAGCGTGCGGGTATTGAGGTGTCCGTTGAGGAGCTGCTGAAGTATATCGACCCGAATGCGGCGATGACGCTGGTGACGGCGCTTCTGGCGCAGCTTTCCAGCGCCATGACCTCCATTTTCCTGCTGCTGCTGACCGTTGTGTTTATGCTGGTCGAGGTGCCGCAACTGCCGGTCAAACTGCAGCAGATGATGGTGCGACCGGTTGAGGGCATGGGCGCAATCCAACGCGCACTGGATAGCGTGTCGCGCTATCTGGTACTTAAAACCGCGATCAGCATTGTGACGGGGCTGGTGGCATGGGCCATGCTTGCCGTGCTGGATGTGCGTTTTGCATTTGTGTGGGGCTTGCTGGCCTTCGCACTCAACTATATTCCGAATATCGGCTCTGTGCTGGCCGCCATCCCCCCGATTACTCAGGTACTGGTCTTTAGCGGATTTTACGATGCGTTGGTCGTCCTGGCGGGCTATCTGATTATTAATCTGGTCTTCGGTAACATTCTGGAGCCGAGAATGATGGGACGTGGGCTTGGGCTTTCCACGCTGGTGGTCTTTTTATCACTGATTTTCTGGGGATGGTTGCTCGGTCCGGTGGGCATGTTGCTCTCGGTTCCGCTGACGATTATTGTCAAAATTGGTCTGGAACAGACCGCAGGCGGACAGACGATCGCCGTGTTGCTGAGCGATATGAGTCACCGATAAGTTTTCGCGCCAGTCCTCTTCTCACCAGAGGACTGGAACGCGTGAGTCGTGCATCGCGAACATCGGCTTAGCGGGTCGTCCAGCCTGGCGATAATACGCCAGCGCCGCTCGCCACTCTGCCAGCGGGAACAGCGTCACGTCGCCATAGTGACTCGCCAGCAGCTTCGGCCAAATTTCACAAAATTCTGCCTGCCATTGATCACTGCTTAATGCATCCAGATAGTTTCGAATATGGAACCACCGCACCTGCGGCTGCTGCCTGAACGGCGTACCCGAAAGCAACCCATAGCAGACAAAAATCCCTGTCTCCGGCATTGCGTCCAGAATCCCGTCCGCCAGCCTTCCCCCCGTGGCGTCGTACACCCTCTCTGCCTGCGCAGCAATGGCGCTAATGGTCGCCGTATCCTGCTGCAAAACCGGAATGATGCCCATCGCCTGCAACCTTTCGGTATGCGCAGGCGATCGGTGAATCCCATACACCGCGTCAGCACCCGCCTTGATCGCCCACTGCCCGAGCAGCGCGGCACAGTCGGACCCGGCGGCTGTCAGCACGATCCGCTTTCCCTTCGGGGGGTAAAGATTGAGCATCATTTGGGCAGCCAGCGGGTTGATGTACCCGCGAGCCGCGAGCGTTGATTCGATGTCGTCCGGCACGGGAACCGCCAGTGCCATGGGGCAATCCACACTGTTTTGCCAGGTGCCTTGACCGCGTAACGGCAGCACGCGTTTCCCAAGCCAATGTGGTGGCCCTTCCGTTACCACGCCGACTCCTTCGTAACCTGCCACCGCCGGCAGCGGCGTCCGATGACGATAGGCGCCCGTCATCGGAATCAGATCCGAGGCATTCACCGGGGAAAAGAGCATTTTCACCCGGATCTGCCCGGCAGGCAGCGGTGCCGGTGATCTCGACTCGACGTGCAGAACAGACTCAGGCTCGCCAAAGGCGCGATACCCTAAAGCAGAATGATTCATTAACGGATGCCTGACATGTTTCATCAGCAAAGCTTACTGTCTTGTTTCCTGAGCGGAAATGATTATTTCGCCACGGGCAAATCGGCGTATCGCGTCGTATAGGCCGGAGAGAGCATTTCCCGTTTCATCGCCCAGCTTTTTTGAATACCCTGCCCGGCAAACCATATTGTCCCACGCCCGGAGACATTCAGCTTATCAATGGTCTGCATCAATGCCTGGCTGTCGGGTCGCGGCGGGTGTTCATCAAACAAATTGAGTTGCGCGACGCCCTGACTGAAAAAATCACTCAGCATGATGCCCGCTTTCATGTAGCGGAAACCGTCTTTCCAGATCCTGTCCAGCGCCTGGCTGGCGACGCGAATAATATCGCGCGTATCGTTTGCAGTCTTGAATTAAAACTCACCGACTTTCAACCATTTCCAGAAAACGCGCTTAGGGTCTCTTGATCGTTCTGATTGATCACTGATACTGTATATAAACACAGTTAAATGAGTCCTCTATTATGCAGTTCATTTCCTCTCATCAACCCGATTCCACGCTATTGCTTCCGTTGTTTATGGAACGTGTCCCTTGTGGGTTCCCAAGCCCAGCCCAGGACTATGTCGAGGATAGCCTTGATCTGAACAAACTGGTTGTTAAACACCCTAGTGCAACTTATTTTGTTCGAGTCAGTGGTGATTCGATGACAGGCGCTGGCATCAGTCACGGAGACTTGCTGGTTGTAGACCGATCATTATCTGCTGTTCATGGTGATATCGTTATCGCCGCGGTAGGAGGCGAATTCACCGTGAAAGAGCTCCAGACTTATCCACGTCTTCAGCTCATGCCTCGTAATGCAGGCTATGCTCCTGTCGTTTTTGGGGCAGAAGAGGAACTGGAAATTTTCGGCGTCGTCACGTTTACCCTGAAAGACCACAGACATGTTCGCGCTCGTTGATGTCAACAGCTTTTACACCTCCTGCGAGACCGTTTTTCGCCCCGACCTCCAGGGCAAACCCGTCGTCGTCGTTTCAAATACCGATGGCTGTATCATTTCACGTTCAGCAGAGGCAAAAGCATTGGGTATCAGCATGGCGGTTCCTTATTTCCAGTTGAAAGAGGAGCTGAAGCGCCAAAAGGTACAGGTTTTTAGCTCTAATTATGCGCTGTATGCCGATATGAGCCGTCGGGTGATGACCATTCTTGAAGAGATGGCACCCCGAGCGGAAATTTACTCGATTGATGAGGCCTTTCTTGATCTGACTGGCATCAGCAACTGCGTTGGCCTGGAGCAGTTCGGGCAAGAAATTCGCCAGCGCCTGCTTAAGGAAACCGGCCTGACGGTTGGCGTGGGGATTGCCCCCACAAAGACGTTGGCCAAGCTAGCTAACCATGCGGCAAAGACCTGGAAGCAAACGGGTGGCGTGGTGGATTTGTCGAACGTTGATCGCCAGCGCAAGCTGCTGGCGCTGGTTCCCGTTAGCGAGGTCTGGGGCGTCGGGCGTCGGATCAGCAAAAAACTGAATCTGATGGGGATTGAAACTGCCCTGCACCTGGCGGAGTGTTCCAGTTGGGTTCTACGAAAACATTTCAACGTTGTACTGGAAAGAACCTCGCGGGAACTGCGCGGAGAGAAATGTCTGGGGCTGGAGGAGTTCTCTCCAACCAAACAGCAAATCATCTGCAGCCGTTCCTTCGGTAAGCGCATCACTGAATACAATGATATGCACCAGGCCATCTGCACCTACGCCGAACGGGCTGCCGAAAAGCTGAGGCAGGAGAAACAATTTTGTCGCTTTATCAGTGTGTTTATCCGCACCAGTCCTCATGCACAGGATGAAGTTTCCTATGGAAATCAGGCATCCGGTAGGCTGATGACGCCGTCTAACGACACGAGGGACATTATCCGCGTGGCGACAGAAGCACTGAACCAGATTTGGGACAATGGACATCGCTATATGAAGGCGGGTGTGATGTTGAGTGATTTTTTCAGTCAGGGAGTGGCGCAATTAAACCTGTTTGATGAACACCAGCCGCAAGCGAACAGCAGCGCCCTCATGCAGGTCGTGGATCGGCTTAATCGTACGGGTCGCGGTTCAGTCTGGTTTGCCGGTCAGGGTGCGCAAAAAAGCTGGGCAATGAAGCGAGAAATGCTTTCTCCCTGCTACACAACGCGTTATTCAGATCTCCCTGTCGCTAAATAACTCATTCATAGTTAGCGATAACCTCAACCGATGCGCATGCAGGCTCAGGGTTGACGTCACCGTCTGTCCGAACATATCGGACTGCCATCTGGATGGTATTGTCATTGCCGGTAAAGGCATTGCCATCAATGAGTGTGAGCGTTCAATTCACTGACATAAACGGATTGTGAAGTGCCAAAATGTACCGGTTTATCAGGTTCAGTCTCTGCTTGTGACAGATAATCACCCCAGGCAAGTTGGATCCCATAGCCCGTCGCACCGGTTCCGCAGAGAGCGATAATGCCTCTTCTTGTATCAACAATGGCGGTGTAGGGTAAAATAGCCAGTTTCACTCGCCCATTTTGCGGGTTGTTTGGTGACGTCTCTGGGCCAGGGCCAAATGGCGACTGTCCGGCGTTATTCATCGCCGTGACGCCCCCGTAGCCATGGGCATCCGGACAAATTAATCTGAAACTGGCATCTTTCCATGATGAACTTTGGTCATTGACACCCAGATGCTCACCCATGTTAACAACGACATCACTGCCCTGTATTTCACAAGTTCCTGGTTTAAAAATTAACGTGGCATGTAATTTTCGGGAACTCGCAATGTAATATTGTCCATTTGCATAGATCCTGTCGGTGCTGCCATCGGCGCTAATAAAAGTATATGGGGATTGTTCAATACCTGCCCAACAACAGGACCGTTTACCGACAATACCCCGGACTGCATAGGAATATCACCCGGGATTTTCCGGAATTTAATTTTTCCCATTATATATTCACCCGTATGGGCACTAACCCAGCCACTCATGGCTAAGCTGGGAAACACGGGGAGCGAGGTGGCTATATCAGTACTAAAGACAGACATCCCAATACCTGGAATATCTGTCGGATAGATGCGATCGCCAGCGATGGTATTTACTGGCAGCAGCCCCTGATCCAGGATGGTTTCATAGAGATAAATGCTCCTGTCGCAGGTAGCGAGGTCTTGCCCCAGCGTGACGTTATCCTGCATATAGATAACCGTATAATCAGGTATAGCCGAACCCAGGGTGATATTACTCCGGAAGGGGTTAATTCAAGCGTGGAGTTAATACTTGCCTATGGATCATTTGATTGGGTACAGGATATGTCTTTAGAATATGCATCTGGAACCCGCAAGCATAATGCCAGTAAAATGAGGCTACATTTCGTATAAAGAGATCATTCATAGTTCGCTATCACCTGTACCACGGCGTTAGCAGGGCCTGGAGCCGTTTCTCCGGTGGTGCGAATATAACGAGCCGCCATTTTGATCGTATTATCTGTCCCGCTAAAGGCGTTCCCGCCGATGGGCGTATCGCCTGCGCCGAAGCCCGAGTTAAGCGAGTTGGCATCGACATAGCTGTTTAACACGACAGGGTTTACAGGTTCGACGTCGTTTTGGCTACTGAAGTCGCCCCATGCTAACTGAATGCCGTAGCCTTGCGCACCCGTGCCATCGAGGGCAATGATGCCTTTATTGGCGTCAATGACTTCGGTGTAAGGAGCAATACTAATTACGACGCGCCCATTTTTTTTATTATTAGCAGTGGTACTCGCGTTAGGAGAAAGAGAATAAGGGTTGTCATAGGGATCGCTTGATGATGCGCTCCCATTATATCCCATGCCGTCAGGACACACTAATTTAAAACTTGCATCTTTCCAGTCAGAATGACTACCCGCGCCACCATAGTCACCCATATTTACTTTGACATTATCACCTTCAACATTACAGGTTCCTGGTTGAAACATCATTGTCAACTTTAATATTCTGGAACTGCTGATATAAGCCTTTCCGTCATTCGTTATTCTATCCGGTGCAGAACTCGTGAAGTTAGCACCGTTATTCATATATACAATGGCAGCATCGGGACCGGTAACAGTAATAGGCCCTTTGTTCATGGGTATCTCTCCGGGAATTTTCCAAAACTTTATTCTCGCCCAAAAGCCATAGCCTACATCCCCCCGTGTATAGTAAACAACCGATGGGTATACCTTCACAGCACCATTACTAACAGCGGTAGCTTCGATTGATATACCGACACCAGGAACATCAGTACTATAAATAACATCGCTTCCTTGTTGGCCCACTGCTTGAGCTGAACTAAGAAGGGTATAGTACAAGTTATGGTCGCCATCGCAAGTGCTTGCAGACATACCAATGTTTGCCTCGGCAGTATAAAGGATGGTCCAGTCAGGAATGTTTCCACCCAGTGTCATTGTTATGTTAGATGCCTGCAGTTCAAAATCACTATGAATTGCAGACCATTGGTCAAAATGATTTTCCGCTGACGTAGCCGGTTCGCAGTTAGTTGCATTCGCACATTCAGAAAAAAGAGAGAAACAAAAAAGGAAAATAATTAACTTTAAAAAAGACATGATCATACCTATTGGCAAACACTGATAAAACGCTGGATAGTGTTTTTATCCTTTCCAGCGGATGCAGTCGGGTTTAACTGATAAGCCACCTGACATTGGCTCTGTTCGGCCTCACCCCATTTGATGGTCAACGTCCCTTTATCTTTGCTCACTTTGGTATAAATAACCCCACCCTGCGACACCGCACCAATATGGGTATTCTCATCGTCAAAAATATCCGCCCCGAACGGTAAGGGTTCACCTTTCCAGGTTGACGTAATGAGCAGCGGTGTACCGGTATGGGTTTTAAATTCCACTTTTACGACGGAGCCAGCACGTGGAACCACTTCCTGAGCCGTTTTTTCAAATTCCACGCCTAAGTCTGAACCTTCCGGGTTAACGGCCACCCGGTTTTGCTGATAAGGCACGAGGGAGGGAGACAACGCATAGCCTGATGAATCTACAGTGGCGCCCGCATAGCCCGACACTTTGGCCCCTTCGGCGCCTTTGGCTTCAATCAGGGCATAGTTATCGCTGTTGTACGGCGAGAACGTCACCCCGCCTGAGTGTGCAACAACCCCACCAGACATCCCAACGGCAGTGCTGCTATAGCCGTTTCCTGTGCTGTAACTCCCATTGACCGTCGCCTTACTCCCTTCCCAGGAACCACTGACACTGCCGGAGCTACCAGAATAGTTATCGTGTGAACCGCTCACGTTGTAGTTGTACTGATTATCACCGCCAAATGAGCCGGACAGGTTCGCCTGCTCGCCACGGCCGCCATCGCTGTCCTGGTTATAACGCATGCTGACATACGGCGTCGCACCACCATGACCTGGCCACAACGGCATTGACAGGGTCAGATACCAGGTTGTTTGGTCCTGGCCATTGCCCGCTTTGTTCCGACTGGCATTGATACTGTAATTAAGCCATTTGTAGCTGTTGGAGTACCCCACCTGATACTGGGTGTTATAGCCCGTACCGTTATTCCAATAGTCCTGCATGGAAGCACTGACATAAAGATTGCCAAGATTAAGGGGTAATCCCTGATTAAGGCTTATTGAAAACTGATTTTTTGAACGCCATACGGTATTCGGATCGTCATCATGACTGATCGCATCGCGAGTCTGAGTGGCGGTTTGTAAATCCATATAGCCGGAGCTGGAGTAGCGATAGGCTGCAATCGTTATGTTACTATTCGTTTCGTTGATCAGTTTGCTGTAACTTAAACGATAGCTTTGTCCGCTTAATTCCCCGATCTCTCCTCCCAGATGACTTCTTGATTGCGTCACGTCTGCGCTCACGGCCCCAGCCGGCGTTCCAACAGCTAAACCAATCAGCCCGGCCTGATAATTCTGGCTGTATTGCGCACCCGTATAAGCGGTCAGGATATTGGTTAACCCACGCATGAAGGTTGTCTCGTAAAACATCGGTTTTTCGGACGAGCTGTAATCCCGCAGCTTTCCCGCGGTGGCAGTGAACTGCTGTGCTCCCGGACGCAGTGATTGCGCCAGGGAAGAATATGGGATGGTGTATTGCTGAGAGCTGCCATCCGCTTCTTCGATTGTGACCTCCAGATCACCACCGTAACCGGTAGGCCCAAGATCATCGATCAGGAAAGCACCTGGCGAAACAGTAGTCTGATAGAGAATATTCCCCGACTGGCGTACAGTGACCTTAGCGTTTGTTTTGGCGATTCCTCTAATTTCAGGAGCATAACCTCGCTGAGAGGCGGGTAACATACGGTCGTCGCTCGCCAGTTGTGCACCGGTATAGGACACGGAATTAAACATTTGACCTGAGGTGTAATATTGCCCCAGATAAAGATGACCTCGAACAAACTCAGTATCTCTTTGCACATAGGTATTTGTGCTTTGGTAGTCGCCACCCGTAGATTGATCCCAGTTATAAGAGCCACTGTGACGAAAATACCATTTCCCAATATTTAATCCCGCATTGAGGGATGAATAGAAAGTACGAGACGTTTCAGCATCACTGTAACGCGACTCATATCCGTTCATGTAATAACCGAGCATGAGCGCAGGGATGCCGCTGTCCCAAAGCGCCGGGTCTATATTACCTCGTGCGATATGCTGCAAATAAATCTGAGGAACCTCAATACTGAGCTGCTGTTTATCTGCATCAAATTTAACTGTAGCGTCCGGAAGCAGACTAGCGAGATCGGTGCATACAGCCAACTCAGTCAATCCTTTTCGCGCGGAAAAAGGTATTTTTTCAATATTTAGATTAATCAACTTAATCATATCAGGAGTCAAACAGGGGGCGACTCTGTGTCCCTCATCTTCTTTAAATGCTACCTCTTCGTGTGACACCAGATTGTCGTTAACAAGGATGTCAATACGATATTTCCCCGGCGTTGCATTCGAACCATAGGTAAAACGGCTGACATCGATTTGATTCTTTCCTTCCTGCCGTAACAGGCCAGTATCAAATTCTGCAGCACTACCTGTAGATGAGGAATTGGTTTCTTTCTCTGTAGACTTATTTGGCTCATTTGCACTGACTCCGAACGGAGCAGAAACAATAAAAGTTATAAAGCAAGAAAAACAGAAAAAAGAAAAGAAACCGCTTTTTTTAAACATTGTCGCCCCATAACATTAATTTTTCGCTTTATGACTAATGAGTGCTCCATAGTCATTAATGGTATTAAACGATAAACCGTCTATATTCCCAGAGTTCTTTAATGTGAACTGTTTCGACCCACCGGGTGCTATCATTGAGCCCTTTGATTCAGAAGACACGCCGTTGAATTTATACTTAACATCAAAAATCGTAACGTTGTATTTAGAACTGTTTTGCACCGAGACGTTTTGACCATTCAGTCGCCAGTGCAATTCGTCAGGAGCATCATTACTGTTACCCGGTAGTCCCTCAGGACGATAAAACAATTTAATTCTTGTACGAAAAACAACATTCAACTTTTGCTGTGCGTCAGCACTGCTTTTATCTTTCGCAGGAACTTCAAGAACGTTAAGCCAGTACACAGATTCCTTGTCCGCTGGTAAGGCAGGGGTACCCGTATAACTGATACGAATCGTTTGTCCCTGATTTGGGTCGACACGGTTAATCGGCGGCGTCAAAACGAACGGGACCGAGATTTTCTCAGGTGTTGTATTTTCATTGCCAGTATCAATCCAGCTCTGGATTAATACCGGCCTTTGATTCTTATTCGTCAGACTAATAGTGACTTCTTTCTTATCTCCCTGATAAATAACTCTGGTTCCATCCATGACAATACTTGCATAGATTGATTGGCTTGTTACCATGCCAATACTGAGCACGAGGAATATGCCCCCACTCTTTTTACTGAAAAAACTCATATGTAGGATACCTAATATTTGATCAGGGAAATAATTGACGATTTATTATTGATACATCAACTCATAGTCCACAGTACTGGTGACGGCTCCGCCAGTGGCACCACCCAAGGATGAAAAATACTCTACAAAATAGAGCATTTTTGTGTCACCCGCTTCATCAGTGTTGATATCTGTAAATGCGGTCGTACTAGACTGGTTTGGGTCATTAACCTTAATAACCTCACGGCCTGAATCAAGCAGTCTAAATTGCACATTACTTGCAGCGCCTGTAGACGCTGTGTTATTCAGATATCCCTGATTATCACCGTTAGTACTCTTAAAGTTGGCGGCTATTTTTGTTTTAGCAGGTGTCCCCAGGGTACAATTTTTTGCAACGATATAGAATGGTTCTTGCCCGGCTGATGAATTAGCAGCGGTCAGCGTTGTTTTTGACACTTCATCAAGCGTGATTGCCCCGGTACCCGCTGTACCAACTTCAGCACCTTTATATTCAAGTGATACGTCGCATGTCGCGTCTGTAATTTTACCGTTAAAGGTAATAGTGTTTGTTGCCGCCGCATAGGGCATGGTGGCCAAGTTTAAGGTCAAAAACAGTCCAGCGGAAAACACTGTGATTACTTTCATTAAAATCTCCATTACCTTTCTGATGGTTGCAGATATTTACTATTTACTTTCTCAGATAGCGATATTGTTACCTGCGTAAATAATTAAACGGTTTTATTACCAATTTTGGTGGAGTCATTATCACTCGAGTCGATAGCTTCGTCTCTTTTTATTCAGTCCAAATATGTACGGAGTGATGATCATAGCTGCTTCATTTTTGATCTATACTCTTCTTGTATCCACATCGGAAGGTTTAAAAATGTATACTTTTCAGAAAATTAACATTACAGCCCATGGGGCTAACAAAAATGCTATCGTTCTGCGCTCGGATAGGGATTATGAAAAGTGGTATCAGGAATAGTTTGATTTCAGTATCTTTCCAAAAAAAGGTGCAGAGGAGGTGATGGATGAAGAGCGGCCCGAATACTATCCCTGCATCCCTCTGATACTGAAGGGTGGAAATGGAGTGGTTTTTCTGGGAGAAGATCTTGTTCAACTCTGGCTTAGTAAGCTATACACAATAAAAATTGTCCCGCTTTGAAACCATCGAAGCGGTACATTCAATCTGATTAATACTATCTGGGAAAAATCATGAGCAACAATGTAGACATTCAGAGAGCTCATATACATGAGGCCGAACGCCTTGATTCGACCTATCTTACTGAGCTGATGGAGACACTGGCTCCCTTTCTAAACTACAATACTTACCCGGTGGGGAAACGCATCAGTTTCAGTGCGAACAATCAGGCAGACTGTTATTTCATTCTCTAGGGCAGCATAGAGATAAACCGACAACCTGATGATATCCTTATTGAAATTTTTGTAGCTCCGTCGTTAAGAGGGACTGTTCCTGTCCACAAAACCTCTCAGTCCGGGTTTACGATGCGGATACTTGAAACTGCTGAGATAGCCATTATAGACAAAGAGCAGCTGTATTCGCTTCTCACCGAGCATAATCTGTGGAGACCCTATGCCATGCACCTTCAATTAGTCGCTAGTCTAGGATCTGAAGTATTTCTGAAGTATTAATGAAGCTCGTTACCCCTTCTATCTTCGAACGTGTTCGTTATCAACTCTATGAACTGATGAGTAAACCTCAATCGATAAGAAAATCGGTTACAGCGGAAAATTATATTCGTAGTAAAACCCGTCTCTCGCGCTCAGGCATTATGAACGCTCTCTCCGAGTTAAGGAAAGGCGGTTACATCACCATCGAGGATGGACACCTAATTGATATTAAACATATTCCAGCTCGCTTTTAGACTGCACTTGATCACTTTGTATACTTGATGATCAGGCGATAATAATGACATGAAGCTTAAGTAAATGTACCAACTCTATCGCGAACAGGGTCTATTCACTGTGCTT
Source organism: Lelliottia amnigena (assembly GCF_019047465.1). NCBI lineage: Bacteria > Pseudomonadati > Pseudomonadota > Gammaproteobacteria > Enterobacterales > Enterobacteriaceae > Lelliottia > Lelliottia amnigena. Next base: position 3,804,496 of record NZ_CP077236.1, on the reverse strand, counting down.
CAATCGCCTCCGGGGCTACATGGCAAAGCCAGTAATGAGAAATGAGGTGGATAGCCCGCTTAACTCCCAATTGATGCTCTAAAAACTGATATGCAATTCGTATAAGCAATCACTGCCAACGATGAGTATCCCCCTTTGCTAGTTTGACTTTTAATTCCACATAATCTTCTGAACGAGAGATAATGCAGCCATCGTTATTCGAAACCACGACCACCGGTTTGCCCTGAAGATGCAGTCTAAATACCGTTTCACAGCTGGTGTAGAAGCTGTTGACATCAACTAGCGCGAACATATTTGTGCGATTTTAGCGTGTGAGTCACCACGCCGAAGATTTGCAGCTCTTCGTCGGCGTCAAAAATGATGGGAGAAAAGCGCGGGTTACGCGGAACAAGCTGCAAAATCGGACGAACGCGCAGCTCTTTCACCGTAAATTCCCCGGCGACGGCGGCCACAACGATGTCGCCGTGTTCAGGCGTTAAAGAGCGATCCACCACCAGCAAATCACCGTCAGTAATTCCTGCCCCAATCATGGATTCCCCGCTGACCCGGATAAAATACGTGGCGCTGGGATGCTTAATCACCAGTTTATTAAGATCGATACGATCTTCTACGTAGTCCTGAGCGGGACTGGGAAAGCCACACGACACGCGCTCCAGGAAGAGAGGTAACTCAATGAAGGTGTTGAGATCGCACGAAAAAAGATGACTCATAATTGCTCATCTGCAGATAACTGTATATAAACACAGTATTATGAATTTTAGGTAGGGATCAAAACACTTTTGGGACGGTAGCCCAAACACGTTGAAGTTTGTGGGAATTTAGTTTGCAGGAATTTAGTTTGCAGAGTGGGACAAGTGACCAGGGTAATGCCCCTCCATCGCTTAACAATGATGCGACGGTGCCTCCTTCCCATTGCCGACGCCAGGGTATTTCCACTCCTCGCTCACAGCGGACCTTCATTTCGGTCAGAAGGTCTGCTGAGTGCGAGAAGCGGAAGTTGCTAAATCAGTCTATGTTAATAAACGGGGAACTAGTCAGAACGGCGAAATGATAACCCAAATCACCATTGCGACAGGAAGGATCATTCTGGCGCGCCTGGCGTTAACGCTCAAACATGGCCAGCAGCCTTTGCTTAATACTGCGGACATAAAACGGTTTAAACTGCGTGGTGATATGCGATTCCAACCCGCCACTGTTCTGACCCAGGCGGAGCAAATCCACCGGTTGCCCGTCCGGCGACGCATCCCCTGCCACTAGGCCTGCACCTCGCATCACCTTTTCCACTTCGCCGGTCAGGTCCACGGCCACCAGGTAGTGAGGCCTTTCATCGACCGCGGGGTCGTGCATCAGCGCCAAGTAAGCGCGCCTGACCCCCGGGTATTTTGCAAAAAAGGCAGAGAGCTCTATCAGCATCCTGTCCGGCATCACCGACGGCTCACCGAGGAATACCTTTGTTTTTTCCTCCACCACCCGGGACTGTGGCATTCGGCCGGTGCCTTCCGCCAGCAGCGATTCTATTTCCTCCGGCACGAACTCCTTGCCGTAGTCGGACCGGGGATTCAGGAACACCCCTTGCCCTTGCGTCATTTTGAAAAAATCTCCCGCCGGCAGTTTCAGGTATTTGCTTTCGACCTCGATGGCACGCTGCAGGGCAACAAGAGAGCTGAACACCGGGATAACTGTTGTGCCGTCCGGCTTTTCCCAGTGATGTATTGATATATGATCTCCCGCTTTCAGATCGACATGGTCATCAACGGCTTCCCCGCCGGAAGTTCCGAGGACATACAGCGATGAGGCCATCAGTGTCCGGTAAAACTCCGGCCGTTCTGCCGGATGGTCGGCCGCCCGTTGCAGGGCGGTTTCTAGTCTTGTTTCCTGTTCATCAGACATTCAGCTGTTACCTTCCGGAAGTGACGCGTAAACGGCAAAAATCTTCCGCAGGTGGAACTGTGTTAACAAAAACGTATTTCTGATGCATTCCTACTTCCCGGGGCAGATAACTACTTGTAAGATTTAACAATACACCAAAATAACTGAGATCTAGATAGTGCATCGCTACGACTTAGCTAGTCATTTGACCGCGATCAACTTCCGCTCCTCGCTCATTGCAGACCGTCGGCTCCATCAGTTGAACTCACAGCCATGAGCGGCCATAACTAATCTCACTCATTGTTTATCTATAAGGTGCATATCAAGACAGACTAACAATTTATGCCTTGATGCCGATAAGTTTATTTCTTAATCAATATATGAAGGAATATATATGTACTGCGTGCGCCCTTTAATGCGCCCACTTTTTTTTCTGTCTCTCTTGCCGTTTTCTTTCGTTCAGGCTGCTGATAAGCCTGCATTGACAGGGGGGGACATTAACCCCTTGTCTGTAACCAGAATCCACGATCGTGTGAATTACATGGTGTCGTTAAACTTAAATAACGGAAAAACAGTTCAGCAATGGCATTCCGTTGATTGTAAACAGGGCAAGGCACAGCTTCTGTACAAGGATTTACTGAATGAGGAGGGGTTTACCAAAGCTCGCTATTACGGCAACAGCTACCTCCGTTATGCGCTTGCACAGGATGATAAGCAGATGACGGCAGAGGATATCCGTACGGTTTGCCAGCTACCGATAAAAGATGCACGGTGGGAAAGAATATCAGCCGCAGATACTGTAGGTATTACCGATCTTGTCGATGTTAATAGCATTCAGCGCATCGGCGATATTTTATCGGTACGCATGGGATATGACTTTGCAGATAGCATCTGGGAACCGCCATACGACGCGCCGCTTGAATTAAAGATTGAGCACTACTTTTATAACTGTAAAACCCAACAGGGTGACGCTGTCGCTTTAATGAACTTCGACAGCGAGGGTCGCGTTACAGACTCACTCATCACTGCTGATATTGTTCGCCGCAAGAGTAGCTTCAAAATTAACACTCAAATGGCACAACGCTTCGAGCAGCTCTGCCAATTACCAGCAGGAAAAAAGTTCACAGCCGAAGGGCACTTTGTACCCGCCGCTAACAAGCCAGCATCAACGTTGATGGGACCATCAATGCCCGATCTGAGTAATAATAATCCGCAGTGGCTGAATAAATTCCCCCTTTCTGCTGCAATTGAGCGCCAGGCGCAGTCATTGATCAAACCATGGGCGCTTCCGCGCTTTAAACAGGTTCGTTATACCGAAGTAAGCGCGCTCGGTAAGGTCAAAATACAGTTGGATGCACAACCGGATGGTTATATACGCAAGCTGGAAGATTATGGTATCTGGACGGTGCAACGTTTAACGCTGGCTAATCAGCTACAGCTGAAGTTCACCATGTCCATCAGTAATGGTTCCTCACTGATCAACAAGTTGCAGACGGATCTGCATTTCCCGTTAGTGACTGGTCAACGATATCAGGCTCAATGGGACAGTATTGATTCCAATAAGAAACTTATTGCCTCAGCGTTACGCTGTGACGTAACGGGAGAGGGGGACGCACGTAGCATTGCACTTGAGTTTAGTGGGAAATATCTATTAGTTGAGTGTCATGCAACTAATGAAGGTCAACTGGGTAGCAGTGACAAACTAGCTTGGTTGCAAGATCTCAACGTCTTCGTCCCGGTCACTCAGCAAGTGGGTGATAAACCTGAAAGTCTGGTGAAACTGGAAAATGTTAGTGTGATACGTTAATAAGCAAGCCGGTTCACCGCTTTAGCCGGTGAGCCTTTTATGACCTGATCCCCGTTGATTAACACACGTCAATGTTAGTAATGCACCCTCGGCGGTGAGAGCAATTCGCTGTTCGCTCAAATCTGCCCGTCAACTTCGTGCTAATAGCGGTGTAAGTATCCCGCCAAACAGGACCATTCACTTTTAGAGATCTTCCGACAGACTGATTATGCCTAAGTGAGGATAACTTCCGTTATTTGCTCAAAGTCGCCTGATGTCCTTTGGACCGTTTAGTGCCAGATGTAGTGAACGCTATGGCTTGTTAGGTCAGATATCTAAAAGCACATGGCCCACCTGGATGGGATAATTACAAATGGTAACTGCAATCTAATAGGCGTTGAGATTGAGACTAACCTGCGCATTTAATAACCAGATTTGAATTTTTGTAACTTATATGGTACGAATCACAAAAATCAACATTGGAAAATATAATAAGGGATTAGATATGGTTAGGGCCTTGTTAGTTAGTGTTCTTTGCTTAAATTTAGTAGGATGCGGATTGCCTAAATCCCATTCGAAAACTGATCATGAATTTCTGATTACCCCTGGTATCGGTATAAAAAATTTATCTTTAAATGATTCCATTCAGCACGCCAAAACCCAATTTTCCAGAGAATTTGTAGCAAAGGATGGTTACTTATTCCTTCCCGCTAAGGGATTAGATGCTTCATATGGAGAGGATGGAAGAATAAGAACGATCTTCCTCTACTACAAGCTACCTAGATATGTGACTTTTGACGGTATAACCGACAAAGGTATAGGAAAAGAGAGTTCAATAAAAGACGTTCTTAAGGCTTATGGACCACCTACTCGTGAAGGAGATAGTATAATCTCGGAGTTCGGTTCAGTTCCTGGCGCTCATGAACACACTATCACTTATGTCCATCAAGGAATCGAATTCACTTTTTGGGATGACAAACTCGCAGACATAAGAGTGATTACTCCTAAATAAACATGCCCCAGGTGGTATTTATCAAGCCACAAATATCGCCTTGACTAATGCCCGCATTGAGCGGGCATATTTGTACCTGTCGAAAAATAAATTCCCTTCAAAATCATTCGACTTAATACACTTCACATGCAGCCGGTGTCAGCCATCTTGTTTACTATTCGTCCGGAAAAGGGCCAATGCGAACATCCGCTCCTCGCTCATAACAGACTATAAGAGTTGATTGTGTGTTGCACTGGGAGATCAAATCAAAACCAATACTTTCAGGTATCTTCCCACAGCGGTGCCCATTCAACAGGCAACTGTTCCTTATCAAATCCCTCAAACCAGTAAACTGTACCTTTTGGCCCAACAATCGGCACTTCTCCCCAACCCTGATGAAACAATGCGCGACTCCAGTCCGGCTTGAGACGGCCACGCCGTTTAAGGCGCTCACCATTACAAGCAGTTACTCGTATTGAGGGAAAGTTAATAAAGAAACTTAACGGCATTTCCTCTTTTTGCGCACGTTGCAATTGCCTTGATATCCAGTCTTGGTTACGTTTGCGAAGTTTTTGTTTCATTGGCTACTGTTCTGATTCGACTCACTTATCAATTAATGATCTCACTGTAATCCGACGCCATGCTTTGTACAAGAATGTCCGCCCCTCGCTCAGAATAGACCTGCACACCCACTCTTCGGTCGTCCTCGTGCCAGGAACGGACATTACTGAGTCCGCACAGCGTTGACTAAAAGGGAACGGGTCAACGTATCTTTATTGCGTGGCTAAATGCGCAACTATAATTAAAACAGTTGTTCATTTAAATGGATGAAATTATGAGTTCACTCAACATGCATTTCAACATTCTAGCCGGCTACAACGCTTGGGCGAATGAACGGTTATATTCCAGCGTTGGAAAGATTGGAGAAGATGCTTACCGTAAAAACTGCGGCGCTTTTTTTGGGTCTATCGAGGCGACGTTGAATCACCTGCTAGTGACGGACAGGATATGGAGACATCGTTTAAACGCATTACCTGAAACAGGGCATCGACTGGACCAGATACTGTTCGACAATGATTTTCCCGGTCTGGAAAGGGCGCGAAGAGAAGAAGATAAAAAGATCGTAGATTTTATCATGGGATTATCAGAAACCGATTTAGCTGGCATAGTCTCCTACCGGCGGGCTTCGACACCAGAACTTAAGCAGCAGGTCATCTGGTCTGCTCTGGCTCACTGGTTTAATCATCAAACCCATCACAGAGGGCAGGTCCATGCAATGTTGACCCGGGTATCCCAGGAGGCACCCGAACTGGACTTGCTGATATATCAAAGGCAGCTAAACGATAAATATTAGTTTGGCGATTGCCCTGCTCCCTGCCGAGCAGTATACCGTGATGGTAGTATTGTTTTGCCAACTTACGCTCTTCGCTCACACCGGACCTGGCTGTCTTGCTTCTGTCTGCTCCGTGCTGTGAGTCCAACCGATGGATACAACAATTAGCGCAATGCTTTTGATAAACAGACGGCCTCTGTCCGACCTATGTATGGGCCATAATTCTCAATACGGACATACCCATTTTGTTCGTAAAAATTGACGGCTCGAATATTGATATGTCGTGTTTCCAGCCTAAGTTCGTTATATCCCATCTCTATTGCTGATGTTTCCAGATAAGCGAGTAATGCTTTGCCAATGCCTGGCACGCTACGGTCTGAAAACATCCTTTTTAGCTCAGCTATATTTTGCGTTAATGGCCTTATAGCACCACATCCTATTACTTCGCCATGCGTATTTTTTGCCAATACCCACAATGCGTTGTCATTATTCATTGCATCAACGTTGAAATTGCTTTTGCCGTTATCACCCGTAATAGCGGCAAGCTCCGCTGACAGCATTTCGATTAAGCGATGGGAATCTGAAGAAAATGGATCTGATTTCTCTATTGTGATCATGGCTATATCCTATTCGCTGTATTAATTATTGGGAAGCATGTCGGTTCGTTATTTCAGGCTCATTTCATTGCGTTGTAAACTTTGAAGCCGGGATTTTTTTCAAAAATATCAGCAACAAAATCCATGAATACAATCGCCCGTTTTGGTAAAAGGCGATTAGCAACATAAACGGCTTGAATGGGAACAGGTGATGCCGTGTAGTCAGTCAGTAATAATTGTAAGTTGCCATTTTCCAGCCCCTCTTCGAACAGCCATTCTGGGCCTTGCGCGATCCCAATCCCTGCATTGACAAATTTCTGTACTGCTTCGGGTGAATTGACCCTGAGCCGACCAGAAACAGGAACATTGATATCCTGAAATCTCCAGGTCGCGCCCGTTGTTAGCAAGGTATAGATCAAACAATCATGTTTTTTCAAATCCTCTGGTGTATTAGGGGTTCCGTGTTTAGCTAAGTACTTGTTACTGGCAACACAAACTCGCTCATACATGCCAAGTCTGCGGGCACGCATAGCACTGTCCTCCAGGTGTCCAATGCGGATTGCCAGCTCAGCCCCTTCATCAATAAGATTGATATAGCGGTCATTAATCTGAAGATCGAGTGTTAGCTCAGGGTAGCGTTCTAAAAAATCGGGGATGTGCGGGACTAAGAATGTGTGTGCCAATGCTGTGGGGCAAGCAACGCGTAATAGCCCTGTGGGTGTTACATTTTCCCTGAAAGAAGACTCGGACTCTTCGACGGCTTCAAGAATACGTCTTGCTTCCAGATAATAACGTTCTCCTTCAGGCGTCAGTGAAAGCTTGCGGGTTGTTCTGTGAAGTAACCGAGTCTGCAAATGCTCTTCGAGGGCTGCAACATGACGGCTCACGTTCGGTTGCCCTAAGCCCAAACCCCTGCCGGCAGCCGAAAAGCTGCCAGTTTCAGCGGTACGGACAAAGCATGTCATCAAAAGTAATCTATCCATCCTAAGACCCATTTATGCTTTTAATGCATGAAAGATATTTAAAAATACAATCTTATCACTATCCGGGCATGAGCATACAGTGGCTTTCAAATCGGCCATTCGCCGATCAGTTGTTAAAACTAACAGGAGATTTTTATATGGCTAGATTACAAGGTAAACGCGCACTGATCACGGGAGGTACAAGTGGTATTGGTCTTGAAACGGCGAAGCTGTTTGTTGCGGAAGGTGCACGCGTAATTGTTACGGGTGTTAACCCTGATTCTGTCGCAAAAGCTAAAGTAGAACTGGGTAATGATGTGTTAGTCGTGCGTGCTGATTCCGCTGATGTGAGCGCACAAAAAGCTCTGGCTCAGACAGTTCAGGAACACTTTGGACAACTGGATATCGCTTTCCTGAATGCGGGTATATCACTGTATATGCCAATTGAGGCATGGACAGAAGAGCAGTTCGATCGCATTTATGATATCAACGTTAAAGGTCCTTACTTCCTCATGCAGGCGCTTCTGCCAGTGTTCGCAAGCTCTGCATCAGTGGTCTTTAATACCTCTATAAATGCTCACACGGGACCCGTGAACTCTTCAGTTTATGGCTCAACCAAAGCAGCGTTACTGAACATGTCGAAAACACTTTCTAACGAGTTACTTTCTCGTGGGATCCGTATCAACGCAGTAAGTCCTGGCCCTGTTGATACACCGCTTTACGATAAGGCGGGGATCCCAGTGGAATATCACGATCAAGTGATGAAAAATATCGTTGCAACCATTCCAGCAGGTCGTTTTGGTAAGCCTCAGGAAGTTGCACAAGCCGTACTTTACTTTGCATCTGATGCATCTGCCTGGACCGTGGGTTCAGAAATCATCATCGACGGCGGCGTTTCAATCTAAGCCACCAAAATAAGATTTACCCTTCATCAAGCCCGCCACCTTTTTATAGCGGCGGGCTATCATTTTATCTGGAGTTTGAGATGTCTACCCATGGTCTGACGCTGATTAGCCACCCACTATGTCCCTTTGTGCAGCGCTCAGCGATAGTTCTGCTTGAGAAAAATGTGCCATTTGAACGCGTAAATGTAGACTTATCGGCGAAACCGGACTGGTTTCTTGCTCTGTCACCCACTGGCAAGGTGCCGCTGCTTAAAGTGCATCAGGCGAATGGCGAAGATGCGCTTATTTTCGAGAGCATGGTGATCTGCGAGTACCTGAATGAAACGCAAGACGGTGATTCGATGTATGCTGACGATGCATTAGTAAGAGCCAGACAGCGCGCATGGATCGCGTTTTCTACCTCAATGCTAGGAAATGCATGGCAATTTTTAAATGCGGCCGATCAGGCCATTGCCGACAGCAAACGCGCGTTGTTCCGTGTGCAGCTTGAACGTATCGAAGCTGAATTGAGTGTGGGACCTTATTTCTCTGGTGCCGAATTCAGTATGGTTGATGCGGTCTACGCCCCTATTTTCCGTTACTTCTCCATTATCGATGCATCAGTCTCTGAGGCGATTTTTGATGGACTTCCGCGTACTTCCTTATGGAAAGCTGCACTGGAAAAAAGGGAAAGCGTGAAAGCCGCTGTATCATCAGATTATGCAGAACTTTTCCAACATCATCTTCGTCAGCATTCTGCAATTCTCGCTGCTTGACGATATTCACTGGGAAATGGTGCCCTATTCCCCGCCGATTAAAACACGGCAATGTTCGCAATTCCTCTACCAACTGAGAGAACCATTTTGAACTTCCGCTCTTCGCTCACAGCAGCGCCTGGAAACTGGCGTACGGGCGGCATCGTGCAACAGACCTAGCAACGCGGCGTATTTATTGAAAATGGGTGTTGATTGATCGCTATGGACGTCAGGCTGTTTCGAGTAGGAGGATGTGAATACCGGTCAGATATGCCGAGAAAATACCCCCATCCCATAGGCGGCTGGGGGTTAAGAATGCCGGGCAGACCTGCCCGCGAATAACGTAGCGGACTAAAGCCGTTATTTTTTCGGGGTGATTTTCGTCACTGAACCTGTTTGCGTTTTATCCCCGGTAGTTCCATACATAGACACGAGATAAACGGCACCATCAGGCGTAGCGGTCAGGTGGTTTGGCGTATCATCCATCGGGATATTCGCGACCAGTTTACCGTCCTTGTTCAGAACAGCAACAGTTCCGCCTGCACGTGTGGCGGCGAAAACTTGCGACGTCACAGGATCCCAAACGACAGATACGCCCCCGGCACCAATGTAAGTATCCGCGAGAACCTTGCCGTCCGCATCAAGAACCACAACATTGTTTGTCTCCTGGGAAACGACGTAAAGACGGCCGGTCTTCGGATCGCGTGCGATGTCGGTTGCGCCTTGCGCCTGAGGTATTTTCACCGTTGTACTCTTGCCCGTTTTGAGATCAATCCAGCCCACCCAAGGCGTATCGCGGCTGACGCCGTAGAGTTTTCCACCGGCGCTATCCAGGGCAAGATCTGTGCTGTAAAACGGGTCGCGGCCACGGTTCGTCACGAATTCCATCTGACCGATATGTTCCAGCGTTTTGGTATCATACACCTCGATAAAACCGGTCAGCGCTGCGCTGACATAAGCCCGATTGTGGGCTTCATCAATAATCACATCGCGTGGATGTACGACCGACCCCTCCGGGAAAACTTTTACAACGGAAAGGTTTTTTGCATCATAAACAGTCACTGTTTCAGCAAGCGTGTTGGTCGTCCAGACTTGATGATGGACATTATCAACACCGATGCCGAAGACGCCAATCTGCTCACCCTTATTGTCTTTAGGCAGCGTAGCCTCCGCTTCGACAGCCAGCGTTCCGGCGTTGAGTCTCATCAGACGGCTACCATCCTTCGGGCCGCGTGCAGAGGTCACGAACAGCTTCCCGTCCGCCGAAACTGCCGACTGGTAAGCCCGCTCACCGACGGGAAGGGTTTGTAGCCTGAAAGCCTCCGTATTTTTCGGGGGAATAATTTGGGACAATTTCAACATGACCTGCGAAACGCTCGCGGGATTTTGCGTAATAACGGTGAGGGGATGAAGGCCTGTAGCGGCATCGGCCGGAACGGTTAACGGAATAGTGAGGTTTCCCTTCTCGTCGGCGGTCAGTGGTTTTGGTGTCAGGACTTCAGCACCATTCAGCATAGTGACGGTGGCGCCCGTCTGCAGGCTCTTAATGGTTATAACCGTTTTATCGCCAGGCTTAACAGGAATGTCCCGTGACCCGGCACGGATACTGCCAGGGAACGTCGTGGTAGCGGCTTCCCATTGGCTATCGGCGTATGCCGTTGTGGCGGTTGACATCACAATGGTGGAGGCCAACAGCACTGAACGGACTGAAATTCTTCTCATCTTATCTCCATAAATTGTATTGATTCTGCATCTCAACGCAGCCACAGGATATTTCCACGCGCTAACTCTTATCTTCCGCCCTGAGAAATATCTCCTGCGATAAGCGCATTCAACATACCACATCAATGTAAATAATTATCATTACTGTTTTGAGTGGTATCTTAAAATGCGGGGCGTTTATGTATAGCGGGTGTGCGAGCTGGCGATTTTTCGGTAAGGAGGGAGCATTGTGCCTGGAGCGGAGGTTGGTGATAGGCCTCCTGCTCAGCGAAATAATCCAGTCTGGAATGACCTAACAAACCGATCTTAAAGGGCGTGAATTCCCTCCTGGGCCATCACGCCCGCTCTGACGTTACTGCTATGCCGTGGATTTCACGTCTTCAGGCGTTGGTTGCTTGGGGCGAATGTTGAACCAGATCGCGTGCATCGCAGGCAGGAACACCAGCGTAATGATAGTGCCGCCAAACGTCCGGCCAATCAGGGTCTAAGCCAGCGCTCCCCAAAACACCGAGTGCGTCAGCGGGATAAACGCCAGAATAGCGGCCATCGCCGTGAGTCATACAGGTCGTGCGCGCTGCACCGTCGCCTCCACAACCGCGTGGAAGAGAGAGGTCTCTTCATAATGGTGTTGAGGGCGCGCCAAAAGATGACTCATCATTGCTTACCCGCCAATAACTGTATATAAATACAGTTATGTGATTTTACCGAACAGATCGTGCCGATGGCGATTCGATAGAATCAATTCGTTGAAGTCACACTGATTTTAAATGAGCAACGTCCCGCTCAATTTGCCGGGGCTGTTAAGGAAATAACATGCTAAAAGTGATTGCCGAAGATTTTATGCAGCCGGAGGCCGTTGAGATCGTCCTTCCGCTTTATCGCGAACTGGTCGAGGCGACAAGGCGAGAACCGCTGTGCATCGCATATGACTTGTATGTGGATGAGAACGATGCCGGGCATTTCATTTTCATTGAAGAGTGGCCTGACCGCGCGGCGCTGGATGCACATTGTGCGAGTGAACACTTCCGACGCCTTGTCCCTCAGATAAATCGGTACGAGCGCAAGAAAGCGACCTTTATTTTCATGAACAGCGTGGAGTAAACCGTTGGACGTCGTCTGGCGCGAGCATAATCAATCCTGATATTACAGCAACGGTACGCAGCTTTCTGGCTGCGTACCGTTGCTGAATCAGGCGGGGAATTTCACGTTAAAGTCAGTGATAAATTGTTCACCGGCCTCCGCGATCGCTTTCGACAGAAACTGGTAATAGCGCTCAATACCGTAGGATTCAATTTGCTGGACCCGCTGGCGAACAGGCGCACAGAAAAGTGCCGAATTCCCTGCCCCGACTCTTTTACTATTGGGCGGCAGTTCAGACGAGATGGCTTTAAACCAGGTGCGGGCAGCGTTCTTAAGCGTGGCAGGCACTTTAGCAACATCATCAATGCCGGTTAAAACCTGCACGGTCGGGAAGATATCGGCTTCAACGGCATTTTTAAGACGTGCAAAAAACTGGCTGAACAGCTCGTACGATCCCAGATCCACGATCTTCGGCTTAGTGCTATTGCGGGTTTTATTGCCCTGTTTGCCGGTCGTTAAAAGCGTTTTACTCCGCGAATTAACGTCAATCAGCTGCAGGTTAAACAAGATATTACAATGCTCGCGACGCTTTTTCACATCCGGGAACATCTCTATAAAGGTGGAGATAAATTGCGGTGTGGCCAGGTCGTGGAGTTCATGATTAACCAACCACTGCGATCGTGCGAACGCTCCCGGCGTGATAAACCAGTCTGGCTGTTCGGTGTAGGTTTTAGACTTTCCTTTACTGTCAAACTCAACAAACTCAGCGCCGCCATCAAAGGCGAAACGACAGTTTTTGAGGCTGGTAATCGTCTGGTTCATGATTAGCGCATCTTTGATAAAGCGCGCGACAACGGCGCTCATGACGAAGGCCGTCTGTTTTTCATCACGGATAACATACTTCAGGTCTTCTACTGACTTCACGCCAGGTTCAAGATCGGTAAATTCTAAGAAAATGTGATGCATGTAATTCACTTCCCGCAAGCTGCAACCGGGTAATGATAACACAAGAAACTACATGGATAATGACCGCTTACACTTTAGCATCACTACTCGTAAACGAATTTATTCACTTATGAAATAAATAAGGCATATCTACCATAGTGGCTTTTACTCCAAAAAGAAAAACTATTAACATACTCTGGAATTTATAAGCACTGCCACTTTCCACTCACTCTCTTCGCGTAGCAGAACACTTCATCAGTGTGATTAGTGCCCTCACCCCACTATTCCTTCTGCCGCCCCGGCAAGACCTGCACTAAGGTTTCCTCACCACGACATCTACAACAGACAATCAGCTTGAACTCTGGCTTGTTTCATGGCTATAAATGATAAAAACCAATCACTAAACACATACTAACAAGTCACTTATAAACACTTTCAAAAACATAAAATGCATACATTAAAAACACTACAAACCCATTCAACAGTCACTTAAAAACTGACAAAAATCAAACTAAATGAACATTTCATGATTATTTTAGCGTTAGTTTCATCACTCCTTTTTGCATAAATGTTACGGATAAAACACAAAATGAACAGGACGGTCGCGACTCAACTACGCGTTGAATTTGCAATAAGGTGCATAAACAATCAATTTTTTGCATAACTTATTTTGTTTCACACTTATTTCCGTACTGTTTTAAAAATCGTAATTCATTGTAGAGACGAAAGATTCGCAGAGGAGAGTGAAACGTCGGTTCAAAACGGCTGTGAAATCGGTTACACGCTATGCAAAACAAAGTGATTATTGTTGCTCATTTTTTGTGCTTTTCCGTATTCAACCCCTTCTCCTTTCACACGAAGTATCGCCCCAGAAAAGTGCAATTTTTTAACTAATTAGATACAAATTCACCACGTTTTTGCCAACGTTGACTTGTTTTCTTTGCACTCGCATATTTCACAGCACGAATTAACAAGACATCTTTTGGAGAATGATTTTATGCCATCTCGTGATTATCCGGACAAAAGATTCCCGCGGGGAACTGCAAAAGATGCAGACCTGAAAATGTTAAGCGCGAGGATTGAATCCAGCCTCGTCGAATACGTGAGAGAGACCGCTTTTGAGACGCGGCAAAGCAAGCAGGAAATTATTGCAGAAGCCTTAGCGCTTCATAAAAAAAGCCGCCAGACAGAGCCAGCGGCTGAATAAAAACGTTAACCCATCCGCGACCAAACGAACCGGGTTAACACCTTTACACGTTAATGATACAGGTTTTCATATGAAAAAAACGATACTTTCTGGGGTCATTCTTGCAACCTTAGCCGGGACCTCCGCCCTCGCAACGCCCTTTATGCCGATGATGAATCCAGAGCCAGCGGGAAGTTTTGTGCCATCAATCCAAAGCCCTCAGGGTGTGACGGGGACGTTCAATTTTTATGATGGAACGGATGACTCCCATTTTCGCATGGGCTTTACGCAAAATTATCTCTACGATCTCAACGCTATTGTCTCTAACGTGGAGACAAATCAGGCTGACATGGCGACCAAAGTGGATCAGACCGCTTACCAGCAGGGTCAAGCTCGTCAGGACAAAGCACTTACCCGCAAGGTCGATATTCTCGACTACACCCGCGATCGTGCAGCAGTTGATCAACACATTTCTGACGTCGGCACTGTCGTGAGTATTAACCACCAGGATATTCAGACCAATCATACTGCGATCGTCGCACAGACCACTGCGCTGAATACCAAAGTGGATAGGACCGACTACGACCAGAATAAACAGAACACAGAGGCCAAACTGGCCAATCTGACACAGACCAACGATCTGCAAAATGCATCAATGACATCCAACAAAACCGCGATCGTCCAGAACTCGACAGATATCAAAACCAACACGGCCGCGCTGGCGACCAAAGTGGATCAGACCTTTTATTCTGCTGACCAGACGCGCCAGGATAATGAAATGGCAGGTAAAGCCAACGCGATTGATTTGCACGCAGATGAGCAACAAATCACGAGCAACAGAACCGCTATCCAGAAAAACGCCACCCAGGAACAAACGGACTTTCAGGGGCTTCAGGCTGGGATCGCGCACGCTGAAGACACTGGCACATATGCTCAATCACGTGCTGATGCAGCTTATGCGAATACTGAAAAAAACCGTAAAGCACTGGACGCAACAAACAAGCGTGTTGCGGCTAACACCACAAAACTGCAAAACCATGAAAGCCGAATTCAGGATCTGGAAGCTGACCGCGGTTACGGTAGCAAATTCAACGAGCTGAAAAATACTGTCGATAGCAACCGTAAACATGCTTCCGCAGGCATCGCAGGTGTCGCCGCAATGGCGAATATTCCGCAGGTTTCTCAGGGCGCAACGTTCTCGATGGGCGCGGGTGCCGGGACGTATGACAGCGAACAAGGTCTGGCCGTCGGTGCATCGGCCCGTATTGGGCAGCAGGTCGTCACCAAATTAACCGTCTCTGCAACCACGGAAAATGATTTCGTGGCCGGCATGGGTGCCGCTTACGAGTGGTAATGCTGACTTACCTTTCCGCTGCATCCTTCATTAAAGAAGGTTTAGGCCATGCAAAAGCATGTGCGTAAACCCGCAAAACAATCTTCGTCGCGATCGCAACGAGCAAAATAAAAGAGGCTACACATGAAAAAAAGACTCATCGCACTCATGAGTGCGGCAGCCATTATCGCCGCTCCAGCACATGCCATTGACGCCAAATACCGCGCAAAACTGGAACGCTCAGGTTGTACCCAGTTAACCGAAGCCGATGGCTCCTGTGACATCCATAAAACCAAAGCCCAGAACCAGGCCGCACACCCGCAGAGCCAGGTGGATGTGACGCCCTACATTGGGACGTGGCAAATGTTCGACGCTAGCGGGCAGCGCTTAATGAAACTGGTGGTACGCGAAAAAGGTTATTTGTTTGATGGTAAACCGATTGAAACCGCTAACGTGCCGTTCATCACCGATAAGGGCGAATTATACCTCGTATTCAGAACGCGCAGCATCGCTCTCAAACCAGATGGCAACGGCGAATGGCACAGCCCAACGGGTCAAGGTTATTTGACGCGTCAGTAACAAAGGCTCCCGCAGGAGCTTTTTGAAACGCTTCAACATAATGAAATAAAAGGATTTATTTCAGGTCATGTCCACATATTGAACACATCGATACGAGATGCCCCGCTTTGCGGGGCATCTCATCATACGTAAATATTTTGATGCGTTGATGCATACTTAGAATTCTATAATCCGTCCAAACCTGCTTAGCACTCCGAGTAGTCTAACGACAGGATTGTGAAAAAAAGATTCATTTAATTTTTATTAATCACGGAACTTAAAAAGCCGCCAACTATAAATATGCACAAAAGAAGTTGCAAACTTACAAAAGCCCTGACCATTCTATCACTAGCAACAATATCCCCAAAAGTTGTAGTTGTAGATATTCCGATACTGAAATAAATGAAATCAATAAAATTGAGCCTTGCTATGTACTGCTTGTAATATCGGCCGACATTTTCAATTGCTGCGGAACGGTCATTGCCCATTTCTTTAACTAATTTAAATCCTTTTTCATTGAAACTCGTCCTTAGTTCATTTAATTTAATTAAATCATCACGTGTCTCTTTAGAAGTAAATTTCATCAGATTCTTAAGGATATAATCAGAATTTTTAAAAGATTGACGTGCTGTTTCCAGCCTAGCTTCTGCTAATTTGACTCGTTCATCACCAATGCGTTGAATTTTCAAAACGTCATCATTGGTCTTAACTATGACAGGAGAGTCTTTTTCGAAACTAGCCGCACTAGCTTCTAAGTCTTTCTCACGCTTTATAAAACTTGACAACATCTCTTGTTCATATTTCTTTGTGTTTTCCAAAAATTCAGCATCTTTCTTTTCATAGATAGTATCAAACCTCTTGTCAAGATTAACTAACTCAGAATCAATCTTGCCTAACTCTACCCTGTCTTTGGATAATTTTAAAATATACTCATCATTTTCTTTCTTAAGAGTATTGAGATTTATGCCATCACCCATTTGGTAATCGTAGTTCTCATCACTCCAAAGCATCACATTCATATCGTAAAATGGATGCACATTCAACTCTGAATTAATAATAAAACTATCTGGCCTGCACATCCAAAACACGTAATACAAGACTGCAAATAATAAAACAATTGAAAGATATGTTACTGCCCAGACTCGCGCGTTCAAAGCGGTGATTCTTTTAAAAATTAATGTTGTGTCGACTTGCAACATGATAAAGACCTTAGTTTAATCGTTGACGCCATTTCAACTTGACAATCACACCTAATTATCAATTCATCAAATTTAAAGTTGCCTAGGATTCACATCCAGTTCATATTCTGCTGCCCCGATATTGTCGAGTGAGGTGGGACTGAAACTACATCACCCGGTGAAACGATAAAACGTGAAAGGGTTTCGGTCGTGACAAAGGTGCAGCTGCAGTTGATATTCTGGCATTGGTGATACCGCTCCTTTGTAGTATCAGAGAAATATCGACTTGTACGGGCATGAGCGGCGTGATGGCATTTTGGACAGTGAAACATGGTAAGCACCTCTTAACGATTCCGATGCGTTAACCTTACCAATTTTATTAATACAAAACAAATACATACACTCACCCTACCATTCATTCTCTTCACTCACATACTCCATACCTGAAACCTTCACCTCAAGCTCTAAGCCCGTCGTGTAGCCGTTCCCGTTGAGACTGTGCACCACCCGGCTGATTATCCACGCCTGCTCGTCTATCACGCGCTTAAAGCCTTTCACCGCTACCGGCGTTTCAGGAAATAAATCTGCGCGGCCAATAGCCAGCGAGATTGAAAACTCCGCCACGCCGCGCTGTATTTTGTCCCACTTCGCCTGAGCCGTGCCCATCGCCTGCGCCTTTGTCGCGTAGATGGTTGTCAGCTCCAGCACATTGTCAGCCTCAACGGCCATATACTCATCTTCGCGCGCCTCCTGCTCTTTTTTGGCTTTGGCCTTGGTGGTGGTTTTGGCCGCTTTCGGATGCTGCAGCGCGCGCAGGTGTTTTTCTTTCGGCTTACGTTTCAGCTTCACCTTTTGCTTTTGCGGTTTCGGGTCTTTGGTGTGCAGCCATTTCGCCGTCACGCCAGCGAACGCCTGGGCAATCAGCGCCGACAGCAGCGAGCCGTATTCACGGCGCATCACCAGCGAGCCAACCGGCGTGACCAGAATGTCGCGCACGCTCTGCCTGATATGGTCGGGCTCAGAAATACTGAGCCCGGTATGGCTGTTCATACCTAAATAACGCACTGTCATTTTGTCCCCACCGTTCTGTCGTCGCCGCGCTTGACGCCGCCGTGGCCGTGGTCATCCACCTGCACGCCGTTAGAGGTCAGCTTCCCGCCGCTGTGCGTGATATCGCCATACATTTTCCCGCCCTTCTGTACTTCGAGCGTGCCGGTAATGAGCTTGTTGGTACACACCACCTCGGGGGTATCGAGCGTGATGCGGGTTTCGGCTTTCACCAGCACAAGTGGCACGGTGGCGGCAATAGATTCCGACGCGGTGACGTCAGCGGTTTTAATCCCTGACACGGTGAGCGCCCCGCTGTCAGGCTCGTACTCAATGACCGCCCCATCAGGAAAGGCAACGTGAAAGGCATCGGGTGAGGCAGAAGGTGCGGGATGGTCATCAGAGAAAATGCCGGGCATCACAAAGCGTTGTCGAGCTCGCCGCCGATAGCAAGGTTCAGCACCTGCTCGCCAAAGGACGGAGCCCACCACACCTGCGAACGACCGGCGCGGGAGGTCAGCTAGTTAAGCCACGTGGTTTGCATTCCGCCGGTCTGGACACGACAAAGCCCTTCGACGGGGTCGACGTCGGTCACGATGCCGGTGCGGATGAGGTTGCGCAAAAGTCGCAAAATTTCATTGAGTTGTGTTTTCATTACTTCATAATGCAACTAATATTTCGCATCATGAATTTTTTCAACTTGTACAATCGCTCCCACAACAACTAACTACTCGGGGTCAAACAAATCTATGAGCTTACGCTTTTTTTCTTCTCCTGAAGTTTCTAACTACATTCAAACCTATCGCAAAGAAATATCTGAAAGAGAGCCAGAGAACGATTTTGGGAAAGAACGAAATGACCTTTTAATAGAAATTTTTGAAAGTTTTGAAAAATACCCAACTCAATGGGATGAAAAATGCCAGTATAGCATTGATAAATATCAAAACGAATTATTATCAATGATTGAGGTGGCGAGTATAGTACCTGTGTTTTTAAACAAGGTCTTCGCCACCTGCTATATGTTTGCCATTGAATCAGATATGCTTGATGATGAGTGGGTCACAGTAACAAATAACTTTAAATTATTCTGCATATATAAAATAGATGGATTTGATGAGGGCTCAAAAAGAAGAATTTTATTTGCCACCCGAGAAATCCCAATAAGGATAGTTAAAAGATTTATATTTACGCAAGATATAAATACGTATAGAGACTTTGTTGATATAGTCAATAAATCAAAGAAAATCGAGGAGGATTGGGATAGGGAAATATCGGAAAAAGAGATAAGAATTCAAAAACTAAACGATGCATTACGAAAACAAGAGTCAGATTTTAACTTCGCTTCACTTTTTGATGGTTTTTTCAGACTTGGTGAAATAAAGAAAAATGAATTAAAATGGGCGAGAAATATTCTTTTTATTTTTGGTGCGCTAATACCAATGCCTCTTGCGTGGGAGTGGCTTCACATTAACAAGATTAGCTTTACTGAGCTCAAGGATTTCGCAAAAATAATACCACTCGCATCAATTACACTCATTTTAATTTATTATTTCAAAATTGCACTTGGTAATTTCAACTCAGTAAAGGCGCAGGTAATCCAAATAGAACTAAGAAAAAGCTTATGCTGCTTTATACAGAGTTACGCTGAATATGCAAAAGAAATAAAGGACAACAGTGAGACTACCTTAGCTAAATTTGAGGAAATTATATTTTCAAATATAATGCTAACTGATAACAAAATCCCATCAACATTCGATGGAATTGATCAGATAGCGACTTTGATAAGCTCAATAAGAAACGGCAAACCTTAGCTAGCGACCTATCAACCTTACGGCCCTAACATCACATCAGGGCCTATATAAACAATGAAACAACTTAACCAGCAACTAAAACGACTGCCTCGTTAGTACTCGCCCCCTAAGCCAATTAAACCAATGATATTGGATACAACAACTTTAACTGACATGTTTTAATAAAAGATCATTGATAATTTTTTTATCTACCTTCGCAAACCCGAGTAATTGCCTTTTTGTGTATTGCACATAATGACTATGCGGACTTAGTCGGTCCCTAAGTCCGAACTGATGCACCCACGCAATTCGCTGTACCTTGCCGGTAAATTCCACCACAGCAGCATCATTACGACCGCTGACTTTCATGTAGCGACTTGAGCGCATTTCTGAAACATCGCGCGCTTGATTCGCCCCGACTTTGACCTAAGCGGCTGACGTTTTCGCGCCTGATACGGTGTACCATCAGGCGCTTTTTGCAGTTTAATCCGTTGCTGTTGCGATTTACGCAGCTCTTTCGCAATCTCTGCGGCAAGCTTACGTCGTCCCGCCGGTGACTGCGCCCCAACCAGCTCGGCCAGCTTCCCGGCAAAAGGTTTAAGCTCACTCATCCCATTGGCTCACCAGCTCGCCATTGATATAGAGCTCAGTCGGACGTGTGACCCGCTCGAGTATCCTTAGATCCTTTCCACTGTCGGCAAGCGTGCCGTGCTAGCACGTTCTTTCACCGTCAACCCAGCGCTTAATATCACTTATATTTGGCGACCTGATACCCGTACTCAAGATGTTCTTGGTTGTGTATAGGCTGACCTTCGCTTTGTCATCATCCTGGCTTTCAATTTCAATTAGCGTGTTGTTAATCAACAACCCCTCCGCCAGGAGCTTTTGATTGATCTCACCTTCCTTGCGCTCACCGTCAAACTCGCTTAATACGATGACCGGATTTCCCATGAGAGCTTCATATTCCAGGCACTGCCGTGCCATATACCTTAAGGTTCGATAGGTGTCGGAGGGTCCTGTCATGCTTGTAAAACTACCGTCATAAGAGGATCGGCTGCTCTTTAATTCGCTGACAGTTATCGCACACCCGCTAAGTGATATAGAAAACAACAAGGTAGCCAGGGCCAAGTATTTCACTTTCAACTCCATTGTGCTGGTAGATACCCTCCGATGGGTATGGATGACAGTCGTGTTGTGTCAGTTGGAACTATCTGTAGGGAAATCAACAGTGACCATCAAACCGCCGTCTTTAGACGTGCTCAGGCATACGCTGCTGTTGTGTTGCTGCGCAACCGCTTTGACTATGGCCAGCCCCAGCCCACTTCCGGTTTGTATCTGATTGGGATCGCGAAAAAATCTATCGAACACACGTTCCCTCAACTCAGGCAGAATGCCGGGCCCTGCATCTGAGACACGGAGCTGCGTGAATTTCTCGAGCGATCGGACAACGACCTCAACCCGCCCGCCCTCGGGGCTATACTTCACGGCATTTTCAATTACGTTATCAATGAGTGACATCAGGCGCTCCCTGACACCGGTAATCCATATTTCATTATCAGAGTAAAACTCAAGTTCAATTCTGCGCTCACTCGCCAGCGGAGCTAACTCCGCCATTCGCTCCTGGATGAGCGTCGTCAGAGGCACAGGCTCCATGACAGTGTCAGTGCGCGCCTCGCTGTGCATTAGCAGCAGTAACTGATTGACGAGGCGAGCTGCGCGGCTATTGCTACGAATGATCCCTGCCAGCAACTCCTGTTGGCTCTCGCTGCTTATATAGGACTGCAACGCCTCCACATTGATGCGCATTGCGGCCAGTGGAGTACGCAGCTCGTGAGCGGCATCGGCAATGAAAATCCTTTCCCTTTCAGTGCTTTCTCGCAACCTCGTAAGGAATACATTAATCGCGTCCACCATTTGGTGAAGCTCCCTATGTTTTGGCACTAATTTTAAGGGAGACCGATCTTCTGGCGTGCGTGAGGCAATCTCATTTACCACTTTATTCCAGGGCCGCATTGCAATGCGGATTGACAGCCACGCGGGAAACAAAAGAAAAGGAATACATACCAGTAACGGCAATATGTAGTAGCCACGCGAGTTCAGGTAGATAAAGAAGTTCCAGCCTGCGGCAGGGGTAATCAATGTTACCTCCACGTCGGAGTTCCCTGATTTTAGAGTACGACTAGTCCAGGAACGACCTCCGCTTTCGATAGTCTGGAGGTTCCCGTATCGTGCGTTTGTCACGCCAGTCGGCGCGCCATCAGATGAATAAATTATTTCTTTATTTTCCCGAACGATTAGGCTGATTGACAGCGCGGGATCCTCACCTCCGCCATAACCTTCCCGCAACGCCTGGCTGAATGCTTCGAGCACCTCCGTTCGTGCCTGCGGACGATCGTCCAAACGATCAACCAATTTTTGAATGGTTTCGTAAGTTTTACTGCCCGTTAGCATAGAAGGGCTTCGCAAATCCTCCCACAAAATGTAGGTCAGAAAAAAACACCAAAGCAGCGTAAGCAAGAGCATTTGGGCGATGATAATTCGCCGTACGAGCGAAGGGGTTCTCAGGTGGAACCAAAAATTTCGCATTAACCCGTTCCCTTCTGAATGGGGACGGTATCGATCACATACCCGACTCCCCTCACCGTTCGCACATAGCCGTCACCAATTTTGCGACGCAAATTACCCATATGCACATCCAGAGAATTGCTCATATTCTCTTTTGCCCCGAATATCCTTTCTTCCAGAAAGTTTCGGGTAATCACGCGATCGGTACGCAACAGTAAAGTCTCAAGCAGCGTGTATTCACTCGCCGTCAACTCAACATTCCGCGCGCTCACTGTTACGCGACGAGTCGGAACGTGGAGAGATAACCCGCGAATTTCTATCATCTCATTCTCGAAACCGTAACTGCGCCGCGCAAGGGCCCTCACTCTGGCCAACAACTCGGCTAGCACAAAAGGTTTGACAAGATAGTCATCAGCGCCGGCATCGAGCCCGCAAAGGCGATCCTGTAGAGTGCCGCGTGCGGTCAGAATGATGACGGGGATCCCCTTCAGCTGTTGGCGCAAGTATGTCATCACGCTCATGCCATCGCCGTCAGGCAGTCCCAGGTCGAGCAACACCAGTTCTGGCACGCAAGCATCAAGTTGATGCAGCGCATCCTCTTTGCGGCGAACCCATATGACGTCTAATCCTTGATCTGCAAGGGCAATACGTACGCCATTGCCAAGATCCAGGTCGTCTTCGATTAGGAGAATTTTCACGATAGTTAAGGTATCAACAGTGAATGAAGAAAGTCTGAAGAAAAAAACGGTATCAGGAAATCTATCAGGTTTGCATCCCCGGTATGTACTTCAGTATTTCTTCATTTTGGGCTCATGAGAACTTTAGGGTGTGTATTCAAACTGAGCGTTCTGGCGTTTTAAACCGCTTGTATCGTAATCAGTTGAATCCCTAAGGACTTCTTTAATGAGACACTTCGAACTGCGTCATCAGTTCCTCCCTTCACTTTCGGGGCGCACTCTGAAACAAATATTGCCGGGCGCGCTGCTGGCATTACTGGTTTCCCCAATACTTGCCGCAGAACCCCAGCAAGTTACAGGCTTATCGTTGGGAGGAGGCGTAAATGTTACGCCACGCTATTCTGGTTCGGATGAAAACCGTGTCATGACGGCGCTTGTGCTTGATTACTCGATGCGTAATGGGTTCTTCGTGAGTACCACGAAGGGTATCGGTTACGGCAATAGCATCGGTGACCTGAATTACAGTACTGCGCTGAGCTATCGCGCAGGCCGTAAGGATCACGATGTTGACAGCGATTCATTGAACGACGGCAGTGACGATCTGCGCGGTATGGGCAATATCAAAGGGTCGGCTCTTGGTATAATGGGTCTGGAGTATAAGGTGACCGACTGGCTCCATTTGCAATTACAGGCTGAGGTGCCGTTTACTGAGAGAGACAATGGCGCAGCCCTGCATTTCGGCATTATTAGCCCACTTTATAGCGCATCGAAAGATACCTTAACAATGACGCTGACAAGCAGTTGGGGGACGAGTGACTATATGCAGACTTACTACGGAGTGAATTCATCACAGTCTGCCACATCGGGGTTTGCTCCCTATGATGTCGGAGCGGGAATTTATGCCTGGTCAATGAATTTGGGCTGGACGCACAAATTTAACCAGGACTGGAGCGTGGTTGCCGCAACAGGTTTTACGCAGTTGGTGGGTGATGCAGGCAACAGCCCGATTGTTCAACGGAAAGCATCCCCCACAGGCAGCTTGAACGTGATATACAGTTTCTGATTGTTGTTGACGTTTGCTTCCCGGCAGAGTGTGGCAATGAGTAGCAGTGCATACACATTCGATCCGCCCCGATTCGTATTATGGGGCGGTATTCGACTTGCAGAATGACTCAGCGCCTCTGCCCCCTATCAGAGTTCTCATAACAATCAGGCCCCTTGAAGGCGTTTATTCTTTGAGCGGTAGTAGTGATCAGCGCGCTTGAGGCCTTTGACCGTCTCCGGCGTTTCAGGTAATTAACCCGTCTCGCCAATGGCAAGCAAAATTGAAAACGCCGCTACGCCGCGCAAAATTTTGCCCCACCAGGTCTGAGGGCGCGTATGGCCTGCGCCTTAGTCATGCAGAAGATTTTAAGTTCCAGCATGTTCTTTGCCTTACAGGCCATCTATTTCCCCGCGCGCGCTCCTTTTTTTGCATTTACTCGCTTAATGCTGTGCCGTATGACTCTCTTCAGAAGAGGCGAGAGCATTGAGCGTCTCCATCACCTCATCGGACAGCACAAGCTCTGCGGCGGCAAGATTTTCATGCAGATGTACAACCGACGAGGTGCCGGGAATCAGCAGAATATTAGGCGAGCGTTTCAATAGCCATGCCAGAGCCACCTGCATCGGCGTTGCCTTAACTTCATCCGCTACGGCCTGGAGCCCGGACGACTGCAAGGGCGTAAACCCGCCGAGCGGGAAAAACGGCACATACGCAATGCCCTGCTCCGCCAGAGAATCGATCAGCGCATCGTCACCACGGTTAACAATGTTGTAAAGGTTTTGCACGCAAACTATCGAGGCGATGCTCTGCGCTTCGGCGACTTGCGCGGCGGTTACATTGCTCAAACCAATATGTCGCACCAGTCCCTGACGCTGCAATTCGACAAGCGTGGTTAACGGCTCTGCAATGGATCCCTCAGCGGGTCCGTGAGCGCTAAACATAATGCGTAAATTCACGACATCCAGCGCATCCAGTTGCAGATTTCGCAAATTATCATGCACCGCCTGCGTCAGTTCCTGCGCAGAAAATGCAGGGAGCCATGATGCATCATCTCCACGTCGTGCACCGATTTTGGTCACAATCGTCAGGTCGTCCTGATACGGATGTAACGCCTCACGTATCAGTTGGTTGGTGACGTGTGGGCCATAGAAATCACTGGTATCAATATGATTAACCCCAGCCGCCACCGCCTCTCGCAACACTTCCAGCGCCGCGTCATGGTTTTTAGGCGGGCCAAACACGCCTGGCCCGGCGAGCTGCATCACACCATAACCCACTCTTTTCACGCTACGTGTGCCTAAGGTAAACGTGCCGCTTTTTTCGATATTGATCATATTTTGATTCCTGTTCGGCGAACTGAAAGAAAATTTAATTTGATGAATAGTATTCACGGGAACAATAAGTTACGCGAGGCAAAAATTAGTTTAGCAACTGTTAAGTTAAAGTTTAGGGATACTACGTCGATAGTAATGATGCAACTTCTGCACAACAATCGGGCGTCTTTTTATGCTGAAAAATCTGCACGTAATTACTGGGATCATTTTTGCACTTATGCTGTTCTGCCTGCTGCAGGTCGTCACGGGGGGCTTGTTCTACTCCGCAGTCAGCAACGATCGTCAAAACTTCCAAAATTCAGGAAATCTCAATGCGCAACAGGAAAGCCTGAGCGACAGCGTGAATACGCTGGTTAAGACGCGCGTTACCGTCACTCGCGTTGCGATCCGTTACCTTAAAAATCAGCGCGACCCCGCTTCTCTGGCGGCGATCAACAAGCTGCTCGGTAACGCCAGCACGTCGCTTGGCAAAGCTGAGGCCTATTACAGCGCATGGCATGAGATGCCACCGGTGAACGGGCAGAGCCAGGAATTAAACGCCGAGATGCAGAAAGCATACACCCAGATGCACGAAGTCATGCGACTGTCGATCGAATATCTGAGCGCTGATAACTATCAGGCGTACGGCGATTTAGATGCACAAGAGGCCCAGGACAACATGGAAGCCGTCTACACGCGCTGGCGTGCAGAAAATAATACCTTGCTCAAAGCTGCAGCTCTGGAAAATCAGAACAGCTTTACCAGCATGCAGTGGACGCTCGGCACCATTTTCCTGGTGGTCATCGGCGTACTGATTGTGTTCTGGATGGGTTTACAGCATCTCCTGCTGAAGCCACTGCGTAGCGTGATGAACCATATTCGCACGATCGCCAGCGGCGATCTGACCCACACCATTTCTATCGACAGTCGTAATGAAATGGGTCAACTGGCTGCGGGTCTGCATGAGATGCAGCAATCGCTGGTGACAACCGTCAGCGCGGTACGTGGTAGCACCGACTCGATCTACACCGGCGCGGGCGAAATCGCGACGGGCAGTAACGATTTGTCGGCGCGTACGGAGCAGCAGGCCTCTTCTCTGGAAGAGACAGCCGCAAGCATGGAAGAGCTGACCGCCACGGTTAAACAGAACTCCGACAACGCTCGTCAGGCCACCTTGCTGGCAAAAAATGCCTCAGAAACCGCCGATCGGGGTGGACGCGTGGTCGATAACGTCATTCATACCATGACCGAAATTGCCGACAGTTCGCAGCAAATTGCCCACATCACCAGCGTTATCGACAGCATCGCTTTCCAGACCAATATTCTGGCGCTAAACGCCGCAGTGGAAGCAGCGCGCGCAGGTGAACAAGGCCGTGGATTTGCCGTCGTTGCCGGTGAAGTCCGCACGCTGGCAAGCCGCAGTGCCCAGGCCGCGAAAGAGATCAAAGCGTTGATTGAAAACTCCGTCAGCCGCGTGAATACCGGCTCCGGACAGGTCAGCGAAGCAGGCAAAACCATGAAAGAGATTGTTGCAGCCGTGACGCGCGTGACCGATATCATGGGCGAAATCGCGTCGGCATCCGATGAACAGAGCCGCGGTATTGAGCAGGTCAGTCTGGCCGTTTCGCAGATGGACAGCGTGACGCAGCAGAACGCCGCGCTGGTGCAGGAATCCGCCACAGCGGCGGCAGCGCTGGAAGATCAGGCCGAGCAGTTGCGCCAGGCGGTTGCTGCATTCCGTTTGAATGCACAAACGCAAAACAGTGCGCCGCGTCCGATGAATCTCAAAACACCGCAGGTATTGCGCCCGGCTGCGGCGTCGGCCTCAGACGGAAACTGGGAAACATTCTGACAGTTGTCTTTTTAAATGCGGGCGAATTATCGCCCGCAGTGTTGTCCCGGATCGAAAGCAAAACGTGTTTAACGACTCCGTTTGGCGTGTCGCTCCCAGTTTTCCCGTTTGGCTGCTTCCGATTTTTGCAGCGCGACATAGCACGCGCCATCACCGCCATGATGTGGCAGCGCGACGCAGAAGGCCTGCACTTCATCAAGCTCCGGTAACCAGCGAGCCAGATAACTGCGCACAATATTCGGGTGTGACTTATCTTCCCGCCCTTTGCCGTGAATGATGATGAGATTGCGCAAACCATCGTGATGCGCCTGCTTAATAAAGCTAAACAGCATCTGGCGACACTGTTCAATTGGCTGGCGCAGTACATTCAGACTGGCCTGGCGGGGATATTTGCCGTGACGTAATTTTTCAATCACGCCCTGCTGCACACCGTCGCGTTGGAACGCCAACGGTTCAGTGAGGGGCAACACGTCGAGAAACCCCAGCGTCAAAATGTTATCAAGCTGAGTGGTGTCGACAATCTGGCGTACGCGCGCGTTACGATTCGGCTGCCAGTTAACATCCGTGGCACGTTTCAGGGGCTGGACATCTTCCATGGCGTCAAGAAAAAGTGATTTGTCGTCAGGCTTCATGGAAATTCTCAGGCTACATCTGAAGAGGTATTATATCCGCGCCGGACGGGAGCCTCAATGCTCAAAGCCTGTCAGATGAGCAGGCGTCGCGACACAATCATAAGTAATAACCTTATGAAAAGAATTAACGTGGCTAATATGAATGATTAAATCAACCTTAACCACAATTTCACTGTTAATTAAATTAATAATTTAAGTTAAAAATATGTGAATTTTGAGTTGTCATCACTTTATTTTTAAGTGAAACCTGTTATAACTAAATAAACCTGCAGAATGGAATAATGAAGCGGGGTTTGCAATAGGATGAACTGCTGTGTGTACTGTAGGGTCTGTCCGATGTCGGCAGACTCTATTTTTTTAATGTTCGTTGCTGCTTAATATGCCGCGGGCATGTCTTCTGAATTGCGTTATTAACGACGAGGTCAGCGGCGTTTGTCGAGAATCACGTCTTTGTATTAAATAATAGGCGGCTTTAGGCAATGGTTCTTCGATCGGCAACATCACCAGACGGTGCGCCAGGAGCGGATCGCAGCCCAATTCTTGCGGTAAAATACTTAAGAAATCACTCTGCGCAACAAGGCTGATACAGGATGAGAATGTTTCGCATACGACGTCAATACGCGGTATTTGTGAGCGATATTTAAACACGTCTTCCAGCTGCTTATAATAACTCCCACGAGGCGTCGGCATGGTCCAGTTATAATGCAGAAGCTGACTGATGGATTTAGCCCCTACCGCCGGATGCCCTTCCCGACAAAATATCGCAAAAGGTTTTTCGAAGAGCTTTTCAAAGGTAAATTCGTGGTCGAAGGGACCCTGGTAATAGGTATTTATCGTAAAATCAAGTTCGCCCTGACGTAATTCATTAATCATCGATACCAGCTGCCCCTCCATAATTCGCACTTTCACCAGCGGGTGCTGCTCATGAAAGCGTGTAATCACCGCCGGCATTAACGTCCGGGCGATACTGGCCCCCATGCCAATATTAATTTGACCGCCCTGCAGCCCTTGACGCTGGCGGATATCGTCCTGCGCCGCGCGCAGTTCTTCAAGGATCAGATTAGCGTGTTGATAAAAGCTCTCGCCGCACTCGGTGAGCGCAACGCCTTTGCTGCGCCGCACAAACAGTTGCGCCGCCACGCCCTCTTCCAGCTCTTTTATCGACTTCGTCAGCGCAGGCTGCGAGAGATTCATTACCCGACTTGCCCCGCGAATACTCCCCTGACGCGCGACTTCGACAAACGCCCGAATTTGGTGAAATTTTATCTGAAATGTCATAACCCAACCGATAACCGTTGTTTATCAGAGTAAAGAAACTGTCATCTACTTTAATAGAAATGGATGTGCGAGGGTAATTCCTGAACGGTTAAAACGGTGAAAAACAGGTTAGTGATAAGTAAAAACTATCACAGCGTGAAGCAGTTCACACATTTTAATAATGACAGGAAGAGATATGGATTCAGTGACACACACCCTTCAAACATTAGCGCCGCAACTGGCCGCCTGGCGCCGTGATTTTCATCAGTATGCCGAATCCGGCTGGGTGGAATTTCGCACGGCGGCAAAGGTGGCAGAAATTCTTGATGCGCTCGGTTTTGAGCTGGCGATGGGCCGCGACGTCGTCGATGCCGAGAGCCGGATGGGGCTTCCCGACGAACAGACGCTGGCGCGGGAATTTGCGCGCGCGCGTCAGCAAGGCGCGCCGGAAAAATGGCTAAGCGCGTTTGAAGGCGGCTTTACGGGAATCATTGCCACGCTCAATACCGGACGGCCAGGGCCAACACTTGCGTTTCGCGTAGATATGGACGCTCTGGATCTCAGTGAAGCCCTCGATGAGAGCCATCGTCCTTTCCGCGACGGTTTTGCCTCGTGTAATCCAGGTATGATGCACGCCTGCGGGCATGACGGTCATACCACGATCGGTCTCGGGCTGGCGCACATTCTCAAACAGAATGCATCACAGCTCAACGGCACGATTAAACTCATCTTTCAGCCCGCCGAAGAAGGCACGCGCGGCGCTCGCGCCATGGTGGCGGCAGGTGCGCTGGAGGGCATTGACTACTTCACCGCGATCCATATCGGTACAGGCGTTCCGACCGGAACGGTCATTTGCGGGAGTGATAACTTTATGGCCACCACCAAGTTTGACGTGCGTTTTACCGGCGTGGCCGCCCACGCAGGCGGTAAACCAGAAGACGGACGTAACGCCCTGCTGGCCGCGGCGCAAGCCTCTCTTGCTCTGCACAGTATCGCGCCGCACAGCGAAGGCGCTTCCCGCGTGAACGTCGGGGTGATGCAGGCCGGGAGTGGACGTAACGTCGTGCCCGCCAGCGCGCTGTTAAAAGTCGAAACGCGCGGCGAAAGCGAAGCGATAAATCAGTACGTATTTGAACGCGCGCAATCCGTCATTGAAGGTGCTGCGGCACTGTATGGTGTCAACGCTGACCTACGACTGATGGGTGCTGCGACCTCCAGCGCACCGTCACCCGCGTGGGTCAACTACCTGCGCGAGCAGGCAAGCCAGGTTCCAGGCATTGAACACGCAATTGATAAAGTCAAAGCGCCGGCGGGCTCCGAAGACGCAACGCTGATGATGGCCCGCGTTCAACAAAACGGCGGGCTTGCGTCCTATATGGTATTCGGCACCGATTTGAGCGCCGGACATCACAACGAAAAATTCGATTTTGACGAGAAAATAATGAGCGTGGCGATCGAAACACTGGCGCGTACGGCACTCAATTTTCCGTGGGCGAGAGGTGTGTAATGCAGGACATCTACCGTTTTATTGAGGACGCGATCGAAACACGATCTCAGACGTATGCCGATATTGCCGATGAAATCTGGGATCATCCTGAAACGCGTTTTGAAGAGTTTTGGTCTTCCGCGCGTCTGGCTCGCGAACTGGAAGCCGAAGGATTTACGCTCACACGGGAGGCAGGCGGCATTCCGAATGCGTTTATCGCAAGCTTTGGCAGCGGTAAACCCGTCGTCGCGCTGTTGGGCGAATTCGATGCGCTGGCAGGGTTGAGTCAGAAAGCGCATTGCGCCACGCAGCAATCGGAAAGCCCCGGCGCCAATGGCCACGGCTGCGGGCATAATCTCCTCGGCACCGCCGCGCTGGCGGGTGCCGTCGCGGTCAAAGGCTGGCTGGAGCAAAACGGCGGGAGCGGAACCGTGCGTTTTTACGGCTGCCCCGGCGAAGAAGGCGGTTCCGGCAAAACTTTTATGGTGCGCGAGGGATTGTTCGACGACGTTGACGCCGCTGTGACCTGGCATCCGGAAGCGTTTGCCGGGATGTTTAACGTCAGTACGCTCGCGAATATTCAGGCCGCATGGCGCTTTCGCGGCACCGCAGCGCATGCCGCCAATTCACCTCATCTGGGACGTAGTGCACTCGACGCGGTGACGCTGATGACCACCGGCACCAATTTTCTCAATGAGCACATTATTGAAAAAGCACGCGTGCATTACGCCATCACCGACACGGGCGGTATTTCACCCAACGTGGTGCAGGCGCAGGCTGAGGTGTTGTATTTGATTCGCGCCCCGGAAATGGCGGATGCGCAGCAGATTTACGATCGTATCGAAAAGATCGCCCAGGGCGCTGCGCTGATGACGGAAACGACGGTTGAGCGTCGGTTTGACAAAGCCTGTTCAAGCTACCTGCCGAACCGCACGCTCGAAGCGGCGATGTACAGCGCGCTGCGGCATTTCGGGACACCCGCCTGGACGGAAGACGAGTACGATTTCGCCCGGGAAATCCGCGCCACGCTCACTGCCAACGACCTGCAAAATAGCCTGAAAAACATCGCCGCAACGGGCGCGGAAGAAGGAAAAGCCTTTGCCCGTCGCCATCAGGAAACGCTTCTGATAAATGAAGTCGCACCTTACGCCATCACCGATAACGTGCTCGCAGGATCCACTGACGTTGGGGATGTGAGCTGGAAAATGCCGGTCGCGCAATGTTTTAGCCCGTGTTTTACCGTGGGTACACCGCTGCATACCTGGCAGCTCGTGGCGCAAGGCCGGACTTCTATTGCACACAAAGGCATGCTGCTGGCTGGAAAAGTGATGGGTGCCACGGCAGCGAATGTGTTCCAGGACGCGTCGCTATTACAGGCTTGCCGGAACGAGTTTGAACAACAGATAACAGAACGACCGTACGCGTGTCCGATCCCACTTAACGTGACACCGTCACCTTTAAAATAATAAAACACACAAACACAACAACACACTAGTCGCGAGGAACGCCCATGAGTATGTCGTCCATACCGTCGCATTCCCCATCCGGAAAGCTCTATGGCTGGGTCGAAAGGATCGGTAATAAAGTGCCACACCCTTTCCTGCTCTTTATCTATTTGATTGTGATTTTAATGATTGCCACCGCCGCGCTATCGGCTTTTGACGTCAGTGTGCGAAGTCCGGCGGACGGCAGCATGGTGGCGGTGAAAAACCTGTTAAGCATCGAAGGATTGCACTGGTTTTTACCGAACGTGATTAAAAACTTCAGCGGTTTTGCGCCGCTCGGCGCGATCCTGGCGCTGGTATTAGGGGCCGGTCTTGCCGAACGCGTCGGATTGTTACCCGCGCTAATGGTCAAAATGGCATCGATCGTGAGCGCGCGTTATGCCAGCTATATGGTGCTGTTTATCGCGTTTTTCAGCCATATCTCTTCTGACGCAGCGTTAGTCATTATGCCGCCAATGGGGGCGCTGATTTTCCTGGCCGTGGGTCGTCATCCGGTCGCCGGTTTGCTGGCCGCGATTGCAGGTGTAGGCTGCGGTTTTACCGCCAATCTGCTGATCGTAACGACCGATGTGCTGCTCTCCGGCATCAGCACCGAAGCGGCAAAAACCATTGATACGGCCATGCACGTAAGCGTGATCGACAACTGGTATTTTATGGCCAGCTCAGTGGTGGTCCTGACGATTGTCGGCGGTTTGATTACCGATAAGCTTATCGAGCCGCGCCTCGGAAAATGGGAAGGCAAGAGCGATGAGAAACTGGATACAATCAGCCAGGAGCAAAAGTTTGGCCTGCGCGTCGCGGGCATCGTCTCCCTGTTGTTTATCGGGGTCATCGCGCTGATGGTGGTACCGGAAAACGGGATTTTGCGCGATCCGGTAAAACACACCGTGCTGCCCTCGCCGTTTATCCAGGGCATCGTGCCGCTGATTATCCTGTTCTTCTTTATCGTCTCGCTGGCCTATGGAATGGCGACGGGAAAAATCCGCCGCCAGGCCGATGTGCCGCAATTGATGATCGAACCTATGAAAGAGATGGCCGGGTTTATCGTCATGGTGTTCCCGCTGGCGCAGTTTGTGGCGATGTTTAACTGGAGCAATATGGGCAAATTTATGGCCGTTGGCCTGACAGATGCTCTTGAAAGCGCCGGATTAAGCGGTATTCCAGCCTTTGTCGGCCTCGCACTGCTCTCATCACTGCTATGTATGTTTATCGCCAGCGGCTCGGCCATCTGGTCGATTCTGGCACCGATTTTTGTGCCGATGTTTATGCTGCTGGGGTTCCATCCGGCGTTTGCGCAGATCTTATTCCGCGTAGCCGATTCGTCAGTTATCCCACTCGCCCCCGTTTCGCCGTTCGTTCCCCTGTTTTTGGGCTTCCTCCAGCGCTATAAACCGGAGGCCAAACTGGGTACCTACTATTCGCTGGTCTTACCGTATCCGCTTATCTTTTTAGGGGTATGGCTGGTGATGTTAGTGGCGTGGTATCTTGTTGGACTGCCAATTGGACCGGGGATTTACCCACGGCTGAATTAAGGGAAAAAGGATGCTGAGATTACTCGAAGATAAGATTGCCACACCGCTGGGGCCCCTCTGGGTGATCGCCGACGAGCAATTCAACCTGCGTGCGGTAGAGTGGGAAGAATACAGCAATCGCATGGTTGAATTGCTGAACATTCATTACCGCACCGGTTATGAACGCATCGGTGCCACCAATCCGGGCGGTCTGAGCGAGAAGCTGGCAAACTACTTTGAAGGCGATCTCAGCATTATTGATACCCTGCCCACCGCAACAGCGGGCACGCCCTTCCAGCGCGAGGTGTGGCAAGCATTACGCGCCATTCCCTGCGGGCAGGTGATGCATTACGGGCAGCTTGCCGAACAGCTTGGACGCGCCGGCGCGGCTCGCGCAGTCGGTGCGGCGAACGGTTCCAATCCGGTGAGTATTGTGGTGCCCTGCCATCGCGTGATTGGTCGCAACGGAACGATGACGGGTTACGCGGGTGGCGTGCAGCGAAAAGAGTGGCTCCTGCGTCATGAAGGCTATTTGTTGCTGTAGAAACCAGGCTTTTAGTGCTTAATTTTCTGCCAGTTAACGTCAAATCCCACAGCCAAGTTGTGGAATTTCAAGAAGATGGCGACACATTGTCGCCTCTTGTCCTTATTGGTGGTTTACCAGGCTTACGTCTCTCCTAAAAAGATGTTAAAATTGACCAATATCAATTAAAGCTTGAGCAGACCTATGATCCCGGAAAAGCGAATTATACGACGCATTCAGTCTGGCGGTTGTGCTATCCATTGTCAGGATTGCAGCATTAGCCAGCTCTGTATCCCGTTTACCCTGAACGAGCATGAACTTGATCAGCTTGATAACATCATCGAGCGCAAGAAGCCTATTCAGAAAGGGCAGACGCTGTTCAAAGCGGGAGACGAACTGAAATCGCTCTATGCAATCCGTTCTGGCACCATCAAGAGTTACACCATCACCGAGCAAGGCGACGAGCAGATTACTGGCTTCCACCTTGCAGGCGATTTGGTCGGTTTTGACGCCATCGGGACAGCTCATCACCCGAGCTTTGCTCAGGCGCTTGAAACCTCTATGGTGTGCGAAATCCCATTCGAAACCCTGGACGATCTGTCAGGCAAAATGCCAAATCTGCGTCAGCAGATGATGCGTCTGATGAGCGGTGAGATCAAAGGCGATCAGGACATGATCCTGCTGCTTTCCAAAAAGAATGCTGAAGAGCGTCTGGCTGCCTTTATCTACAATCTGTCACGCCGTTTCGCGGAACGGGGCTTCTCTCCTCGCGAATTCCGTCTAACCATGACGCGCGGTGATATCGGTAATTACCTGGGTCTGACCGTTGAAACCATCAGCCGTCTGCTGGGTCGTTTCCAGAAAAGCGGCATGCTGGCGGTAAAAGGCAAATACATCACTATCGAGAATGGTGAAGCGCTGGCGGTGCTTGCGGGTCACTCACGCAACGTCGCGTAAAACGCATTCCTCTTTGCCGGGTCAACGATTTATTGGCCCGGTTTTCAAACTCCCGCGTCTTTAGCTCGGTAAATACGAATCCCACGCTTAAGTCGGCTAGTGTGTGACGCCAGCCTGTCAATTATTTAAAAAGTATTATTTAAAAAGTAATGAGGAAAGACCTACAAACATAACGATGCCCATGATCACCTGAATCAAAGCAACAAAAAAAGCAAGCACACCAAGTACGGTGATGTTTCTGCGAAGAATGAACGTTATACCGGACAGTACGGCGCTAAAGAGAATTGTTTTAACGATGTAACTCAGCGGCACCAGCATAGCATAACCAGTATGTATGCCAGCTAACCCCATCAGACCAATCAATAGTCCACCGCAAAAACCCCATCCCCAAAACGTCATCGGCAAACTCAACTGCCCTGTCACTAATTTTTTTAACACAGTCGTTCTCCTTTTATTCTTTAATTATCCATGACGGCCAGTGAACAATAAAGTTAGCGTTATCAAATGTCGGCCGAATGCCTATGAATTACACCTGTCAAAATGATAGGGTCGTGCGCATGTCTGTCGTCGATGGTCAATATCAAATAAACCATTAACGTTTTAGAACTGACTGCGTGATATATGCCGTTGGCCTGGCCACCCTGTCGGTTTTCATACGCCTTTGCGCACAAGCGCAGCGGCCTGTTGAAAAACCTCATCCTCCACACCATCACCTTTCTGCCTTCCGAGTCTGACCAGTTCACCGACAACGCTGTCCCGATTAATGGGTTTCTGCGCGGAGACCAGGCTAATCACTGCCGCGCCGATCGCCAGCCCCACTAATCCCGTCTGTTCATCTTTATTCTTCATCGCTTCACTCCATTAAACCCTCAGAAAGAGTAGCACCGCCAGGCAAACACTCAAGATGTTCCCCTCGGCAGGGATAAAATGGGCAGGGATCACGTCGCCACGCTTAACCGCCAAATGCTGAAAGGTAGCGTCCCGTGATGGTCAAAAGGGCTGTGCCCCCTGAAAGGGGCGCTTAGCATCAGCAAACATAAGCGTTCATCAATAAATTCTCACGATTTATTGATCTGGCAAAAACTTCTCCCCTGTTTCATTCAACATATATAGGTTACTCTTTTAATTACAGACTGTGGTGACAGTAGTAAGGAGACCTGTATGGCAAAGTATCAAAACATGCTGGTGGCCATCGATCCTAATCAGGACGATCAACCCGCATTACGTCGAGCTGTCTATTTACATCAACGGATTGGTGGCAAAATCAAAGCGTTTTTGCCGATCTATGACTTCTCATACGAAATGACCACCCTTCTGTCGCCTGACGAACGCACGGCGATGCGTCAGGGAGTGATCAGCCAGCGTACCGCGTGGATCCGCGAGCAGGCAAAATATTACATCGATGCGGGTATCCCCATTGATATCAAAGTGGTGTGGCATAACCGTCCTTTTGAGGCCATCATCCAGGAGGTGGTTGCCGAGAAACACGACCTGCTACTCAAAATGGCCCATCAGCACGACAAACTTGAGTCGGTGATTTTCACCCCTACCGACTGGCACTTGCTGCGCAAATGTCCGTGCCCGGTGTGGATGGTCAAAGACCAGCCATGGCCAGAAGGCGGTAAAGCGCTGGTCGCCGTGAACCTCGCCAGTGAAGAGGATTATCATAATTCTCTGAATGAAAAACTGGTCAAAGAGACGATTCATCTCGCCGAGCAGGTCAATCATACCGAAGTGCATTTAATCGGGGCCTATCCGGTCACGCCGATTAATATCGCTATCGAACTGCCTGAATTTGATCCAAGCGTGTATAACGATGCGATTCGCGGTCAGCATCTGCTGGCGATGAAAGCCCTCCGCCAGAAATTTGGCATCGACGAGAAAATGACGCACGTCGAAAAAGGTCTGCCTGAAGAGGTGATTCCCGATCTATCGGAGCATTTGCAGGCCGGTATTGTGGTGCTGGGCACCGTCGGGCGAACCGGTATTTCCGCTGCCTTCCTGGGGAATACGGCTGAACAGGTCATTGACCATTTACGCTGCGACCTGCTGGTGATTAAACCGGATCAGTATCAAACACCTGTTGAACTGGACGACGAAGACGACGATTAAAAACCGGCTTCAGCGCCATAAAAAAAGCCGCCCTCTCAGGCGGCTTTTTCATATTTTACGTCTTACAGCGCTTTCAAAATCGCATCCACGCTGGCTTTCGCATCGCCAAACAGCATGTGGGTGTTCTCTTTGAAGAACAGCGGGTTCTGTACGCCGGCATAGCCGGTGTTCATTGACCGTTTGAAGACGATAACATTCTGCGCCTTCCACACTTCCAGAACAGGCATACCGGCAATTGGGCTACCCGGATCGTCCTGTGCGGCAGGGTTAACCGTGTCGTTCGCACCGATGACCAGAACCGTATCAGTGTCGGTGAAATCATCATTGATCTCATCCATCTCCAGCACGATATCGTATGGCACTTTCGCTTCTGCCAGCAGAACGTTCATATGACCCGGCAGACGACCCGCAACAGGGTGAATACCAAAGCGCACTTTGATGCCGCGCGCACGCAGTCTCTCGGTAATTTCCGCTACCGGATACTGCGCCTGCGCTACCGCCATGCCATAGCCTGGGGTGATGATCACCGTATGCGAGTTTTTCAGCATATCAGCGGTGTCTTCGGCCGTAATTTCACGGTGCTCACCGACTTCTTCATCGCCCGTAGACGTAGCGCCATCGGTACCAAATCCACCTGCAATCACGCTGAAGAAGGAGCGGTTCATCGCCTTACACATTATGTAAGACAGAATCGCACCTGAAGAACCCACCAGCGCACCGGTGACGATCAGCAGGTCGTTGCTGAGCATAAAGCCCGCCGCCGCCGCCGCCCAGCCTGAGTACGAGTTCAGCATCGACACCACCACCGGCATATCCGCACCGCCGATAGACGCCACCAGATGCCAGCCGAAGGCCAGCGCGATAATGGTCATCACCAGCAGCGCCAGCACCTGCATGCCCACGCTTTCGGTACGCACAAACACGACCAGCAGCAGGAAAGAGACCACCAGCGCCGCAAGGTTCATCTTGTGACGGTTTGGCAACATCAGCGGCTTCGAGGAGATCTTGCCGCGCAGTTTGCCAAACGCAACGATAGAACCGGTGAATGTCACCGCACCAATGAAGATACCAAGGAAGACTTCAGTCAGATGAATATTGACCAAAATCGGCTCCATACCCGGTTCGTGATACAGGTAGCTGTTAAAGCCAACCAGCACCGCCGCCAGACCCACAAAGCTGTGCAGAATCGCCACCAGCTCTGGCATTTCGGTCATTTCGACGCGTTTTGCCAGACGAATACCAATCGCGCCGCCGATGATCATCGCCACCAGAATCCACGCCACGTTGCCCGTATCCGGCCCGAAAATCGTTGCGATCAGCGCGATCGCCATCCCGGCGATACCAAAGTTGTTACCCCGTTGCGACGTTTCGTGTTTGGAAAGTCCCGCCAGACTGCAAATAAACAGGATCGCAGCAACAATGTATGCAGCTGTAACTAATCCTCCAGACATATGCTACCCCTTAGCCTTTACGAAACATTTTCAGCATGCGCTGAGTCACGGTGAAACCACCGAAAATATTGATACTGGCAATAAGCACCGCGACAAAGCTCAGGAAGCTGATCCAGCCGCCATGACCAATTTGCAGCAACGCCCCGACCACGATGATCCCGGAAATAGCGTTTGTCACCGACATCAGCGGCGTATGCAGTGCGTGAGAAACGTTCCACACCACGTAGTAACCGACGACGCAGGAGAGCGCAAAGACGGTGAAGTGACCGAGGAACTCTTTCGGCGCGACGTCTGCCAGCCAACCGAACAGAATAATCACCAGCGCCATCAGCGCATATTTACGCCAAGGGGAAACCGGCTCAACTGGTTCTTTCGGCGCAGGAGCCGCTTTTGGCGCGGCCTTAGGCTGGGCAGAAACCTGAATTGGCGGAGCGGGCCAGGTGACTTCGCCATCGCGAACCACGGTCACACCGCGCACGACGACATCGTCAAAATCTACGGTTACGTTGCCGTCTTTTTCCTTGCACAGCAGCTTAAGCAGGTTGACGAGGTTTGTGCCGTACAGCTGGGAGGACTGCGTCGGCAGACGTCCCGGCAGGTCGGTATAACCAATGATCTTCACACCGTTCGCCGTGGTAAAGACTTCATTCGGAACCGTGTACTCGCAGTTACCGCCGTTTTGTGAAGCCAGATCGACAATCACGCTACCCGCTTTCATGGAATCAACCATTTCGCGCGTAATCAACTTCGGTGCTGGTTTGCCTGGAATCAGCGCGGTGGTCACGATGATATCCACGTCTTTTGCCTGCGCGGCAAAGAGCGCCATCTCGGCCTTAATAAACGCCTCAGACATCACTTTTGCGTAGCCGTCGCCGCTACCGGCTTCTTCTTCGAAATCCAGCTCAAGGAACTCGGCGCCCATACTCTGCACCTGTTCTTTCACTTCCGGACGGGTATCAAACGCGCGAACAATCGCGCCGAGGCTGTTTGCGGCGCCGATCGCTGCCAGACCCGCTACACCCGCGCCGATCACCATCACCTTCGCCGGTGGCACTTTACCTGCTGCGGTAATCTGCCCGGTAAAGAAACGTCCAAATTCATGCGCTGCTTCAACGATGGCACGATAGCCCGCAATATTGGCCATTGAGCTCAACGCATCCAGCGACTGCGCGCGAGAAATACGTGGCACAGAATCCATTGCCATTACGGTGACACCGCGTGCGGCCAGCTTCTCAATCAGTTCTGGATTTTGTGCCGGCCAGATGAAGCTCACCAGCGTCGTGCCTGGATTCAGTAACGCAATTTCGCTCTCTTCAGGTGCGTTCACCTTCAGAATCACAGGTGATTGCCAAATCTCAGCGCCGTCGACGATTTCGGCGCCAGCCTGAATAAATGCCTCGTCATCGAAGCTCGCCAGTTTGCCCGCGCCGCTTTCGACCGCGACGGTAAAACCCAGTTTAAGCAGCTGCTCGACCGTTTTCGGCGTTGCGGCTACGCGGGTTTCATTGGCAAACCGTTCTTTTGGTACCCCAATACGCATAGTTTTCCCTTCCATCTGTTCTTGATGATGGTTTGTCGATAAATGACCGCGGTTCGCATTTGCCGTCGCCCGATCGCGACCCGACGAATGTATAACCACGGAAAATAAAACAGTAACAAACTTTCTATAACCTACTGAAAATAACGCTTGTGATCCACCGCAAGAAAACACTATTTCTGACTTTATCTGTGAAAAATAAGTGATCACGGTCTCTGACCGACATATTTACCTTATTTTCAGCGCCAGGCCCGATAAATAGGTCAAGCGAAGCGGCAAAAATATGATATAGCGCCACATTAGAACAACCCATTAACATTAAATTAACTCGTGAAAGTCATATGCCTAATCAGTTTTACTGTTCAAACGTCTGTTTATTCAACATATCACTAAATGTTATCGAACTTAATCCTGACCTCAGCACAGGCTGCAAAAAATGGCGCAGACAGCGACGGGTTTTAAATGCCATAATCGGCGACGATTTCAAATTAACAACAACACCAGCACCTGGTTTGCGCATGGCGAAGGATTATTTTTATGAAGCTTAAGAACACTCTCCTGGCGTCCGTACTTCTTTCTGTGACCGCCTTGTCTGCTAACGCTGCAACAGAGTTAACGCCGGAGCAAGCGGCCGCGTTAAAACCTTTCGATCAGACCGTTATAGTGGGTCGTTATAACACCATCAGCGAAGCCGTAGCAGCCGCATCAAAACTGGCCGATAAAGTCGGCGCAGCCTCATTCTACGTGGTTGATAGCTCCGACCATGGTAACAGCGGTAACCAACGCGTTACGGTTGCGCTTTATAAACAAGATGCCCCGAAAGCTGACGCGCCAAAAAATCGCGTGATTAACGGCGTAACGGAACTGCCAAAAGACCAGGCTATTGCGCTTGAGCCTTTCGACACCGTTACTGTTCAGGGTTTCTATCGCAGCCAGCCAGAAGTTAACGACGCCATCACTAAAGCTGCGAAAGCGAAAGGGGCTGCCTCTTTCTATATCGTGCGCCAGGTGGATGCTAACCAGGGCGGCAATCAGCGTATCACTGCTTATATCTATAAAGCTGATGCGAAAAAACGTGTTCTGCAGAGCCCGGATGCGATTCCAGCGGATTCAGAAGCCGGACGTGCGGCGCTGGCGACCGGCGGTGCAGCGGCTAAGGCCGTTGAAATTCCAGGCGTGGCAACCTCTGCTGCACCAAGTTCTGATGTGGGCCGTTTCTTTGAAACGCAATCCTCTAAAGGGGGTCGCTATACCGTGACCCTGCCGGACGGCACGAAAATTGAAGAGCTGAACAAAGCTGCCGCAGCGCAGATGGTTCCGTTCGACAGCGTGAAGTTCACCGGCAACTACGGCAACATGACGGAAATTTCGTACCAGGTTGCCAAACGCGCGCAGAAGAAAGGGGCTAAGTATTATCACATCACCCGCCAGTGGCAGGAACGTGGTAATAACATCACCATCAGCGCCGACCTGTACAAGTAACAGCACCACGGATCTGAAAAGGCGGCGCAATGCCGCCTTTTTTCTTAATTTGATCGAAATTCTGCCTCACATCATTGCATGCCAGCAAGACACTCCGTAAAATCCCGCGCCTTAGTGTGATCCACCATTTTTATGCGCCTGTGCGAAATAATTATTCTGGATTTGGACCTTTCATAACAGGAAGCCAATGGAAAAGAAACTTGGCCTGAGCGCATTAACTGCGCTTGTTTTAAGCTCCATGCTGGGCGCAGGCGTCTTCAGTTTGCCGCAGAATATGGCCGAAGTCGCAAGCCCTGCGGCGTTGCTCATCGGTTGGGCCATCACCGGCGTGGGGATCCTACTGCTGGCGTTTGCCATGTTATTGCTGACGCGTATCCGCCCGGATTTAGATGGCGGAATATTCACTTACGCGCGGGCTGGATTTGGCGAGTTAATCGGCTTTTGTTCCGCCTGGGGCTACTGGTTGTGCGCCGTCATCGCCAACGTCTCCTATCTGGTGATTGTTTTCTCCGCCCTGAGTTTCTTTACCGATACCCCTGAACTGCGTTTCTTTGGCGATGGCAACACCTGGCAATCTATTGTCGGTGCGTCGGTTCTGCTGTGGCTTGTCCATTTTCTGGTCCTGCGTGGCGTGCAGACGGCGGCGAGCATTAATCTTGTCGCGACGCTGGCGAAACTGGTTCCGCTGGGCCTGTTTATCGTCCTGGCGTTTGTCGCGTTCCGTCTCGACGTTTTCACCCTTGATTTCAGCGGCGTGGCGCTGGGCGTTCCTGTCTGGGAACAAGTCAAAAACACCATGCTCATCACGCTGTGGGTGTTTATTGGGGTAGAAGGCGCGGTGGTGGTTTCGGCAAGGGCGCGTAATAAACGCGATGTCGGGCGCGCCACGCTGCTGGCCGTTTTGGCTGCGTTAAGCGTCTATCTGCTGGTCACGTTGCTGTCTATTGGTGTTGTTGCCCGTCCCGAACTGGCGCAAATGCGTAACCCTTCCATGGCAGGCCTGATGGTCAAAATGATGGGATCCTGGGGCGATGTGGTGATTGCTGCGGGGCTGATTGTTTCGGTGTGCGGCGCGTACCTGAGCTGGACGATTATGGCAGCAGAAGTGCCTTTTCTTGCCGCCACGCACAAAGCTTTCCCGCGTTTGTTTGCGCGCCAGAACCAGAACAGCGCGCCTTCAGCGTCTCTGTGGCTGACCAACATCAGCGTCCAGATCTGTCTGGTGCTGATCTGGCTCACAGGTTCAGACTATAACACCCTGCTGACCATTGCCTCCGAGATGATTCTGGTACCCTATTTCCTTGTTGGCGCCTATTTGCTAAAAATAGCCACCCGTCCCGTGCATTACGTGGTGGGTGTCGGTGCTTGTCTCTATGGGTTATGGTTACTGTATGCTTCCGGGCCAATGCATCTGCTGCTTTCAGTGGTGCTTTACGCGCCAGGT
Source organism: Lelliottia amnigena (assembly GCF_019047465.1). Classification (NCBI taxonomy): domain Bacteria; kingdom Pseudomonadati; phylum Pseudomonadota; class Gammaproteobacteria; order Enterobacterales; family Enterobacteriaceae; genus Lelliottia; species Lelliottia amnigena. The sequence continues at coordinate 3,761,132 of NZ_CP077236.1, read as the reverse complement.
CTGCTGGTATTTATTTATGCCCGCCGCACGCATCAGCTTAGCCACGCGCTGAAACGACGCGAACTGGCATTGATTGGTCTGTTACTGGTTGCATCCGTACCGGCAACGTGGAAGTTAATGGGATAAGCGCACTCTTTCCCATTGTCGAACTGAAAAGGAGAACACGATGGGAAAAGCGCCACAACGCCCCATTCTGATTACCGGTGGAGGCCGACGTATCGGCCTCGCCCTTGCCCACCACTTTCTCACGCTTCACCAGCCGGTTATCGTGAGCTATCGCAACGAATATCCCTCGATAGAAGGATTACGCCAGGCAGGAGCCACCTGCATTCAGGCCGATTTTTCTACAGACGAAGGGATTCTGAGATTTGCCGAAACGGTGAAGTCCACCACCCGCGGATTGCGCGCCATTATTCATAATGCCAGCGCATGGCAGGCTGAAACCCCCAGCACACCGCTCAGCGAAACGCTCGCCTGCATGCTGCAGATCCACGTTCACGCGCCTTATCTGTTGAATCATGCGCTCGAAGAATTACTACGCGGTCAGGGCCACGCCGCCAGCGACATTATTCATTTCACCGATTATGTTGTAGAGCGCGGCAGCGATAAGCATATTGCCTATGCGGCAAGCAAAGCCGCGCTGGATAACATGACCCGCTCGTTCGCGCGCAAACTGGCGCCGGAGGTAAAGGTCAACGCGATCGCGCCTTCGTTAATTCTGTTTAACGAAGAAGACGACGCGGAATACCGTCAGAAAGCGCTGAATAAATCGCTGATGAAAATTGTGCCTGGCGAAAAAGAAGTGATCGACCTGATCGATTATCTGCTGACCAGTTGCTATGTCACTGGGCGTTCGTTTGGCGTCGACGGCGGTCGTCCGTTGAATTAGTGAAAACGGCTCCAGAAGAAGATTAACACCCAGGCGCTGAGGCTCCAGCACACCACGGCCCCGCCCAGCGCCAGGGGTAAACGCATCAACGCCGTGAAATACCACAGCGACAGCAGATAAATAAAATAGGGAATAATGGACCACATGCCAAACACGATAGTCGTGCGCAACGCGTCAATCCCACGCTCCGACGCCACAATATAGTGGGCGATCAGCGCAAACGTTGGGAATAACGGAATCAGGCCAGCAATATAATAATTTTTCGTTTTCGCCAATAGACCTATCAATACCACCACCAGCGCACCCAGCACCGCCTTCAACAAAAGCGCCATCCTTTTCCCTTAACAATCAAATAACAATAACGGCCAGAATAGCGGAACTGAGGATAATTATGAAAGATTAATGGAAGGTTGAGGTGACGCGGTGTATGTTGACATTTTTCGCGATACAGACGTTTTATGAATAAGATCGTTTTTGTTGAGGATGAACCCGAAGTTGGCCAGCTTATCGCAGCCTACCTCGGAAAACACGATATGGATGTCGTCGTTGAGCCACGCGGTGACCGCGCAGAAGAGGTTGTGCTGCGTGAAAAACCCGATCTGGTCCTGCTGGATATCATGCTGCCCGGAAAAGACGGTATGACCGTGTGTCGCGATTTGCGCGCGCAATGGGATGGCCCTATCGTTTTGCTCACCTCGCTTGATAGCGACATGAACCACATTCTGTCACTGGAAATGGGGGCGAACGATTACATTCTTAAAACCACGCCGCCTGCTGTTCTGCTCGCGCGCCTGCGTCTTCATTTACGCCAGCGTGTCGCCGCAGAAAATCAAATGCCGTCTCCGGCTCTTACACCGTACAAAGCCATGCGCTTCGGCACGCTATCCATTGACCCTGTGAATCGTCAGGTTCTGCTGTCGGGCACGGATGTCGCCCTTTCGACTGCCGATTTCGACCTGCTGTGGGAGCTTGCCACGCATGCCGGTCAGATTATGGATCGCGACGCGCTGCTGAAAAACTTGCGCGGGGTGAGTTACGATGGGATGGATCGCAGCGTTGACGTCGCGATTTCGCGCCTGAGAAAAAAATTGCTGGATAACGCGACCGAACCCTACCGCATCAAAACCGTGCGTAACAAAGGCTATCTTTTCGCTCCGCACGCCTGGGAAACCTGATTACTTTGTCATCCGTCATCCGGATCCGTTCATGAAAACGCTGATTGTTCCATTTTATTAGCGCCAAATCCTTCAACCTATTGTGATTACTTAAATATTATTTAATTTCAGTAGGTTGAATGTTTCCCGCAACAGAAATATAGGGTCAAAAGCAGACTTCAACATGCCCCTTTGCCCCAATACGTCCCTAAACTCACAGGGCTACACTGAACAACCAGCCCCCAATAGCACTGCTCATCACAACCAGCCACGGCGGTAACTTCCAGAACAATAGAGCAACCAGTGCCAAAAGCGCCAGAATGAAGTCTTGCGGTGTGCGAATCGCGCTCGTCCACACTGGTTGATAGAGGGCTGCTAACAACAGGCCAACCACGGCCGCATTAACACCTAATAATGCCGCTTGAACACGGGTGTTGCGGCGCAGATGCTCCCAGAAAGGTAAGGCACCCACGATCAACAGGAAGGATGGCGCGAAGATCGCCAGCAGACAGACCAGGCCGCCGAACCAGCCGGAGGGTCCATGATTTAGTGAAGCGCCGAGAAACGCCGCAAAGGTGAACAAGGGGCCAGGAACGGCCTGGGTAGCACCGTAGCCGGCCAGAAATGTATCTTTGCTTACCCAGCCGGTAGGCACCACTTCAGCTTGCAGCAACGGTAGTACGACATGCCCACCCCCAAATACCAGTGAACCGGCCCGGTAGAAGACACTCACCAGTGATAAAGTCTGATTAGGAAACATCGCCGTCAGTAATGGCAACCCTGTCAGTAGCACAAAGAACAATGTGAGCCACAACAATCCGACGCGACGCCGTATGGCGATCGGCAGTGGGTCATGTATTGACCTCTTCTGGGGTTTAAACAGCAATAGACCAATGGCAGCAGCAATGACGATAGCCCCCACCTGCCCCCATGCCGACGGCACAAGAAGCACAAAGCAGGTCACTGCCGCCATGATGGTGATACGCGGTGTATCCGGGCAGAGATTACGAGCCATACCCCATACAGCTTGTGCTACCACCGCTACGGCCACCACCTTTAACCCTTGCAGCACCCCCAACGGCATCACATTCCCGTCGCTGGCCATCCCCAGCGCAAAGAGGATCAGCGCCACTGCTGATGGCAACGTGAAGCCAGCCCATGCAGCTAACGCTCCCGTATAACCACATCGGAACAACCCGATCGCCATGCCGACCTGGCTGCTTGCAGGCCCTGGCAGGAACTGACAGAGAGCGACTAAGTCTGCATAGCTGCGCTCGGTCAACCACTTCCGCCGCGTCACAAACTCATCGTGAAAGTAGCCCAAATGGGCAATCGGGCCGCCAAAGGAGGTCAGACCCAGTCGAAGAAAGATCAGAAAAAGAGCCCAAGGATTGTGGTCAGGCCTGGCAATATCGCTCATGGTCGCATCCCGATTTCTGGTTTCGTTAGATTATATTAATCGAGACCCGATAACGAAATGCGATAAAAATAAGCCCTGATACTTTGATCGTTGGCTTATGCCTTATCCTTATGAGACGTCTGCTTTTGTAACATGGCTGACGTGGACGAGAGTAAGAACGGACTCCAGAAGCCGAACGCCGTGGTTGCAGACCAACACCCAAGGCGTAACGCAGCGTCCGATATGATTGAAATGTTTGCCTGGTGGCTTTTAAAGGCACAGCTCATGGGAACTCTCATAACAAAGCCATAACTAAAAAATAATCATTATTTCAGTACGTTGTAATTAAACGACACGGCAGGCAGAAAGGGTTTACCATCATGGTTACAAGCCGGACAGTGAAACCAGAACGAAAACCCTTTCTTGCCGAACACGCCTTACAGCCATTAAGGCCACAGTAAATGGATAGTCAGTATTGGAATTTATCCCACAGTGCCGAAATTTGAGGATCCTTGAGAGTTTCTATCCGGCTTGTGGTATCAAACACCATCGTCTTATTGTCGTTGTTTGAATAATGCGGCCACCCCGGATTGCCATATTTAGCAAAGGCGGCCCAGGCATTATTAATACTGTCAGACAAAGACTGGGGCGGGTTCACGCCGACAAAGTTTTCCGCTTCTTTTGTGTGAATCGTTCCGAACGTAAAGGGCACATCCACAAAATGGGCGGCGCCCAGACGGCCATTGTAGGCTGGTGACCGCCAGGAAAAGTCATAAAACCACGTGTTTTGATTGCGGCTCAACAGACGAGCTATGTTCAGCGCCGGCATCCTGAACGTATAGTCCGACATGATTTGGGCGTAAATGTCGCCCGGACTTTCCGCACTGATACTGTTTTTTGTATAAGCCTGCAGAGCACTAGCAGGGAGACCCAGCTCATCAATCACCGTGTTCACATCCTTAATAGTGATTTTTTGTATGCCGTCGCCGGGGAGCAAATAGAGTCTGAACTCACTGTCGGTGCTGCCCACAATCACAGGAACGCGATTGCTGTCCGTCATCGCCAGATCTTCCATGGGGCTTTTGATGATGATTTTACCGTCTGCAACCGGCAAAAATGCCGTGCCGCCAAGAGAAAGCCTTCCCCATTGGGCTGCATCTTTGATTTGTTCCCCGACTTTCAGGACGTTCTGAACCAGATCCTCAAAAGGCACCCTGGCGACGGCTTCGGGGTCGGCAGGAATCCCCAGATTGTCGGTAAATTGCCGGGTGATTCGGCTTGCATCAGCCGGGCTAATCCATTGCATCGGAGGGCTTTGCAAAATAGCCTGCTGGTAAAGCCCTTTCGTCTCTGGATTGCCTAAATGGATGGCGACGCTTCCCGCTCCTGCGGATTGCCCGAAGAGTGTCACTCTGCCCGGATCGCCTCCGAAGTTTGCAATATTCCGTTGAACCCATTTAAGCGCAGCAATCTGGTCTGCAATGCCGCGGTTGTCTGGACGTTGAGCAAAATGCATAAAGCCATCCACGCCCACCCTATAGTTTACTGTGACAACCATGACGCCTTTTTTAGCAAACACGCTTCCGTCATAAACAGACTCTGTGGCATCTTCCCTGATCCAGGCTCCTCCGGGGATCCACACCATGACGGGCAATTTCCCTTCAATATTGTCAGGCCGCCATATGTTGAGGGTCAGGTCGCCGGCATGACCGACCAGCCGTTGCGCTGAGCTTCTTCCCGGTTGCGGCACGGGCGAGTCAGAGAGGGTTGCTTTTATACCCCTCCAGGGCTGCACGGACTGAGGGTTCTGAAACCGTCGTTCCGGGGTAAAGGGGTTGGCCGCATAGGGGATCCCTTTATAAATGAAGATGCCCTCTTCGGTACGGTATCCCTGAACCTTACCCGCCTCGGTGTCGACAACAGGAGCAGGCGCACCAGCAAAAGATAATGAACTTGCGACAATCAATGCACTGCCCAGTAAATATTTCATTCGTATTCCTTCTGAAATTTGCCCCGTGCAATTCCGGTTCCTGCCTGGCTTTCAGGTCAAATCTGCCACCAGGTAGTCCGGCGTTATCATCAATGCGCAGAGCGGTGATGTAGACCCCTACTACCCTTTACGCGTCCTGCTTAATGGCCTCTGCCTGCTACGGCAGTATGTCCTTAACCGTTAAACAATACGATTGCGACGTTTGCCATTTCAGTCGCCACCCTGTGAAAATTCGTGTTGCGTTATGCCAGTGCGGCCAGCGCTGCGCTGATGCTTTCTTCCCCTCTGTAAAGATCGTAACCGCTGATGATATGTTCTTTTCCATACGCCGTGGCAATCAACAGGGGCACGCCTCCCACGCCTTTTTCGTGCATGAGTCGCTTTACGCGGGCGATGCGCTGTTCAGTCTGGTTGCGCAGCACGGCATCATCTTCAAACTGGCTGGTCAGATCATCCGCATCACCCTCAGCACCGTGTTCCTGCGCCCAGGTGGCGCTGATATCCGCCACCACATCGCATCGAGAGGTGTCGCGACCCTCAACGTAGCGGGCGTGCTGAAGAACGTGGAGCAGGCCCGCCTCTGTGGCTGCACCGGCGTGCTGAAAAGCGGTCAGCGCGCGGTTCATGTAGGTCGAATCAAAACGGGTACCGGACAGCAGAAGTTGGTGATAGCTCTCGCTGAACGGCTGTCCGGTCAGCGATGTAATGCGCTGATCGTTGGCCCATGCGTGTTCAGCCCACTGCGCCGTAATCTGCCGCGCCCCCTCATCACTGAACAGGCCACTGGGCATCAGCTCAAGCCGGTCGCCGTGGTGTCGGGCAAGATAATGCAGGGCTGGCGCGCTGGCATAGCACCAGCCGCAAAGTGGGTCAAAAATGTACTGCAGCTTTTCAATGTGCATAGTGCACCCTCCTTTAATCAGTTGTGTTGATCATAATTAGATTACGCAATTTGAAAAACAGGCATACAGTAGACACATTGTTGCATGAGGTGAACGAATGGACAGAGTTACGGCGATGGAAGTGTTTTCGGAAACGGTCAAACGCGGCAGCATCTCAGCGGCGGCGGAACATCTGGGCTTATCGCGGGCTATGGCCTCGCGCTACATAGCCCTGATGGAAGAGTGGACAGGATCGCGCCTGCTTCACCGGACAACGCGCAGGCTCAGCCTGACAGTAGCCGGTGAACAGGCCCTTTTGTTGTGTCAGGACATTCGGACTCTGACGGATGGGCTTGCCGCGATGGGACCCGGCAGTGTTCCTGTGCCCAAGGGCAAACTTAAGATCACCTCCAATTCCATCTTTGCGGAATTTTGCCTTACGGAGCTGCTGGTTGACTTCCTTATTGCTTATCCGGAAATACAGGTTGATCTGCAAATCATGGACAGAACCGTTGACCTGGCCGAGGAAGGTATCGATCTGGCTATCCGCACTTCAAGCACACTTGCTCCTAACCTGTATGCCCGCAACCTCGGGTACTGCTCTTCCGTTTTATGCGCCAGCCACGCGTACCTGGACAAACACGGCACACCAGCCAGCCTGAGCGACCTGAAACATCACAACTGTCTTACCTATACCTACTTCGGCCAGAGCGCGTGGCGGTTCCATAAAGAGAGCGACATTGTCAATCTGCCGGTAACGGGCAGCATCAGTACCAACGAGGCTGCGATCCTTTTTAAGGCGACGAAGTTGGGGGCGGGTGTAGCCATGCTGCCTCTGTATGCCGTAGAGCAGGAGCTCGCGGCGGGAAGACTGGTTGCGCTGCTGCCGGAGTATGAACTCGACAGGTTGTCTGTAAGCGCGGTTTATCTTTCACATAAAAAAATGCCTCAGGCCCAGCGTGTATTAATTGATTATTTGGTTGAGCATCTCAGGCTCCCCTGAAACGCAGAGATGAAAGGCAAAAAACGCAACCGGGTGGTTGGGCGAGGATATGGCGGGTCCCAGCGCATGGAATATTGCCAGGTACGTCGATTGCAGCCGATTGGGATGGACTGATCTTATCGGGCATCGTTCACGTCCAGAATCAGGCCTGCCCGGCTGATGTCTCATAAGCAATACCCGTGGTTAGTTTGTCGATGCGTGACAGGCTCTCACCGCACCAGGCTGCGGATGTGGTGTAGAAAAAAGAGCGCGTTGTGACGCTCCAAAGCGAGAATTTTAAATACCTCTTCATTGCGTATCGTTCGATTATTTTTACTCAATAGATATTTGGGTAACGTATTCAATACTAAACAAAAACACCTCAGAAATATCTCTGCCATAAATGTGAATATTTTCCGCATTTTAAAATTTAATTATTTGATAATAATTATCGTTAACACATGATGATATATTCATTCAAAACGCTCTTAATTCAATTAACTATTTCATAGTTGAGAGATTTTAACCCCTGACGATAACACCTGTGTAAATCCAAATTCGACAATACCAATATTGGCAGAATAAACTTTTCCCCGTTATGGCATCTAGCTCTCTGTTTTCTACAAATTATCGGCCTAACCTTAATGGGGCAAAACACGTAGGAGGATCAAATGTACAACACAATTTTGGTTCCAATTGACATTTCCGAGGATGACCTGACACACATGGTCATTCCTTATGTTCAGGCACATACAGCTCTTAACACGGCAAAAGTCCATTTTCTTACTGTTATTCCTTCGCAACCTTATTATTCATCTTTAGGTTTAGCCTACTCAGTAGAAATGCCGAAGATGAAAGAATTCCAGCATGCGGCCTTATCAAAACTGGATGAAATTGTGAAGCAATTCAAAATCCCTGCAGACAAAATACAGACTCATGCCGTAACGGGTTCACCGAAGGATCAAATTCTTAAACTCGCTGAAATGGTAAGTGCTGATTTAATTATAATAGCATCCCATAAACCTGATATATCAACGTATCTGTTAGGTTCAAATGCTGCCGCAGTTGTACGACATGCCAAATGTCCTGTACTGGTCGTTAGATAAAATTAAGTAGCCTGCATTTTGCAGGCTACATTTTTTATCATCGCTCATGGGATAGCTAACTGAAAGATAACCTGCGCCTTAATTCCTGAGTCCATCGCCTGTCTGGTCAGTGCCTGCCTGTTCAGTGCTGCAATCGATGTGATGAAATCGGGTCTTTTTCTTCTCCACCACACCGCAAAGCTTGCAGCAACGTACCATTTTTATTTGTTAATTGATGGTGTTATTGATAATAACGCAAGTGTTCGGCATGGCGTTCATTTTTTAAGTAAAAACACGTTCACAGTAAAGAGTTCTTCATTTTCATTTCTGTCGATTTAACAGGGGTAACATTCTCTCAAGCGTGTTGTCGCGCACAATGTAATGATGAAATAACGCAGCAAGAGCATGAAACCCGATAAGAAAATATCCGGCATTGGCGATAAGTTCGTGCAACTCTTTAAGATTATACTGTGTATCTGTATTCAGGCTGCTGGCTATGGGCATCGTTATTCCAAAGAATGACCACTCTACCTGACCAAAGTAAAGTGATGCGATTCCAAGAAACGGCAAAATGAGAAACATCAGATACAAGCATCCATGAACTGCTTTTGAAGCCACAATTTGCCAGCGCGGCGGCGCGGGTATAATTTCGGGGTCACGACGTGTGACCTTCAGTACAACTCTGACAACCATCAGCGCCAGCACGCTTAAGCCAGCTGTATAGTGTACTAACGCCATTGTCGCACGAGTCGGACTGCCCTTCGGCGCGAAACCTTTTAATTCCATTGCAGCATAGGCTATGACAATAGCTATAAATACCAGCCAGTGAAAAGCTATCTGACTTTTGGCGTAATTTCTTTTCATCCTGCGAACCCTTTTTTTTAATGTATGAGTGAGTTTTAGCGGTTTATTATTAAGAATACCTTAATTCAACAAAGCCTCGTCCTCATCAAATAAATAACCTCTCTTAAGGTTGTCATAATAATAATCACTCATATTGGTAACATTGATATGAGAGGTTTGATGATGCGAATAATGCCCCCTTACACACTTAAATGGCTTCATGGCGAATACGAACAGAATGAAATTTCAGCACTGATTCGCGAAAATTATCATCAGGTTTATCGTGCGTCAATTTCACGTTGTTTGCCATGGCTCTTGGGTCTTTATGATGCAAACAGTGAACTCCAGGCGGCCAGTGGCGTACAGATTGCCTCTCATGGAGCACTCTATCTTGAAAATTATCTCGATAATCCGATTGAGACGTTACTCACTGCACGCCTGATGCAGCCTGTCTCTCGCAATACAATCGTCGAAATTGGTAATTTCGCAGCCCGTGACGGAGCCAGCGCACGCATTATGTTTGCCGCACTTTGCCAGGTGCTCACGCACTACCATTTTTCATGGATTGTCTTTACCGGTACGAAAAAAATCCGCAACACCTTTCATCGCCTGAACCTGCATCCCCTCCTCCTGATGCCTGCTGACCCAGCGCGCCTGGGTAGCGCAGCATCAGAATGGGGAAAATATTATCAATATGATCCTCAAATTATGGCCGGTGAGCTTTCTGGCGGACACTCGGCGCTTAACCATGGCAGCCTGCTGCTGAAGCTGTTGACCGATCTGCCGGAAGCCCCATGGACTCATGCGTCAGGAGAGAAAAATGTTTCTGAACGTACTTGAGCAGCAGGCTAATGATCGTCCTGAGCTAACGGCCCTGCAGGGCGAGTCCGGCATATGGAACTGGCAGAGATACCATGAGGATGTAATAACGACAGCTACACGACTTCGGTCTCTCAATATTAAGCGACTGGCACTTGAACTCGACAATGGGCCTGAGTGGGCCATTATCGATCTTGCCTGCCTGTCCGCTGGGATTGTGATTGTGCCCGTACCTTCTTTTTTCTCTGAAACACAAAAAGAGTGGGTACGATCTTCAGCATCCATTGACGCGCAAATTGGTGGAAAATCCCTGAAAGGATGGCTTAGCCATGAATTCCCGTTTGGCAGGCTGCAAATCAGAAAGCTAACTGCCCAGACCGCCTTACCGCCGGACACGGCCAAGATTACCTTTACGTCTGGGACGACCGGTGAACCTAAAGGGGTCTGCCTGAGCCAGAGCGGTATGTTCTGGACAGCACAAACGCTGGCTGATGCTCTGAATGTGATCAGACCGGAAAGGCACCTTGTCAGCCTTCCACTCAGCATCCTGCTGGAAAATTTGTGCGGTATCTATATCCCATTACTGCTGGGTGCACTGACGGTGATATTGCCCTCCGCCAGTACAGGTTTTGAAGGTTCCAGCCAGTTTAACCCCAGAAATTTTTTACAGGCTTTGATGAGATGGCGTCCGCAAAGTCTCGTTCTGGTACCAGAAATATTGCGGGTGTTACTCCATCTGCACCAGACGGTTCCAGACAGCACCCGTTCCCTGAGCTTTGTCGCTGTTGGTGGAGGAAAGGTCCCTGCGCCATTAATGGAAATGGCAACACATACAGGTTTACCCGTTTTTGAAGGTTATGGGTTATCAGAATGTGGTTCTGTTGTCGCTCTGAATCTTCCGGGGGCGACAAAAAAGAACAGTGTCGGCAGACCATTGCCCGGCGTAAGGGTCAGTGTTGATCACTTACAGCAACTCAGCGTGATAAGTCCGGCCAATGCCCTGGGGTATCTTGGGGAGGAACTCCAGAAAGCAGACGTGGTCACAGGCGACCTTGCGACGGTTGATGAAGAAGGATTTATTCACATTCTCGGCCGATTGAAAAATGTTCAGATCAACGCATATGGTCGCAATTTTTCACCAGAATGGCCTGAAGCCGAAGCGATGGCATGCCCCGCTGTGCGCCGTGTTGTGATTTTCGGTGACGGTTTGAGACGTAACGTTGCTCTCGTAGATGCTTTTGAAGGACAGCAGGATCTGGCGCGTGAGCAGCTTATGGAGGTTTGCGCGCACTTGCCTGACTACGCCCAATTTCATCGACTGCTGTTCACGTCCGAAATATCTTCTCCCGAAATGATTACCGCTAATGGCCGCCCTAAACGGAGCGCCATCTGGCAGTCCCTAAAAGAAAATATTCTCACCTGCAGTGAGGAGGAAGACGCATGAGCTTTTATCAAGAATTACAGAATCAGACCGCTGTTGAACGTCAACGTTTACTTTCGTCCCCTGCTATCGCCCGGTGTAAAACAGGCGATATCTCGCCGGAGATGTATATCGCATTTTTGACGCAAGCTTATTATCACGTCAGCCATACCGTTCCACTGCTGATGTGTGCTGGCGGTCGGCTTCCTTCAACGCACGAAGCAGTGCGCGGAGCACTGGCCGAATACATTGATGAAGAATATGGGCACCAGGAATGGATCCTCAATGATATTCGAGCATGTGGGGGTAATCCTGAGGCTGTTAGAGAGGGTATGCCGGGCCTGCCCATTGAAATGATGATTGCTTATCTTTACTACCGTATTGAGCGCGTGAACCCGATGAGCATATTTGGCATGGTGCTCGTGCTGGAAGGCACCAGCGTGGCAATTGCAACAGCTGTCGCGGCTCAACTGGAGAATACGCTGGCCCTACCTCAACAGGCAACAACCTACCTGCGCTCTCACGGAGAACTCGATCAGGGGCATCTGCAATTCTTTGCATCCCTCATGGATTCAGTCACTGATAAGAGTGACCAGGACGCCATTATCCACACCGCGCGCCGCATTTATCATCTATATGGGCAGATGCTTGATCAGTTGGGAGAGAGTGCATATGAATCTGCTTAACAAAACCGTTCTGCTCACCGGCGCCAGCGGCGGGATCGGTCAGGCGCTGGCCAGAGAACTGGCGCAAAAAGGGGCGAGACTCTATCTGGTTGGTCGCAATGAAAAAGCAATGACTCTTCTACAGAATACTCTCCCTCACCCGGAGCGCCACAATATCGCGCTGATGCGTAGCTATTCCGACGAAGAGATATCGGCGCTTGCCGCCAGGTTTTTAAAGGACGGTGGGCTGGATATCCTGATCAACAACGCTGGGAGCAGTTGCTTTGCGTTGTTTGAAGAACAATCATTTGATGATATTCGTGAACAGATCCGAACCAATATCGAGATTACAGCCCTACTGACCCGGGCCTTACTCGATAAAATGAATACGCCTGGCATCGTGCTTAATATTGGTTCAATTTTTGGAGAAATAGGCCATCCGGCATGGAGTGTCTATAGTGCGACCAAGGCTGCGACCCACCGTTTTTCCGAAGCCCTTAGCAGGGAATTACAGGGCAGTGGTATTACCGTTCTGTATGCCGCGCCACGCGCAACAGAAACCTTACTGAACAACGACCACGTGTATGCCCTGAACCGGAAACTCGGTAATAACACCGATTCACCAGTGTATGTGGCTGCCCGACTTGCACGCCTTCTTGAAAAAGAACAGAAATGTTATCGCTTTGGCATGATGGAACGTCTTTTCGTCAAGATTAATGCCTGGTTTCCCACCGTCGTCGACGGAGCATTAGGCAAAAAATTGCCTGTAATTCAGGAATTCGCCAGAAAATCGGTCAGAGGAGACAACAAATGAAAACCCTGTACGCAATCTTGCTTGTTACAGCAGCACCCGCGTCAGCACTGGCGGATACGACACTTGGGGATTTACAACACGACTGGTCTGTCTGTCAGTATCAAACGCTGGAGGCCAAAAAAGAGAACTGCTTCAGTACCGTTAGCCAGAAAGCCCATAATGCCAGTCAGGCACAAAAAAACACTAACGCGCCACTTTTGATTTGGTCAGCCATTATCGACAGTAGCTGGGCTGGGGCGAAAGGCGGTCTGGGTGCGCTAAGCCTTGTTAAAGAAGCCCGCAGCAACCTCGAAAAAGCGATTGAAATTGACCCATCCGCCCTCCAGGGATCTGCCTGGACCAGTCTGGGCGCTCTGTATTATCAGGTTCCCGGCTGGCCAATTGGCTTTGGTGATAAAGAAAAAGCAGACGAGATGTTGAAAAAAGCGCTGGCCATTAACCCGGATGGTATAGACCCTAACTACTTCTACGGTGACTATCTTCTTAAAGAGAAAAAAACAGATGAAGCCAGGCGCTACCTAACCAAAGCACTCAAAGCCCCAAATCGTCCTGGGCGTGAAATCGCTGACAGTGGTCGCCGCCGTGATATTGCGAGAGACCTTGAGAGCATCCAGTAAAAAACATCTTTCGTAACAGAACTCAGGATGCCGTTTGATGAGTAACATGCGAACGGCATCTCTGCCTACGGCAAGTCAAAAAAGTGCGATAGGGCTAAAAATATAAATTAATTGTCGCTCACCCTTTGTTATCAGAGTCCAGACTAAATGTATGAACTGTTCAAAATATTCAAATTAAATATCAGTTCAACTTCACCAAAGGTTAAATAATAGAACACATCCCTCTGGCCGTTTACTCTCCTTCCCGCTCCATGCTGTTAAATCAAATTCTGACCCGCAAAATGTCCAACACCAATCGATAAGCCCATTGCCATGGCACTCCAGAAAGTAATTCTTATTATGGCCTTTACCGGAGAGGCATTGCCAACTACCGAAGAAATATAACCAAGAATAGCGAGTGAAAAAAGCGTGGTAAGAATGATGAATGCAGAAATATAAGCGTGCGGCGCTAACCACGCAACGATTAAGGGTAAAATGGCCCCAGCAGAAAAACTGACTGCCGAGAAGAGAGCGGCTTGCAGTGGCTGCGCAGAATTAGTCTCCGTTAATCCTAGTTCTTCACGAGCGTGAGCCCCCAAAGCGTCCTTCTCCATGAGTTGCTCAGCAACCTCACGCGCCAGGGTCGGGTTGAGACCGCGTTTTATATACAGAGAAGTAAGTTCCTGTGTCTCTCCTTGAAAATCATTTTCCAGCTCACCTTTCTCCTGAGCAAGAGCTGCGTTCTCAGTATCAACCTGTGAAGAAACAGAAACATACTCGCCTGTTGCCATCGACATTGCACCTGCCACAAGCCCTGCAACCCCGGCAAGTAGAATACCCGATGAAGAAGTATTCGCTGAAGCAACGCCAAGTACCAGACTGGCCGTCGAAACAATGCCATCATTAGCCCCTAGAACAGCAGCCCTAAGCCATCCCACTCTTTCGATACTATGTCGTTCGAGATGCATTATTAAGCCCCCGGTTAAAAAACGATTTAATAAAATCATGCATGATGAGAATAAACTCATCATAACCTATTTCATTTTATCATTCTTAACAAGTTATTGAGATTGCGCAAGTATAACCCTCAATCTGCTTTCACCCTTGAACTTTAATTTTTTAATGAGAAATGATAATAGATATCATGGGCTTTTAATAATGGCTCGCAAGAGCATATTAATCAGTATAATTGCCAGCTTAATGTGTTATTAATAAAGATTAGTGACAGGTATATTTTCAGGGGCTCAACGTTTGATTGCTGATGGCATTCATTCTTTCTCAGATTTAGTAGCTGTGACCTGCTCACAGCATTAGATACACATTTCAGCAAGCCGCTTCACTTAGGAATCTTCATGCCGCCAAACGTCTTGCGCCGGGTGTAAAGGTTGCGAGTGAGATAGCATGCTCTCAGGCAGCCCCCCAGTTTCGGCCTCGCGAAGGATACTGATGATCTGTTCTTCGGAAAACGCTTCCCAAAGAGGATGTCTACAGTGGCGAAGAAGGCATTACTGGCATCGCGGTGTGTTAATCAGCGTGGCACAGGCAAGGGTCATACGTTTGCATGTTGGATGTTGTCAGCCGGAGCAAACCCTGCTTTCATAGCAACTCAAATAGGACATAAAAATGCACAGAGGATTTATTGCGTTTATTCTGCCTGGATACATGCTTTGGATGGCGATCGGATTGCGCTCCTCAATCAGCGCGTAGATGAATATAACCCTGCCCTCATAGCGCCGCTAAAGGTAAAATCAGTTTAGTTAACTCATTGTAATAATGGTGTGATTTCATGAAAAAGCTGTTTGTGCAGTTTTATCTTTTGCTGTTTGTCTGTTTTCTGGTGATGACCATGCTGGTCGGGCTGGTCTATAAATTCACCGCCGAACGCGCAGGCAGACAGTCTCTGGATGACCTGATGAAAAGTTCGCTCTATTTAATGCGCAGCGAATTACGTGAAATCCCCCCGCACGACTGGGCGCGCACGCTGAAAGAGCTGGATCTGAATCTGTCGTTTAATATGCGCATCGAGCCGCTTAAAAATTACAGTCTGGATGCCCCCACCGCTCAGCGCCTGCGCGAAGGCGACATCGTGGCGCTGGACGACCAATACACCTTTATCCAGCGGATCCCGCGCAGCCATTACGTGCTGGCAGTCGGCCCGGTTCCGTATCTCTATTTTTTACACCAGATGCGGCTGCTGGACATGGCGCTGATGGCCTTTATCGCCATTTCGCTGGCCTTTCCGGTGTTTATCTGGATGCGTCCGCACTGGCAGGATATGTTGCGCCTGGAGGCTGCCGCGCAGCGCTTTGGCGACGGTCATCTGACGGAGCGTATACATTTTGACAGCACCTCCAGCTTTGAACGGCTGGGCGTCGCCTTTAACCAGATGGCCGACAATATCAACGCCCTGATTGCCAGTAAAAAGGCGCTGATTGACGGCATCGCGCATGAGTTACGTACGCCGCTGGTGCGCCTGCGCTATCGTCTGGAGATGAGCGAAAACCTGACCGCTGCGGAGTCTGTGGCGCTGAATCGCGATATCGGTCAGCTCGAAGCGCTGATAGAAGAACTGCTCACCTACGCCCGTCTGGATCGCCCGCAAAATGAACTGAAGCTCAGCACCCCGGATTTTTCAGCGTGGATAAGCAGCTATGTTGAGGACGTGCAGAGCGTCAATCCGCAGCGGGAGCTGTTACTGGACAATCATCCCGGCGATTACGGGGCGCTGGATATGCGCCTGATGGAGCGCGTGCTGGATAATCTGGTGAATAACGCCCTGCGCTACAGTGAGAACCGACTGCGAATTCGTTTAGAGCTGAACGGCAGCGAGGCGAGTTTATCCGTTGAGGACGATGGACCCGGTATTGCGGCCGAAGAGCGCCATCGGGTATTTGAACCGTTCGTGCGCCTGGATCCGAGCCGCGACCGTGCCACCGGCGGCTGCGGGCTGGGACTGGCGATTGTCCATTCAATCTCTCAGGCCATGGGCGGACACGTCAGCTGCGAAGCCAGCGATCTGGGCGGCGCAAAATTCTGCTTTAGCTGGCCGGTTTATCACCACATTGCTCTGCCTGCCGCGGTCTGATGCGGGTTATTCCTCATCAGGAAGACATTGCAGGTGACCATGTCGCACACCGCGCTGGGCGATAACATCATCAGCAAAATGCTGGATATCGCCCATATCGCCTTTTAACACCGCGATCTCAAGACAATCTTCATGGCTGACGTGAACGTGCAGCGTCGCGACGGACAAATCGTGGTGGTGATGTTGGGTCGACACCAGACGCCGGGCCAAGTCGCGCTTCTCATGTTCGTAGACGTAAGACAGCACCGCAAACCCTTGCGTGCCGTGTTGCTGCGTGGTTTCCTGCGCCAGCGTTGCGCGCAAAATATCGCGAATCGCTTCCGAGCGGTTGTTGTATCCGCGACGTTGACTCAGGCTATCCAGCGTTTCCAGTAAATCATCATCAAGCGTTATGGTGACACGTTGCATCGGGTTTTAGTCTCTGGTCTAGCGCGACGGCGCACGGGGTAAGCGGGAAGCACCGCGTTCTGCAGCATTCTTCCGGCAACGGATGAAAATGTGAGTACCTCACCCACAGCTTGAGTTTCGACAATTTGCCCCTGATCCATCACCATCACACGGTGACAAAAACGCTCCACCAGCCGTAAATCATGGGTAATAAACAGACAAGCGGTGCCGAACTGCTGCTGGAGTTTTTTGAGCAGGCGAATCACACCCGCCTGAAGCACCAGATCAAGATTCGACAGGGCTTCATCGAGGATCAATAGTTTAGGTTCAACGGCCAGGGCACGTGCCAGACAAACGCGTTGCAACTGTCCCCCGCTGAGCTGCGGCGGGCGTTTATGCATAATACTGTCGTCCAGATCCACCGCCTGTAACAGCGAACTGGCGCGCGTCATTTGTTCGGCTTTAGATAACGTCAACAGATGCCGCATCGGTTCACGCAGAATGTCGCACACCGTTTTACGCGGGTTCACGGCGCTGATTGAATCCTGAAAAACCATCTGAACATCGCGGCGAAAGGCTTTGTGTTGTACCCGGTTGAGGCTCGTCAGAGACTGGCCTTGCCAGTACACCTCGCCCTCATGGGGAGATTCCAGCCCCACCAGTAAACGTGCCAGCGTACTTTTCCCACATCCACTGCGTCCAAGCAGAGCCACGGTTTCACCGGCTGTCAGGCTCATCGACACGTCGCGTAATACCGTCTGTGACGGCGTATATTTGTGCGAAAGCGCAGAAACCGAAAGTAACGTCATGATGCCAATTCCTTGCCATAAAGCGCCAGATGGGCAGCCACCAGATTGCGCGTAACCCGATGCTGCGGCGCATGAAACACGGTTTCAACGTCGCCCTGCTCCACTATCACGCCATCGTCCATCACCGCGACCTCATCCGCCAGACGTGCCACGACGCCCATATCATGCGTAACCAGCAGCATTCCGGGGGCGCGGGTTTGCATGATGGAATCCAGCAAATCCAGAATTCTTGCCTGGGCGACGGCATCCAGATCGGTAGTTGGTTCATCGGCGACAATAAACGGGGCATCGCACAGCACAGCCATCGCGATCATCATTCGCTGCAACATTCCACCGCTCATCTCAAAAGGGTAAAGCGTTAAGACGCGATGCGCATCTTCCAGCCCGACGGCGCGTAAAGCGGCGATAAGCGCGTCGTGATCAGCGGGCTTGCCAACCGCCAGACAGGTCTCGCGCGCGTGGGTCGCCATGGAATGCAGCGGATTAAACGCGCTACGTGGGTTTTGCATAATCGTGGCGACCGTTTTCCCCCGCAGCGTTCGGGGTGACATCAGCGTTCCGTCTGCCAGCACCTGGCCTGCGGTCTGGCGAACGCCCGCTGGTAAGACGCCGAGCGCGGCGGCGCAGGTCAGTGATTTACCGCTGCCGCTACCGCCCACCAGCGCCAGCACGCGCCCCCGCGTAAGCGTGAGCGATACGCCCTTCACCAGCGGTTTGTCCGCCTCAATCACCATATTGCGTAATTCTATCTGCTGGGGCATCAGTGGGCATGCTCCGTCTCAAGATGAGGATCAAGGTGATCGCGTAGCGCGTCACCCACCAGATTAAAGGCCATCACGCTGATGAACAGCGCCAGGCCAGGCCAGAACATTTGCAGCGGCTGAGTCCAGATATACTGGCGCGCGTCGTTGATCATCACGCCCCATTCTGCGGTGGGTGCCGTCACGCCCAGCCCTAAAAAAGACATCCCGGCGACGTGCAGCATCATGTGTCCGATATCCAGCGTCGCCAGCACCAGCAGCGATGGCAGCGCAGCCCCCGTCAGATGATCGATAAAGACGCGCACGTGCCCCGCGCCAGAAAGACGCGACGCCAGTACAAATTCCCGCTGGCGCAGTGAAATAACCAGACTGCGCACCATGCGCGCATACCAGGCCCAATGCGACAGGGCGATAGCGATGATGACGTTGGTCAGCCCCGTTCCCAGAACGCCCACCAGGAAGAACGACAGAATGGAGGTCGGAAAGGTCATAAACATATCGGCCACACGCATGGTCAACTGATCGACTCGCCCGCCCAACAGCCCCGCTGCGCCCCCTATCGTCAGGCCCAGCACCAGCACCAGCAACAGACAAGCGATTACCGATCCCAGCGATACGCGTGTTGCCGCGAGCAGACGAGAGAAAATGTCACGCCCGAGATGATCGGTCCCCAGCCAGTGCTGGCTGTCAGGTGACAGCAAACGCGCGGGCAAATTAATGGCTTGCGGATCGTAGGGCAACCACCACTGGCTGGTGAGTGCGACAGCCGCGAGGAACACGATGATGATCATTGCCAGACGAACCGGCCAGCGCGTCGTGCGTAAAAAACTCATGCGTGCGCGCCCTCATGGCGGCGAATACGCGGGTCAAGCGCGGCATTCAGCACGTCCACCGTCAGATTACAGATAACAAATACCACCACCATGATCAGCGTAAAGCATTGAATCACCGGATAGTCACGGTTAAAAATGGCTGACACGGCGTAGCGCCCCACGCCCGGCCAGGCAAAAATATTCTCGATAATCATCGTTCCGCCGATCAGCTCGCCGATATGCATCCCGACAGCGGTAATCATCGGCAGCGAGGCATTGCGTAAAATGTGGCGGCGCTCGGTCTGTTTGTCGCTCAATCCGCGCAGACGCGCCCAGGTAACATGCCGCTGTCCAGCTACGTCCAGCATGCTGGCGCGCAGCAGCCGGGCATTAATTGCCAGCGACATAAACGCAATCGACACGGCAGGCAAAATCAGATGCTGCCAGTCACCGTAGCCCATCGCGGGCAACCACTTGAGGTAGACGGAGAAGAACATCACCAGCAAAAAAGCGAGCCAGAAATTGGGCATCGACACGCCGAGAAACGACACAGCGCGCACGATAAAATCCGGTACACGATCGCGGTGACGCGCGGCCCAAATGCCCAGCGGCACCGACGTCAGCAGAATCAATACCAGCGCCGCCCCCGCCAGCAGCAACGTCGCGGGCAGAAAATGCAGAACATCATCCAGCACCGGGCGCTGAGTGGCATATGAGATGCCGAAATCCAGATGCAGTGCTTTCCAAAGCCAGGTGCCGTACTGAACGACGAGCGGTTGATCCAACCCCAGCATCACGCGGGTAGACGCGACCATGTCCGGCGTCGGCGGTAAGTTTGATAGCCGCAGATAGTCCAGCGCCGGGTCGCCCGTTCCCAGGCGCAGCATCAGAAAGATAATCACCGAGGCAGCCAATACCATCGGGATCAGCAGCACGATACGCCGCAATATGTAACGGATCATCAGCGTTTCACCGGCTGTATCTGCTCGAAGGGAATCTCGGAGGCAATGGGGGCGAACGGGATCACGCCCAGTTCCGGTTTTGCCACCACCATCATCGACACATAGCTGATCGGCAAATAGACGGCATCATTGTGCAGGCGCGTGAGGATATCGCGGTACAGCGACTGGCGCTTCGTTTCGTCCGTCGTGGAAAGCACCTCGCCGATCGCTTTATCTATTAAGGGTTTGTCCGCCAGCCCGCGCTGTGCCTGATAATCGGCGTGCGACGGTACGCGCATGGAGCTCATGAAGGCATGGGGATCGTAAGGCGCGCCCCAGGTACGGTTGAAAATCATGCCGAAACGCCCGTCACGCTGGCGCGCATAAATACTGCTCTCTTCTTCCCCAACCAACGCTACTTCTACGCCGACCTGACGCATATCGGCCTGAATAATTTCCGCCATCGATTTGCTGAGCGCATCGGTGCCAATAAAGGCCAGTTCAATTCGCAGTGGCTTACCGTTTTTCTCCCGAATGACTTTGCCCGACGGCACAAGCCATCCCGATTTATCCAGCAGTGATTTCGCCTGCTGCGGATCGTACTGACGCGGTTTGAGGCCGATGTTGGCGTACGGAACCGTCGGGGCGAAGAGCGTGTCCGCAACCTGTTGCGTGCCGTACAGGGCATTTTCAATCAATGATTTTTTGTTCACCGCATAATTCAGTGCTTCACGCACGGCGAGTTCATCTGTTGGCGCGTGTGTCGAGTTGAGCGCCAGCATCACCGTTTCAATGGGCTGCGAAAGTTGGGTGCGAATGGCCGGATTTTGGCTAAAGCGTGCAAAGGTATCGAGCGGTAACAGCCCTTCGTTGCCATACAGCAGATCGATATCGCCCGTTTCAAAGGCCACGGCGCGCGTAGTGGGATCGGGGATCACGTTAACCGTTACCTGACGAATCTGTGGCTTTTCACCCCAGTAACGATCGTTACGCACCAGCACGTCATATTGATTCAGTTTCGACGCTTTCAGCACCCACGGCCCCGTTCCAATCGGTGCTTTGATTCCGTTCAGGGTTTCATGATTTTTAAACTGCGACGGGGCAATAAACCGGAAAGGACGCGGCAGCGAGAGTTCTTGCAGGAAAGGATAATAGGCACTTTTTAGCGTGATTTGCAGCTCGTTCGGGCTCAGGGCTTTGACATCGGTGATTTGATTGGTCAGCTCAAGCCAGGCGTGACGCTTTCGGTTGTCCAGCACGGCGCGAAAGTTCTCGACTACTGCCTGCGCAGTGAACGATTCGCCGTTCGAAAATGTGACACCGTCACGTAAGGTGAACATCCACACTTTCCCATCCGCCGAGGGCTTCCAGCTTGTCGCCAGCCACGGCTTAACGGTTCCGTCAGCCTGATATTTCACCAGCGGCTCATACACCATGCTTTGGGCAAACATTTGATTGGGCGTATAAAGATGCGGATTGAGTGGTCCAACGTTAACGGGCCATGCCGTGGTGATTTCATCAGGTGCCGCTGCGTGCAACAAGAATGACGCACCAGCCAGCAGCGCACAGACGATTCGGCCAGGTCTGGACAAAATAGTTGCCTCTCATCATTAAGGAGTAGGAAAAACGTGTGACGATTCTAATAATTCATCATACTTTTAACCTGCTCTGGATCAACTGAGGGGCCGCACGTGTCGCTTAATATACAAAACCCGTATGATTCATCAGCAATCAATAAGCTTTTCATTATCCTGCTGGACACACACCGCACCCTGGCCTGACCCGGCGTGCTGTGCTATAAAAAAGTATGTTGTAACTAATGAGAGTGTTTTATGGCGACTTACGATCTTATTGAACGGTTGAATTCCACTTTCCGCCAGATAGAGCTGGAACTGGTTAATCTTACTGAACGATTAAAGGGCTGTCGGCTGCTGGCCGCGCGCGTTTTTACATTGCCGGATGTAGCCAAAGGCGCGGAGCACGATGAGCTGAACACCATTGAAGTGGAACAGCACATCGGTCAAGAGGCCGTGGAGCTGACGCTCGCCCACTACCGTCATCTGTTTATCCAGCAGCAGTCGGAGAAACGCAGCAGCAAAGCCGCCGTGCGTTTGCCGGGGGTGATTTGCCTGCAATGCGATGGCGCACTGCGCGAGGAGATTGAAACGCAGATAGCGCATATTAATACGCTCAAGGTGGCGTTTGAAAAAATCATCACTGAGGAGTCCGGGTTGCCTCCTGCTGCGCGTTTCGAATGGGTGCACCGCCAGTTGCCGGGGCTAATTACGCTGAACGCGTATCGATCGTTAACGGTGTTGCGCCAACCGGCAACCCTGCGATTTGGCTGGGCGAACAAGCATATTATTAAAAATTTCACCCGCAACGACGTGCTTTCGCTGCTGGAAAAAAGCCTGAAATCGCCTCGCACCGTTGCGCCCTGGTCTCGCGAACAGTGGATTGAACGGCTCGAGGAGGAGTACGACACTATCGCCGCCCTTCCGCCAGACACTCGTCTCAAAATCAAACGACCGGTAAAGGTCCAGCCGATCGCCCGCGTCTGGTATGCCGGTCAGCAAAAGCAGGTGCAGTATGCCTGCCCTACGCCGATGATTGCACTGTTTGATGCGGAGCAAGGGGCGATGGTGCCCGATATTGGGGAACTGTTGAATTACGATGCTGATAATATTCAGCATCGCTATAAGCCTCAGGCGCAGCCGCTGCGGTTGATTATTCCGCGGCTGCACCTGTATGTGGCCGAGTGATTATTTCAGGCTGCCGACCATCTCTTCAGGACGTACCCAGGCATCGAATTCTGCGGCGGTAAGATAGCCCAACGCCAGCGCAGACGCTTTCAGGGTCAGCCCTTCTTTGTGCGCTTTTTTGGCAATTTCCGCTGCTTTATCGTAGCCAATATGCGTATTAAGCGCCGTCACCAGCATCAGCGACTCATTCAGTAGCTGACCGATACGTTCACGATTTGGCTCAATGCCGACGGCGCAATGCGCATTAAAACTCTCCATGCCATCTGCCAGCAGGCGCACCGATTGCAGGAAGTTATGGATAACCATCGGACGATAAACGTTCAGCTCGAAGTTGCCGGACGCGCCGCCCATATTCACCGCCACGTCGTTGCCCATCACCTGACAACACAGCATGGTCAGCGCTTCGCATTGCGTCGGGTTGACTTTCCCCGGCATGATGGAGCTGCCGGGTTCGTTTTCAGGAATGCTGATTTCACCGATGCCGCAGCGCGGCCCAGATGCCAGCCAGCGCACGTCATTGGCGATTTTCATCAAGGATGCCGCCAGCCCTTTCAGTGCGCCATGGGCGTGAACCAGCGCATCGCACGTGCCGAGCGCTTCAAATTTATTCGGTGCCGTGACAAACGGCTGATGGGTCATCTCCGCCAGCGCTTTGGCGACGCGCACGGCATACTCCGGATGGGTGTTTAGCCCTGTGCCCACCGCTGTCCCGCCCAATGCCAGCTCGGCCAGATGCGGAAGGCTGTTTTCGATGTGTCGGAGATTATGTTCCAGCATCGCTACCCAGCCAGAAATCTCCTGCCCGAGCGTCAGCGGCGTGGCGTCCTGCAAATGTGTACGGCCAATTTTGACGATATCGCTGAATGCCTGTGATTTATCGGCGAGCGTGTTTCTTAACACGTTGAGCTGAGGAATAAGATGTTCGCGAAGGGCCACGATCGCCGCCACATGCATCGCCGTCGGGAACACGTCGTTGGAACTTTGACTTTTATTCACGTCGTCGTTCGGGTGAATTTTACGTTCCATGCCGCGCACGCCGCCCAGCAGTTCGCTCGCGCGATTTGCCAGCACTTCATTCATGTTCATGTTGCTTTGGGTGCCGGAGCCGGTTTGCCAGATAGCGAGCGGAAATTCGTCGACGTGCTTATCGGCCAGCACTTCATCGGCGGCACGAATAATCGCCGTCGCTTTTTCGGCAGGCAGCAGACCTAAATCCTGGTTAACTTTCGCCGCGGCGCGTTTGGTGAGCGCCAGCGCGTGGATCAGCGAGACGGGCATTTTCTCGGTCGAGATGCGGAAGTGCTCTAACGAACGCTGGGTTTGCGCGCCCCAGAGTTTGTCAGCGGGGACGTCGATAGCGCCCATGGAATCTTTCTCACTGCGATGCGTTGTCATTACTTTCTCCTTGATAACAATGAAGTTGGCGACATTGCTCACATGTCAGTCAGGATAAGTATTGTTGGCTATCAATTTGCTGCATGGCGCTTTGTGCGCTCTTATCGATGCCCGGCGTAACCGGGCATCGGGATTAACCTACTTTACACAGGCTGAGCACTGGGAGGACTGGATCTGTTTGAAGAAGTCGTTGCCTTTATCATCCACCAGGATGAACGCCGGGAAGTCTTCTACTTCGATTTTCCAGATAGCTTCCATTCCCAGCTCGGGATACTCGACGCACTCCAGGCTCTTAATGCTGCCTTGCGCCAGTACTGCGGCCGGGCCGCCAATGCTGCCGAGATAGAATCCGCCGTGCTTATGGCAGGCATCCGTCACCTGCTGGCTGCGGTTGCCCTTCGCCAACATGATCATGCTGCCGCCGTTGGCCTGCAGCTGATCGACGTAGGAGTCCATGCGCCCTGCGGTAGTGGGTCCAAGCGAACCCGACGCGTATCCCTCCGGCGTTTTGGCCGGTCCCGCGTAGTAAATCGGGTGATCTTTCACGTACTGCGGCAGCCCTTCGCCGTTATCCAGACGCTCCTGCAATTTCGCATGGGCAATATCACGTCCGACGATAATCGTGCCATTCAGCGACAGACGCGTAGAAACCGGATATTGCGACAGCTGAGCCAGAATTTCATTCATTGGACGGTTGAGATCGACATGAACCGCTTCGCCCTCGCCGGCCTTGCGCAGCGCTTCAGGGATGTATTTCCCCGGGTTGTTTTCCAGCTTCTCGATCCAGATACCGTCGCGGTTGATTTTAGCTTTGATATTGCGGTCGGCGGAGCAGGACACGCCCATCCCTACCGGGCACGAGGCACCATGACGCGGCAGGCGAATCACGCGCACATCGTGGGCAAAATATTTGCCGCCAAACTGCGCGCCCAGCCCAAGATTTTGCGCTTCGACCAGCAGTTCCTGTTCGAGCTGAATATCGCGGAACGCCTGACCGTGTTCGTTCCCTTCTGTCGGCAGCCCATCGTAATATTTGGTCGACGCGAGTTTGACCGTTTTCAGGGTGCTTTCCGCAGACGTTCCCCCGATCACAAATGCAATGTGATACGGCGGACAGGCTGCCGTGCCAAGCGAACGCATCTTGTCGACCAGATAATTTTTGAGTTTGCCCGGTGAAAGCAGCGCTTTGGTCTCCTGATACAGATAGGTTTTGTTCGCTGAGCCGCCGCCTTTGGCGATACAGAGGAATTTGTACTCGTCGCCGTCCACGCTGTAGAGGTCGATTTGTGCAGGCAGGTTGGTGCCGGTGTTGATCTCTTTGTACATATCCAGCGCAGCGTTTTGTGAATAGCGCAGGTTATCTTCGATATAGGTGTTGTACACGCCGTGAGCCAGAGCCGCCTCGTCACCGCCGCCTGTCCAGACGCGCTGGCCTTTTTTACCGGTGATGATGGCCGTGCCAGTGTCCTGACAGGTCGGCAAAATGCCTTTCGCAGCGATATCGGAGTTACGCAGGAATTGCAGCGCCACATATTTGTCGTTTTCGCTGGCCTGCGGATCGGTCAGGATATCGGCGACCTGCTGCTGATGCGCGGGGCGGAGCATAAATGAGGCATCATGAAAAGCCTGCTGCGCCATAAGCGTCAGCGCCTGTGGCTCAACTTTGAGGATCTCCTGACCTTCAAATTCAGAGACAGAAACGTGGTCGCGGGTTAACAGATAGTATTCGGTCTGATCCTGACCTAAAGGGAAAGGATTTTGGTAATGGAAGGGTTTGTTCGACATTTGGCTCTCACTGACGACATTGCACATTCTGATCCAGGCAGATCTTCGTCTACCCTGCTTAAAAACGCGTTGGCTTATCCTACACAAATTTTTAACAAAAACTGAGACTAGTACGACTTTTTGTGCGCGCAGGTTACTTCTATGCGGTTTATTGCTTTAATACAGGCAGATAATTCCACATTAGAAACAGGGCTTGATAATGCAAAAACTCATCAACTCGGTGCAGAACTATGCCTGGGGAAGTCAAACTGCGTTAACGGATCTCTACGGCATCCCCAATCCAGATAATCTGCCAATGGCGGAACTGTGGATGGGCGCGCATCCGAAGAGCAGCTCAAAAATTGAAGATGCCAGCGGCAACGTGCGCGCGCTGCGCGATGTGATTGAGGCGGATAAAACTGCACTGCTGGGAAATGCGGTTGCTGACCGTTTCGGCGAACTGCCCTTCCTCTTTAAAGTGCTGTGCGCCGATCAACCGCTGTCGATTCAGGTTCACCCGAATAAGAAAGCGTCTGAGCTGGGCTTTGCAAAAGAGAATGCAGCGGGCATTCCCCTTGATGCGGCCGAGCGCAACTACAAAGATCCGAATCATAAGCCGGAGCTGGTGTTCGCGCTGACGCCATTCCTGGCGATGAACGCCTTCCGCGAGTTTTCTGAGATTGTCTCTTTATTGCAGCCGGTTGCCGGTGCGCATACAGCGATTGCCCATTTCCTTGAAAACCCCGACGCCGCAAGCCTGAGCCAGCTGTTTGCCAGCCTGTTGAATATGCAGGGTGACGAAAAGTCCCACGCGCTGGCGATTTTAAAAACCGCCCTGGATAGCCAGCAAGGCGAACCCTGGCAGACCATCCGCGTGATTTCTGAATTTTACCCGGACGACAGCGGTCTGTTCTCCCCGCTGCTGTTGAACGTGGTGAAGCTCAACCCTGGCGACGCCATGTTCCTGTTCGCCGAAACGCCACACGCCTATTTACAGGGCGTGGCGTTGGAAGTGATGGCGAACTCCGACAACGTGCTGCGTGCTGGCCTGACGCCGAAATACATTGATATCCCGGAACTGGTCGCTAACGTCAAATTTGTCGCAAAACCAGCGGCAGATCTGCTGACCCAGCCGGTGAAAAACGGCGCGGAACTGGATTTCCCGATCCCGGTCGAGGATTTTGCATTCTCCTTGCACGATCTCAGCCACACAGAAACGACCGTTGCACAGGAGAGTGCAGCGATCCTGTTCTGCGTCGAAGGCGAAGCGGTGCTCAATAAAGGTGAACAACGGCTGGTGCTCAAACCGGGCGAGTCCGCGTTTATTGCGGCGAACGAATCACCCATTACGATAAGTGGCACAGGCCGTCTGGCCAGAGTTTTCAATAAGTTCTAGCAACTTACTGACGTTTTTAACAACTCTTGCTAAGCTAGACAGAGACTTCTTACATTGCCAGGCGGTTAACTCCGCCTGGTTTCATTTTAGGGATAATGACGATGAAAAAATCGGTTATAGCGGTTGGAGTTGTAGTCGCGCTGGGCGTGGTCTGGACGGGCGCGTCCTGGTTCACAGGAAAGCAACTGGAAAGCCGTCTGGCAGAGATGGTCGCACAGGCCAACAGCGAAATGAAACGTACCGCCCCGGAAGCCGGACTGGAGCTAAGCTATCAGGATTATCAGCGCGGCGTGTTTACCAGCCATATGCAGCTGGTTGTTAAGCCCGCTGCCGGGACTGAAAACACCTGGCTGAAAGCCGGGCAAAGCGTTGTGCTGGATGAAGTTATCGATCACGGTCCGTTCCCGTTTGCGCAGCTGAAGCATTTCAACCTGATCCCTTCCATGGCGTCGGTAAAAACCACGCTGGTCAACAACGAAGCGTCCAAGCCGCTGTTTGATCTGGCGAAGAACGAGCCACCGTTTGTTATTGATACCCGCATTAGCTATGCCGGTGATACGCGCTCTGATATCGCCCTTAAAGCCCTGAACTACGAAAAAGGCGACGAGAAAGTGGCTTTCAGCGGCGGCAATTTCCAGCTTGATGCCGATCGTGAAGGTAATGAATTCTCACTATCGGGTAGCGCAGAAAGCGGACTGGTTAACGCAGTGAATGAATACGACCAGAAGGTTCAGTTGACCTTTAATAATTTGAAAGCTGACGGTAGTAGCCGCCTCACCAGCTTTGACGAGCGTATTGGCGATCAAAAAATTTCCCTCGGTAAGCTGTCCATCGGCGTTGAAGGGAAAGAGATGGCCGTACTGGAAGACATGGATCTCAACGGTAAATCTGAGATTTCTAAAGACGGCAAGAATATCGACAGCCAACTGGATTACACCCTGAAAAGCCTCAAAGTACAGGGGCAGGATTTGGGTTCCGGCAAACTGACCGCAAAAGTGGGCAATATTGATGGCCAGGCGTGGCACCAGTTTAGCCAGCAGTATCGTGCGCAGAGCCAGGCGTTGCTCGCGGATAAAGAGCTGATGACAAAGAATCCTGAGCTGTATCAGCAAAAAGCGATGGATGCACTGCTCAGTAATCTGCCCATTCTGTTAAAAGGCGAACCGGTTATTACGATTGCGCCGCTGAGCTGGAAAAACAGCAAAGGCGAAACCAACTTCAACCTGTCGTTATTCCTGAAAGATCCCGCGACAGCAACTGGCGAGGCACAAACGCTGGCGCAGGAAGTGGATCGCAGCGTGAAATCGCTTGAAAGCAAGCTGACCATTCCCGTGGATATGGCAACCGAGTTCATGACTCAGATTGCGAAGCTGGAAGGGTATAACGAAGCGGACGCCGCAAAACTGGCGAGCCAGCAGGTGAAAGGGATGGCGGCCATGGGCCAGATGTTCCGTATCACTACGCTTGAAGACAACGTGATTGGGACCAGCCTGCAATATGCCAATGGTCAGGTCACACTTAACGGTCAGAAAATGCCGCTGGAAGAGTTTGTCGGCATGTTTGGTATGCCTACCCTCGGCCTGCCGGGACAGGCAGCACCTGCCGAACCCGTAGCCCCCGCAATGCCTGCCGTACCGCAGCAGTAATTTTTAAAGCCCCTCGGTTGAGGGGCTTTTCATTTGCCCGAAACACGCGTCTCTCAGAAACATCCCACTATTTCACCGTCACCAGTCGCGCCGACACAATCTGATGACCGGCCTGCACTTCCGATTTATCAATGCGCTGCATGATGCGATCCGCGAGCGTATAACCCATCTCACGTGCAGGGGTCGTCGCCCAGACGATGGGTAAATCATCGAGCGCATTTTCACCGACGTCAGCAAATGCCCCCAGCGCCACCTGATGGTCGAAAAACGCCTCAACGCCGCCCTCTCCCGTCTGGCGACCCGCACGAATCAACCCGAACCATGCCCCCATCGCAATAATGTCGTTATAGCAAATGACCGCGCTGATAGTTGGGTTGCTGCTAAGCAATGCGCCCATCGCTTCCGCCGCTTTCTTTTGACTGGACTCGCACTCGACAACCCATTCGCTGTGGAAAGGTAAACCGTATTTAATCAGCGTGGCGCAGTAGCCGCCCACTCGCTCGGCGCGCGTCAGTGAAGAACTTTTACCGCCTAGCCATGCAATACGCTGATGCCCGCGACGAATAAGATGTTCGGTCAGCATTTGCGCGGCCTGCATGTTGTCGGGTCGCAGCGTATCGGCTTCATCGAAATAGCTGGCACGTGAAGCAAATACCAGCGGAATGCCTTTGTCGGCCGCGCGTTCGCAAAGTTCGCTCCCCGCGCCAGAAGCGCCCGCGATAATTACGCCGTCCACCCCCTGAGTAAGTAACATATCCAGACGAGACAGCAGCTGTTCCGGCTCGCGGCCACCGTGCATCAGAAAAACCATCCGCCCCTGTGCTTCCAGTGCTTCGGTAAGCCCCGCGGTCAGTTCAGCATAAAACGGGGATGTCAGATCGCGAACAATCAGGCCGATGACGCCACTTTGCCCGCCTCGCAGTGATGCCGCCTGTCGATTGCGCACAAACCCCAGTTGCTCAACCGCATCATTGACGCGCTGGCCCGTGGCGGCAGAAATTCGTCCTTTCCCACTCAAGACCAGCGACACGGTGCTAACCGAGACGCCCGCCGCCAGCGCAACGTCATTAATGGTGATTTTTTTCGCAACAGACATGTGAACGCGTAACTCCCTGATGTTCAGACCGGTAAAACGTTTTATCAATACGTTATCTTTATACTGCGAATTAAAGCATGAGAATGTGATTCAGCGCGCACTAAACTTTGGTAAAACGTTTTATCTTTCGCTGCAATGAAGACGTAACATTTATTTTAACAATAAAGGAGTCGTTTTATGACGGCGAAAGCAGCACAAAAAATATCGCTGTGGGAGTTTTTCCAGCAACTGGGTAAAACCTTTATGTTACCCGTGGCGCTCCTCTCTTTTTGCGGGATCATGCTGGGGATCGGCAGTTCATTAAGCAGCCACGATGTCGTGACGCTGATTCCGTTCCTGGGCAATCCGGTGCTGCAGGCGATCTTTGTCTGGATGAGCAAAGTCGGCTCCTTCGCGTTTAGCTTCCTGCCCGTAATGTTCTGTATTGCTATCCCGCTGGGTCTGGCGCGTGAGAACAAAGGCGTCGCGGCATTTGCCGGTTTCGTCGGCTATGCTGTCATGAATCTGGCGGTGAATTTCTGGTTGACGGCGAAGGGGATTCTGCCCACTACCGACGCAGCCATTCTCAAAGCCAATAACATCCAGAACGTGATCGGCATTCAGTCGATCGATACCGGTATTCTCGGCGCGGTTATCGCCGGGGTGATTATCTGGATGCTGCACGAGCGTTTCCATAATATTCGTCTTCCGGATGCGCTGGCCTTTTTCGGCGGTACCCGTTTTGTGCCGATCATTACCACGGTGGTGATGGGCCTGTTTGGCCTGGTGATCCCGCTGGTATGGCCGGTCTTTGCCTTGGGTATCACCGGTATTGGTCACATTATTAACAGCGCGGGTGACTTTGGCCCGATGATTTTTGGTACCGGTGAGCGCCTGCTGCTGCCGTTTGGTTTGCAGCATATTCTGGTGGCGTTGATCCGCTTTACCGAAGCAGGCGGCACGATGGACGTCTGCGGCCACGATGTGAGTGGCGCGCTGACCATCTTCCAGGCGCAGCTGAGCTGTCCAACCACGCATGGTTTCTCCGAGAGCGCCACACGCTTCCTGTCACAGGGTAAAATGCCGGCCTTCCTGGGTGGTTTACCGGGGGCGGCGCTGGCGATGTACCACTGTGCGCGCCCTGAGAATCGTCATAAAATTAAAGGTCTGCTGATCTCTGGCGTAATCGCCTGCGTGGTCGGCGGTACGACCGAGCCGATCGAGTTCCTGTTCCTGTTCGTCGCCCCGGTGCTGTATCTCATTCACGCGGTGCTGACGGGTCTGGGCTTTACCACTATGGCAGTTCTGGGCGTCACTATCGGCAATACTGACGGCAACGTGATCGACTTCGTGGTGTTCGGCATTCTGCATGGCCTGTCAACCAAGTGGTATCTGGTGCCGGTTGTCGCGGCCATCTGGTTCGCGGTGTATTACGCGATCTTCCGCTTCGCAATCACTCGCTTTAACCTGAAAACGCCGGGTCGCGATACGGACACCGCCAGCAGCGTTGAAACGGCTGTTGCGGGCACGGTCGGGAAATCAGGCTATAACACCCCGGCAATTCTGGCGGCACTCGGTGGCGCGGATAATATTACCTCGCTGGATAACTGCATCACCCGTTTACGTCTGTCGGTCAGCGATATGTCCAAAGTCGACACCAACGCGCTGAAAGCGAATCGCGCTATCGGCGTGGTACAGCTCAACCAGCATAATCTGCAGGTGGTCATTGGCCCGCAGGTGCAATCGGTCAAGGATGAGCTTTCAACCCTGATGAGAACGGTAGAAGCCTGACGTCTCGCCCCCTTCGCTGAAGGGGGTTTTCACTTAAAGGACGAACAAAAATGTTTGATTTCTCAACGGTGGTTGATCGGCACGGAACCTGGTGTACGCAGTGGGATTATGTGGCCGACCGTTTTGGCGCTGCCGACCTGCTGCCGTTTACCATCTCGGATATGGATTTCGCGACCGCGCCCTGCATCACCGAGGCGTTGCACCAGCGCATTAACCACGGCGTATTCGGTTACAGCCGCTGGAAAAATGACGAATTTCTTGCCGCTGTCGCGCACTGGTTTAAGCAACGTTTTAACAGTGATATCGATGTGAACTCAATTGTGTATGGGCCGTCGGTGATCTACATGGTTTCCGAACTGATCCGCCTCTGGTCAAAACCTGGTGATGGCATCGTGGTTCACACGCCCGCGTATGATGCTTTCTATAAAGCCATTGAAGGCAATGAGCGCCACGTTGTGCCCGTGGCGATGGAAAAGCAGGCTTCGGGCTGGCAATGCGATATGGCCAAACTTGAAGCGGCGCTCTCTCAGCCTTCAAACACGGTTTTACTGCTTTGCAGCCCGCAAAATCCGACTGGCAAAGTCTGGACCCGCGACGAGTTACAGACGATGGCTGAACTGTGCAAGCGCTACAACGTTGCAGTAATCAGCGATGAAATTCATATGGATATGGTCTGGGGAGATCATCGTCATACGCCGTGGAATGAAGTGGCGCGCAGCAAATGGGCACTGCTGACCTCGGCGTCGAAAAGCTTTAATATTCCGGCCCTGACCGGCGCGTATGGTTTGATCGATGATGACGAAAGCCGTAACGCCTATCTGAGTGCGTTGAAAGGGCGCTATGGACTCTCTTCCCCTTCTGTTCTGGCGCTGACGGCACATATCGCGGCGTATCAGCAAGGTGAGCCGTGGCTGGATGCGCTGCGAGAATATCTGGCTGACAACCTTCGCTATATCGCTGAAAAATTAAACAGCACTTTTCCGAATCTCCACTGGCAGCCGCCAGAAGCCACCTATCTGGCGTGGATCGATCTTCGCCCTCTAAACATTGACGACAACGCGCTGCAAAAAGTGCTGATCGAGCAACAAAAAGTCGCCATTATGCCGGGATTCACCTACGGCGCGGAAGGCAACGGATTTGTGCGCCTGAATGCGGGTTGCCCGCGCAGCAAGCTGGAGCAAGGTGTCCAACGGCTCATTGCCGGGATCACCACCCTGCTCTAATCACATTGCGCAATAGAATATTCCGTTGCGCAAATAGCTTTTTGCCCCGTTTTGTTTTTATAATGTGTCGCACTTTAACCAGAAAAAGAGTGCGACCATGATCGATACACGCCTACCTTTAACGGACATTCACCGCCATCTTGACGGCAACATTCGCGCCCAGACCATTCTCGACCTTGGCCGCCAGTTTAATTTGTCACTTCCCGCAGCAACGCTTGAGTCATTAATTCCTCATGTACAGGTCACCGCTAACGAACCTGACCTCGTGAGTTTCCTGAGTAAACTCGACTGGGGTGTCAAAGTGCTTGCCTCTCTGGATGCCTGTCGCCGCGTGGCGTTTGAGAACATCGAAGACGCAGCGCGTAACGGCCTGCATTATGTCGAATTACGTTTTTCCCCTGGTTATATGGCCATGACCCACGGTCTGCCGATTGAAGGCGTGGTAGAGGCGGTTATCGAAGGCGTTCGCGAAGGCTGTAAAGCCTTTAACGTCCAGGCGCGTTTAATCGGGATTATGAGCCGCACTTTCGGCGAGTCCGCCTGTCTGCAGGAGCTAGAGGGTCTGCTGGCCCATCGTGACCATATCACGGCTATCGATCTGGCTGGCGATGAGCTGGGCTTCCCGGGCAGTCTGTTCCTCTCTCATTTCAACCGCGCACGCGACGCTGGCTGGCATATCACGGTTCATGCCGGGGAAGCAGCGGGCCCAGAAAGCATCTGGCAGGCTATTCGCGAGCTGGGCGCAGAGCGTATCGGCCACGGTGTGAAAGCCGTTGAAGATCGCGCGCTGATGGATTTCCTCGCGGAACAACGTATCGGCATCGAATCCTGTCTGACGTCCAATATTCAGACCAGCACCGTCGCTTCGCTGGCGCAGCATCCGCTAAAAACATTCCTGGAACATGGCGTTCTGGCAACGTTGAACACCGACGATCCGGCGGTACAGGGTGTTGATATTATTCACGAATACAATGTTGCGGCACCGCAGGCGGGTCTGAGCCGTGAACAGATTCGTCAGGCGCAGATTAACGGGCTGGAAATTGCGTTCTTAACGCCATCTGAGAAACAAGCGCTGCGCGAATTAGTCGCAGGATGATTTGAAAGGCCGGCATTTCGCCGGCCTTCTTTATTTACGCGAGGCAGAGCGTCGAGCGATGCTTAGCGGATTCGATACCCAGTTCAATCAGCTCCATAATCTGAATGGCCTGACTGGCCGGCACCGGGTTTTCGCCCGTGCCGTTAAGCGCATCGCGGATTCCCGCGTAATAAGCCGGATAGTTGCCCGGTAGCGTCAGCCAGGTTTCCTGTACCTGCTCTTCACCTTCCACGCGCGTCAATACACCATCACGCATGTCGTACCCCCAGTCTTCCTGCGGCAAACGCTCGCCGTTTTTCAGTCGGTCTTCCTGCGGATCTAAGCCAAACTTAACGTAACTGCCGCGCGTACCGTGGACGATATAGCGGGCAGATTCTGCTGCGGCCAGCATGGTGCCGTGAAGCACTACGCGGCGCTGCGGATAGCTCAGAACGGCGTGGAAATAATCCGTGGCCTGTGCGCCTGGACGCAGTTGCGCCAGATCGACCGTCATACTGACCGGCAAACCGAACAGATTAACGGCCTGATCGAGTAGATGAGGTGCCAAGTCGTACCAAATTCCACTGCCCGGACCGGCCTGCTCGCGCCAGCGGTTGCGCACCTGAGGGCGGAAACGGTCAAAGTGGGATTCGAAGTAAGCCACCTCGCCTAACGTGCCTTCGCCGATCAGCGCTTTGACCGTGAGAAAATCACTGTCCCAGCGACGGTTATGGAAAACGGAGAGCAAGCGCCCCAGGCTTTTTGCCAGCGCATCCAGCTCCCGCGCCTGCGACAACGTTACGGTGAACGGTTTATCGACAACCACATGCTTCCCCGCTTCGAGCGCCGCTTTCGCCAACGGGAAGTGGGTATCATTTGGCGTAGGAATAACAATCAAGTCGATATTGGGATCGTCAAAAAGTTTTTTAGGTTCAGAAACGACGGCTACGGTTGGCCAGTCCGCATGTACTTTTGACGCATCACTGCTTGAGACGGCGGCCAGCTCCATCCCGGGCGTGCCCGCAATCAGCGGCGCGTGAAAGGTCTTACTGGCGTAGCCGTAACCAATTAATCCAACGCGAATTTTGTCACTCATGTCGTTGCCTCTTATCTTGTCGTTCACGCATTTTCACACTATCAACAATGACGTCACAATCATTTTGTAATGGATTACATTAACAAAAATAGCATGATCCCACGAATGACCGGGAGATATTCAGATAACTCACTGAATTGCTGAAGGTAAACCGTCTTCAAAAGACTTGCGATGCGGGATATCGCGCTGTAACATTCACATCCTGTATTTATGGATAAATTACAAACTCAAATCATGGCGTCAATAATCAATCGAATCATTGAGTTAGCAGGATGGGTTGTCCTGGGTGTTTCCGTCGTTCTTCTCGGCGTGGCAAGTCATATTGATAACTATCAGCCGCCTGAGCCGGTTGCCGCCTCGCAGGCAAAGTAACCTTCCCCACCTAAAGAGTGACACATGTTGTCAGTTGCATATTGCCTGGGATGTTAATCAGGGTTAACCTTCTTTTCCAGGTGTCGTCCGACGCCTGTTTTCTCCCTAGAAAACTCCTAATTTAGCCTTAACATTTGAATGGGCCATTTACGCCTTTCTTTATCCGTTTATTATTCGTGCGAATTACCCTACAGGTGCTCGGTACGACTTACTTTAAAATGGAAACTTATTAATATGACGGTTCAGGACTATTTATTAAAATTTCGCAAAATCAGTTCTCTCGAGAGCCTGGAAAAACTGTTTGATCATCTGAACTACACGCTGATCGACAATCAGGAAATCATCAATATGTACCGTGCAGCCGATCACCGCAGAGCAGAGCTGGTTTCTGGCGGACGCCTGTTCAATGTCGGCGAGGTCCCGAAAACCGTTTGGCGCTACGTGCTCTAAGACGGTACCCAACCGCGCGAAATGTTATATACTCACGCCCCGGCAAATTTGCAGGGTTTCATTTCGCGCAGAATTTTGGGAGATAACATGGCCACATTGCCTGGAGAGAAAATCGGAGGCTGGTTATTCGCTCCGCTTGCCTGGTTGCTGGTTGCATTATTAAGTGCCTCGCTGGCGTTGCTGCTTTATTCCACCGCGCTCGTTACACCCTACGCACTTAAGAATTTGACCTCACAAAGCACAATGAATATCGCCATGTGGTTTATTTCTTTCGGCTTTGCGATTGCGATGTGGTACTACACCCTCTGGCTGACCATTGCATTCTTTAAGCGACGTCAGAAAGTGCCTAAACACTATATTATCTGGCTGCTTATTTCTGTGCTGCTGGCGTTAAAAGCCTTTGCCTTTTCGCCTGTTTCAGACGGATTAGCGGTGCGTCAGTTGTTGTTTCCGCTGCTGGCAGCCTCACTCTTTGCCCCTTACTTCAGGCGCTCTGCTCGCGTGAAGAAGACCTTTGTGAATCCGTAATAACCTTACAGTTATCCTGTTGTCGCCCGGTGTGGTTTATCCGATAATAGGCGGCTTTTTTATTTCAGGCGTAATAATGACAGATTACTTACTGCTCTTCGTCGGAACGGTACTGGTTAACAACTTCGTGCTGGTGAAGTTCCTTGGCCTTTGCCCTTTTATGGGGGTTTCCAAAAAGCTGGAAACCGCTATGGGAATGGGCCTGGCGACCACATTTGTAATGACGATGGCCTCAATTTGCGCCTGGTGGATTGATACCTGGATATTGATCCCGCTGGGCTTGATCTATTTGAGAACGCTCGCGTTTATTCTGGTCATCGCTTTTGTGGTGCAATTTACCGAAATGGTGGTACGTAAAACCAGCCCCGCGCTGTACCGTCTGCTCGGCATCTTCCTGCCGCTGATCACGACCAACTGCGCCGTTCTCGGCGTTGCGCTGCTGAACATCAACCTCGGGCATAATTTCCTGCAATCCGCGTTGTACGGTTTTTCCGCCGCGGTCGGGTTTTCGCTGGTGATGGTGCTGTTTGCCTCCATTCGCGAACGTTTGGCCGCCGCAGATATTCCGGCCCCTTTTCGCGGGAACGCCATCGCGCTCGTGACGGCCGGTTTGATGTCTTTGGCCTTTATGGGCTTTAGTGGTTTGGTGAAGTTGTAATGAGCACTATCTGGATTGCTATTGTAGCCATCAGCATTCTGGGGCTGTTTTTTGGCATCATCCTGGGTTATGCCTCGCGCCGCTTTGCGGTCGAGGGTGATCCCGTCGTCGAAAAAATCGATGAACTGTTACCGCAAAGCCAGTGTGGGCAATGCGGTTACCCTGGCTGTCGCCCCTACGCTGAGGCGGTGGGCAGTCAGGGCGAAAAAATTAACCGTTGTGCGCCGGGTGGCGAAGCCGTGATGCTGAAAATAGCCACGCTGCTTAACGTTGATCCCCAACCTGTTGATGGCGATGAAAGCGCGCAAGAGCCAGCGCGCATGCTGGCCGTTATTGACGAAGCCAACTGTATTGGCTGCACGAAGTGCATCCAGGCATGTCCTGTTGATGCGATCGTCGGCGCAACGCGCGCCATGCATACCGTCATGGCGGATTTGTGTACGGGCTGCAACCTCTGCGTTGCCCCCTGCCCGACGCAGTGCATTGAACTGCGTCCGGTCGAAACGACTCCCGAAAGCTGGAAGTGGGATCTTCAAACCATTCCAGTTCGCATAATTCCTGTGGAACACCATGCTTAAGTTATTTTCTGCTTTCAGAAAAGAGAAGATTTGGGATTTTGATGGCGGCATTCATCCGCCAGAGATGAAATCCCAGTCCAGCGGCGTACCGCTGCGCCAGATTCCGCTGGCGAGCCGTTTTATCATGCCGCTAAAACAGCACATCGGCGCTGAGGGCGAACTGCGCGTCAACGTGGGCGATACCGTGCTGCGCGGCCAACAGCTGACCTTCGGTCGCGGACGCATGCTCCCGGTCCACGCCCCAACGTCCGGAACCGTGGTGGCGATTGCCCCGCATACGGTGGCTCACCCTTCGGCACTGGCGGAATTGAGCATCATGATTGAGCCTGACGGCGAAGACCGTTGGATCGATCGTGAGGGCTGGAATGATTTTCGCGCGCAAAGCCGCGAGGTGTTAATTGAACGCATCCATCAGTTTGGTGTTGCGGGTCTGGGCGGCGCTGGCTTCCCGACCGGGACCAAACTGCGCGGCGGTGGTGATAAGATCCAGACGCTCATCATCAATGCCGCGGAATGTGAGCCTTATATTACCGCCGATGACCGTTTAATGCAGGATTGCGCGGCACAGGTCGTAGAAGGCATCCGCATTCTCGCGCATATTCTGCAACCCCGCGAAGTGCTGATCGGTATTGAAGATAACAAACCGCAAGCGATTTCAATGCTCCGTGCGGTGCTGGCAGGCAGTCACGATATTGGCCTGCGCGTGATTCCGACCAAATACCCGTCCGGTGGTGCAAAACAGCTCACGCAAATCCTGACCGGAAAACAGGTTCCGCATGGCGGACGCTCCTCCGATATTGGCGTGCTGATGCAAAACGTCGGAACGGCGTATGCGGTAAAACGCGCGATTATCGACGGTGAACCCCTGACCGAACGCGTGGTCACGCTCACCGGTGAAGCGGTTTCGCAGCCCGGTAACGTCTGGGCGCGCCTGGGTACACCGGTTCGCCATCTGCTGGAGCACGCTGGATTCTCGCCGGGTAGCGAGCAAATGGTCATTATGGGGGGCCCGCTGATGGGCTTTACCCTGCCGTGGCTCGACGTGCCGGTGGTTAAAATCACCAACTGTCTGCTGGCCCCATCGGCCAGTGAGATGGGCGAAGAGCAGGAAGAAAAAGGCTGCATTCGTTGCAGCGCCTGCGCTGATGCCTGCCCGGCGGATTTACTGCCGCAGCAGTTGTACTGGTTCAGCAAAGGTCAGCTTCACGACAAAGCGAAAGCCCACAACCTGGCCGACTGCATTGAGTGCGGTGCTTGCGCATGGGTTTGTCCGAGCAGCATTCCGCTGGTGCAATACTTCCGTCAGGAGAAGGCCGAGATTTACGCCATTTCGCTTGAAGATAAACGCGCAGCAGAAGCAAAAGCACGCTTTGAA
This sequence comes from Lelliottia amnigena, assembly GCF_019047465.1. Lineage (NCBI taxonomy): Bacteria > Pseudomonadati > Pseudomonadota > Gammaproteobacteria > Enterobacterales > Enterobacteriaceae > Lelliottia > Lelliottia amnigena. The sequence continues at coordinate 3,721,616 of NZ_CP077236.1, read as the reverse complement.
GCGCGCCAGGCACGTCTTGAACGCGACAAAATCGCCCGTCAGGAACGCCACAAGAAAGCGGCTGTTCAGCCTGCAGAGAAAGATCAGGAAGCGATTAATGCCGCGCTGGCCCGCGTTCGTGAGAAAAAAGCGACCGCCGCAGAGGTTGTGGTTATCCCTGCCGGTGAGAAACCTGACAACCGCGAAGTGATTGCCGCGCGTGAAGCACGTAAAGCACAGGCGCGCGCCCATCAGGCAGAAAAAGCACAAATTTTAGCGTCGGATGCCGGCGTCGATCCGCGTAAAGCTGCGGTTGAAGCCGCTATCGCGCGTGCTAAAGCGCGTAAAGCTGGCGCATCGGAAGAGACAACCGCGCAAAACACGCCGGTCGACCCGCGTAAAGCCGCGGTTGAAGCCGCAATTGCGCGTGCCAAAGCGCGTAAAGCGGGCGCACCGGAAGAGACAACCACGCAAGACACGCCTGTCGATCCGCGTAAAGCTGCAGTTGAAGCCGCTATCGCGCGTGCTAAAGCACGTAAAGCTGGCGCACCCGAAGAGACCATCGCGCAAGACGCGCCGGTCGATCCGCGTAAAGCCGCGGTTGAAGCCGCTATCGCGCGTGCCAAAGCGCGTAAAGCCGCCGCATCAGAAGAGACTATCGCGCAAGACGCGCCGGTCGATCCGCGCAAAGCCGCGGTTGAAGCCGCAATTGCGCGTGCCAAAGCGCGTAAAGCTGCCGCACCAGAAGAGACAATCGCGCAAGACGCGCCGGTCGATCCGCGTAAAGCTGCGGTTGAAGCCGCAATTGCGCGTGCCAAAGCGCGTAAAGCCGCCGCACCGGAAGAGACAACCGCGCAAGACGCGACTGTCGATCCGCGCAAAGCTGCGGTTGAAGCGGCTATTGCGCGTGCCAAAGCGCGTAAAGCAGCAGCACAAGACGCGGAACCCGCAGCGAATGACGACCCACGCAAAGCCGCAGTCGCCGCCGCGATTGCACGCGTTCAGGCTAAGAAAGCCGCACAGCAGGCAGTAAACGAGGATTAAATGGTTTTCAGAATCGCAAGCTCCCCCTATACCCATAACCAGCGCCAGACGTCACGCATCATGATGCTGGTCTGCCTGGCCGCATTGCCAGGCATTGCCGTCCAGTTCTGGTTTTTTGGCTGGGGGACGCTGTTGCAAATTATTCTCGGTTGCGTCAGTGCACTCGCGGCAGAAGCGCTGGTCCTCACGCTGCGTAAAATGCCGGTCTCGCGCATTCTTGCGGATAACTCCGCACTGCTGACTGGCCTGTTGCTGGCGATCAGCATTCCGCCCTTCGCGCCATGGTGGATGGTGATCCTGGGGACAGTCTTTGCCGTCATCATTGCAAAACAGCTGTACGGTGGCCTTGGGCATAACCCCTTCAACCCGGCCATGATCGGGTATGTGGTGTTACTCATCTCATTCCCGGTGCAGATGACCAGTTGGCTGCCGCCGCAGGAGATTGCGGCGACTGCTCCCGGCTTGCTGGATGCTCTACAGGTGATCTTTACCGGGCATACCGCTACCGGGGGAGATATGACCACGCTGCGAATGGGCGTTGATGGAATCAGTCAGGCCACGCCTCTCGACACCTTTAAAACGTCGCTGCATGCCGGTCACAGCGTCGATCAGATCATGCAATACCCTATCTTTAGCGGCGTTCTGGCCGGGGCTGGCTGGCAGTGGGTCAACCTGGCGTATCTGCTCGGAGGGGTTTTCCTCCTGTGGAACAAAGCGATTCGCTGGCATATTCCGGTGAGTTTCCTGGTGACGCTGGCGTTCTGCTCAACCCTGGGTTGGCTCTTTTCGCCTGAATCGATGGCAAGCCCGCAGATCCACCTGCTCTCCGGTGCGACGATGCTGGGCGCATTCTTTATTTTGACCGACCCTGTCACCGCCTCCACCACTAACCGTGGGCGTCTCATCTTCGGCATGCTGGCTGGCCTGCTGGTCTGGCTGATTCGCAGTTTCGGGGGATATCCGGATGGCGTTGCGTTTGCTGTTTTACTGGCCAACATCACCGTGCCGTTAATTGATTACTACACGCGTCCTCGCGTGTACGGCCACCGTTAAGGATTTGCCATGTTCAAGACAATGCAAAAACACGGCATGACGCTGGCCATTTTCGCGGCAGTGCTAACCGGATTGACTGCCCTGGTCAATCAACTGACTAAAACGACCATTGACGAGCAGGCCGCGAAGCAGCAAAAGGCGTTATTCGATCAGGTCATTCCGTCTGATTTCTACGACAATAATTTACAGGAAAGTTGTTTTGTCGTTCAGGCTCCGCAGCTAGGCAAAGGCAACCACCGCGTGTTTATCGCCCGAAAAGGTGATAAAGCGACAGGCGCGGTGATGGAAGCGACGGCGCCAGACGGGTATTCCGGCGCAATCCAACTGCTGGTCGGCACTGATTTTTCCGGTACGGTTCTGGGCACGCGCGTGACAGAGCATCACGAAACGCCGGGTTTGGGTGATAAAATCGAAGTGCGTTTAAGTGACTGGATTTTGCACTTTGCCGGGAAAATCATTCACGGCGAAGATGACGCTGCTTTTGCGGTGAAAAAGGATGGCGGTGAGTTTGATCAGTTTACCGGTGCCACTATCACTCCACGCGCAGTCGTCAATGCCGTGAAGCGCGCCGGACTGTATGCCGAGACGCTCCCGTCGCAACTCAACCAGCTTCAAGCGTGTGAGGAATAACAATGAGCCAGGTTAAAGACGTTATCGTTCAGGGTCTCTGGAAGAACAACTCCGCGCTGGTCCAGCTACTGGGGTTGTGCCCCCTGCTGGCCGTAACGTCCACCGCCACCAATGCCCTTGGGCTGGGCCTGGCGACGACGTTGGTGCTGACGCTCACTAACTTAGCAGTATCCGCGTTGCGTCGCTGGACGCCATCGGAAATTCGCATCCCGATTTACGTCATGATTATCGCGTCTGTCGTGAGCATCGTGCAGATGCTGATTAACGCCTATGCATTTGGCCTGTATCAATCGCTGGGGATTTTTATCCCGCTCATCGTGACCAACTGTATCGTGGTGGGCCGTGCTGAAGCCTTTGCGGTCAAAAACGATCCGCTGATCTCCGCTCTTGATGGTTTCGCGATTGGCATGGGCGCGACCTGCGCCATGTTCGTCCTCGGGTCGATGCGCGAGATTCTGGGGAACGGAACGCTGTTTGATGGTGCGGACGCGCTGTTGGGCGGCTGGGCAAAATCACTGCGTATCGACGTGTTCCATACCGACACACCGTTCCTGTTAGCGATGCTACCGCCCGGCGCATTTATTGGCCTTGGCATGATGCTGGCGTTAAAATACCTGATCGATGAAAAACGTAAACGCCGCGCCGCGGAACGTCGCGTGCAGGAAGGGATGCCAGAGAAAGCGTCATGAATAAAGAAAAACGCCTTACGATTTTGACGCGTCTGCGCAATGAGAATCCTCATCCGACGACAGAGCTGAACTTCACCTCTCCTTTCGAGCTGCTGATCTCAGTCCTTCTTTCCGCGCAGGCAACCGACGTCAGCGTGAACAAAGCGACGGCAAAACTTTATCCTGTCGCGAACACGCCACAGGCCATTCTGGCGCTCGGCGTCGAGGGTGTGAAATTCTATATCAAAACCATCGGCCTGTTTAACAGCAAGGCGGAGAACGTTATTAAGACGTGTCGTATCCTGCTGGAACAGCACGGAGGCGAAGTTCCCGAAGACCGTGAGGCACTGGAAGCCTTGCCGGGGGTGGGACGTAAAACAGCGAACGTCGTCCTTAACACCGCCTTTGGCTGGCCGACGATCGCCGTCGACACCCATATCTTCCGCGTCTGTAATCGCACCCATTTTGCGCCAGGGAAAAACGTCGAACAGGTCGAAGAGAAGCTGCTGAAGGTCGTGCCCGCTGAGTTTAAAGTAGACTGTCACCACTGGCTGATCCTGCACGGGCGTTACACCTGTATCGCGCGTAAACCGCGCTGTGGCAGCTGTATTATTGAAGATTTGTGCGAGTTCAAAGAGAAAGTCTATTCCTGATGAAGAGGGCTCAGCCCTCTTTTGCTGTCCACCTTTCTTCACGCAGACTACAGCTAACCGCATTCCTCTCATTTTGCGAACAATTATCCCCCACCTTGCCTTTTTATCCTGTCGATGATCCGGCGCTTTAACACCCATCCAGGTTAATTGTTTTTTCGTGAGCGAAAATTTCTATACATTTGTGATCGCGATCACTCTGATAACGCGATGTTGGATTTTTGTTTAAAAAGACATCCCAAGCCTTTGTCCAGACAAGTTGCATACCTTCATTAGCCAAAGATTAAACCATTCATTTTTAGGATTATGGGCTATATCACTGGATTGATAGCTTGTCAGCAGAACATATCGCCATAAGGCCTCGTGACCGGGGATTGGGTAGTGAAAAAAACCGTCATTTCACATGCTGAAAGATTTAACGCTGAATAACATTTATATGACCCCTGGATTATACCGCCATCGTTATATGTAACAGAATATTGCAAATGTATTGCCAGACGAGTCAAGATAGTGAACATTACCCGCCGTTTCCCCCTCCCAATATAACTATAAGGCGAATGGACTTTGGTCATTACGCCGTGAACACCCCCGTTAATATGGGATGTAAAAAAAGAGGTATAAGTGTCTACTGCAAACAATAAACCAACAGATGAAAGCGTTAGCTTAAACGCCTTCAAACAGCCTAGAGCGTTTTATCTCATTTTCTCAATCGAGTTATGGGAACGTTTTGGCTTTTACGGCCTGCAAGGGATTATGGCTGTTTACCTGGTCAAACAACTGGGTATGTCCGAAGCGGATTCGATCACACTGTTCTCTTCTTTTAGTGCTTTAGTCTACGGTCTGGTCGCCGTTGGCGGCTGGTTGGGCGATAAAGTCCTCGGCACCAAACGCGTTATCATGCTGGGCGCAATCGTTCTGGCCATCGGTTATGCACTGGTCGCGTGGTCTGGTCATGATGCAGCTGTCGTTTATATGGGTATGGCGACGATCGCCGTAGGTAACGGATTGTTTAAAGCAAACCCGTCTTCCCTGCTCTCTACCTGCTACAACAAAGATGACCCGCGTCTTGATGGCGCATTCACCATGTATTACATGTCGGTGAACATCGGTTCCTTCTTCTCAATGCTGGCAACGCCGTGGTTGGCCGCGAAATTCGGCTGGAGCGTTGCGTTCTCGCTGTCCGTCGTCGGTATGCTGATCACCGTTGTTAACTTCGCGTTCTGTAAGAAGTGGGTGAAAAACTACGGGTCAAAACCCGATTTCGAACCGGTTCATATCGGCAAACTGCTGGCTACGATTGTCGGTGTTGTCATCCTGGCGACAATCGCAACTTGGCTGCTGCATAACCAGGGCGTGGCGCGTGCCGTACTGGGCGTGGTGGCACTGGGTATCATCTGCATCTTTGCTAAAGAAGCGTTCGCCATGCATGGCGCAGCGCGTCGTAAGATGATTGTGGCTTTCATCCTGATGCTGCAGGCGGTTGTATTCTTCGTGCTTTACAGCCAGATGCCAACGTCTTTGAACTTCTTCGCGATTCGTAACGTAGAACACTCAATTCTGAGTATCGCGTTCGAACCGGAACAGTTCCAGGCACTGAACCCATTCTGGATCATGATTGGTAGCCCGATTCTGGCCGCTATCTACAACAAAATGGGCGATCGTCTGCCGATGCCACACAAATTTGCTATCGGCATGGTGCTGTGTTCAGGTGCGTTCCTCGTGCTGCCGCTGGGGACGAAATTTGCTACTGACGCGGGTATCGTTTCGGTTAACTGGCTGATTCTGAGCTACGCCCTGCAGTCCATTGGTGAGCTGATGATCTCTGGTCTGGGCCTGGCGATGGTTGCACAGCTGGTTCCGCAGCGCCTGATGGGCTTCATCATGGGTAGCTGGTTCCTGACTACCGCTGGTGCCGCACTGATTGCAGGTAAAATTGCGAACCTGATGGCCGTTCCAGAAAACGTGACTGACCCGCTGGTCTCACTGGAAGTATACGGTCGCGTATTCATGCAGATCGGTATTGCGACAGCGATTATTGCTGTTCTGATGCTGTTGACTGCACCGAAACTGAATCGTATGACGCTGGACGACGACAAGACTGCAAAAGCGACGGATGCCGCGACTGCATAATTGCCATCGGGAAACGACGGAAGAGAAGCCGCTAACTGTGCGTTAGCGGCTTTTTTTTTATTCTACCTGGCGTTAACATCATTATAACCTCAGCAAAAAGGAGTTACCGATGAAACTGTTCTATAAACCTGGCGCCTGCTCTCTTGCCTCCCATATCACTCTGCGCGAGAGCGGAAAAGATTTTACGCTTGATAGCGTAGACCTGATGAAAAAGCGTCTGGAGAATGGCGAAGACTTTTTCGCTATCAACCCGAAGGGACAGGTTCCGGCTCTTGTTCTTGACGACGGTACATTGCTCACTGAGGGTGTGGCTATCATGCAGTTCCTGGCCGACACAGTTCCCGATCGCCAACTGTTGGCGCAAACGGGCAGCGCATCACGCTATAAAACGCTGGAATGGCTGAATTACATCGCCACTGAACTGCACAAAGGCTTCACGCCGCTGTTCCGTCCGGATACGCCGGAAGAGTACAAACCTACCGTGCGCGCTCTGCTTGAGAAAAAACTGCACTACATTAACGAATCGTTGAAGGATGAGCAGTGGATCTGTGGCCAGCGCTTCACCATCGCAGATGCGTATCTGTTTACGGTCTTGCGTTGGGCGCGTGCCGTGAAGCTCAATATGGAAGGATTGAATCATATTGATAGCTATATGGCGCGTGTTGCAGAGCGTCCTGCGGTAGCCGCAGCGCTGAAAGCTGAAGGGTTGAATTGATTTAACGTTCGTTGCCGTGCCGGGTAATGGCGGCGCCTTACCCGGCCAGTAAAAATTTACAACTCAGTGGCGCTAAAATAATGCTCCGGCTTCGCGATGCGATCCTGTGCCGCCACAACCTGCAATTCGTACTCCTGCATATTTTTCGTGGCGATCATAATTTCATAAACCGCTGCGGTAACATGCTCCAACGCCTCACGCAGTGCTGCACCTTGTAGCAGTTTCACCAACAGCAAACCACTGGTTACATCTCCCCCCCCCACGGGCTGACGAAGACCAAAATCCACCAGCGGGCGGCTGATATGCCAGGCTTCATCTTTTGTCACCAGCAGCATTTCGAACCGATCCAGGCTCAAGCCGGCGCGCGACAGGTGTTTAACCAGCACAACTTCGGGTCCCTGAGCGATGAGTTCGCGTGATGCGGCGACCGCCTCTTCAACGGTATTGACGGGATGCTCACAGAGGATTTCGAGTTCTAACAGATTAGGCGCAATAATGTCGCTCGCGGGAAGCGCATGACGAACATGAAACTCAGCCACGCCCGGCGCAACGATGCACCCTTTTTCAGGATGCCCCATTACCGGATCGCAAAAATACTTTGCCGAAGGGTTAGCAGCTTTAACCTGACGAACGATGCCAAGAATATGTTCACCCTGCTCCGCAGACCCCAGATAGCCGCTTAACACGGCATCGCAGCGCTTGAGCTGATCGATATCCGCAATCCCCTGCACAATGTCAGTCAAATGCGCTGGCGGCATGACGCAGCCCGTCCATTTGCCATATTGCGTATGGTTAGAAAACTGTACGGTATTGAGCGGCCAGACGTTGGCCCCAAGACGGCGCATCGGGAATTCCGCGGCGCTATTGCCAGCATGTCCAAAAACAACGTGGGACTGTATGGCGAGGATGTTATTCATTTTTCTTACCACAACCCTGAAAAAATAAAGGGGCGTGGTTTCCCACGCCCCTTATGTCCTGATAATTACTTCCAGCAAATCAGACAGTAATTTTTCTTACCACGACGCAGCAGCGTATAACGCCCATACAGGCGATCGCTATCGACGAAGGTGTATTCCGGATCCGCCTGCTTCTCGCCATTAATGGTGATGGCATTGGAGGCGATAGTTTTACGCGCCTGTCCGCGAGACGGTTGCAGCTCAGAATCTACCAGCGCCTGCATCAGGTCCGCGCCCTTTTCCATCTCAACCATCGGCACGCCATCCTGCGCAAGCTGTTCAAAATCAGCTTCGCTCAGATCGCTCAGGGTACCGTTAAACAGGCTTGCGGTGATGCGTTTTGCAGCCGCCAGACCGTCCTCACCATGAACCAGACTGGTGACCAGATCGGCCAGCACATACTGCGCACGTGGTGCTTTACCGCTATTTTTATCTTCTTCTTCAAGGGCATTGATCTCTTCAATGTCCATGAAGGTGAAGAACTTCAGGAAGCGATACACGTCAGCGTCAGCGGTGTTAATCCAGAACTGGTAGAACTTGTACGGGCTGGTCTTTTTAGGATCAAGCCATACCGCGCCGCCTTCGGTTTTACCGAATTTCGTGCCATCCGCTTTGGTGATCAGCGGAACGGTCAGACCGAATACCTGGTTTTGATGCAGGCGACGGGTCAGGTCGATACCGGAGGTGATGTTACCCCACTGATCGGAGCCGCCGATCTGCAGCGCCACGCCGTGCAGTTCATTCAGACAGGCAAAGTCATAACCCTGCAACAGGTTGTAAGAGAATTCGGTAAAGGAGATGCCCTGATCGTCACGGTTCAGACGCTGCTTGACCGCTTCTTTGTTGATCATCTGATTGACGGAGAAGTGCTTGCCGATATCGCGCAGGAAGGTCAGCACGTTCATGTTGCCAAACCAGTCATAGTTATTCGCGGCAATCGCTGAGTTTTCACCGCAATCGAAGTCGAGGAACGGCGCAACCTGCTTGCGAATCTTGTCCACCCACTCCTGCACGGTGTCTTCCGTATTCAGTTTACGCTCGGCGGCTTTAAAGCTCGGGTCACCAATCAGACCGGTTGCGCCACCTACCAGTGCAACAGGCTTATGGCCCATCTCCTGGAAGCGTTTCAGGCATAACAAAGGAACAAGATGCCCCAAATGCAAGCTGTCAGCGGTGGGATCGAAGCCGCAATAGAGCGCGATCGGGCCTTGCGCCAGTCGCTCTGCTAACGCTTCTTCGTCCGTCACCTGAGCCACGAGGCCCCGCTCTTGCAATTGTTTAATCAAGTTACTGCTTGCCATCAAATTCTCCATGTATAAACGACTGCACCTCTGTCGGTACACGACTTTTCGCCTGGTGCGAAAGGTACATAGAATAAAGCGCTGACACCTGTAGCGCCAGCGCTTAACACAACAAATTTCGGGGATTACGGGGCCAGACGGTCGATTTTCCACGCGGCATTGTCGCGTTGGTATAAAAAGCGGTCATGAAGGCGATGTTCACCGCCCTGCCAGAACTCCATCTGTTCGACAGGAACACGGAATCCGCCCCAGAAGCTCGGCAAGGGGACTTCGCCCTGCTGAAACTTCTGCTTCAGCTCAAGGAATTTACTCTCCAGCACGCCACGCGCAGAAATGCGGCTCGACTGTTTTGACACCCAGGCGCCGATTTGGCTATCGCGCGGGCGACTGTGGAAATACTTCACCACTTCCAGCGTAGAGAGTCGTTCCGCTTTGCCCGTCACCATCACCTGACGCTCCAGCATGTGCCACGGGAACAACAGGCTGATACGGGGATTATTCTCAAGATGATGCGCTTTACGGCTGCCAAGATTGGTGTAAAACACCAGCCCTTTTTCGTCGTAATGTTTGAGCAAGACGATGCGCTGATAAGGCTGACCATTTTCATCCACCGTCGCCACAACCATGGCCGTAGGATCGGCCAGTTTGGCTTCGCAGGCTTGTTTCAGCCAGCGCTCAAACAGATCCAGAGGCTCAGCGGGAAGATCCTGACGACGGAGACCGCCTTTGGTGTACTCGCGGCGCAGATGCGCAATTTGCTGCAATTCATCGTTATCGGACATGGCGTTAGCTGAAATGAGAAGTAGGTGGCGCTATTGTGCGCCGCCCCTGGAAAAATCTCAACGCTTCGGATTTTGAAGCTCACAGTTGTTCAGCACTACGCGGTCACGTTTATAGACTGTCGCGCTATCGCCTTTAGACCAGAACACATAGATTCCATCCGTATATCGTGTGCCAGAGGCTGACATACCTTGCTTTAAGTTCAGTAGCGTATTGTCGTAAACAAAACTGGCTTCCTGACGCGTATTGTTCAGCTTCACGGTCAACGGTTTTTCATCACAGCGGTATTCCAGGGAATCGGTGTGCATACGTTCGACAAACTGGTTGTAATAGCTACAACTGGCCAGTAAAAGAGGGGCAAAAGCAACGAGCAGTTTTTTCATGGGCGAGTTCCGAAGACTATCCAGGTCTGTAGAGGGCGAATTCACCCTCCTGTATTCCTTTATATTTTACCGCCAACGGTCCCCGCTGAAATTAAGCTAACTCTGATTATGACGCGGATTTGCCGGAAAAATAGCGCCTAACACGCTGGCTTCACGTGCGCCAGTCACGGACGGTAAATTACCCGGCAGCCCGGCGACCGTGCGCCACGCAAGCCAGGCAAACGCCAGCGCTTCCATGTCATCTCCGCTAATACCGGCTTCATCTGTGGTGCTAACTTCTGTCCCTGGCAACAATCCGGCAAGTCGCGCCATGACCAGCGGGTTTCGGCTTCCGCCACCGCAGACCAGAAGTCGCTCACAACCCCCGCTCAACATCACCTGTTCAGAAATCGTCACCGCCGTGAGTTCAACAAGCGTTGCCTGAACATCCTGCGGAGCAAGGCCGGGGAATTGTCCAAGTTGACGCTCAAGCCAGCCGTAATTGAAATACTCACGCCCCGTGCTTTTTGGCGCAGGGGCGGAAAAATAAGGATCGCTTAAAAACGTTTGCAGCAACGGGATAATCACTTTCCCTTCACACGCCCACTGTGCATCTTTATCGTAAGCCTTACGGCGCTGACGCCAAATCCAGGCGTCCATTAGCATATTTCCAGGGCCCGTATCGTAGCCGCGCACCGGTTGCCCTGGAATGAGCATAGATAAATTAGCAATCCCTCCAATATTCAACACCATACGGCGTTCAACCGGGTGCGCCAGCAACGCCTCGTGAAAGGCCGGAACCAAAGGCGCGCCCTGCCCGCCAAGCGCGATATCACGGCGACGGAAATCACCTACCACGGTCACACCTGTTTTCGCCACGATCTGATTGTTGTCACCGATTTGCAGCGTATTCGGTGCCTCGCCCGTCGGCTCATGCCAGACGGTTTGTCCATGGCACCCGATCGCCACGATATCCTTAGGATGGAGATTTTCCTGATGCATGAGCGCCAGTACCGCGTCACCAAACAGTGCGCCGAGCTTGACGTCCAACTGTCCCAACTGGGAAAGCGTGAGTTGTTGGCCCTGGCAAATGCCCAGAATCGCTTCTTTTAACGCAACGGGAATCGGCCAGGTGAGGCTGGCCTGCTGCGCCACCATATTTTCATCAATTGCGGCAAGGACAACATCGACTCCGTCCAGGCTTGTGCCTGACATAACGCCTATATAGCGACCCGATTTCATGCACTTTCCTTAAATTGCGTGGGCTGATTGCCTCACTCCACCATAAACAGATGGGCATTTCTACGACGGGTTAATATTTTTTAACAATGTCAGAGGCAGAGCAGTGGTCGCGCTTCGTTTATGTCTCGTTAAGTCAAATTCAAGTACAATTTTCCTATTGTTAGTGCAAAGATATGATCTATGGCTGCCAATGCCATATAATTTAGCCATAACGGATGCTCAATTTGAGCGTTTTGGGTGAACAGGAGATTCAAATGATTTTACGTGTACTGGGCGTTTCGCTGATTGGATTAACTCTTGCAGGTTGTGTAAACAACGACTCTCTTTCTGGGGACGTTTACACCGCTTCTGAAGCTAAACAAGTTCAAAACGTGACTTACGGTACTGTTGTAAACGTTCGCCCGGTTCAGATTCAGGGCGGCGATGACAATAACGTAATTGGCGCAATTGGTGGGGCTGTGCTGGGCGGATTCCTGGGTAACACCGTGGGTGGCGGTACCGGACGTTCACTGGCAACTGCTGCGGGTGCTGTTGCCGGTGGTGTCGCAGGCCAGGGCGTTCAGGGTTCAATGAACAAAACGCAGGGTGTTGAGCTGGAAATTCGCAAAGATGATGGCAACACCATTATGGTGGTTCAGAAACAAGGCAAAACGCAGTTTGCCAGCGGCCAACGTGTCGTACTGGCAAGCAATGGCGGCCAGGTAACTGTCTCTCCACGCTAATATCGGCAGAATGTGGCCTTCGGGCCACATTCTCTAATGTCTTCTATCCATTCGTTACATAATATTAAGCATGTACAATGTTTAATTTACGCACCTCCTTTTATATTGTCCCAGCGCAAAGTAATTCCGTCGAAAACCGATAGTCTCCCTTTTTACTCTCTGCTTTAAAGCTGATTTCTCATACTGAAGAAACGCCTATGATTACGATAAATCGACGACTGGGAAACAGATATGTTGCCTTTACTTTTTTCTGCCTGATGTTCTTTGTGGCGTTACATTTTCTTTCCGTTACACTGCTGAACTTCGCGCCCGCCTTTTCCCCGTTACTCTTTCCGCTACTCACCAGTTTCCTTGCGGTTTTTCATTTATTCATTGCCTGTTTTATGGTGATGAAATACTGGTGTGACAAAAAGCGAATTTATCATCTCGCTATCGCGTGCGCCTTTTCGGGCTCAACCGTCCTGTTATTCGGAACACTGAAATGTTTTCCTGTCTGGCTGATGCAGCCCGGCATGCCTCACGTTAATTACAGTGGCGCGATGATTTTCTTCATGATGCGCAACGTCATGATGGCCGTTTTGTTCACCCTTGCCGCGGTACTGTTCATTTTTCGCCATCACCCGTTAACGCGCCTGATGCGTCACATGATCTTTGCTGGATTATTTCTTTTTACGCTGACAATGGTGGCGCTGGCGTGGTTTTATTCAGGTCATAGCGAGCTGTTCCCTCTCGATCTTATCAGCAATAAAACCCGACAGTTCACGGTATTATGGAAACAAACAATTAATGTGACGTTGATTATATTATGGCTTGTTGCGCTCACGGCATTGTTAATCATTACCCGCTTGCGCAATCTATTCTGGGCGAGCGGGACGTTCTTATGCGTTTGCTACGTGATTATATTAGTCACATTATTGCCCGTCGAATTCATTGGCAGTTCAGTCTGGTATAGTGCGCGTTTGTTTGAAACCGCAGCGTCATTGTTGATCATTTTAACCCTACTGCATGATGTCTTCAGTCTTTATCGAAATTCCCATCTCAAATACCAGCAGTCTTATCAGAATTCAATTCGCGATGCGCTGACGCGACTCTACAATCGCAGCTACTTTTACGAAAGCCTGAATCAGGCACTGGGCAAGATAACGGACAGTCATCCGGTTTCCGTTATTGTTTGCGATCTCGACTATTTCAAACGTATTAACGACAACTACGGCCATCTGCAAGGGGATAAAGTGCTGCAGTTCGTCGCCAATTTGCTGATGGACTCAGTGCGGCCACAGGATATTACCGCGCGCATTGGGGGAGAAGAGTTTGTGTTGTTGCTAAGTAATACACATTCTGAAGCCGCGAGGCTTGTGGCGGAACGCATTCGCCTGAGTTTAAGCAGCTTTGATCGGCTCACAACAGAAGGAATGCTCCCGGAACCTATCACCATTAGTATGGGTATTTACACCGCCACTACGTTGCCGGTCACCGCTGAGGAGTGCGTGGAGCGTGCGGATAAGGCGATGTATGAGGCAAAAGAGGCAGGACGAAATCGAGTGGTGGTGTATCAGGAAAATAAAGCCTTGCGAGACAAGGCTTTTCATGACGTTAGTCGCGGGTTTGCAACTCGTTAATGTTGTGCTCAAGACGCGCAATCATTCCGATGAGTTGCTCCAGCTCCGCAGGCGAAATACCCGACAGAATTTCCCCACGCGTTTTACTGATAACGGCTTCCATCTCAGTGATGATAGGTGCCGCTTTGTCAGTCAGTTTGATACGTTTGGCACGACGATCGCTGGCGCAGGTTTGCCGGGAAATTAACCCCTTCTCCTCCAGTTGATCGAGCGTTCGTACCAAAGACGGCTGTTCAATTCCTATCGCTTTTGCCAGTTGAATTTGCGACTGCTCAGGCGGCAACTGATGGATGTTATGCAGCGTAACCCAGTGCGTCTGCGTCAATTCCAGAGGTTTCAGGCGATGGTCAATCAGAGCACGCCAGATGCGTACCAACCTGGCCAGATCAGAACCTAATGGCGATTCCAATTTCATCTCCTTATAATTAGCTTGCTAAGTTATTATACTGATTTTAGAATAGTGTGCAGCAATTATATTGCCAAAACAAATGCAATACGGCATTCCTCCACGTTGGACATATAATTTACAATTATGGCTGTTTATCGTGCTAAGCACTTCAGGCCACTTTCCACTGCAAAGGATCTCTGCTTGTGACGTTCTCATTTAGCGCTGCAGGATTACCCCTTCAGGACCTGATTGTCGGTGCTTCTGTCTATTTCCCTCCCATTTTTAAAGCGGTGATGCTGGGCTTTCTTATCTGGCTTGTCGCGCACAGAGTGCTTCGTGACTGGATGTATTCCGGCGAGATCTGGCATCCGATGCTGATGGATCTTTCTCTGTTTGCCCTCTCCGTCTCTCTGGGTCTGGCTTTACTGATTGCGTGGTGAATATGTCTCTGAAAACCGTAAAATACTTTTCTACTCTGTTTGTTCTTGCGCTGGCGCTCGTCGCGGGGTGGTGGTTGTGGAATTTTTACATGCAGTCGCCCTGGACGCGCGATGGAAAAATTCGTGCCGAGCAGGTCAGCATTACGCCTCAGGTCTCCGGCAGCATCACGACTCTTCTCATTAACGATAATCAGTTCGTTAGAAAAGGGGACGTTTTATTTCGAATTGATGAGACACCGTTCCATATTGCGGTGCTGAATGCCGAGGCACAGCTTACAAAAGCGCAGTCCGATTTGGCTAAAGCGAATAACGAAGCCACTCGCCGCCGTCATCTTTCGCAGAATTACATCTCGGCCGAAGATCTCGATACTGTGAATATTAACGTCAAGGCGATGCAGGCGAGTGTGAAAGTAGCCGAGGCAACGCTGAAGCAAGCGCAATGGCAGCTCTCGCAAACCGTGGTCAAAGCGCCGGTAGATGGCTGGATAACGAATCTTTCGACCCGCGTGGGGGATTATGCAACGCAGGGAAAACCGGTATTTGCGCTGGTGGACAGCCACTCGTTTTACGTTATCGGGTATTTTGAGGAGACGAAACTTCGCCACATCCGCGAAGGCGCTCCAGCACAAATCACCCTGTACAGCAGCGCCGAAACGTTACAGGGTCACGTAGCCAGCATAGGCCGCGCCATCTACGATCAGAGCGTTGAGACCGATTCGGGTTTAGTTCCCGATATCAAACCTAACGTACCATGGGTACGCCTTGCCCAGCGCGTTCCGGTACGCGTTGAGTTCTCCGCCCTCCCCAAAGACGTTACGCTGGTGTCCGGGACGACGTGTACCGTGTCTATTGGGAATCATTGATGAAACTGGCCGCGTTCTCATGGCGTAAGTTGCCATGGCTCAATGCCACCCGCCCGCAGTGGCGGTATGCGTTGCGCAATGGCATCGCCATGTGTCTCGCGCTTACCGTCGCCTATTATCTGAATCTCGATGAACCCTACTGGGCGATGACCTCAGCGGCTGTCGTCAGCTTTCCGACCGTGGGCGGCGTGATCAGCAAAAGTCTGGGACGTGTTGCAGGCAGTTTATTGGGTGCCACAGCGGCGCTGATCATTGCCGGACATACGCTGAACGATCCCTGGCTATTTCTCTTGAGCATGGCTGCCTGGCTGGGGCTGTGTACCTGGGCATGCGCGCATTTCACCAATAATGTTGCCTACGCATTCCAGCTCGCGGGGTACACGGCGGCAATTATTGCTTTCCCGGTCGTCAATATTCTGGACACGACAGAGCTGTGGGACATCGCCCAGGCTCGCGTGTGTGAAGTCATTATTGGCATCCTGTGTGGCGGCGTCATGATGATGATTCTGCCAAGCACCTCTGATGGGACGATGCTGATCTCCGCGCTAAAAACCCTGCACACGCGACTGCTCGAACATGCGAGTCTGCTCTGGCAACCCGACACCAACGACACCATCCGGCTTGCACATGAAAAAGTGATTGGGCAGATCCTCACCATGAATTTGCTGCGCATTCAGGCGTTCTGGAGCCACTACCGCTTTCGTCGCCAGAACAGGTTGCTAAATTACCTGCTCCACCAGCAGCTCAGAATGACCAGCGCCATTTCAAGCCTGCGCAGAATGCTGCTGAATTGGCCCAACCCGCCTGAAAATACGCGACATATCATTGAACAGGTTTTGGCCACGCTGGCTCATCCCAATGCCGATATGTACACCGTGGCGCGCATTATTGCACCACTCGCGCCAGTCGATGAGTATGATTATCGACACCGCGCCTTCTGGTCCCGGCTACAGTATTTTTGTCGTATTTATCTGCGCAACAGTCGCTGGATCAAAACCTTTGAAGACGCGACGCCTGTCACTGAATTCTCCGTGCCCGCGAGCCCTTCGCTGACACGACATACCGACAATCTCGAGGCACTGTGGAGCGGATTTCGCACGTTCTGCGCCCTGATGCTGGTTGGCGCGTGGAGCATCACCACTCAATGGGAATCGGGTAGCGCGGCCTTGACGCTGGCTGCAATCAGTTGCGTGCTTTATTCCGTCGCCACCTCCCCGTTTAACTCTCTCACGCTACTGCTGCGCACGCTGGTATTGCTTTCGCTCTTCAGCTTTGTGGTGAAATTTGGGTTGATGGTTCAGATAACCGACCTGTGGGAATTTCTGTTATTCCTGTTCCCGCTGCTCACCACAATGCAACTCCTGAAATTGCAAATGCCTAAATTTGCAGGATTATGGGGACAGCTGATCGTCTTTATGGGGTCATTTATCGCAGTGACGAATCCGCCGGTCTATGATTTTGCAGATTTTCTGAATGATAATCTGGCGAAAATTCTGGGTGTTGGCCTGGCATGGCTGGCGTTTGCTGTACTGCGACCAGGATCTGATGCGCGTAAAAGTCGACGGCATATCCGTGAATTACGACGGGGTTTCGTTGACCAGCTCAGCCGCAAGCCGCATCTTCGCGAAAATGAATATGAGTCATTGGTTTACCATCACGTGAGTCAGTTAAACAGCAGTCAGGATGAATTATCCCGTCGCTGGCTACTGCGCTGGGGCGTCGTGCTGCTGAATTGCTCACATGTCGTGTGGCAGTTGCGCGCGTGGGAAACGCGTTCAGATCCGCTTTCGCAGGTGCGGGATGTGTGCATTACCTTGCTGCGGGATGTCATGAGTGAACGCGGTGTTCAGCAACGACCGCTGGCGGTAACGCTTAACGAATTGCAACGAATTTGCAATACCCTCGCGCGCCACCATCAGCCGGCAGCGCGCGATCTGGCGTCAATCATCTGGCGATTACACTGCTCGCTTTCACAGCTGGAACAAGCACCGCCACCCGGCACGATTGCCGATCAAATCACGCCACAAGCATAACGCGCCCCGCCGCCGCCCAACGGTTTAGGCTGATCGGACATGTTATCGCCGCCAACGTGGATCATCAGCGCTTTGCCTTTTACGTCATCGAGCTTTTTCAGCCGCGGCGCAACAACAGCCTCTGTCGCTTTCCCGTCATTATTAACCACTAATACAGGAAGATCGCCGGTATGCCCCATGCCTTCTGGCCCTTCATGTTTGGCCGTTTGGTGAGGATCTAAATGACCGCCAGCCGCTTCTGCCGCAGACGCTTTTCCGTCTTTAAGCGCAGGCTGACAACTGCCTTTGGCATGAACATGAAAACCATGTTCACCGGGAGGGAGAGCCTTGAGATTGGGCGTAAACTCCAGCCCTTTGTCGGTTTCAGTAATGTTTACTGTCCCGATAGACTGGCCTATCCCCTGAGAGGTGACGAGATTTATTTCAACTTTATCGCTGGCTGCCTGCGCGCCTGCACACACAAGCAGCGCGATCGCTGCCAGAGCAAAATGCTTCATGAGACCTCCACGGGTTATTTTTGCCCCTTAAGTTTATACCAGGGGCAACGTTTTCACCGGAAAGTCGCCAATAAACGTTATTAAGGTACGTCGTAACCCAGCGATGCTTTACGAATTCGGAACCATTGCTGACGCGTCATCTGTAGCTCTTCAGCCGCGATAGCCGAACGCACGCGCTCAATTTTTCCCGAGCCGATAATCGGCAGCGGTTGAGAAGGCAAGCGCATTATCCAGGCGTACACGACTTGCTCGATGCTTTCGGCGTTGAGTTCACGGGCAACGGTCTGGAGCTCATCACGTAACGGCTGGAAAGCGTCGTCATTGAACAGACGGCCACCGCCGAGACAAGACCACGCCATAGGCCGAATACGCAGCTGTTGCAGCTGATCGAGCGTGCCATCAAGCAGCAGTGGCTGGTGTACCGGGGAGATTTCAACCTGGTTGGTCGCGAGCGTAAACGGCAAACGAGACTGAAGCAGTGTGAATTGCGCAGGGGTAAAGTTGGATACGCCAAAGTGACGCACTTTTCCGCTCTGGTGCAAATTGAGGAACGCGGCAGCGACTTCATCGGCGTCCATCAACGGGTCTGGACGGTGGATCAGCAGCAGATCAAGGCGGTCGGTCGCCAGATTTACCAGCGACTGCTCGGCACTTTTAATGATGTGATCGCTGTCAGTGATGTAATGACCTAGCGCATTGTCCGGATTCGCCGTGGTCGCGATGCCACATTTAGTGACAATCTCCATACGTTCACGCAGCGCAGGCGCTAACTTCATCGCCTCGCCAAACGCCGCCTCACAGAGATAACCGCCATAAATATCAGCATGATCGACAGTGGTGATCCCGAGGTCGAGATGTTCCTCAATGAAACTCACCAGCTGGCGCGGGGACATATTCCAGTCCATTAAGCGCCAGTAACCCATGACAAAACGTGAAAACTCCGGGCCCTGCGGGGCAAGGGCAATGCGCTGAACCATAACAATTTCCTCAAGGAAGTAATGTCATGAGTATACGCATTAACGCTGCTAAAAAAGTGAAGGTTGCTGCGGTTCTTCGGTTTCGGAAGGTTTGTTTGCGCGTAATTTACGCAACAAACGCTGACGGCACAGTCGGATCACGTCCTGCTTCTGCGCATCGCTCATCTTTTGCCAGTTAAAACGCTCGTCACGACTGCGCATGCAGCCCCGGCAAAAACCGCGTTCATCCGACTGACAAATGCCCCGGCACGGGCTCTGGACGGGGAAAAACTCCAGCTGCTCTGCCACACATACCTCCTGAAACTCTTCTCACCTACAGTGAAGCCGCTAAACGCCACGGCCGCAAGGAATTTACGTCGAAATGTGGCATTAAGGTTTCACTAATCTTCACTCCCTATACTCACCTCATCAATAAAACAGTTGGTTTCTCAATGATGTGGTCAGTGAAAAAGTTACAGTGTAGCGATTTAACCTTCACCCTGGGCTGTGCCCTGTTTTTTACCCTCGTTAATGCGATGTTCATTAGCCGTAGCTGGAGCATTATCGCGCCAGCGCATTTGCATGACCTGTTATTCGCCGCATCGGTGCCTCTGGTGCTGTTTTGCGGGTGGGTGATCGTTTTTAGCGTGATAGGTCTCCCTTTTATCCGCAAGCCCTTGCTCATTTTGTTAGCGGTGGGATGCGCCGGTGCGACTTACTTTATGCATACCTACGGCGCGGTTATCGATAAGAACATGATGGTAAATGTTTTCGAAACGAACTCACAGGAAGCCACCGCGCTGGTGACACCGCAGATGCTGCTGTGGATTGCAGGCATTGGCCTGATCCCTTCCATCGCGTTGCTGTTCATTCGTGTTCGTTCCGGTAAATGGTGGTACACGCTGCTGATGCGTTTAGCCGCCTTCCTCGGTGCGTTAATGGTCATTATCCTGGTAGCCTCTGTGTTTTATAAGGACTACGCCTCGCTGTTTCGCAACAACAAAAGCATTGTCAAAATGGTCACCCCGGCCAATTACGTCAGCGCAATGATGAAATACAGCCAGGAGCGCTGGTTTGCAGGCGATCAAACGCTGGTGCGTATCGGACAAGATGCCCATAAAGGCCCGGCAATCCTTGCCCAGAAGAAAAAGACCGTACTGATCCTGGTGGTGGGCGAAGCGTCTCGCGCAGCGAACTATTCTCTGAACGGATATGAACGCGACACCAATCCGCAGTTGAAGCAACAAAATGTGATTAATTTCCCGCATGCCTCATCGTGCGGCACAGAAACAGCGGTTTCCGTTCCTTGCATGTTCTCGGGTATGCCGCGTAAAAAATATGACGCCGATTTAGCCCATCATCAGGAAGGGTTGCTGGACGTACTGGCACATGCTGGCGTTAACGTCCTCTGGCGTGAAAATGATGGCGGCTGTAAAGGCGCATGTAATCGCGTACCGCATACCGACATGACGCAGTGGAAGCTGGATCAGTTTTGCAAAGATAAATCCTGTATTGACGATGTGAATTTCTATCGACTTGATAACGTGCTGGATGGCCTTAAGCAGGATACCGTACTGGTGATTCACCTGATGGGTAGCCACGGCCCGGCCTACTTTCAGCGCTACCCGCAGGCATACCGACGCTTCACCCCAACCTGCGACACCAACCAAATTCAGGACTGCGATCACCAGGCGCTGATAAATACTTATGACAACACCATTCTTTATACGGACAGCGTGCTCGGCAAGGCGATCGACACCTTAAAAGCACGCCAGGCGACGATGAATACCGCCCTGATTTATCTGTCCGATCACGGTGAATCATTGGGTGAGAATGGCGTGTACCTGCACGGCACACCGTATCTGTTAGCACCAGAACAGCAAACGCATATTCCCTTTATGTTCTGGCTCTCACCGGACTACGTCAAAAACTTCCGCGTAAATGAGACTTGCTTGCGCGAGCAGGCGGCAAAACAGACCGTATCGCAGGATAATTTATTCTCGACCGCGCTGGGTATGATGAACATAAAATCATCGGTTTATCAGCCGCAGATGGACATACTGACACCGTGCCGCGCATCATGACGCTTGCATTAGACCGAACGGTCTATTAGAGTGACGGCATGAGCAGAAATACTGAACACGATACGCGCGAACATCTACTGGCAACCGGCGAGCAACTTTGTATGCATCGCGGGTTTACCGGCATGGGTCTTAGCGAGTTGCTTAAAACCGCTGAGGTGCCTAAAGGTTCGTTTTATCACTACTTTCGCTCGAAAGAGGCGTTTGGCGTCGCGATGCTGGAACGGCACTATGCTTGCTACCATCAGCGACTCGCCACTCACTTTTCGTGTGGCGAAGGCAGCTACAGGGATCGTGTTCTTAACTATTATCAGGAAACACTGAGACAATTTTGCGAGAAAGGCATTATCAGTGGTTGTCTGACCGTCAAACTGTCTGCCGAAGTGTGCGATCTTTCTGAAGATATGCGCACGGCGATGGACAAGGGGGCCAGCGGCGTTATCGCTTTGCTGGCCCAGGCGCTGGAAAAAGGTCGCGATGAAAAAACGCTGAACTTTACCGGTGACGCCCTGACCCAGGCTCAAGTCCTTTATGCGCTGTGGTTAGGGGCAAACCTGCAAGCTAAGATTTCCCGCAGCGCCGTGCCGCTCGAAAGCGCGCTGGCGCATGTGGAAAACAGCATTACGACGCCTGTCGTTTAACAGGCGTTTTTATTTATTAAATCACTAGACGACCGGTCTACTCAGGAGTCACGATGTCAGCAGAAAAATTATTCACCCCACTAAAAGTGGGCGCGGTCACTGCGCCGAATCGCGTATTTATGGCCCCACTCACCCGTCTGCGTAGTATTGAGCCGGGTGATATTCCTACCCCGCTGATGGGTGAATACTATCGCCAGCGCGCCAGCTCCGGCCTGATTATCTCCGAAGCAACGCAGATTTCCGCGCAGGCAAAAGGTTATGCTGGCGCACCTGGGCTGCACAGCCCGGAGCAAATCGCGGCATGGAAAAAAATCACCGCGGGCGTTCACGCTGAAGATGGCCGCATCGCCGTTCAGCTGTGGCACACCGGTCGTATCTCACATAGCAGCATTCAACCTGGCGGCGAAGCCCCTGTTTCTGCCTCCGCGTTAAACGCTGGCACGCGCACCTCTTTGCGTGATGAAAACGGCCAGGCTATTCGTGTCGACACCTCTACGCCGCGCGCACTTGAACTCGACGAAATCCCAGGCATCGTTAACGATTTCCGTCAGGCTGTGGCGAATGCGCGTGAAGCCGGCTTTGATTTAGTCGAACTGCACTCTGCACACGGTTATCTGTTGCACCAGTTCCTGTCACCGTCATCCAACCAGCGTACCGATCAGTACGGCGGTAGCGTTGAAAACCGTGCTCGCCTGGTGCTTGAAGTGGTGGACGCCGTGTGTCAGGAGTGGAACCCGGATCGTATCGGTATTCGTGTTTCTCCAATCGGTTCTTTCCAGAATGTGGATAACGGTCCAAACGAAGAAGCTGATGCACTGTATCTGATCGAAGAGCTGGCAAAACGCGGGATCGCGTATCTGCATATGTCCGAGCCAGACTGGGCAGGCGGCGCGCCGTACTCTGATGCATTCCGTGAAAAAGTCCGTGCGCGTTTCCACGGTGTGATTATCGGTGCAGGCGCCTACACGCCTGAGAAAGCGGAAGATTTAATTAACAAAGGTTTGATTGACGCGGTGGCATTTGGTCGCGATTACATCGCGAACCCTGACCTGGTGGCACGTCTTGAGCGTAAAGTGGAATTGAACCCGCAGCGCCCTGAGAGCTTCTACGGCGGCGGCGCTGAAGGCTACACCGACTACCCTTCTTTATAATCCCTCTGCTGTCCATTGATAGCGGCGATGATTCGCCGCTATACTAAAACATCGTTTCTGTTCAAAAAGATAAGCCATTGAGTTGGTTAAGAGGAAATTATGCGCCTACTTCACACCATGCTGCGCGTTGGCAACCTGCAACGTTCGATCGATTTCTACACAAACGTTTTGGGGATGCAGTTGCTGCGCACCAGCGAAAACCCGGAATATAAATATTCACTGGCGTTTGTGGGCTACGGTCCGGAAAGCGATGAAGCCGTTATCGAGCTGACCTATAACTGGGATGTCGACAGCTATGAGCTGGGCACGGCGTACGGCCATATCGCGCTGGAAGTGGATAACGCCGCTGAAGCCTGCGAACGCATCCGCAGCAACGGCGGTAACGTCACTCGTGAAGCCGGTCCAGTAAAAGGCGGCACCACGGTCATCGCCTTTGTTGAAGATCCAGACGGTTATAAAATCGAACTGATCGAAGCCAAAGACGCCGGTCGCGGTCTGGGCGATTAATCCCTCCGGGCGCATTTTGCGCCCGTTGTTTTACTGCATCCCCTCTCAAAATTTGCCATAATGCGCACTGCTTTTTTTCCCCTTGTAAGAGACCCTGATGTCCGATAACGCTCAACTTACCGGTCTGTGCGACCGTTTTCGTGGTTTTTATCCTGTTGTTATTGATGTTGAAACAGCCGGATTTAACGCTAAAACCGATGCGCTGCTTGAGATTGCTGCCATCACGCTGAAAATGGATGAACAGGGCTGGCTTACACCGGACACCACGCTACATTTCCATGTTGATCCTTTCGAAGGTGCCAATCTTCAACCCGAAGCGCTGGCTTTTAACGGCATCGATCCGCATAACCCACTGCGCGGCGCGGTAAGCGAATATGACGCGTTGCACGCCATCTACAAAATGGTGCGCAAAGGGATGAAGGACAGCAATTGCAATCGCGCGATCATGGTGGCGCACAACGCTACATTCGATCACAGCTTTATGATGGCGGCCTCTGAACGCGCATCACTGAAACGCAACCCGTTCCACCCGTTTGTAACCTTCGATACCGCCGCGCTGAGCGGCCTGGCGCTGGGGCAAACGGTGCTGTCTAAAGCCTGTATCACTGCGGGCATTGATTTTGACGGTACGCAGGCGCACTCCGCGCTGTACGATACGGAACGCACAGCGGAATTATTCTGCGAAATAGTGAACCGCTGGAAACGCCTTGGCGGCTGGCCGTTGCCGATGGCCGAAAGCGATAGCGAGGAATAAAAAAAAGCGACCGGATGGTCGCTTTTTTATGTCTGGTGCAAAAATTATTCTGCGTCAGGTTCTTCGGTTTTGTACTTCGCCGCGGTTTCTTTGATCAACTGCTGCAGTTCGCCACGCTGATACATTTCGATCAGGATGTCGCAACCGCCAACCAGCTCACCATCAACCCACAGCTGCGGGAACGTTGGCCAGTTCGCATATTTTGGCATTTCAGCGCGGATATCCGGGTTCTGCAGGATATCAACGTAAGCAAAACGCTCGCCACAGGCTGAAAGCGCCTGCACGGCTTGTGCGGAAAAGCCGCAGCTTGGCAGCTTCGGAGAACCTTTCATGTACAGCAGGATCGGGTTTTCAGCGACCTGGCGCTGAATTTTTTCAATAGTCGTGGTCATTTCTTGCTTCCTTATACTTCTGTTACGGCAATCGTCTGACATTGTAGCGGTTCAGACCAATATCGGAAAATAACATTTTTGTCACGTTTATATATCTTAACGTGTGTCTGCTGAAGTTGCATTCGCAATATAGTTTAACCCTGCGTTGTCTGTGGCCTTGCTCATAGTGTGAGCAAAAGCGCTTCAGTTTGGCGAAAATCTTTGCACTTGCTAGCGAAACGCGATTTTAGATCTAAAAAGAGACTTAACGAATTGGGTTTTTATAGATTAGAATCGACGAGCTTTGTAAATCACACGCAGGTATTATTGATGACCTGCTTTAACCAGGGGAATGCCCAGTGGCGCGGATAAATAAAATCTCGATCACGCTCTGTGCTTTACTGTTTACAACACTCTCATTCACGCCGATGGCTAACGCCTCTGAGCAGGCGCGGCATTCGGCCGTACAAAAAACGCATCTGGCAAAAAGCACAGAACGTAAGAAAAAAACCACCAGTAAAAACGAAAAGAAAAAGACAGCGACTCACAAGCAGCAAACCGTTTCCAGCAAGACCAGCAAACCTGCCGCTAAGAAATCCCGCAAAACTTCTCGTACCGCCTCAACTCTCGTCACTGAAAAATGCACCGTGCGTAAAGGGCATAAATCAAATTGTCTGAAAGTGGGGAAAACGGCGAAACTCTCAGAAGTGCATAAAGTCCGTGTGCAGAAGGCACAAAAAACGGCCATGAATAAACTGATGGGCCAAATAGGCAAGCCTTATCGCTGGGGAGGCACCTCGCCGCGTACCGGTTTTGATTGCAGCGGTCTGGTGTATTACGCCTACAAAGATTTAGTGAAATTCCGCATTCCGCGTACCGCTAACGAAATGTACCATCTGCGTGACGCGGCATCCGTGAATCGTGGGGAGCTGGAAAGCGGCGATCTGGTGTTCTTCCGCACGCAGGGTCGTGGCACCGCCGATCACGTGGGTGTTTATGTGGGCAATGGAAAATTCATTCAGTCCCCACGTAGCGGCCAGGATATTCAGATAACCTCCTTGAGCGAAGATTATTGGGTCCGCCACTACGTTGGCGCTCGCCGCGTAATGACCCCGAAAACCATCCGTTAATCCCTGCCCTGCCGCGCTGTCGGCAGGGTAAGTTCCTCTTTTGCCGACTCTTTCAATTTGCTACTCTATCCTTGCATTCAGTGTGGTTATTGAGTGTATTTAAAATAATAAGGAGAGAAGCAATGTCGTTCGAATTACCTGCATTACCGTATGCAAAAGACGCCCTGGTCCCCCATATTTCCGTGGAAACTCTGGAGTACCATTACGGCAAACATCATCAGACCTATGTCACCAACCTTAACAATCTGATCAAAGATACGGCCTTTGAAGGGAAAACCCTGGAAGAGATCGTACGCAGCTCAGAGGGCGGTGTATTCAATAACGCCGCACAGGTCTGGAATCATACTTTCTACTGGAACTGTCTGGCACCTAACGCAGGCGGAGAACCCACTGGCGAACTGGCAACTGCCGTCAACAAGGCTTTCGGCAGCTTTGCAGAATTTAAAGCGAAGTTTACGGATGCGGCGGTTAAAAACTTTGGCGCAGGCTGGACCTGGCTGGTGAAAGAGGCGGATGGCAAACTGGCGATCGTGTCGACGTCCAACGCGGGAACGCCGTTGACTACAGCTGCCACACCGCTAATGACCGTCGATGTGTGGGAACACGCTTACTATATCGATTACCGCAACGCTCGCCCAAACTACCTGGAGCATTTCTGGGCGCTGGTTAACTGGGAATTTGTTGCGAAGAACTTCGCCGCGTAAAAACGACTCGCAGAAGGGCTAACCCTTCTGCGTTTTTATCACTCGGCTGCGCAAGCGGGTTGCGGTTGTTGGCGCCCGGACAAAAGCACCAACAGCAGACC
Source organism: Lelliottia amnigena (assembly GCF_019047465.1). NCBI lineage: Bacteria > Pseudomonadati > Pseudomonadota > Gammaproteobacteria > Enterobacterales > Enterobacteriaceae > Lelliottia > Lelliottia amnigena. The sequence goes on along the minus strand of NZ_CP077236.1, from coordinate 3,695,148 downwards.
CAACCCCGCAATAATCGCCCCCATAACCGGAACAAAACTGTATCCCAGCCCAGCGGAAATCACCGCGCCCCCTGCCGCTGCACCCAGCGCATTGCCCAGGTTAAACGCCCCGATATTCACGGAAGATGAAAGCCCAGGTGCTTCGTGCGCCACTCGCATGACACGCATCTGCAACGGCGGTACCACCGCAAACGTCGCAGCACCCCATACCACCATGGCGATAGCAGCACCGAACTCGTTACGAGCCAGCCAAGGAATGGCGACCATGATGACGATGAGCAACGTCAAGAATCCTTTCAATGTACCGCTCACTGAACGGTCCGCCAGTTTGCCGCCCAGGTAGTTGCCGAGGGTGAATCCCACACCAATCAACACCAGCATTGCCGTTACAAAGAACGGTGTGGCATGCGTAATGTCGTGCAGCACGGGCGAAATATAGGTATAGAGCGTAAACATCGCTCCAGCGCCCAGTACCGTCGTCAACAGCGCAGACAGCACCTGCGGACGGAGCAGAACCGACAGCTCTTTGCGCACATCCGGACGCTCGCCCGCTCCGCCTTTCGGCAACGAGAAGAACAGCGCGATCATCGCCACGACACCCAGCATCGCTGTCGCAAGGAAAGACATACGCCAGCCGATGACTTCACCCAGCCAGGTGGCCGCCGGCACGCCGCCAATATTCGCAATCGTTAGCCCCATAAACATCGTGGCGACCGCGCTGGCCTGCCTATGTTTGGGTACCACGCTTGCGGCCACTACCGATCCTAAACCAAAGAATGCGCCGTGGTTGAGGCTTGTCAGAATGCGCGACAACAGGAGGGTGGTGTAGTCCGGAGAGAGCGCCGAAAGCACATTACCCAGCGTGAAGATGGCCATCAGAAAAATAAGCGCATTACGACGCGCGCGATGGGAAAGCAGTAACGTCATCAGGGGTGCGCCGATCATCACGCCAATGGCATAAGCACTGATCAGCATGCCCGCCGCAGGAATAGAAACGTCAACCCCTTTAGCGATGACCGGTAAAAGCCCCATTGGGGAAAACTCGGTGGTGCCGATCCCAAATGCGCCAATCGCAAGGGCCAGCAGTGGAAAATTGATTTTCATTCATTAACTCCGGATACTGTGCCTTTACGCGACACAGAAAAACATGCCGAAAGCATGACAGCAATCACAAAAAATGAGAAGTTAACAAATTGGCAAAAGATTATTGTCGGGAGAGTAACAATGAAAGGAAGAAAACGAGGGAGAAGGCTCTCCCCCGCCTGAATCAGTGCAGAATAGCTGTAAAACTTGCCGCAACAATCAAACCCAGCACGATAATCGTGGTCGTTAACGAAAACTTAAGATCGGTATTCATCAATTTTTCTCCTTTTAATCCCCACATGAAAAGTGAGCTTGCTCATTTTTACACAGTTTACCTCAAAAATCTTCCTGGATTTAGGCTGATAACCTTTTTTGCGCTTCCCCTTTTCATCAAGATAAGACAAAATTCCACGCTAAATTTATAAGCGTACCGGCCACTGACCCCCTCCTGACGTCCTGTGTCGTTTTCCCGGCGTATCGCAATTCAATTTGCGAGATTAGGGTGAGAGAAGGCAAACGTTTACCTCTCAATTTATCAGGAGCTTAGGATATGGTCTGGAGTGACAGCTAATGGCAACAATTAAAGATGTAGCGAAACGCGCAAACGTTTCCACTACAACCGTATCACATGTAATTAACAAAACCCGTTTCGTGGCGGAAGAGACGCGCAACGCCGTTTGGGCTGCAATCAAAGAATTGCACTACTCACCGAGCGCCGTTGCTCGCAGCTTGAAAGTGAATCACACCAAGTCAATTGGTCTGCTGGCGACCAGCAGTGAAGCGGCCTATTTCGCCGAAATTATCGAAGCGGTTGAGAAAAACTGCTTCCAGAAAGGCTATACCCTGATTCTGGGAAATGCCTGGAACAGCCAGGAAAAACAGCGCGCTTACCTGTCGATGATGGCGCAAAAGCGCGTCGATGGCCTGTTGGTCATGTGTTCCGAATATCCAGAATCCGTGCTGTCGATGCTCGAGGAGTATCGTCATATCCCAATGGTGGTAATGGATTGGGGTGACACGCGCGCAGACTTTACCGATTCCGTTAACGATAACGCCTTCGAAGGCGGTTACATGGCTGGCCGTTACCTGATCGAACGTGGTCATCGCGAGATTGGTGTCATCCCCGGCCCGCTTGAGCGCAACACCGGAGCTGGCCGCCTGGCGGGCTTTATGAAAGCCATGGAAGAAGCGCTGATTACCGTCCCGGAAAACTGGATTGTACAGGGCGACTTTGAGCCAGAATCGGGCTACCGCGCGATGCAGCAGATTGTTTCGCAGTCACATCGTCCGACAGCCGTGTTCTGCGGCGGTGATATTATGGCAATGGGTGCGCTTTGCGCAGCCGATGAGCTGGGTTTACGCGTCCCGCAGGATATTTCCGTGATCGGGTATGATAACGTGCGCAACGCTCGCTACTTTACTCCCGCACTGACGACGATTCATCAGCCGAAAGACTCCCTGGGTGAAACGGCGTTCAACATGCTGATGGATCGTATCGTCAGCAAGCGTGAAGAGTCTCAGTCAATTGAAGTCCATCCGCGTCTGATTGAACGTCGCTCCGTCGCTGATGGACCGTTCCGCGATTACCGTCGTTAATCGTTTCTACGGGGCCGGTTATTCCGGCTCCCGTAGCCACTCTCTGTTCAGCGTTTCACTATCACCTAAATAGTCCAGCAACCAGGCCAGCGCAGGCGACATATCGTTTTGCTGCCATGTCAGGCAGCAGGCCGCGACCGGAAACGGATTTTCAAGCTCGAGCGCCACCCATTCTCCGCGATCGATCCGTGGACGCGCGAAATGCACAGGCACCATCCCCACACACAACCCAGCCGACAAACAGGTTGCCGACGATTCCCAGTCTGGCGCGACGACCCGCCGCTGGTTATCAAGCAGCCAGGTGATGCGTTTTGGCAGCGATCGTGACGTATCCTCCATCACCAACGACGGCCAGTTGCGCAACACGTCATCACTCAGTGGGCCTTCAATCGTTGCCAGAGGATGATCGCTTGCCACCACGCAGCGCCAGCTCAATGTTCCCATGTCCCGAAAGGCATAGCGGCCCCCGACGGGAATGGCCTGTGTCGCGCCGATCGCCATCTCCACCCTACCGTCGGATAACGCATCCCACACGCCATTAAACACTTCCTGGGACACGCGAAGTTCCACATCCGAGAAATGGCGATAGAAATCGACTACCATCTGCCGCGTCCGTTCAGGTTTAACGATGTTATCCACCGCAATCGAAAGATGGCCGCGCCAGCCATTGGCAATCTGCTGGCACTGTTCACGCGTGATCATCATTTTTTTGATAACAGATCGGCCTTCTTTCAAAAACCATACGCCAGCGGGGGTCAGAACGACATCCCGATGACGGCGTTCGAACAAGGGAACCGCCAGCCACTCCTCCATCTGACGTACCGTATAGCTGACGGCAGACGGTACGCGATGCAGTTCTTGCGCGGCTCCGCTAAAGCTACCATTTCGGGCGACAGCATCCACAACTTCTAATGAATATTCAGACCACATTTTTTGCCTGCAAAATTTTTGAACGCAACCGCCAAATATTAGCGTTTCACAAGCCAGATTGCACTCCCTACACTCTGCGCCAAAGTACACCTGCCTTCATTAGGAAATGACAATGCAACCCAACAACGGATTCTTAGTCTGGCTCGGCGGTTTGAGCGTGCTGGGCTTTTTAGCCACCGACATGTATTTGCCGGCGTTTGCCGCGATGCAGGAAGACCTGCAGACACCTGCTGCCGCGATCAGCGCAAGCCTCAGCTTGTTCCTGGCCGGTTTTGCCTTCGCACAGCTGCTGTGGGGACCGCTCTCTGACCGTTATGGCTGCAAACCTATTCTTCTTCTCGGGTTAACCATCTTTGCGCTGGGATGTCTGGGCATGCTGTGGGTGCGTGATGCAACCTGGCTGCTGGTACTGCGCTTTGTACAGGCGTTTGGCGTGTGTGCTGCCGCGGTGACCTGGCAGGCGCTGGTCACCGACTACTATCCCGCATCGCGCGTTAACCGTATTTTTGCGACCATCATGCCGCTCGTGGGGCTTTCACCGGCTCTGGCGCCGCTGCTCGGGAGCTGGATTCTGGTGCATTTTGACTGGCAGGCGATCTTTGCCACGCTGTTTATCATCACCCTGGCTCTGATGCTGCCCGCGTTTGCGCTTAAGCCCGCTCAAGCCAAGCCGGTCGGGAACAATGCGACCCGTGTCACCTTTATGTCACTGCTGCGTTCCCGCGCTTATCGTGGAAATGTGCTGATTTACGCGGCCTGTTCCGCGAGCTTTTTTGCCTGGCTCACTGGCTCACCGTTTATTCTGCACGACATGGGTTACACCCCGGCAGTGATTGGCCTGAGCTACGTGCCGCAGACCATCGCGTTCCTTGTCGGCGGCTATGGCTGTCGCGCAGCGCTGCAAAAATGGCAGGGGCAACAGATGCTGCCCTGGCTGTTGGTGCTGTACGCACTGAGCGTTATCGGCACCTGGGCTGTCGGGTTTATTCCAAACGTCGGCCTGGCTGAAATCTTAATTCCGTTCTGCGTGATGGCCGTCGCCAACGGCGCTATTTATCCGATCGTGGTTGCCCAGGCGCTACGTCCGTTTCCTCATGCAACGGGTCGTGCTGCGGCGTTACAAAACACGCTGCAATTGGGTCTGTGTTTCCTCTCAAGCCTCATTGTTTCGGCATTGATCGCCACGCCATTGATGACGACCACCAGCGTGATGCTGGTGACGGTCGCGCTCGCCGCACTCGGTTATCGCATGCAAGTTTCAGCCACTGAAAATATGCAAGATGGAACGGCGGTAGAATCGTCACAAGCATAGTCGTGGACGTAATTATCTGATTTACGAGTGATTAGGCTGCTAACAACTTTCAGTTGAATGCGTGATTTTTGAAGCCTATACTAAATTTGGTTCATATAATTACGATAAATATTATCTGTTAACGGGAGCCGGAGTGCTCCCGTTTTACCATGGAAGGCTTTTCGGCAAGGGTTATCTCCCTTCCTCTGTTCTACGTCGGATACTAGCCTCACGGATAATTCCGTGAGACTTCTCACAAACCATAAAAAGCGGCTACGCTGTTTGAAGGTTCTGATCACATCAGGTGATGGAGAAGCTATGAGTTCATCGTGCATAGAAGAAGTCAGCCTTCGGGACGACAATTGGTCCCGAATAGTGAGTGAGTTATTGAGTCGCGCGGGCATTACCGTCAATGGGCCCGCCCCTTCTGATATTCAGGTCAAACATCCCGATTTTTTTAAGCGCGTGTTACAGGAGGGATCGCTCGGATTGGGCGAAAGCTTTATGGACGGCTGGTGGGAGTGTGAGCGGCTGGATGTTTTTTTCAACAACGTGCTGCGCGCCGGCCTTGATAGGCAACTCCCTCACCATCTGAGAGACACTTTACGCATCGCCTCCGCCCGCCTGTTTAATCTGCAAAGTAAAAAGCGGGCGTGGATTGTCGGGAAGGAACATTACGATCTCGGTAATGACCTGTTCACGCGGATGCTCGACCCCTTGATGCAGTATTCTTGCGCTTACTGGAAAGACGCCTCAACGCTTGAGGAGGCACAGTTAGCCAAACTCCACCTCATCTGCGAGAAATTACAGCTGCAACCCGGCATGCGCGTGCTGGATATTGGCTGCGGCTGGGGAGGACTGGCGTATTACATGGCCAAAAATTACGGTGTCAGCGTGGTGGGCGTGACCATTTCTGCAGAACAGCAAAAAATGGCTCAGGACCGCTGCGAGGGTCTGGACGTCACCATTTTATTGCAAGATTACCGTGACCTTGACGACCAGTTTGACCGCATTGTCTCTGTTGGGATGTTTGAACACGTCGGCCCCAAAAATTACGATACCTATTTCGCGGTCACCGATCGCAATCTCAAGCCAGACGGCGTGTTCCTTCTCCACACAATCGGTTCCAAAAAAACGGACCATACTGTCGATCCGTGGATCAATAAATACATTTTCCCGAACGGTTGTCTCCCCTCGGTCCGTCAGATTGCGAAGGCCAGCGAGCCTCATTATGTGATGGAAGACTGGCATAATTTTGGCGCGGATTACGATACCACGTTGATGGCCTGGCACGCTCGCTTCCAGGCCTCCTGGCCTGACATTGCTGATAATTATTCAGATCGTTTCAGGCGGATGTTTAGCTATTATCTGAACGCTTGCGCGGGAGCTTTTCGCGCCCGGGATATCCAGCTGTGGCAGATTGTGTTTAGCCGGGGTGTAGAGCACGGTCTGCGCGTGCCGAGATAGTTATCACGCGTATAAGGCACAATTGAAAAATCCGGAAATGGTGAGCATTTCCGGATTTTTTTGCCGTTTGAACGGTGAGCGTTTTGTTCCTCACCGTTCATACCTGCCGACAAGACGTTGACCGACCGGTCATCAAGGCATTAGCTGAAGATGCGTAAAATATAATCCAGAATAAGGGATGGAAGGGTAAAGTCAGGGTCAGCGAATGTCACACCGTGAGCGCCCAGCTGAGAGAAAATCGGCAGCGTAAGAGCAGGCAATACGCATAACAACAAGCCGTTAATTCCACTGGCAATCACTGCCCCTCGGAAACCACCGGTTGCATTACCAAAGATAGCCGCCGCGCCCCCCGTAATAAAGCTTGCCATGATGCCTGGTACGATAATAGGAAGGCCTATGACCGGGAAAATTAAGATACAAACCAGTTCAACAATAAAGCTTATCAGGAAACCGATTAACGTTGCGTTTGGCGCTTTGGTGAAGAGCACCATGACATCAACGGCAGGTACGGCACCCGGGGCGAACACGCGAGCAAAGCCTTTAAAGGCGGGAACGATTTCGGCAGTAAACAGATTCACACCCGCTTTAGCCAGATAGAGACCACAGGCAAAAATAGCGGATTGCTCAAGAATAAAGATAACAACGTTTTTATCACCTGCACCTGGACCGTAAACCATTGTCATCGCATCTTTGACTTGAGGCTGGGTCGCAAATAAACATGAGATAAGCAGTAAGACCAGCATAGTTAATAGCGTGGCGATATTCGGCTCACGAATAAAATCAAATTTATTACTGATTTTCAAGTGTTCGGTATCAGTACTCTTGTTACCAAACCATTTCCCCATGTATGAGCCAATAATATAAGACGAGATGGCCGCATGTGAAATGGCATACTCATCTGAACCGATAATTTCACGGCTAAAGCGATTAAGAATAAAAGGTGATACCGCCATGTAAGTCCCGATCAGCACTGAACATATCATCACCATTTGGTAATTACTGAATCCAAATTGCATTAATACTGCAGTGAGCGCAAAAGCCATAAACAAGACGAGATGCAAGGAAAGATAAATAAATTTAAAGCGCGTGAATCGCGCCAAAATAATATTAAGTATCATTGAAAAAAGAAGAATAAGCGCTGCTGTCGCCCCTAACTTATCAATTGTCGCGGCCATGATCGCTTCATTGCTGGGGACCACACCCACGATATCAAAAGCTTTTGAGAACAGTGAACTGAACGCTGTCAGCACTTTCATTAAAATGCTGCCGCCCACTTTTATCATTGTAAAGCCAATAAAAGAAAGCGCCGTCCCGGTTATCAATCTTGATACCGATGCCTTTTGGAATAACAAACCAAGAAATGCCACAATTGCTATTATTACGGCGGGCGTTTTCACTAGCCCTAATAGTATATCCATTATCGAATCCCAGTCAGATATTGTATGCCCATGGCGAGCGTTTTATAAGAAACTCAAATCACCAGCATACTAGCACTACTCAGAATGGGTTAAGTGATAACCAAATCACAAAAGAAACGAAGTTACCCATAAAATAAAATATTGTTTCATTTTAATTGTTATGAATTGGTTTCCAAACCAGAAATTAGCGTTATAAATTTGTAACTGCCATTCTAGTCGAGTGAAATTGTGCTTTTAGCTGAAGCATTTTTAAACGCGGGCTTAATGAGCTTGAGACGGATTACGTTAAGAAAGTTGGGAGACCACTCGGTTTGCGCTAATACGTGTTAAGGCAAAATGGCGCAAATTGCTGAATATTCCGCATAAAAAAACCGGAAACGATGACCATTCCCGGATTACTCACGTTGGCGTTATTAAACCGTCAATACAGGTGCCAGGGATTAAACGTACTGAATCACTCTTCCGAGCCGAATTGACTTGCCGCTTGTTTCGCAGCCAGTACGCGTTCTACAGTGTCGACTACAGCCTGCGTTTGCGGATCAATTTCGATATTGATGCGATGACCGATCTTTTTGTTGCCAAGCGTGGTGCGCTGCAGCGTTTCTGGAATTAAATGCACACAGAAACGCGTTGGAGTCACTTCGCCAACCGTCAGGCTAATCCCATCAACACCAATAAACCCCTTATACAAAATGTATTTCATCAGGGTGGGATCCTGGAGCTTAAACCAGATCTGACGGTTGTTTTCAGACGTGAGGATTTTTGAAATCTCAGCAGTGGTCATAATATGGCCTGACATTAAATGACCGCCAATTTCATCGCTAAATTTCGCCGCGCGTTCAACGTTTACCGTATCGCCTTCGACCAACTCGCCCAAATTGGTAATACGCAGCGTCTCTTTCATCAGATCAAAGCTAATACGATTACCGTTAATTTCCGTTACCGTCAGACAGCAACCGTTGTGCGCAACCGATGCACCTGTTTCCAGCCCGTCGAGCATATGATCCGGCAGCTCTACAACATGGGTACGGAAATTGGGTTTCTCATCAATAGACACCAGTTTTGCTGTGCCCTGCACGATACCAGTAAACATGCTTATCACTCCTTTTTTATCCGCGCGGCGTTGACACCGCTTAATCGCATCACAATAACAGCTGGAAAAACAGGTTGCCAGTTAAGCGCATTTTCTGGCGATTTTTTCACTAGATAAAAGAATAAACCCCGCTACAATAGCTGGCATCCCCCCTGCATTTTCTTCTTGCTGCCAGTTATGGCGGGTTTTGTAGTCTTTCAAATAACAACAATATAAAAGGTGTTCACGTGCAGAAGTACATGCTAGAAGCGCGGCAGTTATTAGCACTGGCAATACCAGTGATCCTCGCGCAAGTCGCTCAAACCTCAATGGGATTCGTGGATACGGTGATGGCCGGCGGATACAGCGCCACCGATATGGCTGCCGTGGCGATCGGTACCTCTATCTGGCTCCCGGCAATTCTTTTTGGCCACGGCCTGCTGCTCGCGCTGACGCCCGTTATTGCGCAGTTGAATGGTTCAGGACGTCGCGAGCGTATCGCCCATCAGGTGCGTCAGGGTTTCTGGCTCGCCGGTTTTGTCTCCATTCTGGTGATGGTTGTACTGTGGAATGCGGGCTACATCATTCGCTCCATGGATAACATCGATCCCGCGCTGGCGGATAAATCCGTCGGCTATTTACGCGCCCTGCTGTGGGGTGTTCCAGGCTATTTGCTCTTCCAGGTCGCGCGAAATCAATGCGAAGGTTTGGCCAAAACCAAACCCGGTATGGTCATGGGCTTTATCGGGCTGCTGGTCAACATCCCGGTCAACTACATCTTCATTTATGGTCATTTCGGCATGCCTGAACTGGGAGGCGTCGGCTGCGGCGTGGCAACCGCTGCTGTTTATTGGGTCATGTTCTTTAGCATGATTTCCTATGTGAAGCGCGCACGTTCCATGCGTGACATCCGCAATGAAAAACGCTTCAGCAAACCTGATATGGATGTTCTCAAGCGTCTGACACAGTTGGGTTTACCTATCGCGCTGGCGCTCTTTTTCGAGGTGACTTTGTTTGCCGTTGTCGCTCTGCTGGTTTCACCGCTGGGCATTGTGGATGTTGCAGGGCACCAGATCGCGCTGAATTTCAGCTCGCTGATGTTTGTTCTGCCTATGTCGCTGGCGGCCGCGGTGACGATTCGCGTTGGCTATCGCCTGGGACAAGGATCAACGCTCGATGCACAAACTGCCGCGCGCACGGGATTGGGTGTGGGAGTCTGTATGGCGTTCTGCACGGCACTTTTTACCATCGCCCTGCGCGAGCAAATCGCCCTGCTTTATAATGACAATCCGGAAGTGATTACCCTGGCGTCGCATCTCATGCTGTTAGCCGCGATATATCAGCTCTCGGATTCCATTCAGGTTATCGGCAGCGGTATCCTGCGTGGCTATAAAGATACGCGGTCGATCTTCTTTATTACCTTCACCGCTTACTGGGTGCTGGGTTTGCCAACCGGTTATATTCTGGCACTTACAGATCTGGTTGTTGATCGCATGGGACCGGCCGGATTCTGGATAGGCTTCATTATCGGTTTAACGTCCGCCGCTATCCTGATGATGCTGCGGATGCGTTTCCTGCAACGTCAGCCGTCCAGCGTCATTTTGCAACGCGCAGCACGCTAAACCACAGATAGCCGCCTGCGGGCGGCTACTTTCTCTTCACTTTGCGCGGTAATTCCGCAATCGCGTGAAATACGAAAGAAAATTGCGATTTCTCTCTTGCCTGTTCTCCCCGGTGCCGCTAATATTCGTCCCCGTTGTCCCAGACAACACGTTGCGTTCATAGCTCAGTTGGTTAGAGCACCACCTTGACATGGTGGGGGTCGTTGGTTCGAGTCCAATTGAACGCACCATTTTGCGTCCGTAGCTCAGTTGGTTAGAGCACCACCTTGACATGGTGGGGGTCGGTGGTTCGAGTCCACTCGGACGCACCATTTCAGCTCTGAAATGGTGCACATTCCTTCTTTTGAATCCTGATTCATCCCTCTGCTAAATTCCTCCTTTCGTTTCATTTGCTCATTACCCGTTTTCTACCACAATTATTCTGCATGGCCGTTATTTCCCATGGAGTCGGTACAATAAAACAGGTAAGTCACGATGAAAAAAATTGCGATAATTGGGGCCGGGCCTACGGGCATCTACACGTTTTTCTCTTTGCTCAGACACAAGACGCCGCTTTCAGTGACAATCTATGAGCAAGCCGAAGAAGCCGGTGTTGGGATGCCGTACAGCGATGAAGATAATTCCAGGATGATGCTGGCCAATATCGCCAGCATAGAAATTCCGCCGCTTTTCTCTACCTACATCGACTGGCTGCGGACTCAGGAACCCGCGCACCTCGCCCGCTACGGCGTCGATAAATCGTCCCTTCATGTCCGACAATTCCTGCCGCGTATTCTGCTCGGCGAGTATTTCCGCGATCAGTTTCTGGAACTCGTTCAACAAGCCAGGAAAACAGGGTTTGAGGTCAACGTGATCGAGTCATGCCAGGTGAACGACCTCGAGGCGTTGCCAGACGGCGTCACAGTATGGGCAGAAAATCAGTCCAGTCCTGAGGTTTTCGATCTCGCGGTTATCGCCACAGGGCACGTCTGGCCTGAAGATGACACCTCTACGCGCGCCTTCTTTCCCAGCCCCTGGTCCGGTCTCATGGCGGCGGATATCCGCGCCTGTAATGTCGGTATTTTAGGGACCTCGCTGAGTGGCCTGGATGCCGCGATGGCCGTCGTCATTCAGCATGGCACATTCACTGAAACAGATAATCACTGTGTGACCTTCCGCCTGGATGAAGGGAGCGAGTCGCTTAACATCGTGCTGGCCTCTCGTTCAGGAATCCTGCCAGAAGCCGATTTTTACTGCCCTATTCCCTATGAACCGTTAACCCTCGCGACAGAACAGGCCATTGAAAACGAAATCGCAGCGGGCGCAGAAGGCCTGCTGGATCGCGTGTTTGCCCTCATGGTTCAGGAACTTGAACATGCCGATCCGCACTGGAGCCAAACCGTCGCACTCAACACACTGAATGCTGACAGTTTTCACGATGCCTGGTTTGCCGAGCGTCACAAGCACGATCCCTTCCACTGGGCCGAGTCCAACCTTGAGGAAGTCGAACGAAATAAACGCGACAAACGCACGGTGCCCTGGCGCTATACGATTCTGAGGCTGCATGAAGTCGTTCAGGACATTGTTCCGCATCTGAATGAAAAAGACAGAAAGCGTTTTGACGCGGGTCTCGCTCGCGTTTTCATCGATAATTATGCGGCCATCCCGTCAGAGTCGATTCGCAGGCTGCTGGCGTTACGCGAGGCAGGCATCATCAGCGTCGTGGCGCTGGGCGCGGATTACGACATGGAGGTGAAAGAGAATCTGACGGTGATTCGAACGCAGGATAAAACGTATGAATTCGACGTGTTTATCGATGCCCGTGGGCAAAAACCGCTGAAGACGAAAGACCTTCCGTTCCCGAGGTTACGCAAGCAGATTGAGGCAACCGGCGATGCGATTCCGGACGTTGGCGATGATTACACGTTGCTTGAGCCTGAGGATGTTCGCGGGAAAATTGCGTTTGCCGCATTACCCTATCTTATGCATGACCAACCCTTCGTACAGGGGCTAGTGGTCAGCGCTGAAATTGGGGAGGCCATTGCTCAGGCGGTCAATCGCCAGACATCAAAAACGCGAAAACGGCTGCCGTTTATTGAGATGTGAAGCGGTCTGATTTCGCTGCAATCGTTTAAAAGGAGCCTGTTAGCATGCTTTGCTACAGCTCTTTTTTATTTTGCGGCGTCTAACGCGGGTTGAAGCGACAAACATGACGTTGCGAAAAGGCATGAAATTCAGGGTGGGATTAATCCCCACCCTGAAAGGCCGCACGCTTACTCGAAGTAAACCTGCGGATTATCAGACAGCGACACAAAGCTTTTGCTGTCTTTATCCAGCGCACGAATATCGCCGCTTTCAATATCATAAACCCAGCCGTGCAGGCGGATGGCGTTGTTCCGTAAGCCAACGGCGACCGACGGGTGCGTTTTGACGTTATTCAGCTGAGCGATGACATTTTCCTGAACCATTGCGTTCACTTTGTCTGTCGGATTGTCCCAGGTTTTCTGCTCAACAACCGCTTTCGCGGCATCGGAATAGCGCAACCAGTGGGAGACAGCCGGCATAGGATCAAGATTCGCGTTGTCAGCAATGGCTTTCATCGCGCCGCAGTTGGAGTGACCACAAATCACGATGTCGGTTACACCCAGCGCCACGACGGCGTACTCAATAGTGGCTGATACACCACCCGGCTCTGGCCCGAACGACGGTACGATATTTCCCGCATTACGAATGACAAAGAGCTGTCCGGGTTCCTGCTGGGTGACCAGTTCGGGGACCAAACGGCTATCCGAGCAGGAAATGAAAAGCGCTTTGGGATTCTGGCTGGACGCTAAACTGCGGAAGAGTTCTTTACGTTGCGGGAAAACCTCTTTTTGAAAGCTGAGAAAACCTTCAATAATATGTTGCATAGCAATGTCTCTTTTATCTGTTTTAGTTTAGGCATGATCTGGATCACGCTCCTGAAGTTTACCCACCGCGCTTCACTTGAGACAAGAAATATATTTCTGACCCGAATGCATCACGATTTCATGCGCGTGCGCATTGATGTTCTGGCCTTCAAACGCACCGTACAGGCGGTCAAATTTAACAGGGCTCAGGCGACGGACGATCTCCTCAACCACTGCACCCGGCAGCGGCAGCATATTCGGATAGCTCCACATAAACGAGACGCGATCAGCGCCTGGCGTCACCTGCAAAATATCACCGGCGAGCAATACGCCGTCACCCTCGTGCCAGTGCAGCACCGTCCCGCCCGCAAAGTGCCCCCCCAGCCGCAGCAGCCTCACGGACGGCAGAATATCCAGAACATCCCCGTCCCAGAAATGCAGCACCGGGCTGTCTCGCATCACCCATTTGCGGTCGCTGGCGTGGAGATAAACCGGCGCGTCGAACGCCGCGGCCCAGTCCTGCATGGTCGTGTAGTAATGAGGATGCGATATTGCAATCGCGCTGATCCCGCCGAGTGCGGTAATCAGCGTTTGAGTTGCGGCATCAAGGTTCGCAATGCAGTCCCACAGCACGTTACCCTGCGGGGTTCTCAGCAGAAAAGCGCGTTGATTAATCGCGAATTTGGGCACCGTTTTAAGGCTAAGAAGGTGCGGTTCAAGCTGCTGCCATTTATTCGTGTGCGACGTTATTACGGTGTCAAAATCGACCCAAGACTGCCCGCTCACCGGAACATACTGGCGCTCGTCCTCACAAATTTTGCAACGCTCAACCGTACCCCGTGACGCGTCATAAGACGTCCCACAGGTTTTGCAGAGAATAATCATGGGCTCTCCCGTTATGTCATCAGGGAAAGAGTATGGCAGGGATTGGCCTTACGTGCGGTGATGTACTTCATCGTCCATTTTTGCCTTATAATGTTCCAGGAACAAAAACGAACAAAGTAGGTAAATGATGGAAATTGATCTCGATAATCTGGTGTTTAACGGACTGGATGAAGCTGAAGAGCGCAACGCTGAACGTCTGGAAGATGCGGACAAAAAAGCCCAGGCGGTTGTGGCTGACGATGATTGCGGCGACGCCTGCAAAATCTAATCTTTCATTATCAAAGCACTGGACTGGTTCCGGTGCTTTTTTATGCATTTATCCAGGCTGACAATCGCCGGTTGCCCGCGAATCTCATCACGATTACCGCCCGGCGCAGCGCCCATACTCATAACATCCTTCACGGCCTCCTCTTCTTTCATTGGTAGCCCACGCGGCGACGCCTTTGCAGTCAGCGTTGTGGAGATACATTCAGGTATCGGCTGCACAGTTCGTTCCAGTAAGTGACGCGCGTCTGGCGTAACTCAGCGTGATGTTTTGTCATGGAACCACTCCGGATCGATATTCGCGACATCGACGCCGTAAAGACTGGCAATCGGAAGTACCGACTCGATAACACGTTGCGCACTGTTCTCCGCACGCTCGGATGGAATTGCAAAGAACCGCCGTAACGTATTCACCCAGTTTTGCATGATTCTGACTCCTCACCGTTTTGTCTGATCTCAGTTAAACACCCGTTTTCACCACAAAGGAAATACCAATTTCGGCAGACGATGTGCGTTATCTGCAAAAGCATTCTTTTCCGCTACTTGTCGATAACACATTGTTCACTAATGCCTTTTTGCATATAGCAAAGAACGATTTCTTATTTGGCGATAGCGAACGCTTATGGGAGCGTAACGGGACAAAACAAAAACAACGGGAAAGCAGAGGAATCCATGGCAACGCATAAAAAGCATTATCAGCAGCTCGTACTGGCACTCGGTTTACTGACGGCAGGCGGTATTTTATCAACACAGGCTCAGGCCGATCAGCTCGCGGATATCAAAGCCGCAGGCGTGGTGAAAGTCGCCACTTTTGACGCGAATCCGCCGTTCGGCTCCATCGATGCGAAAACACATGACATCGTCGGATATGACGTTGATTTTGCGAAAGCGCTCGCAAAATCCCTGGGCGTTAAGCTGGAACTGGTGGCGACGAATCCCGCCAACCGCATCCCTTTGCTGCAATCTGGCAAAGCCGATCTTATTGTCGCGGACATCACCATCACCCCGGAACGTGCCCAGGTCATTGATTTCTCAACGCCCTATTTCGTAACCGGTCAGCAATTCCTTGTTCCGGTAAAATCGGCGGATAAACTCGACGCTTACAGCAAGGCGCGCATTGGCGCGGTTAAAGGGACCACTGGTGAACAGGCGTTGCATCAGCGTTTCCCGCAATCCCGCGTACTTTCCTATGATGATATTCCGCTGGCGCTGACCGCGCTGCGAAACGGTAACGTCCAGGCGATCACGCAGGACAGCACCATTCTGGCGGGCTTGCTGGCGCAAGCCCCTGATAAAGCCCACTTCAAAATTCTGCCGGACCTGCTCAGTAAAGAAGAGATTGGCGTCGGCGTGAAAAAAGGCGAAACCGCCCTGCTCAACGTCGTCAACACCGAGCTCGTTAACCTTGAGAAAAGCGGCGAAGCGGCCAAAATCTATGACGTTTGGTTCGGGCCGCAAACCCCTTCACCGCAGCCCCGCGCCTTTAAAATAGAAGCCCAGTAAAATGCTCTCAGGTTTACTCTCACGCTCCGCGGCTCGTGCCGCGGATTTTTCACATCTGGAACATGCCAGCGTTGAGTTCCGAAATGTGGTCAAACGCTACGGCGACCATCAGGTGCTCAACCGGATAAATTTCACCGTCGCACCCGGCGAAGTGGTGGCCATCCTCGGCCCCTCGGGTTCCGGCAAATCCACCATGATCCGCCTCATCAATCAGCTCGAATCTCTGAACGGTGGTGACATACTGATTGATAACAAACCCACGCGCGCGCTGACCGGCACGGCCCTTCGTCAACTGCGAAGCCGTGTCGGATTTGTGTTCCAGCAATTCAACCTATACGCCCATCTCAGCGCGTCTGAGAACATCAGTCTGGCGCTTGAAAAAGTGCACGGCTGGACACCGCCGCTGGCTCAGGCGCGCGCGCTGGCCCTGCTCGAACACGTCGGCATGGTGGAAAAGGCGCACCATTATCCGGCACAGCTTTCCGGCGGGCAGCAGCAGCGCGTCGCGATTGCGCGCGCACTGGCGTCCTCACCACAAATTATCCTGTTTGATGAGCCGACATCCGCGCTCGATCCCGAAATGATCGGCGAGGTACTGCAGGTCATGAAATCCCTCGCCCACAGCGGGATCACCATGATTGTGGTAACGCATGAGATGCAGTTCGCTCGTGAGATTGCTGACCGGGTGGTGTTTATTGACGGCGGCGAGATCCTTGAGACCGCCCCGCCAGCGCAATTTTTCCAGCATCCGGAACATCCTCGCACCCGCCGTTTCCTGCAAAAAGTGTTAAACCCGCTTCATCAGGAGCAGCCGTAATGCCCGCTCTCGACTGGCAAGGTGTGTTGACAGGACAACCTGTGCAATGGATTTTATCCGGCTTCCTGACCACGCTGTGGGTGACGCTGGCGGGGATAATCATCGCCAGCAGCCTGGCGATTCTGTTTCTGTTGTTACGCACGGCTGGCGGTAAAACGGGCAACATCGTCGTTTCCGTCTGGGTGTCGCTGTTTCGCAATACGCCGTTACTGGTGCAACTCCTGTTCTGGTATTTTGCGGCGTGGAACTGGCTGCCGTTTACGCTCCGGGATTACATCAATGGCGAACACACCTGGTCTGTTTTACCGGGCGACGTCTGGTGGTTCACGCCTGAGTTTTTATGTTCCGCCTGGGGACTTGGCGTGTTCACCTCAGCGTTTCTGGTTGAAGAAATTGAATCCGGGTTACAGGCTGTCTCGCGCGGGCAGCGGCAGGCTGCGCTTGCGCAAGGGTTTTCCTCATGGCAGATCTTCCGCTTTATCCTGCTCCCGCAAGGCCTGGCGCATGCGTGGCAGCCCGTTGTTGGCCAGTATCTGAACTTAATGAAACTCTCCTCACTGGCCAGCGGCATTGGCTTTGCCGAGCTGACCTATCAGGTGCGGCAAATTGAAAGTTATAACGCGCATGCGCTGGAAGCCTTTACCGTCGGCACGGTGCTTTACCTGCTGACCGGCGTATTAATGGGGCTGCTGCTGGGCAAACTCGGCCCCTCTTGCGCAAAGCGTATTCAGCGAGCACCAAAAATCACGATTGCCACAGGGAGTGAAAACGCATGATCGCCGGACTGGCTGTGATAACCGATAACCTGGATTATCTGCTGTGGGGGCGGCTTTCCGCAGGCCAGCCCGGGGGCGTGTTGCTGACATTGCTGATGGCGTTGGGCGCGGCGGTTCTGGCTCTGCCCACGGGTATAGCACTGGCAAGTCTGGCCTGGCGTTTCCCTGGCATGGTGCGCAAGGTGCTTTATGTATGGGCGGAAGTGATTCGCGGTATTCCGCTTATCTTTGTAATTTTCTGGATGTGGTATTTGCTGCCACTGTTAACCGGTGGGGATATGCCCGGTGCCGTTACCGTAACCCTGGCGCTGGCATGGTTTACCGCGGCGGCGGTGATGCACTCGGTGTTAGCGGGCCTTCGCGCCCTGCCGACCGGGCAATACGAAGCCGCGCTGACGCAGGGTTTTGGCACGCAGCAAACGCTATGGTTAATATTACTCCCGCAGGTATTCCGCACCATTCTGCCATCGCTTTTGGGGATTTTTATCAGTCTGCTGAAAGACACGTCGCTGGCCTTTATTGTGAACGTTCCGGAGCTAACGACCGTGGCCGGACAGGTCAATAACCGGGTGCAAATTTACCCGGCAGCGATCTTTATCTTCACCGGCCTGGTGTATTACCTGCTTTGCTGCGCCCTGGAGCAAATAGCAAAACGCTGGCGGGCAACCCGGCCAGCGTTTTGAGGGATGTACGTGATGAGAATGCGCGATGCGCCTTCATGCTTACGCGGTGAATACAACCAAGTAGATATTTTTGGATTTCATAACGCTGTTGATTAAAACATTTTTGATTTGAGGAATAATGATTCGCACATTTTATTTAAAGGTAAACATGATGTGCGCGTCATTTTTAACGCTGATTTTCAAAAGTGGCATCTGAAAATAAATAACGCGGGGTATTACTATTGCAAACAAGTAACGCTGCCAGGATTATCCCGCCAGCGATTTGATGACGGTTTCCATCGCCTGAGTGGTTAACTCGCTGCGCTTGATGCGCTGGTTTGCCAGCGAAGTGCGCAGAACGCCTGCGATAACAATGTGTTTTGGCTCCTGGCCTAAATCACGCATTTCAAGAACCACTTTGCCTACGACCCGGCACATCTCCTGATACAACGCTTCGTCTTTGGTGATATTGCCCATATTGCTCACTCCATTGGCCTTTTCGCCTAGCTTAAAGGATTCACTGGATCTATACAAAGAAAAAGCCCGGCACAATGCGCCGGGCTTTAATAAAAAAATAGATGTTTAATTATTTACAGGAATAACTGCGCCTTTATATTTGGTGCGGATCCAGTCCTGAATTTCTTTTGAATGCAGTACGCTCACCAGCGCCACGATATCTTTCTTCTTCTCATCGCCACGATGCACCGTAATGATGTTGGCATACGGGTTATTTTCACCGCTCTCGACGGCGATAGGATCGTGAACCGGGTCCAGACCTGCATCGATGGCATAGTTGGCGTTAATCACTACCGCATCGCCTTCGTCATTGTTATACATCTGCGGCAGCAGCGCGGCTTCGACGTTCGGGGTGAATTTCAGTTTTTTCGGGTTTTCAACGATATCGCTGATGCGTGCCGTTACTTTATCAATGCCCGGCTTCAGCTTGATAACGCCTTCTTTCTCGAAGATGGAAAGAATACGACCTTCTTCAGAGACCGCATCACGCATGATGATTTTGCCGCCTTCCGGCAGGTCTTTCAGCGACTTGTATTTTTTCGAGTAAATGCCAATAGGCTCAATGTGGATCGCGCCCGCACTAACGAAATCGTAATCTTTATCGCCAGCATGATCTTTCAGTACGCTGTTCAGGTAAGGAATGTGCTGGAAATAGTTCGCGTCGATGTCACGGCCCGCCAGCGCGGTGTTCGGCAGGATGTAGTCCTGGAACGGTTTGATTTCCAGATCGATGCCCTGTTTTGCCAGAATCGGTTTGGCCTGCTCCAGAATTTCGGCATGTGGCGTGTTGGACGCTCCCACGGTCAGGGTGTCCGCCCAGGATGCAAAACTCAGGGCGCTCAGCGTTGCGGCGGCAATCAGTGTCAGTGTTTTTTTCATGATGTCGTTTCCTGTGTGTTTTTAGTATGTGTAATTTCAGCGTTTATCGAGCAATGAAGTCATGACATCGCCGCAATACTGGATAATGAAAACGATGATTAAAATGGTCACCGTTGCCACCAGCGTGACGTCACCGTGGTTGCGCTGGAATCCTTCCAGATAAGCCAGATTTCCCAAACCGCCTGCCCCGATCACCCCGGCCATTGCGCTGTAGCTCACCAGGGCAATCAGCGTTACCGTGATGCCTGATACCAGCGCAGGGGATGATTCTGGCAATAAAACCCGAAAAATTAAGGTACTCAGTCGTGCACCCATTGAACGCGTCGCTTCGATAACCCCTTTATCCACTTCTCGCAGGGCGATCTCGACCAGGCGCGCATAGAAAGGGGCCGCACCGACAATCAGTGCAGGAAGTGCTGCATTCGCACCGAGAATGGTACCGACAATCGTTTTGGTGAAGGGAATCAACAAAACAATCAGGATGATGAACGGGATAGAACGGAACACGTTCACCACAATCGAGATCACGCTATACAGCGTTCGGTTCTGAAATAACCCGCCGCGCGCGGTTAAAAACAGCGCCAGGCCCAGTGCAATGCCGAGCACAAAAGTCGCGATCCCGGACAGTGCGGTCATGTACAACGTTTCCAGCGTCGCCGCCCAGAGTTGATCCCATTTCAGATGCGGGAAAAGTGTTTCAGCCATGCTTAATTACCTCACCATCAATATCGCTGTGCTTCAGGTCGGCGAGGATATTGTTCAATTGTTCTTCTGTCGCCACCACGTGCAGCCAAAGCTGGCCAAACACACCGTGGGCGGTTTGTGTCATTTTGCCGTGCAGGATATTAAACGGCAGACCGTAACGCAGCGTCAGCTCACCGACAATCGGCTTGTGTGTGCTGTGCCCGGTAAACGTCAGCTTAATGACGGTGCCTTCAAGTTCATTTGCCAGCTCCGGGTTGAATGCCTCCTCCTCGTGATACTGACTCACCTGGCGTACGAACTGCCGGGTAATCGGTTTTTGCGGATGCGTGAAGACGCTCAGGACGTCGCCCTCCTCCACCACCTGACCATTTTCCATTACCGCCACGCGGTCGCAGATTTTGCGCACAACGTGCATCTCATGAGTAAT
Organism: Lelliottia amnigena; assembly: GCF_019047465.1. Lineage (NCBI taxonomy): Bacteria > Pseudomonadati > Pseudomonadota > Gammaproteobacteria > Enterobacterales > Enterobacteriaceae > Lelliottia > Lelliottia amnigena. Next base: position 3,674,368 of record NZ_CP077236.1, on the reverse strand, counting down.
CAGCACAATCGTCAGTTTGAAACGACGGTTAATGTCGAGCAGCAAATCAAGGATCTGATCGGTCGTCTGCGGATCGAGCGCAGAGGTCGCCTCATCGCACAGCAACACATCCGGGTTATTAGCCAGCGCACGCGCAATGCCGACGCGCTGCTTTTGCCCGCCGCTCAACTGGGACGGATAGGCATTTTCGCGTCCTGTCAGGCCCACCAGCTCCACCAGTTCAGCCACCCGCGCCGTAATTTTGTTTTTCGGTACGCCCGCGATTTGCATGGAAAAGGCAATATTCTCATTGACCGTACGCGACCACAGCAGGTTGAAGTGCTGGAAAACCATGCTGATTTTCAGTCGCGCCTGGCGCAATGCTTCGCCCTTCGCCGATGAGATGTCATGGCCGTTAATCGTCACATTGCCGGACGTCGGTTTTTCCAGACCGTTCAGCAGGCGAATCAGCGTACTTTTTCCGGCGCCGCTATAGCCAATAATTCCGTAAATCTGTCCCTGCTCAACCGTCAAATTGACGTTATCAACAGCGGTGAGCGACACTTTCCCGTTGTCAAAAACCTTCGAAATATTCCTGAGAACAATCATTATTTTACTTATCCGTTACGCATATAGCGGTTTAGCAGTATGGATGTCCAAACGATAATAAACAGACGTTATCATGATTTAAATGAACAAAATAGTCTTTCTTATAACCTCCAGAAATATGTAGCGTGGCAACTGGCCGCAGGAGGATTAGCTTATTTTCAGCAATCATTATCTGTCAGATGCATATGTGACGGTGTAGTTGACGTAAAAACGCGCATTTTTGCAGCATTTTGCGCTTAGATAGCCATCCTCCCATCTGGAGCACTTGACGGCTTGCAGTCCTTACCGCCAAAAACGTCATTTATATTACTTTCCGTTCTATAAGGCAGTGAAACGTTCTTTATTGAGTAGATTTCACAGTCCTATCATCCAGCCATGTTCCCTTTCTGGAAAAGACCATGGCGATTTATCACTCCGTTACCGAACTGATCGGCCGCACGCCGATGATTCAGCTTCATAAACTGAATACCGGTCCGTGCTCGCTCTTTTTAAAACTCGAAAACCAGAATCCCGGCGGCTCCATTAAAGACCGCGTGGCGCTGTCGATGATTAATGAAGCCGAGCGTAAAGGTCTGCTCGCACCGGGCGGGACCATTATTGAAGCCACCGCCGGAAACACCGGGCTGGGGCTGGCGCTGATTGCCGCGCAAAAAGGCTATGCCTTAATTCTGGTCGTCCCCGACAAAATGAGCCGCGAAAAAATCTTCCATCTCCGTGCGCTGGGTGCGCACGTTGTGCTGACGCGGTCCGACGTGAATAAAGGTCATCCGGCGTATTACCAGGATTACGCCCAGCGGCTGGCAGAGGAGACGCCAGGCGCATTTTATATTGACCAGTTCAATAACGAGGCGAATCCGCTGGCTCATCGCACCTCCACTGCGCCGGAGCTGTTTGAACAGCTTGACGGCAGCATTGACGCCATTGTGGTTGGCGTAGGATCGGGCGGGACGCTTGGCGGATTGCAGGCGTGGTTTGCCGAGCACTCGCCACACACCGAGTTTGTCCTCGCCGATCCGGCCGGATCGGTGCTGGCCGATCAGGTGGAGTCCGGTCGTTATCAGGAAGCGGGGTCGTGGCTGGTGGAAGGCATCGGCGAGGATTTTATTCCGCCGCTGGCTCACATCGAAGGGGTGCACCAGGCGTTTCGCGTGAGCGATCGGGAAGCGTTTGCCACTGCGCGCGACCTGTTGAAAACCGAAGGCATTCTGGCCGGCTCGTCGAGCGGTACGTTGCTCGCGGCGGCGCTGCGATACTGCCAGGCGCAAACCACACCCAAACGGGTGGTGACGTTTGCCTGCGACAGCGGCAACAAATATCTGTCGAAAATGTTTAATGACGACTGGATGCGCCAGCAAGGGCTGATCGCGCGTCCTCGATCGGGCGATCTGTCTGACTACATTGCACTACGTCATGACGAAGGGGCCACCGTGACCGCCGCGCCCGATGACACGCTCGCCACCGTTCTGGCGCGAATGCGCCTGTATGACATTTCCCAGCTTCCGGTGCTGGAGAACGGCCAGGTTGTCGGCATCGTCGATGAATGGGATCTCGTCAGCCATATCGCGGGAGACGAAGCGCGTTTCGCCCTGCCCGTGACGCACGCCATGACCCGTCACGTTGAAGTGCTCGATAAACATGCGCCAGAGAGCGCGCTGAAGCCGATTTTCGATCGCGGCCTGGTCGCCGTCATTAATGACCGTGACCGTTTTCTCGGTCTGATAACGCGCAGCGATGTCCTCACCGTCTGGCGCAACCGTCTACAACAATAAGGAGAACACCATGAAAACACTGGCCACGTTAAGCGTTCACAGCGGCGAATTTCACGATCAGCATGGCGCGGTGATGCCGCCGATTTATGCCACATCAACATTTGCGCAACCGTCACCCGGCAATCACACCGGATATGAATATTCCCGCAGCGGCAATCCGACCCGCTATGCGCTGGAAACCGCCATCGCTGAACTGGAGAGCGGCACGCGCGGGTTTGCGTTCGCATCAGGGCTGGCGGCTATCGCCACCGTGCTGGAGCTGCTGGATAAAGACAGCCATATTGTCGCGATTGATGATGTTTACGGCGGAACGTATCGCCTGATAGAGAATGTGCGCAAGCGCAGTTCAGGCCTGCAGGTGAGCTGGGTTGAGCCCGGCGACCTTGCCGGGATCGACGCGGCCATCCGCCCCGAGACCAAAATGATTTGGGTGGAAACGCCGACCAATCCCCTGCTGAAACTGGCCGATCTCGCGGGGATCGCCGATATCGCCCGTCGCCATAACATTATTAGCGTCGCGGATAACACCTTTGCGTCGCCGGTCATTCATCGTCCGCTGGAGTTTGGTTTTGATATCGTGGTGCATTCTGCGACGAAATACCTCAACGGCCACTCGGATGTCGTCGCAGGGCTGGCGGTGGTCGGCAGTAATAGCGCGCTGGCAGAAAAGCTGGGGTATTTGCAAAATGCGATTGGTGGCGTCCTCGATCCGTTCAGCAGTTTCCTGACATTACGTGGAATTCGTACCCTTGCGTTGCGCATGGAAAAACACAGCGCGAATGCGCTGGCGATTGCGCAACGGCTGGAGCAGCATCCACAAATTGAAAAAGTCTGGTTCCCGTGGCTGGAAACTCATCCACATTATCAGCTTGCCCGCACCCAGATGGCGCTGCCCGGTGGGATGATTTCGGTGGTGGTCAAAGGGGATGCGCAACGGGCAACGGACATCATCCGTAAGCTGAAATTATTTACGTTGGCCGAAAGCCTGGGCGGTGTGGAAAGCCTTGTTAGCCAGCCGTACAGCATGACCCATGCGTCTATTCCTCTCGATCAGCGGCTGGCAAAGGGCATAGTTCCACAGCTGATTCGCCTGTCTGTCGGAATAGAGGATGTGAACGACCTGATTGCCGACCTGGAACACGCGCTGACAATTTAACCCTTTTGCGGCAGAGAGGTCATCTGCCGCAACAACCTGCTCTGGCACCTTAACGCGTTGATAACAATCTTATGTGAAACTGCACAGATTATTTTTGAAACGCCGTTTCCATTTTCCTTTTGTCTGAAAATCAGCGTATAATGCGCGCCTAATCCCTGGTGAATGGTTTCAGCCCTTGGAATACAAAAAACAACGTAAAATTTCTCCTCTCCTTCGTTGGGCTGATACTCAGGCACACTTTCTTCTGCACGCTCATTTGATGTCACCTATCCTTAGTGCGTGCCATTTAAAATTTCGCAACACAGGTTTGACTCCGCGGCAGTGCGCCCCCGGAGCGAGATTCCCATATCCTTCCCAACTTAAAAGACTAAGACTGTCATGAAAAAGACGAAAATTGTTTGCACCATCGGCCCGAAAACCGAATCTGAAGAGATGCTGAGCAAAATGCTGGACGCCGGCATGAACGTAATGCGTCTGAACTTCTCTCACGGCGATTATGCTGAACACGGTCAGCGTATTCAGAACTTGCGCAACGTGATGAGCAAGTCGGGTAAAAAAGCCGCCATTCTGCTGGATACCAAAGGCCCAGAAATCCGCACCATTAAACTGGAAGGCGGCAACGACGTCTCCCTGAAAGCCGGTCAGACCTTCACCTTCACCACGGATAAAACCGTTGTGGGTAACAGCGATATCGTGGCTGTAACTTATGAAGGCTTCACCAGCGATCTGTCTGTTGGCAACACCGTACTGGTGGACGATGGCCTGATCGGTATGGAAGTCACCGCGATCGAAGGCAAAAACGTTGTTTGTAAAGTACTGAACAACGGCGACCTGGGCGAAAACAAAGGCGTTAACCTGCCAGGCGTTTCTATTGCTCTGCCAGCGCTGGCTGAAAAAGACAAACAGGACCTGATCTTTGGTTGCGAACAAGGCGTTGACTTTGTTGCGGCTTCCTTCATCCGTAAGCGTTCTGACGTTGTCGAAATCCGTGAACACCTGAAAGCCCACGGTGGCGAGAACATCCAGATCATCTCCAAGATCGAAAACCAGGAAGGCCTGAACAACTTCGACGAAATCCTCGAAGCGTCAGACGGCATCATGGTTGCGCGTGGCGACCTGGGCGTTGAGATCCCGGTTGAAGAAGTTATCTTCGCGCAGAAGATGATGTTCGAGAAATGTGTGCGTGCGCGTAAAGTGGTTATCACCGCAACACAGATGCTTGATTCTATGATCAAAAACCCACGTCCTACCCGTGCAGAAGCCGGCGACGTCGCGAACGCCATCATTGATGGTACCGACGCAGTAATGCTGTCCGGTGAGTCCGCGAAGGGTAAATACCCGCTGGAAGCTGTAACCATCATGGCAACCATCTGCGAGCGTACTGACCGCGTGATGACCAGCCGTCTGGACAGCAACAACGATAGCCGTAAGATGCGTATCACCGAAGCCGTTTGTCGTGGCGCGGTAGAAACGGCTGAAAAACTGGATGCGCCGCTGATCGTTGTAGCGACCCAGGGCGGTAAATCTGCGAAAGCCGTGCGTAAATACTTCCCAAGCGCAACCATCCTGGCGCTGACGACCAATGAAACCACTGCGCGTCAGTTGGTTCTGAGCAAAGGCGTGATCCCACACCTGGTCAAAGAGATTGCGTCTACCGACGATTTCTATCGTCTGGGTAAAGAAGTTGCGCTGCAGCTGGTTGATCGTGGTCTGGCACGTAAAGGCGACGTTGTAGTGATGGTTTCTGGTGCACTGGTTCCAAGTGGCACCACCAACACGGCATCTGTTCACGTGCTGTAATCATTAACCAACGAATTGTTTTTTACAAAAAGCGCCCTCGGGGCGCTTTTTTATTTTTGACAACGCCATGTTTATTCTAAAAGCAAATCGAGTTTTTCTATTTAAGAGTGAATTATCTAAGATGAATCCGATGATAAATCCCTTTTTTAACATAGCTTTTTTAAAGAATTGCCCGGATTCGTTGTTTCTTTGAGCGAACGATCAAAATTAAGGGTATTCCCATCAAAAAAATATTCTCAACCTAAAAAACTTTGTGTAATACTTGTAACGCTACATGGAGATTAACTCAATCTAGAGGGTATTAATAATGAATCGTACTAAACTGGTACTGGGCGCGGTAATCCTGGCTTCTACTATGCTGGCAGGTTGTTCTTCTAACGCTAAAATCGATCAACTGTCTTCTGACGTTCAGACTCTGAACGCTAAAGTTGATCAGCTGAGCAACGACGTGAACGCAATGCGTTCTGACGTTCAGGCTGCTAAAGACGACGCAGCACGCGCTAACCAGCGTCTGGACAACCAGGCTACTAAATACCGTAAGTAATAGTACCTGTTAATAAAATGGCGCACATTGTGCGCCATTTTTTTTGCCTGTTTTCCGCGAATCCCTACTGCATCACCACGTCCTGCTCGCCTTCAGAGACTGCCGCTGAAACACGAGTGTTCTGCACCGACAACACCGCACTGTTCGCAGAAGGGCCATTACCGGCCGACACAGCGACCGGAATCCCGGCACGACGCGTTAACGCTTTGTCGATCAGCGCCTTGTCATTCCCTTCCTGAGACGCAAACGACGCAAAGTCTGCGTTGTGGAGGATTGGCGTGGTTTGCGGGTTCTCGCCTTCTGTCTGCGCCAGAGGACGGTGCACCTCAATGTAGTGCCTGCCATCCGGTTCTACCGAGAACTTCACTGGTTCATTGATGATCTGCACGCGCGTCCCCACGCGGGCCTGCGCAAACAGCGCTTTAATATCCGGGGCGTTCATTCGCATGCACCCGGAACTGACACGCAGCCCGACGCTATCGGGAGCACTGGTGCCGTGGATAAGATATTCTCCATTACCTATCCCCAGACGCAACGCAAAGCGCCCTAACGGGTTATTAGGCCCTGCTGGTACTACCGGCGGCAGTTTGATGCCCTGAGCCAGTGAGCGCGCTCTGATGCCCGCTGTAGGCGTCCAGGTTGGATTAGGGATCTTCTGGCTTACCCGCGTGGTGCTGACCGGCGTCTCCAGTCCTAATTGCCCTATCCCTAACGGATAGACCTGGACGATATTTTCACCCGGCGGGAAATAATAGAGCCGCAGTTCGGCCAGGTTCACCACAATGCCTTCTCGCGGCGTATCAGGGAGCAGCATTTGCGACGGGATCGTAATCACCGTGCCGGGCGCAGGATAGACCGGTGCAATCGTATTATTGGTTTCGAGGATCAGTTGCGCCGCCGTATTAAATCGTCGGGCAATAGCCTGCAAATTTTTATCCCCTTCCTGAATGGAATAGGTTTGATTTTGACCGATAAGACGACTTCCCGCAGGCGGCAACGGGTAATCCATCGCGCTCGCAGAATGAAGGCCACCGAAAGAGCTAATCAGTAAAAGAGTAATAAGAGACGCGCGCTTCATGCTGAGATTCCTTATTCACTGACAGGACGCCAGAAAGCTGAAAAACCCGCGAGATGGGAACCACCTCGCGAAACATGAATGAATGCTGTTTTGTTAGTTTAGCTAATGTTGGCGGCTTTGGAGCGGATTGCGCGGATCATCGCTTCCAGCCCCTGAGATCGGGAAGGGGTTAAATGCTGTGCCAGCGCCATTTTTTCGAACCACGGGCGAATGTCAAAGGCGACAATATCCTGCGCGGACATCTGGTGATACAGAATGAAAACGACGGCCACCAGCCCTTTGACAATCGCCGCATCGCTATCGCCCTGCAACTCAATCACGCCATCATCGTTCTGGCGCATCACAATCCACACCTGACTCTGGCAGCCCTGAATAATATTCTCCGGGCTATGTGCCTCTTCGCAGAGAACCGGCAGTCGCTGCCCCAGCTCAATGATGTACAAGTACTTTTCTTCCCAGTTGGCGCAACGGGTAAAGTTACGCAACAGTTTATCTCTGTCCGGCAACGCGGCCATCTCTTGCCTCTCTCTTATCCCAGGAGGTGATGGATGCGTTTCAGCCCCGTCACCAGCCTGTCGACCTCTTCCGTCGTGTTATACATCACCAGCGACGCGCGGCACATTGCCGGCACCTGGTAAAACGCCATCAGCGGCATTGCGCAGTGGTGACCCGTGCGGACCGCCACGCCATAGTTATCCAGGAAACTGCCCACATCGTAGGCATGATGTTTGCCCAGATTAAAGGCAATAACGCCTTTACGCGAGTCAGGACCATACAGGGTCAGATCCGGCACGCTGGCCAGTTCCGCGAGCGCATAGCGCATCAGAGACGCTTCATACTCTGCGATAGCATCCAGCCCGATCGTCGAAACGTAGCCGATTGCCGCACCCAGCCCAATGATCCCGCCGGTATTCGGCGTACCCGCTTCAAACCGCCACGGGGCTTTGGCGTACGTCGTCCCCTGCGTCAGGCTGACGGTCGCGATCATCGATCCGCCCCCTTCCCACGGCGGCATCGCCTGCAAAATAGCGTCTTTCACATACAGCATGCCGATACCGGTAGGGCCGTAGAGTTTGTGGCCGGAAAACACGTAAAAATCACAGTCCAGCGCCTGCACGTCAACGGTGTGATGCATAACGGCCTGCGCGCCATCCACCAGCACTTTTGCGCCAGCCTGATGCGCTTTCGCAATGATTTCAGCGACCGGATTCTCCGTGCCCAGCACGTTAGAGATCTGCGTAATCGCCACCAGTCGCGTACGCGCATCGAGCAGCGCGTCGAGCTGCTCCAGCTGCAACGTGCCGTCCACATTGAGTGGGATGACGCGCAGCTGCGCACCTACACGCTCGCAGAGCATCTGCCACGGCACGATATTGGCGTGGTGCTCCATCTGGGTGATCACAATATTATCGCCCGCCTGCACTTGGGCATTGCCCCAGCTATTGGCGACCAGGTTAATCCCTTCTGTCGTGCCGCGTACAAACACCAGCTCTTCCGGCGAACGGGCATTCAGGAATGTTGCCACCTGCGTGCGGACAGTTTCCATACGCTGCGTGGCTTCTGCGCTCAGGGTATGGATCCCGCGATGCACGGCCGCATAGCCGTGGCGGTAAAATTCCATCTCGGCGTCAATCACCTGATTCGGCTTTTGCGCACTGGCTGCGCTGTCGAGATAGGCAAGCGGCAAACCGTTGACTTCACGGGTCAGGACAGGGAAATCCGCCCGCACTTTCTCTACCGGGAAACTCATGCTTTGCCTCCAGGCAAACGCTGACCAATGCGTGCCAGCACCTGCTGTTTGAGTACTTCGTCGCCGAGTGCTTCCGTCAGTTCCGCAGCAAACGCGTAGATGATCATTTTCTGCGCGGCCTGTTTGTCAATCCCACGCGAACGGAGATAGAACATCTGTTCGTCGTCGATACGACCGACCGTCGCGCCATGGCTGCACTTCACGTCATCGGCGTAAATTTCCAGCTGCGGCTTGGTATCCACCTCAGACAAACGCCCCAGCAGCAAATTGTTGTTGGTCATCTGGCCGTCAGTTTTGATAGCGTGTTGCGCAACATTGATCATGCCGTTAAATACCGCACGACCCTTATCGTTGACGATAATTTTGTGCATCTGGCGGCTATTGCAGTAGCCCTTATTATGCTCAACCCAGGTGCGCGTATCGCACACTTCAGATTTCACCGGCATCGCGAGGCTGTTAATGCGCAGTGTGGTATTTTCGCCGTTGAGCTGGGTACTGGTGTTGTGGCGCAGCACCGAACCGCCGAGCAGGAAACTGTGGCTATACGCCGCCGCATCGGCTGCCATAAAGAGATCGTTATGGGCAAAATGGTGACAAGACGGGTTTTCGAACGCCAGCTTGATGTGATGCAGTTGCGCATTCGCCGCGACGTTCATCGTCACCCGCGCGCCGGTGAAATGCGCAGTCTCGTTCAGGCTGACGTAATGCTCAAGAATGGTCGCATCGGCCCCTTCGGCCAATTCAACATGGTGACGATAATGCGCGGTGTTGACCTCGTCGCCCTCAAGACCCTGCGTGATATGCAGCAGCAGCAACGGTTTTGCCGGACGCTGATTACGCTTAACGCGAATGTGCGTCACGCTCGGAGAAAGGCTTTCGGTCAGATGCAGAAACACGTCCGGCTGCACTGGTGCGGGCAAGGCCTGACGATTGTCGTTAATCTCAACGTCAAAACCGCTGCCTTCGGTGCTATCGCTAAGTGACGGGTTATAGCACCCGTCGACAAACACCAGGCGCACGGCGTCAATATTCAGCGCCAGCGCATCGCGCTGAGCCGGGCTAACGTCCGCCAGCCGCGTCACAAACTGGCTGTTCAGCAAGCCGTCCAGCGGGGTGTATTTCCAGTTCTCATGCTTACGCGTCGGCAGGCCCAGTCGCAGCATGTGTTGCAGATGCTGCTGCGCGTATTCCGAACGCGTTTTGCCCTGCGCTTCAAACAGGCGATGCCACTGCTGCAGCGCGTTACTGCTGTTCGGTAAGCCAGCCATAGCCCTGCTCCTCCAGTTGTTTGACCAGCGTAAAATCACCCGATTTCACAATACGGCCCTGGTACAGCACGTGGACGTGATCCGGTTTGATATAGTCCAGAATGCGCTGGTAGTGGGTGACGATAATGAAAGAACGTTTGCCGTCACGCAGGGAGTTCACGCCGTCAGCGACAATTTTGAGCGCATCAATGTCCAGCCCGGAGTCGGTTTCATCCAGAATGCACAGCTCAGGTTCAAGCACCGCCATCTGCAGAATATCGTTACGCTTTTTCTCACCGCCGGAGAACCCCACGTTCACCGAACGGGTCAGCAAATCTTCCGGCATTTTCAGCAGTTTGATCTTCTCTTCCATCAGATCCTGAAAATCAAAACGATCCAGTTCTTCTTCACCGCGGTATTTCCGCACCGCATTCAGAGACGTTTGCAGGAAGAACTGGTTGCTGACGCCCGGGATTTCGACCGGGTACTGGAAAGCCATGAAAATGCCTTCGCCCGCGCGGTCTTCCGGTGACAGTTCCAGCAAATCTTTGCCTTTGAATTCAACCGTTCCGCCGACGACTTCATAGTCTTCACGTCCGGCAAGCGTAGCCGACAGCGTGCTTTTACCGGAGCCATTCGGGCCCATAATGGCGTGCACTTCGCCCGGACGAACCTCGATGTTCAGCCCGCGCAGGATCGCTTTATCTTCCACACTGACCTGTAAATCTTTAATGCTTAACATGTGCTTTCCTTAATCCTTAACCGACGCTGTGTTCGAGGCTAATTGCCAACAGTTTTTGTGCTTCAACGGCGAACTCCAGCGGCAGTTCAGAGAACACGTCTTTACAGAAGCCGTTCACAATCATCGAAATGGCATCTTCTTCGCTGATCCCGCGCTGCAGACAGTAAAACAGCTGATCTTCACCGATGCGCGAAGTGGTGGCTTCATGTTCAAGCTGAGCCGTATTGTTACGGCACTCCACATACGGGAAGGTGTGCGCGCCGCAGTCGGTGCCAATCAGCATCGAGTCGCATTGGGTAAAGTTGCGTGCGTTGGTGGCCGTCGGCATGATTTTCACCAGGCCGCGATAGCTGTTCTGGCTGTGTCCGGCGGAGATCCCTTTCGAAATAATTGTCGATTTGGTGTTTTTACCGATGTGAATCATCTTGGTGCCGGTATCGGCCTGCTGATGCCCGCTGGTCAGCGCTACGGAGTAGAACTCACCGATGGAGTTATCCCCGCGCAAAATGCAGCTCGGGTATTTCCAGGTGATGGCTGAGCCGGTTTCCGATTGCGTCCAGGACATCTTGCTATTTTCACCTTCGCACAACGCGCGTTTGGTGACGAAATTCAAAATCCCGCCCGTATTGCCATCGCCCGGGAACCAGTTCTGCACGGTGGAATATTTTACTTCCGCATCTTTATGGATAATCACTTCCACCACCGCTGCGTGCAGCTGGTAGCTGTCGCGCACGGGCGCAGAACACCCTTCGATATAACTGACGTAGCTGCCTTCGTCGGCCACCAGAATGGTGCGCTCGAACTGTCCGGTTTTTTCGGCGTTGATACGGAAATAGGTCGACAGTTCCATCGGGCAACGCACGCCTTTCGGAATGTAAATAAAGGTCCCGTCAGAGGCCACAGCGGCATTGAGTGCGGCAAAGAAATTATCGTTACTCGGCACAACGGTGCCGATGTACTTTTTCACCAGATCCGGATGATCGTGGATCGCTTCGCCGAATGAACAGAAGATAATGCCCTGCTCCGCCAGCTTGCCGCGATAGGTCGTGGCGACGGAAACGGAGTCAAATATGGCATCGACCGCCACTTCGCGTCCTTCACGGACCGGCACGCCGAGCTGTTCAAACGCCTCTTCCACCTCTTTACTCAGATAACTATTTTCCCCGGTCTGCTGCACAGCGCCAGGCTGTGAGGCACAGGTATCGTCACAGCTACCGCAAGACGGCGCGGAATAATAGCTGTAATCCTGATAGTTAAGATGTTTATAGTGCGCCTTCAGCCAGTGCGGCTCTTCCATCTCCAGCCATGCGCGAAATGCGCTCAGGCGAAATTCGAGCATCCATTCTGGCTCGTTACGCTTTGCCGAGATTGCCCGCACGACATCTTCGTTAATGCCTTTTGCGAGCTCATCAGTTTGTAGCTGGGTGAAGAACCCCTCTTTGTAATTGAGGTGCCCGCCGCTCCAGGTGTTGACATCGTCTGTTGCTTCAGTATTACGAGACATAGTACCGCCTATACCCCAAAGCTTTCGCCGCAGCCGCATTCGTTCTGGGCTTTCGGGTTATTAAATTTGAATAACTGGTTTAAACCTTCGCGCACGAAATCGACTTCTGTTCCGTCGATAAACGGCATGGCCTGGAGGGCAACAAACAGCTTCGCGCCGTCCGTTTCAAAGACCAGATCGTCTTTCTCAGGCTCGGTGACCGTATCCAGCACGTAGCCAAAGCCCGCACAGCCAGTCTGTTTCACGCCTAAACGCAAACCCACTATTTCCGGTTTTTTATCGATTAATTCGTGAATCTGCGCCGCCGCAGTCGGCGTGAGAGTCAATCCACGCCAGGCGAAATCAGCAGGGTTAAAGGTTTCTGAATGCAGTTCCATAGGTCCACCTCGTCTATTGAGCCACTACGGGCATAACACCATGTTAGTGATAACGATTATCACTTCAACCCCCTGACAGCAGGGGCTTTCGGCTTAATCGCCCTTTTTGGCTACTTTACTTAAGCATAGACCCTGCCACGGCTGGCAGGAGCGTTGGATAAAATAATGCAATATATTGATAAATAATGGATTAGAAAAAGCTAATCGCTGCAACGGGTTACCCTGTTAAAGATGCATAGACAATACCTATTTTTAAAATAGACAGAGCAGAATTTCCAGGAAAATACTGAAACAGGGTGAAAATGGCGCGTCGAGCGAGCGATTTGGCCGTCAGGCGCTAGACTTTAGGAGACACCAAAAGGAGATTACTATGTCATCACATGATTTTGAGAATGAAGCCGATCGCCTGGCGAATAAAGCCTTTAACAAAGCTGACGAACTTGCTGGAGAAGCGCAATCCCAGTTTGGCGCTGCGGTTGACTCTCCGAAACATCAGCTTAAAGGCGCAGCACGAAAATATGCCGCCAAAGCGTCGGATGTGGCAGATGATGTGTCTGAAAGAGTGCGTGATAATCCGCTAACCGGATTGATGGCCGCAGGTGCCATTGGCCTGATTATTGGCCTGTTGATGGGTCGTAAATAATACCTTCACTCTGGCCCGCAAGGGCCTTTTTTACAATCCCGCTTCGTGGAACGACACCGCAAACCCCTGCTCTCGCCAGTGATCCAGCTGTTCCTGCTGACGTGGTGTAGCGGTTTTACCCGTCCAGACAAAGATTTTTTGCCCCGGGAAAAGCTCCGGGCGTGGGGAATCGATCGGCTCTGCTAACACGTCAATATGCCAGCCTTTATGGGAAAGCCGGGCAGCTTCAAGCCACAAGCGCGTGCGGTCTTCGCACTCCCATCCCATTAACAGCGCGTCTTTTCCTGGTTTTTTGCGCGACTCCACCAGAGAAGCCGCCGCAACCTCAATGAGCACACCGTCTAGCAGACTTGCCATATGGCGAACCGTGTTTTGATCGAGACTCATGCGTTGGCGGACCGGGACAAGAATATGATCGATGAGGGCTTCAACGGAATGTTCACGGCGGAAGTCAGCAAGTTTGGCGCGCAGTTTTGCCGGGCTGGCGTAGCGCAAGACCAGCATCATCTCTTCCTGATATGCCGTCCAGCTACTCTCCGTGACCAGTTCCTGCGTGCCCAAAAGGGCTTTCACCTTGCCCACCGAAACGCCGCTCTTCATAAGACGTTTAATTTCTTCGATGCGCAGAATGTCTTCTTCATCGAACTGGCGATGGCCGCCTTCGCTGCGCTGCGGTTTCAACAAACCGTAGCGACGCTGCCATGCACGCAGCGTAACTGGGTTGATTCCGCATCGTTCGGCGACTTCGCCGATACTGTAATAGGCCATTAGCTCCCTCACGCTCAATACTTCCATACTAAAACTAACTAACCTTATCAGATTGTACAAACGAAATGTATAACTAAGAACCCGGATGACAGCAAGTATTAGTCTTACAAACCCGGATTAGGTTTATGCATTGTTGTACAATCTTTACGATATGTATCGCTTAGCATGAGGGAGATTTACGGCAACGTTAGAAATCGACTTTCTTTTCAGGCCAGGCAATCGGCGGAATGCCTCCCAGTTTTGGGCTGGCAAAAAGATGCCCCTGAAACTCAGAAATGCCAGCCGATTCAAGCCACATCCACTCTTCCGCTTTTTCAACGCCCACGGCGCAAAACTGGATTTCCAGTGAGGCGCAGCATTTGATGATGGCCTGGACAATCGCCTGGCGCGGGCCGCTTTTATGCACATCCGCAACCAGTTCGCGGTTGATCTTGATACGATCTGGCTGGAATTGCGCCAGCAGCAGCAAGCCCGCAAAACCAGCTCCAAAGTGATCGATCGCCACGCTGATGCCGGCGCTCTTGAGCTGTCGGACCGCCACTTTGAATTCGGTGAGCCGCGAAATCACTTCACTTTCGGTGAATTCGATAATGATTTGCTCAGGCACCAGACCATTGGCAGCAATTTCTTTCAGCAGGAAATCGACGGCATCAGGCACATTGACCAGCGTCATCGGCAGCAGATTCAGGGATAACGTCTGGCCTTCAAGGCCCAGCGCACTCGCCATCGACAGCGCCACCTGTTTGCTTTTCAGATCAGATTCGTAAATCGCATTCCCGGTCAGCGACGCAAAATAAGTGACCGGTGACTCGCCAGACGGCGTACGCAGCAGCGCTTCCCAGGAGACAACTTGTTGAGTCAACGGGTCAACAATAGGCTGAAACGCAAAGCTACAGTCTGCCCCTTTGGCGATCACTTGAGGCTGGCGTGAAAACGCATCCTCTTCGGGGATAAAATCCCACGAATCGCCCGGCGGAATCTCGAAATAGTTTTCTTTTTCAGTGGCTTCAACAAAGGTTCGAAAGAACTGTAGCGCACGATCGTTGTACGTCAGCTGATAGCGCGTTGTCCCTTTATTCAACACCTGCTGAAGCACTTCTTCCCTGTCATAGCGCCTCAGATCAAAGAGTTCCATTCCTACATGGCCAAATCGTCTTGATGGACCGTAGTCATAGAGCAACTCCACCAGATTGTAGTGCCGGGTGTCCTGGCAAATATGCTCGTAGATACGCCTGACGCTCTCTTCTGGCCCTTCCAGCAGCTGGAAAAAGTGCATTCCGTTGAATAATAAAATCCCTGTGACGTCAGAGTGCCGGTTCTTATCCGCGGCAGCCTCTACCATCTTTTCCAGAGATTTAACTGGAACGTCCGCGCAGATATGGCTGCGGTAAATAATGGTTGTGAGCATGATTTTCCAGGGTGTTTTTGAGTGAGTCACACATGCAAATGGTGTGAATATCGCTTGTTATACCATATTAGTTGCTTAACAAATAATTTACAGCTCAAGGATTTAGGTGTTTTTTTGATCCGTTTTTCCGCCTTGTACAACTTTGCTTCGGCATACACGTTGTACAATATATCCTTTGCATAATCCTGCATTCCTGATAAACGTAAAGCATTGATTTATATAAAACCTGTTACAAAAAATGAAAAAATATGAAAAATCTGTACATTTTTAATGTACAGATTTAGGAAAAGTGTATACCTTATTTGTAACGTTACTGATTACTCATTTTTACAGGATCGAAACATGCGCCAGAACGGATACCAACCCGATGCCGCCACTGCCATTGCACAGTACTTTGACAAGGCCGCCTTACCTACCCAGCAGGAGACGCTCGGGCAGGTGGTTGTCGAAATCCTGCGTGACGGGCGCAGCCTGAACCGCAAAACGCTGTGTGCCAAGCTCCTGTGCCGTCTTGAAGATGCATCGGATTTGGAAGAAGAGAAACATTATCAAACGCTTATCGGATTACTGTTTGATCGCTGAAGTTCGCAAAACAATTAACAGGTTTCCTGGTTTGTCAGTCAACGGGACGAAGGAGCGCTGAGGGCTAGCAAAGACCAGGCGATCGGAAATGCTGTTAGAGATGCTGTTATGAATAGACGTGGTGTAGACAAAATAGTTGACGAGCTTATTGGTGAAGCCGTTCTTTCGCTTTTGAAAGAGAACGGCCCCATCAATACGCATGCATTAACGCAAAGATTACGGAATATGAAAGCTCATGAAAAGGATCCTGAGCGGCGGGAAGCCATAGCAGCGGTTATTGCAGAGATAAGCGGCAATGATGTGGCGTTTAAACATTACAGAGCCGTGCAAAACCCAGCGAATCGAGAGGGATCTCAAAGGATGAATAATAACAACGTTGTTCCTTTATTCAGCAACGGAAAGCCTGCCGATCCAAAGAAAATACATTGACTGCCAACCGCCACTTAACCATCACGGTGAGAATAAATGAGACAGAATATTCAGGTTCAACCCGAATTTAATACAGTAAACTTCGATAGCGCAGTATCAGAATATTTTCGTAACGCAGGCGATCGGTTTGCGGATGAGTCCGCTGTTTTTAACGCTGCGGTGCGTGATGTGCTGGTAAACGATGGATATGTCTCCAACAAAGCGATCATTCTTTGGCTCATTCATGCGCTGGAGTCGACGAGCGATGTCGTTCGCGCCGACGTGATTCGCAAAACGCTGGAAATCGTTGTGGGTTACACAATGGATGATATTTAACGCCTGTACGCTAATCCCCGTAACGTGTCATCGTCAAATGTGTCGAGCATCATGACGATGACACGCTCTTCCTGGCAACAAACCCTCCAATAAACCCTGATATATCAATGAAATGAATATATGGCATGGATTCTGCTTATGTCCTGCTTTCGAGAGTGTTTCCCGCTGAACCTCTCTTCATTTCTTAACAGGTCTGTTATTGATGAAAAAAGTCGCAAGCGTCTGCCCTTACTGCGGTGCAGGCTGTAAATTAAATCTCGTTGTCGAAAACAATCGTATTATCCGCGCCGAAGCCGCCGATGGCGTCACGAACCAGGGTACGCTGTGCCTGAAAGGTTTTTACGGCTGGGATTTTCTGAACGATACCCGACTCCTCACCCCTCGCCTGACCCAACCGATGATCCGCTACAACAAAGGTGACGCCTTTACGCCCGTCACCTGGGTAGAGGCGATCCGTTACACCGCGAATAAACTGAAAACGATCAAAGAACACTATGGCCCACGATCCATTATGACCACCGGGTCATCACGCGGAACGGGCAACGAAACCAACTATGTGATGCAGAAATTTGCTCGCGCCGTCCTGAACACCAACAATGTGGATTGCTGCGCGCGCGTATGTCACGGCCCGTCTGTTGCCGGTTTGCAGCAAACCCTCGGGAACGGGGCGATGAGTAACTCAATTAACGATATCGAGAACTCAAAATGCCTGCTGGTGTTTGGCTATAACTGTGCAGATTCTCACCCTATCGTGGCGCGCCGCGTGCTGAAAGCGCGTCAGAACGGCGCGAAAATCATCGTTTGCGACCCGCGTCGTATCGAAACCGCCCGCATCGCCGATCAACATTTACCGCTCAAAAACGGCAGCAATATGGCGCTGGTTAATGCGTTCGGCTACGTCCTGCTGGAAGAGGAGTTGTACGACAAAACCTACGTCGCACGCTTTGCTGAGGGGCTCGATGCCTATCGTGAGACCGTCAAAGATTACGCCCCAGAAAAGGTTGAGCATCTGACCGGCATTCCCGCGCGGGACGTGCGTCAGGCAATGCGCACCTTTGCGGCCGCGCCGTCTGCCACGGTGATGTGGGGCATGGGCGTGACGCAGTTTGGACAAGCGGTGGATGTGGTAAAAGGGCTTTCCAGCCTGGCGCTGCTGACCGGGAATCTCGGTCGTCCTGCCGTTGGCGTCGGCCCGGTTCGCGGTCAAAACAACGTGCAGGGTGCGTGTGATATGGGCGTCCTGCCCAACATGTTCCCGGGCTATCAGGATGTCACCGATCCTGAAATACGTCAGAAATTTGCCGACGCGTGGGGAATCGACGCCACCAAAATGGACGATCAGCCAGGCGTTCGCATCACCGAAGTCCCGCATCTGGCGCTGGAAGGCAAGGTGAAAGCCTATTACATCATGGGCGAAGATCCGCTTCAGACCGAGGCCGATCTGGGCCTGGTGCGCAGCGGTTTTGAGGCTCTCGATTTCGTTGTGGTGCAAGATATCTTCATGACCAAAACGGCGGAAGTGGCGGACGTGCTGCTGCCCGCGACGTCCTGGGGCGAGCACGGCGGGGTTTTCACCTGCGCCGATCGCGGATTCCAGCGTTTTGGCAAGGCGATCGATGCCACCGGCAACGTGAAGCGCGACTGGGAGATCATCAGTTTGCTGGCCAGCGAGATGGGTTATCCGATGCATTACGATTCTAACCAGCAAATCTGGGACGAAATGCGCGAGCTGTGCCCGCTGTTTTACGGTGTCACCTACGAAAAAATGGGCGAGATGGGTCATATTCAGTGGCCATGTCCGACGCTGGATCACCCAGGCACGCCGTACCTGTACAAAGATAATCAGTTCGATACGCCGAGCGGCAAAGGTCAGCTGTTCGCCGCACCGTGGCGCGCACCTGCCGAAGTGCCGGACCTGGATTATCCGCTGGTACTCTGCACCGTGCGTGAAGTCGGACATTACTCCTGCCGCTCGATGACCGGTAACTGCGCTGCGTTGCAAAGTCTGGCCGATGAACCGGGGCGCGTACATATTCACCCGGCAGATGCCGACGCGTTGGGCATTGCGGATGGACAACTGGTGTGGGTGCGTTCGCGCCGCGGGAAAGTGATTACCCGTGCCAGCGTCAGTGAGCGCATTAACGCCGGTGCGGTTTACATGACCTATCAGTGGTGGATTGGGGCGTGCAATGAACTGACCCAGGATAACCTCGATCCGATTTCCAAAACGCCCGAAACCAAATATTGTGCGGTGCAGCTTGAGGCTATCGACGATCAGCGTTGGGCGGAAGATTATGCCGCGACGGCCTATCAGTCGATGAAATCACGGTTAATCAGTGCGGTGAACGTTTAGCAGAGAATTAACGGGAATGAACAGCAAAGAGGCTCGCCGGTGCGAGCCTCTTTTTTATCGCTTACTCTTTGTTTTGCTCTTTGGCTTCGACCTCGCGATACCAGCGTGGATGGTGTTTCTTCGCCCAACGACGGCTCACCTTCCCTTCAATCATTCCCTTGACCGACCCTTTCACCCAGAACGCCATATACATATGGATCAGGATGGCGTGGATCAAAATAATCGCCGCCGTGGCATGAATTAACAGACTCCAGCGCACCACCGTCATCGGGAAATAATGGGCAAAATAGGGACGCCAGATAATCACGCCCGTCGCCAGCAGCACAAAAATCATGCTCATAATGCTCCAGAACATCATTTTCTGTCCGGCGTTATATTTGCCGACGTCCGCCACTTTGTGTTCGTTGCCTTTCAGCACTTCAACAATCCCTTTTATCCAGGGCAGATCCTGTTTATCCGGAATGTTGTGATGCACGAAACGCACAAACATAAACATCAGCGCAAAGAATATCAGTACGCCAAAAAACGGATGCAGAATACGCCCCATTTGCGGTGTGCCGAAGGTCTGAGTGAGCCACTGAAGCGTCGGGAAAAAGAGCGCAATCCCGGAGAGAGAGACCAGGAAGAAGCAGATCACTACCGTCCAGTGACAGGCGC
This sequence comes from Lelliottia amnigena, assembly GCF_019047465.1. NCBI lineage: Bacteria > Pseudomonadati > Pseudomonadota > Gammaproteobacteria > Enterobacterales > Enterobacteriaceae > Lelliottia > Lelliottia amnigena. The sequence goes on along the minus strand of NZ_CP077236.1, from coordinate 3,654,658 downwards.
GATCGATAAACTTCGTGCGCAGGATCATTTTGCTCTTACTCATGATCGTTCTCCTCTTCATCGTCGTCCGTCTCTTTGTTTGGCCCCACACCGATATAGTGGTAAATCAGTCCGGCAAACGTGGCGATAAATCCGGCTGCAGAGAGCGGCTTCAGAATGCCTTTCCACAGGTTGACCGGGACGTCGATTTTCGGATCGTTTGGCAGATTGTGATACAGCTCCGGCTGGTCGGCATGGTGCAACACGTACATTACATGCGTGCCGCCCACACCCTGCGGGTTGTAAACGCCCGCATGCGCATAGCCGCGTTTTTTGAGCTGCGCCACGCGCGTCTCCCCCATCTCCAGCATCTCTTTTTTGCTGCCGAAATGAATCGCGCCGGTCGGACACGTTTTGACGCACGCCGGTTCCTGGCCGACGGTCACGCGATCCACGCACAACGTACATTTGTAGACGCGGTTATCGTCAGGATTCAGGCGGGGAATGTTGAACGGACAGCCGGCGATGCAGTATCCGCAACCGATGCAGTGCTCGGACTGAAAATCCACAATCCCGTTGGCATACTGGATAATCGCCCCGGCAGACGGGCAGGCCTTGAGACAGCCCGGATCCGCGCAGTGCATGCAGCCGTCCTTGCGGATCAGCCACTCCAGCTTGTTGTTTTGCGTGGTTTCGCTAAAGCGCATCACCGTCCAGGATTTGGCCGTCAAATCCATCGGATTGTCGTACACGCCTTCGCACACCCCCACTTCATCGCGAATATCATTCCATTCGGAACAGGCGACCTGACAACCTTTACAGCCGATGCAGGTTGAGACATCGATAAGCTTCGCGACCTCGGTTTTGAAGTCCCGCGCCTGGGGCGGAGGCGTGAAGCCGTTGGTGGCCGAACGCTTGATAATATCTTGTGATTGCATGGACATACGTGGCCTCCCTTACGCCTTCTCGATGTCGACTAAAAACGCCTTGTACTCCGGCGTCTGCGAGTTGGCGTCGCCCACGGAGGGCGTCAACGTATTCGCCAGGAAGCCTTTACGCGTCGCCCCCTCAAAGCCCCAGTGACACGGAATGCCCACGGTGTTGACCTTACGTCCGTCAATGGTCAGGGTTTGCAGGCGTTTGGTGACCACCGCTTTCGCTTTGATAAAGCCACGTTTCGACATCACTTTCACTTCGTCCCCGGCGACAATGCCCTTCTCTTGCGCCAGCGCTTCGCCAATTTCGACAAACTGATCCGGCTGGGCAATCGCGTTGAGCCGCGCATGTTTGGTCCAGTGACGGAACAGCTCGGTGATTGAATAGGTGGTAGCGACATACGGGAAGTCATCGGCTTTGCCCATATTCGGCAGGTCTTCCTTGAAGATGCGTGCGACGGGGCTGGAGATCACATTCGGATGCAGCGGGTTGGTGCCAATCGGCGATTCAATCGGTTCATAATGTTCCGGGAACGGGCCGTCGTTCATCTTGTCGATGGAGAACAGGCGCGCCACCCCTTCTGGATTCATGATAAACGGCCCGACGTTGCTGCCCGGTGCCGACGCGTTGTAATCCGCCACGTCCTGACCGGTCCATTTTTTGCCATCCCAGTGCAGCAAAGCACGTTTGGCGTCCCAGGGTTTCCCGGCCACATCGGCAGAGGCGCGGTTGTAGAGAATGCGACGGTTCGCCGGCCACGACCACGCCCAGCCTGGCGTACAGCCCAGTCCGTACGGATCGCTGTTATCGCGGTTCGCCATCTGGTTGCCTTGCTCAGTCCAGCTTCCGCAGTACACCCAGCAGAAGCTGCTGGTGGTGCCGTCATCGCGTAGCTGCGCAAAACTGCTGAGCTGCTGGCCTTTTTTCGCCACCAGCTGGCCTTTGTCATCAAACAGATCCACCAGCGCCATACCGTTGGCTTCGCGGGCAATCTCTTCCGGATGCGGATCGCGGGGATTTTTGTAATCCCACGACATGTTCAGCACCGGCGCCGGGTTCGCCCCGCCTTCGGCCTGATAGAGTTCGCGCAGGCGCGTAAACAGGCGGCCCAGAATTTTGCCGTCGTGCATCGCTTCACCCGGTGGCTCAGCGGCCGCCCAGTGCCATTGCAGCCAGCGGCCCGAGTTGGCAATGGAACCGTCTTCTTCCGCAAAACAGGATGATGGCAGACGGAAGACTTCGGTCTGGATATCTGCCGGATTAACGTCGTTCATTTCGCCGTGATGCTGCCAGAAGGTCGATGACTCGGTGACCAGCGGATCGATAACCACCATGTATTTGAGCTTCGAGAGCGCCCGGGACGATTTGTTCTTATCCGGGAACGCCGCCAGCGGGTTAAAGCCCTGAACGATGTAACCATTGATTTTCCCGTCGAGCATCAGCTTGGCCTGGGTCATCACGTCATACAGACGATCCCATTTCGGCAGCCAGTCGTAGCCCCAGTTGTTGTCTGCCGTGGCATGTTCACCCCAGAAGCTTTTCATCATGCTGATAAAGAACTTCGGCGTGTTTTGCCAGTAGTTCACTTCGTTAAGCCCCAGCGACGGCGGGGTGATCTGCGAGATATAGGTCTGATAATCCGGCTGCTTTTCGGACGGCAGCGGCATGTAGCCCGGCAGATTGGTTGAGAGCAACCCCAGATCGGTGTAGCCCTGAATATTGGAGTGGCCGCGCAGCGCGTTGACGCCACCGCCTGCCATCCCGATATTGCCGAGCAGCAGTTGCAACATGCCCGCCGCGCGGATGATCTGTGCGCCCGCCGTGTGGTGCGTCCAGCCGAGCGCGTACAAGATTGTCGCCGTGCGATCCGGTACGCTGGTGCTGGCCAGGATCGCGCAAATGCGGTTGAAATCATCAATCGACGTTCCGCACAGACGGTTCACCATCTCTGGCGTATAGCGATCGACGTGCGCTTTAAGCAGATTCCAGACGCAGCGCGGGTGGCTGAGCGTATCGTCACGCTGCACGTGGCCCTGCGCGTCCAGTTGATAGAACCAGCTCGATTTATCGTACTGACGCTTTTCAGCGTCATAGCCGCTGAACAGACCGTCATCGAACGCATAGTCGTCGCGAATAATCAGGCTGGCATTGGTGTAGGCACGGACGTATTCGTGCTGGATGGCGTCATGCGCAATCAGATAGCGAATGGCCCCCAGCAGGAAAGCGGTGTCTGAACCGGCACGGATGGGCGCATAAAGATCGGCAACCGCCGCGCTGCGGTTAAAGCGTGGATCCACCACCACCACCGTGGCGTCGTTTTTGGTCTGCGCTTCAACGACCCATTTAAAGCCGACCGGATGGGCTTCCGCGGCGTTACCGCCCATGATCAACACCACGTTGGCGTTTTTAATATCAACCCAGTTATTGGTCATCGCCCCGCGACCAAAGGTCGGTGCCAGGGCGGCAACGGTTGGACCGTGGCACAAACGTGCCTGACAGTCGATCGCCACCATGCCCAGCGCGCGGGCAAATTTTCCGTCGAGAATACCGGTTTCATTGCTGGCCGCCGACGAACAGAGCATGCCCGTGGTTGTCCAGCGGTTGACCGTCAGCCCTTGGGCGTTCTTTTCGATAAAATTGGCGTCACGATCCGCTTTCATCAGACGGGCAATACGGCCGATGGCGTCGTCCCATGAAATACGCTGCCATTTATCAGACCCCGGCGCGCGGTATTCGGGATACAGCAGGCGGGTCTCACTGTGGATGTAATCGAGTACCCCTGCCCCTTTCGGGCAAAGTGAACCCCGGCTGACCGGATGATCCGCGTCGCCTTCGACGTGATAGATACTTTCTTTGACGTTTTTGGCATCGTCGCCGAGGCTATACATGATCATGCCGCAGCCAACCGAGCAGTATGTACAGTTATTACGCGTCTCTTTTGCTTTTAAGAGTTTGTATTGACGTGTTTCCGCGAGCGCGGAAAAAGATGATAAAAATCCGAGAGATGCAACAGTGGTTCCTGCCATACCGCCCGCGCAGATCTTAAAGAACTGCCTCCGGCTAAACTCCATGTATCCTCCAGCTTAAACTTAAGACGGGAAAAGGGACGGAGATTATAGGGTTATTAAGCTGGATAAACCATTATCCATTTGTGGTTATACGCGGTGAGATCACAGAGGAGTAAAAAACAAAAAAGGCCGCCTCAGCGACCTTTTATCAGGTATCGAACATTAATGGACGTGAACGCCCAACCGCCAGGCAAAATAGATCTCTTCTTTTAATTCATTAGAAGAGAGCGCGAGCAAGTCGGCAAATTCCAGTTCAAGCTGTTTCAGCTTTTTCAGGTACTGTGCCGGAGACAAGTTGCTCTTATCGCGACGCAAAAACTCTACTGCCAGTATGGCTGGGTTTAATTCGGTATCCATAACATCCTCTCTTGTGTACAAAACCTGACCAGTATAACACCTTTCACTGCCCATTTTTTGACCAGAGACAATTTGTTGCAGATGCTTACCGTTGTTTAAACCACGGTGGTCGTCAGCCGCGACGAGCAGCACAGGCGGTCCTGCTCATCAAAGATGTCAATTTGCCACACCTGATGACGGCCCCCCGTATGCAATGCCCGGCACACACCCCGCACACGCCCACTGCGCACAGACCGGATGTGATTGGCATTCACCTCAAGCCCGACGGCTTTTTGCTCGCCCTCGGTACAAAGATAACCCGCAACCGAACCCAGCGTTTCGGCGAGCACCACCGAGGCTCCGCCGTGCAGCAAGCCGAACGGCTGATGGGTGCGGTGATCCACGGGCATGGTGGCCTCAATGTCGTCTGCCCCGATACGCGTAAACTGAATATCGAGCAGCCCGACCATATTGCCTTCGCCCATGGCGTTGAGCGCGTGCAGCGTGACGTCACGTTTCCAGATCATCCCATAATCTCCAGTAAAGCCTGTAACGGATGGCGAACGCCGTTGCCTTCGACGCGTTTCACCTGGCTGCGACAGGAATACCCCGTCGCCAGACACCGGTTACGCGGCAAACGCTGCATCGCCTGATGCCACGACAATTCGTAAATCCCGAGGGAATTGGCGTGGTTTTTCACTTCATGCCCATACGTCCCGGCCATACCGCAGCAGCCGACGCTGACGTTTTCCAGTTTCGCCCCAAAACGGGCGAAGATAGACGCCCACTGAGCAGGCGCAGCGGGCAGCGCGGTCACTTCGGTACAGTGGCCAAACAGATACCAGGATTCCCCGCTGGTCTCCTGCGTCGCAACATTTTGCAGCGCCGCGGGCAACCATTCGTGTACCAGCATGACGTTGAAATCACCGCGCTTATCGCCGAGCGTTTGTTTGTATTCATCGCGATAACACAGCACCAGCGCCGGATCGACGCCCACCATCGGCATCCCTAGTTGCGCAACGCGATTCAGGAAGTCAGACGTTTTCTGCGCCGTTTTGGCAAACCGACTCAGGAAGCCTTTAATATGCTGCGCTTTGCCATTTGGTGAGAACGGCAGGACCACCGGCTGATAGCCCACACGTTCCACTAAGCGTACAAAATCGGCGACCACCCGTGCATCGTAATAGCTGGTGAACGGATCCTGCACCACCAGCACGGTTTTCGCTTTTTGCTCGTCGCTCAGGGTTTCCAGCTGTTCCAGCGTCATATTGGCCGAACGGTGTCCGACCAGCTCGCGTTGCAAAGACGGCGTAGAGAGCAGCGGCAGATCGACCATGCCGATATGCTTTTCGGACAGCTTGCGTACCAGCGGCTGATTGATGAAAAAGTTGAAGGTTTTTGGCGCGCGCGCCATCAGCGGTGCATAGATTTCAACCGTCGCTACCAGATGATCGCGCACCGGGCGCAGATAGCGGGAGTGATAAAGCTGCAGGAAGCGCGAGCGGAACTCCGGCACGTCAATTTTGATCGGGCATTGCGTCGAGCAGGCTTTACAGGCCAGGCAGCCGGACATCGCCTCTTTCACTTCGTGCGAGAAATCGTACTCACCTTTACTGGCATGCCAGCTGTTTCGGGAGCGTTCAATCAGCGTGCGCAGGCTGGCGCGTTTTTCCGGCAGGTCGTTTTCCAGCTTAACCGGATCGACACCACGATCCGCCAGCAGACGCAGCCATTCACGTACCAGCGTCGCACGCCCTTTTGGGGAATGGATGCGGTTGCTGGTGATTTTCATCGACGGACACATCGGGCTTTTCACGTCGAAGTTAAAGCACAAACCGTTGCCGTTACACTCCATCGCGCCACGCCAGGATGAGCGCACCGCAATCGGAATCTGCCGGTCGAAGGTGCCACGCTTCACGGCGTCGACCTGCATCATCGGATCGTCAACGCCTGCTGGCGGGCAAATTTTGCCCGGATTGAGACGGTTATCCGGATCAAACGCCGCTTTCACTTTGCGCAGTTCACCATACAGTTGCTCGCCGAAAAACGCCGGGCTGTACTCTGCGCGGAATCCTTTGCCGTGCTCGCCCCACAGCAGACCGCCGTATTTTGCCGTGAGCGCCACCACCTCGTCAGAGATGCGCTTCATCAGCATCTCCTGCTGGGGATCACACATATCCAGCGCAGGACGCACGTGCAATACGCCGGCATCGACATGGCCGAACATGCCGTAGCTCAGGCCGTGGCCGTCGAGCAGCGCGCGGAACTCGACGATATAATCCGCCAGATGTTCCGGCGGTACGCAGGTGTCTTCCGCAAACGGAATCGGCTTGGCCGCCCCTTTAGCGTTACCCAGCAGACCGACTGCTTTTTTACGCATCGCATAGATCCGCTCGATGCCCGAGAGGTCGTTGCACAGTTGCCAGCCAATCACGCCGCCTGCACCCGTGGCGATCAGTTCATCGAGACGGTTGCATAGCATTGATACCTGGCTCTCAATCAGCGCCGCGTCATCGCCCGCAAATTCCACGATGTTTAGCCCAAGCATCTCTTTATCCGGCACGTCGGTAATCAGCTCGCTGACCGAATGCCAGACAATATCTTCTCGCGCCAGGTTGAGCACTTTAGAGTCGACGGTTTCCACCGACAGCGCCCGCGCATCGACCATAAACGGCGCATTGCGCAGCGCAGAATCGAAAGAGTTATATTTAACGTTGACCAGACGGCGCACCTTCGGCAGCCGGGTGATGTCCAGACGCGCTTCAGTGATAAACGCCAGCGTACCTTCGGAGCCGGTCAGAATACGGGTTAAATCGAATTCGCTGAGATCGTCATTGAAAACATGACGCAGATCGTAGCCGGTCAGGAAGCGGTTAAGTTTCGGGAATTTATCGATAATCAGCTGACGGTTGTCGCGACAGCTATCCAGCACGGTACGGTAAATTCGCCCGACCGCGGTGTTGTCTTTCCCGAGCGTTTCAGCCAGTTCAACCGGCATCGCCTGGGTATCAAGGATATCGCCGCCCAACAGCACCGCACGGACGCCCAGAATGTGATCGGATGTTTTCCCGTAGACTAGCGACCCCTGCCCGGAGGCATCGGTGTTAATCATGCCGCCAATGGTGGCGCGGTTACTGGTCGAGAGCTCCGGCGCGAAGAAATAGCCGTAAGGCTTCAGGAACTGGTTGAGCTGATCTTTTATCACGCCCGCTTCAACACGCACCCAGCCCTCTTCGGGATTGATCTCAATAATACGGTTCATATAACGCGACATATCAATGATGATGCCCTGATTCAGAGCCTGACCATTGGTGCCGGTTCCGCCGCCGCGCGGGGTAAAGACCAGCGACGCGAAACGTTCCTGGGCCGCCAGACGCGAAATGAGCGCCACGTCTGCGGTGGAACGCGGGAAAACGACGGCATCGGGAAGTAACTGATAGATACTGTTGTCGGTCGCCATCGTTAGCCTGTCGGCGTAACTGGTGGCGGTATCACCTGTAAAACCCTGTTGCTCCAGTGCTTGCAAATAATTCAGTACCAGCTGAACGACGCCGGGTGCCTGAGAAATCAATGGGATCATTACTGTCGACCCTAATTATTAAGTGGTGAACTCCCTGGATAGTTCGCGCTGATTGCGGCTGGTAACGGCGTGGCCCCTGGCGCAGAGATAACGCTTTAACGGGGAGGAACGCACCCAACCAACGCAGCTACAGCATGAAATATGACGGGAGATAATCGTTTGCGTTGTGTCTGAATGTTTGTATCACATTTTTTTCTTATACGCTCAGCAGAATTACGGGCAGAATCCGACTGTCAAAAACGGCTGAAATCACTAATGATTAGAGTGACGCGGTTTTAGCTTTCCACCAGCGCGGCTGGTGTTCATTAAAGGTAAATTTCATTTATGGTCAATCTTCGTCAGCCCAGGGACGTTGCGCAAATTCTGCTGTCGGTGCTGTTTTTAGCCATCATCATCATTGCGTGTCTATGGATAGTACGCCCTTTTGTTCTGGGTTTTGCGTGGGCCGGAACGGTGGTTATCGCCACCTGGCCACTGTTTATTCGTTTGCAAAAACTGCTGTTTGGTCGTCGCTCACTGGCGGTGTTGGTGATGACGCTGTTTCTTTTTCTGGTCTTCATTATTCCGATTGCGCTGCTGGTGAACAGTCTGGTCGATACCAGCGGCCCGGTGATTCGCTCGATTACCAGCGGCGAAATGAGCATTCCGGATCTCGCGTGGCTGAACAGTGTCCCGATAATTGGCGCGAAGCTTTACAGCGGCTGGCATAGCCTGCTGGAGATGGGCGGCAGCGCAATCATGACGAAGGTCCGGCCTTACATCGGCACCACCACCACCTGGTTTGTAGGTCAGGCGGCGCATGTTGGGCGTTTCGTGATGCATTGCGCCCTGATGCTGGTCTTCAGCGCCCTGCTTTACTGGCGTGGCGAACAGGTGGCCCTCGGCGTGCGTCATTTTGCCACGCGCCTGGCAGGACCGCGCGGCGATGCGGCCGTGTTGCTGGCAGGACAGGCGGTACGCGCCGTGGCGCTCGGTGTGGTGGTAACTGCGCTGGTGCAAGCGGTTCTCGGCGGCATTGGTCTGGCGATTTCAGGCGTACCGTATGCGACCATTTTCACGGTCATCATGATCCTGACCTGTCTGGTGCAGCTTGGGCCTCTGCTGGTGCTGGTCCCGTGCATTATCTGGCTTTACTGGAGCGGCGACACCACCTGGGGCACAGTGCTGCTGGTGTGGAGTTGCGTGGTTGGCACGATGGACAACGTTATCCGCCCGATGCTGATACGCATGGGCGCCGATCTGCCGCTGATTCTGATCCTGTCTGGCGTCATTGGCGGTTTGATTGCTTTCGGCATGATTGGACTGTTTATTGGTCCGGTTCTGTTGGCCGTGACCTGGCGTCTGTTCTCCGCATGGGTGCATGAAATTCCGCCCCCTGCGACCGACCCGGATGTGGTGTTACACGAACTCGAAACGCTGGAAGATAAAAACAAGCAGTAGTTCTCTCCAGGCGGGGCAACCCGCCTGATACATAAGCCCAACTAATCAATTTTGATACGTAAAACGAGTCTGACCTGCTGCACCTCACCTAACCACGTCATTCCCCTCGCAAAATGTTCACACCTCTTAAACTATTGAGACGAATCTGATCGACGCAAAAACGTAGCATGCCTACTATTAGCTCAAGGTTATAAATCAACGCATTGATTTATAAGCATGGAAATCCCCTGAGTGAAACAACGAATTGCTGTGTGTAGTCTTTGCCCATCTCCCACGATGGGCTTTTTTTTATGCTTTTTTGGCGGGTTCAAGCCTCAGACATAAAAAAGCCCGGCAAGCATGACGCCGCCGGGCTTTTTCAGGAAGATATTACTTCTTCAGTTCGGCCAGACTCAGCCAGGTTTGCACCACCGTATCTGGGTTCAGGGACAGGCTGTCGATCCCTTCTTCCATCAGCCATGCCGCAAAATCTTCGTGATCGGAAGGACCCTGACCACAAATCCCGACGTATTTGCCCTGTTTCTTGGCTGCGCGAATAGCCATCGACAGCAACGCTTTTACCGCTTCATTACGTTCGTCGAACAGCTCTGACACCACGCCAGAATCGCGGTCCAGGCCCAGCGCCAGCTGCGTCATATCATTGGAGCCGATAGAGAAACCGTCGAAATGTTCCAGGAACTGCTCTGCCAGCAGGGCATTCGACGGGATTTCGCACATCATGATGATCTTCAGCCCGTTCTCGCCGCGTTTGAGTCCCTGACGTGCCAGCTCCTCTACCACGGCTTTCGCCTGCTCAACGGTTCGCACAAACGGCACCATGATTTCGACGTTGGTGAGACCCATTTCGTTACGCACGCGTTTTACCGCGTCGCATTCCAGGGCGAAACAGTCGCGGAAACTGTCAGAAACGTAACGGCCAGCGCCACGGAAGCCCAGCATCGGGTTCTCTTCTTCTGGCTCGTAGCGTTCACCGCCCACCAGATTGGCGTATTCGTTAGACTTAAAGTCTGACAGACGCACAATCACCCGCTTCGGATAGAACGCCGCCCCAAGCGTCGCGATCCCTTCCGTCAGACGGCCTACGTAGAACTCTTTCGGCGAGTCGTAGCCTTTCATCATCTCGCGAATTTCTTTTTGAAGCGCGACGTCCTGGTCGTCAAACTCCAGCAGCGCACGCGGATGCACCCCAATCATGCGGTTGATGATAAATTCCAGACGCGCCAAGCCCACGCCTTCGTTAGGCAGACAGGCAAAATCAAAGGCACGGTCAGGGTTACCGACGTTCATCATGATTTTAAGCGGCAGATCCGGCATGGTATCGACGCTGGAACTTTTCACGCTGAAGTCCAGAATATCGGCATACACGTAGCCGGTATCGCCTTCGGCGCAGGAGACGGTCACTTTCTCGTCATCTTTCATGCGTTCGGTCGCGTCACCACAGCCCACCACCGCCGGGATGCCCAGCTCACGCGCGATGATGGCGGCGTGACAGGTGCGGCCACCACGGTTTGTGACGATCGCCGCGGCTTTTTTCATGATCGGTTCCCAGTCCGGGTCGGTCATGTCAGTCACCAGCACATCACCCGGCTGAACCAGATTCATTTCGCTGATATCGTGGATCACTTTGACCGGACCCGCGCCAATACGGTGGCCAATCGCACGGCCTTCGGCCACGATTTTGCCCTGCGCATGCAGCGTGTAACGCTCCATCACCTGGCCGCGAGAACGCACGGTTTCTGGACGGGCCTGCACGATAAACAGCTTACCGGTGTGCCCGTCTTTCGCCCATTCGATGTCCATCGGACGGCCGTAGTGCTTCTCAATTTGCACCGCTTGTTTCGCCAGCTCCTGCACGTCGTCATCACTGAGAGAGAAACGGTCGCGCTGCTCCTGCGGCACATCTTCAATCTCAACCTGTTTACCGTGTTCAAGATTCGGCGCATAAATCATGCGGATTTTTTTGGAACCCATCGTACGACGAACGATAGAGGGGCGATTCGCCGCCAGCGTCGGTTTGTGTACATAGAATTCGTCAGGGTTAACCGCGCCCTGCACCACCATCTCACCCAGCCCCCAGGCGGATGTGATAAAGACCACCTGATCGAAACCGGATTCGGTATCAATCGAGAACATCACGCCGGAAGCGCCAACATCGGAGCGCACCATGCGCTGCACGCCCGCAGAGAGCGCGACGCCACGGTGATCGTAGCCCTGATGCACACGATAGGAGATGGCGCGGTCATTGAACAGCGAAGCAAAGACGTGTTTCACCGCGACCAGCACGGCGTCATACCCCTGCACGTTGAGGAACGTTTCCTGCTGACCGGCAAACGAGGCATCCGGCATATCTTCTGCGGTGGCGGAAGAGCGCACGGCAAACGAAGCCTGCGCGTCGTCGGCAGACAGTTGGTTATAAGCCTCATGAATGGCGTGTTCCAGTTCAGGCTGGAAAGGTGTGTCGATGATCCACTGGCGGATTTGCGAACCGGCTTTGGCAAGCTCGGTCACGTCATCAATATCCGTTTTGTCCAGCAGGTCGTAAATGCGCTGGTTTACACCGCTCTGATCGAGAAAATAGTTAAACGCATCGGCGGTAGTGGCAAAACCATTCGGTACGGAAACACCCATACCGGACAGGTTTGTAATCATTTCACCCAGGGAGGCATTTTTGCCTCCAACTCTGTCTACATCATTCATGCCGAGTTGGTTATACCAAAGCACCAGCGGTGACGAGCCATTGTTGGACATCGAAACAATCCTTTTGTGATATTTAAGCGGAGTAAGAAACGTCTGACTTCGTATTTATACTTACATATTTATCCCCGACAAAAAAACGGTGAATCGTGTAAGCACTTTTATTTTTCTCTTTTTCGGATACTTTCCCATCAGCGCCTAACGCCATGATTCGTATGGATTCATACAAAGACCATGAAACTAAGACGCCTATTTTAAAAATGAAATCCACTTTTCATTAAAATTAAAAACACCATTTCATTTATAATTTAAAAACGTTCTTTGCTGTGTATTTTACTTTTTTAATTTATGCTTTCAGTCAATTAGGTTCGCTATTCTGGGTGAGTAAAATGGATAATGCTGTCGATCGCCACGTTTTTTATATTTCTGATGGTACGGCCATCACCGCCGAGGTGTTGGGCCATGCGGTGATGTCACAATTCCCGGTGGCGATAAACAGCATCACGCTGCCGTTTGTCGAAAATGAAAGTCGCGCCAAAGCGGTGAAAGAGCAAATTGATGCGATTTACCAGCAAACCGGCGCGCGCCCGTTAGTGTTTTACTCCATCGTTATCCCCGAAATTCGCGACATTATTTTGCAAAGTGAAGGATTTTGTCAGGATATTGTGCAGGCGCTGGTCGCGCCCTTGCAGGGTGAGTTAAAACTCGACCCGACGCCCATTGCCCATCGCACTCATGGGCTTAATCCGGGCAACCTGATCAAATATGACGCGCGTATCGCCGCGATTGATTACACCCTGGCGCACGACGACGGGATTTCGATGCGTAATCTCGATCAGGCCCAGGTGATTTTGCTTGGCGTATCGCGCTGCGGCAAAACGCCCACCAGCCTGTATCTGGCGATGCAGTTTGGCATTCGTGCCGCGAATTACCCTTTTATTGCCGACGATATGGATAACCTGGTGCTCCCTCCCGCGCTGAAACCGCTGCAGCATAAACTCTTTGGTCTGACCATTAACCCAGAGCGCCTCGCTGCCATCCGTGAAGAACGGCGTGAGAACAGTCGTTACGCGTCAATGCGTCAGTGCCGCATGGAAGTGTCGGAAGTCGAAGCGCTGTACCGCAAAAACCAAATTCCGTGGCTGAACAGCACCAACTATTCGGTAGAAGAGATCGCCACAAAAATCCTCGACATCATGGGTCTGAATCGCCGCATGTACTAATATGCTAGTACATTATTTTCATTTCAGTTATGATCGCTTTCACTCTCGGGGCCGACATGCCCCGAACTTGAAATCAGCAGGGATTGGTTTAAGGTGATGCCCATCACTTCCCGGTAGTCTGCCGATGAAGCAAATATTTCTGAGACATTCCATGAATAAAACCGACGAACTTCGCACAGCGCGTATTGAAAGTCTGGTGACGCCCGCAGAACTGGCACAGCGCCACCCCGTTTCCGCAAACGTTGCGGAACATGTCATTGCGTCGCGCCGACGCATCGAAAAAATACTGAACGGTGAAGATCGCCGTTTGCTGGTGGTTATTGGCCCGTGCTCGATCCACGATCTTGATGCTGCAATGGATTACGCCAAACGCCTGAAGGTGCTGCGCGATAAGCACCAGGATCGCCTTGAAATCGTAATGCGCACCTATTTCGAGAAACCGCGTACCGTGGTGGGCTGGAAAGGGCTGATTTCTGATCCTGATTTGAACGGCAGCTATCGCGTTAATCACGGTATCGAACTGGCGCGTAAATTACTGCTCCAGGTGAACGAACTCGGCGTGCCGACAGCCACCGAGTTTCTCGATATGGTGATCGGACAGTTTATCGCTGACTTGATTAGCTGGGGCGCGATTGGCGCGCGGACTACCGAAAGCCAGATCCATCGCGAGATGGCCTCTGCCCTTTCTTGCCCGGTGGGCTTTAAAAACGGTACGGATGGAAATACGCACATCGCGGTCGATGCTATCCGCGCCTCGCGTGCCAGCCATATGTTCCTCTCGCCGGACAAAAACGGTCAGATGACCATTTATCAGACCAGCGGTAACCCGTATGGCCATATCATTATGCGTGGGGGTAAAAAACCTAACTACCATGCCGAAGATATCGCCGCGGCCTGCGATACGCTGCACGAGTTTGATCTGCCGGAACATCTGGTGGTCGATTTCAGCCACGGCAACTGCCAGAAGCAACATCGTCGCCAACTGGACGTGTGCGATGAAATTTGCCAGCAAATCCGCAGCGGTTCGACCGCTATCGCCGGAATCATGGCGGAAAGTTTCCTGAAAGAAGGCACACAAAAAGTCGTGGCAGGACAACCCATTGCGTATGGTCAGTCGATCACCGATCCGTGTCTAAGCTGGGAAGACAGCGAACTGTTGCTTGAAAAATTAGCGTCTGCCGTCGATAGCCGTTTTTAATTACCTACCCCGCTGCCCTGGCGGGGTTTTTATTTCACAACCCGTCACTTTTCAAACCCTTCGCAGCAAATTTGATCCAGTCACATTTTTTTCACAAAAAGGCTTGCCGTGAAATTTCACTTTGTTGATAATGATTATCATTGTTACTTTGATTATTATTTTTAAACATTATGTCACGTACGGATAACACGGCGACCACGCTCGCAAAAGATTGCACACAGCCTACACCCACTGCTTCGGAGCGTCGGATAGACAGCAAAAGTCTGCTTGGCGATGAAGGACGGGTAATTATTGAGCATGACGGCCAGCAGTATCTGCTGCGCCAGACCCATGCCGGAAAACTGATTCTTACGAAATAAACCTAGCCATACTATTCGCCAGCCACCCAGGTGATCCCCAGGCAGCCAGCGCTTTCGATTTCCTAATGGAGAGTTGCTATGCCATACCTGCATTCCGCGTCGTTGCGCCCATCGCTGCTGGCGCTGGCCATTGTCAGTGCCCTTCCGGGCATTGCTTTTGCGGCCTCTGATGAAATGACCGTCACCGCAACGGGCAACGCCCGCAGCGCGTTCGAAGCGCCAATGATGGTGAGCGTTATTGACGCCACCGCCCCAGAAAATCAAACCGCCAGCTCCGCCGCCGATCTGCTGCGCACCGTGCCGGGCATCACGCTGGACGGCACGGGCCGCACCAACGGTCAGGACGTGAATTTGCGCGGTTACGACAGACGCGGCGTGCTGATTTTAGTCGATGGCGTGCGTCAGGGAACGGATACCGGACACCTCAACAGCACGTTTCTCGATCCGGCGCTGATCAAACGTATCGAAGTGGTGCGAGGCCCGTCTGCTCTGCTGTACGGCAGCGGCGCGATGGGCGGCGTGATTTCCTATGACACGGTAGACGCGAAAGATCTGCTTGAGGCCGGGAAAAACAGCGGTTTCCGCGTGTTTGGGACCGGTGCTACGGGCGATCACAGTATTGGCATGGGTGCCAGCGCGTTTGGTCGCACCGACGTGCTGGACGGCGTTGTTGCGTGGTCCAGCCGCGATCGCGGGGATTTACGTCAAAGCGACGGCACCACCGCGCCAAACGATGAATCCATCAATAATATGCTGGCGAAAGGCAGCTGGAAAATCGACAGCGCCCAGACGCTGGGCGGCTCGCTGCGCTATTACAACAACGCGGCGCAGGAGCCTAAAAACCCACAAACCATCGATGCAAGTGACAGCAGTAACCCGATGACGGATCGCTCCACCATCCAGCGTGATGCGCAATTGACCTACAACATTGCACCAGACGGCAACGACTGGCTTAACGCGGATGCAAAGGTGTACTGGTCTGAAGCGCGTATCAACGCCCAAAACGTCGACAGCACCGCCGAATTCCGCAAGCAAACCACCAAAGGCGGAAAAGTAGAGAACCGTACGCATCTGTTTACTGACACCTTCGCCTCGCACCTGCTCACCTACGGCGGGGAGTATTATCGTCAGGAGCAAAATCCAGGCGGCGCGACCACCGGCTTCCCGGAGGCAAAAATCGACTTCAGCTCCGGCTGGTTGCAGGACGAAATCACCCTTCGCGACCTGCCGATCACGCTGTTAGGCGGCACACGCTATGACAACTACCGTGGCAGCAGCGAGGGGTATGACGATGTCGATGCGGATAAATGGTCATCCCGCGCGGGCATCACCGTTACCCCGGCCGACTGGCTGATGCTGTTCGGGTCCTACGCGCAGGCTTTTCGCGCGCCAACAATGGGCGAGATGTATAACGATTCTAAACACTTCTCCATTGGCAATTTCTACACTAACTACTGGGTGCCGAACCCGAATCTGCGTCCGGAAACCAACGAAACACAAGAGTACGGCTTTGGTCTGCGCTTTGACGACCTGATGCTGGCCAACGATGAGCTGGAGTTCAAAGCCAGCTACTTCGATACCAAAGCCAAAGACTACATCTCTACGACCGTTGATTTTGCTGCCGCAACCACGCAATCCTATAACGTGCCTGACGCCAAAATCTGGGGCTGGGACGTGATGGCGAAATACACGGCGGACCTGTTCAGCCTTGACGTGGCGTATAACCGCACGCGCGGGAAAGACACCGATACGGGCGAATACATCTCGACGATTAACCCGGACACCGTGACCAGTAAACTGAACGTTCCGGTGGCCCAAAGCGGCTTCTCGGTTGGCTGGATCGGCACATTTACCGATCGCTCAACGCATATCAGCAGCGAATACAGTAAACAGCCGGGCTACGCGGTGAATGACTTCTACGTGAGCTATCAGGGCCAGCAAGCCCTCAAAGGGGTCACTACCACGCTGGTCCTGGGCAATGCCTTCGACAAAGAGTACTGGTCACCGCAGGGCATTCCGCAGGATGGCCGCAACGGTAAGATTTTCGTCAGTTATCAGTGGTAATCCCCCTTGCCCCGGTGCGCCGGGGCCTTATCCGAAAGGAAGAGACAATGAATCACTACACCCGCTGGCTTGAGTTAAAAGAAGAAAACCCAGGAAAATACGCGCGCGACATCGCCGGGCTGATGAACCTCAGCGAAGCCGAACTGACGTTCGCCCGCGTGGGGCACGACGCCTGGCGTTTACACGGAGACATCCGTGCGATCCTCGGCGCGCTGGAAACTGTCGGCGAAACAAAATGCATTTGCCGCAACGAATACGCCGTTCATGAACAGATCGGCACGTTCACCAATCAACACCTTAATGGCCATGCCGGGCTGGTGCTGAATCCGCGCGCGCTGGATCTGCGCCTGTTCCTGAGCCAATGGGCAAGCGTGTTCCACATCTGCGAAGCCACGGCACGCGGTGAACGCCAGAGTATTCAATTCTTTGACCATCAGGGTGATGCGCTACTCAAGGTCTATGCCACCGATAACACGGACGCTTCCGCATGGGGCGATATTTTGACCCGTTTTACCGTTGCCGATAATCCTGCGTTGGATCTGAAAGCGGCCGATGTGGCGCTCAACAGCGCGTCGCCTGACGCTGAAAAAGTCGATGCGGAATGGCGCGCCATGACTGACGTGCATCAGTTCTTCAGCCTCCTGAAGCGCCACAGTCTGAGCCGGCAACAAGCGTTCCGTCTGGTGGGTGACGACCTGGCCTGTAAAGTAGACAACCGCGCCTTAGCACGCCTGTTGGATGCCGCGCATCAGACCGGAAACGAAATTATGGTCTTCGTGGGCAACCGCGGCTGCGTGCAAATATTTACCGGCGCAGTGGAAAAAGTGGTGCCGATGAAGGGCTGGCTTAACATTTTCAATCCAGCGTTTACCCTGCATTTGCTGGAAGAGACGATCGCGGAAACCTGGGTTACGCGTAAGCCTACCGCCGACGGCCACGTCACCAGCCTGGAGCTGTTCGCCGCAGACGGGACGCAGATTGCGCAACTTTATGGCCAGCGTACCGAAGGCGAACCAGAACAAACGCAGTGGCGCGCGCAGATCGACGCCCTGACACCGAAAGGGATAGCCGCATGAGAAAATGGCTTGCCCTGATTATCGCCCTACCGCTGACGGCGTTCGCTGCGCCACAGGAGAAGATCGTCGCGCTCGGCGGGGACGTCACGGAGATTATCTCTGCGTTGGGCGCAGAGTCTTCTCTCGTGGCGCGCGACAGCACCAGCCTGTGGCCGCAGCGGGTCACGTCACTTCCGGACGTGGGCTATCTGCGCCAGTTAAACGCCGAGGGTATTCTGGCGATGCGCCCGACGCTGGTGCTGGCGAGCGCGCAGGCGCAGCCTTCGTTAGCGCTTAAACAGGTCGAGCAAAACAACGTGAACGTCGTGACGGTACCGGGCGGTAACGATCTGAGCGCGATCGATGAGAAGATCCGCGTGATTGCACAAGCAACCCATCGCGTCGTGCAGGGAGAAGCTCTGCGCAAAACGGTGCAGCAGGAGCTGGCAGCGTTACCGACGTCGCCACTCAATAAACGCGTGCTGTTTATTCTCAGTCACGGCGGGATGAACGCGATGGCCGCCGGACAACAAACCGCTGCGGATACGGCGATTCGCGCCGCCGGTTTGCACAATGCCATGCAGGGATTTTCGCGCTATCAGCCCTTGTCTCAGGAAGGCGTGATCGCCAGCCAGCCCGATCTGGTGGTGATCTCGCAGGCTGGCGTGAAGACAATGGGCGGCGAAGCGAATCTGTGGAAGCTGCCGGGTCTGGCGCAAACGCCTGCGGGTCGTAACAAACAGATTTTGCAGATTGATGATATGGCGCTGCTCGGATTTAGCGTCCGCACCCCGCATGCCATTCAACAGCTGCGCGATAAAGCCGAGCAAGTGCCCTGATGACTCGCCGTATCGCGCTATCGCTATGGATGCTGGCATTTTCGCTGGCGTTGATGACGCTGCTGGCGACCGGTTTTGGCGCGTTGCGTCTGCCGGTCTCGCTGCTGTGGAGCGGTCACGATGAAACCCTGCGCCAGATCTGGCTGACCATCCGTCTCCCGCGCGTGCTGCTGGCTCTGGTGATTGGCGGTTCGCTGGCGCTGGCAGGCTGCGTGATGCAGGGTCTGTTTCGCAATCCGCTGGCCGATCCTGGATTACTGGGGATCAGCAGCGGCGCGGCCTGTGCCGTCGCGCTGTGGGTGGTGTTGCCCTTGTCACTCCCGGCGTTGCTGATGCTTTATGCTCCCATGCTGGCAGCCTTTGCGGGTGCCCTGGCGGCCACGCTGGTGATTTTCCTGCTCAGCCAACAACAGGTCAGTACCCTGTCGCGCTTGCTGCTGGTGGGGATTGCCATCAATGCACTATGCGGCGCGGTAGTCGGTGTGATGTCGTGGGTCAGCAATGACGCACAGCTGCGTCAGCTTTCACTGTGGGGCATGGGCAGTCTTGGGTCTGCGCAGTGGTCAACATTACTGGCTGCAACCTCGCTGATGATCCCAGCCGTGATGGTTATCTGGCGCCTGGCCGGGGCACTGAATTTACTGCAGTTGGGCGATGAAGAGGCGCATTATCTGGGTATCGACGTCCGCGCCGTGCAGCGTATGTTGCTGCTGTGCAGCGCCTTGCTGGTGGCCTCCGCCGTGGCGGTGAGCGGTGTGATTGGCTTTATCGGTTTAGTGGTTCCGCATTTGGTGCGGATGTGGCTGGGCGCCGATCACCGGGCCGTTATCCCAGGCTCAGTGCTGGCAGGCGCTTTTTTACTGCTGATCGCCGATACCCTCGCACGCACCGTCGTTACACCGGCAGAAATGCCCGTCGGATTGCTGACCAGCCTGCTGGGCGCGCCGTGGTTTTTATGGCTCATTTTCCGTCGGGGAGCGCACTTTGGCTGAACAATTTCTGGCACAGGCGCTGACCTACCGCATCGCAAATAAAACGGTACTTCATGATGTGTCGCTTTCGCTGAACCAGGGTGAAATGGTGGCGCTGATCGGCCCCAACGGTGCGGGTAAATCCACGCTGCTACGCCTGCTGACGGGCTATCTTCCACCGACCTCTGGCAGCTGTAAACTGGTCGGGAAACCGCTGGACAGGTGGAGCACCCAGATGCTGTCGCGCCATCGCGCCGTTATGCGCCAGCAGACACAGCTCGAATTTGACTGGCCGGTTGAGGCCGTTATTGGAATGGGAAGGTCGCCATGGACCTCGCAGCCGGAAGCCGCCGTGATCGCCCAGGTAATGCAGATAACGGGGTGTACGCCGCTGGCAGGACGAAAATATGCAGCATTGTCGGGCGGTGAACAGCAGCGCGTTCAGCTGGCCCGGGCTCTGGCCCAACTGTGGTGCGACGGAGCGCCGCGCGGCTGGCTGTTTCTCGACGAACCCACATCGGCGTTAGATCTTTACCACCAGCAACATGTACTGCGGCTGCTGAAATCCTTAACCGCCCAGGGAAATCTGCACGTTTGTGTGGTGCTGCACGATCTCAATCTGGCCGCGCTGTGGGCCGATCGGATCGTGCTGCTGCATGAAGGGAAAATCGTTTCGCAAGGCGCGCCCGACTTGGTTTTACAGGCCGACGATCTGGCGCGCTGGTACGGCGCCCAAGTTCACGTTGGCCTGCATCCGACGAGTGCTATTCCGCAGGTATTTCTCGCCCCTTAGCTGGAACAGCTCACTTCCAGCCGTTTGCCCCAGTCCGGCGGGCGGCTGACATAGTCATCATCTCTGTCGTCAAACGGCGTGCGTAAGGCGTCGTGCAATCGATGCAACTCGGCATAATCGCCCTGCTCGGCCTGCTCTATCGCCCGCTGCGCCAGCCAGTTACGCAGGATCATGGCCGGATTGACCGCGTTCATTTGCGCGTTGCGGACGTCATCAGGCGTTTCCTCACGCTGCAGGCGCTCACGATAGGTTGCAAACCAGCTATCAAAGGCCTGTCGATCGATAAACTCATCGCGCAATGGCGAAGCGGCGCTGTGCTTTTCGGTTTGACCAAGCATGCGGAAAGTGCGCGTATAATCGCTGCCTTCACGCGCCATAAGTGCAAACAACGCGTTGAGGATATCGTTATCCCCTTTCTCCTGGGTCATCAACCCCAGCTTGCGGCGCATGAGTTTGCCGTATTCCTGCATCAGCACTTCCTGATACCGATCCAGCGCATCATTCAGAGCCTCGACGTCAATAAATGGCGATAGGGATTGCGCCAGATGCTGTAAGTTCCACAGCCCAACCGCAGGCTGATTTTCAAAACTGTAGCGCCCCTGATAATCAGAGTGGTTACAGATGAAATCCGGCTGATAGTCATCGAGGAAGCCGTACGGGCCGTAGTCAATGGTTAGCCCGAGAATAGACATGTTGTCGGTGTTCATCACCCCATGCGCGAAGCCCACCGTTTGCCAGCAGGCCATCAGCGATGCCGTACGCGCCACCACATCCCGGAACCAAAGAACATATTTATCGGCGTCGTTCTGCCACTGCGGCCAGTGATGGGCAATGACAAAATCAGCGAGCTGGCGGACCTTTTCTGGCTCACGGCGATAGTAAAAATGTTCAAAATGGCCGAATCGCACGTGGCTTTGCGCAATACGCATCAGCATTGCGCCCTGCTCCATCGATTCGCGGGCAACCTGAGTATCGCTGGTGACAATGGATAACGCGCGTGAAGTGGGGATCCCCAGGGCATGCATCGCTTCTGAGGCGAGGCTCTCGCGGATTGTTGAGCGAAGCACTGCGCGCCCGTCGCCCATACGCGAATACGGCGTCAAGCCAGCGCCTTTCAGATGCCAGTCGACGGTTTGTCCGTTCGCGAGCTGTTGTTCGCCCAGCAAGATGCCACGTCCATCCCCAAGCTGCCCTGCCCACACACCAAACTGGTGGCCGCTATAGACCTGTGCCAGCGGGCGCATGCCGGGAAGCAGCGTTTCCCCTCCCCATACGCCCGCGCCTGCATCGGCGTGGAATAACGACGCAGGCACGCCTAGATCATTCGCCAGACTGGCGTTGTGCCAGATCAAACGGGCATTTTTCAGCGGAGTGGGATTGAGCGCGGTGTAGAAACCGGGTAATTCGTCATGCCAGTGAGCAGTAAAAGACAGGGTCATAGGTCCTCCTGTCTTAAGTGTAGAGGGTTTACCCGCACTTAAACACGGGCGAAATGAAGGGTTATCGTTGGACGAGGGACGTCACTTGCTCGGCAGTCACCGCTGACCACAAATTGCCTTGCATGGCGCTGAAGTTGAATGGCAGCATACGTCGCAAGATCTCTTCATCGTCGACGCCTGCAACAATTACGCCCTGGCAATAGGGCGTGATTTGCGCCAGAATCGCGCGCATAAAGGGTTCGAACGAAAACTCGGCAACGCGCGCATGGATAAATCCTTTATCCAGTGCAATGCGTTTAAACAATCCATCAAAGACGGCTTTGTTGGATGCAGTTCCCGCCCCAAAGTCAGCCAACACCATTGGGAAATGGATTGCCATTCTTGCGAGCACGGGATCGTCTTTTCCATTATTTAAACCGGGAAAACTCTCATTAACCGTAAACTCAAGAAATGGATAGCGTTCTAATATTGATGTGGCATTCCCGTCTGCCAAAAGATACTCAACAATAGCTGGCGATATATTTATCCATGCAATAAGGTGATGCTGAATAAAAAACAGTTTACACGCGTCCAGCAATTCCAGCTTTTCGTGAAACAGCGCTAACTCGTCTGCCGCACTGAGATGCGGGGTGACCAGTTCCGTTGGAATACGGACGTCAGTTCCCACACCAACAAAGTGAGCAAAAATTTCTAAACCTTTTAGCTCACCTGCGCAATTGCGAGCAGGAAGTAATAATAGTTCAGAGTGATAAGGATTATTCAGGGTGACAATCATTGCGCCGGCCCCGCGTTTAAGAAGATAACGAGCATCCTGGAGCAATTGCTAAAATAATTCAACTTTATTGATTTTAAAAAGATTAATTTCATTGTTTCCTTTTTATTTTTAAGATTTTTCCATCAATCTAAAATAATTTTATCCTGGTTATGGTGTAATAGCCAGTTTTAGCGAAAACAGCTAGTTATCGACATAATTAATTACATTTAGATTTAACTCAAACTGGATAACTTAAAAACGAGCGCGATTCAGATGACCGCGCCAGGAAGAAACGGAAACCGCCCGCTATATACGTCGAGCCTGCCAGAAGTTTTTCCGCCAGTAAACATTATCCAGAGAAGATCGCATCACACCGCGACTGGTTGAGGCGTGAATAAACTGATTGTCAGTATCATAAATGCCAACATGCAGGCCACTTTCACCTGATCCCGTTTTAAAAAACACTAGATCGCCCGGCAATAAATCGCCTTTGTCTATTTGCGTACCGATCTCAGCCTGCATCCGCGTTTCGCGCGGGAGTTGCAGATCGAACTTGTCGCGGAAGGTCATCAGCACGAAGCCTGAACAATCAACGCCGCCCCGGCTCATTCCACCGTAGCGATAAGGTGCCCCGCGCCAGTGTTGCAACTGGTCGTTAAGATTAGCGATCACGGTAATAGAATCCGATAACCGCGGATTAGGGGGCGGTGCACGATGACTGCTGCATCCTGCAAGTAATAACATGCCCACAATGATTAACCAGAATCGCATTTCCAGACGAATCCTCTGCTTTTTTATCCTTTCCGTAATTTAGCCTGTGATTACGCAACCTTGCAAGAAACGCTATTCCTGAACGGTCGAAATCAGCATTCGGTGCCCTTCAATATCCAGACGACGAAAAGGCATACCGTAAGCCTGAGCAAGATTTGGTGGCGTCAGTACGCTGTCGCGCGCGCCGCTGGCGATCATGGCCCCGCGCGCCAAAAGCCATACCCGGTGGGCGTGGCGCAGCGTGTGGTTTAAATCGTGACTGCTCATCACAACGGCGATGCCTTTGCCGGAAAGCAGGCTTAATAGCTTGTCGAGCGCGGCCTGCTGAGCCACATCCAGACCGCTCGTCGGCTCATCCAGTAACATCACGCTCCCGTGAGGATTTCCCGCAGGATGGATTTGCAGGATCGCAGCGGCCAGGCGCACACGCTGCCACTCACCGCCGGAGAGTTGGTTGGCGTTGCGCGCGAGTTTATCTTCCAGCCCCAGCGCGCGAGTGACATCCTCAAGCAGCGCGGAATGGGTTTTATCATGCTGATGCAGGGCCAGATAGTGCCAGACAGGCATGGCAAAGGGCGGCATCTGCTGCTGGATTAGGTAGCTGCGCCGGTGAGCCAGCGAGACGGGAGACCATTCGCGAAGAGAATGCCCCAGCAACGTGATTTCCCCCTCACCCATCGTCAGCCCAGCCATACGGGCCAGCAACGTACTTTTCCCGGCCCCGTTGGGGCCGACAAGATGCACGATCTCACCCGGATGAACCTCAGCGTTGACCGGTTCCAGCCTTCCCTTCTGCGCCACGCCCGTCAACTGCATCAGCATGGTCATTACTTCGCCAGTGCCAGTTTGATCGATTCCATCACAATAGGGTCTTCGGGTGTCATATCCGGAGAAAAACGTTGTACAACCTGTCCGTCACGGCCAACCAGGAATTTCTCGAAATTCCACAAAATATCATCCGGATACAGAGGCGCACGTCCTTTGCTCGCCATGCGCTCATAGAATCCGCTTTGTTCTGGCGCAACGGCCGTTGGGGCTGCAGCGATCAGCTTTTGGTAAAGCGGATGGCGATTTTCACCGTTCACATCAATTTTGCTGAACATGGGGAACGTGACGCCATAGGTGGTACTGCAAAACGTTTTGATCTCCTCTTCACTACCCGGTTCCTGACCCAGAAACTGATTACACGGGAAACCAAGAACCACCAGGCCATCCTTCTCCCAGGCTTTTTGAATGTTTTCAAGCTGTTCATACTGCGGCGTCAAACCGCATTTCGACGCGACGTTCACGATCAACAACACTTTACCTTTGTAGCTTTCGAGCGTTGTTTTCTCGCCATCAATGGTCGTGACTTCGGTATTCAGAATATCGTACTGCATAGCGTCCCCTTAGTTTGTTTACCCTGTCGGATCTCACGTCCGGCCTTTAATAGTAGACAGATAAAGCAATTAAATACCAAATATTAGTCTAAACAATAATTTATCATGAAATCAGTGAATTACAAAAATGACTACCGGCAAAGAGCGGCCAGGACAGGACATGCTGTGATAAGCAGACCCGCAGCGGCAATACGCATCGCTCCAAAGCGGATAATCAATGCTGGTAAAAAACGCCTGCGCCGGTGCCGACCATAAAAGCAGCTTTACGGCCTTGTTTTGCGCCAGTGAACATAACGGCAAGATACACGTTGCCCATCCCCAGAACAAAATGGTGATGGGCAACGTGGCGAGAGAATTGTCATGCGCAATTGCATTACCCACAATTGCGCCTGTAGCATAAAAACTGCGGCGTTAGCACCGGCGAGAGCCTGTGCGGACGACGGGAGGAAGAGATTATTTTTCTGGTCTGCAACGGGCAGGAAGCGTTATGTGGACATGTGATTAATTATCCTGATTCATGGTAAGCACTATCCGGAAGCGCGCCTGCCCCCTCTTCAGTCTGTCGAGGGCCTCGTTTGCACGCTCAAAGGGCATCTGTTCTATGACGGGCAAAGTCTGAAAAAGATGGCTGAACCTCAGCGCTCGCTCGGTTTGTGCCGGTGTGCTGACGAAGGATCCTGTCAGGGTACGTTCAGCGCCGATCATCATACCCGGCATGACCTGCAGTGGTGTTCGCCCGGCACCCAGCAGGATCGCTTTTCCCCGCGTTGCCAGGGCGGGCAGCAAGGCTGCGACCGTTTCTGAATCCGGCGCCGTAGCCACAATAAAATCGACACCACCGTCATTTTTCAGGCGCTCTAAACCGTTTTCCTTAAATGTATCGATGTAGTGATGCGCACCCAGCTCAAAGGCCACTCGTTCTTTATCACTCCCCCGTGCAACTACCGTAACCTCAAAACCCATTTTACGGGCGTACTGAACGGCCATATGACCAAGTCCCCCCATCCCGAGAACCGCCACTCGGTCGCCTGCCCTGGCACCTGAATTACGCAGCGCGTTGAAGGTAGCGGTACCGGCGCAAAGGATCGGTGCGGCATGCACAGAAGAAAGCGCTGATGGAATGGCTATCAGCGCGGTATGTCGCATGACAACGTACTCTGCGTAGCCGCCATCGCAGCTCAGACCCGGCGTCAGCTGATTTTCACAGAGATGAAAAAGCCCGTTGCGGCATGGGTTACAGTATTGGCAGTACCCCCCCAGACGCCCGACGCCTACACGCTGACCGGTTTGCCAGATACCCCGCACCCGGTCTCCTTTCCGGGCGATATGTCCGACAATCTCATGTCCCGGTATACGGCCTGGTTGGCCCTCCTGCGGCGCTTTTTCTGCGTCCCGGAGATCGGCACCGCATACCCCGCATGCTTCAATTTTAATGAGTACATCATCCGGACCGGGAGCAGGTATCGGCCGCTCTGTCATTTCCAGCACACCGGGGGCAACGATCTGCATAGCACGATATTTTTTATTCATAAATTGCACCAGTAAAAATGGGGATTATCAGATTGCAGGCGCGACGAGAAAACGAGATACCCTGTTACAGGCGGTGACGGTTGCAACGGCTTCCACGGTCTCATTTCCACCTAACAGATTTTTCAGCGCGTCGCTAACGTTCTTCTCGACCACGACGTTGCGGGTGGACTGGTCCGTAAGATGAATCAGCAGCGTCTCAGTGTGGGGATGTCATTTCTTTCTATTGAGCAGAATAATCCAGCCGCGTCAGCTCAGTGTTAAGTCACCTTCGATCAGCATATTCTGGGCCAGTAACCACCGGTTCATGGAGATGTTAATCACCCGCTGATGGATCCCTTCAAACTGATGCACTGTGCCGTCACCGCTGACGTAAATGACATACTGAAGCCTGCCGGAATCCGCCTTTGCAGGCCTGTCGCCGGTTGCCGGTATACCTTTCGGAAGATGCCCGTCAGTGTGTATTTCAAGATGTTTGAGCGCGATACCGCAAGCCCTGACTTCCTGAATAAAGGCGGCCATCATGCAGGCATTAAACGCAGCGAGCATCAGCTCCTGGGGGTCAGGAGCCAGCCCTTCGCCACCCAACGAAATCGGTTCATCGGAATCGATAACATGACTTTGCATGACTGGTGTGGCGTTGTCTGCGGAAAAGGACTGGCAGAGCGTCCGGCTGGCCATGCTCCCCCGCCACGTAGTGACAAGGTCGTAATGCGCGGTCTGGATTTGCATAATCACTCCAGTGCCGCACGCGAGCCAGCACGTGCGGCATACTCATCAGGCGTTACGGCCGGCCATCACACCGCCATCGATATCCCAGATAGCGCCGGTGACCCAGCCCGTCTTATCAGAAAGCAGGAAAGCAACGGTTTCCGCGATATCGACCGGGGTACCCACGCGTCCGATCGGATGGAAACTGTCAAAGCTGTTCATCACATCCTTCACGTCGTCTTTCGGAATGAAACCTTCGTAAATTGGCGTGTGAACGACGGCCGGAGAAACCGCATTCACGCGGATCCCTTTCTCACCCAGCTCAATGGCCAGGTTTTTGGTCAGCGCATGCAGACCGGCTTTAGCCATTGAGTAAGCTGATGACGGTGTGGCACCGATGGCCTGTTGTGCCCACATGGAGCCGATATTCACGATAGAGCCTTTAATACCGCCCTCGACCATATTGCGCACCACGTCACGGGTAATAAAGAACGTGGCGCGGTTAATATTCATATACATGTCATAGTCTGACGTTTCATGTTCGGTGAAGGGTTTCGGGAAGAATACGCCAGCCGCATTGACCAGCAGGCTGATATCTTTGTGTTCGGCGTTAATGATATCCACCACGTGCTGCATACCTTCTTCTTTCATCAGGTTGGCAACGATGATCGAAACCTGACCGTCTGCAGCCAGCGCCTGGCGGGCCTGCTCAGCTTTGTCCTGACGATGACCAACAAGCACAACGCTGCCGCCGTTTTTCACGACCAGCTTCGCCGTTTCGAAGCCCATACCGCTTGTACCGCCGACCACTAACAGTTTTTTACCGGCAAAAGATGCGTTCATCGCTACCCTCTTTATATTCATCTGAGTGAGATTGATGAAAAGCCGCGCTCCTCATCGTGTGAAGCCAGAATGCCACCCTGAAGGTTGGTTGACGACTGAGAAGAAATTGCGACACAGGAAAGAAAATCTTTCTCGCTAGCGTATACTGAGACAAATAACGGATCAGGACGACGACAATGCGATCGCTAAACCGACTTAAATGGCTACACGCTTTTGAAGCCACCGCCAGGCACGGCAGCTTTACCGGCGCGGCACAGGAGCTGGGCGTTACGCCCGCAGCAGTAGGCCAGCTGGTACGCTCGCTGGAAGACTGGGTCGGGCACCCGCTTCTTCACCGTACCCGCTCAGGAAAAGAGCGGCTGACGCTGGTTGATGAAGCGCAGGAGGCGCTGCAGGACATCACGCAGGGGCTCGACAAACTTGAAACCGGATTAAACAAGCTTCGTGGCCGCCGTTCGCGCTCGGTAGTGGTCGTAACGGCGTCGCAGGTGCTGATGATGAACTGGCTGATGGATCGCCTGAACCGTTTTTCGGAAACGCACGAAAATATCGATCTGCGGCTTAACGTCACGGAAAAGCTGATGGACGTGTCGCACGGCGAGGCGGATATCGGTATTCGCTGCGGACAGGGCGACTGGCCTGGCGTGAATAAAACCTGGCTGATGGATGAAGAGGCGGTGCTGGTCTGCAGTCCACGCCTGGTACCACCAGAGAAAATGGCCTGCAGCGAATGGCTCGCCACGCAAAAACTCATTCACGATGACACGCCGCATCCCGGGGCGGATTTTCCGTCATGGGATGATGTACTGATGGCGGTTGGTGCACCCGAAGCGCTGGAAAGCGGGCTGCATATTAACTCCGCCTCAGCAGTGATCCTGTCGGCCCTGAGCGGCAGAGGCGTGGCTATTGTCCGGTACGCTCTGGTGACGAAGCTTATCGAAACCGGGCAGCTGGTCCAACTGCATCCCGACCATCGCTGGCCACTCAAATGGTCCTATTATCTTGTCACTCCACAGCAGAATGTCATGCGTCATGAAGTAAAGGTATTCCACAACTGGCTTCTTCAGGACGTCGTCTCAGATCGTTCATAAACTGCCCCCTCAGGCATTACGCTGCCCCGGTAATCACGCCGGGCGCGTAATGCTTATTCCACGACAAATCACGACATAGAATTTCTACTCTGCTTTGCAAGATTATCTGATTTGTTGAATTACTCTGGCTTTTTCATAATCTTCCTCAACGAAAGGGAATACACACCGGATCTTTAAACGGGTGCATTGCCTCAACCCTGAGAAAAGGAGAGCAAGATGGCTTATCTGCAAATCACCCTGGATATCAGTAATGAAAACCGTACGGCAGCAGCAGGGGTATACCAGAAATACAAAACCCCGTTTCTGACCACCATCGAGGGTGCCACCTCTAAAGAACTGCTTATCCGTGACGAAGACGTCCAGGTGCTGCACGGTTTTAATACCGTCGCGCAGGCACAGGCATATCTCAACAGCCAACTATTCATACAGGACGTCGTTGCCGGATTAACACCTTATTTAAACAGCGCGCCTGACGTGCATATTTTTGACGTCATGTAATGACTTTTCTGAGACAAACACTCACCGGAGTTTTCAATGTTCTTAAACTGGAATGAATATCGCAGTGGTCTGCTCGCCACTGTTGGCAAATTTGCCAAACTGCAGCCTGAATTTATGAAAGGCTTGCAGCAGATGGACAAAGGGGCGTCAGAAAACAAGCATCTCGATCCCAAAACCCATGAGCTGATTGCACTGGCAGTGGCCGTAACCACCCGCTGCGACGGCTGCCTGGCCGTGCATGTAGACGCTGCGGTTAAGCACGGTGCCACGCGTGAAGAGATCGCCGAAGCGCTGGCCGTTGCCATTAGCCTGAACACCGGCGCAGCGCTGACGTATACCGCGCGTGCTCTGGATGTGTACGATAATTTGCCAAACAAATAGGCCTGCAGACGGCCCCCTGTGGGCCGTCATATCACTGATTATGACATTATTGAATTCTGATTTTTCGCAGCGTGCGATCGTCACCCCGGATGATTATCAGTGGGTACCTTCTCCTCAGCCCGGCGTTGAGCGCGTGATGCTTGACCGCATTGGTCACGAGCAGGCTCGCGCAACCAGCCTTGTCAGATATGCGCCCGGGTCCGAATTTCCCGAACACAGCCATCCCGGCGGAGAGGAAATTCTGGTGCTCGACGGGACTTTTACCGAGAACGGAATCGATCATCCTGCTGGCTGGTACCTGCGCAGTCCGGACGGTTCTTCTCATCACCCCTCCAGCCGCGACGGCACAACCATTTTCGTCAAGCTGCGCCAGATGTCTGCCGATGAACGCCAGCCGGTCAGGATAAACACGAAGGAGGCAGCCAACTGGCACGGTCAGCCGCACAGACAAATCTGCCCCTTATTCTCCGGTACTTCAGAAACCGTTCTGCTTCAGAAGCTTGCCCCGGGCGAGCCGGTCTTCTGTGCACCACGTGTTGGCGGAGCAGAACTCTTTCTTCTGAAAGGGCAACTCGTGGTGCAGGAAGATTGCTATGAGGCAGGAAGCTGGCTGCGCTTTCCGCCGGGTGATATGCCTGCTCTTATGGCTACCGCTTCTGGTGCACTTTTTTATCTGAAAACGGGACATCTCAGCCCGACAACCCTGACCGGAGCGACATGATGAAACAGCGCGTTGTTATCATTGGTGCGGGCATAAGCGGCCTTTATGCCGCCACGCTGCTTGAAAAAGCGGGTGTGGACTATGTGATTCTTGAGGCTCGTGACAGAACGGGCGGACGCGTGCTGTCAGGCCTGGAATTGGCGGGGACCTCCGCGGGCCTCCATGTAGATATGGGGGCCGCGTGGTTCTGGCCTGATATTCAACCGGACTTCGCGCACCTGATCGAGCGGCTGAATCTTCCGGTAATAGCGCATGGCCGCCCGGGTGACATGCTCTACGAACGCCAGCTGAATTCGCCCCCCGAACGCTATCCAGCATGGGAGAGCTCCCCAGCGTCTTTCAGGCTGAAGGGAGGAATGCAGGCGCTGACGGCGGCGCTCAAAAGTCAGATCCCGGTTGAGAGGATTAAAACAGGCCATCAGGTGATAGCTGTTTCCCGGGTCGGCAAGCAAGTGCAGGTCCATACCCGGTCCGAAGGCAGTAAAAAAGCCGTGTTTTCCGGGGAGCATGTCTTCCTCGCTTTGCCTCCTGCCCTGGCAGCTAAAATAGATTTCAAACCGGCGATGCCGGAACAGGTGCTTTCAAACTGGCGGAAAACCCCGACGTGGATGGCCCCCCATGCGAAATATGTCGCTGTTTATAAAACGGACTTACTGCATGCACGACAACTTTCAGGGAATGCAGGAAGCCGCGTTGGGCCAATGGTTGAGATCCACGACGTTTCCGAGCCAGATTCGGATAAAACGGCGATTTTCGGTTTTATTGGCGTACCGGCAAAATCGAGATGGACGGTCAGCGAAGCGGTGCTCAAAGGCCTTTGCCGGGAGCAGCTCGTACGCTTATTTGGACAGGACGCGGCAGAACCAGAAGCTGAGTATATAAAAGACTGGGCGGCCGATCCGTATACTGCAACGGAATCTGATCTCCTTCAGGACGTCGGGCACGCAATGTCTGAGCAACTTCCTGCCAGGGGAGAATGGTCTCGCGAGATGACGGGCATCGCCAGTGAATGGTCGCCGCAGTTCTCGGGTTATCTGGCAGGTGCAATTGACTCCGCGTCAAGGGGTGTTCAGCGCTGGCTACATCAGAAATAATCCCGCGAAAATGGTTTGCAGCCTTTCGAGCCGGAGATGGGTTATTAAAAAAATGGCTATCGGGTTCGATACTACGTCAGCTGTTAAAAGCAGCTGGCTTCTGAAATGTCTGTTTCTGGCACCTGCGGATATCTTCGCGACCAGGTCCGCAGTGAGCAAAAAGCGGACGTCTGCATGGGGTACGCAGACGTCCGGATAATGATACGAAATGGGCTGATTACTTAACCCGGTTCCCGTCTTCATCAATCACTTTTTCACCGTCCTCTTTGGTGAACGTGCCTTTCTGACCTTCAGGTAGAATATTCAGCACAATTTCTGAGGGGCGACAAAGACGCGTACCAAGCGGCGTCACTACAATCGGTCGATTAATCAGGATCGGATGCTTAAGCATAAAATCGATCAACTGTTCATCAGAAAATGTATCTTCATCCAGACCCAACTGCTCATAAGGTTCAACGTTCTTACGCAACAACGCGCGCACCGTCATTCCCATATCTGAGATGAGTTTAATCAGCTCGTCGCGGGTCGGTGGCGTATCGAGATAGTAAATAATGGTCGGTTCGTTACCGCTGTTACGGATCATCTCCAGCGTGTTGCGCGAGGTGCCGCAGGCCGGGTTGTGGTAGAGAGTAATATTGCTCATATCAGTATCTCATTACAAAGTGACAGAGAGCCGCCACGTCAGCGCGGCCAGTGTGACAAACAGCACGGGTAGGGTCATGATAATCCCGGTGCGGAAGTAATATCCCCAGGTGATGGTCATGTTTTTCTGAGCCAGCACGTGAAGCCACAGCAGAGTGGCCAGACTGCCAATCGGGGTGATTTTTGGGCCTAAATCGCAACCAATCACATTGGCATAAATCATCCCCTCTTTGACGATGCCGGTCGCAGCACTCCCGTCAATCGACAGTGCGCCAATCAGCACCGTCGGCATGTTGTTCATCACCGACGACATAAACGCCGTCAGGAAGCCGGTGCCAAACGTGGCAGCCCATAGACCTCTCTCTGCCAGCCTATTAAGCACGTCAGAAAGAGACTCAGTGAGTCCGGCATTGCGCAGGCCGTAGACGACCAGGTACATCCCCAGCGAGAAAATAACGATCTGCCAGGGCGCACCGCGCAGCACTTTCCCGGTATTAATGGCATGGCCTCTCTTTGCCACCACGAACAGCACGGCTGCGCCAGCTGCCGCTATCGCACTGACGGGGATCCCCAGCGGCTCCAGAACAAAGAACCCGAGCAGCAGGAGCAGCAGAACAATCCAGCCGGCTCTGAACGTCGCCGGATCTTTAATCGCACTGGCAGGCACTTTCAGCAATGAAACATCATATGTCGCCGGAATATCCCGACGGAAGAAGAGATGCAGCATGAGCAGCGTGGCGGCAATGGCTGCCAGATTCACGGGGACCATCACGGAGGCGTACCGCGTAAAGCTCAGGCCAAAGAAATCCGCCGAGACAATATTCACCAGGTTAGAGACGATGAGCGGCAGACTGGCGGTATCGGCAATGAATCCCGCAGCCATGACAAAGGCCAGCGTCGTGCTCTGGCTGAACCCCAGCGCCAGCAGCATCGCAATCACAATTGGCGTCAGGATCAGCGCTGCACCGTCGTTAGCAAAGAGCGCAGCAACAGCGGCACCGAGCAGAATTATCCAGGTAAACAGCAGGCGTCCACGTCCGTTACCCCAGTGGGCGATATGCAGCGCGGCCCATTCAAAGAAACCGGACTCATCGAGCAGCAGGCTGATGATGATCACCGCAATGAATGCCGCTGTCGCATTCCAGACGATATTCCAGACCACGGGGATATCACCCATGTGGATGACCCCGGTTCCCAGCGCCAGTAAGGCCCCGATACTTGCACTCCAGCCAATATTGAGGCCTCCTGGCTGCCAAATGACCAGAACCAGCGTCAGTAAAAAGATACTCCCTGCCAGTAACATTTCAGACTCCAATATATATGTTTATATGTATGTGATTAAATCTGTCAACAGGAACTACAGGCAGATTTTTCCAGCCATTTACGGACATCTTCGCGCAGGCACTGCCATGACGTCGTAATCGTCTCAGCCGCCCATGCCGGCATGTGGGGTGACAGACGATAATAGACCCATTTGCCTTCCCGACGGTCCAGCACCAGTTCAGCCCCGCGCAGGATAGCCATGTGGCGAGAAATCTTGGGCTGCGATTCGGAGGTGGCCGCGCAGATATCGCACACACACAGTTCGCCGGACTCACGGAGAAGCATGATAATGGCGAGGCGGGTTTCATCCGACAGAATTTTAAAAAGCTGAACAGGCTTTAGCATTTATCACTCCATTCCTTTAGAATATACATATGCTATATCATATGTATTGAATTTAAAAATCATAAAAACCGCCCGGAGTAGAAAAATGGAAGAGTTCCCTGCCCTGAACACGGATTGCTTTGATCGGCAAATTGCTGAACGCCTGCCTTTACAGGAACCGCCGCGCATTCTGATTCTGTATGGCTCGGTAAGAGAGCGTTCTTACAGTCGTTTTGCAGCAGAAGAAGCGGGTCGCCTGCTGACGGCGATGGGAGCTGAGGTGAAATTTTTTAACCCTTCCGGTTTACCCCTGCCGGATGATGCTCCGGATACGCACCCAAAAGTCATCGCGCTGCGCGAGCTGGTCAGATGGTGCGACGGGATGGTGTGGAGCTCCCCTGAGCGGCACGGGGCAATGAGCGCAGTGATGAAGGCGCAGATAGACTGGATACCCTTAAGCGAAGGTGCCGTTCGTCCTTCGCAGGGCAAAACCCTTGCGGTGATGCAGGTCTGTGGCGGCTCTCAGTCCTTCAATGCCGTGAACCAGATGCGCATTCTGGGTAGGTGGATGCGGATGTTCACTATACCTAATCAGTCTTCAGTGGCCAAAGCCTGGCAGGAATTCGATGAGAATGGACGAATGAAACCCTCACCCTGGTATGATCGTATCGTCGATGTCGCCGAGGAGCTGTTTAAAATCACGCTACTGCTTAAGGGACAAAGCGGTTATCTGGCCGATCGCTACAGTGAAAGAAAGGAAAGCCATCAGGAACTGTCATCCCGTGTTAATCAGGAAAAAATATAGCGGTCCTCTCTTGATAACTTCAAACCGAGTTCAGTTAACAAGGTCCTCTGTTGGCACAGCGAGGACCAGGATATCCTGCAGCACTCATCGCTCCTAAGAAGATCAGCCTATAGTGTGGTACCGCGAGCGGGAGCATTTCACGCTTCATCTGCCAGTGTTGCTGTATGTCTTGTCCCGCGAAGTACAGCATCCCTTTCCTCTTTCGGTATTCTACTCATCCAGAATATGCATCAGCGACTCGCTGTCTTTACGCGGCGCGTTCTCATCGAATAATGACGAAAAAACAAAATTCACGACCTCAATCGTGTTCGAGGACGCTCGAATACCAAACCTGATATATACACGTTGCACCATTCACCTCTTCAGGATTATTTATGATGTGCATACGCGTTTTTTGTTTATTGTCTGTGTTCCTTTACGGGATACACGTGCAGGCATCGCCAGGCTTTCGTCAGATAACGTTATCAGACCCGACGCGTGACAATCTCAATGTGGCTGTGTGGTATCCAACGGCTTCTGAGGGAAAAGCAGTTGATGTGGGCAGTAATCCCGCTTTTGTTGGTGTGACGGTGATCCCCGATGCGCCGCCATTGCCTGGCGTTCACCCTCTCCTGGTTATTTCACACGGATACCACGGAAACTGGCGGAATCTCTCCTGGATTGCTACGGCGATGGCTGCAGAGGGGTATATTGTTGCCGCCCCGGATCATCCAGGCACGACGACGTTTGATCAGAATCCGAGAGAGGCTAAAAAGTTGTGGCGACGTCCGCAGGATATTTCTCGGGTTATTGATTTCGTCATAGCGTCCCCTACTCTGTTCGGGGCAACGGACAAGGGCCGTATTGCCGCTTTAGGGCATTCTCTTGGCGGGTGGACAGTCATGTCGCTAGCGGGTGCGCGATTTCAGCCTTCTTTGTTCATCCGTGATTGTCAAAACCATTCCAGACGGGGCGACTGCCGGTTAATAGAAAAACTTGGCATCAATGACACGCTTTCCCTGGAAAAAATATCCGCAAATCACCGTGATGCACGAATCCGGGCTGTCGTCTCTCTTGATACAGGATTAGCCCCTGGTTTTACGCCTCAGAGTCTGAATGCTATTAACATTCCAGTCCTGATTTTAGCGGCACAGGCGGACGGACCGGGAGAATTACCCGCGGATCAGGAGTCTGGATACATTGCTGCCGAAATGAATCCCGACTGGAGGCAATACGAGAGGGTTGAAGGCGCGACACATTTCAGTTTCATGCAGCTTTGTAAACCTGGCGCTGAAATTCTGCTAAACGAAGACTCACCTGGCGACGATATTGTTTGCCAGGATGGCCCCCGAGCAAAGCGAGTGGCTATTCATCAACGCCTGATTCGTAAAATCAGTGCATTTCTGAATTCCTCGCTTGATTACCCTGCATCTTCTGCCGGAACAAGGTAGGTGACACGCCGGAAATTCGCAGAAACTCACGGTTAAAATTGGATTTGGTGGTGAATCCAGACTCCAGCATGATATCCGTCACGGGCAACGGGGTGTTTGACAGCAGTTCCTTTGCCCGGTCAATTCTGAAGCCATTGATCCACTGCGATACATT
Source organism: Lelliottia amnigena (assembly GCF_019047465.1). Classification (NCBI taxonomy): domain Bacteria; kingdom Pseudomonadati; phylum Pseudomonadota; class Gammaproteobacteria; order Enterobacterales; family Enterobacteriaceae; genus Lelliottia; species Lelliottia amnigena. The sequence continues at coordinate 3,618,236 of NZ_CP077236.1, read as the reverse complement.
GCACTGACTCACTGAATTCACTGCACCTGAAAGGTGTCGAGCTGGTATGCCGGTTTTTCTGGCCAGGATACTCAGTGTGAGGTCGGGATTAAGATAAATTTGTGTTTCACGAACGTGATTCTCGAGTCTGCGATAAATCCCCTCAAACTCTCCCGCGGGCACCACAACACACTCGGGAGGCGTTTCTTCACGGTGATCATTTCCTGATACCGTTGTCCGTCCCGCACTGACAATGGCCGCGGCGATGAGAGGAAGCAGTATCATCTGGAAAATGACAACCATATCCGGGGCTTGTTTCCCACCGCTGATGCTGAAGTCAAGCGTAACCGCAAGGTCTGTCAGTGCAGATAGACACAGAAAGCAGCCTGCGAAAAATGCCATTTTTACAGTATGTGTTGACTCTGCCAGTCGACTCAGCGTGAAGCTACGCTCTCCCTGCCATGCAAGACGAATGAGGCCACATCCGTATCCTGTAAACAGGATGAAGAGGATGAAATCCGTCGCAACCGGCCAAAACATCCGGGTAACTAATGCAATGGCTGGGGGTAAAGTGAGCAATAATGCGCGACGCTGCATATTAGCATCTGTCATCGTGATAAAACTGTGCCATGCGAGCGGGGGCAGAAGTATTGCTAAGACGGATTGAATATTCCTGAGCATGGCTGAATCGTATTCCCAGCGCAGCGTACCTAGCGTTAGCAGGACGGTGCAGGCGATGAGAAAACGCAGCGTCCCACTGTGGCGATTTTTTTCGGGGAATAGCGCCATGACGATTAAAACCAATAGCGCAAACAGAGTAATAACAGGAAAGGGAACAGAAAACATAACCGCAGAACCCTCATAAATATTTACGAGGAATAGTTGCACAGATGAAGGCAACCTGTCTTCTTAAACACAACAAAACAGTCTAACAATCCGTTAAGACACGATTTATCTCAACGCGACTCCCCCTCCCCTTTTTACCGTATCGTCTGGCCCTCGTGCTTAAGGGACAGCGGCCTGAGCCCGTTAATTAATACATCGTGGTATGAATCGTACCCCGTTGTGATACCCCTTGCGAACTTCCGCTCCTCACTCAGAGCAGACTGTATTCTGTCGCAGTCTGCTCCGTGCCAGAAGCGGAAATTGGCTTTACGAGCCGCCCTGCATACGGCGCTCATTTCGAGCTCATTTCTAAGAATCAAAGCGCCAGCCAGCGGCAGTTGACAGCGTCACAAACGGACCCGCCAGCGTCATATTGTGATGACCTATGATCTCTTTTGCTGACAAGTGTCCATTATCCATCGTTGTATGCGCATCAGAAATCAGTACGGTTCTGAATCCCAGTTCCGGTGCTGCGCGGCAGGTGGAGTCCACACAAAACTCAGTTTTCATCCCGGCAATAACCAGTTGCGTTATACCGCGTTTGATAAGTTGATGCCGCAGGTCGGTATCCCGAAAACAATTGGGATACTTTTTAATAAACACGATATCCCGCTGAGCGTTCACGTTTAGTTCAGACAGGAGTTGTGTTAACGGACTTTGCTCGGAGAATGGGGAATCATCAGGTCCGGTGTGGCGGGCAAAAAATACGGGCACATGAGCCTGCCTCGCTTTAGCAATCAGCTCGCAAACATTAGACAGAACGGCTTCTGCTGAATGTGGAGAGGCCGGGCCGCGGAAAAGACCTTCCTGCATATCAATGATTAACAGTGCGCTTTCAGGTAATGACATCAAATTTCTCCATTCAAATTATCATGAACGGAGAACAGGTCCCCGTCCGGTTTGGCGGGGAGCGTAGCGCTGTTTTGTCAGGTGCCGGTCACAGATACGCTCACGCCGCCGCAGAAAGCGGTGGTTGCACGTGTCGTGGTAGCAGGGACTGACATACGCATTTTATGACCTAGATTGTTTTTATCTGGAATCAAAATTAGCACACCTCCCGATAAAAAACCTTTTAAATTATACAGCTGTACACGGCCGAATACTGGCTTCGCACCCTTAAGATGGTGCATGAAAATGCACCGAGGGTTTAGCGCCCGGCCTTTAAGAGTAGCCAGATAAATACAGGTGCGCCCAGCGTCGCCGTCACGACGCCGATGGGCAACTCCGCTGCGGTCAGTGCAAGACGGGCAATAATGTCGGCGATGAGCAGCGTTGCGGCACCGGCAACAGCGGATGCGGGTAATAATGTACGGTGGTCGGTCATTCCGCCGAGGCGCAGCATATGCGGGATGACAAGGCCGATAAATCCAATCGCCCCCGCCAGGGCAACGCTTACGCCGACCATCCAGCCGAGTGCGATGACCAGTATTTTGCGCCATAAGTCGATCGACAGGCCCAGTTGACGGGCCGAGGTTTCGCCTAAGGCCAGCATGTTCAATGGCGCTGACTGACATGATGCCCAGACAATAATGGGCAACAGCAGCAGCATTAACCAGCCCTGACGCCAGTCTACGCCACCAAACCCTCCCATCATCCAGTACATCAGTTGGCGCAGATCAAACGATGTTGAGAAATACACCGCCCATGTCATCAGGGCGCTACAAATAATCCCCAGCGCGACGCCGGCCAGTAACAATCGGCTGGTCGACAGATTTCGTCTGGCAAAACGAAGCAAAATCACCGTGATCAGCAATGCCCCGGCGATAGCGCTGATGCTGACGATCCAGCCTGACAGCGCCCCTGCGCCAAGCATCACTGCCGCGATAAGCCCGACGCCTGCGCCATTCGAGACCCCAAGCAATCCCGGCTCTGCCAGTGGGTTCTCAAACAAAGCCTGCATCATCGTCCCGCACAAGGCCAGCGCGGCACCTACCAGTATCACCGCCACTGTGCGCGGCAAACGAATTTGCCAGACAAAAAGTTGGCCCTGCTCGCTCATCCAGTTTTCTGGCCCAATCCACTGGTCGCCCGCACAAAGGCTGACCGTCATAGCCACGACGAGTAATGCCAGGAGCACGAGTAACCCGCGCAGATCGGAGCGATGTTGACGAGAGGCATAATCATGCATGGGTATTGTTTTCATGTGGGAGATGTCATTGATTTTACGGCGGGTACGCGGGAGAGCAAAGAAAAAAGGCCGCATCAGCGGCCTTTTTAGGTAGTTCAATTACTCTGCTTTAGGCGTTGCGTTTTCGACACGGCTTTTTAACTTCTGTCCGGGTCTGAAGGTCACCACGCGGCGGGCTGTAATGGGAATATCTTCCCCCGTCTTCGGGTTACGGCCCGGACGTTGGTTTTTGTCTCGCAAATCAAAATTGCCGAAACCGGACAGTTTAACCTGCTCACCGTTTTCCAGAGCACGACGGATCTCTTCGAAAAACAGCTCTACCAGTTCTTTGGCATCCCGTTTGCTAAGCCCAAGCTTATCAAACAGATATTCTGACATTTCAGCTTTTGTAAGCGCCATAGGTTCAATCCCTCAATGATGCCTGGAATCGCTCTTTTAATGCCTCTACACATTTGGCGACGGTAGCGGCAATCTCCTCTTCTTCGAGTGTACGGCTGGTATCCTGAAGGATAAGGCTAATAGCGAGGCTCTTAAAACCTTCTGCTACGCCCTTGCCGCGGTACACGTCAAATAAGTTTACGCCAACTACCTGATTTACGCCAACTTTCTTACATTCGGCCAAAATATCTGCTGCGGGCACGTTTTCAGCCACCACAACGGCGATATCACGACGGTTCGCCGGGAAGCGAGAAACGTCCTGAGCCTGAGGAATGACGCGGTCTGCGACCTTGTTCCACTCCAGCTCGAACACCATAGTGCGGCCGTTCAGATCCAGTTTGCGTTCCAGCTCAGGGTGAACAACACCAATGAAACCAATGCGTTCACCTTGTAAATAAATGGCAGCACTTTGGCCCGGATGCAAGCCCTGGCAGGCTTCAGCACGGAATTCAATTTCAGATAATTTACCGGTCAGATCGAGAACGGACTCCAGATCGCCTTTCACATCGTAAAAATCAACGCTGTTTTTCGTCAGATCCCAATGCTCTTCGTAGCGATTGCCGCAGATAGCACCTGCCAGCATCAGATCCTGGCGAATCCCGAGATTAGCCTGCGTATCAGGAACAAAACGCAGACCGGTTTCGAAGATACGGACACGGCTCTGCTGACGGTTCTGATTATAAACGATAGTACCGAGCAGACCGGTCAACAGGGAAAGTCGCATCGCAGACATTTCGCTGGAGATCGGATTTGGCAGAATCAGGGCTTCATGACCCGGATGCACCAGCTGCTGCAGTTTGGGATCAACGAAGCTATAGGTAATCACTTCCTGATAGCCTTTGTCGTTAAGCATGGTTTTCACACGCTTCAACGACAGATCGGCTTCTCGGTGAGTCCCCATGATCAAACCTGCTTGCACTGGCTCATCGGGAATATTGTTGTAGCCGTATACACGCGCCACTTCTTCTACCAGATCTTCTTCGATTGAAATATCGAAACGCCAGCTCGGCGCAATGGCCTGCCACTGATCCTGACCTTCTGTGACGTCACAGCCCAGGCGACGCAGAATGTCGCTGACCTGCGCATCGGCAATATGATGACCAATCAGGCGATCCAGTTTACTGCGACGCAGCGTGATGGTTGCGCATTTTGGCAGCATTGCTTCGTTGGTCACATCGATGACCGGACCTGCTTCACCGCCGCAGATGTCGATCAGCAGGCGCGTTGCACGCTCCATCGCTTTGTACTGCAGAGCCGGATCAACACCGCGTTCATAACGGTGAGAGGCATCGGTATGCAAACCATGACGACGCGCGCGACCGGTGATAGACAGCGGGCTGAAGAATGCGCATTCCAGCAGCACATTCTGGGTTTCGTCATTTACGCCCGAATGTTCACCACCAAAGATGCCGCCCATTGCCAGCGCTTTGTTGTGATCGGCAATAACCAGAGTGTCTGCGCTGAGCTTCGCTTCGCTACCGTCGAGCAGAACCAGAGTTTCCCCCTCTTCCGCCATACGCACCACAATCCCGCCTTCGATACGATCTTTATCGAAAGCATGCATCGGCTGGCCCAGTTCGAGCAGCACGAAGTTGGTGACGTCAACAACCGCGTCGATTGAACGGATGCCACAGCGACGCAGCTTCTCTTTCATCCACAGCGGTGTAGGCGCTTTAACGTTGATGCCTTTCACTACGCGGCCCAGGTAACGCGGACACGCATCAGCGGCCTCAACCTGAATCGGCAGCGTGTCGGCAATGGTTGCCGCTACAGGCGCAATCTCTGGCGTGTTCAGCTCGGTTTGATTTATCACGGCCACATCGCGGGCCACGCCGATAATACCTAAGCAGTCGGCACGGTTCGGGGTGACGCTGATTTCAATCGTGTTGTCATCAAGCTTGAGGTACTCGCGAATATCGGTGCCAATCGGTGCATCGACAGGAAGTTCGATGATGCCGTTATGGTCGTCGGAAATCCCGAGTTCAGAGAAGGAGCACAGCATCCCCTCTGATGGCTCGCCACGCAGTTTGGCGGCTTTGATTTTGAAATCGCCCGGCAGAACCGCGCCCACAGTGGCTACGGCCACTTTCAGCCCTTGACGGCAATTTGGCGCACCGCAGACGATATCCAACAGGCGTTCGCCACCGACGTTAACCTTTGTGACGCGCAGCTTGTCAGCATTCGGGTGCTGGCCGCACTCGACCACTTCACCCACAACCACGCCGTTAAATGCGCCGGAAACGGGTTCCACGCCATCGACTTCCAGACCGGCCATAGTGATCTGGTTAGAAAGTGCTTCACTGTCGAGCGTCGTGTTTACCCATTCGCGTAACCACAGTTCACTGAATTTCATTGTTCTGTCCTGCCCTTATTTAAACTGTTTGAGGAAACGCAGATCGTTTTCGAAGAATGCGCGCAAATCGGTTACGCCATAACGCAGCATCGTCAGACGCTCCATGCCCATACCGAAGGCAAAGCCGGAATAAATTTCCGGATCAATACCCACGTTGCGCAGTACGTTCGGATGAACCATGCCGCAGCCCAGAACTTCGAGCCATTTGCCATTTTTACCCATCACGTCAACTTCCGCAGACGGTTCAGTGAACGGGAAATAGGACGGACGGAAACGAACCTGCAAATCTTCCTCAAAGAAGTTGTTCAGGAAGTCATGAAGCGTGCCTTTCAGATTGGTAAAGCTGATGTTTTTATCAACGATCAGGCCTTCCATTTGATGGAACATTGGCGTGTGGGTCTGATCGTAATCGTTACGGTACACGCGACCCGGCGCGATGATGCGGATCGGCGGCGCTTGTTCCTTCATGGTACGGATCTGCACGCCAGAGGTCTGGGTACGCAGCAAACGCGTGGCATCAAACCAGAACGTGTCGTGGTCAGCGCGTGCCGGATGATGGCCAGGAATATTGAGGGCATCGAAGTTATGGTAGTCATCTTCGATTTCCGGGCCAGTCGCCACGGTAAAGCCGAGCTCACCGAAGAAACTTTCAATGCGATCGATGGTGCGAGTCACCGGATGTAGACCGCCGTTCTCGATACGACGTCCCGGCAAGGAAACATCAATCGTTTCTTCAGCCAGCCGCGCGTTCAATGCGGCGCTTTCCAGGTCAGATTTACGCGCGTTTAACGCTTGCTGAACCTGTTCTTTCGCTTCGTTGATGACTGCACCTGCAGCCGGGCGCTCTTCAGGCGGCAGCTCCCGCAGGGTGGTCATTTGAAGGGTCAAATGCCCTTTTTTACCCAGATATTCGACGCGGACATTGTCTAGTGCGGCAACATCTGAGGCTTGATTAATGGCGGCCGTTGCATTGGCAACCAGCTCTGCGAGATGTGACATGTTTTTCCTCGTTATGTGGCGATATTCATCAGCGACAGAAACAAAAAAAGCCTCCATCAGGAGGCTTTCCGGCGCTGTTTTTCGTTTCATCTTTCACGCGCAAGCCTCCTGAAATCAGGTGCTAAAGTAAAAGAAGAAGCGGAAAATAGCAGCATTCATGCTTGCGTTACCTTGTGTGGTACATGCCGTAAGGCCTTATTGAAAAGGCTAGACGGAGAATTGTCAATTATTTGATAGCCTTGTGAAACAAAAGAGGGAGCAAAGCCCCCTCTTTCAACTGGCTTATGCCAGTGCTGCTTTCGCTTTTTCGACCAGAGCTGTGAACGCTAATTTGTCGAATACTGCGATGTCAGCCAGAATCTTACGGTCGATTTCAACAGAGGCTTTTTTCAGGCCGTTGATGAATTTGCTGTAAGAAATACCGTTCTGACGTGCTGCTGCGTTGATACGCGCAATCCACAGTTGACGGAACTGACGCTTACGTTGACGACGGTCACGGTAAGCATACTGACCAGCTTTGATAACAGCCTGGAAGGCAACGCGGTATACGCGTGAACGCGCACCGTAGTAGCCTTTGGCTTGTTTCAAAATTTTCTTGTGACGTGCACGGGCAACTACACCACGTTTTACGCGAGCCATATGTGCTCTCCTGTATCTATTCTAATTAAAAAGTTAAAAAAACGTTAACGACTTATGCGTACGGCAGGCACGCGATAACCAGACCCAAATCGCCTTTAGAAACCATGGCTTTTGGACGCAGGTGACGTTTACGCTTGGTAGCTTTTTTAGTCAGAATGTGACGCAGGTTAGCACGCTTGTGTTTAAATCCACCTTTACCGGTTTTTTTAAAACGCTTAGCAGCACCGCGTACGGTCTTAATTTTTGGCATTTTAATAACTTCCACTTCGCATTGTTAATAAACGAAACATAGGCGAACAAAATCTGCGAAGCCCGTAGGCTCCACAGATCTTGCTACTTGAAGGCCTTACTGTTTCTTCTTAGGAGCGAGCACCATGATCATCTGGCGGCCTTCGATCTTCGATGGGAAGGATTCGACCACTGCCAGTTCACTCAGATCGTCACGGACGCGATTAAGCACTTCCATACCGATCTGCTGGTGAGCCATCTCACGACCGCGGAAACGCAGCGTGATCTTAGCTTTATCACCCTCTTCCAGAAAGCGTACCAGGCTGCGGAGTTTTACCTGGTAATCGCCATCGTCTGTGCCAGGTCGGAATTTAATTTCCTTAACCTGAATAACTTTTTGCTTTTTCTTCTGTTCCTTAGAAGACTTGCTCTTTTCATAGAGGAACTTGCCGTAATCCATGATACGACAAACTGGCGGCTCGGCGTTAGGGCTGATTTCGACTAAGTCTACTCCGGACTCTTCTGCTTTTTCCAGAGCTTCTCTCAGACTCACAATACCAAGCTGCTCGCCTTCCAGACCTGTTAAGCGAACTTCTTGCGCGCGAATTTCGCTATTAATACGATTCGGGCGCGCCGTTTGAACTCGTTTTCCGCCTTTAATACCTTATACCTCCAGTTGTTGAAGACTGCGGCTGCGAATCTCTAGTCGCAGCTTCTCAATCACTTCATTTACGTCCAGGCTGCCCAAGTCTTTACCACGGCGGGTGCGAACGGCAACTTTGCCTGATTCCACCTCTTTATCACCGCAGACCAACATGTAAGGGACACGACGTAATGTGTGCTCACGGATTTTAAAGCCAATCTTCTCATTTCTCAAGTCCGCTTTTACGCGAATGCCCGCATTTTGTAGTTTCTGCGTCAATTCTTTAACGTAATCAGCCTGAGAATCGGTAATATTCATCACCACGACCTGCACTGGCGCAAGCCAGGTTGGGAAGAAGCCTGCGAATTCTTCGGTAAGAATACCGATAAAGCGTTCAATAGAACCCAGAATCGCACGGTGAATCATAACCGGAATCTGACGCTCGTTGTCTTCGCCAACATAAGAGGCGCTTAAACGCTGCGGCAGAGAGAAGTCCAGCTGCACCGTACCGCACTGCCAGGCGCGGTCGAGACAGTCATACAGTGTAAATTCGATTTTCGGACCGTAGAATGCGCCTTCACCCAGTTGATACTCAAATGGAATGTTATTTTCTTCAAGCGCAACTGCCAGATCCGCCTCAGCACGATCCCAGGTCTCGTCACTGCCGATACGTTTTTCCGGACGAGTTGAGAGTTTGACAACGATTTTCTCGAAGCCAAAAGTGCTATACATATCGTAGACCATACGAATACAGGCGTTAACTTCCTCTCGCACCTGACCTTCAGTACAGAAGATATGCGCGTCATCCTGAGTAAAGCCGCGTACACGCATCAGACCATGCAATGCACCTGATGGTTCATTACGATGACAGCTACCGAACTCCGCCATACGCAGCGGCAGATCGCGATAAGATTTCAGACCCTGATTAAAGATCTGAACGTGGCCAGGACAGTTCATCGGCTTGATGCAGTATTCGCGGTTCTCTGAAGACGTCGTGAACATCGCATCTTTATAGTTGTCCCAGTGGCCGGTTTTCTCCCACAGCACACGGTCCATCATGAACGGGCCTTTCACTTCCTGATACTGATATTCTTTCAACTTAGAGCGTACGAAAGTTTCCAGTTCACGGAAGATAGTCCAGCCATCGTTATGCCAGAAGACCATACCCGGCGCCTCTTCCTGCATATGATACAGGTCGAGTTGTTTACCGATTTTACGGTGGTCACGCTTCGCTGCTTCTTCCAGACGAACCAGATAAGCATTCAGGGCTTTTTTGTCTGCCCAAGCGGTACCATAAATACGCTGCAACATCTTATTGTTGCTGTCGCCACGCCAGTACGCACCGGCAATCTTCATCAATTTGAAGTGGTGACAGAAACGCATGTTCGGCACGTGCGGTCCACGACACATGTCGACATATTCTTCGTGATGATACAAGCCGGGCTTGTCATCATGCGAAATGTTTTCATCAAGAATAGAAACTTTGTAGTTTTCGCCACGCTTCACGAAGGTTTCACGCGCTTCGTGCCAGCTGACATTCTTCTTGATGACATCGTAGTTAGTTTCGGCGAGCTCGTGCATACGTTTTTCGAGCGCGTCGATGTCTTCCTGAGTCAGAGTATGGTCAAGATCAACGTCATAGTAGAAGCCGTTATCAATAACCGGGCCAATCGCCATTTTGGTATTCGGCCACAGCTGCTTAATAGCATGGCCCAACAGGTGCGCGCAGGAGTGACGAATGATCTCAAGACCTTCGGCATCCTTGGCGGTAATGATGGAAAGCTGTGCGTCGTTTTCAATCAGATCAGAAGCATCAACCAACTCACCGTTTACACGACCAGCGATGGTGGCTTTAGCCAGGCCAGGACCAATGTCCAGGGCAACATCCATCGGGCTTACGGCACGGTCAAAATGGCGTTGACTGCCATCAGGAAGAGTAATTACAGGCATTTTATATCCTTATTTGCAGTGATGCCCCACACATAAGAGCATATACAAAGAAAATAATCGTGTTTTGACAATGGATTACGACACCATCTGACCAACAATCGTCAAATTGGCTCGCCATCCGATACATAACCGTAATCAGACAAACTCCGATTTACGATCTGTTCCCAGATGGTAACACTAACAAAAGGGGGAATGCACTCCCTGCACCGAGATTACTGCATCTACAACTTGCGTATGAGTTGAGTAAGTTTTGCGTTGCGGCGCTCGCGATCTACATTTGCTGGGCTACGCTTTTACAAGGCCTTACAACGAAGGGAGGGCATACTATGAATGTTTCCAGCAGAACGGTTGTCATATTGAATATTCTCTCTGCCGCGGGACTGGTCATGCTGCTTGCGAACAAGTTTAACTGGTTTTGACTCTGCGGGTAGGCTATACATCCTGTATATTGATAAAGAGATGTAAGCTAAACACAAGGAAGGACCATGCCATCAAAACGCTTTGCGAAAAAACACTGGAAAATGGTGGTGGTATTAATCGCTATCTGCGCAGCGATGTTATTATTACGTTGGGCGGCAATGTTGTGGGGCTAAAGAAACGACTCAACATTACGTATGTTAATACATAATGTATCCCGCCTAATACGAATGGGTGATTATACGCTTACAAAGATAAAACATTAATTCGTAAATCTTTAAATAAATTTACGCCTTATCCCATGTTAAAAACCGGTACGTCAGAATCCGGTTTTTACAGGGTGGAATGATGCCAATAATGTCATGCAAAGTCATGACCCGTTAAGATCAAGACCACTCACCCGCCACAAGTTTATGTACATCAAATGCGTCATTCATTGACTGTCCGGTGGATTGTGAACCCGGCGCAATGTTTGAGCCCGCTTCAACATCAGAAGCGCGAGTAATACCGATTTGAGTTGAGGCGTCACTGGTAGACTGTGTAGCTGAATCAGCGGCAAATACACCAAATGAAAGTGTTGAAAGCACCATTGCTGCTGCAGCGGTTTTGAATTTATTCATAATGTTTTTCTCTGTCTTAATTAATGCAAAATAACTTGAGACAAATAAATGCCTGTGTTGTTAGTGTAGATCTGGATCACACTTTTGCATAGTCAATTTATTTATCAAAAAGTGTCAAATAAACTGAAGACTTATCAAGAGAGACAATTATGAAGAAATTATGGAGATAGCGAATAAATAGATTATTTAAAACGCTGTTTACGTTTTAATAGCACGCTTTGTTAAAATAAAAATGGGCCGTAAATATTTCGGCCCGAGAGAATTACATTTTGTAACCTAAGGAAATCGTGGTTCTACGATCTGTATGTTCCGGAGCAGAAGCCGGTGGTTCAGAGTTCCAGGTGACGTTATAAGCGACTTTCAAACCAAAGTGTTCGTTAATCGCCACATTCAGCGCAGTCTCTGAGTTCAGTGTCGTATCATCAGCACCAAATACGGAGACACCCTGAGTGAATTTGGCGTTATCAGTGAACTGCCAGGCATAGGTGCCAGACGCGTAACCCAGCGGTTGCGTTTTGGTATCGCCATCTGTGTATTCGTCATAACGCACACCAGGACCGAATTCAAAACGGAAACTGTGTACTGGCCCGTTCAGGAACTGACGACCATAACCCGCAGTGAACACATCACGCTGACGGTAGCCGTTGTAGCGGTCTGTTAACCAGCTTGCCTGTCCGAAGAGATAATCCGTATCGGTCATGTTGTAACGGCTACGACCGCCAACCGCATACTTCTCAGAAGAGCGCTCGTCGTTAGAGGAGGTGTTACTCGCATTACCCCACAGTGACCAGGCTGTGCTATTTCCATACCACGTCATGGTGGTATCAGCCGTCAGGGAAGAGCTTTTAGTGTTACCCGATTGCGCCAGATAACCAGCGTTAAGGTTGCCTTCAAACGGTTTCTGCGCAGTGGAGGGGTCATCCATGACAGTAAAAACGGTATCATCAGCGGCTGCATACATCGAGGCAAACACGCCTCCCGCCAGCATCATTGCAGCGGGTACTGTCTTCAAAAGCTTCATTTTTAAGGGAGTCCGTACAACAAAAAAAGAGACCATCACGGTCTCGGAAACTTTCTTGAGGATCAATGAGAAGGCATCCGTAGAAAGGTAACAAATTATAAAAAGGCTCATATAACATAGCAATGATTTCTTATTTCATTTTTTGAATAAGAACGATCTTAAACCGACTTTTATTACATAATAAAAAGACGCTATCGCTTTAAACATTTATATTAAAAATCATACTGTTATTTACTTTCTTTTCTGCATAATGAGTGCCAGGCTTAAAGAAGCCATTCTAAAAGGAGGTCATAATGGTACAGATTTACACTCTGACGCTCTCCCCTTCTCTCGACAGTGCCACCCTAACACCACAGATCTACCCTGAGGGCAAACTACGCTGTAGCGCTCCCGTCTTTGAACCCGGCGGTGGAGGCATCAACGTTGCGCGCGCCATTACTCATCTTGGCGGTAAAGCTACCGCCATATTTCCCGCCGGAGGTGCCACCGGTGAACATCTGGTGGCATTACTGGCAGACGAACAGGTCGCCGTTGACACTGTTCAGGCCAAAGACTGGACGCGGCAAAATTTGCACGTTCACGTCGAATCCAGCGGTGAGCAGTATCGTTTCGTGATGCCCGGCGCCATGCTGACTGACGATGAATTCCGTCAGCTGGAAGAGAAAGTCATGGCGATTGAAAGCGGATCGATACTCGTGATCAGCGGCAGTCTGCCACCCGGCGTTAAAACCGAAAAACTCACGCAACTGATCCATGCTGCTCAAAAACAGGGCCTGCGCTGCGTTGTTGATAGTTCAGGCGACGCACTTACGGCAGCGCTGGAATCCGGCGGTCTGGAGCTTATCAAGCCAAACCAAAAAGAGTTGAGCGCGCTGGTGAATCGCGCATTAACGCAGCCCGACGATGTGCGTGCCGCAGCTCAGGAACTGGTACGCAGCGGGAAATCACGCCGCGTGGTGGTATCACTTGGACCGCAGGGTGCGCTCGCCGTTGACGAGTCGGGTTACGTACAGGTCGTTCCCCCGCCGATGAAAAGCCAGAGCACCGTTGGTGCGGGTGACAGTATGGTCGGCGCGATGACGTTAAAACTTGCGCAAGGCGCATCCTTACTGGAGATGACGCGTCATGGCGTTGCGGCAGGCAGCGCCGCCACCATCAACAAAGGGACGCGGCTCTGTTCGCTCGCCGATACGCAAAAAATCGTCGACTATCTCACTCAACAGTAACCCTTGCTTCCCCCTAAACCCTGGGGGAAGTGTGCATAAAGTCGCCAAAATGGCACAATCAACTATGCTAAAAAAACTTTCATAATAACAACGAGGTGAAATATGAGCAGTGGTGATATCACCCGCTACGTGGTAATCGTAAAAATTCATGAAGATTCGCTGACCGAGCTCAACGAAATCACCAATCATTTCTCGCGAGGCGGTTTTTTGCTCACGATGGCGGATGATGAAGGAAACATTCATGACCTGGGCATCAACACTTTTGGGCTGATCAGCACCCTCAGTGCCGATGAAGTCAAAACGCTGGCCAATGGGCTCGTCGAAAGCGCGACAGGCAAAGAAGCCGACATCCAGGTTAACACCTGGGAAGCGTGGCAAAAAAGCGAACAATAAGTGCCCTGTATACATCCAAACGGCTCAGGTGTGCGTTAGCTCGTATTATTTAACGGCGGTTCTGCGCTAACTTTATGATCTGGCGGACAACATGGGAGAATCATCATGTGGCAGGCTATCAATTATCTGTTAAATGAACAGCTGGGCGAAGGGGAAATTGAGCTGCGTAACGAGTTGCCGGGCGGAGAAATCCACGCCGCATGGCATCTGCGGTTTGCCGGACGCGATCTCTTCGTGAAATGTGATGAGCGGGAACTTCTTCCTATCTTCACCGCCGAAGCCGATCAGCTCGAGTTATTGTCGCGCAGCAAAACCGTCTCGGTGCCAAAAGTTTGGGCGCTGGGCAGCGATCGTGACTACAGCTTCCTGGTGATGGATTATCTCCCTGCCCGCCCTCTGGATGCTCACAACGCCTTTTTGTTGGGTCAGCAGATTGCGCGGCTGCACGCGTGGAGCGATCAACCGCAGTTTGGTCTCGATTTTGATAACGATCTCTCGACCACACCGCAGCCCAATGCCTGGCAGCGCCGCTGGTCCACCTTTTTTGCGGAACAACGCATCGGCTGGCAGCTGGAACTTGCTGCGGAAAAAGGTCTCTCATTTGGCAACATTGATGCGATTGTCGACCACGTTCATCAGCGGCTCGCGTCGCACCAGCCGCAACCGTCGTTGCTCCACGGTGACTTATGGTCTGAAAACTGTGCATTAGGACCAAACGGCCCGTATATTTTTGACCCGGCCTGCTACTGGGGCGACCGGGAATGCGATCTGGCGATGTTACCGCTGCATCCTGAACAACCGCCGCAAATCTATGACGGCTATCAGGCTGTTTCACCGCTGCCCCCCGACTTTCTCGATCGACAACCGATCTATCAGCTCTACACGCTGTTTAACCGGGCAATTTTGTTTGGAGGGGAGCATCTGGTCAATGCCCAACGCGCGTTGGACAGGGTTTTAGCGGCATAGGCTCAGAAATAGCCATAAAAAGGGGTGGTCAACACCACCCTGTTTCGCTTTACAGAAATCCCAGCAATGAGAAGAAGAAATACCCACAGACGATAACAATCACCGGCAAAACGTACAGCGGGAATATCTGCAGGAAAATGGTGTGATGCGGCACTACAATGCGTGATTCAATCTGCTCTCGGGTTAAGCCATCAACACCCTTCGCTTGTTCAAGAATCAGTTGATCTTCAACGCCTTCACGCAGAAAACGGGTCTGGCGACTCATGCGTGCCCCCGATGCTTGCAGCGCAAGCGCGATAAAGATCAGTGCAAAGATTATCCAAAACACAATGTTCAATTGCTGCTGAAAATGAGGGGTGGGTGAGTTGTACCAAAAGAAATTCAAAAAAGGCGTATTAAAGCGCATCATCTCAATCATAACATGTGCAAAATCAAGCATAACCGCATTAATACCCGCCTGTTTTTCACTGCGCTCATACATGAATTTCAGCACTGAAATCAGCGTGGAAATCACCGCTGGGATGAAAATTACCCATCCGGCCACGCGTTTTAACACTGCTATGCGTCCAGCTTGTTGATACGTCATCAGTTCCCCTTGATAAAGACGCTCTGTTTGAGCCTAAGTTTACCTTCAGGTGGCGAATTTCGCCTGATATTTAAAAGCGATATGGTAAATTGCTTCTGAGTTCCTGTTTTAACCTTCCGCTGTACCCCTACGAAAGGAGATGTTGTCATGTCGACCCCGCACCAAATTGTTGCTGCCATTTTCGATATGGATGGATTACTGATCGATTCTGAACCTTTGTGGGATCGTGCTGAACTGGATGTGATGGCAAGTATCGGGGTGGACATCAGCCGCCGCGCAGAACTTCCCGATACGCTGGGCCTGCGCATTGATATGGTCGTCGAGCTTTGGTTCGCGCATCAACCGTGGAACGGTCCGAGCCGTGAAGAGGTCACCGCCCGCGTGATCGATAGAGCCATTTCCCTTGTTGAAGAAAAACGTCCCCTGTTGCCTGGCGCCCGCGACGCCATTGCGCTGTGCAAATCTCAGGGGCTAAAAATCGGTCTGGCCTCCGCCTCCCCGCTGCATATGCTGGAAAAAGTACTGGAAATGTTTGATCTGCGCGACAGCTTTGACGCTCTGGCCTCGGCAGAAAAACTGCCGTACAGCAAACCGCATCCGCAGGTGTACATGGACTGTGCCGCAAAACTTGGTGTTGATCCCTTGGCCTGCGTGGCGCTGGAAGATTCCGTGAACGGCATGATCGCCTCTAAAGCGGCACGCATGCGCTCGATTGTCGTTCCGGCCGAAGAAGGCCAGCACGATCCCCGCTTTGCGCTGGCAAATGCGAAGCTGACGTCACTCGTCGATTTAACCCCCGCTCACCTTTTCGGCCAATAGCATCGCGTTTCGGGCAACATGGGGTTGCCCGAAAACATGACCGCCATAATATTTTTAAAACATCATTTCATTTTAATTTGTGTTTCCCCGTAACGGCTTCTATTCTTACCTTCAGAACGACAATAACCCTACACTCTGAGGTACATATGATACTGGATGCCTTTAATCTTTCGGGAAAAGTCGCCATCGTGACAGGATGCGATACGGGCTTAGGCCAGGGAATGACGCTGGGGCTCGCGCAAGCGGGATGCGATATTGTGGGTGTAAACCGCAAAATTCCCGAAGAGACGGCAGCCAAAGTCATCGCCTTAGGTCGACGTTTTATGGCGATACAGGCCGATCTCAGCAAGCAAGACGCCATAGATGACATCGTCAGCAAAACCGCCGCTGAAATGGGTCGCGTCGATATTCTGGTCAATAATGCAGGCACCATCCGCCGGGAAGACGCGCTGACCTTCAGTGAAAAAGACTGGGATGACGTGATCAACCTGAATCTGAAATCGGTGTTCTTCCTTTCCCAGGCCGTCGCACGCCAGTTCATCGCGCAAGGTGAAGGCGGGAAAATCATTAACATCGCCTCAATGCTCTCATTCCAGGGCGGGATTCGTGTGCCTTCGTATACGGCGTCCAAAAGCGGGGTATTAGGAATCACGCGCCTGCTGGCGAACGAGTGGGCAACGCACAATATCAACGTCAACGCCATTGCACCCGGCTACATGGCGACCAACAACACTCAGCAATTGCGCGATGACGAGCAGCGCAGCAAAGAGATTCTCGATCGCATCCCCGCCGCGCGCTGGGGTACGCCTGAAGATCTGCAAGGCCCGGTGGTCTTCCTGGCGTCAGCCGCGTCGGATTACATTAGCGGGTATACCCTCGCCGTTGATGGAGGCTGGCTGGCGCGTTAGCGCCGCTTTGTGACAAAGAGTTACACCGTAACCTCTTCCGCCTACTGTATAAAAACCCTATACTGTATGAATTGACAGTTTCGTGGATTTTATCATGACGGCGGAAGGCCACCTCCTTTTTTCAATTGCCTGCGCAGTGTTTGCCAAAAACGCTGAGCTGACCCCTGTGCTGGCGCAGGGCGACTGGTGGCATATCGTTCCGTCTGCGGTCCTCACCTGCTTGCTGCCAGATATTGATCATCCGAAGTCATTTTTGGGGCAACGGTTAAAATGGATAGCAAAACCTATCGCCCGGGCCTTTGGGCATCGCGGATTTACGCACAGCCTGCTGGCGGTATTTATCCTGCTGACCTGCTTTTACCTCAAAATTCCCGAAAGCTGGATTGTCCCCGCAGATGCCATTCAGGGTATGGTGCTCGGCTATTTGAGCCATATCCTCGCTGATATGCTCACGCCCGCCGGTGTTCCGCTGCTCTGGCCGTGTCGCTGGCGCTTCCGCTTTCCTATTCTGGCTCCGCAAAAAGGCAACCAGCTGGAACGCGTATTATGCATGGCGCTCTTCGCTTACGCGGTATGGATGCCCCAGACGCTGCCCGAAAATGGTGCAGTGCGCTGGTCCTCACAGATGATCAATACGCTGCAATTTCAGTTCAATCGTTTTATTAATCACCAGATTGAACATTAAACCAACAAAATAATCACATCTGTCATAAATCATTCCATTTGGATATAAGCGCCACATCACACTTCTGCTAACCTTGCGCCAACATGATCGGAATATACCGATCGGATAATAAATCAGGAGAACGGGGATGAATTTTCCACTAATCGCGAACATCGTGGTGTTCGTTGTCTTGCTATTGCTGCTGGCGCAGACGCGTCACAAGCAGTGGAGCCTGGCGAAAAAGGTACTCGTAGGTCTGGTCATGGGTGTGGTATTTGGTCTGGCATTGCAGGCGATTTACGGCTCCGATAACCCGGTTCTGAAAGATTCCATTCAGTGGTTTAACGTTGTTGGTAACGGCTACGTCCAACTGCTGCAAATGATCGTCATGCCGCTGGTCTTCGCCTCTATTCTGAGTGCGGTAGCGCGTCTGCATAATGCCTCACAGCTGGGTAAAATCAGCTTCCTGACGATTGGCACTCTGCTCTTCACTACGCTTATCTCTGCGCTGGTCGGTGTGCTGGTGACCAATGTCTTTGGCCTGACCGCTGAAGGTCTGGTGCAGGGCACTGCGGAAACCGCGCGTCTGACGGCTATCGAAACCAACTATGCAGGCAAAGTAGCGGACCTGAGCGTCCCGCAATTGCTGCTCTCTTTCGTGCCGAAAAACCCGTTTGCCGATCTGACTGGTGCAAATCCAACGTCCATTATTAGCGTGGTGATTTTTGCAGCCTTCCTGGGGGTAGCGGCGCTGAAACTGCTGAAAGACGATGCGCCAAAAGGCCAACGCGTTCTGACGGCCATTGACACGCTGCAAAGCTGGGTAATGAAACTGGTGCGTCTGGTTATGCAGTTAACGCCATACGGTGTTCTGGCGCTGATGACCAAAGTCGTCGCGGGTTCTAACCTGCAGGACATCATCAAACTGGGCAGCTTCGTTATTGCCTCTTACCTCGGTCTGGGCATCATGTTTGTCGTTCACGGCATCCTGCTGGGTGTGAACGGCGTCAGCCCGCTGAAATACTTCCGTAAGGTCTGGCCGGTGCTGACGTTCGCATTCACCAGCCGCTCCAGCGCTGCGTCTATTCCGTTGAACGTTGAAGCACAAACGCGTCGTCTGGGTGTGCCGGAGTCGATCGCCAGCTTCTCAGCCTCTTTCGGTGCGACAATTGGCCAGAACGGTTGCGCGGGTCTGTATCCGGCCATGCTGGCCGTTATGGTTGCGCCAACGGTCGGCATCAACCCGCTTGATCCGGTATGGATCGCGACGCTGGTCGGCATCGTGACCGTCAGCTCTGCCGGCGTTGCAGGTGTGGGTGGCGGTGCAACGTTTGCCGCGCTGATCGTACTGCCTGCGATGGGTCTTCCGGTCACGCTGGTTGCACTGCTGATTTCCGTTGAGCCGCTGATCGACATGGGTCGTACCGCGCTGAACGTCAGCGGTTCTATGACCGCCGGGACGCTAACCAGCCAGTGGCTGAAGCAGACCGACAAAGAAATTATGGATAGTGACGAAAACGCCGAGCTGGCGCACCGTTAATCCCGCCAAAGTAAAAGACCACCTTCTTAGAAGGTGGCTTTTGAGAATGCCCCCTGTAAGGGGGGCGATTATCACCTTCTGTTCCTACTCTAGCATTTCCATCTGCTGTTCATGCGTTTGTTCCGTTTTCTCCTGATGCCGCACGTATCGTCTGATAATTTCTTCATTCACCCCAACCGTATCGACAAAATACCCACGGGACCAAAAATGGTTTCCCCATAATTTTTTCCTGATGTGTGGAAAACGGTTGTAGAGCCTGATTGCACTACGCCCTTTCAGATGCCCCATCAGAGTGGATATTGAGATTTTGGGTGGAACGATTACGACAAGATGTACATGATCTGGCTGAATATTTAGCTCAAGGACCTCACAATCTTTTATTCCGCAGAGAATATAGATCGTCCTATACAGTTCCTTGCCAGGCTTATCTTTCAGGATCCTGAAACGGTACTTTGGCGTCCACACTATGTGGTATTTGCAACGCCAATATACATGTGATGAACTCCTGTAAAGCCCCATGTCGGTTTGTCTCCTTTTACTTGTGGTGAGTAAGCAGAGATATTCCGACATGGGCATTCTTCAGGCTATAGCCTTACAGGATCAATCACCACCTCCCTAGGAGGTGGTTTAGGGGTGACAACAAAAAACCGCCCTCGGGCGGTTTTTTTATGTCTGTTATTCCTGAATATCTTGATCCTGACGGATTTGCATCGCCCAGCGTTGGGCAGCTTCCGGCTCACTGAAGGCTGGGGAGCGACGGAAATGTTCACTCATCAGGACAAACGCCACATATTTTCCCCGTAACTGCCAGACATCGCGAAAGCCATCCACCTTCAGGGCGTGAGCGGGCGGCGCAGGTTCGACGCGAGGCACGTAGCTAATAACAGGACGGTTTTGTTGACGAAATGATTTCATAATCAGCTGGTTCACTAAAACAAATTCTGGAAACAGGAAATTCCTATCATAGCCGATTCCCACCCCGTGCGTCGCGCCCGGCATGCACCGCATGCCGCCTTTCGTTAAACGTCCTGTCTGAAAAGTCTCAGTTTGCCCGTCAACAAACTACATTGTTCTATAGTTAACAGGGTTTTTCGCAACAACGATCCACTTCAGCAATGAAAAAGGAGACGAGTGCAATGTCGCATAAAGATAAGAAACATCAACCTCAATCATCGCCCATCCATGGCACAGAGGAATCAAAACCGGGCATGGATTCGCTGGCACCTCAAGACGGCTCTCATAAAGCGACGCCTGAGCCCTCAGCCCCTGGCGAGCAACCAACTGCCTCGGGCAGCGTGAAATCGCCGGATACCGGCAACGATAAACTTAAGTCACTGGAGTCTCACCGCAAGGGCGGAGAAAATCATGCGCTGACGACGAATCAGGGCGTGCGCATCGCCGACGACCAAAACTCGCTACGCGCAGGGAATCGTGGCCCGACGCTGCTTGAAGACTTTATTCTGCGAGAAAAGATCACCCATTTTGACCACGAACGCATTCCGGAACGTATCGTTCATGCACGCGGTTCTGCTGCACACGGTTATTTTCAGCCGTATAAAAATCTCAGCGACATCACCAAAGCCGACTTCCTTTCCGACCCAGATAAAATCACGCCCGTGTTCGTGCGTTTTTCTACCGTTCAGGGCGGCGCGGGCTCTGCTGACACCGTGCGTGATATCCGTGGTTTTGCCACCAAGTTCTACACCGAAGAAGGGATTTTTGATCTCGTTGGCAATAACACACCGGTGTTCTTTATTCAGGATGCGCATAAATTCCCTGACTTTGTCCATGCAGTCAAACCGGAGCCTCACTGGGCAATTCCGCAGGGACAAAGCGCGCACGACACTTTCTGGGACTATATTTCGCTCCAGCCTGAGACGCTGCATAACGTCATGTGGGCCATGTCCGATCGCGGCATTCCGCGTAGCTACCGTACGATGGAAGGGTTTGGTATTCACACGTTCCGCATGATCAATGCTGAAGGGAAAGCCACGTTCGTCCGCTTCCACTGGAAACCGGTGGCGGGTAAAGCCTCGCTGGTGTGGGACGAGGCGCAAAAGCTGACCGGACGCGATCCCGATTTCCACCGTCGTGAGCTGTGGGAATCGATCGAGGCAGGCGATTATCCAGAATACGAGCTTGGGTTACAGCTGATTCCGGAAGAGGATGAGTTCAAATTTGATTTTGACTTGCTGGACCCCACCAAACTCATCCCTGAAGAGCTGGTTCCGGTACAACTGGTCGGTAAAATGGTGCTCAACCGCAACCCCGACAATTTCTTTGCCGAAAACGAACAGGTGGCGTTCCACCCGGGTCATATTGTTCCGGGACTGGACTTCACCAACGATCCGCTCCTGCAGGGCCGTCTGTTCTCTTATACCGATACGCAAATCAGCCGTCTCGGCGGGCCAAACTTCCACGAAATCCCGATCAATCGCCCAACCTGTCCGTACCATAATTTCCAGCGCGACGGGATGCACAGGCAGGATATCGATACCAATCCGGCGAATTATGAACCCAACTCTATCAACGACAACTGGCCGCGTGAAACGCCGCCGGCCCCTAAACGGGGTGGGTTTGAGTCTTATCAGGAACGCGTCGAAGGGACAAAAATCCGCGAGCGTAGCCCGTCGTTTGGCGAATATTACGCCCACCCTCGCCTGTTCTGGCAAAGCCAGACACCGATTGAGCAACAGCATATTATCGGTGCTTTCAGCTTTGAATTAAGCAAAGTGGTGCGCACCTATATTCGCGAGCGCGTCGTGGATCAGCTGGCACATATCGACGTCAAACTGGCGCAAAGCGTTGCCGATAATCTGGGTATTACGCTCAGCGACGAGCAGCGTCATCTTGCGCCACCGAAAGACGTTAACGGACTGAAAAAAGACGCGTCGCTGAGCCTTTACGCTGTGCCAGGCGGAACTATTAAAGGTCGTGTCGTCGCAGTATTGTTGAACGATAAAACCCGTTCCAGCGACGTACTGGCAATCCTGCAAGCGCTCAAAACTAAGGGCGTACACGCTAAACTGCTCTACTCACGAATGGGCGAGGTGACGACCGATGACGGCTCCGTTCTGCCGATTGCCGGAACGTTTGCGGGTGCGCCGTCGCTGACTGTCGATGCCGTTATCGTACCCTGCGGTGATATTAAGAGTCTTCTTGGCAACGGTGACGCCGCCTATTATCTGCTTGAGGCGTACAAGCACCTGAAACCGATCGCACTGGCTGGCGATGCGCGTAAGTTCAAATCGCTGTTGAAAGTGGCCGATAAGGGCGAGGAAGGCCTCGTTGAAGGTGACGGCGCTGACGATCAGTTTATGGATCAGCTATTCGACCAAATGGCCGCACACCGCGTGTGGTCCAGAAGCAGCAAAATCGCCAGTATTCCGGCGTAAACATATCGCCAGTATTCCGGCGTAAACATATTGCCGGGTAGACACTACCCGGCGATATTTCACGTTATAAATCCAGGAACGACCCCAGACGATAGCCGCGTTCTGCAATCGCATATTTCAGCGAGGGCGACGTCAGCACGTCAAGTTCCACAAGGCGCGGCCAGCAATAGGCACTTTTACGCACCGTGTTATCGACAAACGCGGGATGCGTCATCATCTCAAACGACCGTTCACCACGTGAAGCAGAAGCATCCAGAACCTGCAAGAACAGCGCTTCGCTGACTTCATCGCCATAAAAATCGCTGCTGTATCCTTCGCTGGTTGGCGCACGACTCAACGTCAAATCGTGAGCAGTTTGCACCTGACGGTCCACGCGCATTGCCACCCCTTTTCGCGCTGCAAACTCGGCGACCAGCGGGAAAATTGCCGGGATCATATGCACATGATGATGGCTGTCAATATGGGTCGGTTCACGTCCGAAAAGATCGACAAAACGATTAAACTGACAATCCAGTTCACGCACAATTTCGTCGAGCGGCAACGTCTCCTGCTCCGCCATCTGCCAAATCCATTTTCCCAGTTGCCCGCTGCGCGTCAGTCCTGGCATCGACGACAGCGGCATTCCGAGCGTCAACACAAAATGCATCCCCACGCCCAGACCCGGCCATTCGCGCGCTAGCGCGGCGGCATGTTCAACCGCTTCGCCGTTGACCAGCGCTGTGGTGGACGTCACCACTCCGTGACGACAGGCTTCAACGATGCCGTAGTTTTGCCCCTTCGACAGGCCAAAATCATCGGCGTTTACGATCAGCAACTTGTCCATTTTTGTCCCTCTTAGCGTTGTTCGCGTTTGAGTTTCTCAACCGTCGCCGCAAAATTAGGCAACCATTTTTCATGCGCCAGGATCATTTCACGAGCCAGCAATTCCGCATCACGATCGGAATGCACCAGCGGGCTGAGATTCAGCGCCAACAACACATCATTCAATTCGCCACTCAGCGCGGCATGGCTGGCAGCCACTTCAAAGCCTTTGATAGTGTGAATCAAGCCCATGACTTTCTCATCAAAATGGGTGATACGCGCATGTGGCGTCGCGCCATCGCGGCCCAAAATGCAGGTCATTTCAACCGCCCAGTCTGCCGGGATATTATCAATATGGCCGTGATGCGGCACGTTCACGTAATGTTCAGCTTGCTTATCATTGTAAATCGCGTTGATCACTTCACAGGCGGCGTCGGAATAGTACGCTCCACCGCGCAGCTCAAGCTCTTTAGGTTTGACGTTCAACTCTGGATCTTTATACAAATCAAACAGCTGTTTCTCGACTTTCTGCACCACCTGCGCACGTGCGCCGCCTTTGTAGTACTCGCCCATTTCAATCGCCAGCATCTCTTTCTGCTTAAAGTAATAGAGCAAGTAAGAGCACGGCAGCAGATTCAGGGAACGAATCAGCCCTTCACTGAACGGCAGATCGAAGATATTTTTCACTGAACCGGCCGTCAGACGTCCCGACGCAACGCCGTCCAGCAGCTCAGCGAAGCGCGATTCGCCGTTGACCAACACGTCTTTGATAAAGACCATGTGGTTGAGACCAAAAAGTTCAATGGAAAGATCGTCACTGTCAGACAGCACCAGCACGTCACGAATAAACATTTTCATGCCGATTGGAATGTTGCACACGCCGATAAAACGTTTAAAACCGGTATGGCGATACACCGCTTCCGTCACCATCCCGGCCGGGTTGGTGAAGTTAATAACCCACGCCTGCGGGCAAATCTCTTCCACATCTTTAATAATGTCAAAAATCACCGGAATGGTGCGCAGGCCTTTAAAAAGCCCTCCAGCTCCATTCGTTTCCTGACCTAAGTAACCGTGGCTCAACGGGATACGCTCGTCGAGTTCACGCGCTTTTAGTTGGCCAACGCGCAGCTGTGTTGTGACAAAATCAGCATCTTTTAACGCCAGACGACGATCGAGCGTTTTATGAATGGTTAACGGAACGCCGGCTTTTTTCACCATGCGCTGGCACAGGTCGAAAATAATATCGAGTTTCTCCTGCCCTTCTTCAACATCCACCAGCCATAATTCGCTCACAGGCAACTCGTGATAACGTTTCAGAAAACCTTCGAGCAATTCTGGGGTATAACTGCTGCCGCCGCCGATAGTCACGACTTTTAATTTCTGTTGCATAATATCTCCCTTAGCGTAATCAGGATAACTGCCTGCAAAGTATAGCGTGTCATTCCCGCTATAATATGGGCAAGCAATTACGTCAATATTGATGGCGATTCACACCGCCCAAATTTAATTGATGACCGTTAAACTTTTACGATAACTACTTGGTGTAAAAGAGGTGAATTTTTTAAAGGTTTTAATAAACAGACTCGGACTGCTATATCCCGACTCATATGCGATATCGGTGATAGAATAGTTGGTGATTTCGAGCTGTTTTTTGGCAAAATTAATGCGAATGCCGTTAATAATTTGCACCGGCGTTTTTTGATAATAACGCTGCGTGGCGCGGGTAAGATACTCTTGCGATTTACCCGACAGGGCGATCATATTTTCCAGCGCGTTATCGCCAAACTGCATTTTGTCATGCATTAATTCAACGGTACCACGGAGCCATTGCGGAATGTCATCGGCAATCTGCTGTTCATCACGATGATGGCGCAATCGGTTCATCACATAAAAGGTGACCGTCTCGATAAATTCGTCAAATTCATTGTCACGGAAATTCAATGATGCAATTACCGTTTCAATCCACGTCAGGAATTCATTTTTGACGCGATAAACCTGCGAGGCAACAAAGCAGAATGGCACCAGCGGTAAATAATGTTTTTCGAAGAAGCGTCGGCTTACGCCAACATTGAGAATACGCGTGGCACCAAATTCATAAAAACTCTGGTGATACGATCCCATCGGCAGGAAAACAAAGTCACCACGCTCCAGCAGCACCCGCTTGCCGTTGATTTCCTGATAGTAACGACCGGTCAGAACAATGGTGAATTCGTAGTAATCATGCTGGTGCAGGCCGCTGACGCTTTCCGTTTTATTGTAGATAACCACGTGAAAATTCTTGCCATTAAACAACTGCTGCTCAAGTGCGGTTTTAATTTCCATCGTGTTTACCTCCTGCGGCCTGACTTATTTCATCTTCTCGTGAAGCTCGATCAACTCTGCGACAAGTTCGCGTGCCAGCATTGACGTCATCAGATGATCCTGGGCGTGAACTAACACCAGACTGACTTTCATTTTACCTTCGCCCTGGTCGCTTTCAATCAGCTTTGTTTGCACCAGATGCGCTTCGTTAAGCGCGGTACGCGACTGCGCCATCATGGTTTTCGCGGCCTCGAAATCGCCCTGTTTCGCCTGCTTCAGCGCAGCGTATGCCAGGCTACGTGCTTGTCCAGAATTGATGATAAGACCCATCACCACTTCTTCGAGGTCGTTTTCGGCGGCTTCTTCTGCCACGATAGTATCCAAATCAAACATCTTCATCTCCTTTTACCGCCGCGGGTTGCCCCGCGGCCTGACAATCTTAGAATTTCAGTGCGTTAGCAATATCTTCTTCACTTTCCTGCTCATCAATCACCGCCTGAGCCTTATTAGATACCGCCACGAACGGCAGGTAGACCAGCGTTGAAACACCCAGGTTGAACAAGGCCACACAGAGTGCGGCAACACTGCCGTTACTGTTGAAGAAGGCGCCAAGACCGGTTGGCATTGTCCACGGCGCGAGGTTGGTCACGGGTGGGATTATCCCCATCGAGTAGGCAGCCAGGGTAATGGCGGCCAAAATCGGCTGAACCAGCACGAAAGGAATAAACATCACCGGGTTCATAATAATCGGTAAACCAAACAGTATCGGCTCGTTAATCTGGAAGATGCCTGATGGCAGCGCCAGCTTCGCAACCTGACGATGATCCGCGCGGCGTGAACCGATAAAGATGGCGATAATCAGTCCCAGCGTTGCCCCGGAGCCACCCAGCAGAATATAGGAATCCAGCATCGGTTTAGCCCAGAAGTGGAACTCTTTCCCTGCGGCAATTGCAGCTTCAACAGAACCATACTGGTTATAGAGGGCGATATTCTCCAGCGCCCACGGGGTCATGATGCCGTTGTCCAGCGCGGTGAGTGCCAGCGAGCCGTGTACGCCGAAGAACCACAACAGTGAGTTAAAGATGACATAGGCCCACCCCACCACACTGCCCATCGACGCCAGCGGTCTGGAGACAGAATCCATGATGATCTGGTGGAAGTTATTTCCGTGGTTGGCTAATAGCCAGGAGATAATACCGAATACGGATAAGATCAAAAAACCGGGAATTAAGGCTGAGAAAGAGCGTGATACTGACGCAGGCACGCTATCAGGCAAAGTAATGACCCAATTGCGACGAATAACAAAGGTAAACATCTCCGCAACGATCAGGCCAATGATCATCCCGGAAATAATATTCTGACCCCCCAGCCAGTTTGCACCGACAGCATAAGCTTCACCGACACTGTATGGCGTCACGGTCATAAAAGCCGCCACGGCTAACAGACCCGCCGCCATCGGGTCAACTTTGCGTTCCTCTGCTAATGCTGAACCAATGAAAAATGGTGCCATCAGCGACATAATGCCTAACGTACCGTTATATACGTTACCACCAATAGCTTTAAAACCGTTCAGCGTTTCAATGGTAGAGGCATCCAGACGAATGCCCATAGAATAGAAAAACGAACCTTCACCAAAACTTAAAAAGACGTTATTGATTAAAACGAACATGGCCCCAGCCAGGGTCAGCGGCATTAATTTAATAAAACCATTTTTAATCGCATTAATATGAGGCTGCTTCCCTATTCTTACAGCAAAAGGAAGAAGTACCTTTTCAAGAGAGCCAATAAAATTACTCATAGAATTGCCCTTAAAAGCCGCAATAAATTATTGCGGCGTAAGTGTGTGAAATAACTCTTTGACGGGAAAATAAAATATTTTAATTAGCGGCAGCTTTTTTAATGGATGCAACTGCAGCTTTAAGAACACCCAGACCATCGATTTTGCCGTACAGCGCAGAATCGATCACTTCAACAGGTTTATTCGGCAATAAACGCTGAATTTCTGGCAGCATATAGGCAATTTGTGGTCCCAGTAGGATGACATCCGCAGCCGGGCCTTTTTCACCTGCCAGCGTTTCAGGAAACGCTTCAATCACCACAGGAACATCGTACTTTTCAGCTTGCGCGCGCATTTTTGACACCAGTAACGACGTTGACATGCCCGCAGAGCAAAACAGATAGATATGTTTCTTTTCCATAGCCACTTCCCTCTTGTATGACCACCCACTATCACCAGATTGACACCTGCGGGCGTTACACTTGTTTGTCATTGAAATCGAGTATACGGCAAGGCGGGGTGAGGTGATAATTCGCGGTTAATCAAAATTGTCTCTCCTTGACCTGTCGTTTTGACTGCCCTCACAGTTTATGTAAATAATTCGCGCAAATAAATAAGATTCGTCAATGCATAAAAAAACCGGCCAGTTGGCCGGTTTGTTCAGATGCTCAGGCTAAAACGTTATTTTGCTTTCGGTGCCTGTGGATCGGTATCATACTCAGCACAGGTCTGATAACCCGAGTTGATCACGTGTCCAGTATCATCCAACGCGACAAAATAGGTTTCTGCTTTACCGTCACGTTGACCCAGAATGTAAGTCTGGCAAGTCCCACGCGCATGAATCATGGTCACTTCTGAAGAAGGTTTACCCGCTACCTGCATCACCTGCGCGCGGCTCATGCCTTTTTTCACATCTTTAACGACCGGCTGTGTAAATTGATCGGATGTACGATCATAAGCTGTACAACCTGCCAGCATAGTCAATACCGCCGCTGCACCTAAAATTCCCGCTACGTTCTTGTTCATATTCTTCCGTCCTCTTGTTTATCAGCGCTTGTTAATCAGCGTGTTATCTAAGCATGGGATAAAAATGTCTATTCATCAACTTTACGAGCGAAGCAGAGTGTTTTTCGGAAAATTCTAATAAAACAACGATAAGCGACAAAATCGTCTTAATTTGCCCCTCTCGAAACTGTGATCCTTGTCGTTTTCCGCCCAAAGGGTTAATTTTGACACATCACACAGTGTGCTTTTTTGCTAATGGAGGGCGTAATGGCTCTGCAACAAGAAATTATTCAGGCGCTTGGCGTCAAGCCTGCCATTGATGCCGATGCGGAAATTCGTCGCAGCATCGATTTTTTGAAAGCCTATTTGAAAACAAACTCGTTTCTGAAAACGCTGGTGTTAGGCATCAGCGGCGGTCAGGACTCTACGCTTGCCGGTAAACTTTGCCAGCAGGCTATTTCGGAATTGCGCCAGGAAACAGGTGATGCGTCGCTGCAGTTTATCGCGGTGCGACTGCCTTACGGTGTCCAGGCCGACGAGCAGGATTGTCAGGACGCCATCGCTTTTATTCAGCCGGATCGCGTGCTAACCGTGAACATCAAAGGTTCCGTGCTTGCCAGCGAGCAAGCGCTACGCGAAGCGGGCCTTGAACTCAGCGATTTCGTGCGCGGCAATGAAAAAGCGCGTGAGCGAATGAAAGCGCAATACAGCATCGCCGGGATGACCAAAGGCGTAGTGGTAGGCACCGATCACGCAGCGGAAGCCGTAACGGGCTTTTTCACCAAATATGGTGACGGCGGTACCGACATTAACCCGCTTTTCCGCCTCAACAAGCGCCAGGGAAAACAGTTACTGGCCGCGCTTGGCTGCCCGGAACACCTTTACCTGAAAGCCCCTACCGCCGATCTGGAGGACGACCGCCCTTCTCTACCGGATGAAGCCGCGCTTGGCGTCACGTATGAAAATATCGATGATTATCTGGAAGGGAAAACGTTGGATGAGACCATCGCCCGTACGATCGAGGGCTGGTATCTGAAAACCGAGCATAAGCGTCGCCCACCGATTACGGTCTTCGACGACTTCTGGAAACGTTAAACACCATTAAGAGGCGGCCATTGCCGCCTCTTTTTTAACCACTCGCAACCTGCTACACTGTATAGCTGAACAGTATACGGAGTTTTTTGTGAGCAGGCGTCAATCTGCCCCGCGACTTGAGTTTGAAGCGGCGGCCATCTACGAATACCCAGAACATCTTCGCCCCTGGCTTGAGGCGCTTCCAAAACAGCCCGGCGTCTATTTCTTTCATGGCGAGAGCGACGCCATGCCGCTCTATATCGGCAAAAGTATAAATATCCGCAGTCGGGTGTTATCGCATCTGCGTACGCCTGACGAGGCCGCGATGCTGCGCCAGTCGCGGCGAATTACCTGGATGCAAACTGCGGGCGAGTTGGGTGCATTACTGCTTGAAGCGCGTCTGATCAAAGAGCAGCAGCCGCTGTTCAATAAACGCTTGCGTCGCAATCGCCAGCTGTGCTCACTGCAAATCACCGGTGGGAAACCGCAGGTGGTTTATGCCCGAGACGTGGATTTCTCCCACGCACCGGGCCTGCATGGCCTGTTTGCCAATCGCCGTGCTGCATTGCAAGCGCTGCAAACGCTCGCCGATGCGCAGCAACTTTGCTATGGCGTGCTGGGGCTGGAATCACTCACTCGCGGGCGAGCCTGTTTCCGCTTTGCGCTTAAGCGATGTGCAGGTGCATGCTGCGGTAAAGAAAGTATTGAACAACACGATGCGAGATTAAGGGAAGGTCTGGCGGCGCTGAGCGTCACCTGCTGGCCATGGCAAGGCGCCATTGCGCTGAAAGAAACCCGCGATGATATGACGCATTATCACATCATTCATAACTGGTTCTGGCTGGGTGCCGTCGACACATTAGATGATGCGACGGCACTCCTGCGCGCCCCAGCCGGGTTTGATCACGATGGTTATAAAATCCTGTGCAAACCGCTGCTCGCCGGTGGGTATGAAATCATTGAACTCAGTGTCCCGGAAGCCAGGTAATTTCGCTAAACAACAGCGTCCCTTCAGATTCCAGTAAACGTAGCGTGTGCGTTCCGTCCTGCCAGCTCGCGCCCTGATCGGCTGTCAGGAGTTTGTCCCCTAACTGCCACGCGCCACTCAGCACAAACGCCACGCCCCCGCGTGAGGCAAACGTCGTAAAGGTGCGATCGGCGACGCGCACTTTTGCCCGGCAACAGTCGCGCTTCGTCATGATATTGAAATCCATTGACATCCGCCCTTCGGTGAGATTCGCCTTCACCGGATGGTCACCCGCAAAGCTAAACGGCTGGTGCCGTTTCAGGGTATGGCAGAACGCATGCCCCGCATCCAGCGTCACTTCGCCACCTTCAAGAAGTGTGATAACCCGATCGACACCTGGAAAAAGAGAGAATTCGCCGTTGCTGGCGATAGAAGCAATACTGGCACGCCAGTGAAAATCACGCGTCGCAGATGGAAAACAGCAAATCTCGCGCGTCTCGCCAGCCCCGTTTCGCCAGAGATTAACCGGCATTTTACGGATATCAAAAAAATCCATCACCACTCCTGAAAGGCGCAACTCGCACCAGGGCGACACTGCGTGAATGTCGCTATCTTGATTGTTATCGTTGGGTCATTACAGATGCATTATCGGCAGCAATGCAAGGAGGCCTTAGTGTGGCGCTAAAAAAAACACTAACGCCATGACTCTCTTAAACATTATCCAAACCGTTTACAGGAGCATACCGTGCTGGTGGCGCGTGACAAGAGGGTGAGAAAGAAAAAACCGCCGGACCTGTCCACCGCGATTACGCTTTTGTGAACAGGATTCCGGCGGTCTTATATGTGTTGAGCTGATTATTCAGCTGGCGGAGCCATTTTACCTTCTGGCGCAGGACGTTCTGTCAGACGCTTCTCAAAATTGGCATTGAATTGTTTTTTCTGTTCCGGGGTCAGAATGTTGTAAATCTTATTCTGCGTTTCCATACGGGCCAACATGCCGGCTTTGTGCTGCTCAGCCATCTTGTCGATTTGCGCTTCCGCTTTTGCTTTGTCAAACGTATTGCTCGCAATGATATCGTGCATTGCGCGGCGCTCTTCCAGCGGAGGACGTTTCATCTGATCGCGCTGGCTTTTCATGATCTCGCGGACCTGCTGTTTCTGCGCATCCGTCAGGTTCAGATCTTTAAACATCATGTCGTGATGCATACCCGGCTTGCCTTTATGGTGCATCATCTTGCTATCAGCGGGTGCGGCGGTTGTCGTCGCGGTGTCTGCGGCGAACGCCATGCTGGTAGCGCCCAGAGCCAGGGTAGAAGCAACAAACAGTGCAGTTAATTTACGCATAATTTTTTGTCCTTACTTTCAGTTATTCTTCGGCGCTATGCCGTGTTGACGAGATTAACTTTACGGGGTTTATCGTCAATAAATCAGAGCAACGGTAAAACAATGAAAGTGTAAAAAACAAATTATAGCCAAATGTGGAGGAATTAAGGATAAAGCGTGGAGAGTTGAAACAAAAATAGGCAAATAGCTGACTTTAAAGAGATTATGGAGGAGTATACCGAGCTTCAGATTAATAATAAAGCGATTAACCAGGAATAATCTGTAAATAGTGTTAGTGAGAGGGAGATTTACGCAAACAGTGTGGGCAACGATGATTTTCTGGCATCCCCATAGATTTCGATACACGAAGAGAAGAAGACCCTCTTCAGGACACTCATAACGTAAGTACATTGCGATGGACGTCTAAATAAATTGATTTAACAACGCCTTAAATGAAGGCAACGTAGTTGACTTGATATTGTTATTATTATGATAGGTAAAGCAGCGTATATATGAACGGCCAATCACCTCAATATCAATGCCCTCTAGTCGTACAAAATTAGCTAACTTTTCAGTTGAAAGTATCATTCCTTTGCCTTCCCGAATAAAAGACAACAAAGAAAATAAATCATGATTATGTTCAATAAAATCCGGTTCAATGTCCGTAAAGCTTAAGATCTCTTTAATTCTTGACTTATGATAATGCGTATACTGATCTTTCCAGACAAAGAATTTGTTGTTATAACAATTATCATTAGATGTTCTATGCAGAATAACGTGGTGGCATCCATGCCAGGAATCACAGAGAGATCTATTTTCAGTCTCGAGTTGCCGAAAGGAGATTATCGCAGCGTTGTGCTTGCAATTAATTGAGAGCAGATCCTCAGAAGTAACCACCTCCCTTTTTATTTGAAACTTGAGGTTTTCTGAGTGAACAATCCTTTGCATATAATGGAAAAAACTATAAGGCACTGACATATCGAAATGAATGGAGGTGTACGAATCCTGCGCTAATTTTGTGAACTCCTCTTCAAAAGCCATTAATCTTTGATACGCTGGCAAACAACGATTGTAGCAGTCCCAGGCAAGCGCGGTAGGATCTAATCCATTATATTTTCTGATAAATAACTTCCCGCCTAATGAATACTCAAGCTCTGACAACACCTTGCTAAGCGGGGATTTTGTTATGCACAATGCCTCAGCCGCACGTCCAAAATTTTTTGTTTCCATGATAACCATAAAGTAACGCATTTTTTTCGACAAAAATATACCCATGCCAAGCCTCATAAAAATGCAATATCATTGCGCCGATTATTATTTCAGATGTAACAATAACCGCGCCCTCATTAAAAAACCATTCACCCGATTCACTTTTTATTATCAAAGTAATCAACCTGAGCATTATCGGTTAAAAAATCTGTAAGCATCATAGAGTTAATGGCTTTAAAAGCTACCGCTAGTGTAGCCAAACCGTCATTTCATGCAAATACTTATTTTGTAAAAAATAAATATTTTCAAAGAGTACCATTGCCTGTCACCTTTCGGGAAATGCCTCCGATACATAAAACACCATTAAAACCATTAAAACCATTAAAACCATTAAAACCATTAACGCCATCAAAATAAACATTCACCAATAATAAAAAGATGAACAGTTGAATATAATTTACCTTACAGTCATTCCCCTGCATGTTCAAAAAGCATCCTCCCCAACCCTTACCCCTTATATTTATAGTGTTATTTAGATCGTTTCCAAAAATGAAACGTGTATTGTAAAAAATGACAAATCCACGCCTGAAATCGGAGGCAAGATAAAGCTCTCAACACAAATTTTTATTCCTGTTGGGAAATGCAAAATGGATCAATATTTTACGCAAGAAACTAATTCTCTAATAAATAAGGACTAGATTATGAAAAATTCAGCTCAAGCCGTCATTGCTTATGCAACATGGGAGTCAGGCGAAACGCCAACCCCGTACTATGACAACTGCATTATTACGCTTTATAACATGACCACAGCCGACATTATTGATCCAGAAATTAGTTTTGTTCTGGCTGATAACCAGCAACCCAGTCAGAATCGCAACTTTATATATACACAAGATGGTAACACCATTTCCGGAACACTGACGGATCAAAACACAATTCCAGCGAACCAGGGAAGCGTGAGCTTTACGATAGGCATCAACGGCGGTGACCCTTTAGGCCCACTCCCCTCTCACTTTATTATCAACGGCGCTTCCGCAGATGTTCCTGCAGACTCGCAAGCGCCTTCAATTCCACAGAACGTCACCGTGATTAACACCGGCGCGAAAAACGCCTCACTAACGTGGGCAGCATCAACGGATGATACCTTAGTGGTGGGTTATTTAATCGAATACTCTGATGGAAAAAATCCGCAGAAAATCTCGGTTGACACCACCAGCGGAACCATTACCGGATTAACGGAAAGCACACAATTCACCGCCAGTGTAAAATCTGTTGATATCGCGGGTAACCAATCAGACGCCTCCGCAACCGTTTCATTCACGACTCAAGATCCCGTCCCTGATGCCGGAGAATATAGTTTCTCTGTTGCCCCTTATATTGACTATATGGCGTGGCCTCAATTAACAACAGGGGCCTGTTATGACGCATCGGGTATAAAAAATTATACGCTAGCCTTTATCGTGACGGGGAAAAATAGCGTTGATGGTTCTTTGATGCCTTCATGGGGCGGTCAAAGTGAACCACAATATGATGCAAGGACGAGTAGCATTGCACTGGATGATATCAGTACGCTCAGGGCGAATGGCGGTGATGTTGCAATCTCATTTGGCGGTGCTGCCGGTGTTATTCTTGAGCAATCTGTTGAAGATATCGGAACACTTATCAGCTGGTATCAACAAATCATTGATAATTACGCGTTAAAGCATATTGACTTCGATTTTGAAGGTTCAGCACTCGCTCAGACTGCAGCTTTATCCCGACATGTTGTGGTGATTGAGGCAATTATGCGCGCAAACCCCGCGTTGCAGGTTTCCTATACCCTCCCGGTGGATGGGCAGACGGACCCGGCAAGTCAGGGGTTAAGCTCCTACGGTCTGGATTTTATTAATATGCTTACCAACGAAGGCATCTTACCCTCAATGGTCAATGGCATGACGATGGACTTCGGTCAGGGCGCACCAGCGGATATGTTCACTGGAGTAAAATATGCCCTTGATGCACTGAATAGCCAGGTCGTACAGACCTGGCCGCAGCTGACAATAGAACAAGCATGGCGCCGAATGGGTGCGACGCCAATGTTCGGCGATAATGATGTTCAGGGGCAAACCTTTACGACCGCTAATCAATCACAGCTGCTGGATTATGCGCAACAGGTTAATCTTGGCATGCTCTCGGGCTGGAGCGAGAACCGTGACCACGATTTATTTGCATGGGCATATAGTCTACTTATCACAGGCTATCTTAACGCACGCTAATTGACGCATCATCCGTCATTTGATGTGTACGTCCTGGCCGCAACGTTGTGCGTTGCGGCCCGTTCTGAACACGTAATCTACAGCTCATCAGCTATGTCACTTCGCTATTATCGTACCCCGTCTATATTCTGGCACAGGCTGTAGCCTCTCTTTGTTTCCGCTTTTTTACGATAATTTCTCGAGCATCAACCCAGCCCGCAGGCCGAAGGCTACCGAGGGGTTAGGGAATAACACGTATTCCGTCGTTTTCTGCACTTCGTAGCGCTCGTCACCGTCTTGCGCTAATACGACGCCATGCCGAAAAGGGGTGAAGTTCAACGTATGCGCCGCCATGTGTAGCTGGAAGGCCTCGCTGCGGCGGGTGATCTGCTGCACGACCCGATAGCGCTCGACGGTTCCTGAATGATGTTCAGGCTCGTTTCCGGATAGCAGGGCACGCAGCGCCAGATGCGTTGGCGCAAAGCGTGAAAGATCGTTCTGCCCGAACGGCAGCGCTTTTCCCAGCTCCAGCGTACAGGCCAGCGCACCAAAATTCTCGCAGGTAAAATGGGTAAATGTCCCGCCAGGTGACTGATGGAAGACCAGCGCCTCAAGACCCGCATCCCCCAGCCAGCCAAGGAAAGACTCATCCCAGGGCTGGTTGCGCTGCGGCATAACGCCGAAACGCACGTGATAAGACGCACGAATGGCGGTATGCAGATCGAGATGCCAGCGATCAGGACCCGCCGTGGCAAAAAACTCGCGCACGCTGTTTTCAAGCTGAAGTGCCCGCGCAGGCTCATCACCAGGCGGAAACTGCGCCCCGCGTCCACCAAACATCCGGTTGATATCACTTTCCAGATAGCGCTTGTTTTGCGCCAGCGCCGGGGGATTCCCCAGCACCACCAGCACGCGGCAGCGCAAAGAAATGTCACCGTTAAAAAGTGCTCGCAGCAGTAAATCGACAATCTCAACCGGTGCGGTTTCATTGCCGTGAATCCCGGCTGAAAGCACTAAAGACCGCTCACAGGCGTCAAAAGGGATCAGTTCAAGTAACCCGCGCCCGGACCATATCCAGTGAAACGTCGGCCCCGCACCTTGCCGCGCAGCAGGCGTTTCATCCGCCAGCGTCAGCGCCAGTAAATTCTGCATAATCTCTCCTCAGCGCTGGAACGGGTAAACCGATCCGAGGTGCAGGATCGTCGTTAAGGCATCCAGCGCCTCACGCCCTTCGCGCAGCAGATGCGGATCGACCAAATCCGCCTGCGTTAAGCGATCGCGATAATAACGATCGACCCAGTCGTTGAGCGTATTGAATAAGGTATCGTTCATCAGTACCGCCGGATTGACGGCGCGGATTTCGTCCGGCGTCAGCACCACCCGCAGGCGTAAACATGCGGGGCCTCCGCCGTTCGCCATACTTTCGCGCAGATCGAACACGTTAAGCCCGCTGATGGGATTATCGCCCTTGACCAGCTCGCTGAGATAGCGCCATACGCCCTGATGATTTTGCGACTCCTGCGGGAGAACCAGCAGCATACTGCCATCCTCACGGCTCAGCAGCTGGCTGTTAAACAGATAGGTTTCCACCGCGTCCTGCACGCTGACGGCACTTGTCGGCACCTGAATTGGCGTAAAGCCCGGCACGCGCTCGGCCAGGGTAGCCAGTAATTTCTCCTGCTGGGCAAACGCCTGCTCGTGGCAAAACAACACCTGACGATTTGAAACCGCAATCACGTCGTTATGAAACACGCCCCGATCGATAACCTGTGGATTTTGCTGCGCAAACACCACCTGCCCCGGGTTGACCTGATTCAGACGCGCAACGGCCTGGCTCGCGGCCAGGGTCTGGCGCGCCGGATAACGGGACGGCGCGACGTGTCCATTATCATCGCGGCCATAAATAAAAAGCTGCGTGGAAGGTTCGCCGTAGTCCCCGCCCAGACGGTTATGGTTGGCTGCCCCTTCATCACCAAACATCGCCACCTGGGGCAGCGCTTCGTGCACGCTAAACCGCGCATCATCCTTGAAGATGGCGCGCAGCACCCGCTCGGTGGTGACCGCTTCAGTCGCGCGATGGAATTTATTGTTGAGGTTCGCCACGGTCAGATGCACTTTTCCGTCCAGCGTATCTGCCGATGGCGCAACGGTGGCTGCATTAGCCACCCACATTGACGATGCTGAACTGGCCGCCGAGAGCAGGTGCGGCGCTTGCGTTCCGGCTTTTTCGACGACCTGCTCATCGCTGCCGCTAAAACCGAGCTGGCGCAGCACCTCGACGTTTGGGCGTTCCTGCGGCGGGATCACCGCCTGCACAAAACCCGCGTCCGCCAGCGCTTTCATTTTTTGCAGCCCCTGCTTGGCCGCCAGCTTTGGATTCGAGACCTGGAATCGGTGTTTCGTCGAGGCTTCGTTGCCAAACGACAATCCGGCGTAATGGTGGGTCAGCCCCACCAGCCCGTCAAAGTTGACTTCACGCGCTTTCATGACGATTCCCCTGGGTAAAATCGAGTCCTGGGTTGAGCGTTTCCGGCAGCGTCAGAGCGGGTGTTTCCAGGCTGGCCATCGGCCACGCACAGTAATCGGCGGCATACCACGCGCTGGCGCGATGATTACCGGATGCGCCCACACCACCAAATGGCGCGGTGCTCGCGGCTCCGGTCAACGGTTTGTTCCAGTTCACAATCCCCGCGCGTGCTTCAATCAGCAGTTGATCAAACTTCTCGCGATCGGGTGAAATCAGGCCGCTCGACAGGCCATAGCGCGTGTTGTTTGCCATCGCGATTGCGCTGTCGAAATCATCGTAACGCCAGACACACAGCAGCGGGCCAAAGACCTCTTCATCCGGTACATCCCGTGCATCCGACATATCAATGATGCCCGGCGTTAACAGGGATGTTCCTGGTTGCATCAGCGTGGGTTCCAGCAGCGTTTTCGCGCCACGCGCCACGTGTTCGCGCCAGGCCTGAATGACGTTATTGGCAGCCTGTTCGGAAATCAGCCCGCCGATAAACGGCTGCGGCTCGGCGTCCCATGCGCCAGGCACCAGACGCGCGGTCACCTCAATGAGACGCGCCAGGAAAGCATCGCCCTGCGCGCCGTTTTTCACCAGCAGACGACGGGCGCACGTGCAGCGCTGTCCGGCGGTGACAAACGCCGACTGAATAGCCAGATGCACAGCGGCGTCAATATCATCAGGATCTTCAACAATCAGGGGATTATTGCCGCCCATTTCCAGCGCCAGAATTTTCTCCGGCTGGCCTGCCAGCTGGCGATGCAGCTGATATCCGGTTCCTGCGCTGCCTGTGAACAGCAAGCCGTCGAGATCGCCTAACGCGCTCAGCGCCTGGCCGGTTTCACGTCCACCCTGAACCAGATTGAGCACGCCCGGAGGAAGGCCAGCCTGTTCCCAGAGTTTCACAACCGCTTCACCGCTCCACGGCGTCAGTTCGCTCGGCTTAAAAATAACCGTATTCCCTGCCAGCAGCGCGGGCACAATATGGCCGTTGGGCAGATGCCCCGGGAAATTGTACGGGCCGAAGACCGCCAGCACGCCGTGCGGACGATGGCGAAGCGTTGCGGCGCCGTCGGCCATATCGGTATGCTGTTCGCCGGTGCGGGTGTGATAGGCCTTAACCGAAATAGCGATTTTATTGATCATCGCCGTGATTTCGGTCGTCGCCTCCCAGCGCGGCTTGCCGGTTTCGCGGGCAATAATGCTGGTCAGCTCTGCCTTATTCGCTTCCAGCAGCGTCGCGAATTTTTCGACGATCGCCTGACGCGCCGTAAATGGCAGTTTTGCCCATGCCGGAAAAGCTTTTCTGGCCGCCTGAGACGCCTGTGCTACCTGAGCCGGACTCGCATCAAACCCCTGCCAGAGCCCCTCGTTGCCAACCGGATTGGTCTTCACGCGTCGTTCACCTTCGCCCGTGACCCAGTCGCCATTGATCCATAAACTCATGCTGTTTTCTCCTCGGGGCAAAGTCGCACCAGACGAACGGTATCGCCTGCGTTACATTTCAGGGCGTCCAACTGGGCTGCGGTCAGCACCAGACGTTCACATTTCGGGTTGGTATGGATCAGCATCGCGCGAAACTGATCGTACTGCTCGTTCGCCACCAGACAAGCGGGCCATTCACCGGGGGCGGGCTGGCCTTCTGCCACCGTCACCAGACGGCTTTTACGGATGGCACGCACGCGGTCGACGTCGCATTCCAGCGTCGGGCCACCGTCAAAAATATCGACATAGTTATGGTAGCGAAAACCTTCTTTCTCCAGCACCGCGCGAGCGGGCGCGGTCTGCGGATGGACCTGGCCAATTACCGCCTGCGCTTCTGGACTTAAAAAGTCGGTGTAGATCGGATGTTTCGGCATTAATTCGGCGATAAACGCTTTCTGCCCTGTTCCGCACAAATAGTCGGCTCGGCTAAATTCCATCGAGAAGAAGCGTTCGCCCAGGCTTTCCCAGAACGGGGAGTAGCCCGTTTCATCAATAACGCCGCGCATTTCCGCCACCACTTTTTCGTTAAAGCGATCGCGAAACGCGGCCATGAACATAAAGCGGGATTTCGAGAGCAGATAGCCGTTGCCCTCTTTGCGCCAGTCGGGGTCAAGAAATAAAGTGCAGAGTTCGCTGCTGCCGGTGTGATCGTTGCTGAGGAAAAGCGTCGGCAGCGCGTTATAAACATTCAGCTCTTTCGATGCGTGAACCAGCGTGCCGACGCGGTAGTTGTACCACGGGTCATTAAGACCTACCGCCACCTCGATAGCGCAGATCCCGACCACGGTCCCGGTATCAGACTCTTCCAGAACAAAGACGTAGCCTTGTTCACTTTTTGGCAGCGTCCCTTGCCAGGTTTGCAGGGCGCGGTCGATACGAGACGACAGCGTTTTTTCATCGGCAGGAAGCGAGGTCAACCCGCCTCCCGTCTTACCGGCAAGCTGCATGAGTCCGGCGAGATCGCCGCGCTCAACGGGACGGATAACCATCATGATGACACCCCGGATTTCACCTGTTCACAGGCCAGTGCAAAACGGTCTAAACCGGTGGCGACCTCTTCTTCGCTGACGATTAACGCCGGTGCAAAACGCACCACGTTAGCTCCTGCGATGAGCACCATCACGCCCGCTTTTGCGGCTTCCTGTGAAATAAGTTTAGCTTTTCCGGCAAATTCAGCCGTCAGTTCGCAGCCGATCAGCAGCCCCAGACCACGAATTTCTTTGAACATACCGGTTTTACTGTTAATGGCGTTTAGACGCTCCACAAACCAGTCGTGGCGCTGCTTCACGCCCTTTAACACCTCTGGCGTATTGATGATATCCAGCACCTGTCCAGCCACCGCCGACGCCAGCGGGTTACCGCCGTACGTCGTGCCGTGCGTGCCCACGACCATCACGCTGGCACATTTGTTGGTCGTCAACATTGCCCCAATCGGGAATCCACCACCAAGTGCTTTGGCTGTCGACAGCACATCCGGCGTCACGCCGTAGTGCATATACGCATACAGCTCGCCGGTACGACCGACACCGGTCTGGACTTCATCAAAAATCAGCAGCGCATTGTGGCGATCGCACAGTTCGCGCAACCCTTGCAGGAACGCTTTATCGGCAGGCACCACGCCGCCCTCACCCTGCATCGGCTCGACGATCACCGCGCAGGTATTGTCATTTATCAGCTCAGCTGCAGAGGCCAGATCGTTATAAATGGCGTGACGAATGTCCGGCGGCAGCGGAGCAAAATCCTGTGAATAGGCCGGCTGACCGCCCGCGCTCACGGTAAACAGGGTGCGCCCGTGGAAGGCGTTTTTGAACGCCACAATTCCGCTTTTTTGCGCGCCAAAATGATCGTGAGCGTATTTACGTGCCAGCTTGAGCGCCGCTTCGTTGGCTTCGGCACCGGAGTTACAGAAAAAGATTTTTTCGGCAAAGGTCGCGTCGATCAGTTTTTTAGCCAGGCGCAGCGCAGGTTCGTTGGTATAGCCGTTGCCGGTATGCCAGAACTTCGCGGCCTGATCGTTCAACGCCTGACGCAGCGCCGGATGCGCATGCCCGAGGGCATTCACCGCAATCCCACCGGCAAAGTCGATATACTCTTTACCCTGCTGGTCCCACAGGCGTGAGCCTTCACCCCGTACCGGAATAAAAGCCGCCGGAGCGTAAACCGGCATCATCCATTCATCGAAATTTTCACGCGTAATTGACAGAGACATAGCGACCTCATCCGGTAAATTAAAAGTTATTCAAATGTTAAATAATTGAGTGCTTGCACTGTGAATGTAGATTGCAGAGTTCGTGCCAGCCAGCGATAAAATTGCATAAATGGGTTGGGAGGACGGAATATCAATAAGTTAAGCATTACCGCTATTCACTATTAATGCATAAAAAGTGAATATTTTTACAGCAAGCGGCGCTTTGCCGCAGGAAAAACAGAAATATTATTCACGAGCCAAATATTATTCTGGATTTGTGATCGCTCGCGAAATTTACCGACCGTTTGCGCCCTGTTTGAGGGCAAGGTGCGTCGAAATGGTGCAAATATTGCACCGTCGGGATTTTCTGTTGCAGTTATTGGTTGAACCCGATAACAGACGACGCAAATTCTGCTAACATCCATGCACTATTCACCTTGCACTGGCAGCGACTATGAAATTTGTCTCTTTTAATATCAACGGCCTGCGCGCCCGCCCTCACCAACTGGAAGCCATCGTTGAGCAACATCAGCCAGACGTGATCGGCCTGCAGGAGACAAAAGTTCACGACGACATGTTCCCCCTCGAAGACGTCGCCAAACTGGGCTACAACGTCTTTTATCACGGGCAGAAAGGCCACTATGGTGTGGCGCTGCTGACCAAACAGACGCCGGTTTCCGTACGTCGCGGCTTCCCCGGTGACGACGGTGAAGCGCAGCGCCGCATTATCATGGCGGAAATTCCCTCTCCGCTTGGGAACATCACCGTCATCAATGGTTATTTTCCGCAGGGCGAAAGCCGCGACCACCCGACA
Source organism: Lelliottia amnigena (assembly GCF_019047465.1). Taxonomy (NCBI): domain Bacteria; kingdom Pseudomonadati; phylum Pseudomonadota; class Gammaproteobacteria; order Enterobacterales; family Enterobacteriaceae; genus Lelliottia; species Lelliottia amnigena. The sequence goes on along the minus strand of NZ_CP077236.1, from coordinate 3,575,746 downwards.
AAATTCCCGGCTAAGGCCAAGTTCTACCAGGATCTGCAGGATTATCTGACGACGGAACTGAACAAAGAGAATCCGGTGCTGATCATGGGTGACGTGAATATCAGCCCAACGGATCTGGATATCGGCATCGGCGAAGACAGCCGCAAGCGCTGGCTGCGGACCGGTAAATGCTCATTCCTGCCGGAAGAACGCGAGTGGATGCAGCGTCTGCAAAGCTGGGGCCTGGTGGATACGTTCCGTGCCGCAAACCCGGATACGCAGGACCGCTTCTCGTGGTTTGACTACCGCTCAAAAGGTTTTGATGACAACCGCGGCCTGCGCATCGACCTGCTGCTGGCCAGCGCACCGCTGGCAGAACGTTGCATCGAAACCGGCATCGATTACGACATTCGCGGCATGGAAAAGCCGTCCGATCACGCGCCAGTCTGGGCGAAGTTCAAACTGTAATCGCCGGTGAAACTGCAAAAAATTCTGTTGATATGCGCCCTGTTGGGCGCATTTTTCATGATTCAGACGCTGCTGCCCCCCGGTTTTCTTTCGCTCGAATCGATCAAAACGCATCAGCTCGCGCTACAGGACTATGTTGAACAGGCTCCCGCACGCAGTGCCGTGCTCTATTTCGCCGCCTACGTGGTGGTCTCTGCCCTGTCGATTCCGGGTGCGGCGCTGCTCACCCTGCTCGGGGGCACGCTGTTCCCGTTTTGGCAGGGCATTCTGCTGGTGTCGTTTGCCTCCACGCTGGGCGCGACGCTGGCGATGCTGACCAGCCGTTATCTTCTGCGCGATGGGGTTCAGCACCGCTTCAGCCATCAACTAAAAACGGTCAATGAGGGGATGGATCGCAACGGTGCATTTTATCTTTTCGCCCTGCGTGTGATGCCCCTTTTTCCGTTCTTCCTGGTCAATTTGCTCGCCGGTTTAACAAGCCTTAGCGTGCGTCGTTACTGGTGGATAAGCCAACTGGCGATGCTACCCGCCACGGTGATATTCCTGAATGCCGGACGCGAACTGGGCAAGTTAACGTCGCTGCGCGATATTCTGTCGCCGGGCATCCTTTTCGCCTTTACACTTTTAGGGTTATTGCCGCTCGTTTCACGCTGGCTGTTTTCTCGCTATTTCCATTCTTCTCATTAACAGGGAGGCATTATGCGCCGTGTGCGTTGCTGCGTATTTCTGACCGGACTGCTGCTGGCAGCCCCCACTATGGCTGATACCCGTTGGCAAACCGTGCAGAACGAAGCCAAAGGCCAGACCGTCTGGTTTAACGCCTGGGGCGGCGATCAGGCCGTCAACCGTTATCTCGATTGGGTGAGCGGCGAGATGAAAACCCATTACGCAATCACCCTCAAAATCGTGCATCTTGCCGATGCCGCCGATGCGGTCAAACGCATCCAGACGGAATCCGCCGCTGGGCGAAAAACCAACGGTTCTGTCGATTTACTGTGGGTGAACGGGGAGAATTTCCGCACGCTGAAAGAGGCAGGCTTGCTGCAAACGGGCTGGGCGCAAACGCTGCCGAACTGGCGCTATGTCGATACCGATAAACCGGTTACCGAAGATTTTGCCATCCCCACCGACGGCGCAGAATCCCCGTGGGGCGGCGCGCAGCTGACGTTTATTGCCCGCAAACAGAGTCTGCCGGTTCCGCTTGCCGATCCCGAAGCCTTACTCAACTATGCGCAAAACAATCCGGGCAAAATCACTTATCCGCGTCCGCCAGATTTCACCGGCACGGCGTGGCTGGAACAACTCCTGCTGACGCTTACGGCACATCCTGATGCGCTGCACGTCGCGCCGGATTCACATACGTTTAAGGCCGTGACGGCTCCGCTGTGGAATTATCTCGATAAACTGCATCCGCTGCTGTGGCGCGACGGCAAAGATTTTCCACCGAGTCCTGCACGAATGGATGCCCTGCTCGCCAGCGGTAATCTGAATATGTCTGTCACCTTTAATCCGGCCCACGCGCAGCAAAAAGTGGCCAGCGGCGAACTGCCTGCCGACAGCTACAGTTTTGGCTTTCGCGACGGCATGATAGGCAATGTGCATTTCGTGACGATCCCGGCAAACAGCAGCGCCAGCGCGGGTGCCAAAGTTGTCGCCAATTTCCTGCTGTCGCCCGGGGCGCAAATTCGCAAAGCCGACCCTAAAATCTGGGGCGACCCGAGCGTGTTGAGCCCGCAAAAACTCGCCTCCGAGCAGGCCGCCCAACTGCAACAATTTATCCCCGCCGGGTTACCGAAAACCTTGCCGGAACCGCACGCGGCGTGGGTTAGTGCGCTGGAGCAAGAATGGTTGCGTCGTTACGGCACCCGCTAGGCTGGCTGGTAGGGATAGCGATCGCCGTCATTTATGCGCCGCTGATCCCTGCCGCAGTAATGCTGGTGACACCGGCTTTTTCACTTGCCGGATGGCAGGCGCTGTTTAGCGATCCGCAGCTGCCGCAGGCGTTTATCGCCACGCTGGTTTCTACGCTTATCGCCACCGCAGGATCGCTTTTGATTGCCCTGTGCGTGGTCGCGGCGCTTTGGCCCGGCGAGCGCTGGCGGCGTTTGCATACCCGACTGCCGTGGCTGCTGGCCGTTCCGCACGTCGCCTTTGCCACCAGCGTGCTGCTGATGTTTGCGGAAGGCGGTGCGTTTTATCAATGGTGCAGCGCCTGTTCTCCCCTGCTTGATCGCTTCGGTATTGGCCTGGGGCTGACGCTGGCGGTGAAAGAGAGCGCATTTGTACTGTGGGCGATGTATGCGGTGCTGCCCGAAAAGACGCTGGCGCAACAGTGGGTGGTGCTGCGAACGCTCGGTTATTCGCGCATTCAAGGACTTTTCTGGCTGGTGCTGCCCGCCATCACGCCAGCGCTCGGCGCGGTAATGCTGGCGGTGGTCGCCTGGTCGCTGTCGGTGGTGGATGTCGCGATTATCCTTGGGCCGGGTAATCCGCCGACGCTGGCAGTGCTGGCCTGGCAGTGGTTGAGTCAGGGTGATGCCCAGCAGCAGATCAAAGGGACATTATTGTGCCTGCTGCTCCTTCTGCTGCTGGGGCTGTTTGCCGCCCTCGGTTTTATAATCTGGAGACGCTGGCACCGCCTGATTCCCGCCGCGTCGGGCGTTCGGCAGCCGTTGGGCGCGCCCGTTGTCGGCACAACGCTGGGATGGCTACTGCCGCTTTGCGGTGTTTTATGCGCAGCGGCGCTGGTGTTGCTGGCGGACGGAGACAGTTTTGATTTTGTGCCGTTTAGCACCAGTCTCTCGTTGGCCCTATTTTCTGGCCTGATCGCCCTGACGATTATTCTACTCTGGCTCGAGTGGGGACCGTCACGCGGATCGCGCTGGATCTGGCTTCCGCTGGCACTCCCCGCTCTGCCGCTGGTCGCGGGACAGTACCGTATCGCACTCTTCATGGGCATCGACGGAACCTATTTCGCGGTGCTGTGGGGGCATCTGCTGTGGGTGTTGCCGTGGATGCTGCTGGTGCTGCAACCCGCCTGGCGCAGGCTGGATCCGCGCGCGACAGTAATCGCGAGAACGCTTGGCATGCGGCGCAGTAAAATATTTTGGACGATCAAATGCCCGTTGCTGACCCGCCCTCTGCTTACCGCTTTTGCCACGGGCTTTTCCGTCAGCATGGCGCAATATTTGCCCACGCTGTGGCTGGGTGCGGGACGATTCCCGACGCTGACCACCGAGGCGGTCGCGCTTAGCAGCGGCGGCAGCACGGCCATTCTCGCGGGGCGCGCGCTGTGGTTACTGGCGCTGACGGCAGCCGCTTTTGGCCTCGCGGCAGGTTTATCCCGCCTGGCGGGACGTTTCAGACGAGGTCTACGTTAATGCTGATAGTTAAAAATCTGACGCTTGAACCGCTGTTACACCGCGTGAACTTTAGCGTGAATAAGGGCGAGATCGTCACGTTGATGGGTCCGTCGGGCAGTGGAAAATCCACGCTGTTCGCCTGGATGGTGGGTGCACTCTCCACGGATTTTAAAGCGTGTGGCGAGCTGTGGCTGAACGAAAGACAATGCGACGCGCTGCCCATCGAGAACCGTAAGATCGGTATTTTGTTCCAGGATGCACTGCTGTTCGACCACTTTAGCGTGGGGCAAAATCTGCTGCTGGCGCTACCTGCGCATATCAAAGGCCATGCTCGGCGTGAGCAGGTTGAGCACGCGCTGAAAAGTGCAGGTCTTGATGGGTTTTACGCAAGCGATCCGGCCACGCTCTCGGGTGGGGAGCGCGCCAGAGTCAGCCTGTTGCGCGCGCTTCTGGCGCAGCCGCACGCGCTGCTGCTGGATGAGCCGTTTAGTCGTCTCGACAAAGCGCTGCGCGTCACATTTCGGGAATGGGTGTTCGCGCAGGTTCGCGCGCTCAATATTCCCGTGGTGCTGGTCACGCACGATGAAGACGATATTCCGGCGGAGGGACGCGTGCTTCAGCTGTCCATGTGGCAATAATTTATGTTCTAACGCAAAGAACTCTGGCGAGCGGGGGACGAAAATGACACACCTTTTACCTGATATCAGATTTTTCGATGAAACGTGTTTCTCACCTGTCCACGCTCGCCATGATCCTGGGGCTCGCCACTTTCTCCACCGCTGCCGCTGATATGGCGCAATCACTGACGTTTGCGCAGCTGCAACAGCATCAGGGTACGGTTATCGACACCCGCGCCAGCGCGTTTTATAACGGCTGGCCGCAGACGCTGTCTGGCCCGTCCGGGCATGAACCTGCCGCGCTGAATCTCTCCGCCAGCTGGCTTAACGTGATGAGTGACGAACAGCTCGCAGGCTGGGCAAAACAGCACAACCTGACGCCAGCGTCCGTGATTGCCCTGTACGGCAGCGACGCAGACAATCAGGCCGTTAAAGCGCGCTTAAACAATGCCGGATATTCGACGGTTTCAACGCTGGGCGACGCGCTGCAAACCCCTGCTCGCCTGCAACGCCTGCCTCATTTTGAGCAGCTGGTTTATCCGCAGTGGATCCATCAGTTACAGCAGGGTAAAAAAGTGGCTGCCGCGCCGACAGGTGATTTTAAAATCATCGAAGCCGCCTGGGGCGCGCCCAAATTCTATCTTCTGAATCATATTCCTGGCGCGGATTACATTGATACCAATGAAGTTGAAAGCGAACCGCTGTGGAATAAAGTGTCAGATGACAAACTGAAAGCCATGCTGGCGAAGCACGGTATCCGTCACGACACGACCGTCATTCTGTATGGCCGTGACGTCTATGCTGCGGCACGCGTGGCGCAAATCATGCTGTACGCCGGTGTGAAGGACGTACGCATTCTGGACGGTGGCTGGAAAGCGTGGTCCGACGCGAATCTGCCGGTCGAGCGCGGGACACCTGCCAGGGTTAAACCGGCGAACGATTTCGGCGCGCCCATTCCTGGGCAGCCGCAGTTGATGGTGGATATGGAACAGGCGCGCGGTATGCTGCATCGCAAGGATGCCTCGCTGGTTAGCATTCGCTCGTGGCCGGAATTTATCGGTGAAACCAGCGGCTACAGCTACATCAAACCCAAAGGCGAAATCGCCGGGGCCCGCTGGGGTCATGCGGGCAGCGATGCCACCCATATGGAGGACTTCCACAATCCCGATGGAACCATGCGCAGCGCCGATGATATCGCGGCGATGTGGAAGCAGTGGAATATTCTGCCCGATCAGCATGTGGCGTTTTATTGCGGCACGGGCTGGCGCGCATCAGAAACCTTTATGTATGCGCGGGCGATGGGCTGGCAAAACGTCGCCGTGTACGACGGCGGCTGGTACGAATGGAGCGGTCACCCGCAAAACCCAGTCACAACCGGCCCACTGACGCCTGAAAGCACGCTTTAGCGGGCAAGCGCTTTAAGCGTTTGATACCCGCTCCAGACGCGCGTTGTGGTGGTGAGCCAGCACAACGCGCCAAAGATCCAGGCGAACAGCGCAAAGTGCATCGGGAACAAACAGCACAGCGCGAACAGCAGAATCGTCTCCGTCCCTTCCGTTAATCCCCCCAGATAATAAAACGACTTGTGCGCGTAGCCAGGATTATCAATATTATGCTTTGCAGCCAGCGCCGCAAACGCCAGAAAACTGCTCCCCGTACCGATAAACGCAAACAGCAGCCAGGCTGCCGCCAGGGCATTTTCCGCCGGAGCGGCCAGCGCAAAACCAAACGGCACCAGGGCGTAAAACAGGAAATCGAGCGCAATATCGAGAAAGCCACCGGCATCGGTTATGCCGCGCCGCCGCGCCAGCGCACCGTCGAGTCCGTCGAGCAAACGGTTCAACACGATGGCCACCAGCGCCGCCAGATACCAGCCCAGCGCCAGAAAAGGCAACGCCAGCACGCCGATGGCAAAGCCTACCAGCGTTAAGCCATCGGCGGTGATAGTCGGCCTATCAAGCCTCTCCACCAGACGGTTAAGCCCCGGTTTTATGCGCGGATGCACATGTCTGTCAAGCATGCGGTTTCCCTTTAAACGCGTCGCAGAGCCCCTGCGCCGGAATATCCAGCGCAGCGTTGAAACGCGCCGAAAGATTCTGAAACGCAATCAGGGCGGTCATTTCTGTTATGGCGGCGTCGCTGTAAAAGCGCTTTAGCTCGGTTTTTACGTCGTCACCAATCTGCGGCGGCGTGGCGGTTGTCGCCTCGGCATAGGCCAGCGCAGCCCGCTCATCCGCGCTGAATAACGTCGAATCGCGCCAGTGGCTGACGGCGTGCACTTTATCCAGCGCGCCGCAGCGCTCGGCCAGACGCAAGCTGTTGGCGTCAATACAAAATGCGCAGTGACAAAGTTGCGATACGCGGGTCATCAGCAGCGAGCGCAGCGTTGGACTGAGGCGCGCATGACGGCGCTCAAGAAAGCCGACAAACAGCGCCACCAGCCAGAACAAACGCGGCATTCGTCCCCACCAGCGGGTGGGATTAAGCACGGCGCCGAAATGCTTTTTCTGCATCGCAGCGATGGGTTTTAGGCTGACGGGAATTGATTTGACGGGGTGGACCCAGGCGGTTGTTTCTTTCACCGAACTCTCCTGATAGCTGGACTCTTTGAAAGGCGACGATAATATGTCGTTTTTCTCCCTCAATTATTGATGACCATGCTGAAAACTCTCGATGTTGTCGCCGCGATCCTTGAACAGGACGGCAAAATTTTGCTGGCGCAGCGCCCACCCCATGCCGATCAGCCCGGAATGTGGGAATTTGCCGGCGGTAAAGTCGAAGCGGGCGAAACGCAGCCCGACGCGCTGATTCGCGAGCTGCGCGAGGAGCTGGGCATCGAGGCGCAGCCTGCGCAGTATGTCGCCAGCCATGAGCGCGAAGTGTCGCAGCGGCCGATCGCGCTGCACGCATGGCACGTCCCGACGTTCAGCGGCGAGCTGATTGCCCATTATCACAGCGGGCTGGTGTGGTGTACGCCCGAGGAGGCGCTAACGTATCCGCTCGCGCCTGCCGACATTCCCTTGCTGGAAGCGTTTATTCTTTTACACGCCGCCAGACCAGCGGGTTCGTGCTGATGGTGCGTTCATCACGCTGGCACTGCAACAGCACGCCGTCGGCTTTCACGACCGCCCCTTCCGAATAGTTCTGATCCTGATAGATGCAGCATTGATTACACGGCTGCGCGCGCTGGCCGCCGGAGCTAAACACCTCTGCCGGAACGTTAACGTCGACATCCGGGCGAAAACGGTCAGCCTGAGCGCCTGTCGATAAAAGCGCAAACAGCGCGGTAATGATATAACGGTTCATAGACGTCTGTTCCTGTTGTGTCCTTGTTATGACTATAACGGTTAATCGGGCTGAACCTTTAATTTGTCAGCCCATCGTTTTTTGTTATGACTCGCGCCCGATAATTAATTTCCCTTTCGTCGCGAATTTTCGCTTGCCTCGCAAAGCGGTACGAGTGGTATAGTCGAAAACGACCAAAAATCACCCGCACAACACACAAAATATAAAAAATCATCATAAGAGGTTCTTATATCTATGGATCAGACACGCACTCTGGAATCGTTTCTTACCCATGTTCAAAGCCGCGACCCGCATCAGAGCGAGTTCGCGCAGGCCGTTCGTGAAGTCATGACCACGTTGTGGCCGTTTCTTGAAGAAAACCCGCGTTATCGTCAAATGTCCTTGCTTGAGCGCCTGGTTGAACCGGAGCGCGTCATTCAGTTCCGCGTGGTGTGGGTTGACGATCGGAATCAGGTGCAGGTTAACCGTGCATGGCGCGTCCAGTTTAACTCCGCTATCGGCCCGTTTAAGGGCGGGATGCGTTTCCACCCTTCAGTGAATTTATCGATTCTGAAATTCCTGGGCTTTGAGCAGACGCTCAAGAATGCGCTCACCACGCTGCCGATGGGCGGTGGGAAAGGCGGCAGCGATTTTGATCCGAAAGGCAAAAGCGAAGGCGAAGTGATGCGTTTCTGCCAGGCGCTGATGACCGAACTGTATCGCCATCTTGGGCCTGACACCGACGTACCGGCGGGCGATATCGGCGTGGGCGGGCGTGAAGTTGGCTTTATGGCCGGGATGATGAAAAAGCTCTCCAATAACAGCGCCTGCGTGTTCACGGGTAAAGGACTCTCCTTTGGCGGCAGCTTGATCCGTCCGGAAGCGACGGGCTATGGCCTGGTCTATTTCACCGAGGCGATGTTAAAACGCCACGGGTTGGGCTTTGAAGGGATGCGCGTGGCAGTGTCGGGGTCCGGGAACGTGGCGCAGTACGCGATTGAAAAAGCGATGCAGTTTGGCGCGCGCGTGATTACCGCCTCTGACTCCAGCGGCACGGTGGTGGATGAAGCGGGTTTCACCACAGAAAAACTGGCCCGACTGTGTGAAATCAAAGCCAGCCGCGACGGTCGCGTGGCGGACTATGCGCGTGAGTTTGGCCTGACCTATCTGGAAGGCAAACAGCCGTGGTCCGTGCCGGCAGATATCGCCCTGCCGTGTGCAACGCAAAACGAGCTGGACGTCGACGCGGCGCAGCAGCTCATCGCAAATGGCGTAAAAGCGGTTGCAGAAGGCGCGAACATGCCGACGACCATCGAAGCGACCGATTTGTTCCTGGAAGCAGGCGTGCTGTTTGCGCCAGGAAAAGCGGCGAACGCGGGCGGCGTGGCGACATCAGGTCTGGAAATGGCGCAGAACGCGGCGCGTCTGGGCTGGAAAGCTGAGAAAGTGGATGCGCGTCTGCATCACATCATGCTGGATATTCACCACGCCTGCGTTGAGTATGGCGGTGAAGATAAGCAGACCAACTATGTGCGCGGCGCGAATATCGCCGGATTCGTGAAAGTGGCTGATGCGATGATTGGGCAAGGTGTGATTTAAGATTAGTTGGTGCGCTCTGATGCACTCACCTCACCCCTCTCCCACCGAGAGAGGGGGAAGACATTAAAAACGGCAGCCGAGGCTGCCGTTTTACTTTTACCTTGGGCGGTCTCGAGCCATCTCCCCAACCCCCTCCCACGGGAGAAGGAGAAGGAGAAAACACTAAAAATGGCAACAGGGATGTCAGGCCGCACTCTTTTTCTTTTTGAACGGTTTCTTCGCGCCGCCCGGCGCTACCATTCCTCTGAAATTTTTCACCGGCGTCGTTCGCGCCTGATTAATCAGGTCAAATAATGTTCCCACCAGCGGCTGCATAAAGTCCTGGTAACGGCACTCTTTTTCACTGATTTTGGTCAGGATCGATTCCCAGTGCGCCGTCATATCCGGTCGTGCGGCCAGCTCCGGCAGGGAATGAATCAGCGCGCGGCCCGGATCCGTTGACTGGATATAGCGGCCTTTCTTGATAAGAAAACCGCGTTTAAACAGCAGTTCGATAATTCCCGCACGCGTGGCCTCAGTGCCTAATCCGTCCGTCGCACGCAGGATCTTTTTCAGATCTTTATCCTGCACAAAACGGGCGATTCCGGTCATGGCGGAGAGCAGCGTCGCATCGGTGAAGTGGCGCGGCGGCTGAGTCTGACGCTCAATCACTTCACCTTTTTCGCACAGCAGCTCATCGTTTTTCGCGACCACTGGCAGCGGCGTGCCGTCGTTTTCTTCGTCGCGCTCTTTATTGCCCAGCAGCGTTCGCCAGCCGGCTTCGGCCAGGAATCGCGCTTTCGCGACAAACTTCGCTTTGGCAATCTCCAGCTCGATAACGCATTTGCGGAACATGGCGTCGGCACAAAACTGCATCAGATACTGACGAGCCACCAGCTGATAAACCTTCGACTCGTTTTCGGTCAGATTAACGTTGCTGGCGCGCGCCGTCGGGATAATCGCATGGTGGGCATCGACTTTTTTATCATCCCAGCAGCGATTACGTGTTTCCAGATTGACAGCAGGCTGCGGGAGCAGATCCGGCGCGTGGATGCCAATCGCATTCAACACCGCGTGACGCCCGGCAAAATGTTCTTCCGGCAAATAACGGCTATCCGAACGCGGATAGGTAATCAGCTTGTGCGTTTCATAAAGCTTCTGGCAGATATCGAGGACATTTTGTGCGCTCATGCCGTAGCGTTTGCCCGCTTCAATCTGTAATGCCGAAAGCGAAAACGGTAGCGGCGCGGGTTCTGATTCCCGTTTATCGTTATAGCTGGTGACGAGCGCAGGCTGACCGGTAATGCGGTTAACCACGTGATCCGCCAGCGGACGATGCAACAAACGCCCTTCTTCATCCTGATACGGCTCACAGGCTTCGCTTGGCTGCCAGACGGCGACAAAACGCTCGTCCTTTGGCGTCACGATATGCGCTTTCACCTCAAAGAAATCTTTCGCCACGAAGTTCTCGATCTCTTCGTCACGGCGCACCACCAGTCCCAAAACAGGCGTTTGCACCCGGCCAACCGAAAGCACACCCTGATAGCCAGCGTTGCGCCCTAAAATCGTATACGCACGGGTCATGTTGATGCCGTACAACCAGTCGGCACGCGCACGGGCCAGCGCCGAGACGCACAGCGGGATAAATTCGTTATTAGAACGCAGGCGAGAAATCGCGCGCTCAACGGCCTGCGGATTGAGATCGTTTATCAGACAGCGCTGCACTTGCTTGCGCTTTTCCGGTGCCAGCTCAAGATAATCGAGCACTTCATCCACCAGCAGTTGCCCTTCGCGATCCGGGTCACCTGCATGGACGATTTCAGCGGCGTCGTGCAGGAAACGCTTGATCACATTGAGCTGTTTTGTAACCGACGGGCGCGGCTGTAAACGCCATTTTTCCGGCACGATAGGCAGGTCGTTAAGGTTCCAGCGCGCGTAGCGGCTGTCATAGGCGTCCGGCTGGGCCTGTTCAAGCAGGTGCCCGATACACCAGGTCACCACCTGCCCGTTTCCGCACTCAATAAAACCGTCACCCTTGCGATGTGGCTTGGGCAGCACATCCGCAATGGCTCGGGCCAGACTCGGCTTTTCCGCAATATACAACCGCATCGAATTAACGAATCTCAATCATCGGACGGCCGCCGCGAGCCGTTACCAGCTCACCGATCGCGGTCAGGGTGATACCGAATTCTGCGGCCGTGGCTTTGACTTCAGCTTCCGATTCTGGCGTCACCGCCAGCAGAAGACCGCCGGACGTTTGCGGATCGCACAGCAGATCGCGCCATTCGGCAGGCATTTCGCCCATCAGATGTCCGTAGCTGGCAAAGTTACGCTGCGTCCCGCCAGGAACCGCGCCTTGCGCGATGTACTCTTCAACGCCCGGCAGCTTTGGAATGTCCTGATACACAATTTGCGCCTGTACGCCTGCGCCCTGACAGACTTCGCTCAGATGACCGAGCAGCCCAAAACCGGTAACGTCGGTCATCGCTTTCACGCCGTCAATATTGGCGAATGCGGCACCCGCGAGGTTCATCTGGCACATCACTTCCGTCGCAAGGCCAACATGTTCTGGCTTGAGCAGCGATTTTTTCTCGGCGGTGGTCAGCACGCCAATCCCCAGTGGTTTGGTCAGGAACAGTTTGCAGCCCGGCTGCGCGGTGCTGTTGCGCTTGACGCGTTCCGTCGGGACGATGCCGGTGACGGCCAGACCAAAAATCGGCTCCGGGGCGTCGATGGAATGGCCACCCGCCAGCGCGATCCCCGCCTGCTGACAGGCAAAGCGCCCGCCCTCAATCACTTCGCGAGCAATTTCCGGCGCAAGGGTGTTAATCGGCCAGCCCAGGATGGCGATCGCCATGATCGGTTTACCGCCCATCGCAAAAATATCGCTGATCGCATTGGTGGCCGCGATGCGCCCAAAATCAAACGGGTTATCGACGATAGGCATAAAGAAATCGGTCGTGCTGATAACGCTTGTGCCATTGCCTAAATCATAAACCGCCGCATCGTCACGCGTTTCATTACCGACAAGCAGGTTTGGGTCGACAAACTTCGCCTGTTCGCTGTGCAGAATGGTCTCCAGCACCTTAGGGGAAATTTTACAACCGCAACCTGCTCCGTGGCTGTATTGCGTTAGACGAATGGTTTGCTCGCTCATGGACATCTCCTGTCATTGCTGTGGCGCTATGGTAGCGCTCATTCCTTAAAGAGGTAAGTCTGACTGTCTGAATTCTGGCGCGGATGCGCAGAATCCAGACAGTTTAGTGTGATTATCAGAAATGGGTGACGAACGGCGTGGCGTCGGGCACGGAAACGGTGGTGGACGCTTTCAACTGTGGCGTGCCGAGATAGAGGAAACCGACGATTTTATCGTGTTCGCCGCAGGACAATCCCTCGCGAACAACCGGGCTGTCGGTCAACGGACCGGTGCGCCAGATGCCGTTAAAACCCTGCGCGACCGCCGCCATTTGCATGGCCATCACTGCGCAACCCGCTGACATCTCTTGTTCCCAGACGGGTACTTTATGTCCGGCCTGACATTTTGCCACCACGGCGATAATCATTGGCGCGCGGAACGGCGCGCTACGGGCTTTATCAATGGCCTTGTCGTCTTGACTGGCGGCGATTGCCCCTTTCTCGAGTAAAGCACTGAAGCGCTCACGCCCTTCACCTTCGATAATAAAGAAATGCCACGGCTGCAGCGTACCGTGGTCCGGCGCGCGCATACCGGCCTGCAGAATGCTGTCCAGCTGCTGACCCGCAGGCGCGGGTTCGGCCAGGCGCGAAGCGCTACGACGGTTAACAAGCAGTTCAAGTGCGTCCATTGGTTAACTCCTGTCTTCAAAATTGCTCACAAAATTAACACGGCAGCAGATTTTGTTACAGCGTAGTGGGCGATTCCTGCTGACAAGTGGCGGTTGGGTCATTACGATAAGCCCACATTGCCGTCCAGTCGCGACGGAACAGTCATTTTCTGGTTAGGGAGTACACATGCGAACCCTTTGGCGAATTTTTGCCGGTTTCTTTAAATGGACGTGGCGGCTGCTCAATTTTGTCCGCGAACTGGTGATGAACGTGTTTTTCATCTTCCTGATTCTGGTCTGTGTAGGCATCTGGATGCACATCAGCAGCAGCAACCAGGCGCAGAATTCCGGACGTGGCGCGCTGCTGCTGGATATCACCGGCGTGATTGTCGACAAACCGTCCGCCAGTAATCGTCTGGGGGTGATTGGTCGCCAGCTGTTTGGTGCGACGTCCGATCGCCTACAGGAAAACTCCCTGTTCGATATCGTTGATACCATTCGTCAGGCCAAAGACGACCGCAACATCACCGGGATCGTTCTGGATCTGAAAAACTTTGCCGGCGCCGACCAGCCGTCAATGCAATATATCGGTAAAGCCCTGCGCGAATTCCGCGACAGCGGTAAACCGGTGATTGCGGTGGGCGATAGCTACAGCCAGGGGCAATATTATCTGGCGAGCTTTGCCAACAAAATTTGGCTTTCCCCACAGGGTACGGTTGATTTGCACGGGTTTGCGACGAACGGCCTGTATTACAAATCGCTGCTCGAGAAGCTGAAAGTGACCACGCATGTCTTCCGCGTCGGCACCTATAAATCCGCCGTTGAACCGTTTATTCGCGACGATATGTCTCCTGCCGCGCGTGAAGCCGACAGCCGCTGGATTGGCGAGCTGTGGAATAACTATCTGACCACCGTTGCCGCTAACCGTCAGGTCACCCCTGAGCAAATCTTCCCGGGCGCGCAAGCGATGCTGGATGGGCTGCAAAAAGTGGATGGCGATACGGCAAAATATGCTCTGGATAACAAACTGGTCGATACGCTCGGATCCAGCGCAGATATCGAAAAAGCGCTGACCAAACAGTTTGGCTGGAGCAAAGAAGACAAGAATTACAGCGCGGTGAGCCTGTATGACTACACCACGAAGAAGCCGAGCGAAACGGGTGATAGCGTCGCCGTGGTCTTCGCCAATGGCGCCATCATGGATGGCGAAGAGACACCGGGCAACGTGGGAGGGGATACCACGGCATCGCAAATCCGTGAAGCGCGCCTCGACCCGAAAGTGAAAGCGATTGTTCTGCGCGTCAACAGCCCTGGCGGCAGCGTCAGTGCGTCTGAAGTGATTCGCGCTGAGCTGGCCGCGGCGCGTGCTGCTGGCAAGCCGGTCGTGGTCTCAATGGGCGGTATGGCGGCATCCGGCGGATACTGGATCTCCACGCCAGCCAACTACATTGTGGCAAACCCAAGCACGCTGACCGGTTCTATCGGCATCTTCGGGGTGATCAACACCGTAGAAAACAGCCTGGATTATCTGGGTGTGCACACGGATGGCGTTGCCACCTCGCCACTGGCCGATGTGTCTGTGACCAAATCGCTGCCGCCGGAAGTGTCGCAGATGATGCAGTTGACCATCGAGAACGGCTATAAGCGCTTTATCACGCTGGTGGCGGAATCACGTAAGTCAACGCCAGAGCAGATCGATAAAATTGCTCAGGGCCACGTCTGGACCGGTCAGGATGCGAAAAGCAACGGTCTGGTCGACAGCCTGGGTGATTTTGATGACGCCGTCGCGAAGGCCGCCGAGCTGGCGAAGCTGAAACAGTGGCACATTGCGTATTACCAGGATGAGCCAACGTTTATTGATATGGTCATGAACGGGATGTCCGGTTCAGTACGCGCCATGCTGCCAGCCGCCATTCAGGCGTATCTGCCAGCGCCTGTGGCGACCGCTGCGAGCGTTGTTAAAGGGGAAAGCGACAAACTCGCCGCCTTTAACGATCCGCAAAACCGTTACGCATTTTGCCTGACCTGCGCAAACGTACGCTAACCTCGTCCCCTCTTCTCACGAAGGGGGGATTTTTCTTTGAAGCTTAAGAACACACCATCATGCAGAAGAAATCGATTTATGTAGCGTATACCGGCGGTACGATCGGTATGCAGCGCTCAGAAAATGGCTATATCCCTGTCTCCGGTCACCTGCAGCGCCAGCTCGCGCTGATGCCAGAGTTCCATCGCCCGGAAATGCCTGACTTCACCATTCACGAATACGATCCGCTGATGGACTCGTCCGATATGACGCCAGAAGACTGGCAGCATATTGCGGACGATATTAAAGCGCATTATGACGATTACGACGGTTTCGTGATCCTGCACGGCACCGACACCATGGCGTTTACCGCGTCCGCGCTCTCCTTCATGCTGGAGAATTTGGGTAAACCGGTGATCGTCACGGGGTCGCAAATCCCGCTGGCGGAACTGCGCTCCGACGGGCAGATCAATTTGCTGAACTCCCTGTACGTGGCGGCAAATTACCCGATTAACGAAGTGACGCTGTTTTTCAACAATCGTCTGTATCGCGGAAATCGCACCACCAAAGCCCACGCAGACGGGTTCGACGCTTTTGCTTCGCCAAATCTGCAAGCGCTGCTGGAAGCGGGTATTCATATCCGTCGCCTTGGCACCCCGCCTGCCCCACACACTGCGGGCGAATTGATTGTCCATCCGATCACCCCGCAGCCGATTGGCGTGGTGACGATTTATCCCGGAATTTCAGCTGACGTGGTGCGCAACTTCCTGCGTCAGCCGGTCAAAGCGCTGATCCTGCGCTCTTACGGTGTGGGCAATGCGCCGCAGAACGGTGAATTCCTGAAAGAGCTTCAGGAAGCGAGCGCGCGCGGTATTTTGGTGATTAACCTGACGCAGTGCATGTCTGGCAAGGTCAATATGGGCGGTTATGCCACCGGCAACGCGCTGGCTCAGGCCGGAGTGATTAGCGGATTTGATATGACGGTCGAAGCCACGCTGACTAAACTTCACTATTTACTCAGTCAGGATCTGGACGTGGATGCGATGCGCAAGGCCATGATGCAAAACCTGCGCGGCGAGCTGACGCCGGACGAATAAGGAGTTTTTAATGAAACAACGAGCCCTGCTGCTGGTCGATCTGCAAAATGATTTTTGCGCCGGCGGCGCACTGGCTGTCGCTGAAGGCGACAGCACCGTTGATGTGGCTAATGCGCTGATTGCCTGGTGTAAAGCGCGCGGTGAGGCAGTGGTTGCGAGCCAGGACTGGCATCCTGCGGATCACGGCAGCTTTGCCAGTCAGCATAACGCGGAACCGTTTTCTCAAGGCGAACTCGACGGGCTGGCGCAAACGCTCTGGCCGGATCATTGCGTTCAGCAAACGGAAGGCGCACAGCTGCATCCGCTGCTCAATCAGCACGCCATTGATGCGGTGTTTCATAAAGGCGAAAATCCCTTAATCGACAGCTACAGCGCCTTTTTTGATAACGAACATCGCCAGCAAACTGCGCTGGATGAATGGCTGCGTCATCATGAGGTAGGCGAGCTGATTGTGATGGGGCTGGCGACGGATTACTGTGTAAAATACACCGTGCTGGATGCGCTAAAGCTCGGTTATCGGGTCAACGTCATTACCGATGGCTGTCGGGGCGTGAATCTTAACGCGCAGGATAGCGCGCTGGCATTTATGGAGATGTCCACGGCTGGCGCGACGCTCTATACGCTGGCGGACTGGCAAGAGACCCAGGCTTAACGTTTAATCCGCGGTGTCGTAATACGATATCGCTGTTTCATTTTTCTATGAGGTATGTCGTATGGCTTTTATCCCAAAAAATTATGCCCGGCTGGAAGTCGGTTATCGGGAAAAGGCGCTAAAACTCTTTCCATGGGTCTGCGGGCGCTGTTCACGTGAATTCGTCTATTCGAATTTGCGCGAGTTGACCGTGCATCATATCGATCACGATCACAGCAATAACCCGGAAGATGGCAGCAACTGGGAGATGTTGTGCCTGTACTGCCACGATCATGAGCATTCGAAATACACCGAAGTGGATCTGTACGGTTCAACGGTTGTGGCAGGAGAAGATGCGCAGAAGGACGTGGGTGAAGCGAAATACAATCCGTTTGCCAATCTAAAAGCGATGATTGACAAGAAATAACCCAGACTGCCTCTCCCTCCCGTCACGTGTCGAAAACCATTCAGGAGGGAGGGATTGCCATATTGGCTGAGTCGTGCGAGGGATCAGGATTTAAAGGTCGCAATCGGTTTTGGCGTAATGCCAAAATCTTCTTTCAGCTCGCGCTTGCTTTTCATCACCATCTGACCCTGCGTGTCAATCGTCATGTGCTGAGCGTCATTGTTGTTGCGCGCCTGCCATAACATCACCAGTTGCAAACTGTTCTCTTTTTGCTCTGCCGTCAGCGCCACGCCGTCCGGCCATTTTCCTAATTCAACTGCCGTCACCAGACGCTGATAAACCTCTGGCGTCATACTGTTGATCATGTCATCGATATTCATGAAAAATCCGCTCTGAAGGAATAATTTGCTGAATCGTTTCTTCAGCCTTTGGTCTGGTCGCCATTTTCATCGTCTGAGAAGCTCATCGAAGCCGAATTGACGCAAAAACGCTCGCCCGTTGGCTGTGGGCCATCCGGGAACACATGCCCGAGGTGCGCATCACAGTTCCCACAGCGGATTTCGGTGCGCTGCATACCATGGCTGGAGTCGGTAAGGTAACGGATGGCTTCGTCACTCACCGGCTCGTAAAAGCTTGGCCATCCGCAGCCAGAATCGTATTTTGTTTGTGAGTTAAACAGCGGGGCATCGCACACCAGACAGTGATACACGCCATCCCGCTTATTGTGCAGCAAACGCCCGGTAAATGGGGGTTCGGTCCCGTGATTCTGCGTCACGTAGAACTGCATTTCAGTCAGATTTTTTTTCAGTTCATCAGGGTTATGTTGATTCGACATTGCTCATATCTCGCTGTTGAAACAGACACGTTTTACCGAGAATTCTAACAAAACATTAACACTGAAGTGTGAACTTTTGTTCTAAACTTATGCGTTGCGGTTCAGCAGTCAGCCAATTGTGATCTTTCTCACATATTTATCCTGATGGCCCTTTAAAATCCCGCGCGCAGCCCCCATGTGGTTGCTAGCTCAAAAGGAAAGTGAGGCGGTCAGTCGCACAAAGGTTATGCGCAGGATTGATTTGTCGCAATGATTGACACGATTCCGCTTGACGCTGCGTAAGGTTTTTGTAATTTTACAGGCAACCTTTTATTCACTAACAAATAGCTGGTGGAATATATGACTATCAAAGTAGGTATCAACGGTTTTGGCCGTATCGGCCGTATTGTTTTCCGTGCTGCTCAGGAACGTTCTGACATCGAGATCGTTGCAATCAACGACCTGTTAGACGCTGAATACATGGCTTACATGCTGAAATACGACTCAACTCACGGTCGTTTCAACGGCACTGTAGAAGTCAAAGACGGCCACCTGGTTGTTAACGGTAAAACTATCCGTGTTACCGCAGAACGTGACCCGGCTAACCTGAAGTGGAACGAAGTTAACGTTGACGTTGTTGCTGAAGCAACGGGTCTGTTCCTGACCGACGAAACGGCGCGTAAACACATCACTGCGGGTGCGAAGAAAGTTGTTCTGACTGGTCCTTCCAAAGACAACACCCCGATGTTCGTTAAAGGCGCAAACTTCGAGAAGTATGCTGGCCAGGATATCGTTTCTAACGCATCTTGCACCACCAACTGCCTGGCTCCACTGGCTAAAGTTATCAACGACAACTTCGGTATCGTTGAAGGCCTGATGACCACTGTTCACGCAACTACCGCTACTCAGAAAACTGTTGATGGCCCGTCTCACAAAGACTGGCGCGGCGGCCGCGGCGCAGCTCAGAACATCATCCCTTCTTCTACCGGTGCTGCTAAAGCTGTAGGCGTTGTACTGCCAGAGCTGAACGGTAAAATCACGGGTATGGCATTCCGCGTTCCAACTCCAAACGTGTCTGTTGTTGACCTGACCGTTCGTCTGGAAAAAGCAGCGTCTTACGAAGAAATCAAGAAAGCAATCAAAGCGGCTGCTGAAGGCCCAATGAAAGGCGTTCTGGGTTACACCGAAGACGACGTTGTATCTACCGATTTCAACGGCGAAGTATGCACTTCCGTGTTCGATGCTAAAGCAGGTATCGCACTGAACGACAACTTTGTGAAACTGGTTTCCTGGTACGACAACGAAACAGGTTACTCTAACAAAGTACTGGACCTGATCGCTCACATCTCCAAATAAGTTGAGATGAGAATCTGATCCAAAAAGGCGACTTCGGTCGCCTTTTTTTATTTCTGAATAAAAGACAGAGGATTGCGTAATGATTCACAAAATTTTTGCTCTTCCGGTAGTCGAACAACTTACCCCTGTGCTTTCCCGCCGTCAGATTGATGAAGCGGATATCATCGTTGTCGACCACCCGCGCGTTAAGGCTTCTGTCGCGCTCAACGGTGCGCATTTGCTCTCCTGGAAACCAGAAGGCGAAGAAGAAGGCCTGTGGCTGAGCGCGGCAACATCCTTCAAAAAAGGCGCGGCGATTCGCGGTGGCGTACCGATTTGCTGGCCGTGGTTTGGTCCTGCTGCTCAGCAGGGTCTGCCCGCTCACGGTTTTGCCCGTAACCAGCAGTGGACGCTGAAAGCGCATAATGAAGATGACAACGGTGCCGTCCTGACGTTCGAACTGCAAAGCAACGAAGAGACCCGTGCGCTGTGGCCGCATGACTTCACGCTGTTTGCTCGCTTCAAACTGGGTAAAACCTGCGAAATCGAACTGGAAGCTCACGGTGAGTTTGAAACTGCCTCTGCTCTGCATACCTATTTCAACGTCGGCGACATTACCGAGGTCAACGTCAGCGGCCTTGGCGATACCTATATCGACAAAGTGGATAACGCGATAGAAGGCAAGCTGAGTGATGGCATCCAGACCTTCCCGGATCGTACTGACCGCGTTTATCTGAATCCAGAAGCGTGCAGCGTGATCCACGATGCGAAGCTGAACCGCGCGATTGAAGTGATCCACCAGCATCACAGCAACGTAGTGGGCTGGAACCCTGGCCCAGCGCTGTCTGTCAGCATGGCGGACGTGCCGGATGATGGCTACAAAACGTTCGTATGTGTCGAAACCGCTTGCGTAACTGCGCCGCAGAAAGCGAGCGCCGACAAGCCGTCTCGTCTTGGTCAGACGATTAAGATCGTGAAACGCTAACGATCGTCCCCCTTACCCGCAAAGTGAGGGGGAAACTGTTAGACCACGTCTAATGACGTTTTGTGGTCTGGGGCTGGAAACGCATGATCCAGTTTTAGTAACTCTTCCGCTGAAAGCGCAATCCTCAACGCTCCCGCATTTTCCGTCACATGTTCAAGAGTTGCGGCTTTCGGGATCGCCATTACGCCTTTATGGCTAATCACCCATGCCAGCAAAATTTGCGCAGCACTTGCTTGATGATTGCGAGCAATATCGTTCACGACGGGATGATTCATCAGACCCGAACGCAAACGCCCGGCCTGAGCAAGCGGACAATACGCCATAACCGGCATGTTCTGCTGCTGACACCAGGGAAGCAGATCGTATTCAATGCCGCGAGACGCCAGATGATAAAGCACCTGGTCTGTTGCGCAGGCCGTACCGCCCGTCACGCTCGCCAACTCCTGCATGTCGTCGTAATCCAGATTCGAAACACCCCAGCGGCCAATTTTGCCCTGCTGCTGCAATGCCTCCATCAGTTCGACGGTTTCATCGAGACCAAAATTGCCGCGCCAGTGCAGCAAGTACAGATCGATATGATCGGTTCCAAGACGGCGCAAGCTGGCATCACAGGCGGCGATCCCTTTTTGTCCGCCGGCATTCCACGGATACACCTTGGAAACCAAATACACTTTTTCGCGCTGGCCTTTGATTGCCTCGCCCACCACCTCTTCAGCGGCGCCGTCAGCGTACATCTCAGCGGTATCAATCAGCGTCAGGCCAAGGTCAATGCCCGCTCGCAGTGCATCCACTTCGTTGCGACGCTGACTGGCATTTTCTCCCATGTACCAGGTTCCCTGCCCAATCGCGGGGACCGTCAAGCCTTCGGCAAAGGTCACGATTTTTTCACTCATTCGTCTCTCCTGTTTTCTCTGCACCACCGTAAAACAAACGGGGCGCAAGCGCCCCGTTGTGATGCATAAAATGCACTGTATAAGTGCGCAATCAGAAACTGTAAGTCACACCCGTTGAGAACAGACCGGACCAGGACTTGTCGACCATTGGGCTGTCTTTAACTTCATCGCTCACACGGGAATAACGAGTGGTGGCGTACACATTCCAGTCACTGGCGAATTTATAGCTCGCGGTCAGTTCCAGGTAAGGGCTCCAGCCGTCGTCCGCATCGTAACTTTTCAGGCCGCTGCGATTCGACTCTTTATGAGACACCCCATAATAGTAGTCGTTGTAGTTTTCGCTGCTGTAATCCACGCCGATGCCTGGCGTCAGCGTCAGGCCGCCGTTCGTATAACGGTAAAGCCACGCCAAATCCCAGATGAAACCGTTGCTATTGTCCAGCGTGTCGCCCGCAATCGAGGTGCGAAGGAAACCATATTGGGTGTTATGAACGTAGGAAAGCCCCGCCATCATGGTGCTTTTGCGTTTATCGAGCTGGCGTAGGGCGCGGCTGTCGCTGTCGCCCGGCTTAAAGTGCATCGGATCAAAGTAGGCCATGACAGAGAGCTTATCCGCCTCGTCATTCCACAGATAGTAACCGCCGCCAAGACCACGGAACCAGAAGTTGTCACCTTCATAGGTAATAACCGGGACCGGGTAAACGTCACGATCATACTGTTTGTATGGGCTATTGATCACACCCACGCCGGCGCCGAGGGACATTTTACCTTCAGCGTGCACGGTGCTCGCAGCGGTGGCGACAAGAACGCCCAATGCAAGAAGTTTGAGTTTGGTCACAATCCATTCTTTCCTGTAGTCAAATAATCAGCGCTTGAAGTGTAACCGCCCTTGCTAAACATCCCAAAATTTTTTGCCTGCTAATGAGTTTGATTAACCGATTATTTTCATTGTTTAAGATGACCGGCTCCTTTCAATTCTGTGACGCCTGGATGAAACCTGACATTTTATGCTTATTTCATCGGCTAATTATTCGGATGAGTTATTGATATGTCATTGAAATTAGTTTTTGCAGGCATGCAAGTTTTGCAAATGCCATCTACGCTTAATTTTAAGAAGATGAATGCCTGAACACCCTGCGGTTGTGAGCGTCAGACCTGGCACACGGGTTGCTGCTTAGACAGTGAGATGCGACGGTTTTTCTTCCAGGAGCCTCCACTATTCATACGAACGGCTCTTTTCCTGTGCTAAAAACGAAAGGACGGCATGCCATGAATATATTCGATCACTATCGCCAGCGCTACGAAGCTGCCAAGGACGAAGAGTTCACACTGCAGGAGTTTCTTACCATTTGTCGGCAAGATCGCAGTGCCTATGCTAATGCGGCAGAAAGGCTATTGATGGCTATTGGTGAGCCTAACATGGTCGACACGGCGCTCGAACCACGGCTCTCCCGTCTCTTTTCGAATCGTGTAGTTGCACGATACCCCGCGTTTGAAGAATTTTACGGCATGGAAGATGCCATCGAGCAGATTGTTTCTTACCTGAAACACGCCGCTCAAGGCCTTGAAGAGAAGAAACAGATCCTTTATTTACTGGGTCCGGTGGGCGGCGGTAAATCGTCCCTGGCGGAACGACTGAAAGCGCTGATGCAGCGCGTACCGATTTATGTGTTGAGCGCCAACGGCGAACGCAGTCCGGTCAACGATCACCCGCTGTGCCTGTTCAATCCGCAGGAAGATGCGCAGATTCTGGAAAAAGAATTTGGCGTTCCGCGCCGCTATCTGGGCACCATCATGTCGCCATGGGCGGCAAAACGCCTGCACGAATTCGGCGGTGACATCACCAAGTTCCGCGTGGTGAAAGTCTGGCCTTCAATTCTGGAACAGATTGCGATCGCGAAAACGGAGCCTGGTGATGAGAACAACCAGGACATCTCTGCGCTGGTCGGTAAAGTCGACATTCGTAAACTGGAACACCACGCGCAAAACGACCCGGATGCCTACGGCTATTCCGGTGCGTTGTGCCGGGCAAACCAGGGCGTGATGGAATTCGTCGAGATGTTCAAAGCGCCGATTAAGGTGCTGCACCCACTGCTGACGGCCACGCAGGAAGGGAACTACAACGGGACAGAGGGTATCTCTGCCCTGCCGTTCAACGGGATCATTCTGGCGCACTCGAACGAATCAGAATGGGTGACGTTCAGAAATAACAAAAACAACGAGGCGTTCCTTGACCGTGTTTACATTGTCAAAGTGCCTTATTGCCTGCGGATCTCCGAAGAGATCAAAATTTACGAAAAACTGCTCAACCACAGTGAGCTGGTGCATGCGCCTTGTGCCCCAGGGACACTGGAAACCCTGTCGCGCTTCTCGATTCTGTCGCGTCTGAAAGAGCCAGAAAACTCCAGCATTTATTCAAAAATGCGCGTCTATGACGGTGAAAGCCTGAAAGACACCGATCCGAAAGCGAAGTCCTATCAGGAGTATCGCGACTACGCCGGTGTCGACGAAGGGATGAACGGATTGTCCACGCGGTTCGCATTTAAAATCCTCTCCCGCGTGTTCAACTTCGATCACGCTGAAGTGGCGGCCAACCCGGTACATCTGTTCTACGTGCTCGAACAGCAGATC
The DNA here is from genome assembly GCF_019047465.1 of Lelliottia amnigena. Lineage (NCBI taxonomy): Bacteria > Pseudomonadati > Pseudomonadota > Gammaproteobacteria > Enterobacterales > Enterobacteriaceae > Lelliottia > Lelliottia amnigena. The sequence continues at coordinate 3,551,839 of NZ_CP077236.1, read as the reverse complement.
GAACGCGAGCAGTTCCCGCAAGAGCTGGCAGAACGCTATCTTGAGTTCCTCAAAGGCTATCTGATCCCGAAATACGCCGAGTTTATCGGCAAAGAGATCCAGACCGCCTATCTGGAATCCTATTCCGAATACGGACAGAACATTTTCGACCGTTACGTCACGTATGCGGATTTCTGGATTCAGGATCAAGAATATCGCGATCCGGATACCGGTCAGCTGTTTGACCGCGAATCCCTGAACGCAGAGCTTGAAAAAATTGAGAAGCCTGCCGGGATCAGTAATCCGAAAGACTTCCGTAACGAAATCGTCAACTTTGTCCTGCGTGCCAGAGCGCATAACAGCGGACGTAATCCGAACTGGACCAGCTACGAAAAACTGCGCACGGTTATTGAGAAGAAAATGTTCTCCAATACCGAAGAGCTGTTGCCGGTCATTTCGTTCAATGCCAAAACCTCAACCGACGAGCAGAAAAAACACGACGATTTTGTCGACCGCATGATGGAGAAAGGCTATACCCGCAAGCAGGTGCGTTTGCTGTGTGAATGGTATCTGCGCGTGCGTAAATCGTCATAACAGTCCAGAAAATTGCCCGGCAGTTCTGCTGTCGGGCTAACAAAATAGGTAAACCGTAAGCCGGACAGACGCCGTTTTTCCGGCCTTACGGGGACCGCATAAAGTTGGCAAATGCAGTACGGGGGGCTTATGACCTGGTTTATTGACCGGCGTCTTAACGGCAAAAACAAGAGCACGGTGAACCGCCAGCGCTTCTTGCGCCGTTATAAATCGCAAATTAAACAGTCGATCTCCGAGGCCATCAACAAACGTTCAGTCACCGATGTTGATAGCGGCGAGTCCGTCTCAATCCCGACGGACGATATTAGCGAACCGATGTTCCATCAGGGACGTGGCGGCCTGCGCCATCGCGTCCATCCGGGCAACGATCACTTCGTGCAAAATGACCGCATCGAGCGCCCACAGGGTGGCGGTGGCGGGTCCGGAAGCGGTCAGGGGCAAGCGAGTCAGGACGGTGAAGGTCAGGACGAGTTTGTCTTCCAGATCTCAAAAGATGAATATCTCGATCTGCTGTTCGAAGATTTGGCGCTGCCAAACCTGAAAAAAAATCAGCACCGTCAGTTAAACGAGTACAAAACCCACCGCGCGGGGTATACCGCCAACGGTGTTCCGGCCAATATTAGCGTGGTCCGTTCGCTGCAAAATTCGCTGGCCCGACGCACAGCGATGACGGCAGGGAAACGTCGTGAGCTGCACGAGCTGGAACTTAGCCTGAAAACGGTTGAGAACACTGAGCCTGCGCAGCTGTTGGAAGAGGAACGGCTCCGCAAAGAGATCGCTGAATTACGCGCAAAAATCGAACGAGTGCCGTTTATTGACACGTTTGACCTGCGTTATAAGAACTATGAGAAACGTGCGGAACCCTCCAGTCAGGCGGTGATGTTCTGCCTGATGGACGTTTCGGGCTCTATGGATCAGGCCACCAAAGACATGGCGAAGCGTTTTTATATTCTGCTTTATCTGTTCCTGAGCCGAACCTATAAGAACGTCGATGTCGTGTATATTCGCCACCACACGCAGGCTAAAGAAGTCGATGAGCATGAGTTTTTCTACTCGCAGGAAACGGGTGGGACGATTGTCTCCAGCGCGCTGAAGCTGATGGATGAAGTGGTTAAGGAACGCTACGACCCGGCGCAGTGGAATATCTATGCTGCTCAGGCCTCCGATGGCGATAACTGGGCAGACGATTCACCGCTGTGTCACGAAATCCTCGCGAAGAAAATTCTGCCCGTGGTGCGTTATTACAGCTACATCGAAATTACGCGCCGCGCGCATCAAACGCTGTGGCGTGAGTATGAGCATCTGCAAACGATGTTCGATAACTTTGCTATGCAACATATCCGCGATCAGGACGATATTTACCCGGTGTTCCGCGAACTGTTCCACAAACAATCGAGTACCAGCAACACATAATATAACAGCCAGCATTGATTGCTGGCTGTTTTCTTAATGACTCACATTAATACAATCCAAGTTTTTATTAATCAGGATCGTGCAATTCCTTCCGCTCTGCTTGCCTTTATAAAGCGCCACATCCGCTCTTTCCATCACTTCTCGCAGTGCTTCACCACGATTGACACGCGTCAGTCCTGAACTAAAGGTAATTTTAACTCTGTGATCGCCTGCTACGGCCTCTGATGCCGCTATTACCCGGCGTATACGTTCTGCCGCCTCAGTTGCCTCTCTGTCACTGCCGGCCTGGAGCAGAATAATAAACTCTTCCCCTCCATAGCGATAAACAGATTCTGCACGCCGGATATTATTTTCCAGATTAAGGGCTAATGACCGCAAAACAGCATCTCCTGTTAAATGTCCGTAGTTATCATTAATCTTTTTAAAATGATCGACATCCAACAGAAGCAAATATAATCCCGCATCACCCAACTCGTCATTCATGCTGTCAAATGACTCATCAAGGACTCGCCTCAAGGGCAGACCGGTCAACGCATCATAGCTGGTACGTAGTTGAAGCAAGTGCCCTTTATAGCGAGACACTGAGGCTGAAAATACCAGTAGTGCCGTCTCGAAATCATCAAATGGTGCATTGCTGTGTCCGCCGTCCTCAATTGTTTTTATAAGCTGGCGACACATCTTATGCACATGAATGTGTTTAGTGTTAATATCAAGAAGATAATTCCTGCCCTCTTTATCATCTTGTAATTGCGTATTTAGCCAATAGCCAAAATCACAAAAATTATGTGCATCATCGCACGTCAGGTCTGATAATAAAACATCTCGCCGGGCAACAAACCGTAGTATATTTACCAACCATTTAAAATGTGCATCCGTCGAATGGTTCAACTCACGAATGGTCGTATCAATCTCTTTGAATTTCCGATTCATCACTACTCCTGGCACAAATTAATAACTGGCCAAAGAGTAACGAACTATGTATTTAGTTTTGTCAGAGCAGGTATATTTATAATTGGTTTTTTATGAATAACCTGTGCTAACGTATGAGTCCTGTATTCAAATATCACAAGCAATATAGCCATGTCGGAAATGATAAAAGATACAACAACCCACCAGCAACTGATCGCACTGCTAACGGAGCATGGCGCTCAATTTCGGGTTGTGGAGCATGAAGCCGTGGGGAAATGCGAAGCGGTGAGTGAAATTCGCGGTACCGATTTGGGCCAGGGGGCAAAAGCGCTGGTGTGCAAAGTCAAAGGTCATGGTGTAAACAGACACGTTCTGGCCATTCTCGCTGCCGATCAGCAGGCAGACCTGAGCCAACTCGCCAGCCATTTTGGCGGGAGTAAAGCATCGCTCGCCAGCCCGGCAGAAGTCGACAACCTCACCGCGTGCGTCTTTGGTGCAATTCCACCGTTCAGCTTTCATCCGCAGTTAACGCTGGTTGCCGATCCGTTGCTGTTTGAACGTTTCGACGAAATTGCGTTTAACGCGGGACTGCTCGAAAAATCAGTGATTATGAACACCGCCGATTACCTGCGAATTGCTCAACCTGAGTTGGTGACTTTTCGTCGATAATCTTGCAACGACTGGCACGTGTGTCAGTCGTGTTTCTCAAGAAATATCACGGAAGCCACAATAATCATCGCAATGGTAAAAAATGAGGACGATATAATCAGCGTCTCAATAAACATTTGATCGTGCATATTGATTCCTCCTTTTTTGCTCTGTCTATCCTTTTTACTGTCCCTTAATGACAGCGGCATGACACTATCAGGTCATTCTGATGAAAAATATGGCCGCAGTAACGATTCCGGAAAAAATAACTTCCTCGTCGCAACCTCAACGCCGATTTCCTTTATTCCGGCCGGTTTCCCGGCAACATGTCCCCTGGCGTTGATGTCCACATCGAAACGGGTAAAGCCCTTTTTTGAGTAAAGCCTCCTGACAGCGCACCGGGGAAAGTGTTAATCACGCATCTTCTGGCAACGGCATAAATAAAACTGATTTTTTGATAAAAGCCTTTTTAATCACGCCGTTGAAGGTAAAGTAAGCAGGCTTACTTTTTTTTGGCAAGGAACCCTTTATGTTTGACCCTACCCTGCTGATCCTGCTGGCTCTGGCCGCACTCGGCTTTATCAGTCACAACACCACGGTCGCGATTTCAATTCTGGTGCTGATTATCGTGCGCGTCACGCCGCTGAATACCTTCTTCCCCTGGATAGAAAAACAAGGCCTCACTATCGGGATAATTATTCTGACCATCGGCGTGATGGCCCCTATCGCCAGCGGCACATTACCGGCATCCACACTTTTACACTCCTTTGTGAACTGGAAATCGCTGATCGCCATCGCCGTGGGCGTATTCGTCTCGTGGCTCGGCGGGCGTGGTGTGACGCTGATGAGTTCCCAGCCGTCTCTGGTCGCCGGTTTACTGGTCGGGACCGTTCTGGGCGTGGCGCTGTTCCGCGGTGTTCCTGTTGGTCCGCTAATTGCCGCCGGACTGGTTTCACTGTTTATCGGGAAGTCGTAGACAGACTGGCGATATAGCGCCCCGGCGTTTGCCCCAGTCCTTTCCTGAACATCGTGATAAATGCCGTGGTGGAGTCATAGCCGAGTGACTGCGCCACCTGCTGGACCGATTTGCCGCTAATCAGCAATTGTAACGCGACGATCAGCTGCAGTTGATGCCGCCAGCGGCGAAAGCTGAGCCCTGTCTCCTTCACCACCAGCCGCGCCAGATTGCGCTCACTCATCGCAAAGTGGCTGGCCCATTGCGCCAGCGTCTGCCATTCGGCGGGTTGCTCCGCCATCGTGTTGCTCATCATGCGGATTTTCGGATGGGGTGAAACAGGGAGCTGCAGCTGCTCCTGCGGCTGCTGTGGGATTTCATCGAAGAGCACATCCGTCAGCCTGGACGTCGCGGGGAGCGCTAGCTGACCCGCTGTTTTGCTCGCCAGCGTCAGGATTAACTCGCGCACCAGCGGAGAGATTTTAAGCGTGCAGCAGCGATCCGGTAGCGTCACCGCGCCGGGTTCAATAAACAGGAAACAGAGCTGAGCCCCTGGCGTTGCCTTGTTACTGTGCACGATCTGGCCGGGTATCCACACCGCGTATTGCGGCGGTACCATCCACATGGCGTTGTCCACTTCGCAGGTAATCGCCCCACGCAGGGCAAGGATCAATTGCCCTTTACGATGCTGATGCCGCGGAATGCGTTGCTCGTCTTCCACGACGCGAATATGAAACGCCACTGCCGCATGGTGCTGGCTGTCTGGATCGTAGCCGTCGAGTCCAAGACCTAACATAATGTTGTCCGATATGAGCGATAATCTGTCATTTTAGCTTGATTCAAACACAACGGGAAACGGGTATGGTGTGCACTCGTTAAGAGGTAAGAGAAAATAATGACTACTGCCATCCCTTCCACCGGTAAAGATCGACTGCTGCTGATCGCCGGTATGCTGATGATCGCCACGACGTTACGCGTGACATTTACCGGTGCGGCCCCGTTGTTGGACACTATTCGTCACGACTATGGCCTGACCACTGCCCAGACGGGCCTGCTCACCACTCTGCCGCTGCTGGCGTTTGCCCTGATTTCGCCTCTGGCTGCGGGCGTGGCGCGTCGTATTGGTATGGAGCGCAGTCTGTTTATCGCTCTGCTGCTGATCTGCGCAGGCATTGGTATTCGCTCCCTGCCCTCATCCACGCTGTTGTTTGCCGGAACGGCAGTGATCGGCTGCGGGATTGCCCTCGGGAACGTCCTGTTGCCCGGCCTGATTAAGCGCGATTTTCCAGGCCAGGTTGCAAAGCTCACGGGCGCGTATTCCCTGACGATGGGCGCGGCGGCAGCGTTGGGATCGGCCATGATTGTACCGCTGGCATTGAGCGGCGCGGGCTGGCACGGAGCGCTTCTGGCGCTGATGATCTTTCCGCTTCTCGCTTTGCTCCTGTGGCTCCCGCAGTGGCGTCAGAAACACACCGCCTCGTTAAGCGGTGCGCGTGCGCTGCATAACCGAGGGATCTGGCGCTCACCCCTGGCCTGGCAGGTGACGATATTTTTGGGAATTAACTCGCTGATTTATTATGTGATTATCGGCTGGCTTCCGGCGATTTTACTCAGCCACGGCTACAGCGAAACGCAGGCAGGTTCCATGCATGGTTTGTTACAACTGGCGACGGCTGCGCCCGGTCTTGCCGTTCCGTTGGTGTTGCATCGGCTTAAAGACCAACGCGGCATCGCTGGATTCACGGCATTACTGTGCGCGGTCAGCGCGGCGGGGTTCTGGTTTGTTCCAGATCAGGCGATACTCTGGACGCTAATTTTTGGATTTGGGTCAGGGGCCACCATGATTCTGGGTCTCACCTTTATCGGGCTGCGTGCCGGATCAGCACACCAGGCAGCAGCGCTGTCAGGAATGGCGCAATCGGTGGGGTATCTGCTGGCTGCATGCGGGCCGCCGTTGATGGGTAAAATTCACGATGCGGCGGGAGACTGGCGCATTCCTCTTATTGCCTGCGCACTGGCAGCTGTGGTGATGGCTATTTGTGGTGTGCTTGCCGGACGCGACAGAGAGATCGCGCCCGACTAAAAACGATAAAAGGCAGGCTAAAGCGTCTGCCTTTTATCCGCGAGCGGCGTAAAGCATTGCCTGAACGAGAGGAACAGGTCGACCGGCCAGCGCACCGCGCTCATGCTGGAACAGCGTCGCCACAAAGAATGGATGCGTAACCAGTTCTACAGCCCGAATTTCTCCCTGCTCATCCCAGCCCGTCACGCGCATATCGCCGCTTTCCAGCTCTTGAGCGAACTCAGGGGATACGCCGTAATTGCAGTGATACCCTTCTTCAATCTCTTCCCGGCCGTAAGCCTTAGCAATCAGCGTATTCGCACGCAATTCAATGGTGTCCGTTTTTTCCACCAGCGAACAGGTCAGCGGCGCGATCATCATTCTGCCCTCACTGTCCGTTTCAGCATGTGCCGCATCATCCCAACCCAACACGTTGCGTGCATATTCAATTAACGCATGCTGGAATCCACCGCAGGTCCCCAGGAACGGAATGCTGTTTTCCCGGGCATAGCGTGCAGCGATAAAGGCGCCATCAACGTTCTTATAGGGGCTTGCAGGAACCAACCAGATTGCGTCGTAGCCGACTAAATCTTCGGGGCTGAGCAGCTCGGTGGTAGCGATCCAGTCGTAATCCGCTGTTATTTCCAGCACAGCGGCAGCATCATCGATGGCTAAAGGGATAGCCTGGTGAGCAATAACATCGTGGTTATAATCGCCAACAAGTGCAATGCGAAGCGTATCTTTTAGCGGGGAGAGTTCCATAAGAGGTTCCATATGCCAGAAAAATATTCAGGTAACATAAGGAACCTCAGCCTACCGATCTTTTGCCCGTATCACAATACCTTAAATTAGAGGGGGAAAAATGTGGTGTTATAGTGTGTTAGCGTATTTTCACCCCTTCTTTGGACCGACTTAAACCCAATGAAAACCATGATTCTGGTGAGCGCATGCCTGATGGGCCACAAGGTTCGCTATAACGGCAGTGAAAAGGCGCAAATTTCTGAAACGCTCCAGCGCTGGCAGCGGGAACACCGGCTGGTAACGCACTGTCCGGAGCTGGCCGCAGGGCTGTCAATTCCTCGTTTACCTGCCGAAATTGTGGCAGGCAATGGAAAAGATGTCATGGCGGAAAACGCGTGTATTCTGGAAAGTGATGGCACCGACGTCACCGGGCATTATCAACTGGCCGCCTGGCTGGCGTTACGCGCCGCACTGGCGTCAGATTGCAGCGCGGCGTTGCTCACGGACGGCAGTCCCACATGTGGCAGCGAGTTCATTTACGACGGCAGTTTCACTGGGCAGAAACACGCCGGAATGGGCGTCGCCGCAGCGCTCTTGCGCGAACACGGTATTCAGGTATTTTCCGATAACCAGCTCATGGAGCTTATCGCCTGGGTTGAGGAGAGAGAAAATGATTCAATGTAAACGCGTCTATGACGCATCGACCGAAGATGACGGATATCGCGTTCTGGTCGATCGGCTCTGGCCGCGAGGGGTTAAAAAATCTGACTTAGCGTATGACGAGTGGTGCAAAACGCTTGCGCCCTCCAGCACATTACGCAAAGCGTTTCACAGCGAGACGATTGATTTTGCGGCCTTCAGCCAGGCCTATCAACAGGAGTTGGCCGAGCATGAGGACGAAGGCAAACGTATCGCCGCGCTGGCGAAAAACCAGACCGTGACGCTGCTTTACGCGGCTAAAAATACCGAACAAAACCACGCACTGGTGTTAGCCGACTGGCTGCGGCACCGGTAATTTAGCCGAGCATAAGCTCGTCGAGCATTTGCGGGGCTTCGTCAGGCGTCAGGGGCATCAAATGTTCAGGGCGGATAAACGCGAAACCGTGTTGCTTATCAAAGGCATAAACATCACCGGTCACCAGCCAAAGGGCACGATCCGCCGTGGCAGGCAGCTCCGTCATGACCCCATTGACAGGATTCAGGAAACGCAGACCCGGCTGACAAAGCTCAAAAAGCTCAACGGATTTGCCGATATTACACCGCCCTGCGGACGTGCGGGCGCCAATAATCATTGCCAAACAACCCGGTTTTAACTGAAACATTCTTCTCTCGTGATGTACTCGCCCGCAGGCTAAGATAATTCCTAAAGAGAATTGTATCGCAATCAATTGCGGGATGTCACCTGGCTGGCGTCGGGTGATCGCGCCGGAACAGATCCCACTCATCCATCACTTCACCGCCCGGCAACTTGCATTCTGTGCGTATGCCCTGCGGACTTTGCACCGGAACCCGCTCTCCGCCTTTCTTCACGCAGTAAACGGCTGCTGGATTTGCCATACCAATTTCCGGCGGTTTTGGGGCTTCTGGCGGGGTAGAACAAGCGGCTAATGGCAGCGCCATTGCCAGTAACAGATATCGCATAAGAGTGTCCTTTCGAAAAAAAGAGCGCTAAGCGTAACGACTGAGCGGGGTTTTCTCCATGATTTCTCCATCAATTCTGCACTTTTTCGCCCTACAGTGAGCGCGTTCTCCCTGACCAGAGAACATCATTCCGTAATCAAGATGTCTTTGCCCCGCCTCACGCGCGGGGCCTTTTTCCCACCAAAAATAGCAGGCTCTTCTGCTGATATATTAAATTCTCTGTATTCATGTTTTACTACACCCACAGTCGAAAAATTCAGCATAGCATGCAGATACTGACGTCTTCTGCATGGGAGTCTACCCACGTCATGTCGGATATTATTCTTGCCCGTGTTTCAGAAACTCTCGCAACCGAACAATCACTCGAAAGCCTGGTACGTCAACTGCTGGAAATGCTTGAGATTGTCACCGAAATGGAATCGACCTATCTCACAAAAGTCGATATCAATGCACGTTTGCAGCACATTCTTTATGCCCGCAACAGTAAACAGATGCAGATCCCTGAAGGGCTGAGCGTCCCCTGGGGAGAGACATTGTGCAAACGGGCTATTGAGAGCCGTTGTTTTTACAGTGATGACGTGGCAGGACACTGGGCAGATTGCGATGCGGCAAAAACGCTGGGCATCACCACCTACATGAGTATTCCCATTCATCTGGCAGATGGTTCACTGTACGGTACACTCTGCGCCACCAGCTCGGAAAAGAAAACCTTGAGCCATCGCGGTGAACAGGTGTTACAGCTGTTTGCCGGTCTTATCGCGCAGTACATCCAAAAAGAGTCGCTGGTCATGCAGTTGCGCGAAGCAAACGCTGCGCTGATCGCCCATTCGTATACCGATGCGCTAACCGGGCTGCCGAATCGCCGCGCGATTTTTGAAAACCTCACCACCCTTTTCTCGCTCGCGCGCCATCTCAAACGCAATGCGATCATCGCCTATATCGATCTGGACGATTTCAAACTCATTAATGACCGTTATGGCCATGAGACCGGCGATCAATTTTTGGTTGAGGTCGGTAAGCGGTTAACCACGGGCCAAACGGAGGATGATATTGTTGGCCGATTAGGCGGTGACGAGTTCCTGGTGGCGTGTCTTAGCAAAGATAATAATGAAGCCGATAACACACAGGTGAATATTCTCAGGAAGCAGGTCAGTGCCTGTATCGCTGGAGAATATTGGTTGGGAAATGTGCATATCGTCTACCCTGGTGCCAGTTTAGGCATCGTCTCTGTCGATCCTTTACACATTGATGCTGACGGTGCATTACGCGCCGCAGATGCTGAGATGTATCGTGATAAAAAAGAGAAAAGCAAAACGCGCTTTCTCCCATCGGATTAACCCCGTAAACTCTGGCGACAAATAAACCCATAAGGTAATGTCATGCGGATTGGAATTGTGTTCCCGGTCGTTATTTTTATAACGGCAGTGGTCTTTTTAACGTGGTTTTTTGTCGGCGGCTACGCCGCTCCAGGGGCATAAGTGAGAAAGACAACCATCATTATGTTAATCATCGCCGTTGTGGCCGTCGCGGGCAGCCAGCTGGGCTGGTGGTGATCCAAACGCAAAAAGGCCGCCTGACGGCAGCCTTTTTGACATGTTCAATGCTTAACTTTTGATTTTTCTGTAGATAAACAGAACAACCAACGCACCAATGACGGCGACAGCAAAGCTGCCGAAGTTGAATCCATCGACTTTACCAAAACCGAACAAGGTGCTGATCCAGCCACCGACCACGGCACCAATGACACCCAGAATCACGGTGACGAAGAACCCACCGCCGTCTTTGCCAGGCATGATCCACTTCGCCAGAATCCCCGCAATAAGACCAAAAATAATCCAGGATAAAATTCCCATAGCTAGCTTCCCTCTCTGTTTGGTTTTTGTTACTAAATCAACAACACAGAAAAGGATAGCACAGGATCTCAGAAAGGAAATTTGTGATAGGCATCACAGTGACTGGTTGCGTATTTTATCGACAACAAAAAAATTATCCGCCACACAAAAGATGGGGTTGCATCTTTGGATGAGAAGAATTATCTTTCTCATTACTGAATAGTTGAGTAAAACACTCAGGTATTTAGTACGACATTGCTCACATTGCTTCCAGTATTTCTTGCCCACTTTTGGTGGGCTTTTTTTTGCCTTACGTTACCGATGTATCTCCCGAGGGTCATCAGCACGATGTCTGGGATGCATGATGTTGCAGATCGCCTCGGTACTGGGATAACGCAGACAAAAACACCTGCAAAACACTATTTAATTGAATTACCTGAAAAAACATAAACAACCCTCATCGTTAATATATACGCGTTAGGATCATCAACTTTTCGTCTCGAAAAGAAACCAAAATAAAACGTTAAACTTCATATTTTGGATTTAGGTGTGTTTTGTGGTCTATCTGAATCAAGCCTCCATTACCGCTGCCGATAATCACGTCAACTAACGTTTCATCGGCAAAGGGTACAAAGGAGTTTATTTTGAAAAATATTAAAATCAGGGTGGGGCTATTAATTGTTCTAGCATCTTTTACTTTAATGCTATTTCTCTCAAGCGGCCTTGGTCTCTATTTCCTGTGGCACAGTAACAGCGATATTCAAACGTTAAACTACAATGCCGCCGAACAAAAAGCGCTTAACTCTGCGCGCGATGCTATTTTGCGTGCGCGTATCATAATCGATACCGTGACTCAGGCAAAAATACATGGCGAGGATATCGACGAACCTGCTGTGAAAGCCAGTATTGAGAAAGAAATGCAATCTGCCGAGATCCAGTATCAGCAATTTGTTAAAATCCCGGGTCTCTCCACTACCCAGCCAGAACTGGGTGAAAGAATGCAAAACAGCTACGACCAACAAGTTAGTGTTATAAACCATAATGCGAGTTCTATTATCAATTCAGCAGGAGCGGAAGATCTTAAGCCAATCTATGCTGCGAACCGTAGTGCAACGCTTAAGGCGCGGCAGTCATGGGATAGCGAATACCAGTCCTATATCGATGCAACCCAGCATAATCTGACTAAAGTGATTAATTACAGCAACCGTTCTTATCATTTTGCGATACTTATAATGGTCAGCCTGCTGGCTATCGCCATCCTATTATTCATCTCTATCAACTTGTGGATGAGGAATGCATTAATTCGCCCTCTCAGTGAAGTGGCCCAACATTTCGAACACATTGGTAAAGGGAATTTAACAGCGGATATTCATGTCACCAGCTCGAATGAAATTGGTTTATTGTTCGCATCATTACAAACGATGCAGGCAGAGCTGAACTCTACCGTTGTCACTATTCGACAGGGGGTGGAGTCTATTAATATTGGTACACAAGAAATTTCTGCAGGAAATAGCGACCTGTCTCGTCGTACTGAAGAACAAGCCGCAGCCGTTGTGGAAACAGCAGCCAGCATGGAGCAGATTACCTCAACGGTGAAAATGAATACCGACAACGCGCTTCAGGCTTCGCATATGGTGCAAAACGCAGCAGGTATCGCAACCGCGGGCGAAGAACAAATGCAGAATATGATGCAGAAAATGGATGCCATCAGCCTGAGCGCACAGAAGATGGTCGATATTATCAGCGTTATCGATAGCATTGCATTCCAGACCAACATCCTGGCGCTGAATGCCGCGGTTGAGGCTGCGCGAGCTGGACAATCCGGTCGCGGATTTGCCGTGGTCGCCGGTGAAGTCAGAAATCTGGCGCGTCGCTGTACCGACTCTGCAAAAGAGATAACCGGTCTCATCAACGAATCCACGCTGTATATTCAGGAAGGGGCTGAGCTGGCAAACAGAACCAGCAAGACCATGCTGGATATCAGCAGTGCCGTCAGTAAGGTCAACGTGATGATGGACAACATTGCTTTAGCCTCACAAGAGCAAAGCCGTGGCGTGGAGCAGATTCGCGTGGCGATCACCCAGATGGATCACGTGACTCAGCAAAACGCAGCGTTAGTTGAGGAAGTGGCAACGACGGCATCGGGTGTGAATAACCAGGCAAACTTACTGACCCAGTCCGTGTCGATCTTTAAAGTTAAACAGACGTTTTAATTAATTTTTAGAAACAAAACGATTAACCCGGGAGCGAGCACGCTCCCGGATTCTCATCAAAAGTAGTGTGCAGTCAAATGGACTCAATGCTGGGCAATCTCTCCGGCGCTGTGTTTGGGTCCTAACCGCCCTGCTTCTATTAAGATTTCTTCGATCAATTCTTCAAGACATTCTCTTCCGTGGTGGTCGCAAATAAGATGCACCTGCCGAGAAATCTCATCCGTTTTCATGCCGTCACACAACGCTGATTTCAACATTACAGACGCCCATCGTTTCGCTTCAGAATGAGTCAGCATAACCCCTCCCACTGTTTGTTACCTCTCTAAGCGTAGCTGGCAGAAAAGGGTTCGGTGAATTTTTACACCGGCCAAGTGTGACACTTCTTTTCAAGCGAAACGCATTTCCAGCTAGCTTCCGTCGCTGCGAAGTGGGTTCATTTTTACCTCCCTGAACGCGTGATGAAATCAGAGGCATTTATCAGAATGATTTTTAAGCCTCATTTATCTGATGCGTTCTTGACTCTTTCAGCGTGACCAGTGAAAATGCTGTATATAAAAACAGTTATTGAGGTAAGTATGTTTGTTGAACTCGTGTATGACAAGCGTAACGTTCAGGGTCTGGTCGGTGCGAGTGACATCATTCTGAATGAGTTAACCAAACGCGTGCATCGTATTTTCCCCGATGCGATTGTGAAGGTTAAACCGATGCAAGCGAACGGCTTAAACAGCGATGCAAGTAAAAGCGATCGTGAAAAACTGAACCGTATGCTTGAAGAGATGTTCGACGAGGCGGACGCCTGGATGGTGATGGAATAGAGGTGACGGTTTGGGGAATTCCGGCGCAAAAAACGGGAACCGAGTCAGGGATGACCAGCCGGTGAGCCAGCTGGTCATCTAGGCGTTATTTCAGGTGTTCTTTCAGCTGGTAACCTGCCTGTCCAATAGCAGTCCGCACGGCAGGAACATCGCTCAGTGCGTTGAGCAGACCGTAATCATGGATTAATCCGTTGTAACGGGTAACCGTCACGTTTACACCGGCGGCATCCAGTTTGCGGCCAAAAGCTTCACCTTCATCACGCAATACATCAAATTCGGCCGTCTGGATCAGAGTGGGCGGCAGACCCTGCAGCTGCTCAGATGTGGCGCGCAGCGGTGAAGCAAGAATGTTATTACGATCGCTCTCTTTTGTGGTGTAAGCATCCCAGAACCACTTCATCATGTTGCGCGAGAGGAAATACCCGTTCTCGTATTGATTATAAGAATCGGTATTGAAATGAGCGTCAGTAACGGGCCAGAGCATAACGTCATAGCGTATTGCTGGCGACTTATGGTGTTTTGCCTGCAGCGCGACAGCTGCAACCATATTTCCACCAACACTGTTGCCAACCAGGGCCAGGCGTTTTCCATCGACGCCTATTTCACTTCCGTGCTCAGCTACCCAGCGGGTTGCCGCATAAGCCTGATTAATCGCAACAGGGAAATGTGCTTCCGGAGATGGCGTGTAGTTCACAAAAACGGCCGCCGCTCCAGACTCATTAACCAGATCGCGAACGAGCCGCTCATGCGTCGCGAAATCACCCAGGATCCAGCCGCCGCCGTGGAAGAACATAAATACGGGCAAGGTTCCCGTCGTGTTGTGAGGCTTCACAATAGTCAGTGATATTTCTTTGCCATCAACGCTGATTGTTTTTTCACTGACATCCGCGGCGGGCAGCTTCGCCCCTTTCTGCGCGTTGATCAACACCTGACGCGCGTCCTGAGGAGACAACTGCTCAATAGGCTTTCCTCCACCGCTGTTCAGGGCATTCAGAAACGCCTGCACGTGACGTTCTGGTTGAGGATCAGCGGCAAAGCTGTTGACTGAAATAGCTGCCATTGCAGCAGTCATTAACGCAGATTTAAGATTCATAGTACCGTCCAATTAAAATTGCTTGCTATTATATCGTGCACTATATATGTGCGCGATTTATCCGTCGTATTTCACCCTGCAAATACTACGCACGTTTAAAATGAAAAAGTGTTCCCCTACTCTGCCATTATTTTATTACATCATCTGGCGGAGAAAGGCCCCGGTCAATACAGAAGCCTTGGGCATCCTGGGAGACAATTGACTGAATTACAGACCCAGATCTGACAGGCTCGGATGATCGTCCGGACGACGTCCCAGAGGCCAATGGAACTTGCGCTCGCTTTCCTTAATAGGCATGTCATTGATACACGCGAAACGATGCTGCATCAGGCCATCTTCTCCGAATTCCCAGTTTTCGTTTCCGTAAGAACGGAACCAGTTACCCGAGTCATCGCGCCATTCATAGGCGTATCGGACCGCGATGCGATTACCGCCAAAAGCCCATAACTCTTTGATGAGACGATACTCGAGTTCTTTTTTCCACTTGCGCTCAAGAAACCCTTTGGCTTCTTCACGATTATTTGCAAACTCTGCGCGGTTACGCCATTTCGTGTCCAGAGAGTAAGCAAGCGATACCTTTTCCGCATCGCGGCTGTTCCAGCCATCTTCAGCAAGTCTTACCTTTTCAATCGCTGATTCGCGAGTGAACGGGGGAAGTGGCGGACGAGTTTGTGAATCAGACATGGTGGTGCCTCCAGTAAAATTGGATATTTCAGTGAGTATTTCATCTGTGGAACTCAGGTCTCTATTGCGAGACCTGTTTTAATAACAGCTGAGCAATATCTCGCGCATCATCTGCGGCGCTGTAATCGCCCATAACACGCGACAGGGTGATGGCACCTTCAATCAGTATCAGCAACTGCCTGGCCAGGGATGAAGACTGCTCGATATTCAGTTGCCCGGTGAGTTCGAGCGTGTAATCCAGTAATTTCTGTTTATGCAGTTTGGCGATCTGGCGAACAGGATCGGCACTGTCACCCACTTCACCTGCAGTATTAATGAACGCGCATCCGCGATAACCGTCTGACTCAAACCAGCCCTTAAGGACGGTGAATATATTCAGGATGCGGTCCTGCGGTGTATCCGCTTTGTCGCATTCAGCCCTGAACCACTCCATCCAGCGGAGATCACGCGCGTTCAGCGCTGCTGCCGCCACTTCGTCTTTGTTGGCGAAATAGCGATAAATGCTTTTTCTGGCCACGCCTGAGGTTTTCACCAGAAGATCCATGCCTGTCGCATGAATACCGTTCTGATAGATAAGCTGTTCAGCGGTAGCGAGAATTTTCTCTCGTGTGTTCATTGTGTTTTTGTTCATAGGATAATAGTAGAACGATCGTTCTACCTAATCAAGCACTCATTAATAAATCTTTTGATCTACAGGTGTGATCATCAATAAATGCGTTTTAAATCAATAGTTATACTGCTGACAGTGAGGCTTCGTATGATGATGCTGTTATAGCGGAGAGGCTGGATAAAAAATCTTGTGAAAAGAAAATAAGAAGAAATGTCGTGATGGAAAAAGGTCATCAACGCTGAGGCATACCCGGCACATAAGGGCTGTCTGAGAACGCCAGACTCTCTCTAACCGCCCGCTCCATCTGCCGTCTGTCGAGAATAATACAGGTACGCTCACCGGGTACGGTTATCTTGAACTCGTCATGTAGCGGCAATGGAGAGATCAAATACCATCGCCCTTTGAATAAAAGCCAGTTCACTTTAAACCTCAAATCATAAGCGCTGAGCGTAACCTGAGCCACAGCGTCCAGACGTTTTATCGGTGTCCTGCTTCGATGCAGGCGAGACGAGCTTTGAGCCCGTCCCATTGGGGGAGCGGTCAGGTTCGCTATGCATTCTTCCTGTTTCTGAAGGCCGCCACTTTCATGCGATTGCCACACGTCGCCATACTGCACCAGCGGCGGCGATGCGATTTACTCAAATCGTGGAAAAGTAAAATACAGTTATGCGCTTCACACTGGCGCACGAATTCAAATTTATCGCCAGTGACCAGTTTCACCAGTGCATCGGCAACGGGCCAGAGAAGGCTTGCGGGGCTATGACTGGCAGCATGAGAATCGACGTGATAGCGCTGAACATCCTCATCCCATTGCAGTCTCGTCAGAGGATGCCCTTTCTCAAGGATCCGGTTAATGACATCCAAATCTACCGCAACAGAGTTCATCGCTGCGTGCACGACAGCCCTTGAGGCATCACGGAGCTGGCGAGCTTCCGTTAATAATCCGGCGGGTGCCTGAGTGCCTTCTGAGACAAGGCCCGTCACGATCAGCCACTCTATGACGCTGTGATCGTTTTCAAAACAATCATGTCGATCACTCCCAGTCCCATATTCGCTGTTGATGAAATCCAGTGCGAGGTTATCGGCCAAAAAAAGAGGCGGGGAAGAAAGCTGTTTGGAATCCATAGTAATCCGTAACTCATAAAATAATTTTGACAGGTTACCAAATTTACTTGTAACCTTCAATTCCACACTTTAATGGTTACAAGAGGTTTGTCATGGCATCTTCCACCACCGGGCTTTCTGCTGCAGATAACGCATCAACCTCACCCGATCTCACTATTCATTACCGATACAAACAGGCAGGCAACGTCAAGGTTTTCTACCGTGAGGCAGGCGATCCGGCATCGCCTACCCTCCTGATGCTTCATGGCTTCGCGGGTTCATCATTTATGTTTCGCGACCTCATTACCCAACTGGCCGACCATTATCATCTGATTGCGCCCGATTTACCGGCCTTTGGTTTTACCGAAGCTCCGGAGAGAGGTGAATATGCTTATACCTTTGACCAGCTTGCTGAGACAATTGACCAGTTCACCCAAGAACTTGATCTCACTACCTATGCTCTGATGGTTCATGACTACGGCGCACCTGTCGGCTGGCGACTGGCGTTAGCACATCCAGAGCGTGTGACCGCCATCATTTCCCAGAATGGCAACGCTTATGAAGAGGGACTGGGAGAAGCCTGGGCGCCCATTCAGACATACTGGCGCGATCCCACACCAGAGAACCGACGTGCTTTGAGTGAATTTCCGACGCCGGCATCAATAAAATGGCAGTATCTGGAAGGCGTTCCAGACCACAGTCTTGTTTCACCTGATGGCTATTCGCTAGAAGGGATGCAGGTATTGCGCCCTGGCAATGCAGAAATCCAGCTCGACCTGCTGCTGGACTACGCCTCAAATGTCATGATGTATCCTCAATTCCAGCGCTATTTTCGTGATAATCAGCCCCCGCTATTAGCCGTCTGGGGAAAACATGATCCCTTTTTCATAGCGGCGGGCGCTGAAGCCTGGAAACGCGATATTCCTGATGCCGTTATTAACTTCTACGATACTGGCCACTTCGCTCTCGAAACTCATGCAAAAGAGATAGGTATTGATGTTCGCGACTTTCTGGACCGGCATATCCGCCTGCCAGATTAACTCTCTTCGTGGAAAAACGGCCTCAGGTACCGGACGGTGAAGGGAATCGCCGAAAACGCAGAAATACGCGTGGAAGCCATCATGGCCTTCGATGAAGGCATGAATTTGTCTGCGGAATAAAAAGTATGAAACCCAGCCAGCGCGATTAGCAATTCGCAATTAAAACGTTGGCTAACGTTATTCTCTGAAGGAAAAATACTCATGTCAGTAACTTCCGGTGTGCAACATATTGGTTTATCCGTATCAAATCTTGAAGAAAGCGCTGAGTTCTTTATCAAAGTATTAGGTTGGGAAGAAATTAAACGACGCGAAGATTATCCGGCCATCTTTGTGAAAGACGATGCACTGACGATCACGCTCTGGAAAACGCAAACAGAAGAGCCAGTAAAATTTGATCGTAAATTGAATATCGGACTCCATCACTTAGCTTTGCGGGTTAAAAGTAAAGAAGCGCTGTTTCAGCTTGTTGATGTATTAAAGGCGAATAAGATTGAAATCGAATTCGAGCCAACCCTTATCAGAGAAGGACCGTCGATGCATATGATGTGCTATGAGCCGAGTGGGATAAGAATTGAATTTTATTATCCTGGATAAGGGGTTTCTGAGACTCGCCATCAGGCGCTTTTCAGTGCCACAGTCCAGCCGTTAGAATAGATTACGGTAAAAAATCGCGCGGCGTAGAATTCAGAATAGTGCGAAATGCCGCTGTAAATGCGGCCGGGCATGAAAAGCCAAGCTGGTTAACTTAATTGGGACAGCTGGCTGGGTGAGTGACTCAACATGAAGATTATCACAGTTAAATCAGGAGCATCTCCCAATGCGAGTTCACTTTATCGTACATGAACATTTTGAAGCCCCGGGCGCCTATGAAACATGGGCCAGAGAACGCGATCATGAAGTCACATTCTCTCGTGTTTATACCGGTGAAAAACGTCCAACTGATGCTGAAGGCATCGACTTATTAATCATTATGGGGGGGCCGCAGGACCCTTCATTCACCGTTGAAAAATGTGCTCATTTTGATTCCAAAGGAGAACAAGCGTTAATCGCCTCAGCAGTGAATGCGGGTAAAGCTGTCATCGGTGTTTGCTTAGGCGCTCAGTTAATTGGCGAAGCGCTCGGTGCGCCGTTTTCCCATAGCCCGGAGAAGGAAATTGGTAAGTTCGCGATTATCCTGACAGAAGCAGGCGCAAAAAATGAGATGTTCTCGCATTTTGGGCAGATTCTTGAGGTCGGTCACTGGCATAACGACATGCCTGGCCTAACTCCTGATGCAGAGATTATCGCTTACAGCACTGGATGCCCACGTCAGATCGTGGCTTACTCGGAGCTGGTGTATGGATTTCAGTGCCATATGGAGTTCACATTAGCTGAAGTTGAGCTTTTGATTGCCCATTCCGAGAACGATCTGAGGCGGGCCGCAGAATATCGGTTCGTCGATACGGCAGAAATACTTCGTGCACACGATTACCATGAAATGAACAAGGCTCTGTTCACTTTTCTCGACAAACTTGTCGCGCGCTATCAGCAAAAGTATCAAACACAGCCATGAGGAGATCTCGTGAGTTTATTTACTCTGCCATCATTTCCAACTTCCGCTCCTGGCACCTGCGCGAAGCAGGATGGCATCAGCCTGTTGGCCGTGGCCGCATCGACTGTCGGATAAGAAACCCCGCACCCGCCGAAGCGGGTCGCGTTTCATAAGCTGATTCTATTTCGTTAGATAAAGTGAACGCGCATAGGCTTGTTCCTGACTACTGATAAAGCTCTTAACGTTATTATCCGTAAAAGACTTAATGTTGGTGCCTTTCGGCATAGATACCTCTTTTTTCTCCAGCGTTAAAGTAAACATTGGCTGGATTTGGAGAGGCAAAAAAAAACGGGAACCCTCAGGCTCCCGTTCTTATATAACCCAAAGAGTGGATTACATGTTCGCGATAATCGCGTCGCCAAACTCTGAACATTTCAGCAGTTTAGCGTCGTCCATCAGACGTTCAAAATCGTAAGTCACGGTTTTGGCGTTAATCGCGCCTTCCATGCCTTTCACGATCAGGTCTGCGGCTTCGAACCACTCCATATGACGGAGCATCATTTCAGCAGACAGGATGATTGAACCTGGGTTCACTTTATCCTGACCTGCGTACTTAGGTGCCGTACCGTGGGTAGCTTCGAACAGTGCGCATTCGTCACCGATGTTTGCACCAGGCGCGATACCGATACCGCCAACCTGTGCCGCCAGGGCGTCGGAGATGTAGTCGCCGTTCAGGTTCATACACGCGATCACGTCGTATTCAGCTGGACGCAACAGGATCTGCTGCAGGAACGCATCGGCGATAACATCTTTAATGATGATCTCTTTGCCGGTGTTCGGGTTCTTGATTTTCTGCCACGGACCGCCGTCGATCAGTTCGCCACCGAATTCTTCAGTCGCCAACTGGTAGCCCCAGTCTTTGAATGCGCCTTCGGTGAACTTCATGATGTTGCCTTTGTGAACAATAGTCACAGAGTCACGATCGTTGGTGATTGCGTATTCGATGGCTGCGCGCACCAGACGTTTAGTACCGTCTTCGGAGCACGGCTTGATGCCGATACCGCAATGTTCAGGGAAGCGAATTTTCTTCACGCCCATCTCTTCGCGCAGGAATTTAATCACTTTTTCTGCGTCAGCAGAGTCCGCTTTCCATTCGATACCTGCGTAGATGTCTTCTGAGTTTTCACGGAAGATAACCATGTCGGTCAGTTCCGGGCGTTTTACCGGGCTTGGTGTACCCTGGTAGTAACGCACTGGACGCAGACACACATACAGATCAAGTTCCTGACGCAGAGCAACGTTCAGGGAACGGATACCGCCGCCGACCGGGGTGGTCAGTGGGCCTTTAATTGCCACGCGGTATTCGCGAATCAGGTCCAGCGTTTCTGCTGGCAGCCAAACGTCCTGGCCGTAAACTTGGGTCGATTTTTCACCGGTGTAAATTTCCATCCAGGAAATTTTACGCTCGCCTTTGTAGGCTTTCTCAACAGCGGCATCAACCACTTTCAGCATTGCAGGAGTAACGTCTACACCGATACCATCACCTTCAATGAAGGGAATAATCGGGTTGTGTGGAACGTTAATTTTGCCGTTTTGCAGGGTGATCTTTTTACCTTCCGCCGGAACAACTACTTTGCTTTCCATTAACCTCTCCTTCGAGCGCTTCTGGTTGTTACTGATCTTATGTTAATAATTTGTAATGAGCCGTCCGATAGTACCTGAATGTCCGGCGCCATGAAAGGCATTCGTTATTAGGCTATAATGCGGCAATTGACCGACGCTGAAAATACCATGAAGAAAACTTCTTTTAGAAATCACCGGGTTGAGCGATTCAGCTCACAACAAGCCACCAGAAGAACACCCGTAAACCAACCAAAACGGGTCATTTTGTTCAATAAACCCTACGATGTTTTGCCGCAGTTTACGGACGAGGCCGGGCGCAGCACCCTGAAAGATTTTATTCCTGTACAGGGCGTGTACGCCGCGGGGCGTCTGGATCGCGATAGCGAAGGTTTGCTGGTGTTAACCAACGATGGCGCATTGCAGGCCAGCCTGACCCAGCCGGGTAAACGCACCGGAAAGATCTACTACGTTCAGGTCGAGGGTGAACCGACGGACGAAACGCTCGTTGCGCTGCGTAACGGCGTGGCGTTAAACGATGGTCCGACGCTGCCTGCTGGCGTTGAGCGGGTCAGCGAGCCGGAGTGGCTGTGGCCGCGTAACCCGCCGATTCGCGAGCGTAAATCCATTCCCACCGCCTGGCTGAAAATCACCCTTTATGAAGGCCGTAATCGGCAAGTTCGCCGGATGACGGCCCACGTTGGCTACCCTACCCTGCGGCTTATCCGCTATGCCATGGGTCATTACACGCTGGATTCCCTGGCCAATGGGGAATGGCGCGACGCACCTGAATAAGGAGAAATCATGTTTAAACCTCATGTTACGGTTGCCACCCTGGTTCATGCGCAGGACAAATTTTTAGTCGTTCAAGAGACGATCAACGGCAAAGCGCTGTGGAACCAGCCGGCCGGGCATCTCGAAGCGGACGAAACGCTGGTTCAGGCCGCCAAACGCGAGCTGTGGGAAGAGACCGGTATTGATGCGCAGCCCCAGCATTTCATCCGTTTGCATCAGTGGATTGCACCCGACCGCACGCCGTTCCTGCGCTTTTTATTCGTCGTCGAACTTAACGAAATGTGCGCCACTGAACCGCATGATGACGATATTGATCGCTGCCTGTGGGTCACTGCTGAGGAAATTCTTAACGCCCCAAACCTGCGCTCGCCGCTGGTTGCTGAGAGCATCCGTTGCTATCAGACGGGCGCTCGCTTGCCGCTTGACATTATTAGCGAATTTAACTGGCCGTTTACAGAGGGTGTCAACGGTGGGGGCGCGTGATAGAATATGCCGCCTTTAAGTTCAATGTCGTGAGTATTCCTATGTCAGTAAGCCCAAAAAAAGTGATCGTCGGCATGTCCGGCGGTGTCGACTCCTCCGTTTCTGCCTGGCTGTTGCAACAACAGGGCTATCAGGTCGAAGGCCTGTTCATGAAGAACTGGGAAGAAGATGACGGCGAGGAATACTGTACAGCGGCTGCGGATCTCGCCGATGCGCAGGCCGTGTGCGATAAGCTCGGCATTGAACTGCACACCGTTAACTTTGCGGCGGAATACTGGGACAACGTCTTTGAACTGTTCCTGGAAGAGTACAAAGCGGGTCGCACACCGAACCCGGATATTCTCTGCAACAAAGAGATCAAATTCAAAGCCTTCCTCGAATTCGCCGCTGAAGATCTGGGCGCTGACTTTATCGCAACCGGTCACTACGTGCGTCGTGCAGATGTTGATGGCAAAAGCCAGCTGCTGCGCGGTCTCGACGGCAACAAAGATCAGAGTTACTTCCTTTATACGCTCGGCCACGAACAGATTGCGCAAAGCCTTTTCCCGGTCGGGGAACTTGAAAAACCTGAAGTCCGTAAAATCGCCGAAGACCTTGATCTGATTACCGCGAAGAAAAAAGACTCCACCGGCATCTGCTTTATCGGTGAACGTAAATTCCGCGAATTCCTGGGACGCTATCTGCCGGCTCAACCGGGTAAAATCATCACCGTAGATGGCGATGATGTCGGCGAACATCAGGGGCTGATGTATCACACGCTCGGACAGCGTAAAGGTCTGGGCATTGGTGGTACAAAAGAAGGCAGCGAAGATCCCTGGTACGTTGTCGACAAAGACGTTGAGAACAATATTCTGATTGTTGCCCAGGGTCACGAGCATCCGCGCCTGATGTCTGTCGGTCTTATCGCCCAGCAGTTGCACTGGGTCGATCGTGAGCCGTTCACTGGCACGCTGCGTTGCACAGTCAAAACCCGTTATCGCCAGGCCGATATTCCCTGCACCGTGACGGCACTGGATGAAGAACGCGTTGAGGTTCGTTTCGACGAGCCGGTTTCTGCCGTTACGCCAGGCCAGTCAGCCGTTTTCTATCGCGGTGAAATCTGTCTGGGCGGCGGCATCATTGAACAGCGTCTGCCTCTGGCAGCGGTGTAAAAGAGCACACTAAAAGGAGCCCGTGTGGCGAAGAATTATTATGACATCACCCTGGCACTGGCAGGAATTTGCCAGTCTGCTCGTCTGGTGCAACAGCTGGCGCATCAGGGGCATTGCGATGCTGACGCGCTGCACGTTTCGCTTAACAGCGTTATCGATCTCAACCCAGGCTCTACGCTTGGCGTGTTCGGTGGCAGCGAAACAAATCTTCGTCTCGGTCTCGAAACGCTCCTCGGCGTGCTGAATGCCAGCAATCGTCAGGGGCTGAACGCGGAATTGACGCGCTATACGCTCAGCCTGATGGTGCTTGAACGTAAGCTGAACAGCGCAAAAGGCGCGATGGATACGCTAGGCGATCGCATCGCGGGATTACAACGTCAGCTCGATCACTTCGATCTGCAATCTGAAACGCTCATGAGCGCGATGGCCGCCATTTATGTCGACGTGATCAGCCCGCTGGGTCCCCGTATTCAGGTGACCGGTTCCCCTGCCGTGCTCCAAAGCGCGCAGGTGCAGGCGAAGGTTCGCGCCTCGCTTCTGGCCGGTATCCGCGCCGCTGTTTTATGGCATCAGGTTGGCGGTGGCCGACTGCAGTTAATGTTTTCTCGTAATCGCCTGACCGCTCAGGCAAAACAAATTCTTGCTCATTGTTAACCTCCCGGAGTTGCGAATTATGGAATTATCCTCACTGACCGCCGTTTCCCCTGTTGATGGACGTTACGGCGATAAAGTCAGCGCGCTGCGCGGGATTTTCAGCGAATATGGTCTGCTGAAATTCCGTGTACAAGTTGAAGTACGCTGGCTGCAAAAACTGGCCGCGCACGCAGCAATCAAGGAAGTTCCTGCTTTTGCTGCCGAGGCAAACGATTACCTCGATAAAGTCGTGGCAGAATTCAATGAAGAAGATGCTGCACGTATCAAAACGATCGAACGCACCACCAACCACGACGTGAAAGCGGTTGAATATTTCCTGAAAGAGAAAGTGGAAAGCGTTCCTGCGCTGCATGCCGTGTCTGAATTTATCCACTTCGCGTGTACGTCCGAAGATATCAACAACCTCTCTCACGCGCTGATGCTCTCTACCGCCCGTCAGGAAGTGGTTCTGCCTTACTGGCGCAAAATCATTGATGCGGTCAAAGATTTGTCCGTTCAGTATCGCGATATTCCACTGCTTTCCCGCACGCACGGTCAGCCAGCGACCCCATCAACCATGGGTAAAGAGATGGCAAACGTGGCGTACCGTATGGAGCGCCAGTACCGCCAGCTGGAACAGGTTGAAATCCTGGGCAAAATCAACGGCGCGGTCGGCAACTACAATGCACACATCGCTGCCTATCCGGAAGTTGACTGGCACCAGTTCAGCGAAGAATTCGTGACCTCTCTGGGCATCCAGTGGAACCCGTACACCACGCAGATTGAGCCGCACGACTACATTGCTGAGCTGTTTGACTGCATCGCCCGCTTCAACACCATCCTGATCGACTTTGATCGTGACGTGTGGGGATATGTTGCGCTGAACCACTTCAAGCAAAAAACCATCGCCGGCGAAATCGGTTCTTCTACCATGCCGCATAAAGTGAACCCGATTGACTTTGAAAACTCCGAAGGCAATCTGGGTCTGGCGAATGCCATGCTGCAGCACATGGCGAGCAAACTGCCGGTTTCCCGCTGGCAGCGCGACCTGACCGACTCCACCGTACTGCGCAACCTGGGCGTGGGGATTGGTTACTCGCTGATTGCTTACCAGTCCACTCTGAAAGGCGTGAGCAAACTGGAAGTGAACCGTGACCGTCTGCTGGACGAACTGGACCACAACTGGGAAGTACTGGCCGAGCCAATCCAGACCGTGATGCGTCGCTATGGCATCGAAAAGCCCTATGAAAAATTGAAAGAGCTGACGCGCGGAAAACGTGTCGATGCTGAAGGCATGAAACAGTTTATCGATAGCCTGGAACTGCCGGAAGACGAGAAAACGCGTTTGAAAGCGATGACGCCAGCGAATTACATTGGCCGTGCTATCACCATGGTTGATGAACTGAAATAAGGCTCCCGCCCTCTTTCCGCCCGGAAAGAGGGTTCCTTCCACAGCGTTTACTCAATGTTTATCCCCACAGCCACATAATCAGCGTTAAACTATTCATACCATTAATTTTAGGGAGAAGAGATGATGCGCGTATTGGTTGTTGAAGATAATGCTTTGCTACGTCATCACCTGAAAGTTCAGCTTCAGGAAATGGGCCATCAGGTCGATGATGCAGAAGATGCAAAGGAAGCCGATTATTATCTCAATGAACATCTGCCCGATATCGCCATCGTCGATTTGGGCTTGCCGGATGAAGACGGTCTGTCACTGATCCGTCGCTGGCGCAGCCATGACGTCTCTCTCCCCGTACTGGTTTTGACCGCACGCGAAGGCTGGCAGGACAAAGTCGAAGTGCTCAGCGCGGGCGCAGATGATTATGTCACCAAACCGTTTCACATCGAAGAGGTCGCCGCCCGTATTCAGGCTCTGATGCGCCGCAACAGCGGTCTGGCCTCTCAGGTGATTTCGCTTCCGCCATTCCAGGTCGATCTTTCTCGCCGTGAATTTTCGATCAACGATGAAGTCATCAAGCTCACGGCGTTCGAATACACCATCATGGAAACGCTGATCCGCAACAGCGGCAAAGTGGTGAGCAAAGATTCATTAATGCTGCAGCTATACCCGGATGCCGAACTGCGTGAAAGCCATACGATTGATGTGCTGATGGGGCGTTTGCGTAAAAAAATTCAGGCACAGCATCCTCACGACGTCATCACGACCGTGAGGGGCCAGGGATACCTGTTTGAATTACGCTAAATGAAAAGACTTCTTCGTCATATTTTGCCGCTTTCTCTGCGGGTCCGTTTTTTGCTGGCGACCGCCGCAGTGGTGCTGATCCTCTCGCTCGCTTACGGCATGGTGGCGCTCGTGGGCTACAGCGTCAGCTTTGATAAAACGACCTTCCGTCTGCTGCGTGGGGAGAGCAATCTTTTCTATACGCTGGCGAAATGGGAAAACAACCACATTAGCGTCGATATGCCCGAGAATCTGAATCGGCAAAGCCCGACGATGGCGCTGATTTATGACGAGAAAGGTAAGCTGCTCTGGGCACAACGCCATGTTCCGTGGCTGGAAAAAAGTATTCGCCCGGAATGGCTCAAAACGAATGGTTTTCATGAAATTGAAGCCGACGTGAATGCCACCAGCAGGCTGCTCGACAATGATGCCTCCATGCAGCGTAAGCTCGCCGAGATCCGTGAAGATGACGACGACAGTGAAATGACGCACTCGGTCGCCATCAATCTCTATCCTGCCACGATAGATATGCCCCAGTTGACGATTGTGGTCATCGACACGATTCCTGTGGAGCTAAAACGCTCCTATATGGTCTGGAGCTGGTTCGTGTATGTGCTGGTCGCTAACCTGCTGCTGGTGATCCCGCTGCTATGGATCGCCGCCTGGTGGAGTCTGCGCCCTATCGAATCGCTGGCTAAAGAGGTGCGCGAGCTTGAAGAACATAATCGTGAAAAACTCAATCCTGAAACCACCCGCGAACTGACAAGCCTGGTGCGGAACCTCAATCGCCTGCTCAAAAGCGAACGCGATCGCTACGACAAATACCGCACCACGCTGACCGATCTGACGCACAGTCTTAAAACTCCCCTCGCCGTAATGCAAAGTACGCTGCGCTCGATGCGCGGTTCAAAGCTGAGCGTAGATGATGCCGAGCCGGTGATGCTGGAGCAGATCAGCCGTATTTCGCAGCAAATTGGTTACTACCTGCACCGCGCCAGCATGCGTTCTGGCAGCCCACTGTTAAGCCGCGAGTTGCATCCCGTCGCACCGCTTCTCGACAGTTTGACCTCCGCGTTGAATAAAGTGTATCAACGCAAAGGCGTAAATATTAGCCTCGATATTTCTCCAGAAATCAGTTTTGTCGGCGAGAAAAATGATTTTGTCGAAGTGATGGGAAACCTGCTGGATAACGCCTGCAAATATTGCCTGGAATTTGTGGAAGTGTCCGCGCAACAGACGGATGACACGTTGCACATCATCATTGAAGATGACGGCCCTGGGATCCCACAAAACAAACGCGATGTCGTTTTTGATCGTGGCCAACGTGCAGACACGCTGCGCCCTGGACAGGGCGTGGGGCTTTCCGTTGCCCAGGAGATTGTCGAGCAGTACAACGGCAGAATTGAAACCAGCGATAGCCTGCTGGGTGGCGCGCGGATGGAGGCCATTTTTGGTCGCCAGCACCCCTCTTCCGACGATAGTTAACGCGGAATGTGAAAAAAGCGAGATTCCCGCACGCAGCCTTGTGAGCTTCCGTTATAATCCGACTCAATAAGAGCCTGCGGAAATAAATAATATGGAATATCACTTAACGCTAAACTGGCCCGATTTTATCGAACGTTACTGGCAGAAACGCCCGGTCGTTCTGAAACGCGGCATCAGCAATTTTGTCGATCCCATCTCACCAGATGAGCTGGCGGGACTGGCGATGGAAAACGAAGTGGACAGCCGACTGGTGAGTCATCAGGACGGTAAATGGCAGGTAAGCCATGGTCCTTTCGAAAGCTACGATCATCTGGGTGAAAACAACTGGTCATTACTGGTTCAGGCCGTCAACCATTGGCATGAGCCCACCGCAGCCTTGATGCATCCGTTCCGTGCCCTGCCCGACTGGCGCATGGACGACTTGATGATCTCCTTCTCTGTACCCGGTGGCGGCGTTGGGCCCCATCTGGATCAATATGATGTGTTTATCATTCAAGGTACGGGCCGTCGTCGCTGGCGTGTGGGCGAGAAAGTGCCGATGAAACAGCACTGTCCACACCCCGATCTGCTCCAGGTAGATCCGTTTGAAGGCATTATCGACGAAGAGCTTGAGCCAGGCGATATTCTGTATATCCCGCCGGGATTCCCGCATGAAGGTTATTCTCTGGAGAACTCGCTGAACTATTCCGTGGGATTCCGCGCGCCAAGCGGACGCGAGATGATCAGCGGATTTGCCGATTACGTGCTGCAGCGTGAGCTGGGCAGTCATCGCTACAGCGACCCTGATGTGCCTGCACGTGAACATCCGGCAGACATTCTGCCGCAAGAGCTAGATAAACTGCGCGAGATGATGCTGGGCCTGATTAACGAGCCGGAGCATTTCAAACAGTGGTTCGGCGAATTTATCAGCCAGTCCCGTCACGAACTGGACGTTGCGCCTGCAGAGCCGCCGTATCAGCCGGATGAGATTTACGATGCGTTGCAGCAGGGTGATTCCCTGGTACGCCTGGGTGGCTTGCGTGTGCTGCGCATTGGCGATGATATTTTCGTCAATGGCGAAAAACTCGATTCGCCGCACCGTCCGGCGCTCGAAGCCCTGGCGAGCCATATGGTATTAAACGCGGAAACCTTCGGTGACGCGCTGGAAGATCCCTCATTCCTGGCGATGCTGGCCGCGCTCGTGAACAGCGGGTACTGGTTCTTCGAAGACTGATACACATCATTCTTCACGCTGCCTCTGCGTTGGCTGCGTCTGTTCATCCCGGTCACTGACTTCAGTAAGCGTCCGGGGATTCTCAGACTTGCCGCCTTGATCCAACTTGAATGATTTCGTGTATGTATAATTGCCCGGCAGTCATCTCGCTGACCGGGCTTTGTTTTACGCCTGCTTTGCCGTGTGAGTTCAACTGATGGACGCAACACACTTATTGAACCGTTCTGCGGGTGATTCATAGTCTAGCGTTTTTCTCGGCCTTTCGTTGAGCTGTCTGGCAACACTGTTAAGTCTTTGCTGGCTGTGAACCGATAAGTCAGTTCCTTTTGGAAAATATTGTCTGAGCAATCTGTTCGTATTTTCATTTGAGCCACGTTGCCAGGGGGATTGAGGATCGCAGAAGTAAACCTGAATATCTGTGGCTACAGTAAACCGGGTGTGGCTGGTCATTTCAGCGCCCCGGTCCCAGGTTAATGTTTTATAAAGTTCAGCAGGTAATTCCCGGGCTTGTCTGATGAGTGCAGATATAACCGTTATGGTCTTGTTGTCTCTGATCTTCGCCAGCATAACAAAACGGGAATGACGTTCTACGAGGGTGATTATATAGGAGTTTTTCGAGCCCTGAATCAAGTCACCTTCCCAGTGACCTGGAATGGCTCTGTCAGCCGCCTCTGGTGGCCTTTCGCTGATAGGTATCGTGTTCGGGATTGACCCTAATCCTTTCCCTTTAAGCGATGACGTTCTGGATCTACGCACTGCTCTTCCGCTTCTGAGGCATTGCTGCAGCTCTTTTTTTAATGCTCCCCGGGTTTGTATAAAAAGCGTTTTATAAATCGTTTCGTGTGACACATGCATTTCCTGATTATCCGGATAACAACGTTTCAGCCAACCGGCGATCTGTTCCGGCGACCAGTCCTGATGCATCTTCTCTGCAATGATTTTACACAATGCGGGGCTTTCAATTAGCTTGCACGGTTTTGGTCTCAGCGCATTTTCCCACGCAGTAGCATCGGCTTTTGCTGCTCGGTATTGTTTTGCACCACTGTGCCTCCTGACCTCGCGGCTAATCGTTGAGGGCGCTCTTGATAATTTGGCGGCGATGTCCCTGATGCTGAGTTTTGCTACCAGCCCTCTGGATATCTCCTCTCTTTCATCAAGCGAAAGCGCTAATCGGTGCCGTTTTCGCACGGGAGGACGGTAGCCGCCTGTCTGGTGGATAGTGGGCATAATGGAAGAATGATATCTGTCGAACATTCTGGCGATATCATGTAGAGAATCACCTTGCTTATATCTGTCCCAGATAATTGCCTTCTGCTCTGGCGTGTAGTTAATCCGAGTTCTTCGTTTCATGACAACGTCCCCCTTGATTAAGGATAGCGTTGCATCGACCCATTGAACTCACACGCAATCTCGGCAATACGTACAATCACTTTCACCGCTTTTTCCATCCCTTCCAGCGTCACAAACTCATGCTTGCCGTGGTAGTTATAGCCGCCGGTAAACAGGTTCGGGCAAGGCAGTCCCATAAAGGAGAGCTGCGAGCCGTCAGTGCCACCGCGAATCGGCTTAAGCTGCGGTTCGATATCGCAATCGCGCATCGCCTGCTGCGCAATGTCCAGAATATGCGGATGCTCAACCACCTTCTCGCGCATATTGTAATAGCTGTCCTCAATGATCAGCTCAATGTAGCAATCCGGATGCAGTCCTTTGCCCACTTTTTTAGCAATTTCCATCATCTTACGCTTGCGCGCTTCAAAGGCTTTACGGTCGAAATCACGCACAATGTAATGCATCTGCGCGCTATCCGCCGTCCCTTTAATACTGGTCAGATGATAAAAACCTTCGTAACCTTCGGTCTGCTCGGGGCTCTCTTCCGCCGGGACTTCCGCATGAATGCGCGTAGCCAGCGACAGTGCGTTCACCATTACCCCTTTTGCTGAGCCCGGATGAACGTTGTTACCAACGATTTTGATGGTAATTGAGGCCGCGTTAAAGTTTTCGAACTCCAGTTCACCCACGCCACCGCCATCGACTGTGTAGGCCCACTTCGCGTTAAACGCGGCGACGTCAAAGTGTTTTGCACCCTTGCCGACTTCTTCATCCGGCGTAAAGGCTACACGAATATCGCCATGCGGCACGTTTTTGCCTTTCAGCACGGCCAGCGCGGTCATGATTTCTGCAACGCCCGCTTTATCATCCGCGCCCAACAAGGTTTTGCCGTCGGTGGTGATCAGCGTTTGTCCCAGCAGCTGATGTAGCACCGGGAACATAACCGGGGACAAAACTTCGTCGCCGATGCCCAGCGCAATATCACCGCCACGGTAATTTTCAACAATTTGCGGGTTGACGTTCTTACCGCTGAAATCGGGCGATGTATCAACGTGGGAAATGAATCCAATGGCCGGAATGTCACCCTGGACATTCGCTGGCAGCGTCCCCATCACCGTACCTTTCTCGCTTAACGTCACATTGACCAGGCCAAGCTCCTCCAGCTGTTCCTTCAGCAGGTGCAACAACTTCCATTGACCCTCAGTGCTCGGCACCTGCCTGACACCCGCTTTAGATTGGGTATCCAGCGAAACGTACTGTAAAAAACGCTCAAGTAATTTATCCATGCAGTCACCCTCACTTTTTGTGACAACATTATCATTAAGCATCAAAACCCAAATATTGCGTCAGGTCACTTTTATCCCGTAAACGAGAATATTTTCGTTTATGTCGTTATTGGTTAATAAATATAGTTTATCAATCAGTCACAAGGATTGGTGATTTCAATGCTTTGCCGTAGAATGGCCGCCCTCATTGCGAATCACCAGGGTGGTTGAACACAAATCCCGCTATCGAAACCCATTCATAGCGCTTATAGGGGACAGAGCCAAAAATTGAATACAGAACTGGGTACGGTGTCGCCTCTGGTGCTTTTATCAGGGATCAGCAAAAGTTTCGACGGTAAAATCGTCATCGACGATCTTAACCTGAGCATCAATGACGGTGAGTTTCTTACGCTGCTTGGCCCCTCCGGCTGTGGCAAAACCACCGTTTTGCGCCTTATCGCTGGATTAGAAAGCGTCGATAACGGCCAAATTCATCTTGAAAATCAGGACATCACCGATGTACCTGCTGAACACCGTCACGTCAATACCGTCTTCCAGAGCTATGCCCTTTTCCCGCACATGACCGTGTTCGAAAACGTGGCCTTTGGGCTGCGCATGCAAAAAACGCCAAACGAACAGATTACCCCGCGCGTCAACGATGCGCTGCGCATGGTTCAGCTAGACGAATTCGCCCAACGTAAACCTCATCAGCTCTCCGGCGGCCAGCAGCAGCGCGTGGCTATCGCGCGTGCCGTGGTCAATAAACCGCGCCTTCTGCTGCTCGACGAATCCCTCTCCGCGCTGGATTACAAGCTGCGCAAACAGATGCAGAACGAGCTGAAAGCGCTGCAGCGCAAGCTCGGGATCACTTTTGTGTTCGTCACGCACGATCAGGAAGAAGCGCTAACCATGTCGGATCGGATCGTGGTGATGCGCGACGGAAAAATCGAGCAGGACGGCACGCCGCGGGAAATTTACGAAGAGCCTAAAAACCTGTTTGTCGCCAGTTTTATTGGCGAGATCAATATCTTTGATGCAACCGTCATTGAGCGTCTGGATGCGCAACGCGTCCGCGCCAACGTCGAAGGGCGTGAGTGCAATATCACGGTGAATTTTGCAGTCGAAAAGGGGCAAAAGCTGAACGTCATGTTGCGCCCGGAAGATCTGCGCGTAGATGAAATTCATGACAGCACGGACGCCGAAGGGCTGATTGGTTTTATCCGCGAGCGCAACTACAAAGGCATGACGCTGGAATCGGTAGTGGAACTGGAAAGCGGCAAAATGGTGTTCGTCAGCGAGTTTTTTAACGAAGACGACCCGGATTTTGACCACCCGCTCGATCAAAAAATGGTCGTGAACTGGGTAGAAAGTTGGGAGGTCGTACTGGCTGATGAAGAACACAAGTAAATTCCAGAATGTGGTGATCGCCACGATCGTGGGTTGGCTTGTGTTGTTTGTTTTTCTGCCCAACCTGATGATCATTGCCACCAGTTTTCTGACTCGCGACGACGCTGATTTTGTCAAACTGGTCTTTACGCTGGATAACTATGCGCGCCTGTTGGACCCACTCTATTTTGAAGTGCTCCTCCACTCGCTCAATATGGCGGTCATTGCCACTCTTGCCTGCCTGGTGCTGGGCTATCCCTTCGCCTGGTTTCTGGCGCGTTTGCCGCAAAAAGTGCGCCCTCTGCTGCTGTTTTTGCTGATTGTTCCCTTCTGGACCAACTCGCTGATTCGCATTTATGGCCTGAAAATATTCCTGAGCACCAAAGGCTATCTGAACGCGTTTTTGCTGTGGTCAGGCATGATTGATACGCCGATTCGCATCATGTTTACCCCCGGCGCGGTGATCATTGGTCTGGTCTATATTTTGCTGCCGTTTATGGTGATGCCGCTCTATTCCAGCATTGAGAAGCTCGACAGACCGCTGCTGGAGGCCGCGAAGGATTTAGGTGCCAGCAAGTTTCAGACATTTATTCGCATTATCCTTCCGCTCACGATGCCGGGCATTATCGCGGGCTGTCTGCTGGTGATGCTGCCTGCGATGGGGCTGTTTTACGTCTCTGATCTGATGGGAGGCGCTAAAAACCTGCTGATCGGTAACGTGATAAAAAGTCAGTTCCTGAATATCCGCGACTGGCCGTTCGGCTCCGCCACCAGCATAACGTTGACGGTGGTGATGGGTCTTATGCTGCTGGTTTACTGGCGCGCTTCCCGCTGGCTGAACAAAAAGGGAGATCTCGAATGACCGGTCGTCTGCTGCGCGGCGGTTTTATGACCGTCATTTACGCGTATCTCTACATCCCGATTATCATTTTGATCGTTAACTCGTTTAACAGTTCGCGTTTCGGCATTAACTGGCAGGGCTTTACGACAAAGTGGTACAGCCTGCTGATGAACAACGACAGCCTGCTGCAGGCGGCGCAACACTCCCTGACGATGGCGATTGTGTCCGCGACCTTTGCGACGCTTATCGGATCGCTTACCGCCGTGGCGCTGTATCGCTACCGTTTTCGCGGTAAGCCCTTCGTCAGCGGGATGTTATTTGTGGTGATGATGTCGCCCGATATCGTAATGGCCATATCACTGCTGGTGCTGTTTATGCTGCTTGGCGTCCAGCTCGGATTCTGGTCGCTGCTGTTTTCTCATATCACTTTCTGCCTGCCGTTTGTGGTGGTGACGGTTTACTCGCGGCTCAAAGGATTTGACGTTCGGATGCTCGAAGCGGCCAAAGATCTGGGTGCGAGCGAAATGACCATTCTGCGCAAAATCATTCTGCCGCTGGCGATGCCTGCGGTGGCCGCCGGGTGGTTGCTGAGCTTCACCCTGTCGATGGACGACGTGGTGGTCTCCTCGTTCGTCACCGGGCCGGGGTATGAGATTCTGCCGTTGAAAATCTATTCCATGGTCAAAGTGGGTGTCTCGCCCGAGGTGAACGCGCTGGCAACCATTCTGCTACTGTTATCGCTGGTTCTGGTCATCGCCAGTCAGCTGATTGCTCGTGATAAAACCAGGAGCTTTAAAGCTCACCACTCAGGGGACGTTAAATGATGAAATGGTCACGCCACCTGCTCGCGGCAGGCGCACTTGCTATGAGCATGAGCGCTGCGCACGCGGACGACAGCAAAACGCTCTACTTCTATAACTGGACTGAATATGTACCACCAGGTCTGCTGGAACAGTTCACCAAAGAGACGGGGATAAAGGTTATCTATTCGACCTACGAATCGAACGAAACCATGTATGCCAAGCTCAAAACCTATAAAGACGGCGCATACGATCTGGTGGTGCCTTCAACCTATTTCGTCGACAAAATGCGCAAAGAGGGCATGATCCAAAAGATCGATAAAACGAAGCTGACCCATTTTTCAAACCTCGATCCGGAGATGCTCAACAAACCGTTCGACCCGAATAATGACTACTCCATCCCTTACATCTGGGGCGCGACGGCGATCGGCGTGAACAGCGATGAGATAGACCCGAAAACGGTGACAAGCTGGGCCGATCTCTGGAAGCCGGAATACAGAGGCAGCCTGCTCTTGACCGACGACGCCCGCGAAGTGCTCCAGATGGCGCTGCGTAAACTGGGTTATTCCGGTAATACAACTGACCCGAAAGAGATCGAAGCCGCGTATAACGAGCTGAAAAAGCTGATGCCTAACGTGGCGGCGTTTAACTCCGATAACCCGGCCAATCCATACATGGAAGGCGAAGTGAATCTCGGAATGGTGTGGAACGGGTCGGCTTACGTTGCGCGTCAGGCGGGGACGCCACTGCAGGTGGTCTGGCCGAAAGAAGGCGGGATCTTCTGGATGGATAGCTTGTCGATTCCGGCAAATGCTAAAAACGTCGACGGGGCGATGAAGTTGATTAACTTCCTGCTGCGCCCGGACGTGGCAAAGCAGGTGGCAGAAACGATTGGTTATCCGACGCCAAACCTCGCCGCACGTAAACTGCTTAGCCCGGAAGTGGCGAACGATAAGTCTCTGTATCCGGACGCGGAAACCATCAGCAAAGGCGAATGGCAGAATGATGTGGGCGACGCGAGCCGCCTTTATGAAGACTATTATCAGAAGCTGAAGGCGGGCCGCTGATTTCGTATTTCCCCTCTCCCACCGGGAGAGGGGATCGTGTTTCATAATCCTTTCAGCAACTTCTCAACAAAGTCCGGCACCACCGCGCTCGCCAGACCGTACTGTTTTTCTTCAAACTCGCTGCCAACCTGACTCGGTTCCAGATTCAATTCAACCGTGTGCGCCCCGTGCAGTTTCGCCTCATGCACAAAACCGGCCGCCGGATAGACATGCCCGGACGTGCCGATAGCAATGAAAATATCGGCCATCGCCAGCGCACCGTAGATATCGTCCATTCCCAACGGCATTTCGCCGAACCACACCACATGCGGGCGCAGCGGTGACGGGAACTGGCAGCAGTGGCACTTGTCATCCGGCGTGATATCACCGGTCCAGTCAAGCACCTGCCCGCTCCACGCGCAGCGGACTTTCAGCAATTCACCGTGCATATGGATAACGTTACGATTACCGGCGCGTTCATGCAGGTTGTCGATGTTCTGCGTGACCAGCAAAAAACGATCGCCCAACTCCTGCTCCAGTTTTGCCAGCGCCAGATGTGCCGCATTTGGCGCAATTTCTGGCGACTGTAACTGACGGCGACGAGCGTTATAAAACGCCTGCACCAAAGCGGGGTCGCGCGCGAAGCCTTCCGGCGTCGCGACGTCTTCAACACGGTGCTCTTCCCACAAACCGTCTGCAGCACGGAAAGTACGAATGCCGGACTCCGCGGAAATACCCGCGCCGGTCAGCACCACAACTCTTGGTTTTTCCATTCCTTCAGGCATCACTCTGTCTCTGAAAAAAATTCGCTGGCGTAAGCGCTCACGCAAGCGACGTTTAGTTTTGCGAAAACGGGTGAGTCGATGTGACCGGCGCGACAGCATAATAACCTCGTCTAACTAGCGGGTGAGATGAAGGAATGCCACACCGCGCATCCCCCCGGCGTCGCCATGACGCGCACGTTCAATACGTGGAACGCGAGCCACCGGCAACAAATGCCGCGGCAAACGCCCGGAAAGCTGCTCGGTGATCGCTGAAAAGTTGGATAACCCACCGCCAATCACCAGCAGATCGGGGTCGACAATGGTCAAAATATTGCCTAAACACACTGCCAGCAGGTCAAGGTAGCGTTCAGCGTGTTCCCGCGCCTGTTCATCCCCCTGCTCCCACAGAGTGATGATCTCCGGAGCCTCAATTTTCTGATGATAGAAGTGTTCATAAAGCCATGCAAACCCACGGCCCGAAAGATAATTCTCGATACAACCGTGTTGCCCACAGCCGCAGCGCGTCAGCGGAAAATCGCGACCCACGACCTCCAGCGCATCCACCGGCAGGCGAATGTGGCCGAACTCGCCGGTAATATAGCTGCGACCGGTGATGGGTTTACCATCAACAATAATGCCGCCGCCGACACCGGTGCCAAGAATCAGCCCCATCACCAGCGGATACGGGCGGAACTCATCGTCCCAGGCTTCTGAAAGGGCAAAACAGTTGGCGTCGTTATCGAGACGGACGTCACGATCAAGAAGTGCAGAGAGGACGGCGCGCAGCGGTTTACCGCTGGCAGCAGGCACGTTCGCGGCATACAGCAGGCCGTCATCGGTTTCTGGCATGCCAGGAATGCCGATGCCGACCGTTCCCTTCACGCCAAAGCGGGTATCCGCTTGCGCCACCAGCGTGGCAATGGCGGTTAAAAATTCGTCGTAGCTTTCTCGCGGTGTGGGAGCGCGGGTTTCCCATTGCAATTTGAGATGTTCATCAAACACGCCGAGTGCAATTTTAGTGCCGCCAATATCAAATCCATAATACATGGTGCATTCCTCTTTAATATTTAGCGGCTCATACACAACATCATTCAAGTTGCATCAAGGCAGCAAGTCTGAGGATCCCCAGGAGCTTACTGAAGTAAGTGACTGGGGTGAACAGACGTAGCCAACGCGGGGGCAGCTTGAAAGATGAAGTGTTTACCCGCTAAATCATGACGTAATTACTGGCCACTTAATACCCTCGCCGGATCAATTCGACTTGCGCGACGCGCCGGATACCA
The DNA here is from genome assembly GCF_019047465.1 of Lelliottia amnigena. Lineage (NCBI taxonomy): Bacteria > Pseudomonadati > Pseudomonadota > Gammaproteobacteria > Enterobacterales > Enterobacteriaceae > Lelliottia > Lelliottia amnigena. Next base: position 3,513,696 of record NZ_CP077236.1, on the reverse strand, counting down.
GCTTGCCAGCAGACTCAGTAAAAGTGCTGTAACCAGCACATAAATAACGTCCAGCCAATGTAATTCAGAGGGCAGGAAGTCAATAAAATAGATGTCGCCCGACAGGAACTGGTGTCCGATCAGCTTTTCAATTCCGTTGATAATCGGCGTCAGCTGTAGCGAAACGACCACACCGATCGCCACGCCGCACAGGCTGCCAAACAGACCCGCGAGCAAACCGTACCAGACGAAAATGGCGCGAATAAGGCCGTCTTTGGCCCCCAGCGTACGCAGCACCGCGATATCGCTGCTCTTGTCTTTCACCGCCATCACCAGTGTGGAAACAATGTTGAAACAGGCAACGCCAATCACCAGCACCATCGCCAGATACATAATGGCGCGAATCATCTGGATATCACGGTACATATACCCGTAAGTGCCAATCCAGCTCTTAATGTAAACATAGTTATTGGTGACGCCACCGGCATCACGCACCAGTTTATTGGCGTTAAACACATCATTCACTTTGATGGCGATACCCGTCACGCTGTCGCCCATATCCAGATACTGGCGTGCGTCATCCAGCGGCACCATGGCGAAACTGTGATCGAGCTGGCCGCTCAACTGTAAAATGCCGGTGACATGCAAACGCACGCGTTTGGGCTGCTGAAGCTTATGGTCTGCGCTGGCGTTCGGGATCATGATCGATACCCAGTCGCCCTGCTTCACCTTCAGCGCATCGGCGACACCTTTACCGATAATGATTTGCTGATCGCCCGCTTTAAAGCCCGCCCACGCGCCGTTTTGTACAAACTGCGGCAACGCGCTTAGACGCGCTTCCTGCTGCGGATTCACGCCCTTGACCTGAATGGCGCGCAGGTTCGCCCCGCTTTCAACCAACCCCGTAAAATTGATGTAAGGCGCAGCGGCGGCTATGCCCGGTACTTTTTCAATTTTGGTCAGCGCATCGTTCCAGTTATTCCATGGCTGGTTAACCGGCTCGATTTCACCATGCGGAACGACCGCCAGAATGCGGTTATTGAGTTCACGCTCAAAGCCGTTCATCGCGCTTAAACCGACGATAAGCACCGCGACGCCCAGGGCAATCCCCACGGTAGAAATCACGGAAATCAACGACACCATGCCACCGCGACGGCGGCCCCGGCTAAAGCGTAAACCGATCAGTAAGGATAACGACGACGCCATCACTCGGCTCCCATCAGGGTCAGTTCCGCCGTCAGACGTCCGTCGCGCATCTCAAGCTGGCGACTCATCCGCCCCGCCAGTTGCAGATCGTGCGTCACCACCAGAAACGCCGTGCCCTGCGAGGCGTTCAGCTCGCCAAGCAGCTGGAAAATACTGTCTGCATTACGCGCATCCAGATTACCGGTCGGTTCATCGGCCAGCACCAGACGCGGGTTATTGACCAGCGCGCGGGCAATGGCGACGCGCTGACGCTCACCGCCGGACAGCTCAGATGGACGGTGATTTCCGCGATGCCCAAGCCCCACGGCTTTTAGCATGTCGCTGGCGCGCGCGTTAATTTCAGCCGGTTTCTTTTTGCCAATCAGCAAAGGCATCGCGACGTTTTCCAGCGCGGTGAAGTCCGGGAGCAAATGGTGGAACTGATAGATAAAGCCTAACTCGCGGTTACGCAGATCGGCTTTCGCCGTCGAAGACATCGAACTGAGAGGCGTGCCGGAGAAAATCACATCGCCAGACGTTGGCGTATCCAGCCCGCCAAGCAGATGCAGAAGCGTACTTTTGCCGGAGCCTGAGCTGCCGACAATCGCCATCATTTCACCTTCGCCCACGCTGAAGCTGACTTCATGCAGCACGTCCGTCTGCACGTTGCCTTCCTGATAGCGTTTGGACAGGTTGTCGCATTGCAACAGGATCTTATTCATAACGTAAAGCCTCAGCGGGTTGAGTGGCGGCAGCGCGCCATGAAGGATAAAGCGTAGAAAGCAGCGCGATCGCCATGGCGACCAGCGCGATACCGACAACCTGCAGCGGTTCGATCGCGACCGGGAGCGCCGCACCGTCGAGCAGAATACCGATAATCGGCATCAAATTATTTAACTGGCTGGCAAGCAGCGTCCCCAGTACCGCCCCGAGCAGCGCCCCGATAATCCCGGCACTCGCCCCCTGGACCATAAATACCGCCATAATCTGGCGCGGCGTTAGCCCCTGGGTTTGCAGAATCGCGACCTCGCCCTGTTTTTCCATCACCATCAGCCCAAGCGAAGTGATGATGTTAAATGCGGCGACGGCGACGATCAGGCTCAATAGCAGCCCCATCATGTTTTTTTCCATGCGCACGGCCTGGAACAGTTCGCCTTTGCGCTCGCGCCAGTCTTGCCATTTGGTGCCTTCAGGTAATTTTTGCTCGCTCAGCACGTCCACTTTCAACGGTTCGTTGAGCCACAGACGCCAGCCGGTGATGTTACCCAGCGGATAGCGCATCAGGCGCGACGCATCCTGAATGTTGACCAGCATCTGATAGCCATCGACTTCGCTGTTGGCGGCAAACGTGCCGATCACGTTGAACAAGCGTTGGCTTGGCAAGCGGCCCATCGGCGTAAACTGACTGGCAGACGGCACCATCACGCGCAGCTGATCGCCACGGTTGACGCCAAGCTGTCCGGCAAGCTGTTCGCCCAGGATCACGTTGTATTTACCCGGTGCCAGATCGGTCTGTTTGACGTTCACCAGATACGGCGTGAGCGGATCTTTTTGCGCCGGGTCGATGCCCAGCATCACGCCAACGGAGACGCTACGCGCGCTTTGCAGCACCACATCGCCGGTTGTCAGCGGCGCAATACGATTGACGCCTTGCAGCTTCACCGCGCTTTCGGGTAGCTGTTGTGGATTGATCGATCCGTTAGTAGAAGAGAGAACCGCCTGCGGCATCAGCCCCAGAATGTTGTTTTGCAGCTCGCGTTCGAAGCCATTCATCACGGAAAGTACCGTCACCAGCGCCATTACGCCAAGCGTAATCCCGATAGTGGAAAGCCAGGAGACAAAGCGACCGAAGCGGTCCGCGGCGCGCCCACGCATGTAACGTAAGCCTATGAAGAGTGCGACAGGTTGATACATGAAATCCGTCTGGTGGCTGTTGGCAGACCCACGAGTATATAAGCGAATCCGTTAAGCGTAAATGACTGATACCGTAAGCTTTGGTAATGAATTTTCCGAAAAAACAAGAAAAATCAGAACGCTACTCGCAGATATGCACATCATTCCACCACCTTCACCCTCCACCTTTTCCGAAAATCATCCGGATACAGACTCTTACTGATTACATCCCCTGCCCGTTCGCCCAGGATCAACGTTTCGTTTATGGCAAAACAGGTATCCGTTACCGATGAAACAAAAAGCATTATGGATTAATCAGATAAAAGGATTGTGCATCTGTCTGGTCGTGATTTACCACTCGGTCATCACCTTTTATCCTCACCTCAACGGGCTGCAACATCCGCTCTCCGGTCTGCTCGCCAAATGCTGGGTCTACTTCAATCTCTATCTCGCGCCGTTTCGTATGCCGGTGTTTTTCTTTATTTCGGGTTACTTAATTCGCCGCTATATCGATGACGTTGGCTGGCGCACGTGCCTGGATAAAAGGATTTGGAGCATCGTCTGGGTGCTGGCACTGTGGGGCGTATTACAGTGGCAGGCAATGAGCCATATCAACGACTGGCTGGCGCCGGAGCGCGAGCTCTCAACCTCTTCCAACGCTGCCTACGCGGACTCGTTCTCCGGCTTTGTTCGCGGTATGCTCACCGCCAGCACCAGCCTGTGGTATCTGTATGCGCTGGTCGTCTACTTCACGCTGTGTAAATTGCTGAGTCGCTGGAAGCTGCCGATGCTCGCCCTGCTGGCGCTGGCAAGCGTGGCGATTAACTTCCTGCCGCTGCCGTGGTGGGGAATGAACAGCGTGGTGCGCAATATTGTCTACTACAGCCTGGGCGCATGGTATGGCGCGCAGCTGATGGCGTGGATGAAAGAGATGACGATGCGTCGTTACTGGCTGCCCGTCATGGCCTTTGGCGCGGTTTCGGTGGTGCTGTGGTTTGCTAACGTGCCACTGCTGCTTTCCCTGCTGTCGATTCTGCTGATCATGAAGCTTTTTTACAGCCTTGAGCAGCGTTACGCCGTGCATCCCAATAATCTGCTGAATGTTGTCGGTTCAAACACGATTGCTATCTACGCCACGCATCGGATCCTGATAGAGATATTCAGCCTGGTGCTGATTACCGAACTCAACGCCGCGTACTGGCCGGTGTGGGCTGAGCTGTCGCTGATTCTGGTATATCCGTTTATCAGCCTGCTGGTGTGTACGCTCATCGGGTTAGGTGCGCGCAAAGCCTCCAGCGCCCTGTTTGGTGATGTATTCTTCGCGCCTCCGGCACGTCTTGCCCCCGCTCAACCCGCGCGCTAGCGCGCTTCTGCCCCCTTCACCGGGGGCACGTTTTCCCTCTGTGCGGTTCCAGTTTGCTTATGCAAAACGATCGAGGATAATAAAGACATTGCGTATCAGTGATATGCCCCAATACTGTTGGTATATCCATAAGAGATCCTGAAAGAGCCATGCCTGAACAATATCGTTATTCCTTGCCCGGCAAAGCGGGCGACCAACGTCAGCTAGGTGAACTGACGGGTGCAGCCTGCGCCACGCTCGTGGCGGAGATCGCTGAGCGCCATGCGGGTCCGGTGGTCCTGGTGGCCCCGGATATGCAAAACGCATTGCGTCTGCACGACGAAATTCGCCAGTTTACCGACAGTCTGGTCTTTAACCTGGCCGACTGGGAAACGCTGCCGTACGACAGCTTCTCCCCGCACCAGGAGATCATCTCCTCGCGCCTGTCGACGCTGTATCAGCTGCCGACCATGCAGCGCGGCGTATTGATTGTCCCAGTGAATACGTTGATGCAGCGCGTGTGTCCGCACAGTTACCTGCACGGTCACGCGCTGGTGATGAAAAAAGGTGAACGGCTATCGCGCGACGCCCTGCGTACGCAGCTGGATAGCGCCGGTTATCGCCACGTCGATCAGGTGATGGAGCACGGCGAATACGCCACGCGCGGTGCGCTGTTGGATCTGTATCCGATGGGCAGCGACCAGCCGTATCGCCTGGATTTCTTCGACGATGAAATCGACAGTTTGCGCGTATTTGACGCCGACACCCAGCGCACGCTGGAGGAAGTTGACGCCATCAATTTACTGCCCGCGCATGAATTCCCAACGGATAAAACGGCCATCGAGCTGTTCCGCAGCCAGTGGCGCGACAAGTTTGATGTGAAGCGCGACGCCGAACATATTTACCAGCAGGTAAGCAAAGGCACGCTTCCGGCGGGGATTGAATACTGGCAACCGCTGTTCTTTAGTGAACCCCTTCCCGCGCTGTTCAGCTATTTCCCGGCGAATACGCTGATTGTGAACACCGGGGATTTGGAATCCAGCGCGACCCGTTTTGAAAACGAAACCCGCGCGCGATTCGAAAACCGTGGCGTTGACCCGATGCGTCCGCTGTTGCCACCGGAACAACTTTGGCTGCGGACCGATGCGCTGTTTTCGGAACTCAAAAAATGGCCGCGCGTGCAGCTCAAAACGGAAAATCTGCCCGAGAAAGCCGCCAATACCAATCTCGGGTTCGAGAAACTGCCCGATCTTTCCGTTCAGGCGCAGCAAAAATCGCCGCTGGATAATCTGCGCAAGTTCCTGGAATCCTTCACCGGCCCGGTGATTTTCTCGGTCGAAAGTGAAGGCCGCCGCGAAGCGCTCGGAGAACTACTCGCGCGTATTAAAGTGTCGCCAAAACGCATTTTACGCCTCGACGAAGCGACCGATGCCGGGCGCTACCTGATGATCGGTGCGGCTGAGCATGGCTTCATCGACACGCTGAATAATCGCGCGCTGATTTGTGAAAGCGATCTGCTCGGCGAGCGTGTGGCGCGCCGTCGTCAGGACAGCCGTCGAACCATTAACCCGGATACGCTGATTCGCAACCTGGCGGAGCTGCACGTGGGTCAGCCCATTGTGCATCTTGAGCACGGTGTGGGACGTTACGCGGGAATGACCACGCTGGAAACGGGCGGTATTAAGGGCGAATACCTGATGCTGACCTATTCCGGCGACGCCAAACTCTACGTTCCGGTGTCCTCGCTGCATTTGATTAGCCGCTATGCAGGCGGTGCGGAAGAGAGCGCCCCGCTGCACAGGCTGGGCGGTGATGTCTGGGCACGCGCACGTCAGAAAGCCGCTGAAAAAGTCCGTGATGTGGCGGCAGAATTGCTGGATATTTACGCCCAGCGAGCCGCGAAATCAGGCTATGCGTTTAAGCACGATAAAGAACAGTATCAATTGTTCTGCGACAGTTTCCCGTTTGAAACCACGCCCGATCAGGCCCAGGCGATTAACGCCGTGCTGAGCGACATGTGCCAGCCGCTGGCAATGGATCGTCTGGTATGCGGCGACGTGGGCTTCGGTAAAACGGAAGTCGCGATGCGCGCCACCTTCCTGGCGGTCGAAAATAACAAACAGGTTGCGGTGCTGGTGCCGACCACTCTGCTCGCCCAGCAGCACTACGACAACTTCCGCGATCGCTTCGCCAACTGGCCGGTGCGGATCGAGATGCTGTCGCGTTTTCGCAGTGCCAAAGAGCAGACGCAGATTCTGGAACAGGCACGCGAAGGCAAAATCGATATTTTGATCGGCACGCACAAACTGCTGCAAAGCGACGTGAAGTGGAAAGATTTAGGCCTGCTGATTGTCGATGAAGAGCACCGCTTTGGTGTGCGCCATAAAGAGCGCATTAAGGCGATGCGTGCAGACGTCGATATTCTGACCCTCACCGCCACGCCAATTCCGCGTACGCTGAATATGGCGATGAGCGGCATGCGCGATCTGTCGATTATTGCCACGCCACCGGCGCGTCGTCTGGCGGTAAAAACGTTTGTCCGCGAATACGATAGCCTGGTGGTTCGTGAGGCAATCCTGCGTGAAGTGTTACGTGGCGGGCAGGTTTATTATCTCTTTAACGATGTCGAAAACATCCAGAAAACCGCCGATAAACTGGCTGAACTGGTGCCGGAGGCACGCATTGCCATCGGTCACGGGCAGATGCGCGAGCGCGAGCTGGAACGGGTGATGAACGATTTCCACCACCAGCGTTTTAACGTGCTGGTGTGTACGACGATTATTGAAACCGGCATCGATATTCCAACGGCGAACACGATCATCATTGAACGTGCGGATCACTTCGGTCTGGCGCAGCTTCACCAGTTGCGAGGCCGCGTTGGGCGCTCGCATCACCAGGCTTACGCATGGCTGATGACACCGCATCCAAAAGCGATGACCACCGACGCGCAAAAACGTCTGGAAGCCATTGCCTCGTTGGAAGATTTGGGGGCAGGTTTCGCGCTGGCGACACACGATCTGGAGATCCGTGGCGCGGGCGAATTGCTGGGTGAAGATCAGAGCGGATCAATGGAAACTATCGGCTTCTCTCTGTATATGGAACTGCTCGAAAACGCGGTTGATGCGTTGAAAGCCGGGCGCGAGCCGTCGCTGGAGGATCTCACCAGCCAGCAAACGGAAGTCGAACTGCGCATGCCTTCCCTGCTGCCGGATGATTTTATCCCTGACGTGAACACGCGCCTGTCGTTCTATAAGCGCATCGCCAGCGCCAAAAAAGAGTCTGAACTTGAGGAAATTAAAGTCGAGCTTATTGACCGCTTTGGTTTGCTGCCGGATCCCGCGCGCAACCTGCTCGATATTGCCCGACTCCGTCAGCAGGCGCAGAAGCTGGGCATTCGCAAGCTTGAAGGGAATGAGAAAGGCGGTACGGTTGAATTTGCTGAGAAAAACCATGTCGATCCGATGTGGCTGATCGGCTTGTTGCAGAAGCAGCCGCAGCATTTCCGCCTGGATGGCCCGACGCGTCTGAAGTTCACTCAGGAACTGGCCGACCGTAAAACGCGCATGGAATGGGTGCGCAACTTTATGCGTCAACTGGAAGAAAATGCAGTAGCGTAGTGCGTTTAAGGCCCCGGTAACGCGTGTTATCGGGGTCTGATATTTACACAATCTTTCAATCCCCCTGCGTTTCCCGACACATCCCTTCGCCATAATTATCAATTAACTTTTACCTATCAATAACCTTACTATTACTATGGATTTTGGTGATAATGATGACGTTGCGTTTGACTCGCTGGATAACCTTTTTCGCGCTGGCGGCGGCGGTGGCGATTGCCCTTCCCGCTCGCGCTAACACCTGGCCTCTGCCGCCCGCCGGTAGCCGACTAGTGGGTGAAAATAAATTTCACGTCGTGGAAAATGACGGCGGATCGCTTGAAGCGATCGCGAAAAAATATAACGTCGGCTTTCTGGCGTTGTTACAGGCGAACCCAGGCGTCGATCCTTACGTTCCGCGCGCGGGCAGCGTTCTCACGATTCCGCTGCAAACGCTTTTACCTGACGCGCCGCGTGAAGGGCTGGTGATCAACCTGGCTGAATTGCGCCTCTATTATTACCCGCCAGGGAAAAAAGAGGTGACGGTTTATCCGATCGGCATTGGTCAGTTAGGCGGCGATACCTTAACGCCAACGATGGTGACGACGGTGTCGGATAAACGTGCAAACCCAACCTGGACGCCGACCGCCAATATCCGTGCGCGTTACAAAGCGCAGGGAATTGATTTACCTGCTGTCGTTCCGGCGGGTCCCGACAACCCGATGGGCCATCATGCCATTCGTCTGGCGGCCTTCGGCGGCGTCTATTTGCTGCACGGAACGAATGCTGATTTTGGGATTGGGATGCGCGTGAGCTCAGGCTGTATTCGCCTGCGCGATGGCGATATCGAAACCCTGTTCCGGGTGATTACACCGGGGACGAAGGTCAATATTTTAAACACGCCGATTAAAGTGTCGGAAGAGCCGGGCGGAAAACGTCTCGTCGAAATCCACCAGCCGCTGTCAAAAAATATTGGTGACGATCCGCAAACGCTGCCGATTGTCCTGAACGCCGCTATGCAAACGTTTAAAGCCAGTGCCGATAGCGCGGTCATGGAAAGAGCGATGGAGATTCGTTCAGGCATGCCGGTGGATGTGACGCCGCATCCCGGAGTCACTCAACAACCCCTCTAACGAGTAAACAAAAAAAGGCCCCGCAGTGATGCAGGGCCTTTTTTATTGCAGTGGCAAATATGAGGGTTTCGCCAGGCTTATTTATAAATAACAGCGGTGCCGTGCAGCGTGTTCGGGCCAGTCACTGACGTGATGCGGAAAGATTTTGCGCCCATTTCGTCAGCTTTTTGCGCCAGCTGATCTTCCAGTGAACCCAGGTTAGTCCCTGCGTTAGCGGAAATAATGCCCACTTTTTGCTGGTCTGCAGGAGTGGATTGCACTTCAACAGCCGCAAAGCTTGCGAAAGAGAGTGAGCTTAGAAAAGCAGCAGCGATCAGCGTTTTTACGTTTTTCATGATGAGTAGCCTTTAGCAGATGATTAGGAGGTCGTAAGTTAATTACTTAACGATCGATAGGTAAATGATAGATGTGATCTACGTCACACGTCAACACTATTTTATAATGATCGTTAAATTAATTTAAAACCTCATATTAATCATATTCATATGATTAATTTATTTTTATAAAATCAATGCTGGTCGGCACTGTCTATTATTTTTATAATGGTCATTCAACAAACCAACCGAGGTACAACGGCTATGACAACCGACATCACGAGTTGCGCTAAAAAAAGCCGTGGCCGACCGAAGGTGTTCGACAGGGATGCGGCGCTTGATAAGGCCATGACACTTTTCTGGCAGCACGGCTACGAAGCCACGTCTTTGTCCGATCTGGTCGAAGCCACTGGCGCGAAAGCCCCTACGCTGTACGCAGAATTTACCAATAAAGAAGGTCTGTTCCGTGCGGTGCTGGATCGCTATATCACCCGTTTTGCGGCGAAGCATGAGGCACAGCTTTTCTGCGAAGAGAAGACGGTTGAACAAGCCTTAGAGGATTATTTCGCGACGGTGGCGGCATGCTTTACCAGCAAGGAGACGCCAGCGGGCTGTTTCATGATCAACACTTCCGCCACGCTCGCGGCCTCGTCGAAAGCGATCGCCAACACAGTGAAGTCGCGTCACGCCATGCAGGAAGAGACGCTGGGTGCGTTTTTACGCCAGCGTCAGACGCGGGGCGAGATTCCAGCGGATTGCGATACGGTAGAATTAACTCAGTTCTTGAGTTGCATCCTGCAGGGCATGTCGATCAGCGCGCGTGAAGGTGCGGGAATTGAAAAGCTGCAAAAAATCACTCATACCACGCTGCGGCTCTGGCCTGAGCTGCTCAAAGGCTGAATATATCGTCAGAAATAAGATTTGGCCTGTTGAACAATAGGTCAAATCTATCTCGAAAAGCGCCTCGTTTGCTACTCTTAAATGGTGATTATTGTGCTGCTAATGATTAGCCGCCATTCATGGAGAGTCGTTCACGTCACGAAGACGCTAATAACCGTAGCTTTACCTTTTCCCGACCGATGCGGCGGTACATTATTTCTGTCGATGACAAAGGCACTTTCTGACTGTACACATGCGGAAGGAAAATAAAGATGATTTTGCTATTACCATTATTCAAAGTGCTAATAGTAATTACATTGTTATTTGGTCTGTGGATTTTATGTGGGGGTTCAGTGCTGTTTGCATTTATCTCAGTGCTGATTACAGGATTTCTGCTCCTGCGCCAGCATCATGAATTTGACCTTTAACAACTGTTTTACAGCAAAAAAAGGCTCCTCAGCCTGAGCGCGTGAGGAGCCAAATTCAAAGAACTGCTTTTTTCACACCTTGTTATTCAAAACCAGTTGGCCATTGCCATCCAGTGGAATTTGGGTGCCGGGATCTTTATCCATTCGGATTTTGCCCTGCTGATCGCCGATCTTATAGGTCACGTCGTAACCCAGCATTTTTTCTGACTTATCGTAGACAGTTTTACAACGCTGCTGCGTGGTGGTGTAGGTATCTCCGTCCTGCATCGCGCCCTGGACTTGATTACCCGCATAACCGCCGCCTAATGCACCGACGACCGTGGCAACATCTTTCCCGCGCCCACCGCCAAACTGATGACCAATCACACCACCCGCTACCGCACCCAGAACAGAGCCTGCGATGCGATTTTCATCCTGTACCGGACGACGATGGGTAACGGCCACGTTGCGGCACTCCTGACGAGGCGTTTTCACGGATTCTTTAATGGGTGTTGCTGAAACAACTTGTGCGTATTGCGGGCCACGCTCAAACACGTTAAGACTGGCAACCGCCGCCACGCCAAGCGCAGCAGCCACGCCAATCCCTATACCCGCCAACATTGATTTATTCACGGGACTTCCTCCTTTGTTGCTGTTAGTAACAATTTTGCAATCAAAGACAGACTTCGCCAATCAGAATAAGGATCAAAAACAGAGGGGTTGAGCGACCATGAATACCTTTCGGAGAACTCCTGGACTTTCAGAGGGGATGACAGGACGAGAGGCTAAAAACCCCCTCCGGTGGGACCGAAGGGGGCTGAGATTAGTGCAGTTTAAGACGTGGACGAATCACGCGGTTAATGCTGCCCACCAGCATCATCAAACCGGTTTTGAAATAACCGTGCAGCGCGACCTGATGCATGCGGTACAGCGAGATATACACGAAGCGCGCAATACGCCCTTCAACCATCATAGAGCCACGCATCAGGTTACCCATCAGGCTGCCCACGGTTGAGAAGTTCGACAGTGAAACCAGCGAGCCGTGGTCTTTGTAGACGTATGACTTGAGGGTTTTGCCCTTCGTCTGCGCCAGGATGTTATGCAGCGCCAGGCTTGCCATCTGATGAGCCGCCTGCGCACGCGGTGGTACGAATCCACCTTCCGGGCGCGCACAAGATGCGCAGTCGCCAATCGCATAGATATCCGGATCGCGCGTGGTTTGCAGCGTCGGTTCAACGACGAGCTGGTTGATGCGGTTCGTTTCGAGGCCGCCAATCTCTTTCATGAAATCAGGCGCTTTGATACCCGCAGCCCAAACCATCAGATCCGCTTGAATGTACTCGCCATCTTTGGTGTGCAGACCGCCAGCATCGGCACTGGTGACCATGGTTTGCGTCAGAACACGCACGCCCATTTTGGTCAGCTCGCTGTGCGCAGCGCCTGAAATACGCGGTGGCAATGCAGGCAGAATACGTTCGCCAGCTTCGACCAGCGTCACGTTCAGTGCATCGTTGGTCAACCCTTTATAACCGTAGCTGTGAAGCTGTTTTACCGCATTGTGCAGCTCAGCAGACAGTTCAACGCCCGTCGCCCCGCCACCGACAATCGCGATATTCACTTTGCCGTTCGCGCCAAGATTATTGGAATATTTCAGGAACAGATTGAGCATTTCCTGATGGAAACGACGCGCCTGATGCGGGTTATCCAGGAAGATGCAGTGATCTTTCACGCCCGGCGTATTGAAGTCGTTAGAGGTACTGCCCAGCGCCATCACCAGCGTGTCATACGGCAGTTTGCGCTCAGGCACCAGCAGCTCACCTTTCTCATCTCGCAGCTCAGCGAGTGTGATGGTTTTGCTCTCACGGTTGATGTCCATTACCGAACCCAGCTGGAACTGGAAATCGTGGTTACGCGCGTGCGCCAGATAGCTCAGGGCATCCACACCTTCATCCAGTGAACCGGTTGCCACTTCGTGCAGCAGCGGTTTCCACAGATGGCTGTGGTTACGATCGACCAGCGTAATTTTGGCTTTTTTACCACGACCCAGTTTTTTACCGAGTTGTGTTGCCAGCTCCAGCCCACCTGCGCCGCCGCCTACAATCACTATCTTTTTCAATGGCGTAGTCAATGTGACCCCCTCAAATTATTAACCAATTGTTAATTAAAAGTTATAAAAATAACCCTTAATTAACAACAGGTTACAGCACTGAAACCATTCATTGGTATTGAGAATAACACGCAAGGCGCATTGGTCATACCAAAATTGATATGAATCAAGTTTTGCCGCTTTAAATTTGCACAATTGTAGCAAAGACAAAGCCCGGCAAGCTTTCGCCGCCGGGCCAGAGAAACTTCAGGGAGGGTTAACCCAGAGTCTTGAAGGCTTTGATGCGCTGTAGATGCGGGGAGATATTCTTGAATTTGTGGGTCTGCTCTTCATCCCACACAATCTCATAATAGTGGTGCAAAAACTCCGCCGCGCGATGGCTGTTCAGCGCCTCATCCTGTCGGGAGAGGATCGCGAGGCAGCGATCGCGGTTTTTCTCGCGGAAATTACTGACGCATTTTGTGGCGATATCAACATACTCTTCAGGCCGGTCGATTTTGCCTTCCATGTTCTCTTCAGGGAACAGATTCGGGTTGAAGACGACCTGGCGAATATCGCAGAGAAAACCGATACGCTCCGCCCAATAGCCGCCGAGACCGACGCCACAAATCAGCGGGCGTTCGTCGACGTTGAGCTGCAGCATTTTGTCCACTTCTTTGAGCAGGTGCTGCATGTCATGCTTTGGATGGCGCGTACTGTAGCTAATCAGCCGCACGTCCGGATCGATAAACTGCAGCTGCAGCACTTTCTCATGGTTACCAGGACTGTTCGAGTCAAAACCGTGCAAATAAATGATCATCGTTTCCTCGCCACACTACGTCTTCCGGGATAGTTATTGGCCCGCTTTGTGTGCCTGCCAGCGCTCATTGAGTGCCTCGAGCTGCGCGTTCACCGTTTTCCAGCGAGCGCTGCTCATCAGCTCCTGACGGCTAAATGAATCTTTATGATACAATTGTGTAACACGTTCAGCATTGATCGGCGACAGGTTATCTAACACGCTCACCGCACCTTTACGATTATTGCAGACGAGGATCATATCGCAACCTGCGTCCAGCGACGCTTGTCCGCGCTCCGCGTAGCTGCCCATAATCGCCGCCCCTTCCATCGACAAATCATCAGAGAAAATCACGCCGTTAAAACCGAGCTCTTTACGCAACACCGTTTGCAACCAGTGCGAGGACCCGCTGGCCGGGCGCGGATCGACATCACTGTAAATCACATGCGCTGGCATGATGGCGTCGAGTTTATTGTCGGTAATCAGGGAGCGGAACACTGACATATCCTTGGCGCGAATCTCCGCTTCCGGACGCGGATCGCGCGGTGTCTCTTTGTGCGAATCCGCCGTGACCGCCCCGTGTCCAGGGAAATGCTTACCGGTGGTTTTCATCCCGGCATCATGCATTCCGTCAATAAACCGCGTCGCCATCGCCAGGGCGATGTGCGGATCTTCATGATATGAACGCTCGCCAATTGCGGCGCTGATATGGCCCACATCCAGCACGGGTGCAAAACTGATGTCGATATCCATGGCGATCATTTCGCTCGCCATCAGCCAGCCGGCCTCTTGCGCCAGATTGCCACCCTCTTCTGTTCCCATCAACGCAGCGAATGATTGTGCGGCAGGCAGACGGGTAAATCCGTCACGAAAACGCTGAACGCGCCCACCTTCCTGATCCACTGCCACCACCAGGTGATTGCGCGATGCCGCGCGGATTTGGCGGACAAGCTCGCGCAACTGCTCTGGATCGTGATAGTTGCGGGTAAACAGAATCAGGCCCCCAACAAGCGGATGCGCCAGAATCTCGCGCTCTTCCGCATCCAGTTCATACCCTTCGACATCCAACATTACTGGACCCACACGAACCTCTCTTATCCTTTAGTTTGTAACTGTCGCCAGGCATCGTCTGCCAGCGCAATAAATTGTTTGTCGCCCGACTGGCTAAAGCGAAGCTCGTACCAGCCCGCCATCAGCATCAGCACCCACGGCCGCCAGCGTTTTACCTGTTGCGCCAGCGCATGGACGCTCATATTCGCCGTCTGTGCATAGGCGCGAATCAGCGCCAGCCGGGCATCTTCCGTGGGTGCCCAGACCGCTGCCAGCTCCAGTGCGACATCTCCGTCACCGGCATACTCCCAGTCAATCAGCCTTTCGCCCGTTCGGGTATGCACGATATTTCCGGCGTGAACATCCATATGCAATGGGGCTAGCCGTAGCGGCTGCGGTTCGCCGCGCGTACGCAACCTCTTCAGCGTTACCAGCCAGAAAGGTGTATGCCTGCCGGGTGCCGCCTGCTGCCAGTAATAGTCCAGAAGCGGCAAAACCGTGATACGCCAGCCGAGGAGAGATTGCCGATGCAGATGATACAGCATGCCCGCGAGCGTTGGCGCATCGGGAAGCGCTGATTTAATCTCACCCGCAAGAAACTCAACAGCCATCCAGCCATGCTTGAAGAAGCGCGGATCAGGCACGACATCCGAGGGAAGCCGCTTCAGGGCATTATATTGACGACGAAAATGAAACGCGGGGGCTATCACATCATGATGCTGACGCAAAACCAGACGGTTTTCGCCCTCCTCAATAATGCAGCTCGCGCCGCTAAACCCGGCGTAGGTTTGCGGCGCGATAAGGCGATACGACGGGAAATAGCGCGAAATGAGGTCTTCGCGCGTGACGTTATTGTTGCGAAACGGCACCTTTACCTGACCAGATAATTTCACCTGTCTGAACCAGCATCAGCTGCATTTGCAGCGCTGGCGTATTCACGTTGCCGGTTGCGTTGCAATACAGGACATATTGTGCCCCTACATTACGCGCGATACCCATTGCTTTGCTGCGCGAGCCCAGGCTGTCCTGCGGTGAAAGGCCCAGTTGCTGTTTCGCGACGGCCAGTTGCTGTGCGGACACCAGCGTAAACTTGCCGTTATTCGCCAGCGCATTGCGCAGGGTTTCGGTCGCTTCACCGGCGTTGAGCGTTCCGTTGGTACGGTTATTCACGCTGTCCACCAGCAACACGCTACCTGCCGTTACCCCTTGCGCCTGCAACATTTTGCCAACCATCGGTTGCATCGCGCCGTTCCAGTCATAGTGACGTACGCGTGGCGCAGGCTGCGAGGTTTGATCAGGATGTTCGATTGGGCCTGGCTGCGCAGGAATAGTTGGCACGGACGGCACCGTAGGCACCGGCTGTGTCGGTTGCGCGGGCTGCTCGGTGCCCGGTTTGGCCTCATCCACCGGCGCGGGCTGTTGTTCTGTGCGGGTGATACAGCCCGACAGGAAGAGTGCAAAAGCGGTAACGAGCGCGTAACGGCTCAAATTTCTAATCAAGGTTTACCCCTTACAGATAAAGATACAGTCTGACTTTATGCGCACCCAGATAATTAGCGCTGCCATAAAGCGTAACAGAGGAATTTGCCGGAATAACGGCGGTGCGTGGCGCTTCCAGCGGATGCATCTCCAGCCCTCTCACGTCATACCAGAAAAACCGATAATGGATGGTGACAGGCTCATGTCTTTCGTTATAGAGCGTGGAGGACGCCGATGGCTGGATGTCGCTGAGCGTCAATGTCGGCGCCTCGGCGGTGATCCCCGCAGCCAGAACCGACGATTCCATTACCAGCGTCTGTTCATCGCTGACCGGGATCGCGGGACGCGAGCTACAGCCCGCCAACACAATAGCCAATACCAGAACAGCAATACGCCCTCTTTGCATGTCAAAGACCTTTATGCGCCAGCATCGATCCGAGCGGACGACCGCCCAGGAGATGCATGTGAATATGATAAACTTCCTGCCCGCCATGACGATTACAGTTCATGATCAGACGGTAACCGTCCTCGGCAATGCCTTCCTGCTCAGCAATTTTCGCGGCTACCGTCAGCATACGGCCTAACGCCACTTCATGCTCGGCTTTCACGTCGTTGACCGTCGGAATCAGAATATTGGGGATAATAAGGATGTGTGTCGGTGCCTGTGGCGAAATGTCGCGGAAAGCCGTGACCAGTTCATCCTGATACACGATATCGGCCGGAATTTCGCGGCGGATAATTTTACTGAAAATGGTTTCTTCAGCCATGACGTTTTCCTTGTGTGTTTAGTCTGGTGTGGCAACCACGGTAAGAGTCTTATGGCGACCTGTTGCTCTGTGGCACAACACAAGAGTATGAGCGACTTTCTCCTGTCCTTTCAACCTTATCCCTCGATTTCTTTCCTGAGTGCGAATTTCCTGGTCGCCGAGTGACCTTTCCTGCCTTTCAGCAGGACTAAAACATAATTTCAAGTGAACTAGTTACATCTGTTTACATAGCGAATCCTAATGCGTATATTTCGCATTTGCATTTTCATGCGCATTTTTAACATAGAAATGACCCCCGACCGTTATCGGGACTGGGGCAATAAATTCACACTTCACTCAGAAAGGGTTTGATGATGTCTTTCATTAATCACTCCAGGGATGGGCAACGTCAGCCTGCCGCAACACCCACGTTGCTGGCAGCCTGCATTGCTATGGCATTGATGCCTACCGCAAGTTTCGCCGCACCAACCGAAGATACGGTCATTGTTGACGGCTCTCAGTCTGGTACTGCAAATGACGAGCAGGATTACAGCGTAAAAACGACCACCGTTGGCACCAAAATGCAGATGGTGCAGCGCGATATTCCTCAGTCTGTCACCATCGTTAGCGAACAGCGCATGGAAGATCAGCAATTACAAACGCTGGGTGATGTGATGGATAGCACCATGGGGATCAGCAAAAGCACCGCTGATTCCGACCGTAGCAGCTATTACTCGCGCGGTTTCCAGATTGATAACTACATGGTTGATGGCATCCCGACCTATTTCGAATCACGCTGGAACCTGGGTGACGCCCTTTCTGATACTGCACTGTTTGAACGTATTGAAGTCGTGCGTGGTGCGAATGGATTGATGACCGGAACCGGTAATCCTTCGGCTGCTATCAACATGGTGCGTAAACATGCCACCAGCCGTGAGTTTAAAGGCAATCTTTCTGCGGAATATGGTAGCTGGAACAAACAGCGCTATGTCATGGATATGCAAAGTCCGTTGACTGATGATGGCAATGTTCGCGCGCGTATCGTGGCCGGTTATCAGGACAACGACTCCTGGCTTGACCGATACAATCAAAAGAAAACCTTCTTCTCTGGAATTGTTGACGCAGACTTAGGCGAGACGACGTCGCTGTCCGCAGGGTATGAATATCAACGTATCGACGTTAACAATCAGACCTGGGGCGGCTTACCGCGCTGGAATACCGATGGAAGCGTGAGACATTACGATCGCGCACACAGCACTGCACCGGACTGGGCTTACAACGACAAAGAGTTCAACAAATTCTTTGCGACGGTGAAGCAGCGCTTTGCAGACAACTGGCAAGCCACGCTGAATGCGACCCATACCGAAGCGAAGTTCGACAGTAAAGCCATGTACCTCGATGCCTACGTTGATAAAAGTACCGGTATGTTGACCGGTCCCTACGTCAATTATGGCCCTGACTTTGGTTATGTTGGTGGTACAGGCTGGAACAGCGGCAAACGTAAAGTAGACGCAGTGGATCTGTTCGCGGACGGCGGTTACGAGCTGTTAGGCCATCAGCATACCGTGATGTTTGGTGGCAGCTACAGTCGTCAGACCAACCGTTACACCAACTCATGGGCGAACGTTTTCCCTGATGAACTGGGCAGTTTCTATGACTACGACGGCAATTTCCCGGAGACAAACTGGGGATCACAAAGCCTCGCCCAGGATGACAAAACCTATATGAAGTCGCTGTATGCCGCGACCCGTATCTCTCTGGCTGACCCGCTGCACTTGATCCTTGGCGCTCGTTACACCAACTGGCGTGTCGATACTATGACGTATGGTATGGAGAAAAATCACACCACGCCTTACGCCGGCCTGGTGTTTGACATCGACGATAACTGGTCGACTTACGCAAGCTATACCTCTATCTTCCAGCCACAAAATTATCGCGACAGTTCGGGCACATACCTCTCGCCTGTCACCGGTAATAACTATGAAGTCGGTTTGAAATCTGACTGGATGAACAGCCGCCTGACCACTACCTTGTCCGTGTTCCGTATTGAACAAGATAACGTGGCGCAAAGCACTGGTCGAACGATTCAGGGATCAACCGATACGGCTTATGAAGGTGTTGATGGCACCGTCAGTAAAGGCGTGGAATTTGAACTCAACGGCGCTCTGACCGATAACTGGCAGATGACCTTTGGCGCAACGCGTTACGTCGCAGAAGATAGCGATGGCAAGGCGGTTAACCCGAATCTGCCACGCACGACGGTTAAACTGTTCACCCGTTACCGTCTGCCGGCACTGCCTGCCTTGACCGTTGGCGGTGGCGTTAACTGGCAGAACAGTGTCTACAGCGATGTTGCGACACCTTATGGCACATGGCGTGCCGAACAGGGTAGCTACGCGCTGGTTGACTTGTTCACCCGCTATCAGGTGACGAAAAACCTCTCCGTACAGGGTAACCTGAACAACCTGTTCGATAAAACCTACGATACCAATGTCCAGGGTTCACTTGTTTATGGCGAACCACGCAACGTTAGCGTAACGGCCAGCTATCAGTTCTAAGTTATTAACGGTATGCAAAGGGAGCCAGAGGGCTCCCTTTTTATTTCGGGCAATAAAAATCCGCCTTCATAGAAGCCGGCATTGATTGCGCCCTAAAAGGGCGTACCCAACCCCTTAAAAAGAAGTCTCTACCAGTCCTGTTGGATTTAAATCCAATGACAATAAGTCAGAGCCAAAACCTGTTGATGACCACGCCCACAGGACGTGGTTTTCAGTTGGCAGTAAAAGACCACCTTCTTAGAAGGTGGCTTTTGAGAATGCCCCCTGTAAGGGGGGCGATTATCACCTTCTGTTCCTACTCTAGCAATTCCATCTGCTGTTCATGCGTTTGTTCCGTTTTCTCCTGATGCCGCACGTATCGTCTGATAATTTCTTCATTCACCCCAACCGTATCGACAAAATACCCACGGGACCAAAAATGGTTTCCCCATAATTTTTTCCTGATGTGTGGAAAACGGTTGTAGAGCCTGATTGCACTACGCCCTTTCAGATGCCCCATCAGAGTGGATATTGAGATTTTGGGTGGAACGATTACGACAAGATGTACATGATCTGGCTGAATATTTAGCTCAAGGACCTCACAATCTTTTATTCCACAGAGAATATAGATCGTCCTATACAGTTCCTTGCCAGGCTTATCTTTCAGGATCCTGAAACGGTACTTTGGCGTCCACACTATGTGGTATTTGCAACGCCAATATACATGTGATGAACTCCTGTAAAGCCCCATGTCGGTTTGTCTCCTTTTACTTGTGGTGAGTAAGCAGAGATATTCCGGCATGGGCATTCTTCAGGCTATAGCCTTACAGGATCAATCACCACCTCCCCAGGAGGTGGTTTAGGGGTGACAATAAAAAAGGCAGCCATTCGGCTGCCTTAGTCTCCCCAAATCACCACTTAGTTGCTGCGGATGTACTCATCCATTTCGGTTTTCAGGTTATCGGATTTGGTTCCGAAGATGGCCTGAACACCAGAACCTGCAACAACTACGCCCGCTGCGCCCAATTTCTTCAGGCCAGGCTGGTCGACTTTAGCGATATCAGCAACACTGACACGCAGACGGGTGATACACGCGTCCAGGTTAGTGATGTTTTCTTTACCGCCGAATGCCGCAACGAGTGCTGGAGCCATTTCGCCGGTCGCAGTCGCTTTCACGTCGTCAGACGCATCTTCACGACCTGGTGTTTTCAGGTCCAGTGCTTTGATCAGCACACGGAAGATGGTGTAGTACGCCACTGCGTAGCACGCACCCACGATAGGGAACAGCCACAGCTTGCTGCTGTTACCAGACAGCACGATGAAGTCGATCAGACCGTGCGAGAACGAGGTACCGTCACGCATACCCAACAGGATACAGATTGGGAACGCCAGGCCCGCCAGAACCGCGTGGATGATGTACAGGATCGGCGCAACGAACATGAAGGAGAACTCGATCGGCTCGGTGATACCGGTCAGGAACGAGGTCAACGCTGCGGAAATCATGATACCGCCCACTTTTGCACGGTTCTCTGGTTTAGCAGAGTGCCAGATAGCAATCGCAGCAGCCGGCAGACCGTACATTTTGAACAGGAAGCCACCAGACAGTTTGCCTGCAGTTGGGTCACCTGCCATATAACGTGGGATATCGCCGTGGAACACCTGACCTGCAGCGTTGGTGTATTCACCAATCTGCATCTGGAAAGGAACGTTCCAGATGTGGTGCAGACCAAACGGCACCAGGCAGCGCTCAACGAAACCGTAGATACCGAACGCGACAACCGGGTTCTGGTATGCAGCCCACTGAGAGAAGGTCTGGATTGCGGAACCAATCGGTGGCCAGATGAAGGACAGGACCACACCGGTGAAAATCGCTGCCAGACCAGAAATGATAGGGACAAAACGCTTGCCCGCGAAGAAGCCCAGATATTCTGGCAGCTTGATGCGATAGAAGCGGTTGAACATATAGGCTGCAATAGCACCCGAGATGATACCGCCGAGAACACCAGTATCAGCCAGGTGTTTCGCTGCGATTTCTTCAGCAGGTAAGTGCAGTACCAGCGGCGCAACCACAGCCATGGTTTTCACCATGATGCCGTAAGCCACAACGGAAGCCAGAGCGGATACACCGTCGTTATTGGTGAAGCCCAGAGCGACACCGATCGCGAAGATCAGCGGCATGTTAGCAAAAACAGAACCGCCTGCTTCGGCCATCACGTGAGAGACTACGGCTGGCAGCCAGCTGAAGTTTGCAGAACCGACGCCCAGCAGGATACCTGCGATAGGCAGTACGGATACTGGCAGCATCAGCGATTTACCGACCTTTTGCAGGTTAGCAAATGCATTCTTAAACATATTGAGAGTGCTCCTGAGTATTTGTGCTTTTTTTTACGCTTTCACGCATGGACACGGGGGGAGAACCGCGCCGTGGACAGGACATCTAAGCGCCCTTTATTTATTACACAGGGTAAAATAAATCCCTGAGACTTTGTTTGACGGCTATCACGTTTCAGCTTATGACGATCGAAAAACTTGCAGTTATTTACAAAAAGCATGTCCAGATATGTCAAAAAACACTGTCACCGCCCCAAATAAGGCGGTGAACTTTACTCGCTTTGTTTATTAATTACGAGCCTAAAAAAAACAGGTCTTTCAACGAGATTGCAGGCGGGCAGAGTCGATGTGGAACAGGCTGGCAAAGTTTTCCGTGGTGGCACGAGCCAGCTCTTCAAGGCTCACGCCTTTCAGTACGGCCATATACTCAGCCACGTCTCTCGTCATGGCTGGCTGATTTTCTTTACCGCGATGCGGTACCGGTGCCAGATAAGGAGAGTCTGTTTCCACCAGAATACGGTCGAGAGGCACATAACGCGCAGCATCACGCAGTTGCTCAGCGTTACGAAACGTCACGATCCCCGAAAACGAGATATAAAAACCTAAATCAAGCAGCTTACCCGCCGTTTCTCTGTCTTCTGTGAAACAGTGTAGTACGCCACCGCAATCCGTCACGTTTTCTTCCTGAAGGATGGCCAGTGTGTCAGCGCGTGCATCGCGGGTGTGCACGATAACCGGTTTGTTCAGCTCGCGTCCGATACGGATGTGATGGCGAAACGACTCTTGCTGACGCGGTTTTGTTTCTGGCGTGTAAAAATAATCCAGCCCTGTCTCCCCCATCGCTACAACGCCCTCTTCCGCCGCCATACGACGCAACGCTTCTACGTCATACTCTTCATCCTGATTCAGCGGGTGCACGCCGCAGGAGAAAACAACGTTGTCGCGCTCGCCGACCAGATCGCGCATGGAGCGGTATCCGGGTAACGTGGTGGCGACCGCCAGACAAAATTTCACATCGCGAGCGGCGGCTTTTTCAAGCACGTCATCCACGTTTTTGTGCAGAGATTGATAATCCAGGCCATCGAGATGGCAGTGTGAGTCGACTAAAAACATAATGTCTCTCTCAGAGATGGGAAGCAGGCAGCAGCGCGCCGGGTTGTAAGTAACGTTCGATACGCAGGAAAAGATCGGTGAGCACCAGTTCGCGATTGAGTCCAGTGACCGTCAACAGTTGTTCGCGGCAAGCGCAAATATCATGAAGAATGGCACGCAATTTAGCATCAGAAAGTTGGTTTGCCAGCGTGTTCACCAGCGGCCAGGCATCGGCGTTGCTTAGAAGCGTGGCGCTTTGCTGAAGTTTTAGCGCGTCCAACAGTAAGGAAGCCAGCCAGTGCAACCGTGACGTGGCCTGATCGTGGTTCAGGGTGCTCACCAGACTGAACCAATCACGGGAGTCCAGAGCCTGGCTGAATGCTTGACAGAGCTGCTCACGCTGGTCCCAGCGCTCTTTTTGCAGCAGTTCCAACGCCGCAGCGGGTGCCCCGCTGCTCAATCTAAGCGCCGTTAACGCAGCATCTTGTGACACCGTCACTTCTCGCTCAAGCCAGGTTAATGCCCATGCTTCTGAGGGGGCGGCAAGATGATGCAGCCTACAACGACTGCGCAGCGTCGCCAGCAATCGTCCCGGTTCACGGCACGACATAAAGAACCAGGTTTTTTCAGGTGGCTCTTCCAGCGTTTTTAACAGCGCGTTGGCGGCCGCCTCGGTCAGGAGAGCCGCATCTTTCAGCCAGACGACTTTCGCCCCACCCAGTCTGGCGTGCTCGTAAAGTTTTTCGCTGACTTCGCGCACGGCATCAATACCGAGCGAGCTCTTACCCTTTTCAGGTTCCAGAGTGTAGTAATCTGGATGTGTGCCTGCCTGCATCAGCTGGCAACCACGACACTTTCCACAGCTTTTATGCCCTTCTGGCTGCTGGCACATTAAAAAACGCGTGAGTGCATAAATGAGGGCGTCGTCACCCATACCGGGTAACGCCTGAATCAGTAGCGCATGATGCCCCCGACCGGCCTGATAGCTGCTTATCAGCTGATCAAAGTGCGGACGCAACCATGGATACCATTTCATGCCTGTTGCTCCTGTAACCATGCGGTGATGGTCTCACGAATAGAGCGCGTGACATCCTCAAGCGACTGCGTGGCGTCAATCGTACGAATCGAGTCATCCTGCGCGGCCAATTCTAAATAACGGGCGCGGGTGCGATTAAAGAAATCCAATGACTCTTGTTCGATACGATCCAGCTCACCGCGGGCACGGGCACGCTTCAGACCCACTTCTGGGGTCACATCCAGATAAAGCGTCAGGTTTGGGCGAAAATCACCCAGCACAGCGTTACGCAGTGTTGCCAGCATCTGTTGATCAATACCTCGACCACCGCCCTGATAAGCCTGCGTAGATAAATCATGGCGATCCCCGATCACCCACTGGCCTTCCGCCAGCGCGGGTTTAATCACCGTTTCTACCAGCTGCACGCGCGCAGCGTAAAACATCAGCACTTCGGCTTTCACGTCGATCGCTTCGTCGCCAACGGATTTGATGTCCAGCACCAGGCTTCTGAGCTTCTCGGCCAGTTGTGTGCCACCCGGTTCCCGGGTGAAAACCATCTGCTCGATGCCGAGTTCTTTAAGTGTGTCCACCACCACATTTCGTGCCGTGGTTTTCCCGGCGCCTTCCAGCCCCTCAATGACGATGTAATTACTGCGCATTTTTTTCCTTAAGTGCTTTCAGATAGTCCTGAACCGAGCGATTGTGACTCACCAGGTTGGTGTTAAAGGTGTGCCCACCTTTGCCATCGGCCACAAAATAGAGATACGGTGTTTTTGCCGGATGTGCCGCAGCATCCAGAGAGGCTTGACTCGGCGTGGCAATCGGTCCAGGCGGTAAGCCGCTAATCACGTAAGTATTATACGCGGTTGGCGTCTCCAGATCCTTACGCGTGATCTTGCCCTTGTAGTCTTCACCCATGCCATAAATCACCGTCGGATCGGTTTGCAGACGCATACCGATACGCAGGCGATTGATGAATACCGACGCCACCTGATCGCGCTCGCGTGCGACAGCCGTCTCTTTTTCAACGATTGACGCCATTGTCACAAACTGATTTTTATCCTGATAAGGCAGCCCTTCCGCGCGCCCTTCCCAGGCTTTATCAACGGCCGTCACCATTTTAGTGTGCGCACGTTTAAGAATAGCCACATCGGTTGTTCCGGCGGTGTACATCCAGGTGTCGGGCCAGAACCAGCCTTCGACCCATTCCGGATGTTCCAGCTTAAGGACGTCCGCAACGGTGGCGTAGCTGTCATCTTTCAGCGTATGGCTGATATAAGGCGCGTCGCGGAGCTGTTTCAGGTAGTCACTCAGACGCATACCTTCCACGAATCGCAGGGGGAATTGCGCCTCTTTTCCACTCTCCAGCAGTTCCAGCATCTCTCTTACCGTCATACCTGGCGTGAAGCGATAGGTCCCGGCCTTAAAGTGAGACAGCTCCGGCTCAATACGCAGCAGCCACTGGAATACGCGCGGACGGTTAATCACTTTGTCGCTGTAAAGCTGTTCACCCAGCGCCAGACGCCCGGTTCCTGCTTTCAATGTGAAAACAGTCTCTTCTTTAATCAGAATTTTACTGTCCGCCATCTGGCGAACTTTCCATAGTCCTACCCCGCCTGCAATACCCAGCACAACGATAAGCAGGAGGACAAAACGCAACATTTTTTTCATGACGATTTCACTTGCTCACACAGTGGGGCTAAGAACGAGTACAACTCACGCGACGACCAGCAGCGTTCACCGTAACTGCGAACGGGTACGACCGGCATCAACGCATTGCAAATGACCACCTCATCGGCAGCCAAAAGTGCGTCTTCGCCTGCGTTAATTTCGACAACGCGAAAGCCAGCTTGTGCCAGTTGTTGCAAACAATACTGCCGCATGATGCCATTGACGCCAGCCTGATCGACTTTCGGCGTCAACACCTCATTCCCTTTACGCCAGAGTAAATTGGCCGCACAGCATTCCGTAATGAACCCTTCACTGTCAAGAACCAGAGCTTCATCTGCCCCTGACTGTTCAAGATGAGTACGGATTAAGACCTGTTCAAGCCGATTGAGATGTTTGATTCCCGCCAGCATGGGATTACGGCCGAGTCGAACGGGACTCAATTCTAAGGTGATGCCTTCACGGCGCCAGGCGTCATAATGTGCGGGATAATCAGAAACAGAGAGAATACGCGTCGGCTGATGACAGCTGGCCGCGCTGTATCCACGTCCCCCGCTGCCACGGCTAATGATCACTTTCAAAACACCCTGCTCATTTCCCAGAGCCATTTCACGCATTTCGCGCTGGAGCTCGGGCCACTGTTCGAAGGGGATGAGCAGTCTTTCGCATGCACTCTGCAAACGCTGGAGATGCGCGGCAAGAAAACACACCTCACTGTTGACGATGCGCGCTGTCGTGAAACAGCCATCGCCAAACTGGATCGCCCTGTCGTTTGCGGGAAGAGAATCCTGCATGTGGCCATTAATGAAGAACATGGTCGCTCCTTTTGCATGGCCAAATAGTTTGGCAGGACGAATAATGCAGAACAAGGGGAAAAAACGGAATAAAAAAGGCCCGACAAGCGGACCTTTTCATTTAACGCAATCTGGCAGCGGGCTTCAGATCTTTTTAAAGATCAGAGAACCATTCGTACCGCCAAATCCAAAGGAGTTACACAGGGTATACTCCAGGCCAGTAACCTGACGTGCTTCGTGCGGTACGAAATCCAGGTCGCAACCTTCATCTGGATTATCCAGGTTAATGGTTGGCGGAACAGCCTGATCGCGCAACGCCAGGATGGAGTAGATTGACTCTACCGCACCTGCCGCACCCAACAGGTGACCGGTCATGGATTTGGTTGAGCTCACCATAATGCGGCTTGCTGCCTCGCCAAAGACTGATTTAACAGCCTGCGTTTCGGCTTTATCGCCAGCAGGTGTCGAGGTGCCGTGAGCGTTCACATAGCCAATCTGGCCCGGTTCGATACCGGCATCGCGAATAGCATTAACCATTGCCAGCGCAGCACCTGCGCCATCTTCCGGTGGTGAGGTCATGTGATAAGCATCACTACTCATGCCGAAGCCAATGATTTCAGCATAAATTTTCGCACCGCGTTTTTTCGCGTGCTCATACTCTTCGAGTACGATCATGCCAGCACCGTCACCCAGAACAAAACCATCACGGTCTTTGTCCCACGGACGACTTGCCGCCTGAGGGTTATCGTTACGGGTAGACAGCGCACGCGCTGCACCGAAACCACCCACACCCAGCGGGGTACTGGCTTTTTCTGCACCACCCGCAACCATTGCGTCGGCATCACCGTAAGCGATGATACGCGCAGCCTGGCCGATGTTATGCACACCAGAAGTACAGGCAGTTGCGATAGAGATGCTTGGGCCACGGAGGCCAAACATGATGGTCAGGTGACCGGCCACCATGTTAACAATCGTGGACGGAACGAAGAATGGGCTGATCTTACGTGGGCCACCATTGACCAAAGAGGTATGGTTTTCCTCGATCAGACCTAGACCGCCAATCCCGGAGCCAATAGCGGCACCAATTCGGGTAGCGTTCTCTTCCGTTATTTCAAGGCCAGAATCCTGCATGGCCTGAACGCCAGCGACAATTCCATATTGAATGAAGGCATCCATCTTGCGCTGTTCTTTGCGTGAGATGAATTCTTCACAGTTAAAATCCTTTACTAAGCCAGCAAATTTCGTTGCGTAGGCGCTAGTATCGAAATGGTCGATTAGGCTGATGCCGCTCTGACCGGCAAGGAGAGCTTTCCAGGTGGACTCTACGGTATTGCCGACAGGAGACAACATGCCAAGTCCGGTCACAACTACACGACGCTTAGACACGTATGTCCTCCAGGGAGGGATAAAAAAAGAGAGTGGTGGTTAATGAAAAAGATAAAACTCAGGCGGTCGAATGACCGCCTGGAGATGTTCACTTACGCCTGGTGACCGTTGATGTAATCAATGGCAGCCTGAACGGTGGTGATTTTCTCAGCTTCTTCGTCCGGAATCTCAGTATCAAACTCTTCTTCCAGAGCCATTACCAGCTCAACGGTGTCAAGAGAATCTGCGCCCAGGTCTTCAACAAAGGAAGCGGAGTTCACAACTTCTTCCTGCTTAACGCCCAGCTGCTCGCCGATAATTTTCTTAACGCGTTCTTCGATAGTGCTCATACTCTTAAATTTCCTATCAAAACTCGCTTTCGCGATGGTTTTCGTAGTGTATAAAATGTTGAAAAATTTGCAACTAAATCCCGGCAAGTCTCACCACGATTTTACGTTATTTTGCGGCCTTTCGCCCTAATAACGCAAATTTTTTTCTACACTTCTTCATTCAGGCCGCTTCTTTGTTGGTAGCGCCCTCAGATCCCGGTCACAGAGTAATCTATGCGCCTGGTCTTCCCGGCCATGCCGCCTTGATCCAACCTGAATGATTTTGTGTAATTCGTGGTTAAACCATGTACATCCCGCCGTTGACGTGGAGGGTTTCACCAGTGATGTAACCCGCTTCGTCAGAGGCTAAAAATGCCACCGCACTGGCGATTTCATTTGGGGAGCCTAAACGCCCCGCAGGAACTGCCGCCAGTGTACCCGCACGCTGATCATCAGTCAGCGCACGCGTCATGTCCGTTTCAATAAAGCCCGGAGCAACAACGTTAACAGTAATGCCGCGAGACGCAATTTCACGCGCCAGCGACTTACTGAAACCAATCAGACCCGCTTTCGCCGCAGCGTAGTTGGCCTGACCAGCATTTCCCATGGTACCGACCACAGAACCAATAGTGATAATGCGACCATAACGCTTTTTCATCATAGCGCGCATTACCGCTTTTGACAGACGGAATACTGATGACAGGTTGGTTTCGATAATATCGTCCCACTCATCATCTTTCATTCGCATCAGGAGGTTGTCACGAGTGATACCGGCATTATTTACCAGAATATCAACTTCGCCAAACTCTGCGCGAATATTTCCAAGAACAGATTCGATAGATGCAGGATCGGTCACATTCAGTACCAGGCCTTTACCATTTGCACCTAAGTATTCGCTGATGGCTTGAGCGCCATTTTCACTGGTAGCTGTACCAATGACTTTCGCGCCACGCGCGACAAGTGTTTCAGCGATTGCACGTCCGATACCGCGGCTTGCGCCCGTTACCAGCGCGATTTTTCCTTCAAAACTCATGGTATTCCTCTTTTATTGCGAGAGTGCCGCTGACAGGGCTTCCGGCTCGTTAATAGCCGATGCAGTCATGGTATCAACAATACGTTTTGTCAGACCGGTCAGGACTTTTCCCGGACCGGCTTCAAAAAGATGCTCAACGCCCTGCGAGGCCATAAACTCAACGGTTTTGGTCCACTGCACCGGGCTATAAAGCTGGCGAACAAGCGCATCGCGAATCGCTTCCGGCGCCGTTTCGCATTTCACATCAACATTGTTCACGACAGGCACAGCGGGTGCGTTAAACGTAATTTTTTCGAGTTCTGCCGCCAGCTTAACAGCAGCCGGTTTCATCAGCGCGCAGTGAGACGGAACGCTGACAGGCAGTGGCAGCGCACGCTTCGCGCCCGCAGCTTTACAGGCGGCGCCTGCGCGTTCAACGGCTTCTTTGTTCCCGGCAATAACCACCTGGCCCGGCGAGTTAAAGTTCACCGGTGAAACAACCTGACCTTCTGCTGATTCTTCACAGGCTTTGGCAATAGAAGCGTCATCTAGCCCGATGATTGCAGACATCGCACCGGTGCCTTCTGGCACCGCTTCCTGCATGAATTTGCCACGCATTTCTACCAGGCGTACGGCATCAGCAAAAGCAATCACGCCCGCACAAACCAGCGCAGAGTATTCACCCAGGCTGTGACCCGCCAACAGCGCTGGGGTTTTGCCGCCCTGCTGCTGCCATACACGCCATAACGCCACTGATGCCGTCAGTAACGCAGGCTGGGTTTGCCAGGTCTTATTCAGCTCTTCTGCTGGCCCCTGCTGAGTCAACGCCCAAAGATCATAACCCAGAGCATCAGAAGCTTCACGGAAAGTCTCTTCGATAATAGGGTTGTTTGCCGCTAAATCAGACAACATCCCAACTGCCTGAGACCCTTGGCCCGGGAACACAAAAGCAAATTGCGTCATTTTTAATCCTTAATTAGAAACGAACCAGCGCGGAGCCCCAGGTGAAACCGCCACCAAAGGCTTCAAGCAAGACCAGTTGGCCTCGTTTAATTCGTCCATCGCGTACCGCTTCGTCAAATGCGCAGGGTACGGACGCCGCAGAGGTATTGCCATGGCGATCGAGCGTCACAACAACATTATCCATCGACATGCCCAGCTTTTTCGCCGTGGCACTAATAATACGCAGGTTAGCCTGATGCGGAACCAGCCAGTCGAGCGCTGAACGTTCAAGATTGTTCTCGGACAGCGTTTCATCGACGATATGAGCCAATTCCGTCACGGCAACCTTAAACACTTCATTTCCTGCCATCGTCAGGAAGATCGAATTGTCCGGGTTAACACGATCCGCGTTAGGGAGCGTCAGCAGCTCACCATAACTGCCGTCAGCGTGTAAATGCGTCGAGATAATACCCTGCTCTTCTGACTGACCCAGCAGGACAGCGCCCGCGCCATCGCCAAAAATAATAATCGTGCCACGATCTTCTGGGTTGCAGGTTCGCGCCAGCACATCTGCGCCAATCACTAACGCATATTTTACTGCGCCCGATTTTACATACTGATCGGCAATGCTAAGCGCATAAGTGAAACCAGCACACGCGGCAGCAACGTCAAACGCAGGACAACCCTTAATACCCATCATGCCCTGAATCTGGCACGCTGCGCTCGGGAACGCGTGAGTCGAAGAGGTGGTCGCGACAATGATCAAACCGATCTCATCTTTATCCACACCGGCCATTTCCAGCGCGCGGAGGCCTGCTTCATAGCCCATGGTGGAAACTGTTTCATCAGGCGCGGCGATACGGCGCTCACGGATACCTGTGCGTGTGACAATCCACTCGTCAGAGGTATCGACCATTTTTTCCAGATCGGCGTTAGTTCGCACTTGTTTGGGCAGAAAACTGCCGGTACCTAAAATCTTCGTATACATGTACGCTCAGTCACTTTTTGCTAATACAGATTCCAGGCGAGCGGCAATCCGCTGTGGGACTTGTCGCTGCACCGCCTGCACTGCCTGTTCAATGGCGACGGTAAACGCTCGCTGATTGGCCGCACCATGACTCTTAATCACCGTGCCGCGCAATCCTAACAGACAGGCGCCATTATACTGGTCGGGGTTGAGGTGACTGAATCGCCGCGTCAGGCTCTTTTGTAACCAACGCTTCAATAAAATCAGCCACCAGGCCGTTTTTTTCCCATCCCCCTGCGATTTGAGCAGAGAAAGGAACATTCTCACGACCCCTTCCATCGTTTTTAACGTCACGTTGCCAGTAAATCCATCACACACCAGAACATCAGTCTTACCGGTCAATAATTCATTAGCTTCAAGATAGCCAATATAGTTAATTGAGGGCGCGGATTTTAGCAATTCTGCGGCTTCACGAATGCTATCCAGGCCTTTTGTCTCTTCTTCACCGATGTTTAGCAACGCAACCCGGGGATTTGAAATCCCCACAACTTCTTCAGCTAATACCGACCCCATGATGGCAAACTGGGCCAGCATTGTACTATCACAATCGACGTTGGCCCCCAGATCGAGCACCACCGTTTTGCCCTTTTGTTGATGCGGCAATACCGTCACCAACGCAGGACGCTCAATCCCCTGAATGGGCTTGAGCATTAATTTCGCCAGCCCCATTAGCGCACCGGTGTTACCCGCGCTAACGCAGGCTTCTGCCCGCCCTTCTTTTACCAGTTCCAGCGCAATGCGCATTGACGTTCCGCGACTGTTGCGGATCGCATGCGATGGCCGGGCATCACTGGCAATAACTGACTGCGCAGGAATAATCTGCAGACGTGAACGTTGTTCAAAGTCAGCTTTTGCAAGTAATGGCGTGATTGTGTCGGGATTACCGACTAAAAGAAGTGTGAGTTGAGAATTAGAGTTCAGTGCCTGCAATGCTGCAGGCACTGTCACGGAAGGCCCAAAATCTCCTCCCATGACATCTAACGCCAGGGTTAGACGTGTCAAGGTATCATCGCTGCCCGGTTTGGCGTTTCCCCAGTTTCCTGGGGAAATCCTCACTAAGCTTCATCACGCTTGCGCGTGATTACTTAGTGATAACCTTGCGGCCGCGGTAGAAACCGTCAGCTGTGATGTGGTGACGCAGGTGTTTCTCACCAGAAGTCTTGTCTACAGACAGGCTGGTAACTGCAGTCAGCGCGTCATGGGAACGACGCATGCCACGTTTGGAACGGGTTGGTTTATTCTGTTGTACGGCCATGGACCTTACTCCTTAATTACTTACGCTTTAAACTGGCTAATACGGCAAATGGATTTGGTTTTTGCGCTTCATCAGGCAATTCACCAAAGACCATGTCCGCGTCGGACACTTCACAGTGTTCAGAATCATGCACCGGAACTACTGGCAAGGCGAGGATGATTTCATCTTCAACCAATGCAAGCAGATCGATTTCACCGAATTCGTTAACCTCAATCGGTTCATACGCTTCCGGGAGTGCTCCAGCCTGTTCGTCTGAACGAACCGGACTGAAACAATACGTTGTGTGAACATGACGTATAAACGGTTTCCCGCAACGCTGACATTCGAGCGTTACCGTTACCTTTGCATCGCCGGTTAAAACGGCAAGACGCTGGTTATCGATATCGAACGACATGGAGCATTCTACATCAGTATCCACACTGACCACAGATTCGGCGATACGCTCAGCCTGATCGGGGGTATAAATACCTTCGTAATCGAGGCGTTTCTGAGCCGTACGAACCGGATCAAGAGTCAGGGGTAATTTTACCTTTTGCATAGGGCGCGCATATTAACTTTGTAACGTCATAGAGTCAAAGAAAAAGGCAACCACAGCTGCCTTTTGCCAATTATTCGCACACATTGCGGCCTGTAGTTTAAAATGGCTGGCATCGATACGCTATATCTGGTGAAAAAAATATGCCGAAACTCGTGCTTGCTTCCACTTCTCCGTACCGACGCGCGCTGCTCGAAAAGCTGGGTGTTCCCTTCGAGTGTGCGGCGCCCATCGCTGATGAAACACCACAACCTGCTGAATCGCCACGCCATTTGGTTGTGCGCCTGGCGCAGGAAAAAGCGCAAAGTCTCGCCAATCACTTTCCTAATCATCTGATTATAGGTTCAGATCAAGTTTGCGTATTGGACGGTGAAATTACCGGGAAACCCCACACCGAAGAGAACGCGCGCCAGCAATTAATGAAAGCGCGCGGATCTATTGTCACCTTTTACACAGGCCTGGCACTCTACAACTCTGCCACCGGTCATCTGCAAACAGAATGCGAACCCTTCGATGTGCATTTCCGCCATCTGAGCGAACAAGAGATTGAGGATTATGTCCGCAGAGAGCGCCCGTTGAATTGCGCGGGAAGTTTCAAAAGCGAAGGCTTGGGGATTGCATTGTTTGAGAAGCTGGATGGCCGCGATCCGAATACGTTGGTTGGCTTACCGCTGATTGCACTTTGTCAGATGCTGCGCCGTGAGAACGCTAATCCATTGATGGCGTGATTAGCGGGGGGCGCTGCGCTGTTGTTTTAAGATCAGCGCAGCGTCACCTGCATGCGGTTACCCGCGAAGAATTTTCAGACAACGCTTGAGCTGATTGTCCAGCGGCGCTTCGACTCGCATCTCTGCGCCCGTCCCAGGATGGGTGAACTTCAACGCAGCGGCATGCAAGAACAAACGCGATAATCCGGTGCCCGCCAGCTGTTTATCAAATTCGCGATCGCCATAGCGATCGTCAAATGCGATCGGATGACCGGCATGAAGAGTATGGACGCGAATCTGGTGCGTACGTCCTGTGACAGGGCTGCATCTTACCAGGGTGCAAAATTCGTAACGCTCTTCGACTTTAAAACGTGTTTCAGAGGGTTTGCCTTCGCTGTTGACGCGAACGATACGCTCCCCGCTCTGCAAAATATTTTTCAACAGCGGCGCTTGCACCACTTTGACATGGGATTGCCATTGGCCACGCACCAGCGCCAGGTAATCTTTCTGCATCCCTTTCTCACGCAGTTGCTCATGCAACGAACGTAATGCGGAACGTTTTTTCGCCACCAGCAACACGCCAGACGTGTCGCGGTCAAGACGATGGACCAGTTCCAGGAAACGGGCTTCCGGTCGTAACGCACGCAACCCTTCGATAACGCCAAAGCTTAATCCGCTCCCGCCGTGTACCGCGGTACCCGAAGGTTTGTTCAGCACCAGGATATGATCGTCTTCATATAAAATGGCGTTGGTTAGCGCCGCCACTTTATTGAGATGCGGCGATACCGCTTCTTCTTCGCGTTCTGCGACACGCACTGGCGGGATACGCACTTCATCACCCGCTTCCAGTTTGTACTCAGGCTTGACGCGTTTTTTGTTCACTCGCACCTCGCCTTTGCGCAGGATGCGATAAATCATACTCTTTGGCACACCTTTCAACTGGGTGCGTAAAAAGTTATCGATTCGTTGCCCCGCTTCGTCATCAGCGATAGCAACCATTTTTACGGATGGAGTCTCTGTTTTCATGGTTGGCGATTCTAAATATCGTCAGGCATTAGCGCCACTCATTTTTATATGCTTATATTTACTTTTAATCAGCCTGCTCTCTCTCGACGCAATCGATTTGGTGGTTATTAAACCAATCATCACTTTGAAGTGAAGAAACTGTGAGTAACCGGGTGATAATTGGTAAAAGTCATCTTGCTATAACTGGGTTAGCAATGGAATAATGAAGTCGTTTTCCGTGTTAAATCTGGGTTTTGTAAGGATAACGACGGAATGACCAATTTTGTCTGACCGATCATCCACGCAGCAATGGCGTAAGACGTATTGATCTTTCAGACAGTTAGCGGGCTGCGGGTTGCAGTACTTACCGGTAAATGGAATCTTCTCTGGAGAGTTCTCCCAGGCTGTTCCCCTGATAATTGCGCTGTATTTCCTATGAAAAACAGGCAACCGACACTTTGCGCCTCTTAAACGAGCGACAACCGTGAGGTTGGCGACGTCACAGTCACGAGGCCATCGGTTCATACCCCGGAAAGCGTCACCTTGCCCGCAGCTTAGTCGTCAATGTAAGAATAATGAGTAAGTTACGATGAAAAGAATGTTAATCAACGCAACTCAGCAAGAAGAGTTGCGTGTCGCCCTTGTGGATGGGCAGCGCCTGTACGATCTGGATATCGAAAGTCCTGGACACGAACAGAAAAAAGCGAACATTTACAAAGGCAAAATCACCCGCATTGAACCAAGCCTGGAGGCCGCTTTCGTCGATTACGGCGCTGAGCGTCACGGTTTCCTTCCTCTGAAAGAAATTGCCCGCGAATATTTCCCTGCCAACTATAACTCCCACGGTCGTCCGAACATCAAAGATGTGCTGCGCGAAGGCCAGGAAGTGATTGTACAGATTGATAAAGAAGAACGCGGCAACAAAGGTGCTGCGCTGACAACCTTTATCAGCCTGGCGGGTAGCTATCTGGTACTGATGCCAAACAACCCGCGTGCGGGTGGTATCTCTCGCCGTATCGAAGGCGATGACCGTACCGAGTTGAAAGAAGCGCTGGCCAGCCTTGAATTGCCTGATGGCATGGGTCTGATTGTGCGTACTGCAGGTGTCGGTAAATCTGCCGAAGCGTTGCAGTGGGACTTAGGATTCCGTCTGAAGCACTGGGAAGCCATCCAGAAAGCTGCAGAGAGCCGTCCGGCGCCCTTCCTGATTCACCAGGAAAGTAACGTTATCGTTCGTGCTTTCCGTGACTATCTTCGTCAGGACATCGGCGAAATTCTGATTGATAACCCGAAAGTGCTTGAGCTGGCTCGCCAGCACATCGCCGCACTGGGTCGTCCAGATTTCACCAGCAAAATTAAACTGTACACCGGTGAAATCCCGCTGTTCAGCCACTATCAGATCGAATCGCAGATTGAGTCCGCCTTCCAGCGTGAAGTGCGTCTTCCTTCTGGCGGTTCCATCGTTATCGATTCGACCGAAGCGCTGACCGCTATCGACATCAACTCCGCACGCGCAACTCGTGGCGGCGATATCGAAGAAACCGCGTTCAACACCAACCTTGAAGCAGCAGATGAAATTGCACGTCAGCTTCGTCTGCGCGACCTCGGCGGCCTGATCGTTATCGACTTCATCGACATGACGCCAGTACGCCATCAGCGCGCAGTGGAAAACCGTCTGCGTGATGCGGTTCGTCAGGATCGTGCACGTATCCAGATCAGCCATATTTCTCGCTTTGGTCTTTTGGAAATGTCGCGTCAGCGCCTGAGTCCTTCTCTGGGTGAATCCAGCCATCACGTCTGCCCGCGCTGTAGCGGTACCGGTACCGTGCGTGACAACGAATCACTTGCACTCTCCATTCTGCGTCTCATTGAAGAAGAAGCGCTGAAAGAGAACACCAAAGAAGTTCACGCGATTGTTCCGGTTCCTGTGGCCTCTTACCTGCTGAACGAAAAACGCGAAGCAGTCAGTGCCATTGAATCACGTCAGGCTGGTGTGCGTTGCATCATCGTTCCAAACGATCAGATGCAAACGCCGCATTACTCCGTGCTGCGCGTACGCAAAGGTGAAGAGACATCCACTCTGAGCTACCTGCTGCCGAAACTGCACGAAGAAGAGATGGCAATGCCTTCTGATGAAGAGCCTGCGGAGCGTAAACTCCCTGAGCAGCCAGCATTGGCTACCTTCATCATGCCTGAAGCACCGCCGGCACCTTCTGAGCAGCCAGCGACCGCTAAGCCTGCAGTGCCGAAATCTGAAACCGAAGCTAACGTGACGTCTTCAGAACCTGGTCTGCTGGGTCGTATCTTCAGCGCGCTGAAGAAAATGTTCGCGGGTGAAGAAGCTCAACCTGAAGAGCCGAAAGTTGCTCCGAAAGAAGAGAAAAAAGAGCGTCCGCAGCAGGACCGTCGTAAACGTCAGAACAACCGCCGCGATCGTAACGACCGCCGTGACAACCGCGATAATCGTGATAACCGCGACAATCGTGATAATCGTTCTGAGAACAACAACGAAGGTCGTGAAGCGCGCGAGGACAACCGTCGCAACC
Source organism: Lelliottia amnigena (assembly GCF_019047465.1). Taxonomy (NCBI): domain Bacteria; kingdom Pseudomonadati; phylum Pseudomonadota; class Gammaproteobacteria; order Enterobacterales; family Enterobacteriaceae; genus Lelliottia; species Lelliottia amnigena. Next base: position 3,476,654 of record NZ_CP077236.1, on the reverse strand, counting down.
GTCGCGAAAAACCGCAGCAAAATGCGGAAGATCGTGAAATCCGCCAGCCAGCGGGCGATGAGTCTGAGAAAACCAGACAGCGTGATGAGCAGCAGCCACGTCGTGAGCGTAACCGTCGCCGTAATGACGACAAGCGCCAGGCGCAGCAGGACGTTAAAGCCGTCACACTGGAAGAACCCGCTGTCCAGGAAACTGAACAGGAAGAGCGCGTCCAGGTCATGCCGCGTCGTAAGCAGCGTCAGCTGTCACAGAAAGTTCGCTTCGAATCTGAACAGACTGAAGCGGCAACTCCCGCTGTGAACGTCCCTGTGGTTGAAGAAACGCCGAATACGCAACTGGCAAAACTGGATCTTCCCGCTGTCGTTGAGCCAACGCATGAGCAAGACGACAATACGGAAGCGCGTGATAACAATGGTATGCCACGTCGTTCCCGTCGCTCTCCGCGCCACCTGCGCGTGAGCGGTCAGCGTCGTCGTCGCTATCGTGACGAGCGTTACCCAGCCCAGTCACCGATGCCAATGACGGTCGCCTGTATGTCACCAGAAATGGCCTCCGGTAAAGTGTGGATCCGCTACCCGATTGCACGTCCTCAGGATCAGCAGTTTGAAGAGCAGACTGCAGTTGAAACGGTTGAGCCAATGGTCGCAGCTCCTGCAGACGTTGCGCCTGTCGCGGTTGAAGAAGTGCAACACGTCGTGGCTGAGCCGCAGAAGGTTGAAGCGGTTGAAGTAGAAACCACGCACCCGGAAGCGATCGCTGCGCCGGTTGATACTCAACCTCAGGTTATCGCGCAAGAAGATACGGCTGTTGCTGCGCAAATCGCGGAATCCGCTGAACCTGTAGAGGCTGTAGAAACTGTCGTGGAACAGCCTGCTGTTGCCGAAGAGAAAGCGGACGTTGTGGCTGAAGTTGAAGCTGAAGTCGTGGCAGATGTTGTCGCTGAAGCTGAACAACCTGCGCCTGCCCTCGTTGCAGAGCAACCTGTTGCTGAAGTGAAGCCACAACCGGCCGCATCTGCTGTTGTCGGTCATCATCACGCGACAGCGCCGATGACGCGTGCTCCAGCACCGGAATATCAGCCAGAAGCGCCACGTCAAAGTGACTGGGTGCGTCCTGCGTTCGATTTCGACGGTAAAGGTGCTGCAGGTGGTCACAGTGCCACTCATCAGGCAACTGCACCGGCAACACGCCCGCAGTCTGTTGAGTAATTTGCAGCCCTAATGAAAAGCCGACCTCAGGGTCGGCTTTTTTATTGCCTGAAATGCTAAGCGAGCGGTTTTCTCATTCCCGCCATTTGCGGCATGATCTCCCGCATCATCTCCAGAAATCGTCTTAATCGCGCCGGGTAATAGCGCGACCACGGATAAACAAGGTGTACCGGCAAAGGTGCAGGTTGCCAGTCAGGTAAAAGATGCACCAGCCTTCCTTCGCGAATATCCTCTTCCACCGTCCAGCTCGATACTGCCGCAATACCCAGTCCCATCAGCGCAGTATTTCGCGCGACATAGAGGCTATCAGTACTCAGGCGAGGCGAAATAGCGACGCGTGTCGGCTCCTTTTCCCCTCGTTTGAAGAGCTCAATATGTTGATGATAAAAAGTGCTGAGCGCCACCCACGGCAACGCGCTGAGATCGTCGGGATGCGCTGGCGCAGTGAACTGTGCGAGCAGAGCCGGGGACGCAACAACGCTGCGGGGAACTTCGGCGAGCAAGACGGACACCGTGGCAGGATCGACTTCAGCGCCCACGCGAATCGCACAGTCGATATCATCGCTGAGAAAATCTACTGACCTGTCATTGAGTTTCCACTCGATTGAGAGCTGCGGATAGCGGGTCAAAAACTGCATTAACGGGGGTAACAGCTGTTCCTGGCCAAACGCATGGGGCGCGCGTACGCGTAAAATCCCCACCGGTTCATCTTCGGCTTGACCCACTTCATCTTCCAGCGCCAGCCAACTGTCGATAACCCGTCGTGCGTGATGGTAGCAGCGCTCACCGTCGTCGGTTAATTTCATCGCGTGGGTGGTACGGAGTAACAGCCGAACGCCAAGCAGCGTTTCCAGGGACTGCAAGCGCCGACTGACGGTCGCCTGCGTGGTGTCGAGCTGTCTTGCCGCCGCCGAGAGCGAACCCGACTCCACGATGCGAATAAATGTGCGCATCAGTTCCACTCTATCTATACGCTCAGTTCGTTTCATTTTCTTCATGGTTATACGCTATACGTATAAATGTTTTACCACCCTACTGGCTACCGCCTCAAGCGAGATTGCGGAAAAATAGCCTCATTCCATGAATGAGGTACACCGAATGAACGCAGTCATCGCTACACAGACCCGCCGCTGGACTATTTTTATCCTTGCCATTGGCGCAGGTTTTAGCGTCGCATCAATTTACTATGCCCAACCGCTTCTGCCGCTGATGGGGACGGATCTCCATCTGAGTATCGCGGGCATGGGGCTGGTCCCCACGTTGACACAGACGGGTTACGCACTGGGTATTTTGTTCCTGCTGCCCCTTGGGGATCGACACGATCGCCGCGCGTTAATCCTTTTCAAAAGTGCGGCGCTGGCGCTGTTTCTTCTCGGCTGCAGCCTGACTGAACAGCTTCACTCGTTACTGTTCACCAGCTTGCTGATCGGCATGGCCGCGACCATGGCACAAGATATCGTACCTGCGGCAGCCATTCTCGCGCCGGAAGGAAAACAGGGCAAAACCGTCGGCACCGTGATGACCGGTTTACTGCTGGGCATTCTGCTGTCTCGTACCGTCAGCGGGGTGGTAGGCGAAGCGTTCGGCTGGCGCGTGATGTATCAGCTGGCGGCAGCAAGCATCGCGATTATCGGCGTTGTGATGTGGGCGGTCCTGCCACGCTTTGCGATTCATTCAACGCTGAGCTATCCGGCATTACTGCGGTCGATGGAACATCTGTGGCGTCGCTATCCTGCCCTTCGTCGTGCCGCGCTGGCGCAAGGATTCCTGTCGATTGCCTTTAGCGCTTTCTGGTCAACGCTTGCGGTCATGCTGTTAGATCGCTATCACCTTGGCAGCGCGGTGGCAGGTGGATACGGGATTGCCGGCGCAGCGGGTGCATTAGCGGCGCCATTGGCAGGTGGCCTGGCGGATAAACTCGGTGCAGGTAAAGTGACGCAACTGGGCGCGGCGCTGGTGACGGTATCCTTCGCACTGATGTTTTTGATGCCGGCGCTTGGCACCAGCGGACAGTTAATCTTGATTGCCGTCTCCGCAGTGGGCTTTGATCTCGGTCTGCAGTCAAGTCTGGTTGCGCACCAGAATCTGGTTTACAGTCTCGAACCTCAGGCCCGTGGGCGTCTTAATGCCCTGTTGTTCACTGTTATTTTTATCGGTATGGCGCTTGGCTCAGCGTTGGGGAGCAAAGTGTATGCGATGGTGGGCTGGTCCGGCGTGGTGGCACTGGCAACGGTTTGTGGCGCAATAGCACTGCTGATCCGTCTGATTGAAAGTGCGCGCGTGGTTGCCGTTCAGGTACAAAATCGATAAAAAAAAGCCCAATCCGAAATTCCGGGTTGGGCAGACAAAACATATCCAGTTTCAAGATATGTTCTAAGAGGTCAATTTTGTTATCTGTTCAGCTGGAACAGAGACATTCCCTGCATGTCAGTAAACGCTTTATATGAAGCCTGGAGCGCCGCCTGTTGCATGGTGTAAGACGAAATCGCCGCGTTCCAGTCAACGTCGACCAGATCGCTCATCTGCTTCGTCTGACCCAGCGCACGATCAACGCCCAATGAATCTAGCGTATCGAGTTCGTTAAGCTTGGTTCCGACGTCTGCCACGACAGTCAGCACGTTGTTTTGGGTGTTTTTAATGCCGACAGCAGCGGTGTCCAGCGCCAGTTTCTGCGTAGCTGCAGCAGCGGAATCCGTGTCTACTGGCACCTTCAACGCCGCGATAGCGCTGTCGAGAATTTTAAACATATTCTGTTCACCGTAACCGCCGCCCGGAACTTCCTGTGCGTTGCTGGTGATGCTTTCAAAGATCTGATTACCGGTATGACTGATCGCCATGGTGCGTGCGGAATCCACTTGCTGCGTAATGGATTCAGTGCCGCCGCTGTACGTTCCCGTCGCAGAGTCGAACGGGGCCGTTTCCGTTTTATAGCCCGCGAAAATGAAGCGCCCGTTACCGTCAGTCGAGTTGGCCAGATTCATCAATTGGTCACGGATACCCTGCAAATCAGACGCCAAAGAAAGACGGTCATCATCGCTCAACGTACCGTTACCGGCATAAACGATTTTTTCCTGCGCGCTGGAGATCGCCGTGTTGACCTGACCGAGCACGTTATCTTCCAGTGAAACTTTCTGTTTCGCAAAGGTACGTCCCAGCTTGTACTGTTCGTTCTGCGATTGCGCCTGAGACAGCACGATGGCCTGCGAGGAGGCAATCGCATCGTCCGAAGGACGGTTAACGCGTTTACCGGTGGACATTTGTTCACCGTAGCTCAGCCACTTGCTCTGGGATTCGGTAATCCCACGCATGTTCTGCTGGTACATCATTTGGGTGCTAATGCGCATTCTTTACCTCGGCCTTAGCGAATATTAATAATGGCGTCGAAAAGGGTGCTGGCCGTTTGCAGAACCTGCGCATTCGCCAGGTAATATTGCTGGAAACGCTGCAAATTGCCGTACTCTTCATCCAGATTCACGCCAGAAATCGACTGCTGCTGATTGCTGAGCTGCGTCACCACGTTGGCTTTCGTCGCGCTGCTGGTCTTCAGTGAAGCTGTCTGGCTACCGACTGTACTGACCAACGAGGCATAGGCATCGTTAAAGCTTTTATTCCCGCCAACAGACTTGCTGTTTTGCAGTTCAAGCAGTGCCTTACCGTTACGGTTATCGCTCTCACCCGCTGTCGCGTCAGACGCCATCGCCAGTTTGGATTCATCTTTGATCAGAAGTTCCATGTTGACGATGGTGTCGACGACCGGCTTAACCACAAAACTGTCTTTATTAGCCGCTGCACCACTCACGTTAATTTTAACGCCATCAAACGTCATATCCCCGCTACCATCTGGCGTTGCGGTGAACGTGGTTTTGTCTGACAGGCGCGTCACGGTCCAGTTGGAACCGTTGTATTCCAGTTTGTAATCTGTCGCCTGAACTTTTGAGCTGTCATCAATGGTGGCTGTAACGGCCGCACTGCCGGTGTTTTTGGCATTTTCCATGACGGCCGGCGTGCCGAAATTGAACAGTTTGCCGCCTGCATCCTGATTGGCATCAAAACCTTTCTCATGCTGCTGGTTCATGGCATCGGCAAACGCAAGCGCCATCTGGTTAAGGTTATTACGCGTCTTATCCAGATCTTCATTACGGAATGTAATCAAGCCACCCAAAGAGCCGGTATTCAGCACTTTATCCGGGATCTCAACATTACCCGCTGAGGCATCCACATACGCCACGGTCATGCGTGAAGGATCGGCACTTGATGGAACAGCCGCCAGCTTATTGGCCGCGCTGCCCTGCACCAGAGTGTAGCCGTTACCGAATGAAACGTTGTACGTGCCACTGTCCTGTACCGCGACTTCGACACCCACAATCTGATTCAGCTCGCTGACCAACTGGTCGCGCTGATCGAGCAGGTTATTCGGGGAAGCCCCTGCACCCACACCGGTCAGACGTGAAATCTGGTCGTTGAGGTTAGCAATCTGCGTCGCATAGGAGTTGATCTGGTCAACGCTTGTCGCAATGGCAGTATTAACCTGCTTATCCTGGTCGCGCAGGTACTGATCGGTCACCTTAAACTGATTGACCAGACCATCGGCTTTTCCAAGCACAGTCTGACGCGCAGCGGGATCTTCTGCGTTACTGACCAGCGTTTGCAGGCTGGTAAAGAAGCTCTGCAACGTTGCAGAAAGGGAATTCGTGGTATCAGACAGCACGTCGTCAATTTTTGACATCTGCTGATAGCGCGTGGTCAACCCGCTGCTTTGGTTCTGCGCAGCGCGCAGCTGATTGGTAATGAACGCATCGTATTCACGCTGTACGCCATTAACGTACACGCCATTACCGACCCAACCGCCGCCCGTCAACGTACTGTTTGCTGCACCCAGCACGGTGGTCTGACGGGTATAACCTGCCACGTTATAGCTGGAAATGTTATTACTGACCGTATTCAGTGAAGCCTGAGCCGCACTGAGGCCACTCATAGCGCTGTTAATCAAACTGGACATTGAGGTTCCTTTTAAACTTTCAGACACGGGTCCTGATAAGGATTATCGACAGCCGTAGCACAAACTTGAGTCTTTAGAATAAATTTTCGAGATCGTTGCTATAGGCTTTGCTGACTTTCTCGCCCATCGATTTAAGCTGTTGAATCATGTTCGTCAGTTTATGGGCATATTGCGGATCGGTGGCATAGCCCGCATTTTGCAATGCCTGCGCGCCCTGCTCTGCCGTCGCAGCATTGGTGACGGCCGCATAGCGCGGATTTCGGCTCAACATGCCCACATAATCTGATAACGCTTCGAGATAAGAGCTGTAGACGCGGAATTTGGCTTTGACCTTCACTGCCGCGCCATTTTCATATTCTGTCGTCGTGATTTCTGTCGTTGGACCTTTCCAGCCAGAGGAGGCTTTAACACCAAAAATGTTAAAGCTCGGCTCGCCATTTTCACGGCGAATTTGTCGCTGACCCCACCCGGATTCCAGCGCTGCCTGCGCCAGAATCAGGTGGTGTGGAACCCCACTCTGTTCGCTGGCCAGACGCGCTGGCAGCGAAAGTTGGGCGAGGAAATCTTTACTGTCGCCGGAGAGCGCCTCATCGTTACTTTCTGCAGGCTTAGGCATCGCCTTACGCACCATCTGCGTAAGCGCCTGATTCTGATAGGTCGTCACCGTTTCCAGATCAAACTTCATCGGAACCTGCTGCGTCTGCTCTTCGGGTTGAATCCCCTGAGCCGCCTGCATCTGTTTCACAATCATATCGGCGAGTCCAAGCCCCTTGCCGGACGTCATTTGCTGAGCAACCTGCTGGTCATACATGCTGGTGTAGAGGCGTGTCGAATCGCTGCTGAACATCCCATCTTTCGGTAACGTTTCACGCATGCTTTTCAACATCATCTGCACAAACATCCCTTCCACCTGGCGGGCAACCGGGCGGAGGTTAGCCGCCTGGTCTTGTCCTGCTTTGGTTTTCAGTTCGTTGAGCGACTGGGCATCCCAGGCCGCACTTGCCATCAGTTTGCTATCGCTCAGCATTAGATGATTTCCAGTTTGGCGCGCAGACAGCCCGCACTTTGCATGGACTGCAAAATCGACATCAAATCCATCGGTGTAGCACCCAGCGCATTCAAGGCACGCACGACGTTGTTCAGGTTGGCACTCGAACGCACGGTTTGCAGTGAACCGCCGCTCTGGCGCATATCAATCTGCGTTTGTGGCGTCACAACCGTTTGTCCACCGCCAAACGGCGTATCCGGCTGGCTGACTTGCGCCGAGCGGTTCACGCTGATCGACAGGTTACCCTGTGCGACGGCACAGCTATCCAGCGTCACTTCTCGGTTCATCACCACCGATCCCGTACGCGAGTTGATGATCACTTTGGCATCCTGAAGCGGAACGTTGACTTCCATATTCTGGATATCCGCCAGCATACGCACCTGATTGCTGCTGCCGCTGGAGGTACGGATCTGCACGGTACGCGCATCCAGCGCAGTCGCGCTACCGTAGCCACGGCTGCGGTTGATGGTGTCGGCAATCTGCTGCGCCATCGTGAAGTCTTCATTATTCAGTTGAAGATTGATGGTGTCGCCTGCGCCAAACTGGGTCGGCAGTTCACGCTCGATAATCGCACCGTTCGTAATACGACCGCCGTTCAGCTGGTTTACCTGCACACTGCTTCCGCCTGCTGATGCCCCCGCACCGCCGACAAGAATGTTACCCTGCGCCAGCGCATAAACCTGGCTATCCACCCCTTTCAGAGGGGTCATCAGCAGCGTCCCGCCGCGCAGGCTTTTTGCGTTACCCATCGAGGAAACCACCACATCGATGGTTTGACCCTGTCGGGCAAACGCCGGGTAAGAGGCGGTGATCATGACCGCCGCCACGTTTTTCAGCTGCATGTTCGTCCCTGTCGGTACCGTAATACCGAGCTGGGAAAGCATGTTATTCAAACTTTGCGTGGTGAAAGGCGTCTGGGTGGTCTGGTCGCCCGTGCCGTCCAGGCCGACGACCAGGCCATAGCCGATCAGTGAGTTTGCTCGTACGCCCTGTACACTGGTGAGATCGCGAATGCGGTCGGCCTGGGCGAACGTCGCCACCAGCACCAACACCATTCCGAAAAGGGATTTAAACATAGGTCACCTTGCTTACATCGGCGATAAATTAAGGAAGAAACGTTGCAGCCAGCCCATATTCTGCGCTTCATTGATATAGCCGTTACCGACGTACTCAATACGCGCATCCGCCACCTGAGTGGACGGCACGGTGTTGCTGCCACTGATGGTGCGAGGGTTAACCACACCGGAGAAGCGAATGAACTCAGTGCCCTGATTGATGGCGATCTGTTTTTCACCCACAACATGTAAATTGCCGTTAGCCAGAACCTGGTCAACTGTTACGGTCAGCGTCCCGCTGAAGGTATTGCTGGCGTTTGCGCCACCTTTACCATTAAAGCTGTTGCCGCCAGATGCTTCGACATCGGCGCGTTCATTGCCAAACAGGCCCTGCAGATAGCGTGGAACGGTATCAAAGCCAAAATTGGTTTTTCCATCTCGGCTGGCGTTCGCCGAGGAGCTTTTGCTCGCACTGACGTTTTCCTGCAGCTGGATGGTCAACGTATCGCCAATGTTACGTGGGCGGCGGTCTTCAAACAGCGGCTGGTAGCCATAGTTGATAGGCTGTGCGGTCTGGAAAATAGAACCATTCACCACAGGCGTAGGGCCTGGGATCGGTTGGGCGGTAGTCGCACCCTGCACCAATGGTTTGGACGGGATCAAGGCGCAACCGCTGAGGGTTACGGCCAGAACAGTCACTATTGGATAACGAAACACCGCGTTTTTTTGCATTACCTTCATCTTCGAAAACAGGGGTCCGATGCAGCGTTTACCGCACCGGACGACCCCTTAGAGTTGCGTCAGTTTTTGCAGCATCTGGTCGGTCGTCGACACTGCTTTACTGTTAATTTCATACGCGCGTTGAACCTGGATCATATTCACCAGCTCTTCCGCCACGTTGACGTTAGACGTTTCTACATAACCCTGATACAGCAAACCTGAGCCGTTCAGGCCAGGCGTACTTTCGTTAGGTGCACCCGAGGACTGGGTTTCCGTGTAGAGGTTTTCCCCAATGCTTTCCAGACCGGTGTCGTTCATAAACGTCGTCAGGTTAAGCTGTCCAACCTGAACAGGCGCTGCCTGCCCCTGTTGCGTCACGCTTACCACGCCATCACGTCCGATGGTAATGCTCAGGGAGTTAGCCGGAATGGTAATCGCAGGCTGAACCTGGAAACCACCCGCCGTCACCAGCTGACCATTCTGATCCACCTGGAACGAACCGTCGCGCGTATACGCTGAGGTACCATCAGGTAACTGCACCTGGAAGAACCCCTGGCCTTTAATGGCGACGTCTTTGCTGTTGTTGGTCTGAGACAGGTTACCCTGGCTGTGCAGACGCTCGGTCGCAACCGGACGCACACCCGTACCAATCTGCAGGCCTGACGGTAGCGTTGTCTGCTCAGACGACTGCGCGCCCGGCTGACGAATGGTTTGATAAAGCAAATCTTCGAACACGGCACGCTGACGCTTGAAACCATTGGTGCTGACGTTCGCCAGGTTGTTGGCGATGACATCCATGTTGGTTTGCTGTGCGTCAAGACCCGTTTTCGCGATCCATAAAGAGCTGATCATAAGAAATCCTGTTAACTCATAGACAGCAGTTGGTTAGCACGTCCGGCGTTTTCATCGACGCTGGTGATAACCTTCATTTGCATTTCGAAACGACGCGCGCTGGCAATCATATCGGTCATGGCGGCAACCGGTTTAACGTTACTGCCTTCCAGTACGCCGGACATCACGCGGATGCTCGGATCGGGCTGCAACGTTGCGCCACGTGCGGCCAGTGCCGACGCGCTGGTGCGGAACAGTCCGTCATCACCGCGCGTCACTTCATTGCCTTCGGCTTTCACCAGCTTCAGTTTGCCAACCGGCGCCACGGTATTCGCTGGATCGCCCGGGTTCAGGGCCGAAATGGTCCCGTCCGCCGCGATGGTGATTTCCGAACCTTCCGGCACCGTCAGTGGACCCGCTTCGCCAATCACCGGGTGACCCTGAATCGTCAACTGACCGGCAGAATCGACCTGGATGTTACCGTTACGGGTATAACCTTCCGTACCGTCGGCCGCTTGCACCGCCAGCCAACCATCCTGCTGAAGCGCCACGTCCAGCGGACGTGAGGTGTAATCCATTTGACCAGGCGTCATATCGGCACCCGGCGTAGAGGCGATAACCAGCGTACGCGTCGGCAGCGTCAGCCCTTCGACCGGTACCGCGCGCATTGCATTAAGCTGCGCACGGAATCCCGGCGTAGAGGCGTTCGCCAGGTTACTGGCGGTCACAGCCTGCTGATTCAGCGTCTGACTGGCTGCGCCCATCGCGGTATATATTGCGTGATCCATTACATCATCCCGTTAGACGATTAACGCAGGTTGACCAGCGTGTTGAGGATCTGATCCTGGGTTTTGATGGTCTGCGCATTCGACTGGTAGTTACGCTGCGCAACAATCATGTTCACCAGTTCTTTACTCAGATCCACGTTTGACGCTTCCAGTGCACCGTTGGTCAATGAACCAAAGTTACCGGTTCCTGCTGTACCCAGCAGCGCAACGCCGGAAGACTGCGTTGCCGTCCACACGTTATCACCTTCGGATTTCAGGCCTTCGTTGTTGGCGAAGTTTGCCAGCACGATCTGACCCAAAACCTGATTCTGCTCGTTAGAGTAGTTACCCATAACGGTGCCATCATCGTTAATCTGGTAGCTCACCAGGTCACCCGGCTTGTAGCCGTTCTGGTTAGTTGCCACGATGTTGTTCGCACCGGTGTTCTGCTGCATGGAGTTAGCAAAACTCAGGGCAAATGTCGCAGGCGTTGCACCAGGGATAGTCGCCGTTGTGACGTTAACCTGACCGCCACCAGTCAACACACCGCTGGCGTTGAAGGTCAACGTGGTCGCCAGTGTTGCTGCACTACCCGGCACGCTCGCATCCTGGGAGTAGACCTTCCAGCTGTTTGCGGCGGTGTCTTTGACGTAGAACAGATTCATGTTGTGTGCATTACCCTGGCTGTCATAGACAGTCACGGTGCCTTTCTTGTTGTAAGAATCTGGGTCAGAGGTATCTGCAACATTAAATGGCTTTGTCGGCGCGGTATCCGTTGAGTTTAGGTTGATCTGCTGGGATGCGGTGTCGGTAGGCTTCGCCGCCATCAGCGTATTCGGGATAGAAATCGCCTGCGGGTTTGCGCCGGTCTGGATGGTCGGTGGCGTACCTGCAACCGGATACCCCGTCAGCTGCAGGCCCTGCATGTTGACGATGTTACGGTTTTCATCCAGCTTGAACTGGCCGTTACGGCTGTAAAAAACAGAACCGTTGGCATCAACCATACGGAAGAAACCGTTCTGGCTGATGGCAACGTCCAGTCCACGACCGGTGTTGGTCGTTGTGCCGTCGTTAAAGTCCTGGGTGATACCAGCAACTTTTACGCCTAAACCGACTTTGGAACCGGCGAACATATCTGCGAAAGACGCAGTACCGGATTTGAAACCATAGGTCGCGGAGTTGGCAATGTTGTTACCAATGACGTCCAGGTTGGTGGCTGCGGCATTCAGGCCGCTGACCGCTTGTGAAAAGGCCATGAGTTACTCCTGATAAGTATTAAGGCTTAAATAATCTGCCGAACTTCGTCGAGCGTGGTGGTACCAGAAGTACCCAAATCCAGTTTGTTACCGTCACTGCCGCGCGTCACGCCCTGAACCAGTGCGAACTTAAGCGGCTGAGCCACCAGCTGATTCGGACCACTGCTGGCAGAAATGGCAACGCTATAAGAACCGTTTGGCGCGGTAGTACCGTCCGTCATCGAGCCATCCCAGCTAAAGGTATGGACGCCTGCTTTCAGCTCACCGATATCGATCGTGCGTACAACGACGCCATCTTTATTGGTGATGGTGGCGGTGACTTTGTCGGCGGCTTGCTGCAACTCAACGCCAAACGGCGTTGTGGTGGTCGTGCTGTTGCCTTCGGTGGTGCTGGTCCCTGCCAGGATCGTCGTCCCTGGGATCATCACACCGTGGCCAATCAGGTTACTGGCTTGCAGTGACTGGCTATCATTAAGTTGACCCGAAACGGAGCCGAGCGTGGTGTTCAGCTTCTCGATACCACTCACGGTACTGATCTGCGCAAGTTGCGTGGTCAGTTCGTTGTTTTGCATCGGGTTGGTCGGGTCCTGGTTTTTCAACTGCGCAACCAGCAGCGTTAAAAAGCTACCCTGTAGATCGGATGCGCTATTACCCGTCAGGGATTTAGAACCGCTGGTACTGCTGGTGCCTGTGACGCCGGAGTTAGTCGGGTCATTCACGTTGACGGCGATGGACATGCGTGTCTCCTTTACTGGCCGAGAGTGAGCGTTTTGAGCATCATGCTCTTGACGGTATTGAGCACTTCAACGTTCGCCTGATAGCTACGGGAAGCGGACATGGTGTTCACCATCTCACCGACTACGTCGACGTTTGGCATTTTGACGTAACCGTTCGCATCCGCCAGCGGATTGCCCGGCTCATACACCAGTTTGTCAGGTGCCTGGCTCTCAACCACACTGGAGACTTTCACGCCGCCCGTTGCCGCGCCCGGCGCAGCATCGACCTGAAAGACAACCTGTTTGGCACGATAAGGCTGGCCGTCTGGTCCGGTCACGCTGTCGGCGTTCGCCATGTTACTGGCGGCAACGTTCAGACGCTGGGACTGGGCGGTCAACGCCGAACCGGCGATATCAAAAATGTTCAGTAAGGCCATGAATTAGTTGCCTCCCTGCAGAACGCTCTGCATGCTTCTAATCTGTCCACCGAGAACGGTCAGGCCCGTCTGATATTTCAGGCTGTTATCGGCAAACTGCGTGCGCTCCCGGTCCATATCAACGGTGTTACCGTCAAGGGATGGCTGATCGGGAATGCGGTAAAGTAAATCGGCAGACGGTGCCGTCATTGCCTGAGCGGGGATATGACGCGAAGACGTCAATGCCAGGGCAACACCGGTCCCTTCCGCGCGGCCACGCTCCATCACTTTTTTAAGCTCACTGGAAAAATCCATATCGCGCGCCTGATACCCTGGGGTATCCGCGTTCGCGATGTTGCTGGCCAACACTTCTTGCCGCTGAGCGCGCAGGTTGAGCGCTTCCTGTTGAAAACGTAACGAGGCGTCAAGTTTATCGAGCATATCTTCTCCGCTGATGGCGAAATTTCAGCATGTAGCTTAAAACTCAACCCGTACACCTTATCGACGGAATACACGCAAAATGCGTCGCTATTTGTCGCGTTGAAGAAAAAGCCTAAGGGGTAGAATCGTCTCAAATCCAGGAACCGCGGGAATGTGTGATGCTGTCGTTCAAAAGTGGCTTAGCCGCTACCCTTTTACTGTTAAGTCCTCTGACGCAGGCTCAGGATCTGAATGCCCAGCTGACGGCTTTTTTTGCCCAGCGTCTGGCAGGCTTTAGTGATGAGGTGACGGTGACCGTCCGTACGCAGCCCAATCTCCTGCCCACCTGCGATCAACCTGCACTCAGCATCAGCGGCAACACAAAACTGTGGGGCAATGTGAACGTGCTGGCGCGCTGCAACAACGAAAAGCGCTTTTTACAGGTGAATGTACAAGCGACGGGCAACTATGTTGTCGCCGCCCAGCCCATTGCCCGCGGTAGCGTGTTGCAAACGACCAGCGTGGAATTAAAGCGCGGCCGGCTGGATCAGCTCCCACCGCGCACTATGCTTGATATTAATCAGGCGCAAGATTCCGTGAGCCTGCGCGATTTAGCGCCAGGACAAGCGATACAACTGTCGATGCTTCGTCAGGCCTGGCGCGTAAAAGCAGGACAACGCGTCATGGTGATCGCTAACGGAGACGGATTTAGTGTGAACAGCGAAGGTCAGGCGTTGAACAACGCCGCCGTCGCCCAAAATGCGCGCGTAAGGATGTCCTCAGGTCAGGTGGTGAGCGGAACCGTCGGATCTGATGGGATTATTCTGATTAACCTATAATCTTTTTAAAGGTTTCACGGCACCTGCCGATAAATAATTAACAAATGATAATGTCAGGCGCCAACGCCGCGAACCTCTATGAGGACAACACTATGAGCATTGATCGTACATCGCCCCTGAAACCGGTTAGCACTGTACAACCTCGTGAAACGAATGACGCGCCAGTGCTGAAACCACGCGCAGAAAAATCGTCCACGGCGAACAGCACCAGCGCCAGCGTCACCCTCAGTGATGGGCAGTCTAAACTGATGCAGCCTGCAACAAATGATATCAACGTCGAACGTGTCGAAGCGCTGAAAGCGGCTATTCGTAACGGCGAATTGAAGATGGACACCAGCAAAATTGCTGATGCATTGCTTCAGGAAACGCAGAGCTTCTTACAGAGTAAATAACCGTATGAGTCGACTGTCAGAAATATTGGATCAGATGACGGTAGTCCTGAACGATCTGAAGACGGTAATGGATGCCGAACAGCAGCAGCTGTCCATGGGACATTTTACCGGTAGCGCTTTGCAGCGTATTACTGAAGATAAAAGCTCGCTGTTGGCAACCCTGGATTACCTGGAACAACAGCGTCGTGCGGAGCAAGACCCGCGACGTAGCGCGAATGATGATATCGCTGAGCGCTGGCAGACTATTACTGAGAAAACTCAGCACCTTCGCGATCTCAACCAGCATAACGGTTGGTTGTTAGAGGGACAGATTGAACGCAATCAGCAGGCGCTCGAGGTGTTAAAACCTCATCAGGAGCCTGGACTGTATGGCGCTAATGGCCAGACGGCCAGCTCGCGCGGCGGCGGTAAGAAGATTTCGATTTAATCGCGATAGCGATTAGACAGACGACGGGGAGCACCAGCAGGTGACTCCCCTTTCGTGGTTTATACCGTTCGGCGGGCGAACTCTTTCACTTTAAAACCGAGTACCGCCAGCGTGGCGAAATAGGCCACAATTCCCACCACGACCACCGCCATCAGGCGCAGCAGACGATACAGCATGGTGCCGTTTGACCATTCAGGCATCACGTACATCATCCCCACCAGCGCACCAGCCATCACCAGAACCGCAATCACCAGACGAATCAGGAAGCGCATCCAGCCCGGCTGCGGCGTGAAGATGTTTTGCTTACGCAATTGCCAATACAGCAAACCGGCGTTCAGGCATGCTCCAAGACCGATCGACAGCGACAAACCGGCGTGTTTCAGCGGACCGATAAAGATCAGGTTCATCACCTGAGTCAGGATCAGCGTCACGATGGCTATTTTGACCGGCGTTTTAATGTCCTGACGGGAATAGAAGCCCGGTGCCAATACCTTTACAACGATCAACCCCATCAGGCCCACGGAATACGCCACTAAGGCGCGCTGGGTCATCAGGGCATCAAACGCGCTGAATTTCCCGTACTGGAACAGCGACACCGTCAGCGGTTTTGCCAGAATGCCCAGCGCAACCGCACTTGGCAACGCCAGCAAAAAGCACAGGCGCAAACCCCAGTCCATCAGGCGGCAATACTCATCGTGATTTCCGCTGGCAAAGCTCCGCGACAGAGACGGGAGCAAAATGGTTCCCAGCGCCACGCCCAGCACGCCCGACGGAAACTCCATCAGTCGGTCAGCGTAATACATCCACGACACCGAACCCGACACCAGGAATGAGGCAAAAATGGTATTGATAATCAGGGAAATCTGGCTAACAGATACGCCGAGAATCGCCGGTCCCATCTGCTTAATCACGCGCATCGCGCCCGCATCGCGGAAATTAATACGCGGCAGCACCAGCATGCCGATTTTTTTCAGATGCGGGAGTTGATAAGCCAACTGAAGCACGCCACCGACGGTGACCGCCCACGCCAGGGCCAGCACGGGAGGGTTAAAGTGCGGCGCGGCAAACAGGGCAAAACCAATCATGCTGACGTTCAAAAAGGTCGGGGCAAACGCCGGGACCGAGAATCGGTTCCAGGTGTTGAGGATCGCTCCCACCAGCGAGGCCAGTGAAATCAGCAAAATATAAGGAAAGGTGATGCGCAGAAGTTGCGTCGTCAGCGCAAATTTATCCGCCGTGTCGGCAAAGCCCGGTGCCGTCACCATAATGACCCACGGGGCGGCCAGCATCCCAACAACCGTCACGATCGCCAGCGCCAGCGTCAGCAGACCCGAAACATAGGAGACAAACACGCGGGTGGCGTCTTCACCCTGCTTGCTTTTGTATTCTGCCAGGATCGGGACAAACGCCTGGGAAAATGCGCCTTCTGCGAAAATACGGCGCAGAAGATTGGGTAATTTGAATGCCACAAAAAAGGCGTCGGTTGCCATGCCTGCACCAAAGACCCTTGCCACAATCGCGTCACGGGCAAAACCCAGCACGCGAGAAAACATGGTCATCGAGCTGACGGCCGCCAGCGATTTTAATAAGTTCATTAACGTGAATTTCCACTACCACACGGCAAAACGCCTGCAATGCAGGCGTTAAAAGAAGCGCTTAGTCTACCCGTATTTATGCGAATTACTATCCGCAGATGCGACGGGGATTAAACCGTTTTCATTCGGTCATCGCCTCGCGCCAGAGCTTTTCAATGATGCGCTGGGCCATGATCGCCTGTTCACCCGACGTTTCAGGAACCGTCTGATTTTGTACGCACTCAATGAAATGACGCGCGCATCCGGCAAAGCCGCGCTGCTCGAGCGTACTTTGCCAGCTGGCTATCGGACGGGTCAGCACGCCGCTGCCCTTTTCTTCACACCATTCCCGCATATCGGTGATGTCATATAACGCGCCATCGGTCACGGCCTGTACCGATTCGCGCTGGCTTCCCGCGCGACGGTGCATGCTGGTCGTCACCTGCACATGGTCCACAGAAAAATGGTGTTCGGCATACACCATCTCCCCTTGATCGTTGGTTTGCAGCGTACCGCTGTTGAGTTGAGCGTTACCGCCGGCCAGCCACAGCGCGGTGTCGATCACATGCAGATAGTCGTCCAGCAGCGTAAAGCGCAAATCGTTCGGGCCAATACTGTCGGTGCGATGCTTATCCATACGCAGCGACGCCGCGCTGCCCAACTGGGCTTTTAAATCCTGATAGACCGGCGAGAAGCGACGATTAAACCCGACCATGAGCGTCAGGTTTTTACGCGCAGCCAGCTCAATCAGCCGCTCTGCATCCGACACGTTTTCCGCCAGCGGCTTATCGACGCAGACATGAACGCCGGCGTTTAAGAGTGCAGTCACGACCTGATAATGCGTTGCCGTGGAGGTGTGGACAAACACCGCATCGCACTCGCGCGCCAGATCGAGCAGAGAAACGGCGTAAGGCATCCGCCAGGTTTCACATATTTGCAGTGCTTTCGCCCGCGTGGGAGACCATGCTCCCGCCAGCGTCCAGTCCGATGCGGCACCCAGAACGGGTAGCCAGGCTTTTTGCGCGATACCACCCAGCCCAACAACACCAATGCGTAGTTTCGTCACGGTTATTCTCCTAAATGTGCCAGCAAGGAATCCAGGCGCTGCTTCAGCTCCGCCACTTCCATTTCGAGCGCGTCAACGCGGGCTGTCAGCGATTCGTCATCGGCGGGCGCCACAGCCTCCACCACGTTGACCAGCGTTTCAACATCCCCACTAAACAAATGCATAAAGCGGCTTTCACGTTTACCCGGTTCTCGTGGCAGACGCATGACAAAGGGGCCGTCTTCACGGGTAGAGAGATTCTCCAGCGTGTTCTCCACTTCCTGCATATCGCTGAATTCATGCATTCTCGAGGCGCGAGAGCGCAGTTCTCCCGGCGTTTGCGCGCCGCGCAGCAGTAACGTTGTGACGATCGCGACCTCGGCGGAGGTGAACTTGAGGTCGCCAAACTCGGAATTGCAAAAACGCTGCTCATATTTGGTGACGCGATTGCCGAATCCGCTGACGGTACGCAGATAATGGCGTTTTACCAGCGCATCCAGATGATCCTGAACATCGTGTTCGCTCAGGTTGAGCACCGGTTCGCGATTGGATTTTTGGTTACAGGCCAGGGTGACAGCATTTACCGACAGCGGATATTGCTCCGGCGTCGTCACCTGTTTTTCCAGCAGACAGCCAATGACGCGCGCTTCCGTGGCGGTTAACTGATATTTCATCTTTTATCCTTATCGACCTGCGGTCCAGTCTTTGGTGGTTAACGCCGTCAGCACGTGGTCACGCCACTCGCCGTCGATCAGCAAATACGATTTTGCATAGCCTTCTTTTTCAAATCCCAGACGCGCCAGCAGATCGCCGCTGCGCTGATTGTGCGGCATGTAATTGGCCATGATGCGATGGATATGCTGCGTCCGCTGCATGTAGCGAATGGCAGAGGTGAGCGCTTCAAACATCAGTCCCTGCCCTTGCCATTTTTGACCAATGGAGTAGCCGAGATAACAGGCGTGAAACGATCCGCGCACCACGTTAGAAAAATTGGCGATCCCGATGATTTCTTTTTCTTCAGGGTCTAGTAATGCGAAATAAAAAGCCGTTCCCTGCTTATGAAACTCGGCAATCATATTCAGTCGCGCCTGCCAGCCAGAAGGAAAGCAGTGACTTTCATCCCTTACGGGTTCCCAGGGTTTTAAAAACTGGCGATTTTCGGCGTAATAATCCGCCAGACGCCAGGCATCACGTTCATGCACCAGACGAACGACCAGTCTGTCTGTTGTCAGGCGCACTTTTGGCACGTTACTGCGATAGCCAAACATCGATACCACTCCTTCCCGTCACATCAACCCTATTACCCGTTAGCTTTACTATACCTGCGCCTGTGCCTTCTGTGAAAACAGTGACATACCATTTTTCGTTGAATTCACAAAATTCGATGAAAAAGCTGAATCAAACCACCCTTTTGATAAAAAAATATTGTCGCAAGCAGGGGTGGGAAAACGCGCGTCAACACCGCAGAATATTAGCGTGCTCACCTTTCTCTACACCGACCCATTCAAACTGCATCACGGCGTGGCTAACGCAGCGGCAGCCTGAAGACTCTGTGTACTTTTCCCTGGAGGGAAAATGTCCCGCGTATCACAGGCCCGTAACCTCGGTAAATATTTCCTGCTCGTCGATAACATGCTGGTTGTGCTGGGCTTTTTTGTCGTCTTCCCGCTGATCTCCATTCGTTTTGTGGATCAGATGGGCTGGGCGGCGCTAATGGTCGGCATTGCGCTGGGTCTGCGGCAGTTTGTACAGCAGGGGCTTGGCGTTTTTGGTGGGGCGATTGCTGACCGCTTCGGCGCAAAACCGATGATTGTCACCGGCATGCTGCTGCGTGCGGCGGGCTTCGCCACCATGGGTATTGCACACGATCCCTGGCTGCTGTGGTTTTCCTGTTTTCTCTCCGGTCTCGGCGGCACGCTGTTTGACCCACCGCGTACCGCGCTGGTCGTGAAATTAATTCGTCCGCGACAGCGCGGCCGTTTTTTCTCGCTGCTCATGATGCAGGATAGCGCGGGCGCGGTTATTGGCGCACTGCTGGGAAGCTGGCTGCTGCAATATGATTTCCGCCTGGTCTGTGCGACGGGTGCCGCGCTGTTTATCCTTTGCGCTGCGTTTAATGCCTGGCTGCTGCCGGCCTGGAAACTCTCGACGGTCAAAGCGCCCGTGCGGGAAGGGCTGGGCCGCGTCATGGCCGATAAACGTTTCGTGACTTATGTGCTGACGCTGACGGGCTATTATATGCTGGCCGTGCAGGTGATGCTGATGCTGCCAATTATGGTGAACGACATTGCGGGCTCCCCTGCCGCCGTGAAGTGGATGTATGCCATCGAAGCCTGTCTGTCACTCACCCTGCTTTACCCCATCGCGCGCTGGAGCGAAAAGCGTTTTCGTCTGGAACATCGCCTTATGGCCGGCCTGCTGGTGATGACGCTCAGCATGATGCCCATCGGTTTAGTGAACAGTCTGCAACAGCTTTTCGTGCTGATTTGTACCTTTTATATCGGCTCGATTATTGCTGAACCCGCCCGCGAAACGCTCGGTGCCGGGCTTGCTGACCCACGCGCTCGTGGCAGTTATATGGGGTTCAGCCGCCTCGGGCTGGCGCTCGGCGGCGCGCTTGGATATGCCGGCGGCGGCTGGCTATTTGATTCCGGTAAGGCCTTGAATCAACCCGAATTACCCTGGGTGATGCTCGGCGTCGTGGGCTTTATTACGCTTATTGCCCTGTGGTGGCAATTTAGCCCAAAGCGAAGCGCGAGCGGTATGCTTGAGCCAGGGGCTTGATTTGAAACATGCTTTTTTCTCCGCCATACTAAAGACTGTTGATCACTAAATGGAGGAGAAACGTGAAGCTCTACATCTACGATCACTGTCCGTTCTGTCTGAAAGCCCGAATGATTTTCGGCCTGAAGAATCTCCCGGTTGAGTTAGTCACGCTGCTGAGTGACGACGAAGAGACGCCCATCCGCATGATTGGCAAGAAAATGGCGCCAATCCTGCAAAAAGACGACAGCCGCTATCTCCCCGAAAGCATGGACATCGTCCACTATGTCGACAAACTTGATGGCGCGCCTTTGCTCACCGGTAAACGCAACCCGGCTATCGAAGAGTGGCTACGAAAAGTGAACGGCTACGCCAATCGGCTGCTCATTCCACGTTTTGCCACTGGTGCTTTTGATGAATTTGCCACGCCGCAGGCGCGTGCCTATTTCGTTGCGAAAAAAGAGGCTGCCATCGGTGATTTTGCCGAACACCTTTCTCACTCGCCGGGCCTAATCAAAAATATCAGTGACGACTTGCGCGCACTCGATAAGCTGATCGTGAAACCAAATGCTGTGAATGGCGAATTGTCGGAAGATGATATTCACCTGTTCCCACTGCTGCGTAATTTGACGCTGGTGGCAGGAATTAACTGGCCGTCGCGCGTCAGCGATTACCGCGACAATATGGCGAAGCAGACACAAATCAATCTGCTTTCCTCGCAGGCTGTATAGCGTCATCAGGGCGGGAGCCCCTCCCGCCTCTTTGATTATCAGTTTTTTCTGCTGGTCTCATGGATATCACCCTGACATACTGACGCGTCAGGACAGAAGCGCCGATATCATGTTGAGGAACCCCATGAAAAAGTTTGTCATTGCTGCTGCGTTTGTTATCAGCGGCCTGCTGGTGGGCTGTAACCAGCTTACTCAGTACTCCGTCAGCGAGCAGGAAATTAATCAGGCGCTGGAAAAACATAACAATTTCTCGAAAGACATCGGCGTGCCCGGCGTCGCCGATGCCCATATCGTTCTGAATCAACTGGTCAGCCAGATTGGACGCGAAGAGCCCAACAAGGTGACGTTGTCAGGTGATGCAAAACTGGATATGAACTCGTTGTTCGGCAGCCAAAAAGCGAATATCAAGCTGAAGCTCAAAGCCTTGCCCGTCTTCAACAAAGAAAAAGGGGCAATTTATCTGCAGGAGATGGAGATCGTCGACGCCGTCGTCACGCCGGAAAAAATGAAGCCGGTTCTCCAGACGCTGATGCCCTATCTGAACCAGTCTCTGCGCAATTATTTTAATCAGCAGCCAGCCTATGTTCTCAGCGAAGACAAGAGCAAGGGCGAAGCGTTAGCCAAGAAATATGCCAAAGGTATTGAAGTAAAACCGGGTGAAATCATCATCCCCTTCACCAATTAATCTCTGAGAGCGCCGATGGCGCTCTTTTTTTTGCACATTTGTTTTACGGAAATGTGTGCAAACGAAAACGTTTACGCCTATGATTTGTGTCCGGCAAAAACAGCCATCCTTATGACTGATTCCTGATAAGCCGGAGCATATCAATGACTGCACAACCCCAGGTTCTGAAAATCCGCCGCCCTGACGACTGGCATATCCATCTGCGCGATGGCGATATGCTCAAAACCGTTGTGCCCTATACCAGCGAACTCTATGGCCGCGCCATTGTAATGCCTAATCTGGCTCCACCCGTTACCACCGTCGATGCGGCTATTGCCTATCGCCAGCGCATTCTCGATGCAGTTCCGGCGGGCCATGATTTTACCCCGCTCATGACCTGCTACCTCACCGACTCGCTCGACCCGAATGAAGTCGAGCGCGGATTCAACGAGGGAGTGTTCACCGCAGCTAAACTGTATCCGGCCAATGCCACCACTAACTCCAGCCATGGCGTTACCCATATTGACGCCATCATGCCCGTGCTGGAACGCATGGAAAAACTGGGGATGCCGCTGTTGGTTCACGGCGAAGTGACGCACGCCGAAATTGATATTTTCGATCGCGAAGCCCGTTTCATCGACTCTGTAATGGAACCTCTTCGTCAGCGCCTTCAGGGCCTGAAAGTGGTGTTTGAGCACATCACCACTAAGGATGCCGCGGAATACGTGCGCGACGGTAATGCATTGCTCGCCGCGACGATCACCCCGCAGCACCTGATGTTTAACCGCAACCACATGCTGGTCGGCGGTGTACGTCCGCATCTGTATTGCCTGCCGATCCTCAAACGCAACATCCATCAACAGGCTTTGCGTGAGCTGGTCGCGAGTGGTTTTACCCGTGCGTTTCTGGGGACAGATTCAGCTCCGCATGCGCGACATCGTAAAGAGGCAAGCTGTGGCTGTGCTGGCTGTTTCAACGCCCCTACCGCGCTGGCAAGCTATGCCACGGTCTTTGATGAGATGGGCGCGCTTGAGCATTTTGAAGCGTTTTGTTCGATCAATGGCCCCCGTTTCTACGGCCTGCCGCTCAATGACACTTTTATCGAACTGGAACGTAAAGAGAGCCAGGTCGAAGAATCTATTGCGCTGACGGATGACACCCTGATCCCGTTCCTGGCGGGTGAAACCGTTCACTGGACGGTTAAACGCTAAATATTTATCGCCCCCTGTTGTAAGCGCCGCTTAATGCCTGTATAAATAAACAGTACATTACACAGGGGGCATTTATGCGTATTGAAGTGACCATCGCCAAAACAACCGTCTTGCCTGCTGGCGCGCTTGATGCGTTGGCGGGTGAGCTATCCCGTCGTATCAATGATAATTTCCCCGACCAGGCCGGAGCCGTAACCGTGCGTTACGCCACAGCCAATAATCTCTCCGTCATTGGCGCAGCGAAAGACGATAAAGAACGCATTACCGAGATCCTCCAGGAAACCTGGGAAAGCGCCGACGACTGGTTCATCACAGATTAATATTGCTCCCTCATTGTTTTTCTTTGCCGGGTCGCCCCGGCTTTTTTTCATCTCATTTAAATAAGTTCAAATTAATTGCTTATCTTCTTAAAAAATCGTGAATGAGACGGCGTTTTAATGTTCAAACATTCTTAAAAAGCGCAAAAATGTGTTGCGACCTGTTTATTTCACCTGCATAACCTGTATTTATTGGTATACTGAAATTGCTTCAGAAAAACACGCATTGAACCTCACAGCCGTTGTCTTTAAACACGCATTAAGGGGTTATGATGGAAAAGAATAATGAAGTCATTCAGACCCATCCACTTGTTGGTTGGGACATCAGCACTGTAGATAGCTACGATGCGCTGATGCTGCGTTTGCACTACCAGACCCCAAATCAACCAGACCGCCACGACGCGGAAATTGGACAGACGCTGTGGCTAACCACGGACGTTGCACGTCAATTTATTTCTATTTTAGAAGCAGGAATTGCAAAAATAGAATCTGGCGATTACCAGGAAAATGAGTATCGTAGGCATTAAATACGCCCAACATTCACTCAACAGGCACCCATGTGGTGCCTCATTTATTTCACCCTTGTATAAGCCTGCCATATTAATTACTCTGCAAACCAAAGTACTGGTTTAAGAGACTCTCATGAAATACGACTTGATTATTTTAGGCAGCGGCTCCGTAGGTTCTGCAGCCGGATATTACGCCACTCAAGCGGGCCTTAACGTGTTAATGATTGATGCCCATATGCCTCCCCATAAAGAAGGCAGCCATCACGGTGATACCCGCCTCATTCGCCACGCTTACGGTGAAGGGGAACGCTATGTTCCGCTGGTGCTGCGTGCTCAAACGCTCTGGAATGAGTTGGCTGCACTCAATGAAGAGCCTATTTTTGAGCGTACCGGCGTCGTCAATCTTGGACCTGCCCATTCTGAATTTTTGGCCAACGTTGAGCAGAGCGCACGACAGTTTAATCTGAACGTTGAACGCCTCGACGCCACTGCCATCATGAAACGCTGGCCAGAAATTACGGTTCCTGAGGACTATATTGGCCTGTTTGAAGCAGAGTCAGGCGTGCTGCATTGCGAAACCGCCATCAAAACCTGGATTTCGCTTGCTGAACAAGCGGGCTGCGCGCAACTGTTTAACTGTCCGGTGACCGCTGTACATCACCATGATGATGGCGTGACCGTCGATACGTCGGAAGGCCAGTTTACGGCTTCTCGCCTTTTGGTAAGCGCGGGAACGTGGGTGACAAAGCTGATTCCCGATCTGCCCGTCCAGCCGGTACGCAAGGTCTTTTCCTGGTTCCAGGCCGATGGCCGTTTCAGTACGCAGAATAAATTCCCTGCCTTCACCGGAGAGCTCCCTAACGGCGATCAGTTCTACGGTTTCCCGTCGGAGAAGGACGCCCTCAAAATTGGCAAACATAACGGCGGGCAGATCATTCACTCTCCGGACGAGCGCAAAGCGTTTGGCGACTATCCGGGCGATGGCTCTGAAGCCTTTAATTTCTTACGTCACATCCTGCCGGGGATTGGCGGACTGTTGCATGGCGCGGCCTGTACTTACGATAACACCCCCGATGAAGATTTTATCATCGACACTCTACCAGGCCACGACAATACCCTCCTCATTACAGGCTTGAGTGGACACGGCTTTAAATTCGCCTCTGTTCTGGGGGAAATAACAGCCCAATTTGCCCAAGGCATCACGCCGCCGTTTGATCTCACGCCTTTCTCGCTTTCACGTTTTCGCGGATAATATCCATCATAAGGCTCCGGTTATTGGGGCCTTTATTTTTAACTGCTACCGGGGAAATATGCACAGGATCTTTAATTATCTGATCAACAATATTAGAGAGCCTTTTATGCTCTATATATTGCTATGGTCTCTGTTAGCGCTAATAGACATTATCTATATTGTATTTTTTTGAAAATCCCACTGACCTTTATTGACAATACTTTATAAAAATTGAATTTATACACAAATTATTTGAAGACTCATACTCGCACTCAAGCCCAGTACCTTCAGCACCACGCGTCATTTAACACGAAGCTTTTGAATTACTTACCGCAAACCCTTTCAATTAAACTGAAATACAATAAATTAAAATCCTTATTCCTAAATATCAGTTGCAATAATGTTTTCGACACGCCATTTTGAGCGTTCCTTTAATTGAGAATGGTCGTCATTATGCAACTGCGTAATTCTTCTGCACGCTATGGATTAATATCCATACTGCTGCACTGGGGTATTGCACTCGCCGTTTACGCGATGTTTGGTCTTGGCCTGTGGATGGTAACGCTGAGCTATTACGACGGCTGGTATCATCAGGCACCTGAGCTGCATAAAAGCATCGGCATTCTGCTGATGATGGGGCTCGTCATTCGCGTTATCTGGCGACATATTTCACGTCCCCCTTCTGCGCCGAAAAGCCATAGCACGTTGACTCGGGTTACCGCAGCAGGCGCGCATATTGCGCTGTATTCGATCCTCTTTGCCATTTTCATCAGCGGCTATCTGATTTCCACCGCAGACGGTAAACCCATCAGCGTATTTGGTCTTTTCGACGTCCCGGCCACGCTGACCGATGCCGGTTCACAGGCCGATCTGGCCGGCCAGATACATTTTTGGCTGGCCTGGAGTGTCGTTATTTTATCCGTACTTCATGGCCTTGCGGCCCTTAAACACCATTTCATCGATAAGGACGATACGCTCAAGCGCATGCTTGGCCGCTCGTCTGTAGACTCTGGAGCATAAAATGAAAAAACGCCTGCTGGGTATCGCATTGGGTTCACTGTTATTCACCACCGGTTCTGCCGTTGCCGCCGATTACAAAATTGATAAAGAGGGCCAGCATGCCTTCGTCAATTTCCGCATTCAGCACCTCGGATACAGCTGGCTGTACGGCACGTTTAAAGATTTTGAGGGTTCATTTACCTTTGACGAAAAAAATCCCGCTGCCGATAAAGTGAATGTCACGATTAATACCAACAGCCTGGACACCAACCATGCTGAGCGCGACAAACATCTGCGCAGCGCCGAATTCCTGAACGTCTCAAAATTCCCGCAGGCAACATTCGCCTCAACAGACGTCAAAAAAGACGGTGAAGACCTGGATATTACCGGCAACCTGACGCTCAATGGCGTCACCAAACCTGTGACACTGGAAGCTAAGTTGATCGGCCAGGGGGATGATCCATGGGGAGGCAAACGTGCTGGCTTTGAAGCATCAGGCAAAATTCGTCTGAAGGACTTCAATATCACGACCGATTTAGGCCCAGCATCGCAAGAAGTGGATTTGATTATTTCTGTGGAAGGCGTGCAGCAAAAATCATAGTAAAAAATCCCGGTCGCGCGCTGCGACCGGGATATTAACGCATTATTCCGGATCCGGAATACCGAGTTTAGTGTTCAATCGTCCGCGCGATTTATTGAAGATCTTATTCCCGTTTTCGCGCCCGGCACGACGACGGCGTTGCTCCTCTTCAGGCAACACACTTTCCTCGCTGCACAGCTCGCTGCAACAACCCCTGAACTTTTCAGCACACGTCGGGCACTGAATAAACAGCAGGTGACAGCCATCGTTTTTGCAGTTGGTGTGGGTGTCACACGGCGTTCCGCACTGGTGGCAATGCGCGATAACATCCTCAGAAATACGCTCGCCCATACGCTCATCGAAAACAAAATTCTTACCGATAAAGCGCACCGGTAGACCCTGCTCACGCGCACGGCGCGCATACTCGATAATCCCGCCTTCAATATGCCAGACTTTATTGAAACCACTGTGCTTCATCCAGGCACTGGCTTTTTCACAGCGGATCCCGCCGGTGCAGTACATAATGATTTTTTTATCTTTATGTTCCTGCATCATCTCGACGGCTTTCGGCAACTGTTCACGGAACGTATCAGCCGGGATTTCCAGCGCGTTTTCGAAATGGCCCACTTCGTATTCATAGTGATTGCGCATATCGATAAAGACGGCGTCAGGGTCGTCCAGCATGGCGTTCACTTCTGCTGCTTTAAGATACTCGCCTACGTCGCTGGCATTAAACGCCGGATCGTCAATTCCGTCAGCCACGATACGTTCACGCACTTTCATACGCAGTACCCAGAACGATTTGCCATCATCATCGAGCGCGATGTTAAGGCGCACGTTGTTCAGTGCCGGATCAAAACTGTAGAGAAAATCGCGGAAAGCACTGACTTTGCTTTCTGGCACGCTAATCTGCGCGTTGATGCCCTCATGAGCGAGATAAACACGCCCAAATACATTCAGCGTCTCAAAGGCTTTGTAGAGCGCATCACGGGTTTCCTGAGGCTCAGCGATGAAAAAATACTTATAGAACGAGATCGTTATACGTGGCTCAGTTTCGGCCAGCATACGTGCTTTTAACGTCTCATTCGAAATGCGGTTGTGTAACACTGGCATGGTGTACGGTTCCTGCAATCGTTAAGAAATGAAAATCGGCGGCATCATATAGCAAACAATGCGAATTTACATCCCCACATTTTGCGCTACATTTCTCTTATTCAAATTATAAAGCAGCAACATTTGCTGCTTATGCACCCAATTTGGGCCATTCGTTTTGGTAATGTATTTAAAAAATGCGAGAATAATGGTCAAAGGACGATTCAAAACAGGAGTGATATGACCCACTTACCTAAATTTTCTGCGGCACTGCTCCATCCTCGATATTGGTTAACCTGGTTCGGCGTCGGTCTTCTTTGGTTACTGATTCAACTGCCCTACCCGCTGCTTTACCGTTTAGGATGCGGCCTGGGTCGCTTCGCCCAGCGTTTTATGAAGCGTCGCGTCAGAATCACGCATCGCAATCTGGAACTATGCTTTCCGGAAATGAGCGAGCATGAGCGCCAGGCGTTGATCACAAAAAACTTCGAATCCGTGGGAATGGGCCTGATAGAAACGGGAATGGCCTGGTTCTGGTCAGATAAACGCATGGCCCGCTGGTTTGAC
Source organism: Lelliottia amnigena (assembly GCF_019047465.1). Taxonomy (NCBI): domain Bacteria; kingdom Pseudomonadati; phylum Pseudomonadota; class Gammaproteobacteria; order Enterobacterales; family Enterobacteriaceae; genus Lelliottia; species Lelliottia amnigena. Next base: position 3,448,277 of record NZ_CP077236.1, on the reverse strand, counting down.
GTCGCGGGCACAGGCATGGAACCGGTACATCAGCTACAGGCACAAAAAACGGGCGTGTTGCTGATTGGCATCCACTTTCTGACGCTTGAAATCGGCGCGCGCATGTTTGGAATGCAGGCTCCGGGTATCGGTGTTTACCGCCCAAATGACAACCCGGTGATAGACCTGCTGCAAACATGGGGTCGTATGCGCTCCAACAAGCAGATGATCGACCGTAAAGATCTTAAAGGCATGATCAGAGCGCTGAAAAAGGGTGAAGTGCTTTGGTACGCGCCCGATCACGACTACGGTCGCCGCTCCAGCGTTTTTGTTCCGTTTTTTGCCGTCGAAGAGGCCGCCACCACAACAGGAACCTGGATGCTGGCGAAGATGTCGAACGCGGCGGTCGTTCCTTTCGTCCCACGGCGAAAACCTGACGGGAAAGGCTATGAGCTGATCATGATTGAGCCTGAGTATTCGCCGCCGGTCGACGATGCGGAATCAACCGCCAGGTGGATGAACAACGTCATTGAGAAATGCATTATGCTCGCCCCGGAGCAATACATGTGGTTGCATCGCCGCTTCAAAACCCGTCCCGAAGGGATGCCTTCTCGCTACTGAGTTATGCGGTCTTCGGACCGCATCGACTTTTCGGCTTTACACCGCCTACATTTTGCACACAAACAGCCTGAAACTCACCCATTGCGCCAGGTCTAGTCGGAATAAGACATCCGCGTGACAACTTATTGGCGCATTCATACTTGCAAAACCAGAGAATCAGCTATTCTTTCCCTGAAAGCCATTGAGAATCACAGGGAGACACCGATGACTATGTACGCCACGCTGGAAGAAGCTATTGATGCCGCTCGCGAAGAGTTCCTTGCGAACAACCCTGGTATTGAGGCTGAAGATGCCGATGTGCAACAACTCAACATTCAGAAGTATGTGCTTCAGGATGGGGATATCATGTGGCAGGTAGAGTTTTTCGCTGATGAGGGAAGCGACGGTGAATGTTTGCCGGTGCTGAGTGGTGAAGCGGCACAGGCCGTTTTCGACAATGATTTTGATGAGATCGAGTTGCGTCAGGAATGGCTTGAAGAAAACACCCTTCATGAGTGGGATGAGGGTGAGTTTCAGCTTGAACCGCCGCTGGATACTGAAGAGGGGCAAACCGCTGCGGATGAATGGGACGAGCGGTAATCAGCCGTTACTCATAAGGTCCGTGCTGCGCATCGATGGGCAGCAATAGCGTGTCAAACACCAGCGAAAAGGGTAAATCGAGAACCGTCAAATAACGCCATGCAGAATCGCGTATATCCCATTTCACACCGGGATAGTATTGATTTCCGTGGCCCTGACCGGGGATCGTTCGGCTAATAATACTGCCGCACCCGCTGAGCAGCAGCGACATCATGACCACAATGACTATTCTCATCGACACCTCATATAAAAAAAATACCGGCCGTGGCCGGTATTTTTATTTTGCCTGGCTTACTTCGCCTTTGCCTTTATCGCATAGGGATTGAGCTTTATCGTCGAGTAGTAATTCACCCAGGACGAGTATCTCTCAGGGGATGCCCATACGCGGTAATGCAAGCGTGCCATGGTGATCGGATCGCTCAAGAGCACCAGACGACGGTCGCGGTTCAGTTTTTCCGGCGTTTCGTTCAGCGCTTGTTCAACGTGGCGATCGCGGGCGATCTCCAGTACCTGGCTTGCACGGTGGCGCGCGGTTGCCATTGCTGTCGCGAGTGCGTTAAACGATGGATTAAACACGGCGTGAATAAAGCCATCATCCAGCGAACGACTGCGGTTCAGCACCAGATATTTGTCGGTATCGACCAGCACCTGCGGCGGCGAATACTCTTCTGGAATCAGGAACAGCTTCCAGCGTTTGGTGCGTAATCCCATTGTCGAACGACTGGAGATCACGGAAACAAACGGCGACAGAATCAGTGAGAACACGATTGGCGCCAGCCAGAACAGGAAGCGTAAATCCAGCCACGCCATCCCTGCTGCCCACACCAAACCGAGCAACATCTGCGAGCCATGACGCATAAACGCTTCGCTCCACGGCGTGGAGTCATCATCACGCTGCGGCGAATTCCATACGACTTCCCAACCCAGGAACGCGCTGACCACAAATACGGTGTGGAACAGCATGCGCACCGGCGCCAGCAGCACCGAGAACAGGACTTCGAGCAGCAGCGAAAGCGTCACGCGGCAGAACCCACCGTACTCTTTCGACCCTTTGCACCAGATGAGAATGATGCTGAGCAGTTTCGGCAGGAACAGTAAGATCATCGTTGACGCAAACAGGGCAATCGCCAGCTCCGGACGCCACTGCGGCCACACCGGGAACAGCTGGCGCGGTTGCAGGAAGTATTGCGGTTCCGTCAAGGCATGCACGACCTGTAAAGCGGTCGATAAGGCCAGGAACATAAACCACAGCGGCGCAGACAGATAGGACATCACGCCCGTCAGGAATACCGCACGGTGAACCGGGTGCATCCCTTTCACGAGGAACAGACGGAAGTTCATCAGGTTGCCGTGACACCAGCGACGGTCGCGTTTCAACTCGTCGAGCAAGTTTGGCGGCAGCTCTTCATAAGAACCCGGCAGATCGTAAGCAATCCACACGCCCCAACCCGCACGGCGCATCAGCGCTGCTTCGACGAAATCGTGCGACAGGATAGAGCCCGCAAATGAGCCCTCACCGGGCAGCGGCGCGAGCGCACAGTGTTCAATGAACGGCTGAACGCGGATAATCGCGTTGTGACCCCAGTAGTGAGATTCACCCAACTGCCAGAAGTGCAGACCAGCGGTAAACAGCGGACCATATACGCGCGTCGCAAACTGCTGACAACGCGCATACAGCGTGTCCATACCCGATGCTTTTGGCGACGACTGAATGATCCCGGCGTTCGGGTTCGCTTCCATCAGACGCACCAGACCCGTCAGACAGTCACCCGTCATCACGGAGTCGGCATCCAGCACGACCATATAGCTGTACTGATTGCCCCAGCGACGGCAGAAGTCATCGATGTTGCCGCTTTTGCGCTTCACACGGCGACGGCGACGACGATAGAAAATCTGTCCTTCGCCCTGCACTTCCGCGATAAGTTCCATCCACGCTTTTTGCTCGGCAACGCAGATATCGGGGTTGTAGCTGTCGCTCAGGATGTAAACGTCGAAATGCGCAGCGTTACCGGTCGCCTTTACAGACTCCCAGGTCGCACGCAATCCCGCAAACACCCGGTCAACGTCTTCGTTACAAATCGGCATAATCAGCGCAGTGCGGTGCTCAGGATTTAAGGCTTCATCCCCCACCGTTGACGCAGAAATACTGTATTTATCACGCCCCATCAGCAGCTGCAGGAAGCCCATCAGCGCTGTCCAGAAACCGGCTGAAACCCAACAGAACAGAACGGCGAACAGCAGCAATATTCCACTTTGCAGAATGTACGGCAGCAGCTGCATGAACGACACCCACAGATCCTGCCCGAACATATCGGCAGGATTGATCAGTGCCCAGCCCTGATAAGGCAGGATGGTCTTCATGTACCACGTCGCGACGACGGTCTGCGCAAGCGTCAGCAACAGCAGGGTATAGCGGCGGATAGTCCCGACGGTACGCCATTTCTGCTCAGAAGCCTGCTGTTCTTTGGTCAGACGTGACAGATAGCGCGGCGCGACTTCACGACCGCGCAGGCGATCCCAAAAGCGACCGACCGGGTTGGTGCGCCATGGATCCGGGAACATCGAAGAACGCGTGGCTTTTGGCATAGCCTGAAGCTGTGTGCGTCCTTCGTCGTCCTTGATCAGCTGGCCTTCTGCCAGCGAGTCCGGCCATGCCTGCTCCAGACGCGCTTTGACTGAACCCAGCGGCGTATCATCATCACGAGTAAACGGATGATGTTCGCCATCCAGCGCGGTGTGAACCGCGCGGATGTCGCTCTTGGGCAGTGCCGCTTTCTCAATGTCCGTCAGCGGCAGGGCATCAATGTATTCAGTTGTATTATTCATTAGCAGGTAACTGATAGCTCCAGGTTTCGCTTAGCGGCTGATCGGCATTGACCAGCGCAGCACGCATTTCAGTGGTCTGTTTTGGATCTTTCACTTTCACGCGCAGGGTTAAGCGCCACCCTTTTGTTACTGGGTTATAACGCACGGAGCTCTCAGCGATCTCGCCATTATCACCAATACTGGTTTGCGCCGTCACAGGGGTATCCGGAGCCAGTTTTTTCATGTCCTGACCCGTGAAGTCCACCACAAACGCGACGGTACCATCAGGTTGACGAATAAGATTTGACTGCTTCACGTCACCCGTAGAGCGGCGCGTCTGCATCACATACGCATTGTCAGGCGCATGCAATTTATCTTCATCGCGGCTAAAGGTGATGGTGTAGTTGAAGTTCATCTCTTTGCCAGCCTCAGGAAGCTGATCCGGAGTCCAGTAAGCGACGATATTGTCGTTGGTTTCGTCGTTGGTTGGAATTTCAACCAGCTCGACTTTTCCTTTACCCCAGTCCCCTTTCGGCGTGACCCACGCGCTTGGACGCAGATCGTAACGATCGTCGAGATCTTCAAAACGGGAGAACTGTCGGCCACGCTGGAGTAAACCAAAGCCCTGCGGGTTTTCCATTGCAAAGCTGCTGACAGCCAGGTGTTTCGGGTTATTCAGCGGACGCCAAATCCATTCATTGTTGCCAGCAAGAATAGAAAGGCCGTTTGAGTCATGCAGTTCTGGGCGGAAATTCGTCGCCGGAGAAGGCTGATTTGGCCCAAACAGGAACATGCTGGTTAATGGTGCAACACCCAGTTTACCCACTTTGTCGCGCAGATAGACTTTCGACTGCACGTCAATAACGGAGTCACGGCCCGGCATAATGACAAAGCGGTAAGCGCCCGTCGCACGCGGGGAGTCGAGCAGTGCATAGATAGTCAGACGTTTATCAGTGGGTTTTGGACGTTCGATCCAGAACTCACGGAAACGCGGGAACTCTTCGCCAGACGGCAGAGCTGTGTCAATCGCAAGACCGCGCGCAGACAGGCCGTAAACCTGGCCGGAACCGATCACACGGAAATAGCTGGCACCCAGCATGCTGACGATTTCGTCGTTTTTATCTTTGCTATTGATTGGATAAAGCACTTTGAAGCCTGCAAAACCCAGGTCTTTCACGGTGTCTTTATCGTGCTTCACATCGCCAAAATTAAAATAGTCGGGGCTGTATTTGATTTTACGTACCGCCGTTGCCGTCACTTCATTGATGGCAACCGGCGTGTCGAAGTACATACCCTGGTGATAAAATTCAAGCTTGAACGGGGTTTTTATATTGTTCCAGTACGCTTTATCGTGATTAAACTGGATCTGCTGATAGTCCGCGTATTTCATGTCGCGGAAAACGGAGGGCAGGTTACTTTTCGGCGCTTCGTAGCCTTTATCAGCCATCGATTTAGCCTGTTTTGCGACGTCGTCGATGGAAAAAGACCATGCTGACGAGGTATACAGGGACAACAACACTGCCGCACCCAACCAACGCATTTTCATCATTTTTGATTTATGTTTCATAATAAGTAAGCACTTCCCCCTTTGTGTGCTTAATTCGATCCGATCCATTTTACTGGAAATTCAGGCAATCCGACAACATTATCACCGCTTTGTTCAGCGCACCGGCTCAGGGATTAAGCAAGTAGAAGACCCTCGTTCTACTTTGCGTGCTTATCCTGGAGACAGGGTGTCGGTCTTGGTGTAGGGTTGGCTTCGAATGTAACCACTATTAGTCTTATGGATAAGGCGAAAAGTCTGAGAATGCGCAACGTTATATGATCACTGCACCCACTCAACGTGAATACTTCCTCGACTCCATCCGGGCATGGTTAATGCTTTTGGGGATCCCGTTCCACATCTCACTGATTTACTCAAGCCACACCTGGCATGTAAACAGTATAGAGCCCTCATGGTGGCTGACACTGTTTAACGATTTTATACACTCATTCCGCATGCAGGTGTTCTTCGTGATATCGGGCTATTTTTCCTACATGCTGTTTCTGCGGTATCCGCTGAAACGCTGGTGGAAAGTGCGCGTCGAACGCGTCGGTATCCCCATGCTCACCGCTATTCCACTGCTGACGCTGCCTCAGTTTATCATGCTGCAGTATGTTAAAGGTAAAGCGGACAACTGGCAGAACCTGACCTTTTATGAAAAATATAACACCCTGGTCTGGGAGCTGATTTCTCATCTCTGGTTCTTATTAGTTCTGGTGGTCATGACGACGGTGAGCCTGTGGATATTCAGCCGCTTGCGCCGTCGGTTAAGCCGTCACACGGAAGATCAATTCGCGACCCTCTCCTTTGCCAAGCTTTCCGTTATTTTCCTGCTGCTTGGGATGGCTTATGGCGTGATACGCCGCACGCTGTTTATGGTTTATCCTCCTATTCTCAGCGACGGACTGTTTAATTTTGTGGTGATGCAAACCCTGTTTTACATTCCGTTCTTTATGCTGGGCGCGCTGACCTTTATTTCGCCGAAGCTAAAAGCCTTGTTCATCACCCCATCACCGTGGTGCGCAGTTGGGTCTGCGCTGGCTTTCGCCGCCTATTTGCTGAATCAAAAATACGGCAGCGGCGATGCGTGGATGTATGAAACTGAAAGCGTGATTACGATGTTGCTGGGGCTATGGATGGTAAACGTGGTGTTTGCGCTGGGGCATCGTCTGCTGAATTTTAAATCGAAACGTGTGACCTATTTCGTCAACGCTTCCCTGTTTATCTATGTGGTGCATCATCCCCTGACGCTCTTTTTTGGTGCATACATCACGCCGCATATCACCTCAAACACGCTGGGATTCTTCACCGGACTGGTGTTTGTGGTGGGTATCGCCATTGTGCTGTATGAAATTCATCTGCGGATCCCACTGCTGCGTTTCCTGTTTTCAGGCAAACCGCAGAACAAAGCGGAAAGCCTCAACGCAGCGCAGTAATTTTTTGTGCGCCGGGTCCCCGGCGCGCTTACAGAAGCCACTCCACGGGTAGCCACCAGGCTAAACGCACCAAAACGCGCTGCCAGAAGCGGGTTGACGGCTCTTTCGTTAACACAATGTCTTTCCCGTCTTTGTGCTCGATCCAGTTCAAACGCCCCGTGTTATCGAGCCGAATCTGCCAGGCCTCCTGCATCCGGGTCTTCAGAAAACGTCGATGGATAATTTGCGCCAGCGTTTCGCTTTCTATCACAAATCCCATTTCGGTATTGAGCATGGTTGATCGCGGGTCAAAATTCAGCGAACCGATAAACACTTTTTGGCCATCAATACTGAACGTTTTGGCATGGAGACTGGAACCGGAATTCCCCGTCAAACCACGATCGTGTAATCCCGGCACGAAATCCTGCGTGGGCTTAAGTTCATACAACTCAATACCGTGTCGCAGCAGTTTTTTACGCCAGCGCGCATAGCCCGCATGGACCACGGCGACGTCGTTAGCCGCCAGCGAATTCGTCAGAATCGCGACCTTGACCCCTTTGCGCACCATTTGCAGCAGCAGCGCAACGCCTGCCCGAGTGGGGACAAAATAAGAAGAAATAATATCAATTTGTTCGACCGGAGAGCCCATCACGTCCAGTAAACGCTGCGGCAGTAGGGAATGACGTTTTGCCCGCCCCAGCCCTTTACGCGGATCGTCGCTGAGCAAGCGGGTTTTCGCCCAAATCAGCGGCAAATCACGCGCCTCAAGCTGGGTAATGAACTGGCTGGATTCCAGCTTATTCAAATAACGTTGTGTTATTTCGCTTTGATACCATTCGTCCGGTGGCTGGATCCTCGCTTCAATCTCTGCTTCCGACAGTTCCAGAACCTGCTTTAGAGTGGATACGCAGGCGCTGCTCCAGTAACGTTCAAAGTCATCAGCCACATCCGCCACAACCGGCCCCACCGCCATCACATCCAGATCGGAAAAGAGCGGCGCGTCCCCTGCCCCAAAGTACGCATCGCCGACATTTCGACCGCCAATCAGGGTAACTTCACCATCGACAGTGAAACTTTTGTTGTGCATACGGCGGTTGAGACGCGCGAAGTCAGTGAGATACCCCAGCGCGCGGAGCGTTCTAAAGGAGAAGGGATTGAATAACCGTACATCAATATTTTGATGCGAATCGAGCAGACGTAAAATGGCATCCAGCCCCTGGGTATTGTTATCGTCGAGCAGAAGCCGGACGCGCACCCCGCGCGTCGCCGCCGACAGCAAAACGGAAAACAACAGCCGCCCGGACATGTCGTCTTCCCAGATGTAATACTGCACATCTAACGTTTTTTCCGCCATTTCCGCCAGCCGATATCGGCACGCAAACGCGTCCAGGCTATCGTCCAGGGGGAGAAGACCGCATAACCCTGGATGTTCTGCGCTAACAGGCGCAATAGCACGCCCGAGCCGCGTTTTATGCGTCAGGGATAAGTCCTCGTTGGATAAGGAGTTGCTGGTAAAGCCGGGCATTTTCTTCATCATAGCAGACAAAGTATACCCGCTCCGGCAGAGGCTTGCGGGTGAGGAATTCTGAAACTGTCTCTACCGCTATTTCCGCAGCCGCCGCTTTGGGATATCCGTAAACGCCCGTGCTGATGGCGGGGAACGCCAACGTTTGATACCCATTCGCAGCAGCCAGGCGCAGACAGTTAAGATAGGCGTCCTTTAACGTCCTCGCTTCATGATGTTCTCCCCCCTGCCAGACAGGGCCAACCGCATGAATCACCGCTTTCGCCGGAAGATCGCCTGCGATTGTAATCACCGCATGTCCAGGGGCACATTCGCCCTGCTGCTGGCACACCGTTTTGCAGGCTTCCAGCAGTTGTGGTCCGGCCGCACGATGAATGGCTCCGTCAACCCCTCCGCCGCCCATTAACGACGGTTTGGCTGCATTGACGATAACGTCAACCTCCATCGTCGTGATATCCCCAACAACAACGTCTATTTGCGGCTTCATATACATTCCTCTACTACCTGTATTTTAGTAAGTGTATAGCAGGGGAATGTGGCAAAGAAGGATTTGATCAGAAAAGCCCCCCGCCACCGGACGGAGGGCTTTGGCTTAGCGATAGTCTATTTGCACAATGGCCAATGACTTTTCTGGATTGATGTATTTCATGCTGACCCTGGCGATATCTGGATTGACGTTGCGACCGCTAACGGCATCCTGATAGCTGACCTGAGTCGTTTGCATCTTCCCGTCTTTAGGACAGGAAAGCGCAAACTGCTGCTTTTGCGGTGTGATTTCACACGGATCCTCGACAATCATCCCACGGAAATGAATAACACCGCCGTTAACAATCGTTGCCGAAAAAGCCGGTATCAGAGCAGATGAAAGCATCATCCCCGCACCTAACATCATTTTTATACTGAACGCGACCATGGATTGGTTCCTCAATGAGAAATCATCCTTGAGGGTGTCGTGCATTCCTTATGTAGAGCATAGAGATATTCATTGGGAACCGCCAAATTATACAATGTATTGATTTCGTGAATGTTTCATTCAGAAGTCGGCCACTGTTGCGATAAATGAAGTGATTTCCCATCGGTAACAGTAACGACAATTTTCACAGAATCTTTAGGGCTAATATTCAAACTGAGCCTGGACAAATCAATGGCCTGATTCGCAGGAAGAGAAAGCGTATTCCGCTGACTAGAGGTACTTTGCCCGCCTCCCCCCTGTCGGGAAGAGGTGATTTGAACCTGACACACACAAGGCTCGGATAACGTCACCTGGGGAATAATGGTCGTCATGTCCCCATTTTGGGTCGTTTTAAAGGTAATTTGGCTGGAGAGCGCAGCGAGGAGCAGAAGGGTATGCATGATAAACTCCCGAAAAAAAACAGGGCCTATGCCCTGTTTTTTTGTAGCACAGAGTGCGTATTAGTACTGATGCGCAGTTGCGTTGTTGCCGAAACCAACCTGAGTAACAGACACAGTTGAGCCAGATGCGGTCTGGTCTACTGCTGCGCCGTTGCCGCCGCCGAACTGTTTAACAGTCATAGTAGAATCTTTACCATTCCACTGATCGAGGGTTGCGCTGTTACCAAAGCCTTTCTGCACCAGGTCGATGGAGCTGTCATCAGAACCTTGACCAACATCAGCACCGTTACCGCCACCGTGCTGAGAAATAGACAGTTCAGAATCTTTTGCATCAGATTGCAGAGCAACAGCTGAGTTGCCGCCACCGGACTGGTAAATACTCAGTGTGGAGTTAGGACCGCTATTACCGCCACCCCAACCACCACCGTGGCCGTATTGTGGAATTGCACCAGCCAGAGCACTGCCAGAAACTACGATTGCTGCGATTGCTGCCACTTTGAAAAGTTTCATGGTAAACCCCCATCGGATTGATTTAAGTCGTCGAAATAGTTAGCGTTGGATAACGCGAATAGCCATTTGCGACTGTCTCTGAACAACAACTGCTGTTTTTTGCGTACCATACTGCGTAATACTCGCTCTGTTACCCGAACCTTTCTGAATAATCATCGCGGTATTACCAAAAGCACCCTGCTGAATACTTGCATCGTTCCCGTTGCCGGTCTGATCAATATAAGCAAGGTTGTAAGTCCCTGATTGATCAACTTTCGCTCTATTGCTTCCACCTTCCTGAGAAACAACGGACAGTAATTTTGAACCGCCCTGACGAACTTCTGCGTTATTACTCACGCCTTGTTGACCAATAATGGCTGCCTGATTATATGAAGACTTACTTAATTCATTAACCGCGAAGTTGTATTCCGAATTTGCCAAATCCGGACCTGCCGCGATTGATAACCCAGGCGCACCCAGTAATGTAAACATCATAAATAACGTTCTGTTTTTCATGTTGTCACCTGGACCTGGCTAAATAAACATCTCGGTGTTAACGCGATTCGTTTTTTTGTTAACGCCGCGTTACGATGAAGAGTATGTCTTTCGAAACAATTTTAATATCTCACCCGCGCGACTTATTTTTATTTAAAGAGTCACCTCAAAGTATTAATTAATGCTGAAATATGCTGTTACCAGCGGGACTTAGTATTTTTGATAAATATTTTGACAGAATACTGGCGTGCCCTGCCAGGCTGCTTCCCCTCTCAACTTCATCAATGTCACTGCGCATATGAGAGGGGTAACGTGACTCACTCGTCACAACTCACTCGATTTCTTAAGAGCATTCCGATCACAAAGGAAGTCGTAGACATCACGACGAACTCATACCTGAAATAGCAGTGACATTAATAATTATTATGCTTAGAAATCAATTAAATATAATTATTTGTATGATTTTTAAAATGTGTGCAGAAGAATTGTTATGTACAACTTTTTTATCATAACTAAACAATTCCACGGCCTTAAATTAACAATTTAATATTGATTTTTACATTCTGTTACACCATTAACACTTGATTTAAAAATCGTAATAGCTAGATTGAAATCAGCAGTACGGAGTATTTTTTAATATTTACCTCTCTCTAGAGGTTATGTTCAGATTCTACACACAGCAGTCCTACATCTGTCAGTACCTCTGGTGTCCCCTTGTATATTTCAGGGGGACGGCTGCCAGGTGTTATAAAAAGTGGGGTTTCATCATGTTTAATGAAGTCCATAGTTTACAAGGTCATACATTACTGTTGATCACTAAGCCGTCCTTGCAAGCGACAGCCTTATTACAGCATTTGAAGCAATCTCTTTGCTTGAATGGGAAACTGCATAATATTCAACGTTCTTTCGATGATATTGTTCCTGGCAGCATCATTCTTTTCGACATGATGGAAGCCGATAAAAAGCTTATTCATTACTGGCAAGATAACTTAAGCAGGAAAAACAATAATATCCGTTCGCTATTATTGAACACTCCTGACGAATATCCTTTCCGGGATATTGAAAGCTGGCCGCATATTAATGGCGTCTTTTACGTCACAGAAGACGAGACGCGTGTGGTAGAGGGGCTGCAAGGTATTTTGCGCGGAGAGTGTTACTTTTCCCAAAAGCTTGCCAGCTATCTCATCACTCACTCCGGAAATTATCGCTATAACAGTTCAGAATCCGCGCTGCTGACGCACCGTGAAAAAGAGATCCTGAATAAATTACGCATCGGTTCTTCAAATATTGAAATCGCCCGTTCTTTATTTATCAGCGAAAATACCGTTAAGACACATCTCTATAATCTTTTCAAGAAGATAGCTGTTAAAAACAGGACTCAGGCTGTTTCATGGGCAAACGATAACCTCAGGCGTTAATAACATGAAACGCACGTTGAGTTGGATAGCGGCAGCGGGTTTTCTGCTTGCTGCCGGGAACCTTCATGCTGTTGAAGTGGAAGTTCCCGGATTGTTAACTGACCACACTGTCTCATCTATCGGCCACGATTTTTACCGGGCATTTAGCGACAAATGGGAAAGTGATTATCCAGGCAACTTAACAATCAATGAGCGTCCCAGTGCTCGATGGGGAAGCTGGATCACAATAACGATTAATCAGGACGTTATTTACCAGACCTTTTTATTCCCGACGAAACGAGACTTTGATCAAAACGTAAGTTTTGCACTGGCACAGACCGAAGATGCGGTAAATCGCCTGCAAATCGACAAGGCTCTCCTGAGCACTGGCGATTTAGCAAAAGATGAATTCTGACGACGAATAATATCCGGAGGCTGTAATGCGTCTCGCACACACAGTGATTTCATTAATGCTGATTGCTCCACTGAGCTGGGCCGGGAATATGACTTTCCAGTTCCGCAACCCTAACTTTGGCGGCAATCCGAATAATGGGGCATTCTTGCTGAATGAAGCCCAGGCTCAAAACTCATATAAAGACCCCAGTTACAAAGACGATTTCGGCATCGAAACGCCTTCTGCACTGGATAACTTTACTCAGGCTATTCAGTCGCAAATATTAGGCGGCTTATTAACGAATATTAATACCGGTAAACCAGGTCGTATGGTGACCAATGATTTTATCGTCGATATTGCTAATAAAGATGGGCAACTGCAGTTGAATGTCACCGACCGGAAAACGGGTAAAACATCCACGATCCAGGTTTCCGGTCTGGCCAATAATTCAGCTGACTTTTAAACAACCTCGAAATAAGGACAATACTCATGCAGCGCTTTCTGATTCTTGTTGCAGTGTGCTTATTGAGCGGTTGTTTAACTGCTCCGCCCAAAGAAGCCGCGAAACCAACATTAATGCCTCGGGCCCAAAGTTATCGTGATTTAACGCATCTCCCAATGCCGACAGGCAAGATCTTTGTCTCGGTATATAACATTCAGGATGAAACCGGTCAGTTTAAACCGTATCCGGCAAGTAACTTCTCGACCGCAGTACCGCAAAGTGCCACCGCGATGCTGGTGACAGCGCTCAAGGATTCACGCTGGTTTATTCCGCTGGAACGTCAGGGGCTGCAAAACCTGCTGAATGAACGCAAAATCATTCGCGCAGCTCAGGAGAATGGTACCGTAGGCATGAACAACCGCGTGCCGTTGCAATCGCTCGTGGCGGCCAACGTGATGGTTGAAGGGTCAATTATCGGTTATGAAAGTAATGTGAAATCGGGCGGTGTCGGGGCACGTTATTTTGGTATCGGGGCTGACACGCAATACCAGCTCGACCAGATTGCCGTCAACCTGCGAGTGGTCAACGTGAGCACGGGTGAGGTGCTGTCATCGGTGACGACCAGCAAAACGATTCTTTCGTATGAGGTTCAGGCCGGTGTGTTCCGCTTCATCGACTATCAGCGTCTGCTGGAAGGTGAAATCGGCTACACCTCGAATGAACCGGTCATGATGTGCCTGATGTCAGCCATCGAAACAGGGGTTATCTTCCTGATTAATGACGGTATCGATCGCGGCTTGTGGGACCTGCAGAATAAAAATGAAGTGAAAAATGACATTCTGGTGAAATACCGCGAAATGTCTGTGCCTCCTGAATCCTGATTCAGAGGCGCAAAAGAAAAGCGAGACCCATGGGTCTCGCTTTTTTATTTGCTTAATACGGTAACGTTTTGCGCCCTTTCTCGTCGCGCAGCCAGCCACAGTCCGCTGTTTTTCATGGCGTAACCAAACACCAGGCCCAGCAGCAAAGACGGGACGATCATTTTCCAGTCGCCCTGACCGGCAAACGTCGCGCATGCGCCAATAAAGGTTCCAGGAACAAATGACAGCAACAGATGCTTCGCCTGGATGCACATTAAAAAAGCCACCACGCCCGTCATCATATAGCCCACGATCTCAAGATGCGGTGCCAGCGCACTGCCCTTCATGATAACTAACGCCCACACCACGCCGCTCATCATGGTACATCCTGAGATAAACAGTCCTTTAAGCCCGCCCTGTGGGCATGCGAAATAGGCCGTACAGCCCAGGAATCCCGCCCAGCTGAGTAAACCAAGTGACACAGCCACCCATCCCCAAAGTCCGGAGAGAATGCCTGTCGTGATTGCGATAGAAAGGAGTATGTTCATGGCGCGCATCTTATCAGATACGCGGCCATGAAATGAGATCATGAGCACATTTTATGCAAACCAGAATGCATCGTTGCATTTAAAATGTGATGTAAATCACTCTTCGTGTTCTTCCTGTAATTCATCCCACATGGCCGATACGGCATCGCGGGTTAGCGGGGCCATCGTCCGCCAGAAAGGTGACGTGGCATGCGCTTCGATTTTCCCGAGGAAAGCGCCGCACCACGGCAACAGATAATCGGCAAACAGCGTTTCGAGTGCTTCGCTTTCATCTTCTCCGGCATGATCTTCAATCCAGGACGCGGCCAACAACAGAGTGCCAATGTGATCGGCAGGGGCATCCGTCAGCGGCATTCCACGCTCGGAAAGAAACGCGCGCACTTCAGCTTCCGTTGCGCCCTCTTCCCATGCCGAACGATACGGCGATACACGGCACTCTTCGCCGACAAACAGGGCGTTGTAGTCCGCCGCAATCTGCTGCATATCGCAGCTTTTTTGCAGACGTTGCAGTTGCTCGTCCTGCTCAAGGGGCCAGTTTTCCGCGAGCTTGCCTTCGCGAATCAGCGTAAACAGCGGCACCAGCAGCGGATCCTGCGGCTGACGGTAATACAAGGTGCCCAGTACGCGGCAAAGGATTGAAAACTCGTTCATTTAATTTTCCATTACACTATTAAAGATCTGCAAATTCAGGGATATGTGGCATGCCGCGCGACTCAAGAAAATCGAGCATGCGACGCGGCGTGACGTTAAGAATTCTCTCTTCCGGGAACCCCACCTCATCAAGCACTTTCCGACACTCGGTAAACTCACCCAATGTAAACGCCGTGTGAGAATCAGATCCCAGCGCAACCATTCCGCCCGCATCACGCACAGCCGCCGCGACGGCACGACAGTTCGCTTCACTGCCGATTCGAGAGTGAATAAAAGAAGAGTTGTTGATTTCCAGCGCCACACGGTGTTTGGCCGCCGCTTGCGCCACGGCCTGAATATCGATAGGGAATTTAGGATTGCCGGGGTGGCTGATAATGTGCACGTTGCCGCTGGCAATCGTCGCAATCATTGCCTGAGTGTGGGTGTCCTTATCCTGCGGCGGGAACACCGGCTCATGAAAACCGGCGATAATCATGTCCAGAGACGTGAGCATTGGGCCGGTACAGTCGATTTCGCCTTCCGTATTTTTAATATTGGCCTCAATACCACGCAGTATCCCGACGCCATCAACCAGACGTGGCCAGATACGCATATTCACAAAATGCCAATAGTGCGGCGCATCAGCCATATCAGGACCGTGATCGGTAATGGCGAAAAGCTTGATGCCTTTCAGCCGGGCTTGCGCGATGTAGTCATGGAGGGTGCTGTAAGCATGGGTACTGGCGACGGTGTGCATATGCAGGTCAACGGGATACATCGGTCTCTCCTCTGATGTTTTACCAAAGGATAGCAGGAATGGGGGGTGAATATTAGCAAAAACCCGGCCAGCGCCGGGTTTGACTTATGCCCGAATCAGTAGCCGAGCTGTCTGTTGACCTGCCCGGTGGCTGCTTTTCCCTGTTCCAGATGAGTGATGGTACGGGCAATATACTCCACGGCTTCTGCTGGACGCGTCACCGCCGCGATATGCGGGGTCATCGCCACGCGCGGATGCGCCCACAGCGGGCTTTCGACCGGCAACGGCTCACTGCTGTACACATCCAGCATGGCGCCTTTGAGCTTGCCCGTATTCAGGGCATCAATGAGATCGTGCTCAACCACATGAACACCGCGCGCCAGGTTCATCAAATAGCTATGATCCGCCAGCTGGTTAAGCAGGCCTTTATTGATAATCCCCACGGTTTCCGCGGTGTTCGGCAGCAGGTTAATCAGCACGCGCGTGCCCTTTAAAAATGCCGGGAGTTCTTCCACCCCAGCGAAGCTTTGTACACCGGGATACGTTTTGCGGCTGCGGCTCCAGCAACGCAGCGGGAATCCCCACGGAGCGAGCGCTTCGGCAACCTTTGAACCCAGAACCCCTGCGCCCAAAATACCGACGGTAAAATCTTCACGCTGATAATCGGGCAGCGGTTCCCACTGAGATTTCAGCTTGAGCGCCTGATAATCATCAAAACGGCGGAACCAGTGCAGCACCTGGCTAACGGCATATTCCTGCATCTGCTGACCCATTCCGGTATCTTCGAGCCGGAACAATGGAATATGTTCTGGCAGCATTTCCGGATGGGCTTTCAGTTTACTCAGAATCGAATCGACACCCGCCCCAAGGGCAAACACCGCTTTCAGATCTCGCCCCTGCAGCATCTCTACTGGCGGATGCCAGACTAACGCGTAATCGGCATGTTCATTATCGCCGCGCTTCCACTCACGCACGCGTGCGCCAGGCAGAGCTGCCGTCAGCGCGTTAATCCAGTAAGGGGTATCAAACGTCGGGTGATAAAAGATGATATCCATAATGACTCCTGCCTTTTATTTCGCTGTTTTATGTGCATTTTCAACTGGATTGCCAGCATAACAAATTTATCTGGAAACTGCGTTGCTGATAAAAGAGACGCTTTCAGCACATTCAGGAATCATGTTGCTTAAAGTTTGTCTCAACATGCTAAATAACTGAAAAAGTTGATTGACGGCAGTTCGGCTTTTCCTTACATTAGCGCCCGTCCCAGTAGCATCGGGATGACAATACGGTGAGGTGTCCGAGTGGCTGAAGGAGCACGCCTGGAAAGTGTGTATACGGCAACGTATCGAGGGTTCGAACCCCTCTCTCACCGCCATATTTGAAGAAGAGCTCGCATGAAAATGCGGGCTTTTTTTCGTCTGTCGAAACGCCATTTTACCCGCCCCTAGCTCACATTCTCCTTTATTGACGCTAACCTATTCGTGAGAGTGATTATTGCTTAACCGAACAGCCGTCCATACACAAAATAAGCTTGACCGTTTTAGCGCAACTCCCTATAGTAGCGCCCCGTTGCCCCCTACGCGGTAAGGCAGCAGAACAATACGGTGAGGTGTCCGAGTGGCTGAAGGAGCACGCCTGGAAAGTGTGTATACGGCAACGTATCGAGGGTTCGAACCCCTCTCTCACCGCCATATTAAAAGAAGAGCCCGCATGAAAATGCGGGCTTTTTTTCGTCTGATGTTTGTCACATAACGTCTGCTAGAACACGTTGCTGACAAAACAAAGCCCGGTTTCCCGGGCCTTGAAAGCAACGGCGCACTCAGTAATAGGCGTTTAACGTGTGCTGGCAAAGTGCCGAACGCACACAGTCGTCTTTCGTGAAACGCACCACACCGACCATATCGTCTTCAACAAAACGTGACATTGCGTCGCTCAGGCCAGACTTCACACCCGACGGCAAATCGCATTGGGTGATATCGCCATTGACGATAACGGTCACATTTTCCCCGAGGCGCGTTAAAAACATTTTCATTTGCGCAGCAGTCACGTTCTGAGCCTCGTCAAGAATCACGACCGCATTTTCAAATGTACGTCCGCGCATATAGGCGAACGGCGCGATTTCCACCTTACCAATCTCTGGTCGCAGGCAGTACTGCATAAAAGAGGCACCCAGCCGTTTCACCAGCACGTCATAAACGGGTCGGAAATACGGGGCAAATTTCTCTGAGATGTCGCCGGGCAAGAAGCCGAGATCTTCATCGGCCTGCAATACCGGACGGGTGACGATAATTCTGTCCACATCCTTATGAATCAGAGCCTCCGCCGCCTTAGCAGCACTGATCCAGGTTTTCCCGCATCCGGCTTCACCGGTGGCGAAGATCAGCTGTTTACTCTCGATAGCATTCAGGTAGTGCGCCTGAGCTTCATTACGCGCTTCAATAGGTGAATGATCGCGGCTGTCCCGCGCCATGCCAATTGCTTCGACGCCACTCATCTGCACAAGCGAGGTGACCGATTCTTCTTCACGCTGTTTATGGCTACGTGAATCCCGTCTCAGCACACGTTTTGCTTCACGACGAGCTTTGATCACTGCTTTTTGTCTTCCCATGGATAGCACCTTGAGTTGTTGGAATTCATCACACGCACCACCATTCGCGGTGCGATCATGCAAACGAACATCTGAGGGTTGGCTTCCTTCTAAGCCATTGCTTGCCTTTTTGAATGACACAACCGAACGGCTATGCGCACCGCTCTGTATGTCGGAAAAGTCATGTTTATGCATCGGGGAGGAGAATTTTGTGGTGAAGAAATCGCTGCCGGAGTCAGAGCCTCCGCGCTGGGTGGTGCGGTTGTGGTATTGCTTATGTCCAATACAGGACCCAACCATTCGCGATCTCCATAGTGATTCGATATCACTGCCGGGAACTACCGCCGTCTTATAATAATTACATCAGGATTTATCATAAATGCAACATTTATTTTACCTGAGTGCAACTTAAAGACCACTCCTGCAGCTAAGATGAGTCTCTTACAGGAATATTACAGAAATATAACAGAGAGATAGACATACGAAAAAATAATATCCCCGCGAAGTATCACGGGGATAAATTTACGCTTCGATCAGGCCTTGGGCGAGATACGCGCCTTCACCGCGCACGCCTGGCAGAGCAAAGAAATAGCCGCCGCCGATAGGTTTTATGTACTCTTCCAGCGCTTCGCCGTTTAAGCGTTTCTGCACGGTTAAGAAGCCCTTTTCCAGATCGTGCTGATAGCAGACAAACAGCAGCCCCATATCCAGCTGACCGGAGTTAGTGACGCCCAGAGAATAGCTGTATCCACGGCGCATCATCAGACTCGACTGGGTTTCCGGCGTACGCGGGTTGGCCAGACGAATATGACTGTCCAGGGCAATGGTATCGCCATCAGGATCGCGCACGTAATCCGGCACGTCATGCTCGTTTTTCATGCCCAGCGGCGCACCGCTTTGCTTATCCCGACCAAAAATCGTCTGCTGCTCTTTAAGCGGCGTACGATCCCAGAACTCAACGTGGAACTGGATAATCCGCACCGCCTGATAGCTCCCGCCAACGGTCCATGCGGGCTCGCCCTGGTCCGCCGTCGTCCACACCACGCTTTTCATCAGTGCGGCGTCAGTGCTGTCCGGATTCGCCGTACCATCTTTGAAACCAAGCAGGTTAACCGGGGTCTCTTTCCCCTGGCTTCGCGCCGCGTGATCGGAGATAAATCCTTCACGCTTCCAGCGCACGCTGAGTAAATCCGGCGTGTGCTTGATGATATCGCGCAGGGCGTGGATCACCGTATCCTGGGTGTTGGCGCAGATCTGGATCAGCAGATCGCCATGACACAGCGCCGCATCCAGAGAATCATTAGGAAAACGCGTCATCTTCTGCAGCGTTTTCGGCTTGTGCTTCTCCAGACCATAGCGCGCGTCAAACAGCGAGTCGCCGACCGAAACCGTTACGGTCAGATTATCCGGGGCAATAAATGGCCCCAGAATTCCTGAATCCATCGGCGGCATGCGCGGGTTAGGCGTTTCTGGCGCCGGGCCGCCTGCCGTCAGAAACGCGATACGTTTCGTCAGCACGCGGAACAGACGTTCCAGATCCGCTTTGTCGCTTGCCAGCGAGTCAAAGGCGACCACCATCATGGCCGCCTGCTGCGGCGTCAAAATTCCGCCCTGATGCTCGCCGTAAAACGGCTGCGTTTCCATCCGCGCATTGGGGGAGAGCGTGCCCGGCGCGCTCTGCGGTTTTGCCGCATGCGCTACCGGGCAGCCGCCTGCCAGTGCGAGCGCACCACCCAGCGCCCCCACGCCTTTCAGCAATCGACGCCGGGAAGGTTCCGCGACGCCGTATTCTTCTTTCTCATTCATGATGCTTAGTCCAGACCCAGCACGCCGCGCAGCTGAGCCAGATCTTCTGCCAGCGTGGTGATCGGTCCTTTCAGCGCATTACGATCCGCATCGGTTAACTTGTCGTAGGTTTCATACCCGTCTTTGGTGCGGTATTTCGCCAGAATGGTATTCACTTTTTTGAAGTTTGCATCCACTTTGGCCAGCAGTGCGCTGTTATCTTTTTGCAGCTGCGGACGAAGCAAATCGACAATTTTCTGCGCGCCTTCGACGTTGGCCTGGAAGTCCCACAGGTCAGTATGGCTGTAGCGATCTTCTTCGCCGCTGATTTTGCTGGCGGCCACTTCTTCAATCAGGCCCGCCGCGCCACCCACTACTTTTGATGGCGGGAACGCCAGCTCGCTGATGCGCTTTTGCAGTTCCAGCACGTCGGTATTGAGCTGTTCAGCGTATTTTTCCATGCCCTTGGTGGAGTTATCGCCAAACAGCGCTTTCTCAAGACGGTGGAAACCGGTGAACTTCGGATCGGCGGCTTTCTGCTCATAATCGTCTTCACGGGCGTCAATGCTGCCGTCGAGATCAGAGAACAGCTCAGCGATCGGCTCGATGCGCTCATAATGCTGACGCGTTGGCGCATACAGGGATTTCGCTTTTTCGATATCGCCCGCTTTCACCGCGTCGGTAAAGGCTTTGGTTCCGGCCACCAGGTCGGCGGTCTCTTTCGTGACGTACGCTTTATAGGCCGTGATCGCTGTGCCCAGGCTCAGCAACGCTTCGCCTTTTGCTGCATCGGCCGTCGCTTCGCCTTTCACGATCAGCTTGCCTTTCGGGTTAGTCAGCAGTCCGCAGGTCATGTCGTATTCGCCCGGCTGCAGGTTCGCGGTCATTTTCTGACTAAAACCGGGCGCGATGTTTTCACGCTCTTCCACAACCATCACGCCTTTGAGGATTTCCCACTCCAGCGCCTTCTGGCTATGGTTTTGAATAATAAACTGCGTTTTACCGCTATTGACCGTGATAGTCATCGGCTCACACTGTTTATCGTTCACAGTCACTTTCACCTGAGGAACATCAGCCGCCTGAGCAGAAAACGCATACGCAAACAGCGCTGCCACACCAACCTGTAACGCACTACGACGAAATTGAATTGCCATGACTCTTCCCTTTCTAAAGTATGTTGTAACTCTACACGTCAGCCTTCAAGCTGCCTCTGCTCATCCCAGTCACTTACCAGAGTAAGTGACTGGGACTTTCAGACTTGCCGCCTTGACCCAGCGTGAATGATTTTGTGTATACACTGTGCACTTCACGGCGCGGTTCGCGACGGCTGAGTGCTGGGGCGTGATGGCATAAAGAACAACACCAGCGCCGGAATGAGAAAGATGAAATACATCGCCACTTCGCTGACGCTCGGCGTTTCCTGATAGCCAAAAATGCCTTCGAGGAGAGTCCCGACGAGCGAATGGGTGGAGAGAACCGTGCTGAGATCGAAGGCAACATCCTGGAAATGGTTCCACAGGCCCGCCTCGTGGAAGGCGCGAATCGCACCCGCCGCCAGACCCGCTGCCACCAGCAGAATAAACAGGCTGGTCCACTTAAAGAACGCGCCCAGATTCAGGCGTATGCCGCCCCAATACAGCATAAAGCCCAGTACCACCGCGGTTGCCAGACCAAGCATCGCACCGATAGGTGGCCAGATCCCCACATCCTGCTGGAACGCAGCCAGCAGGAAAAAGACCGACTCCAGCCCTTCGCGCGCGACGGCGAAAAAGACCATCAGGATCAGCGCCCAGCCGTGGCTGTTGCTTTTTTGCAGTGCGTTATCGACCGCCTGCTCCAGTTGAACCTTGACGTTGCGCGACACTTTACGCATCCAGAACACCATCCAGGTGAGGATCACCACGGCGATCGCCGCGACAATTCCTTCGAACAGTTCCTGTTCTTTTTGCGGGAATTCACCGGTGGTTTCGTTGATCAGAATACCCAGGCCCAGGCAGAGCGCTGCGGCGAAGAAAACGCCAATCCACATCACCCCGATCCAGCGTCCGCGCTGGGTCCGCTTGAGATAGCTGGCGATCAAGCTGACAATCAAGGCCGCTTCAAGGCCTTCACGTAACATAATGAGAAATGGAACAAACATGCCGACACCTTAAATGTTTATCGCGGTCAACTGATGCAAAGAAAGGTAAATTCTTGTGATAGTGATTATCATTACGGCGTGAATAAACACAAGCGAAATATGTGAGGTTTTGATGACGAGATGTAAATCGCTCGCCTGTTAATAATTTCATTCGTTATCGTTATGTGTATAACTTATAACGTAAATGCCCATTTACGCTTGCCAGTCCCTATGGCTAAATAAGCGCTTCGATAACCTGCTGAAAATTTAAAATGTATAACTTTGTCCATTTCCTGCTGGCGCTGGTGATTATTCTTGCGCTCGCCTGGCTGGTGAGTTTCGACCGCCGAAAAATTCGTATTCGCTACGTTTTACAGCTAATTGTCATTGAAATTGCGCTGGCGTTCTTTTTCCTGCATGCGGAAAGCGGACTCTTCGTGATTAAATATGTTTCCGGATTCTTTGAATCCCTGCTGAAATTTGCGGCAGAAGGAACAAACTTTGTCTTTGGTGGAATGGGTGAAAAAGGGCTGGCGTTCATTTTCCTCGGCGTTTTATGCCCAATTATTTTCATCTCTGCGCTGATTGGTATTCTCCAGCACTGGCGAATTCTGCCGATTTTTATTCGCGTTATCGGTACCCTGCTGTCCAAACTGAACGGCATGGGAAAACTGGAATCGTTTAACGCCGTCAGCTCTCTGATATTGGGTCAGTCGGAAAACTTTATTGCGTATAAAGGTGTGCTGGGCGATCTCTCTTCTCGACGCCTGTTCACCATGGCTGCCACGGCGATGTCGACCGTATCGCTGTCGATTGTCGGCGCGTATATGACCATGCTCGATGCCAAATTTGTGGTCGCTGCGCTAATTCTGAATATGTTCAGCACCTTTATTATTTTGTCGGTCATCAACCCAGCGCGACCTGAAGCCGAACCCGAAATCAAACTGGAAAAACTGCACGAATCTCAGAGTTTCTTTGAGATGCTGGGCGAGTATATTCTGGCCGGTTTTAAAGTGGCGATGATTATTATGGCGATGCTAATCGGCTTTATTGCCATTATTAGCGCCATCAATGCCCTGTTCTCCAGCGTATTTGGCATAAGCTTCCAGCAAATTCTTGGCTACGTGTTTTATCCGCTGGCGTGGCTGGTGGGCATTCCGCTGAGCGATGCGTTAAATGCGGGCAGCATTATGGCGACGAAACTGGTGGCGAATGAATTTGTGGCCATGATTGAGCTGCAAAAAATAGCCGGTCAAATGACGCCGCGTGGCCTGGGTATTCTGTCGATCTTCCTGGTCTCCTTTGCCAACTTTGCGTCCATCGGGATTATCGCGGGCGCGATTAAAGGCCTGAACGAGCAGCAAGGAAACGTGGTGTCTCGCTTTGGTTTGCGCCTGGTCTACGGCGCGACGCTGGTGAGCCTGCTGTCGGCAAGCTTCGCCGGATTAGTATTGTAAAAAATAACGGCGGGATTTCCCGCCGTTTTCTTAGAACTGAACGCAGACCGGCTGATCAACGCGCATCACCGATTCCTGCGCAAACCGTGATTTATACACCCCGCGCAGGGTTTCAATATTCTTCTCGCTCTGGGCATCTTTGCCGTGGATCAACATCAACGCTTTGCTTGGCTCACGCGCCACTTTTCCGTCATTGCCCAGCCATTGGCCGCGCGCATCAAACACGGTTAAGCCATCACGAAAACGCGGCGTCACGTCCTGATCCACAAATTGCTGCCACTCCTGACCGGTGATCGGTTCCCCTGCCGGACGGTTCAGCCCGAAATACAGCGTGGTCTGCTGCATCTGATTATCGGCTTTGCAGGTGGCGTCAGCGGCGCTGTGTGTGGGTGCGTTACACCCTGCCAGCATCAAGAGCGCGGCAGCCATCAGCCCTGTTTTGATTATCATTGTTCGCTATCCTCATTGTTATAAGCACAGCGATATGAGCGTAAATGGCGGGATTTAGCAAGAGGGATGATGGTTTCCCTCTCCCGTTTGGGTGAGGGAATAAATGCGAGATTGCCTCTCCCTTTAAGGAGAGGAATCAAATTACTCGGCCTGCAGTTTAGACGGCGGTGCCGTATGGTACTGTGCATCCGCTTCGGCAAAGCGTTTTTGCATTGATGCCGACGGTGCTTTGCCCAGCAGGCTGAACACCACGATCCCGATGCTACCGAAGATAAAGCCTGGAATGATTTCGTACAGGCCCAGCCACGCAAACTGTTTCCAGACGATGACCGTCACCGCACCGATGATCATCCCGGCCAGCGCGCCGTTACGCGTCATGCGTGACCACAGCACGGAGAACAGCACGACAGGGCCAAACGCGGCACCAAAGGCTGCCCATGCGTAGCTCACCAGGCCCAGCACGCGGTTTTCCGGGTTAGCGGCCAGTGCGATAGACACCAGCGCCACCACCAGCACCATGAAGCGCCCGACCCACACCAGCTCTTTCTGGCTCGCGCCTTTACGCAGGAAGGCTTTGTACAGATCTTCCGTAATCGCACTGGAGCACACCAGCAGCTGACAGCTCAGCGTCGACATCACCGCCGCCAGAATGGCAGACAGAAGAATCCCGGCGATCCACGGGTTGAACAGAATCTGCGCCAGCTCGATAAACACGCGCTCGGCATTCTGATTAACCGCCCCCGCCAACGCCGGGTTAGTCGTGAAGTAGGCGATACCGAAGAAGCCGACGGCACACGCACCGGCCAGACACAGGATCATCCACGTCATACTGATTCGACGGGCATGAACGATGGTGTGGTGGGAATCGGCAGCCATGAAACGCGCCAGAATATGCGGCTGACCAAAGTAGCCCAGGCCCCAGCCCATCAGCGAAACAATCGCGACGAAGTTAAGCCCTTTCAGCATATCGACGTTTTCAATGCTCTTCTGCTTGATCACTTCCAGCGAATCGCCAAAGCCGCCAACCGTGATAACCACAATTACCGGCGTCAGGATCAGCGCAAAGATCATCAAACTCGCCTGCACGGTATCGGTCCAGCTCACCGCCAGGAAACCACCCACAAAGGTATAAAGAATGGTCGCGGCTGCACCGGCCCACAGCGCCGTTTCGTAGCTCATCCCGAAGGTGCTTTCGAACAGACGCGCGCCCGCCACAATGCCGGAGGCACAATAGATGGTGAAGAACAGCAAAATTACCAGCGCGGAGATAATGCGCAGAATGCGGCTGTTATCTTCAAAGCGGCCGGTGAAATAATCCGGCAGCGTCAGCGCATTGTTATTCAACTCGGTGTGAACGCGCAGACGCCCCGCCACCAGCTTCCAGTTGATCCATGCGCCCAGCGTCAGGCCAATCGCGATCCAGCTTTCAGAGATCCCCGAGATGAAAATCGCACCCGGCAGGCCCATCAGCAGCCAGCCGCTCATGTCGGATGCGCCCGCAGACAGCGCGGTTACCATCGGCCCTAAACGGCGTCCACCCAGAATATAATCATCGAAATTTTTCGTTGATCGCCATGCCAAAAACCCTATCAGGATCATGCCAAAAATATAAACGAGAAATGTCACCAGCATCGGTGTGCTAATAGCCATTCAAATTCTCCAAAATGTCGAGCGACAGCCTTCCCGGCCGCCTTATTATTTCATCACCGGAACGTAGTGACGCGTGTATGTGTTTCTGTGGGCGCGCGTATCCTGCCGTAAGCGTTCCCCTTTCACAAATGATTTAACACTGCATTTACATCAAATTCATCCCTGGTTTTATACGTCTTTTACAGAGGTTGCACTCGCTCACGCTTTTACGGGTTGCACCTTTTAAAAGTGTTAAGTGCCGCATAAAAACAGGGTTCACACGCAGAATCCAGCTCTTTTTTCCAGCTTACCTTCCGTTAACAATTCATTCATTTTTCAGCTTGCAAACCATGTCACATTTAACGCGGTTGCACAAAGTTGCAACATGGTGGATATTTCACGCTAACCACAGAACATTACTACAGCACAACAGGAGTTTTGGCATGGGCATGACCACCATGGGGGTTAAGCTGGATGACGCGACCCGCGAACGGATTAAAAGCGCCGCCACTCGAATTGACCGCACACCGCACTGGTTAATAAAGCAGGCCATTTTCAATTATCTGGAACGTCTGGAAAGTGAAGACGGTTTACCGGACTTGCCTGCCCTGCTGGCAGGGGCAGCTAACGAAAGCGAAGATACGGCACCCGCGGCCGAAGAAAATCACCAACCTTTCCTGGATTTCGCCGAACAAATTCTGCCGCAGTCCGTTAGCCGCGCGGCCATCACCGCCGCGTATCGCCGTGCCGAAACCGACGCCGTACCGATGCTGCTCGAGCAGGCCCGCCTTCCTGAACCGATTGCCTCGCAGGCGCACAGCCTGGCGTATCAGCTCGCCGACAAACTGCGCAACCAGAAAACCGCGACCGGTCGCGCCGGAATGGTGCAAGGACTGTTGCAGGAGTTCTCTCTTTCTTCACTGGAAGGGGTGGCGCTGATGTGTCTGGCCGAAGCGCTGCTGCGTATTCCGGATAAAGCCACCCGCGATGCGCTGATCCGCGACAAAATTAGCAACGGTAACTGGCATTCGCACATTGGCCGCAGCCCGTCGCTGTTCGTAAACGCCGCCACCTGGGGTCTGCTGTTTACTGGCAAGCTGGTATCGACCCATAACGAAGCCAATCTGTCACGCTCGCTGAACCGCATTATCGGCAAAATCGGCGAACCGCTGATCCGCAAAGGCGTGGACATGGCGATGCGCCTGATGGGCGAACAGTTCGTGACCGGGGAAACCATTTCCGAAGCGCTGGCGAACGCCCGCAAGCTCGAAGACAAAGGGTTCCGTTACTCCTACGATATGCTGGGTGAAGCGGCACTGACCGCCGCCGACGCGCAGGCGTACATGGTCTCTTATCAGCAGGCGATCCACGCGATTGGCAAAGCCTCTAACGGCCGCGGTATCTACGAAGGTCCGGGCATTTCGATCAAGCTTTCTGCCCTGCACCCGCGCTACAGCCGCGCGCAGTATGATCGCGTGATGGACGAACTGTATCCGCGCCTGAAGTCTTTAACCCTGCTGGCGCGCCAGTACGATATCGGCATTAATATCGATGCCGAGGAAGCCGATCGTCTGGAAATCTCTCTCGATATGCTGGAAAAGTTGTGCTTCGAGCCAGAGCTGGCGGGCTGGAACGGGATTGGTTTTGTCATCCAGGCCTACCTGAAACGCTGCCCGTTTGTCATTGATTATCTGATTGATTTGGCCTCTCGCAGCCGTCGCCGCCTGATGATCCGTCTGGTGAAAGGCGCGTACTGGGACAGCGAAATCAAACGTGCGCAAATGGACGGCCTGGAAGGCTATCCGGTTTACACCCGCAAGGTCTACACCGACGTCTCTTATCTGGCCTGTGCGAAAAAACTGCTTGGCGTGCCGAATCTGATTTACCCGCAGTTCGCCACCCACAACGCCCATACGCTGGCGGCGATTTACAGCCTGGCCGGACAAAACTACTATCCGGGCCAGTACGAATTCCAGTGCCTGCACGGCATGGGTGAACCGCTGTATGAGCAGGTCACCGGCAAAGTGGCGGATGGCAAGCTGAATCGCCCATGCCGCATTTATGCTCCGGTCGGCACGCATGAAACGCTGCTGGCGTATCTGGTGCGTCGCCTGCTCGAGAACGGGGCTAACACGTCGTTCGTGAATCGTATCGCCGACACCACCCTGCCGCTGGATGAGCTGGTGGCGGATCCGGTTCAGGCGGTGGAAAAATTAGCGGCACAGGAAGGCCAAATCGGCCTCCCGCACCCGAAAATCCCCCTGCCGCGCGAGCTGTACGGGAAAGATCGCGTCAACTCTGCGGGTCTGGATCTGGCAAACGAACACCGCCTGGCGTCACTCTCCTCTGCCCTGCTCAACAGCGCGCTGCAAAAATGGCAGGCCAAACCGATTCTTGAGCAATCGGTCGACGCCGGTGAAATGCAGCCCGTTGTTAACCCGGCCGAACCGAAAGATGTTGTCGGATTTGTGCGTGAAGCCACCGAAAGCGAGGTAGAGCTGGCGCTGGAAAATGCCGTCAATAACGCGCCGATCTGGTTTGCTACACCACCGGAGGAACGCGCGGCAATTCTGGAACGCGCCGCGATCCTGATGGAAGACCAGATGCAGCAACTGATCGGCATTCTGGTGCGCGAAGCGGGTAAAACCTTCAGCAATGCCATTGCCGAAGTGCGCGAGGCGGTCGATTTCCTGCATTATTACGCAGGCCAGGTGCGCAACGATTTCGATAACGAAACCCACCGTCCGCTCGGCCCGGTTGTTTGTATCAGCCCGTGGAACTTCCCGCTGGCGATTTTCACCGGACAGATCGCGGCCGCGCTGGCCGCCGGTAACAGCGTGCTGGCAAAACCTGCCGAGCAAACGCCGCTCATTGCCGCACAAGGGGTCACTATCCTGCTCGAAGCAGGCGTTCCGCCTGGCGTAGTGCAACTTCTGCCTGGCCGTGGCGAAACCGTCGGTGCGAAGCTGACGTCCGATAATCGCGTACGTGGGGTGATGTTTACCGGCTCGACCGAAGTGGCGACGCTGCTGCAACGAAACATCGCGACGCGCCTTGATCCGCAGGGTCGCCCGACGCCTCTGATCGCCGAAACCGGCGGGATGAACGCCATGATCGTCGACTCTTCCGCCTTGACCGAACAGGTGGTGGTGGACGTGCTGGCCTCGGCGTTCGACAGCGCCGGGCAGCGTTGCTCCGCCCTGCGCGTATTGTGCCTGCAGGACGACATCGCCGATCACACGCTGAAAATGCTGCGCGGTGCGATGGCCGAATGCCGGATGGGGAATCCAGGACGCCTGACAACCGATATCGGGCCGGTGATTGATGCCGAAGCCAAAGCCAATATCGAACAGCACATTCAGGCGATGCGCGCCAAGGGCCGTCCGGTCTTCCAGGCGGTACGTGAAAACAGCGAAGACGCCCGCGAATGGAACAGCGGGACGTTTGTCGCCCCGACGCTGATTGAACTCTCAAGCTTCGATGAGCTGAAAAAAGAGATCTTCGGCCCGGTTCTGCACGTGGTGCGCTATAGCCGCAACAACCTTGAAGCGCTGGTGGAGCAAATCAACGCCTCCGGCTACGGCTTAACGCTCGGCGTACACACCCGTATCGACGAAACCATTGCGCAAGTCACCGGCAGTGCGAAAGTCGGTAACCTGTACGTCAACCGCAACATGGTCGGCGCGGTGGTCGGCGTGCAACCGTTTGGCGGCGAAGGGTTATCCGGCACCGGTCCGAAAGCCGGTGGTCCGCTGTATCTGTACCGTCTGCTGGCGAATCGTCCAGAAAACGCATTAGGCATTACGCTGGCGCGACAGGATGCAGAGCGCCCGGTCGATGCGCAAGTCAAAGCCCTGATTTCTCAACCGCTGGACGCGCTGGTGAAATGGGCAGAAAAACGCCCGGAATTACGCGCGCTATGCCAGCAGTACGGCGAGCAGGCGCAGGCCGGTACGCAGCGTCTGCTGCCGGGCCCAACCGGCGAGCGCAACACATGGACGCTGATGCCGCGCGAGCGCGTGCTGTGCGTCGCGGATAATGAACAGGATGCGCTGGTTCAGCTTGCTGCCGCCATGGCAACGGGTTGTGAAGTGCTGTGGCCGGAGGACGGTTTGCACCGCGACCTGGCAAAACAGCTGCCGAAAGAGGTCTCCAGTCGTATTCGCTTCGCGAAGGCCGACGTCCTGATGGCCCAGGCCTTTGACGCGGTGATTTACCATGGTGACTCCGATCAGCTGCGCGAGTTGTGCGAGCAGGTCGCGGCACGCGACGGTGCGATTGTGTCGGTTCAGGGCTTTGCCCGTGGCGAAACCAATCTGCTGCTGGAGCGTCTGTACGTTGAGCACTCGCTAAGCGTCAACACCGCGGCGGCGGGCGGTAACGCCAGCCTGATGACAATCGGGTAACGCTGTGATAATAAGGCTCCGGAAACGGGGCCTTTTTTTAGGGTGAAATGATGAAAAGAGTAATGATGACCGCGGCAGCGTTGCTGTTTAGCGCCAGCGCGCTGGCAGATGATTGCGCCAATGCCAACACGCAGTCCGAGATGAATATCTGCGCGGCACAGCAGTATCAGGCAGCGGATAAAAAACTGAATCAGACGTATCAGGATGCGATGAAGCGCGCCGCCGTGCCACAGCGCGATCTGCTCAAAAAAGCCCAGCAGGCGTGGATCACCTTGCGCGATGCTGATTGCGCCTTTGCCGCCTCCGGCACAGCGGGCGGCAGCGTTCAGCCGATGATCCTGAATCAATGTCTGGCGGAAAAAACCGCCGATCGCGAAGCGTTTCTTGCCTCAATGATGCAGTGTGAAGAAGGCGATTTGAGCTGCCCGCTGCCGCCGGCCAATTAACGCAGGCGAATGCCTTCGATAATCATGCGCTGGACGTTATCGACCGCGCTCTGGAAAAACGCATCGTCCTGAAGCGTTTTTCCGGTTACCGCTTCGACCTGACTGCCAAAATCCGCATAGTGCTGCGTCGAGGCCCAAATCATAAAGATCAGGTGATGCGGATCGACCGCCGCCAGCTTACCGCTCTCCACCCAGCCCGCAATAATCGCGGACTTTTCGTCGATCAGTTGCTTTAAATCCCCGCTCAGCTCCGCCTGTAAGAGCGGCGCCCCTTGCAGCATCTCCATACAAAACAGTTTAGAAGCCTGCGGGTAATCGCGGGACACCTCCAGCTTGAGCCGGATGTACTCTTTTATCGCCACCAGCGGCGTGAACTCTTCCCGGAACGCCTTCAGCGGTGCCAGCCAGATATCAAGAATCTGTTGCAGCACCGCCACGTAGAGCGCTTCTTTCGAGGGGTAATAATAGAGCAGATTGGTTTTCGATACGCCCGACAGCTCGGCGACCTGTTCAAGACGGGTGCCATGAATACCGTATTGCGAAAAGGTGTCCAGCGCCGCGCGCAAAATAGCCTGTTTCTTGGCACTGACTGCTCGCGATCGCTTCCCGGGGGTTTGCACTGCGCCTTGTGTCATCTGCGCTCTCCTTGTTGGTTTGCATCAGCATAGCAAAACCACCGCTGACTCACGACCTCTTGCAGTGCATTACCTCCCGCATCTCGTCGTAAAATTTGCAGATAAGTATGCGGGAATTCAACGTCCAAAAGATGAAGATGCGAAAAAGCAAAAATGCCCTTTCGGGCATTTTTGCTTTGCTTGAATTTATCCTGACAGGACGGGTTCAGATGCTGCGGTGCTACACACGAGCATTAATGGAAAAACAGCGCAATCAGGATAATGATTGGAATGGGTACGCCTAAAAAGAACAGTAACAATGAGCGCATTTTAAACCTCTCGCATAATTAAGGATTATAAATCACGTTGACGGCCACCGAAGGTCGCACACAGGCTGGCTACGAAAGCACCCGCCAGCAGAGAAATGAATGTCCAGAGCATGAGATAGCTCGTGGTTTTGCGTGCGGTATCAGCAGCTTGCTGCGCTTTCTCCTTCGTTTCTTTTAATTTAGCCTGAGCTTTGTCATAGGTGCTTTGTACCCGCTGTTCAGCCTCTTGCTGGCTGATACCGGTATTTTGAGCAATCAGACGGGCGACATACTGACGATCTTCCTGAGGTAAGGCGCCGGTGGTAATGCTATTGGCAAATATCCCGGTCACTTCGCCTAACTGTGCAGGAGAAACGGGTGGATGAGAGGCAGAGGGCGTTGCAGGAGCAGCTGCTGCGGTGGCCGAAGCGGCATCCGCTGCGCTATTTGCCGGTGTCGCGGGATTATTTTCCCTGAACATTGAGTTAACGAAGTAGTTCATTGATGAACCGGGTACGGCAGACGAGCCATTCGCCATGCTCGCTGCACCCGCCGCCGTGGTCATCGCAGCCCCCTCGGCAACATTACCCACGATTTTAGCCCCGCCTCCAACGAGGGTCCCCACCGTACTCGTTAACAGCACAGCAGAGACCAGCGCCGCGACAGCCCAGGCCAAAAACCCATGTGCAGTATCGCGGAAGTAAACTTCATCGGTGTGGGTATCAACCCATTTCGTGCGGAGTCGTCCGGATAAATAGCCGCCCATACCCGACGCAACGATTTGAGTGAACGTCAACCAGGCGATGGCAGCGATACCCACTGTACCAGCGTCGAGCCCGCGACTTTCCCATGGCGAAACGGACGTAAGACCCAAACCGGCGCCTAATATAAGCAAAATCAAAGAGAGGGATGCCGCGGCTGCCGCGCCGGCAAAGATGGCACCCCATGATACGGCACTGCTGCTCGCCGCAGGCACGGGAAGACGCGCATCGGGATACGTCGTATTAACTGTGGAGCGTTCATGAATGTCAGTCATAGCTGTTGTCCTTAATTAATCTTTGCGTTCGGAACCAGGAACTGATTGAAGAAGCAGGAAACACATTAAGGCTCTTCAGGAGTCGGGCGATGTCATTTTAAAAAGGAAGGCTGTAAAACTTAAAAAAAGACAGCCCAAAATCACACTGGAAAGGTATTCCACGCATTAAGGATAGTAGATAATTTCGCTTTGGAGGGATTTTAAAATTTAAACATCCGCTACTATTTTAAGATAGGGGATTTTGTAGCGAGGATGAGATGTACCCAGCGCCAGCGTTAATGGCAACAGAATGACGCGCCGTCGCTATTACCTTCTAAGCATCCGTAATACGCATACTCTTATGACGCTAACAGAACATTCAGGGGAGCGGTCTCCCCGGGCTGACCTATTCTTCCTGATGGAGTTTCGTCACAAAATTGCGTCACCGCTAGCTGACTTGCCTGATAGCAGCGAAATAATTATCGGCTAGAAAGTTTATCGCAGAGAATCGGAATAGTTATTACGTCAGGAACGTGGGAGTAAAATTAAAGGCCGTCGGTATGATAATTTAGTGCCAACCATTTCTTTAATCGGGAATACAATAACGACATGAAGAATATATTTTTATATGAGTCAGAAAAAGATGAATGAATAACAATTAACCCACAAATAAAATCATCCTAACGTTTATTTATCATGCGTTTTATCGTTATACGTTGCCACAATTAAAAGACGTTTACGCCATGAACAATAGATATGCTTTAAGTGTATCGCTTCCACTTAAAGCATCACTCCAAACTATCACTGTATACTACTCCGCACCCCATTCACATTTTCCCCGAGCCGCCTCGCATATAGTAAACTTGCCCTTTAATTCCCCCGTGATCATTTATCCCGGCAGGTATAATAGCCGCAGAGAGCCTCAGTAATAGACGCTGTGAATATCAGGTTGAAACGTATTTAACCGGGAGCGCGAAATAAAAGTCCAGCAACATCGTTATTCCGCTGACCACAAACGACTTACAAGGCGTTGAATAGGGCTGCAAAGAATTCGGTGTCAGAGCGGGGCGTTGCCCAAACGGAAAATGAAGTCATTGAGGGTCTGAAGAATTTCACGAGCTGGTGCGCAAAAAAGACATGTTACCGTGCGATCCCAGTGCGGCCGGGATCGTGAGAACGTTGCCCTTCTCTTCCGCACTGTCCCTGCACCGCCATCGCGCATAGCTGCCTGTTTTGCGTGCATCTCTTTTGACCAGACAGTCCACTTTTTTAGCGCTCAATTCATCAACCAACAGTTAACACATTAATAACACTGACAATTTAAAAATTGGCATCACCTTTGCAAAATCTTTCTCACGAGGCTGAACAGGAAATGCAGGATGCAGCGCCACGTCTGACTTTCACCCACATTGAGATGTAGAGAGGTTCGTGATGAAAATTGGCGTATTCGTCCCCATTGGCAACAACGGCTGGTTGATCTCCACGACGGCTCCGCAGTACATGCCGACCTTTGAGCTGAACAAAGCCATCGTACAGAAAGCCGAGCACTATCATTTCGACTTTGCGCTCTCGATGATCAAGCTGCGCGGCTTTGGCGGCAAAACTGAGTTCTGGGATCACAATCTGGAATCCTTCACCCTGATGGCAGGCCTTGCGGCGGTCACCTCACGTATCCAGATTTACGCTACCGCCGCCACGCTCACCCTGCCCCCGGCGATTGTCGCGCGCATGGCTTCTACAATTGATTCCATCTCCGGCGGTCGTTTTGGCGTCAACCTGGTCACCGGCTGGCAGAAGCCTGAGTATGACCAGATGGGGATCTGGCCGGGTGATGAATATTTCTCGCGCCGCTACGATTACCTCACCGAGTACGTACAGGTCCTGCGCGATCTGTGGGGCACGGGTAAAAGCGACTTCAAGGGCGACTACTTCACCATGAACGACTGTCGCGTCAGCCCGCAGCCATCAACGCCTATGAAGGTGATTTGCGCCGGACAGAGCGACGCGGGGATGGCGTTTTCCGCCCAGCACGCTGACTTTAATTTCTGCTTCGGCAAAGGCGTCAACACGCCAGCAGCCTTCACCCCCACCGCCGCACGCATGAAAGACGCTGCAGAAAAAACCGGTCGCGACGTGGGATCGTACGTCCTGTTTATGGTCATCGCCGATGAAACCGACGAGGCCGCACGCGCCAAATGGGAGCACTACAAGGCCGGGGCCGACGAAGACGCCCTGAGCTGGCTGACTGAACAGAGCCAAAAAGATACCCGCTCCGGCGCAGACACCAACGTGCGCCAGATGGCTGACCCAACGTCCGCCGTCAACATCAATATGGGTACGCTGGTCGGGTCTTATGCCAGCGTGGCGAAAATGCTCGATGAGGTTGCCAGCGTGCCGGGTGCCGAAGGCGTACTGCTGACCTTTGATGATTTCCTGACAGGCGTCGAGACCTTCGGCGAGCGCATTCAGCCGCTGATGCAATGCCGTTCGCACATTCCCGCCGTGACCCGGGAGGTGGCGTGATGACAACGTTACCCGCACGTCCGGAAGCCATTACCTTTGCGCCGCACCACAGCGCGCTGATTGTGGTCGATATGCAAAACGCCTATGCCAGCCAGGGCGGTTATCTGGATCTGGCAGGCTTTGACGTTTCGGCCACCCAACCGGTGATTGCGAACATCAAAACCGCCGTTGCCGCCGCACGCGCCGCAGGCATCCTGATCGTCTGGTTTCAGAACGGCTGGGACGACCAGTACGTCGAAGCGGGCGGCCCCGGATCGCCCAATTTTCATAAATCAAATGCGTTGAAAACCATGCGCAACTGCCCGGAACTGCAGGGCACCCTGCTGGCAAAAGGCGGCTGGGATTACCAACTGGTGGACGAACTTGTCCCGGAACCGGGAGACATCGTGCTACCCAAACCGCGCTACAGCGGCTTTTTCAACACACCGCTCGATAGCCTGCTGCGCAGCCGCGGCATTCGTCATCTGATTTTTACCGGGATCGCCACTAACGTCTGCGTGGAATCCACGCTGCGCGACGGCTTTTTCCTTGAATATTTTGGCGTGGTGCTGGAGGACGCAACGCATCAGGCCGGGCCGGAGTTTGCGCAGAAAGCCGCGCTATTCAATATCGAAACCTTCTTTGGCTGGGTCAGCACTGTCGCCGATTTTTGCGATGCCGTCTCGCCACCGTCGTTAGCCCGCATCGCCTGAGGAGCAACACTATGCCGAAATCCGTGATTATTCCCGCTGGCACCAGCACGCCCATCGCTCCGTTTGTGCCGGGCACCCTTGCCGACGGCGTGGTGTACGTGTCCGGCACACTGCCGTTCGATGAGTTTAACAATGTGGTCTATCCGAATGACCCAAAGGCGCAAACCCGCCACGTGCTCGAGACTATCAGGCGCGTTATCGAGACGGCGGGTGGCACGATGGAGGACGTGACCTTCAACAGCATCTTTATCACCGACTGGAAAAACTACGCCGCGATTAATGAAATCTACGCGGAGTTTTTCCCCGGCGAAAAACCGGCGCGATTTTGCATCCAGTGCGGGCTGGTGAAGCCAGAGGCGTTGGTTGAAATCGCCAGCGTTGCACACATCGCCAAGTGAGGCTGCCATGAAAATATCCGTTTCGCCGCCCCCCTTCGCCGACGCGCCCGTGGTGGTGCTGATTGCCGGATTGGGGGGAAGCGGCAGCTACTGGTTGCCACAGCTCGCCGCGCTGGAGCAAGAATATCAGGTGGTGTGTTACGACCAGCGCGGCACCGGCAATAACGCCGGGGAGCTCCCCCACGGATACACGTTGGGAAATATGGCCGACGAGCTGTATCAGGCTCTGACTGACGCGGGTCTCCCGCGATTCGCCGTGATCGGTCACGCGCTGGGGGCATTGGTCGGATTGCAGCTGGCTATTGAGCATCCCGGCGCCGTTCGCGCGCTGGTGTGCGTAAACGGCTGGCTGTCGCTAAACGCCCATACCCGGCGCTGTTTCCAGATACGCGAACGCCTGCTCCATGCAGGTGGCGCGCAGGCCTGGGTCGAAGCCCAGCCGCTGTTTCTTTATCCGGCAGACTGGATGGCGGCGCGCGCCCCGCGCATGGAGGCCGAAGAGGCGCTGGCGCTGGCGCATTTTCAGGGCATCAACAATCTCCAGCGCAGGCTGCAGGCCCTGAAGCAAGCGGATTTTCGTGCTCAGGCGAAGCACGTCCGGTGTCCGGTGCAGATTATCTGCTCCGCTGACGATCTGCTGGTGCCCGCCGTCTGCTCATCTGAGCTCCACGCCGCCTTACCCGGCAGCCATAAGACAGTCATGCGTCAGGGCGGACACGCCTGCAACGTCACCGACCCCGATACGTTTAACACGCTGTTACTCAACGGGCTGGCCAGCCTGATGCACAACCCAGAACCGGTTTTTAAGGAGTCACGATGAGCGAAGCCATCACCCCGACGGCAATCAAAACGCTGTTTACCGAAGCCAGAACGCACAACGGCTGGCAAGAAACACCCGTTACTGACGAGACGCTGCGCGAGATTTACGACCTGATGAAGTGGGGTCCCACCTCCGCCAACTGTTCCCCCGCCCGGATAGTGTTTGTCCGCACGCCCGAGGGCAAAGAGAAGCTGCGTTCGTCGCTCTCAAGCGGCAACCTGGAGAAAACGCTGGCGGCACCTGTCACCGCCATCATTGCCTGGGACAGTGAGTTTTACGAGCGTCTGCCGGAGCTGTTCCCGCACGGCGATGCGCGCAGCTGGTTTACCTCAAGCCCGGCGCTTGCCGAAGAGACCGCCTTTCGCAACAGCGCCATGCAGGCGGCGTATCTGATTTTTGCCTGTCGGGCGCTGGGGCTGGATACCGGCCCAATGTCCGGCTTCGATCGGCAAAAACTGGACGAGGCCTTTTTCATGGGCACCACGCTGAAAAGCAATCTGTTGATCAACATTGGCTACGGCGACGTCAGCAAACTGTATGGCCGCCTGCCGCGGCTGTGCTTTGAAGACGCCTGCGGGCTGGTATAAGGAGCGAACATGAGCACTCTGGACGTACAAACCTTTCGCGATGCGATGGCCTGCGTGGGCGCAGCGGTCAATATCATTACCACCGACGGGCCTGCCGGGCAGGCCGGTTTTACCGCCAGCGCCGTGTGCAGCGTGACCGATTCGCCCCCAACTCTGCTGGTGTGTTTGAACCGTGGGGCCTCCGTCTGGCCGACGTTTACTGAAAACCGCACCCTGTGCGTGAACACGCTTAACGCCGGACAAGAGCCGCTTTCCACTCTGTTTGGCGGCAAAACGCCGATGGCCGACCGTTTCGCGGCCGCACGCTGGCAAACTGGCGAAACAGGCTGTCCGAAACTGGAAGATGCGCTGGCCTCGTTCGACTGCCGCATCAGCCAGGTGGTGAGCGTCGGTACGCACGATATTCTTTTTTGCACCATCGAATCCATTACCCGCCACCCTGCGCCGCAAGGCCTGGTGTGGTTTGATCGCGGCTACCACGCGCTTTTGCGACCCGCCTGTTAACCCTCCTTAAGGAGATAGCTCATGGCAATGTTCGGTTTTCCCCACTGGCAGTTGAAATCGACCTCTACTGAACACGGCGTGGTCGCGCCGGATGAACGGCTTCCCTTCGCCCAAACCGCCGTCATGGGGGTGCAGCACGCGGTCGCCATGTTTGGCGCGACCGTGCTGATGCCCATTTTGATGGGGCTGGATCCTAACCTGTCGATTCTGATGTCGGGCGTCGGCACGCTGCTGTTCTTCCTGATAACCGGCGGGCGGGTGCCGAGCTATCTGGGGTCCAGCGCCGCCTTTGTGGGAGTGGTGATTGCCGCAACGGGCTTTAGCGGCCAGGGC
This sequence comes from Lelliottia amnigena, assembly GCF_019047465.1. Lineage (NCBI taxonomy): Bacteria > Pseudomonadati > Pseudomonadota > Gammaproteobacteria > Enterobacterales > Enterobacteriaceae > Lelliottia > Lelliottia amnigena. Next base: position 3,409,772 of record NZ_CP077236.1, on the reverse strand, counting down.
ATCAACCCCAATATTAGCGTGGCGCTCGGGGGAATTATCGCCTGTGGGTTGATTTATACCCTTATCGGGCTGGTGGTGATGAAGGCCGGTACCCGCTGGATAGAACGGTTAATGCCGCCGGTGGTGACGGGCGCGGTGGTGATGGCGATTGGTCTGAACCTCGCTCCGATTGCGGTGAAAGGCGTTTCGGGTTCATCGTTCGACAGCTGGATGGCGGTGATGACGGTGCTCTGCATCGGGCTGGTCGCCGTCTTTACGCGCGGAATGATCCAGCGTTTGCTGATTCTGGTAGGGCTGATCGTGGCCTGTCTGGTCTATGCGTTAGTGACCAGCATATTTGCCGTAGGAACGCCGGTGGATTTTACGCTGATGCAAAACGCCGCCTGGTTTGGCCTGCCGCATTTCACTTCACCGACCTTTAACGGGCAGGCGATGATGCTCATCGCCCCGGTAGCAGTGATTCTGGTCGCGGAAAATTTAGGCCACCTGAAGGCAGTCGCAGGGATGACCGGACGCAATATGGACCCGTACATGGGCCGCGCGTTCGTCGGCGACGGGCTGGCCACCCTGCTTTCAGGCTCGGTCGGCGGCAGCGGTGTGACGACCTACGCGGAGAACATCGGCGTGATGGCCGTGACCAAGGTTTACTCTACGCTGGTGTTTGTCGCAGCGGCGGTGATAGCGCTCCTGCTCGGCTTCTCGCCAAAATTCGGCGCGCTGATCCACACCATTCCCGCCCCGGTCATCGGCGGCGCATCGATTGTGGTGTTTGGCCTGATTGCCGTTGCCGGAGCGCGTATATGGGTACAGCATCATGTCGATCTCAGCCAGAACGGCAATTTGATTATGGTCGCCGTCACGCTGGTTCTGGGCGCGGGTGATTTCGCGCTCACCCTCGGCGGCTTCACGCTGGGTGGGATCGGCACGGCCACCTTCGGCGCAATCCTGCTAAATGCGTTGTTGAGTCGCCGAAAGGCAGTCGTACCGCAGACAGACGCAGTTCATCAGGATTCTTGATTAGCAGTGGCGCTGTCGGCTTCCGCCAGCGCCCTTTTCTTTCTTTTCAGCTTTAACTCACTGACCAGCACGCCCAGGATAATAAAAGCCGCACCGAGCAGCGCCAGCAGCGGCAGGCGTTCGCCGGCAAGACGGCCAAAAATCCCTGCCCATACCGGTTCGCCAGTATAGATAACCGTCGCGCGCGTGGGCGATACGCTTCGCTGTGCCCAGTTCATCGTGACCTGAATAATCGCGCTGAAAATGCCCAGCCCCAGCGCGACAATAATTAACCCCGGCGACATCGACGGGACAGATTCCCCTGCCGGCACCATCGCGATAAACGCCACCAGCGACGCCGTCGCCAGTTGCACGACCGTGACGCGCTTGACGTCCACCTTGCCAGCCCAGGCGCTGATCAGAATGATTTCCGCCGCAATCGCCACCGCGCCAATCAGGGTAATGATTTCGCCTGGCCCCATCACCAGCAGGCTGTCGCCCGGTCCGGCGAGCAGGATCAGCCCAATAAACGCCAGCACAATACCGATACAGGACATCAGCCCAGGCATTCTGCCCAGACATAACCACTGCAACAACGGAACCAGCGGAACATACATCGCGGTGATGAATGCCGATTTACTGCTGGGGATGGTCTGGAGGCCCCAGGTTTGCAGGCTGTAACCCATCGCAATCGAAATACCGATCACCACACCGGCTTTTAGCTCGATTAACGTCAGCCCGCGCAAGGTTTTCAGCGAGATCAGCGCGACCGCAATGGCTGCCGTCGCAAACCGCAGACCGACAAAGAAAAACGGGTCACTCAGCGTTACCGCATACTGCACCGCGAGGAAAGTGCCACCCCAGAACATGGTGATTAAAATCAGGATCGCTTCCTGAGGTTTGATAGAAAAGGCGTAACGAGAGAGGGACATCAGGCACCAGCAGCAAGGAGTAATGGCAAGAATTAATCCTGTAGTGTGCGTTCCCTTGGATTTTTGTTCAACGTTGCGGCAATAAAAAAAACCGCCGGGAGACCCGGCGGCAGGGGGAGATTTCAGGTTATCGGACGCTGAAATGAGGAGATAACGTGCTAACTTTTGTTACTCCCATGGCTGTTTTTACCCCCTTTTTTGCCAGCTTCGGATGCGCGTTGAGGATCGTTTTTGAAGTTCCCCCCGCTCTGCTGGCCACCTTTACGACCTGCTTCTGATGCTCTGTCACGGTCTTCGGCGAAATTACCTGACCCACCACGATGGTTTGCCATCTCTAACCTCCAGAGTGTAAACATTAGACATCATACTGCATTCAGTAAAAGAGAATTCTTTCACCTGGCGACGTCAGGCGAGCACCTTCTCTGCTGTCTGCGCCGCGTGAAGGTAAGCTTAGTGGAATGCACCGAGCCAGCCAGTGAACGGTAATATTCTGCAACATGATATCAACCATACGGGTGAGATTTCAGGGGCAACATCCATAAGCTTCTCTTATCATTCATAAAAGACGATCCCGCAAAAATGTTTCATTTTGCTACAAAGAAAAATCTTAAATATATTGTTATAAATCAAAGAAATGGCTTTCAGATTTGCAGTCTGCCCGTGACGTCATATCTTTAAGTGAACGCAGCGATTCGCTGTACGCAACCCTAAACGAGGAGTAGTGCAAGATGGCTAAAGTTCTGGTGCTCTATTATTCCATGTACGGACACATCGAAACCATGGCTCACGCCATTGCGGAAGGTGCGAATAAAGTTGATGGCGTTGAGGTGGTGATTAAGCGCGTTCCGGAAACCATGAATGCAGAAGCGTTCCTGAAAGCCGGCGGTAAAACGCAGAATGCGCCGCAAGCGACGCCGCAAGAGCTGGCTGACTATGATGCGATTATTTTTGGTACGCCAACACGTTTCGGCAATATGTCCGGGCAAATGCGCACGTTCCTCGATCAAACCGGCGGCCTGTGGGCCTCGGGCGCGCTGTACGGCAAACTCGCCAGCGTATTTAGCTCAACCGGAACCGGTGGCGGTCAGGAACAGACCATCACTTCAACCTGGACGACGCTTGCGCATCACGGCATGGTGATTGTGCCGATTGGCTATGGGGCGCAGGAGTTGTTTGATGTTTCAGCGGTTCGCGGCGGCACGCCTTACGGCGCCACGACGATTGCCGGCGGTGACGGTTCGCGTCAGCCAAGCCAGGAAGAGCTGGCTATTGCGCGTTTCCAGGGTGAACACGTCGCGGGTCTCGCCAAAAAACTGAACGGTTAACCCCAACAGGAGGACATGCATGCCAACTCAACAATCTAAAGCTCATCACGTCGGTGAGTGGGCAAGTCTACGGAATACCTCTCCAGAAATTGCTGAGGCCATCTTTGAAGTTGCGGAATACGACGAAAAGCTGGCGGAGAAAATTTGGGAAGAAGGTAACGATGAAGTGCTGGTGCGCGCCTTCGAAAAAACTGACAAAGACTCGCTGTTCTGGGGCGAGCAAACCATCGAACGTAAAAACGTCTGATCGTTCCCCCCGCCTGGACGGGGGGTTTACCTCTTATTTTGCCGCGTCGTTCATCAGCGTATTAAATTGATCAATTGGACAGAAGCCATTGGCATCGATTGGGCACCCTTTCAGCTCAAGCGTCACGCGCTGAGCCGGTGATTTCAGGGACAGCACATCGGCGTTACGTAACTGCTCCGAGCTTTGATACACATACTCAATTTTCATCAGTTCGCGATTCGCGTTCTTGTCATGCCAGCGCTGGAAGACAATTTTCCCGCCAATCGGCGTGCGCTCGTGCTGGTCGTGAAGTTGATACGGTTTGAAGTCCAGCGCGGTAAGCAGCGAAGCGATATTCGAATCATGCCCGACCAGCACGGTAATTTTGGGGGCTTTTGCCTGATCGGTCACCAGGGCGTTATCGATGTATTTTACCAGCGGTTTAGCGACGTTACGCGCCACCTCAGTGGAGGTGAACAACGAATCCTGATAGCCATTTTTCAGCTGTGACAACACGCGCCACTGCTGATCGGTTTTGATTTCTCCCCAGGCCACCTGGTCCAGCGGGAATCCTTCGTAATATTGCAGGGTAAAAGCATCCACCAGCGAATTGCCGACTTTCAGCGGGCCAGATACACCCGGCTCTTTTTCATACTCGGCGCTAAAGGTGTCTTTCGCTTCAGTCAGAGAGCAGACTTTTTTCTCTTTGCAGGACGGAGAATCGGCATAATTCGTCATCTTCTCCAGCAGCTTGTAGCTTTCATCAAGCTTCATGCCCTGACGCTCTGCCTCCATCGCTTTTAACGCTTTCTCACGGAATTCAGGTGAGTTATCGGTAATTACCGGGTTAAAGGTCGGGTCCATGGTGCCCATTTTGTCCTGATGATGGACCGGGACATCACAGCCAGGGAACGCGCCGGTGATAAAGAATTGCGCAGTAGCAACGGTGCGTTGCAGGCTGTTGGCATAGGTATACACCGCGTTGGCCGGTGGACATTCTCCCGATGTCACCATTCCCTGCTCTGCGAGCCATTCACGCATGTAATGGCCCATATACACTTCAAGCACGCCGCCCTTGGTGGTTAGCTGTCCGCCCGGCACTTCCCATTCCGGCCATTTGTTGGGCGTTGACTGTTCAAGAACGCTGCCGTTATTGGCCAGCGGTGCGCGCAGATTGTGGCGGCTCATGATCAAGACCTGCTGTAGCTGATAGCCTTCCGGGGCAGCTTGCGCCTGTACACCAGAAGTCATCATCACCGATCCTGCCACTGCGATTGCCAGTAGTGCTTTTCTCATCCCTACTTCCTCACGTCTTGTTATGGTCGAATTGAGTGTGACAGATTTATGACATATTTCCGGGAACCATTTCTCAAACTGATAGATAACTCTTTTTACGGCAGCGTAAAATGGTTTTATAATAAAACTATAAATTAAGGAGCCACCGTGAAACGCACCCGTCTTGAAGAAAGCACCTGCCCCGTCGCACGCTCGCTGGACATCATCGGCGACTGGTGGTCGTTACTGATTGTCCGCGACGCCTTGCGCGGTCTTAAACGCTTCGGCGAATTCCAGAAAAGCCTCGGGATTGCCAAAAATATGCTCGCCTCCCGTCTCAAAAAGCTGGTTGAAGAAGGGATCCTCGTTCTGCAACCCGCCTCCGACGGCAGCGCCTGGCAGGAATATGTCCTGACTGAAAAAGGCCGCGCTCTGCAAACCGTGCTGGTTGCGCTGTCGCAATGGGGAAATGATTTCCTGTTTGCTGACAATGAGTTTGGCAGCGTTCTGGTGGATGCGCAAAATCGCAAACCGCTGCGCAGGCTGACGCTCGTATCACACGATGGGCGTGAACTGTCCCCCGAAGATGTTGTGCCGAAACGGCCTTAATCGCATACTTTCAAAGCGTTAGTTTAACCTCGAAATGCAGAAGCAAAATATCGCGCACAAATTGGTTGCATAATAAAACCATTTAGCACAAAGTTTATTTGGTTTCATATTAAAACCAATTAACCCCCTTTGCTTTGAGGCTACACATCATGACGACCGAACACGCAACCGCATTGATTACAGGCGCTTCATCCGGGATTGGCGCCGTTTACGCCGATCGTCTTGCCGCTCGCGGCTATGATTTAGTGTTGGTCGCCCGCCGTGAATCACGGCTACAGACGCTGGCAGCCCAGCTGCGCGATCGCTATCGCGTTTCGGTCGAAATTCTGGCCGCGGATCTGACCGAAGACGCAGGCATCCGCGCGGTAGAAGAAGTCCTTAAAAACAACGTGGCGATCGACACGCTCATCAACAACGCAGGAACTGCGCAGATGGCCCCGTTCCTGGCAGGCGACATTGCACAACATCAGACGATCAACACGCTCAACACCACCGCGCTGATGCGTCTGACTTACGCCATTTTGCCGCGCCTGGCACAAAACAATCGCGGTACGATCGTTAACATTGCGTCGGTGTTGTCTCTGCACGCCCGAGCGGGCAGCGCGCTTTATAGCGCCACGAAAGCCTGGGTTCTGAATTTCACCCGCGGTTTGCAGGAAGAGTTTGCCGAAAGCGCGATCCGCATTCAGGCCGTGTTACCCGCAGCCACCGCGACGGAGATCTGGGAAATTTCCGGTGTGTCAATGAACGATCTGCCGGAAGGTTCGGTCATGACGACGGACAATATGGTCGATGCGGCCCTTGCCGGGTTGGATCAGGGCGAGCGGATAACGATCCCGCCTCTGCATGATGTGCAGCTCTGGGAACGTTATGAACAGGCTCGCCTGGAACTGTTTAGCAGTGCCCGTACCGGCGAACCTGCACCACGTTATTTCAAACGCTAATTAGCGCTCCAGCTGGCCGCCGTATTCCTGCATCCACGCGGCCAGCGGCGAAAGTGCGCCTTGAAGCGTGAGCCCCAGCGGCGTGATTTGATATTCCACACGCGGCGGAATTTCGGGGAAAATCGTGCGTGATACCAGCCCGCGCTGTTCAAATAAACGCAGCTGTTTGGTCAGCTCTTTTTGCGTGATCGGAGCTGCCGCGCGCAGCAGCTCGCCAAATCGCACGGGTGTGTTGAGCATAATCAGTCGGTAAATAATCGGGATCGCCCATTTTCCTGAGATCAGGCTGACGAACTGCGTCATCGGGCAGGATTCGGTCGCATATTTTTTTTCACAGCATAGTTCGCGTGTTTCCGCCATAGCACACCGTTCGCCTCGTTAGTATCCAAATGGTACCTGGTTTCTTTTGGATACTAACGTTTCTATAGTGCTTTCTCCAGTGACATTTCAGGAGAACAGCATGAGTCGTTTAGCAGGTAAATATACCCTGATTACCGGTGGTACCACCGGTATCGGGCTGGCGACAGCGCAGGAGTTCATCGCCGAGGGCGCACACGTTGCGGTAACAGGACGTAACCCGGAAACCCTCGCCGAGGCGAAGCGAATTTTGGGTGATAGCGCCTGGGTGATCCCTGCTGATGCCGGTGACATTTCGGCGCAAAAGCAGCTGGCAGAAACGATAGCCACACGCTGGCCACGGCTGGATGCGGTATTTATTAACGCCGGAGATGTGACGCACGGACGCATCGAAGAGTGGCGTGAGGAGGCCTGGGATCGCCTGATGGGCATCAACCTTAAAGGCCCGTTCTTTTTGATTCAGGCGCTGCTCCCGCTGTTGAATAATCCTTCATCCGTTATCCTTTGCGGGTCCGTCAGTGCGCGAATCGGGCTGCCTGCCAGTAGCGTTTATGCGGCAAGCAAAGCCGGTTTATTGTCACTTGCTCGCACGCTGTCTGCGGAACTGTTACCGCGCGGAATTCGCGTCAACGGCTTAAGCCCTGGTCCGGTTGAAACGCCGGCGATGAACAAGCTTGGGCTGGATGAGGATGCGCAAAAAGCCATGAAGGCTGAGATCATCAATCTGGTTCCGCTGGGTCGAATGGGGACACCTGGCGAGCTGGCAAAGGCCGCGCTGTATCTGGCATCCGATGAATCGAGTTATACGGTGGGCACAGACCTGCTGGTCGATGGCGGTACGGGGAGCCTGTAGTCAAACAGGGGAGCGATGCTCCCCTTTTCCATTATTGCGGTCAATAACAGCACGTCAGGGTATTAGCCAAACAGCGGCAGTTTATACATGCGGAAGCACGTGATGTTATAGCGATAGATGCCCACATTGCCCGCTGGGGTGTTGTTAATGTTCCGGTACAGGCCAGAACCGATCGTGAAATCTTGCAGTACCACGCCGTCGGCATTCATTTCACGAAGCGGCAGCCGCCCTTCCACGTCACCATTTCCAGATTCAAAAGCCAAATCGCTATAACCCGGATCGCAGGTTAACGGCAGTCCGTTGCTGTCGAACAGCGCACCGCCGTAGCTGACAACAATGTTCCCGTTAGCCATTTCCTGCTTACAACCACACAGGCTGCTGTAACCTTCTGGGCCAGAGGCGTACTCAGCCAGCATCTGTACCGTCATAGTATTCAGATTAATGCGGTAGTGGCCAATTCGGCTCTCATTGTCCTGTGGCAACACGCTGTTGGCGTCAGACCGCGAGCGATAATTGCTGTTATTGAACAGCGAAATATCAATGATGCCCGGTGTCGCATTGGGGATTTCCAGCACGTTGTGTTGGCCCCAGTTCCAGAACACAGCATCCGCTTCTTGCGCCTGTTGAGGATCGGTAAGGTCGTATGGCGTGCCGTCGGCTCTCAACGGCGTCAGAAGATAACGACTCAGCTCATCAGGCCAGTCGCTGTGAGTTCCCATGATGAAGCTCAGGTCGTAGGTCCCCACTTTCAGGCCAAAAACGACACTCTGATTCCGACCAGAGGTGATCAACATATTATTCGTTTCGTTAATATACGCCTGATTAATGTGCAGCCAGTCAAGCGTGCCACCGGCCGTGTCCGGTGGGTTGGATGGCCGTTCTGCGCGACTCAACCCCAAAACCTGCACCATATCGTAGTAATCAATCTCCTCGCCGGTTTCGAGACTGATGATTGATACGCCATCCTCAATGCTTAATCCGCCGTCTGGCCGCGTACCCGGCATATATTCCGACGCAGCAACCAAACAGTTGTTCACGCCCTTATAGGCGTATGCGGAAGACTGCTGATACAACGAGTGATGAAAGGCATTATCAAGATCGTACATAGCGTGAACGCGACCCACCATGTCGAATTCATACATCTTCAGATAACCGCTCTGGGCAACGGCGGAAGAGACGAAATGCCCATTCGCCAGGCGCAGTAAATTATTCGACGGCATCGATTTCACCGTATACCAGCGCACATTGCCTTTGTTATCCAGCGCAAGATTATTACGATCAAAATACGAGATAAAATAGAGGCCGTCGGCCAGGAGTGATTCATCGGCGGCCAGCGAATTAACCGTAATCTGCGGGAATAAATTATAGTTGGCGGGATCGGTGGGGTCGCTGACGTCGGCATCGGTGGGCGGCAAAGGGGCCGTTTCAATTAACGGTAAAAGCGTTGAGCCAGACGCGGATACCACCGTGACCTTATTTTGAATGCCCGGCAGTAATCCGGCGGCGGGAATTAAATTTGCGCCAGCTACAACGGGCTGAGTAAACGTCATAACGGGAAAGTTACCATTAACGTCAGATACGCTAATCGTTGCCGTATCGCTGGCGTCAGACCATATGCCAATATAAAAACTTAACGGTGAGGTCGTAAAGGGATCCAAAAAAACCAGGGCATTATCCTGAGTGTGCGAAGTCGTCACCTGTTCCATTAAAGCGCTATAAATCTGGTTATGGCTCACCACAATAGGATCGTCAGGATTAATGCCCTGAGCAATCGACGGACGGGGAGCAGGCGCTGCATTGATATAAGAGAGCGTCATAATTTATTTCCTTATTAATATATGATTTATGGAGATGGACGTATTAACCGGGTCTGAGATTTTTTTCACCGTCCCCGATTATATTCTGCCGCCAGATATTCCAGCAGATGCACGACATTACGCGGTGCGAGCCGGGTTAACTGAGGCCAAATAGGATGGCTGAAAAGATAGTCCTGAAACGCACGTGCGGGTTTGAGTGTTGCCTGACGGAATGACGACCGATTAATTTTCCCGGTGAGATGACAAACAGCGAGATTGTAATTTTTCTGCGAATAACAATTCCAGGTATCACGCCAGACAATATCCGACCTCACCGTCTCACTGCGCAGGCGTTGTTTTGTATCTAAGGATCCCTCCTCGTAGACAAAACTAATATTGCAGCGCTGCTGCGCAATATCTCTTCGGTTGGCCATTAAGCATGCCCCGTAAATAAAGCATTCATGCTCAAGCCAGTGATGAACCGAGAGCAAACGATGATGGGTTAATGCATGTACCAGTGCAAAATGGCGATAAGCGGCAAGCACCGGTTTGACAATTGTGCCTGGGTCGTTAGCTCGAACATTGGCAGGACCATACGCAATATCAAACAAAAAGGGTCGTCGACTAATGACTCTATCCTTATCAAAGACTTTTCTTACCAGAATGGGTGAGAAACCGCTTTCGGCAGGCATTGACGGATACCACCAGTCGGGGGAAATCCCGTTCTTAAGCGCCACGTAGTTGGTTGAAACCGCGATCACGCGACCTGTTTTATTGTCAGCCGTGGCAATAACGTAGAGGTTATTGTGACTGCCATTAAATTCTACCGTAAAAGTGATGGTCGAATATTCCCCGCTCAGCGTAACTGTCGGCAAATGAACTTGTTCAAATCTGGCTGAAAATGCCAGATGCGTAAAAACGCGACTTAATGTTTGGTTTTTCTCGCCTAATAGCTTGAAATCTCCCCCAGCGGCAATGCACTCTGTGAGGGGCTGAACCCCTGGATTATCCTTAATGGAGGTAGATTCATCCGTAAAAGAGATATTACAGGTGCTACAACGCCAGCGTTGCGCGCCAGCAGGTCCGCGCCCGTGACGAATTAACGCATCACCCTGCCCGCATGTCGGGCAATACACTAATATCTCTGGATAGGATTTATTACTTTGTTGATTAAAAGCGCTGAGTGCTGATGTTGAGATAATCGGAAAAATATCACCGCATTCCGGACATAATCCATTTTGTCCGATGAATTTATAGGGCACATGATTAGCCATACCAAAAAAGGAACACGCTACATTTTTGCAACAATTGACATGTTCCCATTGATTCATGAAATTTATTCTCTATTCACACAATGTATGACGAATATCTGACGGCGAATATCCTTCGTTGAGAAGAGACTTCATCATCAGCATATAAGGCTCGGTATATCTGAAAAAGGTCTGGTAACTGCTACAAAAATAATTGAGTTCAGCGACACCCCGTGAAGAATGAGATATACGATCTTTTGGACATCCCCCGTGGCACGCGAATTTGATGTCGCAGTTAATACATTCTGGTGCCACCGGTTGCTTGTTTTGCCCGAATAGCCGGTTGGCATCGCTGTCCAGCATTTCGCCAATGGTGCTGTGCTGTATATTACCCAATAAATTTGCTTTATTTACGAAATGGTCACATTGATAGAGATCACCATTTTGTTCAAGGGCAAAAGCGTTGCCGCACGTCGGTGAAAACACGCACGTCAGTGCCGGTAAACCACACCATGCGGCAAACGTGTGTTCAAAAAAAGGAATTTCTATGACCCCAATATCACGACGTATCCAGTGATAAAATATCGTTTTTAAAAAAATGCCAAAACTTGACGGCGTCACGCTGCGTTCATCTATTCCTTCGGCTGTGGTTTCCAGCAGGGGAATAAACTGCATATGATGACTGCCTAAACTTTTTAGATATTCATACACCCGGACGGGATATTGGCTGTTCAGGGCATTGACTACCGTCAGTGTATTAAACTGCACCTTGTATTTCTTGAGTAATTCGACCGCCTCTACAACGCGCTGATGGGTTGGTTTTCCTGAAACAGTTTTACGAAAAGCGTCATGCAGAAGCGCATCACCGTCTATTGAAATACCAATCAGAAAATTGTGCTGATGGAAGAAATGACACCAATCGTCATTGAGAAGGATCCCGTTGGTCTGAAAGGTGTTCAGGATCGTCTTACCCTGCGAGAATTGTTTTTGCAAGGTTACGGCGCGCTGGTAAAACGCTAAACCTGCCAGCGTGGGTTCACCGCCCTGCCAGGCGAAAATAACCTCATCCGTTTCCTGCGCAGCAATATGCTGGTGAATAAATTGTGTCAGTGTTGCATCGTCCATGCTGCGCGTTTTACGTTCTGGATAGAGCTGTGCCTTTTCAAGATAAAAACAGTAATCGCAGGCAAGATTGCATATTGCACCGGTAGGTTTGACCATGACATGGCAACTTTTCATTTTAACTCCTTCGTATTATGGCCTTGTAAAATTAATCGCAAGGCCATGAAAATCCTTTAGTTCCAGTCTACCGGTGTAGGTTTATCGCCCCTGGCTTTCATGAGTGAATCATTTTCAATACTGGACTGATAGCGTTCTAACGCAGCCACCATTTTTTGCTCCAGCACGGGTTGTTTGCCGAGCTGATTCATTGTCTCGCCGCGGTCCAGCTTAAGGTTATAGAGATATTTAGGTTTGCTATTACGATCAAAAATCATCTTCCAGTCGCCGTCGCGAATTGCCCACATATCCGTCGGATCATCCTGGAAAGGCATATCAATCGCGAATAACAAGGGTTGCTGACGATTCATCGTTTGTCCCTCAAGAACAGGGACAATCGATTCTCCATCAATAATACGGTCGGTCGGCAAATTAAAATGAGTCAGCTCCGCAATTGTCGGCAATATATCCAGGCCGCTCACAGGCGTGTCTGTTACCGTACCGGCTTGCAAATGGTGACCATATTTAATGATGGCGGGCACGCGTATTCCGCCCTCCCACAAATTATCTTTGCGGCCACGTAAGCCATCCGTTTCACCCGCCATATTGAGTTCATACCATTTACGCGCTTCACGCGTCACAGGGCCGTTGTCGCTGGTAAAGATAACAATCGTGTTGTCCTCCTGCCCCATTGATTTTATTTTGGCGAGGACTTTACCAACCTGTTCATCCATATAACTGATATTGGCATAGTATTCTCCCGGTCCGCGATAAGGCTTATCAGCCCAGTCGGCGTAAAACATATCGGGATGTTTTTTTTCATACTCACTCATATAGTTTTTATAGAGCTCAAGATATTTCTTCGGCGAAGCGAGCGGTGTATGTACCTCTGTGAAAGCCACATACATAAAGAAAGGGTTATTCTCTTTTTTATCGTTTAGCCAGTTAATAGCTTCCTGACTGACAAATTCGCCGCTAATTTGGTTAACAGTCCCCAGCGCTTTACCATTCCGATAAAAACCATTCGGGTACACCACGCCATTGCGAGGACGCTCTTTCGCTTTATCCAGATCGCTGGTGACAAAACCGGCAGCATTAACCAGCGTATGTTCAAAACCTGCATCTTCAGCCTGGGGCTGATCGTGGCGGTCAGCGCCAGCATTCAGGTGCCATTTCCCCATCATTGCCGTGTCGTAACCCTGATCTTTCAGGTAGCTGGCTATGGTCTTTTCGTTACGGCCCAGTGCGACATTTTTATTGGTCGGGATCCAGGATCGAATCCCCGTTCTGAACGGTGTGCGCCCGGTCAATAAACCTGCACGCGAAGGCGAACAGAGTGGCGCTGGGGCATAATATTGTGAAAACCTCACCCCTTCCTGCGCAAGTTTATCAATATTAGGGGTTTTCACGATCGGATGCCCATATACACCTAAATCCCCATAACCCAGGTCATCGGCCAAAATAATCACGACGTTAGGTTTATTTAATTGATTCCCAGACTGCTCTGCCGCCAGAGTATTTCCCATTCCCCCTGTCATGCCAATGACCGCGCTGACAAACACCGCTAAAGTTGTCTTTCTCATTATCGTTCCTTGTTATTTATTTAGAAATCGTAACCGAGCATATAAATCAACTGGTCGCCAAAACCGTCGTAACCTAACTTGTTATCGAAATAACGCCACGTGGCACTGGCTTTAAAGTGGGGATAAAATTTCCATGTTAAGGTCAACCCGCCATTAATGCCGTTTTTACTGTGTTGTTGTTCGGCGTAAGCATCATTGCGATCCAGCTCAAATTCATTCCAGTCGGAAAGCACCATTTTTTCGCCCCATAAATCGAAAAACCAGGCACTTGTCCAGCCGACGACATATCCATTCAGACCCGTGGCCTGACCATATTTGCTGGAGACATAATCATTTGAGAGATTATGCAATGCCACATAGGGCTTAAAAAAACCGGAGGGGCCGGACCAACCTAAATAGCCAAATCCATACATCATATTCAGTTCATCACCCCAGGTATTTTCAAACTGACCGTAGAGTTTCCCCATAAAACTGAAATCAGAATCGAATAACCGGATATGAGTCTGTGCAGAAAGCACATGATTGCGACCTTCAACGGCATGATTTAATACGTTACTTTCATAAAATGAGTAGAACTCCCCCTTATCAAATATCGCACCAAAATCCGCAGTTGCTTTCCAGACCTCTCCCCTGTGCGTATTTTCAAACCCCGTATTCCAGTTGGCATAACCCGCATTAATAGACCCATAAGAGGTCTTTAATTCCAGAGCATGCGCCTGGCCGGCAAATAAAATAGATATAGTCAGTAATGCTTTATTGAAATGTTGGTCTTTCATTATTATCCCTGCTCCATGCAGTATCCCAGATGAATATTGATTCCAGGCAACATAGTAATGAGAGACCCTCGGGACCAATGTGATGATTTTCACGCATTTTTTGTGACAAGGCGCGCCGTGCCAGGAGGTCACACAATGTGGGTTTATTTCGATGCTAACTTATTGATTTTCCGTAGCGCTCATCCACAATTTCATTTTTAGATCTGAGCTTTTCTCCGGTTGAACCGTTTTGTGTGTTAAATCTGCCGCCGTCGGGACTTTTCATCGTCATTTTGTGGCAAGCTTGCGAAAAGGTTAATTCAGCCACCCTTCGGTACTGCACAAACAGCGTCTACGCCGTCAGGCAAAAGAGTGGGACTGATTCTGACGATGACGCAATCGAGAGGTAAACGATGTATTCAAACGCTATCCAATTACAGGCCACTGAATCTCCTAGAAAATTTATCAATGTGGCCCCCGTGATGTTGAACGATGCAACGATGCTGGAACGCAAAAATAAGGTTCTGACACGAATGCAGAATGAAGGATATGACGCGCTCATCATCTATGCCGATAAAGAGCATGGGGGGAATTTCGAGTACCTGACGGGTTTTGTTCCACGCTTTGAAGAAGGTTTGCTGATAGTCAAAAAAACCGGTGAGGCGACACTGATTCTGGGGAACGAAAACCTCAAGATGGCGAACTATTCCCGCATTCAAGCCACCTTAAAACATTGCCCCCTTTTCTCTCTGCCTAACCAGCCGATGGACAACGAACGCCCCCTTGAAGATATTTTCATCGAAACAGGTCTTGATACGATATCCAAAATCGGTTTGGTCGGATGGAAGATGTTTACATCGGCAGCCGCGAATAATAAACACCTTTTCGACATCCCCTGGTTTATTGTCGACGCCGTGAAAAACTCTATTGCCTCAAGCGCGGTGCTGGAAAATGCCGCACATCTTTTCATTCGTGGCGATCGGGGTGCACGAATTACAAATAACGAAAATGAAATTGCGCACTATGAATATGGTGCCAATCTGGCCTCGAATTGTATGCTTGATGCGATGAATGCCGTCGAACCCGACCTGCGTGAAACTGATTTGGGGGCTCTGCTGGCCGCCGAGGGTCAATACCAGACGGTCATCACTATCGCTGCGACGGGGCAACGTTTTGAGAAAGCGAATTTTTACCCTTCCTATAAAACGCTGGAGCGTGGACAGCCGCTGTCGATGACAACCGGCTTTAAAGGTGGGCTTTCAAGCCGTACCGGGTTTGTTATCGCAGAGGAAAGCGAACTGCCCGGCAATCAAAAAGACTACCTTGATAGAGTCGCAAAACCTTATTTTGGTGCTGTCGCGTGCTGGCTTGAAAATATCAAAATAGGGATGCGCGGTGGCGAAATGTACGATCTCATTGAGAAGGTACTCAACAAAGAAAAATACGGCTGGCATTTGAATCCCGGTCATCTCAGCGCAGATGAAGAGTGGATGTCGTCCCCCATTTATAAAAATTCGGCTGAAACGCTCAAAAGCGGCATGATTATGCAAATTGATATTATCCCCTCCGTGCCGGGATATACGGGTGTGAGTGCCGAAGAAAGCATCGCCCTGGCAGATGAGGAGCTTGTGCAGAAAATCCAGCACGCCTATCCTGAATTATGGGCGCGAATCACGACTCGCCGCGAATACATCCGTCATGTTTTAAATATTCAGCTCACCGACGATGTCATTCCGCTGTCCAATACAGTGGCTTATCTTCGCCCGTTCCTGCTCGCGAAAAACAGGTCGTTCACATGTTAAATGAGGTAATGCTCTGAGATCCCCTCGCGGAAAAAGGATTTATGATGAGGCCTGCTGTTGAGCGTGATTGATTCGAATGCATTAAAAGAGGGAATATTGTTATTCCCTCTTTTTGCAGAAACGCAATGCGTGGCTTACGATTTAGTCAAATCAATGCTCAGAATGCGTTCTTTAGCCCCCTCCACAAATACATCCGGATCCCAGTCGCGGTTAAAGCCTTCTTTGATACCGATATAAAGGGTATCAAAGTCTGGGGATAGCACCATCTGGTTCGGATATACCGGCACACTGAACTGTTTTTTGACGGCGTAATTTTGGGCATCGATCACGCTTATCGTCCCGCTGGTGAAATTGGTGACATAAATTTCGTTATATTTCGGGTTGTATTTCACCGCATTGGTTCCGGCACCGGTGTGAACATAACCGAGTTGTTTGCCGCTCTGGAGATCAAAAACGTATAAACCGTCTTTTTCGCCCCTGCGGTCTTCATGGTCAAACACCACCACAAATATGCGGTTAGAGGCAGAGTCCACCGCCAGATTTTGCACGCTAGTAATTTGCGGGTTTGCATTTTTCAGGCTGATAGTACGTAACACGCTCTGTTTTTTGGCATCAATTTCATTGATGTAATCTTTGCCTCCGATATAAATCTTTTGCGTTTTATCATCCTGGGTCAGACCGTAGGCCGTACCGCTGTAGGCACCTTTCACCTCGCCTTTCATCGCCAGAGAGGTGCCGTCCAGCATCAACAATTTATGTACCGACGTCATGCCTTCAGCGCTCTTCAGCATATTGCTGTAGCTGACAAAAAGCGTGTTGGTTGCCTTGTTGTAAACCATATGACGCAGGTGCTCGAAGCGTGAATCGGCGGCGTTCGCCTCCTTAAAACTCAACTTCTCGCTGGTTTTCGTCAGCTTCCCGGTCTGGGTGTTTACCGCGCTGATGCGCAGTGAAGCCGACTGCGTGTGCCCCACGTAGAGCTGTTGCTGGTCCTGATTCATCGCCAAAGAAAATGCGCGGTAAGGCATATCAAGGCGGTTCTCGATTTTCAGCGACGCTGGATTAAACGTATATAAAAATCCTTTATTGGCTTCGCGGTTTACGCGGTCGGTCGCTGCAGCATAAAGTTTATGATGAGTATTATCGAAAGCCATTTCATAAATACCTTCATTGGCTTCCTGAAGATAATTGGTTTTCATCGCAAAGCGAGACAGTTCACGTTGCGGCGGATCAATGGAAAATGCGGTAGTGGAGAATAACGTTGCGATGAAAAAACATCCCAGTTGCTGTGCTACGTTGCGGCAATTCATTTTTTACTCCTGCTCGTCAAATTAATTTAAACGTCTTACAAGGGCATCAATATCCCCTGTATGTTTGTTTTAAAATTGTATTTCCCCACCGAAGATATAGGTGCGGCCACGCGCCGTGGTATTAATCGTTGATCCTTCTTTGGCGTAATCAAGGCTCTGATTCATTCGGTTTAACGCTTCGGAATAATCACGATTAGTCACGTTCTGAACGCTAAAACGCAGCAGCACGTTGTCAGTCATCTGCAGGGTGCTGTAGAGATCGATAACGGTTGGAATATCCGGCATGCTCTCTTTCGGCACGGTGTTGGTGTCGGTGCTGATCCCTTCGGTGCTAAGACGTTTGGATTTGCCGGTAAATTTAACCAGGCTACCGATGGTCAGCCGCTGATCAAACAACCGTCCGCCCACGTCTAGCGTGGCATAGCTGTCTGGCAGATCGCTGATATCGCTGTAGGCAAAGCTGTACACGGTGCTGGCAATAGACGTCGGTTGATCCGTGTGCTGTTTGCTCCAGGAGATGTTCGCGTACGCAAAGCCCATGTCGTATCCGGCTTCGATTTCATAGCCTTTGGTGGTGACAGGCGACGTGGTATTGACGTACACATTGGCGTTAAAGCCACCAAATGAATTGTCAAAGTCATGACACAGCTGCCCGTCATAGCAGAGCATGAAGGACTCGCTGGTGATGTAATCCTTGATGCGGGACTGATACGCAAGCGCCTTCATGTGGAAACTGTCTTTCTCCACCAGCAGACCTTTTTTGTTGATGTTAAAGCCCGCTTCCCAGGTTTCGGCTTTCTCAGGCTTGAGGAACGGGTTCATTGAGGCCCCGCCCTCGTTAGCAAAAAAGACTTCCTGAACGTTTGGCGCACGGGAGGAGCGGCTCCAGCTCACGAAAGGTTGTAACCATGGCATGACCTGCGCAGAAAACGTGGCGGACGGATTGAAGGCGTTGTCATCCAGATTGAGGTTAGCTTCCCCCTGCGGGAAACATTTTTCATTGGCGGAACAGGCCGGTTTGTGTCCCTCAACCTGGCTGCGGGTATAATTTAGATTCAGATCCAGCTGATAAATATCTTTGTTCAGCGTCAGGCCGGTATACAGGGACGAAATCTTTTGCGTGCCTGCTGGAGCAAACGCGTTTCGGTCGGTTTCGTTCGATTGCACAAAACTGCGGCTGTACCGGGTATCCATTAATTTGCCGCCGAGCTGATAGGTCGCATAAAAATCATCAGCAAGGGTAAATCGGCTGGTATTACTGATATCAAGTGCGTTGGATTTATTCGTCGTCGACGAGCTGTTGAAATTATACATAGACTCAGGTTTGTAATCCTGATTGCCCCGGCTGGTACTGGCCAGCACGTTTAAATCCACCAGTTCATTGAGCGGTGCATAATTATAACGCAGATAATAATCGTCGCTGGTAATATCGCGGCGAGTGAAAGAATTGCTGTAATTTCTGGCAGAAAATTCAAATTTATTGAATTGGTCCAGATTGAAATTCAATTTATAGAGCTGCGATTGCGGCTCCTGGCGCAGGTATTTATTGTCTTCGCCAATGAAGTCTTTACTGCTGCGGCCACCACCGTTTTTATATGTCGCATAGGTACGGGACCCGCTGATGCCCACCAGCGCACCGAGACCGCCGCCATTGTCAAAGGTTTCGGTTTTACCCGCAACCGCGATCATACCGGTTCGACCCAGCCCGTTATCGCCCACCGAAAATCGAGAAAGTACGCCTGTCTGGCGTCCTTCTTTTAACACATCATCCACGCCAATCGTTCGCATATTTGCGCTTCCCGCCAGGGCATTGACCCCTTGGGAACCTGCGCTGCTGCCGCGCGTGACGTCGACTTCAGCGAGGAAATTCGGATCAAGCGGGACGCCTGCGGCAGTGTTTGAACCGCCGTGATAGTTTGCCGGTGCCATGCCGAAATAAGTCTGGGTGACGCCATCGACCATGGTATTTACGCGCCCGAGGCCGTTCATCCCACGGATATTCACGCTGATTGAACCCTGCAGGGGATCGATTTGAGTATAGGTACCCGCCATACTGCGCAGTGAGGCATCCAGACTCTGCAAATTCTTATTTAACGTACGTGAACTGTACGCGCCTGGACGGGTATAGGTTTCATCCGAGGAGCCCACCTGATTTTTATCGTCCAGCGAGTTGTCGATAATGGTTAATGGAGAAAAAACGGATTCCCCTTCTTTTTCTGCCGCATAGGCATGGCTGTGCACAATAAGAAGCCCGGTCAAAAGTCCTTTGACCATTTGAGGTTTTTTCATAATCAAGTCCTGAGTTTAATTATATTTAGCGCAAAAAAAATGAATAGCTCACGCATCGCCCTATTCAAAAGGACGACGGCAAAATACCCATAATAAATTCATGTCATTAATGCGGCTGAGCAGGTGCGATATATCACCCTGCGCTTATTCGATCATTAACGAATATTATCTAAAGCCAAATTTATATTTCAGGCAGAACAATTAGCCTGATAACAGACGCTGTATTTCTAAATTTCTAACAAGCCAAATTCAACCGGGAGCGTGACTTTTTGTACGCCATTCTTCACCAGCTCTTTTGGCGGAGGCGGCAACGGCCGTGCATTGATTAGCGCATTTAATGCCGCGCGGTCCAGCGAAAGGGTTCCGGACGAGGTGACCAGTTTTGAACTGAGTATTTCGCCACGCGCATCCACACTGAACGCAATAACGGCAGTCCCGGTACGCTTGCGGCGTCTCGCATCCTCAGGATAGTTTCGCATTTTATTGATCTTGCCTTTCACTAGCGATTCCCAACTGATTTCGCTTTTGCTGATGCGAGACGAGTCCGTATCCAACGGCGCGGCATTACGCTGAGTCTGCACCGTCTGGACCGGTGGTGCCGCCAGACTGGTCGTCGTCGAATTGCCTTTCTCTTCTTTCTGTTCGCGCGGGTTTTTTTTCTTGGTTTCCGTTTTCTTTTTGGCTTTCGGTTCAGGCTTTGCTGCCGCAATGTTGAGTTCAGCCTCTTCATGCACCAGCAGCTTTGGCATCTCCTTTTCTGGCCGGCGTTCTTCTTCGGTCATGGCTTCCACTTTACGCTGCTGGCTGACGCCAGGCGGCAGATCGGGTTTGATAATGGAGACTTCAAACTCAGGCGAGAACTCCACCATCACCGCGGCAGGCGTTGCTATTGGCTGCTCCTGCGCAAAATGAAGGACAAAAGGCAGGGCTATCGCCACATGAAAAATGACACTGGCGGCCGTACTTCTCATCCATGGCGTACGAGGCATCACGAGTTGTGCATTCATATTAAGGCGCTTTTTCCACGGGCACTGACCAGACGTAATCCGCCTGTTTGGCGGTTAGCGTGGTTCCCTCGGTGGTAAGCATCACGACGACGGGGTTTTCAACCTTCAGATCCGCCAGATGCAGCGGCACACCGATATCTTTTGAGGCGTGATAGCCGCCCGCAATTAACAGCGCAGGGCGAGGTGCCTGACGAATTTGTTTAGCCATAAAGCGGTCGCGATGTTGCTGGATGGCAACCATGGCGTTGACCTGTTCATCGCTAATTTGGCCGTCATGCATAAGGTTAATAATGGCGGACAACGATTCGCGAACCTGCGGGCGAGACGATAAATCACCGTCTGGGAACACAGGATTGTTATACAGTTCAGTGACCTGGCTACGGGTGATATTTGCCGCCAACAGCGGGTATGGCCCTTTAAGCGCGGTCATGACAACATCACGGTAAAGGTCCCACGGCCAGCCACTTTTCCAGCGCATGGCCTCCGCCGCTCGGGTCGGGCTGATGGTTGCGCCTGCCAGACTTTCTGCTTTTAAGCGATTAACACTGACCTGCTGATCGCTATCGATCATTTCCATCAGCACGCTGCCCTGCGCACGTGATTGATTCAGATTTTGCAGTAACCATTGTTCAATTTGATGGTGACGCACATTGGTATGCTCTTCACCGACAATCACAATGGGGGCGCTGGCGAGCGTCGTAATGAGCTGGGCAGGCGTCATCACCGTACCGCTCGCCGCTTCTTTAATGCACAGGCATTCAATCGCTATAGCGTTTTGGGCGGTCGTGTCCTTTGGCGGACTATGACATGCCGCGATCGTCAACATGCTGCTGAGAATCAGGGGTTTTAAGAAATTATCCATATTTAACCTGCGTTTCCGTGAACGTTGTGCGCTTATTTTTCGCTGCAAATTTTGGCCGGATTATAGCCATTGATGAAAATGATTATCAAGATCATTCGCATTATCAATTATGGGAGAGTGAAAAAAGAAGGCAGATAACGGGCGTGACGTTGCGATAGCTCTGCCGCAGCACAACACATTATTGGTGTCGCTTGTCGTCGTCGCTGCTTAGCCTGGGATGTCGATAATCGGGACGATCCAGGCGGCTCAAATGGAATGGAGACTTAACCGCGATTTCAGAGGTGTTTGGCCGCTACGCTGCTAAGTTTGATTTTGTGACTCTTCATGTCCCCTTCCCCGCCAATTTCTTGTCGCGGGGTTACTTTTTTATTCAGAATTCATAGGAGTCATTGAACCCGTTCAGGCTTTGATGCGCACTTTCAGCATATTGATGGCGATGATTATCATCGCGGCGGTTATGGTATTATTTCCGGCGCTAAAGAGGGCTCGATGAGCATTATTCACCAGCCTCATCACAGGCCTGTGACAATATTTTATCCCGCCAGAAGTAATAAAGGATTTAACCATGATCGTACTCCGTCCGATGCACAAAGAGGAATTTTCAGGCTATCTGGACTATTTCATTCCAGATTATGCGCAGGAAATTGCCTCAAATTATCGACTTTCTGCCGATGCCTCCCTTGCAAAAGCCAAACAGGAGATCGCTGCCGATCTTCCTGATGGCGTTAATACCGCCGGGCAGGTTTTGCTATGCCTGTTCACCCAACAGGATAATAGGGACAGCCATGTCGGGTACCTGTGGTACAAACCGGATACGGCTTCACGCACTGCATTTATCTATGATTTTCATATCTTCAACGCGTGCCAGGGACAGGGTCTGGGTAAACAGGCGCTGCAAGCGTTTGAGCAGATGTTGCAGGAACAGGATTTTGAACATATCAGGCTTCGTGTTGCCGGAGACAACGCGCGTGCCCGCCACGTCTACGAGGCGATGGGTTTTGGGGTCACGGGCTTTAACATGAGCAAGACGATAACGGGCTAATATTCCCTGCAACCTGGCACTCCCCGCACCGGTACTCGAGTCTTTTTGACGCCACCAACTTCACCATGACATCCGCCCACGAAAGATATATGCTTTATATATAAAACATAACGGAGTGTATGCTATGGGTATTGTTAAAATTTCGGACTTGTTGCATGAAGATGTTCGTGACGCCAGTAAGGCCATGTCACGTTCTGTGAATGCGCAGGCCGAATATTGGATTCGCCTTGGGATGATGAGTGAGCTTTACCCGGAGCTTAACTATCAGCAGATCAAAATGATGATGCTGAAATCAGGCTCTGACCGCTTAATGGAGGTGATCAATGCCATCAATTCCCATTAAAACCTCTGATGAACTCGCCCGACAGCGCCATGCGGGCGCGTTGCTTGCTTCCGTGTTCGAGATGCTGGACACGTTTATTGTGCCTGGCGTGACCACTCTGGAAATCAATAATCGTGCAGAGGCATTTATTGTTGATGCGTTGCAGTCCCGCCCTGCCAGCAAAGGTCAGTACGATTATCCTTACGTGCTGAATACCTCGGTGAATGAAGTCGTGTGTCACGGCATTCCGAAAGCGAACGAACACCTAAAATCTGGCGCTATCGTAAATGTCGATATCACGCTCGAGAAAGAGGGACTGATAGCGGATTCCAGCAAAATGTATCTTATCGGCGACGTCTCTCCCCTGGCTCGTCGATTGGTCGAAAAAACGTGGGAAGCCATGTGGCTCGGCATCAAAGCGGTAAAACCCGGTGCGCGATTGGGCGACATTGGACATGCCATCCAGACGCATGTTGAAAACAGCGGCTATAGCGTTGTCAGGGAATATTGTGGCCACGGGATAGGCAAAGAGATGCATGAAGAACCGACCGTGCTGCATTACGGTAAACCCGGTACGGGCGTTGTGTTGCAGGAGGGCATGGTGTTTACCATTGAACCGATGGTCAATCAGGGCAGTAGCAAAATAAAAACCAAAAAAGACGGCTGGACAGTTGTGACCCGGGATAAAAAACTCTCGGCCCAGTGGGAGCACACCATCGCCGTGACCGCGGACGGTTTTGAAATATTAACGCTGCGTAAAGATGAAATTATTCCTGACCTCATCGTATAAAATTTATAACGCTTCAGGAAAATAGCATCCTGAATTGCGCACGCTCATAGACATGATGCCCATCCGGCTGCGCTTTCAACACTTTTTCCCTCTCGGGAGACATGCCGGAAATCATGATGAAGCGCATGTCGAGCGTCCAGTTTCCCTGCCCCCACAATAATCCGAACACCTTATATCAATTATCCTTCGGCACACTGCCCATTGCGCTTAGGGGGAATCCTGAGCAGCGTAAATGACATACTTAACTACACCCCTATCTCATCAGCCCTGCTGGAAAGGGATAACCCGAAGGTCAGATCTTGCTCTGCTTAACCATCCTAAACGGTGCTGCCCCGGCACACACTTTTAAAAACATGTCAAAAAACCGCCTCGAACAACCAAACACAAACAACTGATAAATATAAATAATAAAAAATACTTGATTCAAAACTTGGACAAATAAACGTATTTGTGTAAGTTTTAATTATGCACTTTCGTCGCGTTATTCACAGTCAGGGTGAGACTCATGAGCACTATGTCGTCGGCTATCAATCGATTTATGGACTATTACGCCGAGCTGGATAGCCAGCCACCGTCAGCGTTGGCGGCGCTTTATCATCCTGATGCGGCCCTCATCGACCCGTTCGGCGAGCATCAGGGGCTGTTTGCGATTCAGCGTTACTTCACCCATCTGCTGGCGAACGTGGATCACTGCCGCTTTGTGATTGATGCTCCGCTCTGCGTGACCGATCGTTTTGCCGTGACATGGACCATGCACTGGTCTCATCCGCGCGTTTCCGGGGGAGAAAAGCTTGCCCTGCCTGGGTGCTCAGTGGTGGATGTGCAGGACGACCAGATTATTCGCCAACGCGACTACTACGATGCCGGGGAGATGATTTACGAACATCTTCCTGTGCTGGGCTGGGCGGTGCGTGGTGTCAAAAGGAGGGTGCGCTCATGATGACTGTCCTCATCACCGGCGCGAGCTCTGGCATTGGGGCTGGGCTGGCAAAATCCTGGGCGGATGACGGGTGTCACGTTATCGCCTGCGGACGAGATTCGGCCCGGCTGGAGGCGCTGCAGCAGTACAGCCCGAATATTACGGTACGTCTGTTTGATATGACGGACAAAGCGGCCAGCCTTCAGGCGCTGACCGGATGTCATGCCGATCTGATGATTCTCTGCGCGGGCACCTGCGAATACCTGGATGACGGTGTAGTGGATGCCGATCTGGTCGAACGGGTTATGAATACCAACTTTCTGGGACCCGTGAACTGCATCGCAGCACTCCAGCCACAGCTGGTGGCGGGCAACCGCGTGGTGCTGGTCAGTTCGATGGCGCACTGGCTCCCCTTCCCTCGGGCAGAAGCCTATGGCGCGTCAAAAGCTGCACTGACGTGGTTTGCGAATAGTCTGCGTCTGGACTGGGAACCCAAGGGCATTGCCGTCACGGTAGTCTCACCGGGCTTTGTCGATACGCCCCTCACCCGTAAAAATGATTTTTCCATGCCCGGTCAGGTCAGCGTGGACAGCGCCGTGAAAGCGATCCGTCGCGGCCTGGCGAAAGGGAAAAATCACATCGCGTTTCCCACCGGTTTCAGTCTGATTTTACGCCTGCTGGCAGGGTTACCCGGGTTTCTTCAACGCGCCCTGCTGCGCCGGATGGTGCGCTCATGAATATCGCGATTATTGGCAGCGGCATCGCCGGGATGACCTGCGCCTGGCGTCTGGCCGGGCATCACAAGGTCACGATTTTCGAGGCCGCACCGACGCCCGGCGGGCATACCGCAACGGTCGATGTCACCATGCCGCAAGGCACTTATGCGATTGATACCGGGTTTATTGTCTACAACGATCGCACCTATCCGCGCTTTATGGGCCTGCTCAGCGAGTTGGGTATTCGCGGGCAAAAAACCCAGATGAGCTTCTCGGTACATAATCCGCAAAGCGGTCTGGAATACAACGGGCACACCCTCACGTCGCTTTTTGCCCAGCGCCGTAATTTGGTCAATCCGCGATTCTGGGGGCTGCTGAAAGATATCACGCGGTTTAACCGTGAGGCGAAAGCCGCGCTGATGAGCAATATTGACGAAAACGCCACGCTCCAGACGTTCCTGGAACAGCACGGCTTCAGCCCGTTTTTTGCCCGACATTATATTCTGCCGATGGGCGCCGCCATCTGGTCGTGCTCCCTTCAGGAGATGCGTCATTTTCCGTTGCCGCTGTTTTTACGCTTCTTTGAGCATCACGGTCTGCTGGATATCACCGATCGTCCGCAGTGGTATGTGGTGCCGGGCGGCTCGCGGGAGTACCTCCGTGCCATGCTGGCGCAACTGGGCGATCGCGTGACCCTGCATGTTAACGCGCCGGTGCAGCAGGTATTCCGTCATGAAAAGGGCGTGAAGATCCAACTGGAGGCATCAAGTCATGCCTTTGACCAGGTGATCTTCGCCTGCCATTCCTTACAGGCGCTGGCGATGCTTGACGAGCCAACCCCTGCGGAACGCGAGGTGCTGGGTAATATCGGCTGGCAGCGTAATGAGGTGGTTTTGCACAGCGATCCGCGCTGGCTGCCGGTGCGCGAGCGCGCATGGGCCAGCTGGAACTATCGCCTGAGCGAACGCGATCAGGCCAGCGCGTGCGTCACCTACAATATGAATATCCTGCAGGGATTGCCAGCAGGAAGCCCGTTGTTCTGCGTCACCCTTAACCCGGAAACCGCCGTGGACGAGCGCTATGTCCTGAAACGTTTTGTCTATGAGCACCCGTTGTTTAATCCGAAAAGCTGGCGCGCGCAGGCCCGTCGCCACGAGATTAACGGCCACCAGCGGAGCTGGTATTGCGGGGCCTACTGGTACAACGGGTTCCATGAAGATGGCGTACGCAGCGCACTTGATGTGGTGCACGGCATTGCCTGTGGAGAGGGAAACTGAAATGAACAGTTGCCTGTATCAGGGGATTTTACGCCATCGCCGTTTCCAGCCTAAAGCGCACCATTTTCGCTATACCGTTTTTATGGCCTGGATCGATCTGGATGAGCTGGAGGCGCTGCCTTCGGTCGGGATCCGGCGTAACCGGTTTGCTTCCGCCGCCTTTTACGATGCGGATTATCCCCTCGGCACGCCGCTGAAAGAGAACGCGCTAAAGCGTATTCAAACCCTGACCGGTGAGCGTCCCGATGGCCGGGTGATGCTCCTGACTCAGCTGCGTTATCTCGGGTTTCATTTTAATCCGGTCAATTTTTATTACTGTTATGACGCAACAGACACCCTGCGCTGGGTGCTGACCGAGGTGCGCAATACGCCGTGGAATGAGCGTCATTACTATGCCGTGGATGGCCAGACAACGCGTCCGATTGAAAAAGCTTTTCACGTGTCACCGTTTAACCCGATGGACATGATCTATCACTGGCGCTTTAACCCTCCCGGTAAAACGCTGCATATGCATATCGAAAACCACCAGGAATCGAAGGTATTTGACGCCACGCTGATGCTGAAACGTGAGCCTCTCACGCGCGCGGCTTTGCGATCCCTGCTGTGGCGTATTCCGTTGATGACCCTAAAAACCGTCCTGACGATTTACTGGCAAGCGCTGCGGCTATGGCTGAAGCGCGTGCCTCTTCATAACCACCCCGTTAGCAGGAGTGAACGCTCATGACCGATCCTGCCTTTGCGCTTGATCCCGATATTCCGCGCAACGTCCGTATCGCCCGCTGGCTGCTCTTTCGTCTTTTAGGCGGTATCCGCAGCGGCTCGCTTACCGTTCGAGAAGGGACGCAGGCCTTCCATTTTGGCGACTCGTCTTCCGGGCTACGCGCTGAAGTTCAGATTTTGGCCCCGGACGTTTACTGGCGGCTGCTGACCGGCGGAAGCCTTGCCGCCGCCGAAGCCTGGATGGATGGGGAATGGGAGACGCATGACCTGACATCGCTGCTGCAGGTGCTGGCGCTAAACAGCACCGTGCTAGGGCGTCTGGAAAGCGGTTTTCGCATTCTGGGCAAGCCCGTGGAACGCCTTCGCCACTGGATGCGTCGCAACCACCGCGAGCAGGCGCGGGAAAATATCGCCGCCCATTACGACCTCGGCAATGAGTTTTATGCGCACTTTCTCGACCAGGAGCTGCTCTACTCCAGCGCATTATTTACCGCCGACGAGCAGAATCTTACCCTCGCCCAACAGGCAAAAATGGCGCGTCTGTGTGAACAGCTGTCCCTGAACGCAAGCGATCACCTGCTGGAGATCGGGACCGGCTGGGGCGCGATGGCGGAATACGCTGCGCTTCATTACGGCTGTCGCGTCACGACCACCACCTTATCGCAGGAGCAATTCACCTGGGCAAAAGAGCGGATCGCCCGTGCGGGATTGCAGGATCGCGTTCAGGTTCTGCTGTGCGATTATCGCGACCTGACCGGTGAATTCGACAAACTGGTGTCGGTCGAAATGATAGAAGCGGTGGGTGAACGCTATCTGCCAGCGTTCTTCAGCACCTGCCAGGCACGCCTGCGTCCGGGCGGCAAAATGGCGATTCAGGCCATTACCATTCAGGATCAGCGCTATCGCGACTACAGCAAAAGCGTCGATTTTATTCAGCGCTACATCTTCCCCGGCGGATTTTTACCGAGCATTACCGTGATGAGCGACCTGATGACACGCCACACGGATTTTGTTGTCCGCAATCTGTTCGACATGGGGCCCGATTACGCGCGCACGCTGGCCCACTGGCGGCAACGTTTCCTCCACGCCTGGCAGGATATTGAAAAGCTGGGCTTTGATGAACGGTTCCGCCGGATGTGGCTCTATTATTTTGCCTACTGCGAAGCCGGATTTAATGCCCGCACCATTAGCGTGGTGCAGTTGACTGCGGAGCGCGTATGAACCGCCACGTGCAGGTATTTCTGATAGCGATTGCGTTCGATCTTTACTGGACGCTGGTGGTGCTGTTTCGTGAACGCGGGCTTTTTCTGTGGCTCGCTCTGGCGATTCTTGCCTTCCTGATGCTGTCGCCTGCACATCGGCTTTATGCGTTACTGCTGGCGGTGATGGGCAGCGGCCTGGATACCCTCTGGGCATTAACGGGGCTTATCGACTTTCACGGCGAGGCATTGTTACCCCTGTGGATGCTGGCGCTGTGGCTGATGTTTGCTACCGTCTGGACCCATCTGACCCGTACAACCGCGCTCCCGGGATGGATCCTCACGCTGATGGGCGCCCTCGGCGGCCCGGTCGCGTACATTATTGGTCAACGGTTAGGCGCAATGACCTTCCTGGAACCGGCCTTCGTCGTCATCAGTTGGATGACGCTGGGATGGCTTACCCTGATGCTGTTATTCCATATCCTGATCGGGAGATGACCATGCGATCCGCTTTAATAGTGCTGCTGTTGCTGGTTATCATCACGCCGGTGACCCATGCCGCCGACTGGCTAAGCTGGCGCAAAGTGGGCGATGCGACGCTCACCTGGGGACCCTTTTCCGTCTACACCTCGCAGCTGCGCACACCGGATGGCAACTACACCGGACCGGGGCAAAATCAGGCGCTGATCATTACCTATAAACGCGACATCAGTCGCGATGACCTTGTCGACGCCACGCGTGACCAGTGGCAGGCGTTGGGTATTCTGGAACGTGAACCGCAGAGTGAATCCTGGCTACGGATGCTGCAATCGCTCTGGCCCGATGTGGTACCGGGTACCCAGCTGGTGTTTGTTTTCGACGATAAGCAGGGACAGTTCTGGTATCGGGCCTCCGCGACGCAAAAAACGTTTACCCCGCTGGGACCGCGCCAGTCTGAAGCGTTTAGCACCCATTTTCTGGCCATCTGGCTTGACCCCAATACGCAATATCCCGCGCTGCGTCAGCAGTTAATCGGAGGTGAAAAATGAAACGCATTCTGGCATTGGGCGTCGCCCTGCTGATGTTACTGGCAGGCTGTAGCGCGGAGATCGGCGATTATCGAAACCAACAGCCGTCGCTCGATATCTTCCGCTATTTCCAGGGTAAAACCGAGGCGTGGGGTATGGTACAAGATCGCAGCGGTAAGCAGCTGCGTCGCTTTCACGTTGAAATTTCTGGCGATGTCATTGGCGATACGCTGACGCTGAATGAACATTTTGTCTATGACGATGGCGAGAAACAGCAGCGGGTATGGCACATTCGTCGCGTGAGCGCCGATCGTTACGAAGGTACGGCCGGTGATATTGAAGGGGTAGCAACGGGTCAGGCAGCAGGTAACGCCTTTAACTGGCGCTACAGCATGAACGTGAAAGCGGACGGGAAAACCTGGCTGCTGCACTTCGACGACTGGATGTATTTGCAGGACGGCACGCATCTATTTAATAAAACCGAGATGAAAAAGTTCGGCGTCACTGTCGCCACCGTCACGCTATTCTTCACCCGGAAAGCGCCGTAACAGGTTTTTTAAGGTCGATTTTACAGTAACGAATTTGTCATAGCCGTAAATGAAAAAACCCCTCGATATTGTTATCGAGGGGTTTTTCGTATTTGGTGGACGCGTCGAGAATCGTATTCCAGACCTTTCAGATCGCAAGTTTTCAGGACCGCTTCAATTTTTAGACTGCCGGGTGCCTCCCGGTGAGCCTTTGGGTTTACCGCCCGTGGCAGGCGGTTTCAGTCTTTCACGATGAGTGCCCCTGAAGAGGAGTCATCGGGTGACTTAACCCCGCCGCTTAGGGGGATTCGCCATGATCTCAATCCAGGGTAATTTTAAAAGCGGTCTGATAGTCAAGAGGATAAAAAGGGATCTTCAAAGGCAACCGTATTCTCTTTACAGGTACTTATTCACTGCACCTACAACTTCGTCATGGGTGAGTTCGCGGTCAGACGCAACATAAATCTCGATATGATCCCCGGTTAATGAATGAACCCCGGTAAGCATTATTTTTAACGAAACTTCATCACCGTTTGGGTAATATCGCGTGATCGATGTGACAGGTTTAAGCATATTAATCACTTCTGCCTGCTGCGAATTGAAGAAGACCAAAACCTTTTTCATATACTGCCTCAATCCGGTCCTGCGTGTGTTTTAAAGCGTGGATCGCTTCCGTTTCAAAAATCGCAGATATTTAGAAAAGGCCATGCAACCGCATGGCCTTTGTAAGTATTGTTCATCATTAAAATCATAATGCTCCGGAGCCACCCAGGAGAGCTAAGACTTTAAGATAATCAATACACCTGCCTGATGGACAATTCAGGTGAGGTGGGCTGAGTGTATACAGTAAAAAAAAATACACACCCTCAAAAAAGAGATGGTGGCACATGTGTTGTTTGATAGCATATTTATGTGCAACTGAGGGGTTATCACAGCACAATCAGCTATTTTTCCTTCTGTATAACCTCTTCATCTGTACGTAATGATTTAGTTATTTGAATGGGTATGGTGATTGCGATGGTAATAATAAACCGCCCGAAGGCGGTCTGATTGTCTATCTGCTGTAGTAGTCATCAATGAACTGATGCCTGAACGCCTCAATGGACAGTTGCTCAACAATACTTCCTGTAATGGCAATTTTTATACGTCCCATCGGGTCTCGCCCAGCGATAACCCTCACCTCGATTGAGGTATTAGCAGAGGTTTTGAGATAATCGACAAAGCTGCTGATAACGTCGTCTCTACCATAGACGGCGAAGCACATTGTTCCACAATGTAATGTCTCTGAACGTCCCTCAAGCATAAGCAAGCTCCTCATGAATTGGGATTATCAATTGTAACTTAAAAATCAGTATGCGTTATTTGACGCCCATACTGATTCGTACATCCTCTCTCATGTTGCTCCTGCACGATCGCTATCGTCAGAAAGCCCTGCATAACATTTGGCGTCACCTGCAAGACTTCAGAGCGTGTCAGCGCCCATGACGGCCTTATCACGATTATTTTGCTTCTCACGGAAGCGGCAAGATGTGTCGCGTGGGTACATAGCGGGCTGAAGCGGTAGACAAGCGACGCAGTACCAACATCATGGTGTGTTAATCGATGGGAACGAGGGAGAAATAATTAACCCGCCAGGTGGGTTATAAGGTTTAAATTTTAGAAGAGGGTTAAAAGTGATGGCTGAGTCGGCAAATACACCCAGTGCATAGAACACGCCATGTACGCCGCCCAAAGCAACGAGGGGTTACCTTTCGGTAACCCCTCGTCTTATTTGGCGGAAGCGTAGAGATTCGAACTCTAGAACCCTTTCGGGTCGCCGGTTTTCAAGACCGGTGCCTTCAACCGCTCGGCCACGCTTCCTAAGTGAGGCGCAATATAAACGTCTATTAGCGCCTTGTAAAGCAGGAATTTTTCTAAGTTTACCCACGTGCATTTTTATAACGTGAAAAAGCAAAAAACCCTGCGATATTGCTATCGCAGGGTTTTCGAATTTGGCGGAAGCGTAGAGATTCGAACTCTAGAACCCTTTCGGGTCGCCGGTTTTCAAGACCGGTGCCTTCAACCGCTCGGCCACGCTTCCTAAGTGAGGCGCATCATAAACACCTCATCTTGCGCTGTAAAGAGTGATGTGATTCATTCGCTTCAAAAATAGCCAAACCGCGATCAATCGGTTGAAATAACAACGTATTGACCATTTTATCAGCATGAAATTTCACGTATCCGTCTTAATGTTTTTTGATGTACAAATCTTTGGTGAAGTAAAAGCCCAGTTTATCTGGCGTAAATCCACCGACCCACGGTTTTACCAGATGGGTTCTGACATAGTGATACACCGGAATGGCGGGAACATCCTGTGCCAGCAGATCTTCAGCTTGCTGGTAGAACTTGCCGCGCTCTTCCGGGGTTTTCGCTTTTGCCGCCTCCACCAGCGCATTGTCATAGGCCGGATTACTGTACTGACTGGTGTTTTCGCTATCACCGGTACGGAAGTTGTTCAGGAAAGTCGCGGCATCGTCATAATCCGCAATCCATGCGTAACGCACCGCATCAAAATTATGGGTGTGCATGGTATCCAGCATGGTTTTCCACTCCTGATTTTGCAGCTTCGCTTCCACGCCCAGATTTTTCTTCCACATCGAACTGGCCGCGATAGCGATGCGCTGATGCGATTCCGACGTGTTATAGAGCAAATTGAAGCTGAGTGGATGACTGGCGTTGAAACCGGCGTCGTTCAGCAATTTTTTCGCTTCAGCGATACGCTTGTCGATGGGCCAGCTCGCGTAGTCAGGGTTTTTAAGCTTAACGCCGCCAATGTCCGGCTGACTGACAAGCCACGCCGGGCGCTGCCCCTGCCCCAACACTTTGTCGGCAATAATGTCTTTATCCAGCGCCATGTTCAGCGCTTTGCGCACGCGCACATCATTAAACGGCGGTCGGGTGGTATTGAATTCGTAATAGTAGGTGGCGAGCTGCGGTGAAACGTCCAGCTCAGTGCCCAGCGTTTTCTTAAGCTGAGCAAATTGGTTAATAGGCACCGTATAGACGATGTCGATCTCGCCGGCCTTATAGCGGTTAACGTCGGAGGCCTCAGAGGTAATCGGCAGATAGGTTACCTTGTTGATCACCGTGTGCGCATCATCCCAATAACGCGGGTTACGTTCAGCAACAATACGCTCGTTGACCACCCACTGCGAAAGCTTATACGCCCCACTGCTGACGAAATGCTCCGGTTTCGTCCACTTTTCACCAAAACGGCCGATCAGCACTTTATCAACCGGGACGAGCGAGGGGTGCGCCAGCATCGCGAGAAATGCCGCATTGGGCTGGGTGAGCGTGACTTCCAGCGTTGAGTCGTTGATCGCTTTCACGCCCAGTGAGTCCGGCGTTTTCTTGCCCTGTGCGATATCCGCAGCGTTGACGAGATGCATATTCCCCGGATAGCTGGCGTAAGGAGAAGCCGTTTTCGGATCGACCAGACGTTGCCAGCTCCAGACCACGTCCTGCGCGGTGATCGCGGTGCCGTCACTCCAGGTGATACCTGGACGTAAATGGAAAGTCCAGACGGTGTTGTCTTTATTCTCCCATTTCTCTGCCAGTCGCGGCACAATCTCACCGCCTGGCGAGACGCTCACCAGCCCTTCGAACAAATCACTGATAATATTGAATTCGACGTCGCTTTCGACTTTATGCGGATCGAGCGATGCGGGTTCACTGCCGTTGTTTCTAACCAGTTCCTGTTTTTCTGCCAGTTGGGTTCCTGCTGGCACGCTAGCGGCCCAGCTCGTTGCGCTTGCGCACAGGATGCTCGCGGCCAACAAAGAAAGTGTAAAGCTAGTACGTGATGGTGATTTCATTTATTCGCCTTATTGTCTATTTTTTGACGATGCGCATTCACTCTTAGCGCTCTAACTGTATTAAGGCAATATTTTTCAGTAACCTATAAGAGGTTGATCTGAATAAAATCGTCAAACCACGCTTCATGCTACGGAAACAAATTTATTCGGAACAAAGCTTCAGTGCCGCCGCTAAGGTATTGAGTAAAGATGGGTAAAACCATTTTGCTACTGGCGCAACGTTTCTTATTCTTGCCGTTAATTACATCTGTCATAAGAGAGTGGCTCATGGATCGTATTATTAGTTCTTCACGCGACCGCACGTCGCTACTCAGCACCCATAAAGTGCTGCGCAATACCTATTTCATGCTAAGCCTGACGCTGGCGTTTTCTGCGCTCACGGCGACAGCCAGCACCGTGCTGATGCTGCCGTCTCCGGGGCTGATCCTGACGCTGGTGGGCATGTATGGTCTGATGTTCCTGACCTATAAAACCGCTGACAAACCCATTGGTATTCTGTCCGCGTTCGCCTTTACTGGCTTCCTGGGCTATATCCTCGGCCCAATGCTGAATGCTTATCTGTCTGCGGGTATGGGTGACCTCATCGGCATGGCGCTGGGCGGGACGGCACTGGTGTTCTTCTGCTGCTCGGCATACGTTCTGACGACCCGTAAAGACATGTCTTTCCTGGGTGGGATGCTGATGGCGGGTGTCATCGTTGTGCTGGTCGGCATGGTGGCGAATATCTTCCTGCAATTGCCCGCGCTGCACCTGGCGATTAGCGCAGTGTTCATTCTGATCTCTTCAGGCGCGATCCTGTGGGAAACCAGCAACATCATTCACGGCGGTGAAACGAATTACATTCGCGCAACCGTGAGCCTGTATGTGTCGCTGTACAACATCTTTGTCAGCCTGCTGAGCATCCTGGGCTTCGCAAGCCGCGACTAACCCATTACGCTTTGAACGGAGCCTCGCTTATGCGGGGCTTTGTTTTTTGGTACACTGCGCGGGTTTTGACTGACGTGTGAATGATTATGCTGAGCTTTGAAGGTAAAGAGATAGAAACCGACAACGACGGTTATCTGAAAGAGAGCAGCCAGTGGAGTGAAGCGCTGGCCGTCGTGATTGCCGAAAAAGAGGCGATCACGTTGTCACCAGAGCACTGGGAAGTGGTGCGTTTTGTGCGTGAATTTTATCTGGAATTCAACACGTCGCCTGCTATACGCATGCTGGTGAAAGCGATGGCTAACAAGTTTGGCGAAGAGAAAGGCAACAGCCGTTACCTGTATCGCCTCTTCCCGAAAGGCCCGGCCAAACAGGCGACCAAAATCGCCGGCCTGCCCAAACCGGTGAAATGTATTTAATACCGGATACTAAACGTGTCATATTCGCGATCGGGTTGGTGAGGTTCAGTGAAGACTTTTTCAACCCGAGCGCTACGCGGCCCGCCGGCTTTCAACCAGGCAGTCAGTTGCTCAATTTTATCAGCCTCACCGCAGGCAACAACTTCGACACTGCCGTCATCCAGATTGCGCGCGTAGCCTGTTAGCCCGAGCTGTAACGCCTCGCGTTGCGTGCTGTAGCGAAACCCAACGCCCTGGACCGTGCCGTGAACCCACGCGATTGTGCAGACTTTTGTCATCATCGTTTCCCCTATCCTGCTCTGGCGCGTTGCTTTTCCTGACTGAACTCGGGAAAATGGCGGCCATTTTATTGAATCGACAGAAAAGCAAATTATGAGTGTACGTTTAGTGTTAACCAAAGGGCGCGAGAAGTCATTACTGCGTCGTCATCCCTGGGTGTTTTCCGGCGCGGTTGCGCGTATGGAAGGTAAAGCCAGCCTCGGTGAAACCATCGATATCGTTGACCATCAGGGAAAATGGTTAGCTCGCGGCGCTTACTCACCCGCCTCGCAGATTCGCGCGCGCGTCTGGACGTTCGATAAAGACGAAACCATCGACATCGCTTTCTTTACCCGTCGTTTACAGCAGGCGCAGCAGTGGCGCGACTGGCTGGCGAAACGTGACGGTCTGGATAGCTATCGTCTGATCGCGGGAGAGTCCGACGGCCTGCCGGGCGTGACGATCGATCGCTTTGCCAATTTCCTCGTGCTGCAGCTCTTAAGCGCCGGTGCA
Source organism: Lelliottia amnigena (assembly GCF_019047465.1). Classification (NCBI taxonomy): domain Bacteria; kingdom Pseudomonadati; phylum Pseudomonadota; class Gammaproteobacteria; order Enterobacterales; family Enterobacteriaceae; genus Lelliottia; species Lelliottia amnigena. The sequence continues at coordinate 3,373,896 of NZ_CP077236.1, read as the reverse complement.
GAATACCAGCGTGCGGCACTGATCAGCGCGCTGCAAGCGTTGTATCCAGAATGTGCCATTTACGATCGCAGCGATGTCGCGGTGCGTAAAAAAGAGGGCATGGAGCTTACGCAAGGCACCGTCACCGGTGAACTGCCACCAGCTCTGCTCCCTATCGAAGAGCACGGCATGAAGCTGTTTGTCGATATTCAGGGCGGGCATAAAACCGGTTACTACCTCGATCAGCGCGACAGCCGTCTGGCCACGCGCCAGTATGTTAAAGATAAACGCGTGCTGAACTGCTTCTCCTACACCGGCGGCTTTGCCGTTTCGGCACTGATGGGCGGGTGCAGCCAGGTGGTGAGCGTTGACACCTCTCAGGAAGCGCTGGATGTCGCTAAGCAGAACGTTGAGCTGAACAAGCTGGATCTGAGCAAAGCGGAATTCGTTCGCGATGACGTTTTCAAACTGTTGCGTAAATACCGTGACCAGGGTGAGACATTCGACGTCATCGTGATGGATCCGCCGAAGTTTGTCGAAAACAAAAGCCAGCTGATGGGCGCGTGCCGTGGCTATAAAGATATCAACATGCTGGCGATCCAGTTGCTGAATCCTGGCGGCATTTTGCTGACGTTCTCCTGCTCTGGCCTGATGACGACCGATTTATTTCAGAAACTCGTCGCAGATGCCGCTGTAGATGCGGGTCGTGATGTACAATTTATAGAACAGTTCCGTCAGGCAGCCGACCACCCTGTGATCGCTACCTACCCGGAAGGGCTCTATCTGAAAGGGTTTGCCTGTCGCGTCATGTAACTTGAAAAGTGAGATGTTGCCCACACATCTTGTGTATGTAACATTTTTCGGGAGGTGACTATGATTGCCAGCAAATACGGTATCGGCCAGCAGGTCCGCCACTCTCTCCTGGGGTACCTGGGTGTGGTGGTGGATATTGATCCGGAATACTCCCTTGACGAACCCTCAGCCGATGAGCTGGCGGCGAGCGCTGAACTTCGCGCAACGCCCTGGTATCACGTGGTGATGGAAGACGATGATGGCCAACCCCTTCACACTTATCTAGCAGAAGCGCAGTTAAGCAGTGAACCGCAGGACGAGCATCCGGAGCAGCCGTCGATGGACGAACTGGCGCAAACTATCCGTAAACAGCTCCAGGCCCCACGCCTGCGAAATTAATCGATAAAAAAGCCCGGAATGCTCCGGGCTTTTTTTATTTCGCCAGACCTAAACGCGGTATATCAATCGCCGGGCAGCGATCCATCACCACGTTCAACCCCGCGTCGCGCGCTAATACAGCCGCCTGCTCGTTGATGACGCCGAGCTGCATCCACAGCGTCTTCGCACCAATAGCAATCGCCTCCTGTGCTACCCCCCACGCCGCTTCAGAGTTACGGAATACATCGACCATATCGACTTTTTCCGGAACATCCGCAAGCGTGGCATAGCCCTGCTGCCCCAGCAGCGTTTTGCCGGCCACTTTTGGTGACACCGGAATGACGTGATACCCCTGATCGAGAAGATATTTCATTACCCGATAGCTTGGGCGATCGGGTTTATCACTTGCGCCCACCAATGCGATGGTGCGGGTCGAGGTCAGAATGCCGATAATATCGTTCTCTTTCATGGTGTTTCTCCTGGCTTTTTATAAAGTGTACGCCAAACAACCGCAGGCAACCATTCATCCCATACATCTGTATGAGGGCAAAACGTCGGAATATGTCTATATGTTAGTAAACGTGTTTATCGAAAAATTTAGATACATTATTACGACGAAAGTATATTCGACGGGAGCGCCCTATGAAGACCGGCATTGTCTCAGCAGTACTTGCGTTAGTGATGCCGGTTTGCGTGTATGCCACCACGCTTCGGTTATCAACCGACATCGACCTGCTGGTTCTGGACGGTAAAAAAGTCTCCAGTTCACTGCTGCGGGGGGCAGACAGCATTGAGCTGGATAATGGGCCGCACCAAATAGTCTTTCGTATCGAAAAAAATATTCGCCTCTCCAATCACGAGCTACGCCTTTATATTTCTCCCCCGCTGGTGGTGAGTTTTAATACCCAAAAAATCAGTCAGGTGAATTTTAATTTGCCGCGTCTGGAAAACGAAAAGGAATCCGAGGCGTTTGAATCCGCACCACGAATAGAACTACTGGATGGCGATGCCATGCCCATCCCCGTGAAACTGGATATCCTTGCGCTGACCAAAACCCCGAAGGGCACCGATTATGAAGCGGATACCGAGCGCTACAACAAAGCGGGCAAAAGCGCGTCGCTCCCGGGATTCGCCACCATGATGGCTGACGACAGCACGCTTTTGTCCGGCGTATCGGAACTGGATGTGATCCCTCCGCAATCTCAAACGCTAACGGAACAGCGGCTCAAATTCTGGTTCCAACAGGCCGATCCCGACACCCGCACACGATTTTTGCAATGGGCGAAGCAGCAACCTTCGTCATAAGCCGCTTTTTTTCACCCTTTCTCTTGCAGCATCAGGCGCTTCCCGTCATCTTGTAGCCAGTTAACCTGACGGAAAGAGATTATGGAACTGACGACACGTACCCTGCCAGAACGTAAACATATTGCGCTGGTAGCACACGATCATTGCAAGCAAATGCTGCTTAACTGGGTTCAGCGCCACCAGGCTTTGCTGGAAAAACACAACCTGTCGGCGACAGGCACCACTGGCAATCTGATTCATCGTGAAACAGGGCTGGAAGTGAATGCGATGCTGAGTGGCCCCTTGGGTGGCGACCAGCAGGTCGGCGCGCAGATTTCGGAAGGCAAAATTGATGTACTGATTTTCTTCTGGGATCCGCTGAACGCGGTCCCGCACGATCCTGATGTAAAAGCCCTGCTGCGCCTCGCCACGGTGTGGAATATTCCGGTGGCCACAAACCTTTCAACCGCCGACTTTATTATTGAGTCACCGCACTTTAACGCATCGGTTGAAATTCTGATCCCTGATTACCCGCGTTATCTGGCCGAACGTCTCAAGTAAAACGATGCCGGGCTAATATTCAGCCCGGCACACACTAGGGTTTTCTCGCCACCGGTACATCGATAGCTTTCAGAATATCCACAAAACAGGATGGATTATCCTTAGCGAACAGCAGCCACACCCTGTGACGCGCACGGGTTATCGCGACATAGAGCAGTCGACGCTCTTCCGCATCAGGGTAATCTTCTGTTTCGGGCAACAGCGCCTGTTCCATAACCGACTCACGCGCCGGAGCCGGAAAACCATCGCTCCCTTCCTGTAGCCCGAGCACAATGACGAAATCCGCCTCCTGCCCTTTGCTGGCGTGGATGGTCATGAAATCGAGTTGCAGCTTGGGCCACCGCGTGGCCGCTTTCTCCAGAATCGTCGGCTTAAGATGATGATACCGCGCCAGAATCAGAATCCGTTCATCTGCTTTAACAAATCCGCTCAACTTATCAAGCAGGGGTTCCAGCTGATCGTCTGGCAGCAGCGTGACGGCTTTTTTATCGCCCGTCGACAGACTGTTGAGCGGTTTCGCCAGTTGATGAGGGTTTTGCTGAATAAACCGGTTGGCGATTTCGCCGATGCGCGAGTTAAAGCGATAGGTGGTATCCAGATCGCTGCGGTCGCCCTCACCAAAATAATGGTGGAAAGCGGTCGTTAACGACAGTTGAGCACCACTGAATCGATAAATGGCCTGCCAGTCGTCACCCACTGCAAACAGCGAAGTGTGTTTATTTTGTGCCCGTAACGCCACCAGCAAAGCGGCGCGCTGCGGAGAGATATCCTGAAATTCGTCCACCAGAATATGCTTCCAGGGGCTGACGAAACGACCTTTTTCAAGAATGATAATAGCCTGATGAATCAGCCCTGAGAAATCCACCGCGTTTTCTTCTTTCAGAGCGGTTTTCCAGGCTTTCAGTAACGGTGCCATCAGTTTGACGCGTTTAGTGAAGAGCGCTCGCACTTCCTCGGGCGCACACTCAATCATCTCCGCCTGTGAACCGCCATGCATGCGCATCAGACTCACCCAGCGATCCAGACGCGATCCCAGACGACGCATCAGTTTTTCATCCTGCCAAAAACTGCCTTCAGGCACCGTCCAGTCGAGCTCTTCTTCAAGCCACTGTCGCCATCCCTTAGCCATTGCCTTTTTTTCACTGCACTGCTGCTGCAATGTCTTGATGAACAGAGCAAGCCTGGCCTGGGTGTCGTTTTCCAGTTTACTGATAACCGGCGCTTTTTTGCTGCCCTGCTGAATAATATGCAGTGCCAGCGCGTGGAATGTTCTGGCGGTAACGTCACGCGTGTGCAGCCGGTCGTGAATGCGCTCGTCCATTTCTTGTGCCGCTTTACGGCCAAACGCCAACAGCAGAATTTGCTCGGCTGTCGCTTCGCCTCTGGCGAGTAACCATCCAGCTCGAGCCACCAATACTGATGTTTTTCCGCTGCCTGCGCCAGCCAGCACGAGCAGTGATTGCTCCCCATTTACCACGGCTCGCGCCTGCGCGGGATTTAAAGGCGAGGATTCGATTTGGCTGAAGAACTCCGCGTGCTGCGACAACATCGCGTCAGTCCATGCCTGATTATGTGCAAGCCTGCTTTGATCGATATCGGTTAACCACGCCTGGCACTGACGCCAGGCATCACGGCAATTTTCAAACTCATCAAGTCGTGAAACCGGAAGCGGAAGCGCGGTCAGAGCCTGATGAATACGCTGCTGCATGTCAGCCGTTTGGGCGCGTGTGAGCCATTTCTTTTGTTCACTGCTCTGCGCAATATCGGCTAAAACCTGCTCGAGCACTTGCCGCGCGACCTCGCTCATCTCATCGCTCCATTTTTGCCAGAGCATATTGAGCTGATGATGAAATCGCTGCGTTTCGGCCCATTCCGTGCCATGCAAACGAACCACTTTATCCGCAGGTAAGACAAACTCGAGTTCGCCCCACACCAGACCACGCTTGCAATGAATAGCCAGTAGCTGATTAAAAGGAATGAGATATTCGTGGCGCTCGCCCGAGACTTTTACACCGGCGTTGAGCAGGACAACTTTATCGTAGGGATGTTGCGCCAGGCGTTTGCCTAATGATGTTGCTTTTAGTTCCATGTCCAGCCTGATCCACGCAGTGATAGTTTACGCATTAGTTTACCTGCCAGTTTTCAGGTGCTCCAGCCTAAAAAAACGTTACAATCATCAGGCTTTAATTTTATCGAAAAGAAGTGAGGGTTTATGCGTACCGTTCTGAATATTTTGAACTTTGTCCTTGGCGGTTTTGCCACGACTCTTTCCTGGCTTTTTGCCACGCTAGTCAGCATTGTGCTTATTTTTACACTTCCGTTAACGCGCTCGTGCTGGGAAATCACCAAACTGTCGTTTGTGCCTTACGGCAATGAAGCCATTCATGTTGATGAGCTCGAACCCGGCAACAAAAATATCCTGATGAATACCGGTGGGACATTGCTGAATATTTTATGGCTGATCTTCTTTGGCTGGTGGTTGTGCCTGATGCACATCGCCGTAGGTATTACACAGTGTATTACGATTATCGGTATCCCGGTTGGGATTGCCAACTTCAAGATTGCCGCTATCGCTCTGTGGCCTGTTGGTCGACGCGTAGTGGCCGTAGAAGTTGCCCAGGCTGCGCGTGAATCCAATGCCCGCCGTCGTTTTCAGTAAATAAGGATACGCCGCCCACATGCTAAGCCCATTGCTTCGCAGATACACATGGAACAGTGCCTGGCTCTATAACGCCAGGATTTTTATCGCGCTTTGCGGTGCGGCGGCGCTGCCGTGGTGGCTCGGCGACGTTAAGCTCACCATCCCGCTGACGCTCGGCGTCGTTGCAGGTGCACTTGCCGATCTTGATGATCGTCTGGTTGGGCGCTTGCGAAACCTCGTGATTACCCTGGTGTGCTTTTTTATTGCCTCCGCGTCGGTCGAGCTGCTTTTCCCATGGCCCTGGTTATTCGCCCTCGGGTTGATGATTTCCACCACCGGGTTTATTTTGCTGGGGGGGCTTGGGCAGCGCTATGCGACCATTGCGTTTGGCGCGCTGCTGATCGCGATTTACACCATGTTAGGCATATCGCTATATGACCAGTGGTATCAGCAGCCACTCCTGCTGTTAATGGGGGCCATCTGGTATAACGTGCTCACGCTGACCGGGCATCTCCTGTTCCCGATTCGCCCGTTGCAGGACAATCTCGCCCGGAGTTACGAACAGCTGGCGCACTATCTGGAACTCAAATCCCGACTTTTCGATCCTGATATAGAAGAAGAGAGTCAGTCGCCGCTATACGATCTCGCGCTGGCAAACGGAGAGCTTGTCGCCACGCTTAACCAAACCAAAGTTTCATTACTTACCCGCTTACGTGGCGATCGCGGTCAGCGCGGAACACAGCAAACACTGCACTACTACTTTGTCGCTCAGGATATTCATGAGCGTGCCAGCTCATCACATATTCAATACGCTGCACTGCGCGAGAAGTTTCGTTACAGCGACGTTATGTTCCGCTTCCAGCGACTTCTTTCGATGCAATCTCAGGCTTGTCAGCAACTGGCTCGTTCCATTTTGCTGCGAACGCCGTATCAGCACGATCAGCGATTTGAGCGCGCTTTTACTCATCTCGACGCCGCTTTGGATCGCGTTCAGGCAAGCGGTACATCGCCAGATCAGATGAAAGCCCTCGGTTTTTTGCTTAACAATCTGCGGGCCATCGATGCGCAACTCGCGACAATCGAGTCGGAGCAGGCATTGGCGATGCCGGGTCATGACACTGAAAACCAACTTGCCGACGACGGGATGCACAGTGTTTCAGATATATGGCTGCGTTTGAGCCGCAACTTCACCCCCGAGTCAGCACTGTTTCGGCATGCAGTGCGGATGTCCGCCGTACTTTGCACGGGTTACGCATTTATCCAAATAACGGGCTTACAACATGGTTACTGGATTCTGTTGACTAGCCTGTTTGTCTGTCAGCCCAATTATAATGCTACACGTCACCGGCTGGCGTTGAGAATCATCGGTACCCTTGTGGGTGTCGCCATTGGGCTTCCTGTGCTCTATTTTGTCCCCTCAATTGAAGGACAATTGATCCTTATTGTGATTACCGGCGTCCTGTTTTTCGCATTTCGTCACGTCCAGTATGCGCACGCCACGATGTTCATCACCCTGCTGGTTTTACTTTGCTTCAACCTGCTAGGCGAAGGATTTGAAGTCGCTTTGCCACGCGTCATCGATACGCTAATTGGCTGCGCCATTGCCTGGGCAGCCGTGAGCTTTATCTGGCCTGACTGGCGTTTCAGGAACTTACCGCGCGCACTGGATCTCGCAATCAATGCGAACTGTCGCTATCTCGACGCGATTCTTGAGCAGTACCATCAGGGCCGCGACAACCGTCTGGCATACCGTATTGCCCGACGCGATGCTCATAACCGTGATGCGGAACTGGCATCGGTCGTCTCAAACATGTCAACGGAACCCCGTGCAACACCAGAAATTCGCGAGGTAGCCTTCCGACTTCTGTGTCTTAATCACACCTTTACCAGCTATATTTCAACCTTGGGTGCACATCGCGAGCAATTAACCAACCCCAATATTCTCGCCTTGTTGGATGACACTGTATGTTACGTTGACGATGCGCTTCATCATCGACCCGCTGATGAGCCACGCGTACAAATGGCGATAGACGAACTCAGCCAGCGCATTGCGCATTTTGATCCCGGTACAGACAGCAAAGCTCCGCTTATCCTCCAGCAAACAGGTCTGCTTATTGCTCTTCTGCCCGAGATCTGCCGACTACAACAACAAATCGCTACTTCCCGGAATGATTATCAGACCTTACAGGAAGCGCATTAAACCACTCATTAAGCTCCCGACGCCTCGCTGTCGGGAGCGCCGCCTCATGTAACCCTTCAATTGCCCCCGCAAGTGCAAACAGGACCTTAATGCCAAGGTGTTTATTTTTGGCTCTGATCTTCAGCCAACTCTCTTCGGCACCAAGTGTACGGAGCATAATTTCACTGGTAATACCCGCTTCGTAGAGGAGAACTTCAATCGGAAAAGTCAGGTTGGGCAAATCTTTTAGCCTGCGCCGATTATCCCGCTCGACACGTTCCTGTCGTGCTGCTTTTAATGCAAAGCTGGAAAGTTGCAGGAGCTTTTCCCGATCTTGCCAAAGTCCGTCGTCCACACGGTAATAATTCAACAGAACAGGCCTGCCACGTTTTACCAATTCCAGATAGGTCGGATTATGTTTTACACAGTACTGCGCACTCTCTTCACACGCTCGCAGATACAGTTCGCCCTCAGACACCATGGCAAACACAGCCTCATTTACCGCCAACGTATAGCCACCAAAAAGTGCCCTATGATGGATATCACCCAAAGATGAGAGGTATTCCTGGGATTTATAGATCCGTTCGTATGATATCTTTTTCATGATATTATCCTTTAAAATCATGCAGTAACAACGCTATTAATTACTATCGGATCCGCTAGCAGAAAAATAGGCAACTTATTGTCACTCGGCAAGATGAATTTACGATATTGGCCGATCTCGAACGAAATTTGCGAGGCGCTTTCCGAAATTGAGGTTGATCTTTAGTCATACAGGGGTTACTGTATATTCATACAGTAACTACAGAGCTGGAATGATTATGCACACTTCAAGCTATGCAAATCGCTCAACATCTTTTTCTCCATCCAAGGGCAATGACACGCAAAATACTTTCGGGCGTGTTTCGACCGGGATGATAAGCGAAGTGGTTTATCGTGAAGACCAGCCCTTGATGACACAGTTGCTGTTGTTGCCGCTATTACAGCAACTCGGTCAGCAGTCACGCTGGCAGCTGTGGTTAACGCCAAAGCAAAAATTGAGTCGCGAATGGGTCCAATCTGCTGGATTACCGCTCGCAAAAGTGATGCAGATTAGCCAACTGGCCCCCTGCCATACGGTAGATTCAATGATTCGAGCATTGCGCACCGGGAATTACAGCGTGGTGATTGGCTGGCTATCAGAAGAATTAACGGAAGATGAACATTATCGTTTAGTGGAAGCCGCCGAAGAAGGTAACGCGATCGGCTTAATAATGCGTCCGATTCATCCCGATTCTCTCGGCAGAGGACACCTTTCTGGGCTAAAAATTCACTCTAATTTGTATCATTAAGTAAATTTAAGATTTTTCCTGGAACTTTTTTTGACAGTTGGACAGCCGATTGGTTCCATAAGAAAAAACTTCGTCAAAGCCTGTCTGGCGCGGTTTCCCTTAATTTTACAGCATAAAATCCGCATTCAAAATGTTAAATATTGTGTATACGGAGCTTTTTTTTTCATATGCCTGACGGAGTTCACACTTGTAAGTTTTGAACTACGTTGTAGACTTTACATCGCCAGGGGTGCTCGGTCTAAGCCGAAGATATCGGTAGAGTTACTAGTTTGAGCTCGCCCCCCGGTGAAGGATTTAACCGTGATTTCTCGACGAGATCTTCATGGCGATTTTTGGATGATAACGAGGCGCAAAAAATGAAAAAGACAGCTATCGCGATTGCAGTGGCACTGGCTGGCTTCGCTACCGTAGCGCAGGCCGCTCCGAAAGATAATACCTGGTATGCAGGTGGCAAACTGGGCTGGTCTCAGTTCCACGACACTGGCTGGTACAACAGCTCCCTGAACAACGATGGCCCAACTCACGAAAGCCAGCTCGGTGCAGGTGCGTTTGGTGGCTATCAGGTTAACCCGTATGTTGGTTTTGAAATGGGTTACGACTGGTTAGGTCGTATGCCATACAAAGGCGACACCGTTAACGGCGCATTCAAAGCTCAAGGCGTACAGCTGACCGCTAAACTGGGTTACCCAGTGACTGACGATCTAGACGTGTACACCCGTCTGGGCGGCATGGTATGGCGCGCTGACTCCAGCAACAGCGAACGTGGCGACGACCATGACACTGGCGTATCTCCAGTATTCGCTGGTGGCGTAGAGTGGGCAATGACCCGCGATATCGCTACCCGTCTGGAATACCAGTGGGTTAACAACATCGGCGACGGCAACACCGTTGGTGTTCGTCCTGACAACGGCATGCTGAGCGTAGGTGTTTCCTACCGTTTCGGCCAGCAGGAAGAAGCAGCGCCAATCGTTGCTCCAGCTCCGGCACCAGCTCCAGAAGTACAGACCAAGCACTTCACTCTGAAGTCTGACGTTCTGTTCAACTTCAACAAAGCAACTCTGAAACCAGAAGGTCAACAGGCACTGGATCAGCTGTACACTCAGCTGAGCAATCTGGATCCTAAAGACGGTTCTGTAGTGGTTCTGGGCTTCACCGACCGTATCGGTTCTGACGCTTACAACCAGGGTCTGTCCGAGAAACGTGCACAGTCTGTTGTTGATTACCTCGTGTCTAAAGGTATCCCAGCTAACAAGATCTCTCCACGTGGTATGGGCGAATCTAACCCAGTGACCGGCACTACCTGTGACAACGTGAAACCTCGCGCTGCACTGATCGACTGCCTGGCACCAGATCGTCGCGTAGAGATCGAAGTTAAAGGTATCAAAGACGTTGTAACTCAGCCAGCGGCATAAGTTATCGTCTTATAAAAAAACCCCGCCATGCGGGGTTTTTTATTATCTAACGAAACGTGATTTACTATTTTTTTCCAAGCATCGCCTGAAGATCGTTTTTCAACGTAGACATCTGGTTGGCATATTTCTCTTTATGCTCAGCATCTTCAATCAACTGTACGACCGTCTCAGAAAGCGTTTTACTCCGACGTTGAGCAAGCCCGGCTAATCGTTGCCAGACCATGAACTCAAGATCGATTGATTTCTTACGCGTGTGCTGATGCTCGGCGTTAAAGTGCCGTTTGCGGCGAGCGCGGATGGTCTGCTTCATACGGTTCACTAACGCGGGATTAATATGCTTCTCTATCCAGCTATTAACATGTACCGGTTCGTTTTCGAGTGTCAGTAATAAATCCACCGCTTCTTTTGCAGCACTGGCTTCGATGTAGCAGGTGATCAGCTCCCCTTCACGGTGCTTTTTGACCAGGTACTTCCATTTCCAGCCGCTTTCGAGATTTTCCAGTTGTTGATATTTCATTGCGATCTCAGTGTTACCTCGTAACTCTGTTCAGAATATCAGTTTTTTGACAATCTGCTGAAAAGAAATCATTTCCTGTGAGCTGTTACGCCGCATTCACTACCTGATTTTCCTAATCCCGGTTGGGCAGAGACCGATGCTTACGGTATACTCCACGGTTTTACATCTAACTAAAAAACATCAACTTTGACCATTACGAAACTAGCATGGCGTGATTTGGTTCCTGATACCGAAAGCTATCAGGCGCTATTTACACAGCCAAACCTCGCAAAAGAGCACGACTTCATACTTAGCGATACGCAACCGCGTTTGCACTACGCGCTTGAGCAGGTGTTAAGTCCATGGACAACCTCCCCTTTCATGCTGCTGAAGGCGCCTGAAGAAGCTGAATATTTGGCGCTGATCGCCGACGCTACGCGTCAGCTGCGGCCTGAAGAAAGCACTGTGTATGGCGGCCAATATCGTATCGCGGGACGTGATGTTACTTTCGAACCAGCCGCACACGCTGAAGATAACTTCGCCGCTACGGGTGAAGTCATTACGGCCGAGTGGGCTGAAGCTGAACAACTGTTTGGCTGCCTGCGCCATTTTAATGGCGAGTTGAGCTTACAGCCTGGGCTGGTGCATAAAGCCAACGGTGGCGTCCTCATTATCTCTCTACGCACGCTCATGGCACAACCGCTGCTGTGGATGCGACTGAAGACAATAGTGACTCACCAGCGCTTTGACTGGCTTTCCTATGATGAATCGCGCCCATTGCCAGTTACCATCCCCCCAATGCCGGTTTCGTTAAAAGTGATTCTGGCGGGGGATCGCGAGTCGCTGGCTGATTTCCAGGAAATGGAACCCGAATTAGCCGATCAAGCCGTCTATTCCGAGTTTGAAGACAACATCCAGATTGCCGATGCCGACGATATGTCGCAATGGGGTCAGTGGGTGATAACCATGGCTGAGCGCTATGAATTGCCAACACCAGCGGAAGATGCATGGACGGGTTTAATTCGTGAAGCTACGCGCTACACGGGTGACCAGGAAACGCTTCCGCTCTGTCCTCTGTGGGTTGGAAAGCAATTACGCGAAGTAGGCGTTATCTGTGGGCAGGAATCGTTTACGGGCGAACAATTCTCGCAAATGCTGGCGCAGCGTGAATGGCGAGAAGGTTATCTCGCCGATCGTATGCAGGATGAAATCCTGCTTGAGCAAATACTGGTTGAAACCGAGGGCGAACGTGTCGGCCAGATTAACGCGTTGTCAGTCGTTGAATTCCCGGGACATCCGCGTGCCTTTGGCGAGCCCTCACGCATCAGTTGCGTCGTACATATCGGCGATGGTGAATTTACCGACATCGAACGTAAAGCAGAGCTGGGCGGGAATATTCATGCTAAGGGCATGATGATCATGCAGGCGTTTCTGATGTCAGAGCTTCAGCTTGAACAGCAAATCCCCTTCTCCGCCTCACTGACGTTTGAGCAGTCCTATGGCGAAGTTGACGGTGACAGTGCGTCAATGGCTGAGCTTTGTGCGTTAATCAGTGCCCTTGCCGATGTGCCGATTAACCAGAGCATTGCTATCACCGGTTCTGTCGATCAGTTTGGTCGCGCTCAGCCCGTCGGCGGATTGAACGAGAAAATTGAAGGCTTCTTCAATATTTGCCAGCAGCGCGAGTTTAGCGGTAAGCAAGGGGTCATTATCCCTGCGCCAAATGCTCGCCATCTGAGTCTGAGCCAGGAAGTGCTTGACGCGGTAGAGGCTGGACAATTTTCTATCTGGGCCATCGACGATATTACAGATGCGCTACCCTTACTGACAAATCTGGTCTGGGATGCAGAAGGTCAAACAACGCTGATGCAGGCTATTCAGGAACGTATTGCTCAGGCAATGCAACAGGATGCTCGTCATCGTTATCCATGGCCGTTACGTTGGCTGAGCTGGTTTAGTCCCAACTGATCGGACTTGTTCAGCGTACACGTGTTAGCTATCCTGCGTGCTTCACTAAAATAAGGCTTACTGAGAACATGGTAGATAAACGCGAATCCTATACAAAAGAAGATCTTCTTGCCTCTGGTCGTGGTGAACTGTTTGGTGCTAAAGGCCCGCAGTTACCCGCTCCAAGCATGCTGATGATGGACCGTGTCGTGAAAATGACCGAAACCGGCGGCAACTTTGACAAGGGTTACGTTGAAGCGGAACTCGATATCAACCCAGAACTGTGGTTCTTCGGTTGCCACTTTATCGGCGATCCGGTCATGCCTGGCTGTTTAGGTCTGGATGCAATGTGGCAGTTGGTTGGTTTTTATCTGGGCTGGCTGGGTGGCGAAGGCAAAGGCCGCGCACTGGGTGTGGGCGAGGTGAAATTCACCGGTCAGGTTCTGCCTTCTGCGAAAAAAGTCACCTACCGTATTCACTTCAAGCGCATTGTAAACCGTCGTCTGGTGATGGGTCTGGCGGATGGCGAAGTGCTGGTAGATGGTCGTGTGATCTATACCGCACACGATCTGAAAGTTGGCCTGTTCCAGGACACTTCTGCGTTCTGATTGCTGCTGTGCCCGGACCATAAAGGCGAAACCTCCGCGATGCGGAGGTTTCTGTTTCTAAAGAGACGTGTCACGCAAGTAGAACCCTATCCCCAATGGCTTCTCGCCAGCCCCCTAACCAGTAAGAACGTTGATTTAACGTTTGGTAAGGACACATTTCTTTTGAGCGTCCGGCGATGCCAGCCTGGTATCCACGTTGGTGCGCCCGTTCCAGGCGATCTCGTTTCTGTCTCTTCATGCCTCGTTTCCCTCATTCTTTGGTCTGGTGGAAAGAAAACAGTGGCTGCAAAATATGCAAGCACAGTAAACGAATAACCTGAATCCCTCCGTACGTCAATGCGCAAAATTCACGCCAGTGTCATATTTGTGAGCTACAGGGAATATCATTTGTACAAAATTTGTGACGCTGCACAAGTATCAACCTGAAATGAAAACGAAAAAAAACCGCAATCAACGAAACGCAGATTGCGGTTTTAGGCGATTAATTTTACTTATGGCAGGCGAGAAATTTCTTTCGCTATACTTGCCGATTCCTGGGCCCAACCTTGTGCCAGCATTTTAACCATCTCGTCGTATCCGTCTTGCTGCTGTTTCAGCTCTAGATAGAACGGACGCTTAATCAGCTGCCCCTGGTGGTTCAACAGCCATTCTCCGCTGATGATAACCTTTCCATCATAACGGCCATGGAACCCCGTCACGGTGACATTGAGCGTATCCTGATCGCTCCCCAGCGGCTGGGAAGCCACTATCCAACCGGGCAACTGACTGTTCAGATTCGCCACCAGCGTATTGCGCAGTTGCTGATCCAACGGGCTCGCCCACAAATTGTTATTTGCGATCACGTATTGCACGTCGCTGGTCTGATACACCACGCCGTTACCGGCGAGTGAATCAGGGATCACGACTTGCTCAACCCACAGCAGACGATTGCCCTGAGACGAGCTGCTCTGCCCTCCCGTCTGTACAGCCAACGGCAGCTGATAGTAACTTTTGTTATCACTTCCTGAGCTACAGGCCGTTAAAACCATGACTCCGGCGATGAATAGCCACTTTTTCATTATTTTGCCCTCTTCGGCTCAGGATCTTTCTTGTCCTTCGCTTCAAATACCAGCGCGTTACTCTTCTCGTTCAGCGTTTTCAATACAGGCTGCAGTTCACGTAAGACCTGATCCAGGCGCTGCATATCCGCCACCATTTTGTTGTAAGCCGCGGAGCCAGGCTGGAAGCCCTGCATACTGCGGTTAAGCTCGCGCAACGTTTTCTGCATATCCTGCGGAAGCTGCTGCATCGACTGATTCGCAGTAATCTTGTTGATATTATCCAGCGTGGTTTGCAAACGACGCATCGTCGCCTGACTTTCTGTCAGGCTGTTTGTCGCTTGCTCAAGCATCGGATTCAGCGGCAGATTGTTAATCTTATCAAGCGTTTCCATTAGGCGCTGCTGGATTTGTGCCAGGCCACTGCTTACCGTCGGGATAATCTTGTAACCACCAAATTCGCGCACACCTGTTATCGCAGGCGCTTTAGGGTAGAAGTCCATATCAACGTACAGCGCGCCGGTGACCAGGTTACCGGTTTTCAGCGAGCCTCGCAGACCACGATTCATGAGATCGTTAATATGCCCGCCAATATCTTTCGCTTCGCCTATTTGACTCAGTAAACGCTCTGGTTCGATGCGAATCAGCACGGGAATTCGATAATCATCATCCAGAGACTGACGCAGACCCGGGACGAAATACGGGACCTGGCCGACAGTGCCCAGACGGATGCCACGGAATTCAACCGGTGCACCGGGCTGCAAACCACGAACGGAATCTTTAAAGAACATCAGATAATCAATATGATCGGTATAAAGTGCATCCTGGATGCTTTTCTGATCGTCAAAGAGTCTAAACGGCGTTTTTGCCGCAACGGGCTGGCCAAGCTCCATCCCTTCCGGGACATCAAAACTCACACCGCCACCGAACAACGTGGTTAGGGAGCCCATTTCGACACGCATCCCCGCCGACGTCAGATCAACCGCAATACCGCTGTCTTTCCAGAAACGGACATTACTGGTCACCAGACGGTCATTAGGCGCGTTAATAAAGAGCTGATAGCTGATGGTGCGTTTTTGCGCATCGAACGTACTGGTTTCGACTGAACCCACACGATATCCGCGGAACAACACCGGATCGCCAGGGCTAAGCTGACCCGCTTTTTTACTGTCCAGAATCACCCGGATGCCTTTCGCATCAGGCGGGGCCAGCGGCGGCGCATCCAGCAAATCATACCTGCCAGGCTGGTTACCTTTCGATCCCGGTTGCAGTTCAATATAAGCCCCAGAAAGTAACGTTCCCAGACCGCTAATCCCTTCACGGCCCACCTGCGGTTTAACTACCCAGAATACGGAATCACTGTGCAGTAGCTTTTCCATCCCCGCGTTCAGTCGAGCTTTAATTTCAACATGCGTTAAATCGTCAGTCAGCGTTGCGCTCTCCACGACGCCCACATCAACGCTACGGCTCTTGATGGTGGTTTTCCCGCCCTCAATGCCTTCAGCGTTGGTGGTGATAAGCGTGACTTCTGGCCCCTGATGGCTGTAATGATAAAACAGGATCCAGGCCCCGATTAGCGCCGTCACAATGGGGAAGATCCATACTGGCGACCAGTTTTTGACCTTCTGCACTTTCGCCTCTCCACTCTTATTTTCCATGCTCTCACTCTTCCTCATGGCTTGACTCTGGCTCACGATCCCACGATAAACGAGGGTCGAAGGTCATGGCCGCAAACATCGTCATCACAACAACCAACGCAAACATCAGCGCACCCATAGCGGGATAAATACTCATCAGTCCCCCCATGCGCACCAGCGCAGAGAGAACGGCAATCACAAACACGTCGATCATTGACCAGCGGCCAACAAACTCGACAACTTCGTAAATCAAATGCATGCGTTCACTGTCGCGTTTACCGTGGCCGTTAGCATCCCAACAAAGCCAGGCGATCGCGATCATTTTCAACGTTGGTACCATGATACTGGCGATAAAAATCACCATCGCCACGGGATACGATCCTTCTCCCCACAGCAACACCACACCAGCGAGGATGGTCGACGGCATTTTGTCGCCCAGCAAATCTGTAATCATGATGGGCAAAATATTGGCGGGCAGATAGAGCATGATTGACGTTACGAGCAGCGCCATCGTCCACTGAACGCTATTTTTACGCCGTGCATGCCCTTTGGTTCCGCAGCGGGGACACTCTTCAAGATCGACAGGCAACACCGCTGTGCAGCATGAACATGAGCGTAATCCCTGACGAATACCGGGAACACCCACTTTAACTGTTTGCGATAACGTCGGCGCGGGGGCGATATCATCCCAGGCCCAGCGACGATCGACACACTGGAAAGCCCGAAGCTGAAGCACGCAGTAAAGACACCAGGGAATAAAGCTACTGCCGATCCCCACGTCGCCATAAGCCATCAGCTTCACGAAGCTCACCAGAATGCCGGCGAGAAAAATCTCCGCCATTCCCCAGCTTTTGAGCTGGAACAGGATTCGGGCGAGTGTGATTTTGAGCTTTACGGGCATCCGCACGCGATTGACCAGCAGTAAAATCACGGTGAGACAAAAGGCGGGCACAATCTGAACAAAGAGAAGGAAGAATGTGCCGAGACTGGCGTAATCTTCCGAAAACATGACGCCGGGTATTTCCAGCAAATCAACTTCGCTGGTCATACCGCCGACTTTCATATAGATGAAGGGAAAAAGGTTCGAGAGCACCAGCATAAACAACGCAGCAAGTGCGTAAGCAGTGGGACGCTGCCTTGGCGCGTCCCACTCCGTTGTCAGCGTTGCCCCACAGCGTGGGCATGCCGCCTTATGTCCGTGGCCCATATCAGGCAGCGCCACGAGCATATCGCATTGCGAGCATAAAATATGCCGGTCGGCATGGTGCTGATCACACATAGTGTATCCCTGGTTATGCGCCGTTTTTCAGAGCCTCAAGGTACTCCCAACGCTCGAATGCTTCCTCCAGCGCCTTTTCAGCCTGGGAAAGATCTGCCAATATTTTCTGAGTATAGTCGTGCGGTTGGCTAAAGAAGGACGCATCAGCAACCAGAGCCTGCAGAGTTTCCAGATTGCGTTCCAGCTCTTCGAGACGCTGCGGCAGAACGTCGAGTTCACGCTGCAGGTTATAGCTCATTTTGGCCGTCGATTTTTTGACAGTTTCGGTTTTCGCGACAGCGTTTTCCGATCCATTATTGGCTTTTGGCTGTTTAATCGACCGCGACTGTGATTGCTGTCCACGCGCATCGTGATAACCGCCCACATAACGCCCAATATGCCCTTCGCCTTCGAAAATCCAGCATTCCGTTACGGTGTTATCAACAAACTGACGATCGTGGCTCACCAGCATAACGGTACCTTGATAGCCATCGATCAGCTCTTCGAGCAACTCCAGCGTTTCGACGTCCAGGTCGTTCGTCGGTTCATCGAGAATCAGCAGGTTACTTGGTTTCAGGAACAGACGGGCCAGCAGAAGTCGGTTACGTTCTCCGCCTGACAACGCGCGCACCGGCGTCATCGCACGTTTAGGATGGAACAGGAAGTCCTGCAGATAGCCCAGAACGTGACGGGGTTTACCGTTCACCATCACTTCTTGCTTACCTTCCGCCAGGTTGTCCATCACGGTTCTGTCGGGATCAAGTTCCGCACGGTGCTGATCGAAATACGCCACTTCCAGCTTGGTTCCGCAATGCACACGTCCGCTGTCAGCCTGCAATTGGCTCAGCATCAATTTCAGCAGCGTGGTCTTGCCGCAACCGTTCGGGCCGATCAGCGCAATTTTATCGCCACGCTGGACCTGAGCAGAGAAGTCACGCACCAGCACTTTGCCATCAACCTGATAATTAACGTTTTCCATTTCGAAGACGATTTTGCCGGAGCGGGACGCTTCTTCGACCTGCATTTTCGCCGTGCCCATCACTTCGCGGCGCTCGCTGCGTTCGTTACGCATCGCTTTCAGCGCACGTACGCGGCCTTCGTTGCGGGTACGACGGGCTTTGATGCCCTGACGGATCCAGACTTCTTCCTGCGCCAGTTTGCGATCAAACTCTGCGTTCTGGAGCTCTTCGACGCGCAGGTTTTCTTCTTTTTCCAGCAGATAAGTGTCGTAGCTGCCTGGATACGTCACCAGCTTACCGCGATCCAAATCGACAATGCGCGTCGCCATATTGCGAATAAACGAACGGTCATGCGAAATGAAGATAATGGTGCCATTGAAGGTTTTCAGGAACCCTTCCAGCCAGTCAATCGCTTCAATATCCAGGTGGTTGGTTGGCTCATCAAGCAGCAGCACTTTCGGGCCGCTCACCAGCGCACGACCCAGCGCCGCTTTACGCAGCCAGCCGCCTGAAAGCGACGCCAGCTCCATGTCCGCTTCCAGACCTAACTGATCCAGAACTTCAGTGATGCGACTTTCAAGCTGCCACAAACCGTGGTGATCAAGCAGGTCCTGCAGACGCGCCATTTCGTTAAGGTTTTTTTCACTCGGATCGGTCATCACCAGATGAGAGATTTCGTGGTAGCCCTTCAGGTATTCGGCCTGTTCAGAAATACCCTCAGCAACAAAATCATACACGCTGCCCGCGACGTTGCGCGGCGGATCTTGCTGCAAACGCGAAACAATCAGATCTTGTTCGTAAACAATACGTCCGTCATCAAGGCCCTGTTCACGGTTCAGAATTTTCATCAGCGTAGATTTGCCTGCGCCGTTACGGCCAACCAGACAGACGCGTTCGTTATCTTCGATGTGCAGTTCTGTATCATCGAGAAGGGGCGCATCGCTGAAAGACAGCCAGGCGCCGTGCATACTAATTAATGACATTTATATTTCCTTTCAGACCGCGGTAATCAACCAGCAGTTATGAATTTGACGGTTACGGGCAAAGTCCTGAGACAGTGTTTTTTGGCTAATTTCTTGTGCTTTCAGTCCCAGCGCTGCCAGCCCGTCGTTATCCATACGGAAGCCGCGTTTGTTATTTGAGAACATGATGGTGCCGCCTTTACGCAGCAGACGTTTCAGGTCGGACATCAGACGGATGTGGTCGCGCTGAACGTCAAACGTATCTTCCATACGCTTAGAGTTAGAGAAAGTCGGTGGATCGATAAAGATCAGGTCGAACTGCTCATCGGTATCACGCAACCAGCCCAGCACATCGGCTTGCAGCAGACGATGCTGACGCCCGGTCAGGCCGTTGAGGCGCAAGTTGCGCTCCGCCCATTCAAGATAGGTCCGCGACAGATCCACCGTTGTCGTGCTGCGCGCGCCGCCCAAACCGGCGTGCACGCTCGCGCTGCCGGTATAGGCAAACAGGTTGAGGAAGTCTTTACCCTTGCTCATCTGGCCCAGCATACGACGGGCAATGCGGTGATCCAGGAACAGACCGGTATCAAGATAGTCAGTGAGGTTCACCCACAGGCGAGCGTTGTATTCGCCCACTTCGATAAAGTCGCCTTTATCGCTCATCTTCTGATACTGATTTGTCCCTTTCTGACGCTCACGGGTTTTGAGCACCAGTTTGTTAGGGGCGATGCCAAGGACGCCAATGGTGGCGGCAATGATATCCAGCAGACGCTGACGTGCTTTTTGCGCATCAATCGTCTTCGGCGCGGCATATTCCTGCACCACGACCCAGTCAGCGTAGCGATCTACCGCTACGTTGTACTCCGGCAAATCGGCATCGTACAGGCGATAGCATTCGATCCCTTCCTGCTTCGCCCATTTTTCGAATTTTTTCAGATTTTTACGCAGGCGGTTCGCGTAGTCCTCCGCCACGGTCGAAGGTTTACTGTCGCCCTCTTTCTCGGTGAGGTGATAGTTTTTCTGTACGCAGTCCAGCGGGCCGTTTTTGGCTTTAAACTGACGTTCTGCGCGCAGTTGCAGGCAGCTCAGCAGTTCAGGAGATCCACTGAACAGCGACAGATTCCAGCCGCCGAAATAATCTTTCATTGAGCGACCCAGCAGGCTGTGCAGGGCAATCAGCGCCGGTTCGCTATCGAGACGCTCGCCATACGGTGGGTTGCTGATAACCGTACCGTACGGGCCTTTTGGCAGCGGATTGGTCAGCTGCGCGACATCTTTCACTTCAAACGAGATCAGCTCACCAATACCGGCACGACGGGCGTTGCTGGCTGCGCGTTCAATGACGCGCGCGTCGCTGTCTGAGCCGTAGAAACGTGAACCGTAATCAGCCAGGCCTTTACGCGCGCGGACCTGCGCTTCGGCTTTGACCTCTTTCCAGATGGCATCGTCGTGCTGCGCCCACCCGCTAAAGCCCCACTGCCCGCGGTGCAGGCCAGGCGCGCGATCGGTTGCCATCATCGCCGCTTCAATCAGCAACGTACCGGAACCGCACATCGGATCCAGCAGTGGCGTACCAGGCTGCCAGCCAGAACGCATAACAATTGCGGCCGCCAGGTTTTCTTTAATCGGTGCAATACCCGCACGATCGCGGTAACCGCGCTGATGCAGGCCTTCCCCACACAGATCCAGCGAAATATGCGCAGTCTCTTTGTTCAGCCACACGTTGATACGCAGATCCGGGTTTTCACGATCCACGTTCGGGCGCTCAAGATTTTTGCGCGTGAAGCTATCCACAATCGCATCTTTCACTTTCAGCGCACCGTATTGGCTATTGCGGATTTCATCATTCAGTCCGCTAAAGTGCACAGCAAAGGTCGCGCCAGGTGCAAAAATCTCTGTCCAGTCAGTCGCCTGCACGCCGAGATACAGGTCAAGGTCGCTGTAGACTTTGCACGCACCCAAAGGCAGCATGATGCGCGACGCCAGACGGCTCCACATCAGGCTCTGGTAAATAAGCCGCGTGTCGCCCTCAAAATGGACACCGCCCTGAACGACCTGGCACTCACGCGCGCCAAGGCTTTCCAGTTCAGTTTTTAACAGCTCTTCCAGCCCACGGGCCGTACTGGCAAACAGAGAATTCATATTGTCACTTATTACTCATAGAAAATTGTTGCGCATTATACACAGAATCATTCGATTTGCCTCGCGCCAGCACGCTGATGAAGCCAACAAAACGGCGCGCCAGTGAATAAAGTGTATATAGATAATCCGGGTGATATGTCATAAAGTTGAAGGCTTATTTTTATTGAGGGGAGTGTGCAGTGGCGACGTTATCCAGGCTTTTTATCCATCCAGTCAAATCAATGCGCGGAATTGGCCTGACGCATGCACTCGCAGACGTCAGCGGTTTTGCTTTCGATCGCATTTTTATGGTCACTGAGCCTGACGGAACGTTCATCACTGCGCGTCAGTTTCCGCAAATGGTGCGGTTTATTCCCGCGCCGCTGCATGACGGTTTACATCTCACGGCACCGGACGGATCCAGCGTCATTGCGCGCTTCAATGATTTCTCGCCCGTTGATGAACCGACCGAAGTCTGGCGCAATCATTTTACAGCGCGTATTGCCCCCGAAGAGATCAACCGTTGGCTAAGCGGCTTTTTCTCTCGCCCGGTACAGTTGCGCTGGGTAGGGCCCGAATTGACGCGCCGCGTTCAGCACTTTGAATCCGTTCCGCTTTCCTTTGCCGACGGTTTCCCTTTCCTGCTCACCAATGAAGCCTCACTGCGGGATTTACAGAATCGTTGTTCCGCGAGCGTACAAATGGAGCAGTTTCGCCCCAATCTGGTTGTGACTGGCGCGCAAGCATGGGAAGAAGATACCTGGAAAGTGATTCGCATTGGCAGCGTGATCTTCGATGTCGTCAAACCCTGTAGCCGCTGCATTTTCACCACTATCAGCCCTGAGAAAGGTCAAAAACACCCTTCCGGCGAACCGCTTAAAACGTTGCAATCTTTCCGAACCGCGCAGGATAACGGCGATGTCGATTTTGGTCAGAACCTGATCCCTCGCTCCAGCGGTGTGATTCGCGTGGGCGATGAAGTCGAAATCCTGTCCACCGGAGCGGGTCGAATCTACGGCGCAGGCGCGGAAGAAGAAACGGCAGAAGTGGAAGTGCAACCTGTAACGGCGGTGACCCTTCAGTGGCAAGGGCAAACGCTCAAGGGGAACAATCAACAAGTCTTGCTTGAGCAACTGGAGCAAGCCGGAATTCGCGTTCCTTATTCGTGTCGCGCGGGGATTTGCGGTTGCTGTCGTATCAAACTGATAGACGGCGAAGTGACAGCATTGAAAAAATCAGCGGTAGGCGAAGATGGCACCATTCTTTGCTGCAGCTGCGTCCCTAAAACATCGCTACAGCTTGAGCTTTAAACGGCCTGTTCCAGGCTAAATGAATCCACACGGAGCTGCGGTTTGAGTCTGTCATTCATGACTTTGATCGCATCACCCAGTTGCATCGTACGCCCGGCAATGATCACGCCGGGTTGTGCCAGCAAGCAAAGTGCTGCATTTTCGCCAGGCTCAACCACCAGCAAACTCACCTCTTCCGATGTATCGCTGAGATGCACGCAAGCTGCATCACCCGTGCCCGGCATCCACGCCTGGCCATGAGCGAGAAAGTGCCAGCTTTTCGGCATCTGAGGCTTGAGGAAACGAATAGCCACCAGCGCGTTCAAAATCAACTCAGCACGTTGTTCTTTGGTTAGCACGAAGTCGCGGCACTTCTCTTCAAACGAGAAATAAAGGGCTGCATCATCGACGCAAAAGCCCGATGGGGCAAAGGCATCAGGTGTGAGCATACGGCGGGCATAGCGAGAACGAAATAACATGCCATTGGCTAAATCGAGCATCATTCGATCGTGCTCTTCACAAAAATACCAGCGCCAGTTATCGTCAGGTTTAATTCGCATTTTCCTCTCCCGTCCCTCACATCCTGTTCTTAAAATGTCCTGATTGTCGCTTCGTTTATAACATCAATAAATAAAAGACCATAATGTCTAAATAAGCAACAATGACGGAATATAAAACAACCAAGGCCGGAAATAAAGCCCTGGTTGTCTTATAGAGAGAAAAGTTTAGATATGATTAACGATTTCTTTAATCAATTGAGGGCCTTTAAAAATAAAACCAGAATAAATTTGTACCAGCGTCGCACCCGCAGCCATCTTCTCACGCGCAGCGATGACCGAGTCGATTCCCCCCACGCCAATGATCGGTAAACGCCCTTTTAATTCTGCAGACAACGCGCGAATAATTTCTGTGCTTTTTAATTGCACCGGACGACCACTTAACCCACCCATTTCATCCGAATTATTCATTCCGATGACCAATGATCGATCGAGAGTCGTATTGGTCGCAATAACACCATCAATATTATGGCGAACCAAACTATCAGCAACCTGGATCAATTCATCCACGGAAAGATCCGGGGCGATCTTAACCGCGACCGGAACATATTTATGGTGAATTGCCTGCAGTTCATTTTGTTTATTTTTAATGGCTGATAACAGATCGTCCAGCGCTTCACCATATTGCAGCGTACGTAAACCAGGGGTATTTGGCGACGAGATATTAACCGCAATATAACCCGCATAAGCATAGACTTTTTCCATACAAATCAGATAGTCATCTTTACCCTGCTCTACCGGCGTATCTTTATTTTTGCCAATATTAATACCCAGCACGCCGTCAAAATGCGCTTTTTTTACGTTCTCGATCAGATGATCGACACCGTGATTATTAAAGCCCATTCGATTGATCAACCCTTCGGCTTCAACCAGACGGAACAGTCGCGGCTTATCGTTACCTGCTTGTGGCCGTGGCGTGACCGTGCCGACTTCAATGGAACCAAATCCCATCGCGCCCAGCGCATCAATACACTCGCCGTTCTTGTCCAGGCCAGCAGCCAGGCCCAGGGGATTCTTAAACGTCAGTCCCATACATTGAACAGGTTTTTCCTGCACTTTCTGGCGCACCAGCGCTTCCAAAGGTGTTCCTGTAATGCGACGTAACTGCTGGAATGTCAATTCATGAGCGCGCTCGGGATCGAGCTGGAAAAGGGCTTTACGAACGAAGGGGTAATACATGAACTCTCCTGGATTCCGGTGTGCAAACCGGACACGGATTATCAGCGATCGCAGCGCGAAAGGGAATTGACCTGAGGCAATAAAACGGCTTTCTGCGCAATCGTTTTCCTTTCTGGCGGTTTCTTATGCATTTTCCGGATTTTTAATTCCAGATAAATCATTTAGTGGAATAACCCCGCAATGTCACACTCCTGAAAATTGTTATCAATGTTAGATAAAAGCAAACAAATGGTTATAAGGAGCAAACATGCGCGTCATCACGTTGGCTGGAAGTCCGCGTTTTCCTTCACGTTCCAGTGCCCTGCTGGAATATGCCCGCGAACAGCTGAATTCGCGGGATGTCGAAGTGTGTCACTGGAATCTGCATAACTTTGAGCCTGAAGATCTGCTGTATGCCCGGTTTGAAAGTCCGGCGCTTCAGGCGCTGATTCAGCAACTCAAGGGGGCTGATGGCCTGATTGTGGCGACGCCGATTTACAAAGCCTCATTTTCTGGCGCGCTAAAAACGCTTCTCGATCTGCTGCCTGAACGCGCGCTGGAGGGAAAAGTCGTCCTTCCGCTGGCGACCGGTGGCACCGTCGCCCATATGCTGGCCGTTGATTATGCCCTCAAGCCCGTTCTCAATGCGCTGAAAGCCCAGGAGATCCTGCACGGCGTGTTCGCCGATGATTCTCAGGTTGTGGATTATCAGCATAAACCACAGTTCACCCCCAACTTGCAATCGCGTCTGGATAGCGCACTCGAAACGTTTTGGCAGGCATTGCATCGCCGCGATGCTCAAGCCCCTACCTTTGGCCGTCTGAAAGGAGTCGCCCATGTTTAAACACCTCTTTCGTCTCGGGCTAACGGGTTTGCTGGCCGTCTCCGCGCTGGCTCATGCGGCGAATGCTGCGCCGGAAAGTTTACGTATCGGCTACCAGAAAGGCAGCATCAGCATGGTGCTGGCAAAAAGCCATCAGCTGCTGGAAAAACGTTATCCGCAGACCACGTTTTCGTGGATTGAATTCCCGGCTGGCCCACAAATGCTCGAAGCACTCAATGTGGGCAGTATAGATGTAGGCAGTACGGGAGATATTCCGCCGATATTCGCCCAGGCCGCAGGCGCTGATCTGGTTTACGTGGGCGTAGAACCGGCCAAGCCTAAGGCCGAAGTTATCCTGGTGCCTGAAAACAGTCCGATTAAAACCGTCGCGGATCTTAAAGGCCATAAAGTTGCGTTCCAGAAAGGGTCCAGTTCGCACAATCTGTTGCTTCGCGCGCTGCAACAAGCGGGCCTGACGTTCAAGGATATTCAGCCGATCTACTTAAGCCCAGCCGATGCGCGCGCCGCTTTCCAGCAAAATAACGTGGACGCCTGGGCCATCTGGGACCCGTACTATTCTGCGGCTCTGCTTCAGGGTGGCGTTCGCGTTCTAAAAGATGGCGAAACGCTTAAACAGACCGGTTCGTTCTATCTTGCCGCGCGTCCTTATGCCGAAAAGAACGGCGAATTTATACAAGGTGTGCTGAACACCTTCAGTGAGGCAGATGCGCTCACCCAAAGCCAACGTCAGGAGAGTATCGCTCTGCTGGCAAAAACCATGGGCCTGCCCGAACCGGTGATCGCAAGCTATCTGGATCACCGCCCAATAACCGTGATCAAGCCTGTTGACGCCCACACGGCAGTTTTGCAGCAACAAACCGCCGATCTGTTTTATGAAAACCGTCTGCTCCCTAAAAAGATCGATATTCGCGACCGTATCTGGCAACCCGCTGGCAAAGAAGGATCGAAATCATGAGTCTTAATCTGTTCTGGTTTTTACCGACCCACGGTGATGGGCATTATCTTGGTACTGAGGAAGGGGCGCGTCCGGTCGATTACGGCTACCTGCAACAAATCGCGCAAGCCGCAGACAGAATCGGATTCACCGGCGTACTGATTCCCACTGGCCGTTCCTGCGAAGATGCCTGGCTGGTGGCCGCGGCCATGATCCCGGTCACGCAGCGTCTGAAGTTTTTAGTCGCCCTGCGCCCAAGCGTGGTTTCCCCGACCGTTGCCGCACGCCAGGCCGCCACGCTTGACCGACTCTCAAACGGGCGTGCGCTGTTTAATCTGGTGACCGGCAGCGACCCGACGGAACTCGCGGGAGACGGCGTCTTCCTCGACCACACCGAACGCTATGAGGCCTCGGCAGAATTCACCCGCGTCTGGCGTCGTCTGCTTGAGGGCGAAACCGTCACCTATGAAGGCAAACACATTCACGTACGTGATGCGAAACTCTATTTCCCACCGGTTCAGCAGCCGCGTCCTCCTCTTTACTTTGGCGGATCGTCGGACGTTGCACAGGATCTGGCGGCAGAACAGGTCGATTTGTATCTCACCTGGGGCGAACCGCCTGAACAGGTGAAAGAGAAAATTGAACAGGTGCGCGCCAAAGCCGCCGCGCATGGCCGTCAGGTGCGTTTTGGGATCCGTCTACACGTCATTGTGCGGGAGACGAATCAGGAAGCGTGGCAGGCCGCCGATCGTCTGATTTCACACCTTGACGATGACACCATTGCCAAAGCGCAGGCCGCCCTGGCCAAAACTGATTCAGTGGGCCAGCACCGGATGGCCTCTCTTCATAACGGTAAACGCGAAAATCTCGAAATCAGTCCGAACCTGTGGGCGGGCGTTGGCCTGGTGCGGGGTGGCGCAGGAACGGCGTTAGTGGGTGATGGTCCAACGGTGGCGGCACGAATCAATGAATATGCCGATCTGGGGATCGACAGCTTTATTTTGTCCGGTTATCCGCACCTCGAAGAAGCGTATAACGTCGGCGAGCTGTTGTTCCCGCATCTGGATGTCGCCATCCCGCAAGTCCCACAACCGCGTCCGCTGCAGGTTCAGGGCGAAGCGGTGGCGAATGAATTTATTCCCCGTAAAACAGCGCAGAGTTAACGAGGTCAGTATGGCGAATCCATCCCGAAAATGGCTCCTGCGTCTGGCGCCCTGGTTCTTGCCCGTCGTCATTGTGATTATCTGGCAAATTGCGTCGTCTGTGGGCTGGTTGTCGAGTCGCATTCTGCCTTCTCCCGAGGGCGTGGTGGAGGCGTTCTGGTCGCTCAGTGCCAGCGGTGAACTGTGGCAACATCTGGCGATCAGCTCCTGGCGTGCGGCGATTGGATTTTCCATCGGCGGGTCGATTGGGCTGACGCTTGGCCTGATCAGCGGATTATCGCGCTGGGGTGAGCGCTTGCTGGATACCTCGATTCAAATGCTGCGTAACGTGCCGCATCTGGCGCTGATCCCGCTGGTCATTTTATGGTTCGGCATCGATGAGAGCGCCAAGATTTTCCTCGTCGCGCTCGGCACGCTGTTCCCAATCTATATCAACACCTGGCACGGCATTCGAAACATAGACCGGGGATTGGTGGAGATGGCGCGCAGCTATGGTTTATCCGGCTTTTCTCTGTTCATCCATGTGATTCTGCCGGGGGCTCTGCCGTCGATTATGGTGGGCGTTCGTTTCGCGCTCGGTCTGATGTGGCTGACGCTGATTGTCGCGGAAACCATCTCCGCCAATTCCGGTATTGGCTATCTGGCGATGAACGCCCGTGAATTTCTGCAAACCGACGTGGTGGTGGTTGCCATCATTCTCTATGCCCTGCTTGGCAAACTCGCTGACGTCAGTGCCCAGTGGCTTGAGCGCAGCTGGCTGCGCTGGAATCCGGCCTATTCCTTGAAGGAGGCAAACGTATGAACACGGCTCGCTTAACCCAGGGGACACCTTTATTGCTCAACGGCGTGACGAAACGCTACGGCGAAAATACGATTCTGAACGCGCTGGATCTGCATATTCCCGCAGGCCAGTTTGTCGCGGTGGTCGGGCGCAGCGGCGGAGGTAAAAGTACGCTACTGCGCTTGCTTGCCGGGCTTGAAGCCCCCAATGGCGGAGAACTGCTGGCCGGAAATACCCCGCTGGCCGAACTCCAGGACGATACGCGCATGATGTTCCAGGATGCGCGCCTCCTGCCATGGAAAACGGTTATCGACAATGTCGGGCTGGGGCTAAAAGGCCACTGGCGGGACGCTGCGCGGCAAGCGCTGGCATCCGTCGGACTCGAAAATCGTGCAGGCGAATGGCCAGCAGCGCTTTCGGGAGGACAAAAGCAGCGCGTGGCCCTGGCGCGTGCGCTAATTCATCGCCCTGGCCTGCTGCTGCTGGACGAACCGCTGGGTGCGCTTGATGCCCTGACGCGTATCGAGATGCAGGATTTGATTGAATCGCTGTGGCAAGAGCACGGTTTTACCGTGTTGCTGGTTACACATGATGTGAGTGAAGCCATCGCGATGGCCGATCGCGTCTTGTTAATCGAAGATGGGAAAATCGGACTGGACGTGACGGTCGATATTGCTCGCCCACGTCGTCTGGGATCGGTCCGGCTGGCAGAGCTGGAATCAGAAGTGCTGGATCGGGTTATGAAGCGGGGAGCAACAGAACAACAGCGCATCAAAGCGAATGCCTGATGCCCTCACCCCTCTCCCAAGGGAGAGGAAACACACATCAAAAACGGCAACCAGATGGCTGCCGTTTTCTGTTACCTGGTGCGGTCTGATGTGCTCACGCCATCCCTCTCCTACAAGGAGAGGGATGGCTCGTGGATTTATCAGGCCAGCGCTTTGCTGATTTTCTCGAACAGATCGCCCGATAAATTCTCCAGCCCTTTTAGCTGCTCCAGCGCCGCGCGCATTTTCGCCTGACGTTTCGCATCGTAGCGTTTCAGGCGGATCAGCGGCTCAATCAGACGCGACGCGACCTGCGGGTTACGGCTGTTAAGCTCCGTCAGCATCTCCACCATAAACTGATAACCGCTGCCGTCTTCCGCATGGAAAGCCGCAGGATTGCTCCCTGCAAACGCGCCAATCAGCGAACGGACACGGTTTGGGTTGCTCATGGCAAAGGAACGGTGCTTCAGCAGACTGCGGACGTTGCTCAGCACATCGGCTGAAGGGCTGGTGGATTGCAGAATAAACCACTTATCCATCACCAGACCGTCATGATGCCACTTATCGTCATACTCCTGCATCAGCGCATCACGGCACGGCAGCTCGGCAGCAACCGCTGCGCCCAACGCGGCCAGTGCATCGGTCATATTATCGGCGTCGTGATACTGCTTGCTGACTAACGCATCGGCAAATTCGGTGTCACCAAATGCCAGATAGCGCAGACAGGTATTACGCAGCGAACGTTTGCCGATATCCGCGTGTTCAACGCGATATTCATCCAGCCTGTTGGCGGTGTAAATCGCCAGGAACTCATCCGCCAGCTCAGTCGCAAGCGTTCTGGTCAGCGCTTCACGCACAGCGGTGATGGCAATGGGATCGATGATATCAAACAGCTCAGCGATTTCGTTCGCGGAAGGCAGCGTCAGAATTTCTGCGGCCAGCGCCGGATCGATGTGTTCATCAAGCAAAATAGCGCGGAATGCATCGGCAACGTGCACTGGCAACGACAGCGGCTGGCCCTGCTGATGACGATTCACGTTCAGCTTGATGTAGGTCGCCAGCAGGCTTTGCGCCGCATCCCAACGGGAGAAATCGTTACGCGCATGACGCATCAGGAACGTCAGCTGCTGATCGCTCCATTTGTATTCCAGTTTGACCGGTGCAGAGAATTCACACAACAGCGCCGGAACGGGCTGGAAGTAGACGTTATCAAAGATGAAAGTCTGCTCAGCCTGGGTGACGTTCAGAACGTGATGCACCGGATGGCCGCCTTTTTGCAGCGGGATCACTTTTCCTTCGTTATCGTAAAGCTCAATACTGAACGGAATATGCAGCGGATGTTTTTCTTCTTGCTCAGCCGTCGGCGGCGTACGCTGGCTGATGGTCAGCGTGTACTGCTCGGTTTCCGGGTTGTAATCGTCTTTAACCGTGACAATCGGCGTCCCGGCCTGGCTGTACCAGAGGCGGAAATGCGACAGGTCAACGTTAGATGCGTCCTCCATGGCCTGCACGAAGTCATCGCAGGTGGCTGCGCTGCCGTCGTGACGCTCAAAGTAAAGCTGCATCCCTTTCTGGAAGTTCTCTTCGCCCAGCAACGTATGGATCATACGAATGATTTCAGAACCCTTTTCGTACACCGTCAGGGTGTAGAAGTTGTTCATTTCGATCACTTTATCCGGGCGAATCGGATGCGCCATTGGGCTGGCGTCTTCGGCAAACTGCAGGCCACGCATGGTGCGCACGTTGCTGATGCGGTTAACGGCGCGTGACCCCAGATCGGAGCTGAACTCCTGATCGCGGAACACTGTTAAGCCCTCTTTCAGGCTTAACTGGAACCAATCGCGGCAGGTGACGCGGTTGCCGGTCCAGTTGTGGAAATATTCATGACCAATCACGCGTTCGATATCGAGATAATCTTTATCCGTCGCGGTGTCGGTACGCGCCAGGACATATTTGGAGTTGAAGACGTTAAGGCCTTTGTTCTCCATCGCGCCCATATTAAAGAAGTCGACGGCCACGATCATATAGATGTCGAGATCGTATTCGAGGCCGAAGCGCTCTTCGTCCCACTTCATCGAATTGATCAGTGAAGTCATTGCCCACGGCGCGCGGTCGAGATTACCGCGATCGACAAACAGCTCCAGGGCGACATCGCGACCGGAACGCGTTTTGTAGGTATCGCGCAGCACGTCGAAATCACCGGCCACCAGCGCAAACAGGTAACACGGTTTTGGGAACGGGTCCTGCCACTGGGTCCAGTGACGGCCATTTTCCAGCTCGCCCTGTCCAACACGGTTACCGTTAGAGAGCAGGTATGGATATTTTGTTTTATCCGCAATAATTTTGGTGGTGAAGCGCGCAAGCACATCCGGACGATCCAGATACCAGGTGATATGGCGGAAACCTTCGGCCTCACACTGGGTGCAAAGCGCTTCGCCCGATTGATACAGACCTTCCAGCGCGGTATTTGCTGCCGGGCTTATTTCGGTCACGATGCGCAGCGAGAAACGCTCTGGCAGATTGTTAAGGACCAGCTGGTTCTCTTCTTCTTTATAGTCAGACCAGACTTCATCATTAACATGAACAGAAACCAGCGTCAGATCTTCACCATCAAGACGCAGCGGAACCGCCGTCGCGCTTTGGCGGGTCACCTGGCTTACGGCCGTCACGACGGTTTTTGTGGCATCCAGGTCAAAAGTCAGATCGATATCGCTAATCAGGTATTCCGGCGCACGGTAGTCGTGGCGGTATTTGGCTTGTGGCTGTTGTGTCATAGAAAACCTTATGCATCGTTTGTCGAATAACGAGTCAGTCTATTCCTGTTGCGCAAAACGCGCTACGCAGAATCTTCATCTTTTCAGCAACAAAACCCTTTTTTGCTACATTTGTATAACACGGGGCACGAAATGCTCTCGACCATAACGGTGGCTTATGTTGTGATCGGGGTTCAATAAATCGCTAAACAAGGTATACTCCAGCGGTTTCAATAGTTGTTTATTGTACTAAACGCTCCCGTGAGAGGATGCTACGGCGCACCTATGACTCAATTCGCTACCCCTGTTCTGCATACGTTGCTGGATACCGATGCGTATAAATTGCACATGCAGCAAGCCGTTTTTCACCATTACTACAACGTACAGGTAGCGGCAGAGTTTCGTTGCCGTGGTGATGACTTGCTCGGTATTTACGCCGACACCATTCGTGAACAGGTCGATGCTATGCAGCATCTGGCGCTGCAGGACGACGAATACCAGTGGCTCTCGGGCCTGCCGTTCTTTAAAGCCGACTATTTAGACTGGCTGCGCAATTTCCGCTACAACCCTGAACAAGTGACGATCACCAACGATAACGGCAAGCTGAATATCCGTCTTGCTGGCCCGTGGCGTGAAGTGATCATGTGGGAAGTGCCGTTGCTGGCTGTCATTAGCGAGATTGTGCACCGCTATCGCTCTCCCGAAATGGGCGTTGAACATGCGCTCGCGACACTTGAAAGCAAACTCGTCGAATTCGCCCAGATGTCCGAATCCGTGGATATGTCGCGTTTCCGTCTGATGGATTTTGGTACGCGCCGCCGTTTCTCACGCGACGTACAACAAGCCATTGTCGAGCGCTTGCAGCAGGAGCCGTGGTTTGTTGGCACCAGCAATTATGACTTAGCCCGCCGCCGCAATCTGACGCCAATGGGCACACAAGCCCACGAGTGGTTCCAGGCGCACCAGCAAATCAGTCCCGATCTTGCAACCAGCCAACGTGCTGCGCTGGCGGCCTGGCTGGAAGAATATCCGGATAAGCTAGGAATTGCGCTGACCGACTGCATTACTATGGATGCGTTCCTGCGCGACTTTGGCCCTGAATTTGCGGAGCGCTATCAGGGTTTGCGCCATGATTCCGGGGATCCGGTTGAGTGGGGCGAAAAAGCGATCGCGCATTACGAAAAACTCGGGATCGATCCGCTAACCAAAGTGTTGGTTTTTTCTGATAACCTGGATCTATCCAAAGCCCTTGAGCTTTATCGCCACTTTTCATCCAGAGTGAATTTGAGCTTTGGAATTGGTACGCGTTTGACCTGCGATATTCCTCAGGTCAAACCACTGAATATCGTTATCAAGTTGGTGGAATGTAACGGTAAGCCGGTTGCTAAGCTCTCTGACAGCCCTGGCAAAACCATTTGCCATGACAAAGCCTTCGTGCGCGCGCTGCGTAAAGCCTTCGATCTGCCGCAAATCAAAAAAGCCAGTTAGTCCATTGGGGGCGTTCCTGGCCCCCTAGCCTCGTTTTTTTCTCATTTCTTCTCGTTTCTCTGCGAAATCTACTTGTCTGATGGCGGATGCCAGGTAACATAGATATCCCCCCTATATGGGCGGACATGTGTCTATGCCCTAAATAATGAGGGTTGCAGGAAGGCGATAAGCGAGTGAATTCCCCCTTACCTTACATAAGTAAGTGATTGGGGTGAACGAGCGCAGCCAACGCACATGCAACCTGAAGTTTGACGGGTATTTTTTCCGACTATTAACAGAGAGATTATTATGAGCGTTGTGCCTGTAGCCGACGTACTCCAGGGCCGCGTCGCCGTTGACCAAGAAGTCACCGTGCGCGGATGGGTACGTACTCGCCGAGATTCTAAAGCTGGCATCTCCTTCCTCGCCGTCTATGACGGTTCCTGCTTTGATCCTGTACAGGCCGTAATTAATAATTCTCTGCCCAATTACAATGACGAAGTTCTGCACCTGACCACCGGTTGCTCCGTCATTGTTACGGGTGTTGTGGTCGCTTCCCCGGGTCAAGGCCAAAGTTTTGAACTGCAGGCGACAGCAATTGAAGTGACCGGCTGGGTTGAAGATCCTGACACCTATCCAATGGCCGCTAAACGCCACAGCATTGAGTATCTGCGCGAAGTCGCCCACCTGCGCCCGCGTACCAACATGATCGGCGCCGTGGCCCGTGTGCGTCACACTCTGGCGCAGGCCCTGCATCGCTTCTTTGATGAGCAGGGTTACTTCTGGGTTTCCACCCCGCTGATCACCGCATCGGATACTGAAGGTGCGGGCGAAATGTTCCGCGTGTCGACT
Source organism: Lelliottia amnigena (assembly GCF_019047465.1). Taxonomy (NCBI): domain Bacteria; kingdom Pseudomonadati; phylum Pseudomonadota; class Gammaproteobacteria; order Enterobacterales; family Enterobacteriaceae; genus Lelliottia; species Lelliottia amnigena. The sequence goes on along the minus strand of NZ_CP077236.1, from coordinate 3,339,749 downwards.
TTGGATCTTGAAAACTTGCCGCGTACGCCAGAAGGCAAAGTGGACTTTGACAAAGATTTCTTCGGTAAAGAAGCGTTCCTGACCGTATCCGGCCAGCTCAACGGCGAAACTTATGCCTGTGCGCTGTCTAAAATCTATACCTTCGGCCCTACGTTCCGCGCGGAAAACTCCAACACCAGCCGTCACCTGGCAGAGTTTTGGATGCTTGAGCCAGAAGTGGCTTTCGCGAACCTGAACGATGTGGCAGGTCTGGCAGAAGCGATGCTGAAGTACGTCTTCAAAGCGGTACTTGAAGAACGTGCTGATGACATGAAATTCTTCGCTGAGCGTGTAGACAGCGATGCGGTTGCACGTCTGGAGCGTTTCGTCTCCGCCGATTTCGCTCAGGTGGATTACACCGATGCGGTGGCTATCCTGGAAAAATGTGGTGAGAAATTCGAGAACCCGGTTTATTGGGGCGTGGATTTGTCTTCCGAGCACGAGCGTTACCTGGCTGAGAAACACTTTAAAGCTCCGGTCGTGGTTAAAAACTATCCTAAAGACATTAAGGCTTTCTATATGCGCCTTAATGAAGACGGCAAAACCGTCGCCGCAATGGACGTGCTTGCGCCTGGCATCGGTGAAATCATCGGTGGCTCCCAGCGTGAAGAGCGTCTGGACGTGCTGGACGCACGTATGGAAGAGATGGGTCTAAATCCGGCAGATTACAGCTGGTATCGCGACCTTCGCCGTTACGGCACCGTGCCACACTCAGGCTTTGGCCTGGGCTTCGAACGTCTGATTGCCTATGTCACTGGTGTTCAGAACGTACGTGACGTTATCGCATTCCCAAGAACGCCGCGTAACGCCAGCTTCTAAGCACTACATTGATGACGGCCAGCATTTGCTGGCCGTTATTTTATTCTGCAGTGTCAATTATTGTCAGTTGAAAGTCAGCGTTTATTCAATGCAACCCCGCCAATCCCTCTAGCTGTTACGTTTTATTTCCACGAAACATCTATGTACAAAAAATAAACCGCATTCTTATTGCGTCTACTCACGACTGATTGCATTAGCACAAATTTCGACCATACAAAAAGACATCCAGACGGCCAATGCTGACAATAAGAAAAACAGGGTTGTTTAGGTTCTGTTGATATGAAACGCCTTTATTAAAATTAAACATAAGCAATTCATATATATAGCAATGCGCCAGTCTTTTTATTCAGCAATCAGTTCTGAAATTTGAGGTGGTTCACAAAGTTCCAGTAAATTCACATTTAGTTACACATAATTGCTTTTTGTTACCCAATCTTTATCTTTGTAGCACTTTCAGGCTAGCGAAACGGTTCTTTGAATGGAAAGATGCCTGTCAGATACATAAAGACACCAAACTCTCATCAATAGTTCCGGAAATATTTATTGACAGAATTTATTGAGTGCAGTGGCGAGTGTCATAAAAAAACCAATGAGGGTAATAAATAATGATGAAGCGCAATATCCTGGCAGTGGTTATCCCTGCCCTGCTGGTAGCCGGTGCAGCAAACGCTGCAGAAATCTATAACAAAAACGGCAACAAACTGGACTTCTACGGTAAAGTTGTTGGTGAGCATGGCTTCACCACTTCTGGCGAACACGCAAATGCTGACTCCTCTTACGGCCAGATTGGCTTTAAAGGCGAAACTCAGGTTAACGATCAGGTAACTGGTTACGGTCAGTGGGAATATCGTGCACGTGCTGGCGCTGCTGAAGGCGATCAGACTAACGTGACTCGTCTGGCATTCGCGGGTATCAAAGTTTCTGACGCAGGTTCTTTGGACTACGGTCGTAACTACGGCATCGTTTACGATGTTGAGTCTTACACCGATATGGCTCCATCCTTCTCCGGCGAAACCTGGGGTGGCGGTTATACCGATAACTACATGACCAGCCGTTCTACCGGCCTGCTGACCTACCGTAACAGCAACTTCTTCGGTCTGGTTGATGGTCTGAACTTCGGCGTTCAGTACCAGGGTAAAAACGACCGCACTGACAACCTGAATAAAGCAAATGGCGACGGCGTTGGTCTGTCTCTGGGTTACGAGTTCGGTGAAGGCTTCGGTCTGATCGGTGCATACTCCACTGCAAACCGTACTGTTGAGCAGAAAAAAGACGGCAAAGGTGACGAAGCTCAATCTTGGGCTGTTGGCGCGAAATACGACGCAAACAACATCTACCTGGCAACCGTGTATGCAGAAACTCGCAACATGAGCATCCTGGGTAACAGCGGCGAGAAAAATACCGCAAATGACGATGGTGAGTTCTACAACGTAGCTAACAAAACTCAGAACTTTGAAGTTATCGCTCAGTACCAGTTCGATTTCGGCCTGCGTCCTTCCGTATCTTACGTTCAGTCTAAAGGCAAAGACCTGAACGGTATCGGCGACCGCGACCTGGCTAAATACATCACCACTGGCGCGACTTACTACTTCAACAAGAACTTCAACGTATACGGTGACTACCGTTTCAACCTGTTGGATGACAAAGACGCAGACACTAGCTGGGTTGGTTCTGACAACCAGGCAACTGTTGGTGTAACTTACCAGTTCTAATAAGCAAGCAGCCCTCTCTGCTAAATGCCTAGAAAACAGGACTTCGGTCCTGTTTTTTTATGCCTGAAAGTAAATAATGGCGACTTTTGAAAAGGCGCACGCTTTTTGTCGCAAACGGTTGGCATTTTGTAGATCAACCGTTAACCTGATAGCGGATTTCACTTCTGTAATCACAATGGAACCTCGTCATGTTTGAGAACATTACCGCTGCCCCTGCCGACCCTATTCTGGGCCTGGCCGATCTGTTTCGTGCTGATGACCGTCCGACCAAAATTAATCTGGGGATTGGTGTCTATAAAGATGAGACCGGCAAGACACCGGTTCTGACCAGTGTTAAAAAGGCCGAGCAGTATCTGCTGGAAAATGAAAATACCAAAAATTACCTCGGCATTGATGGTATTCCGGAATTTGGTCATTGCACTCAGGAACTGCTGTTTGGCAAAGGCAACGCGATTATCAGCGATAAACGTGCTCGCACAGCGCAAACACCTGGCGGTACTGGCGCACTGCGCGTCGCGGCGGATTTCCTTGCAAAAAATACCTCTGTCAAGCGCGTCTGGGTAAGTAATCCTAGCTGGCCGAACCATAAAAGCGTGTTTAATTCCGCGGGTCTGGAAGTGTGTGAATACGCCTATTATGACGCGGTGAATCACACCCTGGATTTTGACGGCCTGCTGGCAAGCCTGAATGAAGCGCAAGCGGGTGACGTTGTTCTGTTCCATGGCTGCTGCCACAACCCAACCGGTATTGATCCTACGCTTGAGCAGTGGGAAACGCTGGCAAAACTGTCTGCTGAAAAAGGCTGGCTGCCGCTGTTCGATTTCGCCTATCAGGGCTTTGCTCGCGGCCTGGAAGAAGATGCTGAAGGCCTGCGCGCTTTTGCTGCGCTGCATCAGGAGCTGATTGTCGCAAGTTCCTATTCCAAGAACTTTGGCCTGTACAATGAGCGCGTAGGCGCCTGTACGCTGGTTGCGTCTGATGAGCAGACCGTTGACCGTGCCTTTAGCCAGATGAAATCCGTTATTCGTGCCAACTACTCGAACCCACCGGCGCACGGTGCTTCCGTGGTTGCGACAATTCTCAGCAATGACGCGCTGCGCGCCATCTGGGAACAAGAGCTAAACGATATGCGCCAGCGTATCCAGCGTATGCGTCTGCTGTTCGTGAACACGCTGGCGGAGAAAGGCGCGGATCGCGATTTCAGCTTCATTACCAGGCAGAACGGGATGTTCTCGTTTAGCGGCTTGACCAAAGAGCAGGTTCTGCGTCTGCGCGAGGAGTTCGGTGTCTACGCTGTCGCTTCTGGTCGCGTCAACGTTGCGGGTATGACGCCCGATAATATGGCGCCACTTTGCGAAGCCATTGTCGCAGTACTGTAAGCGACAATAGGTAAAAATAAAGCCCGCTTCAGCGGGCTTTTTTATTTGCTTTACCAGACAGGCATTTCATCCTGCAGGAACGGATTGTGCAAACGCTCATATCCCAGCGTCGACATCGGTCCATGCCCCGCAATAAACGTCACGTCGTCGCCCAACGGCAACAGCTTCTGTTTAATTGACTGAATTAACTGTCCGTGATCGCCGCGTGGAAAATCGCTGCGTCCTACGCCACCTTTGAAAATCACGTCGCCTGAGATCAGCAAACGCGATTGGTCATCAAAGAAAACGATATGCCCCGGCGTGTGGCCCGGGCAATGCAATATCTGTAACGTCACATTCCCGACGTTCACGCTTTCGCCCTCTTCTAGCCAACGATCGGGTGTCAACGGTAGACACTCATCGAGGCCAAACATGCGGCTTTGGGCGGGCAACCCTTGCAGCCAGAACTCATCTTCTTTTTCCGGTCCAATCACCGGCACACCGTAATGTTGCGCCAGTTCAGCCGCCGCCCCCACATGATCAAGGTGACCATGGGTTAGCAAAATCTGCATCAACGTCACGCCGGACGCTGCGACTTCTTGCTTGATCTTCTCAGCATCTCCGCCGGGATCGACAAGCGCGGCCAGTTTGGTTTGTTCACACCAGATAAGCGAACAGTTCTGGGAGAACGCAGTCACCGGAATAATACGATAGTTCATACTGCTCCTTCATTATTACCAGTGCCGATTTGGCCCGGTATCAATATGCACAAAGTTGCTACGTGGGTAATATCCTACACCACCTGCGCGCAGAGATAACGCGGCTTTGCGAATATTGGCTAATGAAATGCCTTCAATATGAAAATCCATCGCCTGCCCTTTCGTGTGATAACTTTTTTTAGCTACCCCACGGCTATGGGCTCGCAATTCATTATTGGTATCGAGCGAACGATAACCGGAAACGAGTTGCACGGGGTTGCGCGTTCCAAGCAATCCCTGAAGGCGGAAAAGCTGATCAAATAATCCTGGGTCGATGGCTTTTATTTTATTCGCGCGATAGTCACGGAAAAAATGGTTTAGTTTTGCTAATTCATCCTGAATATAGCCTCTGCCATCAAAAAACTCCGCCTTAATTGACTCACCGGTGTGCAGGTTATTCAACGTCAAAATACGCGGACGAGGTGTCGAGAGGGTGGCAAATGCTGGCGTAGGCAAGATGGCCGCAGCGCCGAGCGCAACACCACCTAACGCCAGCAGTTTGCGGCGATTAGCGTCAAATTTGTCCATGGTAATCAGGTCTACAGGTCAATGTTATCGTAAATATGCTTAGCGCACGAAGGGCACCTTAACTGGCTCAACAGCTTGCGTCAAGACGACCAACCCCAGTAAAGACGGGGCTTGTAGCGATTTAGCCCCACCTTCACCATAACTTACGACAATCTATTTTCCCGAACTACTTCATTTACCTGATTAATTGTTCAGCTTTTGACAAAATTTGTGCGCCGGATCGCGCGGTGAGATCATAATTGTAAATATCTGTACGATACTGAGTACGCCCATCTTCGCCAACAAACGCGGTCAGATAGTAAAGATTAACCGGAATATTGTGTCGAATATTAACGTAGCGCGTATTCCCCTCTTTGAGCGTGTCTGAAATCCGCGTGTCGTTCCACCCCGCATCGCCCAACAACATATTTGCCAGTTCAGACGCTTTATTCACGCGCACACAGCCGGAGCTCAGCGCACGCGCATCCTTCTGGAATAAGTTATGGTTCGGCGTATCGTGCAGGTAGATCGCGTCCGAGCTCGGCATATTGAATTTATACCGGCCTAGCGAATTGCGCTCACCCGGCGCTTGCTGGAAGCGGAATGGCAGGTTTGATGGCGTTATCGTTGACCAGTCAACCTGATACGGATCGATGGTCTGGCTGCTGTTCCAGCCGCGCATCACGGTATAGCCGTGACGTTCAAGATAACCAGGGTCATCCCACAACTTCGGCAGAATATCTTTGCGTGCCAGCGTCGGCGGGACGTTCCATGGCGGGTTGACGACCACGTTGTTGAGCGCGCTGCTCATCATCGGCGTTTTACGATCCGGGCGCCCAACGATAACGCGTGACGCAAGGACTTCACTGCCATTCTGGTAATACACCAGCGAATACGCCGGTATGTTCACCATAATGCCAGTCGAGAGCGTTCCTGGGAGGAGTCTCAGACGCTGAATATTGAGTGCCAGTACTCCTGCTCGCTGCGCCGGAGAGACATTTAGCCAGTCGCGCGTTGATGGGCCAATTACGCCATCAGACCCGAGGCCCTGCGTCATCTGGAATGCTTTTACTGCTGCCACCAGCTCGCGATCGTATGGCGCGGGTTTACCGGTCGGTAACGCGGCTTTCGCTTCAGGCGCAGGCGCGGACGGGCTCACCACAACACCTTGCGGATCATCACCGGGGAGTGCAATTTTCGGTTCTGCCCCAGTTGCGCCTGAACGCAATAGTATTTCACGCAACGCAGGCACATCACTGCTCCATTGGCCTGGTCGCAGCGTAGCGGTGCCGCGCAGTTGTGGCCACGGTCGCGTATCGGCCACCAGCTTAAGCAAGGACTGATGCATCGTGGCATATTGCGGGTGTGCTGGCGCAAGGCTGGCGATAAAACGCGGTAAGGTTCCCTGATCGAGTGCCCATTGCCACTGGTTAATCACAGAGAGTGCAGGCGTCGCCAACTTGTACGCTTTATCGCTATAAAGCCAACGGTTGCCATTGACCGGAATCCCGGCGACAAACTGGAGATAACCCATCATGGCGTCGGAAAGCACGATATCCCGCGCCATTCCCGTCACAGCGGGGTCAGTCAACAGTTCAACCCACGCGGTGAATTGCGGCTGAAAACCCGCAATCGCCACTTCGGCCAGTTGCTGCTGGAAAGCGCGCACGGCAGTGCGATCTTCCCACATCGGCTTCATGTCGCGCGCGGCATAGAGCAATGTCAGTTGGCTGATATACGCGGGTGTATAGCCCGACGGCAGCTCGGATTGCAGCTGCTGGTGAAGCGCTGCGGTATCGACACCTGCGGGCAGAGGTTTAATACCTGCCATAATGGCTGTCGCGGGAGACTGCTCCAGCGGCTGTAAAAGTGAAGTTGGCTGCGAGCCCATCGTCGCGGAGCTATCAACCGGAACCACTTCAGGCTCATCGGCCTGCGCGTTAAACAGTGGAGCGAATATTACGGTCAGGCACACAGCGAGTGCTGATAGCTGACAACCACGAATTTTCTTTAGCAACATCCCTTGCCCCCTGTTTTCATACGACCTGCCCACAACACCGGGGCTTTTCTACATTATAGAAAGGCATATACGCTGTTGCCTGACCTTATGTAAAGAAGTTTAAAGATAACGTAATCCGGAATACAAGTTAAACAAATAAAAAGGGCGACACCGAAGTGTCGCCCTTTTCGTCAAAGCGCCTTACGACGCGTCAGCTGCTTCGGGTAATGACTCCGGCGGTTGCGGTGCAAAGCCGCGCAGACCCACCACATGCACATGCTCAGTATTCTGGAATACTTTACGTACCAGTTTATACGTTGTGCCTTTCTCAGGACTGATGTTTTCAGGTGCTGCGATAATCAGCTGCATCCCCAGACGATCGCACAGCTCGAACAGCGTAGCGATAGAGCGGGCATCCAGTCGCGCGGCCTCATCGAGGAACAGCAGACGGCAAGGCGAAATATCTTTCCCTCGCAGGCGGCGCGATTCGTCTTCCCAGCTCTGCACAACCATTACCAGAATCGACATCCCGGTACCGATCGCTTCCCCGGTCGACAACGCACCGGATTCAGCACGCAGCCAGCCGTCTGAGCCGCGGTTAACCTCAACTTCCATTTCCAGATAGTTACGGTAATCCAGCAGCTCTTCGCCGATAGTTTGTGGCGTACGCTGCCCCATATCGATCTGCGGATTGAGGCGCTGATAGAGCTTCGCCAGCGCCTCAGAGAAGGTCAGACGATTGCTGTTAAACAGATCCTGGTGTTGCTCATGCTGCTCAGAAAGTACATCCAACAGCGTGGCGTGAGCTTCGCGGACGTTCACGTTCAAACGCACGCTGTTCACCTGGCCAAACGACACGCTTTGCAGACCCTGGTTGAGCATCCGAATACGGTTCTGCTCGCGCTGGATCGTTTTCCGGATAATATTCGCTACGCTGCGAGAGCTGATCGCCAGCTTCTGTTCACGAGACGTCAGCTCTTCGGTCAGACGACCCAGCTCGATCTCCATTTGCTCGATAGCTTCAACCGGATCGTCCGTGCGGATAATATCCTGACGAATACGCTCACGCAGGTGCTGATACACCGCCACAAAGAACTGAATTTTGCGTTCCGGGCGCTTTGGATCTTCAGACATGCGCAGCACATCGCGCAGATGCTCGTTGTCCGCCACCGCTGGGCGCAGCGCACCCAATGCCTTATCCGACATTGAACGCAACTCATCACCGGAAAGATAGGCTAGCTCACGGCGATGCAGACGACGCTCAACGCCACTGTCTTTCACCAGGCGCATCACCGCACACCATCCCGCTTTAGCGGTCACAACCTGCTCGCGCATTTCGTGATAATCACGTTCCAGCTTGCGCAGGCGACGAGTGAGATTATCCATCTCCGCTTCACACAGCGTCAGGGCTTTTTCCAGCTGATTGCGACGCGAGCGGTTGTTGCTTAACTGGCTGTGCAGTTCATCACGACGAATACGCGCCCGCTCTTCAGCCCCGCTGTCCGCCCGCACGCCGATATCCTGGAGCTCTTTCTGCAGGTCGGTTAACAGCTCTTTTTTGGTGTCAAACGAGCTTTTCAGCGACGCCAGAACCTGGCCATACTGGCTCAGCTGTGCCGCATGACTGCGCAAAGCGTCACGCGTGCGGCTACGTTCCGTTTCCGCTTGCTCCAGACGTTGACGCAGTTTTTCGTTGAGATCGCTGTTACCGCTCAGCATTTCCGCCGAGTCGCTATAGCCAAAGTGAGCGCGACGCTGCACCACTTCGGTCAGTGCAAACGCCTGCTGACGCGCATCGCGCTGCACCTGCTGAGAATACGCGTAGTCTTCTTTCAGCTGTTCAAACTGTTCCGGGTCACTTTGCAGAACGGATAATACCGGCTCAAGTTTCGCCAGTTGATTCCCGTGCTGCTGGACAAATCGAGCGGCTTCCTGCGCTTCATCCAGGCGTTCCTGGATTTCGTCTACGCGGTCAGCGAGCGTTTCATCGGCCAGCAGATTCAGACGCGGCAGAATGCGGTTAAGCGCTGCAACGCCCTCTTTCGCCTGTTCGAACTGAACGCGGCTCTGCTGGTTGTCGTTTTCATGAAGGCTTATCGCGCGCTCAAGCTCACCGCGACGGGTGTTGAGCTTGCGGATTTCCGCTTCTGGATCGGGCTCAAACGCGACGGCAACGTGGCTACCGATAAAACGACTGAACGACTGGTGTAAACGCTGGGTTTTCTGCACATCAAAGGACAACGTCGCGAAGCGCTCAGACAGCGTTTCACGCTCCGCATGCAGACTTTCAATACGGTTTTCGCGTGCGGCACGACCAAACAGCGGCAGCGTTGGGAATCGGGAATAGCGCCACTGACGATCGGCAATTTTCACCACCACCGCTTTTTCAAGCTCATCCACGCTAAAGACGCTGTCATCAAAGGACTGCGGATCGCCTTCGATCAGGTAGAGATCTTCCGGGCACTCTTCCAGGCCTTCAAGCTGGTCGGCAATCAGGGACAAATCCGGCACAACGATGGCGTTTCGGGATGGGCCGTAAAGTGCTGAGAAGTACGGCGCATCATCCAGGCTAACATCATCGTAGATTTCAGAGAGCAGCACGCCGCCAAAACGTTCTGCGAGCGCATTGAGACGAGAATCTTCAGCGCCGCCGGGCTGGCTTAAGCGCTCAATTTCTTCGTCAATGGCACGTTTACGCGCGCCGACTTCATCGCGTTCAACAATCGCTTCACGCTCGCGCTCCAGCAACTGCTGCAGATATTCGGTGACATCCTGGCTGGATTCAAACTCTTGACCGCACTGCTCACTGAGCTGATTGAGGCTACTTTGCGCGGCTAACCAGACAGGCGCTCGTTGCAGCAGTTTCTGCGTGCGTGCCTGAAGCTGTTCCAGCTCCTGTCGCAGCGACATACGCTGCTCACCGGCGTTTGAAACGCTGTCAGAAAGAGAGGCAATACGGGCTTCCAGTTCCTGATGCAGGGCTTCCAGTTCGTCGATGTCGACACGTTTTCCGTGGCGCTTGCAGAACTCAGCCAGCAGACGCTCGGCTTCCTGCTGTTCCCGAAGACGCTGTTCCAGTTCGTTCAGACGCATACGCAACGGCTGAACCTGCTCCGCCAGATGGCGCTGGTTTACACCGTCACGCAGAAGTTCACGCGCGACTTCCCACGCATCGCTTCGCGCCAACGGACCGTTGATCGCGGTAACGAGCTGGTAAGCCTGTTCAAACTGGCTGTGCGCAGTTTGCGCCACGCTCATTTTCTGATCGAGAGAGAGTAATTTATCTGTGGCTTCTTGCTGTTTTGCCTGGAATGTCTCCAGCCATTCATCCGCGCTTTCTGGCGTCAGATCCGGAAGATGACACAGCTCTTTCGCGCGCTGCAACGCTTGTAGCGCCTGGGTGTACTGGATCGCACGGGTTTGCTGAACATCAAGCGCCTGCTGATAGTCGGCAAGCTGGTTTTTCAGCTCATCCACTTCCAGCTCAGCGGCTTCGGCGCGCGCTTCGTTCTCTTCCTGCATCTCGGCGGCTTCTGCCACCACTTCATTTTGTTCTTCGAGACGAATCTGCAGCTCATCGAGATCGGCTTCGTAACGCTCAATTTTTTCCTGCTGACGCAGGGCGGTTTGCACCAGATTCAGGTGGTCGCTAGCTGCCTGATAATCCGCTTCGAGATCGCCTTCAGCGCCGTTCTGTTCGCCCAGCTCACGCGCCATCTCAACGTGCTTATACTGCTCTGCTACCAGCTGTTTACGTGAAGTAAACAGCTCGCGGCGATATTCAAGCGCCTTATCCAGATGAATGCGGCGTTCATTCGCGTGGCGCATATAATCCGCCGCCACGTAGTTGGTCGCTTCGCTGATCAGGTGCTTAAACAGGTCGCGGTCAGACTGGGTGACGCGAATGGCTTCCAGCGTCATGCGGTTTTCACGCAGCGCGGCTTCCATATCCTGGAATGCTTTACGCACGCCGCTGTTTTCCGGCAACAGGTAGTCGCGCAACGAGCGGGTGATGGCGCTGGAAATACCGCCGTACAGAGAGGCTTCAATCAGGCGATAGTATTTGCTACGGTCCGAGGCGCTGCGCAGACGACGCGCAACAATGCCCAGATCGAACATCAGCGAGTGGTAATCGGTAATCGAGTTGAACTGCTTGAACTGAACCCCTTCGATCTCCTCAAGCTTCTCTTTTAGCTCCTGGAGAGAGAGGACGCGCGCCTGGCGATCGTTCAGCGTTTCCGTCAGCATTGCTGTTGGCTGGACGGAGGTCGGCAACCCTTGAATCGCGAACGGTTTGATGTCCACTTTACGGTCACGGCCAGCGACCTGTTGCAAGCGAACGCCCACTACCACGCGCTGGTGGCGGGAGTTGATGACATCCAGAACGGAATAACAGACGCCGGCTTTGAGCTTACCGTGCAGACCTTTATCACGCGAGCCGCTCGTGGCTCCCGCTTCAGTGGTGTTACGGAAGTGCAGCAGCGTCAAATCGGGAATCAACGCCGTGACAAACGCTGCCATCGTGGTGGATTTACCCGCACCGTTCCCCCCGGAGAGCGTTGTCACCAGCTCATCCAGATCAAAGGTTCGGGCAAAGAAACCGTTCCAGTTAATCAGCGTCAGTGAACGAAATTTACCACGTTCAATCATTACTCTTCCTCCCCGCTTTCCGTCTGGGTCTCTTCAGGCTCGTCATTGAGCTGCAAATGGTTTTCGACCGGCATCGCTTCACCGTCACGGATCATGCGCAGCTGCGCTTCACGCGGATCGTCGCCCGCACGCACATCAGCACCAAAGCGGAAAACCGCTTCTGTGATACGGAATTTGCTGCTGTCATGACCCATAAACCACACCATGCCGAGACGGCGCAGACGGCTCAGAGAAGAGCGCACTTTTTCCTGTAATTTCTGACGATCAAGATCTGAACCGGTGGAACGATTGTTCACCAGCTTCAGCAGCTTGCCCTCTTCGGCGAGGGTCAGCAGCTCATCGTACAGCTCTTGCTGAGTGAAAATCCCCTCATTGGCCAGACGCTCAGGGCTGAGATAGAGATAGCAAAGAATTTTGCCCACCATCATGTCCAATTCAGAAAGAACCGAACGTGGGATCAGCGTCGTCGAGCGCGGACGCAGATAGAAGAATCCTTCCGGGGCGCGGATCAGCTCCACGTTATAGCGGGCGTAAAACTCTTCCAGATACTCCTGGAAATCCATCAGAAACGCGTGATTATCCAGTTCATCAAGGCCAATGTGGCGACCGGCACGCAATTGGCTATCCAGCGCCGGAAATAACGGATTCGCCAGCGCCTGGGCCAGCTTAACTGGCATCATTTGTTCAATATTTGTCAATGACATGCGCCTGTACCTTGGCTCCGTAATCGTTAATCGGCTGCCACTTCGGCGGCAGTCCGGTGAAATCTGCTTGCGCGACGCCCAGGCGCACGGCCTGGTCGACGACGATGCGGGCAATATCGAAATGACGCGCACGCGGGTATTGCACCAGATAATCGCGCACCACGAGACCGAGATCTAGCGGCACTTGTCTGGATTTATAGACCGCCAGCTGTTCTTCGATCATGGCCGCAAGTTGTTCACGAATTTCGTTGAACTCTTCAAATTCCAGATCCGGCGGCAGTTCACCGGTGACCTCTTCATCGCGAAGCGTCATCTCTTCGTCACGCATGTCCAGCAGACGATCGGCATTGGCGTAGGTCAGCGCCCATGGCGCATCGAAATAGGTTTGCACCGACTGGCGCAGACGCTGAGCGAACACACGGTTTTTATCCATATCAATCGCGGTACGGATAAACTTATGTACGTGACGGTCATAGCCGATCCACAGGTCAATCGACTGTTGACCCCAGCTAATAATGCGGTCGAGTTTACTTTGCAGATCAAAGACCAGCTTGTCGACGAAATGCAGATTGTCATGCGCCATCGTGGCATCCTGAATACGCAACAAATTGGCCTGGAGCTTATCGCCCGCCGCTTCCAGCGTATCCTGCAGTTCTCGCAGCGTACCGGAGGTTTCTGACAATAAAAGTTCACAGCTGGAGATCGCCGCACGCCAGTCTTTGTTCAGCAGCTGCGCGATATCGTCTTTTACCTGTTGCTGCTGTTCATCCATCAAGCGCTGGGTCAGATCGATGCTGTCAAAAATTTCGGCGACCGAGTATTTCAGCGGAGCATAAACGTTGCGATGCCAGTGGAATTCATCTCCGTTTTCATCCGCCGCATCCGCTGCACGCTTGAGCTCATCCGCAACGATTGATAGCTGCATAGAAAGGCGCAGCGTGGAAAACTCACGCTGACGAATGTAATAATCCGTGATGCCGATACCCAGAGGCGTCAAACGATAGATGGCGTTGCCTTCGGTCTGCTCGCTGGTAAAGCGGTTCAGCAGACGTTGACGTACCATATCGTTAATTGCGTTGTTGGCACGCACGCTAATGGTTTCGCTGGTTTGCTCAAACGCATCACTCACATGGCGGAAAGCGTCCACCAGTTCACCCTCGCTCATTTCACCATCCAGGCGCTCGCCATTCAGCGTGGCAATGGCCAGCAGAAAAGAGAGTCTGTCGACCGGCAGCGCGATGGAGAAATCGTTTTTTCTGGCCCAGGCAACCAGCTCGGGGACTGTCTGGGAAAAATCACTCATAAATTATCCTTGCATCTGCGGTGTAAGCCTAACGGGCCAGGCTTTTAATCGCGGTGACGTGTATATAGCGGCCAAGGCTCACAAACGGCTCCTGGCGGCAATACCGTGTTTCTATTTCTGTTAAGGCGTCCAGACATTCATGCTGTTTTTGTTTATCGCGCAGATAATCATGAAACACCCTGACGCCCGTTTTCCCGGTAATTTCCCAGCCAATCTCCTCCAGCCAGCCATAGACCTGCTGGGGATCGCGCGGAAAATCTGGCGAAAGCGTACGTCGTTTCTTTTTATACATGCCCTGCTGCACATAACCGAAATTACCCACCAGCACATTGCGCATCAACAGGCCATTGGCATTGTAGAACATCAGCGACAGCGCGCCGCCGGGGCTGAGCACCGTCCACAGCGTGTTTAACATTGCTTGAGGTTCAGCGACCCATTCAAGCACCGCGTGAAACAATATCAGATCAACCTGAGTTTCCAAATGCTGGGCAATGTCCTGAGCGGCGCAATGTATAAAATGCATGTTGTCGCTCACACCTTTCTCGTGTGCCGCGCGTTTCGCGCGTGCAACCATCTCAGCGGAAAGATCGCAAAACGTCACGTGATGGCCGCGCTCTGCCATTAAAATGGCCGTCTGACCTTCACCGCCGCCGGCATCGAGAACGCGCAACTTTCGGCTGCCGTAGGTGGCAAGCAGCGTATCCAGATCCTGCCAGAGGATCGTCTGACGCAACTGCCCTTTAGTGGTGCCATAAATGTTGCGCGAAAACTTTTCCGCGATGTCATCGAAATTGCGATCCCGCATTGGGAGAGTTCCACCCGCTACCAGCAAAACCGCTATTTTGTCACACCCGCGCGGAGAATGAACCTCTCTGGTGTAATATCGCGGGTAATCGCCTGCTGTATGGTTAAAAAAGGAACCAAAAAGGATGTTTTTTACCCTAAAGAAAGTTATTGGAGGCATGATGCTTCCTCTGCCACTCATGCTGTTGCTCATGGCGCTCGGACTGCTGCTGCTTTGGTTGACTCGTTTTCAGAAAACGGGAAAAACCGTGATGACAGCGGGCTGGCTGATGCTACTCCTGTTGAGCCTCCAACCTGTCGCTGACGGGCTGTTGCGCCCGATTGAAGATAAGTATCCGACGTGGCAGGGAAAACAGAAGGTGGATTATATCGTGGTGCTGGGTGGCGGTTACACCTGGGACCCTAGTTGGGCACCCAGTTCAAACTTAATCAATAACAGTCTGCCGCGTTTAAACGAAGGCATACGCCTGTGGCTGGCGAATCCGGGTTCAAAAATGATCTTTACGGGTGCAGCCGCAAAAACCAATCCGGTGAGTACCGCAGAAGCCGGGGCGCGCGTGGCTGAATCACTCGGCGTACCGCGCTCGGCGATAATCACACTCGACAGCCCTAAAGATACGGAAGAAGAAGCCGCAGCGGTGAAACAGGCCATTGGTGATGCGCCGTTCCTGCTGGTGACGTCCGCCTCGCATTTACCCCGCGCGATGATTTTCTTTGAACATGCCGGATTACATCCTCTCCCCGCCCCGGCTAACCAGTTGGCCATTGATGCGCCGCTGAACCCGTGGGAACGCGCGATCCCGTCGCCGGTCTGGCTGATGCACAGCGATCGCGTGGGCTATGAAACGCTCGGACGCCTCTGGCAATGGCTGAAAGGCTCGTCAGGTGAGCCAGGGCAAGAGTGATTTCGAGGCGCGATCGAAATTGGCGCGATTAAAGCGCCCGGTGTTGACGAGCTGCGCCACTTCATCCCACATGAGATAAACCCAGCGCCGCCAGAGGAAGGATTCCGAGACGGGCGCGCGCTGGAGATAATGCCAAAGCAACCCTTCTGCCAGGCCACTGTCGCTTAAACGGAAAAGCTCATATTCACGCGGTGCCCAAAGCATAATCCCCGGTCCAACCATTGCCAGTAGCTGATCGCTACGTGAATCTTTAAGCATGCTGCGCAGGGTGAAATTGCCATGAATTAACACGCAATTGTCGTTAAAACCGTCGAACAGCGTAGGCAGACATTCGCGCGTGCGGAATAAAATCCGCTTATCCTGCATTGTCAGGCCGGTGTTACTAAATTGATTGAGCGTGCCCCACAATACTTCGACCCGCTGCCGATACCAGTGCGGCCAGATGTTTTCCTGGGTGCTGTCCACAGCCCCTACCAGACCACGGCTATCCTGCCGGTGCCAGGCAAGCAGCGCTTCGACGATCTGGTCTTTCAGTTGCTCCCATCTGTCCGGGGTACGCGCGGGTGCCTCAACGGGAACACCGCGCAACCGTTCAATCAACAGAACATCCGGACCGGGATGTTCTTCGTGAGTCATCACGCCATAGACGGTCGGCATACGCACCGTTCCGCTACGCGCCAGCAGAGACATTTTCCACGCCAGCTGTCTGGCGATACCGGGGGAAGAAAAACTCCTTGCCATTAACGGCATCGGATTACCGTGACTGTCATACAGCGACCACAGCGAAGTGTCCGCCTTTTCATTCACACACTCCACCCGGCTGAGTTGTTCCCCCAGCAGATGGCTTAGCTCGGCACGCAGCTGTTCCATATCAGATTATCCCCATCAAAACTACTGCTTTTATAATGAGCGCGTCGCAGACGGATGTCACCCTGATAAGATCAATTTGGATGAAGAAAAATGAGGGAAAACCTAACGGTAGAGCATCCCCTCGAGTGAGGGGATGTGGGGGAATTAACGCAGTTCAGCACGCACGCGTTCAAGATCTTCGGGAGTATCAACGCCCGTTCCAGGAACTTCCTGGGCAACCGCTACGTGGATTTTTTCGCCATACCAGAGCACACGCAGCTGTTCGAGCATTTCGATATGCTCCAGCGGACTTGGCGCCCAGGTCACATAGCGACGGATAAAGCCGGCACGATAGCCGTAAATACCCAGGTGTCGCAGGAACGTGTCACCAATAACCTCATGAGAGGCGGCAAAACGGTCGCGATCCCACGGAATAGCCGCACGGGAGAAATAGAGCGCGTAGCCTTCAGCGTCCATCACCACTTTAACCGCGTTCGGATTAAACGCTTCTTCAGCATGATGAATCGGTACGGCAAGCGTTGCCATTCCCACCTGACGTTGCGCGAGGTTTTCCGCAACCTGGCGAATAATCGCCGCCGGGATCATCGGCTCATCGCCCTGCACGTTCACAATAACGGTGTCATCGCTGAAACCGCATTTTTCGACGACTTCAGCCAGTCTTTCCGTGCCGGACTGATGATCGGCGCGAGTCATGCACACTTCGCCGCCCGCCGCTTCGACGGCACGGGCAACGTCTTCGTGATCCGTGGCAACAATCACACGATCGGCACCTGACTCACGGGCTCTTTCAAGCACATGGACAATCATCGGTTTGCCATTAATATCCACCAGCGGCTTGCCTGGTAAACGCGTGGAGGCAAAACGCGCCGGAATAATGACGACAAAACTCATGGTCGGCTCTCTTCTGCAGCCAGCGAGCGGGCTTGCGTTTCAAGCAGGACCGGAATGCCATCGCGCAGCGGAAACGCCAGATTATCCAGTTTGCAAATAAGTTCTTGTTTATCCTGGCTGTAATAGAGTTTGCCGTTGCACACCGGGCAGGCAATGATTTCAAGTAAACGGTGATCCATAGTTCCTCCGTATAAATAATGATGAAAGCTTACCACATTCCTTTTTCAGGCTATGTCTATTTCCCAGCCACTCCGACACGCATCGAAAAGTTGATCGGGTAATCGCGACAGAGTGACCCGTTTTGCCCCCTGCCAGGTGGCGAACTGGTTGAGCGCTGAGAAAAGCCCTTTTTCCAGAGCTGAACTGACTCTGACGCCCTCTTCCAGATACAACGCAATCACTTCCAATACGCCGGTTTTACGGTGCATTTTGGCATCCATACGCCCCACCAGTTGGCCTTTATGCAGCAGCGGTAGAACAAAGTAGCCATACTGACGTTTCGGCGCGGGGGTGTAGCATTCAAGACGATACGTGAAACCAAACAGCTGTTCGGCGCGCTTGCGGTCCCAGACGATAGGATCAAACGGTGATAATACGGTACTGTGTGACGCGCTCAACTTCCCGTCCAGAGCCAGAGGCAGGAGCGGTAATAAATCCGCATGTAGCCACATTTCACCCAACGTTTCTACGTCCACCTGCACCACACGTTGGTTTTCTTGCCAGCGTTCCAGCGTCGATTTCAGGGCCGGTTTACGAAGGCGATAGTAATCCGCCAGCCACTGCGTGCGGAAAATGCCTAAACTACGGGCGCTGTTCTCCCGCATGATGGCCTCTGCCGCTGTTTGATCGAGCAGATCGCGCGCATCGTCCCAGTGAGGCATCACGCGCTGAGTGAGATCGTAAACCCGCTGGAAATTACGCCGCTCAACCACCATCACTTTTCCAGATGTAAAAAGCCCTTCGAGATGCCGTTTATGCGGCTTCCACTCCCACCAACCGCTTGTGCCTTTGCGGGGATGTTCAAAATCTGCTGAGCGGACCGGGCCGTTTTCGTGAATGTGCTTAATGAGCTTTTCGATTTCGTCCGCATTTTCGTGCATCCACTCCTGACGATACTTCCAGCCCATTTTTTCTGGCGCCAGCATCCGGTGGCGGACCAGACCAAAGTCACTTCGCGGCAGAAAACATGCCTCATGAGCCCAATATTCCATGAGCTCTCCACTACTCAGCGCGTCATCAAGCCAGTGGGAGGGGTAATCTCCCAGGCGACTAAAAAGGACGAGATAAGGGCTGCGAGCAACAATGTTGATCGTATCGATTTGCAACAGCGACATACGCTGAATAGTAGAGAGAATATCCGAGGGTTGCGCGCGGCGGCGAGGTTTCTTTAAAAGCCCCTGCGCGGCAAGATGCAGATTACGGGCGGCCTGGAGCGAGAGGTGCGGTAAGGGCATGCGTTTTCCTGTTCGTCGTCGCGCCACCAGAACCGCCTTCGCTTAACGCACCAGCGAAATCAGTTCCTGGAGCAACAGTTCTGGTTTTTCGCCGCTGAGTTCAGCATCAACCGGAAGATACCACCAGTTAGATTTAGCAAAAGCGCGGCATTTCACCGCATCTTTCTCGGTCATGATCAGGTTTTGGTTAACGGTCACGAGCGGATCAACATCCGCAAGGCTCAACGCCTGATGATCGGCAAGAGGAACCCTGGCTTCAAGTTGGGCACCGCATTGCTCCAGCGTGGCAAAGAAACGAGGAGGATGTCCAATCCCCGCCATCGCCACCAGTGCAGGCAGTTGCGAAACATCCCGCCGCTCTCCGTTCAGCAGATTCACGGCCTCACTGGGCATTAGTCGCATAGGAATTTCACCAGGCAGCGCTTCACCGCCGTTGACAATTACGGCGTCGACCGTACGCAGCCGCGATGCTCGTTCGCGCATCGGCCCGGCGGGTAACCACCACCCATTACCGAAACGACGCACCCCGTCAATAACCACAATTTCTTTGTCACGCGCGAGCGCATAGTGCTGCAAGCCATCGTCCGTAATGATGATGTCAACCGGGTATGCGGCCAGCAAAGCCTGAACGGCCTCGCTCCGTTTTGGTGAAACAGCAACCGGAGCACCGGTTCGCTGAAAGATCAGCACCGGTTCGTCACCCGCCTGTTCCGTTGTGGTATGCGATGTGAGGAGAAGGGGATAGCGTTCGGCTTTTCCGCCATAGCCACGTGATACGACGCCTGCCCGGATACCGCGCTGAGCGAGTTGTTCCACCAGCCAAATGACCACGGGTGTTTTACCGTTCCCTCCGGCCGTTAGATTACCGACGACAACAACGGGTACCGGCGCATGCCACGCACGTTTAATACCAATACGGTAGCAAAGACGGATGAGGCCGCTCACCAGGCCGTACAGCCAGGAAAGCGGCAATAGCAGCAGCCACAGAGGTGATTCTCCGGACCAGATGCGTGCAATCATGCGCCAAACTGCATTTTATGAAGCTGAGCATAGACGCCGCGTTGCTCGACAAGATCCGCATGGCTTCCGCGCTCGACGATCAAGCCATCTTCCACCACGACGATTTCATCAGCTTGCTCGATCGTGGATAACCGGTGAGCAATCACCAGCGATGTGCGGTTTTTCTGCAGTTCATCCAGCGCCGACTGAATCGCGCGCTCAGACTCGGTATCCAGTGCCGACGTTGCTTCATCCAGAATCAGAATCGGACTGTCGCGCAACAGCGCGCGGGCAATCGCGATTCGCTGACGCTGACCGCCTGAAAGCAGCACGCCGTTCTCGCCAATAATGGTATCGAGACCGTTATCCATCTTGTTGATAAAGTCCATCGCATAAGCCATGCGAGCCGCATTTTCGATTGCTTCACGGCTGTACTCTTCCGTACGCGCATACGCGATGTTATTGGCTACCGTATCGTTGAACAGATGGACATTCTGAGAGACCAGCGCGACCTGATTACGCAGCGACTGAAGCGTGTACTCTCTCAGGTCATGACCGTCCAGCAGGATTTCACCTTCATCGATATCGTAGAAACGGGTCATCAGGCTGGCAATCGTCGATTTACCTGAACCTGAACGCCCTACAAGCGCAACAGTTTTACCTGCTGGAATGGTCAGGTTGATATTACGCAAGGCAGGGGTTTCGCGGCCAGGATAGGTGAAGGTCACATTGCGGAACTCCACATCTCCGTGAGCGCGTTCGATAACACGTTTGCCTTCGTCTTTTTCCTGTTCGGAGTCCAGAATACTGAACAGCGTCTGACATGCCGCCATACCGCGCTGGAATTGGGCATTGACGTTGGTCAGTGATTTCAGCGGGCGCATCAGAGCAATCATCGATGAGAACACCACGGTTATCGTACCGGCCGTTAATGTCTCCATAACGCTTGGGAAACTGGCAGCATAAAGAACAAATGCCAGCGCCAGAGACGCGATCAGCTGAATGATCGGATCGGAGATTGAAGAGGCTGAAACCAGTTTCATCCCCTGTAAACGCATTTTGTTGCTGACCTTGTCAAAGCGTTTAGTTTCGACGTTCTGCCCACCGAAGATTAATACCTCTTTGTGGCCTTTCAGCATTTGCTCTGCACTGGTCGTCACCTGCCCCATCGTATTTTGCATATTCTTGCTGATGCTACGAAAACGCTTGGATACGACGCGAATAGCGATTGAGACAATCGGTGCCAGGACGATAAGAATGATCGACAACTGCCAGCTGTAATAGAACATCAAAACGAAGAGGCCAATAATCGAAGCCCCTTCACGTACCACGGTAATCAGCGCACTTGAAGATGACGACGCCACTTGCTCGGAGTCATAAGTGATACGCGACAGTAAAGTGCCGGTAGATTGCTTATCGAAGAAAGCAACGGGCATCCCCATCATGTGGCTGAACAGTCGACGACGCATGGTCATCACCACTTTGCCCGATACCCACGAGATGCAGTAGCTAGAGACATAGCTGGTCACGCCGCGAAGGATCATCAGCCCGATAACCACCAGAGGCATCCATAGCAACACTGAGCGATCCGTTTTACCAAAACCGTCGTCCAGTAACGGTTTGAGGAGCGATAGCATAAAGGTATCGCTTGCTGCGTTGAGGATTAATGCGATACCCGCCACGATCAGACCTGTTTTAAAGGGTGCAATCATCGGCCAGAGTCGGCGGAAGGTCTGCCACGTGGAGAGATCTTTGTCGTTATGCATTCAAAAAACCAGCATTTGTTGAAATAGCCGCATATTCTACCCGTTATCTACGGGCACGCCAAACCACTGATGATACCAACGCGGTAAAATTTGATCTCGTAAGCGGCGGATTTGCCAGCCTTGTGGTGAAAAGTTGACTGAGATTTGCCCATATTGAGGTGTATCGAACCAAGAGTAGTCCTCCTGTTTATAACGTTTAACCACTTTGAAAGACGGAAATCGCCATGCGTTGTAACGCGCCGCTGAGGCCAACGCAATTTTTCCGCCAACACGCTGTACCAGCGCCTTCGATGAAGAGGTGTTACTGCCATGATGTGGCACCTGGATAAGTGTAGACGTTAGAAATTGCCAGTGGTGGCTGAGCATCGCTAACTCGGCCTTTGCTTCAATATCGTCGGTTAACAATGCGCTGTGATTACCATCATCGATTTTCACCACGCATGAACGATTATTTCCTAACGCCTGGTACGATCTCGGCGGCCAGTGAACTGTGAAGGTCAAACCTTGCCACTGCCAGTGCTGCCCCTTGAAACAGGGCTGGTGGTTGGCCCAACCTAGCGGGCTTCTTATCCACATCCTTGGCCAAACCTCACGTAGTGAATTCAACCCACCGATGTGATCGCTGTGTTCATGGCTAATGATGACCCCTTCAGGAGTCAGATGATGCCAACGCAGCCAGGGAATAATATGCTGCTTAGCACTGTCTCCACCGGGCCAGGCCAGCCCGGTATCATACAAAATGGCTCTGCCATTATGCTCAATGACCATTGCCAGGCCCTGCCCAATATCCAGCATATGGACCGTCCAGCCTTCTGATTTCACGGGTCTCCAGAACAGATACGTAACCAATACACTACATACAATACTTACCGCAGAAGCCGATACCCAGGCCCGAAATCGCCAGCCAATAATCACGAGCCACGGCATGAACGTGACCGGTAGCCAGCGTTCATCAATATCTATCCACCCGTCCGGTAGCCCTTTCAGCAGCCAGAAGAGTAAAGCCAGTGACCTATCCGCTAATCGCCATACGCACTCTTCGAAAAGGGGTAAGGGACAAAGATGTAGCAGCATTCCAGCCAGGATCAACGGTACTGAAATAAACGTCACTAGCGGGACGGCGAAAATATTGGCGACTAACGAAGATACGCTCATACCATGAAAAATACTGACTTGCAGCGGTAACAGTAAAAACAACATTCCCACTTGCAGATGTAGCAGATTTATCAATGGTTTTATCCACCGTGGATAAGCCCATTCCGGCAGAGGCAACCACTGATACCAAAAAATAAGCGCGGCGACGGCAAAGGCGGAAAGCGCGAGGCTTTGTGAAAGGACGGCCAGAGGGTCGACGAAGAGAATTGCCGCTACGCAGCATAACCACACCTGCCATGGAGACCAATAACGGCCGCTGACACGTAGTGATGCCAGTGCAGCAAGTGAAACAACAGTGCGTAACGCTGGCGGCTGCATACCGGTGAGCCACGCATAGAACACAGCGAAACACACTCCCGCCACAAGCGGCATGCGCCATCCTGTCCAGCGACACGGAAGGAAGAACTGGATTCCCCGCACGAAAAGCCATACCAGTGATGCTGCAAAGGCAATGTGTAACCCGGAAATCGCCATCAGGTGCAACGTACCTGTTTCACGCATCAGGTTTTTGATCTCAGGAGAGATCGCCAATCGCTCCCCCATTCCTAATCCGAGAATCACTGTTCCCCATGAATAAGACGCTAAAGCTGAAGTCAGCGACGAAAGATAACGCGACCGTAAGCTGCAGGTGAGATCTAACGCTTGTGCATGGGTGAATCGCCCGCTCAGCGGCTGGTGCATGCTGAGTGCATAGCGCTGTGAATCGAATCCCCCGTCATTCAGTTCGCCGTGCACAGCGCGAAGACGTAACGTCATGGCCCATCGCTGTCCCGCGCATGCCGCTTGCGGTAAATAGTTACCGTAAAGCGTGACGCCTGTTGCTGAAAACCAGGGTTTTCCGTTGAGGCTCACGATTCGCCCTTGATGAGTGGTTGCACCATCGGTGGAGGTAATCACCACTTCAGCTTGCTGCGGCGCTGCCGTTAAATGTTGCATAGGCCAAACGGATTCAAGAGCTGCTAATACGCCCCATGCAAAAAAAATCATCCACAAACCGACATAGCGTAGCCATCTCAACCGCTGGAATCCCAGCAAAGTCCCGGTGGTAATGCAAACCCAGGCCGTCCAAATATCGGGGAGTGAAGGCAACCATAACAGCGGTAATATCGCTGTTATCAGACATGCACTTATCGCCGGAATACCCATAACACCTCCCTGTTCAGGACAGTGTGATGCGGTAGAAGCGCAGCGTCAGGCTACAAAAGGAAAAAATACGAGCGGTGCAGGAGAGATTATTTCCGTTTGCAGCAACGACAAATAGGAGTTGCAAAGCGGCTTCAGGTTTTAAGCTCAGCCCATAAAAAAAGCACCCGAAGGTGCTTTCATTAGATAACCCAGTTTTGCCCGAAGGCAAACTCAGTTTCCGTAAATATTGGCGCGATCGCGCAGTTCTTTACCCGGTTTAAAGTGCGGAACATATTTGCCTTCCAGATCCACTTTATCGCCAGTCTTCGGGTTACGCCCGGTTCGTGGTGCACGATAGTGCAGAGAGAAACTACCGAAACCGCGGATTTCAATGCGCTCGCCCTGTGCCAGAGTCGAGGCCATATGCTCCAGCATCTCTTTAACTGCATCTTCTACTGCTTTTGCAGGAATGTGCGATTGCTGGCTGGCAAGTCTTTCAATCAATTCTGACTTGGTCATGATTCCTCCGGTTCCTTCAAACCATTTAGCTGAACAGCTTATTAAACAAGGGCGGCCGTAGCCGCCCTTTGTTATTGATTACAGGACGAATCCTGCAATCTGTCAAGTCTGCTCGTCATCCTTCGATGATGTAACAGGGTTACATCTCAATAAGATGCAGAGAACTTGATATTACTCGCCTTTAGCTGCTTTGAAAGCTTCAGCCATTGCGTTGTTGGAGAAACCAGCATCTTCCTGTTTGTTAACAGTTGCGATTGCATCTTTCTCATCAGCTTCGTCTTTAGCACGAACAGACAGGCTGATTGCACGGTTCTTACGGTCAACACCGGTGAACTTAGCTTCAACATCGTCGCCAACGCTCAGAACCAGAGTCGCATCTTCAACGCGGTCACGTGAAGCTTCAGAAGCGCGCAGGTAACCTTCAACGCCGTCAGCCAGTTCTACGGTTGCGCCTTTAGCGTCAACTGCAGTCACTTTACCGTTTACGATTGCGCCTTTCTTGTTCACAGCAACCCAGTTGTTGAACGGATCTTCTGCGAGCTGTTTAACGCCCAGAGAGATACGCTCACGTTCTGCGTCAACCTGCAGAACAACCGCAGCGATTTCGTCGCCTTTTTTGTATTCACGAACTGCTTCTTCGCCTGTAGCGTTCCAGGAGATGTCAGACAGGTGAACCAGGCCGTCGATGCCGCCGTCCAGGCCGATGAAGATACCGAAGTCAGTGATAGACTTGATTTTACCTTCAACACGGTCGCCCTTGTTATGGGTTTCCGCGAACTGCTGCCATGGGTTGTTTTTGCACTGCTTCAGGCCCAGGGAGATACGACGACGTTCTTCGTCGATATCCAGAACCATAACTTCCACTACATCACCAACGTTAACAACTTTGGATGGGTGGATGTTTTTGTTGGTCCAGTCCATTTCGGAAACGTGAACCAGGCCTTCAACGCCTTCTTCGATTTCAACGAAGCAGCCGTAGTCAGTCAGGTTGGTAACGCGACCAGTCAGTTTAGTACCTTCTGGGTAACGTTTAGCGATAGCGACCCATGGATCTTCGCCAAGCTGTTTCAGGCCCAGGGAAACACGGGTACGCTCGCGGTCGAACTTCAGCACTTTAACAGTGATTTCGTCGCCAACGTTTACGATTTCGCTTGGATGCTTAACGCGTTTCCACGCCATGTCGGTGATGTGCAACAGGCCATCAACGCCACCCAGATCAACGAATGCGCCGTAGTCAGTAAGGTTCTTAACGATACCTTTGACTTCCATGCCTTCCTGCAGGTTTTCCAGCAGCTGATCGCGCTCTGCGCTGTTCTCGGATTCGATAACGGCACGACGAGAAACAACAACGTTGTTACGCTTCTGGTCCAGCTTGATGACTTTGAACTCGAGCTCTTTGCCTTCGAGGTGCAGAGTGTCGCGAACAGGACGAACGTCTACTAGTGAACCTGGCAGGAACGCGCGAATACCGTTCAGCTCAACAGTGAAGCCACCTTTAACTTTGCCGTTGATAACACCGACTACAGTTTCAGCTTCTTCGTAAGCTTTTTCCAGCGTGATCCAAGCTTCGTGACGTTTAGCTTTCTCACGGGACAGCAGAGTTTCACCGAAGCCGTCTTCTACTGCATCCAGTGCAACGTCAACTTCGTCACCCACCTGGATTTCCAGCTCGCCCTGGGCGTTTTTGAACTGCTCTGCCGGAATGGCAGACTCAGATTTCAGACCGGCGTCAACCAGTACGATATCTTTGTCGATAGCAACAACAACACCACGAACGATGGAACCCGGACGGGTTTCGATTGTTTTTAAGGATTCTTCAAATAGTTGAGCAAAAGATTCAGTCATGTTTAATCTTCAGGTTAATATAACGTCCACCTGGCTCCGTGCCGGATGGGGTTGTTTCACATACCCGCCGTCAATCCATTGCAGCGGGGGTACTACCAATTCTGTCGCAGTTAAGCGAGTGCCAATTTCTGGCGCGCATATTGTAACGCTTTTTCAATCACTTGCTCAATAGTTAAACTGGTCGAATCCAGAACTAAGGCATCTTCTGCCGGAACAAGTGGGGCTACAGCGCGGTTACGATCGCGGTCGTCGCGCTCTTTTATCTCGGATAAAAGGCGATCAAAGTTAACACTAAACCCCTTTTCCTGCAACTGAAGCATGCGACGTTGCGCGCGTTCTTCCGATGAGGCGTCAAGGAAAATTTTAACAGGTGCATCAGGGAATACCACTGTGCCCATGTCGCGGCCATCAGCAATTAACCCCGGTGCTTCACGAAATGCACGCTGACGGCGCAACAGCGCCTCTCGAACGCGTGGGAAGGCGGCGACCTGAGAAGCGGCATTCGCCACTTCCTGGGTGCGGATTTCACCGCTCACGTCTTCGCCTTCAAGAATGACTTCAAGGTTGCCATGTGTAGAGATAAAACGCACGTCCAGATGCGCAGCCAGAGGCACCAGCGCTTCTTCAGAGGCCACATCGACATGGTGATGCAACGCCGCTAGAGCCAGTACGCGATAGATTGCTCCCGAGTCTAAAAGATGCCATTGCAAGGCTTCTGCCATCGCTTTACACAGAGTACCTTTCCCTGCGCCACTTGGCCCATCAATGGTGATTACCGGGGCAGCTGCCGTCATCTTTTTCTCCTTCATTAAGGCATACCGTTAACATGAACGCCGCGCATTATACGCGCCAAAGCAGGCAACTGTTATCTTTGCATGCAAATTACGGAATTTATGAAGCAGAGTGTAGAAGAAATGGGCGGGAACACTGTCAGGAAGCGTAAGTCTTTGCCGCATCCGAAGATGCGGCAGGGATTGATCAGGCAAGGGTACTGATACGCGCGAGCTGTTCGAAATAATCCGGGAAGGTTTTCGCGGTGCATTTCGGGTCAAGAATCGTCACTGGCGTGTCGGATAACGCCACCAGCGAGAAGCACATCGCCATGCGGTGATCGTTGTAGGTGCCGATCTCAGCGACCTGCAGTTTTGCAGGAGGCGTGACGCGAATATAATCCTCACCCTCTTCCACCTGCGCGCCGACTTTGCGCAGCTCGGTTGCCATCGCAAACAAGCGGTCAGTTTCTTTGACGCGCCAGTTGTAAATGTTTCGAAGCGTTGTTGTCCCTTTAGCAAACAGTGCCGCCGTCGCAATAGTCATTGCCGCATCCGGAATATGGTTCATATCCATATCAACCGCATTAAGTTCACCGTGCGTACAGGAGATAAAATCATCACCCCAGGTCACCACCGCGCCCATCTTTTCCAGCACATCGGCAAAGCGAATATCGCCCTGCACACTGTTGCGGCCGATTCCGGTGACTTTAACCGTACCGCCTTTAATCGCACCCGCGGCCAGGAAATAGGACGCTGACGATGCATCGCCTTCAACAAGATAATCGCCTGGAGATTGATACTGCTGGGCACCGCGAACCACAAAGCGCTGGTACGCCTGGTTTTCGACCTCTACGCCAAACGTTTTCATCAAATGCAGCGTGATATCGATATAAGGCTTAGAGACCAGATCGCCTTTGATGCTAATCACCGTATCCTGCGGGGCCAGCGGCGCCGCCATCAAAAGTGCGGTCAGAAACTGACTGGACACGCTGCCGTCGACGTCCACATTGCCGCCGGTAAACCCACCGCGTAAACGTACTGGCGGATAGTTTTTCTGCTCAAGGTAATCAATCTGCGCGCCGCCCTGACGCAGCGCGTCAACCAGATGGCCAATCGGACGTTCTTTCATGCGCGGTTCGCCGGTCAGCACGATATCGTTACTTCCCAGACACAGCGCTGCCGCCAGCGGACGCATCGCCGTACCGGCGTTACCTAAAAACAACTCCAGCTCGGTGGCCGATGTAAGCGCCCCGCCGTTACCCACGACTTCGCAGCGGGTACGATCGCCAGACAGCGTGAACTGAACACCCAACGCCTTTAGCGCATTGAGCATATGGCGAACGTCATCGCTATCCAGCAGGTTAGTAAGGACAGTCGTGCCGTTTGCCAAAGCGGCCAGCAGCAGCGCGCGGTTCGAGACACTTTTTGAGCCAGGCAAATTAATGGTGCCATCGACTCGCGCGATAGGGTGTAACGTCAGGGATTCCATGAAGCTTAACTCTCAACTCGACATAATAAAAAAACCCCGCAGCGACGCCACGGGGTGAAAATAACGCGATTAACCGTGGCGACGTTCGAAGTCAGCCATAAAATCAGTCAGCGCTTTGACGCCTTCAAGTGGCATTGCATTGTAGATAGACGCACGCATACCGCCTACGACACGGTGGCCTTTAAGCGCATGCAAACCAGCGGCGAAAGACTCCTCAAGGAAGACTTTATCCAGATTGCTGTCCGCAAGCTGGAACGGTACGTTCATGCGTGAGCGGTTTGGCTTAGCGACATCGTTACGATAGAAATCACTGCCATCAATGGTGCTATAAAGCAGCTCGGCTTTTTGCTGATTGATCTTGTCCATCTGCGCCACGCCACCGTTTTTCTTGAGCCATTTAAAGACAAGGCCAGAAAGATACCAGGCGAACGTCGGCGGGGTGTTGAACATCGAGTCGTTATCGTTCAGTACGGTGTAGTCGAGAATTGAAGGACACGCCTTCTGCGCTTTGCCTAAAAGATCTTCGCGCACAATCACCAGGGTCAAGCCAGCCGGACCGATATTTTTTTGCGCACCCGCATAGATGACGCCATAGCGGCTTACGTCCAACGGGCCGGAGAGGATCGTGGAAGAAAGATCCGCAGTGACCACCACATCATTGCCAAAGTTTGGCTCTTCATGAATGGCGATCCCGTCAATGGTTTCATTTGGGCAGTAGTGCAAATACGCGGCATTGTCGGATAGCTGCCACTCGCTCATCGGTTTCACCGCGCGCAAGCCATCAACCGTCACTTTGGCATCGATCACATTGGGGGTGCAGTATTTATGCGCTTCTTTAACCGCACTGGCCGCCCAGTAACCGGCATCGACATAATCTGCGGTCGTTTTGTCGCCCAACAGATTTAACGGAATTCCCGCAAACTGGCCACGGCCGCCGCCATGACAGAACAATACTTTGTAGTTCGAGGGAATATTCAGCAGATCGCGAAAATCCTTTTCTGCCTCTTCCGCCACCTGGATAAATTCTTTACCACGGTGGCTAATTTCCATCACCGATGTACCAAGACCCTGCCAGTCGCAAAGCTCCTGCTGCGCTTGTTTAAGTACATCTACCGGTAACATTGCCGGACCTGAACTGAAATTGAAGACCTGAGCCATTTACCCTCACCACGCTAAAAGCACTAAGTTATAACTGTGGATATCGGTTTTATCATTCAGTGACACGCGCCGCAATGTCTAAAACTTATGACCTGGAAAATGAGTCCACCGTCACACAAAACATTCTGCCATCACGTCCGCACAAAACCGACAAAATGGCTGTCAGGTGATACGTTTAGCCCTGCTAACCTTCGTCCATTCTGGATGCGCGCAGCGGGGACATAATTGATGATCTCCCGCCTGCATGGCGACAACATAGCTACAGCGTATACAGGCGTACTCCTCTGACTCTGGCACAACCATAAAACGCTTTACGCACTCATCGGGCAAAATACACAGGCCCGGCTTCACATCTTCATCGTCATAATAATAAATGCTGATCTGTCCGTTGGTTTCCATAATTGCGAGCCGCACTTGCCCCAACTGCTCCACGCTGTTGAGGCGTAATTCCATGAAAAACTCAAATTCGGTCATGTTGGCGCTGCGGACTTTCTCCCAGGCAAGCTGCCCTTCCTGCACAATCACCACCGGTTTCCCTTCCAGCAAATCCTCCAGCTTTTCACTTTTCGACATCAGCCACATCACCAGGCGATACAGCAAGGCCAGCGTGATAAACACGATCAACACCGGAATCATCGGTACGTCATCGTAAAAAGCAACGTCTCCAGCCGCTGAACCCAGGGTAAGGATGATTAATACTTCAAACAGCGACATCTGACGTACGCCGCGGCGACCCGTAATCTTGAGAAACAAAAAGACCAATATAAAAGTGTAAAGGCTACGAAGTGCCACTTCTCCTAAAAACTCTAACGGAACTTTGTCGAATGCCATCCGATGAAGATCAAACGCTTTCATTTTTTTCTATGCCTTAACAGTGGGTTACTGCCTGTAAGCATAGCCCAGCCTTTTATTTTCGCCGTATCCTCCGCGAAGATAGCGCCAGTCACGCAAAACCCGTATCATTGCGCGCTTTCCGTACGATAAAAGTGATAGCCATGACTCAAACATTCATCCCCGGCAAAGACGCCGCCCTGGAAGATTCCATCGCTCGCTTCCAGCAAAAACTGACCGACCTGGGCTTTAATATCGAAGAAGCGTCCTGGCTCAATCCAGTTCCGCACGTCTGGTCTGTTCATATTCGTGATACCGATTGCGCGCTGTGCTTTACCAACGGTAAAGGTGCCACCAAAAAAGCGGCGTTGGCGTCTGCGCTGGGTGAGTATTTTGAGCGTTTGTCCACGAACTATTTCTTTGCGGATTTCTGGCTGGGCGACACGATCGCAAACGGCCCGTTCGTGCACTATCCGAACGAAAAATGGTTCCCGCTTACGGAAGACGATGAATTACCAGACGGCATTTTGGATGCGCGTCTGCGTGCGTTTTACGATCCTGACAACGAACTGACCGCCGGTATGCTGATCGATCTGCAATCCGGTAACGACGAGCGGGGTATTTGCGCCCTGCCGTTTACCCGTCAGTCTGATGAACAAACCGTCTACATTCCGATGAATATCGTCGGTAACCTGTATGTCTCTAACGGTATGTCTGCAGGCAACACCCGCAATGAAGCTCGCGTTCAGGGCCTTTCCGAAGTGTTTGAGCGTCATATCAAAAATCGCATTATTGCGGAATCCATCAGCCTGCCGGAAATCCCGAGCGACGTGCTGGCGCGCTACCCAGGCGTGGTGGAATCCATCGCCAAACTGGAAGCCGAAGGTTTCCCAATATTTGCTTACGACGGTTCACTGGGCGGTAAATACCCGGTTATCTGCGTAGTGTTGTTCAACCCAGCTAACGGGACGTGCTTTGCCTCGTTTGGTGCGCACCCTGATTTCGGCGTCGCGCTGGAACGTACCGTGACCGAGCTTCTGCAAGGCCGCAGCCTGAAAGATCTGGACGTGTTTACGCCACCAACCTTTGATGATGAAGAAGTGGGCGAACACACTAACCTGGAAACGCACTTCATTGACTCCAGCGGTTTGATCTCTTGGGACATGTTCAAGCAGGACGCTGACTACCCGTTCGTGGACTGGAATTTCTCCGGCACAACTGAAGAAGAGTTCGCCACGCTGATGGCGATCTTCAAAGCCGAAGATAAAGAAGTGTATATCGCCGATTACGAACACCTGAGCGTTTACGCCTGCCGTATTCTGGTGCCTGGCATGTCCGATATTTACCCGGCAGAAGATCTGTGGCTGGCAAATAACGCGATGGGCAGCCATCTTCGTGAAACCTTGCTCGCCTTGCCGGGCAGCGAATGGGAAAAAGAAGAGTATTTAAACCTGATCGCCCAGATGGACGATGAAGGTCACGATGATATGACCCGCGTGCGCGAGCTGCTGGGTCTGGCGACCGGTAAAGACACTGGCTGGTATACGCTGCGTATTGGCGAACTGAAAGCGATGCTGGCACTGGCCGGTGGCGATCTGGATCAGGCTTTGGCCTGGACCGAGTGGACCATTGAGTACAACCAGTCTGTATTCAGCGCAGAGCGCGCAAATTATTACCGCTGCCTGCAAACCTTGCTGCTGCTCTCTCAGGAAGAAGATCGCCAGCCGCTGCAATATCTGAACGCCTTCGTGCGTATGTATGGTGCAGAAGCCGTTGAAGCCGCGAGTGCCGCCCTAAGCGGCGAAGCGCCATTCTATGGCCTTCAGCCTGTCGACGGCGACCTCAACGCGTTCCCGGCACATCAGTCACTGCTGAAAGCGTATGAAAAACTGCAGCGCGCGAAAGCCGCTCACTGGTCAAAATAAGCGCACATAACACCATAGACTGTAGGCGTATCTAATTCGCTGAGCTATATTACGGGGCAATTTCATTGCCCCGTTTTTATATTTAATCGCAATGAATTTTAATTGTAATAATAACGTTAATTACAGGTAAATATAAATATGTTTACTTGCGTTTTACTGTTACTTTTTAGGGCAATTACTCCATTTTAATTAACTGCCGTCAGGAGCCTTTAGGAAATAATTCAACTCTTTTCATAACTTTTAAAATTTATTTTTATACGGATAATCAAAAACTTACGCCGCAATCGTAGCAAAACCATACGCTTTGCGGGCCTATAAGCCAGGCGAGATATGATCTATATCAATTTCTCTTCTATAATGCTTTGTTAGTATCTCGTCGCCGACTTAATAAAGAGAGAGTTAGTGTGAAAGCTGACAACCCTTTTGATCTAATACTCCCTGCAGCGATGGCCAAAGTGGCCGAAGAAGCGGGTGTCTATAAAGCAACAAAGCACCCGATGACGACGTTCTATCTGGCGATTACCGCTGGTGTGTTCATCTCCATCGCATTTGTCTTCTACATCACTGCGACCACCGGTACTGCTGCGATGCCTTTCGGTATTGCAAAATTGATTGGCGGTATCTGTTTCTCACTGGGTTTGATTCTGTGCGTCATCTGTGGCGCTGACCTCTTTACCTCAACCGTCCTTATCGTTGTGGCAAAAGCGAGCGGAAGAATCACCTGGGGCCAACTGGCGCGCAACTGGCTCAATGTCTACGTTGGCAACCTGATTGGCTGTTTGCTGTTTGTTTTGCTCATGTGGTTGTCTGGCGAGTATATGGCCGCCAACGGTGGCTGGGGGCTTAACGTCCTTCAAACCGCCGACCACAAAATGCATCACACATTTATCGAAGCCGTCGCTCTGGGTATCCTCGCAAACCTGATGGTATGCCTGGCTGTTTGGATGAGCTACTCCGGACGCAGCCTGATGGACAAAGCCATGATAATGGTTCTGCCCGTCGCCATGTTCGTCGCCAGCGGCTTTGAACACAGCATCGCAAACATGTTTATGATCCCGATGGGGATCGTTATCCGCAACTTTGCAAGCCCCGAGTTCTGGACCGCTGTTGGTTCAAGCCCGGAAAGTTTCTCTCACCTGACTATTATGAATTTCATCACAGATAATCTGATCCCAGTCACCATTGGGAATATTATCGGTGGGGGTCTGTTGGTTGGGTTGACATACTGGGTCATTTACCTGCGTGGCGACAATCATCATTGATGGTTTCTCAGGCAGTAAATAAAAAATCCACTTAAGAAGGTAGGTATCACATGTCCGAACTTAATGAAAAGTTAGCCACAGCCTGGGAAGGTTTCGCGAAAGGTGACTGGCAGAAAGAAGTCAACGTGCGTGACTTTATTCAGAAAAACTATACCCCGTATGAAGGTGACGAATCCTTCCTGGCTGGTGCAACTGACGCAACCACCAAGCTTTGGGACAACGTAATGGAAGGCGTTAAACTGGAAAACCGCACTCATGCGCCAGTTGATTTCGATACTTCCGTTGCTTCTACCATCACTTCTCACGATGCTGGCTACATCAACAAAGCCCTTGAGAAAATCGTTGGTCTGCAGACTGAAGCGCCACTGAAACGTGCAATTATTCCGTTCGGTGGCATCAAAATGGTTGAGAGTTCATGCAAAGCGTACAATCGCGAGCTGGACCCAATGCTGAAAAAAATCTTCACTGAATACCGCAAGACTCACAACCAGGGCGTGTTTGATGTTTACACCAAAGACATCCTGAACTGCCGTAAATCTGGCGTGCTGACCGGTCTGCCAGATGCGTATGGCCGTGGTCGTATCATCGGTGACTATCGTCGTGTTGCGCTGTACGGCATCGACTTCCTGATGAAAGACAAATACGCTCAGTTCCTGTCTCTGCAATCCGATCTGGAAAACGGCGTAAACCTGGAAGCGACTATCCGTCTGCGTGAAGAGATCTCTGAACAGTACCGCGCACTGGGCCAGATCAAAGAGATGGCAGCGAAATACGGCTGTGATATCTCTGGTCCTGCGACCAATGCTCAGGAAGCGATTCAGTGGACTTACTTCGGCTACCTGGCGGCTGTTAAATCTCAGAACGGTGCAGCAATGTCCTTCGGTCGCGTATCCACCTTCCTGGATGCTTACATCGAACGTGATATTAAAGCGGGCAAAATCAACGAACAAGACGCTCAGGAAATGATTGACCACCTGGTCATGAAACTGCGTATGGTTCGCTTCCTGCGTACCCCTGAATATGATGAACTGTTCTCCGGTGACCCAATCTGGGCAACTGAATCCATCGCAGGTATGGGTGTTGATGGCCGTACTCTGGTTACCAAAAACAGCTTCCGCTTCCTGAACACCCTGTACACCATGGGCCCGTCTCCGGAACCAAACATCACTGTTCTGTGGTCTGAAAAACTGCCTCTGAACTTCAAGAAATTCGCGGCTAAAGTGTCCATCGATACCTCTTCTCTGCAGTACGAGAACGATGATCTGATGCGTCCTGACTTCAACAACGATGACTACGCTATCGCATGTTGTGTAAGCCCGATGGTTGTTGGTAAGCAAATGCAGTTCTTCGGTGCTCGCGCTAACCTCGCGAAAACCATGCTGTACGCTATCAACGGCGGCGTTGATGAAAAACTGAAAATCCAGGTTGGTCCTAAATCTGAACCAATCAAAGGTGACGTTCTGAACTTCGACGAAGTCATGGAACGTATGGATCACTTCATGGATTGGCTGGCTAAGCAGTATGTCACCGCCCTGAACATTATCCATTACATGCACGACAAATACAGCTACGAAGCTTCTCTGATGGCACTGCACGACCGTGACGTGGTTCGCACCATGGCATGTGGTATCGCAGGTCTGTCTGTTGCCGCTGACTCCCTGTCTGCTATCAAATACGCGAAAGTTAAACCAATTCGTGACGAAGACGGTCTGGCTGTCGACTTCGCTATCGAAGGCGAATACCCGCAGTTTGGTAACAACGACTCTCGTGTTGATGACATGGCGGTTGACCTGGTTGAACGTTTCATGAAGAAAATTCAGAAACTGACCACCTACCGTAACGCTATCCCGACTCAGTCTGTTCTGACCATCACATCTAACGTTGTGTACGGTAAGAAAACCGGTAATACCCCAGACGGTCGTCGCGCTGGCGCGCCATTCGGCCCAGGTGCTAACCCAATGCACGGTCGTGACCAGAAAGGTGCTGTTGCCTCTCTGACTTCCGTTGCTAAACTGCCGTTTGCTTACGCGAAAGATGGTATCTCTTATACCTTCTCTATCGTTCCAAATGCGCTGGGTAAAGACGACGAAGTGCGTAAAACCAACCTGGCTGGCCTGATGGACGGTTACTTCCATCACGAATCATCCATCGAAGGTGGTCAACACCTGAACGTGAACGTGATGAACCGTGAAATGCTGCTTGATGCGATGGAAAACCCGGAAAAATATCCGCAGCTGACCATTCGTGTATCTGGCTACGCAGTACGTTTTAACTCCCTGACTAAAGAACAGCAGCAGGACGTTATCACTCGTACCTTCACTCAATCCATCTAACTGGAATTGACTGAAATCACGCGGTAAAAAGCGTACAATAAAGGCTCCACATCCGTGGGGCCTTTTTAACACCCTCTCCACGTTAAGTCTCTTTTGCCCGGCATCTATACTAAATGGATAACAGCCAAAACAGACTCGACATAGCCAACTGAGCTATGCATATAAACAGGCCCCGGACGGGCCGAATCTGGAGATATCACCGCAATGTCAATTATTGGCCGTATTCACTCCTTTGAATCCTGTGGCACTGTCGATGGCCCAGGCATCCGCTTTATTACCTTCTTCCAGGGTTGTCTGATGCGTTGCCTGTATTGCCATAACCGTGATACATGGGACACGCACGGCGGTAAAGAAATTACCGTTGAAGAGCTAATGAAAGAGGTGGTGACCTATCGCCACTTTATGAATGCCTCTGGCGGCGGCGTCACAGCATCCGGAGGAGAAGCTATTCTCCAGGCAGAATTCGTCCGTGACTGGTTCCGCGCCTGCCGGAAAGAAGGCATTCATACTTGTCTGGATACCAATGGTTTTGTGCGTCGCTATGATCCGGTCATTGATGAGTTACTTGAGGTGACCGACCTTGTCATGCTCGATCTGAAGCAAATGAACGATGAAATCCACCAGAATCTGGTCGGCGTCTCAAATCACCGTACGCTGGAGTTTGCCAAATACATCGCAGGTAAAGGGATCAAAACCTGGATTCGTTATGTCGTCGTGCCAGGCTGGTCAGATGATGATGATTCTGCGCATCGCCTGGGTGAATTCACTCGTGATATGGGGAACGTCGAGAAAATCGAACTGCTGCCGTACCATGAGCTGGGCAAGCACAAGTGGGTGGCGATGGGCGAAGAATACAAGCTCGATGGCGTTAAGCCGCCAAAGAAAGAGACCATGGAACGTGTGAAAGGTATTCTTGAGCAATACGGTCACAAGGTGATGTATTAATAAAAAAGCCCGGGCAATGACACCGGGCTTTTTACTTTATTATTTAAAGACACCATTAATAATGGTGGTCACAATTGCGGTACTGAGTGCAATTAATACCAGATCGTCCCCCACTACCCGCCATTCATAACCTGGGTAAGATGGTAACTGGCCTAACATCGATGCAGGAACGGTTTTTTTCGCAATTCCTGGAGGAAGGGGTTTACCGCGTGCGAGATTTTTCGCAATACCCGGAGGCAGAGAGTCATAGCCTGTTAAGCCATAGTTTAATGCCAGATGACGGGCATGATCGAAGCTGACACGCACATCAACATCATCACTTACGTTTTCATTCGATTTGCCGGAATATTGATGCGCGTTATTCTGTTTATTACCGTGGTTGCCAGCGTTTGCATTTCCATGGTTGCCGCTATTACCCTGGCCACCGCCATTACCATTGCCCTCACCATTGCCAGGATTTGCCATTGCCGGAGCAGTAGCAAACGTTAAAGACAACACTACTGCCAGAGCGGTAGCGGAAAAACGATGACCAGACATGATTGCTGCCTTTTAGTGGTAGAACGCAATTCAATTATCACCTGGCGCCTAAAACAAACAATGTCTAAAACTCTTATTTGTGACTGGAACAAAAAAGCCTGTCATCGACAGGCTTTTATTTCATCAGGCATGTGCCACCGGCGTTGGATGTTCTCCGGCTTTGCGCAGCAACATGAGAAGATAAATAAACGAGACGCTGGCAATCATAATAAACAGCAGATTATCAGAATAACTTTGCATCAGCATTGAGGTAAAAGTCGGGCCAAGCAGGCTGCCGATGGTATAGCTCAGCAACAGCGCCTGATTCATCGCCACCAGCTGATGATGCTCTACTTTCTCGCATGCCCAGGCCATCGCGACGGGATAAAGCGTAAAGCCCGCCGCCCCCAGGATAAACAGCGCGGGAGCCATGGCGGCATTACTGAGCATCGCCAGACAACCCAGAATCACCACGAATACCTGAACGCGCAGCACCAGCAAGCGACCATAGCGATCCGCCAGTTTACCAATCGGCCATTGACCGACGATACCCGCACTCACCATCACCGCCATCCAGAATCCAATCCCGGCGTCGCTCACGCCCTGGTGATTCAGATACAGCGGCATCAAGCCATACAGTGAACCCAGCACAATGCCGGAGATAATACAGCCGTTGACGCCAAGACGCGCATGGCGAAGTCTTAGCATCGGCCAGACCTGCGTGGCCTCCTGATGCTCGCTGCCCTGATTCACAATACGGGTAAACAACAACGGTAGAATAGCGGCCAGTACCATGCCAGTGACCCACGGCAGAACGCTCATCAAATCGGTAGACAGTTTGCTGATCATTAACTGGCCCAGCACGGTACCGACGTAATAGACCATCATATACGCTGCCAGCAAACGCCCACGGTTGCGTGATGTACCGCTGCACATCAGCGCACTTTCCACGACCACCCAGATCATCGCGCAGCCTACGCCCGCGATAAACCGCCACGTCATCCAACTCCAGAACCCGATCATCAGGCCCAGGCCCACGCATCCGGCAGCGAAAATCAGTGAAGCCAGATAATAGCTACGATTAAAGCCAAAGCGCTTAATTAATTTACCCGTCAGCAATGTACCGAGGAGGTTGCCGGTAAAATAGGACGAACTCACCATCCCCACTTGCCAGGTCGGTAAGTTTTCATGGGCGAGCCAAAGCGGGACGAGCGTATTTAAAACCGCAATCGCCAGGGTCAACAAAAGCAGGCCACAGAGCAACAGCAGCACTGGCCGGGTATAGGTGGTCATGGATTAAAAACCGTGAGGAAGTGAAGATTTCGAGCGCATCATGCCACCAGCAAAAACAAAGTCAATCCATGGGTTTAGGGGGCTCGCACGATTTGTTCCCTGTCGATTTAAAAAACTTATCCTCCTTCCCGCTTCGCCCGTATGCATAATATTTATCTGATTGTTTTTATTAATTTATAAGACAAATAATTAACAGGGCTCAGTTGAAAAATTTCATGATAGAAAATAAAAAAGCCGGGGATATTTCCCCGGCTTGATATAACTAAATAAAGCTTTAGCTGGCGATAGCCATACCAACCGTCATATGCAGACCGTAGAACACCCCACGGCCAATGAGTTCTCCCGCCAGTACCAGCACAAAGGCAAGGGATAACACCGGTAAGGCAGGCTGGTATCCTTTGAGCTGAGGAATGACCCAACATGTCAACGCGAGAGCCAGCAGGACGATACGCCAGGCCATCAGCGATCCATAATCCGGCACCAGAGCAGAAGCCTGCTGGATTGAACTATGAATAGTGGCTAACTCTGCCCCCTGCATTAACGCCACAATCGCACTGATCACCAATGCCAGCAG
This sequence comes from Lelliottia amnigena, assembly GCF_019047465.1. NCBI lineage: Bacteria > Pseudomonadati > Pseudomonadota > Gammaproteobacteria > Enterobacterales > Enterobacteriaceae > Lelliottia > Lelliottia amnigena. The sequence goes on along the minus strand of NZ_CP077236.1, from coordinate 3,300,468 downwards.
TGAAACGGCAGGCAGTAATCGCATAGCCCAGCCATCAACACCCGCGACGCGCAACAGCAGGAAGCCCAGCAGCGGCCCGCCGATAAACATCGTCAGGAAGAAGCTCATCGGCGTCCAGACGCTGTACCAGGTTGGGACGGTGTCGATGGTGTTGTATACACGTACCATCATCCAAACGAAGACCACGCCCAGTACCATTGTCACAACAAGCCACAACGTGCGTAAGCCTGCGGGCAGTTTTTTCATCGCTGCCAGCAACCAGCCAAGCCCACCAATTGCAAAGAAGATCGCACCGCTGGCAATTTCATTACTCAGCGATGAAGCGCCAATGCGATTCAGCGAGTTGAAAGCCCGCATAGGAGATCCCAGATGCAGTGTCGAAGCGATAAAGCCGATGCCCATTAACACCCACAAACCAAACATGCTCAGCACCAGACGTTGCTGCTGTTCAGGCTGTAACTGTCCTTTAAGCAACGCCAGAGCGAGAACGATAAAACCGCCGGCGACGCACTGCCCAAAGACAGTGAAAATCATCAGCGGCCACTCATGCCATCCACTTCCCATTTTACACCTCCTTCGGATTGGCCAGATAGCCGGTGGTATCACCTGTCGGACGGCTATTGGCATTCGGTTTAATAACAATACTTGGCTTGGTAAAATGCGCTCCCGGTAGCGGAGCAACCGCTGCAAGCTGGCCGTGCTTCTGACGCAACTCGTCAATTGGACCAAAGTCCAGTGCGCGCAGAGGGCAAGAGTCCACGCAGATCGGCTTTTTACCGTCTGCAACACGGGAATGACAGCCATCGCATTTCGTCATATGCCCTTTTGCAGCGTTGTACTGTGGGGCGCCATACGGGCACGCCATATGGCAGTAGCGACAGCCGATGCAAACATCTTCATCAACGACAACAAAACCGTCATCACGTTTGTGCATCGCGCCACTCGGGCACACTTTGGTACACGCAGGATCTTCACAATGGTTACAGGCAATCGACAGATAGTAGGCAAACACGTTCTGATTCCAGACGCCGTTGTCCTCCTGCCAGTCTCCACCCGCGTATTCGTAAATACGACGGAAGCTAACATCCGGGGTTAAGTCTTTGTAATCTTTACACGCCAGTTCGCAGGTTTTACAACCGGTGCAACGACTGGAATCAATAAAAAATCCATATTGGGTTGTCATCGGTTACTCCTTACACCTTTTCAACCTGAACGAGGTTCGTGTGGGACGGATTGCCTTTCGCCAGTGGCGACGGGCGCTGCGTAGTCAGCACGTTAATGCTGCCTGCCTGGTCGATGCGATTTGCATCAGGGCTATACCAGGCCCCTTCCCCAAGCGCAACCACGCCAGGCATCATGCGCGGCGTCACTTTCGCTTCAATATGGACCTCTCCGCGATCGTTAAAAATTCGGATACGATCGCCGTTAGCGATGCCGCGCTTGCGAGCATCCAGCGGGTTAATCCACATCTCCTGCCGACAAGAGGCTTTCAGCACGTCCACATTGCCGTAGGTGGAGTGAACGCGCGCTTTATAGTGGAACCCTGTCAGCTGTAGCGGATATTTTGCCGTGAGAGGATCGTTATAGTTTTCGAAACCAGGGGTGTAGATCGGGAGGGGATCGATAACGTCGCCTTCCGGCAACTCCCAGCTGGAAGCGATCTTCGCCAGCGCTTCGGAATAAATTTCAATTTTTCCCGACGGTGTGGTGAGCGGATTCGCCTGGGGGTCCTGACGAAATTCCTTGTAGGCCACATGGTGCCCTTCGGGATCGCGCTGCTTAAACATGCCTTGCTTACGGAACGTGTCGAAATCAGGCAGTTCAGGAACCGCTTTGCGAGACTGCTCGTGCAAATAGCGCATCCATCCTTCCTGCGTGCGACCTTCTGTGAACTGCTGCTCGACGCCCAAACGTTTCGCCAGCTCAGTAGTCATGTCGTAGATGGTTTTACATTCAAACCGCGGTTTGATGACCTGGTCGGTGAAAATGACGTAGGACATGTTGCCGCAGGAGGCATCAAGGGCAAAATCCATCTGCTCAGAGGCGGTGCAATCCGGCAACAGAATATCGGCATATTTAGCCGATGAGGTCATGTGACAGTCGATCACCACAATCATCTCGCACTTCTTGTCATCCTGAAGAATGTCATGCGTGCGGTTGATGTCGGAGTGCTGGTTGATAATGCAGTTACCTGCATAGTTCCAGATCATTTTGATGGGCACATCGAGTTTGTCTTTACCGCGCACACCGTCGCGCAGCGCCGTCATCTCCGGGCCACGCTCAATCGCGTCAGTCCACATAAACATCGAAATACTGGTCTGTACTGGATTTTCCAGCGTCGGCATGCGCTCAAAAGGCACTTCATAGGAGCCTTCGCGCGCGCCACTGTTTCCCCCATGGATGCCCACGTTACCGGTCAGAATCGAGAGCATTGAGATAGCGCGAGTTGCAATTTCACCATTCGCATGGCGCTGAGGTCCCCAGCCCTGGCTGATGTACGCAGGCTTAGCAGACCCGATTTCGCGCGCCAGCTGTACGATACGCTCGACAGGGATACCTGTAATCGTAGAAGCCCACTGTGGGGTTTTCGCTACACCGTCACTGCCCTGTCCAAGAATGTAAGCCTTGTAATGCCCGTTTGCAGGCGCACTGGCGGGCAAGGTTTTCTCGTCGTATCCAACGCAATATTTATCCAGGAATGGCTGATCAACAAGGTTCTCGGTGATCATGACCCATGCCAGCGCGTTGACCAGCGCAGCATCCGTACCCGGACGGATTGGGATCCACTCGTCTTCACGGCCCGCGCCCGTATCGGTATAGCGCGGATCAATGATGATCATTCTGGCATTCGATTTCGCGCGGGCCTGTTCCAGATAGTAGGTTACCCCGCCACCACTCATGCGCGTTTCGCCAGGGTTATTACCAAACAGGACCACCAGCTTGCTGTTTTCGATATCTGACGGGCTGTTGCCATCGGCCCAACCGCCGTAGGTGTAATTCAGCCCCGCCGCGATCTGCGCCGAAGAGTAGTCACCATAATGGTTGAGATAACCGCCACAACAGTTCATCAGACGAGCAATCAGCGTTTTTCCTGGCGGCCAGGAGCGGGTCATTGTCCCGCCGAGCGTCCCGGTGCCATAGTTCAGGTAGATAGACTCGTTACCATACTCTTTAATCAGGCGCTGCATGTTGGTGGCAATCGTATCGAAGGCTTCTTCCCAACTGATACGCTCAAACTTGCCTTCACCGCGTTGGCCAACACGCTTCATCGGATACTTCAAACGATCCGGATTGTAAACGCGACGACGCATGGAGCGGCCACGCAAACAGGCGCGGACCTGATGTAACCCTTCGTAGTTATCATCACCCGTGTTATCCGTCTCAACGTATTTGATTTCACCATCGACAACATGCATACGCAGCGGGCAACGGCTGCCGCAGTTAACGGTACAGGCGCTCCACACCACTTTTTCAGCCGCAGTCTTCGGGGCAATAACGTCAGCCGCCGATGCTATACGTGAGAAGGGTAAGGTGAACGCACTGCTGGCAACGGCCAGGCCGCCAATCGCAGTCGTTTTGACTAATCCGCGACGGCTTACCTCGGCAGCCAGTAAAGCATCAGGCGCTTTGATTTTCATAAATACTCACTTTGGTTGCTCACAAAAAAGATGCGGCATAGACCGCTATATAGTTTTTTATATAGAGAAACGGTTATTCAGGCACATGATGTGCTGGGTTTCATTCAAAGGAGTATTACTACTTTAGGAGGAGCTGATATTGTTTCGAGTCAAAGCAGAGGCATAAAAAAAGCGCCCTCAGGCGCTTTTTATTTTAAAACAGATTAACCGATGTATTCCTGACCTTTCATGTAAGGACGCAGTACTTCAGGAATTTCGATACGGCCGTCAGCCTGCTGGTAGTTTTCCAGCACCGCAACCAATGTACGGCCTACAGCCAGACCAGAACCATTCAGCGTGTGAACCAAACGGGTCTTTTTATCAGCCTTGGTACGGCAACGTGCTTGCATACGACGCGCCTGGAAATCCCCCACGTTCGAGCACGAAGAGATTTCGCGGTAGGTATTCTGCGCAGGAACCCACACTTCCAGGTCGAACGTTTTGGTTGCGCCAAAGCCCATGTCGCCTGTACACAGCGCCACTCGACGATACGGCAAGCCTAACAGCTCCAGAACTTTCTCAGCATGGCCGGTCATTTCTTCCAGCGCATCCATTGACTCTTCCGGGCGAACGATCTGAACCATCTCAACTTTGTCGAACTGGTGCATACGAATCAGACCACGCGTGTCACGACCGTAAGAGCCGGCTTCAGAACGGAAGCATGGAGAATGCGCAGTCAGTTTGATTGGCAGGTCGTCTTCGTCGATGATTTCATCACGCACGAGGTTAGTCAGCGGGACTTCAGCCGTTGGGATCAGCGCATAGTTGCTGCTATCGGCTTCTTCGTCCAGCGGACGAGTATGGAACAGATCGCCTGCAAACTTAGGCAGCTGACCAGTGCCGTACAACGTGTCGTGGTTCACCAAGTACGGAACGTAAGTTTCGCTGTAGCCGTGCTGCTCGGTGTGGAGATCCAGCATGAATTGCGCCAGTGCGCGGTGCAGATGCGCAATTTGCCCCTTCATCACGACAAAGCGAGAGCCCGTCAATTTCACAGCGGCCGCAAAGTCCAGCCCTGCGTGCATTTCACCCAGCGTCACGTGGTCACGAACGTCGAAGTCGAATTCACGAGGCGTGCCCCAGCGTTTCACTTCAACGTTGTCGTTTTCGTCTTTGCCGACAGGAACGCTATCATCAGGTGTGTTCGGGATCGCCAGTGCAATATCACGAATTTCAGCCAAGAGAAGTTCCAGCTCAGCTTTCGCCTGATCCAGTTCTTCACCCAGTTTGTTCACTTCCAGACGCAATGGCTCAATATCTTCCCCGCGTGCTTTCGCCTGGCCAATGGATTTCGATCGAGAATTACGCTCAGCCTGCAGATTTTCAGTTTGTACCTGCAGAACTTTACGACGCTCTTCAAGAGCGCGCAGCTTATCTACATCCAGCTTAAAGCCCCGGCGTGCCAGTTTTTCAGCGACTGCGTCTGGCTCATTACGCAACAGATTGGGATCGAGCATGCTTATCCTGTGCTTATCGAATTAAATGAGGGAAATGTGACCACAGCCTGCGGCCACAGGGATACAATGCCAACATTACCGCAACGATCGCGCTAACGGTAGCGTTTTATAGGGCTATTTTGATCCTGTTCGGTAAGCCAGGCGAGCTTTTCGCCAATCTTACCTTCAAGACCTCTGTTTGTGGGCCGATAATAGCGCGTTTGTGCCATCTCCTGCGGGAAATATTCCTCGCCCGCGGCGTAGGCATTTGGCTCATCGTGTGCATAACGATATTCCTGCCCATAGCCCATCTCTTTCATGAGCTTAGTTGGCGCATTGCGCAGATGAACCGGTACGTCATAATCCGGACGCTCGCGCGCATCCGCCATCGCGGCTTTAAAGGCGGTATAGACGGCATTACTTTTTGGCGCACACGCCAGATAAACAATGGCTTGAGCGATGGCGCGCTCCCCTTCGGAAGGGCCTACTCGGGTAAAACAGTCCCAGGCTGAAAGGGCGACCTGCATGGCTCGTGGATCCGCGTTACCGACGTCCTCTGACGCTATCGCCAGACAGCGACGCGCAACATAGAGAGGATCGCCACCCGCTGTGATAATACGTGCGTACCAGTACAACGCCGCATCTGGCGCGCTACCGCGAACAGACTTATGCAGTGCAGAAATTAAATCGTAAAAACGATCGCCTTTATTATCAAAACGCGCGCTGCGTTCTCCGGCGATTTCCGTCAGCAACTCAGATTTCAGTACGCGTTTACCTGCGTCACCCAGCTCGGCCATATCAGCCATCATTTCCAGGGTGTTCAATGCCCGGCGCGCATCACCGTTTACTAACTCTGCGATCGCGCGGCGCGTATCATCAGGAAGAACAACATCCTGGCCGCCATAGCCACGTGCTTTATCTTCCATTGCCTGAGTGAGCACTTGCTCAATATCTTCCGTCGTCAACGACTTCAAAAGGTAAACGCGTGCGCGCGAGAGAAGTGCAGAGTTAAGTTCGAAGGAAGGATTTTCGGTGGTTGCACCGATAAAGAAGATAGTGCCGTCTTCAATATGCGGCAGAAATGCATCCTGCTGGCTCTTATTGAAACGATGAACTTCATCAACAAAGAGAATGGTACGACGACCCGCATTGCGATTTTGCCGGGCGCGTTCGATAGCCTCGCGGATCTCTTTCACACCGGAGGTAACGGCAGACAAACGTTCGACATCAGCATCGGCATAGCGAGCAATCACTTCCGCCAGCGTGGTCTTGCCTGTCCCCGGCGGCCCCCATAAGATCATTGAGTGCAGATGCCCGGCTTCGATAGCGCGCGGCAACGGTTTCCCGGGAGCCAGCAGATGCTGCTGACCGATGTACTGCGCTAAATTTTCTGGCCGCATGCGAGCGGCCAGAGGTTGAAACGCATTCTCAGAAAAATCGAGCGAAAGATTGCCCACTCACGCCTCTTACTTATTGCGTTGATCATCCACCGTTACGCCCTGCGGCGGGGTAAAGGTGAATTTGGATGCATCAATAGCGCCATTTTGCTGTGACTTAAGCTGATAGCTACTACGCTGCTCGTCTTGTTCCACAGCGCTAAACTGATTGATTGTCCCGTTGTTGCTCACGTTAATGGTGAACTGCTTCAGGTTACCGTTACTGGTCTTCGGCGTCAGAACAAAATCATCACCGTTTTGTTTGATATTGTACTGCTGCCAGTCACTGGCCTGGTTGCGCGCAATCAGCATAAACGGCGTATTGCTCGTCGCATCCTTCAATAATGTCGCGGTAGCCTGCTCGACAAATGGATTGTAGAACCACAGGGTTTTACCATCGGAAACCAGAATGCTTTCGTCTGGCTGGGTCATATGCCAGTTAAAAAGATTGGGGCGCTTAACCCATAAATCACCCTGACCTTCCTGCACTGCATTCCCGCTGCCGTCAGTCACTTTCTGAGTGAAGCTGGCATGGAAGCTACTGACTTTATCCAGGCGGCTTTTAAGATCGCTAGCGGCATCGGCCCAGACGCTGCTGGCAACAAAGCTGGTCAATAATGCTCCGACGATTGCGATTTTTTTCATTATCAGTCCTTAAATTCGTCATCCCGAAATGGGGTTCTGTCATCCATTCTGAACCTGCCAAACGGCAGGCAACAGAAGAAAATGCTTAATTTTTACTGTTTTACCCATCTTTGCAAACGATGACAAGTTACTCAAACGGTGGCGGAGCAAGTACCTCGCGGTTACCGTTGTGACCGGGCTCGCTCACGATGCCCTGCGCTTCCATCTGTTCAATAATACGCGCTGCACGGTTGTAACCAATACGGAACTGACGCTGCACGCCAGAAATGGACGCTTTACGCTTTTCAGTAATGAAGTTAACCGCCTGATCGAATAAAGGATCGAGCTCTTCAGCGCCGTCATAGCCGCCGCTGCCGCCTCCCTCACTTTCACTTTCAGAGGTGATACCGTCAACGTATTGCGGGCGACCGCGCGCTTTCCAGTCCTGCACGACTGCATGAACTTCCTGATCACGAACAAACGCACCGTGCACACGCACTGGCGTTGTCGAGTTCGGACCAGAGTAAAGCATGTCGCCCATGCCGAGCAGCGATTCCGCGCCACCCTGATCGAGAATAGTTCGCGAGTCAATTTTGCTCGATACGGTGAACGCAATACGCGTTGGAATGTTAGCTTTAATCAGACCGGTAATGACATCGACAGAGGGACGCTGTGTCGCCAGTACGAGATGGATGCCCGCAGCACGCGCTTTCTGTGCCAGGCGAGCGATCAGCTCTTCCACTTTTTTACCCACCGTCATCATCAAGTCGGCGAATTCATCCACCAGCACCACGATATAAGGCAGTTTTTCCAGAACCGGATGCTCAGTAGCCATGCTGTCGCCAGGCTTCCAATATGGATCGGGAATCGGACGGCCCATACGCGCCGCTTCTGCGATTTTATCGTTGTAACCTGCAAGATTACGCACGCCGAGCGCCGACATCAGTTTGTAGCGGCGTTCCATCTCATTGACGCTCCAGCGCAAAGCGTTGGCAGCGTCTTTCATGTCGGTAACCACTTCGGTCAGCAGATGCGGAATACCTTCGTAAACCGAAAGTTCCAGCATTTTCGGGTCGATCATGATGAAACGCACATCTTCCGGCTGAGCTTTATAGAGCATGCTCAGAATCATGGCGTTGACGCCGACAGACTTACCGGAACCTGTTGTACCCGCGACCAGCAGATGGGGCATTTTCGCCAGATCCGCAACCACAGGTTCACCCGCAATGTCTTTCCCCAGCACGATAGTGAGCGGCGATGGATTATCACGGAATTTCGCGTTATCCAGAACCTCGCGCAAATAGACGGTCTGACGTTTTTTGTTAGGCAATTCCAGACCGACATAGGGTTTGCCTGGAATGACTTCAACCACACGCACTGCCACAGTCGAGAGCGAACGTGCCAGGTCACGGGACAGGTTAGAAATTCGCGCAGCTTTAACGCCAGGCGCCAGATTCAGTTCAAAGCGGGTGATAACCGGGCCCGGAGAGTAGTTCACCACATCCGCTTTAATGCGGAAATCCGCCAGACGCGTTTCAACCAGTCTCGCCATTTGCTCAAGTGCGAAAGTATCGACCGGTTCCACTTCAGAAGGCGGAGAGGTTAACAAATCCAGCGATGGCAACGGCGTCGTTGGTCTTTGCACCGGACGGCTGTCACCATTACGCATCAGCAGCGGGTGAATCAAACTTTCCTGCGGTTGTGCCGGAGACGGCTGATGCTGCGCATAGTGCGGCGGTGCAGCGACAGGCTGCTGCGGCGCAACAGGTTGCTGAACATGTTGTGGCTGCGTAGGGGCAAACGACTGACGCGGTTGCTCCTGTTCAGGCATGACGCTCGGCGTAAATAACGGCGCACTCGGCGTATTATCAACCAAATCTTTTATTGGCGAGAATTCAAAATCTGACAATGAGAACGCATTCGCTCCCGATGGCTGATCGCCAGAATAACGTTGCTGCTGCGTCGCAGCGAACTGTCGTGCCAGCTCAGCCTCTGCGGCATCATCTTCACTGTCCTGGACAGGATAGTGCGACGCCTCATGTTGATGTTCTTCGCCGTAACGCTGATTTTGCTGCTCGGCAAACTGGCGAGCTAGCTCATCCTGATGCATTTCTTCAGCGTCATCGTAATCCTCTTCAGCCATTCTCTCGTCTGAAATTTGCTGAGAAGGAATTTTGATACCAAAGGAAGCAGACGCCAGTTCGCGGCGCGTTGGCACGCGTACACGGTTCGGTCGCGGTAACTGCGGCCCAATACCCTCTTTTACCTGAGGGCGTGGCGTAGCGCCTGCCGCCAGATTAAATACGGGTGCAGCAACGCCTGCAGCGGTTGTCGCATGTGAAGTTGCCTGCTGAACACCCGCCGCAACAGGCGCAACGCTGGAGGCGGCACCCATATCAGAAGCAACAGAGGGGGAAAATGCCGGCGTGCTGACAGGCTCTTTAGCCGGCTCTGGCACTGGCTGGTACCACGCAGCGAGCTGCTCACGCTCACGTGCACGGCGCTCTTCCACTTCCTCAAAGTAATACATCGGTGGACGAGACGGTTTCGTCTCCTCCACTACTGGCGCAGGCTCAACATCCTCCTGAACAGGCTCGACATATTCAGGCGCAGGTTGCTGATGCGGCGGAACGGCAGGCTGTTCATATTGCTGATAAGCCTGTGGTTCATAAGTCGTGTCAGGCTGATACGGTTGCTGCCAGTGTTCCTGGTGCTGAGCCGGAGTGTAACTTTCTGGCTGAGGAGCAATTGACGGCTCAGGCGTATGAACGCCAGGCGCGGTTTGCCAGTCAATGACGGGCTGCTGCAAATCCGTGTCTGCCGTGAGTACAGGTGCAGAAGGCGTGACAGCGTCCACTGGCGCAGCGTAAACCTGCGCTGCCGTGGTTGCCATTGCCGCTGTGGCAACCGGTGCCGTGACCGAATGGCCGTTTAGTAAAGGATCGTACTCATCATAATCGCCAGGCATTGCCCGATGACCGGAGAACAAAACGTCATCAGGATCGGCGGCAACACCTCTGGCGCTGTATTCGACGTGCTCTTCATCATCCATGCGTTTGCCGGAGAAAAGTGCTGCATCGGTTTTACGGCCAAGGGGATTTGCAAATTTTTCAGCGACGCGTTTACGACGCTCCAGCGCGCCTCGCATAATACGCGTGCGGCGTGACTCCCGACGATCCGCTGTTGACGATGTCTCTTCATCATCATCTTCGTATTCATCTTCATCAACCCATGTATCGTCACGACGCGTACGGTTGCTGGCGAAGGTTAAAATATTGAGGATAAAGTTGCCCAGTTTTTCGGCAATGCTGACCCATGACCATCCTGTAAACAACGTCAGGCCCGCGGCCCAGATGCACAGTAAGGTAATGGTGCCACCGCTGCTGTGGAGCATAGGCTTGAGTGCAGTGCTTAAGAGACTGCCGATCACCCCACCGGAGGCGAAATACCAGATATCATCGGCATTGATCGCTGCCAAACCGCAGGACGTCAGGATCAACGCTAAGGCGCCAATGAGACGCAGTGATACCGCAAAATAGTCGATGTAATCTTCGTTCTGACGGTGACGCCAGGCGAACCAACACCCCCCGACAATGATGACAGGTATGGTGTAAGCCATCACGCCAAACACGAAGAACAGTGTATCTGCCAGCCACGCGCCAGGAACCCCACCCAGGTTATGGATAGGCTCATGCCATGCAGTCTGCGACCAGCTAGGGTCGGAAGGGTTGAAACTGAGTAAGGCTGCCATCAACCAGACGGCAAAAAGGGCAACAAGAATCAGTAACGCCTCCAGGAGTCGGCGCCCGCTGCTTAACTTCGTTAAAGTGACTTCTTTGTCTTCAGTATATTCCTGGCTCAAAAAAGGCTCTCCAGGTATCAGGCATTTCCTGCCTGTTTGCTAAAACGGACAACAGCGCCGGGATACCCGGCACTGTTGCTGTATGGATTAACAGGAGTGTAATCAAATTACACTGATTTTGCACCTGTTCCGTATTAGCGTGTCTTAATCACCAGACGATTGCTCTGTTTGACTTCTTCCATTACCACATAGGTACGGGTGTCGTTCACACCAGGCAGTCGCAGCAAGGTTTCACCTAACAGTTTACGATAGGCTGACATATCAGGTACGCGGGTTTTCAACAAGTAGTCGAAATCGCCTGAAACCAAGTGACACTCTTGAATTTCTTCAAGTTTTTGTACCGCGGTATTAAATTGCTCAAACACATCCGGTGCGCCACGATTCAGAGTAATCTCAACAAAAACGAGAAGTGAGGCATCCAGATAATGCGGGTTTAACAGAGCTGTATAGCCCTGAATAAAACCCTGTCTTTCCAGTCGGCGCACACGCTCGAGGCACGGCGTCGGAGAAAGTCCCACACGTTTTGAAAGCTCGACGTTGGAAATACGCCCATCCTTTTGCAACTCATTAAGAATGTTACGATCGATGCGGTCGAGATCTTTGCCAGGGCGCTTTTTGCTATCTACCATTATTATTGTCTCTCTGTATTCCTTCCCTACTCCTGCCTGGACCCTTTGCACTTCACTGTTCAGAGTCTGTACCCGTTGTTTATCGCATCGCCTTTTATAATATGTACGCGATGCAGATTCGGGTTCTACGGTAAGAAGACCGTTGCCCAGAGGCTGCCATCGACATCACGTAGGGTATCTGTCCACACCCTGCATAATTTTCGCTGACCCGGTAAAAATGGCGTTTATGTGCATGCCTATGCGACACACCGTTAGCGCAGATTTTTTCTTCCTTCAATGTTTTCGCAAAAGCGCAGGGGATTGTCAAAGTAAAACATCGTTTTTTAGTACAACGTGCCAGTTATTCATTGCGGTCGGGTATTAATCCTCATTTTGTCGCCTTATAAACGACCGATTTTCATCAGAAATCGTTATATTGTTACGCTTTTTTCCCCGCGTCATTGCCAATGGCTATTGCACAAATCGTTTACAAAATTGCTGTGCTCTTTTTTTACGGCAACAAATTCCCTACAATCCGAGCAAATGTCTGCCAACACTAATGAGGATCTCATGGGCACGGCCAAACACAGTAAGCTGCTAATCCTTGGTTCTGGACCTGCGGGATACACCGCAGCGGTCTACGCTGCACGCGCTAACCTGCAACCGGTTTTGATCACCGGCATGGAAAAAGGCGGTCAGTTGACCACCACAACGGAAGTGGAAAACTGGCCAGGCGATCCGCATGACCTAACCGGGCCGCTGCTGATGGAGCGCATGCACGAGCACGCGACCAAGTTCGACACAGAAATTCTGTTCGATCACATCAACAAAGTTGATCTACAAAACCGTCCTTTCCGTCTGACCGGCGACAACGGCGAATACACCTGTGACGCGCTCATCATCGCGACGGGCGCATCTGCTCGTTATCTGGGGTTGCCTTCTGAAGAAGCATTTAAGGGCCGCGGTGTCTCTGCCTGCGCAACCTGTGATGGTTTCTTCTATCGTAACCAGAAAGTAGCGGTCATCGGCGGAGGCAACACCGCGGTTGAAGAAGCACTGTACCTGGCGAATATCGCCTCGGAAGTGCACCTGATTCACCGTCGCGACACCTTCCGTGCTGAAAAAATTCTGATCAAACGCCTGATGGACAAAGTCGCCAGCGGCAATATCGTGCTGCATACGCATCGCACGCTGGAAGAAGTGACCGGTGACCAAATGGGTGTGTCAGGCCTGCGCCTGCGCGATACGCAAAACAGCGATAACGTCGAATCTTTGGAAGTGGCTGGCCTGTTTGTTGCCATCGGTCACAGCCCAAATACCGGTATTTTTGACGGTCAACTGGCGCTGGAAAACGGCTACATCAAAGTGCAGTCGGGTATCCACGGCAATGCAACCCAAACCAGCATTCCGGGCGTCTTTGCTGCGGGAGATGTTATGGACCACATCTATCGTCAAGCGATCACCTCTGCGGGCACAGGCTGCATGGCCGCGCTGGATGCAGAACGTTATCTGGACGGACTGGCTGAACTGAGTAAATAATCTTTACAAGTCAGTAACAAACGTAAATAAAGGCGACGATAGGTCGCCTTTATTTTGCCTGGCATGTAACATTGCGAAGCCCAATTCTAATAATGTTACCTGCAAAGTACGCAATGGAAAAAAACCGTCAACAAGAGTTAACTCGCTGGCTTAAACAGCAAAGCGTTCTTTCGCGCCGCTGGCTGAATATTTCCCGCCTTTTGGGTTTTATCAGCGGTTTGTTGATTGTCGCCCAGGCATGGCTGCTGGCCCGCATTCTCAACCATATGATTATGGAAAATATACCGCGCGAGGCACTGTTGATGCCTTTTGTCGTGCTGGTGTTGGTCTTTATTCTTCGCGCCTGGGTTGTCTGGCTACGCGAGCGGGTAGGCTTTTATGCCGGACAGCAAATTCGCTATGAAATCCGACGTAAAGTGCTCGACAGACTTCAGGAAGCTGGCCCCGCATGGATTCAGGGAAAACCGGCCGGAAGCTGGGCTACGCTTATTCTCGAACAAATCGACGATATGCATGATTACTATGCCCGCTATCTCCCGCAGATGGCGCTGGCGGTTTTTGTTCCGCTGCTTATTGTGCTCGCCATTTTCCCAACCAACTGGGTTGCTGCGTTAATTTTGCTGGGGACTGCACCGCTTATACCGATGTTTATGGCAATGGTCGGAATGGGGGCTGCTGATGCCAACCGGCGCAATTTCCTTGCGCTCGGCCGCCTGAGCGGACATTTCCTTGACCGACTGCGTGGGATGGAAACCCTGCGCGTCTTTGGCCGTGGTGAAGCCGAAATTGACAATATTCGCCTCGCGTCACAGGATTTCCGCCAGCGCACAATGGAAGTGCTGCGTATGGCCTTCCTCTCCTCCGGCGTACTTGAATTCTTTACGTCGCTTTCGATTGCCCTGGTGGCCGTTTACTTCGGTTTCTCGTATCTCGGCGCGCTCGATTTTGGTCACTACGGCACGGCAGTAACGCTGTCTGCTGGTTTCCTCGCGCTCATTCTGGCACCCGAATTTTTCCAGCCGCTGCGCGATTTGGGGACGTTTTATCACGCCAAAGCGCAGGCCGTTGGCGCCGCTGACAGCCTGAAAACCTTCCTTGAAACGCCGCTGGCCCATCCCGAACGCGGTGACGTCACGCTCAACGGTAAGGAGCCAGTCACTCTTGAAGCCCATGACTTTTCTGTGCTTTCGCCAGAAGGCAAAGTGCTCGCTGGTCCGCTCAACTTCACGCTTGCTGCGGGTCAGCGCGTCGTTTTAGTCGGCACGAGCGGTTCAGGAAAAAGCTCGTTGCTGAATGCGTTATCCGGATTTATGGCGTACACCGGTTCGTTGCAGGTCAATCGAACCGAATTGCGCTCGCTTGAGCCCGATGCCTGGCGCAAACAGTTGAGCTGGGTGGGGCAAAACCCACAGCTACCTGCTTCTACGCTGCGCGAGAACGTCTTACTGGCGCGTCCCGATGCGCATGAAGATGAGCTCAAATCGGTGCTCGATCGCGCCTGGGTTAGCGAGTTCCTGCCGGGTCTGCCAAACGGCGTTGATACCGTGGTGGGCGATCAGTCCGCAGGACTTTCCGTTGGCCAGGCACAGCGTATCGCCGTGGCGCGTGCCCTGCTTAACGCAAGCCAGCTGATGTTGCTCGACGAACCCGCCGCCAGCCTGGATGCCCACAGCGAGCAACGTGTTATGCAGGCGCTCAATGACGCGTCAAAGCAGCAGACGACGCTCATGGTGACGCACCAACTGGAAGGCATTGCCGAATGGGATCAGATTTGGGTGATGGAAAACGGCCATATTGTTGAGCAAGGCGATTACGCAACGCTCGCTGCCGCTCAGGGGCCCTTTGCGGCTCTGCTGGCGAATCGTCAGGAGGATATTTAATGCGTGCCCTACTCCCGTATCTCGCGCTTTATAAACGCCATAAATGGATGCTCACGCTCGGCGTTGTGCTCGCCATTTTAACGCTTCTGGCAAGCATTGGCCTGCTGACGCTCTCTGGCTGGTTCCTGTCCGCGTCTGCCGTTGCAGGCTTTGCCGGATTATACAGCTTCAACTATATGCTGCCCGCTGCGGGCGTTCGTGGCACGGCTATCGCGCGCACCGCAGGTCGATATTTTGAGCGTCTGGTCAGCCACGACGCGACTTTCCGTGTCCTGCAGCATCTGCGTATTTTCACGTTCAGCAAGCTGCTGCCGCTCTCTCCTGCCGGGCTGGCGCGTTTTCGTCAGGGTGATTTACTAAACCGCGTCGTCGCTGACGTCGATACGCTGGATCACCTTTACCTGCGCGTGATTTCCCCGCTGGTAGGTGCTTTTGTGGTGATCGCCGTTGTCACGCTGGGGCTTTGTATGCTTGATGTGCCGATCGCTCTCACGCTCGGCGGCATAATGTTACTCACGCTTCTCTTGTTGCCACCGCTATTTTATCGCGCGGGCAAAGCAACGGGTGAAAAACTCACGCGTTTGCGTGGGGACTATCGTCAGCAGTTAACATCATGGCTGCAAGGCCAGGCCGAATTAACCATTTTTGGTGCCAGCCGACGCTATCGTGCCCGGATGGAAAGCACTGAGCTGAGCTGGCATGAAGCTCAGCGCAGACAATCGGAGCTGACGGCGCTCTCTCAGGCGTTGATGCTGTTGATTGGCGGTTTCGCTGTGATTGCAATGCTGTGGATGGCCGCCGGAGGCGTGGGGGGAAATACCCAGCCCGGCGCGCTAATTGCTCTGTTCGTCTTTTGTGCACTTGCAGCATTTGAGGCGCTCGCGCCTGTGACCGGCGCATTCCAGCACCTTGGCCAGGTTATTGCGTCTGCGGTGCGCATCACGCAGATCGTTGAGCAAACGCCGGAAGTCCAGTTCAAGGAAGGTCACTCAGTCGTGCCAGACAGCATCGCTGTGCAGCTGACAGAGGTGACGTTTGCCTACGAGGGACAAACGCAAAATGCGCTTGATGGAATTAATCTGACTGTCCAGGCGGGGCAGCATGTCGCCATTCTTGGCCGAACGGGCTGTGGTAAATCGACGCTTTTACAGCTGCTGACCCGTGCGTGGGATCCGCGCCAGGGACAGATTCTTTTTAATACCACACCCCTGACCGATTTTAACGAGCAGACGCTGCGCAAAATCGTCAGCGTTGTACCGCAGCGCGTTCATCTCTTTAGCGCAACTCTGCGCGACAATTTACTGCTGGCCTCCCCTACCGCTTCTGATGAAGCGTTGTGCGCTGTTCTCGAACAAGTGGGTTTACACAAGCTGCTTGAGGATGACGGTTTGAACGCCTGGCTTGGCGAAGGAGGACGCCAGCTTTCCGGTGGTGAATTGCGCCGTCTGGCAGTAGCAAGAGCATTACTGCATGATGCCCCCTTCATGTTATTGGATGAACCGACAGAAGGGCTCGACGCAACCACTGAAAGTCAAATTCTTGATTTACTGGCGCAAACCATGAAAAACAAAACCGTGCTGATGGTGACTCACCGCCTGCGCGGGCTGGCGAATTTTGATCAAATAATTGTCATGGACAACGGACAGATTATTGAGCAAGGTAGTCACGCAGAATTGTTCGCGAAACAGGGTCGTTATTACCAGTTTAAACAACGTCTGTAGACTATATTTGAACCGATCCTAACTCGCGTATTGGAGTTCTGTTGTCATGCGCCTGGTCCAGCTTTCTCGTCATAACATTGCGTTCCCTCCGCCAGAGGGAGCGCTACGTGAACCCAATGGGCTACTCGCACTCGGCGGGGATTTAAGCCCGGCACGCCTGTTAATGGCCTACCAGCGCGGAATTTTCCCGTGGTTTTCACCCGGCGATCCCATTTTGTGGTGGTCACCCGATCCCCGCGCGATACTGGAGCCATCACAGTTTCACCTCAGCCGCAGCATGAAGCGCTTTCATGCCAAATCATCCTACCGCGTCACGCTTAATTATGCTTTTGGGCAGGTTATTGAGGGCTGCGCTGCGGATCGCGATGAAGGCACCTGGATTACCCACGATATTATCAATGCCTATCTTCGTTTACATGAGCTGGGCTATGCGCACTCGATTGAAGTCTGGGACAATGACACGCTGGTGGGGGGAATGTATGGCGTGGCGCAAGGGACATTATTTTGCGGTGAATCGATGTTTAGTCGCGCGATTAACGCCTCTAAAACCGCGCTGCTGGTTTTTTGTCAGGAGTTTTCCCTGCGCGGTGGTCAACTGATGGATTGTCAGGTGCTCAACGAACACACGGCGTCACTAGGTGCGGTTGAAATTACGCGTCGCCATTACCTCGACCAACTGGACAAGCTGCGCCTGCAAAAGCTCCCACAGAACTTTTGGGTGCCGAGAACACTCTTTATGCCTCAGGTGTAAATGTTTTCCGCCCATTTTTGATGAGGAGTGTTATAATTGGTGCCGCAGAGTAGCTTCTGCCTGTTGCCCCGCCGCCGTTTGGGAATTCTTCGCATCAGATAACGTCCTGACGTTTATCCTGTCGTCACCCCTTTACGAATGCGCTTCTCGTACGGTTATACCGTGACGACTGGGCAATGCGCCGAAACTGTTTTGTTGCGTTTTAAACGCGCAATTCTTTACTTAATTGATGAATTTCGGCATTATCTTGCCGGTTCAAAACTTGGTAGTGATACCCCAGAGGATTAGATGGCCAAAGAAGACAATATTGAAATGCAGGGTACCGTACTTGATACGTTGCCTAACACCATGTTTCGCGTAGAACTGGAAAACGGTCACGTGGTCACCGCGCACATCTCCGGTAAAATGCGCAAAAACTACATCCGTATCCTGACGGGCGACAAAGTGACTGTTGAGCTGACCCCGTACGACCTGAGCAAAGGCCGCATTGTCTTCCGTAGTCGCTAATTAATTTCGCCGCTGAAGGCGTACAGATATAAATAAGGCCGGGATATCCCCGGCCTTATTTTTTTATCTTTACGGATTGCTATTGATGCCTATATCGTAGCAGCAGTGAATGGGCGCGTGTGGGCAATTAACCTCTATACAAATGCGCATTGTCGGCGTTTTATCACTGCTTGTCTGGCAGTGAACAGAGCTCTGCCATAGTCTTCCAGTTGCTAAGCTGCCTGTACGGCAGTGAACTGAAGTGCTACGGCGCTATCTAATTGTTGCGACGCAAAATAATCCACATTCAGCCATTTCTACCCTTTTTCTGAGTGGTTATTTACGCGTAATAAAATCAATACGTTAATAATCATCTGAAAAAAGGGTTTGCATGGTGCCGGGAACTAGCCCGGCACGGTTCGATTAGAGGGAACGGTTTGTGACCTGAATCTGAGGGCCATTGAGTTCGTCAGCAATCGCGTGCGTGATGTCGTGCAGCAGGCCGGTAAGATGAGGGCGCATTTCGCCATCAACGTGTGAGATGAGCAAAACGTGATTTAACGCGCGGCAGTAATCACAAATCGTTTCGGTATCTTCTAAAAGCCACTCTTTTGCTTCAGAGGCTGATCATTTGCGCTTTCTACCACGTAAAAAATCGATCATCGATGTTGCCACCTCGCGTTGAAGGGCGTCCAGATAAACAGAAAGGCATCGACATATAGGTTGCATTTGCGAAAGAGAGCGGCAGTCGAGCAGCATTTCGGTAAGCAGGTTGCAGCGCTCCGCAAGAACCGGGAGATCAAAGTTATTCAGGCTTAATTCGCTGTACAATGGGTTAACGCTTTCTTTTGAATTCATCGGGTAATTCCTTCACACACATTGAATTTACCACCGCAGGAAACGCCAAATTCGCAGGCGGCGGACGAAAAGGAATTGGCGTACCAGTGTGTGTGTATACTGGCGCTTCAAAAGAAGCTCCCGATTCGCCCGCCAGAAGCAGAACTATACCCTTTTCCTTAGGGCGAACGAAACCACCGACAAAATATTGCCGATCACACACTTTCAGGACGCCAATCCTGACACCTGATTTTGCAGGTGCGCCGCCATTTTATGACTGTGCTTTTATCCAGCAATAGCGCGTTTTAAATTCTGGAAAACGCCTCGCAAAATTTTTCAATTTATACCGTGAAGCCAGACCAAGGCGTTCCTTCTGTAACAATGCCGGACACCTCAGGTGACCGGCATTAAAATAACGCCCTGTCTTAACGCAGAAAAATACCCGGAGGACAATCAGGTGTTGGCCACCTTATACCCAACACCAATTAAGTCATTGAGCTCACTTTCAGCAAACAGTCTTGCCCGGTAACACTCGCCAGAAAACTCCGGATAACCATCCAGTGAGCAAATTACATCGTAGACAGTGGCAATAATCTCACCGTTTACATCACTGATAAAAAATGAACGAGCATGATTGGTATAAATACTGTAATAGTCATTATGGTCGAAGACGGCACCCATAAAATCGGTTATTTGGGGAACGGTTTCGGAAGGAAGGTCAATACTAGGTTGCGCCTGGGTCACCGTATTTGTCGTGAGATTAACGGCGTAGAACATTACCCGAGCAGGATCGGTTTGATAGGGTTCAGCCGTTGCGTCGGCGGTAATGGCACGCGTAACGGCTTGCCCATCCGGATCAACGCAGGAGCGGTTATCAAATAACGAGAGAACAAATTTCCCCTGACTTACATCTGTATTGCCAATAAACTTACTGTTATGAGTGACACATACCGTATGGGCGCCATTTTCAAAGGCCGTGATACCAGACGTATCGAGCCCATTAGCAAAGAGAGCCCCATTAAATCCACCTGAATTTAACGTCCATAAAATTTCCCCATTTTCGGGAGAGATACCAAAGATAATACCCGTGGAGCGAGTGTGTACAATAATAGCTTCGCCGTTGACGTTACCTGCTGGGATCCAGGAAAGTGAGTTAAGATGAACGTCATTTGTCGGGCTGTTATTCAGGATCTGCGCATTATTAAAATCCCTGGTATAATTTCTGGCCCAGATCATCATCCCTGTATTGTCATCAAATTTTAGGATAGACGCATCCTGCCTCATGGTATTCGTCGATCGATCCGGGTTATCGTTACCGATCATATAGATATTACCGGCTGAGTCCCAGGCCAGATCGTGAGTATTGGCAAAACGATTGTTATTACTATCGCGTAGAGTAAATTCCAGAATAACATTGCCTAAAATATCAATTTTGAAAAACCGGCGGCCGTACCAGTGTTCATCTTCATCGCTCCCTATATAAAAGTAACCATTGTGGGTTCTTAACATCTGATTACGATAAGACTCGGAATAATAACAGCGGAGATCGCCATTCTGGTCATACCCATCGCAGTTTGTGGTCATTAGCCAACTATTTCCCCATACAGAGGTAAACTTTGTTGTATCCGTATGTTCAATATTCAAATGAAAAATAGTTGCATCGCGATAAACTTGCGTATCCGTTCGCACCATGATGATTTGGTTAAAAATCTCTATGCCATCCAGGTCTTTAAACATAACCCTGACTTGATTGGGATAATTGGCATAAAGTCCTATTACAGGAATTTTCACTATATTGTCGGTATTCTCAATAGTGACATCAGAAACGTAGTTGAAATCCACACTTGTTGGACTGGTATTTCTGGCTAGAACCGTATAAGAATACGTTACCGCCTCATCGATTATAAAATTAAGGTACGCCGCAAGCTGATTGTTTGCAGGGGCGAGATCCATATCTGTATAAATAATTGCCATATTAATCACCTGATAGTATTAGTTACTGTTAACGCTATTGACGCGCATTTCATTTACCTGCTGGGGGATGATTTGATTCCCTTTCAACAAATAATCAATCACCGCATTGGAAAGGTTATAGCCACCTTTTACCTGTTTATTCTGCCCCTGAGTAAATGCGTTAAAACCATCGCCTCCCGGCGCAAGGAAACTGTTGGTTGCGACGCGATAGGTTTCGTTATCAATAATGGGTTTGTCATTTAAGGTGAAAAGCACGACGCGCTGGCCCGTTGGTTTTTGCGGGTCGTAACGCATTTTCACGCCTTTTGACATTTGCAACACCCCATTCGTGAGGGACGCGCCATGCTCCATCAGGCTACGCAGGGCTTTACCGCTTAAATCCATTACAGTGAGTTCATTCGGGAATGGGAATGTGCTGATCACATCACCCAGTGTGATAGTCCCCGCATTGATATCCGCGCGAAGTCCCCCAGAATTCGTCAGCGCCAGCTGCGCATCAGGGGCTGCAATCAGCATCGCATCGGTAAATACGTTGCCCAACGGAGAAGACTCACCATACGCGCGAGTCAGCGTGATGGGCGTTGTTCCTACTTTTTGCTGGACCGTTTCTGACAGCGTTTTATTCCAGCTGTCGATGACCTTTTGCGTGGACGGGTCGGGCTTCCACTCATCGGCATAGAGCGTTTTCAGTTCAAAACTTTTTGTGTCGTGACGATGCTTTTCAGGATCCACATTGAGCACAAGCTTACCGATATTGATCCCGCCGCTGTCTGTCGAGAGCACCAGCGTCTGCCCAACTTTTATCGGCTCCGGTGTTCCCACATGTGCGTGCCCGGTAATCAGAATATCCAGTCCTTTCACCTGTCGCGCCGTTTGAATATCTTTATCAAGCGCCCGCCTGACATCTGCGCTGCCAATACTGGACTGCCGGGCAGGAAAACCTTCATGCATCAGCGCAACCGTGATATCGACTTTTCCGCGTAGTTCGTCCAGATAGTGCTGCAAATATTTCACTTCGTCCCGCGCCTCAATTCCCTGGCGCATTGAGGATGAAACCGTATCATCGAAAGCAAAAACACCATGCAGTCCAATTACGCCGATTTTCACCCCTTCCTTTTCAATAATGGTGTAGGGTTTATTCCAGAATAAAACATTGCTATTTTTATAAAACACATTCCCTAAAAGAACGGGGAATTTAGCCTGACTGAGTTGAAGCAACGTATTATCCCAGCCGTGATCGAACTCATGATTGCCTACCGATGCAGCATCAAAGGACATAGTATTCATAATATCTATGATTGCTTTCCCTTTCGTCAAACTGCTGATATAGGGACCGGTAAAATAGTCTCCGGCATCAAAATAAAATGTGGCTTTGTTTTTTGATTTTTCCTGCTTAACAAACGTGGCGATAGTTGCGAACCCACCGATAGCACGTTTCCCCTGAGCAACGTAAGGTAATTTATATGGCTCAACATGTGCATGAAGATCGTTGGTGTAAATGATGGTTACATCCTGTGCAATCGCCTGAGATAAATATCCAGACATCAACAGAACAGCGAAAATAGATTTTTTCATCTTAGCCTCTTTAATAAAATGACGATCTCCATTGTCATTTTAAAAGCGGCACAAAGTGTGAGCCTTCTCACGACATCAATGAAAAAGAATCGACAATATTATCGACTTACAAAATCAGTTGGCGAGGGATATGGAACGCACTTATAAAATACCGATGAATGTTTGTAAAAGTTGGTCATGTCCAAATCTCGGTATTCCGAACGCTGCTGACTATATTTATCCCGTATATCGGTTAGGATATGCGACGCTGGAATGCCAAAAATGCGGCAGCCTTCCTCCGCTTTTTAATGAAAAGGAGTGTGACGACTGGTTTTCTCTGTTTATGCACGAGAAACTGGGTGCGACAGGGCAAGGTTGCCCGCGTTGCTATACAACAACGATTATTCGCTATGGTCATACCCGTGCAGGAAGTCCACGTTTTCAATGCCGGGCCTGCCAGTATGTTTTCACCCCTCTGCAGATAAACAGTCGTCATCGCAGCAACATTGATTGGCTTTTATCTCAACTGGAACGCGGTCTGTATGCCGGAGAAATAACAGAACACAGAATATTGTCTCTGGCCGTTAACTGGTGTGAACGTCATCTTTACGGCTCCGCGCCATCCGTAACACATATTGCCACCTCAACGCTGGTTATCCCCTTTCAGGGCAACGTAGCCAACCAGTGTTTGTATGCTGTTATTAGCACCGATATTCATTCCGGAAAAGTGGTGCAAGTCACCACAAATTATTGTGACTGGAAGGCTGGCGCATCGCTGCTCTATCACGAAATCTCACCGCACTTTTCCCACGCCCTTCTGCCCCGTGATGTGGAATATGTCCACGAGCGGGAGGTGCACTTTATGAAGCGCAGCCAGTTTGATGAGATTCAGTACGGTAGCGCCAAACTTAAACGTAACGATCGGGGGAGTATTATTCGCCCAGCGGTGGCCATTCATAGCCATTTCCAGCGTTTGAAGCGACGCTTCCCGGATGTCATCCATCATTATCTTGCCCATGAATGCGTACTGCGCGGCGGTGCAATTACGGCGTGGTCCGCTCACGTTGGCATCGGGAAAACCGATCTCTGGTATATAGCAGAAAGCGCGACTGGCACTGTGTCAGCAGATAAACCTTTCCGCCTGACCGATACCCGGCGCATTGGGTGGTGGGAAAATGTTTGGGAGCGTTGGGAGAATGGCGAACAAAGCAAAATGATTGGGCTACTGACGGGACAACGACGCACGGAAGACCCGATATTAACCTCGCTGGGATCCTGTACCGCCTTTGTCACCTGGCTAAAAAAGCATCCCTGGTCATTGCGGAGTGACAGCTACGGACCGCGCGTGGTGAGTCAACATTTGGTGGCTCTCGGTTATATTTATAACCAACAGCTTGGCAGAACGGGCTGAATAACGGGTACTTTGAGCACATAAAAAAACCGGGCTAATGCCCGGTTTTTAAGACTCACGTTCAACTTAGTGTGCCGCTTCCGGCTTGTGCTTCTGCGCACTCTGGAAGTCATACGTCAGTTCGCCCTTCGCCTGATCCAGCGCCACAGTGACCTGCCCGCCGTCCACCAAAGATCCAAACAGCAGTTCGTTAGCCAGCGGTTTTTTCAGGTTATCCTGGATGGCTCGCGCCATCGGACGCGCGCCCATCGCACGGTCATAGCCTTTCTCGGCCAGCCAGTTGCGGGCCTCCTGGCTCACTTCCAGCGATACGCCTTTCTGATCAAGCTGAACCTGCAACTCGACGATGAACTTGTCCACAACCTGGTGAATCACCTCGGTAGACAAGTGATCGAACCAGATAATGTTATCCAGACGGTTACGGAATTCAGGCGTAAAGATCTTCTTGATCTCTTCCATCGCATCGGTGCTGTTATCCTGATGGATCAGGCCGATCGATTTACGCTCGGTTTCACGCACGCCGGCGTTGGTGGTCATCACCAGCACCACATTGCGGAAGTCCGCTTTGCGCCCGTTATTGTCCGTCAGCGTTCCGTTGTCCATCACCTGCAGCAGGATGTTGAACACGTCCGGGTGCGCTTTCTCGATTTCATCGAGCAGCAGAACCGCGTGCGGATGTTTGATTACTGCATCAGTAAGCAAACCACCCTGATCAAAGCCCACGTATCCCGGAGGCGCACCGATCAAACGGCTCACGGTGTGGCGCTCCATATACTCGGACATATCGAAACGCAGCAGTTCAATACCCAGCGCTTTGGAAAGCTGAACTGTCACCTCGGTTTTCCCCACCCCGGTCGGCCCGGCGAACAGGAAAGAACCAACGGGTTTATGTTCGTGACCCAGCCCCGCACGCGCCATTTTGATGGCTTCGGTTAAGGCTTCAATCGCTTTATCCTGTCCGAAGACCAGCATTTTCAGGCGATTGCCGAGGGTACGCAGCGTGTCGCGATCGCTCTGAGAAACACTCTTCTCAGGGATACGCGCGATACGCGCCACCACGGATTCAATGTCTGCCACGTTAACGGTTTTCTTGCGCTTGCTGACCGGCATCAGACGCGCACGCGCGCCCGCTTCGTCGATCACATCAATCGCTTTATCCGGCAGATGACGGTCGTTGATGTATTTCACCGCCAGCTCTACCGCCGCACGCACCGCTTTCGCGGTATAACGCACGTCGTGGTGCGCTTCGTATTTCGGTTTCAGGCCGTTGATGATCTGCACCGTTTCTTCAACGGACGGCTCAGTAATATCAATTTTCTGGAAGCGACGCGCTAATGCACGGTCTTTCTCAAAAATGTTGCTGAATTCCTGATACGTTGTCGACCCCATCACGCGGATCTTACCGCTCGACAGCAGCGGTTTAATCAGGTTAGCCGCATCCACCTGGCCGCCAGACGCCGCGCCCGCACCGATGATGGTATGGATTTCATCGATAAACAGGATGCTGCTGGTGTCTTGCTCCAGCTGTTTCAGCAAGGCTTTGAAGCGTTTTTCAAAATCACCACGATATTTCGTGCCCGCCAGCAGCGAACCAATATCCAGCGAGTAGATGGTGCAATCCGACATGATTTCTGGAACGTCGCCCTGCACGATACGCCAGGCCAGCCCTTCGGCAATCGCGGTTTTACCCACGCCCGATTCCCCCACCAGCAGCGGGTTGTTTTTGCGGCGACGGCACAGCACCTGAATCGCACGTTCCAGCTCTTTATCGCGGCCAATCAGCGGATCAATTCCGCCAACGCGAGCAAGCTGATTAAGGTTGGTGGTGAAGTTTTCCATACGATCCTCCCCGCCTGCTTGCTCTTCAGGATTGCTCGCCTGACTGCTGGAATCGGATGCCTGATTCGGCTCGTCTTTTCGCGTTCCGTGAGAGATAAAGTTGACCACGTCGAGTCGGCTGACTTCGTGTTTACGCAGCAGATATGCCGCTTGCGACTCCTGCTCACTGAAGATGGCAACCAGTACGTTTGCGCCGGTCACTTCGTTACGGCCAGAAGACTGGACGTGGAACACCGCGCGCTGCAATACGCGCTGGAAGCTGAGCGTCGGCTGAGTGTCGCGCTCCTCTTCACTGACGGGCAGCACCGGTGTCGTTTGTTCGATGAAGGCTTCGAGTTCCTGACGCAGCGCCACCAGATCCACAGAACACGCTTCC
Source organism: Lelliottia amnigena (assembly GCF_019047465.1). Classification (NCBI taxonomy): domain Bacteria; kingdom Pseudomonadati; phylum Pseudomonadota; class Gammaproteobacteria; order Enterobacterales; family Enterobacteriaceae; genus Lelliottia; species Lelliottia amnigena. The sequence continues at coordinate 3,274,457 of NZ_CP077236.1, read as the reverse complement.
AGCGCTTCACGGGCAGATGGGTTGCTGAGCAGTGCCAATAGCAGATGCTCCACGGTCATAAACTCATGTCGGTGCTCACGCGCTCTGGCGAAAGCCATGTTTAAACTGAGTTCCAGTTCTTGATTGAGCATAGGCACCTCCCCCAATTTTTATGCCTTTTCAGGCTTTTTCCAGCGTACACAGCAACGGATGCTCGTTCTCCCTTGCATATTCGTTCACCATCGCCACTTTGGTTTCGGCCACTTCGGCGGTAAAAATGCCGCAGATGGCTTTGCCACGATAGTGAACGGTAAGCATCAGTTGCGTTGCACGTTCAACATCATAAGAAAAGAACTTTTGTAGCACGTCAATAACAAATTCCATCGGCGTGTAATCATCGTTCATTAACATAACTTTATACATAGATGGCGGTTTTAGCGCGTCGCGCACTTTGTCTTCCGCCAGTTGGTCAAAATCCAGCCAGTCGTTCTTCTTACTCATTGTCAGTCGTCATCATCGGTTACGGTTTCCGGCAGAACATCTTCGCTGACAGGAGTCGGTACATACTTTGAATCTACCTCAGATATCAGATAACAAACATCTATTAATGCCATCCGCGATATCTGTCACATTCCCGTCAATAGCGTTAACTGCTTCAAAAATTTGGTTGATTATTGTCCCAACTCCAGCGCCTGACACTTGACGCAATGGTTGGTTTATCTAAATTGTACAGGCGTGAGTTGGCGAGGTTTTGAACAGCCCCCACTCCACCACCGGTTCATTCCATCTTACTTAATAAGATATACGAAGGATGTCGAAGCATGGAAATGGGTACTGTTAAGTGGTTCAACAACGCCAAAGGGTTCGGGTTCATCTGCCCTGAAGGCGGCGGCGAAGATATCTTCGCTCATTATTCCACCATTCAGATGGATGGTTACAGAACGCTAAAAGCCGGGCAGTCGGTTCGGTTTGATGTTCACCTGGGGCCAAAAGGCAATCATGCCAGTGTCATTGTGCCCATCGAAGCAGAAGCTGTTGCATAGCCCTCTGATTCATTGTGTACATCCTCCAGTCAAAATGCCAGCCCGATCGGCTGGCATTTTTATTTCCGCTACTCGCGCGCCAGCGCATCCACCGGATCGAGCCGCGCCGCGTTGCGCGCCGGGAGCCAGCCAAACAACACGCCCGTCGCTGTTGAACATAAAAATGCCGTCAGCAGCGCAAACGGTGAGAAACCAATTTCCCAGCCGGGTAAAAACAGTTGCAGCGTAAAGGCAATCAGCATCGACAACGCAATCCCCAACGCACCGCCAACTAAACACACCAGCACCGCTTCAATCAAAAACTGTTGCAGCACATCGCTTGCCCGCGCGCCAACGGCCATACGAATACCGATCTCACGCGTACGTTCCGTCACGGACACCAGCATGATATTCATCACGCCAATTCCCCCCACCACGAGCGAAATAACCGCGACAAGCGTCAGGAACATCTGAAGAGTACGTGTGGTCTTTTCAGCCGTTTTCAAGAGACCGTCCATGTTCCAGGTGAAGAAATCTTTCTTGCCGTGGCGCAGCGTAAGCAGACGCTCAATCTGTTGCTCAGCCTGGGCGCTGTCGTATCCCTCTTTCACCCTCACGGTAATGGAGTTCAGCCACGACTGGCCCATAATCCGCCCGGAAATCGTCGTATACGGCAGCCAGACGCGCAAAATTTTGCTGCTACCGAACATCGACTGCTTTTCTTCTGCCACGCCAATCACCGTGGCTGGCATGTTCCCCACCAGGATCACTTCACCCACCACGCTGGATTTTCCCGGGAACAGCTGTTTACGCGAGTTTGCATCGAGCACGACGACCTGCGCTCTCCCTGCGAGCTGCTCTGCGTTGAAGGTGGCCCCTTCGCTGAACGTCATGCCATAAACATTGAAATAGTCGCCGCTGACGCCGTTCGCGCTGGCCGCAACGTCGATATTCCCGTAACGCAGGCGCAGGTTTTGCGAAACGGCCGGTGTCGCCGAGTTCACCCACGGCTGCTTCTGGATCGCCGCCAGATCGTCATATTTCAGCGCCTGCTGATTTTGCGGCTCATCGTCGCCAAAATCTTTACCAGGATAGACATCAATGGTGTTCGTACCAATCGCGCGAATATCCGCCAGCACCAGCTGTTTGGCTGCATCGCCCACCACCACAATCGACACCACCGACGCGATCCCGATGATAATGCCGAGCATGGTGAGGAGCGTGCGCATTTTATTCGCCGCCATCGCCAGCCAGGCCATGGTTAACGCCTCGCGAAAGCCGCTGACGAACTGCCCCCATCCCGTCGGTGGCGGCAGCACCTCTTTGTGCACGCCCGCGTGGTTTTTCCTGGCCGGTGGGTTGCTGATCAATTCGCCGTCATGGATCTCAATGATCCGCTCAGCCTGCGCAGCAACTTGCGGATCGTGGGTCACAATAATGACTGTATGCCCCTGATCGCGCAGCTGGTGCAGGATCGCCATCACCTCTTCGCCAGAATGACTGTCGAGCGCGCCGGTCGGTTCATCGGCCAGAATGACCTGTCCACCGTTCATCAGCGCTCGGGCGATACTGACGCGTTGCTGCTGCCCCCCGGACAGCTGCGAAGGCTGATAATCAACGCGCTCCGCCAACCCCAGCCGGGTTAATAATGCCTGAGCGCGTTCGAGACGTTTTTTGCGCTCAACGCCCGCGTAAACCGCAGGAACCTCAACGTTTTGCGCGGCCGTCAGATGCGAGAGCAAATGATAGCGCTGGAAAATAAAGCCAAAGTGCTCGCGCCGCAGTCGCGCCAGCGCATCGCTATCGAGAGTAGAAATATCCGTTCCCGCCACGCGATATGTGCCACTGGTCGGCTTATCCAGACAGCCCAGAATGTTCATCAGCGTGGATTTACCGGAACCTGACGCGCCGACAATAGCGACCATCTCGCCAGGCTCAACCTGAAGCGTGATCCCTTTCAGAACCTCCACCGCGCCCTCTCCGGAAGGATAGCTCCGGCGAATATTATTCAGCTCAAGCAACGCCGTCATTTAGCGGCTCCGGGCTGACTTTCGCCGATGACAACTTCCTCTCCCTCTTCCAGGCCTTTGACTATCACCACGTCAGTATCATTGCGCTCGCCAATCTCAACCTCACGTTCGCGCGTTTCGCCGTTACGCAGTACTTTGACTTTATAACGATTCACCCCCGCCGGTTCGCCGAGCGCCGCCAGCGGCACCGTCAGAACATCTTTCACACCGGTGAGCTGAATATGGACCTGTGCGGTCATTTCCAGACGCAGTACGCCTTTCGGATTGGGCACTTCAAAACGGGCGTGATAGAAAATAGCGTCGTTGACTTTTTCCGGCGTCGGCAGAATGTCTTTCAGCACGCCTTCATAACGCGTAAGCGGATCGCCCAGCACCGTAAACCACGCCTTTTGGCCCGGTTTGAGATGGATCACGTCAGCTTCCGAAACCTGGGCTTTAACCAGCATGGTGCCCATATCTGCGAGTGTCAGAATGTTTGGCGCTTGCTGCGCGGCGATCACCGTCTGACCCTGAAGCGTGGTGATTTGCGTCACTTCGCCCGCCATGGGGGCCACGATGCGGGTGTATTCAAGATTCGCTTTGGCCGTATCCAGCGACGCCTGGTTACGTTTGATTTGCGCGTCAATCGTGCCAATTTGCGCCTGCTTGACCGCCAGCTCAGTGGCTGCGGTATCCAAATCCTGACGCGAAATCGCCTGGGTTTTGGCCAGCGCCTGCTGACGCCCAAGCGTAACCTGTGCGAGTTTACGTTCCGCCTCGGCCTGACTGCGCTGCGCCCGCAGCTCCATCAGCGTCGCTTCCACTTCGCGGATTTGGTTTTCTGCCTGCTCAGGATCGATAACCCCCAAAAGCTGGCCTTTTTTCACTTTGTCACCAATTTCCACAGAGAGCGTTTTTAACTGACCACTCACCTGCGCACCGACATCCACTTTGCGCAGCGCGTCCAGCTTTCCGGTTGCAAGGACGTTTTGTTGCAGTTCGCCCGGCCGGACAATCAGCGTTTGGTAGTGCGGCACGGGCGCGTTCAGAACCTGCCATAGCCAGAAACCACCGACGATTACCACCACTGCCAGCAGAAGATAGAGCTTCCTGCGTTTTCCCTTAAGGTTCATAAATATTCCAAATAAATGTTCTGGCAATTATAACCGTTGATTCTATCTAAACTGTTCGTCAACGAAACCCCTGTTTTTGGTATCGCAAAACCTTTGTTGACGCGCTGTTGATTATAGACCTGCTGAAATACAGATCTTATCCTGAAGCCGGTAATCATCATGTCTTCCATCGTCGATACACCTTATTCACAGCAGCCTCAGCCAAAATCAGGCTGGCAGCTTTTCAAAAGTCTTGCTTCCGGTGAATATACGCCTGGCCTCGCCTGGCAAAACCCGTCGTATCGACGCAAATTCATGTTACGTTCACTGGCGACACCGTTCAGTACCACCCGCCTGCTGGCAAGCCTGGCAAAGCAACCGCGGCTGATGCAAATGATGCAGGTCCAGCCTGGGTTGCCGTGCCGGTTACATCGCCCGTGGCTGTCTGTGAATATGGATCGTCAGAAAACGCTCGACGCGCTGGCCTGGCATTATCAGACAATGAATTCTGTTCTTCCCGCCGCGTTGATGAATGGCTATTTATCCAAACAGGGCATGACGTTACTGACTCTGACGGGAAAAGACGAGCAACAGTTTACCGTTCGCCTCTGCGCCGATGCGTTTCTGGATAAAGAAGGCGAAGCGACGCTGGCGTTTTGCGATCGGGAAAATACCATTCTGGCTGAGTTGACCTTTACGCTCTGCCAGTTTGAGGGAAAATCGACGCTGTTTATCGGTGGCATGCAGGGCGCAAAAGCCTTTGTTCCGCATGAACTAATCCAGGGGGCGACCAAAGCCTGCCACGGCCTGTTCCCGAAACGTCTGCTGGTGGAAGCCGCCATGACGCTGGGCGCGGTCTTCCCGGTTGAGCAGATTTTGGCGGTCAGTAACGCTACGCATATTTATCGTAGCTGGCGCTATCGCAAGAAAAAAGAGGGCAAACTGCTGGCGGATTACGACAGTTTCTGGCGCTCCATTGGTGGCGAACAGCACCCGACCGGCAATTTTTCGCTCGCGCTCGAAATGCCCCGCAAGCCGATGGAAGATATCGCGAGCAAGAAACGCGCCGAGTACCGTCGTCGCTATGAGCTTCTGGACAGCCTGATCGCTCAGGTTAATCAGGCCGCACGCAGCTAATCCGCTTTCCCGCGTGCCAGCCACAGCACGCGGGAAAACATTTTCCGCAGCAACGTGGGCACAGACTCGACGCCCCTTCTTCCCGCCTCCGCCGCCACTTCAATCGCCAGATCGGGTTTTGATGAGCGATGAATCGCCTTCGTGATCACCCGCCGCATGTTCATCGGCACATTGACCGGTATCATCGCCACCCGGTGAAAAACGTCGTCAAAACCCTGACGATACATAAAGTGTTCCATGTCCATCGCCGGCAATGCCGTGAGATGCACGCGCTCCTCTTCGCCGTTATTACCCAGCACACCGCGCACGGTGCTGGCGTATTTTTTCCCGGCTTCATCACCATCCACCAGCACGTGCCATTCGATGCCCATACGGCTCGCAAACTTAATCAGCGGCTTTAAACCAGACTGGGCGAACTCAATGACTTTGATGCCTTCCGCATCGAAATGATGCCCGCACTGGCGCGCCAGTTCGTTGATCACCCAGGTTTCGGTTTCCCCTTCAACCAGGAGCCAGCAGCGCGCAAACAACGAAGACGCGCGATTGAAACGAATATGAAAGGCAATGCGGCGACCATCTTCGGCGCTCAATCCGCCAGGGCCGAGGCGGAACGCCGTGACGCGTGAGGACTCGCGCACCAGCCGACAGACGTGCTCGACGGGCGTCAATGAAAGCAGTTCTCCGGAATTGGTGGTGGTGATGCGCTGGAGCGGCAGCAGATTGAGCAGATGCCATGCCACCGAAAGCATGATGGGATGCAGCCGCGTTTCAGGATCTTCGACGAGCAGCAGCGGACGGGCATCTTTGTCGAGCTGAACGTTGCCTTTCGCCTGCAACAGCGTGGAGAACAATCCCAGCAGGATGACGCGATGAGACCGTCCGCCAGGTTTATCGATCATCCGGTTGATAATGTCCAGATAGCGCCAGCTGCGCTGCTCGTCATACGAACGGCGGCGCATTAGCCGGTTATGCGTTTGGGTTGTCCCTTGCTCAGAAAAATAGTGCTCCAGCAGTTGCACCATCGCTGACAGCCCCTGGCGAATTTGCCCGTCAGTCAGATTTTGCGGACGTGCCACCAGCTCGCGCGCCAGAAAGTCCAGCTCGCGGGCCGTCACTTCGACTTCAGGCAAATGAGGCACCGTACCGTTACGGATCCGGCGCATAAAACGTGCGTCCCGCAGACGTAATACCGGCATCAGGCGCACCAGATGGCGAGCCTGTTCGTCGATATTCTCAAGCGCTATTTGATGACCTTTGGCATCCATAAACCCGCGCAGCGTCAGCACGGTGTCGTCTTGTGCCAGTTCACCTTCCAGACGGTAAAAAATGCGCTGGTAATTGTCATCACACGGCACCCAGCAGGGTGAAAGCGGGCGATAACGCCGAACGCGGTGGCGACCGGGTTCAAGTTCGCGGAAAGTCAGAATGATATGCAGATGACGTTCTCGCCCCAGGATATCGCCGGGCGGGAACCAGAAATCTTCCCGAGCAAAGCTGTACAGTTCCGTTCCAGGCGCAAGCAATAAGGTTAATGCATCCAGAAGACTGGATTTACCCCAGGCGTTTTCACCGATCAGAACATTGTTCTGTTCCAGCATGAGCGACAAACGATTAATGCCGCGAAACCCGACAATCTCCACACGCTCGAGAAGCATATAACCCCCGCGAATTAGTCACTTTTTCCTTCAAGTTATCAGGAGTATAGCGCCCAGCGACGAGACAGAACACTCTGGCGTCGGTTTGGTGTTTTGTCACGCAGAGTTAAAATCAGAATTTGCTCGCGAGCTTTCATTTGAAATACACCCTGCCGCGCAAGATACTAAGCGTCCAGAATTGAGCTACGCTTTATTTCAGCCCAATTCCAATAATAACTAACATCACATTGCCTTAAATCAAATTAACAGAATTTATTTAAGTGGCATTGCTAAGTTATTGCTTTCTAAAATATCGGCTCTTTGAGTCGTCATCCTTTTAGGCGATATACAGCCGTACGCAGAATAGCGTATGGAATTTAACGAGGTGGTTATGTTTAGAAAATTAGCGGCGGAATGCTTTGGTACATTCTGGCTGGTATTTGGTGGCTGCGGTAGCGCAGTGCTTGCAGCAGCATTTCCGGAATTAGGCATTGGTTTTGCGGGTGTGGCTTTAGCTTTTGGTTTAACGGTATTAACCATGGCATTTGCGGTCGGGCATATTTCCGGCGGTCACTTTAACCCTGCCGTGACATTAGGTCTGTGGGCCGGCGGTCGTTTCCCGGCAAAAGACGTGATTGGCTATATTATTGCCCAGGTTGTCGGCGGCATTATTGCAGCGGCGGTTCTGTATGTTGTCGCCAGCGGTAAAGCTGGCTTTGATGCGACAGCAAGCGGTTTTGCCTCAAACGGTTACGGCGAACACTCTCCTGGCGGCTTCTCTATGCTGTCAGCGATAGTGATTGAAATTGTCCTGACCGCCGGTTTCCTGCTGGTGATTCACGGGGCGACAGACAAAAACGCGCCAGCGGGATTTGCGCCAATTGCTATCGGCCTGGCGTTAACCCTGATTCACTTGATCAGTATTCCGGTGACCAATACCTCGGTTAACCCGGCACGCAGTACCGCCGTCGCCCTCTTCCAGGGTGGCTGGGCGCTTCAGCAGCTGTGGCTGTTCTGGGTGATGCCAATTATCGGCGGTATTTTGGGTGGCGTGCTGTACCGCACCCTGCTTGAAAAGCGTCGTTAATTCACTCCGCGACTCAGCCGGGTGGTCTTTGTGCCACCCGGCTTTTATTTTGCATCTTTACTGAGCAGTCTTTATTGGGTAGTGTCTCTGGCGCTATTCAGATACTTATAAAGGACAGGCTGTTCATGTTTTCAGGACTTTTAATCATTCTGCTGCCACTGGTAGTGGGCTACCTTATTCCTCTCCGTCACGCCTCCGCTTTAAAACTCATTAATCGCTTTCTGAGTTGGATTGTTTACGTGATCTTGTTTTTCATGGGGATAAGCCTCGCATTCCTGGATAATCTGGCCGCCAATCTGCTGTCAATCCTCCATTATTCCATTGTCACTATTGTGGTTATTTTGGCGTGTAATATTGCCGCGCTGTTATGGCTCGAACGAAGCATTCCGTGGAGAAATCATCACCAGCAAGAAAAATTGCCCTCACGAATTGCGATGGCGCTGGAGTCATTAAAACTGTGCGGTGTGGTGGTGCTGGGTTTTCTGCTCGGCCTGACAGGGCTTGCGTTTTTACAGCACGCAACCGAAGCCAGCGAATATACATTAATTTTCCTGCTGTTCCTGATTGGTATTCAGCTGCGTAATAACGGCATGACCCTGAAACAAATTGTGCTAAATCGCCGAGGGATGATTGTCGCGGTGGTCGTCGTGGCAAGCTCCATGGTCGCGGGGGTGATTAACGCGTTTATTCTCGATCTGCCGCTAAAAACCGGCCTGGCGATGGCATCAGGGTTTGGATGGTATTCGTTGTCCGGTATTTTACTCACCGAATCATTTGGTCCGGTTATCGGCAGCGCCGCGTTCTTTAACGATCTGGGTCGAGAACTGATCGCGATTATGCTCATTCCGGGGCTGGTGCGTCAGAGCCGCTCAACGGCGCTCGGCCTGTGCGGAGCCACATCGATGGACTTCACGCTGCCCGTTTTACAGCGCTCGGGTGGGCTGGAGCTGGTGCCTGCCGCCATCGTGCATGGTTTTATTTTGAGTCTGCTTGTACCGATTCTGATGGCTGTTTTCTCCGCCTGATACCTCTCTGGCGGTAGCCCTCTACCGCCAAAATTGCGCTAAATCAATATCCCTTTACTTTGTAGAAGAAAGAACTTTTCTACGACCAGCCAAGCGCATAATCTTAAACATGTATCTAAAATATAACTTTAACAGGTGTGATTATGTTTTGTGTGCAATGTGAACAAACCATCCGTACCCCCGCCGGCAACGGCTGCTCCTACTCGCAAGGTATGTGCGGTAAAACTGCAGAAACGTCTGACCTTCAAGATCTCCTGATTGCGGCCCTGCAAGGCCTGTCCGCCTGGGCCGCAAAAGCGCGTGAATACGGCATTGTGGATCACTATGTCGATAACTTCGCACCGCGCGCCTTTTTCTCCACGCTGACTAACGTGAACTTCGACTCTCCGCGCATCGTGGGCTACGCGCGTGAAGCCATTGCCCTTCGCGAAGCACTGAAAGCACAAAGCCTGAATGCAGATGCCAATGCTGCGGTGGATAACCCAATGGCTGACCTGCAACTGGTGAGCGACGATCTGGGCGACCTGCAGCGTCAGGCGGCGGATTTCACCCCGAATAAAGATAAAGCGGCGATCGGTGAGAATATTCTCGGCCTGCGCCTGCTGTGCCTGTACGGCCTGAAAGGCGCGGCGGCCTATATGGAACACGCCCACGTACTCGGTCAGTACGACAACGACATTTACGCCGAGTACCACAACATCATGGCGTGGCTGGGGACCTGGCCTTCCGATATGAACGCGCTGCTGGCGTGCTCAATGGAAATCGGCCAGATGAATTTCAAAGTGATGAGCATTCTGGATGCGGGCGAAACCGAGACTTACGGTCACCCAACGCCAACGCAGGTGAACGTGAAAGCGACTGCCGGTAAGTGTATTTTGATCTCCGGACACGACCTGAAAGACCTCTACAATCTGTTGCTGCAAACTGAAGGGACAGGCGTTAACGTCTACACCCACGGCGAAATGTTGCCTGCACACGGCTATCCGGAGCTGCGCAAATTCAAACATCTGATCGGTAACTACGGCAGCGGCTGGCAGAATCAACAGGTGGAATTTGCCCGCTTCCCAGGCCCCATCGTGATGACCTCAAACTGCATTATCGATCCGACCGTCGGTTCTTACGATGATCGCATCTGGACCCGCAGCATTGTCGGCTGGCCGGGTGTGAGCCACCTCGAAGGTGATGATTTCGCACCGGTTATCACCCAGGCACAGCAGATGGCGGGCTTCCCGTTCAGCGAAATCGAACACATGATCACCGTGGGCTTTGGCCGCGAAACCCTGCTGGGTGCTGCTGATTCTCTGATCGATCTGGTGAGCCGCGAAAAACTGCGCCACATCTTCCTGGTGGGCGGTTGTGACGGCGCACGGGGTGAACGTAACTACTTCACTGATTTTGCCACCAGTGTCCCGCAGGATTGTCTGATCCTGACCCTGGCCTGCGGTAAATACCGCTTCAACAAACTGGACTTCGGCGATATCGAAGGCCTGCCGCGTCTGATTGATGCCGGTCAGTGTAACGATGCGTACTCAGCGATTATCCTGGCGGTGACGCTTGCAGAGAAACTGGGCTGCGGCGTGAACGATCTGCCGCTGTCTCTGGTGCTCTCCTGGTTCGAACAGAAAGCGATCGTGATCCTGCTGACCCTGCTGTCGCTGGGTGTCACCAATATCGTCACCGGTCCGACCGCGCCGGGCTTCCTGACCCCGGACCTGCTGGCCGTGTTGAACGAGAAATTCGGTCTGCGTTCCGTGACGACCGTAGAAGAAGACATGCAGCAACTGCTGAGCGCGTAAGGAGTATTTATGACGATGCCAACCTCACAATGCCCGTGGCGGATGCAGGTTCATCACATCCATCAGGAGACGCCGGATGTGTGGACGCTTTCACTGCTGTGCCATGACTTCTATCCGTACCGTGCGGGTCAGTATGCGCTGGTTAGCGTTCGCAATGCTGCCGACACGCTGCGTGCGTACACCCTTTCCTCGACACCGGGCGTGAGCGAGTACATTACGCTCACCATCCGCCGTATTGACGAGGGCGCGGGATCGCAGTGGCTGACCAACGACGTTAAGCGCGGGGATTATATTTGGCTCTCCGATGCGCAGGGGGATTTCACCTGCGACGACAAAGCCGACGATAAATTCCTGATGCTGGCTGCGGGTTGTGGCGTAACGCCGGTGATGTCGATGCGTCGCTGGCTGGCAAAAAATCGTCCGCACGCTGACGTGCAGGTTATCTTTAGCGTGCGCTCCCCCGACGATGTGATTTTTGCCGACGAATGGCGAAATTATCCTGTGACGATGGTGGCAGAAAATAACGCCACTCACGGTTTTGTCGCCGGTCGTCTGAGCCGTGAACTGCTGCAAAGCGTGCCGGATATCGCGTCGCGTACGGTAATGACCTGTGGGCCTGCGCCGTACATGGACATTGTCGAAAAAGAGGTACACGCGCTCGGGGTGACTCGCTTCTTTAAAGAGCAGTTCTTCACGCCAGTGGCAGAAGCCGCAACCAGCGGCGTGAAATTCACCAAGCTACAACCGGCGCAGACCTTTTTCGGTCGCGTTGGCACCACGCTGCTGGAAGCGCTGGAAAGCAACAAGGTTCCGATTGTCGCCGCCTGCCGTGCTGGCGTGTGCGGTTGCTGCAAAACGAAAGTGGTGTCCGGTGACTATACCGTCAACAGCACCATGACGCTGACAGAGGCAGAAATCGCCGACGGCTACGTGCTGGCCTGTTCCTGTCATCCGCAGGGTGATTTGGTACTGGCGTAAATTAATTCTCACCTGTTAAAACGCGAAAGGCCAGCATCTGCTGGCCTTTTTATTTGGCGTATTTCTAAGCTGCCTGTACGGTAGTAAACTGAAGCAATCTTCACCTTTCCTTTTGAAATTCGATTCCAGCGCGGCAAACCCTTTTTTCCTGGATACTCATTCCACTCAACAATATCAATATCTTAACCAGCACCCACAAAAAAGGGTTCCGAAGAACCCTTTTTGTAGATGTTGGTTTTTATCTCGATATAAGCTCGCGCCGCCCGGATAAAACCTTACTTCCAGGCCGGGTCTTTGGCTAAGGCATAGCGCCCAGCACCTAAAAACGCCACGGCTAACGCGCCGATAAAGAAATACACCAGACTTTCGATCGCCCATGCGCCTACTGCGTCCAGCGCGAACGTTTTGCCGGTGCCGACCATCAGCCAGGCGACAATCATCGTAAAGGCCAGCACCAGCGCTGCCGGACGCGTCAGAATGCCCAGCACAATCAGCACAGGCGCAACCACTTCGCCAATCAACACACCATAGGCGATAAACCCTGGTAATCCTTTTGCCACCAGCATGCCGCTAATGCCATCCACGCCGCCAATCAGCTTGTGCATCCCGTGGAACAGCATTAACCCACCAACGGCCAATCGCAGTAACAGCTTGCCAAAATCTTCATGCGTTAGCGTTTTATTAACAGCAATTAACAATGATTTAACCATCTGAAATGATTCCTGTTTTTAATTGAAGTCTCAACAGAATATGACGAATTGTTGCACAATGAAAGTAACTATTAATCAGGGGGGTTTGACGGGCAGAACGGCCATTTTCTTCTAAGCTTGTAAGCGTTATCACATAACGGAGATGGACACCCATGAAACAGACCGTAGCGGCTTACGTCGCGAAAACGCTGGAACAAGCTGGAGTGAAACGCATCTGGGGCGTGACCGGCGATTCACTTAACGGACTCAGCGACAGCCTCAACCGAATGGGCACCATCGAATGGATGCCCACCCGCCATGAAGAAGTCGCGGCATTTGCCGCAGGCGCGGAAGCGCAACTGACAGGCGAGCTGGCGGTTTGCGCCGGATCGTGCGGGCCGGGTAATTTGCATTTGATAAACGGTTTGTTCGACTGCCATCGCAATCACGTTCCGGTGCTGGCCATTGCCGCACATATTCCGTCGAGCGAAATCGGGAGCGGCTATTTTCAGGAAACGCATCCGCAGGAGCTGTTCCGTGAATGTAGCCACTACTGCGAGCTGGTTTCCACGCCGGAGCAAATCCCGCAGGTGATGGCGATTGCGATGCGCAAAGCGATCCTCAATCGCGGCGTTTCGGTCGTGGTGTTACCTGGCGACGTGGCGTTGAAAGCCGCGCCAGAAGGGGCGAGCACGCACTGGTACCCCGCGCCGCAGCCGGTTGTCACGCCAGCGGAAGAGGAGCTCAAAAAACTGGCTCAGCTCTTACGCTACTCCAGCAACATTGCGCTCATGTGCGGCAGCGGCTGCGCGGGCGCGCATAAAGAACTGCTGGAATTTGCCGGAAAACTGAAAGCACCGATTGTTCACGCCCTGCGCGGCAAAGAACATGTGGAGTACGACAACCCTTACGACGTGGGGATGACCGGTCTGATCGGTTTCTCCAGCGGCTTCCACACGATGATGAACGCCGATACGCTGGTGCTGCTCGGCACGCAATTCCCCTATCGCGCGTTCTATCCAACTGACGCGAAAATCATCCAGATCGATATTAATCCCGGCAGTATTGGCTCACACAGCAAGGTCGATATGGCGCTGATTGGCGATATCAAAGCCACGCTCGCGGCCCTGATCCCACATCTGGAAGAGAAAACCGATCGCAAATTCCTCGACAAAGCGCTCAGCGATTATCGTGACGCGCGCAAAGGGCTGGACGACCTCGCGAAGCCGAGCGAAAAGGCAATTCATCCGCAGTATCTGGCGCAACAGATTAGCCACTTCGCCGCTGATGACGCCATCTTTACCTGCGACGTGGGCACCCCCACCGTCTGGGCAGCGCGTTATCTGAAAATGAACGGCAAGCGCCGACTGATCGGCTCCTTCAACCACGGTTCAATGGCCAACGCCATGCCGCAAGCGCTAGGCGCTAAAGCCACCGCGCCGGAGCGTCAGGTTGTCGCCATGTGCGGCGACGGCGGATTCAGCATGCTGATGGGCGATTTTTTGTCGGTCGTACAGATGAAGCTGCCGCTGAAAATCGTGGTGTTCAATAACAGCGTGCTGGGATTCGTGGCGATGGAGATGAAAGCCGGCGGCTATCTGACCGACGGCACGGATCTGCACGATACCAACTTTGCCAAAATCGCCGAAGCCTGCGGTATCACGGGTATCCGCGTGGAAAAAGCCGCAGACGTGGATGAAGCGCTGCAACGCGCGTTTTCCATCGACGGTCCGGTGCTGGTCGATGTCGTGGTAGCCAAAGAAGAGCTGGCGATCCCGCCGCAAATTAAACTGGAGCAGGCCAAAGGCTTTAGCCTGTATATGCTGCGCGCCATTATTAGCGGTCGCGGTGACGAAGTGATGGAGCTAGCAAAAACCAACTGGCTCAGGTAAAAATATCCTTTTAAAGTCATACGCAAAAATCATTCGTGATGCGTCAAAGCGGCAAGCCTGAAACCCCATGAACACAGAATGTGACAGGGGTTTGCAGGTGCCGCTAACGTGCAGGCGTGAAAGATGCGTGTATATAAGGATATGCCATGATTGATTTACGCAGTGATACCGTCACCCGTCCGAGTCGCGCCATGCTTGAAGAGATGATGGCCGCACCGGTCGGGGACGACGTGTACGGTGACGACCCAACGGTCAACGAACTCCAGCGCTATGCCGCGGAATTAAGCGGGAAAGAGGCGGCGCTGTTCCTGCCCACCGGCACGCAGGCCAATCTGGTCGCATTGCTCAGCCATTGCGAGCGCGGCGAAGAGTATATTGTGGGCCAGGGCGCACATAACTATCTGTACGAAGCCGGTGGCGCCGCGGTGCTCGGCAGCATTCAGCCGCAGCCGATTGATGCCGCGTCTGACGGCTCCCTGCCGCTGGATAAAGTCGCGGCCAAAATCAAAGCCGACGATATACATTTTGCACGGACCAAACTGCTCAGTCTGGAAAATACCCATAACGGGAAAGTCCTTCCGCGCGAATACCTGAAAGCCGCGTGGGCATTCACCCGCGAGCGCAATCTGGCGCTGCATGTCGACGGCGCGCGCATCTTTAACGCCGTGGTGGAATATGGCTGCGAGCTGAAAGAGATTACTCAATACTGCGATACGTTCACGATTTGTCTTTCAAAAGGTCTGGGGACGCCGGTCGGATCGCTATTGGTCGGCGATGCGGATTACATCAAGCGCGCCAACCGCTGGCGTAAAATGACCGGCGGCGGCATGCGTCAGGCCGGTATTCTGGCCGCAGCTGGACTGTATGCGCTGAAAAACAACGTTGCGCGCCTGAAAGACGATCATGACAATGCCGCGTGGATGGCGACTCAACTGCGTGAAATCGGCGCGGATGTGATGCGTCACGATACCAATATGCTGTTCATTCGCGTGGGTGATGAAAACGCCGCTGCGCTGGGTGAATTCATGAAATCCCGTGGCGTGCTGTTAAACGCATCCCCAGTGGTGCGCCTGGTAATGCACCTTGACGTCAGTCGCGAGCAGCTTTCTGACGTGGTGAAACACTGGCAGGCCTTTTTACAGCGCTAAGGAGCACACCGTGCCGCAACGTATTCTGGTGCTCGGCGCCAGTGGCTATATCGGTCAGCATTTGACGTCCGCATTAGGTGAGCAAGGACATCAGGTGCTGGCGGCGGCACGCAATACTGAGCGCCTCCAGAAGCTGAACCTGCCCAACGTCAGCTGTCACAATGTTGATCTCAACTGGCCAAAGGAATTGCCCGTCCTGCTGGAGGGCGTCGATACGCTCTATTATCTGGTGCACAGCATGGGCGAAGGCGGTGATTTTATCGCGCATGAGCGCCAGGTGGCGTTGAACGTGCGCGACGCCCTGCTGAAAACGTCCGTTAAGCAGATCATTTTCTTAAGCTCGTTGCAAGCGCCTGAAAGCGAGCAGTCCGATCATCTGCGCGCGCGTCAGCTTACGGGTGAAATGCTGCGCAGCGCCACTATTCCGCTTACCGAATTACGTGCCGGGATCATCGTGGGCGCAGGATCGGCGGCATTTGAAGTGATGCGCGATATGGTTTACAACCTGCCGGTGCTGACGCCGCCGCGCTGGGTACGCTCGCGTACCACGCCGATTGCGCTGGAAAATCTGCTGCATTATCTGATGGAACTGCTGAATCATCCCAGCGCGCAGCATCGCGTGCTGGAAGCCGCCGGGCCGGAAGTGTTGAGCTATCAGGAACAGTTTGAGCATTTTATGAGGGTTAGCGGGCGTCGCCGCTTGCTGGTACCCATCCCCTTCCCAACCAGCTGGATCTCCGTCTGGTTTTTGAACGTCATTACGTCCGTTCCGCCGACGACAGCCAAAGCGCTGATCCAAGGGCTTAAACACGATCTGCTGGCCGATGACCGCGAATTGCAGGCGCTGATCCCGCAAGATCTGATCCGTTTCGACGACGCGGTGCGCAACACGCTAAAAGAAGAAGAGAAGCTGGTGAACTCCAGCGACTGGGGTTACGACGCGCAGGCCTTTGCCCGCTGGCGTCCGGAGTACGGATATTACGCCAAACAGGCGGGCTACACGGTGAAAACCCGCGCCAGCCTCGAAGCACTCTGGGAAGTGGTCAATCAAATTGGCGGCAAAGAGCGCTATTTCTTTGGCAATATTCTCTGGCAAACGCGCGGCATGCTGGATCTGCTGGTGGGACACAAGCTGGCAAAAGGCCGGCCTGAACACGCCATGCTGCAGCCAGGCGATACGGTCGATAGCTGGAAAGTGATCATCGTCGAGCCCGAAAAACAGCTGGCGCTGCTGTTCGGTATGAAAGCGCCAGGCCTTGGGCGATTGTGCTTCACGCTGAAAGACAAAGGCGATCACCGCGAACTGGACGTGCGCGCGTGGTGGCACCCGCACGGAATGCCGGGGCTTTTCTACTGGCTGTTGATGATCCCGGCGCACCTGTTTATCTTCCGCGGCATGGCAAAACGGATTGCGCATCTTGCAGAACACAAGTCAGAAAAAATCTGATTAAAACTCTGATTCTTTCACCTTTCCCATTGCATCGTGGCGTGATTCACGGAAGAATGCGCACGAAATTCTTTTCAACACAGTGGATTGATATGAAGGTACTGGTTACCGGCGCCACCAGCGGCTTAGGCCGAAATGCGGTCGAGTTTCTGCGCAATAAAGGCATCAGTGTCAGAGCCACCGGTCGCAACGAAGCGATGGGCAAACTCCTGCAAAAAATGGGGGCTGAATTCATCCATGCCGACCTGACGGAGCTGGTTTCTTCGCAGGCCAAAGTCATGCTCGCCGGAATCGATACGCTGTGGCACTGCTCCAGTTTCACCTCTCCCTGGGGAACGCAGGAAGCCTTTGACCTCGCGAACGTGCGCGCCACCCGCCGTCTCGGCGAATGGTCTGTCGCGTGGGGAGTGCGGAATTTCATTCATGTCTCCTCCCCGTCGCTCTATTTCGATTATCACCATCATCGTAATATCCAGGAAGATTTTCGCCCGGCGCGGTTCGCCTGCGAATTTGCGCGCAGTAAAGCCGCCAGCGAAGAGGTGATCGATCTGCTGGCGCAGTCAAACCCGCACACGCGGTTTACCGTTCTGCGTCCGCAAAGCCTGTTTGGGCCGCACGATAAAGTGTTTATCCCGCGTCTGGCTCAAATGATGCATCACTACGGCAGCGTGCTGTTGCCGCGCGGTGGCGATGCGCTGGTGGATATGACCTATTTTGAAAATGCGATTCATGCGATGTGGCTGGCGAGTCAGCCAGAGTGCGATAACCTTATTTCAGGTCGCGCGTACAACATCACCAACGGTGAGCCGCAAAGCCTGCGTAATATCGTACAGCGTCTGATCGACGAGCTGAATATTCACTGCCGTATTCGCTCGGTGCCCTACCCGATGCTGGACATGATCGCCCGCAGCATGGAGCGCTTTGGCAATAAATCCGCCAAAGAACCCGCGCTAACACACTATGGCGTATCGAAGCTCAATTTTGATTTTACGCTAGATACCACGCGTGCTGAAAACGAACTGGGATACAAGCCGATCGTCACGCTGGATGAAGGCATTGTACGCACGGCGGCGTGGCTGCGCGATCACGGTAAACTGCACCGCTAACGCGAATTATCCCTGCCCGTACTTTTCTAATAACGCCTCGGCAATCGCCATAGATTCCGCATCCGCAATACCGTTCCAGCGCTCGGGACGGTAGTGCATCTGAAACGCCATAATAATGCGCTTATGCTGCGCCTCCGTGCTATTTTCCGGCACGTCATACCCGTAACGCGCCAGAAGATCGAGCAACGCGGCAGGTTCCACGCTCTGATACGGCGGCTTTCCGTTAAGATAAAATGCGACGCGAGCCGGATCGGGCCATGCGCCAATCCCCTGCTGGGCCAGCGCGTGCCACGGGAATAGCGGGCCAGGATCGTCTTTGCGCTGCGGGGCAATATCAGAATGCGCCACCACGTTCTGCGGCTTGATGTCGTACCGGGCAATAATGTCTTTGGCGAGCGGAATCAACGCGGCAATTTGCGCAGGCTCAAACGGGGTAAAGGTCTTCACGCTACCCGTTTTCTGCCAGCCCCGATTTTCCAGCTCAATGCCAATCGAGGTATCGTTAATACGGTTCGTGCCGCGCCAGAAACTCACGCCCGCATGCCAGGCCAGCTCGCTTTCAGGCACCAGTTGCCAGATGCGCGGTTTGCCGTCCGGCGCAGGCGGTTTAGCGGGAATAAGATAATGCGAGCTGACGTGTTTATCGGTCAGCGTTGCCAGCGAACTGTCGAAATCATCTGCTGTATAGTGGATCACCAACACTTTAATGCGTGGATAGGCAGCCTGCGCCTGATGACGGGTATCCAGCTCATACGTCCCTTTATCGACGATGCCCTTTTCTCCCGCGCATCCCACCAGCAGCAAGGCCAGCAGGGAAAGAGACAGCAGACGTTTCATCGACGCGTTTTCACCGCGGTACCGCTGACGCTCACCATCAGCATGCTGGCGTCTTTACCGACCGTTTCATAGTCGATATCAATCCCCACAACCGCATCAGCGCCCAACGCTTTGGCCTGCTCGCCGAGCTCTTTGAACGCGATTTCGCGCGCCTTGCGCAGCTCTTTTTCATAAGCTCCGGAACGCCCACCGACGATATCGCGGATGCCAGCAAAAAAGTCGCGAAAAATATTCGCCCCCAGAATGGCCTCACCCGTTACCACGCCGCAGTACTCGACAATCGGCTGCCCTTCCAGCGTTGGAGTTGTTGAAAATTGCATCGTGTCTCTCCTTTTTACATGCCCTGAACCCTTAAGTTGCGACAACACGGCCGCAACCCGACGAATGACCGGTATCGCGTTCAACGCCTTAGCGCATCACTTCCCCAGCATTATCGGTGCGTTACGCTATGATTGAAAGGATAGTTAATCATTAAGGAAATCAACATGCGCTATTCTGCTTTGACGCTTTTGGTGCCTTGTGCGCTGCTGCTCAGCGCCTGCACCACGCCTGTTACACCGGCATTCAAGGACATCGGAACCCGCAGCGGCCCTTGCATTGACGGCGGTCCTGATGCGGTAGCCCAGCAGTTTTACGACTACCGTATCCAGCATCGCAACAACGACATCACCGCCCTGCGCCCCTACCTGAGCGACAACCTGGCGAAACTGCTGAGCGATGCCACTCGCGACCCGCAACACAACGCGCTGCTCCAGTCCGATCCGTTCTCCAGTCGCACCACGCCGCCTGACAGCGCAGCGGTCGCCAGCGCCTCCACGATTCCGAATACCGATGCGCGAAACATCCCGTTAAGAGTGAAACTGACTCAGGGCGACCAGTCCTGGCAGGACGAAGTGCTGATGATCCGCGAAGGCCATTGTTGGGCGATTGATGACGTTCGCTATATCGGTGGCAGCGTACATGCCCCGGCTGGCACGCTGCGCCAGTCGATTGAAAATCGCTGAGTAAAAATCGTTACCCCCGTAAAATGTCCGGCATTTCATGAGGAATGCCGACATTTATTCTCACCCCATTTGCCTTCCGCTATTTTGTGCTATGTTTAGATAGAATTACGGGTTATATTTAACTTTTAACGCATAAATATTGCATAACTATTCTGTCAACGGTACTATCTGCGGCCTCAATTGCTATAGATTGCCTGGATGAGTAAAGACTGCCCCGATGAGTATTCAACTAAACGGCATTAACTGCTTCTACGGCGCACACCAGGCGCTGTTCGACATCACGCTGAACTGCCCCGAGGGCGAAACGCTGGTTTTACTTGGCCCAAGCGGCGCAGGTAAAAGCTCACTTCTGCGCGTCCTCAATCTACTTGAAATGCCACGCTCCGGTACGCTTGCGATCGCCGGCAATCACTTTGATTTTGCCAAAACGCCGTCCGATAAAGCGATCCGCGATTTGCGCCAGAACGTCGGCATGGTCTTTCAGCAATATAATCTCTGGCCGCACCTGACCGTGCAGCAAAACCTGATTGAAGCGCCCTGTCGTGTGCTGGGTTTGAGCAAAGATCAGGCGCTGGCGCGTGCCGAAAAATTACTGGAACGTCTGCGCCTGAAACCGTACAGCGATCGCTATCCACTGCATCTTTCTGGCGGTCAACAGCAGCGCGTTGCCATTGCACGCGCCCTGATGATGGAACCCGCTGTTCTGCTGTTCGATGAACCAACCGCCGCGCTGGACCCAGAAATTACCGCCCAGATCGTCAGCATTATCCGCGAACTGGCTGAAACGAATATCACGCAAGTCATCGTGACGCACGAAGTGGAAGTGGCGCGCAAAACCGCCAGCCGCGTGGTGTATATGGAAAACGGTCTTATCGTCGAGCAAGGGGATGCGAGCTGCTTCACCGCTCCGCAAACTGACGCCTTTAAAAACTATTTATCTCACTGATGTGTTAGGGAAAATGATAATGAAAAAAGTATTGATTGCCGCACTGCTTGCTAGCATCAGCCTTTCCGCTACCGCAGCACAGACTATCCGCTTTGCCACCGAAGCCTCTTATCCTCCGTTTGAGTCTATCGATGCAAACAACAAAATTGTGGGCTTTGACGTGGACCTGGCAAACGCGTTGTGTAAAGAGATCGATGCGACCTGCACCTTCACCAACCAGTCTTTCGATAGCCTGATCCCAAGCCTGAAATTCAAGCGCATCGATGCGGTCATGGCCGGTATGGACATCACCCCTGAGCGTGAAAAACAGGTTCTGTTCTCTACCCCTTACTATGACAACTCCGCCCTGTTCATCGGTCAGAAAGGCAAATTT
The DNA here is from genome assembly GCF_019047465.1 of Lelliottia amnigena. Lineage (NCBI taxonomy): Bacteria > Pseudomonadati > Pseudomonadota > Gammaproteobacteria > Enterobacterales > Enterobacteriaceae > Lelliottia > Lelliottia amnigena. Next base: position 3,253,236 of record NZ_CP077236.1, on the reverse strand, counting down.
GCCTCTATTGATCTGCTGAAAGGCAAAAAAGTCGGCGTACAGAACGGCACAACGCACCAGAAATTCATCATGGATAAACATCCGGAAATCACCACCGTGCCTTATGACAGCTACCAGAATGCGAAACTGGATCTGCAAAACGGGCGTATCGACGCGGTATTTGGTGATACCGCTGTGGTTACCGAATGGCTGAAAGCCAACGATAAGCTGGCGGCAGTCGGCGATAAAGTGACCGACAAAGATTACTTCGGCACGGGTCTGGGCATCGCGGTACGTCAGGGCAACACGGAATTGCAGCAGAAATTCAACGCTGCGCTCGAAAAAGTGAAAAAAGACGGCACCTACGAAACCATCTATGCCAAATGGTTCCAGAAGTAAGATCTGATGAACGAATTTTTTCCTCTAGCAAGCGCCGCCGGGATGACCGTCGGCCTTGCCGTTTGTGCGCTCATTATCGGCCTTGCGCTGGCGATGATCTTTGCGGTGTGGGAGTCAGCGAAATGGCGTCCAATCGCATGGATTGGCTCCGCGTTGGTCACCGTTCTGCGCGGACTGCCAGAAATTCTGGTCGTCCTGTTTATCTATTTCGGCTCTTCACAGCTGCTGCTGACGCTCTCTGACGGCTTCACGATAAACCTGGGTTTTGCCCAGATTCCCGTGCAGATGCAGATTGAGAACTTTGACGTCAGTCCGTTCCTCTGCGGCGTGATCGCGCTTTCGCTGCTCTATTCCGCCTACGCGTCGCAGACGCTACGCGGTGCGCTGAAAGCGGTGCCGATTGGGCAGTGGGAATCCGGTCAGGCGTTGGGTTTATCTAAGACGGCGATTTTCTTCCGTCTGGTGATGCCGCAGATGTGGCGTCATGCCCTGCCAGGCCTGGGAAATCAGTGGCTGGTGTTGCTGAAAGATACCGCGCTGGTGAGCCTGATAAGCGTGAACGATTTAATGCTCCAGACCAAAAGTATTGCCACCCGCACCCAGGAGCCTTTCACCTGGTATATCGTTGCGGCGGCTATCTACCTGGTGATCACGCTACTAAGTCAGTACGTTCTGAAACGCATTGACCTGCGCGCCACGCGCTTTGAACGGAGACCCGGCTGATGCTTGAGTATTTACCTGAGCTGATGAAAGGGCTTCATACCAGCTTGACGCTCACCGTGGCGTCCATTGTGGTGGCTCTGATTCTGGCGCTGATTTTTACCATCGTTTTGACGCTAAAAACGCCGGTGCTGGTATGGATTGTTCGCGCCTATATCACGTTGTTTACGGGTACGCCGCTGCTGGTGCAGATCTTCCTGATTTACTACGGACCGGGCCAGTTCCCGGCGCTGCAGGAATACCCGGTTATGTGGCATCTGCTGTCTGAACCCTGGCTTTGCGCCTTGATTGCCCTGTCGCTGAACAGTGCGGCGTATACCACGCAGCTTTTCTATGGCGCGATCCGCGCGATTCCGGAAGGCCAGTGGCAGTCCTGCGGCGCGCTGGGGATGAGCAAGAAAGACACGCTGGCGATCCTGCTGCCGTATGCGTTTAAACGCGCGCTCTCTTCCTATTCCAATGAAGTGGTGCTGGTGTTTAAAAGCACGTCTCTGGCGTACACCATCACATTGATGGAAGTTATGGGTCACGGACAGCTGCTGTACGGCCGCACCTATGACGTCATGGTGTTTGGTGCAGCAGGTCTGGTTTATTTGATTGTGAACGGTCTGCTGACGCTGATGATGCGTCTTATCGAGAACAAAGCGCTGGCATTTGAGCGCAGAAATTAATCAATAAACTGCATAAACCGTGAGTCTTAAAGACGGGCAAGTCTAACCACTGCCCGTCTTTTTTTATGCGCGAAATAATATTTAATCATTTTTATTGCATACAAATTCAATAAATGGCATTGTTTATCTATGCCGAAGACACGGCGCATAAGACAGATTGACAGACGGGAGCAGTAAAATGAAAAAGTACGTTCTGGCCGCATTACTGGCAACTTTCGCCGCTGGCGCATCAGCCGCAGATAAAATCAGCTTCGGCGTTTCCGCCACTTATCCGCCATTCGAATCGCTGGATGCCAGCAATCAGATCGTTGGTTTTGATATCGATCTTGCGAAAGCGCTGTGCAAACAAATGCAGGCCGACTGCACTTTTACCAACCACGCGTTCGACAGCCTGATCCCGGCGCTGAAATTTAAAAAATACGATGCGGTCATTTCCGGAATGGACATCACGCCAGATCGTAGCAAACAGGTCTCTTTCACCGACCCGTACTACGCTAACTCTGCGGTCGTTATCGCGAAAAAAGACACTTACAAATCCTTCGCTGAGCTGAAAGGCAAACGCATCGGGATGGAAAACGGCACCACGCACCAAAAATATCTGCAGGATCAACATCCTGAAGTCAAAACCGTGGCTTACGATAGCTACCAGAACGCGATTATCGACCTGAAAAATGGCCGTATTGACGGGGTGTTTGGTGACACCGCCGTGGTGAACGAGTGGCTTAAAAACAACCCTCAGCTGGGTACAGCGACGGAAAAAGTGACCGACCCGCAGTACTTTGGTACTGGCCTTGGCATCGCGGTACGCCCGGATAACAAAGCTCTGCTGGAAAAACTGAATGGCGCGCTGAAAGCGATTAAAGCCGACGGCACTTACCAGAAAATCAGTGACCAGTGGTTCCCACAATAATCACGTCTCGCCGGGCACTCGCCCGGCTTTTTATTTGTGATTTATAGCGGTACATAAAAGCGGAAACGCGCCCCGCTCGCCGCCTCCATCAGGTTAATCCCGCCGCCGTGCAGCTCCAGCATCCTTTTCACGATTAACAGCCCTAATCCGCCGCGATTTTCGCGCGATGCCTGCTGGCTCAACGCAGACGGTCGCTGGAATAATTCATCCCGCAACGCCGCCGCAATCCCCGGTCCGCTATCGGTCACTTCCACCTGCAATTGCTGATTCTCCTGCCACACCGCCAGACGAATATCGCCGCCCGCAGGCGTGTGGCGCATCGCATTATCCAGCAAATTCGTCACCACCCGTTCGATCATCGAGACGTCAGCATTCACCAGAGGCAGCCGCCCTGGGACATCAATATGCAGGCGAAGCTCACGGGTCTGCGCGGTCAGCTCAAACTTCTGCGCCACGTCGGAAATCAGCTCCCCCATCGCAAAGCGTTCGCGCTGCGGTTTGATGCCGCCATATTCCAGGCGCGCCAGTTCAAACAGCTGCTGCGAAAGATGCCGCACCTTTTGCCCCTGTCGCAGCGCCGTGGCCAGATACTTCTGGCTCTCTTCTGCCGTCAGGGTCGCGGATTTCATCGATAGCGTCTCCAGATACCCCAGCAACGACGTGAGCGGCGTGCGCAAATCGTGAGAAATATTGGCGATAAATTCCCGGCGCTGCCGGTCGCTGTCGGCCAGCTGATCCCACTGGGACGTAATCTTGCGCGCCAGTTCGATAAAGGTGTTGCGCAGGAGCGTCACCTCATCACCCGTGCTGTTTTCGAGCGGCTGGTCTGCAAGCTGTTTAATGGCGCTGATGCTGTCCTGCTCCAGACCGGAGACTTCCGCCGTCAGTCGCTTGACCGGTTGCGTCACCCAATAGCGCACCAGCAGGCCCGCCAGCAGGCCAAACAGGGCCACCAGCAGCAACGACCACATCGCTGTGCTCCAAAGCGTTTTGTGCCACGCCATGTCCGCGAGGGCATTAAACTCTTCACCTTGCAGGATGATGTACAAATAGCCGCGAAGCTGGCCGTCCTGGCGAAGCGGCGTGGCGCTGAAGACTTTTTTCTTATCGAGACTGCGCGGATCGTCGCCATACACCGGCCACGTTTCGCCGCTGAGGAAATTTTGCAGCGGCGCAATCGCAATGCGTTGCCGCTGAATGTGCCCCGGCGGGGCTGCATCAGCCAGCAGCTCGCCGTCCGGTGAAATCACGTACAGCTCTACGCTGGGATTAAACGTCATCAGCCGATCGAACAGCGGCTTCAGACGCTGGCGATCGACCTTGCCCTGCGCATCAAGAATCGGTTCGCGCTGAGCAATTTGCTGCGCCAGCCCGCCCGACAGGCGCTGAACCATGGCGTTGCCGTACTGCATGCTGGTGTAGAGCTGCACCACACAGGCCACGGCCGCGCTGAGCATCAGCAACAGAATAAACAGTAGCGTCAGCCGCTGGCTGAGGCTAAACCTGCGCGTCATGATGAAACTCCGCGAATTTATAGCCTTTGCCCCAGACGGTACGAATAATTTCCGGCTCGGCGGCGTCTTTTTCTATCTTGATCCGCAGGCGATTGATATGGGTGTTAACGGTGTGTTCGTAGCCTTCGTGCTGATAGCCCCAGACCTGCTCGAGCAAAGCCAGACGCGAGAACACCTCGCCGGGATGACGGGCAAAGAAGTACAGCAGCTCAAATTCGCGTGGCGTGAGCACCACCTCTTTGCCGTTCAGCTGCACGCTCCGCAAGAGCGGATCCAGCGCCAGGCCGTGCGCATAAATTTGCCCGTTGGTCTGCGCCTGCCCCATCGCCTGCTGGCGACGGAACAGCGCTTTAATGCGGGCAATCAGCTCCTGCACGGAAAAGGGTTTAGCCAGATAGTCATCCGCGCCGGTTTCCAGCCCGGTGATGCGGTCAGTTTCACTGCTGCGGGCGCTGATAATAATGATGGGCAGATAGCGGGTGAGCTGGCGAATGCGACGACAAATTTCCAGCCCGTCGACGTGAGGCAACATCAGATCGAGGATCACCGCATCCCATTGCACCTGCTCAAGCAGCAGCAACGCTTTGGCACCGTCGGCCTCATGGGTAATGACGTAACCTTCGTCTTCAAGATGTAAACGCAGGAGAGACGCGATATCGCCGTCGTCTTCCACCAGCAGGATCTGTTTTGCCGCCGCCATTCATTTGCCTTTTTCAGTGTTTAACCGTTAAAGCTTACCTGATTTTGGACGGCAGAAGAGTTCACATTTTGTTTAAGATTTGACGAGCAGCGTCAACACTTCGTAGTGCGCGGTGTGCGGGAACATATCGAAAAGCTGTACGCGCTCTACACGGTAGCCGGGCAAGTGGTCAAAATCCTTTGCCATGCTCCGGGCGTTACAGCTGGAATAGATGATGAAGTCAGGTGCCATCTGGCTCAGATAATCGCACAGCGTTTTACCGATGCCCCGACGCGGAGGATTCACCAGCACCAGTTCAGGCACGCTGCCCTGACCGGTGGCGAACTTGGCAGAATCCAGCGCCTGAAAATGAAGATCGGTTAAGCCTAATTGCGCAGCAGAGTGTTTGGCGCAGGCAATGGCTTCCGGCGAAATCTCAATACCCGTCAGCGTCATCTGCGGCGTGGCGCAGTGCAGACCAAAGCCGCCAACACCACAAAAAAGATCCCACATATGATGGATATTTAGCGCCCGCACCCAGTCGCGCGCCGTGGCATAGAGCCGACTCGCCACCGTCGGGTTGGTCTGGAAGAAACTGTGCGGGCGGATCCACAGCGGGACGTCGTTAAAACGTTCCGCCAGCGCCTGCTGGTCGGTGAAGAAAATCTCTTTCTCCCCTTCCATAATCGCCATATGCACCGGCTGAATATTTGCCGTGATCACCTTCAACTGCGGTAATTGCTGCTGAAGCCACGGCAGCGCCGCGCGCAGTTGTTCAATTTTGGCTTCGGAACGCAGGACAATGCGCAGCATCATTCCGCCGTCGAGCTGGCTTTCGGTTAACAGCAGGTATTTGAGTTCACCGCGTTTACGCTCAACGTTATAGGGCGTCAAACCCGCACGGGCGATAAAGGGTTTCAGCGCCGCGAAGACCGGTTCAAACGAAGCGGGATACAGCGGACAGTCGGTCAAATCTTCCGGCGTGCCGTCGCGGTGCAACATCCCCAGCAGCGGTTTTTCAACACTCCCACTCACCACCATTTTAGCTTTATTGCGAAAGCCCTGCTCCGGCCCGCTGACGGGTGCGCACCACTCCGCAACCGGGTGCGATGCAAGCAGCTGCTGCAAATCGGTCATTTTCGCGGAGAGTTGTTGGGAAACCGGCTGCTCTATCCACTGACAGGAGCGGCAACGACCAGCATCAAAGAGTGCGCACTGCATAGGAAAACCTTAAGAATAACGGGGCTGCGATTATATACACAAAATCATACAAGTTGTATCAAGGCGGCAAGTCTAAGAATCCCCGGCGTTTACTTAAGTAAGTGACTGGGGTGAGCAGACGCAGCCAACGCAGCGACAGCTTGAAGGATGACGTGTATACACATTATTGCAGACGGAAAAACCGTCGGCTGGACGCAGGAACAAAGAGGAGGAACAGCACCAGCAGATCCGGAAGTTTTTGCAGCATAAGCGAGCGGAAAATTTCCCGTTTCGACTCACCGGCAATACTGAACAGCTCGGGATACCCATAGCCGATCGACGCGGCCCACAGATAACCGGTGGCAATCACCTGCGTCAGCAGAAACACCCACCGCGCCCAGTTACGTCCTTTCGCCAGGGAAAAAGCGCAGTAGATCTCAACGAAAACCAGCGCCAGGCTGCCCATGAAAACGAGTGTCAAATTCCACGTTTGCACGCTGCGATGGATAAATTCCCCCACGCCGCGCAGACCCAGCATATTAAACAGCATCACTAAATCCAGACAGCGGATCATAATAATGGCGAGCGCCGCTACCTGCACAAGAGCAGGTACGTTCAGGCGAGCATGTGCTTGTCGCGATTTCGTTAAGAATCCCAATGTTTTTACTTCCCTGAAAAACAGTGCCGCGACACGCGCGGCACTTCATTGAGAATTTTAAATGCTTCAGCCGCGTCTTGCACGCTGGATATCGCGCACGCGCTGTTTTTCCGCGCGCGCCATCAGATACCAGGCGATAAAGCCCACGACGCCCACAACCCCTAAAATGATTGACGCCAGGGCGTTGATCTCAGGGTTAACGCCCATGCGTACGCTGGAGAAAACCAGCATCGGGAGCGTCGTGGCACCCGGGCCTGAAACGAAGCTGGCAATCACCAGGTCGTCGAGCGACAGCGTAAACGCCAGCAGCCAACCCGAGATCACCGCAGGCATAATCATCGGCAGCGTAATGATGAAGAAGACTTTTACCGGCGTAGCACCGAGATCCATCGCCGCCTCTTCAATCGAATGATCCAGCTCGCGCAGACGCGACGAAATCACCACCGCCACATAGGCGGTACAGAAGGTGACGTGCGCCAGCCAGATGGTCAACATGCCCCGATCCGCCGGCCAGCCAATCGCATGCGCCAGCGCGACAAACAGCAGCAGCAACGACAAACCCGTGATGACGTCCGGCATGACCAGCGGAGCAGTTATCATAAACGCAAAGCCCGTCGAGCCACGGAAGCGACCAAATCGCACCATTACCAGTGCGGCAATGGTGCCAAGAATAGAGGCCATCGTGGCCGCGCAGGCGGCAATCGTCAGACTCAACCCCACCGCGCTCATCATGGCGGTATCGTGGAAAAGTTCGCCGTACCACCGCGTCGACCAGCCCGCCCAAACGGTCACAAGTTTGGAGCTGTTGAACGAGTAGATCACCAGCATCAACATCGGGGCGTAAAGGAACGTGAAGCTCAGCACCAGAATCAGAATGCGCCACGGAGAGCGTACGACCGGTAAATTATTCATCCGTGATCTCCCATCTGTTTTTGCTGATGCTTGTGGAACCACATGATCGGCACGATCAGCAGCAGCAGCATGACAATCGCGACCGCAGAGGCCACCGGCCAGTCGCGGTTGTTGAAGAACTCCTGCCACAGCACGCGGCCAATCATGATGCTGTCCGGGCCGCCGAGCAGTTCCGGGATAACAAACTCACCGACCGCCGGGATAAACACCAGCATCGACCCCGCGATAATTCCGCCTTTGGTGAGCGGGACAATCACATTAAAAAACGTTTTCAGCGGACGGGCACCGAGATCCAGTGAGGCCTCCACCAGCGAGTAATCAATGCGCGTCAGCGCCGTATAAATGGGCAGTACCATAAACGGCAGATAGGCGTACACAATGCCGATATACACCGCCAGATTGGTGTGCAAAATCGTCAGCGGCTGATCGATAACGCCGAGCCACAGCAAGAAGTTATTCAGCACGCCATTGTTTTTCAGGATCCCCATCCACGCGTACACGCGGATCAGAAACGAGGTCCATGACGGCAGAATCACCAGCAACAGCAGAATATTGCGCGTCGACGGTTTGCTGTGCGCCACCGCCCACGCAAGCGGATAGCCGATCGCCAGACAGCAGATCGTCGAGACCGCGGCTATTTGCAACGACTGCAAATATGCTTCGAAATAGAGCGGATCGTCGGTGAGCTGTAAATAATTACCCAAATTCAGCGCGATCGTCAGCGTTCCGTCCGCCCACTCCATCAGATTGGAATAAGGCGGGATCGCCCGCGCCATTTCGGCGAGACTGATCTTGAAGACAATCAGGAATGGCAGCAGGAACAGCAGGATCAGCCACACATACGGCATGGCGATCACCAGCTTGCGGCCATGCGCCATCTGCATATGCGTCAGCCATTTCGCGAATCCGCTGGTTTTAGGCTCGCGGACAGGGGGTTCAAGTGTACTCATTGCCGCTCCTTATACCGTCAGCACGACGCAACTGTCCGCGTCCCAGCACAGACGCACTTCATCGCCCCACGTTGGCAGCCCTTTTCGGTAACGGTGTTCGTTCTGCAACTGGGCGCTGATCATCTGTCCGCTTTTGAGTCGAACGTGATAAATCGAGAGATCGCCCAGGTATGCAATATGCACCACTTCTCCGACGGCAAGGTTATAGCCATCGGCAGGCGACGCCTCGCAGAGCATGATTTTTTCCGGACGCAGTGCAACGTAAACCGGCACGTTATCCACGACCGAGGCGTCAGGATCTACTTTCAGCGGATGCACCAGCCCTGGCGCTTCAATCACCAGACCATCTTCCTGACGTTCTTTCAGCAACCCTTCAAACACATTGACCGAACCTATAAATTCCGCGCTGTAGCGCGTGGTCGGGTGCTCGTAAATCTCCTCCGGCTCGCCGATTTGCACGAACTTACCGCGGTTCATGATCGCGATACGTCCGGCCATGGTCATGGCCTCTTCCTGATCGTGCGTCACCATCACACAGGTCGCACCCACGCGCTCAAGAATATCCACCACTTCGAGCTGCATACGGTCGCGCAGCTTTTTGTCCAGCGCGCCCATGGGCTCGTCAAGCAGCAGCAGTTTTGGTCGTTTTGCCAGGCTACGCGCCAGCGCGACGCGCTGACGCTGACCTCCAGAAAGCTGGTGCGGCTTGCGCTTCGCGAATTCCTGCATATGCACCAGGCTGAGCATTTCGGCCACGCGTGCGGTGATTTCGGCTTTTGGCAGCTTGTCCTGCTTCAGGCCAAACGCGATGTTCTGCTCCACCGTCATATGGGGGAACAGCGCGTATGACTGAAACATCATATTGATCGGGCGTTCGTAAGGCGGCACGCGGGAGAGATCGACGCCATCCAGCATAATTTGCCCGGCTGTCGGCTGTTCAAAACCGGCCAACATCCGTAACAGCGTGGATTTACCACAGCCGGACGCGCCAAGCAGCGCAAAGATCTCGCCTTTGTAGATGGTGAGGCTGACATCGTCCACGGCATGCTGACCATCAAAGGACTTCGTCAGGTTACGGATTTCAAGAAGCGGGGTCAGCGCTTTACGGGTTTTCGCCTGCGGGCGGGGGGTCGCTTCATTCACGGGGTGCTCTCCGGCATCAATCTAAACTGGTGCAGGCGCACCCTTTCGGTGCGCCTGTTGCCGGGATGTTCTGAACATTCCCGGCCTGGAAAAAGTCGGTGAATGAATTATTTACCGCTTTTCACCTTCGTCCACGCACGGGTACGCACGCGGTCGATTTTCGGGTCTTGTACTTTCAGCGTGAACAGCTTGGCGAACACATCTGCCGGCGGGAAGATCGCCGGATTGTCACGGACTTCAGCGCTGATCAGCGGCACAGACGCTTTGTTACCGTTGGCGTAGAAGACGTGATCGCTGATATGGGCAATCACTTCCGGACGCAGCAGGTAGTTCAGGAACTGATAGGCTTCATCTTTGTTTTTCGCATCCGCAGGCATCGCGAAGACGTCAAAGAACGCCAGCGCGCCCTCTTTCGGGATCGTATAGGTCACGTTCACGCCATTCTTCGCTTCTTTCGCGCGGTTGGCCGCTTGCCACACATCACCCGCCCAGCCGATGGCAACACAGATATCGCCGTTAGCGAGATCGTTAATGTACTGAGATGAATGGAAGTAACGAATGTTTGGACGCAGCTTGAGCAGCAGGTCGGTGGCCGGCCCGGTGTAGTCATCTGCTTTGGTGCTGTTCGGATCTTTGCCGAGGTAATTCAGCACGGTGGCAAAAATCTCTTCAGGCGCATCGAGGAATGAGACGCCGCAGCTTTTCAGCTTGGCCAGGTTTTCCGGTTTCAGCACCATATCCCAGCTGTCCAGCGGTACGTCGGTTCCCAGCGCCTTTTTCACTTTATCGACGTTGTAGCCAATCCCGGTCGTCGCCCACAAATACGGTAAGGCGTATTTGTTATCCGGATCGTGCTTCGCGACCATCTTCAGCACTTCAGGATCGAGGTTTTTCCAGTTCGGCATCTTGCTCTTATCCAGCGGCTGGAAAACGCCGGCCGCCAGCTGGCGCTCAAGGAAACTGGCCGAGGGAACCACCAGGTCAAAGCCGGTGCTGCCCGCCATCAATTTGCCTTCCAGCACTTCGTTGGAGTCAAAGACGTCGTAAACCACTTTAATCCCGGTCTCTTTTTCGAAATTCGCCACCGTATCCGGCGCGATATAATCAGACCAGTTATAAATGTGCAGCGTTTTTTGTTCCGCAGCGAGCGTACCGGCAGAGACAGCCATCAGAGCGCCCGCAACCAGACCCGATAACCATTTTTTATTAAAGGCGACCATATCGTTATTCCTTATGAAAGCTCGTTAACTGTTGTTAACAAACGAACTAAAAGCATGCATTTGGGGATATGCAAGAATCATGCATATTTTGTCGCTCTGCCTGACGCAAAAGAAAAAACCTTCTGGCAGTTTTCGCTCGCTTTTTTAAGCTCCGCAAGAATAACTGTAGCCTGTGCCCCAGGCTATAGCCCAGATTAAAAAGCGGTTTTTATCAATTTTTTACGCAGAAAGGGTCTATGTGATAAGCCGAACAGGCCCGCAGACAGGTGAAATATTCTTTAAAGGGAGGTTAATAGCAGCAGATTAGAGGGTGTTATGCAGCCGCTGCGGTAGCGACTGCGAGAGTGTCAGCGCGTTTTAGTGCAGAAACGCGTCGCGTGAATCGTTATTCTCGACCTCTTCATCTTCAGCCATAAAGAGCAGGTGGTGCGCGCTGGCCTCTAACATCACCATCGAGATTTGCTCTTCGCTCTGGCGCATAAACCAGGCAAACTGCTGAAATGACAACCCCGCACCGGCGCATAAAGACTGGCAAACCACCAATTTTGGCAGATTATCATCCTGAATATCGAGAAATGCTTTCACGGTCAAAGAACCGGCATTGATTGCCGATAAATCAGAGGCCAGGGCCAGCAGTGCCGACGGTTTTACTTCGGCCAGCGCCGAGAAAAGAATTACGTCGTTAATCAGGTCGATTTTGGCGTCAAAAATGCCGTCGAAATTTTGCATGTGCGGCAGGTGCAACGCCTGACAGGAATCACACTCAAAGTAAGTGATGCCAGCATCGTCGAGCCAGTGACGTAACGTATCCAGAGTTGGAACGACCTGTAAATCCATAGAGTGCAGCCTCGTAATAAAAAACTTTGCTTAGAGTACGCAAAAAGCGTGTTCCTAACCACCCGTTTTCAGGCAATAGCCCGGCGTGGCGTGGCGCTCAATCCATGAGATCATTTTACCCGCAATATCGACGCCCGTGGTTTTCTCTATCCCTTCAAGGCCTGGCGAGGCATTAACCTCCATCACCAGCGGCCCCCGGTTAGCGCGCAAAATATCCACGCCCGCAATATCCAGTCCAAGGGTTTGCGCCGCTGTAATGGCGATTTCACGTTCGCGCTCGGTGATGTTCGCGATACGCGCCACGCCGCCACGGTGCAAATTAGAGCGGAAATCCCCGTCTTTCGCCTGGCGTTCAATCGCCGCCACCACCTCATTGCCGACGACCAGACAGCGAATATCGCGCCCTTTCGCCTCTTCGATATATTCCTGCACCAGAATATGCGCATTCAGGCCGCGAAACGCGTCAATCACGCTCTCGGCTGCCTGACGCGTTTCGGCCAGCACCACTCCAATGCCCTGGGTGCCCTCCACCAGCTTCACCACCAGCGGTGCGCCGCCCACCATTGCAATTAAATCGCTGGTGTCGTCGGGCGAATGGGCAATGCCGGTCATCGGTAAATCGATGCCCTGTCGGGCGAGTAACTGCAGGGAACGCAATTTATCGCGCGCGCGGGTAATGGCAACAGATTCATTCAGGGGATAACTGCCGAGCATCTCGAACTGACGCAACGCGGCGGTGCCATAGAAGGTCATTTGCGAACCGATGCGCGGGATCACCGCATCGAAGTGCGGTAACTGGCGACCTTTATAATGGATTGAAGACGCTGCCGGGCTGATGTTCATATAGCACGACAGCGGATCGAGGATCTCAACCGAATGGCCACGCTTATTCGCCGCATCAAGCAGGCGCTTACAAGAATAGAGCGTTCCATCCCGGGACAAAATGGCAATTTTCACCCTGCACCTCTCTAAAAACTCAATAAGAGCCTGCGTATCATATACGCAGCAGGGCGCAGGATAAATGTGCTATCGCACGGCCCAGCCCTGTTTATGTAAATAGTCGAGAATAAACGGACGGTTTTCTTTAATAATGGTGCGACGAATATGGTCACTCCAGGTGTCGCGACGATTATTGCTGTCGCGCGTCAGATAATAGTTGGCCAGGTCTTCGTCGTACTGCGCCAGCACGTCAGCATCCACGGGCTGATAGTGATTTTCATGCATCAGCATCGCAGCAGGAATACGCGGTTTCACGTCCGGGTTATCAGCGGGCCAGCCAAGGCACAGGCCAAACAGCGGTAAAACGTGTTTTGGCAGTTGCAGCAGTTCCGTCACACTTTCAATGTTATTGCGAATGCCACCGATATACACGCCACCCAAACCCAGCGATTCCGCGGCTGTTAACGCATTTTGCGCCATCATTGCGGTATCCACCACGCCCAGCAGCAGCTGTTCCGCCAGCCCCAGTTGCGCATCGGGACAAATTTGCAGATGACGATTAAAATCGGCGCAGAATACCCAAAACTCAGCCGCTTGCCCGACATGCTTCTGCCCGCCGGTCAGCGTCACCAGTTGCTCACGCATCGAGGGATCGGTAATGCGGATAATCGACGTGCACTGTAAAAAGCTGGAGCTGGAGGTTCCCTGCGCGCTCGCGATAATCGCTTCCCGCTGGGCATCCGTAATCGGTTGGTCGGTGTAATGGCGGATAGAACGGTGGGAACGGATCACATCAATCGTCGGGGTCATGGGTCTCTCTTTTCTCTCTCTTTACGCGGTTTCCAGCCAGTATAGGCAAAGATGGCGAACGTGTAATTGGCGAAATATAGCCTAAAGATATCAAAGCGACAGGTGAAACCTGCTTTTCATGAGGGCAGGTTATCGTGCACTATAAGCGTCATTCGCCGTCGGGCTTACGTTTTAGGAGAGAGATATGTTTGCAGTGATTTTTGGACGTCCAGGTTGCCCTTACTGCGTGCGCGCTAAAGAACTGGCAGAAAAACTGACCGCTGAGCGTGATGACTTTAACTTCCGCTACGTTGATATCCACGCGGAAGGCATCAGCAAATCTGACCTCGAAAAAACCGTGGGTAAACCGGTTGAAACCGTGCCGCAGATTTTCCTCGATCAGACGCACATTGGTGGTTTCACTGATTTCGAAGCCTATGCGAAAGAGAATCTGGGTCTTTTTGCTGCCCAGTAATGTGTGAAGCGCCCTCTCTGGAGGGCGTTTTTATTTGTGACGCAGACGTCGGATCAGACTGCGCGCAAAGAGAAAGCACAGCGCGCCCAGCGCACACCAGAATATCCCGCTCATCAGCCACGCCAGTTCCTGCCACAGCGAACGCGACGGTACAAACACCCAACGCATCACCACCAGGCATAGCGGTGCCGCCAGAACCGCACCAATCAACGACTTAAATACCGCTTCACCGCGCGTCAGAAAACTGGCCACTATCCCTGGGAGAATGAAAAACAGTAACCCCAGCTCAGGATGACCTGATGACCGAAACGCGCCCTTCACATTCGCTAATACCAGGCAAACCACGGTAAACAACAAGAAACAGCAGGCGACCCCCGCCCAGTTCCGTTTTATGTTCAAAAATCCTCCTGACTTCATCTCTATCGAATACACATTCGTCCAGCGGACGCCCAGTCAGATAAAGCAACGTGGCACTCCTTGCCAAAGCCCATAGGTGATATGCGATCTTTACTGGCTCTGAATATCCAATGCGATTAGACTATCGGCCAGTTATTGTTCTTCGGATATATTCTTAGTGTGTGAAAAGTGTATTTTTCTGCTCGCGCATGGAACAAAACAGTAGCCTAAATAACCCTTTCTTTCAACAGCTTAACGGTAAACAAGAAGTTAGCCTTCGTGAATATAAACGTCGCAGATTTGTTAAACGGGAATTACATCCTGTTATTATTTGTTGTACTGGCATTAGGCCTGTGCCTGGGCAAATTACGCCTGGGTTCAGTTCAACTCGGTAATTCCATTGGCGTTTTAGTCGTCTCATTATTATTAGGCCAACAACATTTCAGCATTAACACCGACGCGCTAAACCTTGGATTTATGCTGTTTATTTTTTGCGTAGGCGTGGAAGCGGGCCCGAACTTTTTTTCAATTTTCTTTCGCGACGGCAAAAATTATCTGATGCTGGCGCTGGTGATGGTCGGTAGCGCACTGATTATCGCGTTAGGGTTGGGCAAACTGTTTGGCTGGGATATCGGGTTAACTGCAGGCATGCTGGCAGGATCGATGACCTCGACGCCCGTTCTCGTCGGCGCTGGCGACACGTTGCGCCACTCGGGGATGGAAGGGAGCCAACTTTCCGTTGCGCTCGATCATCTGAGTTTGGGTTATGCCCTTACCTATCTGATCGGTCTGGTCAGTCTGATTGTCGCCGCACGCTATTTGCCAAAATTACAGCACCAGGATTTGCAAACCAGCGCCCAGCAAATCGCCCGTGAACGCGGCCTGGACACTGACACTAAACGCAAAGTCTACTTACCGGTGATCCGCGCCTATCGCGTGGGGCCGGAGCTGGTAGCCTGGGCTGACGGTAAAAATTTGCGTGAGCTGGGGATCTATCGCCAGACCGGCTGTTACATCGAACGCATTCGCCGCAACGGCATTCTGGCGAACCCGGATGGCGACGCGGTGTTGCAGATGGGCGACGATATCGCGCTGGTAGGTTATCCCGATGCGCATGCCCGTCTCGATCCCAGCTTCCGTAACGGCAAAGAGGTGTTTGACCGCGATCTGCTCGACATGCGCATCGTTACCGAAGAGATTGTGGTCAAAAACCACAACGCCGTGGGCCGCCGCCTGGCGCAACTTAAGCTGACCGATCACGGTTGCTTCTTAAACCGCGTGATCCGCAGCCAGATTGAAATGCCGATCGACGACAATGTCGTTCTCAACAAGGGCGACGTGCTCCAGGTAAGCGGCGACGCACGCCGCGTGAAAACCGTTGCCGACCGTATCGGCTTTATCTCCATCCACAGCCAGGTGACCGATCTGCTGGCTTTCTGCGCCTTCTTTATTGTCGGCCTGATGATTGGGATGATCACGTTCCAGTTCAGCAACTTCAGCTTTGGCGTTGGCAACGCCGCCGGGCTCTTATTCGCCGGAATTATGCTGGGCTTCCTGCGTGCTAACCACCCAACCTTCGGCTATATCCCGCAGGGCGCGCTGAATATGGTGAAAGAGTTTGGCCTGATGGTCTTTATGGCGGGCGTGGGTTTGAGCGCGGGCAGCGGTATTGGACACAGTCTGGGTGCCGTCGGCTGGCAGATGTTGGTCGCCGGTTTGATTGTCAGCCTGCTGCCGGTGGTGATCTGTTTCCTGTTCGGCGCTTACGTTCTGCGCATGAACCGCGCCATGTTATTTGGCGCGATGATGGGTGCCCGCACCTGTGCGCCCGCGATGGAAATCATCAGCGATACTGCACGCAGTAACATCCCGGCCCTGGGCTACGCGGGCACATACGCCATTGCTAACGTGCTGTTGACGCTGGCGGGTACGCTGATCATCATCATCTGGCCGGGACTCGGATAACTCTCAAGTTTGCGCATCGAGAAAATTATTTTAGATATGCGCAGAACTTTTCCAAAAGGAGGCAGTCATAATTAGTGCCACTGCTTTTCTTTGATGTCCCCCAATTTGTGGAGCCCATCAACCCCGCCGTTTTGGTTCAAGGTTGATGGGTTTTTTGTTGCCTGCTATTCTGCCCATTCATAATCAGTCACTTAGACACATTCCTCTTCATCCGTGGCGACAGAATGGCGACAGCGAAATTTTTGGCGGCTCGTTAAGGGGATGATCTTGAAAACTCTGAGGCAGCCACATGGAAGAAATGCACTTTGTTTACATCAATGGTAATGCGCGAATTGGTGTCCATTCACTAATAAATATCAGCCGCAGCGAACACCACCTGCAAGGGGTTTGTACCAAGAGCAACTCAGTTAAGACCTACCGTCTGGATCGCATCCTTAAGGAATACGGTTCTGCTGAAGAGGCTTTCGGCTCTTGCGATACCTTTAATCCCGATAGCTATTCCCACCTCGTTTCTAAAAGCAAAACCGCCCTCAAGCAGCAAACCTTTGATATCTGTTTTACCGGCTTCAAAAAAGCAGACAAAGAGCGTCTGATCGCCGTTGCTTCTGAGAATGAGTTAACAGTACGAGACTCGGTCACAAAAAATCTTCAGATACTTTGCTGCGGCTACAATGCGGGACCATCAAAAGTTAACGCAGCAAGGATGAAAGGGACTGTCATCATTGATGAGTCTGGTTTTAATCATTTCATTGAAACCGGCGAGATACCTGACTTCTGAGTTACACAAACAAAACCCGCCATTGGCGGGTTAGTAAGCTAATTGCTCCTGCATTCCTTTCGGATGGGGAGGCGCGGCGCTGATTTTTTGCGGGCGGCATACAGAACGGACAAACGTCTCATGTGTCACGAACGTATGCCCGCACTCAATATTGGTGCACTGGTTGTAGCGTTCTTTGGTCTCACTGGAGACCTGAAAGCTACTGCGTGTATGCGCGGCCTGGCCGCACATCGGACAATTCATCATTTTGTTCAGCCCTCACTCTTAACCAGTTCGCAATAATGATACATCATTGTTCTCATTTTGGAACTAATCATTCAATTTCGAACTCGTCAATTTTCACTTCGAGATCCAGACTGGTGGTAAACCCACTGTCCGGGTTCACCGTATGCGTCAGCGTGGTGATGGTCCACTCCGCATCATCAATCGGCTGCTTAAAGCCCCTGACCTTGACCGGCATTTCGGTATAGAGATCCGCCCGCCCTTCTGCGAGCTGCAGGGAGAACGACGCCACCCCGCGCTGCAGACGCTCCCACTGCATCTTTGCCGCCCGTTCCGCATTGCCCCGGTTGGCGTAGGTCCGGCTCAGGACCAGCACGTTTTCATCCGTTCCCACCAGGTAGTCACCCTGCTTTTCCTCCGGCGCTTTGGGCGCGGCGGTTTTCTTGCGGCGTCGCTTCACCTTCGTCGTCTCTTTCTTCTTCGGTTCACGGGTGTGCAGCCAGCTGGCAATCACGCCAGTGTAGGCTCCACGGTCAGCCAGGGAAAACCGATGGCCGTCTCCAGCCTGGCGGGTGATGGTGATAACCGGCAGCGGCTTTCCGCTGGCCGTTCTGCCCTGTCCCTGGCGGATAAACAGCAGGTTTCCGTCTTTCACGGACGCAATCGCCCCGAACTGGCGCGCCAGCTTCATCAGAAAACTCGCGTCGCTCTCATTGGTCTGGTCCAGATGGTCCAGTGTCTTTTCCGTCAGGTCTGTGCCCAGCGCCACTTTCAGGTTGTGGCGAGCAGCAATTTCCTTCACCACCGCGCCCACCGTGGTCTGGTGCCAGGACTTTTCACGCCGGGTGTTCAGGGTTTCGCGAAAATCAGCGCTGCGCGCACGGACGGTCAGCCGGTCAGGTGCGCCGGAATGTTCGATTTCATCCACGGTAAACGCCCCTTTCGGGAACAGCGGCTGCCCTTTCCATCCGAGCGCCAGATGGATCACCGCCCCCCGACGCGGCAGAACAATCATTCCGTCCGCGTCGTCCAGCTCCAGATCGAGCTGGTCCGCCTCAAAGCCCCGGTTGTCGGTCAGCGTCAGGCTCATCAGGCGCGCGTCCATCACCGTCGTCACATCCCTGCCTTCGATGGTGATACTGAACGCCGGGCTTTTGCTGGTCAGGTTCATGAGACTTGAATTCAGATTCATGACAGCAGCCCTCCCGCCATATTTTTCACTTTGCCAATCGCAGACGTCGCCGTGTCCTGCAGGTTGCTGAGCTGATCGCTCAGACTGCCGAACATATCCGAAAGCGACTCATCCACCCGTTTCAGGGTCAGCGTAAACTCAATCCGCCGCGGCATTCCGCTTTCGAAAAACTCCGTTTTGGTCTGACTCAGAATCTCGATCACAAACATGCCATAGATAGTGCCGCTCCCCTCAATCAGCGGCCACGCTTTGCCCAGCTCCGCCATCTGCTCCAGTGCCAGCAGAGACAGCCTGCCGCCGGTGACTTCCGGCAGCAGCACGCCGGAAAGCGTCAGGGAATCGTTATCCGGGCCAAGAAACTGCGTGGACGGACGACGGTTCACCCGGTTGTTGGCGGCGTGCCGCCAGCTGCGCTGATACTGCAGCTCCTGATAGGGCACGGTGCGCAGCATAAACACGTACAAACCCAGCACCATCATCATGATTCGTACCCCCCCTGATCGCTGTAATTGCTGCGCGCTTTTGCCCTGGCCCGGCGTTCTCGCTCATCGAGCTGTCGCGCCACTTCGCGGGCAATATCCTGTGCGCTTTGCCCTGGCTGGGCGGTGATATGGATCGGCGCGTTAATCTCATAACGGATAATGGTTGGCGGACTGTCATCCTTCACCGGCTGCGGCTGATACGCCCTGACCGGCAGGCTGAACGGATGCAGCGGCGCGGCCTCTGCAGGCGCGGCTGTTACGCCCATCACTCCGGCCACCACGGACGCCAGCGCCGCAGTGCGTCGCCTGCTGGTCACATTCGCCGGACCGTTGACAATTTCCGGACCGTTCTCGCCCACGATGCCAAACTGCCCGCGCGGTATTGCGCCACCGCTGTCATACATTCCCGCAAAACTACCACCCGGCGGTATGGGTCGCGGCGTGGCCGCCCCGACAATCTGCACCTGCGGTGTCGTTGTGGTGTTGCCGGTCATCCAGTCAGGCAAGTAATCCGTGACTGACGCCAGCTTGCTTTTCAGCGCCTCCCACTTTTCATTGATGCCGTCGAGAACGCTGTCGATAATCGCGCTGCCCATGGCTTTGAATTTCTCCGGTAGCGCGGCAATATCGCTGATGATTTCCGTCCATTTCTGGCTAATGGTCTGCCTGACAATCGCCCATGCTGCCGACACGCCATTACTGACAGCCTCCCACAGCGCCCTGAATTTCGGCCCCAGCGTCTCCCAGTTCTGCCAGATGTAAATCGCCCCCATGGCAATCAGGCTGACCGCCGCCAGAATCGGGTTCGCCATCATCAGGCGGCCCAGCCACACCACACTTTTACCGGCACCGCTAATCGCGCTGCTAATCAGGCCGAACGCGCCACCGCCTTTGATACCGAGAATAGAAAACTGCAGGCGCATCAGTGCCAGCGGACCGAGCAACGCAGCCACCGCCAGCATGACCGTTCCGAGCACCACGGCGAGCGCGGCGAATGCCGCCCCCACTTTCAGCAGACCGCCCGCCAGTCGCGGGTTTTCTTCCACCCAGCGCCGGAACGTGCCGGTGACTTCTTTCACCGTGTTCATGATGGACAGCAGCGGCTCGCGCAGCGTTTCGCCCAGACTGCTGAACGCGTTCTGCGCCCCCGTTTTGACCAGCAACCACTGCGCGGAAAGAGAATCCTTGTTGATATCGGATTCTTTCTGCATGGAGCCATTCGCGTCACCGCCGGCCGTGAGTCTGAGCTGGCGCTGCAGCTCCGGCAGGTTGTTCGCGAGCTTCGCCGCATCGTCGCCAAATTCTTTGCCAAACAGCATCGTCATGGCAGATAAACGCTTGTCCTGCGGCAGATGGTTGACCTTCTCCAGCACGCGCTGAATGGTCCCCATAGCGTCCTTTGTCATCTGCTTTTCAAGCTCTGCTGGTTTCAGCTTCAGGAGATCCATACCGTCCATGAATCGATTGCTCTGCATGGAGGCAATCGACAGCTCGCGCACCATGGCGTTCGACGCGCTGGCGGCAATTTCTGGCGCAGCACCTAATGACAGGAACGTGGAGCCGAGCGCGGCGGCCTTGCGATAATCCAGACGGTCCGCCACGCCCCCCATACGCTGCAGCACGTCGATAATGTCAGCGCCCTTTGACATGGCGTTATCGTCCAGGTAGTTCAGCGCGTCGCCCAGCTGTTCGATATTGCGGGTTGGCACCTTATACAGACTGGCGATTTTCCCCAGCCCTTCGGACAGCTCATCAGCGGGCAGTTCGAACGCCGTGGACGCTTTGGCCGCTGTGCTCGCGAAAGCCAGCAGGTCGCGCTTCTGGTCCGCCCAGGAATCGTTGGGGTTCGCCACGTTCATGCGCGCCCCGCCTTCAACCAGCGCGGCATAATCTACTGCGCCGTTTTCCATCGGTAGCTTTTCACTGGCGGCTTTGATGGCGTCCTGCATTTCGTAGAACCGGGCGGTACGGTTGCCGTTGTCGTCGCGCAGGCCGTTGACCTGCTTTGCCACGCCCTTCATGGCATCTTCCATGCTGGCGTAGCTTTTCACCGCCGCCATCACCGGTGCGCCCATTCCGACACCTGCCGCAGTGGTGCTTGCTCCGGCTCCGGCGATACGGTCACGGACCTCCAGGCTACGGGAATAGGTGGCGCGGACGGCATGCATTCTTCGTTGCTGTTCTCCTAACGGCATAACGTCAGTGACGGACGGCGACCAGTGAAAGATGGTGGCAATGTCTGCCACCAGGTCATCAACCGTCAGGCTGTCGGCAAACCGGCAAGCACCGACTTCTTCAATAAAAAAGTCACCACCTCGACCGACAGTGCGGTGAGGTCGGCGGGGTCCAGCTCCGCCATTTCCTGCGCGGTCAGGGTCGGCGTGGAAATACGCGGAATAACGGTCATCATCGCGCCCACATCCATATCCATGATGGCCTGCAGGCGGGTGCCACGCAGCGCGCCGGACTGCGGTTTACGCAGAATGATTTCGGTGATTTCTGTTTTGCCGCGCTTGATCGGGGTATCCAGCTGCACGGCCTTTTCGGTCGGTTTATCGCTCATGTTCGTGTCCTGTTCGTGGGTACTGGCGCGGCTGCCCGCGCCGTTAAGGTTAATCAGAGGCCGAGGGCGTTACGGTGCGCTTCCATCAGGTCCACGCCGTCCACGATTTCAATCATGTTGACCAGATCGACCTCATACAGCACGTCGCCGTTAATGGTCAGCTTCGCGTAGCTGTTGGTGCTGGTGACTTTGGTTGTGCTGCTCTCGCCCGTTTTCCACTCGCCGGAATCCAGCTCTTTGTGACGCCCGCGCACAACCAGTTCAACCGCCTGCACTTCGCCTGTGTCGTCACGCTGGATAGAGCCGGTAAAGCGCAACTGGATGGCGTCCACCGTCGCTTTGCCCATCTGCTTGAACAGCAACAGCTCGGTGCCCCCGATGGAGAACTCCGTATCAATCGCGCCGTCATCCAGCCCCATATCCACGTCCACCGCGCCCGGCATCCCGCCGCCGCGATACTTCTCGAACTTGCGGGTGAATTTCGGCAGGGTCAGCGACTCGACGATCCCCTGCCAGTTGTTCCCGTCGTTAAACAGGTTCAGGTGTTTTAACTTGCGTGGTAAAGCCATGGTGTCCCCTTACGCACTGACCTGGCTGGAGAAGTCCAGCAGGTACTGATCGGTGATGCGCTGGCGCAGCATCAGGTTTTCCAGAGGTGGCACCGGCGTGTAGTCGTAGTCGATGGTGAGCTTCCCGGCTTTCAGGGAATCTTTATCGTTCACGGACTCATCCAGCCAGCAGTCCGCGCCGATGATGTAGCCCTGCGTTTTCAGGCTGCGCAATTTGGCACGGATACCTTCGATAATGTCGCGGGCCAGTGACGGATTCAGCACGCCGTCCACCGCCCACATATGCGCTTCAGCGATGGTGTCCGCCAGCACCTGCGCGGTGCGGGTGTAGTTCTCAAAGGCAAACAGCGGATCGTCACTGAGGCAGCGGGAACCCCAGAAGCGGAAACCGTCCTTGCGGATAAGCGTGGTGACGTCGTTCTGGTTAAGCAGCCCTGCATCGGTTGCCGGGTCCTGCAAATCCCAGAACACATCAGCGGACAGCCCGGTGACGCCGTTCACGCCGACGTTGGAGAGCGTTTTGTGCCAGCCGATCTGCTCGTCAATTTTGGCACGCAGGCCAAGCGCACGGGCGGAGGCGTACGCCGTCGCGTCGGCATTCAGTACGGTGTCAAAGTTGATGAAGTCAGGCCAGATCAGCATCCCCTCGCGCTGGCTGAAATTAGCGCGGTAGGCAATGGCGTCTTCCACGGTTTTGCAGCCATAGGCGGACAGATAGGCAAACCCGCGCAGACTCTGCGCCACACTCAGCAGCTCAGTGGCAACGGCCTGCGTGTCATGCCCCGGCACGCCAAGGATGCGCGGTTTCACGCCGAGCTGAGACTGCGCCGACAGCAGCGCTTTCATGCCTGTTTTTTTGCCGTCAGCGGTGACGCCGCCGAGGATGTTAGAGGTGGTTTCCGCTTCAGTTTCGCCCTGGGCGACACGTACCACGACGGTGACGGGTTTGGCCTGGTCAGCAATGGCATCGAGCGAACGGGCCAGCGTGCCGGACTCGCCCGCCTTGCCGCTGGCGGTCAGGACGTCGGTTAGCAGAACCGGTTTGTTGAGAGGAAACATTGCCGCATCGGCATCATCGCCGGTGCAGACCATGCCCACGATGGCGGTGCTCACCGTGGTAATGGGTCGGGTGAGCGTTCATGGGGGGAATGTTGGTTTATTACACGTATATGCGACAACTTAACTGAATTGTTCTGTTACGTGCACAATGAACTGTGCCACTTACTCGTATCCATCGTGCAAGTGGCAACAATAATGTATGGAACACTACCAGTAAAAGATGATTCCGCTAGGTCAAATAAGAAGTAAAATTATTGGCAATACTATAGCCAAAAACTCATTAATACCTCTAACGACCTGAACCACATTATTAGTCTGATCTAAAAACTCATTATTTCTTTCAAGTGCCTCTTGCAGTTTTGATGTATTCCTTGAAAATTCATCGATAATGGCTTGATAGTTAGCATGATCCAGCACAGCAATAGCCTGAATTAATTTTGTAAGATTATCACTGTATAACGACTGATCCTTTAAACTCATAGATGTCAATTCTGCATCAGAATACTGATAAAATTTATTCCTTATAGATCTTAAAGTATCCACCGTATATTGAATAAGCTGTTGTTCTTGCTCAGTCATTTTTTAACCCCCATATTGATATCTGTAGTTAGAGAATCGACAAATGAAGCAAACTGCTGAATTTCAGCCTGATCACGCAATGCCGAAACTGACCCTCCCTCGCCACTTGTTGTTTTATAGAGTAAATCTAACATTTTATCAGGGGCTGTTTTCACAATATCAAAATGAGCTAATTTGGATTGAGTTGTAATCCATTCTTTTCGACCATCCCCCCATAACTCTGCATTTATATTTTTCATATGTTTTATATATGGCTCTTTTACATTATTAACATAATTATTATCAGAATAATCCTTCAAGTCGCCTATATATACACCACTAAATGCAGCAAGAACTTTTTTATGGATGATTAATTCTGTTGCTATATCTGGAGAAGCTTGTTTTAATGACGCACTAATCTTACCCGCCTTGTACATCTTGGAAGCATTTGATGTAATTTGTTCAATATAATTCTTATCCTCTGCACTCAACTCATTGGTTCCAAGAAATTTACTTCCTGAGTCAATTTTCGTTACCAGAGACGCCCCTTCAGCAGTGATTTCTTTGTCAGACGCATCATTCGCAATTTTCTTCAATGAAGTGAAATACCCAGAACTTAATGCAACTCGAATTTTAATTGCTTCGAGATCTTTTATATCAGCTATAGTTTTATCATCCTCAAATTTAATTTGTGCTGAGAGCTTGTCTGGCGTTTGATTTATTGGGACTTTTCTGTAATGCAATAATGCAAAATTACTATACTCCGTAGTATAACCAATTACCTTACCTAAAAACTTATCCATTGAGGAGGAATAAACAATCCCTGCATCCGCAAAACTATTGCTATCATTTATAGTTTTTGAAGCACACCCAACAAGGAAAAGGATAGGGATAACAGCACAAGCAAATCTAGCCATATTCGACTCCAGAGCAAGCTGTGTGAAATTAACAACATAACAAAATGACGCCTATTAAAAGATAAAAACAATGTTCTCATCAACATTACATTGACTATATGAGAAGCAGTAAAACCTTTTTATCATTTTTATAAGATAGATGAGCACAAGAGGATTTCAATAGTTCGTAAGGATTATTTAATCGTATTAATCAAGAAATTGTACACTTCGTTCTTCACTGTACTATTTACACCTAATAATTTTCTCTCAACATAACGTACCTCTGGCCCCTTACGTCTGACACGATCGCGTAAGCCATAATGATGCACCCGCGCAATGCGCTGCACCTTCCCTGTAAACTGCACGCTGGCTGAATCCGCGCTGGCGGCAGTTTTCAGGTATTTCGCCGTGCGCAACTTCGCAAACATCTGCCGCTTGATGCGCCCCTTTTTAGTCCGGGCCGTGACCTTTCGCGGCTCGTAGCCACTGCCGTCAGGATTACGCTGTAGCCGAATATTATTTTGCTGATTCCGCCGCACCTCCTGCGCCAGTTCCCGCATCATGCGCTGACGTGCAGCAGGCTCCAGATTCGCCAGCAGTGCCGCTAGCCACTCGTCCATCTTGTGCAGATTATTCACGTTTCACCCTCCACATCTCTTCTGGCTCATCAGGTTCCGGCTCCGCCTCAACCGTCGAGATCCCGCCGTCGGTGCTGACCAGCACGCGCTCGGTCAGCTGCAGGTTCAGGCTGATATCACACACGTCGTTGCGCAGAATAACGCCTATCTGGAGAAGCGCACCAACCGGCTGGGCGGTATTCTGTCGCTGGAGCCGTCGCTGGCGAAATACACCCGGCGCGGTGTGGATCTGGATACCTACTGGTTTGTGCAGTACGGCATGACCACGCAACCGTACGAGTTCATAAAAGGCAGCATTTTTCACCTGATGGAACCGGATTTAAACCAGGAGATTTACGGCCTGCCGGAGTACCTGTCAGCCATCCCTTCCGCCCTGCTGAACGAGTCCGCTACGCTATTCCGCCGCAAGTATTACATCAACGGCAGCCATGCAGGGTTCATCATGTACATGACCGATGCCGCACAGAATCAGGAGGACGTGAACAACATCCGCCAGGCGATGAAAAGCGCCAAAGGGCCGGGCAACTTCCGCAACCTGTTTATGTACTCGCCTAACGGCAAAAAGGACGGGATTCAAATCATCCCGCTTTCAGAGGTAGCTGCTAAGGATGAGTTTCTGAATATCAAGAACGTGAGCCGGGATGACATGATGGCAGCACACCGCGTTCCGCCGCAGATGATGGGGATCATGCCGAGTAATGTTGGGGGGTTTGGGGATGTGGAGAAGGCGGCGAATGTGTTTGTGCGGAATGAGTTAATTCCTCTGCAAAAAAGACTTGAAGAACTTAATA
The DNA here is from genome assembly GCF_019047465.1 of Lelliottia amnigena. Classification (NCBI taxonomy): domain Bacteria; kingdom Pseudomonadati; phylum Pseudomonadota; class Gammaproteobacteria; order Enterobacterales; family Enterobacteriaceae; genus Lelliottia; species Lelliottia amnigena. Next base: position 3,227,132 of record NZ_CP077236.1, on the reverse strand, counting down.
TATGGTTAGGTGATGCAATAATTACTTTTAGGCATTACTCTTTAGAGCAATAGAATCTCTTTAAAAAGATAAGAGATTACATCTCTTATCTTTGCCACAACAACCATTCAAAATAATTTTAAATTTCAAAATGCGATTTATATTCAATCAATTCATCCTTTGCAAGAACTCCACTGGAATCTATGTAGTTAATAATATCCCAATCATAAAGACACAACGTCAAAACCATTAATCTTACCAATGGGAAATCAGTCAAATTAATCAACACTTCGTAATATTCTTTTTTTTCTTGCCCCGATAACTTTTCATCGATCAACTTAAGCAAAAGATAAAAGCGTCTCGCTGAAGAGTGAATTGATTCTGAAACGTCACATTCGCTAATATCATTAGCGATGTCAATTCGTGAAAAGCCTTCATTTTTCTTAGAAAAAATAAGTTCTTCAAGATAATTTACAGCCTCACCTCCCTTAACTTCACTCCCATCCGCTTTACTTAATCTAAATTTATCGAAGGCAGTACGTTGAGCATCAATAAGGTTATAAAATCTAGCTTCGAAATTCTTCAAGTAATCAAGATGTTCTTGACGTTTATTTTCTACAATGAGACTTGAATTAGCCTCTCTTTGTAGATTAACAGATCTTATCAAGAGCACTATGGATAAGAAGGTTAGTATAGGGTTTACAACCCCTCCCAAGTAATCACCGAATTGCGCCCAAACCTCAGTGCTTTTAGACAAACCTTTGCCAGTATTGAAGTTGTAGACATACGCAAGTATGACGACAACTATAAAAAACAGGCTAAAATAAATAATCTTTTTCATTCTAAGATATCTCATGAATAAAATACTTAACAACTTCGCCGCTTCCTAACTTCAAGTCATGTACTGTTAAGGTGATAAAATCCCATTTATCTTTGGATAACCCATTATTTCTATGAAGATTTTCAGTGATTTTCTTCTTAAAGTCTAAAGGAACATATTTCAATCCTTTTGCTAAACCAAAAGCTGTCGTCTGATCATCACCTTGAACTATTAACCGGCCATTACCTGTCATTGAGTTAAATCGGGTAAAGATAACAGTAATTTGATATTCACGCTTTCCTTCTTCAGTTTCAGTAATATGCTGTGCTGTTTTAGGGGTTAGCATAGCGATTCGAGTTTTATCCCCCCTAGGTTTGTGGTTCAATTCTACATTGAAACTGCTCATAGTAGTTATTTTGTGCATATCGACCAGAGCGCGCCGAAGAACTTCAAGGAGTTTATCCTCAACATTTTCCAATTCAGCAACAACTCCTAATGCACTTGCACTTAACTTATTAGGTTCAAGGAATAATGATTCTGAGATGAAATATGACATCACCTCACAAAAAACATCATTCCCCATCTTTTTTAACTTTCTTTTAAGTACTGGATCATTAATTTCGATACAAAAATTTTGCCCATAAGAGCTTTTAAAGCTTTGTTTCAGCTGAGTTCTAATATCATTTACACTTGTTCTTCTTTCAGAAACTTCTTGTTTGAGAATTGCTTCAGCGAGTGTTGATACAACTCTTGACGTCCCAGCTAAAGTCTTCAATCCGTAGTCCATATCGACCTGATGATCATCGCTGTTAATTACAATATCAAAATTAATATTCACAATACGTTACCTTTTATTCTATTGTTATCCTTCTCAGATTATTACCACTATCAATGGTTAAAGTTCAAATACTTAAACCAAAATAGTGAGCTGGCGCGCGCTCGTATCCCCGCCACGCCTGCCCGCTTTGTGTAGTGGTTTTCATGCAGGTGCATGACGGGCCGGAGAGCGCGCCAGTTCCGGCGGCCCCGACCCGTTGCGATCCTATTTGGATCATGCGAATCCATGCACCATAGACATGCACAATATCGTCATGCCGCTGAATGCCGTACGGGAGGGAGTTTCCCACGGTGCAAAATCACTAATGCGTGCTTTCATCCTGCCTTACTCCGTATTCATTTAGCCTGGTAACCAGATCGCTCGTCAGCTCCGACAGCCACGAGATCGCAACCTCCTTGTCGTCATCGCTACAATCTGAGCTGGCGACCAGCCGGGCCATAAGTTCTATCCGCTGCAATGCAAGTGACTCAATGAACAAATCGTTCACAACTCCCTCCCCTTATTACTGTTTATATATACAGTACAACATATGTATTTAAAGCTGAAATGGTTTTTTACTCAGCTAACCCTTTGATTAATAGATAACCTCAATCGTGACTTTTTCAGTACCACTGACGCCATTTGTCATCCTCCTGTAGTCGCTGGTTCCGATAGAACAGCCGCAACCCGGCTCCAGATGGCAGGCTGCCACCACGCAGAAGGAGATCCACTTCCGTTTCGCTGGCGTCAAAGCCTCTGGACCGCAGTTCTGCGTCGAGCTGCAGTCGTTGGTGTTCCGTAATTTCCTGTTTGTACCCTTTCCGACGCTTCGGTTTTACCAGCCGCAGCCTCGCCGTAAGCTCACGCAGTTCCTTTTTACTCATATTCTCGAAGTCCGGCAGCGCTGCCGGTTCTTCGTTACCTGATGATTCGCCCCCTGTCTGGTACATTTTTTCAACAGGGGGACAGTTATTGCCACGAGTCCAAGGGGCGCAAGCGCCCTGGTCGGCTGCCGCCTCCTGAACGTCAATGGCTTTACGAACCATTTTCCACTTCATCGCGTGCGTGCAGATCCGGCCCTCAACAATCGGGGACCAGATGCCATAGATTCGGATGCCGTGATCGCCGTAGGTGCCCGGCTCGTCGTTAAGCTCGTATGCCGTTCTGATAAGGTGATTTTTGCGGGGAACCAGCACGCCGCCCTGCTTCATGATGTAGGTCGCAAAACAGCCCACATCAGCGGCCGCCAGCACGGCATCCAGTCGCGGATTTTCCAGCACCGGCGCACCGGCTTTTTTGTCACCCTGCGCTCTCGAGGCCTGCCCGGCCAGCAGGCGCAGTTCACGGTATGCCTGACGCCCAGGAATGCCGAAGAAACGGAACTGCTGGACGCGGTGAAGGGATGCCCAGGCACTGACGTGCTCGGCACTGTCGCGCAGTGATTTGCCGGTTTCTTTGCTGATCTCTTTTGCCAGTCCACGCCCGTCGATGTTCTTACTGATGTATTTGGCGATGTAGCTGGTCGGCGTGCCTTTGCGCGGGTTGATGAGTTCAGACTTGAAGCGCGGGCCGGTGTTGTTGCCCAGCTCGGTGCGATCCTCGCGAATGGCAAATTTACGCAGCAGCGCAGTGAGCGTGCGGCGGTCTTTTTTGCGCATAAAGCACAGCAGATGCCAGTGCACGGTGCCGTCGTGATGCGGCTCAGCAACGCGCACCCCATACCAGCGCAGCCCGGCCTTATGCATGGCCTTGCGGAATGCGGCAAAGGTATCAACCAGGTAGTCACTACTCTGCCGCACAGTTTCGTTAGTCCACTTCGGATTGGGCCTGCCATTGTTGAGGGTTGCGTGGAAGCGCGACGGGCAGGTGATGGTATAGAACACGGCACAGTCGCCGCGCATCTCGGCGATCAGCTCCAGACCTTTCACACAGGCCATCATTTCATTACGACGGTGCGCCGGGTTGCTGCTGCTGGCGTTCACCACGTCTTCCATATCCAGCGTGTCACCATCGGCATTCACCAGCTCGTGCGATTGGAAAAACTCCAACGATTTACGGCGCTGCTCGCGTTTGTGGATCACGGCTTCATAGCTGACATACGGGGAGGCTTTCTTGTTGACCAGGCAAACGGCACGCAGCTGTTCCTCCCGCCACTCGCAGCGCGTCTGCCACAGTTTGCGATACCACCAGTCGGCACACAGCATCCGCGCCAGCGAACCCGGAATCAGGTCATAGGGCACGGGCTTGCGGCGGCGTTTCTTGCGGCGCAGCTGTTCAAAGGCAGGCGGAATGACATCAAGACGCATAGCCTCTGCCGCTACTTTTTCCCATGACTGGCGGATTTGCTCAGGCTTCACGTCATCAGTCACAAACAGATCGCTGCAGGCAGCATCTAGACACATACTCATATGCGCCGAAACCAGCGTGGACAGGCGCTTGACCTGCTCCTGACTCATCTCAGGCAAAACCAGCAGCCCCTCCAGCCCTTCATGACTCGCCATAAACCGGAACGAGGCAGACACCTGACTTTCACGTACACGGTTCAGTCGCTCAAGACACGGCTTGATGGTTTCGCGCAGATAGCGGGAATATGCTTTCGGCCTCCCCAGCCCCTGGAAGAACTTAATCCTTTCCAGCAGAGGTTTACTGACGTGGGCGGGTTCGGCGTTGACGTTAGCCAGAATGACTAAGTCGGGATTAAAGAGCTGCTGCTCGCGCGCCATTTTGGCGCGGCTGATGAGCTGGTCCTGTTCCATTTCACGCTGAACAGGATCGCGAGATTCATTGAAGAAATAGCGTTCCCAGACCTCATCACTCATGGCCTCGCGGTGCAGTTGTTCCTGCTCGTTATCCGCAGCGTAGAGAGTGATCAGTTTTAAAAGCGCAGACACCGGCGCAACTTCCGCCGGGTCCAAATAGGGGTTTACTGCTTTTTTTGGGGCATTCCATGGGAAAACACCGGCGGCCTCAGTCGGGCCGCCTTTATCTTTTGTTAATTCAGGCATCACTGACAGGCTCCGAAGCTCACAGCGCCCCTCGGGTGTAGTGCTTCCCTTTCAGCTCAGCAATTTCCTGACACGTCACGCAGCACTGCACGCCAGGGATAGCTTGTCTGCGAGCAGTTGGAATTGGCGCGTCACAGTCGATGCAAAGAACGCGAGCAGTGCCTGGTTTTCTGGCACGGGCGTTCTGAATATGGCGCTGCAGGTTTTCTTCGACGCGCTGCTGTACGAGATCCATGGAATCAGCCATCAGTGCCAGTCCCCGCGTGATTCAGCTTCATAACGGGCAACTTCACGGCGCAGTAGTTCTGCCGCTTCCAGTCCGTTCATTCCCTCTTTAAGGATGTGGATTGCCAGTGCCTCCATGCGGATGGAAACGGCAAAGGCGCAGTTTTTACGCTCATCCAGGCGAGTCTCGTTAAACAACTGGAACAAACCGGCATCATCTGGTCCGATTTTGGTGGTAAGGGTTTCACTATTTCGCATAATCAATTCTCCTGAATTTGGGCAAAAGAATGCCCGGCGGGTTTACGCCATTAATTTCTGTTTTGAGTTAATTCGGCATGGTTAGCCGTTTGGGAAATAAGCTCACCACTGCCCGAAAATGATTCATTGCTTTAATCAGCTCCCGCGTTTCGTCAGTGGTCAGCTCATTAATATTGACGCTGTGACGTTCTGCCGGAATTTTTGCCATGAAGAATATGGCGGCTAATGCCCTCTCATTCTGTCTATGATTTATGTCGCGGAGATCGCGCATATCATGAATAAACCGTTCCAGTTCGCGCTCAATATTCAGGCCAAATACCTTTGCTCTCAGCTCCGCGATATGGTTCAGTCCATTCAGACGCTGACCGGTACTCAGTGGAACAGTCGCCGCAGGGCCTTCAATAGCCATGGTTTCCCCTGTTTTATAGTGGACAGGTCAGCCAAAAGCGCATCCTGCGAGCGGCACGGATGCCAGCGCTTACCATCCTTCCCGATAATCCAGCCGTGGCCGCAGTGCATTGCCGGGCTTTGCTTAACGAGAAGCGACGCAAATGAAGGTTCGTTTCTCAACATAAACACCTCAGCTCAGACCGAATGATGAGCCAAGGCCCGTTACGGTATCGACGACACTTGCCATTGCAGGGTTAGCCTGTAGCCGCGCCTGCAGTGAAATCGCGGTAAGTGCCATCAGCCGAGTAACGGAGTTGACGCTTTCGACAACCTGACGGCGAGTAGTCGCATTCATCTGAACGCCAGATATTGCGCAAGCGGCGACACGACCGATCTCAGAGGTGGCTTTCAGGACGTACTGAGGCATTTTCTCCCGTGCTACTTCATTGGTTGGTACACATGGCAGGCAATGGATCTGCGCCAGAAATCCATCAACCAACGTTGAGTCTTCGGTGAGATCGGTCAGCAGCCAGATATCTGGCGCAGTGAGCTGATGCGGTTGTTCAGGGTTGAGCTTATTGCGCAGGGTTTGAACGTTCATACCTACACGTTCTGCCAGCTTCGCCATATTGTGGCGCAGCGCGAAGGTCCGGCAGGCTTCATTGAAATGGGGATGTTTTGATATGCGATAGTCAAACATAGTCAGTTGCTCCGTGAAGTCTCAAAATGGAACTAGTTGATAGTCACGTTGCAATCAGACAGGGCATCGACCGTCATCGCAGCAATGTTAATCATCACTTTTTCACGCTTTTTGTCCTTGCGTAGGCGATGACGAAGCAACCGCCCATCTGCAAGCATGTCGTTGATGGTGTCGATAGATAACCCAGTGAGTTCACTATATCTTTCGATAGTGACATGGGGGGTGATGAGAGTGATTGAAATGTTAGGTCTCATGATGCAACATTCCTCGTTTAGCAATGATTAATCAGGATGAATACTGATCGTTTGTATTTTGTGAACACAACAAACATACGATCACATCATGAAATCGTCAAGATAAAAGTTCACTTGGAGTGACCATGAATCTGGAAAAAGGCGGTCGTGGTGCCATAGAGCGTATGGTAGAAGCCTATGGTTTCAAGACAAGACAAGCTTTGTGCGACCATTTGGGGATTTCGAAAAGCACCCTTGCAACACGCTACATGCGTGATTCATTCCCTGCGGAATGGGTTATTCAATGTGCACTTGAGACTGGTACATCGCTAAACTGGCTCACAACTGGGCAAGGCTCACAGAAAAGTTCACATAAAGAAAACACGAAAGAGGTTGAAAGGAATATTTTATCTAGCGGAAAACTACTCCCTGATGGCTTCTACGTTTTCGATAACAACTTTTTACCTGAAAAACTGAAAAAACCTTTTGTTGTGATCGATGGCACATCAGAGTTTATCTGCGATAGGGATTATGGAGACGTGCGTGATGGTAAGTGGATCGTAGGTATCGACGGCGAAGTTGCTATCAGGAAACTGACTCGGCTGCCAGGACACCGTCTAAATGTCGAGGGTGGCAGCAGTTCCTTTGAATGCAAAATAGATGAAATTGATATCATCGGAAAAATTAGAAGCACAATAGTGAATTATGTAAATTAATTTACAAGGAGATAAATATGTTATTCAGAACAATAAAAAGCCTACTTATTTTCTTGTGTGTAATTATACCTATTACTAGTTTTGCAAAGAATTATCCATGTTCAGGAAAAAAAGGTGGTGTTTCACATTGCTCATCTGATGGGAAGTTTGTGTGTAATGATGGAACCATAAGTAAATCAAAGAAAACATGCTCAAAAAATTAAGGGATTAAAAATGAGCCAAGAATTAGAATTAGAATTAGAATTAGAATTAGAATTAAATTTTGACACTCGAGACGAGTATAACAGAAAGATCATAGCTGAAAAAATAGTAACATTACTGGAATCACCAATAAACATATCCCCTATTGTAATTGATGGTGGTTGGGGAACAGGTAAAACTGAATTTTCTAAAAAATTAGCAACGTTAATTAACAACAAAAATGACACTCACAAAGTAATATATATTGATGCATTCGCTGAAGATCATAATGATGCTCCAATACTCACTATCATGGCTGCAATAGTAACTTTATTTCCAAATGATGATAAAAAAGAATTGATTTCAAAAGCTCTTCCAGCAATCAGATTTGGACTTAAAACTGTGTTCAAAGCAGGAACTGGTTGGATATTAAAGCAGAACGCTAGTGACATCGCTGAAGGGTTGGAAGATGCAATCAAGGATGCTGCCAATTCAGCCATAGACGGAACAGTAGAAGCATTATTGGACGATCATATTGAAGCACAAAAAAACATATTTGCACTCAAGCAGGTATTGTCCGAACTTACTTCAGATAAAAAAATAACCATCATTGTAGATGAGCTGGATAGATGTAAACCAAGCTTTGCGCTTTCTATAATTGAAAATATAAAACATGTATTCGATGTTTCTAATCTCAACTTCCTATTAGTGGCAAATACCTCACAATTAAAAGCATCAATAAATCACATTTATGGTTCATCTGTTAACTCAGAGCAATACCTTGATAAATTTGTAAGATTTACATTTAGTTTACCTATAACCTTTAAAGTAAATGGTCATGACGACGTTCTGACATCTGTGTATCACTGGCAAAAAATTTGTAGCCAATCCGAAAGTTTAATATTAGCTAATGAAAGATGTGGTGCTTTTTTTGAACAGTTTATTAAATGTAAAAGAATTTCATTGCGCGAGGTAGAAACGTTAGCTAGGTATGTTGAGATATATCAATTATTTACTGGCAATGGGATTAGCAAAGAAAAACAAATAGGTTATTGCTTTTATAGAACCTTAGCTGTGATTCTTTATTGCTTTGGTAGAGATATTGCTTTGTCATATCTTGACGATAATATAGCTCCTGAACCATTAGTTAATGTATTTGGTGTTACTAAATTTGATTACGGCGCTGATAAATACAAAGTTCATAACTTTGAACGTGCATTGTTTGGGATAACCTATAAACATATCTCGATAATATCCCCCCTTAATCCCCCCAATCAAGAAATAAAAAAAGAATGGGTAGATATTAGCGACTATCAATTTCTAAAAGATGCTAGTGGATTTAGTGAGCCAAGCTTAATTTTCAAACAAGCAATAAAAGCATTTTTGATGCAATAGATAAGTTTATTATTTTCAAAACATACATTGACCACTGTTCAAACATACAGTTAAATTTAGCCCTCAGACATGAGGGCTTTTTTATGGCAGTACGAAAACTCGACACAGGAAAATGGATTTGCGAATGCTACCCCGCCGGACGTGCTGGGCGCCGCGTGCGTAAGCAGTTCGCCACCAAAGGAGAAGCACTGGCCTTTGAGCGTCACACGATGGATGAGGCGGAGGCTAAGCCCTGGCTGGGTGAATCGGTAGACCGTCGAACTCTGAAAGACGTTGTTGAACTCTGGTTCAAACTGCATGGCAAATCCCTGACCGCTGGCGAGCATGTTTACGATAAACTTGTCCTGATGGTCGATGCACTCGGAAACCCAAATGCTACTGATCTCAGCTCGAAATTGTTCGCGCATTACCGGGACAAACGCCTGACGGGTGAAATCTATTTCAGTGAGAAGTGGAAGAAAGGTGCCAGCCCGGTAACAATCAACCTCGAGCAAAGCTATCTGAGTGGCGTTTTTAGCGAGCTGGCCCGACTCGGAGAATGGGCAGCACCGAACCCCCTGGAGAATATGCGCAAGTTCACCATTGCTGAAAAGGAAATGGCCTGGCTGACGCATGAACAGATCACCGAGCTTTTATACGACTGTAATCGCCAAAGTCCCCTTCTCGCTCTTGTTGTTAAAATCTGCCTGAGCACAGGTGCGCGCTGGCGGGAAGCTGTAAACCTCACGCGCTCCCAGGTCACCAAATACCGGATTACTTTCGTCAGAACCAAAGGCAAGAAGAATAGGAGTATCCCGATCAGCAAAGAGCTGTACGAGGAAATAACTGCCCTAGACGGTTTCAAGTTCTTTACTGACTGCTACTTCCAGTTTTTGTCGGTAATGGACAAAACTTCCATCGTCCTTCCACGCGGACAGCTTACCCACGTCCTGCGCCATACATTTGCGGCACACTTTATGATGTCGGGCGGAAACATTCTTGCGCTTCAGAAAATCCTGGGGCATCACGATATCAAAATGACCATGCGCTATGCCCACTTGGCCTCTGACCATCTAGAAACAGCCGTTCGCTTCAATCCGTTAGCAACGATGCCAACAGCACCTAACGAAGCTAATAACAGGCTCCTTGCTAGGTAGGGGAAATAAGTGCGGTTAGACTAACTTTAAGCAATCATTCATAACAAGCTTGTAAGGCAATTAATAGAGGTTGTTATGTGGATCAATCCCTTAATAGAAATGGTTCTTGGTGTTGGCCTGGTGTGCGGTATCGGATGGATCATACTTAAATTTTGGCCTTACTTTTTTAGTATCCTTTTCGTATTCGCAACGTTATACATAGTGTGGGATGTTTTAAGATGACAGTAGCCCCCTGACTTTCTTACAAATGATTAATAAAAATAGGCATTTTTAAAGTCCACTCCTTGCACATGACGGTAGTCCCGCCACTTTTACTCATATGCCTAATATCCAGAAGTGATCCGCAAAATCCTAGCAGCCAGAAGCAGTATTAGGCAGGTTCTCTTTTGGAGATGCTTGTGACGGAGAATGTAGTTAAGCAACAGAAGTGAAAGAGCATGGCGTGAATGAATTAAAGTGGCGACAAAGTGGCGGCAGCGGTTGGCATTACCCCGTAATCGCCACTCCTTACCACTAACCTAACTTATTGATTATCTTGCAAGTCATTGTTTTTACCAACCCGTTTACATAAATGGGTTTTTTGTTGCCTGAAATTCATAGCCTCTCCATTCACAACCACATCGATACTTACTTTCTCCAGCCGCTGCTGGTTATCATCAGTAAACCAAAAATTTCATATCTGACCTGAAACTCAATCCGAGCGGATATTTGAGCGCCTACGTCTTACAGTTATTTATATAATTAAAAGCAATCACTTATATTCATATCAATGTAAAAAATATCTGGTTTTAAAGGGCACTCCAGAGAGATAAAGCCTGAAAAGCGTGACGAATGCCTAACAGAATCAGGAAGCAATAAGCAATCACATCCTCGTATCTCTTTCAGCAATGCTCACCAGCAATCCGTCCCACCATCCGTCGAATATCGTCTCGCGAGAGCGGCTGCCTGTCCGTCACAAAATGCAGCGTCATCCCTTCGATAAAGGCATCCAGGGCACGTGCAGTCACCGGATCAAACCACTGCTCAAGCGTCGACTGACTGGTTTGCATCCAGTCCTGCATCACCTTTTTCAACGCAGGCTTGCGGCTCATCAGCGCGTAAAGTTGATACATTAGCTCCATATTAGGTGGCGTGGTCACTTCAGAACTGTGGATCAGCGTGGTAATGGATTCACAGGCCATTTCCGGCCCGGTGACGCCCGCAAAAAAGTCGCAATATTGCTGTGACATATGACAGGTAAAACGCGTGAACGCCTCTTCCAGCAGTGAATCCATACCGTCGAAATAATAGGTCATCGACCCTAGCGGCACCCCCGCACAGGTGGCGATTTTACGGTGCGTGACGGCATCTATCCCATGCTCTGCAATGGTCTCCAGAGTAGCCTGAAGAATTCTTTCCCGGCGCTGTGGATCGTTCGGTCGTCTGCTCATAAATTCCTCTTTCCGTTTGTGTACAAATGTACACAAACTTGCTAGTGTTGTCGCTATTGTTATGCTTCTGGTGTGATTCGAATGACCTTAACCTCTCCACGCAAGGCCCTGCAGCGACGCATGTGGGCGCTCTTTATGTTCTTCTTTATTCCTGGATTGCTGATGGCATCCTGGGCCACGCGCACGCCCGCAATTCGCGACATTTTGACGGTATCGACCGCAGAAATGGGCATCGTGCTGTTTGGCCTGTCGATTGGTTCAATGAGCGGCATTCTCTGCTCTGCGTGGCTGGTTAAGCGCTTTGGTACACGCACCGTCATCCGCACCACCATGTGCTGCGCGGTACTGGGAATGGTGTTTCTGAGCGTAGCGCTATGGTTTGCCTCGCCGCTGATGTTTGCCCTCGGCCTGACGGTATTTGGTGGCAGTTTTGGCGCGGCAGAAGTGGCGATTAACGTTGAAGGTGCCGCCGTTGAACGCGAAATGGATAAAACCGTGCTGCCAATGATGCATGGCTTTTATAGCCTCGGCACGCTGGCAGGCGCAGGCGTGGGTATGGCGCTGACGGCGTTCGGCGTCGCGGCGAACTTACATATTCTACTGGCGGCATTGGTCTGCATTATCCCTATTCTCACTGGGATCACCGCGATACCTGATGGCACCGGTAAAAATACCGCGGAAGAGCAAAAATCGGTGGTGAAAGGTTTGCCGTTTTATCGCGACAGGCAGTTGATGCTGATTGGTGTCGTGGTTCTGGCGATGGCCTTTGCCGAAGGCTCCGCTAACGACTGGCTCCCGCTATTGATGGTCGACGGTCATGGCTTTAGCCCGACCTCCGGCTCGCTTATTTACGCTGGATTCACCCTCGGTATGACCGTCGGGCGCTTTACCGGCGGCTGGTTTATCGATCGCTACAGCCGCGTGGCCGTGGTTCGCGCGAGTGCATTAATGGGTGCGCTAGGCATCGCGTTGATTATCTTTGTTGACGTGGACTGGATAGCAGGCGTATCGGTAATTTTATGGGGCGCAGGCGCATCGCTTGGATTCCCGCTGACTATTTCCGCTGCCAGCGACACTGGCCCGGATGCGCCGACACGTGTCAGCGTGGTGGCGACGACGGGCTATTTGGCCTTCCTGGTCGGTCCGCCGCTGCTCGGTTTCCTCGGTGAACATTACGGGTTGCGCAGCGCCATGCTGGTGGTGTTAGCGTTAGTGATCGTTGCCGCGCTGGTGGCCAAAGCGGTCGCCAAACCGGATTCGCAAGACTCAGCTATGGAGAAGGGATATGAGCGTTAAGTTAATCGCAGTCGACATGGATGGCACCTTTTTAAGCGACGCCAAAACTTACAATCGTGAACGCTTTCTGGCGCAATATGAACGCATGAAACAGCAAGGTATTCGCTTCGTGGTTGCCAGCGGGAATCAATATTATCAGCTGATCTCTTTCTTCCCCGACATTGCGCATGAAATTGCCTTTGTCGCGGAAAATGGCGGCTGGGTGGTGAATGCCCGTGAAGATGTGTTCAACGGCGAGCTGACCAAAACGCAGTTTGATACCGTCGCGCGCTTTCTCTGTTCACTGCCCGAAGTGGAAGTCATCGCCTGCGGGAAAAACAGCGCTTATACCCTGAAATCGTATGACGATTCCCTCAAAGAGATGGCGGCGAAATATTACCACCGTCTCGAAATGGTCGAGAATTTCGATAATCTGAACGACATCTTTTTTAAGTTTGGGCTGAACCTGACGGACAGTGAAATCCCACGCATTCAGGCCATGATTCATGCGGAACTCAGCGATATTATGGTGCCGGTCACGACCGGGCACGGCAATATCGATTTGATAATTCCGGGTGTGCACAAAGCGAACGGTTTGCGTATTTTGCAGAAGCGTTGGGGCATTGAGGACAACGAAGTGGTGGCCTTCGGTGACAGCGGCAACGACGTCGAAATGCTGCGTCAGTCTGGCTTTAGCTTTGCGATGGCGAATGCCAAAGCGCATATCAAAGCCGTCGCGCGTTTTGAGGCACCGCACAATAATGACGAAGGCGTGCTGGACGTCATCGAGAAAGTGTTAACCAAAGAAGCGCCGTTTAACTAAAGGCTTAGCCCGGTCGCGTTGCTGCGCTGGCCGGGCTGTTCACACTGTTACGGCTGTAACGCATTGCCGACGCGTTTATTTTTCAAGAATATCACCATCAGCCCCACCCACAGTACGCCGTTCGCCAGATTAAACAGACTGAACAGGCCGTTACCGCCAATAATGTAAGCATGTTTGCTGACTTCGATCCCGACGGTAAAAATCAGCATCTGCAGCATGCCCATCGCGGCCGACACCGTTCCTTTACTCATCTCGCTGGCAAACAGCGTCAGGCGCACCAGGCCTGCGTTGGCAAGCCCAATCCCAAACGCATAAATACTCAGGCCAGCGGTCATCCACAAATAAGCATGTGAAGAGACCACCGTGGCGACGGCGGCGAGAATCAAACCGCCTGCAATCGGCCAGCCGCCCAGAATGATCAGCGAGCGCACGGAGCGGCGTGACGTCAGACGGGCAAGCACCAGATTACCGATAATGAGCGCGCCAAAAATCGGCACCTGCAACAGGCCATATTCATAGCTGCTGAGTTTCTCACCGCTGATAATAATCACCGGCGACTGCGCAATCCATGCCAGCAGCGGCAGGCTGACAAATCCGGTTGCCAGCGCGCCCGCCACGAAGCGGACGTTTTTCAATACTTCTTTATAATCGCGGCCTAACTCTTTGAGCGACAATTTTTCGCCCAGTCGGGTTGCGGTTTCTGGCATTGCGCGATGCAGGCCGTACCAGGAAATCGCCGCTAACAGCGCGAAAAGGATAAACATCCCTTCCCAAGGCGCTACGTGTACCCAGGCCGCGCCCACCAGCGGGCCGAGTAGCGGTGCTATCAGCGCCACGTTCGCCATCAACGCGGTAATTTTGATGCACACCGCCTCTTCAAATGACTCCTGGATGGCGGCATACCCCACGGCACCGATAAAGCAGAGGCTCACGCCCTGCAAAAAGCGCAGCACCATGAATTGTTCGATCGTTTGCGCCAGCAAAATGGCGAGGCAGGTGACGATAAACCACACCACACCCGTCAGCATCACCGGACGGCGGCCAATACGGTCCGACAGCGGTCCCAGCAACCACTGCAAAAACATGCCCCCCGCCAGATAGGCGGTCATCGATGTGGGTACCCACTCGATTCCAGCGTTATATTGCGCGACCACCGCCAGCATACCGGGCTGGATCATATCGTTAGCGATATAGGTCGAGAATTCGTAAAGCACCAGACACAGCGGGAACAGTAACGCCTGACGACCCAGACGATGACCGGAAGAAGAAGAACGGTTTAACATGCGGTCTCTTTATGATGAAAAATCGCGATGATTTTAATGAATTGGCCGGTATCGAGATAGTGAATTATTGAAGATAAACAGAAATACAGCACATATCGCTGTCGTTTAAGGTTTCCTTAAGTTGCCCCCCCTATGATAACCCTATTTCCCGTCATCGAATGTCATCATGGCCCCATTACCTGTCGCATCAGAATTATCTAAGTCACAGACAACTAAGACAAAACCGCTTTACCGTCTGCCGGCACGCTTTTATGGTTATCAGCTTTTGGCGCTAGGGGTTCTGGCGGTGCTGTTTACCTGGCTTTCGCGCGACGAAATGCTGGACCGCTGGATAACGGGCTTTTGGTTTGACGCGGCAACGCACCGTTTTCCGCTGCAACAGAACCACTTGCTCGATTTACTCAATCACCGGCTGGCAAAGTTCATCGCCATTGCGTTGGCTGCCGTCGCGCTGATTTACGGCGCGTATCGTCGCAACGCGCCGCTGGTGACGGGCGCGTTATTGATGGGGCTCGGCACCCTGGTCGTCGGCGTCCTGAAAAGCATGAGCCATCACAGCTGCCCATGGGATCTGGTGGAGTACGGCGGTAAGGCTGTTTCGTATCCCCTGTTCGGCAGTGCGCCGGTTGATAGCGGCCCCGGCCGTTGTTTCCCCGGCGGGCACGCGTCCAGCGGCTTTATGGTGATGGGACTGTTTTTTGCGTTCTGGCGCGAGCGTCCACGTCTGGCCTGGGGTTTTGTCGCACTCGGCGTGATCTCTGGGCTATTGATGGGCTATGGCCAGGTAATGCGCGGCGCGCATTTTTTCTCTCACAACCTGTGGGCAGGTTGGTGGGTATGGTTTTCTCAGGTTTTGGCTTATGGCCTTGTTTCAGCCTGGTTTGCAAAAGAGTGATGATGGAATGCTAGAGAATCTTAATTTAGGCCTGTTTTATCTGATTAATGCCACCCCGGCCTCGCCAGAGTGGATGATTGTCTTCGCCAAATTTATCGCCAAAGATCTGATTAACATTGTCCCGGCGCTGGTGGTGATCCTCTGGCTATGGGGGCCGCGTAAACAGGTCAGCGCGCAGCGTCAACTGGTGATAAAAGTCGCCATGGCACTTGCTGTCAGCATGACGGCATCGTGGATGCTGGGACATCTGTTCCCGCACGATCGGCCGTTTGTCGACCATATTGGCTCCAATTTCCTGCATCATTCGGCGGATGATTCTTTCCCAAGCGATCACGGCACGGTGATCTTCACCTTCGCGCTGGCTTTCCTGTTCTGGCATCGCGTCTGGTCTGGCGTGGTACTGATGGGCATCGCGATCGCGATCGCCTGGTCACGCATCTATCTGGGCGTTCACTGGCCGCTGGATATGCTCGGCGGTCTGCTGGTGGGTATGATTGGCTGCCTGAGTGCGCAAATCCTCTGGAAGCTTTTTGGTCCTCAGCTCTATCGCGGACTCCAGCAGGTCTACCGCATCTGCTTTGCCCTGCCTATCCGCAAAGGCTGGGTACGTGACTAATCCCGGTGCGACAGGTTACACTTGAGCCCCCGCGTTGCGGGGTTCACTTTTGATCCTGAGGACCTATGGAAACACGACGCGACGACCGCATTGCCCAGCTACTGCAGGCGCTGAAGCGCAGCGATAAGCTGCATCTCAAAGAAGCCGCGACGTTGCTTGGCGTCTCTGAGATGACCATTCGTCGCGATCTGAACAGCGAAAGTGCCCCCGTGGTGCTGCTCGGCGGGTATATCGTTCTCGAACCTCGCAGCGGTAGCCACTATCTGATTAACGATCAAAAAACCCGTCTGGTCGAAGAAAAACGCAAAGCCGCGCGTCAGGCCGCGTCGTTAGTCCAGCCGCATCAAACCTTGTTTTTTGATTGTGGTACCACCACGCCCTGGATTATCGAAGCCATCGATAATGAACTGCCGTTTACCGGCGTCTGTTATTCGCTAAACACTTTTCTGGCCTTACAGGAAAAGCCCGAGTGCCGGGTGATTCTTTGTGGCGGGGAATTCCACGCCAGCAACGCGATTTTCAAGCCGCTGAATCTGCAGGATACGCTTAGCAACCTGTGTCCGGAAATCGCCTTTTATTCGGCGGCGGGCGTGAGCGTACGCCAGGGTGCAACCTGTTTTAATCTCGAAGAGCTGACGGTGAAGCATTGGGCGATGAATGCCGCGCAGTATCATGTGCTGGTGGTGGATCACAGTAAGTTCGGGAAAGTGCGCTCGGCAAGAATGGGCGAACTGTCGCGGTTTGATGCGATTGTCAGCGACTGCCGCCCGGATGATGACCTGGTAGACCATGCAAAAGAGCATCAAATTAAGCTGATCTATTAGGCTGATACCCGCATCCCAGCTCTCACTGTTGGAGAAAGCGCAAATACTAAAACGGCAACCCGAAGGTTGCCGTTTTGCATTTATCTAGGAGAACCAGCTCCCGAACCACTGGTGGAATTTCATCAGGACGAAATCCCACATCCGGCTAATGAAGCCGCCCTCTTCCACCGCTTGCATCACAATCAGCGGACGCTGCTCGATGGATTTACCGTTTAGCTGGAAGTCGATTGTCCCGACCACCTGGCCCTTTTTCAGCGGTGCGGTAAGCTGCGGGTCCGTCAAGGTGTAGCTGGCTTTCAGGTTTTTCAGCTGTCCGCGCGGAATGGTCACTGAACCGGCTTCACCCGCGCCCAGATTGACTTCACTCTTATCGCCAAACCACACGCGCTGGCTGATAAACGTCGCATCCGGCTTGATCGGCGTGACGGTTTCGAAGAAGCGGAAGCCCCAGGTCAGCAGTTTTTCTGATTCGTTGAAGCGGATACGATCCGTTTTAGTCCCCAGCACCACGGAGATCAGGCGCATATCGCCCTGCGTTGCCGAGGCCACAAGGTTATAACCCGCCCCCGCCGTGGTGCCGGTTTTCATACCGTCCACGTTTACGTTGCTGCTCCACAACAGGCGGTTGCGGTTCGGCTGACGAATCTTGTTGAAGGTAAACTCTTTCTCTTTGTGAATGGCGTACTCTTCTGGCACATCGTGAATCAGCGCCTTGCCGAGCAACGCCATATCACGCGCGGTACTGAATTGCCCTGGCGCATCCAAACCGTGAACGGTTTTGAACGTGGTTTTGGTCAGGCCCAGTCTTTGCGCGTAACCATTCATCAAGCCAATGAATGAATCCTGACTGCCCGCCACATAATCGGCCAGCGCGATGCAGGCATCATTGCCTGACTGAATGATTACGCCTTTATTCAGATCGGAAACGGACACCTGATCGCCCGGTTTCAGGAACATAACGGACGATCCGCGCAGCGCCGGGTTGCCGGTGGCCCAGGCATCTTTGCCGATGGTGACCATATCGTCGAGCTTGATTTTGCCTGCTTTTAGCGCCTGGCCCACCACATAGCTGGTCATGATTTTGGTCAAACTCGCCGGATCGAGCTGTTCGTCCGCGTTGCCTTCCGCCAGCACTTTACCGCTGGCGTAATCCATCAAAATCCACGCGCGAGCGTCAACCGGAGGCGCTTCAGGCGCGGCTTGTTCAGCTGCATACAGTGTTGGAGAGAACAAAAATAGTAGCGCAGAGCCTGCTGCCAGGCCGCGCAGAGAAGAAGTTAGTTGCGTCATAAATGCCACCCGAGTGTCCATTCTAAAAATCACGTCACATCACCGTGTCGCAAGAAGCGATGAGTAATAGCGCACAAATGCGTTCAAAGAAACCTAAACGAGGTAAAGTTTTTAAAGTTTACGCAATAACATTCAGATACGCTTTGATAGAGACGATTTTTTTGTCACCTGTTGCGTAATTGTTGGGTTTATCTCACCATGGAATTCGTTAGATTTCATTCACAAAACCGATGGTTTGATGATTTCAGGAGTCAGTATGATTACGCTGTGGGGCAGGAACAATTCGACTAACGTCAAGAAAGTCCTCTGGACGCTGGAAGAGCTGGATTTACCGTTTAACCTGGTGATGGCCGGTTTGCAGTTTGGCGTGAATAAAGACGCCGAGTATCTGGCGATGAATCCGAATGGCCTGGTGCCGCTGTTACGTGACGATGAAACGGATTTAACGCTGTGGGAATCTAATGCGATCGTGCGTTACCTGGCGGCCCAGTACGGTCAAAATCGCCTGTGGGTCGACGCCCCCGCGCAGCGTGCTCAGGGTGAAAAATGGATGGACTGGGCGAACCAGACGTTCTCGCCTGTCCACCGTGTGATCCTGATGGGGCTGGTCAGAACGGCTGAATCCGACCGCGATTATCCCGCTATTCACGCGGCACAAGCCACCTGCGAAACGCTTTTCGCGATGATGGATGCTGAACTGGCCGACAAACCGTGGTTCTCCGGGGAAAACTTCGGCGTGGGTGATATTGCGGTGGCACCGTTCGTCTGGAACCTGACCCAGATTGGCCTGACCTGGGCGCCGCGCCCGAATCTCGAGCGCTGGCTGAAACAGCTCAGCGAGCGCCCGGCGTATCAGAATGTGGTGATGATACCCGTCAGCTAATCACTGTTTGGACGGGCTGACTTTCCACAGTTGCCCGTCTGATTCATCTGTCAGGACATATAAATATCCATCCGGGCCAACGCGGACATCGCGGATACGCGAGCCTTTATCGCCCAGAATCCTGCCGTCTTCCGTCACCTTGTCGCCGTTCACGCTCAGCACGATCACGTCTTTCTCTTTCAGCGCGCCGATAAACAGCTTGTTTTTCCACTGCGGGAACACCTCGCTGTTGTAGAACGCCATCCCACTGACTGCCGGCGATTTCTTCCAGACAAACAGCGGCGGCTCGGTGCCGTCGTGGTGCTCGCCTGTCGCTTCCGGGATCTTCAGGCCGCTGTAGTTGATGCCGTGTGTCGCCAGCGGCCAGCCGTAATTTTTGCCTTTTTCCGGGATATTAATTTCATCGCCGCCGCGCGGGCCGTGTTCATTCAGCCACAGCGCATCGCTCCAGGGATTCATCGCCATCCCCTGCGGATTACGAATGCCGTAGGACCAGATTTCCGGCCGCGCACCGGCTTTATCAACAAACGGGTTGTCGGCTGGCACTTTACCCTGATCGGTCAGACGCACCACTTTGCCCTGCAGTTTATCCAGATCCTGCGCCGTCGGACGCTGGTTGTTTTCCCCCAAGCCGATAAACAGATAGCCCTTACCATCAAACACCAATCGCCCACCGAAGTGGTTGCCGGTGGACAGTTTTGGCATCTGGCGGAACACCACCTGGAAGGATTCTATGCGCGACAGGTCATCGCTAAGACGGCCATAGCCCACCGCCGTACCCGCTTTGCCGTCATTTCCGACTTCAGCATAGCTCAGCCAGATGCGGCGAGATTGTTCAAAATCGGGTGCGAGAACAACGTCGAAAAGCCCACCCTGCCCGCTGTCCCACACTTTTGGAATACCCACAATCGGATCGGATAGCCCTTTACCCGCCTGCCAGTGCTTAAGCTGTCCGCCTTTTAGCGTGATCAGCATTCCCTGATTATTGGGTAAAAAAGCCAGCGACCAGGGGTGATCCAATTTTGTCTGGAGAATATCGACCTTAACCGCTGCGGGCGCAGCCATCAGCGACGTGGATATCAATAAGAAAGACAAAGAAATAAGCGAAGATCGACGCATAACGCACTCCTTTTCGACGTATGGCATAAAGATTAGCCAGGCAGCGCAGGCGCGTTAGCGTTTTTACAAAAGCTTAATCAGAAGGGGGAGTTGCCTCCCCCGTGGCTCAGTGCTGTTGGAGCGGAGTGTGCTCTTTCAGGCACATAATGCAGAGAGTGAGTGTTGTCAGGCAGTGTTCAAGCTTATCTGCGCTGACGGCTACAAACGTTGGGCAATCATGGTGCCCGGTCATCAAACAGACGGCGGCTTTAGAAAGCGCGTCTGCCGCGCGACAGAGGATGCGTTGCTCATCCGCATCGTAGTGATCCCTCAGGATTGGCGCTTGTTTACGCATGTAGGCGCACAGTTCAAAACAATTTTCGCGCAGATGGTCGCTTTCGCTGACTGACATATACCCTTTTGCCACCCTTAACTGCAGATAAGCTGCAAGGTCAATTCGGGCATTGATCAGCTTGTTCAGCAGATCGCGTTTCAGTCTGTCAACGGACATGCTATTCCCTCCCTAATCAGCCATTGTGCAAAGAAAGCATAAGTTCATTTTTTGTACAGATCACTGCCTGAGATCAATAAATGGTAACCGGTTAACATCTTTTACAATGTTAAAAATTCCGTGCTGATGCTTTTTCTGGCACAGGGAAAAGCCTCCCTGCGCTTAGCCTTTGATTCGGGGGTCCAGCGCATCACGCAGTCCATCGCCCAGCAGGTTAAACGCCAGCACCGTGAGGAAAATGGCCATGCTCGGGAAGAGCGCAACGTGGGGCGCAATGACCATATCGGCCCTCGCTTCATTCAGCATTGCACCCCATTCCGGCGTCGGGGGCTGTGCGCCCAACCCCAGGAAAGACAGACTCGCCGCCGAGATAATCGACACGCCAATTCGCATCGTGAAGTAGACCACAATGGATGACACGGTGCCGGGCAAAATGTGGTTGAAGAGAATGGTCGCGTCGCTGGCACCGATGCTGCGCGCCGACTCGATAAACGTCTGCTGCTTGAGCACCAACGTATTGCCGCGCACCAGACGCGCAAACGCCGGGATGGAAAACACCGCCACGGCGATGATCACATTTGCCATGCCGTTGCCCATTATCGCTACCACCGCAATCGCCAGCAAAATACCTGGGAAGGCGAACAGCACATCGCAGATGCGCATGATAATGCGATCCCACCAGCCTTCGTAATACCCCGCCAGCAGTCCCAGCACCGTGCCTATCGCAGCGCCGATCAGCACGGCGAAAACGCCCGCCGCCAGCGAAATCTGCGCGCCCACCAGCACGCGACTAAAAATATCGCGCCCAAGGGAATCTACGCCAAACCAGTGCATCATTGACGGGCCGTCATTCAGACGGTCGTAATCGAAATAATTTTCCGCATCATATGGGGTGATCCAGGGCGCCAGAATCGCCACGACGATCAACAGCAAAACGAATAGCCCGGCGGTCATTGCCACAGGCTGACGACGAAATCGCCGCCAGAACTCCAGCCACGGCGTGCGGATATGGTCCGGTTTTATCCCCGGCATCGCGTTTAGCATGGCCTGACGGCGCCAGTGTAACAATCTCATTTACTTGTACCTGATTGCCGGGTTAATGGCGGCGTACAGCACGTCCACCACTAAATTGATAAGAATAAACTCCAGTGAAAACAGCAGGACTTCTGCCTGAATCACCGGATAGTCGCGCATGTCGACTGAATCGACCAGCAAGCGACCCAGCCCCGGCCAGTTGAACACCTTTTCGACCACAATCGAGCCGCCCAGCAAAAAGCCAAACTGCAGGCCCATCATCGTGACGACCGGGATCATCGCATTGCGCAGACCATGCTTAAGGATGACCCACTTTTCGCTCACGCCTTTGGCGCGCGCGGTCCGCATGTAATCTTCACTCAGCACATCCACGAACGAGGCGCGAGTAAATCGCGCCATCACGGCGGACACGGCAGCGCCCAGCGTAACCGATGGCAGAATGTAGTGCTTCCAGGTGTCCGCCCCCACCGTAGGTAACCAGCCCAGCTCCACCGAGAAAATCTGCATCAACAGCATGCCCAGCGCAAATGCCGGAAAGGAAATTCCCGTCACGGCCAGCGCCATGCCGAGCTTATCCGGCCAGCGATTACGCCATACGGCAGCAATAATGCCCGCCGCAAGACCAAACACCATGGCCCACAGCATACTGGCGATGGTGAGCCAAAACGTCGGCATAAAGCGGCTGGCAATTTCTTCGGACACCGGACGACGCGACACCATTGACGTGCCAAAATCGCCCTGTAAAACGTTGGTGATGTAATGCCAGAACTGGACATACAGCGGTTGATCGAGACCCAGCTGCTTGCGCACCATCTCAATAACCGTTGCGTCCGCCTCTGGCCCGGCAATCAATCGTGCCGGATCGCCCGGCAGCATATGGACAAACAAAAACACCAGCACCGCCACGATCAGTAGCGTTGGAATCAACCCCAGCAGGCGTTTAAACACATAATTCAGCATGCCTTTCCCTCTCATCCCGCGCGCCGTCGCCTGCGGGAATGAGTTCTGTTATTTCAAATCCGCATCGTCAAAGCTAAAGCCCGTATCCGGCATAATGTAGAAACCCGTCAGCGCTTTGTTATGCGCAGAAACCAGTTTTTCTACTACTAGCGGGATCCACGGCGACTCTTTCCAGATAGTATCCTGCGCGTCTTTATACAGCCGCGCTTTCTCTTCCGGTTTAGTGGTTTTCAGCGCGTCAGCCAGATCTTTATCCACCTGCGGATTGCTGTAAAACGCGGTGTTAAACAGCGTTGGCGGCCAGTTCTGCGAGGCAAACAGCGGCGACAGCGCCCAGTCAGCTTCGCCCGTTGAGGCTGACCAGCCGGTGTAGAACATTCTCACACCGCTCTCTTTCTGGCTTTTCCCTTCCACTTCTGCGGCACGCTGCCCCGCATCCATCGCGGTTAACTGCGCTTTAATGCCCACCTGCGCCAGTTGTTGCTGGGTGAACTGCAACACTTTCTGCGCAGTACTGTGATTATGCGACGACCACAGCGTAGTGCTGAAGCCGTTCGGGAATCCGGCCTCTTTTAACAGTTCGCGCGCTTTCGCGGGATCGTACGGCCACGCGGTGTAGGTTTCGGCATACTGGATCGACGGCGGGACAACGCCGGTGGCTGGCGTCGCGTAGCCCGCAAAGGCGACCTTCACCAGCGCCTGACGGCTAATCGCGTAGTTGATCGCCTCACGCACTTTCGGATTATCAAACGGCTTTTGCGTGACGTTCATGCTGATGTAACGCTGCATGATCGACGGGCTGGCGACCAGCTCCAGCTTGCTGTTTTTTTGCAGGATCGCCGCCTGCTCGTAAGGGATCGGGAAGGCAAACTGCGCTTCGCCGGTTTGCAGCATCGCCGCGCGGGTGTTGTTATCCACCACCGGACGCCAGGTGATAGTGTCCAGCTTTGGCAGCCCTTTCTGCCAGTATCCGGCGAATTTCTTCACCTTCACAAAATCGGTTTGATTCCAGGTGACCAGCTCATACGGCCCGGTTCCAACCGGATGGAAGCCAATCTCTTTGCCGTATTTTTTCAGCGCGTCTGGCGAAATCATCGCCGTCGCCGGGTGCGCCAGGATATTGATAAACGCCGAGAACGGCTCTTTTAAGGTAATTTTAACGGTCGTGGGATCGACGGCCTCGGTGCTGGCGATATTCTTGTACAGGTTATAGCGCTTGAGGCTGTTCTCCTTGTTGCTGGCGCGATCCAGGTTGACCTTCACCGCCTCGGCGTTGAAGTCTGTCCCGTCCTGGAACTTCACGCCGCTGCGCAGTTTGAGGGTGTACACCAGGCCGTCATCAGAGACGGTATAGCTCTCCGCCAGCACGTTTTTCAGCTTCATCTCTTTATCAAGGCCAAACAGTCCCTGATAAAACGACTTCGCCACCGCCTGCGACAGCGTGTCGTTGGCGTCATACGGATCGAGCGTGGTGAAGTTTGATGCCACCGCAACAACCACATCTTTGGCCGCAAAGGCAGGGCTTGCCGCCAGCGCCGCCGTGACACTCGCGGCTAACAGCCATGGTCGAGCAACAAATTTTGTCATTTTATTCTCCTGTTGTTCCCTGTCTGTCAAATGTTATAACCACGAAAACGCATTGTTCTGACGCGGAGGTGCGACGAAATGGCCGGGGCCAACCTCGCGTAATTCAACCCGTTCTGCCCGCTCACCGCGTTTACGAATATTGCCTGGCATCTCATCCTGGAGCAGCACGCGCTGGCCGTGGCGATGTGCCGGATCGGCAACCGGTACGGCCGCCATCAGCTTACGGGTGTAAGGATGCTGCGGATTTTCAAACACCGCGCGGCGCGGACCAATTTCAACAATTTGCCCCATGTACATCACCGCCACGCGATGGCTGATGCGCTCCACTACCGCCATATCGTGCGAAATAAACAAAAAGGCGATACCCAAGTCGCGCTGCAAGTCGAGCAGTAAATTGATAATTTGCGCCCGGATGGAGACGTCCAGTGCCGACACCGACTCATCCGCTATCACCACTTTCGGGTTTAGCGCCAGCGCACGCGCGATGCAAATGCGTTGTCGCTGACCGCCAGAAAATTCGTGCGGATAACGCCAGGCATGTTCCGGTTTCAGCCCCACGCGCTCCAGTAACCACGCCACGCGACGCTGGGCCTCTTCGCCTTGCAGTAAACCGTGCACCCGCAGCGGCTCCATAATCGAATACCCCACCGTCTGGCGCGGATCGAGCGACGCATAGGGGTCCTGGAAGATAAACTGAATATCGCGCCGCAGCGGTTGCAGCTGGCTCGCCGACAGCGTGTCGATGCGCTCGCCGTTGAAGATAATGCTGCCTTCCTGCGACTCAACTAACCGCAGTAACGCGCGTCCGGTGGTGGATTTACCACAGCCTGACTCCCCCACCAGCGCGAGCGTTTCGCCGGGCCATAAATCAAAGCTGACGTTTTCGACGGCATGCACTTCGCGCTTCACACGATTCAGAATGCCGCCGCGCAGCGGGAAGCGCGTCACCAGGTCGCGAACCTGAAGAATGGGCTCGCCCGCCACCACCGTGTCTTGCTCCGTTTCGGCTTCCTGATGCTGCGGATCGTTCATCGAGATCAGCGGAAAACGACGCGGTAAATCGCTGCCGTTCATTGCCCCAAGACGCGGAACTGCCGCCAGCAGCGCTTTGGTGTAAGGGTGCTGCGGCGCATGGAAAATCTGCTCCACGCTGCCCGTCTCCACCGCTTCGCCCTGATACATGACCAGCACCCGGTCGGCGATATCCGCCACCACGCCCATATCGTGAGTGATAAAAATCACCCCCATATCCATATCCTGTTGCAGCACTTTAATAAGCTGCAAAATCTGCGCCTGAATCGTGACGTCCAGCGCGGTGGTCGGTTCATCGGCAATCAGCACCGCCGGACGGCATGACAGCGCCATCGCAATCATCACCCGCTGGCGCATCCCACCGGAGAGCTGATGCGGATAGCGCGACAGGATCGTCTGCGCCTCCGGAATGCGGACCTGTTCCAGCATGCGTTTGGCTTCGGCCAACGCCTCTTCCCGGTTTAACCCCTGATGTAAGCGGATCGACTCGGCAATTTGCTCGCCCACCGGAAAGACCGGATTAAGCGACGTCATCGGTTCCTGGAAGATCATCGCCATATCCGCGCCGCGCACACTCTGCATTTGCGACTGACTCATCTCCATCAGGCTGACCACTTTCTGACTGCGCCTGCGCAGCAGCATGCTGTCACATTCAATCATGGTGCCGGACTGCTCCAGCAAGCGCATGAGCGACAGCGCCGTCACGGATTTACCGGAACCGGATTCGCCAACAATCGCCAGCGTCTCTCCGCGTTTGAGTGAAAACGAGAGATGCTTTACCGCCGGTACGGGCCGCCGCTCTTCCTGAAACGCGATGTTCAGGTTGTGAACCGCCAATACCTGCTGGCTGTCCAGATCGTTACTGTGCGGCACCCATAACCCCCTTATTCACGATAAATTCCCGTTGTTGGTGCATCGCCTGCATAACCCCAGGCGCGATACATGCCTTCACTGTTGAACGGCAACGCAACGTTGCCCTCACGATCGACAGCGATCAGCCCGCCGCTCCCGCCCAACGCGGGCAATTTTTCCATCACCACGCGCTCGCAGGCCTCAGCGAGGCTTAAATTGCCGTAATCCATTAACGCCGCAATGTCATAGGCGGCGAGCGTGCGGATGAACACTTCCCCCGTGCCGGTGCACGAGACCGCCACGTTGGCGTTATTGGCGTAGCATCCCGCGCCGGGTAAAGGGCTGTCTCCTACCCGACCGGGTAATTTATTGGTCATGCCGCCGGTGGATGTCGCTGCCGCCAGGTTGCCCTCTTTATCGAGCGCCACCGCGCCAACCGTACCCATTTTGGTGCTCTCATCCAGCGGGGCCGAATGATCCAACTGAGTGATCCCCGCCGTGCGTGCTTCCAGTAATTGCTGATAACGCTCAGGCGTAGAGAAAATGTCAGGCAGAACCGTTTCCATTCCATGCTCAGTGGCAAATTTTTCTGCCCCGGCACCCATCAGCAGCACGTGCGGGCTTTGCTCCATCACCAGACGCGCCGCCAGAATCGGGTTGCGCAGATGGCTGACACCAGCGACAGCACCGGCTTTTAGCGTGTTGCCGTCCATCACGCAGGCATCCAGCTCGTGTGTTTCATCGCGCGTAAATACCGCGCCAATACCCGCATTAAACAGCGGGCACTCCTCCAGAAGACGCACCGCTTCGGTGACCACGTCCAGCGCGCTGGCTCCCGCTTCCAGCATTTTTTGACCGGTTTCGACAATGACAGACAGCGCATTGACGTAGCGTTTTTCCTGCTCAGGACTCAGCTTTGATCGGGTAATTGCCCCTGCTCCACCGTGTATTGCGATAACCGCATTCACCATATCAATCACCCATCAGCGTAAAGGCGCTGCTTTTTCTATAAATATCATTATCGTGGCCGGAGCTTCAGATGATTTTTGAATATAGAAAGACGCAACTGTGATGTAAAGCGTACACCATCGGAGTCATACAGTTAGTGGCACTTTTCTGCCATAATGCCCGCTTTCGTTGCAATCCCGCAGGAGTGACCCATGGATTTTACCGCCGGACTGATGCCGCTTGAGACGGCACTCACGCAGATGCTCGACCAGATTTCGCCGCTGAAAGAGCACGAAACGCTACCTTTACTGCGCTGTTTTGGTCGCGTGACGGCGAGCGATATCGTCTCTCCGCTGAACGTGCCGGGGTTTGATAACTCTGCGATGGACGGTTATGCGGTGCGTCTTGCAGATATTCAGGCAGGAAATGCATTGCCGGTCGCCGGAAAAGCCTTTGCGGGCCAGCCTTTTCAGGGTGAATGGCCGCAGGGAACCTGTATTCGCATTATGACAGGTGCCGCGTTGCCAGCGGATTGCGACGCGGTGGTGATGCAGGAAGAGACTGAGCAAACCGACGAGGGCGTGCGTTTTACCGCCAGCGTTAAGCCGA
The DNA here is from genome assembly GCF_019047465.1 of Lelliottia amnigena. Classification (NCBI taxonomy): domain Bacteria; kingdom Pseudomonadati; phylum Pseudomonadota; class Gammaproteobacteria; order Enterobacterales; family Enterobacteriaceae; genus Lelliottia; species Lelliottia amnigena. The sequence continues at coordinate 3,199,327 of NZ_CP077236.1, read as the reverse complement.
ACCAGAACATCCGCCGCGCCGGGGAAGATATCACGCTGGGTGCAGCCGTTTTCGCCGCCGGGAAAAGGCTGACGGCCGCTGAACTGCCGGTTCTGGCATCGCTGGGTATTGCTGAGATCGACGTGGTGCGCAAAGTGCGCGTTGCCCTGTTCTCGACGGGCGATGAGCTGCAGTTGCCGGGTCAGCCGCTTAAAGCGGGGCAAATCTACGATACCAACCGTCTGGCCGTGCATCTGATGCTGGAACAGCTGGGCTGCGAGGTCATTAACCTCGGCATTATTCCTGACGATCCGGAACAATTGCGCGCCGCGTTTATACAAGCGGACAACTCCGCTGATGTGGTGATAAGTTCCGGCGGCGTATCCGTTGGCGAAGCGGATTACACCAAAATTCTTCTCGACGAGCTGGGTGAAATCGGCTTCTGGAAGCTGGCGATTAAACCGGGCAAACCGTTCGCTTTCGGTAAGCTTGACCACAGCTGGTTCTGCGGCCTGCCGGGCAATCCGGTGTCGGCGGCGCTGACGTTTTATCAGCTGGTGCAGCCGCTGCTGGCAAAATTGTCCGGCAACACGGCACAGGGCCTGCCTGCACGTCAGCGCGTACGCACCGCTACGCGCCTGAAAAAATCACCGGGTCGTCTTGATTTCCAGCGCGGGATTTTGGCGCGAAACGCCGAGGGTTTACTGGAGGTGAGTACCACCGGCCATCAGGGTTCACATATTTTCAGCTCCTTCAGCCAGGGCAACTGCTTTATCGTTCTTGAGCGCGAGCGCGGAAACGTCGAAGCGGGCGAGTGGGTTGAGGTCGAAGCCTTTAACCATTTATTTGGAGGCTGAGCATGTCGGTAGAACTGAGCGACCAGGAGATGCTGCGCTACAACCGCCAGATCGTGCTGCGGGGTTTTGATTTTGACGGTCAGGAAGCGCTCAAAGCCGCCTGCGTACTGGTGGTGGGATTAGGCGGTTTGGGCTGTGCGGCGGCGCAATATCTCGCGGCAGCGGGCGTCGGGAGTATGACGCTGCTGGATTTCGACACCGTGTCGGTATCCAATTTGCAGCGCCAGACGTTGCACAGCGACGCGACAATTGGTGAGCCGAAAGTCGCCTCCGCTCATGCCGCGCTGGCACGCATTAATCCTCACGTTCAGTTCACATTGATTGACGCTTTGCTCGATGACACTGCGCTGTTCGCGCGCATCGCACAGCACGACCTGGTTCTTGATTGCACCGATAACGTCACTATTCGCAATCAGCTTAACGCGGGCTGTTTTACCCATAAGACACCGCTGGTTTCCGGCGCGGCGATTCGGATGGAAGGCCAGATCAGCGTATTTACTTACGCCGACGGCGAGCCCTGCTATCGCTGTCTGAGCCGTCTGTTTGGCGAGAATGCGCTGACTTGCGTCGAGGCGGGCGTCATGGCGCCGCTGGTTGGCGTGATCGGGTCATTGCAGGCTATGGAAGCGATTAAAGTGCTGACGCATTACGGAACACCGGCGGCGGGAAAAATCCTGATGTACGACGCGATGAGCTGTCAGTTCCGCGAGATGAAACTGATGCGTCATCCCGGATGCGAGGTCTGCGGGGGGGAGTGACAATGCGGATTGTTTTTTGTTTGCGTGATTGTTTCCATTAACCTTTCGCAGAGAAGCAAAGCATGAGGCGGTTGTACACTGCTTCGTTTCTCCCTCTTTCTGTGGGGGATAATCTGAAGGCTATAACATTCTCAGCAAAGCTGAATATTGACATCACTGGCGATCACCTCTCTGGCTAATGCTTTGGTTCATCTATAGGGATCCTGCCACGTTATTGTCAGTGTCCGGTGGGGCTAGTGCTGCGGGGTATTTCGATGGGATGGGTTCTCTTCATCGTCGATTTTCTTCCCACCTGCACCAGTACGCCTTTTCGGGGCCGGTTGCACACTGTCTGGCTATTGGCGCGTATGCGCCTGGCGTCGGGGGTTTTGGTCATTAACATAATATTTCTTACCGCGAAAATAATTTGAATATCACTAGTAATATTAGTGCATCGTAAGAAAAATCGCTTTATACACCAAGGGTACAGATTATAAAAGCCTCCCCGGCAGCTTGCATTATCTGCCGGGAGACTATTATTTATTAGATAACGTCATGCTTTCTAAAGATTTAAGAAAATATGCAGTTAAATCAACTTCTTTTCCATCTATTTTTTCTAGTAGATCACCATGACCACAAAGAGCATAGTTTTTCTTACTATCATCAATTAAACAAAATTTAACCTCTTTCTTTTGAGTTATACCATTCTGAATATCATATTTATTAATGTTTTCGTCAACAACCATATAGCCCTTTGCATTTGGAGAAGTTACATTAAATAACTGCAATGGTTTGTCATTCTTATGATAAGATTTCCTGTTTACAATTTTCCATGTATCATTTTTTTCGTCATAGCGTACTACTTGATTTGCAGGTTTTTCATCGGCTACACTGGGGTCATAACCCAAGCCATAGGATTCTAAATCACCATTCATAAGCAAACACTGCCATAGTTTTATCGGACTTTTATTGAAATAGTAATCAGTATTATCCATTTTCGTTGTAAAGAAATATTCTTTAAATCTTACTGAGTCACAATCAGAAGATTGCTGTATATACGTTGCACCTACAATCTCATCTAAATTTTTTTCAGCAAATTTCGCTGATAAAAAATCAGGTGGTAAAGCTATGGAAGGTGCGACAACTGCATTTGCTGCGCAGGTAGAAAATAATAAATATATTGATATTATCTCTTTCACTGTTAACCTCTGCGATGTGTATAAGGAAACTCTAAAGAACTGCTTCCATTTGAATCAGAGAACCTTGTTTCTGACAGCACATCAAGTGCATAACCATATGCACAACAACGGCTATCAAAACCATTTAAACCACGATATTCTCTGTCGGTCACTTGTGCAGGGGCATTAACTATTGCGCTAGCTTTCCAAAATACATTGCTCCTATAATAACTTATTCCGCTGATGCTATGTTTCTCTAATATATGATCTTCATCGGCAAAACCCGCCATATTAGTCAGAATCCAATAATACCCCGCACTATCTGAAGGATCGTAACTGTGATTTGCCACATCATCCCGCCATGCAAGCACATTAATGGTTAAATCCGGATTTTTTTCATCCAGCAGTGATGTGTTGTGATAGCGTTTTTCCTTATGCTGGTATAAATCATGGTAAGCATCGCTTAGCGTCTCTTTTAATGAAGCCGGATACTCACGTCCCCTGAAGGTCCAGTAATCAAAATAATTATTCGGACTGGTTAATTGTAAAAAGCCGCGCCCGTACCACGGGTAGTACCAGGTATTGCGCTTTTTCTTTTCGTGCGTTGCCGGGTCGGTAAATGTGTTAACGTACCCTTCGCTGGTCTGATTCAGCCAGGCGGATTCCTGCACGGCATTCCCCAGGAAACAGGCCATACGCCACGGCGTGTTGATGCCGTATTTCCGCATTGCCCGGTTCAGCCCGGTATAGTGCTTCATAAATACCGAGTCCGCCCCGTCATGAAGCGTCACCTTTTCCCTGTAGACACGGTGGCTGTCTGACCGGATGGCGTAGACGGGCACCACTTGCTTAAATTCGCTGGCGCTCATCCACAGGCATTTCCTGAAATGCTTAATAAACTCCAGCGGGTGAAAATGCCAGTAGCGCCCGCCGGGCAGGGCATCGTCCAGACAGAGCGCGCTGACATGGGCCTGAAAGCGGGTAAAATCATCGGCGGTCATGGGCGGGTCAACGTGCTCATTCGGCGAGGTCAGCCACTGGAAGCGCGACGTGATGGTGCTCCGGTCCCATTCAAACGGAAAATGACATATCAGACGGCTGAGAGGCTGGCCTGCGTCTTTTTCGGCGAGTACCGTCGGGGAGTTACATTGGCTGTTAGTGTCGGTATCGTCATCCACCAGCCTCCAGCCCGTCCAGTGCGGAAAATCTGCATCGCTGAATTTTTTAATTTTCGGGTCCGCCAGATTCACCCAGCCCGTTCCCTGAAGGTGATTCACCTGGCACCAGACGGGTGTTGCCGGGTCAGTCAGTTGTTCCTGGTCAGGCGAGACCAGCCGCCCGAAGCGGTGTAACTCGTAAATGGCGCTCTGGTTATGCCCCTTCGCGTGCGCGTGAATTTTACTGTACAACTCATATTCATACTTCCCGCTGACCAGCGGGTCGCCCACGGCGTTGAACTCTCCGCTACCGGGGGCGCTTTCTGCGCGGGTGATAACGATTTGGTTGCCCTGTTTCAGCTCGCGGGTGACATACAGGGGCAGCGTGGTTTTTACTGCGGTGCTGCGGGGAGACTTTTCCATCATCCCCGGTTCGCTCTGCCAGACCTCCGTGCCCGCCGGGAGATAAAAGTGCATATCGCCGTAAATCGCATCCATCCGCCCGTCCTGGCTGGTATCCAGCTGGCTGTCCGTACGCCCGGTCAGTCTCTGAATACTGGCATCGTCACAGAATATCTGAAAATGAAAGGCGTTATCCCCGTCCACCATGCCAGTGGTGCCGAGTTTATCCTTGCGGTAAACCTTTTTACCCTTAACCATTTCAGGCCGCAGTTGTGTCATGTGCATATACAGCGAATAAAAAACCACTTTCGCATTATCGCCTGTGCCCGTTTCTGTCTCATGGCGAAGCAGAATATAGCCGTTATCGGTGCCATATTTCCCCCCGGTACTGTTCTGCGGAAACGTATCGCGTTTTTCCAGCCGGGAATTTCTGACGGAAACCACCGTCCCGTCGGCAATGGCGCGGACGAATTCAGGCTGCGAAGTGGAATCCGTGTGTTTAAGATGAATACCACCATGCCATGCCTGATGGCGGTTTAACGGATACGCGCGAACAGGGTCAGTGTTTTGTGTCCGGTCAATCCACCGATCGTCGGTTTCATGCTGGTGGCGAGGTTTCAGAAACGGCGGGCTGATTATCATGATGCAGCCTCCATCGTCCGGTGATGGAATAAACTATTCACAATATTGTCTCCATTTATCAGTGATAAATATTCAGAATCTATTCTGTGCCGACAATACGCTTTAACCCCCTGCTGACAACGGGATTTATGTAATCAAAATTAACATAAATTTATGATATTTATGCATTTCCATTATTCATAGATGCTATTTATATTTATTCCGGTTTTATCTGCTGGTGCTCACTTGCAACCGGCGTGGATTGCCTTCAGCAAGAATGAAGAAACCAGTACGACAGAGTATTAAGTGTTACTGGTTAACTTTATGGAAAATGCTGAGAATAAAGGATATTTTCTTCCACCCTCCTTGTAGACTGAGGGATCCCCGCTAATTTTTATTAGTGGTTACAGGGGATTGAAGTGGGTTATGTATGAGCAACTTATACTTTACTGCTCATAAGTAACATGAAATATGGAAACGATTAAGGTATCAGTGTTCGACAAATGGTGATTTATTGCATTTTTTTGAGCATTAAATCACCACCTTTCTACTTCTAATTTTCTGGGGAGTCCTCTCCCCGTGGGAGAGGGTCGTGGTGAGGGCATCAGGCCGTACAATCAAATAGTTGTCTGGCCAAACGCGCCCTGCCAGTCCTGCTCAAACTTCGCTACTGCCGCATCCACCGCGGGAGCGTTAATAAACTGCTGCGCCACATCCAGCGGCAAAGTGATGGCCTCGCAGCCCGCCAGCAAACAGTCCAGCGCCTGGCGCGGGGTTTTAAAGCTCGCCGCCAGCACTTTTGCCTGCGGCGCATGCAGCGTCAGCAATTGCTGTAATTCCACCACCGTTTGAATCCCGTCGCCGCCCTGTGCGTCCAGGCGATTCACATAAGGCGCAACATATTCCGCGCCAGCCAGCGCCGACAGCATGCCCTGCGCAGCACCGTAAACCGCCGTTCCCAGCGTTGGGATCCCTTCGGCTTTCAGCATTTTAATGGCTGCCAACCCTTCTGCCGTGACGGGCACTTTGACCACCAGATCGTTAATTATGGCGCGTAATTTACGCGCATCGTCGACCATCGCTTCGGCCGTAGTCGCCATCACCTGCGCGAACAACCGGCCTTTTCCCCCCAGCGCGTCATGCAGCTCTGGCAACAGCACGTCCAGCGGTTTTTTCCCCGCCGCCACAATACTGGGATTGGTGGTTACGCCCGCCAGCGGGAAAATGCGCGCCAGTTTTTTGACTGCAGCAACGTCGGAAGTATCGAGATAAAGTTCCATGATCAAACCCTCAAAATTAGCCTGCCCTAACACTACCACGTAAAAACTCGCCGCAGAGTTGACGCACATCAAAATAACTTTCATTCGAAAGTTATTTAATCTTCATACGCAACAAGAGGCGACATTATGATTTTCAATATTCAGCGCTATTCGACGCATGACGGTCCCGGTATTCGTACCGTGGTGTTCCTGAAAGGCTGCTCATTAAGCTGCCGCTGGTGTCAAAATCCTGAGAGCCGTTCTCGTACCCGAGACGTCCTGTTTGATGCCCGCCTGTGTCTGGAAGGCTGCGACCTCTGCCAGCAGGCTGCGCCAGGGATTATCGACCGCACGCTGAATGGACTGATTATTCATCGCGAAAAACTCAACGATGCAACGCTGAACGCCCTCACCGACTGTTGCCCAACGCAAGCGATGACCGTATGCGGTGAGGAGCAACAGGTCGCCGATATTATGGCCACCGTGCTGCGCGATAAACCCTTTTACGAGCGCAGCGGCGGCGGTATCACACTCTCCGGCGGCGAGCCGTTTATGAACCCTACTCTGGCCCACTCGCTGTTCAAAGCCAGCCACGAAAAAGGCATACATACTGCCGTTGAAACCTGTCTGCATGTGCCGTGGCACGCGATCGAACCCTCGTTGCCGTATGTTGACCTGTTTCTCGCCGACCTGAAACATGTCGACGGCGACGTGTTTAAACAATGGGCTGGCGGCTCGGCTAAGCGCGTACTGGAAAACCTGAAACGCCTTGCGGCGGCAGGCAAAAAAATGACTATCCGCGTTCCGCTGATTCCCGGTTTTAACGCAGATGAAGCGTCTGTCAAAGCGATTACACGTTTTGCCGCCGATGAGCTGAACGTCCGCGAGATCCATTTTCTGCCGTACCACACCCTTGGCATGAACAAATATACCCTGCTCGGCCAACCTTACTCTGCCCCTGATAAACCGCTCGATAACCCAGCGTTACTGGACTTTGCCCTGGCGTTTGCTGACCAGAATGGGTTAACCGCCACCTTACGAGGATAATGTTATGACACAGCTGAATCTGAACACGTTGACCGATCGTATTAAGGCGCATAAAACCGCTCTGGTGCATATTGTTAAGCCGCCCGTTTGTACCGAGCGCGCGCAGCATTACACCGAAATGTACCAGCAGCACATGGACAAGCCTATCCCGGTGCGTCGCGCGCTTGCGCTGGCCCATCACCTGGCGAATCGTACCATCTGGATAAAACACGACGAGCTGATCATTGGCAACCAGGCAAGCAAAGTCCGCGCCGCACCGATCTTCCCGGAATATACCGTATCGTGGATTGAAAAAGAGATCGACGATCTGGCCGACCGTCCGGGCGCGGGCTTTGCCGTCAGCGAAGAGAATAAACGCGTTCTGCATGATATTTGCCCGTGGTGGCGCGGCCAGACGGTGCAAGATCGCTGCTACGGCATGTTTACCGACGAGCAAAAAGGGCTACTGGAAACCGGGATTATCAAAGCCGAAGGCAATATGACCTCCGGCGATGCCCATCTGGCGGTGAATTTCCCGCTGCTGCTGGAAAAAGGGCTCGACGGGATGCGGGCCAAAGTGGCCGAGCGTCGTACCCGCATTAACCTGACCGTACTGGACGATCTGCACGGCGATCAGTTCCTGAAAGCGGTTGATATCGTGCTGGACGCCGTCAGCCTGCATATTCAACGCTTTGCCAGCCTGGCGCGTGAAATGGCGAGCAATGAGATCCGCGAAAGTCGTCGCGACGAGCTGCTGGCAATGGCAGAAAACTGCGATGTGATTGCCCATCAGCCGCCGAAAACCTTCTGGCAGGCGCTACAGCTGTGCTATTTCATCCAGCTGATTCTGCAAATTGAGTCCAACGGTCACTCCGTCTCCTTTGCCCGTATGGATCAGTATCTCTATCCATTCTACCGCCGCGACGTTGAGTTGGATCAGTCGCTCAGCCGCGAAAACGCGATTGAAATGCTGCACAGCTGCTGGCTGAAATTGCTGGAAGTGAACAAAATCCGCTCCGGCTCGCACTCAAAAGCGTCGGCGGGAAGCCCGCTGTATCAGAACGTCACGATTGGCGGACAGAAGCTGGTCAACGGCGACGCGATGGACGCGGTAAACCCGCTCTCTTACGCGATTCTGGAATCCTGCGGCCGCCTGCGTTCCACTCAGCCAAACCTCAGCGTGCGTTACCACGCGGGTATGAGTAATGACTTCCTCGACGCTTGCGTGCAGGTGATCCGCTGCGGATTTGGGATGCCCGCGTTTAATAACGATGAAATTGTGATTTCTGAGTTCATCAAGCTCGGCGTCGAAAAAGAAGACGCTTACGACTATGCGGCGATCGGTTGTATCGAAACCGCTGTTGGCGGGAAATGGGGATACCGCTGTACCGGCATGAGCTTTATTAACTTCGCCCGCGTGATGCTCGCCGCGATGGAAGGCGGTCGCGATGCCACCAGCGGCAAGGTTTTCCTGCCGCAGGATAGAGCGCTCTCCGCCGGTAACTTCGATAATTTCGAGCAGGTGATGGAATCCTGGGACAACCAGATTCGCTACTACACGCGCAAATCCATCGAAATTGAATATGTGGTGGACACCATGCTGGAAGAGAACGTACACGATATTCTCTGCTCTGCGCTGGTGGACGACTGTATTGAGCGCGCGAAAAGCATTAAGGAAGGCGGCGCGAAATATGACTGGGTGTCGGGTTTGCAGGTCGGTATCGCCAACCTCGGAAACAGTCTGGCTGCGGTGAAGAAGCTGGTCTTTGAACAGGGCATAATCGGTCAGCAACAGCTGGCAGCCGCGCTGGCGGATGATTTCGAAGGGCTGACGCATGAACAGCTGCGCCAGCGTTTGATCAACGGTGCACCGAAGTACGGCAACGATGACGACAGCGTCGACCTGCTGCTGGCCCGCGCCTACCAGACCTATATCGAAGAGCTGAAGCAGTACCACAACCCGCGCCACGGCCGTGGGCCGATCGGCGGTAACTACTACGCGGGTACGTCGTCTATTTCGGCAAACGTGCCGTTTGGTGCGGCGACGATGGCAACGCCGGATGGCCGTAAAGGGCATACTCCGCTGGCGGAAGGCGCAAGCCCGGCATCGGGTACCGATCATCTCGGTCCAACAGCGGTTATTGGTTCCGTGGGTAAATTACCGACCGAAGCCATTCTGGGTGGCGTGCTGTTAAATCAGAAGCTGAATCCGGCAACGCTGGAGAACGATTCGGACCGTCAGAAGCTGATGATCCTGCTGCGCACCTTCTTCGAGGTGCATAAAGGCTGGCATATCCAGTACAACATTGTGTCACGTGACACGCTGCTCGAAGCGAAAAAGCATCCGGATCAGTATCGCGATCTTGTGGTACGTGTCGCGGGTTACTCGGCGTTCTTCACCGCGCTTTCGCCAGACGCGCAGGACGATATCATCGCCCGTACGGAGCACACGCTTTAATCTCTCCGCTCTGATGCCCTCACCCCACCCCTCTCCCACAGGGAGAGGGCGCAGACACTAAAAAATGACAACCATGGGTTGTCATTTGCTTTTGGTTTCGAATGAAATAGATTTGTGGTTCGGGTCACATTGTTATTAGAATGTTTCTGGTCGCAGTAATATTCTGGAGAACAATGTATGACCGTTAAAGTTATCGTCACCGATATGGACGGAACTTTCCTTGATGATGCCAAACAATACGATCGTGAACGCTTTCAGGCACAATTCGAGCAGCTAAAAGCACGTGATATTGAATTTGTTGTTGCCAGCGGAAACCAGTATTACCAGCTCATCTCGTTCTTCCCGGAACTGAAAGAACACATTTCTTTCGTCGCCGAAAACGGCGCGCTGGTGTTCGATCACGGCGAGCAGATTTTCCACGGCGAATTGACCCGCCACGAATCACAAATCGTGATCGGCGAATTGCTCAAAGATAAACAGTTGAATTTCGTCGCCTGTGGATTAGAGAGCGCGTATGTGAGCAATAGCGCGCCTGACGAGTTTGTCGCGCTGATGTCAAAACACTATCACCGCTTAAAGCGCATCAGCGATTATCAGGACATTGACGACGTACTGTTCAAGTTCTCACTGAACCTGCCGGATAGCGATATCCCCGATCTCATCGACAAACTGCATGTTTCGCTGGATGGCATCATGAAGCCCGTCACCAGCGGTTTCGGCTTTGTCGATTTGATTATCCCTGGCCTGCATAAGGCCAATGGTATCAGCCTCCTGCTCAAACGCTGGGGCATTTCCCCGCAGGAATGCGTAGGGATTGGCGACAGCGGTAATGACGCCGAAATGCTGAAGCTGGTGAAATATTCGTTTGCGATGGGCAATGCAGCGGAAAGCATTAAATCGATTAGCCGTTTTAGCACTGACGATAATAATCATCAGGGTGCGCTGAACGTCATCCAGGCCGTGCTCGACCATACCGATCCTTTCAACGCGTAATCCCCTTCTGGCCGGGGCTAAGTTCCGGCATATCACTCTTTTCCGATCCTGCGGTACACGTCAAACTTTTAAACTTGCATTAACTTATTTTTAACTTAAAGTATCACTTGTAGACATTTTTACTTTCGAATGAAAGATGCGAGGCGGTTATGACGTTAACGTTTACCAGTGAAATTTTGCCTGCGGACCCTAAAGCCGCGATTCGCCAAATGAAACGCGAGTTACGCGCGCAGATCGGTGACGTTCAGGCGGTTTTCGACCGGCTGAGTGATAAAATTGCGACTCGTGTGGCGGAAATTAATGAATTGAAAAACAAAGGGGAATCCGTCTGGCCGGTTATCCCTTTTGAAGATGTGAAGAACGGCACGATAACCGCCGCGCAGCGTGAAGCGGTCAAACGCCGGGGTTGCGCAGTCATCAAAGGTCATTTCCCGCGCGAGCAAGCGCTGGCGTGGGATAATTCCATGCTCGACTATCTCGATCTCAACCAGTTCGACGAGGTCTACCAAGGGCCAGGCGATAACTTCTTTGGCTCATTAAGCGCATCGCGTCCGGAAATTTATCCGATCTACTGGTCGCAGGCGCAAATGCAGGCCCGTCAGAGTGAACAGATGGCGCAGGTGCAATCGTTTCTGAATCGTTTGTGGACGTTCGAGAGCAACGGCAAACAGTGGTTTGACCCGGATGTCAGCGTGATTTATCCGGATCGCATCCGCCGCCGTCCGCCAGGAACAACGTCCAAAGGCTTGGGCGCGCATACCGATTCCGGGGCGCTGGAACGCTGGCTGCTTCCGGCTTATCAGCAGGTGTTTGCCCGGGTGTTTGACGGTAACATCGATCGGTACGATCCCTGGAATGCCGCGCATCGCACCGAAGTGGAAGAGTACACCGTGGATAACACCACCAAGTGCTCGGTGTTCCGCACCTTCCAGGGCTGGACGGCGCTGTCGGATATGATCCCGGACCAGGGCTTGTTGCACGTCGTGCCGATCCCGGAAGCGATGGCGTACATTCTGTTGCGTCCGCTGCTCGACGATGTGCCGGAAGATGAGCTTTGCGGCGTAGCACCAGGGCGCGTACTGCCGATTTCGGAGAAGTGGCATCCGCTGTTGATTGAAGCGTTAACCAGCATTCCGGCGCTCGACGCGGGGGATTCTGTGTGGTGGCATTGCGATGTGATTCACTCCGTCGCGCCCGTGGATGATCAGCAAGGCTGGGGCAACGTGATGTACATCCCTGCCGCGCCGATGTGCGAGAAAAATCTCGCCTACGCGAAAAAGGTCAAAGCGGCGCTGGAAACGGGCGCATCGCCGGGCGATTTCCCGCGCGAAGATTACGAAAAAACCTGGCAGGATCGCTTTACCGTGAACGATCTGAATATCCATGGCAAGCGCGCGCTCGGCATGGTCTAAGCGTCGTAAAGTCCTTCCCGCTCCACGGCGGTGCGTCGTTTTCCCTGACGTATCCGCCGTACCGATTCCCGCACCGTCAGCGTCCCGTTTAGCAACAACGTTCCCACCGGCGCATCCGGGCGCATCAACCGCTGCTGGAGCATATGTACCGCTTCCGTTCCCAGCTCATCGCGTGGAACGTGCACTGCCGTTAAGGGAACATCCTGAATCGCCGCCAGATTGAAACCATCGATGCTCATCACCGAGACATCCTGCGGCACCCGCAAGCCATGCTTTTGCAACGCACTAATGGTGCCTGCGGCCATGAAATCGCCCCCCACCAGAAACGCCGTTGGCAGGTTTTTGGCGGGCGTTCGGCTGAGCCATTCGCTGACCTGCTGTTCCGTTTCTGTGGCGCTGAAGCTGGGCACCACCAGCAGATCGCGTTTATCGTTAAATTTCAGATTGTGCGTCTGCCAGCCATCACGAATGCCCGCCAGACGCAGCTCCATGGTATACCGGCGCAGGCACAGCACATTCATGATCTCACGGTGACCCATTTCGAACAGATACTCCGCGGCCCGTTCACCGATGGCGCGGTGATCGGGGGCGACAGCAGGCAAGCGCATCCGGCTATCACGACAGTTAATGAGCATACAGGGTTTAGCAATATCAACGGCCAAATCGTGAATATGGGGATCGTCAATGCCCAGTAATATCGCGGCCTGAGTGTCCGTTTCGTTCATACGGGCGAGAAAGAGCTGCGCGTCGCTGTCGTTCTCCTCCAGCGCACAGTAGCGCAGCCTGACTTCATGAGAGGCGAGCCCTTTGCTGACACTCTGAATCACGCGGTAGTAAAAGATGTCGGACCGCTCGTCAAAGGCACGCTGCGGGGCGAAGACCACCAGACTATTCAGCAGTAACCGACCCGCCGCCATGCCATCCATGACGCCCAGTTCCCGTGCGCATTCCAGCACCTTCTGACGGGCTTTTTCGCTGGTGTTTGCCTTCCCTGCCAGGACACGAGAAACCGTGCTGATCGAGAGTTGCGTCCGGCTGGCAATTTCTGCGATTTTTAGCCTTTTATCCATTTTGTGATCTCGCTCCATTTGCTAAATGCAAAAATTTTCATAGTGTGGAATTCCCATATCTACAGGCTTTAATGGCATCTTGCCAAAAAACGAATGCCACTTATGAGAAAGCTTGCACAAAATCCACTATTGCCCGCTCATTTTCTGCCATAAGGTGAACTTGTCACACAACTTCCATACTAGTTGTATATCAACTTGAAGCGAAAAACAGATAACTTTCAACGCCATAATAATCTGTGTGACAACCGAATCGTACCTTCCCCCTACCGTCCGTCTTGTGGAGAGAGAAAATGAGTCAGGGCATTAATACTCCGGTTGTGGCAAGCAAAACCCGCCGCGTCATCAAAAACCTGCGCTGGTATGTGCTGGTGCTGTTTTTGCTGGGCGTCACCGTCAACTACATTACCCGTAACTCGTTAGGCATTTTGGCGCCCGAGCTGAAAGCGACGATGGGCATTACTACCGAACAATATTCCTGGATTGTCGGCGCGTTCCAGATTGCCTATACCATTTTCCAGCCCCTGTGCGGCTGGCTTATCGACGTGATTGGCCTGAAAATTGGCTTTATGGTCTGCGCCGGGATCTGGGCATTAATGTGTATTTTCCACGCCGGTGCGGGGAGTTGGGTGCATCTGGCTATCCTGCGCTTCTTCATGGGTGCCTCGGAAGCCGCCGCCACGCCGGCTAACGCCAAAACTATCGGCGAATGGTTCCCAAAATCTGAGCGCCCTATTGCTGCCGGTTGGGCAGGTGTCGGTTTCTCGATCGGTGCGATGCTGGCGCCGCCCATTATTTACTTTGCGCATGCGTCGTTCGGCTGGCAGGGTGCGTTCATGTTCACCGGCGTGCTGGCTCTGCTGTGGGTGATTTTGTGGTGGGCGTTCTACCATAATCCGGAACAGCACCCGAATCTGGGCAAAGACGAACTGGCGTTCATCAAGCAGGATAACGAGCCACCAGCCGTTAAGCTGCCGTTCCTTACCGCGCTCAAAACCGTGTCTAAAAATAAGCGTTTCTACGGCATCGCCATTCCCGCGTTCATGGCTGAACCGGCCTGGGCTGTACTGAGCTTCTGGGTTCCGCTGTATCTTGCCAAAGAACACGGCATGGACCTGAAACAGATCGCGATGTTTGCGTGGTTGCCGTTCCTGGCCGCCGATCTCGGCAGCGTCGTGAGCGGATATCTTACCCGTCTTTATACCCGTCTTTTCGGCTGCTCGCGTGTGAACTCCGTGGTGGCCAGCTCCGTGACCGGCGCGTTCCTGATGATTTCTCTGGCTGCGGTTGCTATCACCCGCGACCCGTATATCACGATTGCGCTTATCTCTATCGGCGGGTTCGGTCATCAGATTATCTCCTGCATGCTCAGCGCCCTGGTGGTGGAATCGTTCGACAAAGGCCAGATGGCGACCGTCAACGGCATGCGCGGCTCGGCGGCCTGGATCGCCAGCTTCTTGTTCTCATTGTTAATTGGCGTAACCGCCGACAAAATCGGCTTTAACCCGCTGTTCATTGCCATGGGCTTCTTTGACCTGATTGGCGCATTTTTCCTGGTCGCATTTATTGCTGAACGTCGCGCCAAGCGCGCCTGATACTGGATGTACTGCATATGAAAACATTGAAAAACTGGACGCTGGCGAAGCAGTCAGCGAATCATCTGGAACTGCTGGTTGATTCTCAACATCACCTGAGCCTGTATGTGCTGGAAGAAAACCTGTTCCGCGTGCTGATTAAGCGTAAAGGCGAGCTGGCGCTGGAGAAAACCTGGAGCATAGCGCCAGACCAGGACGTGCCGTGGGAAGGCCGGCATCGTGAAGATCTCAGCGGGTTTAGCTGCCCGACCTGGACGCTCACGCAGCAGGACAATGCGCTGGTGATTGCCACCGAACAGCTGCGCGTAACCGTGCATCAGCCGCTGTGGCTGGAGTGGCATTATCGCAATGAGGCAGGTGAATGGCAGGCGCTGGTGAACGATCGCCCAACAAGTGCCTATCTGCTGAACGCCCACGGCGACGGCGCAGCCCACTACCTGAGCCGTCGTAAAGATGAGCGTTTTTATGGCCTGGGCGAGAAAGCGGGTGATTTGCAGCGCAACGGCAAACGCTATGAGATGCGCAATCTGGATGCGATGGGCTATAACGCCGCCAGCACCGATCCGCTGTACAAGCATATTCCGTTTACCATCGCCCGCCGCGACGACGTGAGCTACGGCGTGTTTTACGACAACCTGAGCAGCTGCTGGCTGGATCTGGGTAACGAAATCGACAACTACCACACCGCCTATCGCCGCTGGCAGGCCGAAGCGGGTGATATTGATTACTACATTTTTACCGGCAAACGCGTGCTCGACGTCACCAAAGCCTTCGTGCGCCTGACCGGGAAAACGCTTTTCGGACCGAAATGGAGCCTGGGCTACAGCGGCTCAACGATGCACTACACCGACGCACCCGACGCGCAAATTCAGCTGATGAACTTCATCCGCCTGTGCGAAGAGCATGCGATCCCGTGCGACTCGTTCCAGCTGTCGTCCGGATATACCTCGATTAACGGCAAGCGCTACGTCTTTAACTGGAACTATGACAAAGTGCCGCAGCCCAAAGTGATGAGCCAGGCCTTCCACGACGCCGGTCTCAAGCTTGCCGCGAATATCAAACCCTGTCTGCTACAGGATCACCCACGCTACGGCGAAGTGGCCGAAAAAGGCCTGTTTATCCGTGATTCAGAAACCGATGCGCCAGAACGCTCAAGCTTCTGGGACGACGAAGGTTCACACCTTGACTTTACGAATCCACAAACGGTTGAGTGGTGGCAGAACGGTGTGACGACCCAAATCCTGGAAATGGGGATTGATTCCACCTGGAATGATAACAACGAGTTTGAAGTCTGGGATGGTGAGGCGCGCTGTCACGGCTTCGGTCAGGACATTGCGATCAAACACATTCGCCCGGTGATGCCGCTGCTAATGATGCGCGCGTCAATGGAAGCCCAACAGAAGTTTGCCCCGGAAAAACGTCCGTATTTGATCTCGCGTTCTGGCTGCGCCGGAATGCAGCGCTACGTCCAGACCTGGAGCGGCGACAACCGGACCAACTGGGACACGCTGCGCTATAACACCCGCATGGGCCTGGGCATGAGCCTGTCCGGCCTGTTTAACGTCGGCCACGACGTGGGCGGTTTCTCCGGCGATAAACCTGACGCCGAGCTGTTTGTGCGCTGGGTGCAGAACGGCGTGATGCATCCACGCTTTACCATTCACTCGTGGAATGACGATCGGACGGTGAATGAGCCTTGGATGTATCCGGGTGTGACCCCTGCCATTCGCGGTGCCATCGAACTGCGCTATCGGCTGCTGCCCTATCTTTACACTCTGCTTTGGCAGGCTCACGCTGACGATGAGCCGATGCTGCGCCCGACGTTCCTCGATCACGAGCATGATGCGCAGACGTTCGAAGAGTGTGACGATTTTATGCTGGGCCGCGATGTGCTTGTCGCGAGCGTCGTCGAAGCGGGACAGCGTGAGCGCCGTCTCTGGCTGCCAGACAACGTGACCGGCTGGTACGATTTTTACACCCACGAATGGTTCTCCGGCGGTCAGTGGATTACCCGCGATGCGCCCCTGGAAAAACTGCCGTTAATGGTCCGCGCCGGTGCCGGTTTGCCGCTGAGCGAACGCATCACGCATGTGTCAGCTGAAAAAGATGATACGCGCGAGCTGAAATTGTTCCCGCTAAAAGGCGTGGGGACAACGTCTGGCATGCTGTTTGAAGACGACGGCGAAAGCTGGGGTTATCAGAAAGGCAACGCGCTGTGGCTGGAGTGGGAGATGCTGTGCGAAGGTTCCACTATCCATCTGAACGTGACGGCGCGAGGGGATTATCGTCCGGCATGGAAAGCGTTGAAAGTAACGTTACCAGTGGGTGAGAAACGTCAGTTGTTGATCAACGGGATTGAGCAGAGTGAGTGGGCTTTGTAGTCGTTGATTGCCGGGTGGCGGCTACGCCTTACCCGGCCTACATGACAGAAGTATTTCCCTAAGTATTTCGCGTTACAGCAAGGCGGCAAACCTGCAAATCCCCGGGAGCTGACATATGTCAGTGACCGGGGTGCGCAGGTGCAGCCAACGCAGCTGTAGCGTGAAAGACGACGGGAAATTAGTTGTCAATGCCTTTACTGCGCAGATAATCTTCGTAGTTACCGGTGAAGTCCACGATGCGCTCTGGCGTAATCTCAATCACGCGGGTCGCCAGCGAGCTGACAAACTCACGGTCGTGAGAAACGAAGACCAGCGTCCCCTGATACATCTCCAGCGCCATGTTCAGCGATTCGATAGATTCCATATCCAGGTGGTTCGTTGGTTCATCCATTACCAGAATGTTTGGTTTTTCCAGCATCAGCTTGCCGAACAGCATGCGACCTTTTTCCCCACCGGAAAGCACTTTCGCAGGCTTTTTGATATCGTCCTGGCTGAACAGCAGACGGCCAAGAATGCCACGAATAACCTGCTCGTCGTCGCCTTCTTGCTTCCATTGGCTCATCCAGTCAAATACGGTCAGGTCATTTTCGAATTCATATTCGTGATCCTGCGCGTAATAGCCAATCTGCGCATTTTCAGACCATTTCACCGTACCGTGATCGGGCTGAAGCTCAGCCACCAGCGTTTTCAGCAGCGTAGATTTACCCACGCCGTTGGCACCCAGAATCGCAATTTTCTCGCCCACTTCCAGCAGCAAATTGAAGTCTTTGAACAGAGGGCCGTTATCAAAACCTTTGGTCAGTGCTTCTACTTCCAGCGCATTACGGAACAATTTCTTGTCCTGCTCGAAGCGAATGAACGGGTTCTGACGGCTGGAGGCTTTCACTTCGTCCAGCTTAATTTTGTCAATCTGACGGGCACGAGACGTTGCCTGACGAGATTTAGAGGCGTTGGCACTAAAGCGGCTCACGAAGGATTGCAGATCGGCAATCTGCGCTTTTTTCTTGGCGTTATCAGACAACAGACGCTCGCGCGCTTGTGTCGCTGCCGTCATGTATTCGTCGTAGTTGCCCGGATAAACGCGCAGCTCGCCGTAGTCCAGGTCAGCCATATGGGTGCAGACCATGTTCAGGAAGTGACGGTCGTGCGAAATGATGATCATGGTGCTACCACGTTCGTTTAGCACCTGCTCCAGCCAGCGAATGGTATCGATGTCCAGGTTGTTCGTCGGTTCATCAAGCAGCAGAATTTCTGGGTTAGAGAACAGCGCCTGGGCTAACAGCACGCGCAGTTTCCAGCCCGGCGCGACTTCGCTCATCAGGCCGTAATGTTGCTCAACGGGAATACCGACACCGAGGAGCAGTTCGCCCGCGCGGGATTCGGAAGAGTAACCGTCCATCTCACCGTAGAGGACTTCGAGGTCGGCCACTTTATAGCCGTCTTCTTCACTCATTTCTGCCAGAGCGTAAATGCGGTCACGCTCCTGTTTCACTTCCCACAGTTCCCCGTGTCCCATGATCACAGTGTCGAGTACCGAAAACTCTTCAAAGGCGAACTGGTCCTGGCGAAGCTTACCGAGACGTTCGTTCGGATCCAGCGACACGTTGCCGAGCGTTGGCTCGAGATCGCCGCCGAGAATCTTCATAAAGGTGGATTTTCCGCTACCGTTGGCACCAATCAGGCCGTAACGGTTGCCGCCGCCAAACTTGACGGAAATGTTTTCAAACAGCGGCTTACTGCCAAACTGCATAGTGATGTTGCTGGTAACTAACACGGGAGATTCCTGCGAAAAAGTGTGATAAACACATCATTATGCCACAATTCCTAAATGAGATCCCGTGTTGCAGCGAACCGCTAAACTTTAACGAAAGTGAAAAAAATGTGATTTCGTACACATCTGAATTCCCAGGGGGAGGGAATGCACATATAATGCGCTCCCATCACTGACTCAGACTCATCAACTAATCGCCAGAGTGGCAAAGATACCTCGCATAACATGAATATGAAATTATCAACGCTTTTTGCGGCGGCGTTAGCCGTAGTAGGTTTTTGCAATACCGCTTCTGCGGTAACTTATCCGCTGCCGACAGACGGTAGCCGTCTGGTGGGTCAAAACCAGGTGGTTATCGTGCCGGAAGGCAACGACCAGCCGCTGGAATATTTTGCAGCTGAATATCAGTTGGGCCTGTCTAATATGCTGGAAGCAAACCCGGGCGTTGACCCGTATCTGCCGAAAGCGGGCACCGTGCTGAACATCCCTCAGCAGCTGATTCTGCCGGACACCGTCCATGAAGGCATCGTGATCAACAGCGCGGAAATGCGTCTGTACTATTACCCGAAAGGCACGAATACCGTGATCGTTCTGCCGATTGGTATTGGTCAGTTGGGCAAAGATACCCCGCTGAACTGGACCACTAAAGTCGAACGTAAAAAAGCGGGTCCAACCTGGACGCCTACCGCGAAAATGCACGCAGAATACATCGCTGCCGGCGAACCGCTGCCAGCCGTTGTGCCTGCGGGCCCGGACAACCCTATGGGTCTGTACGCGCTGTACATTGGCCGTCTGTATGCAATCCACGGTACTAACGCCAACTTTGGTATCGGCCTGCGCGTCAGCCACGGCTGTGTGCGTCTGCGTAACGACGATATCAAATTCCTGTTCGAGAACGTGCCAGTCGGGACGCGCGTGCAGTTCATCAATGAGCCTGTCAAAGCCACTTCTGAGCCGGATGGCAGCCGCTACATTGAGGTGCATAACCCGCTCTCTACCAGCGAAGACCAGATTAATAACAATGAAATCGTACCGATTAATCTGAAGAGCAACGTGCAGGCTGTAACTACCCAGCCAGACGTTGAAGCGACGGTTGTTGATCAGGCCGTGCAGAACCGCTCAGGGATGCCGGTTCGTTTGAACTGATTCGAATCGCGGCATAAAAAAAGCGGGCTTTTAGCCCGCTTTTTTATTATCCGTTATTCACGATAACTATCCCGCCGTGATCGTAGCGGTAGTGGCAGTGGGCATATTCCAGCGGCGTACCGTCTTCCAGATAGATAACCTGCTCGACTTCCAGTACCGGATCGGTTTGTTCACACAGCAGATGCTGCATATCAAGCGCCGTCGGTTTTAACGCACGGACCACCCGATACGACCCCATAATTTTCAGCCCCAGCGTCTCCTGAACGTACTGAAATACCGAGCTTTCAAGGTGCGCTTTGTTCAGGCCCGGCACCAGATTCAGCGGCATCACGGTTGAATCCAGCGACATCGGCTCGCCGTTGAGCGAGCGCAAACGGATAAAATCATAAACGGGCGTATCGACATTAATCATCAGCGAAGACTGCTCTTTCTCATTCGGAAAACGCAGTTCGAAATGCACCACTTTGCTGCTGACCGTTCCAAGATGTTCCCAGGTTTTGGTCGCACCAAAATAGTCGCTTCCGGAAAGATCCCACTGCGATAGCTGCAGGAAGTTTTTACGGATAAATGTCCCCTGCCCCTGGCGCGTATACACCAGCCCTTCCACAATCAGCTGGCGCATGGCCTGCTGAATCGTCATGCGGCTGGTGCTGAACTCCGCCGCCAGCGCAAACTGGTCGGGCAACGGTTCGTTGGCGGCATACTGCTGACTGATAATGCGTTTTTTGATTTCCCGCGCTATGGTGATGTACTTCGCCGCCATCGCCTTTTCCTTATGATTGATCCGCTATCACACTGTTTTTCAACGCCACTCGCTCTGCAATCTTGAGGAAAGGCAGGTAGAAGAATACACCAAATACAATGATTGCCAACTGCACCACCACCGCGCGCCAGTCTCCGGCCGTCGCCAGCCAGGCGCTGAGTATTGGCGGTGTTGTCCACGGGATCATCACGACACAGCGGGACATCAGTCCGAGCGTGGTACAGAGCCAGGCAAAATAAATGCCGATGGCCGGCAGCAGGACAAACGGAATCATCAGCGGCAGGTTAAACACGATCGGCAGGCCAAAAATTACCGGCTCGTTGATATTGAACAGTCCTGGCGCCAACGACAGCCGCGCAACCTGCTTTGACGAATTTTGTCGTGCAAAGATAAAAATCGCAATCAGCAGCGAAATGGTACTTCCGGTTCCGCCAATCATGCCGAAGGTGGGGACAAATATATTGTTGATAATATGCGGAATCGGCTGCCCGTTGGCGAACGCGATCATGTTCTCGTTGGTGTTGATCAACAAGAACGGTTCCAGAATCACGCTGTTCACCACCGACTGATGAATCCCCAGCGTAAACAAGAAATTACCAAAGCTGTAGATAAAAAGCGTGCCCGGCAGGCTGGTGTTGATCAACCGCAGCGGCTGCTGGATAAACGTCGTGATCAGGTGAATCAGATCCGTGTGCAGCACGTTGGCGAGCAGCGCTGCCAGCACGGCAAACAGAGAGAGCGTAATGATCGTGGGGATTAGCGTGGTAAACGATTTACTGACTGCTGGCGGCACGTTCTCGCCCAGCGAAATGTGCAGCGATTTTATGCGAGATATCGCGATAAAAATTTCGGTAGAAAGCAGGCCAATGAGTACTCCTGCAAAGATCCCCGTCGAGCCAATATTGGAGAACGTCAGTACCTGCGTGACGTTCACCGCCGTCTGACTCCCCACGGGAACCAGCTGTAATTGCATCGGCATCATAATGATAAAACTGCTGACAGCGATAACCACTGCCGAGACCGGATTGTCGAAGTCTTTGTTGCGTGCCAGCGACCAGGCGATCATCGGCGCTAACAGCAGCGCCGCGATATTCAGCGTGCCGTTAATGATCGCCTCGCCCCACACTTTAAACTCGGCGAGCGTGTCGCCCTCAAGCACCCACGGAAACACCACGTTATTCACCAGCACCGCAAGCCCGGCGAGAATGAATATGGGCATGACCGTGGCAAAAGCGTCGCGCAGAGAACGTAAGTGCACCTGGTTTGCCAGGCGCGCTGAGAACTCAACAAACTTATCAACAAAAGACTGCATCGCAGGTGTGATTTTTGTATCAGACATAGCGGATATTCCCATCAATCAGTCACAAAAACGGTCCGGCAGCGTACGACTTACAAATCGCGTCCGTTACTATGGATGACCTGTTTCAACCAGGCGTAGCTTTTTTTCGGCACGCGTTTCAGGTCTTTGAGATCGTGGTTTTCACGGTTTACATACACCACGCCGTAGCGCTTACGCATATCCCCCTGTGAACTGAGAATATCGATCAATCCCCAGCCGAGATAACCGATGACTTGCGCACCGTCTTCAAATATGGCCGCTTTCATGGCGTCAAAATGCTTGCGGTGATAGTCAATGCGGTAGTCGTCTTCGACCGGATTGACGCCATCCCAGGATTCGATAACGCCGATCCCGTTTTCTATCGGGAATACCGGTAAACGCCAGTCGTTGTAGTAGCGGGTGATAATCGTGCGAAAGCCCAGCGGATCGATTTGCCAGTTCCATTCGGTGGCCTTCAGGAACGGGTTATTTTTTTCGCCGTGTGCGAGGTAATAATTGACGGGTGTGCCTTCTGGAATCGGATCGCTGTCCAGCGTTTTACTGGCGTAATAGCTAAAGGCCATGTAGTCATTTTTAGTGCGCGCCAGCAGCGCCAAATCCTCTGCACGATAGATTTCGCTGAAGCCCTGCTGCTCTACGACCGCCATCACCGCTGGGCTGTAGCCCTGACCGGCAAAGACGCGCAGCAGATTCTGGTTGAGGAATTCGTCATATTGCTGCGCGCAGAAGATGTCGCGCGGCTTGCAGGTAGCAGGGTAAATCAGCTGATGCGCCAGCATGCCGCCCATCAACTGACCGGGTTTCGTCTGATGCAAATATTCGGTCAGTGCCATATGCCCCACCATCGTGTGATGCTGGATTTGGTACAGCTCGCGCAGGGTTTGCTCGCCCTGCATATAGCCTGACACACGGAAGGCTTCCGGCATATGGAAGATGTTCTGCTCGTTGTAGGTCAACCAGTACTTCACACGGTCGCCGAAGCAGTCGATCATTTTTTTGCCGTAACGGATAAATGCGTCCATCACTCGTCTGTCCATAAATCCGTTGTATTCATTCGCCAGCGCCAGCGGCATGTCGAAGTGGTACAGGCACACCATCGGCTCAATACCGCGCGCGATCAGATCGTTAATGAACCGGTCGTAAAAGGCGATGCCTTCGTCGTTAAACTCGCCATCACCCTGCGGGCAAACGCGGCTCCAGGCGATCTGGAAACGATAGCAGTTCATGCCCAGATCCTGCATTAAATCAAAGTCTTCTTTGTAGCGATGGTACGAATCGGTCGCCACTTTCCAGTCGGATGCGTTTTCACCGGCTTCGCGAATGTCATACACCGACATCCCTTTTCCGCCCTCGTTCCACGCGCCTTCCGTCTGCATGCTGGAAACTGAGTTTCCCCATAAAAAATTCGCTGGTAGTGATTGATTCATGTTCGCTCCTATATGACTAGTCATTTAAATTTCATGACTAGTCATATAGCTAAAGATGAAAAATCAATCAAAGAGAAGGATCGTTTTTTGTGAGCGGGATAGAAATAAAAAAGCCGGACGCGCCATGCGAATCCGGCTTGAAGATCGGAATTAACGATTACTGCTGGGCTAACTGATTGCGACGATATTCACCCTGGCGCTCCAGCATCCAGCCTGGATATTCACGCGGCAATGCGCTGACCGCATCCAGCTGTTTCAGCTCATCTTCGCTCAGGCGAATGCCCGTTGCGGCAATGTTATCGTCGAGCTGATCGATGCGTTTTGCGCCAATAATCACGCTGCTGACCACTTTCTGATGCAGCAGCCACGCCAGCGCGATTTGCGCGACGGAGACGCCTTTGCTGTCAGCAATCGCGCGCATCACATCCACACAATCGAATGCCCGGTCTTTATCCACTGGCGGGAAATCAAATTCCAGGCGGCGTCCGCCGGTTTCGCTTTTGCCGTCGCGATCGTATTTGCCGCTCAGCAATCCCCCTGCTAATGGACTCCAGACCATTAATCCCACGTTTTCGCTTTGCATCATCGGCACCAGCTCACGCTCAAGGTCGCGCCCGGCGATGGTGTAATACGCCTGCAACGACGCAAAACGAGCCAACCCCAGACGCTCAGAAATCCCCAGCGCTTTGGCGATTTGCCAGGCCGCCCAGTTTGACACACCGATGTAGCGCACGTGACCGTGTTGGACCAGATTATCCAGGGCGTAAAGTGTCTCTTCGATCGGTGTGGCCGGGTCAAATCCATGGAGTTGATAGAGATCGATATGATCGAGCTGCATGCGGCGCAGGCTCTCTTTGGCACTGTTGATGATGTGATATCGCGAGCTGCCGCGAGAGTTAACGCCTGCCGTGCCGGTTTCGCCAAAGACTTTGGTGGCGACAACCACATTTTCACGCGGAATTTTCAGGTTTTTCAGCGCCTGCCCGGTAATGATTTCCGAGCGCCCTTCTGAATAGACATTGGCGGTATCAATAAAGTTGATTCCCGCATCCAGCGCACGCCCTACCAGCTTTTCGGCATCGCTTTGCTGAAGCTGACCAATCTTGCCCCACATGCCGTCTTCACCCCCGAACGTCATGGTGCCAAGGCACAGCTCGGAAACAAACAGACCCGTATTACCCAGTTTTTGATAACGCATACGACGCTCCTCGCAATCTTCGTTTAAAAGCTACCAGAGAGTTATACCTCTCTGGTCCCGATTGCGAATGTGTCGTTCCTGTCTATTTCTTGCCCATTTCTCTAAACCAGCATAAAGCCAATCAGTGCCGCCCAGATGAGCATTGGCAGCGACCAAACGTGAAAACGCCACCAGATACGGCGATCGTTCGCCATTCTGAGCGCGATCAGGTTCGCCAGAGACCCAGGCAACAGGCCAAATCCTCCGACGTTCACGGCCCAGGCTAAAAGCACGGTGGGCGGCACGTAGTTGATCAGCAAGATGGTGGAGGGCACGTTACTGATGAATTGCGACAACCCGATTGCCGTCAGCCACAGTCCGAGAGGTGACAAATCGGTCACGCTGTGCAGCGCGCCCTGCAAAGCGGGCAGCTGAATCAACAGATGCACATCGATAAACATGGCGATAAAAACCAGCAGCAACGTCCAGTCGACGCTTATCAGCACACGACGTGCCAGCACCAAAAAGCCCGCCGCCACCAGCAAAGCGCCCCAGAGTGCGAACTTCATTTCAAGGGCTGTCAGGAAAACGATATACAGGGCCAGACAACCCCACACCAGACGCGGCTTCCACTGGGGAGTCACGCTTCCGCTATGATAATTGAGTGCTTTATTGGGAAACGCGAACCAACACACCACCAGCAGCGATGCCATCATGGCGAGCGCCAGCGGTGCCATTTGCCAGGTAAAGGCCGCGAACGACAGCCCCGAGCGTCCCCACAGCAAAATGTTTTGCGGGTTACCAATTGGCGTCAGTAGCGATCCGGCATTAACGGCCAGCGCTTCAAAGATAATCAGCCGGTTAACCGGGATTTCGCAGAGCTTGCGTAACGTCAGGGTGAGCGGCACCACGATGAAAAGCGCCACATCGTTGGTCAGAAACGTGGAGAGCAGCGCGGCGGCCAGCACCATAAACAGGGCTAATTTGCGTTCGGTAGCAAACCGACGCACCGTTTTGCGCCCCAAGACATCAAAATAACCGCTGAGCTCAACGCCTTTGGTGAGCATCATCAGCCCGCTGAGGGTAATGATCGTGTGCCAGTCGATGGCCTCAGGCCAGCCTTTTGGCGCAAAGGGCACGAAAAAGCTCAGCCCGACGCCAATAACGAGTAGCAGATGGAAAAAGCGATCGCGTGCAAGCGCCTGCAGTCCAGGGATGTTCATTCAGCAGGGGTACCGTATTTAAGCGTAAATTCGCGGAATCTCTCCAGCGTCTCTTCACTGACGTGATGCTCAATCCCTTCCGAATCACGGCGGGCCGTATCCTGGCTCACGCCCAGCACCAGCAAAAAATTTTCGACAATCTGATGGCGCTCGCGGCTTTCCTGGGCCAGTTTTTCCCCTTCTGGCGTCAGGAAAACACCCCGCCAGGGGATCATTTCGATCAGTCCCACTGACGCCAGGCGTTTTAACATTTTCGCGACCGTAGGCTGAGAGACGCCAAGGCGTGCGGCCATATCCACCTGACGGGCTTCTCCGACTTCGCGAAAGAGATCCGAAATCAGCTCAACGTAGTCATCAATTAATTCGCGACGGTGCGCCTCACGCACCTGACGAAACCCTTCAACGTGCTCTTCAACATTCACCAGTTGCGTCTTTTTTTTTGTAGTTGGCTTACCTGCGCGACTGTTCATTGTACTTCCTCAGTGGGGTGACGCCCGTGGCGTCCTATAACGAGAGCGCACAGTGTAAACCATAGCTCTACAAGCACAAAAATTTAACGATTTAGCCATAGCTATACAATATAGCCTGTGCTATATCTGTATGTAATGCAGTCACCCTTCACGGATCGAAGGGATCTGAAATCAGGAGGTCACATGAACGAATTCAAGAGGTGCATGAACGTGTTTAGCCACTCCCCCTTTAAAGTGCGATTAATGCTGTTGAACATGCTGTGCGACATTTTTAACGGTAAGCCACAGCAAAACGACAAACCCAAACACTAAGCGGCGTTGCGGTACGCCGCTTCATTTTTCTGTCATATTCCCTCTGTATTCTGGCCGTTTGCCCCTCATTCCCCGATCTTTTTTACGGATTTGCAGCCCCTCTCGCAAAACATCTTCTTAGCAACTGTTGACCTAATTGCCGACTGGCTCTATCTTCTTGCAGCCCTGCACCATTTGCGGCTCGCGATAGCGGACCCTTACTCCCTCTCCACGCACTGTCAGGCAGGCTTTGACCCTCGACGCCAGGGTGAGCACATGGCGTTTTATGATAGTGACCTATGAATTTAACCCTGAAAGACACGATCGTTACCCGCAGTCGGGCCTTAAGCCCGTGGACGGGATTCTACTTTCTGCAATCACTGCTGATTAACTTTGCGCTTGGCTATCCCTATAGCCTGCTGTACGCCGTCGCATTTACCTGCCTGCTGCATCTGATGTGGCGAAGCGCACCACGCGTGCAAAAAGTGGTAGTGGGAATTTGCTCTGTGGTCGCCGCGATGTATTACCCTTTTGGCCAGGCTTATGGCGCGCCAAACTTTAATACTTTGCTCGCGCTGCACTCCACGAATATGGAAGAGTCGACGGAGATTCTGACGATTTTCCCGTGGTACAGCTACGTCATTGGCCTGCTCATTTTTGCGCTGGGCGTGATTGCGGTGCGTCGTCAGCCGCAAGAGAAAAAGTCATGGAGCAAAATAGATAACCTGTGCCTCGTCGTCAGCGTAGCGGCCTTTTTTGTGGCTCCGGTACAAAACCTGGCGTGGGGTGGTGTTTTCAAGCTGAAAGACACGGGTTATCCCGTTTTCCGCTTCGTAAAAGATATCGTGGTAAACAATAAAGAAGTGATCGATGAGCAGGCGCGTATGGCTGAGCTTTCAAACATGAAAGACACCTGGAACGTGCTGGCAGTGAAGCCCAAATACCATACTTACGTGGTCGTGATTGGCGAAAGCGCGCGCCGTGATGCGCTGGGCGCCTTTGGCGGTCACTGGAATAACACGCCGTTTGCCAGCTCAGTCAACGGCGCGCTCTTTACAGATTACGTCGCAGCAAGCGGATCAACGCAAAAGTCACTCGGCCTGACCTTAAGCCGCGTGGTCGATGGGAAACCGCAGTACCAGGATAATTTTGTCACGCTGGCCAACCGCGCCGGTTTCCAGACGTGGTGGTTTTCTAATCAGGGCCAAATCGGAGAATATGACACGGCGATTGCCAGCATTGCCAAGCGTGCCGATGAAGCTCAGTTCCTGAAAAACGGCGATTTCGAAGCGGATAAAAACACTAAAGATGAAGCCCTGTTGAAGATGACTTCGCAGGTGTTTGCGTCTCAACGCACCCAACCTCAACTGATCGTCCTGCATCTGATGGGATCGCATCCACAAGCGTGCGATCGCACGCAGGGGAAATACGCAGAATTCGTGCAGTCAAAAGAGACGTCCTGCTATCTCTACACGATGACGCAAACCGACGATCTGCTGAGCAAACTGTATACCCAGTTACAAAACACGGGTGACAGCTTCTCCATGGTTTACTTCTCGGATCATGGTCTGGCATTCAAAGAACGGGGTAAAGCGGTACAGTACCTGGCGCACGATGATAAGTTCCAGCAGAATTTTCAGGTGCCTTTTATGGTGCTGTCGAGCGATGATAAAAAGCATCGTGTGATTAAAGCGCGCCGCTCAGCGAACGATTTCCTGAACTTTTTCGCGCAGTGGACAGGGATTTCTGCAAAAGAGATCGCCAACAATTACCCGTTTGTGTCTAACAAGAAAGCGCCCCCCGTCTACGTTACCAACTTTAAGTTACAGAAAGTGGAATACACCCATTTGGGGACGGATGTGTTTGAGATAAAAAGTCGCTGATTTATGCGGCCTGCACCTCTCTCCTGGTGTGAGAAAGTATCAATACAAAATGGCAACCCAAAGGGTTGCCATTTTGCTGTTACCTTCCAAAAAAAAATCCGCCACAATGGGCGGATTTTTATTTCATCACCGAAGTGATTAGAAGCGGTAACCCACGCCTGCGATCCAGGTGCCAACGTCAACGTTGCGGATGCGGCTCTGCTCATAGGAGAAGTCCAGAGCAACGTTTTCGATTGGGTTGAACTGCATACCCGCGCCGTAAGAGAAACCGTAATCGCTGTTAGTTGCGCTGCGGTTCAGGCTTTCATTCTCGGTCTGCTGGAATTTACCGTAGCCAACACCTACAACACCGTAGATGCTTGCCCAGTCATTCAGGCGGAAAGCTGGACCTGCGGTAACACCGTAGTACTGAGCTTTATTATACGCGCCATCTTCAAAGCGATCTTTCTCGGTGTAAGTGAAAGAACCGATCACGCCCAGCGGGTTGTTGTCTTGCTCGTAACGATACTTCAGGTTGAAACCGTTAGCTTTGTTTACAACGCCCTGCATATCGCTCTGAGCGTAACCACCGGTAACGGTAGAAGTAGCAGCTACAGCGGTACCTGCGGAAACAGCCAGAACAGCGGCCAGTGCTGAAAGACATGCAATTTTTTTCATAACCACCTCAAATGTGCTTCAAGTTAATCCGTAAGTTTTAAATATATCAAAAAATCTGGTGAAACTCTTTGTGATTCGTAATGTCTAACAGAGTCTTTGATGTAACAGAACATTTCAACGAACAGTTATCTCGTTCAAATAACTCTGAATTTCCGCATTTATTCGCTAATTTTGCGCGTCAATGACGTTACGTTCATCCAGATTATTCCTAATCTATTAGCTGATTAATTCATCAACCTGCAGCCATTTTACGGATTTGCGGACACTTTTTTTCAACAAAGTCTCAACCGTTGACCTTTTATTTCCATTACACTGCGGCTTTTACTCCCTTTGACATAAATTGACAGGAGAAAGGATGCCTGGTTTGTCTCGTAAAGCGCCGGTCTGGTTGCCCATCGTCGTGATACTTATTGCCATGCTCTCAATACAGAGCGGCGCGTCGCTGGCAAAATCGCTCTTCCCTATTATAGGTGCACCCGGCGTGACTGCGCTGCGCATCGCGCTTGGCACCCTGATTCTGGTGATTATCTTTAAACCCTGGCGATTACGGTTTAAAAAAGAGCAACGTCTGCCGCTGCTGTTCTATGGCCTGTCGCTGGGGGCGATGAACTATCTCTTCTACCTGTCGATACAAACCGTACCGCTCGGGGTGGCCGTCGCGCTGGAATTCACCGGACCGCTGGCGGTCGCACTGTTCTCCTCCCGTCGTCCCGTGGATTTTGTCTGGGTGGTGCTGGCAGTACTTGGGCTGTGGTTCCTGTTGCCGCTTGGGCAGAATATTTCTCACGTCGATCTAACCGGCGCCGCGCTGGCGCTGGGTGCGGGCGCCTGTTGGGCGGTGTATATCCTGACGGGACAACGCGCAGGCGAAGAGCATGGGCCCGCCACGGTGGCGTTAGGCTCACTTATTGCCGCCATCATTTTTGTCCCGCTAGGCATGGCGCAAGCGACAGAATCCATCTGGCAGTGGTCTGTATTGCCGATCGGCCTTGCGGTCGCCGTGCTCTCTACCGCACTGCCCTATTCACTCGAAATGATTGCGCTGACGCGGCTGCCCACGCGTATTTTTGGCACATTGATGAGCATGGAACCCGCGCTGGCAGCGATGTCCGGAATGGTATTTCTGGGCGAAAGCCTGACGCTGATTCAGGTACTGGCGCTGTGCTCGATTATTGCCGCTTCAATGGGTTCAACGCTGACCATGCGATCTGAACCTAAAATCAAAGAAATCGATATCCATTAATATGCCCTATTCTGCATGGTTTCTTACCATGCAGAATATACGCCAATTCTTATCCTTCGTTATTTCCGCACATACTTTGTCATCATGGTGAAATAATGTAGTGCATTTCACATGATTATGTGGAATTAAGACTCATCCGCAATAAATAAAGAAAAAACCATAAAATCAATGAATTAAGAGAACAACACTCTTGTCACTATTACATCGATAGGCACAGACAACCCTGCAGAAAGAAAAAGCGGTGCTATACTTATTCCCGGTAATTACCTGGAACACAAAACATCAAGAGGATATGAGATTATGAGTACCGCTAAACTGGTAAAAACGAAAGCGTCTAATCTGCTTTATACCCGCAACGATGTATCGGACAGTGATAAGAAAGCGACGATTGAGTTGCTGAATCGCCAGGTGATCCAGTTCATTGACCTGTCATTAATCACCAAACAGGCCCACTGGAACATGCGCGGCGCAAACTTTATTGCCGTACATGAAATGCTGGATGGATTCCGTACTGCACTAGTAACTCACCTTGATACCATGGCGGAGCGAGCTGTACAGCTTGGCGGTGTGGCCCTGGGTACAACCCAGGTGATTAACAGCAAAACGGCGCTGAAAAGCTACCCGCTGGACATTCATTCTGTACAGGATCACCTGAAAGAGCTGGCCGATCGCTATGCCATCGTCGCGAACGACGTGCGCAAAGCCATTGGTGAAGCGAAAGATGAAGATACAGCCGATATTCTGACCGCGGCTTCTCGCGACCTGGATCAGTTCCTGTGGTTTATCGAATCTAACATCGAATAATCCATACGGAATTTCAATCAAACCCTCGCCTTACGGTGGGGGTTTTGCACATTTATGGTGCACACTTTTTTCTGTGACAGCTGCAAAAGTAAAAAAGTTGTAATAATCACCTCACAAAATCGTTAACGAACGATTGTTTTATCGTCGTTAATTGCGCTTAATATCCTTCCGTCTGTTGACTACATTGAAACGCACCAAAACAGTGCCTCACTTTGGTGCAAATCGATACTCTTGCAACGATTATTGTGCAACGTAACTCTATATCCTCTTTGCAAAACAATAGGTTGTAAAGTTGGCACGATTCTTTCATATAGCCGTTTGCTCCCGCAGGGGATCGCCCCGTGGATATAAAAGGAAATACTATGAAGTCTGTATTAAAAGTTTCACTGGCTGCACTTACCCTGGCGTTCGCGGTTTCTTCTCAGGCCGCAGACAAACTCGTTGTGGCAACTGACACCGCTTTCGTTCCTTTCGAATTCAAGCAGGGTGATAAGTACGTTGGTTTTGACGTGGATTTGTGGGCGGCAATCGCAAAAGAACTGAAACTGGATTACACCCTGAAGCCAATGGATTTCAGCGGCATCATCCCGGCTCTGCAAACCAAAAATATCGACCTGGCGCTGGCGGGTATTACGATCACCGAAGAACGTAAAAAAGCGATCGAATTCTCTGACGGCTACTACAAAAGCGGCCTGCTGTTGATGGTGAAAGCCGACAACAACGACGTGAAAAGCGTGAAAGACCTCGACGGTAAAGTCGTCGCAGTGAAGAGCGGCACCGGTTCTGTTGATTACGCGAAAGCGAATATCAAAACCAAAGACCTGCGCCAGTTCCCTAACATCGACAACGCCTATATGGAACTCGGCACTAACCGTGCTGACGCGGTACTGCACGACACGCCTAACATTCTGTACTTCATCAAAACGGCGGGCAACGGCAAGTTCAAGGCGGTTGGTGAGTCACTGGAAGCACAGCAGTACGGCATTGCGTTCCCGAAAGGCAGCGACGAACTGCGTAATAAAGTGAACGGCGCGCTGAAAACGCTGCGTGAAAACGGCACTTACAACGAAATCTACAAAAAATGGTTCGGTACTGAACCAAAATAATTATTATTAAAGACGTTGTACGCTCAGGGGCGGCTTTCGCCCCTGCATTTTTTAGAACCACGGTTACAGGAAATTATCATGCAGTTTGACTGGAGCGCCATCTGGCCTGCCATTCCTCTCTTGCTTGAAGGCGCTAAAATGACCCTGTGGATTTCGGTCCTCGGTCTGGCTGGCGGGTTGATTATCGGTCTGGTGGCCGGTTTCGCTCGCAGCTACGGTGGCTGGATTGCAAACCACATCGCACTGGTTTTCATCGAAGTGATCCGCGGTACGCCAATCGTCGTACAGGTCATGTTTATCTACTTTGCCCTGCCTATGGCGTTTAACGATCTGCGCATCGATCCGTTCAGCGCAGCGGTCGTGACCATTATGATCAACTCCGGCGCCTATATTGCGGAAATCACCCGTGGCGCGGTGCTGTCGATTCACAAAGGCTTTAGTGAAGCCGGTCTGGCGCTGGGCCTGTCCCGTCGCGAAACCATTCGCCACGTCATTCTGCCGCTGGCGCTGCGTCGTATGCTGCCACCGCTGGGCAACCAGTGGATCATCAGTATCAAAGATACCTCGCTGTTTATCGTTATCGGGGTGGCTGAATTAACCCGTCAGGGCCAGGAGATCATTGCCGGTAACTTCCGCGCACTGGAAATCTGGAGCGCCGTTGCGGTGGTTTATCTGATTATTACACTGCTGCTGAGCTTTGTTCTGCGCCGTCTTGAAAGAAGGATGAAAATCCTGTGATTGAATTTAAAAACGTTTCCAAGCATTTCGGCCCTACGAAAGTGCTGCACGATATCGATCTGAATATCAAACAGGGTGAAGTGGTGGTGATTATCGGGCCGTCAGGCTCCGGTAAATCAACGCTGCTGCGCTGCATCAACAAGCTGGAAGAGATCACCAGCGGCGATCTGTTTGTCGATGGTTTGAAAGTGAACGACCCAAAAGTGGACGAGCGTTTGATTCGTCAGGAAGCGGGTATGGTGTTCCAGCAGTTTTATCTGTTCCCGCACCTGACGGCGCTGGAAAACGTGATGTTCGGTCCACTGCGCGTGCGCGGAGCCAACAAAGCGGCAGCAGAAAAACTGGCGAAAGAGCTGCTGGCGAAAGTCGGCCTTGCCGAGCGTGCACATCACTATCCTTCTGAGCTTTCCGGTGGTCAACAGCAGCGCGTGGCGATCGCCCGTGCGCTGGCGGTTAAACCGAAAATGATGCTGTTCGATGAGCCCACTTCCGCCCTTGACCCCGAACTGCGTCACGAAGTATTGAAAGTTATGCAGGATCTGGCAGAAGAAGGGATGACGATGGTGATCGTGACTCACGAAATCGGCTTCGCCGAGAAAGTGGCCTCCCGACTGATTTTCATCGATAAAGGCCGCATTGCCGAGGACGGCAATCCGCAGGCGCTGATCGAAAATCCGCCGAGCCAACGTTTGCAGGAATTCTTGCAGCACGTCTCCTGATATTTTCACGAAAATCCTCCAAAGCCGGGCTTATTATCGCCCGGCTTTTTTAATGCCAGATTGTTCCCAAAAACTTCCCTCCCCCGTGTTCCTTCTATACTTATCATTTTGCTGAACATTTTCTTCTTCATCGGAGTACGCCGTGCCGTGGATCCTGCTGCTACTGTTTTGCCTGTTCTGCGCGCCCGCGCAGGCGGTCACGATTCCGGGCGTCACCACTGGCGCGTCAACCTCCCAGCAAACCACGCCAGCCCCTGAACCTGACGTTGAACAAAAGAAAGCCGCCTACAGTGCGCTCGCGGATGTGCTGGAGAATGACACTTCCCGCCAGGAGCTGATCGAACAGCTCCGCACCGTTGCCGCGACGCCACCGCAGGATCCGGTCCCTAAAATCACACCGCCGGACGTAGTTGAACAAAAAACCGTGCTGGAAAACGTCACCGATGTGGGTCGTCATTATGGCGATGCGCTATCAGCACGCTTCGCTCAGCTCTATCGCAATCTGATTGGTTCCCCGCATAAGCCCTTTAATCCGCAGACGTTCAATAACGCCGCAAGCCATTTTCTGATGCTGGCCGCGATGGTCTTTGCCTTCTACTGGCTGGTGCGCCTGTGCGCCTGGCCGTTGTACCGAAAAATGGGGCAATGGGGACGGAAAAAGAATCGGGAAAGGAGCAGCTGGTTTCATTTACCGCTGATGATTGCCGGGGCGTTCATTATCGATTTGTTGCTACTGGCGTTGACGCTGTTTGTCGGTCAGATCCTCAGTGATAATCTTGATGCCGGCAACCACACCATCGCCTTTCAGCAAAGTCTCTTCCTTAACGCCTTCGCCCTGATTGAATTCTTCAAAGCGCTCTTACGTTTACTCTTTTGCCCACGCGTGCCGGATTTACGGCCTTTCTCTCTCAGCGATGAGCACGCAAAATATTGGGCGCTGCGCCTGAGTATTCTCAGTGGGCTGATTGGTTATGGTCTGCTGGTCGCAGTGCCCATTATCTCAAACCAGGTCAATGTTCAGATTGGCGCGCTAGCCAACGTGCTTATCATGATCTGCATTACCATCTGGGCGTTGTACCTGATTTTTCACAATAAAAAGGCCATCACCGACGGGCTATTACATCTCGCCGATCGCTCGCTCTCGTTCTTTAGCCTGTTTATCCGCGCATTTGCGCTGATATGGCACTGGCTCGCCAGCACCTATTTTATTGTGCTGTGCTTCTTCTCGCTGTTCGATCCGGGCAACAGCCTGAAGTTTATGATGGGTGCTACATTCCGTAGCCTGGCGATTATGGGTATTGCGGCGTTTGTGTCGGGTTTACTGTCGCGCTGGATTTCAAAAACCGTCACGCTTTCTCCGCAGGTTCAGCGAAATTATCCGGAATTGCAGAAACGGGTGAACGGCTGGATCTCAGCGTCATTGAAAGTTGCGCGTATTTTGACGGTTTGTGTGTCCATCATGCTTTTGCTTAACGCCTGGGGGCTGTTTGACTTCTGGAACTGGCTGCACAACGGCGCGGGCGAGAAAACCGTCGATATCCTGATTCGTATCGCGCTGATCCTGTTCTTCTCGGCGGTAGGCTGGACGCTTTTAGCGAGCCTGATTGAGAACCGGCTGGTGTCAGATATTCATGGGCGTCCCCTGCCCAGCGCGCGGGCACGTACGCTGCTCACGTTGTTCCGCAATGCGCTGGCAGTCATTATCAGTACCATCACCATTATGATTGTCCTGTCCGAAATCGGCGTGAACATTGCGCCGCTGCTGGCAGGTGCGGGTGCACTGGGGCTGGCGATCTCGTTCGGGTCACAAACGCTGGTGAAAGACATCATTACTGGTATTTTCATTCAGTTTGAGAACGGGATGAACACCGGGGATCTGGTGACCATTGGGCCATTAACCGGCACCGTAGAGCGGATGTCGATTCGATCCGTTGGCGTGCGGCAGGACACCGGCGCGTATCACATCATTCCGTGGTCTTCGATTACCACCTTCGCCAACTTTGTGCGGGGTATAGGGTCTGTGGTGGCAAATTACGACGTGGATCGTCACGAAGACGCAGACAAGGCCAAACAGGCGCTCAGATCGGCGGTAGAGGAGCTGATGGAGATGGAGGATATCCGAGGACTGGTGATCGGTGAACCGTCGTTTGCAGGCATTGTGGGGCTGACCAATACCGCCTTTACGCTGCGCGTCTCATTCACTACCCAACCGCTGAAGCAGTGGACGGTGCGCTTTGCGCTCGACAGCATGGTGAAGAAACACTTTGATCTGGCAGAAGTGCGAACACCTGTTCAGACGTATCAGGTGCTCTCGCCTGCTGGCGCACTTCCGCCACCGCAGGAGCCGACGCTTTAACGACAGGCCGGGCGTTGTCGCCCGGCACATCATGATTAAAGCGGTTTGCGGCGTTTGGCGTCGTCCATAAACGTCCAGGCGATAAAGCGGCTTTGCTTCTGCCCTTGCGCCATCTCTTTTTTCACCACTTTTACCGCACCCACTTCCGTCAGCGCGCGGTACAGCGGCGGCAAATTATCGCCACGAGAAACCAGCGTCGTAAACCATTTCACCTGCCGGGCAAACACTTTACTTTCCGCAATCATCTTCTCGATGAAAGCCACTTCGCCACCTTCACACCACAGCTCGTGCTGTTGGCCGCCAAAGTTCAGCGCACCATCTTCTGCCTGGCCGAGATTGCGACGCTTACGTTCGCTTCCCGCGCGGGCCGTCTCGGCTGAGTCATGGAAAGGGGGATTGCACATCGTGGCGTCGTAGCTTTCATTCTTATGAATGATGCCGTTGAAAATATCAGACGCCTCTTTCTGACGACGTAATCGAATCGCGCGGGTTAGCCCCTCGTTTCCGTTCACGATCGCCTTTGCGCTGGCATACGCCTCTTTCCCGGTTTCACTTCCGGTAAAGCGCCAGCCGTATTCCGCGACACCAATCAGCGGATAAATCAGATTCGCGCCCGTGCCAATATCCAGCACCGTCGCTTGCGCAGGGATAATCCCGGCATTATCTTCCGCCAGCAAATCGGCGAGGTGGTGGACGTAATCAGCACGTCCAGGAACAGGCGGGCAGAGAAAACCTTCCGGAATGTCCCACTCCGTAACGCCGTAAAAATGGGCCAGCAGCGCCTTGTTCAGCGCTTTTACCGCCAGCGGGTCGGCAAAATTCACTGAGGGTTCACCCGCAGGCGTCTGCACGATGAACGCTTGCAGTTGTGGGCAGCTCTGACACAGGGCATTCATGTCGTAGCGGCTGCGGTGGCGGTTACGCGGGTGTAATCCCGGCTTTTCGGCAGTCATGGTATTCTCCTTTTAACAGCGGCGTAAGATACCCTCTGGCGGCGCAACGGTAAATAACTCTCTTCCCCGCACAATAATCCGTCAAAAATCAGCAACCTGTATGTCTATGATATGTCAATATTTTGTCAATAAACATCGTTCAAAAAACACGCAGATCACCATCAAATTTTTGCGCTAAATCACATCAGGATTACTTCTAAACTTAGTCTGCATTACCCGTTGTCATTCAGAGGATGTGATTATGAAGAAATACCTGACACTACTTGTTCTTGCCGGTTCACTGACCTCGTTATCCGCCTGGTCAGCTGAGTCCCTGTCCCGTAACGATACCGGACAGCTTCGACCGGCAGGCACTGTTTCCGTCACCGGCGCAGCAAACCTTGACGACCTTCAGGCTAAACTCGCAGAAAAAGCCAAAGATGAAGGTGCAAGCGGATTTGTGGTCAACTCTGCTGGCGGTGAAAACCGGATGTTCGGCACGGCCACAATCTATAAATGAGATTTAACCGACGCTTTAACCCCGCATAGCTGCATCTGCCCCCAACAGATGCAGTTCTTATTGCCCCCACCTTGACTGTCTATTTTTTAACCCCATATTTACATTATATGAATGTCTATCATGCAAGAGGAGACTGTCATGGCATCCGGTTGGGCCAATGATGACGCCGTCAACGAACAGATCAACAGTACTATTGAAGATGCTGTTGCGCGTGTTCGCGGCGAATTAGCGCAGGGTGAGAGTTTGTGTGAATGCGAAGAATGCGGCGATCCCATCCCTGAAGCCCGGCGTAAAGCCGTGCCAGGTGTGCGGCTATGCATCACCTGCCAGCAGAATAAAGATTCAAAAAATACATCACATTCAGGATATAATCGCAGAGGATCGAAAGACAGCCAGTTGCGCTGACTCTTCTTTACCTAAAACAAAGTCACCCTCATTTAGCTTTACGCTCACGGTTTTTTCCGTGACGCGTAGCAAAATGTGCCCTCGATGAGTGTTGTGTAAAGCGAAACGGCAAGAACGGTAAAGCGGGGATATGAATTTATTAATATTCAATAAGTTATTTGTCATTCAATTTTTTTGAGCAATGCCTTCAATTCTCTTCGATTTTATCTTTCGCAAAAAAACGTGATACTTATCACATCGACGGAACATCGTCCCCTTAACAGAACAACCTGCGAGAGATTACCTATGAAAACCATTAAATATGCTGTTGCCGCTATCGCCCTGACTACCCTTTCTTTTGGCGCGTTCGCTGCACAATCAGTGACTGAAGCTCAGGCACAAAACATGAATAAAATGGGTGTTGTCAGTGCTGAAGGCGCGACCACACTGGATGGTCTGGAAGCGAAACTGGCTGCGAAAGCCTCTGCTGCTGGCGCAAGTGGTTACACCATCACTTCTGCGAACACCAATAACAAACTCAGCGGCACTGCAGTCATTTACCAGTAAGCCAAACGATTTAATGCTCGACCCTCGCTAACCCTCTGGCGAGTTGCTCCAACCCTCATTGACCCTGTTGTTGTTACCCTTTGTTTGCCCGTCCTGGATTGGACGGGCTTTTTTTTGCTTAAAATGTCTGCGCAATACGCGCAAGCCCGGCATCCACGGATTCCACTTCTCCCGTCGCCAGCAGGCAGCACGCCATTTGAAGTTTGAGGGAGTGAGGCACCGGCTCGCTTCCCGCAAGACAACGTTCAATCCAGCGGGCAGTGGTCGCAGGATCTTTGGCCTCCGGCAGCGCAATCTCCCCGGCGGTTTCTTCCCCCCGCTCAAGCACCACACGCGTTCCAGCACTGTCGATCAGCGTCATCTGCGGGCAGCGCTGCGGATTAGCATACGCCTCCCCTTCCGTTCCGTGCATCAATAGCCCTCTGCCGCCGATATCGGCAAAAAAACCGGCAACACGGGTGACATATTCCGGGTGCGACACGCTGGACAGACGCAGCGCTGCATCTTCCGCGAACGGCGTCGCCAGTTTCGCCAGCGTATGCGCACTGTTACGTACCCCCATGCGCCAGCGCATATCCAGCTGTTTTTCCAGCGACGGGCACAGCGCGTTAACCGGGATATAAACCGGCTGAGGCCCATCGAGTTTTGCCTGAGCCTGGCCGGCATGAAGCGTAGGCGCAATTCCGAGCAGGGTAAAAATGGTTTCGGTCAGCACGCGTGTCGGGTCGGCGCTCACTCCGTGCACCACCACCGGGAATCCCAGTTTGTGGAGCAAAATTGCCAGCAACGCCGTCAGGTTCGCCTGTTTACGCGCGCCGTTGTAACTGGGGATCACAATCGGCATCGGCTTGCCCGCAGGCGGCGTCAATTGCAGGGTGTGGGCCTGCATCGCCTCGTAAAAGCCCCGCATTTCCGCTTCGCCTTCCCCTTTGATGCGCAGCGCAATCAATATGCCGCCCATTTCCAGCTCCGGCACATCGCCATTCAACATATGGGTATACAGCGCGCGGGCGGTTTCCTGATCCAGATCGCGGGCATGATTTTTCCCGCGTCCTACCTCTTTGATAATTTTGCGATAATCCACGACATTTCTCCTGGCGACATCTTTTTAACAATATAGCCCCGAAGAAGCGTTCGCCGACAGGTTTTTATTTACCTGCGGGACGACGCCCACGGGCACGCGGACTTTTTTTAGACGCGGCAACGACGCGAGTCGGACGCTTTTTGACTTCCGGCACGTCGGGCTGCTCGATGGGGAATACCGGCAGAGCATTCAGCAAACGCTGACCGTAGTTTTTCGTCAGCAGGCGACGGTCATAAATGACGATTTCACCCCAGCAGCCGTGGCTACGGATCAGTCGCCCGACCTGCTGAATCAAATTAAACGACGCCGCCGGCAGGCTTTGCACTTCAAACGGATAGCGATTCAGGCTTTTCAGCCATTCGCCCTCGGTGATCACCACCGGGCTGTCGATGGGCGGGAAGGCAATTTTGTGTATATGCACCTGCGTCAGATAATCGCCTTTCAGATCCAGACCTTCCGCAAAGGACTGCAAGCCCACCAGCACGCTGCGTTCACCGCTATCAATGCGCTTACGGTGCGCCTCGACCAGCCGATAGCGCGGCTGATCGCCCTGCACCAGCAGCAGCAAACGCAGATCGGTGACAAACGTTAAGAACAGCTGCAGGGCGCGGTTGCTGGCGAACAGCACCAGCATGCCGGGATATTTCTTGCTCTCCACCTGCTCGCGGAAATAGGCCGCCATTTCGGCAATATGCTGCTCTTCGTGCTCCATCAGCGGCTCATATTGCATTTTTGGGATAATCAGTTTGCCCTGCTCGCAGTGGTTAAACGGCGAATCCAGTGAGACAAAACGGTCGCCCGCCTTCTCTTTTAAGCCGCTCATCTCCTGCAAACGCGAGAAACTGTTCAGCGAACGCAGCGTCGCCGACGTCACGACCACATGCGGCACGCTGCGCCAGATCAGCTTTTCCAGCTGATCGCTCACGCGAATGCCCACGCAGTGGAAGAACAGATGGATTTGCCCGTCTTTCACTTCGCGCGTCGCCCATTTGGTGACCGGTGCGCCGGACGCTTGCGCCATTGAGGCCAGGCGCCACAGCTTGCTTTGGCTTTCAAACATGCTTAACGCGCGATTCATCTGTAATAACACGCGATGCACGCGCACCACGTCATGGGTACCGGTTTTCTCGCTGAGATCGTTCAAGAACATTTCAGCCAGGCCACGCAATTTTTCCAGCAGTTTCGCCAGCTGCTTGCAGATCTCCATCACCTCATCCGGCAGCTCACCCATCGCAAAGCGGTGTTCCGCCTGCTGAGCCGCAGGAAGATAAAGGTGGAGGATGGCGTTCAGCGAAGCAATCAGGGCGTAGACCTCTTCGCAATGCTCGCTAAGACGCTCTGGCACCGCCAGCGGTGGCGTCGTTTTGGGGCGAAACTGCTCCATGCAGGTGGCAATCAGTTTGCAGAACAGATCGAGCTGCAGACGGAACCACGGCGCGGTGATCTCTGCGCTCATCTCCAGCGCATCGCGCGCCACGTCCGGCAGATGGTGTCCTTCATCGAGCACCAGCAGTAAATTTTTGGGATCGGGAAGCACCGCTTCGCTCTCGAGCGCCGCCATCACCAGCGCGTGGTTGGCGACCACTACTTCTGCTTCCTGAATTTCACGACGGGCAACAAAGAATGGACATTCACGGTAGTAGTGACAGTTACGGTTCAGACAGCTGGCTTTATCCGTGCTCAGGCGTCGCCACAAATCGTCGCTAATCGCCTTATCAGTGTGATCCCGCAGGCCGTCCCATTTATAACCGTCGAGATCGACTTTCAGCTTTGCGCACAGATCCTGCTCGGCCTTATTGTTTGGCGTTAAATCGTCATCCAGGAACGCCAGCAAATCCTGCTGCGTCGCGTCGCTGCTGGCAAGCCCAGCCAGATTACGCGGGCAGACATAGCGCCCACGCCCAAACGCCGCGGTAAAACGCAGCTCGGGAATAATTTTGCGCAGCAGGGGTAAATCTTTGCTGTAAATCTGATCCTGAAGCGCCACGTTGGCGGTACTGATCACCAGCGTTTTTTGCTCTTCGCGGGCAATGGCGATCCCAGGAATTAAATAGGAGAGTGTTTTACCGACGCCGGTCGGCGCTTCAATCGCCAGATGCCGTCCTTCGTCCCCGGCGAGCGTCTTCGCCACATCGGCAATCATCTGTCGCTGTGGGGCTCGGGGAATAAAGTCGGGGATCTGTTCCTGCAACGCCTTATACCAGGCGGCAATTTGCGCTTTGAGCGCAGCGGTTAAAGCCATCGGGGAACCTGAAATACTGTATAAACAGCCACTATTGTGGCACGTTCGAGGCGTTGTCGCAAAAAGAAAAGCCCGGCTTCAGAGCCGGGCTTCCAGATTACTGCGCGGAGGCAGGTTTACGCGGTTTGCGTCGGCGTTGGCCTTCGCCTGCGGGCTTGGCTTCCCCGCTGCGCCACGGGTTTTCGCCCGCCGGTTTTGCATCACCGCTACGACGCGGAGGCTTACCTGACGCTTTCGGTGCGCCGCCTTCGGAACGACGCGGCTGCTGGCTGCGTCCACCGCCACCACCCTGTCCACGACCACCGCCGCCCTGACGACCGTTTTGAATCGGATCGGCTTTGATAGACTTATCCACTTCATAGCCGTCAATGGCGATGCGCGGAATCTCTTTCTTCAGCAGACGTTCGATGTCATGCAGCAGCTTGTGTTCATCGACACAAACCAGTGAAAGCGCTTCACCGGTGGCCGCAGCACGACCCGTACGACCGATACGGTGCACGTAATCTTCCGGTACGTTTGGCAGCTCGTAGTTCACGACGTGCGGCAGCTCTTCGATATCCAGACCGCGCGCGGCGATATCCGTTGCCACCAGCACGCGAATGTCACCGGATTTGAAATCGGCCAGCGCACGCGTACGTGCCCCCTGGCTCTTATTGCCATGAATTGCCGCACTGCGAATGCCGTCTTTATTCAGCTGTTCAGCCAGGTGGTTAGCGCCGTGTTTGGTACGGGTAAAGACCAGCACCTGCTGCCAGTTGCCTTCGCCAATCATCTGCGACAGCAGTTCCCGCTTACGCTTTTTGTCCACGAAGTGAACGTACTGTGAAACCTGTTCAGACGCGGTGTTACGACGCGCGACTTCAATTTCCAGCGGGTTACGCAGCAGCTTTTCTGCCAGGCCTTTGATCTCATCAGAGAAGGTGGCGGAGAACAGCAGGTTCTGACGCTTAGCGGGCAGTTTCGCCAGCACGCGACGAATGTCATGGATAAAGCCCATGTCCAGCATACGGTCAGCTTCATCCAGCACCAGGATTTCGACCTGATCCAGTTTGACCGCGTTTTGATGTTCCAGATCCAGCAAACGGCCTGGCGTCGCGACTAAAACGTCAACGCCGCTGCGCAGTTTCATCATCTGTGGGTTAATGCTCACACCGCCGAAAACCACCAGCGAGCGGATATCGAGATAGCGGCTGTACTCACGCACGTTCTCACCGATCTGCGCCGCCAGTTCACGGGTTGGCGTCAGGATCAACGCACGCACCGGGCGACGGCCCTTCGCGTGCGGCTCTTTCTGCACCAGACGTTGCAGCAGCGGCAGCGTAAAGCCTGCCGTTTTGCCGGTGCCGGTCTGTGCGCTGGCCATCAGATCACGGCCTTCAAGCACCGCAGGGATCGCCTGCTGCTGAATCGGGGTTGGCTCGAGGTATCCCTGTTCTGCGACGGCGCGCAGAATTTCCGGGTTCAGGCCAAGGGTATCAAAAGACATAAAAACTCCGAACCGCCCCGACCGTCACAGGTGTAGTTTTCAGGGAGATAAGACGAATAGAAGAGGACAAAAACCACAATGTCACGAAGGTGCGGAGTGTAGCAGATTTTGTGACACGGCGCATAAAATATCCCTCCGTGATTCCTCAGCGAAATATTGCACCACCCGACTGGACAAGGTGAAAATTTAT
This sequence comes from Lelliottia amnigena, assembly GCF_019047465.1. Lineage (NCBI taxonomy): Bacteria > Pseudomonadati > Pseudomonadota > Gammaproteobacteria > Enterobacterales > Enterobacteriaceae > Lelliottia > Lelliottia amnigena. The sequence continues at coordinate 3,155,687 of NZ_CP077236.1, read as the reverse complement.
ACATAATCTTAATCAATCGATTGATTAACTTTTAATGACGAGATGAATCCAACACCGACCACCACCAAAGGGGAACAGGCAAAAAGCCAGCTGATCGCGGCGGCGTTAGCCCAGTTCGGGGAATACGGACTGCACGCCACGACACGCGACATCGCTGCACAAGCCGGGCAAAACATTGCGGCTATTCCGTACTACTTCGGTTCGAAAGAAGATTTGTATCTCGCCTGCGCGCAATCTATTGCTGATTTCATTGGCAGCAATTTTCGCCCGCACGTTGAAGCCGCCACGGCGCTGCTTGACGCGCCATCGCCGGATCGCGCCGCCATTCGTGGGCTGCTGCATGACGCGTGCAACAATATGATTCGGCTGCTGACCCATGACGATACGATGAACCTCAGTAAGTTTATCTCACGTGAACAACTTTCGCCCACGGCCGCCTATCAGCTGGTACACGATCAGGTCATCTCCCCGATGCACACCCATTTGACTCGGCTGATCGCGGCCTATACCGGACGCGACCCCAACGACACGCAAACCATTTTGCACACCCATGCGCTGCTCGGCGAAATCCTCGCCTTTCGCCTGGGACGAGAAACGATTTTGTTACGCACTGGCTGGACACAATTTGATGAGGATAAAGCCGCGCAGATTAGCCAGGTTATCACCTGTCATCTCGATCTTATCCTGCACGGTTTAACGCTAAGGAGCATGGAGTCATGAAAAAACCTGTCGTGGTCATACTGGCGGTAGTCGTTCTGCTGGCAGCCGGCATCGGCGGCTGGCTGTGGTATCAAAGCCAGCAGGATCGAGGTCTTACGCTTTACGGCAACGTCGATATTCGCACGCTCAATATGAGCTTCCGCGTTGGCGGGCGTCTGGAATCACTCGCCGTTGACGAGGGCGATACGGTAAAAAGTGGGCAACTGCTCGGTCAGCTTGATAAGGCTCCGTATGAAAACGCATTGATGCAGGCCAAAGCCAGCGTGTCGGTGGCGCAGGCCCAGTATGATTTGATGCTGGCGGGCTACCGCGACGAAGAGGTCGCGCAGGCAGAAGCCGCCGTCAAACAGGCGAAAGCCGCCTACGATTATTCGCAAAACTTCTATAACCGTCAGCAGGGGTTGTGGAAAAGCCGCACTATTTCCGCCAACGATCTGGAGAACGCCCGCTCCTCACGCGATCAGGCCCAGGCAACGCTCAAATCCGCCCAGGATAAATTGAGTCAGTACCGCACCGGTAATCGCCCACAGGATATTGCCCAGGCGAAAGCCAATCTCGAACAGGCGCAGGCGCAGCTGGCGCAGGCGGAACTGGATCTGCACGATACCACGCTTGTCGCGCCATCGAACGGCATGCTGATGACCCGCGCCGTCGAGCCGGGCAGCATGTTAAGTGCGGGCAGCACCGTGCTGACCCTTTCGCTGACCCGTCCAGTGTGGGTTCGCGCCTATATTGACGAACCGAATCTCAGCCAGGCGCAGCCAGGACGCGAAATATTGCTGTATACCGATGGCCGTCCGGATAAGCCGTATCACGGCAAAATCGGGTTTGTTTCCCCGACGGCTGAATTCACACCGAAAACCGTCGAGACCCCGGACCTGCGTACCGATCTGGTTTATCGTCTGCGGATTATCGTGACTGATGCCGACGATGCGCTGCGTCAGGGCATGCCAATCACCGTCAAATTCAATGATGGGGAAGGACATGAATGACGCGGTTATCCAACTCAACAGTCTGGTAAAACGCTTTGCGGGAATGGATAAACCCGCCGTTGCGCCCCTGAATTGTACGTTGCAAAAAGGCTACGTGACCGGGCTGGTCGGCCCGGACGGTGCGGGGAAAACCACGCTCATGCGTATGCTCGCCGGACTGCTAAAACCGGATGAAGGCAGCGCCACCGTGCTCGGGCTTGATCCGATAAAAAACGACAGTGAGCTCCACGCCATCATGGGCTACATGCCGCAGAAATTTGGTCTGTATGAAGACCTGACGGTGATGGAAAACCTGAATTTATATGCTGATTTGCGTAGCGTAACCGGCGAAACGCGGAAAACAACGTTTGCGCGGCTGCTGGAATTTACCTCGCTGGGACCGTTCACCGAACGACTGGCGGGCAAGCTTTCGGGCGGCATGAAGCAAAAACTGGGGTTGGCCTGTACGTTGGTCGGCGAGCCAAAAGTACTGCTGCTGGATGAACCCGGCGTTGGCGTGGACCCCATTTCGCGCCGCGAGCTGTGGCAAATGGTTCACGAACTGGCAGGCGACGGGATGCTCATTCTCTGGAGCACCTCTTATCTGGATGAAGCCGAGCAGTGCCGCGACGTGCTGTTGATGAACGAAGGCGAGCTGTTGTACCAGGGTGAGCCAACGGCGCTGACGCAGCAGATGGCGGGACGGTGTTTTTTACTGCACAGCCCGGCGGAAACCAACCGCAAATTGTTGCAGCGGGTACTGAAACTGCCGCAGGTTAGCGACGGCATGATTCAGGGGCGATCGGTGCGGGTGATCCTCAAGAAAGAGGCTACTGCCGACGACATCCGCCATGCGCAAGGTATGCCCCCTGTCGATATGGCCGAAACCGCCCCGCGCTTTGAAGATGCCTTTATTGATTTGCTCGGCGGTGCGGGCACGTCAGAGTCCCCGCTCGGCGCTATTTTGCACACGGTTGAAGGCACGCCCGGTGAAACGGTGATCGAGGCGAAAGCCCTGACCAAAAAATTCGGCGATTTTGCCGCGACCGATCACGTGGATTTTGCGGTCAAGCGCGGGGAGATTTTCGGCCTGCTGGGCCCGAACGGTGCGGGGAAATCCACTACCTTCAAAATGATGTGTGGTCTGCTGGTACCGACATCCGGCAAAGCGCTGGTGCTGGGCATGGACCTGAAGGTCAGCTCCGGCAAAGCGCGCCAGCATCTGGGCTATATGGCGCAAAAATTCTCGCTGTACGGCAACCTCACCGTTGAACAAAATCTGCGATTTTTCTCCGGCGTGTACGGCCTGCGCGGCAAAGCGCAGAACGAGAAAATCGCCCGCATGAGCGACGCGTTTAGCCTGACCAACATTGCCTCGCACGCGACGGATGAGCTGCCGCTCGGGTTTAAGCAGCGGCTGGCGCTGGCCTGTTCGCTGATGCACGAGCCGGACATTCTGTTTCTCGACGAACCGACTTCCGGCGTGGATCCCATCACCCGCCGTGAGTTTTGGCTGCACATCAACAGCATGGTCGAGAAAGGCGTGACCGTGATGGTCACGACCCACTTTATGGATGAGGCGGAATATTGCGACCGCATCGGGCTGGTCTATCGCGGCAAGCTGATTGCGCACGGTACGCCGGACGATTTGAAAGCCCAGGCCGCTGATGACGACAACCAGGACCTCACCATGGAGCAGGCGTTTATCACGCTTATCAATGACTGGGATAAGGAGCACGCCAGTGAGTCATAAAAGCTTATCCTGGCGCCGGGTGCGCGCCCTGTGCGTCAAAGAGACGCGGCAGATCGTGCGCGATCCGAGCAGCTGGTTGATTGCGGTGGTGATCCCTCTGCTGTTGCTGTTTATTTTCGGTTACGGCATTAACCTCGACTCCAGCAAGCTGCGGGTGGGGATTTTGCTGGAACAGCAGAGCGAAGAGGCGCTCGATTTTACCCATGCCCTGACCGGCTCGCCGTATATCGACGCCACTATCAGCGATAACCGGCAGGAACTGGTTCAGAAAATGCAGGCCGGGCGCATTCGCGGGCTGATCGTCATTCCGGTCGATTTTGCCGCCAACATGGCGCGAGCAAATACCGACGCACCGATTCAGGTGATCACCGACGGCAGCGAGCCGAATACCGCTAACTTCGTGCAAGGCTACGCCGAGGGGATCTGGCAGCTGTGGCAAATGCAGCGCGCGGAAGATCGCGGGGAAAAATTTGAACCGCTGATCGACGTGCAAACCCGCTACTGGTTTAACCCGGCGGCGATCAGCCAGCACTTTATCATCCCCGGCGCGGTGACGATTATCATGACCGTCATTGGCGCGATCCTGACCTCACTGGTGATCGCCCGCGAATGGGAGCGCGGCACGATGGAAGCGTTGCTCTCGACCGAAGTCACCCGCGTGGAGCTGCTGCTGTGTAAACTGATTCCGTACTATTTTCTGGGCATGCTGGCGATGCTGCTGTGCATGCTGGTGTCGGTGTTTATCCTCGGCGTGCCCTATCGCGGCTCGCTGATTCTGCTGTTCCTGATCACCAGCCTGTTTTTGCTCAGCACGCTCGGGATGGGGCTGTTGATTTCGACCATTACCCGCAACCAGTTTAACGCCGCGCAGGTGGCGCTGAACGCCGCGTTTCTGCCGTCGATTATGCTGTCCGGGTTTATTTTCCAGATTGACAGCATGCCGGCGATTATCCGTGCGGTGACCTATATCATCCCGGCGCGGTATTTCGTTAATACGCTGCAAAGCCTGTTTCTGGCGGGCAATATTCCGTCGGTGTTAGTGATCAATATTCTGTTTTTAATGGCGTCGGCGGTGATGTTTATCGGTCTGACATGGATGAAAACCAAGCGGCGGCTGGATTAAGGGGAAATTATGTTTCATCGTCTATGGACGTTAATTCGCAAAGAGCTGCAATCCCTGCTGCGTGAGCCGCAGACCCGCGCGATTCTGGTGCTGCCGGTGCTGATTCAGGTGCTGCTGTTTCCGTTTGCCGCCACGCTTGAGGTCACCAACGCTACTATCGCGATTTACAATGAAGACAACGGTAAACATTCGGTCGAGCTGACTCAGCGTTTCGCCCGTGCCAAAGCCTTTACCCACGTGCTGCTGCTGAAAAGTCCGCAGGAGATCAAACCGACCATCGACACGCAAAAGGCGCTGCTGCTGGTGCGTTTCCCGGCTGATTTCTCGCGTAACCTGGATACCTTCCAGACCGCGCCGATGCAGCTGATTCTTGACGGGCGTAACTCCAACAGCGCACAGATTGCGGCGAATTACCTGCAACAGGTGGTGAAGAATTATCAGCAGGAGCTGATGGACGGTAAGCCGAAACCGAACAACAGCGAGCTGGTAGTGCGCAACTGGTACAACCCGAATCTGGATTACAAATGGTTTGTCGTGCCATCGCTGATCGCCATGATCACCACCATTGGGGTGATGATCGTGACGTCACTGTCGGTCGCGCGTGAACGTGAACAAGGGACGCTCGATCAGCTGCTGGTGTCTCCCCTTGCCACCTGGCAGATATTTGTTGGAAAAGCCGTTCCCGCGCTGATCGTCGCCACGTTCCAGGCCAGCATTGTGTTGGGAATTGGCATCTGGGCGTATCAGATTCCATTTGCCGGATCGCTGGCGCTGTTTTACTTCACGATGCTTATCTACGGGTTATCGCTGGTGGGATTCGGTCTGCTGATTTCAGCGCTGTGTTCCACGCAACAGCAGGCGTTTATCGGCGTGTTTGTCTTTATGATGCCGGCGATTTTGCTGTCGGGCTACGTGTCACCAGTCGAAAACATGCCGGTCTGGCTACAGGATCTGACGTGGGTGAATCCCATCAGGCACTTTACGGATATCACGAAACAAATTTATCTGAAGGATGCGAGCATGGATATTGTGTGGGGAAGTTTGTGGCCGCTACTGGTCATAGCGGCCACGACAGGCTCAGTGGCGTACGCGATGTTTAGACGCAATATTGCGTAACTTTTTCTCTTTAGTCAGTAATGAGACCACTGCGGGTCCTGCAAGGATTGCCAGACCCGCCAGGGCCAGCAACAGGTTGTTTTGCAGCACGCGTGACAACAGCCACAGCACAATCATTGCCGCACCAAAATACCAGGTGGTGGTGAGCTCTTCGAGCACATCACCCACTTCGCGCCAACGTGCGTCGTGGTGACGCTGCAAAAACAGCATCGACAGCACGGTCACGCCATACATGACGCATAACCCTAAGCCGACACGCACCAGCGCGCCGCTCATCCAGCCCATTACCAGTGCCGCCACGACCAGTAAATGCAACATAATCTGCCAGCAACTGAGGCCAGTTGCGACGCGAATGCGTTGTTGCCACTTCATGGCTTCTCTCCTGAAGGATATTTCTCTACTAGTTCAGAGTACCGCACTTTACGGAAAATTCCGTAACGCCGCATCTTTTTGTGACGCCGACTACACTTTATTTTCATCAGGATAGTGACGCTGGCAGGAAAATATGACGCAAAAAAACCGGCATTTTTCATTAAAAATATTGACGATAAACACACACAAGGGCTTCACGGCATTTAACCGCCGCTTCATTTTACCCGAGTTGCGGGACGCGGTACGCACCGTCGGCGCAGATATCGTGTGCCTGCAAGAGGTGATGGGCGCGCATGAGATTCACCCTATGCATGTCGAAAACTGGCCAGACACGACACATTATGAATTTTTGGCCGATACCATGTGGAGTGACTACGCCTACGGGCGCAACGCCGTCTACCCTGAAGGGCATCACGGTAATGCGGTTCTGTCGCGCTTTCCCATCGAACATTATGAAAATCACGACGTTTCAGTGGGCGAGAGCGAAAAGCGCGGGCTACTTTACTGTCGGATTACGCCACCGGAACTGGCGTTTCCGATTCACGTCGGGTGCGTCCATCTGGGCCTGCGCGAAGCACACCGTCAGGCACAGCTGAACATGATGGCGAAATGGGTGAATGCCCTCCCCGAAGGCGAACCGGTGGTCGTCGCGGGCGATTTCAACGACTGGCGGCAGCGCGCCAACCGTCCGCTGAAAGCTCACGCCGGGCTGGATGAGATCTTTACGCGCGCGCACGGGCGTCCGGCGCGGACCTTCCCGGTGAGTTTCCCGTTGCTTCGCCTCGACCGAATTTATGTCAAAAACGCGCACGCCAGCAGCCCAACTGCGCTGGCGCTGCGTACATGGCGTCATTTATCCGACCACGCCCCTTTAAGTGCGGAGATTCACTTATGAAATGTTCATGGCGAGAAGGAAACCGGATCACGCTGCTGGAGAATGGTGACGAGTATTATCCAGCCGTGTATGCCGCGCTTGATAAGGCCCAGCACAGGGTGATTCTGGAAACGTTTATCTGGTTTGAAGATGGCGTTGGCCGTCAGCTTCATGAGGCCATTTTGCGAGCCGCACAGCGCAGCGTCAAAGTTGAAGTGCTGCTTGATGGCTACGGCTCACCCGATTTGAGCGACGAATTTGTCAACGAACTCACCTCGGCGGGCGTGGTGTTTCGTTATTACGATCCGCGCCCTCCTCTGCTGGGTATGCGCACCAACGTCTTCCGTCGGATGCACCGCAAAATCGTGGTGGTGGATGACGCTGTTGCCTTTGTCGGCGGGATTAACTATTCCGATGAGCACATGTCCGATTACGGCCCCGAAGCCAAACAGGATTATGCGATACGCGTCGAAGGCCCGGTAGTTCAGGATATTTTGCAGTTCGAGCTGGAAAACTTGCCCGGTGAATCCGTGACGCGTCGGTGGTGGAAACGCCGTCATCGTCCGGAAGAGAACCGTCAGCCGGGCGAAGCGCAGGCGCTGTTCATCTGGCGCGACAATGAAGAGCATCGTGACGATATCGAACGGCATTATTTGAAAATGCTGGCCAACGCGAAGCGTGAAGTGATTATCGCGAACGCCTATTTCTTCCCGGGCTATCGCCTGCTGCACGCCATGCGCAATGCCGCACGACGCGGTGTGCGGGTCAAACTGATTGTGCAGGGCGAGCCGGATATGCCGATTGTCACCGTCGGCGCACGGCTGCTGTACGATTATTTAGTCAAAGGCGGCGTGCAGATTTATGAATATCGTCGTCGTCCCCTGCACGGCAAAGTCGCACTGATGGACGATCACTGGGCCACCGTCGGCTCCAGTAATCTCGATCCCCTGAGCCTGTCGCTGAATCTTGAGGCCAACTTGATTATCCACGATCGTGAATTTAACCAGACCTTGCGCGATAACCTGACAGGTATTATCGCCCGCGACTGCGTGCGGGTGGACGATTCAATGGTGCCCAAACGCACCTGGTGGAATTTGACCAAAAGCGTGGTGGTGTTCCACTTCCTGCGACACTTCCCGGCGCTTGTCGGCTGGCTGCCCGCGCACACGCCTAAACTGGCGCAGGTCCCGGCACCGGTTCAACCTACAATGGAAACTCAGGATCGCGTTGAAGCCGAAAACACGGGGGTGAAGCCATAATGAGCAAATCACATCCTCGCTGGCGAATGGCCAAAAAAATCCTCACCTGGCTCTTTTTTATCGCGGTCATTGTTCTATTGGTGGTGTACGCGCAGAAAATTGACTGGGAAGAGGTCTGGAAAGTTATCCGCAACTATAACCGCACGGTGCTGCTCAGCGCCGTCGGGCTGGTGGTTGTGAGTTATCTGATTTATGGCTGTTATGATTTACTCGGACGCGCCTATTGCGGGCATAAGCTGGCAAAACGCCAGGTGATGCTGGTGTCGTTTATCTGCTATGCCTTTAACCTGACGCTCAGCACGTGGGTGGGCGGCATCGGGATGCGCTACCGGCTTTACTCGCGGCTTGGGCTGCCGAGCAGTACCATCACGCGCATTTTTTCACTGAGTATTACCACCAACTGGCTGGGCTATATTCTGCTCGGTGGGGTGATCTTTACCATCGGCGTGGTGCAGTTACCGGCGCACTGGTATATCGACGAAACCACGCTGCGGATTTTGGGTATCGTTCTGCTGCTGATTATCGCGGTGTATCTTTGGGCTTGCGCGTTCGCCAAACATCGCCACATGACCATCAAAGGGCAAAAACTGGTTCTGCCGACGTGGAAATTTGCCCTGATGCAGATGGCGATTTCCAGCGCCAACTGGATGGTGATGGGCGCGATCATTTGGCTGTTGATCGGCGAAGACGTGAACTATTTCTTTGTCCTGGGCGTGCTGCTGGTGAGCAGTATCGCGGGCGTCATCGTGCATATCCCGGCGGGGATCGGCGTACTCGAAGCGGTGTTTATTGCGCTGCTGGCGGGGGAACATGTTTCTCACGGCAAGATTATCGCCGCGCTGCTGGCCTATCGCATGCTGTACTACTTCTTACCGCTGGCGCTGGCGACGGTCTGCTATCTGATTCTGGAGAGTAGGGCGAAGAAATTGCGGGCGAAAAACGAGAAGGCGATGGCGAAGTGATAATTCCCTCACCCACAGGGGTGAGGGAAAGAGTATTAACGACGGTTGCCGAAAATACGCAGTAGCATCAGGAACAGGTTGATGAAGTCGAGATACAGCGTCAATGCGCCAAGAATGGCGTATTTGCGCAGGTTTGAGCTGTCACGCACGTCGATCTGCTCACCGATATTTTTCAGCTTTTGCGTGTCGTACGCGGTCAGGCCGACAAAGACGATCACCCCGATATACGTCACAGCCCACATCAGCGCTTCGCTTTTCAGCCAGAAGTTCACCAGTGAAGCCAGCACGATACCGATCAGCGCCATAAACAGCATGTTGCCAAAACCGCTCAAATCACGTTTGGTGGTGTAGCCGTAGAGGCTCATCGCACCAAACATCCCGCCGGCGACCACGAAGGTACTGGCGATAGACGAGTAGGTATAGACGATAAAAATGCTGGAAAGCGTCAGGCCAGTGAGCGCCGAATAGAGCATAAACAGCGTGGTCGCCATCCCCGCGCTGAGCTTTTGCACGAGACCGGAGAGCACAAAGACCAGCGCCAGCTGCGCGATAATCAGCCCAAAGAAGGTGATTTTGCTGGAGAAGACAAACATCATCACTGCGGGCGTATTGGCTGCATACCACGCGATAAACGCGGTTAACAGCAAACCACAGGTCATCCAGCCGTACACCTGCGCCATATACGTTTGCAGGCCGCTACGGGTCTGCTGAACGATTGAATCCGAACGTGGAAATCGGTCCATGATAACTCCTCATTAAGTGGACATTTACCGTTAAGATTAACACATCTGCGCGCGTCGGTTACCAGCGGCTGGCAGCGTCTTTATCGCTGTCGCGTGACTCGACCCAGCGCTCGCCTTCCGGCGTGGCCTCGCGCTTCCAGAATGGTGCCCGCGTTTTGAGATAATCCATGATAAATTCTCCCGCTTCAAACGCGCTGCTGCGGTGAGAACTGGTGACGCCAACAAAGACAATTTCTTCACCCGGCCACATTTCACCGATGCGGTGAATCACCGTGATACGCCCCAACGCCCAGCGCGTGCGCGCCTCTTGCACGATATCGGCCAGCGATTTTTCGGTCATTCCCGGATAGTGCTCAAGCGTCAGCGCTTTGACGCTGTCGCCCAAATTATGGTTGCGGACTTTCCCGGTAAAGGTGACGACCGCGCCGTCTTCATCGCGCTCTGCAAGCCACGTGTATTCCGTTCCGACGCTAAACCGCGCGGGGCTGACAATGATTCGCGTGTCGCTCATCGTTAACCTCCCGTCACTGGCGGGAAAAACGCCACTTCATCACCCGCATTAACAGGATGGCTGAAATCCACCAGCGTCTGATTGACGGCGGCCAGTAATTTGCCCTCTTCCAGCGCCAGCGCCCAGCGGTCGCTTTGCGCCGCCAGATGGGCGCGCAGCGCGTCGACGGTCTCGAAAGAGGCGTCAACTGTGAGACTGTCCGTATTCACCAGCTCGCGAACCTGCGCGAAAAACAGAACCTTAATCATGACAGTCAGCCTTAAAATCGCCGGATTTGCCGCCGCTTTTCGCCAGCAGTCGAACCGGACCAATCACCATATCTTTCTGCACCGCTTTGCACATGTCGTAAATGGTCAGTGCCGCCACGGAAGCCGCCGTTAAGGCTTCCATTTCTACGCCGGTTTTACCGGTCAGGCGGCATAACGATTCGATACGCACGCGGCTGTGTTCTGGCTCCGCCAGCAGGTTTACTTCGACTTTACTTAGCATCAGCGGATGGCAAAGCGGGATGAGATCCCAGGTGCGTTTCGCCGCCTGAATCCCGGCGATACGTGCGGTAGCAAACACATCACCTTTGTGGTGGCTGCCGTCGATGATCATGGCCAGCGTTTCAGGCAGCATAGTGACAAAGGCTTCGGCACGCGCTTCGCGCACCGTTTCGGCTTTGGCAGAGACATCCACCATATGGGCTTCGCCTGCGGCGTTAATATGGGTGAGTTGCGACATAATTATTTCTTTAAATGTGGATGAAAATTACAGGGACGTGTGCGGGCATCAAGCTGCGGGGCGATGATATTTTCCCATGCGGTACGGCAGGCTTTGGTCGAGCCTGGCATGGCAAAAATCAGCGTTTTGTTCGCCATCCCCGCCACCGCACGTGATTGCAGCGTCGAGGTGCCAATCTCTTCAAACGACAGCATGCGGAACACTTCGCCAAACCCTTCAACCTCCCGGTCAAACAGCGGCAACAGCGCTTCCGGTGCCTGATCGCCTGCGGTCAAACCCGTTCCACCGTTAATCAACACGACCTGCACGTCGTCGCTGGCGATCCACTGTGAAACCTGCGCACGAATGGCGTAGCGGTTCTCTTTGACGATGGCCTTATCGACGATATGGTGCCCCACCTCATGCGCCGCGTCACGCAGCCAGTGGCCAGACGTATCGTCCTCTTCGCCACGGCGTTCTGAAATCGTAAGAATAGCAATACGCGTCGGAATAAACTCTGCGCTGACCTGACTCATTTCTGATTCCTTTTAAGCCAATTACCCGCCGATGTAGGACAGGTTCTGTGTGATTCCGGTGTCGCCCTGATGCAGGAAGTGGGTCTGCTTTTTGTGCGTCAACGCTTCTGCGATCCGCGCTTCAAGGGCGTTCTGCTGTGCATCATCCTCCAGCAAGTCACGGAGATCGACGCCGCCGTCGCCAAACAGGCACAGGTGCAACTTGCCAATCGATGAGACGCGCAGGCGGTTACAGCTGGCGCAGAAGTCTTTTTCATAGGGCATGATAAGCCCGATTTCCCCTTCGTAATCCGGATGACAAAAGACCTGAGCCGGGCCGTCACTGCGGCTTCGAATCTGATGGATCCAGCCGCGTCTTAGTAGCGCATCGCGCAATACCATCCCGGAAATATGATGGCGGCGGAACAGGTCACTGCCCTCGCCTGTCTCCATCAGCTCAATAAAACGCAGCTGAATACGGCGCGGTTTGATCCACGCCAGGAAGGTGTCCAGTTGGTGGTGATTCACATCGCGCATTAGCACGGTGTTGACTTTGACTTTATCGAATCCGGCTTCAAACGCCGCGTCGATGCCGTCCATCACCTGCTGGAATTTATCCTGCCCGGTAATGGCGTGAAACTGGCGTGCATCAAGGCTATCGACGCTGACGTTAATTGCGGTTAATCCGGCTTCGCGCCAGTTTGCGACGTCGCGCGCCATACGATAGCCATTGGTCGTGACGGCAATTTGACGGATGCTGTCGTTTTCACGAATAGCGGCAATAATGTCAGGAAAGTCACGACGAAGTGAGGGCTCTCCGCCCGTCAGGCGCACTTTTTCCGTGCCGAGTTCAGAAAATGCACGCGTGACGCGCCGCACTTCGGCCACGGAGAGAAATCCGTTATTGGTGACGCTGCCGGGTTTATAACCGTTCGGCAGGCAATAGGTGCAACGAAAGTTGCACACATCGGTAATCGACAGACGTAAATAGAAAAACTTACGCGCGAAAGCATCAGTGAGTTGTGAAGCCATGTACACCTTTCCAGATACGGGAGGCACAGTCATTTCTTTCTGTACCCTGGTGGCGAAACCGCCACGGCCAGGGCGCCATATCATGTGACACAGGCGCCAGGGCTAGAGTGTATGTTTTCATCAGCGAAAACGTGGGTTATGCCGATAGTAGCGCGGAAATGGCACTTCCGCCATTTTGCTTTCGCTGTATAATTATATATATAGCGTCATTATCGTGCACTTTCACTACAGGATACGTAAAACGCAACGTTTCACATTGATATACGTCATTTTGACGAGCGTAGGGCATCGTCTTTTAGGGGTAGTTGGGTTACTGTTACGCGATCATCAGGATAAGGAATTTGTATGCGCAATCGCACTTTTGCGGATCTTGACCGTGTCGTTGCTCTCGGCGGAGGGCACGGGCTGGGACGCGTTATGTCATCGTTATCGTCGCTGGGTTCCCGGCTGACCGGTATTGTGACAACCACCGATAACGGCGGTTCAACGGGACGTATTCGTCGTGCTGAAGGCGGCATCGCCTGGGGCGACATGCGCAACTGTCTTAATCAATTAATTACCGAGCAAAGCGTCGCTTCAGCGATGTTTGAATATCGTTTTAGCGGCAACGGTGAACTTTCGGGGCATAACCTCGGAAATCTGATGTTAAAGGCGCTGGATCACCTGAGCGTAAGGCCTCTCGAGGCCATCAATTTGATCAGAAATCTGCTGAAAGTCGACGCATTCCTTATCCCAATGTCAGAACAACCGGTCGATTTGATGGCGATTGATATGGATGGCCATGAAGTTTACGGCGAGGTGAATATCGATCAGCTTGTGGTGCCGCCAAAAGAGCTGATGACCTATCCCAATGTTCCCGCCACGCGTGAAGCGATCGAAGCCATTGCGGAGGCCGATCTGATCCTGATTGGTCCTGGCAGCTTTTACACCAGTCTGATGCCGCTTTTGCTGGTAAAAGAGCTGGCACAAGCGCTGCGCAGAACCCCTGCGCCCATGGTGTATATCGGCAATCTGGGGCGCGAGCTGAGCCCTGCCGCCGCCAGCCTGTCACTGGCAGATAAACTGCACCTGATGGAACAATATGTCGGGAAGAAGATCATCGACGGTGTCGTCGTAGGGCCCGGCGCGGATATTTCAGGTATGGAAGGCCGCGTCGTGGTGCAGGAGCCGCTGGAAGCGAGCGATATTAAGTATCGCCACGATCGCCATCTGCTGCGCCTGGCGCTGGAAAAAGCGATTCAGGAATTAGGTTAGAGAGAATCATCTTGCAAATCATCAATTTGCGGTGACTTCTTAGCCCAAAGTAACAATAAAAATCCGCCTTCATAGAAGGCGGCATTCATTGCGCCCTAAAAGGGCGTACCCAAACCTTAAAAAGAAGTCTCTACCAGTCCTGTTGGATTTAAATCCGAAGACAATAAGGCAGAGCTAAAATCTGTTGATGACCACGCCCACAGGACGTGGTTTTCAGTTGGCAATAAAAATGGCAGCCACGCGCTGCCATTTTGCTTTGAGCTACGACGCCGCGATAAACAGCTCCCGCAGCTGATGAAGCTGATCGCGGATTTGCGCGGCTTCTTCGAACTCCAGGTTTTGTGCGTGCTGCATCATCTGCCCTTCCAGTTCGTGAATTTTCTGCTGCAGCGCTTTTGGCGTCAGCACCAGTTCAACCGGATCGGCCTCAACCGGAGAGCGCGATTTGCCGCGGCCTTTGGCTTTGGTTTTCGCCAGCCCCTGGCCGAGCGCCAGTATATCCACCACTTTCTTGTTCAAGCCCTGCGGCACAATGCCGTTATCCAGATTGTACTGGTGCTGCTTCTCGCGGCGACGTTCCGTTTCGCTAATCGCTTTCGCCATCGACGCCGTAATTTTATCGCCGTACAAAATGGCTTTACCGTTGATGTTACGCGCCGCACGGCCAATGGTCTGAATAAGCGAGCGCTCGGAGCGCAGGAAGCCCTCTTTATCGGCATCCAGAATCGCCACCAGCGATACCTCTGGCATATCCAGGCCTTCTCGTAACAAGTTAATCCCGACCAGCACGTCAAATTCGCCAAGGCGCAAATCGCGAATGATCTCCATACGCTCGACGGTGTCAATATCCGAGTGCAGATAACGCACGCGCTCGCCGTGCTCTTCAAGATACTCGGTCAGATCTTCCGCCATACGCTTGGTGAGCGTGGTGACCAGCACGCGTTCGTTGATCGTCGCGCGCGCACGGATTTCAGAAAGCAGATCGTCCACCTGAGTGCCCACAGGACGCACTTCGATAATGGGATCCAGCAGGCCGGTCGGGCGCACCACCTGATCCACCACATCCTCGCCAGATTTTTCCAGCTCGTAGTTGCCGGGCGTCGCAGAGACATAGATGGTCTGCGGGGCCAGCGCTTCGAACTCTTCGAACTTCATTGGACGGTTATCCAGCGCCGACGGCAGACGGAAGCCATATTCCACCAGCGTCTCTTTACGCGCGCGGTCGCCACGGTACATGCCGCCGATTTGCGGAATGGTTACGTGGGATTCGTCCACCACCAGCAGCCCATCGGCAGGCAGATAATCAAACAGCGTCGGCGGCGCTTCACCGGGACCACGGCCCGAAAGGTAGCGTGAGTAGTTTTCGATACCCGAGCAGTAGCCCAGCTCGTTCATCATCTCCAGATCGAACTGCGTACGCTGGCTCAAACGCTGCTCTTCGAGCAGTTTGTTATTTTCCAGCAGCACTTTTCGTCGCTCGGCCAGTTCGACTTTGATGTCTTCCATCGCCTGGACAATGCGCTCGCGCGGGGTGACGTAGTGCGTTTTGGGGTAGACGGTGAAGCGCTGAATCACTGAATCAATATGGCCGGTCAGCGGATCAAAAAGCGACAGCCGTTCGACTTCTTCATCAAAAAGCTCAACGCGTAACGCCAGATCGTCGGATTCCGCCGGGAAGATATCAATCACTTCGCCCCGCACGCGGAACGTCCCGCGCTGGAACGCCTGATCGTTACGGGCATATTGCAGCTCGGCCAGACGCCGCAAAATGGCGCGCTGATCGATGATCATCCCGTTGGTGAGGTGCAACATCATTTTCAGATACAGATCGGGATCGCCCAGACCGTAAATAGCGGACACAGAGGCCACCACAATGACGTCTCGACGCTCAAGCAAGGCCTTGGTCGCCGACAGACGCATCTGTTCGATATGCTCGTTCACAGACGCGTCTTTCTCGATAAACGTATCTGAGCTCGGGACGTAGGCTTCGGGTTGATAATAATCGTAGTAGGAGACGAAATATTCCACGGCGTTATCCGGGAAGAACTCTTTCATCTCACCATAAAGCTGTGCCGCCAGCGTTTTGTTGGGTGCCAGCACCATCGTGGGGCGCTGCAAATCGGCAATCACGTTGGCGACGGTAAATGTTTTACCCGACCCGGTTACGCCCAGCAGCGTTTGATGTGCAAGCCCATCTTCCAGCCCCTCTTTCAGACGACGGATCGCCTCCGGCTGATCGCCAGAAGGACGGAAGGCAGAATTCAATTTGAACATTTTACTCATGGGCAACAACCTGATGACGATAAAAGCGGCAGGTGAGTAATTTTACTCGTGACTGGCAAATTTGCCAGTAAAAAATACTGGATGTAAATCCAGTAGCATGTAACGATATTTGGTACTGCATCCGGTGAATCAGCGAAAATGTGGTCAATATCCAGACTACGGCACGATAAAACACTAGCCTGAAGGGCTTATCCCCAAAACATTTCTATTTTTAACATTTGTCAAGCTGGGTAAGGGCAGATTTATGGCCGCAGATGACACTTTCATTACGGTGATTGCTTTTGTCTAACACATTAATTAATAGAGGATATTTCTTAAAGCCGCGTTTCGCATCAATTCATCCGCAGGCCGCGTATTCTCTCGCTTACCTGAAGTTTTCTAACCCTAATGCACATGGTTATCCACAGGAATAGTGGATAACTGCTTCCAGCCCACGTAGACAGCCACTCCGCAAAGTCCCGGTTTTTCCCAAAAGCCGGTCCGTAAAAAATATTTATAGCTCTTTTTCGATGATTAACAGTTGAGCAGATCATATACGACCGGTGAGATCTTACTCACATTTCCTCGATCCTCGCTGCACCACGACTCAGCGTCGTTAGCACTGAAGATGTGCAATTCCGCGCCTGTACATCACATTAGCAGTGACATAATCCGAAAAAAACACCTTATTCGATTAACTTTACGTATATGGCAAGGGTTTTGCAGAATCATTATGACATCTCGCCCACGCGTTTTTTACGGAGTGAATTATGCTGAGTCTGCGCGCAATAAATCAGTTTTACGGGAGCGAACACACGCTGTGGAACATAGATCTCGATTTGCCGCCAGGGAAGTGTACAGGCGTGGTCGGGTTGCCCGGCATGGGGAAAACGACTCTGATCAACTGCATCACCGGGCAACTTCCGGTGGAGAGCGGCTCTATTATCTGGCATGAAGCGGGCGCGCCACCGCAGGACTTGTTGGGCGCTGCGCGTGAGCACAGCGAATTACCGGGGATCGGGTATGTCACGCAGGATAGACGGATATTTTCGCAGCTCACGGTTGAAGAAAATTTGCATGTCGCGATGCGCGCGCAGGGGAAATCCGACGCGACGGCCAGCAGCGAAATGTACGATCTGTTGCCGCAGCTGTGGCCGCTGCGACAGGCCCGTGCGATGGGATTGTCTCCGGATGACAAATATCAGCTGGCGCTGGCAAATGCGCTGGTCAGCCGCCCTCGCCTGCTGATTCTGGACGAACCGATGCACGGTGCCAGCCTGACATTTACCCACAGGCTGGGATTGCTTCTGGCGCGTTTAAATCGAGATTTGGGCATGACGGTTTTACTGGCGGAACAGCAGCTGTCGTTTATCCGCCGTGTGGCCGACCGTTTTTGCATGCTGTACCGCGGACGTAACGTGGCGCAAGGCCACGTTAATGAGCTCAATGACGAACTTATTGCCCACTGGATGACGCTGGATGCAAGGCGCTGAGATCGAGATAGTGTCCGGTTTCCGCGTTTTCTGCCCCGTCGGCAAGCCACGGGATTTCGCCGAGAAAGGGCGCATGAATCCGGTGTTTAAGCGTCGCCAGATACTCATGATGGCGTTTTCCCGGCGCAACCACATCGTTGGCTATCCAGCCTGCGAGACGCAGGCCTGACTGTTTTACCGCTAATGCGGTGAGCATCGCATGGTTAATACAGCCCAGTTTGATACCAACGACCAGAATAACCGGCAATTGTTCGCCCGCCACCCAGTCGGCAAAAGTCAGGTCATCACTGAGCGGGGTAAACCAGCCACCCGCCCCTTCAACCAGCACCCATTCAGCCTGCTCCTCCAGCGCCCGAAGGCCCGCAGAGAGCACAGAAAAAGAGATTGGGCGCTGCTCATCATGGCTCACAATGTGTGGCGAGGTCGGTTCCGCAAAGGTGTAGGGATTCACCGCCTGATATGACAGCGCCACGCTGCTGTTTCGTTGTAGCGCTAACGCGTCAGTGTTGCGCAGCCCTTCTGCCGTCATCTCGCTACCAGAGGCGACCGGTTTATATCCGACGGTTTTGAATCCCTGTAAACGCGCGGCCTGCAGTAATGCACTGCTGGCCACGGTTTTCCCCACTTCGGTGTCGGTCCCGGTGACAAAATAGCGTTCAATCACGTTCGATAATTCCATGGAAAAGTTGATAAGAGAGCGGGAATTCACCCCGCTGCTGCGGCCAGGCTAACTCCAGCCGCTGGAGCTCGCCGCGCGTCAGCGGTTTGCGCCCGCGCCCGTCATGCAAATGCGTGGCGCCAATGCCCTTCAGGGAACGCATGGCGCTGAGCGCATCCACAAACGTCAGCGTCACCGTCTGCGTGGTCGCGCGATATCGCCAGCCCCGCATGGCAGAAATCACCTCTGCCTCGGGCAAGAACCGGTTGGCATGAGGCCGTTCATCCACGGCCTGCCACGCCTGATTGAGTTCCGGCAGCGAGTGTGCCAGCAGCGTGGTAAAGGCCAGCGTACCGCCAGGACGCGTGACCCGATACAGCTCCCGCAGCGCTTGCGAGAGACTGGCGCACCATTGCACGGCCAGGTGGCTCCAGACCAGGTCAAACTGCGCGTCAGGCAAGGCCATGGATTCAATATCCCCCACCCGATAATCGTCCGCTGCCTGCTGATAGCGGGCCTGTTCGATCATCTGCGGCGAGAGGTCGAGTGCCGTGACGTGACAGCCTCTTTCCCGCCAGACGCGGCTGTTTGCCCCCGGTCCGCAACCGGCATCCAGCACCGCATTAAAGCGTTTATCACCGAGAAACGCGTACAGCCCCTGCGCGCTCTGGCGCTGGAGTTCATCGTGTTGAGAATAGCACCGCGCCGCCCGGCCAAAGGCGGACGCGATGGCCTGCTTATTAACCTGCGGCATACAGCGCCTCCAGCACGTTATCGATGTCCTGCGTCTGGTGCGCGGCCGTCAGCGTCAGACGCAGCCGCGCGGTTCCCGCCGGTACGGTTGGCGGACGAATCGCCGTCACCCACATATTGCGCGCACGCAGCTGTTCCGCCAGCGCCAGCGCACGACTGTTTTCCCCCACGATCAGAGGCTGAATCGCGCTGTGTGAATCGGTTGTCTGATACGGCAACTCTCGTGCGCCTGCGCGAAAACGCTGAATGAGCGCCGCCAGCGTTTGCCGCCGCTGCTCACCGTCATCGCTTCGAATGACCTTCAACGCGGCCTGTAGCGCCACAGCCTGTGCAGGCGGCATGCTGGTGCTGTAGATCAGATGTCGCGCGAACTGCAGCAGATAATCCGCAACGGAATCGCTGCATAGCACCGCCGCACCGCTTACGCCAAAGCCTTTGCCGAAGGTCACGACCAGGATCTCCGGCTGGACATTTTGGCTGAATGCGCTGCCGCGCCCTTCGTCCCCCAGCACGCCAATTCCGTGGGCATCATCAACCAACATCCAGGCGTTATGCCGCTGAGCGGTTGCCTGCACATCGCATAACGGCGCGCTGTCGCCATCCATGCTAAATACCCCTTCCGTCACCACCAGCTGTTGCCCGTCGCAGGGCTTTTCCAGCAGCGTACTGAGCTGGGAGGCGTCGTTGTGCGCAAAGCGGCGCAATTGAGCGGGGCTGAGATGTGCCGCTTCCAGCAGCGATGCGTGGCTCAGGCGATCGGCAACTATCCGATCGTCTTTTTCCATCAGGGCGGCAATCACCGCCTGATTTGCGGCGAATCCCGAGATAAACAGCAGCGCGCGGGAATAGCCGAGCCAGTCGGCGAGCGACGTCTCCAGGGCATGATGCGCCGTGGTGTAGCCGCTGACGTGACCGGAGCCGCCGCTGCCGACGCCGTACTGCTCAGCCCCCTCTTGCCAGGCGCGAACGATCGCCGGGTGCTGGCTCAGGCCAAGGTAATCATTGCTGGAGAAATTGCAGAACTGACGCTGTTCGCGGATAAGAAAGCGGCCAGCGCCGCCCTCCACAACCGTACGCACGCGAAAAGCCTCTGCTGCCCGGCGTTTCTCCAGCGCAGTTGTGATGCGTTGCTGCCAGGTCATACGGTGGCCGCGTTGTAATACTGTTCGGTATCGGCGTTGAAAAGCTGCTGCTCAAGGCGCTGCTGCTGTTCGTTATCGCCCGTCAGCACGTCCGTTTGCGTCGGGTTCAGCCCCAGCTTGCGGAACAACTGAACGTCTTTGTCCTCTTCCGGGTTTGGCGTCGTCAACAGTTTGCAGCCGTAGAAAATAGAGTTCGCGCCCGCCATAAAGCACATCGCCTGGGTCTGCTCGCTCATCTGTTCGCGACCCGCAGAGAGGCGCACGAAAGAGGTTGGCATCATGATGCGCGCCACGGCGATGGTGCGAATAAAATCGAACGCGTCCACGTCGTCGTTATCGGCCATCGGCGTGCCTTTGACTTTCACCAGCATGTTGATCGGCACGCTTTCCGGTGGCGTCGGTAAATTGGCCAGCTGTAACAGCAGACCGGCGCGATCGTTCACGGTTTCGCCCAGGCCAACAATACCGCCAGAACAGACTTTGATCCCCGCATCGCGTACTTTTTCCAGCGTATCCAGGCGCTCCTGGTAGGTACGCGTGGTAATAATATTGCCGTAGAATTCCGGTGAGGTATCGAGATTGTGATTGTAGTAATCCAGCCCTGCCGCCGACAGGCGCTGCGCCTGGCTGTCATTGAGCGTGCCAAGCGTCATGCACGCCTCCAGCCCCATCTCTTTAACGCCCTGAACCATTTGTTCCAGATACGGCATATCGCGATCGTGCGGGTTTTTCCACGCTGCTCCCATGCAGAAACGAGTCGAGCCGGCATTTTTGGCCTTGCGTGCTGAGTCCAGCACCTGCTCCACTTCCATCAGACGCTCGGCTTCCAGCCCGGTTTTGTAGCGCGCGCTTTGCGGGCAATATTTGCAATCTTCCGGGCACGCCCCGGTTTTGATCGACAGCAGCGTGCTGACCTGGACATGGCGCGGGTCGAAGTGCTGACGGTGGATCTGCTGCGCTTCAAACATCAGTTCCAGGAAAGGTTTATTAAATAATTCGGTGACCTGCGACATTGTCCAGCGAGTGTGGTGAGCCATTGGGCTTCTCCAAAGGGTTTTGTTAATTATCGGTTCAGCGTATAATCGTAAACCTAAATTAATATAAAATGGTTTACAAGTCGATTATGTTACAAGACGATCTCGCCTTCGATCAACGCCATATCTGGCACCCTTACACGTCAATGAGTCAGCCTTTGCCCGTTTATCCGGTGGCGTCTGCGCACGGCTGCGAGCTGCATCTCACGACGGGCGAAACGCTGATCGACGGGATGTCATCGTGGTGGGCGACCATTCATGGCTACAACCACCCGCGCCTGAACGCGGCAATGAAAACGCAAATCGACCAGATGTCACATGTGATGTTTGGCGGAATCACTCACCCGTCTGCGATTACTCTGTGCCGTCGTCTGGTGGCGATGACGCCGGAAAATCTGGAATGCGTTTTCCTTGCCGATTCGGGTTCGGTCGCGGTCGAAGTGGCGATGAAAATGGCGTTGCAGTACTGGCATGCGAAGGGCGAAACGCGCCAGCGGTTTCTAACGTTCCGCAACGGCTATCACGGTGATACGTTTGGCGCGATGTCGGTCTGCGATCCGGACAATTCGATGCACAGCTTGTGGAAAGGATATCTCCCGGAAAACCTGTTTGCGCCCGCCCCGCAAAGTCGTTTTGACGGCGAATGGGACGAGGCCGATATGGTTGGGTTTGCGCGAATAATGGCGGCGCATCGCCAGGATATCGCCGCCGTGATTCTGGAGCCCATCGTTCAGGGCGCAGGCGGTATGCGGATGTATCACCCTGAGTGGCTACGACGCATCCGCAAGATGTGCGACCGCGAAGGCATCCTGCTGATTGCCGATGAGATCGCTACCGGATTTGGTCGCACTGGCAAACTGTTCGCCTGTGAACATGCGGGCATCGCGCCGGATATTTTGTGTCTCGGTAAAGCGCTAACGGGCGGGACGATGACCCTTTCTGCGACGATCACCACGCGTCATGTTGCCGAAACCATCAGCGACGGTGAAGCGAGCTGCTTTATGCACGGTCCCACGTTTATGGGGAATCCGCTTGCGTGCGCGGCGGCCAGCGAAAGCCTGGCGATCCTTGAAAGCGGGGAGTGGCAGGCGCAAGTTGCGGCTATCGAAGCGCAGCTCAAACGGGAACTGACGAAGGCAAAAGCGTCTGAATGTGTGGCGGACGTGCGCGTTCTGGGCGCGATTGGCGTGGTGGAAACCCGCTATCCGGTGAACATGGCCGCGTTGCAGCGTTTCTTCGTCGATCAGGGGGTGTGGGTGCGTCCGTTCGGCAAACTGATTTATCTGATGCCGCCGTACTTGATCACCGCAGAGCAGTTGCAAAAACTGACTGACGCCGTGGTCGACGCGGTGAATTATCCCGATCACTTTGTGATGTAATCCAGGATGCAAAACGACGCCCGGCCAGACAAGTCTGCCGGGCGTTTTTTTATAACACGGGCGGCAACAGCGCCACCAGATGTCCCTCATCCAGCAGTTCCATCGCCTTTTCGATGTCCGGCGCGAAGAAACGGTCATCATCGTAGTGTGAAACGGCCTCGCGCAGCATCTGGCGCGCCTGCTCCAGCAAGGGGCTGGATTTTAGCCCTTCGCGCAAATCAATACCCTGAACCGCCGCGAGCCACTCTACCGCCAGCACGCCCCGCGTATTTGACGCCATTTCCCACAGGCGACGCCCTGCGGCCGGTGCCATAGAGACGTGATCTTCCTGATTCGCCGAGGTCGGCAAACTGTCGACGCTGTGCGGATGCGACAGGGCTTTATTTTCGCTCGCCAGCGCCGCCGCCGTGACCTGGGCAATCATAAACCCGGAGTTGACGCCGCCGTTACGCACCAGGAACGGCGGCAGCTGCGACATGTGTTTATCCATCATTAACGCGATACGGCGCTCGGATAATGCGCCGATTTCGGCAATCGCCAGCGCCAGATTATCCGCCGCCATCGCCACCGGCTCAGCGTGGAAATTGCCGCCGGAAACCACTTCATTTTGCTCGGCAAACACCAGCGGGTTATCGGAGACCGCGTTGGACTCGATAAGTAAAACCTCTGCGGCGTGGCGCAACTGGGTTAAACACGCGCCCATCACCTGCGGCTGACAGCGCAGCGAATACGGGTCCTGCACTTTGTCGCAGTTATGATGAGAATCAGCGATTTCACTGGTATCCGTCAGCACATGGCGATACATCGCTGCCGCGTCAATTTGTCCGCGCTGGCCGCGCACCGCATGAATACGCGCATCAAACGGACTCCGTGAGCCGAGCACCGCTTCGGTCGTTAAGGCGCCGCACACCACCGCCGACGCAAACAGATCTTCGGCTTCGAATAATCCACGCAGCGCAAACGCGGTTGACGCCTGGGTACCGTTCAGCAGCGCCAGGCCCTCTTTCGCGGCGAGGGTAATCGGCTCCAGTCCTGCCTTTTTCAGTGCGTCTTTGGCGGGCAGCCATTCGCCCTGCCAGCGGGCTTTGCCCTCGCCGAGCAACAGCAACGACATATGGGCCAGCGGGGCCAAATCGCCCGACGCGCCAACGGAACCTTTCGACGGGATCCACGGATACACCTGAGCATTCACCAGCGCAATCAGCGCCTGAATCACGCTCAGCCGGATGCCGGAAAAGCCGCGCGCCAGGCTGTTGATTTTCAGCACCATCATCAGGCGCACCATGCTGTCGTCCAATGGAGCACCTACGCCTGCGGCATGCGACAGCACCAGCGAGCGCTGGAGATTTTCCAGATCGTGCGTGGCAATGCGCGTCTGCGCCAGCAGGCCAAAACCGGTGTTAATCCCATATGCGGTACGGTCTTCCGCCACGATCGCTTCGACGCAGGCCACGCTTTGGTTGATGGCTTCATGCGCTTTTTCATCCAGTGCCAGCGGGGTCGGGTGACGCCAGACGTTGCGCAGCTGTTTCAGCGTCAGCGCGCCAGGAGTAAGGGTTAACGCGTTCATCAGTGCTTTCCTTGTGTGGCGGCAATCATCGGCAGATTCAGTCCCTGCTCTTTGGCGCAGTCAATCGCGATGTCGTAACCCGCATCGGCATGGCGCATCACGCCTGTCGCCGGGTCGTTATGTAGTACGCGGGCAATACGCGCTGCGGCTTCGTCGGTGCCGTCGCAGACAATCACCATTCCCGCATGCTGAGAAAAGCCCATCCCCACGCCGCCGCCGTGGTGCAATGACACCCAGGTCGCCCCGCTGGCGGTGTTCAGCAGCGCGTTGAGCAACGGCCAGTCGGAGACCGCGTCGGAGCCGTCCTGCATCGCTTCGGTTTCGCGGTTTGGGCTGGCTACGGAACCTGAATCCAGATGGTCGCGGCCGATCACAATCGGCGCAGACACTTCACCGCTGCGCACCATTTCGTTAAACGCCAGGCCGAGCTTTTGTCGCCACTCCAGCCCTACCCAGCAGATACGCGCCGGTAAACCCTGGAAGTTGATGCGCTCGCGGGCCATATCCAGCCAGTGATGCAGATGCGCGTCGTCGGCAACGATCTCTTTGACTTTGGCATCGGTTTTGTAGATATCTTCCGGGTCGCCGGAAAGCGCGACCCAGCGGAACGGACCGATACCGCGGCAGAACAGCGGACGAATATAGGCGGGGACGAAACCGGGGAAATCGAAGGCGTTTTCAACACCCATCTCTTTGGCCATCTGGCGGATATTGTTCCCGTAATCGAAGGTCGGGACGCCCATTTGGCTAAACGCCAGCATCGCGCGGACGTGTTGAGCCATCGATTGTTTGGCGGCCAGAACGGTGCCTTCCGGATCGGTTTTCGCTTTTTGCTGGTACTCTTCCCAGCACCAGCCGGTGGGCAGATAGCCGTGCAGCGGATCGTGGGCGCTGGTCTGGTCGGTCACCAGATCCGGGCGAACGCCGCGCGCGACTAGTTCCGGGACGATATCCGCCGCATTGCCGCACAGCGCAATCGACACGGTTTTGCCTTCGGACGTGTATTTGTTGATGCGCGCCAGCGCGTCGTCCAGATTGTCGGCCTGCTCATCGACGTAGCGGGTGCGCAGACGGAAATCGATGCGGCTCTGCTGGCATTCAATGTTCAGGGAACATGCGCCCGCAAGCGTTGCGGCCAGCGGCTGTGCGCCGCCCATGCCGCCCAGTCCTGCGGTTAGCACCCAGCGGCCTTTCAGTGAACCGTTGTAGTGTTGGCGACCGGCTTCCACGAAGGTTTCGTAGGTGCCCTGCACAATTCCCTGACTGCCGATATAGATCCAACTGCCCGCGGTCATCTGGCCATACATCGCCAGCCCTTTCGCATCCAGTTCGTTAAAATGTTCCCACGTCGCCCAGTGCGGCACGAGATTTGAGTTGGCAATCAGCACGCGCGGGGCATTTTTATGGGTTTTAAACACACCCACCGGTTTGCCGGATTGCACCAGCAGGGTTTCGTCGCTTTCAAGATGGGTCAGAGAGTCCACAATGGCGTCGTAGCATTCCCAGTTGCGCGCTGCGCGACCGATGCCGCCGTACACCACCAGCTCATGCGGATTTTCAGCAACGTCGGGATCGAGATTATTCATCAACATGCGCAGCGGCGCTTCGGTGAGCCAGCTTTTGGCTGTCAGCGTGGTGCCGCGTGGGGCGCGGATCTCCTGCTGGCGGTATTTACCTGACGACATTGTGTGGTCCTCATACGGGATGAAATATACAAATAGATATACTTGTATAGACAACCCCGCACAAGGTTGGATTTAACAAAAAAGATACAATTTTGTTATATTGCGTTAGCTATCACGCTTTTAAAACTTATGACATAAAGTGGCCCTGCAACCGGTAGCGATCCCCGGGAAACAGCAGCCGCGCATGGGAGACAATTTGCGCGCCAGACCAGGTGCGACGGCGGATCAGCAGGCACGGATCGTGCTCTTTGATGCGCAGCATTTCACACTCCTGCAACGTGGCGCGTACCGCTTCGACGATGTGTTCGCCTTCGGTCAGCGGGGCAACCTGCGACAGCCAGGCATGCGGCGTGGTCTGGGTGTAATCCTGTTCGAGATAGTCCGGCACGCGCGCGGCATTGACGCAGCGGTCTTCGATTTGTACCGGGATGTCATTCTCGAAATGCACCATTAGCGAGTGAAAAATCCGCGTCCCCTCATTGACGTTCAGCGCCAACGCCTGTTCAGCGCTGGCCTGCGTCTCTTCAAGAATTAACACCTCGCAATGATGCTGATGATTTCGCGCGGCGATCTCATCGGCGATGCTGCGGATCGCAAAAAGCGCAGACTCCCCTTTTGGCTCGGCGACAAAAGTCCCGACCCCCTGCAATCGCACCAGCATACCCTCGTCGGTCAGTTCCCGCAGCGCGCGGTTGATGGTCATGCGGCTAAAACCAAACTGCGCCACCAGCTCCGCTTCGGATGGAATGCGGTCGTGTGGCTTCCAGACGCCCGCGGCGATTTTCTCGCTGATCGCCTGTTTCACCTTTTCGTAAAAAGGCGCGGGCGCGCTGGGTGGCTGATTCGGTGAGCGTGTAAACATCGTGACTCCTCTAAACGTGTTATGCCCACCAGTGAGCAATTTGCCAGGCCAAACGCGCAGCCAATCGTGCACCCTGACCATCGCGATCGTACGACGGATTAAACTCGACTAAATCAGCGGCCTGCAGCTTTCCGCTACGACAGATCTGCTCAATCACCGGCATAAGATCCATGGCCGGAATACCAAGCGCTGCCGGAGCCGAGACTGCGGGCATTTCACCCGCGGGCAGGACGTCCAGATCGAGGGTGAGATACACGCGATCCGCCTGCGCTAAAACGGCGTCCAGTGTGGATAACGCATCGCGGCGAAAATGCAGATCGTCCACCAGCGTGACGTTCAGGCGAACCGCTTCATCCCACAGCGCCTGGGTATTCGCCGCGCGGCTGACGCCAAAGCACGCGTACTGAAATTCACGCTGCTGCGCTTCGCAATACTGCGCAAGCTGGCGGAACGGCGTGCCGGAAGTCGCCCTTTCGACTTTGCGCAAATCGAGATGCGCATCCAGATTAATGATAACGACGCGTTCATCAGGAAACGCATCCAGCACGCCGCGCCCGTGCGCCCAGGCGGTTTCATGCCCGCCGCCGAATACCAGCGTGCGCATCCCCGCGTGCTGACAGGATTTCACCCCGTCGCTGAGCGCTTGCTGCGCGGGTTCAAGCTGGTCTGCTTCAACGGTGATCGTCCCCATATCCACCAGCCGATCGTGCCCGTGATGGCTGGCCATATTCGCTAGGGCCTTGCGCAGCACGTCGGGTGCGTGCGCCGCGCCAGGTCTGCCATGATTGCGCTTCACCCCCTCATCGCTGGCAAAACCGAGCAATGCAATACCTGAACTTACCGGAATAAAATGTTCAGCCTGGCGTAGCGTCTGGAAAATACGCAGGGCGTTGCTGGCCTCGGCGCGATCGTCTCGCCCTTGCCAGATTTCAGAGGGCGTTGGTCGCCAAAAATTCATGTTATTTTCCCACGAAAAACACGTTGATACAGCGGGTTACGACCTGGCTCATACACCATTTCCACCGGCCGTTCGGCATCCCAGACAATAAAATCGGCGACAAACCCGTCTTTTAATTGCCCGTGTGTGGCGCCGCGTCCGAGCGCCTGCGCGGCATGGCGCGTCACGCCAGCCCATGCTTCTTCCGGCGTTAAGCCAAACTGGACACAGGCCATGTTCATCGCCAGATGCAGGCTGGCAAACGGGCTGGTGCCGGGGTTGTAGTCGGTCGCCACGGCGATTGGCACGCCCTGTTTTCGCAGCTGTTCAACCGGTGGGCGCTGGCGCTCCTGTAAGAAATAGAACGCGCCCGGCAGCAATACCGCTACCGTGCCGTTTTGCGCCATCGCGGCAACGCCCGCGTCGTCCAGATATTCGATATGATCGGCGGACAAGCCTTTATAGCGGCTGACAAGAGCCGCACCGCCAAGGTTTGAAAGCTGCTCGACGTGGCCTTTGACGGGGATCCCCAGCGCCGCAGCGGCCTGAAAAACCCGCTCGGTTTGTGCAGGGGTGAACCCGACGTTTTCACAAAACACATCCACCGCTTCAAAGAGGTTCTGCTTCCAGAGTGTGGGCATGATTTGCTCGCAAACCAGCCTAAGATAAGCATCCGGATCGTGACGGTATTCAGTTGGTACCGCGTGCGCCGCCAGCAGCGTCGGGCTTATCTCGACCGGATTGTTTTGCGCGAGCTGTTGCGCCACGCGCAGCATTTTCGCTTCGGCCTCGTGATTCAGACCGTAACCGGATTTGATCTCAAGCGTGGTAACGCCCTCTTGCATCAGGCGTTGCAGCCGCTGTTGCGCCAGCGTCAACAGCGTTTCCGCCGAGCTTGCGCGCGTCGCTGCGACCGTGGCGTTAATCCCGCCGCCCTGCGCACTGATCGTTTGATACGAGACGCCATTAAGACGCTGCTCCCACTCAGAGGCGCGGTCGCCGCCGAACACCAGATGGGTATGACAGTCAATCAGGCCCGGCGTGACCAGCCGCCCTTCAAGGTCAATCTGATTCGCATGATTTACCGGGATGTCAGCTTCAGGAATCAGCGCCAGGATTTTCTCGCCGCGTACAATTAATGCGACGTTTTCCTGCATACCGTAAGGCTCAGGGTTGTCCGGATTCAGGGTTGCCAGCCGTGCGTGATGCCAGATAACGTCATCGGGATGAAGCTGCTGCATAGGACGTCCGCTTGTCATGAGTTGTATAGACATTTATTTTCATTCGATTGCCCCTGTCAACCCGCTTTATCGAAAATGTTATTTATTTGTGACGACTTCCGCGGCTGTCGCAGGTGAAAAAGAGAACTTTTTGCCTTTTCATCTTCCCGTTTCGCTCAACTTAGTATAAAAAAGCAGGCTATTTCGATTATCCCGTTAAGACTCGCGAAGCAAGGAGCTTTCCCTTGAACATTTCCAGGATTTCCCGTCTGGCGTTGGCGCTCGCATTTGGCGTGACGTTATCCGCCTGTAGCTCAACGCCTGCGGATCAGTTGCCTTCTGAGCAAGCTGCACCAGGTACGGCGTCTCGCCCTATTCTGTCTGCTGGCGAAGCAAAGAACTTCACCGCTGCACATTATTATTCAGCAATGGATCCAAACGCTGCGCCGTGGACGCCGTCCTCTATTCGTCTGCCTGAGCAGCCAAACTTCGTGGTTGGGCCAGCAGGCGCGCAGGGCGTGACGCACACCAGCATTCAGGCTGCGGTTGACGCGGCTATCACCAAGCACAGCGCGTCTCGCCAGTACATTGCGATTTTACCGGGTGAATACGAAGGAACCGTTTATGTTCCTGCCGCACCGGGCAGCATCACTATTTATGGTACCGGTGAGAAAGCGGTTGATGTGAAAATTGGCCTGGCGATCGACTCCGAAATCGACCGTAACACCTGGCGTCATCTGGTGAATCCGGCCGGTAAATACATGCCAGGCAAACCGGCGTGGTATATGTTCGACAACTGCCAGAGCAAGCCAAGCGCGACCGTGGGCGTGATGTGTTCTGCGGTAGTCTGGTCACAGAACAACGGTCTGCAGCTGCAAAACCTGACCATCCAGAACACCGTGGGTGACAGCGTGGATGCGGGTAATCATCAGGCGGTTGCCCTGCGTACTGACGGCGATCGGGTGCAGATCAATAACGTGAATATTCTGGGTCGCCAGAACACCTTCTTTGTGACCAACAGCGGCGTGCAAAACACGCTGCAAAATAACCGTCTGACGCGCACTCAGGTCACCAATAGCTACATTGAAGGCGATGTGGATATTGTGTCTGGTCGTGGCGCGGTGGTGTTTGATAACACCGAATTCCGCGTCGTGAACAGCCGCACCCAGCAGGAAGGTTACGTGTTTGCGCCTGCAACGCTGTCCAACATGTTCTACGGCTTCCTGGCTATTAACAGCCGCTTCACCGCATCCGGTGACGGCGTGGCGCAGCTGGGGCGTTCTCTGGATGTGGATTCGGCGACCAACGGTCAGGTCGTGATTCGCGACAGCGTGATCAACGAAGGCTTTAACATGGCAAAACCGTGGGCCGATGCCGCTGTCTCCAAACGTCCGTTCTCCGGCAACACCGGCGCGGTGGATGATAAAGGCAACGTGCAGCGCAATCTGAACGACGCTAACTTCAACCGCATGTG
The DNA here is from genome assembly GCF_019047465.1 of Lelliottia amnigena. Lineage (NCBI taxonomy): Bacteria > Pseudomonadati > Pseudomonadota > Gammaproteobacteria > Enterobacterales > Enterobacteriaceae > Lelliottia > Lelliottia amnigena. The sequence goes on along the minus strand of NZ_CP077236.1, from coordinate 3,125,308 downwards.
GGAGTTCAACAACCGCGGCGTGGGCAGTAAAGTCGTGGCTGAGCCGAAGAAGTAATCGGATCTCCGGACATAAAAAAACCTCGCATTAGCGAGGTTTTTTATTTTCTATCGCTTAGTGTGCGTTAACCACCACCCACATTGGGCCCTGACCAACCGCATAGCGACCTTTCTCTTCCAGCAGTCCCTGTACGCCTTTAATTTCATACAGCGCGATGTGATGGGATTTCTGCCCCGCCGCAATCAGGAATTTGCCGCTGTTATCGATATTAAAGCCGCGCGGCTGGGTTTCGGTTGGCTGGAAGCCTTCGATTGCCAGCACGCTGCCGTCTTCAGAGATGCTGAACACGGTGATCAGACTCGAAGTGCGATCGCAGGCGTACAGATGACGGCCATCCGGGGTGATATGAATATCTGCCGCCCAGCGGGTGTCGGCAAAGTCCGCAGGCATCATATCCAGCGTCTGGATGCACTCGATCTGGCCGTTTGGATTGCGCAGTTCCCACACGTCAACGGAGCTGTTTAGCTCATTTACCACGTAGGCGTACTGCTGATTCGGGTGGAACACCATGTGACGCGGACCTGCGCCCTCCACGGTGGTGACCTCTGCCGGGTTCTGCGCCTGCAGGTGGCCGTCGTCGCTGAGCGTGAACAGGCAAATGCGATCCTGCTTCAGCGCGGGAACCCACAGCGTGCGGTTATCCGGAGAGATATTCGCGGAGTGACAGCCTTCCAGCCCTTCGACAATATCCACGGTTTCAACCGGAATGCCCTCTTCCAGACGCGTCACGCTGACGCTGCCCGCATTGTAAGATCCGCTGAAAAGGAAACGACCCTGACGATCGGTGGAGATATGCGTCGGGCTGCCCGGCAGTGGCGCTTCGGCGGTGTAGGTCAGCGTGCCATCGTCCGGGGAAATGCGGTAAGCCAGAACGCGGAATTCAGGACGCACGCCAACATACAAAAAACGTTTATCCGGACTGACGACCATTGGCTGAACTTGCCCAGGCACATCGACAACCTGCACCAGCGTGAGCGAGCCTTCGGTATTCAGACGCCAGACGTGGATCTGCTGGCTTTCAGGACTGGCGGTATAAACGGTTTGTTTCATGAATTCTCCTTTCCTCACTGCGCGTGAAAGTAATTAACTTTTAACGGTGAATGCTGAATTCTAGCCTGGCATTTTGCCGGCATCCTCTCTCGGTGTACCATCCCAGAAGACTTTAAATTCAATATTAACCCGGAAGAACAAATGACCTCGCGTGTGATTGCACTGGATTTAGACGGTACACTGCTAACCCCTCAAAAAACCCTGCTTCCCTCTTCGCTTGAAGCACTTAAACGTGCCCAGGAAGCGGGATATCAACTCCTGATCGTCACGGGTCGACATCACGTTGCCATTCATCCTTTTTATCAGGCACTGGCGTTAGATACACCTGCAATTTGTTGTAACGGGACTTATTTGTATGATTATCAAACAAAAAAGGTTCTTGAGTCCGATCCGCTGCCTGTCACTCAGGCGCTGCAACTGATTGACCTGCTGGATGAACACGCCGTACACGGGCTGATGTACGTTGACGATGCCATGCTGTATGAACGCCCAACCGGGCATGTGATCCGCACCCGCAACTGGGCGCTGACGCTGCCTGAAGCCCAGCGCCCGGTGTTTACCCAGGTGTCTACTTTGCGTGAGTCCGCGCAGGAGGTGAACGCTATCTGGAAATTCGCGTTGACGGATGAAAACACGCAAAAGCTGAATGAATTCGCGGCGCATGTGGAGCAAACGCTGGGGCTGGCGTGCGAGTGGTCGTGGCACGATCAGGTGGATATCGCCCGCAAAGGCAACAGCAAAGGCAAACGTTTGACGCAGTTTGTCGAATCTCAGGGCGGTTCAATGCGCGATGTGATTGCTTTTGGCGATAACTATAACGACATCAGCATGCTGGAAGCGGCGGGTACGGGCGTGGCAATGGGCAATGCTGACGACGCGGTGAAAGCGCGCGCTAACGTGGTGATTGGGGACAACACCACCGATAGCATCGCGCAGTATATTTATACTCACCTGCTGTAATCAGGTGGTGATCGAGACGCTCTTGATTTGCGCGTACAGCCACAGGCCAGGCTTGATACCGAGTTCATCCCTGGCCCACGGGCTGATGCGCGCCCAGAGCGTCTTGCTGCCGATTTCGAGCTGGACTTCCACCTGTCCGTTATCGTCGAAACATTGCGCCACTTTGGCGCGCAGAATATTGCGGATACTGGATTGCAGCGGCGGTTGCAGCACCAGCGAAACGTCAGACGCCTGAATGCGGATCCGCAGCGCGGTCTGCAACGGTTTTTCAATCTTATTGACCCACAGATGCTGATCGCCCAGCGCCAGCGCCGTCATGGCGTAGTGCGGGTGGTGCTCCAGCACGCTCACTTTCAGCACGCTACTTTGTTGCTCTTTCGGCAACCACGGGTGCATGACGCTGCTGCCCCACACCTCTTCCAGATTGCCAAAGGCTTTGACGCTGCCATTTTCCAGCACCAGCACTTTGTCTGCCAGATGTAAAATCTCATCCAGAGAATGGCTGACATACAGCATCGGAATGTTAATTTCGCGCGCCAGACGCTGGAGATACGGTAACAGTTCACGCTTACGCGGGATGTCGAGCGAGGCCAGCGGCTCATCCAAGAGCAGCAGTTCTGGCGCGGTGAGCAGGGCACGACCAATGGCGACGCGCTGTTTTTCCCCTCCCGAAAGCGACGACGGCAGACGCTCAAGTAAGGTTTCAATTCCGAGCAGCGCCACCAGCTTATCAAACTGTCCGGCCATGCTTTTCGCCATGCCGTAGCGCAAATTGCCGCGCACGTTGTAATGCGGGAACAGGCGCGCATCCTGAAACACGTAGCCAATACGGCGCTTCTCAGGGGCCAGGTAAATCTTCTTTTCGACGTCATTTAGCACGCGATCGTTAAGGGCAATGCGGCCCGTTTGCGGACGCGTCAGGCCGCTAATCGCGTTGATAAGCGACGTTTTACCCGCGCCCGATACGCCAAAAACGGCGGTGATCCCTGACGCAGGCAGCGTTTCGTTGAGCGTCAACGTGTGGTTGCCCAGCGTTTGGGTGAAATTGAGTTCCAGCATGATTATTTCCCCATCCGCTCGCGGCTAAGACGCGCCAGCCATTCAGAAACCAACAGCGACACCAGCGCCAGGACGATGGAAATAATGCACAGTCGCGCCGCTGCGCCTTCGCCGCCAGGGGTCTGAATCAGGGTATACATGGCAGAAGGGATGGTGCGGGTTTCGCCAGGAATGTTTGACACAAACGTGATGGTCGCGCCGAATTCGCCGAGCGAACGGGCAAAAGCCAGCACCGTGCCGACAATAATTCCCGGCAGGGTCAGCGGGAGCGTGATGGTGAAGAAGACGCGCCAGCGCCCGGCACCGAGCGTACGCGCGGCGTGCTCCAGTTTGATATCCACCGCTTCCAGCGCGAGGCGAATCGCCCGCACCATCAGCGGGAAGGACATCACTGCTGCTGCCAGCACCGCACCGCGCCAGGTAAATGCCAGCGTCAGGCCAAACCAGTCATACAGCCATTCGCCGATAAAACCGCGGCGTCCCATGGCGATCAGCAGTAAATAGCCAACCACTACCGGCGGCAACACCAGGGGAAGATGAAGAACACTGTCGAGCAACGCTTTGCCCGGAAACTGGCAGCGAACCAGCAGCCAGGCAAAAAAGATCCCAAAGGGCAAACTAAAGGCAACGGCCAGGGAAGAGACTTTAAGGCTGAGAATCACAGCCTGCCATTCAGGATCGGTCAATATCATCAGTGAGTCGTAAATCCATAACGTTTAAAGGTTGCTGACGCTTCAGGCCCCTTCAGATAGTCAAAGAAGGCGCTGACCGTCGCATTTTTGTGTCCATCAACAATCGCAATCGGGTACTCGACTTTCCTATGAGAGTCTTCAGGGAACGTACCGACCACTTTCACGCCCTTACTGGCAACTGCATCAGAGCCGTAAACGATGCCCAGAGGGGCTTCATTACGCTCCACCAGAGCCAGCGCACCGCGCACATCTTCAGCGGGTGCCAGTTTCGGGGATAATGTATCCCAGGCACCCAGTTTTTGCAGCGCTTCTTTAGCGTAAATCCCGGCTGGAACATGATCCGGATCGCCCACCGCCAGACGCCCGTCTTTCAGCAGGCTGGCCCAGTTGGTCTCTTTAGAAATCGCGATCTCGCCCTGTGCGCTCGCTTTAGGCGCGATAACCACCAGGCTGTTGCCCAGCAGCGTTTCACGGGTTGCGGCGTCGATAGATTTCTTCTCGACCGCATAATCCATCCATTTCTGGTCGGCAGAAATAAACAGATCGGCCGGGGCCCCTGCTTCAATCTGACGCGCCAGCGTTGACGACGAGGCAAAAGAAGAGACCACATCGACGTTTTTCTCTTTCTTGTACTGCGCCGCAATATCCTGCATCGCATTGGTCAGCGATGCCGCGGCAAAGACCGTGATTTTGTTTTCTTCTGCCAGTGCATGCCCGGCGAGAGAAAGCGTCAACGTTGCCCCTGCAAGAAGGCGTAATAATATACGTGCCATTTTTATCTCCTGTTAACTTCGTTATATATAAATAAATATAACGATATCTGCAGGGAAGTCCTAGCGTTAAATCGTACCGATTAATGAGTAAAGCGTGCTGGCAATGGGAATACTATCGGCGCAGAAGGGAGAAACTTGAGGGCAAAACGCCCGGTCAGACCGGGCGTTTAGAAAGGAATCAATGCTGCTTTTTAGGCTGGTCTTTATGACCGATGTTCGAAAATACGTTGAACACTTCACCCAGGCCGTAGATGGCGCCGAGGATGATGGCCATCACTACGGGTACCATGATCACGGCGAATACCAGACTTTTCAACAACTCTAACATGGTGTTCTCCAGACATTGTGAGTGACGTATTCTACCCTGAAAAGCGAGAAAAACATCCCCTTTTGTGCGGTAGTCTTTGCGCATCCGAGCAATTGGGTCACAATACACTTTTTGCCAGGACTTTGTTATGCAGGCCGAAATTCTCCTTACCCTTCGACTTCAGCAGAAGCTTTTCGCCGATCCGCGCCGCATTGCCCTGCTTAAACAAATAGAGCAAACCGGCTCAATTAGCCAGGGCGCGAAAAACGCCGGTATCAGCTATAAGAGCGCGTGGGACGCCATCAATGAGATGAACACCCTGAGCGAGCAAACGCTGGTCGACAGAGCGACAGGCGGCAAAGGGGGCGGTGGCGCGGTGTTAACGCGTTACGGTCAGCGTCTGATTAAGCTGTACGATTTGCTGGCCCAGATTCAGCAAAAAGCCTTCGATGTCCTGAGCGATGACGATGCCCTTCCGCTCGATAGCCTGCTGGCAGCCATCTCTCGCTTCTCACTGCAAACCAGCGCGCGCAATCAGTGGTTTGGCACCGTGACGGCGCGCGATCGCGCGCAGGTACAACAGCACGTGGATATTCTTCTCGCCGATGGCACCACGCGCCTGAAAGTGGCAATTACGGCGCAAAGCGGTGAACGACTCGGGCTCGACGAAGGCAAAGAAGTGCTGGTGCTGCTCAAAGCACCGTGGGTGAATATCACACGCGATGCGGAACAGGCCAAAACGGCGGATAACCAACTGCGCGGCACGATAAGCCAGATAGAACGCGGCGAAGAGCAGTCGGAAGTGCTAATGACCTTACCGGACGGACAGATCCTGTGCGCGACGATCCCCGCCGCTGCTGCAGACGATTTAACAGAAGGTGTCGACGTCACCGCATATTTCAATGCTGACCGGGTGATTATCGCCACGTTGTGCTGAGTGCATTGACAAATTTGCCGACAGTGCGTATCCCTGAAGATTATCGCTGCACTAAATGGGATATTTCATGTCATCATTGCATATTTCGCAAGGCACGTTTCGTCTTAGCGACACTCAAACGCTGGCCCTTCCTGATATCACTTTGCGCGCAGGCGAAAGCTGGGCGTTTGTGGGCACTAACGGTAGCGGAAAATCTGCACTCGCACGCGCGCTGGCGGGCGAACTCACACAGCTGAAAGGCGAACGCCGGTGCGAATTTACGCGCCTGACACGCCTCTCATTCGAGCAGTTGCAAAAACTGGTCAGTGACGAATGGCAGCGCAACAACACCGATCTGCTCAGTCCCGGCGAAGAGGATACTGGCCGTACCACGGCGCAGATCATTCAGGACGAGATCAAAGACGACGCCCGCTGCCGACAGCTGGCGGAACAGTTCGGTATCTCCGCGCTGCTGGATCGACGCTTTAAATATCTCTCCACGGGGGAAACCCGTAAAACCCTGCTCTGCCAGGCACTGATGAGCGCCCCTGACCTGCTGATTCTGGATGAGCCTTTCGACGGCCTGGATGTGCAATCTCGTGCGCAGCTGGCATCTCTGTTAGCCACGCTGAATCAGGAGGGTTACACCCTGGTGTTGGTGTTGAACCGTTTTGATGAGATCCCCGATTTTGTGCAATTTGCTGGCGTGCTGGCGGATTGCACGCTGGTGGAAACCGGCGATAAAACAGCGCTGCTACAACAAGCCCTGATCTCGCAGCTGGCACACAGCGAAAAGCTGGACGGCATCGCACTCCCGGAACCGGACGCCCCTGCGGCTCAGCACGAATTAGACCGCCACCAGCCGCGTATTCAATTGCGCAATGGCGTCGTGTCGTATGACGATCGCCCTATTCTTGATCAGCTCACCTGGACCGTGAATCCGCACGAGCACTGGCAAATCACCGGCCCCAACGGCGCAGGAAAATCGACGCTCCTGAGCCTGATCACGGGCGATCATCCCCAGGGGTATAGCAACGATTTAACCCTGTTTGGCCGCCGTCGCGGGAGCGGTGAAACCATCTGGGATATCAAGAAACATATTGGCTACGTCAGCAGCAGCCTGCATCTGGACTACCGCGTCAGCACCACCGTGCGGAACGTGATTTTGTCAGGCTATTTCGACTCTATCGGAATTTATCAGGCGGTTTCTGACAGGCAACATAAGCTGGCGCAGCAATGGCTGGATATTCTGGGCATGGATAAACGCGTGGCGGATGCGCCGTTTCACAGTTTGTCGTGGGGACAGCAGCGTCTGGCGCTCATTGTGCGCGCGCTGGTTAAGCACCCTACCCTGCTGATCCTCGACGAACCGCTGCAGGGTCTGGACCCGCTTAACCGACAATTAGTCCGTCGCTTTGTGGATATTCTGATTAGCGAAGGTGAAACGCAGCTGTTGTTTGTTTCACACCATGCAGAAGACGCCCCATCTTGCATTACCCATCGCCTGGCCTTTGTGCCGGAAGGTGAATGCTATCGCTACGCGTTAACCCGTATTAACTAACATCATCCAAGGGGCTTCGGCCCCTTTTTTCAGACAAGTGGCATCATTACATCCCTATCTCTTTGATTTAAAATGCTTAGGCATCAGCAGAAAGCGCGCTTGAAAAGCGGTGTAACCGATACCACTATTTTATCCCATGTCACACTTTTCGTGTCTCTGTTATGCTAAGGTTAATACATACCATAAGCCTAATGGAGCGAAAAATGCGAGTTCTGGTAACAGGTGGTAGCGGTTACATTGGGAGTCATACCTGTGTACAACTGCTGCAAAATGGCCATGACGTCATCATTCTGGATAACCTGTGCAACAGTAAGCGCAGCGTTCTGTCTGTCATTGAACGCCTTGGCGGCAAGCAGCCCACTTTTGTGGAAGGCGATATCCGCAACGAAGCGTTGATGACCGAAATCCTTCACGATCACGCGATCGATACGGTAATCCACTTTGCCGGTCTGAAAGCCGTCGGCGAATCCGTCGCGAAGCCGTTGGAATACTACGATAACAACGTTAACGGTACGCTGCGTCTGGTCGCTGCGATGCGCGCCGCGAACGTGAAAAACCTCATCTTTAGCTCATCTGCTACCGTCTATGGCGACCAGCCAAAAATCCCTTACGCTGAGAGCTTCCCGACCGGCACGCCGCAAAGCCCGTACGGGAAAAGTAAATTGATGGTGGAGCAGATCCTGACTGACCTGCAAAAAGCGCAGCCGGAATGGAGCATCGCCCTGCTGCGTTATTTCAATCCGGTAGGCGCACATCCATCAGGAGATATGGGCGAAGACCCGCAGGGCATTCCGAATAACCTGATGCCTTACATCGCGCAGGTTGCGGTGGGTCGTCGTGATTCTCTGGCGGTCTTTGGCAATGATTACCCAACGGAAGACGGCACGGGCGTGCGTGATTACATCCACGTTATGGATTTGGCCGACGGACACGTTGCCGCGATGCAGCAGCTGGCGAATAAACCCGGCGTGCACATCTACAACCTCGGTGCGGGCATTGGTAGCAGCGTGCTGGATGTCATCAACGCGTTCAGCAAAGCCTGCGGTAAGCCAGTGACCCATCACTTCGCACCGCGCCGCGATGGCGATCTCCCCGCTTATTGGGCTGATGCCTCTAAGGCCGATAAAGAGCTTAACTGGCGTGTGACCCGCACGCTCGATGAAATGGCACAAGATACCTGGCGCTGGCAGTCACGCCATCCACAGGGCTATCCGGACTAAGGACCTTCCGTCATGACGCAATTCAATCCCGTCGATCATCCACATCGGCGTTTTAACCCGTTAACCGGGCAGTGGATTTTGGTTTCACCGCATCGCGCCAAGCGTCCGTGGCAAGGGGCGCAAGAAACACCCGCCAAGCAGACGCTGCCACAGCACGATCCGGATTGTTTCTTGTGTCCGGGCAATACCCGCGTCACGGGCGATAAAAACCCGGATTATCAGACCACGTACGTTTTCACTAACGATTTTGCTGCGCTGATGACCGACACGCCGGACGCGCCGGAAAGCGCGGATCCGCTGATGCGCTGTGAGAGCGCACGCGGCACCAGCCGGGTGATTTGTTTCTCGCCGGATCACAGCAAAACGCTGCCGGAACTGAGCATCAATGCGCTGACCGAGGTGATCAAAACCTGGCAGGATCAGACCGCTGAGCTTGGCCAGAGCTATCCCTGGGTGCAGGTATTTGAGAATAAAGGCGCGGCGATGGGGTGCTCTAACCCGCACCCGCACGGTCAGGTGTGGGCAAACAGTTTCCTGCCGAACGAAGTCGAGCGCGAAGACCGCCTGCAAAAAACCTATTTCGCCGAAAACCAGTCTGCGCTGCTGGCCGATTACGTTCAGCGCGAAATGGCCGACGGGAGCCGTACGGTTGTCGAGACCGAACACTGGCTGGCCGTCGTGCCGTACTGGGCGGCATGGCCGTTCGAAACGCTGCTGCTGCCAAAAGCTCACGTTCTGCGCATTACCGAATTAACCGAAGACCAGCGCGATGATTTGGCGCTGGCGTTGAAAAAACTGACCAGCCGCTATGACAATCTCTTCCAGTGCTCCTTCCCCTATTCTATGGGCTGGCACGGTGCACCGTTTAACGGAGAAGACAATCAGCACTGGCAGTTACATGCCCATTTCTACCCGCCGCTGCTGCGTTCAGCGACGGTACGTAAATTTATGGTGGGTTACGAGATGCTGGCGGAAACCCAGCGTGATTTGACGGCAGAACAAGCAGCAGAACGTCTGCGTGCCGTCAGCGATGTGCATTACCGCGAATCAGGAGTCTAAAAAAATGAGTCTCAAAGATAAAACACAATCCCTGTTTGCTGAAACATTCGGCTACCCTGCCACCCACGCGATTCAGGCTCCTGGGCGCGTGAACCTGATTGGTGAACACACCGATTACAACGACGGTTTTGTGCTGCCGTGTGCAATCGATTATCAAACCGTTATCAGCTGTGCAAAACGTGATGACCGCATCGTGCGCGTCATTGCGGCGGATTACGGTAATCAAACCGACGAGTTTTCACTCGACGCGCCGATCGTAGCTCACGAGACGCAGCAGTGGTCTAACTATGTCCGTGGCGTGGTGAAACACCTGCAAATGCGTAATAAGGATTTTGGTGGCGCGGACCTGGTGATCACCGGTAACGTGCCGCAGGGCGCAGGGTTAAGCTCTTCTGCGTCTCTCGAAGTCGCCGTGGGGACGGTCTTCCAGCAGCTGTATCACCTGCCGCTGGACGGCGCGCAAATTGCCCTGAATGGCCAGGAAGCTGAGAACCAGTTCGTGGGCTGTAACTGCGGCATCATGGACCAGCTGATCTCTGCGCTCGGCAAAAAAGAGCATGCGCTGCTGATCGACTGCCGCTCGCTCGGCACCAAAGCGGTTCCCCTGCCAAAAGGCGCCGCGGTGGTGATCATCAACAGTAACTTTAAGCGCACGCTGGTGGGCAGCGAATACAACACCCGCCGCGAGCAGTGCGAAACCGGGGCGCGTTTCTTCCAGCAACCGGCGCTGCGTGATGTCTCCCTGAACGAGTTCAACAAAGTGGCGCACGAGCTGGATCCGGTCGTGACCAAACGCGTTCGCCACGTATTAACCGAAAATGCACGCACCGTTGAAGCCGCGTCAGCGCTGGCGCAGGGCGATTTGAAACGGATGGGCGAACTGATGGCTGAGTCGCACGCGTCAATGCGCGACGACTTCGAGATTACGGTTCCGCAAATCGACACGCTGGTGGAGATTGTCAAAGCGACCATCGGCGACAAAGGCGGCGTGCGCATGACCGGTGGCGGCTTCGGCGGTTGTGTTGTCGCCCTCATCCCGGAAGAGTTGGTCCCTGCCGTTCAGGATGCCGTTTCACAGCAATATGAAGCGAAAACCGGAATCAAAGAAACCTTCTACGTCTGCAAACCTTCACAAGGAGCGGGTCAGTGCTAAACGAAACACCTACGCTTGCCGCCGATGGCCTGCCGTACCGCCTGTTAACCCTGCGCAACAGCGCAGGGATGGTGGTCACGGTCATGGATTGGGGCGCAACGTTACTTTCTGCTCGTGTTCCGATGCCTGACGGCAGCGTACGTGAAACGCTGCTCGGCTGCGCGTCGCCGGAACAGTATGTGAATCAGGCCGCGTATCTCGGTTCGTCCGTGGGCCGTTACGCGAACCGCATTGCGAAAAGCCGTTTTACGCTCGACGGTACAGAGTACGCGCTTTTGCCAAGCCAGGGTGAAAACCAGCTTCACGGTGGCCCTGAAGGGTTTGACAAACGCCGCTGGCGTATCGTGCAGCAGAACGACTGTGAGGTCCTGTTTGCGCTGGAATCTGCTGATGGCGATCAGGGCTTCCCGGGCCATCTCTCTGCGTCAGCGAAATTTACGCTGACAGAAGATAACCGCATCTCAATTGAGTACCGTGCAACGGTCGATAAGCCGTGTCCGGTGAACATGACCAATCATGCGTATTTCAATCTGGATGGCGACCAGTCCGACGTCCGTCAGCATAAGCTCCAGCTGCTGGCCGATGCCTGGCTGCCGGTCGATGAGATGGGTATTCCTTTTGAAGGACTGAAAGCCGTTGCCGGTACGAGCTTTGATTTCCGCGCGCCTAAAACCATCGCGAAAGAATTCCTGAGCGATGATTATCAGCGCAAGGTGAAAGGCTACGATCACGCGTTTCTGCTGCAGGCGAAAGGTGATGTCAGCCAACCCGCCGCACAGGTGTGGTCTGCAGATGAAAAACTGCAAATGACGGTGTTCACCAATGCCCCTGCGTTGCAGTTCTATTCGGGCAACTATCTCGGCGGAACGCCGGCGCGCGAGCAAGGTGATTACAGTGACTGGCAGGGTCTGGCGCTGGAAAGCGAGTTTTTGCCGGATAGTCCGAATCATCCTGAATTCCCGCAGCCGGACTGCATTCTGCGGCCGGGTTCGGAGTACGTCAGTCTGACGGAATATCAGTTTATAACGCATTAATCTCAAGCCCTCCTCCCGGAGGGCTTTTTTTGTCCATCTTGCTGAAAATAGCGCCATTCACAGACAAAATCATAACCCGCGATTCACAAGCAGCTTACACTGGGGCACTATTTTCGCTATGGTTAGTGTTAAGCGTTGCCGCTGGCCCCGCCACGGCAATATAATGAGAATTGTTATCATTCAACGCGTAAAATCATTCATGTTGCGTCAAACGGGATTGCCCTAAAAATTCCAGGAGCAAATGTGTGACTGGGTTTTGAGAGCGAAACTAACGCAGAAGCAGCATGAAAGATGAAGCGCAAATAAAGCTTATGAGGAGTGAGATATGGCTGTAACTAAGCTGGTTCTGGTGCGCCACGGCGAAAGTCAGTGGAACAACGAAAACCGCTTCACCGGTTGGTATGATGTTGATCTGTCAGAGAAAGGCGTTGGCGAAGCAAAAGCTGCAGGTAAACTGCTGAAAGATGAAGGCTTTAGCTTTGATTTTGCTTATACCTCAGTGCTGAAACGTGCCATCCATACTCTGTGGAACGTTCTGGATGAACTGGATCAAGCCTGGCTGCCGGTTGAGAAATCCTGGAAGCTGAATGAGCGCCACTACGGTGCGCTGCAGGGTCTGAACAAAGCTGAAACCGCTGAAAAATACGGTGACGAGCAGGTTAAGCAGTGGCGTCGCGGCTTTGCAGTGACTCCACCAGAGCTGACCAAAGACGACGAGCGCTATCCGGGCCACGATCCGCGTTACGCTAAACTGACCGATGCCGAGCTGCCGCAGACCGAAAGCCTGGCGCTGACCATCGATCGCGTTGTGCCTTACTGGAACGACACTATTCTGCCGCGTGTGAAAAGCGGTGAGCGCGTGATCGTTGCCGCTCACGGTAACTCCCTGCGCGCGCTGGTGAAATACCTGGACAACCTGGGCGAAGAAGAAATTCTCGAACTGAACATCCCTACTGGCGTACCGCTGGTGTACGAGTTCGATGAAAACTTTAAACCAATTAAACGTTACTATCTGGGTAACGCTGACGAAATCGCTGCAAAAGCGGCGGCCGTAGCGAACCAGGGTAAAGCGAAGTAATTTTCGCCAGAGTAAAAAAAAGCGTGGAGCAATCCACGCTTTTTTATTTGTCCGGATAATTACCCGCGACGCGCTTTTACCGCATCGGCCAATTGGCGCAGAAGCGTATCGGTATCATCCCAGCCAATACAAGCATCCGTCACGCTCTTGCCGTAGACCAGCGGTTCACCGCTCTCCAGATTCTGATTACCCTCGACCAGATGGCTCTCAATCATCACGCCAATCACCGCTTTTTCGCCGTTAACCAGTTGCTGGCAAACATCGGCGCCGACGTCCATCTGTTTTTTGAACTGTTTGCTGGAGTTAGCATGGCTGAAATCAATCATCACGTTCGCAGAAAGGCCCGCTTTTTCCAGCCCCGCTTTGACTTCTTCAACATGCTTAGCGCTGTAGTTTGGCTCTTTACCGCCACGCAAAATAATGTGGCAGTCGCCATTACCGCTGGTATTCACAATCGCGGAGTGACCCCATTTGGTCACGGACAGGAAGCAGTGCGGCGCACCCGCGGCGTTGATCGCATCAATAGCCACTTTAATCGTGCCGTCCGTTCCGTTTTTAAAACCAACGGGGCAAGACAAACCTGACGCCAATTCGCGGTGTACCTGGGATTCGGTGGTTCGGGCACCAATGGCACCCCAGCTCATCAAATCGGCAAGGTATTGCGGAGTGATCATATCCAGGAACTCACCCGCCGCAGGCAGGCCAGCATCGTTGATTTCCAACAGCAGTTTGCGCGCAATACGCAGTCCGTCGTTGATCTGGAAACTGTTGTCCATGTGCGGATCGTTGATCAGCCCTTTCCAGCCCACCGTGGTGCGCGGCTTTTCGAAATAGACACGCATGACCACTTCCAGCTCACCTTTCAGCTCTTCGCGAAGCGCGAGCAGACGCGCGGCATACTCTTTCGCCGCTGCGGGATCGTGAATGGAACAGGGACCGATGACGACCAGCAAACGATCGTCATTGCCGTTAAGGATTTTGTGGATCGCTTTACGGGCATGAGAAACGGTATTCGCAGCGTTTTCAGTGGCGGGGAATTTTTCAAGGAGTGCGACAGGGGGTAATAACTCATTGATCTCTTTGATACGTAAATCGTCATTCTGATAATTCATGATCGTTCCGGCTTTGCCATATATTTGGTAATGAATGCAATCCTTTCAATCTAACTTGTCGGCCAGGAAGTGTAAACGGGCTTTTACACTTCTCACGGATAATTCCTGGAATTACGCTAATAAACGCCACAAAGTAGCGAAAAGCGAGATGTAACCTACACTTTTTAAATGTAACGACTTTGTTTATATGTTTTAACATGATTCTATTCTGACATAACGCCAGAAATCAGAATCTTTCACCACTGAGCGAAACCCTCTTTCGCCTGTGCACTGTTGGACGACGTTATCCAGCAAATAACAACCAGAACAGGAGCATCACGATGAAAATGACTAAACTGGCAACTCTTTTCCTGACAGCAACGCTGACAATGGCAAGCGGCGCCGCACTGGCAGCCGATGCATCGAGTTCTGATAACAATGGACAGGCCAACGCTGCAGCCAGCGCGGGCCAGGTTGCACCGGATGCTAAACAGAACGTTGCTCCTAATAATGTTGATAACAATAATATCAATACAGGTAGCGGTAACAGCAGCGGAACGATGCTGCATCCGAACGTTACCGATTCAGGCACGATGAACCATGACGGCATGACCAAAGACGAAGTGCACAAAAACTCAATGTGTAAAGACGGTAAATGCCCTGATATGAACAAAAAAGTGGAAACCGGCAGCGGTGACAACAGCGAAGTAGACACCAAAACGGACGGTACAACCCAATAACGGGTTACGTCACGAATATTTCCCCTGAAGATAAAAGGAGAGCTGAAGCTCTCCTTTCTTTTTTGTGCAAAATGCTAAAAAATCAATCTGTAAAATACTCACTCATCAGGACATTTTCATGGCGCATGCACATTCTCACTCGGATTCGCCGCGGGACGACAACGCTAAGCGCTTAATGCTCGCGTTTGGCATTACTGCGACCTTTATGGTGGTCGAGGTGATTGGCGGGCTGATCTCTGGCTCGCTGGCTTTGCTGGCCGACGCGGGCCATATGCTCACCGACGCCGCCGCGCTGCTTTTCGCCCTCATCGCAGTACACTTTTCCCGTCGCCCGCCCAATACGCGCCATACTTTCGGCTGGCTTAGGCTCACGACGCTCGCGGCTTTCGTCAATGCTATCGCGCTGGTCGTCATAACGATTTTGATTGTGTGGGAAGCTTTCCAGCGTTTTCGCCATCCGCAACCTATCGCTGGAATGACGATGATGATGATTGCCGTTGCAGGATTACTGGCCAATATCGCCGCATTCTGGATTTTGCATCGTGGCAGTGGGGAGAAGAACCTTAACGTGCGCGCAGCGGCGCTGCATGTCCTGGGCGATTTGCTCGGGTCGGTGGGTGCCATTGTGGCGGCGCTGGTGATTATCTATACCGGCTGGACACCCGTTGACCCGATTTTGTCGGTGCTGGTGTCCTGTCTGGTCTTACGTAGCGCCTGGGGTTTGTTGCGGGAGAGCGTGAATGAACTGCTGGAAGGTGCGCCGGTTTCGATGGATATTCCTGCGCTGAAACGCAATCTGTCTCGCTCCATCCCGGAAGTGCGTGATGTTCACCACGTTCACGTCTGGCAGGTGGGCGAGAAACCTGTCATGACGCTGCACGTTCAGGTTGTTCCTCCCCATGACCATGATGCCTTGCTGGGGCGCATTCAGCACTTTCTCGAACATCACTACACTATTTCACACGTCACCATTCAAATGGAGTATCAGCCCTGTAATGGACCGGACTGCCACCTCAATGAGACGCAGCCCGATCATTCACATCATCACCATCATTAACGGGAAAGCGCGCGTGAGCCACGCTGGCGCGCGCTGTTAATCCACATCCGGCTGCCGTTGAGGGCAATAAACGTGAGAAGCATATATTCCAGCGACATCGCGTAAACACCCTGCAATGCAAAGATCACCACGCTTATCACATTGATGATGACCCACAGCAGCCAGTTTTCGACGTATTTTCGCGTCATCAAAATCATCGCTGCAATGGAAAGCACCATCATGCAGGAGTCCCAGAACGGGAAGGCGTCAGGCTGCAGCTCAGGCATTGTTACGTTGAGTCCAAGGCTGCTCATTACCGAGACGGCAATGCGCGTAAGATAACCAAATACCGGGTTGATGTAGACCGTCATCAGACCGATGGCGACGACGCATGCCGCAAGCCAGGCGATGGCCTTAGGCAGGGGCAGCCAGCGAATTTGCAGTTCTGCCTCCTGCTGGCTGTTTTGCCGGGACCATGCGTACCAGCCGTAAATATTGGCGGCAAAGAAAAACAGCTGCAGCAAAAGACTGGCATAGAGCTGAATCTGGAAAAAAATAATCGCAAAGAGCGTCACGTTAACCAGGCCGAACGCATAGTTACTGATCTTCTCCAGACTCGCTAACCAGATACAGAGCAGGCCCGCGATAGTGCCGACAGCTTCAATCCATGACAGATCGTAGCCCCCCGTCCCGATCGGGATATGAACCAGAATGTTCTGCGTGCTAAAAAAATCCATCTCTTCCCCTGAGCGCGTATAACGCGTTGTCTTAAATCAAGAACGTAGTGTAGCCGCAAATTCCAGCATGCGGTTAAGCGGAAGTAATGCGCCTTCACGCAAAGCTGCATCAACATGGATTTCGTGTGCCGCGCCGCCAGACTCCAGGCCGTCGGCAATCGCTTTAAGCCCGTTCATCGCCATCCAGGGACAATGCGCACAGCTGCGACAAGTTGCCCCTTCCCCGGCAGTAGGAGCTTCAAACAGCTCTTTTTCCGGCACCGCTTGCTGCATCTTATAAAAAATACCGCGATCGGTGGCGACGATAAGCTTCTGCTGCGGTAACGTTTTTGCCGCGTTGATCAGTTGGCTGGTAGAACCCACGGCATCCGCCATGTCGACAATCGACTGGGGTGACTCTGGATGAACCAGAATGGCGGCTTCGGGATACAGCGCCTTCATGCGTGCCAGTGCCTGGGTTTTAAACTCGTCATGGACGATACAGGCGCCCTGCCAGCAAAGCACGTCTGCGCCCGTTTGCTTTTGCACATAGTTTCCCAGATGTTTATCTGGCGCCCAAATGATCTTCTGGCCCAGGCTATCAAGATGTTCAATCAGCTCGACGGCAATACTGGAGGTGACAACCCAGTCAGCACGGGCTTTGACCGCGGCGGAAGTATTTGCATAGACCACGACAGTTCGGTCAGGATGCGCATCGCAAAATGCGCTGAACTCTTCGATAGGGCACCCTAGATCAAGGGAGCATTCCGCATTCAGCGTCGGCATCAAAATAGTTTTTTCAGGACTCAGAATTTTCGCCGTCTCGCCCATAAAGCGAACGCCAGCCACCAGAAGCGTTGACGCAGAATGTTTTGCCCCAAAACGCGCCATCTCAAGAGAGTCAGAAATACATCCGCCCGTCTCTTCAGCCAGCTGTTGAATTTCAGGATCGGTGTAATAATGCGCCACCATCACGGCGTTACGTTCTTTTAGCAAACGTTTGATTTTTTCGCGGTAAAACTGTTTTTCGTCCAGATTTAACGGCACAGGTTTAGGCGGAAAAGGATAGATTGCGGCCTCTGGATCAAACATCACGCTCATCATTGCATCTCGTTTTGCTGGCTTAACCGTTTTGCGTTATTTCCAAGGAACTTAGCAAAAGGGTCAGCGATCATGTTTTATATACTAAACAAGATAGCGAATTTGAGGTGAAAAGTCACAGGAATTGAAAAGCAAATAGATGCCTTTTTGCATTGGCGGGTTGTGAAGGATGACTCGGCTTTGTCCACTCTCCGGGCCGTCACCAGAGGATCACTGCGTTCGGCTCGAACCTGCTGTAGGTTCGAATCTTTCAAAGCGCAGATAGCAAAAAAGCGCCTTTAGGGCGCTTTTTTACATTGGTGGGTCGTGCAGGATTCGAACCTGCGACCAATTGATTAAAAGTCAACTGCTCTACCAACTGAGCTAACGACCCCTTTCGGGATTTACTTCTCTTTATTCAGGCTGGTGGGTCGTGCAGGATTCGAACCTGCGACCAATTGATTAAAAGTCAACTGCTCTACCAACTGAGCTAACGACCCATTCGGGTGCTGCCTGAATTTTACTTTTTACCAATATAAATTGGTGGGTCGTGCTGGATGACTCGGCTTGGCCTCGCCCTTCGGGCCATTGCTTTCGCAACGTTATCCTTCACGTCTAACATCTTAGTCAGATGTTAAATTGGTGGGTCGTGCAGGATTCGAACCTGCGACCAATTGATTAAAAGTCAACTGCTCTACCAACTGAGCTAACGACCCAAATGGTGGGTGATGACGGGCTCGAACCGCCGACCCCCTCCGTGTAAAGGAGGTGCTCTACCAACTGAGCTAATCACCCTTGTACTGCTGTAATTTTTAGTAGTGGCTCGTTCAGGATGACTCGGCTTCGCCTTGCCCTACGTGCCGTTGCTGATGCAACGTTACCCTTTACGTTTTACTATCGTGTTCCACCAGAACGATTGGTGGGTCGTGCAGGATTCGAACCTGCGACCAATTGATTAAAAGTCAACTGCTCTACCAACTGAGCTAACGACCCACTATTTTGCTGCTTTTAGGGTGTTTGATATCCCTTGGCAACGGCGGCATATATTACTGATTTAAGAATTGAGCGCAACAAAAATTTCGATGAAGATCACTTAACTGCTTACGAATCAGGCGGCACGACCAGAAAAAACGCGATTTCTGGTCATGCGATACTCATCCCATCGAACCAAGACGTTTTTGCGCTTGTTTAGCGCCTTCAGTGCCTGGGTACTTACTAACCACCTGCTGAAACACAGCCTTCGCTTTTGCAGTATCGCCTTTGTCCTGCATGATCACGCCGACCTTAAACATTGCATCAGATGCTTTAGGTGATTTGGGGTAATTTTTTACCACAGAGGCAAAATAAAACGCCGCATCATCCTTTTTCCCTTTGTTGTAATTCAGCTGACCGAGCCAGTAATTTGCATTTGGCTGGTAAGTCGAATCAGGGTATTTCTTCACGAAGCTTTGAAACGCCGCGATGGCATCGTCCTGACGAGATTTGTCCTGAACCAGGGCAATCGCTGCATTGTAGTCAGTATTCGCGTCACCGCTTTGTACAGGAGCGCCTGCGGAGGCCGACGCATCTGTTGACGGTGCAGGCGTTGCTGTCGCAGCGCCTGTTTGATCTCCAGCAGCAGGTTGCGCACCCGCAGCACCGCTGCTGAGGCTATCCATCTGCAACAAAATCTGCTTCTGTCGTTCGACAACCTGATTTAGCTGATACTGACTTTCCTGGATCTGCCCACGAAGAGAATCAATATCATTTTGGTTATCAGAAAGTTGCTGCTGAAGTTGGGTTAAAAGCTGACTGTGAGCATTAGAAATACGCTCGAGTTGGGTGACGCGGTCTTCGACCGAGCCTGAGCCGACACTACTGATTGGCGCCTGAGCAAAAGCGGCCCAGGGGGCCGCTATACCAATCAGTAACGACAGACTCAACAAGTGATGTCTGAAGTTACTGCTCATGCAATTCTCTTAGTAAACCAGTACAGCACGACGGTTTTTGGAGTAAGCCGCTTCGTCGTGACCCAGTACTGCAGGTTTTTCTTTACCGTAAGAAACGATGGAGATCTGGTCAGCAGAAACGCCTTTACCCTGCAGGTACATTTTAACGGCGTTAGCACGACGTTCACCCAGGGAGATGTTGTACTCTGGAGTACCACGTTCGTCAGCATGACCTTCTACGGTGACTTTGTAAGATGGGTTGCTACGCAGGAAGTTAGCGTGTGCATCCAGCATCGCAGCGAAGTCAGAACGGATATCGAATTTATCCAGATCGAAGTAAACGATGTTGTTCTGCTGCAGCTGTTGCATCTGAAGACGAGCTTGTTCTTCAGAAGACATGTTGCCGCTACCGTTAGCGTCCATACCAGTACCAGCGCCCATCATGCCTTCGCCGCTCTGGTCGTTGCTTGCATTCTTGTTAGAAGAACACGCTGCGATTGCCATTACAGGCAGAGCGATCATCAGCCCCTTCAGCACTTTGTTCAGTTGCATTTCTAAGATTCCTTTAGTAATCAATTAATTATTATTTAGAGATACGGCGACCAGGCAGGTGATTTTACCTGTCCATCAGTTGCCGGAAGACGCGCTTTGAAACGCCCATCTGTAGAAACCAGATTCAACACGGATCCCATCCCCTGAGAAGAGCTGTAGATTACCATCGTGCCGTTAGGTGCCAGACTTGGCGTTTCGTCCAGGAACGTTGACGACAATACTTGTACGCCTCCCGTCACCAGATCTTGTTTGGCAATGTGCTGCTGACCACCAGCTGAACTCACCATTACCATCGTTTTACCGTCACTGCTGACATCAGCGTCCTGGTTCTGTGAACCTTCCCAGGTAATGCGCTGCGGTGTACCGCCATTGACGTTAACTTTGTAAACCTGTGGACGACCTGCCTGGTCAGACGTAAACGCCAGATTCTGGCTGTCCGGGAACCAGGTTGGCTCAGTGTTGTTGCTGCGACCATCGGTCACCTGACGAATCTGACCAGAACCCACGTCCATGACATAAAGATTCAGGCTGCCTGTTTTAGACAAGGCAAACGCCAGCTTGGAGCCGTCCGGAGAGAATGCTGGAGCACCGTTGTGACGCGGGAACGAAGCAACCTGACGGACAGCGCCATTGGACAGCGTCTGGATAACCAGTGCGGAGCGTCCACTTTCGAAAGTCACGTACGCCAGTTTAGAACCGTCTGGAGTCCAGGCCGGTGACATCAGCGGTTGCGGAGAGCGATGCACAGTGAACTGGTTGTAACCGTCGTAGTCAGAAACGCGAAGCTCGTACGGGAATTGACCGCCGTTGGTCTGAACCACATAAGCGATACGAGTACGGAAAGCGCCTTTAATACCGGTCAGTTTCTCGAACACTTCATCACTTGCAGTGTGACCCGCATAGCGCAGCCATTGCTTGTTCACTTTATAAGTGTTCTGAGCCAACACTGTACCTGGCGCACCACCGGTATCAACCAACTGATAGGCTACGGTATAGCCACCGTCTGGATTCGGAGTCACCTGACCCACAACCACAGCATCAATACCCAGCGCAGACCAGGCGGCAGGTTGAACTTCCTGAGCCGTGCCCGGCTGTTGTGGCAGACGAGAACGATCCAATGGATTGAATTTGCCGCTGTTTCGAAGGTCAGCGGAAACAATACCACCAACGTCTTCCGGCGCAGCGCCAGGGCCCGCCCACTGGAACGGAACAACACCAATCGGACGTGCCGAGTCCACCCCTTGGGTGATCTCAATACGTACTTCTGCGTGCAGCACAGCTGCCCACAGCATAAAGAAACTCACAGCTACACGTAATGCCTGCTTCATTATATCTCCCTTATCTGAGTAACATTACCCACGATAATTAGCAGAATGTTAACAAACTCAAATAAACAAAACTACCGACACCCTGCGACTAAACCTGGCCTATTTTTTCAACTTTGCACAGAAAAAATGACTTAAGGTTTGAAGTCCAGTGGTGCATTTTTAAAGACTTCGTAAACCGCCTGCGAAGGTGGTTTTGGCATTTTCGCCTGGCGCGCTGCAGCAAGAGCTGCTGTACACAAGGCTGGATCGCCCCCTTCGGACTGAATATCGAGCAACATACCATCTGGCGCCAGTTTTATACGCAAAGTACACGTTTTACCGGCGTAAGATGAGGCATCATAAAATCGACTTTCAATAGCAGATTTTATCTGCCCGGCATAACCACTGATTTCAGCGCCAGAAGCACCGTTATTCTTAGTGTTACCACTTCCTGCTGGTGACGCATTGTTTCCTTTCGCCCCACCGCCCGTTTTCGGTGCATTCTTACCTGAGCTTAAATCACCGAAAAGGTCGTCAACATCTGACGCAGAGGCTTTATCTGCCGCGGCTTTTTTGGCTGCGGCGGCTTTGGCTGCAGCTGCTTTATCGGCAGCCGCTTTCTTATCTGCGGCAGCTTTTTCTGCAGCAGCCGCTTTTTTATCGGCGGCAGCCTTCTCAGCAGCAGCCGCTTTTTCTGCGGCGGCTTTCTCTGCTGCTGCAGCTTTCTTAGCCGCATCAGCAGTGGCTTTTTTCTCGGCTTCCTGAGCTGCCTTCTTGGCCGCTTCGGCTTCTGCTTTCTTCTGAGCATCGGCAGCCGCTTTCTTAGCCGCTTCTGCCTCAGCTTTTTTCTGAGCATCAGCAGCTGCTTTTTTAGCGGCTTCCGCTTCGGCTTGTTTTTGCGCATCGGCGGCAGCTTTCTTCGCTGCGTCAGCGGCTACTTTTGCCTGAGCATCTGCTTTCACTTTTGCATCCGCTGCGGCTTTGGCGGCCGCCTCTTCAGCTTGCTTCTGCTGCTGTTGTGCTTTCTTCGCCGCGTCTTCAGCTTGTTTTTGCTGATCCGCCTGCTCTTTTGCCGCTTCTTGCGCTTGCAAACGTTCTTTCTCGAGCTGTTTCAGGCGCTCTTGCTCCGCCGCCTGCTTTTCACGCAGTTCTTCGGCTTGCTGTTGCGCCTGTTTGTCACGCTGCTCTTCAGCACGTTTCGCACTCGCCTGTTGCTGTTGCTCACGGTTATAGTTTTGCACTACCGCACCAGGATCTACCATGACGGCGTCGATGGACGATCCACCGCCACCGCCAGCTGCTGCATCTATATGCTCATCGAACGAACTCCAGATCAGCGCTGCAAATAAAATGACGTGCAGCACTGCCGAGATAATTATCGCTCGCTTAAGCTTGTCGTTTTGTTCGGTTGCCTTTGACACTATCGGTTCCCAAAAACTGTGCAGATGATCAAATAGGTTGCGTCATCAAGCCAACCGACTTAACACCCGCGCTATGAAGCAAGTTCAGCGCTTTAATTATTTCATCGTAAGGCACGTCTTTCGCGCCGCCGATCAGGAAGACCGTTTTTGGATCGGCTTCGAGACGACGTTGCGCTTCAGCAATAATCTGCTCTGGTGGAAGCTGATCCATACGATCTTTTTCGACCACTACGCTGTATTGCCCTACGCCGGAAACCTCAATGATCACCGGTGGATTGTCATTGGAGCTGACCGCCTGCGATTCTGTTGCATCCGGCAGATCAACTTCCACGCTCTGGGTGATAATGGGCGCAGTCGCCATGAAAATCAGCAGCAACACCAGCAGTACGTCCAGCAACGGTACAATATTGATTTCGGACTTGAGTTCGCGACGACCTCGTCCACGCGATCTGGCCATGGTTTACCCCTTGTTACTCTCGGTGCTGGTAAACGCCTGACGGTGCAGAATCGCAGTGAACTCTTCCATGAAGTTGTCGTAGTTCAACTCAAGTTTGTTCACGCGCTGGTTCAGTCGGTTATAAGCCATAACTGCAGGAATAGCGGCAAACAGACCAATTGCGGTCGCGATCAGTGCTTCTGCGATACCCGGTGCAACCATTTGCAGCGTTGCCTGCTTCACCGCGCCCAGCGCGATAAAGGCATGCATAATCCCCCACACGGTACCAAACAGGCCGATATACGGGCTGATAGAACCGACAGTGCCGAGGAACGGAATATGGTTTTCAAGCGTTTCCAGCTCACGGTTCATGGAAATGCGCATCGCGCGCGAAGCGCCTTCGACAACGGCTTCCGGTGCATGATTATTCGCACGATGGAGACGAGCGAACTCTTTGAAACCGCTATAAAAAATTTGTTCGGAGCCTGAAAGATTTTCGCGACGCCCTTGGCTTTCCTGATACAAGCGAGAAAGCTCAATACCAGACCAGAACTTATCTTCAAAGGCTTCAGCTTCACGGCTGGCCGCGTTGAGGATACGGGTTCTCTGAATGATGATGGCCCAGGATGCGATTGAAAAACCAATCAAAATCAACATGATAAGTTTAACCAGAAGGCTAGCCTTCAGGAACAAATCAAGGATATTCATGTCAGTCACTGCTTAAACTCCGCGACAATAGACTTAGGAAGCGCACGAGGCTTCATAATGAGTGGATCAACACAAACAATCAGTACTTCTGCTTCGTTCAGCACTGTGTTCTCTGCATTGACGATCCGTTGCGTGAAAACCATTGAGGTTCCGCGCATAGATGTTATTTCCGTTTGGACTTCGAGCATATCGTCGAGTCTGGCGGGTGCAAAATACTCCAGCGTCATCTTGCGTACCACGAAAGCAACACGTTCAGCCAACAAAACCTGCTGACTAAAATGATGATGGCGCAGCATCTCAGTGCGTGCTCGTTCATAGAAAGCAACGTAGCTGGCGTGGTAAACCACACCCCCGGCATCAGTATCTTCGTAATAGACCCGAACCGGCCATCGAAACAGCGTTGTATTCACTTTACATCCCGGTAATGCAACAAAAGTTGGAGCTTTCAAACTTCGCTACTATACGCGCGGCAATGATGGTTTGGAATGGGGGAAAGTAAACGGAGAGTAAATTTTTATGGGCTCAGGTAAGCCCATAAGATTAACGGACAGTTCTTACTCAGTTGAAGAAAAAGATCAATCCTGCAAGGAGTACCACATCTGCGATCAGCGGGCAGAAAATCCCCTGCCAGTGTATCGCTTTTGGACGAAATCCCACGCCGTGAATGATGCCTGCGCAAACCGCCCACATAATGAGTAAACCATGCCAGATTTCCAGGTCGCTTGTTTTCGCTGCAAAGCGCGAAGGGTCCCAGAAAATACAGCCTGCCAGCAGTAATGCCATCACTAAGGAAAGCGCCCTTAACGGGCGCTTGTCCATTACCGCATAAAGCATTGCGATAATTTTCATCATCAGTGATTGTCTTCGCCCGCTTTAGACGCTTCAACATGTTCAAGCGCCAGGGCAGTGATGACACCAAATGCACAGGCAAGAAGCGTCCCTAAAATCCATGCGAAATACCACATATTCAGCTCCTTACTTAGTACATAGAGTGGGTGTTGCTTTCGATATGTTCTTTCGTGATTCGACCGAACATTTTCCAGTAACACCACGAGGTGTACAGCAGAATAATCGGTACAAACACGCCTGCAACATACGTCATTAAGTTCAGCGTCAGCTGGCTGGATGTCGCATCCCACATGGTCAGGCTTGCATTAAGCATCGTGCTGGATGGCATCACGAATGGGAACATCGCAATACCCGCAGTCAGGATGACGCATGCCAGCGTCAGTGAAGAGAACACGAATGCCCACGCCCCTTTTTCCAGACGAGACATCAGTACGGTCAGCAACGGCAGCAACACACCCAGAGCCGGGATAGCCCACAGCGCTGGCATAGTGTTGAAGTTAACCAGCCATGCACCCGCCTGGCGCGCCACTTCTTTGGTCAGCGGATTAGACGGTGCCGCATGATTAATGGCAGATGTCACCACGTAACCATCAATACCGTACACAACCCAAACGCCAGCCAGTGCGAAGCAAACCAGTGTCACCAGCGCAGCAACCTGTGCAGTGGCACGTGAACGCAGGTGCAACTCACCCACAGTACGCATCTGCAGATAGGTTGCGCCCTGAGTAATGATCATCCCCACGCTGACCACGCCTGCCAGCAGGCCGAACGGGTTCAGCAACTGGAAGAAGTTACCGGTGTAGTACAGACGCATATACTCGTCGAGGTGGAACGGTACGCCCTGCAACAGGTTGCCGAACGCCACGCCAATCACCAGCGGCGGCACAAAGCTACCGATGAAGATGCCCCAGTCCCACATGTTGCGCCAGCGAGTGTCTTCAATCTTAGAGCGGTAATCAAAACCGACCGGACGGAAGAACAAAGATGCCAACACCAGAATCATCGCCACATAGAAGCCAGAGAACGCTGCAGCATAGACCATCGGCCAGGCAGCAAACAGCGCGCCGCCCGCGGTGATCAGCCACACCTGGTTACCGTCCCAGTGTGGGGCGATGGAGTTGATCATGATTCGACGCTCGGTGTCATTACGACCGAGGAAACGGGTGAGCATGCCCACCCCCATATCGAAACCGTCAGTGACCGCAAAACCAATCAGTAAAATACCGACCAGCAGCCACCAGATAAAACGCAATACTTCATAATCGATCATTTCACGACTCCTGTCTTAGCGTGCCGGCTGAGTAGCCACAGTGGACTGTTCGTAGTGATAGCGACCGGTTTTCAGGCTGCTTGGGCCAAGGCGTGCGAACTTGAACATCAGGAACAGTTCGGCCACCAGGAACAGGGTGTACAGACCACAAATCAGCAGCATTGAGAAGATCAGATCGCCTGCGGTGAGGGATGAGTTCGCCACTGCCGTTGGCAGTACCTCACCAATCGCCCATGGCTGACGGCCATACTCCGCAACAAACCAGCCTGATTCGATAGCAATCCACGGCAGCGGCATACCATACAGCGCGGAGCGCAGCAGCCATTTTTTCTGACCGATACGGTTACGAATCACGGACCAGAACGACGCACCAATAATCAGCAACATAATGATGCCGCTGCCCACCATGATACGGAAGGCGAAGTACAGCGGTGCAACGCGAGGAATCGAGTCTTTGGTTGCCAGTTGGATCTGCGCTTCGGTCGCATCGGAAACGTTTGGTGTATAACGTTTCAACAGCAGGCCGTAACCCAGGTCTTTTTTCACATCATTAAACTGGTCACGAACAGACTGATCGGTAGAACCAGAACGCAGCTGTTCGAGCAGCGCATAAGCCTTCATCCCGTTACGGATACGCTCTTCATGCTGCACCAGCAGATCTTTCAGGCCAGTCACCTGCTTATCGACCGAACGGGTTGCGATGATGCCCAGCGCGTAAGGAATCTGGATAGCAAAGCGGTTTTCCTGCGCATCCTGATCAGGAATACCAAACAGGGTAAAGGCTGCCGGAGCTGGCTGGGTTTCCCATTCTGCTTCGATAGCGGCCAGTTTGGTTTTCTGTACGTCGCCCATTTCGTAACCGGATTCATCACCCAGAACAATAACGGAGAGGATTGCCGCCATGCCGAAACTCGCCGCAATGGCGAAAGAACGTTTGGCGAAAGCGAAGTCACGACCGCGCAGCATATAGTAGGCACTGATACCCAGAACGAACATCGCGCCGCACACATAGCCAGATGCTACGGTGTGAACGAATTTCACCTGTGCGACCGGGTTCAACACCAGCTCAGAGAAGCTGACCATCTCCATACGCATGGTTTCGAAGTTGAAATCAGACGCGATAGGGTTCTGCATCCAGCCGTTCGCCACCAGAATCCACAGTGCGGACAGGTTCGAACCCAGAGCCACCAGCCAGGTTACGGCCATGTGCTGGACTTTGCCCAGACGGTCCCAACCGAAGAAGAACAGACCTACAAAGGTGGATTCGAGGAAGAAGGCCATCAGACCTTCAATGGCCAGCGGCGCACCGAAGATATCCCCAACATAGTGAGAATAGTAAGACCAGTTAGTCCCGAACTGGAACTCCATGGTCAAACCGGTTGCCACGCCCAGCGCAAAGTTGATACCAAACAACTTGCCCCAGAACTTGGTCATATCTTTATAAATCTGTTTGCCGGAGAGGACGTAGACCGTTTCCATAATGGCCAGCAAGAACGCCATACCGAGCGTTAGTGGCACAAACAGGAAGTGGTACATCGCGGTCAAGGCAAACTGTAAGCGCGACAGTTCGACTATATCTAACATCATGACTCCTTGCTCATCGCATGAAGACTCCGAGAGTGAATCACGCCCTAAAGCGGTTCACACGCATGCCCCAATACAAAATTATCTGCGTCCTTACTTCGTCACTCACTTCATCGAAAGAAGAAAGTCATGATGAAAGGTTGCAAATACGTTAATTAAAAACTCAAATTGATCCCGTAAATATAATACGCTGCAAAGCCCTTACAATAAACAGGTTTTATTGAATCAGATTTACGTTTTACGACGGTGATCAATATATAGCGAATTTACCACTTTTCAGCCAATTTGATCGGGGACAATTTAACGCCTTTTGCGGCTTTTTTCCAAGGATTAAACATTGATTTAAATCAAAGTCATTGCTTAATGTTAAAGGTGTTTAAGTCAGGTGATCATGGTAAAGACCATGTTAATCATATGTATGCTTGAGGAGTGCTTAGGTTATCAATTGCGAGAATTCATATAAACAGCAGTGATTTTTATTAACTCTGTAAATTGTCCTTTTTTTTAAAACAAACAACTTTTCATATTAGTGACGCGACGTGACTTTTTCCTCTTTTTCCCTTATCAAAATTTAATAACAAATAATTCACCTTTCTTAACTTGTTAATTAACATAATTTATTGGCACTAAATTGCGACGCGACCAATAAAAAAGGCCGCTCTTCAGCGGCCAACCATGTCGAAACGGACATTTATTATGTCAAAGCTCCCCTTCCGGAGAGCAGAGAGGATTTACTTAATGATAGCTTTCAGCGCGTCGCCGATATCCGCCAGGCTGCGAACCGTTTTCACGCCTGCCGCTTCCAGCGCAGCGAATTTCTCATCTGCCGTGCCTTTACCGCCCGCGATGATAGCGCCCGCGTGACCCATACGTTTGCCCTTCGGCGCAGTCACGCCCGCGATATAACCTACAACAGGTTTAGTCACATGATCTTTGATATACGCAGCCGCTTCTTCTTCTGCGCTACCGCCGATCTCACCGATCATCACGATCGCTTCAGTCTGCGGATCTTCCTGGAACAGCTTCAGGATATCGATGAAGTTAGAGCCAGGGATCGGGTCACCGCCGATGCCCACACAGGTGGACTGGCCGAAACCGTAATCTGTGGTCTGCTTAACCGCTTCGTAGGTCAGCGTACCGGAGCGAGAAACGATACCCACTTTGCCCGGCTTATGAATGTGACCCGGCATGATGCCGATTTTGCATTCGCCTGGGGTGATAACACCTGGGCAGTTCGGGCCAATCATGCGCACGCCCGCTTCATCCAGTTTCACCTTCACGGTCAGCATATCCAGCGTTGGGATGCCTTCGGTGATGGTGATAATCAGCTTAATGCCTGCGTCGATCGCTTCCAGAATGGAATCTTTGCAGAACGGAGCCGGAACGTAGATAACGGTCGCAGTCGCGCCCGTCGCTTCTACGGCTTCGCGAACGGTGTTAAACACCGGCAGGCCCAGATGCGTGGTGCCGCCTTTGCCTGGCGTTACGCCGCCAACCATCTGCGTACCGTAAGCAATCGCTTGTTCGGAGTGGAAAGTCCCCTGGCTACCGGTGAAGCCCTGGCAGATAACTTTAGTATTCTTATCAATCAAAACGGACATTATTTCCCCTCCACGGCGGCAACAACCTGCTGAGCTGCATCCGTCAGACTTTTCGCTGCAATAATATTCAGGCCACTGTCAGCCAGTTTTTTCGCGCCGAGTTCAGCGTTGTTCCCTTCCAGACGCACCACAACCGGGACGTTCACGCCCACTTCTTCGACCGCACCGATAATGCCGTCAGCGATCAGGTCGCAACGCACAATACCGCCGAAGATGTTCACCAGAACGGCTTTCACTTTGTCGTCAGAAAGAATGATTTTGAACGCTTCGGTCACGCGCTCTTTGGTCGCACCACCGCCCACGTCGAGGAAGTTTGCCGGCTCGCCGCCGTGCAGTTTAACGATGTCCATGGTGCCCATTGCCAGGCCCGCACCGTTAACCATGCAGCCGATGTTGCCATCCAGCGCCACGTAGTTCAGTTCCCACTGTGCAGCCTGCGCTTCACGCGGGTCTTCCTGAGACTGATCGCGCATTTCGCGCAGGTCAGACTGGCGGAACAACGCGTTACCGTCAGCGCCCAGTTTGCCGTCGAGGCAGATCAGATCGCCCTGCGTGGTAATAACCAGCGGGTTGATTTCGATCAGCGCCAGATCGCGTTCGAGGAAAATCTTCGCCAGACCCATGAAGATCTTGGTGAACTGTTGAACCAGTTTGCCTTCCAGACCCAGTTTGAACGCCAGCTCACGACCCTGATATGGCATTGGACCTGCCAGCGGATCGATAGCCACTTTGTGGATCAGATGCGGCGTTTCTTCCGCCACTTTTTCGATTTCCACGCCGCCTTCGGTAGACGCCATGAACACCACGCGACGTGAGCTACGGTCTACCACTGCGCCGAGGTACAATTCTTTGGCGATATCAGTCGCTGCTTCCACCAGAATCTGGTTGACCGGCTGGCCGCCCGCATCTGTTTGATACGTTACCAGGCGTTTGCCAAGCCAATGCTCAGCAAAAGCACGAATCTCTTCTTTGCTCTTAACCACTTTCACGCCGCCCGCTTTACCGCGGCCGCCAGCGTGAACCTGACACTTAACTACCCAAGGGCCGGAACCGATTTTAGATGCGGCTTCTTCTGCTTCGCGTGGGGTATTACAAGCATAACCCACCGGAGCCGGTAAGCCATACCGGGCAAACAGCTGTTTGGCCTGATATTCATGTAAGTTCATGTGTTCTATCCATCCTTCAGGTAATCGTTAGGTGAGGCTTTTTATAGGCCCGGCAAACGCTGTGTTGCCGGGCAATACTGCAAAAACTACACGTCCAGCAGAAGACGCGTTGGATCTTCCAGCAGCTCTTTAATCGCCACCAGATAACCAACCGACTCACGGCCATCAATCAGACGGTGATCGTAGGAGAGCGCCAGATACATCATTGGCAGGATCTCTACTTTACCGTCGACCGCCATCGGACGATCTTTAATGGCGTGCATGCCCAGGATCGCGCTCTGCGGCGGGTTGATGATTGGCGTAGACATCAGTGAACCGAATACACCGCCGTTGGTAATGGTGAAGTTACCGCCGGTCAGATCTTCAACGGTCAGTTTGCCGTCACGGCCTTTCAAGGCCAGCTCTTTGATGCGTTTCTCAATGTCAGCCATGCCCAGCGTATCCACATCGCGCAGAACCGGGGTCACCAGGCCGCGTGGCGTAGAAACGGCCATGCTCACATCGAAATAGTTGTGATATACCACGTCTTCGCCGTCGATAGACGCGTTGACTTCCGGATAGCGTTTCAGCGCTTCAACAACCGCTTTCACATAGAAAGACATAAAGCCCAGACGGATACCGTGGCGTTTTTCAAACGCATCACCGTACTGCTTGCGCAGATCCATGATCGGCTTCATGTTGACTTCGTTGAAGGTCGTCAGCATCGCGGTGGAGTTTTTGGCTTCCAGCAGACGCTCAGCCACACGCTTACGCAGGCGCGTCATCGGCACGCGTTTTTCGCTACGTGAACCCAGAGCAGGCTGTGCGGCAGCTGGCGCAGACGCGGCCGCCGGGGCTTTGGCTTCTTCTTTGGCTGGTGCTTTCGCCAGATGTTTTTCAACATCTTCACGCGTCAGACGGCCACCCACACCGGTGCCTTTGATAGCGCTGGCTTCGAGGTTATGTTCACTCAGCAGGCGACGGATCGCTGGGCTAAGCGCATCGTTGCTCTGCTCTTCCAGAGAGGCTTGCTGACGCTGAGCCGGCGTGGACTCTTTGCTTTCAGACTTGGCGCTGGACTCTTTACCACCGCTATTGCCTTCGCGCAGGCGACCCAGAATCTGGCGAGAGGTCACGGTCGTGCCTTCGTCTTCCAGCACTGCATCCAGAATGCCATCCGCCGATGCCGGTACTTCCAGTACCACTTTGTCAGTTTCGATTTCTACCAGCACTTCATCGCGCTTAACGCTATCGCCCGGTTTTTTATGCCAGGTCGCTACCGTTGCGTCAGCCACGGATTCAGGCAGGTCGGGAACAAGAATATCTACGCTACTCATTATGTATCCTTTAATTAATCGACGTTCAGCGCGTCATTGACCAGATCTTGCTGTTGCTTCTGGTGAACGGACATATACCCTACCGCTGGTGAAGCGGAGGCCGGGCGACCTGCATAACGCAGACCAGACCCAAATGGAATCACATCACGGAAATGATGCTGACTGCAGTACCATGCGCCCTGGTTAAGCGGCTCTTCCTGGCACCAGACAAAATCATGTACGTGTGCGTACGGTTTCAGCGCTTCCTGCACCGCCTGGTGCGGGAACGGATAAAGCTGTTCGATGCGCACGATGGCGACATCTTTCTGATCGTTTTTACGACGCTGCTCAAGCAGGTCGTAATAAACCTTACCAGAACACATCACAACACGCTTCACGGCCTGTGGATCCAGCTCGTCAATCTCGCCAATCGCAGGCTGGAAGGCACCGTTTGCCAGTTCATCCAGCGTAGACACCGCCAGCGGATGACGCAGCAGAGATTTCGGCGACATCACAATCAGCGGACGGCGCATACCGCGCAGCGCCTGACGGCGCAGCATGTGGTAAACCTGCGCCGGCGTTGACGGCACGCAAACCTGCATATTCTGCTCGGCGCAGAGCTGCAGATAACGTTCCAGACGCGCGGAGGAGTGTTCCGGACCTTGCCCTTCGTAGCCGTGCGGCAGCAGCATCACCAGGCCACACATACGGCCCCATTTTTGCTCGCCGGAGCTGATGAACTGGTCGATAACCACCTGCGCACCGTTAGCAAAGTCACCAAACTGCGCTTCCCAGATGGTCAACGTGCGCGGCTCAGCAGTGGCGTAACCGTATTCAAAGGCCAGCACCGCTTCTTCAGACAGCACGGAATCCCAGACTCTGAACGAGCCCTGACCGTTATGCACATGCTGCAGCGGGGTGTACGTTGAACCGTTAGTCTGGTTGTGAATCACCGCGTGACGGTGGAAGAACGTGCCACGGCCCGCATCTTCACCGGACAGACGAACCGGAATGCCTTCATCTACCAGCGTGGCGTAGGCCAGATTTTCTGCGCCGCCCCAGTCGAACAGCTTCTCACCTGCCGCCATGGACTGACGGTCGGCGTAGATTTTCTGCACGCGGGACTGCATCTCAATGGCTTCAGGAACGGTGCTGATGCGCTTCGCCAGCTCTTGCAGACGCTTGGTTTCAACCTTGTTCGGGTAGCTCTCATCCCATTCGTGGTTGAGGTACGGCGACCAGGTAAAGGAGTGCATATTCATCGGACGCAGCTCTTTCACCACACATTCGCCCGCGTCCAGCGCATCACGGTAAAGATTCACCAGCTCGGTGGCATCTTCAAGCGTCGCGGTTTTTTCAGCTTCCAGTTTGTCAGCGTAAATTTTACGCGGCGTCGGATGCTTTTTGATTTTCTGATACATCAGCGGCTGGGTTGCACTCGGCTCGTCCGCTTCGTTATGACCATGACGGCGATAACAGAACAGGTCGATGAACACATCGCGTTTGAAAGTATTGCGGAAGTCCAGCGCCAGACGGGTAACGAATGCGACAGCTTCCGGATCGTCTGCATTGACGTGGAAGATTGGCGCCTGCACCATTTTACCGATATCGGTACAGTACGGGCTGGAACGCGCATCCAGCGGGTTAGAGGTCGTAAAGCCCACCTGGTTGTTAATCACGATGCGAACCGTACCGCCCACTTCGTAACCACGCGCTTTAGACATGTTCAGGGTTTCCTGAACCACGCCCTGGCCAGTTACCGCAGCATCACCGTGAATGGTGATTGGCAGCACTTTATTGCTGCTTGGCTCGTCGAGTCTGTCCAGACGCGCGCGCACGGAGCCGATAACCACCGGGCTTACGATCTCCAGGTGCGACGGGTTAAACGCCAGCGCCAGGTGAACCAGACCGCCGTCGGTTTCAATATCAGACGAGAAGCCCATGTGGTACTTCACATCGCCCGTACCGAGATGTTCTTTATGTTTGCCTGCAAATTCGTCGAACAGGTCCTGCGGTTTTTTACCGAGCACGTTGACCAGCACGTTCAAACGACCGCGGTGCGCCATACCCAGCACCACTTCGCGCGTACCGCTGTTGCCCGCATGGCGGATCAGCTCTTTCAGCATCGGCACTAACGCATCGCCGCCTTCCAGAGAGAAGCGTTTTGCACCCGGGAATTTCGCACCGAGGTAACGCTCAAGGCCTTCCGCTGCGGTCAGTTCATTCAGGAAGCGTTTTTTCTCATCCGCGCTAAAGCTTGGACGACCGGCTACCGACTCAATACGCTGCTGGATCCAGCGCTTTTCGTCGGTAGACATGATGTGCATGTATTCCGCACCGATAGAGCCGCAGTAGGTTTGTTTGAGCGCGTCAAGCAGCTCGCCCAACTTCATCGTGTCTTTGCCGCTGGCAAAAGAGCCCACGTTAAAGGTTTCCTGGAAATCGGCCTCGGTCAGATCGTGGTAAGCCGGATCGAGATCCGAGACACGTTCCTGCTGCCACAGTCCCAGCGGATCGAGGTTCGCATGCTGGTGACCGCGGAAGCGATAAGCGTTGATGAGCTGCAGGACTTTAACCTGCTTCACATTGGTATCAGGGTCAGAGATCGAGGAGGAGTAACGTGAGGCATCCTTCGCCAGACGACGGAAATAATCACGTGTTTTGGAATGGAATTGATCCGGTTTGACTCCCGTTCCAGGTAACTCCTGGAACATGGAACGCCAGTTAGCGTCCACTGAGTCAGGATCGGTTAAGAAGTCTTCATAGAGCTGTTCAATCCAGCTTTGGTTTGCACCAGAGAGGAAAGAAGAGTCCAGCCAGGCTTTCATTGCGCCGTTCTGCATCGTGATCCCTTAAGCATGTTTATGCTTATTTCGCCGTAGAAACTACCACGCACACCTCGTGTACGTGCCGGGGTTCACCTGCGAGCTCTTATGACCCGCGAAGGAACCTTTAAAAACCGCCCTCTAACCGTTGTTGTTCAGGCTGCAACTGCGTTGCGCCTCTCACTCTTCCCAGTCACATAGTTATCTATGCTCCTGGGATTCGTTCAGCCGCGCCTTGTTTCGCACTGAACATCTCGGTTATAGATGCCATTTATGGCAGTTTTTAGAGGTTTCCTGCATTTATACCCTCTCCCATCGGAGAGGGTCAGGCGAGGGGAAAACGCTCCCCTCTTCTTACTTATGCACTGCGCTGCAACAGCATCGACTTGATATGGCCGATGGCGCGCGTCGGGTTCAGTCCCTTAGGACATACACTGACGCAGTTCATAATGCTATGGCAGCGGAATACGCTGAAAGCATCACTTAACCCTTCCAGGCGGCTATCGGTCTCGGTATCGCGGCTATCGATCAGGAAACGATACGCTGCCAGCAGACCCGCAGGGCCGATAAATTTGTCCGGATTCCACCAGAATGACGGACAAGAGGTCGAACAACATGCACACAGAATGCACTCATACAGACCATCGAGTTTTTCACGCTGCTCTGGCGACTGTAAATGCTCGCGAGCCGGTGGATTTTGCCCATTATTCAACAAGTAAGGCTTAATCTTCTCATATTGTGCATAGAATTGCCCCATGTCCACCACCAAATCGCGCACGACCGGCAGACCAGGCAAAGGACGGATAACAATTTTCTGTCCCGCACGCTGCAACGCTGAAATCGGTGTGATGCAGGCCAGACCATTTTTGCCGTTCATGTTCAGACCGTCGGAGCCACACACCCCTTCACGGCAGGAACGACGAAATGACAGTGTCGGATCTTTTTCTTTCAGCTGCATTAAGGCATCAAGCAGCATCATGTCGCGACCTTCTTCCGCTTCCAGAACGTAATCCTGCATACGCGGAGCGTCATCAACATCCGGGTTATAACGATAAACTGAGAATTCGAGTTTCATTGTCCTGTCTCCGCATTAATAGGTACGAATCTTCGGCGGGAACGCCGGACGCAGTTTCGGTTCCATATTGACTTCACGTCGTGTCATGGATTCCGACTCTGGCAGATACAGGGAATGGCACAGCCAGTTAGCATCATCACGATCCGGATAGTCAAAGCGGCTATGCGCGCCACGACTTTCAGTACGGAAGTTTGCGGATACAGCCGTCGCGTAGGCGGTTTCCATCAGGTTATCCAACTCCAGACACTCAACGCGCTGGGTGTTGAACTCGCTGGAGGTATCATCCAGACGCGCATTTTTCAGACGCTCGCGGATGGCTTTCAACTGCTCAAGCCCTTTCGCCATCGCGTCACCTTCACGGAAGACCGAGAAGTTGTGCTGCATACATTCCTGCAGCGCTTTGCGGATTTCGACCGGATCTTCACCGTCACGGTTGCCGTTCCAGCGGTTCAGGCGCTCAAGGGAAGCATCAATATTCGCCTCAGTCGCCTCACGCAGGTCACCCTGTTCGGCAATCGACTCTTGCAGGTGTATCCCCACCGCGCGACCGAATACCACCAGGTCGAGCAACGAGTTACCGCCCAGACGGTTAGCGCCGTGTACCGATACGCAGGCGATTTCGCCGACAGCGAACAGGCCAGGAATCACCACGTCTTCGCCCTGCTCATTCACGGTCAACGCCTGACCGGTCACTTTGGTCGGAATACCGCCCATCATGTAGTGGCAGGTTGGGATAACCGGGATAGGCTCTTTGATCGGGTCAACGTGAGCAAAGGTACGGGACAATTCCAGGATACCCGGCAGACGGGATTCCAGAACCTCTTTACCCAGATGATCGAGTTTCAGTTTGGCATGCGGACCCCATGGGCCGTCGCAGCCGCGACCTTCACGGATTTCAATCATGATGGAACGCGCCACCACGTCACGACCCGCCAGATCTTTAGCATTTGGCGCGTAACGCTCCATGAAGCGCTCGCCGTGTTTGTTCAGCAAGTAACCGCCTTCACCACGACAGCCTTCGGTGACCAGCACACCAGCACCGGCGATACCGGTCGGGTGGAACTGCCACATCTCCATATCCTGCACCGGGACGCCCGCGCGGATCGCCATGCCAACGCCGTCACCGGTGTTGATGTGGGCGTTCGTGGTGGACTGATAAATACGGCCTGCGCCGCCAGTCGCCAGCACCGTTGCGCGCGCTTTGAAATAAACCACTTCACCGGTTTCAATGCACAGCGCGGTACACCCGACCACTGCGCCATCTTCATTTTTCACCAGATCGAGTGCATACCACTCGGAGAAAATAGTGGTGTGGTTTTTCAGGTTCTGCTGATACAGCGTGTGCAACAAAGCGTGACCGGTACGGTCAGCCGCTGCTGCGGTACGTGCCGCCTGCTCGCCGCCGAAGTTTTTCGACTGGCCGCCAAACGGACGCTGATAAATAGTGCCATCATCCAGACGGGAGAATGGCAGGCCCATGTGGTCAAGCTCGAGAATCGCTTCCGGGCCGGTCTTGCACATATATTCAATGGCGTCCTGGTCACCGATATAATCGGAGCCTTTCACCGTGTCATACATGTGCCATTCCCAGTTATCTTCATGGGTATTACCGAGCGCAACGGTGATGCCACCCTGGGCCGAAACCGTATGCGAGCGGGTTGGGAAAACTTTTGAGAGCAGCGCACAGGTCTGGCCGCTCTGGGAAATTTGCAGTGCTGCGCGCATACCTGCGCCACCCGCACCAATCACAACAGCATCAAATTCTCTGACTGGCAATTTCATCACACACCCCACACCACAACAAATCCATAAATAACGTAAACCACCAGAGCAACAACGATAGCAAGTTGCAGAGGCAGGCGAATCGCCAACGGTTTAACGTAATCGGTCAACACCTGCCACATGCCAATCCAGGCATGAATAAGGATTGAGAACAGCGCCAGCAGGGTGAACACTTTGGTGAAGGCAGATCCGAAGAATCCGCTCCAGATTTCCCACGTCAGCTCGCCGCTGGTCGCAAAGAAACCGATCATGTAGATGATGTAAAGCGTGAGGACGATGGCGGTAGCGCGGACCAGAATAAAGTCATGTACGCCGTTGCGTCCTAATGCGGAGGCGTTGCTTACCATACGAGGACTCCTGCGAGAATTGAAAACACGACAGTAATGGCAAACGAAATATAGGCAGAGCGTTTCCCTGCTTCGAACGTTTCTTCCAGATAACCAAAGTCCATCAGCATGTGGCGAACACCCACAACAACGTGGAATGCCAGCGCGGTCAAAATGCCCCACATGATAAATTTCACGAAGAAGCTGCTCATGATGGCCGAAGCCTGGAGGAATCCTTCAGGAGAAGAGAGGCTCGTTCCCAGTAACCACAGCAAAATGCCTACCGCCACAAACGTAATCACACCGGATGCACGGTGGAGAATGGACGCTATTGCCGTTACAGGGAACCGGATCGTTTTCAGATCCAGATTGACAGGTCTTTGTTTTTTCACGTTTCTTATCATGAATAACGCCCACATGCTGTTCTTATTATTCCCTTTGAATTCGCGTAACAGGAGGGCGGCAAGTCCGGGAAACCCGAGATCATAGTGAACTATGTAACCGGGATGAGCGGGCGCAGCCAACGCACCTGTAGCGTGAAAGACTATGGGATTTCCTTACTCCGGCTGCGATGCGGGTCAGACAGCGTCCTTTTTGTATAACTGCGCGTCATGTAAAACATTGCTTCCAAATGCTAAAACGACACGTAACAACGCTGGGTGGCTCGGGATTGCAGGGTGTTCCGGAGACCTGGCGGCAGTATAGGTCGTTCACAAAACCATTACAATTAACCTACATACAGTTTGTCGGGTTTTATGCGGAACAGTGATCACAGTCACGATAACAACATTATTTTAAATTTTAATCATCAGATTTGACAAAGATTAAACAATATTGTTACAAACGTCAGCGGAAAAGGCATATAATGCGCAAAAGTTATGAGGTCTCTCTTTCACCTGAGATTTAGTTATGTAACAGTGTGATGGTATTGACCGAAGTTATCAGGACAGTTATTAGTGGTATACAGGTTTGAATAATTCGGACTGCGAAGACACTGATTTGCTGTTGTTTCTCTGATTTTTCATTCGTTTACCTGCAAGGCGCCATAGCTCTGTACCCTGGTTTCTCCTCGCGAGCTGAGCGGCAAGCCAAATAACAAACTGGTAACGGTGATTAACAGCTGAAAGCGAATCCGTATTAAACACGCAGGCATTCGAGCTAGATCAAGGCGGCAAGCCAGAGAATCCCAGACAGCATAGATAACTATGTGACCCGGGTT
This sequence comes from Lelliottia amnigena, assembly GCF_019047465.1. Lineage (NCBI taxonomy): Bacteria > Pseudomonadati > Pseudomonadota > Gammaproteobacteria > Enterobacterales > Enterobacteriaceae > Lelliottia > Lelliottia amnigena. Next base: position 3,086,381 of record NZ_CP077236.1, on the reverse strand, counting down.
CGAGGGCGCAGCCAACGCAGAGCTGGCTTGAAGGACTGAGTGTTTCGTGGTCTTAAGCATAAGGCGCTAAGGAGACCGTAAATGGCTGATACAAAGGCAACGCTCACCCTAAATGGTGACACTGCTATTGAACTGGATGTGCTAAAAGGCACGCTCGGTCAGGATGTTATTGATATTCGTACTTTGGGCTCAAAAGGGGTGTTTACCTTTGATCCTGGTTTCACTTCTACCGCATCTTGCGAATCCAAAATCACCTTCATCGACGGTGACGAAGGTATCCTGCTCCACCGCGGCTTCCCCATCGATCAATTAGCCACCGAATCCAACTATCTGGAAGTGTGCTATATCCTGCTGAACGGTGAAAAACCAACGCAGGCGCAGTTCGATGAATTCCAGACGACCGTCACCCGCCACACCATGATTCATGAGCAGATCACCCGTCTGTTCCACGCCTTCCGTCGTGATTCTCACCCGATGGCTGTGATGTGCGGTATTACCGGTGCGCTGGCGGCGTTCTACCACGACTCGCTGGACGTCAATAACCAACGCCATCGTGACATCGCAGCGTTCCGCCTGCTGTCCAAAATGCCAACCATGGCGGCGATGTGTTACAAATATTCTATCGGTCAGCCTTTTGTTTATCCGCGTAACGACCTCTCCTATTCAGGCAACTTCCTGAACATGATGTTCTCCACGCCGTGCGAACCTTACGAGGTTAATCCGGTGCTTGAGCGCGCGATGGACCGTATTCTGATCCTGCACGCCGACCACGAACAAAACGCATCGACCTCCACCGTTCGTACCGCTGGCTCTTCAGGCGCAAACCCATTCGCCTGTATCGCAGCCGGTATCGCCTCTCTGTGGGGACCGGCGCACGGTGGCGCGAACGAAGCGGCACTGAAGATGCTGGAAGAGATCAGCTCTGTTGAGCACATTCCTGAATTCGTGCGTCGTGCGAAAGACAAAAATGACTCCTTCCGCCTGATGGGCTTCGGTCACCGTGTTTACAAAAACTACGACCCGCGCGCGACCGTTATGCGTGAAACCTGCCACGAAGTGCTGAAAGAGCTGGGTACGAAAGATGATCTGCTGGAAGTGGCGATGGAGCTGGAACACATCGCGCTGAACGACCCGTATTTCATCGAGAAAAAACTGTACCCGAACGTCGATTTCTACTCTGGCATTATTCTGAAAGCGATGGGCATTCCGTCTACCATGTTCACCGTGATCTTTGCCATGGCGCGTACCGTGGGCTGGATTGCACACTGGAACGAAATGCACACCGACGGCATGAAAATCGCCCGTCCTCGTCAGCTGTACACAGGCTACGAGCAGCGTGATTTCAAATCAGACATCAAGCAATAATTCGATTTGTCTGTTAAAAACGCGCCGACTGGCGCGTTTTTTATTTGTGCGATCAGATGCCCTCACCCCAGTCTTCTGCCACGGGGAGAAGGAGAACTCTGCGCCCTATTTCTGACACTCCGGACACCCGTAAAAGGGTCTTGAAGAAAGCGTGCTCCGCTCAATCACCCCGCCGCATCGCTCGCAGACTTTGCCCTCCCGATGAAACACCTTAAAGCGAAACAACGCACCGTGATGTTTATTGTCATCTACCACGCCACGCGTGTTGTACGACAGCCGCGGAATCTCCAGCAAAGCATGTGATAGCGCATCAAGCTGTTCCTCGCTGAGCTGCGAAGCCTTACGCTGCGCCGCCAGCCCCACTTCCCAGAGAATTTCAACGCGCAAATAATTGCCCAACCCGGCAAGAAAGGCCTGATCCAGCAGCAATCCTGAAAACTGCCGATTGCGGAACTTCTGCGACAATAATCGCGCTTTCACCGCTTCTGCCGTCAGCCGCATATCCAGCACATCCGGCCCGACGCGTTGCAGGAAGGGGTGTGTAAGCAGTTGCTCCGGCGTTAACATCTCTATGTCTGACGCACTGTAGAGCAAAATCGCTTTATCCGCCGTTTGCAGCCTGACACGCAATATCCTTGATGTTTGTGGGTGCTCACCTGCATCAACCACCCGCCAGACCCCATAAAGTTGATTGTGGCTATATAACGTCAGGTTATGGGAAAAATGCGTCAGCAACGCTTTGCCGCGCGTTTCAATCTGCGTGACTTTTTGCCCAATCAACGTGGATTCGAACGATTTTAACTGAGGAAAGGCAAACCACGCATCAGTGAGGGGTTTGCCCTTTATCGCCGCCTCCAGGCTATCTGCCGCGCGGCGGATCTCCGGTCCTTCTGGCATGTTTACATCCTTTTTGAGTGCATCGTTAATGCGTTGCGCCGCCCACGACGTTGATGTCACAGTCCTGGCGTAACGCCACGGTTATGGCGATTTCCAGCGCATCTTTCACCGTCTGTGCCGCCATGCTCGGTGCGCCAGCATGCGCCGCGGCCTGTTCAGGTAAGTACGGAATATGAATAAAGCCGCCCTTCATCTCCGCGTTTTCACCGATTTTATGCAGCACCCCGTACATCACGTGATTACAAACGAACGTCCCCGCCGTCTGCGACACTGATGCAGGAATGCCTTTCTCGCGCATCGCCGCCACCATTGCTTTGATGGGCAGCGAGCTAAACCATGCCGCTGGCCCGTCCGGGACAATCGCAACATCAATCGGTTGCTGACCACGATTATCAGGAATTCGTGCATCATCGACGTTAATACCGACACGTTCGACGGTGATATCCACACGACCGCCCGCCTGCCCGACGGCAATCACTACGGCCGGATTCAATTCGTCGATAGCGGCATTCAGCACCGTCAGCGACACGCCAAACACGCAAGGCAACTGCCGCGTCACCACGCGGCAATCATCAATTATCATCCCCTCAAGCTGTTTGACCACTACCCAGGAAGGGTTGATGGTCTCACCGCCAAAAGGCTCAAAACCGGTCACTAAAATATGACGCATCACGCCTCCTTATAAGAACATCAGGAAGTACATCAGGAACACGTTGACGATCAGTAACAGCACGCCGGTCGGTATTTGCGCCTTGATCACCGCATTTTTATCCGGCAGTTCCAGCAGGGCGGCGGGAACAATATTGAAGTTAGCCGCCATCGGCGTCATCAGCGTCCCGCAATACCCGGAGAACATCCCAATAGCCGCCATGACGGCCGGATTGCCGCCGTGTTGCAGCACCAGAATCGGAATACCGATCCCTGCCGTCACAATCGGGAACGCAGCAAACGCATTGCCCATCACCATCGTCAGCACAGCCATGCCAATCGCGTAGACCGCCACCGCGATAAAGCGGCTATCCACCGCCAGATAGGTTTTCGTGAGCCAGGAGATCCCATCGCCCACGCCTGCTGCGGTAAACAGCAGCCCGAGCGTCGCCAGAATTTGCGGCAAAATAAACGCCCAGCCGATGGAATCCAGCAGACGACGCGCTTCCTGCAGCGGTTGATGCACTTTTTCGTGCGTCATTTTGATTGCCAGCGCCAGGCCAATGAGCGTGCCGATCGTCATGGAAAACAGCGTCACCAGGGTCGCGTGATTGCCCGGCCCAAACAGCGTCTCCTGCAATCCCGGAATATGGTTGAACATCAGCACGCCAACAACCGTCACCACGGGAATGGCGAGCGCCGGATAGAACAGTCGGTTACCCAGACGCGTTGCGCTGGCTTCACGTTCTTCCTGCTTGCGTTGATGATAGCTGCCCAGACGCACGCCGCCAAAACCAGCAATCAGCGCCAGCCCCACCACCGCGACACCCACCGCAATATGCACGGTGCGCTTATCGCCCACCAGCTGATACGTCCAGTCACCCAGCAGGAACATCAGGCCGTAAATGCCCCAGAACATTCCGGTCGTCACGCGGCGCGGGTTAGCTTTATCGCGGAACGACATCACCGCGACGATCAGCAGGATCAGCCCCGCCAGCCAGTACAAATAGCTTTGCTGGAAATTCATGAGGCATCTCCCTGCGTACGCGTGGTTTTCGCCAGCTCGCGCTCAAGATGCTTATCCAGCCGCCACAGGCGAGTGGCGTGGATGATAAAGGCGCAGATCGCCGTCGGGATGCCCCACAAGGCAATATGCAGCGGCTCGGTCTGAATACCGCCAGACTCAAGCATAAAGTTATGCATAAAGATGATCGCGCCGAAGGCGACAAAAATGTCTTCGCCGAAGAACAGCCCGACGTTATCGGTCGCCGCCGACATGGCCCGCAGGCGGTAACGCACCGCGCCCGGCAGTTCACCGTATTTTTTCTCTGCTGCACCCTCCGCCATCGGGGCCAGCAGCGGGCGCACCATCTGCGGATGACCGCCGAGGCTGGTCAGTCCCATTGCGGCCGACGCTTCACGCACGAACAGATAGACAATCAGCAAACGGCCCGCAGTGGCGCTGTGAATTTTGGCAATCCAGGCCTGCGCGCGCTCTTTCAGCCCGTGGCGCTCCAGCAGACCGATAACCGCAAGAGGAATTAGCAGGATATACGGCAGGTTACGGGTATTCAGGAACCCCTCGCCGAGCTTTTCGAGGATAGTGGCGACAGGCATATGCGCCGCAAGGCCGGTGACGATACCGGCGACAATCACCACCAGCACCGGATTAAAACGTAATAAAAATCCGACCACAATCACCGCGATACCGATGAGTGGCCAGAGCGATAGCGTCTCTGCCATATTCTCTTTCCTGTTGTTAAGTTGTGTTTGCGTTTGTGCGTTATGCACTGATTGTTATATTTTTAACGTCAAATTCTTTGCGTAAGCGGCGGGCAAACGCCAGCGCGTGTTCGCCATCGCCATGCAGGCAGACGGTCTGCGCCCGCACGCTGGCCCACTCCCCGGTGATGCTTTTGACCCGCCCCTGCTGCACCATTTCCAGGGTTTGCCCCAGCGCCAGTTCTTCATCGTCAATCAGCGCGCCCGCCGCCGTGCGCGACACCAGACTTCCGTCAGCCTGATAACCGCGATCGGCAAACACCTCTTCGCGCGTGACCAAACCATGACGCTCCCCGGCGCGGATCAGTTCGCTGCCGGCCAGTCCTACCAGAATCAACGTCGGGCAGACGGCATGAACCGCACGGGCGATAGCGTCCGCCAGCGCGGCGTCTTTTGCCGCCTGGTTATAGAGCATCCCGTGCGGCTTAACGTGACGAAGTTGCCCTCCTTCGGCGCGCGCGATAGCCTCCAGCGCCCCAATTTGATACAGCATTTGGGCGTACACCGTTTCCGGTGGCAGGTTCATCGCCGTGCGGCCAAAGTTCTCCCGATCGGGAAAGCTCGGATGGGCGCCGATCGCCACGCCATTTTTTAACGCCTCGCGAACGCACGCCTGCATGGTTTGCGCATCCCCGGCGTGAAATCCGCAGGCGATATTGGCGGAAGAGACAAGCGTCAATAATTCAGCATCGCTCTCACAGCCTTCGCCTAAATCCGCATTCAAATCAACGACGATCATTCAACCTCCATGCCAGTTGTTCGATATGTTGTCTCTGCACGCGTCGCGCTTCGAGCGCCTCTTCCAGCGTGCACTGCACAAAATGAATCGGCTGACCCAACGGAATTTGCGCCAGATGGTACATATCCGCCTCGATGATGCAGGCGATACGCGGATAGCCCCCTGTGGTCTGCGCATCATTCATCAGGACAATCGGTTGGCCGTTATGCGGCACCTGAATCACGCCCGGCAGCAGGCCATGTGACAGCATTTCGCGATCGGTAGTGCGTGCCAGTTGTTGACCCTGTAAACGATAGCCCATGCGGTTACTTTGCGGGCTGAGCTTCCACGGCAGACGCCAGAAGGCATCCTGCGAAGGCTGGTCAAACTCATGGTATTCCGGCCCAGGCAGTGCGCGAATACGGTTGGTCCACAGCAGTTGCTTAACCCCCTGCGTTTCGGCAAATTCCCGCGTGGCGGGACGAAGCGGTAACCTGTCGCCATCTTTCAGCAAACGGCCTTCAAACCCGCCGATACCCGTTTTGAGGTCGGTGCTGAATGAGTTCATCACTTCCGGTACGTCAATGCCGCCATCGATCGCCAGATAGCTGCGCATCCCGTGCAACGGGCGATTCAGCGTCAGGCGCTGCCCGGCTTTAGCCCTTAATCGCCATCCGGTCCAGACCGCTGCGCCATCAAGCGTGGCATCGCAGCCTGCGCCGGTCAGGGCGAACCAGCTGTCGCGCTCAAACTCGACGCTGCATTGACCCAGGGTCATTTCCAGCGCCGCCGTATTTGGATCGTTGCCCACCAGCAGATTCGCAATCTGCAACGCCGGTTTATCCAGCGCCCCGCAATAGCTGATCCCCGACTGACGCAGGCCAATACGGCCCTCGTCCTGTACCGAGGTGTACAGCCCCGCGCGAATCACCTTCAACATACCCCCTCCTTCTTCGGCACAAACCGCACGGTATCACCCGGTCGCAACAGCACCGGTTCATCGCGTTTTGAATCAAATAACGGCAGAGGGGTATGGCCAATCAGCTGCCAGCCGCCCGGCGACACCAGCGGGTAAATCCCGGTCTGCGCCCCGCCAATCCCGACCGAACCGGCAGGAACCTGCAGGCGCGGCTCAGCGCGACGCGGCGTGGCCAGCTGTTCCGGCAATCCCCCCAAATAGGGGAATCCTGGCTGGAAGCCCAGGAACCACACCACGTAATCAATCGAGCTATGCAGCTCGACCACCTGCTTTTCAGACAGTCCGGCATGTCGGGCGACCTCGCCCAAATCCGGGCCACCCGCCCCGCCGTACACTACCGGGATTTCGATAAAGCGTGACTCAGGCTCAAGCGCCTCGCTCTCTTCCCACCAGCGCTGCAATCGCTCGATTGCATCCAACGCCAGGGACTGCGGATTGCGCAATACGACCGTAATGTTATTCATCCCCGGAATGGCTTCCACCACTTCGGGGATCTCCGCTAGCCGCTGCGTTAAGCGCCAGATCCTCTTTTGCGTCGCCAGCGTGACCGGAGGCTCAAGCTCCAGTACCACGGCGGTTTCGCCTAATAAATAACAACGCGCTCGCTGCACTTACGTACCTCTCATCAGGCAGGATTAGGAATATCAATAAAGGTCACATCCAGATCGGTATTTTCCGTCAACCACTCGCTCAGGGCGCGAATGCCGCCGCGTTCAGTGGCGTGATGCCCGGCGGCATAAAAATGCAGCCCCTGTTCACGCGCGGAATGGATCGTCTGTTCAGACACTTCACCGGTAATAAACGCGTCAACGCCAAAGCGCGCAGCGTTGTCGATAAAGCCCTGACCACCGCCCGTACACCAGGCGACGCGTTTCACCAAATCGGGCCCGGTATCACCGCTCCACAGCGGACGACGCCCCAGACGCGCCTCAATCCAGGAGGCCAGCTCCAGACCTGGGACCGGCATCGATAACTCACCCCACGGCACTAACTGTTCAATTTCGCCCATCACGGTGATGCCGAGCAGCGCGGCCAGCTGCACGTTATTGCCCAGCTCCGGGTGCGCATCCAGCGGTAAATGCCAGCCATACAGGTTGATGTCGTTTGCCAGCAGTGTTTTCAGGCGATTGCGCTTCATGCCGCGAATCACGGGCGCTTCGTTTTTCCAGAAATAACCGTGATGTACGATCACTGCATCGGCTTGCAGACGCACCGCTTCATCGAGCAGCGCCTGGCTTGCCGTGACGCCCGTGACAATCTTTTGCACCGTGTCGCGCCCTTCCACCTGCAGGCCGTTCGGGCCATAGTCGCTAAAGCTGGCGCTGTTCAGTTTTTCGTTGATCAGTTGTTCAAGTTCGGTGTTTTTCATCATGACTCTCTTACACTTTGCGGGCGGCTTCATAGGCCGCCAGTGTGGCGACGCGCGCCTGTTTATGATCGACAATCGGGCGCGGATAATCGAGCTTCACGCCCGCTTTATCTGCCCACACCCAGGGTTCATGAACGGATTTAATTGGCACATCACGAAGTGATGGCAGCCACTGACGGATAAACTCGCCTTTGTCGTCAAACCGTTGCCCCTGCGTGGTCGGATTAAAAATACGAAAATAGGGCGCGGCGTCCGTTCCGGTTGAGGCCGCCCATTGCCAGCCGCCATTATTGGCGGCCAAATCGCCGTCGATCAGCTGTGCCATAAAATATCGCTCTCCGGCACGCCAGTCGATAAGCAAGTCTTTCACCAAAAAACTCGCCACGATCATTCGCAGGCGGTTATGCATCCACCCCGTTTCGTTGAGCTGGCGCATCGCCGCATCGACAATCGGATAGCCCGTTTTCCCGTCCTGCCAGGCCTGCAGCAGCACCTCGTCGTGCTGCCACTGCACATTATCCGTCCAGCGAATAAAGGGCCGGTGTTTACATAAATCAGGATGATAGGTCATCAGATGGCGATAAAATTCTCGCCAGATAAGCTCGTTAAGCCACACCGCACCCTCACCGCCGTCCAGCGCTCTGGGCTGCTCCGCCAGCAGTCGGTGCAAACACTGACGCGGCGAGAGCACGCCCAGCGCTAAACAGGCAGATAACCGGCTGGTGCCGTCGATGGAAGGGAAATCGCGTCGCGCCTCGTACTCACCCGCGCCGTGCTGACAGAAATGGCGCAGCTGCGCGATGGCGGCCTTTTCACTGGCAGGAAACCGTTCAGCATCAAAATCCTGCTGCGGGTAGTTGAAGTCAATTTCAGCGGGTGGCGGCAGCTTTTGTTCTCTGGCTGCGGGCGCGGCCACGCATTCCGGCAGCCCCTCTTTCAGGCGCTTGACGTACGCATTCTTGAACGGGGTAAACACTTTGTACATCTCGTGATTCCCGGTCATGACGCTGCCGGGCGGCAACATCACGCTGTCGTCAAAGCCCTGACAGACCACGCCGTCGAGCGTTTTTTCGAGCTGTCGGTCGCGCTGCTGCTCGTTGAATTCGTATTGATAGTTGTAAAAAAGATGGGTGACCCCGTGCTGCTCGCAGAGCTGCTGCACTTTTGCGCTTTGCGCCGCAAAATCACTCACCTCTTCATAGATGAGGGGAATGCCTCTCTCCGCCAGGCCCTGCTGCAACCCCTTAAGATGCGCGCGCAGATATGACGCCTGTCGCGGGGCCATATCGTGCTGCCGCCACTGATCGGGCGTGGCGATAAACACGGCCAGCACCCGCGTGTTTTGGCTGCGGCAGGCAGCCGCGAGGGCGATATTGTCATGAAGGCGCAGATCCGCGCGAAACCAGACCAGATGCGTGGTCATAACACTCCTGAATAATTGTCCATAACCTAAGCGTAGCGTTTCCGGCCGCACGCTAACATCGCGTCGTCCGAAACAGCGTCGGAATACCTGACGCTATAATGTTTAAGTTATGTTACTGGAGCAAGCAGTACAACACCGTTAATGCCGGTTAACTGCGGATAACTCCTGACACTCTCAAGGGGTAAACCTTTATCGCGGGCATAAAAAAACCGCCACATCTCTGTGGCGGTTACGACATTGCTGTGTGTCGTCTTTATTTTAATAGAAGTCGCAGGTCGCTTTTTCGGCCTGATCCATCCATACCGGTTTCTCGCTGGTTTTCGCCCAGACGCGGTGCAGATAGCTGTAAAAACGGGCACGGTCTTTCCAGAAAAGCATTACCGGTAACGCCAGAACACCCGCCACTACAGCGAAGGTGCGACGTAAAAAGACAACATGTGCAGGATACTCTTTGTAAAGGTCCATTATTTTCTCCCCTATAGTTGGCCGGAAACATTATCCGGAAAATTCAAAAGTGGTTATCTGGCTAAAATAGTACCGTTTTGTTTGTAATTTTACTACTCATCCGACCACTTCTTTTCATTCATTTAGTGAATATTTACACTTCTCCCGTAATTAAGTTACGAAAAAGTTAACGAGATACTTACCAATAGTTAAATTGGGGCTTTATCGTTTTTATACTTTTTTTACACCTCCCCCGCCGATTTTTGCGAAATCTTTGCGCCATAAATCCTACCTTTTGCACAAAGACAAATGTCACCCGGAGGTGAATTGTGAGTGCAGGTCTGATTGCCGGCATCGTGTTGGTTTTTCTGTTATTAGGGTATCTGGTCTACGCCTTGTTTAATGCGGAGGCATTCTGATGGCCGCTCAAGGATTTTTACTTATCGCCAGCTTTTTACTGGTGCTGTTCCTGCTGGCACGACCGCTGGGAACCGTACTGGCGCGGATGATAAATGGCGTTCCGCTGCCTCTGGTTGGCGGCGTGGAAAACGGATTATGGCGCGTACTCGGCATCCAAAATCAGGAGATGAACTGGCGGCAATATCTGCTCGCTATTCTGCTGCTGAATGTGTGCGGCCTGTTTGTCCTCTTCGCGATGCTGATGTTGCAGGGCATTTTGCCGCTCAACCCGCAGCAGTTGCCGGGGTTAAGCTGGCATCTGGCGCTCAATACGGCCGTCAGTTTCGTCACCAATACCAACTGGCAATCGTATGCAGGTGAAACCACGCTGAGCTATTTCAGCCAGATGGCAGGATTAACCGTACAAAACTTCCTGTCTGCAGCCAGCGGCATCGCGGTGATCTTCGCGCTGACGCGCGCTTTTGCGCGGCAAAAAATGAATACGCTGGGTAATGCCTGGGTCGATCTCACGCGGATCACGCTGTGGGTGCTGCTGCCGATTGCTCTGCTTATCGCTCTGTTCTTTATCCAGCAAGGCACGTTGCAAAACCTGCTGCCGTATTCGTCTTATACCTCGCTTGAGGGGGTAAAACAGATGCTGCCGATGGGGCCAGTGGCCTCACAGGAAGCCATCAAAATGCTCGGAACGAACGGCGGCGGATTCTTCAATGCCAACTCCTCGCACCCGTTCGAAAACCCCACTGCGCTGACTAACTTCGTGCAGATGCTGGCGATCTTCCTGATCCCCTCCGCGCTCTGCTTTGCCTTTGGCGATGTGGTGAACGACCGCCGTCAGGGCCGCACGTTGCTCTGGGCGATGTCAATTATCTTCGTGGTCTGCGCCGCGCTGGTGATGTGGGCGGAATGGCACGGCAACGCGCACTTTATGCAGATCGGTGCCGACAGCAACATCAATATGGAAGGTAAAGAGAGCCGTTTCGGCATTCTCGCCAGCAGTCTGTATGCAGTGGTCACCACGGCGGCCTCCTGCGGCGCGGTGAATGCGATGCATGACTCCTTCACGGCGCTTGGCGGGATGATCCCGCTGTGGCTGATGCAGATTGGTGAAGTGGTCTTTGGCGGGGTCGGATCCGGTCTGTACGGCATGCTGCTGTTTGTCCTGCTGGCGGTGTTTATCGCCGGGCTGATGATTGGCCGCACGCCGGAATACCTGGGTAAAAAAATCGACGTGAGGGAGATGAAACTGACCGCGCTGGCGATTCTGGTGACCCCTGCACTGGTGCTGATGGGTACGGCGCTGGCGCTGATGACCGACGCCGGACGCAGCGGCATTTTCAACCCTGGCATTCATGGCTTTAGCGAAGTGCTGTACGCCGTCTCATCCGCCGCTAACAACAACGGCAGCGCCTTCGCCGGATTAAGCGCTAACTCTCCGTTCTGGAACTGCCTGCTGGCGTTCTGCATGTTCGTCGGTCGCTTTGGGGTAATCATCCCGGTGATGGCGATTGCCGGGACGCTTGTCAGCAAAAACATTCAGCCCACCTCCAGCGGAACGCTGCCCACCCACGGGGCGCTGTTTGTCGGCCTGCTGATTGGCACCGTGCTGCTGGTGGGTGCATTGACCTTTATCCCCGCCCTCGCGTTAGGCCCGGTCGCGGAACATCTTTCTTTACGCTAATTGAGCGGAGACATAAGTCATGAGTCGTAAACAACTGGCCCTCTTAGAACCCGCGCTGGTTCGCCAGGCGTTGATGGATGCGGTCAAAAAACTCAGCCCGCGCGTGCAATGGCACAACCCGGTGATGTTTATTGTCTGGATTGGCAGCGTGGTCACCACCGCGCTGGCTGTTGCAATGGCAACCGGGCATCTGGCGGGCGATGCGGGCTTTACCGGCGCGATTAGCGTTTGGCTGTGGTTTACGGTGCTTTTCGCCAACGTAGCCGAAGCGCTGGCTGAAGGCCGCAGTAAGGCGCAGGCCAACAGCCTGAAAGGCATCAATAAGACGGCATTTGCCCGCAAACTGCGCGAGCCAAAATATGGCGCGCAGATGGATCACGTCCCGGCTGACGAGCTGCGCAAAGGCGACGTCGTGCTGGTCGAAGCGGGCGATATCATCCCGTGCGACGGGGAAGTCATCGAAGGCGGCGCATCGGTCGATGAGAGCGCGATCACCGGGGAATCTGCACCGGTGATTCGTGAGTCTGGCGGCGATTTCGCTTCCGTCACCGGCGGGACGCGGATCCTCTCCGACTGGCTGGTGATCCAGTGCAGCGTCAACCCAGGCGAAACCTTTCTCGACCGCATGATCGCGATGGTCGAAGGCGCGCAGCGCCGTAAAACGCCAAACGAAATCGCGCTGACCATTTTACTGGTGGCCCTGACGATTGTTTTCCTGCTGGCAACCGCCACCCTGTGGCCGTTCTCCGCCTACGGCGGTACGGCGGTCAGCGTCACGGTACTGGTCGCGCTGCTGGTCTGCCTGATCCCAACCACCATCGGCGGATTGCTGTCGGCGATTGGCGTGGCGGGGATGAGTCGGATGCTCGGCGCAAATGTCATCGCCACCAGCGGTCGCGCCGTAGAAGCGGCGGGCGACGTGGATGTGTTGCTGCTCGATAAAACCGGGACCATTACCCTCGGCAACCGCCAGGCATCTGAGTTCCTGCCCGCGCCCGGCGTGGATGAAAAAACGCTGGCCGACGCCGCGCAGCTCTCATCGCTGGCCGACGAAACGCCGGAAGGCCGCAGCATTGTTATCCTCGCAAAACAGCGCTTTAACCTGCGCCAGCGGGATGTGCAAAGCCTGCAGGCCACCTTTGTGCCATTCACCGCGCAAACGCGTATGAGCGGGATTAACATCCAGGATCGCATGATTCGCAAAGGCTCCGTTGACGCAATCCGCCGCCACATTGAAGCCAACAACGGCCACTTCCCACCGGAAGTCGATCGTCTGGTGGAGAACGTGGCGCGTCAGGGCGCAACGCCGCTGGTGGTCGCCGAAGGTGCAACCGTGCTCGGCGTCATTGCCCTGAAAGATATCGTGAAAGGTGGCATTAAAGAACGCTTTGCCCAGCTGCGTAAGATGGGGATTAAAACGGTGATGATCACCGGCGATAACCGGTTAACCGCCGCCGCGATTGCCGCCGAAGCGGGCGTGGATGATTTTCTGTCTGAAGCCACGCCGGAAGCCAAACTGGCGTTGATTCGTCAGTACCAGGCCGAAGGACGCCTGGTGGCAATGACCGGCGACGGCACCAACGACGCCCCGGCACTGGCACAGGCGGACGTCGCGGTGGCGATGAACTCGGGCACTCAGGCGGCGAAAGAGGCGGGCAATATGGTCGATCTCGACTCTAACCCGACCAAGCTGATTGAAGTGGTGCACATCGGCAAACAGATGCTAATGACGCGCGGATCGCTGACCACGTTCAGTATCGCCAACGACGTGGCGAAGTATTTCGCCATTATTCCGGCGGCGTTTGCGGCGACCTATCCCCAGCTCAACGCCCTGAACGTGATGCATCTGCACTCTCCGGCGTCGGCCATTCTCAGCGCCGTGATTTTTAACGCGCTGATTATTGTCTTCCTGATCCCGCTGGCGCTTAAAGGCGTGAGCTATAAACCGCTGACGGCGGCCGCTATGCTGCGTCGCAACCTGTGGATTTATGGTCTGGGTGGACTGGTGGTGCCGTTTATCGGTATCAAAATTATCGACATGCTGCTGACCGTGTTCGGGCTGGTTTAAAAGGTAAATCAAATGACGATGTTACGCCCCGCTATACTGCTGTTTATTCTGTTAACGCTGGTGACCGGCGGGCTTTATCCGCTGCTCACAACGGCACTCGGCCAATGGTGGTTTACCGATCAGGCCAACGGTTCGCTGATTATCCAGAACGGTGAAAATCGCGGCTCGCGCCTGATAGGGCAGAATTTTACCGACGCGGGCTACTTTCAGGGGCGTCCTTCCGCCACCGCGGAAAGCCCGTATAATCCGATGGCGTCTGGCGGGAGTAATCTGGCGGGGAGCAATCCCGAGCTGGATAAAGCGATCGGCGAACGCGTTGCCACACTTCGCGCCGCCAACCCGCAGGCCAGCCGTGATGTGCCCGTTGAGCTGGTCACGGCCTCTGCCAGCGGGCTGGATTACAGCCTGACGCCCGAATCGGTCGCATGGCAGATCCCGCGCGTGGCGGCTGCCCGCCAGTTGACCACGGAACAGGTGCGTCAGGTCGTTGAGGAACATACGCAAAAACCGCTGGTCAATTTTATCGGTATGCCGGTAGTGAATATTGTTGAGCTGAATCTGGCGCTGGACGCGCTAAGGAAAAACTAAATGACCGACGAGCCTGTGCGCCCGGACCCTGACCGACTGCTGGAACAGACAGCCGCCCCGCATCGCGGCAAGCTGAAAGTGTTCTTTGGCGCCTGCGCTGGCGTCGGGAAAACGTACGCCATGCTGGCGGAAGCGCAGCGGCTGCGGGCGCAAGGTTTAGACATTGTGGTAGGCGTGGTGGAAACGCATGGACGTAAAGAGACGGCGGCGCTGCTGGAAGGATTAGCCACGCTGCCCGCCCGGCGGACCAGCCATCGCGGTCGTCTGGTGACGGAATTTGATCTCGATGCCGCCCTCGCCCGCCGTCCGGCGCTGATCCTGATGGACGAACTGGCGCACAGCAACGCGCCAGGCTCGCGTCATCCAAAGCGCTGGCAGGATGTCGAGGAGCTGCTGGAAGCGGGTATCGACGTCTTTACCACCGTTAACGTGCAGCATCTGGAAAGCCTGAACGATGTGGTCAGTGGCGTGACAGGAATTCAGGTGCGCGAAACCGTGCCCGATCCCTTTTTTGATTCCGCCGACGAGGTGGTGCTGGTCGATTTGCCGCCGGACGACCTGCGCCAGCGCCTGCACGAGGGCAAAGTCTATATTACCGGTCAGGCCGAACGGGCCATCGAACATTTCTTCCGCAAAGGGAATTTGATCGCCCTGCGTGAACTGGCGCTCAGACGCACCGCCGATCGGGTGGACGATCAGATGCGTGCCTGGCGTGACCGACAGGGGCAGGATCGCGTCTGGCACACCCGCGACGCGATTTTACTGTGCATCGGCCACGGGAGCGGCAACGAAAAGCTGGTGCGCACCGCCGCGCGGCTGGCGGCAAAATTTGGCAGCGTCTGGCATGCGGTTTATGTCGAAACGCCGCATCTGCATGCGCTGCCTGAACATCAACGTCGCGCCATTTTGAGCGCCTTACGCCTGGCACAAGAATTGGGCGCAGAAACCGCCACGCTGTCCGATCCCGCAGAAGACAAAGCCATTCTCCGCTACGCCCGCGAGCACAATCTGGGCAAAATTGTGATTGGCCGTCGCCATCATCGCCGCTGGTTTAGCCGTGAGTCGTTCGCCGATAAACTGGCAAAACGCGCGCCCGATTTAGATTTGGTGATTGTCGCCCTTGACGACAAACCCGCCCCCCTGCCAAACCGAACAGCAGATGTGCGCCCTTTCGGCGAGAAATGGCGTATTCAGCTGCGTGGCTGTCTGGTCGCGACGGTTCTGTGCGCGCTGATCACGTTCGTGGCCAGCCAGTGGCTTTTCGCCTTTGACGCGGCCAATCTGGTGATGATTTATCTGCTGGGCGTGGTGATTGTCGCCCTGCTTTACGGTCGCTGGCCGTCAGTGCTCGCCACGGTGATTAACGTCGCCAGCTTTGATCTGTTTTTTATCGCCCCGCGCGGAACGCTGGCGGTGTCGGACGTGCAGTACATTCTGACGTTCGCAGTGATGCTTACCGTCGGCCTTATCGTCGGGAATCTCACCGCAGGTGTGCGCTATCAGGCACGTATCGCCCGCTATCGCGAGCAACGCACGCGTCATCTTTATGAGATGTCAAAATCGCTGGCAGTGGGCCGCACGCCGCGCGATATCGTTCAGACCAGCGAGCAGTTTATTCGCTCGACGTTCCACGCCAGCAGCCTGATTTTGCTGCCCGATGAGCACGGGAAACTGCGCCCGTTGACCTCGTCCAGCGGTATGACGCCGTGGGATGACGCGATTGCCCGCTGGAGTTTTGATAAAGGTTTACCCGCAGGCGCGGGTACGGACACTTTACCCGGCGTGCCCTACCTCATTTTGCCGCTGCGTAGCGCCAACAAGACGCTGGGGCTGGTGATTGTGGAGCCGACACATCTGCGACAGCTGATGATCCCGGAACAGCAGCGTCTACTGGAAACCTTCACGTTGCTGGTCGCCAGCGCTCTCGAAAGACTGGCGCTGACGGCAAGCGAAGAGCAGGCCCGAATGGCCAGCGAGCGTGAGAGCATCCGCAACTCCTTGCTGGCGGCGCTCTCTCACGATCTGCGCACGCCGCTGACCGTCCTGTTTGGCCAGGCGGAAATTTTAACGCTCGATCTGGCGGCAGAGAATTCCCCGCACGCACCGCAGGCCAGTGAAATACGCCAGCATGTGCTCAACACGACGCGGCTGGTGAATAATCTGCTGGATATGGCGCGCATTCAGTCCGGCGGATTTAACCTCAAAAAAGAGTGGCTGACGCTGGAAGAGGTGGTGGGCAGCGCCCTGAAAATGCTGGAACCGGGTCTCGGCGGGCGACACATTTCTTTAAACATGCCGGAGCCGCTGGCGCTGATTCACGTTGACGGGCCGCTGTTTGAGCGTGTGCTGATTAATCTGCTGGAAAACGCGGCGAAATACGCCGGTTCAAAAGCAGAGATTGGGCTGAATGCGGGCGTGGCAAATCAGGCATTACGTCTTGAGATCTGGGACGACGGCCCCGGCATTCCCGTTGGACAAGAATCGGCTATTTTTGAAAAATTTGCCCGGGGAAATAAAGAGTCTGCCATTCCGGGTGTCGGGCTTGGGCTGGCGATATGCCAGGCCATCGTCGAGGTTCACGGTGGGACCATCGACGCGCACAACCGTCCGGAAGGCGGGGCCTGTTTTTGTGTTACACTTCCGCTAGAAGCCCCGCCGGAACTTGATGAATTACCAGAGGATTTGTGATTAACGTTCTGATTGTTGAAGACGAACATGCGATTAGCCGTTTCCTGCGCGCCGCGCTGGAGGGGGACGGCTTGCGCGTGTTTGACGCCGGAACGTTACAGCGTGGCCTGATTGAAGCCGCGACGCGCAAACCCGATCTGGTGATCCTCGATTTAGGTTTGCCAGACGGCGACGGCATCGATTTTATCCGCGAGGTTCGCCAGTGGAGCCAGATGCCGATTATTGTGCTTTCTGCCCGCGCGGAAGAGACCGATAAAATTGCCGCGCTGGATGCCGGTGCCGATGATTATCTCAGCAAACCCTTTGGTATCGGCGAACTGCAGGCGCGACTGCGCGTGGCGTTACGTCGTCATAGCACCACAACGCCCGCGGAACCGGTCTACACCTTCTCAGACATTCAGGTTGATCTCGCCGCGCGGCGCATTCTTCGCGGCGCGCAAGAGATTCACCTTACCCCGATTGAATTTCGCCTGCTGGCGATTCTGCTGAATAACCACGGCAAGGTACTGACACAGCGCCAGCTACTCAATCAGGTATGGGGCCCGAATGCCGTCGAGCATAGTCATTATTTACGCATATATATGGGCCATCTTCGTCAGAAACTCGAAGTTGACCCTGCACGCCCTCGCCATTTATTAACAGAAACCGGTATCGGTTATCGCTTTATGCTTTGAATAAGTATTCACTTTATTTAAAGCGCCAACCTAAAATCTCTCTTTTTATATTTACCCAATATCAAAAAGTTTATAGATGATTTATTTAAAATAAATCAGAACATCCATTCAACACAAGATTAACACCATCATTACAATGCAGAATTTTGATCTGCACTATTCACTCAAAACGAATATTTATTTCTGATTTGATCGGTTAATGGTGATCATACTCACGGTTTACCGCCCTTTCCTGGATAGAATGACCATGCTTTCAATTACTGAAAGGAAAATAAGCATGGAAAACAATAATCGTTTAATGCCTCATATCAGGCGGACAACGCATATTATGATGTTCGCCCACCGCAACAGCTTTGATTTTCATTTCTTCAACGCCCGGTAGATCCCCGTCTGCTGGCGTGTTCGTACACAGGTTATTCTGAACCCCTTGTTTTACAGGCCATTGTCTGTGAACCTGCACGCTTATCCTTTTAAATCCTGAGTGCTTCGTCACCGGACGATTGGGATTTAACTCATCAAAAAAGCAAATTTACTGATTTTTTATCAGCGGCCACACTTTGTTTTTTTCCGGGAAATATCGATTTCTTATTTAAAAGAAACCGATGGGTGAATATTGCCAAAAATAAAGAGATGAATATGAAACTGCTAAAAATCGCTGTCAGTCGTGCCTGCCCAGATTGTTTTACCACCACACGTGAAACGGTCGATATCAGCGCCTCAGATTATATTGATATCGCCGCCGTGGTTCTGGCCGTCAGTGATATCTTTAACGGCACAATAGAAGAAATTGAAGGCACCGGTTTTGGTATTCCGGTATTTATTGCCACTCACAAAGAAGAGATTGTTCCGGCAGAATATTTATCGCGCATTCAGGGTGTTTTTGAATGCAATGACACCAGCAACGACTTTTACGGACGCCAGCTGGAAGCCGCCGCGCAGAAGTACGAAACCCAACTGCGCCCGCCGTTTTTCCGCGCGCTGGTGGACTATGTCAACCAGGGCAACAGCGCATTCGACTGTCCGGGGCATCAGGGCGGCCAGTTTTTCCGCCGCCATCCCGCCGGTAATCAGTTTGTGGATTTCTTCGGCGAGACGCTGTTCCGTTCCGATCTGTGCAACGCCGATGTGGCCATGGGCGATCTGTTGATCCACGAGGGCGCGCCCTGCACGGCACAGAAACACGCCGCAAAAGTGTTTAACGCGGATAAAACCTATTTCGTGCTGAACGGAACGTCGTCGTCCAATAAAGTCGTGCTTAATGCCCTGCTGACACCGGGTGATTTGGTCCTTTTCGACCGCAATAATCATAAATCTAATCACCACGGCGCACTCATTCAGGCAGGCGCTACGCCGGTTTATCTGGAAACTGCACGCAACCCGTACGGGTTTATCGGCGGTATCGACGCGCACTGTTTCGAAGAGAGTTATCTGCGTGAGCAGGTTTCTGAAGTGGCGCCTGGACGCGCCCGCGATGCGCGCCCTTTCCGTCTGGCGGTGATTCAATTGGGAACCTACGACGGCACCATTTATAACGCCCGTCAGGTGGTCGATAAGATTGGTCATCTCTGCGACTACATTCTGTTTGATTCCGCCTGGGTCGGCTACGAACAATTTATCCCGATGATGGCGGATTGTTCCCCGCTGCTGCTGGATCTGAACGAAAACGATCCGGGTATTTTGGTCACGCAATCGGTGCATAAACAGCAGGCTGGATTCTCGCAAACCTCGCAGATCCACAAGAAAGACGGCCACATTAAAGGTCAGCAGCGTTACGTTCCGCACAAACGGCTGAACAACGCTTTTATGATGCACGCCTCCACCAGCCCGTTCTATCCGCTGTTTGCGGCCCTGGATATCAACGCCCGCATGCACGAGGGGCAGAGCGGACGCAACATGTGGATGGACTGCGTGGTCAATGGCATTGAGGCGCGCAAGTTGATTCTGCAAAACTGCCGGTTTATCCGCCCGTTTGTTCCGGAAACGGTGGATGGCAAAGCGTGGGAAAGCTGTCCAACTGCCGATATTTCATCAGATTTACGCTTCTTCCACTTTGTACCCGGCGAACGGTGGCACGCCTTTGAGGGGTATGCCGAGCACCAATATTTTATCGATCCGTGCAAATTACTGCTCACGACGCCGGGCATTAACGCGCGTACCGGTGAGTACGATGATTTCGGCGTGCCGGCCACCATCCTCGCTAATTTCCTGCGCGAGAATGGTATCGTCCCGGAGAAATGCGATCTCAACTCGATTCTGTTCCTGCTCACGCCGGCCGAGGATATGGGCAAGCTGCAGCAGCTTATTGCGCAACTGGTGCGTTTCGAAAAACTTCTGGAAACCGACGCGCCGCTGAAGGAGGTGCTCCCGTCACTGTATAAACAGCATCCTGAACGCTACGCCGGTTATTCGCTGCGCCAGATTTGCCAGGAGATGCACGATCTCTACGCCCGTCACAACGTGAAACAGCTGCAAAAAGAGATGTTCCGTAAAGCGCATTTCCCACGGGTGATGATGAACCCGCAGGAGGCCAATTACGCCTATCTGCGCGGTGAAGTGGAACTGGTATCTCTGCGCGACGCCGAAGGCCGAATTGCCGCCGAAGGTGCTCTCCCTTACCCACCGGGCGTGCTGTGCGTGGTCCCAGGGGAAGTTTGGGGAGATGCGGTTCTGCGCTATTTCACTGCGCTTGAAGAGGGTATCAACCTGCTGCCGGGCTTCGCACCGGAACTGCAGGGTGTGTATATCGAAGAGTGTGACGGACGCAAACAGGTGCGTTGCTACGTGATTAAACAACCCATTGCTCAACCCACGCTGCTGAAAGGGGAAAAACTATGAGTAAATCCAATAAGATGGGCGTTGTGCAGCTCACTATTCTGACAATGGTGAATATGATGGGCTCAGGCATCATCATGCTGCCCACCAAACTCGCGGAAGTGGGGACGATCTCGATTATCTCCTGGCTGGTCACAGCCGTCGGGTCGATGGCGCTGGCGTGGGCATTTGCTAAATGCGGAATGTTTAGCCGTAAGTCCGGCGGGATGGGCGGTTACGCCGAATACGCCTTCGGTAAGTCGGGCAACTTTATGGCGAACTACACCTACGGCGTGTCGCTGCTGATCGCCAATGTGGCGATCGCGATCTCGGCGGTTGGCTACGGGACGGAGCTGTTTGGCGCAGCACTCACCCCAGTGCAGATCGGCCTCGCGACCATTGGCGTGCTGTGGATTTGTACTATCGCCAACTTTGGCGGCGCGCGCATTACCGGGCAAATCAGCAGCGTGACGGTCTGGGGAGTGATCATCCCGGTCGTCGGACTGTGCATTATCGGCTGGTTCTGGTTTAGCCCGACGCTGTACGCCAACTCCTGGAACCCGCATCACGTACCGTTCTTTACCGCGGTTGGGTCGTCGATTGCGATGACGCTGTGGGCATTTCTTGGACTGGAGTCAGCGTGTGCCAACGCCGAAGTAGTGGAAAACCCAGAGCGCAACGTGCCGATAGCGGTGCTGGGCGGCACGCTGGGTGCTGCAGTGATTTACATCGTTTCGACCAACGTGATCGCCGGGATTGTGCCGAATATGGATCTGGCAAACTCTACCGCGCCGTTTGGTCTGGCTTTTGCGCAGATGTTTACGCCGGAAGTCGGGAAAGTGATCATGGGGCTGATGGTGATGTCCTGCTGCGGTTCACTGCTCGGCTGGCAGTTCACGATTGCGCAGGTGTTTAAATCTTCTGCGGATTCCGGCTATTTCCCAAAAATCTTCTCGCGTGTGAGCAAGTCAGAAGCGCCGATTCAGGGGATGCTGGCGATTGTCATTTTCCAGAGCGGTTTGTCGCTGATGACCATTAGTCCGTCCCTGAGCACTCAATTCAACGTTCTGGTTAATCTGGCCGTCGTGACGAATATCATTCCGTATATCTTGTCGATGGCAGCGCTGGTGATCATTCAGAAAATGGCAAATGTTGAACCAGGCAAAGCGAAAGTGGCCAATTTTGTGGCGCTGGTCGGGGCGATTTACAGCTTCTATGCGCTCTACTCTTCCGGCCAGGAAGCGATGCTGTATGGCGCGATGGTGACGTTTATGGGCTGGACGCTGTACGGTCTGGTGTCACCGCGTTTTGAACTGAAAAATAAGCACAGCTGAGGTAAACGTAAAACGGCAACCCTGCGGTTGCCGTTGTTTTCCCTCTTCCGTGAAAGAAGGTTGAGGTGAGAGCTTCAGTCCCACCCGCTCAAACACATTTACGCGTTTTTCAGCACTTCGCTGACAATCTCTACCGCTTCTTTCTCAATCAGCTGACGGTGTTCGTCGCCGAGGAAGCTTTCGCAATAGATTTTGTATGCATCTTCCGTACCGGACGGACGCGCTGCGAACCAGCCGTTTTCAGTCATCACTTTCAGACCGCCGATGGACGCACCGTTACCCGGCGCCGCCGTCAAACGTGCAGTGATCGGGTCACCCGCCAGCGTGCTCGCGCTCACCATCTCTGGAGAGAGCTTAGACAACGCGGCTTTCTGAGCCGAGGTTGCACTCGCCTGAATACGGTTGTAGCTCGGCGCACCAAATCGCGCAGCCAGCTCATTGTAATGTTCCTGCGGATTTTTACCGGTGACGGCCGTGATTTCCGCCGCCAGCAGGCACATGATGATCCCGTCTTTATCGGTCGACCACGGTGTGCCGTCGAAACGCAGGAAGGAAGCGCCCGCACTCTCTTCGCCGCCAAAACCGAAGCTGCCGTCATGCAGACCGTCAACGAACCATTTGAAACCTACCGGCACTTCCACAAGCCGTCGGCCCAGATCGTTCACCACGCGGTCAATCATCGCAGATGACACCAGCGTTTTACCTACCGCTACCTCTTTGCCCCACTGAGGGCGATGCTGGAACAGATAGTTAATCGCCACCGCCAGATAGTGGTTTGGATTCATCAGGCCCGCAGGGGTGACGATACCGTGACGGTCATAATCCGGGTCGTTGGCAAACGCCAGATCGAATTTGTCGCGCAGCGCCAGCAGGCCGGCCATCGCGCACTCTGACGAGCAGTCCATACGGATTGCGCCGTCTTTATCCAGATGCATAAAGCGGAACGTCTGATCGACCTGATCGTTCACAATGGTCAGATCCAGCTTGTAGAACTCCGCGATGCGTTTCCAGTATTCAATACCGGAGCCGCCAAGGGGATCCACGCCCAGTTTTAAACCGGCTTTCTGAATCGCTGCGATATCCACGATATCCGCCAGCCCTTCGATAAACGGCTGAACCAGATCGATCTCTTTCACGTGACCAGAAGCCATCGCGGCATCCAGAGAAATACGTTTAACACCTTTCAGACCATCCGCCAGCAGCGCGTTCGCACGGTCTTCCACCACTTTCGTGACGTTGGTATCAGCCGGGCCGCCGTTAGGTGGGTTGTATTTGATACCGCCATCATCCGGTGGGTTGTGCGATGGCGTGATAACGATACCGTCCGCCTGCGCGCCGCCTTTTTTGTTGTGCACCAGAATAGCGTTCGAGACCGCAGGCGTTGGCGTATAGCCGTTGTCTTCCTGGATGATGACATCCACACCATTCGCTGCCAGCACTTCCAGTACGGAGATGAAGGCCGGTTCGGACAGCGCATGAGTATCTTTACCGACGAAGCACGGACCGGTAATACCATTTTTAGCGCGTTCTTCAGCGATGGCCTGAGCAATGGCCAGAATATGCGGTTCGTTAAAGCTGTGGCGCGCCGCGCCGCCGCGGTGGCCAGACGTACCAAACTTCACTGCGTGTTCTGCGTTGCCCACTTCCGGCTTCAATACATAGTACTGAGCGGTAAGCTGAGCGACGTTAATCAAATCGCTTTGTTGCGCAGGCTGACCCGCGCGTTCGTGATTTGCCATTGCCTGGTCCTTCTTATGCAAGGGTTAAATTGTACCGCAAACCTTTTCAATCAATTCCGCCGGGAATTGCATTGACTGCATGATGTGTTCGACCATGCTGCATTTGCGTCCGGTATTGGTATTGGTGATGACCCAATAAGGGGTACCCGGAACCTGTTTTGGTTTGGTTTGGTTACCGTTTTGAATCAGCGTCTGCTCATCCGCCGCGAAGTACACGCGCGTACGGCCGTGAAGCGACTCGGTCGCCTCAGCAAACGCTTTGTTATCCAGTGAATAAAGTGTAGTCAGCACCAGCAGAAAACGGTTAACCGCTTTCTTTTGCTCTGCGTATTCGTCGGAGAGCAGCAGTTCACGCACCGCGCGCACTTTGTCTTTAACCGGCGCTACGGTTTTAGCTTCCGCCACGACGTTTGACGCGCGAACCTCTTTCGAAACCGGAGTTGCAGGCTGTGAAGCGGCAGAAAATTTCAGCATGCGACGTAAAATGTCGGACGCACTCTCGCCAATATGTCGCGTGTGGCTGGCAATATACGCATAGAGCTCATCATCAACTTCGATTGTTTTCATCTTAATCCAGTGCAATATCTTATCTGAATACAAGTCGTTGGGATTATAGGGGCTAATCCCAACCGCGGATAGGGTCAAGCCAGGGTGGCGGCAAAAGTCAGAATAAACTGGATCCTTGCAGCCGGGCGGCAGAATGGTCAACATAATACCCTAACCTGACATACGTAAAAAAAGAACTTTGCCATGAAATTGAATAGCCGAGCGCAATCTGCACAATCGCCGAACAATAATTCTCCCATCGTACTGGTTCACGGGCTTTTTGGCAGCCTCGATAATTTGGGCGTGCTCGCGCGCGATCTGGTTACCGATCACAATATTCTGCAGGTCGATATGCGCAACCATGGGGTTTCACCGCGCGATCCAGAGATGACGTATGCGGCGATGGCTCATGATCTACTGGATACGCTCGATGCGAATAACATCGAAAAAGCGACGCTGATTGGCCATTCAATGGGCGGTAAAGCGGTGATGGCCCTGACGGCGATTGCGCCAGAGCGCATCAACCAGCTGGTGGTGATTGATGTAGCACCTGTGGATTACGATGTGCGTCGACACGACGAAATTTTTGCGGCGATCAACGCCGTCACTGAGGCGGGCGTTGCAACCCGTCAGCAGGCTGCGGCGATTATGCGCGAGCATTTAGATGAAGAAGGCGTGGTGCAGTTTCTGCTGAAGTCGTTCGTCGAGGGCGCGTGGCGGTTTAACGTCCCGGTTCTGTGGGATCAATACGATAACATTGTTGGCTGGCAGCCAATTCCAGCCTGGCAGGCCCCTACGCTCTTTATTCGCGGCGGCAATTCACCGTATGTCACAGAAGCCTATCGCGATACGCTGCTGGCGCAATTCCCGCAGGCGCGTGCGCATGTGATTGCCGGTGCAGGCCACTGGGTTCACGCCGAAAAACCGGACGCGGTGCTGCGCGCCATCCGCCGTTATCTCTCTGAGAACGCGATTTGATTAAAATGTCAGCGACTGGACGCCTGTTGGCCTCCAGTCGTTGGCGTGCTGATATCAGTAATGTATGATGTCGCGCTCATCGCCCCGGCAATAGCAGGGCCGCTCGTTTTCCCCGAAGTCTCTGAATCATGGCCAAAGAACAAACGGACCGTACGACATTAGATCTGTTCGCGACTGAACGTCGACCGGGACGACCTAAAACCAATCCGCTTTCGCGCGATGAACAGTTGCGCATCAATAAGCGAAACCAGCTTAAACGCGACAAAAGTCGTGGGCTTAAACGCGTCGAGTTAAAACTCAATGCGGACGCAGTCGACGCCCTAAGCGAACTGGCTGAGGCCCGTGAAATCAGCCGCAGCGAGCTGATCGAAGAGATGCTTATGCTGCAACTGCAGGCATTGCGCCATTCACAGTAAAAGTCTGAAAAATCGCCCTTACCCCACTTTCATGTAGCACAGAGTGCAGTCCCGCGTGATAGCTGTTTCCGCTGACTTCTCTGTTCTGCTATGATTGCCCTCATCCGTGGACAATTTGTGCCACCATACCATTAAGTTTCAAGAGGTTATTTTACTCATGGCAATCATCGGCATTTTCTTCGGCAGCGATACCGGTAATACCGAAAACATCGCAAAAAACATTCAAAAACAGCTAGGTAAAGACGTTGCCGACGTCCATGACATTGCGAAGAGCAGCAAAGAAGATCTCGAAGGTTACGATATTCTGCTGCTGGGCATTCCAACCTGGTACTACGGCGAAGCACAGTGTGACTGGGACGATTTCTTCCCAACGCTGGAAGAAGTCGACTTTAACGGTAAGCTGGTCGCGCTGTTCGGTTGCGGTGACCAGGAAGATTACGCAGAGTATTTCTGTGATGCGCTGGGCACCATTCGCGACATCATCGAACCGCGCGGCGCGGCGATTGTCGGTCATTGGCCAACGGCGGGTTATCACTTTGAAGCGTCTAAAGGCCTTGCGGATGACGATCATTTTGTGGGCCTGGCGATTGACGAAGACCGTCAACCAGAGCTCACCGCAGAACGCGTAGACAAATGGGTTAAGCAGATCCGCGAAGAACTTCACCTCGACGATATCCTGAATGCCTGATTGATCGTGCGGCGCTGCAAAACTGTTGCGCCGCATTGATAGGTAATTCCAATTAAAATAATTGCTACAAATTTTTAACTTTTGCTTTCATACCTGTACAATATCCCAGGTTAAAGTGGATGCCTTCGCTCAACTTTGTTGGCGATACCACGTTTTTATAAGCATACTTTGCTTGAGACTTGCAGTTTTCATTTAGGCATGGCAGTTCTATAATGAAACGCATTATCCCAAGTGCATTTTCTGTCACTTCTTCTTTAGAAGTGAATCGTTTAGCAACAGGACAGATTCCGCATGACTGACAACAATACCGCATTAAAGAAGGCTGGCCTGAAAGTTACGCTTCCTCGTTTAAAAATTCTGGAAGTACTGCAAGGGCCGGACAATCACCATGTCAGTGCGGAAGACTTGTATAAACGTCTGATCGACATGGGCGAAGAGATTGGCCTGGCGACCGTTTATCGCGTTCTGAACCAATTTGATGACGCCGGGATTGTCACCCGTCATAATTTTGAAGGCGGTAAATCCGTTTTCGAACTGACACAACAGCATCACCACGATCACCTCATCTGCCTGGATTGCGGCAAGGTGATTGAATTTAGCGATGAATCTATCGAATCTCGTCAGCGTGAGATTGCCACTCGTCATGGTATCCGTCTGACCAACCACAGCCTGTACCTCTACGGTCACTGTGCTGAAGGCGATTGCCGCGAAAACGATCACGCGCACGACACGAAATAATCGTTTTTCATACACTGAGCCAACCTGACGGTTGGCTTTTTTTTGCCTGCTATAAATAAAAAACCCGGTTGTGCGCCATCCAACTCACATCAGGATGGCGCACAGCCGGGCGTGGCAAAAGAGGATTACTTGCTGTTATTGCTGCGAATCTCCTGCCAGATCTTGTCACAACGCTTTGCCACTTCCTGATCGTTGCCGGTTTGACGCGCCTGGATACAGGCCTGGTAATCCAGCACCCGCACATTTTCCTGCGTCGCAAACTGCTCGTGCGCTTTCTCTTTTTTCAGCACATTCAGCACGCTCTGGCAGGCTTCAATTTTTTCTGGCGATCCTTCGGCGGTGTTAATACAGGCGCTGTAGGCCTCTTTCAGTCGAGAGTCTTCTTTTGGTGCCTGCGGTTGTGCGCAAGCGACCAGTCCCGATGCAAGCATCGCGACGATAACACATTTTTTCAGCATATCAGTCTCCATTCCGGCGGGATGGGGGGAATCATCCCGCCGGCGCGTTCATCAGAAAATGGTGAAGGGTGCGATGACCATGAATTTCACGTCACGCTCGTCCTGGAAGATGTTGCCGTAACCGCCCGAGTAGCTTGGAATGTCGGAATGGTTGTCGTATTGAGTGAAGTGCAGTTTAAACATCGTGCCCTTCGCGCGACCGTCCTGAAGCGTGTAGATGGCATCGAGGCTGTATGAGGACTCTTTCAGGCGATAGTTCGGATCGTAGTAAGCGTCCGGCGTCGCCATATCAGCAGGTTTTGCGTCCCATGCATACGCGTAAGATGCACCAACTGCCCAGCCCGGCAGATTCCAGTTTTTCAGGTCATACATGGCACCGAAGAATACGGCTTTCTCGCCATCGGCGTTGAAATCCGAACGGTTATCCCACCAGATATCCAGGCGACCATTTGAAGATGCGTAGGTCGGCGTCATACGCTGCAGGAAGTAGCCCTGCTGACCTTCGGCCTTCACGTATGTCCCTTCCAGGCGTAAATCAACCTGCCCGATTTTGTAGCCAAAGGTCAGCGCCTGAAGCCATGCCGTGCCGTCATACAGATCGTTCACACCGCCATCGCTGACTTTGTCACGCGTACCGTAGAACTGATAACTGGTCGACAGCGGGCCGCCAACGATATCGAATTTATAGCTGGCTTTGGCGAAGTACTGATCCACGTATCCTTCTGCCTGACCAAACGCCGCTTCCAGCACTAAATCGTTTTTAAAGTCATATTTCGCCCCTAACGAGTGGAGATACTCGACTTTGGTTTTCTTGTCATTCTGATAGAACTTGTCCATCTCAAGGTGCCATGGCGCTTTATATTCGTTGGTCCACATATAGGAGAAACTCAACGCGCCCGCATCGCCATAGTCAAAGTTTGCCCCGGCTTCAGCGCCCTGATACGTCCCTGGCATAAAGCTCCAGTGTGGGGCTAACAGCGTCTGACCGGTTGGCTGAATATAGCCACCGCGTGCCCAAACCGGACCGTATTTGAATTTAGCGGCCGCTTTGTAGAGGCTGATTCCGCTTTTATCACCCGACCAGTCTTCTTTGTAGGCTTTGTTACTGGAGGAGAACGCGATTTCGTTCGGGTGGGCGCTGTCGCCATTTTCGGCCATTTCAATGGCAGTGAACGCCGCAATATCCAGCCCGAACATGTCCGCAGCGTAACCTGACTGGAAATCAAGATTGGCGTTCCAGGTAGAATGGGACAGGTTGGTTTTGTATTTGTCTTCGGTGACGTCTTTACGGTCACGTTCACGTTGCCAATAGTAAATACCGCCCGTGAGCGTGGAATCATCGATAAAGCCTGCTGCCTGAGCCTGCGGAGAAGCGATAAAGCCAGACATTGCTGTCACACCGGCAATAGCCAGCGCCAGCGCACTACGTTTGCCACTGAACGTACGCATAGTTGTTCCTCTTTGACGAATTAAAGCGCCTTAAACGGCGAAAAATCTAAAAAGACCAAACGGTCAGGGGTAGTTATAAATACCCTCGAATTAACTACCGTCTGTAGACTATTTTTCGCGACGCGAATTATCAATGCTTTTCAGTGGGCAAAATGCAGGATTATGACGAAGTGCACATAATTGGTAGTGATTTGTAACATATACATCAGGAAGGGTTTTATCATTAAAAAATCAACTAAATTCAATCACTAATAATTATTGATAGCGATTACATCGTTTTATTTTACTCTTCTCATGCGCATCAAATTTTATTTAATAAAATAAGTAGCAGCTCATTGACCTTATTTTTAGGCATCTTTTTTTCGATGAAATACTAACAGCCTGATCGACAAGCAAAAAAAACGCCGCAATGTGCGGCGTTTGTCTCTCATTGACCTGGATTACTCGCCAGCTTTCGCCCAGGTGTCACGCAGACCTACGGTACGGTTAAAGACCAGTTTGGTAGCGGTTGCATAACGGCTGTCGAGACAGAAGTAGCCTTCACGCTCAAACTGGTAAGCCTTGCCGGCTTCAGCATTTTTCAGTGACGGCTCAGCGTAGCCCTGTTTGATCAGCAGTGATTCCGGATTGATCGTCGCCAGGAAATCTTCCGCAGCGCCCGGATTCGGCACGCTGAACAGACGATCGTAAAGACGAATTTCAACCGGCAGCGCGTGCGCAGCGCTGACCCAGTGAATAACGCCTTTCACTTTACGGCCATCCGCCGGATCTTTGCTGAGGGTTTCGGCGTCATAGCTGCAGAAAATCGTCGTGATATTGCCTTCTGCGTCCTTTTCTACGCGTTCAGCTTTGATCACGTAGGCATTGCGCAGGCGCACTTCTTTGCCCATCACCAGACGTTTGTACTGTTTGTTGGCTTCTTCGCGGAAATCGGCGCGGTCGATCCAGAGTTCTGCGCTGAATGGCACTTCGCGGCTACCCATTTCCGGTTTGCTCGGATGGTTAGGCATCGTCACCAGCTCGCTTTCGCCCTGCGGATAGTTTTCGATAACCAGTTTAACCGGATCGATAACGGCCATTGCGCGCGGCGCATTTTCGTTCAAATCTTCGCGAATACAGGATTCCAGCGACGCCATCTCGATGGTGTTGTCTTGCTTGGTCACGCCGATACGCTTGATGAATTCGCGGATAGAGGAGGCGCTGTAACCACGACGACGCAGACCGGAAATGGTCGGCATACGCGGGTCATCCCAACCTTCAACGTGCTTGTCTGTCACCAGCAGATTCAGCTTACGCTTAGACATCACGGTGTATTCCAGATTCAGACGAGAGAACTCGTACTGGCGCGGATGCACAGGAATGGTGATGTTATCCAGCACCCAGTCGTACAGACGACGGTTGTCCTGGAATTCCAGCGTACACAGAGAGTGCGTGATGCCTTCCAGCGCATCGCTGATGCAATGGGTGAAGTCGTACATCGGGTAGATGCACCACTTGTTGCCGGTCTGGTGGTGTTCGGCAAATTTGATACGGTACAGAACCGGATCGCGCATCACGATGAAAGGCGATGCCATGTCGATTTTGGCACGCAGACACGCTTTACCTTCTTCGAAACCACCGGCACGCATTTTTTCGAACAGTGCGAGGTTTTCTTCGACGCTGCGATCGCGGTATGGGCTGTTTTTGCCCGGCGCAGTCAGCGAGCCGCGATATTCACGGATTTCGTCAGCAGACAGTTCGTCAACGTAGGCCAGGCCTTTATTGATCAGCTCAACCGCATAGGCAAAGAGCTGATCAAAATAGTCTGAAGAGTAGCAAATGTCGCCTGACCAGTTGAATCCTAGCCACTGCACATCGTTTTTAATGGACTCAACGTATTCGATGTCTTCTTTTACTGGGTTGGTGTCATCGAAACGCAGGTTGCATTGGCCCTGATAGTCTTGCGCAATGCCAAAGTTCAGGCAGATGGATTTCGCATGGCCAATGTGCAGGTAGCCATTAGGCTCCGGCGGAAAACGGGTATGCACCGTGGTGTGCTTACCACTGGCCAGATCTTCATCGATGATCTGACGAATAAAGTTACTCGGGCGGGCTTCAGCCTCACTCATCGTGGATTCCTCAAAGGCATAAATAACGTATAGCGGCGTATGATCTTATAAGCCGGACGTAGTGACAACCCTTAAAACGTCCAGGAGGAAAATAATGGGGGCGATTGATGCAAAAAAAAGCGGCGGAGGATAACCCCCGCCGCTTAAGGCATGAACTCTACTCAGGAGCGATTACTTGCCTTTAATCTCATACAGCGGGGTCTGGCCTGCAACAACCTGACCTTTTGCCTGAATCACCAGGCCGCTAAAGTCGTCGATATTGCTACAGACAACCGGGCTTATCATGGAGCGCGCATGGGCGTTCAGGAAGTCCAGATCCATTTCCAGAATCGGCTCACCTGCGACCACTTCTGCGCCCTCTTCAACCAGACGCGTAAAGCCTTTACCACCCAAAGCAACCGTATCAATGCCCATATGGACAACGATTTCGGCACCCTTTTCGGTTTCCAGACAGAACGCATGGTTGGTGTTGAAGATTTTAACGATAGTGCCGGCCGCCGGTGATACAACGAGTTTTTCGGTTGGAATCACTGCCACACCGTCGCCCACCGCTTTGCTGGCAAAGGCTTCGTCAGGAACCTGTTCAATCGCCACAACGTCGCCGGTCACTGGCGAAACCAGCGCTGCGATAGTGGTTGCGTTGGGGACGGCCTGCGGTTTGGCGGCGACTGGCGCTGCAACTGGAGCAGAACCGGATTCTGATGCGGCAACCGGACCGGTGGTTTTCATTGCGTTAGCGATTTTTTCTGCAACGAAGCCAACAATAATCTGCACGCTGGTTTTATTCAGACGAATCACGCCTGATGCACCCAGGCGTTTTGCCAGCGCTTCGTTAACCAGAGAGGAGTCTTTCACGTTCAGGCGCAGACGCGTGATGCATGCATCAATCCCCGTCAGGTTATCAGAACCGCCCACTGCGGCGATGTACTGACGCGCCAGACCGGCAACATCCTGGTCTGCGTTGCCACTCACATTCACGTCCTGACCATCCGCTTCGCTGCCGGCAACAGCCAGTTCACGACCCGGAGTCATCAGGTTGAATTTAGTGATTGTGAAGCGGAACACCACGTAATAGATCGCGAAGAACACCAGACCCTGCGGGATCAGCATCCACCAGTGGGTTGCCAGCGGGTTACGAGAGGACAGCACCATATCCACCAGACCTGCGCTGAAGCCGAAACCTGCAATCCAGTGCATCGACGCGGCGATGAACACAGAGATACCGGTCAGCACGGCGTGAATGAAGTACAGCACCGGCGCAACGAACATGAAGGAGAATTCCAGCGGCTCGGTGATACCGGTGAAGAAGGCTGCAAACGCACCCGCCATCATGATACCCAGAACTTTCGCTTTATTCTCTGGACGTGCGCAGTGGTAGATGGCCAGCGCCGCACCCGGCAGACCGAACATCATGATCGGGAAGAAGCCCGCCTGGTAACGACCCGTGATACCGACAACCGCTTTACCCGCTTCGATGGACTGTGCGCCACCCAGGAAGTTAGGGATATCGTTAATACCCGCAACGTCAAACCAGAATACGGAGTTCAGCGCATGATGCAGACCGACTGGAATCAGCAAGCGGTTGAAGAACGCATACACGCCCGCACCGGCAGAGCCCAGTTTCTGAATGTGTTCACCAAAGTTCACCAGACCATCAAAGATCAGCGGCCAGATGTACATCATGATGAAGGCAACAACGATCATCACGAAAGAGGTCAGAATCGGCACCAGACGACGGCCGCTGAAGAAGGAGAGCGCTTTTGGCAACTCTACGCTGCTGAAGCGGTTGTACAGTTCAGCGGAGATAATACCCACCATAATACCCACGAACTGGTTGCTGATTTTACCGAACGCAGCAGGCACCTGATCTGCTGGGATCTTCTGAATCATCGCCACCGCCGCCGGTGAACACAGAGTGGTCAACACGAGGAAGCCCACAAAACCGGTCAGCGCCGCAGCACCGTCTTTATCTTTGGACATGCCGTAAGCGACACCAATCGCAAACAAAACGGACATGTTGTCGATGATGGCGGAACCCGATTTAATGAAGAGCGCCGCTAATGCGTTGTCTCCACCCCAGCTAACCGGGTCAATCCAGTAACCGACACCCATCAGAATTGCTGCCGCTGGCAGCGTGGCAACCGGCACCATCAGTGCGCGGCCAACCTTTTGTAAATAACCTAGAATACTCACTTTCTTCCCCCTTGAGACCCCGTTTAAGGCACGTTCTCAGCTGTTTTTTATTGTGTCACTAACTTATCTATACAGTTGATGAATCACTGGCATTCTGAGTGTGTGAAAAATTAATTCGTATCGCAAATTAAATGCGTACTTTTTGTGAGTTTTGTCACCAAATATCGTTATTAACCCTCCCTTCCACTGGCTAACAGGGAAAACTTATTTTATCATTCAAAAAATCAAGACGGATTGCCCCTGCTTGACGTGATCCAGGTTACGCTTATTAAAACTCCAGGCGCGCCATCCGCCCACTTTTTTTACTTTAACTTAGAGGTGAACAATGAGACTGATTCCCCTGGCAACGGCTGAACAAGTCGGTAAATGGGCCGCTCGCCATATCGTTAACCGCATTAATGCGTTTAAACCGACTGCCGATCGTCCTTTCGTTCTGGGTCTCCCAACCGGCGGTACGCCGCTGACGGCGTATAAAGCATTAGTCGAAATGCATAAAGCGGGCCAGGTTAGCTTCAAACATGTGGTGACTTTCAATATGGACGAATATGTCGGCCTGGCGAAAGAGCATCCAGAAAGCTATCACAGCTTCATGCACCGTAATTTCTTTGATCATGTTGATATCCCAGCTGAAAATATTAACCTGCTGAATGGCAACGCGCCTGATATTGACGCAGAATGCCGTCAGTACGAAGAAAAAATCCGCTCATACGGCAAAATTAACCTGTTTATGGGTGGCGTGGGTAACGATGGTCACATTGCGTTTAACGAACCTGCGTCCTCTCTGGCTTCTCGCACCCGTATTAAAACGCTGACGCATGACACCCGCGTGGCAAACTCTCGCTTCTTCGACGGCGATGTTAGTCAGGTGCCTAAATATGCACTGACTGTTGGCGTGGGTACGCTGCTGGATGCGGAAGAAGTGATGATTCTGGTGCTGGGCAACGTGAAAGCACAGGCGCTTCAGGCTGCCGTTGAAGGCAACGTCAATCACATGTGGACCATCAGCTGCCTGCAGTTGCATCCAAAAGCCGTCGTCGTGTGCGATGAGCCATCCACGATGGAACTGAAAGTGAAAACGCTGAAATACTTCAACGAGTTAGAAGCTGAAAACATCAAAGGTCTGTAATTGAATTACCGTCTCTTCATAATAGAGAGAGACGGTCGCATTTTTAACCGGGGGTCGTTATGTACGCTTTAACCCACGGTCGGATTTATACCGGCCATGAAATTCTGGATGACCATGCGATTGTTATCGCTAATGGCCTGATTGAACGTGTCTGCCCACTGGCTGACCTGCCGCCAGGGATCGAGCAGCGCTCACTCAATGGAGCAATACTCTCCCCCGGTTTTATCGACGTTCAGCTCAACGGCTGCGGCGGCGTGCAGTTTAATGACACGGCAGAGGCCGTTTCGGTCGACACTCTGGAGATCATGCAGAAAGCCAATGAGAAATCAGGCTGCACCAGCTATCTGCCCACACTTATCACCACCAGCGATGACCTGATGAAACAAGGTATCCGCGTAATGCGTGAATACCTGGCAAAACATCCGAATCAGGCGTTGGGTCTGCATCTGGAAGGGCCGTGGCTGAACATCGTCAAAAAAGGAACGCACAATCCAAGCTTCGTGCGTAAACCCGATGCCGAGCTGGTCGATTTTATGTGCGCAAACGCAGATGTGATCACCAAAGTGACACTTGCCCCCGAAATGACGGGCCCAGACGTGATCAGCAAACTGGCGGCGTCAGGCATTGTGGTATCGGCTGGTCACTCCAATGCCACGTTAAAAGAGGCTAAAACCGGTTTCCGTGCAGGGATTACTTTTGCCACCCATCTGTATAACGCGATGCCGTACATTACGGGCCGCGAACCAGGCCTGGTAGGCGCGATTCTGGATGAACCCGACGTGTACTGCGGCATTATCGCCGACGGCCTGCACGTGGATTACACCAACATCCGCAATGCCAAACGCCTCAAGGGCGATAAGCTGTGCCTGGTGACTGACGCGACGGCTCCAGCAGGGGCAAACATTGAACAGTTCATTTTTGCTGGTAAAACAATATACTACCGTAATGGATTGTGTGTGGATGAGAACGGTACGCTGAGCGGCTCTGCGCTGACCATGATCGAAGGGGTACGCAACCTGGTTGAACATTGCGGCATCGCACTGGACGAAGTGCTGCGTATGGCAACGCTCTATCCGGCTCGTGCTATCGGTGTAGACAAACAGCTGGGCGGGATTGCGCCGGGCATGGTTGCCAACCTGACCGCCTTCACGCACGATTATAAAATTACTAAGACCATCGTTAATGGTAACGAGGTCGTCACTGAGTAAGTAAAAGTATGACATCTGGCGGACAAGCTCAAATCGGTAATGTTGACCTCGTTAAACAACTTAACAGTGCGGCAGTTTATCGCCTGATTGACCAGCACGGTCCGATCTCGCGCATACAGATTGCTGAACAGAGCCAGCTTGCTCCCGCCAGCGTGACAAAAATTACGCGTCAGCTTATTGAGCGCGGATTGATCAAAGAAGTCGATCAGCAGGCCTCCACCGGAGGCCGACGCGCCATCTCTATCATTACCGAAACCCGCAATTTCCACGCCATCGGCGTGCGCCTGGGCCGTCATGACACCACGCTGACTCTGTACGATTTGAGCAGCAAAGTGATCGCAGAAGAGCACTACCCGCTTCCAGAACGCACTCAGGAAACGCTTGAACATGCGTTGCTCAACACCATCGCGCAGTTTATTGAAAACTGTCAGCGCAAAATCCGTGAGTTAATTGCCATCTCTGTCATTTTGCCAGGGCTCGTGGATCCAGAAACCGGCGTCATTCGTTATATGCCGCACATTCAGGTTGAAAACTGGGGTCTGGTGGGCGCGCTCGAAAAGCGTTTCAACGTCACCTGTTACGTCGGCCATGATATTCGTAGTCTGGCGCTGGCTGAGCACTATTTTGGTGCGAGCCAGGACTGTGAAGACTCCATTCTGGTGCGGGTACACCGGGGAACCGGCGCCGGAATTATCTCTAACGGGCGAATTTTCATTGGCCGTAACGGCAACGTCGGTGAGATCGGTCATATCCAGGTCGATCCGCTCGGCGAGCGCTGCCATTGCGGCAATTTCGGCTGTCTGGAAACGGTTGCGGCTAACGCTGCCATTGAACACCGCGTCCGGCATTTGCTTGAACAAGGTTATCAAAGCCGTCTCACGCTGGACGATTGTAAGATCCATACCATTTGCAAAGCCGCCAACAAAGGCGATGCCCTGGCATGTGAAGTGATTGAGCAGGTGGGTCGCCACTTAGGTAAAACCATTGCTATCGCCATCAACCTGTTCAACCCGCAAAAAGTGGTTATCGCAGGCGAAATTACTGAAGCAGAAAAAGTGCTGCTTCCGGCCATTGAAGGCTGCATTAATGCTCAGGCGCTGAAAGCCTTTCGCCAGAATTTACCCGTCGTGCGTTCAACGCTTGATCACCGCTCAGCGATTGGCGCGTTTGCGCTGGTCAAACGCGCCATGCTTAACGGTCTGCTGCTCCAGCGTTTGCTGGAAAGCTAAGCACCCTTTATAGTGACCCCTTCTTTTTTCGAGATGCCAGGTAGTCCATGACCATTCAGAATGTGATTTGTGATATTGACGGCGTGCTGATGCACGATAACGTTGCTGTGCCCGGTGCAGCAGAATTTCTGAACCGCATCATGGAAAAAGGGATGCCGCTGGTACTGCTCACGAATTATCCGTCACAAACTGGGCAAGACCTGGCAAACCGTTTTGCCACGGCCGGTGTGAATGTGCCGGACAGCGTGTTTTATACCTCAGCGATGGCTACCGCTGACTTTCTGAAACGTCAGGAAGGGAAAAAAGCCTACGTCGTGGGTGAAGGCGCATTAATCCACGAACTGTATAAAGCGGGATTTACCATCACTGATGTGAATCCGGATTTTGTGATCGTGGGTGAAACGCGTTCCTATAACTGGGAAATGATGCATAAAGCGTCTTATTTTGTGGCCAACGGCGCGCGCTTTATCGCCACCAACCCGGATACCCATGGCCGCGGTTTTTATCCCGCCTGTGGCGCACTCTGCGCGGGAATCGAGAAGATTTCTGGACGCAAGCCTTTCGTTGTCGGTAAACCCAGCCCGTGGATTATTCGCGCGGCGCTGAACAAAATGCAGGCCCACTCCGAGCACACCGTGATCGTTGGCGATAACCTTCGCACCGATATCCTGGCTGGATTCCAGGCCGGGCTTGAAACTATCCTCGTGCTTTCCGGCGTGTCGACCATCGATGACATCGACGCCATGCCATTCCGGCCAAGCTGGATATACCCCTCCGTCGAAGAAATTGACGTTATCTGATAATCAACCACGCCCAAGCGCGTGGTTTTTCATTTCTAACGGTTAAAAACGCAATCACATCTAACAAAAACCCTAAAAAATTGAATTATCATCAATAAAACCGTCTGCTAAGTGTGCGTTTTTCAACATTCAGCAATCACTATTGCACTTTTTACGTTTTACTCCGTAAAAGCCTTGCGCGCCCCCCCCTTTTTGCGGCATTTTCATAAGCAAGCAACATCACAATGCAACAGGGTTAACGGAGAAGGTTATGTGTTCAATTTTTGGCGTACTGGATATTAAAACTGACGCGGTCGAACTGCGTAAAAAGGCACTTGAGTTGTCTCGCCTGATGCGCCATCGCGGTCCGGACTGGTCCGGCGTCTATGCCAGCGATAAAGCGATTCTGGCTCACGAACGTCTGTCGATTGTTGACGTCAACGCAGGCGCGCAGCCGCTGTATAACGATAAAAAAACGCACGCGCTGGCCGTTAACGGTGAAATTTATAACCATCAGGCGTTGCGTGCAGAATATGGCGATCGCTACGCATTCCAGACCGGTTCCGACTGTGAAGTGATTCTGGCGCTGTACCAGGAGAAAGGACCGGAATTCCTCGACGATTTGCAGGGTATGTTCGCCTTCGCATTGTACGACAGCGAAAAAGACGCCTATCTGATTGCCCGTGACCATATCGGTATCATCCCGCTGTATATGGGCCACGACGAACACGGCAACTTCTATGTTGCCTCTGAAATGAAAGCCCTGGTACCGGTTTGCCGCACTATCAAAGAATTCCCGGCGGGCAGTTTCCTGTGGAGTAAAGACGGCGAAATCCGTTCTTACTACCAGCGTGACTGGTTCGATTACGATGCCGTTAAGGATAACGTGACCGATAAAGCCGAGCTGGCGCAAGCGCTGGAAGATGCAGTGAAAAGCCATTTGATGTCAGACGTTCCTTACGGCGTGCTGCTGTCTGGCGGCCTGGATTCTTCTGTTATCTCGGCAATCACCAAAAAATTTGCTGCGCGTCGCGTAGAAGATCAAGAACGCTCTGAAGCCTGGTGGCCGCAGCTGCACTCTTTTGCCGTTGGCCTTGAAGGTGCGCCGGATCTGAAAGCCGCGCAGGAAGTCGCCAACCATTTGGGCACCGTGCACCATGAAATTCACTTCACCGTGCAGGAAGGTCTGGACGCGATCCGCGACGTGATTTATCACATCGAAACGTATGACGTGACAACCATTCGCGCGTCAACGCCGATGTATTTGATGTCCCGTAAAATCAAGGCGATGGGCATTAAAATGGTGCTGTCAGGCGAAGGTTCTGACGAAGTCTTCGGCGGTTACTTGTACTTCCATAAAGCACCAAATGCCAAAGAACTGCATGAAGAAACGGTGCGCAAACTGCAGGCGCTGCATATGTTTGACTGCGCTCGCGCCAACAAAGCCATGTCCGCATGGGGTGTGGAAGCCCGCGTCCCGTTCTTGGATAAGAATTTCCTCGACGTGGCAATGCGGATCAACCCGCAGGATAAAATGTGTGGCAACGGCAAAATGGAAAAACACGTTCTGCGCGAATGTTTTGAATCTTATTTGCCTGCAAGCGTCGCATGGCGTCAGAAAGAAC
The DNA here is from genome assembly GCF_019047465.1 of Lelliottia amnigena. NCBI lineage: Bacteria > Pseudomonadati > Pseudomonadota > Gammaproteobacteria > Enterobacterales > Enterobacteriaceae > Lelliottia > Lelliottia amnigena. The sequence goes on along the minus strand of NZ_CP077236.1, from coordinate 3,047,215 downwards.
AGTTCTCCGACGGCGTGGGCTACAGCTGGATCGACACCCTGAAAGAGGTAGCAGCGAAGCAGGTTTCAGATAAACAACTGGAAACCGCGAGCTTCCGCTTCCCGTACAACACGCCAGGCTCAAAAGAAGCCTATTTGTACCGTGAGATTTTCGAAGAACTGTTCCCGGTGCCAAGTGCTGCAGAATGTGTACCAGGCGGTCCGTCAGTGGCCTGCTCTTCTGCAAAAGCCATCGAATGGGACGAATCGTTCAAATCCATGAACGATCCATCAGGCCGCGCTGTAGGCGTGCACCAGTCAGCCTACAAATGATCCAAACAATCAATAACAGGCCCTTCGGGGCCTTTTTTATTGCTCGTGTTTCGTTAAATAAAATCGATTAATAACCAATAATTGCCGAATATTCGGTCACGCTGTTCGCAACCTAACCAAACACTCACATTCTGGCCATTTTCGTTGAAAAAGGTGTTGACGCTGCAAGGGTCTATACGCATAATGCGCCCCGCAACGCCGATAAGGTAGCGTGAAAAAAGATGGCTACGTAGCTCAGTTGGTTAGAGCACATCACTCATAATGATGGGGTCACAGGTTCGAATCCCGTCGTAGCCACCATCTTTTTTTGCGGGAGTGGCGAAATTGGTAGACGCACCAGATTTAGGTTCTGGCGCCGCAAGGTGTGCGAGTTCAAGTCTCGCCTCCCGCACCATTCTCATTTAGCGTTGCACGGATGGGGTATCGCCAAGCGGTAAGGCACCGGTTTTTGATACCGGCATTCCCTGGTTCGAATCCAGGTACCCCAGCCATTTTCTTCGATTTGCGGTTCTCCGTGGTTATTGGGGTATCGCCAAGCGGTAAGGCACCGGTTTTTGATACCGGCATTCCCTGGTTCGAATCCAGGTACCCCAGCCATCGAAGAATGCAGTTCGGCTACGTAGCTCAGTTGGTTAGAGCACATCACTCATAATGATGGGGTCACAGGTTCGAATCCCGTCGTAGCCACCAAATTAGGGACGTATCGATTAACGTCGGTCACCCAGAAAAAATTGTTGGGGTATCGCCAAGCGGTAAGGCTCTGGTTTCTGATACCAGCATTCCGAGGTTCGAATCCTCGTACCCCAGCCAATTTTAAAAAGTCGTTGACCCTTTTGTTTAACGCAATTGGGGTGTCGCCAAGCGGTAAGGCACTGGTTTCTGATACCAGCATTCCGGGGTTCGAATCCCTGCACCCCAGCCAATAAGTCACAAAAAAGCCCGCTCTGCGGGCTTTTTTGTTTTTGTCGTATAGTGCGTCCCCTTCCCTTCTCCCCAAAGGGAAAAGGGAAGGGTCAGTGCAAAGTTTAAAGACCCAAGGCGTACTTCAAGGCCTGCCGCTTAAGGCCGCCCGCACGTTCCGCAGCCATCAGCCCCACATTACGCAACACGCGCAACGGACCGAGATCGTTGCTGAATCCCGCGTAAAACAAGTCCATCCCCGACTGCATCAGGAAATTATCCGCCATACGCCGCATCTGGTAACGCTTAAGCACTGCCGCGCTCGCCCAAGGCTCTGCGTGTCCTCGTGCACTCTGTAATACATCCAGCAACGCTTCGACATCACGATAGCCGAGATTAACGCCCTGTCCTGCCAGCGGATGAATGGTATGCGCCGCATCGCCCACCAGCGCCAGTCCTTCCTGCGTATATTGCAGCGCGTGCCGACGCGTTAACGGGAAGCCACCCGCCGCAACCGGAGTCACCTTACCGAGCCGAGCCGGGAAATGGTGTTCAATTTCGCGCTGTAATTGCTCCATCGACAGCCCTTGTAGCTGACGAATTCGCGCAGGGGTGTCGTACCACACCAGCGAAGCCCAGTTATCAAAAAGCGGCAAAAAGGCATGCGGGCCGTTTGGCGTAAAATGCTGCCAGGTGCTGTTACCTGGATCGTTCTCGCATTTAACCGTAATCAGCATACAAGACTGCTGATACTGCCAGGCATGAATACCAATCCCCGCCATCTGTCGGACCTGCGAATTCGCGCCGTCCGCCCCAACGACCAGCGTGACTGCCAGCTCATCGCCGTTGTCCAGCACGAGTAAATGCCCACCTTCGCGACAATGAAGTGCTTTCAGCGAAGCCGGGACGCGTAACGTGACGTTTGGGTGCGCCTCAAGCGCCTGCCAGAGCGCCAGTTGCAGGATATTATTTTCCACCATGTAACCCAGCAGCGGCAATTTCAGCTCGGCGGCATCAAACGTGACATGGGCGTTTTCCCACTCCCAGGTTTCCAGCCGGCGATACGGATGGGCGCGCATCGCCAGGATTGCATCCCAAATCCCCAGCCCACGCAGAAGATCCACCGATGCCGCACTGATCGCGGAGATCCGAACATCGGGTTGCTGCGTATTATCAAACGCAGGCGGTGCGGCCTGTTCGATGACCGTTACCTGAAATCCCTGCTGTGCCAGCCCGAGCGCCAGTGCGCCGCCGACCATCCCGCCGCCGACAACGGCAATTTCGGTTTGTTGGAGTGTCATGGTCAATAATCCTTTTAAGAGAATCCCTTCAGTTTACCGGATTTTTACGCCCTTGCGGCTGCCAACCTTCATACTGGTCACAACCCCACCAAAGCATTACAATACGCGGCTTGCAATCCTGAGCCTGAGCAAGTCGATGACTAAAAAACTCCATATAAAAACCTGGGGCTGTCAGATGAACGAATACGATTCATCAAAGATGGCCGATCTGCTGAATGCGACCCACGGGTATGAACTGACCGAACTCGCAGAAGAAGCCGATGTGCTGCTGCTTAACACCTGCTCAATTCGTGAAAAAGCGCAGGAAAAAGTCTTCCATCTGTTAGGCCGCTGGAAACTTCTCAAAAAGAAAAATCCGGATCTGATCATCGGTGTCGGTGGTTGCGTGGCCTCGCAAGAAGGTAAACTGATTCGCACCCGCTCCCCGTACGTTGATATCGTATTTGGCCCGCAGACCTTGCATCGCCTGCCAGAAATGATCAACTCGGTGCGCGGCGACCGCAGCCCGGTTGTCGATGTCAGCTTCCCGGAAATCGAAAAATTTGACCGCCTGCCGGAGCCTCGTGCCGACGGCCCGAGCGCGTTCGTCTCTATCATGGAAGGCTGCAATAAATATTGTACCTACTGCGTGGTGCCGTACACCCGCGGCGAAGAAGTCAGTCGCCCGTGTGATGACATCCTGTTTGAAGTCGCCCAGCTTGCGGCGCAAGGCGTACGTGAAGTGAACCTGCTAGGCCAGAACGTCAACGCCTGGCGCGGCGAAAACTACGATGGCAGCACCGGTACTTTTGCCGAACTGCTGCGTCTGGTTGCCGCTATCGACGGTATCGATCGCGTGCGCTTTACCACCAGCCATCCGATCGAATTCACGGATGACATCATTGACGTTTATCGCGATACCCCAGAGCTGGTGAGTTTCCTGCATCTGCCGGTCCAGTGCGGTTCTGACCGTATACTGAACCTGATGGGCCGCACCCATACCGTGCTGGAATACAAAGCTATCATCCGTAAGCTGCGTGAAGCGCGTCCGGATATCCAGATAAGCTCCGATTTTATCGTTGGCTTCCCTGGCGAAACGACCGACGACTTTGAGCGCACCATGAAGCTTATCGGTGAAATCAATTTTGACGTCAGCTTTAGCTTTATCTTCTCCGCACGTCCGGGAACACCTGCTGCCGATATGGTTGACGATGTGCCGGAAGACGAAAAGAAACAGCGCCTGTACATTTTACAGGAGCGTATTAACCAGCAGGTCACGGCCTGGAGTCGTCGCATGCTTGGCACGACCCAGCGTATTCTGGTGGAAGGCACGTCCCGCAAGAGCGTCATGCAGCTTTCAGGCCGTACCGAGAACAACCGCGTGGTTAACTTTGAAGGCACGCCGGACATGATCGGCAAGTTTGTCGACATTGAAATTCTGGAAGTGCTCACCAACTCCATGCGTGGCAAAGTGGTTCGTACAGAAGATCAGATGGGACTGCGCGTGGCGGAAACACCTGCCTCCGTCATTGCCCGTACGCGCAAAGAAAATGATTCAGGCGCGGTGGTGTATCAGCCGTGATGCGTTCAGGCCTGCCCGTCTGGCAGGCCTTGTAATTCCCTTCTGCATCCCCAATATGCAAGCATAAGCTTGCGCCTTTAATCTGTGGCGTGAATAATTTCGTTATGACGACTCGTCTGTAGGCCGAATTTGCATATTGCAATCCGGCAATACACACCTTAAGAGGAACAGTTTGAATACAGAAACGCGTGAAATGTCCCTTGAGCCAGCAGACAACGCTCGCCTGCTGAGCCTGTGCGGGCCGTTTGATGACAACATCAAACAACTGGAGCGACGTCTGGGTATTGAAATCAATCGTCGCGATAATCACTTCAAACTCACCGGACGCACCCTCTGCGTCAACGCCGCGGCGGATATCCTGCGCAGCCTGTATGTCGATACCGCCCCGATGCGCGGAGAGACGCAGGATATCGAGCCTGAAAAAATTCACCTCGCGATTAAAGAAGCGCGCGTACTGGAACAGAGCGCGGACAGCGTTCCTGAATACGGCAAGGTGATTAATATCAAAACTAAGCGCGGCGTCATCAAGCCACGCACGCCGAATCAGGCGCAGTACATCGCCAACATTCTTGATCATGACATCACGTTCGGCGTCGGCCCTGCGGGGACCGGTAAAACGTATCTGGCCGTTGCAGCGGCAGTTGATGCGCTGGAACGCCAGGACATTCGCCGAATTCTGCTGACCCGTCCAGCGGTCGAAGCCGGTGAAAAACTGGGCTTCCTGCCGGGCGATTTGAGCCAAAAAGTCGATCCGTATCTGCGTCCACTGTATGACGCCTTGTTCGAAATGCTGGGCTTTGAAAAAGTCGAAAAGCTGATTGAACGAAACGTTATCGAAGTCGCCCCGCTGGCCTACATGCGCGGCCGTACGCTGAATGACGCGTTTATTATTCTTGATGAGAGCCAGAACACCACCATCGAACAGATGAAGATGTTCCTGACGCGTATTGGCTTCAACTCGAAAGCCGTGATTACCGGCGATATTACCCAGATCGACCTGCCGCGCAGCACGAAATCCGGTCTGCGCCACGCCATAGAAGTGCTGGCGGAAGTGGATGAAATCAGCTTTAACTTCTTCAACAGCGAAGACGTGGTCCGCCATCCGGTGGTAGCGCGCATCGTTAACGCCTATGAGGCGTGGGAAGAGGCAGAGCAAAAACGTAAAGCAGAACACGCAGCGGAACGCAAACGCGAATCCCAGGAGCAAGAGAATAAATGAGTCAGGTGATCCTCGATTTACAGCTGGCATGTGAAGACAATTCCGGTTTGCCGGAAGAGAGTCAGTTCCAGAAATGGCTGGATGCGGTGATACCCCAGTTTCAGGAAGAGTCAGAAGTGACGATTCGTGTGGTGGATGAAGCGGAAAGCCACGAGCTCAACCTGACCTACCGCGGGAAAGATAAGCCGACTAACGTGCTCTCGTTCCCGTTTGAAGCACCTCCTGGTATTGAGCTGCCGCTGCTGGGTGATTTAATCATCTGCCGCCAGGTGGTTGAACAGGAAGCCAAAGAACAGCAAAAACCGCTCGACGCGCATTGGGCGCATATGGTCATTCACGGTAGCCTGCATCTGCTTGGTTACGATCATATCGAAGACGAAGAAGCGGAAGAGATGGAATCCCTTGAGACAGAGATAATGCTTGCTCTGGGCTATGAGGATCCGTACATTGCCGAGAAAGAATAGTCAGCGAAGCTTATGTAGCTGAACTGACACATCATGCCGCCGCAAAGGGACATTTCCTGCGGCGGTGCGCTTTACACTGACGAGAGAACCCTTAACAAACGCCATGAGCGACGACAATTCACACAGTAGCGACACGACAACCAGCAAGAAGGGATTTTTCTCCCTCATTCTGAGCCAGCTTTTCCACGGTGAGCCAAAAAACCGTGATGAACTTCTGGAGCTGATTCGTGATTCCGGGCAGAACGATCTTATCGACGAAGATACGCGCGAAATGCTCGAAGGGGTCATGGACATCGCCGACCAGCGCGTTCGCGATATTATGATCCCCCGCTCGCAGATGATTACCCTGAAACGCAACCAGACGTTGGACGAGTGCCTCGATGTCATCATCGAATCTGCCCACTCGCGTTTCCCGGTCATCAGCGAAGACAAAGATCACATCGAAGGGATTCTGATGGCGAAAGATCTGCTGCCGTTTATGCGCAGCGATGCCGAAGCCTTCAGCATGGAAAAAGTGTTACGTCAGGCGGTGGTGGTTCCGGAAAGTAAGCGTGTCGATCGCATGCTGAAAGAGTTCCGCTCCCAACGCTACCACATGGCGATTGTTATCGATGAATTTGGCGGTGTTTCCGGCCTTGTTACGATTGAAGACATTCTCGAACTGATTGTCGGCGAGATTGAAGACGAATATGACGAAGAAGACGATATCGAATTCCGTCAGTTGAGTCGTCACACCTGGACCGTGCGCGCGCTGGCCTCTATTGAAGAGTTCAACGAAACTTTCGGCACCCACTTCAGCGATGAAGAGGTCGATACTATCGGTGGTCTGGTGATGCAGGCATTTGGTCATCTTCCTGCGCGTGGCGAATCCGTTGAAATCGACGGTTACCAGTTTAAGGTCGCCATGGCCGACAGTCGCCGTATTATACAGGTTCACGTCCGAATGCCGGACGACTCCCCGGTACCAAAACTGGAAGACTAATGTAAATGGCATTTGCCCCATTATTTGAACGCCAGCGCGTACGTTTGCTGCTGGCGCTGTTATTCGGAGCCAGCGGAACGCTGGCTTTTTCTCCTTACGACATCTGGCCCGCAGCGCTTGTTTCGCTGATGGGTTTGCAAGGATTAACGCTTAACCGTCGCCCGGTACAGGCCGCCGCAATCGGCTACTTCTGGGGGCTTGGCCTGTTCGGCTCAGGCATTAACTGGGTTTACGTCAGTATCGCGCAGTTTGGCGGAATGCCGGGGCCAGTTAACGTTTTCCTTGTGCTGCTGCTGGCCGCCTATCTTTCACTGTATACCGGTTTGTTTGCAGGCATTCTTTCTCGCCTGTGGCCTAAAACGACCTGGATTCGTGTCGCCATTGCTGCGCCTGTCGTTTGGCAAATTACCGAATTCCTGCGCGGCTGGGTACTCACCGGTTTCCCGTGGCTCCAGTTCGGATACAGCCAGATTGACGGTCCATTGAAAGGACTCGCACCTGTCATGGGCGTCGAGGCGATCAACTTCCTGCTGATGGTGGTCACCGGCCTGCTCGTTCTGGCACTGATTAAACGTAACTGGAAACCGCTGGTTGTTGCGGTTGTGCTGTTCGCACTGCCCTTCCCGCTGCGTTACATCCAGTGGTTTACGCTGGAGCCTGAACGCGCCACCCAAGTGTCTATGGTACAGGGCAATATCCCTCAGTCGCTGAAGTGGGACGAGAACCAGCTCATTAACACGCTGAAAATCTATCTCGATGCGACGCAAAAAGAGATGGGTAAATCGCAGCTGATTATCTGGCCTGAATCGGCGATTCCGGATCTGGAAATCAATCAGCAACGTTTTCTGAGCATGATGGACGATCTGCTGCGTGCGCGTAATAGCACGCTGATCACCGGGATTGTCGACGCGCGGCTGAATAAGCAAAACCGTTACGACACCTACAACACCATCATTACGCTTGGGAAGGACAATCCGTACAGCTACGAGTCGACCAACCGCTACAACAAAAATCACCTGGTGCCGTTTGGCGAATTTGTCCCTCTGGAATCAATTCTTCGCCCGCTCGCCCCGTTCTTCGATCTGCCAATGTCGTCCTTTAGCCGCGGCCCCTACGTCCAGCCACAGCTGCATGCCCATGGGTTAGCGCTGACCCCCGCCATTTGCTACGAAATTATTCTTGGCGAGCAGGTCCGCGACAACTTCCGCGCTGACACCGACTATCTGCTGACCATTTCAAACGATGCCTGGTTTGGTAAGTCGATTGGCCCGTGGCAACATTTCCAGATGGCGCGTATGCGTTCGCTGGAGCTGGCCCGACCGTTACTGCGCAGCACCAACAACGGCATCACCGCAGTGATTGGCCCGCAGGGCGAAATCCAGGCGATGATCCCGCAGTTCACCCGTGCGGTATTGACCACGAAAGTTACCCCAACCACTGGCCTGACGCCGTACGCTCGTACCGGAAACTGGCCGCTGTGGATCCTGACTGTGCTATTTGGTTTTGGCGCGCTACTGATGAGTTTACGTCGGCGTCGTCGTTAAGCCCCTCCTTTGCCCGGCCACGCGTTGTGTGCCGGGCAAAAAAATCCTGCCTTATTTGCCATTTCTGGCACACCTATTGCTTTGTTAAATCACATATTCAGTCGTTTGGCTTGACGTGCAACTCAGTCGCACCATCGCAGTTCAGCGGTAGCACCGAAACGGTGCAACGAAAGATTATTGCCTCTGAATGGTGCGGCGCGCTTCGCAAAAATAAACAATAACGCAGCAAAATCTTTACATTAAGCCAGACTAAATGTTAACAAGCTTGCATAACACTGCACTCGCATAGCGCGAGATATAACAACATCACAATGGGTATCGATGCGTCTCTGGCGCAGATAATAAAAGGAGTTGGGTATGCAATTACGTAAACTGGCCACAGCAATGCTGGTAATGGGAATGTCCGCAAGCGTCGTTCACGCTGAAGACGCCCCGGCAGCCGGGAGCACTCTCGACAAGATTGCCAAAAATGGCGTGATCGTGGTCGGCCACCGTGAATCTTCCGTCCCGTTCTCATACTACGACAACACGCAAAAAGTCGTGGGTTACTCACAGGATTACTCCAACGCAATCGTTGAAGCCGTCAAGAAAAAGCTGAACAAGCCCGATCTTGAGGTGAAGCTGATTCCAATTACCTCACAAAACCGTATTCCGCTGCTGCAAAACGGCACTTTCGATTTTGAGTGTGGTTCTACGACGAACAACCTTGAGCGTCAAAAACAAGCGGCCTTCTCCGACACCATTTTCGTGGTCGGTACGCGTTTGCTGACCAAAAAAGGCGGTGACATTAAAGACTTCGCGGACCTGAAAGGCAAAGCCGTTGTTGTGACCTCGGGTACCACTTCTGAAGTTCTGCTGCACAAGCTGAACGAAGAGAAGAAAATGGATATGCGCATCATCAGTGCGAAAGACCACGGTGACTCCTTCCGTACGCTGGAAAGCGGTCGTGCAGTGGCCTTTATGATGGATGACGCTCTGCTGGCTGGCGAACGTGCAAAAGCGAAGAAGCCTGATAACTGGGAAATCGTCGGCACCGCGCAGTCTAAAGAAGCTTACGGCTGTATGCTGCGTAAAGACGATGCAGACTTCAAAAAGCTGATCGATGACACCATCGCGAAGACGCAGACCTCTGGCGAAGCGGAAAAATGGTTCGATAAGTGGTTCAAGAACCCGATTCCACCAAAAAATCTCAACATGAACTTTGAACTGTCTAGCGACATGAAAGCCCTGTTCAAAGAACCAAACGACAAAGCACTTAACTAATTAGAACCATAGGGGCGGGATCTCCTGCCCTCTCGATTGTCGGGAAGCGTGGACAGACTATACGCTGAGTGGTCGTTCCCCACTCAGCGCGAAAATTGAGCTTCTCACCAATCTTCGAGGGTAGCGCTGCTACCCTTTTTTTTCTGGAGTTGATTATGTCAATAGACTGGAACTGGGGCATTTTTCTGCAACAAGCCCCGTTCGGCAACACAACCTATCTCGGCTGGCTGTGGAGCGGCTTTCAGGTCACCGTTGCGCTCTCTATAACGGCCTGGATTATCGCTTTCCTTGTCGGCTCGCTGTTCGGTATTTTGCGTACCGTACCTAACCGTTTCCTCTCTTCTCTTGGCACGCTTTACGTTGAACTGTTCCGTAACGTTCCGTTAATCGTGCAGTTCTTTACGTGGTATCTGGTCGTTCCTGAACTGTTACCTGAAAATCTCGGCATGTGGTTTAAGTCGGAGCTGGACCCTAACATTCAGTTCTTCGTCTCCTCCATGCTCTGCCTTGGGTTGTTCACCGCGGCGCGCGTCTGTGAGCAGGTTCGTTCAGGCATCCAGTCTCTGCCGCGTGGGCAAAAAAATGCCGCGCTGGCAATGGGACTGACGCTGCCACAAGCCTACCGCTATGTGCTGCTGCCAAACGCCTATCGCGTGATCGTGCCGCCGATGACCTCAGAGATGATGAACCTGGTGAAAAACTCGGCGATCGCCTCGACCATCGGTCTGGTCGATATGGCGGCGCAAGCGGGCAAGCTTTTGGATTACTCCGCGCACGCGTGGGAATCCTTCACCGCGATCACGCTCGCCTATGTGCTGATTAACACTGTCATCATGCTGGTGATGAACCTGGTTGAACGTAAAACTCGCCTGCCGGGCAATCTGGGGGGCAAATAATGTACGAGTTTGACTGGAGTTCCATCGTCCCATCGATGCCGTATCTGCTGGACGGACTGTTGATTACCTTAAAAATCACCGTCATTGCCATCGTTATCGGTATTGTCTGGGGCACGATTCTGGCGGTCATGCGCCTGTCGAGCTTTAAACCATTTGCCTGGTTCGCCACGGCTTATGTCAACGTTTTCCGCTCCATTCCACTGGTGATGGTGCTGCTGTGGTTTTATCTGATCGTACCGGGTCTGTTGCAAAACGTGCTTGGGCTTTCGCCGAAAGCGGATATCCGCCTGATCTCTGCGATGGTCGCTTTCTCGATGTTTGAGGCGGCTTATTATTCAGAAATTATTCGCGCAGGAATTCAGAGCATTTCACGTGGGCAATCCAGCGCAGCGCTTGCGCTAGGCATGACCCACTGGCAGTCAATGAAGCTCATCATTTTGCCGCAGGCGTTTCGCGCCATGGTTCCACTGCTGCTCACGCAGGGTATTGTCCTCTTCCAGGATACGTCGCTTGTGTATGTGCTGAGTCTTGCGGACTTCTTCCGTACAGCCTCCACAATCGGTGAGCGTGACGGTACGCAGGTGGAGATGATCCTGTTTGCAGGTGCGGTTTATTTTGCAATTAGTTTAAGTGCATCGCTATTGGTCAGCTGGCTGAAGAAAAGGACAGTGCAATGATTTCCCTGAAAAATGTTTCAAAATGGTATGGGCACTTTCAGGTGCTGACCGACTGCTCAACGGAAGTAAAAAAAGGCGAAGTGGTGGTGGTTTGCGGGCCGTCAGGTTCCGGTAAATCTACGCTTATCAAAACCGTTAACGGCCTTGAACCTGTTCAGCAGGGTGAGATTACAGTCGATGGCACGAAGGTGAACGACAAAAGCACTGACCTCGCGAAATTGCGTTCTCATGTCGGCATGGTATTCCAGCACTTTGAGCTGTTCCCGCATCTGTCGATTATTGAGAACCTGACGCTGGCACAGATTAAAGTGCTCAAGCGCGATAAAACGGCCGCGCGTGAAAAAGGGTTAAAGCTTTTGGAACGTGTCGGGTTGTCTGCCCATGCAAATAAGTTCCCGGCGCAGCTTTCCGGCGGTCAGCAGCAACGTGTGGCTATCGCCCGCGCGCTGTGTATGGACCCGATTGCCATGCTGTTCGATGAACCCACTTCTGCACTCGATCCAGAGATGATTAACGAAGTGCTGGACGTCATGGTTGAGCTGGCTCACGAAGGCATGACCATGATGGTGGTGACCCACGAAATGGGCTTTGCCCGTAAAGTGGCGAATCGCGTGATCTTTATGGATGAAGGCAAGATTGTCGAAGATTCTCCGAAAGAAGATTTCTTTGCCAATCCGCAATCCGATCGCGCTAAAGACTTCCTCGCAAAAATCCTGCACTAATCAATACCGTGCGCAATCTTCGGATTGCGCACGACTTCACGCTTTGCCTCTCTTTTTCTCGTCTGTATCACATCGCGGCGTTAACCTTGTCACAAACTCACGCTCAGAATGGAGAACAGAACGCTATGGCACTGCCTATTATTCTCGATTGCGATCCGGGTCATGATGACGCTATCGCACTTGTTCTTGCCCTCGCGTCACCGGAGTTGGCTCTCAAAGCAGTTACCTCTTCCGCTGGAAATCAAACGCCCGACAAAACGTTGCGTAACGTGTTGCGCATGTTGACGTTGCTTAACCGTACCGATATTCCGGTAGCGGGTGGCGCGCGCAAGCCCCTGATGCGTGATTTAATTATTGCTGATAACGTCCATGGCGAGACCGGACTTGACGGCCCGGCACTGCCAGAACCGGCTTTCAACCCCCAGGAGTGTACAGCGGTCGAGCTGATGGCCAACGTGCTGCGCGAAAGCGATGACCCCGTCACGCTGGTGGCAACCGGCCCGCAAACGAACGTGGCGCTACTGCTCAATAGCCACCCAGAACTGCACAGTAAGATCGCGCGTATTGTGATCATGGGTGGTTCGATGGGGTTAGGGAACTGGACGCCTGCCGCCGAATTTAACATTTTTGTCGATCCCGAAGCGGCTGAGATTGTGTTCCAGTCCGGCTTACCGGTTGTGATGGCAGGCCTTGACGTCACCCATCGCGCGCAAATTATGGCAGCAGACGTTGAGCGTTTCCGCGCGATTGGCAACCCTGTTGCGACCACCGTGGCAGAATTGCTCGACTTCTTTATGGAGTACCACAAAGCGGAAAAATGGGGATTCCATGGCGCGCCGTTACACGATCCATGTACGATTGCCTGGCTGTTAAAACCGGAGCTGTTTACCACAGTTGATCGCTGGGTCGGCGTGGAAACGCAGGGGAAATACACGCAAGGGATGACGGTGGTGGATTATTATTCGCTGACCGGTAACAAACCGAATACCACGCTGATGGTCGATATCGACAGACAGGGTTTTGTGGATTTACTCGCGGAGCGGCTGACGTTTTACAACTAGTGCGTTCTGATGCCCTCTCCCACGGGAAGAGGGAGCAAACACTAAAAAAGGCAACTGGCGTTGCCTTTTTGCTTTTCCCTTGTGCGGTCTCTTGCCCTCACCCTGCCCCTCTCCACGGGGAGAGGGAGGTAACACCCATTCTCTCCGTTTCGGCGGGAGAGTACATCTACCTAGGGCTCAAACGGTCGCCTCTGGAACTGATCGTGACCACATTTTGGGCAGCGCGGCAGCACGTCAGGCGTGTATACCGCCAGGTGGAAGTGACAGTTCTCGCACACCAGATTACCCAATCCCACCACTTCGCCACTGTGATACACGCCGTGATGATTCAGATCCTGGAAAACTTCGCGCCACTCCAGCTGGGTTTTATCGGTAATATCCGCCAGCTCCTGCCACAGACTTTCTTTGATGACGCGCATAAATACGCTGTCCGTGATTTCATTCTGACTCTCTTCGTAGCTTCTCGCGAACTCTTCCAGATCGCGCCGCACGGCTCGCGTTACCTCTTCGACTTCGGTACGCGTTAATTCACCCGTTTGCACGACCCGCGCACGAGCCTGTTCGACCAGCGCGTCGATATCGCGTTCTCCATTGCGCAGCCGTTCCGTCAGTGTGGCCACCAGTTCGCGGTAATATTGAGCAACCTTGTTCATCATTTCGCCTCCCGGGTAAGTAACTGTCTCTAATGATAGACCTTATTTGCGAAGCGCTGTGTCAGGTCATCCACACTCTGCGTAAATTCCTGCAAGCGCGTTTTTTGGGAAAGGCTGTTTTGAGGCGGACGTTTGGGCTATGCTAGGCGGATCTGAAATTCCCCATCCATTGGCTACGTTTGTAGCTGTATTGAGAACAGGACCACTGGCTGCCATGCAAGAGCAATACCGCCCGGAAGAGATAGAAACAAAAGTCCAGCAACACTGGGACGAGAAGCGTACTTTCGAAGTCACTGAAGACGAGAGCAAAGAGAAGTATTACTGCCTGTCGATGCTTCCCTATCCTTCTGGTCGACTACATATGGGCCACGTGCGTAACTACACCATCGGTGATGTGATCGCGCGCTACCAGCGTATGCTCGGTAAAAACGTCCTGCAACCGATTGGCTGGGATGCGTTTGGTCTGCCTGCTGAAGGCGCGGCAGTGAAAAACAACACGGCCCCTGCGCCGTGGACCTACGACAACATCGCTTACATGAAAAACCAGCTCAAAATGCTGGGCTTCGGCTATGACTGGAGCCGCGAGCTGGCGACCTGTACCCCAGAGTATTACCGCTGGGAGCAAAAATTCTTCACCGAGCTGTACAAAAAAGGCCTGGTGTACAAGAAAACCTCTGCGGTGAACTGGTGCCCGAACGACCAGACCGTTCTCGCGAACGAACAGGTTATCGACGGCTGCTGCTGGCGCTGCGATACCAAAGTTGAGCGCAAAGAGATCCCACAGTGGTTCATTAAAATCACCGCTTACGCTGACGAACTGCTGCGCGATCTCGATAATCTGGATCACTGGCCAGACACCGTTAAAACGATGCAGCGCAACTGGATTGGCCGCTCTGAAGGCGTAGAAATCACCTTCAACGTTGAAAACAGCGATCAGACGCTCACGGTGTATACCACGCGTCCCGACACCTTCATGGGTGCGACTTACCTGGCCGTTGCCGCGGGTCATCCGCTGGCACAGCAGGCTGCTGCGAACAATCCAGCGCTGGCCGCTTTCATCGACGAATGCCGCAATACCAAAGTGGCAGAAGCCGATATGGCGACGATGGAGAAAAAAGGCGTTGCGACAGGTTTCAACGCCATTCACCCACTGACCGGCGAAGCGGTTCCCGTTTGGGCAGCCAACTTTGTGCTGATGGAATACGGCACGGGTGCAGTTATGGCCGTTCCGGGCCACGATCAGCGTGATTATGAGTTTGCGACCAAATACGGCCTCAACATCAAGCCGGTTATCCTGGCGGCTGACGGTTCAGAACCAGATCTGTCTGAGCAGGCGCTGACCGAAAAAGGCACCCTGTTTAACTCTGGTGAATTCAGCGGATTGAGCTTCGAAGAAGGCTTCAACGCTATCGCGGATAAACTGGCCTCCCTGGGCGTCGGTGAGCGAAAAGTGAACTATCGTCTGCGCGACTGGGGTGTTTCCCGTCAGCGTTACTGGGGTGCGCCGATTCCAATGGTCACGCTGGAAGATGGCACCGTGCTGCCAACGCCAGAAGATCAACTGCCGGTTATTTTACCGGAAGACGTGGTCATGGACGGGATCAGCAGCCCGATTAAAGCCGATCCGGAGTGGGCGAAAACCACCGTTAATGGTCAGCCAGCGCTGCGTGAAACGGATACGTTCGACACCTTTATGGAGTCATCCTGGTACTACGCGCGCTACACCTGCCCGCAGTATCAGGAAGGTATGCTGGATTCCAAAGCAGCGAACTACTGGCTGCCGGTTGATATTTACATCGGTGGTATTGAACACGCCATCATGCACCTGCTCTACTTCCGCTTCTTCCATAAGTTGATGCGTGACGCAGGTCTGGTTAACTCTGATGAACCAGCAAAACAGCTGCTGTGCCAGGGCATGGTTCTCGCGGATGCGTTTTACTATGTCGGCGTGAACGGCGAGCGTAACTGGGTATCCCCGGTTGATGCGATCGTTGAGCGCGACGAGAAAGGCCGTATCGTGAAAGCGAAAGACGCGGCGGGCAATGAGCTGGTGTATACCGGCATGAGTAAGATGTCCAAGTCCAAAAACAACGGCATCGACCCGCAGGTGATGGTTGAACGTTACGGTGCAGATACCGTGCGTCTCTTCATGATGTTTGCGTCCCCGGCGGATATGACGCTGGAATGGCAGGAATCAGGCGTAGAAGGCGCGAACCGCTTCCTGAAACGCGTCTGGAAACTGGTCTACGAGCATACTTCTCAGGGCGAAGCGCCCGCCCTGAACGTCGGTACGCTGAGTGAAGATCAGCAGGCACTGCGTCGCGATGTTCACAAAACTATCGCAAAAGTAACCGATGATATTGGTCGTCGTCAGACCTTCAACACCGCAATTGCGGCTATTATGGAACTGATGAACAAGCTGGCGAAAGCACCGCTGGAAGGCGAGCAGGATCGTGCCTTGATGCGTGAAGCGCTGTTGGCTGTCGTTCGTATGCTGAACCCGTTCACACCACATGCGTGCTTCACATTGTGGCAGGAATTGAAAGGCGAAGGCGATATCGATAACGCACCGTGGCCTGTTGCTGATGAGTCAGCAATGGTTGAAAACACCATGCTGGTTGTGGTTCAGGTCAACGGTAAAGTGCGCGGTAAAATTACCGTTGCAGTCGATGCAACTGAAGAACAGGTTCGTGAACGCGCAGGCCAGGAACATCTGGTTGCGAAATACCTTGAGGGCGTTACCGTGCGTAAAGTGATCTACGTACCCGGTAAACTGCTGAATCTGGTCGTTGGCTAAGCGCGGGAGGAAACGTGCGACAACTGGCAACATTACTCTTATCCCTGACGGTGCTTGTCACCGCAGGTTGTGGCTGGCATCTGCGTAACACTACTGCAGTGCCTGAACAAATGAAAACGATGATCTTCGATTCGGGGGACCCAAATGGTCCGCTGAGCCGTGCGATTCGTAACCAGCTGCGTCTTAATGGCGTTGAGCTTATCGAGAAAGGAACGCTGCGCCAGGATATTCCATCATTCCGCGTATTAAGCTCTTCACTGAGCAAAGATACCGCGTCCATCTTCCAGGATGGCCGTACAGCGGAATATCAGATGGTGATGTCGGTGAGTGCTGCCGTGCTGATCCCGGGTCGCGACATTTACCCGATCAGCACCAAGGTCTATCGTTCGTTCTTTGATAACCCACAAACTGCGCTGGCAAAAGACGCCGAGCAGCAGATCATTATCAATGAAATGTACGACAAGGCTGCGGAACAGCTAATCCGCAAACTGCCGAGCATCCAGGTCGCGTCAAAAGACACCGATACGGAACACGCCGTTCCACTGGATACCACGCCGCAAGTTACCGGAACGCTGGGTAACTAATGCTACGGTTGTATCCTGAACAACTCCGCGCGCAGCTCAACGAAGGGCTGCGCGCGGCGTATCTGTTACTCGGAAACGATCCGCTTTTGCTCCAGGAAAGTCAGGATGCTGTGCGTCAGGCTGCTGCTTCACAGGGCTTTGACGAACACCATACTTTCCAGCTTGATAACAGCACCGACTGGCAGACGATCTTTTCGCTTTGCCAGGCGATGAGCCTTTTTGCATCCCGCCAGACGCTCCTGATTCAG
Organism: Lelliottia amnigena; assembly: GCF_019047465.1. NCBI lineage: Bacteria > Pseudomonadati > Pseudomonadota > Gammaproteobacteria > Enterobacterales > Enterobacteriaceae > Lelliottia > Lelliottia amnigena. Next base: position 3,030,032 of record NZ_CP077236.1, on the reverse strand, counting down.
CTACCGGAAAATGGTCCTAATGCGGCCATTAACGAGCAGCTCGCAACGCTGGTGAGTCTGCTGCACGCTGATTTACTCCTGATTGTTCGTGGTAATAAGCTCACCAAAGCACAGGAAAATGCCGCCTGGTTTACCCAGTTGGCAACCCATTCCGTTCAGGTCACATGCCAGACGCCTGAACAGGCGCAACTGCCAAAATGGGTTGCAGTCCGGGCGAAACAACTGAATCTCCAGCTGGATGACGCCGCTAATCAGCTGCTGTGTTATTGCTATGAGGGAAACTTGCTGGCACTCGCGCAAGCGCTGGATCGGCTGTCGTTGCTGTGGCCAGATGGCAAACTGACCTTGCCCCGTGTTGAACAAGCGGTTAACGACGCCGCGCACTTTACCCCGTTCCATTGGGTCGATGCTCTGCTGGCGGCGAAAAGTAAACGCGCATTGCACATTTTGCAGCAGCTGCGCCTGGAAGGAAGCGAACCGGTTATTTTGCTGCGCACTCTCCAGCGTGAGTTGTTACTGCTTAACACCTTAAAACGCCAGTCGGCCAACACCCCATTACGCGCGCTTTTTGATAAGCACCGTGTCTGGCAAAACCGTCGGGCGATGACCACCGAAGCGGTCAACCGGTTGAGCCACGAGCAGCTCCGTCAGGCAGTACAGCTTCTAACCCGTGCGGAGCTAACGCTGAAGCAGGATTATGGTCAGTCGGTTTGGGCCGAACTGGAAAGCCTCTCGCTGCTGCTGTGTCATAAGGCGCTGGCAGACGTGTTTATTGATGGTTGAGATGAACTCTTTACAGGCACTTTTTGGCGGTACATTCGATCCTGTCCATTATGGTCATTTGAAACCGGTTGAAATACTGGCGAATCTGATTGGCCTGCAGCGCGTTATTATCATGCCCAATAATGTTCCGCCGCACCGTCCTCAGCCGGAAGCGACAAGCGAACAGCGTAAACACATGCTGGAACTGGCCATCGCAGATAAGCCCCTTTTTCAGTTAGACGAGCGGGAACTGCGCCGGGATATGCCGTCTTACACTTCGCAAACTCTGATGGAGTGGCGCGCGGAACAAGGCCCCACCCGGCCATTAGGATTCATCATCGGTCAGGATTCATTGCTGAACTTCCCGACCTGGCATCAGTATGAAACGATTCTGCAAAACAGCCATCTCATCGTTTGCCGCCGTCCAGGCTATCCCCTCACGATGAAAGACGAGCAGTATCAGGCATGGCTTGAAGCGCATCTGACGCACAATGTGGAAGATTTGCATACTTTGCCTGCCGGTAAAATTTATCTGGCCGAAACGCCATGGTTTGATATCTCTGCTACGTTGATACGTGAACGGTTGCAAAACGCACAACCCTGCGATGAACTGCTGCCCACCTCCGTGCTTGACTACATCCGCCAGCAAGGTTTGTATCAGAAAAGCACAGATGCATCAGACTAAGCGCGAAAAATCGGCTAATTCGACGCCGTGCCATTGACAGCCCCTTCCAGGCTGATATCCTCCGCAGCCTGACTTCTGCCAGTCATAGCTTTACAGAAATTGTTTTACAATAATGGCGATGCATTGTCAGGCAGAGGATGGGATGATACCCACCTTAAAAATTCCGTCTGGTGACATTTGTCCCGACACAGCCGTCAGTTCAGGTATACTGCCAGGCTACTCACTCATTGCTCAACTTCATTCACCCAGGGGGAAAACTTGCAGGGTAAAGAACTCCAGGATTTTGTTATAGACAAAATTGATGACCTGAAAGGTCAGGACATCATCGCTATCGACGTTCACGGTCGTTCCAGTATCACCGACTGCATGATTATTTGCACCGGTACTTCCACTCGCCACGTTGCCTCTATTGCTGACCACGTTGTTCAGGAATCTCGCGCTGCAGGGCTTATGCCGCTGGGTGTGGAAGGCGAAGCCATTGCTGACTGGGTTGTCGTTGACCTCGGCGATGTGATTGTCCATGTCATGCAGGACGAAAGCCGTCGTCTGTATGAACTGGAAAAGCTCTGGGGTTGATGCGTGAAGTTGCAACTGGTAGCCGTCGGCACAAAAATGCCAGATTGGGTACAGACGGGTTTTACTGAATATCTGCGTCGTTTTCCTAAAGACATGCCGTTCGAACTGGTAGAGATACCAGCAGGAAAACGCGGCAAAAACGCAGATATCAAGCGTATTCTCGATAAAGAGGGTGAGTTGATGCTGGCTGCCGCTGGCAAGAACCGCATCGTGACCCTTGATATCCCGGGCAAACCCTGGGATACGCCGCAACTGGCGCAAGAGCTGGAGCGCTGGAAGCTGGATGGCCGCGACGTCAGTCTGCTGATTGGCGGGCCAGAAGGATTATCCTCCGCCTGTAAAGCGGCCGCAGAACAAAGTTGGTCCCTCTCCGCGCTTACGTTACCCCATCCGCTTGTCCGGGTGTTGGTAGCGGAAAGCCTTTACCGCGCGTGGAGCATTACTACCAACCACCCTTATCACCGTGAGTAATGATTGACCAGGGCAAATTAAGCAGCGGATGAAACTACAGAATTCTTTTCGCGACTATTCGGCTGAGTCCGCGCTGTTTGTGCGCCGGGCTTTGGTCGCCTTTATCGGGATTTTGCTGCTGACTGGCGTGCTGATCGCCAACCTCTATAATCTGCAAATCGTCCGCTTTACCGACTATCAAACGCGTTCCAACGAAAACCGTATCAAGCTGGTGCCTATCGCGCCTAGCCGCGGCATTATCTACGACCGCAACGGCACGCCGCTGGCGTTAAACCGTACCATCTACCAAATCGAGATGATGCCGGAGAAAGTGGATAATGTGCAGGACGCGCTGGATGCGCTGAAAGGCGTAGTCGATCTTACCGATGACGATATCGCGGCCTTCAAGAAAGAGCGTGCACGTTCCCACCGTTTTACCTCTATTCCGGTCAAAACCAATTTGACGGAAGTTCAGGTTGCCCGCTTTGCGGTGAACCAGTATCGCTTCCCGGGAGTTGAGGTTAAAGGTTATAAGCGCCGCTATTATCCTTACGGCTCGGCGCTGACGCACGTCATTGGCTACGTTTCTAAGATTAACGATAAAGACGTTGAGCGCCTCGATAAAGACGGCAAGCTGGCAAACTACGCTGCAACCCACGATATCGGCAAGCTCGGTATCGAACGCTATTATGAAGACGTGTTGCACGGCCAGACGGGCTATGAAGAGGTTGAAGTCAATAACCGCGGTCGCGTTATCCGTCAGCTCAAAGAAGTGCCTCCGCAAGCAGGCCATGACGTCTACCTGACGCTCGATCTCAAGCTTCAGCAATATATTGAAACGCTACTGGCCGGCAGTCGAGCCGCCGTGGTCGTGACCGACCCGCGCAGCGGGGGGATTCTGGCTCTGGTTTCTATGCCAAGCTACGATCCCAATCTGTTTGTTGATGGCATCTCAAGCAAAGAATACTCCGGCTTGCTGAACGATCCAAATACCCCACTGATTAACCGTGCAACACAAGGCGTCTACCCGCCAGCGTCCACCGTTAAGCCTTACGTCGCCGTCTCGGCGTTGAGTGCAGGCGTGATCAACCGCAATACCAGCCTGTTTGACCCTGGCTGGTGGCAGCTGCCTGGCTCCGAAAAACGTTATCGCGACTGGAAAAAATGGGGCCACGGTCACCTCAATATCACCAAATCTCTGGAAGAGTCGGCGGATACCTTCTTCTACCAGGTAGCTTATGATTTGGGTATTGATCGCCTCTCTGCGTGGATGAGCAAATTTGGTTACGGTCATTACACCGGTATTGACCTGTCGGAAGAGCGCTCAGGGAACATGCCGACGCGTGAGTGGAAGCTCAAACGCTTTAAAAAACCGTGGTATCAAGGCGACACCATTCCGGTTGGCATCGGCCAGGGTTACTGGACCGCTACGCCGATTCAGATGAGTAAAGCAATGATGATCCTCATTAACGATGGCGTGGTAAAAGTGCCGCACCTGCTGATGAGCACCATCGAAGACGGGAAGCAAGTGCCGTGGTCGCAACCGCATGAAGCCCCGGTGGGCGATATTCATTCCGGCTTCTGGGAAATTGCCAAAGACGGCATGTATGGCGTAGCGAATCGTCCGAACGGCACCGCACATAAATACTTTGCAGGCGCACCGTATAAAGTGGCGGCGAAATCGGGTACCGCGCAGGTCTTTGGCCTGAAGGCGAACGAAACGTATAACGCGCATAAAATTGCTGAACGCCTGCGTGACCATAAGCTCATGACGGCATTTGCACCTTATGATAATCCGCAGGTTGCGGTAGCGATGATTCTCGAGAACGGTGGTGCTGGCCCGGCTGTCGGGACAATCATGCGCCAAATCCTCGACCACATTATGCTGGGCGATAACAACACCGAGCTACCTGCTGAAACCCCAGCCGCCACTGCTGCGGAGGACCAATAATCATGACGGATAATCCGAACAGAAAATCGCTGTGGGACAAAATCCACATCGACCCGGCGATGTTACTGATCCTACTGGCATTGCTGACGTACAGCGCCCTGGTTATCTGGAGTGCCAGCGGTCAGGATATCGGCATGATGGAACGCAAAATCGGCCAGATCGCGATGGGTCTGGTGATCATGGTGGTGATGGCACAAATTCCGCCGCGCGTTTACGAAGGCTGGGCCCCCTATCTATACTTTGTCTGTATCATTTTGCTGATCGCCGTCGATGCGTTCGGGGCGATATCAAAAGGGGCACAGCGCTGGCTGGATTTGGGGATTGTGCGTTTCCAGCCCTCTGAAATTGCCAAAATCGCCGTACCGCTGATGGTGGCCCGCTTTATCAACCGTGACGTCTGCCCGCCATCGCTAAAAAATACCGCTATCGCGCTGGTGCTGATTTTCCTGCCAACGCTCCTGGTAGCCGCGCAGCCAGACCTCGGGACGTCGATTCTCGTCGCATTATCTGGTCTGTTTGTCCTGTTCTTATCCGGGTTGAGCTGGCGATTGATCGGCATCGCGGTGGTGTTGATCGCCGCCTTTATACCGATACTGTGGTTCTTCCTGATGCACGATTATCAGCGACAGCGTGTCATGATGTTGCTCGATCCGGAAACCGATCCGCTCGGCGCGGGCTATCATATTATTCAGTCTAAGATTGCCATTGGTTCAGGTGGATTGCGGGGCAAAGGCTGGCTACACGGTACGCAGTCGCAGCTTGAATTCTTGCCGGAGCGTCACACGGACTTTATCTTCGCCGTTCTGGCAGAAGAGCTGGGTCTGGTAGGCATTTTGATTTTGCTGGGATTATACCTCCTGCTGATTATGCGTGGCCTGTGGATTGCCGCACATGCGCAAACCACATTTGGGCGCGTCATGGCCGGCGGGTTGATGTTGATTCTGTTCGTTTATGTCTTCGTAAATATTGGTATGGTGAGTGGAATTCTGCCCGTCGTTGGCGTGCCGCTCCCGCTGGTGAGCTACGGAGGCTCGGCACTGATCGTCTTGATGGCTGGGTTCGGGATAGTCATGTCTATCCATACCCACAGAAAAATGTTGTCCAAGAGCGTATAAAAATAAGGGGATTGCAATGCGCAAGCAGTGGCTGGGTGTCTGCATCGCGGCAAGTTTACTTGCTGCCTGTTCAAGTGATGATGGTCAACAGCAGGCGACCATAGCGCCGCCGCAGCCTGCGGTTTGTAACGCTCCGGTGGTTGAAATCAGCGGTGCCGATCCGGTATACGAGCCGCTGAATGCGACCGCCAATCAGGATTACGAGCGCGACGGCAAGCGGTATAAAATCGTTCAGGATCCGTCCCGTTTCAGCCAGGCCGGTTTTGCGGCGATTTATGACGCAGAGCCAGGCAGTAACCAGACCGCATCGGGTGAAGCGTTTGATCCCATGCAAATCACCGCGGCGCATGCGACCTTACCTATCCCAAGCTACGTGCGCGTCACGAACCTTGCCAACGGTCGTATGATTGTGGTGCGTATTAATGACCGCGGACCGTACGGCACTGACCGCGTGATTTCGCTGTCGCGCGCGGCGGCTGACCGTCTTAATACCTCGAACAATACCAAAGTCCGTATCGATCCTATTATTGTCGCGCAGGACGGGACGCTCTCCGGCCCTGGCACGGTGTGTACCACCGTCGCGAAACAGACTTATGCCCTGCCCTCACGCCCGGATTTAAGCGGGGGTATGGGCGGCGCTTCTTCTGCTCCCGAGCCAATGCAGCCTCAGGGTGACGTACGCGCGATCAGCAACGATACGCTGAAAAGTGACGATACGACTGGCGCCCCTGTAAGCAGCAGCGGTTTCCTGGGTGCACCGACCACGCTCGCGACGGGTGTTCTGGAAGGCAGCGAACCTACGCCTGCACCGGTCGTTGCGACACCTGCCGCGCAGCCAGCTCCCGTCGTGGCGCCGGTCGCTGCACAGAATACGGCAACCCCTGCCCCAGCCGCAGCATCTACTGCAGGTGGATTTGTGGTTCAGGTCGGCGCGGTGAGCGATCAGGCACGTGCGCAGCAGTATCAACAACGTCTGACGCAACAGTTCGACGTTCCGGGTCGTGTCGTGCAGAACGGCGCCGTCTGGCGTATCCAGATGGGCCCATTCGCCAGCAAGTCACAGGCCAGCGCGTTACAGCAACGCCTGCAAAGCGAAGCGCAATTACAGTCGTTTATCGCTGTTGCAAACTAATTAATCGGCGGTATCCGAATTGTCAGCTTGTGTAACCAACGTTCACAAACTCGTGCTGAAAGTCGGATGCCTGCCTGTATAGCTTTTGCTATAGTAAGGCACTTTTTTTAATTCCATCACGGATGTCGTTGTTCTGACCATGAAGACCACTTTCTCCGCTCGTTTTTTGCAGCGCATGGCGCTGACCACGGCCCTTTGCGCAGCAACGCTGTCAGTTGCTCACGCTGATGACCTGAATATCAAGACCATGATCCCTGGCGTTCCGCAAATCGACGCGGAATCTTACATCCTGATCGACTACAACTCTGGCAAAGTGCTGGCGGAAATGAACGCGGATTCGCGCCGTGACCCGGCTAGCCTCACCAAGATGATGACCAGCTATGTCATCGGTCAGGCCATGAAAGCGGGCAAGTTCAAAGAGACTGATCTGGTCACCGTGGGCAACGATGCATGGGCTACCGGTAACCCGGTGTTCAAAGGCTCTTCCCTGATGTTCCTGAAACCAGGCATGCAGGTTCCCGTATCGCAGCTGATCCGTGGTATCAACCTGCAATCGGGTAACGATGCCTGTGTTGCGATGGCCGATTTTGCGGCAGGCAGCCAGGATGCGTTCGTTGGCTTGATGAACAGCTACGTTTCCGCGCTGGGTCTGAAAAACAGCCACTTCCAGACCGTTCATGGACTGGACGCTGAAGGTCAGTACAGTTCTGCGCGTGACATGGCGCTGATTGGTCAGGCACTTATTCGTGACGTTCCCAACGAATACACCATCTATAAAGAAAAAGAATTTACCTTTAACGGCATCCGTCAGACCAACCGCAACGGCTTACTGTGGGATAACAGCCTGAAGGTTGATGGCATCAAAACGGGCCATACGGACAAAGCCGGCTATAACCTGGTTGCGTCTGCCACCGAAGGTCAGATGCGTTTGATCTCCGCCGTGATGGGTGGTCGAACCTTTAAAGGGCGCGAAACCGAAAGCAAAAAACTGCTGACCTGGGGCTTCCGTTTCTTCGAAACCGTAAACCCACTGAAAGCCGGTAAAGAGTTTGCTTCAGAGCCCGTGTGGTTTGGCGACAACGACCGTGCGTCACTGGGTGTTGATAAAGATCTGTACCTGACGATCCCTCGTGGCCGTATGAAAGACCTGAAAGCCAGCTACGTGCTCAACACCAGTGAACTGCATGCGCCACTGAAGAAAAACCAGGTTGTTGGCACTATCAACTTCCAGCTGGATGGAAAAACCATCGATCAGCGCCCTCTGGTTGTGCTTGACGAAATTCCTGAAGGCAATTTCTTCGGCAAAATCATTGATTACATTAAATTGATGTTCCACCACTGGTTTGGTTAATAATTGAACACTTGAAAGTGTGATTTCCATCCCCATATACTAGGTATCCAGATAACTCCCACCCGTCGTGGGAGTTATTATTTTTGATGTACTGCCGGAGCTGACATGAAAACCAAACTTAACGAACTGCTTGAATTCCCAACCTCATTTACTTACAAAGTAATGGGTCAGGCATTGCCGGAGCTGGTTGACCAGGTGGTTGAAGTGGTACAGCGCCATGCGCCAGGTGACTACTCTCCGACGGTAAAACCGAGCAGCAAAGGCAACTACCATTCCGTCTCAATCACCATCACTGCTACGCATATTGAGCAAGTTGAGACCCTGTACGAAGAGTTGGGTAATATCGATATCGTTCGTATGGTGCTGTAATCCCCGTGGTTACCCGCTTTGCCGGGTAACCCACTTTGCCCTCTGTGATATACTCCCCACACCCTTTTGTTGCCACATCCCCGGAGTTGCTGTTTTGTATCAGGATAAAATTCTTGTCCGCCACCTTGGGCTGCAACCCTATGAGCCAGTCTCTCAGGCCATGCATGATTTCACCGATTCTCGCGATGACCTCACGCCAGACGAAATCTGGCTGGTCGAGCATCCCCCCGTTTTCACGCAAGGCCAGGCTGGAAAAGCAGAGCACGTATTGGTTCCAGGTGACATTCCTGTTATCCAAAGTGACCGCGGCGGGCAAGTGACCTATCACGGGCCTGGTCAGCAGGTGATGTACGTTCTCCTGAATCTGAAGCGACGAAAGCTGGGTGTCCGCGAATTGGTCACATTGCTGGAACAAACCGTGGTCGATACATTGGCAGAGTATGATATTGACGCTCATCCACGTGCCGATGCGCCTGGGGTGTATGTCGGTGAGATGAAGATCTGCTCGCTGGGTTTGCGCATCCGAAAAGGGTGTTCGTTTCATGGGCTTGCGCTCAATATCAACATGGATCTTTCCCCCTTCCTGCGCATCAATCCCTGCGGTTACGCCGGAATGGAAATGACCCAAATGCACCAGTGGGTAGAAAACGTCACACCGGGTATTATTGGCCCAGTCCTGGTGACTAAGCTTTTAGCACTGCTAAACAATCCCCCGCACGAATATATTACAGCTTAATATATTATACATGATGGCCTCTTTATTTCGCAGGCCATCGCGTATTTACCGCTTTTCAGCTTTACAATAATCCGCAGATTCTATATTTTCGAAGCGCTTGAGCGAGTGGAACTAATTTCATCTTTTTTTATTCAGTAAATGAATATTTACTGAATAAATGGTCATCATTTGATCAGGAATTTCTCAACTGATTGATTTTGATAGAAAAGTGAAATCCACAAAACACTTCAAAAAATCACTGTAAGCATAATATATAAATTCAACTATCATTCATATTGTGAATGAATACGGAGTGACAGCGTGGATTATAATAATTTACCAGCTAAACGACTGATTGATCCTGGTGGACAAGACAAGCCGCAAGTTTTTCGGACTTTACGCAATATTGACCTCAATTTATTAACGATCTTTGAGGCAGTATATGTCCATAAGGGTATCGTTAATGCTGCGAAAATTCTTAATCTCACCCCGTCGGCAATTAGTCAGTCCATTCAAAAATTGCGAGCCATTTTTCCTGATCCCCTTTTTATTCGTAAGGGCCAGGGAGTCACACCTACTGCGTATGCCACTCACCTGCATGAGTACATTAGCCAGGGGCTAGAGTCGATTCTCGGTGCGCTGGATCTGACCGGAAGTTATGACAAGCAACGGACCATTACCATTGGCACCTCCCCTTCGGTAGGCGCGCTGGTCTTACCCACGATTTATCAGGCAGTGAAACGTGAAGCGCCGCAGTTATTGCTGCGGAATATCCAGGTTAATGACACCGAGACTCAGCTTGCTCAGTTCCAGACAGACCTGATCATCGACAGTAACTCTTTCGGCTCGCGCGCCCTGGCGCACAGCGTCCTTTATGCCGATGGACTACTGCTGGTGTGCCGCAAAAATCATCCTGCTCTGAGCCAGACCGCAACAATGGAAAATTTGCGCGACTATGAATACGCTTTATTCATGAATGAGGGACACAATCTAAATCATCTTCGCCAGCGTATTAACGATCTCTTCCCCGATCGCCAGGTTAACTTTAGCAGTTACAATATGTTCACGATTGCCGCGCTGATTGGCAGCAGTGATTTGATCACAATTATGCCTGCGCGACTGTACAATCTGCTGCGTCACTGTTGGCCGCTTGAGCAAATACCTTTCGCTCCCCTGAATGCGGAATCCATCGAGATCTCACTGCATTACAACAAACTCAGCCTTCGCGATCCGGTGCTGGAAAATGTTATCAACATTGTCCGCCAGGCATTTTGAGGATCAGCCCAACACACGTGCTGCCCCAACAGGGGCAAAAGCACAAAACAACAACTATTTTACAATTTGGCGACCTCACAGGCTGCTTTATCGTCCTTATCAATGGTATACTGCCTGTCGTTCGTTCAAAAATAGTTGATAAATACAACATTCCCTTGAATTGAAACGCTTTCCCTCGATTTCGCAACTGGAACACGCACGCTATGAGTAAACCCATTGTGATGGAACGCGGTGTTAAGTACCGCGACGCCGATAAAATGGCCCTTATCCCGGTTAAAAACGTGGTTACGGAGCGCGAAGCGCTGTTAAGAAAACCGGAATGGATGAAAATCAAACTTCCGGCTGACTCGTCACGCATTCAGGGTATCAAAGCGGCGATGCGTAAGAACGGCCTTCACTCTGTCTGTGAAGAAGCCTCTTGCCCTAACCTTGCGGAATGTTTCAACCACGGTACCGCCACCTTTATGATTCTGGGGGCTATTTGCACCCGTCGCTGCCCGTTCTGCGATGTGGCTCATGGTCGTCCAGTCGCACCTGACGCCAACGAACCGCTTAAGCTGGCTCAGACCATTGCTGACATGGCGCTTCGCTACGTGGTGATTACCTCCGTTGACCGTGACGATCTCCGTGATGGTGGCGCACAGCACTTTGCAGATTGTATTAGTGCCATTCGCGAGAAGAGCCCAAGCATCAAGATTGAAACCCTGGTCCCTGATTTCCGTGGTCGTATGGATCGCGCGCTGGAGATCCTCACCGCGACGCCTCCAGATGTGTTTAACCACAACCTGGAAAACGTTCCACGTGTTTATCGTCAAGTGCGACCGGGTGCAGACTACAACTGGTCTCTGAAGCTTCTGGAGCGCTTTAAAGAAGCACATCCGCATATCCCGACTAAATCAGGTCTGATGGTGGGTCTTGGCGAAACCAATGCCGAAATTATTGAAGTGATGCGCGATCTGCGTCGCCATGGCGTAACCATGCTGACCCTGGGTCAGTATCTGCAGCCAAGCCGCCACCACTTGCCGGTACAGCGTTATGTTAGCCCGGATGAGTTTGATGAAATGAAAGCCGAAGCGATGGCGATGGGCTTTACCCATGCAGCCTGCGGCCCGTTTGTTCGCTCATCTTACCATGCAGATATGCAGGCGAAAGGCGAAGAAGTGAAGTAACACGTTATTACACTTTACCCATAAAAAAACCGGCTTATAAGCCGGTTTTTTTCTTTCCGAACACCTGGAAAGATATTGCCATTACTCTTTATGCGAGAGCTTTTCAGCCGTAACGTCGCCCTCTGCGGTTTTCTTCGCATTAGCATCGTCATCGTTCATCGCTTTTTTGAAGCCTTTAATGGCCGTACCCAGGTCTCCGCCCAGCGTACGTAACTTCTTGGTACCAAACAGCAGAACAACCAGCGCCGCGACCACCAGCAGTTTGGTAATACTAATCTCACCCATAGATACCTTCTTTCACTGAAAACAGGCTGCATACAGCGCCAAAAACCTGATCTTATTAACGGACATTCGACGCGCGGACACAATAGCAATCTGTAACAAGGTGAATCAAGCACTGATGAAAAAAACGTCATAATAATTGCGGTGGCGCAAACCGTCTGTTGCGTAGCACCGGTAATTGTCGACGGGCAAGCGCGATTCGCGCGCGGTCAATCTCTGCCATCAGGAGCGCGGGCGACTCACCTGCCGCCGCGATAGTCACCCCGAGCGGATCGACAACACGGCTTTGCCCGATATTTTTATTGCCGCACTCGCCTGACGCCACCACATAGCATGTGGTATCCAGCGCCCGCGCGGTGAGCAATGTTGCCCAATGATGCTCTTTAAGCGGGCCTTTCACCCATGCTGCGGGCAGAACCAGCGCGTCGGCCCCAGCTATTGCAAGACTCAGCGCCATCTCCGGGAAACGTAAATCGTAGCAGGTCATCAATCCAAACCGGATGCCGTCGATCTCAATCAGCGGCGGAACTTGATTCCCGGGGTCAACCAGCCGGGATTCCTGAACGTTGAACGCATCGTAGAGATGGAGTTTTGCATAGTGCGCAATGATTTTCCCTTCACGCAAAACGACAAGCGTGTTTTCGGCTCTGCCCTGAATCGTCGGGACGTGGACCGTTAATATAGTGGTGAGTCGGTTACTTTTACTCTCTGCCAGTAAAAGCGTCAAAAAGCCGCCGTCGAGCGGCTGCGCAGACTTAACGGAAAGGTCAGGATCGTTATCATCCCGCGCCAAAAGCGCTTCGGGCAGCACCAGCAATGCAGCGCCCTGTCTCGCCGATTGCGCCATCAATTCGACACAGAGACGCGCATTTTCATGCCAGTCAGCCGTTACAGCGAACTGTCCAACAGCAACAATCATATTTATCTCCAACGTTAATCAGCGCTACACTTGGCCCTTACTACATCAAATAGCAGGATTTGAGCGTGTTACAACTCCTTTTAGCGGTTTTTATTGGTGGTGGCACAGGTAGCGTTGCGCGATGGTTTCTCAGCATGCGCTTTAACCCTATGCACCAGGTCATTCCATTGGGGACGCTTACCGCGAACCTGATAGGTGCCTTTATCATTGGGATGGGGCTGGCATGGTTTAACCGAATGACTCACATTGACCCGATGTGGAAACTGCTGGTTACCACTGGATTCTGCGGAGGGCTGACGACCTTTTCAACCTTTTCTGCCGAAGTGGTCTTTCTGTTGCAGGATGGGCGCATAAACTGGGCGCTGGGTAACATTGCCGTCAATATGCTGGGATCGTTCGCGATGACCGCGCTCGCATTTTGGTTATTTTCTGCCGTAAGCGCGCAGTAAACACCCTGGCGTTAATGTTGGCTTAATTTTTCTCTGTCACTCTTGTCGCAATACTGATTGAGGGTGATGGCATGAAAGAGAATTTAATGAGCGCGGGAATGGTATTACTGAGCGTAGCGATCGTCGCCAGTTTTCTTAGATTATATTTATTTAGCTGATTCCACGCAAAAAAAACCCGCTCATTGAGCGGGTTTTGAAGTTCTTGCTGACCTGTCTGAATTACAGAGCAGTTACGTTAGCAGCAGAAGGACCTTTGGCACCGTTAGTGATTTCGAACTCAACGCGCTGGCCTTCAGCCAGGGTTTTGAAACCATTAGTCTGGATTGCAGAGAAGTGAACGAACACATCTTTGCTGCCATCTTCCGGAGTAATGAAACCGAATCCTTTGGATTCATTAAACCACTTAACGTTACCTTTAATCTTAGACATCAAAATTACCTTTGCATGAAAAATGGACACAAATGCTGTGTCGGGTATCAGTACAACAATTGTGACGCGTTTTGTCCAGAGGTTCTTTGCTAAAAAGTGACAAAAGTCGCGTTAATTTTATCGACTGGCGATTTGTCCTTAATCCCCTCAAAACTGGTCTGTTTTTACACCAATTTGCGGACAATTTTCAGTTAAAACTGGAAGCGCATCCAGGCGAAATACACGTTTCCGTTGTTATACGTTCCAGGAATGTAGGTCATCTGGAAGGTCGCCGGGCCGTAGCCGATTGACGCCAGTGGTAACAGCACCGGGATGGGGATGTATTTCCAGTTATCACGCGCCGTAAAGCCTGCCGTGTACCCCAGACCCAAATGGAAATTATCATCTGCCAGCGGACGCCAGGTTTTCTCCCAGCCATAGCCGCCGATAGGTTCCCATTTGTTATAGGAATCTTTAAACGCCATCAGATACAAACCGTGCCAGTTGCCTTTGTCGTCCCAGCGTGACTGACCAAAACCCGAACCCCATGGGCGCTCGTTGTAACGGTCCGTTTTCTCTTTGTCGTACGCAAAACGGGCATGCCACGTTATAGCCGGCACATACAGATCGTAATGCTCTGGCTCATTCCATGTCTGCGTTACGTTGTCGATGAAGGTCGAGAACCCCCCTTTATGCGATGTAGTCTCATCCGCGACTGCCGAAGTCAAAAGCGCAAGCTGTGCAAAAATAAACAACACAAACACATAAATATTATTTTTTACCGTCACAATACATTTACCATTTTTAGTATTCGGCAGAATTTTAACAAACTTTAATTGAATGAAACCATAACGACATTGGAGAAAATCCGAATTATTAAGTTACAAAATGGGAATAGTCCTACAGAACGCAACGATGCGCCTTGAAATAAGCAAGGCGCATACATTACCTAACGTTTATGCAACAATTTATACAATGCGGGAATAACTAACATCGACAATAATGGCGCAGTGACCATCCCCCCTATCATCGGCGCAGCGATGCGCTGCATGACCTCGGAACCGCTGCCTCCGCCCCACATAATCGGCAGTAACCCCGCCATAATCGTCGCAACGGTCATCACCTTGGGACGAACGCGAAGGACTGCGCCTTCATGGATCGCGCGCATTAACATGCTGTTTCCACCATCAGGTTCTTGCTGACGATATTTATCAAGCGCCTGATTAAGATACAGCACCATAATAACGCCAAACTCGGCAGCAACACCGGCAAGGGCTATAAAGCCGACGGCACCCGCAACGGAAAGATTATATCCCAGCAGCCAAAGCAACCACACGCCGCCGATAAGCGCAAAGGGTAATGTCCCCATTATTAATAAGACATCCGAAATGCGTTTAAAGGTCAGCCACAAAAGAATAAAGATAATCATTAAGGTTATTGGGAGCACTATTTTCAGTTTCTCTGTGGCACGCTCCAGATATTCAAATTGCCCGGACCACGATAGCGAGACGCCCTGCGGCAGCGTGACGTTCTCCGCGACCCGCTGCTGCATCTCAATTACCGCTGACTTTAAGTCGCGTCCACGCAGATCCACATAAATCCAGTTTGAGAGCCGCGCATTTTCACTTTTCAGCATCGGCGGACCTTGAGTGACGACGATATCCGCCAGTTCACCTAGTGCAATCTGGCTCCCATTCGCGGTGATAACAGGTAACATCTGGAGCTTATCGACACTATCGCGAACGTCGCGGGGATAGCGCACATTGATGGGGTAACGCTCTCGGCCCTGAAGGACTTCACCGATATTGTCACCGCCAATCAAAGTGGAGACCATCCCTTGAAGTTCATCAACCGACACGCCATACCGTGCGGCTTTTTGCCTGTCGATACGGATATCCACGTAGCGCCCACCCGCCAGCCGTTCCGCCAGCGCGGACGTCACGCCTGGCACCTGTTTCACAATCTGTTCAATCTGTGCAGCAACGCGTTCAATATCGGCAATATTGCTGCCGTTCACCTTAATCCCCACCGGACTTTTAATGCCCGTCGCCAGCATATCGAGGCGATTGCGAATCGGCGGTACCCACACGTTCGCGATCCCCGGTATTGAGACGACTTTGTCTAGTTCTTCGACCAATTTTGCTGGCGTCATTCCCGGCCGCCATTGATCGCGCGGTGTAAAGTGGATCGTTGTTTCCAGCATTGTGAGCGGCGCAGGATCGGTCGCTGAGTCCGCCCGTCCAGCTTTACCAAACACGCTCGCCACTTCCGGCACGCTTTTAATTAACCGATCCGTTTGTTGCAGCAAACGGCTGGCTTCGCGCGCCGAGATTCCCGGCAGCGTGGACGGCATATACAGCAGATCGCCCTCGTCCAGCGGGGGCATAAATTCACTGCCAAGACGACTCAGCGGCCACAGCGTCACCAGTAAAAGCAGCAATGCCAGCGTCAGCGTGGTTTTTGGAAACGCCAACACTTTATCCAGCAGCGGTTCATAAAGCCGAATCAAAAAACGGTTAATCGGGTTGGCTTTTTCATCAGGGATTTTGCCCCGGATAAAATAGCCCATCAGCACTGGAATGAGCGTAATGCCAAGCCCCGCGGCCATGGCCATCGCCCACGTTTTAGTAAAGGCCAGTGGTGAAAACATCCGCCCTTCCTGGGCTTCAAGGGAAAATACCGGAATAAACGACAGCGTAATAATCAGCAGACTGCAAAACAGCGCAGGTCCCACTTCTACCGCCGCGCGCTCCGCCAGACGCCAATAGTCCGCTGATGTCGGTTCTTCAGCAGGGTGAGTATGACGCCACTGCTCCAGCACTTTGTGCATGTTTTCGATCATCACGATCGCGGCATCCACCATCGCCCCGATGGCAATGGCAATCCCGCCCAGCGACATAATATTGGCGTTGATGCCCTGATAGTGCATCACGACAAACGCGCCCAAAATTCCTAATGGCAAGGAAACGATCGCCACCAGCGCCGAACGGAAGTGAAAGAGGAACAGCGCACACACCAAAACGACGACGGCAAACTCCTCCAGCAACTTATGGGTGAGCGTTTTGACCGACTCCTCAATCAGCTTCGATCGGTCGTAGACCGGGACAATCTCCACCCCTTCTGGCAGCGTTTTTTGCAGCGCACTGAGCTTTTCCTTCACGGCGTGAAGCGTTTCAAGCGCGTTCTGCCCGTAACGCATCACCACCACGCCGCCCACAACTTCGCCCTCACCGTTAAGCTCCGCCACACCCCGACGGATTTCCGGCCCCAGGCCGACCGTCGCCACGTCTTTTAACAAGACAGGGATCCCGTCGCGCGTGGCGATCACCACGTTCCTGAAATCATCCAGCGTGCGCAGATAACCGGTGGTACGCACCATATATTCCGCTTCACCCTTCTCCAGCAACGCGCCGCCGCTCTCCTTGTTTGCCGCCTGTACCGCGCTCACGATCTGCCCGTGCGTAATATTCAGCGCGCGCATTTTCTCGGGAGCGACCACAATCTGATACTGGCGCACCATTCCGCCGATGCTGGCAATTTCCGAGACATTCGGCACCGTCTTCAGCTCAAACTTGAGCGTCCAGTCCTGAAGTGCGCGTAAATCGGCAAGGCTGTGTTTGCCCGTGCGATCGACGAGCGCGTACTCATAGATCCAGCCCACGCCCGTCGCATCCGGTCCCAGAGAGGCTTTCACCCCCGCCGGTAATTGCGACTGCACCTGGCTTAAATACTCCAGCACCCGTGAGCGCGCCCAGTAGAGATCCGTGCCATCTTCAAACAGCACATACACATAGGCATCGCCAAACATCGAAAAACCTCGCACGGTTTTGGCGCCAGGCACCGACAGCATCGACGTGGTCAGCGGCCAGGTCACCTGATCCTCAATCACCTGCGGTGCTTTGCCCGGATAACTGGCTTTGACGATAACTTGCACATCCGACAGGTCGGGTAATGCATCCAGCGGTGCGCGTTGCACCGCCCACCAGCCCCAGCCCGCCATCACACAGGCCGCCAGAATCACCAGCAGACGGTTACGTAACGAAGCGCGAATGACGGCGGCGATCATTTTGTCACCTCCGGCAGGGCGCTACGCAGACTGGCTTCCGAGTCGATCAGGAATTGCCCCGACGTCACCACGGTGTCACCCGCCTGCACCCCAGAGACAATCTCCGTCCAGCCATCGGCGCTCACGCCCGTTGTGACATTCACCGGATGGAAAAAGCCCTCGCCGGTTGCCAGCAGTAAACGCTGCGATTCCCCGCTATTAATCACCGACTCCTCCGGTACCGCCAGCACCGACGCCCCCGGTTTTTGCTCTGCGCGAACGACGTTCAGGAACATCCCCGGCTTGAGCGTGTGTTGCGGATTGTCCATCACAATTCGAGCCTTGAGGGTACGCGTGGCAGTATCCATCTGCGGCAACAGCTCGCTGACGGTGCCGTGAAAGCGCTGGCCTGGAAAGCTTTCTGACGTCGCAATCATTTCGCTGCCCACCGTGAGCGCTTGCGCCTGCGTTTGCGGGTAATCGACCACCAGCCAGACGCTGTCCAACGACGCCATATCAAACACCGGTGCAGTAGCCGCCACCTGCGCGCCCTCCCGGACGTTCAGCTTTGCCACATACCCTGATTGTTCCGACCTCAGGGTTAATCGGGTTTGCGGTTTTCCACTGCGCTCCAGCGCGCGAATCGTCTCTTCCGGCATAAACTGGAGCGCCAGCCTCTCCCGCGCGGCGCGGGTTAACATCGCATCGCCAAGCTGACGGACGGCCAGAAACTCCTGCTGCGCGGTCGTCCACTGCGGAACCCAGATCTCTGCCAGCGCGTCACCGGCCTTGACCTGCTGTTGCTCGGCACGCACGTACAGTTTTGCAATCACGCCGGCGGTAGGCGCAGGGAGCGTCGTGAGCGTTCTCTCATTGAGAGACACGGTCGCAAATGCCGTAAACGGCTGCGTAAGCTGACGCATCTGCACTTTGGCGGTTTTCATCCCGAGATTTTGCTGCTGTTGAGCGCTCACTCCCACGCCCGTCGCCGCTTTCTCTTCGTCGGCATAACGCGCCACCAACTCCATGTCCATAAACGGGGATTTACCCGGCTTATCAAAACGCTGGCCGGGCATCATCGGGTCGTACCAATAGAGCACGTTGCGCTCCGCCTTTTTCACAATTTCAGGTGCGGTATGCGACTGGCGCTGCCCAAAAAAATATCCCCCGCCAGCAGCAAGCAGTACGGCGAGCGCCACAGCGGTTAACGTTGTTGTTTTCATTGTGTGATTTCCTGTGGGATCAGCCATTGAATCGCTGCCCAGGTTCGCGCCATTTCACGCTCGGCCTGATTTACGGCCAGTTCGGTATCCAGCACGCTGCGACGCGCCTCGAGCAACGCGGACAGCGCCGACTGTCCGGAGCGGTACTGAGCGGCGAGCACGTTCAGCCGCGCGGACTGCAACGGTAAAATGCCATCGCGCTGGCGTAACCACAGCGTTTGCGCAGCCTGATACTGCGCCACCAGCGACTGCACCTGGGCCAGATGTTCACGTTGAATCAACGTCAGCTGATCCACCGCCTGCATCGAGCGCGACACGTCAGCGGCATAATCTTTATCCTGTCGACGCGACTGAAACAGCGGCAGATCGACGGTAAACATGACCCCGGCCATATCGTCATACCCTTCGGCGCGATGGGAATAGAACACTTCCACATCCACGTCGGGAATAGCTGCAACAGCCGACTGTGCCGAGCGGGCTTTCGCCGTTTCTGACTCGCGCAGCGCGGCCTCAACTTCAGGATGCCGGACAATCGCGTCGGCCAGCGTTTTTTCATCCGCCGGTAACCGCTGATAGCGCGGCAACGGGCCTTGCACCTCGGTTATCGCCTGGCCGGTCAACTGAAACAGACGGCTTTGCGCCAACTGCACATCCCGGTTCGCCAGCGTCACGCTGTCACGCATCGCGCTCAGCGTCATCTGGAGCGACAACACGCTGTCGGGCGTGGTGCTGCCTGCCGCTACGCTCGCCTTCTGCACGCCCTGCTGGCGCTCAGTTTCGCTTACGCGTTTGTGAGCCGTTGTCAGTGCCTGCTGAGCAAGCGCTAAATCGAGCCACGCCTGCGCGGTATCTCGCTGAAGCGCGGCGCGAACGGTCGCAGACTTCGCCACCACGCTACGGGCCTGAGCCTGCAAAGTCTGCGATTTACGCTCGCGCTTTTCGGCACTCACATAACTCTGCATGATGCCAATACGCTGCATGGTCATGCCTTCGCGGGTAAATCGCTGGTCGTTACTGCCCTGAACCGGCACGTTTTCGATGCCGAATTTCAGTTTGGGATCGGGAAGTTGAGTTGCGGATTCCGCCATCGCATCCAGCGCCTGCGCTTCGTTACGACTGGCGGAAAGTTCGGCAGAATAGCGTTGGGCCACGGTAAGGGTTTGCGCCAGCGTCCATGGCTCCGCCTGAGCGGCGGAGCTTAACAAGCCGAGCAACACCCCACCGAGCCAGATGCTCAGTGTTGTTTTTTTCATGATGTCCTCGCTTAGTGCAGCGGCGTCAGAGAGAGAATCTGAAAGCCGTCGCCCGCCCGCTCAAGCGTGAACGTGACGCGATCGCCAGGCTTAACCGAGGTCGTCTCAGCGCTATTCGCAAGGGTGAAAGGCATGGTCATCGCGGGCCAGTTCAGTTCGGGAATGGCCTGATGCTCAAGAATGATTTTGGGTGGTGAGATTTCCAGAACGCGTCCCTCCCCCTGCCAGCGCTGTGCGGTAGCAGACGGTTCGGTGGCCTGAACGGAAAAAGAAGAAAGGGAAAACAGCACGCCTATTAGCGCGAAAACACGTAAAGCTCGCATGATAAAACTCCTGTTAAACGTAAATTAAAAAATCAATTCAACGAATGAACAGGTTTCTACTCCCGGAACCGGCAAAAACGGATCGTTGCCGGTGGCCCCACGGCGGGCGGGGTGAGTGACCATGCAGAATGCGCGATTTCGCTGCATTGCGGCGTGTTAAGGGCGAGCGTCATGACGGCGGGTAAGGCCACCAGATGCGGTTGCGCTGGATCTTTTTGCACCTGATCCGGCACGCAATGTTTTTCACACAGCGGGGATGCACTGACGACATCGTGGGAAAGCGGTTTTGCCTTCATGTCCATATGCTGGAGAGCGGCGGTCTCACCGCGCGGATCCAGCGAACAATCATGCGAAGCAATCGCTACCTGACTCTGGATCACCAGCCAGCCAAAGGCTAACAAAAACATCAAAAGATGCTTTTTAAGGAAGCGCAGGCGATAGGTCCAGCTGGCGTGCATATTCGCGTCGTCGGGTCATAAAAGGAATGCGAGTATAAGAACAGCTTTCGCAGAAATTAAAGTTATTTTAATCAGTTTTACGTTCTTAATCCGTTGCGGGGTAAAAGTACCGAATAACCTCAACAAAACGTTATCATTCCGATGACATCCGTTAATGATTGATTCGGTCAATACTGTGATGACATAAATGGCACACTAATGGCAAAATATCGTTGATTACTCCTTTAGTAGTCGTTTTATTGATTTTAGTCATCAATGACTGACCATTAATTCGGCACATTCTCACCCTTCATTTTTTTGATTTTCCGTGCTCTCTGGGGAGCGCATTAACAGGGGAAACCATGCTTACCTTTATCGAACTCCTCATGGGAGTGGTCGTCATTGTTGGCGTCGCCCGCTACATCATAAAAGGCTATTCCGCTACCGGAGTATTATTCGTCGGTGGTTTGGTACTGCTGATTGTTAGCGCGCTAATGGGCCATAAAGTATTACCCGCCTCCGCCGAGAGCACCGGTTATTCCGCTACGGATATTGTGGAATATATTAAAATCCTGCTGATGAGTCGCGGTGGCGATCTCGGCATGATGATTATGATGCTGTGTGGTTTTGCGGCGTATATGACACATATTGGCGCCAACGATATGGTGGTGAAGCTGGCCTCCAAACCGCTGCAATATATTAATTCCCCGTACATCCTGATGATTGCCGCCTATTTCGTCGCCTGCCTGATGTCTCTGGCGGTGTCGTCTGCGACCGGTCTGGGCGTATTACTGATGGCTACCCTGTTCCCGGTGATGGTGAACGTCGGGATCAGCCGGGGTGCCGCTGCGGCCATTTGTGCCTCTCCCGCGGCCATTATTCTCTCCCCGACCTCAGGCGACGTGGTGCTGGCCGCCAAAGCCGCTGAAATGCCGCTGATTGATTTTGCCTTTAAAACCACGCTGCCGATTTCTATTGCCGCGATTATCGGCATGGCGGTTGCTCACTATTTCTGGCAGAAGTATCTCGATAAAAAAGAAAACATCAGCCACGAGATGCTGGACGTCAGCGAAATCACCACCACCGCCCCGTCGTTTTACGCCATTCTGCCGTTCACCCCTATCGTGGGCGTACTGATTTTTGACGGCAAGTGGGGCCCGCAGCTGCACATCATTACCATTCTGGTGATCTGTATGTTGCTGGCAGCGGTGCTGGAATTTGTGCGCGGCTTTAACACGCAAAAGGTCTTTTCCGGTCTGGAAGTGGCGTATCGCGGTATGGCGGATGCCTTCGCCAGCGTGGTGATGCTGCTGGTTGCAGCGGGCGTATTTGCCCAGGGTCT
This sequence comes from Lelliottia amnigena, assembly GCF_019047465.1. NCBI lineage: Bacteria > Pseudomonadati > Pseudomonadota > Gammaproteobacteria > Enterobacterales > Enterobacteriaceae > Lelliottia > Lelliottia amnigena. Next base: position 3,007,801 of record NZ_CP077236.1, on the reverse strand, counting down.
GAGCACCATCGGCTTTATTCAGAGCCTGATCTCTATCGCCACCTCGTTTGGTTCCGCAAGCATCATTTTGATGCTGGTGCTGGTGATCCTCACCATGCTGGCGGCGATGACCACCGGGTCCGGTAACGCCCCGTTCTATGCATTCGTGGAGATGATTCCAAAACTGGCGCACTCTTCCGGCATTAACCCGGCGTACCTTTCTATTCCGATGCTGCAGGCGTCTAACCTGGGCCGTACTATTTCACCGGTTTCAGGGGTGGTTGTGGCGGTCGCGGGAATGGCGAAAATCTCTCCGTTCGAAGTGGTGAAACGCACCTCCGTTCCTGTTCTGGTGGGGCTGGTGATTGTGATTATCGCGACCGAAATTCTGGTTCCCGCCACGATCGCAGGCTAAGCATCACACTTCTCAAAAGCGCCTGCGGGCGCTTTTTGTGCTTTAATAAGTTCCTGGAATTAATTTGCGTTAAATCATCAGGAATTCACATGTTCAGGAAGGATATCGTCAGTCGATTCAGCGCGGCGGCTCTCGCGCTGTGTGCTTTCTCGGCAGAATCAGCCCCACTTCAGGCCACCCAGTACGCCGATTTCGATCGCTATGTTCTTGCCCTGTCGTGGCAAACAGGATTTTGCCAGAGCATGCACGAGCGCGATCGCAACGAACCTGATGAGTGTCGTCTGCAAAAAGAGAGCAAAACCAAAACCGATTTCCTGACGGTTCACGGCCTCTGGCCGAGCCTGCCAAAATCCATCTCTGCGCGCGGCGTGGACGACCGCCGCTGGATGCGCTTTGGCTGCGCTACGCGTCCCCTTCCCAACATGCCCGAGGCCAAAGGCAGCCGCAAATGTGCGGCAGCAGAAACCGGCCTGTCGCTGGAATCCGCCGCCAAACTGAGTGGCGTGATGCCCGGCGCGGGCGGTAATTCTTGTCTGGAACGCTATGAATATGCCAAGCATGGCGTATGCTTTGGTTTTGACCCGGATGCCTATTTTGGCACCATGGTGCGTATGAACCAGGAAGTGAAAGCCAGCGAACTGGGCAAACTGCTGGCAGATAACTACGGTAAAACGGTCAGCCGTAAAACCGTTGATCGCGCCATCGCCAAAAGCTGGGGCGACGCGTCAGTCAAAGCCGTTAAGTTGACCTGCAGCGGTAACCCCGCTTATCTGACCGAGATTCAACTCTCCCTCAACGCGGCGACCATTAACGCTCCGCTGTCTGCGGCGTCGTTTGCCGCGCAGCCGCATCCCGGCAACTGCGGAAAACAGTTCGTCATCGATAAAGTCGGCTACTAAACATTCACCCGGCGCGGGCTGTGCCGGGTAAAAAGATTAGCCTCTGCGACGTGCATCCGGGCGCACCAGGTCAAACCGCTGCGCTTCGCTTATCGAATAGTAGGCCGTCGGGCCACCCGCACGCAGAATCGGATTCGCTTTGGCGGTCTGATAAATCCCGTCTTCCAGCAGCGTTTCGCGGATGTGAATTCCGACGACTTCGCCCAGTACCAGCCAGGTTTCAATCGGCGTACCGTCTGCGCCAGTGAGCTGAATGCACTGCGACAGACGACATTCAAAGTTAACCGGGCTTTCCGCCACGCGCGGTGCGTTCACCAGCTGGCTGGCGACGGGCGTTAAGCCGGAGAAGGAAAATTCGTCTTCCTCATGCGGGAGCGTGGCGGACGTTTCATTCATCGCCTGCGCCAGTTCGACCGTTGCCAGATTCCAGACGAATTCGCCGGTCTGGACAATGTTTTGCACGCTGTCTTTCCAGCCATTACTGGAGAAACCAATGATCGGCGGGTGATAATTGAAGCAATTAAAAAAACTGTAGGGGGCAAGATTCAGTCGCCCTTCGCTGTCCTGGCTTGAAATCCAACCGATAGGACGGGGGCCAACAATGGCATTTAAGGGATCGTGTGGCAGGCCGTGTCCCTGGGATGGCTGATAGAAATACATGGCACTCTCTGCGTGAAATTTAACAGGCACGAATTACGCTTCGCTCATTCCCCTGATTCAGGACGATCAGCGTAGCGCAATCCGTTAAAAATTATGACTGAATAAATTTCAGTAAGTCTTCATTGATCTGGTGTTTATGCGTGGTGCAAATCCCGTGCGAACCGCCCTCGTACACCTTGAGCTGGGAATCCGGCAGGATCTCTGCCGCCACTTTCCCGCAGGTTTCAAACGGCACGATTTGATCGTCATTGCCATGAATCACAAGCGTTGGGATGGTCATCTTTTTCAGATCTTCCCGCAGGTCGGTTTCCGAAAATGCCTTGATGCAGTCATATAGCCCTTTAATCGATCCCTGAAGCCCTTGCTCAACAAAGCTTTCCCGGACCGCTTTAGACTCTTTCGCACCCGTGCGGTTATAGCCATAAAAGGCCGCAGTCAGTTCATAAAAGAACGCTGCGCGATCGTTGATCACGCCTTCCCGAATACCATCAAACACCTCTTTCGGCACCCCATTTGGGTTGAAATCGGTTTTGATCATAATCGGCGTCACTGCGCTAATCAGCACGGCTTTTGCGACCCGTTCAGTTCCATGCCGACCAATATAGCGCGCCACTTCGCCGCCGCCGGTGGAGTGACCGACATGCACCGCATCGTTAAGATTCAGATGCGCGGTCAGTTCTGCCAGATCGTCAGCGTACTGATCCATATCGTTCCCATCCCAGGTCTGGGCAGAACGCCCGTGCCCACGCCGATCGTGTGCGATCACGCGAAATCCTTTCGACCCCAGATACAACATTTGATCTTCAAAGGCATCCGCCGTTAACGGCCAGCCATGACTAAATACAATGGGCTGCCCGCTGCCCCAGTCTTTGAAATGCAAATAACTGCCGTCTTTCAAGGTAAGTTTGTCGTAAACGCTCATGAGATCTCCTGAATGGAACACCGTGTGCAGATCGTCGCCCGTAAAAGGGCGCTTAAAAAGCATACTGCAAATCTGAGAACGATCACGTTTTTCGCCAAAAATTCATCTGCGCGATGAATGTGACATTCATCACTTCAAACTTCGGTGTTCAGCCAGTATCATCAGGAGAGATAAAACCCTCGCTGCCATACGGCGAGGGTTTTCTTTTGGATTGGTTTCTGCGCGACACGCAGCACTAAAGACATGGAGTAATAAATGTCCAGACCCACCCTCATTATCAATGAACTTGATGCAGAACGTATCGACCGTCTGCTGGAGAAACCCGCGTTCGCGTCGCTGCCGATTGCGGATGCGCTGAACGACGAACTGGACCGCGCGCAAATGTGTACGGCAGAGTCGATGCCGCATGACGTCGTCACCATGAACAGCCAGGTGAGATTCCGCGATCTCGCGTCCGGTGAAGAGCACACCCGCACGCTGGTGTATCCTGCGCAGATGACCGACAGCAGCACTCAGCTCTCCGTTCTCGCGCCCGTCGGTGCCGCGCTCCTTGGCCTGCGCACGGGTGATACCATCCACTGGGAACTGCCAGGTGGCGCATCGGCACACCTTGAAGTGCTGGAACTGCTCTACCAGCCAGAAGCTGCCGGCGATTACCTGCGTTAATCCCATCTGAATAAGCGTTAACCGCTTTGCCCAGAGGATGCGTCCGCATCCTCTTTCCGAAAATCACCCTTTTTTCCTATGGCGCGCCAAATCCCCTTAATCCAGGCTTAATCCGTTTCAGTGCCGCGGGGACGGTCATGAATGAGATACTGGGCATATCGCTGGTATATTTCATTTTTTTGGCGATTATCGTCACGGCCGTGCTTTATCTTGAACGCTACTGGTAGACCTTGTTCCTCTCATTTCTCCGCAAAGTTAAGTCAATAAACGCCAAAACGTGAAAAACTGCCTGACAGATAGCAGAAACAAATAATATTTTATGTTTGAATGTTTTCAGCGTTTATAAACAAGGAGAAACGGGTATGTATCAGACAATCATTATGCCGGTTGATGTTTTTGAAATGGAACTGAGCGACAAGGCCGTGCGCCACGCCGAATTCCTGGCGCAGCAGGACGGCATCATTCATCTTTTACACGTTTTGCCAGGCTCTGCCAGCCTGAGTCTGCACCGCTTCGCCGCCGACGTGCGCCGCTTTGAGGAGCATCTGCAACGCGAAGCAGAAACCCGCCTGCAAACCATGGTGGGGCATTTCAGCATCGATCCGGCGCGGATTAAAACCCATGTGCGGTTTGGTAGCGTTCGCGACGCGGTGAACGAAATGGCGAACGAACTTAAAGCCGACGTGGTGGTGATCGGTTCACGCAATCCTTCTATCTCCACCCACCTGCTGGGTTCGAATGCCTCCAGCGTAATCCGCCACACGCATATCCCGGTGTTGGTCGTCAGATAACGCGCATAAAAAACCCCGCTTTCGCGGGGTTTTTATTTTTGCAGGTGTAGCCTTACTTTCTTTTATTATGCTGTTTTGGTGCGAATCAGATAATCAAACGCGCTGAGAGACGCTTTCGCCCCTTCGCCCGTCGCGATAATAATCTGTTTGTACGGCACGGTCGTACAGTCACCCGCAGCAAAGACGCCTTTCACGCTGGTTTCACATTTGGCATCAATCATGATCTCGCCCATGCGGTTGCGCTCAATCGCGCCTTCAAGCCAGGTGGTGTTTGGCAGCAAACCGATCTGCACGAAAATGCCTGACAGCGCCACGTTGTGCACATCACCGCTGACGCGGTCACGGTATTCCAGACCGGTCACTTTACTGCCGTCGCCTTTCACTTCCGTGGTCTGAGCATTCAGGACGATATCGACGTTTTTCAGGCTGCGGACTTTATCCTGCAATACCTGGTCGGCTTTCATTTCAGGGGCAAATTCCAGCAGCGTGACGTGCTCAACGAGTCCCGCCAGATCAATAGCCGCTTCCACACCTGAGTTACCCCCGCCGATCACCGCCACGCGTTTGCCTTTAAACAGCGGGCCGTCGCAGTGCGGACAGTAGGTCACGCCTTTGGTGCGATACTGATCTTCTCCCGGCACGTTCATATTGCGCCATTTCGCACCCGTCGCGATGATCACGCTGCGCGCTTTTAGCACCGCACCGGAGGCCGTTTCAATCTGGTGTAAGCCGCCTTCTGTCGCAGCCGGAACCAGTTTGCTGGCGCTTTGGCTGTCGATGACATCGACATCGTAATCATCGACGTGCGCTTTCAGTGCGCCCGCCAGCTTTTGGCCTTCGGTTTTTGGCACGGAAATGTAGTTTTCGATATCTACGGTATCCAGAACCTGGCCACCAAAGCGCTCGCCCATCAGGCCGGTACGAATCCCTTTACGTGCCGAGTAGACCGCTGCCGCAGCGCCCGCAGGGCCGGAACCGACAATCAGCACGTCGTAAACATCACGCTTGTTGAGTTCTTCCGCCGCGCGCTTTTCAGCACCGGTATCAATTTTGGCCACGATTTCCGTCAGCGTCATACGACCCTGACCAAACTCTTTCCCGTTCACGAACACCGCCGGAACGCCCATCACATTACGATCGGTGATTTCATTCTGGAACACGCCGCCGTCAATCGCAGTGTGCTTAATGCGCGGGTTCAGCACGGCCATCAGGTTCAGAGCCTGCACCACGTCCGGGCAGTTGTGGCATGACAGCGAGTAGTAGGTTTCAAACTCAAAATCACCGTCGATATCGCGGATTTGCTCCAGCAGCGTCTGCGCTTCTTTCGATGGATGACCACCGGTCCACAGCAGCGCCAGCACCAGCGACGTAAATTCGTGCCCAAGCGGAGAACCAGCAAAGCGCGGTCCCTGGTCTGAGCCTGGATTGGTAATCAGGAATGACGGCTTACGCACCGCCAGGCTGTTGTCTTCTTTAAAGGTCACTTTGGGTGACAGTTCGGCGATTTCCGCCAGCAGTTCCTTGATTTCTGCCGATCTGGCGCTGTCATCCAGCGTGGCAATCAACTCAACAGGTTTGGTCAGTTTCTCAAGATAGGCCTTGAGCTGGGTTTTCATGTTGGTGTCGAGCATCGTTAATCTCCTGCTTAAAAAACATCATCATGCAAGCTGCCTTGTCTGGGCGGCCTGAATGCGGCTTGCATCATGGGGTTTAGAATGAAACGGGTGCGGCATGCACCCGTTAACAAGCGTAATTTCCTTTGGATTCGTGCCAGAGCAAGACGGCTAGCCTGAGAATCCCCGGGAGCTGACACAGGTCAGTGACCGGGGTGAACACAGGCGCTGCCAACGCGGCACTGGCGCGATAACCGAAGAAAATGTATTTCCCTAAGTATTTCGTGCCAGAGCAAGGCGGCTAGCCTGAGAATCCCCGGGAGCTGACACAGGTCAGTGACCGGGGTGAACAGGCGCTGCCAACGCAGCACTGGCGCGAAAGACGACGGGAAATTAGATTTTGCCGACCAGGTCCAGAGATGGCGCTAAGGTCGCATCACCCTCTTTCCATTTCGCCGGGCACACTTCGCCTGGGTGAGACGCAACGTACTGTGCCGCTTTGATTTTACGCAGCAGGTCAGACGCATCACGGCCGATACCTTCAGCGGTAACTTCGATGGCCTGGATGATGCCCTGCGGGTCAACAACGAAGGTTGCACGATCTGCCAGACCTTCATCTTCACGCATGTTGTCGAAGTTACGGGTCAGGGCGCCAGTTGGGTCGCCGATCATCGCGTATTTGATTTTGGCGATGGTGTCGGAGCTGCCGTGCCATGCTTTGTGAGTGAAGTGGGTATCAGTGGAAACGGAATAAACGTCCACGCCCAGTTTCTGCAGTTCGTCGTAATGATCCGCTACGTCGCCCAGTTCGGTCGGGCAAACGAAAGTGAAGTCAGCTGGATAGAAGAAGAACACACTCCAGCGGCCTTCGGTGTCTTTCTCGGTGACTTCGATGAATTCGCCGTTTTTGAACGCCTGGTTTTTGAAAGGTTTAATTTTGGTGTTAATCAAGGACATCTGTACTTCCTCCGTGTTTTCGTTGAGAGCTAAGGTAACGAACTTCATCTGATGGAGCCAATGCGTTTGCCGTATCAAATCAATCAGCGATACCTTACAACCCGACCATCACTTGCCTGAACGATGCTTTTCGGTCTGCAAAACGTAAAAAGGCCGCCTCAACGGGCGGCCCTGTTACCTGAACGTCCCGCAGGTCGATTCAGTGCCAGATAACCTGGCGATGCGTTGCGCTCTACAGGACCTTAGCCGATCCGTTACAGCAACGTGATTACATCACCCGCGCGAGCGTTGGGCAATGCGCAGCAGCGGCATTCGTGCCTATGGCTGCGATAGGAATTGCCTAACTTTTTTGGATAAATCCATTAAGACTATATCCTGTGATAATATTAATCTTTATTAAATAAATTTAACTCAAGAATAAAGAATTAATTAATCATTAATATGAATTATTATAAAAACAAAACTATCAATCAAAACTCAACGCTTACCCCCTCAAAATAAAAAATCCATTTTCTAAAACCGGCCCGATAAAAAGCTGACAAGCCCCACAGAATTTTTATTTATGTGAAACTTTATCCCTCACTCAAAGGAAATTGCTTTAGAATTGCACAATACGCTGCGTTAAATATATGAATATCTATATATAATTAAAATGAGATTCACCATGTCAATATATAAATACCCACTGGATCTGAACGTCCTGGATGCCGCAAAAGAACGCATCGGATGGGCGCTGGAAAATTTACCTCACGTCTGCGTCTCTTTTTCCGGAGGCAAAGACTCCACCATCATGTTGCATTTGACCGCACAAATCGCGCGGAAGCAGAAAAGGAAAATTAGCGTCTTATTTATCGACTGGGAGGCGCAATTTTCCTGCACCATTCACCATATCGAAAACATGCGCGCGCTGTACCGCGATGTCATCGACCACTTTTTTTGGGTCGCTCTGCCGCTCACAACCCAAAACTCGCTTTCACAATTCCAGCCCGAATGGCAATGCTGGGAACCCGGCACTGACTGGGTTCGTCAGCCGCCTGAAGACGCCATTACTGACCCTGGCTATTTTGATTTTTACCAGCAAGGAATGACTTTCGAAGCGTTCGTCAGAGACTTTTCAGGCTGGTTTGCGCAAAAGCGCCCGGCAACGGTGATGATTGGCATTCGTGCAGATGAATCCTATAACCGTTTTTTGGGCATCGCGAACGCGCGTAAAAAGCGGTTTGCGGATGATAAACCCTGGACCACCGTCGCGCCGGGCGGCCATGCCTGGTATATCTATCCGCTTTATGACTGGAAAACGGCCGACATCTGGACCTGGTTTGCAAAAAGCGGCTGCTGCTATAACCCCTTATACAATCTGATGTATCAGGCAGGCGTGCCGCTGCGCTATATGCGCATTTGCGAACCTTTCGGCCCTGAACAGCGCCAGGGCTTGTGGCTCTATCATGTGCTCGAACCGGAACGCTGGGCAGCCATGTGCGAACGCGTTAGCGGCGTCAGAAGCGGCGGTATTTACGCGGGTCACGACAACCATTTTTACGGCCATCGAAAAATTCTCAAACCTGAACATTTGTGCTGGAAAGAATACGCCATGCTCTTACTCAACAGCATGCCGCACGTCACCGCCGAACATTATCGCAATAAAATCGCCGTCTATTTACACTGGTATGAAAAGCAAGGCATGAGCGATATTCCTGATACCCAGACGGGTGATATTGGCTCCACTGATATTCCGTCCTGGCGTCGAATTTGTAAGGTACTTCTTAATAATGATTACTGGTGTCGGGCCCTGTCTTTCAGCCCAAATAAACCAAAGCATTACCAACGCTACAGTGAACGGATCAAAAATAAACGCAAGGAGTGGGGGATTTTATGCAACAACGATTAATTCATGACGTGCAAAATTATTTGCAATCACTTTCAGAAGACCAGCGAATTGAGGCAATCAACGCTTTTCGCCAGGCGATTCATGAGCTCAGCCCTTTTCGGGAGCAGCCCGTTGATTGTGTGCTGTGGATTAAACAGGACGCTATTACCGCTAACGATTACAACCCCAATAATGTTGCGCCGCCTGAGAAAAGACTGCTCTGTAAATCACTGGAGCTGGATGGGTTCACGCAGCCCATCGTGGTCACCGAAAACGATCCGCATCATTACGAAATTGTGGATGGATTTCATCGGTATGAAACTGGCACTCAACGTGCGGCTTTGAAGCGCCAGCTGAAAGGCTATTTACCGGTGACCTGCCTGCGTAAAGAGAGAAAGGACAAAATTGACCGGATTGCCGCGACCATTCGCCATAACCGTGCGCGGGGACGCCACCAAATAAATGCGATGTCCGAGATTGTGCGTGAGCTGGTATTACTCGGTTGGGATGAAACCAAAATCGGGACGGAGTTGGGCATGGATAGCGATGAAGTGTTGCGACTGAAGCAAATCAACGGCCTGCTGGAGCTCTTTGCAGACCGTCGTTTCTCAGAAGCCTGGACCGTCAAATAGTCAGAGCGTATTCAGACGCTCTGCCGCGGCTAATAGCGTCGATTCCTGTTTCGCAAAACAGAGACGAATCAGTTTATGCGGGAACGGATCGGCGCAAAACACCGATAACGGAATGGCGGCCACGCCCGCCTCTTTGGTGAGCCACTGACAGAAACTCACGTCGTCCAGATCGGAAATGGCGCTGTAATCTGCCAGCAAAAAGTAGGTCCCCTCGCAGGGCAAAATCTCCAGACGGCTCGCGCCTAACGCGTTCACAAACCGATCGCGACGGGCGCGATAAAATTCCGGTAACTCACGATAATGTTCCGGCTCAGCGCGGAGCATATCCGCCAGCGCCAGCTGTGCCGGGGTATTCACCGCAAACGTCAGATACTGATGCACTTTGCGCAGTTCCGCGCTAATAGCGGCGGGAGCAACGCAATACCCCACTTTCCAGCCGGTCATGTGATAGGTTTTGCCAAAAGACGAAACGGCAATCGCGCGCTCGCGCAGCTGCGGATGCGCTAAAACGCTGGCGTGTCCCTCTTCGGCAAAACAGATATGTTCGTAAACTTCATCGCTCAGGACATAAATTTCGCGTTCAGCAATCGCCTCCCACAGCGCAGCAAAATCCGCTTTTCGCCAGACCGTGGCCGACGGATTGTGCGGCGTATTCAGGATCACCAGACGGGTTTTGTCGCTGAGTAACGCCGCGAACGCCTGCCAGTCCGGGCGAAAATGTGGAGGCTGGAGCGCAATACGTTTTACCACACCGCCCGATAATTCAATCGCTGGCGCATAGCTGTCGTAGCTCGGGTCAAAGCAAATCACCTCATCGCCCGCCCGCACCAGCGCCGTAATCGCCGCGTATAACGCTTCCGTCGCTCCCGCCGTAACGGTCACGTCGCTGTTGGCATCCGGTTTGTAGCCGTACAGCTCCTGCGTTTTATCGGCAATGGCTTCACGCAGCGGCTGCGCGCCCGTCATGGGTGCATACTGGTTAGCGCCCTGTGCAACGTGATACGCCAGCCGTTCCTGCAAATAGGTTGGCCCGTCAAAATCCGGAAATCCCTGCGACAAGTTAATGGCGTTATGCTGCTGCGCCAGCGCACTCATTTGCGTGAAGATTGTGGTGCCAAGGTTGGGAAGTTTGCTCTGCGGAATCAACGAGTTATTGCTCATGGTGTCATGCCTGCATGTAATACTTATGTTGCTGACACTATAACACGATGTTAGTCTTTGGCAATCAAGACGCTTAGACGTCTAAATCATATCAATATTCCTGACCGACAGAGGGAAAAGGAAAATGACAGACAACCTGCAACTCACGCAACTGGTCGACGCCTGCCGCTGGATTGGCGCAAAAGGCTGGGCACCCGCGACGGGCGGAAACATGTCGATTCGCCAGGACGACACCTTTTGCTGGCTCAGCGAATCGGGCAAAGACAAAGGCAGCCTGACCATTGACGATTTCCTGCAAGTGAACATCGCCAGCAACCGCGCGCCGTCTGGCCGTAAACCTTCGGCAGAAACCGGGCTGCATACGCTGATTTACCGCCTGTTTCCCGAGGCCAACGCGGTGCTGCACGTTCATACCGTCAACGCCACCGTACTCTCGCGCCTGGTGAAAGAGACAGAGCTGCATCTCAGCGGGTTTGAAATGCAAAAATCCCTCGCCGGACAAAGCACACACCTGGACACGGTGACAATCCCGGTTTTCGATAATGACCAGGATATTGATGCTCTCGCGTCGCGAATTGCCCATTACGCGCAAGAACGCCCCTTTAATTATGGTTTTCTTCTGCGCGGTCATGGCTTAACCTGCTGGGGACGCGATGTGGCAGAAGCCCGCCGTCATCTGGAAGGTTTAGAATTCTTATTTGAATGCGAAATGCGTTTACGACAACTGGAGAAAATATGATTCGCGCGATTGTGACGGATATTGAAGGCACCACCAGCGATATTCGTTTTGTGCACAATGTGTTGTTTCCCTACGCGCGTGAGCGGCTGGCGGCATTTGTCACCGCCCAGCAATACGCCGAGCCGGTGAAATCCATTCTGGACAACTTGCGTGATGAAATCGCTGCGCCGCACGCCACGACGGGTGAGCTGGTCGACGCGTTGTTTTCCTTTATGGACGAAGATCGTAAATCCACGGCATTAAAAGCGTTGCAGGGAATTATCTGGCAGGACGGATACGTCAACGGCGATTTTACCGGTCAGCTTTATCCGGACGTTTTGCCTGCGCTCGAAAAATGGAAGGCACAAGGCATTGATCTCTATGTTTATTCCTCGGGGTCTGTTGCCGCGCAGAAACTGTTATTTGGCTACAGCGACGAAGGTGATATTACTCATCTGTTCAGCGGCTATTTTGATACCCGCGTCGGCGCCAAGCGCGACGTTCAGTCTTATCAGAACATTGCGGCGCAAATCAGCGTATCGCCTTCGCAAATCCTGTTCCTCTCGGATATTCATGAAGAGCTGGACGCGGCTGAACAGGCCGGTTTTCGCACCCTGCAGCTGATTCGCGGCGATGAGGACGGCGCAAGCCATCACCATCAGATCCACCAATTCGACGAGATTAATCCGGAGCAGATCCCTTCATGAGCGCATTGACCATTTATTCGGAAACAGAAACCCGTGAGCCGCTGTGGCACAGCACCGACGCCGCAGACATTGCCGATAAACTCAACGCACGCGGCGTGCGCTTTGAGCGCTGGGAAGCCGACCGCGATCTGGGTCAGGATCCGGTAGCGGAGACGGTGATCAACGCTTATCAGCACGCCATTGATAAGCTGGTAGCCGAAAAAGGCTATCAAAGCTGGGATGTGATCAGTCTGCGCGCGGACAACCCTCAGAAAGAGGCACTGCGCGCCAAATTTCTTAACGAACACACTCACGGTGAAGACGAAGTGCGCTTCTTCGTGGAAGGTGCCGGACTTTTCTGCCTGCATATCGATGACCAGGTCTATCAGGTGCTGTGCGAGAAAAACGATCTGATTTCTGTTCCTGCGGGCACGCCACACTGGTTTGATATGGGTTCAGAGCCGAACTTCACCGCGATCCGTATTTTCGATAACCCCGAAGGCTGGATTGCGCACTTTACGGGTGATGCGATCGCGGATGCGTATCCGAGACTCGCTTAAATTTATGTGATTACAAGCACCATTGATAAATTAAATGTCATTGGTGCCAAAAGATATTTGACCTTACATAGCCGTAATATTCAGACCATAATGATTATGTTGCATTTGAGCTTTCCGCACAGATAAATCAGGCCTCAACTCATAGATAAAATCACGTATCTCATCATAATTCGCCTTGCAACCTATTATTATTGATTTCAATGCTTGCCGTGGAAATACTAATTTATTATATTCATCGACGACAATTGATTGCTGCTGATATTCATTAGCTTGATTTGTCTTAGGTAAGATTCGATACTCTTCTTCATAATTCCAGCAAGTTGCTTTGGTTAGTGCAAGTCTTACAGGGTCATAGTCGTTTCGCCATGAATAATATGGATATTCATCATGATATTCGACCTTCCAGGCACTACCAAAAATAAGATTATCTGTATCAAACTCTAAGCAGATACCATGATGTTTATCGGCATAATGAGACCACATTAACAAATTATCATTTTTAGGACTTAGGCAATACACTCTAAAATTTTCTTCGAAAAAATTCCAATGTGCTATGGCGCTACTTACGGACATATAATTTAGAAATGAAGAATCATTTAAAGCTAAATTCATTGCATCTTTAGAAATCCCTCTTTCAACCATTGCATTTTTTAAATAATCCAAGAACTCCATACTAATAATTTCACTATCTAAATTTTTATGAGAGGCTTCATATCCCAAGGGTCATTAAAGTCAGCTGGATGTGAGCAATATATTTTATTTTCCAGAAGAGTTTCTTTTAACCATTCTGCTTTGAATGACTGATAGTGATATAACTTACTAATATTAGTAAAGATAGCTTGCTTGGCTTTTTCCATAGACACCCTCACTTTATTAAGGAGTTATAAATATCAAGTTGTTCAAATAAAAATTTCATTTAAGGCACTGATTGGTTCCACACCAACCAACCTCGCCAAATGCACAAACTCTACCACATCCAATCTGCGCTCACCGTTTTCCACTTTCGCGATAAAAGACTGCAGTTTTCCCAGCGCTTCCGCAAGCTGAGCCTGCGTAATCCCTTTCTCTTTACGAGCTTTCTTCAACGCATTGATAACACGCTGGTATTCATCTGAGTAAACTGAGGCCATGGTTCCGATTCCCTACAAATATCCTGAAATCGAATATCCTCCCATTGCGTTCTCATCCCAAAAGAGGATATTTGAGCACGTAACGAACACATGTAAGGAGGACACAATGCGTCATCAGAACTGGCACCCGGCCGATATTATCGCTGCACTAAAGAAACATGGAACAAGCCTGGCTGCGTTGTCCAGAAAGGCTGGCCTTTCCTCATCCGCACTGGCAAACGCGCTTACCTGACCATGCCCAAAGGTGAATTGCTTATTGCTCAGGCGCTAGACATTCCGCCCGATGTGATATGGCCGGAAAGGTACTTTGAAGAAAAGGGAGAGCCAATATTTCGTCAGATGAGAAATACCAAAAAGAGAAATCTTTTTTCAGCATGATCGGTGCGTTCTCCCCCTCACCCCCAACCCTCTCCCTCAAGGGAGAGGGGGTTGAAGAGACTTCACATACCCCACCAGTTGATCCAGCACAATCCCCCACCCTTCGTGGAAGCCCATCTGCTCATGCTGCTCGCGGAGTTCCTTCGTCGGATGGCGCGCAATCGCCGTGTAGCGGGTTTTGCCCTCGCCCATCTCTTCCAGCAATAAAATCGCCGTCATAAACGGCTTCTCGGCCGGTTTCCAGCCTTCGGTGTAGCCGTCGGTAAAAACCAGCTTTTTACCGGGATCGATTTCCAGAAACACACCCTGGTTATCCATCCGCTGCCCGTCCACCTCAAACACGGTGTTAAACCGTCCGCCCACGCGGAGATCGAGCTCGCATTCGGTCACCTTATGGGGTGCAGGGATGAAAAAATTTTTGATGTGCTCTGGCGTGGTCCAGCAGAGCCACAGAAGGTCGTGCGGTGCGTCCACCACGCGCTCCAGCTTCAAGTCTGTTTCAGGATCGAGCGTCACGATGATGTCCTCTAAAGGGAAACTCTTAAAGGATAGCCAAGCTCAGGCAAATTTCCCTTCCGCGACCTCTTGCGGCGTCACCACGCCCGTATCCAGCACCCACCCGCTAATCAGCGCCGCAGGCGTCACGTCAAACGCTGGGTTATATACCTGCGCATTTTCCGGTGCCCACTGTACCGCACCAAAACTACCCGCCACGCCGGTCACTTCACGGGCATCGCGCTGCTCAATCGGGATGGCCTCGCCGTTTGGACAGTTTGGATCCAACGTCGTCTGCGGGGCGGCCACATAAAAAGGAATGCCGTGGAATTTCGCCAGCACCGCCAGAGAGTAGGTGCCGATTTTGTTTGCTACATCGCCATTGGCGGCAATCCTGTCCGCGCCGACCCACACCGCATCGACCTGCCCTTTCGCCATCAGGCTGGCAGCCATCGAATCGGTGATCAGCTGATACGGCACACCCAGCTCGCCCAGCTCCCATGCCGTCAGCCTGCCCCCCTGCAACAGCGGACGCGTTTCATCCACCCAAACATTGGTGATTTTTCCCTGCTGATGCGCAATCGCTATCACGCCCAGCGCCGTCCCCACGCCCGCCGTCGCCAGCCCGCCGGTGTTGCAGTGGGTCAGCAACCGGCTGCCCGGTTTCACCAGCTGGCTTCCCGCCCGCGCAATCGCATCGCAGAGCTGCTTATCTTCCTCAATCAGGCGCAGCGCCTCAGCCACCAATGCCGGAACAAAATCTTCCTGCCATAACGCCTGCTTCATCCGATCGAGATTGTTCATCAGGTTGACCGCCGTCGGGCGCGAGGCGCGCAGCGTGTCCAGCGCCGTCGCCAGCTCGTCGCGGCTGTGACCGTTTTCCGCTAACAGCGCCAGCAGAAGGCTTGCAGAAAGTCCGATCAGCGGTGCGCCGCGTACGCGCAGAGCGTGAATGTGTCCCACCAGAGCTTCAACGGTGGACGCATCCAGCCAGCGTTTCTCCTGCGGAAGCGCCTGTTGATCGAGAATAAAGAGCTGATTATCCGCCACCCGCAGGCTGGTCGTCTGTAATGTCTGCATGTCGTTAATTCTCTGTTGCGTTGATGTATCACATTGTGTCAGGATAAAATTCAGATGTATAGACGTCTAAATGTCTTTATTACCAGAACCCATGAGGAACACGCAATGTCGCAATACCGTACCTTTACCGCCCAGGATGCCGTGGAGTATGCAAAGCAGTTCGGCGGCCTCGATAACCCATCATCGCTGGTAGAGGCGCAGGAGATAGGCGACGGCAACCTCAATCTGGTGTTTAAAATTTTCGACGCCCAAGGCGTAAGCCGCATCATCGTTAAGCAGGCGCTGCCTTACGTGCGCTGCGTTGGCGAGTCATGGCCGTTAACCCTGGACCGCGCGCGTTTAGAGGCGCAAACGCTGGTTGAACATTACCAGCACAGCCCGCAGCACACGGTCAAAATCCATCATTACGACCCGGAACTGGCGGTGATGGTGATGGAAGATCTCTCCAGTCATAAAATCTGGCGCGGCGAACTGATTAGCGGCGTGTATTATCCGCAGGCCTCACGTCAGTTGGGTGAATATCTGGCGCATACGCTGTTCCATACCAGCGATTTTTATCTGCATCCGCACGCCAAAAAAGCGCAGGTAGCAAAATACATTAACCCGGAAATGTGCGAGATCACCGAAGACCTGTTCTTCAACGACCCGTATCAGATTCACGAGCGCAATAATTATCCGGCTGAACTGGAGGCTGACGTCGCCGCGCTGCGCAGTGACGATCAGCTGAAAATTGCTGTTGCTTCTTTGAAGCACCGTTTCTTCTCGCAGGCCGAAGCGCTTCTGCACGGCGATATCCACAGCGGCTCTATTTTTGTTGCCAAGGGCAGCCTAAAAGCGATCGATGCGGAGTTCGGTTATTACGGCCCGATCGGTTTTGATATCGGCACGGCGATCGGTAACCTGCTGCTGAACTTCTGCGGCCTGCCGGGGCATTTGGGGATCCGCGATGCCGCGGCCGCCCGCGAGCAGCGTCTGGCTGATATACAGGAACTGTGGAATACCTTTTCTGAACGCTTCCAGGCGCTGGCGACCGAGAAAACCCG
This sequence comes from Lelliottia amnigena, assembly GCF_019047465.1. NCBI lineage: Bacteria > Pseudomonadati > Pseudomonadota > Gammaproteobacteria > Enterobacterales > Enterobacteriaceae > Lelliottia > Lelliottia amnigena. The sequence continues at coordinate 2,991,149 of NZ_CP077236.1, read as the reverse complement.
CGATGCGGCGCTGTCTGCGCCGGGTTATGCCTCGCAGTTCCTGAAAAAAGTCTGGACCGATGCGATCGGTTTTTGCGGCACGGAGTTGATTCGCCGCAGCGTGGGGCTGTCGCACGTCGCGGATATCGATACCATCAAAGACGACGCGATGCGCCACGAATGCCTGCGCCACGCCATTACGCTTGGCAGAGCGCTTATCGTGATTGCCGACCGAATTGATAGCGCGGAGGCGCTGGTGGCGAGGGTTCGTCAATATAGCTGATTTTCTCTCTCTGCCGTGGGTTGCGTAATCCCCACAAGTCCACGATTTGCACATTGTACTCCCTGTCCTCTTTGGGGAGAGGGAGGAGCATATGGCTCAGGAGATTATTCCGTTCACTTTATGTTTCCTGCTTCATTTATAAAACAGCACTTGTGAACGTGCCAGGGTGGCTCACTCGCCACCACCCTGGCGACCCGGGCTCCCGGCAAGAAAATCGCCGCTGTGCGGTGCCTTCGTCTTATTCCTTCCGGCTATCGGGGACGGGCGCTGTAACGTCCCTGTAAATGCGCCCTCGCCGCGCATCCATGCGCGTCGCCCCGGCCTTCAGTCAACGACTCAGCGATTTACAGCCGGACCAGGGAGACGCTTTGATATCGAATTGATGAGAACGTCTCAATCGCTAAAGGAAAAGAGAGCCGCCTATTCCCCCTCACCCCAACCCTCTCCCTAATGGAGAGGGAGAAAGGCAGAGCCGCCTGCGTGCCCTCACCTCTGCCCTATCCCAAATGGTAATGGAGCGAGAGTAAATTACGCGCACACTTACGTTTTAGCGATCCCTCACCCCAAATACTCAATCACCGACAACCCACCGTTATAATCCGTGCTGTAAATAATCCCCTGCGCATCCACAAACACATCGCAAGACTGAATCACCTGCGGGCGGTTCGGGCGCGTATCCATCATTTTCGCGGGCGCAGCCGGCACCAATGCGCCGGTTTCCACCGGTCGATACGGATTCGAGATATCGTAGGCGCGAACACCCGCATTCTGATACGTGGCAAAAATCAGCGTCGAACTGATAAAGCTGCCAGGGCGGTTTTCGTGCAAATTATGCGGCCCGAAGTGCGCCCCTTTCGCCACATAATCCCGCTCATCCGGCTGCGGGAAGGTAGAAATACTCACCGGATTCGAGGGCTCGCGAATATCAAACAGCCAGATCAGCTTCTCGCCGTCTTCCTGGTTATCCAGCACCGCTTCGTCCAGCACCACCAGCAAATCGCGATCCGGCAACGGCAGCGCCGTATGCGTACCGCCGCCAAACGGCGGGCTCCAGTTGCGATGGCTGATAAGTTTCGGCTGGGTGCGATCCTTCACATCCAGCAGCGTCAACCCGCCGTCACGCCAGCTGCCGTAGGCCGTATCACCGGCAATAATTGCGTGGTGTAGCGCATAGCGTTTACCTTCGGGCCAGTTTGGCTGCTCACCTTCTGCCTGATTCATCCCTGGCAGCCACCAGCGGCCGGCCACTTCCGGTTTGCGCGGATCTGCCAGATCGATTGTCAGGAAAATATAATCGGTAAAACCGTCAATCAGCGCCGAAACATAGGCCCAGCGTCCGCCAACGTACCAGATACGGTGGATACCAATCCCGTCGAGTGACAGGAAGCTGATTTCGCGTGGCTTATCCGGCGTTGAAATATCAAAAATTCGCAGCCCCGCGCTCCAGCCTTTGTCCTGCACGTCGCTGACGGTTTCACCGACCTGACGGGTGTAATAGACCTTTTCGTCGGCAAAGCGCGCATCGGCAAACAGATCGCGGGCGTTGATCACCAGCAGCAGATCGTCATGCGCCTGCAAATGGACATTCCACGTGCCCGGCGGCGCAGGCACATAGCCCGCCGCTTTGGGATTTTTTGGGTCGCGCACGTCCACAATCGAAAAACCCTGCGACACCATATGACCGATATAGGCAAAACCGCGATGCACCATCAGCTGAACGCCGTCCGGGCGACCACCCTGATCGCTATGGCCGATCAGCCGCATATTGCGGCTGTATTCAGGGGTGGGTAATGAAGAGTTCATATCACATCCTGTTGATTTTCGCCCTCTCCCACAGGGAGACGAGCGGAGTGAGTCTTTACCCTCTCCCCCGGAAGAAGGTCAGAATGGGGCTTTTACCCTCTCCCCGTGGGAGAGGTTCGTAGTGAGGGCAGACCGCTCGAGGCAAAACCTTAACGGCAACGCTGTTGACGTTTTTAGCCTTTCCCCCTCTCCGCGTAGGAGAGGGTCGGGGTGAGGGCATCAGACCGCACGAGGTAAAACCTAAACGGCAACGCTGTTGACGTTTTTAGCCTTTCCCCCTCTCCCGTGGGAGAGGGACGGGGTGAGGGCATCAGACCGCACAAGGTAAAACCTAAACGGCAACGCTGTTGACGTTTTTAGCCTTTCCCCCCTCTCCGCGTAGGAGAGGGTCGGGGTGAGGGCATCAGAGCGCACCGTATAAATCTATTAATGACTTTTCGCTTCCAGCGTCGCAAACCACGGCGCGACGAAATCTTCCGTCTGGCCCCAGCCTGGAATGATTTTGCCAAGAGACGCCACATTCACCGCGCCAGGCTGCGCCGCCAGGAGCGCCTGCGGGATTGCCGCCGCTTTAAAATCATAAGTCGCAGGGGTGGTTTCACCGGCGATTTTATTCGCGATCAGACGCACGTTAGTCGCGCCAATCAGCTTAGGATCGACCGCCACGCTCACTTTCCACGGGCTGCCGGATTCACGCATCAGCTGCAAATCCTGATTAGAAATATCAATGCTGTAGAGTTTGATTTCAGTACGGCCATTCTCTTTCAGCGCTTTATACGCGCCCTGGCTGAACGCATCCCAGGTGCCCCAGATCGCGTCGATCTGGCCTTTCGGGTATTTCGCCAGCACCGCGCCGACTTTGTTCGCCGTATCGCCCTGCACGTCAGAAGAAACGGCGCCGATAGATTCCAGCTCTTTGATACCCGGATACTGTTTTTGTAATTCTTTATACGCCGCCTGACGGCGCTCCATCGGCGGGAAGCCTGCTACCCACAGCTTGATGATATTGGCTTTGCCGTTGAAATCTTTCGCCAGTTGACCGAACGACAGGTTCGTTAACGAGGCATCATCCTGCTGGGTGACGGTCACGCCGGGAATTTCACCGTTAACGGCCGTATCAAATACCGCCACTTTGATCCCCGCATCGACGGCTTTTTTCACCAGCGCGGTGGAATACGGGTCACGGCCCTGAGACAAAATAATGCCATCATATTTCTGGCTAATCGCCTGATTCACAAAGTCCTGAAATTTAGCGTCATCGCCGTTACTCAGAAAAGTGCTGACCTTAAAGCCGAGCTTTTTACCTTCCTGAATGGCGCCCGAAACAAACTGCGTGGTGTTGTCATCGGAGCCCAGGTTACGGATCACCGCAATGCGGATCGGGCCTTCATGGTTAGCGATCGCCGCCGGAACCGGCGCAGGCGTTGCCGCGTAACCAGGCAATGAACTCAGTAAACCCAGCGCTACCAAAGAGAGTGCGATTTTTTTCATTCTGTTATCCCGTTGTGTTGTGAAATGTTGTTAGCGTTTTTGTATGTAAGTCAGCGCCAGCGCCGCTGCCAGCACCAGCCCTTTTATAATGTCCATGGCGTAATACGGCACCGAAAGCATCACCAGCCCGTTCGATAAAACGCCGAGGATCACTGCCCCCACCAGCGTGCCCAGCGCATTGGGTTTGCCGGAACCCGCCAGCGAAAAACCGATCCACGCCGCCGCGACCGCATCCATCAGATAGCCCCCGCCCGCATTCACCTGCGACGATCCGATGCGCGACGCCAGCAAAATACCGCCAAGCCCCGCCAGCAGCGACGCAATCACGTAGGCCGCCACTTTGTAACGGGTGGTGCGAATACCGGAAAGACGCGCCGCTTCCGGATTGCCACCGATGGCGTACATACGGCGTCCGTGCGTGGTCAGCGATAAGCCAAGCTGTGCCAGCAGCGTTACTGCCAGCATGATGATTACAATCGTGGGCACCTGACCCAGCAGACCAAACGCCGCCGGAATGGCCCCTTCCGCCATATCGCCGCTCGGCAGTACCATGTTTTCGGTAATCGATCCGCCGTAGCTGTAGGTCATCGCCACACCCTGAATCACAAACAGGCTGGCAAGGGTCGCCAGCATGTCCGGAATGCGCAGGATCACGATGAGAAAGGCGTTAAACAGCCCGACCAATGTACAAAGCGCCAGGGTGATCAGAATCGATTCGGTGGTGCCAAATCCGTGCCAGACGAAAAGGGAGATCACCAGCGCATTCGCCAGCGACGCCGTTGACCCGACCGACAGATCAAAGCCACCGACGGTCAGTGAGATTGAGACGCCAATGGCGATCACCGTGACGATGGCGATCGATCGCAAGATATTGATGATGTTAAAGGGATCGAGGAAGTTATCCGATGCGATACCAAAAATCGCGACCAGCGCGACAACGGTCAGCAACATGCCCCATTTATAGAGAAAATCGAAAAACTGCTGACGGCCCGACGCCGCTGTATTTACTGAAAGGGCCTTGCTCACGACGCCGTACCTCCGGTTGAATAATAAAGTAATGTCTCTTCGCTGGCTTCGGCCCCGGCGATTTCCGCCACGATGCGTCCGTCCCACAGCACGCAGATGCGGTCGCACAATCCGACCAGTTCGGCGAATTCACCCGAGGCGTAAATCACCCCTTTGCCTTCGCGCGCCAGGCCATCAATAAGCTGGAACAGATCGGTTTTGGCTTTGACGTCCACGCCTTTGGTGGGCTCGTCAAAAATCAGCACGCAGGCCTCATTGCGCAGCCATTTGCCAATCGCCACTTTTTGCTGGTTGCCGCCGGAAAGACGACGCAACACCTGCCCGGGACCACGCGCACTCACGCCGACGCGGGCGATCACTTCCTCTGCCCACCGCCACGCCTGACGATGCCCGAACAGGCTCCAGCGCGAGAAGCTGTTATCGGCGCTCACCGACAAATTCATGCTCACCGGCTCGTCGATAAAAATGCCCTCTTTGCGCCGCTCCTCCGGGACCAGCGCCAGCCCGCGCAGCACGGAATCCGCCGGATCGCGCGGCTTCCAGGGTTGTTGATGTAATTCACCACGCTCTACGCGGCTTTTGCTCGCGCCAAACAGCGCCTTGCACAATTCGGTTTTTCCCGCGCCCGCCAGCCCGGCGATACCGAGAATTTCACCTTTACGCAGATGCAGCGAGATATCTTTCAGCAGCGCGTCATCGTGCAGCCCTTCCACGCGCAGCAGCGTTTCGTCGCTGTGTTTTGGCCGCGCTGGCGGATAGATATCGCTCAGCTCGTGACCGAGCATTTTTTCGACGATCTCTTCACCGCTCAAGGTCGCCATTGGACCGGATTCAATCAATTTCCCGTCACGCAGCACCGTTAAGGTGTCGCAAATCGCTTTCAGTTCATGGATGCGATGGGAGATAAACACCACGCCGATGCCCTGCTGTTGCAGGCGTCTGACCACCGCAAACAGGCGTTCGCTTTCGTGGGCGTCCAGCGGTGCGGTCGGCTCATCAAGGATCAGAAAACGACAGTGATGCGACAGCGCGCGCGCCAGCAAAATTTGCTGTTTTTCCGCCAGCGAGCAGCTGTCAATCGAGCGATGCACGTTCAGGGAAACGTCGAGCTGCGCCAGCGCCTGCTTTGCCTGCTCGCGGATGGCACGCCATCGGTAGCGATGCCCCGGCAGTGCCAGGTTATCGAGCATAATATTTTCAGCGATGCTTAATCCGGGGATGAGCGCCACGTCGACTTCCTGCTGCACCAGATGAATGCCCAACCGTTTGGCGTCGAGCGGCTCGCGGATCGCGACCGGCTGATTATTAATGCTGATTTCACCCTCGTAGTGGTCGTGGGTGCCGCACAGCACCGCCATCAGCGTCGATTTGCCAGCGCCGTTTGCACCCGTTAGCGCGTGCACGGTTCCGCCCGTCAGCGTGAAATCCACGCGCGACAGCGCCTGAAACCCGGAAAAGGCCAGGCTGATACCGCGCATCTCAAGGCGACTGGAGACCATCCGCGTAAATCCTTCATTAATATTTTGATTTATGGAATTTTTCACAGGTCGGGTTGACTGGCAATGATAGAAAAGGCATAAGATAAAGCTAAATATTATTAGCCATCCGGATGTCCAGACATAACATCAGGTTAGCGCTTCGCAAAAAGGACACCCAAAATGAGCAATACCGATATTCGTGTCGTACCCGGCCCGGCCAACTACTTCTCCCACAGCGGCAGCCTTGCGCGCCTGAACGATTTCTTCACGCCAGAACAACTTTCCCGCGCAGTGTGGATTTACGGCGAACGCGCCATCGAAGGGGCACGCCCTTTTCTGCCAGACAGCTTTAACGCCGAGGGCGCAAAACATCTGCTGTTCAAGGGCCACTGCAGCGAGCGCGATGTCACGCATCTGGTGAATGAATCAGGCAGTGACGTCAGCGTCGTGATTGGCGTGGGCGGCGGCGCGGTGATGGACACCGTAAAAGCGGTCGCGCGACGTTTAACGGTGCCCTTCGTCGGTATTCCAACCATTGCCGCCACCTGTGCCGCCTGGACGCCGCTTTCGGTCTGGTATAACGACGCCGGTCAGGCGTTGCAGTTTGAGATCTTCGATGACGCCAATTTCCTGGTGCTGGTTGAGCCGCAAATTATTCTGAACGCCCCGGCGGAATATCTGCTGGCGGGCATCGGCGATACGCTGGCGAAATGGTATGAAGCGGTGGTTCTCGCGCCAAAACCTGAAGAATTGTCGTTAACCGTGCGTCTGGGCATTAACGGGGCGCTGGCGATCCGTGACGTGCTGCTGGAGAGCAGCGAACAGGCGCTGGCGGATCAGGCGCGCGGTGAGCAGACGCAGGCATTTCGCGATGTGGTTGATGCCATTATCGCCGGTGGCGGCATGGTCGGTGGGCTGGGCGAACGCTATACCCGCGTGGCGGCCGCGCATGCGGTCCATAACGGTTTAACCGTGTTGCCGCAGACCGAAAAATTCCTGCACGGCACGAAGGTCGCTTACGGCATTCTGGTGCAAAGTGCCCTGCTCGGTCAGGACGACGTTCTGGCACAACTGATTGCCGCGTATACGCGTTTCAATCTGCCGACCACCCTGCGCGAGCTGGACGTGGACATCAACAACCGCGCCGAACTGGATCGGGTCATCGCCCACACGCTGCGCCCGGTAGAATCCATTCATTACCTGCCGGTTGCGCTGTCACCTGACGTTTTACGCGCCGCATTTGAGAAAGTGGAATCCTTCCGCCAGTAATTCCCCTCCCCCGTTCAGCGCATTGACGGGGGGCAAACTCCCTCTATACCTAATGATGAATCTCACCACTCTCGTAATAGGTCATCATGCAGATCGATTTAACAGGTAAAAAGGCGCTGGTCACCGGCGCCAGCCGTGGGCTGGGGCGCGCCATTGCGTTGTCGCTGGCACGCGCAGGTGCCGATGTGGTTATCACCTATGAAAAATCCGCCGATAAAGCCCAGGCTGTCGCCTATGAAATCGCCGCGCTTGGACGGCGCAGCGAGGCCATTCAGGCGGACAGCGCAAGCGCTCAGGCTATTCAGCAGGCGGTTAACCAAACGGCGCAAACCTTGGGCGGGCTGGATATTCTGGTCAACAACGCCGGGATCGCGCGCGGTGGCCCGCTGGAATCCATGTCACTGGACGATATCGACGCGGTGATCAACGTGAATATTCGCGGCGTCGTGATCGCCATCCAGGCCGCCCTTGCGCATCTCAAAGACGGCGGGCGCATCATCAACATTGGCAGCTGTTTGGCCAATCGCGTGGCTCAGCCGGGAATCTCCGTGTATTCAATGAGCAAATCGGCGCTTAACTCCCTGACACGTGGCCTGGCGCGCGACCTGGGACCACGGGGAATCACCGTCAACCTGGTGCATCCTGGCCCAACGGATAGCGATATGAATCCGGCGGATGGCGAACAGGCCGACTCACAGCGTCAGCTGATTGCTACCGGACATTACGGTACGCCGGAGGATATTGCGGCGGCAGTGACGTTTCTCGCCAGTCCACAGGCCGGACAGATTTCTGGCACCGGTCTGGATGTGGATGGTGGGTTAAACGCCTGAGAAATTTGCGATAGCAATTCCGCCTTTTTGCACGCCTCTGTCGACCGGCAGAGGCGTTTGCGAGCCATCCCGACACCCTGCATTTTGCCGCTTTCCCCCGTCTTTTCTGCGCTTTACAGTACCTGCATAAGAAAATCAGAATTTAACTAATAATCTTATTATTTCCTTATAAAATGCAGGGGCGTACAGTGGAGGTACGGATGAAGATTATCTGGTCAAGAGCTGCAAAAAGAGATTTAGCTAAAATTGAGGTGCGCTCACAATCGAGAATCGAAGAGAAAGTGAACTCGATAACCGATAAAAATGCGCCTCAACCAGATATTAAAAAGCTATCTCTACCGGGCAATTACCACCGGCTTAGAGCGGGTGAATACCGCGTAATCTTTATGTTTCAGGGCGAATCACGAGATGTTTGCTACATCGTGGCAGTCAAGCGAAGAAGCTCAACGACCTATCTTCACGAGGAAAGCGTTCCCTATGGATGTGCAACTGATCGCTGATGCTGATGGAAAACCACAATATGCAGTCATTCCTTATGATGACTATCTTCGCATGCTCCCGCAAGCGGCTGAATATGACGACGAAAATGAGGATGACTGGGAAAGCGTTGATGACGAAAAGGATATCTACGATGACGTTGGATTACCCGCTGACGTTTGCAGCCTCATGACTTCTCAGCAAGTCAGCCTGCAGGCCGCGTGGCGAATTCTGCGCGGATTATCTCAGCAGGAAGTGGCCGACAAACTCGGCATCAGCCAGTCTGCCGTTTCGCAGCTTGAAGCGGTGGATTCTCGCCCGCAGAAGCGCACGCGAGAAAAGCTGGCCGCGATTTACGGCTGCACCCAGGAACAAATTAGTCTCTATCTGCCTAAGGAAGGCTAACAGCACTTCACGCCGCCTTTGGCACCGTAGCGCGCGTCCTGACGATCGCGGAAAAATTCTTCATAGGTCATCGGCGACTGATCGGGATGGGTGACACGCATGTGCTCGACATAGTTGTCGTAGTCCGGCACGCCAATCATCATTTTTGCTGCCTGGCCTAAATATTTACCTGCTTTGGATAACGTGTCGAACATGCTGTTTCTCTCATTCAATCCCTCTCCCATAAGGCCGAGGGTTTACTCTGTTCCCTCTCCCCACAGGGGAGAGGGTTAGAGGAGTGATTAGTTAATGCGCCCCTTTTGCCTGGGTCACAATGTCATCCAGATTTTCTGGCATTGGCTCGTATGGCGTCTCTTTCGCCGTCGGCTTGTCTTCTTTGAGTGCCGCCAGCGCGGTCTTCAGAGAGTACAACGCCAGCACCACAACTACCACCATAAAGAAGATGGTCAGTCCGGCATCCAGGCGGTTGTTAAACACCAGCTGTGAAAGCTGAGACTCAGTGTACTGCGCCGGGATTTTGCCGCTGTCGATCATCGACTGGAACTTGTTAGCAATTGCCAGGAAACCGACTTTGTTGTCCGGACTAAAGGCTTTTTGCCAGCCAGCAGTCAGCGTACAGATCAACAGCCATGAGGTTGGCAACAGCGCCACCCATGCGTAACGCTGACGCTTCATTTTGAACAGCACGACCGCGCAGAGCATTAGCGCCATGCCTGCCAGCATCTGGTTGGCGATACCGAACAGCGGCCACAGGGTATTGATGCCGCCTAACGGATCGACCACGCCCTGATGCAGGAAGTAGCCCCAGGCCAGGACGCACAGCGCCGTCGCCAGCAGGTTCGCCGGCAATGAATCGGTGCGTTTCAGCCCCGGAGAGATCACCCCCAGCAGATCCTGCAGCATAAAGCGTGCGGCACGTGTACCAGCGTCGACCGCCGTCAGAATAAACAGCGCTTCAAACAGAATGGCAAAGTGATACCAGAACGATACATCCATCAGCCCGCCGAGCGCGCCATGAAGGATATACGCCATCCCCACCGCCAGCGTCGGTGCGCCGCCTGCACGGGAGATAATCGACTGTTCCCCTACCTCATTGGCAATATGCGTTAGCGTTTCCGGTGTAATGGCAAAGCCCCAGCCGCTCACAACCTGCGCCGCAGAAGCGACCACGTCAACGGTGCCAGCTGGTGCCAGAACCGCCATTGGGCTGTTCATCGCAAAGTACACGCCCGGATCGATAATGCAGGCAGAAACCAGCGCCATGATGGCGACGAAAGATTCCATCAGCATGCCGCCGTAACCGATCAGGCACGCCTGGTTTTCATTCGCCAGCATTTTCGGCGTCGTGCCCGATGCAATCAGCGCATGGAAGCCCGATACCGCGCCACAGGCGATGGTGATAAACAGGAACGGGAACATGTTACCGGTCCAGACCGGGCCGGTGCCGTCAATGAATTTGGTTAACGCTGGCATGGTCAGCGTCGGGCGCATGATCAAAATACCAATCGCCAGGCCAACGATAGTCCCGATTTTGAGGAAGGTAGAGAGGTAATCGCGCGGGGCCAGCAGCAGCCAGACCGGCAGAACAGCCGCCACAAAACCGTAACCCACCAGCATCCAGGTCAGCTGTACGCCGGTAAAGTCAAAATACGGCGCCCAGGTTGGGCTCTCCGCCACCCAGCCGCCCGAAATAATCGCGAACACCAGGAAGAACAGGCCAATGATTGACACTTCGCCAATGCGCCCCGGACGGATGTAGCGAATGTAGATCCCCATGAACAGCGCCAGCGGAATGGTGAACGCTACGGTGTAGGTTCCCCACGGGCTGTGGGTCAGGGCTTTCACCACGATCATCGCGAGCACGGCCAGGATAATCACCATAATCATAAAAGTGGCGATCAGCGCGATAACCCCAGCGGTTGCGCCCATCTCCTCTTTCACCAGCTCACCGAGCGAACGCCCGTCGCGACGAGTCGAGACGAACAGCACCATAAAGTCCTGCACTGCGCCCGCCAGCACCACACCCGCCAGGATCCAAATCATCCCCGGCAGATACCCCATCTGCGCCGCCAGTACCGGTCCGACTAACGGACCCGCCCCGGCAATCGCCGCAAAGTGATGGCCAAACAGCACTTTTTTATCCGTTGGAACATAATCCAGGCCGTCGTTATGCCGAACAGCGGGCGTCATGCGAGTACCGTCCACCGCCAGCACTTTGTCGGCGATAAAACGTCCGTAGAAACGATATGCGATCAGATAAATGCAGACGGAAGCCACGACTATCCATAGCGCATTGATCTGTTCACCACGATTGAGGGCGATGTAGCCCAGAGCAAATGCGCCTACAACAGAGAGCATTGCCCAGATGAGGTATTTCCCTGAGTTGTTCATAGTTGTTATCCGTTAGCGAGAAACAGTGAGATGTTACATTTTGTTTCTAGATCACGGCTTGAAATTTAACAACTTTGAAACGCAATAATGCGTGGTCAAACCAGATATTTACTTCACTGTGTTAAGCGGATCACTTTAGCGAGTGCCAGGATGGAAAATAGCACTGAGTTGATGTTTGCCCCTCACCCCAGCCCTCTCCCCACGGGAGAGGGAAAAAAGCAGAGCGCTTTTTGTTTTACGGGAAGATCAGAACACCACACGAGCGATTCCCTCTCTCCAGGGAATAGGGAGAAAAGCAGAGCACATTTTGTTTTACGGGAAGAGCAGAACACCGCACGAGCGATTCCCTCTCTCCAGGGGAGAGGGAGAAAAGCGGAGCGCTTTTTGTTTTACAGAAGGAACAAAACCCCGCACGAGCGATTCCCTCTCCCGTGAGAGAGGGAGAAAAGCAGAGCGCATTTTTGGTTTACGGGAGGAGCAGAACACCGCACAAGCGATTCCCTCTCCCGTGGGAGAGGGTTAGGGTGAGGGCATCAAACCGCACCCACTACCCCAGCACCATCGTGCTCAGCCGACAGGTGCAGCAGCGGCGTCCCTGTTCGTCGAAAATCACGATTTCCCAGCTCTGGTTCTGACGTCCAAGATGCAGCGGCTGACAAACGCCGCGCACTTTTCCCTGCGACACCGCGCGATGGTGGGTCGCGTTCAGCTCGGTCCCCACAACGTTTTGCCCGTCGCGAGTCATCAGAAAACCGGCCATCGAACCGAGCGTTTCCGCCAGCGCCGCGGATGCCCCGCCGTGCAGCAGGCCAAACGGCTGATGCGTACGCGCATCCACCGGCATTTCGGCTTCCAGGGTGTCGTCGCCGATGCGCGTATAAACCATGCCCAGGTGCGCCACCATCGTGTTCAGGCTGGTGGCGTTAAGTTCTTCAAGCGATAAGTGACGTTTCCAGATCATTATGCCCCCAGCGTTGAGCCGCCATCCACCACGATGTCCTGCAGCGTGATGTGGCTGGCGTGGTCTGAAGCGAGGAACAAAATCGTGCTGGCGATCTCCTGCGGACGCGCAATTTTGCCGAGCGGAATACCCAGCTTAAACTGCTCGCCAAAACCACGAATGCGCTGCTGTTCGGCGTCGTCGCTTACCCACAGCGTGCGCTGCATGTCGGTATCAGTCGATCCTGGTGAGACGATGTTACACCGCACACCGCTGCCCGCCAGCTCAAGACCCACGGTCAATGCCAGGCTTTTCAGCGCGGCTTTCGAGGCGCCGTAAGCGCTCATCCCGATGCGCGGGGTATGTGCGGCGTCCGAGGCCACGGTGACAATCGCCCCACCCTGCTGGCGACGGAACTGGCCCATCGTCTGCTGGAACAGGTTAAACGCCCCGCCAACGTTTACCGCAAAGGTCTGCTGCCAGTCGTCCTGCGATAGCCGATCCGTTGCGCCCATGCGCAAAATTCCCGCCGCATTGATCAGCACGTCCAGACGTTCAATATTTCTCAGTAAGCGCTCGCATACGTCATTCACCTGTGACGCGTCCGCCACGTTCAGCGTTTCTGTCGCAAACGGATAATCGTTGGCCGGGAACGCGAGATCGAAGCCAGTTACCTGCGCGCCGGCCTCGACAAACGCCAGCGCCGTGGCGTAGCCAATGCCCTTACCCGCGCCCGTCACCCAAACGGTTTTACCGGTAAAATCGAATCCAGCCATCACTTCACCTCGCGGGACAGCAGCGCCCACCAGGCATCGAGGGTCGGATTTTTTGCCAGCATCACGAAATCGATATCGCCGTGAACTTTACGCCAGCGGGCAGCCAGCGCCATCATGCGCACGGAGTCGAGACCATAATCAATCAGGTTTTCGTCGTCCATCGGCTCGTCAGATTCGTCCAGCAGCGGCAGGATCACGGCACGTAGCGCCTCTTTGCTGGCGGGTACGGACGGCAGCAGTTCGTCGGTCATCACCACGCGTCCGGTGCGGCCCGCGACGTAGTTCAACGACATCAGATGCTCTTCGCGGCTGAAATCGGCCAGCGCGTCGGCGATAAAGAACGGCTTGATATCACGCATAAAAGCGTCGGTGGCGGTCGTCATACAACCGATGTGCGCGTAAACGCCGGTGATCAGCAGCTGATTGCGGCCCGTCTCTTTGAGCATCTGCTCCAGCGGCGAGCGGTGGAACGCGCTGTAGCGCCATTTCACCAGCACGGTGTCGGCTTCGTCAGGCGTCAGTTCCGATACGATACGCTGCTGCTCCGGCGAGCGGGTTAGCCCCGGCCCCCACATGTCGTTCAGCAACGCACGGTCTTCGTCGCTCTGCTCTTTTGGCTGCGCGGTGTAATAGACCGGAATATTGTGCTTTTTGCAGTAATCGCGAAGTTGCGCGATGTTCGCCACCACTTGCACCATCATCGGGCAATTTTCGCCCCAGAAGTTGAGGAAATATTCCTGCATGTCGTGGATCAACAGCGCGGCGCGCTCGGGCTCGAACGCCCAGTTCACTTTATTGTTCGGCAGTTCAGCGGCCGTCGGCAGTGCATAACCGGTTAATTTTGGAATCGCCATAATCAGTTCCTCAGCCCTGGGCGCGTTCAGCGAGCCACAGGCGCAATTGTTTCTTGTCTACTTTCCCGACCGGCGTCAGCGGCAGCGCATCCACGCTCTCGACCCTGTCCGGCAGTTTGAATTCTGCAATCCCCTGCTCGCGCAGGAAACGACGCACGTCCACCGCGCGCAGGGGCTTTTTCACCACCAGATACGCGCAGCTTTTTTCGCCCAGCAGGCTGTCTTCCATGCTGACCAGCGCCGCGTGGATCACCGATTCGTGACGCAGCAGTAAATTCTCGATCTCTTCCGCTGCGATCTTCTCGCCGCCACGGTTGATCTGATCTTTTTCACGCCCCTGCACGGTGATGTAACCCTGCTCGTCGATGGAGATCAGATCGCCGGAGCAGTAAAAACCGTCGGCATCAAAAGCGCTGGCGTTGTGTTCCGGGCTGTTGAAATAGCCACGGAAGGTGTACGGCCCGCGCGTCATCAAACGCCCGACTTCACCGCGCGGCAGCGGTTGTCCGTTTTCATCTGCTACCCACACTTCGTCATCCGGGCACATTGGACGACCCTGGGTGTTCATGATGCGCTCCGGGGTGTCGTCGATCGCGGTGTAGTTCACCAGCCCTTCCGCCATGCCAAAAACCTGCTGCAGCTGACAGCCAATTTCCGCCGGAATGCGCGCCGCAAGCGTGGCAGAAAGTCGTGCTCCGCCCACCTGTAATAGCGTCAGCGACGCCAGTTGAGCGTTACCCGCTCCTTCCGCGATGGCCTGCAACCACAGGCTGACCGCAGGAGGAACCAAAGACGCAACGTTGAGCTGGTGTTTTTCAATCAGTGGGAAGCAAAGCGTGGCGCTCGGATCGTTCGCCAGCGCCACGCACCCACCCGCCATAAATACGCCCAGCGATCCCGGAGAACTCATCGCAAAGTTGTGCGCTGCGGGCAGCGCGTTCAGGTAGCGCGTTTCAGCCGTAATGCCGCACACTTCGTTGCTGCGCAAAATGCTGTAGTAGTAGTCGTTGTGCGTGCGCGGGATCAGCTTTGGCGTGCCGGTGCTCCCGCCGGAAAGCTGGAAAAACGCCACTTCATCGGCAGGCGTCGGGCTGGCAATAAAGTTGTCCGCCGGACGCGCAATGGCCGTCTCCAGGGCGTGTTCACCGTTATCGCCGCGCAGCAGCACCACGCGCACGGAGCGGTGTTCATCGACAAACGTATTCAGGAAATCATCGTCCGCAAACAGCGCATGCTGGCGATCGGCAATCACCAGCGCGGGCGCAATTTGAAGTGCGTACGCGTTCAGCTCGCTGCGTTGATGGCTAAAAAGCGCATTCACGGGGGCGACGCCCGCCTGCAGCAGGGCAAAGAAAGTGATGTAAAACTCGGCCACGTTGCCCAGTTGCACCAGCGCCGTTTCGCCGCGCTTAATCCCCTGCGCCTGCAGTGCGGACGCGAGGTTATTCACTGCCTTGTGAAGCTGACGGTAGGTGTACTGCCGCTCGCCGTCGAAAACTGCCGTCGCGTCGCTGTCAGCATGACGCGTCAAAATGTCGGTCAGCGGCACATCTTGCCAGTAGCCTTTTTCACGGTAGCGCCGGGCAAATTCCTCAGGCCAACGGGTAAAGGGAAGCGTCATGATTATTCCTCAGTGCAAACCAAAAACGTTGAGCATGGTGGAGAGTTTGACGCCGGTTTCGCGCCATTCGCCGACGGGTGATGAGGCCGGGACAATGCCTGCACCAGCAAACAGACGAACCGTGTTTTCATGGAGGCGCGCACAGCGGATCGTTACGACCCATTCTCCGTTGCCTTCGCTGTCGCACCAGCCGACGATCCCGCCGAACAGTTCGCGGTCAAACGGCTCCAGAGAGGCAATAATTTCTTTCGCGGCCTGATGCGGGAAACCGCTCAGCGCAGGCGTCGGGTGCAGCAGACAGGCCAGCGTCAGCGCGTTTTCATTTTCCCGCGCTTCGCCTTCAATCGGCGTTGCCAGATGCCAGAGCGTAGGCGTGGTGATCAGCTGCGGTGAAGATGGCATTGCCAGCTTATGGCTGCGTTGTTCCAGCACGGTTTTCATCGCCTGCGTCACCAGATCGTGTTCGTGGCGGTCTTTTTCAGAGGCCAGCAGTTTGTTTCCGGCTTCGCGATCCAGCATATCGTCCGGCTGACGACGCGCAGAGCCGGCCAGCGGCAGCGAGCTGAAATGTGCCCCCTCTTTGCGCAGCAGCAGCTCAGGGCTCGCCCCCAGCAGCACACCGCCGTCTTCGAGCGGAACGTGGAAGTTAAAACTTGCCGGGTTTTGCGCGATCAGGCGCTCCAGCAACGCACCGCTGTCGATGTGCCGATCGGTGGCGATATCAATCAGGCGCGAGAGCACCACTTTATTGACCTGCGGCGTCGCAGTGAGGGCGGCGGCGCGGGCGACCATCTCTTCAAATACGGGCTGCGGCGGGATTTCCGTACGGCTTACGACCGTCAACTCCTGCGCGCCGGAATGGTAGCGTGCGGATTTCTGTCGCGCCGGACGCGAAAAAGTTTGCCAGCTTTGCGGAATAAACAGTGACGAGGGTTTGCGGGTATCAAACGGAATGGCGCCCACCATAATGGGATGCGAAATCCCGCTGGCTTTAGCGTCATTGAAGGCCTGCGCCAGCTTTTGCTGGAAGGCACCAGCCGGATCGTCGCCGCCTGCTGCGGACTCCGAAAAACGGGCAAAACAGCCAGATGTGGTGAAACTGCGGTTGGGCGACATAAAGAAAAAGCTGTCTGATTGCAGCGTGGTCGCGGTGTGTTGAACTTCCTCAGCCAATGACGTATCCATATCATCCTCCTAAAATGATAAACGCAGTAAGAATAATTATCATTTATATTTTCGATGGCTAACCTAATAGCAGAGCGCGACGGTGTCAACCGCCGACAGCGCAACTTGTGCGACTATTGCTTGCATCCCTTCGCCGCATTTATGAAAATGAGAAGCATTAACCTCCACAAAAACAGGATGTCGCCTTGTGAAATTCCCTGCTGTTTGTCGTTACGCCCTGCTGCTGGCAGGCCTTTTTGTTTTAGGACTAACCTCAGCCATCGCCGCAGACTGGCCCCGCCAGGTCACCGACAGCCGTGGCGTTCATACCCTGGAAAGCAAGCCGACGCGCATTGTATCTACCAGCGTCACGCTGACCGGTTCGCTGCTGGCCATTGACGCGCCGGTTGTGGCCAGCGGCGCGACGACGCCGAACAACCGCGTGGCGGATGCGCAAGGATTTATGCGCCAGTGGGGGGATATCGCCAAAAAACGGCAGGTTTCGCGTCTCTATATCGGCGAGCCAAGCGCTGAAGCCGTTGCCGCGCAAATGCCGGATCTGATTCTGATCAGCGCGACCGGCGGAGATTCTGCCATGGCGCTTTACGATCAGCTCTCCACTATCGCGCCGACGCTTGTCATCAATTATGACGACAAAAGCTGGCAGGAACTGCTGACTCAACTCGGCACGCTGACCGGACACGAAAAGCAGGCCGCCGCGCGTATCGCCGAATTTGATCAACAGCTGACGTTGGTGAAGCAGCAGATGAAACTCCCGCCGCAGCCGGTGAATGCGCTTGTTTACACCGCCGCCGCGCACAGCGCGAACCTGTGGACCGCGGAATCGGCGCAGGGCAAATTCCTGCAACAGCTCGGATTCCAGCTGGCTGAGCTGCCTGCTGGACTGAACACCTCAAAGAGCCAGGGTAAACGCCACGACATCATCCAGTTGGGTGGTGAGAATCTGGCGGCAGGGCTGAATGGACAAGGGCTATTGTTGTTTGCGGGCGACCAGAAAGACGTCGATGCGATCTACGCTAATCCGCTGCTGGCGCATCTGCCTGCGGTGCAAAACAAACGCGTCTGGGCGCTGGGTACGGAGACCTTCCGCCTGGATTATTACAGCGCCATGCTGGTGCTGGAACGTGTAAACGCGTTGTTCAAGTAAATACAAAATATGCCCTCTCCTTTTTTGAGTGAGGGCATCGTGCTGAAAAATAAAAACAAAACGGCTACTGGATTGCCGTTTTAGAGTTTTCTCCCTCTTCCTGTGGGAGAAGGTATCAAGCCGCGCAAGGTAAAAAAAACGGCAACTCAGTTGCCGTTTTAGTGTTGTCTTCCTCTCACCAGGGAGAGGACCGGGGAGAGGGCATCAGGCCGCACTATCCTTCAACACCCCTTCCTGACGGAATCGGCGCAGCTCCGCCAGGGTTATCAGCAAAATCACACCGACAATCGCCAGCACAAATCCGCTGCTGCTGGCCGAAGCCATCGGCGTCATAATCACGCCAAGTCCGCCCAGGATCGCCGCCCCAATCGCATCGCCCGTCACGTTCTGCGCCGTCCATAAACCGTTGATGCGCCCCAGCATCCCTTCCGGCGTTTGCGTCTGAATCAGGGTGTATTGCAGCAACGAACTCACTGCGCTCAGCCAGCCAAACAGCGCCAGGCACACCACGCCCAGCGCCCAAAACGGCATAAGGCTAAAGAAAGCGATGGCGATAAACGAGGCGACGGTTGCAGAGAGCATAATCAGCCCCGGGCGCGCACTGTGTGCCAGATTGCCACTGGTCAGCGCGCCAAACGCTGCACCGAGTGGGATCGCCGCATACAGCAGGCCAATTTGCGAGGCGCTCATTTGCCACTCCATCGCCAGCGCCGGATAGAGCACGCGCACCGCACTCGCCATCGTCAGAAGCCCGCCCAGCAGGGCGATGCCGCCAATCAGCGGATTGCTAAACAGAAAACGAATTGCCGCCATCAACGATTTCAACGGGTGTTCGCGCGGCTGCGGCGGGGGCGGCAAAAGCGGCAAGCGCAGCAGGGTTAACGTGGTGATAAAGGTTCCCGCTGCCGCTAAACCGTAGTTCCACGCCACGTTGCCGGTCGCCAGCAACAGGCCGCCCACCATCGGCGAAATCACCGATCCGAGACGTACGGTGAGCATGGTGATCGCCCCCGCCTGCATCAGATTTTCTCGCCCAACCAGCGCAGGCGTAGCCGCCAGCAGTGCCGTCACGCCCAGCGAAGCGAAGAAACCGTCCCATAATCCCAGCGCATAAATCGCAATGAGCGACGGCTCCGGCAGCATGGCGTTCAGGCACAGGCCAATAAAGCCAACGCCGCACGTCCCGCGCGCCAGCAGAATCAATTTTTTACGCTCGTAGCGATCCGCCAGTACCCCGCCGACCATTAGCCCAATAAACATCGCGCTGCCCGTTAAGGTCACAGACAAACCAACCAGCCAGCTGGATTGCGTCATGGCCTGGATTTGCACCGGTACGGCAACGCCGAGCAGTCCGAGGGATAAAATGGAGATAAAACGCGCGATAAATACGGCGCGAAATGCCGGATGCGTCTTGAGGAGGCTGAGATTGAGCAGCCAGGATTTTTGATTCATGACAAGGCCTTGAGATCTATCAATACCCTAAATAATTCAAGTTGCAGGAAGGCGGCGACGCAGGAATTCCCGGAAAATTACGTAGGTAAATGACCGGGGTGAGCGAGGAAAGCCAACGCGCCTGCAGCGTGAAGTATGACGGGTATATCTACCAATTTTATGGTGGCACATGCTAACATAGCCAAATAAGATAGATAACGATAATTACTATCATTATCAAATCATGGACGTTGCTATGTTGTCTTCTCCTCTCGCGGTACGCGCCGTTGCGGTGCCCTTTTTGTTGTTGCTGTTAATTCTTGCTATGGCACTCAGCCTGCTGGTTGGCGCGAAACCGCTGCCTGCATCCGTCATTTTTGACGCGCTTTCCGGGACATGCCAAAGCGCCGATTGTACGATTGTGCTCGACGCACGACTGCCGCGCACGCTCGCCGGATTGCTGGCGGGTGCGGCGCTTGGCCTGGCGGGAGCACTTATGCAAACGCTGACCCGTAATCCGCTGGCCGACCCTGGTATTCTGGGCGTCAACGCGGGGGCCAGTTTTGCGATTGTGCTCGGCGCGGCGCTGTTTGGACTCTCCTCCCCAACCGAACAACTGGTGATGGCATTTTGCGGCGCGCTTGCCGCATCGTTGCTTGTCGCCTTTACCGGCAGTCAGGGTGGCGGCCAGCTAAGCCCGGTACGCCTGACGCTGGCAGGCGTGGCGCTCGGCGCGGTGCTTGAAGGGTTATCGAGCGGCATTGCACTGCTGAATCCCGATGTCTGGGATCAGCTACGCTTCTGGCAAGCCGGATCGCTGGATATCCGTACGCTACAAACCTTACACATTGTCACGATCCCGGTGCTTATCGCCGCCATCGTTGCACTCTTTTTAAGCCGTGCACTCAACAGCCTGAGCCTCGGCAGCGACACCGCCACCGCACTCGGTAGCCGCGTGGCACGTACCCAGTTGATTGGATTATTAACGATCACCGTGTTGTGCGGCAGCGCGACGGCGGTCGTCGGGCCGATTGCGTTTATTGGCCTGATGATGCCGCATATGGCACGCTGGCTGGTGGGGGCCGATCACCGCTGGTCGCTCCCTGTCACACTGCTGGCGACGCCCGTTCTCCTGCTCTTTGCCGATATTATTGGTCGTGTGCTGGTGCCGGGCGAGCTGCGCGTTTCGGTGGTCAGTGCGTTTATTGGCGCGCCGGTGCTGATTTTCCTGGTTCGCCGTAAGCGTGGAGGTGGGCTGTGATAACCCCTTCCCGCCGATTAGTCAGCACGTGCCTGCTGCTGGTACTCGCCAGCCTCATGGCCGCCGTCTGGAGTTTGCGCAGCGGCGCGGTCACGCTCGATTTTATGCAGGTTTTTGACGCCTTCACCGGCAGCGCGCCGCGTAATATCACGATGGTCGTCACCGAATGGCGTTTACCACGCGTGGTGATGGCGATTCTGGTGGGTGCTGCGCTCGGCGTGAGCGGCGCGATTTTCCAGTCGCTGCTGCGCAACCCGCTGGGCAGCCCGGACGTGATGGGCTTCAACACCGGCGCGTGGAGCGGCGTGTTAGTCGCGATGGTGCTGTTTGGTCAGCATCTCACGGCGATTGCCTTTGCGGCGATGGCGGGCGGCGTGCTCACCTCGCTTGTCGTCTGGGCGATGGCCTGGCGCAACGGAATCGAAACCTTCCGCCTGATCATTATCGGCATTGGCATTCGCGCCATGCTGATGGCCTTCAACACCTGGCTGCTGCTGCGCGCATCGCTTGAAACGTCGCTCTCCGCCGGGCTGTGGAACGCAGGGTCCTTGAACGGCCTGACGTGGGCTAAAACGCTCCCCGCCACACCGATTATCATGCTGATGTTTGTCTGCGCGTGGCTGCTGGTGCGCAGAATGCGCCTGCTGGAAATGGGCGATGATAGCGCCTGCGCGCTCGGCGTGGGCGTTGAACGCTCGCGTCTGACGCTCATGCTGGTCGCCGTCGTCCTAACCGCTGCCGCTACCGCCATTGCGGGGCCTATCTCCTTTATCGCGCTGGTTGCACCGCATATCGCCCGCCGCATGAGCGGCACGGCGCGCTGGGGCCTCACCCAGTCGGCGCTGTGTGGCGCACTTTTATTGCTGGTCGCGGACCTCTGCGCCCAGCAGCTGTTTATGCCTTATCAACTGCCGGTGGGCGTCGTGACCGTCAGTCTTGGCGGTATCTATCTCATCGTGTTGTTAGTTCAGGAGTCCCGCAAGAAATGACCCAGACAGCGACCCGCTTGCGCGGCGAAAATCTCACCCTTGGTTACGGCAAAAAAACCGTGGCGCATGAGTTAAATGTGGCAATTCCTGACGGCCATTTTACGGCGATTATCGGCCCGAACGGCTGCGGCAAATCCACGCTGCTGCGTACCCTGAGCCGTCTGATGACGCCGCAGCACGGGAGCGTGTATCTCGACGGCGAACAGATTCAGCAGTTTGCCAGTAAAGAGGTGGCGCGGCGCATCGGGCTGCTGGCGCAAAACGCCACGACGCCAGGCGACATCACTGTGCAGGAGTTGGTCGCGCGCGGGCGTTATCCGCATCAGCCGATGTTTACCCGCTGGCGCAAGGAGGATGAAGCGGCGGTGACGGCCGCGATGCGGGCAACGGGCATAACCGATCTCGCTGGGCAAAGCGTCGATACGCTCTCCGGCGGACAGCGACAACGCGCCTGGATTGCAATGGTACTGGCGCAAGAGACGTCGATCATGCTGCTGGATGAGCCGACGACCTGGCTGGATATCAGCCATCAGATTGATCTCCTGGAATTGCTAAGCGATCTCAACCGCACGCAGGGGTACACCCTGGCGGCGGTGCTGCATGATTTGAATCAGGCGTGCCGCTACGCCACGCATCTGATTGCATTGCGCGACGGGAAAATCGTGGCGGAAGGCGCGCCGAAAGAGATTGTGACGCCAGAGTTGATCGAGCGGATCTACGGAATGCGCTGCATGATTATCGACGATCCGATTGCCGGTACGCCGCTGGTCGTGCCGATAGGACGGCGTGCGGTCTGATTCCCCCAAGCCTCTCCCCACAGGGAGAAAACACTAAAACGGCAACCGCGTTGCCACTTTACTTTTACTTTGCGCGGTCCGGTGCACTCACCTCGCCCTCTACCACAGGGAGAAGGGGAAGACACTCAAAATGGCTACAACGTTGCCATTTTACTTTTACCTTGTGCGGTCTGGTGCCCCCTCACCCCGCCCTCTACCACAGGGAGAGGGAGAAGACACTCAAAATGGCTACAACGTTGCCATTTTACTTTTATCTTGTGCGGTCTGGTGCCCTCACCCCGCCCTCTCCCACGGGGAGAGGGAGAAAACACTAAAACGACAACAGTGTTGCCATTTTACTTTTACCTTATGCGGTCTGGTGCCCTCACCCCGCCCTCTCCCACGGGAGAGGGAGAAAATCACCAGCTATAAGAAATAGAACGTTGAACAGTGAACAGTTCCTTATCCCTCGGGAAGAGAGAGAAAGGCCACCTGCGCGCCCTGTTTGTCGGGAAGCGATCTGCCGGACTGAATAGCTGCGCCGAACGGTTCCCTCTCCCGTGAGGGAGAGGGTGAGGGGGAAAAGCTACTCAAAAATATCTTTCAGCGGGGAAAATCTACCCCAAAATCTCTTTCAGCACGGGGCCAATTTGCTCGAACGCCTGCGGCGAAATGATATCGACATGGGCGCAATCCTGATGATAAACCTCCAGCTCATTCACCCACGGCTCCCACGCCTGCTGCGGATCCATCTTGCGCGTACGCTCGGCGACAAACAGCGTCGCTTTCCCTTCGAAGCGTGAACTGCGCGCGGTCGTCAGCAAGCGCACCGCATCCGCGTAGTTGCCTTCAATCGCGTTAAACAGCTCGCTGGATGCCTGCCCCTGCTGCGCCGCAACAAACGCTTCGCGCTCGCGCTCGATTTCCGCCAACACTTGTGGATCAAGACCGTTGGCCTCTTTCTCAGCCCAGTTTTGCGTCTCCGGCGGCCAGGTGTCCAACAGCCCCAGGAAGGCCACCTCTTCGTCCTGCTCGCGCAGACGCGCCGCGATACCCTGCGCTAACGTCCCGCCGAGTGAATAGCCGAACAGATAATACGGCCCGTGCGGCTGCTGCGCGCGCAGCGTGTTGAGATGATGCGCGATCACCTCATCCAGCGTCGTACACTGCGCCATCGGTCCTTCCGGACGTGGCGACTGAATGCCGGTAATCGACCAGCGCGGGTTGAGATAGCGCGCCAGCACGCTGAATTGCCACGCAAAACCGGACGCCGGATGGAAGCAGAACAGCGTCGGGCCATCGCTTTGTCGCAGCGGCAAAATCGTCTCAAAGCCCAGACGCTGCGCCTGTTCATCGCTGATTTGCGACGCCAGCAGGGTACTCAACTGATTCACCGTCGATGCCACCATAATCTGTCCCGGTGTCACCTTGCGAGAAAATGTCCGGCTCAGCTGTGCCGCCAGGCGCATCGCCAGCAGCGAGTGACCACCGAGCGCAAAGAAATCCGCCTCGATGTCATTCACGTCGCAGCCCAGAAGATCAGAAAATGCCTGCGCGACGGCGATTTCCGTTGCCGTTTCCGGCACGCGCCCGGAGGCGCTGTGAGTCAGATCCGGCATCGGCAGCGCTTTACGATCCAGCTTGCCGTTGGCCGACAGCGGCAGTTCGCTGATTTGCAACAGCACCACCGGGACCATATGCGCCGGGAGTTGCGCTTTCAATGCGTCCAGCAATGCCTCGCGATCCAGCGGCAAGCCGGATTCGGACACCACGTATCCCACCAGTTGACGCGCATCGCCGCCGGTGGCCGCCGCCTGATTAAACACGCAGGCGTGCGCGACTGCCTGCGCCACGTCAGGCAGCGATAACATCGCCCGGTCGATTTCGCCCAGCTCAATACGCTGGCCACGAATTTTCAGCTGATCGTCGCTTCGGCCCAGATATTCCACCGCGCCATTATCCAGCCAGCGAGCGACGTCTCCGGTGCGGTACATCCGCTCGCCTGGGGCAAACGGATCGGCGATAAAGCGGCTGGCGGTCAGATCCGGGCGTCCCAGATAGCCCTGCGCCAGTTGAATACCTGTGAGATACAGATCGCCCGCCACGCCAAACGGGACCGGTCGCATCAGGCCATCCAGAATGCGCAGGCCGGTATTCCACACCGGGAAACCAATCGGTACGCTGTTGCCCGACACCGCCGCCAGCGCGTCGCCAAACGCCGGATACCAGCTCACATCAACCGCAGCTTCCGTCGGGCCATACAGGTTATGCAGCGGCGCGTGCGTCAGCTCTTCCCACTCGCGGCACAGTGCCGTCGGCAGCGCTTCGCCGCTACAGAACACCTGTTTCAGGCTCGCGCAGCAGCCCGCATTTTCTGGCGTCAATGAGGCGACAAACGCCGCCAGCATCGACGGTACAAAGTGGGTGGTGGTCACGCCGTAATGCGCGAAGAACTGCTGCATCGCGAGCGGATCGCGGTGCGCATCTGGCTCGGCCATCACCAGTTTTACCCCGGCGATAAACGGCCACCAAAATTCCCATACAGAGACGTCAAAGCTACAGGGTGTTTTCTGCGCCACCACGTCCTGCGCGGTGAGCGGATAGTGGTTTTGCATCCACAGCAGACGGTTGACGATGGCGGTTTGCCCCACCATCACCCCTTTCGGGCGTCCGGTCGAACCGGAAGTAAAGATGATGTACGCGGTCTGCTGCGGCGCACACAGGCCCAATGGTTCATTGCCCGCAGCAGGCAATAGTGTGTTGTAACTAAACGACGGAATCGGCAGATCGCTAAAACGCAGGAGCTGATCGTCGGTGGTGATCAGAAGCGTTGGCTGCGCGTCTTCCAGCATCATGCGCAGGCGATCGTCCGGATAACCGGTGTCGAGCGGCAGCCAGGCGGCGCCTGCCTCAACAATGCCGTGCAGCGCCAGGGTCAGAAACACCGAGCGCGGCAATGCAACCGCCACGCTGTCGCCCGGCTTCACGCCGCGTTCGCGCAGCGTCGTCGCCAGCGCCACCACCTGCTCGCGCATCTGGCGATAGTTGAGTTCGATGTGGGCATCCGCCAGAGCGGGTGCGTCCGGCGTTTTTTGCGCCTGCTCTGCCACCAGCGCGCTCAGCGTAGTGTGCGGCAGCGCAACGCCCGTATCGTTAATGTGTTCAAGCTGCTGATATTCCTGCGGCGAGACGGTTTCGGCGTCGCCACATTTCAGGCTAACGTTGGCTGCAAATTGCGCCAGCAGCCTGTCCAGGCGCGCAACGTGTCGCGTCAGCGTTGCCTCGTCGTAGCGCTGTTTGTTTGCCAGAATTTCAATACTCAAACCGCCCTGCTCGTCCGGGAACAGCGCCAGCTCCAGATCGTTGACGGGACCGGTCGCCAGCATGTGTGTTGTCGCCTGCACGCCGTCCAGCTCAAGTTGATAATCAAAGACTTTGACGTTCAATACCGGACCAAACAGCGCTTCATCGCCCGCTGCACGGCCGCTGTCGCGAACAATCTGCTCAGCGTCATAACGCTGGTGGCGACGCATCTTTTTCAGCTGATTCGCCAGACGCTGCGCCAGCGCCGGCAGCGTTTCGTGCGGATCAATATTCACCGCCATCGGCAGGACGTTTAGCACCGGACCGGTTGCCGTGAGCGCCGCCGATCCCATGCGGCGCATAAAGATAAATCCGGCGGCGTAATCGAGCCGTCCGGTCAGCCGTCCCAGCCACAGCGCGACCAGCGCCAGCGCCAGATCGGTGCGCTGAACCTGGCCTGATGCCTGGGCAAGCTGGCTAAACGCGCGGCTATCGGCAGTCAGCTTAAGACGCAAGATATCCGTCGTGGTGGCACGTCCCGGCAGCGGCGCAGCAGAGAGCGACACCGGCGGCGGCAGCTGTTTGCGCTGCTCGGCCCAGAACGCGCCATCACGCGAGTACGCCTCGCTTTCGCGATAACGCTGATATTCGTCCACCACCTCGGAAAACGGCGTAAAGGGTGATTCCGGCGTCGGTTGGCCCC
Organism: Lelliottia amnigena; assembly: GCF_019047465.1. Taxonomy (NCBI): domain Bacteria; kingdom Pseudomonadati; phylum Pseudomonadota; class Gammaproteobacteria; order Enterobacterales; family Enterobacteriaceae; genus Lelliottia; species Lelliottia amnigena. The sequence goes on along the minus strand of NZ_CP077236.1, from coordinate 2,964,731 downwards.
CTGACAGCGCACGATAAATATTCACGATCTGGCGGGTAATGGCCGGGAAGCTGAAGCCATCGACTACTAAATGGTGATAACGCTGATACCAGAACCAGTTGTTTTCGCCCACCTGAATCAGCTGATGAAATGCCAGCGGCTGGCCGCTGTCGACACGCAGGTTCTGATTAAGATCGGCCTCCATCAGCGCCATCGCCGCCGCGTGCGGCGAGGCGTGATGACGCATATCGACAATTTGCGGCTCAGCGAAAACCATCGTCTCATCAATCCACTGCCACACGTCGCCGTTCTCTTCGCTAAAGCGCGTGCGCAGGGTATCGGCCTGCATCATGCCTGCCACTATCGCTTTAGCCAGCAGCGGCGCGTTGATTTCGCCGTTCAGCTCGGTGTAGTGCGCCACGCTCCAGGCGTTTGGCAACGTTGAAAGCTGCTCCGCCATCCAGATCCCCGTCTGGGCCGCCACGAGAGGAAGACGCGCGCTCATGCCTTATCCTCCGCAAAATGAGAGGGCACAAGCGTCTGCCAGTTTTCGGTCAGCCATTGTTCGCAGTCTTGCAGAGATTGTGGCTCGCAGATCACACGCCAGCCAGCGGGCAATGCGCCCCCCTGCGGCCACAAACTGTACTCACCGTGGTGATTTTGCAAAATAGCGAATTGCCCCTGTGGATTGTCGAAGGGATTACTGAATTCCATACCAAACTCCTGTCGAGAGAAATCGCCAGCCTGGCGTTAATGAATGAGCGGCTGCCAGAGGGTCATTAGCCCCTGCGTCAGCCCGCCTCGCCAGCAAAGGGCATCATGTCCGCCGTCGACCTGACGCCAGAAAACTGTGTGCTGCGGATGCTGTAGTTGGGCGTAAAGAGCCTGATTGGCGCGGAAAATCAGCGGTTCACGACGCCCTGCCTCAAGCACGATACGCAGGCCCGTCGCCGATTTTTCACCTGCTTTGAGTTGTTCGATAAGTTGCCCGTCCTGATCCGCGCTGCGATGCGGCCACCAGTACGACCCCGACTGGCTGAGCACGCAGCCAAACCGCTGCGGCCAGTTAAGCGCGGCATAGAGTGAAGACAGACCGCCAAAACTTTGCCCGGCGACCACAGTCCGATCCGCGCGCGCGCTGAAGGGCGTTAACGCCTGTATTTGCGGGAGCAACTCCTCCTGTACCGCCAGCCAGAAATCAGCGTTACAGGGCAGCTCACGGCTGCGGTGCGCGGTGTCGATAACATCAATTAGCAGGTATACCGCGGGCGGCAATTGGCCCTCTTGCGTCAGTGCGGCCAGCGGCGACCAGACGGGCATGCTTTCGGCCCAGAACTGTCCGTCGAGAAGCACCGCCAGCGGACGTTCTGCCGGGTTTTCATCCCCGGTGGTAAAAATCCACACGCGGCGGGAATTGCCCAGTCGTGGGCTGTGCCAGTCGATACATTCGGGTGGTGAAAACGGTGTATCAGCGTGATTCCAGCCGGGCTGCACGGGTGCGTGCGGCATTTCGAGCGCCGAAACCGGATGCCCGCGGCCACCGCGCCAGCTTTGCGGGTTAAGCGGATCGGAAATCGCGCGTGGCAGCAGTTTGCCCCAGCCTTCGCGCAGCGCCATGCGATCGGGCGCGGCGGCGCTGAAGACCGCTTCGGCAAAATCGTGTTCGTTTTCAGAGGGGATAAAACAGTAACTGCCGCGCCATTCCGGGCTGAAATCACCCTGCCACCGCCAGACGTCGGTATCGGGAATACGTTCGAGGGATTGCGGCTGCGCATTTTGATGATGATCGGTGACGCCAGTGATGTAGATCCACACCCGTTTTATCGCCGACGAACGCGCCGTGCTAGCCGGATCGCGCCACCAAAACGTGACACGATAAAGGTCTTTTTCACGCGTCCATTCAGGACCGTTTTTCGACTGCCACCAGGCTTCACTTCCCGTTGTTAACGCCGTCACCCGCTTAACCTCATGTTTCACAGTATTTTGTTTCAGGACAAATTTTGTTGATAATATTATTGATAACTATTTGCATTTGCAATAGCGTAGTGCCCGCGCTGTGGGAAGCGCGCTCATAAAATAACCATGCCATGCATTGTGTGCGCTCGAGGACAGGGCTGCTTACGCAATATGCGGGTGACAACATGCCGCCTCCTCTCCCATTCGGGAATGGAGCCAAGGGGATGCGGCACTGAAAAGCAGGACGTACAATGAATAAGAAGATTCACTCCCTGGCCTTGCTGGTCAATCTGGGAATTTACGGGGTTGCAGCGCCCGCGATGGCTGACGACGCCACCGCCAGCAGCGCTTCGCACGAAGACACCATGGTGATCACTGCCGCAGAGCAGAATTTACAGGCGCCGGGCGTTTCTAAAATCACTGCCGACGAAATTCGTAAAAATCCGCCGGCGCGTGACGTAGCCGAAATCATCCGTACCATGCCAGGCGTAAACCTAACCGGCAACTCCACCAGCGGCCAGCGCGGCAACAACCGCCAGATTGACATTCGCGGCATGGGGCCGGAAAACACCCTGATCCTGATTGACGGCAAACCTGTTACCAGCCGCAATTCCATCCGTCTGGGATGGCGTGGCGAGCGTGATACCCGCGGCGATACCGGCTGGGTTCCACCTGAAATGGTTGAAAGCATCGAAGTGATTCGCGGCCCGGCGGCAGCCCGTTACGGTAACGGTGCAGCGGGCGGCGTGGTGAACATAATCACCAAAAAATTCGATGACCAGTGGCATGGTTCCTGGAATACCTATCTGAACGCGCCTGAACATAAAGACGAAGGTTCGACAAAACGGACCAACTTCAACCTGAGCGGCCCGCTGGGCGGAGAGTTCAGCTTCCGTCTGTACGGCAATCTGGATAAAACCCAGGCCGACGCATGGGATATCAACCAGGGCCATCAGTCCGAACGTACGGGCATGTATGCTGACACGCTCCCGGCCGGGCGTGAAGGGGTTGAGAACAAAGACGTCAACGGCGTGGTGCGCTGGGACTTCGCTCCGATGCAGTCGCTGGAGTTTGAAGCGGGCTACAGCCGTCAGAATAACCTCTACGCAGGCGACACACAGAATACCAACAACGATAACAGCAGCAACGGGCTGGTGAAGAAAAACTACGGTAAAGAGACCAACCGTATTTATCGCCAGAACTTTGCTGTCACCTGGAACGGCGGCTGGGATAATGGCGTGACCACCAGCAACTGGGCGCAGTACGAACATACCCGCAACTCACGTCTGGGTGAGGGCCTGGCGGGTGGCCTGGAAGGGTTGTTCAACAGCGATAAGTTTACCGATACCGATCTGTCAGACGTGATGCTGCACAGTGAGGTGAACCTGCCGATCGATTTCCTGGTGAATCAAAATCTGACCCTGGGAACCGAGTGGAATCAGCAGCGCATGAAGGATATGTCCTCCAACGGACAGGCCCAGCAAGGCGGCACGATCCCTGGCATGAGCGACGATCGCAGCCCGTATTCCAGCGCTGAGATCTTCTCCCTGTTCGCTGAGAACAACATGGAGCTGACCGACAGCACCATGCTGACGCCGGCGCTGCGCTTCGATCATCACACAATCGTGGGCAACAACTGGAGCCCGTCCCTGAACCTGTCTCAGGGTCTGGGCGATGACTTCACCCTGAAAATGGGCATTGCGCGTGCGTACAAAGCGCCGAGCCTGTATCAGACCAACCCGAACTATTTGCTCTACAGCAAAGGCCAGGGCTGCTACGCCAGCGGTGACGGTGTCGGTTGCTACATGATGGGCAACGACGATTTGAAAGCCGAGACCAGCATCAACAAAGAGATTGGCCTTGAGTTCAAACGTGACGGCTGGATGGCGGGCGTGACGTGGTTCCGCAACGATTATCGCGATAAAATCGAAGCCGGCTATGCCCCGATTGATCAGACCTCACTCGGCAAAACCAAAACCGATATTTATCAGTGGGAAAACGTGCCGAAAGCCGTCGTAGAAGGCCTGGAAGGGACGTTGAATGTGCCGGTCACCGAGACGGTGAACTGGACCAACAACATTACCTACATGCTGCAAAGTAAGAACAAAGAGACCGGCGATCGTCTGTCGATCATCCCGGAGTATACGCTGAACTCCACGCTGAGCTGGCAGGTACATCAGGACGTGTCGCTGCAATCGACCTTTACGTGGTACGGCAAGCAGCAGCCGAAGAAATACAACTACAAAGGCAAACCGGTAACAGGTTCTGAAAGCGACGAAGTCAGCCCGTACAGCATTGTGGGCCTGAGTGCGAGCTGGGATGTGACCAAAAACGTTAGCCTGACCGGTGGCGTGGATAACGTCTTCGACAAACGCCAGTGGCGCGCGGGTAATGCGCAGACTACCGGTAACGATAAAACCGGAGCGTATATGTCCGGCGCAGGCGCGTACACCTATAACGAGCCGGGGCGGACCTGGTATATGAGCGTGAATACGCACTTCTGATAGACGCGTCATACTTCGCGTTGCAGGTGCGTTGGCTGCGTTCGTTTACCTGAATCACTTAGCTGAGTAAGTTCATCGGGATTCACTCAGTTGCCGCGTGATTCGGCCTGATGGCCTCACCCCTACGGGGCCAGCGCAAGCGCTGTGCAAAACGCCAATTTCGTTTTGTCCTGCAACTCGAATTGTTTAAGGTATAGACTGTAAGCCCTCTTCCACCGAAGGGGGCTTTTTTAACTAAGGGGAACCATGCGCACGCTTCACACCACTTTTTCCCTTGCCCGCCAAACTGTCCACCAAATCACGTTTGAACCCGCCACGTTCAGTGACGCCGATTTGTTGTGGCTGCCGCACCATCAGCAACTGGCTCATGCTGCCCACAAACGTAAAGCCGAACATCTCGCCGGACGCATCGCTGCGGCGCATTCGCTGCAGGAGTTCGGCGTCCGCGCGATTCCAGGCATAGGCGTCAATAGCGAGCCGCTGTGGCAAACGGGGATCGTCGGCAGTATTACTCATACCGCCGCCTGCGCGCTGGCCGTCGCGTCGAATCACACGCAGCAGCTGTTGGGGATTGATTGCGAACAGATCCTGGATGCACTTGAGGCGCAAGAGATCAAAAACGGGATTATCAGCCACGAAGAAGAGACGCTTTTACGTCGCAACTCCCTGCCGTTTGCGCTGGCACTCACGCTGACATTCAGCGCCAAAGAGAGCGTGTTTAAAGCGCTGTTTCCCAGGGTTAATGCCCTGATGGGTTTTGACAGCGCCCGCATCACGGCGCTCACAGCCGACAACCTGACGCTGGCGCTGACCCGTCCGCTCGCGGGCTTCAAAGAAGGCACGCCGTTTACACTTCACTGGCTGCGCGATGGCGAGCGGGTGATCACCCTGCTGTCACATTTTCCCGCCGCTTAGCCTTCACGCTGGTCACGACAAAAGTGATGATAAACACCAGTGCAAACAGCACCACGATGGTCGGCGCAGGCGCGCTGTCGAGATAAAACGACAGATATACACCGCTGACGGACACCAGCATGGATATCAGTACCGCCACCAGCAGCGCGACGTGGAAGCGCGTCGTGACCAGCACCGCTATCGCCCCAGGGGCAATCAGTAGCGATATCGACAGAATAATCCCCACCGCTTTTAACGTCGCCACGATGGTGAGCGAGACCATGCACAGCAGGCCATAGTGCAGCCATCGGGTGCGTAAACCGCTCACCTGTGCCTGCTGAAAGTCAAAGCAAAAGAGCAAAAAATCACGCCATTTAAGGCCGATGACCAGCGTAATCAGCGCCGCCACGATACCGCTCTGTGTGATATCCATCGCGTTGATCCCGAGCATATCGCCAAACAGAATATGGTCGAGATGCACTTCCGGTTTAACGGCGATATAGAGAATCAACCCTGCGGCGAACATGCCGGAAAACACGATCCCCATGACGGTATCTTGCTTAATACGGCTGTTATCTTTCAGGTATCCCGTGGCGACGGCGCAAAATAATCCCGCCACAAACGCGCCTAACGCCAGCGGCAGACCGAGCATCCAGGCCAGCACCACGCCCGGGAACACCGCATGGCTCATGGCATCGCCCATCAGCGCCCAGCCCTTCAGGACCAAAAAGACCGACAGTAGCGCGCACGGCACGGCGACCATCAGTGAAATCAGCATCGCATTGTTCATAAAAGCGAACTGGAAGGGTTCAAGAAGTAGCGCGATCATTCCTTCACCTCCCGCACCTGGCGCGCCCGACGACGGTTTGCCAGCAGACCGTGCTTAGGCGCAAAGACAAACGCCAGCAGGAACAGCAGCGTCTGCGCAACCACAATAATGCCGCCCGTTGCGCCGTCGAGATAATAGCTGGCCCACGCGCCGAGGAAACTGGTGAGACTGCCAATCACCACCGCAATCATTAGCAGACGCGGAAAACGGTCGGTAAGCAGCCACGCGGTGGCGCCGGGCGTCACCACCAGACAGATCACCAGAAAGGCGCCGACGGTTTGCAGCGCCGCCACGGTGGACACCGCCAGCAGCGTGAAGAACAGGACTTTCAGGCGCTCAGGACGTAAGCCGATGGCGCGAGCGTGATTCTCATCGAAAAAGGTCACCATCAAATCCTTCCATTTGAACAGCAGAATCACAATCGAGACCACGCCAATGATCGTGAGCTGCACGATATCTTCCGGGGCGATGGCCAGAATATTCCCCAACACGATGGTTTGAATATTCACGGACGTCGGATTGAGCGACACCATAAAGAGCCCCAGACCGAAGAAGGAGGAGAAAATCAGCCCAATGATGGCGTCTTCTTTCAGGCGGCTTCGCTGGTTTAGAAACAGCATGCTGGCCGCCGCCAGTCCGCCCGATAAAAATGCCCCTAGCGAGAACGGCAGCCCGAGCATATACGCCCCTGCCACACCCGGCACAATCGAGTGCGAGAGCGCATCACCGATCAGTGACCAGCCCTTGAGCATCAGATAGCAAGAGAGAAACGCGCACAGTCCGCCCACCATCGCCGACACCCACATTGCATTGAGCATGTACTCATAGCCAAAAGGTTCCAGGAGCGTGTTCATAATGGTTCCCGCTTATCCGCAGGCAGACGATGCGACACGAAGGGCCGTTCGTCATCGGTAATAATGCGGTCTTCCGAACCGCTGAGCACCACGTGGCGCAACACGCCGCTGAAGGCGCGCTCGAGATTCTCCGCCGTAAAGGTGGTTTCCGTCGGGCCACTCGCCAGCACGGTCCCTTTCACCATCACGGTGTAATCACAAAAATCGGTCACTGAACCCAAATTGTGGGTTGATACCAGCATCGTTTTGCCTTCGTCACGCAGCTCTCGTAGCAGGCTGATAATTCTGGCTTCGGTTTTGACATCCACGCCGGTAAACGGCTCATCCAGCAGGATAACTTCGCCCTGCTGCGCGATGGCGCGCGCCAGGAAAATACGTTTTTTCTGCCCGCCGGACAGCTCGCCGATTTGTCGATGGCGTAATTCCAGCATATCGACGCGAGCCAGCGCCTCGGTGACCATCTGGCGATCCTTCTCTTTCGGGATGCGCATGAATCCCATGTGGCCGTAACGCCCCATCATCACCACATCTTCGACCAGCACCGGAAAAGACCAGTCCACCTCTTCCGACTGAGGGACGTAGGCGACCAGATTCTGCCGCAGCGCCTGCTGGGTGGGCATCCCAAGAATCGCGATATTGCCGCTCGCCGCCCGCACAAATCCCATCACCGCTTTAAACAGCGTGGATTTACCGGAACCATTCACGCCAACAAGTGCCGCAATGGAGCCGCCCGGTACGCTGAACGTCGCGTTTCGTAAGGCAGTGTGACCATTGCGATAGGTCACCGTCACATCGGATACAACAATCCCCTGAGCCTGCATCTTTTACTCCTTTATGCCGTCATGAATACCCTGTACCAGCGTGCGGGTCGTGACATTGAGCAGATCGAGATAGGTGGGCACCGGGCCATTTTCGGCGCTCAGAGAATCCACGTACAGTACGCCACCGTAGTGGGTGTCGGTTTCACGCGCCACCTGACGAGCCGGTTTATCCGAAACGGTACTTTCGCTAAACACCGCCGGGATATGATTTTTCTTCACCTGATCGATCACTTTGCGCACCTGCTGCGGCGTCCCCTGCTGATCGGCGTTGATCGGCCAAAGATAGAGTTCTTTCAGGCCTAGATCCCGGGCGAGATAGGAAAACGCCCCTTCGCTGGTAACCATCCAGCGCTTGTCTTCTGGGATGTCAGCCACCTGCTTGCGCAGCGGCTCAAGCGTCTGGGTGATTTTTTGCTTATAAATTTCGGCGTTACGCTGATAGGTCTGGGCATTTGTCGGATCGTACTTCATCAGCGCATCGCGAATGTTATCGACGTAAATCAGCGCATTATCCGGGGACATCCACGCGTGCGGGTTAGGTTTGCCGTTATACGGCCCTTCGCTTATCCCCATTGGCGTGATCCCTTTCGTGACTTCCACTTCTGGCACGCCTTTCAGATGCTGGAAGAAACGCTGGAACCACAGCTCCAGGTTCATGCCATTCGACAAAATCAGCTGTGCATTCTGCGCGCGTTTGATGTCGCCGGGCGTGGGTTGGTATTCGTGGATTTCTGCGCCAGGTTTGGTAATCGAGGTGACTTCCGCGGCGTCTCCCGCGACGTTTTTCGCCATATCAGCAATGACGGTAAACGTGGTGATCACCCTGAATTTTTCAGCCGCCAATGCCCCCGAGGTGCTCACCGCCGTGAACAGTATGCCGAACAGCACCTTTCTAAATCCTTGCCATGGTCGCATCGCGAGAGCCTCCTGAAGTGGTTAAATTCGAAGCAAAATTAGCCTGTGCTATCTTATATAGCACAGGCTATATTTAAATGAAAATAATTATCATTAAAGTTATGTCAAGCGAGGGACTCTCCTTTTGGATCGTACCGTCAGGGTGCGTATGTCCCCGCTCGGCTTCATCACTCGCAGGACTCACCTGGCTGTATCAAGTATAACGTCATGGATAAATCCACAGTATCGTATTATTGGCGAATGTTAATTATTGCGAAGCGGCTCGAATATAAAGTGAATAGGATTGGCACAATATTTTTAATATTCCAGATGCATATGTTCATTATTCAAATCTGTAATCATTGTGTCTTCGCAAAACAACCAAAAAACGGCGTTTACACAGCGCTTTTAAAGGCGTTCAATGGCATAGGGGGTTAGCGTTTTTGGCAGTATTCTCCCGATGTTCTGGAATCGTACTGCTCAATACTGGAGTCAGGTTTATGATCAAACGTCTATTTTTCTGTAGTTTCATGCTGTTTGCCTTTTCAGTCAGTGCCGCGAATGGGGGAAATGGCGGAGACGGCGGAAACGGGGCTGACGGTGGGAATGGTTCAAGCGGGGACAGTGCCGATAACACTCCCGGTCGTCCAGGCTGCCCCGGAGGAACTGCTCCTGATAAAGCAGGGAAATTTTATCTTCCAGGAACCCACGAGCTATGTAACCCAGGTAAGCAGGACGCATTACGCGCGAGGTAACGCTTTGTGACTGTGCCGCAAACAAAGGCTGAACTCCTTTCAGCGATTGATACAAATTTCACTAAATTAATGGGTTATCTCAACGCTATTCCTGAAGATATGACGTTACATCCTTCCATGGATGGACATGCGAAAGGCACGGAGATGAGCGTTCGCGATCTGGTTTCTTATTTGCTCGGCTGGAACCACCTGGTGGTGAAATGGATCACATCTGACGAAAAAGGGTTGTTGGTTGATTTCCCGGAAACCGGATTTAAGTGGAATCAACTGGGTCTGCTGGCGCAAAAATTTTATGCGGATTATAAAGAATTAAATTATCACGCGTTACTCACTGAACTCGAATCAGTAAAAGAAAAAATAGTAAGACTCATTGCTGAACGCCCGGATGACGTTTTGTATGGTAAACCCTGGTATACAAAATGGACGATGGGGCGAATGATTTCCTTTAATACGTCGTCACCCTATGCCAATGCGAATGCCAGATTAAGAAAATGGGCTAAAAACAATCAGTTCAACTTAAAATAAAAGCCCGCAGAGAAAGATCTGAGTGGGCTTTTACTGTTTCGGTAGGATAATAACCCTCACCGAAAGACATATTCATTACTCGCGAGCGTTAACTGTTAAGTGGTAATCTATATTCGATGACGCCCGGTTTTTCTGCTACCCAGTTATACAGCCGCTGTGCTGTCACATTTTTCTCCTGCGTATGCCAATATAATCGCCCACACTCACGCTCAGTGGCCTTTTGTTGAACATACTCTATTAGCTGTTTGCCGATATTATTCCCCCGGCTATTTTCAGCAACAAATAAATCCTCTAAATAACAAAAGTCATTTACAGACCAGGTTGAACCATGAAAAACATAGTGAACAAACCCGAGAACGGTTTGTCCTTTTTTCGCCACCGCACAATGGATGTCTTTATCGGCATCAAAAAAACGCTTCCATGTTTCAATGGTCGTCTCTTCAGGCAGTTGGACTTCATAAAATTGCTGATACTTTACCCAGTAAGGTAGCCACTTTGCATAGTCGTCATCCTGGACGGGAACCACAGAGATTTTTATATTTTCATCAGTCATATCAATCACCTTATAGAGCCTCATCAATATTGATAGTGAAAGAATACCGTTTTGAGTGGTATCGTATCAGATACACTTTTTGTTTTTTTTAGGGGTCCACTTTTTGAATAAAAGAAGCGCTGTGAGTTTTCCTGGCTTATTGCTTAAAAAAGGGAAAATCAAAGAGCAGTTTTATTTGACGATTAAAGCGCTGATTCTGAATGGTCAACTCAAGGCAGGCAGTAAGCTCCCCTCCAGCAGAACCTTCTCTGAGATGATGTCAATTTCCAGAAACTCGGTTATCGCCGGTTTAGAGCGCCTTATTGATGAAGGCTATCTCATGACCAAACACGGCTCAGGAACCTTTGTCACTTCAACGATTCCTGATGATGTGATTCACATTAAAGCCACCGCCACTGATCAGGATATTAGCCCTGAAAATAGCGTGCCCACTATTCATCCTGACCGGCACGCACTGACAAAAATATGGGAGAAAACCGCGCCGCTCTCCGGGAACAATATGACGTTTAATATTGGTATCGGGTGTGTCGATTTATTTCCCTATGAGCTTTGGGGACGCATGTTAGGACGCGTCTGGCGTCAGTTTCGTCATCAGGATGGCAAACTTCATGAAGCTCTGGGATATAAACCCTTACGAGCCGCGATTGGCGAATACGTCCGCGCAACGCGAGGTTTGCACTGCTCTGACGAACAGATACTCATCGTGAATGGCACTCAGCAGGCAATGAATCTCACGGCGCACGTCCTTTTAGAAAGAGGCGACGAGGTGTGGCTGGATGAACCGGGTTATGACGGCGCGTTAGGGGCATTTACGTCGATGGGGGCCAACGTCCGTCCTGTCATCAGTGATAACAAAGGAATGGATATTTCGTATGCGATAAAGCACTGGCCACAGGCAAAAATGGTTTTTACATCCCCCTCTCATCAATTTCCTCTCGGCGGGACATTAAGTTTATCCAGACGAATTGCGCTGCTTGACTGGGCGGCAGAAAATAAGATGTGGATTTTTGAGGATGATTATAACAGTGAATTTAGATATACCGCTCAACCCATACAAGCCCTTCAGGGACTGGATAAACAACAGCGTGTAATCTATGCCGGCTCATTTTCTAAAATGATGTTCCCCGGATTTCAATTAGGTTTTTTAGTCATACCAGAGAATCTCGTGGAGTCATTTAAAATCGCCAAATATTATGGCGATACGCGGACACCTTATCTGGAGCAAATGATACTTGCTGCATTTATTTCCGAAGGGCATTACGCGCGTCACGTCAGACGGGTAAGAAAAGCCTGTCATGAACGCCAGCGCGTGATGATCGAAGCCATACAATCTTACTTACCAGAAATCATTCTCGCCGAGCCTTTCGATTCAGGTATTCACATCGTGTGTTGGTTAGCCGAAGGTATCGAGGAATCATACATGATCGATCATTGTCGTAGAGCCGGTTTAGGCGCACAACCGCTTTCACGGTACTGCCAAACTAAGCCCACGAAGCAGGCGATTCTGTTCGGTTTTGCCGCGCATTCACCGTCAGAAATCGTCGACGGTATAAAAAAACTGGCTCAAACAATAACGCAGTAAAATTATACACACCCGCAACACCGCAGCGCCGCGGGCATATTTTCTACTTCTGCGCCAACCGTTTGTTCAAAGCATCGAGATACTGCTGGGCACTGCGAGCTTCGTAAGGATCGGCCTGCTGGCTGGCGGCTTTTTCATACCAGTAACGCGCCTGCTCATTATCCTTCGGCACGCCGCTCCCCGTTTCGTAAAGCAAACCCAGTAACTTTTGATCGCCTGGACTGCCTTGTTCCGCCGCTTTGCGGGTCCAGTTCGCCCCCTGAACCGGGTCTTTCGTGACGCCTTCACCCGTAGCATATTTACTGGCAACGCTGGTTTGCGCGTACAGATAGTTTTGCTCGGCTGCGCGCTTCATCCATTCAAACGATTTCTGGTCATTTTGTTCAACGCCGCGTCCGTAGCGATATCGTTCACTCATCGCATACTGCGCTGGCGCATAGCCTTGCTCGGCGGCTTTGGTAAACCAGGATACGGCCCTGGGTGCATCCATTTCAACGCCAATGCCGTTGTAGTAACATTTACCCAGATCGTACTGCGCGACTTTATTACCGCGATCCGCCTTTGCGGTCGTTTGCTGAATGTCGTCACACGCGGGGAAATGAGGGTTCGAGGCGCTGGCCGCGGCGCTCCATAACATCACGACGGCACAGGCAACGTGCCAGGGAAAATGGGTGTATTTCACTTTTTAGCTTCTCTCTCATTATGGGATCGTGCCTTCGGGCATTCTAAGATGACAACGCGTCGCTCATTATCCAGGATAACCGTTAACGAAAATCCTCAAGACGCTTTATCTGTCGCCCTTCTGCGTCAAAATTCTCCGCCGCCAGCCACGCACGAAATTCCGCATCACGTTCCGGCCATTCGGCATCAATAATAGAAAGCATGTCGCTGTCGCGGTTACGCGCTTTACGCACCAGTTTTTGTCGCAACCGCCCTTCCCAGACAAATCCCAGCCGTTCAGCCGCGTTGCGTGACGCAACGTTCATCGAATCACATTTCCACTCCAGTCGCCGATAGTCGTGCTCAAAGGCATTTTTCAGCAGGAGCCAGACAGCTTCGGTGCCCATCGCGGTGTTTTTCATTTTCCGCGACCAGGTGACGTGGCCGATTTCCACCGATCCCATCAATCGTTCAATCGCCATGTAGCTCACCAGCCCAACCGCCCGCTCTGAGCTCACATCAATCACGGCATAGGGTACCAGCCCGTCATCCATCACTTTGCCGACAATCCAGTGAGCCGTTTCTTCGACGCTTTCAGGCTGCGTGCTGGCAAGCCAGGTCCAGTCACTGTCATCGCCCAGGGAGTAGGCATCGAAAAGGTCGGCGGCATGAAGCGTGGCATCCAGCGGCTCCAGCCGACAGAATCGCCCGCTGAGCGGCGTGCGGGTTAAAAGCTGCGCCCCCTTCCAGTCCGGGACAATATCGTTAACGGTTTGACCATGTTGATTGATTTCCGGCACGTCTGTGACTCCCTGATATGTAATGTATTTGTTATATCAGGACAAAAAGCAGGCGTGAAGGGTTTGTTTATTCGCGGCGCTTAATAGCCATTACGCATGCCTTATACCTTACAGGCATAAGCAAAGCAGAATTTGAACTTTGTGGAATTTCTGACTGCGCCTAACGTAACGGAGCGTAAAACAATCACAATAAATTTCTTTCCAGGGATCGCTATGACGAAAAAATTGCTGCCGTTACTGGTGCTGGCTGCGCTGTCTGCCGCCGCCCACGCCGCTACTCCGCCAAATACACTGGTTGTCGCACAGGGTCTTGATGACATCGTGAGCCTCGATCCCGCCGAAGCCAATGAGCTTTCCAGTATTCAGACGGTGCCAAGCCTTTACCAGCGTCTGGTTCAGCCGGACCGCGATAATCCGGAAAAAATCACCCCGATTCTGGCAGAAAGCTGGCAGGAAGATGCCGCCGCCAAAACGCTGACCATTAAGCTGAAGCCCGACGCGAAATTTGCCTCCGGCAACCCATTGCGCCCGGAAGACGTGATTTTCTCGTACACCCGCGCGGTCACGCTGAACAAATCCCCGGCCTTTATTCTGAACGTGCTGGGCTGGGAGCCGAGCAATATCGCCAGCCAGCTGAAAAAAGTGGATGACCATACGCTCACGCTGCACTGGACGGCGGACGTCAGCCCGGCGGTAGCGCTGAATATTCTCTCCACGCCGATCGCCTCGATCGTGGATGAGAAGCAAGTATCCGCGAATGTGAAAGACAATGACTTCGGCAACGCGTGGCTGAAGATGCACTCTGCGGGCAGCGGCGCGTTCAAGATGAAGGTTTACCAGCCGCATCAGGCCATCGTGCTGGAAGCCAACGACACGACGCCTGGCGGCGCACCTAAGCTAAAAAGTATCATTATTAAAAACGTGCCGGATCCGGCCTCTCGCCGTCTGCTGATCCAGCAGGGCGATGCGGACGTGGCGCGCGATCTGGGTGCTGACCAAATCAGCGCCCTGGAAGGCAAAGCAGGCGTGAAAGTGCTGAGCATTCCGTCAGCCGAACAAAACTATCTGGTGTTTAACGCCGGCAATAGCGCCAACCCGCTGCTGAATAATCCGGCGTTCTGGGAAGCGTCGCGCTGGCTGGTGGATTATGAAGGCATCACCAAAAATCTGCTGAAGGGCCAATACTTTGTCCATCAGAGCTTCCTGCCGGTCGGTCTACCGGGCGCGCTGGAAGACAATCCGTTCAAATTCGATCCGGCCAAAGCAAAAGAAATCCTCGCCAAAGCGGGTATCAAAGACGCGCACTTCACGCTGGATGTAGAGAACAAACCGCCGTTTATCACCATCGCCCAGTCGATGCAGGCGAGCTTTGCCCAGGGCGGCGTAAAAGTGGATCTGCTCCCGGCAGCGGGTAGCCAGGTGTATGCCCGCGTGCGCGCGAAACAGCATCAGGCCGCGATTCGCCTGTGGATCCCGGATTATTTCGATGCGCACTCGAACGCGAGCGCCTTTGCGTGGAACGACGGAAAATCCAGCACCGTGGCAGGGCTGAACGGCTGGAAAATCCCCGAGCTGACCAAGGCTACGCTGGCAGCAGTCGCCGAGCCGGATCCGGCGAAACGTCTGGATTTGTACACCAAAATGCAGCAGGAGTTGCAGCATAACTCGCCGTATGTGTTTGTCGATCAGGGCAAAACCCAGATTGTGGTGCGCGACAACGTGAAGGGGTATCAGCAGGGGCTGAATGCGGATATGGTTTGGTACGATCGCGTGACGAAATAATCGCAGCAGCGATAGCCGGGTATGATCGCGTGATTAAATCATCGCATTAGCGATAGCCTGGTATGATCGCGTGATTAAATCATCGCAGCAACGATAACTTGCTGAGGCGATTATAAGACTTG
The DNA here is from genome assembly GCF_019047465.1 of Lelliottia amnigena. Lineage (NCBI taxonomy): Bacteria > Pseudomonadati > Pseudomonadota > Gammaproteobacteria > Enterobacterales > Enterobacteriaceae > Lelliottia > Lelliottia amnigena. The sequence goes on along the minus strand of NZ_CP077236.1, from coordinate 2,949,221 downwards.
TAGCGAGGGTTTTGGTGAGGGAAAAAATGCAGCTCTGTTGCCTGTTCCGTTCACCTTACATGTCTTGCTACTTTGTCATATCTGAACTCGTGAACGTGCTAAGGGGGCTTATCGTGTATGAACCGGTCACATGGGTAACACTTTAAACCGGGCACATGGGTAACAGGTTATAACAGTACGGTAAACATCTGACGGAGGTTTACCGTGCCCTGGACTGAGACTGTTACCATGCAACGTTTGCAGTTTGTCGCGGCCTGCCTTGAAGGCAACCTTCCAGTTGCCGAGGTATGCCGCCGCTTTAATATCAGCCGTAAGACCGGTTACAAGTGGCTGGCCCGTTTTTCACCGGATGATGCAGCCTCCCTGGCTGACCGCTCCCGGGCGCGCCATCACCAGAACTCAACCCCTGAACCCATGGTGCAGCTGTTGCTGGACACTAAACAGCAGCACCCGCTATGGGGGCCGGAGAAAATCAGGCAGCGACTGCTTAACCTGAATATCATCTGCGTGCCTGCGGCCAGTACGATTGGAGAGCTGTTTCGGGTTCACGGGCTGGTTAAAAAGCGTCGGCCTCCGGCTTTTAAATCCACACGTCCTCATGAACTACATACTGTCGTCCACCCCAATGAGGTCTGGAGTGCCGATTTCAAGGGTAAATTTACTCATACCGGCGGGCGCTGGTGTCATCCTTTCACGCTGACCGACAACTGTAGCAGGATAGTGCTGGCGTGCGATGCCACCTATATGCCTGACGGCCGGTTTGTCATTCCCTGCCTTGAACGGGTGTTCCGGGAATGCGGTATGCCGCAGGTGCTGCGTACGGACAACGGACCGCCGTTTGCCGGTGCTGGCCTGTGGGGGCTGAGCCAGATGTCCATCTGGCTGATTAAATGTGGTGTCCTGCCGGAACGTATCCGGCCGGGTAAACCCACGGAGAACGGGCGGCATGAGCGGATGCACCGGACCCTGAAGGATGCACTAAAGCGGCATACAAAGTTCACGTCCCTGGAAGAGCAGCAGGCCTGGCTGGATGCCTGGCGTAGTGAGTTTAATGACATTCGCCCCCACAAGGCGCTGGGCGGAAAAACACCCGGCTCGGTCTGGTATCCGTCAGAGCGCATCTTTACCGGCCCATGGAAGGCAATGCCGGTACCGGATGAGGCACGGACATTACGCGTCTCAGTAAAAGGCGATTTATGCTTTAACAGTACCCGGATATTTTTATCGGAGGCGCTGAGGGGAGAATGGATATGGATGAAGCAGGTCGAAGAAGATCTGGATGAGATAGGATTTGGTGAACTGATACTGGCCCGGTACGACAGACGAAATCATCGTATAATCCGGGCCGATTAAGTCAAAAAGTGTTACCTGTGTGACCGGTCAGATCTGTAACCCATGTGACCGGTTCATACAATCGCCGCCCCCTTAGCAATCCCGGCTCCCGGCAAGAAAATCGCCGCTACGCGGTCCCCTCGTCTTATGCCTTCCGGCTGATCGGGGACGGGCGGAGGTAACGTCCCTGTAAATCCGCCCTCGCCGCGCATCCATGCGCGTCGCCCCGGCCTACAGCCAACGACTCAGCGATTTACAGCCGGACCACGTCGTCGCGGTAATTTATGTATCAACCTTGACCTGGCGGTTGCTGAATAGTTTAAAAATGAATAAAGAGTTTTTATGCCACATCTATCCACCAGCCTGACGCGCGTGTTCCAGGGTCTCGTCACCCTGCTCCTCACGCTCCTCGGGCTTTTGCTCGTCACCTTTGCGCTCTCCGCGTTCTCTCCCGTCGATCGCGTTTTACAGATCGTCGGCGATCACGCCAGCCAGTCCACCTACGATCAGGTGCGCCATCAGCTCGGGTTGGATCAGCCGCTGCCCGTGCAGTTCTGGCACTATCTGCAAAATCTCGCCCACGGCGATTTAGGGATTGCCAGCGCGACAGGGCAGCCGGTGTTGCAGGATCTGCTTCACGCATTCCCTGCCACACTGGAGCTTGCCACGCTGGCGCTGATTATCGGCTCCGTTCTCGGTGTGATCGCGGGAGTGCTGTGCGCGCGCTTTGCCGGCTCGCCGCTCGATTTAGCCCTTCGCACGCTAACGCTGCTCGGCAATTCGGTGCCCATTTTCTGGCTCGGGCTGCTGATGCTGGCGCTGTTTTACGCGAATCTGCAATGGAGCGCCGGACCCGGCAGGCTGGATGATATCTGGCAATATACCGTCGAGCCGCGCACCGGATTTGCGCTGATTGATACGTGGCTGTCAGGCGACAGCGCGGCGTTCAAAAACGCGGTCAGTCATCTGGTGCTGCCGGTGCTGCTGCTGGCCTATTATTCGTTAGCAAGCATCACCCGATTGACGCGTTCAGCGTGCCTGAGCGAAATGAATAAAGAGTACATCCTGCTGGCGCGCGCCAAAGGTGCCGGGGAGATGACCATTCTGCTGCGCCATGTGCTGCCGAATATTCGCAGTACGCTGTTCACCGTGATTGCGCTGTCGTACACCAGCATGCTGGAAGGCGCCGTGCTGACGGAAACCGTCTTTTCCTGGCCGGGTATTGGCCGCTACCTCACCACCGCGCTGTTCGCGGGCGATACGACCGCCATCATGGGCGGGACGCTGGTGATTGGCGTGTGCTTTGTGCTGATTAATAACCTCACTGACCTGCTTGTGCGGGCAACCGATCCCAGGGTGCGCTAATGCCGTTTTATCTTTTCTTGCGCCGCCTGCGCCGCTCTCCCGCTGCGTTTTGCGGGCTTATTGCTATCGCGATTTTAGTGTTCATCGCCCTGTTCGCGCCGTGGCTCGCGCCGCTGGATCCCAACTGGCAGGATGCGGCTTCGCGTCTGCAAGCGCCGAATAGCGCCCACTGGCTTGGCACCGACAGCTATGGTCGCGATCTGCTTTCTCGCCTGATTTACGGCAGCCGTCCGGCGTTGGGGTTGGTCGCACTGGTCACCGTTATCACCCTGCCCGCCGGATTGCTGATCGGGATTCTTTCCGGGTATTACGGCGGCTGGATAGAGCGCGTGCTGATGCGCTTTACCGACGTGGTGATGTCGATGCCGCGCCTGATTCTGGCTTTTGCGTTCGTCGCTATGCTCGGTCCAGGCCTGGTAAACGGCGCGCTGGCGTTAGCACTCACTACCTGGCCGGCGTATGCGCGTCAGGCGCGAAGTGAAATTCAGCGTCTGCGCCACAGCGATTATCTGGCTGCCGCCGAGATGATGGGAATTCGCGGCGGGAGATTATTGCTCGGGCACATTCTGCCGCTGTGTTTACCCTCTGCGATTGTGCGTCTGGCGCTCGATCTGGCAGGGATTATTTTGGCTGCAGCCGGGCTGGGTTTCCTCGGTTTGGGCGCGCGTCCGCCGATGGCCGAATGGGGAGCGATGATCGCCGACGGCATGCAGGTGATTTTCGACCAGTGGTGGATTGCCGCCATTCCGGGCGGCGCGATTTTGTTCGCCAGCCTGGCGTTTAATTTATTGGGCGATGGCCTGCGCGACATACTGGAGCCGCATCATGACTGAACCCCGCGTTATCGTCGACGCGCTGAATATCGACTACCCCGCCGCGCGCGTGGTCAACAATCTCAGCTTTACCTTGGGCAAAGAACGGCTGGCGCTGGTGGGCGAATCCGGTTCGGGCAAATCCATGTCCGCCCGTGCATTAATGGGGCTGGTGCGCCAGCCTGGCGTGGTGAGCGCTCGCCAACTTAACGTGCTGGGCAACGATCTGCTGACCCTGAATAACCGTCGCTGGCAGGCGCTACGCGGCAACGGAATTGCAATGGTGCTTCAGGATCCGCGCTACGCGCTCAATCCGGTAAAAAACGTTGCGGCGCAGCTCGAAGAAGCACTCACCCTGCATCAATCTTTGTCGCGTAAAGAGCGGGCGGAACGCGTTCGCGAGATGATCCACGCCGTCGGGCTAAACGATGCAGTATTGTCCCGTTACCCCGGCGAGTTATCAGGCGGCATGGGCCAGCGGGTGATGATCGCCATTGCCCTGATGAATAACCCGAAGGTGCTGATTGCCGATGAGCCAACCTCTGCGCTTGATGCCCGGCTGCGCAATCAAATCCTTGAGCTGCTGGTGCAGCAGTGCGAACAGCGCCAGATGGCCATGCTGCTGATCAGCCACGATTTACCGCTGGTGGCGGAGCACTGCGACCGGGTGCTGGTGATGTATCAGGGTGAAAAAGTCGATGAAATGGCGGCGAATCGCCTTTCGCAGGCCACCCATCCGTACACCCGCACGCTGTGGACCTGTCGGCCCAATGCCAGTACCTACGGGCAAATGCTGCCCACGCTGGATCGCACTCAGACATGGGAGAAGTCGAACAATGGCGCTCGTTGAAGTCAGTCAGTTACAGGTCGCGTTTGGCGAGAAAATGGCGGTGTCCGCAGCAAGTTTTACCATTGAAAAAGGCGAAACGTTTAGCCTGATCGGCGAATCCGGCTGCGGCAAATCAACCCTTCTTCGCGTGCTCGCCGGTCTCCAGCGCCAGTGGAGCGGCAGCCTCTCGCTGCTGGGCGAACACCTGAAACCCGAAGCCCGTTTCACGGGCGCGCTGCGTCGCAACGTGCAGATGGTTTTTCAGGACCCGTGGGCGTCGCTGCATCCAAACCATATGATTTCGCGCACGCTTTCGGAGCCGTTAAAAATCCACGGCGAAACGCAGATTTCGGAAAAAGTGGCCGAGGTGTTAGAGCAGGTTGGGCTTGCGGCAGATGCAGCGAAGCGCTATCCGCATCAGCTCTCCGGCGGCCAGCGCCAGCGCGTTGCCATCGCCCGCGCGCTGCTGCTTCGCCCGCAACTTTTGCTGCTGGATGAGCCGACGTCAGCGCTGGATATGTCGGTGCAGGCGGAAATTCTCAATTTACTCAACCGCCTGAAACAGCAGCACGGTATGACCTATTTGCTGGTGAGCCATGATGCAGACGTGATCGCGCATATGTCCGATCGCGCGGCGTTTATGGCCCACGGGCAAATTCAGCAGGTGTTTGATCGCCAGGCCATGCTTAACGGTGAACATCGCATGGGCTAACGCGTTGCCTTCAAGCCGGGCAGGTTCAGCCGCCCGGCTTTCTTTATCCCCCAATCACCTTTCCCGTTTCCCTTAAACCGGTTTCCGATCGCAAGACGAAAATTGGTAGGCATTTTGATAACTATTTACAATTGTAAATGATATACATTTTCATTATCATTTTTCGTTACGTAAGCAACTGTAAAGAAAAATGACATGATCACCTCAACGCTAAAAAAAACCACCTACTGTGCGCTGGCCCTCTCAATGGCGATCCACTCTGGCGCAGTGTTCGCTAAGCAATTCACCGATAAGGATTTTCAGTCGCAACCGCTGGGGCATGGCGTTTACGAACTGGCATATGATAACGCGCAAAAGGCGCTGTACGCGGCGTCCGCACCCTCTTTTGACGCAGACAAAAAGGCCGGTCTGGTTTTCCTTCTGAATGCCGATTCCCTGCAGATCGATCAAAAAATCGCGACTGAACGCCGCACCTTTGCCGTCGCTCTGGATGAAGCAAATCACATTCTGTATCTCGGTAACGCGATGGAAGGGTCAGTCACCCTGCTTGATACTCGCACCAACACAGCGATCAAAACCATTCAGCTAAGTGATGATTCAAATCCAGATCGAAAAGCGCACGTGCGCGAAGTGGTGCTGGATAAAAAACATCATCGTCTGTACGTCTCCGGAATTGGCAGCAAGGGCAAAGGCCTGCTGTGGGTTGTCGATACGCAAAAACAACAGCTTGCAGAGACAATTGAGAAGCTAGAGCCCGTCGGCTTTGCGGTGGATGAAGTGGGTGACAACGTTTACGTGGTGACCGGAACTGGCGAGCTGGTTACGCTCGACGGCAAAACGTCCAAAACCCTCAAACGCGTCAAGGTCGATCCTGCTGACCCTGAACATTACTTCCTGAATATTGCCCTGAACACGGCCAAAGGTGTGGGCTATATCGCCGATACCAACACCGCTGATGTGCTGGTTGTCGAACTGGATTCCGGCAAGCTTATCCACCGTATCCCTTCGCCGAACTCCATCGCCGTGGTTTATCACCCTGCGCGCAACGAGATCTACGTTACCCACCGCAACGCTCACCAAATCAGCGTTGTCGACGCGAACAGCTATGCCGTGAAACACACCATTAAAACCGCCGCAATGCCTAACAGCCTCGTGCTCTCTGCCGACGGCCAAACGCTGTATGTCAGCGTTAAACAGGACGAAAAAGCGAAAGAAGCGGATTACGTGCTCAAGATTGATTTAACCCAATTCTAAGGATTCTGTTGTGATAATTCAGACACGCACGGCGGTGGCGGTTGCGCTCGCCCTGACCGCCTCCCCGGCCGCTGTTTATGCCGCAGAGAACGCACCACTCAATGAAGATCAGATTGTGGTCACCGCGACCGGTTTCAGCCAGGAACGCCGCGAAGCCCCGGCAACCATTTCTGTCGTCAATGAAAAGGAACTTAATACCCGCTCGAATCAGAACGTTACGGAAGCGCTTCGTGAGATGCCGGGCGTGCTGGTCGGCAATGGCCACGGAAGCCTGGCAACCGGTGACGTACAGATGCGCGGCATGGATTCCACCTACACGTCGTACATGGTCAACGGCATTAAACAAGCCACCCGCGAATCGCGTCCTTACGGACACCATATTGGGACAGAAGCGGCCTTTATGCCGCCAATCGCGGCCATCGAGCGCATCGAAGTGATCCGTGGGCCGATGTCTTCTCTGTATGGTTCTGACTCCATTGGCGGCGTGGTCAACGTCATCACTAAAAAAGCCTATAACCTGGAAACCTGGACTGGGGTGCTGGAAAACAACTATTTCCTGCAGGAAAAGAGCGAATACGGTAACACTAACCAGACCAATGCCTTCTTAATGGGCCCGATTATCCCCGGCAAGCTCGGCGTCAGCGTGGCCGCGGATTATCTGGATCGACGTGATGATGACAGCCAGTCGGATGAACGCTTTGTGAAGCATGAAGCCGGAAATCTGGATGCGACGATCGCCATGTCACCGACCAATACCCAGCTGTGGGATCTGAACGTCACAAAAGGTAATCAGGAAAAATCACATAACAATAAGCAATGGTATTGGGGCTTTGACCGCGATGCGGCATCGCTTTCCCAGCATGCGTGGTATGGCGATGATTTGCTGGAAGTGAAGAACTACATCAGTTACGAAAAAGCCAAAACGGAATATCGCGTCCCGGGGATGAGCTCGCAGTTTATCGAGCAACGTAACGTTGAAGCCAACAGCGCGAACACTTTCTCGCTGGGCGATCACAAGCTCACGCTTGGCGCAAACTGGACGCGCAATGAGCTGGATGACACCTTTGGCATCGAGGACAAAGAAGCGCCTGGCGTCACGCCGGTCAGTAAAATCACCCGCAATGGTTGGGCGCTGTTTGCCGAAGATGCGTGGATGATGGTGCCTGACTTCACGTTGACCACCTCCGCTCGTCTGGATCACGACAGCTATTTTGGCTACCACGTTACTCCAAAGCTTTACGGCAACTGGACTATTGACGAAAACTGGGCGCTGAAAGGCGGCGTGTCTGCTGGCTATAAGAAACCGGATTTACGTGAGAATAATGAAGGCTTTACCAGCGTTTATGGTCGTTATCCCTATTCAGAAATTAGCATCGGTAATGACGATCTGAAACCCGAACAAAGCGTTAATACCGAGATGGGCGTGTACTGGCAGCAAGATGCGCTGGCACTTGATGCGACCCTTTTCTACACCAAATTCAAAGACAAGATCAGCGACAAAACCATCTGTACTCAAACCGCCACGCAGAAATGTCAATACAACGGTTATGTCGCGGAAAGCGTTTTCCAGTACTTTAACGTCAGCGATGCGGAAATCTATGGTATTGAGCTTAACGGTGACTGGCAGGTGACCGCCTCACTGAGAGCCAACGCCAACTACACCTACACGCACAGCGAGCAGAAAAGCGGTGATTATAAAGGCTATGCGCTGAGTGACTTCCCGACCAGCATGGCTAACGTTTCACTCACCTGGAACGTGCTGAACGATCTGGAGTTGTGGACCAAATCAAGCTGGCGCAGCAATTCGCCGGACATTGGCAAATCCAGTTCGACAGAAGCTTATGCGCTGGTGGATTTGGGGGCTCGCTACCATCTGAATAAGAACATCACGCTGATGACCGGGATTAACAACCTGTTCGATGCTAACCCGATTTACACCACCACATATAACCAGTCGGCGCTGCTGGAAGGCCGCCGTTATAACTTAGGCGCTCGCTACGAATTCTAACCTCCCCTCTCCCCTCTACCGGAGCCCGATGGCTCCGGTATCCTCTTTACCCGCTAAAAAGACTCAACCGCGCACGATTCTGGAAGACGCCTCGCAAACCAAAAAGTTACCTTGTGTAATGCCTTTTCTTTGCCATTTCAGGGTCGTAAAGTGCGTGCATTGCGGCACATTCGCAATCGGGTGTAGGAACCCAGACTTCACGATACGACAATGTTTGTCGCAACAGTGCTTGTCCCATTAAAATCATGGCGGCGCTGGTGGAGCAGCCGAAAAGCTGGCCGTTTTTATCGTGTACGGTATTCCTACCTCCGTCAGCGCTACCATCCCTGAGCGTCGTAACTCGTGTGGTGGTCAGGAGATATTTACTCAAAAGGAAAACCACATGGCGATTATTCCAACTTTGCCTACTTCACAATCCGCTGACAGTTTCACTCATCAATTGCTTGCGCTGTCGCTTCCCGCCTCCGCCGATTCACTGCAGATCGCCGACGCCTGCGCCGCGTTTGTCAGCGTCCTGGTTGAAACCGACGATGCAGAAACACGTCGTGCGCTGTGCGGCCGTTTGCTGGATGCACTCGGTCAGCTGCATGCGCTCTGCGATAGCGATCTCTCGCCTTATCTTGTTAAGCATCTTCTTGAAGGCGAAAAAATCGACTCCTGCGCGCCGGACTGCTGGCAGAACACCGCCACACAGGTGGAATATGCGCAGGCGTTAGTGCAGGCTATTCAGGGGGGAACACTTTCTGCAAGCGTAGAGAAATCGTTAACAGGATTGCTGCACGATATGGTCTGGCTGCTGGCGGAGTTTGTAAGAGAGTCGTCTGTCACGCAGGCGGCCTGATAGCCACTCCCGCGTTCAATCAGCGGTGCCGAAATTCTGCACACGTTTGCAGCAGGATTTCGGCACAGGTCAGCCTGAAGGGGTTCAGAGATTGAGCATTTTTACCGTGGCGTCGATGTCTATCTCATCGGCGGTGAAAATGAGCGTCGAGCCCTGGAAGGTGGTGATCGCCAGTTTTTTCAGCGAGCGCATTTCACCCGGTTTGGCACCAGCAGATTTCGGGCTGATGCTGCTCATCAGGATGCCCACTGACAGCACGGCGTTCTGTTTATCAATGCGGGTTTCAACAGGCACTTCTTCGCTATACACCACGAAGGACTTGATGGACGTGAGCTTGATTTTCTCGCCAGCGATATAGATGTATTTGCTTTCGGGTATGACTTTCACCGCAAACGCCGACAGCCCTTTATTATTGGTCGTCGGTTCGAACGTCACGGCGGCATCTTTTTTGATAAGCTCTGGGTTGGCGACCTTAATCACATGAAAATAACGGTTATCCCCGTTTTCATCTTTGATAAATCCAAAACCTTTGTCTTCAAACCAGGTTGTGATTGTTCCGTTCATCGCCATTACCGCCTAATTAATCGTTCATCATCTCAATTTTTGCAGCGCGCAGTTTAAAGCACAATGCCTGCGCAGACCACGCCTTTGGCTTAAGTGTGGACAATAATTTTCTGCTGCGCGAGGGGATAGCCTTATCAAGAAGGCGACAGTCCGATTCGCCAGTCGGCTGAAAAATGGTTATGATCCGCTCCCACTCGTCATCCGGACAGCCCGATGTCTACCCTTCTCGATACCTTTATTGCCCCGCCGTGCCATGACACGATAGAGATCCTCTATCAGGATGAGCATCTGGTGCTGATCAATAAACCCAGTGGACTGCTGAGCCTTTCGGGGAAAAATCCGCAAAATCTCGATTCGGTGCATTATCGGCTGGTAAAGATCTTTCCTGGCTGCACGCTTATTCATCGGCTGGATTTCGGCACGTCCGGGTTGATGGTGATCGCCCGCAACAAGGCGATCAATGCCGCACTCTGCCAGCAGTTCAGCCAGCGTACCGTGACCAAAAAATACAGCGCTCTGCTCTGCGGGCATTTCGAGAACAATGAAGGCGTGATCGACGCGCCGATAGCCAAAGATCCGGCACTGTTCCCGCTGATGTCGATTTGCGCCATCACCGGCAAGCCTGCTCGCTCCCGCTATCGGGTCATTGAGCGTTTGTATCGTGCAGGGGAAGACGGGACGGAATTGCCGCTGACGCGAGTTGAGCTGACTCCAGAGACCGGGCGTACCCATCAACTGCGCATTCACTGTCAGCAGTTGGGCCATCCGATTCTGGGCTGTGATCTGTATGGCGGTCTGCTACTGCCAGGGACCGAAGAGACGCCACGGCTGATGCTGCACGCCAGTGAACTGCGCTTTGTTCATCCCATCAGCAAAGAGACGATCAACGCGCAAAATGCCAGTCCGTTTTAAACGCGAAGATAAGACTCACGCTGCGCCGAAAGCGATTCGGCGCGGTTTTCAGGACAGACAAAAATGTGTGTTTCGCGGACTAGCGATGTGATGCGCACATTCAATAAATGCGACTTACCACATCAAATCGTCAGGCACTTTAAAGTCAGCATACGGATCTTCTTCGTCCTGCTCTTCCTGACTCAGCGCACTGTTTAACACAATGCTGTTCGCATCGCGCTGGGCAATTTTATCGGCCACGACCGCAGGAATAATGGCATATTCGCTCTCGCCATTTTTATCCGTGGTCAGACGCGCAATCGCCAGGCGACCGCTGATCAACTGCGCCTGCGTAGTCTTATCGACAAACACTTTTTTAATTAAATTACCGTCGGTGAAGTTAAAACCAATCTCACCCTTTGCATCGGTAATTTTATTCATTTCAATAAGCTGTTTAACCTGAGCTTTATATTCTTTCGATAACACAGCCAGTTTTTGCTGTTCGCTCAGCTGTTTATCACGCTCAAGCTGTGACTTTTTATTTTCTTCCACAGCCTCTCTTGCCTCACGGGCCTGAACGCGAGACTTTTTCGCGGTTCTCTGGACTTTGGCCATTTTTTTGCTGGTGACCAGACCCGCTTTTAGCATCTGCTCTTGTAAGGTAAGTTTTGTCATTTTCGCTTCTAAACCTGGTGAATAATGCGTGGGATTATACCTGCTATTGTGGAGACTGTACCACTTTACAGGACCCGTGCGCGCAGCAGCTTTCGGAATGCCGGGCGCGAATGGCGCGCGTCAGGCTCTGTTTTTTCCGCCATCGGATTGCCAGTAAAGCGGCGTACCGAACGCTTCGACGAAGTAATCAATCACCGCCCTGACGTTCAACGGCGGGTGACGCGTATGGGGATAAATCGCGGCAATACTCTGCGGCTCCGTCTTAATTGAGGTCTCTCTCTCCGGCAACAATGCCACCAGCTCACCGCGCTGTAACCGCTCGCCAATCAACCAGTCCGGGAAAAGCACGATGCCCATTCCCCCCAGCGCCGCGATGAGCAGCGTTTCCGCATTATTGGAAGACAACAGCGGAGTAACGGGATAATGCACCCACGCCCCACCCGGTTGACGCGCCAGCCAGCGGTTTGGCCCGGAAGATCCGCGATAGACAAGGCATTGATGTCGAGCCAAATCGGCGGGCGCTGTGGGTGCACCATGCTTTTGCACATACGCCGGTGACGCGGCCAGATGGTAAAACTGCTGGCCGAAAACACGCGCGTGGAAGGAGGAATCCGTCAGCTCACCGATGCGAAAAATCACGTCGGCAGCATCCTTGTGCGGATCGATATAATCGTCCGTCAGCGTCAGATCCAGGTTCAGTCGGGGATAGCGTTCTGCCAGCGCGGGCAGCCAGGGGGCGACATGCCGCTGCCCAAAAAACACCGGCGCATTCATGCGGATCAACCCGGACGGCTCACGGGTGCGTTCATCGAGTTCACGCCGCGCGTCCTCCAGGCTCCCCGTCACGGTTCGCGCATAGCGGACGAAGAGATGGCCACTTTCAGTCGGCATCACCGCGCGGGTATTGCGATAGAAAAGCTGCTGGCCGATCGCATCTTCAAGCTGATGAATAACGCGCGAAACCTGGGACGCTGAAATCCCTTCGCGCCGCGCCACCACAGAAAAATTCTGCGTCTCATACACGTCAATAAACAAGCGTAGCCAGCGGATACTGATGTTAGCGAAATCGTACATTGATGCATTTCCTGCACAGGTGTTTATCGCATTATGGCATTTTTCTCATGGATGTTTCGCCGTAGTCTTCCCGGCTCAACAACGTGAGACGGTATGTTATGCAACTTGTATTAATTCTAATGGTGATCGCGGGCGGCATGGGGTTGTCCGTAGAAGCAGGCTTGCTGGGGCCGCTGGGCGGCGAAGTCGGTGATTTATGGGCAACGTTCAGCGTGTTTGGCGTCGGTGCGGCGCTGACCTTTCTGCTTATGCTTTTTTTCAGCCCGCGCAACAGCCCGTCATTTTTCGCCCAACCGTCGTGGCAGCTCCTGGGCGGCGTGCTCGGCCCGGTCTACGTCATCATTCTGACCGTCGCCACACCCGCGATTGGCGTGGCGATGACCATGATTGGCGTGCTGGCCGGTCAGGTGTTTAAGAGCCTGATTATCGACCACTTCGGGCTACTCGGCACGCCGCATCGGAAAATTGACATTAAACGTATCATCGCACTGATATTTATTATCGCTGCGCTGGTTTTAGTGGCTCAGGGATAACGGAACAGATGACGATTATTATGATTATTTTGGCTGTCATCGGCGGCGCGATGCTTAGCATTCAGGCCGCCATCAATGGGCAGTTGGGCAGCCGAGTTGGCGTGTTCAAGAGCGCTTTCCTGACGTTTTCCGTCGGGGCGTTGATCACTGGCTTGCTGATTTTCTTCTTCGAATCTCCCCACAGCGTTAGCCTGCTGGACGTGCCGAAATGGCAACTATTGGGGGCGATGTTCGGCGTGCCGTACATTGTCATCATGGTGCTCGCCGTGCAGCGCATTGGTACTGCGGTCACCACCGTCGCCGTTATTTTCGGGCAATTGACCATGAGTATGCTGATCGATAACTTTGGCTGGCTGCACAATCCGTCGATTCCGTTTTCGATGACCCGTCTGGGTGCGATTGTGTGCCTGGGCCTCGCGCTGTGCTTTATTTACGCCAGCAACAAAACCAAAACAGCGCCAACGAAAAAGTCACTGCGCGACATCGCGACGAACGAATAATCACGTTTGACAGGCAAGTGATAAATAGAACTCTACACTTAGGAAAACGCGCAAAACCGGGACGACAATAAAAAAGATGAAAGATAACGTGGCGGCAGTATTGCCTACCGCAGCTGATTGATAACCGTGGGGGCCCAGTCTCTCTACTACATCGGTGAATACCGCTTATGTTAGTCAATAAACGACTGATCGCGGTGATCTTTTCGGTCACGGTGTTCAGCCTGACCTACGGACTCAGCTCGCCGTTGATCGCCTTTAAGCTGCTCAACGCCGGGATGAGCGAAAGCGCGATCGGCGTTAATGCCGCCATGCACGCCGTCGGGGTGTTTCTGATTGCCCCGTTTTTACCCGCCTTGTTCCGGCGATACCGTCCCCTGACGCTGATCGTGGTGTCGCTCTGCGCCATCACGGTGATTTTTATGCTGTTCGGCGTCGTCTCGTTCCCGATGTGGTTTTTGCTGCGAATGGGGCTGGGATTGTTTAGCGAAATCATTATGGTGCAGACCGAAACCTGGCTTAACGGCAGCACGGTTGAACGCGCCAGAGGAAAAGTGCTGGCGCTCTACACCGCCGGAATGTCGCTGGGATTTGCGACCGGACCGCTGATTCTGGCATGGACCGGAAGCGACGGGAATCTCGCCTTTTACGTCGCCAGCGTTCTGGCTGCACTGGCTATCGTTTTCATTTTCACTTCCGGAATGCCCCGCGTTGAAGGGCACGAAGAAAAGCCCGAAACGCTGGGTAATAGCCTGAAACTGGCCGCGCTTCCGATCATGGCCACGGTGCTGAATGCCGCCGTGGAGGTGCTGGGAATGAATTTTCTTTCGCTATATGCCATCAAACTGGGCTGGAGCGAGTCGGCCTCCGCGCTGTTGATTTCAGTACTGATGTTTGGCGCCATCCTTTTACAGCTCCCCATCGGCTGGCTGGCCGACAGGGTTGATCGACTCAAACTGATGACCACGCTGGCCTTTATCGCCGCCGCCCTGGCATTTGTCTGGCCGCATATTCTCGCCTTCCATCTGCTCTCTTACGTCATGCTGTTTATCTGGGGCGGCATTTTCGTGGGGATCTATACCGTCGCGATTACCTGGGTAGGCGAACGGTTCAAAGGCGGGCAACTGGCCGGGATTTACGCCGCTATGTCGGTGGCCTGGGGCGCAGGCGCGCTGGCCGGGCCGCTGTTGGGCGGTTTTGCGATGACGTTTTCACTGCATGGCCTGCCCTGGCTGACCGGCGCGCTGTGCCTTGTGTTTGCGCTGCTGAGCCTCTCCGGTCCGCTCAGAAGTCGTAGCTAAAGCCGACGGTCAGCTCGGCAATCGCGTTCTTGTTGACCATCGGGCTGTCGGTAAGCGTGGACGAGTAGAACCGGCCCGTCACTTCGGCCCAGGTATTCCAGTTTTTCTGCCAGTTATAATTAGCCGCCAGCGAAACAAACGGAATGGCGCTGCTATGGGGCCGCCAGGCGGATAATCCTGATGCCGATGCTTCGTCATCCGAGACGCCGTAGTAATAGCGGTTTTGCTGCCCGTTGTTCCAGTCCACACCCGCCATGGGGACCAGCGTAAAGCTGCCCCACTGCTTCATGACTATCCACGAAAAATTCGCGGTGACGCCTTTGCTCTGATTCAGCGCGTCGACCCCCAGCGCGGTCTCAAAACCGCCAACGGGCGTCGTCATAAGATAACTTGCGCCCGCCAGCATGGTGCTGTGGCGGTTGTTTAAACTGCGCAGCGCGGCTGTGCGCCCTTGAGACGCATCGTATTGCACGTCGAGATACCAGACCTTGAGCTTCAGCGTGTTGACACGATCGTCCACCAGCGTGAAACCCATCTCCGTGCCGTCAATGTAAAACGATTTATACTCCAGGCCGACATACGGCAGCACCCAGTTTTCGGCATGACGATCGTTGTACGGCGTGCCGTAGCTCCCCCCTTCCAGGCCCAGCGATACCGCCCCGACACTTCCCGGAGTGAACGCCACGAGAGCCATCGCGACAGACACACCAACGTGGAATTTCTGTTTTTTCAGCATTCGAGCTGCCCTTTTGTTGGCATGCGCAAGCGGTTCGGTCACGCGGGTGCAACGCGATGGTTATAAAGAGGCTGATGATTCAACCTCCACTTTCACTCGGGGTTTGGACAACAGGATTTTAACCAGCTCCGTAAAGGGCACGGGCTTAAAGAAGTAGAATCCCTGCATAAAAGCGATGTTATTGCGGTTGAGATATTCCAGTTGCTCCTGCGTTTCGACACCCTCGGCAACAATACTGATTTTGAGTTTACGCGCGAGATCGAGCACGGAATCCAGAATTCGCGTCGAGTCCTCATGGGCGTTCACGCGGCCCACAAAACTGCGGTCAATTTTGATGTAATCGATATTCAGATCATAAAGGTAGGCGATCCCTGAATACCCGGTACCAAAATCATCCAGCGCAATCGCAAAGCCATTTTCATGGAGGGTATTCAGGGTCTGGACAAGATGCGCATTAACATCCAGCGGCTCACGTTCCGTCACCTCAATCACCAGATTCAAATCAGGTCGGATAAAACTGTCTTTATATTTCAGGCACTCCTCCACGAAAGAAGGCGCAGCAATATGCGACGCGCTGAAATTGATCCCGATGTGAAACCCCTCCGGTAATTTACTGGCAATGGCATTCATATTTGCTGCCACCTGAGCCATTAAGCTCTGCGTGAGCGGCACGATCAATCCCGTTTTTTCTGCCACCGGAATAAAGGAGGCTGGCGAAATATACCCGCCCTGCGGATGTTTCCAGCGAGCCAGGACTTCGACACCGCGCAAAGTGCCCTCTTTGCCATTCACGATCGGCTGATAAAAGGGAACGATCTCGTTTCTGAAGATGGCCCGGCGAAGAGACTCTTCCGGCAGCGTATTTTTATTCAGGTACTTGTGCAGCAAGTAAGCGGAGAGACCGGAGATCAGCATTAAAAACAGTAATACCCCTCCGGCCTCGTCGATCAATTTTTGGAGGCTGAATAATGGAGGCGCATCGAAATCAATGCTGTAAGGAAAATCGGTCGCCTGCACGCTTAAATCCGCACGCTCGGCATCGTTAACGGCCTCGACATCACCCGTCATGCCTAAAATATCCTTGCCTACCTTGAGCGAATACAAAATGCCGTTTAACGGGATATCCATAGCGTCCCGAATATGACTGTCGCTCATGCTGATCATGATGCGGCTTCCGGCATATTCCGTTTGGTAAATCAGCACCGGGCGGCCATTGACCGTGCTTCGCGCGGGCACAAGAAGGAGTGATGATTTCGGCAACGCTGCGCTGTTCACCAGCAAGATACGGTTGCCAGGCAGAGAGGAGCACCAGACGGCATCCTTTTTGAGAATCACGATGGTTCTAAGATGCGGTTGCAAGGCCGCCTCGGTGCCAAGCCGGTACTGCCCTTCCACATCACACTCGTTATCAACCACCCGCATCGCCGTGCGGGTCGCATGGCGGGCTTCCTCAAGAATAATATTCATGTTTTTGACCACATAGTGAGCGCCCGCCAGGCTGTCTACGCGTGTTGAATACCAAATCTGAATATTAATAATAAAAACACCCAACAGAAACATTGCCACGGCCACAGCGAGGGGGATAAGAGCCTTGCGCATTGATATGTCCTGGGAATGAGGGAGACGAGCACGTCGAAAGTGTCTGATTTATAATTATATTGAGCATGGTCGACAACATAAAAAATAACCATGCTCCAGATAGCATTTTCTAGCGAAAGCGGGCGTATCTCACTAAACGTAGTGCATCGGGTATTGCAGCGGATTTCATACTGAATAAAACGTTTCGTGCAGGTGTCGCCACATCACACGCCCATCCGGATCGATGTCAAACACCGCCGTCGCAAAACGCTGCGTTACGTTTTGGCCGGGTAGGGTCTGTCGTTCCGTATAGGTGACCGTCGCCCCTTTTTCACTTTCAGCGATAATGTGCAGATCGACAATCTCAATCGTTAACCCTGCCCGTGCGCCCCGTTGCGAGCGGAAGAAACGGTTTAACGCGTGATAATCGAACAACACGCCAATCGGAGAGACCATCGAGAAAGCCGGGCTAAAACGCGACAATAAATCATCGCACGTCTCAACAGGCGTTTCGGCATCGCCCAGCCAGTCGCGGATCAGTTCATGCGAATCCAGTACTTCTTTAAAATAACGATTCATTTTTGTTCCTGATTAAGGGTTAAAATAATGCTCTGGTTAGCGATGCGGAAACAACAAAGCAGCGGAATCACCGCGCTACAAGCCGCTAACACAAAGCTCAAATGCCAGGCCTGGTCTACCGGCAAGCCAGTGTGAGCTATCACATTAAACAGCAGGCTGATTAGCGTCACGCCCAGGCAGAAACTCAGCTGGCGGTTGATGTTCCATAATGCGCTGGCATCGGCCAAATCCTCGTTAGCAATCCGAATAAACGCGGCACTTTGCGCCGTACTGCTGCACAAGCTGCTACCGAATCCCATTAAGACGAACGCGAGCACTGCCATCCCGATATGCGAAGTGTGACCGGTGAGCGCCAGTAGCCCAATGCCCAGACTGTGTATCAGGCAGCCGGTGATAAACAGCGGCCGTGGCCCCAGAATATTGAAAACCTTTCCCGTCAACGTTATCGCCACAAAAGACGCCAACGCCCATGGGAGCATCAACGCGCCTACCCGTGCAGCTGACATGCCCAACTGGTTTTGCAGGTAAAACATGGCAATCAAACTCACCCCGGTAAAAATGCCCGGAACGAACTGATAAATCAGCATTGAAGTCCTGAATAGCGGTTCTTTGACCAGCCGCAGGTTAAGCAATGGACTGGATTTTTTCATCGCGCCGCGGACATATTCGCCCATGACGACAACCCCCACCAGCAGAGCCAGAGCGCCCTGCGAAACATGATGCGATTCTCCCAACACGGTCAGCCCGATGAGAATCAGGGTGAGCGCAACGCTTGCGCTCGCCAGACCGGACAGATCCAGCCGTGCACCTTTTTCAGCAGGGGCATCGGGGTGGAGCAAGAATCTGGCCAGAATCAATGCCGCAAC
The DNA here is from genome assembly GCF_019047465.1 of Lelliottia amnigena. NCBI lineage: Bacteria > Pseudomonadati > Pseudomonadota > Gammaproteobacteria > Enterobacterales > Enterobacteriaceae > Lelliottia > Lelliottia amnigena. Next base: position 2,930,774 of record NZ_CP077236.1, on the reverse strand, counting down.
GGCGAAGGGCAAGCTCGCCAGAAATACCCATCGCCAGCTCAGGCTGTCAACGAAGAGACCGCCGATGGCGGGCGACAGCGCGGGAGCCAGCAGCGCCACTAACATCACCGCCGATGACAGCTTTGCTCGCTCATGGCTACGGTACAAGGCGTAAGTCATCGTCTGGCCGATGGGGATCAACAATCCGCCGCCCATCCCCTGTAATCCTCGCCACGCAATAAGCTGGGGGACCGAGAATGCCGCACTGACACCACAGGTCGCGACAATGAACACCAGCAGGGAGAACATCAATAAACGCCTGGCGCCAATCCGTTTTGCCAGCCATGTGCTCAGCGGAATCACCAGCGTGAGGCCTAAAATATAGCTGTTACTGATCCACGCCAGCTGGCTGACGGGTGCATCAAATTGCCGACCTATTTCAGGATAAGCCACGCTGGCGATAAACATATTCACCAGATCGACAAAGAATCCCAGCAGGTAAACGCTGGCAACACGGGCGCGATACGTCATTTTTTTCTCATTTAAAACAGCCTGGCGCGCAGTATAGGCGCATGACTGAGCAGGAAAAATCCACGTTTACGGATTACACTGTCAAATTAATTTTGACAATCTCCTGAGCAGAATGGACAACATCATGATCAACATGCAGCGCCTTGAGATGTATGTGGCGGTGGTAGAAGCCGGAAGTTTCACCGGTGCGGCCCACACCCTTGGGCTGACCAAAGCCGTGGTGAGCTTCAACATTAAACAGCTGGAGCAGGAGCTTGGCGTCTCATTACTCACGCGTAGCACGCGCCATATGGCGATGACAGATGCGGGTGAACGGTTTTATCATCGCTGCCAGCAGCTGCTTCAGGATGCAGAACGTGTGCTCGATGAAGTCCGAAGCCATCACGGTGGACTAAGCGGATTGCTGCGGATTACCACGACGCCAGAATACGGCGCGCGCGTCGTCGTGCCCGCGCTGGCGGCGTTTTCGGCGCAGTATCCACACCTGCGCATCCAGCACGTTTCCTCATCAAAAAGTGACAATCTGATTTCAGGGCGCTTTGATGTGGCGATCCGACTCGGCCACCTGGCTGACTCAACGCATCACGCCAGGCTTATCGATCAATTTGATATTTACCCTGTCGCGTCGCCCGCTTACCTGGACTCACTCGGCGAAAATGGCATCAACGATTTAGAACACCTTGCCAGGGCAAAATGGATTGCGCACAGCCGCCTCTCCACGCCGTTAAACTGGCAGGTCTTAACCCCTGACGGCGACCATGTGATGTTTGCGGCACACCAGCCTGTCGCCCTCATGGCCGACAGCGCCGCTACGCTGCTGGCGTTTGCACTTAATCATGCCGGTGTGGCTCTGCTTCCTTCGTGGCTCGTGCAAGACGATCTGGCGAAGGGAACGTTGCGCCGGGTGCTGCCGGATCACCTTTTTCCCCGCCAGGGCATTTATGCGCTTTATCCCAACACTCGCCATGTCCCTGAAAAGGTCAGAACCTTTATCGACTTTTTGCACAGCCGCGTGAATATCGCGCGCCCGAATGAGAAATGAAGAGCAGTGCCTATACTCAAAGCATCCCACTCAACGGAGCGCGCTATGCCACTACCCGACTTTCACTCATCCGATCCGTTCACGCTGGGCATTGAGCTCGAACTGCAGGTGGTCAATCCGCCGGGCTACGATCTCAGTCAGGACTCTTCGGCGCTGATTGCTGCCGTCAAAAACGATATCAAAGCCGGTGAGGTCAAACACGATATCACCGAAAGCATGCTCGAAATTGCCACCGGGGTTTGTCACAACATCGACCAGGCAGCGGCGCAGTTTTCCGCCATGCAGCAGGCGATCCTGCGCGCAGCGGGCGAACAACATATTCAGATTGCCGGCGGCGGGACGCACCCGTTCCAGAAGTGGCAGCGTCAGGAAGTGTGTGACGATGAGCGTTACAATCACAATCTGGAGCTGTTTGGGTATCTGATTTTGCAGGCGACGGTGTTTGGCCAGCACGTGCACATCGGCTGTCGCAACGGCGATGATGCCATCTATTTGCTGCACGGCCTGTCGCGCTTCGTCCCCCATTTTATTGCCCTTTCCGCCTCGTCACCGTATATGCAGGGCAGCGATACCAAGTTTGCGTCGTCGCGACTCAACATCTTCTCGGGTTTCCCGGATAACGGCAAAATGCCGTGGGTGAGCAACTGGCAGGAGTTTGAAGGGTTGTTCCGCCGTCTCAGCTACACCAGCATGATCGACACCATCAAAGACATACACTGGGATATTCGCCCCAGCCCGGATTTTGGTACCGTCGAAGTGCGGGTGATGGACACGCCGCTGACGCTGGCGCACGCCATTAATATTGCCGGGCTGATTCAGGCGACCGCGCACTGGCTGCTGACCGAGCGTCCCTATAAGCATCAGGAACAGGATTATTTGCTGTATAAATTTAACCGTTTCCAGGCGTGTCGTTACGGTTTAGACGGGCTGCTCACTGACGTGAAGACCGGCGAACAGAAAACCATTGCCGACGATATGACGTGGCTGCTGGATCGCGTTGCGCCCTCCGCCCAAAAGCTGGGTGGCGCAAGCGCGATTGCAGAGATTGCCCTGATGTTAAAGCAGGGCAAAAGTGAAGCACAGCGGATGCGGGACTTTATCGCCGATGGCGGCTCGCTTATCTCGCTGGTGCAAAAGCACTGTGAGCTGTGGGCTACTCATCCGTAAGCCGGTGCCCCCACTCGCGCAGACGCTGGAACAGCACAAACAGCGCCGGGATAAAGACGATCCCCACCACGGTGGCCACCAGCATGCCGCTGAACACCGTGGTACCGATGATTCGGCGACTCTGCGCACCCGCCCCCGTTGCGAGCATCATCGGCAGAACGCCGATAATAAATGACACTGCGGTCATCATCACCGCGCGAAAACGGCGCGATGCCCCTTCGCGGGCGGCATCGACAATCGCCATCCCTTCATTGCGCCGCGAGCGGGCGAACTCGACGATCAGAATGGCATTTTTAGCCGCCAGCGCAATCAGCAGTACCAGCCCTATCTGCACGTAAACGTCGTTGGCATACCCCGCAATCCATAGCCACGTCAGCGCACCGCCGATGGCGAACAGCACCGAAAGCATCACGCTCGCGGGCAGCGTCCAGCTTTCATACTGGGCGACGAGGAACAGCCACGCCATCACCACCGCCGCCAGCACGATCCAGATCGCCTGATTACCCGTCTGCTGCTCCTGATACGACATTCCGCTCCACGCGTAGTCATAGCCTGCTGGCAAATTATCGACCAGCAGTTGGCCCATCGCCGCCATTGCGGTGCTGCTGCTCACGCCCGGCGCGGCAGAACCGCTGACCGAAACGGACGGGAACTGGTTGTATTGCTGCAAAAACGGTGCGCCAACGGTCGGCGCGATCGTCACCAGATTACTCAAACGCACCCGCTCGCCGTTATTACTGCGCACGTACAGCTCGCTGATTTGCTCCGCGCGCTCACGCCACTGCATCTCGTTTTGTATCACCACGTGATAAACACGGTTGTTGATGCTGAAATCCCCGGCGCGCGTGCCGCCAAATGCCGTTTGCAGACTGCTGAAAATACGTGAAACCGGGACGTCCAGACGCGCGGCACGCTCGCGATCCACGCTCAGCGTCAACTGGGGCACATTGCTGCTCCAGGTTGTGAAGACCCGGCTGAGCTGCAGATGCTGGTTGGCTTTCGCCAGAATCTCACGGGTGACGCGCTCAAGATCCGCCGGGCTTTGACCCGCCTGGGCCTGGATACGCAAATCAAAGCCAGACGCGTTGCCCAGCCCCGGCAGCGTTGGCGGCGCAAAGGTCATGATCGTTGCTTCCGGTAGCGCCAGCAGTTGACGTTGCAGCGTGCCCATCACCTCATCCAGCGGCGGGCGTTCGCTCCAGTCTTTCAGCATTACCGAGACAAACCCGCCGTTTGAGGCGCTGGTGCCGTTGAGGAGATTAAAACCAGACACCTGAATCACGTCGGCCACGGCCGGATTGGCCGCAATCAGCTGGCGTGCCGTGGTCATCACCGCTTCGGTGCGCTCCAGTGACGCGGCCTCCGGCAACTGCACGCTGGCAAAGAAATAGCCCTGATCTTCTTGCGGCAAGAAGGCTTTTGGCATGGCGGTAAAGCTGAAAACGACCACTGCCGCCGCGCCTGCGGTGGCAATAAGCGCCAGCACAGGGCGATGATTTAAGACGTTGACCAGACGTGCGTAAGCATCGCGCGTGGCATCAAGACCGCGATTAAAACCGCGGAAAATCGCCGCCGGACGCGCAGGTCGTGGGCGCAGCAACATGGCGCACAGCGCGGGTGTTAGCGTCAGCGCCACCAGGCTTGAAAACGTCACGGCGGTAGAAAGCGTCACCGCAAACTGGCGATACAGCTCGCCGACAATCCCCGGCAGCAGCGCCACCGGAATAAACACTGCCAACAGCACGAGCGTGGTGGCAATCACCGGTCCGGCAATCTGGCGCAACGCAAGCGCGGTCGCCGACGTACGGCTTTGCCCTTCTGCCATCAGGGTTTCGACGTTTTCAACCACCACAATCGCGTCGTCCACCACCATCGTCAGCGCCAGAATAATGGCAAACAGGCTTAGCGTGTTGGCGGAATAACCCAGCGCATACAGCATCGCAAACGTACCGATGAGCGACACGGGGATCGCAATGGCGACAATCAGCGTCGCGCGCCAGCTTTGTAAAAACAGAGAGACAATCACCACCACGGCAAGCAGCGTCAGCGCCAGCGAGACGCCAATCTCTTTGATCGTGGCCGCCACAAACTCGGTGGTGTCGAATTTCACTTCATAGGCTAGATCCGCCGGGAAACGTGCGGACAAGCGTTCAAGCTCGCCGCGCACCGCTTCCGCCACCCGCAAGGCGTTGGCTGATGGCGTGGGATAGATGCCTAAATAGGCGGAGTCATGGCCGTTAAGCTGCGCGCCGGAACTGTAGCTGCGCGATCCCAGCTCGATGTTCGCGACCTCCTTCAGGCGTACCAGTTGCCCCATTTCTCCCGCGCGAATAATGATATCGCCAAAGGCGTCGGCTTCATTCAGCCGCCCCAGTCCGTTGATGGTCAGCGTTTGCTGTTGGCCGTTAAACACCGGCGGCGTACCGACCTGCCCCGCAGCCCCCTGCACGTTTTGCTCGCGCAGCGCCTGTGAAATATCATCCGTCGTCACGTTCAGCGCGTTCATGCGATCCGGACGCAGCCAGATGCGCATGCTGAAATCACGTGCACCAAAAACCTGCACCTGACCCACGCCCGGCAGACGTGCCAGCGCTTCACGGATCTGGGTGCTGGCATAGTTACTGACAAACATCAGCGAATGGGTTTGTTCAGGTGAGTAAAGGCTTACCCCCATCATCAAATTGGTGGCGCGCTTGCGCACCTGAACGCCATTTTGCTGTGCATCGGCGGGCAGTTGCGCCACGGCCTGCGCCACGCGGTTTTGCACGTCGATCGCCGCCAAATCCGCGTCGGTTCCCGCCGCAAAGGTGATATTCAGGCTGTACGAGCCTTCATCCGAACTGGTCGATTCCATGTACAGCATGTGATCCACGCCGTTGATCTGCGTCTCCAGCGGCGTGGCGATGGCCTCCGCCACGTCAGCCGCACTGGCGCCCGGCCAGCTGGCTGACACATTCACTACCGGCGGCGTGATTTGCGGATATTGCTCCACGGGGATCAGCTTCAGCGCGATGGCACCGAGCAGGGTGATCACCAGCGCAATCACCATGGCGAAACGCGGGCGTTTAATGAAAAACGTCAGCATAGTAGCTCCTTAGTTCGCAACCTGAACGACAACACCGGCCTGCAAGCGCTGCGCACCGTCCGTCACCACGCGCTCATTCGGCTTAACGCCGCTTTGCACAATAAACTGCTGGCCGATTTGCCCCCCGAGGGTCAGCGCACGTTTTTCTGCGATGTCGCGATCGTTAACGACCCAGGCGTAAAAACCGGCGTCGTTTTGCTGAACCGCGGCCGCCGGAATTACCAGCGTCTTCAGCTCACTCTGCGGTCGTAGAAACACATTCACGTTACCGCCGGGCAGCAGACGATGCTGCGGATTGGCGAATTCGGCGCGAAGCATCACGCTCGCCGTACGCGGATCGATGCGGTTATCCACCGAGGTGAGCGTGCCGTTTATACGCTGGTCGCCGTTTTGTATTTGCGCCAGCCACGCGTTTTTCATGGCGCTGAGATCCGCGTGTGCCCCGGCTTTCGCCGCAAATACCCCCTCTTCGACGGCGAAGGCAACCCGCACCGGATCGAGCTGGACAACCTCGACCAGCACACCGCTTGCGGGATTCACCAGGCTGCCGGTGTGGAACTGGCTGTGCCCCATCCGTCCACTGATGGGCGCGGTGATACGGGTAAAACCGAGCGTGACGTTGCGGGCTTCAAGACGCGCTTTGGCCTGTTCGAGCGCTGCGCGGGCCACGTCACGCTGCATCAGGGCGTTATCGACGTCGTGTCGGCTGATGGCGTTGCTGGTACCGAGGCTTTGAAAGCGCGTGAGCTGCTGCTGCGCCTGACGTAGCGTGGCTTCAGCGCTTTGCACTTCAGCCTGCGCCAGTCGCACCGCCGCGCGCGGTTCAGCGTCATCAAGTTCAAAAAGGGCGTCGCCTTGCCTGACGTATTGCCCGTCGCGGAAATGCACCTGGGTGATCACCCCTTCCGTACGGGCGCGAAGTTCAACGGTATGGATCGCCTCGACGCGGCCAGGGATCTGGCGTTCAGCGGCGTGATCCGTTTGGTTAACGATGGCGACGCGCACCGGAATGGCTGCGGCAACAGCTGTTTGCAGGGTGCAGGCAAGGAAAGCGCAGGCCGTGGCGATGCGCAGAAAAGTCGTTTTCATGGAAGTGCCTCGTTGAAATCCCCTCACCCCGCCCCTCTCCCGGCGGGAGAGGGAGGTGAACATCCCCGTCACCCGCAGTGAGTGCGGTTAGAGTCCTCTATCACCAGGGAGTGGAATATTAAAATCCCCTCTCCCACACCGGGTGCTATCAGAGTCCTCTTTCCCCATGGGAGCGGAATATTAAAATCCCCTCTCCCACACCGGATGCGATCAGAGTCCTCTATCCCCATGGAAGCGGGAGGTTAATCCCCCTCTCCCACACCGGGTGCGATCAGAGTCCTCTTTCCCCATGGGAGCGGAATATTAAAATCCTCTCTCCTACACCGGGTGCTATTAGAGTTCCCTCTCCCCGTGGGAGAGGGTTAGGGTGAGGGCAAAAGTTATGCAGCTTTACGGAACCTGCGCGTCAGTCGCTTCTCGATTTCGACGATAAAGAACATCGCCCCGGCAATCACCAGCGTAATGCCCCAGTAGCGCAGCGGCAGCGCTTCGGTGCCGAACAGCATCTGCATAAACGGCAGGTAGATAATCGCCAGTTGCAGCAGAAGCAGCACGCCCGTCACCAGCCAGATCCCTTTGTTTGCCAGCAGGCCACGGTTCAGAGAGAACCCGTTGGTGTTACGGCAGTTGATCATGTAGACCCACTGCGCACTCACCAGCATTTGCAGCAGCACGGTGCGGATGAATTCGGCGCTGTGGCCGCGTGGCGCGAGCCAGGCTTCGAGGGCAAACGCGGCAATCGCAATCAACGTACCGACGAACGCCACACGCCAGACCGCAAAGGCGTCCATAACGTGCTGCCCGGTTTGACGCGGCGGACGCTTCATGATGTTGCGCTCGGCGGCTTCAAATGCCAGACCGAAGGAGAGCGTGGCGGACGTCGCCATGTTCATCCACAAAATCAGCACCGGCGTCAGCGGAATAATGTTCCCCGCCAGCAGCGCAATCACAATCAGCAGCCCCTGCGCCAGGTTGGTCGGCATAATAAACAGGATGGTTTTCTTCAGGTTGTCGTAGACACGACGCCCCTCTTTGACCGCGCTGGCGATAGTGGCAAAGTTGTCATCGGTGAGCACCATATCAGCGGCCTCTTTGGTCACTTCCGTGCCTTTGATGCCCATCGCGATGCCGACATCCGCCTGACGCAGCGCGGGCGCATCGTTCACCCCATCACCGGTCATGCCGACGATTTCACCTTTCTGCTGCAAGGCTCTCACGAGGCGCAGCTTATGCTCCGGGCTGGTACGGGCGAAAATGTCATATTCCACCGCCGCCTCTGCCAGCTCGGCATCGTCCATGTGCTCCAGCTCATAGCCCGTCACCGCCTGCGCGCTGTTGGTAATACCCAGCATTTGTCCAATGCTCATCGCCGTTTGCGGGTGGTCACCGGTGATCATCTTCACGCGAATCCCGGCCTGCTGACAGGCGTGGATAGCGTCGATAGCCTCCGGGCGCGGCGGGTCCATCATGCCGGCGATCCCAAGGAATATCAGCCCGCTGCTCAGGTCATCGTGGCTCAGCGTCTCCTGCCCTTCTGGCGCCGGTTTAAAGGCGGCAGCGACCATGCGCAGGCCCTGACGCGCATAGCGCTCCATCTCCGTTTCCCAGTACGCACGGTTAAACGCCTGGGCACCGCTGCGGGTTTGCTGCTGGTCGCACAGACCGAAAATCACATCCGGTGCGCCGGTGATCAGAATTTGCTCTTCACTGCCGATCTGGTAGTGCGTGCTCATGTACTTGTACTGCGAGTCAAACGGGATTTTGCCAATCAGCGTGGTGACAACAGGTGCGAGATTCGCTTTCGCCGCCAGCACTTTCAGTGCGCCTTCGGTCGGCCCGCCGGTGATGCCCCACAAACCGCGCTCATCCTGCATCATCTGGCTATCGTTGCAGAGATCGATGGTGCGCAGATAGTGCTCCAGCACCGTTCCCTGCTGGATTTGTACCGGCTCGTCGCTACCCTCAAGGCAGATATCGCCCACCGGCTCGTAGCTATTGCCTTCGACGCGATAACAGCTGTCGGCGGTGATAATCGCTTTAACGGTCATTTCGTTCATGGTCAGCGTGCCGGTTTTATCGGAGCAGACCACGGTCATCGCGCCCAGCGTTTCGACGGTCGGCAGCTTGCGGATAATGGCTTTTTTGCTCGCCATTGCCTGCACGCCGAGGGACAAAATAATGGAGATAATTGCAGGCAGGCCTTCCGGAACGGACGCCACCGCGAGGCTTATCAGGGACAGCAGCAGCTCGCCAAGCGGAATATCACGCAACAACATGCTGAAGACAAACAGCGCGGCCATCATCACCAGAATCAGCGCGAAAATCGCTTTGCCGAGCTTGTCCATCTGCACCAGCAGCGGCGTGCGGTGCTTTTCGATCCCCGCCATCATCTGATTAATGTGGCCAAGCTCGGTGTCCTGCCCGGTGGCAATCACGACGCCTACACCGCCACCTGCGCTCACGGTCGTACCGGAGAACACCAGGTTGGTGCGATCGCCCAGCGATAATTCACCGGTCAGAGGAAGAATATGCTTATCCACGACCGTGGATTCACCGGTCAGAATCGCTTCTTCTACGCGTAAATTATGCGCTTCAATCAGTCGCATATCCGCAGGAATTCTGTCACCGGCACGCAGCACAATAATATCGCCCGGTACAATTTCGGTCGTCGGAATGGTTTCGTGCACCCCATTTCGAATAACCCGCGCTTCGCTCGAAAGCATATTTCGAATACTTTGCAGCGATTTTTCGGCGTTACTTTCCTGAATATGACCAATCAAGGCGTTAATCACCGCCACGCCCAAAATGACCAGCGTATCGACCCAATGCCCCATTAGCGCGGTTAATAATGCCGCCGCCAGCAGGACATAAATCAGCACATCGTTAAAATGGGCAAGAAAACGCAGCCATGCCGGTTTGCCTTTTTTCTCAGGCAACGCGTTGGGGCCGTATTGCTGCAATCGAGCCTGAGCCTCCTCACGCCCCAACCCATTGGTGTTACTCTTTTTTTCTGCGAGAACCTGCTCTACCGTCTGGTGGTAAGGCCGATTTTCGGTGTTCATTTTGTTGGTCATAGATACATTTCCTTTAATATCCGGTGGACGTAAGCCTGAATTCCTTTCTGGCTTTAATTATTCACGTTTTACTGTTTAACGCTTGCAGAGTTATTTTCAGCATCGCAATATATTGCCAGTTGCGTAATTAAATTCTGTAGGTCATTATTTCGATAAGATGATTTTTACAAAATGTTTCTAAACGATAACTAAACGAGGGATAGCATGTTTGGGATTAATAGCACGCGGCGTCTGGCTTTGTATGTCGTTGTTGCAATTGTTATTGCAACGTTAATTGGATATAGCACATATACGTTTGTAAAATTCTTCGCCTGAGCGTGACAATAATTTACATAAAGACAGAGTAATTTAATTGCAGACGCGTTATTAAATTAATGTGCGAATATTTGGCGGGTTATTTTTGATTTATTATCGAAATAGGTTAATTCGGGTTGATATTGCTTTACGTTGCAAGATCCCGGACAATAACTTTTTTAACTGATGATTAACAATAATATGAAGCACCCGTTAGAGTCACTGTTAACGGCAGGAGGCATTTTGCTGATGGCACTGCTCTCCTGCCTGCTGCTCCCCGCGCCCTCGTTTGGACTCACCGTCGCGCAGAAACTGGTCGCACAGTTCCATCTGATGGATTTGAACCAGCTGTACACGATTGTCTTCTGCCTGTGGTTTTTACTGCTCGGTGCCGCAGAGTTTTTTGTGCTGCGATTCGTCTGGCGCCGCTGGTTTTCACTGGCCGCGTAATCCGCTGAAATCCCGCATCCCGTGGATGAGCGCTTCACACCAGGCCGTATCGGCGGATAGCGCAATGCAGCCCACGATGACGCAACTCCTCTGCCATATAATCGGCATAGTCAGGGTTTGGCACGCGTCTGGCGTGGTCACAGTGTCCGTCGAACAGGATTGAAAAATATAAAAACAAATCTGTTATGAAATTCGCATAAGTAACAGGAAGAATGACAAGCGGCAGGCGTGATTGCGAAAAAGTAGTCTACATCTGGTCAGCGTCGACCCCGGTAACCGAACGTTACCGGGGTACAGTTTCAGTGCGTTTGAACGTGATTTTCTTTGCGGTACGCGCCAGGCGGCTGGTTGAACGTGCGCGTGAAGATGCGGGTAAACGTCTGCTGAGAATCAAACCCATAGCGCAGACAGATATCGTACACCCGCTCATCCGACTCACGCAGGTCCTTCGCCGCCAGCAGCAGTTTACGCTCGCGGATATAACGCCCCAGGCTTTCGCCTTTGTATTGCATAAACAGACGCTGCAAATGCCATTTGGAATACCCTGCGTGGCGGGCGATCTCTTCAATGCGCAGCGGTTGATGAAGATTATCGTCAATCCATTCGACGATGGTGTCGATGACCTGAGCGGAAATCGTCATGCTGCTCTCCCCCTCTGTTACCTGATTAATCATTATTCCCACCACTCACTAAATTGCTGCGTCGTATCATTAACATGCACGGGCTCACCCAATTCAGGGGTCAGCAAACGATAATTTTTGTCCTGACTGGCGCGCGTCAGCTGAATCACCGGATCGTTCCAGGTGTGTTTCGCCAACACAAATCGCCCGTAATGCCCCGGCACCACCGCTTTGGCGTTGACATCCGCCGCCGCCTGCGCCGTCTGTTCAGGCAACATATGAATGTATTTCCAGTCCTGGTCGTATTGTCCGTTTTCCATAATCGCCAGATCGACGTCGCCAAACTGCTCGCCGATGGCTTTGAAGTGCGGACCATAGCCAGAATCACCGCTGTAATAGACTTTCTGCTCTGGGGTGACGAACATAAAGCTCGCCCACAGCGTCTGATTGCGCTTGAGCCCGCGTCCGGAGAAATGACGCGCCGGAAGCACATGAATTATCAGGTCATCGTTAATGCGGACCGTCTGATTCCAGTCGCGTTCGTCAATGATTGATGCGTCCATGCCCCAGTAACGCAGGTGCGATCCCACGCCAAGCGGCGTTACGACACGCTTCACTTTGGGCATCAGGGCTTTGATAGTGGCGTAATCGAGATGGTCATAATGGTCATGCGAAATAATCAGCAGATCGATTTCCGGCATGTTTTCGGCGCGCCACGGATATTCCCCGGCGAAGGCTTTGTTCAGGAACGAAAACGGCGCGGCGTAATTGCTGAAAACCGGATCGATGAGGATGCGTTTACCTGCCAGCTGTAGATACCAGGACGAGTGACCGAGCCACACCAGCGTGTCCTGCGCCAGAGGAAGGTTGGCCAGATTGGTTTTGACCAGCGGCAACGGCTGCGCAGGACGAGCGTTCTCGCGTTTGGTGACGAGAAATTCCCACCATGCCGCCAGCATGCTTTTGTCGCCGCTGTAGCCCGGCGTCGGGAGTTGGTTATGGAACTGCCCGTCGCGATAATGCGGCGAAGCCTCTATTTCACTAAGCTGCTCACCCTGCGGCGGCTGGCCAAATCCGGCATTCAGTACAAAGGGTAAACTTGCCGCGGACGCTATAATCATGACAAACACCATGCTGATTAAAAGAGGCTTTTTCATATCCTGACCCGAATACGCGCCCCATCCGATGGTTTACGCGGGTTAAACTTGATTATGAGTGAGTAAGCACTCATTATAGATGTGATGAATATATCGTCAAGACGTTTTCGATCTTTGACATTCCGCGTTGCAGCGTGGAAGAGAGCATGTTTCAATCGTGGTTTTTGTAAATTTGATGCACGGCATCATTCAATCTTAAGCAAAGCGGCAAGGCAGAAAACCTCAGATGCACGGTTAACTGTGCGACTGAGATTTTGAGCATAGCCCACGCAGCGCGAGAGTGACGAATGAGGTGCATGGAGGGAAATACGTGGCACGTCCGAAGAGTGAAGATAAACGACAAGCGTTACTGGAAGCGGCTACTGTGGCCTTTGCGCAGTCAGGCATTGCGGCGTCGACCGCGCTGATCGCCCGAAACGCGGGCGTTGCCGAAGGCACTCTGTTTCGCTACTTCGCGACCAAAGACGATCTGCTGAATGCCCTCTATCTGCACCTGAAACAGGATTTGTGCCAGACCATGCTAGCAAATCTTGACCGTGCCCTGAGCACGCCGAAAGAACATACCCGCAATATCTGGAACAGCTACGTTGACTGGGGCATCCGCAATCCGATTGCCCACGGCGCAATCCGCCAGCTGGGCGTGAGCGAGAAAATCAACGCCGAAACCGAACAGGCGGTGCATGATATGTTCCCGGAACTTCATGAGCTGTGCCGCCGCTCGGTGCGCCAGGTCTTTATGTCAGACGAATTCCGTACCTTTGGCGATGCGATTTTCCTGTCGCTTGCTGAGACGACGATGGCCTTCGCCACCCGCGATCCGTCGCGTGCGAAGGAATTTAAAGCCCTGGGATTTGAATCAATGTGGCGAGCGCTCGCCATCGAGGATGTTAATGGACAGTAAATCACTGAAGGAACATGCGCACCGCGTGGCGCTGGAACTGCCTTTTATCGAGCACTGCTGGCCGTTTGGCCCGGAATATGATGTGTTTAAGGTCGGCGGCAAAATTTTCATGCTTACTGCCGTCGCTCACGGGCGTCAGCACGTCAGTCTGAAATCCGATCCTGAAAAATCCCTGCTCAATCAGCAAATTTACCGCGGTATTGAACCCGGCTATCACCTGAATAAAAAGCACTGGATTTCGATTTACGCCGCCGATGATATTACGCCGGAACTGGTCACCGATTTGGTGCTCGATTCCTGGAATTTGGTTGTCGATAAGCTGCCTAAAAAAGACCAAAAGCGCATTCGTCCAACCTGATTGTTCATCATGGCCGAACAGTATAAGCGCATTTAACGCACTTATCTTTTCCCGCTTACGCTTGTATTCTGCTTTTCTTTCGCGCCCGCGCATGGGCGAATTTCACTCCAGGAGCCGTTATGGATATCATTTCCGTTGCCCGCAAGCGCCACTCAACGAAGGCGTTCGACCCGAATTTCAAACTGACAGCAGAACAAGCAGAAAAAATTCAAACGCTGCTGCAATTCAGCCCGTCAAGTACCAACTCTCAGCCGTGGCACTTCATCGTTGCCAGCACTGAGGAAGGCAAAGCACGCGTCGCAAAATCAGCAGCAGGCACTTACGTGTTCAACGAACGCAAAATGCTGGATGCGTCACACGTGGTGGTGTTCTGCGCCAAAACCGCAATGGACGACGCATGGCTTGAGCGCGTGGTGGATCAGGAAGACGCAGATGGGCGTTTTAACACGCCAGAAGCCAAAGCGGCTAACCACAAAGGCCGCTGCTACTTCGCGGATATGCACCGCGTTGATCTGAAAGATGACGATCAGTGGATGGCGAAACAGGTTTACCTGAACGTTGGCAACTTCCTGCTGGGCGTTGGCGCGCTGGATCTGGACGCCGTACCGATTGAAGGCTTCGACGCCGCGATCCTCGACGCCGAATTTGGCCTGAAAGAAAAAGGCTTCACCAGCCTGGTGGTTGTGCCCGTGGGCCGCCACAGCGTGGAGGATTTCAACGCCTCTCTGCCGAAATCCCGCCTGCCGCTGAGCACGATTATCACCGAGTGCTAATCGCTTTTGGCACGCCGTTCTGCGGTGTGCCAAATTCTCTCGGCGTATCGTCCAATCACCGCCAACGACCCCGCCAGAATCAGGAAGAAAATCACTTTATTCATTCCGTCCCAGAAATATTCGAAATAACGGGTATACAGGTTGATTGCCAGAAACGTCAGGCCAAAACCTCGCAGCATCCCGTCGTCCGTTTTCAGGCTGATAAAAATACACGCCACCGCAGCAACAGCGAAAAGCAGCGCCCACGGAAGTAACGCCTCGCGCGTCATGCCGTACCAGCTATCGATATCGTAATTGCCGAAAATCGACATAATCCACAGAGCGACAAATAAGTACGTCAGCCCCATCGCTTTACTGGTCGTATATAGATTTCGCTGTTGCAGCATCGCGCGCAAAACCCAGCACAACGCCAGCAACGCGCCGCCGAAGAAGATAAAGCGCACCGGATAATTCATTCCCAGCCAGTATGCACCCCAGCCGGACATATACCCCGTTTGTGCGCCAAACCAGTTGCCGAGCGATAATAAGAAGAACAGCCACACCAGCCCAGAGCGCCCAAAGAATCCCACCAGGCCATACACCGCGCAGCCCGCCAGGAAGAGCGGCGCAATGTGTCCGCTGCCGTTATCCAGCCGCTCACCCAGTTGCCACAGCGCGATGGCGGTAAACAGGACGCCGAGAAACAGAATCGCTTCGGTAGAGTAATGCCACTGCGTTTCGCGCCGCTGTCGGCTGAATCCCCATAGATAAAACACCACAGCCAGCACGGCGGGCAAACCGATACGGGCGAGCGATGAAAAGGCGAGCAATTCGATAATGCGGGCCATCATGTCGCTGTCAGCAAACAGGCTGCCAAAGGCTATAATCACGCATGCCAGCGCAGTCCAGAAGGCGTAACGGCTGAGGCGTTGCCAGTCCATCGCCACGCGTTTTAAGGTGCCCGCCAGGCGGAGATGTTCCTGGTTGCTGAGCGTGCCATCCTGTTCCCATTCGCTGAGCGCGCGGCGCAGCAGGCGTTCTTGTTTGCGGGTGACGTTCATTTCCATTCTCTGTGACTGAAGGTAATGGAAGTATATCAAATTTATTTATCATCACTCCGGGCAGCATAGTGGGATGTTTAATCCCTCCATTCTCATGCTCATTTTGAAAAATAACTTACTGGGAGGTTAAATTAATCGTTGCTGTCGCGTTCGCATTTCCAGATATAACTTTTTTAGTTAGAAAATAACGGGATTTTATTGGACAACGCTCCTGACCGTCTTCGGAATGTTTAATCTTCAGCGTTTAATTAATTTTCGACCATTACACTTACATGCTTTACGTAAAGATTTATTATCCATAATGTATTGAATAATCAACTTTTCACGCTTAAAGTTTGGCTTTGGGTGGTGTATGCTGTGATTCACAAATACCACAGCCTGTATAATGCCGATTTTCTGCTGCAAGAATTTACACCTACCTCTGGTATAATTCTGAGATGTCTTTTTAAGAGTCTAATGATATGAAACCAGAAGGCATTATAAAAACACTGATTCATGAAATTTCTGATCCATCTTGTATTCGCCACGGACAGGAACGCACAATTATATCGCTTGATAATTATGAACACGATATGACGTTTATTTTACATGTCGGGACAGTCGCTGTTCACAGAAGTACGGATCAATTGCTGTTAAAATTCACTGAAGCGCCAATGATCATTGGAATGAACGATCTGTTTAATACGCATGAAGGAATGTATTACCAGATTCACGGCGAGATTAAATATGAGATAAGAAAAAAAAGTGACATTCTCGCCTTGCTTGACAGTAAAAACCTTTGGAAGGAAGCCGCTTATTGCTATATGTATGGCGTAAAAGAGTTGCTTACAGCGCATAAAAAATCAGCAGGTCTTACGACTTACGAACTGATACGTCAGAGTTTAATGACCTTAATGGCTAAAAAAGAGACCTTACGCCAAACGATCAATACCTGTGACTATATTCAGGAAAAGACCCATATCTCGCGTAGCCGCGTCATGAAAATCCTGAGCGATCTTAAAATCGGTAATTATATCGAGATCGAAAGAGGGGTTTTAATTAAAATCAATAAGCTTCCAAAGACGTATTAATAAAAAAATGCCCTGCCAAAATCAGAAGGGCGTTTTTTATGAGTGATGATTTTCCGCCAGCCACGCCAGCACCTTTTCACCCTCATCATCGACGGGTAAATAGACCAGCAGCCGCGAGCCGTTACGTGGTGCGGAATACCAGTACATCTGCTGCAAATGAAAATCACCGAGCTGTGGATGGGTAAAGAGCTTCAGCTGATTTTCTACTCCTCGCACGTCATAGCCCTGATGCCACAACGTTTCAAACTCTTCTGAGACCGCAAAAAACCGTGCCAGCTGCGCTTCCCACTGGGGATCGCCGCGATGCTCTGCCATTGCCGCGCGGAAATAGGAGACAAAAATCGACAGCGCGTCGGCACGCTTGCCGAGTCGACTGCGCCACGCAGGATGGGTGAGGAAAAGGTAGATACAGTTGCGATCCTCTGCGGGGATCTCGTTGAAATCCACCCCCATCAAATGACCAAAACTGTCATTCCATGCCACGATATCGAAATTGGGTTTCTGAATACTGGCAGGTTTTGGCATTAACGTATCGAGTAAACGCCGCGTGCCTTCGCTGATCCCTTCGCACGGTACCTGCGGCGGCACTTCTCCCGGCGGCAATCCTGCCAGAACGAACAGATGACGCGTCTCTGTAGCGGTGCATTGCAGCGCTTTCGCGACCGCCAGCATAACCACGCTGGAGGGATTCACGTCCCTTCCCTGCTCAAGCCAGGTGTACCAGGTCACGCCGACATCGGCCAGCATCGCGACTTCTTCACGGCGCAGGCCCGGCGTGCGTCGCCGTCCACTGCGCGGTAAACCCAGACGCTGCGGATCAAGACTTTCACGGCGCGCGCGTAAAAACGCGCCGAGCTGCTTGCGATTGTCATCCTGTAACGACGATACCGGTTCGGTCATCAGCGTCATACCGCCCCCCTGCGTAGTAGTGCCAGTACCAGTATAAGCAAGAACTGGTACCCGTTTTTAATTTCCCTGATGCTACGACCATCTGCTGAATGACGCAATGGAGTTACCATGAATACGTCTGTTGTTTCACCGGGCCGCGCGGGCCTGATATTGCTTTTAACGGGCCAGATGCTGCCGCTGATCGATACCTCGATCACCAACGTGGCGCTGGATTCCATCACGCAGTCGCTGCACACCAGCCCGACGCAGCTTGAACTGATTGTCGCCCTGTACGGCGTCGCATTTGCGGTCTGTCTGGCGCTGGGCAGTAAACTGGGTGATAACCTTGGCCGTCGTCGGCTGTTTATGTGCGGCGTTGCCGCATTTGGCGTGGCGTCGTTGCTGTGCGGGATGGCGGGAACCGTCGAGCAACTGCTGGCTGCACGCGTATTACAGGGCGCGGGCGCAGCGCTGATCGTTCCGCAAATCCTCGCGACGCTTCACGTCACGCTAAAAGGCACGGCGCACGCCAAAGCGATCAGCCTGTTTGGCGGTATCGGTGGGATTGCCTTTATCGTCGGGCAGATGGGCGGCGGCTGGCTGGTGTCTGCGGATATCGCCGGGCTGGGCTGGCGGAACGCCTTTTTTATTAACGTGCCGATCTGCTTAGTGGTGCTGGCCTTGAGCCGTCATTACGTCCCCGAAACCCGCCGCGAAACGCCATCGCGCATTGACTGGCAAGGCACCGGCCTGCTGGCAGCGATCCTCTGCTGTCTGCTTTTCCCGATGGCGCTGGGAGCGGAACTTCATTGGCCATGGTTCCTGCAACTGGCGTTGATCGCGGTGATCCCGCTTGGATTGTGGATGCGCGCCAGCGCATTGCGTAAACAACAGCGCGGCGAACATCCTCTGCTGCCCCCGCGTTTGCTCAAACTGACCAGCATCCGTTTTGGAATGCTCATTGCCCTGCTGTTTTTCAGCGCCTGGTCGGGATTTATGTTCTGCATGGCGCTCACGATGCAGTCCGGTCTGGGCATGGCCCCATGGCAATCGGGCAATAGCTTTATCGCGCTGGGCGTGGCCTATTTTGTCTCAGCCTGGTATGCGCCAACACTGATTGCCCGCCACAGCATGGGACGCATTTTACTGACGGGTTTGACGATACAAATCGCAGGTTTACTGCTGTTAATGGCGACATTCTGGCGCTTCGGACAGGCCAATACCGCACTAACGCTGGCGCCGGCCACCGCCCTGATTGGCTATGGTCAGGCGCTGATCGTGAACAGCTTTTACCGAATTGGGATGCGGGACATCAGCAACTGTGATGCGGGAGCCGGAAGCGCCATTCTGAGTACCTTGCAGCAGGCAACGCTGGGCCTTGGCCCCACCGTGCTCGGCACGTTGTTCCTGATGTTTGAGCGACATAACGGCGGGCACTATCCGCAGGCGATGATCGGTTTTCTCGGCATTGAAGTGCTCATGATGCTGGCGCTGGGCGGAGTTGCGTTGTGGTTGCGCCACCAACTCAATGCGGGCCCCCTCCCCGCCGCATCGTAAAATCCGGCATAACGTCTCCGGGTTGCATAATAAAAGCGCAACCTTCATGATAAAAAGGAATATATTCAGGAGACGTTATGCAGGAATTAATTGCTCAGGTAGAAGAACTTGGGATCGAAATTAACCACACCACTTCGCTGGTGCTCATCTTTGGCATCATTTTACTCACTGCCGTAATCGTCCACCTTATATTGCATAAGGTGGTTTTGCGCCTGTTCGAAAAACGTGCGCAGGCCAGCACCCATTTATGGCTGCAAATCATTACGCAGAATAAGTTATTTCATCGTCTGGCCTTCACTCTACAGGGCATTATCGTCAATATTCAGGCGGCGCTGTGGTTACAGAAAGGCAGTGAAGCAGCAGAAATAACCATGACCTGTGCCAGGCTGTGGGTGATGGTCTATGCCCTGCTGTCGTTCTTCTCTTTACTGGATGTAATATTCAATTTTTCGCAGAAATTGGCGACGGCTTCTCAGCTTCCGCTCAAAGGCATATTCCAGGGCGTCAAACTGGTCAGCGCCATTGTGGTAGGGATCCTGATCATTTCGCTGTTAATTGGTCAGTCTCCGGCCATTCTGATCAGCGGTTTAGGCGCTATGGCCGCCGTGCTGATGTTGGTCTTTAAAGACCCCATTCTTGGCCTTGTTGCCGGTATTCAGCTCTCTGCCAACGATATGCTCAAACCCGGAGACTGGCTGGAAATGCCAAAATACGGCGCTGACGGCGCGGTTACGGATATCGGCCTGACCACCGTCAAAGTGCGCAACTGGGATAACACCATCAGCAATATTCCCACCTGGGCGCTGGTCTCTGATTCGTTTAAAAACTGGAGCGGGATGTCGGCATCGGGTGGACGGCGAATTAAACGCAGCCTGAGTATTGATACCACCAGCATTCATTTTTTGGATGAGGACGAGCAACAAAGTCTGATTAAGGCAAAACTACTCAAGCCCTATATGGCCGCGCGTCACGAAGAAATTAATCTGTGGAATCAGGAAAATGGCGAAGGTGAGTCGGTATTAAATCTTCGCAAGATGACCAATATCGGCACGTTCCGCGCTTACCTGAATGAATATCTGCGCAACCACCCGCGCATTCGCAAAGATATGACGCTGATGGTTCGACAGTTAGCGCCGGACGCGAACGGTTTACCGATTGAAATATACGCGTTTACCAACACGGTGATCTGGGCGGAATATGAAACCATTCAGGCGGATATTTTCGACCATATTTATGCCGTGGTGGAAGAATTTGGCCTGAGAATACATCAGTCTCCCACCGGGAATGATATCCGTTCACTGGCGGACGCCTTCGCGAAATAAATCTCAGGTGCTGGCGCGTGCCACAAAGCGCCAGTCCAGCATCACTCGCTCCGTGGGTGCATCCGGGTTATCGATTTTGTTCAGCAGCAGATCGACCGCTTTGCGCCCGATATCCTGTGACGGCTGCTCGATGGTGCTGAGCTGCGGAGAGACCATTTCAGCCAGTTCGGTGCCATCAAACCCCACGACGGCGATGTCCTGAGGGACGCGTAATCCCGCCTGTTCAATGGCGCGCATCGCCCCCGCTGCCAACGTGTCCGACACTGCAAACACGGCATCCGGGGGATTGTCCGCCAGCAGCTTTTTCATTGCCGCCATTCCCGCGCTGGAGCTGAGATCGCTGGCGTACTCCACCACCTGATAATCCAGATCGCGAAGATGTACCACGCTTTTATAACCGCGCTCGCGCAGACGGGCATATTTGTAGCTTAAATCATGGTTGATCAGCGCAATGCGGCGTCGTCCGCTGTCCGCCAGCTGACTGACAACGTGCTGCGACGCGTCCACATCGTTGATCCCCACGCAGGAAACGGTACCAGAATCGGCATATTCGGCGCACTGCACCCACGGTGCATTACCAATCAGCGCCGAGAGTTCCGGAAGTTTTGAGAACGCGTCCATGGTGATAATGCCGTCAACGATTTTACCGGACAGTAGGCTCAAACCAGAACGTGAGCGTTCGATATTGGAACCGGAATTGCACAGCAGAATGCGGTAACCCTTTTTCTCGGCTTCGGCTTCGATGCCTTTTACTACTTCTGCACAGAACGGGTTGGCGATGTTAGAAACCATCACCAGAATCATATAGCTGCGGGATGTGCGGAGCTGACGCGCCAGCAAGTTCGGCTGATAATTGCTCTCTTTAATCGCCTGCAAAACGCGCTCGCGGTTGTTCGCTTTAACCTTATCGCTGTTATTTAGCACGCGCGAAACGGTAGCGACCGAAACACCGGCCAACTGGGCGATTTTCTGAATTGACATAACGACGGCACATCCTGCGGTTAGCGTTTTACTCAGGCTAACATAAATTTGCTGCCCGGCGAACCGGGCAACAGGTCACGGCAGGACGCTGACCCAG
The DNA here is from genome assembly GCF_019047465.1 of Lelliottia amnigena. Classification (NCBI taxonomy): domain Bacteria; kingdom Pseudomonadati; phylum Pseudomonadota; class Gammaproteobacteria; order Enterobacterales; family Enterobacteriaceae; genus Lelliottia; species Lelliottia amnigena. Next base: position 2,909,299 of record NZ_CP077236.1, on the reverse strand, counting down.
CGCTGCTGCTGATGGCTTTTCACTATTGCATCAATGATATACATGACGTTTGCGCCATCATAAAAGGTCGCAAACAGCGGTTTGACTGGCATGACGCCTGTCTGCACCGCACGATAAAACTGCGCCATCATGTTCTTAAACGCATCCGGCCAGCCTTCGATATGCCCGCCCGGGAAGTGGGCGCTGTCTGCGGCATCACGATTCATCAGGCCCGGATCGTCCGACAGCGTCTGGTTGGCCTGCGAACGATGGCCAATCCACAGCTGCTGCGGCACTTCCTGATCCCACGCGACTGACTTTGCGCTGCCGTTGATTTCAAAGCTCAGGCGATTTTTACGCCCGGCGCTGACTTGCGAAACGCTAAAGCTGCCTTTGCTGCCATCGTCGAAGCGAAACAGCACCGAGCCGAAATCTTCCGTGGTCACCGCTTTGTTCTCAAAAACGGCAGAATCCTCCTGCGTGAACGTTGAGTTGCCCGCCACATTTGCCTTGCGCGTCGGCCAGACGATAGAGAGATCGGCCATCACCTCGACGATCCGTCGCCCGGTGATAAACTGCACCGTGTCGCACCAGTGCGAGCCAATATCAGCGACGGCACGGGACGCGCCACCCAGCGCGGCATCAACGCGCCAGTTGTAGTCAGTGTCGAGCAGCATCCAGTCCTGCAAATAGCTGCCGTGCGAGGCAAACAACCGTCCGAGGCTACCCTCGCGCATCATGCTTTGCGCCTGGCGCACCATCGCGAACTGGCGGTAGACGAAGCTCACGCCGTGAACCACGCCCGCTCGCTCTGCCAGTTCCACCAGTTCACGCGCCTCTTCTGGCGTCATGCACAGCGGTTTTTCAGAGAACACATGTTTGCCCGCCCGTAAAATCTGGCGATTGATTTGCGCATGCAGATGGTTTGGCGTGCAGTTATGCACGACGTGCAAATCCGGATGCGCCAGCAGTTCTTCCACATTCCCGTAAGCGTGAGGAATATTCAGCGCCTGCGCCTTTTCCTGCGCTTGCTCGAGCGTGCCGTCGCACAGCGCGACGACCTGCACAAAGCCGAGTCGTCGCAGCGCCTCAATATGCGCCGGGCCGATGAAACCGCTGCCGATAATCCCGACGTTAATCATGAGAATCTCCTGCAGCAAAGTCGTCAAATGCCCGCCCCGACACCGGAATGATATGGCGACGGATGAATTCACTGCCTTCGCTCGCGCCCGTCTCGCCGTCCTTCATGCAGCATTCCCACTCCAGCACCGCCCAGCCGTCAAAATCGTACTCGGTGAGCTTGCTGAAGATGCCTTTAAAATCGATTTGCCCGTCGCCGAGAGAGCGGAAGCGTCCGGCGCGGTTGAGCCACGGCTGATAGCCGCCGTACACACCGCTGCGCCCGCTCGGGCGGTACTCCGCGTCTTTAACGTGAAACGCTTTGATGCGCGAATGGTAGATGTCGATAAAGGCCAGATAATCCATCTGCTGTAACAGCATGTGGCTGGGATCGTAGAGAATAGAGCAGCGCGGATGGTTATCGACCAGCGCGAGAAAGCGCTCAAACGTCACGCCGTCGTGCAGATCTTCCCCGGGATGCAGCTCAAAACAGAGATCCACGCCGTGCTCATCAAAGCAATCCAGAATCGGTCGCCAGCGATTCGCCAGCTCGCCAAACGCCTCGCGAAAACGCTGCTCGTTGTGCGGTGGCCACGGGTAAACAAACGGCCAGGCCAGCGAGCCTGAGAACGTGGCGTGCGCCGTGAGGCCAAGCTTCGCAGACGCCGCTGCCGCTTGCTTAAGTTTTTCTGTCGCCCACGCCTGGCGCGCCGCATCGTTACCACGAACCGCTGGCGGTGCAAAGTGATCAAACGCCTCGTTATACGCGGGATTGACCGCGATCAGTTGCCCTTCCAGATGCGTGGACAGCTCGCTGATCGCCAGCCCGTATTCAGCCAGCTTCCCCGCGATCTCGTCACAATAGGTCTGACTTTCGGCTGCCTTTTCCAGATCGAAAATCTGCGGATGGTGACAGGGAATTTGCACCGCTTTGTAGCCCTTACCTGCCGCCCACCCCGCCAGCCCGTCGAGCGAGTTGAACGGGGCCTGATTTCCAATAAATTGCGTCAGGAAAATGCCCGGTCCCTTAATCGTTTTCATATCACCTCCAGAACATTACGCCTTGTCATCGTCATATTTGAACGCGACCAGGAAAATCAGGGCAATCACCGCCGCCGCAACCGCCGGGATCCACCAGAATGTGACCCACGCCTGCGGTACGGTCTGTCCCGCCACCAGGCTGTTATACAACGCGCCGGAAATCTGCGACCCGAGCAGCATGCCGATACCGTAAGTGAACATCACGATCATGCTCTGCGCCTGGCCTTTCACCTTTTCGCCCGCCACGCGGTCGGTGTAGATGAAGCCGACAACAAAGAAGAAGTCATAACACACGCCGTGCAGCAGAATGCCGAGATACAGCAGGAAACGCCCCTCTTCGCTAACGCCCAGCGCAAAGAATGCGTAGCGCACAAACCACGCCAGCATGCCGATCAGCAGCATGTATTTCACGCCGAGACGGCGGAACAGCAGTGGGATCACCAGCATAAAGACGATTTCAGACATCTGACCGAAGGACATCGCGGTGCTGACATCCGCGATTCCGGCATCGGCCAGATATGACGCGGTGTAGGCGTAGTAGGTACCCAGCGGAACGGAAATCAGCATCGCGCACAGGGAGAAAATAAAGAAGTGACGGGTTTTGAGCAGTGCGAAGGCGTCCGCACAGAACAGATCGCGAAGTTGTACAGGCAGGCCTTTGGCAGGCGCTGGCGTGTGCGGCAACGTCAGGCTGTAGAGCGCCAGCAGCACGGAACTTACTGCCGCAACCTGGAAAATAGTGACGCTTGAAGAGACGCCCGTGACGCCAATAAACACGCCCGCCACAATCCAGCCGATGGTGCCAAATACGCGCACCACCGGGAACGTCTTATCGACATTATTCAGGCTGTGGAAGGCGATATTATTTGTGAGCGCCAGCGTTGGCATGTAGCAGAGCGTATAGCCAAACAGCAGGCCGATCAGCAGTGCGCCGTTTTCAGCCATCAGCGCACCAGGGACGAACATTAAGATCCCCGCACCTGCCAGATGCATTACCGCCATCACTTTTTGCGACGGGAAGAAACGGTCCACCAGCATGCCGAGCACAAACGGCGAGAGAATCGAGGCGATTGGCCCGGCGGAAAACGCGTCGCCAATCAGCAAAGACATGTTGTGCTGCGTCATCACCAGACCCAGCGTGACGGACCAGCTACCCCAGATAAAAAATTGTAAAAACATCATTAACGATAGACGCGGAACCAGCATTCGGTGCTGGACTATCGCCTTTCCACTATTTTCAGTTGTTGACACCATGATGAGCCTCACCCAGAAAAAGTAATCGATTACAAAACAGTTCAAATGAAAAGTAATCGATTACAAAATAAAGATCCCGCTGTTCAAAACAGAATTGGGAGAGGGGTCACGATAAAGAGACGTCTTGATATTAAGAGGGGTTCTGTGCGGCCTGATACCCTCACCCCGACCCTCTCCCACGGGGAGAGGGAGAAAACACTAAAAAAGGCAACCTGCGTTGCCTTTTACGTTGAGCTTGTGCGGCCTGATGCCTTCACCCCGGCCCTCTCATACGGGGAGAGGGAGAAAACACATAAAAGGCAACCTGCGTTGCCTTTTATGTTGAGTTTGTTCGGCCTGATGACTTCATCCCAATCCCCTCGCTCTGGAGAGGAAGAGGATCACTTTTTGCGTGACAATTTAAACGCCACAAACAGGAAGACAATCCATACCGGCAGCAGGAAAGCCGAGAGCCGCATGTCATCAAGGGTGCACATCAGCACGAGGATCATCGCCAGGAAGGCGATACAGATGTAGTTACCCGCCGGATAGAGCAGCGCTTTGAACTGCGTCTCGCGCCCTTTGCGGCGCATCGCCGCGCGGAAGCGCAGGTGCGCCAGGCAGATCATGATCCAATTCAGCAGCAGCGTGGCGACAACCAGCGCCATCAGCAGGCCAAAAGCCTCTTTCGGCAGCACATAGTTGATCAGCACCACCAGCGATGTGATCCCCCCGGAAAGCAGCAGCGAATTCACCGGTACGCCACGGCGGCTGACGCGGGTCAAAAACTTCGGGGCGTTACCCTGAACAGACAGGCCAAACAGCATGCGACTGTTGGAATAAACGCCGCTGTTATAAACGGACAGCGAGGCCACCAGAATGACAAAATTCAGCGCAGATGCCACCAGGTTGCTGTTCATATCGTGGAAGATCATCACGAACGGGCTGCTGTCGGATTTCACCTCGACCCACGGATAGAGCGCCAGCAGCACAACCAGCGAACCGATGTAAAACAGCAGAATGCGGTACACCACCTGATTGACCGCTTTCGGAATGCTTTTCTGCGGATCGCGCGCTTCAGCGGCCGTAATCCCGATAAGCTCAAGCCCGCCGAATGAGAACATAATGACCGCCAGCGACATGATAAGCCCGTGCCAGCCGGTCGCCAGGAAGCCGCCGTGTTTCCACAGGTTGTCGATGTTCGCACGCTCGCCGCCATGACCGGAGAACAGCAGCCACAGACCAAAGCCGATCATCCCGATAATCGCCAGCACTTTTATCAGCGCAAACCAGAACTCGGTTTCACCGTAAAGGCGCACGTTTACCAGGTTGACGGCGTTGATGATAATGAAGAAGGCGGCGGCCCAAATCCAGGTCGGGACGTCCGGCAGCCAGTACTGCATGTAGATGCCAGCGGCGGTGAGTTCCGCCATGCCTACCAGCACAAACATCACCCAGTAGTTCCAGCCAGACAGGAAACCGGCGAACGGCCCCCAGTATTTATACGCAAAGTGCGCAAACGAGCCGGATACGGGCTCTTCAACGACCATTTCACCCAGCTGGCGCATGATCAGAAAGGCAATAATGCCTGCGATGCCATACCCCAACAGAACGGCAGGCCCGGCCATTTGAATCGCCGGCCCAATGCCGAGAAACAGCCCGGTACCGATCGCGCCGCCGAGGGCAATTAATTGAATATGTCGATTTTGCAAACCACGTTGCAGCGTCGGTGTCTGTTCCGACGAGGCTTCAGATAAACCGTTTCCTGAAGCGGATGACGCGTTTTTCACGTCCTACCCCTGTGTATTTATAGAGAAGGGGCACCTTTTAACACTTCATGTCAGCAGGAGCAAGTTATAGGGTTGATGAATGGATGGGGCATCCGTGCCCCTTATAACGAGGGTAAAACTTAGAACTCGTAGCCGACAGAAACCTTAAAGGTGCGCGCTTCGCCCTGGAACACGTAGGTGCCGGAGTCGTCAACGCTCGACCAGTAGTTTTCGTCAGTGACGTTGTCGATGCCCGCACGCACGGTCATCTGATTCTGGTTTTGATTTACCGCGAAGCGATAACGCATCCCCAGATCCAGCGTGGTGTAGCTGTCTAACTTTTTGGTATTGGTCAGATTCGCATACTGTGAACCGGAGTGGTTCACGCGCGCCGTGGCGGTCAGGCCGTCAATTGGTTTGATGTCATATTCCGCACCCAGCACGGCATAAAAGTTGGGCACGCCAACCGCATCGTTGCCCTGGTTAAGGCCGTTGTTGGTTTTGGTCAGTTCCGCCTGCAGCCAGGTGGCGCTGGCGTTCAGACGCATGCCTAACATTGGTTCGCCGAATACATTCAGCTCCACGCCACGGTTACGCTGCTCGGCGTCAAGACCATAATGGTTGGTCACGCTGTCGAGAATTGCCGAGGGCATTTTGATTTCGAACAGCGCCAGAGAGCCGCCTACGCGACCAAAGTCGGCCTTCACACCCACTTCGTTCTGTTTTGAATGCACGATGCCGGTACTCTGACCGTAGTTAGTAGCGCCTTCTGGTGCGGTTTTACCCGGCTGCAGCGCTTCGGTGTGGTTAGCGTAGAGCGACAACGCATTCCACGGCTTATAGACGACGCCGTAGGTCGGCATCCAGCGGCTGCCGTCAAAGCTATCCGCCTGGTTTTCTGCGCCCGTCACTTTGTTATAGCCGCGAATCACCACTTTCTGATGACGAGCTCCCACGGTGAACAGCAGTTTGTCGTCCAGTACGCCGAGCGTGTCGCTCAGCAGCCAGCCCTGAGAACGTGTGCGTCCGCTGGTCAGCGGGTCACTGTAATTCCCGCCGCTGCCGCCAAAGTTGGTGCTGTCTGGTTTGTCGACGCCAGTATTGTGGTAGATGTTGGTGATCGGGTTATCCGCTGCTTTTGACATCTTCCACGCGATCTTTTCATTTTTGGTCTGCGCCGAATAACCGACGTTGACTTTGTGCGAGACAAAACCGGTATCGAAGTTACCGCGAAGACCCGCCATACCACTCACGCCGTCGCTGATGCGGTTGGTATCCAGACGCGTTGCCGTGGCTTTGCCACTTTTATCGACAAGCTTCGCGCCGCTGTACAACCCCTCTTCGTGCGCGTGCTGCGCGCCAAGGCCAGTGTAAGCCGTCCAATTGTCGGTAATGTCGTATTCGCTACGCCACATCCCGAATTCATTTTCGATATTGCTGTAAGCCCATTTCTGGGAATAGTTGCGATCGTTTTTCGGAGGCGTTGGCACGAAATCAACCGCGGAAATGTTGACGCCCGTTTCGCTGCCGTGGAAGGTTTTCTTCTGGTAACCCATATCAACGGACGTGCGGAAGTTGTCGCCTTTGTAATCCAGGCCGGTCGAGAGCAGCGTGGTGCGGCGGCGATCGTTCGCCACGGGCGCTTCGCCCTCGCGATGAACCAGGTTTACGCGCGCGCCAAACTGGTCGCTGTCGCCAAAGCGACGGCCCGCGTCCAACGTCGTGCCTATCTGCGAATCAGAGGTGTAATCCACGCCGATTTTCGCCTGCGGCACGTCGCCCGCATGTTTTGGCTCGAGGTTGATCATCCCGCCGACGCCGGAGCTTGCCGCACCGTTCATCAGGGCGTTAGCCCCTTTAAAAATTTCAATGCGGTCAACCATTTGTGCGTCAACCACCTGACGAGGCAGAACGCCGGACAGACCGCCAAAGGTCATGTCGTCGCCGTCGAATTTCAGGCCACGAATGCGGAAACTCTCCGCGCTATTGCCGTAGCCCTGCACGGACTGCACGCCCGCATCGTTCGCAACCACATCAGCGATGGTTTTCGCCTGCTGATCGTCAACCAGTTTTGAGGTGTAGCTGATAATGTTAAACGGTACATCCATGGCGCTTTGCTGACCCAGCATCCCCATGCGTCCGCCGTTTGCAACCTGCCCGTCAAGGAATGCCGGCACCAGCTGATCGCCGCCCGGTTTAAAATCGCTCGCCGGGACAGCCTGGACCACGAGAGTGTCTTCTTTTGGGGTTTCCGCCGCAGACGCGGAGTGCATAACCGTGCCGATAGCGAGTGCCAGCAGCGTTTTATTCATGGTGGTGTTGTTCATAATTAACTCGTTCAAGTACGCGCAAAATGGCCCGTTTCCGGGCCTAATCATTTTTATTTCAAAGCGATTCTGACGACGCTGTCCGGACCGTTCGTGGAGTGATCTTTATTGAATGCCTGCTTAACGGTGACATACAGAGTCTGCCCGTCTTCCGACAGCAGCAGGCTGTTTGGATTAGGCGGCAGATCCCAGCGCTGTTTCACCGCATAGGTCGTGGCGTCCAGACTCAGCAGTTTTCCGCTTTCGCGCTGGGTGATATAGATTTCGTTGCGTTTGGCGTTGAATTTCACCGCCATCGAATCGCCCACATCCAGCTGTTTGAGAACGTTTCCGGTGTGAATATCCAGCACCAGCGTGGTTTTGGCTTTGGAGTTATCGGTGACGAACAGACGGCCTGTGGCGGTGTCCTCCGCCATATTCAACAGCAGCGCTGGCTTGTCGCCCAGCGGTTTCCAGCGTTTTTCAATACGGTTATTGCGTGGATTGATCGTCAGGATCTCACCGCCACCGTTGGCCACGTAAAGGCGCTGAGTCTGCTCAGACCACAGCAAACCCGTAACCCACTGGCCGGCATTTTTGATGGTTTTTTTCAGCTTCAGCGTGTTGGCATCCACGACCCAGACGACCGCCGGATCGGCGACGCCGCCGATATAAAGTACGTCGCCGTGAAGCAGAACCTGCCGCGCGCCGTACGGATAACCCTCTTTATTACGCTCGGTGAACAGCAGGCGATTTTTGACTTTGCCGTCAGCGGTATTGATCGCGGTGATGCCGCCGTCCAGCGAATTGGTCGCATAAATCGTTTGCCCGTCCGGGGAGATCGCCAGAGCGAAGTTTTTCAGATCGGTATGGCTGCGGCCAATGGTTTTCAGCGTGGTCGGATCGAGTTTGTAAACAACGCCGCCCTGCACATCCTTGAACCCTTCGGAACTGGCCACATACAGCGCATCGCCTTTCGGACTGAGCACCATTTCATATAAGCCGTCGGCCAATTCGCGTTTCACTACACCCGTTTCTGCCGGCGCGGTGACGGCGGTTTTCGCTTCTGGCGCAGCGGTTGGTTTTACTGCGTGCTGCGCGGCGCAACCGGAAAGAGAGGCAGCAACAAGCAGTGCCAGCGCGGACAATTTTTTGGTCATCAGGAACATCCTTTACCGTTCAAAAAGATCATTCAGGCGGGAAACTGCGTCGCATGCGGCTTGGCGATTTTGGTTATATTGACAGGCTGTTAAGCCAGTGCAGATTCCACTGTTAATACTCAGTGTTCCGTGTGAGATCTGCGCTCACTGTTGATGCGGGAAGAGTCCATCTGCGCCCACAAACACTAAAGAGAATGAGAACTATACTCATTATCTTTGTATGATCAAGTGTAAATAGGAGAAACAAATGTAAAAATCGCAGGATATTGCGGGGCTTATCCCCTTCTATCCTTTTGTACAATAAAAAATGGGGGAATTCGCGTAAATAAAGAAATAGCTGGATGCATTAGCCGGCGTTAATTTAAATCTTAATCCCCGATCGCGGACATGATAAAAATCCGGGATAGTGAGTCTGTACGCTTCTGTTTTTTTAGGAAGTTCATTGGTCTCATTAGAAATGAGCACCATTTCACCGTTTTCCTGCCATGCGTTAAATGAAACTTTATTACTGATCGCCACGGGAGGCGCATTCACTGGAATATATTCCCCTGACGTCTCGAGCGTGCCGGAACCACCAAGGAAGGTATAATCCATTATCACATCGACAACATATTTGTCATCTACGATGGTGGTATGCGCCTCGCAATTAAAATTACTGCGCTGAACGTGAATATATCCGACGTAGAGCAAAGGAATGATGATAGCCAGCAATATGAGTGACCAGCGAAGGGCCAATTTATTCTTCGTCATCATTTTGCTTCCTGTAAAATATGGAATTGCATTGCGCCTGGGTATCCTGTGGGTTGCGGTCGCAAATCATTACCGAGCTCCCCCTCTGGGCATGATTTAACGTCATCCAGACCATCCCACCCGTATTACAGTTAATCGGATAACGTTTAGATAGCTGGTTAAACATGCCGATGCTTTTCTCTTTTTCACGCCATGATGAATATACGTCGCAGTCGTTAATTTTTCCGATGTGATGATAATTTTTGAAAGCAGTTTCATTACCTTTTAACGTCATGACAAGCACGCTGCAGGAAAGGATAAACATCAAACCTGCCACGGCATACGCAAGCGGCGAAGCAAAAAAAGACCTTTTCTGCGGCGCAACAGGTGCCACATTATCAGGAATTGTCATTTCAGAAGATAAGTCGGTTAACGCCGCCTCCGGCGAGGCTTTTTGCGAGGGAACAAACTCATCGCGTTCGCCAGTACGGACCAGGGCAACAGACTTAAACCCTTCTTTTGGGATGGTTTTAATGATGTTTTCGTCAAGTCCCGAGGACTTCAACGCTTTACGTATCGAAGCAATGGTTTGATAAAGGGCATTGGTGCTGACGATCGCCCCCTGTTTTTCCCATACGGAAGCAAACAAAAAGCGCTGGGTCAGTACCTGATCGTTATGTTCCAGAAGCAAAAGCAGGCATTCATTAACGGGCCCATGCAGCGTTATAGCCCTCTTTGGGTATCCTTCCAACGGTCCCAGACGGCGCAGATCAGGTTCAAAAAGCAAAGTATCGTTGATCAAAAAGACTTTCTTCATGGCATCATCGCTAGTGGTCACAGAAAACCTGATTCAGATTTTACTTATTATATATCAGTAAGTTGAAAACGCCCAATTTCCGCAAAAAGGCTATTCTGATCGCCAAAACCACCGACTTCATTCAGTATAAATCATATAACTTCACTCCTCTTTATCTCAGGCAATTCTTAAACTTGTCGTCATCAAGTACGGGACATGGATGAACAATTAACCTGGTCCGTGACAGTCAGCGATTGATGCTGAGCATGAGTTGAAATTCGCAACATAATGTTGAGCAATAGATTAAGTACGGAAACCTGAAATTTAAAACTACATAAAATGTCGTATGTAGATTTTAAAACTATAAGCAGCACTTATGAAAATAGAAACTCTAGCCAACCGGGCAGTCTACCGGGTTTCTGATAGCGCATAGAGTTGTGGATTGGAATGCCTTTATCGCAGCCCTATAATCCACCTTATAAACAGTGTGGGTTATTCAGAAGTGTATATCGTGGTGCAGGTCAGTTTACTCTAAAGTAGGTATTTAAGAGATGGGCTATCGTCTATATGGATTTATGATCGGTGATGAAATTCATTTCGATATTTCTAATCGCAGGCTGTATCGGCTCACGGGTAGCCATAACGATAAAAGTGTAGCGTTCGCATCAATATATTTTAATGAAACCATGTTAAGGCTGTTTCTTTACCTGCTCGAACATGGCCGTAAAAAAGTTGTCGCCAAAGAAGAGTTATTTGAGAAAATTTGGGAGGAGAATAATTTAAGTCCTTCCACGCAACGGTTATGGCAAGTGCTTCATAACCTAAACGGCAAACTCAATCTTCTTGGTCTGCCCGAAGATTTTATTCGAAATATTCGCGGGCACGGTTACATCATCAATTATCAAGATGTAACCCCAGTATATTACAGAATGAGTGAACTCCCAGCTCCTTCTGTTAAAAATAGAGGAGAAGACAGATACCCTGAGTGAGTGATGTCAATTCAGTGGTTTTCGCCCTGCGCATTTAATGCAAAGGGCTTTTTTTTTATGAGACATCAGGATGTCCAACCCGCTTTTTAAAACGGCATATATCGCAAATTCACTGTTTATCGGTGTAACCCGATACTGGAAAAATATATGAGTATTATGAATCGCTTTGTAAACTTAAAAGTCAGTAAGAAATTATTCTTCGGCTTCACGACCGTTTTACTCGTCACCGTTGCCATTCTGGTATCGGGTCTGACAGGCCTTGTCTCTGTTCAGGATCGGGTCGAAAAAAACGGTCACACCACCAATCTCTTTAACGCGCTTTCCGCAGTGCGTTTGAACCGTTTTAATTACCAGTACACGCTTGAACAAAAGTATCTGGACAACACAACGGCTGCCGCGCAACAGATGCAGGACATTGTTAAAGATCTGCAAAGCCATTCCTGGACCTCAGACGGACAGGCAATACTTGATAATACGGCAGGCGCTGTAAATGGGTATATTGAGACGCTTACGCCGTTTACTAAAGCGCTAACGGCAAAAAAAGAGAGTGAAATCAAGCTCAGCACAAAAGTGCTCGCGGAGGACTCCGAGACCGCCTACAAACTTGGCCGCAGTAACACGCTTGATCTCCAGCATGCTTTATTAGCCTCGCAGATCGCGTTTATCTACAGTGACATCGACTCTCAGGTCACCGTTTTTAAACAGCACCCGACGCCTGCGCTTCGACAGGACATTTTGACACGTATCACCTCAGCAACAACCAATTCACAGCAGCTTTTAGAGTCTGTTCCGGAAGACCAGAAAGCCTGGCTGATGGCGGGAATTTCAGAAATGCAGACCATCTCCGCGGAGCTGGCTAACTATGAGCAACTCTGGACTGCGCAGTCTGATATGTCAGACATTTTATCCACTAAAGCAGAGACTCTGACAAAAGTCATTCAGGACATGTTTACCCGACAGCAAAAGATGGTGGTGTCGACGGTCAGCAACGTGCAAATGGTGATGGGTATTGTGGCGGCTATCGGCATCGCGTTAGGCGTTTTGCTGGCATTGACCATTACCAAATCGATTACCCGTCCGCTGAATGAAACCTTACGCGTCGCTGAACTTATCGCTAAGGGCGATCTCACCAGCACGCTCACCAGCACTCGCCGTGACGAGCCAGGCCTGTTAATGCAGGCAGTATCGACCATGAACGAAAACCTGAAAAACATCATCAACGATGTTCGAGAAGGCGTTGAGAGCGTGGCGCGTTCCTCGACGGAAATCGCCGCCGGCAACATGGATTTATCGGCTCGTACCGAGCAACAGTCTGCCGCCGTGGTTGAAACGGCTGCCAGTATGGAAGAGTTAACCTCAACCGTGGCGCTGAACGCCGAGAATGCTAACCACGCCCGTATGCTGGCAGAAGAAGCCTCTCAGAACGCGAGCGAAGGCAGCCAGATTTCGAAGAAAGTGATCGACACGATGAAAAACGTGCGCAGCAGCTCGCACCGTATTTCTGAGATTACGACGGTCATCAACAGCATTGCTTTCCAGACCAATATCCTGGCACTGAACGCCGCAGTGGAAGCAGCCCGTGCTGGCGATCAGGGTAAAGGCTTTGCGGTGGTTGCAGCGGAAGTGCGCACCCTGGCACAACGTAGCGCCCAGTCAGCGAAAGAGATTGAAAGCCTTATCAATGAATCGGTTATTCACGTCGATACCGGATTCACGCTGGTGGAAGGTGCAGGTGATGCGATGTCTAAAATCGAGACATCCGTCGCTCAGGTGCGCGACATCATGAGTGAAATCGCCTCAGCCACCGATGAACAGAGCCGTGGAATTGCGCAGATTGCTCAGGCAATGACGGAGATGGACACGACGACACAGCAGAACGCCGCGCTGGTGGAAGAATCCTCCGCTGCCGCCAGTTCGCTGGAAGATCAGGCCGTACAGCTTGAAAAAGTGGTGTCTATCTTCCGCGTCTCGAACGTGCCGCATCAGCGTAAAGACAGCCGTCCGATGAGCAAAGCAAGCAGTGTTGTTGCGCTCAACACGGTCAAAAAAGATAGCCACCGCGATCAAAACGACTGGGTTCAATTTTAACCCCAGCCCGATGTTTTAGCCCAACGTCGCCAGGCAGCCCTCTTTTAGGTTGTCTGGCGAGCGTGCGAGGAAAGCGAACCATGGAAAATATCCTGAATAAACACCACTCTGTACCTGCTGGCAGGGGTTCAATTTTGACCCGCACTGTTTCCTGGCTAAAAAAATCGGGCTCAAATTCGCCCTTAAAAACACTGCAAAACGCGATTGATCAGCGGCAGATCACGCCCTTTTACCAGCCGTTTATCAATGGTATCACCGGCGAGATTGCTGGCGTAGAAGTGCTTGCCCGATGGAAACACCCTTCCTATGGATATGTTTCGCCAGACGTTTTTATTCCTCTGGCGGAAAAACATAACCTCATCATTCCGCTAACGCACTCCCTTATCCAGCAGGTCATTGCGGATCTGCAACATCAGATCCACCGTTTTCCCGTGGGCACTTACATTTGCATTAATATCAGTGCGCAAAACTGTCTCGACCCGAGTTTTGAAGTGGATACCTGCGAGCTTTTACAGAAGTTCACTGCCAATCAAAGTCATGTGGTAATGGAAATCACCGAACGCGATCCGCTGCATTTCACCCCGGAGTTAAGCGACTGGTTTGCCGCGCTGCGACGCTCTGATATTTCAGTGGCGCTGGATGATTTTGGAACTGGATATTCGAACCTGTCGTATATTTCGGCGCTAAACCCTGAATTTATCAAGATCGATAAAATGTTCGTCAGCCAGATCGGCGTTAGCGATGATACACGTCTGGTGGACAGCCTGATCGATCTGGCGAAAAACATGCGCCTGAAAATCATCGCTGAAGGCGTTGAGACGCAAGTACAGGCGGATTATTTGCGCGCGAAAAAGATCGACTTTATGCAGGGGTTTTATTTTTGCAAACCCCTGCCGGTTCAAGAGTTAATGCGCGTTGTGATGGCGCAGGCGCTGCCTCCGCACTGATTGCGCAGAAGTACTGCGTAGAATGCGTAGCGCATACTGACAAAGAGATTTCGCGGTTCACCGCCCGCCGCGGAGTCATCCAGATAGGATACGAAAAGGGTAAAGTGAACGGTCAGGCGCCCCTTCATCCTGTCGGCTTTTAAGCCGATTTTCGTCGTTTTTACCGATTACTGACCAGAGCCACGCGCCGACCTGGCTACGCCTGTTTGCGGTGCAAAAATTGAAGCAGAGCTGGCGTGCGCCAATGGGTTGTTGGTGATGTCGTACAGCACTCTCAGTAAGGAGTTGTATTTACGCCTGTCGCCGCTGCAGGCGTTGGTGTTACGCGCCCCCAGTATCAGCGAGAGCGGATCGGCCAGACAGCGTGTTGAAAGCCACCCAGCGTATGGGTGGCTGCAAAGACGGTTACTTCTTCTTGTAGATATCGGCAGTGCCGTGAATTTTGTTTTCTGTATTCCCGGAGGTCAATACCAGCACATCCGCGCCTTTCTCATCGGCTTTTTTGATGAGCTCTTCTTTCGCATCAGCAATCGCAGTCTCACCAGAGGTCGACACAGAACCTATCTTTTCATACTGGGATTCGACTTTCTTGAAGTCTTCACGGGTGAGTAGCTCGGCCGCAAAGGCATTCGAGGTGAAGAGGATCGCGGTTCCTAACAAAAGGGCAGTCGTCTTTTTCATAACCTAATTCCTTGTGATTAATAAGAAACAACATCATCCTCACGATGAACAGCAAGGTTTAATCAGCATGGTAGAGAAATGTGAGAAATGCCATGGCGTTTAATCAAATCGTTAATAGCAAAACGTTGAAACTGTATCTTGTAGGGTATTGTTTTTTGAATGCGGCTGGAGGGTTTTGAGCACTTAAGGAATGGCAGAAAACACATGGTACGCCCTGTAGGATTCGAACCTACGACCTACGGCTTAGAAGGCCGTTGCTCTATCCAACTGAGCTAAGGGCGCACGGATAACGTGCACTTGCGGGGGTGAAACGCGTGGAATTATACGGCCAATGACAAGTGAGTCAATGCCTTTTAACGCAATCGCCTGCCTTCTCAACAGCATCTCTGACATCCACTGTAAATACGTCTATTTTTTCAACATTACGTCGATTTTCCTCGCATTTCATCTCACTACGAAAAGGCTTAAGACTCTTTAAGTAACGCCTGGTATTTTCTTAAACAGATGACCCGCACACTAGCCTGCGGTAATCCGGCGCCTGGGAGCCCGGAAGATAACAGGACAGTGCAGTGACCGCGTTTGCCTCCTCCTCATTTGCAGCCCCCCCGACGAACAAATTTGCCAAACTGCGCAGCGTGTCGCGTGAAATTATTGGCATCAAACTCGAACCCATTGTCGCCCTTACATCATCACGCATCGTCGGCATGGAGCTGTTGAGCCTTCTCGCTTCGCCTGAGAAAAGCGAACAATTTTTCCAGCATCAGTCTGCTGATCAGTCGCTTATGTTGCTTGAAGCGCAACTTACCGCCTTAAAAAACACGCCCTACAGCCACAACCTTTTTATTAATCTGCCGATAACCGTATTTGTCGAGACAGAACATTTCAGACGGGTTCTGCCGTTGCTGGCCTCCGGACAAAATATTGAGATAGTCGACCCCCACGCATTCTTACGTCTTTCAGCAGAATCAAGGGCGTGTGTAACCCAACGCCTGCAGATCCTCGCCGAACGCGGCTGCCGCATCTGGCTTGACGACGTAGACGACGGCCTGATCCGCGCCTTTTTACGCTGTCGTTTACCCTTAAGCGGTATCAAGATCGATAAACTTGTGTTCTGGCGCCAAAGGGGAACGCCTGCATTAGCGCAGCTGGTGAGTCGCTGTGCGCAGGTCGCCAGCAATGTGCTTATAGAAGGTATCGAATCACATTGGGATCGGGAGTGCGCACTGCAAGCAGGAGCGGGATTCGGTCAGGGATTTTACTGGCCCTCCATGGGCTGGTCTGAACAGTAAAAGGACATTCGCCTGAGAGAGAATCTATGCGCATGACAGTACGCCGCTATCGGCGTCGTCGGAAAGGAAGCGATTCGCTGGGATTCTCGTATTCACATTCCAGCCCCCCTTTTTTTGATCGGCTCGTGTCGCTAAGTCAGTCCATCAATCAGACGCGTAAAACAGACACTCCCTTTCTTATTCTGGTTACACGCGATAATTTTCTGCATACGGGTTTACAGAATGGGCCTTCGCCATTGAGTCATTGCTGCGGCTATGACGCGCTAGAGCCCGCATTCCATGCCCTTAAAAATTGGCCTACGGCAAGACTGGTGGTTGATGTAGAGGGTCGATCGTCGTCCCTTCTGGACATGCTCGATGCTTTACGACGAGTGATTCTTTATCCCCCCTTTACCCCCATCAGCTTGTTGGTTCGCTCAGACGACTACGATACGCGTCTATTTTGTAAGACTACCGGCCCTTTTGAGGTGCTTGAACGCCAGGTTTCAGCCCCTGCCTTACAGAAGGCTTTGATGGCTACCAATTCGCCTTCCCCCCATCGTAGCCAGTGGTTTTCACGCGAAGAGTGGACCATCCTGCAGTATTTATCCCAGGGTCAGTCCCTGCGACACATTGCGCTCATGCGTCAGCGCCCATATAGCCGCATTGTTTATCGCCTTGGGCGTATCCTGGAAAAATTGGGCTTACACCATCGTCAGGAATTACTGCATCTTCTCCATCGGCTGTCCGATCCCCCTTCTTTAAGCCTTTAATTCCTAAAGAGGTTTAGGAAATGGCTTACGATAATTATTAAAATCAGGCCTTAATTTAACATTTTATTAAAAATTACAACTATTCCTAAATTTCACTCTCTCGCCACGTTTAACGCTGCTCCGCCTTAGAAAATCAGAGATTTCATCCAAAAGTTAACTTTTCACAAAATTTGTTAATGAGATGAGTGGTGGGTAAAAGCCTTACTATTCAAGGTGTAAAAAATAAGTGCATCGACGGCAGACAGCCGATTCTGCTGCATGACGTGATGATGCTCTTAAAGAGGGTAAATCGCTTTCAAATGAAGGTGTGATACGGGGAGATGCGCTGAATTCTACTTTAGGAATGGCGAGCGCGTATGCGCGTTGAAGCGCTGAAAAAGGAAACATAAAATTAACATTGAGTCGTTTGTATTATTTTTTGCAATTACATAAATATCATCACCCACCTTAACTTCAACACGTGGTTATTTAGCCTGAATTTAAAATGAACGATTTAGCTCTCCAGAAGATTATATTAAGCAAGGAGCCCCGGATAATTTACGGGCTTTTCGGAGAAAACTTACAAGGTATAATAAGCCTGTTCCGGACAAAAATAAGAAATAGCAATACCTGACCGTTAAGTCTCAATTCAACCATCACGTTGAGGAAATGTTTCATTACTACATAACAAGGATGCTTGCGCTTTTTCCAGGGAAATACCCCGTATAAGGATCTGCAAAATTATCCTTCCGGCTTACCCGCGCTTTTACATTGCGTGTTAACCACCTGAGGCATAAAAAAATGAAACCTGCATCCATTATCATTATGGACGAACATCCTATCGTCAGAATGTCGATAGAGGTCCTGTTAGAGAAAAATAAAAACATCGCGGTAAAACTCAAATCTGGCGACAGCCATGAAGTGCTCGATTACATTCGAAATTACCCTATCGATCTGGTGATCCTCGACATTGAGATGACGGGATCGGATGGATTTACTTTATTAAAAAGAATCAAGAACTTAAATGAAAACATAAAAGTTCTTTTTCTCTCTTCGAAATCAGAATCTTTTTACGCCGGGCGCGCGATGCGTGCGGGGGCAAACGGCTTTGTGAGCAAAAGAAAAGATCTCAGCGATATCTATAACGCCGTAGAGATGTTGCTCTCTGGATATTCCTTCTTCCCCTATGAAACGCTGAGCTTTATAAATCATCACGGCTCGCATAAAGGGGCATTAAATGATATGCCATTATCCAACAGGGAAGTGACCGTTTTACGTTTTCTGGCGAATGGGTTGTCTAATAAAGAAATTGCAGAACAATTATTACTTAGCAACAAAACAATTAGCGCGCACAAGTCAAATATTTACACGAAATTAGGCGTGCAGACGATTGTCGAGCTCATCGACTATGCTAAAGCTCACGAGCTGCTATAAAGCAAAGGTACTCCCACCGCATTAACGCGTTTCCGGGAGTACCGTTCGGCTCAATAATAATTAATCATAAATGTCGCATCCGCATCAGCGCGACCGGGCGTAGGATTATTTGCGGTCGCGATGTAATTGGCATAAAACGCCAGCACCGCATTTCCCTGCGCATCCACAACCATCTCCTGACTCGCCTGCTGAAGCGGCAAACGCGTTTTATCGTGATCGCGAATCTCTACGGCGACATTGCTTGCCTGACTGGCGTCATTGAGCGCAAGAAGCTGAGGATCGCGCGCATCGACCTTTCCCGTAAATGTGATCGAGGCGGCGCCCGGCGGACAGCCGGTCAACTTGAGCGTAAAGGGCATTGCCTGCGTTCTGCTGCCCGTGGTGCTCAATTGCTTTGTCGGCCACGTACCCAGCGTCACCGACTTGTTACTGTCGCTACCCTCCGCCACGCAGGTGAAATCTACAATGTTCCCGTACAGTTCAATATTGATTTCACCCAGCGGCGTCGCCGCCATCGATCCCTGCATCGGGGCACCTGACAGGGTCATTACGGCGAGTAACATCATTTTGCGCATCATTCCCCCTTAGTCGTAATCCACACGCAGGTATCCGCGTGAACGAAAGCGCCCTTCACTCGGTTTTTTCCCTGTGATGCTTACTGGCCAGGCGCTAATCCCCACCACCGCCGAGGCGTTATCATCCAGACGAAACGGAATTTTGCTGATGAGGCTATTCGGCGTAAGCGGCGCGCCGCTGGCCGTTGCCACGATAAAACCTAAATCAGGGTTGTCAGAAATCAATGCGTTTCCAGACACCTTTTCCGCTTCAACGCGCATTGTCAGATACGCGTTCGCCTCCACGTTGGTGCATTTGATGGCGATGGTTTGCGTTTTGGGGTTCAAATTTTGGGGGCGATTCCCCGCCCCGGCCTGACTAAACAGTGACGCGCCGATGTCGCCAAAATCGAACTCGACGACTTTACCGGCGTTAATCGCGCAGCTTTGCGGCACCTGAATCGTGCCGCTGTAGCTGATGGTGTAAACCGGCGTCGTCAACGGATCGGCTGACGTTGTTGTAACGTAAACGCGAAACATCGTCTGACGCGGGATCTCAACCATGTTGATAAACCGCCGCGTCACTCTGAGTCGAAATACCAGCTTTGAATCCTGAACGCCAAAAGGTTGGTTTTTGGAAACGTTAGGATGACTCCCCATTTGAATAAAAGACTGAGGAGGATAAAAAACACCCGCGTAGCTGTCGGTAATTTTCATCGCGCCATCAAGATAATCATTGAGCTTCAGGTACTTGTAGCTGTCGATGGTGCTGGTAATAGGAAAATCGGTGACGTAACTGCGCTTGGTCGTATTGCCCGACGTCCCTTTCGGGCATACCGCATTTACACCCACCCACTGTGATTTTTCTGCCAGCGTGACGATCTGCCCAATCTGATTATTCGAGCTGTTAAATTTATCCGTTAAGTCATAGTACACATCGGTTGGGACACCGTTTTGGTTGACGCAGACGGTCGCCAGCGCATGCGTCGCAGGCATGAGCGCTAGCAGTGCCGCCGCCAAACAGCGGGTCTTAATCACAGCGAATCTCCTTAAGCGTGATGGCCTGTTGCAAGCTCTCTTCCGGCAGTGCGTAAGGCGCGCGGCATTGAGTATTGGCACTATTGCCCCACTGAATTAATAACGCCCCCGCCAGCGGTAAACCGCTCAGATAAATTTGTCCGTCGTCGCCCACCATGCTGGTCACACCGCTTTCTATTTCGCGTACTACCGCCCCAAAAGGCACGGGCTGATTGTCGCGCATGACGGTTAAGAGCGCACGTACGCCTATACGCGCGTCAAAGCTGGCGCGCACCAGAGCGCCTTTGGTAGGCACGACGCTGCTGACGTTATTTTCAATATCGGTATTGGTATTCATGCTGTTGGTGTCCAGCGCAATACGGTTATAGCGATAGACCGTGGCATAAGGCATCACCGCGTAACCGCGCCAGTCCGTTTTTACCCCGGTCTGGTTTTCGACATTCACGCCCGACGCGCCTGGCGCTTTAATCAACACGTTGGTGTCGCCAAGAGGCTGACTGAAGGTCACCCCATTCGCGTGCCCTACCACGCCGCCAGACATCTGCCAGTTAAGATCGTGCTGCTCGCGCGAGTAGTTGTACCCCGCACCAAACGTACCGTAGGCCGCCTGCCAGTTGGCACTGGCGCTACCGCTGCCACCGTTGTTGCTGGTATGTCCCTGCGTCACACTGTAAGTGAGGTTTCTGTCCTCCAGTAGCGTGCCGCTGATCCCTGTTTGCCAGCTGCTGTCGCCTTCGCTGTTCCGGCTGGCGGAGGCGGTTGCGTAGGCGCGATCGAACGCACTGTCGCGGCGATAGCCGTGCCGGGTAAACAGGCTGAACGGTACGGAGACGTTAAATGACGCAATTTTATCCGTCCCCCCTATCCCCACTGCCTGGTTCCATGACCACGAAACGGAATAGCTCACCCCCTGCACTCCACCGGCGTAGCCCAGCTGATACCAGACGCTGGAATCGCTGGTTCCCCAGTACGTTTGCTCGCTGCCTGAGACGTAAACTGAACCGTAATCTCCCAATGATTGAGAGATGTTGAGCTGAAATCGTCCTTTTTTATTCCATGTCAGATTGTGATAGCTCTGGACGTCGGGTACGCCGTTGTCGTCTTTGGTATCGCTGTACTGATAGCCTTCCATAGATTTCCACGCCACGTCATCAAGCGTGTAAAACCCTTTTGTCGAGTAGCGATAGCCCAGCAGCTGGAAGTTGGTGCCAAAGTCGTTCAACGATTTCGCATAAAGGAAACGCAAAGACTGCCCTTCGTGACGGCTGTCATCGGCCAGTTGGCTGCGAGCATGAGTTAAATCGACTGAAACGGCGCCCCAGTCACCGAGGTTTTTCCCCGCACCAATCGCCAGCGCGGTGTAGCGTGATGCCAGCTGCGTGCCGCCATACAGCGTATAGCCGTTGGCAAGCCCCGTAATCAGCGTGCCCTGGGTGAAGAATGGCGTCTCTTGCTCGCTATTACCGCTGCGATAGTCGCCAGCCACCAGATCGTATTTCACCCGGCCTTCACGCTGTAATAACGGCACGGTGGAATACGGAACGGTATAGCGTTGTGGATTACCGTCTTTCTCTTCAATCGTCACGTCGAGATCGCCGCTTGATGACGTCGGGTTCAGATCGCTGATGGCAAACGCCCCCGGCTGCACGTAGCTTTGATAAATCACGTAACCGTTCTGGCGTATCACCACTTTTGCAGGCGTTCTGGCGATGCCGCGCACGGTCGGGGCGTAGCCCTGCATGCTGTCCGGGTACATACTGTCAGACGAAAAGAGCCGCAAACCACGGAATCCCATGCTGTCGAAAACATCATTGCCGCTATTGCTGTCACCCAAGACCAGCTCGCTTTTGAGTGGAATGACCGTACGTTCCACCGACGTCCCGATGTTTTGCCACTCGCGATGGCTATTTCCGTTGCTTTGCGTGGCGCGCCACGCGCCGGTGTTTCGCAGGCGCCAGGCACCATAATTCAGGCCAGTTTGCAGATTGAGGTAGTAGCTGTTGTCATCGTCATTGCCCTTATTTCCGCTAAAGCTGTAGTTCAGCAGGATCGCCGGGATGCCCTCGTCCCACTGCTCAGGGGGAATATAGCCGCGCGCGCTGTTATGCATCGCCACCTGCGGCAAACTGATGTTGAGGCGCAGAGAGGCAAAATTGAATCCGATCTCGCTGCCTGGAATGGCCGTCGCAAGTGGAATACAGGTATCGTCCGTCGTCTGGGCGAGTTCCGGAAACGCATTGATGTTCACGCCCAAGCGGTCAAGCATCGCACGCGTGATACAGGGCGAAAGCCCGCCCGCCACGGGAGCCGTGCTTTTCTCGTCCGTCTCAAAACGCACATCCTGCGTGCCGATAAACTCCTCGTTGCGCCAGATATCCACACGGTAAATACCCGGCGCCTGTTGGTGCCCTTGCTCAAAGCGAGACAAATCCGCCACACCGGCAGTGTCGTCGGATAAAAACCCCGGGTTGAAATAGCTTTCGCTCCATCCCGCTTGTGGAAAGAGAACTGCCGCCAACGCCAGCGCGCACGGGCAGTAACGCCATCGTGGAATGTTCATCGCCCTGACTCTGCTCACAGTGCGACGCGACGCGCCGGCGTAATGGCACCGTAATCATTCACGCTCTGCCAGGAAAGCGTGCCGCTGACGCCTGTCGGAAGAACCTGCTGCGCGGCGTTTTTCGGAGCGATCATCAGATTTTCAAGCTTCTGTCCGCCCAGTTGAAGATTGACCAGCGTGATGTAATACGGCGAGGGGTTGCTGACTTTCAAGTGATTTCCAGTACGCTCAAACTTCAGCTGCGAAAGGGCCTCTTCCGGCTGCATCGCCAGATTTTTGGGGCGTACGAAAAGCTTTATCCGCGACAGGATCGCCAGTTGCAGAACGTTTTTTCCCTCCAGATTCGCTTTATTCACCGAAGGAATGGCTTTTACGTTCATGAAAAACAGGGATTCGCGATCGGTTGCCAGCGGTGGGCCCGCGTAAATAATGCGCAGCGTGTTTTCGCTGTCAGGCTCACTCACAAACAGCGGCGGCGTGACGGCAAAGGTTTTTTCTTTTTGCCCGCGATCGTTTTCAATCCACGCGTTAATTAAATACCGTTCTTGCTTATTGCTGTTCGTAATCGCCAGCGACGTTTGTCTGGCATCCGCCGGATATATCACGCGCGTCGCACCCAACGCGATCCCACCAGAAGCCTCTACGGACAGAGAAACCATCATTAAAATAATCGATAAAATGAGTCCGGGTTTATTCAGGGAGTTCATCACAACAATACCTTTAATATTATGTTCGCAGGTGTATGCCGTTAGGGATAAATCAACGCGAACCAGACATCCGACTGGATATTGCCCGGCACAAGATGTTCAGAAATAACCCGATAGCGTGCGCTGAAATGTAAGTCCATCTCAGAAGAATCTATTGGCCGCCAGTTACTAGCCGCCGCATTGGGGATAATCTGCCGCTGTTGCGAATCAAATAATGCCAGCCCCACACCGCTACTGACGCGGCTTTCGCCGGGTTGAGAGGTCGCCAGAAAGACTTGCGGATCCTCAGCGGGCGTGACGCCCTCAAACATGACGCCTACCGTGCGCGAGACGTCGACGCTGCACTCAACCAGCCGCAGGATAAAGGGCACATTGACCGTCGAAAAACTGCCCACACCGGCAAATGAGTTGGTGCGGTATTGCCCCATTTCGATACGCAGGTTTTGGCTATCGGGCGCGACGGCGCAACCCCCGTTCACCAGCTCGCCTTTCATATGCACTTTTCCGCCATCCACCACCACGGTATGCGCCATCACAGGCGTCACCGCAGACAAAAGCAGCAGTAAAAGGAGCCTTAATCTGGTCATACCCGACCCTCAAATCGAAGAACAGGCCTCTTCCCTGAGGCCAGATCGTCCCTGAAAGCAGGGTTATTCGTATTTCATCACGAAGGTGGCATCGGCGTTTGCCTGGCCTGGTGCGGTCGTTGCCGCAGTGGATTTATAGCGGGCGGTAAAGTTCAGGGTGTTGGTGCCTTCGATCAGCGCTTTCGCTGCAGAGAACGTTGCGCCATCAGGGGTCAGTGTGCTGGACTGGCTATCGAGGATTTCAATGCCCACGCCTTGTGCGGTGTTGTCATTGCTGCCTGAAGTAATGGCCAGCAGCGTTTTATCTGTCGGATCGATTTGCCCCGTGAAGGCCACAGATGCCGTTTTCGCCACGTCTGGATCGCAATCATTCAGTTCAATGTTGAAAGGAATATTAGAGGTGGTGTCGCCCACTTTCGTAAATTTAGCCGTACGGTACTGGCCCAAATTAACAATCTGATCGGCGGATTCAGTATTCACTGCGCACGCGGCGTTAACTAATTCACCTTTAAAATGCACGGTACCGCCATTAACGGAAACCGGCGGCACAGGATCTTCTGCATGCACGGCACCCGCAACGAATACCAGCGAAGCAAT
Source organism: Lelliottia amnigena (assembly GCF_019047465.1). Taxonomy (NCBI): domain Bacteria; kingdom Pseudomonadati; phylum Pseudomonadota; class Gammaproteobacteria; order Enterobacterales; family Enterobacteriaceae; genus Lelliottia; species Lelliottia amnigena. The sequence goes on along the minus strand of NZ_CP077236.1, from coordinate 2,884,965 downwards.
AACGGAAGAAGCAATATTGCTGAATTTCATATCTATTCCTTTGAAATGTAAAAAGCCCTTCCCGCGTAAATCGGGAATAAAAAAGACATTCAATTGCGTAATTGAAAGTGTATTTTGGAAGAGACAAAGTAGCGTATGGGTGAAAAGTAAAACAGGTCAAAACACTGCGATTGAGCCAGGTCACATCCTAATTTGCCTTAGGAAAAGACCCATCAAAGCGCAGGGGTAATGCTGCGCCCCGAGGCTGATTGCGGAAATCTCGCAATGGGTGACTGACAGCAGCGCCCGCTTCTGACAAAATATAGGCAATCCCCCCCCTTTAAACGTTACAGACGGAATCTTCTCTCTGATGGCAGCAAAGATTATTGACGGTAAAACGATTGCGCAGCAGGTACGCTCTGAGGTCGCGGTAAAAGTGAAGGCGCGTACAGCGGCCGGAAAACGCGCTCCTGGGTTGGCTGTCGTGCTGGTGGGTAGCAACCCGGCATCACAAATTTATGTCGGCAGCAAACGCAAAGCATGTGAAGAGGTCGGTTTTGTCTCTCGCTCTTATGATTTGCCGGAAACGACCACCGAGGCAGAACTGCTTGAGCTGATTGATACGCTGAATGCCGATGAGGTTATCGACGGCATTCTGGTGCAGTTGCCGCTCCCTGCAGGCATCGATAATGTGAAAGTGCTGGAACGCATCGCACCAGATAAAGACGTGGACGGTTTCCATCCGTATAACGTTGGCCGCCTGTGTCAGCGCGCCCCGCGTCTGCGTCCGTGCACCCCGCGCGGCATCGTGACGTTGCTGGAGCGCTATAACATCGACACTTACGGGCTGAACGCCGTGGTGATTGGCGCGTCCAACATCGTTGGCCGTCCGATGAGTATGGAGCTGCTGCTGGCAGGCTGTACGACGACGGTCACCCATCGGTTTACCAAAAACCTGCGCCAGCACGTCGAAAATGCTGACCTGCTGATTGTTGCGGTCGGGAAACCGGGCTTTATTCCTGGCGAATGGATTAAAGAAGGCGCGATCGTTGTGGACGTGGGGATTAATCGCCTGGAAAACGGCAAAGTCGTTGGCGATGTCGTGTATGAAGACGCCGCCGCGCGCGCGTCTTACATTACCCCCGTTCCGGGCGGCGTCGGTCCTATGACCGTAGCGACCCTGATTCAAAATACTTTGCAGGCATGCGAAGAGTACCACGATGTAGAGGAAGCGTAAGATGACCACATTTTCATTAGGTAAACACCCACACGTAGAACTGTGCGATCTCCTCAAGCTGGAAGGCTGGAGCGAAAGCGGCGCGCAGGCAAAAATTTTCATCGCTGACGGGCTGGTCAAAGTCGATGGCAAAGTGGAAACCCGTAAACGCTGCAAAATTATCGCGGGTCAAACAGTGAGTTTCGCCAGCCAGAGCATCACCGTTACAGCGTAATCCCACGTACAACCCTCTCCTGCCTGGAGAGGGAATCTGTTCCAATCACGCAAGATTTCCCTGAATCCATCACGGCTAATTATCGATCGACTTCAAATAATCACTATTTCGTTTGTTGAAATGTGAAAATTAAGTTGCGCAAAATTCACGCTTCTCTCACGATAAGTAGAACGTTCTACTAAAACGTTCTACTTACAATAACAGCGCCAATAAAAGCGCTTCTCGGGGGAAATCAGCATGAGTCTGATATCAGGGTTTGTTAAATCGTTGTCAAAATTATCGATGATTGGTCGCGCGTTAATGCTGCCAATTTCACTTCTTCCTGCCGCGGGTTTGTTACTGGCCTTCGGTGATAAATTCCATATGCCGCTGATGATGAACGCAGGCGGCGTCATTTTTGATAACTTGCCGATGCTCTTTGCGATCGGTTCCGCCGTGGGTCTGGCATCGGAGTCCGGGATTGCTGCACTGTCCGCTGCGGTGTCGGTGTTTGTTACCAACATCACCATTGGTACGGTTCTGAGCATCACGCCAGAGATGGCCTCATCAGGCGGAAAATACGCCATGGTGGTCGGCATTCCGACGCTGCAAATGGGCGTTTTTGGCGGCCTTATTTGCGGTATTCTTGCCGCGTGGTGTTATAACCGCTTCCACACGTTGCAGTTGCCAGAATTCCTGGGCTTCTTCTCCGGTAAGCGTTTTGTCGCGATTGCGACGGCCTTCCTGTCATTTATTCTGGGTCTGCTGCTGCCGTACGTCTGGCAGCATATTCAGTCTGGTATTGACGCGCTATCTGTCATTGTTAACGGCGACAATCAGGCGGCATCGACCTTTATTTTTGGTCTGGTAGAACGCGCATTGATTCCGCTGGGCCTCCATCACATCTGGTATCCTTCGTTCTGGTATTCATTTGGGGATTACACCACGCAGGCAGGCCAGGTTATCCATGGCGATCAGACAATCTGGTTCAAAATGCTGGAAGAAGGCGTTAAATCCTTTAGTAGCGATACCTATCAGGACGCCGGTAAATTCATGCAGGGTGAATTCCCGCTGATGCTGTTCGCGCTGCCTGCGGCCTGTCTGGCGATGTATCACGAAGCGCATACCAAAAACAAAAAAATCGCTGCAGGTATTCTGTTCTCCGCCGCGCTAACCTGTTTCCTGACAGGGATCACCGAGCCGGTAGAGTTCACCTTTATCTTCGTGGCGCCAATCCTTTACGTCTTTAACGCCATCATGGCGGGCCTGGCGTACATGACCATGTATCTGTTGCATGCGCACATTGCCAAATCGTTCTCTGCGGGCTTTATCGACTACCTGTCGTTTGGCATTCTCCCGTCGTTTAACGGTTATCAGACTAACTTCCTGAGCGCGATTATTATCGGTGTTCCGATGGCGCTGATTTACTACTTCACATTCCGCTTCGTCATCCGCCGTTTTGATGTCAAAACGCCGGGCCGTACGGAAGCAACCGCGACAACAGACGATAAAACCGATAGCGAAATTGCGACTGATATTATCGGCCTGCTGGGTGGCGCGCAGAACATTAACTCTGTCGGATCCTGTATCACGCGTCTGCGCCTGGAAGTAGCGAAAAGCGATGCGGTAGATAAAGATGGCCTTAACGGCTTAGGGGCACGCGGCGTGGTGTTTGTGGGTGACAACGGTATCCAGGTGATTTTTGGTGCCAGAGCACAATTTATTGCCCAAACCATGTCCACGATGATCGGTAAATAATAAGATGTCTGGCTGACACGTCTCCTGTACTCTGGGAGACGTTGTCATATCAGGCTGATAATCGAGAAATTTCAGGGAGCGGGTTTGAAGAAAGTCAGCATAATTGATGTTGCAAAACTGGCGGGTGTTTCGGTTTCAACCGTCTCACTGGTTTTACGTCAGAAGGGGAAAATCTCAGAGGCAACGATTGAGAAGGTCCACGCTGCCATCACCACGCTTGGCTATGTTCATAACGTCGCCGCTGCCAACCTTCGCGCCAACACCTCCAATCTTATCGGCCTTATTCTCCGTGATTTCAGCGACAGCTTTTCAATCAAAGTGATGGCGAGCATCGTCCAGGAACTGGAAAAGCAAGGCTTTATGGTTTTCCTCGGACAGCCGCTGAACGATCATGAACATCTTGAGCGCTGTCTGCTTTCGTTTAAACAACAGGGCGTTGCCGGCGTCATTTATCTCTCCTCCGACACGCGAACGCCCACTCTACCGAAACAGATCCGTGAATGCCTTCTTCCCTTGGTTGTGGTCTCACAGTCTTTACTGAATGAGCCCTGCAATCTGGTAATGCGTGACAATCGTCAGGCAGCGAATCTGGCCACGCGTTATCTGATTGAACGTGGTCACCGTAATATCGCCTATATCGGCGGTCGTGAGGGATGTCTCATTCGTGAGCAACGTCTTTTAGGGTTTCGCAGTGCGATGACGCAGTACGGCCTGGTGAATCGAGAGGAATCCGCTCCTGTGTGTAGCGATGATACGCAGGCGGCCGGTTTTATTACCCGTCAGTTGCTGGATAAGAACAACACCATTACAGCGCTACTGTGTCATTCACCCGATGCGATGATAGGTTCGATTTCAGGCATTCATCAGGTAGGGCGCACCGTCGGGAAGGATGTGTTCCTGACGCAGCAGGTTGCTCTGGTAGGGTTTGAAGATATGTTACATGTGAATCTCACCTCGCCGTCATTCACCTATGTTTCTTCCGCCAGTGAAGAGACGGGCCGCCAGGCGGCAGGGCTCATGATTCGTAAGCTGAAAGAGCCGGAACTTCAAACGCAGCGAATTACGCTGTCGGGGCAACTGATCGCGCGGGAATCAGCCTAAAAAAATGCGCCCATACTGAGGGCGCATCTTCTTCTTTTTTTAATGTGTTTTTAAATCCGGATTCACATTCACAACCTGAATTTCATAAACCATCGTCGCATTTGGTGGGATATCAGGCGCACTCCCCTCCTCACCGTATGCAAGCTCTGGTGGCACAACCATCTGGAGCCGACCCAGTTTATTCATTTTCATAATGGCGGACTGGAATAGCGGCGGGAATTTATCCAGCGGCAGAACCAAGGCTTTACCCATTTTGCTCATGTCTTTTACGACTTTGCCGCCTGCGAGACTTTCCTTCACCACAATCGCAACGGTATCTGTTTTATTAATTTTGCCCTTACCCTTCTCCATTACACGGTAGTAATAGCCCATTTCGGCTTTCTTAGCGCCGGGCTGCTTGCTGAAGGTAGTCATATAATTCTGGCCTTTATCTCCGGATACCTCTTTTTTGGCTTCCGTAGGATGCGTGGTAACTTCGGTATCCATCTCTTTGAGCGAAGCGACCATTTTTTCTTTTGGTATTTTGAACTTGCCCTGCAAGAAATCGGCGACCCCATTCGCCACATGCTGACGCGAGAGAGTGAGGCCTTCCGCTTCCATTTTATTCAGGGAACTCAGCACTTCTTGTCCCCAGAACGCCCCCAATGAATAGGCCCGCACATCTTCTTTTGTCTGCGGTGTTGGGGCTCCTGTAGATGCGGCTTTGAGCTCGCTGCGCAGAGACGCCAGCTGTTTGTCCTGATCGTCCAATTTGGAACTGGCATCATCCCATTTCTTCTTCAGCTCATTTCGCTGATTCTCATTGTCTGTCAGCGCCTTCTGGGCATCCGCAATCGCTTTTTCTTTCAGACTGTTTTCGGCGGCTAACGCGGCCACTTTCTCATCCTGATCTAAAGCGTGCTTTTGATTGCCATCAAGCGACTTTTGCAGTTGAGCAAGTTTCGCTTCACTGGCTGAAAGGTTCGCACCGAGCGCCGCAAGCTCAGTGGTCTTATCGCTTAACTGTTGGTTGGTTGTCAGCGAAGCTTTCTGTAGTTCCGCGCGCTGTTTTTCGCTGTCGGTAAGGGATTTCTGCGTCGCCGCCAGGGCTTTGGTCTGCTTGTCCTGCTCTTGCTTGAGATCGCCTATCTGTTTAAGCATCTCTTTGGCACGACTCTGGCTTTCCGTCAGCGATTTGTTCAGCTGGGCGACCGCGCCCTCTTTATCAGCACCGGCATTCATAAGCGACGCCATTTTCTTCGTGGCATCGTCAAGTTGCTGGGTCGCATCCTGATATTGTGCCTGCAAGGCGCTGCGCTGTTTTTCGCTGTCTGCCAGCGCGTCACGGGCATCAGCAATCGCTTTCTCTTTTACGCCCATCTCTGCCGTTAACGCGGCCATTTTTTTATTCTGCGCGGAGGATTCATTTTGATTGCCATCAAGCGACTTTTGCAGCTGCGCAAGTTTCGCTTCACTGGCTGAAAGATTCGCACCGAGCGCCGCAAGCTCGCGGGTCTTATCGCTTAGCTGCTGGGTCGTTTTCTGGGAGGTATTCTGTAATTCCGCGCGCTGTTTTTCGCTGTCAGTCAGGGATTTCTGTGTCGCCACCAGGGCTTTGGTCTGCTTGTCCTGCTCTTGCTTGAGATCGCCTATCTGTTTAAGCATCTCTTTGGCGCGACTCTGGCTTTCCGTCAGCGATTTGTTCAGCTGTGCGACCGCGCCCTCTTTATCAGCACCGGCGCTCATGAGCGACGCCATTTTCTTCGTGGCATCGTCAAGTTGCCGGGTCGCATCCTGGTATTGTGCCTGCAAAGCGCTACGCTGTTTTTCGCTGTCTGCCAGCGCGTCACGGGCGTCCGCAATCGCTTTCTCTTTTACGCCCATCTCTGCCGTTAACGCGGCCATTTTTTTATTCTGCGCGGAGGATTCATTGTGATTGCCATCAAGCGACTTTTGCAGCTGCGCAAGTTTCGCTTCACTGGCTGAAAGGTTCGCACCGAGCGCCGCAAGCTCGCGGGTCTTATCGCTTAGCTGCTGGGTCGTTTTCTGGGAGGTATTCTGTAATTCCGCGCGCTGTTTTTCGCTGTCAGTCAGGGATTTCTGTGTCGCCACCAGGGCTTTGGTCTGCTTGTCCTGCTCTTGCTTGAGATCGCTTATCTGTTTAAGCATCTCTTTGGCGCGACTCTGGCTTTCCGTCAGCGATTTGTTCAGCTGTGCGACCGCGCCCTCTTTATCAGCACCGGCGCTCATGAGCGACGCCATTTTCTTCGTGGCATCGTCAAGTTGCCGGGTCGCATCCTGGTATTGTGCCTGCAAGGCGCTGCGCTGTTTTTCGCTGTCTGCCAGCGCGTCACGGGCATCCGCAATGGCTTTCTCACTGCGCTCTTGCTCGGCGCTGTATTTTGCTTTCAGCTCAGCCATCGCTTTTTCTTGCTCAGCTTTCAGCGCAGAAAGTTCAGCAGTAGCCGTGTTCTGTTGTGATTGTGGAGTTTGTAACCGAAGACGAGCGATCTTTTTTGCCGGCGCTTTATGATGCCGTTCCTCCGGAATCGGGGAAGATTCCGGAGGTGTAGCGGGCGCTGCAAACAATATAGCGGGAATGTCGCTGGATTGAGCCGTTATTGAATCCAGCGATTTTATTGTCTCTCCATTATCACTCGCCTGAGTGGGTGAAGTGACGGTGCTAATGATTAAAGCGGGTAATACAAAAAAAAAAGAGGCTTCATGCTGAACGCACTCATTTAAAATTTTCTCCACGACTTATAAGTGCTTGTTGCACTGTTTGCTGTATATCGCTACACAGTTTTTGGGTTCGGTATTTAAAAAGCGCATCCATCGTATCTTTGGTTTGCGAAGCAATATCCCCGCGAACAGAGGCGTACACTGATGCACTTGCTAATAAATCATCAAAGGCTGCCTTTTTTTGAACGTACAAACGGCCGTTGATTTTTGATAAGGCGGTTAACTCACGCTGGCAATTAGTCACAGCGCTTTCAGACGCCATTTCAACAGGCGCTTCCGCTGGCTTGATCGTCGTGTTAGTTGAGCCACCCTGCGCGGGTACGGAGCTTGAGACCGCCTGAGCGGATTTGCTGGCAGGCGTCACTTTACTTGTCGGTTTACTCTGACAACCCGTTACCACCAAAATCGTTGAAATCGCAACTAACGCTAAAAAAGGCTTTCCCGCACAGTTATTGAGTTTGTCAAACAAAGTCACAATATTACCCTCATAAAATCCATTCTGGATCACATAACAAAACTGCACGCCTAACATTTTCTGGAATGGAAAGCGCAGCATTATAGGATGAATAAGATTGCGTAAACAATCCCCGACATTATCAACTAAACCGTGTTTGTTGTCCAAAAAAGGACACTAACAATAATGTCCTATATCACTCAAGCCCCTATCCAAAATCATACAATTCCATTAATCCCTTAAAATAAATCTTATAAAAACCGTCAACAATTCATCATTAAAATTAATATTTTTCTGATAAATATTACGCATTTTTTTAGTCAAAAATAGGAGCGTTACTTTACGTAGCAGGAGACGCGGTGAACGGGCGGTTTAGGCAGAGTCATGTTGAAGGGAAATTGCCCGGCAAGCATTGCGCCGCCGGGCATAACAAAATTATTTACGACGCCAGATAGTACCCTGCGGCCCATCTTCCAGAACGATCCCCATTTCCGTTAGACGATTACGTGCGGCATCTGCTGCCGCCCAGTCTTTCGCCTGACGCGCTTCAAGACGTGCAGTGATTAACGCTTCGATTTCGGCCACTTCGTCGCCGTCATTCTGCGCACCGCTTTGCAAGAAGGTTTCTGGATCTTGTTCCAACAGCCCCAGCACCGCTGCAAGCTTACGCAGATGGGAAGCCAACGCATTTGCCGCCGTCACATCTTCAACCTTCAGACGGTTAATTTCACGCGCCATGTCAAACAGCACAGAGTAGGCTTCAGGCGTGTTGAAATCATCGTTCATGACTTCAATGAAACGTGCTTCGAAAGCGTCACCGCCCGCAGGCGCGACGGATTTGTCAGTACCACGCACCGCAATATACAGGCGTTCCAGCGCAGAGCGAGCCTGTTTCAGGTTCTCTTCGCTGTAGTTCAACTGACTACGATAGTGGCCGGACATCAAGAAATAACGCACGGTTTCGGCATCGTAATATTTCAGCACGTCACGCACGGTGAAGAAGTTATCCAGCGATTTGGACATCTTCTCGCGATCGACCATCACCATACCGGAGTGCATCCAGTAATTAACGTACTCGCCGCCGTGTGCGCAAGTAGACTGGGCAATTTCGTTTTCATGATGTGGGAACATCAGGTCAGAACCGCCACCGTGGATGTCGAAATGGTTACCTAACTGTTTGCAGTTCATTGCTGAGCACTCAATGTGCCAGCCTGGACGCCCTTCGCCCCACGGCGACGGCCAGCTCGGCTCACCTTCTTTAGACATCTTCCACAGCACAAAGTCCATCGGGTTGCGTTTGACGTCGACGACATCGACGCGCGCGCCGGCCTGCAGTTGCTCAAGATCCTGACGAGAAAGCTGACCGTAGCTCGGATCGGTGGGAACGGAGAACATTACGTCGCCGTTGCTGGCCACATACGCATGACCGCGCTCAATGAGCTTTTCGGTGATCTCGATAATTTCATGAATATGGTGAGTCGCACGCGGTTCGCTGTCCGGACGCAGAATATTTAATGCATCAAAATCTTTGTGCATTTCGGCGATCATGCGATCCACCAGCGCGACAAAGCTTTCACCATTCTCATTTGCACGTTTAATAATTTTATCATCAATATCGGTGATATTACGGACGTACTTCAGGGTGTAACCTAAGAAACGCAGGTAGCGAGAGACCACGTCAAATGAGACGAAGGTACGGCCATGACCAATGTGACAGAGATCGTAGACGGTAATACCACACACGTACATGCCGACTTCCCCGGCATGAATAGGTTTGAATTCCTCTTTTTGGCGCGTCAGAGTATTAAAGATTTTTAACATCAAAGATTCCATGTAAACGTGTGTGGATCGTAAAGACCGTATAATACCTATAATTCGGGATAGGATCAGCACGCAATGCAAGGTGATCGCATCCTGCGGTTATGCTATAACAAACCCCTATATGTGACCCTTATGTGGGTCGAAGCACCACTATAACGGAACAGGATGAAAAAATGGTTACTTTCCACACTAATCATGGCGATATCGTCGTCAAAACATTTGATGATAAAGCGCCTGAAACAGTTAAAAACTTCCTGGACTACTGTCGCGAAGGCTTCTACAACAACACGATTTTCCACCGTGTGATCAACGGTTTTATGATCCAGGGCGGCGGTTTCGAACCTGGCATGATCCAGAAAGACACCAAAGAAGCGATCAAAAACGAAGCGAATAACGGTCTGAAAAACACCCGCGGTACGCTGGCTATGGCCCGTACTCAGGCTCCGCACTCTGCAACTGCACAGTTCTTCATCAACGTAGCAGACAACGACTTCCTGAACTTCTCCGGCGAGAATCTGCAGGGTTGGGGTTATTGTGTGTTTGCAGAAGTGGTTGAAGGTATGGACGTTGTTGAGAAGATCAAAGGCGTTTCAACTGGCCGCAGCGGTATGCATCAGGACGTTCCAAAAGAAGACGTTATCATCACAAGCGTGACCGTCAGCGAGTAATTGGTGGCGACACTCTTTATTGCGGATCTGCATCTGCAAACAGAAGAACCGGCGATTACCGCCGGTTTTCTGCATTTTCTACAGGATGAAGCGCGTACTGCACACGCCCTGTACATTCTTGGCGATTTGTTTGAGGCCTGGATTGGCGACGACGACCCGAATCCCCTCCACCGTGAAATGGCGGCGGCGATCAAAGCGCTGGTCGATTCTGGCGTCCCCTGCTATTTCATTCACGGCAATCGCGATTTTCTGATCGGCAAACGCTTCGCTCGCGAAAGCGGCATAACATTGTTGCCGGAAGAAAAAGTGCTCGAATTATATGGCCGCAACGTCCTCATTATGCACGGCGACACGCTATGCACCGACGACACGGGCTATCTGGCTTTTCGCGCTAAAGTCCACACCCCCTGGATTCAAACCCTGTTTCTGGCCCTACCTCTGTTTATCCGCAGCCGTATCGCCGCCAAAATGCGCGCGGGCAGTAAATCGGCGAACAGCAGCAAATCCATGACGATCATGGACGTCAACCCGCATGCGGTCGTTGAAATAATGGAAAAACATCGCGTGCAGTGGTTAATTCACGGTCACACCCATCGCCCGGACGTGCATCAACTCACTGCCAACGGCGAACCCGCGCATCGTGTTGTATTGGGTGCCTGGCACAGCGAAGGTTCAATGGTAAAAGTCACGCCAGAAGGCGTTGAACTCATCTCGTTTCCGTTTTAATTAACGCCTTTTTTTGCCGGTATTCTGGCGACGCAACCGTTTTCCTTGCCTGTATATCATGCTATTCTCTGTGCCCTCAAAGCAGTGTGTTCCGCACCACAGGAGTTTTAAGACGCATGTCTTCCCGCAATAATCCGGCGCGTGTCGCCATCGTGATGGGGTCCAAAAGCGACTGGGCTACCATGCAGTTTGCCGCCGAAATCTTCGAAATCCTGAACGTTCCGCACCACGTTGAAGTGGTCTCCGCGCACCGCACCCCCGATAAACTGTTCAGCTTCGCCGAAGGCGCAGAAGAGAACGGCTATCAGGTGATTATTGCTGGTGCGGGTGGTGCAGCACATCTGCCAGGCATGATTGCCGCTAAAACGCTGGTCCCGGTGCTTGGTGTACCGGTGCAAAGCGCAGCGCTAAGCGGCGTCGACAGCCTTTACTCCATCGTCCAGATGCCGCGTGGTATTCCGGTCGGCACGCTGGCGATTGGTAGAGCGGGCGCGGCGAATGCAGCCCTGCTGGCGACCCAAATTCTGGCGACCCACGACAAAGCCTTGCATCAGCGTCTGGTCGAATGGCGTCGTTCGCAGACCGACGAGGTGCTGGAAAACCCGGACCCGCGAGGTGCAGCATGAAACAAGTTTGCGTTCTCGGTAACGGGCAGTTAGGTCGAATGCTGCGTCAGGCGGGTGAACCGTTGGGTATCGCCGTCTGGCCCGTTGGGCTGGATGCAGAGCCTGAAGCCGTGCCATTTCAGCAAAGCGTTATCACCGCTGAAATTGAGCGCTGGCCCGAAACCGCATTAACGCGTGAACTGGCGCGTCACAACGCCTTTGTTAACCGCGATGTATTCCCCATTATTGCTGACCGTCTGACGCAAAAGCAGCTGTTCGATAAGCTGAATCTCGCCACCGCGCCGTGGCAATTGCTCGCGAGCGAAAGCGAATGGCCTGCCGTTTTCGATAAGCTGGGCGATCTGGCTATCGTGAAGCGTCGCACGGGTGGCTACGACGGACGCGGTCAGTGGCGTTTACGCCAGCACGAAACCGCAGACCTGCCGACGGATTGCTACGGCGAATGTATCGTTGAGCAGGGCATCAATTTTAGCGGTGAAGTCTCGCTGGTTGGCGCGCGCGCGCATGACGGCAGCACGGTCTTTTACCCACTGACGCATAACCTGCATCAGGACGGTATTCTGCGTACCAGCGTCGTCTTCCCGCACGCCGATGCCGGGCAGCAGGCGCAGGCAGAAACCATGCTGTCTGCCATCATGCAAGAGCTGGGTTACGTGGGCGTCATGGCGATGGAGTGCTTTATCACGCCTGCGGGTTTGCTGATTAATGAGCTTGCTCCTCGCGTGCATAACAGCGGACACTGGACGCAAAACGGCGCGTCCATCAGCCAGTTCGAATTGCATCTGCGGGCGATTACCGATCTGCCACTGCCGCAGCCGGTGGTGAACAGCCCATCGGTGATGATCAATCTGATTGGCACCGCGCTGAACTACGACTGGCTGAAGCTGCCGCTGGTTCATCTGCACTGGTACGACAAAGAGGTGCGTGAAGGGCGTAAAGTTGGTCACCTGAACCTCAACGATGATGATACGGATCGTCTGAGCGCGACGCTCGAAGCCATCGTTCCCCTGCTGCCGCCGGAATATGCCAGCGGTATTGCCTGGGCGCAGACTAAGCTTAACTCATTCGCTTACCCTCAATAATTCGCATTTCAGAAAGGCGGCAAGAAAGTGAATCCCAGGCACGTGCGCAAGTACGTGACTGGGTGAGCGAGCGCAGCCAACGCATATCAAACGCGGATAATGAAGGGTAAGTTGACCTTCCCCTTCCCCGGCGTACAATCCCCGCCCATTGCTATTTTGCTTTCCTCAGGAATTCATCATGAACGATGGGACGGACTATCGCGCGATCCTCGCGAACGATACACCTTTAATTGACGTGCGCGCGCCCGTCGAATTTGCGCAGGGTGCGATGCCCGCGGCACTCAATCTCCCGCTGATGAACGACACCGAACGCGCCGCCGTTGGCACCTGTTATAAACGCCATGGACCGGAAGCCGCGCTCGCGCTCGGCCACCGTCTGGTGAACGGTGAAACCCGCGAACAGCGCATTCATGCCTGGCGCGAAATCTGTCTGGCGAATCCGCACGGCTATTTTTGCTGCGCGCGCGGCGGCCAACGCTCGCACATCGCGCAGGCATGGGTGAAAGAGACCGGGATTGATTATCCGTTGATCGCGGGCGGCTACAAAGCGCTGCGCCAGGCGGCGATTCAGGCGACCAACGAGCAGGTGCAAAAGCCAATGGTGCTGATTGGCGGCTGCACGGGGAGCGGAAAAACGTTGCTGGTTAAGCACCATCCCGACGGGATTGATCTCGAGGGGCTGGCGCATCATCGCGGTTCGTCATTCGGTCGCACGCTGCAGCCACAGTTATCACAAGCCACGTTTGAAAATCATCTCGCGGTTGATCTGCTAAAGAAAGATGCGGCCCGCTGGGTACTTGAAGACGAAGGCCGGATGATCGGCTCCAACCATTTGCCGGAATGCCTGCGTGAACGTATGGCACAGTCAATGATTGCGGTGGTGGAGGATCCGTTCGAGGTGCGTCTTGAGCGTCTGCGCGAGGAGTATTTCGAGCGCATGTGGCACGACTTTGCTGCGGCTTATGGCGAAGACGCGGGCTGGCAGGAATACGGCGAGTATCTTCATCACGGCCTTTTCGCCATCAGCCGCCGTCTGGGATTACAGCGTTTTGCCGAGCTGACCGCATGGCTGGATTCCGCACTCATCGAGCAGCGGCGGACCGGCAGTACCGAGGCGCACTATGCCTGGCTTGCGCCGCTGCTCAATGACTATTACGACCCGATGTACCGTTATCAGCTTGAGAAAAAAGCCGACAAGATTGTCTATCGCGGGACGTTTAACAACGTGGCCGCCTGGCTGGCGGCCTGAAGAGCTAGCGCCGATCCCGTTTATCGGCACGTTTCGCCAGCCAGTCACCCAGCACCTGAACGATCTGTACCAGAATAATCAGCGCAATCACCGTTACCACCATGACCTGGGTTTCGTAGCGGTAATACCCGTAGCGGATCGCCAAATCCCCTACGCCACCGCCGCCGACAATCCCCGCCATTGCCGAGTAGCCGATCAGGCTCACCAGGGTGATGGTCAAACCGCGCAGCAATCCGGCGCTCGCTTCCGGCAATAATACCGTGCAGATGATGCGCATTGGGCTGGCACCAAAGGCTTCTGCCGCTTCGATAATGCCTTTATCCACCTCACGCAGTGCGCCGTCCACCAGACGGGCATAAAAGGCAATCGCCGCTACGGAAAGCGGAACAGAGGCCGCAATCGGACCAATAGTATTACCCAGCAGCAGTTGCGTGAGCGGCAACAGCAGCACCAGCAGAATGACAAACGGCACCGAGCGGATAATATTGACCAGCACGGAGCTGACCAGATAAACAACGCGGTTTTGCCAGAACAGATTTCGGTCGGTGACAAAAATCAAAAAGCCCAGCGGCAGACCGCCGATAATCGCCAGCACCGTTGAGATACTCAACATCTGGAAGGTTTCGTTAAACGCCAGCCCCAAATCGGCCACTAAATCATCCACGAATCACCTCCACCTGTGCGGTACGTTGACGGATATGTTCCACAGCCAGCGCCACGGCAGACGGATTGTCCTGTGCGGTGAGTTGCACCACCAGAATCCCCAACGCGCGTTCGCCGATGTACTCAATCTTGCCGTGCAGAATATTCACCGCGACACCAAATTTCACCGCCACCTCCGATAATACGGGCTGTTCGGCAGAATCCCCGATAAACAGAATCTTCAGCAGCTGTCCCGGAAGATGCTGGCGTAACCGTTCGGGTAAGGTCAGATTCAGCGTGTGCGACACCAGCTGCTGGGTAAACGCGTGTTGCGGATGCGCAAACACATCGAACACATCGCCCATCTCAACCACAACGCCGCCGGACATCACCGCCACGCGATCGCAGATGGATTTGATCACGTTCATCTCGTGGGTGATCAGCACGATCGTGATCCCCATCTGCGCGTTGATCTTTTTCAGTAGCGCCAGAATGGTGGCCGAGGTTTCCAGATCCAGCGCAGACGTCGGTTCATCACAGAGCAATACGTCAGGATGATTCGCAATACCGCGAGCAATACCCACGCGCTGTTTCTGCCCACCGCTCAGCTGTACCGGGTAACGATCCGCTTTATCGGTTAGCCCGACTAATGCCAGTATTTCCGTGACGCGCGGCGCGATTTTACTGCGCTCCCAGCCAGCGGCTTTGAGGCTGAATGCGACATTTTGCGCCACCGTGCGGGTATGCATCAGGTTGAAGTGCTGGAAAATCATACCAATACGCTGGCGCGCTTTGCGCAGGTCTGCGCCATCAAGTGATGAAATTTCCACACCGTTGACGTTCACACTGCCAGCACTTGGGCGTTGTAGCGCGTTCAGCGTTCGCAATAGCGTGCTCTTGCCCGCCCCGCTGGTGCCGACAATGCCAAAAATCTCGCCCGCCGCAATCGTCAGGCTGACGTCTGATACCGCGCGGGTAGAAGGTCCGCGTCCCGTTGAAAAATCAACGCACACCTTATCTAACTTAATCATGACTACCTCAGAAATGCGAAAAGGGCTGACTCGGCTGCCCTGTCTTTCAAAAACGCGATTACTGTTTTGCTGCCGTCATCCAGTCTGGTTTCTGGAAAGCGGTGTAAACATTTTTCGGATCGTCGATAACGGCGCGATACGCCGGGGACTGCACCACCGCCACGATATCTTTGGCGAACGGTTTGTCCGCATCTTCCGTGCGCACGGCAATAATGTTTTTCAGATTTTCGTCGAGGTGTTCCTGCGCCAGGGCGCTGGAGAGATCTAACCCGGCTGCAATCGCAAAGTTCCCGTTGACCAACGCGGCGGTCACGCTATCCAGCGTACGCGGCAGTTGTGCAGCTTCCAGTGGCTTGAACACGAGCCCTTTTGGGTTGCTGGCAATATCACGCTCGGAGGCTTTGGTCGGGTCAATATTGTCTTTGATGGTAATCAGGTTCAGCGATTGCAGGAACCGCAGACCGCGCGCCAGATTGGTTGGGTCATTAGACAGGGTGACGATATCGCCCTTTTTCAGTTCATCCAGGCTTTTAACCTGACGTGAATAAAAGCCCATCCCGGCCGTGGGTACGGTCAGCAGTTTAGTGAGCTTCAACCCTTTATCAGCGGTGAATTTATTGAAATATAAGGAATGCTGGAACAGGTTGGCGTCGATACTGCCGTTGGACAGCGCCATATTCGGCTGCACGTAATCGCTAAATTCACGTACAACCACTTTATAGCCTTTCTCTTTCAGTGAAGGGGCAATCGCCTGCTTCACCATGTCGCCATACGGCCCCGGCGCAACGCCGAAGACGATAGTGTGTGGATCGCTATTAGCGTGAGCGGCCTGCATACCGCAGACCAACAAAAATGCACCGGCAGCGGCGCGAAGCGTGTGACGTAATCCCATGAGATCTCCATTTCAAAGCGGCGTGGCGTTGTGTGAGTGCGCCGTACGATGCGGCACAGTTCCCATTAACATGACACAGATCACAGGCCGCGTCCTTGAAATTATTTCATGATGTTGCTGAATATGTCTTTGAATGTACAGGAGATGAGTTATGCAAAAGGTGAATAAGCAGAGGTCAAAAATGGCAATGCCGGGCGGCAAAACACCGCCCGGACAGACGACTTAGAAGTCGTAACGCAGACGCACCAGGTTCATATCGCCCAGATTGTCGGTGCTGGAGGTAAATACGTGTTCGTAATCAACGCGGAAACCGTAATCCAGCTGGAAGCTGATACCCACGCCGTTATCGATGCGCTGGTAGTTGCGACCATTCACATATTCAATGCGATCGCCCATGAAGTAAGGCTGAACGGATTTCAGTGCATACTGACCCACCGGGATTTTGTAGCCTGCAAAGTACTCAATCCCCCACGCATCACCGGCAAAGTAATCATTCACAGACACTTTTTTGGTGGTCATAAAGTTTTGATACCAGCCGCCACCGACGGAGAAGGTCCAGTTGTCTGGCGTCCAGCTCAGCGCCGTCCCCAGAATGTTCTGGTCGTACGTTTTGCTGTCGCCATTATCCGGGTTACGCATATCCACACGGGTGTAGTTCCACGCTGCGCCCCAGGTCAGGTCGGTGGTCAGATGATAATCCAGACCCAGTGAACCGCCGCCTTTACGCTTATAACGCAGGCCGTTGCCCGGCAGATATTCGCTGTCTTCAAACAGGTAAGAAGCGTAGATATCGGCATCGCCAACGGTTTTTTTGTATTTCAGCATCTGGCGTGAACGATAAGATCCGTCGTAGTCACCGTTGATGCCGTTACCGGAGGCCTGGCCGACCATGTCGTAGTCCCAGATATCGGTCTTCGCGCCCACCACATCATAATAAACGCTGTTCTGTTGACCGAAGGTCAGGGTACCCCAAGTGTCGCTTTTCAGGCCGGTATACAGCATGCGACGAGAGGTATCACGCGCACCCTCGGCATAGTGATGATCCCAGTTGAACTGCGCAGGAATATTCACGCCCAGCTCGTAATAGCTCACCCAGCTAATGTCATCAAACAGGTAATAATCGGCCGCGAAACGGAAACGCGTACCGCCGTCAAAACCATTACGCTTATAGCTATTTTTGCCGTCGTCACCGGTCATATTTTGGAACTGTGGACGAATACTGCCGCCAACGGTGAAGTTGAGACGGCTCAGCGGATTACCCGCCTGAGGATCTTGCTTCAGAACGGTGATTTCTGCTTGAGCTGCGAAAGACATCAATGCCACTGCTGCGCCGATCGTTGTCGCCAGCGCTGTTTTAATTATTGTCATTATTATTCCTTGATAGACACGCTGCTAATTATTTAGCAGCAGAATAATATCCGGAATTAAAGGGATCGTGTGGGCGGGTTTTTAATGTTTCGTGCTACTAAAAAAGAAGAGGTTGTCTTTTTGTGCTACCAAAGGATTACGCACCAGCATATATCCCGGTGCGTAATCATCACATTTAGAAACTATCAGGCAAACTGACGGAACAGCGCTTTGCCTTTGAGCAGACGCGTGCCGAGCCAGCCACCGCATAACGACAGCAACAGCGCGCCGCAAACCGGCAGAATCAGCCACAGACGCCAGTCAGGCTCCCACGGGAAATCAAACACCCGCGTTTGCAACACCGCCAGCGCCGTTTCTGCACCTATCGCCGCCACCAGCCCCGAGACAAATCCCAGCAGCGCAAACTCGCACCACAGCGTGGTGCGCAGCAGTTTTTTACCCGCACCCAGCGTGCGATAAACCACCAGCTCCTGATGGCGCTGACGCATTCCCACCTGCACCTGTGCCAGTAATAACAGCACGCCACAGGCCGTCACCAGCACCACCATCACTTCCAGCGCACGGCTAACCTGCTCCAGTACCTGCCCAACCTGCTTCAGGATGGCGCCGATATCCAGCAGGCTGACCGTCGGGAACTCACGGTTGAGCTGCGTCAGCATGCCGTTACCGTTTTCCCAGCGGAAGCTGGTGAGCCAGCTTTGCGGTTGCCCTTCCAGCGCGCCGGACGGGAAGATAAAGAAGAAATTGGGGCGCAGACTTTCCCAGTCTACTTTGCGCAGGCTGGTCACTTTGGCGCTAAAGTCCTGCGTGTCGCCGGTGAACGTCACCGTATCGCCCAGCCCCACTTTCAGACGCCCTGCCAGCCCCTCTTCCATCGACACTTCGCCCGACTTCGGCGGCCAGCTCCCGGCGGTGATCGGGTTATGATCCGGGCGTTTGTCCTGCCATGTCAGGTTCAGTTCGCGGTTAAGCGACTCATCCTGACTGCCGTCCGTCGTCTGCCCGTTGATTTGCGTCAGGCGTGCACGCACGATCGGATAGAACGACTCCGGCACGATCTGGTGTTCAGACAAGAACCCTTTCAACGGCGTGACCTGTTCCGGCGCGATGTTGATCAGGAAGTAGTTCGGGCTTTCCGGCGGGAGCTGTTGCTGCCAGCGATCGAGCAGATCGCCACGCAGCACCAGCAGCATTGCCAGCAGCATAAACGACAGTGAAAACGCCGACAGCTGGCTGAGCGTGGACCACGGCTGGCGCAGCAGACGGTTTATCGCCAGGCGCACCGGCAACGATTTGACCGTTAGCCCTTTCAGCGCATTGAGCAGCATCCAGCCCAGCACGCCGCACAGCAGCGCCAGTACTACCGCACCGGCCAGCACGGCCCATAGGAGCATGCTGCCGCCCATCAGCCAGGCGAGTAAAATCACCACAACAGCAACAATAATGGGCAGATAGAACTTCATCGGCCAGACGCTGGCGACCGCATCGCGACGCAACACGCGCAGCGGCTGGGTGGCCAGCAACAAACGATACGGGCGCAATCCCACCAGCAACGAAATCACCACCATCGCGCCAATGGACCACAGCCACGGCCACAGGCTGGCAGGGGGGAGCTCCGCTGGCAGAACCGGTTTAAGCAGCAGCATCAGCACTTTTTCAAACAGCAGGCCAATTATCCCGCCCGTGACGGCGGAAAGCGCGAGCACCATCAACCACTGTCCGACGATCAGCTTGCGCAGTTGCGCTCTGCCCGCCCCCAGCGTTTTGAGGATCGCCACCAGATCGTAGCGGCTGCGGCAATAATGCCCCATCGCCACCGCAACGGCGGCCACCGCCAGTAGCATGGTCAGCAGCGCTGAAAGGAGTAAAAATTGCTGCGAACGCTCAAGGGATTTGCCCAGCGCACCGTCGTCCTGCTCAAGACCGATCCAGCGATGCTCTGGTTTTAACTGCGGCAAAAGCCACTTTTCGTAGGACTCAAGCTGAACAGGCGTACCGCCAAACTTGTAGCGCCAGGTGACGCGGCTGCCCGGCTGCACCGCACCGGTTTTTTCCACGTCCGCCGTGTTCATCAACAGGCGAGGTGCCATCTGGAACGGGTTAAAGCCGGAATCGGGTTCCTGAACCACTTCACCTGCGATTTGCAGCGTGGCATCACCCACGTCAATATTGTCCCCGGTTTTGAGATTCAGCAGCGCCATCAGACGCGGGGCCAGCAGCACCGAGCCTACGGTCGGCTTCAGGCCCGGCGGATTGGTCTGCAACTCGCCGTACATCGGATAGACATCGTCGACGGCTTTCACGCTGGCCAGTTGCGGCGTGTCGGCGGCAAACGTCATGGTCTGGAAAGTCAGCTGTTTGCCCACTTTCAGCCCCCGTTTCTGCGCTTCATCAATCCAGGCCTGCGGCACATCGCGCGAGCTGCTCAGCGTTCTGTCGCCCGCCATAAATTCACGGCTTTGCTGACTCAACCCCTTTTCCATGCGATCGCTGACGCTGCCGAGCGCCAGCACGCAGGCCACCGCCAGACTTAGCGCCAGCCAGACAATCAACAGCGAGGGCGAACGCCATTCTCGCCAGAACCAGCGTGCGATCATGCTTCCTCCTGCAACTGCCCGTTAACCAGACGCAGACGGCGATCGCAGCGCGCCGCCAGCTGTGGATCGTGCGTGACCAGAATCAGCGTGGTGCCGTGTTCACGGTTGAGCGAGAACAGCAGATCGGCAATTTTATCCCCGGTCTGCCTGTCCAGATTGCCCGTGGGTTCATCGGCAAACAGGACGTCAGGACGACCATTAAAGGCGCGCGCCAGCGCGACGCGCTGCTGCTCGCCGCCGGAAAGCTGCGCCGGAAGATGATTGAGACGCTTACCCAGCCCAAGCTGCTCCAGCAACGCTTTGGCACTGGCACGGCTCTGGCGGGTATTTTCACCGCGTAGCAGGCCAGGCAGCTCTACGTTTTCCAGCGCATTGAGCGTGGGAATTAGCATGAACGACTGAAAGACAAAACCGATATGTTTTGCCCGCAGCGCTGCACGCGCCTCTTCGTCAAGCTTATGCAAGGGCTGTCCAACAAGATTGACCTCGCCGCTGCTGCCGTCATCCAGACCGGCCAGGATCGCCAGCAACGTGGATTTACCGGAACCGGATTCACCAATCAACGCGATGGTCTGCGCGCGTTTGACAACGAGTTCAACTCCGGTGAGGATGGATAGCTCGTGCTCACCCTGACCGACGGACTTCTTAAGATGATGAACTGCAACAATGTTTTCCGCTGGCATTTGCCCTTCCTGTTTCTGATTCTGATGACGTTTCGCGCCGCGGCGGCGGACACGTTACTGGTGCTGGGTGACAGCCTGAGCGCGGGCTATCGAATGGCGGCTACAGCCGCATGGCCCGCACTGCTCAACGATAAATGGCAAACTAAAACGCCGGTACTGAATGCCAGCATCAGCGGCGATACTTCGCAGCAGGGGCTTGCGCGCCTGCCTGCCCTGCTCAAACAACATCAACCGCGCTGGGTACTGGTGGAGCTGGGCGGTAACGACGGGTTACGCGGTTTCCAGCCGCAGCAGACTGAACAAACGCTGCGCAAAATCATTCAGGATATTCAGGCCGCCAATGCGCAACCGCTATTAATGCAAATTCGACTGCCCGCTAACTACGGTCGCCGTTATAATGAGTCCTTTAGCGCCATCTATCCCAAGCTTGCCAAAGAATTCGATATTCCGCTGCTGCCATTTTTCATGGAAGAGGTCTATCTGAAGCCGCAATGGATGCAGGATGACGGGATACACCCCAATCGCGACGCCCAGCCGTTTATCGCCGACTGGATGGCAACACGGCTGGCCCCACTAGTTAAACATGACTCTTAATTCAGCGGAGATCCTGACAGGTAAAGTTATGCAAAAATCGGTCTTAATAACAGGATGTTCCAGCGGAATTGGCCTCGAAAGCGCCCTCGAACTTAAACGCCAGGGATTTTGGGTGTTGGCCGCTTGCCGAAAACCCGAAGACGTCGAACGGATGAACAACAAAGGCTTTAAGGGCGTTTTACTGGATCTGGACTCCTCAGAGAGTATTGAACAGGCCGCCGCCGACGTGATCGCCCTGACCGGAAATCGTTTATACGGTCTGTTTAATAATGCAGGCTACGGCGTTTATGGCCCTTTGCAAACCATTTCACGCGAACAGTTAGAACGGCAGTTTTCAGCCAATTTCTTTGGCATCCACCAGCTCACGATGGCGCTGTTACCGGCTATGTTGCCGCACGGTGAAGGCCGTATCGTGATGACCTCTTCGGTGATGGGGCTGATTTCTACCCCAGGCCGCGGCGCCTACGCCGCGAGTAAATATGCGCTGGAAGCCTGGTCTGACGCACTGCGTATGGAACTGCGTCATAGCGGCATCAAAGTCAGTCTTATTGAACCAGGCCCCATTCGCACGCGCTTCACCGAAAACGTCAACCAGACGCAAACGGATAAACCGGTTGAAAATCCCGGTATTGCTGCACGTTTTACCCTGGGTCCAGAGGCAGTTGTTGCTAAAGTGCGCCATGCTTTCGAGAGCGATCGTCCCAAATTACGCTATCCGGTGACGCTGGTCACCCATGCCGTCGGCTGGCTAAAACGGCTGCTGCCAGGCCGCATGATGGATAAAATTTTACACGGTTGAGTTGAAGCCTCGCTCCTCACCCCCATGTATTTATCAAACCGATAAAAGAGAATGCCGTATGTCCGTACAGAATATCGTCAACATTACCGAAGCTAACCTGCAGCAGACCCTGGAATTGTCGATGACAAAACCGGTGCTGTTCTATTTCTGGTCTGAACGCAGCCAGCACTGCCTGGAGCTGACGCCAGTTCTGGAAAGCCTTGCAGCCCAGTACAATGGACAGTTCGTTCTGGCAAAACTGGATTGTGACGCCGAGCAAAGGGTGGCCTCGCAGTTTGGCCTGCGCGCCATTCCTACCGTCTATCTGTTCCAGAACGGTCAACCGGTGGATGGCTTCCAGGGTCCGCAGCCTGAAGAAGCGGTTCGCGCTCTGCTGGATAAAGTGTTACCGCGTGAAGAAGAGCTGAAAGCCCAACAGGCGCTGGAACTGATTCAGGAAGGGAAACACGATGAAGCGCTGCCGCTGCTGAAAGAGGCGTGGCAGCTGTCGAATCAGGACAGCCAGATTGGTCTGCTGCTGGCACAAACGCAGATCGAGCTGAACCGTTCTGAAGACGCCGAAGCGGTGTTAAAAACCATTCCACTGCAGGATCAAGACACGCGCTATCAGGGTTTGCTCGCGAAGATTGACCTGCTGAAACAGGCTGCCGACACGCCGGAAATCCAGCAACTGCAGCAGCAAGTGGCGAACAACCCAGACGACGCCGCACTGGCGAGTCAACTGGCGTTGCAGCTGCATCAGGTGGGTCGTAACGAAGAAGCGCTCGAACTGTTGTTCAGCCATCTGAAAACCGATCTGGCTGCCGCCGATGGTCAAGCGCGTAAAATGTTCCAGGAAATTCTGGCGGCGTTGGGCACGGGCGATGCGCTGGCGTCTAAATACCGTCGTCAGCTGTACGCGCTGCTGTACTAACATAAAGTCCCCTCTTCTCGACACGGAGAGGGGAAATTCCCCGTTGAGCACTGAAACTATTCGCTCAACGTTTTTGCCTGATACAACACCCCCACGCTTCTCATTGCCTCTCTCACATGATTAACCTGCCACCCCTTCCCTTGATGAATTTCTGCGGCGACCGAATATTGTAGCCACGTTAATGGATTAGGGGCGAATTCCCCTGCAATAGCCGATATACTAATGTTCAACAAACGAACAATTTTTGCTATGACACGGACTGCTAAACAGGAGGTTTTTATATGTTGATCGTTATCCCTATCCTTATTTTCGTCGCACTGGTGATCGTCGGTGCAGGCGTAAAGATCGTGCCGCAGGGTTATCAGTGGACGGTGGAACGCTTCGGACGCTATACCAATACTCTTCAGCCGGGCTTAAGTCTCGTGGTCCCGTTTATGGATCGTATCGGACGTAAGATCAACATGATGGAACAGGTGCTCGATATCCCCTCGCAGGAGATCATTTCGAAAGATAACGCCAACGTCACCATTGACGCCGTCTGTTTTATTCAGGTGATCGACGCCCCGAAAGCCGCTTATGAAGTCAGCAATCTTGAGTCGGCAATCATGAACCTGACGATGACCAACATTCGTACCGTACTCGGCTCCATGGAGCTGGACGAAATGCTCTCTCAGCGCGACAGCATCAATACGCGCCTGCTGCATATTGTTGATGAAGCGACCAATCCGTGGGGCATTAAAGTCACGCGTATTGAGATCCGCGACGTACGCCCACCCGCAGAGCTGATTTCGTCAATGAACGCGCAGATGAAAGCTGAACGTACCAAACGTGCTTATATTCTTGAGGCCGAGGGTATCCGCCAGGCCGAAATTCTCAAAGCCGAAGGGGAAAAACAGTCCCAGATCTTAAAGGCGGAAGGTGAGCGTCAGTCCGCATTCTTGCAGGCGGAAGCGCGCGAACGTTCTGCCGAGGCCGAAGCCCGCGCCACGCAAATGGTTTCTGAAGCTATCGCGGCAGGAGACATTCAGGCCGTGAATTACTTTATCGCGCAGAAATACACCGATGCGTTGCAGCAGATTGGCTCAGCCAATAACAGCAAAGTCGTGATGATGCCGCTTGATGCCAGTAGCCTGATGGGTTCCATCGCTGGTATCGCGGAACTGGTCAAAGACAGCGGAAACGAGCGCAAAAAATGATTGAGATGATTACGGCACACCCGCACGTCTTTTGGCTCAGCCTGGGTGGCCTATTGCTGGCAGCCGAAATGCTTGGCGGCAATGGGTATCTGCTGTGGAGCGGCGTGGCGGCGGTGATGACTGGCCTGCTGGTCTGGCTGCTGCCGTTCGGTTGGGAGTGGCAAGGCGCACTCTTTGCCGTACTGACGCTGGTTGCAGCGTGGCTGTGGTGGCGATGGCTAAACCGCCAGGTGCGCAGCCAAAAGCCCGCCGACGCCGCGCTCAATCAGCGCGGACAACAGCTGGTGGGTAAACGCTACACGCTGGACGATACGCTAGTCAATGGTCGCGGCCATGTGCGCATCGGCGACAGTTCATGGCCGGTCATCGCTGATGAGGATCTGATCGCCGGAACCCGCGTAGAAGTGATTGCGGTTGAAGGGATCACGCTTCGCGTCAAAGCCAGTTAAGACCCCGTCTTACGATGGCAGCAGCCGGAAAGATTATCAATAATCGGACATTCGGCGCTGTCATCCCCTGGGCAGGACTCCGCCAGTGCCAGCAGCTGTTCACGCATTGCCTGTAACTCAACAATGTGGCGTTCGATCTCCGCCACCTTTTCCAGCGTTCTGCTTTTCACATCCGCGCTATGGCGTTTGGGATCGTTGAACAGATTAACGAGTTCGCCGCACTCTTCAAGATTGAACCCCACCTGGCGGGCCTGGCGCAATAGCGTGAGCTCATCCAGATGCAGTTGCGTGTAGCTGCGATAGCCGTTTTCGCTACGCAACGGCGGTGTCACCAGCCCTTTCTCTTCATAAAAACGAATCGCCTTGCTGGTCAGTCCGGTTTTTTTCGCCACATCACTGATATTCACATTTCCCCCTTGACCTTAACCTTACTGGAAGGTTTAACCTTTATAGTATCCTTTTAAAGCCTAAATAATTCGAGTTACATAAAGGCGGCAAGACTGAGAATCCCCAGAGCTTACTCAAGTAAGTGACTAGGGTGAGCAAGCGCAGCCAACGCACAGGCAACTCGAATTATGACGGGTTTATTGGTCAATCGTTGACCGGATAACTATACAGGAGTTTTGTTATGTCTCACACAATCAACCTGACGCTGGATGGCCTCACCTGCGGTCACTGCGTTAAACGCGTTAAAGAGAGCCTGGAGCAACGCCCGGACGTTGACCATGCTGAAGTGACCGTTGAGCACGCAGAAGTGACCGGCAGCGCGAGCGCCGATGCGCTGATCGACACCATCAAACAAGCCGGATACGGGGCGGAGCTCAGCCACCCAAAGGCTAACCCGCTGACAGAGTCATCAATCCCGTCGGAAGCACTGACAGCGGACACCCCTGAGCTTCCGGCAGCCAGCGATATTGATGACAGCCAGCAGCTGTTGATCAATGGCATGAGCTGCGCCAGCTGCGTCTCCCGCGTACAAAAAGCCTTGCAGGCCGTACCGGGTGTGTCGCAGGCACGGGTAAACCTCGCGGAACGCACTGCGCTGATTATGGGCAGTGCGTCCGCAGCAGAATTAGTCCAGGCGGTTGAAAAAGCGGGTTACGGCGCCGAGGCGATTGAAGATGAAGCCGAGCGCCGTGAACGCCAGCAGGAAACCGCCCTCGCTACCATGAAACGTTTTCGCTGGCAGGCGATAGTCGCGCTGCTGGTGGGTATTCCGGTGATGGTGTGGGGCATGCTCGGCGACAACATGATGGTCACCGACGAGAACCGCACGCTGTGGCTGGTGATTGGTGTGGTAACGCTCGGAGTCATGGTTTTTGCTGGCGGACATTTTTATACCAGCGCCTGGAAAAGCCTGAAGAATCGCACCGCCACCATGGATACGCTGGTGGCGCTGGGAACGGGCGCAGCATGGCTCTACTCGATGAGTGTGAACGTTTGGCCGCAATGGTTCCCGATGGAAGCGCGTCATCTCTATTACGAAGCGAGCGCGATGATTATCGGCCTGATCAATCTGGGCCACATGCTTGAAGCCCGCGCGCGTCAGCGCTCATCAAAAGCGCTGGAACGATTGCTCGACTTAACGCCGCCATCCGCGCGTGTCGTGACGGATGACGGTGAAAAAACGCTGCCGCTTGCAGACGTGCAGCCGGGAATGACGCTGCGTCTCACCACTGGCGACCGCGTCCCGGTGGACGGCGAAATCACGCAAGGCGAAGCCTGGCTGGATGAAGCCATGCTCACCGGTGAACCGATCCCGCAGCAAAAAGGCGCGGGTGACGCGGTACATGCCGGAACCGTGGTACAGGACGGCAGCGTGCTGTTCCGCGCCAGCGCGGTGGGCAGCCACACCACCCTGTCGCGCATCATTCGCATGGTGCGTCAGGCGCAAAGCAGTAAGCCGGAAATCGGGCAACTGGCCGATAAAATCTCCGCCATTTTTGTGCCGGTCGTCGTAGGTATCGCGCTGTTCAGTGCCGCCATTTGGTATTTCTTCGGCCCCGCCCCGCAAATTGTGTACACGCTGGTGATCGCAACGACGGTGCTGATTATCGCCTGCCCTTGCGCACTCGGTCTGGCGACGCCAATGTCGATTATTTCCGGCGTGGGCCGTGCCGCGGAGTTTGGCGTGCTGGTTCGCGATGCCGATGCGCTCCAGCGGGCGAGCACGCTCGATACATTGGTGTTTGATAAAACCGGTACGTTAACGGAAGGCCGACCGCAGGTTGTGGCGGTGCGGACAGTTAACCTTGCGGATACCGACGCGCTACGTCTGGCGGCAGCACTTGAACAAGGCTCCAGCCATCCGCTGGCAAGGGCGATTATCGAGAAAGCCGGTAACGCGACGCTGCCGCAGGTGGATAATTTCCGCACGCTGCGCGGTTTGGGCGTGAGTGGCGACGTGGAAAATCGCGCTGTGCTGCTCGGCAATCAGGCGTTGTTGCACGAAAATAGCATTGATACCGCAGCGCTGGACGATGAACTGAAAGCTCAGGCTTCGCAGGGTGCGACGCCGGTTCTGCTGGCGGTTGACGGCAAAGCGGTTGCACTGTTTGCCATTCGCGATCCGCTGCGTCAGGACAGCGTAGCCGCGCTTCAGCGTCTGCATCGCGCGGGCTACCGGCTGGTGATGCTGACCGGCGATAACCCCACGACGGCCAGCGCCATCGCCAAAGAGGCAGGTATTGACGAGGTGATTGCAGGCGTAATGCCGGACGGTAAAGCTGACGCCATCAAAACGCTGCAAAGTCAGGGCCGTCAGGTGGCAATGATCGGCGATGGCATCAACGATGCCCCTGCGCTAGCGCAGGCGGATGTCGGGATTGCGATGGGCGGCGGAAGCGACGTGGCGATTGAAACCGCGGCTATTACGCTGATGCGCCACAGCCTGATGGGCGTGGCTGACGCGCTGGCGATTTCAAAAGCCACTTTGCGCAATATGAAGCAAAACTTGCTCGGTGCGTTTATCTATAACGCGTTCGGTATTCCGATTGCTGCCGGCATTTTATGGCCGCTAACCGGAACCTTGCTGAACCCGGTTGTCGCGGGGGCCGCCATGGCGCTCTCCTCCATCACCGTGGTGAGTAACGCCAACCGGCTCCTGCGCTTTACGCCGAAGGATTGAACCTTAACCTCCTACGCGCTAGCATGAACCTTTGCATTCATGGAGCGCGTATGAGCCTGTTTAATCGTATAAAAACCACATTCCGCGCTCGATTTCCCCGCCGTTATCCCTGGCCGGGACTGGATAGGGTGCTCTCTGGCGGGCAGCATTTGCATCTGATCGGCAGCATCCATATGGGCACGCGTGACATGTCACCGCTGCCGCCCGCGCTGGTTGAAAAACTGAGTACCGCCGATGCGCTGATCGTTGAGGCGGATATTTCCGGCAACGAATCCCCCTTTGCCAACCTTGATATTCCGCCGCCTCTCAACGAACGACTCAGCGAAACGCAGCTAAGCGAACTTGAACGCGTCGCCGATGAACTGGGGCTTGCCCTGTCGATGCTCGAAACCCAGCCGCTATGGCAAATCGCCATGGTATTGCAGGCCACGCAGGCTCAGCGCCTGGGATTACGCGGCGAATACGGTATCGACTATCAACTCCTCACCGCCGCGCGCGCCAGAAATCTCAGAGTTATTGAGCTGGAAGGCGCTGAAAGTCAGATTGCGCTGCTGCGCCAGCTTCCGGGCGACGGGTTGTCGCTGCTGGATGATACGTTAACGCACTGGCACACCAACGCGCGGCTATTACAGATGATGATGAGCTGGTGGCTGGAGTCGCCGCCCGCAGACGGCAAGCTTGAGCTGCCCTCGACGTTTAGCGAATCGCTGTATGATGTGTTGATGCATGAGCGTAATCAGGCCTGGCAAAAAACCTTGCAGGCGTTGCCCGCCGGGCACTATGTGGTTGCCGTCGGCGCGCTGCATTTATACGGGGAAGGGAATTTGCCGTCGCTGTTAAAATAAAAAAATGGCCAATATTTCTATTGGCCCGTCAAAGAGGAATTTCATCGTTATTATTATGCCGAAGGAGACCTTCGGTTGAGCCGATTGTCGCTCAAAGTCATCATCTCCGCCAATACTATTGCGCAAGATGGTGCTATTTTTTAGACAGCCGTCAGGCGTATGCTGAACGCGAAAATTGTCTGTCGTCAGAAGGATCACTATGACTCCCGCCGTTAAATTACTCGAAAAAAACAACATTCCTTTCCGTATTCATACCTACGACCATGATCCCGCCGAAACTAACTTTGGTGACGAAGTGGTGCGCAAGCTGGAGCTGAATGCCGACCAGGTTTATAAAACGCTGCTGGTGGCCGTGAATGGCGATATGAAACATCTTGCGGTGGCGGTCACGCCCGTCGCGGGCCAGCTGGATTTGAAAAAAGTCGCCAAAGCGTTGGGCGCGAAAAAGGTCGATATGGCGGACCCGATGGTAGCGCAGCGCACCACGGGATATCTGGTCGGCGGTATCAGCCCGCTCGGCCAGAAAAAGCGCCTGCCCACTCTGATCGATGCCCCTTCCCAGACGTTTGAAACAATCTTTATTTCAGGCGGAAAGCGCGGACTGGATATTGAGCTTGCAGCAGGCGATTTAGCGAAAATACTCGGGGCCCAATTTGCGGATATTGCGCGGCGGGAGTGATCCTGCTGCGCATAAAAAGGGCGTTACGGGTGACGTCAGTTTGGGCGCGGACAGCACGCAGGAACCGGAGCGTACAGAGAGTACGTGAGGATCCCGGACACTGCCCGCGTTCAAAATAGCGAACGAGTTTGCTCTGTTACTGCCAGCTCACCTCGCCTTTCGGCTCATACGCATTCACATCCAGCGGTGAATTTTGCTGGATAAACTGCTTCAGCACTTCGGCATCAATAAAACCGGTGTTCACGTAGCCCGGTTTATCATCGATATGCGGATACCCGTCACCGCCAGTGGCGTTAAAGCTTAGCGTCGCCATGCGGTAGGTTTTGGCGGGATCAACCGGTTCGCCTTTGATCTTCAGATCGTTCAGCTTGCCGTCCTTCGCGGTAAAACTGACGTTAGCAAACTGCGGATAGGCACCGGAGTCAGGCTTCATTTGCGCCACGGCGGTCAGATAATCGATCACCTCTTTACCGCTCATATCGGCGTATACCACGATGTTGCCAAACGGCTGCACCTTGAGCACATCTTTGTAGGTAATATCACCGCCATCAATGGAATCGCGAATGCCGCCGCCGCTCATCACCGCAAAATCAGCACCGGTGCGTGCCATTTGCGCTGCCAGCAACAGATGTCCCATATTGGTTTGCACAAAGCGAACTTTGCTGCGATCCCCTTCCAGACGACCATTAATAGTGCCGATCTTCACATCCAGCTGCGCTTTGCCTTTATTCTGGAAAGGCGTCAGAAGCGACAGCATTTGGGCGTTTTCGGCAATTTCAGGCGTGTAAAGTACGCGCTCACTTTTGCCATCATCGTAAGTTACTTTTTTCTTCAGATTCACCGGAATCAGCTGATAATTAACCAGTTTCATCTCGCCGTTGCGGAATTCAAAGTCAGCACGGCCAACGTATTTGCCCCACTCGTGAGCCTGAACAATCCAGATCCCGTTCTGACGATCGGGAGCACATGGCGTTCCCGGCACGTAATCGACCTGCTTTTTATTCTCAGCAGCCATGCAAACCGGGTTTTGTGAGTGACCACCCACAATCATTGCCAGCGCGCCTTCTGGCAGACTGCGCGCCATTTCCACATCACCCGGCGCGTTCGAGCCGTGGTCGCCGTTATCGTAATGCCCCATATGGGTTGTCGCGATAATCACGTCCGGCTTTTCGTTTTGATTCAGCTCCTGAATCACCAGCTTTGCTTCGTCAGCCGGTTTACGAAATTCGATGTCCGTAAAATATTCCGGGTTGCCGATTTTCGCGGTGTCATCGGTGGTTAAACCGATCACGGCAATTTTTAAATCTTCCCTTTTGAATAATGCCCAAGGCTTAAACAGGCGTTCGCCGGTACTTTTTTGATAAATATTGGCGGACAGGAACGGGAATTTAGACCACTTTTCCTGCTGGCGCAGCACGGTTAACGGATTATCAAATTCATGGTTGCCGACGGCCATCGCGTCATAACCAATTAAATTCATGCCGCGGAAATCGGGTTCCGCGTCCTGTAAATCGGACTCCGGTACGCCGGTATTAATGTCGCCGCCAGAGAGCAATAATACGCTGCCGCCCTGCGCCGCCACATCTTTGCGAATCCCGTCCACCAGCGTTTTTTGCGCCGACAGACCATATTCACCGTATTCACTGCGCCAGAAATGACCGTGATGGTCATTGGTGTGCAGAATAGTGATTTTGTAGGTTTTATCTTTTTCGTATGCCTGCGCTGACTGGCTTGCCAACGCCCATGTGGCTATCAGCGCCAATGCGACGCCTCGCTTCATTAACTTCATATTCTCGCTCCCTGACTAAAAGACAAACGCAAAAATTACAATGAGTAAGAAGAATAGACAAATATGTTTTCAGAATTGCGACTTTCCTCAACTCTCACGGAAAGGTATGTTAGCCAGATAATAATGACATCCTGCATTTCTTATAAATAAAAGACGTGGAATTTTATGGCAATCAGTGAATCAACCCAGCCCGTCACGGGCTCTCCGGCGTCACCGCCAAAAGCGCGCACCTCATTTGGTATTTTGGGCGCGATCAGTTTGTCACATCTGCTGAACGATATGATTCAATCGCTGATTCTGGCGATTTATCCCCTGTTGCAGTCAGAATTTTCATTAACCTTCGTTCAGATCGGAATGATTACGCTGACCTTCCAGATGGCATCGTCTCTGTTACAGCCTGTCGTGGGCTACTGGACAGATAAATATCCGATGCCGTGGTCGCTGCCGATTGGGATGTGTTTCACTCTCAGCGGGCTGGTGCTGCTGGCGCTAGCCGGTAGCTTTGAGATGGTCCTGGTGGCTGCGGCACTGGTCGGGACGGGCTCGTCGGTATTCCATCCGGAATCCTCGCGGGTGGCGCGTATGGCCTCGGGGGGTCGTCACGGTCTGGCCCAGTCGCTGTTCCAGGTGGGCGGCAACTTCGGTAGCTCGCTCGGTCCATTGCTGGCCGCCGTCATCATTGCGCCATACGGAAAAGGTAATGTGGCCTGGTTTGGGCTGGCCGCGCTGCTGGCGATTGTCGTATTGATACAGATCAGCCGTTGGTATTCTGCACAACATCGGGTGAACAAAGGAAAACCGCAGGTCGCCGTAGTGAATCCGTTGCCGCGCGACAAGGTTATTCTGGCCGTGGGAATACTGTTAGTGCTGATTTTCTCTAAATATTTCTATATGGCGAGCATCAGCAGCTATTACACCTTTTATCTGATGGAAAAATTCGGATTATCGGTACAAAACGCGCAGTTTCACTTGTTTGCGTTCTTGTTCGCGGTTGCAGCCGGTACGGTGATTGGCGGCCCTGTCGGCGATAAAATTGGGCGTAAATACGTGATTTGGGGCTCTATCCTCGGCGTTGCGCCGTTTACCCTTATTTTACCCTACGCATCCCTTGAATGGACGGGCATTTTAACCGTGATAATTGGTTTTATCCTCGCCTCTGCGTTTTCAGCCATTCTGGTATATGCCCAGGAGCTGATGCCGGGACGTATCGGTATGGTTTCTGGACTGTTTTTCGGCTTCGCTTTTGGGATGGGAGGCCTTGGCGCCGCCGTTCTGGGGCTGGTTGCTGACCATACCAGTATCTTCCTGGTCTATAAAATCTGTGCTTTCCTGCCACTTCTGGGGATACTGACCATATTCCTGCCTGATTATCGGCATAAGGCCTAGTTTCTCTGCGGCCAAAGTCAAACTTTGGCCGCACTCAAAGCCTACTGCTGTAAGGCTTCCCTCTCGCTCCTCGTGTTAATTTGTCCTAATCTGCTTTTTTTAACGCTTATTGCTGTTTTATTCAAATTTCAACAATTATTCATAAACATAAGGGTCAAAATTGTCATAAACTATTAATCGGGTTTTTGGCATTCACGCCAAAAATGGATCACCACACGACGAAAGGAGACGGAATGCATCACGCCACACCGCTTATCACCACCATTGTTGGTGGTCTTGTGCTC
Source organism: Lelliottia amnigena (assembly GCF_019047465.1). Lineage (NCBI taxonomy): Bacteria > Pseudomonadati > Pseudomonadota > Gammaproteobacteria > Enterobacterales > Enterobacteriaceae > Lelliottia > Lelliottia amnigena. The sequence continues at coordinate 2,852,076 of NZ_CP077236.1, read as the reverse complement.
GCTTTTATCCTTGGCATGCTTGCCAATAAGTTACGTATTTCTCCTCTCGTGGGCTATTTATTAGCAGGTGTGCTGGCCGGTCCGTTTACGCCCGGCTTTGTGGCAGATACCAAACTGGCACCAGAACTGGCGGAATTAGGCGTGATTCTGCTGATGTTTGGCGTGGGTCTTCATTTCTCCCTGAAGGATTTGATGGCGGTAAAGGCCATCGCCATCCCCGGTGCGATCGCCCAGATAGGCGTGGCGACGTTATTGGGTATGGCGCTTTCTGCGATGCTGGGCTGGCCGCTGATGACCGGCATTGTGTTTGGATTGTGTCTCTCAACCGCCAGTACCGTGGTGCTGCTGCGCGCGCTTGAAGAACGGCAGCTTATCGACAGCCAGCGCGGGCAAATTGCCATCGGCTGGCTGATTGTTGAAGATTTGGTGATGGTGCTGACGCTGGTTCTGCTGCCTGCCGTCGCCGGGATGCTTGAAAAAGATAACGTCGGCTTCGCTTCGCTGGCGCTGGATATGAGTATCACCATTGGGAAAGTGATCGCGTTTATCGCCATCATGATGGTCGTGGGCCGCCGTCTGGTCCCCTGGATTATGTCACGCAGCGCCGCCACCGGCTCACGCGAACTGTTTACCCTTTCCGTGCTGGCGCTGGCGCTGGGCATTGCCTTCGGGGCAGTCGAATTCTTTGACGTCTCCTTTGCTCTGGGCGCATTCTTCGCCGGGATGGTGTTGAACGAGTCAGAACTCAGCCACCGCGCAGCGCACGATACGCTGCCGCTACGCGATGCATTTGCGGTGCTGTTCTTTGTCTCCGTCGGCATGCTGTTCGACCCGTGGATCCTGTTAGAGCAACCGCTGGCAGTGCTGGCAACCCTGGCGATTATTATCTTTGGTAAATCCATTGTCGCGTTCCTTCTGGTACGCATGTTTGGTCACTCTCCGCGTACCGCGCTGACCATCGCGGCAAGTCTGGCGCAGATTGGTGAGTTCGCCTTTATCCTGGCGGGCCTGGGCATGGCGCTGAACCTGCTGCCGCAGGCCGGGCAAAATCTGGTGCTGGCAGGCGCGATACTCTCCATTATGCTCAACCCGGTGCTGTTTGCGGTGCTGGAAAAATATCTCGATAAAACCGAGACGCTGGAAGAGCAGACGCTGGAAGAGGCGACCGAAGAAGAGAAACAGATCCCAGTGGATATCTGTAACCACGCGCTGCTGGTCGGGTTTGGCCGCGTCGGTAGCCTGCTCGGCGAGAAGCTGCTGGCTCAGGGCGTTCCACTGGTGGTTATCGAGACATCACGTTCCCGCGTGGATGAACTCCGTGCACGCGGTATCCGTGCCGTGTTAGGCAACGCCGCTAACGAAGAGATCATGAATCTGGCACACCTGGACTGCGCGCGCTGGCTGCTGCTGACCATTCCAAATGGTTACGAGGCAGGCGAGATTGTCGCGACGGCGCGTGAGAAATGCCCGACGATTGAAATTATCGCCCGTGCGCATTATGACGATGAGGTGGAGTACATTACCGAACGCGGTGCAAATCAGGTGGTGATGGGCGAGCGCGAGATTGCCAATACCATGATTACGCTGATTGAAAAGCCGCCGATTGAAGAAGCGGTGACGGGGTAAGATTATTGCGGCCTGATGCCTTCACCCCGCCCCTATTCCACAGGGAAAAGGGAATACCGAGCCACGATGAGATGCACCGAACGGTTCCCTCTCCCTTAGGGAGAGGGTTGGGGATTATCTTTTAGCGATCCCAGTACGACTCTTCGAGACTGTCTTCCCGCTCCGGCAGCCCACGCGTTAAGCGCGGGGAATGCTGATTCAACACCTGATAGCTAACGCGGTTCGCGTATTTACATACCTGTGCCAGCGACGAATAGGTCAGCCAGCTGAATTTGTGCTTGCTGGAGTTCGGGACGTTAGAGCGGTGATAGGCATTCGCGGTGATGTCGTGCAGCAGTGCCGCCAGCGCACCATCGCCCGCGCCGTTGGTGTTCATGATCTTCTCCGGCCCGCCCATGTATGGCGCGATATGGGAGAAAATGCGCAGTGGATTTTCACACTCTTTGTGGCGCATCGCGCGGCTGAATTCATACTGGTTGAACTCGGCAATCGCGCCCGGCAATAACGGATGCTGGGTTTTGCGTTTGCTCTCTTCTTCCGTAAAGCCCGCCATAAACAGCCCCACAGGACCGGCGGTACAGAGCACTAAATCAACCCAATCCAGCGCTTTATCAGACGCCAGCAGCGGATCGCTTTCGCCGGTCAACGCTTCGGCCTCTTCTTCATTCATCGCCAGAATGGAGACATGCTCTTTCAGGAACGCCTGCCACCACTCCGGGTTATCAGCGATCACGAATTTAGTCCCCAGCGTCAACACCACCGGGACATTATATTTCTTCGCATATTCAATCGCCTGCATGGTCGCTTCCGGCATCGGCTCGCCAGGCTTACAACGCACCAGATAGGAGGTCAACACCAGTGCAGACGCGCCCGCGATCACCTCTTCCGGGATGCTCTCCGCGCGCAGCTTATTCATGTGGCCTGGGCTGATGGCAAACGTGCGCTCGCCGGAATCGCTAATGAGCGTAAAACAGCGGCCAATCGCTCCGTCAACGCCCTGAAGATAGTTCAGGTCGGTACGGCTGGAGGTGTTGCAAAGATAGCGGTAGGCATAGCCGCCGATTTCAATATTGCTGCACATCACGCCCAGCAGGACCGAACGGTCATCCGCCAGCACGGAATAGTTGTGCATAGTGTTCCCGATAGTGCCACCGGCAAACTGATGGGTGATCAGGTTTTCGCGCACCAGCTCCTGGTACAGCGCCTCAGCGACATCATCTTCTATCACCAGCGAATGGCCGGAACTTAGCCCATAGCGTGCGACAAACGCATCATCCACTTTTGCTTCAATGTCGACCAGCGTCTGATCGATACCGACCACCCACGCCGCGCTGGTTTCATTTTCTGGCTGAATCTGTTGCAGGAGGGGATCGCGTGCGTTGACGGGGAAATAGTGCTTGGATTTGCGCTTACCGGGAAATTTCATTTTCAGGGCTACGAGTGACTAATGGGCCGGAAATGGTAGCACAAACCCGGCCCAATACGCGATTATCGACGCGTCGTTACCAGTGAAACCATCATCTCGATATGCTCTGGCGAATCATTCAGAGCTGGAATGTATTCGTACTTCTCGCCGCCAGCTTCGAGGAAAAACTCCCGGTTCTGCACCGCGATCTCTTCCAGCGTTTCCAGACAGTCCGCCGAAAAGCCAGGCGACATCACCTGAACGTGCTTCACGCCCTTTTCACCGAGCATTTTCAGGGTTTCATCGGTGTAAGGTGTCAGCCAGGGTTCGCGACCAAAGCGAGACTGGAAGGTCATCATCACTTTTTCCGGTGGCAGGCCGAGAGCCGAAACCAGTTCGCGCGTGGTGTCGCGACAGCGCTGCGGATAGTCATCGCCTTCGTCGGCATAACGCTGCGGAATCCCGTGATAGGAGAGTAAAAGCAGATCCGGCTCGCCGTGCCTAGCGAACGATGCGCGCGCGCGGTTCACCAGGGCCGCAATGTACATCTCATCATCAGCGTAATCGCGGATAAAGGTGATGCCGGGAATATGACGACGAGTGGCGAGAATGCGCGCCAGCTCATCCCAAACCGCAGCGACCGTTGAGCAGGAATATTGCGGATACAGTGCCAGCACCACAATATGCTCAACGTCCTGTGACAGCAGGTTTTCGACCGCACTTTCCAGGGACGGTTTGCCATAGCTCATGCCGAGTGCAACGGGCATGTCGGGCAATCGGGCGGCAAGCGCTCTCTCCTGACGACGGCTGTAGACCATCAGCGGAGAGCCCTCATCCATCCACACGGACTGATAAAGTTTGGCAACGCGTGGGGAGCGAATAGGCAGAATGACGCCACGCAGCAGCGGCCACCACAAGACGCGTGGGGTATCGACGACGCGCGTGTCGCTTAAAAACTGTCGCAGGTAACGCTTAACTGCCGCTGGAGTGGGTGCTTCTGGAGTGCCCAGATTGGCAAGCAGGATGCCGGTTTTCGCCTGACTCATTCACGCCTCTTAACCATTTGAATGGCTGATGATTGTAACTGAAAAGCGTGTAAACGGAACCCATTGCTGCGATAGGTACTGGTGAGAATATTTCTCACCCAGAGAGCTCCGGGTGAGAGGAGCGTGATTAGCCGAGGATTTTTTCCAGCTCTGCACGCACTTCAGCGACCGGCCTGGTGCCGTCAACTTTCGCGTATTGGGTGTTACCCGCCTGCGCTTCTTTAGAGTAGTAGCCAATCAGCGGCGCGGTCATCTGATGGTATTCCACCAGGCGTTTACGCACGGTCTCTTCCTGATCGTCTTTACGCGTGGTCAGCTCTTCGCCAGTCACGTCATCTTTACCTTCAACCTTTGGTGGGTTGAATTTGATGTGGTAAACGCGGCCAGAAGCAGCATGCACGCGACGACCGATAATACGATCAACGATCAGCTCGTCAGGAACGGCAAATTCCAGAACGTAATCCACGTTGATACCCGCTTCTTTCATGGCGTCAGCCTGCGGAATGGTACGCGGGAAGCCGTCCAGCAGGAAACCGTTACGGCAATCTTCCTGAGTGATGCGTTCTTTTACCAGGGCGATAACCAGTTCGTCAGTCACCAGTTTGCCAGCGTCCATGATGTCTTTCGCTTTTTTACCCAGCTCGGAGCCAGATTTAACAGCGGCACGCAGCATGTCACCCGTAGAGATTTGCGGAATACCGTATTTCTCCATGATGAACTGAGCCTGAGTTCCTTTACCCGCGCCCGGAGCGCCAAGCAGAATAATACGCATTGCGAAAATCCCCTCAAAAGTTGGTTCAATTTTTCAAAAGCGCTAAACAATACCATCAGAACGGGTATGGCTCAAGGAAGGCAGGGAGGCTGAAACGGTTAACGGGGGGATTATTTGGGAGAGCGCGGTCTGAAGCCCTCACCCTGGTCCTCTCCCACATGAGAGGGAGAAGACCAGGGGAGGTGCGGTTAATTACGCCAGCAGCAACGCATTCACGCGCTTGATGAACTGGTTTGGATCTTCCAGCGTACCGCGCTCAGCCAGCAGGGACTGATCCAGCAGCAGCTCAACCCACTCGGCAAAACGAGTTTCATCCTGCGTGTCTGCCGCGCGTTTAACCAGCGGGTGATCCGGGTTCAGCTCGAAGATGTATTTCACTTCTGGCATCGCCTGGCCGGCAGCAGCGAACAGTTTCGCCATCTGCGTGCCCATTTCGTCGGCTTCAGTGGTGACGATTGCCGGCGTGTCGGTCAAACGATGGGTGAAACGCACCTCTTTAACGCGATCGCCCAGCAGCGTTTTCACGCGCTCAACGAACGGCTCCAGCGCTTTCTCGGCTTCTTTCGCGGTTTCGTCCACGTCATCCGCCAGTTTATCGATGGATTCGTCCGCTTTCGCCACGGACTGGAACGCTTTACCGTCGAACTCGGTCAGGTAGTTCATCATCCACTCATCAATGCGATCGGAAAGCAGCAGCACTTCGATGCCTTTCTTACGCAGCAGCTCCAGATGCGGGCTGCTCTTCGCGGCAGCGTAGCTGTCAGCGGTGATGTAGTAGATCTTCTCCTGCCCGTCTTTCATACGAGACACGTAATCTTCGAGCGACACGGTCTGCTCGGAAGAGTCGGTGTGCGTAGAGGCAAAGCGCAGCAGCTTCGCGATAGATTCTACGTTACCCGAATCTTCCGCTGGGCCTTCTTTCAGCACCAGGCCGAACTGTTTCCAGAAGGTCTGGTATTTTTCCGCGTCGTCTTTCGCCAGTTTTTCCAGCATCTGCAGCGTACGTTTGGTCAGCGCGTTACGCAGGTTGCGCGTCACGGTGCTGTCCTGCAGGATTTCACGCGAGACGTTCAGCGGCAGATCGTTGGAATCAATCAGACCACGGGTAAAGCGCAGGTAATTCGGCATGAACTGTTCAGCGTCGTCCATGATGAACACGCGCTGTACGTACAGTTTCAGACCGTGCTTGTGATCGCGGTTCCACATATCCCACGGCGCCTGCGCCGGGATATACAGCAGGCTGGTGTATTCCTGCTTACCTTCCACACGGTTGTGGCTCCAGGTCAGCGGATCGGTAAAGTCGTGGGCGATGTGCTTATAGAATTCGTTGTATTCGTCGTCTTTAATTTCAGACTTGTTACGCGTCCACAGCGCCTGCGCCTTGTTGATTTTCTCCCAGGAGACCACGGTTTCACCGTCGACCTCTTCGGTTTTTTCAATCTCGACCGGCAGTGCAATGTGATCGGAGTATTTGCTGATGATCGAGCGCACGCGCCAGTCATTCAGGAAATCGTCCTCGCCCTCACGCAGGTGCAGGGTGATTTCGGTACCACGATCGGCTTTGGTGATGTCATCAACGGTGTATTCACCTTCGCCATGAGATTCCCAGAATACGCCGTTTTCAGCGCTGTCGCCCGCCGCGCGGGTGCGGACGGTGACTTTATCCGCCACGATAAATGCAGAGTAGAAGCCCACGCCGAACTGGCCGATCAGCTGGCTGTCTTTCGCCTGATCGGAACCCATGGATTCGAGGAAGGATTTGGTGCCAGATTTAGCAATCGTACCGAGATGATCGATCACCTCGTCGCGATTCATACCGATACCGTTATCAGCGATAGTCAGGGTGCGTTTGTCTTTATCGAAAGAGACGCGCACGCGCAGTTCGCCGTCGCCTTCATACAGATCCGGGTTGGACAACGCGCGAAAACGCAGCTTGTCCGCCGCATCCGAGGCGTTGGAAATCAGTTCGCGCAGGAAGATTTCTTTATTGGAATACAGGGAATGGATCATCAGATGCAGAAGCTGTTTGACCTCTGACTGGAAACCACGGGTTTCTTGTCCTTTCATATTCAATCGACCTCAACAATGCCATTTAATGAAGTGGATACCCTAAATAATTCGCGTTGCAGGAAGGCGGCAAGTCAGAGAATCCCCGGGAGCTTACCTAAGTAAGTGACTGGGATGAACGAACGCAGCCAACGCACCTGTAACGTAAAAATATGACGGGTACAAAGCGTTGAGGGAGAGATGGGGATAAGAAGAGAATATTTCAAGCGGAGGCCACAAATGCGACCTCCGTTTGGTCAGAAAACAAGCTTATGACGACCCGCTAAAGAGTGGGACAGCGTGGTGCCGTCCACCATTTCCAGCTCACCGCCGACCGGCACGCCGTGGGCGATTCGGCTGGCGCTCACGCCATACTGTGCGCACAACTCACCGATATAGTTCGCTGTCGCCTCGCCTTCCACCGTGGGGTTAGTGGCGAGAATCACCTCGGTGAGCGTCTCGGATTCAAGACGCTGTTCAAGACGATCCAGACCGATATCATCCGGGCCAATCCCATCCAGTGGAGACAGATGTCCCATCAGCACGAAATAACGGCCCGAAAACTGCCCGGTTTGCTCAATGGCGTAGATATCCGCTGGACTCTCCACCACGCAAATCTGACCGTTTTCCTGACGACGCGGATTGGTGCAGATATTGCACACATCCTGCTCGGTAAACGTACGGCAATCCGCACAGTGACCAATTTCTGACATGGCGCGGGTCAGTGCCTGCGCCAGGCGCATCCCGCCGCTGCGGTCGCGCTGTAACAGCGTAAACGCCATGCGCTGTGCTGACTTTGGGCCGACGCCCGGTAAGCAGCGCAGCGCTTCCATTAACTGCGTGAGCAGCGGACTGGTTTGCATCAGAACGGCATCTTGAAGCCCGGCGGCAGTTGCATACCGCTGGAAACAGAAGCCATTTTCTCTTTCTGCGTTTCGTCGATACGGCGCGCAGCATCGTTAAATGCAGCAGCGACCAGATCTTCCAGCATGTCTTTGTCGTCTTCGAGCAGGCTTGGATCGATCTCCACGCGGCGGCAGTTGTGCGCGCCGTTAATGGTGACTTTCACCAGACCAGCACCAGATTCACCCGTGACTTCCAGCTGGGCGATCTCTTCCTGTGCCTTCTGCATTTTTTCCTGCATCTGCTGAGCCTGCTTCATCAGGCCACCCAGACCGCCTTTTCCACCAAACATAGGCTTCTCTCTCTTTCACGTTTAACGATTAAAACCGTAAGTCAGACTCACGATCAAAGGGGGCGAATACTTTCTTCATCCAGGTCAGCGTCGAAGAAACGACGCAGAGTCTGGATGTTGTTATCCGCAATAATCGACTCGCGCGCCTGCGCAAGCTTCTCTTCATAAATGGCCTGTCGCCACTCCAGCGGCGTTCGCATCTCGGGATTATCATCTTCAATGATAGTCAATTCAACCGGTGCACCGTGCAATGTGGCGAGCGCCTCCGTCAACACCTTGTGCGCTGACGGGGAATTGAGGTGCCGCTGACTCGGACGCAGGTGCAGGCGGATATGATTTCCGTCCTGCTCTTTCCAGGCATTCAGCGCAACCTGTTCCACCAGCTTCGGCAACTGCAATTTACTGACCTCCGCGGCCCAGGCATCACGCTCAAGCGACTCTTCGGCAAGCTTTGCTGACAGCTCTGGCGTCTTCTCATGCTCGAGCGCTTTTTTGAGCGCTTTCGGCGTGGCAACGTCGACTTTCACCTCTACTGCGGTGTTGGTCGATTTCCAGCGGTAAGCCTCTTTCTTCGCCGGGGCTTTGACTTCAGCTGCGCTGGATGCGGGGCGCGATTGCACACGCTCCGTTACCGAGGCGAGTCGTTCGAGTGCGGCGTTATTAACCGGCCGCGCTCTTCCTGGCGCTGCCGGTTCACTCTTTTTTGGCTTGGTTGCTCCCTGCGCGCGCTGTAGCTGATTGCGGGCGGCGAGCACCGAACTGGTGGCATCCGGCAGCGAGACGTCCTGCCGGGGTGGTGGCGCAGGATCGTGCGGCACCTGCGGTGGCGTCAACACGGCGGTCGGCGCGACCGGAGCAAAGGATTGTTGCGTCACTTCAGGCTCGGGCAACGGCTTGCGCGGATGGAACGCCAGCGCGCGCAAAAGCGTCATTTCAACGCCCATACGGCGGTCCGGCGCAAACGGCAGCTCTTTGCGACCGATCAGCAGCGTCTGATAGTAAAGCTGAACGTCGGTAGGCGGAACGATGCGCGCAAGTTCGCGCATCCGCTGTTCTATCGCGGCCATATCTGCGCCGATAGCGGCAGGTGAAAGCTGCAACATGGCCACGCGGTGCAGCAAAGCGAGCATTTCCACCAGCAGCGCTTCCCACTCCACGCCGCGAGACGCCGCGGCGTTGACCAGCGACATCACGCGTTCGCCGTTCGCCTCGATCACGGCTTCCACCAGCGACAGCGCCTGATCGTCGTCGAGCGTGCCGAGCATCGTGCTGACCGCGACCGTAGAAAGCTGGCCGTCACCGCTGGCAATGGCCTGATCGGTGAGGCTTAACGCATCACGCAAGCTACCGTCTGCGGCACGCGCCAGCAGTTGCAGCGCACGCGGTTCGTGGACGATTTTTTCTTCGTCAAGAATATGTTCGAGCTGCGCGCGGATCTGTTCGACGTCCAGCGCCTTCAGATGGAACTGCAGGCAGCGCGACAGAATCGTGACCGGCAGCTTTTGCGGATCGGTCGTCGCCAGCAGGAATTTGACATGCGATGGCGGCTCTTCCAGCGTTTTCAGCAGGGCGTTAAAGCTGTGGCGCGACAGCATGTGGACTTCATCGATCAGATAGACCTTGAAGCGGCCACGCGCCGGGGCGTACTGCACGTTATCCAGCAGATCGCGGGTGTCTTCGACTTTTGTGCGCGACGCGGCATCGATCTCAATCAGATCGACAAAACGCCCCTGCTCGATTTCACGACAGTTATCACACACGCCGCACGGTGTGGCGGTGATCCCGGTTTCGCAGTTGAGGCCTTTTGCCAGCAAACGGGCAATAGACGTTTTGCCGACGCCGCGCGTGCCGGAGAATAGATACGCGTGATGAATACGTCCTAGCGACAAACCGTTCGCCAGGGCGGTCAGCACATGTTCCTGGCCGACAACGTCAGCGAAGGTTTGGGGTCGCCATTTTCGGGCTAACACCTGATAACTCATGGGCAGGCTCTGCAACGCTGGAAGGTGGAATTCAGGGGGGTCATGCTAACACAACCTCACCCGTTGGGCGAGGTTGCGGGAGTCGGGATTAATGACCCGGGAAAGGAACGAGACTGTAGCTGGTGATGCCCTGTTTTTCCAGGCGCTGTTCGCCACCCAGATCGAACAGATTGATGATAAACGCTGCGTCGGTCACTTCACCGCCCAGACGGCGGATCAGTTTCACGGTTGCTTCAATCGTGCCGCCCGTTGCCAGCAGATCGTCGACAACCAGCACTTTATCGCCGGGTTTAATCGCATCAACATGGATTTCCAGCTGATCGGTGCCGTATTCCAGCTCATAACTTTCAGCAATGGTTTCACGTGGCAATTTACGCGGTTTACGTACCGGTACAAAGCCCACGCCCATCGCCAGCGCAACCGGTGCGCCAAACAGGAAGCCACGCGCTTCTGTTCCTACTACTTTGGTGATCCCGGCGTTTTTGTAACGCTCAACCAGCAGTTCAATGCTGAGAGCGTACGCTTTCGGGTCTTCCAGCAAGCTGGTGACATCACGGAAAAGAATGCCAGGCTTCGGATAATCCTGGATGCTTTTGATGCTGTTTTTCAGATATTCAAGCTGCTGCGCAGTTGCGGTCATAAATGTATGCCTGGTTAAAAACGGTGTTACCCACGGCGCGCATAAAAGTCCGGTCAACGTTACAATTGATTAACCTTTGACCAGGCGCACCTGTGCTCGAAAACGGTCGAATTTACTGGCTGCGCGGGATAATTGCAACAGCGATCGGCGCTCTTCAGTGCTTTTGTTGTTTTTCGTCAACCACGGGAATTCGCCACATAAAGAAAAGCAGGCAGGAAAGAATCACCAGCAGCAGAATGCGTACCCACATCATTTTGACCAGCCACAATGAAATGGCAAAGGTAATGAGGATCACCGCAATGGCGCGAGGCTTTGCCCCAGGCGGCATCGCCCGGTATTGTTGCCAGTGGCGCAGATAGCCGCCAAACCACGAGCGATACAGGAGCCATTGGTGGAATCGCGGCGACGAGCGGGCAAAACACCAGGCCGCCAGCAGAATAAACGGCGTGGTCGGCAGAAGCGGTAAAACCACGCCCAACGTGCCAAGCACTACCGCAAGCCAGCCAATGATGATTAAAATAGTACGCTTCATAATGCGAATCGTTATCAAACTGAACGGCTACTTTACCACTGGAGAGCGGATTGAAAACAGCCTTGCTTTTGGAAACCCTGCAAAATCAGCTGATCGCCCTGCGTGCGCAGGCCTCACCGCTGATGCAGCACGCGACGCTGAAACCCCGCTTTGACAGGCAGTTATTCCGCACCCGCAGCACGCTGATGAAAGATTATCTTGATGAAGCGCAGGCTCACTTTGAGGAGCTGCAGCGCGCCGTTAAGCAGGCGCAGCCGGAGCAGGTGGCGTGGCTTGCGGGGCATCTGACCGAGCAAATCACCGCTCTGCATCGCGAGATTACCGCATGGCCGCTGCGCGCCTGGGACAGCGCATCGTCCGGCACAGGAAAATGGCAGCGCAAGCGTCTTGAGCATCAGGATTTTGAGCGCCGGCTGTTTGAGATGAAACGGGATCGAGAAAAGCAGCTAGAATCCGCCGAAACGCTGGACGATCAGCAGCGCTTAATCCGTGAAGTCAGCGCGCTGGAAGGCCGTATCACCCGTTGTCGTCAGGCACTGGAAGAGATCGAACGCGTGATTGCGCGTATGACCCGTTAATGGAGAGAAAAATGTCGCTGGAAAACGCACCTGATGAGGTCAAATTGGCCGTCGATTTGATTATGCTGCTGGAAAATCACGATCTTTCGCCCGAAACGGTGCTGAAAGCGCTGGACATTGTAACGCGGGATTTTGAAAGCAAGGTGAAGGCTGGAAGCCCTCACCCTACCCCTCTCCCACGGGGAGAGGGGATGTAATCAAACCCATTTGCCAGAATCAAGCCAGCGTTCAAGCAGGGAAAAATCAGGCTGGCGTTGGGTCGTCGCCCTTCATTTCGCGCTTCACTTCCGTATGCTCATCACCTTTCTCATTGCGCAGATGAACTTCAAGCTGGTTGAAAGCGATATTAATGCCATTTTCGCGGCACAGGCGGTCGATGGTGCGGTTAAGCTCATCCACCGCATAGCTGCGATCGCGCAGTTCACGCACATATAAACGCAGTTCGTGATCCAACGTGCTTGGGCCAAAGGTGGTGAAGAACACCGCCGGAGCCGGATCGTGCATCACTTTTGGATGCTCCATCGCCGCCTGCAGCAGAACCTCTTTCACTCTCTCAAGATCGGAACCGTACGCCACGCCGAGACGGATCACCACGCGCGTAATGGTGTCGGAAAGCGACCAGTTGATCAGACGCTCGGTCACAAACGCCTTGTTCGGGATGATCACCTCTTTGCGATCGAAATCGGTAATGGTGGTCGCACGAATGCGGATCTTGCTGACCGTACCGGAGAAGGTTCCGATGGTTACGGTGTCGCCGATACGCACCGGGCGCTCGAACAGGATAATCAGACCGGAAACGAAGTTACCGAAGATCTCCTGCAAGCCAAAACCGAGACCGACGGAGAGCGCGGCGGCCAGCCACTGAAGTTTATCCCACGAGACGCCAAGCGATCCGAAGACGGTCATTGCTCCCGCGACCAGAATCACGTAGTTCAGAATGGTGGTGATGGCGTACGACGACCCCTGACGCATGTTCAGACGCGAGAGCACCAGCACTTCCAGCAAGCCCGGCAAGTTGCGGATCAGCGCCCACGCGACCATCGAAGAAACCAGCGCAAACAGCAGGCTACCCATGGTTACGCTTTTCATCACCGCCGCACCGGCTTCGGTGCCGTTGTATTGCCACAGAGTGATGCTGTCGAGATAGGCGAACACGGTGATCAAGTCTGACCAAATCGCCCAGAACACCACGCCAAACAGCGCCACCATCACCAGCATGGTGATACGCAACGTCTGCTGGTTAACCTGTTCGAGCGCAATGGTCGGCTCCTCCTGCGGCTCCGCCCCTTCCGCGCCCTCTTTCACCATGTTCTGACGACGCGCCAGCGCACGACGATAGGCGATACGGCGCGCCGCAACGCTCAGGCCACGCAGCACCGTCTGATGCAACAGGTTCCACAGGATCACCAGATAAACCGTTTCAATCCAGCGGCCTGACAGGCGCAGCGTGGTATAGAAATAGCCCGTCGCGGTGAGCACCATCAGCGCCAGCGGAATGACCGCCAGCACGGTAACGGTGATCAGCCGCATATTGTGCGACTCTTTATCACGCCAGCTGTCGCGGCACATCGGCCACATCAGCACGGCAATCAGCAGCAGGTTGAGGAAAATGGCAAGCTGGCCAAGCACATCATCCATCAGATGCAGCGGGGAAAGCTCAGCCACGACAGACCAGAAATGCAGCGGCAGCAGTGCCAGACTCACGCGCACAATCTGGCGACGCCAATGGCTGGTTAGCTGCTCAGGCATATTGAAGTGACGCACTGCCACGCCATCTTTTTCCAGCACTTTCCAGCACAAGCCAAATACCAACCAGAACAGTGCCAGCTTTTTACTGAATGCCCACAGCAGATCGCTGATGTTGAGCTGCATGGTCAGCAGAATCAGGCCAACGGCCAGAATCACAAGGCAGATCGGCATCGCACGGATCAGATCGATAAGGATCGCTTTTGGCGTGTGGAGCTGGCTGTCATTACGCAGTTGCCCCACTTCGTCCGCCAGCTTCTCCTGATATTTTCTCAGCCAGCCGAGACGCCAGCGAATCAGGCCCGCGATCAATAACAACGGCAAACCCGCGAGGAAGGCAATCATCACCGCAGGCCAGGCTTTCTCCCAGTTCACGGTAATTTTCATGCTCTTGATCTGGGATTTCAGCGTTTCGGGGAAAGATTTAAACCAGTCCCAGTCCATCGGTTTATTGCTGTTCACCCAGAAAATTTGCTGTGTCAGAATTTCCTGCAGACTTTTCGATACGCTCACCAGCTGCTGCTGGTTAATTTGCAGGTTAATCGCCATCATCAGCTGATTACCCAGCTGTGTGTTGAGCTTGTCCAGCAGCTCACGGCGCATATCCACCACCTGCACCAGCGCGTCATGCACCTCGTCATTCACTTCGCTGGAGTGGCCCTCTTCCACTTTCGCGACAAAAGCGTCGCTCTGGAAAAGCGCATCGCGCTGCTGGTTGACTTCGAACTGCTCAAGACGCAAATCGGCAATACGATTCGTCATGTCTTCCAGCTCATCGGCAGAAGGCAGCGTCTGCTGTTGCTGATAGAGAATGCGCGATAACAGCAGACTGCCCTTCAGCACTGCAATCTGTTCTTTGATGTTACGTTCGGCCTGCAGCGCGCGATCCAGCCAGTTTTTAACTTTAATATTTTGCTGAACCAGCGAGTTCCCGCTCTCCGTCGCCTGAATCAGGCGCTGGCTAAGCTGATGGTTAACATCAAGCTCTTGCTTCACCAAAGGATTCGTCTGGATGCGCGTGGTTTCGTCCGGGGAGACCGCTTCCTGCGCGGTTTTTTCAGTGATCGTCAGGCGTTTGCTGTTCAGCGCTTCCTGCAAGAGCTGTAGCTGGTGCTCCAGACGATTAATATTCGCAGTGACATAATCACGTTGTTTTTGCAGGGTATCCTGCAAAACGGTATTGCCTTCCAGACTTTTACGCTGCTGGTCAATTTGCGCATTGAGCAGCGTTTGCTGCGCCAGCAGCAGCGTTTGTTGAGTGGGACGCAGTGCGCCCTCTCCCAGCGTCGTCCCGTTCAGGCGGTTACGAATTTGCTGAAGCTGTTGCGAGGCGCTGTACATCGCGTTCTGTACGCGTTCCGGCTGCGTTTGCAGGGAGACCAGTTGGCTGTTGTACGTCGCGAGATCGCTCTGCCCGGTTTGTAAATCCTCAAGCAGTTGCGTCACTCGCGATTCAAGCTGGCGCAGCGAGAGTGTCGTCAGCGTTTTGCGGGTTTCATCGTCATTATCCACATCGCTCAATGCGCTAAGCGATGCGGTAGCCTGACGCATTTTCGCCGGCGCTTCGGCCACTTTCTGACGCAGTTGCGTGGTTTCCGTCTTCACGCGCTCGATTTTATCCAGCGTCTCCAGCGTTTCCGTCAGATCGGCGAGGACGAGTTTATCCTGTGGCGTGAGGTCTTTTTGTTTGTTGAGCGCGTCCACCTGCGACTGAACATCCGCACGCGCCGGGAGGTCGGTGCTATTTTCAGCACGCGCCCAAGCGGCAGGCGCGGCCATCATGAAAATCAGCACGGAGAAAATTAAGGCAAAAACAGGGTTTTGCAAGCGAGAATAGTGCAACATAGTTATGAGTTTGCTGTGAGAAGATGACCAAAAATAGCCAGGTGCGAAGAATATCATGCGCACAAGTTGCAGAATAGCGAGAACGCCACGCTCCAGGAAAATTCCTGGGGGGATTAAAGCTGAGGGTTGTGGGAACCGGCGCGAAGCGTTGGGCTGAACTGGCACATCTCGAGTAAAATCGCGACGTAACTGCGCGCTTCATTTTTTAGGTCAAACGACTGCGGAGAAAAAAGCCAATTTTCCATCAGACCGGAAATATAGGCACGCATCAGAATGGCCGTCCGACGGGTCAGGAGATCGGCAGGCAACATTTTCGCCTGAATGCACTGGTTCAGGGTATACTCGATGCGGTCGTAGCTCTCCAGACACAGGCTTCTTTGTGCCTGTTGCGCGCTTTCCATTTCACCGACAAACTCACATTTATGGAAGATGATTTCCATCATCAGGCGGCGTCGTTCTTCAATGACCGTCGCTTCAAGAACATATACCAGTATTTCTCTCAAAACTGAGAGTGGATCGTCGGGGAATTTTGCCCGATACTCAGTCTCAAGATCGGCAATACTAGATTCTGACAACTCCCAGATTTCGCTAAACAAGTCTGACTTATTTTTGAAATGCCAGTAAATCGCTCCCCGCGTGACACCCGCGGCCTGAGCAATCTGCGCCAGCGAGGTTGATGACACGCCCTGCTTTGAAAACAGACGCAACGCCACATCAAGAATGTGTTGTCGAGTTTCAAGCGCTTGTTGTTTGGTTTTTCGTGCCATACGTGAGTGAATTTACAGTAGTCAGATTTACATACATTTATGAATGTATGTAACATAGCACGACGATAATATAAACGCAGCAATGGGTTTGCGGACTTTTGATCCATTGATCAATTTGAAATCGGACACTCGAGGTTTACATATGAACAAAAACAGAGGGTTAACGCCTCTGGCGATCGTTCTGATGCTCTCAGGCGGCTTAGCGCTTACAGGATGTGATGAGAAACAGGCTCAACAAGGAGCGCAGCAGGCACCCGAAGTCGGTGTCGTGACGCTTAAAACCGAACCTCTGCAAATCACAACAGAATTACCAGGCCGTACAAGCGCTTACCGCGTTGCGGAAGTTCGTCCTCAGGTGAACGGGATTATCCTGAAACGTAACTTCATCGAGGGTGGTGATGTAAAAGCAGGTGAGTCTCTGTATCAGATTGATCCGGCAACCTATCAGGCTGCTTACGAAAGCGCAAAAGGCGATTTGGCAAAAGCAGAAGCTGCAGCCCGAATTTCTCAGGTCACGCTAAATCGTTATAAGAAACTGCTCGGTACGCAATACATCAGTCAACAGGACTATGACACTGCGCAGGCAGATTCCCAACAAGCTAACGCTGCGGTTGTTGCCGCAAAGGCCGCTGTCGAAACTGCCCGCATTAACCTGGCGTACACCAAAGTGACCTCTCCTATCAGTGGTCGTATTGGTAAGTCCTCCGTCACTGAAGGCGCATTGGTTCAGAACGGTCAAGCGACCGCGCTGGCGACTGTCCAGCAGCTTGATCCGATCTATGTTGACGTCACGCAATCCAGCAACGATTTCCTGCGTCTGCAGAAAGAGCTGGCGAGTGGTGCACTGAAGCAAGAGAACGGCAAAGCCAAAGTGGAACTCGTGACCAATGATGGCAGCAAGTTCGCCCAGGAAGGGACGCTGGAATTCTCTGACGTGACCGTCGATCAGACCACAGGCTCCATCACCTTACGTGCCATTTTCCCGAACCCTGACCACACGCTGTTGCCAGGTATGTTCGTGCGTGCCCGTCTTGAAGAAGGGATTAACCCAACCGCACTTCTGGTACCGCAGCAGGGCGTAACGCGTACGCCACGTGGCGATGCCAGCGCAATGGTTGTCGGTGCTGATGACAAAGTCGAGATGCGTCAAATCACTGCAACGCAGGCGATTGGCGATAAATGGCTGGTGACCGAAGGTTTGAAAGATGGCGATCGCGTAATTATTACTGGTTTGCAAAAAGTACGACCTGGTGCGCAAGTGAAGGCTCAGGAAGTCAAATCTGACGAGAAACAACAAGCCGCAGCCGGTGGCCAGTCAGAACAAACCAAGTCTTAACTTAAACAGGAGCCGTTAAGACATGCCTAATTTCTTTATCGATCGCCCCATATTCGCGTGGGTGATCGCCATCATTATCATGCTTGCAGGGGGACTGGCGATCCTGAAGCTGCCTGTCGCGCAATATCCAACGATTGCGCCGCCAGCAGTTTCGATCTCCGCCGTCTACCCTGGCGCTGATGCGAAAACGGTGCAGGACACCGTGACACAGGTTATCGAACAGAACATGAACGGTATCGATAACCTGATGTACATGTCCTCCAACAGTGACTCCACCGGTACGGTTCAAATCACCCTGACCTTCGAGTCTGGTACCGATGCGGATATCGCGCAGGTTCAGGTGCAGAACAAACTGCAGCTGGCCATGCCGTTACTGCCGCAAGAAGTCCAGCAGCAGGGCGTGAGTGTCGAGAAATCGTCCAGTAGCTTCCTGATGGTTGTCGGCGTGATCAACACCAATGGCACGATGACGCAGGAGGATATTTCCGACTACGTGGGTGCCAACATGAAGGACGCGATCAGCCGTACTTCCGGTGTTGGTGACGTGCAGCTGTTTGGTTCCCAATACGCGATGCGTATCTGGATGGACCCGAACAAACTGAACAACTTCCAGCTTACGCCGGTCGACGTGATTGCCGCCATTAAAGCGCAGAACGCCCAGGTTGCAGCCGGTCAGTTAGGCGGTACACCGCCGGTGAAAGGCCAGCAGCTTAACGCCTCCATCATCGCGCAAACCCGTTTAACCTCCGCGGATGAGTTCAGTAAAATTCTGCTGAAAGTGAATCAGGACGGTTCACAGGTTCGCCTGCGCGATGTGGCGAAGGTAGAACTGGGTGGTGAGAACTACGACGTTATTGCGAAATTTAATGGTCAGCCGGCATCCGGTCTGGGTATTAAGCTGGCAACCGGCGCAAACGCCCTGGATACCGCCACGGCGATTCGTGCTGAACTGAAGAAAATGGAACCGTTCTTCCCATCAGGCCTGAAAATCGTTTACCCGTATGATACGACCCCATTCGTGAAAATCTCCATTCACGAAGTGGTAAAAACGCTGGTTGAAGCGATCATTCTGGTCTTCCTGGTCATGTATTTGTTCCTGCAAAACTTCCGCGCGACGTTGATTCCAACCATCGCCGTACCGGTTGTTCTGTTAGGCACCTTTGCCATCCTGTCGATCTTCGGATATTCGATAAACACCCTCACAATGTTCGGGATGGTGTTGGCGATAGGCTTGCTCGTCGATGACGCCATCGTGGTGGTCGAAAACGTCGAGCGTGTGATGGCCGAAGAGGGACTTCCGCCAAAAGAAGCCACCCGTAAATCCATGGGCCAGATCCAGGGCGCACTGGTGGGTATCGCGATGGTACTGTCAGCAGTATTTATCCCGATGGCCTTCTTTGGTGGCTCGACCGGTGCGATTTACCGTCAGTTCTCCATCACCATCGTTTCTGCGATGGCGCTGTCGGTACTGGTAGCATTGATTCTGACGCCAGCGCTTTGTGCAACCATGCTAAAACCTATCGCCAAAGGCGATCACGGTGAGAACAAGAAAGGGTTCTTCGGCTGGTTCAACCGCATGTTCGATAAGAGCACGAATCACTACACCGACAGTATCGGCGGGATTCTGCGCAGCACCGGTCGTTATTTGCTGCTCTACATCATCATCGTCGTGGGTATGGCGTTCCTGTTCGTTCGTCTGCCAAGCTCCTTCTTGCCGGATGAAGATCAGGGCGTATTCCTGACGATGGCGCAGCTTCCTGCGGGTGCATCGCAAGAGCGTACGCAGAAAGTGCTGGATGAAGTGACCGATTACTACCTGACCAAAGAAAAAGCGAACGTTGAATCGGTGTTTGCGGTTAACGGCTTTGGCTTTGCGGGTCGTGGTCAAAACACCGGTATTGCGTTTGTCTCGTTGAAAGACTGGTCTGAACGTTCGGGCGATGAAAACAAAGTTGAAGCGATTACCGGCCGTGCAATGGGCACGTTCTCACAGATTAAAGATGCGATGGTGTTCGCCTTTAACCTGCCAGCGATCGTGGAACTGGGTACCGCAACGGGCTTTGACTTCCAGCTCGTCGATCAGGGCGGTCTGGGTCACGAAAAACTGACTCAGGCACGTAACCAACTGCTCGGGGAAGTGGCGAAACACCCTGACCTGTTGGCCGGTGTGCGTCCCAACGGCCTGGAAGATACACCGCAGTACAAGATCGACATCGATCAGGAAAAAGCACAGGCGCTGGGCGTTTCTATCAGTGACATCAATACCACACTGGGCGCAGCCTGGGGCGGTAGCTATGTGAACGACTTCATCGACCGTGGTCGTGTGAAGAAAGTCTACATCATGTCTGAAGCGCAGTACCGTATGTTGCCGAACGATATCAACAACTGGTACGTGCGCGGTAGCGATGGTCAGATGGTGCCGTTCTCCGCCTTCTCAACCTCGCATTGGGAATACGGTTCGCCGCGTCTGGAACGTTACAACGGCTTGCCATCGATGGAAATCTTGGGCCAGGCCACGCCAGGTAAAAGTACAGGTGAAGCGATGAACCTGATGGAAGAACTCGCCAGCAAGCTGCCTTCGGGTATCGGCTACGACTGGACGGGAATGTCTTATCAGGAACGTCTGTCGGGCAACCAGGCCCCTGCCCTGTACGCCATTTCACTGATTGTGGTGTTCCTGTGTCTGGCAGCATTGTACGAGAGCTGGTCGATTCCATTCTCCGTTATGCTGGTTGTTCCGCTGGGGGTTATCGGTGCGCTGCTGGCCGCGACGTTCCGTGGACTGACAAACGACGTTTACTTCCAGGTGGGCCTCCTCACAACCATTGGCTTGTCGGCGAAGAACGCGATACTTATCGTGGAATTCGCCAAAGATCTGATGGATAAAGAGGGTAAAGGTCTGATTGAAGCGACGCTGGAAGCGGTACGTATGCGTCTGCGCCCAATCCTGATGACATCATTGGCGTTTATCCTTGGGGTAATGCCGCTGGTTATCAGCACCGGTGCAGGCTCTGGCGCACAGAACGCCGTAGGTACAGGCGTAATGGGCGGTATGATTACCGCAACCGTACTGGCTATCTTCTTCGTTCCTGTGTTCTTTGTGGTGGTTCGCCGCCGCTTCAGCCGCAAGAATGAAGACGTTGAACACAGCCACTCAGTAGAACATCACTGATACCGGTTTCACCTGATAAAAAGGCCGCAATAGCGGCCTTTTTCTTTTCCGTAAAATCATAAATTACGCTTATTGTCAGTTCATTTATTTTCTGCCAACGTAATAAGGCATATCCTATTTAATAGCGAAATTAAGCCATACACTCCGAGTAATTTAATTGGATCCCATTTCAGGATTATTAAGATTATTCCTGGTGGATTAAGTAAGGTCGATGTGTACAGATCCAGACTTCATACGCAAGGGCTGGGTAACGTGATGAATCTTAAGATAGCATTAAAAATGCCAATGCCGATTAAGGAAGTATTTACCCTGCCAACCGTAAGCATTCATTTAACTTTCTCCATTACGAGGTTAATTGTAATTTTTCGTAATAGCGCGATGAAATTTTGATCCGAGTAGATTATAGTTAAAGACATCAGGAGAACTGTACCCGTAAAGGCTACGCTAGTTGTATCCATCCCGACGTTGAAGCTCGGTGAGTAAAGAATCACTCAAAAGGGGATGCGCTATGGACGAGTACTCGCCAAAAAGGCATGATATCGCGCAGTTGAAATTTCTCTGCGAATCCTTGTACCATGACTGCCTCGCCAATCTTGATGAAAGCAACCATGGCTGGGTTAATGATCCGACCTCTGCAATCAACTTACAGCTTAATGAGCTGATAGAGCATATCGCAACCTTCGCACTTAATTATAAAATTAAGTACAATGAAGATAATAAGCTGATTGAGCAAATTGATGAATATCTGGACGACACCTTTATGTTGTTCAGTAGTTATGGCATTAACACGCAAGACTTGCAAAAATGGCGTAAATCAGGAAATCGGCTATTCCGTTGTTTCAACAACGTCAGCAGAGCTAATCCGGTAAGTCATTCCTGTTAAAATTATTACAAATACTAAGGTGAATTTATGTCTGATAAACCATTAACTAAGACAGATTATTTGATGCGTTTGCGTCGCTGTCAGTCACTCGACACGCTTGAACGTGTTATTGAAAAAAATAAATATGAGCTGCCCGATCATGAACTGGCTGTATTTTATTCAGCCGCAGATCATCGTCTTGCCGAGCTAACCATGAATAAACTGTATGACAAAATCCCGGTGTCTGTATGGAAATTTGTCCGTTAATTTCAGGCTTGTTTTAGAGGCACTACCGTTATCTTCTTACGCTGAATTCACCTTTCGATTTACGATCCCTGCGTGAAAGGCAGGTCCACCGTTTCAAACGTGCGCGTCGGCATTTATGCTGTGACTTTGATCACATCAACTTATCGGGAACGTTCCCTTTCTGGATGAGGTTATTTACGCTGATACCGAGCGTATCATTCCAGTGAGGCATTCCATGAGTGAAGAAAAACAAAAAATGATCGCCGGAGAGCTTTACCGCCCTTCGGACGAGACCCTACGGGCAGAGCGCCTTCAGGCGCGCCATCTGATTCACCGCTACAATCACACTGAACCTGATGCGAAATCTGAGCGTCAGGCTTTGCTAAACGATTTATTAGGGCAAAGCGAAGGCGCGTATATTGAGCCTACCTTTCGGTGCGATTACGGCTACAACATTTATCTCGGCAAAGGGTTTTACGCGAACTTTGATTGCGTGATGCTGGATGTGTGCCCCATTATCATCGGTGACAATTGTATGCTGGCGCCTGGCGTGCATATTTACACCGCCACGCATCCACTGGACGCAACCGAACGCAACAGCGGCCTGGAATTAGGTAAACCCGTCACCATCGGCCATAATGTCTGGATTGGTGGACGAGCGGTGATCAACCCTGGCGTTACCATTGGTGATAATGTGGTGGTGGCCTCTGGCGCCGTTGTCACAAAAGACGTGCCTGCTAACGTGGTCGTGGGCGGCAACCCTGCCAAAATCATCAAAACACTGTAAAACTGAAAATGAGTAACTGTTATGCTTTTTCCCCGCATAACTGTTACTTTTTTCCGCTAAACCACTCCCCTAAAATGGGCAGATCCCCTGTATTTTGCAAAATTCATGAAGGTTATAAATGACAGAGATACAGCGCCTGCTTACTGAAACCATCGACGATCTCAATGCCCGCGAGAAACGCGATAATCGCCCGCGCTTTAGCATCAGCTTTATCCGTAAACATACTGGCCTGTTTTTGGCGATGTATGCTGCCCTCCTCGCAACACTCATCGTTATGCTATTGTCAGAAACGCTCATCGACTCGGTGTGGTTACTGATTGTTTTATTCGTCGTCTTTAACGCCTTCTTCTTCTTTGACGTTAACCCGCGCTATCGCTATGAAGATATCGACGTGCTCGATTTCCGCGTTTGCTATAACGGCGAGTGGTACAACACCCGCTATGTGCCGTCGGAGCTGATCAACCGCATTTTGCATTCGCCAAATGTGGAAGAAGAGCAAAAGTCCAAATTGCAGAAAATGATCTCCACGAAAGGCGAACTCTCTTTCTACGACGTCTTCACCCTTTCTCGCCCCGAGACTGCATAATTAACGTCTGCAAGCGCCTGATGCCAGGCGCAAACTGAGACGCAGGGGTATTTCCATACCCCAAAACCAAACCGGTTTGCCCCTGCTGCTCGTCAAGGTAATACCCGCTCAGCGCAGCGGGTGCCATCTGATATTGACTTGCCTGACGTGCTACGGCTTTATCATCAATACCGTCAATCGCGACGGTCAAATGCATGCCCCCTTCCCCGGCTAAAACCCGATGTGGAACGTGGAGTTCAGCGTGAAGCGCATCGCGTAGCTGTTTATACCGCTTGCGGTACAAACGCCGCATCGCAGCAAGATGTCGGGCGTAATGTCCCTCTTCGATAAACAACGCCAGCGTGCGCTGCTCCGCGCGATGTCCGCCGCGTAGCAACGAGCCAAGCGCGGGCTGCGCGGCGTTCGCTAATGCCTTTGGCATCACCATAAAACCGGTGCGCAGCGAGGGAAACAGTGTTTTGCTAAATGTCCCTAAATAGACCACGGGCGCATTTTTCTGCATGCCCATCATCGCTGGAACGGGTTCCCCGCTATAGCGAAATTCACTGTCGTAATCATCTTCAATAATCCAGGCATTATGCTGACGCGCAAATTCAAGCAGCGCGAATCGTCGATGGATGCTTAGCACACTCCCGTACGGAAACTGGTGGGATGGAGAGGTGAATATCAGTGTGGGTGAGTACTCACCTTTTGTTTCAAGCCGCATGCCTTCTTCGTCAACAGGCATGCCGACCATCGTCAGGCCCGATTTCGCAAACGCGCTTTTGGCACCGGCGTAACCCGGATCTTCTATCCAGGCAATATCCCCCGTCTCGCTGAGAAGTTGAGTGCACAGGTTCACCCCTTCAAGTGCGCCTTCGGTAATCACAATCTGGCTGGCGTCGCAATCAATCCCACGCGAAAGCGCCAGATGACGGGCAATCGCGCTACGCAGCGACACTTCGCCCGCCGGATCGCCATACCCTAACAACGCGCTGCCTTCTTCTCGTAAAACGCGATCGTACAAACGTCGCCACAGCGGTAAGGGAAAATAGTGGATCGCGGGCGTGCCGGGTGTGAATGCTGGGACGGGCATGGCGCGAGATGTCGGCGCGGGGAGCCGTGCCACGCGCTGCGCAAGCGTGATATCAAGAATCTGAGCGGACTGTACGTTATCACGATGCCCGACCTGAGCAACACGAGTTCCTTGCCGATTACGGTGTAAAAAGCCTTCAAGAGTGAGCTGCTCCAGCGCGGCATTCACCGTGTTACGCGAAATCCCCGCCTGTTCAGCGATGATGCGGGATCCCGGTAAACGGCTCTCCGCCAGCAGCCTGCCGTTTAATATGGCTTCCCGCAAGCCGCGATACAACGATCGCTGAAGCGTGTCTGCACCGCGACGTTGCAGCACATCATTGATTAATGCGTAAAAATCGTCACCTGAAATATTCATTGCCGCCTCCGTGGTACCACATGATTATAACCATGTGGATCTTCTTGTGGGGCCACAAATTTCCTAATCTGGAATTCACATCAGACAAAGGGAATCAACATGAATCAATTCAATCAGTTTGGTCAGCCAGTGGGCGAGCCGATGAACGACTGGCAGCCTCGTCCACATCCGGATCGTGTGGCGCTAAAAGGGCATTATTGCACGCTCACGCCGTTACGCCCGGAACATGCTGAAGCCCTTTTTACCGCCTATCAGCAGGCTGAAGACACCCGCAGCTGGACGTGGCTTTTGCGCGAACCGGATGCAACTGCCGACGAATTTACAGCGTGGGTAGAGAGCGTTTGTGAACTGTCCGATCCGATTCACTTCACGGTGATCGACAACCAGACCAAATCACCTGTCGGCACACTAGCCTTGATGCGTATCGATGCGAAAAACGGCGTGATCGAAGTTGGGCATGTCCATTTTTCACCGCGCCTCAGCGGCACCGTGATGTCCACCGAAGCACAGTATTTACTGATGCAGTATGTATTTACTACGCTGGGATATCGTCGCTACGAATGGAAATGCAACAGCCTGAATGCGCCTTCACGCCGCGCGGCGCAACGTCTGGGGTTTCAGTATGAAGGGCGTTTTCGTCAGGCGCTGGTGATCAAGGGGCATAATCGCGACACCGACTGGTTTTCGATCATTGATAGCGAATGGCCAGGACTGGAAAGCGCATTCCAGAGCTGGCTCGCCGCCGACAATTTCACCGCCGACGGCAAGCAGATAAGATCCCTGGAAAATTGGCGCGAATCACGGCGTTAACGTCTTTTCTTTCTTCCCTGCACCGCTTTAAAGCGCGGGTTAGATTTGCAAATCACGTACAGGCGTCCTTTGCGTTTCACAATCTGGCAATCCGGATGACGCTGTTTTGCACTGCGTAGCGAGTTTAGTACCTGCATGGTTAGCCTCGCTTCGCATTGATAAAGCCGCTAAAGCGCTGGCGGAAACGTGCCGCGCTGCCCTCTGTCGAGAAGGTTTTCTGCTTCCCGGTATAGTACGGGTGCGATTTTGACGAGACATCGAGAGTGATGTACGGATACGTCTGGCCGTCGAGTTCGATTTCGCGATCGGTTTTAATCGTCGATCCCACTTTAAAAAATTCGTCAACGCTGGTGTCGTGAAAAACGACGGTACGGTAGTGCGGATGGATATCAGGTTTCATCTTATGCTCGATATGTTTTGTTATAACATAACAAAAGTCTATCCGAGTCACAGGATAAAAACAACCCCCGCCCGATTGGGCGAGGGAACCACGCTAAACGTCTTGCGAAGCCTGCTCTTTGCCCACCAGCAACGTGGTCAGGAAAAACGACAGCACCAACGCCATCACCACGCCCGCAAGTGCAAAGATAAAATAGGGGCCGATATAAGCAGGCAAACTGAAGATGCTCGACAGAATGTAGCCGTAAAGACGCACGCCGAAGAACGCGATAAACGCGGAGGCCAGTGAACTGGCAACGGTGGCCGCAATAAACGCTTTTTTGTAGCGCGTCAGAACACCAAACAGCGCCGGTTCGGTAATGCCGAGGAGTGCGGAAATCGCGGCTGAAAGGGTAACGGTTCTCTCCTGGCGGTCTCTGCTCAAGCGCCAGATGGCGAACGTAGAACCCGCAATCGCCATATTGGCCATAAACATCATTGGCATCAGCATGTCGTACCCGCGATCGCTAAAGTTTTGCAGCGCGATCGGCGTCATCGCATGGTGCATACCGGTGAGGATCGCTACCGGGCGAATCGCGCCCACAATCAAACCGGCAAAACTTGCCGACACGCTAAACAGCCCTTCAATAAACAACGCCAGCCCTTTTCCTAGCCAGATGCCAATCGGGCCAATCACCACCAGCGCGGCCAGAGCGCCAATAAACAGCGTTAGCGTGGGCGTGAATACGGTCTTCAGTACGTCCGGCATGATGCTATCGACCCAGCGGTGGATATAGCTCAAGGCCAGAATCGAGAAAATCACCGGGATCACGCTGGAGGAGTAGTTGAACACCGAAACGGGAATCGCATTCAGTAGCCAGAACGCGCTGACCGCCCCTTCCTGATGCGTCGCCAGCGCTTTGGCCGCGTCAATCAGCGACGGATACATCAGGCAAGCCGCGACGGCCGCCGCCAGATACTCGTTGGTTTTGAAGATTTTCGCCGCCGATACCGCCAGGAAAAACGGCAGGAAATAAAACACGCCGCTGGCAATCAGATCGATCACCATCACGGTATCACTTTTGGCGGAAACCACTTTTAGGGCGATCAAACCTGCCAGCAGCCCTTTGATCATCCCCGCGCCTGCGATGGCCGGGACAATAGGACCAAACACGCCCGACACGGTATCCATAAACAGCGATATCAGGCTCTTACGCCCTTTGGTTGCTGCCGGTGCCGCCGTATCGTTATTGCCCAATACGGTAAGCATCTGTTCATACCAGCTGTTCACTTTCGGGCCAATAATGACCTGAAACTGATCGCTTTGCAGCTGCGCGCCCAGCACACCGGGCAATTTTTTTATCTCATTTTGATCGACTTTATTATCGTCAATGAGATCAAAGCGCAGCCGCGTCATGCAGTGCCAGACTTTATTAATATTCCCCTGGCCGCCGACCAGACGAATAATATTATTGATCGCTTCGTGCGTCCCCATAAAGACTCCTGCCCGATGTTGTTGTCGTTTTAATGTCGCCATGAAGAATAATTAAAGCATGGCAACAAAACAAACCAATAAAAGTAGACTTCGCTCACAATTAGCCAGCAGAAAGCCACAAAAACGTAAAACGGCTCAAATTGGTATGGTTTTAAATTACATTTGCGATAAATAACTGACCAAAATAAATAGTCAAAAAAACGGTTTACCCACTCACGATTTTAGGGTGATGATATTCCCCATAACGTATTCCCACAGTGCAGCAAAGGAGTTATTTCGTGACGCCTGTGATCATCAAAGATATTGAATGTTTTATTACCCGCCCGGATCGACATAATCTGGTTACCGTCCGTGTGACCACCGAACAAGGCATCACGGGCCATGGATGTGCGACCTTTCAGCAGCGCCCACTGGCCGTTAAAACGCTGGTGGATGAATACCTGCGACCCCTGCTGATTGGACGTGATGCGAACAATATTGAAGACCTGTGGCAGATGATGAACGTCAACGCCTACTGGCGTAACGGCCCGTTGATGAACAATGCCATTTCAGGCGTCGACATGGCCCTGTGGGATATCAAAGGTCAGCTGGCTGGTATGCCGCTGTATCAGCTGTTTGGCGGTAAATCCCGCGACGCGATCCCGGCCTACAGCCACGCCAGCGGCGAAACGCTGGAAGCGTTATTTGCCTCCGTGGATACGCTCATTGCGCAGGGCTATCGCCATATCCGCTGTCAGCTCGGCTTTTACGGCGGTACGCCATCTGAACTCCACTCCCCGGACAACCCTACCCCGGGCGCATGGTTCGATCAGCAAGAGTACATGAGCAATACCGTCGAGATGTTCCGCGCCCTGCGCGAAAAATATGGCTGGAAGCTGCATATTTTGCATGATGTCCACGAGCGGCTGTTCCCACAGCAGGCCGTGCAATTGGCAAAACAGCTCGAACCGTTCCAGCCCTACTTTATTGAAGATATTTTGCCGCCACAGCAAAGCGCATGGCTGGAACAGGTGCGTCAGCAAAGCTGCGTTCCGCTGGCGCTGGGAGAGTTATTTAATAACCCTGCTGAATGGCACGATCTGATTGTGAATCGTCGTATCGATTTTATACGCTGCCACGTCTCGCAAATCGGCGGGATCACTCCGGCGCTCAAGCTGGCGCATTTATGTCAGGCTTTTGGCGTACGCCTTGCCTGGCATGGCCCGGGCGATATGACGCCGATCGGCGTCGCGGTGAACACTCACCTGAATATTCATCTGCACAATGCGGCGATTCAGGAATTTATTCCTCGCTCTGCCACGACAAACGACGTGTTCCCCGGCGCGCCAGAGGTAAAAGACGGATTTGTCTATCCTCCCGTACAGCCCGGCATCGGCGTGGGCTTCAACGACGCGTTGGCGCTGGCGCACCCGGTTGTTTATCGACCGCACGAGTGGACACAGAGCCGTCTGCCCGACGGTACCCTTCACACGCCCTGATTTTGGCGCCAGGCCAGATTGTCGCGGTTGTACGGAATGACGTAAGTACAGGTGTAGTTGATATCAATAATATCGCTCACCTCAAACACGCGCCCGCCATCCAGAATACCGCGGTTATTGATATGCATTGCCGGGCTGCCTTTTTTGCAGCCCAGAATCACCGCCTGTTCACGGCCTACGCTCACCGCGCGATAGGTGGTCAACATATGAGAAATGGTCAATCCTTTGCTCAGAACATACTGCTGGATTGAGCGCTCAATGGCCTGCTGATTCAGATCCGGGAAATCCGCGGCAGGCATACTCGATATTTCGAGCTGTACGGGCATGTCATCGACGTAACGCAAGCGGCAGAAGTGCCAGATAAAACTCTCCTCATCAATACCGAAAATCTGCTGCGCGGCGCGATCCGGGCGCGTCTTATGCAGACTGATCATTCGGTAACGAATCTGATCGAAGCGCTTTTCCGTGATCGAGTTATACACCAGGGGATTATTGCGCGCGTGTTCGTTGATCCAGATCCCCGAACCTTGCACAATCCGCACCACGCCAATGCTGACCAGCTTTTCAAGCGCCTGTCGAATAGTAAAACGTGACACACCATATTCCTCGGCGAGCTGTCGTTCCGGCGACAGTTTGCGCGGACCCGGCGTGGTGTCCTGATAAATTTTGCTCAGGAGATCTTGTGTCACGAATTCTTTTTTCTTCATTACTTTTCCCTGAATCAAATCAATCACTGCAGCATGTTATAAGATTATCATTTTGGGGCGATTTAATTCAGCACTGCAGAAAGGATACCGCTGCATGACAACCCGCCATTTGGTCAGCCTGGTGACTGGTGTTCTGATTTTTTCCGTGCTGATCCCCATCAGCCTGAGTGTTTGGCTCGCGCATCGCCAGGCAGAAGACAAATTTGTCCAGGATTTGGATCGCTACTCTTCGCGGGTACTGATCCGCACCAACATCGTTATCGATCAAGCTAAAGCAGCGTTAACGCAAATCCAGTCTTTTAACGGTGAGCCGTGCAGCTATCAGCATTTACTGGAGATGCGCCGGATCTCTTTCTCCTTCCGCTACGTTCAGGAAGTGATGTACGTTGATAACCGCAAGCCCGTGTGTTCATCGCTCGAGCAGGTTAGCAAAGCGAAGGCGTTTCCGCTTCCTATGCGCACGACGCACGATGGCTATGATGCGTGGCTGACGCAGCAAAACGATCTCGGTATTCGGCGCTATATGACCGTGCTGGGCCTCGGAAACTATCTGGTCCTGTTAGATCCGGAATCGCTGATTGATGTCATTCCTTTTGGCGCCTGGCCGATCGAAGCCGCGCTGGTCGGCTATGACAGCAATATTGTTTTTTCCAGCAGCAGCCCTCTCCCACCGCACATCTGGCAGCAATTACAGAAACAGAATTTTGCGCCGCTGCAGTACAAGGGATCGATGTACGTCGTCAAATCCGTCCCAGATTTGCGCTTTGCGGTCGTCGCCTGGGCCTCTCTTGAGCCGCTCAAGGCGAGCTGGCATCAACAGCTGCTGTTCTGGTTCCCGTTTGGTGCTCTGGTCAGTCTTGTGGCCGCGGCCTTTGTGATGCGGCTTTTACGCCGCCTGCAATCCCCGCGTAATCGTCTGCTGGATGCGATCCACGCCCGTGAATTTGTTATGCATTATCAGCCCATCGTGGCGCTTGATAGTGGCAAGATAACCGGCGCCGAGGCACTCACTCGCTGGCCTCAGCAGGACGGCAGCCTGCTTTCGCCAAACATTTTTATTCCGCTGGCTGAGCAAACGGGGCTGACGTCTAAATTAACCAGGCTGGTGATTGAGAAGGTCTTTGAGGATATGGGCGAATGGCTGCGCCATCACCCTCATCAACATATTTCCATTAACCTTTCCGCCGCCGATCTATTTTGCGATGAACTGCCGCAGGTGTTGAGTCGTCTGCTTAAGCACTGGCAGATTCCGCCGCAGCAAATTGCGCTGGAATTGACCGAACGGGAGTTTGCCGATCCCGCGGTGAGTGCGCCGCTTATCGCCAGTTTGCGTCGTTCAGGCCACCCCATCTATATCGACGATTTTGGTACCGGCTACTCCAGCCTCAGCTATCTCCAGGATCTGGATGTCGATACGTTGAAAATTGATAAATCATTCGTGGATGCGCTGGAGTACAAAAACGTCACGCCGCACATTATTGAAATGGCAAAATCGCTCAACATGGCAATGGTTGCTGAAGGTATCGAAACCGAAGGGCAATTAGAGTGGCTGCGTCGCCACGGCGTGCAGTACGGGCAGGGCTGGTTATACAGTAAAGCGTTGCCAAAAGTGGAGTTCATCTTATGGGCAGAGAACAATCTCGACCCTGACGAATAAGTCGCCCGGCACGCGGTGCGTCGCCGGGCGCAAACCATCACTCATCCAGTAACGGCATAAACCCGCCGTAGATCATTCGCTTGCCGTCGAACGGCATGGAATCTCCCCACTCTTTCATGCGTGGGTCGGACATCAGCTTTTTGTTCGCCTCATCGCGAACCTCTTTCGACGGATATTCAATCCAGCTGAAAACGACTTCTTCGCCCTCTTCCGCTTTGACCGCCATGCGAAAATCGGTCAATTTTCCATCCGGAACGTCCTCGGCCCAACACTCCACAACCCGCGTCGCGCCAAACTCTTTAAACAGTGGAGCCGCCCTGGACGCCATCTCGCGATAAGCCTCCTTATTTTCTGCAGGAACGGCAACCACAAAACCATCGACATACTTCATGAGTCAAACCTCCGAAGTGAGCGTGCGGCCACCAGCTGTGACCGCAACCGACGAGGTTAAGTTTAGTCCTGTCGCCAGCTAAACGCGTAACGCATCACGCGGTGTTGCAGGATAAATTCCGGCGACACGCTGGGGCTCCAGGAGTCATCGCCGCCCACACCCATATGGAAGGCGTCGATATTCAGCCAGCAGCCCGGTTCAGGTTCCAGCAAATGATGATGGCTGGTTTCACGCAGCTGTTGCTGACTGTAGCGGCTCAATGAAAAGTGGAAATCACCCTGCAGCTGATGCGTGCCAAAAGTCAGTTCGCGCGTATCGCAGCGCAGGCCGTTATCCGTCGGGAAAATATACGGCGTATGCAGCGCATCCAGCGGCAACGTCCAGCGCCCCTGACGGGCGGCCAGTTTTCTGTCCGGATAGTTCTCGTCCGGTCCCAGGCCGAGCCAGCTTGCCGTTTGCGGCGTTTGCGCCAGCTGACAGCTCAGGCCAATGCGCGCGGGTTGCGGAATATCATTCGCCACTTGTACCTGCACGTCGCCATGCAGCACGCCAGAACGGTCAATTGTCCAGGTTTTGCGGCTCAGGAACAGCGTTTTGCCGTTTGATTCCCAGGCGTGAAGCGTGGTGATTGTCACGGCCTGCGCGAGTTGTTC
Organism: Lelliottia amnigena; assembly: GCF_019047465.1. NCBI lineage: Bacteria > Pseudomonadati > Pseudomonadota > Gammaproteobacteria > Enterobacterales > Enterobacteriaceae > Lelliottia > Lelliottia amnigena. The sequence goes on along the minus strand of NZ_CP077236.1, from coordinate 2,819,906 downwards.
TCCTTCGCAGAGCAACAGACGCGGCGTGAGGTTGTACATGCCCGCCGCTTTCCAGCGCTCAACCCACGCATTCGGATCGATACGCGTGGCTTCGCTGACGCCGATATCATTATCGAGCGGCGCACGGGTGAAATTATCTCTCATCGGGGCGATGAGCGTCGCGGTGCCGTTATTCCACCACTGGGTCAGATTTCCGCTGGTACGATCAAAATGCCAACGCTGTGACTGATGGCTGACTTCGAGCAAATCCTGTTTTACCGTCAGGTTTGGCTTCGTCGTTCCCTCAACGGACGGCGCAATATAGAGCGGCGCGGGCAGCTGCCACTGATCCCAGGCGCAGCGATGATTCGCCGGAGACCAGGCGGTCGCCGCCGTCTGAACGATATCTACATTCAGCCAGATTTCGCCTGCCGCCGCGGCAAATTCCGGTGCGTCAATTTCAATACGCTGCGTTTGCTGCGGGGCAATCGTGAGCGCCACGTCCCCACTCGCCAGCACTTCGCCGTCGCGTGAAATATTCCAGCGCAACTGCTCATTATCACTCTGGCGGAACAGATAATCGCTGTGCACGTCGACCACCAGCGGTGAAGTGCTTACCAGCGTAAACGTGAAAAATTGCTGCGCGCGCTGGGCTTCAAACAGCGCCGGATGCGGCGTGCGATCCGGGAACACCAGCCCATTCAGGCAAAACTGACGGTCATTCGGCGTATCACCAAAATCACCGCCATACGCCCAAAAAGGGTTGCCGTTGTCGTCTTTTTTGGTCAGCGCCTGATCCACCCAGTCCCAGACGAATCCTCCCTGTAAGCGTGGGTGATCGCGAAATGCCTGCCAGTATTTTGCAAATCCACCAAAACTGTTACCCATGGCATGGGCGTATTCGCACAGGATCAGCGGGCGCGTCTCATCCGGCATGCCGATCCACTTTTTCAGTGACCATTTTGGTACGGCCTCAAACGGCTGATCCTGATCGACACGGGCATACATCGGGCAGACGATATCGGTCGCAGCGGTATTTGCGCCGCCGCCTTCATACTGCACCGGACGCGTGGGATCGGTGGTTTTAACCCAGCGGTAGAGCGCGTCATGGTTGGCGCCATGCCCGGATTCATTGCCCAGCGACCAAATGATAATGGACGGATGGTTACGATCGCGCAGCACCATGCGCGTCACGCGTTCGCTCATCGCAGGCAGCCAGCGCGGATCGTCGGCCAGACGGCTCATCGGCACCATGCCGTGTGTTTCAATATTCGCTTCGTCCACCACGTACAAGCCATACCGGTCACACAGCGTGTACCACAGGGGATGGTTCGGGTAATGCGAGCAGCGGACGGCGTTAAAGTTATGCTGTTTCATCAGCTCGATGTCGCGGCGCATGGTGGCTTCGTCCATCACCTGCCCGTTTTCCGGATGGTGCTCATGGCGGTTGACGCCACGGATCAGTAGCGGTTTGCCGTTCACTTTTAACAAGCCGTTGCTGATTTCCACACGACGGAAGCCGACGTCGCAGGCCTCCACGTCCAGGAGTTCACCTTGCCCGCTGCGCAATACAATCGTTAAGCGATACAGTTCCGGGGTTTCGGCGCTCCACAGCGCCGGATCATTCACCGGCAACGTGACGTTTAAACGCTCCGCCCAATTGCCACGCTCATCAATAATGGCTGACCCGGGCCTGGCGCAGACCGTCGCGACTGAAAGCCCGTCACGCCACAGGGTCACCGCCACTTCGCAATCGGCAAACTGCTCACCGGCAAGCGCCACTTCAACCTGTAATTTTGCGCGGTCGTAATCGGCGTTCAGCTCCGTCACGACATGATAATCCGCTATCTGAGTGTGCGGTTTATGCAGCAGCGACACGTCGCGGAAAATGCCGCTCATCCGCCACATGTCCTGATCTTCAAGGTAACTTCCGTCGCACCAGCGCAACACCAGCACCGCCATGCGGTTGGTTCCCGCGCGCAAAACCGTGCTTAAATCAAACTCTGCGGGCAAGCGGCTGTCCTGCGAATAGCCAATCCATTTGCCGTTGCACCAGAGATAAAACGCTGAGTTCACGCCCTCAAAAACAATGCGCGTTTGCCCGCTTTCGAGCCACTGCTCATCCACTTCAAATGTGAGCGAGTAACAACCGGTTGGATTCTCTGCGGGCACAAACGGCGGATTCAGCGGAATCGGATAGGTCACGTTGGTATAAACAGGCGTATCAAAGCCCTGCATCTGCCAGTTTGACGGAACCGGCGTTGTCACCGCGTCGGCGCAATCGTCTGTCACCCAGCTTTCCGGCACCAGCTCTGGTGCCGCGTAATAGCTAAACTGCCAGTCACCGTTCAGCGAGCGCTTACGGGAGGAGTTTTCGTCGGCCCGCGCGAGTGCTTCATCGCGCCAGCTGTTGAACGGGGCATGGGCAGGCAGGCGATGCCATTGGGTCACGCCGGGGTTTTCCCAGTCGCGGCGGGCTAAGATTTTGCTAAGTGACATTGGGGATGCAGTAAACATTTTAACCTCTTTGCGAAGCGCTCACAATTTTAGTCACAATGCCCTGCAGAAATGATCCGGTAAAGGATCGAAAGGCCGCAAAGCGAAGTCGATCACAAAAGCGTTATTGTCGCGCCAGCTGCTCGGCCACGATCGCCAGTGATTTCAGCTGTTGCGCCAGCGCTTCGCGATCGGCCTGCTGTGGCGAAAATCGGGCGCTGGAGTGCCGTTCGACCAGCGTGACGGGCAGCTGCGTTTGCCAGAGTTCATCCATTGCGGGAGAAAGCAGCCACTCGACGCTGCGCTCACCGGCGTCACGAAACGCCTGGCGAATTGTGGTTAACGGCGGTGAAAACCAGGCGCTGTCAGCGGTATCATCAAATCCCACCACCGATATTTGCCCCGGTACGGCGATCCCTTTTTCTGCGCAGGCGCGCATCACGCCCAGTGCCATCTGATCGTTGGCCACCAGAATGGCGTCGGGAAGCGTTGCGCCAGACAAAAGCTGATGTCCTTTTTCATACCCGGAGGCGGCACTCCAGTCACCGTGAGCAATAGCACACGGCGTAATATCCGACTGCCCCAGCCGCGCCTGCCAGCCGGCTAAACGCGCGCGTGAAGAGACCGAGCTTTCAGGCCCTGCGAGGAGAGCAATCTGCTGATGCCCGAGCGAAAGCAGATGTTCTGCACCCAGCGTCGCGCCCTGCTCAGCGTCAAAAGCCAGGCGATGGACGTTCGCAGAAGGAGAAACATCAAAGAACAGTACCGGAACCGGCGCGGCCAAATGGCGAATTTTTTCCGCTTCGGCATCGTCCAGCGGAACGTTCACCAGCAGGCCCTCAACGCGCTGCGCCAGCAATTCCTGCAACGCAGCCTGACAAAACTCGGGCTGTTCCACCATCGAGATCATCACGCTCACGCCGCGCTCACCCGCACGGGATTTTACCGCAGAGGCAATCTGCGAGGGCGCATGCAACGCCAGATCGGTGGTAATCAGCCCGAGCGTGCGGGTGCGTTTCCCGGCGAGCTGCTGCGCGCCGCGATTGGGCACGTAATGCAGCTCGGTCATTGCCTGCTGCACTTTTTCACGGGTGCGAGAAGAGACGTGTTCCGCATCGTTAATCACGCGGGAAACCGTCTGATAAGAAACGCCCGCCAGGCGGGCAACGTCATAGAGTGTAATGGCTTTCATGCTGTATACATCGCAACGGAAGATGCCGATATTCTGGCACAGCGCGTCTGTTAAAGCATGTGAGCGCTTCGCAGAATTAAACAACGCTTTCCGGTTGTGGGGTCACACTCATTTTCGGTTTCTGACGAAACCACGGCAGGCAAATTTGAATCAGTGGGCCGATGGCGAGCGCATACAGCACGGTACCTACGCCGAACGTGCCACCCAGCACACAGCCGATCAGTAAAACCGAAACTTCAATCGCCGTACGCACACTGCGCACCGACCAACCCGTACGGGCGTTGATGCCGGTCATCAGGCCGTCTCGCGGGCCCGAGCCAAAACCCGCACCGATGTACATTCCGGTGGCGAGCGCATTCACCACTACCGCTGAAAACAACAGCACGCTGCGCGCCACCAGCGAACTCATTTCTGGGAGCAATGCCAGCGAGGCATCGGCCGCCAGACCAATCACAATCACATTGCTGATGGTCCCCAGCCCTGGACGCTGGCGCAGCGGGATCCAGAACAGCAACACCAGCGCGCCGGTTAAAATCATCACCGTACCGATGTCCATCGCCAGCAGTTTGGCTACGCCAAGGTGAAACACGTTCCACGGATCAGCACCGAGATCGGCACGGACGAACATCGCGGTGGAAAGCCCGTAAAATCCCAGCCCGACGTAAAGTTGCAGTAAGCGACGCAGCATTCTTTTTCTCCTGAAGTTTATGCTTTCATCTTCGCCGGAAATGGCCCTATGATTAATGTCCAGTTTTCAAATAGTGGACTGCATATGTCATCACGTCGCTTTGGTAGCCAGTCGCTGGTGCGCCTGTTGGGCCACTGGCAGCAAGTTTCTTCGCGCACGCCGCTGTGGCGTCAGTTAGCCGATGCGCTGCGCCTGCTCATTCTGGACGGCAGGCTGGCGCTGGACACACGCTTGCCCGGCGAGCGGGAGCTGGCAAGCGCGCTGAATGTCAGCCGCACTACCGTCAGCAGCGCCCTGGCGCATTTACGCGACGAAGGTTATCTGGAAAGCCGTCACGGCAGCGGGTCGCGCGTCATTCTGCCGGAAAGCCACGCCGTCCCGACTCGCGCGGCCATCACCTCGGCGCTGGATCTCTCCACTGCCGCGCTCAGCGCCGGACCGGAAATTCATCAGGCTTATACCCACGCCCTCACCGCCATGACGCAGCATCTGTCGCTAACGGGTTACGATCAGATGGGGTTGCTGGCGCTGCGCGAGGCGATTGCCACACGGTACAGCGCACGCGGATTGCCGACGCGCGCGGATGAAGTGATGGTAGTGAATGGCGCGGTCAGCGGGCTGGCATTGGTATTACGAATGCTTACCGGCCCAGGCGATCGGGTGGTGGTGGATCATCCGACCTATCCGCTGGCGATTGCCGCGATTCAGGGGGCATCCTGTCGTCCCGTCGGTGTCTCGCTGCCTGAATCGGGATGGGATACCGACGGTTTTGCCGCCACGGTGGCGCAAACCGCGCCGCGTCTGGCGTACGTGATGCCGGATTTCCATAATCCGACTGGACGTTGTATGGACGCCGCCACCCGCCAGACGATAACGGATATTGCCGCTCAGACCCGCACGACGCTGGTGGTCGACGAAACCATGGTTGATCTGTGGTTTGATGCCCCGCCACCGCCACCGCTGGCGGCATTTAACCCACAGGCCAGCGTGATTACACTGGGTTCAGCAGGAAAAAGCTTCTGGGGAGGATTACGCCTTGGCTGGATCCGCGCGTCTTCGCGCACCATCGCAACGCTTGCGCAGACGCGCGACACGCTCGATCTTGGATCGCCGTTGCTGGAACAGCTTGCTACGCTCTGGTTGATTGAGCATTCAGCGTCGTTTCTTCCGGCAAGACGAGAGATGCTGCTTGAACGCCGGAACCAATGTGGCGCATTGATGCGCGAGCATTTTCCTGAATGGCGCTTTTGTGAGCCAGAAGGAGGGCTTTCTTACTGGGTAGAACTTCCAGGCATGGTGGCGACTCAGCTGGCGGCCCGAGCAGAAGCGCTGGGAATCCATCTGGGTACCGGCACGCGGTTTGGTGTTTCGGGGGCGTTTGATCGCTACCTGCGGATGCCTTTTTCATTGGATCCCGCGGAGCTTGAGAAAGCGCTTTTGCAAATTAAACCGCTATGGGCAAATTTGAATAAAACAGACGTTTTTTTAAAACGCGCTGTTATATAGCGCTTCAGAAATAATAAAAACTGCTGGCTGCAATGCATGCAGTCAGCAGTTTTCACAGGTTTGTTCTCAGTGCTGAGGAGGAATAGGGAAACCCTTAAGAGAAATAACAAAACTTTCTCCTTCTTTCTTTATTTTTGCGCCGGTATCACACCAGTCAGACGCAATGCGAAAGAACTCATCACTTCCTACATTCCAGCCAAGACGTACATGCTTTACATAGCCTGAGCGAAGCAGATCGCAGGCTTCTTTGTAGTCACTGGCATTAGACAGTTGTTGTTTCATTTTCTCTTCTTCAGAATTTTTCGTAGTGCTTTGATTTCTTTAGGAGTAAATGGCGCTACACTCTCTTCTTCCGTATGTTGATTATCGATATCCTCTTCCGATACTCCCGCCTCTTCTACTGCTTCAAAGGCCAGCAGCAGCAGTTTTTCTGTGGTGACACTTAAATTCTCGTTATTCACTTCTGCGTAATGACGAAGTCTTTCTTTTAGCGCTTCATCTATTTTTACGTTAAGTACCGCAGTGACCATGTTTGTGACTTCCCTTCGGAATAAGTTATTTATTTAATACACGAAGTTATCAGCGCAATCCACATATATATTTTTTGCTTATGACAGAATAAAAACACCCAACAATAATTTGCCAGTCTATTATTACAGGTTTATGACAATAATATTTCAGATGGATGAAAGATATATTACATAACCCATTTAATCGTAAGGCTAATAACAAAAAAACAAGCCATGGGATCTGCGGACGGTAAGTGAAGATCGAAGGTGTTACGCGAGAGCGTCGAGATGGGCAGAAATGGGTGGGGGCCCTGCCAGCTAAGATTTTTCAAACAAAACCTATGTATTTCAATGCACTAAAAAGCAGTGAGGCAATCAATTTTTATAACCAAAAAGAGGCCAGGCAAGCCGTTTTCTCATGTGACAGACACAAAAAAGGCCAGGTTGCCCAGTCTCAGATTGCTTTCTTCTTTCTCATTTTCAACAGCGCTTCACTGATTGCCTTCTCAAGCCCGTTTTGCTCAACGTCCATCATGAAGGATGAGCGCGGAATCTTAAGGAATCGACATACGGCGCCCACGTTCAGAAATTCTAAAACGCGCTCGTCTGCGATGGTCAGCAGCGGAAAGCCGTTGTTAGTCTGGAACTGAATTTTCAAAGTAATCACCTCTTCTTTGCCTAATTCTTCACTGTGGGGCCAAAAGTCAGCCCCAAAGTCCGCTGTCTTACGCTGCGTCGTTCGTCAACAGCGTTACCATGTCGGGACGGTACACAACTGGTAAAATTGAGCTTTCCGCGAAAATCTCCATGTTGTTGAACTTGTCCTTCAACGACCAAATGCGGAAATCAACAGGATCAACAAATGACAAATCCAGATCGCGGCTGGTCGCTGTTGCTACATAACCGAAAGGTAGAGCAATGTTAGACGACATAGGGCGACTGAAACGGGGAACAAGGAAGGATTGATCCGGACCTATGCCATAAAGATTCTGATCCGTCACCTCCACAACTCGAACATTATCGATCAGGAAGGTGCTGAACGCCGGAAGCACCTCTTTGTTAAACAATACATCGCGATCAAGAACACCGTATTGCACGTTCTGGCGTACATCTGGGTGATACTTAATGCCGCGATAGACGTTGCTATCAGCGAACAGAACAAAGCCATCAAGCTGACCAGCAAGACCACCCATACGCACTTTAGGAGCGGTCACAGCATCATCAAGGCTGCGGAGTGGATCACCAGAGCTAACGTTGGTGTTAATCGTTCCGGTTGCCTGCTGGTATTTCCCACAGATCCCAGCAAAATGGTTAGCGACCTAAGCAGTTGCTTGGCACATGACCCCAAGAGCCGGGAATATTTCATCTCTACAGCGGCAGTCAGTAACAAATTGATAAAATTAAGGAAGTTTTGGTCACGTCCTGTCCAGTATATGATGGAGAAATAACCATCATAAAATCAGGGAGAACAGGATGAAAATGGTGCTGCCAATTGACGGCTACCGATCCGCTTCGGAATTCATGGCCGCCATGCAGGGAAGTAAAGGAGACTCATACTGGTTGATGAAACCGGCGGAGCACTGGCACGGTGGTATTCATTTCTATGAGAATTTTGCTGGTAATGCCATTTTCAAACCTGGCAACCACGGTCTAAAGTGCATGACCGATGGTCACGTAGTGGCCTGGCGTCTGAATGATCATTACCAAACTGCACCATTCGGGAAAAAAGCACCAAAATTCAGCTCCACCTTTGTCCTCATCAAGTCCACCTGCACCCCGGATAAAGACAAACCCGATAATGCACTGGATTTCTACACCCTGTGGATGCAGATAGCTCCACTGTCTGAGTACGGTATCACTGACACCCCAACCGCAACAGTGAGCGCCAGCGCATTGAAAATCCGGCAGGACAATACATTCTCCGGCTGGATGCGCAACGGGATCACTGAAGGCATTAATATTCCCCAAAATTCACAACGCTACTATGAAGCGCCTCAGGATTCACGTACCACATTACCTCGCGGTTCTGTTGTGGAAATTAAACAAGAAGCCACTTTTCTGCTCAATGGCAAGGCTGCCCCATTTATTTTTATCAAAGTAATGTCAGTGCCTGAAGGGGCTAAAACGGGGTTATCAGTGGGGGAGGCTGGTTGGATTTCCGGGCTGGATAAATTTGTTAAACGTCAGGAAAACATACTGCCTGCCTGGATGCAAAAAGCTCGTGAGTATGGCGTATTTAATCAGGTGGTAACAACTTCCGGAAATGAGATAGCCGTTCAGGCCGGGGAGACCATAGGGCACCTGAGCCTGGATGAAAGCCCTTATGGTGGTCCGCAGTATTTCTGCCATCTGGAAGTATTCAGTCAGGATCCCCGAATGAAAGATTTTCTGGCGAATAAAGCTGGGGTAACGGTCGGGGCAGCAGAGTTGCACACGCTTGCAGATAAACCCCGCTGGCAGCATCGAGAGAGGGACAATTCTTTTGTGGTGGCAGGTGTTGGTGGCGATCCCTCGCCAAGTACAGCAGAACGCTACACGCAGGAAAGCGAATGCCAGAAACTAGAAGTTGACGGAAAAACCTGGTATTACATTCCTGGCGAACATGCCTGGATGTCAGCGACTGACGTTGAAAGAGCTAATCAGTTTAACCTTGAAAAACGAGGCTTTATTCCTCTGGAACAGGAGGATGCACCACAAAGTATCTTCCAGACGCCAAAAGAAGGTTGGCTGCGAAATGTATTCGGACGCCTCGAAGAACTGGCACGAGCAGAAACCCGTGATATGTACTCGTTAAGCTACACGGAGAAGTACCAGAGGTTGCTGAAACAGATTGATTCGAACCAGGATGGTGTTATTGATGCTGGCGATCTGTGGCGTTTTTTACATAACAGTCAGCCTCATATTCAGTATCAGGTGCAGCGTCTGGTATTTAAACACCACAGCGAGTGGCTTAAGGATGGTATGTCAGCTTTGTGGCAAGCGGCACTGGATGAACAGGCAAAGAAATATCCCAGCATGGCACTCTTCAACCGTGTCTTCATCAATAAACTGGTGTGGATGAAGGATGTGCCGGAGATCCGCAGTAGTGAGGCTTTGTGGCATATGCACCCACTGGTATTCCTTAATGCAATAAGTCTTTTTTCATTATCACTCGAAGAGGCAAGGGTTCGGGCATTTATGCGAATGCTTCGTGTTGGTGAAGGAACTGTTGGTGAAGCTGGTTATGAGACTTTATTTGGAGGGCAATCTTTCATCAAGGATTATCATAAGGATTTTAGCGACCACCCGCAGATCTCCATTACAAGGGGCAACCTCACTTCATCAGCAGCAGGGGCATATCAGATCATGGGTTATACTTGGAATGACCCCAAAATGATCTCACATCGAGCAGATGCTGGTATTGTTGATTTCACACCAAAATCTCAAGATGAATTTTGTGTTCTAATTTTTAAATATAAGAGAAAACACTCTTTAGATAAAATTATGTCCGGGGATGTTGATGGAGCATTGGATATATTAAGTTATGAATGGGCAAGCCTTCCTCCTGGTCGGTATGGTCAACCAGCGAAATCAAAACAAGATGCACTTTCTTTGTATAGTCATTATCTTGATGAAGAATCATCAGGAAAAACTGATCTTCATTTAGATATTGGATATATAGCAGCCGTCGCGGAGTCTAAATAATGAAAATTTGGCCATTTGCTTTACTCTTCATTTCCATAACAATCCATGCAGGTTCAAATTTTGGTGTGTGGAGCACAACATGTGATGATGACGGTTTCTCTATCAATATTGAAGAAAAGCCTAGCCCTCTTGTTGTTAATGACAATCAGATTGTTATTAATTCACACTCCAAGGAAGTAGATAATAACAAGATTAATATTTTATACGATAGTGTAACCGATCTTGGTAGAGGTGGTATGAATTTCGACTGGAAGAGTGTCAGCTCCACAATGCCGATTGCAGTGCTAAGCGTAAATAATAATAATGGCAAATTGCTCTGGAAAGGGTTTTATGATAATAAAAAATCCAAGTATTACTGGATTAATGATCCTGATTTCGTACAGTCTTATGCGGAAAACGGCATTATAAAACTTCATAAATGTGAAAAATAGCCGAGGTGTAAAACCGCTACCTGTTGGGTTCATACTGATACACTAAAAACCCATAAAGACGGGTGTTGTCCAAAAAATAGCAACGAGTAATAGTAATGAGAAATTTTTTACCATTGGCCATACTAATTTTAAGCAGTTATGCCTTTGCCAGTGAGTTACGGTGCGGCTGGTTGCAAAACCCTACACCAGCCAATCAATGGCTTATTGATAAAGATGGTACTTGGGATATTTCGTTGGAAGGTGGATATTCTGCTCCAGGCATCGAAAAATTAAAGGATTTCCCGGATGACCAATTTGTTAAAACCAACGGAAACTATGGGTATGGTTGCTCATGTATTCGAGTTGACGTAAACAAAAGCGATAAGAAGGTGACAAAGATTTACAGCTCTAAAATTCTGCCTCTTAGCCGTTGCGAAACAGACAAGACTCTCCCAAAACCATAATATCGAGCTTAAGCGGAGGAAATTCAGCCTCCGCTTTGCACCCACATAGTTTTTTGTTCTACAGAGTTTCCACCAGTTCAACCGAGCACGAGACATCAATGCCCTTCCCGTATCGGTTGTAAGTGATCGCTGCGTTCGAGTGTCCGAGCACTTGGGTGGCGAACTGCTCAGGAAAGCCATTTTGTTTGAATGTTGTGGCGGCGTAGTGTCGCAACGAATGATACTCAGGCAAACCATGCTTACCCCTGAACCTCGTAAACCAACGGCTAAAGTAGTGACCATAACTGCCAAGATGCAAGGTTAACTCAGGGAACAAATGCCCTTTTCTGTCGGATATGAAATCAACCAGACCAAGTGTCAGTAGTTGCGAATGGATAGGAACGAACCGACGTGAACTGTCCGTTTTAAGCGTCTGATTAGGGTTTAAGTTATCGATACGGAAGCACCAAACCCCGTCAACTTTCATCACGTCATTGTCGTAAAGCTGGCTTATCTCATTTTGCCTCATACCAGAATATCGCCCGATTAAGATGACCCAGCGCTTCCAATCCCTCACACCATGCAAAGCAATGTGCAAGCGTTTCAAATCGTTGAGCGAATACGCAGGACGGCGATCCATTGGTGCTGTAGTCTCCTTCACCCCCATCCCCTCAAACGGGTTTCGAATGTCTTCATCCGTGCGAGTCGCAAGCCATTTGAAAAACGCCGAGTTCTTTTTGATGTAACGGTTTCTGGTAGATGCAGATCCTTCCAAACTATCAACAAACGCCGCTGCGCTTCTCTTGCTAAATGGCTCTTTGGTCGCAGGCAAATACGCATTCACGCACCTGTTGATCGTCAAAATCTCGCGCTCACCCACAGACCCCGTTTTCGCATTGCCGTACTTCTCAAACTCATTTTTCAGGTTCGGAAATAATGGCTTCTTCTCGTTCAGCAGCGTAGGTGCAGCCAGGGCAGAATATGAGTGTGCCGGGATGGCCTGGGGAACACAGGCGAAAGGCTGTGAGGTGATGTATTGCTCTGCACGTTTCATAGCTTCGCGCTTTGAACGTGTACGCAGAGAAATACGAATCTCGCGCCGTTTCCGAGGTGTTGAATAAACTCTACGGTAGTACCAGATCCCGTGACGGGATAGCATCAGATGTGACATTGATTAGCCTATTAAGTGATACACAAAAGTTGTACCATCAGCAAATCAATGCAGAGAAATAATATTTTTAGCTATAAAAATCATAGCGTTATCAGAAATGGGTGGGGGCCCTGCCAGCTACATCCCGGCACACACGTCATCCGCTTTGGCTGCTTCCTTCCGGATCTGACCTGGTAAACAGAGTAGTGTTGCGGGAGAACCAACAGAGCCCCCATTGAGAGCGTTGTTCCCAACGCGCCGGCGCATTATCCCTGCACAGGATCGCAATTGCAAGTTCACCGCGACCGGATGATGGTTTATTGCGCAAAGAACATCATTTATCCGCTATTATCGTCATCCCGGCATGAAATGAACGCAAGGATGAGGCATGGCTGTAAAAATTAGACTCGCAGTTCCCGGCGATGTTCCCGGTTTGTTCGACGTTCGCACGTCGGTCACGGAAAACTCCATGAACCAGGAAGAGATGCAGGCGCTGGGCATTACGCCCGCGGCGATAAGATCCATGATACAGACTTCTGACTGCGCGTGGGTCGCAGTAGATAACGAGCAAATTGTCGGTTTTTCCATGATTATCCCGGAGGATAACTGTCTTTTCGCCGCGTTTGTTCTGCCACAATTTGAAGCTCTGGGGCTGTGTAAACAGCTTGTGCACATTGCTGAGCAGGAACTTTTCAAGCACAGCGCTACGATTTGGCTGGAAACCGGAAAGAACACACGCGCAGCGGGCTTTTATCGTCATCTGGGATGGGGGAATGAACAGGACGCTGGCGACGGCGATATCCGTTTAGAGAAACGCCGACAGGACTAACGCATGGACAATAACGACACCTTCCCGCAACGGGTATGGCAAATTGTGGCTTCTATTCCGCAAGGTTTCGTCACGACCTATGGCGATGTGGCCCGGCTGGCAGGTTCACCACGCGCGGCGCGTCAGGTGGGCGGCGTGCTCAAGCGCTTGCCGGAGGGCAGCACGTTGCCGTGGCATCGGGTTGTGAATCGTCATGGGGAGATTTCCCTGACTGGGCCTGATTTACAGCGTCAGCGCCAGGCGTTGCTGTCAGAAGGCGTGCAGGTGTCGGGAAAAGGCCAAATCGATATGCAGAAATATCGATGGGTGTATTAAAACCCTCTCCCCGCAAGGAGAGGGTCAGGGGATTAATACTGTGTCGGTGCAGGAACGGCAGAAGACGGGTTAACCTGCGTTGGCGAGGTTGACGGAACGGTTGTTGCCGAACCACCGCCCTGCTGCATCGGAACGGCTGTCTGCTGAACCGGAACCAGCGTCAGATCGGCTTTTGTCCCGCCCTGGTTGATCACTGGCTGTACCGTATCAGTGATAAACACCAGTTTGTCATTGACGGTCACCGCTGCGCTCAACAAGATACGCGCGTTCGGCTGAATGTCTGCCGGGTTAAAGGGCAGTACGAAGCTGAACGGGGACTGTTTACCTTCGGTTCGTACAGCCTTCTGCGACAGCACTTTTGACGGCGCATCAGCCAGCGAAGCATCCGACAGGGTCACGGTTAATACGGCATCCGGCGGCAGAGCCACTTTCTGACGGATCCAAACCGTACCGGAAACATTCGGCTGCTGCATGGTCGGCTGCGTTGTCGCCCCTGCCGCATTTGGGTTTGGCGCTGGCGTCTGAATGTCTGCACTTTTGTCCGCACACGCAGACAGAGCAACCGCTACCGCTAAACCACTTAACATGTGCACGAGTTTCATTGAGTTCTCCTTATCTTCAATGCACAAGCGGGATCGATCCCGCCCGAAGTCGTTAACAAAAACATAACGTGACTAAGTGTGGCACATATCACTTATTTATGCCTGGTTTCGCCTCGTTATTCAGATTATTGCACCCATCGGACCACTTCTCATTCTGCGTTATAATCAGCGTATCTTTCGCGATAGCGCTTTATTGAGGACGACTATGAGTCAAGCATTGAACAATCTGCTGACATTACTGAATCTGGAAAAAATTGAGGAAGGACTCTTCCGTGGACAGAGCGAAGATCTCGGCTTACGCCAGGTCTTTGGCGGTCAGGTCGTTGGTCAGGCGCTGTACGCAGCCAAAGAGACCGTGCCCGAAGACCGTCTGGTTCACTCTTTTCACAGCTACTTTTTACGTCCGGGCGATAGCGCAAAACCCATTATTTATGATGTAGAAGTCCTGCGCGACGGCAACAGTTTTAGTGCCCGGCGTGTGGCTGCCATTCAAAATGGTAAACCGATTTTTTACATGACGGCCTCATTCCAGGCCCCGGAGCCGGGTTATGAGCATCAAAAAACGATGCCGTCCGCCCCAGCGCCTGATGAGCTAAAATCAGAAACGGATATCGCGCGTGCGCTGGCGCATTTGTTGCCGCCGCAGGTTAAAGAAAAATTCCTGTGTGATAAGCCGCTTGAAATCCGCCCGGTCGAGTTCCACAACCCGATGAAAGGCCATATCGCCGAGCCAAAGCGTCAGGTATGGATGCGCGCTAACGGCGCAATGCCGGAAGATCTCCGCGTTCATCAATATTTGCTGGGCTATGCCTCTGATTTCAATTTCCTGCCGGTGGCATTGCAGCCGCACGGCGTGGGCTTCCTGGAAAAAGGGATGCAGGTGGCGACTATCGACCACTCCATGTGGTTCCACCGCCCGTTTGATATGAACGAATGGCTGCTGTACAGCGTGGAAAGTACGTCTGCATCCAGCGCGCGCGGATTTGTGCGCGGTGAGTTTTATACTCAGGATGGTGTTTTGGTAGCTTCAACGGTGCAGGAAGGGGTGATGCGAAATCGCGGTTAAGCCTTGTGCGGTCTGCTGCCCTCACCCCTGCCCTCTCTCATGGGAGAGGGGGAAAACAGTAAAAAAGGCAACTTACGTTGCCTTTTGCCTGGATCTTGTGCGGTCTGCTCACCCCAGCCCTCTCCCACGAAAGAGGGGGAAAACAGTAAAAAAGGCAACTTACGTTGCCTTTTTGCCTGGAGCTTGTGCGGTCTGCTGCCCTCACCCCAACCCTCTCCCACGGGAGAGGGGGAAACATTAAAAAAGGCAACTTACGTTGCCTTTTTGCCTGGAGCTTGTGCGGTCTGCTGCCCTCACCCCAGCCATCTCCCGCGGGAGAGGGTGAAACATTAAAAAGGCAACTTACGTTGCCTTTTTGCTTTTATTACGCGTTATACGCATTCTCGCCATGGCTGTTGACGTCCAGACCTTCGCGTTCCTGCTCTTCAGGTACACGCAGACCCACGGTCATATCAGCAAGTTTGTAGGCAATGAAGGCGACGACACCAGACCAGACAATCGTCACGCCGATGCTTTCCAGCTGAACCAGAACCTGATGGCCCATGGTCACACCTTCTGCATAACCCACACCGCCCAGAGACGTTGAGGCAAAGATACCGGTCATGATGCAGCCAACGATACCGCACACACCGTGCACGCCGAAGACGTCACAAGGGTCATCTACACGCAGAATACGTTTCAGCGCAGTCACGCCCCACAGACCTGCCAGACCGGCAACCAGACCCACGATCAGTGCTCCGCCTACGCCCACATAACCACAGGCTGGCGTGATACCGACCAGACCGGCAATCGCACCGGAACACGCGCCCAGCAGAGACGGTTTACCCCGTACCACCCACTCGCCGAACACCCATGAAAGGATTGCGCCAGCGGTTGCGACAACTGTGTTCACAAAGGCCAAAGCGGCGATTTCGTTCGCGGCGCTCGCAGAGCCAGCGTTGAAGCCAAACCAGCCAAAGTACAGAATCGCGGTGCCCGTGAAGACCATCGGCAGGTTGTGCGGTTTGAACGCTTCTTTGCCAAAACCTACGCGCTTGCCAATCAGGTATGCACCCACCAGGCCTGCTACCGCGGCGTTAATGTGAACAACCGTACCGCCTGCGAAGTCCAGCGCGCCATGGGAAGCCAGCAGACCGCCGCCCCAGACCATATGCGCGATTGGCACATAAGAGAGCGTCAGCCAAACCACCACGAAAATGAGCACCGCTGAGAAGCGAATACGTTCCGCCAGCGCGCCAACAATCAGGCCAACCGTAATCGCGGCGAAAGAGCCCTGGAACGCGACGTGGATATACTGGTAGAAACTGCCCATCAAAGCGGTCAGTTCAATATTTTTCAGCATTACCCAGTTAAAGTTGCCGAAGAAGGCGTTGCCTTCGCCGAACGCCAGTGAATAGCCGTAAACCACCCACAGCACGCAGACCAGCGCGAACGTCACGGCAACCTGAGTCAGCATCGACAGAACGTTTTTACCGCGGATTAAGCCGCCGTAGAACAGCGCGATACCCGGAATAGTCATGAACAGCACCAGCGCGGTGCAGATCATCATAAAAGCGTTATCGGCTTTATCAGCCACCGCAGGGGCCGCCATTGCCAGGCCCGGCAGCAGTGCCAGAGACCCCAGAGCCAGTTTGATTGTTGTTTTCTTCATTTTCTCGATCCCTATCACTGTGTGCCAGGAGTTACTTACAGTGCCGCTTCGTCAGCTTCGCCCGTACGGATGCGAATGACGCGCTGCAATTCGGCAACGAAAATTTTGCCGTCGCCAATTTTGCCGGTGTAGGCCGCTTTGCTGACCACATCGATCACTTCATCAAGCTGATCGTCAGCAATCGCCACATCAATCTTCACTTTAGGCAGGAAGTTGACGCTGTATTCTGCTCCACGATAGAGCTCCGCATGACCCTTCTGACGACCAAAGCCTTTCACTTCGGTGACCGTCAGTCCCTGAATACCCATTGAAGACAACGCTTCACGTACGTCTTCGAGTTTGAATGGTTTGATGACAACCGTAACCAGCTTCATAGATCCCCTCCAGTCAGAATTCAATAATGGCCGCAGCGTTTACGAAAGAGATATTGCAAGCCCTGTGCCAGAGTTGGAAAAGAGGACAAAATCAGGCTGGCGTGGCGAAGCGAGGGGGAATTTCGGACTTAACTAAAAAAAACGCACCATGACAGTGCATGATGCGTTGTATTTTTGCACCAACAGAAAATCCCTGTTAGCAATGTGCGTAATTCTGGTGCATTACGCGCTCAACGATTCCTCTTCGCGCGTGCTGGCGGCCAGCTCTTCACCGGCAAGCTGCAATTGATACATTTGCCAATAGCGCCCTTTGGCCTCAAGCAGCTGGCGGTGATTCCCACGCTCAACGGCTTGTCCGCGATGCAGCACCAGAATGGTGTCCGCATCGACAATCGTCGAAAGGCGGTGCGCAATCACCACCAGCGTGGTGTGCTCTCTGACGGCAGCCAGCGCCTGCTGAATGGCCTGCTCGGTACCCGAATCTATACTGGCGGTCGCTTCATCCAGGATCAGCACCTGCGGCGTTTCAATCAGCACGCGCGCCAGCGCCAGCAGCTGTTTCTGTCCGACGGAAAGCGTATTCCCCTGCTCACCGAGCATCGTGAATATTCCGTCGTTCATACCGCGAACCAGATCGGCGAGTTGGACTTTCTCCAGCACGTCCCAGACCTGTTCTTCCGTAAACGGCCGTCCCAGCGTGACGTTGGAAAAGAAGGAGTCAGCCATCACCACCGGATCCTGCTGCACCATCGCTACCCCTTTGCGCAGCACGCCGTGACTCAGTGAAGCTAGCGGTCGGCCATCAATGCGGATTTCGCCGTGGCTCAGCGGATAGTAGCCCATCAACAGGCTGGCGAGCGTACTCTTCCCGCTCCCCGTATGCCCCACCAGCGCCACAAAGCTGCGCGACGGGATGTCAAGGTTGATATCCTGAAGCACCAGCCGATCCTCGCGATAGGCGAAAGAGACATTTTCAATCGCAATGGCGCCGCTTTGCAGCTCACGCTCATCATCGCCATAGGTCTGACGCGGGCGGTCCATCAGCTCAAATACGCGCTCCCCCGCCACCACCGCCTGTTGCAGCATGGATTGCTGCGTCGTCAGCTCGATCAGCGGCTCGTTGAGACGCCCCAGATAGCTAATAAACGCATACAGCACGCCGACTTCAATTGTGCCACCGGAGCCGAAACCAAACAGCATCAGCAGGCCGCACAGCACAAGGGCCGAAAACAGGCTCAGTAGCGGGCGCAGCAGGAAACCGTCAAGACGCAGCGTTTGCATGCGGGCCATGTAGTGCGAGCGGCTTGCCTCGCCCATACGCTCACCAAAACGCCCCTGCTGGCGGAACTGCTGAATCACGCTCATGCCGTTAATAACTTCGTTGAAGCCGTCATTAATATCGGCGAGATAGGCACGCAGTCGACGCACAATAGGCGTGCTATAGCGCTGATAAATGACCATCACAATCATCACTGCCGGGAAAATGGTAATCGCCACCAGCGCCATCCGCCATTCGAGGCTGAACATCGCCACCAGCATGGCGCCAATTAACGCTGCGCTGCGCAGAACCGTGGCCACGACGGTGACGTACAGATCGCGGATCACTTCGGTGTCGTTTGTGACGCGCGAAATCACCTGCCCGACGGGTTGGGTATCGAACTCACTCAGCGGCTGGCGCAGTGCGGCGTCCATCACATCCGTGCGCAACTGCTGCACCACGCCGACCGCTGCCTGATTGAACAGTAGCGATTGCGCATAATGCAGCGAGGCGGCCAGCAGTTGCAGGCCCACATAGGCCACACCCAGCCCGGCCACCAGCCCTAATGGCATGTAGCTTTTCGCGACCATATTGTCGATAAAATAGCTGATCAGCAGCGGACCGCTGACCTCGGCAATCGCCGCTATCCACAGCATGACGACCGCGATAGAGAGCGGTTTACGCCATGGCGAACCGTAGGCCAGCAGGCGTTTTAGCGTAGGCCAAAGCTGGACGAATTTACGCATCGGTGGCCTCCTCATTCAGATCTGGCGCGTCGTTCAACGCCGCTTCCAGCTGTTGATAGCGATACATATCGCGATACCAACCCGCCTGATCGGCGAGCTGGTCATGATGGCCGCGCTGGGCAATATGCCCGTGCTGCATCACCAGAATTTCGCTCGCTTCGGTCAATGCCGATAATCGGTGAGCGCTGATGATCACCGTGCGCCCCTCGCCCCACTGGCGTAAGTTGTGCAAAATCTGGTGTTCCGTGCGGCCATCAACAGCAGAGAGGGCATCGTCCAGAATCAGAATTTCGGCATTCAGTAATAACGCGCGGGCAATGGAAATTCGCTGTTTCTGCCCGCCGGAGAGCATCACGCCGCGCTCGCCGACTTCAGTTTCATACCCCTGCGGCAGGCGCAGAATATCGTCGTGGACGCTGGCAAGCCGAGCCACATGCTCAATTTCTTCTTGTGTCGCATTCGGATGCCCCAGCGCAATATTGTTTGCCACCGTATCGGAGAACAAAAACGGCGTTTGACTCACGACCGCAAGACGGCTGCGCCAGGCGTCGAGCTGCAAACGCGTCAGCGGGAGATCGTGAAAACGAATTTCACCCTGCGTGACATCAAAGTGGCGCTGAATCAGAGACAGCACGGTACTTTTCCCGGCACCTGTCGGCCCGCAAATCCCCAGCATTTGTCCCGGATGCAACGTGAAGTTCACGTTCTCAAGCGTCGGGTTTTCGGTTTGCGGATAGGTGAATTGACGGATGGCAACGTCCAGCACACCGCGCCCTTCCGGCACGGATTCGGTGCCGTCGTTAACAACAGGCGCTTCGGCGAGCATCGCGCGAATACGGCTGTACGCTGCACTGCCGCGTTCAACGATGTTAAACATCCACGCCAGCGCCAGCATCGGCCAAATCATCAGGCCAAGATACATGGCAAAGCTGGTCAGTTGGCCCAGCGTCATTGAACCGTTGACGACCATCCAGCTTCCGCCACCGATCGCCAGCATGTTCGCGGTACCGATGGCGATATAAATTGTGGGATCGAACCGGGCGTCAATCCGCGCCACGCGGAGGTTTTTCGCGCCGGTGTCCGCGGCATCCGCAGCAAACAGCGCCGACTGGCGATCCTCAAGACCAAAAGCTTTGATCATCCGGATGCTGGTCATGCTCTCCTGGGTTCTGTCGTTGAGCGACGAGAACGCCGCCTGCGCCAGCTTGAAACGCTCGTGCAGTTGATCGCCATAGCGCTTGATCGCCAGCGCCATAATCGGCATCGGCAACAGCGCCAGCAACGTGAGCTGCCAGCTGATTTGCGTCGACATAACAATCAGCACCGCACAGCCCATCACCAGCGAATCCACCAGCGTTAAGACCCCTTCCCCGGCGGCAAAGACCACGCGATCCACGTCGTTGGTGGCGCGCGCAATCAGATCGCCAGTGCGATGGCGGAGGTAGAATTCAGGATGCTGACGGCTTAACTGACGATAAAAATCCTCGCGTAGCTCCACGGCCAGCTGATAAGACGCCCCGAACAGCAGCACACGCCAGACGTAGCGCAACAGGTAGACAATCACCGCAGTCAGGACCAGCGTGCCGACCCACATCATCACCCGTGCGGTGGTGTAATGTTGTTCCGTGACGCCATCCACCACATATCCCACCACTTTGGGCGGAATCAGTTGCAGAATGGCAATGATAATAAGCAGGGCTACTGCGCCGAGATAGCGTCGCCACTCCCGGCGGAAGTACCAGCTTAATTGAGCAAATAATCGCACGCGGTAAATTCCTGAAGGTGTTGTTCCGGCAAAGTCCGGATGTTATTCAATGGGTAAAGCTGTGGTGTATTTTATCTGTTCCATGGCAAAACTCGAGGTGACATCCGAGAGGCCCGGCACGCTGTTGACCAGCCGTTTGTAGAAGTCATCATAGCGTTTCATGTCCGCCACCTGAACGCGCATCAGATAGTCATACTCACCCGCCATGCGCCAGAACCCGAGCACTTCTGGCATCTCTGAGACTTCGGTGACAAATCGGCAATACCAGTCGCTGCTGTGATGCTGCGTTTTTATCAGAACAAACGCGGTCAGTCCAAGCCCCAGTTTTTCGGGATCCAACAGGGCCACGCGGCCCAATAAAACGCCTTCATCTTCCAGCCGTTTGAGCCGTTTCCAGCAGGGCGTGGTGGTCAGATTAACGGCATCAGCGAGTGCCTGCAAAGAGAGGGTGCAATCCTTTTGCAGCAAAGAGAGCAGCTTGCGGTCAATTTTATCTAACATACCCCACCTCACAGAGAATATTTTTCTCCTGTCATTCTATTTTAAAGGCCAGATAGCAACAATTTTTTCCGTGCTATTCGCTATGCTGGGCACAAAATGACAAACGGATTCCTACGATGAATATCACTTGGGTCAAACATGCGATCAGTGAGATTAACGCTGATTATCAACGTTCGGCGGATACGCATCTGATTCGCCTCGCACTGCCGGGTTTTACAGGGATTCAGCTCTATCTAAAAGATGAAAGCACTCACCCTACCGGCAGCCTGAAGCACCGTCTGGCACGATCGCTGTTTTTGTATGGTTTATGCAATGGCTGGATCAAAGAAGGCACAACGATTATTGAATCGTCATCGGGTTCAACTGCCGTGTCAGAAGCCTATTTCGCGCGCCTGCTTGGCCTGCCGTTTATCGCCGTGATGCCCTCATGTACCGCGAAACGCAAAATCGAACAGATCGAATTTTACGGCGGACGCTGCCACTTTGTTGAAAGCGCCTGCGAGATTTACGCCGCCTCGGAAATGCTCGCCCGCGAGCTGAACGGCCATTATATGGACCAGTTTACGTTCGCCGAGCGTGCGACCGACTGGCGCGGGAATAACAACATTGCCGACAGTATTTTCCGCCAGATGAACAATGAGCCGCATCCGCAGCCGTCCTATATCGTCATGAGCGCCGGGACGGGCGGCACCTCAGCGACGATTGGCCGCTATATCCGCTGCCAGGGATATGACACTCAACTGATGGTGGTTGATCCGCAGAACTCTGTGTTTATGGATTACTGGCAGAGCCGCGATGCCACGCTTCGAAGCCTGGTGGGCAGCAAAATCGAAGGGATTGGTCGCCCGCGCGTTGAGCCTTCTTTCATCCCTGATGTTGTCGACGAGATGTTGCGTGTGCCCGATGCGGCAAGCGTGGCGACGGCGCACTGGCTGGAAACGCAGCTTGGCCGCAAAGTGGGCGCGTCAACCGGTACCAATATGTGGGGCGTTCTGCACCTGGCTTCACGGATGCGCGAAGAAGGCCGCACGGGTTCTATCGTGACTCTGCTGTGCGACAGCGGCGAGCGCTATCTCGACACCTATTACAACGCAGAATGGGTGAAAACGAATATCGGGGATATCGCCCCCTGGAAAGCACAGATTGCGCAGATGCTGAAATAAAAAAAAGCCAGACCGAGGTCTGGCTTGCTGGAAGGGTCTCACTATTCGGGGGAATACGGGAGGTTTGGTTGATCCAGCCAATGTGTCAAAAAATGGGACACCGCTTCGTTACGGCAATGCCCGATAACCGGTAGATGGGATAGCTCCGCCTTAAGCTGCGGCATCGCATTCCCCATAATCAGACCGCGACCCACGCTTCCCAGCATTTCGCGGTCGTTCATGGCGTCGCCGAACGCCATACAATCCTGCAGTGTTAAGCCCAAGTGGTCGCTCAGCACCGCCAGGGCGGAGCCTTTGTTGCATCCTACGGGCAGCACTTCCAGACAATCCATCGCCGAAAACGTGAGATGCGCGCGGCTGCCTAACGCTTCGTTAAGCTGAATGCGCAGACGGCGGAGATCGTCGTGATCGCCGCAGAAACAGATTTTCGTCACCGAATGTGAGGGGATACGGCGCAAGTCTGTGAGTTGATAGCGAAACCCGCTGTAGACATGGGCATGCAACAACTCCGGAATCTCTTTGCCCGTTAACCAGCCCGTATCATTGAACACGTGAATACTCGCCTCGGTCTCCCAGGTGCTGTGCAGAACTAAATCCGCGACCTCAGGGTCGAGATCCTGACGGTGCAATACCTCACCTTCTACAGAGTGAATACGCGTGCCATTGCCGGTAATTAAAAACGCATCAATCGAAAGCGCTCCTAGTAGATGGCGCATCTCCAGTTCATGGCGACCCGTGGCAAACGTCAGCGTGATATCACGCTCATGCAGGCGCTTCAGCGTGCTCAGGGTTTTATCCCCTAAGCGGTGGTCCGGCATTAAAAGCGTGCCGTCCATATCAAATGCTGCAAGCCGCGCCATGATGACTCCTGAAATGTGATGGGATTAACTTGTGGATCAGTATTGCCTGAGATATACGGAAGTAATAGTGAATAGATGACAATAATTGTTCCGGGTTTAATATGCGCCAGCTAAATCGTCTCAACCAATATCAACGACTGTGGCAACCGTCTGCGGGTGCCCCCCAACACATTACGGTGACCGAACTTGCCAGCCGCTGCTTTTGCAGCGAACGGCATGTACGCACGCTGTTGCGACAGGCTCAGGATGCCGGATGGCTGACCTGGCGGGCACAATCAGGGCGCGGCAAGCGAGGTGAATTGACCTTCCACGTTTCACCTGACTCGCTGCGCAGTAATATGATGGAAGAGGCGCTAAAAAGCGGGCATCAGCATAACGCGCTGGAACTGGCGCAAATTGCGCCGCAGGAACTCCGCACGCTGCTGCATCCGTTTCTGGGGGGGCATTGGCAAAACGATACGCCAACGCTGCGTATTCCTTACTATCGTGCGCTTGATCCGCTGCACGCGGGTTTTTTACCGGGACGGGCAGAGCAGCATCTTGTGGGGCAAGTCTTCTCGGGGCTTACACGGTTCAACGGTAACAGTAGCGAACCCACAGGGGATTTGGCACATCACTGGGAGGTGTCAGCCGATGGGCTACGCTGGCATTTTTATATTCGCTCGACGCTGCACTGGCATAACGGCGACAAGGTCGAAACGGCACAGCTTCAGCGCAGCCTGATAAAATTACTCGCTCTGCCTGCGCTGCGCCGATTGTTCAACAGCGTATTGCGCGTCGATATGACGCATCCACAATGCCTGACGTTTGTTTTACATCAGCCGGATTACTGGCTCGCGCATCGCC
The DNA here is from genome assembly GCF_019047465.1 of Lelliottia amnigena. NCBI lineage: Bacteria > Pseudomonadati > Pseudomonadota > Gammaproteobacteria > Enterobacterales > Enterobacteriaceae > Lelliottia > Lelliottia amnigena. The sequence goes on along the minus strand of NZ_CP077236.1, from coordinate 2,795,873 downwards.
TGGCAAGTTATTGCAGCCGCCTGGCCCATCCTGATCGCCCGTTGACGGGCAGCGGCCCCTTCCGTTTGACGGCATACGAGCCTGATCTCGTCCGTCTGGAGAGCCACGAGCAGTACCACCTCAGCCATCCTTTGCTGAAGGCCATTGAATACTGGATCACCCCGCAACTTTTCGAGCAGGATTTAGGCACCAGCTGTCGCCATCCCGTGCAAATCGCGATTGGTGAGCCGGACGAACTGGCTAATCTGAGTCTGGTCAGCAGTAGCACCAGCCTGGGATTCTGTTATCTCACGCTGAAACAAAGCCCGCGCCTTAGCCAAGCACAGGCGCAGCGGCTCATCACTATCATCCATCACACCACGCTTTTACATACGCTCCCGCTGGATGAAAACCTGATCACCCCTGCACAGGAGTTGCTGCCGGGCTGGACCATTCCCGACTGGTCAACGCAAAATAGTGTCGCGCTGCCCGAATCACTGACCCTCGTTTACCATTTGCCCGTTGAACTGCATACCATGGCAGAGCAGCTCAAACGTTATCTGGCTAAACTGGGCTGCAATCTGACGGTCGTTTTTCATGACGCCAAAACCTGGGATGGATGCAGCGGGCTTGCCGACGCCGATCTGATGATGGGCGACAGGCTCATAGGCGAAGCGCCGGGCTATACGCTGGAGCAATGGCTCCGCTGCGATACGCTTTGGCCGCATCTGTTAAGCGCGCCGCACTATGCCCATCTGCAGGCAACGCTGGATGCGGTACAGATTCAAACTGATGAGCAAGCACGCCACGCGGGGCTGAAATCAATCTTCACGCATCTGATGGAAAACGCCGTACTGACGCCGTTGTTTAACTATCAATACCAAATTAGCGCCCCGCCGGGGGTTAACGGTATCCGCCTCAATACCCGTGGTTGGTTTGATTTCACGCAGGCATGGGTTCCAGCGCCAAATACGTGAAGAAGCTGGTCGGCACGATCGTCAGACGTTACCATGATGCCTTTACCGTTCCTGATGAGATTATTTATGAAACGTGCCGTCGTCGTGTTCAGCGGAGGACAAGACTCCACCACCTGCCTGATTCAGGCTTTGCATCAATATGATGAAGTGCATTGCGTCACGTTTGATTATGGACAGCGTCATCGTGCAGAAATCGACGTGGCTCAGGAACTGGCGCTAAAGCTTGGTGCACGTGCGCATAAAGTCCTGGACGTTACGCTGTTAAACGAACTGGCCGTCAGTAGCCTCACCCGCGACAGTATTCCCGTGCCCGACTATGAACCCGATGCCGACGGCATTCCGAATACCTTCGTCCCTGGGCGCAATATTCTGTTCCTCACGCTGACAGCGATTTATGCCTATCAGGTGAAAGCCGAAGCGATCATTACGGGCGTCTGCGAAACAGATTTCTCCGGCTATCCAGATTGCCGTGACGAGTTTGTTAAAGCGCTCAACCACGCCGTCGATTTGGGTATGGCAAAAGAGATTCGCTTCGAAACGCCGCTCATGTGGCTCGATAAAGCGGAGACCTGGGCGCTGGCGGATTACTGGGAAAAACTGGAACTGGTCCGCACTGAAACGCTGACTTGTTATAACGGCATTAAAGGCGACGGATGCGGACAGTGCGCCTCCTGCAACCTGCGCTCCAACGGGCTCAATCATTATCTGACCAATAAGCCCGCTGTGATGTCAGCAATGAAAGCCAAAACAGGGCTGAAATAACGTCCTTTTACTACCGTGCTGTCGAACGATTCGCCGCGCCAGCACGGTCACGAAAATCTTTCCAGTCCCTTCCCTTTTCCAGGGGCGTTATACGATCATCAACTCGAGTTTTTCTCTTAGCTCGCCTTCCAGCGGCAGCGCTTTCTGCGTTTTGAGATCGATACAGACGAAAGTGATCAGCGCATCTGCCACAACCTGCCCTTCGGGATCAAGCGTCACTACCTGACTTAGCACCCCACTTTTACCGTTTAGCTGCTGCACCAGGCTCGTCACCGTGAGCCTGTCGCCCAACACGGCTGGACGGCGATAGTTGATATTGATGTTAGCGACCACAAAAGCAATGTTATGCGCCGTGAGCCACTGGAAACTTTCGCTATTTTCCAGCCCGTCCCAGCGCGCTTCCTCCAGGAACTCAAGATAGCGTGCATTATTCACATGCTGGTAAACATCAAGATGATAACCGCGAACTTTAATTTGGGTCTGCATAGCACAATAGCCTTTACTGTTGTTATAGGATAAAGAGGTCACAACTGGTATGACCTCTTTATCCTGGCAAATTTTCGCTGCTCTGCAAGCTATTACATGATTACAGCGTCAAGTGTGTGAGGTTACGCTCAACCAATGAGCTGCCAATGCCTGGTACTTGCTTAAGATCGTCGAGGGTTTTAAAGGGGCCGTACTCATCGCGATAGGCAACAATCGCCTGCGCTTTCTTCAACCCTACACCGTTCATGGCATGGGCCAGATCTTCTGCTGATGCAGAGTTGATACTCACCTGCGTGCCCTCTTCATCCGAGGCTTTGACGGTCGCCTTTGCCTTGGTTTGTGCAGATGCCGACGTAGCCGTTGAATCCGCTGCGGATGAAGTGGCATGGGCTTTCGCCACTGGTGTCGCCGCCAAAGCGCTAAAGCTCATTCCCGCCGTAGCGATTGCAAGAGTAATAAAAAGTGCTTTGATTCCACGTTTCATGCTGTTTTCTCCTTGTTTGTTGACAGCCAGGTGACGATAGCGCCCGGACGAAACAAGAACAAACGGCAGATTGCAGAAATGGAAAAGGCCGCGAAAGCGGCCTTTGTGTTTTGCATTACGTTACGAAAATTTGCGAGCAGCCACGTAATTACTGCTGCTGAGTGATGATATCGCCCAGCTTGATTTTCGCTTCTTTACGCAGGTTACTCATCAGTGCTTCGAAAGCGATCTGGGCGTTGTTCTGAGTGATACCCTGAACCATCGCCTTTTTCTGCTCATCCGGCATTGTGCCTGCTTTCACTTCATCCAGTGCCAGCACAACGATGTTGCCCTGCATGTCGGATGCGGTGCCAAAACTTGGCTTATCTTTCGCTGGCAGACTCAGACCAAACGCCGCCTGGCTGATCGGATCCTGACCCGTACGGCTCAAGGTTTTCGCTTCACCAAAGCTCAGGCCCGCCGCTTTCAGCGCTGCGTCACCCTTACCTGCTTTCAGCTCAGCCAGCAGCTTTTCAGCATCGAGTTTCGCCTGCTGTTCTGCTTTGGTGTGTTTCACCAGAGCTGCAATCTGATCTTTGACTTCTGCCAACGGCTTAATGGCTTCAGCTTTATGTTCGGTAACACGAAGCACAAAGGCACGATCGCCATCGACTGTGATGATGTCAGAGTTGTTGCCCGGCGCACCGTTGTCACCCAGCAGACCACCGTTGAAGATGACATCCGATACCGGTTTAAAGTTCAGTTCTTCCGGCAGGTTATCATGCCCAAACCAACCGGTCACAACGGCTTTAACGCCTGCGGCTTGCTCAGCACCGGCCAGCGATTCGTTGTCGTTGCTCGCGGCATCGCTCACTTTCTGCTGCAGCGCATAGTATGCGTCCAGCGCTTTTTCCTGCTTCACTTTCGCCGCGATATCATCACGAACCTCAGCCAATGGTTTGGTTTTTGCAGGTTGGATATCATCCAGACGCACAACCAGGAAACCAACAGAGGATTTAATGACACCGGACAGCTGACCTTTTTCTTTCAGGCCTGCATTTTTCAGCTCTTCTGGCGTCGTCGCATCTTCCAGCCATCCCATATCACCGCCATTTTTTGCAGAGATGATATCGGTGGATTTCGCTTTCGCCACGGTCGCAAAATCTGCGCCTTTAGCGAGTTCGTCAACGACGGCCTTCGCGTCGGCTTCCGTTTTCGTCTGAATCACACTGTAACGGTTACGCTGCGCCTGAGTGAACTGATCCTGATGCTGGTCGTAATAAGACTGAATATCGCTGTCGGAAGCAGTTTCAGGCATAGTCGCCGCGTCCAGCTTGATATAGCTCACGCGGAACTGCTCAGGTGCGGTGAAGTTGTTTTTATTCTGCTCATAATAAGCTTTAACTTCTTCGTCGCTGGCCTGCTGTTTTGCCGCCAGGGCATTCACGTCGATCGTGGCTGTACGCACTACGCGCTGCTGTGACACCAACGCCGCCAGCTCGTCAGTTTCGCCTTTGAGCATGAAATCGGTACCCACTACCGCGTTGATCAGTTGCTGAGAAGTCAGCTGATTACGCAGAGCCTGCGCGTACTGATCCGCCGTCATCCCCATCTGGTTGACGATAGCGTTATAACGGGTGTTGTCGAATTTACCGTTTGTCTGGAAAGCCTGAGTAGAGAAAATGGCTTTTTTGACCTGGTCATCACTGATGCCCAGACCCAAATGTTTAGCGTATTGGTCCAGCAGCGCTTCGTCGATAAGACGATTCACCGTCTGCTGGCGTAAGGTTTTCATGTAGCCTTCGTTCGCTGCAAGCTCAGAAAACTGGTCGCCGAGCTGCTGCTGCATGCGATTGCGTTCTCCGGCAAAGGCATTTTCAAACTGCCCGCGGCTGATTTCCTGGCCATTCACTTCCGCGGCGTAGTTGCTGCTACCGCCAATCAGGTATCCACTCACGCCGGTCAAAATGAATGACAGGATAATGATACCGAAAATAATCTTGAGCACGAGACTGTTAGCAGCCGTGCGTAAGCTGTCCATCATGGTGTGACCACACTCCGCTGTAGGTGACTGGAGACCTGACGCTGGCGGAAATCCTGACCGCAGCGCATAAAGTCCTATTGTGACAAGAAACCGGGGCAATTGTCAGCCCACAACTCGCATAAACTCGTATAAAGTCGTACTGGACAAACAAAAAAGGCACATCAAATGATGCGCCCTTGTACTTTTCAACTTCCCTTGAACGAGAATTCGATCAGTTCACTGCGTCTTTCAGTGCTTTACCTGCACGGAAACCCGGTACTTTGGCGGCAGCGATGGTGATCTCTTTACCGGTCTGAGGGTTGCGGCCAGTACGGGCAGCACGCTCTTTAACAGCAAAAGTACCAAAACCTACCAGCGCAACGTCATCCCCAGACTGCAGAGTTTCGGTTACAGAGGCAATTAATGCATCTAACGCACGTCCAGCCGCAGCTTTAGAGATATCAGCACCCGCAGCAATTTTGTCAATCAGTTGAGATTTATTCACTGTTCTCTTCCTCTCTTTATAATTTATATCGCGCCTGAATCCTTCACGACGCGACCGCGCAGCAGTTATATCAGGCCTGCCATGACCTTACAACACCCGTTGTTGATGGCTAACCCAATCAGCAATCTAAATTAGCTATACAAAAAAAGGCTGGCAAGTGCGAATTCACTTACCAGCCCTGTTTTTATTGACGCTCTTTGCGCGAGGTCACTATTTTGCGGTCACAACCTGCATTCCTGAAGGCTCATTCTGCAATGCGAGGGTCAAAACCTCTTCAATGCGTTTCACCGGATGGATATCCAGATCGGCAATAACATTGTCAGGAATCTCTTCCAGATCACGTTTGTTCTCGTATGGAATCAATACGGTTTTGATACCACCGCGATGCGCAGCCAGCAGTTTTTCTTTTAAACCACCGATCGGCAGCACCAAACCACGCAGTGTGATTTCACCTGTCATCGCCACATCGGCGCGAACAGGGTTGCCTGTGAGGCAAGAAACCAGCGCTGTACACATGGCGATACCGGCACTTGGGCCGTCTTTTGGCGTCGCCCCTTCCGGAACGTGAACGTGGATGTCGCGCTTTTCGTAAAAATCGGGATTAATACCCAGTTTTTCCGCACGTGCACGCACCACAGTCAGCGCTGCCTGAATGGATTCCTGCATCACTTCACCGAGAGAACCGGTATAAGTCAGTTTCCCTTTGCCTGGTACACAGGCGGTTTCGATGGTCAGCAAATCGCCGCCCACTTCCGTCCATGCCAGACCAGTGACCTGACCCACGCGGTTTTCGTTATCAGCACGGCCGTAATCGAAGCGCTGTACGCCCAGATATTCGTGCAGATTGTCGCCGTTAATCTCGATGTGTTTCAGGGATTTATCCAGCAACAGCTGTTTAACCGCTTTACGACACAGTTTAGAGATTTCACGTTCCAGGCTACGCACGCCGGCTTCACGCGTGTAATAACGAATGATGCTGACAATCGCGCTGTCGTCGACAGTGATTTCACTTTCTTTCAGGGCGTTACGCTCGATCTGCTTGGACAACAGATGGCGTTTGGCAATATTCAGCTTTTCGTCTTCGGTGTAACCGGAAAGACGGATCACTTCCATTCGATCCAGCAGCGGTGCTGGAATGTTCATGGAGTTGGACGTTGCGACGAACATGACATCGCTCAGATCGTAGTCAACTTCCAGATAATGGTCGCTAAATGCCACGTTCTGCTCTGGATCTAACACTTCCAGCAGAGCCGACGCCGGATCGCCACGCATGTCTGAAGACATTTTGTCGATCTCATCCAACAGGAACAGCGGGTTTTTAACGCCCACTTTCGCCATTTTTTGGATCAGTTTACCCGGCATGGAACCGATGTAAGTTCGACGGTGACCGCGGATTTCAGCTTCGTCACGGACGCCACCCAGCGCCATACGGATGTATTTGCGTCCGGTCGCTTTAGCGATCGATTGTCCCAGGGAGGTTTTACCCACCCCCGGCGGCCCTACCAGGCAAAGAATCGGGCCTTTGAGCTTATTCACACGGCTTTGAACCGCGAGATACTCAAGAATACGGTCTTTGACGCGTTCCAGGCCGTAATGGTCGGTATCAAGGATCTCCTGCGCCTGGCGCAGATCTTTTTTAACCTTGCTACGCGCATTCCACGGAACCTGAACCATCCATTCGATATAGCCGCGTACGACGGTCGCTTCGGCTGACATCGGAGACATCATTTTAAGCTTCTGCAATTCTGCTTCAGCTTTCTCTTTTGCCTCTTTCGGCATTTTTGCCGCGTCAATCCGGCGCTTCAGCGCTTCGTTTTCGTCAGGGGCATCATCCATTTCACCGAGTTCTTTCTGAATGGCTTTCATTTGCTCGTTCAGATAGTACTCGCGCTGGGATTTCTCCATCTGCTTTTTAACGCGGTTACGGATGCGTTTCTCGACCTGAAGCAGATCGATTTCAGATTCCATCATCGCCATCAGATATTCCAGACGTTCATTCACGTCGGACATCTCCAGCACTGACTGTTTATCTGCCAGTTTCAGCGGCATATGTGCTGCGATGGTGTCCGCCAGACGCGCAGGGTCGTCGATGCTATTCAGCGACGTCAGCACTTCTGGTGGGATTTTTTTGTTCAGCTTGATATAGCCTTCGAACTGGCTAATCGCGGTGCGCACCAACACTTCCTGCTCACGCTCATCAAGCTGAGGCGACTCGAGGTACTCCGCTTTGGCGGAGAAATGTTCGCCATCGTCAGAAAGCGTGGTGATACGCGCACGCTGCAGGCCTTCTACCAGCACCTTAACGGTGCCGTCAGGCAGCTTAAGCATTTGTAAAATAGAGGCCACGGTCCCGACGGTGAAAAGATCGTTAACACCCGGCTCATCCGTTGATGCTTCTTTCTGCGCAACCAGCATGATTTTTTTATCATGATCCATGGCAGCTTCAAGGCAACGGATGGATTTTTCCCGCCCTACAAATAAGGGTATGACCATGTGCGGATAAACCACCACATCGCGCAACGGCAATACGGGGATTTCAATGCGTTCAGAACGCTCAGGATTCATAGAGCTCTCTCTTAGTTTAGTGTCCGCCAGGGAAACTGGTTCTGCAACTGTGCTTTACATAACCATTAACATGTAACCAGTATATGGGGATGTTTCCCACACATTCAACGCTATGAATACGGAAAAATAAAAGGGGAGATAAAATCCCCCCTTTTTGAGTAACTGCTTGTATGATTTGGTTAATTATTCGCCAGATGCCTGCTGTGCTTCCGGTTTGCCATAAATCAGTAGTGGCTTGGTTTGCCCACTGATAACGGCCTCGTCGATAACCACTTTCTCGACATCTTCCATAGACGGTAGATCGTACATGGTGTCGAGCAGAGCCGCTTCAACAATAGAGCGCAGACCACGCGCACCGGTTTTGCGGATCATCGCTTTCTTCGCGATGGCGATTAACGCTTCGTCACGGAATTCCAGATCAACACCTTCGAGGTTAAACAGCGCCTGGTACTGCTTGGTTAGGCCGTTTTTCGGCTCTTTCAGGATCTGGATCAGCGCATCTTCACTCAGTTCGTTCAGCGTTGCCACAACTGGCAGACGACCAATGAACTCAGGAATCAGACCGAATTTGATCAAATCTTCTGGCTCAACCTGAGACAGCAGCTCACCTTCGTTCGCTTTTTCGGACTTCGCTTTCACCGTCGCGCCAAAACCAATGCCGGAGCCGGTTTCTACACGATGGGAAATGACTTTATCCAGGCCTGCAAACGCACCGCCACAGATGAAGAGGATCTTAGAGGTATCCACCTGCAAGAATTCCTGCTGCGGATGCTTACGACCACCTTGTGGCGGAACAGCGGCAACCGTGCCTTCGATTAGCTTCAGCAGGGCCTGCTGCACGCCTTCACCTGAAACATCGCGGGTGATTGACGGGTTATCGGATTTACGGGAGATCTTGTCGATCTCATCGATATACACGATACCGCGCTGGGCTTTCTGCACGTCGTAATCGCACTTCTGAAGCAGTTTCTGGATGATGTTTTCAACGTCTTCACCCACGTAACCGGCTTCGGTCAGCGTGGTAGCATCAGCCATAGTAAATGGAACGTCGAGCAGGCGTGCCAGCGTTTCGGCCAGCAGGGTTTTACCAGAACCGGTTGGGCCGATCAGCAAAATGTTACTTTTGCCCAGTTCAACCCCATTGCTGGTATCGCCATTGCGCAGACGTTTGTAATGGTTATACACCGCAACAGCCAGCACTTTCTTAGCCGGCTCCTGACCGATGACGTAATCATCAAGATGATGACGAATCTCGTGCGGAGTCGGCAATGCGCTGCGCTCACGGTGCGGTGCTACTTCTTTAATCTCTTCGCGGATGATGTCGTTACATAAATCGACACATTCGTCGCAGATATACACGGACGGTCCGGCAATCAATTTACGCACTTCATGCTGGCTTTTGCCGCAAAAAGAGCAATACAGCAGTTTGCCCGAACCATCTTTGCGTTTATCTGTCATGAGTCCAAACCTCTTTTTAAGTTCTTTGTGCCGCACATGACGACGCAAATGCCATTCTCGGACGCAAGTCGCTATTCAGCAAAGTGCCGCCCTACCTTAGTATAGCGGCACACTCGCGCCGTGGGCATCAATTACGATGGGTCAAAATGGAGTCGACTAAGCCGTACTCAACTGCCTCTGATGCGGAGAGGAAGCGATCGCGCTCGGTATCTCGCTCGATCTGCTCAAGTGATTGACCCGTATGGTGCGCCATAAGTTCATTCATACGCCCTTTTACCTTCAGGATTTCACGCGCATGAATTTCAATATCTGTTGCCTGACCCTGATATCCGCCCAGCGGTTGGTGAATCATCACGCGGGAATTAGGCAGACAGAAACGCTTGCCTTTAGCGCCTGCCGTCAGCAAGAACGCCCCCATGGATGCCGCCTGCCCCATACAAATGGTGCTGACATCAGGCTTGATAAACTGCATGGTGTCATAAATTGACATCCCAGCAGTAATGACGCCGCCTGGTGAGTTAATGTACAGGTAAATGTCTTTTTCCGGGTTTTCCGCTTCCAGGAACAGCATCTGCGCCACGATCAGGTTTGCCATGTGGTCTTCCACCTGGCCAGTCATAAAGATGACGCGCTCCTTGAGCAGACGGGAATAGATATCAAAAGAACGTTCACCGCGAGATGTCTGTTCGATAACCATTGGCACCAAAGCCATATGGGGTGCAATGTTATCTCGTTCGCCATTGTATGACATTTCCGTCTCCTGGATAAAAATTGGAAAATACCTGCTGTACTGATTGTAACCTTATGGACGGATTATCAGCCAGTCTCATTCATCGTGATTACACACTTATGGGGACGGCAGCGCCCTATTTCAAGCATAACAATATTTTGCTGTTACGCTAACACTGAAAGGGCGTTTTAGCACTCTTCCTGGTCTATTACAGCGATAAAAAAACCCGTCACCGGAAGGCAACGGGTTTTTGTTCAAACTTTAAACCGCTTGGGCAGAATTACGCCTGCTGGTTCATCAGTTCGTTGAAAGAAGTCGCTTTTTCAGAAACTTTAGCTTTAGCCAGAACCGCTTCAACAGCTTGTTCTTCCAGCGCTACGTTGCGCATGTTGTCCATCAGTTCTTTATTGCTGCCGTAGAACTGAACAACTTCACTTGGATCTTCGTAAGCAGAAGCCATTTCTTCGATCAGACCTTTCACGCGCTCATCGTCAGCTTTCAGCTCGTGGGTACGAATCACTTCGCCCAACAGCAGACCAACAACAACGCGGCGCTTAGCCTGCTCTTCAAACAGTTCGCGTGGAAGTTCCAGCGCTTGCTGCTGGTTGCCACCGAAACGCTGAGCAGCCTGACGACGCAGAACGTCGATTTCGCTGTCGATCAGTGCAGCAGGAACGTCGATTTCGTTCGCTTTAACCAGGCCGTCGATAGCCTGAGATTTCACGCGGTTACGCACAGCGCCGTTCAGTTCGCGTTCCATGTTTTTACGCACTTCAGCACGCAGACCGGCAACGGAACCATCTTCAACGCCGAAACGTTTGATGAACTCTTCAGTCAGTTCTGGCAGTTCGCGCTCTTCAACTTTCTTCAGGTTGATAACGAACTTCGCTGCTTTACCTTTCAGGTTTTCAGCGTGGTATTCTTCAGGGAAAGTCACGTCGATAGTGAACTCTTCGCCCGCTTTGTGGCCTTTAATACCTTCTTCGAAGCCTGGGATCATACGACCCTGACCCATCGCCAGTACGAAGTCAGACGCTTTGCCGCCTTCGAACTCTTCACCGTCTACAGAACCGGAGAAATCGATGGTGACACGGTCTTCAGCGTCAACGGCGCCGTCTTTGTCTTTCCAGTTCGCCTGCTGCTTGCGCAGGGTGTCCAGCATGCCATCAACATCAGCATCGGTCACTTCAACAACTGGTTTTTCAACTTCGATCGTTTCCAGACCTTTCAGCTCAACTTCTGGGTACACTTCGAACTCTACGGAGTAGGTGAAGTCTTCGCCCTGCTTGTATTCGCCTGGAACGTAGTTAGGTGCGCCAGCTGGATTGATTTTTTCTTTGATGATGGCATCAATGAAGTTGCGGCTCATCAGCTCGCCCAGCACGTCCTGGCGTACAGACGCGCCATAACGCTGAGCAACAACGTTCATCGGTACTTTACCTTTACGGAAGCCGTCAATACGTACCTTTTTTGCTACGTTGACCAGCTCGCTTTTCACAGCAGTTTCGATGCTGTCAGCAGCGATAGTAATCGTTACACGGCGGCCAAGGCCTTGAGTGGTTTCAACTGAAACTTGCATCTTGTTACCTCAAAAAAATCACGGTGCTCGGTCAACTCTGAATTTGTCTCGCAATCCCGGGATGCTCACTATTAGCAGATTCACATTCCCTGTCGCCAGAATCATCCCGAAGACATTCATTAAGACGCGGCATTATAGCGGCATCACATAGGTGAGTCGAGAACGGTTGGGGTATCTTCCTGCGGCTTTTTTCACAATTTAAGGCTATTTTTGGCCTAAAATCTGCCCCACACGCTCAAAACGCAGACAAAACAAAACGGCCCGCAGGCCGTCTTGATATCATTCTGCATGCAACATACTGGAAAAACTCCCGCTGTTGCAACCAGGATTTATTAAGCGATGCTTCCCGCGCCTCGACAAGGCGGAGAGGCGAAAATGGTATCCTGCAACCCTTCCCACTCCTTAATGGTGTAGGTATGCAGCGCCAGCGCGTGCACGGTAGTGGAAAGCTCTTCCGTCAATGTCCCGTAAATCATACGGTGACGATTGAGAAAACGTTCGCCAGCGAAGCGATCGCTCACAAGCACCACTTTGAAATGACTCTCAGAACCAGCCGGTACGTTATGACGGTAGCTCTCGTCGACGACTTCGAGAAACACGGGATTAAACGCTGTCCTTAGTTTTTCTTCGATCTGTTCACGTATCATCATGAAATTACTCCTCCGACAACGCTGATATGTCACCCATCCCTTTAAATGTTAGCCGCTTTTACCGCTTCCATTACATCAAGGCAACAAATATTTAGCTTTCGTCTGATTTTCTCATTCAAACGGATGATCTTAACTGTGTTGCTCATACGTTTTGTCTCGAATGACATATGTAAAGTACATAGAGTGGTCATATTTCGGACAAGACGATGAATTTACATGCGTTGACCACTTCCCCTTGCCGATTGCGATGTTATGATGGCGGCAATTTTCCTCTTTACTATGCTTACGATCCGTTGAGAACCTGAAATGTTAAAAAAACTCTTCTTTCCGTTGGTAGCACTCTTTATGTTGGCGGGTTGTGCAACGCCTCCTACGACCATTGATGTTTCCCCGAAAATTACCCTGCCACAGCAGGACCCTAGCCTGATGGGCATAACCGTAAGCATTAACGGTGCCGATCAGCGTCAGGATCAAGCGCTGGCAAAAGTTACTCGTGACAACCAGCAAGTGACGCTGACAGCCTCTCGCGACCTGCGCTTCCTGCTGCAGGAAGTGCTTGAGAAGCAAATGACTTCTCGCGGTTACATGGTTGGTCCAAGCGGTGCCGTTGACCTGCAAATTATCGTGAACAACCTGTACGCAGATGTCTCTCAGGGCAATGTGCGCTACAACATCGCCACGAAGGCCGATATCGCCATCATCGCCACCGCGAAGAACGGCAACAAAATGAATAAAAACTATCGTGCTAGCTACTCTGTTGAAGGGGCTTTCCAGGCCACCAATAAGAATATTGCTGACGCGGTAAACAGCGTGCTGACCGATACCATCGCCGATATGGCACAGGACACCAGCATTCACGATTTCATCAAGCAGAACGCGCGTTAATTCTGCCCACTGACCCGGCGATTCGTCGGGTCAGTTCTGTCTACTCATGCCCAATAATTACTTACGCATTTTCCAGCAACCTAAATCAGCCATTCTGCTGATCCTCGGTTTTGCCTCTGGTTTGCCACTCGCCCTCACTTCCGGCACGCTTCAGGCGTGGATGACCGTGGAGAATATCGATCTTAAAACCATCGGTTTTTTCTCTCTCGTCGGTCAGGCTTACGTCTTTAAGTTCTTGTGGTCGCCAGTGATGGACCGCTACACCCCGCCTTTTCTGGGTCGCCGACGCGGCTGGTTAATCATGACGCAGGTCATGCTGCTGCTGGCCATCGCTGCGATGGGGTTCCTGGAGCCTTCCACACAGTTGCGCTGGATGGCGGCATTGGCGGTCGTGATTGCCTTCTGTTCAGCGTCGCAGGATATCGTTTTTGACGCCTGGAAAACGGACGTCTTACCGGCCGAAGAACGCGGCGCAGGTGCGGCGATCAGCGTCCTGGGCTATCGTCTGGGCATGCTGGTCTCCGGCGGATTAGCGCTATGGCTGGCCGACCGATACCTCGGCTGGCAGGGCATGTACTGGATGATGGCCGTGCTGCTAATACCCTGCATTATCGCCACCGTATTTGCGCCAGAACCCAGCGATGTCATTCCTGTTCCGCGATCGTTAGAGCAAGCCGTCGCAGAACCATTAAAAGATTTCTTTGGCCGCAACAATGCCTGGCTGATTTTACTGCTGATCGTCCTTTATAAGCTTGGTGACGCCTTTGCCATGAGCCTGACCACCACATTCCTGATTCGTGGTGTGGGGTTTGATGCGGGGGAAGTGGGTGTGGTCAATAAATCACTAGGACTGCTTGCGACAATTATCGGCGCCCTTTACGGCGGCGTGTTGATGCAGCGTCTAACGCTATTCCGCGCGCTTCTGATCTTCGGCATTTTGCAGGGCATTTCCAACGCGGGCTATTGGCTCCTTGCCATTACTGATAAGCACATGATCAGTATGGCAACCGCGGTGTTCTTCGAAAACTTATGCGGCGGGATGGGGACGGCAGCATTCGTGGCGCTTCTCATGACGCTGTGCAATAAGTCCTTTTCTGCCACGCAGTTTGCGCTCCTCTCTGCCCTTTCTGCCGTGGGCCGCGTTTACGTGGGGCCGATTGCGGGCTGGTTTGTTGAAACACATGGCTGGCCAACGTTCTACCTCTTCTCCGTCTTTGCCGCTGTGCCAGGGATACTTCTTTTATTGGTGTGTCGGCAGACTCTGGAATATACCCAGAAGACAGAGCATTTTATGCCTCGCACGGAATATCACTCTGCCTATCGATTCGCTCTGCGTTTATTAATGGCGGGATGCCTGCTGCTCGCACTGTGGTTGGTGGTACTTATCATTAATGCTGCAACGATGCTTGAGCTGCCGTTTGAGGCGCTACTGCTGGACATCGGCGCGCTGCTCGCCGTGTCAGGTATCGTCACGGGCGGTGTCCTTGATTTTATGGCGCTACGTAAAACGCAGATGACCTAAAAATATCCCCGACAGTTATTTCCCGTTGTAATCACGGATCGGAATTATAACGGTGAAATAACGGCGTCTGATCAAAAAAATATTTGTTGTTTTGTGCGGGATAGTTTCCGGAAATTACTGGAAAGCTGAACGAGTGTGCCTTTTTAATTAACCGATTCAGCATTCGAAAGATTAAATTTCCGTATTTTAATTGTCTCTCAATTGATGCTTTATTGTTAATTAATTGTATATTTATAGCAATGGTTATACCAATTGCCCCTTTTAGGGTATCCTTGAGACTCCATTCGTTATAACTCCCGTCTCATGCGGCTTTTGTCTTAAAATTAGACATAATTTGCAACACATGTGACATGTGCGGCAGAACCCGGTAACACCTTCCTGACACAGGGCTAATGATGTTTACAGTAATGTAACCTTCCCGTAAAATGCCCCCACACTTTAAACGCCACCAAGGTCCCCGTGGAATTGAGGTCGTTAAATGACACTTAGGAAATACAATAAAAGTTTGGGATGGTTGTCGTTATTTGCAGGCACTGTATTACTCAGTGGCTGTGATTCTGCGCTTCTTGACCCCAAAGGACAGATTGGACTGGAACAACGTTCACTGATTCTGACGGCTTTTGGCCTGATGATGATTGTCGTCATTCCCGCCATTTTGATGGCAGTGGGTTTTGCCTGGAAGTACCGTGCAAGCAATAAAGATGCGAAGTATAGCCCTAACTGGTCACACTCCAATAAAGTGGAAGCTGTGGTCTGGACGGTTCCTATTCTGATCATCCTGTTCCTGGCCGTACTGACCTGGAAAACCACTCACGCGCTTGAGCCGAGCAAGCCTCTGGTTCACGATGAAAAACCGATTACCATTGAAGTGGTCTCCATGGACTGGAAATGGTTCTTCATCTATCCGGAACAGGGTATTGCTACCGTGAATGAAATCGCCTTCCCGGCGAACACTCCGGTTCAGTTCAAAGTGACGTCTAACTCCGTGATGAACTCCTTCTTTATTCCGCGTCTGGGCAGCCAGATTTACGCGATGGCCGGCATGCAGACTAATTTGCATCTGATCGCGAATGAAGCAGGCACCTACGATGGTATCTCCGCCAGCTATAGTGGCCCGGGCTTCTCAGGTATGAAGTTCAAAGCTATCGCTACGCCGGACCGTGCCGCTTTCGACCAGTGGGTTGAAAAAGCGAAGCAGTCTACCAACACCATGTCTGACATGGCGGCATTCGATAAAGTGGCAACACCTAGCGAATACAACAAGGTGGAGTACTTCTCTAACGTGAAACCAGATTTGTTCAAAGACGTTATTGGCAAATTTATGGACCACGGCAAGAGCATGAACGTGACCCAACCTGAAGGTGAGCACAGCTCGCACGAAGGAATGGAAGGCATGGACATGAGCCACGCGGAAACCTCTCACTAAGGGGCCGAGGAAGAAAATGTTCGGAAAATTGACACTGGATGCGGTGCCGTACCATGAGCCTATTATCGTGGTTACGATCGCTGCAATTATCATTGGCGGCGCGGCCTTACTGGGCCTGATCACTTACTTTGGTAAGTGGAGCTACCTGTGGAATGAGTGGCTGACCTCGGTTGACCACAAAAAACTCGGCATCATGTACTGCATCGTCGGTATCGTCATGTTAATTCGTGGCTTTGCCGATGCAATCATGATGCGTAGCCAGCAAGTGCTTGCCTCTGCGGGTGAAGCGGGCTTCTTGCCACCGCACCACTACGACCAGATCTTTACCGCGCATGGCGTGATTATGATCTTCTTCGTGGCGATGCCGCTGGTTATCGGTCTGATGAACGTTGTCGTTCCGCTGCAGATTGGCGCACGTGACGTTGCGTATCCGTTCCTGAACAACCTGAGCTTCTGGTTCACGGTTGTCGGCGTAATCCTGGTTAACTTGTCTCTGGGCGTCGGTGAATTCGCGCAGACGGGTTGGCTGGCTTATCCGCCGCTTTCGGGAATTGAATACAGTCCAGGCGTTGGCGTCGATTACTGGATATGGGCGATTCAGCTCTCCGGTATCGGTACGACCCTGACCGGTATTAACTTCTTTGTGACCATTATCAAGATGCGTGCCCCTGGCATGACGATGTTCAAGATGCCGGTATTTACCTGGGCATCTCTGTGCGCCAACATCCTGATTATCGCATCATTCCCAATTCTGACTGTCACCGTCGCGTTGCTAACCCTGGATCGCTATCTGGGCACCCATTTCTTCACCAATGATATGGGCGGCAACATGATGATGTACATCAACCTGATTTGGGCATGGGGTCACCCTGAAGTGTACATCCTGGTTCTGCCGGTCTTCGGTGTGTTCTCCGAAATCGCAGCGACCTTCTCGCGTAAGCGCCTGTTTGGTTACACCTCGCTGGTGTGGGCAACCGTGTGTATTACCGTTCTGTCGTTCATTGTTTGGCTGCACCACTTCTTCACGATGGGTGCGGGCGCGAACGTTAACGCCTTCTTCGGTATCACCACGATGATTATCGCCATCCCGACAGGGGTGAAGATCTTCAACTGGCTGTTCACCATGTATCAGGGCCGTATCGTGTTCCACTCAGCAATGCTGTGGACCATTGGCTTCATCGTCACCTTCTCCGTAGGTGGGATGACCGGCGTACTGCTGGCTGTACCAGGTGCTGACTTCGTTCTGCACAACAGTCTGTTCCTGATTGCGCACTTCCATAACGTGATCATCGGCGGCGTCGTCTTCGGCTGCTTCGCGGGTGTGACGTACTGGTGGCCTAAAGCGTTTGGCTACACGCTGAACGAAACCTGGGGCAAACGCGCATTCTGGCTCTGGATTATCGGCTTCTTCGTCGCATTTATGCCGCTGTATGTGCTGGGCTTCATGGGCATGACCCGTCGCCTGAGCCAGCAGATCGATCCGCAATTCCACCCAATGCTGGTTATCGCAGCCTGTGGTGCGGTGCTGATTGCTTGCGGTATCGCGTGTCAGCTGATTCAGTTCTACGTTTCTATTCGCGATCGCGAGCAGAACCGTGACCTGACCGGTGACCCGTGGGGTGGTCGTACGCTGGAGTGGGCAACGTCTTCTCCGCCTCCGTTCTATAACTTTGCCATTGTGCCGCAGATTCATGAGCGTGACGCATTCTGGGAAATGAAAGAAAAAGGCGAAGCGTACAAGCAACCTGAGCATTACGAAGAGATCCACATGCCGAAAAACAGCGGTGCAGGCATTGTTATTGCTGCCTTCGCGACGGTATTTGGCTTCGCCATGATCTGGCACATCTGGTGGCTGGCGATCGTTGGCTTCGCTGGCGTGATCATCAGCTGGATTGTGAAGAGCTTTGACGAGGACGTGGACTACTACGTACCAGTCCGTGAAGTTGAAAAACTGGAAAACCAGCATTTCGACGAGATTTCTAAAGCGGGGCTGAAAAATGGCAACTGATACTTTGGCGCACTCAACTGCCCATGCGCATGAACACGCGCACCACGATACAGGACCGATGAAAGTCTTCGGTTTCTGGATCTACCTGATGAGCGACTGCATTCTGTTCTGCTGTCTGTTCGCGACCTATGCCGTTCTGGTGAACGGCACGGCTGGCGGCCCGACCGGTAAAGACATTTTTGAACTGCCGTTCGTTCTGGTTGAAACAGGTCTGCTGCTGTTCAGCTCCATCACCTACGGCATGGCGGCTATCGCCATGTACAAAAACAACAAGAGCCAGGTTATCTCCTGGCTGGCGTTGACCTGGCTGTTTGGTGCTGGATTTATCGGGATGGAAATCTATGAATTCCATCACCTGATTGTTGAAGGCTTTGGCCCGGATCGCAGTGGTTTCCTGTCAGCGTTCTTCGCATTGGTAGGGACTCACGGTCTGCATGTCACCTCTGGTTTGATCTGGATGGCGGTGCTGATGTTCCAGGTTTATCGTCGTGGCCTGACCAATACTAACCGCACGCGTATCATGTGCCTGAGCTTGTTCTGGCACTTCCTGGACGTTGTGTGGATCTGTGTGTTCTCGGTTGTTTATCTGATGGGGGCGATGTAATGAGTCATTCAAACGATCATGGCGCTTCCCACGGTAGCGTCAAAACCTACATGACAGGATTTATCCTGTCGATCATCCTGACGGTCATTCCGTTCTGGATGGTGATGAACGGTTCTGCTTCTAAGCCGGTACTTCTGGGCGTAGTCCTGGTTACCGCCGTGATTCAGATTCTGGTGCATCTGGTTTGCTTCCTGCACATGAACACCAAATCCGATGAAGGCTGGAACATGACGGCCTTTGTCTTTACCGTGATTATCATCGCTATCCTGGTAGTCGGTTCCATCTGGATTATGTGGAACCTCAACTACAACATGATGGTTCACTAAGAGCGGCGAGTATGTTTAAGCAATACCTGCAAGTCACAAAACCAGGCATCATCTTTGGTAACCTCATCTCCGTGATCGGAGGGTTCCTGCTGGCCTCTAAGGGCAGCATCGATTACACCCTCTTTGCATCGACGCTGGTTGGGGTATCACTGGTGGTTGCGTCCGGTTGTGTATTTAACAACTACATCGACATGGATATCGACAGGAAGATGGAAAGGACCAAAAATCGGGTGCTCGTCAAAGGCCTGATGTCTCCTACCGTCTCGCTGGTGTACGCCACCTTGCTGGGTATTGCTGGCTTTATGCTGCTGTGGTTTGGCGCTAATCCTCTGGCCTGCTGGCTGGGGGTGATGGGTTTCGTGGTGTATGTGGGCGTCTACAGCCTGTATATGAAACGTCACTCCGTCTATGGCACGCTGATTGGTTCTCTCTCCGGCGCTGCGCCGCCGGTGATTGGCTACTGTGCTGTCACGAATGAGTTCGACAGTGGTGCGCTTATCCTGCTGGCTATCTTTAGCCTGTGGCAGATGCCGCACTCTTACGCCATTGCGATTTTCCGCTTTAAGGATTATCAGGCGGCGAACATCCCGGTTCTGCCGGTCGTGAAAGGCATTTCCGTTGCCAAGAATCACATCACGCTGTACATCATCGCTTTCGCCGTGGCGACGCTGATGCTCTCTCTGGGCGGTTACGCTGGATACAAATATCTGGTCGTGGCGGCTGCGGTGAGCGTCTGGTGGCTTGGTATGGCGCTGCGCGGTTACAAAGTGGAAGATGACAAAGTTTGGGCTCGCAAACTGTTTGTGTTCTCGATTGTCGCTATCACTTCATTATCCGTGATGATGTCCGTAGACTTTATGGTGCCAGATTCACATAGCTTGCTGACTTACGTCTGGTAAGAGATCGGTCTGGTCAATAAAAGGGTGCTTCGGCACCCTTTTTCATTCAATAAATCAATTCATCACGCATGCATTCCCTAAATAATTTGAGTTGCAGGACAAAACGCTTGTAGCGTTTTGAACAGTTCTGCACGGGCCCCGACGGGGCGAGCCATAGGCCGAGTAACGCGGCAAGAGAGTGAATTCCCTAGAGCTTACATAAGTAAGGACTGGGGAGAATGAGCGACCCCACCGCACCTGCAGCTTGAAGTATGACGGGGGTAATATTTGTTAAATAACCCTTTGTTGTCCCCGCCCCTTCCCCACACTACACTAGTGCCTGCTTTTGAACTGAGGTGGTAATGAACGATTATAAAATGACGCCAGGCGAATTGCGCGCGACCTGGGGTTTAGGGACTGTTTTCTCGCTGCGTATGCTTGGCATGTTTATGGTCCTGCCGGTTCTGACCACTTACGGAATGGCGCTTCAGGGGGCCAGCGAAGCATTGATTGGTCTGGCGATCGGCATTTACGGTCTCGCGCAGGCTATTTTCCAAATTCCTTTCGGACTGCTTTCCGATCGCGTGGGCCGTAAGCCGCTGATTGTAGCCGGGCTGATTATCTTTGTTATCGGCAGCATCATTGCCGCGCTGTCGCACTCCATTTGGGGCATCATTCTTGGGCGAGCGCTACAAGGCTCAGGGGCGATTGCCGCCGCCGTCATGGCGCTGCTTTCCGATTTAACGCGTGAGCAGAACCGCACCAAAGCGATGGCCTTTATCGGCGTCAGTTTTGGTGTGACCTTTGCCATCGCCATGGTGCTTGGCCCTGTCATTACCCATAAACTGGGGCTGAATGCGCTGTTCTGGATGATTGCCGTTTTAGCCACTATCGGTATTGCGCTTACGATTTGGGTGGTTCCGGACAGCAAAAATCATGTGCTGAACCGCGAATCAGGCATGGTGAAAGGCTGCTTTAGTAAAGTCCTTGTTGAGCCGCGTCTGCTCAAGCTCAACTTTGGCATTATGTGTCTGCACATTCTGCTGATGTCCACGTTCGTGGCCCTGCCCGGTCAGTTGGCTGCAGCAGGATTCCCCGCCGCTGAACACTGGAAAGTGTATCTGGTGACGATGCTCATCTCCTTCGTCTCCGTTGTCCCTTTCATTATCTATGCAGAAGTGAAACGCCGTATGAAGCGCGTATTCCTGACGTGTGTTGCGCTGCTGCTGATTGCCGAAATCGTACTATGGGGCTCCGGTCCACACTTCTGGGAACTGGTCATCGGCGTACAGCTTTTCTTCCTCGCCTTTAATCTCATGGAAGCCCTGTTACCCTCGCTTATCAGTAAAGAGTCCCCGGCGGGCTACAAAGGTACGGCGATGGGAATTTACTCCACCAGCCAATTTCTCGGTGTGGCCATTGGCGGTTCGCTGGGCGGTTGGGTAGATGGCTTCTTTGATTCGCAGACGGTATTTCTTGCCGGTGCGCTGTTGGCGATGGTTTGGCTGCTGGTTGCCAGCACCATGAAAGAACCACGCTACGTCAGCAGCTTGCGAATCGAGATCCCGGAAGGCGTCGATATTAGCGACGCGCTGAAACAGCGGCTGGAGACAAAAGAGGGTATCAGCGAGGTACTGCTTGTCCCGGAAGAGCGCAGCGCGTATGTCAAAATCGACAGCAAAGTGACAAACCGCTTTGAAGTGGAGCAGGCGATAAAAGCCTAAAAAAATGCCCGGTTTACCGGGCATTTTCATTTTAATCGCGGAAGTTTTTGAACTGGAACGGTTGCCCTAAATCGCCGCCACGCACCAGCGCCATCGCGCCCTGCAGGTCGTCACGGGATTTACCGGTCACACGAATCTCTTCACCCTGAATTTGCGACTGCACCTTCAGCTTACTGTCTTTGATGAGCTTAACGATTTTCTTCTGCATCGCGCTCTCAATACCCTGCTTCAGTTTCGCTTCAACGAACCAGGTTTTGCCGCTGTGTACAAACTCTTCAGGCACATCGAGAGACGCGCCCTCAATGCCGCGCTTTAGCAGTTTTGCGCGTAGAATGTCGAGTAACTGATTCACCTGGAAATCAGATTCACTCAGCACCTTAATGGTCTTATTTGCGTCGTTCAGCTCAAAAGTCGCTTCAACACCGCGAAAATCAAAACGCGTCTCGAGTTCGCGGCTTGCGTTATCCACCGCGTTACGCACTTCCTGGATATCAACTTCTGAAACAATATCGAAAGATGGCATCTTTTCTTCTCCCTTCACTTTTGTTGCGTTGCATAATACCCGCAACGAGACATTTACCCCAAATAATTCGCGTTACAGGCAGGCCGGCGGCCATGCAACGAGAAGTATGACCGGGTTGACTCAATAGAAGCTTAGCTGACAACGCTATACTTAGGCTGTAACACCTGGCGCAGTTGCAGGTGAGGAGGAACAATGAAAATTACTGTGCTCGGATGCGGGGCCCTGGGACAACTTTGGCTGACCGCGCTGTGCAAGCATGGACATGAGGTACAAGGCTGGCTACGTGTGGCACAACCGTATTGCAGTGTAAATCTGATTGGTGAAGACGGGAGTATTTTCAACGAGTCTCTCATCGCTAACGATCCCGATTTTCTGGCACAAAGCGATCTTCTGCTGGTGACGTTAAAAGCCTGGCAGGTGTCGGACGCGGTAAAAGCGCTCAGTGCAACGCTTCCTCACACCACGCCCATTTTGCTCTTGCATAACGGCATGGGCACGATTGACGAGCTTAAAAGCATTCCTCAGCCCCTGCTGATGGCCATTACCACCCACGCGGCACGGCGCGACGGCAACATCATTGTTCACGTCGCCAGCGGCGTTACCCATATGGGGCCGGCTCGCGAGCAGAATGGCGATTACAGCTATCTGGCGGACGTTCTGCAGAATGTGCTTCCGGATGTGGCCTGGTACAATACCATCCGTCCGCAACTGTGGCGCAAGCTGGCGGTCAGTTGCGTGATTAATCCGCTAACCGCGCTGTGGGATTGTCCAAACGGAGAGCTTAAAAATCATCCTGAAGAGGTTGCCGCTCTTTGCGCTGAGGTCGCCGCCGTAATGGAGCGCGAAGGTATCCATACCTCCGTGGAAGACGTTCGCTATTACGTCGAACAGGTCATCGACAGTACCGCTAAGAACATCTCGTCAATGCTGCAGGACGTTCGCGCATTACGGCACACAGAAATCGACTACATCACTGGCTATCTGCTGAAACGCGCCCGCGCACACGGCATCAGCGTGCCGGAAAATATCCGCCTGTATGACATGGTTAAACGTAAGGAGAGTGAGTATGAGCGCGTCGGCACTGATTTGCCTCGCCCCTGGTAGCGAAGAAACAGAAGCAGTCACCACCATTGATTTGCTGGTTCGCGCCGGCATTGCCGTCACAACGGCAAGCGTCGCCAGCGATGGCAATCTGACCATCACCTGCTCGCGCGGCGTAAAGATTTTGGCGGATGCCCCGCTGGTCGAAGTGGCAGACGGTGACTACGACGTGATTGTGCTGCCAGGCGGAGTGAAAGGCGCGGAGTGTTTCCGTGACAGCCCGCTGCTGGTAGAAACGGTCAGACAATTTCACCTGTCGGGACGAATTGTGGCCGCTATATGCGCCACTGCCGCAACCGTCCTAGTGCCGCATCAACTCTTCCCAGT
Source organism: Lelliottia amnigena (assembly GCF_019047465.1). Taxonomy (NCBI): domain Bacteria; kingdom Pseudomonadati; phylum Pseudomonadota; class Gammaproteobacteria; order Enterobacterales; family Enterobacteriaceae; genus Lelliottia; species Lelliottia amnigena. The sequence continues at coordinate 2,772,372 of NZ_CP077236.1, read as the reverse complement.
CGGAAATATGACCGGTTTCCCGACGCTCAAAGACCAGATTCCGGAAGAACAGTGGGTGGATAAACGCGTGGTATGGGATCCACGCGTTAACCTGCTGACCAGCCAGGGGCCCGGCACGTCGATAGATTTTGCGCTGAAGATTATCGATTTAGTGGTGGGGCGTGAAAAAGCGCACGAGGTGGCATCATCCCTGGTGATCGCCGCGGGAATTTACAATTACTACGGCGCATGATGAATTCTCGCCAGTCAGAAAAACAAAAACGGCAACCCTGAGGTTGCCGTTTTTGATCTGCGAGGAATAAAGCCGGTTACGGGCGATATACCTTCACATTGGCAAAGCCCTGTTCGCGCAGATACAGCGCCTGCAAACGACTCATCACGCCGCGCTCACACCACAGAAGATAGGTTTTGCTCTGTTCCAGATCGCCAAACTTGGTGCTCAGCTTATAGAAAGGCAGAGACATCACCTCGACACCATCCACTTTCAGCGGGCTGGCATCCTGTTCATCAACGGAGCGAATATCCAGAATCACGTCATTTGCGCTGAAACCGCTGACGGTTTCGACTTCAACCACTTCCTGCGCGGTCTGGGTCGCGATTTCACGGATATCCACGTTAGTGGCTTCGGCGACAACTTTATCCAGAATCGCAAAATCAAAATTCTGCTCTTCGGCTTCGATTTTCGCCTTCACCGCTTTCACCGTTGGGCTTTTCGAGATCACGCCGCAGTATTCCGGCATGGTACGGGCAAAGTCTTCGGTACCGATTTCGCGCGCCATATCAATGATATGTTCTTTATCGTGAGAGATCAGCGGACGCAGAATCAGCGTGTCGGACACATTGTCGATCAGACGCAGGTTGGTCAGCGTCTGGCTGGAGACCTGGCCCAGCGCTTCGCCGGTGACCAGCGCCTGTACACCGTAGCGTTCAGCCACCTGAGAGGCCGCGCGCACCATCATGCGCTTCAGCACCACGCCCATCTGGCCGTCGTCCACTTTTTCGAGGATTTCGCCGACAACCGGTTCAAAGTTAATCGCGACAAAACGCACGCGGTGGGAGCTGCCAAAGCGCTTCCACAGGTAATGCGCAACCTGACGAACGCCGATTTCATGCGCAGCGCCGCCCAGGTTAAAGAAGCAGTAGTGCACGCGGCAGCCGCGACGCATCAGCATGTAGCTAGACACACCGGAGTCAAAACCGCCGGAGATGAGCGACAGCACATCTTCCTGGGTACCGATAGGGTAGCCGCCGATACCTTCGTAACGGCCTTTTACCAGCAACAGGCGGTCGTTCTCGATTTCGAGATTAACGGTCACATCCGGACGCGTCAGTTTTACGCGCGCGGATTCGATATGCTGATTTAAACCGCCGCCAATATAGCGTTCGGCTTCAATAGAGGTGAATTCATGCTTGCCGCGGCGCTTGACGCGCACGCAGAAGGATTTCCCTTCAACTTCGGCGCGGAACTGTTCCAGCGCTTTCTCGAAGATATCGTGAAGCGAGGTGAACGGCACATCTTCGACGTCCAGAATGTGGTGAATCCCTGGAATACGCGTCAGCGCATCGCGGATATCCAGACGTTGGCTTTCGTCTTTGGCGCGAACTTCGATGTGATCCCAGTGGCGCACAATGGCGAGCGTTTCTTCGTACTCTTTTAATACGTTTCGAATGTTTCCGGTCAGCATTTTAATAAAGCGCAAACGCACAGATTGGCTTTTGATGGTGATTTCCGGGAACAATTTAATGATAAACTTCATGGCGGCAATGTTTCGTTGGCAAGCCCGTAAAGGCTTGTGATGGAAAGAGACAGCAACCCACACCCGTGGTTGCATCCAGGCGCAGGAGTATACCACCATCGCGACGCTCCTGTGCACATTGCGCGTTATTTGATAATTGTCCCGAGTCCGTTACCATGGCGGGGCTTAAAATATGAGAGTCAACATTCACTATGCCGAAGAAAAATGACGCCCCCGCCAGTTTCGAAACTGCGCTGAATGAACTGGAACAGATTGTGAACCGTCTGGAAAGCGGCGATCTCCCGCTGGAAGACGCGCTCAATGAATTCGAACGCGGCGTACAGCTTGCGCGCCAGGGGCAGGTCAAGCTGCAACAGGCGGAACAACGCGTGCAGATCCTGCTTTCCGACAGCGAAGATGCCGCCCCAACGCCTTTTACACCGGACGCTGAGTAAATGGATTTTTCCACAGAGCTTCAGGCGTGTGTTAAGCGTGCCAACGATGCGCTACGCCGTTTTATCGATCCACAGCCTTTTCAGAACACTCCTCTGGTTGCCGCCATGCACTATGGCGCACTCTTAGGTGGAAAGCGCCTTCGCCCGTTTTTAGTGTACGCCACGGGAAATATGTTTGGCATCAGCAGCAACACGCTGGATGCACCCGCTGCCGCCGTTGAGTGTATTCACGCTTATTCGCTCATTCATGACGATTTACCGGCCATGGACGACGACGATCTGCGTCGCGGCCAGCCCACCTGCCACATTAAGTTTGGTGAGGCGAACGCGATTCTGGCGGGCGATGCATTACAAACGCTGGCGTTCTCCATCTTAAGCGATGCGCCCATGATCGAAGTGGCCGATCGCGACCGTCTGGCGATGGTGTCTGAGCTGGCGATGGCCAGCGGCGTCGCAGGGATGTGCGGCGGACAAGCGCTGGATCTGGAGGCTGAAGGGCATCAGGTTAATCTGGAACAGCTTGAACGTATTCATCGTCATAAAACCGGCGCGTTGATTCGTGCAGCCGTTCGTCTGGGCGCGCTGAGCGCTGGTGAACGAGGCCGCGAAGCCTTGCCCATTCTGGATCGTTACGCTGAGAGTATCGGTCTCGCGTTCCAGGTACAGGATGACATTCTGGATGTGGTGGGCGATACTGCAACATTGGGAAAACGTCAGGGAGCGGATCAGCAACTTGGCAAAAGTACCTATCCAGCCTTACTGGGTCTTGAGCAAGCCCAACAAAAAGCCCGGGATCTGATTGATGATGCCCGCCAGTCGCTGAATGCGCTGGCCGCGCAGTCACTTGATACCTCGGCACTGGAAGCGCTAGCGGACTACATAATCCAGCGTGATAAATAAACACACTTTCTCGATGAGCCTTTGATGAGTTTTGATATTGCCAAATACCCGACACTGGCGTTGGTTGACTCCACCCAGGAGTTACGTCTGTTGCCGAAAGAGAGCCTGCCGAAGCTGAGTGACGAATTACGTCGCTATTTGCTCGACAGCGTGAGTCGTTCCAGCGGACATTTCGCCTCCGGACTTGGCACGGTGGAGCTGACCGTGGCGCTTCACTACGTCTATAACACCCCTTTCGATCAGCTGATTTGGGACGTCGGGCATCAGGCTTATCCCCACAAAATTTTGACCGGGCGTCGCGATAAAATTGGCACGATTCGCCAGAAAGGCGGCCTGCATCCGTTCCCGTGGCGCGGTGAGAGCGAATTCGACGTTTTAAGCGTGGGACACTCTTCAACCTCCATTTCCGCCGGTATCGGCATCGCCGTTGCGGCGGAGAAAGAGAATAAACAGCGTCGCACCGTGTGCGTGATTGGCGATGGCGCGATCACCGCAGGCATGGCGTTTGAAGCGATGAACCACGCGGGTGACATCAAGCCGGATATGCTGGTGATTCTCAACGACAACGAAATGTCGATCTCCGAGAACGTCGGTGCGCTGAATAATCATCTGGCACAACTGTTGTCCGGCAAGCTTTACTCCACCCTGCGTGAAGGCGGCAAAAAAGTCTTCTCCGGCGTCCCACCGATCAAAGAGTTGCTCAAACGCACTGAAGAGCACATCAAAGGCATGGTTGTGCCAGGCACGCTGTTTGAAGAGCTGGGCTTTAACTATATCGGCCCGGTTGACGGGCACGATGTGCTTGGCCTGGTCACGACGCTCAAAAACATGCGCGACCTGAAAGGGCCGCAGTTCCTGCACATCATGACGAAAAAAGGGCGTGGCTACGAGCCCGCGGAAAAAGATCCGATCACCTTCCACGCCGTGCCTAAATTTGACCCAACCAGCGGCTGTCTGCCAAAAAGCAGTGGCGGTATGCCGAGCTATTCTAAAATCTTTGGCGACTGGCTGTGTGAAACGGCGGCCAAAGACAACAAGCTGATGGCCGTAACGCCCGCTATGCGCGAAGGCTCCGGCATGGTGGAGTTTTCCAAAAAATACCCGGATCAGTATTTTGACGTCGCGATTGCTGAGCAGCACGCGGTGACATTCGCCGCAGGCCTGGCGATTGGCGGCTATAAACCGATTGTAGCGATCTACTCTACCTTCCTGCAGCGCGCGTACGATCAGGTGATCCATGATGTCGCGATCCAGAAACTCCCGGTGCTGTTTGCTATCGATCGCGCGGGTATCGTCGGTGCCGACGGCCAGACGCATCAGGGTGCGTTTGATCTCTCCTTCCTGCGCTGTGTGCCAGATATGGTAGTCATGACGCCGAGCGATGAGAACGAGTGCCGCCAGATGCTGTTCACCGGCTATCACTATCAGGATGGCCCAAGCGCAGTGCGTTATCCGCGCGGCAACGCCGTGGGTGTCGAGCTGGAACCGCTGACAAAAATGCCGATTGGCAAAGGCATCATCAAACGTCACGGTGAAAAGCTGGCGATTCTGAATTTCGGGACATTAATGCCCGAAGCGGCAAAAGTCGCCGAGTCGATGAACGCGACGCTCGTGGATATGCGCTTCGTCAAACCGCTCGACGAAGCGTTGATTCTGGACATGGCAACACGTCATGAGGCGCTGATTACGCTCGAGGAAAATGCCATTATGGGCGGCGCGGGCAGCGGCGTGAACGAAGTGCTGATGGCAAATCGCAAGCCAGTTCCGGTACTCAACCTCGGTTTGCCAGACCGCTTTATTCCGCAGGGCACGCAGGATGAAGCCCGCGCGGAGATTGGCCTTGATGCCGCAGGCATCGAAGCAAAAATCCGCGCCTGGTTCGCCTAATCCCTCCCCTTTCCGCTCCTGCTATGCTTAAAGGTAATTTTTTAAGTGAACAGCAGGAGTGGAACCATGCAATACAATACATTAGGAAAAACAGACCTTAAGGTTTCCCGTCTTTGTCTGGGCTGCATGACATTTGGCGAGCCAGACCGGGGAAATCACGCCTGGACGCTGCCGGAAGAGAGCAGCCGTCTCATCATCAAACGCGCCCTCGAGGGCGGCATCAATTTTTTTGATACGGCGAACAGCTATTCCGACGGGAGCAGCGAGGAGATCGTGGGCCGTGCGCTGCGGGATTTCGCCCGCCGCGAGGATGTGGTGGTGGCCACCAAGGTTTACTATCCATCTGGTGAATTACGCGAAGGCCTTTCCCGTGCGCAGATCCTCCAGTCCATTGACGACAGCCTGAGACGTTTGAACATGGATCATGTCGATCTGCTGCAAATCCACCGCTGGGATTACAACACGCCGATTGAAGAAACCCTTGAAGCGCTGAATGACGTGGTGAAAGCCGGCAAAGCGCGTTATATCGGTGCGTCATCCATGCATGCCTCTCAGTTTGCCGAAGCGCTCAATCTTCAGGCGCAGCACGGCTGGGCACGATTTGTCACCATGCAGGACCACTACAATCTAATCTATCGCGAAGAAGAGCGTGAAATGCTGCCGCTGTGCTATCAGGAAGGTGTGGCGGTTATCCCGTGGAGCCCGCTGGCGCGTGGACGTTTAACCCGCCCATGGGGCGAAACGACCGCCCGTTCCGTTTCCGATGAAGTCGGTAAAAAACTCTATAACGACACTGAAACCAGCGATGCCCAGATCGCTGAGCGTCTGGCTGCCATTGCGGAAGATACGGGCGCAACGCGTGCACAGGTGGCGCTGGCCTGGCTGCTCAGTAAACGTGGCGTCGCCGCGCCAATTATTGGCGCATCGCGAGAAGAACAGTTAGATGAGTTATTAAATGCGGTGGATTTAACGCTGACACCCGAGCAGATCGCTGAACTCGAAACACCGTATCAGCAGCATCCGGTGGTGGGATTTAAATAACCGTCGTGCATTTTGCTCCCCTCTCCCAAAGAGAGAGGGGATTGAATGGCCGCACAGCATTACGCGAAGTGATCGTAACCTTTCCAGTCGAGCGTAACGGGCGCACCGTTGCGGGCAAATTGCAGCCCTTCACTCTCAGGCAGAATTTGCCCAATGCAGGTAAAAGGCGCGCCAAGATTATTCAGCGCGACGTCCAGCGTGCCACGATTGAGTTCCGGCACGGTGAAGCACAGCTCGTAATCTTCGCCACCGGAAAGCGCCCAGCGCAGTGCCTGCTCGGGTTCAACGTGTCGGCGAATCTGTTCTGAAAGTGGGAACGCATCCAGATCAACGCGCGCGCCCACACCGCTGGCTTTCAGGATATGGCCCAAATCCGAGATCAAACCATCGGAGAGATCAATGGCCGAGTTGGCGCGATCGCGCAGCGCCTGGCCGTGTAAAATACGCGGCGTTGGGCGCAAATGGCGCTTCACCAGATAGGCCGCGTCAGACGCGTCGCTCACCGTTAAACGGTCCTGCAAAATCGCCAGTCCCGCCGCACTGTCGCCCGGCGTACCGGTGACATAAATCCAGTCTCCGGGTTTCGCTCCCGAGCGTTTCAGCGCGCGGCCAACGGGCACATAGCCGTGGATCGCTAACGTCATCGACAGTGGACCGGCCGTCGTATCACCGCCAATCAGCTGCATATCGTAGTAATTGAGCTGTTCAAACAGCGCGTCGCTAAACGCTTCGAGCCAGGCTTCATCCACGTTGGGTAACGTCAGAGCCAGCGTTAACCAGGCTGGGTCGGCTCCCATCGCTGCCAGATCGCTCACGTTGACCGCCAGCGCTTTGTAAGCCAGATCGGCCGGATCGATATCCGCAAGAAAATGACGCCCACACACTAAGGTGTCGGTGCTGATCGCAAGGGTCTGTTTTTCAGGAATATTAAGCAGTGCGCAGTCATCGCCGATACCGGTTTCAACATCAAGACGAGAGGTTCTAACACGGTCAAAATAACGGGCAATCAGGGAGAATTCGCCGCAAGCCATACGTTATGCCTCAGCAAAGAAAAGAAAAAACCGGAGCCTGCGCAGCCCAACGGCCACACAGAACTCCGGCTTACGGATCACTTTTTACGGGGACGGATCGCAGGTGCGGCTTTATCCAGCACGCCGTTCACAAACTTGTGGCTGTCTTCAGCGCCAAAGGTTTTCGCCAGTTCGATCGCTTCGTTGATCGCCACTTTATAGGGCACATCATCACGTTTAGCCAGTTCAAACAGCGCAATGCGCAGCACCGCTTTCTCAACCTGACCCAGCTCTTCGAGCAGACGGGACAGGTACGGCTTCATCAGTCCGTCGAGATACGCGCTATTAGTCGCCACTCCCGACAGCAGTTCACGGAAGTACAGGACATCAACGTCTTTGACGTCTTGTTCCGCCAGGAACTGGTATTCGACATCAGCGATGTCGTTCTGGGACAACTGCCAGGAGTAGAGTGCCTGGACAGCACACTCACGGGCGCGGCGACGAGCAGCAGGTTTCACGGATTTCCCCTTACAAAAATCAGGCCTTAATGGCTTTCAATACGTTGATCATCTCAAGCGCAGTCAGTGCAGCTTCTGCACCTTTGTTGCCAGCTTTAGTGCCAGCACGTTCAATGGCTTGTTCAATACTTTCAGTGGTCAGCACGCCGAAAGCGACAGGAACTTCAGTTTCCTGCGCAACGTGCGCCAGACCATTACTTGCACCACCCGCAACGTATTCGAAGTGAGCAGTGCCGCCACGAATAACCGTACCCAGTGCAATCACCGCGTCGTATTTACCGGTTTTCGCCAAAGCGCCCGCTGCCAACGGCAGTTCGTAAGCACCTGGAACCCAAACAACGGTAATGTTTTCGTCTTTCACCTGGCCAATACGTTTCAGCGCGTCAATCGCACCGTCCAGCAGGCTGTCGTTGATGAAGTTGTTGAAACGCGCAATGGTGATGGCGACGCGAGCGTCCGGGGTAGCAACAGCAGCTTCAATAATGTTCATACTCTTCCTTTACGGGTTCATTTGGCCCCGCAGGGGGGCGGATTTTATCATAATACTTCGCGTACTGCTTCCCTATTTAAGAAAGCCTCACGCAGGGATTAAATGCAGACAAACGTCCGGGCCAACCGGCCGGATGTCGCTGAATTTGAGTTGCGGCGCATCAGCCAATTTTTCGAGCCCCGGCAGCGCAAACAAGCCACGCGCCTCATGACCTAACAATTTTGGCGCAACATAGACGATCAGTTCATCCACCAGCCCGGCCTGCAATAGCGCGCCCGCAAGCGTCGGTCCCGCCTCAACCCAGAGACTGTTGACCTGCTGCTTGCCGAGCAACATCATCAGGACGACTAAATCGAGATGACCTTTATGTTCCGGCACCATAATGCTGCGCACATGTTCAGGCCACTCGCGATCGTCTTCTTTTGTTCGCGCAAAAAGCGTTTCACCCGGTTGCTGCACGATACGGTGCGCGGGGGTAACGCGATTCTGGCTATCAATCACAATGCGCAGCGGCTGGCGCAAATTCTCTTGCGGATAAAGCGCCTGGGTATCCTGATTGAGTTCATCCCAGCGCACCGTCATGGCAGGATCATCGGCCAAAACCGTTTCGCTGCTGGTGAGAATAGCATGGCTTTGCGCACGCAGACGTTGCACATCGCGCCTTGATTGCGGTGACGTGATCCACTGACTTTCACCGTTTGCCATTGCCGTTCGCCCGTCAAGCGAAGCACCGAGCTTCAACTGGATATAGGGGAAACCGGTACGCATGCGTTTGAGGAAGCCCTTATTCAGCGCTTCGGTATCAGCCATCATCAAGCCATGGCTGACATCAATTCCTTCCTGCTGCAGGCGATACAGTCCGCGTCCGGCAACCTGAGGATTGGGATCTTGCATTGCAGCAACGACGCGCGCCACGCCGGCATCAATCAGCGCCTCGCAGCACGGCGGCGTTCGCCCATGATGGCTACAGGGTTCAAGCGTGACGTAGGCCGTGGCACCCCGCGCCTTCTCACCTGCCATACGTAACGCGTGGACTTCGGCGTGAGGCTCACCGGCGCGATAGTGGAAACCTTCGCCGACAATTTCACCGTCTTTAACGATAACGCAGCCCACGTTGGGATTGGGATGGGTAGTGAAACGTCCACGCTGCGCCAGCTTCAGCGCGCGCGCCATGTAAATCTCATCCTGCATTCGCTTAATCCTGTAGACGGGCGATCTCTTCGCCAAATTCTTTGATATCTTCGAAGCTGCGATAGACAGACGCGAAGCGGATATAGGCCACTTTATCGAGCTTTTTCAATTGCTCCATGACCAGATTGCCGATCATTTTGCTCGGCACTTCGCGCTCGCCGGTGCCACGCAAATGTGATTTGATGTGATTCAACGCCATTTCAACGTCATCTGCGCTGACTGGCCGTTTTTCCAGTGCTTTCAGCATCCCTTTGCGCAGTTTTTCTTCGTTAAATGGCTCGCGCACGTCGTTACTTTTCACGACGCGCGGCATCACCAGCTCTGCCACTTCAAAAGTCGTAAAACGTTCGTTGCAGACCAGACACTGCCGACGACGGCGTACAGAGGAGCCTTCCCCTACGAGACGAGAGTCGATTACTTTGGTATCCACGGCGGAACAGAATGGGCAATGCATACGGTGTCCTGACTATCTGGTTAACTGAACTCTATTTTAACCCGAACTGGGCTGACAACAAAGGAAGAGCACTTTTTGAGATAAAGGATCTATACCAGACGGCATCTTACTGACTACCATTACGATAATCCGTTATTTTTATGGAAATAAACGCAATGACAAGACGTTACCTAAGAATACTCGCGCTGGGAAGTCTCTTCACGTTGAGCGCCTGCGCACAGCAAAGCGAAGTTCGTCAAATGAACCAAAGCGTCAGCACGCTGAACAGCGCCATGACGAAACTGAACCAGGAAACGGTCAAGATCACCCAGCAAAATGCGCTGAATGCAAAATCCAGCAGCGGCGTGTATCTGTTACCAGGCGCTAACACCCCAGCACGACTGCAAAGCCAGATCGGGACGCTGAAAATGTCTCTGGTTAATATTGCGCCAAATGCAGACGGAACAAGCGCTACATTGCGTATTCAGGGCGAATCTAACGACCCATTACCTGCATTTAGCGGCACCGTGGAATGGGGGCAAATTCAGGGAACGACCGAAAGCTTCCAGGAAGTGAACGTGAAAAACCAGCTTATTAATGCCCCAGCAAGCGTGCTCGCGCCAAGCGATGTAGATATCCCGCTGCAATTGAGCGGCATTACGCCCGATCAATTAGGTTTCATCCGCATCCACGATATCCGGCCTGCCGTTCAGTAGTACTTTTTAGCGGAACGCGTGACAAGCGTTCCGCTCCCCCTAACCTTCCGCAAAGATTGGCAATATTGCTGTTTGCCATTACAATCCCCGCCGTTTAAAGTACGCAAACGTGAACGCAATCGATTACGCGTATGATAGATATGTGAAACAACACATATTTTTGTGAGCGAGGATTCCTATAATAGGCTCCGCAGAAACACGAAATATTTTGAAACGCAAATCGCGCATTTTTCACTCCCGGAAGGGAATTTCAATCAGTGGCATGATTATGAAAAAAACATTATTAGCAGCCGGTGCAGCGCTGGCACTTTCCTCTTCTTTCGCTGTTAACGCAGCAGAAAACGCAAAACCTGAGTATGTTTCCGACTGGTGGCATCAGAGCGTCAACGTAGTGGGTAGCTACCACACTCGTTTTGGACCACAAATCCGTAACGATACCTATCTGGAATATGAAGCTTTCGCTAAGAAAGACTGGTTTGATTTCTATGGTTACCTGGATGCGCCCGTATTCTTCGGTGGTAACACCGATGCGAAAGGTATCTGGAACCACGGTTCTCCACTGTTTATGGAAATCGAACCGCGCTTCTCTATCGACAAGCTGACAGGCGCAGATCTGAGCTTCGGCCCATTCAAAGAGTGGTATATCGCGAACAACTATATCTACGATATGGGTCGCAACTCTTCTGGTCGCCAGAGCACCTGGTATATGGGTCTGGGTACTGACATCGACACCGGTCTGCCGATGAGCCTTTCCCTGAACGTGTATGCGAAATACCAGTGGCAGAACTACGATGCAGCAAACGAAAATGAGTGGGATGGCTACCGTTTCAAAGTGAAATACTTTGTACCGATCACCCAGCTGTGGGGTGGTAATCTGAGCTATATCGGCTTTACCAACTTCGACTGGGGTTCGGACTTGGGCGAAAAGAGCGACTATGCTGAAAACGGTATTAAGCAGCGTACCAGCGACTCTATCGCGTCCAGCCACATTCTGGCGCTGAACTACGATCACTGGCATTATTCTGTCGTTGCCCGTTACTGGCACAACGGCGGCCAGTGGAACGACGATGCCGACCTGAATTGGATGAAAGAAAACGTCCGTTCTACCGGTTGGGGTGGTTACCTGGTAGTAGGTTACAACTTCTAACCCCCTGACAAAGGCGCTTCGCTGAATCAGCCTTGCGCCTCGCAGACAAAAAGCCAGCTATGCTGGCTTTTTTATGTCTCGAATCCAGCGCCATCGTCCGGCCTGACTGGAGAATATCGACTTACCGTCTGGATACACCCCATAAAAAAATCCCGGCCTTACGACCGGGATTTCAGTGTCAGAATGTTGTTGCCGTTACGGCAGAATAGACGGCTGATCCGCCCCTTCCTTTTCAACTTTCTGCTGGATCAAGTGCTCACGCTTCATACCCAGTTTCAACGCCAGCGCGGACGCGACGTAGATTGAGGACGCCGTACCGATGGAGACACCGATCAACATGGTCAGCGAGAAGCCTTCCAGAATCGGGCCACCGAAGAGGAACAGCATCAGGATAACCATCAAGGTCGTTCCGGATGTAATCAACGTACGGTGCAGCGTTTGCGTCAGTGAAACGTTAAAGATTTCATACGGCGTACCGCGACGAATCTTACGGAAGTTCTCACGAATACGGTCCGATACCACGATACTGTCGTTCAGTGAGTAACCGATAACCGACATCAGAGATGCCACGATCGTCAGGTCGACCTCAATATGGAACAGCGACAGCACGCCCATCGTAATGACCACGTCGTGCGCCAGTGAGATAACCACACCCGCAGCAAGACGCCACTCGAAGCGAAAACCGACGTACACCAGAATGGAAATCAGCGCCACCAGCAGAGCCATGGCACCGTTTTGCGCCAGATCCGCACCGACACTCGGGCCGACGAATTCGATACGCTTAACGGTCGCATCCTGGCTGGTCGCTTCGTTAATCACGTTAACGACCTTGCTTCCCAGTTCCTGGCTGCCGTTGGCATCGTGAACCGGAGGCATACGCACCATGATGTCGCGGCTGCTACCGAAGTTCTGCAGCTGCGGCTCTTCAAAGCCCGCCTTCTGCAGCGCTTCGCGCATTTGGTCCAGATCAGCGGGTTTTTCCAGCGTGATTTCAATCACCGTACCACCGGTGAAATCAAGACCCCAGTTAAAACCTCGGACACCAATGATGGCAATCGAGACAATCAGCAGAAAACCTGAAATGCCGAAAGCCCAGTAGTCCCAGCGCATAAAGTCCCAGACTTTACGGCCGTGGTTCAATTGTTCAACAGTATATTCCTGTGCCACAACGCACTCCTCAGATAGACAGCTTTTTGACGCGCTTGCCGCCATACAGCAGGTTCACGATGGCACGGGTGCCGACAATAGCGGTAAACATTGACGTTGCCACACCGATACCGGTTGTAATAGCAAAGCCTTTGATTGCGCCAGTCCCCACTGCATACAGGATAAGAACCTTAATCAGTGTTGTTACGTTTGCATCGAAGATAGAGCTGAAAGCGCCTTTATAGCCTTCGTCGATCGCTTGTTGTACCGAGCGACCATTGCTCAACTCTTCTTTGATACGTTCGTTTATCAGTACGTTGGCATCGACCGCCACCGCAAGGGTTAGAACGATACCTGCAATACCCGGCATGGTCAGCGTCGCCCCTGGCAGCAGGGACATAATGCCGATGATCAATACCAGGTTTGCGATCAGCGCGGTCGTCGCAATCAGGCCAAACTTCTTATAGAAGAACAGCATGAAGATAATGGAAACCGCCAGACCAGCCAGACACGCTTCCAGGCCCTGAGTGATGTTCTGCATCCCCAGCGTTGGACCAATGGTACGTTCTTCAACGATCTGAATAGGCGCAATCAACGCACCAGCACGCAGCAGCAGAGAGAGCTGGCGGGCTTCGTTCGGGTTGCTGATGCCGGTAATACGGAAGCTGTTACCCAGGCGAGACTGGATATTAGCGACGTTAATCACCTCTTCCTCTTTCACCAGAATTGCACGACCGTTAGCATCTTTCTTACCGCTGTCTTTGTACTCCACGAACAGGGTCGCCATCGGTTTTCCGATGTTATCCTTGGTGAAGTTCGACATGATGTTACCACCCGCGCTATCAAGCGAGATGTTAACCTGCGGCTGGTTGTATTCGTCCTGGTTAGACGTAGAGTCAGTGATGTGATCACCGGTCAGAATCACACGCTTGTACAGCACAACAGGCTGGCCTTCGCGCGTTTCTTTCACTTCGGAATCACCAGGCACACGACCAGACGCCGCGGCAGATTGATCCACATTGGTGTTCACCAGACGGAATTCCAGCGTCGCTGTCGCACCCAAAATTTCTTTGGCACGTGCAGTGTCCTGGATACCCGGCAGTTCTACCACGATACGGTCTGAACCCTGGCGCTGTACCAGCGGCTCAGCAACACCAAGCTGGTTTACACGGTTACGCAGGATATTGATGTTCTGCTGTACCGCGTATTCACGTGCTTCGCTCAGACGCGCATCGGTCATCACAGCACGCAGCTGGTTGCTACCCTGACGTGAAATCACCAGATCGCGGTGACGCGTAGAGAGATAATCCACCGCCTGATCGCGCGCGGCAGCATCATGGAACGTGATGCTCATTCCGTAGTTATCTTCCTTACGCACGGTGGTGTAAGGAATGCCTTTTTCGCGCAGATCGCTGCGCAGGCCGTCCATATTCTGTTCCTGCAATTTGCCAAGCGCGGTATCCATATCCACTTCCATCAGGAAGTGAACGCCACCACGCAGATCAAGACCGAGTTTCATCGGCTCTGCATTGATGGAGGCTAACCAACGCGGGGTTGCAGGAGCAAGGTTCAACGCCACGACATATTTATCACCCAGCACGCTCACCAGCGCTTCACGAGCGCGGAGCTGCGTGTCGGTGGTGTCGAAGCGAGCAAGAATAGCGCCCTCTTCCAGTGCCACAGACTTAGCGGTAATTTTTTCTTGTTGTAAAGTGTTCTGGACCTGGATCAGCGTTTGCTCACTGGCGGCGACACCGCGCGCGCCAGTGATTTGAACAGCCGGATCCTCACCATACAGGTTGGGAAGCGCGTACAGCAGGCCGACGATAATCACGACGACCAGCATGATGTACTTCCACAAAGGATAACGGTTTAACACGGCAGTTCCCTTTGGGAGAAGTTAGATTACAGCGCTTTCATAGTGCCTTTAGGCAGTACGGCAGCGACAAAGTCACGTTTGATAACCACTTCAGTGGTGTCGTTCAGCGCAATAGAGATATAGCCAGTTTCAGCTACTTTCGTTACGCGACCGACCAGACCGCCGTTGGTCAGAACTTCATCACCTTTCGCGATGGAGCTCATCAGGTTTTTGTGTTCTTTGGTACGTTTCTGCTGTGGACGCAAGATCATGAAATAGAAAATCAGACCAAACACCGCCAGCATCAGAATCAGAGACATCGGGCTGCCCTGCGACGGAGCGCCTGTTGCTGCTACCGCATCAGAAATAAAAAAGCTCATTCAAATTCCCTCATTTATAAAATTAGTCAACGTTCAAAGGTGGAACATCACGTCCCTGACGTTGGTAAAAATCAGTTACGAAGCTCTCTAATTTACCCTCTTCGATAGCCTTACGTAAACCAGCCATTAAGCGCTGATAATAACGAAGATTATGAATGGTATTAAGACGCGCCCCTAAAATCTCATTGCAACGATCGAGATGATAAAGATACGCGCGAGAATAGTGACGACAGGTATAGCAATCACACTCGGCGTCAAGCGTACTGGTATCGCTTTTATGCTTCGCATTACGAATTTTCACCACGCCATCGGTCACAAAAAGATGCCCGTTACGCGCGTTACGGGTTGGCATAACGCAATCGAACATATCAATGCCGCGACGTACACCTTCAACCAGATCTTCTGGTTTGCCTACGCCCATCAGGTATCGTGGTTTGTCTTCAGGGATTTGCGGGCAAACATGCTCCAGAATACGGTGCATGTCTTCCTTCGGCTCACCCACAGCCAAACCGCCGACAGCGTAGCCATCAAAACCTATCTCTACCAGACCTTTAACCGAGATATCACGTAAATCTTCGTAAACACTGCCCTGAATAATGCCGAACAGCGCATTTTTATTTTCAAGGGAGTCAAAACGGTCACGGCTGCGCTGCGCCCAGCGCAGGGACATTTCCATCGAACGCTTCGCGTAATCCCAGTCCGCCGGGTATGGCGTACATTCGTCGAAGATCATGACGATATCGGAACCGAGATCGTACTGAATCTCCATCGATTTTTCTGGATCGAGGAAAATAGGATCGCCGTTGATCGGGTTGCGGAAATGCACACCCTTTTCAGTGATCTTGCGAATATCACCGAGGCTGAAGACCTGGAAACCACCTGAATCGGTCAGGATCGGGCCTTTCCACTGCATAAAATCATGCAAGTCGCCGTGCAGCTTCATCACTTCCTGGCCCGGGCGCAGCCACAGGTGGAAGGTGTTACCGAGGATAATCTGTGCGCCAGTGGCTTCAACTTCTTCCGGCGTCATTCCTTTTACGGTGCCGTAAGTGCCCACAGGCATAAATGCTGGCGTTTCGACCACGCCGCGATCAAACACCAAGCGACCGCGACGAGCGCGTCCGTCGGTGGTATCGAGTTCAAATTTCATTTTTTCTCCGGCGTCAGAAAAACAGTCCAACGCAATTTCTCGTCATATGCCGAGAAGTTTATGTGCCGCGGACTTATTCCCCGACACGCTCATTCAAAGCCTGCGGATTGTACGTGATAAACATCGCGTCCCCGTAGCTAAAAAAGCGATAATTTTGTTCTACCGCAGCCTTATACGCATTCATTGTATTCTGATAACCCGCAAACGCGGAAACCAGCATAATCAATGTCGATTCAGGCAGATGGAAATTGGTCACCAGTGCATCAATCACGGTGTATTGATAGCCCGGGAAAATAAAGATTTGCGTGTCACCAAAGAACGGCTCGATCAGATCTTTTTTGGCCGCCTGGGCCGCACTTTCGAGCGAGCGCACCGACGTGGTTCCCACGGCGATCACGCGGTTGCCGCGCGCTTTGGCGGCCAGCACCGCATCAACCACATCCTGGGGCACTTCGGCATATTCGGAGTGCATGATGTGATCTTCAATGGTGTCCACACGCACCGGCTGGAACGTCCCCGCGCCGACATGCAGCGTCACAAACGCCATTTCGATGCCTTTCTCGCGCAGTCTTTCAAGCAGCGGCTCATCGAAATGCAGCCCCGCCGTTGGCGCGGCTACCGCGCCAGGCTTCTGGCTGTAAACGGTCTGATAGAGTTCACGGTCTGCGTCTTCATCCGGGCGGTCGATATAAGGCGGCAGCGGCATATGGCCGATAGCGTTAAGAATATCCAGAACGGGACGCTCGTCATTAAACTCCACTTCGAACAACGCATCGTGACGGGCGACCATGGTGGCATTAATGCTTTCGTCGTCGCCCAGCAGCAGTTCCGCCCCCGGCTTTGGCGCTTTGGATGCGCGAATATGTGCCAGAATACGTTTGTCATCAAGCATACGCTCGACCAGCACTTCAATCTTACCGCCGCTGGCTTTGCGGCCAAACAGACGCGCCGGGATCACGCGGGTATTGTTAAAGACCAGCAAATCACCGGGGTTGAGCTTGTCGAGTAAATCGGTGAAAGTACCGTGCGTCAGCGCGCCCGTTGGCCCGTCCAGCGACAGCAAGCGGCAACCACTGCGCTCAGGCTGTGGATAGTGGGCAATCAGGGATTCGGGTAATTCAAAGGAGAAATCGGCGACGCGCATGACTTATACTCGTGACTTAAAAACAGGCGGCTTAGTCTAGTGCTCGCGCCTCTTTGCTGCAACACCTAGCCGTAATCGGATACCAAAACGCATGAATTTTCTCGCACACCTGCACCTCGCCCACCTCGCGGAGAGCTCACTTTCCGGCAATTTGCTGGCTGATTTTGTGCGCGGCAACCCCACGCAAGCGTATCCCGTTGACGTGGTGGACGGTATTTTCATGCATCGCCGCATTGATGTCCTGACCGATAATCTGCCCGAAGTGAAAGAAGCTAAAGAGTGGTTCCGCCCCGAGACGCGCCGCGTCGCGCCGATCACGCTTGACGTGATGTGGGATCATTTTCTCTCGCGTCACTGGGCGCAGCTTTCGCCTGAGATGCCGTTACCGGAATTTGTGCGTTACGCCCACGCCCAGGTCGCGATGATTTTACCGGACTCACCGCCGCGTTTCGTCAATCTGAACGAATACCTGTGGTCCGAGCGCTGGCTGGAACGCTATCGCGAAATGGAGTTTATCCAGCGCGTGTTAAATGGAATGGCGAGTCGCCGCCCGCGTCTGGATGCGCTTCGTGACTCCTGGCAGGACTTAGATACCCATTACGACGCGCTGGAGACCCGTTTTTGGGAGTTCTATCCGCGCATGATGGCGCAAGCGAAAAACAAACAACTGTAAGAGAGACGCGATTGATAGGTAAAAGCTCGTTGAACGATTGCTCACGCCTCTTTGTCTTAATCACAATCCCTCTCTATAATGGCCCGCGTTGCGTTCCAAAATAACCTTAGTCACTACAGGAGAATCACATGGTTCTGGTAACTCGTCCGGCTCCGGATTTTACAGCTGCAGCAGTTCTGGGCAACGGTGAAATCGTTGAAAACTTCAATTTCAAACAGCACACCAACGGTAAAGCGACCGTCCTGTTCTTCTGGCCGATGGATTTCACCTTCGTTTGCCCGTCTGAACTGATCGCATTCGACAAACGTTACGAAGAATTCCAGAAACGTGGCGTGGAAGTTGTGGGTGTTTCCTTCGACTCTGAGTTTGTACACAACGCATGGCGTAACACCCCTGTCGACAAAGGCGGCATCGGTGCAGTGAAATACGCAATGGTTGCGGACATCAAACGCGAAATCCAGCAGGCTTACGGTATCGAACATCCGGACGCTGGCGTTGCGCTGCGCGGTTCTTTCCTGATCGACGCAAACGGCATCGTTCGTCACCAGGTCGTGAACGATCTGCCGCTGGGTCGTAACGTTGACGAAATGCTGCGCATGGTTGACGCGCTGCAGTTCCACGAAGAGCATGGCGAAGTGTGCCCGGCTCAGTGGGAAAAAGGCAAAGAAGGTATGAACGCGTCTCCAGACGGCGTGGCAAAATACCTTTCTGAGAACGTATCCAGCCTGTAATCGGCATGGTTTACGCAAAAAGCCCGCTGATGCGGGCTTTTTTGTTTCTGGAATGCAACGCCGTAGAACCGCTAATTACCGAACCACACCGACACAGAAATAGCAGGTAAAGAAAGCACACCCTCTTGCAGATCCGCTTTGCCCTCTTTCAGCTGCCAGCGTTCAACGTTGAGCAACGGCGAATCGTCCAGCACCACTTCACATGCCTCACCGCGGTTAATCGCCACCAGCACGCGCTGTTGATTATACACACGCGCAAACACCACCACGTTAGCGTGCGCATACACCACCTGACATCCCCCGTAACGCAGCGCCTGACTGTGCTTACGCAGTTTCGCCAGCCGTTGATAAAGCGCAAACAGGTTTTTATCCTGCTTGTCGGGATCCCACGGGAAGGTCTTGCGACAGAACGGATCGTTGTTGCCGTCCAGCCCGACTTCATCACCGTAGTAAATGCACGGCACGCCCGGCCAGGTAAACAGCCAGGTCACCGCCAGCGGCAAACGCGCCACGTCTTTACCGAGTAACGATTTAAAACGCGCAGTATCATGGCTATCCAGCTGGTTAAACATGCGTAACTGCTGCTGATGTGACAGGCTGGCGCGGTAGTTATCCATCCACTTGATACAGATTTCGGCGTCAATCAGCTGCGGATCGTACGAAATATCAGTGTTGGCGAGAAATCCCCATAACGGGAACGTAAAGCCGCGATAGTTCATCGCCGAATCTTCCGCATCTGCCTGCAGCCACTGACGCGCATCGCCAAAATGCTCGCCAAACACAAACGCATCTGGATTGGCGGCCTTTGCGGACTGGGTGATGCCGGTAACATGCTGAATGTTATTCCGCGCTCCGCCGTCCTCGCCCAGCATATGCACCACGTCCAGACGCCAGCCGTCCATACTCCACGGCGCTTTCAGCCAGTGGCGTACGATGCTGTCGTCCCCGCCGTAAATCTCGTCGACTAATGACGGCGACTGGAAATCCAGTTTCGGCAGGCTGGCATATCCCAGCCAGTCAAGCGCATGGCCATCATCGCTAAAGCTATACCAGTCGCGCTGCGGTGAATCCGGGTTGTGGCACGCACCGCCCATCGTTTGATTGTGGCGGTCAAACCAGGCGTGTGAGTCGCCGCTATGGTTGAACACGCCGTCCAGAATCAAACGCATTCCCTCACGTCGCGTGTTTTCCCGCAGGCGCAGCAGGGCTTCATCACCGCCAAACTGTTCATCAACGTGGCGATAATCTTCGGTGTCGTATTTGTGCACGCTGGGTGCTTTGAAAACCGGATTAAGATACAGCGCGGTCACGCCCAGCTTTTTCAGATACGGCAGTTTCTCGCTGATCCCATCGAGGTCGCCGCCGTAAAACGTCGATCCGCCCGCCTGAGCGGTCAGCGGTTCATCCCACGCTTTACGAATAATGTCGTGCCCTGCGGCGTGATGGTAATAGACCTTATCCTGCTCAGACGTCCGCGCTTCGCTGCGCGCAAAGCGGTCGGGAAAGATTTGGTAAAAGACCTGATCGTTAACCCACTGCGGACCCTTGTCCGGATAATCGACGGCGAACTGTTCCATTCGCGTCGGCGGGAAATGGCTAAATCCTTGCGGGGTGAACCACAGCTGGCGGTTATTCCACAGCAGCTTAAAGCTGTAACGGCGGCGCGGCTGGCCAGAGCGTAAATCGAGTGTTGCCCGCCACGCCGTAACGCCAGGCTGTGGCTGACTGCGCTGTTTATGCATCGGCAGCGACGTTTCTTCGTTATCGACTTCAGCGCGCAGCGTGACGCGCAGTGGCTGATTTTCACCCGTCAGCCACAGCGTTATCATCAGTTTATCTTTGTTTTGCTTAACAAATGGGGCAACCGGAAGGTGCCAGGCGTTCAACATCACGAATCCCCTTTAATGAAATTGAGGCCACCTTGCCACAGCGTAGTGGAGGATCACTCATCATGAAAAGGTTTATTGGGGGAGGAGGATGGGGGAGGAGAAAAAATGCCCGACGGAGGTCGGGCACGTCTCTTTATGCTTGTGCTAACTGACGCTCGCGGCGGCGTTTAAACACCCAACCGATCAGCAACAGCGCGATCCAGGCAAAGCCGACATACAGCGAAATACGCGTATCCGGATGGTAACCAATCAGGCCGATAATAAAGACCAGGAAGATCAGGCCAACCACCGTCGTCGGCACGCCGCCCGGCACTTTGAATTTCAGCGCTTTCACCTCTTCAGGCGGCAGACGGCGGCGGAACGCAATCTGCGACAGCAAAATCATGATCCACACCCACACCGTCGCAAAGGTCGCCAGTGACGCAATCACCAGGAAGACATTTTCCGGCATGATATAGTTCAGATAAACCGAGAGCAGCAGCGCAACGGTCATCACCAGCACGGTGACCCACGGCGTTCCGCGGCGCGAGGTTTTGGCGAACACTTTTGGCGCGTTCCCCTGCTCCACCATGCCGTGGAGCATACGTCCCACGCCAAATACATCGCTGTTGATGGCCGAAAAGGAAGCCGTCAGCACCACAAAGTTCAAAATACTGGCCGCGAACGCAATGCCTAAATGCTGGAAGGTGAGAACAAACGGACTGCCGTTGGTGCCCACCTGATTCCACGGATAAATGGACATAATCACAAACAGCGTTCCCACGTAGAACACCAGAATGCGCATCGGCACGGAGTTAATCGCGCGCGGAATGGATTTCTCCGGGTCTTTCGCTTCACCAGCGGTAATCCCAATAATCTCGATACCGCCATAGGCAAACATCACCATTTGCAGCGACATCACCATCCCGAGCCAGCCGTTGCTAAAGAAGCCGCCGTTGGTCCACAGATTATGGATCCCGGTCGGCTGTCCGCCGTTACCAATACCCCAGATAATGATCCCAAAACCGGCTGCAATCATGATGATAATCGTCGCGACTTTGAAGAAGGAGAACCAAAACTCCAGCTCACCAAACACCTTCACGCTCATCAGGTTAACGCCACAGATGATCAGCACCACGCTCAGCACCCAAATCCAGTGCGGCACCAGCGGGAACCAGACGCCCATATAAATGCCAAAGGCCGTCACGTCGGCAATCGCCACAATCAGGATCTCAAAACAGTAGGTCCAGCCGGTGATATAGCCCGCCAGCGGGCCTAAGTTTTCCTGCGCGTAGCGAGAAAAAGAGCTGGCAGAGGGATTGTGGACCGACATTTCGCCCAGCGCGCGCATAATGATATACGCCGCCACGCCGCCGATGATATAGGCCAGCAGGACGCTCGGGCCGGCCATTTTGATGGCATCTGCCGAGCCATAAAAAAGACCCGTTCCGATCGCAGAGCCCAGCGCCATAAAGCGAATATGGCGGGTGCTCAATCCACGTTTTAGTTTGTTAGTGCTTTCCATTTAAATCTTGCCATTCAACACGAAAAAAACAAAAAACCACGGGGCCATAAGCCCCGTGGTTAAACAATTTGTGATTGATTAATGCGCGCTGGAAGTGACCTGCCGCCCTGCTGCTCGATCCCAGATAATTGCCAGAATCAGTGCCACAACGGAAGGCATCAACCATGCCAGCCCCTGCTCTGACAGCGGTAAACGCTGAGTCCAGGCCGGAAGTATACCGCCAATAGCCGACGCTTTAATCCCGTCAAGGATACCAAAAATAAAGCTGATAAACATGGCAGGCGCAATAATTCGGGAGGAATTGTTCCACCACGGACGGGTGAAGCTCAACACCACCAGCACGATACACGGCGGATAAATCGCGGTCAGCACCGGGATAGAGACCTGAATCAGGTGGCTCAGCCCCAGGTTAGATACCGCCATCGAGAAACCGCCGAGGATAAACACCAGCGTGCGATAGGACAGCGGAACGTACTGCGCAAAAAACTCTGCACAGGCGCAGGTGAGGCCAACGGCCGTGACCAGACACGCCAGGAAAATCAGAACTGCCAGCATGAAGCTGCCCGCACCACCAAAGGTGTGCTGAACGTAAGCATGCAGAATCGCGGCACCGTTCGCACTCTGATCGACCAGAGATGCGCTATCAGAACCCAGGCGGAACAGCGCCAGATACAGCAGTGCCAGGCCCGCACCGGCCATCAGGCCAGCCCAGACGGTATACCGCGTCAACAGTCGCGCTTCGGTCACGCCGCGAGACCGTGCCGCGTTGACGATAACAATACCGAACGCCATCGCGCCCAGCGTATCCATCGTCAGATAGCCGTTAACGAAACCGTTCGAGAACGCCGCATTCTTATAGGCGTCCATTGCATCGCTGATCGGGCCCGCAGGCCAAATCACAGCGGCAACCGCCAGCACAATCAGGGCGAGGATTTTCAGCGGAGCAAGGAAATTGCCGACGGTATCCAGCAATTTACCCGGATAGAGCGAAACCAGAATGACAATCGCGAAGTACACCACGCTGTAAATCAGCAGCGGCAGCGGACCGTCACCGGTCAACGGCGCGATACCGACTTCAAAAGAGACGGTCGCGGTGCGCGGTGTTGCAAACAGCGGCCCGATGGCCAGATAGCACACGACCGCCAGTAAAACACCCGCTACTTTGCCAATCGGTGCGCTGAGGCTATCAACGCCGCCGCCCACTTTCGCCAGCGCGACAACGGTAAGCACCGGCAAACCCACGGCCGTAATCAGGAAGCCAAACGCCGCCATCCAGACGTGTTCACCCGCCTGCAAGCCAACCATGGGAGGAAAAATGATATTACCTGCGCCGACGAACAGCGCGAAAGTCATAAAGCCCAGCGCGATAATGTCACGCGATTTTAAGTGATGGGTCATAGAACCTTACTGCCTGTGGATGTGGTGTTGAAAACGTTGAGATTTTCGCCATCCCTAACGGGACGATACGGCGGAAAATTAACTCAATTTCAGCGGGATATGCTCCCGTCCTGGCGCAGCGAAGAATAGTTTTTCGGTTTACCGCGCAAATACAGTCGGTCTGACAGTATATGGGGCGCAATTTAAACGCTTATAACGTTTAAAGGCAAGGAGGGATCTTAAAACCAGAACAATATGCCAGCATGAAAATACAGGCCAGCACAATCCGCTAAGTATAAGAAAAACCCATGGCTAATCATGCGAACAAAAAAGCATCAGCCGTATAAAATTCATCCGCGTTTCGCTTGACTGCAAAGCAAACAGGCCAGCAAACGCTGGCCTGTGGAAAGTAAGGCTGACACACCGGCTGTCAGGCACTTTTTTTGGCAATTAATCGTTCCGGGATAACAAAACTGAATCGCGTACCTTTGCCCGGCGTACTCTGAATATCAAGGCGACTGTCGTGATGATTCAATGCATGCTTCACAATCGCCAGGCCCAGCCCACTGCCGCCGGTTTGTCGTGAGCGCGCTTTATCGACGCGGTAGAAACGCTCAGTCAGACGCGGAATGTGCTCCGGCCCAATGCCCGGTCCGTTGTCTTCAACGCTAAATTCGGCCCCCATCGGCACAGGCTGCCAGCGCACCACAATGTGTGTGCCTTCCGGCGTATGATTCACGGCGTTATAGACCAGATTCGATATCGCACTGCGCAATTGCTCTTCACTGCCGAGGATTTTGAGCGCGCTATCAACCTCAAACGTCAGCTGATGTTTTTTATGGCTCAGCGTCTGCGCTTCCCGCTCCACAACACGCAGCATCATCGGAACATCAATGGTTTCATTCAGTGCCAGCGTCGGGGCGGCTTCAATTTTCGACAGCGTCAGAAGCTGCTTCACCAGCCCTTCCATGCGATGCGTTTGCTCGCGCATCGTATGTAATGCTTTCTCTCGCGGCGCGCCTTCCAGCGTTTGCTCCTGCATCATCTCCAGATATCCCTGAAGCACGGTCAACGGGGTGCGCAATTCATGGCTGACGTTGGCAAAGAAATTACGACGCGCCCCTTCAAGCTGATGCATTTGGGTAACATCACGCGCCACCATCAGCCACTGCTTGTCGCTATAGGGCATAACGCGAATCTCAAGGTGACGGCCGTTATTCAGCACCAGATTGTGCGGGCGAGTAAATTCACGCTTTTTCAGATACAGCGTGAACTCGGGGTAACGTAGTAGATTCAGTATGTTCTGGCCATTATCGTCCGGCCAGCGGAGTCCAAGGAGCTGTTGTGCCAGACCATTACACCAGAAAATCGTCCCTTCTTCGGTAGTGAGGATCACGGCATCCGGCAGCGACTCTGCGCCGCTACGAAAGCGCTTTATCAGACTTCCCAGCTCGCGACGACGCTTTTTATTACGCATCTGCATCTGATGCAGGCCGTAAAGTAACGGCTCCCAGCTTCCGCTACCGGGCGGTGGCGTCATGCTGCGATCCACCCACAGCCACCACGACAGGCGCAGTAAATTCCAAAAATGCCAGATCAACAGGCCGGTTACTGCCGCCAGTAAAAACCACGGCAGGTAACCAAAAATAGCCCCCAAAATGAAGGCCGGGAGACAGCATAAGATCAGTTCAAAAACGAGCCTTTTCCATGACAGACGTTCCAGCACGCGTCACACTCCTGTCAGTGTTCAGAAACGGGTCGAAAAACGATAACCCGTGCCGCGGACCGTTTGCACCATGCGATCGTGGCCGCTGTGTTCCAGCGCTTTACGCAAGCGGCGAATATGCACATCAACCGTTCTGTCTTCAACATAGACGTTGGTTCCCCAAACGTTATTCAGCAACTGCTCACGACTGTAAACGCGTTCCGGATGCGTCATAAAGAAGTGCAATAGCTTAAATTCGGTCGGTCCCATGTCGAGCGGGTTTTCACCCGTCATCACGCGATGCGACGTGGGATCCAGGCTCAGCCCCTGCATCTCAATCACCTCTTCCACCGCCATCGGTGAAATACGGCGCATCACCGCTTTAATACGTGCCACCAGCTCCTTCGGTGAAAACGGCTTGGTGATGTAGTCATCCGCACCCGTTTCCAACCCGCGCACGCGATCTTCTTCTTCGCCGCGCGCGGTCAGCATCACAACCGGGATCTCGCGGGTCATCGCTTCACGTTTGATGTGTTTGATAAATTGCAGTCCAGAGCCGCCAGGCAACATCCAGTCAAGCAGAATCAAATCAGGCCAGGGTTCGTTCAGCTGATTCACCGCGCTGTCATAATCTTCAGCTTCTATCGGCTGAAAACCGTTTTGTTCGAGCACGAAGCACACCATTTCACGAATCGGAGCTTCATCTTCTACGACCAGAATACGTCTCGCCATACTTTACCCTGTCTTATTGAGGTTAAAAGTTTGTAATGCGGCGTCATTATGCGTCAGATTTATGACAGATTTATGAAAAACATTACCACTATGAATAGCAAACTATTGTTTTATTACAGCTGTAATTTCCCGTTCCCAGGACATTTATCACCGCAAAAGCCGTCACGCTACCTCACACCGGCACACCTCAGAACCCCATACTGACGCCCTTAACACTCAGAATTGGGCCGATGCAGCCAACACAGAGGCGGCCTGAAGGATCAAGTGTATAATCCCTTTCACCTTTTTTTGCCACGGATCTGTTATGCGCATACTTCACACCTCGGACTGGCATCTGGGTCAAAATTTTTACAGTAAAAGCCGCGCGGCCGAACACGAAGCGTTCCTGAACTGGCTGCTGGAAACGGCGCTGACGCACCAGGTTGACGCAATCATTGTCGCCGGTGATATTTTTGACACCGGATCGCCGCCCAGCTATGCGCGCGAAATCTATAATCGCTTCGTGGTTAATTTACAGAAAACGGGCTGCCATCTGGTCATCGTCGCGGGCAATCACGACTCGGTGGCAACACTGAATGAGTCGCGCGATATTCTGGCCTTTCTGAATACCACTGTAGTGGCAAACGCCGGGCACGCACCGCAAATCATCAAAAAACGCGACGGCACGCCGGGCGCCGTTATCTGCCCGATCCCCTTTTTGCGTCCGCGCGACATCGTGCAAAGCCAGGCCGGACTGACCGGCGGCGAAAAGCAACAGCACCTGCTGCAGGCCATCACCGACTACTATCAGCAGCAATATCTCGACGCCTGTGCCTTACGCGGTGAGGCGGCGCTACCCGTCATCGCCACCGGCCATTTAACCACCGTCGGTGCCAGTAAAAGCGACGCGGTACGCGAAATTTATATTGGTACGCTGGATGCGTTCCCGGCGCAGAACTTCCCGCCTGCCGATTACATCGCGCTCGGGCATATCCATCGGGCACAGAAGATTGGCGGCAGTGAACATATCCGCTATTGCGGCTCGCCCATTTCGCTCAGCTTTGACGAAACGGGCAAACCTAAAAGTGTGCATCTGGTGAGTTTTGTCGACGGAAAACTGCACGCGGTAGAAACCCTGGAAGTGCCGGTGACGCAGCCGCTGGCGGTGCTGAAAGGCGATCTGGCGGCCATCACCGCGCAGCTTGAGCAGTGGCGCAATGTGGAGCAAATCCCGCCCGTCTGGCTGGATATCGAAATCACGACGGATGACTATCTGCACGATATGCAGCGCAAAATCCAGGCGCTCACGGAAACGCTGCCCGTTGAGGTATTACTGGTGCGTCGCAGCCGCGAACAGCGTGAGAAAATCCTGCTCAGTGCGCAGCGCGAAACGCTCAGCGAGCTGAAAGTCGAAGAGGTTTTTGAACGCCGACTGGCGCAGGAAGAAATTGACGACGCGCAGCGCGCAAGACTCAACGAGCTGTTCACCCATACGCTGCATGCGCTCAATGATGAGGAAGAAAACGCATGAAAATTCTCAGCCTGCGTCTGAAAAATATCAACTCTCTGAAGGGCGAATGGAAGATAGATTTCACCGCTGAGCCGTTCGCCAGCAACGGTCTGTTTGCGATAACTGGCGCGACCGGCGCCGGAAAAACCACCCTGCTCGACGCCATCTGCCTCGCGCTGTATCACCAGACGCCGCGTCTGAACAAAGTCACACAATCACAAAATGATCTTATGACGCGCGACACCGCTGAATGTCTGGCGGAGGTAGAATTTGAAGTTAAAGGCATCGCTTATCGCGCGTTCTGGAGCCAGAGCCGCGCGCGTAATCAGCCAGACGGAAATTTACAGGCACCGCGCGTAGAGCTGGCCCGCTGTGAAGACGGTAAAATCCTGTCTGACAAAGCCACAGACAAAATTGAGCAAACGGCCTCGCTGACCGGGCTGGATTACGATCGTTTCACACGCTCAATGCTGTTGTCGCAGGGGCAATTTGCCGCCTTCCTCAATGCCAAACCCGGTGAACGCGCCGAGTTGCTGGAGGAACTGACCGGAACCGAAATTTACGGTCAGATTTCCGCGAGAGTCTTTGAACAACACAAAGCCGCGCGCACGGAGCTGGAAAAGCGTGAAGCCCAAGCGGCTGGCGTGATTTTACTGAGCGACGAGCAGCAACAGCAGTTGAAGCAAAGTTTGCAGGTGCTTACTGACGAAGAGAAAACGCTGCTGCTGCAACAACAAAATCACCAGCGCGATTTTCACTGGTTGACCCGTCACGAAGAGCTTCAGCGCGAGCAGCTGCGCGCGTTTACCTCGCAACAGGAGGCGCAACAGGCGCTCATCGACGCCGCACCAGACCTCGAAAAATTGCTACACGCCCAGCCCGCCGCATTGCTGCGCCCACTCTGGGAACGTCAGCAGGAGCAGACGACGCGTCTCGCACAAACCAAACAGCAGACCCAGGAAGTGAATACTCGCTTACTGTCCAGGGCGGCGCTCCGTGCGCGCATCCGCAACGGTGCGCTGCGCGCCCGCGACCAGCTGCAAACCGAGCTGTCTGCGCTGACACAGTGGCTCGCCGGGCATGACCGCTTCCGTCTGTGGGGTCAGGAAATCGCAGGCTGGCGTGCCCATTTCGCTCAGCTTCATCGCGACAAAAGTCAGATAGCGACATTGACCGGACGTATCACCGAGCTGCGGCAAAAACTGGCGAACGTACCAGAGATCGCCCTGACGCTGACCGCCGATGATGTCGCTGCGGCGATGGATCAGCAAACGGCGGCGCGTGCGTCTCGCCAGCAGCTGACCACCCTTCACGCCCGTTATCAACCGCTGCAAAAGCGCATCGCTCAAAACGCTGAAAGCGTGCAAAAGGCGCAGGCGGAGCAGCGAAAACTTAACGAGACGTTGGCCCTGCGTCGACAGCAATATAAAGAGAAAAACCAGCACTATCTGGATATCAAGGCCTTGTGCGAGCGAGAGGCCGAGATTAAAGATCTTGAGGGTTATCGAGCGCGTCTTGAAGCGGGAAAACCCTGCTTGCTCTGCGGTTCAACTGAACACCCTTCGGTGAAGCAGTATCAGACGTTAGAGATATCAGAAAACCAGCGCCGCCGTGATGCGATGGAAAAAGAAGTCGCCGCGCTGAAAGAAGAAGGCCTGCTGGTATTAGGGCAAGTCAATGCCCTGGCCAGTCAGATCCAGCGCGACACCGAAGAGGCGCAGACGCTCTCCCGGGAGGCGCAAACGCTCATGCACGCATGGCGCGAAGTGTGTGCAACACTGAACGTGACGTTGAATATCCAGGATGATATTGCCCCGTGGCTGAACGAACAGGAACATTACGAGCGCCAGCTGTATCAGCTCAGCCAGCGTCTGGCCTTACAAAGCCAGCTTAACGAGCAGGAACACCAGGAGCGGCAACTCCAGCAGCAGATTGCGGCAACACGCCTGACGCTGGAAAACGCGCTGAATGCGCTGTCATTGCAGATCCCCGATGAGGGCGCTGAAACGCTCTGGCTCACCGATCGCGAAAACGAATCGTCGCACTGGCAAGCGCAGCAGAAACAGCTCACCGCCCTTCAGGAACGTATCAACGCGCTAACACCGCTGTTGGATACGCTGCCCGCGACGGACACCGAAGACGCGGAATCCGTTATTCCTGATAACTGGCGCGAGATCCACAATGAATGCGTCTCGCTGCAAAGCCAACTCGCGACATTGCAGCAGCAGGAAAGCCTGGAAACCGAGCGCATGCAGCAATCGCAGGCTCAGTTTTCCGCCGCGCTGGAAAAAAGCGCGTTCGCCGACGGCGAGGCATTCCTGAGTGCGTTGCTTGATGCCGACACAATGCAGCGTCTGGAAACGTTAAAGCAGACGCTGGAAAACCAGATTCAACAAGCGACGGCGCTGGTGCGTCAGGCAAATCAATTGCTCAACCAACATCTGGAACAACGCCCGGAAGGATTGCAGTTGGATGCACCGACATTGCAGCATGAGCTCCAGCAACTGGCGCAACGTCTGCGTGAAAACAGCACCCGTCAGGGTGAGATCAACCAGCAGCTCAGACAGGATGGCGAGAACCGGCAGCATCAGCAGGCGCTTATCCAGCAGATTGACGAAGCTGCTCGCCTTGCGGATGACTGGGGATATCTGAATGCACTGATCGGGTCCAGTACCGGCGATCGCTTCCGTAAATTCGCTCAGGGGTTGACGCTCGACAATCTGGTGTGGCTGGCGAATCAGCAGCTGAATCGCCTGCACGGCCGCTATCTTCTGCAACGCAAAGCGAGCGACGCGCTGGAGCTGGAAGTGGTGGATACGTGGCAGGCTGACGCGGTGCGCGACACGCGAACCCTTTCCGGGGGTGAGAGTTTCCTGGTGAGCCTGGCGCTGGCGCTGGCGCTTTCTGACCTGGTGAGCCACAAAACGCGCATTGATTCCCTGTTCCTCGACGAGGGATTCGGCACGCTGGACAGCGAAACGCTGGATACCGCGCTCGATGCGCTCGATGCCCTGAATGCGACGGGGAAAACCATCGGCGTGATCAGTCATGTGGAGGCGATGAAAGAGCGCATTCCTGTGCAGATCAAAGTGAAGAAAATTAACGGACTGGGCTACAGCAAGCTGGATAAGATGTTTGCGGTGGAGTGAGGGCATCTCGCCTCTTGATGAGGGGTACAGCCGTTCCCCTCTCCATTGAGGAAGAGGGTCAGAATGAGGGGGAACATGTTGCTCAGGAGGTGGTTCCGTTCACTTCAAGACACGCGCTTCTCTATAAAAACGGAACCAGTGAACGTGCCATGGCGGCTCAATCGCCGCCGCCCTGGCGACCCGGGCTCCCGGCAAGAAAATCGCCGCTACGCGGTGCCTTCGTCTTATTCCCTCCGGCTTCGGGTCGGGCGCGATCCTGCATCCCTGCAGGTCGCACCCTCTCCGCGCATCCCTGCGCGTCGCCCCGGCCTTTGGTCAACGACTCAGCGATTTACAGCCGGACCAGTCGTCGCTTTAAGTCTTTTATTCCTGGCTGCCATCTTTAGTGCTTCAACATCAAGAATTACTGTGGCCACAACCACGCTGCGCCGCGTACTCCCCCTCACCCCGCCCTCTCCCTGAATGGAGAGGGCGGACATTATGCAAATCATGAGCTTGTGCGGATCACTCGCCACCACTGAAAGAGAAAAGAATTACTGCGGCCACAGCCACGCTGCGCCGCGTACGCCACTTGAATCGCCATGCACCGCTTTGCGGAGCGGGGTTTCACATTCGCCGCCAAAGACCCACTGCTTCATCAGGTGCGGAACCGTGGTGTAGATCCGGTCAACATTACTCATCCCGCCGCCGAGGACGATCACGTCCGGGTCGAGAATGTTCACCACATGCGCCAGCGATTTCGCCAGACGCATTTCGTAGCGATTGAGCGCCAGCTCGGCAACGGCATCGTGCTCTTCGACAAGACGCATAATCTCGTTGCCTTTTAACGCATGTCCGCTCAACCGACGATAATCGGTGGCGAATCCGGTTCCGGAAATAAAGGTTTCGATACAGCCTTGTTTACCGCAATAACACGGCACTTCGGCGCGGTATTTCAGTTCATCTTCGTCCATCCACGGCAGCGGATTGTGCCCCCATTCGCCCGCCGTCCCGTTGCCGCCAATGTGCGCGCGTCCACCAAACGCCAGGCCAGAACCGCAGCCAGTACCAATAATTACCGCAAATACCGTTTGCGCGCCCGCCGCTGCACCGTCTATCGCTTCCGAAACGGCCAGACAGTTGGCATCGTTGGCCAGACGCACTTCTCTGTTCAGGCGCACGCTCAAATCTTTATCAAAGGGCTGACCGTTAAGCCATGTGGAGTTCGCGTTTTTCACGACTCCGGTATAAGGCGAAATCGAACCCGGAATTCCCATCCCCACAGTGCCAGTCTGTCCCGTAGCCTTTTCCGCCATCTCCACCAGCGAGGCGATCGTTTCAATGGTTTGCTGATAATCATCACGCGGCGTAGGCAGGCGGTGTCGGAACAATTGTTCGCCCTGATCGCTAAGCGCAATGACTTCTGTTTTGGTGCCGCCCAAATCAATACCAATACGCACAGGACTCTCCTCATTATTTTGATTATCAACAGAGTAGAAGCAGGCCACCTGATTAGCAATGCAAGCCATGCCACAATTCGTTATCATGCCCGCTGATTTAACGACAAGGCCGTGGAAATTATCATGCTGTGGTTCAAAAATTTGATGGTTTACCGTCTCAGCCGCGAGGTTTCGCTGCAGGCAGAAGAGATGGAAAAACAGTTAGCCGCGTACACGTTTACCCCTTGCGGTAGCCAGGATATGGCGAAAACCGGTTGGGTTGCACCGATGGGTTCACAAAGCGATGCACTGACCCACACGACCAATGGTCAAATCATCCTTTGCGCCCGTAAAGAAGAGAAAATCCTGCCCTCCCCGGTGGTGAAGCAGGCGCTGGAAGCCAAGATCTTCAAGCTTGAGGCTGAACAGGGCCGTAAGCTGAAAAAAACGGAAAAAGATTCACTGAAGGATGAAGTGCTGCACTCGCTGTTGCCGCGCGCCTTTAGCCGTTTCAACCAGACCATGATGTGGATCGACACCGTCAACGATTTGATCATGGTTGACTGCGCCAGTGCCAAAAAAGCGGAAGATACGCTGGCCCTGCTGCGTAAGAGCCTGGGGTCACTGCCGGTCGTTCCGCTGACGATGGAAAATCCTATCGAACTGACGCTCACCGAATGGGTGCGCAGCGGCAGTCCGGCGCAAGGGTTCCAGCTGCTTGATGAAGCCGAATTAAAAGCGATCCTTGAAGATGGCGGCGTGATCCGCGCGAAGAAACAGGATCTGGTGTGTGACGAAATTGCGGTGCACATTGAAGCAGGCAAACTGGTGACCAAGCTGGCGCTCGACTGGCAGCAGCGAATTCAGTTTGTGATGTGCGATGACGGCTCGATTAAACGTCTGAAGTTCTGCGATGAATTGCGCGATCAAAACGAAGATATTGAGCGCGAAGATGTTAGCGGACGCTTTGATGCCGACTTCATCCTGATGACGGGTGAACTGGCCGCGCTGATTAAAAACCTGGTCGAAGGTTTAGGCGGAGAAGCACAGCGTTAATGCTGTGAAACCCTCTCCCCATGGGGAGAGGGAGAATCACTATTTCAAATAGCGGCACAGATAAGACGTCGGTTCCGCAACCTGCAGATGGAACTCGCTATGGCCAGGGACGTTGAAAACTTGTCCAGCGGAATACACTTTCCACTCTGTTTCATCCGGCAACAGCACGTTCAACGCCCCGCTAACCACCGTCATCTCTTCGGGCTCTGCGGTACCAAAGGTGTATTCCCCTTCAGCCATGACGCCAACACTGGCACGGCCAGTACTGCTGCTGGTAAAACCAATGGATTTCACTTTACCGGAAAAGTATTCGTTACTCTGAAGCATGAACTGGCCCTTATGTCTTTGGAGAAAAATCCACTATAGGGGCCATCCTTCGTGCCTGTCACGCAAAATCATCAGGCCAATAATTCAGACGCCAGGCGCGTCACCAGCACGTTGGATAACAGCACAGGCACATCGAGCGCTTTTTGCAGTAAATCGCGATGACGCTGGTGGAATCCCAGACAATCGAGCATTAAAACGTCCGCCCCCTGGTCGAGCAGTTCACGCCCTGCGGCGATGAGTTTTGTTTCGCTATCCCAGATGGGATTGGCCAGCGCAAAGAGCGGCATTTTTTGCAGGACTTTCCATTTATTCACCTGATTATCAAGCAGTTCCTGGATCGGGACGATAACGCCCACCTGATGACCATCCACAATGGAGGCCACCAGCGGTGGAATAATGCGCATGGGTTCAAGCAGAATAGAATTTCGAGCGACCAGCCCGGAGATCGGCGCGGTGCTCATCAGCAGAATAACGTCATACCCTTGATTATCGAGGACTTCGATGATGCCCTGCAACGCCCGCTCAACTTTCTGGTGCGAGACATGCGCCAGCGCACCGTCGCTTAACAATGTCGGCAGCGAATCCTCCCCGGTCCCAATCGCGTAGTCTTCCATGACCTCTTCCCGACCGATCCCAGCGAGCAGGCTGAGATGCGTAATCTGTTGTTCAGAGACATGCTCCGTTAAGAGCGGTAACACTTCGCTAACAGGAACCACACCAATGGTGAGGATCGCCAATGTTGCCTTCATTTTCGTTGTCGCCTTTCATTACTGCCACTGCACTTATACAGGCACAAGCTCACTACGCTGCGCGGCTCTTGTTTCAGGTTAAACAGCTCAAAAGCGTAGCAGCAGATCTTTACACCGAAGTGTAAAGATCGTTCACCGTTTCCGAATCTAACTGTAATGACTAAATATTAACTCTCACTTAACATTCACGCTGAGCCAAAAGTGTGATGCAGGCACGTTTATCCCCGCTTTCAGATTTATGTCAGGTCTTATCGGGGTCTTCGTAGCGGCGCTTCGCATCCAGCGCTTCCTGCTCGGTTTCATGCTCACTGATGAGTGAGTTTGGCTTCGGGTGATCCGCGCGCAGTTGGTACCAGGTAACGGTCTGATCGCCGTTACCTTTTTCAATCGTTTCGATTCGCGCTTCGCGTGGATAGGGAGGTCTGGTTGGCATAGTTCATCCTTTTTTAACGTTGAACTATGAGTATAGACGCCTGCTAGCTGGCGCAAGCCAGACGCAGCGCGGTAACGATCTGGCTGACAACCTGTTCCGGCGTCTGCGACGCATCGACGACGTGATGCGCGGCTTCACGATAAAGGGCATCACGTTCAGCAAGCACTTGGCTCACTTCGTCACCGATCGCCTTTCCGGTGAGCGTAGGGCGTTGCCCCTCTTCCGGAAATGCTTCGAGCCGTTCCACCAGGGTGGCGACGGGCGCGCAAAGATAAATGACGATGCCGTGCTCACGCATAAAGCCGCGATTATGTTCCGCCAGAATAATGCCCCCGCCGGTCGCAATGACGCTCGACGGTGCCGTGACGGCCTTCAGGGTTTCGGTCTCAAGCGCACGAAAAGTTTCCCAGCCCTCTTTTTCCACAATCTCCGCGATGGTCCGCCCGGCTTTCGATTGCAGCCAGTGATCGGTATCGACAAATTGGCTTTGACACGCGCGCGCCAGTGCGAGGCCGACGGTGGTTTTCCCGCAGCCGCGAGGGCCAACTAAAAAGATGGGTTGGGTCATAACCAGGTGTTCCCCTTGATACCGCGAGGTTGCGGCGTGTGAAATCAAAAAACGAGCAATAATACCATTAAACTAGTACACAAAGTAATTGTAAAAATTGGATTACAGCAAGAATATGTGTGTATGACAGAGAGCGTAAACACTGAGAATATCAATCGCACTCTGTAAAGAAATCATTGCATATGTGGGTGCGTTTACTTTACTGCAAAGCGTCTGATGATGACAACCCTGCGGTTGTCATACTCTATCACATTTTAGCAATGCTTATCATTACGCGGTACGGCGTTTCACTTCCAGCAGCCATTTATCCAGCTCAGCGGCAAATTGCTGCCGATCGCGTTGGGAAAGCGTGTCAGGCCCACCCGTTTGCACGCCGCTCGCGCGCAGGGTATCCATGAAATCACGCATCGTGAGGATCTGACGAATGGTTGACGGCGAGTAACGCTCGCCGCGTGGATTCAGTGCGGCCGCCCCTTTTTCCAGAACTTCCGCAGCCAGCGGAATATCCGCAGTTATCACTAAATCTTCCGGGCTGCACAGCCGCACAATCTCGTTATCCGCCACGTCAAAACCCGCAGGGACGCGCATCGAGCGAATAAATTTTGACGGCGGAATGCGCAGATTCTGGTTTGCCACCAGCGTTAACGGCATCTGCACGCGCTCGGCGGCGCGAAACAAAATCTCTTTGATGACATTCGGACACGCATCCGCATCCACCCAAATCGCCATAGTGTCTCCCTTGTTTAGCATGAGCGGCTATTGTCGCCTGCTTTTCGTCGACAGGCAAAGCAGCGTAAGCTTTAGCCCTGAAGAAAAATCCACGTTAAGCTATAGAGTAGAACGCAAAACGCATAATTACGGAGAGACGTGATGGATAAGAAAATCGGTTTTATTGGCTGCGGTAACATGGGAAAAGCCATTCTCGGCGGCCTGATCGCCAGCGGCCAGGTGTTGCCGGGACAAATTTGGGTCTACACCCCGTCACCGGATAAAGTGGCTGCCCTTCGCGATCAGTACGGGATTAACGCCGCCGAAAGCGCACAGGAAGTGGCCCAGATTGCCGATATCGTCTTCGGCGCCGTCAAACCTAACATCATGATTAAAGTGCTGAGCGACATTACCTCCAGCCTTAACAAAGAGACGCTGGTGGTATCAATTGCAGCGGGCGTCACTCTGGATCAGCTCGCGCGCGCGCTGGGTCACGACCGTAAAATCGTCCGCGCCATGCCAAACACGCCGTCGCTGGTGAATGCGGGCATGACCTCTGTCACACCGAATGCGCTGGTGACGTCTGAAGACGTGGCGGACGTGCTGAATATTTTCCGCTGCTTTGGCGAGGCCGAAGTGATTGCCGAGCCGATGATCCACCCGGTTGTCGGCGTCAGCGGATCTGCCCCGGCCTACGTCTTTATGTTTATTGAAGCGATGGCTGATGCTGCCGTGCTGGGCGGAATGCCGCGCGCGCAGGCGTACAAATTTGCCGCTCAGGCGGTGATGGGTTCTGCAAAAATGGTGCTGGAGACGGGTAAACATCCCGGTGAACTGAAAGATATGGTGTGCTCGCCCGGTGGAACCACCATTGAAGCCGTGCGGGTGCTCGAGGAGCGCGGATTCCGCTCTGCGGTGATCGAGGCGATGAGCAAATGCATGGAAAAGTCAGAACAGCTGAGTAAATCCTGATAAGGATTGCCGGGCGTCAGGCGGCCACTTCGGTGCGGTTGCGTCCGGCATTTTTCGCTTTATATAACGCTACGTCAGCCGCTTTCAGCCATTCACGGTAGTGTCCAAATTCCGGTGTTAACGGTGCCACGCCAACGCTGATACGCAAGCGCACCTGCGGGGCACAGGGTAAGGTGAGCGCCGCCAGCCGTTCATGCACGCGAGACATCGCCGCTATCGCACTCTCCGCAGGCGTTCCACTCATCACCACGGCAAATTCATCACCACCAAAACGGCCGATAAGATCCCCTGCACGTAACGCCAGTTGCAGTTGACGCGTGACGGCGATAATCGCCTCATCGCCCACGTCGTGGCCCCACGTATCATTGATATTTTTAAAATGATCGATATCGATAATCAAAATGGCGGCGTCGCGATGGCTCCGTAAGCAGGTGTCGTATTCATTGCGTAACAGAATTTCCCAGTGCCGACGATTAAACACGCCGGTCATTCCGTCGCGGGTACTCATTAGCTCCAGACGACGCTTATGCTCCGCCAGTCGGATCGCTGTCTGATGACTCACCCAGGCAAAAATCAGCGGATAAAGCACCAGGACCGGTAGCGAAAGCCATAATTCGAGCGGGGTCAACGTCAAGGCAGGCGTGGTACCGGTGAGTTGCAGCGTGATGAGCGTGGCGACGGCAGTAATGATGGCGCCAGCGCTAAACAACTTCACGCCGCCCGCCCCCATCAGGTTCATTCCGATCATCATGACCAGCGCGACCGTGGGCAAGACGTCAACGCCCATTAACCCCATCCAGACGCCTGCCACCATCGCATCCGCTTTGAGATTTAAAATTTCGCTGCTGCGGGGATCGGCGGAACGGTAAGCCAGCTGCCAGGCCAGATGTGGCCAGATGAACGACCAACCCACCAGCAATAGCCACCAGCCTCCAGGCGGAGCATGTGCCACCATTGCCCCTGCAATCGGGAAGAACATTGCGGCCAGTCCCAACATGCGCGGCAATCGAACTCGCCGGGCAAACCGAATGCCGGAACGGTGGTGGTCATCCTGAGAAAGGTCCTGTTGCCACTCTTCTCGGGTGACGCCTTTATTGTAAAAGTTTTCGTCATTCATAATTTTTGGGAACATTCTGAAACATTTCCCAAATTATAGAGAGGGGGGGAGCGGGGAAAGTATGAAATTTCGGGTGAGCCAATACCCAGGCTCACCCGTTAGGACTACACGGATTTCTTGAGGCACGCGCTCATAAACTTGCTGCGGTCTTCGCCTTTGAGCATCTGTTGCGTCGCCTGAGAATTACACTCGCGCATTTTTTGCTGCTGTGGCGTCAGGCTCTTTTCGCCGGGTTTCGTGTCTTTGTTTTTCAGGCAATCGCTCATATAGGTTTTACGGGCATCGCCTTTCAGCGTCTGGGACGTGGCCTGCTGATTACAGGTCGTCATTCGCTGCTGTTGAGGGGTAAGCGTTCTCTCCGCCGCCGTTGCCGTCGACATCAGGAACATCGCGGAAAGCAGAGTCACAGACAGAGTCAGTTTCATAGCACCATCCTTTCATGAAGGTTCACACTAAGTCTGGTTCGTGACGGGGAAAAAACCACCCGGCGGAGGGGAATTTCCGCCGGGTTTCTCTTTTATTTCAATCCAAGCGCCGCTTTCATGGTGTAGAACAGATCGGTCTGATCCGTCAGCCCTACCACGTTTGCTGCATGAGGACCATACGCCGCAATGCGTAGCTGCGAGCCAGTATGTTCCATGGAGTCTTCTTCGGAGTTGCCATAGCTCATCACCATCACCGCCCCGTCTTTGGTGTTCAGCGCCTGAGTCAGGCCCGGCGCTTTGGTGTCCGGTGCAACGATCTGGCTGGCATGTGCGTGGTCAGCCGTAACCACCACCAGGGTGTTGCCGTCTTTCTTCGCAAACTCCAGCGCCTTTTGCACCGCTTCATCCAGATCGACCGTTTCGCCGATCTGACCACACGGATTCGCAGCGTGATCCTGTTTATCGATCGACGCGCCTTCCACCTGCAGGAAGAAGCCCTTATCGCCTTTGTTTAACAGGGTGATCGCTTTATCCGTCATCTGCGCCAGCGTAGGGATGCTGTCATTGCGTTTCGGATTTGGCGCACAGGTGACAACAGGCTTGTCGAGGTTACCGTGATAGGAGGCTTTTGGCCCTTCCCAGCGCACCGGCATATTCCCGTCCGAGAACAGGCCAAGCAGCGGTTTATCCTGGTTTGCTTCAGTAATGGCCGCCAGAGAAGTCGCATCGCTCACCATCTGATAGCCGCGAGCCTGCGCCTGCTCGCGCAGCGTTTTGCCCTGCCAGTCTCCCGCGGTTGCGGTTTCGGCGAACGTCTTCGCTCCGCCGCCCAGAGTGACATCAGCGCGGGCATTCAGCAGTTGCTCGGTAATGGAGCCTTTACCGCCTTTTTCCAGCGCGTTAGAGGGGCATTTTTCGCTGGTCACGGTCGGGCCGTAGCATTTACGCGACGTCACGTGCGCCACCAGCGCGGCAGGGGTTGCATCCTGGAGCTCCGCCGTAGAGACGTTGCCCGTTGAAAGCCCAGCGGCTTTTGCCATCTCCAGAATGGTCTGGTGATCTTTTTCGTGAATATCGACGCCCAGCGCGCCGTTATAGGTTTTAACCCCGGTGGTCCAGGCGGTTGCGGAAGCCGCAGAGTCGGTCACGTAATCCGGCTTGCCGGTTTTTTTGTCCAGCGCGTAATGGGTATATTGGCCGGTCAAAGGCAACGCATCGATCCCTTTAAAGAAACCGCCTGCACCCTCAGCGTAATTACGCGCAGCGGTAATTTCAGAATCGCCCATGCCGTCGCCGATTAACAGAATAATATTTTTGGCCGGCTTATCATTAAGCGATGCACGAATCGCGGCGGTTTGGTCTTCCGACAAACGGCGGGCACCGCCGGGTTGAGTGATATCCCCGTGCGCAGCACGATTGTCCAGGACGTGGGTATCGGTGGTTTCGGCGTGTGACGTTGCGGTGAATAACAACGGAATTAATGCGATGAATAGTGCGCTCTGTTTCACTTTATTTTCTCCATGTACAAATACATAAAAAATAAACAGAGCGACTATAGGCAGTCCATATGACAATGCTATGACAGCGTTTTCGATTTTGTGAAAGATTAATTACGGGGATGTCGCAACAACTTTTTTACGTATTCCTGTAGCATCTCGCTATCCTGAACCGGCACCTGAGAGCCGGGCCTGGCATCCTCCAGAGCGCCTTCGATACTTCGTATCAGCGCCTGTTGCTCGGTCTGTGCCATTTGTCGTAACAATGCAGTGACGACAATCTCTAACGCTTCAACCTGGGCAACCAGCTCTTTTGACTCTTCTTCCTTTTGGGCAAGCTTCACCAGCAACTCAGCAATGAGATTTTTCATCGGGTATTTCCTTATCAGATTTTTGCTGAACTTATCACTCCGATGGAATAATGCAAAGAGGCGAAAACTATTATCGTTATGAAAAAACACGCTATGTCGCAAATAACGATGATTTAGCGTGAGCGAAACGTTTTGCTATTATAAAAACTGATTACACCCCTTATGAAGAGTAGAAATTGACATCTTCTTTTCTATTCATAAAATTCAGCTGCTCTTAAATACATCCTATATTGTCGCTACATTATTATCGGGCGCCTGCCCTATCGGCTTTTTGACGTCGGCGCTGTAAAGCAATGGCAAGTTGAATAATATTGAGCAACACCACCACCGCCGTGGCGGCAAACACCCAGCGGAATCCCGCCATCGCCGAGACAGATGCGCCAATCAGTGGGCCAATCACATTTCCCAGATACATAAATGACTGGTTATACCCAAAGATCCGGCCTGTTACCTGATCGCTGGAGTACTTCACCAGCAGCGTTTGTACCGCCGGGAGCATCGCTCCGTCGGCGAATCCCA
Organism: Lelliottia amnigena; assembly: GCF_019047465.1. Lineage (NCBI taxonomy): Bacteria > Pseudomonadati > Pseudomonadota > Gammaproteobacteria > Enterobacterales > Enterobacteriaceae > Lelliottia > Lelliottia amnigena. The sequence goes on along the minus strand of NZ_CP077236.1, from coordinate 2,731,762 downwards.
ACAGAAAACGCAGAACGCCAAGCTGGAAGGGTGACGTCACAAATGACATCGCGAAAAACAGCACCACTGCAAAAATAAGCGTCGCCATTAATATGCGTGCCGTGCCGATCCGATCGCCCAGCTTGCCCAATTTTGGTGCAGACATCAGCGCAGACACGCCGGGCACGGCGGCGATCATGCCGCTCAGAAACGCAATATTGTTGCTGTCCGGGGCCATCGATTTAATAAACAGCGTCAAAATCGGCCCAATCGAGCCGTTACAAAGCTGAATCACCATCGTGGTGACAAACAGGCTAATCATCAGCCCGGGATAAGGAAGCGTGGCGAATACGGCTTTGCCGCTCAGACGCTCGGCTTTGCTGATCGTCGGCCGCACGCCCTCTTTGATCAGGAAAAACGTGACCAGAAAACTCACCATCAGCAGCAGCGCGGTGATGAAAAAGACCGCGCGCAGGCCAACATGGTCAGCCAAAAAACCGCCCATCAGCGGGCCGCCAATCACGCCGCTAATCTGCGCGGTGGAAAGCGTACTGATCGCCCACCCGCTGCGCTCGCGCGGGACTTGCGACGCCACCAGCGCCATCGCGTTAGGAATATAGCCCGACGTTAGCCCCATCAGGCCGCGCAGCAAAAACAGCTGCCAGACGTTGGTCGCGTAAGCCTGAAGCAGAATTGCGATCGCCATCCCCAGCGAGGCGCGCAGCAGCATGAGTTTGCGCCCTTTACGATCCGCCAGGCTGCCCCACATGGGCGAAACAATCGCTGAAACCAGGAAAGTGATACTGAACGTCAGACCGGACCACATCGACAGCGCCTCATGCGACGAGACGCCGAGCTGTGAGACATACAGCGGCAGGAACGGCAAAATCTGGCTGATGGCAAGGCCGGTAAAAAAGCAGCCAAACCAAACGGAGATGAGGTTTACTTTCCAGGATTCCATAACAAGCGGTATCTTCATTTTTAGGCGAATTCGCCGACAGATTAGCAAGTTACGTTAAATCAGATGGCACCAGAGATGCGGTATCGACGACTTTGGTGTTTTATCTCCCCAGTCATCATATATGTGAAACAAGTCACATTTTATCCACTTTATGCTGGTGATTTATGCTTTAACGACACAGTCCAAAACCGCGCATCCCAAGATGGAAATGGTTGGCGTGCGCGGCGTTATATTCCGGGCCTAAGCCATTGCCATAATAATCACAGCTGGCACTCAACAGCGCTTTAAGCCAGGGCTGCGTTTTATCTTCGCGCCAGCCGCGGAGCACCGTTACCCGCTGCCCATCAGAGAGCTGAAACGCGCTGATATCCAGGGCTTCGGCGCTGGCGTGTTCACTGCGGCGCGCATCGGGGCGATGATAAATATTGCGGCAGGCAAAACTGCCCAGATGTTCGATACGCTTCAGCTCGCTGCCCATTATCGTTTGAGTCAGCGGGCGCGCCTGCTGCTGAATAAACAGCGCGGAGCTCAGCGCCAGCGGGCAGCTGGCGATAAAACTGCTGCTCAGCGTCACCGGACCAAAATTTCGCACGCGCACCACGTCAGTCAGCGGGCAGTCCCCCGCGCTATCGGCCATGGACTGGGTCTGGATCCACTGTTTTTGATTCGCCTCTGCCAGCAGAGTCGTACAGGCCTCCGGCGTCAGGCGACGCAGTTTGAACTGGGTGATCTTGCCAGGCTTGTCGTCGAGCTTAAGTGGCGTAAAAGGATTGTAATACGACGGTAGCCAGCGATAACCCACCACGGCGGCACCCACAATAATCGCGCAGACAAACAGACTTTTCCCTCTCACATTCTCTCCTCTTTTATGCGTCAAAACATTATGGCAGAAGGCGGCGAATCCCACAGGGCATGTGGTATGTTATAGGCTTTGAGACAGACTGGAAGAGTGTGAGATGGCGAAGCAGCGGGTAGGAATTGTCTTTGGGGGAAAATCAGCAGAACACGAAGTGTCGCTGCAATCGGCTAAAAATATCGTGGATGCGATTGATAAAAGCCGCTTTGATGTGGTCCTGCTGGGCATTGATAAACAAGGCCAATGGCATGTGAACGATGCCAGTCAGTATCTGCTGAATGCAGACGATCCGGCGCATATCGCGCTCAATCCTTCAGAAATCAGCGTTGCGACCGTGCCTGGCGTCATCCACGGCCAGCTGATCAACGCGGGCAACGCTCAAACGCTGGCGCAGATTGACGTCGTTTTCCCGATTGTTCACGGCACGTTGGGCGAAGATGGCTCCCTGCAAGGGATGTTGCGCATGGCAAACCTGCCGTTTGTCGGCTCGGATGTGCTCGGTTCTGCCGCCTGCATGGATAAAGATGTCACCAAGCGTTTGCTGCGTGACGCCGGTCTGAACATTGCGCCATTTGTGACCCTGACCCGTGCCAACCGCGATAAACACAGTTTCGCCCAGATCACCGCTCAGCTTGGCCTGCCGCTGTTTGTGAAACCAGCCAACCAGGGTTCATCCGTTGGCGTCAGTAAAGTGACCAGCGAAGCGCAATTCGCAGATGCAGTGCGCCTGGCGTTTGAATTCGATCATAAAGTGGTAGTTGAACAAGGCATTACAGGTCGTGAAATCGAATGCGCCGTTTTAGGCAACGATTTCCCACAGGCCAGCACCTGCGGTGAAGTGGTTCTGAACAGTGATTTCTACTCTTACGACACCAAATATATCGATGATAAAGGCGCGCAGGTCGTGGTGCCGGCGGTATTGGATCCTGAAATTAACGACAAGATCCGCGCGATCGCCATCGACGCTTATCAGGCACTTGGCTGCGGCGGTATGGCGCGCGTCGATGTGTTCCTGACGGCAGAAAATGAGGTCATTATTAACGAAATCAACACGCTGCCGGGCTTCACCAACATCAGCATGTATCCAAAACTCTGGCAGGCGAGCGGGCTCAGCTATCCTGCGTTAATCACCCGTCTTATCGAACTGGCGCTGGAGCGACACACCGCCGACAGCGCCCTGAAGAGCTCAGTAAACGGTTAATCCGCTTTCTCAGAACGCTCTACGTTTTCCGTCGTCGCGTCTTCAGGCCGACGGCGGATAATTAACCCTGCCAGCCAGAAACAAATCACCCACGTCACCAGCCCCAGCGCATAGGTTTGCCAGCCTTTTGCTTCAAACCCAAGCAGCCCAATCACACCGTTAAGAATAAAAATCAGCCCAATCGCAAAGGCATAGTAATGCCAGTCACGGCGTAGTTTGTCAGACAGCTTCATGGCAACTCCGGCAGGATAAAAAGACATCCTCTCACAGTTTCGTGATGCGGTCTGTGGCGGATGCGGAAATTCTTAAATACGAATCAATTTAACTTAAGTTAAAAAACTGTGATGCGATGCAGAAATCGACAATCCAGGAGGAATACCAGGCGTAAATTACCACGATTCTGATATTGACAAATGTTATGACCTGTCAAACTCACCTTGTACGACTGGCACTCGGCCAGAATCAATATCGGGAGGTTTATATGGCAGACTTTACACTGGCGAAGCCGATTTTTGGCGGCAAGCAATCCAAAACCTCCGCGCCGGGTAATATCGCCTATGCCCTGTTTGTGCTGTTTTGCTTCTGGGCGGGTTCCCAACTTCTGAACATTCTGGTGCACGCACCCGGCGTGTATGAGCATCTGATGCAAGTTCAGGACACTGGTCGGCCGCGCGTCGATATCGGTTTAGGCGTCAGCACGATTTTCGGTGTGATTCCGTTTCTGATTGGATGCGTCATTCTCGGTGTTGTCGCGTTGGTCCTGCGCTGGCGCCGTTATCACTCACGTTTAGTTAAGTGACATACAGCGAGCCCGACGGTCGTCGACCCGTTTTGCGAACCACGCCGTGGTGAGATTACGGGTGATTTTCGGGCTTTCAAGCTGAATGCCCGGCAAAATTTCGCGCGGTAACGCTTTGCCGCTTTTCTGCTCCGCAAGCTTATACACCTGCTGGTAGAGATCCGTTTTCTCGAACGCCAGACTGTCGCCTTTTTCCAGTTGGTGGCGAATGTCGCTGTTGCTCATATCCAGCTTTATCGCCAGCTTGCGCACCGCAAGTTCAATGGTCCCTGCCTCGCTGCTACCGTAAGCAATCAGATCGCCATCCAGCGCCAGTTTTGTGCCTGTTGCACGACTCACCGCATTCTGGAACGCGGCGTTGCGGCTCGCATACCATCCCGCGTTGAAATCGGCAAAACGGTACAGCGGCTCGCTGTAATTGACCGGATAATTCAGCAGATGATAGGTACCAAACCACAGCCCGCCGCGCAGAGAGAACACTTCCTGACGCACCGTCCCGTCGATTTTCCATGGGTAACCGCGGGTGTGTTTCTCTGCAAAATCAATGCTGACCTGCATGGGGCCGCCGGTATGCACCGGATTGAGCGATCCGAAAAGCGTCTGCCCCATCGGCACCATATTGATAAAGTCATCAAAAATGGCGCTGAGCTGCTTCTCCGTTTTCACCGTATCCAGCCGTTCGCTGTAGCTTTTACCGTTTGGCGACGTGATTTTGAGCGCCGTATGCACCAGGAACACCGGGACGTGCATTTTTTCGGCACGTCGGTCGATCTCTTTCCAGGCGATTTTGTTCAGCCCCGGCACCGCCGGATCGGACTGATACATCGACTCCTGCTGCGCCACCGCCAGCACCGAGCAGATATTCTCCTCGGTCGGCGCAATTTTTTGGCTCTCAAACGTTTTCGCCAGCACGATCGCCCAGTCGTCACGATCTTTCACGCTGGCCGGCATTTTTTGCCGTACCACGCTTGCCACATCAACCGGCTTTTCGCCCTTTTTCAGCGGTGCAGCGCTTTTTTCGGCGCATCCGGCCAGCACCAAGGCGGCGAACAGTGATAAAGGCAACGTTCGTGATACGGCAAATGGCATAGCGATTCCCTGTCTTAACCTAATGTATGAGTGACTTCCTGTAGATCCTGGCCATCCAGTTCGCGCTCAAAACTGCGTAAACGCTTATAGATAGACATCAGCTCGACAAGCGTAGTCCATGACGCGATGAGATACTGGAAAGAACCACGAACCTGACTGAAAACGTTAGTTATCTGCGTCATCAGACCGAGCGTAATCGTACCTGCCACAATCGACGGAAACAGCAGGAACAAACCGAAAACGTTATCGACCTGCAGATATAAAATACGCGCGATGTTGAAGTACATATAGTGGAAATAGAGACGGAAATAGTTGCGGCGCACCGCGCCAAACAGCTCACGCACCGTCGGCGGCGAGGCGCGATTGGCGTCGTCTTCGCCGTAGACCAGTTCTTTACGATAAGCCGCTTCTACACGCTGATTTTTAAACTCCAGCCCCGGCAGTTTGATCCCAACGGCCGCCAGCAAACCGGTCCCCATCAGCGACCAGACAATTGCCGCAATCACCAGGCCATAAGGCAGATGGCCGACAATCGGCAGTTCCTGAACATGGACGGAGAGTGCCACCAGTACCGGCAGGAAGGCGATGAGCGTCATAATGGCGTTAATAAAGCTCACGCCCATATCTTCCAACGTCGAAGCAAAACGCATGGTGTCTTCCTGCACACGCTGCGCCGCACCCTCGATATGACGCAGCTGCTGCCAATGCGCCATATAGTGTTCGTTCATCGCGGTACGCCAGCGGAACACGTAGTGGCTCACAAAGAAGTTATTCATCACCCCAACGAATACCGCAATAAGCGCAATCCCCAGGAAAATACCAATTTCTTGATAGAACCGGTTAATCGTAACCTTATGCGGTGAACTGAGCGCCGTTTGGATCAAGTCATAAAACGGAGCATACCAGGCGTTGACGGCCACGCCCACTTCCACCAAAAACCAGGTGACGAAGATGATGAGCGCGGTCCCCAGTATTGACCAGTATTGCCAGCGATGCGGGGAATACGTAAACCAGAACAGGGCGAACAGACCGACGCACAGGGCGTAATAGGCATAAAACAGCAAATAGCTCCGCGACCAAAAACGCGCGGCGCTGATAGGGACATCGCCCGTCGCCCCGACCAGGCGCTCAAGCCATGCTCCACCGCCCGCCTGCCAGAAAATGACCGCGATCAGTGCCCAAATAAATGCCGAGAGGAAAAACGGTCCCGGCTTTGGGAAAAAAGATTTAAACATAGTGTTTCCTTCTTGTTGTTATCTCATTGCTATGCACGACACATGACTCTCACGGGCCGCTCACCGGCTCGTGCAAAAAATAGACCAGGGCTTTAGGGGTTAGTTCGCTTTCCAGTGGTCCAGAATTGTTTCTGTGGATTTCACTGCAGGAGGGTTGTGCGGTGCAGTCAACGTACGCCAGACGTCGTTATAGTGCTGAATCAGGATGTGTGCCTGCGCGGCCGGGCGATTAGCCGTGGTATGAGCATCCTCCGCGACGGTGATGTGATATCCCCGGCTGACGCCATTTTTAAGCGTGGTATCCACACAATAGTCGGTTGCGCACCCGCAAATCACAAAATGCGTGACGTCTTGTTCGCGCAGCAGGGCCTCAAGCGTAGTGTGGTAAAACGCATCGCAGGCCGTTTTAGTCACATAAAACGCGCCTGGCGGCTGATAGATTTCCGGCAACAGCGCAAACCCTTCGCTCCCCTCTTCCAGCCCACCCGCTTCGGTATGCTGGATAAAAATTACCGTATCGGCGGCCTGAACAAGTTGGTTAATCTGCGATACGCATGCTTCGCGTTGAATACGGGGTGTTTCGAAAACCCCTTGCTGCATATCGACAACCATCACCACACGCTTTTCACCCATCAACCTTCTCCGCAAATTGAACTACGCCTACGCTTATCATAAGCCTGATGTCACAAAAATGGAGAAAGCGTGCAACGAAAATGTTCTTATTTACTCGCGGTTACGTTTTTCCCACTATCGTTATGCTATTCGGCCCATTGCGCCGTGCCGTTTAGTAGTATAAATACGCATTACTTTGTTCATTCACTTCATGGATGCTTTCGTTGAAACGTTGTCTGTTTTCCATTGCCGCGCTGTGTGCGGTAAGCCTCTCCACAGTTCAGGCTGCTCAGCCGATCACGGCCCCCGTTTTCGCCTCCGATATTGCGGATCGTTACGCCAATCTGATTTATTACGGCAGCGGTGCCACCGGCATGGCAATGGTCGTGATTGACGGTAATCAGCGCGTTTTCCGTAGTTTTGGCGAAACGCGCCCGGGCAACAATGTTCATCCGCAGTTGGATTCCGTGATCCGCATTGCATCGTTGACGAAGCTGATGACCAGCGAAATGCTGGTGAAACTGCTCGATCAAGGCGTGGTGAAACTCAACGATCCATTAAGCAAATACGCACCGCCGGGTTACCGCGTCCCGACGTATCATGGCACCCCCATTTCACTGGTGAATCTGGCAACGCATACCAGCGCGCTGCCGCGTGAACAGCCAGGCGGTGCAGCGCATCGTCCTGTTTTCGTCTGGCCCACGCGCGAACAGCGCTGGAACTACCTGACGACAGCGACGCTGAAAACCGCACCGGGCGCACAGGCGGCCTATTCAAACCTGGCATTTGATTTGCTCGCCGATGCGTTAGCCACAGCATCCGGCAAGCCGTATCCGCAGCTGTTTGAAGACAACATCACCCGTCCGCTGGGCATGAAAGACACCACCTTTACGCCGTCACCGGATCAGTGCAAACGCCTGATGGTGGCCGAAAAAGGGGCCAGTCCGTGTAATAACACCCTCGCGGCCGTTGGCAGCGGCGGCGTTTACTCCACGCCGGGGGATATGATGCGCTGGATGCAGCAGTTCCTGTCGTCTGATTTCCATGCGCGCAGTAATCAGGCTGACCGCATGCAAACGCTCATCTACAAACGCAACCAGCTCACCCGAGTCATTGGCATGGACGTGCCGGGTAAAGCCGATGCGCTTGGCTTGGGCTGGGTGTATATGGCACCGAAAGATGGCCGCCCGGGCATTATTCAGAAAACGGGTGGCGGCGGCGGATTCATTACCTACATGGCGATGATCCCGCAGTCCAATGTTGGGGCCTTCGTGGTCGTGACCCGATCGCCGAATACGCGCTTCACCAATATGAGCGACGGGATTAATAATTTGGTCGCCGAATTGAGCGAGAATAAGGCGAAAGTGATCCCGGCCTCCTGATCGTTTAATACTCCGCGGGCAAACGGTGAATACTGACCAGTTTGCCCCGATTCATATTGATATAATTTCCCTTACGCAACGCGGCCAGCACCTCCGCAACAACCGAACGCGAAATACCTGTACTTTGCTGAATATGATGCATCACGCCTATTTTTGAGCGCAGCGTTTCATCCCACTCTGCCATCACCAGCAACACTGACCTGATCTGGCTGTAGGAGTTATTTCCCACCAGGTTCATGTCCCGCTTTTCCATCATTAGGTTAATCCATGACAGCCAGCCAAATGCATCCCGCCAAAGATGAAATTGCTGGAGACAATGATGCGTGGTTATTGCTGGCAGATAAAACCCTGTGCAGGGCGATTGTGGAATCAACGTATATTCCTGACGGTTTTTTACCATGCCAGCCGTCAGGCCGAAAATGAAAGGCGCCTTCACGATTCCAACAAGTAAATCGTCAGTTTTTCGATGGACTGCCACGACACCCGTCTGTAAAAACCAGGTGTGATGATCGTCGTCATAAAAGCCATCACCAAGAATTTGCTGAGGAGAAACGCTGAAAGGAGTGCTTTCGGCTTTCAGACACTGTTCAAGCCGCTTAAATTCAGAAAGGGGTTTCGCGTGGGGATTCATGCAGACCTCAAGGCATCCATACTTATCGGTTCTGTTTCATTATTATCGAGTTATAAAAAAAGCGGGGATGAACCTCCCCCGCTTATTGGCATTACCAGGCGTATTTCACACCCAGATTTGCGCCCCAGTTTTGGTCAACATCACCGCCACCCAGGTAGTTTGCACCGGTATAGGTGCTAAAGTTTTTCGTGAAGCTAAACTGTGTGCCCAGACCCACACGTACGGCGGAACCTTTCACCCCGTTGTCAATGTTGTCCCCGTTAACATCCGCATCGTTACCCGCATCGTCATAGACATATGCCAGAGTGAAGTACGGTGTTAATGCCTGCTCGCTACCGTAATTAAAGGTGTAGCCCGCATCAAGACCCGCTTCATAACGCATACTGTCGTAAGACTGGCCGTCTACTTGCATATTGTTACTTAACTGATAGTCATCGCCTGACTGGAACAGGCCCGACACTGCCGCATACGGCGTAATGTAGCCTGACGCGTTGGGTTTCCAGTCGTAGCCGAGTTTCAGGCCAAAGCCCCAGGCATCCGTGGTGGTGTTGCCGTCCACGTACTCATCGTTGCTCATTGTGGCAGTAAGATCGTTGTTAAAGCGAGAGTAGCTCAGGGAGCTATCAATAAAGATATTGTTAGCAAAATGTGCAGAGGAATAGATCATCGCCGTCTGGCTATCCTGATCAACCTGACCAGAACCCTGGCTCATATCGCCTTTTGCAAAGCCCGCCGCGCCCCCGACAATCCATTTAGCATTATTGCCATCAATCTGCGTATCCAGACCGACCATTATACCGCTGACGTCCTGATCGTAGCTGAGAGTGCCGTTATCACCGTTGAAACTGCCACCGAAGTAGCTAACCCACGCACCACCGTTATCCGCAAGACCGTGACGACTGTTGGTAAGACGCGAGCCCACTGTGTCCTGCTGCAGATTCCAGATATTGGTGTTCGCGGAGGGGATGCTCAACGCCATATTTGCGTAGTCGGTCAGCGCTTCCTGATGAAGAACAACGGTATCACCCTTCTGCTGCGCCTTGTACGTATATGCGCCTAAATCGGCTGTATTTGCCGCCGTAAAGCTCGCCTGAGTATCCGTGTTGTTGTCATATACGCGGATGATTTCGGCGTTCTTGTAATCAGCGACAGAACCCGCACCCGTCGCATTATCGATACGCACTTTGTAGTTGCCCGCGACGTCACCGTTCACCGCCAAATGACCATCAGAGTTGAGCGCCACGACACCATAGTCGTAATCCGCTTTGCTCGTATCGTTGGTAACATAACGCGCATTGTTCAGATCGGAATTCAACACCTCATCGCGACTGGCGATGTTCAACACGCCGCCGTCGGTCAGCACCATGCTGTGAGTGTCAACCTGACCCAGACCCAGTGCCAGTTCCGCACCGTTGTCCACGGTGATGGTATTGGCATAGAGCTGCGCCGTTTCTTCCGTCAGCGTGGTCAGGCTATAGCTGTCCAGATAAAGGCTATCCGTGGCAACGGCTCCACTGTCACCAATATTCAGCGACGAGCCGTTGGTCATTGTGATGCTGTCCGCGAGAAGACCCGAGTTTTCCACGTTGACCTGCGAGTGATTATTCACTGCCAGCTTATCAATGTTAGAGGTTTTACGCGTGTCCCACTCGGAACCGTTATCCAGCGTCACGTTGAACAAGCCGCTCTGATACACCTCTTCGCCAGAGACGTGACCGTCGCTGTTGAAAGTGGAATCCGGCCAGATGCTGTTAGGTGAAAGCGTGGTCCAGTCAGCGTCACTGTAGCCCAGGCCATACATTTGCGCGGGGCTGATAGCCTCAACGCTCGACTGCGCTGCGCCCACCCATTTGCTGCCGTTAGTCAGGGTGACATCCAGCTTATCGGTGTCGTCCCAACCGTTGGTCGTCGGGTTATAGATACCATCGTCGGTGGTGTCAGTCGCCGGATCGCCGTTCTCAAAGAAGTTGTTATCAAACGTGCTCGAAAAAAGAATATCCCCCGTCACGGTAGAGTGATCGAACGTTGCCGTCGTCTGCATCGCGTTATCTACGTCGCTCGATGCCACAATTAATGCCGCGTCATCCGCAGCCGTGGCATTGGTTTCGCCGTAATCACTTGGCTTCGCACTTTGGCCGTAAAAACCGCTGGTCCCCAAATCGCTGTAAGCACCAGAGGTTAACACTGAATCTTTGACTACCAGCGTATCGGTAAAGATGTTACTGCTATTTGCGACGCCTTCAGTGCCATCATAAGGCGTATTATCCAGCTCCTGATAGCCCTGCGTTAGCGTAATACCGGCAACGTGCGAGTTATTTTGAATAACAATATCGGACTCGACATCAAGAGTAATCGCATTACCGAGCGCATAAGTATCCTGATAATGCGTTTCGGTATTATCGCCATCAATAACGTCATAAGCATAATGCTCATAGGCATCATTAATCGTCGTATTATCGACTGTCAGGCTAAAACGATCATATTGCGTATGCGTTGTACCGTCTGGGTCAACGCCATTATCGCAAGAGGTGGTCATGCATTTAGAGGTAATCATTCCATTGATGGTACTATTAGAAATGCTCAGCGCATTCGCACGGCCATTAATTCCATCGTCAAGATAGTAGCTGGAAATAACGCCATTCACCGTGGAATTATTGATAACGGGATAGATATCACTGTCATGTGTAGCATCAGAGCTATCCCAGTCAACATAACCATCATACCAGGGGGTAGTCACGGTATTGTCATACCCGAAAGTATCGTAAGTGCTGTTAGAGATATCTTTAGCATTAGCCTGAGAAGCGATAGCCAATGTGCAGGCTAATGCAATTTGAGATACCACGAGTTTCTTTTTCCATGTTTGCATTGAGTCATCCCTCCTCAGGGACGTAAGCAGTTTTTCCGTCAAAACATAAATGCGACATAATATATTGCGAAGGGAATTATGCAGTCTGAATTGAAAAAGGTTCAATGAATGATTCAATTAAGTCCGTATCCAGACAATAATCATAAAAAATAAAAACAAGGGAGGAATGAAACGAGAAAATGCTATAAACACAATAAATTACATCAGAATTATATTATTTCAGGAAATATCAGCAGACCATATATATATACCCAGAAAATACAACCACGGATTTTGAGAAATAATATGAATAGATGTCCGTAACCTTGGACCGATGTAAAATCACGCGCGATAATGCCTTTGCACGTTTTAACGACATTCCAGGGTACAGGGCTCCCCCCTTCTTGCCTTCATAAGAACCACTTTCGTAAAACAGCCCGCAGGAATTTCGAGTACACTGTCCCGCATTGTTCTCCAGACATCAGGCATATCATGACCGATTTAATTGCACGTCCCCGTCGCCTACGCCAATCCCCTGCGTTGCGCGCTATGTTTGAAGAGACAACACTGAGCTTAAACGATCTGGTGTTGCCGATTTTCGTCGAAGAAGAGATCGATGACTACAAAGCCATCGACGCTATGCCAGGCGTAATGCGCATCCCCGAAAAGCATCTGGCGCGTGAGATCGAACGCATTGCCAACGCAGGCATCCGCTCGGTGATGACGTTTGGCATCTCTCACCACACTGACGCCACCGGCAGCGATGCGATGAAAGAAAAGGGTCTGGTCGCGCGCATGTCACGCATCTGCAAAGAGACCGTTCCGGAAATGATCGTCATGTCCGATACCTGTTTCTGCGAGTACACCTCGCACGGTCACTGCGGCGTATTATGCGATCACGGCGTCGATAACGATGCAACGCTGCTGAACCTGGGCAAACAGGCCGTCGTGGCGGCGGCTGCTGGGGCTGATTTTATCGCGCCATCCGCAGCGATGGATGGTCAGGTTCAGGCCATCCGTCAGGCGCTGGACGCTGCGGGTTTCACCGACACCGCCATCATGTCCTACTCCACCAAATTCGCCTCCTCCTTCTACGGCCCGTTCCGTGAAGCCGCGGGCACGTCGCTGAAGGGCGATCGTAAAACCTATCAGATGAACCCGCTTAACCGCCGCGAAGCAATCCGCGAATCCCTGCTCGACGAAGCGCAAGGTGCAGATTGTCTGATGGTCAAACCGGCAGGTGCGTATCTGGACATCCTGCGTGACATCCGCGAGCGCACCACTTTGCCGCTGGGCGCATACCAGGTGAGCGGTGAGTACGCGATGATCAAATTCGCCGCACTGGCAGGGGCGATTGACGAAGAGAAAGTCGTTCTGGAAAGCCTTGGCGCCATTAAACGCGCGGGTGCCGATCTGATCTTCAGCTACTTCGCACTCGATCTGGCCGAGAAAAAAATCCTGCGTTAACGCGCGCTCCCCTCTTCTGAACGGAGAGGGGAATCCCCCCTCACAAAACTTCACCCAACTGCAATACAAACGACATCTCGCGCTTCTACTGTCTCGGCAAGACGGTAGGAGAAACCATCATGTTTAGTCTCGATAGCGTTCTTGATGATCTTTGGCCTCAGGCGAGGCCCGCACCCTGGCAAAAAAGTCTGTTAAAACGGTTATTCCACGAAGAAGAGTTCCAGCAGTTCGCCGCAACACACCGCCACCTGAAAGGGCTGGATATGGTGGAACAGGTTCTTGAACACCTCGATATTATCTGCACTATTCCCGCTCACGACCTCGAACAAATCCCTGAACATGGCCCACTGGTTATTATCGCTAACCACCCCACCGGCACGCTGGATGGCCTGGCGCTGATGTACGCCGTATCGCGCGTTCGCCGCGATGTCAAAGTGGTGACCAATCGTCTGTTATCACACCTCGAACCGCTGAGTTCGCTGTTTATCCCGGTGGATAATATGGGCGGAAAAACGGCCAAATCCTCGCTGATGCACATGGAACAGCACCTGCAAAACGCGGGGGTACTGATTTTCTTCCCGGCTGGCGAAGTCTCGCGCCCGACGCGCACAGGTATTCGCGACAAAAAATGGCACTCGGGCTTTATCAAACTGGCGAACAAACTGCGCGTGCCGCTGCTGCCCATGCACATTCAGGCGCACAACAGCCTGCTGTTTTACGCCATCACTCTGGTCTCACCTACGCTGTCGATGCTGCTGCTAATGCAGCAGATGTTCCGCCGTCAGCACAGTCGATTGCCGATCAAAATCGGGCAGCAGATTGCCTGGAGCCACTGGTTCAGCGCCACGCTTTCACCGCGTGAAATGGCCGAGCAGTGCCGCCAGCATGTGATACGTCTTGGCAAGGGACTGCCGGGGACCTTCAAAACGCAGTGCGCGATTGCACGACCGGAAGACCGGGCAACGCTGAAGCGTGAACTGGCGCTGGCTGAATGTCTCGGCACCACCAGCGACGGCAAATCGATTTATCTGTGGCAACGCAACGGGCAGGAAGACGCCCCGATTTTGCGCGAGCTGGGACGGTTGCGCGAAATTGCCTTCCGCGCCGTGGACGAAGGCAGCGGAAAGCGTCGGGACACCGACAGCTATGACGACGATTATCTGCATCTGATTCTGTGGGACGACGACGATCTGGAAATCGTCGGTGCGTATCGTTTTATGCCCACGGCAAAACAGGTCGAAAACCAAGGGCTGGGTGGTTTGTATAGTTTCAGCTTGTTCCAGTATGACGACAAGATGGAGGGCATACTGGAACACGGCATTGAGCTTGGCCGCAGCTTTATCCAGCCGCGCTACTGGGGCCGCCGTGGCCTGGATTATTTGTGGTCAGGGATTGGCGCATATCTGGCGCGCTATCCGCAGTATCGCTACCTGTTCGGCCCGGTTTCGATTTCAGGCGGACTCCCCCCCGCCGCACGCGATCTGCTGGTGGCGTTTTACCGTCTGTGGTTTCCGGCGAATCATCCGTTAGCCGTGTCGCGCCAGCCGTATCCGGCGTCCTTGCCCGACGTGCTGGCCCAGTTTGAGGGTAAAGCGTATGTCGATGATCTGACAAAGCTGAAATCCCTGCTCGGCAATCTGGGCTGCGGCATTCCACCGCTCTACAAACAGTATTCCGAGCTGTGCGAACCGGGCGGCGTGCAGTTTATCGATTTCGGCAGCGATCCGGCGTTCAACAACTGCGTGGATGGGTTGGTGCTGGTGGATTTGTGTTATCTCAAGGCGAATCGCTATCAGCGGTATATTGGGGTGCACTCTGAGGGGCATCAGGCGACGCAGTGTCAGGATTCTCTCCCTCTCCACTAGGGAGAGGCTGGGGTGAAGGGGAAGAGCAGAGCCGCCCGATCACCCGAAGGAAAAAACAATCTATATTGCAATTCTGTTACATCCGTTACATAACCGTACGCACACGATTGCCAGCCCGGCGGCGGCAGGCATCATAGAGAAACTATTCAGCAAAGGTATGAATGATGATCAAAGTGGTGCTGGTGGACGACCACGTGGTGGTCCGATCTGGATTCGCTCAGCTGTTAAATCTGGAAGAGGATCTGATCGTCGAAGGCCAATACGGTAGCGCTGCCGAAGCGTGGCCTGCCTTGTCACGTAATGATATCGACGTCGCGGTGATGGATGTCGCCATGCCCGACGAAAATGGCCTCAGTCTGCTAAAACGCCTGCGACAGCAGCGCCCCGGCTTTCGCGCAATCATTCTCAGTATTTATGATACGCCTGCGTTTGTGCAGAGCGCACTCGACGCTGGCGCCAGCGGGTATCTCACCAAGCGCTGCGGGCCGGAAGAGCTGGTGCAGGCCGTACGCTCCGTCGGTATGGGCGGACATTATCTCTGCGCTGATGCGGTCAAAGCCCTGCGCGGCGGCCAGCCCGCCGCCAAAGTGCTCGATGTACTGACCCCACGCGAGCGCGAAGTGTTCGACCTGCTGGTGAAAGGCGAAAGCGTCAAAGCCATCGCCTATACGCTCGAACTGAGCCACAAAACGGTGCATGTGCATCGCGCCAACGTGCTGGGAAAATTGCAGTGCAGCAGCACCATCGAACTGGTGCATTTCGCGCTCGACAATCAGCTGCTGACGGGCCACTGATGCGGCGATCCGTGCGGCACATTATCCTCTCACTGTTCATTATGCTGGCCTGGGGCACCGGCTGGCTGATGCTGTGGACGCTCAGCTTTTATCTGACGCACAACGGTCAACAGGCCGCGTTATTCCTGCCGCAGGGCGTCTATCTGGCGCTGCTGATTTTGCTGTCGCGCCGCTTCTGGCCGGCGTTGATTCTCTCCACTCTCGTGGCCATTGGGTGGCTGCACAGCGAACAGCTCCTGACCCGCTACGAGATGCTCGTGGTACCGCTGATTGGGACTGTCGCCGCCTGGCTGACGCAACGCTACTGGCACCGTTTTCCGCTTTACTGGCAGCGTCTTTCCCTGCTGATTGCTGCGGTGACGTTCAACGCGCTGCTGCAAACGTTACTGCTGTCACCGTTTCTGGAAAGCCCTAACACGCTTCTGCTGCTGGCCTCCTTCACCGGCGGGGTGTTGCTCACGCCGTTTGTCTATCTGGTGTTTGAGTTTTTGCGCCAGCAGCATCGCTCCCATTTACTCGGGCTGGACACCAGTAATCCGCCGCTACGCACCTCGCTTATCATCTGGTGCAGCCTGTTTTTTATCATCGGAATCGGCACGCAAATGGTGCTCTCCCCCGCCCTTGAGCGCCTGCTGCTGATCGTCGTTTTTCTGCCAAACGTCGTGATGGCGTGGAAGTTTGGCTGGCAGGGCGGCGTATTGTCTGGACTGCTGGGCAGCATGATGATCACCATTGCGCGTCAGGTTGGCGTCGGTTTTACCGATCTGATGGAGCTGGAGATTTTCCTCGCCACCCAGTCGTTGCTCGGGATTGGTCTGGGGATCGCCATCAGTCGTCAGCAGCAGTTGGCACGAAATCTCGATCACTATCGCCGCCGACTGGAGGCCGAACTTCAGGCGCGGCGGGCGCTCACCGAAAAGCTAATCCACACCGAAGAAGATACCCGCAAGCACCTCGCCCGCGAGCTGCACGATGAAATCGGCCAGAACATTACGGCCATTCAAATTCAGTCTCAGCTGGTCAAGCGCGCTGCCGATACCCCGCTGGCGGTTGAAGCCGCCGGGCAGATCAACGAACTGGCGCGGCGGATTCATCACTCGACCCGTCAGCTGCTGCGCCAGTTACGCCCGCCCGTTCTCGACGAACTGTCGCTCAAAGAGGCGCTGCATCATCTGGTCAACGAATTTGCCTTTGCCGAGCGCGGGATTACCTGTCGGTTTGACTATCAACTGCCCGCGCCACCGGAAAATGAAACGCTGGTATTCACCCTCTATCGCTTGCTACAGGAATTGCTGAATAACGTCAGTAAACACGCCGATGCCAGCGAAGTGACCATCGTCCTTCGCCAGCAGGAAAACCGGCTGCATCTGGAGGTCGCGGACAACGGCGGGGGTATCAGTCCGGAAAATGTGCCCGGCTTTGGTATTCAGGGAATGCGCGAGCGCGTCCACGCCCTCGGCGGCGAATTCACGCTGAACGCCCACGCCGGCACGCGCGTAATTGTTAACCTGCCCACAATTTTGCAACAAACACTTCACTAACCAGGAAAAAGTCTTAGTCACTCCAGACTTTCTCTCATCCCTTTTTCGTCACGCTTTCATACAGTCATCTCAAACGGAGAACGCCATGCACGCACTGTCTGCTGAAGAGATCACGCAACGCTATCGGGCGATACGCCCACGATTGCTGTTGTGCATGGCCATCGGTTACGCCGCGTTTTACCTGACGCGCAAGAGCGTGAATTACGTGTTACCCGCGCTGCAAATGGATTTGGGGCTGAGTAAAAGCGATATCGGGCTGATCGGTTCGCTGTTTTATCTGAGCTACGGGCTGTCTAAATTTGCCGCCGGACTGTGGCACGACAGCCACGGGCAGCGGGCGTTTATGGGCATCGGCCTGCTGGCAACGGGCGTGCTGAACGTGCTGTTTACGTTTAGCGATTCGTTCCCGCTGCTGCTGTTTATCTGGACGCTGAACGGCTTCTTTCAGGGATGGGGCTGGCCGCCCTGCGCCAGATTGCTCACCCACTGGTATTCGCGCAATGAGCGCGGTTTCTGGTGGGGCTGCTGGAATACTTCCATCAATATTGGTGGTGCGATTATTCCATTGATATGTGCGTTTGCCGCCCATCTTTGGGGCTGGCAGGCAGCGATGCTGACACCAGGGATCATCAGCATTGTGCTCGGCATTTGGCTGACCACACAGCTGCGGGGAACACCGCAGGAAGAGGGTCTGCCGACGGTCGGGGAGTGGCGCAACGATCCGCTGGAGTTGCGTCAGGAACAGCAAAGCCCGCCGATGGGGCTGTGGCAGATGTTACGCACGACGATGCTGCAAAATCCGATGATCTGGCTGCTCGGCGCGTCGTATGTCCTGGTGTATCTGATCCGGATTGCGCTGAACGACTGGGGCAATATCTGGCTGTCAGAAAGCCACGGCGTAAATCTGTTGAGCGCCAACGCCACGGTGATGCTGTTTGAAGTGGGCGGTTTACTGGGCGCGCTGTTCGCCGGATGGGGTTCGGACCTGCTGTTTAGCGGCCAGCGTGCGCCGATGATTTTGCTGTTCACGCTGGGGCTGATGGTTTCCGTCGCCGCGCTGTGGCTGGCACCGGTTCACCACTATGCCCTGCTGGCGATGTGCTTTTTTACCGTAGGATTTTTTGTGTTTGGCCCGCAAATGCTGATCGGCCTTGCCGCCGTTGAATGCGGGCACAAACAGGCGGCAGGCTCGATTACCGGTTTTCTCGGCGTCTTTGCCTATCTGGGGGCGGCGCTGGCGGGATGGCCGCTGTCGCTGGTTATCGAACATTACGGCTGGTCGGGGATGTTCAGTTTGCTCTCGATTGCCGCCGTACTGATGGGTTTATTGCTGATGCCGCTGCTGATGTCGGGCATCACCGCTTCTCGCAGTCACATAACGTCATAAAAAGGCTGAATAATGAAAACAACACTCCTCTCTACCCTCATTGCATCTGGGATCGCGCTGGCCACCTTAACGGGTGCCGCGCAGGCTAAAGGCCGTCTGGTGGTGTATTGCAGCGCCACTAACGAAATGTGTGAAGTCGAAACGAAAGCCTTTGGCGACAAGTACGACGTCAAAACTTCGTTTATCCGCAACGGCTCCGGCAGCACGCTGGCGAAAGTCGATGCGG
Source organism: Lelliottia amnigena (assembly GCF_019047465.1). Lineage (NCBI taxonomy): Bacteria > Pseudomonadati > Pseudomonadota > Gammaproteobacteria > Enterobacterales > Enterobacteriaceae > Lelliottia > Lelliottia amnigena. The sequence goes on along the minus strand of NZ_CP077236.1, from coordinate 2,712,892 downwards.
AGAAGAAAAACCCGCAGGCTGACGTCTGGTACGGCGGCACGCTGGACCCGCAATCGCAGGCCGGAGAAATGGGGTTGTTGCAGCCGTACAAATCGAAAAATCTTGAGCAGATCATGGAGAAATTCCGCGATCCGGCCAAAGTGAAAGGCAACCTCTCTTCCGCTGTCTACGTCGGCATTCTGGGCTTTGGTGTGAACACTCAGCGCCTGAAAGAGAAAAATCTGCCGGTCCCCAAATGTTGGAAAGATCTGACCAAGCCGGAATACAAAGGCGAGATCCAGATAGCCGATCCGCAAAGCTCCGGTACGGCGTATACCGCACTGGCGACTTTCGTGCAGCTGTGGGGCGAAGATCAGGCGTTCGATTACCTGAAACAGCTGAACAGCAACGTGTCGCAGTACACCAAATCCGGTATCGCCCCGGCGCGTAACGCCGCGCGCGGTGAAACCGCCATCGGGATTGGCTTCCTGCACGATTACTCGCTGGAAAAAGAACAAGGCGCACCGCTGGAGCTGATTTCACCGTGCGAAGGCACCGGGTATGAAATCGGCGGCGTCAGCATTCTGAAAGGCGCGCGTAACGAAGAAAACGCGAAGCTGTTTGTGGATTGGGTGCTGTCGAAAGAGGCGCAGGAGCTGGCGTGGAAGAAAGGCAAATCCTACCAAATCCTGACCAACACCACGGCGGAAACCTCCCCGAACTCGCTGAAGCTCGACGACCTGAAATTGATCAGTTACGACATGGATAAATACGGCTCAACGGACGTGCGCAAGGCACTGATCAACAAATGGGTCAGCGACGTGAAGATGGGTAAATAAGCCCGCAAACCGTAGTTATACCCAAAATAATTCGCGTTGCAGGCAGGCGGCAAACGAGCAAATCCCCAGGAGCTTACTCAAGTCAGTGACTGGGGTACGTGAGAGCAGCCAACGCATCTGCAACTCAAGTATGACGGGTATATCGCCCGGCGGATTTTCCCGTCGGGCCTCCAACACTCGGAAAACGTATGTCACACACATTAGCTCTCCATCCCGCCAAGAAACGGGATGCGGTATTCCTTTGGGTTTTGCTTGGCTGGCTGGCGTTTGCCCTGCTGCCAAGCTGGAGCCTGGATTACGGCCTGCTGGAGTCGACGCGCGACGAGATCCTCGACGCCTACAGCTGGTCACATTTCAACGTTAGCTGGCTGTGGTATTTACTGCCGAGCCTGCTGCTGGTGCGTCCGTTCAGTGAAGCGAAACGCGAGCAGATTAGCCGTCATTATATTGATGCGGGATGGGCGCTGCTGTGCATGGCGTTTATCGTCATCAGCGCCACGGTCGAAGGACGCGGGTTAGGCTACGCGTCTATCGTGCTGTTCGTCGCACTTGGGGCGATCATGACGCTGGCGCTGACGCGACTCGAGTGGCTGGGCGGCGACCGCTTTGTGATTGCCTCGCTGATAACCATCGTCGCGCTGATCGGCATCTTTATCGTCTGGCCGAGCATCGCCATTTTCATTCCGATGTTCACCACCGATACGGGCGAATTTGCGCCGCTGGCCTTTATGACGGTGCTGTCGCAGGCGCATATCGTACAGGTCATTATCAACTCGATTGTGCTGTCGATTGCCGTCGGTATCGGCTGTACGTTCTTTGGGTTGGTGCTGGCTATTTACACCACCCGCATCGCCAGACGCAGCGCCATTATTGGGCGTATCTTCTCGATTCTGCCGATCGTCACCCCGCCGTTCGTGGTGGGGCTGGGCGTGACGCTGATGATGGGCCGCTCCGGCTACATTACCGAGCTGATGGTGGACTGGTTTGGCCTGACCAACACTAACTGGCTGTACGGGTTTACCGGTATCTGGCTGGCGCAGGTGCTGGCCTTTACGCCGATGGCGTTCATGATCCTCGACGGAGCCATCAAGACGATTCATCCGTCGCTGGAAGAGGCGTCGTATACCCTGCGCGCCAGCCGCTGGCAGACCTTTAACGGTGTGTTTGTGCCGTTGCTGAAACCCGCGCTGGCAAACGCCTTCCTGATTGTTATCGTGCAGTCGCTGGCCGACTTCAGTAACCCGCTGGTGCTGGGCGGCAACTTCGACGTACTCGCCACGCAAATCTACTTCTACATCACCGGGTCGCAGTTGGATTATCAGGCGGCCAGTACGCTCGGCGCGTTCCTGCTGGTCTTCTCGCTGCTGGTGTTCTGCATTCAGTACATGTGGATCGGCAAGCGGTCTTACGTAACCGTATCCGGCAAATCCTACCGTGGCGACGTGCAGCCGCTGCCGGTGACACTGGTCTGGGCCGTGGTGGCGCTGTTAACCGTCTGGATCGCGTTTAACGCCCTGCTTTACGGCAGCATTTTCTACGGCAGCTTTACGGTGAACTGGGGCGTGGATTACACCCTGACGCTGGATAACTTTATCAAGTTGTTCGGCCAGGGCATGAGCGACGGCGCGTGGCCTTCACTGCTCGATACGCTGCTGTACGCCGGGATCGCCGCACCGATCACCGCGGGCTTTGGTCTGCTGATCGCCTGGGTGGTCGTGCGCCAGCAGTTCCGTGGCAAAAAGACTATCGAGTTCACCACCATGCTGTGCTTTGCCGTGCCAGGCACCGTGGCGGGCGTGTCGTACATTCTGGCCTTTAACAGCGCGCCGGTTTACCTCACGGGAACGGCTGCGATTGTGATTATCTCAATGGTGATGCGTAACGTGCCGGTGGGCATTCGCGCCGGGATCGCGGGGCTCGGCCAGATCGATAAATCGCTGGATGAAGCGTCGCTCAGCCTGCGCGCCGGGAGCTTCCGGACCATCACGCATATCCTGCTGCCGCTGCTGCGCCCGGCGATTCTGTCGGCGCTGATTTACAGCTTTGTGCGCGCCATTACCACCGTTAGCGCCATTGTGTTCCTCGTCACGCCGGATACCCGCGTGGCAACAGCCTACATTCTGAACCGCGTGGAAGACGGCGAATACGGCGTGGCGATTGCCTACGGCTCGATCCTGATTGTGGTCATGCTGGCGATCATTTTCCTCTTTGACTGGCTGATCGGTGAATCTCGTACCTCCCGTTCAAAAGCCAAAAACCAGGCGTAACACTATGACTCAAAAACATTTCGTTGAATTGCGCAATGTCACCAAGCGCTTTGGCAACAACACCGTTATCGAGAATATCAATCTTGCGATTCCGCAGGGGCAGATGGTGACGCTGCTCGGCCCGTCGGGCTGCGGCAAAACCACGGTGCTGCGTCTGGTCGCGGGGCTTGAAAAACCCACCGAGGGGCAGATTTTAATTGACGGCGAAGACGTCACGCATCGTTCCATTCAGCAGCGTGATATCTGCATGGTGTTCCAGTCTTACGCCCTGTTCCCGCACATGTCGCTGGGCGAGAACGTGGGCTACGGCCTGAAAATGCTTGGCGTATCGCGCAGTGACATGAAAACCCGCGTCAAAGAAGCGCTGGCGATGGTGGATCTGGACGGCTTTGAAGACCGCTACGTCGACCAGATCTCTGGCGGACAGCAGCAGCGCGTGGCGCTGGCGCGTGCGCTGATCCTCAAACCGAAAGTGCTGCTGTTCGATGAGCCGCTGAGTAACCTCGACGCCAACCTGAGGCGCAGCATGCGCGACAAAATTCGCGAGCTACAAAAGCAGTTCAACATCACGTCGCTGTACGTGACCCACGATCAGAGCGAGGCGTTTGCGGTGTCCGACACCGTGCTGGTGATGAACAAAGGCAACATTATGCAGATTGGCTCGCCGCAGGATCTGTATCGCCAGCCCGCATCGCGCTTTATGGCGAGCTTTATGGGCGACGCCAACCTGTTCCCGGCACGCTTTAGCGAGGATTTTGTCGAGATCCACGGCTACCGCTTGCCGCGCCCACTGCATTTTGCCCGCGAGGGAGCGGGATCGGTCGGTGTGCGCCCGGAAGCGATCACCCTGAGCGAGCACGGCGAAGAGAGCCAGCGCTGCGTGATTCGCCATGTGGCGTACATGGGACCGCAATATGAGGTGATTGTGAACTGGCACGGCCAGGAGATTTTGTTGCAGGTGAACGCCACACGCCTACAGCCGAACGAAGGCGATAATTATTACCTCGAAATCCACCCCTACGGAATGTTTGTGCTGGCGGATGCCGCATAGTTAAAAACAAAACGGCAACGCCCGTTGCCGCATTTAGTGTCTACCCTCTCCCATTGGGAGAGGGTTGGGGTGATGATATCAGGCTCGCACTCATCCGCGCTGCGCGTTCAGCTCCGTAATATCTTTCGGCGTGGTGCGACAGCATCCGCCAATCAGCTTTGCCCCTGACGCCAGCCACTTCGGTAGATACCCCGACAGCGTTTCGCAAGCTTCGCCGTGGTGGTGCCAGGTTTTGCTCACTGCGTCATAGTGCTCGCCGGAATTCGGATAGACCACCAGCGGCAGCGCAGTCAGGCTGTGCAGATGCGCAAGCGCTGCAGGGGTGTTTTCCAGCGCGATACAGTTGATGCCCAGCGCGACAACGTGCGGATAATCCGCCAGGGCGGCAACAACGTCACGTAGCGGCGTGCCATCGCTGAGGTGCTCGCTGTCACTCAGGGTAAACGAGAACCACGCCCGAGCACGGGGATATTCACTCAGCAACACCGCCAGGGCTTTGATCTCGGCAAATGACGGCAGCGTTTCGCAGGCCAGTAAGTCAGCTCCCGCATCCAGCAGCGCTTCTACGCGCGGGCGGTGAAATTCGGTAAATTCTTGCGCACTGCGCACGTAATCCCCGCGATACTCAGACCCGTCCGCCAGATACGCGCCGTAAGGCCCGACGGAACCGGCGACCAGCAGCGTGCCCGCGTGCGCGTTTTCAGCCAGATACGCTTCGCGAGCTTTACGCGCCAGTTCGACGCTTTTACCTATTAGCGCACGCGACTGCGCCTCATCCAGACCGCGTGCGGCAAAGCCCGCCGGCGTGGCCTGATAGCTGGCGGTGATTGCCACCTGTGCACCCGCGCGGAAATAGTCCAGGTGCACGTCACGGATCAGCTCCGGGTTTTCGACCAGCACTTTTGCCGACCATAAGCTATCAGCCAGGTTACACCCGCGCGCTTCAAGCTCCGTCGCCATTGCGCCGTCCAGCACGATAAACGGCTGTTTCTCAAGGAGGGCGGTAAGCGGATTATTCAGCGACATGTTCAGGCTCCTGCTTTTTAAGATTTTGGGTGAGGTAATACGCACCATAACACAGGGCGACAAACGGAATTCCGCAGTAAAGCGCAATGCGCTGGCTCGGATCAAAGGCCAGACCGACGCAGGCCATCACGCACAGGACAAATCCCAATACCGGCACCAGCGGATACCACGGGGCACGATACTGTAAATCCGTCAGCGGTTTGCCCGCCTGGAGGTGACGGCGGCGGAACATAAAGTGCGAGGCGCAGATGCTTATCCACACCGCCACCACCGCAAATCCCGAAATCGCCGACAGCGCGACAAACACCGTATCCGGGGCGATCACGCTTGAGAACAGCGCCAACACGCCGCCCAGAATCGACACCGAGATCGCCGTCAGCGGCACGCCGTTTTTATTCACGCGGGCAAAACAGCGCGGCAGCGTTTTCTCATTCGAGAGCGACCACAGCATGCGACCCGAGGCATACAGCCCGGAGTTCGCCGCCGACAGAATGGCCGTCAGGATCACGAAGTTAAAAATGTCGGCTGCATAGGGAATGCCGACTTTCTCGAACACCAGCACGAACGGGCTTTTCTCCACGCCGGCCTGCTGCATCGGGATCAGCGCCGCCAGTACAAAAACGGTGCCAATGAAGAACAGGATCAGGCGCGCAATCGTGGTGCGGATCGCCACCGGGATGACTTTATGCGGATTCTCCGTTTCACCCGCAGCGATGCCAATCAGCTCGGTACCGGAGAACGCGAAGTTCACCGCCACCATCGTCATCAGAATCGGCAGGCCACCGTGGGGGAACCAGCCTTCGGCGGTGATATTGGATAAGCCCGGCGCAGGTGAACCGTCCTGCATCGGGATAAAGCCGAAGATCGCTGCTCCGCCCAGGATAATAAAGGCGATGATGGTGATGACTTTCACCAGCGAGAACCAGAATTCGCCTTCGGCGAAGAAACGCGTCGAGATGACATTGAGGGCAAAAATCACCGCGCAGAACACCACGCACCACACCCAAACGGGCACCTGCGGGAACCAGTACTGCATGCAGAATCCGGCGGCGGTAAAGCTTGAGCCGAGCGCAACGGTCCAGGTGAGCCAGTAAAGCCACGCGACGGTATAGCCCGTTGCTGGCCCCAGATAGCGCGTGGCGTAGACATGAAATGCCCCGGTTTCCGGCATCGCGACGGAAAGCTCGCCCAGACACTGCATCACCAGCCAGACCACCAGCGCGCCGATCAGATACGCCAGAAGCGTGCCCGCCGCACCGGTCGTGGAAATGATGTAACCCGTATTAAAGAATAGCCCTGTGCCAATCACGCCACCCAGCGACAACATAATCAGGTGACGCGTTTTCATGGTGCGCTTTAGCTGCCCATTGTCGTGTTCTGTTTGCATATTACCTTCTAAACGTATGGACATCTAAACATCCAAAGAAGGTTTTGTTATACCGCGATTGTTAACAAAAAGCTAGCCGCGCACCAAACGTAGCCGCGCACGGCGGGCGCTGAGTCGGGGTTGGTTTGTCATGATCACGTAGAGAATTGGTCGCCAGGCCATAAGCACCTCCATAAGCCGATACTGAGATCATGGCGCGGACGGAGGGCATTTTCGGTCAGTCGAAAGTGGGAACCCATTGCGCTGTCTCATACAGAAAGGTGTGATTGCCCCTGCGTCTTCGGGATTCACACGTGCGGGGCGTCCGACAACAGCGTAGAGAGGGTGATCCAAACAGTGTGATCCTGATTACAAAATTGGTAAATCCGCTAAAGGGTTCTATAGTCGACGGTGATTCTACGTTACCAGGACTGGCTCATGCGCTTTAAAGGACTTACCAAAGGTTTCTTCATTCTGATTCTCGTCATCGTTTCGCTGGCTTTCTTTGACATACTGGCCCCCTACTTTTCGGCCGTTTTCTGGGCGTCGATACTGGCCGTCATCTTCCATCCGGTGAAGAACAAAGTGCGCAGTCTACTGGGGGAACGTAACGGGCTGGCATCGCTACTGACGCTGGGCATTATCTGCCTGATCGTGTTTACACCGCTGATCGTGATTCTCTCGTCGCTCGCCATTGAGCTGAACGTGGTTTACACCAAGCTCCAGCATACGAATTCCCAATTCCCGGAAGTGGTGGCAAGCCTGTTTACACACCTGCCGGACTGGGCACGGAATTTCCTTGTCGATCACAATTTGGATAATGCCACGCAAATCCAGCAAAAACTCTCTGATGCTGCCTTAAAAGGCGGACAGTATCTGGCGGGCAGCGCCTTCTTGATCGGCAAGGGCACGTTCGGCTTTGCGATTAGCTTCGGCATCATGATTTACTTGCTGTTTTTCCTGCTCAAAGACGGGCCATATCTGGTGCGTCAGATTCTTGATTCCCTGCCGCTGTCCGATTTTGTTAAGCAGCATCTGTTCGCGAAATTTGCCGCCGTCTCCCGCGCGACGGTTAAAGGCACGGTGGTTGTGGCGCTCGTGCAGGGTATTTTGGGCGGTATCGCCTTTTATATCGCCGGTATCGACGGCAGTATTTTGTGGGGCGCGCTGATGGCGTTCCTGTCGTTAATTCCGGCCATCGGCTCGGCGATTATCTGGGTACCTGCCGCTATCTTCCTGTTTGCCACGCAACAGCTTTGGCAAGGCTTCTTCATTGTCGGCTTCTTTGTCATCATCGTGGGGCTGGTGGATAACATCCTGCGCCCGCTGCTGGTCGGCAAAGACACCAAAATGCCGGACTATCTGATCCTGATCTCGACACTGGGCGGGATGGAAATTTACGGCATTAACGGCTTTGTGATTGGCCCGCTGATCGCCGCCCTGTTTATTGCCTGCTGGAATCTGCTTTCCGGACGCGACCATGCTGGCAATTCGGACGAAATCGACGAAACCTTTATTGAAGAAGGCAAAAACCCTCCAGATTTGTGAAAGCGTGACGATATTTAACAGACCAGGCGGCCAAATGGCCGCCTTTTTTTTACACGGAAATCATGCGTTTCCTATAATTTCAAAATAGCTATCCCACAAATGGCCTAGAAGGATCCTACAGGTGCGTATTGCGACCATAACGAACTGGGCCTACGGTGCCACGGTGTGTCTGACAATTGTGTCAGGCGTGGTGATGCTGATGGCGTCAAACGCAGATAATGTTGAGCGGCAGGCGGTAGAACAGCGGCAGGTTTTTGACCAGCTCACTGAAGAGGTTGACGTCGAGATCTGGTCGCTTTCGGATCTGGCGCGGCTGTACGTGATCAAACAAGACCCGGACCTGCTGGCGGAATATCAGCAAAAAGAGCAGTTATTGAAGGCCGTTGAGCATCGTCTGGCAAAACTGAAAGACAACGGCGCGACGGATGATGAACTGGCGCTTTTGCATGAAGGATTCCGGGTTGTCGATGCGCTTCAGGATGAACAGCAGACCGCGTTAGCTCAGGTGGCTCGCGGTGAACAGTCGCAAGCCCTCGCGCTACTTTACGGCAAACCTTACGAACAAGAGCTGGAGCGGGCGCAAGACCAAATCGACCATTTCCGCCTGATGCTCGATCGTCGTGCACAGGACGCCGTCGAGCAAGCGACCAACACGTCACGCCTGTTACGCACGTTGTCCGAAGTGATGGTGGGTGTGACGGCCCTGCTGTTCCTGTTTGTGCTGGGTTTCATCTTAAAACGCCGCGTGCTGCGACCGGTGGTGCGTCTGAGCGACGTGGTGAATCGCCTGGCCTCCCAGGATTATGCGGTTGAAACGCCCAACTTTAACCAGATCGACGAAATTGGTGACATGGCGCAGGCGATCCGCATTTTTCGTGAGAATGGACTGGCACGACAGCGTCTGGAAAAAGAGCGCGACGCCGACTGGGCGATCCGCGAGCTGCTGGCGCGCATGACGCAGCGTTTGCAGGGCTGTGAGAACTTCGAGGATGTGATTAACGTCGCACAGCTTTTTGCCCCCAATATCGCGCCGGGAATAGCCGGCCGGCTCTATATTCTCGACCACGATCCGTGGCAGATGCGCTGCGTCGCGCAATGGCTTTCGCCCGAGGGGAAACAGGACCCGTTCCACCCCGACGAATGCTGGGCTGTACGTCGCGGTCAGAGCCATCCACCGGTTAACGGCGAGCCGGATATCGCCTGCTACCATCTGCCGGACACCTGTGCAAATCACTCGCTTTGCGTACCGCTGATCGCCCAGGGAGAAGCGATTGGTTTACTCTCTTTCCAGAACATCACGCCAGAAACGGCGCCTTCTCGCGCTTATCTGGAACTGATGGCCGAAGCGCTTGGCCTCGCGTTAGCGAACCAACGTCTGCGTGATGCCCTGCTCGAAAAAGCGCTCTATGATCCGTTAACCGGCCTGCGCAATCGTCACCATCTGGAAGACACGTTGCGTACCCAAATGAGCCAGGCGACGCGCAATGCAGAACCGGTGAGCTGCCTGATGATCGACATTGATCACTTTAAAAATATTAACGACAGGTTCGGTCACGAGGCGGGCGATCAGGTGATCAAAAACGTCGCGGCCATCGTCCAACGCGCCGTTCACGACCATGGCGTGGCGTTCCGTTACGGCGGCGAGGAGTTTCTGGTGCTGCTGACGGGCGTTGATGAAGAGGCGGCTCACGCCTGCGCAACCGAGATTTTTAATGGCGTTCACACCCTCTCAATGCGCTATGGGCTGTCTGAAATCGGTCCCGTGGACGTGTCGATTGGCATCGCCAGCTACCCGGAACACGTCCAGAGCGACAACCTGCTGCGTGCGGCCGACGTCGCGCTGTATCGTGCGAAAGAGCTGGGCCGTTCGCGGATTGTGAGTTTCGGGATGCTGGAGCCGGGTTAATTTTAAATTTACCATTCAGTGAAGAGCATATTAATTAACTGTTATTTTGCTCCCTCCACTGTTTGACCCTGTCATCCGTAACTTCATTTTTATAGCAGAGTGGCGCGTAGCCTCCGGCCTTGCTCCATGCGCTGCGCCTGCCACAGGCACTACCATTCCTCGCACGATTGAATGGGCAAGCACACACGCCGGGATATGAGGCGATGGATTCGGCAATAACCTTATCTTTAATCTCTGAGTCTAAAACTGAATGACTCTTGGCCATGACGCTACCCATATTAAATACCCAGCATGCAGCCAAAATCACCGCTAACAATGATTTTATTTTCATTAAATTTGCTCACTAAGGGAGGGAATACAGATTCACAGTAGAGTGAGTAAGAGCAAAAAGTCATGATGTAAGACAATAAGCGCACTAACAAATGATTACGGGACAAGCGCCTGACAAAGCCAAACCGAATGCCCGCCACAATCGGGATCTTCAAATACCACGTCAATCACTGCAAAACCATTTTCCGCCAGCCGTTGTCGGTATTCGTCCGGCGACAGGCTGGCGTGATACAGCGGTTCGCCTTCAAATTCTCCCATCGCAATACCGTGATGTGTGCCGCTGGTGAACATCAGCACGCTGCCAGGATGGCTGTGACGCGCAAAAACAGGGAACATCTGGCGCTGATCTTCAGGAGTCAGGTGGAAAAAGCTGTCCCAGGCGATCAGCCCGTCAAAGGTTTTATTCAGCGCTAGCTGACGCATATCCAGATTCAACCAACGCTGTTCAGGAAACTGCTGCTGTGCGCGAGCCAGCATCGCGGAAGCGCCGTCGATACCCGTGATTTGATAATTTTGCTGAATGAAATAGTCAGCAATGGGCCGACCATTGCCGCAGCCGATGTCCAGAATCGTCCCGCGCGTACCGAGCAGATCGATAAATTTATCGAGCCAGGCTTTTTCCATTAAATGGCGGGAACGCAGGCGAGCAAAGGCATCAGCGTGCGTGTCGTAAAGGTTGATAATGTGTTTAGCGGCGGATTCTGACATGTCCTGCTCTTACGGTTGGGTTGTAGGGCGTCGCGTTTGTTCATCACCCGCAGGGTGATCATTACTGAACATATCACGCCCATAAAAAAACCGGCGCGTTTCGCGCCGGTCTGTTTATGGCTCAGTCACTGCCCGTCAGGCAGTTTTCACCGGTTTCTCTTCCGTTTTTACCTGCGCGTTTTCCAGCATACGACGCACCGGAACAATCAGCACCAACAGCACCGCAGCACAAATCAATAGCGCAACAGAACAGCGCGCGAAGAGATTTGGCAGCATATCCAGCTGATCGGCTTTGACGTGGCCACCAATCAAACCAGCCGCCAGGTTGCCCAGCGCGCTGGCGCAGAACCACAGCCCCATCATCTGGCCGCGCATTCTTTCCGGCGCCAGCAGCGTCATGGTCGCCAGACCAATCGGACTCAAACAAAGTTCGCCAAGTGTCAGCATCAGGATGCTGCCCACCAGCCACATCGGCGATACGCCTGCCCCGCCGCTGTTCAACACGTTTTGTGCCGCCAGCATCATCACGCCAAAGCCTGCCGCCGCACACAAAATGCCGATCACAAACTTGGTGATGCTGCTCGGACGCACGTTGTTACGCGCCAGCATCGGCCATGCCCAGCTAAAGATCGGCGCCAGAATAATGATAAACAGCGCGTTGATTGACTGGAACCACACTGCCGGGATTTCAAAATCACCGATCATGCGGTTGGTGTAGTCATTGGCAAACAGGTTGAATGACGTTGGTTTTTGCTCAAATGCAGACCAGAAGAACGCAGCGGAAACCAGCAGAATGAAACAAACCAGCAGCCTGGCGCGCTCTTTACGATTCAGGCCGGCAAAGAGGAACAACCAGATAAAATAGAGCGCGACCGAGGCAGCAATCACGTAGACAAGCACGCTGGCGACCGCGACAGGATTAATCACAATCACACCCTGTGCAATCAGCGTCACAATAATCGCCACGCCGACCGCCAGAGCCAGCAGCCAGGCGCCTACGCCATTTTTCTTCGCCACCGGATTGTTCCAGGTCGAATCCAGGCCGACTTCACTGTCGTAGCGTTTCATTGATGGCACGGCAAACAGGCGGAAAATCACCAGCGCCACCAGCATCCCGATACCACCGATGCCGAACCCCCAGTGCCAGCCGTGCGTTTTAATCAGCCAGCCGGAGATCAACGGGGCGATAAACGATCCCATGTTGATGCCCATATAAAACAGCGAGAAGCCGCCGTCGCGACGGGCATCGCCTTTTTTATACAGCGTCCCCACCATGACCGAGATACAGGTTTTGAACAAGCCAGAACCGAGGACGATGAACATCAGGCCGATAAAGAACAGGTTGTTGCCCATAAAAGCCGACAGCGCGATCGACAAATGCCCAAGTGCAATCAGAATGGAGCCGTACCAGACCGCCCGCTGCTGGCCGAGCCAGTTATCCGCCAGCCAGCCGCCAGGAAGCGCAGCGAGATACATACTGCCAGCAAAGATCCCGACGATGGCCGATGCGTTTTCACGCGCGAGCCCCATGCCGCCGTCATAGACGGTTGCCGCCATGAACAGGATCAGTAACGGACGAATGCCGTAAAACGAGAACCGCTCCCACATTTCGGTAAAGAAGAGCGAGCCGAGCGGATAAGGATGGCCGAAGAAAGTTCGGCTTTCGTTATTATTAACAGAGGATTGCATAATGCTCCTGAAAAGGTGTGTCAGTGTGTTTGCTGCGCTGACATGCACGCCGACCAGTCATCTATCTGGGCGATTTTTTACATGTAGCGATATTTTAATTAACCATATGATAACCAGACGTTGGTTTTGTCTAGTACAAAAGTTAGAACTTTAAGGCGAAAACTCGATAGATGTCTAGTTTTGTAGATTTTTTGTTTGATGAAAAGAGGAACTGATTGACACCGACTGCAAAAAAAGCGGCAGAGTATTAAGTATTTATGTCTCGCATTCGTGTGCTCATGCGAGCGAGAAGAGGAAAAAAGGTTGTCATCATGAACACGGTCTTCGCCTGAGCGAACCTTGTCGAAGACCGTAGGCACGAAGCCACCGGTTATCCAAAAGCCTTGTTCAACGCCTCGGCAAGCGCAGAAGGATTCTCCCAGGACATTGAGTGTCCAGCCTGGGGTACTATGGCTACAGGAACGTCGTTATGGCTAACATGTTGAAAATCATCGTCCGGTAAGGATTGTTCGCCAAAAATCAGCGCGCGGGAACAGGACAGGCTAAGAAAGATCTCCATCCACGAGGGTGAAGTCCCCTCAATCAGGCTTTTGGCTCCACGCCACATTGCCCAAGGCGCAGCATTTTGGGCCGAACCTTTCCATGGGGAGGTGTGGCTCGCCAGTATCCGATCGTAAACGTGAGAGACAAACTCAGCTTCCGGTTTCTCTACGATGATTCGGCTATATTCGCCGCCGCCTGCATGAAAGTTAGGTTCCGAAACCACCAGTTTACCGACCCGCTCACGCAACCGTGCCGCGACTTCAATCGCGATGCTGCCCCCCATGCTGTGACCATAAATGTCGCATTGCGGGAGCATCAATGCGTTGATCACCTCGATAACCACGCCAGCCTGATGAGCAATGCTGTAATCATAATCATGAGGTTTGTCGCTGAAGCCATATCCAGGAAGATCAACCAGTATGGCGCGCCGCCCGCCAAATGCCGGATCTGCCACAATGCGTGGGTATTCATAAGAAGAAGCACACCCGAGCCCGTGAATAAACACAACAGGAATTCCCTTCCCTGGCAAATCATGCCAACGAACGTTGGCACCGGCTGTTTCCGAAAACACACTCTGCATACTGTGTCCCTTTATAAGTTGTGATTTTGAGATCTCAAAATGAGGAGGTCATTTCCCGGCGAATGAGGTAAAGCCCAAACGCGCAGAACTGGCGGCACAGTAGCCCGTCAAAAAATCCCCGTAAATCATGCCATTTTCCCCGAATTAAGCCATGCATGAGTAAGGTGCATGGTTTTGCATGTGTTTTTACGCCCCGATATCTCCCGCCAGCGCCAGCTCTGGCACGGTCTGAGCCTACTGATACACCTGCATTAAAAGCGGCCCCTTTAGCGGGCAGGCGTGGCGGGGAGAGCATTGCGCGCCAGATCAGTAAATTAATTTATATTCTTCTTAGGAAAAATCCCTGTTGCGCCATCAGCATTAAGATCAATCAACTTTACGCCATCATCATTTTGCACAGTAAAAGACGGCCCTTTATTTTCAATCAATATTATCTGGACACTTGAGCTAGTATTTATCAAATAACTGTAAAATGCATCAGTCAAAGTTAACGGGTTAACCTCTGATTCCTTAATTTCTCTTTTTTTGTCGAAGTGTGTTACCAAAGGGCTATCTAATAGCACAAAACCTGCCTGTGGCTTTTCCTTTTTAGCTAAAACATCCGCAAAAGAAATTACAAAGCAAGCATATATAACAGCACGACTGCCTTTGCCATACAAAGATCGTCTCTTGTCATTTATGATAAAATCATACTTTTCCTCATCAAATCTCACAGTGTTATCATTACGCCCATCAAACTTTATTGAATTGAGAACTAATCTTAACTGGTTAGTCAACTCATTTATTTCATCAACCTTTAGAACATCAAAATCCTCTACATTATAAACATCAAGATCAACATTATCTCCCTTGGATTCCAAAGCGCTTATTATTTTATGTTTAGAATAGTCTGATAACAAACTTTCTTTATGCTCATACAATTCCTCAATCATTTTTCGGGAGTTTTTTAAATCGACATCATGTAAGCGTTCATACTCCGGCATTTCCAAATCTAAAAGAAACTGACTTTCTTTAATTGACAAATTAACGGATGATAATTCATCTTGATTTGATTGGATTGATTTAAGCAACCCAGACAATTGAACATTTATTTTTTCGGACTCTGCCATGCATGAAGCATAATAATCTGGATAATTTAACTCTGGTGAATGATTTATTGCATGCCCACAGTTATCGCACAACTCCTCGGCAAAATTCTCCAAGAAAAATGTCGCTTGAGATATAGAATTAATTCTTTGAAGATCGGAAATGTAACAATCTTTGAGCATCAAGAACCGGTCAATAAGCATTGATAAATAATTCTCTTTCTTTTGCAGTATCCCTATTTCATTTTTAATTTCATTGATAACCGTCACTTTACCTTCATAAATTTCTAGAAAGTTATCCACTTCTACCGCGGCATTTTCAATATCCGTCTCAACCTTATGCAATTCTTCGTTGATTAATAAAAAATTCAAATCTGGAAAAATCAGGTCTCTGTTCATTTCCTCTATTATATCTTTCACTTGCTTCTTCAAAAAAAACTTAGCCTTTTTATTTGGTTTTTCATCTCCAATTAAAGCATCATCTCTTTGAGTTAATAAGAATTTAAATTCAGCCTTGCTTTTTATTTGTTCTGAATACTGCTCAGATAACAACAGGGATTTAGATGTCAAAATTCTAATTTCATCTATACAGAAAAAATCAAGAACATTACTTAAATTAAAGTTTTGCACGCCGCCATTGTTATTAATTCTTACTTGCGCTTTATTGAAACCCAACTTGCTATAAAATATCGAATTAAAGCTATTCTTCGAACTCGCTTTTTTTGCAATTTTCTGAATAAATGTAGCAGGGCCAATTGTATTTATCCCACCAGAATAAAGTTTGTACTCAGAGTTATCATGCAGCCCTCTTTCAAGTGAATATGAATCATCGTTTATAGAAAACTCTATACAAGATGAATCATAACCCTCAGCCTCGTTTATCCCCGCATTTTCCAGTTTATCGCTTCCAAAAAGGTAGCGTATAAGATTAAATAAATACGTCTTTCCTGAATCTGAGCCACCGGTAAAAATGGTTAACTGCGAGCCAAAATCAATTACAACATCATCAAGCATTACACTCTTTATCAATATTTTTTTAATCTTAATGTATTGACTCATAATATCCTTCCTTGTCCAAACGACCAAATTTTGATCCTACTAACTTTTTCAACTCTGATTCATTGAAAGAACCAAAATTCTCTTTTGCTACATTTATATTATGTCCCATTTTTGAAACATACTCATTTTGAACAGAGTTTATGAATGAAAAAGTTTTGTCCGTTACGGAAAATAAGATCCCATTCCTTGTGTAATTTTCCTCTACTATTTTATACTTCTTCATTAAAACAAGTGCGTCTGTAAAAGTTTTTCTCGTTATTGCCAATTGGCTATCTCGCCTTGGAATAGCGGGATGTAAACTACTTTGCTCCGGAATGAAATCGCTTAAATTAAGCACTAGGAAATCTAGACAGATTAACTTTTCAATAGTCAAACCTATCGGGTTAAATGCCATAAGAATTTTGGAAAGTCTCAATGAGATTTCTACTTGAGAATTATATAATTTCAAATTTTCCATTGTAGCTCACCATCATTAATCATGTGATGACATATCCCTTTTTTATCTGGAACTTCACATATTTTTGATAAAATAGGATTCGATATAGGGGTCAGAGAAGCTTGTTTTAGTATGTCATTGCATCTATCGAATGAGCTTCCATGTGTTTTATATATTTCACTTTCGATAGAAGATGCAATGTAGCGTTTCAGAATCTTAAAATTATCTTCAACAAATGAATCTCTTATGTATCTACTTAGTGAGGAAGCAAAATAAAAATCATCACGACATCCTCTGAAATGATTGCTGAATGGAGCAATCAAATTTTCTAAGTCCATCTTTCCTGTTGGGCAAACCTCAGAATAAACATCCAACAATTGCCCAACATAAATTGACTCAATAGATGGATCATATTCTGGTGTTGATTTAGGAAAATCTCTAGCATAAAACATTTCATTGAAATACTTGAAATATAGAGGTGTCTTTGTTATTTCGCTTAAAATCAGAGATAAAGGGAGTGAATAAAAAATGTTAAAATTAAAATCATTTATATATTCAACCAAATCATCGGTTAACGTAATAACTTTTGTAGATGTAATTTTCTTACTTATTGACTCACCCCAAACATCTAAAATTTTTGTTTTTAACGAAGCAGAGTCCTTTAATAATTCAGAAAATGCAGTAGATAGGTCTTTGGGGGATACAAAAAAATATTTCTCGGGTATTGGGAAATCACCATTCTTAGTAAAAAAAATAAGTTTTCCAAATTCATCAACCACGTCGGAGAAACCGATTCTTTTAGCGTAAAACTTGCACTGATAATTGTGCCAGATGTAGTCTTTGTTATGCGGATCAGTAATAAACCCGACAATATCCCGACCTTTATCCCCCGCGCCCCCCAGCCTTTCATGAGATATATAATCTCCGGCATGACATTCAATAAGCCAGTCATGGATGAACTCCTCCCATGTAGCATCATCCCAAGTCATAATTGTTGCCAGTGCTTTAGCCATATTTAAGTATCCATCCTATAAACTAAATGCCTAATTGGTTCGCATACCATTGCATCATATTTCTGCGATCCTCTAAATATTGTGCATGATTATACGTGCCGCGAATTTTATTCTTGTCTGTATGTGCTAGCTGCATCTCAACCCAAGCGGTTGAATAGCCCTCTTCATGTAATATCGTTGATAAGTTATGTCTAAACCCATGTCCAGTTACCTTACCTCCGTAGCCAATACGCTTGATAAGCTGATTTATACTCGCTTCACTCATCGGTTTGTTAGGATCATTCCGCCCCGGAAAAACACAACGATAGCTCCCTGTCATGACTTTGAGTTCGTTGAGTAAATCTAGCGCTTGAGTAGACAATGGCACAAGATGTGACCTACGCATTTTCATCCTTTCAGCGGGAATTTCCCAAATAGCGTTATCCAGATCAAATTCTGCCCATAATGCCGCACGTAATTCGATGGTTCTAACACCCGTAATCATGAGTAATTTCGTGGCAATCAGGACAAGCCGACTTCCGGTGTAACAATTCAAAGCACGCAGGAAATCTGGTATCTCATCAGCCTTTAGGAACGGGAAGTGATTTGATTGGTGTACATCGAGGGCGCTTGAAAGATCCGCTGCCGGGTTAAACTCTGCCCTTCCAGTAGCAATGGCATAACGGAAAACTTCTAAGCATCGCTGTCGAACTTTGCGCATTTTTTCTAATGCACCGCGTTTTTCGATTTTACGCAGCACATTAAGCAGTTCTAGCGGTTTAATTTCGCCTACTGGTCTCGTACCCACATAAGGGAAAATGTCGTTCTGAAACGCTTCCATGATGTCTGACACATAACCTACCGACCATTTGGCAGACTTCATCTGGTGCCACTCTGTCGCTATCTTTTCGAACGCGCTTTCAGACTCGGTTTGCAAAGCTATCTTCTGCTCTTTTCGAACCTCACTAGAATTTTTTTTCCTTCGGCGACCAGTTTTCGGGCATCATCACGACGAGAACGGGCATCTGCAAGTGTGATCGTTGGGTACACACCCAGCGAGATCATTTTTGGTTTACCGGCAAAACGATAGCGGAACCGCCAGCTCTTGCTTCCATTAGGTTCAATTAGCAATGACAGCCCTTGCCCATCTCCAAGTGTATAGGCTTTAGCTTCAGGCTTAGCGCGGCGAATCTGCATATCGTTTAAAGGCATGTGTATAGGAATCCAAGACCGAACAGGAACATATACACAATCCTATACACAATCCGTATCGGATTTTACTGGACGGTTACGGATAGCGAGGGACTAAAAATCAGTAAAATCGTTTTAAATCAGGGTATTTATGGATGAATGCGGACGTGTGGGGAAGTTAAGATGGTGCCGATAATAGGAGTCGAACCTACGACCTTCGCATTACGAATGCGCTGCTCTACCAACTGAGCTATATCGGCCCTGAAAGGCCGGCTACGAATGTAACCACGGGGCAAAAGGTTAAAACTAACGGGGCGATGCGTCAATGGCCTTATGAATCAAGTGCCTGTTTTTGCACCACCCGCGTTTTAATTACGCACGAATCGTATCATCGCCGTAACCGATCCACTTGTAGGTAGTCAGTGCTTCGAGACCCATTGGCCCGCGCGCGTGGAGTTTCTGCGTACTAACCGCCACTTCTGCGCCCAAACCAAACTGTCCGCCGTCGGTGAACCGCGTTGACGCATTCACGTAAACGGCAGAAGAATCCACTTCGTTGATAAAACGATTGGCGTTACTGAGCGTGCGGGTAAGGATCGCATCGGAGTGCTGCGTACCGTGTTCACGAATGTGCGCAATGGCGTCATCCAGATCGGTAACCACTTTTACGTTCAGATCCAGCGATAAATACTCGTCATCATACTGCTCTGCTTTCACTGCTTCGACTTTCGCCGCGCCGCCTTGCAACAGCGTCAATGCGCTGGCATCGGCATGTAACGTGACGCCACTCTCGGCCATTTGCTGACTCAACGCAGGCAAGAATGTGTCGGCAATGCCCTGATGAACCAACAGCGTCTCAACAGTGTTACAGGTGCTTGGTCGCTGGGTTTTGGCGTTGACGATAATCTTCAGCGCAGGCTCAATTTCGGCGCTGTCATCCACCACGATATGGCACACGCCGATACCGCCGGTGATCACCGGAATGGTCGATTGCTCGCGACACAGCTTATGCAGGCCCGCACCGCCGCGTGGGATCAGCATGTCGATATATTTATCCATGCGAAGCATTTCATTCACCAGCGCACGGTCCGGGCTTTCAATCGCCTGTACGGCCCCCGCCGGTAAACCGCACTCTTCAAGCGCTTGCTGAATCACTTTGACGGTGGCGGCGTTGGTGCGCCATGTCTCTTTGCCCCCGCGTAAAATGGCGGCGTTGCCCGTTTTAAGGCACAGAGAGGCGACATCAACGGTGACGTTTGGGCGCGCTTCATAGATCACGCCAACCACACCGAGCGGCACGCGGCGACGTTCAAGGCGCAGGCCACTGTCGAGCACCCCACCGTCGATCACCTGCCCAACCGGATCGGCAAGATTGCAGACCTGACGCACATCATCGGCAATGCTTTTCAGGCGTGCAGGGTTCAGCGCCAGACGATCCAGCATCGCGTCGCTCAGGCCGTTCGCGCGGGCTTCCGCTAAGTCTTGTTCGTTGGCGAGCAAAATCTGTTGTGACTGCCCTTCCAGATAATCAGCGATTTTTTCCAGAACGCGATTCTTCTCGCGGCTGGAAAGGAGCGCCAGCTTATAAGAGGCGGCTTTAGCAGCTGCGCCCATTTGTTCCAGCATGTTTGGCTCCTTAGCGAATAATCATATCGTCGCGATGCACAGCGACCGGACCGTATTCGTAGCCCAGAATGGCGTCAATTTGTTGTGAGTGATGGCCGGCAATACGGCGCAGCGCGTCACTGTTATAGCGCGTCACGCCGTGAGCGATGTCGCGTCCTTCAAGGTTACAGATACGAATCACTTCACCACGGGAGAAGTTACCTGTCACGCTTTTAATCCCTTTCGGAAGCAATGAGCTCCCTCTTTCCAGAATTGCGGCGGTGGCACCTTCATCAACAGTGATTTCACCGGCAGGCGGCGCACCAAAGATCCAGCGTTTACGGTTTTCCAATGGCGTGGCTTCGGCGTGGAAACGCGTGCCAACGGAAATACCTTCCATCACGTCGCCAATCACTCCCGGACGGCTGCCCGCAGCGATAATCGTGTCGATACCGGCGCGACACGCGACGTCAGCGGCCTGTAATTTCGTGCCCATGCCGCCGGTGCCCAAACCCGATACGCTGTCTCCGGCGATGGCGCGCAGCGCGTCATCAATACCGTGAACGTCTTTTATCAGCTCGGCCTGCGGATTGTTGCGCGGATCGGCGGTGAATAAGCCCTGCTGATCCGTGAGCAGCAGCAGCTTATCGGCACCCGCAAGGATCGCTGCCAGCGCGGAGAGATTATCGTTATCGCCGACTTTGATTTCCGCCGTCGCGACGGCATCGTTCTCGTTGATCACCGGAACGATATTGTTATCGAGCAGCGCCCGCAGGGTGTCGCGCGCGTTCAGGAAACGCTCACGATCTTCCATATCTGCACGGGTTAACAGCATCTGCCCCACGTGAATGCCATAGATTGAGAACAGCTGTTCCCACAGTTGAATCAGTCGGCTTTGTCCCACGGCGGCCAGCAGCTGTTTGGAGGCGATCGTCGCGGGCAATTCGGGGTATCCCAGATGTTCACGTCCGGCAGCAATCGCCCCGGATGTGACGATCACGATACGGTGACCTGCGGCATGAAGCTGTGCGCACTGGCGGACAAGTTCAACAATATGGGCGCGATTGAGGCGGCGCGATCCGCCTGTTAAAACACTGGTACCGAGTTTTACCACCAGCGTCTGGCTGTCACTCATGATTCTCTGCCATTCAACAATAAGGGAAAATGATGTAATCAGACGTTTTAACAGGACTCAGCGCCGTTGCCAACTGCCATAGCACAAAGCACGATAATTTGTTGTGCGGGATCAGGAAGCGTAGCGGCAGATGTTGACATTTTTATTACCGAAAAAATAAATGTGACTTTTTTAAACATATTCTTACTTTGTCATAAAACGTTCATCCCCGGACGATAAAAACCATCCTGTTTTTCACGGGGTAATGAGCCGAATCTTATTGCTCAGCGAATATTAGCGCGTTTTAAAAATATCAGGATTGAAAATGAAAAAGAGCACTCTGGCATTAGTGGTAATGAGCGTTGTCGCATCCGCATCCGTACAGGCAGCCGAAGTTTATAATAAAAACGGAAACAAACTGGACGTGTACGGCAAAGTTAAAGCCATGCATTATATCAGTGATAATGATGCTAAAGACGGTGACCAGACCTACGTTCGTTTTGGCTTCAAAGGTGAAACGCAAATTAACGATCAGCTGACCGGTTACGGTCGCTGGGAAGCAGAATTCTCAGGTAACAAAGCCGAGAGCGATTCCACGCAGAAAACCCGTCTGGCATTTGCTGGCCTTAAATTAAAAGACTTCGGTTCCCTGGATTACGGACGTAACCTGGGCGCGCTGTATGACGTGGAAGCCTGGACCGATATGTTCCCGGAATTCGGCGGTGACTCTTCCGCTCAGACCGATAACTTTATGACCAAACGCGCGTCTGGTCTTGCGACATACCGCAATACCGATTTCTTCGGCGTGATTGATGGCCTGGATATGACTCTGCAATATCAGGGTAAAAACGAA
Organism: Lelliottia amnigena; assembly: GCF_019047465.1. Taxonomy (NCBI): domain Bacteria; kingdom Pseudomonadati; phylum Pseudomonadota; class Gammaproteobacteria; order Enterobacterales; family Enterobacteriaceae; genus Lelliottia; species Lelliottia amnigena. Next base: position 2,690,725 of record NZ_CP077236.1, on the reverse strand, counting down.
GATCGTGACGTCAAAAAACAGAATGGCGACGGCTTTGGTACCTCTCTGACTTATGATTTCGGTGGCAGCGATTTCGCCGTTAGCGGTGCCTACACAAGCTCTGACCGTACTGACGACCAGAACCTGCAGGCGCGTGGCGAGGGCAAAAAAGCGGAAGCCTGGGCAACAGGTCTGAAATATGACGCGAACGATATTTACCTGGCCGCGATGTATTCTGAAACGCGCAATATGACGCCTATTTCAGGTGGTTTTGCAAATAAAGCGCAGAACTTCGAAGTGGTCGCGCAATATCAGTTTGACTTTGGTCTGCGCCCATCCCTGGGTTACGTCCAGTCGAAAGGCAAGGATATTGAAGGTGTTGGCGATGAAGATCTGGTCAAATACATCGACGTTGGCGCGACCTATTATTTCAACAAAAATATGTCCGCATTTGTTGATTATAAAATCAACCAACTCGACGACGACAATAAACTGGGTGTGAACAGCGATGACATCGTCGCGCTTGGTATGACCTACCAGTTCTAATATTCAAATATGAAAAACCCGGCACGACGGTGGCCGGGTTTTTTATTGCATAATTTTAACAGAGCGTGTCATCTTCGACTTTCAACGCCACAGGCTGAGTTGAACCGTATTTTTTAGATTAGATGCAGAACCCATACGTTCATACGGTTTATCCGTTGCCCTGTTGCCAGCCTTCACTCAACGACACGTAGTGAACATGACTTTCACAGACGCTCAATATTGATAGTCATTGCCGCGTGAAGCGTTCCTGGTACGGCTTCCTGCCCCGTGAGTTTAACAATAGCAAAGTTTATCGCTTCAACGCGGATGGGTGATGCGATCATTAATTCTTTGTTTATGGGAAAAAGTTTATGGTCTTTGTCATAAAGACCAATACCTAAGCCTTTAGCGCGAGTTTGCGAAACGTCCATGTTCACCAGGGCTGTCCCGTCGGCATTATCTGCTGTTCCAGTCAGGCGATAAGCGAGCCTGCCGTTCGTTGCCATGGCTATGCATTCCTCGCCACCCGTAAAATAAAAATTAAGGGCTTGCCCGGTTCCGTCAAACGTTTCCGTCCCCTGGTCAATAACATCTTTCATACTTTCCGAAATCATAAACGTGTTTTGATTGATATTAATCCCACAATCTTTAGATATGTTATCGGTAACTGACCCGGTAATGGCAAGTGTCGATGAGGTATCTTCCGCATGCGCAAAACCCGCCAGTAAAAAAGTGGATAATGCCAGGTTAAGAATACTTTTTCCCATTTTATTCATCCTTGTATGTTCTGTATAAAGTAAACACTGGAGACTACACAAAGCCTCTACATCGTATTTAAAGACATATTACCCTCATGAATGTCTTATTTTAAATATCACTCTCCAAATAATGAGTCCAGACATTGTGCAACGGTCTTCTACATCGGCCAGGGCATATTATTGCGTGCAAAATGACGAGTCTAAATGTGTCATTTAACCCCACAGTCTTAAAGTTCGCAATGACATCAAACACCTACCTTTTAGAAAGAATGAACCGGCATTTTTATGCGAATTAATAATAACCAGCGAACAATACTGCAAGTTTTTGATTTTAATGAGATAAGACAAAAAGGCTTCTTACTATTGTTTGGGTGAAATGCCGAGTGGCTAATAACGAAGAGGAAATATTTTTTATCCAGATATACACACTTATTTTCTGGACACAATAAGAAGATAATGCATCTTCATTCACGCTGTACAATTATCTTTATTAACGGTCTCCACATCGTATATGCCGTAAGGGAAAGCATTAATAGCGTGTGTGCTGGGGGAATTCTGCGGGCATCAGGGGCGATAAATAAAACCCGGCGCAAGGGCGGCCGGGTTTTATACGTTATTCAGGCGGAAAGTTTGATCTTCTGGTTGGTAAAATCATCTGCAGGTTCAAGCTTAAGCTCAAAGGTCTCCAGCAAAGCGCGCGCTTTTTCATGGAATCCGCGCAGGGTTTGCTCCAGACGCTCGACGACTTCCTTATCCTTGATGGTTGTCGCTTGCCAGTGGCCCGCTTTATTGAACAAACCAAAATGATAGGTGTAGGTGAAGCGTTTTTCTTCGGCTTCCATTTCCATCCACCAACCCCAGAATTCACGCTCTTCTGGCGCGGGTTGCACATTGACGCATACAGCCAGGCAGTCGAAAAAAAAGCGATTCTCTTCACACTGCTCTTCACGGATGTACGGGCCCAGAGCCATGAACTTCTTAATCAGTCTGCTTTTCGGGTGTCCACTCGGTAACGTCATTGCGATCTCCTTTTGTCAGTCCACTGTTTTACCAAACCATCAAAATTTAGCAATCTCTTAACACAATCTCTGCGTGATCCAGCGTGTAATCTCTTTCAGGCCTTTGTCAAAATTCTGATACACCGGACTGAAGGGGATCTCCAGCAGTTTGCCATCCGAAGATGACGACGTGATTAAACGCGATTCTTCTTCAGGGCTGAAGGGGTCATTTTTCCAGAAACCTGACATCATTGGCGTGGGACAACGACGCCCCAATAACCCCTGCGTTTTTAACGAGTAACGGTTCAGTTCTACGCGCAGCGCTTCATCCGATGCATCATGCATGCCAAGCCGGCTTGCCAGGACGTCCAGATACATTTCAGGCACGCTTCCCTGACGCTGCGGCTCGCTGAGCAAAGCATGGACAACAGGCCCAAGACATGCGACCGCTTTCAGACGGGACGACTCAAGATACGCCAGGCGCACCGCGACGTTTGCCCCAAACCGGAAGCCAAATGCCGCCACACGGGTGTGATCCACCCACGGAATATTCTCGAGCGCTTTGAGCGCATGCTGGTGCAGCAAACTGGAATCTTGCGTCAGTTTCCATTTCGATGAAAACCCGATCGACGGCATGTCCAACGTCAGCATCGCGATCCCTTTTGGTGCGAAGTAACGCTCAAACAGACTGTAATAGTCAATTTGCAGGGAGTCGAGACCGCCGCACATCAGCACCGTCGGGAACGGGCCCTCGCCGGGCGGCATATGCAAGAATCCGGTTACCGATGCACCACCGGGGATGGCGAATTCGATTTCACGCATGTTGCAAGGTAGTCGCTGTGCCGCTTCTTCATAAGCGCGATTGGCCAACGCCTGCGCTTGTTCTGCCAGGTCATCGCCTTTGAGATGGGGATAGGCGGCGATGCTGTAGAGGTTGGCGGCATGCAGCCAGTGTTGTCCGCTGAGGGTTTGATCTGGCTCCTGCGTCGCCTTTTGCTGCCAGACCATCGCCTGCGTGGCCCACTCGTAGATCCAGTTTCCGCCACGATACCCCACAACGGTATCGTAAAGTTCACTGTCGGTACGGTCAGCTTCGCTCATGACGATGCGCGCCTGGACTTCGAGGATCTCACGCGCATCAATACCGCGCCAAATCCACATCAGGCGGTTGATCATGCGATACCAGTGCGGCACGGTTTTGCCATCCAGGGCGGACTGAACTGCGGGCTGAGTGCCGGGATTGAAACGACGCACCAGCGTCGACGTTTCCGGGTGCTTGAAACGGGGTTTGAACAGGGTTTCGCTGAGATTCGCCTGAGTCATTGCGCTCTGCCTCCATGATGACGTGTCATAGCGGCTATTGTAACGCGGCGCAGGCTAAATAAAACAACGCCCGGCATCACCGGGCGTTAAAATTATATCGATGCGGTATTAACGGCCTGAAATCGGCGGTACGAAGACCACGCCCATATCCCATGGCTGTTCAATCCAGGTATCCTGCGGGATATCGATAACGTAATCGTCGACCAGCGGCTGCCCGGCAGGTTTGGCGAAAATCGTCACGAAATGCGCTTTTGGATACATGTCGCGGATCGCAACGGCAGTACCGCCGGTGTCGACCAGATCGTCAATCACGATAAAGCCTTCGCCATCGCCTTCAGCGCGTTTCAGCACGGTCAGCTCACGCTGGTTATCGTGGTCATAGCTGGAGATGCAAACGGTATCAACATGACGAATACCCAGTTCACGCGCCAGCAGTGCGCCAGGCACCAGACCGCCACGGCTAACGGCAATAATGCCTTTCCACTGTTCAGAAGGCATCAGTCGCGCGGCCAGCTTGCGGGCGTGAATCTGCAACATGTCCCAGGTGACGACGTATTTTTCGCTCATGTGAAGTGTCCCAGCCTGTGTATATACGGCTTAAAAAGTGTTCGAGGGGGAAATAGGTTGCGCGAGATTATAGAGATCTGACGCGCTAAAAACCAGTATTAAGCGGCGCTGGCCGGAGTTTTTACTTGCATTATGCTAGCAGCAGACGGAGAAAGTGGTATTCTCGACCTTATCTCGCAAGCCCGACTTGTGGTGACTATTAATCTGCTAACCCTGTGACCTGCAAGCTTGTTGCAGCGCCACGACAAGGAGACTCATCGTGTCTGAACTGTCTCAATTATCTCCACAGCCGCTGTGGGATATTTTTGCCAAAATCTGTTCCATTCCTCACCCGTCCTATCACGAAGAACAGCTTGCCGAACATATTATGGGCTGGGCGAAGGAAAAAGGCCTGCACGCGGAACGCGATCAGGTTGGCAATATTCTGATTCGTAAAGCGGCTACCGCAGGGATGGAAAACCGCAAACCGGTTGTGCTTCAGGCGCACCTGGACATGGTTCCGCAGAAGAACAACGACACCGAACACGACTTCACCAAAGATCCTATTCTGCCGTACATTGATGGCGAGTGGATCAAAGCGCGCGGGACAACGCTGGGCGCGGACAACGGTATCGGTATGGCATCTGCGCTGGCCGTGCTGGCCGACGATCGCGTTGAACACGGTCCGCTGGAAGTGCTGCTGACCATGACCGAAGAAGCGGGCATGGACGGCGCATTTGGTTTGCAGGCCAACTGGCTGCAGGCGGATATCCTGATCAATACCGACTCCGAAGAAGAAGGTGAGATCTACATGGGTTGCGCGGGCGGGATTGATTTTATCTCTACCCTGCCGCTGTCCCGTGAAGCGGTTCCGGCCGGTTTCCAGACCTTCAAGCTGACGCTGAAGGGCCTGAAAGGCGGTCACTCCGGCGGCGATATTCACCTGGGCCTGGGCAATGCCAACAAACTGCTGGCGCGCTTCCTGGCGGGTCATGCGGACGAACTGGATCTGCGTCTGGTGGATTTCAACGGCGGTACGCTGCGTAACGCGATCCCGCGTGAAGCCTTCGCGACCGTTGCCATTGCTGCGGATAAAGTCGATGCGCTGAAAAACCTGTCGACGGATTATCTGGATATCCTGAAAAACGAACTGGCCGCGAAAGAGAAAAATCTGACCGTGGTTCTGGAAGCCGTATCCAGTGATAAAGCGGCACTGACTAAACAGTCGCGCGACAGCTTTGTCCAGTTGCTGAACGCGACGCCAAACGGGGTGATTCGCAACTCCGACGTGGCGAAAGGCGTGGTGGAAACGTCCCTGAACGTGGGCGTTGTAACCATGAGCGACGACAGCGCAGAAATCATCTGCCTGATCCGTTCTCTTATCGACAGCGGTAAAGAGTACGTGGTGAGCATGCTGGAATCGTTGGGCAAACTGTCTGGCGCGAAAACGTCCGCTAAAGGCAGCTACCCAGGCTGGCAGCCTGACGCCAGCTCTCCGGTGATGGCACTGGTGCGTGAAACTTATCAGCGTTTGTTCAACAGCACGCCGAACATTCAGGTGATTCACGCGGGTCTGGAGTGCGGTCTGTTCAAAAAACCGTACCCGGATATGGACATGGTTTCCATTGGGCCGACCATTACCGGGCCACACTCCCCGGATGAGCAGGTTCATATTGAAAGCGTGGGCCATTACTGGACGCTGCTGACCGAACTGCTGAAATCGATCCCGGCTAAGTAAATCTCTTCTGGGATGGGTGCGGTCTGATACCCTCACCCCAGCCCTCTCCGACAGGGAGAGGGAACCAAAACGCAGGCCCGGTAAGCGTAGCGCCACCGGGCTTTTTTATAGCCCCAGCACCAGTTGCCGCTCCAGCTGCGGATCGAGCAGCGTAACATGCAGGCCCACCAGCCTGACTCCCCTTCCCGCGCGGCGTTCTTGCCAGGCTTTTTTCGCCGTCTCAATCAGATCGTCTTTATTCAGTTTCGGCCAGACGTGTTCCTGCGTGGTTTGCTGGAAATCGTTAAATTTCAGCTTAACGCCCTGGCGCGCAATCAGCAGATCCGGCTTCACTTTTGCCAGCCGTCGTTCCAGCTCGGGATAAAGCTGTTCGGCAATAATCGTTTCGCAGTCGCTCCAGTCGTGAATATCTTCTGCCAGCGTGCGCTCGACCCCCACGGATTTTCGCAGGCGTTCATTGTTAATACTGCGCGCGTCGATCCCCTGACTGCGCTCCCAGAGCACGCGCCCAAACTTACCAAAACGCTTCAGGAGCATCGCCAGGTCGCTTTTCTGCACGTCTTCACAGGTGTGCAGCCCCAGGTTTTCCAGCCTGGCGGCGGAGACTTTGCCGACGCCGGGGATTTTACTCAGCGGCAAGCTTTTCAAAAAATGGGGAACGTCATCGGGCGTTATCACGTACTGACCGTTAGGTTTGTTGAGATCCGAGGCGATTTTGGCGAGAAACTTTACCGGCGCGATACCGGCTGAGGCGGTGAGATTCAGTTCATCAGAAATGGTCTGGCGGATCGCCTGCGCCATTAGCGTGGCGGAGCCTTGGCAGTGCACGCTGTCCGTCACGTCCAGATAGGCTTCGTCCAGCGACAGCGGTTCAATAAGCGAGGTGTAACGGGAGAAGATTTCCTGAATACGAACCGAGGCTTCTTTATATGCATCGAAACGGCCGGGCAGCAAAATCAGATGAGGGCAGAGCTTGAGCGCCATCGCCGTAGGCATCGCGCTGCGCACGCCAAATTTGCGCGCCGGGTAATTGGCGGTGCTGATAACGCCACGCTTGACGCGGCTACCGCCAATCGCGATGGGGACATCCCGCAGCGCCGGATTGTCTCGCATCTCCACTGCGGCAAAAAAGCAGTCCATATCGACATGGATTATTTTGCGCATAGTAAGCCCTCACTCATCACTGGATAAGTATACAGTAAAAGTTTGAACATTGAGAAGCACTCTATGACGCAGACTATCGTCCGAATAAGGCGCGTTTTTACACTGTTCTTACAGTTATTCCGGCGTGAATGCGGTATAAATAAAACTATTTTGTAAACTCATGGCTTCGCGCTTGCGAAAAAATTCAGCGATGCTAATGTGAGCGCTCCTAATCCAGATAATTCTGATTTCGGGTCTCTTTTGCCGTCCTGGCAAGTTGGTTTGGCTTTATCAAGGAACTTGTAGTATGCGTAAAATCGCATTGTTCATTGCGATGCTTCTGATTCCGTGTCTTTCGTTTGCTGGGCTATTAAGTAGCAACAGTTCAACAACACCAATCAGTAAAGAATATAAACAGCAGTTAATGGGATCACCGGTTTATATTCAGATCTTCAAGGAAGAACGCACACTCGATCTATTTGTCAAAATGGGCGAGACATATCAGCTGCTTGATAGCTACAAAATCTGTAGTTATTCCGGCGGGTTGGGCCCGAAACAGCGTCAGGGTGATTTCAAAAGTCCTGAAGGGTTCTACACCGTTCAACGTAATCAGCTCAAACCTGACAGCCGCTTTTATAAAGCCATTAATATCGGCTTCCCGAATGCCTATGACCGTGCACACGGTTACGACGGCAAATACCTGATGATTCACGGTGCCTGTGTGTCGATTGGCTGTTACGCCATGACGGACGGCGGTATTGATGAAATTTTCCAGTTTGTGACGGGCGCACTGGTGTTTGGTCAGGCGGGCGTGCAGGTGAGCATCTATCCGTTCAGAATGACGGATGCCAACATGCAGCGTCATAAGTTCTCGACCTACTCGGAGTTCTGGAAACAGCTAAAACCGGGCTATGACTACTTCGAGCAGACGCATAAACCGCCAACCGTTTCGGTTGCAGATGGACGCTACATCGTCAGCAAACCGCTGAGCCACGAAGTCGTCCATCCACAGCTGGCGTCAAATTACGCGGTCCCCGAGACAAAATAAGACCCACTCGCCTGGCATAATCTTTTGCCAGGTTTCATTGCCCGTCAGTGGCTGAGTGGCGATAACCGTGACCACATCGTTAGGTGTGGTCTCCGTTTGAAAATCAATTTCCACATCCTGATCGAGCAGCTTCGCAACGCCAAACGGCGCGCGGCGCGTTATCCAGAACAGATTGGTTGAACAGAACGCCATCACGTAGCGCCCATCCGACAGCAGCATATTAAATACGCCCTTCTCACGCAGCTCACAGGCCAGCGAGCCGATGTATTTGAACACGGCGGTCATGTTGGTCGGCGTACGCGGATAGCGCTCGGCAAGCTTATGCAGCAGCCAGCAAAACGCCTTTTCACTGTCGGTCTCCCCCACAGGACGGAAATTCCCCGTCACCAGCGTTTTATAGCCCGTTAGTTGGCCGTTGTGCGCGTAGGTCCAGTTGCGGCCCCACAGTTCACGGGTGAAGGGATGGGTATTTTCCAGCGCCACTTCACCGCGATTCGCCTGACGAATATGCGCGATGACCGAGCACGATTTTATCGGGTAATCCTGCACCAGTTTGGCAATCGGGGAGTTAAAACTAGGCTGCGGATCTTTGAACGTGCGACAGCCTTTGCCTTCGTAGAAGGTAATGCCCCAGCCGTCTTTATGCGGTCCGGTTCCTCCACCGCGCTGCACCAGCCCGGTGAAACTAAAGCAGATATCGGTTGGCACATTGGCGCTCATCCCGAGCAATTCGCACATACATCACCTCCACAAAAACGCCTCAACCCAGGAAGGCGTCAATGGTGTAGCAATCTCACTACACAACGGCAAATACTAAAAACGTTTATACCCTAAATAATTCGAGTTGCAGAAAGGCAGCAAGGGAAGAAATCCCCAGGAGCATAGATAACTATGTGACTGGGGTTACTGAGTGCAGCCAACGCATCTGCAGCGTGAACGATGACGGGTATAATTACTTAACCATCTCTTTTTCGATCAACTGAATCAGGATATGAATCACTTTGATATGAATCTCCTGAACGCGGTCAGCGTAGCCGAAGTGCGGCACACGAATTTCAATATCCGCAGAACCTGCCATCTTCCCGCCATCTTTACCGGTCAGAGTGATGACTTTCATCCCCTTCTCACGCGCCGCGTCGATCGCTTTGATCACGTTTGCGGAGTTACCGGAAGTGGAAATACCCAGCAGAACGTCACCTTCACGACCGACCGCTTCAACGTAACGAGAGAAGATATGGTCATAACCGAAGTCGTTACCCACGCAGGAGATGTGGCTCACGTCAGAAATCGCAATCGCCGGATAGCCCGGACGGTTTTCACGGTAGCGACCGGTCAGCTCTTCCGCAAAGTGCATCGCGTCACAGTGAGAGCCGCCGTTACCGCACGAGATCACTTTGCCGCCCGCTTTGAAGCTGTCTGCCAGCAGAACTGCCGCACGCTGAATCGCATGAATATTGGCTTCATCTTTCAGAAAGTTAGCTAACGTTTCCGCTGCTTCGTTCAGTTCGTTACGAATAAGATCCTGGTACATGAGGATAATCCTTCAGTATTGATGAAATAACTTACGGAGTGTACCGGATCACGCGAAAAGCGAGAAGCTATACCCGTCATACTTGAAGTTGCATGTGCGTTGGCTGTGCCTGCTCACCCCTGTCACTGACTAAAGAAAGCGCCTGGGGATTCTCAGGCTTGCCGCCTTCCCGCGACTCGAATTATTTAGGGTAAACAGCCATGCGAATCATCCGGCGTTTTGATGATTCGTGCCTGCCACACCCTGAACATTGTGAACCAGGTTGTAATTATTTTGTGAACGTATTGCTAAAAGAAATAACATCCACTACAACCATATCATCACAAGTGGTCAGACCTCCTACAAGACAGGGAGCTTTTCTTTATGATGATTTTGAGCATTCTCGCAACTGTTGTTCTGCTCGGTGTGCTGTTCTATCACCGCGTGAGTTTACTTCTGAGCAGCCTGATTTTACTGGCCTGGACCGCTGCGCTGGGTCTTTCTGGCCTGTGGAATATCTGGCTTGTCCTGCCGCTGGCCATCATCCTGCTGCCGCTGAATTTACCCGCGATGCGTAAGTCGATGATTTCCGCGCCCGTGTTTAAAGGCTTCCGTAAAGTGATGCCGCCGATGTCGCGCACCGAAAAAGAAGCGATCGACGCGGGCACAACCTGGTGGGAAGGTGACCTGTTCCAGGGGAATCCTGACTGGAAAAAACTGCACAACTATCCGCAGCCGCGTTTAACGGCTGAAGAAGTGGCCTTTATTGACGGCCCGGTTGAAGAAGCGTGCCGTATGGCGAACGACTTCCAGATAACCCATGAAATGGCCGATCTGCCGCCGGAGCTGTGGGCGTTTCTTAAAGAACATCGCTTCTTCGCGATGATCATTAAAAAAGAGTACGGCGGTCTGGAATTCTCCGCTTACGCTCAGGCTCGCGTTCTGCAAAAACTGGCGGGTGTCTCCGGAATTCTGGCGATCACCGTCGGCGTACCGAACTCACTAGGCCCGGGCGAACTGCTGCAACACTACGGCACTGAAGAGCAAAAAGATCACTATCTGCCGCGTCTGGCACGTGGACAGGAAATTCCATGCTTCGCGCTGACCAGCCCGGAAGCCGGTTCTGATGCCGGTGCGATCCCGGATACCGGCGTGGTCTGTATGGGCGACTGGCAGGGCCAGCAGGTGCTGGGCATGCGCCTGACCTGGAATAAACGCTATATCACCCTGGCGCCAATCGCGACCGTACTGGGCCTGGCCTTTAAGCTTTCCGACCCCGACAAACTGCTGGGCGATGAGGAAGATCTGGGCATTACCTGTGCGCTGATCCCAACGTCCACGCCGGGCGTTGAAATTGGTCGCCGCCACTTCCCGCTGAACGTCCCGTTCCAGAACGGTCCAACCCGTGGCGAAGACATCTTTGTGCCGATTGATTACATCATCGGGGGTCCGAGCATGGCCGGTCAGGGCTGGCGGATGCTGGTGGAATGTCTGTCGGTTGGACGCGGCATCACCTTGCCGTCAAACTCTACAGGCAGCCTGAAGTCAGTGGCGATGGGTATCGGCGCCTACGCGCACATTCGCCGCCAGTTCAAAATTTCTATCGGCAAAATGGAAGGTATCGAAGAGCCGCTGGCGCGTATCGCGGGTAACGCCTACGTGATGGACGCCGCTGCCTCGCTGATTACTTACGGCATCATGCTCGGTGAAAAACCGGCGGTGCTGTCGGCTATCGTGAAGTATCACTGTACCCACCGCGCACAGCAGTCAATTATTGATGCGATGGATATCGCGGGCGGCAAAGGCATTATGCTCGGTGAGAGCAACTTCCTTGCACGTGGATATCAGGGCGCACCGATTGCCATCACCGTTGAGGGGGCAAACATTCTGACCCGCAGCATGATGATCTTTGGTCAGGGCGCGATCCGCTGCCATCCGTATGTGCTGGAAGAGATGGCGGCGGCGCAGAATAATGACGTCAACGCCTTCGATAAACTGCTGTTCAAGCATATTGGCCACGTGGGCAGCAACAAAGTACGCAGCTTCTGGCTGGGCCTGACGCGCGGTTTGACCAGCGCCACGCCAACCGGCGATGCAACCAAACGTTATTACCAGCACCTGAACCGTCTGAGTGCTAACCTCGCGCTGTTGTCTGATGTGTCGATGGCCGTCCTGGGCGGCAGCCTGAAACGTCGCGAGCGTATCTCTGCCCGTCTCGGCGATGTGTTAAGCCAGGTGTTCCTCGCGTCTGCCACGCTGAAACGCTACGACGACGAAGGCCGTCACGAAGCGGATCTGCCGCTGGTCCACTGGGGCGTTCAGGATGCGCTGTATAAAGCAGAACAGGCGATTGACGATCTGCTGGCTAACTTCCCAAATCGACTCGTCGCCGGCGCGCTGCGCGTGGTGATCTTCCCGACCGGTCGGCACTACCTTGCACCGTCCGATAAGCTCGATCATAAAGTGGCGAAGATCCTGCAGGTCCCAAGCGCGACTCGCTCCCGTATAGGTCGCGGTCAGTACCTGACGCCAAGCGAGCACAATCCGGTGGGACTGCTGGAAGCGGCGCTGCTGGACGTGATGGCTGCCGATCCGATCCACCAGAAAATCTGCAAACAGCTGGGTAAAAACCTGCCGTTTACACGTCTGGATGTACTGGCAGAACAGGCGCTGGCGGGTGGAATTATCGATCACACCGAAGCCGCCGTGCTGATTAAAGCCGAAGAGAGCCGTCTGCGCAGTATCAACGTCGATGATTTTGAACACGACGAGCTGGCGACCAGGCCGGTAAAGCTGCCGGAGCAGGTCCGCAAACCTGAAGCGGCATAACCCGGTCAGCGTCCACCAACCCCGCCCTGTGCGGGGTTTTTTATTGCCACATTTTCTCTTTGCCCCGTGCTACAGTGTCAAAATGCTGTCTGACGAGGAGACTGAATTGTGCCTGGTTTGAAGATTACCCTACTGCAACAACCCCTGGTGTGGATGGATGGCCCGGCCAACCTGCGCCATTTTGATCGCCAGCTCGAAGAGATTTCCGGGCGCGATGTGATTGTTCTGCCAGAAATGTTCACGACCGGCTTCGCCATGGAAGCGGCAAAACAGTCTCTGCCGCAGGACGACGTGGTCGCCTGGATGCACACCAAGGCTCAGCAAACCAATGCCCTGGTAGCCGGAAGCGCGGCGCTGCAAACCGATCGCGGCCCCGTAAACCGTTTCCTGCTGGTCGAGCCGGACGGCACGCTGCACTTTTACGACAAACGCCATCTGTTCCGCATGGCGGATGAGCATCATCATTACGAAGCGGGCAATGAGCGGGTGATATTTGAGTGGCGCGGCTGGCGGATTTTGCCACTGGTGTGTTACGACCTGCGCTTCCCGGTGTGGTCACGCAATCGCAACGATTACGATCTGGCGCTGTACGTGGCCAACTGGCCTGCCCCACGCTCGCTGCACTGGCAGGCGCTGCTGGTGGCGCGCGCGATCGAAAACCAGGCGTACGTGGTCGGCTGTAATCGCGTCGGCACGGACGGTAATGGACATCACTACCGCGGTGATAGCCGGGTGGTGAATCCTCAGGGAGAAGTGCTAGCGACGGCGGAGGCGCATCAAGCCACGCGTATTGACGCCGAGCTGTCGCTGACTGCACTGAAGGAGTATCGGGAGAAGTTTCCTGCGTGGCAGGATGCCGATCCATTTATCATTGGTTAAGTTTTTGAAGCATTAATGCGACGAAGAGTTTAAGAAACAAAGAGCGTTGCAGCGATGACCTTGTCCGGCTGTAAATCGCCGAAGCGTTTCCGTAGGGCCGGGGCGACGCGCAGGGAAGCGCGGAGAGGGCGTGACCTGCATGGATGCAGGATCGCGCCCGACCCGAAAGCCTGAAGGAATAAGCTGAGGGAACCGCGTAGCGGCGATTTTCTTGCCGGAAGCCGGGGTCGCCAGGGTGGTGGCGAATGAGCCACCCTGGCACGTTCACGTGTTCAGTGATGAAAGATAAGGATGGAACGTGAAGTGAACGGAACCGACAACAAAGTCACCTAACGCCCCTTTCCTGAGTCAGTGGGCCAGTATAGCTGGCCCAATACGCCCGTTAACACCGGGAATGCATCAGCTCACTAACGCCTGTCCGTCTTTGCGACTTTCGGTTGCTGCAACGTAATGCCCTTCCGGCATGCGGTAAATCACCTGCGCACCGCCGAAGTTGTATTCCTGCAGCGGATCTTCCACCACAATCTGATGCCCGCGCTCGCGCAGCGCCGCAATCGTATTGCGATCAAACGTCGATTCGACGATCACTTCCCTGCCCTGCACCACGCGCCAGCGCGGCGCATCGATTGCCGCCTGCGGGTTTTGCCCGTGCAGCATAATGCGCAGCGCCATTTGCATATGCCCTTGCGCCTGCATCGGGCCGCCCATCACGCCAAATGACATCAGCGGCTGACCGTTTCCATCCATCGCAAAGCCCGGAATGATGGTGTGGAACGGACGTTTGCCGCCCGCCAGCGCATTAGGGTGTTTTGGGTCGAGAACAAAACCGCAGCCACGGTTTTGCAGGCTGATGCCGGTATCCGGCACAACCACGCCAGAGCCAAAGCCCATAAAGTTCGACTGAATAAAGGAGATCATCATACCGCTCGAATCGGCCGCGGAAAGGTAAACCGTCCCGCTTTGCGTCGGCGCACCGTAGGTGAAATCTGACGCCTTATCGTGGTCAATGAGCGCCGCGCGCGAGGCCAGATACTCATCGGTCAACAACGCTTTCGCCGCGAACTCCATGTGCTCTTCGTCGGCCACATAACGATCCAGATCGGCAAGCGCCAGCTTCATCGCTTCGATTGACAGATGCAGCGACTGCACGGAATCCGGGTGATGGCGCTCAATTCCGCACTGTTCCAGAATCCCGAGGGCAATCAGCGTAGCGATGCCCTGGCCGTTTGGCGGTAGCTCTTGCACCGAACCGCCCGCGAAATCACGCGACAGCAGTTCAACCCAGTCAACGCGATGATTCGCCAGATCCTCAGCCGTCAAATGCGCACCATGCTCTTTGGCAAAGGCGGCAATTTTCTGCGCCAGCTCACCACGATAGAACGCTTCACCGTTGGTTTTGGCAATCAGCTCCAGGGAATTGGCCTGCGCCGGATTACGGAAAATCTCGCCGATACGCGGGGCGCGGCCTTCTGGGGCAAAACAGGCGCTAAAGCCCGGCTGATCTTTCAGTTTGTTATAGCCGCGCTGCCACAGATGACCAATCAGCGGTGAAACCGGGAAACCGTTGCGCGCATAGTCAATGGCCGGTTGCGCCAGCGTGGTTAGCGGCAGCGTGCCAAAACGCTCCGCCAGCGCCACCCAGCCAGACACCGCGCCGGGTACGGTAACGGCATCCCAGCCAAGCTCTGGCATGGCGGTTTTGCCCGCAAACAGATCCGCATGCCAGCTGGC
Organism: Lelliottia amnigena; assembly: GCF_019047465.1. NCBI lineage: Bacteria > Pseudomonadati > Pseudomonadota > Gammaproteobacteria > Enterobacterales > Enterobacteriaceae > Lelliottia > Lelliottia amnigena. The sequence continues at coordinate 2,675,718 of NZ_CP077236.1, read as the reverse complement.
GGGCGAACGGCCTGAAGCGTTCAAACCGTGCAGTTTTTTACCGTCCCAGACGATGGCAAACGCATCGCTGCCAATTCCGTTACCGGTCGGCTCAACGACGGTGAGCGCCATGGCGGTTGCAATCGCCGCGTCAACGGCATTGCCGCCGAGCTGCAGCATGCGCATCCCAGCCTGCGCCGCCAGCGGCTGAGAGGTGGCGACCGCATTGTGCCCCATCATCGGAGGGCGTCGTGACGCGTAACCGGTCGTAAAATCAAGCGCTTTGGTCATCATGACTCCTTAGTCGTGGCGCGGATCGAGCGCATCGCGCAGCCCGTCGCCGAGTAAATTAAAGCCCTGCACCGCCAGGAAAATAGCGATGCCAGGAAAAATAGACATCCAGGGGGACTGTTCCAAAAACCCTTTTGCCGTGTTGAGCATTGAGCCCCACGACGGGTTTGGCGGCTGTTGACCCAAGCCGAGGAACGAGAGGCTGGCTTCGGCGATAATCGCGGAAGCAATCGCCAGCGTAGCCTGCACAAGAATCGGTGACATCACGTTTGGCAGCACGTATTTGATGATGATCCAGCGATCCGGCAGGCCAATCGCGCGTGCCCCATCGATATACTCTTCGTTGCGAATGGCGATCACCTGACCACGCGTCAGCCGCGCAAAGATCGGCATCGCTGATAAACCAATGGCGATCATCGCGTTGGTCAGGCTTGGACCTAAAAATGCGCCCAGCGCGATCGCCATGATCAGGAACGGACAGGCCAGCAGCGCTTCGATAAACCGCGAAATGACGCCGTCCCAGATCCCCTGGAAATAACCGGCCACCAGCCCCAACGGCACACCGATCACCACGGCAATCACAACCGACATACAGCCCGCCATCAGCGACGTGCGCGCCCCCCAGACAATACGCGAGAGAATATCGCGCCCCAGTTCGTCGGTGCCAAACCAGAACAGTTCTGACGGCGGTTTACGTACCGCAAGGAAGTTGGCTTTGACCGGGTCGAACGGTGCGAGCCACGGTGCCAGCAGCGCAATCAGCACAAAGATGCCGACCACGACGGCACCAATCACCGCACTTTTATTGGCGAGGAATTTCTTCAGCACCCGGTTTTGCGCGCGCGGCAGCACGGGCGCAACGGTTTGAGTGGTCATTTCCGCCATGATTAGCCTCGCATTTTCGGGTTGATGAGAACGTAAAGCACGTCAGCCAGCAGGTTCAGCAGCAGGAAACCTATTGCGACGATCAGCACCACACCCTGCACCACCGCGTAGTCACGGTTGAACACGGAATCGACAATCATTTTGCCAAATCCGGGGATCGTGAAGACCTGCTCGGTCAGCACCGCTCCGCCCAGCAATTCGCCAAACAGCAGCGTGGTGAGCGTGATAACTGGCACCAGCGCATTACGAAAGGCGTGCTTGAGGATCACCGCGTTTGGCAGCAGCCCTTTAGCGCGTGCCGTACGAATGTAATCTGCTTTCAATACCGCAATCATCGACGCGCGCGTGTGACGCATCAGCGTTGCCGCAAGCCCGGTTCCGAGTACGGACGCGGGCAGTAACAGCGTACGCAGGTTTTGCAGCGGATCCTCACTGAACGGCACGTAGCCTGAGGCGGGGAGCCACTGCAAATTGACCGAGAACACCAGGATCAGCAAGATCCCCAGCCAAAAGTGCGGTATCGAGATCCCGGAGATCGCCACAAAGTTGGCCCCGTGATCGACCCAGGTATTTTTGTTGACCGCCGCGAGGATCCCCATGCCGATACCAAACACCAGCGCGATGATCATCGCCAGCAATGACAGCTCCATCGTGACCGGCAGTTTGCTGGCGATCAGCTGCGTTACGGGTTCATGGGTGCGTAAGGAGACACCAAGATCGCCCTGCAACGCACGCGTCAGCCAGTCGAAATACTGCACCGGCAGCGGCGCATCCAGGTTCAGTTCCGCGCGCAGTTGAGCGATGACCACCGGGTCACGCTCTTCTCCTGCCATGGCGATGAGCGGATCGCCGGGCAGCAATTTTTGCAGTCCGAAAACCATCATGCTGACCAGCAGTAACGTTGGGATCGCCAGCAGCAGGCGTTTACAAATCAGTTCCAGCATGGTTTCTCCTCACACCTCGTTACTTCGCAAGCGTTAAGCCCGCCAGACGCACGATGCCATCCGGATACGGTTTGAAGCCCTGCACGCTTTTATTCAGACCGAAAATACGCGGCTCAAAATAGAGGTAAGCGATGGGCATATCCGTTTGCAGCTGCTTAACCACCTTGTCGTATAACGGCTGACGCGCCGCAGGGTCGGTATTCAGGCGAGCCTGGGTCAACCATTCGTCCACCTGCGCATTGCTGTAACGACCGTCGTTGAGATTGCCTTTGCTGTTAATAAAGCCGTAGATGCTGCCGTCAGGATCCGGGCGACCGGACCAGCCGGAGAAACTCAGCTGGTAATCGCCGCTTTGCTGACGATCCAGCAGCGTAGCGAATTCGGTCATTTGCAGATTCAGATTAAAGCCCGCTTCCGCCACCATCGCCTGTAAAACCTGGCCTACCTGCTGTGAAGTTGGGTTATTCGGCACCAGCAGATTGACGTTCAGCGGGGCATTAATGCCTGCAGCTTTCAGCAGTGTTTTGGATTTTTCAACGTCGCGTGCCGGAACAGGCACGTTGACGTGGTAGGGGCTGACCGGTGAGAACGCCTGGTTTGCCGGGGTATACAGCCCTTCAAACACCACCTGATTCAGCGCGTCGCGGTCAATCGCCAGCGAGAACGCTTCACGTACGCGCGCGTCTTTGAACGGATCGTTCGCCGGGACTTTACCGTTGTTGATATTGAACGTGATGCCCTGATATCCCAGCCCGGTAACTTTCGAAAGCAGAAGCTTGCTGTCCGCTTCAACCGTTTTCACGTCGCTTGCCGCCACGCCTTCGGTCAGATCCAGATCCCCCGCGCGCAAGTTCGCCAGACGCACAGAGGCATCCGGGATCGGCAGATAGATGATTTTGTCGAAGTGATACGCGTCTTTATTCCAGTAATTGTCGAAACGGCTCAGAACGATGCGATCCTGCGAGACGCGGCTGTCGAATTTGTAGGGCCCGGAACATACGGGATGCGCGGCAAAATCGGGCTTCGCCGCCGCTTCTGGCGCCATCATCGCCCCTGCACGGTCGGTTAACTGCATCAGCAGCGCGGCGTCAGGCGTTTTCAGGTGAATCGCAATCTGGGTTGGGCTTTTGACTTCGACGGATTCAATAGATGAAATTTCGCTTTTACGCAGCGAGCCTTTCAGCGTTAACGCGCGGTCGAGGTTATATTTCGCGGCTTCAGCATCAAACTTTTCGCCATCGTGGAAGGTCACGCCCTCCCGCAAATTCATGGTCAGCGTTTTGTTGTCATCGCTCCATGACCAGTCTTTCGCCAGGCCCGGCACCACTTTCAGATTTTCATCCACGTCCACCAGCCTGTCGCACAGGGAGGCGAACACGAAACGGCCATAGTAGGTGCGCGCCAGATGTGGATCGAGCATATCCGGGTCAGCGCCGAGGCCGATTCGCAGCACGCTTTCTGCGTGTGCGGGAACGGCCGCACCAAGCAACATTACACTTCCCAGTACGGTCAAAAGAGAATTACGCATTGTCATTATCATGAGTTCCTTGCTGGAAGAGACGAGTGAGTTGCCGCATGTTCGAACAGCGCGCGGCGGCGCAAAAAGGCTGCGGATGGCGGTGCTATCTGGATAACACTGCGATCGCGATTGATCTCCTGCCAGCGATGACAGGCGACCTGACGTCCACCTTCCAGAACCTGATCGATAGGTTCTACCTGGCGGCATTCATCCGTGACGTAAGGACAGCGGGTGTGGAATCGACATCCGGTTGGCGGGTTTGCCGGGTTCGGCAAATCGCCCTGCAATAACGGCGTAGTGCGCTGCGCACCCGGCTGCATTTGCGGCGCGGAGGCAATCAGCGCCTGGGTATAAGGGTGTAGCGGTGCGTCAAAAATTTCATCGACGGTCGCCAGCTCAACGATTTGCCCGAGGTACATTACCGCCACGCGGTCGCTCATATGGCGGATCACCGCCAGACCGTGCGCCACAATAACCATCGTCAGGCCCAACTGATGCTTCAGGCTTTCCAGTAGATTCACAACCTGCGCCTGTACGGAAACATCCAGCGCCGACACCGGCTCATCGCCGAGCAACAGCTTTGGCCCTGATGCCAGCGCACGCGCAATGCCGATGCGCTGGCGCTGACCGCCAGAAAACTCATGTGGATAACGCCCGGCCCAGGCGGCGGGTAGTCCAACGGTTTTGAGCAGTTCCGCCACGCGATACTGGCGGTCGGCTTTTTTCATGTTCTGATGCAACCACAGCGGCTCACCGACGATTTGCTCCACCGTCATGCGTGGATTCAGCGAGGCAAACGGATCCTGAAAGATGATTTGCAACTCACGGCGCAGCAGGTTCAGACGCGAACCTGAAGCCTGAGTGATCTCTTCGCCCTGATAAAAAACACGCCCTTCGCTGGCCGCGAGTAAACGCAGGAGCAAGCGCCCAAGGGTGGACTTGCCAGAGCCGGACTCACCGACGATAGCCAGCGTTTCACCCGGCATTACCGAGAGCGAAACTCTGTCGACCGCCGTCACAAATTTTGCCGGGGCGAAGAGTTTTTTAGGACCGGGAAAGCGTTTGCTCAGATCGCGAGCTTCAAGAATGGGTACGGTCATGCGATTTCTCCCAGCGCGATATGTTGCTCAAGGGGGACGCGGAAACAGGCAACCTGATGCCCCGCGCCCAGGGTGTTCAGCACAGGTTTTTCTTCGTGACAACGGGTTTGCGCGAACGGGCAGCGAGTCGCAAAACGACAGCCTTTCGGCATAAATTCGGGTAAAGGTACAGCCCCCGGGATCGTTGAAAGCTGGCCTTTACGCGCACCGAGCGAAGGAATCGATCCCATCAAACCAATGGTGTAAGGGTGCTGCGGATCGGCAAATATCGCCTCGACGCTGCCCTGCTCCACCACCTGTCCGGCGTACATCACCGCTACCTGCTGCGCGACTTCTGCGACGACGCCCAGATCGTGAGTGATCATCAGTACCGCTGTGCCGGTTTCCGCTTTCAGGGTGTTCAGCAGGCTCAAAATTTGCGCCTGAATGGTGACGTCCAGTGCGGTTGTCGGTTCGTCGGCGATGAGCAGACGCGGATGATTAATAAGCGCCATCGCAATCATCACCCGCTGGCGCATCCCCCCCGAAAGCTGATGGGGATACGATTTCAGACGCATTTCTGGCGCAGGGATTTGCACTTTTTCCAGAATTTGCAGCGCCACTGCCATGGCGTCCGAAGGGGACATTTTCTGATGGCGGATAACCGCTTCGCTGAGCTGATCGCCCAGAGTGAAGGCGGGATTCAGCGAGGTCATGGGTTCCTGGAAAATCATCGCCAGTTCGTTCCCACGCAAATCGGCGTATTCGCGGGCGGAAAGCTTGCGCAGATCGTGACGGCGGAACTGCATTTCTCCACTCACGATTTGCGCGCTGGCTGGCAGTAGCCCCATCAGCGCCAGAGAGGTGATGCTTTTTCCGCACCCGGATTCGCCCACCAGCGCCAGGGTTTCACCCGATTTGACGGTCAAAGAAATGCCGTCGAGCACGCTGACCGGCGAGCCGGCAAATTTCACGTTGAGATTGTGCAGGCGAAGGACGGGCGCGGCCTCCTTAAAAGGGATCGTCGTCATAACAGGGAATCATCCTCAAGGTTGATGGCCTGAATCAGGGCGGTTTGCAGGCTGAGCAAGTGTTCGCGCATGGCGGCAGCGGCTTCATTGGGCTGGCGGTTGATGATCGCCGTCATGATTTTGTCGTGATGATCGTTGTAGCTGTCGACGCGTTCAGGCGTTCGGGCAAGTTCGCGTAAATGCTGCCAGCCGGGATCGCGGCGAACGGCGTCAATAGCGTCGAACAGTCCCAGCATCAGGCGATTTCCGGCGGCCTCAGCGATGGCGCGGTGAAATGCGCTGTCCCACAGCTCGTTAAGATCGCGGTCATCCGGGCTGACCTTATTGATGCGTTCCAGCATGCGCTGCATGAGCGCGAGGTTTTCCCTGGTGGCACGCAGTGCCGCAAGCCGGGCCAGGCCCGGTTCGAGCTGCAGACGGGCTTCCATGACTTCCAGCAAATTGGTTTGTTGCACTAAACCCTGAAGTGCCAGCGGTTCAACAGGTGCAGCCGGGCCAATAAAGGTCCCTTTGCCCTGCTTGCGCCAGATGCGCCCCTCTTCTTCCAGCACGTCCAGCGCACGACGAATTTCACGTCGCCCTACGCTGAGTGTTTCCGCCAATTCACGTTCTGTGGGCAGCGGAATGCCTGGTGTTGACTCGTGCTGATGGATGAGACCGCGCAACTGCTCAAGCGCAGTGCTGGAATTTGCCAGAAACCGTGACGCTTTTTCCATAATGGTTCGCCTGCTTTCATCATTGCTTTATCGTTATGAACGATAAGTTATTGATATAGATATGTACTTATCGCCCATATGATTAAGCAATTAACGAACCAATAAATGATTGGTTCAGGAACTTTCTGGAAAACAGTGAGTAAGCTAATGATTATCGGAGGATTATTTTTTACAAAGCAGTTACAAAAAGTCATGTTTGTAAATGAGTTGGCACACTAAAATGCACAAAAAAGGTGCAAATGGCGCACTGAAATCGCACAATTGTTAATTAATTGCACCATTTACATTAACTTTTGGTTAACAAAAAAGAGAAGAGGGATAAGAGATGAGCTGGGGCTGAAATGACGAAAGCCTGAATCATTTCTGATTCAGGCTTTCTAATGTGGCGGAACGGACGGGACTCGAACCCGCGACCCCCTGCGTGACAGGCAGGTATTCTAACCGACTGAACTACCGCTCCGCATTGTTCCCTTGGGAACGAGGCGAATATTACGGTTTGCCTTCGATCCCGTCAACGCTTTTTCTCAACATTTGAATCAGTTGCTGCAAAAATCGCCCGTGCGGGGAGTTTACACGCGTTAAACCGGATTTATGTCCGCCAGAGGCAGCTTCCACCTTTCTTCTGGACGATATCGAGACGCGACTCATGTGCTGCCAGCTCTTCTTCACTGGCTAAAATAACGCGCAGTCGGCTGTCTTGTCGTACAACGCGTTGAATCCCGCCATTGGCCTGCTGCTGAGAATCGCTTTCAGTGCTGAAAGCCATCGACGTCTGGCCACCCGTCATGAGCAAGTAGACGTCAGCCAGAATCTGGGCATCGAGCAATGCGCCGTGCAGCGTTCGTTTGCTGTTGTCTATTTCATAACGCGAGCAGAGCGCATCAAGGCTATTACGTTTGCCCGGAAACATTTTTCTCGCCAGCGCCAGGCTGTCGGTCACCTTGCAGAAGGTGTTTGTTTTCGGGATGTTACGGTTTAGCTTGCTGAATTCATAATCCATAAAGCCGATATCGAACGAGGCGTTATGGATAACAAGTTCTGCCCCATTGATGTACTCGATAAACTCATCCGCGACATCCGCAAACGTGGGTTTGTCTAACAAGAATTCATCGGCAATACCGTGGACGCCAAACGCTTCCGGATCCACCAGCCGATCGGGCTTGAGATAAACATGGAAATTTCTGCCAGTCAGACGACGGTTAATCACCTCAACGGCACCGATCTCAATGATCTTGTGCCCTTCGTAGTGCGCGCCAATCTGATTCATACCGGTGGTTTCAGTATCGAGAACGATCTGTCGTGTAATTGCAGTGCTCATATCAGTCATTTATGTCAGACTCGTCGTTTTACTGATCGTTTCAAATACAGGAAGTCTACCAGAGATGACTAAGCAGGTAGAAATTTTCACCGATGGATCTTGCCTCGGCAATCCGGGCCCTGGCGGCTACGGTGCTATTTTGCGTTATCGCGGACACGAAAAAACCTTTAATGAAGGGTATCACCTGACCACCAATAATCGCATGGAGCTGATGGCGGCCATCGTCGCGCTGGAAGCGTTAAAAGAAGATTGCGATGTGGTCATCAGCACCGACAGCCAATACGTTCGTCAGGGAATTACGCAGTGGATTCATAACTGGAAAAAGCGCGGGTGGAAAACTGCAGATAAAAAACCGGTCAAAAATGTGGATCTCTGGAAACGTCTGGATGCGGCATTAAGCCATCACACCATTAAATGGGAATGGGTAAAAGGCCACGCGGGGCACCCCGAAAACGAACGTTGCGACGAGCTTGCGCGCGCGGCAGCGATGAATCCCATTCACGAAGACGTGGGTTATCAGTCGGGTTCCTGATTACGGTTTGCGAAACTGTCGCGTCGCGCCCACGGCCTGGCGAATCCGGGATTTCGCTTTGCTCTGTTTCATCGGATTAAGCGTAAGGGGAATGGTCCGCTTACGCGCGACGATAAGCTGCATGCAGCCCAGCGCCGGAAAGTGCGTTGTCAGCATTTTCCCTCCCTGCTGCGTCCAGGGTAATACCTGAAAACCGCTGTAATGCATGACTTCAAAATTCAGTAACGAGAGCCAGTCAAGCTGTCGCGTGAACGTAAACATCCGGCTGTTGTAGGGTGTTTTTCGACGTAAGACGGGGACCAGTTTGCGCAGTCCCATCAGGCTCATCGGGTTAAAACCACTCAATATTAGCCAACCATCATCAATTAATACGCGGTCGGCCTCTCGCAAAAGACGATGCGGATCGCTACACCACGGCAGCGTATTTGCCAGCAGGCAGGCATCAACGGATTTTTCAGCAAACGGTAAATGCAGCGGATCGGCCTTAACCTGAATGGGTTGCCCGGCGAGCGACACATTCACCTGATGGGAGATAGCGCAGCTTTCGGTATTGATTTCCGCGCTGAGATTGCCAATCTTGAGCAGGTGAAAACCGTACATTTTTGCGAGCCAGGGTTTGAGCTGACGCTCAAGCGCGTCGCGAAAATATTCACCCTTAGGCAATTCCGCCCAATGTTCTGGTGCAGAGACAATCTGAGGTATCCTTGCCGGCTTCATCAAAACACTCGCTAGGTTATGAGAGGTAATTTATGAATCTTATCAGTATTCCCGCATTTCAGGACAACTACATCTGGGTTTTAGCGGACGATAAGGATCGCTGCATCATTGTCGATCCTGGTGAAGCGGCTCCAGTCATGAAAGCAATAGAAGAAAATGGCTGGCAGCCTGAGGCCATTTTACTGACTCATCATCATAACGATCATGTTGGCGGCGTTCCTGCCCTGCGCGAAAAATTCCCTCATCTTGAGGTGTACGGACCGAAGGAGACGCAAAATAAGGGAACCACACGTGTAGTCGAAGAGGGGCAAAACGTCCTCATACTGGAGTGGGAATTTTCTGTATTTGCTACACCGGGTCACACTTCAGGACACATTTGTTTCTACAGTTTCCCTTATCTTTTTTGTGGAGACACGATGTTTTCTGGCGGTTGTGGACGGCTTTTCGAAGGGACGCCGGAGCAAATGTATCAGTCTTTCCAAAAGATTAACGCACTCCCTGAAGAAACCATCATTTGTTGCGCTCATGAGTATACATTAGCAAACATGAAGTTTGCGCTGAGCATCCTTCCTCAGGATCCTGCGATTCAGGATTATTACCACAAAGTGAAGGAGTTACGGGCAAAAAAACTAAATACACTCCCCGTAATTCTCAAAAATGAGCGGCAAATAAATTTATTTTTAAGAACTGATGATATTGATTTAATTAATAAAATTAACCAAGAAACAAAAATGCAACAACCTGAACAACGTTTTGCATGGTTACGGTCAAAGAAAGATAACTTCTGACAATTGCGGGTTGCCTTTTCAAAATTTCGCCGTTATTATCGCTCGTCTTTTAAGCAACTATTGACACACACATGAAGGCAAAAGCGATATTACTCGCCTCTGTCCTGCTTGCGGGGTGCCAGTCTTCTCAGAATACTGGTAACGTTCAGCAGCACGCACAGAGCCTTTCTGCAGCTGGTCAAGGGGAAGCAGGGAAGTTTACAAGTCAGGCGCGATGGATGGACGATGGGACATCATTTGCGCAGGATCAGGACTTGTGGGCCTCTATTAGCGACGAGCTGAAGATGGGAATTCCGGAAAACAACCGGATTCGCGATCAGAAACAGAAGTATTTGAGAAATAAGAGCTATCTCCACGATGTAACTTTACGGGCAGAGCCGTATATGTACTGGATAGCAGGGCAAGTTAAGAAACGTAACATGCCTATGGAACTGGTACTACTACCCATAGTGGAGAGCGCTTTTGACCCGCACGCGACGTCTGGCGCCAATGCCGCAGGCATTTGGCAGATCATTCCGAGCACTGGGCGCAATTATGGATTGAAACAGACCCGCAGCTACGATGCGCGTCGTGATGTAGTCGCTTCAACGACTGCCGCTCTCGACATGATGCAACGTCTGAATAAGATGTTTGACGGTGACTGGTTGTTAACTGTCGCAGCGTATAACAGCGGTGAAGGTCGTGTACTGAAAGCAATGAAAGCAAACAAATCTCGGGGTAAACCCACCGATTTTTGGTCTCTCTCACTGCCTCAGGAAACCAAGCTTTACGTACCGAAAATGCTGGCATTGAGCGACATACTCAAAAACAGCAAACGTTATGGCGTACAGTTGCCAACGACAGACGAAAGTCGTGCGCTGGCTCGTGTTCGCCTCAGTAGCCCGGTTGATATGAAACAGGTTGCTGACATGACGGGAATGTCGGTAAGTAAGCTCAAGACCTTCAATGCAGGAGTTAAAGGTTCTACGCTGGGGGCAAGTGGTCCACAGTATGTGATGGTTCCGCAGAAGCATGCTGAACAGTTGCGAGAATCTTTGGCTTCGGGTGAAATTGCAGCGGTTCAGTCTACGCTGATTGCTGACGTTTCCTCTGTGACGAGTCGTAGCTACAAGGTTCGCTCTGGCGATACGCTTTCAGGGATCGCATCACGTCTCGGCGTGAGCGCAAAAGATCTGCAGCAGTGGAATAATCTGCGCGGTTCAAATCTGAAAATCGGTCAGAATCTGACGGTTGGTGCAGGCAGCAGTGCACAACGTCTCGCCAGCAACAGTGATAGCATTACCTATCGTGTACGCAAAGGCGATTCGCTGTCCAGTATCGCGAAGACTCACGGCGTGAACATCAAAGATGTGATGCGCTGGAACGATGATACCGGCAATCTGCAACCAGGCGATCAGTTGACGCTGTTTGTTAAAAACAGCACCACGCCAGATTCCTGATTGTACAATCCTTAATGAAAAGGCACCGATTCCCCCGGTGCCTTTTTTGTTTATCCCGCTTTTTGTGCTTCGGCCAGGATCGTATCGCTGGTAAACGAGCCATCCTCCTGCACCTCAAAGTACGCTCTCACGTCCGCAGAAGCACTATCCTGATACAACCTAATCGCATGGCTTAACGCCTCAGGTGTGCGCATACGCGCAATCCAGGAGGTGAACTCAAGGGGCAAACGGTCGGTGATGAACGATCGTGAAATTAATCCAGCATCTGTCATCATTGAAAACCATTCGCCGCTGGAATAGTTACGTACGTGCGAGGTGTCACGCAAGGCTTCAACAGTCTGGAGCCAAACGTCACGTACCGGGTGTCCCGGGGACATAATATCCATGATGATAAAAATACCGCCAGGCTTCAGGACGCGTTTGATCTCGCGTAACGCCAGACCAACATCATGCCAGTGGTGAGCAGAATAACGGCTGATGACAATATCGAATGACTCATCGGCAAAAGGCAGCGATTCGGCATAGCCCTGCTGCGTCGTTATGTTATTCAGCTCTTTGTCTCTTGCCGCCTGGCTGACCACCTCAAGCATTTGGCTGGATAAGTCATATGCTGTCACGTTCGCAACCTGTTGCGCCGCAACAAAGCTGGCGTGCCCTGCCCCGCAACCTAAATCGAGAACATACGCCTGGGGAAATGCCGCCAGACGTTCGCCGAGGCGCAGCAGATCGTTGCCAGATGCGTGTACGGCGCTGGTCAGATAGGCAGTTGCCTGCGAGCCAAACTGTTTTTCTACATTGTCATGATGGGATTGTGTTGTCATCGTACTGTCCTTTTTGATTGAAAAATAAAGGGCAGCACCTCCGTAGGCCTGCCCGACGGCAGACCTGACTCACCATTACTTATCAGGTTTGCCGGGACTGAATTCAACGAGTAGAGGATTGTGATCGGAGGCACGCGTGACCAACACGGAAGCTTCGTGCACGTTCAGGCCTCGATAGAAAACAAAATCAAGTGGACGACCAAACGCTTTACGGCGCTGGTCATCGGTAAAGCGAACTTCGCGCAATGACATTTCACGCGCAAAGCGATAAAGGGCGTTCATCCGCGGTCGGCTCCAGGCATTGAAATCTCCCGCCATAATAATCGGTCCACTGTGGTGCGCTATCTGATCGCCAATAGGAAGTAACTGTTTACTGTAAACATCCACGCCCAGACTAAAATTCACAGCATGAATATTTACGACCATCAGTAAACGGGTATCCGGCAAAGGATAGACCGTGACCAGCGCCGATTTAGCCAGACGTAAGATGGGCTCACGTTCACGCAGTGGACAACAATAGACAGGATGTGCAGCCGAGAGTGTCATGACGCCTGAGGGATGCTGAGGCAGGACAAATGCGGGAACCTGATCGGCGGCCAGATAGTTGGTTGTCGCAAACCGAACTAATTCAGGTGTAGTTTGCGCCTCTTGTAATAAGACCAGGTGCGCATCTTTCCCAAAATTCTTGAGGACTGATAACCATTCGGCGCGCTGCTGCTTAAAAATGTTCCATACCAGTACGCGGATTTTTTCATCGCTGCTTAACGGCGCACCAGCAGGTAACGCCTGACCAATGCTCGCAAAGGATCCCGGAGGCAAAATTCTCTCCGCAGGTTGTCCGGCGATATAGCGCATAGCATAGGTATTTTTTCGCACTTTTAGAAACGACCTCTATTACATGAACCCGTCCGAAATACGTGCGGGTTCTACTGTTATAGGGATTTTAGCTCACACTTTCAACGCAATTACTGATAAACCTGTTTCTGATTTGTAAGCAAGCGCTTACTAGAGCTCATCAATACGGGACATGTACTGCTTAGTTTTAACAGGGATCTTCATTTGCACGTGACTCATTATCAGGGGTTGCAGTGAAGGATAAGGATCATGATGACATGGAGCGTTCATGCGTGTATTACTATCAAAAATAGTCATAACGCCAATGGAATTTTGCGGATGGTGCAACAATGAAAGCAACGTCAGAAGAGCTGGTTATCTTTGTGGCGGTGGTAGAAAGCGGGAGTTTCAGTCGGGCTGCGGTGCAGCTGGGGCAGGCTAATTCGGCCATTAGTCGATCGGTAAAAAAACTGGAAATGAAACTTGGGGTGAGTTTATTAAATCGCACCACCCGACAGCTAAGCCTAACGGAAGAAGGTGAGCGATATTTTCGTCGCGTTCAATCCATCTTGCAGGAGATGGCCGCCGCAGAAACAGAAATCATTGAAACCAGGAGCACACCTCGAGGACTACTAAGAATCGATGCCGCTACGCCTGTCGTCTTGCACTTTTTGCTGCCGCTGGTAAAACCTTTCCGTGAGCGTTACCCGGAAGTATCGCTGTCGCTAGTTTCGTCTGAGACATTTATAAACTTGATTGAGCGTAAAGTAGATGTAGCGATTCGCGCCGGTACGCTGACTGACTCAAGCCTGCGCGCACGGCCTCTGTTTACTAGCTACCGAAAAATGATTGCCTCACCCAGCTATCTTGCCCGTTACGGGAATCCTACTAACGTGGACGATCTTAACCAGCATATTTGTCTGGGCTTTACTGAGCCTGTATCGCTGAATACCTGGCCTATCGCCGGTAGCGACGGACAACTGCATGAGATTATCAGCGGTTTGTCCTCTAATAGCGGTGAGACGTTAAAACAGCTTTGCCTTAGCGGCAACGGTATTGCTTGTCTATCAGACTACATGATTAACAAAGAGTTAGAGAGGGGTGATCTTATTGAGATATTGGCAGACAAGCGCCTGCCGGTTGAGATGCCATTCAGTGCGGTATATTACAGTGACCGAGCGGTAAGTACCCGTATTCGGGCATTTATCGACTTTCTAAGTGAGCATGTAAAACAACTGCCACAGGAATGATAGGGATGTTGAGGTGGTTTATATTCCCCACTCGATATTGAACGTGCCGAGTAAACCTTTTTGCTGAGATTCACAACCGGGTTTTAATGATGAAAAAACTCAAACGACAGGCAGTAAAAATCCGCCTTCATAGAAGGCGGCATTGATTGCGCCCTAAAAGGGCGTACCCAAACCCTGAAAAAGAAGTCTCTACCAGTCCTGTTGGATTTAAATCCGAAGACAATAAGGCAGAGCCAAAACCTGTTGATGACCACGCCCACAGGACGTGTTTTTCAGTTGGCAATAAAAAAGCCCTGAGCGTTAGCTCAGGGCTTTAAATAAGTGGCGGAACGGACGGGACTCGAACCCGCGACCCCCTGCGTGACAGGCAGGTATTCTAACCGACTGAACTACCGCTCCACCGAAGACTTCTGCAAACACCGGTTTATTGCCCCGGTTTACTGCTAAATTTGATGCCTGGCAGTTCCCTACTCTCACATGGGGAGACCCCACACTACCATCGGCGCTACGGCGTTTCACTTCTGAGTTCGGCATGGGGTCAGGTGGGACCACCGCGCTAAAGCCGCCAGGCAAATTCTGTTATCAACATGCATCTCTGCACATCAATTAATCTGTTATCAAGCTGAATATTGTGTCTCTTTCCGCCAAAACAGCTTCGGCGTTGTAAGGTTAAGCCTCACGGTTCATTAGTATCGGTTAGCTCAACGTATCGCTACGCTTACACACCCGACCTATCAACGTCGTAGTCTTCAACGTTCCTTCAGGACTCTCAAAGGAGTCAGGGAGAACTCATCTCGGGGCAAGTTTCGTGCTTAGATGCTTTCAGCACTTATCTTTTCCGCATTTAGCTACCGGGCAATGCCATTGGCATGACAACCCGAACACCAGTGATGCGTCCACTCCGGTCCTCTCGTACTAGGAGCAGCCCCCCTCAATTCTCCAGCGCCCACGGCAGATAGGGACCGAACTGTCTCACGACGTTCTAAACCCAGCTCGCGTACCACTTTAAACGGCGAACAGCCGTACCCTTGGGACCTACTTCAGCCCCAGGATGTGATGAGCCGACATCGAGGTGCCAAACACCGCCGTCGATATGAACTCTTGGGCGGTATCAGCCTGTTATCCCCGGAGTACCTTTTATCCGTTGAGCGATGGCCCTTCCATTCAGAACCACCGGATCACTATGACCTGCTTTCGCACCTGCTCGAGCCGTCACTCTCGCAGTCAAGCTAGCTTATGCCATTGCACTAACCTCCTGATGTCCGACCAGGATTAGCTAACCTTCGTGCTCCTCCGTTACTCTTTAGGAGGAGACCGCCCCAGTCAAACTACCCACCAGACACTGTCCGCAACCCGGATTACGGGTCTACGTTAGAACACCAGCCATTAAAGGGTGGTATTTCAAGGTTGGCTCCACGCAGACTGGCGTCCACGCTTCAAAGCCTCCCACCTATCCTACACATCAAGGACCAGTGTTCAGTGTCAAGCTATAGTAAAGGTTCACGGGGTCTTTCCGTCTTGCCGCGGGTACACTGCATCTTCACAGCGAGTTCAATTTCACTGAGTCTCGGGTGGAGACAGCCTGGCCATCATTACGCCATTCGTGCAGGTCGGAACTTACCCGACAAGGAATTTCGCTACCTTAGGACCGTTATAGTTACGGCCGCCGTTTACCGGGGCTTCGATCAAGAGCTTCGCGTTACCGCTAACCCCATCAATTAACCTTCCGGCACCGGGCAGGCGTCACACCGTATACGTCCACTTTCGTGTTTGCACAGTGCTGTGTTTTTAATAAACAGTTGCAGCCAGCTGGTATCTTCGACTGATTTCAGCTCCACGAGCAAGTCGCTTCACTTACCATCAGCGTGCCTTCTCCCGAAGTTACGGCACCATTTTGCCTAGTTCCTTCACCCGAGTTCTCTCAAGCGCCTTGGTATTCTCTACCTGACCACCTGTGTCGGTTTGGGGTACGATTTGATGTTACCTGATGCTTAGAGGCTTTTCCTGGAAGCAGGGCATTTGTTACTTCAGCACCGTAGTGCCTCGTCATCACACCTCAGCGTTAAAAAGCGTCCGGATTTACCTAAACGCTCCGCCTACATGCTTAAACCGGGACAACCGTCGCCCGGCTAACATAGCCTTCTCCGTCCCCCCTTCGCAGTAACACCGAGTACAGGAATATTAACCTGTTTCCCATCGACTACGCCTTTCGGCCTCGCCTTAGGGGTCGACTCACCCTGCCCCGATTAACGTTGGACAGGAACCCTTGGTCTTCCGGCGAGCGGGCTTTTCACCCGCTTTATCGTTACTTATGTCAGCATTCGCACTTCTGATACCTCCAGCATCCCTCACAGGACACCTTCGACGGCTTACAGAACGCTCCCCTACCCAACAACGCATAAGCGTCGCTGCCGCAGCTTCGGTGCACAGTTTAGCCCCGTTACATCTTCCGCGCAGGCCGACTCGACCAGTGAGCTATTACGCTTTCTTTAAATGATGGCTGCTTCTAAGCCAACATCCTGGCTGTCTGTGCCTTCCCACATCGTTTCCCACTTAACTGTGACTTTGGGACCTTAGCTGGCGGTCTGGGTTGTTTCCCTCTTCACGACGGACGTTAGCACCCGCCGTGTGTCTCCCGTGATAACATTCTTCGGTATTCGTAGTTTGCATCGGGTTGGTAAGCCGGGATGGCCCCCTAGCCGAAACAGTGCTCTACCCCCGAAGATGAGTTCACGAGGCGCTACCTAAATAGCTTTCGGGGAGAACCAGCTATCTCCCGGTTTGATTGGCCTTTCACCCCCAGCCACAAGTCATCCGCTAATTTTTCAACATTAGTCGGTTCGGTCCTCCAGTTAGTGTTACCCAACCTTCAACCTGCCCATGGCTAGATCACCGGGTTTCGGGTCTATACCCTGCAACTTAACGCCCAGTTAAGACTCGGTTTCCCTTCGGCTCCCCTATACGGTTAACCTTGCTACAGAATATAAGTCGCTGACCCATTATACAAAAGGTACGCAGTCACCCTGATAAATCAAGGCTCCCACTGCTTGTACGTACACGGTTTCAGGTTCTGTTTCACTCCCCTCGCCGGGGTTCTTTTCGCCTTTCCCTCACGGTACTGGTTCACTATCGGTCAGTCAGGAGTATTTAGCCTTGGAGGATGGTCCCCCCATATTCAGACAGGATACCACGTGTCCCGCCCTACTCTTCGAACTCACAGTATGTGCATTTTTGTGTACGGGAGTATCACCCTGTACCCTGCGACTTTCCAGACGCTTCCACTAACACACAAACTGATTCAGGTTCTGGGCTGTTCCCCGTTCGCTCGCCGCTACTGGGGGAATCTCGGTTGATTTCTTTTCCTCAGGGTACTTAGATGTTTCAGTTCCCCTGGTTCGCTTCGTTAAGCTATGTATTCACTTAACGATAGTGCAACGGATTGCACTGGGTTTCCCCATTCGGAAATCGTCGGTTATAACGGTTCATATCACCTTACCGACGCTTATCGCAGATTAGCACGTCCTTCATCGCCTCTGACTGCCTAGGCATCCACCGTGTACGCTTAGTCGCTTAACCTCACAACCCGAAGATGTTTCGTAAAACACCCACAGTGTTGCGAAAATTTGAGAGACTCGAACACACCGCTTACCTGCTCTTATTACGGAGAGCAGACACAGTGTGTCGTTTCAATTTTCAGCTTGATCCAGATTTTTAAAGAGCAAAACTTCGCAGCGCACCTTTTCAGGTACACTCTGAAGTTTTCTTGTTTTCAGCAGTAAAAGGATGGTGGAGCTATGCGGGATCGAACCGCAGACCTCCTGCGTGCAAGGCAGGCGCTCTCCCAGCTGAGCTATAACCCCATCGTAAATGCAAATCTCGTTACCGACAATTTTTCCTGAGACAAGGCGTGGAAGAACGAAGCATACTGAAGTATGCGAGTTATTTCGCAACGCAGTATTCAGGGAAAATTTGGTAGGCCTGAGTGGACTTGAACCACCGACCTCACCCTTATCAGGGGTGCGCTCTAACCACCTGAGCTACAAGCCTGCAGAGATTCTTTACTGCTTATTTTTCATCAGACAATCTGTGTGGACACTACAAAGGCAGGTTCTTCAGGTAAGGAGGTGATCCAACCGCAGGTTCCCCTACGGTTACCTTGTTACGACTTCACCCCAGTCATGAATCACAAAGTGGTAAGCGCCCTCCCGAAGGTTAAGCTACCTACTTCTTTTGCAACCCACTCCCATGGTGTGACGGG
This sequence comes from Lelliottia amnigena, assembly GCF_019047465.1. Lineage (NCBI taxonomy): Bacteria > Pseudomonadati > Pseudomonadota > Gammaproteobacteria > Enterobacterales > Enterobacteriaceae > Lelliottia > Lelliottia amnigena. Next base: position 2,657,317 of record NZ_CP077236.1, on the reverse strand, counting down.
CGGTGTGTACAAGGCCCGGGAACGTATTCACCGTAGCATTCTGATCTACGATTACTAGCGATTCCGACTTCACGGAGTCGAGTTGCAGACTCCGATCCGGACTACGACATACTTTGTGAGGTCCGCTTGCTCTCGCGAGGTCGCTTCTCTTTGTATATGCCATTGTAGCACGTGTGTAGCCCTACTCGTAAGGGCCATGATGACTTGACGTCATCCCCACCTTCCTCCAGTTTATCACTGGCAGTCTCCTTTGAGTTCCCGGCCGAACCGCTGGCAACAAAGGATAAGGGTTGCGCTCGTTGCGGGACTTAACCCAACATTTCACAACACGAGCTGACGACAGCCATGCAGCACCTGTCTCAGAGTTCCCGAAGGCACCAAAGCATCTCTGCTAAGTTCTCTGGATGTCAAGAGTAGGTAAGGTTCTTCGCGTTGCATCGAATTAAACCACATGCTCCACCGCTTGTGCGGGCCCCCGTCAATTCATTTGAGTTTTAACCTTGCGGCCGTACTCCCCAGGCGGTCGACTTAACGCGTTAGCTCCGGAAGCCACTCCTCAAGGGAACAACCTCCAAGTCGACATCGTTTACGGCGTGGACTACCAGGGTATCTAATCCTGTTTGCTCCCCACGCTTTCGCACCTGAGCGTCAGTCTTTGTCCAGGGGGCCGCCTTCGCCACCGGTATTCCTCCAGATCTCTACGCATTTCACCGCTACACCTGGAATTCTACCCCCCTCTACAAGACTCTAGCCTGCCAGTTTCGAATGCAGTTCCCAGGTTGAGCCCGGGGATTTCACATCCGACTTGACAGACCGCCTGCGTGCGCTTTACGCCCAGTAATTCCGATTAACGCTTGCACCCTCCGTATTACCGCGGCTGCTGGCACGGAGTTAGCCGGTGCTTCTTCTGCGAGTAACGTCAATCACTGTGGTTATTAACCACAATGCCTTCCTCCTCGCTGAAAGTACTTTACAACCCGAAGGCCTTCTTCATACACGCGGCATGGCTGCATCAGGCTTGCGCCCATTGTGCAATATTCCCCACTGCTGCCTCCCGTAGGAGTCTGGACCGTGTCTCAGTTCCAGTGTGGCTGGTCATCCTCTCAGACCAGCTAGGGATCGTCGCCTAGGTGAGCCATTACCCCACCTACTAGCTAATCCCATCTGGGCACATCTGATGGCAAGAGGCCCGAAGGTCCCCCTCTTTGGTCTTGCGACGTTATGCGGTATTAGCTACCGTTTCCAGTAGTTATCCCCCTCCATCAGGCAGTTTCCCAGACATTACTCACCCGTCCGCCGCTCGTCACCCGAGAGCAAGCTCTCTGTGCTACCGCTCGACTTGCATGTGTTAGGCCTGCCGCCAGCGTTCAATCTGAGCCATGATCAAACTCTTCAATTTAAGTTTGATGCTCTTGAATTAAACTTCGTAATGAATTACGTATGTTCACTCAGAGACTTGGTTATTCATTTAGCGTCCGAAGACGTTTAGAATCCATGTCACTTTGAGTGCCCACACAGATTGTCTGATAAATTGTTAAAGAGCAGTGCAACGCGGCTTTCGCTCACCGTTGCGAGGTGGCGTATATTACGCTTTCCTCTTTCAGAGTCAATCCTTTATTTCAGGATTTTTCTCTTCAACCGAACCGGCTGTTTGTGTGAAGTGATTCACATCCGCCGTGTCGATGGAGGCGCATTATAGGGAGCTTCTGAGGAATGACAAGCGGAAAAATATAATTTTATTTCAACCGCTCATTTTTTCATCGCTACGCCTATTTTTACGGCTTTTTTAACGCTTTTGGCAGATCTGCAAGGCTATTAATGACCAGATCGGCTGCACTCTCAGCTTCTGGTGTCACTGGCTTACCTGTACGAACTAACACTTTTGTTCCTACGCCAGCCGCTGCCGCTGCCTGCATATCTTCCAGTTTATCGCCCACCATATAAGAAGCAGCCATATCAATGTGCAGGAATTCTTGCGCAGAAAGAAACATTCCGGGATGCGGTTTACGGCAGTCACACGTCTGACGATATTCTTCTACTGTGCCTTGCGGATGATGAGGACAATAATAGATACCATCCAGTTCGACATCACGATCCGCCAGCGACCAGTCCATCCATTCGGTCAGTGTTTCGAATTGAGCCTCGGTAAATTTGCCCCGGGCGATACCAGACTGATTAGTCACCACCACCAGCGCATAGCCCATTCCTTTAAGTTCGCGCATGGCATCAATGGCGCCGTCAATAAACTCGAACTCATCGATCTCATGCACATAACCGTGATCGACATTAATAGTGCCATCACGATCGAGAAATATTGCGGGTACTAATTTTGACACTGGCTTGCTCCTGAAAAAGGCATGTACGGTTAGTATCTCATGTTTCACGACGCAAGAAAGTGCTCATCTCGCACAGCTACATTGATTTAGACGTCTGGATGCCTTAACATCCATTTTGTTTACGGTAGACACCCGTATCTGGCAGAAGAAAATGCCACGGCTAACTTAAATACGATAAAAATAATCCAATGATTAAACTTTCCAATATCACCAAAGTGTTCCAGCAAGGAACCCGAACCATCCAGGCGCTGAATAATGTCAGCCTGCATGTTCCGGCTGGACAGATTTATGGCGTGATTGGCGCATCAGGTGCAGGTAAAAGCACGCTTATCCGTTGCGTTAATCTGCTCGAACGCCCAACCGAAGGTAGCGTCCAGGTTGGCGGCCAGGAGTTGACCCAACTTTCCGAGACGGAATTAACCAAATCACGCCGCCAGATCGGCATGATCTTCCAGCACTTTAACCTGCTGGCTTCCCGAACCGTATTTGGTAACGTCGCGTTGCCACTTGAGCTGGACAATACCCCGAAAGAAGAAATCAAACGTCGCGTGACGGAGCTATTGGATCTGGTGGGTCTTAGCGACAAGCATGATAGCTATGCCGCCAACCTGTCTGGTGGTCAGAAGCAGCGTGTGGCTATCGCCCGTGCGCTGGCGAGCAACCCCAAAGTTCTGCTGTGTGACGAAGCCACCAGCGCACTTGATCCCGCCACCACCCGTTCAATACTCGAATTACTGAAAGACATTAACCGCCGTCTGGGGCTGACGATTCTTCTTATTACGCATGAGATGGATGTAGTTAAGCGCATTTGCGACTGCGTAGCGGTGATCAGCAATGGCGAATTGATCGAGCAAGATACCGTGAGTGAAGTCTTCTCACATCCAAAAACGCCGCTGGCCCAGCAGTTTATTCAGTCAACATTGCATCTGGATATCCCTGAAGATTACCTGGCGCGTTTAAAAGCAGAACCTGCAGATGCCAGCGTCCCGATGTTGCGTATGGAATTTACGGGGCAATCGGTCGATGCTCCGCTGCTTTCCGAAACTGCACGCCGCTTTAATGTGAACAACAACATTATCAGTGCGCAGATGGATTATGCCGGGGGCGTGAAGTTCGGCATCATGCTGACAGAAATGCACGGTACACAGCAAGAAACGCAAGCCGCCATTGCCTGGCTGCAAGAACACCATGTAAAAGTAGAGGTACTGGGTTATGTCTGAGCCGATGATGTGGCTGCTGGTTCGCGGCGTATGGGAAACGCTGGCAATGACCTTCGTCTCTGGTTTTTTTGGCTTTGTAATTGGCCTGCCGGTCGGCGTCCTGCTTTACGTCACTCGCCCTGGGCAAATTATCGAGAATGCCAAACTCTATCGCACGCTGTCTGCGCTGGTGAATATCTTCCGTTCGATTCCATTTATTATCCTGCTGGTATGGATGATTCCCTTCACCCGCATCATCGTAGGCACATCGATTGGTCTGCAGGCGGCAATCGTTCCGCTCACCGTCGGCGCGGCTCCTTTTATTGCACGTATGGTTGAAAACGCCCTGCTGGAAATCCCTACAGGGCTGATCGAAGCGTCACGCGCAATGGGTGCAACGCCGATGCAGATCGTACGTAAAGTGTTGCTACCGGAAGCGCTGCCAGGCCTGGTCAATGCCGCCACTATTACGCTGATTACGTTGGTGGGATATTCCGCGATGGGCGGTGCCGTCGGTGCGGGCGGTTTGGGCCAGATCGGCTATCAATATGGCTATATTGGATATAACGCTACCGTGATGAATACGGTTCTGGTATTGCTGGTTGTGCTGGTTTATCTCATTCAATTCTCGGGCGATCGAATCGTCCGGGCAGTGACTCACAAATAACGTTACACAACGCAAACTCGACGAATTAAGGAAATAACATGACGTTTAAATTAAAGACCTTTGCCGCAGTCGGCGCGCTGATTGGATCTCTGGCTCTGGTAGGTTGTGGTCAGGACGAAAAAGACCCAAACCACATTAAAGTGGGCGTCATCGTTGGCGCAGAACAGCAAGTTGCTGAAGCGGCGCAAAAAGTAGCAAAAGAAAAATACGGCCTGGACGTTGAACTGGTGACATTTAATGATTACGTTCTGCCAAACGAAGCGCTGAGCAAAGGCGACATTGATGTCAACGCCTTCCAGCACAAACCGTATCTTGATCAGCAGATTAAGGATCGTGGCTACAAACTGGTTTCCGTCGGCAATACGTTTGTATACCCCATTGCTGGTTACTCTAAAAAAATCAAATCTCTGGAAGAACTGCAGCCAGGCTCGCAGGTCGCAGTCCCGAATGATCCAACCAACCTTGGCCGTTCCCTGCTGCTGCTGCAGAAAGTGGGCTTGATCAAACTGAAAGACGGCGTGGGTTTACTGCCAACAGTGCTTGATGTTGCTGAGAATCCAAAAAATCTGAAGATTGTTGAACTGGAAGCGCCACAGCTCCCGCGCTCGCTTGACGATGCGCAAATCGCGCTGGCGGTGATTAACACCACTTACGCCAGCCAGATTGGCCTGACGCCAGCAAAAGACGGTATCTTCGTAGAAGATAAAGACTCTCCTTACGTCAACATGATCGTTAGCCGCGAAGATAATAAAGACGCGGAAAACGTGAAAAAATTCGTTCAGGCTTATCAGTCTGAAGAAGTTTACCAGGAAGCCAATAAAGTGTTTAACGGCGGCGCTGTTAAAGGCTGGTAATCTTACCTTTATGTAATATCATCAGGACGGGCGAAAGCCCGTCTTGTCATTTATACAGGCAACTGCTTCAATAACTGACGATTTGATTATTCATTGAGGAAATATTATGCGGGCTTTACCGATCTGTCTTTTAGCACTCATGCTGAGCGGCTGTTCAATGCTAAGCAGATCTCCTGTTGAACCTGTGAAAAGCACTGCAACTCCGCCAAAAGTGGAACCAGCCAAACCGAAGGCACCGCGTCCGGCGCCGGTAAAAATTTACACCAATGCCGAAGCTCTCATTGGTAAGCCATTCCGTGATTTGGGCGAAGTCACCGGCGAATCATGCCAGGCCAGCAATCAGGATTCGCCGCCAAATATCCCGACAGCGCGCAAGCGTCTGCAGATCAACGCCGCCAAAATGAAGGCTAACGCCGTACTGCTGCATAGCTGTGAAGTCACCAGCGGCACGCCGGGATGCTATCGCCAGGCCGTGTGCATGGGCAGCGCCCTTAACGTATCGGCTAAATGAGTGCATTTAAGTTCGAGCAGATAGGTGTTATCCGCTCGCCTTATAAAGAGAAGTTTGCCGTTCCGCGTCAACCGGGTCTGGTCAAAAGCTGTGGCGGTGAACTTCACTTAACTGCGCCGTATAATCAGGCCGATGCAGTTCGTGGGCTAGAGGCATTCAGCCATCTGTGGGTTCTGTTCATCTTTCATCAAACGATGGATGGAGGCTGGCGCCCTACCGTTCGCCCTCCCCGGCTGGGTGGAAATGCAAGAATGGGTGTTTTCGCAACGCGCTCTACGTTCCGACCCAACCCCATCGGCATGTCGCTCGTTGAACTAAAGGGTATCCGCTGCCAAAAAGATCAGGTGATTCTCGAACTCGGGAGCCTGGACCTGGTAGACGGAACGCCGGTTGTGGATATCAAACCGTATCTGCCCTTCGCCGAAGCGCTTCCCGATGCCGTGGCGAGCTATGCCCAGCAGGCGCCAGCAGCAGATATGCCGGTTGGCTTCACTGCCGATGTCTTCTTAGAGCTTCAGCGGCTTGAAAAGCGGTATCCTCGACTGAAAGATTTTATCGTCGACGTTCTGGCTCAGGATCCGCGTCCTGCTTATCGAAAGGAAGAAGAGGTAGGGAAAAACTACGCCGTCTGGCTGCTGGATTTTAACGTTCGCTGGCGTGTAACCGAAGCGGGCTTTGAAGTGTTTGCACTGGAAGTGCGCTAATTTTATTGTCCTCTCTTTTGGCATCTTTGCCACACTGGTAAACTAAACCACTTTTTTTGTGTCAGGTTGACGAATCAGCCTGGTCCAATCGTCGAAATGGAACCGTAACAACATGCGTACTAGCCAATATCTGCTCTCCACACTGAAGGAGACACCAGCCGACGCCGAAGTCATCAGCCACCAGTTGATGCTCCGCGCCGGGATGATCCGCAAGCTGGCCTCTGGGTTGTACACCTGGTTGCCGACCGGTCTGCGCGTCCTGAAAAAAGTCGAAAACATCGTGCGTGAAGAGATGAACAACGCCGGCGCGATCGAGGTGTCTATGCCTGTGGTTCAGCCTGCTGACCTGTGGGTAGAAAGTGGACGCTGGGAGCAGTACGGCCCGGAGCTGCTGCGTTTTGTTGATCGCGGCGAACGTTCGTTTGTGCTCGGCCCAACGCATGAAGAAGTCATCACGGATCTGATCCGCAACGAGCTGAATTCCTACAAACAGCTGCCGCTGAACTTCTTCCAGATCCAGACTAAGTTCCGTGACGAAGTGCGTCCACGTTTCGGCGTCATGCGTTCTCGCGAATTCCTAATGAAAGACTCTTACTCTTTCCATACTTCTCAGGAATCTCTGCAAGAGACGTATGACAAGATGTATGAAGCGTATAGCAAAATTTTCTCCCGTATGGGGCTGGATTTCCGCGCTGTGCAGGCGGACACCGGCTCTATCGGTGGCAGCGCTTCCCATGAATTCCAGGTTCTGGCACAGAGCGGCGAAGACGATGTGATCTTCTCCGATACCTCAGACTACGCAGCTAACATCGAATTTGCAGAAGCGCTGGCACCATCAGCACCACGCGCGGCTGCATCCGAAGAGATGAAGCTGGTCGATACGCCAAACGCAAAAACCATCGCCGAGCTGGTTGAGCAGTTCAATCTGCCAATCGAAAAAACGGTGAAAACCTTGCTGGTTAAAGCCGTTGAAGAGAGCGCTTATCCGCTGGTAGCACTGCTGGTGCGTGGCGATCACGAACTGAATGAAGTCAAAGCAGAGAAACTGGCGCAGGTTGCCAGCCCGCTGACTTTCGCGACCGAAGCTGAAATTCGCACAGTGATCAACGCAGGTCCAGGATCTCTGGGTCCAGTGAACATGCCTATTCCAGTGGTTATAGACCGTACCGTAGCCGCGATGAGTGATTTCTCCGCTGGCGCGAACATCGATGGTCAACATTACTTTGGTATCAACTGGGATCGTGACGTTGCGACACCAGAAGTGGCTGATATCCGTAACGTGGTTGCAGGCGACCCAAGCCCTGACGGCCAGGGTACGTTGATGATCAAACGCGGGATTGAAGTGGGTCACATCTTCCAGCTAGGCACCAAATATTCCGAGGCGCTTAACGCTTCTGTTCAGGGCGAAGATGGTCGTAACCAGATCCTGACGATGGGTTGTTATGGTATCGGGGTCACGCGCGTTGTGGCTGCTGCGATTGAGCAGAACCACGACGAACGTGGCATCGTATGGCCAGATAATCTGGCACCGTTCCAGGTGGCCATCCTGCCGATGAACATGCACAAATCTTACCGTGTGCAGGAGCTGGCGGAGAAGCTGTACAGCGAGCTGCGCGCCCAGGGTATTGAAGTGCTGATGGACGACCGTAAAGAACGTCCAGGCGTGATGTTTGCTGATATGGAACTGATCGGCATCCCGCACACCGTGGTTATCGGCGATCGTAACCTCGACAGCGACGACATTGAGTACAAATACCGCCGTAGCGGTGAGAAGCAGATGATCAAGACCGGCGACATTCTTGATTACCTTGTGAAAGCTATCAAAGGCTAAGCCGCCAGCCGACAAAAAGCCCCGCTAATGCGGGGCTTTTTATTATCAGCGTTGAAATCCGTTTATTTCGTTTCGCAGTCTTTACCCGCCACAAACGTAGCGGATTTATCCGTCACCAGCGTTTTAACCATCTCGCCGCTATCCGGATTAGGTTCCAGAGTGAAGTGGCCATCCACGGTCAAGAGAACCGGTTTACTGTCATTTCCACGGGCCACGGCATAATCACGTTCCAGTTGCGCATTGTTGGCGACACTGACTTTCTTGCCCGTCGCACAGTCGGTAAATACCGCAGCGTCCGCCATATAAAAATACATGCCGCGCATCGGCATCGGAGTCGATGGCAAGGCCACTTTTACCGGTGCCAGCGTATAATTGAACTGAGATTCAATCGGAAGACCTTCCCGATCGAGCATCTCCATTCCTTCGCCCTTCGGGCGGAAATAGGTTTTCTCACCTTCAGCATCCGTCAGAATCAGCTTTTCGGCTGTGCGTTCCCACTTACCGTAAGTCGCGAAAGATGACGGTTCTTTTGCGCCTTGATAGCGCTGATTCATTACCCATGAACCGTCCTTTTCCAGGAACAGCGTGGTTTCAATGCCTTCGCAGTCGGCGCAGGGTAAAACACCGCGCCAGCTCTGCTGCATCGGCTTCAGCGCTTGCGACTCCGTCGGTTGGAGCGCCTGCGTTTCAGTGCGATTGTTACAACCAATAAGTGCAAAGAGCGTAGAGGCTGCGAGCACTGACAATATCGCTGTTTTCACGATGAATTCCTTATAAATTGGGTGTCCCGGTTCGTTAATCAGAAGACCGTCGAATTTTACCGCGCAGTGATTTCACTGTGGACTTTTGCGCTTTCGATGACAACCGGCGCTCTTTTGACGCGCGCGTAGGTCGGGTTGCCCGACGGCTTTTCTGCACGACGGTTAATTCTTTGATCAGCGCGACCAGGCGCGCAAGCGCGGCTTCGCGATTTAACTCCTGGCTGCGATACTCCTGCGCCTTAATAATGATCACGCCATCACTGGTAATGAGGTGATGACTGGCCGCAAGCAAAGCCTCTTTATAAGACTCTGGCAGACTAGAGGCCCGAATGTCAAAGCGCAGATGGATAGCTGTTGAGGCTTTATTAACATGTTGCCCACCCGCGCCCTGCGCACGAATCGCCGTGATCTCAAGCTCGCTGTCAGGAATGCTAACGGTGCGGGACAACGCGATCATAACGGGGACTGCCACGCGGTGAGATGTATTTCCAGATTATTCTGTGAATCAGACAACCAGATCGCCCCATCCTGAATCGTTGCCTGTAAAGCCATTGTTCTTCCTGCAAAATCACTCAGCTGTGCCAGCTGTTCATCATCCAGATACCAGACAGAAAGATGCGAATACTGCGCGCATTTTCGTTGGTTTTGCTGCCACCAAATCTCAGCTGCACGCTGATTATAAGCAAATATCGCCACCTCTGCGGACTGCGTGCAGGCTTTCTTAATGCGACGTTCATCAGGCAGACCGAGTTCGATCCACAAATCGATGCCAAGATGATCGTTCTTTAGCCACGCTTCTGGCTCTTCTTCGGCACTTAATCCCCGCGTGAACTGCAACCGATCGTTGGCATATTTAATCCACGCCAGCAGGCGCAGCATCATGCGTTCCTGGGTTTCTGAAGGGTGACGCGCCAGCGTTAGCGACGCATCGAGAAACTGGTTGCGGTCAAGATCGGCTACATTAACTACCGCTTTATAAATTGTCGCTTTCAGCGCCATGAGTAAACTCCATTCTTATAAGGCGATCATTGTAGCGAAATTATGGCCAAAAGACTGTTGTGAGTGGGCGAAAGTCCACAATATCAAGGCGCTGATATTGCCAGGATGAGTATGTTATAGTCACCTTGATAAACCGTGTTTATCTTCGTAGGCTTAAATATCTCACAGTAACGTCAGTGCGCTGGCAGGAGGGGATGTGGAAATTTATTGTGAGTTAATTCGCAAAAGGTATGCGGAAATCGCCAGCGGAGATCTGGGTTATATCCCGGATGCGTTGGGCTGTGTGTTGAAAGTGCTGAATGAAGTCGCGACGGATGACAGCCTTTCAGAATCGATCAGGGAAAAAGCGGCGTATGCTGCTGCGAATTTACTGGTGAGCGATTATGTCAATGAATGATACCTATCAACCCATCAACTGTGATGACTATGACAACCTGGAGCTTGCCTGCCAAAACCATTTGATCCTGGCGCTAGCGTTAAAAGATGGCGAAGAGCTGAAGGCAAAAGCCCGCGATCTGGTTATGCGTAAGAACGTTGAATACCTTGTCGTCGAAGACGCGGGCGCAACGCGTGAGTTTCGTCTCGATAAAATTGCCAGCTTCAGTCATCCGGACATCGGCACCGTTGTGGTGAGCGAATCCTGAATGTCCCTAACGGGCAGTCCACTGCCCGTTACGCTTTCCACTCCAGCTGCACACCCTTTTCTGCCCAACCTTCCTGCGTAACAAAAACACCCGCAGCGGCAATCAGCGTTTCGCCATAAAACAGCAGCGGCGTGGTATCGCGTAACCAGGGAGGAATGTTGTACTCCTGCCAGATTTTCTTCAGTTTTCGTCCGCCGTGACGCCCAACAATATGCAGTATTCCGCCGGCTTTAAAACGGATCGTGACCTGCTCATCCGGGTTCGGCAGGCGAATATGGCCGCCCTCCACAAAAGAAACGCTACCCAGAGACAACATCAGAGGCTCAGAAGGATCGCGCCACTCGATAATCTGGTCAGCCATCGAAGGCTGGCATTTCACCCACCAAAGCTCTCCTTTGAAGCGCCGAACCTCGAAGCCACCGAGATGCAAACGCGGCGTGGCATCTTCACGAGCTAAAGCAACCTCTTCCCAGATACGATTTAACATTGTGCGCGAAGGCATTTGCGCATCATGAGCGGCGAGCCAGCGGCGTAGTAGCGCAGCACGACGCACGAGGCTCATCGCTTCAAGGGGTTCAATTTTTAGCGCACCCTCCGTCGAGATCACACTGGCTAACTCTTCAGTCAGCAGCTCATCCAGCAGGCTTTCTTGCTCAGCACACAACGCCGCACTTCTCGCCGTCGCATCTGCAAAATGCGGCCAACGTTCGGAGAGTAGCGGCAATACGCGCAATCGCAGAAAATTGCGATCGTAGCTGTCGTCCTGATTACTTTCGTCCTCGATCCAGCAGAGGTTATAGTCCTTTGCCCACGTTTCTAGCGAGGTGCGCGTTTCACCCAGAAGTGGGCGAATCAACTGCGTGCCTGCAAATTCAGTGCGCACAGGCATGGCGGACAACCCCGCCGGGCCGCTTCCCCGTTTAAGAGCCAGTAAAAACGTTTCACACTGATCGTCGAGATGTTGCGCCGTGACGAGCGCCTCCCCCGCTTGAAGCACTTTTTCGAACGCTAAATAGCGCGCTTTTCGCGCCTGCGCTTCTGTACCCAAACCCTCATCATGAAGCGTCACACGTTCAACGATCAGCGGAATATGCCACGCTTCACAGAGCGATTCGCAGTGCGCAACCCAGCGGTCGGCATTTGAACTTAAACCATGATGTACATGAATGGCACGAATCTGAACATCAGGTTCCTGCTCGCGCCAGAGTCTTAATCGATGAAGTAAAACGGTCGAATCCAGCCCACCGCTAAATCCCACCAACAACTGGCGGTACGGAGAAACAGACTGAGCGATTACGGATGAGGTCATAAAAGGTCTTATAGAGAGCCAATGCCCGGAAAATTACCGAGCATTGACTCTGATGGCAAGCATTACTGCTGGTAGAGCTCCAGCGGCAAGCCATCCGGATCGTTAAAAAACGTAAAACGTTTGTCGGTAAACGGGTCGATGCGAATCGATTCACACTTCACGCCGTGTGCTTCAAGGTGTTCTGTGGCCCGATCGATATCGTCCACGCTGAACGCGAGATGGCGAAGCCCACAAGCTTCGGGGCGCGACGGACGGGCAGGCGGAAAAGGAAATGAGAACAGTTCGATCACATAGTCTCCGTTAAGCGCCAGGTCACCTTTCCACGAGTCACGCTCAGAGCGATAGGCTTCGCTCAACAGCGTAAACCCAAGAACGTCGCAATAAAATGCCTTACTTTTGGCGTAGTCCGAAGCGATAATCGCAATATGGTGAACCTGTTTTAAACCCAGCATAGCGTCTCCTTTTTATCATGCCTGCACGTTACAACTGAAAACCCTACACACGCAAGGGATCAACTCTCTTTTAAGACTCGTACCCGGTATACGCCGTTCTCATCGCGTTTTGCACCGTGAATGTCCGTCTCAAAGCCAGGATAATGGCGACCGATGGAACAGAGCATCAGCAGAAAATCGAGCACCGAACGGCTTTGCTCGGTGATCATTTCTCCCGGCATCAGAAGCGGAACGCCCGGTGGATAGGGGAGAACCATATTGGCGGATACGCGCCCAATGAGATTTTCCAGCTCTATGGTTTCCACTTCACCTTTGACCTGCTGCTGCCAGGCCTTGTGCGGTGTGAGCTTCATTTCAGGTAACACATCAAATGCCTGGAGCATCAGTCGAGGAAGATCGTGCTGGCGGATCAACTTATGGATCCCTTGTGCCAGATCCTGAATACGCATATTCCGGTAATAATCGGGATCTTCGGCATACAGATCCGGGAGCATATTTTTGACCCGCAGATTGAGATCGTATGCGCGCTTAAATTCCATCAGTCCGCGCAACAGGCCCATCGCTCGGGTTTTATCAATACCGATGCTAAACAGGAAAAGTAGATTATAAGGCCCGGTTTTCTCCACCACGACGCCGCGTTCGTCCAGAAATTTTGCCACCAGCGCTGCCGGAATCCCTTCATCACTCATGATTCCCTGTTCATCCATCCCCGGCGTCAGAATGGTGACTTTGACCGGATCAAGAAACATATGATCCGCGTCAGCGTCTCTGAAACCATGCCAGCTCTCGCCAGGCGCGACAGACCAGCATTCTGCCTCATCGATCTCTTCCGGTTGCCAGATATCGAAGAACCATCCGTCGGCTTCATCTTTCAGGCGCTGAACTTCTTTACGAAAATGAAGCGCCCGCTCCACCGAGCGATTAATCAGGCGTTTACCCGGATTACCGCGCAGCATAGCCGCTGCCGTTTCAATTGATGCGACTAATGGATAACTCGGCGAGGTGGTGGTGTGCATCATATAAGCTTCGTTGAACGTCTCTTCGTCGTATTCACCCTTAATATGGATTAACGATGCCTGAGATAAAGCGGCCAGCATTTTGTGCGTCGATTGCGTCTCGAAGAAGACTTTGCCCGGCACCCGTTCGCCGCTCATACCGCTTTTACCGGCATAAATCGGATGGAAATTGGTATAGGGTACCCATGCAGAATCGAAATGAATCGACGGTACATCGAGGGTCTGCTTGATCCAGTTGGTGTTATACAACAGGCCATCATACGTCGAGTTAGTAATCACCGCGTGAACCGGCCAGCTTGCATCAGGAACAGCGGCAACTTTATGTTCTATGGCGCTCCGGGAGAATTCACGGCGAGGGATCCCGCCCAGAATCCCCAGCGCATTTCGCGTTGGCGAGAGCCAGATCGGCACAACATCACTCATCATCAATAAATGCGCCAGTGATTTGTGGCAGTTACGGTCAATCAGCAGCGTACTGCCAACGGGGGCGGCATACATCCCGACAATCTTGTTTGAAGTCGACGTGCCGTTTGTCACCATATAACTCTGCTCCGCACCAAAAGTACGTGCGATGTACTCTTCGGCCTCGAGGTGCGGGCCCGTATGATCAAGCAGCGAGCCAAGTTCCGTCACCGAAATCGACACGTCGGCTTTGAGCGTATTCCCACCAAAAAAATCGTAAAAAAGGCAACCCACCGGGCTTTTCTGGTAAGCGGTTCCCGCCATATGCCCCGGCGTGCAAAACGTGTATTTGCCTTCCTGAACGTAGGTGAAAAGCGCGCGGGTGAACGGCGGGGTAATATTGTCGAGATATTCGCGAGTGTATTGCTGAATGCGGGTCGCAATATCTTCTGCAGCGCCCAATGCGTATTCAAAAAACCACAGCGCCATACGCATATCGTGGGCACTGACGTCCATCGTCGAATGCGTGTTGATGAAAGCGTACAGCGGCAGGTATTCATTCAGCTGATTGATATCGCTGCACAGTTCGAGATCGTACTCATCCCAGTCAAAAATCACGCCACAGATACGTGGATTGTGCTCGATAAACTTCAGCAGATCGGCATTGTTGTGCGGCCAGATAAGTTGATATCCACGCGCCTGCAACGCCTGCTCCAGCTCCTTGATGGGCTCATCTTTATAAAAGACGCCGTGCGGCCCCATAATGGCAATGATGTTCACGGTCTACCTCCTTGAAAAACATTCAATAAGGATAGTTAAGTTAAACGGCAGACATAAAAAAAGCCGCAACAATGTGCGGCTTTTAAGACAAATGTGACGCTTATGCGTAACCGTAGTTCATCAGACGTTGATAGCGACGGTTGAGCAAATCTTCTTTGCTCAGCACATCGAGATCGGCCAGATCGGCCAGCAACTGCGCTTTAAGGGAACCGGCGATCACTTCCGGCTTACGGTGCGCACCGCCCAGTGGTTCAGGGATCACGGTGTCGATCAGTTTCAATTCTTTCAGACGCGGCGCTGTGATACCCATCGCTTCTGCGGCCAACGGCGCTTTATCGGCGCTTTTCCACAGAATAGACGCACAGCCTTCAGGAGAGATAACGGAATAGGTGCTGTACTGCAGCATATTCACTTTATCACCCACGCCGATCGCCAGTGCACCACCGGAACCGCCTTCACCAATCACAGTACAGATTACCGGTACCGTCAGGCGAGACATTTCACGCAGGTTGCGAGCGATAGCTTCAGACTGGCCGCGTTCTTCTGCACCGACACCCGGGTATGCACCCGGCGTGTCGATAAAGGTCACGATCGGCATGTTGAAGCGCTCAGCCATTTCCATCAGGCGCAGTGCCTTACGGTAACCTTCTGGCGCTGGCATACCAAAGTTGCGACGGATTTTCTCTTTGGTCTCACGGCCCTTCTGATGACCAATAATCATCACCGGGCGACCATCAAGACGCGCTATGCCGCCGACAATGGCTTTGTCGTCAGCATAAGCGCGATCGCCTGCCAGTTCGTCAAATTCATCAAACGCCAGGCGGACATAATCCAGGGTGTACGGACGCTGTGGATGACGTGCCAACTGGGCAATCTGCCATGCGCCGAGATCGGCAAAGATTTTGCGCGTCAGTTCTACGCTTTTTTCACGCAGACGATGCACTTCTTCGTCGATGTTAATATCCAGTTTTTCATCCTGACGGCTCACCGCGGTCAGAGAATCGATTTTCGCTTCCAGCTCCGCAATCGGCTGTTCGAAATCAAGGAAATTCAGACTCATAGTATTCCTGTATTAGTCAAACTCCAGTTCCACCTGCTCCGAACCAATAAGGCCACGGAGATCGTTGAGTAAACGATCGCTCGGAGAGACACGCCACGTTGCACCAAAGCGCAACCGCGCGCGTGCATCCGCCCTCTGATAATAGAGATGTACTGGAATGGTCCCCGAACGATGGGGTTCCAGAGACTGACGGAGTCGGTTTAAAAGCTGGTCATCAATTTGCCTGTCCGTCAGCGAGATAGCAAGCCCGCGAGCATATTTTTCCCGGGCTTCGTCAATATCCATCACTTCACGGGCCATCATTTTAAGCCCGCCGCTGAAGTCATCAAAGCTGACCTGTCCGCTGACGATAAGTATGCGGTCGTTTTCCAGCAAATGCTGGTATTTTTCCAGCGCTTCGGTGAATAACATCACCTCCAGCCGCCCGGAACGGTCATCCAACGTACAGATACCGATGCGATTACCGCGCTTGGTGACCATAACCCGCGCTGCAATGACGAGCCCCGCTGCCGTGGTCATTTTACCACGTTCAGTTGGATGCATGTCTTTTAGCCTGTTGCCTCCGACATAGCGCTCAATTTCTTTCAGATACTGGTTGATTGGGTGTCCCGTCAGGTACAAACCTAACGTTTCACGCTCCCCTTCCAGCACCGTGTGTTCTGGCCATGGCTGGCAGTTGGCATACGATTGTTCAATTTGTTCTGGCTCATCGGCCAGCACACCAAACATATCGGCCTGACCAATTGCTTCCGCTTTAGCGTGCTGATCGGCCGCTTTCAACGCCTCACCGAGAGAATTCATCAGCGCTGCGCGATGCGGGCCGAGGCGATCAAATGCCCCTGACATGATCAGTTTTTCCAGCACACGACGGTTCAGCTTTTTGGTGTCAGTCCGCGCACATAAGTCGAAAAGCTCACGGAAGTAGCCGCCATTATTACGCGCTTCCAGAATCGCTTCGATAGGGCCTTCGCCCACACCTTTGATAGCCCCAATGCCGTAAACAATTTCACCGTCATCGTTAACGTGGAAATGGTACATCCCGGCATTGATATCCGGCGGCAGGATTTTCAGCCCCATTCGCCAGCATTCATCCACCAGGCCGACCACCTTCTCGGTGTTATCCATGTCGGCAGTCATCACAGCCGCCATAAATTCTGCCGGGTAGTGCGCTTTCAACCACAGCGTTTGATAGGACACCAGGGCGTAAGCCGCTGAGTGCGATTTGTTAAATCCGTAACCTGCGAATTTCTCTACCAGGTCAAAGATTTTTATCGCCAGTTCACCATCAATGCCGTTTTTCTTCGCGCCATCCTCAAAGGTGCCGCGCTGCTTGGCCATCTCTTCCGGTTTTTTCTTACCCATCGCACGACGCAACATATCAGCGCCGCCAAGGGTATATCCCGAAAGCTCCTGAGCAATCTGCATAACCTGTTCCTGATACAGGATAATGCCGTAGGTAGGCTCAAGCACCGGTTTCAGGCAATCATGCTGCCACTGCACATCAGGGTAGGAAATCTCTTCACGCCCGTGCTTACGGTCAATAAAGTTATCAACCATGCCCGACTGCAATGGGCCAGGACGGAACAACGCCACAAGTGCGATCATGTCTTCAAAGCAGTCAGGCTGAAGACGTTTAATCAAGTCTTTCATGCCGCGCGATTCAAGCTGGAATACCGCTGTGGTTTCCGAGCGCTGCAGCATGTCGAAACTTTTTTTGTCATCAAGCGGAATCGCAGCGATGTCAATCGGCTCCAGGCCCTGTTTGGCCCGACGCGGGTTGATCATCTTCAACGCCCAGTCAATGATAGTGAGTGTTCGCAAACCAAGGAAGTCAAACTTCACCAGGCCAGCGTACTCCACGTCATTCTTGTCGAACTGTGTAACAGGATGCTGACCTGATTCATCACAATATAACGGCGCAAAATCGGTAATTTTAGTCGGCGCGATAACCACGCCACCGGCGTGTTTACCGGCGTTACGCGTGACGCCTTCAAGCTTGCGCGCCATGTCGATAAGCGCTTTAACTTCTTCGTCTGCTTCGTAGATTTCCGGCAGTTGTGGCTCGGCTTCGAACGCTTTTGCCAGCGTCATGCCCGGATCGGGCGGCACCAGTTTTGAGATGCGATCCACAAAGCCATACGGGTGACCCAGCACGCGGCCCACGTCACGGATAACCGCTTTTGCCGCCATCGTCCCGAAAGTAATGATCTGTGATACCGCATCACGACCGTACATTTCTGCAACGTGATCAATAACCTGGTCGCGTTTCTCCATGCAGAAGTCAACGTCGAAGTCAGGCATTGAGACACGTTCTGGGTTGAGGAAACGTTCGAACAGCAGGTCAAATTCCAGCGGGTCAAGGTCGGTAATTTTCAACGCGTAAGCCACAAGCGAACCCGCACCCGAACCACGGCCAGGCCCCACAGGTACGCCGTTGTCCTTCGACCACTGGATAAATTCCATCACGATCAGGAAGTAGCCCGGGAACCCCATCTGGTTGATAACCTGTAGTTCAATGTCCAGGCGCTCATCATAAGGCGGGCGCTTCTCGTTGCGCTCGGCTTCATCCGGGAACAAAAATTCCAGACGATCTTCCAGACCTTCTTTCGATTTGAGGACCAGAAAATCTTCCGTACTCATCTCGCCGGTTGGGAACTGCGGCAAAAAATATTCACCTAAACGGACAGTAACGTTGCAACGCCTTGCAATTTCCACACTGTTTTCCAGCGCTTCCGGAATATCAGCAAACAGCTCGCACATCTCATCTTCAGAGCGCATATATTGCTGCGTGGAATAGTGGCGCGGGCGTTTTGGATCGTCGAGCGTAAAGCCGTCATGAATGGCAACACGGATTTCGTGCGCATCAAAGTCTTCAGCGTTAATAAACCGTACATCATTGGTCGCGACGACCGGCAGACCGCGCTGTTCAGCAAGCGCGACTGCCGCATGCAGATAGTTTTCTTCATCGGGACGACCTGTGCGAATCAGCTCCAGATAAAAACGATCCGGGAAGTATTCTTCATAAAACGCCACGCATTGCTCAACCAGAATATTGTTGCCGCGTATCAGACTTTTACCGACATCACCCATTCGACCGCCAGAAATCAGCAGCAAACCTTCATTGAGTTCTGCAAGCCAGTCCCTGTCGATCCATGGCCCCGCCGCGCCATAGCCCCGCTGATAGGCACGGGAAATCAGCAACGTCAGATTTTGATAGCCTGTATTGTTCATCGCCAGAACGGAAATTTGCGTCATTTCATCGCCGAGCAACTCGCTCTGAACGTGAAAATCCGCACCGATAATCGGCTTAAGGCCCGCGCCATGCGCCGCGCCATAGAACTTAACCAGACCACACAGGTTGGTGAAATCCGTGATCGCCAGCGCAGGCATGCCAAGAGCCGCTGCCTTTTTTACCAGCGGCCCGGTCTTCGCCAGCCCATCAATCATGGAGTAGTCGCTATGCACCCGCAGGTGTACGAAACGTGGTTCAGCCATCTTCAGATTCCGCGTGACTTAGTTGCTTACGTATTGATTCAGCACACCAGTCCCAGTGCGCGTTTCACCGGACCAAAACTGCGTCGATGATGTTCAGTTGGACCATGCTCAGACAGTCTCTCCAGATGGAAAGCGGTTGGATATCCCTTGTGCTGGGCGAAACCATACTGAGGATATGAAAGATCCAGCGCCGCCATTTCGGCATCGCGTGTCACTTTGGCAATGATGGACGCTGCGCTGATCTCGGCCACACGACTATCCCCTTTCACCACCGCCAATGAGCGCATCGGCAGAGCAGGGCAGCGATTACCGTCGATCAGCACATATTCTGGTACGATTTTCAGCCCGGCGACAGCCCGCTGCATCGCCAACATGGTGGCGTGAAGAATGTTCAGCTCGTCAATCTCTTCGGGCTCTGCGCGGCCTAAACTCCACGCCAGTGCTTTTTCTTTGATTTCATCATAGAGCGCCAGACGGCGTTTTTCAGACAGTTTCTTCGAATCATTCAGCCCTACGATCGGGCGAGCAGGGTCCAGAATGACCGCTGCAGTGACAACGGCACCCACCAATGGCCCGCGTCCGACCTCATCCACACCCGCAACAAGGTGCGTATGTGGGTAAACAAACTCTAGCATTGCGCTAACTCCATCACGGCATCTGCTGCTTGCTCATCGGCGTTACAGCGGATCTGCTGATGCAGTTCACGGAAGGTGTCGTGCATTTGATGACGGGTTTTACCGTCTGCCAGTAAGGGCAACAGCGCATCGGCTAATGCCTGAGGCTGACACTCATCCTGCAACAGCTCTTTGACTAACTCTCGGCCTGCCAGCAGATTAGGCAATGAAACATAATCCGTTTTGACCAGACGCTTCGCCAGCCAGAAGGTAAATGGCTTCATGCGATAACCCACAACCATTGGGCATTTTGCCAACATGCATTCCAGCGCAGCCGTTCCGGACGCCAGCAATGCGGCATCACTCGCCACCATGGCTTCACGTCCTTTGCCATCCAGAAGGTGAATGTGCAGGTCAGGCGCGACTTCCGCTTTGATGCGCTCAAACTGCTCACGGCGTTTGGCATTCACGAGCGGCACAACCACTTCCAGATCGGGATATGTCTGGCGAAGAATTTGCGCGGTCTTCAGGAAATCAGCGCTAAGCATTTCGACTTCTGCGCCACGGCTACCCGGCAAAAGAGCCAGACAGTGAGCGTCATGCGGGATGCCAAGAGTATCTCGTGCAGCATTTTTATCCGGATCAAGCGGCATGGCATCGGCCATGGTGTGCCCGATAAAACGGCATGGCACATTGAATCTGTCATAAAACGCTTTTTCGAAAGGCAGAAAAGCCAGCACCATATCGGTGGATCTGCCTATTTTGAAAACACGTTTCTGTCGCCATGCCCAGACGGACGGGCTGACGTAGTGAACAGTTTTAATACCCTGTTTTTTCAGGTTGCCTTCGAGGGTGATATTGAAATCAGGCGCATCAATGCCAACAAAAACATCGGGCTTAAGATCGGTAAAACGACGCGTGAGATCGGCGCGAATATGCAGCAAACGGCGTAAACGCCCCAGCACTTCAACAATGCCCATTACCGCGAGCTCTTCCATTTCGTACCAGGCTTCACAGCCTTCGGCCTGCATCAGCGGGCCAGCAACGCCCACAAAGCGAGCATTCGGTACACGAGCCTTGAGTGCCCGGATGAGACCTGCACCAAGAATATCGCCGGAGGTTTCTCCGGCGACCAGGGCAATCGTTAGTGGACGGTTGTCGACCATTAACGAATCAGACCTCGAGTCGAGCGTTCAAAGAACTCAGTGAACGCTTTGACCTCTGGGTACTGTTCTGCCAGCGCAGCCACTTCTGGCTTAGCCTCTTCGAGCGTTTTGCCGCTACGGTACATCAATTTGTACGCGTTGCGGATCGCTGTAATTGCTTCGCGGCTAAATCCACGACGCTTGAGGCCTTCAATGTTAACGCCAAAAGGTGTGGCGTGGTTACCCTGCGCAATCACATACGGTGGAACGTCTTGCGCGACACCGGAGCAACCGCCGACCATGACGTGCGCACCAATAATACAGAACTGATGGACTGCCGTCATGCCGCCAATGATCGCGAAATCATCAACCGATACGTGCCCCGCCAGCGTTGCGTTGTTGGCGAGGATACAACGGCTACCCACTGTACAGTCGTGCGCAATATGCGCATTGACCATAAAGAGGTTGTCGCTGCCCACCTTCGTCAATCCACCACCCTGTACTGTGCCACGATGAATGGTGACGCTTTCGCGAATGCGGTTACGATCGCCGATTTCCAGACGGGTCGGCTCACCAGCATACTTCAGATCCTGGTTGACTTCGCCGATGGAGGCGAACTGATAGATCTCATTATCGCGACCCATGGTCGTATGACCATTCACGACGACGTGAGATTTCAGTACGGTACCCTCACCAATTACGACATGGGGTCCAACAATACAGAATGGGCCAATGTGAGCGTTAGCACCAATAATGGCACCCTCTTCCACAATGGCAGTTGGATGAATAAAGGCGGTTTTATCAATCACGTATCAGGCCTCCCGGCTACGCGCACACATCATGGTAGCTTCACAAACCACTTTGCCGTCAACTAAAGCAACGCCTTTGAAGCGCGTCAGTCCACGGCGCGTTTTTTCAAAAGTCACTTCCATGATCATCTGATCACCAGGTACGACTGGGCGCTTAAAGCGCGCTTCATCAATACCCGCGAAGTAATACAACTCACCAGGCTCAAGTTTACCCACGCTTTTAAACGCGAGAATACCCGTTGCCTGTGCCATGGCTTCCAGGATCAAAACACCCGGGAAGATAGGCTTACCAGGGAAATGTCCCTGGAAGAATGGCTCATTTACTGAAACATTTTTCACTGCGCGCAGAAAACGACCTTCTTCAAAATCCAGCACACGATCTACCAGCAAAAACGGGTAGCGGTGCGGCAGAAGTTCTAAAATCTCTTCAATATGCAGAGTATGAGTGTCGGTAGTCAAAATACTCTTCCTGTCAAAATGTACTGAATAGCAATAATAACACGGCCTGCCGGATTATAAGAAAGCCGACAGGCCGGGAAATTTAGCGTTAAAGGATGAACGCTTAGTCTTGTTGATTGATTTTGCGCTCAATAGACTTGAGGCGCTTACTCATATCATCAATATTCATCACCAGAGCTGCGGTTTTACGCCACATCTTATTCGGTTGCAGCGGAATACCGGAGGAGTAAACACCAGGTTCAGTGATAGGACGCATCACCATACCCATGCCTGTCACCGTGACTTTGTCGCATATTTCCATATGGCCATTGATCACGCTGGCTCCACCGATCATGCAGTAGCGGCCAATTTTCAGGCTGCCTGCCATGATTACGCCGCCCGCAACTGCGGTATTGTCGCCAATCACGACGTTATGCGCAATCTGACATTGGTTATCGATGATAACACCATTACCAATAAGGGTGTCGTCGAGCGCACCGCGGTCGATCGTCGTACATGCACCGATCTCAACACGATCGCCGATAATCACGCGACCTAGCTGAGGGATCTTGATCCAATTACCACGATCGTTAGCATAGCCAAAACCATCCGAACCGATTACGGTACCGGACTGGATCAGGCAGTTTTCGCCAATCTCAATTTCATGATAAACGGTGACATTGGCCCACAAGCGGGTGCCTGCACCAATTTTAGTGTGTTTGCCAACGAAGCAACCCGCACCGATCACCACGTTATCACCCAAAACAGCATCGGACTCGATGACGGCGTTCGCACCAATTGATACGTTGCTACCCAGCTTTGCCGTTGAATCGATCGCTGCACTTGGTGCAATGTTCTGTGCCGGCTGCGGCGTGGTATCCAAAATCTGAGCCATGCGCGCGTAAGTCAGGTAGGGATTTTTCACTACCAGCGCTGCGCCTGTGGCAAAAGGAAGGTCGTCCTGTGTTAATACCACAGCAGACGCCTGGCATTGGGCCAGGTGTTCACGGTACTTAGGGCTTACGATGAACGTAATATTGCCTGTTTTAGCAGATTGCATGGACGCAACAGCGGTGATGACGATATCGCCATCACCGTGTAATTCTGCATCCAACTGCTGAGCTAGATCAGCCAGTCGAATAGAAGGCATTACTTATTTAACCTGTTTCAGTACATCTGCAGTGATGTCTTTAACATCTTTGCTATTGAAAGCAACGGCATTCGCGTCAACAACCAGATCGATACTCTGATCGGCCGCTACGGATTTCACCGCAGACTGGATACGAGTGACCAGTTTGCCACGTTCTTCGTTAGAGCGACGCTGACGATCCTGCTCGAAAGCCTGCGCTTTCTGAGAGAAGGTCTGGCGCTGTGCCATCACGTCTTTTTCCAGCTTGCTGCGATCGCTTGCTTTCATGGTAGAACCATCACGCTGCAGACGCTGCATTTTGGACTGAAGGTCGCTTTCCATACCTTGCAGCTCGCTAGCACGGCCTTTGAATTCATTTTCCAGTGTTGCAGAAACACCGGTTTTCTGTGCAACTTGCTGGAACAGATTGCCCATGTTGACGATTGCAATTTTGTCCGCTGCCTGAGCAGAAGTCACCATCGCCAAACCAAGACCTGCCGCTAATAACCACTTTTTCACAATAAACTCCTTACCATCCCATTGGCACCCAAAGGTACCGTTCTTTGCGTGGCAAGGCGATCGTCTATTCGATCGCCGGTTGTCAGCGCTACACTGCAAACGCATTCCATTGCTGCGGATTATTACCAGGTTTTACCAATGTTAAACTGGAACTGCTCCGCTTTGTCTCCATCGTATTTCTTAAACGGTTGGGCGTAAGAGAAGACCAACGGCCCCAACGGTGACATCCATTGTAATGCGATACCTGCAGACATGCGAATGTTGCTCGGATCGCTATAGTCTGGCACACCAGCTGCTTTCATCTGCGCAGTGTTTTCCCAGTTGGTATCCCATACCGTACCCGCATCCCAGAAGAACGAAGTACGTACAGAGTTCGCATACTTGTCACTGATAAACGGCGTAGGTGTGATTATTTCCAGGCTGGCGACACCCATGGCGTTACCGCCTACTGCGTCATCAGAACTACATACTTCACTGGAAGATGTCTTATTACAGTTATCTTTGTCATTACCGCCGTAATACACCGCTTTCGGACCAATGTTATTGGACTGGAAGCCGCGCACTGTGCTGGAACCGCCGGCATAGAAGTTTTCGTAGAATGGCAGCTCTTTGCTACCTAAACCGTCACCATAACCCCAACGCGTACGACCCAGAACCACCCATTTATGATCGTCATCGATCGGGAAATAGGATGCGGTATCAAGCGTCAATTTATAGAACTCGTTGTCGGAACCCGGCACGGTGACTTTACCGTTCAGGTTGACGCGAGAACCTTCCGTTGGGAAGAAACCACGGTCAAGACGGTTATACGTCCAGCCATAGTTAAAGGTGAAATCATCTGCAGCAAAGCCATTATTGTCGCTGGATTTACTTGCTGTTTGACCGATTGAGTCCAGATAACGCCACATCGCCACCTGCGGTTGCATATTGGACAGGTCGTTATGCACGTATCCTAAGCCAGCACGCAGGGTGTTATATTCGTTAATCGGGAAGCCAAGCGTTCCGTCTACACCATAGCTTTTGTTGGTGTACGAAGACAGATCCGCATCGTCAGCTTTAAAGTCGTTATAGAAAATACGACCGCCAAGACTCACACCATCAACAGTAAAGTAAGGGTTAGTCACCGAGAATTCAGAGTACGTCTGGTAATCGTTTTTGGTTCCGTTGATACCAACGGAATAGCCAGTACCTAACCAGTTATCCTGCTGAACGCCAACCTGGAAGCTCACGCCACTTTCTGTGCCGTAACCGACACCAAAGTTGAAGCTACCGGTGTTACGCTCTTTGACCTTGTAAACAACGTCTACCTGATCAGGACTGCCCGCAACACGCTGGGTATCCGTATCAACCGTTTCGAAATAGCCCAGACGGTTCAGACGCTCTTTACCCTGATCGACCAGGTCGCTACCTAACCACGCGCCTTCCATCTGACGCATTTCGCGGCGAAGTACGGAGTCTTTAGAGGTATCGTTACCTTCAAAGCGAATTTTACGCACGTAGAAACGGTTGCCCGCATCAACGTTTACGCGAAGTTTAACGGTTTTGTCCGTATCATTGATCTCAGGCTGCGTTTGTACGCGCGGATAAGCATAACCGTAACGGCCGAGCAGCTTTTTAATGCCGTCTTCCATTTTGGTCACTTTTGCGCCGCTATACAGCTCACCCGGCTGAAGTTTGGTCAGGCTCTCAATTTCTGCAGAATGACCCGCCAGGTTTCCACTGACTTCAACACCTGAAAGCTTATATTGATCGCCTTCAGTGATGTTTACCGTAATGTAGATACCTTTTTTGTCCGGAGTCAGACTGACCTGAGTCGAGTCGATATTGAAACGGGCGTAACCACGATCCAGATAGTAGCTACGGAGGGTTTCAAGGTCGCCGGCCAGCTTTTGCTTCTGATATTTACGATCGCCAACCACGTTCCACCACGGCACTTCGTCGCGGAGCTGGAACGTAGAGATCAATTCGTCCGTACTGAACGCGTGGTTACCCACGATATTGATCTGCTGGATTTTCGCGGAAACGCCTTCCTGGAAGACGAGCTTCAGATCGACACGGTTACGCGGCAGCGGTGTGACAACGGCTTTTACGCTCGCGCTGTATTTGCCGACGCTATAGTAGAAATCTTCCAGTCCTTTTTCGATATCAGACAGGGTGGTGCGGTCAAGAGATTCCCCGACACGAACACCCGATGCTTCAAGGTTTTGCTTGAGCATATCGTCTTTAACCGACTTATTACCGGAGAAAGTGATACTGGCAATCGTTGGGCGTTCCTTCACCTGTACCAGCAGCGTATCACCATCGCGAAGGACGCGGACATCCTCAAAGTTGCCAGTGGCAAACAATGCGCGAATGGTATTACTGATATCTTCATCATTAACCGTGTCGCCCTGGCGAACTGGCATGCTGAGGAGGGCCGCACCAACGGCGACACGCTGAAGACCTTCGAAATGAATATCCTTCACTACGAAACCTTCAGCACCGTATACGGTCGCGCTGCTAAACAGCAGCGACGCTATGAGCAACTTTTTCATCGCCATCGTTATTATGCGTTCTTCCTAACACTCTCTCTTACAACCGAGAGAAATCATTGAAAAGTGCAAGCCCCATTAACAGCACCAGCAATATCGAGCCAATGCGATAACTAAAGTCTTGAACTCGCTCGGATACTGGTCCGCCTTTTAGCTTTTCAATCGCTAAAAACAGCAGGTGCCCCCCATCTAAAACGGGAAGCGGGAACAGGTTGATTATCCCGAGGTTCACGCTTATGAGCGCGAGAAACATGAGATAGTAAATCACCCCGAATTCCGCTGACATCCCAGCCCCTTGGGCGATAGAAATCGGCCCACTGAGGTTGTTCAGTTTTACGTCACCAGTTATCAATTTCCCCAACATAGTGACCGTAAGCTTCATCAATTGCCATGTTTTATCCGTGGCTTCAACGATTGCGCTAAACGGCCCATACTGGCGTATTGTCTTGTACTCATCAGGCAATGGGATCACTTTTGGCACTACGCCAGCAAACCCCTCAGCCTTGCCACCGCCCGGTTTGGTATCCGGAATCAGCGTCAAAGAGAGCGGACTCCCCTGCCTTTCAACTTCCAGCGCTAACGGTGTGCCGGGATTATCGCGCACCAGATTAACAAAGGTCATCCATTGCGTTAAAGGCTGACCATCGACTTTAACGATCCTGTCGCCCGCTTGCAAACCTGCTTTACGTGCTGCTGAATCATCCTGCACTTCGGCTAACACTGGCTCAATCTGCGCACCACGCGGACGAATACCCAGCGCAGCAACGGGATCTTCTTTGTCTGGCTCAAAAGCCCACTGACGCAAATCAAGAATTTTTTCCTGACGCTGACTCTCACCCACTGGCGAGACGCTAACTAAGGCTTTTTCATCGCCAATCTTAGAGACCAACTGCAGCCTAACGGCATCCCAATCAGGGGTTTCGATGCCATCGATCGCTTTAAGTTCCATGCCTGGCGTAATTTGCGCTGTTGCTGCGATGGAGTTGGCGGTAATTTCACCAACAACCGGGCGAACACCAGGGACTCCGATGATAAACACCAGCCAATAAGCGAAGACAGCAAAGATGAAATTGGCTACCGGGCCGGCAGCGATGATAGCGGCGCGTTGGCTCACTGTTTTGTTGTTGAACGCGTAGTGTCGCATTTCAGGCGCAACAGATTCTACGCGTTCATCAAGCATTTTGACGTAACCGCCAAGAGGGATCAGCGCGATGACAAACTCAGTGCCATGGCGATCGGTACGGCGCCACAACGATTTACCAAAGCCAATAGAGAAACGCTCGACCCGAACTCCGCAGCGCCGGGCAACCCAGAAATGGCCAAATTCATGCACGGTAATCAGTACACCCAGTGCAACTATGAACGCCGCCAGATTCCAGAGAATGCTCAGCATAAAACCTTCCGTTAAATCGTCCCGAATACCAGAAACAACAGGCATGCAAACACAGGAACCGCAGCCGTCAGGCTATCAATACGGTCCAGTATTCCACCATGTCCTGGAATGAGGTGACCGCTGTCTTTAATCCCTGCTTCACGCTTGAACATACTTTCGGTCAAATCACCTAATACGGATGCCAACGCAGCAAAAATAGAGCACACCAGCAACGTTGTCGGTGCAACGTCCAGATTTGCCCAGACACCATATCCCCAGGAGATAATCGCTGCTGTAAACAGACCGCCGATGAACCCCTGCCAGGTCTTACCAGGCGAAACTTTTGGTGCCAGTTTATGTTTGCCAAACAGTTTACCAAACATATAGGCACCAGAGTCAGCACCCCAGACGAGAATCATGACATAAAGCAGCCACAACGCACCGCTGTAGTGGTTTTCGTCATAATGCCAGGCGCGCAACACGAGCATACCCCAGAAAAATGGAATAATAGTGAGCAGGCCGAAAATCAGACGTAGCGTTTTAGAGTTGCGCCAGATAGCTGCAGACTCGGGATAGAAAAGAACCAGCAGCAACGCGCCAATCCACCAACCCAGTGAGGCCCATAGGGAACCTGCCACCAGCGGCTGATGAATATCGTGATGATACTCGGGCAACATAAACAGCATCAGGGCCAATAACAGGCCACAGAGCACCGCCAGCCATACTCGCTGAGTGCGCGAGGTAAAGCCGCTAAGCTGTCCCCATTCCCACGCGGCGAGCATACACACCACCAGCGTGACAATAGCAAATCCCACCGGGGGCAGTAAAAACAGCGCCGCAATGACGATGGGTATTAATACAAAAGCGGAAATCAGGCGATACTTCAGCAAAAGCTACCCCCATCAGACTTTTTCAGCGCCTGGCTCAGTACCGCCGAAGCGACGCTCACGATTGGCAAAGGCATAAAGCGCACCTTCAAAGTCTTGTTCATCAAAATCGGGCCAGAGCACATCCGTAAAGTAAAGTTCGGCATAGGCAATTTGCCAAAGCAAAAAGTTACTAATGCGGTGTTCTCCCCCTGTCCTAATTACCAAATCCACGGGTGCGAGTTCATTCATGCAGATTTGCTGACCCAGCGCCTCTTCATCAATTTGGTCGGGTCTTAACAGCCCTTCCTGAACTTGCTCGGCGAGATGCCGAACGCCCTGGATAATATCCCAGCGTCCGCCGTAGTTCGCAGCGATATTGAGCGTCAGACCTGTATTATTTTCGGTCACCGCTTCCGCTTTGCGAATACGTTCCTGCAAACGTGAGTTAAAACGACTGGTATCGCCAATAATGCGCAAGCGAACGTTGTGGCGGTGGAGGCTTTTGACTTCGCTGTCGAGCGCCCACACAAACAACTCCATCAACGCAGTCACTTCCTGCGGAGGTCGATTCCAGTTTTCACTGCTAAAAGCATAGAGCGTTAACGCATCAATGCCGTTATTGGCGGCAAATGAAACGGCGCGACGAACAGATTTCGCCCCAGCTTTATGCCCAAAGGCTCGTATCTTCCCTTGTCTTTTCGCCCAGCGGCCGTTGCCATCCATAATGATTGCTACATGACGACAGCCATGAGCGGGCAAGTTTTCGCTTATTGGTTGATTCGCAGACAACATAACGCGTTTTTAGTCCCTGAAAGGATTTTACGGTACTCAGGAATACTGAAGCCATTACATAAAAAAGCCGTGTCTAACCACGGCTTACCTGACCACTTAAAGCCAAATACCTGCGATCAGGTGGCGCAGACTATATCACTGAAGCCTAACGCTAACAAACAACACAAGCACGAGTCGGTGGATTATCACCAGCTTGCGAGATGCGTCACCGCTTTACGCGCAGCCATGCGAGCCTGTAAATCGACGGCCAGCACCTCCTCAACGCTCTGCGGTTCCCGTAAATCCATCTTTTCAAGAACCGATAGATTGAGCGCCGCAATATCCGTAAAGCGGATCTGCTGTTTCAGAAATGCTTCAACCGTAATTTCGTTGGCTGCGTTCAGTGCTGTCGTTGCCGCTTGTCCCTGATCAAAAGCATTCATCGCCAGCTTCAGACAAGGGTAACGGTCGTAGTCAGGTTCGCTGAAGGTGAGTGCACTCAGCTTGCAGAAATCGAGTGGCTTTGCCCCCGACATCACACGGTTTGGCCACGCCATCGAATGCGCGATTGGCGTGCGCATATCCGGTTCACCCAACTGCGCAATTACGCTGCCATCCTGATAGCGCACCATAGAGTGGATCACCGACTGCGGGTGAATCAACACTTCCATCTGTTTTGCGGACGCGTTAAACAGCCAGCGAGCTTCAATGTATTCCAGACCTTTATTCATCATGGTGGCCGAGTCGACAGAGATTTTTCGCCCCATTGACCAGTTCGGATGACGGCATGCCTGATCGGGCGTCATTGAGACCAGTTCAGACAAAGGCGTTTCACGGAACGGGCCACCAGACCCGGTGAGCAAAACTGACAAAACGCCATTTTGCTCAAGGGAAGCGTACCCCAGGTTTTCCTGGAAAGGTTGCGGTAAACTCTGAAAAATCGCGTTATGTTCGCTATCTACCGGTAAAAGTCGCGCCCCTCGCTGTTTTACGGCGTCCATAAAGAGGCGTCCGCATGTTACTAACGCTTCTTTATTTGCCAGTAAAACGGTTTTCCCCGCGTCAATTGCTGCGAGCGTAGGCAAAAGGCCTGCCGCACCAACAATCGCCGCCATCACCTGATCGACGTCATCCAGCGCAGCCATATCACAAGCGGCTTGTCGCCCGCTCATGACTTCCGTAGCACTTCCCTGCCCCGCCAGCAACACTTTAACCTGGCGAGCACTTTCCTCGTCATCCATCACCGCATAACGGGGAGAAAACTCAAGACATTGTTCAACCATGCGCTGCACGTTCTTCCCGGCCACAAGGGCGGTCACCGTGTATTTTTCAGGATTATGGCGAACAACGTCGAGAGTGCTGCAACCAATCGAGCCGGTCGAGCCGAGGAGAGTTAAATGCTTCATGAGATGCCCGGGAGATAGTTAAACCATATAAAAGCAAAACGCCGCCAGCAAAGTCACATGGACTTTCTGAACGGCGTTTATCAGATTACGACAGAAATCAGAACTGCATCAGTTCCGCTTCTTTATCTGCCAGCGCCGCATCAAGTTTTTTGATGGCTGCGTCAGTCAGTTTCTGCACGTCGTCCTGAGAACGGCGATCGTCATCTTCGCTGATTTCTTTATCTTTCAGCAGTGCTTTCACTTTGTCGTTCGCATCACGACGGACGTTACGTACGGCAACGCGCGCGCCTTCTGCTTCACCACGAACCACTTTGATCAGCTCTTTACGACGTTCTTCAGTCAGCGCTGGAAGCGGAACGCGAATGTCTGTACCTGCTGAGCTTGGGTTCAAACCCAAATCAGAAGCCATAATCGCTTTTTCAACAGCCGGACCCAAAGAACGGTCAAAGACGTTGATTTTCAGCGTACGGGTATCTTCTACCGTGACGCTCGCCAGCTGACGCAGAGGGGTTGGCGTACCGTAATATTCTACGATAATGCCATCCAGCAGGCTTGGAGAAGCGCGGCCAGTGCGCACTTTGCTAATTTGGTTTTTGAAGGCTTCTACGCATTTTTCCATGCGCACTTCAGCATCTTTTCTGATATCGCTAATCACGTTACGAATCCTTGAAAACTTGTTTCAGGCAGACTATCCGCCAACACAGCCGCTATAGGTGTGCTAAGTATAGTCGCGTTTAAATCATGACAACGCCTGAGGCGTGTCGAGGTAAGAAATCACTACAAAGTAAAGCGGAATCTTACCTGTATTTATCGTCAACGGAAATTATTCCGTGATCAAAGTGCCTTCTTTTTCACCCATCACTACGCGACGCAGTGCTCCGGGCTTATTCATGTTGAAAACACGAATCGGTAATTTGTGGTCACGAGCCAGCGTAAAGGCAGCAAGATCCATGACTTTAAGCTCTTGATCCAGCACTTCGTTGTAGCTCAGCTGTTCGTACATCGTTGCGGAAGGATCTTTTGCGGGATCGGCGGTAAACACGCCATCCACTTTGGTTGCTTTCAATACTACGTCGGCTTCGATTTCAATACCGCGCAGACAGGCTGCTGAGTCGGTCGTAAAGAACGGATTACCGGTACCCGCGGAAAGAATTACCACGCGGTTATTGCGTAGCAGGCTGATCGCTTCTGCCCAGCTGTAGTTATCGCACACGCCGTTCAGCGGAATAGCTGACATCAGGCGCGCGTTCACATAGGCGCGATGAAGTGCATCACGCATTGCCAGGCCATTCATCACGGTAGCCAGCATACCCATGTGGTCACCCACAACACGGTTCATACCCGCTTTCGCCAGACCAG
Organism: Lelliottia amnigena; assembly: GCF_019047465.1. NCBI lineage: Bacteria > Pseudomonadati > Pseudomonadota > Gammaproteobacteria > Enterobacterales > Enterobacteriaceae > Lelliottia > Lelliottia amnigena. The sequence continues at coordinate 2,625,335 of NZ_CP077236.1, read as the reverse complement.
CGCCACGGAAAAGATTACCACCGCCAATTACCACGCCAACCTGGATACCCAGTTCAACCAGTTCTTTGATTTCCTGTGCCATGCGGTCAAGAATGCTTGCATCGATACCGAAGCCTTCTGTTCCCTGCAGCGCTTCGCCACTAAGCTTAAGCAGAATGCGTTTGTACACGGGTTTTGCATTGGTAGCCATGTTTCTTTCCTGAGACTGTCAACGATTGAGATGGGGGTTAATTCTGGCGACATAGTACGTCGCTTATCAGTGCAGAAACTACGGGTTTCTGTCTGATTTTTACATGACGGGCAAAAAGAAGCCGCCCTCAGGCGGCTCCTTCGCAATCCTTAAGACTGCTTGGACATTGCAGCAACTTCTGCTGCGAAGTCAGTTTCGACTTTCTCGATGCCTTCGCCCACTTCGAAGCGGATGAAACCAGTCACGTCAGCATTGTGCTCTTTCAGCAGCTGAGCAACAGACTTGGTTGGATCCATAACGAATGGCTGACCCGTCAGAGAAACTTCGCCGGTGAATTTCTTCATGCGGCCTTCAACCATTTTCTCTGCGATTTCTTTTGGCTTGCCAGACTGCATAGCGATGTCGAGCTGAACCTGGTACTCTTTTTCTACCACTTCAGCAGACACGTCTTCTGGCTTAACGAATTCTGGTTTGCTTGCAGCGATGTGCATAGCCAGCTGTTTAACCAGCTCTTCGTCAGCGCCTTTAGCAGCAACCAGAACACCGATACGTGCACCGTGCTGGTAAGAACCCAGTACGTCGCCTTCGATGGAAGCAACACGACGGATGTTGATGTTCTCACCGATTTTAGCAACCAGCGCAACACGCTCTTCTTCGAACTGTGCTTTCAGAACGTCAACGTCAGTGATTTTGCCAGCGATAGCAGCGTCCAGAACTTTGTTAGCAAATGCCTGGAAACCACCGTCTTTTGCTACGAAGTCAGTCTGGCAGTTAACTTCCAGAATGATGCCGTAGGTGCCGTCGATTTTGGTCAGGATTACGCCGTCAGCAGCAACGTTGCCTGCTTTTTTCGCCGCTTTGATCGCGCCGGATTTACGCATGTTTTCGATTGCCAGCTCGATGTCGCCGTTAGCTTCAACCAGTGCTTTTTTGCAATCCATCATGCCTGCGCCAGTACGTTCGCGCAGCTCTTTTACCAGGGATGCGGTAATTTCAGCCATTCTTAAATCCTCGGGAGATGACCGGCTCGGTTCATGGAACCAAACAGGTTTAAAAGTGAAAAAGGGGCCATTAAGAGGCCCCTATCCATACACGGTACTAATAAGGGGTAGAACCTTATTATTCAGCTTCTACGAAGCTTTCTTCCGCTTGAGAAGCCAGATCCTGAGAACGGCCTTCACGTACGGTTGCCGCTACAGCACCCAGGTACAGAGTAACAGCACGGATTGCATCGTCGTTACCCGGGATAACGAAGTCAACACCGTCCGGATCGGAGTTGGTATCAACGATAGCAAATACCGGGATACCCAGGTTGTTGGCTTCTTTAATTGCGATGTGCTCGTGGTCAGCATCGATAACGAACAGAGCGTCTGGCAGACCACCCATGTCTTTGATACCGCCCAGGCTGTTTTCCAGCTTGGCCAGCTCACGAGTGCGCATCAGGGCTTCTTTTTTGGTCAGCTTATCGAAAGTACCGTCCTGAGACTGGATTTCCAGATCTTTCAGGCGCTTGATGGACTGACGAACAGTTTTCCAGTTAGTCAGCATACCGCCCAACCAGCGATGGTTCACGAAGAACTGGTCGCAGTTGTTAGCAGCATCTTTCACAGCTTCGCTTGCAGCGCGTTTAGTACCAACAAACAGAATCTTACCTTTACGGGAAGAGATCTTGCTCAGCTCAGCCAGGGCTTCGTTGAACATTGGTACAGTTTTCTCAAGGTTGATGATGTGAACTTTGTTACGCGCGCCGAAGATGAAAGGCTTCATTTTCGGGTTCCAGTAACGGGTCTGGTGACCAAAGTGAACACCAGCCTTGAGCATGTCGCGCATGGAAACAGTTGCCATGGTAAAAACCTCTATAGTAAATGTTGGGGTTATGCCTCCACGTATCCCATATTACCGACCCCTAGGGGCACCCCGGAATATGTGCCGATACGTGTGTGTAATTACACAAAGTGAGATTTGTCGCTTCAGGTCCATCTTGTGTATACGAAATGGATCGGAAGTCCGGCGCGCTTTATACCACAAAACACCGGCAGAAACCAATAATTGTTGGCCTGATGTGCTGTTACTGATTCTCAATTTGGCAGCAAGTGCGAGGGACTGATACCATTGACAACACAAAGACTAGTATCGTCGAAAAAATCGACACTGATGGACAGATTACATGGCTATCTCTATTAAGACCCCTGAAGAAATTGAAAAAATGCGCGTCGCCGGTCGTCTGGCCGCTGAAGTGCTGGAAATGATCGAGCCGTTCATTAAACCGGGCGTCAGCACCGGCGAGCTGGATCGCATCTGTAATGACTATATCGTTAATGAGCAGCACGCGGTTTCCGCTTGCCTGGGCTACCACGGCTTCCCGAAATCCGTCTGTATCTCTATTAATGAAGTCGTCTGCCACGGCATCCCGGATGATGAGAAGCTGCTGAAGGACGGTGATATCGTTAACATCGACGTGACCGTCATTAAAGACGAATATCACGGCGACACCTCAAAAATGTTTATCGTCGGCAAGCCCACCATTCTGGGCGAGCGCCTGTGTCGTGTGACGCAAGAAAGCCTCTATCTGGCGTTGAAGATGGTGAAACCAGGCATTCGTCTGCGTACCCTCGGTGCCGCCATTCAGAAATTTGTCGAAGCGGAAGGTTTTTCCGTGGTTCGCGAATACTGCGGTCACGGCATTGGTCGCGTCTTCCACGAAGAACCGCAGGTTCTGCACTACGATGCAGACGATGGCGGCGTGGTGCTGCAAAAAGGCATGACCTTTACTATCGAACCGATGGTGAACTCCGGCGACTACCGCATCCGCACCATGAAAGATGGCTGGACGGTAAAAACCAAAGACAGAAGCTTGTCTGCGCAGTACGAGCATACTATTGTGGTCACAGACAACGGCTGCGAAATTATGACGTTGCGAAAGGATGACACCATCCCGGCGATACTCTCGCACAACGAATAATAAGAAGCCGGCGAATGCCGGCTTTTTTAATGGCGATAGCTTTTACTTATGGGTGACGTAGATGAATAACCTTTTACCCGAACAGTATGCCAACACGGCACTCCCCACCCTGCCCGATCAGCCGGACAACCCGGGAGTGTGGCCTCAGCGTGAGCTGACGTGTGCGGATATCAAAGCGCACATTGAGGTATTTCAGCGTTGGCTGGGTAAAGCCTTTGACGAAGGCATTTCTGCGGAAGCGCTCATTGAAGCGCGCACCGAATTTATCGACCAAATGCTGCAACGGCTGTGGATTGATTATGGCTTTGGGCAAATCAGCGACGTCGCGCTGGTCGCTGTCGGCGGGTACGGACGCGGTGAGTTACACCCATTGTCCGACATCGACCTGCTCGTCCTGAGCCGTAAAAAGCTGTCGGACGAACAGGCGCAAAAAATTGGTGAACTGCTGACGCTGCTGTGGGACGTCAAGCTGGAAGTGGGCCACAGCGTTCGCACGCTTGAAGAGTGTCTGCTCGAAGGGCTATCCGATCTGACCGTCGCCACCAATCTGATCGAAACACGTTTGCTGATTGGCGACGTCGCGCTGTTTCTTGAACTACAGAAGCACATTTTCAGCGAAGGCTTCTGGCCTTCCGAAAAATTCTTTGCCGCCAAGGTTGAAGAACAAAATGTGCGCCACCAGCGGTATCACGGCACCAGCTATAATCTTGAGCCAGATATCAAAAGCAGCCCGGGTGGGTTGCGCGACATCCACACGCTTCAGTGGGTTGCCCGTCGCCATTTTGGCGCGACATCCCTTGATGAGATGGTCGGCTTTGGCTTTTTAACCGAAGCCGAACGCAACGAGCTAAACGAATGCCTGCATCTGCTATGGCGGATCCGTTTTGCGCTGCATCTTGAGGTCACCCGCTATGACAACCGTCTGCTGTTCGACAGGCAGTTGAGCGTCGCCCAGCGCCTGAACTACAGCGGTGAAGGCAACGAGCCGGTTGAACATATGATGAAGGATTTCTTCCGCGTCACCCGTCGCGTGAGTGAACTTAATCAGATGCTATTGCAGCTTTTCGATGAAGCGATCCTGGCGCTGACCCCGGATGAAAAGCCGCGCCCGATCGATGACGAATTCCAGCTGCGCGGTACCTTGATCGACCTGCGCGACGAAACGCTGTTTATGCGCGAGCCGGAAGCGATCCTGCGCATGTTTTACACCATGGTTCGCAACAGCACGATCACCGGGATCTACTCCACGACGCTGCGCCATTTGCGTCACGCACGCCGCCATCTGAAACAGCCACTTTGCTACATACCGGAGGCCCGCTCGCTCTTTCTGAGCATGCTGCGCCATCCTGGCGCGGTCAAACGTGGTCTTTTACCGATGCACCGCCACAGCGTGTTATGGGCCTATATGCCCCAGTGGTCGCACATTGTCGGTCAGATGCAGTTTGACCTTTTTCATGCCTACACGGTGGATGAACATACCATTCGCGTGATGCTGAAACTCGAAAGTTTCGCGAATGAAGAAACCCGTTCCATGCATCCGCTTTGTGTGGATCTGTGGCCGCGACTCAGCCACCCGGAGCTGATCCTGATCGCAGCCCTATTCCACGATATCGCCAAAGGGCGCGGCGGCGATCACTCCGTGCTCGGCGCGCAGGACGTGCTGAAATTTGCCGAATTGCACGGCCTCAACTCGCGAGAAACCCAGCTGGTGGCGTGGCTTGTGCGTCATCACTTGTTAATGTCCGTGACCGCACAGCGTCGCGATATTCAGGATCCGGAAGTCATCAAGCAGTTCGCCGAAATCGTCCAGACGGAAAACCGGCTGCGTTTTCTGGTGTGTCTCACCGTGGCAGATATCTGCGCCACCAACGAAACGCTGTGGAACAGCTGGAAGCAAAGCCTGTTGCGCGAACTCTATTTTGCCACTGAAAAGCAGCTGCGCCGTGGGATGCAAAACACGCCCGATATGCGGGAACGCGTGCGTCACCACCAGCTTCAGGCATTGGCACTGCTACGCATGGACAACATTGATGAAGAGGCCCTTCATCAGATCTGGTCGCGCTGTCGGGCGAACTATTTTGTGCGTCACAGCCCACATCAGCTCGCCTGGCATGCCCGCCATCTTCTCGACCACGATCTGTCGAAGCCGATGATCCTGTTGAGTCCACAGGCCACACGCGGCGGGACGGAAATTTTCATCTGGAGCCCTGACAGAGCCTATCTGTTTGCTGCGGTGTGCGCTGAACTGGACAGGCGAAATCTTAGCGTGCACGACGCGCAGATTTTCACCACGCGCGACGGCATGGCGATGGACACCTTTATCGTGCTAGAGCCAGACGGAAGCCCTCTTTCTGCCGATCGCCATGAAGCCATTCGCTTTGGTCTGGAGCAGGCCATTACTCAGCACAGCTGGCAGCCGCCGCAACCGCGTCGCCAACCGGCAAAACTGCGCCATTTTACCGTCGATACCGAGGTCAATTTCCTGCCGACCCATACCGATCGTAAATCGTTCCTCGAACTGATCGCCCTCGACCAGCCGGGACTGCTCGCACGCGTTGGTCAGGTCTTTGCGGACCTGGGAATTTCCCTGCATGGCGCCAGAATTACAACCATTGGCGAGCGAGTAGAAGATTTATTCATAATCGCTACTGCCGACAGGCGTGCGCTTAATAATGAGCTGCAACTTGAGGTGCAACAACGGTTGACAGCGGCCCTCAATCCAAACGATAAAGGGTGACGTGTTTTTTAGTGAAATGGAAAGTGTAAACAATGCAGCAGTTACAGAACGTTATTGAGTCCGCCTTTGAGCGTCGCGCCGATATTACTCCGGCAAATGTGGATACCGTAACCCGCGAAGCGGTTAATCAGGTGATTTCCCTGCTTGATTCCGGCGCGCTGCGTGTAGCAGAAAAAATTGACGGCCAGTGGGTCACGCATCAGTGGCTGAAAAAAGCCGTGCTGCTCTCTTTCCGTATTAACGATAACCAGGTTATCGACGGTGCGGAAAGCCGCTACTTCGATAAAGTCCCGATGAAATTCGCTGATTATGACGAAGCGCGTTTCGTGAAAGAAGGTTTCCGCGTTGTGCCGCCTGCGGCCGTTCGCCAGGGTGCATTTATTGCACGCAATACCGTGCTGATGCCGTCTTATGTGAACATCGGTGCTTACGTTGACGAAGGCTCAATGGTGGATACCTGGGCGACCGTTGGTTCTTGCGCCCAGATTGGTAAAAACGTTCACCTGTCCGGCGGCGTCGGTATCGGTGGCGTTCTGGAGCCATTGCAGGCCAATCCAACCATCATTGAAGACAACTGCTTTATCGGCGCACGTTCTGAAGTGGTTGAGGGCGTGATCGTTGAAGAAGGCTCCGTGATTTCCATGGGCGTTTATATCGGTCAGAGCACCCGTATTTACGATCGTGAAACGGGCGAAGTACATTATGGTCGCGTACCAGCAGGTTCCGTTGTCGTTTCCGGTAACCTGCCGTCGAAAGACGGTAAGTACAGCCTGTATTGCGCGGTTATCGTGAAAAAAGTCGATGCCAAAACCCGCAGTAAAGTCGGCATTAACGAATTGCTGCGTACCATCGATTAATCAGGTACAACAAAAAGCGGGGCTACCCCGCTTTTTTTACATCTGAAGGTGGCGAAAATAGATTTTTTCGTTAATTATTCATGGGTTATGTTGAGATCAAGGGTACCGCTATGTACGATAATCTGAAAAGTCTGGGCATTACCAATCCTGATGAAATTGATCGTTATAGCCTCCGCCAGGAAGCGAACAACGATATTTTGAAAATCTATTTTCACAAGGACAAAGGAGAGTTTTTCGCGAAAAGCGTGAAGTTCAAATACCCACGTCAACGTAAAACCGTCGTCGCTGATGGTGTCGGCCAGGGGTATAAAGAAGTTCAGGAAATCAGCCCCAACCTGCGCTACGTGATCGATGAACTCGATCAGATCTGCCAGCGCGACCGCACCGAAGTCGATCTGAAACGTAAGATCCTCGATGACCTTCGTCACCTTGAAAGCGTTGTGACGCACAAGATCAGCGAAATCGAAGCCGATCTTGAGAAATTGACCCGCAATAAGTAAAAAACAAAGCGGCAACCTTGCGTTGCCGTTTTTCGTTTTTTCTCCTTCTGCCCGTGGGTGAGAGCATCAGCGTGCACTCTACATCATCTCTGTTCATCCAGTTGCAACGCGACGTAAAGCAGCAGCCTGTCGTCGAAATTGCCCAAATCGAGTCCGGTTAATTCCGAAATACGGTTCAGACGGTATTCCAGCGTATTTCGGTGAATAAACAGTGCCTTCGACGTCGCCAGTGGCTGGACGTTATGGCGAAACCATGCCTGCAACGTCCGGCGAAGTAATCCATTGTTATCCATCGCCTTCAGGCGCACTAATGGCCGCGCCAGCTCGTTGGCTTGCCAGCCACCGCGCAAGCTGTCGAGCAGCACCGGGAGCATCAGATCCTGATAAAAATATCCCCTGCTTTCCGGCATGCGCTGTTTACCCACCATCATGGTGGTGCGCGCCGTTCGCCATGAACGCGCGATGCTGCCGGGACCGGTAAAATAGTTGCCCAGCGCGACGCGAAAACGCAGTTGCCCGTTCTCTTTCATTCGCGCAATTAGCTGCTCAACCCGACGGCGGTGATCTTCTGCATCCCATCGGCCAAACTGATTCAGCGCAGGCTTGAGCACCACCATTTCTGTCAATGAAACGATTGCGACCAGGTTGTTACGCTCCGGGGTCGCTAGCGCGTTTTGCAGCTGTTGTAATTCCGCCATCGCGCTGTCCACGCCTAGCTGGCCGCTATCAACTTCGATAACCGCCACAACGCGCGGTTGATTGAGATCGATACCCAGACGCTGCGCCCATTCGGTCAGCGCAGGGGTGTGCTCTTCGGCCTGAATCAGGTTCATCACCAGCTCTTCGCGCAGGCGACTGTCCTGCGCCAGAAGATGCATCAGACGCGATTGTTCCAGCATCATCTCGGCGGTCATGCACACCAGCTCACCGTATTTGCGCAAAGATTCAGGCTCACCCGTCAGGCCAATTACGCCAACGATTTCCCCTTCCAGACGCAGCGGCAGATTGATGCCCTGGCGCACACCATGCAGATGCCGCGCGACGGCATCGTCAATATCAACGACGCGTCCCTGGGAAAGCACCAGCAGCGCGCCTTCGTGCAATTCACCAATACGCTCCCGATCGCCGCTGCCGATGATTCGCCCACGGGCATCCATTACGTTGATATTGGTATCGATGATGCGCATAGTGCGCGCCACGATTTCCTGCGCCATTTTGGTATCGAGATGCCAGCCAGCCATGTAATCCTCCCGTGAGCAGAGCTCAAGCATAGGGAAGTTCAATAACGGCTGCATTGTGCGAATGCACAAAGTCAGGGAAAGAAATATGGACTTGTGGGAAGGGTCACAGAAAAGGAGACGCTCCAGCCTGAAGTCAGGCTGGAGCGGAGGAGATTACTGCATCAACAGGTATAGAGTGGTGTCACCACGCTGGATATTCAGCGCCAGCACGTTAGGTTTGCTGTCGAGAATTTTGCGCAGCTCAGCAATGTTTTTCACCGGCTGCTGGTTAGCGCCAATAATCACATCGCCTTTTTTCAGCCCAATGCGCGCCGCTGGAGAGCCAGCTTTAACGTTGCTCACGACTACACCTTTATCAGCTCCTTTGTTGCTCATATCCGCACCTTCAATACCGCTGAAGATAGAGCTGGAATCGACCTGAGTCTGGCTGCTCTGCTGCAGTTCAAGATTCACGCTGACGGGTTTACCGTCGCGCAGCAGACCCAGCGTCACTTTGCTGCCCACCGGCATTGAGCCGACTTCAGCGCGCAGCGCCGCAAAGCTGCTGATTGGCTTACCGTTCAGGGTGGTGATCACATCACCCGCCTTGATACCGGCTTTCGCTGCAGAGGAGTTTGGCATCACCTGGCTAACAAAGGCCCCGCGCTGCGCGTCAACTTTCATTGCCTTCGCCAGTTCGGAGTTCAGTTCCGTGCCCAGAATACCCAGTTCACCGCGTTTGACCTGGCCGAATTCAACCATCTGGCTGGTCAGGTTTTTCACCATGTTACTTGGGATCGCAAAGCCGATACCGATGTTACCGCCGTCCGGTGCCAGAATCGCGGTGTTGATACCGATCAGCTCACCGTTCAGGTTAACCAGCGCACCGCCGGAGTTACCGCGGTTAATGGCCGCATCCGTCTGGATAAAGTTTTCGTAGTTTTCCGCATTCAGGCCGCTACGGCCCAGTGCAGAAACGATACCGGATGTCACCGTTTCACCCAGACCAAACGGGTTACCGATGGCGACGGTGTAATCGCCGACGCGCAGGGCATCGGAATCAGCCAGTTTGATGGCCGTCAGGTTTTTTGGATCCTGAATCTGAATCAGAGCGATATCAGAGCGCGGGTCTTTACCCACCACTTTGGCATCAAATTTACGGCCATCGCTCAGCTGTACTTTGATGGTGCTGGCATTGTCCACAACGTGGTTATTGGTAACGACATAGCCTTTCGCCGCGTCAATGATCACACCCGATCCCAGCGCCATGAATTTTTGCTGCTGACCGCCGCCATTGCCGCCGGAGCTGTCATCGCCCGCGCCACCGCCCTGACAGAACGGTGAACTCTGGAATGGCGAACCGTCCTGACAGAACGGAGAATTATCGCCAAAGAACTGCTGGAAGTTACGCGGCATGCGCGGCGTATTAACGGTTGTGCTCCCCTCAACGTTAATACTCACCACCGATGGCATCACTTTTTCAAGCATCGGGGCCAGGCTTGGCATCTGCTGCGCGGTTGTGGCCGAAGACGCGGTCTCGGCTGCGCTTGCAGAAAGGGGAGACAACGCTAAACCTAAACTCAAAGCGAGTGCACTCATTGCTAATGTTGTTTTTTTCATGTTCTCAATCTCGATTAACAGATTACGCAAAATTGCTGTGTACATCAGATTCGTTTTCAGCGCCTAAGTTCCGGGATTAAGTTTCTGGAAAAAGTAAAAATTTATTGGCCGTCTTTACAAAACTCATCAGTTATTCCACAGCCATCAGACGACGGTATTCATCCCATGCATACAAATCTGTCATCCCGCTGATATAGTCCTGAATAAGCCGACAGCGGTAATAATATTCCATCACTGGCCACTGTGCAGAGGTGCGATCAATTTTACTCACGGCTTCGACATAGGCAAGACGATGACGGGTCGAGAGTTTATGTAATAGTCGTGTTTCAATCGGCAGACGTTTCACGCGATCTGTTTCTACAAGTTCAGTAAATTCCTCTACGGATAATTTCAGCAGCGGCTGATAAATATCCAGCAGACCGCTGATCACGCGGTAGCCTTGTAATTCCAGCTGTTCGACATCTGGGTGGCTAAAGACATGACGAATAGCGACATTTTTATATAACTCAAGAAGTTGACTGAAACTGCTGTCGTCCTCAAGCAACGCATGATTAAACTCACCGGAGAAAATCGCGGGCAAGTTATCGATAAAACGCGCAGCGGAATACGGCACCAGTTTATTTAACGTGTTGACGCGCAAATACATAAAGAACTGATCTTCAGTGCTGCGACTGAGGGTATTCGAGCGCGATTTATCCCAGGCATTTTCCACAACCTGAGAAAATAATGAGCCTTTTTCGTGGGTGCCCCATGCATCATAAAGATGCTGATAAAGTTCCTCGACGCTGAATATTCTTTTCTCAACGGCGTCTTCCAGATCGGCCACGCAATAGGAAATGTCATCGGCAGCTTCCATAATCCAGGTCAATGGAAAACGGCCGTGAGGCGTCAGTGACAGTTCCTTACGCAGTCGTTCAATATAGGCCTCTTCAGACAAATAATAGCCGGGCTTTTTCATTAAATAACTGTGGGACGCAGGCGGCTCGCCCATCCACCATGCCGGACGGGTGTATTTCAGGATGCAACCCACCTGCGCCCAGGTCAAATTCATCCGCATCAGGGAGTGCACCAGCCTGATTCCTTGCGCATTGCCTTCAAACTGACACAGATCCTGACGCACTTTGCGCCGCAGATCGTTTAATGGTTCTTCGCCTTCGCGCAACCGTAAATCCCGGACGATGCAGCGATCGTCGCTTTGCGGTTGGCTGGCAGCGTCCAACGGGAACAAGCGCTGTTTAAACCAGTCGTTGATCGCCGCCTCACCAAAATGACCAAACGGCGGATTGCCGATGTCATGCATCAGACACGCCATCTCAACGATGCTCTCGAACGGGCCGGTCAACTCATCCAGACCGTACGTTTCCAGCAGGCGCTGTTCTTTAAGGCGACTTAGAATTTCTTTGGCGATGTAGCGCCCCACCTGCTGAACTTCCATCGAATGGGTCAGACGCGTGCGGACGGCAGCATTACGCTCGAGCGGGAACACCTGGGTTTTTTGCTGTAAGCGGCGAATGGCAGGAGAGTTAATGATGCGCCCACGATCGCTTTCGAAGATCCGCAGGATCTCATGCTCGCTCTTGCTCCCCTGTGGGGATCGGAATCGACGATGCCAGTTAATTTTGTTGCGAAAATCGATTGGTGCCATGTGCTCCCCCGCGTGAGAATGCGTTTCCCCTTAAGCGCATGATAGACTATGCATCTTAACAAGGCACATCGCGAGTAAATCTATGAAAATCGGCATTATTGGTGCAATGGAAGAAGAAGTTACGCTGCTGCGTGACAAAATTGAGAACTGTCAGACTCTGTCTCTGGGCGGCTGTGAAATCTATACCGGCCAGTTGAACGGGACTGACGTGGCTCTGCTGAAATCAGGCATCGGTAAAGTCGCTGCCGCGCTGGGCGCGACGCTACTGCTGGAGCGCTGCAAACCTGACGTGATCATCAACACCGGTTCTGCGGGCGGTCTGGCGCCAACCCTGAAAGTGGGCGACATCGTCGTTTCTGATGAAGCACGCTATCACGACGCCGATGTGACCGCATTTGGCTACGAATACGGCCAGCTTCCGGGCTGCCCGGCCGGTTTTAAAGCCGACGACAAATTGATTGCTGCCGCTGAAAGCTGCATCGCGGAACTGAACCTCAACGCCGTACGCGGCCTGATTGTCAGCGGCGACGCTTTCATCAACGGTTCCGTAGGCCTGGCAAAAATCCGTCACAACTTCCCGAATGCCATTGCTGTTGAAATGGAAGCGACGGCTATTGCGCACGTGTGCCATAACTTCAGCGTGCCGTTCGTCGTCGTTCGCGCCATCTCAGACGTGGCCGATCAGCAGTCCCATCTGAGCTTTGACGAGTTCCTGACCGTTGCCGCTAAGCAGTCCACGATTATGGTGGAAACCCTGGTGCAGAAACTGGCGCGTGGCTAAGTTTTTAGGGGCGCTGGTCGCCCTGTGTCTGCTCTCACCGGCGTGGCTTCTGGCTGCGCCGCGTGTGATTACCCTCTCCCCTGCCAATACTGAGCTGGCCTTTGCCGCGGGGATCACCCCCGTCGCGGTCAGCAGTTTTTCTGACTATCCCCCCGAAGCAAAAAAACTCGAGCAGATCTCGACCTGGCAAGGCATGAACCTTGAACGCATCGTGGCGCTGAAGCCGGATTTGGTCCTCGCGTGGCGCGGCGGAAACGCAGAGCGGCAGGTCAATCAACTCACGTCACTCGGCATAAACGTGCTGTGGATTGATGCCATCAGTATTGAGCAGGTCGCTCAGGCGCTACAGGATCTTGCGCCTTACAGCCCGACGCCTCAAAAAGCCAGACAGGCCGCGCAACAGTTGCTGAAGGACTACGCGGATCTGAAAGCCCGCTATGACACACCCGTCAAAAAACGCGTGTTCCTTCAGTTTGGCAATCAGCCACTGTTTACCACCGGAAAGGGCTCGATTCAAAACCAGGTGCTGGAAGTCTGCGGCGGCGAAAATATCTTTGCGGCGAGCCGCGTTCCCTGGCCGCAGGTGAGCCGTGAACAGGTGCTGGCGCGTCAGCCGCAGGCCATCGTCGTGGCAGGCAATGCGAGCGAGATCCCTAAAATTGAACAATTCTGGCAAAGCCAGCTAAAAATTCCGGTTATCGCCCTGCACAGTGACTGGTTTGAACGCGCAAGCCCGCGTATTATCCTCGCCGCAAAACAACTCTGCTCTGCGTTGTCGCAGAGCCATTAATATAGCCCCTGGTCATTTTAGGACTCGACGATGCTCGTTTATTGGCTGGATATCCTGGGAACCGCCGTCTTTGCCATCTCTGGCGTGCTGCTCGCAGGCAAACTGCGCATGGACCCGTTTGGCGTGCTGGTGCTCGGTGTGGTGACTGCGGTGGGCGGCGGGACGATCCGCGATATGGCGCTCGATCACGGTCCGGTGTTTTGGGTGAGAGATCCCACCGATCTGGTGGTGGCGATGGTCACCTGCCTGCTAACCATCGTGCTGGTACGTCAGCCTCGCCGTTTACCCAAGTGGATCCTCCCGGTGCTGGATGCCGTCGGATTGGCGGTTTTTGTCGGGATCGGCGTTAACAAGGCGTTTATGGCGGGCACGGGTCCGATGGTCGCAATCTGCATGGGCGTATTGACGGGCGTCGGCGGCGGTATTATCCGCGATATTCTTGCGCGTGAAGTGCCAATGATATTGCGTACCGAAATCTACGCCACCGCCTGCATTATCGGCGGGATCGTTCACGCCACAGCGTTTTATACTTTTGGCGTTGAGCTGGAAACCGCAGCGATGATCGGCATGGTGGTGACGCTGGCGATTCGTCTGGCGGCGATACGCTGGCACTTAAAATTGCCGACGTTTGCGCTGGATGAGAATGGAAGGTAAAAGCAAACGGCAACCCCGTTGCCGTTTTTAATGTTTTCTCCCGCTCCCCGTGGGAGAGGGTCGGGGTGAGGCCATCGGACCGCACCTCGCAAAAGCAAACGGCAACCTAAGGGTTGCCGTTTTAGTCTTTGCCCCCCGCCGTGCGGGAGAGCGCTGGGATCAGGACATCAGAAAGCCCTGCCCCTTAAACCATTAGATGCTGAAGGAAGAACCGCAGCCGCAGGTGCTTTTCGCGTTCGGGTTCGTCACGACAAAGCGTGAACCTTCCAGACCTTCGGTGTAATCCACCGCGCCGCCCACCAGATATTGCAGGCTCATCGGGTCAACGACCAGCGCAACGCCCTGCTTCTCGATGGTCATATCCCCATCGTTGATTTTATCGTCGAAGGTAAAACCGTACTGGAAGCCGCTGCAACCGCCGCCTGTAATATAAACTCGCAGTTTCAGCTCCGGATTATTTTCATCGGCAATCAGGACTTTCACTTTTTTGGCTGCTGCTTCAGTAAATTGCAACGGCAGCGCTACGTCATCACTCATTTTTTGCTCCCATGAATACTGCTATTGAGTAAAAATCACCCAATTCATATTTTCATTATCTAATACCCTGGTAATTCATTCAAGTATTCTGCTTCACGGCAAGCTCAGCCTCCTGCTTCGCCAGGGTGCGGGCAAGAATCGTGGAGTATAGCGGCTTTCCGCCCAGGAATTGGGCTAATAGTGTCGCGCCGAGGCAGGTAATGATCATTGGCAAAATGAGCTGATAATTGTCCGTCATTTCCAGAACCAGCAAAATGCCGGTCAACGGTGCCCGCAAAGACGCGGCCAGCAGCGCCCCCATTCCGGCGATGGCAAACGTACCGGCTTCAAGGTGATAAGCCGGGAACCCCACCGCCGCCGCCATGCCAAACGCCGTACCGAGCAGCGTCCCTAGCGCCAGCATAGGCGCAAAAATCCCGCCCGGGGCACCGGAAGAAAAGCACAGCAGCGTGGTGATCACGCGAGTGAAAAAGAGAAACAGCAGCATCCCGATGCTGAAATTCCCCGCCGCCGCGATGGGAATCAGGCTGAATCCGCCGCCGGACGTCTCAGGTTCGATGACCCCCAACACGCCGCACATCCCGCCGAGCAACCCGCCCACCAGCACCCACTTTGTCATATTGCCGCCGTGAATACGCTGGAACAGATCCTGAGTGCGCAGTATCAGCGTGTTAAATAGCGGTCCGATAACGCCAAAAATCATGCCCAGAATCAGATACAGCCAGAGCGTATTAACCGGCGCATTGGTGAATTTCCCCACCTCAATCACTGCGCCTTCGCCGTTGAAAATGCGAAACACGATGCTCGACATGATCACGCCCGTGAAGACCGCTTTGATCGAAATAAGGTTGTAGCGAAACTGCGGGCGCATCTCTTCGATAATAAACAAGATCCCCGCCAGCGGCGCGTTAAACGCGGCGGACAAACCCGCGGCAGCGCCCGTCGCGAGCAGCGTGTGCTGCGCTTCGCCGCTGCGCATACGGAAAATATCCGCCACCATACGCCCGATATTCCCGCCCAACTGCACCGTTGGGCCTTCGCGTCCTAACACCATTCCCGCGCCGAGCGTGCCCATCCCGCCAAGGAATTTGACCGGGATAACACGCCACCAGCGGACCGGGCGCAACTCTTCCAGCGCGCCTTCGATTTCCGGTATTCCGGAACCGCCCGCTTCCGGCGCGTATTTACGCACCAGAAAATAGCCCACCATCGCCAGCAACGCCGACAGCCCAAACGCCAGCGGCCACACAAGCCACGGATTTTCTGCCGTCGCTGCCAACGTGCCGATACGCCAGTTGAGTATGGCATTAACGGCTTTTTCGAACGCAATCCCCACCAGTCCTGCGAGCGTACCGACGACCGCCGCCATAATCAGGATCATCAGCGGCGTTTTATCACGATTGAGCAGGCGTCGAACGCTTATCCGGCGGCGCGCGCGCGCCAATTGTTGTTCTTCAAATGAGGAATTGTTTGCAGTCATCACCAATTCTTATATTGATCATACAAATATTTAAGGGGATTTTAATGCGCCTGACACCGCGCGTCGCCTGAAAAATCCTTAACCTTTGTTCTGTATCATTTGGGCAAAAATTTTATAACCATCCGCGAATCACTTAGAATAGCTGGCTTACCCTTTTTCTACGAACCAGGAACACGCTATGAGCAAGTCTGAAAACCTGTACAGCGCTGCACGTGAGCTTATCCCGGGCGGCGTAAACTCTCCCGTTCGCGCCTTTACCGGCGTCGGTGGAACGCCGCTGTTTATTGAACGTGCAGACGGTGCGTTTCTGTACGATGTCGATGGCAAAGCCTATATCGATTATGTCGGTTCCTGGGGTCCGATGGTGCTCGGGCACAACCACCCCACCATCCGCAACGCAGTCATTGAAGCCGCACAGCGCGGGTTAAGTTTCGGCGCGCCTACCGAAATGGAAGTCAAGATGGCGGAACTGGTGACGGAACTGGTCCCGACGATGGATATGGTGCGCATGGTGAACTCCGGCACGGAGGCGACCATGAGCGCCATCCGTCTGGCGCGTGGTTTTACCGGACGCGACAAAATCATCAAATTTGAAGGCTGCTATCACGGCCACGCTGACTGTCTGCTGGTCAAAGCCGGTTCTGGCGCACTGACGCTCGGCCAGCCGAACTCGCCGGGCGTACCGGCAGATTTCGCTAAGCACACGCTCACCTGCACCTATAACGATCTCGACACCGTTCGCGCGGCGTTTGAGCAGTATCCGCAAGAGGTTGCCTGCATCATCGTTGAGCCTGTCGCGGGCAACATGAACTGTATTCCACCGCAACCAGAGTTCCTGCCGGGCCTGCGCGCGCTGTGTGACGAATTCGGCGCGCTGCTGATTATCGACGAAGTGATGACCGGTTTCCGCGTCGCGCTGGCGGGCGCGCAATCTTATTACGATGTAGTGCCTGACCTGACCTGCCTTGGCAAAATCATCGGCGGCGGTATGCCGGTGGGCGCATTTGGTGGACGCAAAGATGTGATGGAAGCGCTGGCACCGACCGGTCCGGTTTATCAGGCCGGTACGCTGTCCGGTAACCCTATCGCCATGGCCGCTGGTTTTGCCTGTCTGACCGAAGTCGCGCAGCCTGGCATTCACGAAACCCTGACCGATCTGACCACCCAACTGGCTAACGGCCTGCTGGAAGCGGCGGAAGAAACGGGCGTTCCGCTGGTGGTGAACCACGTTGGCGGCATGTTCGGTATCTTCTTCACCGATGCGAAAACCGTGACCTGCTATCAGGACGTGGTGAAATGCGACGTTGAGCGCTTCAAGCGTTTCTTCCATCTGATGCTGGAAGAAGGTGTGTATCTGGCGCCATCAGCGTTCGAAGCGGGCTTTATGTCCGTCGCGCACAGCGTGGAAGATATCAATAAAACCATCGACGCAGCGCGTAAGGTGTTTGCGAAGCTTTGATGGGTGCGGCCTGATGCCCTCTCCCACAGGAGAGGGCGAAAACACTAAAAAAGGCAACCGAGGTTGCCTTTTTGCATTTATTACCGACTCTGCTTTCTCAACAGATAAATAAAGTACGGCGCACCGATAAAGGTCGATAGCAGTCCTGCCGGGATCTGATATGGGAACAGCACCATTCTGCCCAGCCAGTCCGCGATGACCAGTATCATCCCACCCGTTAGCGCCGACATCACGATAAACGGCATCGTGCGACGGAAGCCCATCATGCGCGCAATATGCGGTGCCATCAGGCCAATAAAACTCAACGGACCAATTGTCATGGTCGCGACCGCCGTCAGACAAGCCGCCAGCAACAGCAGCCCCACGCGCGACGGCGTCAGCGCGACGCCCACGGCACGCGCGGTTTCACCGCCCAGCGGCAAAATGGTCATCCAGCGACGACACAGCGGCGTCACCGCCAGCAGCAACAGCATCGCGATGCCGGAATGCATCACCTGAGCGCCCGTGGCGTTATATGTTGAACCTGAAATCCACGTCAGGATCTGCGCCATGCGCGGATCGCCGCTGGCCTGCAGCATCATCAGCAGCATGGTAAACGCGGTACTCAGCGCCATCCCCGCCAGCAGCATGCGATGCGGCGAGAAACCGCCGCGCCCTGCCGCGATCATGATAATGAAAAGCGTGGCCGCCGCGCCGAGACTGCCCGCCGGCATCAGCCAGCCAAAGGCGTCGCCCGGTACAAAGAACAGCATCAACACCACGCCAAACGCCGCGCCGGAGCTGATCCCCAGCACTTCCGGGCTCGCCATCGGGTTGCCGGTTAAGCGCTGAATAATACAGCCCGCCACGGCCAGCATGACGCCCGCAATCAGCGCGGAGGAGATTCGCGGCCAGCGCCACTGCGCGAGGTCGTTGAGGAGTGTTCCGCTTGCCCAATGCCAGCCGCTGGCATCGCGTCCCAGAGACAGCGCCAGCCAGCAGATGAGAACCAGCACGCCGACACCCGCCAGGGAAAACCACAGGATGTGCTGGCGCTCGGCATACACTTTGTCCCCGGCATCCATCGCCGGCGCACTCATGCTGCGAAGACGCGGCAGCAGCCAGAGCAGAAGCGGCGCGCCAATCAGCGCCGTGACGGACCCGGTCGAAACTTCCATCCAGACGCGCGCCAGCCAGAGAATAATTTGGTCGGAAAGCCAGAGGATCAGTGCCCCAATCAGCGGAGCCAATATCAGGCGCGCCAGCAATCGGCGCGCACCGAGCATTTTCGCCAGCAGCGGCGCAAACAGCCCGATAAAGCCGATAATCCCCACAGCATTGACCAGCAGCGCACTGAGCACAATCGCCAGCGTCAAAGCCCCCAGACGTGCCAGCGACAGCGCCAGGCCGAGATTACGCGCCACGCCGTCATCCAGCCCCATCAGCGTCAACGGACGCAGCAGCAGCAAGGTCAGCAGCACGCCGCCGAGCAACTGCGGCCACAGGCGCTGCACGATGCTCCAGTCGGTTTGCGTCAGCGTTCCAGTGCTCCAGAGGAACATGCTTTGCAGCTGATCGTGATGAAACAGCACCAGAAGCTGATTGATCGCCCCGCAGTACAGACTCACCACCAGGCCCGCCAAAATCAGCGTGACCGGAGAAAGGCGTTTACCCCAGGCGACGCCAAACACCAGCGCCCCCACGATGCACGCGCCCGCCAGCGCGGCAAACTGGCTGGTTAACGCGCCAGGCAGCGCCCAGAGCGTGGTTATCGTGATCCCAAGCTGCGCGCCGGTGGCGACGCCAAGCGTGGTTGGCTCCGCCAGCGGATTGCGCAGGACCTGCTGGAAAAGCACGCCGACAAGACCCAGACCTGCGCCGACCAGCAGCGAAATCGCCAGCCGCGGCAGCAGGCTGTAGTGGAAAATCATTTGCTGGATATTGTCGATATCAGGAACGGAAATCGCCTGACCCCACTGCCCGCGCGGCAGCGCAATTGACAGATTTGACCCCGTCAGAAGCAGCGCGGCAATGAAGACAACACCCAGCAGGAGCGCCGGGAAAAGCGCGAAACGTGATTTCATGCTTTGCCTCCGATCGCACCGTCAAGCACGCGGGCGAAGTGCATCGCAGAGAGCGTCGCGCCGTAGAACCACACCGCTGGCACGCGCTGGAAACGCTGCTCGCGTACAAACGGCATGGCCTGCCACAGCGGCGTCGCCATCAGGGTTTGCATTTCACGCTCATTACCATGATCAAAACAGAGCACGTCCACATCGCGGAACTGCGCCAGACGATCGATACCGATCGCAGTACTGCCCCAGAACGTCATCTCGCCTTCCCAGGCATTCGGAATCCCGTAACGATCGAGCACTTCCTGGAACAGGCAGTTTTTGCCAAACACCAGCATATGCCGCGCGTCCAGTAGCGTGACCATCAGCAACGGCCGATCGCCGCGATGCGCAAAGCGCGGTTTTAAGGCGTCGATAACCTTGTCGAAATGATCGAGATGCTCTTTTGCCACCGCCTCTACATCCAGAAGCTGCGCCATTTCAGAGAGGGAGTGACGCGCCATGGTCAGCGGTTTTTTACCGTCGCTGAACGAGAAACCGCGGCCCGGCGCGATGCGCGCCAGCGTCTCCGCAGACGGGCCGTAGCCCGCAGACCAGACTAAATAGGACGGCTTCATCTGGGTCAGTAACTCAAGATTGGGTTCGGTGCGCAAACCAATATCAATCACCGAGTCCGGGATTTTTGGCTCGTTGACCCACAGGTTATAGTTGGGAATATCCGCCACACCGTAGGGCGTGATACCCAGCGCCAACATCAGCTCAACCGGCAGCCACTCCAGCGCCACAATTCGGTGCGGGTTGATGGCGGCGGCGCGGGCGGTGCCCATTTTTAGCAGCAGTGGCGAAAGCGCCATGGCCGTCAGTAAGCGACGGCGACTAATCATAGAATCCCGCATCAGTAGACAAAGCTCACCGGTGCAGCGCCGGCCGGATGCGGCAGAATGCCCATCGGAATGCCGTAAATCAGCTCCAGCGTTTCGCTGCGCATCAGCTCAGATGGTGTGCCCTGGGCGATCATTTCCCCGCCGCGCAGCGCCACCAGATAGTCGCAGTAGCGCGCGGCCATGTTGATGTCATGCAGAACGGCAATCACCGTCAGCCCTTTTTGCTGGCTGAGACGATGGATTAACGCCAGGACATCCACCTGGTGCGCGATATCCAGCGCGGAGGTCGGTTCATCGAGCAGCAGACAGTCGCTATCCTGCGCCACTAGCATTGCGATCCACGCCCGCTGACGCTCACCGCCGGACAAACTATCGACCAGGCGATGCGCGAGCGGTTTTAAGCCGACCAGCGCGATTGCCTCGTCCACTTTTTCTCTGTCGGCCACGCCAAAACGCCCGAGCGCACCGTGCCACGGATAACGCCCTATCGCCACCAGCTCGCGCACGGTCATCCCTTCAGCCTGCGGCAGTTGCTGCGGTAAATAGGCAACTTTGCGGGCAAACGCCTTGCTGTTCCAGCTGTCGAGCGGCTGTCCATCAAGCAGGATATCCCCTTCTGACGGCGGCTGATGGCGACCCAGCATTTTGAGCAATGTGGATTTACCCGAACCGTTGTGGCCGATAAGGCCGGTCACTTTGCCAACAGGGAACGTCAGGGAGAGCGGGTGCAGCAACGTGCGTCCGGGCACGCGGAAGGAGGTGTTATCGAGCGTAAAGGTGGTATCGGATTGCGAGTTTTTATCCTGCATGGTGGCCAACGTCAACGTGTTAAAGGGCACGGCGAACCGTGCCCGAAGAGAAAAATTAGAAGCGGAAGGTCGCAGTGGCGACAACCTGACGTTCAGCACCCCAGAAACAGCCGTAGGTGTTAAAGCAGCTGGCGACATATTCGCGATCGAACAGGTTGTTCACATGAAGCGCCACGTTGGAGCCCGCCATGCCGACACGCGCCAGGTCGTAGCGGACTAACGCATCCACCAGGGTATAGCTGCCCACGGTGAAGGTGTTCGCCGGATCGCCTTTGCTTGTGCCGGTATAACGAACGCCCGTGCCCAATGTCAGGCCAGACAACGCGCCGTCAAAGAGGGTGTAATCGCCCCACAGGGATGCCATGTGTTTTGGCACCTGCGCTGGCGTGTTGCCTTTGTAATTGGTGTCGGTGGTGTATTCCGCATCGGTGTAGGTGTAAGAACCCACAACGTTAACGCTGGCAGACAACGCCGCTTTCGCTTCCAGTTCAAAACCGCGAGAACGGATTTCGCCGCCTTCAACCGAGAAGAATGAACCGGCAGGATCACCCATCAGGTTGTTGGTTTTGGTCAGCTGGTACACCGCACCGGTCAGCACAATAGGACGATCGCTGGGTACGTATTTCACGCCGGCTTCGTACTGTTTGCCTTTAGACGGGGTGAAAATGTTACCAGACGCGCCCACGGTGGACGACGGTTCAAACGATTCGCTGTAGCTGAAGTACGGCGTTACACCGTTATCAAACAGGTAGTTAACGCCGCCACGCCAGGTGAATTGCTTATCATCGCGTGAATCGGTCGTATTGAAAACACGGTTAAAGGAATCCTGTTTCGCCCAGTCGTAACGGCCACCAAGGGTGACTAATACTTTATCCCACTGCGCCTGATCCTGGACGTAAACACCGGTCTGCTTCTGTTTGTTCAGCACCTGGTATGCGCCTGACGGGCCAGGGTGTGCGCCAAAATCGAAATCGTTGCGATCGAGGTTATAGATGTCGGACGGCGCAACGGAGCCGGCATAGCCAAACCAGGAGTCGATATCGTTACGCATGCGCATAAAGTCAACGCCGGTCAGCAAGGTGTGATCCACAGAACCGGTCGCGAATTTGCTTTGCAACTGGGTATCAACAGAGAAATTCTCGAGTTTTTCGTTATCAATCACGTACTGACGGGTCAGCGTATGGCCCCATTGTGACTGCGGTACGCCAGCGCAAGGGCTGCTCGCCGGATTGCTGGAATAGAGCGGATCGGAGCACATGCCATAACCGTACACGCTGTTCTGTGAGGTTTTATTCTGCGCGTAACGCAGGTTCTGGCGCACGGTGAAGGTATCGTTGAATTCGTGGTCGAAGCTGTAGCCAACCATTTTCTCGTTGCGGGAATAGGTGTTGTTTTCCGCGCCTTCGTTGAAATCAGTCGGGAGACGTTTGCCGTTCGGCAGCGTATTGACGGTGCCCTCTTTCGGCAACCAGCCGTAGTAGCCGGTTTCCGGCTCGTTCTGGAAATAAGACAGGAACGTAAAGTTGGTTTTGTCACTCGGACGCCAGCTGAATGACGGCGCGATAGTGTAACGCTGCTCTTCTGCACCTTGCTGCTGGGCATTGGCCGAGCGCGCCAGGCCCGTTAAGCGATAAGAGTAAACCCCGTCGTCGTCAATTGCATCGCTGAAGTCAAAACCGGTCTGTAACAGGTTATTGGTACCCATTTTGAACTGGACTTCATACAGCGGGGTCGTGGTCGGGCGCTTGCTGACCATATTCAGCAGGCCGCCTGGGTTGCTCTTTCCGTACAGGACGGAAACCGGACCGCGCAGAACTTCAGCGCGTTCCAGGAAGTAAGGGTCGATCACCGCATCGTTATAGAAGTTGCCCTGCATCTTCAGGCCATCCAGATAGTTGTTCTGGCTTTGGCCATCAGCAGCGAAACCGCGGATGATCAGATAGTCATAGGTATTCGACGCGCCACGCGTCCCCACGGCAACTCCCGGGGTGTAGCTCAGCGCCTCTTTCACCGATTTAGGCTGGTGCAGCGCCATCTCTTCTGCGGTCACAACAGAAATTGATTGGGGTACTTTTTGGATAGGCGTGTCTGTTTTCGTCCCTGTCGCAGACTGACGCGCCGCAATCGTCGCCGCAGGCCCCCAGGCGCTTTCCTGCGCAGCCGGTGCCGCCGTGACGGTGATGGTTTCTTCTTTAGGGGTATCTGCCGCATGTGCAAAAACAGACATGCCACTTACCGCTGTGGCTACAACGACTGCGATTTTACGCAGCGAAGCATTCATTGGCTGAGCAGTTTTAAGCGCCATTGGTATATCTCTGATGAAAGAGTGAATGATAACGTAAACGAGAATTATTATTATGACCGCAGAATAATAGGCGAAACGCTGGCGGCATAGCAAGCAATATGCGCCCCTACAAGAATTGAGGGTTTAAGAATTAAACAAGTAGAAACGCGGGGTTAAACTGAGATGAAAATCAGGTTAGAAGAATGTATGACGGAAGTGAAAAATCCCCCTCACTGCGGAGGGGGATGAGCGAGACTAGTTGCTGCCGAACATATCTTTGATCCAGCCTGCGACGCCGTCGCTGTCTTTCTTCTCATTCTGCTGCTGCGGCTGTTGCTGCGGCTGCTGCTGCTGAGATTGAGAAGACTGTTCAAACGGATTACCCGTCGGTTGCTGCGTTGGGTTTTGCTGGCACAGCGAATCCGGATCGGTCGTCCAGACAGGCAAGGTACGCACCCCGCCGCCGCAAACGAAGTTACCGGAATCATCCACGCCCATATCGACGATATCTTCTGGCGTCGTCAGGTTCAGCGGAACCGGAGATTGATTAGCCAGATAGCGCTGATAAATCGACATCGCCCCGCTTGCACCGTACAGCTTGGTCGGCTGGTTGTTATCGCGGCCAACCCAGGTGATCACCACTTCACGCCCGTCAATCCCTGCAAACCAGGTATCGACGTTGTTGTTGGTGGTCCCGGTTTTACCCGCCAGATGCAGACCCGGATATTTCGCGCCAAGCTGGCGACCCGTACCGCGCTGCACAACCTGCTGCATCGTCCACAGCGTCATATACGCGGCCTGCGCAGGCACCGCGCGCTCCGCCTGCGGGAAGCTCTGATACAGCACCGAGCCGTCTTCAGCGATAACCGAACGCAGAGAAGAGAGCTGAGCGCGGTTACCGCCGCTGGCGATCGTCTGGAATGCCTGCGCCACTTCGATTGGCGTTAGGTTCAACGCGCCCAGGATCATCGCCGGCACCGGATGCAGCTGATCTTTCGCTACCCCCAGCTTCTGCCAGGTGTCCGTAATCGCAGGCAGACCCAGCGCCATACCGAGGTTAACCGTCGGCACGTTCATGGAACGGGTTAGCGCATCCACCAGCATCACCTGACCGCTGAACTGTTTATCATCGTTCTGCGGCGACCATACCTGGCCGTTAGGCTGGCGCAGGGCAATCGGTGCATCGGCAATCCAGGTGTTCAGTCGATACTGATTCGGCTGGCTCAGCGCGGTCAGATAGGTCGCCGGTTTTGCCAGAGAACCAATCGAACGACGCGCCTGCATCGCGCGGTTGTAGCCCGCGTATTGCGGTTCAGCACCGCCGACCATCGCACGAACTTCACCGGAATTACGATCGACCACCACCATCGCGGTTTCCAGATCGCTCAGCTTACGCTGCTTTTTCAGCACCGGAATGCCGTCAACTGCGGCTTTCTCAGCGGCGTCCTGCGCGACCGAGTCGAACGTGGTAAAGATCTTCACGCCGGAGAGATCTTTCACCTTATCGCCAAGCTTGGTTTGCAGCTCCTGACGCACCATCTGCATAAACGCAGGCTGTGGAGAGATTACCCCACCGCGCGGCTGAACGCCCAGCGGACGCGCACTCAGCATCTCGTAAAGTTCCTGATCGATAACCTGCTGCTGTTGCAGCAAACGCAGGACCAGATTACGACGCTCAAGCGCCAGCTTCGGGTTGCGCCACGGGTTATAGATAGACGCGCCTTTCACCATGCCCACCAGCAACGCTTGCTGATCGAGGCTCAGTTCCTCTACCGGACGACCAAAGTAGTACAGGCTCGCCAGCGGGAAGCCGCGGATCTCATTATCGCCGCTCTGACCGAGATACACCTCGTTCATGTACAGCTCAAGGATACGATCCTTGCTGTAGCGGGCATCCATCAGCACGGCCATGTACGCTTCGTTGGCCTTACGCCAGTAAGAGCGCTCGCTGGAGAGGAACAGGTTTTTAACCAGCTGCTGCGTCAGGGTACTCGCCCCCTGCACCGTGCGTCCGGCCGTCAGGTTCGCCAGCACCGCACGACCGATGGAGTACAAACTCACGCCGTCGTGTTCGTAGAAATGACGGTCTTCCGTCGCCAGCAGCGTATCGACCAGCAGATCCGGGAAGCCGTTACGCGCCACAAACAGGCGCTGCTCGCCGTTTGGTGAAGAGAGCATGGTGATCAGGCGCGGATCGAGACGGAAGAAACCGAACTGGCGGTTGCTTTCCAGGTTCTCGATTGTTTCGAGACGATCGCCGTCAAAGGTCAGACGCGCACGCACCTGCCCTTCTTTACTGTCCGGGAAATCAAACGGACGACGGATCATCTCGATGCTTTTCGCCTGCACGGTAAACTCGCCGGGACGCGTCATCTTCGTCACCTGACGATACTGTGTCGCTTCCAGCAGTTTGACCATTTCGTTCTTGCTGATGGACATATCTGGCTCAAGGTTCACCATGCGGCCATATACCGCCGCCGGTAACTGCCAGACTTTACCGTCGATACGGCTGCGGATCTTTTGATCCAGGTACACACCGTAAATCGCCATCAGGGCAACAAATACAATAAACAGCTTCAGCAGCAGCCAGAACCAGCCGCGTCGTCCACGAGGCTTCCGCCCTTTGCCTTTACCTTTACGCGGCATGGGTTCTTGATCCTCATCATCGTCTTCATAGTCATCGTCATAATCCTCATCACTGAGGCGACGACGGCTCACTTTTTCCTTCGCCGGACGCGCAGGTTTACCCTTACGTCCAATTGGCTCGCGGTCATTCCCCGCCATGCTTTTTCTCCGCAACTGTCAGGCGCAAAGGCCCGATTCTCTTTTCTTCCACCAGGCGGTGAAAGAAGAAATCTCTCAAAAATAAACACCTAAACTTTTCAATGGCAAAAGTCTTGCGTGTTTTCCCCCTCTCCCTGAGGAAGAGGGCCGGGGTGAGGGTTTCACACTGCACTCCCCACTTCGGTTACGAATATTTTTTCGTCCGTCTCGTCGGTGCTGTGTTTGCCGGATCGTCCGGCCAGACGTGCTTTGGATAACGCCCTTTCATCTCTTTTTGCACTTCGCGATAGCTTCCGGCCCAGAACGCGCTTAAATCACGCGTAATTTGCAGCGGACGATGCGCAGGTGATAATAGCTCAAGTACCAGCGGAACACGCCCTTCTGCAATGGATGGCGTGGCGGACTCACCAAACATCTCCTGCATCCGCACGGCCAGCGCCGGTGGATTATCTTGATGATAACGAATGGCTATCCGGCTTCCGGTCGGCACAGTGTAATGCCCAGGAAGCTCTCTATCCAGACGTTGGCGCAATGACCAGTCGAGTAAATTCTGTAACGCTGTCTTAACATCCAGAGATTTAAGCGCTTTGAGCGAATGCACACCGCGCATTTCGGGCAATAACCACGTCTCCAGTGAGGCCAGCAGCGTTTCATCATCAACCGCAGGCCAGTCATATTCCGGCAACCACTGCGCCGCGCAGTGTAAACGCAATCGATACTGTTCAGCCTCCGGCGTCCAGCTCAGGACGTTCAGGCCTTTATCACGAATACCGTTCAGCATCGCCTGGTGTAATTCGTCTTCTGACGGCTTTGCCAGCGGCTTAACGCTTACCGTGAGTCGACCAATCTGGCTGCGGCGAAACGCCTTTAAGGTGCCCTGCGCGTCATCCCACTCAACGGTATCAGACTGCTGCAAAAGTTGCGGGCAACGGCGCGTTAGCGCATCAATATCCACTGCCACCGCCTGCAAAATGCGCGCATCGGGCGACTGACTGCCCTGCAACAGCAGCGGCGCGATGAGCCACTCATGACGCGTCAGCGCATCGTCGCTGTCCAGCATCGCACCCATTCCATTTGCAAGCTGATAGCGCCCGTCCAGGCCGCGCCGACGGGCAATCCTGTCGGGAAAAGCCTGCGCCAGCAGTTCGGTGATTTTATCGCTGTCCAGCATCCCGCCCCGGCTGTTAAGCCGCTGACAAAGCCGCTGCGCGCGCTGCTGCCAGTTCGGCTGATGACGGGAGAACGCCGAAGCCAAATCGCTGCTCGCCCCGCGCGGCGGCTCCTCCAGAATGGCGGCAAGTTTTGCTGCCGTGGCAATCTCATCATCCCCGATCGCGGCAATCAGCATCGCCGCCAGGCGCGGATCGTTCCCCAGCGCAGCCATTTTCTGGCCTGCTGGCGTTAACCGATCGCCGTCCAGAGCACCCAGTTGCGTTAACAATTGCCGCGCCGCCGTCAGATTCACCACCGGCGGCCGATCGAGCCAGCAGAGCTGCGCCGGATCGGGGCATCCCCACTGCAACAGTTCCATGAGCAATCCTGAAAGATCGCTTTGCAAAATTTCTGGCGTACTTTGCGCGACGGCGCGCTCGGCCTGTTCCGCGCTGGTGAGATGCAGACAGATCCCCGCCTCCAGACGCCCGGCGCGACCCGCACGCTGCGTCATGGAAGCCTGGCTGATACGCTGCGTCACCAGTTTGGTCAGTCCGGTGCGCGGATCAAAACTCGCCACCCGCTCCTGCGCCGTATCGACCACCAGACGGATGCCTTCAATGGTTAAGCTGGTCTCGGCGATATTGGTCGCCAGCACCACTTTTCGCTGGCCGACGGGCGGCGGAAGTATCGCCTTGCGCTGTTCATTCAGAGAAAGTGCGCCGTACAGCGGACACAGCACAACATCGCTGCCCACGCGCGCAGCCAGCTTCTCCTGAACGCGCTGGATTTCGCCCACGCCGGGTAAAAACAGCAGCAATGATCCGGATTCGTGGCGCAATAGCTCAGCCGTCGCGATAGCAACCGCTTCATCGAAGCGCTGATGGGCGGGCAACGTTTGATAGCGACGTTCAACCGGAAACGCACGACCTTCAGAGGAAATGACCGGCGCATCGGGCAGGATCTGTCGCAGCCGTTCGTTGTCGAGCGTGGCGGACATGATCAGCAGCTTGAGATCCTCACGCAGCCCTTGCTGCACGTCGAGCAGCAGCGCCAGCGCCAGATCGGCTTGCAGGCTGCGCTCATGAAATTCATCAAGGATCACCAGCCCCACGCCGTTCAGCTCGGGATCGTTTTGCAGCATCCGGGTCAGGATCCCTTCCGTCACCACTTCCAGCCGCGTCGTCGCGCCGACGCAGGTTTCCGCGCGCATACGATAACCCACGGTTTCGCCGGGCTTTTCACCGAGCAGTTCGGCCAGGCGTTGCGCCACGTTGCGCGCCGCCAGCCTGCGCGGTTCCAGCAGAATGATTTTACCAAAAATATCGCCCTCTTTGAGGATCTGTAGCGGCAGCCACGTCGATTTACCCGCCCCGGTAGGCGCGTTCAGCAGGACGTGAGGGGCATGGCGTAAGGCGGCAAGAAGCTCGGGAAGTACGGCGGCGACCGGCAATGAGGACACTAACTGCTCCAGAGGGTTAACATTCGTCGGCGTACATTGTAGCATCGGCGCATATCATTACCGAGTCCCCCGTATGTCTGAGTCGAAACGCCTGTTTTTCGCTATTGAACCGCCCGCCAAAATACAGCGGCAAATCGTTCGCTGGCGCGCTGAACATTTCCAACCGGACGCCGGACGTCCGGTTGCCTCGGCGAATTTACATCTCACGCTGGCTTTTTTGGGTGACGTCAGCGCGGATAAACAACAGGCGCTGGCTAAACTGGCCGGACGTATCCTTCAGCCGGGTTTTACCCTGAATCTCGATGACGCCGGTCAGTGGCTGCGTTCCCGCGTCGTGTGGCTGGGAACGCGTCAGCCGCCGCGTGGATTACTGCAGTTGGCCAATCTTTTGCGAGCGCAAGCCGCGCGCAGCGGGTGCTATCAAAGCCCGCAGCCGTTTCATCCTCATATCACCCTGTTGCGAAACACCCGCCATGCCGTCGCCATCCCGCCACCAGGCTTTCACTGGACGTTTTCGGTCACAGAATTCGTCCTTTACGAATCGTTTTTCTCAAACGGACGCACCCGATATACGCCGCTTCAGCGCTTTGCGTTGAGCGAACAACCAAGGATTTCCGATGAAGTTTAGCCCCGCCCTGCAATCCGCCACGCTTATCCAGCGCTATAAACGTTTTCTGGCGGATGTCGTGACGCCTGCGGGTGAACATTTGACGCTGCACTGCCCGAATACTGGGGCAATGACTGGGTGCGCAACCCCCGGCGATACGGTGTGGTACTCCACGTCAGAAAATCTGAAACGCAAATATGCGCACACCTGGGAAATCACCGAGACCCAACAAGGGGCGTTTATTTGTGTGAATACCCAACGCGCGAATCAACTGGTCAAAGAAGCCATCACCACCAATACGATCCCGGAGTTAACTGGCTACGCTTCCCTTAAAGGCGAAGTGAAATATGGCGAGGAAGGCAGCAGAATTGATTTTATGTTGCAGGCGGACGATCGCCCTGAGTGCTATATTGAAGTCAAATCAGTGACGTTAGCAGACAGGGATAATGGCTACTTTCCGGATGCGGTGACGCTACGCGGCCAAAAGCATCTGCGAGAGTTAATGACTGTTGCGGCGACGGGGAAGCGCGCCGTATTGTTGTTTGCGGTTTTGCATTCAGCCATTGAACGATTTTCCCCGGCTCGTCATATTGACCCGAAGTACGCACAATTGTTGAATGAGGCACAAAAGCAGGGGGTAGAAATTTTAGCTTATAAAGCTGAACTTTCTGCCGATAATATGACTCTGAAGTCCACTCTCCCCGTTGTGTTATAAGGGGTTAGAAGATGGCGATTTGGTGTTCTGGCCGCGTGCGCAAATACGCTTTTCCTCACAGGCTTGTCAAGTGTTACGTTTAGATAATTGCCTTACGGAAAAGCATCTGCTATTTATAGCGACCTGATTTTTCCCCCACACGGGGATCGATAGTGCGTGTTAAGGAGAAGCAACATGCAAGAAGGGCAAAACCGTAAAACATCGTCCCTGAGTATTCTCGCCATCGCTGGGGTGGAGCCATATCAAGAGAAGCCGGGCGAAGAGTATATGAACGAAGCCCAGCTGTCTCACTTCAAGCGTATTCTTGAAGCATGGCGTAATCAACTTAGGGATGAAGTCGATCGCACCGTTACCCACATGCAGGACGAAGCAGCAAACTTCCCGGACCCGGTTGACCGTGCCGCTCAGGAAGAAGAGTTCAGCCTCGAACTGCGTAACCGTGACCGCGAGCGCAAGCTGATCAAGAAGATTGAGAAGACGCTGAAGAAGGTTGAAGACGAAGATTTCGGCTTCTGCGAATCCTGCGGTGTAGAAATTGGTATTCGTCGCCTTGAAGCGCGTCCGACTGCCGATCTGTGCATCGACTGCAAAACGCTGGCTGAAATCCGCGAAAAGCAGATGGCCGGTTAATTCCAGCCCTGTTATCACGATCATAAAGGCGGGAGTCTCTCCCGCCTTGTTACTTTTTGTCTGCCGTGAATATGCCTCAATCAGACTATATCGGGCGCTTTGCGCCATCCCCCTCCGGTGAATTGCACTTCGGATCGCTTATTGCCGCACTGGGCAGTTACCTGCAAGCGCGGGCGAATAACGGCATCTGGCGCGTTCGTATCGAAGATATTGATCCTCCGCGTGAAGTTCCCGGTGCTGCAAAAACCATTCTGCATCAGCTGGAACATTACGGCCTGAACTGGGACGGTGACGTTCTCTGGCAATCCCAGCGACATGACGCTTATCGCGAACACCTGGCGTGGCTGCACTCAAAAGGTTTGTCATATTACTGCACCTGTACCCGCGCACGTATTCAGAGCGCTGGCGGCGTGTACGATGGTCATTGCCGGCACCTGAATCACGGTCCCGAAAACGCCGCCGTCCGTTTACTGCAACATTCACCCGTGACCCATTTTAATGATTTGCTGCTCGGCGAGATTCACGCCGATAAACGCCTGGCGAATGAAGATTTTATTATTCACCGACGCGATGGTTTATTTGCGTATAACCTGGCCGTGGTAGTGGATGACCATTTTCAGGGCGTGACGGAAATTGTGCGCGGCGCCGATCTGATTGAGCCGACGGTGCGTCAAATTTCACTGTATAAACTCTTCGGCTGGGACGTTCCGGATTATATCCATTTGCCGCTGGCATTGAATGCGCAAGGGAATAAACTCTCGAAACAGAACCACGCGCCCGCGTTGCCAAATGGCGATCCACGACCTGTTTTGATCGACGCGCTGCGATTTCTGAATCAGAATGTCACAAGCGAATGGCAGGATTTACGTCTTGATGAATTACTGAAAATATCCATTGATAATTGGGTGCTATCGGCGGTGCCTAAAATCCAGCATTCTCAAACGCATCTTGCTGAGCTATGATTAGCCGCTTTTTTCATAACAAAACACACTACGAGGTGTACTATTTTTACTCGAGTTGCTAATTTTTGCCGTAAGGTGCTAAGCCGCGATGAAAGCGTAGCGAATGACGCTATTGCTCAATCCCATATGTCGGTTATTCCGCGTGAGCAGCACACTATTTCCCGCAAAGATATCAGTGAAAATGCCCTCAAGGTGCTCTATCGTCTGAATAAAGCAGGCTATGAGGCCTATCTCGTGGGCGGTGGGGTTCGCGATTTACTGCTCGGCCAAAAACCGAAAGATTTTGACGTGACGACCAGCGCCACGCCTGAACAGGTGCGCAAGTTATTCCGTAACTGTCGCCTGGTGGGCCGTCGATTCCGTCTCGCTCACGTCATGTTTGGCCCAGAAATCATCGAGGTGGCGACGTTCCGTGGCCATCACGAAGCGGGCGCGCCAGCGGATCGTACCACCTCGCAGCGCGGCCAGAACGGCATGCTGCTGCGCGACAACATTTTTGGTTCTATCGAAGAAGACGCCCAGCGTCGCGATTTCACCATCAACAGCCTTTACTACAGCGTGGCCGATTTTTCGGTGCGTGATTTCGTGGGTGGCGTAAAGGATCTGAAAGAGGGCGTGATTCGTCTGATTGGTAATCCTGAAACGCGCTACCGCGAAGATCCGGTGCGCATGCTGCGCGCCGTGCGTTTCGCCGCCAAGCTGAACATGCAGATCAGCGCCGAAACGGCAGAACCGATCCCGCGCCTGGCGACGCTCATCAACGATGTGCCTCCTGCGCGTCTGTTTGAAGAAGTGCTGAAACTACTGCAGGCGGGTTATGGTTACGAAACCTATAAACTGCTGCGTGAAAATAGCCTGTTCCAGCCGCTGTTCCCGTCCATCGTTCGCTACTTTACCGAAAGCGGTGATAGCCCGATGGAGCGCATCATTGCGCAGGTGCTGAAAAACACAGACACCCGCATTCACAATGATATGCGCGTCAATCCGGCATTCCTGTTTGCGGCGATGTTCTGGTATCCACTACTGGAAACCGCGCAGAAAATTGCCCAGGAAAGCGGGCTGGCCTATTACGATGCCTTTGCGCTTGCCGCGAATGATGTGCTCGACGAGGCCTGCCGTACTCTGGCGATCCCGAAACGCATCACTACGCTGGTTCGTGATATCTGGCAGTTGCAGTTGCGTATGTCTCGCCGTCAGGGCAAGCGCGCCTGGAAGCTGATGGAGCATCCAAAATTCCGCGCGGCGTACGATCTGCTGGCGCTGCGTGCTGAGATTGAAAACAATAAAGAGCTGCAAAGTCTGGTGCAGTGGTGGGGCGAGTTCCAGGTCTCAGCACCGCCGGAACAAAAAGGGATGCTCACGAATCTCGACGAAGAGCCAGAACCGCGCCGTCGTCATCGCCGCCCACGCAAGCGCGCACCGCGCCAGGGCAGTGCATGACCCTCGCTTACATCGCCATCGGCAGCAATCTGGCCTCTCCATTGGATCAGGTGAATGCTGCCGTTCAGGCGCTGGCTGATATCAAACAGAGCCGCGTGATGGCGGTTTCTGCGTATTACCGCACGCCGCCGCTGGGCCCACAGGATCAACCCGATTATCTGAACGCTGCCGTGGTGCTGGACACCGCGCTTGACGCCGAAACGCTGCTGGATAATACCCAGCGCATTGAGCTACAACAGGGGCGTGTCCGTAAAGATGAACGCTGGGGACCGCGCACGCTGGATCTCGACATCATGCTTTTTGGCGATGAGATCATCCAGACCGAACGCCTGACCGTTCCGCATTACGACATGAAAAATCGTGGTTTTATGCTCTGGCCGCTGCTTGAAGTCGCCCCCGCCCTCACCTTCCCCGATGGCACCTCGTTACAGGCCGTATTGCAGCAGCTTAACGCCAAAAAACCCGCGCTCTGGTAATCCTCTTTTCTGCCGATTTTCTCTCCCTGATTTGTGATTAATCGGTTGCCTAAAATCATTGTTCCCCCGAATGTTACTGTTAGAATGCGCAAAGAATCGCTTTGGGCCATCAGGAAACATTATGAAACCAACCACCATCTCCTTACTGCAGAAATGCAAACAGGAAAAAAAACGCTTCGCCACGATCACGGCCTACGACTTCAGTTTTGCAAAACTGTTTGCTGAAGAAGGGATAAACGTCATGCTGGTCGGCGATTCGTTAGGGATGACGGTACAAGGACATGATTCCACTCTGCCAGTGACGGTAGACGACATTGCTTATCACACACACGCTGTTCGTCGCGGGGCACCTCACTGCCTGCTGCTGTCTGATTTGCCGTTTATGGGTTACGCCACGCCAGAGCAGGCATTTGAGAATGCTGCTGCAGTGATGCGCGCGGGTGCTAACATGGTCAAAATTGAAGGCGGTGCGTGGCTGGTTGATACCGTCAAAATGCTGACCGAACGCGCCGTGCCCGTGTGCGGGCATCTGGGGCTCACGCCGCAGTCTGTGAATGTCTTTGGTGGCTACAAAGTTCAGGGCCGGGGCGATGCGGGACAGATCCTGCTTGATGATGCCCTGGCGCTGGAAGCCGCGGGTATTCAGCTGTTAGTGCTGGAATGCGTGCCCGTTGAGCTGGCAAAACGCGTGACCGACGCGCTCACGATCCCGGTCATCGGGATTGGCGCAGGTAACGTTACCGACGGGCAGATTCTGGTGATGCATGATGCCTTTGGCATTACCGGCGGCCACATTCCCAAATTCGCGAAGAATTTCCTCAGTGAAGCGGGCGACATGCGCGCCGCAGTCAGGCAGTATATTGCCGACGTCGAATCCGGTGTTTACCCGGGTGAAGAACACAGTTTCCATTAAGGAGTCTCGTTGTGCTAATCATTGAAACCCTGCCGCTGTTGCGCCAGCACATTCGTCGCCTGCGTCAGGAAGGTAAACGCATCGCCCTGGTGCCAACCATGGGCAATCTCCACGACGGCCATATGAAACTGGTCGACGAAGCAAGAGCCCGTGCTGATGTGGTCGTGGTCAGTATTTTCGTCAACCCAATGCAGTTCGACCGTGCCGACGATCTGGCGCGCTATCCGCGCACGCTGCAGGAAGATTGCGAAAAGCTCAAAAAACGCCACGTTGATTTCGTCTTCTCCCCTGCGCCTTCGGATATCTATCCGCAGGGGACAGAGGGCGCAACCTATGTCGACGTTCCGGGGATTTCGACCATGCTTGAGGGTGCCAGCCGCCCTGGGCATTTCCGTGGCGTTTCAACGATTGTCAGCAAGCTGTTCAACCTGGTCCAGCCGGATATCGCCTGCTTCGGCGAGAAAGATTTTCAGCAGCTGGCGCTGATCCGCAAAATGGTGGCCGATATGGGCTACGACATTGAGATCGTGGGCGTGCCGATTGTTCGCGCCAAAGACGGGCTGGCGCTCAGCTCGCGTAATGGTTATCTGACTGCCGACCAGCGTAAAATCGCACCGGGTCTGTGCAAAGTGATGAATGCGATGGCGGAACAGCTAAAGGCTAAAGAGCTAACAACAGAAGAGATTGTCGCGCTGGCCGAGCAAGAGTTGAACGACAAAGGTTTGCGCGCCGACGATATCCAAATTCGTGACGCCGATACGCTGGTGGAGCTTTCAGACACCAGCAAACGCGCGGTGATTCTGGTCGCAGCGTGGCTCGGTCAGGCGCGCCTGATCGACAATAAAGTGGTTGAGCTGACGCAGTAGACACCGACTAAAAATCGGGCAATACTGCGCCGATATTTGCCTGGGAAATATCCCTTCACCCTGCCCTCTCGGCCTTGAGAGGGTAAAGCATGATGATTAAAGGTAGACGTAATGATTCGCAAAATGCTGCAAGGTAAGCTTCACCGCGTAAAAGTCACTCAGGCCGATCTGCACTATGAAGGCTCCTGTGCGATTGATCAGGATTTTCTCGACGCAGCCGGAATTCTTGAAAACGAAGCGATTGATATCTGGAACGTCACTAACGGCAACCGCTTCTCAACCTATGCGATTGCAGGCGAGCGCGGCTCCAAAATTATCTCTGTCAACGGTGCGGCCGCACACTGCGCGTCCGTGGGTGACATTGTGATCATCGCCAGCTTTGTCATGATGTCTGACGAAGAAGCGCGTCGCTGGCAACCGAAAGTGGCCTATTTCGAAGGCGACAATGAAATGAAACGTACGGCAAAAGCCATTCCCGTTCAGGTTGCCTGATTTACCCTTGCGGCTGATTACTGATCAGCCGCGACATGGTCTCTAACGAATCCGTCCTCAGAATATATAAACGTTTCAGTAAGAACGGATTATCTCCCGGCTTCACCTTCCCTTTCACCGTCGTCACCGCCAAATGAAAACCCGCATCGTTAGCCGCTTTCACCGCTTTATCATCATAGCCGCCGAACGGATACGAGAGATACAGGACGCGGGGGTTGAACTGTGCCAGCGCGCGTCGTGAGCGTTCAAAATCGAACAAAATGACGTGGTAGCTGCGGCTCAATAAAATTGGGTGTTTATTGGCATCTACACGGTGTAAGAAATGGGTGTGAGACTGAATATCAAACACATCCTGAATCTCTTTCAGTTCCGATACGCTCATAAACTGCAGCGATTTCGGGTCCCATTTCTGGGGATGGCCTTTAATGCGCGATGAAATAATAAATGCCGTCGCCTTGAAGCCGTACTCCTTCAGGATCGGCCAGGCGTAGCGGCTGACCGACTTCAGACCATCGTCGAACGTAATCACCACCGCACGTGCCGGGAGGTTCATTTTGTTACGCACATACCCTTCGAGCTGGTACATCGTCAACGTGGTATAGCCCTGATCGCGCAGCCAGGTCATCTGGTTATTGAATGCACGCACGCTTGTGGTGGTTGAGGTGTGGCGAAAGCGGGTATTCTCTTCATCATGCAAAATATGGTGATACGTGATAACCGGAATACCGCTGTCTTCCTGCGCATCCAGACTGCTCACCCACGCCAGCCGATTGCCGATGCGGATTTGAAACCAGGTTTGGTTCAGACGGTCTTTAAGTTTATTCAGAATGGGGTAGCGCAGATTGTCACTGAGCGTCCCGAAAGGCGCGCTGCCGTTGTTTGGGGCGTTATAGACCGGAGTGTCTTTCCAGGTGATTAAATTCTGATTGCTCAGGGGCTTATTCAGATCGCCGAGGCTATCTTCAACGCGCTGTTTGCCCTGCACGTTTTCGAGATGGCCCTTATCGATAAATCCCGTCCCAAAGCCAAAACGAAATTCGTAGTAATCAGCATTGGTCGGGACCACGGCAATAATCTGTCCTGCACGAACGTTGCCGACGTTAACGACATTATTCCCCACCTGCGCCCAGATGGCCGCATCTTCGGTGGTTTGCATGTACTGAGCGGGTAAGCCTTGCTGGCTTAATAAACTGGCAGAAACGCCGCCGGATACCAGTAGCAAAAGCAGGAAAATGATACGCGTGAGCATGAGGTTTGTGTCGAAGCGGAAAACTGGCGTTATTGTAACAAAAGCGGCATCAATACCAATGTTTAATTCTTATACAGGTCGTGCAGCAGGACAAAAGGCGGGTTTTTCTGTTGCTGATGCCACAGGCTGCTTACACCGGGGATCTCCTGTCCGACAATCATATCGCGAAATTCAGCGCTGCTAAGCGTTTCCCGTAGCGGATACATCATTTCGAGTAGCTCATAATTAATGCCGGAAATGACTTCGCAATTTTCATGCTTATGGCTCAACAATGCGGCCGCACGATAGGGTGCCGCACCGGATTTGTCGGTGAGGAAAATCACACCCTCGCCCGTATCCGTTTGATGCTGGGCATCACACATCATACGACTGAGCATATTGGTGCTCAGCCCAGGCCAGTAGTTGACCGCGAGACATTGTGGCAGCGGACCAAAATTCTTCTCCAGGCGTTCGAGAAAAGCCTGAGCGTTGTCATCATGACAGGTAATCACCCAACCCAGCATAGCGTCTCTCCTTAGCAGACGAGTAGTTTAGCGGAGTGACGATGAGTTTACGGTGATAACAGTCAAGAAAATGTCCCGGCAGACTCAGTACTGCCGGGATAGTGAGCTTAGCTGCGCAGACCGCGCCCACGCTGGATCAGATACCAACACAAAATGTAGAAAGCGATGATAAAGACGCCCAGAACCGCGACAGTGGTGAACAGCGGCACGTCCGTGATACCGAGGAAACCAAAGCGGAAGCCGCTGATCATGTAAACAATCGGGTTCAGGTGCGACAGCGCCTGCCAGAATGGCGGCAGCAGCGTCAGCGAATAGAACACCCCGCCGAGATAGGTCAGCGGCGTTAACACGAAGGTGGGGATCAGGCTGATATCATCAAACGTGGTCGCAAATACGGCGTTCAAGAGACCCGCTAACGAGAACAGAATCGCCGTCATCAGCAACGTTAACGCAACGAACAACCACGAATGTACCTGGAACGGTACAAAGAACAGTGAAATGGCCGTCACCAGAATGCCAACACACAGGCCACGCGCCACACCACCGCCAACATATCCGGCGATAATCACGTGCGTAGGAACCGGCGCGACCAGCAGCTCTTCAATGTTTCGCTGGAATTTGGCGCTAAAGAACGACGACGCCACGTTCGCGTACGCGTTGGTGATCACCGCCATCATGATTAAACCTGGGACAATGAATTGCATGTAGGTGAAACCATGCATTTCGCCAATACGGGAACCAATCAGATTACCGAAGATGATGAAATACAGCGTCATGGTGATCACGGGCGGGACCAGCGTCTGGATCCAGATGCGCATAAAGCGGTTAATTTCTTTCGCCCAGATACTTTTCAGCGCCACCCAGTAAAGATGCGTCATGCCTGCTCTCCTCTTTTATCATGGACCAGCGAGACGAACAGTTCTTCCAGTCGGTTGGCTTTGTTTCGCATACTCAATACCTGCACGCCCTGCGCGCTCAGCTGTGAAAACACGCTGTTAATACCCTGCTCACGCAGAACTTCCACTTCCAGCGTCGACGTATCCACCAGACGATACTGGTAGCCTTCTAGCGTTGGCAGCGGGCTTTTCGATGCCAGATCGAGGATGAA
The DNA here is from genome assembly GCF_019047465.1 of Lelliottia amnigena. Lineage (NCBI taxonomy): Bacteria > Pseudomonadati > Pseudomonadota > Gammaproteobacteria > Enterobacterales > Enterobacteriaceae > Lelliottia > Lelliottia amnigena. The sequence continues at coordinate 2,586,516 of NZ_CP077236.1, read as the reverse complement.
GGTTTCCGACTTCAGCTTGGAGAGCAGATTTTTCATCGAGGTATTTTCCACCAGTTCACCGTGCTGGATGATACCGATGTTACGACAGAGCATTTCGGCTTCTTCAAGGTAATGCGTTGTCAGAATAATCGTGGTGCCTTTATCGTTTAAATCCTTCAAAAAGCCCCACATTGAGCGGCGAAGTTCGATATCCACGCCCGCAGTTGGCTCATCAAGGATCAGCAGCTTGGGTTCGTGCATCAGCGCACGAGCGATCATCAAACGACGCTTCATCCCGCCGGATAACATGCGCGCACGTTCGTCGCGTTTTTCCCACAGATCGAGCTGTTTTAAATACTTTTCGCTACGCGCGACCGCGTCATGGCGCTCGACGCCGTAGTACCCCGCCTGATTGACCACAATCTGCTGCACGGTTTCAAAGGGGTTGAAGTTAAACTCCTGCGGCACCAGCCCCAGTTGGCGTTTGGCGTTGACCACGTCTTTTTCCAGGTCATATCCGAACACCGCGACTTTGCCGGAAGATTTGTTTACCAGCGAGCTGATAATACCGATGGTGGTGGATTTCCCCGCGCCGTTCGGCCCCAGCAGGGCATAAAAATCCCCGGCCTCCACTTTCAGATCGATCCCGCGTAGCGCCTGGACGCCGCCCGGATAGACTTTTTTAAGCTGCTCAAGCTCCAGTGCAATTGTCATGAAATAAGCTTACCTATAGTTCTGACACACGTTGTGTGGTTTCAATAAAAGTCGAGTTACCCTATATTAGCGCAACGCTATTACTCGGTTACAGGTCGTTAACCTCTATGAATGACATAGATACACTCATCAGCAACAATGCACTATGGTCAAAAATGCTGATAGAAGAGGATCCGGGATTTTTCGAAAAACTGGCGCAAGCGCAGAACCCGCGCTTTCTATGGATTGGATGTTCCGACAGCCGCGTCCCGGCAGAACGCCTGACAGGTCTTGAACCCGGCGAACTGTTCGTTCACCGTAACGTTGCAAACCTGGTGATTCACACCGATCTCAACTGCCTGTCCGTTGTTCAGTACGCCGTGGACGTTCTGGAAGTTGAACATATTATTATTTGCGGCCACTACGGCTGCGGTGGCGTACAGGCAGCAATCGAAAATCCGGAACTGGGTTTGATCGATAATTGGCTACTGCACATTCGCGATATCTGGTTCAAACATAGTTCACTGCTGGGTGAAATGCCGCAGGAACGTCGTCTGGACACGCTATGTGAACTTAACGTGATGGAACAAGTGTACAACTTAGGACACTCGACCATTATGCGTTCAGCGTGGAAGCGCGGGCAGAAGGTGTCAGTTCATGGCTGGGCATACGGTATTCATGACGGGTTGCTGCGCAATCTGGAAGTTACCGCGACTAACCGCGAAACGCTTGAACAACGCTATCGTCAGGGTGTGTCTAACCTGACAAAAAAACACGTCAATCATAAATAAGCGTGCAAAAACCGGGCGTGACCCGGCTTTTACTTTTCTTCGTTTACTCGTCCAGCAACACGACTTTGCCGACATACGGCAGATGGCGATAACGCTGCGCATAATCAATGCCGTAACCCACCACGAACTCATCCGGAATCGAGAAGCCGATAAATTCCACCGGAACGTCGACTTCACGACGCGAGGGTTTATCCAGCAGGGTGCAAATCGCCAGCGATTTTGGCCCACGCAGGCTCAGGATTTCGCGCACTTTAGACAAGGTGTTACCGGAGTCGATGATGTCCTCAACGATTAACACATCTTTGCCACGAATATCTTCATCCAGGTCTTTCAGGATTTTCACATCACGCGTGGTCGACATGCCGCTGCCGTAGCTGGAGGCGGTCATAAAATCGACTTCGTGGGACACCTGCACTTCGCGGCACAGGTCTGCCATGAACATGAAGGAGCCGCGCAGCAGACCCACCAGCACCATTTCGCTGCCGCTGTCCTGATAACGCTCGGTGATTTGACGACCCAGTTCAGCGATACGCGCTTTGATCTCCGCTTCCGGGATCATCACTTCAACAGTATGTTTCATTTTACTAACCGTATGATTTTAAAACCAATCTATCAATGAGGATGCCCTGGCGTCCGGCATTGATTCACAAGCCCTGCAGTATACCAGCAAATGGATTGGCCTGGCGCATGAGTTGTTAAAAGCTCAATTTGTGATTCCGATCACACTTGTTAATACCTATAATTAATTGCTATCAAAATTTTAACAAAACTGAAGAGTACTTTTCTATGGCTGAAACAAAAGTTCAACAGTCGCGTCTACTGGTGACATTAACAGCAGCGTTCGCAGCGTTTTGCGCACTCTATCTGTTAATCGGTGGCGTCTGGCTGGTCGCATTAGGCGGCTCCTGGTATTACCCGATTGCGGGCCTGGTTATGGTTGGCGTAACCGTTCTGCTCTTAAAGGGTAAACGATCCGCACTGTGGCTCTATGCTGCACTGCTTCTTGTCACAATGATTTGGGGAGTCTGGGAAGTTGGCTTCGACTTCTGGGCGCTGACGCCGCGCAGCGACATCCTGGTCTTCTTTGGGATTTGGCTGATCCTGCCATTCGTCTGGCGTCGCCTGAGGGTTCCTTCCAGCGGTGCGGTTGCCGCGCTGGTGGTTTCCCTGCTGATTACGGGCGGCATGCTAACCTGGGCTGGATTTAACGATCCGCAGGAAGTGAAAGGCACGCTGAGCGCAGATTCCACACCCGCTGCGGCAATCTCTGACGTTGCAGACGGTGACTGGCCGGCTTATGGCCGCAACCAGGAAGGCCAACGTTATTCTCCGCTGAAGCAAATCAACGCCGATAACGTTAAAAACCTGAAGGAAGCCTGGGTGTTCCGCACTGGCGACCTGAAGCAGCCAAACGATCCGGGCGAACTGACCAACGAAGTGACGCCGATCAAAGTGGGCAACATGCTTTACCTGTGTACCGCGCACCAGCGTCTGTTCGCGCTTGATGCCGCTACCGGTAAAGAGAAATGGCACTTCGACCCGCAGCTTAATTCTAATCCGTCCTTCCAGCATATTACCTGCCGTGGCGTGTCCTATCACGAAGCCCGTGCGGATAATGCCAGCCCGGAAGTGGTGGCCGATTGCCCGCGTCGCATCATGCTGCCGGTCAACGATGGCCGACTGTTCGCCATTAACGCCGAAACCGGCAAGCTGTGCGAAACCTTTGGCAACAAAGGCATTCTGAATCTGCAGACCAATATGCCGGATACCACGCCGGGTCTGTATGAACCGACCTCCCCGCCGATTATCACCGATAAAACGATTGTGATCGCAGGTTCGGTCACGGATAACTTCTCGACTCGCGAAACGTCCGGTGTGATCCGTGGTTTCGACGTTAACACGGGCAAACTGCTGTGGGCCTTCGATCCGGGCGCGAAAGATCCTAACGCGATTCCGGCGGATGAACACACGTTCACCTTCAACTCGCCGAACTCCTGGGCGCCTGCGGCGTATGACGCGAAGCTGGATCTGGTGTATCTGCCGATGGGTGTGACCACCCCGGATATCTGGGGCGGTAACCGTACCCCAGAGCAGGAACGTTACGCCAGCGCCATCGTGGCGCTGAATGCAACGACCGGGAAACTGGCCTGGAGCTATCAGACCGTACACCACGACCTGTGGGATATGGATATGCCGTCCCAGCCGACGCTTGCAGATATCACCGTTAACGGCAAAACCGTTCCGGTGATTTATGCCCCGGCGAAAACCGGCAACATCTTTGTACTCGACCGTACCAACGGCAAACTGGTGGTTCCAGCGCCGGAAAAACCGGTTCCGCAAGGTGCAGCCAAAGGTGATTACGTCACTAAAACGCAGCCTTTCTCGGATCTGAGCTTCCGTCCGAAGAAAGATCTGACCGGTGCCGATATGTGGGGCGCCACCATGTTCGACCAGCTGGTGTGCCGCGTGATGTTCCATCAGCTGCGCTATGAAGGCATCTTCACGCCGCCGTCTGAGCAGGGCACGCTGGTCTTCCCGGGGAACCTGGGGATGTTCGAATGGGGCGGAATTTCGGTTGATCCTAACCGTCAGGTAGCGATCGCTAACCCAATGGCGTTGCCGTTCGTCTCTAAGCTGATCCCACGCGGTCCGGGTAATCCAATGGAACAGCCGAAAGACGCGAAAGGTAGCGGTACAGAAGCGGGTATTCAGCCGCAGTACGGCGTACCGTTTGGCGTGACGCTGAACCCGTTCCTGTCACCGTTTGGCCTGCCGTGTAAACAGCCTGCATGGGGTTATATTTCCGCGCTGGATCTGAAAACCAATCAGGTTGTGTGGAAAAAACGTATTGGTACGCCACAGGACAGCATGCCGTTCCCGATGCCAATTCCAGTGCCGTTCAATATGGGTATGCCGATGCTGGGTGGACCGATTTCCACCGCAGGTAACGTCCTGTTCATCGCGGCGACCGCAGATAACTACCTGCGTGCATACAACATGAGCAACGGTGAAAAACTGTGGCAAGGCCGTCTGCCTGCGGGTGGACAAGCGACGCCGATGACCTATGAAGTGGATGGCAAGCAGTATGTTGTTATCTCTGCGGGCGGTCACGGTTCGTTTGGTACGAAGATGGGCGACTACATTGTCGCGTACGCTCTGCCTGACGATGTGAAATAAAAGCAAAAAGGCAACTTCGGTTGCCTTTTTTAATGTCTGTTCCCTCTCCCGCGCGAGAGGGCCAGGGTGAGGGCATCAGTCCGCACAAGGTCAAAGCAAAAAGGCAACGCCAGTTGCCTTTTTTAGTGCCTGTTCCCTCTCCCGCGGGAGAGGGCCAGGGTGAGGGCATCAGGCGACGCGGGTCTACACCGTAAACCCGAGCATCATTCCCGTATCTTCATGCTCCAGCAGATGACAGTGCGCCATATAGGCGAATTCCTTCGGCGCGTCGTGCTCGAATTTCACCAGTACCTCACTCACGCCACCTTCCACGCGAACCGTATCTTTCCAGCCCGTACGATGGGCCGCTGGCGCTTTACCGTTCTCTGATAAAATGCGGAACTGCGTGCCGTGAATGTGGAACGGATGCAGCATCATGTCGCCTTCACCCGATATCACCCAGCGCTCATACTGCCCTTTCGCGGCAGCAAACATCGGCGTATCCATATCAAAGGCCTTGCCATTAATGCGGTTAGCGTTGTGGAAATCAAATTTATGATCGCCGTGATTCATCCCGCCCATATTCCCATGGTCCATCTTGCCGTGGTCCATATTCATATGGCCCATCATTTGTCCGTGCTGCATCCCGGCCATCGCCTGGTCGCCGTATTTATTCATCAGCGCCTGCATGCCCATCATGTCGAGCATCGGATCCATAGAGAGCTGGAGTTTACGCTGCGTTAATCCCTCCAGGGACGGCAGCGCAGGCATGGCGGCGAGCGTGTCTGGCATTTCGCCAGAAGCCGTGACCAGCAGTGGCTGAATGCGCAAAACGGGATGCGGTTTATCGAACGGTGCGACGGCCATGCCCATCTGGCTTACGGGCAGCGTGAGGAGATCAAACGGCTTACCGTCGCTGATATCAACCAGCACTTCGAAACGCTCGCCCATCAGCATCGGCAGTTCGCTGACCTTCACCGGCTCGGCCAACAGCCCACCATCGCTGGCTATCACGTACATCGGGCGCCGATCGCTGGTGGCAAAATTGAGTGAACGCGCGTTACACCCGTTAAGCAATCGCAGCCGTAGCCAGCCTTTCGGGGCGGCGTGTTGCGGATAAATCGCGCCGTTGGTCAGAAGCGTGTCGCCAAACCAGCCCACCGCCGCCGTCATCACATCCAGCTGATAATCGATTTGCCCGTCAGCACTGAATTTTTTGTCCTGCACGATGACCGGCACATCGTCGATGCCCCACTGTTTTGGCAGGCGCAACAAGCGGCTTTCGTCATCCTCAATCAATACCAGCCCCGCCAGCCCCATTGCCACCTGATGGCCCGTTTTACCGTGCTGATGCGGATGGAACCAACAGGTCGCTGCGCGCTGGTCAGGCGTAAACGTCACCGTGCGCTGGCCGCCCGGTTTGATAATGCCCTGCGGCCCACCGTCAACGTCGCCCGGAACCTCAAGGCCATGCCAGTGCAACGTCGTCTCTTCAGCAAGCGTGTTATGAATATTAACCGTGACCTCTTTGCCTCTGCGCAATTGAAGGGCAGGCCCAAGCAAATTGCCGTTATATCCCCATGTGGTGGCGTTATGGGGGCCAAAGGCAGATTTCCCTGACTGTACGACGAGCTGAATGCGGCTGCGCGCATCTGCGGCCAATAAATCAGGGATCGGTAATGCGGGTCTGTCGACGGCAAAAGCAGTGCGACTCCAAAGCGGTAATGCGCTGGCAGCCCCCAACACAGCTGAATATTTCAAAAAATCACGACGTTGCATGTTCATTCCTTTTTTCCTGCAGGCGATATTTTGAGCTTAAACCCTCCCCTAACCGGAAGGTCAAGTAAAGTGGCAATAATAAAGGTCGTCTCGCTGGTCGCAAATATGCTAACGTTAAATTTCCGTGATGCAGTGGTAGAAGCAATGAAGACGTTTTTCAGGACAATTTTGTTCGGCAGCCTGATGGCTATGTGTGCGAACAGTTATGCGCTAAGTGAAAATGAAGCGGAAGATATGGCCGATTTAACGGCGGTTTTTGTTTTCCTGAAAAACGATTGCGGTTACCAGAATTTACCCAATGGGCAGATTCGTCGCGCACTGGTCTTTTTTGCCCAGCAGAATCAATGGGATCTCAGCAACTACGATAGCTTTGACATGAAGGCGCTCGGTGAAGACAGTTACCGCGATTTAAGCGGCATTGGCATTCCTGTCGCGAAAAAATGCAAAGCGCTGGCCCGCGATTCGCTCAGCCTGCTCGCCTACGTCAAATAATCTTCCCGACGCCCCTTTGTTGAAATAATGGCCGTGCTTGCGCGGTTCTTGTTCGCTATGATGTTGCGCCCATATTGCGTGGGTGTAATAGATATTAACAAAGGAGGGTTCAGCTCATGACCGATAAAACAGTGTGGCACGAAACGCTGCATGACCAGTTTGGTCAGTACTTTGCCGTGGATAACGTGCTCTATCACGAGAAAACCGATCATCAGGATTTGATCATTTTCGAGAACGCTGCATTTGGGCGCGTGATGGCGCTGGATGGCGTAGTGCAAACGACCGAACGTGATGAGTTTATTTATCATGAAATGATGACCCATGTGCCATTACTGGCGCACGGACACGCAAAACATGTGCTGATTATCGGCGGTGGCGACGGCGCAATGCTGCGTGAAGTGTCTCGCCATAAATCTATCGAAACGATCACGATGGTGGAAATCGACGCCGGTGTCGTCTCGTTCTGCCGCCAGTACCTGCCCAATCACAACGCTGGCAGCTATGACGATCCGCGCTTTACGCTGGTGATCGACGACGGCGTCAACTTTGTGAATCAGACCAATCAAACGTTTGACGTGATCATCTCCGATTGCACCGATCCGATTGGCCCTGGCGCCACGCTCTTCACCTCGTCATTCTACGAAGGCTGCAAACGCTGCCTGAACCCTGGCGGGATTTTCGTTGCCCAGAACGGCGTCTGCTTCCTGCAACAGGACGAAGCGATCGACAGTCATCGTAAACTGAGCCATTACTTCGGTGATGTCAGTTTCTATCAGGCTGCGATTCCTACCTATTACGGCGGGATTATGACCTTCGCGTGGGCGACGGATAACGACGTTTTACGCCATCTCTCCACCGAGATCATTGCTGCACGCTTTCATCAGACCCACCTGAAATGCCGTTACTACAATCCGGCCGTCCACACGGCAGCGTTCGCCTTGCCGCAATATTTGCAAGACGCACTGTCCTCTAAGGAGGTGAGCTAAATTGAAAAAACTGAAACTGCATGGCTTTAACAATCTGACGAAAAGCCTGAGTTTTTGTATTTACGATATCTGCTACGTTAAAACCGCAGAAGAGCGCGATGGTTATATCGCCTATATCGATGAACTCTACAATGCCAACCGTCTGACCGAAATTCTGTCAGAAACCTGCTCCATCATCGGAGCCAATATTCTAAACATTGCGCGTCAGGACTATGAGCCGCAGGGCGCGAGCGTCACGATTCTGGTGAGCGAAGAGCCTGTGGATCCACAGCTTATCGATCCGACCGAACATCCAGGCCCTCTGCCAGAAGCGGTGGTGGCCCATCTCGACAAAAGCCACATCTGCGTGCATACCTATCCAGAGAGCCACCCGGAAGCCGGGCTGTGCACTTTCCGCGCCGATATCGAAGTGTCGACCTGCGGTGTGATTTCACCACTCAATGCGCTGAATTATCTTATCCACCAGCTTGAATCCGATATCGTGACGATTGATTATCGCGTGCGCGGTTTTACCCGTGACATCAATGGCATGAAGTATTTTATCGATCATGAAATTAACTCGATTCAGAACTTTATGTCTGAAGACATGAAGGGGCTGTACGACATGATGGACGTGAACGTGTATCAGGAAAATATTTTCCACACCAAGATGTTGCTTAAGGAGTTTGACCTTAAGCACTACATGTTCCATACCCAGCCAGAAGACTTAAGCGAAGAAGAGCGAAAGGTCATCACCGACCTGCTCTGGAAAGAGATGCGCGAAATCTACTACGGCCGCAATATTCCGGCCGTGTAAAACACGCCAGGAGCAAGGATGCTCCGGTGGATCACTTCTGTTGCATAAACTCACGGTAGGCTTTCACGACCTGTAAAAAGTCCTCAACGCCGCACAGCGAGAAACTCTCTTCATCGTAATAGCTCATACCCTCTTCCATTTCGTCGCCCGAGATTTCCATCTGGTTGGCGCGCACCATGACTTCTTCACCGTCCATCCATAAGGTGTATTCGTGTCCAATACGCTGCCAGGATCGCTCGCTGCCTTTTATCGTGCGTGCCGCTTGTTCCACTTCATCGAGCAACGCGAGGTTTTCTTTGACCTCTTCGTTAAACCAGTGCCCGACCACTTCGTGGCCCATCGACATACGCACTTTCACCACACCGGTGATATCGCGTAAGAATTCGTAATCCATCGTATTTTCCTCTGCAAAGCCAATAGCGTAATTATCGCAGCAGAGAGGAAGAAAAAAAGCGGAACGCGCGGGAGGAATGAAAATAAAAAGGTGAGAGCACGACGTTGCGGTCTGATGCCCTCACCTCTGCCCTCTCTCATGGGAGAGGGTTCAAACATTTAAACCGTCTGCGAAGAGACGGTTTTGCTGTTTATACTGCCGTCTGGAAAATCACGCCGTCCGCTTTCTCGGTGTACTGAGAGAGCTTATCGAAGTTCAGATAACGGTAGGTATCCACCGCCGTCTTATCTACCTGCGCCACGAAGGTCTGGTACTCTTCCGGCGTTGGCAGTTTGCCAATCAGCGCCGCTACCGCCGCCAGTTCCGCAGAGGCCAGGAAGACGTTCGCGCCCGTCCCTAAACGGTTCGGGAAGTTACGGGTCGACGTAGAAACCACCGTTGCACCGTCAGCGACACGCGCCTGGTTGCCCATACACAGAGAGCAGCCAGGGATTTCGATACGCGCACCGCTCTTACCAAACACGCTGTAGTAGCCTTCTTCGGTCAGCTGTGCGGCATCCATACGGGTTGGCGGAGCCACCCACAGACGCGTTGGCAGCTGGCCTTTATGCGTATCCAACAGCTTACCAGCAGCGCGGAAGTGGCCGATGTTGGTCATGCAGGAACCGATAAACACTTCGTCGATCTTTTCTCCTTGCACGGCAGACAGCGGACGCGCGTCATCAGGATCGTTTGGTGCGCACAGGATTGGCTCTTTGATATCCGCCAGATCGATGTCGATCACTGCGGCATATTCTGCATCAGCATCGGCTTCGAGCAGCTGCGGATCCGCCAGCCATTTCTCCATGCCCTGGACGCGACGCTCCAGCGTACGACGATCGCCGTAGCCTTCTGCGATCATCCACTTCAGCAGCACGATATTTGAGGTGAGATACTCAATAATCGGTTCCTGATTGAGCTTGATGGTACAGCCCGCAGCAGAACGCTCAGCGGAAGCATCGGTCAGTTCGAACGCCTGCTCCACTTTCAGATCTGGCAGGCCTTCAATCTCAAGGATACGGCCAGAGAAGATATTGATTTTGCCTTTCTTCTCAACGGTCAACAGACCCTGTTTGATCGCATACAGCGGGATCGCATGCACCAGATCGCGCAGCGTAATGCCCGGCTGCATTTTGCCTTTAAAGCGCACCAGAACGGATTCCGGCATATCCAACGGCATCACGCCCGTTGCGGCCGCAAACGCCACCAGACCAGAACCCGCCGGGAAGGAGATGCCAATCGGGAAACGGGTATGGGAGTCACCGCCGGTGCCGACGGTATCCGGCAGCAGCATACGGTTCAGCCACGAGTGGATAACACCATCGCCAGGGCGCAGTGAGACGCCGCCACGGTTCATGATGAAGTCAGGCAGCGTGTGGTGCGTGGTCACATCGACCGGTTTTGGATACGCAGCCGTATGACAGAACGACTGCATGACCAGATCGGAAGAGAAGCCCAGGCACGCCAGATCTTTCAGCTCATCACGGGTCATCGGGCCGGTGGTGTCCTGAGAACCCACAGACGTCATCTTCGGCTCGCAGTAAGCACCAGGACGCACGCCCGTCACGCCACAGGCGCGACCCACCATTTTTTGCGCCAGAGAATAGCCGCGATCGCTTTCCGCCACGTCTTTCGCCTGACGGAAAATGTCGCTATGCGGCAGACCCAAGGCTTCGCGCGCTTTGGTCGTCAGGCCACGGCCGATGATCAGCGGAATACGACCACCTGCACGAACTTCATCGACCAGAACGTCGGTTTTCAGTTCAAACGTAGCCAGCAATTCGTTGGTTTCGTGGTTACGCACTTCGCCTTTGAACGGGTAAACGTCAATCACGTCGCCCATGTTCAGGTTATTAACGTCTACCTCGATTGGCAGTGCGCCTGCATCTTCCATGGTGTTAAAAAAGATAGGGGCAATTTTGCCGCCGAGGCACAGGCCGCCGCCGCGCTTGTTCGGGACATGAGGGATATCATCGCCCATGAACCACAGCACGGAGTTGGTCGCAGATTTACGTGAAGAACCGGTTCCGACGACGTCACCGACGTAGGCCAGCGGGAAACCTTTTTTGGCTAACTCTTCAATTTGCGCGATCGGCCCAACCGCACCAGGCTGATCCGGCACAATCCCTTCGCGGGCATTTTTCAGCATTGCCAGGGCGTGCAGAGGGATATCCGGGCGAGACCAGGCATCCGGTGCTGGAGACAGATCATCAGTGTTCGTTTCGCCAGTCACTTTGAATACGGTGACGGTCATTTTTTCTGCCAGCGCTGGACGGTTCAGGAACCATTCAGCATCAGCCCATGACTGCATAACCTGTTTTGCGTAGCGGTTACCCGCTTTCGCTTTTTCTTCAACGTCGTAGAAGTTGTCGAACATCAGCAACGTTTGGGAAAGCGCTTTGGCGGCAATCGGTGCCAGCGTTTCACTTTCCAGCGCGTCAATCAGCGGATGAATGTTATAGCCGCCCTGCATGGTGCCGAGCAGTTCAATCGCTTTTTCAGGGGTGACCAGTGGGGAGGTTGCTTCGCTTTTCGCAATCGCAGCAAGAAAACCGGCTTTCACGTAGGCTGCTTCATCTACGCCAGGCGGTACACGGTTGATCAGCAAATCTAACAGGAATTCTTCTTCGCCCGCAGGCGGATTCTTCAGCAGCTCGACGAGCGCGGCCATTTGGGTTGCATCTAAAGGTTTCGGTACAATTCCCTCGGCGGCACGTTCTGCTACGTGCTTACGGTATTCTTCTAGCACGACGGTTCTCCTCGCTCTCATTATCATAATGCGGCATACACGTTGTGTATCCAGGCTTATCTTCACGCTCCTGTGAGACAGCAGTTTGTAGGGTAAATGCCCGATACCGCGTCGGGCAGCATAGCAGGATTTCTGCACAGTGTTAATGTGTTTACAAAAAAGCAACATTAAATAATTTGCTGAATCGTTAAGGATGGTATAGCGGGGAGAGAGGACAATTTTCAGAGGTAAAACTTGCCTTTTGAAATTCAAACGCCGTTTTATCTATCACGTATAATTTGTGTAATAAATGCTCACACTCTTTATCCGTACACTTCGGGTGGTTTCCCAAGATTCGTCAAAACGCAAAAACACGGGTGAATATACTCGCGGCAACAAGAACGCCAATCGACACTGCTTACGCTGGAGTCACACTATGAAGTTGCCCTTTAAGCCACACCTGATTGTGCTGTTATGCAGTGCCGGGCTGTTAGCCGCGTCCGGCGTCATGTTTGTGAAAAGCCGCGCGCCGGAGAGCGTATCCACGCCGTCAGCAGCGACGCCACCCGCAGCGCCACAACCCGTGGCCCAGCCCCCCGTAGCAGTCGTTGCACCAACCTACACCGCCGCGCAAATCGATCAGTGGACCGCCCCTATCGCACTGTATCCTGACGCGCTGCTGTCGCAAATCCTTATGGCATCCACGTATCCGGCGAACGTCATCCAGGCCGCACAGTGGTCGCAGGATAATCCCAAAATGCAGGGTGATGCGGCTATTCAGGCGGTGAGTGGCCAACCGTGGGATCCGAGCGTCAAATCGCTGGTCGCCTTTCCACAGCTGATGTCGCTGATGGGTGAAAACCCGCCATGGGTCCAGAATCTCGGCGACGCATTCCTCGCACAGCCCAAAGACGTGATGGATTCTGTGCAACGCTTACGTTTGCTGGCGCAGCAGACAGGTGCGCTGCAATCGACGCCGCAGCAAACGGTAACGACCGAAAAGAAAAAGGAACCCGCTCAGACTGCCAATGCCACTTCAAACGCGACCGTGGCGGCAACCAATCCCACGATGATCAAGATCGAATCCGCCGATCCACAGGTGGTGTACGTCCCGACGTATAATCCCGCCACGGTCTACGGGACCTGGCCCAACGCCAGCTATCCGCCGGTCTACCTGCCGCCATCACCCGGTGAGCAATTTACGGATAGCCTGGTGAAAGGCCTGGGCTTCAGCCTGGGAGTAGCAACAACCTACGCGATTTTCAGCAATATCGACTGGGATGACGACGATGACTGGGATCATCACCACCACGATAACGATTACGACCGAAACGGCGGTTATAACCGTAACGGCAATAACAACATCAATATCAACGTCGATAACTTCAATAAAATCAGCGGGGATCGTTTAACAGACGCCCATCGCAACTGGCAGCATAACCCGGCCTATCGTGACGGTGTGCCCTATCCGACCACCCCGCTCAATAACCGTTTCCATCCCACCAACACGGCGACAGGTTTGAGCACCACACAGCAAAAACCGGCGAATCGCGATAGCCAACGGCAGGCGGCGCTGGCCCAGGTACAACAATCGACGGGCAAAACACTATCTCAAACGCAGCGCCCTGCGACAAAAGATGCGCAGCGTCAGGCGTCGAGCGCTCAGCTCAAACAGATTTCACAGCGCAATAATTATCGCGGGTACGACAACACCAAACCCCAGACCACGCAAAGAGCGGCCAATAAAGTGCAGCGTGAGAATCGTCAGACAACTTCTCAGCGTCAGGAAAAACGTGTTTCGCCAACCCTCCAGCAGCGAAACACGCAACCTCGCGCGAATGCCTTAAGTGGAAACGATAGTCGCTCAGGGAACTGGCAGTCGCAACAGCAGCGCGGATCGCAAAGCCGGCAAATGGCATCCCGCCCCCATCAACCGGCGAGACAAATGCCTGCTGGCCGGACTGAACATCGTGAACTTCGTCATCGCTAAGGGAATCGACATGAAAAAGAAAATACTCGGTGGAATGATACTGTTGATGGTTTCCACTTTTGCGATCGCACAACAGCACTTCAGCACACCCGAGCAGGCGACCGACGCATTGGCAAAAGCCATCAGCGAGCAAAATGAACGCGAAATGAAGAACTTGCTTGGGGATGACTGGCGCAATTTCTTGCCGCCTGAAGGGGTCGACCCAGACGCCGTGGACCGTTTTGTACGCGACTGGAAGGTAAGCCACTCGACGGTCATTGCGGGCGATATCGCGCATCTGGTGGTGGGCGACAGCAACTGGCAATTGCCTATCCCCGTCGTGAAAGGGGCATCCGGCTGGCAGTTTGATATGCGCAAGGCGGCCGATGAGATCCTGACGCGTGAGATTGGTCGCAACGAGCTGGCCGCTATCGAAGCGCTTCATGCTTACGTTGATGCCCAGCAAAGCTATTACGCGCTCAACCAAACCTTTGCGCAGAAAATTATCAGTTCAGAAGGAAAGAAAGATGGCCTTTACTGGCCTGCCGCCCCTGGCGAAGCGCCCAGCCCGCTTGGCCCCGCGTTTAGCCCACAGGTGCCGGGCACGGGCTATCACGGCTATCGGTTTCGCATTTTACCTGACAACAACAACGGTTTTGCGATGATCGCCTGGCCCGTCAGCTACGGTCAGACAGGGGTGATGAGTTTTGTGATTAACCAGGATGACAACGTTTATCAGGCCAATCTGGGTGAGGAAACGCAGCAAAGAGCAGAGGCGACAGCTGCGTACCCTCAGGATAAAAACTGGCAGCTTGTGACACCCTAGATAACGCGGGGGAGGAATTGTGTTTGCCGGGTCAACCAAGGTGTCCCGGCAAACAGCAACGGTGATTACAGAATGTTAGCGACGGATTTCGCCAGTTGAGCTTCCAGAACCGGCTTCGCTTCTTCGAACTTCAAGTTCACTTTGTTCGCGTTTGAAACAACACGCGTTTGATATTTCGCGCGATCGCCTTGTTCAGAGCTGGTCTGCAATTTCACACCAGAGGTGCCTTGACGCAGGGCGGCGATATTGTCGGTTGTCACCTTCGCTTTGCTACGCTCAGAAATCTGCAGGTCAGTCACCATGGTATAGTTCACGTCTTCAACCATTGCATCTGCAGCCATGCCAATCAGACCTGCGGCCAGACCCACACCCAGTGCAGCACCGGAAGAACTGCTGTTGTAGGCCGTGATCCCTGCACCCAGCGCAGCACCGACCGCAGCACCTTCGTAGCCGGTTTTCAGGTAGCCCTGAGTCTCGCGCAGGTCCATTTTATTCGCTTTAAGCACGTTTGCCTGAACCCAGTAGTAAGCACTTTCTGGGGAGTTGGTCACTTTATACCCTTTCGCGCTCAGATCGTTAGCCAGCAGCGTTTGCAGGTTACTCATGTCTTTATCAGAGGTATTTTTTACCTGAATATAAACAGTTTTCTCGCTGGACGGCTCAAGCCAGATAGTCTCGCTCATCTGGGTTTTCACTTCCAGATTACGTTTTTTCACAGCGGTAGTCATCGCGCCGCACCCTGTCAACGTCAGCGCTGCCGCGACTAAACCAATCACAGCCACTTTTTTCAAAGACATTTTTTTTCCTTTTTGTGTAATAAAGAGTCCAGAACTTAATAACCGCGCAGCCATTAGCCACACAATGGTGAAAAAGTTATCGGCAGATCACGGTAAACTTTTAATAAAAACATCAATGAAATAGCTACTAAATCGGGTAGTTTTCAGGCAAAAAAAAAACGCCTCCGGAGAGGCGTTTTCATCGCTGCAAGAAGATTATTTCTTCTTGGCTTTCGCGTTCGGCAGGTCGGTGATGCTACCTTCAAACACTTCAGCCGCCAGGCCCACTGACTCGTGCAGAGTCGGGTGCGCGTGGATGGTCAGCGCGATGTCTTCAGCGTCACAGCCCATTTCGATAGCCAGACCGATTTCACCCAGCAGTTCGCCGCCGTTGGTGCCGACAATCGCACCACCGATGACACGGTGAGTTTCTTTGTCGAAGATCAGTTTGGTCACGCCGTCTGCGCAATCAGAAGCGATAGCACGGCCAGAAGCAGCCCACGGGAAGGTGGCGGTTTCGTAGCTAATGCCTTTTTCTTTCGCTTCTTTCTCGGTCAGACCCACCCAGGCAACTTCTGGCTCGGTGTACGCGATCGATGGGATCACTTTCGGATCGAAGTAGTGCTTCATGCCCGCGATAACTTCAGCGGCAACGTGGCCTTCGTGAACACCTTTGTGCGCCAGCATTGGCTGACCGACGATGTCGCCGATTGCAAAGATGTGCGGCACGTTGGTGCGCAGCTGTTTGTCCACACGGATAAAGCCACGGTCGTCAACTTCTACGCCCGCTGCGCCCGCATCGAGGTTCTTACCGTTCGGCACACGGCCGATAGCAACCAGCACCGCGTCGTAACGCTGCGCTTCGCCAGGGGCTTTTTTGCCTTCCATGGAAACGTAAATACCGTCTTCTTTTGCTTCAACGGCAGTCACTTTGGTTTCCAGCATCAGGTTGAATTTCTTGCTGATACGTTTGGTGAAGACTTTAACGATGTCTTTGTCCGCAGCCGGGATAACCTGGTCGAACATTTCAACCACGTCAATCTCTGAACCCAGCGCATGATAAACGGTCGCCATTTCCAGACCGATGATACCGCCACCCATAACCAGCAAACGCTTAGGTACGGATTTCAGCTCCAGCGCATCGGTGGAATCCCACACGCGTGGATCTTCATGTGGAATGAACGGCAGTTCAATCGGACGGGAACCCGCCGCGATGATCGCGTTGTCAAAGTTGATCACGGTTTTGCCGTTTTCGCCTTCAACTTCCAGGGTGTTTGCCCCGGTGAATTTACCCAGACCGTTAACCACTTTCACTTTACGGCCTTTCGCCATACCAGCCAGACCGCCGGTCAGTTGGGTGATAACTTTTTCTTTCCAGGTACGAATCTTGTCGATATCGGTTTTCGGCTCGCCGAAGACGATACCGTGATCAGCCAGCGCTTTGGCTTCTTCGATAACTTTTGCAACGTGCAGCAGCGCTTTTGAAGGGATACAGCCGACGTTCAGACAAACACCACCAAGGGTGCTGTAACGTTCTACGATGACGGTTTCCAGACCTAAATCCGCTGCGCGGAATGCTGCGGAGTAACCTGCTGGGCCTGCCCCAAGTACCACGACCTGAGTTTTGATTTCTGTGCTCATCATGACCTCTTAATTTATACCCGTCGTCCACCGGGTCGTTCTATCCGCCCGCAGTTTACAAAATTGTTAACAATTTTGAAACAACAAACGGCTCACGAAATATCGCTTTCGCCAGTAACCTCACAACCTTCATGAGATTAGAAGACAAAAAGCCGGCCGATTGGCCGGCTTTTCGATTACATCACCAGGCGGCGAATGTCGCTCAGGGTGTTGTTGATGATGGTGATAAAGCGCGCACCATCAGCCCCATCGATCACGCGGTGGTCGAAGGAAAGAGAGATTGGCATCATCAGACGCGGCACGAACTCTTTACCATTCCACACAGGTTCCATCGCGGATTTGGAAACCCCGAGGATTGCCACTTCCGGCGCGTTAACGATCGGTGCGAAGTGGGTTGTACCCAGGCCGCCGATGCTGGAGATAGTGAAGCAACCGCCCTGCATTTCGCCGGCAGTCAGCTTACCATCACGCGCTTTCTTGGAAATCACGGTCAGTTCACGGGACAGCTCAGTAATGCTCTTCTTGTTCACGTCTTTGAAGACTGGAACAACCAGACCATTTGGCGTATCAACCGCAACACCGATGTTGATGTATTTTTTCAGCGTCAGACGCTGCGCGTCTTCAGACAGAGAGCTGTTGAAACGTGGCATCTGCTCAAGCGCCGCAGCAACCGCTTTCATGATGAAGACCACTGGCGTGAATTTCACATCCAGACGGCGCTTCTCAGCTTCTGCGTTCTGCTGTTTACGGAACGCTTCCAGATCGGTGATATCGGTTTTGTCGAAGTGCGTAACGTGCGGGATCATTACCCAGTTACGGCTCAGGTTCGCGCCAGAGATTTTCTGGATACGGCCCAGCTCAACTTCTTCGATTTCGCCAAACTTGCTGTAGTCGATCTTCGGCCATGGCAGCATGCCTGGCAGACCGCCGCCGGATGCAGCAGCAGGTGCAGCTTCAGCACGTTTCACCGCGTCTTTCACGTAAGTCTGAACGTCTTCGCGCAGGATACGACCTTTACGGCCGGTGCCTTTCACTTTCGCCAGGTTGACGCCGAACTCGCGCGCCAGACGGCGAATCAGTGGAGTGGCGTGAACGTAAGCGTCGTTTTCAGCGAACTCAGATTTGCCTTCTGCTTTTGCAGCAGGGGCCGCAGCAGGTTTAGCAGCCTGAGCCGGTGCAGCAGCAGGTGCTGGCGCAGCAGCCGGAGCCGCCGCAGGCGCAGCGCCTTCCACTTCGAAGACCATAATCAGAGAACCGGTAGACACTTTGTCGCCAGCGCTGATTTTAATTTCTTTCACGGTACCTGCGAACGGAGCCGGGACTTCCATTGAGGCTTTGTCGCCTTCTACGGTGATCAGTGACTGTTCAGCGGCAACTTTGTCGCCCACTTTCACCATCACTTCAGTCACTTCAACTTCGTCACCGCCGATATCCGGAACGTTAACGTCTTTCGCGCCAGAAGCCGCTGGTGCAGCCGCAGCTGGCGCCGCTTCTGCTTTAGCCGGAGCCGCAGCAGGTGCGCTACCCGCGACTTCGAAGACCATAATCAGAGAACCGGTAGACACTTTGTCGCCGGTATTGATTTTGATCTCTTTGACCACGCCTGCGAACGGAGCCGGAACTTCCATAGAGGCTTTGTCGCCTTCTACAGTAATCAGGGACTGTTCAGCCGCAACGGTGTCGCCGACTTTAACCATGATCTCAGTGACTTCAACTTCGTCGCCGCCGATATCCGGTACGTTAACCTCTTTTGCAGCCGCGGCTGCTGGTGCCGCAGCTGGAGCTGCCGCTTCTTTCTTCTCTTCCTGCGCAGGTGCAGCTGCTGCTGCACCGTCGGCGGAATCGAAAATCATGATCAGTTTGCCCGTCTCGGTTTTATCGCCAACGGAGACTTTGATCTCTTTAACGATGCCAGCCTGTGGAGACGGGACTTCCATAGAGGCTTTGTCGCCTTCTACGGTGATCAGCGACTGTTCAGCTTCAACTTTGTCGCCTACTTTGACCAGGATCTCGGTGATCTCAACTTCATCAGCCCCGATGTCCGGTACATTGATTTCGATAGCCATTATTCTTTTACCTCTTACGCCAGACGCGGGTTAACTTTATCTGCATCGATGTTGAATTTGGTAATTGCTTCCGCAACCACTTTCTTATCGATTTCGCCACGTTTAGCCAGTTCGCCCAGCGCTGCAACCACCACATAAGAAGCATCAACTTCGAAGTGGTGACGCAGGTTTTCACGGCTGTCGGAGCGACCGAAGCCATCGGTACCCAGTACGCGGTAATCATCAGCCGGTACATAAGTACGAACCTGCTCGGCGAACAGTTTCATATAGTCAGTAGATGCCACTGCCGGCGCGTCGTTCATCACCTGAGCAATGTACGGAACGCGCGGAGTTTCCAGTGGGTGCAGCATGTTCCAGCGCTCACAATCCTGGCCATCACGCGCCAGTTCAGTGAAGGAGGTCACGCTGTACACGTCGGAACCGACACCGTAGTCGTTCGCCAGGATCTGCGCTGCTTCACGAACGTGACGCAGGATAGAACCGGAGCCCAACAGCTGAACTTTACCTTTGCTACCCGCAACGGTTTCGAGTTTGTAGATACCTTTACGGATACCTTCCTCAGCACCTTCCGGCATCGCCGGCATGTGGTAGTTTTCGTTCAGCGTGGTGATGTAGTAGTAAACGTTCTCTTGCGCTTCACCGTACATACGAACCAGACCGTCATGCATGATGACTGCCACTTCGTACGCGTAAGACGGGTCATAAGAGATACAGTTCGGGATAGTCAGAGACTGAATGTGGCTATGGCCATCTTCGTGCTGCAGACCTTCGCCGTTCAGTGTCGTACGACCGGAAGTACCACCGACCAGGAAGCCGCGAGCCTGTTGGTCGCCAGCCTGCCAGCACAGGTCACCGATACGCTGGAAACCGAACATAGAATAGTAGATGTAGAACGGAATCATCGGCAGGTTGTTGGTGCTGTAAGATGTTGCAGCAGCCAGCCAGGATGCGCCTGCGCCCAGCTCGTTGATACCTTCCTGCAGAATCTGACCTTTCTCGTCTTCTTTGTAGTATGCAACCTGCTCACGGTCCTGAGGGGTGTACTGCTGGCCGTTCGGGCTGTAAATACCAATCTGACGGAACAGACCTTCCATACCGAAAGTACGCGCTTCATCAGCGATGATTGGAACCAGACGATCTTTGATCGACTTGTTTTTCAGCATCACGTTCAGGGCACGAACGAAAGCGATAGTGGTAGAGATCTCTTTGTTCTGCTCTTCCAGCAGCTGGGAGAAATCTTCCAGAGCAGGCAGTTCCAGAGTCTCAGTGAAGTTCACCTGACGGGACGGCAGGTAGCCGTTCAGTTTCTGACGCTGTGCGTGCAGATAGGTGTGTTCTTCAGAGCCTTCCGGGAAGGTGATGTAAGACAGGTTTTCTACCTGCTCATCGGTCACTGGCACGTTGAAACGATCGCGGACGTAACGAACGCCGTCCATGTTCATTTTCTTCACCTGGTGCGCGATGTTTTTACCTTCGGCGGTGTCACCCATGCCATAACCTTTAACGGTATGCGCCAGGATAACAGTTGCTTTGCCTTTGGTGTCTTGTGCGTTTTTCAGTGCTGCGTAGACTTTCTTCGGATCGTGACCACCACGGTTCAGTGCCCAGATCTGATCGTCAGACCAGTCGGCAACCAGCGCTGCGGTTTCAGGATATTTACCGAAGAAGTGCTCACGAACGTAGGCACCGTTTTTGGATTTGAAGGTCTGATAATCGCCGTCAACAGTTTCCTGCATCAGCTGCATCAGTTTACCGCTGGTGTCTTTACGCAGCAGCTCATCCCAACGACCGCCCCACATCACTTTAACCACGTTCCAGCCAGCACCCGCGAAGATGCCTTCCAGTTCGTTGATGATCTTGCCGTTGCCGGTTACCGGACCATCCAGACGCTGCAGGTTACAGTTGATGATGAAGCACAGGTTGTCCAGCTTCTCACGGGTTGCGATAGTGATCGCACCTTTAGATTCTGGCTCATCCATTTCGCCGTCGCCCAGGAAGGCGTAAACGGTCTGTTGAGAGGTGTCTTTCAGGCCACGGTGTTCCAGATATTTCAGGAATTTAGCCTGGTAGATCGCACCGATTGGACCCAGCCCCATAGAAACGGTCGGGAACTGCCAGAATTCTGGCATCAGTTTCGGGTGCGGATAAGAAGACAGACCTTTACCGTGAACTTCCTGACGGAAGTTGTTCATCTGCTCTTCAGTCAGACGACCTTCCAGGAACGCACGTGCGTAGACACCCGGAGAGATGTGGCCCTGGAAGTACACCAGGTCGCCGCCGTCTTTCTCGGTGCGTGCGCGGAAGAAGTGGTTAAAGCACACTTCATAAACGGTCGCAGAAGACTGGAAGGAAGCCATGTGGCCGCCCAGTTCCAGGTCTTTCTTGGATGCGCGCAGAACGGTCATGATCGCGTTCCAGCGAATTGCAGAACGGATACGGCGTTCCAGATCCAGATTGCCCGGGTATTCCGGTTCGTCTTCAACGGCAATCGTGTTTACGTAGTTGCTAGCCCCTGCACCTGCTGCTACTTTCACGCCGCCTTTGCGGGCTTCTGAAAGCAACTCATTAATCAGATACTGAGCACGCTCAACACCTTCTTCACGGATGACCGATTCGATCGCTTGTAGCCAGTCGCGAGTTTCGATCGGATCCACGTCATTTTGGAGACGTTCTGACATGGGGGTATTCCTTATCTATCTAATACGTTGATTTGTCTGGAACCTGTCCCATTGGGCTTTCTGTTCTTCATCTTTCAGGCTGTCGCTTTGTTGGCGGCATTTGCTCACCGCTGCGATACAACTCAAACTATTTCGAACGACAAAAGCACAATAAGACAGGTTCTGCGTTTAGTTGCCGCGCTCTAAAAAAGGCGCTTAATCCTTTCTTTGCTGTATGCGACGCAGTGAACGTTCGCGACGCGATTGTTCACGGCTGCGGTCCAGCAAGATTTCCTCAATGAAAGCCAGGTGGCGGTGCGACGCTTCACGCGCATGCTCCGGTTCCCCGGCCATTATCGCCTCGAATACACGAGTACGATGGTTGCTGACCAGCGGAAGCATTTCCCGGCGGGCATACAACAATTCAAAATTTTGTCGAACATTCTGGGCCAGCATCGGCTCCATGCAGCGTAGCAGATGGAGGAGTACCACATTGTGAGCCGCTTCGGTGACGGCAATTTGGTACTGGACGACGGCATCGGACTCGGCGTCGAGATCGCCTGACTCTTGTGCCCGTTCAATGGCCTGATGAAGCTCGCGAATACGTTCACGGTCTTCATCATTGCTGCGCAGTGCCGCGTAATAAGCAGCGATACCTTCAAGCGCGTGACGGGTTTCAAGCAGGTCAAACTGGGATTCTGGGTGGTCAGACAGAAGCTCTACCAGCGGATCGCTGAAGCTCTGCCACAGGCTGTTTTGAACAAAAGTTCCGCCGCCCTGGCGACGAAGCAGCAAGCCCTTGGCTTCGAGACGTTGAATCGCCTCACGCAGAGAGGGACGGGAAACATCGAACTGTTTAGCCAGTTCGCGTTCAGGCGGGAGTTTTTCACCGGGGCGCAGAGTCCCTTCGAGGATCAAAAACTCCAGCTGCTGCTCAATCACATCGGATAGTTTTGGTTGGCGAATTTTGCTGTAGGCCATATTCCCTGTCTTACGCCTTTTTGCCCGGAGTCAATTGGTCTTACCAATTTAATATTCGTATCGGTAAAGTAACAAAGTATTCACCTTCTGTCCATCGTGGTTTTGATTGAAATCAGTAAACCCGGCACATTTTAACAACCTTACAGAAATAACGTTTCAGAAATGTAACTTTGCACAAATGAATTGATTACCCATAAAGAGGCAGTTTTAACTTTAATGAAACGCGAAATACGCCATTTGAACCGATTCACCATGACAAATAATGAATTTTTAACCCCCTAATGAAGCATTTTTATTCTTTACCCAGATAAAAGGGGTTAACGGCAGCAACTTACAATTGCTTTCTTTTTATTCAACTCGTCATCGACCCTTTATAAAGCAGGTGCATTCGCGAGCGCTTACCACTATTCTGACGCTTAAGGAAGATGCCTTCCGTTTTTTAGGTCATTTGAACCGTAACGAAATAAATACATGAAATGGAATTTCATAATTACACACGCCATAGCGTGAACATAACAACCACACACGAGGTTTCACATAATGGAAGGTCAACAGCATGGCGATCAGCTGAAGCGCGGCCTTAAAAACCGCCATATTCAGCTTATTGCTTTGGGTGGCGCTATCGGCACCGGCCTGTTTCTGGGCAGCGCATCCGTTATTCAGTCAGCAGGCCCAGGCATTATTCTCGGCTACGCTATTGCCGGTTTTATCGCGTTCTTAATCATGCGTCAGTTAGGCGAAATGGTCGTTGAAGAGCCGGTAGCAGGCTCCTTCAGCCACTTTGCCTATAAATACTGGGGTGGCTTTGCCGGCTTCGCGTCAGGCTGGAACTACTGGGTGCTGTACGTTTTGGTCGCGATGGCAGAACTCACCGCCGTCGGGAAATATATTCAGTTCTGGTATCCGGAAATCCCAACCTGGGCTTCCGCGGCAGTCTTCTTTGTGCTGATCAACGCCATCAACCTGACCAACGTCAAAGTGTTCGGTGAGATGGAGTTCTGGTTCGCGATTATCAAAGTGATCGCCGTGGTAGCAATGATCCTCTTCGGCGGCTGGTTACTGTTCAGCGGCAACGGCGGCCCTCAAGCCACCGTGCGCAACCTGTGGGAGCAAGGCGGTTTCCTGCCTCACGGCATGACCGGTCTGGTGATGATGATGGCGATCATTATGTTCTCGTTTGGTGGCCTTGAGCTGGTGGGTATCACCGCCGCAGAAGCCGATAACCCGGAGCAGAGCATCCCGAAAGCCACCAACCAGGTTATCTACCGTATTCTGATTTTCTATGTGGGTTCGCTGGCCGTTCTGCTCTCTTTACTGCCATGGACGCGCGTAACCGCTGATACCAGCCCGTTTGTGCTTATCTTCCATGAGCTGGGCGACACCTTCGTGGCAAACGCCCTGAACATCGTGGTGCTGACTGCAGCGCTGTCCGTTTATAACAGCTGCGTGTACTGCAACAGCCGCATGCTGTTTGGTCTGGCTCAACAGGGTAACGCACCAAAAGCGCTGCTGAATCTGGACAAGCGTGGCGTGCCGGTGAACACCATTCTGGTTTCAGCGGTGGTCACCGCCCTTTGCGTACTGATTAACTATCTGGCCCCGGAATCAGCGTTCGGTCTGCTGATGGCGCTGGTTGTCTCTGCGCTTGTCATCAACTGGGCGATGATAAGCCTCGCGCACATCAAGTTCCGTCGTGCTAAGCAATTGCAGGGTGTGAAAACGCGCTTCCCAGCCCTGTTCTATCCTATCGGTAACTGGGTTTGCCTGGCGTTTATGGCGGCGGTGCTGGTGATCATGCTGATAACACCGGGTATGGCAATCTCCGTTTATCTGATCCCGGTTTGGGTCGTGATTCTGGGTATTGGCTACCTGTTCAAACAGAAAAACGCGAAAACTGTTAAAGCCCATTAATCTCGTCTGACTCAGTGCCCGGCCTCGGGCACTGAGCGTGTTACCTCCCTCACAAATTCTCACCCACAGCGATTTCATCCATATCACCGCCTTTATCTTGCTACGCAAATATTCATTTGCCAGCAAATAATTCTCTCCATACTGCAATTCGGAGAGCTGTCGATGAATAACAATAAACTGTCAGTCAAAGAAAAGATCGGCTATGGGATGGGCGACGCGGGATGCAACATCATCTTCGGCGCCATCATGTTGTTTGTTAACTATTTTTACACGGATATCTTTGGACTCGCACCGGCACTGGTCGGCGTTTTACTGCTGTCGGTACGCGTCATCGATGCCATTACTGACCCGATCATGGGCGCGATTGCGGATCGTACCCGCAGTAAATATGGCCGATTTCGTCCATGGCTGCTATGGATTGCCTTCCCCTACGCGCTGTTCAGTGTGCTGATGTTTACGACGCCAGAGTGGACGTACAACAGCAAAGTTATCTATGCTTTTGTCACTTATTTCCTGCTGTCACTCACCTATACCGCCATCAATATTCCTTACTGCTCGTTAGGCAGCGTGATCACCAACGATCCTAAAGAGCGCGTGGCGTGCCAGTCCTATCGCTTCGTGATGGTAGGTATTGCCACCCTGCTGCTGTCGTTAACCTTGCTGCCGATGGTGGAGTACTTCGGCGGGGATAACAAAGCCAAGGGCTACCAGATGGCGATGACGGTGCTGGCGCTTATCGGCACCTGTATGTTCCTGTTCAGCTTCGCGACCGTGCGGGAGCGTATTCGCCCGGCGGTTCAAACCAACGACGAACTGAAAAACGATCTGAAAGACGCGTGGAAAAACGATCAGTGGGTGCGCATCTTACTGCTGACATTGTGTAACGTCTGCCCGGGCTTTATCCGCATGGCGGCGACAATGTATTACGTCACCTGGGTTATGGGGCAAAGTACCCACTTTGCGACGCTGTTTATCAGCCTGGGTGTCGTCGGGATGATGCTCGGAAGCATGCTGGCGAAAGTCCTGACCGACCGCTGGTGTAAACTGAAAGTGTTCTTCTGGACCAACATCGCGCTCGCAATTTTCTCCTGCGCGTTTTATTTCTTCGATCCCAAAGCCACGACGACGATTGTCGCGCTCTACTTCCTGCTGAACATTCTGCATCAGATCCCTTCCCCGCTGCACTGGTCGCTCATGGCGGATGTGGACGATTACGGCGAGTGGAAAACCGGCAAACGCATCACCGGGATCAGCTTCTCCGGCAACATTTTCTTCCTGAAGTTGGGGCTGGCGATTGCCGGTGCGATGGTGGGCTTTCTGCTCTCCTGGTACGGCTATGACGCCGGTGCAAAAGCGCAAAGCGCCGAGGCAATCAACGGAATCGTATTACTCTTTACCGTGATTCCGGGCGTCGGCTATCTGCTCACTGCGGGTGTGGTACGCCTGTTGAAAGTGGACCGTGAAACGATGAAGCAAATTCAGGAAGACCTTGAGAAGCGTCGCACCAACTATCGCGAACTGAGCGACTATCAGGAACTGAAAACGGCTGAGACAAAATAAGGAAGCCCCATGCGTAACTGGCCAAATCCCTTTATCGAACAACGTGCCGACCCGTATATTTTGCATCACGAGGGGCAATATTATTTCATTGCCTCGGTACCAGAATACGACAGGCTGGCCCTTCGCCGCGCCGACTCGCTGGAAGGATTGCGCAGCGCAGAAGAAATTGCGGTGTGGCACAAACCGGACACCGGCCCGATGAGTGAGCTCATTTGGGCTCCGGAACTGCATCACATTGATGGAAAGTGGTACATCTATTTTGCTGCGACGCACACGCAAGCGCTGGATAAGTTGGGTATGTTCCAGCACCGGATGTTTGCACTCGAAGGTACAGGCGGCGATCCGCTTAATGCACAGTGGGTCGAGAAAGGACAAATCAAAACCCCGTTTGATACCTTTGCGCTCGACGCCACCACCTTTGTTCATCACGGCAAACGCTGGTATCTGTGGGCACAAAAAGCCCCGGATATCTCGGGTAATTCCAATCTGTATCTATGCGAAATGGAAAATCCCTGGACGCTGAAAGGCGATCCCGTGATGCTGAGTAAACCGGAGTATGACTGGGAATGCCGTGGATTTTGGGTTAACGAAGGGCCGGCGGTTTTAGTGCACGACAACAAACTGTTTATCAGCTATTCCGCCAGTGCGACGGATGAGAACTACTGCATGGGGCTGCTGTGGATAGACATGAATGCCGATCCTAAAAACCCGCAAAACTGGCACAAAGCGCCGCGTCCCGTATTCACCACCAGCTATGAAAATCGCCAGTACGGGCCGGGGCATAACAGCTTCACGCAGACGCCAGACGGCGAAGATGTGCTGGTGTATCACGCGAGAAATTACACTGAAATTGAAGGCGATCCGCTGTACGATCCCAACCGTCATACCCGTCTGAAATTGGTATGTTGGAACGAAAACGGAATGCCCGATTTTGGCATCCCGCCCGCCGATACGCTTTAATTGACGCGGTACGCTGGGTTAAACCAGCGTACCGTAGATGGTCAACAGCGCCACCAGCACCACAATCACAAATGACGTTTTCTTCGCCATCGACACCGCCGCTTTTGGGGTCTCGACTTTATCCGTATGCGGTTCGCGCGCGAGTGAGAATTGCGCCAGGCGGGTTAGCACCTGATATTGCGACGTATGGCGATCGGCAAGGGACGCAAACCACGCCGGAAGCGCTTTCTCTCCGTGACCGATCAACGCATACACTACCCCCACCAGACGCACCGGCAGCCAGTCCAGCACATGAAGAATACCGTCGATACCGGATTGCAAACGTTCATGCGGCGTCAGGTAGCGGGCAAGCCATGTCTGCCAGGCGCGTAAAAATGCATAGCCCATCAGTAATACTGGGCCCCACGCCCCGCCCGCCACAAACCAGAACAGCGGCGCCAGATAATAACGGAAGTTGATCCACAGCAGAGCGTTTTGCAGCTCGCGTAAATAATCGCGTTCGTTGCAATCGGGCGGAACGCCATGGATCAGCGTCAGCTCGCTCGCCATCGCGCCACGCGCATGGCTGTCATCACGGGAAGCCGCTTTCAGGTAGGCGTGATAGTGCAAGCGCACTTTCCCCGCGCCGATACACAGCACGCCGAGCAGGATCCACACCACCAACAGCGGAACGTTGAAAAATAGCCCATAAAGCGCGCGCAGTAGCAGGTAAACCACCCCCATGACGACAGCCGTCATTAGGATCGTGCGCAACATTGAAAAGTGCTTAATCCGACGGAACAGCACTTCCATCCGGTGATCCAAATGCCAGTGTTCGCCCAGTTTGAACAACCGTTCGGCGATCATCACCAGCAGCATGGTGAACAACGTCATGTCATCTCCTTGTCTGACGAAGCGGTAAGCATGGCGCGAAACCTGGACCAGTCAAAAGCCGGTCCTGGATCGGTTTTTCTCACCGGTGCGATATCGCTATGCCCAGTGATGTTGTCGGAAATTGCCGGATAGCGCGCGATCAGTTCTCGCGTCAGCGTACACAGTGCCTGGTACTGCGCATCGGTGTAAGGCGTGGTATCGGTGCCTTCTAGCTCAATACCAATCGAAAAATCATTGCACCGCTCGCGTCCATGATATGACGACACACCGGCGTGCCAGGCGCGCTTATCAAAAGGAACATACTGGACGATTTCACCGTCGCGGCGAATCAGACAATGGGCCGAAACGCGCAGATGCGCGATCTCAGCAAAAAAGGGATGAGCGTTGGGATCAATTGTTCCAGTGAATAATGCGTCTATCCACGGACCACCAAATTCGCCAGGCGGCAGGCTAATGTTATGGACGACCAGCAGTGAGGGCGACTCGTCCTCCGGGCGGCAATCATGGTGCGGCGAAGGTACATGCCGCGCGTCCACCAGCCATCCGTTTTGTAACTGCATGCTGGCTCTCCTTATATATGGTGCTGATACTCGGTTCAGAGTAGCATGTTTCAATCTTATGATTCGTTACCAATTTGGAGTTTTATCATGCCGCCTCGCCGTTACAACCCCGACCACCGACGTGACGCGCTTCTGGAACGTATTAACCTCGATATCCCGGAAAGCGTGGCTCAAGCGCTACGCGAAGATTTGGGCGGTGAGGTGAATGCAGATAACGATATTACCGCACAATTGTTGCCAAAAGAGACACGCTCGCACGCGGTGATCATCACCCGTGAGGACGGCATATTTTGCGGTAAACGCTGGGTAGAAGAAGTCTTCACTCAGCTGGCTGGCGATGACGTAAACGTGACGTGGCATGTGGAAGACGGCGACAGCATCACAGCGAATCAGCCTCTTTTTGAACTCGAAGGCCCTTCCCGCGTGCTGCTGACAGGTGAGCGCACCGCGTTAAACTTTGTCCAGACGCTGTCCGGCGTGGCAAGTGAAGTTCGCCGTTACGTTGACTTGCTGGCAGGCACAAAAACGCAGCTGCTGGATACCCGTAAAACGCTGCCAGGCCTGCGCACAGCGCTGAAATATGCGGTATTGTGCGGCGGCGGCGCCAACCATCGATTGGGTTTATCCGATGCGTTTCTGATTAAAGAGAATCACATTATTGCCTCTGGGTCCGTGCGTCAGGCCGTCGAAAAAGCTTTCTGGCTGCATCCGGATGTTCCGGTCGAAGTGGAGGTTGAAAGCCTGGAAGAGCTTGATGCTGCCATCAAAGCCGGTGCTGACATCATCATGCTGGATAACTTCGAAACGGAACAAATGCGCGAAGCGGTAAAACGGACCAATGGCAAGGCGCAGCTTGAAGTCTCGGGTAATGTCACGCAGGAAACCCTCCGCGCGTTTGCAGAAACAGGCGTGGATTTTATCTCCGTCGGCGCACTGACCAAGCACGTGCAGGCGCTTGACCTCTCCATGCGTTTCAAATAGTTCAGCATTTTGATCCTCTCCTGCGGGAGAGGATCAAAACAAGTTCACGATGCCGCTCGCATAATTTTTACATCCCGATGTAACCACCGCGAATTCTCCTGAATCCCCCTTCACGATCCGTTTTTTGCCGCTCGTTTCTCCTTTTCTGAACTGCCACATTTGCTCCACTTATTTAAGGAGCAGATATGAACAGACAAAAAGGATTTACGCTCATTGAGCTAATGGTGGTCATCGGCATTATTGCCATTCTCAGCGCCATCGGCGTGCCCGCATACCAAAACTATCTTCGCAAAGCGGCACTTACGGACATGCTGCAAACCTTTGTCCCCTATCGCACGGCAGTCGAGCTTTGCGCTCTCGATCATGGCGGTGTCGAGACGTGTGATGCCAGCGTAAACGGTATCCCCTCGCCCACCACCACACGGTATGTCTCCGCAATGAGCGTCGCGAAAGGCACGGTTGGGTTAACCGGCCAGGAAAGTCTCAACGGGCTGGAAGTCGTCATGACGCCAATCTGGGACAATGGCAACGGCATCACCGGCTGGACGCGCAACTGTAATATCAGCGATGACAGTGCGCTCAAACAGGCCTGTGAAGATGTCTTCCGCTTTGATAACAATTGAGGAAGCGAATGATGAATTCGGAACAACTGGTCATGCTGTGCCATCGCCATCATGCGCTTATTCTCAGTAGTGACGCTGAAATGGTGAGTATTGCCGTAGTGGGTACACCTGCAGCGGAAATGATGGAGGCCCTGCGCTTCGCCACACAAAAACGGATTGATATTCAATGCTGGACGGCAGAGCGCATGGAAAAGCATCAGCAGATGTCTTCGTCATCGCATTTGCCCACCATTTCGCAGGATACAAGCCCGGCTGCGGATATTCTTAACCGAACGCTGTTACAGGCACTCAGCCAGCGAGCCTCCGACATCCACGTGGAGCCCGCCGGAAGTGCCTGGCAAATCCGCCTGCGCATCGACGGCGTGTTATATCCGCAGCCCCCGCTGACTGCGGCGACAGGTACCACCCTGATTGCCCGATTAAAGGTGCTAGGTAATCTGGATATCGCGGAGCGGCGGTTACCGCAGGATGGTCAGTTTACCGTTGAGTTGTCGGGAGTCTCGGTCTCTTTTCGCATCGCTACGCTACCTTGTCGCGGCGGAGAAAAAATTGTGCTGCGTCTTTTACATCAGGTGCAGCAGGCGCTTGAGCTTGAGGCATTAGGTATGACGGCCGCCCAGCGTGCCCTTTTCGAGCAAGCGCTCCAGCAACCGCAGGGATTACTTTTAGTGACCGGTCCGACGGGTAGCGGCAAAACCGTCACGCTCTACAGCGCGCTTCAAGCCCGTAATACACAAGACGTAAATCTGTGCAGCGTAGAGGATCCCATTGAGATCCCTCTCGCCGGGCTGAATCAAACACAAATCAACCCACGTGCGGGCTTAACCTTTCAAAGTGTATTACGGGCGCTTTTACGCCAGGATCCTGACATCATCATGGTAGGAGAAATCCGCGACGGCGAAACGGCAGAGATTGCCCTCAATGCCGCCCAGACAGGTCATTTGGTGCTCTCAACGTTACATACCAACTCCACCATTGAGACGCTGATACGGCTTCAGCAGATGGGCGTTGCACGCTGGATGGTTTCCTCTGCGCTTACGCTAGTGATCGCGCAACGGCTAGTCCGCCGCCTTTGTCCTCATTGTACGAAAGAGACCCATCAGGAAACACTCATCCCGCACAACGTCTGGCCGCGACAGCTTCCCCACTGGCAAGCGGCGGGGTGCGATCGTTGTTATCACGGGTTTTACGGCCGCGTTGCCCTGTTCGAAGTACTGGCCATTAATAGCGATATCCGCCAGGCCATTGCCGGGGGTGCCTCCGTTGAAGAGGTCGAAATCAAGGCAAAAAACACCGGCATGACAACGCTGTTCGAACATGGCTGCATGGCCGTCGAGAAAGGACAAACTACCTTTGAAGAATTAATCCGCGTGTTGGGGTTACCGAATGGCAGCTAACCATCTTTGGCGCTGGCGCGCGATGACTGCCGAGGGCGAACTTCAACAAGGGACGCTATTAGCCCCTGACCGCCAGGCGGCTTTGATCCGATTATCACTTAAAGCACTTTACCCACTTCAGCTCGCGCGCAGTCCTCTGCGCCAGCAATGGCAGGCTCAACATTGCTACGAAGTATTTCGACAGCTGGCCACCCTGCTGCAGGCTGGCCTCACGCTTGCCTATAGTCTGCAAATGTTGGCTGAGCAGCATCCCGTTAAACAGTGGCAGGCGCTGCTTAACAACCTTGCTGACGATCTCAGTGAAGGCTGTGCTTTCTCCGATGCCTTAAAAAAATGGCCGGAAGTATTTAGCCCGCTTTATGTCTCCATGATGAAAACCGGGGAACTGACGGGCAAGCTTGAGGAATGTTGCCGGCAGTTAGCACAGCAACAAAAATTGCAGCAACAGCTGAGCGCGAAGGTGAAAAAAGCACTGCGCTATCCGACGATCATACTCGCACTGGCTGTGGTCGTGGTACTCGCGATGGTGACGTTTGTCCTGCCGGAATTTGCCGCCATTTATAAAACATTTAATACACCGCTTCCGATGCTGACGCAGTGGGTGATGGGTTTTGCGACTTTCGTACGCCAGCAAGCTGTTGCTCTCATCCTTGCGCTATTTTTACCCGCCATCGTGATGCGTTGCCTACGGCATCATCTCGGCTGGCAGCGATTCTGTCAGCGCTCTTTACTGCGCCTCCCAATTATGGGATCGCTGGCTCGTGGACAAAAACTCAGTCAGATCTTTACCGTGCTGTCGCTGACCCAGCAAGCGGGCATCGCATTTTTACAGGGGCTGGAAAGTTCTCAAGAGTCCGTTCAGGGGGTGTACTGGCAGGAGGTCCTGAAAGGTGTCAGGGATCGCGTCACGCAGGGGGACCCTATATGGTCGTCATTAACGAAAGCAGGGATCTTCACGCCCTTATGCATCCAGCTTGTACGAACGGGAGAGGTATCCGGTTCCCTTGATAGCATGCTGACCAATCTTGCCCGCCATCATAATGAACAAACCTTCCAGCAGGCCGATGATCTCGCCTCGCTGTTAGAACCCTTACTGCTCATTGTGACAGGGTTAATTATCGGAACGCTGGTGGTGGCGATGTATCTGCCTATTTTCCATTTGGGAGATGCGATGAGTGCAGGATAAAGCTGGCACACGAGTGTGCGCCAGCGAAGCAATTACAAGCTGTTGAAAATGCGGTTTTCCTGTTCCTGAACGCGAATAAACGTTGTACGTTTAGTCAGCTCTTTCAGTCGCGATGCCCCTACATAGGTACAGGCAGAACGCAGTCCACCCATAACATCGCGGGCGGTATTTTCAACAGGGCCACGCAGCGGCAGCTTCACGGTTTTCCCCTCTGCGGCACGATACTGCGCAACACCACCGACGTGGCGGTTCATTGCCGATTCAGAGCTCATGCCGTAGAAGAGCATAAATTTCTCGCCGTTTTCTTCAACGACTGTGCCACCGCTCTCTTCATGACCGGCCAGCATCCCGCCCAACATCACGAAATCAGCGCCGCCACCAAAGGCTTTAGCAACATCGCCAGGCATGGTGCAGCCACCGTCGCTAATGATCTGACCACCAAGGCCGTGAGCGGCATCAGCACATTCAATTACGGCGGACAGCTGAGGATAGCCAACGCCCGTTTTGACGCGCGTAGTACAGACGGAGCCCGGGCCGATGCCGACTTTCACAATATCCGCGCCAGCCAGAATCAACTCTTCGCACATCTCACCGGTCACGACATTGCCTGCGATGATGGTTTTGTCAGGCCATGCTTCACGTGCTTTGCTAACAAACTGCACGAAATGCTCGGAATACCCGTTTGCCACGTCGATACAGAGGAAATTCAGTGCCGGGTTCGCAATCAGAATTTGTTTGGTTTTCTCGAAATCAGTATCAGATGTACCGGTTGAGACCATCACATGCTTGAGCACATCTTCGGAAGCTGAAGCGGCAAAGGCATTCCATTCTTCAACGCTGTAATGTTTATGCACTGCGGTGAGGATCTCGAACGACGCCAACGCCGTTGCCATCGCGAAGGTACCCACGGTATCCATATTGGCGGCAATGATAGGAACACCAGACCAGGTCTGACCGGAATGTTTAAAGGTGAATTGGCGTTCGAGTTCAACGTCTGAGCGACTTTTCAGCGTAGAGCGTTTAGGGCGGATAAGAACGTCTTTGAAACCTAACTTCAGATCTTCTTCGATACGCATGTGGGGATTCCTGGGGTTAGAGGCAAAAATGTGTAAAGCACAACTCCAGTGACGTTATCATACGCACTAATACGTGCTCCGCAAGACTGCGAATTTCTCTTTTTTTACGCTACAATCCTATAAATTTACCTGGTATAAAGCGGGTAATCAGAGGCAGAGCCACGCCACTGTAATTTTAAACTATAAGCCAATGATTTTAATGATGAATAATTCCCAGGATTTTGTTTAATGGGGTACATTGTTGCGTTAACGGGCGGCATCGGGAGTGGTAAAAGCACTGTTGCTGACGCTTTCTCACGCTTGGGTATCGTGATTGTTGATGCTGACATCATTGCCCGACAGGTAGTTGAGCCTCAAACCCCCGGCTTAAGAGCCATTGAAGCGCATTTCGGTAAGGACATCATCAACAGTGACGGCACTCTGAACAGGCGTTTGCTGCGGGAGCGCATTTTTTCTCGACCCGAAGAAAAAACCTGGCTCAATGCACTTCTTCACCCCATGATTCACCAGGAAACTCAACGACAGATATCTGCGGCCACGTCACCCTATGTTTTGTGGGTGATCCCATTGCTCGTCGAAAATCAGCTTCAGCATAAAGCCAACAGAATTCTGGTCATCGATGTTTTACCCGAAACACAGCTTCAGCGAACGATGTTGCGCGATAACGTCACACGCCAACATGCTGAACAAATTCTTGCTGCGCAGGCAACGCGTGAAGCGCGACTTGCCGTCGCAGATGACGTTATTGATAATAACGGCGCACCCGAAACAATTGCATCGGATGTTGCCCGCCTGCACGCACATTATTTGGCATATGCCGCGCAGGCCGCAGCACAGGACAAAACACAATGAGTTCTCATATCCTTTTTGAACACCCGCTGAATGAGAAAATGCGCACCTGGTTGCGTATCGAATTTCTCATTCAGCAGATGTCTTTCCATCTTCCGATCTCCGAGCACGCGACCGCGCTGCATTTTTTCCGCAACGTTGGCGATCTGCTGGATGTCATTGAACGGGGTGATGTTCGCACTGAGTTGCTCAAAGAACTCGAACGCCAGCAACGAAAATTGCAGGGTTGGGCTGAAGTCCCGGGCGTAGATCGGAACCGTATCGATTCAATCCGTCTGAAACTGAAGCAAAGCAGCAGTATTTTGATGGCCGCCCCTCGCGTTGGGCAATTTCTGCGAGAAGATCGGCTAATAGGGCTGGTACGCCAGCGTCTGAGCATTCCGGGTGGGTGCTGTAGTTTTGACCTGCCGACATTACACATCTGGCTGCATATGCCGCAAGAACAGCGTGATACACAGGTAAAAAACTGGATGGGAAGTCTTGAGCCCATGAATCAGGCGCTGACCCTGATACTCGACCTGGTTCGCAATTCAGCACCGTTTCGCAAGCAAACGAGCCTGAACGGTTTTTATCAGGATAATGGCGATGATGCCGACCTGCTGCGCCTGCAGCTATCACTCGGCGATCAGCTTTATCCACAAATTTCAGGCCATAAAAGCCGCTTTGCGATTCGATTTATGCCGCTGGATAGCGAGAACGGAAGCGTGCCGGAACGTCTCGATTTTGAACTGGCTTGCTGCTAAGGAGTGCCAATGTCTGAAGTAATCACCGTTAATTGCCCAACCTGTGGCAAAGCTGTTGTCTGGGGCGAAATCAGTCCGTTTCGCCCGTTTTGCTGTAAACGCTGTCAGCTCATCGATCTGGGTGAATGGGCGGCAGAAGAGAAACGTATCCCGAGCGAGGGCAATCTGTCAGATAGTGATGACTGGAGCGAAGAACAGAAGTAATTATGTTCTCCGCTGGGCCTGCTGACGGTTCGATTAGCAGGCCTTCATACCCTGAATCAGTCTGGTAATAATGGGTTCATTGGCTGGCGGGAATTTGTCAGCCTCCAGTTCGCCTTGCTCTACCCACATCCCGAATTGCCCCTCTTTACCCCAGGGTTCACCTTCCCAGCGCTCAACCATAAAGAACCACAGCGTGATATGACGATCCGGGAACTGATACTCGAGTTTATCGAATAATGTCGCGTTGCACGGTGTAATCCCAACCTCTTCCTGAAGCTCACGAGCCAACGCCTCTTCGGGCGTTTCACCCGCTTCTATTTTACCGCCAGGAAACTCCAGTTTATTTGCCATGTGGGCATCAGCCGCCCGCTGGGTAATAAAGAGTTGATTTAACGGATTGCGAATAATTCCGACGGCTATTTGCAGTATTTTCATAATGTTATGTCCATAAAAAAGGCGCAGAGATCTGCGCCTTTTCGATTTACTCTGTGCTTAGCTTAAACGGCCGTGGCACGACTTATATTTTTTACCGGAGCCACAAGGACACGGATCGTTACGACCCACTTTGCGATCGCCCGTTTGGGCAGCGATTGCCTCAGCCGCTTCATTTTCGTCAGTTTGGTGACTCAGCTGTTGCATCTGCGCCAGACGCTCAGCTTCCTCACGACGCTGCTGCTCCATTGCTTCAACTTCTTCCGGCATGCGAACCTGTACTTTGCCCAGGGTGCTGATCACTTCGTATTTCAGTGATTCGAGCATCGTCGCAAACATCGCGAAGGATTCACGTTTGTATTCTTGTTTAGGATCTTTTTGCGCGTAACCACGCAGGTGAATACCCTGACGCAGGTAGTCCATCGCCGCCAGATGCTCTTTCCACAGGGAATCCAGCGTTTGCAACATCACGCCTTTCTCGAAGTGGCGCATCATCTCGGTGCCGACGACTTCTTCTTTACGCTTATAAACTTCAATCGCGTTTTCAAGAATACGCTCGCGCAAGGTTTCTTCATGCAGCTCCGGCTCTTTGTCCAGCCACTCTTTGACCGGCAGTTCGAGATCGAAGTCATTTTTCAGACGTTCTTGCAGACCTTCGACGTCCCACATTTCTTCCAGTGATTGTGGCGGAATGTAGGCATCGATCGTTGCTTTGAACACATCTTCGCGAATGCTGTTGATGGTTTCGCTCACATCAGTTACATCCAGCAGTTCGTTACGCTGAGTGTAGATTGCACGACGCTGATCGTTAGCAACATCATCATATTCAAGCAGCTGCTTACGGATATCGAAGTTGCGGCTCTCTACTTTGCGCTGCGCATTGGCAATCGCTTTAGTCACCCATGGGTGTTCGATGGCCTCGCCTGGTTTCATACCCAGCTTACGCATCATGCCTGACACACGGTCAGAAGCAAAAATACGCATCAACGCATCTTCCATAGACAGATAGAAGCGTGAAGAACCGGCATCACCCTGACGACCCGCACGACCACGAAGCTGGTTATCGATACGGCGAGATTCGTGACGCTCAGTACCGATGATATGCAGACCACCGGAAGCCAGGACGGCATCGTGACGCACCTGCCAGTCAGCTTTAATTTGTGCAATCTGCTCAGGCGTTGGGTTTTCAATCTCAGCCAACTCTGACTGCCAGCTACCACCCAGCACGATATCGGTACCACGACCCGCCATGTTGGTCGCGATGGTCACTGCTGCCGGGTAACCCGCCTGTGCAACGATATCCGCTTCTTTAGCGTGGAATTTGGCGTTAAGAACGTTGTGCTTAATCCCTGCTTTTTCCAGTTCACGAGAAACCACTTCGGACTTCTCGATGGAAATCGTACCCACCAGAACCGGCTGGCCTGCTGCGGTACGCTCGCGGATATCTTCGATAATCGCCTGAATTTTTTCCGCTTCGGTCATGTACACCAGATCCGGCATATCTTTACGGATCATTGGACGGTTAGTCGGAACAACCACGGTGTCCAGTTTGTAGATGGAGCTGAACTCAAACGCTTCGGTGTCAGCAGTACCGGTCATACCTGCCAGTTTTTCATACAGGCGGAAATAGTTCTGGAAAGTGATAGAAGCCAGCGTCTGGTTTTCGTTCTGAATATCCACGCCTTCTTTGGCTTCAACCGCCTGGTGCAGACCATCAGACCAACGACGACCCTGCATGGTACGGCCAGTGTGTTCATCAACGATGATAACTTCACCGTCTTTGACGATGTAATCCACATCACGGGTAAACAGCGCGTGCGCACGCAGTGCAGCGGTCACATGGTGCATCAGCATGATATTGGTTGGGGAGTACAGCGACTCACCCTCTTCCATGATGCCTTGCTCCACCAAAAGCTCTTCGATCTGAATCAGACCGCGCTCAGTGAGGTTCACCTGACGTGCTTTTTCATCCACGGAGAAGTGGCCTTCGCCCTGGAATGTGTCGGAATCTTCTTTTTCCTGACGAATCAAATGTGGAATGATTTTGTCGACTTTGCGGTACATATCCGAGCTATCTTCAGCCGGACCAGAAATGATAAGCGGGGTACGCGCTTCATCGATCAGAATGGAGTCCACCTCATCGACCAACGCATAGTGCAGTTTACGCTGTACACGTTCTTCTGGGCTAAACGCCATGTTGTCGCGCAGGTAGTCAAAGCCGTATTCGTTATTGGTACCGTAGGTAATATCCGCGCCGTAGGCTTCACGCTTAGCCGGTGCAGGTAAACCAGACATGTTGATGCCAACGGACATGCCCAGGAATTCGAATAACGGACGGTTGTTTTCCGCATCACGCTGCGCCAGATAGTCGTTGACGGTTACGACGTGTACGCCCTTGCCGGACAGTGCGTTCAGATAGGCAGGCAGGGTTGCAGTCAGGGTTTTACCTTCACCGGTACGCATTTCAGCGATGCAGCGTTCGTTCAGCACCATACCGCCGAGCAGCTGCACATCAAAGTGACGCATGCCAAACACACGCTTACTCGCTTCGCGAACCACGGCGAATGCTTCTGGAATCAGGCTTTCTACTGTTTCACCTTTCTCCAGACGTGCGCGGAACTCAACGGTCTTTGCTTTCAGTTCGTCGTCGGAGAGTTTTTCCATCTCCGGTTCCATGGCATTGATGACGGTGACGGCTTTGCGCATGCGGCGCAGGGTACGATCGTTACGACTACCAAAAACTTTGGTTAATAATTTGATTAACATAATAAATTCTCACACGCCCCATGATGGGCAGATAAATTAAAGTATCGAAAAACGGTTAATTTAGCTGAGGCGTTGAGGTCCGGCGCGGATGCCCTGTACCTGGCTAATCCAGGCAGAGACGGAGAAAGCAGCGTGGGGGATAAAAACGATATTTGTCTGCTGACGGACAATGACAGGCGGCTTACTTTCCTGAGTCAGCAAAGCATTTAGCGTATCCAGTAATGCCAGGTGCTGCGCCTGTACAGGCAGCGACTCTTCTGCAACAGGCAATGTCTGAGGTGCCATCGCAAAAGAGAGATGACGGATGACAGTACGGATTGCATGCTGATGCCAGTAATCGACAGTGAAATTCGGGCGACGAGAGGCTTCTAGCAGCGCGAGGTTTGTAAAATTGACTCGCGTGGATAAATCGTGTCGAGCGGTGGTGGTCTTCGCGGGGGTGGACGTCTCGGCATTTGCGCTAAGCACAGGCAAGCCGAAGCCCGCCGCAACCATCCCTAATAAGAGATGCGGCCAGAAGTAACGTCTGCCAAATTGTCGCCAGCGCGTTAGAATCCCGCTCAATTAATCCACCATCGCATGATAAGCCTTGAGTGGCTTACATAAATTTTTTTTAGCGTCCAGATATTACCATTAAAGCTCGAACACAGCAGCAGGAATGACGTACAACAGCAGGTAAAAACGGTCAAGAATGCAGCGAACGCACGAACATAGTGTGCTCTGGCAGGGTAAACATCAGGCAGGAAAATCACGAAATAAATGTAGAAACAAAAACGACTGGTCTTCCTGGCCGGAGAGAGTACCAGGTTAACCAGTCGATTTTACGAAACGGCTTTTACCGTTACGCCAGGACCGTGTTCGGCGCTTTGAATGCCAGAGGCAATTCAGCTTCGTCTTCGAAGGTCACATATTCCCAAGCTTCCTGTTTTGCCAGGACGGCTTGCAATAATTTATTATTCAGTGAGTGACCGGATTTAAACGCGGTAAATGCACCGATAATATTGTGACCGCACATAAACAGGTCGCCAATCGCATCCAGCATTTTGTGACGAACGAATTCATCTTCAAAACGCAGGCCGTCTTCGTTCAGCACGCGATAATCGTCAACAACGATGGCACAATCGAAGCTGCCGCCCAGGCACAGGCCACGGGACTGCAGATATTCGATATCACGCATGAAACCGAAAGTACGGGCACGACTGATTTGACGCATAAACGCATCAGCAGAGAAGTTCATCGCGTAGCGCTGGGTACTGGCATCAATCGCTGGATGGTTAAAGTCGATGGTAAAGTCCAACGAAAAACCATTAAACGGTTTGAATTCAGCCCACTTGTCGCCATCTTCAACGCGAACCGTCTCTTTGATGCGAACAAATTTCTTCGCACAGTTCAGTTCTTCGATGCCTGCGTCCAGCAACAAATAAACGAACGGAGCAGCACTGCCATCCATGATCGGAATCTCTGGCGCATCGACTTCAATAACAATGTTGTCGATACCCAGACCCGCGAGGGCGGCGTTCAAGTGCTCTACGGTAGAAATCCGCACGTCATGCTCATTGACCAGACAGGTACAAAGCATAGTATCACGCACAGATTTGGCATCGGCCGGGAAATCTACCGGTGGATTCAAGTCGGTGCGACGATAGATGACCCCGGTATTGGCCGACGCAGGGCGCAACGTCAGTGTGACTTTTTTGCCGGTATGTAAACCGACACCAGTCGCCTGAACGATACGTTTAAGTGTCCTTTGTTTGATCATCGTATAA
The DNA here is from genome assembly GCF_019047465.1 of Lelliottia amnigena. Taxonomy (NCBI): domain Bacteria; kingdom Pseudomonadati; phylum Pseudomonadota; class Gammaproteobacteria; order Enterobacterales; family Enterobacteriaceae; genus Lelliottia; species Lelliottia amnigena. The sequence goes on along the minus strand of NZ_CP077236.1, from coordinate 2,545,880 downwards.
TCTCGCCAAATTACTTATCCAACCGAGAGTGTATATCACTAACGGATGGCCAGTTTAGCACAAAGAGCGAAAATCCCCAAATTCCAGCCAATTCTTAGTCAGCTTGCTTGCGCAGGAACGCTGGGATATCCAGATAATCCGGTTCTTTCGCTGTTTGCGGCGTATTATCGTTAACCACTTTAGCGGCTGGTTTCTGCTCTTGAGTCAGCGGAGCCATACCATGCTGCTGGTAACGATCCATGACAGGCTGCTGAGTCTGTTTATTCGTCACGAGGGTAATTTCTGGACGTTTGTCCATGCCAATACCGGTTGCAACAACAGTCACACGCAGTTCGTCGTTCATTTCCGGGTCAAGGGAAGTACCGATAACCACAGTCGCATTATCTGACGCGAACGCACGGATGGTGTTACCCACCGTTTCGAACTCATCAAGACGCAGGTCAAAGCCAGCGGTAATGTTGACCAGAACGCCACGCGCACCCGACAAATCGATATCTTCCAGCAGCGGGGAAGAGATGGCCATTTCAGCCGCTTCTTCTGCACGGTCTTCACCGCTCGCCACGCCAGAACCCATCATCGCGTAGCCCATTTCGGACATCACGGTGCGCACGTCTGCAAAGTCAACGTTCATCAGGCCTGGACGCGTAATCAGTTCAGCGATACCCTGGACTGCGCCTTTCAGCACGTCATTGGCTGCACCAAAGGCGTCAAGCAGAGAAATGCCGCGACCCAAGACTTTCAGCAGTTTGTCGTTTGGAATGGTGATCAGAGAGTCCACATGTTTGGACAACTCGGTGATACCCTGTTCCGCGAATGCCATGCGCTTCTTGCCTTCAAAATTGAAAGGCTTAGTCACAACAGCAACGGTCAGAATACCTAAATCTTTAGCGACCTCAGCGACAACAGGTGCTGCACCAGTACCGGTACCACCGCCCATGCCCGCTGCAATAAACACCATGTCCGCGCCATCAAGCGCAGCACGCAGTGCTTCTCGGTCTTCTTCAGCTGCATTACGACCCACTTCTGGGTTAGCGCCAGCGCCCAGACCTTTGGTGATACCACCACCGATCTGAATAGTCTGGCCTACAGCCGTTTTGCGTAATGCCTGTGCGTCGGTGTTGACTGCAAAGAATTCAACGCCTTCAATGCGCTCACGCACCATATGCTCAACAGCGTTACCGCCGCCGCCACCGACGCCGATGACTTTAATCACCGCGTCGTTGGTTAATTCCATTGGTTCAAACATGGTTTCTCTCCGTTTTTACACTTCATCCTTCACGCTGTAAAAACGTTTTGAAGGACTTCGCGTATGTGCCTGTCGCCTGAGACCGCTAATTTTCTCCGGTCTCTTTAAAAAATCAAAATTCTTTCCGCAGCCAGGAATTGAGTCGTTTGACCCACGACCCGACTGAGGTACGTTTTTCCACTTCCGCTTCACCACTCAAATGGGACTCTTTCCCGTAGTGAAGCAGGCCCACAGCCGTTGAATAATACGGCTCCTGAGCATAATCCGTTAAACCGGTAATATTCAGCGGTGCACCAATACGAACTTGTGTATGGAACACCCGCTGCGCGCAGGCCGCTAGACCTTCAATTTGCGCTGCGCCGCCGGTTAATACAATCCCCGCCGCAAGATGATGCTTCACACCCTGCTGACGAAGCTGTTCTTGTAACTGTAAAATCTCTTCGTTGACGAGGTTAAGCAGCTCGGTGTAACGCGGCTCAATCACCTCAGCCAGGGTCTGCCGTTGCAGACTACGCGGCGGACGCCCGCCCACGCTTGGCACTTCAACGCTCTCATCTTTGCCCACGATAGAGCCCAATGCGCAACCGTGACGGACTTTGATCGCCTCTGCATCGCTCGGTGGCGTACCAAAGGCGTAAGCAATATCACTTGTCACGACGTTCCCAGCGTACGGGATCACTTTGGTATGACGCAAGGCACCACCAGTGTACACGGCGATATCCATTGTTCCACCGCCAATATCGACCACACAAACGCCCAGTTCGCGTTCATCTTCCGTCAGGACCGAATAACTGGCTGCCAGTCCTGCAAAAATAAGTTGGTCTACTTTCAGGCCACAACGTTCAACAGCTTTAACGATGTTTTTCGCCATATCATTGTGACAGGTGATCAAATGCACTTTTGCCTGCATACGCACACCGGAAAGACCGACGGGATTTTTAATACCCTCTTGATAATCGATCGCATATTCCTGCGGGATCACATGCAGCACACGATGCTCATCGCGCACGCGCACCGACTTTGCCGTGTGCACAACATTCTCAACGTCTTCTTGCGTCACTTCTTCTTCGGAAATCGGCACCATCCCAATTTCGTTCTGGCAGCTGATATGCTTACCAGAAAGCGCAAGATAAACGGAGGAGATCTGGCAATCTGCCATTAACTCTGCCTGATCGATAGCACGCTGTACGCATTTCACCACCGACTCAAGGTCGTTTACCCCACCTTTATCCATACCACGGGAAGGGCAACTGCCCACGCCAATGATATTGACCATACCGTCGGGCAGAACTTCCCCTACTAAAGCGGCAACCTTCGCGGTGCCAATCTCTAGTCCAACTACCAGTTTTCTGTCCGTCGCCTTGATCATTGTTGTTCTGCCTGTACCTGTGCCTGATTCTGTTGCTGATTAGGTTCCTCAACCGGAGCCGGCACCCAGCCGACTGCTGCGCCTGAGTCGTAGCGCAAATCAACGTAGCTTATCCGTTTGCCGTCTGTCTGCGCCTGCTGCTGTAAAACGGGGTAAAGTTCTACAAAACGCGCCAAACGCTTCATCGTGTCACCGCGACCAAGATTAAGCTTAATCCCATTCGTTAACGTCAGTTGCCACGAGCGACGAGCGGTCATTGCTGCATCTTTTAACGTAAATCTGTCTTTCGCCAGCACCTGACCCATCTCACGAAAACCTTGTAGGACTTCGTTTTCGCTTCCTTCTGGGCCATACAGCATCGGTAAACTTTGCTTGCTAACACGATCGGCCGGGACGCTGAACGAATTTCCGTCTACGTCAACCATATGCTGATCATTCCAACGCGCTATCGGCACAAATTCAACCAGATGAATCTTCAATTCATCAGGCCATTGCTTTCTTACGCTCGCCTGTTTTATCCATGGCAGACGTTCAATCTGACTCTGAATGATATTGACATCCTGAGTCATGAAGGTCCCAGGCGATCCCAAAGCCAGAATTGACTGGCGAATATCATCGTTGCGTGTGTAATGCCGCTCCCCGGTTACCACCAGTTTTGACAGAGGTAACCGCTGCGCATCTTCCATCCAGCCCAACACCATCCAGCCGCTGATAAACACGGTACACAGCACACCCAGCAGGAAAATAATCCCTGCAAGACGCGTTCCATTACTCCGCCCTGAAGAAGAATATTCCTCTTCTTCTTCACGTTCACGGTTCCGCGTGTTCAATGCAGCCTGAGACATATCAGCCCGCCTGGTCCAGAATACGAACAACTAATTGCGAGAAGCTCATACCGGCCTGACGTGCAGCCATTGGCACCAGACTGTGGCTGGTCATACCCGGTGAGGTATTGGCTTCCAGCAGATAAAATTGACCGTCCCTGTCCTGCATCACATCGATACGCCCCCAGCCACGGCAACCCAAAACAGTCCAGGCTTTGAGCACCAGGGCCTTTAATTCTTCTTCACGTTCTGCTTCCAGACCACTTGGGCAGAAATATTGCGTCTCATCAGAGAGATACTTCGCTTCATAATCATAGAAGGTTCCAGCCGGTTGGATGCGAATTGACGGTAAAATTTCTTCACCAAGCATCGCCACGGTAAATTCTGGACCGCCAAGCCATTTTTCAATCAGAACTTCTTCATCATGTTGAAAAGCCAATGCTAAAGCAGATGTTAAATCATCAGCTTTCTCTACTTTCGACATGCCGACGCTTGAGCCTTCACGGCTGGGCTTTACAATAACCGGTAACGCCAGCTGTTCAATACGCTGATTAACGCTAACTTCCAGTCCTGATTCGAACTCGCGACGCGTGACTGCAACCCACGGTGCAACAGGCAAACCCGCGCCCTGCCACAGCAATTTACTGCGCAGCTTATCCATGGAAATTGCGGAGGCCATCACGCCGCTACCGGTATAAGGCATACCGATTAAGTCCAGCAAGCCTTGCAACGTGCCGTCTTCACCACCGCGACCATGTAACGCGATAAAGGCTTTATCAAAGCCCATCTCTTTCAAACGCGTTACATCAATTTCTTTCGGATCAACCGGATGGGCATTAACGCCACCTTCACGAAGTCCAGCCAAAACGGCTGCGCCGGAATTGAGCGAGACGTCACGTTCCGCAGAGGTGCCACCCATCAGGACTGCAATCTTATCAGCCATGGTGTTCATCCCCTGAGGTTTGCGGCTTCAGTTTGATTTCAGATAAGTTACGCGCGATTTTGCCGATATTTCCCGCACCCTGTATCAAAATCAAATCGTTACCCGTTAATACCTGCGCCAGCATCTCAGCGGCCTGAGCAGGATCGGAAACCAAAATCGGGTCAACTTTACCGCGACCGCGAATCGTGCGGCACAATGACCGGCTATCCGCGCCCGGAATCGGCGCTTCACCTGCAGGATAGACATCCAGCATCAGTAGAGCGTCCACCTGGCAAAGCACATTGGCGAAATCGTCATACAGATCGCGCGTACGGGTATAACGGTGCGGCTGGAAAAGCATGACCAAATTTTTATCCGGCCAGCCCGCACGGGCTGCCTTGATCGTCGCATCCACTTCCGTCGGATGGTGACCGTAGTCATCGACCAGCATCGCCGTGCCGGATTTACCGTTTACGGGCTCCAGCGGGTATTCACCCAGGAAGTCGAAACGACGCCCGGTCCCCTGGAAGCTCTCAAGCGCGCGTAAAATATCGTCGTCTTCAATGCCTTCTTCTGTTGCCACCGCAACAGCGGCAGCGGCATTCAACGCATTGTGGCGACCCGGCGCATTCAGCGTCACATGCAATAATTCTTTATCCTGACGCGCCAGGGTGAAATGCCCTTGTGCGCCGGTTTGCGTGTAGTTTTCGACACGTACGTCAGCGTCTTCACTGAAACCATAAGTCGTTGTCTGACGCCCGACGCGCGGCAAAAGCTCGCGAATCACCGGATCGTCAACACACATTACCGCACGACCATAAAACGGCAGATTGTGCAGAAAGTTTATGAATGTCTGTTTTAAATTTTCAAAGTCGCCCTGGTAAGTGTCCATATGGTCGGCTTCGATATTGGTGACAATCGCCACCATCGGTTGCAGATGCAGGAACGACGCATCGCTCTCATCCGCTTCTGCAATCAGATAACGGCTGTGGCCCAAACGAGCGTGCACGCCTGCCGCTTTGACCAGACCGCCATTGACGAAAGTTGGATCAAGGCCAGCCTCCGCATAAATACTGGATACCATCGCCGTGGTCGTCGTTTTGCCATGCGTACCCGCAACCGCAATTCCGTGACGAAAACGCATCAGTTCTGCCAGCATTTCTGCACGGCGGATCACCGGGATGCGCGCTTCATGCGCCGCTACAATTTCAGGGTTATCAGATGAGATCGCGCTAGAGACCACGACCACACTCGCATCACGTACGTTTTCCGGGCGATGGTTGAAATAAATTGTCGCCCCAAGCGACGCCAACTGTTGCGTAACGGGGTTCGGTGCCAGATCGGAACCGCTGATCTGATAGCCTTCGTTAGCCAGAACTTCGGCAATACCACCCATACCTGCGCCGCCAATGCCAACGAAGTGGATGTGCCGGACGCGACGCATCTCGGGCACGATTGAACGCAGTTTCGCCAGTTGTTGTGTATTCATTCTCTAACCGCCATCGATACTTCTTAAAATTCGCGCAACGCAAAACGCGCTACAAGGGTTAAGCCTTTGCTGCCAGGCTCACTTCATTTGCCACCCGTTCGGTCGCATCAGGAATCGCTGCCGCGCGCGCGCGTTCAGCCATTTCCAGCAATGTGTCTCGATTCCAGCCCGCCAGAGTGGTGGCGACCGCTTCTGCGGTAAACTGCGGCTGTTCAAAAATTTTGGCGGCGCCCGCTTTTTCAAGCGGTAACGCATTCCAGTACTGCTGACGATCCTTGTGCTGGAAAGGCACAAACACCGCAGGCAAACCTGCCGCGGCAATTTCACTCACCGTCAGCGCGCCAGAACGGCACACCACGACATCCGCCCAGGCATACGCCGCGGCCATGTCATCAATGAATTCAGTGACTTTATGCTGAGGTTGACCCGCTTCAGCGTAAGCCTGTTCCACGGTTTGCTGCGCCCCTTTGCCGCTTTGATGCCAGATAGTCACGGCATCACCCAGCTTTGCAGCCACCTGCGGAAGCGTCTGGTTCAATACCCGCGCGCCTTGCGAGCCGCCGATAACCAACACGCGAACCGGGCCGTCACGTCCTATAAGACGTTCCTGCGGGAGAGGCAAAGCCAACACGTCAACACGCACTGGATTCCCCACAACATCCGCATTCGGAAATGCTCCAGGAAAAGCCTGCATCACTTTGGTGGCGATTTTCGCCAGCCATTTGTTGGTCAGTCCGGCGATGCCGTTTTGCTCATGCAGAATAACCGGAATACCCAGCGACCATGCCGCGAGACCGCCAGGACCTGAGACATAACCGCCCATGCCCAAAACAGCATCAGGCTTAAACCGCTTCATGATGGCGCGCGCCTGTCGCCAGGCATTAAAAATGCGCAACGGCGCGAGCAACATCGCTTTGATGCCTTTGCCGCGCAGGCCTGAAATGCGGATAAAGTCGATCTCAATACCGTGTTTTGGTACCAGATCCGCTTCCATACGATCGGCGGTTCCTAGCCAGCGCACTTGCCAGCCCTGATCCATTAAATGGTGCGCGACCGCCAGTCCCGGGAACACATGTCCGCCAGTACCGCCCGCCATCACCATTAACCGCTTCGGTTGATTCATCGTGAACCTCGTGTAAACGCCTGGGCTTTTTCCAGGCGCGTCTCATAATCTATGCGCAATAAAAACATAATGGCGGTCGACATAATCAACAGGCTCGAACCACCGTAGCTGATCAACGGCAACGTCAGGCCCTTAGTCGGCAGCATACCGGCTGCCGCGCCAACGTTGACCAATGCCTGGAAGCTAAACCAGATACCAATTGAGCAGGCCAGGAAACCGGAGAAGCGATGATCGATTTCCAGCGCTTTTCGGCCAATCGACATGGCGCGGAAAGCGACGAAGAATACCATTAAAAGTGCCAATACCACACCGATATAACCCAGTTCCTCCCCGATGATGGAGAAGATAAAGTCGGTATGAGCCTCGGGCAGATACTCCAGTTTTTGTACGGAATTACCTAAACCCTGCCCCCAGATTTCGCCACGGCCAAAGGCCATTAACGATTGGGTCAGCTGGTAGCCACTGCCAAACGGATCTTCCCACGGGTTCCAGAAAGAGGTCACGCGGCGGATACGATACGGTTCGGCGAGGATCAGCAGTACGACCGCCGAAATCCCCATGCCGATGATGGCGATAAACTGCCACAGTTTTGCACCCGCCAGGAAGAGCATCGCCAGGGTCGTGACGAACAACACTACGACCGTACCGAGATCCGGCTGCGCCAGCAGTAAAATCGCCAGTACCAGAATCACACCCATCGGCTTTAAGAAGCCGCGCAGGTTGTTACGCACCTCATCAACCTTGCGCACAAGGTAGTTTGCGAGATAGCAGAACAGCGACAGCTTGGTAAATTCAGCAGGCTGAATACGCAGCGGGCCAAAGGCAATCCAGCGCGAAGCACCGTTGACCGAACTCCCCACCACCAGCACGATCAGCAGCATAATAATCGAGGCGATCAGCATGGCGGTGCTGTGGCGCTGCCAAAATTCCATTGGCAAACGCAGCGTGATCAACGCCAGGCAGAACGCCAGAATAATGTACAAACCATCACGTTTAGCGAACAGGAAGGGATCGTTTGCCAGGCGCTGTCCAACCGGCATGGAGGCGGATGTCACCATGATAAAACCGATCGCAGCCAGCCCCAGCGTCAGCCAGAGCAGCATACGGTCATACATAATCAGGCTATCGGAATCTTTATCCCGGGAGGCCATCACCCAGCCCTTCAATGCCGCAAAGAGCCACGCCAGGATCCCAAATCCAGGCAGGCGCGGTATTTTCAGGCGAGGGAGAGATAAACGCATCAGCCTAACTCCTTCGCCAGGCGGGCGAAGAGATCGCCACGCTGTTCGAAATTCTTAAACTGATCGAGACTCGCGCAGGCTGGAGACAGCAGCACCATATCGCCCGGCTGAACATTCGGTGCAATCAGGCGAATCGCCTGTTCCAGAGTTTCGGTTTGTGTGGCGATGTCCGGGCGCAACGCGGCCAGTTCAGCACCGTCGCGGCCAAAGCAGTATACGCGGATGTTATCGCCTGACAGATAGGGCTTGAGAGATGAGAAGTCCGCCGATTTACCGTCACCGCCGAGCAGCAGATACAACGTGCCATCGACGCGTAATCCGTTCAGCGCGGCTTCTGTGCTGCCGACGTTAGTGGCTTTAGAGTCGTTAATCCAGCGAACGCCGTTATGCTCAAGCGCCAGTTGGAAGCGATGCGCCAGGCCAGTAAACGTGGTCAATGCTTTCAGACTTGATGCACGCGGTAGACCCGCAGCGTCTGCCAGCGCCAGCGCCGCCAGCGCATTGGTGTAGTTATGTTGTCCAGAAAGTTTCATCTCTTTCACGTTCAACACTTTCTCACCTTTCACACGCAGCCAGGTTTCGCCCTGCTGATGATTCAGGTGATAGTCACCCATATTGATGCCAAAACTCACGCAGCGCTCGTCCGCACCGCGCACTGGCATGGTCAGCGCATCGTCGGCATTCACTACGCACACTTTGGCATTTTCATAGACGCGCAGTTTGGCCGCACGATATTGCTGTAAGCCAAACGGGTAACGATCCATATGATCTTCGGTCACGTTCAGGATCGTCGCAGCAACGGCGCGCAAACTCGACGTAGTCTCCAGCTGGAAGCTAGAGAGTTCCAGCACGTACAATTCACGTTCCTGATCCAGCAGCATCAGTGCAGGTAAACCGATATTGCCGCCGACTCCCACGTTCATGCCCGCGGCTTTCGCCATTTCACCCACTAGCGTGGTGACGGTGCTTTTGCCGTTGGAGCCGGTGATAGCGATAACCGGTGCCTGCGCTTCGCGGCAGAACAACTCGATATCGCCAACAATCTCGACGCCCGCATCGGCTGCGGCACTTAACGAAGGGTGCGCCAGAGCAAACCCTGGGCTTGCCACAATCAAATCGGCGGCCAGCAGCCAGTCATCATTCAGACCACCAAGGTGGCGTTCAACCTCTTCCGGAAGTTTATCCAGACCCGGCGGTGAAACACGCGTATCCATCACACGCGGCGTCACGCCCCGTCCGAGGAAAAAGTCCACGCAGGAAAGCCCCGTCAGGCCTAACCCGATAATAACGACTTTTTTGCCCTGGTAATCTGCCATGATTAACGCACCTTCAGTGTTGCGAGGCCAATTAGCACCAGCATCAGTGAAATAATCCAGAAGCGCACAATCACGCGCGGCTCCGGCCAGCCTTTCAGTTCATAGTGGTGATGAATCGGGGCCATACGGAAGATGCGCTGACCGCGCAGCTTGAAGGAACCGACCTGTAAAATCACCGAAAGCGTTTCAACAACAAATACACCACCCATGATCACCAGCAAGAACTCCTGACGCAGCAGCACGGCAATAATGCCCAGCGCGCCGCCTAGCGCCAGCGAACCGACGTCACCCATAAAGACCTGAGCCGGATAGGTGTTAAACCACAGGAAGCCAAGCCCCGCGCCGACAATCGCCGTACAGACGATCACCAGTTCACCGGCGTGGCGCAGATAAGGAATGTGTAAGTAATTGGCAAAGTTCATGTTACCGGTTGCCCATGCCACCAGCGCAAAGCCACCTGCGACAAAGACGGTTGGCATGATCGCCAGACCGTCGAGGCCGTCGGTCAGGTTCACAGCATTGCCGGTGCCCACAATCACGAAATACGCCAGCAGGATGTAGAACAATCCAAGCTGTGGCATCACGTCTTTGAAGAAAGGTACAACCAGCTCAGTTGCCGGTGTGTCTTTACCCGCCAGATAAAGCGCGAACGCCACGCCCAGCGCAATCACCGACATCCAGAAGTATTTCCAGCGGGCGATAAGGCCTTTGGTGTCTTTACGCACCACTTTGCGGTAATCATCAACGAAACCAATAATGCCGTAACCAATCAGCACAGTGAGTACACACCAGACGTACGGGTTGGACGGGTAAGCCCACAGCAATACGGATACCACAATCGCGGTGAGGATCATGATCCCGCCCATTGTTGGCGTACCGCGTTTGCTGAAGTGCGATTCTGGGCCGTCGTTACGGACAACCTGGCCGAAAGAGAGTTTTTGCAGACGGGCAATCATGCGCGGGCCCATCCACAACGAGATGAACAGTGCAGTCAGCAGGCTGACGATGGCGCGAAACGTCAGATAAGAAAAGACGTTAAAGCCTGAGTAATATTTGACCAAATGTTCGGCCAGCCAAACTAACATGTTCCGTTCTCCTGTAATGCGTGCACAACCTCTTCCATGGCGGCACTACGTGAACCTTTCACTAAAACAGTCACAATTTGATGCTCTGTAACTAACTCTTTCAAACGTGTAATCAGCGCAGTTTTATTAGCAAAATGTTCACCGACGCCGCTCGCCTGGCTGATCGCCTGGCTTAAAATTCCTGCACTTAATACGCAATCAATACCGGATGCTTTTGCCGCTTCGCCCACCTGCACATGGCACGCTTCGCTCTCGTCACCCAGCTCAGCCATATCGCCTACAACCATCACACGATAGCCTGGCATTTCTGACAGCACCTGTACCGCGGCGGTCATGGAGCCGACGTTAGCGTTGTAAGAGTCATCCAGCAGCAGCTTGTTTTCAGCCAGTTGGATGGGGAACAAACGTCCTGGCACGGCCTTGAGGTTTAACAGCCCCGCTTTGATTGCATCGTGCGTTGCGCCAACGGCCATTGACAGTGCCGCAGCAGCCAGTGCATTCGCAATATTGTGACGACCCGGCAGAGGCAACAGCACGTCCACATCGCCCGTTGGGGTCTTTAAGGTAAATTCCGTGCCGTGTGAGGTCACATGGATATTTGTCGCGGAAAAATCGCTGTTCGCAGCATTTGGCGAGAAACGCCAGGTTTTACGCGAGCCAATGGTGCTTTGCCAGTTCAGCCAGTCATTGTTATCGGCATTCATAATGGCAATGCCGTTCTCCGGCAGGCCGCCATAAATTTCACCTTTCGCTTTTGCCACGCCTTCCAGCGAGCCAAATCCTTCAAGATGCGCTGCCGCAAGGTTATTGACTAATGCCGCTTCCGGACGCGTCAAATCAACAGTCCAGGCAATTTCACCCTGGTGATTGGCGCCGAGTTCAATCACGGCGTATTGATGTTCTTGCGTCAAACCCAGTAGCGTCATTGGCACGCCGATGTCGTTATTCAGATTGCCGGCAGTGTAAAGCGTATTGCCACATTGGCTGAGTATCGCAGCCGTCATCTCTTTGACAGAGGTTTTGCCGGAAGATCCCGTCAGCGCCACAACGCGCGCAGGAACCTGCTGGCGAACCCATGCAGCCAGCTCACCAAATGCCTGGCGCGTGTCTTTCACCACCAACTGCGGCAGATCGATGTCAAGTTTACGACTCACCAGTAACGCACCAGCGCCGTTCTCTTTTGCTTGTTCGGCAAAATCATGCGCATCAAAGCGCTCGCCTTTCAGCGCGACGAACAAACAGCCCGGCGTAATTTTTCGGGTATCCGTCGTCACCGCATCAACAGTCAGATCCCGACCCTGCAGCTCGCCATTCAGCACCGTAGCAGCCTGGCGTAGCGTAATGCTAATCATGCCAACGCTCCCAGCAGACGCGCAGCCGTCACACGGTCGGAATAATCCAGACGATGTGCACCGACAATTTGATAGTCTTCATGACCTTTGCCTGCCAGCAGCACAACGTCATTTTCTTTGGCCTGCATAATCGCATTGGTGACCGCTTCGGCGCGGCCTTCAACCACTCGAGCGTGCCCCGCATCCATCATGCCGGCGAGGATATCGTTGATAATGGCGCGCGGTTCTTCCGTACGCGGGTTGTCATCGGTCACAACAGGAATATCCGCGAACTGTTCAGCAATCGCCCCCATAAGTGGGCGCTTACCTTTGTCGCGATCGCCACCGCAGCCGAAAACGCACCACAGCTTACCGGTACAGTGCAGACGCGCGGCCTGGAGCGCTTTTTCCAGCGCATCCGGGGTATGGGCGTAATCAACCACCACCGTCGGTTTGCCCGGTGCGGTAAAGACCTCCATCCGCCCACAAACAGGCTGCAAGCGTGCGGCCGTATTCACCAGCTCGGCCAGTGGATAATCCAACGCCAACAGCGTGGCCAGCGCCAGCAACAGATTGCTGACGTTAAATGCGCCCATCAAACGGCTTTCGATTTCGCCTTCGCCCCATGAAGAAGCAAAGCGAATCGTTGCGCCGCTGTCGTGATAATTCACGTCCGTCGCCTTCAGCCAGCGGCCATGGCAATTCGGATTGATATGGTCTTCCATGGAGACCGCAACTGCATCAGGCAATTTTGCCAGCCAACGGCGGCCCACTTCGTCATCGGCGTTGATGATCGCCTGACCGCAGTGATGCGTGGAATAGAGCAGCCATTTTGCTGCTTCGTAATTTTCCATGTCCCCGTGATAATCGAGGTGGTCGCGACTCAGGTTGGTAAACACAGACGCTGCAAACTTCAGCGCTGAAACGCGATGTTGCACCAAACCATGTGAAGAGACCTCCATGGCGGCAAACGTCGCACCCTGACCTGCGAGGCCGGAAAGGACATGCTGCACATCAACCGCTGAACCGGTGGTGTTCTCCGTTGGATTGACTTTACCCAGCAGACCATTGCCCACCGTGCCCATCACCGCGCCCGTTTCACCCAATAACTGGGCCCACTGCGCCATCAACTGCGTGGTGGTGGTTTTGCCGTTGGTCCCGGTGACGCCAACCAATCGCAACTGGTCAGACGGTTCATGATAAAAACGTCCCGCCAGGGCGGAAAGACGCTCATTCAACTGACTGAGGTAGATGACCGGCACGCCGTGCATTTCGCGGATTTCACCGTCGGTTGCGTCATCTTTTGCCTCAGCAATAATGGCAGCTACACCTTGCGCAATCGCCTGCGGGATATATCGACGCCCGTCCGCCTGATGACCGACTACCGCAACGAAAAGATCGCCCGACGCAGCCACACGGCTGTCGAGTACCATCTCTCGCAGTGCCCGCGCAGGTACGTTTTGCACCCACGGAGCAAGAAGGTCGCGCAAATTACGATCTGCCACCTGTTCCCTCGCCTTGATTAGTTACAAATTCACTTTTTTCGCCCGTCGACAGCGCATCTGGTTCGATATTCATGGTACGCAAAACGCCGCCCATGATGGCACCGAACACCGGCGCGGAGACGGCGCCACCGTAGTATTTACCCGCCTGTGGATCGTTAATAACGACCACCAGCGCAAATCGGGGATTGCTTGCAGGCGCAACGCCTGCGGTGTAAGCAATGTATTTATTGATGTAGCGACCGTCCGGCCCCACTTTTTTCGCTGTACCGGTTTTGATGGCGATGCGATAGCCTTTGATCGCTGCCTTCACGCCGCCGCCGCCAGGCAGCGCCACGCTTTCCATCATATGTACCACGGTACGAACGGTGGATTCCGGGAAGATACGCTCGCCCGGAACCGGTGGATCAACTTTGGTGATCGACAGGGGACGATATACGCCATAGCTGCCGATCGTTGCATAGACTCGCGCCAACTGTAACGGTGTTACCATTAGCCCGTAGCCGAAAGAGAAGGTGGCCCTCTCTATGTCAGACCACCGTTGTTTTTGAGGATATAAGCCACTGCGTTCTCCGACCAACCCCAAATTGGTCGCCTTTCCCAGCCCAAAACGTGAGTAAGTTTCTACTAACGCTGAGGACGGCATCGCTAACGCCAGCTTAGAAACACCGACGTTACTCGACTTCTGCAAAACCCCGGTCAGGGTCAATTCGCTGTAACGCGCCACATCTTTGATTTCGTGGCCGTTAATTCGGTAAGGAATGGTATTTAGAACGGTATTTTCATTAACGATGCCACGCTGCAGCGCGGTCATTACCACCATCGGTTTCACAGTCGAACCCGGTTCGAACACGTCGGTGATGGTACGGTTACGCATGATATCTTTCTGCGTACCGGTAAGATTATTCGGGTTATAAGACGGGCTGTTCGCCATCGCCAGGACTTCGCCAGTGCTGACGTCCACCAGCACGGCGCTGCCAGATTCGGCTTTGTTAAACGCCACCGCATTATTCAGTTCGCGGTAAACCAGCGCCTGCAAACGTTCGTCAATACTCAGCGCGAGGTTGTGCGCCGCCTGACTGTCCGTTGAAGAGATATCCTCGATCACGCGGCCGTAACGGTCTTTACGTACCACACGCTCGCCTGGTTGTCCGGTCAGCCATTTATCAAAGCTTTTTTCGACCCCTTCAATACCCTGGCTATCGACGTTGGTAAAGCCAATGAGGTGAGCGGTCACTTCTCCTGACGGATAATAGCGGCGTGACTCTTCACGCAGATGAATCCCCGGCAGTTTGAGTTTCTTAATGTAATCGGCCATATCAGGGTTCACCTGACGCGCCAGATAGATAAATCGCCCTTTCGGGTTGGCATTGACGCGCGCCGCCATTTGGTCGAGCGGCATTTTCAACGCATCGGCAAGCGCTTTCCAGCGATTATCCAGCGTGACGCCACCAGCATCATGCAGCTCTTTCGGATCGGCCCAGATCGCTTTAACGGGCACGCTCACCGCCAACGGGCGACCAGAACGGTCAGTGATCAAACCGCGCGAAGTGGACACTTCCTGCACGCGCAGGGAACGCATATCTCCCTGTCGCACCAGCATGTCCGGCGCGATAATCTGTAACCACGCAGCACGACCGAGCAACAGACACAGCGCCAGTAAAATACAGCCACAAAGCAACGCAAAACGCCAACTCACAAAGTTGGCCTGTTCTTCCTGACGTTTCGGTTTTTGCGTTTTCGCCGCTGCTCTCATGCGTCGCGTGTTCCCTTATTTTTGTACTACAATATTTTCCTGCGAAGGATCAACATGCTGCAGCTGCAGCTTTTCCGTTGCGATCCGTTCAACCCGGCTGTGATCGCCGAGCGCATTTTCTTCAAGAATCAGGTTTCGCCATTCGATATCCAGCGCATCACGCTCGAGCACCATCTGCTCGCGCTGCGCGGTCAGTAAACGGGTATGGTGTGCGGTTGTTACGACCGTCACGGCCGTCACAATAATGCAAATGAACAAGCAGAGTGGCAGCTTCCCAAACCGCAAAAGATCGTCGCCGATCACGCCAGGCAAGGCATGGCGCTCGTTGCTTCCTAACGATCCTTTAACTTTGCTTAGGGTCTCTGTCACTCTGCTGATCATGCGTTCGTCCTTTCTGCGATGCGCAGCACTGAACTACGGGCGCGTGGATTCTCTGCCACCTCTTCTTCGCCCGGCATCATCTTGCCTAGTACTCGCAAATAACGGCCGCCCAGTTTACTGAGTTGCTCTTCCGTCATCGGCAGCCCTGCTGGAACCTGAGGACCGCGGCTTTGTTCGCGCATAAAACGCTTCACAATACGGTCTTCCAGCGAATGGAAGCTGATAATGGATAACCGCCCACCTGGGGCCAGCACGCCGAGCGAGCTTTTTAGCGCCAGCTCTATTTCCTCCAGTTCACTGTTGACCCAAATGCGCACCGCCTGGAAGGTACGGGTCGCGGGATGTTTGAATTTGTCTTTAACCGGCGTTGCCGCCGTCACCACTTCTGCCAGCTCTTTCGTGCGTGTCATCGGCTCAATACGATTACGCTCAACGATGCCGCGCGCGATACGTTTACCAAAACGCTCTTCGCCAAAGGTTTTAATCACCCAGGCAATATCGGCTTCTTCAGCAGTCAGCAGCCATTCGGCAGCGGATTGACCACGCGTTGGGTCCATACGCATATCCAGCGGGCCATCACGCATGAAAGAAAATCCGCGTTCTGCATCATCAAGCTGTGGTGATGAAACGCCAAGATCGAGAAGAATCCCGTCGATCTTGCCCGTGAGATCGCGCTCGCTTACGTAGTCAGCCAACGCTGAGAAAGGCCCATGAACAAATGAAAAGCGTGGATCATCGATAGTCTTCGCAACGGCAATTGCCTGCGGATCGCGATCGATTGCCAATAAGCGACCTTCCGCTCCCAGTTGGGAGAGGATCAGACGCGAGTGACCACCGCGACCAAATGTGCCATCAATATAGATGCCATCAGGACGAATATTCAGACCGTTTACGGCCTCGTCCAACAGCACCGATGTATGTTTATAATTTTCCGTCATATTTATAGAGACAAGTCCTGCAATCGATCCGATAACACACCGGAATCAGATTGTTCAGCGTCGATATCTTCCTTGACCTGTTGATACCAGGTCGTTTCATCCCACAGTTCAAACTTGTTGAACTGCCCGACCAGCATCACTTCTTTTGTTAGACCAGCATGTTGTCGCAACACAGGCGCAATCAGTAAGCGCCCCGAGTTATCCATCTGACACTCACTGGCATGACCCAACAACAACCGCTGCACGCGGCGTTCCTGCGGGTTCATGCTCGACAGTCGCGACAGCTTTTGCTCGATAATTTCCCATTCGGGTAAGGTGTAAAGCAGCAGGCAGGGGTGGTTAATGTCAATGGTGCACACCATTTGACCTGACGCGTTTTCGATCAGTTGGTCGCGGTATCGGGTTGGTACCGATAAACGCCCCTTACTGTCGAGATTGACTAACGTCGCCCCACGGAACATGCCAGCTCCACCCCTTATCGCCACTTTAACCCACAAATTCCCACATAAAGGAGTTTACGGAGCGAAGGAAAAGCTTGTCAAGCCGGGACTGCCGCGATAAGGACTCGAAAGCGCCCTATTTACCGACATAACCCAACTTGATTAATAACTGCACAACTTACGAGACAAATTAACGTCATGAATATTTGTAAGAAAAAAATGAATATTCAGAGGAGCGTTAAAATTCACTCTCTATCCATACAGGCAAATATAAAGTGTCAGTTTGCGACGCGGGCGGCATTTTAAGACATATCGTCAGGGGATGACAGCGCCAGATTCAACGCACAAGCCAGAAAGCGCAAGCGGTGGCACTGCAAGTCAGATATGAAAGATAAAAACGGCTGATAATTCAGCGAGGGAATAGTCTTTGTAACAAAACAATACAAAAAATAGTGATAAGCGAACTCTTAATAACCTTAAAAATGCCGCTGAAGGGTGAAAAGGAAATAATAAGAATAGCAGGCTATGGTTCTTAAGGAATTATCCTAAATTTAGTCAGGTTATTATTTCCCGTAATATTCGGAAAAAAACAGGGCTGCTATTGCTGCCCTGATGACTGTTTTAGTGACGGCTTAACACACCGCGACGGTAAAGGTTACGTTTGATACGGGTCAGACCCGGTTTCGGCTTACGAGGTTCATCGAGGCTCGCGAGGACAATTTCCAGCACGCGCTCCGCAACGTCACGGTGACGCTGCGCCACGGCAAGCACCGGGCATTGCAGGAAGTCGAGCAGCTCGTTATCACCAAACGTCGCAATGGCCAGCTCAGTCGGCAATTTGCCTTCGCGTCGTAGCGTAACGTCCATCACACCTTGTAGAAGGGCAAACGACGTGGTAAACAGCGCCTGCGGCATCGGGTGCGTCTCAAGCCACTTTTCAAACAGCTGAGCAGCGGCTTCACGCTCGTAGCTATTGGCATAGAGATAGTGGACTTCACGCGGATCGTCTTTCCAGGCGTTACGGAATCCCTGCTCACGCAGGAAGCTGACGGACAGCTCGGGTAACGCGCCAAGATAAAGCACGGTTTCCGCAGGGAAGGTGCGCAGCTCTGCAGCCAGCATTTCCGCGTCGTCCTGATCGGCACCGACTACGCTGGTAAAGTGTTCACGATCCAGCGCACGGTCAAGGGCGACAATCGGGAACGAGTCGTTCGCCCAACGCTGGTAGAACGGGTGCTCTGGCGGCAAGGAAGTGGATACGATAATCGCATCCACCTGGCGTTGCAGCAGATGCTCAATGCAGCGCATTTCATTATCGGGTTGATCTTCAGAACAGGCGATCAGTAACTGATAACCACGCTGACGCGCCTGGCGTTCAAGATAATTAGCGATACGGGTGTAGCTGGTATTTTCCAGATCCGGAATGACCAGACCAATAGAGCGGGTGCGTCCGGCACGTAAACCGGCGGCGACAGCGTTCGGATGGTAGTTATGCTCACGCACCACCGCCATGACTTTTTCAACGGTTTTATCGCTAACACGGTACTGCTTCGCTTTACCGTTGATCACATAGCTTGCTGTAGTTCGTGACACGCCCGCAAGCCGGGCGATTTCATCCAGTTTCACAATTGCCCCTTAAAAGAAAAAAAGAGTCCATGGCCTTGTCAGGTTTATGGTTATACCTTTTTACATCTAAGCGCAGAATAGTCCTGGCGGCAATAGCTTTTATCTCGCTTACGCTGCGTTTCGATAAAAAAAAGCCTGACTTTGCAGGCCAGGCTTAAAGAGGCGAACTTTTTTACGGCTACCGCATAATTTTATCGCCGCGAGACAACCCCACGATGCCGGAGCGCGCGACCTCAACGATTTTGGCGACATCACGTATCGAAGCAAGGAAGGCATCGAGCTTGTCGCTGGTTCCGGCCAACTGCACCGTATATATAGAAGGGGTAACGTCGATAATCTGCCCACGGAAGATATCCGTATTGCGTTTGACCTCGTCACGGCCGTACCCGCTAGCCTGAATTTTTACCAGCATGACTTCGCGCTCAACATACGCGCCCTGCCCTAATTCACTGACTCGCAGCACATCCACCAGCTTGTGTAGCTGCTTTTCAATCTGCTCCAGCACTTTCGCATCGCCAACGGTCTGGATGGTCATGCGGGATAATGTAGGATCGTCAGTCGGGGCCACGGTCAGGCTTTCAATGTTATAGCCGCGCTGGGCAAAGAGTCCAATCACGCGGGAGAGCGCACCAGACTCGTTTTCCAGTAATACAGATAATATCCGGCGCATATCAGGTTCTCTCCGTTTTGCTGAGCCACATTTCATCCATACCGCCGCCGCGAATATGCATCGGATAGACGTGTTCTGTTCCGTCAACGATGACATCGACAAACACCAGGCGGTTATTCCTGACATGCTCGAGCGCCTCGGCAAGCTTCGATTCCAGCTCCGCCGGATCGCTGACACGAATGCCCACGTGACCGTAGGCCTCTGCCACGCGAACAAAATCTGGCAGCGATTTCATGTACGACTGGGAGTGACGACCAGAATAAATCATGTCCTGCCACTGCTTCACCATCCCCAGATAACCGTTATTCAGGTTCAGCACCAGCACGGGCAAATCGTATTGCAGTGCCGTGGAGAGTTCCTGAATGTTCATCTGGATACTGCCGTCGCCCGTCACACAAACGACGATTTCGTCCGGGAGCGCCAGCTTCACGCCCAACGCGGCAGGCAAGCCAAAGCCCATCGTGCCGAGACCGCCGGAGTTGATCCAGTGACGAGGCTTATCAAAGGGATAATAGAGCGCCGCAAACATCTGGTGCTGGCCCACATCAGAGGTCACATAGGCTTCCCCCTTAGTCAGACGCCAAATGGTTTCGATAACAGCCTGCGGTTTAATATGTTCGCTTTGCGTGTCGTATTTCAGACAGTGGCGGGCACGCCACTGCTCAATCTGCTGCCACCAGTCTCGAATATCATCCAGTGGCTGCGTTGGCGTTTCATGCGCCAGCAGTTCGAGCATTTGTTCCAGAACCTGTAGCGCATCTCCGACAATAGGCACATCAGCGGGCACGGTTTTGGAAATAGACGTCGGGTCGATATCAATATGCAACACCGTCGCATTCGGACAGTACTTGGCCAGATTGTTGGTCGTGCGATCGTCGAAACGCACACCAACGGCAAAAATCACATCAGAGTTATGCATCGTCATGTTGGCTTCAAACGTGCCGTGCATGCCCAGCATGCCCAGCGCCTGACGATGTGTTGCCGGAAACGCGCCTAGCCCCATCAATGAGGAGGCAACAGGCAAGTTTAATTTTTCGATAAGCTCACGCAGTTGTTCGTGACAATGCGCGTTTACCGCGCCGCCGCCAACGTAGACAACCGGGTTTTTAGCCGCAATGAGCGTTTGCAATGCCCGCTTAATCTGTCCCTTGTGGCCCTGCGTGGTCGGATTATACGAGCGCATGCTCACCGAATCAGGCCAGACGTAAGGTAATTTATTGGCAGGATTGAGAATATCTTTCGGTAAGTCGACCACAACCGGGCCGGGACGACCGCTGGCCGCCAGCCAGAATGCTTTTTTCAGCACCCCCGGAATATCTTCCGTTTGCTTCACCAGAAAACTGTGTTTCACCACCGGGCGGGAGATCCCCACCATGTCGCACTCCTGGAAGGCGTCGTAGCCAATCAGCGAGGTTGCAACCTGTCCGGAAAGGATCACCAGCGGGATGGAATCCATATAGGCGGTAGCAATACCCGTTATCGCGTTGGTAGCGCCTGGGCCTGACGTCACCAGTACGACGCCCACTTCCCCAGTGGCACGCGCCAAACCATCAGCCATATGTACAGCGGCCTGCTCGTGGCGCACCAGAACATGATCGATGCCACCTACGGTGTGCAACGCATCATAAATATCGAGGACTGCGCCTCCGGGATAGCCGAATACTTGCTTCACGCCCTGATCGATGAGCGACCGGACGACCATTTCGGCGCCAGACAACATCTCCATGGTTTGCCTCCAGGCTTATTGTTGTTATAGACGAACACAGGAATTCATTTCCTCGTCGTCTTGCTGAGCAGGGCTTCCCCTGTCATAGATTTTTGCAGAGTGGCTTTCACCATAACCGCTCGCCCTAAGGCAGGCAATCGGCAAACCATGGCGTGAAGAAACGCTAGAAAGCAGAATACACAGGGGATACGTGAGAATTCAGTGAATTCATCTGAGATAAGCTTTTCCGATGATAATTCATCGCCAAAAAAGACGTAGTGTCAGTAATTTATCTATTTTTGAGGGGTAAACAACGTTAAGAAAAAATGCCGACGGGATAAAATTTTGCATTATAAATAAATAGCGGGATAAACCAGATGTTTCACATCGATTTATCCCGAACCGTGTTAACGACGGCAAACACTGGCTAATAGCTCTTCCATCCACTGATGACCTTTATCGCGCCCGGCGGCTTCATGCCAGGAAAGGTAACAGGTACGACTATTTAATTTTAGCGGCAGCGGCATAACTTGCAGATTTAACCTATCTGAGAACTCTTCCGCCAACCAACGAGGAGCAATAGCCACCAGATGCGTCTGTGAAACAATATTTAATACGCTCACCATCGCCATTCCTTGATAAGCCACCTTTGACTGTTTATCGGGTGTGTCATACCACGGCTGGCTGAAAGAGGCATATCTGTCGAGCGCGACCACTGCATGTTGCTCTTGATACACATCACTTTCGAGGAGAGGCCCATTTATGCGCGGGTGCGTCCTGCTGGCGACTAATACCATTTCATCATTAAACAGCGGCACGCAAGAAAACTCCGGACGACGGAACTCTTCATAGCCAATCACAAATTCCGTTTCCTGATAACGCAACTGGTGTTCTGTGTTCTGATTAAGTGAAGATTTAAATATCAGATTTATATTCGGTGCAATGGCTTCGACTTTATTATAGATAACCGAAGTTAAATAGTTATCCAGCGGACTGCACACGCAGAGATGAAAAACGCGCTCACTGCTAACAGGCTCAAAACCCGATCCGGGAAGCTCATTTTGCACCAGCTGCAATGCCTGCCGTATCGAACCAAAAAGTTGACAAGCCCTTGCTGTAGGCTGAATCCCACGGCCGTATCTGACAAATAATTCATCATTGAACATCAGTTTAAGCCGAGCAACAGCATTACTCACTGCAGGCTGCGACATCCCTAATGACTGCGCCGCGCGAGTAATATTCTGCTCCTGCATAACAGCATCAAAAACAGTTAATAAGTTAAGATCCACCGTCCGTAATTGCGGACGGGTCCCGTCACCCACGTGAGTCCGTTCAATTTTGCTTTCTAACATATCTAACTCCACCGTCACGCTAAACTCCTTTTATCTTTGTGCAGTAATAACCTCTAAAGATATTATTTATCATGCAGATAAAATCAGAGAAAGAGAAAGGTTTAAATTTCGGAATATATAAATACTTACGGCAAATAACGTGAAGATGTAAAGACATACTTAAGCGATAAGTGCCAAAAGTGATAACTAAAACATTAGGATTGGAATGAAACCATAAATCTAATGAATAAACAATAAGCCTTATGATGAACTCATATTTAAGCTTTATTAAACTATTCAACACCATCAATACGTGATAGTTAACAACCCATGATCATTGTGCGATTTTCATTCACCTTAGCCGGACGAGATAAGACCCTAACTTGATGAATTAAATAGAATAAATCCACACTCACAAAACATATCAAGCAATATCGAATTGAAACGAATTATATTAAATTAATTCTTAAAGTTTATTTTGAGTCCAATATTAGACTAATTAATTACCTGCAACGATAAAAACCAGCACAATACGCTAAAATAGAAAACCACATACCTTCATTTCTTTAGGCCGTTTTTCATCGCAGGGGTTGACTTGGATCGGCATATCCAGTACCACTAAAGGCATAACGCATTCATCTGGAGCATGATTCATGATTCGTACCGTTCGTTCTCTCAGCCTACTACTACTAAACGCATCCCATTTGCGCGGTAGGCTGGCGAACGAAATTCAACGTTGAATCGTCTCCAGTAAACAAGAAACCCGCGCCAGTGCGCGGGTTTTTTTATGCTCGTAGCAAGGCGCCCCAGGACAGACAAGGACCAAACCCATGAGCCAGCAAGTTGTTATTTTCGATACAACCTTACGTGACGGTGAACAGGCGTTGCAGGCAAGCCTGAGTGTGAAAGAGAAGCTGCAAATTGCGCTGGCCCTTGAACGTATGGGTGTTGACGTGATGGAGGTGGGTTTCCCTGTCTCTTCACCGGGTGATTTTGAATCCGTACAAACTATCGCGCGCACCATCAAAAATAGCCGCGTCTGTGCTCTGGCCCGTTGTGTTGAGAAAGATATCGACGTTGCAGCAGAGTCGCTGAAGGTGGCCGAAGCCTTCCGTATTCATACCTTTATTGCCACCTCGCCGATGCATATCGCCACCAAGCTGCGCAGCACGCTGGACGAAGTCATCGAACGCGCAGTTTATATGGTCAAACGCGCCCGCAATTATACCGATGACGTCGAGTTCTCATGCGAAGACGCCGGTCGTACCCCCATTGCCGATCTGGCGCGCGTCGTCGAAGCCGCGATCAACGCGGGCGCGAAGACCATCAACATCCCGGACACCGTCGGCTATACCATGCCGTTTGAATTCTCCAACATCATTACCGGCCTGTACGAGCGCGTACCAAACATCGATCAAGCCATTATTTCTGTTCACACCCACGACGATTTAGGCCTGGCCGTCGGCAACGCGATTGCCGCCGTTCATGCTGGTGCCCGTCAGGTAGAAGGTGCCATGAACGGGATTGGCGAGCGTGCGGGGAACTGCTCGCTCGAAGAAGTGATCATGGCGATTAAAGTGCGCAAAGACATTATGAATGTGCAGACCCGCATTAATCACAGCGAAATCTGGCGCACCAGCCAGACCGTCAGCCAGATTTGCAACATGCCAATTCCGGCGAACAAAGCGATTGTTGGCACCGGCGCGTTCGCACACTCCTCCGGTATCCACCAGGACGGCGTGCTGAAGAACCGCGAAAACTACGAAATCATGACGCCGGAGTCGATCGGCCTGAATCAGGTGCAGCTGAACCTGACCTCCCGTTCTGGCCGTGCGGCGGTGAAACATCGCATGGAAGAGATGGGCTACAAAGAGACCGACTACAACATGGATCACCTGTATGACGCGTTCCTGAAATTGGCCGATAAAAAAGGTCAGGTGTTCGATTACGACCTGGAAGCGATCGCGTTCATTAACAAGCAGCAGGAAGAGCCTGAACATTTCCGTATGGATTACTTCAGCGTGCAGTCGGGCTCCAGCGATATCGCGACCGCCTCCGTCAAACTGGCCTGCGGCGATGAGATTAAAGCCGAAGCCGCGAACGGTAACGGCCCGGTGGACGCCATTTATCAGGCAATCAACCGCATCACCGGATACGACGTCGAACTGGTCAAATATGATCTGAGCGCGAAAGGACACGGTAAAGATGCGCTGGGTCAGGTGGACATCGTTGTCACCTATAACGGTCGCCGTTTCCACGGTGTTGGCCTGGCAACAGACATTGTGGAATCGTCCGCCAAAGCCATGGTGCATGTGCTGAACAACATCTGGCGCGCCGCCGAAGTCGAGAAAGAATTACAACGCAAAGCTCAGAATAAAGAGAACAATAAGGAAACCGTGTAATGTCGAAGAATTACCATATTGCTGTGTTGCCGGGCGATGGAATTGGCCCGGAAGTGATGACACAAGCCCTGAAAGTCCTGGAAGCTGTACGCACGCGTTTCGCGATGAAAATCTCGACCAGCCATTATGATGTGGGCGGTATCGCGATTGATAACCACGGCACGCCGCTGCCGAAAGCAACGGTTGAAGGCTGTGAAAACGCGGACGCGGTCCTGTTTGGATCCGTCGGCGGCCCGAAATGGGAACATCTGCCACCCGCTGGACAACCTGAGCGCGGCGCGTTATTGCCACTGCGTAAGCACTTCAAACTGTTCAGCAATCTGCGCCCTGCAAAATTGTATCAGGGCCTGGAAGAGTTTTGCCCGCTGCGTGCCGATATTGCCGCTAACGGCTTCGACATTCTGTGCGTGCGCGAATTAACTGGCGGTATCTACTTCGGTCAGCCAAAAGGGCGCGAAGGCAGCGGTCAGCACGAAAAAGCGTTTGATACCGAGGTGTATCACCGTTTTGAAATCGAACGTATTGCGCGTATTGCGTTTGAGTCTGCGCGCAAACGCCGTCACAAAGTGACCTCCATTGATAAAGCCAACGTCCTGCAGTCCTCTATCTTATGGCGTGAAATCGTCAATGAAATCGCCAACGAGTACCCGGACGTGGAGCTGGCGCACATGTACATCGACAACGCCACCATGCAGTTGATCAAAGACCCGTCGCAGTTTGACGTCCTGCTGTGTTCTAACCTGTTCGGCGATATTCTCTCTGACGAGTGCGCCATGATCACCGGCTCGATGGGCATGCTGCCATCCGCCAGCCTGAACGAAGAAGGTTTTGGTCTGTACGAACCCGCAGGCGGTTCGGCTCCGGATATCGCGGGCAAAAATATTGCCAACCCCATCGCGCAGATTCTGTCACTGGCGCTTCTGCTGCGCTACAGCCTGGATGCAAACGATGCAGCAGATGCGATTGAAAACGCCATTAACCGCGCGTTAGAAGAAGGCATCCGTACCGGCGATTTAGCGCGCGGCACGGCGGCAGTCAGTACCGATGAAATGGGCGATATCATTGCCCGCTATGTCGCAGAGGGGGTGTAATCATGTCCAGGACGTTATACGAAAAATTGTTTGATGCCCACGTCGTGTACGAAGCGTCAAATGAAACCCCGCTGCTGTATATTGACCGCCATCTGGTCCACGAAGTCACCTCTCCGCAGGCGTTTGACGGCCTGCGAGCGCACAACCGCCAGGTTCGCCAGCCAGGCAAAACCTTCGCGACCATGGATCACAACGTTTCCACCCAGACCAAAGATATCAATGCGTCTGGCGAAATGGCCCGCATCCAGATGCAGGAGCTGATCAAAAACTGCAACGCGTTCGGCGTTGAGCTGTACGACCTGAACCACCCGTATCAGGGCATCGTCCACGTTATGGGCCCGGAACAAGGCATCACGTTACCGGGCATGACCATCGTCTGCGGCGACTCCCATACCGCCACGCACGGCGCATTTGGCGCGCTGGCGTTTGGTATTGGCACCTCCGAGGTTGAACACGTTCTGGCGACGCAAACCCTGAAACAGGGCCGCGCGAAGACCATGAAAATCGAAGTCACAGGCCATGCCGCACCGGGTATTACTGCCAAAGATATCGTGCTGGCGATCATCGGTAAAACCGGGAGTGCCGGCGGGACAGGCCATGTTGTCGAGTTCTGTGGTGATGCAATCCGCGAGTTGAGCATGGAAGGTCGCATGACCTTGTGCAATATGGCTATCGAAATGGGCGCGAAAGCGGGCCTGGTTGCGCCAGATGAGATCACATTTAACTATGTGAAAGGACGTCTGCACGCACCGAAAGGCACCGATTTTGATGAGGCGGTTGAGTACTGGAAAACCCTGCAAACTGACGAAGGCGCAACCTTTGATACCGTCGTCACGCTGCGGGCAGAAGAGATCGCCCCGCAGGTCACCTGGGGAACTAACCCAGGCCAGGTTATCTCCGTGAACGACAATATTCCCGATCCGGCCTCGTTTGCCGATCCGGTTGAGCGCGCCAGCGCCGAAAAAGCACTGGCGTACATGGGCCTGAAACCCGGTATTCCCCTGACCGAAGTGGCGATCGACAAAGTCTTTATCGGCTCTTGCACCAACTCCCGTATCGAAGATTTACGCGCTGCCGCCGAAATTGCCAAAGGCCGCAAAGTGGCGCCTGGCGTGCAGGCGTTAGTCGTCCCAGGCTCTGGCCCGGTGAAAGCGCAGGCGGAAGCAGAAGGTTTAGATAAGATCTTTATCGAAGCCGGTTTTGAGTGGCGTCTGCCGGGCTGTTCCATGTGTCTGGCGATGAACAACGACCGTCTGAATCCGGGTGAACGTTGCGCCTCGACCAGCAACCGTAACTTTGAAGGCCGTCAGGGCCGTGGCGGTCGCACGCATCTGGTCAGCCCGGCGATGGCAGCAGCAGCGGCTGTCACCGGTCATTTCGCCGATATTCGTGTTTTAAAATAAGGAGACAATCATGGCAGAGAAATTTACCCAGCATACAGGCCTGGTTGTCCCTCTGGACGCGGCAAACGTGGATACTGATGCCATTATCCCAAAACAGTTTTTGCAGAAAGTCACCCGCACTGGCTTTGGTGCACACCTGTTTAACGACTGGCGTTTTCTTGACGATCAGGGCCAGCAGCCGAACCCAGAATTCGTGCTGAACTTCCCGGAATTTAAAGGCGCTTCGATTCTGTTGACGCGCGAAAACTTCGGCTGCGGTTCATCGCGTGAGCATGCGCCGTGGGCACTGACGGATTACGGGTTTAAAGTGGTTATCGCGCCGAGTTTCGCCGACATCTTTTACGGCAACAGCTTCAACAACCAGCTGTTACCCGTGACGCTGAGCGACGAGCAGGTCGACGAGATGTTCGCGCTGGTAAAAGCCAATCCGGGCATCACGTTTGAAGTGGATCTGGAAGCGGAAGTCGTCAAAGCGGGCGATAAAACTTACGCCTTTAGTATTGATGCGTTCCGCCGCCATTGCATGATCAACGGTCTGGACAGCATCGGACTGACGCTCCAGCATGAAGATTCTATTGCGGCCTACGAGAACAAACAGCCTGCATTTATGAACTAAAATGAATGGCCCGTGTTAAGCGGGCCATTCATCAGTGTGCAAAACCAGGCTTTAAACTACCCCTTCTCCTTTCACACATCCTTCACCCGGCAGGTGAGCGCCAGCGTTAATAGAGAAATTGCCGCAATCACCCAGTACACCGCAAAATGTCCGTAGCTTTGTACCAGCGCGCCCTGAATCACGCCCGCCAGAATCACCCCGGTTGAAATACTGTTGGTGAAAAGCGTCGTCGCTGACCCTGCTCTTCCAGGCATCAGGTCCTGGAACCACAGCATGCCGATCCCGGCGACAATTCCGATGAAAATCGCGTTAAACAACTGGAGCGCCAGCAGCGCTTCGCGACTGTGAAACATAATTAACCCGAGATAAAACAACACCCCTGCCGCCACAGCCACCACCATCATCCGGCGTTTACCAAAGCGTTTGACGTAATAACCCGCCAGGATCATCGCGGGAATTTCCAGCCCGGCGGCCGTCCCCATCAAGATCCCCGCCAGCTTGTCCGGCAAACCCAGATCGTTACTGATCCACAGCGGCATATCGATGATGTACATGGTGTTGCAAGTCCACATCAGCGTCGAGGCGATAAACAACATGCGCACATTTTTGTTCTGCCAGCCGCTAATCTGCGTCACGGGCTTATCGGTCGCCTGCTCTATCCGGGCAACCGACGGCAGTACGCACGCGATCAGCACCAGACTGATAGCAAAGATCCCCGCGGCGATAGAAAACATCACGGTAAAGCCATAATTCAGCGCGATCATAAACGCCAGCGGCGGGCCGATGACCCACGCTAAGGATAACTGGGCGCGCATTACTGAGCTGAACATCACCACTTCTCGTGCCGAGTTATCGGCATACTCGCGCGCCAGGGCAAAGAGCTGTGGCATAGCGGTATTGGCCAGCGATGCCAGCAGCACGCCACAGGTGATAAGCGTCAGATAATGGCGGTTGAACGCGAACAACAGCGCGTTACCGATCGCCATCGCACAGCAAAACAGAATCAGCTTGCGGCGATCGCCCTGACTGTCCGAGCGCTTTGCCAGCCACAGGCTCACCAGGATCCCGGCGATGGCGTTGACGGTATAAAAGAGCCCAACCCAAAACGGCTGCGCGCCGACTTCGCGGCTGAGGAACAAGCTCAACGTCGGAGCCTGAAGCGCTCCCGCCACGCCCATCATAAACGCCACCAGCATAAAAGCGGCGTACACCCCATTCAGGCGCCGACCCATCGTCATCAACCAGAGCATGCTCAGATCCTTGTTAAAACGAATAAACAGAGGGAATAGTAAACGAAAAAAGCCAGCAAAAACATTTTGCTGGCGGGTGATAAGCACCAATACTCAGTCACACATGATCGAGGCAAGTCAGCGATCCGAGGTCGTTTGCGTAACCTCCCACTGCATCAATTCTTCCAGCATTTTCAGCCGCTGCTCGGCGCACTGGCGGGCCAGCCAGGACACTCCTTTTGTCGCTAAAAAGTACTGCTGATAAAACTGACGTGCGGTTGACCTCTTCATCATTCACTCCCTTGCTTCATCGGAAATGATTATTGGCTTAATATAGGGATTAATAAATTGATGATTTTTTGGCAGGAGTTCCCCTTTTATGGCGTCAGGTCGTCTGCAACAACAATTCATCCGCCTCTGGCAGTGCTGCGAAGGCCTGGAGCGGGAGACCACGCTCAACGAACTGGCTGAACTCCTGAACTGTTCACGCCGCCATATGCGCACGCTCCTCAACACCATGCAGCAGCAGGGCTGGCTCAACTGGGAAGCCGAAGCCGGGCGCGGTAAACGTTCACGTTTGACGTTCCTCTATACCGGCCTCGCCCTGCAACAACAGCGCGCCGAGGATCTGCTGGAGCAGGATCGGATTGATCAGCTGGTGCAACTGGTCGGCGATAAGGCTGCGGTGCGTCAAATGCTGGTGTCCCATCTGGGGCGTAGCTTCCGCCAGGGACGCCATATTCTGCGCGTTCTCTACTATCGGCCGATGAAAAATTTGTTACCCGGCAGTGCATTACGTCGATCCGAAACGCACATGGCGCGGCAGATCTTTAGTGGCCTGACGCGCATAAATGAGGAAAATGGGGAACTGGAAGCCGATATTGCTCACCACTGGCAACAGCTTTCGCCCCTGCACTGGCGTTTCTTTTTGCGTCCAGGCATTCATTTTCATCATGGACGTGAGCTGGAAATGGACGATGTTATCGCGTCGCTGCAACGTGCCCGCGAACTGCCGCTCTATTCTCATATCTCGCGCATCCACTCGCCAACGGCCTGGACGCTGGATATCGAACTTTCGCAGCCCGATCAGTGGCTGCCATGGCTGATGGGCTATGTGCCGTCGATGATTTTGCCGCACGAGTGGCAATCGATGCCTCATTTCTCCAGCCAGCCTGTCGGCACGGGCCCATATGCGGTGACACGCAATAACAATAATCAACTCAAGATTCGCGCCTTTGATGACTACTTTGGTTATCGCGCACTGATTGACGAAGTGAATGTCTGGGTATTGCCCGACATCAGCGAAGAGTTCAGCCCTGGCCTGACGCTGGAAGGCCCCACCGAAGGCGAAAAAGCCGTTGAGAGCCGACTTGAAGAGGGCTGTTACTACCTGCTGTTTGATGCCCGCACGCATCGCGGAGCCAGCCGCGACGTGCGCCAGTGGGTGAGCCAAATTCTCGCCCCCGCCAATCTGATTTATCAGGCGGAAGATCAACACCAGACTTACTGGTTCCCGGCGTATGGGCTGCTTCCTCGCTGGCACCATGCCCGCCCCGGACGCGGCGAGAAACCCGCCGGGCTGGAATCCATCACCCTGACCTATTATCGCGAACACGTTGAGCACCGTTTTATCGCCAGAATCATGAGCAAACTGCTGGCGGCAGAGGGCGTGAAGCTCGAGATTCAGGAAGTGGAATATGATGAGTGGCATCGCGGCGAAGCGGTGAGCGATATCTGGCTCAACAGCGCGAATTTCACCCTGCCGCTCGACTTCTCCCTGTTCTCACATCTGTTTGAAATCCCGCTGATCCAGCACTGTATTGCCCGCGACTGGCAGCAGGACGCCGCGCAATGGCGCGCCGGGGAAATGAATCTCGCCGTCTGGTGCCAGCAGCTGCTGTCGCAGCAGGCGATGGTTCCGCTGATCCACCACTGGCTGATGATCCAGGGGCAGCGCAGTATGCGCGGTATGAGAATGAACACCTTAGGCTGGTTTGACTTTAAATCGGCCTGGTTTGCACCGCCGGAACCATAACACTTTCGTAATATTCACCAAATCATTACACTACTGCTGTTCTCAACGGGGTGCTGCATCAATGATGTGCGCTGAGATAATACCCGTCGAACCTGATCCGGATAACGCCGGCGAAGGGATTTGAGGCTGTCGCTCAAAATCCTTTGCCACTCAACTTTGAGGTGCAAAGTGTTAAAAAAAGTTCTCCCCCTGCTGGCGCTGTTTGCGCTGCCTGTTTTTGCCAAGCCCGTGTTAACGGTCTACACCTACGACTCCTTCGCCGCTGACTGGGGCCCTGGACCGGTCGTCAAAAAAGCCTTTGAAGCCGACTGCAACTGCGAGATGAAATTCGTGGCGCTGGAAGACGGCGTCTCGCTGCTGAACCGTCTGCGCATGGAAGGTAAAAACAGCAAAGCCGACGTGGTGCTGGGCCTCGACAATAATCTGCTGGACGCGGCCTCACAAACCAAACTGTTCGCCAAAAGCGGCGTGCCCTCCGAGGCGGTTAACGTTCCCGGCGGCTGGAAAAATGACACGTTCGTGCCGTTCGATTACGGCTACTTCGCGTTTGTGTATGACAAAAACAAACTCAAGAATCCGCCTAAGAGCCTGAAAGAACTCGTTGAAAGCGACCAGAAATGGCGCGTGATTTACCAGGACCCGCGCACCAGCACGCCGGGTCTGGGCCTGCTGCTGTGGATGCAAAAAGTCTACGGTGACAACGCGCCAGAAGCGTGGCAGAAGCTGGCGGCGAAAACCGTTACCGTCACCAAAGGCTGGAGCGAAGCCTACGGCCTGTTCCTCAAAGGCGAAAGCGACCTGGTTCTGAGCTACACCACCTCGCCGGCATATCACATCATCGAAGAGAAAAAAGACCATTACGCGGCGGCGAATTTCTCTGAGGGGCACTATTTGCAGGTGGAAGTGGCCGCACGTACGGCAGCCAGCAAACAGCCTGAACTGGCTGAAAAGTTCCTGAAATTTATGGTTTCACCGGCATTCCAGAATGCGATCCCGACCGGCAACTGGATGTATCCGGTGACCAACGTGACTTTGCCTGCGGGCTTTGATCAGTTGACCAAACCACAAACGACGCTGGAATTTACCCCGCAGCAGGTTTCCAGCCAGCGCGCAGCATGGATCAGTGAATGGCAACGCGCTGTCAGCCGTTAATCCCCGGCTGGCTGATCCCGGGGCTGATTGCCGCCACGTTAATGGTGGTCGTCAGCCTGGGTGCTTTTCTGGCGCTGTGGTTTAACGCGCCAGAGAGCGATCTCGTCGCGCTTTGGCATGACAGCTATCTCTGGCATGTCGTGCGTTTCTCTTTCTGGCAGGCGTTTCTCTCTGCGCTGATCTCCGTCGTGCCGGCGATTTTTCTGGCTCGCGCCCTGTACCGCCGACGCTTCCCCGGTAGGAAAATCCTGTTGCGCCTTTGCGCCATGACGCTGATTTTACCGGTGCTGGTCGCGGTGTTCGGCATTCTGAGCGTTTACGGCCGCCAGGGGTGGATCGCTTCGCTACTGAGCGTTTTTGGTATCGAGTGGACCTTCTCGCCTTACGGTCTGCAGGGCATTTTACTGGCCCACGTCTTTTTCAATATGCCGATGGCGACGCGACTGTTTTTACAGGCACTGGAAAATATTCCCGGTGAACAGCGCCAGCTCGCCGCACAGCTTGGTATGCGCGGCTGGCCGTTCTTCCGGTTTGTCGAATGGCCGTGGCTGCGCCGCCAGATCCCACCGGTTGCCGCGTTGATCTTCATGCTCTGTTTCGCCAGCTTTGCAACGGTTCTGTCGCTGGGGGGCGGGCCACAGGCAACAACCATTGAACTCGCGATTTATCAGGCGCTCAGTTTTGACTACGATCCGGGCCGTGCGGCGATCCTGGCGATGGTTCAGATGTTCTGCTGTCTGGGGCTGGTGCTGCTCAGCCAGCGTCTGAGCAAAGCGATCGCGGTGGGCAGCCATCAGGTTAGCGGCTGGCGTGACCCGCAGGATCGCTGGCGCAGCCGGGTTACGGACATCGTACTGATTGCGCTGGCGTTGCTGCTGATGCTCCCGCCATTGCTCGCGGTGGTGGTGGATGGCCTCAATCTGAATGTGATTTCCGTGCTGCAACAGCCTGTGCTGTGGCAAGCAACCGGCACCTCGCTGCGCATTGCCATCGGTGCCGGTTTGCTGTGCGTCCTGCTGACAATGATGCTGTTGTGGAGCAGCCGTGAGCTGTACGCGCGTCAGGCCAGAGTCGCCGGACAAGCGCTGGAGCTGAGCGGAATGCTGATTCTGGCGATGCCGGGCATTGTGCTGGCGACCGGTTTCTTCTTACTGTTTAACAGCACTATCGGCCTGCCCGCTCACGCGGACGGCATCGTGATTTTCACCAACGCGCTGATGGCGATCCCCTACGCGCTCAAAGTGCTGGAAAATCCGATGCGCGACGTCAGCGCCCGTTACACTTTGCTTTGTCAGTCACTGGGAATGCGCGGCTGGCAGCGGTTGAAAGTGGTCGAACTCCGCGCACTAAAACGCCCGATTGCTCAAGCGTTGGCCTTTGCCAGCGTGCTGTCGATTGGCGATTTCGGTGTCGTGGCGCTGTTTGGCAATGACGATTTCCGCACGCTGCCGTTCTGGCTCTACCAGCAAATAGGCTCCTATCGCAGTCAGGACGGCGCTGTCACGGCGCTGTTGCTTCTGCTGCTGTGCTTTACCTTGTTCACCGTTATCGAAAAACTACCGGGGCGTGATGCTAAAACTGACTGATGTAACCTGGCTTTACCAGCACCTGCCAATGCGTTTTACCCTGACCGCGAAGCAAGGTGAAATGATCGCGATTCTCGGTCCCAGTGGGGCGGGCAAAAGCACCTTGCTCAATCTGATTGCCGGTTTCCTGCCGCCCGCGCGCGGAGAGATGACGATTAACGGTCAAGATCATACTCACACGCCCCCCTCGCAGCGTCCGGTGTCGATGCTGTTTCAGGAAAATAATCTGTTTACCCATCTGACCGTCCGCCAGAACATTGGGCTGGG
This sequence comes from Lelliottia amnigena, assembly GCF_019047465.1. Classification (NCBI taxonomy): domain Bacteria; kingdom Pseudomonadati; phylum Pseudomonadota; class Gammaproteobacteria; order Enterobacterales; family Enterobacteriaceae; genus Lelliottia; species Lelliottia amnigena. Next base: position 2,511,804 of record NZ_CP077236.1, on the reverse strand, counting down.
AATGGATCCGGGGCTGAAACTGACGGCGGGGCAACGTCAAAAATGTGATGCTATTGCACAGCAAATGGGGTTGACGGAATTGAGCGATCGCCTGCCGGGAGAGTTGTCCGGCGGCCAGCGTCAGCGCGTGGCGTTGGCGCGCTGTCTGGTTCGGGAGCAGCCGATTTTACTGCTTGATGAGCCGTTCTCAGCCCTCGATCCCGCGCTGCGACAAGAGATGCTGCAGCTGGTGAAGGACGTGTGTCAGCAGAAGCAACTCACCATGCTGATGGTGTCGCACAGCGTGGAAGACGCCGCCAGCATTGCGCCACGAGCGGTGGTGATTGCCGACGGGCGCATCGACTGGGATGGCGAAACGCAAGCGCTGCTTAGCGGAAACGCCAGCGCCTCAGCGCTGCTGGGAATACATGCGCAGCCGGTTTAGGCACTGAATCGTCTGATGCCCTCACCCCGCCCCTCTCCCACAGGGAGAGGGAGAAAACCCACTGACATGCACGCAGCGAGAAAGAGAAAATCTGCTGACTTGCACACAATGAGAGGGAGAAAATCCGCCGACATGCACACAGCGAGAACGAGAAAACCCGCCGACTTGCACACAATGAGAGGTAGAAAATCCGCCGAGTTGCGCGCAGCGAGAAGGAGAAAACCCGCTGACATGCATACAGGGAGAAGGGTAAAACCGCGATCGAAAAGAAGAAAAATTACCGGCTTACCACCTTCAGTAAAATCTCACCGTACACCGGCATGAGCGGATGACGAATCAGCGCCGCCAGCGCGACTACCGCAACGCCCAAGAGTAACGGCGCAAGCCAGATCAAACGACTGCGCGGCAAATAGTGCGTCAAACGATCCGTCCCGGCTTTGGCGCTGCGCCATAAACGCCAGCACAGCCAGACGCCCACCCACAGCAACAGCGCGGTCGCTAGCAGCAGCCATTTGAAGTCACCGCTTTGGGCATCAACGGGAATATCGGTCGCCGCACCGGCCAGGATCCCGGGCAGGAAATAGAACGGCGGCCAAAGGACGCAGCCGATGATATTGGGCAGGATAAATTTGGCAACCGGCAGATCCAGCATCCCGGCAACCATTGGCACCAGCGGACGCGTGGGGCCGACAAATCGCCCAACCAAAATGGTAAACATGCTGTGCTGATGCAGGGCATGTTCCGTTTTATCGAGCAACGCCTTGTTCTTTTTCATGAATGACCAACGGTGCAGCGGCTTTTTAAAGCGCCAGCCCAGCCAGAACGACAGCCAGTCTCCCAGCAGACAGCCTATAATTCCGGCCGCCCATGCCTGCCAGAAGTTAACCTCCCCGCTGCCAATCAGGGCACCCAGCCCCGCCATCATGACTGTCCCGGGTAAAATCAATCCCACCAGCGCCAGCGATTCCAGGAAGGCCACCAGCGCGACAGCAATCAGCGAATACGCGACGGATTGAGTAATAAAATGTTCCAGCAATGCCTGCATAACGATTCCGGTCAGATGACGAAGCAGGGATTCTGCGAAGCGCTTCCTGCCGCGTCAAGACAACAATTGTCTGAAGAGTTTACTGGTTACTGCCGGACTTCACCTGTTTGTTTAATTTTTTTTACTATTTATTCACATCCGGCGCGGAATTCGCTGGGGCTGGCACCGGTACATTTTTTGAATACGCGCGAAAAATAGAGCTGATCTTCAAAGCCCACGTTGCGCCCGACGGTGGCGATCGGCATTCGCGTTGTACTGAGCAGCAGTTTGGCCTGACTGATGCGCTGATCCTCTCGCCAGCTCAACACGCTGACGCCAAGCTGCTGGCGAAACAGGTGCGACAGACGCGATGGCGACAGGCAAACGTGCTGGGCGACACCCGCAATATCAAACTGGCTGTCCGCCAGATGGTCACTGATGTACTGGCAGGCGTCGCGCACGCGGTGATCCAGCGGCGGGTTAAGCGATGCGTTGATCGCCTCCATGCGCCGCAGCAGCAGCTGTTCCAGCAGGTTTATCGCCAGCAGTTCCGCGTAACGCCCCCCTACCTGCGCATCAATAATCTGGGCAAACAGTTCGCGAAACTGCGCCTGGTGCGCCTCATCCGGGCGGTAATAACCGGTGTGAGCAAAAATCGCCGGCCACGCCAGCCACTCCTGCCAGTAAGCACGCGGACGGAAATAGACCCACTGGTGATACCACTCTTTGGCATCTGGATGACGTCCGTAGTGATGCACTTCCCCCGGCGGGAACAGCAAAATATCCCCTGGCCGACAGACAAATTGCCGATCGTTATTGTGGATCACCCCTTCGCCACGCACGGTGATATTCAGAATGTACCCCTTCATTCCGAGCGGTCGATCGACAAAAAAGTCGAGATAGCCGTCGGCTTCAATGGGGGTCAAACCCGCGACCAGATGGGCGTTGAAGGAGTAACCCGGCAGCAAGGGATCGTTTTGTATTTCGGCCATAAATTGGTGACTCCCAACGGTCAAGAAGGAAACAAATTGTCCATATCGAGAAAAGCGGTCTAAAAACGGGGCGTTAAAAGACGTTCATTGCATCCGCGCGCTTTCCGATCCGCCTTAATTCAGCATTTATCCCAGATTTATCCGCCACTTCAGGCGAAACAGCAGTAACAAAAGTGTCTATAACTACGGCAGAAATGTCCACATTGATTATTTGCACAGCGTCACACTTTCAACCTTAACAGCAATTTAGTCCATAAGATTAGCGGATCCTGCCTGACGATTTTTTCCCTCAATCTCTAATGTTGATTCATACCCGTTTTTTGATGGAGCAACAGAAATGGCAATTGCGATTGGCCTCGATTTTGGAAGTGACTCGGTACGCGCTCTGGCGGTGGAGTGTCGTACGGGGCAGGAAATAGCGACCAGCGTCGAATGGTATCCGCGCTGGCAAGAGGGGCGTTACTGCGATGCGCCAAATAATCAGTTCCGTCATCATCCGCGTGATTACATCGAATCGATGGAAGCGGCGATCAAAACCGTGCTGGCCGAGTTGAGTAAAGAACAGCGTGCGCAGATTGTCGGAATCGGCGTGGACAGTACCGGCTCAACGCCTGCGCCTGTCGATGCTGAAGGCCGCGTGCTGGCGCTGCGTCCTGAATTTGCCGATAACCCGAACGCCATGTTCGTGCTGTGGAAAGACCATACCGCGGTCGAAGAAGCCGAAGCCATCACCCGTTTGTGCCATCAGCCGGGCAAAGCCGACTACTCGCGCTACATCGGTGGGATTTACTCCAGCGAATGGTTCTGGGCAAAAATCCTGCACGTCACCCGCGCGGACCGCGCCGTGGCGCAAGCCGCTGTCTCCTGGATTGAGCTGTGCGACTGGGTTCCGGCGCTGCTGTCCGGCACAACGCGACCTGAGGATATCCGTCGCGGGCGCTGTAGCGCAGGGCATAAATCACTCTGGCACGAAAGCTGGGGCGGCCTGCCACCTGCTGCGTTCTTTGATGAGCTCGACCCGATTATCAACCAGAGCCTGAAATACCCGCTCTTTACCGACACCTTCACCGCCGATATCCCGGTAGGCACGCTCAACGAAGAGTGGGCGCAACGCTTGGGTCTGCCACAAAACGTCGCGATTTCCGGCGGCGCGTTCGACTGCCATATGGGTGCCGTTGGCGCTGGCGCGCAGCCGAATACGCTGGTCAAAGTGATCGGCACATCAACCTGCGACATTTTGACCGCCGATAAAGCCACCGTGGGCGACCGCGCGGTAAAAGGCATTTGTGGCCAGGTTGACGGAAGCGTTGTCCCTGACTTTATCGGTCTCGAAGCCGGGCAGTCCGCCTTTGGCGATATCTACGCCTGGTTTGGACGCGTGCTGTGCTGGCCGCTGGATCAGCTGGCCGCGACGCATCCGGAGCTGAAACCGCAAATTGATGCCAGCAAAAAAATGCTGCTCCCGCAGCTCACCGAGGCGTGGGCAAAAAATCCGTCTCTTGATCATCTCCCGGTGGTGCTCGACTGGTTCAACGGTCGCCGTACTCCGTTTGCCAACCAGCGACTCAAAGGGGTGATCGCGGATCTCAACCTGGCAACCGATGCGCCTGCGCTGTTTGGCGGCCTGATTGCGGCGACCGCGTTTGGGGCGCGCGCGATTATGGAGTGCTTCACCGAACAAGGTATCGCCGTAAACGAGGTGATGGCGCTGGGCGGTATCGCCCGTAAAAATCAGGTGATCATGCAGGCCTGCTGCGACGTCCTGAATCGTCCGCTGCAAATTGTCGCCTCCGATCAGTGCTGCGCGCTGGGTGCGGCGATTTTTGCCGCCGTCGCGGCAGGCGTTCACGCCGATATCCCGACCGCGCAGCAGCACATGGCGAGCAAAGTTGAAAACACGCTTCAGCCGCGCCCTCAGCAAGCACAACGCTTTGAACAACTTTATCAGCGCTACCTGCAATGGTCGAAAAGCGCTGAACAACACTATCTCCCTGTCGCCGCCCCCGCCAAAAACAGCGCGGAAAAACCGGCAACCCTGACACATTAAGGACACGATAATGACCATTTTTAATAATTATGAAGTGTGGTTTGTGATTGGCAGCCAGCATTTATACGGACCGGAAGCGCTGCGTCAGGTGACTCAACACGCGGAACACGTTGTTAATGCGCTGAACGCAGAAGCTAAACTGCCGTGCAAACTGGTGCTTAAACCGCTCGGCACCACGCCGGACGAAATCACCCACATTTGTCGCGACGCCAATTACGACGATAAATGCGCTGGTATGGTGGTGTGGCTGCACACCTTCTCTCCGGCCAAAATGTGGATTAACGGCCTGACCATCCTCAATAAACCGCTGCTGCAGTTCCATACTCAGTTCAACGCGTCCCTGCCATGGGATAGCATCGATATGGACTTTATGAACCTGAACCAGACCGCGCACGGCGGCCGCGAGTTTGGTTTTATCGGTGCGCGTATGCGCCAGCAGCACGCGGTAGTGACCGGGCACTGGCAGGATCAACACGCGCAAAAACGTATCGGCTCCTGGATGCGTCAGGCCGTATCAAAACAAGATACCCGCCATCTGAAAGTGGTACGTTTCGGCGATAACATGCGCGAAGTGGCCGTCACCGACGGTGATAAAGTCGCAGCACAGATTAAATTTGGCTTCTCAGTGAATACCTGGGCGGTCGGCGATCTGGTACAGGTGGTGAATGAAATCAGCGATGGCGATGTGAGCGCGCTGGTTGATGAGTATGAAAGCAGCTATCGCCTGACCGCGGCCGCTCAGGTTAAAGGCGATAAACGCCAGAACGTGTTGGATGCTGCGCGTATTGAGCTGGGCATGAAGCGCTTCCTTGAACAGGGCGGCTTCCATGCGTTCACCACCACGTTTGAAGATCTCCATGGCCTGAAACAGCTTCCAGGCCTCGCAGTACAACGTCTGATGCAGCAGGGCTACGGCTTTGCGGGCGAAGGCGACTGGAAAACCGCCGCCCTGCTTCGCATCATGAAGGTGATGTCGACCGGTCTACAGGGCGGCACCTCATTTATGGAGGATTACACCTACCACTTTGAGAACGGCAACGATCTGGTGCTGGGCTCGCACATGCTGGAAGTGTGTCCTTCGATCGCCGTTGAAGAGAAACCGATCCTCGACGTGCAGTATCTGGGCATCGGCGGCAAAGCCGATCCAGCACGCCTGATCTTCAACACCCGTACTGGCCCGGCGATTAACGCCAGCCTCATCGACCTGGGCGATCGTTTCCGCCTGCTGGTGAACTGCGTTGATACCGTCGAAACCCCGCACTCTCTGCCGAAACTGCCGGTGGCGAACGCGCTGTGGAAAGCCCAGCCGGATCTGCCAACGGCGTCCGAAGCGTGGATCGTGGCCGGTGGTGCACACCACACCGTCTTCAGCCATTCGCTGGACCTGAACGACATGCGCCAGTTCGCTGAACTGCACGACATCGAGCTGACCGTTATCGACAACGATACCCGTCTGCCAGCGTTTAAAGACGCGCTGCGCTGGAACGAAGTGTATTACGGTTCAAAACGTTAACAGGGAACCTTTAGCCTGCCGCAGGGCGGGCTTTTTTTCCTGGAGGATTGCATGTTAGAAGATCTCAAACGTCAGGTACTCGACGCCAATCTGGCGCTGCCAAAACATAACCTCGTCACGCTGACCTGGGGCAACGTGAGCGCCGTCGATCGTGAAAAAGGCGTGTTTATCATTAAGCCGTCCGGCGTTGATTACACGGTGATGACCGCCGACGATATGGTGGTTGTCAGTCTCGCGACAGGTGAAGTGGTGGAAGGCAACAAAAAGCCCTCCTCGGATACGCCGACCCATCGCCTGCTGTATCAATCATTTCCGTCGATTGGCGGCATCGTACATACGCACTCTCGCCACGCCACTATCTGGGCGCAGGCCGGGCTTTCTATCCCCGCGACAGGCACCACGCACGCGGACTACTTCTACGGTGCGGTGCCCTGCACGCGTAAAATGACCGACGGCGAAATCAACGGCGAATATGAGTGGGAAACCGGCAATGTGATTGTCGAAACCTTTGAAAAACAAGGGCTCGATGCTGCCCAGATGCCGGGCGTGCTGGTGCACTCTCACGGCCCGTTCGCGTGGGGCAAAAACGCCGAAGATGCGGTGCATAACGCCATTGTGCTGGAAGAGATCGCCTATATGGGCATCTTCACGCGCCAGTTATCTCCGCAACTGCCGGATATGCAACAAACGCTGCTGGATAAACACTATCTGCGCAAACACGGCGCGAAGGCCTATTACGGCCAGTGATCGTGCCCTCTCCCCGTGAGAGGGCTGCAAAACGCACGCCATAACACCTGTATAAAATCCCAGCACAACATCCCTAACCAGGCTATAATCAGGCCTGGTTTTGTTTGATGGGATAATGGCGTGGCGCAGGCGCAAGAAGGCTTTTTACTGACCCGGCACTGGCGGGACACGGCTCAGGGCACCGAGGTCGAATTCTGGCTGGCGACGGATACCGGTCCGCTGAACGTGACGCTGCCGCCGCAGGAGTCCGTGGCGTTTATACCGGAACAGCACGTCGAAAAAACGAAGGACGTGCTGCGCGGTGAAAACGGCTGGCGCATCACGCCGCTGGACCTGAAAGATTTCCACCGTCAGCCCGTTTACGGCCTTTATTGTCGCGCCCATCGCCAACTGATGCGTTTCGAAAAGCTGCTGCGTGAAGCGGGCGTTACCCTGTATGAAGCGGATATCCGCCCGCCTGAACGTTTCCTGATGGAGCGTTTTATCACCGCCCCCGTTTGGGTCGACGGTACCCCGCAGGGCAGCAAGCTCACCAACGCCCGGCTGAAACCCAATCCACATTATCGTCCCCCTTTGAAATGGGTGTCGCTGGATATCGAAACCACGCGCCACGGCGAGCTGTACTGCATCGGGCTGGAAGGCTGCGGGCAACGCATTGTGTATATGCTTGGGCCGCCAAACGGCGATGCCTCCGGGCTGGATTTTGAGCTTGAGTACGTTAACAGCCGCCCGCAATTACTCGAAAAGCTGAATCAGTGGTTTGCCAGACACGATCCCGATGTGCTCATCGGCTGGAACGTGGTGCAGTTTGATTTGCGCGTCCTGCAAAAACACGCCGAACGCTATCGCATTCCGCTGGTCCTCGGGCGCGGCAATAGCGAGCTTGAGTGGCGCGAGCACGGTTTCAAAAACGGCGTGTTTTTCGCCCAGGCGAATGGCCGTTTGATCATCGACGGTATCGACGCGCTGAAATCGGCTTTCTGGAGTTTTTCCTCTTTCTCGCTGGAGGCGGTGTCGCGAGAGCTACTCGGCGAAGGGAAATCGATCGATAATCCGTGGGATCGCATGGACGAGATCGACCGACGCTTTCACGAAGATAAACCGGCGCTGGCCACTTATAACCTGAAAGACTGCGAGCTGGTAACGCGCATTTTCCACAAGACGGAGATTATGCCGTTCCTGTTAGAGCGCGCGACCGTCAACGGTCTGGCGGTCGATCGTCACGGCGGATCGGTCGCCGCGTTTGGTCACCTCTATATTCCTCGTATGCACCGCGCCGGTTACGTCGCCCCCAATCTTGGCGAAGTCCCTCCTCAGGCCAGCCCTGGCGGCTATGTGATGGACTCCAGGCCTGGGCTGTATGACTCGGTTCTGGTGCTGGATTATAAAAGTCTGTATCCGTCGATCATTCGCACGTTCCTGATCGATCCGGTCGGTCTGGTGGAAGGTATGGCGCAGCCCGACGAGGCGCACAGCACCGAAGGATTTTTAGGCGCACGCTTTTCGCGCGAGAAAAACTGCCTGCCAGAAATTGTCAGCCAGATCTGGCACGGCCGCGAAGAAGCCAAACGACACGGCAATAAACCGCTCTCCCAGGCTCTGAAGATCATTATGAATGCTTTTTACGGCGTGCTGGGGACCAGCGCCTGCCGCTTCTTCGATCCGCGTCTGGCCTCGTCGATCACGATGCGTGGACACGAAATTATGCGCCAGACCAAAGCGCTGGTGGAATCGCAGGGCTATGACGTGATTTACGGTGATACCGACTCGACGTTCGTCTGGCTAAAAGGCGCGCACAGCGAAGAAGACGCCGCGAAAATCGGCAAACATCTGGTCTCTTTCGTGAACGAGTGGTGGCATAACCATTTGCAAAAAGAGCGCTTAACCAGCGCGCTGGAACTGGAATTCGAAACCCACTTTTGTCGATTTTTGATGCCGACAATTCGCGGCACTGAACAGGGCAGCAAGAAACGGTATGCAGGGTTAATTCAGGAAGGCAAAGAGCAACGCATGGTATTTAAAGGCCTGGAAACCGTGCGTACCGACTGGACGCCGCTGGCGCAGCAGTTCCAGCAAACGCTGTATCTGCGCGTGTTTCGCAATGAACCGTATCAGGATTACGTCCGCGAGACGATTGCCAGCCTGATGGCCGGCGAGCTGGACAGCCAACTGGTCTATCGCAAGCGCCTGCGCCGCCCGCTGGAAGAGTACCAGCGTAATGTGCCTCCGCACGTTCGCGCAGCGCGTCTGGCGGATGAGGAAAACGTGCGCCGTGGCCGCGCGCCACAGTATCAAAATCGGGGGACCATTAAGTATGTGTGGACCACCAGCGGCCCGGAGCCCGTGGATTATCAACAGTCGCCGCTCGACTACGATCACTACCTCACGCGACAGCTTATGCCCGTCGCCGATGGAATTTTACCTTTCGTCGACGATGATTTTGCTACACTCATGACAGGACAACTTGGGCTATTTTGACGCGTGACGAAAACGCCTTCATCCAGTACCATAGCGCCCTTTCCATTCCCGGACCCATTTTTCGATGGCCGTCATTCTGCGACGGCGGTTGAACTATTGCCTGCAATTAAAGATTAGAGCCGAACAACTATGCCTTTTACACTTGGTCAACGCTGGATCAGCGATACAGAAAGCGAACTCGGATTAGGAACGGTAGTGGCGCTGGATGCGCGAATGGTCACTATTATGTTCCCTGCAACCGGTGAAAACCGTCTGTATGCACGCAATGACTCCCCTGTTACCCGTGTCATGTTTAATCCGGGCGACACCGTCACCAGCCATGAAGGCTGGCAGCTGAAGATTGAAGACGTAAAAGAAGAGAACGGGCTGCTCGCCTATATCGGAACGCGTGTCGATACCGATGAAGCAGACGTTATGCTGCGCGAAGTGATGCTCGATAGCCGTCTGGTGTTCAGCAAGCCTCAGGATCGCCTGTTCGCCGGCCAGATTGACCGTATGGACCGCTTCGCACTGCGCTATCGCGCGCGCAAGTTCCAGAGCGAACAGTACCGCATGCCGTGGAGCGGCCTGCGTGGACAGCGCACCAGCCTGATTCCGCATCAGCTCAACATCGCTCACGACGTGGGGCGTCGTCACGCGCCGCGCGTGCTGCTGGCGGATGAAGTAGGCCTGGGTAAAACCATCGAAGCGGGCATGATTTTGCACCAACAGTTGCTGTCTGGTGCCGCGGAACGTGTGCTGATCGTGGTGCCTGAAACCCTGCAACACCAGTGGCTGGTCGAAATGCTGCGCCGCTTTAACCTGCGTTTTTCCCTGTTCGATGACGAGCGTTATGCCGAAGCCCAGCACGACGCTGAGAACCCGTTCGAAACCGAGCAACTGGTGATTTGCTCCCTCGACTTTGTGCGTCGCAGCAAGCAGCGCCTTGAGCATCTTTGCGATGCTGAGTGGGATCTGCTGGTCGTCGATGAAGCGCACCATCTGGTCTGGAGCGAAAACGCCCCAAGCCGCGAGTACATGGCGATTGAACAGCTGGCGGAACGCGTCCCCGGTATTCTGCTTCTGACGGCAACGCCAGAACAGCTGGGACTGGAAAGCCATTTTGCGCGCTTGCGCCTGCTCGATCCCAACCGTTTCCACGATTTTGACGTGTTTGTTGAAGAACAGCAGAATTACCGTCCGGTGGCCGATGCGGTCGCCCTACTGCTGGCTGGCAAACATCTTTCCAACGATGAGCTTAATACGTTGAGCGATTTGATTGGTGAACAGGATATTGAGCCGCTTTTGCAGACGGCCAACAGCGATCGTGACGGCGCTGAAGCCGCGCGTCAGGAACTGGTTTCCATGCTGATGGACCGCCACGGCACCAGCCGCGTGCTGTTCCGTAACACCCGTAACGGTGTCAAAGGTTTCCCGAAACGCGAACTGCACACCATCAAACTGCCGCTGCCGACGCAATATCAGACGGCGATTAAAGTTTCTGGAATTATGGGTGCGCGTAAAAGTGCTGAAGAACGCGCTCGCGATATGCTGTATCCGGAGCAGATTTATCAGGAGTTTGAAGGCGATACCGGAACCTGGTGGAACTTCGATCCACGCGTTGAATGGCTGATGGGCTATTTGACCGCGCATCGTTCGCAGAAAGTGCTCGTGATTTGCGCCAAAGCAGCCACCGCGCTTCAGCTGGAACAGGTCCTGCGCGAGCGTGAAGGTATTCGCGCGGCGGTGTTCCACGAAGGGATGTCTATCATCGAACGTGACCGCGCGGCGGCATGGTTTGGCGAAGAAGACAGCGGCGCGCAGGTTCTGCTGTGTTCCGAAATCGGTTCAGAAGGCCGTAACTTCCAGTTCGCCAGCAAACTGGTGATGTTCGATCTGCCGTTTAACCCGGATCTGCTGGAACAGCGTATTGGCCGTCTGGACCGTATTGGCCAGGCGCATGATATTCAAATCCACGTCCCGTACCTGGAAAATACCGCGCAGTCCGTGCTGGTGCGTTGGTTCCACGAAGGGCTGGATGCGTTTGAACATACCTGCCCGACCGGACGCACCATTTACGATCAGGTGCACAGTGATTTGATTGGCTATCTGGCATCGCCGGAAAATACCGACGGTTTTGACGATCTGATTAAAACCTGTCGCGAAAAACACGATGCGCTGAAGATTCAGCTGGAGCAGGGTCGTGACCGTCTGCTGGAGATCCACTCCAACGGCGGCGAGAAAGCACAAGCCCTGGCAGAAAGCATTGAAGAACAAGATGACGACACCAGCCTGATCAGCTTTGCGATGAACCTGTTTGATATCGTAGGGATTAACCAGGACGACCGTGGCGAAAACATGATTGTTCTGACGCCGTCCGATCACATGCTGGTGCCTGATTTCCCTGGCCTGCCGGAAGATGGTTGCACCATCACCTTTGAACGTGATGTGGCACTTTCTCGTGAAGATGCGCAGTTCATCACCTGGGAACATCCGCTGATTCGTAACGGCCTGGATCTGATTTTGTCCGGTGATACCGGGAGCAGCACCATTTCGCTGCTGAAAAACAAAGCCCTGCCGGTGGGTACGCTGCTGCTTGAACTGATCTATGTCGTTGAAGCACAGGCACCAAAACAGCTGCAACTTAACCGCTTCTTGCCTGCGACACCGGTGCGCCTGATGCTGGACAAAAATGGCACCAACCTGGCGGCTCAGGTGGAGTTTGAGAGCTTTAACCGTCAGCTCAGCGCGGTGAATCGTCATACGGGCAGCAAGCTGGTGAATGCCGTTCAACAGGACGTCCACGCCATATTGCAGCAGGGCGAAGCGCAAATTGAGAAAGCCGCGCGAGCGCTGATCGATTCCGCACGTCGCGAAGCCGATGAAAAACTCTCGGCAGAACTTTCTCGTCTGGAAGCGTTAAGAGCCGTGAACCCGAACATCCGTGACGACGAACTGGCAGCCATCGAGAGCAACCGTCAGCAGGTGCTCGAAAGCCTGGATCAGGCGAGCTGGCGACTGGACGCGCTGCGTCTGATCGTTGTGACGCATCAATAAACGGAGCGCGACATGATCATGGAGACCTACAATCCGCCAATGGACCCCTGGTTGGTCATTCTGTATCAGGATGAGCATATTATGGTGGTCAACAAGCCGAGCGGGTTGTTGTCCGTGCCAGGCCGTCTGGAGGAGCACAAAGACAGCGTGATGACCCGCGTACAGCGCGATTATCCTCAGGCAGAATCTGTGCATCGTCTGGATATGGCGACCAGCGGTGTGATTGTCGTGGCTCTGAACAAAGCCGCCGAGCGCGAACTGAAGCGTCAGTTCCGCGAACGCGAGCCAAAGAAACAGTACATCGCGCGAATCTGGGGACATCCGGAAAAAGCGGAAGGGCTGGTAGATTTACCCCTGATCTGTGACTGGCCGAACCGACCAAAGCAAAAAGTGTGCTTTGAGACCGGCAAAGCCGCGCAGACGGAGTATGAAGTGTTGGAGTATACGCCGGATAACACCGCGCGCATTTTGCTCAAACCGATTACGGGGCGTTCGCATCAACTGCGTGTGCATATGCAGGCGTTAGGTCATCCGATTCTGGGGGATCGCTTTTACGCGACATCGGAAGCGCTGGCAATGGCGCCGCGTCTACAGCTGCATGCTGAGAGGCTGACCATTACCCATCCGGCGTTTGGCACGTCGATGACGTTTAAAACGCCTGCCGACTTTTAATGTCCGCCCGGTTTTTGCCGGGCAGACACCGCATTATTTAAAGCCTTTCTGCTCTTTAATCAGCTCGTACGCTTTCTGAATTTCCTGCGCTTTCTGCTTCGCCATCTCCATCATTTCCGGTGGTAACCCTTTAGCAACGAGTTTATCCGGGTGATGCTCGCTCATCTGCTTGCGATAGGCGCGCTTTATGGTGGTCGCATCGTCAGTCGGTTTAACTCCTAAAACGTTACAGGCGTCTTCCAGCGTTGGACCACGCTGCGCCTGTTGCCAGCCGCCACCCGCGGATTGCTGCTGTTGCTGATAGCCACCGCCAAACTGCGCGCCGCCCTGCATCATGCGCAAGAACTGATCGAACTGCATACGGGAAATACCCAGCTCTTCAGCAATCACGTACAGTACGTCTCGTTCGTTCGGATGCAGCGAACCGTCGGCGAACGCCGCCTGAATCTGGATTTCCAGAAACATCCTAATCAAATCAAAACGTCCGAAGCAGACGCTACGGAACTGACGCATTTTCTCGCGCAGCGGGTAATTATCCGCTTTACCGATGCGAAAGGCGTTTTGCGCCGCCACACGAGATTCACCGTGCAGACTCATTCGATCCATGAATACGCTAGCGATCTGAATGTCTGCTTCCGTAACCCGCCCCTTCGATTTGGTTAAGTGCCCCATCACCTCAAAAGTGGTGGCGAAAAACAGCGCCTGACGCTCACGCTGGTTGGCAAACATCGCAATCTTGCGACTGCGTGCTTTATCAAACATATGCCCGATAATCAGGCCCAGTAAGACGCCCCAAAACCCTGCGCCCATCAATAATGCGAATGCGACGCCAATTATTTTACCCCAATACTGCATATACTCCCCGTACGGTCATGTTCCTGGTCCGACTCAACTTCATTATCTCAGTGGTCGAGCCACGGTCAATTGAGGGACATCGCCTATAATTTGCATTATCATACTCGCCATTCGATAGCGAGCCTAACACTCTGACTCGCAAACGGGCAGGATTAACGCTGGTACTGCGCTGATGAGTAAGATAGTCTCTGACCGTTTGCCAGCGTAACGCCACTGATGATGGAACACTAAATACAACGTATGAAAAAACGTATCCCCACCCTCCTGGCCACCATGATTGGTGCGGCCCTGTATAGCCAACAGGGGCTAGCCGCCGATCTCGCCTCGCAGTGTATGCTGGGCGTCCCAAGCTACGATCGCCCGCTGGTTCAGGGCGATACGAACAGCTTGCCTGTCACGATTACTGCCGACCATGCGAAGGGTAATTACCCTGATAACGCCACGTTTACGGGCAATGTCGACATTAATCAAGGCAACAGCCGTTTGCAGGCAGATGAAGTTCAACTTCATCAGAAGCAGCCCGAAGGCGCGGCTGCTCCGGTACGCACGGTCGATGCACTGGGCAATGTGCACTATGACGACAATCAGGTCATCCTGAAAGGTCCGAAAGCCTGGTCAAACCTGAATACAAAAGATACTAACGTCTGGGAAGGTGATTACCAGATGGTCGGCCGTCAAGGGCGCGGTAACGCGGACCTTATGAAACAGCGCGGTGAAAATCGCTATACCATTCTGGAAAACGGCTCTTTCACCTCTTGCCTTCCTGGCTCGAATACCTGGAGTGTGGTGGGAAGCGAAGTGATTCACGACCGAGAAGAACAGGTCGCTGAAATCTGGAATGCGCGCTTTAAACTGGGCCCAGTGCCCGTTTTCTATAGCCCTTATTTGCAGTTACCGATCGGTGATAAGCGCCGCTCGGGCTTTTTGATCCCGAATGCCAAATACAGCACTACGAACTATTTTGAGTTCTATCTGCCGTATTACTGGAACATTGCGCCCAATATGGACGCCACGATTACGCCGCACTATATCCATAAGCGCGGCAATATTATGTGGGAAAATGAGTTCCGCTACCTGACCCAAGCTGGTGCAGGTCTGATGGAGCTGGATTATCTGCCTTCAGATAAAGTTTATGAAGATGAACACCCTACTGAGGGCGATCGCCACCGTTGGTTGTACTACTGGCAACATGCTGGCGTCATGGATCAGGTGTGGCGCTTCAACGTCAATTACACCAAAGTCAGCGATCCAAACTACTTTAACGACTTTACCTCTAAGTACGGTTCCAGTACCGATGGCTATGCGACGCAGAAATTCAGCGCAGGCTATGCAATTCAAAACTTCAATGCCACGGTATCGTCCAAACAGTTCCAGGTCTTTAGCAACCAGACGCGCAGCACCTACGGTGCAGAACCACAGCTGGACGTTAACTGGTATCAAAATGACGTTGGCCCGTTTGATACCCGCATCTACGGTCAGGCCGTGCATTTTGTAAACACCAATTCAGATATGCCGGAAGCCACGCGTTTACACATCGAGCCGGTAGTGAATTTGCCGTGGTCTAACGATTGGGCGAGTCTGGATACCGAAGCCAAGCTGATGGCAACGCATTACCAGCAAAAGAATCTCGATAATTACAACAGCACTAATAACGCAGATCTGGAAGAGTCCGTAAACCGTACGTTGCCGCAATTCAAGATGGACGGGAAACTGATTTTCGAACGTGATATGAATCTGGCGAGCGGTTATACCCAAACGCTGGAACCGCGTATGCAGTATTTGTATGTGCCTTATCGCGATCAAAGCAACATCAATAACTACGACTCTGCCTTCCTGCAATCGGATTACAGCGGCCTGTTCCGCGACCGTACCTATGGTGGTCTGGACCGTATCGCATCAGCAAACCAGTTGACCTCTGGCGTCACCACCCGCGTATATGATGATGCTGCCGTTGAACGTTTTAACGTTTCTGTGGGTCAAATCTACTACTTCACCGAGTCGCGCACCGGTGATGATGATATCAACTGGGAAAAAGACAACAAAACCGGTTCGCTGGTTTGGGCGGGTGACACTTACTGGCGCATGACCGATCGTTGGGGTCTTCGCGGTGGGGTGCAATACGATACGCGCCTGAATAATGTCTCGACGAGCAGTACCTCCCTTGAATATCGTCGTGACGAAGATCGTTTGGTGCAGTTAACCTACCGTTATGCCAGCCCGGAATATATCCAGGCGACATTGCCGAACTTTACCGCTCAGCAGTATAAAGAAGGTATTTCTCAGGTGGGGGGTACTGCAAGCTGGCCAATCGCCGATCGCTGGTCTGTCGTGGGGGCGTACTACTTCGATACCAATACCAGCAAGGCAGCTGACCAAATGTTAGGTTTGCAATATAACTCCTGCTGTTATGCGATTCGCGTCGGTTACGAGCGTAAACTTAACGGCTGGGATACCAGCAACAATCAGAGCAAATACGATAACGTGATTGGCTTTAATATCGAGTTGCGCGGCCTGAGTTCCAACTACGGTCTGGGTACTCAGCAGATGCTGCGTTCGAACATTCTGCCGTATCGTAGTTCCTTGTAATGTGCTTGATTTACAACGTAATCCGCTTTGCGGTTAATTGAAATGGAAAAAGTATGAAGAACTGGAAAACGCTGCTGCTCGGTATCGCTATGGTTGCGAACACCAGCTTCGCCGCGCCACAGGTTGTTGATAAAGTCGCCGCCGTTGTAAATAACGGTGTAGTCCTTGAAAGCGACGTGAATGGCATGATGCAATCTGTGAAGCTCAACTCGGGCCAGGCAGGCCAGCAACTTCCTGATGACGCCACGCTGCGTCATCAGATCCTGGAACGTTTGATCATGGATCAAATCGTGTTGCAGATGGGCCAGAAAATGGGCGTTAAAGTCACTGACGAGCAGCTCGATCAGGCGATTGCTAACATTTCTAAACAGAACAATATGACGTTAGATCAGATGCGCAGCCGTCTGGCCTATGACGGCATCAGCTATGCGACTTACCGCAATCAGATCCGTAAAGAGATGCTGATCTCAGAAGTACGCAATAACGAAGTGCGTCGCCGCGTCACCATTCTGCCGCAGGAAGTGGATCAACTGGCGAAGCAGGTGGGTAATCAGAATGATGCCAGCACCGAGCTGAACCTGAGCCACATCCTGATTCCACTGCCGGAAAACCCAACGTCCGATCAGGCCGCTGAAGCTGAAAGCCAGGCGCGTTCTATCGTTGAACAGGCGCGCAACGGCGGTGACTTCGGTAAACTCGCGATTACCTATTCTGCTGACCAGCAGGCGTTGAAAGGCGGCCAGATGGGTTGGGGTCGAATTCAGGAACTGCCTTCTATTTTTGGCCAGGCGCTGAGCACAGCGAAGAAAGGCGACATCGTGGGTCCGATTCGTTCAGGTGTGGGTTTCCACATCCTGAAAGTGAACGACATGCGTGGTCAGAGCCAGAACATCTCCGTAACGGAAGTGCATGCTCGTCATATTCTCCTGAAACCTTCTCCAATCATGACGGACGATCAGGCTCGCGTGAAGCTGGAGCAGATTGCGGCTGATATCAAGAGCGGAAAAACCTCATTCGCTAACGCGGCAAAAGAGTTTTCTCAGGATCCGGGTTCTGCTAACCAGGGCGGTGATCTTGGCTGGGCAGCGGCAGATATCTACGATCCGGCTTTCCGTGATGCGCTGATGAAGCTGAACAAAGGCCAGATGAGCACACCGGTCCACTCTACTTTCGGCTGGCATTTGATTGAACTGCTGGATACGCGCAACGTGGATAAAACCGACGCAGCGCAGAAAGACAGAGCTTACCGTATGCTGTTCAACCGCAAATTCTCTGAAGAAGCGGCAACCTGGATGCAAGAACAACGCGCCAGCGCATACGTAAAAGTACTGAGCAACTAATGCAACCACAGCGTGTTGTCATCACTCCCGGTGAACCCGCCGGGATTGGTCCTGAACTCGTCGTCCAGCTTGCGCAGCGTAGCTGGCCGGTTGAGCTGGTGGTCTGCGCAGACGCAACACTATTACAAGACCGGGCAACTATGCTCGGTCTGCCTTTAAGGCTCTTGCCCTATCATGCCGACAAGCCACCTGTTCCGCAGCAGCAAGGCACATTAACGCTTCTCCCCGTTGCACTTCGCAAACCTGCTACGCCCGGCGTACTTAGCACCGATAATGGTCATTACGTGGTGGATACGCTCGCTCGCGCCTGTGATGGGTGTTTGAATGGCGAATTTGCGGCGCTGATTACTGGTCCGGTTCATAAAGGTGTCATTAACGACGCAGGCGTTCCCTTCACCGGGCACACCGAATTCTTCGAAGAGCGCTCGCACAGCGATAACGTGGTCATGATGTTGGCAACGGAAGAGCTGCGCGTTGCACTGGCAACAACGCATTTGCCGCTCAAAGCCATCTCCGACGCAATAACGCCAGCACTACTGCGTGAAATCATTACGATTTTGCATCACGATCTGCGCACCAAATTTGGTATTGCGGATCCGCACGTACTGGTCTGTGGCCTCAATCCACATGCGGGTGAAGGCGGGCATATGGGTACGGAAGAGATCGATACGATCATTCCGGTGCTGAATGAGATGCGCGCGAAAGGGATGAATCTGAGCGGGCCGCTACCAGCGGATACCCTTTTTCAGCCTAAATATCTTGATAGTGCGGATGCTGTGCTCGCGATGTACCACGATCAGGGCCTGCCCGTGCTAAAATACCAGGGATTTGGCCGTGCAGTGAATATCACGCTCGGCTTACCTTTTATTCGAACGTCCGTTGACCACGGTACTGCGCTGGATCTGGCAGGAAAAGGCAAAGCGGATGTCGGCAGTTTTATTACGGCGCTTAATCTCGCCATCAAAATGATTATTAATACTCAATGAATACTAGAGTCCATCAGGGCCACTTAGCCCGCAAACGTTTCGGGCAAAACTTCCTTAACGATCAGTTCGTTATCGAAAGCATCGTGTCAGCCATCAATCCACAAAAAGGCCAGGCAATGGTCGAGATCGGTCCAGGCCTTGCAGCCCTGACTGAGCCCGTAGGCGAACGTCTCGACGAAATGACCGTTATCGAACTGGATCGCGATCTGGCTGCGCGTCTGAAAACGCATCCGTTCCTGGGGCCAAAGCTGACCATTTATCAGCAAGACGCCATGACCATGAACTTTGCCGAGCTGTCGGAGAAACTGGGCCAGCCGCTGCGTGTCTTCGGTAACCTGCCGTATAACATCTCCACGCCGCTGATGTTCCATCTGTTTAGCTATACTGATGCCATTGCTGACATGCACTTCATGCTGCAAAAAGAGGTCGTCAACCGACTGGTTGCAGGGCCAAACAGTAAAGCGTATGGTCGATTAAGCGTGATGGCGCAATATTACTGCCAGATCATTCCCGTGCTGGAAGTGCCGCCAACGGCCTTTACGCCAGCGCCGAAAGTGGAATCTGCAGTTGTGCGTCTGGTTCCACACGCTGTTATGCCGCATCCGGTCAAAGAGCTACGCGTGCTGAGTCGCATCACCACTGAAGCGTTTAACCAGCGCCGTAAAACGATTCGCAACAGCCTCGGTAACACCTTTACCGTGGACGTGTTGACTGAATTAGGTATCGACCCGGCCATGCGTGCGGAAAATATTTCCGTTGAGCAGTACTGTAAGTTAGCGAATTACATTAGCGATAACGCGCCGCCAAAGGAGAGCTAAGCCATGATCGATTCGCCCCGCGTATGTGTTCAGGTACAAAGCGTCTATATCGAATCGCAGTCCACGCCGGACGATGAACGTTTTGTTTTTGCTTACACCGTAACCATTCGCAATCTGGGGCGGATGCCTGTGCAACTGCTCGGGCGTTACTGGCTTATCACCAACGGCAATGGCCGCGAAATCGAAGTCCAGGGTGAAGGTGTGGTGGGCGAACAGCCCCACATCGCCCCTGGCGAAGAGTTTCAATATACCAGCGGTGCCGTTATTGAAACACCGATGGGTACCATGCAGGGCCATTATGAAATGGTTGATGTCGACGGCAATACGTTCCGTGTTGCGGTCCCTGTTTTCCGCCTCGCTGTTCCTACATTTATCCATTAAAACATGTCTACATATCTCATTGGCGATGTTCACGGTTGCTACGATGAACTGATCGCGCTGTTAAAGCAGGTGGATTTTACACCAGGACAAGACACCCTCTGGCTGACGGGCGATCTCGTCGCGCGTGGCCCTGGCTCGCTGGACGTGCTGCGATTTGTTAAATCACTGGGCGACAGCGTGCGCCTGGTATTGGGCAATCACGATCTGCATTTGCTGGCTGTTTTTGCCGGGATCAGTCGCAATAAACCTAAAGATCGCATTACGCCGCTGCTTGAAGCTCCCGATGCTGACGAGCTGATCAACTGGTTGCGTCGCCAGCCTTTGTTGCAGATTGACGAAGAGAAAAAGCTGGTCATGGCCCACGCCGGGATCACGCCACAATGGGATCTGCAAACGGCAAAAGAGTGCGCACGCGATGTAGAAGCGGTGCTGGCGAGTGACTCGTACCCGTTTTTCCTGGATGCGATGTATGGCGATATGCCGAATAACTGGAGTCCTGAGTTAAGCGGTGTGGCACGCCTGCGGTTCGTGACCAACGCCTTTACGCGGATGCGCTACTGCTTCCCGAACGGGCAACTGGATATGTACTGTAAAGACACGCCGGAAAACGCCCCTTCACCGCTCAAGCCGTGGTTTGCGATTCCGGGTCCCGTCACCAATGAATACAGCGTGGTGTTTGGCCATTGGGCATCGCTCGAAGGTAAAGGCACGCCAGAGAATATCTACGCGCTGGATACGGGTTGCTGCTGGGGTGGCGATATGACCTGTCTGCGTTGGGAAGACAAAGCCTACTTTATTCAGCCGTCGAATCGGCAACTGGATTTAGGAGAAGGTGAGGCGGTCGCCTCCTGACGGACAAGTTCCCTCTCCCGAGCAGGAGAGGGAGAGGGAGACCAATTTTAGCGACGTTCCAGAACTTCGAAGCAATAGCTGTGTGAGTTCTGCGCATCAGCATCGTGGAATTCGCTGAACACGGATTCCCACTCATCCGGATCGTAGTCCGGGAAATGGGTATCCCCTTCCACTTCCGCATCAATGTGCGTCAAATACAGCTTCTGCGCTTTTGGCAAGAACTGCTCGTACACACGCCCCCCGCCAATCACCATAATTTCGTCGGCGTCGCCACAGGCCGCAATCGCGTCATCGACAGACTTAACCCACTCAACACGATCGTCAGTACCAGGCTGGCTACTGATCACGATGTTTTTACGCCCCGGCAATGGACGACCAATTGACTCCCAGGTCAGGCGGCCCATCACTACCGGCTTGTTTAACGTCGTACGTTTAAACCACGCGAGATCGGCTGGGAGATTCCATGGCATGGCGTTTTCCATACCAATTACGCGATCTACCGCCAGCGCTGCAATCAGACTGATCATTGAAAATTTCCCGGATGCAAAAAATTGCCGCCACTATACGTAAAGCTTAATCTTTCGTCGACTACAGCCAGAGTAAAGAAGCGGAAATTTTTCAATATTGCTGGAAACGCCACGTCACACCGTCGGTTTACTCTCCGGCTCATCGCGTGGATCGCCAGTGTGCTTGCCCTCTTCCGTACCCTGCCAGCCGTGACGCTGGGTCAATGACAGGTGATTACGGTCCTCATTAATGATTTCCGTCAGCATCGCGCTGGTGCGTTTTACCGCCGCGGCGCGGGATGAAGCATCCCCGTCGGCCATCTCCACCATCTCTTCGACCATATCCAGATTGAAACGGCGGAACAGATCGGCGCGTTCCCGCGCTTCGTACGCCCCCAGGCCTAAACCTTCCAGTGCCATGCGCCCGGTTTTGAGCGCCCCCTCAAATGTCTCACGCTCTGGCGTTTCAACACCCGCCTGACGCAGCTTGATGTAATGATCGACATCGCGGGCCCGCGAGATAATTTTCAGATTCGGGAAATGTTCCTTCGCCAGTTCTGCCAGCTGCAGGTTGGTGAGCGGATCGTCAATCGCATTGATCAACACTTCCGCTTTTGCCGCACCTGCAGACTCCAGCAGATCGACACGCGTGGCATCGCCGTAAAAGACTTTCATGCCGAATTTACGCAGCGTTTCGATATGGTCAGGATCGTGATCCAAAATCACCATTTTTACGCCGCTGGAGAGCAACAAACGACCGGAGATCTGACCAAAACGACCAAATCCGGCAATGATCACCCGCGGTTGTTCTTCGTCTATTTCATCCGCTTCGCGCTCCTGCTCGCTGCCCGACTGTTCGAGGCGAGTCAGCAGTACCAGCAGAATCGGCGTCACGGCCATCGACAGCGCAACGGCGAGGGTTAACGCTTTTGCCCATTCCGGATCCAGCACGTTTGCCATTTGCGCCGCGCCAAAGACCACGAATGCGAACTCACTTCCCTGCCCCAGCAGCACGGCAAACCAGCGGCGCTGTCTGTTCGGGACGTTCAGTGGGCGAGCAATCAGCCACAGCATCCCCATTTTAATGACCAGGAAACCGACCAGCAGGATGAGGATCCGCAGCGGATGCGTCACCAGCGTGCCAAAGTCTACCGACATGCCGACACCGATGAAGAACAGCCCCAGCAGCAAACCTTTGAAAGGCTCGATATCGCTTTCCAGCGCATGACGATATTCCGAGCTCGCCAGCAAAACGCCCGCCAGGAACGCCCCCATCGCCATGGATAAACCCGCCTCTTCGAGAAGCAGGCCAAAGCCAAACACCAGGAAAAGGGCCACGGCGCTGAACACTTCGCGCAGGCCGGAACGCGCGACAAAGCGCAGCAGCGGGCGCGTCACATAACGCCCGAGCAAAATCACCAGCGCCAATGCCCCCGCGACTTTTAGCGCCGACAGCGCAAAGGCACCCAGCGTGGTCGATGAACCGCTTGCCGCCAGGAGCGGGATCATCGCCACCAGCGGGATAGCCGCGATGTCCTGGAACAGCAACACAGAAAAAGTGCTGCGCCCCATCTGGGAAACCGTCAGGTTACGCTCGTTCATCGCCTGCATCGCAATGGCCGTCGACGAAAGTGCCAGCGTCATGCCGATCAGCTCCGCGACTTTCCAGTCCATTCCCAATAAGATGCAAAAACCGCCCAGCAACGCACCACAGGCAACCATCTGCAACGCCCCACCGCCAAAGACCGAGGCGCGCAGTTTCCACAAACGCCGGGGATCCAACTCCAGACCAATCACGAAGAGCATCAGCACCACGCCGATTTCAGCAAAATGCAAAATCGACTCGGCATCGGTCACCAGGCGGAAACCCCACGGACCGATAATGCAGCCTGCAATCAAGTAGCCGAGTACGGAACCTAAACCGAGACGCACGGCAACGGGCACGATGAGAGCAGCCGCTCCCAAATAGATCAGCGCTTGTATGAGCGTATGGCTATCCATTGTGCGTCTCCTGCCAGTCGAGTAAGCGTTGTTTGTAGTGACGCGCCTGAGCCTGTAGCGTTTCGTCGTCGCAGACAAACGTGCAGTGCATCGCAAAAGGAGGGAGCCATTTCAGCCCGCAGTAAAGCGCGGTCGCCTGGAGCGGTTGCGCCAGTACGTCGAAACCAGGATGAGAGCCAATATCAAAATGCGCTTCGCCACCGCCCGTGGTGACAGCCCAGAGCACACTTTTGCCTTTCAATGCATGGCCGTTATGCCCATACGCCCAGCCGTGGGAGAAGACTTTGTCGATCCACAACTTCAGCAGCGCGGGCGTGCTGTACCACTGCATTGGATGTTGCCAGACGATCAGATCGGCACGCGAAATCGCCTCCTGCTCGGCGGCGATATCGATATTAAAATCGGGATAGAGTTCGTAAAGAGAGCGTATTTCTACGCCATCGAGCGCTTTTACCTGGTCAAGCATCCGCTTATTGGCGTGCGAATGACGCGGATAAGGGTGCGCATAAATAATTAAGATCATCAATTAGCCTGTTGTTTTACTGCCTCTTTTAACAAAAGAGTGTAGTCAGTAATTCAACAGGCTAATAGTGAATATTATTGACGAGGCAAATGGATAAAACTGACTTAGTTTTTCAGTTCGCCCATCGATTTCACCTGGTCGCGGTTAATCTGCTCGGTCTTGCCAGTTTCCGCATTTTCGTAGGACACCAGTCCGGTGTCGTCATCAACCTGCGGTTTACCATCGGTGACAATCGTTTTGCCGTCGGTCGTTTTCACCGCTTGATTCGATGAACAACCGGCTACGGTAAAGAGCGCTGCGGCTGCAAAAATGGATGTCAGCAAAAGTTTATTTTTCATGATGTTCTCCCTGTTGATCGTCATTTCTTACCTTCTGACCCTACACTTTAGCGGCAATATCCGACCGCCAGGAAAAATGCAGAACACTCTGATGCCGCGCCTTAACGTTTCTGTGGGAAACCATCTTTATAGATAACTGTTTGTAAAACCTTGCCGTTGGCATCGTAGGTTTTCGCTTCGCCGTTCGCGACGCTATCCTTGAAGGTAATAGTGGTGCGCAGTTTTCCCTCCTGGGTATAGCCCTGAGAAAGCCCTTCTGCCTTACAGTTCACCAGCGGTGTGTGCGTTCTTAACGTGCCGTTCGGATAGTAAATATCAATGTATTCATTGAAGCAGCGGTTCTTCACCACGGTCTCAAACTTCTTGCCGCCGTTGTCATATTTCTCAATCAGTTTCCCTTCCGGCACGGTTTCCGCCACGTTGATCACTGGCGTGGTGAGCTTTTTCTGCGGCTGGAGATCGTCCTGCAGCCCTTTAGCATAATCAGGCGTCATGCCCATGCCATCAATCGTGTTGGTCACTGAAGAGGCAAAACCCGCACAGCCAGACAACAGCGAAACCAGAGATATCACGACAAGTGAACGTTTCACGACACACTCCTTTTATTTTGAATGCATAAAAGGTGCGGCTAACGCGCGCGCTACGCAACCGCCAAAAATGGCTGGAAAGGCAATAAAAAACCCGCCGAAGCGGGTTTTGGGATGATTCTGAGACGTGTTACTTCGCGATTTGCGCGTGCATTTCCTGCACTGAAATTACTTTCTCGGTGGCATCCGCATTCAGCGCCATCGCCGTGGCGAAACCGCCGTTCAGGGTGGTGTCGTAATGCACTTTGTACTGCAGCGCACTGCGGCGAATCAGCTTGGAGTCTTCAATCGCCTGACGCCCTTCGGTGGTGTTGATAATGTAGGTGTACTCGCCATTCTTGATACGGTCCTGAATGTGCGGACGGCCTTCATGCACCTTGTTCACCAGACGCGGGTTTATGCCGGCTTCACCCAGCACGATGGCGGTGCCGTGCGTGGCATCCAGCTCAAAGCCCTGCTTCAACAGCTTCGCCGCCAGGTCCACCACGCGCTCTTTATCGCCTTCGCGAACGGAGAGCAGCGCGCGCCCCTGTTTTCTCATGGTAGAGCTGCTGCCCAGCTGCGCCTTCGCGAATGCTTCTGCGAAAGTGCGGCCCACGCCCATGACTTCACCGGTTGAGCGCATTTCTGGCCCTAACAGCGGGTCAACGCCCGGGAATTTGTTAAACGGCAGCACCACTTCTTTCACCGAGTAGTACGGTGGGATAATTTCTTTCGTTACGCCCTGCTGCGCCAGCGTCTGACCCGCCATCACGCGTGCCGCCACTTTCGCCAGCGGTACGCCGGTGGCCTTAGAGACAAACGGTACGGTACGCGCCGCGCGCGGGTTGACTTCAATCAGATACACTTCGTTATCTTTCACGGCAAACTGCACGTTCATCAGACCGCGAACCTGCAGCTCGAAGGCCAGTTTCTGCACCTGCTGGCGCATCACGTCCTGGATCTCCTGGCTCAGGGTATAAGCCGGAAGAGAACACGCAGAGTCACCGGAGTGAACGCCAGCCTGTTCGATGTGCTCCATGATGCCGCCAATCAGCACCGTTTCGCCGTCGCAGATAGCATCCACATCCACTTCCACCGCATCGTCAAGGAAACGGTCCAGCAGGACTGGCGCATCATTCGAGACGCTGACAGCGGTCTGGAAGTAACGGCGCAGGTCAGCTTCGTCGTAGACGATTTCCATCGCACGGCCGCCCAGCACGTAGGACGGGCGCACCACCAGCGGATAGCCGATCTCTTTTGCCTTTTCAACGGCCATTTCAATCGCCGTCACCGTGGCGTTTGCAGGCTGTTTCAGCTTCAGGCGGTCAACCGCTTTCTGGAAGCGCTCGCGGTCTTCTGCACGGTCAATCGCATCCGGGCTGGTACCAATAACCGGAACGCCAGCGGCTTCCAGTGCGCGCGCCAGCTTCAGCGGCGTCTGGCCGCCGTACTGCACGATGACGCCTTTTGGCTTCTCGATGCGCACGATTTCCAGCACGTCTTCCAGCGTGACCGGCTCAAAGTACAGGCGGTCAGAGGTATCGTAGTCGGTGGAGACTGTCTCTGGGTTACAGTTGACCATAATGGTTTCGTAACCGTCTTCGCGCAGCGCCAGCGAGGCGTGTACGCAGCAGTAGTCAAACTCAATGCCCTGGCCGATACGGTTTGGACCACCGCCGAGCACCATAATTTTATCGCGGTCAACTGACGGGTTCGCTTCGCACTCATCTTCGTACGTGGAGTACATGTACGCCGTGTCGGTCGCGAATTCCGCAGCACAGGTGTCTACGCGTTTGTAGACCGGGTGCAGGTTGTACTGGTCGCGCAGCTTACGAATTTCTGATTCACGCACGCCTGCAAGCGTAGCCAGACGCGCATCGGCAAAGCCTTTACGCTTCAGCATGCGCAGGAAGTCCGCGTCGAGTCCGGTGATACCCATTTCCGCAACTTGCTCTTCCAGACGCACCAGCTCTTCAATCTGCACCAGGAACCAGCGGTCGATGTTGGTCAGGTTGAACACGCCATCGACGGACAGACCCGCGCGGAACGCATCGGCGATGTACCAGATACGCTCGGCACCCGCGTCTTTCAGTTCACGGCGGATTTTGGTCAGCGCTTCAGGGTCATCCAGGCTCACTTTCGGGTCAAAGCCCATCGCCCCCACTTCCAGGCCGCGCAGCGCTTTCTGCAGGGATTCCTGCTGAGTACGGCCAATCGCCATCACTTCGCCGACGGATTTCATCTGCGTGGTCAGGCGGTCGTTTGCGCCCGCAAATTTCTCGAAGTTAAAGCGAGGAATTTTCGTCACAACGTAGTCAATAGACGGTTCGAACGACGCCGGAGTACGGCCACCGGTGATGTCGTTCATCAGTTCGTCGAGGGTGTAACCCACCGCCAGTTTCGCCGCCACTTTCGCAATCGGGAAGCCGGTTGCTTTGGACGCCAGCGCGGAAGAGCGTGACACGCGCGGGTTCATTTCGATAACAATCAGGCGACCGTTTTTCGGGTTCACGGAGAACTGTACGTTAGAACCGCCGGTTTCAACGCCGATTTCACGCAGCACCGCCATCGAGGCGTTACGCATGATTTGGTATTCTTTGTCGGTCAGGGTCTGCGCTGGCGCCACGGTGATGGAGTCGCCGGTGTGGATGCCCATCGCATCGAAGTTTTCAATCGAGCAGACGATGATGCAGTTGTCGTTTTTATCACGCACCACTTCCATCTCGTACTCTTTCCAGCCAATCAGCGACTCGTCAATCAGCAGCTCTTTGGTTGGGGAAAGATCCAGACCGCGCTCGCAAATCTCTTCGAACTCTTCGCGGTTGTAGGCAATCCCGCCGCCGGTCCCGCCCATGGTGAAGGAAGGACGGATAATGCACGGATAGCCCACGTCAGCGGCAACCGCCAGCGCTTCTTCCATGTTGTGCGCGATGCCGGAACGTGCGGTATCGAGGCCGATTTTTTTCATTGCCACGTCGAAACGGCGGCGGTCTTCAGCTTTATCAATCGCATCGGCAGTCGCACCAATCATGGTGACGCCAAATTCAGCCAGTACTCCCTGACGCTCAAGCTCCAGCGCACAGTTCAGTGCAGTCTGGCCGCCCATGGTTGGCAGAACCGCATCCGGACGTTCTTTTTCAATGATTTTGCGTACCACTTCCCAGTGAATCGGCTCGATGTAGGTTGCATCGGCCATTTCCGGGTCGGTCATGATCGTCGCCGGGTTGGAGTTCACCAGAATGACGCGGTAACCCTCTTCGCGCAGGGCTTTACACGCCTGCGCGCCGGAGTAGTCGAATTCGCAGGCCTGGCCGATAACGATCGGGCCAGCGCCAAGGATCAGGATGCTTTTTATGTCTGTACGTTTTGGCATGATTCTCTAGGCTCCTGATTATTTAGCGGTCTGACGGTACTGCTCAATAAGGTCGATAAAGTGATCAAACAGCGGCGCGGCATCGTGCGGGCCTGGGCTCGCCTCCGGGTGTCCCTGGAAACTGAACGCGGGCTTATCGGTGCGATGAATACCCTGCAGAGTCTGGTCGAATAGCGATTTATGCGTTACGCGCAAGTTGGCAGGCATTGACGCCTCATCAACCGCAAAACCGTGGTTCTGCGCGGTAATCATCACCGTATCATTATCGATATCTTTCACCGGGTGGTTACCACCGTGGTGGCCGAACTTCATCTTGATGGTTTTCGCACCGCTCGCCAGCGCCAACAGCTGATGGCCGAGGCAGATGCCAAATACCGGAATATCGGTTTCAAGGAAGGTTTTGATTGCGTCGATAGCGTAATCGCACGGCGCCGGGTCACCAGGACCGTTGGAGAGGAAAATCCCGTCCGGATTCATTTTCAGCACGTCGTCAGCAGGCGTTTGCGCCGGAACAACCGTCAGGCGGCAGCCGCGATCCACCAGCATGCGCAGAATGTTGCGCTTAGCGCCGTAATCGTACGCGACGACGTGGAACGGCAGCTCATCTTCTTTCTTCGCTTCTGGCAGTTCGCCCGCCAGCGTCCAGCTGCCTTGTGTCCAGCTGTATGCTTCGGAGGTGGTGACTTCTTTTGCCAAATCCATGCCGTTCAGGCCTGGGAAGGCTTTCGCTTTTTCCTGTGCCAGCGCAGCATCAAGGTTGTCCCCGGCAATGATGCAGCCGTTCTGTGCGCCTTTCTCACGCAATAAACGGGTCAACTTACGGGTATCGATATCGGCAATCGCCACGATGTTGTGACGCTTGAGGTAAGAAGAGAGGTCCTCCGTACTGCGGTAGTTACTGGCAATCAGCGGCAGGTCGCGAATAATCAGACCTTGTGCATGGACCTGGGAAGATTCAGCATCGGCTTCATTGGTGCCGACATTACCGATATGGGGGTAAGTAAGGGTGACGATTTGGCGGGAATAGGAAGGATCAGTGAGGATTTCTTGATAACCGGTCATTGAAGTATTGAAAACGACTTCCCCAACCGCCGAACCTGTTGCCCCTATGGCCCGACCGATAAACTGGGTTCCGTCTTCCAGAACCAATAGCGCTGACTTAATCAAAACACCCTCCAAAGAATATTCACTCACTTTATCTGCATATTAATTCACAACAAGGTCATGAAGCAACGCAAATTTGCTGCCAGTGGATTTTCGGCAAACGGCGGCATTCTCGGGATTTGTAGGGGCAATGTCAACTGAAAACGGATATTTTACGTATTCTTTTAGCCACCTGGTGATAACAAAGGGTCTTAATCGATAAAAAGATCAACCAAATCACGGAGGAAAACGTTTGTACACGGAGTTTAATTGATTTCGGCAGCGTGCCACGGTAAAAACCAGACCAAATGGTCAAAATTCACAGTAACGCAACAAAAAAAATGAATAAATCGTATTAAAAAACATATTACACATAGAATTTGAATTGGAATGGTTAAAATAAAAGGGCAATAAATTATTGCCCTGTGTAATCAATTAATTATGACTACAATAACCACATCACGAAGGGTAAATAAACTCATAATTCGTTGAGATTAAGCACATCTCGCATATCAAAAAGACCGTTTTCTTTCGATTTCAACCACAATGCAGACCGCACAGCGCCATTAGCGAAGGTCATTCTGCTGGAGGCTTTATGCGTGATCTCCACTCTCTCACCAATATCGGCGAAAATAGCGGTATGTTCGCCGACGATATCGCCTGCACGCACGGTTGAAAAACCGATTGTCCCCGGCACGCGTTCACCGGTGTGACCTTCACGTGTATAAACCGCACAGTCTTTTAAATCTTTATCAAGTGCATAAGCAATCGCTTCGCCCATCGCCAGAGCCGTTCCGGATGGCGCATCGACTTTATGGCGGTGATGCGCTTCGATAATTTCGATATCCGTATAGTCGCCCATCACTTTGGCCGCTTTTTCCAGCAGTTTGAGCATAACGTTGACGCCCACGCTGAAGTTCGCAGCAAAGACAATCGCGATATCCTGTGCGGCGTCTTTAATCGCTTGCTTGCCTGCATCATCAAAACCCGTGGTACCGATGATCATCCCTTTACCGTGCTGGCGACAAAAAGCCAGATGATCCAGCGTGCCTTCCGGGCGTGTAAAATCGATGAACAC
This sequence comes from Lelliottia amnigena, assembly GCF_019047465.1. Taxonomy (NCBI): domain Bacteria; kingdom Pseudomonadati; phylum Pseudomonadota; class Gammaproteobacteria; order Enterobacterales; family Enterobacteriaceae; genus Lelliottia; species Lelliottia amnigena. The sequence continues at coordinate 2,481,522 of NZ_CP077236.1, read as the reverse complement.
ATCAAAATCAGCTTTAACCGCCTCAAGACTGCTTTGCACCGTAACGCCTGAATGCCCTGCGCCAGCCAGCTCACCCGCATCCGTACCCAAAAGCGTAGAGCCTTCGCGTTCCAGCGCCGCACCCAGCACAACGCCCTCCATCTGCAGCGCAGCCTGAATCAGCTGACGGCCCATACGTCCACCCGCGCCCGCAATCGCGACACGGACCTGTGCATCATGCATAGTTATTCTCTTACGTTAAAAGTATGTAAATCGTTTTCAGATTAACCAGCCTTTGAGAAGGCTGCCATCTAAAACGCCGATAATTAGAATTTTATGATAAACAGGGAGAGATATCAGTAAAAGGCATGATTCGAGCCGAGAGCGGAACAGCATCACAGAACGCGATAACTCACGATGAGCTGTCCCTTTTTCTGCTTAACGTTACTTATCTCCACCTCTCCCAGTTTACTGAGATCGGAAATATGGGTACCGCCACATAAATAGGCCGGTAAATCGCCAAACCACACTTTCCTGCGGCCTTCGTCCATTTCCACGTTACGCATGAGTTTCTCGGATCGCCAGCCATCGATACGTTCTTTGAACATGTCGGCACTGGGTGCAGCACCGTCTTCACCCGGTATGAACGTGATCCGCCCTTCGCCTGGCCAGTGGTGAGCTTTTACCGGACGCCAGCCAAAGCGCTCCCCGGCATAGCCAATCAGATGACCAGCCGTATGCCAGCGGGAATGAAGATCTCTCACTGCGGCATCGATCTGGATATCCACTTCGCCCCTGGCAAGCGAACGCGCCAGAATGTGCACGATATTCTCGCCACGCTGAACAACCTCTTCTACCGTGACCCCAGCTATCCAGCCTTTGTCCGCCGGTTGCCCACCGCCCTGTGGATGGAAAAGGGTCCGATCCAGCTCAATGGCATAGCGACCATCCTGCTCCTCGGTGCAACGCACGATCTGCGCCCGGCCCGCTGTCATATCTTTGGTGTAATAAAGACGCTCTGTCATGGTTGTTCTCCTCTTAATCATGACAGTATATTCAATACGTGAACGTTGATAATTAGCCTCTTAAACAATGAACTTTTGCCTGAGAAACACAAATGAAAGCGACATTGCTTCCCGATCTTGCGACCTTTGTTGCCATTATTGAACACGGGAGCTTTTCTGCTGCTGCCCGAATTGTCGGTGCCACGCCGTCCGCAATGAGCCGCTGCGTCTCGCGGCTGGAACAAGAGATGGGCGGCAAACTGCTGCATCGAACCACGCGTAAGCTGGCGCTTACCGAAACCGGGAAATCGGTATATGAACACGCACTGGATATGCTTGAGGCAGCGAAACAAGCACTCGATTCTGGCAGCAGTCTGCAAACCGTTGCGCAAGGAAGGCTGACGCTGAGTGTGCCCAAGGCGGTGGGGCGATTTGTCATTCATCCACTGATCCCGGAATTTCTCAATCGTCATCCGCAAATTGATGTGTGTCTGCGCCTTGAAGACCGCTATATGGATCTGATTGATGACGGTGTGGATCTTGCCTTACGAATCACTAATACACCGTCTCCGGGCCTGTATGGCAAAGCCCTGATGCCCGTGACCCATATAATTGGCGCAACGCCAGAATATCTCCGTCGGACAGGCATACCGCTGCATCCGCAGGATCTGCGTACGCATAGCTGTATTTCATTGGGTGAAACCCCTGCCGATTCTCGCTGGAAGTTTTCACTTCATGGGAAAACAGAAACTGTGCAAACGCGTGGACGCTATGCCGCCAACCATACGGGCGTGCGGCTGGATGCCGTAAAACGTCATTTGGGTATTGGTAGCTTACCGCTATTTACCGCTCGTGAAGCGCTGGCGTGTGGGGAGATCGTGCAGGTACTGCCGGAATGGGAATTTATCAGTAGCTATTCGGGTGATCTCTGGCTTCTTTGGACGCGTAACAAACATATGCCAGCCAGAATGCGAGCGATGATTAACTACCTGAGCGAAAAAATGCCAGTCATTCAGTGACTGGCATTTTGGGTATTTTATTCGACTTCTCGCGCGTCGATGCGTAACTCTTTCGGCACTTCGAAAACGATATTCTCTTCGCGGCCTTCCAGCGGCACTGCCTCGCCACCGCCCAGCTCCTGCAAACGCTTGATCACGTTTTGCACCAGAATATCCGGCGCGGAAGCGCCAGCAGTGACGCCCACGCAGTTCACGTCTTTAACCCACGCTTCCTGGATATCGGTCGCATCGTCAATCAAAAACGCCGTTTTCCCCATACGCTGCGCCAGTTCGGCCAGACGGTTAGAGTTAGACGAGTTCTTAGAACCGACAACCAGCACCACATCAGCTTGTTCAGCCAACGCGCGTACCGCTTCCTGACGGTTTGTGGTGGCATAGCAAATATCATCTTTGCGCGGCCCGACGATTTTCGGGAATCGCTTACGCAGAGCGTCAATGACGTCTGACGTATCGTCAACGGAGAGCGTGGTTTGGGTCATGAACGACAGCTTAGCGTCGTTTTTCACGTTGAGCGTCAATACATCTTCCGGCGACTCGACCAGATACATGCCCCCTTCCGGGTTGCTGTATTGACCCATTGTGCCTTCGACTTCCGGATGCCCCGCATGACCAATCAGGATCGACTCTTCACCACGACGGCTGGCGCGGGCGACTTCCATATGGACTTTGGTCACCAGCGGACAGGTCGCGTCAAACACGGTCAGATCGCGACTTTTTGCTTCGTTACGAACGGCCTGAGAAACACCGTGCGCGGAGAAAATCAGGATCGTGCCGTCGGGCACTTCGCTGATCTGCTCGATAAAGATCGCGCCGCGCTCACGCAGGCTTTCAACCACATAGCGGTTGTGCACCACTTCGTGACGCACATAAATAGGCGCGCCGTAGATTTCCAGCGCGTTTTCAACAATGCTGATAGCGCGGTCAACGCCGGCGCAAAAACCGCGCGGGTTAGCCAACAGGATCTGCATTTGTTTCCTCCAGTGCCGGATCGATCTCCAGCACTTCAACATCAAAATGAACGGTACGCCCGGCAAGCGGATGGTTGAAATCGACGGTAATGGAATCGCCGTTGATCTCGCGGATCACGCCAGGCATTTCACTGCCATCCATAGCGGTAAAGAGCATAATTGCGCCGATTTCCGGCTCGCCCGCGTCCATAAATTCGCGACGCGAGAAATACTGGATAAGATCCGGCGACGGCACGCCAAACGCAGCATCCGGCTCGAGCGAAAAGGCTTTTTTCTCGCCTTCTTTCAGACCTAAAAGCTGTTGTTCGAGGCCTTCAGAAAGTGAGGTATCACCGAGGCGAAACAGCGCAGGTTTGCCGTTGTTGCGGGTAGATTCAGCGGTGGAACCATCTTCCATCTTCAGCGTGAAGTGAACCAGGACCGCGCTATTGCTCTGTATGGATTTAGACATGCAAATCGTCCAGTTGTTTTAGCCCGGCGGCATAACGCTCACCGGGCAATAAAGATTACGCCTGTTTCTTCGCGGCAGCGTTTGGCAAAAAGCCTTCCAGCACAATCATCGCCGCGCCAATGCAAATGGCGCTATCAGCCAGGTTGAACGTCGCGAAGTGCCAGTTGCCGACGTAGAAGTCGATCATATCGACGACAAAGCCGTGCCACAGACGATCGAACAGATTGCCCAGCGCGCCACCAATAATCAGCGCGTAAGCAATGTTGTTCAGCTTCTGGCTAGCCTTCGAGCGATACATCATCACGGTCAGCACCAGGCAGATACCCAACGCGATACCCGCGAAGAACCAGCGTTGCCAGCCGCCACTGTCGGCGAGGAAGCTAAACGCCGCGCCGTAGTTGCGCGCATAATGCAGATTCAGTGACGGGAACAGCGGTACCGTATCCCCCAGAGCAAAGTTCTGGAGGATCAGGAACTTGCTGCCCAAATCAATAATCAGCACGACGACCACCAGCCATAGCCAGCGCAGTCCTGTTGAACAAAAAGATTTAGTCATCAGGCAAACTTACGTTTTTCGCCATCACCGGCGATGTTAGTAACACAGCGTCCACAGATTTCTGCGTGTTCCGCCACCTGGCCGACATCGGTGGTGTAATGCCAGCAACGCGGACATTTATCACCTTCGGCTTTTGCCAATGCCACTTTCAGCCCTTTGAGCAGTTCGCTCTGCTGAGCATCAGCGGTAGCTTGTGCATAATCGGCAACCTGAGCACCCGAGGTCAACAGGACAAATCGTAATTCATCACCCAGCGCGGTCAGCTTCGCGGCGAGTTCTGGTTCTGCGTACAACGTCACTGCCGCTTCCAGAGAACCACCGACTTTCTTGTCGGCGCGCGCCTGTTCGATAACTTTGTTCACTTCGCCACGCACTTTCAGCAGCTCGTCCCAGAAGGTATCGTTCATCGCTTCGGTTTCAGCAAGACCAAACAGACCTTCGTACCATTCGCCGGTGAACACGTATTTCTCGCGATCGCCTGGCAGGTAGGCCCAGATTTCATCTGCGGTGAAGGACATGATTGGTGCCATCCAACGAACCAGCGCTTCTGCGATGTGGAACAGCGCGGTCTGGCAGCTGCGACGCGCCACGCTGTCGGCTTTCGCGGTGTACTGACGGTCTTTGATGATGTCGAGGTAGAACGAGCCCATCTCGATGGAGCAGAAACGCATCAGGCGCTGCACCACTTCGTGGAAGTCGTAAGACTCGTAGGCTTTCAGAATATCTTCCTGCGCCGCTTGCGCACAGCCTACCGCCCAACGATCCAGAACGACCATCTCTTCCGGTTTCACCATGTCGGTAACCGGGTTGAACCCGTTCAGGTTGGCGAGCAGGAAGCGCGCGGTGTTACGGATACGACGATAGCTGTCGGCAGCGCGTTTCAGGATCTCATCCGATACCGCCATCTCACCGGTGTAGTCCGTTGATGCCACCCACAGACGCAGAATGTCCGCGCCGAGTTTGTTCATCACGTCCTGCGGAGAAACGGTGTTACCGATGGATTTGGACATTTTACGGCCCTGACCATCCACGGTGAAACCGTGAGTCAGCACCTGACGGTAAGGCGCTTTGCCTTTCATCGCGGTAGAGATCATCAGAGATGACATGAACCAGCCGCGGTGTTGGTCAGAACCTTCCAGATACATATCGGCAGCGTGACCCGAGAACTCAGGACGCACGTCAACTACGGAAGAGTGGGTTGAGCCAGAGTCGAACCAGACGTCGAGGGTGTCAGGCACTTTCTCGTAATTGTCGGCGTCAGCGCCCAGGATCTCTTTTGAATCCAGATCCCACCATGCCTGGATGCCGTCGGCTTCAACGCGTTTGGCTACATCTTCCATCAGTTGGAGGGTATTCGGATGCAGCTCCTGCGTCTCTTTATGCACAAACAGAGACATAGGCACGCCCCAGGTACGCTGACGGGAGATACACCAGTCAGGACGGTTGGCGACCATGGATTCGATACGCGCCTGGCCCCAGTCCGGGATCCACTGCACGCCTTTGATCTCTTTCAGAGACTGCGCGCGCAGGCCTTTCTGATCCATGCTGATGAACCACTGCGGGGTCGCACGGAAGATGATCGGCGACTTATGACGCCAGCAGCATGGATAGCTGTGCTGCATCTTCTCAACGTGCAGCAGCGCACCGCTTGTACGTAGCATGTCAACGATGATGTCGTTAGCTTTGAAGACGTTGATACCGTCCAGCGCCGGGTAGGTGCCCGGCAGATAAGCGCCGTCCGGGCCAACCGGATTCGCGATTTCCAGACCGTATTTCAGGCTGATATTGTAATCGTCCGGACCGTGCCCACCAGCAGTATGAACCGCACCGGTACCCGCTTCCAGCGTGACGTGATCGCCTAAAATGGCTGGCACGTCGAAATCGAGGAACGGATGTTTAAAGCGTAGCAGTTCAAGCTCAGCACCGTTCACCGTACCCAGCACGGTGTAATCCTTGATGTGCGTACGTTTCAGTACGCTCTCAACCAGATCTTTCGCCAGGATCACCGCCTGCCCTTCAATCTGCACCAGCGCATAATCGAAATCAGCAGAGAGGGAAATGGCGCGGTTAGCAGGCAACGTCCACGGCGTGGTGGTCCAGATAACCAGAGAAATAGGGCCGTTTACGGAAGAGACACCGAATTTGGCTTTAACCGCGTCCGGATCTACAGCGTGGAAAGCCACGTCGATAGAAGGAGACGTTTTGTCGTAATACTCTACTTCGGCTTCAGCCAGCGCAGAACGGCAGTCAACGCACCAGTGCACAGGCTTCGCGCCTTTATGCAGGTGGCCGTTACCGATGATTTTACCCAGCGCACGAATAATGTTGGCTTCAGTTTTGAAGTCCATGGTCAGGTATGGACGTGACCAGTCGCCCAGCACACCCAGACGGATAAAGTCTTTACGCTGACCATCAACCTGCGCGGCCGCGTATTCACGGCATTTTGCGCGAAACTCCGCTGCCGTGAATTTCTCACCCGGCTTGCCGTATTCTTGCTCTACTTTCAGCTCGATCGGCAGACCGTGGCAGTCCCAACCCGGCACATAAGGCGAGTCAAAACCCGTGAGCCCTTTGGACTTCACGATAATGTCTTTCAGAATCTTGTTTACAGAGTGACCAATATGAATGCTGCCATTCGCATAAGGAGGGCCATCATGCAGAATGAAGGATTTTTTGCCTTTCTTAGCGGCACGAATGATGCCGTACAGGTCATCTTCGGTCCAACGTGCCAGCATTCCCGGTTCACGCTTGGCGAGATCGCCGCGCATCGGGAACCCTGTTTCCGGCAAATTCAGGGTCGATTTATAGTCACTCATTAGATTCTCGGTTCCGTATTTAAAACTCATTCAGGCGTTAAGCCGGGTTCGATAGCCCAAAATATTCGCGGGCCGTTAACTCATCGCGCGCAATTTGTGCTTTCAGCTCATCAAGCGAAGCAAATCGCTGCTCATTGCGTATTTTTTTACGCAGGATTACATCTATATGGCGACCATAAAGGTCCATTACAACGTCCAGCAGATGTACTTCCAGCTGCTGACGCACACCGGCAACCGTTGGGCGGGTACCAATGTTGGCAACGCCGGGCAAAAGCGTATCGCCAAGCCCGCTGACTTCAACCGCATACACCCCTTTCACCGGGGATACCTGACGACGCAGCGGTACGTTCGCCGTCGGGAAACCTATTGTGCGCCCTAGCGCGTCACCATGCACAACGCGGCCTGAAATCGAGAACGGATGCCCTAAGAGGGTCTCCGCCACGTCCAGCTGGTCGTCGGCGAGTGCCAGGCGAACCGCCGTACTGCTCACACGCACGCCGCCTTCACAGAACGTCATGGTGCTGGTGACATCAAAGCCGAATTCCAGACCCGCCTTCTGTAATAACAAGAAATCCCCCTGACGACCAGCGCCAAAGCGGAAATCATCGCCCACGGCAAGAAACTGCACGCCCAGACGTTTGACCAGCAGATCGCCAACGAAAGCCTGCGCCGTAAGCGCAGCAAAACGTTGGTCAAAACGTACGCACAGTACGTAATCCACGCCACACTCTGCCAGATAGCGCAACTTGTCGCGCAGTCGCGTTAAGCGAGCGGGGGCTTTATCACCCGCAAACAGCTCCAGCGGTTGCGGCTCAAAAATCATCACCACAACAGGCAGACCACGGGCCTGGCCCTCTTTACGCAATCCCTGCAACAGCGCCTGATGACCACGATGTACGCCGTCGAAATTACCAATTGTCAGCACGCACCCATGAGGGGCCTGGCTAAGATTATGTATGCCGCGTATCAGCTTCATGACAGGCTCAAGACAGTGAAAATCGCCAAAGTATACCTTGTACAGCGGTTAACGTTAACTGGCGATTGTTCCCTCACTTCAGAAAGCGGCCATGATTTCATGGACCTTATCTTAAGAAGCAAAAAAATCTGCCTGCCAACTGCGTTTTTTGTGCCGAAAGACTGTATTCAAGAGAGACAAGCTGGTAGAATCCTGCGCCATCACTACGTAACGTAGCGTCGCCATTTAAACGGCGCTTATTTGCACAAATCCATTGACAAAAGAAGGTATAGAGGGCATATTCCTCGGCCTTTGAATTGTCCACATAGATCATATTTGGGAGTTGGACTTGGCTAATATCAAATCAGCTAAGAAACGTGCCGTTCAGTCTGAAAAGGCTCGTAAGCACAACGCAAGCCGTCGCTCTATGATGCGTACTTTCATCAAGAAAGTATACGCAGCAATCGAAGCTGGCGACAAAGCTGCAGCGCAGAACGCATTTAACGAAATGCAACCAATCGTGGACCGTCAGGCTGCTAAAGGTCTGATCCACAAAAACAAAGCAGCGCGTCATAAAGCAAACTTGACCGCGCAGATCAGCAAACTGGCTTAATCGCCACTTGTTGTTGCTTGTTTAAAGAACCCGCTTAACGCGGGTTTTTTTATTGGCTTAACGTGACGCTGGCGGAGTAAACAACGCCGAGTAGTCGCGGTTACAGATGCGCTGCACCGCCGGATGTTGAATCATTCGCTCAGCGAATATCGCGTGGTACTCTTCCATCACGTTATCCACTCGTCCAATCTCCGTTACCTTCTCATCGATATAAAGATCGTGCGCGTACAGCGTCGGCGCGACAAAAATAGCGTTATGCGCTTCGCCAAAGGCTTTCATCAGCGCGGCATCATCAAACTCCCCAAGGATCTCCACTTTCAACCCCTGCGAGTTAAACCAGTTGAGCAGCTTACGCCCCAGCATCGATCGCCGTCCCGGTACTAACAGCCGTCGCTCCTCGAGACAGGCTGGAAACGGTTTTTCCGGCGGCGGGTTAATGCACCAGAAGCTCACCCCGCATTCACCTATCTTCACCGAGAACAACCCCTCCTGCTGCGTAGAATCAATCGGACAATCGGAAATGATGATATCCAGCTTATGCTGGCTCAACTGCTCCAGCAGCATCTCGTGTGTGGATTCAAAGCAGCGCAGATGGATCTGTTCATCTTCTACCACCGCCGCGTCCAGCACACCGCTTACCAGGCGTTTTGAGAGCGCATCCGCGACGCCGACATCAAAGAGTAAATTCGACTCTTTGCGATAGTTGACGATATCGAGCATTTCCTGGCTCAGCGTGAACATCTTATCGGCATAGCGAAACACCAGTTCGCCAAGCTCGGTTGGCTCAATTCCGCGCCCTTTACGTTTAAACAGCTTCCCTTGCAGACGTTCTTCAAGTGCCTTTATCTGACCGGTAATGGTCTGCGGCGTCAGATATAACGCCTCTGCCGCCCCCACAACGGAACCCTCTTTGTAGACATTCCAGAAGTAGTAAAGATGGTTGTAATTGATATGAGACATCGTATCTTCGCTCCCTGATAGTGTCTTAGGGAAGGGACCCGTGCCCTTCCCCTGCCTGTTAAACCGGCTGGACCTGCCCCGACAATTTCACTTTCAATAATGCGTAGCCGACAAACGCCGCCAGCAACGATCCGGTCAGAATACCGAGCTTAGCCCACACGATGAGCTGCGGATCCATTGATGCAAACGCCAGCGTCGAGATGAAAATGGACATCGTGAAGCCAATTCCGCACAGCACGCCCACCGCCATAATCTGTCGGAAAGTCGTCCCCTCCGGTAATGACGCGAGTTTCAGCTTTAGTGCCAGCCAGCAGAACAGGCTGATGCCCAGCGGCTTACCAATAAACAGACCGGCAATAATGCCCATCGGCAGCATGGAGGTCAGCCCTGAAAGCGTCACGCCCTGCAGGGACACGCCCGCATTAGCAAAGGCGAAAAGCGGCAGAATCATAAACGCCACCCATGGATGCAGGACATGTTCCAGCTGACTGGCCGGCGAGTGACCGTTCTGTTCCTTGAGCGGTATAAAGAAGCCGATAATCACGCCAGCCAGCGTGGCATGGACACCCGATTTCAATACCGCGGTCCACAGCACCACGCCAACCAAAATGTAGATCCCCGTTCTGCGCACGTTAAAGATGTTCAGCAGCGCCAGCGCAGCGATAGCCCCTGCGGCAACGCTCAGCGACAGAATCGACAGATCGCTGGTGTAGAACAGCGCAATGATCACGATAGCGCCAAGGTCATCGATAATCGCCAGGGCCATCAGGAAAATCTTCAACGCCACCGGAACGCGGCTGCCCAATAGCGCCAGTACGCCAAGCGCAAACGCAATATCCGTTGCTGCGGGAATAGCCCATCCCTGGCGCGCAATAGGATCCTGATAGTTAAATGCCAGATAGAGCAACGCAGGCACGACCATACCGCCAATCGCTGCAATGACTGGAAACGCCGCGCGTTGGCGGCTGGCGAGCGATCCCTGAACCAGCTCGCGCTTCACTTCCAGACCCACAAGCAGGAAAAAGACCGCCATCAGCGCGTCGTTAATCCACAGCAGCATGTTCTTGTTGATTTCCAGAACACCCACGCGGATTTCAACGGGCGTTTCCAGAAATGCGTGATACAGACCCTGAGTCGCATCCAGGTTAGCGAATACCATCGCGGCCGCAGCGGCGATAATCAAAATAATGCCGCCGGACGCTTCATTACTGAAGAAACGGTGTAGTAATTTCACTTTGGTTCTCTCTTAAAGACGATACTTCGTTAAAACCATCATACCAAGGCCAACAGCTCGGGAAAAACAGATTAATATTGAGTATAAACTCAGTTTTACCGAGCAATATGCACAAAAACAAAAAGCCCGGAATCGCTTCCGGGCTTTGTGATTTACACACCAGCTAACGGTTTAGCGGGTCAAATCATCGAAGAACTTTTTCACGCCGTCGAAGAAGCTTTTGGAACGCGGACTGTTATTTGCACCCGTTGGGCCGCCGAAGCTTTCCTGTAACTCTTTTAACAGCTGTTTCTGTTTGTCGTTCAGACCGACTGGTGTTTCAACGACCACACGACACAGCAGGTCACCCTGCGCACCGCCGCGAACCGATTTAACGCCTCTTCCACGCATGCGGAACAGCTTGCCGGTTTGTGTCTCACCAGGGACTTTCAGATTCACACGACCGTCTAAAGTCGGGACTTCAATTTCGCCACCCAGTGCAGCCATCGCAAAGTTGATCGGCACTTCGCAGTACAGGTTATTCCCTTCACGCTCGAAAATCGCGTGCTGTTTTACCTGAACCTGAACGTACAGATCGCCTGCCTGCGCGCCGTGTTCACCCGCTTCACCTTCACCTGCCAGACGAATACGGTCACCGGTGTCAACGCCTGCCGGGATTTTCACAGACAGGGTTTTGGTTTTCTCGATGCGGCCATGACCGTGACACTTGTTGCACGGATCTTTAATCAACGTACCGCGACCATGACAGTGCGGACACGCTTGCTGCACCGCGAAGAAGCCCTGACGAATCTGGACCTGACCGGAACCATGACAGGTAGGACACGTCTGCGGTTTAGTGCCGACTTTCGCGCCGCTGCCGTGGCAGATATCACACTCTTCCAGCGTAGGAATGCGGATCTCTTTGGTCACACCACGTACTGCTTCTTCCAGCGTCAATTCCATGTTGTAGCGCAGATCTGCACCACGGGACGCGCGCTGGCGTCCACGGCCACCGCCGAAGATATCACCGAAAACATCGCCAAAGATATCGCCAAAATCAGCACCGCCGCCGCCAAAGCCGCCGCCACCGTAACCACCACCGCCCATGCCACCTTGTTCAAACGCGGCATGACCGTACTGATCGTACGCCGCACGCTTCTGCGCATCGGTCAGGATCTCGTAGGCTTCTTTGATCTCTTTAAATTTGGCTTCGGCCTCTTTATCACCCTGATTACGATCCGGGTGAAACTTCATGGCCAGGCGCTTGTACGCCTTCTTGATTTCACGCTCTTCCGCGGTTTTCGGAACGCCTAAAATCTCGTAAAAATCTTGCTTTGCCATTGGTTTTTTCAGCCCCTTAACATGCGAGCACGGGCGGAGAGGAAACCTCTACGCCCGTGCCGATTAATTACCCTGCATCAGGGCGATTACTTTTTGTCTTTAACTTCTTCGAACTCAGCGTCAACAACGTCGTCGTCTTTCGCATTGTTCTGAGAAGCATCAGCGCCTGCTGCACCCGCTTGCTGCTGTGCGTGCTGTTGCTGAGCAATTTCCATCAGCTTCTGGGACGCTTGCGCCAGTTCCTGCATTTTCGCTTCGATATCCGCTTTGTCTTCGCCTTTCAGGGAAGTTTCCAGCGCGCTCAATGCAGTCTCGATAGCGGTTTTATCGTCAGCTGGCAGTTGATCGCCTGCTTCTTCAACCTGCTTACGCGTACTGTGCAGCAAATGGTCACCCTGGTTACGGGTCTGAACCAGTTCTTCGAACTTACGGTCAGACTCGGCGTTAGCTTCCGCTTCACGCACCATTTTCTGGATCTCTTCTTCGTTCAGACCAGAAGACGCCTTGATGGTGATCTTCTGCTCTTTACCGCTGTTTTTGTCTTTCGCGGAAACGTGCAGGATACCATCAGCATCGATGTCAAAAGTCACTTCGATCTGAGGCATACCGCGCGGTGCCGGGCTGATACCGTCGAGGTTAAACTGGCCCAGATCTTTGTTATCCGCAGCACGTTTACGCTCACCCTGCAGCACATGGATGGTTACCGCAGACTGGTTGTCTTCAGCGGTAGAGAACACCTGGCTGTGCTTGGTCGGGATGGTGGTGTTTTTGCTGATCAGCGCCGTCATCACGCCGCCCATGGTTTCGATACCCAGAGACAGCGGGGTAACGTCCAGCAGCAGTACGTCTTTCACTTCACCGGTCAATACACCACCCTGAACAGCAGCACCGATTGCAACGGCTTCGTCCGGGTTAACGTCTTTACGCGGCTCTTTACCAAAGAATTCAGCCACTTTCTTCTGAACCATTGGCATACGTGTCTGACCACCAACAAGAATAACGTCCTGGATATCAGAGACAGACAGGCCCGCATCCTGCAGAGCAACTTTCAGTGGCTCGATAGAACGGTTCACCAGGTCTTCGACCAGGCTTTCCAGTTTCGCACGGGTCACTTTGATGTTCATGTGTTTTGGACCGCTCGCGTCTGCAGTGATGTACGGCAGGTTAACGTCGGTCTGCTGCGCAGAAGAGAGCTCAATTTTCGCTTTTTCTGCGGCTTCTTTCAGGCGCTGCATGGCCAGCGGATCGTTACGCAGGTCAATGCCCTGATCTTTCTTAAATTCGTCAACGAGGTAGTTGATCATACGGCTGTCGAAGTCTTCACCACCCAGGTGGGTATCACCGTTGGTTGCCAGAACTTCGAAGGTTTTTTCGCCGTCAACTTCGTCGATTTCGATAATAGAGATATCGAAAGTACCGCCACCGAGGTCATAAACCGCGATAGTACGGTTGCCAACTTCTTTGTCCAGGCCGTAAGCCAGAGCAGCAGCAGTTGGTTCGTTGATAATACGTTTTACTTCCAGACCCGCGATACGACCGGCATCTTTCGTTGCCTGACGCTGTGCATCGTTGAAGTATGCAGGTACGGTGATAACCGCTTCAGTTACCGGTTCGCCCAGGTAATCTTCAGCCGTTTTCTTCATTTTCTTCAGCACTTCAGCAGAGATCTGCGGTGGTGCCATTTTCTGGCCCTTCACGTCGATCCATGCATCACCGTTGTCTGCACCGATGATTTTGTACGGCATGATGGCTTCATCACGCTGCACTTCTTCGTCCTGGAAGCGGCGACCAATCAGGCGTTTAATCGCAAAAAGCGTGTTTTGCGGGTTTGTCACGGCCTGACGTTTAGCCGGCTGGCCAACCAGAGTTTCACCGTCCTGGGTATACGCAATAATAGAAGGCGTGGTGCGATCGCCTTCGGCGTTCTCCAGCACACGAGCAGTAGTACCATCCATAATCGCTACACAAGAGTTGGTAGTACCCAAGTCGATACCAATAATTTTACCCATCTAAACGTCTCCACTAAAAATTTGTTCATCATGTGGTTGTGAATCTGTAATAAGGGCGAAACGTGCGGTTTCAACTGCCCAGATTTGATTTTTTTCAGCTTCACTCACTGCGGTTGACTACAAGATGGGGTCGTAACCGCATCCATCAAGGGGTAAGCATAAAAAATATTTTAAATTCCCCCTGTTCAGATCATAGACGTCGAGTGTTGCGCCCTTTATGATGCCGCGCCCCGCCAGGGAGAGTTGGCGCGGGTTTAACCACTTCACCATTTAATGATGATTTCTTTTGAGGACTTATGGGCAACACTAAGTTGGCTAATCCGGCTCCGCTGGGCCTGATGGGTTTTGGCATGACCACAATTCTGCTGAACCTGCATAACATCGGTTTCTTCCCGATGGATAGCATTATCCTGGCGATGGGCATTTTTTACGGCGGTATCGCGCAAATCTTCGCGGGCCTGCTGGAATATAAAAAAGGCAATACCTTCGGTTTAACGGCATTCACCTCTTACGGTTCATTCTGGCTGACTCTGGTCGCTATTCTGATCATGCCGAAAATGGGTCTGGCTGACGCGGCCAACGCGCACTTTCTGGGCGTATACCTGGGCCTGTGGGGCGTCTTCACGCTGTTCATGTTCTTCGGCACTCTGGCGGGCAACCGCGCGCTGCAGTTCGTGTTCCTGAGCCTGACCGTTCTGTTCGCCCTGCTGGCGATTGGTCATCTGGCGGATAACGAAGGTATCGTTCACATTGCAGGCTGGATTGGTCTGGTGTGTGGCGCAAGCGCTATCTACCTGGCAATGGGTGAAGTGCTGAACGAACAGTTTGGCCGTACCGTTCTGCCGATTGGTGAAAAACACTGATCCCCCTTCGTGCCCGCCTCGCGGGCACGAAATCCCCCGCTTTATACTTCTGATTGATATCCTGTTAATGCGCTTTGTGGAACACTGGTTCTCACTCTTTTCTTAAAGATGCTCATATGACGGCGAATGTCCCCTCTCGTTCTTACTGGCTGCAACGCTGGATCGCCTTATTGCTCACCGGCATTTTGGCCGGGCTGGGTGGCATGCTGCTCGCCCTGCTTCTGCACGAGATCCAGCATCTCGTTTATGGCTACAGCCAGAAAGCGCTCATCAGCCCGCAATCTTTTTTAGAAGGCGTGACGGATGCCAGCGCGCAGCGGAGATTTCTCGCCCTGCTGGCTGCGGGCCTCATTGCGGGCTGCGGCTGGTGGCTCCTTGCGCGCTACGGTAAAAAACGCGTCAGTATTAGCGCCGCCGTCAACCAGCCCGATAAACCGATGCCTGGCATCACCACGCTTATTCACGCTCTGCTGCAAATTATCACCGTTGCGATGGGCTCACCGCTGGGCCGCGAAGTTGCACCGCGTGAAGTGGGCGCGTTGTTTGCCGGAGGAATTGCCCGGCGTTTGCACCTGACGCCAGCAGATATCCAACTGATGATTGCCTGCGGTGCAGGCGCGGGGCTGGCGGCGGTGTACAACGTTCCGCTGGCTGGCGCGATTTTCACCCTCGAAGTGCTATTAATCAGCTTTAGCTGGGAAGCGGCCATTGCCGCTCTGGTGACGTCAGCCCTTGCGGCGTGGGTCGCTACGCTGGGGCTGGGCGATGAACACCAATATCGCTTTACGACCGAAATGGCTGCCAGCTCGCTGGTCTTCTGGGCCGCATTTTCAGGCCCACTGTTTGGCGTTACCGCCTTTTGGTTTCGCCGCATTACCCAGCGCGCGCGCAGCAAAGTGCGCAGCAACTGGCAAATGCCGGTGTTCAGTCTGGTGGCATTCGCGGCACTGGGCGCGTTATCCATGTGGTTTCCGCAGTTGCCCGGCAACGGCAAAGGCCCGATTCAGCTCACGCTTGCGGGCGACGTCACGCTGAAACTTGCGGCCGCGATTCTGTGTCTCAAAATCTTCGTGATCTGGGCCGTTTTACGCGGCGGTGCGGAAGGGGGATTATTGACGCCCGGGCTCGCCGTTGGCGCACTGCTGGGTTCGCTGCTCTTTATGCTGCTTGGCCGCTTCTTTCCTGGGAGCGATATGGCCAGCTTTACGCTGACGGGCGCGGCAGGTTTTTTATCGGCATCCATGCAAATGCCCGTTACCGCTATCGCACTCATGATGGAATTCACCCGCATGGACCATAGCTTTCTGGTCCCTGTGACCCTGAGTGCAGCCGGTGCGTACATGACGTTTCGAAAACTCGAAGGTTAATTTTTGTGCGAAACTGCAACCGTAGCTAAACGGCATCTGTGATTCCTGTATTTTCAATTGATAAGCATTATCATCCGGAATATTGTCACCGGCAGCATCCCCGGATATTGGATATCAGGCAGCCTTTGTACAGGAACGTTTTGGGATAAAATACGGTTCTGATGTGTTGCATAAGGTAAGCCAATGAGTTCCATTTTAGCCACCAAGGCTAATCCTGACGGTGCCGCTGTCGCGTCGCATTACAAGAAAATCATCTTGCGGCGCTTTATCCTCGGCGGTGTTCTCCTGCTGCTGATCCTGCTCTCGCTGCTGCTTGATTTTACCCTCGGCCCGTCCGGAATTTCCGTCGCCACGCTTTGGCACACGCTGTTTGATGCCGCCTCCGCTGACGCGGGCACCCGCGTGATCGTCTGGGATTTACGGCTGCCTTTCGCGCTCATGGCGGTGGTCGTCGGTCTGGCGTTGGGTTTAGCCGGTGCCGAGATGCAAACCATCCTGAATAACCCCCTCGCCAGCCCATTTACGCTGGGCGTTTCCTCTGCCGCCTCGTTTGGTGCCGCACTGGCGATCATCCTTGGCGTAGGGATTCCTGGCATTCCCGACCAGTGGTTTATCTCCGTTAACGCTTTTGTTTTTGCACTGATGGCCTGCTTTATTCTCGACGGTATCAGCCGCTGGACACGCGTCGCCACATCCGGCGTGGTGCTGTTTGGTATCGCGTTGGTGTTCACGTTCAATGCATTAATTTCGATTCTGCAGTTTGTCGCCAGCGAAGACACCTTACAGGGGCTAGTGTTCTGGACGATGGGCAGCCTGGCACGCGCATCGTGGGAGAAACTGGCGATTCTGGTCGTGGTGCTGCTGATTGTCGTCCCGCTCTCGCTGAAAAACGCGTGGAAGCTTACCGCCCTGCGTCTGGGGGAAGATCGCGCCGTCAGCTTTGGCATCAACGTGCGCAAACTGCGGCTCACCACCCTGCTGCGCATCAGCATCATTTCGGCTCTGACGGTGGCCTTTGTCGGCCCGATCGGCTTTATCGGTCTTGTCGCCCCGCATATTTCCCGCATGATGTTTGGTGAAGATCACCGCTTTTACCTGCCGGGCAGTATGCTGATCGGCGCGCTGGTGCTTTCCCTGGCCTCCGTGCTGTCTAAAAATATCGTGCCTGGCGTCATCATTCCCGTCGGGATTGTCACGTCACTGGTCGGCGTGCCTTTCTTCCTGAGCATTATTATTCGCCACCGGGGAACGCTCTGATGGACGGTTTACTCGTTACCGATCTGCACACCGGTTATCGCAAAAAGAAAATCATCGACGGGCTTACCACCCCGCTGCTGCCGCGCGGCAAAATCACCGCCCTGCTAGGGCCCAACGGTTCGGGGAAATCAACGCTGCTGCGCGCGCTGGCTGATCTCAATCCGGCGCAAGGCAAAATCGCCCTCAACGGTGAGGATCTGATGACCCTGCCGCCCGCAAAGCGTGCGCAAAAAGTGGTGTATTTGCCGCAGTCGCTTCCGGCAGGAGTGCATTTGCACGCCCTGGAATCGGTGATCGTTGCGCGCCGCGCCAGCGGCGGCGACACCCACGGCAATGCCGAACAAGAAGCTTATGACATTTTGCATAAACTCGGCGTCTCGCATCTGGCGATGAGCTATCTCGACCAGCTCTCCGGCGGCCAAAAACAGCTGATCGGGTTGGCGCAATCGCTGATCCGTCAGCCTGATTTACTCCTACTGGATGAACCGCTTAGCGCGCTCGACCTCAACTATCAGTTTCACGTTATGGATATCGTTGCCCGTGAAACACGACAGCGCAATATCGTCACCGTCGTGGTGATTCACGACATCAACATTGCGCTGCGCCACGCGCAATATGCGGTGATGTTAAAAAACGGTGCGCTGATTGCCAGCGGTATTCCGGGAGAGGTCGTCACCCCCGCAAATCTGGCGACGGTGTATGGCGTGCAGGGGCGCGTGGAAACGTGTTCGCAAGGGCTACCGCATGTGGTGGTCGATGGGTTAACAACATAAAAATAAAGGAATGACGGGGAAATAATGACACTTAAGAAGGCATTACTCGGCGCAGCGCTGCTGCTCTCACCGCTGCTGGCGATGGCGCAAGACTGGCCGGTGACGGTGAACGATATTGATAACCGCACGGTGACGATCCCACAGGCGCCGCAGCGCATCATTTTACAGGATGGCCGCGATATCCTGACGCTGGCGATGCTTGAGCGCGACAACCCGTTTGCTAACGTCGTGGCGTGGAATAATCTGCCGAAAAAACAGGACACTGAAACCTGGAACGTGCTGAAGCGCAAATGGCCGGAAGCAGAAAAAATCCTCGATATGAAATTCTCCGATCAGGGGAATGTGGATCTTGAAACGGTGATCTCTCGCCAGCCGGACCTGATGATTGCCCAGCTCCGCGCCAAACCGTCGCTGGTGCAGAGCGGCGTATTAGCGAAGCTTGAGGCGCTACACGTCCCCGTGGTCTTTGTGGATTACGAATTGCACCCGGTTGAAAACACCGTTCCGAGCATTGCCCTGCTGGGTAAAGTGTTGGGGCAACGCGAGCGTGCGCAGGCGTATATTGATTTCTATCAGCAGCGTCTCGACAAGATTCACCAGCGCCTGGCTAAAGTTGCGAAAAAACCGCTGGTGTTCATCGAGCCGATCGCAGGCGTTGCCGGGCTGGATAACGGCTGCTGCTTTACCCATGCGCGCAACGGCTGGGGCGGTTTGGTTGAAGCGGCTGGCGGTGTGAATATCGGTTCACAGTTGCTGCCGGGTGCGAGCGGAAATGTCTCGGTTGAAAAGATTATCTCTCTGAACCCCGATTATTACCTGATGACCGGTTCAAAACGCCCGGCCAAAGGCACGGCGATTATTCCGTTTGGCTACAACGTGGCGGAAAGCGATGTTGCTGCGGCCTTTAACGCGCTGGTGTCACGCCAGGGAGTGAGCAGCATTCCGGCCGTGGCGCAAGGGCATACCGGCGCGCTGTATCATCACTTCTATAACAATCCGTACAACATTATTGCCATTGAAGCGTTGAGCAAAATTTTCTACCCAACGCTCTTCAATGACGTCGATCCGCTGGCGGATTATCACGAACTGATTAAAAACTTCACGCAAATCCCGGATGACAACATCATCCTGAGTTTTACCCCTCACTAACTGGTGTATGCGCCATCAGCTGATGGCGCTCACCGCGCAACCAAATCCCTAACGCCAGCCCCATCAGTGACAGCGCCAGCACATACCAGGCCGGAGCCATCGGCGACACGCCCATCAGCAGCGTGACGGCAATCGGTGTCAGACCGCCAAAGATGGCGTAGGAGACGTTGTACGAAAACGAAATGCCGGTGAATCGCACTTCTGCCGGGAACGCGCGTACCATAACGTACGGCACAGCGCCCACGACGCCCACGCAAAGCCCTACCACACCATACAGCAGGAAAAGCTGTTCCGGATGGCTCCCAGCAAGGTGATAGAACGCCCAGCTTGATCCCGCCAGTAACAGGCTGCCGACGATAAACGTCAGGCTCGCGCCAAAGCGATCCGCCGCCACACCGGCAATCAAACAGCCTAAGCACAGCATGATGGTCGCGATGCTGTTCGCCTGCAGCGTGACCGCGGGGGCAAAGCCGTACTGTTTTTGCAGCCAGACGGGCGACATAAGAATCACCACCACAATCCCGGCGGACAGCAGCCAGGTCAGCAGCATGGAAATCACCACGGCTTTCTTGTGATGCGCCACAACAGATTTCACCGGCAGTTCTTGCGCCAGGGCTTTACGCTGCTGCATTTCAAGGAAGATAGGGGTTTCCTGCAACCAGCGGCGGAGATACATCGCCACCAGACCAAACGCACCACCGAGCAGGAACGGGATACGCCAGCCCCACTCATGCACCGCTTGCGTCGTCATACTGGTGTTAATGAGCGTCGCGACGACGGAGCCGAGCAAAATCCCGACGGTCAGACCCGCGGTTAATGTTCCGCACGCGATCCCGATGCGACGCGCAGGCACATGTTCAGCCACAAAAACCCATGCGCCTGGGACTTCTCCGCCGATCGCCGCGCCCTGCAAAATACGCATCAGCAGCAGTAAAACAGGGGCAAGAATACCCATCGTGGCGTACGTCGGCAGCAGACCAATGGCCAGCGTTGGCACGGCCATCAGCAGGATGCTGAGGGTAAACATTTTTTTACGCCCGACCAGATCGCCAAAGTGGGCCATGATAATGCCGCCGAGCGGACGCGCCAGATAACCTGCCGCAAAAATGCCGAAGGTCTGAACCTGGCGCAGCCATTCCGGGATATCCGCCGGGAAGAACAGTTCCCCCACAACGGCAGCAAAAAAGACAAAAATGATGAAATCGTAGAACTCCAGCGCGCCGCCAAGGGCAGCGAGCGTAAGCGTTTTGTAGTCCTGACGATTCAGAGGCCGGGTGTAATGTGACATAGCAAACCTTTCCAGCGTTGTTGATTTAATTTTACAGTGATCGTAAAGAAAAAATTACTATACCGTAAATCTATCAACACGCTATTCCAGCTGTAGCTTATGTCACAGATGGGCTAATTTCAGGATATTGTTTCGCGCCTTGCGCTTTTAGGCCGAAATGCTGCTACCACTTGCGGATCGGTTTCGACGTAGGGCCCATCAAGCAGCTGTATACAATACGGTACACTGGCGAATATCCCCGCGACGACCACTTTGCCGTCTTCCGCTTTCACGCCTTCCAGCGTCTCTTTGATCGACTTCGGCTGGCCAGGCAAATTCAGAATCAACGCCTGCTTACGAATCACGCCAACCTGACGGGACAGGATCGCCGTCGGGACAAAGTGCAGGCTGATCTGGCGCATCTGTTCGCCAAACCCTGGCATCTCGCGATCGGCAATCGCCAGCGTTGCATCTGGGGTGACATCACGGCGCGCCGGGCCTGTTCCGCCCGTGGTCAGCACCAGGTGGCAGCTCATCTCATCCACCAGCTCGCAAAGCGTCTGCTCAATGATCGCCTGCTCATCCGGGATTAAGCGCGTCTGGATTTCAAAAGGCGTCGTGAGCGCTGTCGCCAGCCAGGCTTCCAGAGCCGGAATGCCTTTATCTTCGTAAATACCGCTGGAAGCGCGGTCAGAAATCGACACTAAGCCGATGCGTAATGTATTCATATCCATTTCCATTCAAACAATACTGATTAACGGGAATGATACACGCAGAGGGGGAATTCAGACAGGGTATGAAAGAAGTCGCGTGACCGGAGGCCCGGTCACGCAGAATGATTACAGCAGATCGCCGATCATTTTTTCCAGTTTTTCCTGGTCAACAGCAAACTTACGGATACCGTCCGCCAGTTTGTCTACAGCCATTGGATCCTGGTTGTGCTGCCACAGGAACTCGGATTCAGTGATGCGTTCTGGACGCGCTTTCACTTCACCGGTGTAAGACAGTTTACGCTCCAGCGCGCCTTCGCTCTCTGCCAGCTCTTTCAGCAGTGCAGGGGCAATGGTCAGGCGGTCACAGCCAGCCAGCTCAATGATTTCACCCACGTTACGGAAGCTTGCGCCCATAACGACGGTTTCATAGCCGTGCTGTTTGTAGTACTGGTAGATTTCGCTCACGGAAATCACGCCTGGATCTTCCGCTGGTGCGAACTCTTTCTTGTCGGTGTTGGCTTTGTACCAGTCCATGATACGGCCCACGAACGGAGAAATCAGGTACACGCCGGCTTCAGCACAAGCACGCGCCTGAGCGAAGGAGAACAGCAGCGTCAGGTTACAGTTGATACCTTCTTTTTCCAGCTGTTCTGCAGCGCGGATGCCCTGCCAGGTGGATGCCAGTTTGATCAGAATGCGATCGTTGCTGATGCCAGCATCGTTATACAGTTTGATCAGGTGTTTGGCTTTGGCGATTGACGCGTCGGTGTCGTAGGACAGACGTGCGTCAACTTCGGTAGAAATACGGCCCGGAACCAGTTTCAGGATCTCCAGACCGATGTTTACAGCCAGTTTGTCAGTCGCGTCCACAACCTGCTGCGCACGATCGTTGCTCTGGCCTTTCGCCCAGGTGACAGCTTCGTCGATCAGTTTGCGGTACTCAGGAATCTGTGCGGCGTTAAGAATCAGAGAAGGGTTAGTTGTGGCATCCTGCGGCTGGTACAACTTCATTGCCGCGATATCTCCGGTGTCAGCTACGACAGTGGTGAACTGACGAAGGGAGGTCAATTTATCCGTCATGATAGTCTTTCTCTTTTTACGTGCCCTGGATAATTCACGCCACCGACAGCATGCCAGCAACGGAAAAATGACAGGTTTACTTGTTAGGGGGATGTAACCGGTCTGCCCTGATGATAACACGACGGAATAGCAGCGCAACCGCAGACAGTGCGCTAACGGATAGTATGATAAACTCCGAATATTAACAGCCTGCTAATTAACAACAGGCTCTCGATTTGTACTTACCCAAAATAATTCGTGTTGCAGAAAGGCGGCAAGCGAGCGAATCCCCCAGGGGCTTACATTGAGTAAGTGACCAGGGTGAACGAGCGCAGCCAACGCACCTGCGGCTTGAAGTATGACGGGTAAGCAGTGGCATCAACAAGAGGGACGTTAATGCCTGATTTCTTTTCCTTTATCAATGAGGTCCTGTGGGGCTCAGTGATGATCTATTTGCTGCTGGGAGCCGGAATATGGTTCACGGTACGCAGCGGTTTTATTCAATTTCGCTATATTCGCCAGTTTGGTAAAAGTCTGAAAAATAGCGTCACCCCGCAACCCGATGGATTAACCTCTTTTCAGGCGCTCTGCACCAGCCTCGCCGCCCGCGTTGGCAGCGGGAATCTGGCGGGCGTGGCGTTAGCCATTGGCGCAGGCGGCCCGGGAGCCGTGTTCTGGATGTGGGTCACGGCGCTTATCGGAATGGCGACGTCGTTTGCCGAATGCTCGCTGGCGCAGCTCTACAAAGAGCGGGATCGGCACGGTCAGTTTCGCGGTGGCCCGGCCTGGTATATGTCGCGCGGCCTGGGTATGCGCTGGATGGGCGTGCTGTTTTCTGTTTTGCTACTCATCGCTTATGGTCTTATTTTCAACACGGTACAAGCCAACTCGGTGGCGCACGCTCTGCGCTACGCGTTTGATTTCCCGGAATGGATAACCGGCGCGATGCTGGCTGCCGCGACCCTGATGGTCATCGTGACAGGCATCAAAGGCGTTGCACGCCTGATGCAGTGGCTGGTGCCGGTGATAGCGCTGTTGTGGGTCAGCACCAGCCTGGTCGTTACCGCCATGCATCTTGACCAGCTTCCGGATGTGATCGCCACCATTTTCAAAGCCGCTTTCGGCTGGCGAGAAGCCGCAGCAGGGGCGCTGGGATATACCCTGAGCCAGGCGCTGACGGCGGGTTTTCAGCGCGGCATGTTCTCTAACGAAGCCGGAATGGGTTCCACACCGAATGCCGCTGCCGCAGCGGCCTCATGGCCCCCGCACCCTGCCGCGCAAGGTATCGTGCAGATGATTGGCGTATTCGTCGACACCATCATTATCTGCTCCGCCAGCGCCATGATTGTGCTGCTCGCGGGCCCTGTAACGCATACCCGCAGTCCAGAAGGTATTCAGATTGTTCAGCAGGCGCTGGTGAATCTTGCCGGTGGCTGGGGCGCAGGTTTTGTGTCGCTTATCGTGATCCTATTTTCGTTCAGCTCGATTGTCGCCAATTATATTTATGCTGAAACTAACCTGATTTTTCTGCGTTTTGATTCGCGCAAAGCGTTATGGCTGCTGCGGGTTGGGATCGCTGGAATGGTGCTGGTTGGGTCGATGCTTAGCCTACCGCTGGTCTGGCAACTGGCGGACGTGATTATGGCGCTGATGGCGATCACTAACCTGACGGCCATTTTGCTGCTGTCTCCAGTTGTCGCGCTTATCGCCAGCGACTATTTACGCCAGCGTAAGCTGGGGCTAAAACCGGTGTTTGACGCGGCTCGTTACCCCGACATCAAGTCACAAATTGCGCCGGGCACCTGGGATGATTTGCCACGGCAATAGCAGCCATCGATCAACTGAAGCGGATTTTTTGCTAAAGTCGCACTAAATTTCCTGCAAGGACTGGTTATGCTGATTCTGATTTCACCTGCAAAAACGCTCGATTACCAGAGCCCGCTCGCCACCGAGCGCTATACCCAGCCCGAACTGCTGGATCATTCACAACAGCTGATTCGCGAGGCGCGCAAACTCTCCGCCCCGCAAATTGGCAAGTTGATGAGCATCAGCGACAAACTCGCCGATCTCAACGCCACCCGTTTCCACGACTGGCAGCCGGATTTCACGCCGAAAAATGCCCGTCAGGCGATCCTCGCGTTCAAAGGTGACGTGTACACCGGCTTGCAGGCGGAAGAATTCAGCGAGGCCGATTTTGATTTCGCCCAGCAGCATCTGCGCATGTTATCGGGTCTGTACGGCGTGCTGCGCCCGCTGGATTTGATGCAGCCGTACCGTCTTGAGATGGGCATTCGCCTGGAAAATGCCAAAGGCAAAGATCTGTACCATTTCTGGGGCGATATCATCACAGAGAAGCTTAACGACGCGCTGAAAGCCCAGGGTGACACTATCGTCATCAACCTGGCATCCGATGAATATTACCGGTCCGTGAAGCCGAAAAAGCTGAATGCGGAGATTATCAAACCCGTCTTCCTCGACGAGAAAAATGGCAAATTCAAAGTCATCAGCTTCTACGCCAAAAAAGCACGCGGGCTGATGAGCCGTTACATCATTGAAAATCGTCTGACAAAACCTGAGCAACTCACCGCATTTAACAGTGAAGGCTATTTCTTTGACGGCGAAGCGTCCGAGAAAGGCGAGCTGGTGTTTAAGCGCCACGAGCAGTAATTCAGTTCCTCACCTTAACCCTCTCCCCACAGGGAGAGGGGCTTTTCGCCACGATGCAATACTGAGAAACGCTTCAGCGCCCGTTTTCCCTCACGCCCCTTTTAGGGAGAGAGGAAGCAGAACAATCAGCGATGCTTCCAGTCCGGACCGTGTCCACGATCGTCATGATGTTTATCACGGCGATTATCATGACGATCCCGGTGACCGTCATGCGGATGCCAGCGGTTATCTCGCCACTCGTAATGCGATTTCCACCAGTCATTGTCGCGCCAGCGGCCGCCATCCCAGTGGTGACCCCGATCGTCTCGATCGCCAATCTGTAATTTTACGGCGGGTACTAGCGTGATGTCGGCTGCCTGCACAACCGTGGGAGCCACCAGCATCAGTGAAAGTGCAAGCAAAGCAGGTTTCAGTTTAGACATCGGGTACTCCTTCTCATTCTTGCCCAACACGGGCCGATGAAAGGAGATTACGTGAGGAGTATGCGGGTTGTTATCCTCTGCAATCCTATTCTCTAAGTGGGCGCATTTATTGGGAATTCCTGCTTTTTTCCCACACGATCTCTCCTTATTTTCTCCGTATTTGGGCATAAAAAAGGCCGGATATCCTCCGGCCTGAATCATCGCGTGATAAAACTATCCGCGCGTCATCATCAGCTTACGCAACGCGGCAAAATCCGCAGGCAAAGAGTGAGACAGGAGCGGCAGATCGGCACGGTCCGCCAGCTCTTTTGGCAGCGGCAGCGATTCACCCAGAATCTCATCGACGCTCTCTTTAAATTTTGCCGGATGCGCAGTGCCGAGGAACAGGCCGTATTCACCTGGATTGAGCTGGTCACGCAGCGCGCGGTACGCAATCGCCGCATGCGGCTCAGAGATGTACCCCACCGCTTTCAGCTCGCGCATCGTCGCTTTGGTGGTTTCGTCGGTAACGGCGGCATAACCCAGATCGCTCAGACGCCAGATTTTGCGGCGGAACAGCTCTTCTACACGCGGCCAGTTGTTCGGCTGTGACACATCCATCGCGTTAGAGAGGGTCGCTTTGGTCGCGTTTGGCGTCCATTTGCCGTCTTTCAGGAAACGGGGAACCGTATCATTGGCGTTGGTGGCCGCGATAAAACGCTTGACTGGCAACCCGAGGGATTTCGCCAGCAGACCTGCAGTCAGGTCGCCAAAGTTACCGCTTGGGACGGAGATCACCAGCTGATTACGCGCTTCCTGCGGGAGTTGCGCGACCGCTTCGAAGTAGTAGCAAATCTGCGCCAGCAGGCGGCTGATGTTAATGGAGTTGGCGGAGTTTAAGCCCAGCGCCACTTTCAGCTCTTCGTCATCAAACGCCTGTTTCACCAGCGCCTGACAAGCATCAAAATCACCGTCGATAGCGACGGTTTCAATGTTGCCGCCCAGCGTACAGAACAGTTTTTCCTGCAGCGGGCTGATTTTGCCCTGCGGATAGAGGATCACCACGCGCACGTTTTTCAGACCGTAAAACGCGTGAGCCACAGCCGCGCCGGTGTCACCGGACGTCGCAGTCAGGATAGTGACCGGTTTATCGCCGCTGATGTGCGTCAGCATTTGCGCCATAAAGCGGCCGCCAAAGTCTTTAAACGCTAGCGTTGGGCCGTGGAACAGCTCCAGACAGCCGATATCCGGCTCAACCGATTTTACCGGAGCCGGGAACGCAAACGCCGCGCGAACACGCTCTTCCAGCTCAGCTTGCGGAATTTCATCGCCAATAAATGCGGAGACGATTTTGGCGCTGCGGCTGACAAAATCTTGCTTCAGCATTTCATCGATTTCAGTCAGGCTAAATTCCGGCAAGTCGTGCGGGAAGAACAGCCCCTGATTTTTGCCCAGGCCCTGAGTCACCGCCTGCGCGAAGCTGACCTGTTCGTTATGATCTTTCAGATTGTAGAGTTTCATCAATTATCCCAGTACTCGTGCGCCTGCCGTGTCCAGCCGGCAAATATGAACAAAGCCTTCCTGATTTTGCAGGTAGTTTTTCGCCAGCCAGTCCGCCACGCGCTGCGCGGTATCAGGCTTATCGCATAATGCGAACAGCGTCGGGCCGGAGCCGGAAATACCGCACGCCTGCGCGCCAATATCCAGCGATGCCTGACGCGCTTCAGTGAAGCCCGGCAGAAGTTTGGTGCGATACGGCTCGGCGATGACGTCTTTCATCAGCTTCGCCGCCAACGCAGGCTGACGGGTATAACAGGCGTGAATGAAGCCTGCCAGATGACGACCGTGCGCGATGCAATCCTGACGGCGGTACTGCGCGGGTAAAATCGCACGCGCTTCGGCGGTCGACACTTTAATACCCGGGTACGCCAGCACCCATAGCCACTCGTCAAAGCCAGGCACCTGTTGGCTGATAATGCCGTTCTCTTCGATCATCAGCTGCATACCGCCGAGGAAGCACGGTGCGACATTATCGTAATGAATGCTGCCGGAGATACGCCCTTCCAGCTCGCCCATCAGCGCCAGCAGGCGGTTGTTATTCAACGGCTTGCCGCAATATTCGTTCATCGCCACCAGTGCAGCAACGACTGAACAGGCGCTGGAACCGAGACCGGAACCAATTGGCATGCTTTTTTCAAGCGTCATCGCGACGGGCACGTTCTTGCCAATTTCCTGACAAAAACGCTCCCAGCACTGATAAACAATATTTTCGCGCGGTTCGGGCGGCAGCTTGCTGGCGAAACGGCCCACATTCGTGAGGCTAAAACTGTCGGCGGCGTCAACCGTTACCGTATCGCCCAGCGGCGACCCGTCGACCGGCGCAACCGCCGCACCCAGCACATCAAATCCGACGCTCATATTGGCGCTGGAAGCCGGGGCATAAACTTTGACCATGTTAAACTCCTAACTTCCATGACAGGGTACGGAGCAGATCGGCAAACACGCCCGCTGCAGTGACATCGTTCCCTGCGCCGTAACCGCGAAGCACAAGCGGCAATGGCTGATAATAGTGGCTGTAAAACGCGAGTGCGTTTTCGCCATTTTTGACTTTGAATAGCGGATCGTTACCGTCCACTTCAGCAATTTTTACGCGGCACACGCCGTCGTCTTCAATATTGCCAACATAGCGCAATACTTTGCCTTCATCACGGGCTTTCGCTACGCGAGCGGCAAAGTCATCGTCAAGCTGCGACAAACGGCCCATAAATGACGCGACATCGCCGCTGTCATCAAATCCTGCTGGCAGCACGGGTTCGATAACGATGTCAGAAAGCTCCAGCTCGCGCCCGGTTTCACGCGCGAGGATCAGCAGCTTGCGCGCCACGTCCATACCGGACAGATCGTCACGCGGGTCAGGTTCGGTATAACCTAACTCGCGCGCGGTGCGGGTCGCTTCTGACAGGCTCATGCCTTCATCCAGCTTGCCGAAGATAAACGACAGCGAGCCAGAGAGAATGCCGGAGAAACGCTGCAGTTCATCACCCGCATTCAGCAGGTTTTGCAGGTTCTCGATGACCGGTAAACCCGCACCCACGTTGGTATCATATAAGAACTTGCGGCGCGATTTGCTGGCAGCGGTGCGCAGCTGATGGTAATAATCCATCGACGAGGTGTTGGCCTTTTTGTTCGGCGTCACCACATGGAAGCCTTCGCGCAGGAAATCAGCGTATTGATCGGCCACCGCCTGATGAGAAGTACAATCGACAATCACTGGGTTAAGCAGGTGATACTCTTTCACCAGACGAATCAGACGACCCAGATTGAACGGCTCTTTGGCTTCTGCCAGCTCTGCCTGCCAGCTCTCCAGATTCAGCCCGTGAACGTTGGTGAGCAGCGCTTTTGAGTTCGCCAAGCCGCACACGCGCAGATCGATATGTTTTTTCTTCAGCCAACCCTGCTGGCGCTTAATTTGTTCCAGTAACGCACCACCCACGCCGCCCACACCGATCACAAACACTTCGATAACCTGATCGGTGTTGAACAACATCTGATGGGTAACGCGCACGCCAGTGGTAGCGTCGTCGTTACTCACCACCACCGAAATCGAACGCTCGGAAGAGCCCTGCGCAATGGCCACAATATTGATATTGGCGCGAGCCAGCGCAGCAAAGAACTTGGCGGAAATACCGCGCAGAGTGCGCATGCCGTCGCCTACCACGGAGATGATTGCCAGACGTTCCTGAATCGACAGCGGCTCCAGAAGTTCTTCTTTCAGTTCCAGATAGAACTCCTCTTCCAGGGCACGGCGGGCACGCAGGCAATCCGCCTGCGGCACGCAGAAGCTGATGCTGTATTCGGAAGAGGACTGGGTGATCAGCACCACCGAAATGCCGTTGCGTGACATCGCAGCAAATACGCGCGCCGCCATGCCGACCATGCCTTTCATGCCCGGTCCGGAAACGCTGAACATCGCCATGTTATTGAGGTTAGAGATGCCTTTGACGGGCAAATCGTCTTCGTCATGACTGGCGCCAATCAGCGTACCGGGCGCTTGCGGATTACCGGTATTTTTGATTAAGCACGGGATCTGGAATTGAGCGATGGGAGAAATGGTACGAGGATGGAGCACTTTAGCGCCGAAATACGACAGTTCCATCGCTTCCTGATACGACATTGATTTCAGCAGCCTTGCGTCCGGCACCTGACGCGGATCGCAGGTATAGACGCCGTCGACGTCAGTCCAGATCTCGCAACAATCGGCGCGCAGACAGGCAGCCAGCACGGCGGCTGAATAGTCAGAACCGTTACGGCCCAGTACCACCAGCTCGCCTTTCTCGTTACCGGCGGTAAAGCCCGCCATTAAAATCATGTGATCCGCAGGGATTTTGCTGGCGGCAATGCGGCGCGTGGATTCGGCAATGTCCACGGTAGATTCGAGGTAATGTCCAACGGCCAGCAATTTTTCGACCGGATCAATCACCGCCACCTTGTGACCGCGCGCTTCGAGGAGGCCAGCCATGATGGCGATAGAGAGCTTTTCGCCACGGCAAATCAGCGCAGCATTGATACTGTCCGGACACTGGCCGAGCAGGCTGATACCGTGCAGAACATGTTTAATTTGAGCGAATTCTTGCTCAACAAATGCTTTTAACGGTGCGAGTGGGAAACCTGGCTGCAAATCAGCAAGCCCCTGAAGCAGTTCGGTAAAAATTCGTTCGGCGTCGCTGATGTTCGGAAGGGCATCCTGACCACCGATGGTTTTTTCAATCATCGCCACCAGATGGTTGGTGATTTTCGCCGGGGCAGAAAGCACGGTTGCGACCTGCCCCTGCCTGGCGTTGCTTTCCAGGATATCGGCAACACGCAGAAAACGTTCTGCATTTGCCACTGATGTACCGCCGAACTTCAAGACTCGCATGGTATTACCTCATAATCTTTAGCCGAAAAAAAAGCCCGCACTGTTTAGGTGCGGGCTTTTTTCTGTTTTTCCTGTTACGCGTCAGCCCGCATCGTTACCTGTGGTAATGATGATGGTTGTTGTAATGGTGGTGGTGCTAACGCGATTCATGGATGTTGTGTTCTCTGTCGTTATTATCTGTCTGTCCTGTATCCCTAAGGGTTAAGGGATTCGGTATCCTAAGTCAATAAATTTCTAATTTGATCACAATTTACGCATCTTCTCAGTCACGCTGCTTGCCGTTTATTTTCATCCAGATAAGACCAGCTAAAACCCTTATAATCCGACTCATAAACCATATTAAATTAAAATGTTAGAATTTTACTCTGCCAATTTTTTTTCAATATCATGAAGCAATCGGTGCAGCATGGCGGTGTCTCGCTGCTCAAGACGCCCTAACCGCTGGTGTAACCACTCCACCATTTTTTGATCGTCCGCGACATTCAGTCGCGACAGAAGCGCGTCTGCGCGAACACGTAACGCACGCAGTTGGTTTTCGTCAACGCTGCTCGACGCAGGCGCGGCAATTTGCATTAAAGATGCTAATTGATAGCAATAGACCATCACCGCCTGGCCCAAATTGAGCGACGGGTAATCCGCCACCATCGGCACGCCGGTCAGAACATCGGCGAGCTCCAGTTCTTCGTTTGTGAGGCCCGAATCCTCACGGCCAAAAACCAGTGCCGCTTTCGATATCCATTCGCTTTTTTCCGTTAACATCGGCACCAGTTCAGCGGGCGTGGCGTAGTAATGAAATTTTGCCCGGCTGCGCGCGGTCGTCGCGACGGTGAATGAAATATCATGCAACGCGTCGGCAAGCGTCGCGTAAGTGGTTATATTATCGATAATTTCACCCGATCCGTGCGCCACCCAGCGCGTGGCAGGCTCAAGGTGTGCTTCGCTCGCCACGATCCGCAAATCGTTGAATCCCATCGTCTTCATCGCGCGCGCGGCGGCGCCAATATTCTCTGCTCTTGCTGGGGAAACCAGCACTATCGACAAGTGCATTTATGTTCTCTTATTAACCAGTTAGCGGGTGAAAGTGTGATCCACCTCAACATATTACGCGGCACGAATTTACAAAATTGCAACACAAATCACCGAAATAACGTTTCACTATAAATTAAAAACGTTAAACTGTTCAGTGGGTGAATTATTGGTAAAAATGTTAACAGATATTGCTTATCCGTATGTTTATTAATGATAATACCTGTATTGATAGCTTTTTCGAATTGGATTCGCGTTGTTTATTAATCAATACCTGCAACTAATTGGTTTATTGAAAATTTGTGACAAAGGCTAGCAATAGGATACGATGATTTCATCAAACTGTTAACGTGCTACAATTGAACTTGATATATGTCAACGAAGCGTAGTTTTATTGGGTGTCCGGTGTCACTTAGCCTGTTATGTTGCTGTTAAAATGGTTAGGATGACAGCCGTTTTTGACACTGTCGGGTCCAGAGGGAAACTACCCACGACCAAGCTAATGATGTTGTTGACGTTGATGGAAAGTGCATCAAGAACGCAATTACGTACTTTAGTCACGTTACGCCGGTCATGTTAATTTGTGACATGCATCAGGCAGGTCAGGGACTTTTGTACTTCCTGTTTCGATTTAGTTGGCAATTTAGGTAGCAAACATGCAGACCCCGCACATTCTTATCGTTGAAGACGAGTTGGTAACACGCAACACGTTAAAGAGCATTTTCGAAGCAGAAGGCTACGATGTCTTTGAAGCGACCGACGGCGCAGAGATGCATCAGATCCTGTCTGAAAATGACATCAATCTGGTCATCATGGACATCAACCTGCCAGGTAAAAACGGCCTTCTTCTGGCACGCGAACTGCGTGAACAGGCGAATGTGGCGTTAATGTTCCTGACGGGCCGTGACAATGAAGTTGATAAAATCCTCGGTCTGGAAATCGGCGCTGATGACTACATCACCAAGCCATTCAACCCGCGTGAGTTGACCATTCGTGCACGCAATCTGCTTTCCCGTACCATGAATCTGGGTACGGTGAGCGAAGAGCGCCGTAGCGTCGACAGCTACAAATTCAACGGCTGGGAACTTGATATTAATAGCCGTTCGCTGGTTAGCCCGAACGGTGAACAGTATAAGCTGCCGCGCAGTGAATTCCGCGCCATGCTGCACTTCTGCGAAAATCCGGGCAAGATTCAGTCCCGCGCAGAACTGCTGAAGAAAATGACCGGCCGTGAGCTGAAGCCGCACGACCGTACTGTTGATGTGACTATCCGTCGTATTCGTAAACATTTCGAATCCACGCCGGATACGCCAGAAATCATCGCCACGATCCATGGCGAAGGTTACCGTTTCTGCGGCGATCTGCAGGAATAATCCCGCAGTCAACGCAGTAAAAAACGGCGCTTAACGCGCCGTTTTTTTATTTCCAGATCCGTAAAGCCGCATCATCCGTGTCTTTAAGCGAGCCACCGTCTGGTGGATTACGTTTTGACTGTGAAAGCGAATACCAGTCAAAGTGACGCGTTAGATACATCACCGCAAACAATGCAATCGCCAGTACGGCCGACCCCAACAGCAGCGCACTGTCTTCCGAGCGCAGCAAGAACCACACCACCGCATCAAGCCCTAACAGTGCCAGGATAAACACCGCACTGCGCTTCCAGCCTTCAAGCACCGCTTGCAAATACACCCCATTCATCATTGCGCCGACCAGGCTTGCGATAATCCAGGCGGGCGTGAATCCAACGTGTTCTGACAGCGCCAGCAAAACCAGATAAAACAGCACCAGCGACAGCCCAACCAGCAGGTACTGCATTGGGTGAAGACGAAGATGGGTTAAGGTCTCGTAGATAAAGAACGCCATAAACGTCAGGGCGATCAGCAAAATGGCATACTTGATGGCGCGGTCGGTCAGTTGATACTGGTCGGCAGGCGTCGCCACGGTCACGCTAAAAGCTGGAACATGTCGCCACTCAGGCTGAATTTGATCGCCAAACAGGCTCTCAAGATTGTTAGCAAACCAGCTGCTTTTCCACTGCGCCTGGAAACCCGATGCGCTAATTTCGCGCTGAACCGGTAAGTAATCACCCATAAAACCGGGATGCGGCCAGTTACTGCGTAGCGTTAGCTCGCTGTTACGCCCGACCGGGACGACGGAAAAACTGCCCGTCCCGTTAAGGCTCAGCGACATGTCCAGCGCAAGGGTCTTCATCGCGAGGTGATTTTCATTCAGCGGAATATGAATGCCCGGCAATTCGCCCGAAACACCAGAACCGGGTTCAACAGTTAGCGCTTCGCCGTTGATTTTCGAGATACTTACCGCGCCGATCCCGCGCGCATCGCCCACACCGACCACAATAAATGGCTGTCCAAGGGTGATCGTTTCGCCTTTTAAGCGCGTCAGCTTTTCAGTATTAAATTGCGCTTTGAGTTTGAGATCGGTGGTCCAGATTTGTCCGTCATAGATACCGATGCTCCTGGATTGCACCTGCTGATTTCCGTCGATGACCAGGGATTCCGGCAGCACAAAATGCAGATAACTGCGCTTATGTTCGACCTCTTTTTTATCCTCAATTTTGTAGTAAATCTCGGTTACCGGGATGGCGATAAGCGGCCCGGTAAGCTGCTGCGGCCCGCTGGTGCTTTGCCGTAGCGTATCTTCCACGTCGTCGCGATAGCTGGCGCGCTCCGAAATCAGGTTACTCACCATAAACAACGGAACGAGTAATAGCAGGATGCACCCAATGAGGGTGCTGACTTTCCAGAACAGGGGGGATTTTTTCATGACCTTCTCCTTTGTGATAAAAGGAGAATAACGAGGCTATGTGCGGTCAGTTTGAAGTTATGTGAAGGGACGGTGAAGTGTCAGTAACGCCTCGACACCGCCTTCTTCGCGGTTACGAAGCTGAATATCGCCGTGGTGCAGACGGGCAACTTCCTGAACGAAGGCCAGACCCAGACCGCTGCTTTTCAGCCCATTTTCACGCGGGAGCGAATAAAAGCGCTCAAAGATGCGGGTATGTGCGTACTCAGGAATACCGCTGCCGCTATCGGTTACGCTCAGCTGCAATTTTTTGTGCACCTCACGGGCGGCAAGCTCAATGCGTCCCCCTTCGGGCGTAAAATCGAGCGCATTGTCCAGCAGATTACCGAGCGCCTGTTCGAGTAAATCCTCGTCGCCTTCGACTGCCGTTAAAGAATTTTTCACGGTCAGGGTGATATTTTTGGCGGCGAGTAACGCCGCGCGCGCCGCTCTCAAACGTGTAAACAGGGCATCGATATCCACATGGCTCGGCGTGATCTCCACGCGATTCTCCAGCCGCGCCTGCTCGAGAAGCTTCTCAACAAGCGACTGCATGCGTGCATTTTGCACCAGAATATTATCGACAAAACGCGCGGCCACCTGCGGCGGTGGCTGTTCTGCCAGGATTTCAGCCGAACCGCGAATGGCCGCCAGCGGGCTTTTCAGTTCGTGGGTCAGCGCGTGAACGTAGTGTTCAATATAATTTTTGCCTTCGAGGCGAATGCGCATGTTTTCCAGCGCCTGTGCGAGCTTACGCAATTCGCTACTACCCGGATCGGGCAACGGCAGTGGAGTATCCGTCGTCACCGAATCGGCATAGCGCGACAGCGAACTGATTGAGCGATTTATCCACCACGCTACCACCAGCCCAATCAGCAGAGCGATACTCAGTAGCGCCGCGCCAGCCCATAAAATGCGGCGCTCACTGCGATGAATAACCGGCGCCATCGCGCTGTTTGGCTTGCCCACCGACAACACGCCGATAATCTTTCCGTGGTCGATAATCGGTGCGGCGACGTACATCACGGTGCTTTGCGGATCGTCAGGGTCAATTTGCGTGCTACGCGCACCATAGTCGCCACGCAGCGTAAGCCAGACATCGTTCCAGCGCGAATAATCTTCGCCGAGCGCTTTGCCGGACGAATCGAACACCACCCTGCCCTGGGCGTCCGTCATGTAAACATGATATTCGTTGCGCACTTTATGGATGCCGCCAATGTTGGCGCGAAACGGACGCTGATGAAGCTGCGAGAAAGCCTGCGCCAGTCGGCCATTATGTGCAGAGCCTGACAGCAAATCGTCACGCCCGACCTGTGCCAGAAGAGTGGCAGTATCAATCAACGTGCCTTCCGTTGCCCTGCGCACGCCTGGCTTCACTTCCTGGACAAATATCGACAGCACAAACCATGCCGCAATCGCCACAATCAGGAAATAGCCCAATAACAACCGCATACCGATGCGCATCAGTATAATCCCAGGCTGTAGCCCATTCCGCGGTGGGTACTGATGGGTGAAAGTTCGGCATTGACGGCGCGCAGCTTGGCACGCAGGGTTTTGATATGGGTATCGACCGTACGATCAAAACTATCGCCCTCATCGCCCCACACTTTGTCCATCAACTGCTGGCGAGAAAAAACGCGGCCAGGCGCGTTCAGAAGGGTTTTCAGCAGTAAAAACTCATACCGTGTGAGCGGCAAAGCGTGACCGCACCAGCTGATGTGCGCCGCAGGCTCGTTAAGTTCAAATTGACCAATACGGACGATGTCAAAAGGCGCAGCGGACTTTTGCATTCGTCGTAGAATGGTTCTGACACGTGCGCACACTTCGCGGGGCGAAAAGGGTTTAGCGACGTAGTCATCCGCCCCCATTTCCAGGCCCAGCAGTTTATCCACTTCATCACTCCGGGCCGTGAGAAACAGCACCGGCAGCGAGGGATGCTGCGCCAGAAGCTGACGACACAGCTCAAAACCGCTGATATCCGGCAGCCCCACGTCAAGAATGGCCAGCGCCGGAGCCTGCCGGCGCGCTTCATCCAGCGCCGGAAGCCCACGCTCAAAGGCTTTCACGGCGAATCCTTCCTGAGAAAGCATGTAAATGAGCGTCTCGGCAATGCTACTTTCATCTTCAACCAGCCAAATCAACGGTTGCTGCATCGTGATTCCCTGCATTAACGCCACGGCATAATCGGTACTGCGCTCAGCGCGTTTTTCGGCGATCCTTCGACCACTTTATCCGAGTACGCCAGATAGGCTAACGTATTGCGCTTCGGATCGTAAAAACGCACGACCTGGAGTTTTTTGAACACCAGAGAGGTGCGTTTCTGGAACACGACATCGCCCTGCGCTTTACCGTTTTTGATTTTGTCGCTTAATTCCACCGGCCCCACCTGCTGGCAGGAAATCGCCGCATCAGCCGTATCTTCGGCCAGACCAAGCCCACCTTTAATGCCGCCCGTTTTGGCGCGACTGATGTAGCACGTGACGTTCTTGACGTCGGGATCGTCAAACGCTTCGACGACAATTTTATGGTCCGGGCCAAACACTTTAAATACGGTGTCAACGGAGCCAACTTCTTCTGCGAGCGCGGTGCGCCCGACTAATACCATCAGCGCGGTGAAGATCAATGTCTTGTATTTCATATTGTTACCATTCTTTAAAATTGCATTAAGCGATTATTCAATAATCCAGATAAAAACCTAGCAAGATCACAGGATTATAAAATTCATCCCGATAATGTGCGGCAAAAAGCATGAATGCGCAAAAAAAACACTGAATGCTAAAACATCAAAAAATGCTATTATCCGCTACCCTGTTATCAGGCACCTGCTGTTTTAAGGATGAGGATAGTATATGGATCAGGCTGGAATTATTCGCGATCTGCTTACCTGGCTGGAAGGTCATCTGGACCAGCCATTGTCACTGGATAATGTGGCGGCAAAAGCAGGCTATTCCAAGTGGCATCTGCAAAGGATGTTCAAAGATGTCACCGGTCATGCTATCGGTGCCTACATTCGCGCGCGTCGACTGTCAAAATCTGCCGTCGCTCTGCGCCTGACGGCACGTCCGATTCTGGATATTGCCCTGCAATACCGTTTTGACTCGCAGCAAACGTTCACCCGCGCCTTTAAAAAACAGTTCTCGTTGACGCCTGCGCTCTATCGCCGCTCGCCCGACTGGAGCTCGTTCGGCATGCGTCCGCCGCTGCGTCTGGGTGAATTCGCCATGCCGAAGCACGAGTTTATCACCCTGCCAGAAACGCACCTGATCGGCACAACGCAAAGCTACACCTGTTCGCTGGAGCAGATTTCCGAATTCCGTCATCAGATGCGAGTGCAGTTCTGGCGCGATTTCCTGAGTCATGCACCGGCCATTCCACCGCTGCTGTATGGTCTGAACCAGACGCATCCAAGCCTGGAAAAAGACGACGAACAGGAAGTGTTTTACACCACCGCACTCACCCCAGAAATGGCCAATGGCTATATTCAGGGATCGAAACCGGTAGTGATCGAAGGCGGTGACTACGTGATGTTCACCTATGAAGGACTGGGCACCGGCGTTCAGGAATTCATCCTGACCGTTTACGGAACCTGCATGCCAATGCTGAATCTGAACCGCCGTAAAGGTCAGGACATTGAGCGTTACTTTCCGGCCAGCGATGTGAAGCCGGAAGAACGCCCAATCGATCTGCGTATGGAATATCTGGTTCCGATTCGCCGCTAGCGCTGTAGCTCATCCAGCGCAGGGGCGTCCAGATGCGAGATGTCCCCTGCCATTTCCACCACCCAACCAGACGCAAGCCATGGGCTTTCCTGATAGTCGATGCGGGAAATAGAACAGTTGCGCAGACGCAAACGGCGCTCCGCATAGGCTGGCAATCCAAGAATCGTACTGACCAGGCAACCCAGCGCAATACCGTGACTCACCAGCAGCGGACGACTGCCTTCCGGCAACTTCAGGCAATCCGCCAGAGCCGCCTGCACGCGTACGCTCAGCTCCTGCATGGATTCACCATCAGGAATGCGGCCATCTTCCGTACCGTTCACCAGCGTACGACGCCAGCCCTCTTCCTCGTCAGTCAAAGAATCAACATGGCGCTTTTCCAGCACGCCCATGTCGAGTTCGCGCAGACGCGGGTCGAGAATGATGTCGCAGCCACAAGCGTCGGCAATAATGCGTGCCGTTTGCTGGGTACGACCGAGATCGCTGGCAATGATGTGCGTGATGCCCAGTGTTCTGGCACGTTCCGCCACTTGCCGCGCTTGTTGCTCACCTTTGGCGGTGAGAGGACTGTCTGACTGCCCTTGAATACGTCGCTCGGCGTTCCACTGCGTTTCACCGTGGCGAACAAGGTAAACCTGTAACATGCTATTTTTCCGTTATACTGCGATGAATTTTTTTTAAACTGAGCTTAATTATGCACCAGGTTGTCTCCGCTACCACCAATCCTGCCAAAATTCAGGCAATTCTAAGAGCATTTGAGGAGATCTTCGGCGAAGGATCCTGCCATATCGATGCTGTCGCCGTCGAGAGCGGTGTCCCTGAACAGCCGTTTGGCAGTGAGGAAACGCGGGCTGGCGCACGAAATCGCGTTATCAATGCAAAAGCGCTGCGCCCTGAAGCCGATTTTTGGGTGGCGATTGAAGCGGGAATTGACGAAGGCGCAACGTTTAGCTGGGTAGTGATTGAAAACCGCGAGCAGCGTGGAGAAGCCCGTTCCGCAACGCTGCCGTTGCCCGCCATCATTCTGGAAAAAGTACGGGCAGGAGAAGCCCTCGGCCCGGTGATGTCACGCTACACCGGCATTGATGAAATTGGCCGCAAAGAAGGAGCCATCGGCGTGTTTACCGCTGGCGCACTGACGCGTTCAAGCGTGTACCATCAGGCTGTTATTCTGGCGTTAAGTCCGTTTCACAACGCGATTTATCGCTGAACGCCCAGCAGTACTGATTCCAGCCATTGACGCAGTTCAACCGGTGCAGATTTCAGGCTGTTAGACCCGCGGGTGATTGTCGCAATGCCCGCGCCCAGCTCGGTTTTCAACTCGCGCTGGCTCATCTCACCGCGTAGTAATTCTTCAATAATGCGCACCCGCGTGCCCAACGCTTCACGTTCATCGGGCGTGAGCATCAGCTGCATCAGGGGTAAGTGCAGATCCTGTTCATAGGACTGGCGAAGCAGCTCCACAAAGCGAAGCCACTCCTGATTACGCTGTTCGGCCATCGCCGATGAATAAGGGGAATTCTGGGTCATGTTATGCCGCCGTTTTTCCATTGTACTCTTTGACGAGTACAGCATAACACAACCCACGCCAATCAGTAACGTCGCTGCCACTCCGCATCGCTCATCAGAGTATCTTTCTGCCCCATGAAGTAGCGGTAGTAGGCGTCATACGCCATCACATTTTTCACATAGCCGCGCGTTTCAGAGAACGGAATGCTCTCGACAAACGCCACGGCGTCAATGCGTCCGGCACTGTTACCCAGCCAGGTGCGCACGCGTCCAGGCCCAGCGTTATACGCTGCCGAGGCGAAAATGCGATTCTCACCAAACTGCTGATAAACGTACTGCAAATAGCTAGTACCGATATTGATGTTGGTCTCCGGCTCCAACAGCTGTGAAGGGCTGCTGTAGCCTGGAATGTTAAACATCTTCACCGTGTGTGTCGCGGTGCCGGGCATGATTTGCATCAGGCCGCTGGCCCCCACCGGAGAGCGTACTTTTGGATTCCAGGCGCTCTCCTGACGGGCAATCGCCATCGCATAACTCTTCGGAATGTCTTTTCCGCTGGTGTAACGATCGAACAGATCTTTATAGGCCAGCGGGAAACGCTCTTCAAGATGATCCCACAGCTTACCGGCGATCGTCGCCTGGACGCTCAGATCCCACCATCGATTATCAAAGGCATAGCGTGCGAGCTGGGCCTTTTCATCCGTCGTGCGGCTGGTGACCAGATTGGCCCATTCGCTGCGCGCGGTGTTATCCATATTCCAGTACATCAGCTCGCGCACACGCGCCATTTCCGGTCCTTGAACCAGTGCCGGGCTGGCGTTCGCAGGCGCTTTGTCGATTTTAAGCTGATACTCTTCGCCCAGTCGCTGCGCCGCTGCCATCGGATAGAAACCGCGCTGCTGCATCAGAGAATGGAGGATCTCCTTCGCTTCACCTTCGCGGCCGCGTTCCATCAGCAAATCAGCCTGCCAGTAGCGCCATTCGTCTTTCTCTTTCGCATCCATCGGCAGACGTGATAGCCAGGTATTTAAGCCGCGGCGATCGCCTGTGCCCAGTGCCATACGCACCCGACGTTCCACCAGCGAAGTGGAATTTGAGCGCATAATTGCGTCGTCACGCCAGCGCGCTTGCTCATCGGTGACGTCCGTCCCCATCAAACGCCACGCCACGATATCGCGCAGCTCCTGGGTTTGATCGTCATTTAGCTGCTGCACCTGCATCAGTTGCGGGATCATCAACCGGGCATTTTCAACGTCATTGCGCGCCACGCTGCCAAAGGCCACAGCGGCCATCTGACGGGTAAAATCGGTCGCTCCCGTTGAACGGGCAAACGTCATGACAGAATTGGGATCGTTCGCCAGCTGGATCACGGCGGTAGAAATGGTTTGATAGTCGGACGGCATTTGCCCCGCGAGCGTGGTGACCAGGCGCGTATTGCCCGCTTTCATCGCCAAACGGATGCGCTCAAGATAGGCCAGCGGATCCTGTTTACCGGACGCGCGCCATGCGCCAAACAGTGAATCACAGGCATTCGGCTGACTCTTACCCGACAGCCACAGCTCTTTCGCACCGTTCCACGCCTCTTCGGCCTGGCCGGTATTCCACTTGGCGTAGTAATAATTACACTGCGCTTCCGTCGTTCCCGGTTTATCCGGGCTGAACGCCAGCAAACCGCGCCAGTCTTCACGTCGCGCCAGCTCGTTCACAAAACGTGATTGCAGCGTGCGGGCGGGCGGCAGCGTTGGATTTGCCTGAATAAAATTCGCGACGGTGACCGTCGGCTGGTTCATCAGATCGTCAGTGATTTGACGATACTCAAGATACGGGTACAGAGGATAATCTTTCAGCGTGGGCATCAAGGCCTGCACGGTATCCATCTGTTTGCTGTCCCACGCCTGCTTGATTTGTGCATAGCGGTTACGTTGTTCATCCAGTGAATCAGCTCGCGCGGCGTTGCTTATCGTCAGCACGCACACGCTGGCAGCCAGCAGACGCCAGACCACCTGTTTGGCTTTTTCCACAAGCTCTCCTTCATATTGTTGATTTCAGTTGTAGCGTCTTGCCACGTCAAAAATGTCATTCACTTATGCTAACCAGGAGTACCACAACGCGCCACGCTGCGGACACTTTTTTACCTTTCTTGCGCGTTTTAACACTCCCGGAGTTCCTGGCTGGGATTAGCCACTGAAAAAGGCTACACTTCGCAGCTGAATTCTATTTTCTCTACTATAAAAGAGGCGAAGTCCACGTGGCTCAATTCGTTTATACCATGCATCGTGTCGGCAAAGTTGTTCCGCCGAAACGTCATATTCTGAAAAATATCTCGCTGAGCTTCTTCCCGGGCGCAAAAATCGGTGTTCTGGGTCTCAACGGTGCCGGTAAGTCCACCCTGCTGCGCATCATGGCGGGCATCGATACCGATATCGAAGGTGAAGCTCGCCCACAGCCTGGTCTTAAAATCGGTTATCTGCCGCAGGAACCGAAGCTAAACCCGGAACACACGGTACGTGAATCCATCGAAGAAGCCGTTTCTGAAGTGGTTAACGCGCTGAAAGGTCTGGATGAGGTGTACGCGAAGTACGCTGAGCCAGACGCTGATTTCGACAAGCTCGCGGCGCAACAGGGTAAATTTGAAGAAATTATCCAGGCGCACGACGGTCACAACCTGAACGTACAGCTGGAGCGTGCGGCCGATGCCCTGCGTCTGCCGGACTGGGACGCGAAAGTTGAAAAACTCTCCGGTGGTGAACGCCGCCGCGTCGCGCTGTGCCGTCTGCTGCTGGAAAAGCCAGACATGCTGCTGCTCGACGAACCAACCAACCACCTGGATGCGGAATCCGTGGCGTGGCTTGAGCGCTTCCTGCACGACTTCGAAGGCACCGTCGTGGCAATCACCCACGACCGTTACTTCCTCGATAACGTAGCAGGCTGGATTCTGGAGCTTGACCGCGGTGAAGGAATTCCGTGGGAAGGCAACTACTCCTCCTGGCTGGAGCAGAAAGATCAGCGCCTGGCGCAGGAAGCTTCTCAGGAAGCGGCTCGTCGTAAGTCGATTGAGAAAGAGCTGGAGTGGGTTCGTCAGGGTGCAAAAGGCCGTCAGTCTAAGGGTAAAGCCCGTCTGGCTCGCTTTGAAGAACTGAACAGTTCCGAATACCAGAAACGTAACGAAACCAACGAACTGTTTATCCCACCTGGAGCACGTCTGGGCGATAAAGTCGTTGAAGTGAACAACCTGC
This sequence comes from Lelliottia amnigena, assembly GCF_019047465.1. Taxonomy (NCBI): domain Bacteria; kingdom Pseudomonadati; phylum Pseudomonadota; class Gammaproteobacteria; order Enterobacterales; family Enterobacteriaceae; genus Lelliottia; species Lelliottia amnigena. The sequence goes on along the minus strand of NZ_CP077236.1, from coordinate 2,438,912 downwards.
GTAAATCCTACGGCGATCGCCTGCTGATTGACGACCTGAGCTTCTCCGTGCCAAAAGGCGCAATTGTCGGGATCATCGGCCCGAACGGCGCGGGTAAATCAACGCTGTTCCGCATGATGTCCGGTCAGGAACAGCCTGACAGCGGCACGATTACGCTTGGCGAGACCGTGAAACTGGCCTCCGTTGATCAGTTCCGTGATTCAATGGATAACAGCAAAACCGTCTGGGAAGAAGTCTCCGGCGGGCAAGATATCATGCGTATCGGCAACACCGAGATGCCAAGCCGCGCCTACGTTGGCCGCTTCAACTTCAAGGGTGTGGATCAGGGTAAACGCGTCGGCGAACTGTCCGGTGGTGAGCGTGGTCGTCTGCATCTGGCGAAGCTGCTGCAGGTTGGCGGTAACGTGTTGCTGCTCGATGAACCGACCAACGACCTGGACATCGAAACCCTGCGTGCGTTGGAAAACGCCATGCTGGAGTTCCCGGGGTGTGCAATGGTTATCTCGCACGACCGTTGGTTCCTTGACCGCGTAGCGACCCACATTCTGGACTATCAGGATGAAGGTAAAGTGGAGTTCTTCGAAGGTAACTTCACCGAATACGAAGAGTACAAGAAACGCACGCTGGGCGCAGACGCGCTGGAGCCGAAGCGTATCAAGTACAAACGTATCTCCAAGTAAAAACAAAACGGCAACTTCGGTTGCCGTTTTTAGTCTGTTCTCCCTCTCCCCGTGGGAGAGGGCCGGGGTGAGGGCATCAGACCGCAACGACACTCACCCACTCACATAAAACCGTTTAACCTCGTCATACTGCATCGCAAAATCCACATAGCTCATCAGCGCGGGAGAGTTCAGCTTGCGGCTCGGATATGCCAGCCACAGCTCATTGCCCTCAACGTTCCAGTCCGGTAACACCTGCACCAGCGCGCCATTCTCGCGTTTATTTTCCAGCAAAAAAGCCGGTAACAGCGTAATCCCCGCCCCCGCGATGGCGCTTTCTCGGGCATACACCAGGTTATCGCTGATATGGGTATTATCCGGCAAATGGCGATAGTCTTCGCTTTCCCGGCGCAGCAGCCACTCCGGCCAGGCTTTGTGAGTGATGCAACGATGCTCAACAAGCTGGCGCGGGTGTTCCAGCGGCTCACAGCGTGCCAGATAGTCAGGTGACGCGAGCATATAGCGCGGACAGTGGCCAATCATGCGGCCAATCAATGACGAATCTTGCGGCTTACCGGTGCGCAGAGCTACGTCAAAACCTGACTCGACCAGATCAAGCAGATCGTCAGAAATACAGACTTCAAGCGACACATCAGGATAACGCCTCTGAAAATCAGCGTTCAGATGCGCCAGCAGCGTTGCTCCAATCCCCGCAGGACAGGTAATGCGCAGTCGCCCGCTGGGATTATCACGCAGGCGCTGAATGGCGTATTCCGCGCGTTCACTCGCCGCCAGCATCTCACGGCAATGCACCAGATAGTGCTCGCCCGCAAACGTCAGGTTGAGCTTGCGCGTGGTGCGATTAAGCAACCGAATTCCCACCTGCTGCTCAAGCTGGCTCACGCGCTGGCTGACGCTGGACTTCGGTAAACCCGCTTTACGCGCGGCGGCAGTAAAGCTGCCCATCTCCGCCACCAGCGCAAACAGGGCCATATCCTGAAGCTGTTTAAACATACTGTTCATCCTGAGCGAACACTTCGTTCTTGATTGTCCATCTTATCACGCGTCTGGTGGCTGAATAGACTAGCCTCAACATAACGTCATTCATGAGGAGCTCACCATGTCAGTTAAAGCCATCGCCGTGAATCCGAACGCACCTTCAACGTTCCTTGAAATCACGCAACCCATGCCACAACCGGGTGAACACGATCTTCTGGTTGAAGTGAAAGCTGTCTCCATCAACCCGGTTGATACAAAAGTCCATGCCGGTATCGCGAAAACCGGCCTGAAAGCGCCGCGTATACTGGGATGGGATGCCAGTGGGATCGTCAACGCCGTCGGTACGGGCGTCACTCAATTCAAGCCCGGCGACGAAGTGTGGTATGCGGGGGATATCACCCGTCCAGGCAGTAACTCAAGCCACCAGCTTATCGACGCACGAATTGTGGGGCATAAACCAACCCGTCTCGACTGGGCGTCAGCCGCCGCGTTGCCGTTAACCGCCCTGACCGCGTGGGAGGGCTTGTTTGAACGTCTGAACATTCAGGACGCCGGTGCGGACAAGACGCTCCTGATTATCGGCGGAGCGGGCGGTGTGGGATCGCTGGCGATCCCGTTTGCGAAGCACAACAGCAACGTTAAGGTGATCGCGACGGCATCTCGCGACGATTCCGCGCAGTGGTGCTACGATCGCGGTGCGGATCTGGTGGTGAATTACCGCGATCTCCAGGGTGAACTGGCGAAACACGACATCAAATTCGTGGATTACATTTTCATTCTCAATGATACCGACGGTCACTGGGCTGCCGTGAGCGATCTGATTGCACCGCAGGGACATATTTGCAGCATCGTGGAGAACGATCGTCCGCTGGATCAAAACGCGCTGAAGTCAAAATCCGCCGCGCTGCACTGGGAATTTATGTACACCCGCAGCATGTATCAGACCGCGGATATGGCGCGTCAGGGCGAGATTTTAAATGAGGTGGCAAAGCTGGTGGATAACGGCGTGGTGGAGAGTTCGCTCAGCGAAACGCTGCACGGTTTAAGCGTCGAGAGCATCACGGAAGCGCACCGCAAAGTGCTGGACGGGCATATGCGCGGGAAAGTGGTGGTGGCGTTCTGAGCGTGATTTTTCCCTCACTCTAACCCTCTCCCAACAGGAGAGGGAACGCACGGGGTATCTTTCTCCCTCACCCATTCGGAGAGGGCTGGGGTTAGCGGAAAATTTACCCCTGCTCGCCCATCAATCCTTTCACCAGCTCAACGCAGCGCAGGAAGCGGTTGTCATAATCTGACTCTTCCACATGCACAAACTCCACGTTATTTTCGTGCAGCATTTCTACCAGCATGGTCTGGAACTCTTTTCTGTCGACCGAACTGCCCAGGCTGCGCATCCCATCGGCCACCCACGGGGTGTTGTTTTCCAGCAGGATCACCAGGTCAAAGCGGTACTCATCAATCAGCGCTTGTACGAACGGATGCTCGCGCCCTTCGTACTTTTTACAAAACGCTTGAGTCGTCACAAAATCAGTGTCCACAAACGCGACTTTATTGGCGTATTTGACCGCAAAATCAATGTACTGCGCGTGTCCCAGCGCGATTTTATCGTAATCGGAATACTGGAGCGCCATCTCGTCGCCGCCAAGGTGCGAAAAAACGTAATCACGCCCATATTCCCACGCACTGGTGGTGTTAAAAATATTGGCGAGCTTGTTCACCAGCGTCGACTTACCGCTCGATTCCCCACCCAGAATCGCCACCGTGCGCACAAAGAACGGCTTCACTTCCGTCGGAATATAGTCCCAGTAGCGGAACGGGTTTTCGCGGATCTGTCCGCCGCTGATATTCATGAAGGTACGCTTAGGATCGATGAGCACCGTTTCAGTGCCCAAATGCTCGCGGAACTGCGGGGCATCAGACTCTTCAGAGGTGTAAATCCAGTTTGGCGTAATCCCCTTCTCTTCCATAAACGCTTTGATGCCGTTACTCCAGACATCCCAGCCGTGCGGATAGGGCTCCATGCCCTCTTCGTTAAAGGCATGAATGCGAATGTTTTTTTGGTATTTAAAGGTCTGGAGCAGCCAGCGCAGGCGATCGGAAACGGTCGGCTGTTGCGACATCGCGCTGTCTTCGAACAGAGCACGGTCGCGCGTGTCGTCGTAACCCATGATGATATGAAGCTCATCGACCTGGCTACAGGCGCGCTGAATCAAATAGATATGCCCGGTATGCAGCGGGTAAAACTTGCCGAACACCACGCCGATATTCTTTTGCATCCGCGGGAATTCAAGCCCGAGGAAACGGTGCAGCGCCTCCAGCTTTTGCGCGCTGGGGCTTTTTATTTTTGCATTGAGAAGCTGGCTCAAGTAGCCCTTGGTCATGCCGCTAGCTTCGGCCACCTGCTGCAACGTACAGCCTTTCTGGCGGATCGCGGTTTTGAGATAGTCAAATGATGACACAAGAGCCTCCTGCTAAATGGATTTGCCCGGCCGGACCCAGCCGGGAAATAAAGTATGACGGGGTTAATTATAAGTCGTCAAAGACGCTGAGTGCATCCGAGAGTTTTTTGACGGGGAAAACCTTCATCCCTTCCGGCACTTTTTTCGGCACATTGGCAGCGGGGACAATCGCACGACGGAAGCCGTGTTTAGCCGCTTCAGAAATACGCTCCTGCCCGCTCGGCACCGGGCGAATTTCCCCGGCCAGCCCGACTTCACCAAATACCACCAGATCCTGCGGCAAAGGTCGGTTGCGTAGACTGGACACCATTGCCAGCAGCAACGCCAGATCGGCACTGGTTTCAGTGACTTTCACACCGCCGACGACGTTCACGAAAACGTCTTGATCCGCCATTTGCAGACCGCCATGACGATGCAACACCGCCAGCAGAATCGCTAATCGGTTTTGCTCCAGACCCACCGCGACGCGGCGTGGATTGCCCATCATCGACTGATCCACCAACGCCTGGATCTCGACCAGCAGCGGACGCGTCCCTTCCCACAGCACCATTACCGAGCTGCCGGAGGTGACTTCTTCACCGCGGCTCAGGAAAATCGCCGACGGGTTGCTGACTTCACGCAGCCCCTGTTCGGTCATGGCAAATACCCCCAGCTCATTCACCGCACCGAAACGGTTTTTATGGCTGCGCAGCGTGCGGAATCGGGAATCGGCATCGCCGTCCAGCATCACGGAACAGTCAATACAGTGCTCAAGCACTTTCGGGCCAGCCAGCGAGCCGTCTTTGGTGACATGGCCGACCATCACAATCGCTACGCCGCGCGTTTTGGCAAAGCGCGTCAGATAGGCTGCGGTTTCACGCACCTGGGCCACGCTCCCCGGCGAGGACTGGATGTCCGCCATGTGCATCACCTGAATGGAGTCGATCACCATCAGCTTTGGATGCTCTTCTTCCGCAATCATGCAGATCTGCTCGATGCTGGTTTCCGAGAGCATATTGAGATTACCGGTCGGCAAGCCAAGCCGGTGCGCGCGCATCGCCACCTGCTGCAGGGACTCTTCGCCCGTGACGTACAGGGTTTTCATCTGCTCTGAGAGTCTGCACAGCGTTTGTAGCAGTAGCGTGGATTTACCCGCCCCCGGATTCCCGCCGATCAGAATCGCACTGCCCGGCACGACGCCGCCGCCCAGTACGCGATCAAACTCTTTGAATCCGGTAGAAAAGCGCGGCACTTCGTCCAGGCTAATGTCAGAAAGTTTCTGAACTTTAGAAATGCCTGCATTGCCCGCGTAGCCGCTCAGGCGTTCGTTGCGAGCGACCGTTGGCGAAGCGGCCACACCACGCACTTCAGTGATGGTATTCCACGCCTGGCAGGCGCTGCACTGCCCCTGCCAGCGCGGATAATCCGCACCACATTCATTACAGACAAATGCGCGTTTTGGAGCTTTCGCCATGGTTTACCTCTTTATTTGTGATTCACGCTGCCGGACAGGATGCAAAACACGCCCATCAGATCAGCATGACGGATAGTCACTTCCGTCTTTTCATTCACTTTAGGCTTGGCATGATAAGCGATGCCAAGTCCCGACACCTTGATCATTGGCAGATCGTTCGCCCCGTCGCCAATGGCCACGGTCTGCTCGACAGGAATTTCGTATTTTTCCGCCAGACGCATCAGCGTGTTGGCTTTGTACTGCGCATCCACGATATCGCCGATCACCTGGCCGGTCAGTTTCCCGTCCATGATCTCCAGTTCGTTGGCAACCACCGTCGTCAGGCGCAGCTTGTCGCGCAGATAATCCGCGAAGAACGTAAATCCACCCGATGCGATGGCCACTTTCCAGCCCAGCGTTTCGAGCTTGAGCACCAGTTGCGTCAGACCGGGCATCAGCGGCAGTTCGTCACGCACCTGGCGCAGAATATTCGCGTCAGCGCCTTTCAACGTGGCGACGCGCTGCTTCAGGCTGGCGGCAAAATCTAATTCGCCGCGCATCGCACGCTCGGTCACTTCCGCCACCAGTTCGCCACTACCGGCCAATTTAGCGAGCTCGTCAATACACTCGATCTGAATAGCGGTGGAATCCATGTCCATCACCAGTAGGCCAGGCGTTTTCAGATGTGGGATTTTCCCCAGCGGGGCGACGTCCAGCCCGGCGTCATGCGCCAGACGGGTTGCGCGCTGCGTCAAAGAACCGGCCAGCCGAAGCACCTGATAATCTTCGATACACCACGCCGCCACAATCACCATCGCGGCACCGAGTTTCGTTTGGTATTGGGTAAGGCGTTGCTTATCCAGCCCGCGTCCGTACAGCAGCCAGCCGCTACGGCCAGCATGGTAATCCAGTGGCATTACCTCATCGCCACTTAAAGAAAGCGGCAATCCTGGCCAGAAAGAGACATCGTCAGGCAGGTCGCACCAGGTAATGTTTGGCATTGAAGCTCCTGTAAATTGGTTCGCGCCGGAAGGTTCCAGGGGGAAAATAACGCATGAGGCTACCTTGTAACCATCACTTCTGGCAACATTAAGCGGTAAATTTTCAGCAGGTGGAATATGGCTCGCGCAAAACTGAAATTCCGGCTTCATCGTGCAGTGATTGTTCTTTCATGTCTCGCACTGCTGGTAGCACTGATGCAAGGGGCGTCCTGGTTTAGCCAGAATCACCAGCGACAGCGTAATCCGCAGCTCGAAGAGTTGGCCCGAACGCTGGCACGCCAGGTCACGATCACTATCGCGCCCGCGATGCGCACCGAAACGCCGGACGATAAACGCATCAGCCAGGTATTGCGCCAGATTACGGAAAATAGCCGAATTCTGGATGCAGGCGTGTACGACGAGCAAGGCGCGTTGATTGCGCGCACGGGCGAGCACGTTGATGTTCGCGACCGTCTGGCGCTCGACGGCAAAAAAGCGGGCGGCTATTTTAACCAACAAATTGTCGAACCCATTGAGGGCAAAAATGGTCCGCTCGGCTATTTACGCCTGACGCTGGATACTCACACGCTGGCGACCGAGGCCAAACAGGTCGATAACACCACCAATATATTGCGCCTGATGCTGCTGCTTTCGCTGGCAATCGGCGTGGTACTGACGCGCACGCTGTTGCAGGGCAAACGCACCCGCTGGCAGCAATCGCCGTTCCTGCTCACCGCCAGCAAATCGGTGCCGGAAGAGGAAGAGAGCGAGAAGAAAGATTAATGGTAAAGTAGGCAAACGATTCGGAAAAGGAAATCTGCCATGACGACGTTACGCCTGCTTATCTCTGACTCTTACGATCCCTGGTTTAATCTCGCGGTGGAAGAGTGCATTTTCCGCCAGATGCCTGCCACCCAACGCGTGTTATTCCTGTGGCGCAACGCCGACACGGTGGTGATTGGGCGGGCGCAGAACCCGTGGAAAGAGTGTAATACGCGACGTATGGAAGAGGATAACGTTCGCCTCGCCCGTCGTAGCAGCGGTGGCGGCGCGGTGTTCCACGATCTCGGCAACACCTGTTTTACCTTTATGGCCGGAAAACCGGAGTACGATAAAACCATCTCCACGGCCATTGTGTTGAAAGCCCTGAACTCACTCGGCGTCAATGCAGAAGCCTCCGGACGCAACGATCTGGTGGTGAAAACCCGCGAAGGCGATCGAAAAGTGTCTGGCTCGGCTTATCGCGAAACCAAAGATCGCGGATTTCATCACGGGACGCTGTTGCTCAGTGCTGACTTGAGCCGTCTGGCCAATTACCTTAATCCTGATAAGAAAAAGCTACAGGCTAAGGGGATTACGTCTGTGCGGGGTCGCGTGGCGAATCTGGTGGAGTTAATGCCGGGCATCACTCACGAACAGATCTGCGATGCCATACGCGAGGCGTTCTTTGAACACTACGGCGAGCGCGTGGAGGCCGAAATTATCTCCCCTGATAACACGCCCGATCTGCCGAATTTTGCCGAGACGTTTGCCCGTCAGAGCAGTTGGGAATGGAATTTTGGTCAGGCACCTGCTTTTTCGCATTTACTGGACGAGCGATTCACCTGGGGCGGCGTGGAGCTGCACTTCGACGTTGAGAGAGGCCATATCACGCGTACGCAGGTGTTTACCGATAGCCTGAATCCGGCACCGCTGGAGGCACTGGCGGCACGTTTGCAGGGCTGTCTGTATCGCGCAGATAGGCTGCAACAGGAGTGTGATGCGCTGTTGGTGGATTTCCCGGAGCAGGAAACGGAGCTGAGAGAACTGTCGGCATGGATTGCTAACGCGGTCAAATAACCGTGCGGTCTGATGCCCTCACCCCAACCCTCTCCCACAGGGAGAGGGAGGAAAGAGAGACTTACTTTTTATCCTCCCATACGGAGAAGGAGGAAAGAGAGGCTTACTCTTTATCCTCACACACGGAGAGGGAGGAAAGAGAGACTTACTTTTTATCCTCTCACACGGAGAGGAGGAAAGAGAGGCTTACTCTTTATCCTCACACACGGAGAGGAGGAAAGAGAGGTTTACTCTTTATCGCCCAGCAGAACGGATTCCAGCGCGATTTTGATCATGTCGTTGAAGGTGGTCTGACGCTCAGCAGCAGACGTCTGCTCATGCGTGCGGATGTGGTCAGATACGGTACAGATGGTCAGCGCTTTTGCACCAAACTCAGCCGCAACACCGTAGATGCCAGCCGCTTCCATTTCCACGCCCAGGATGCCGTACTTTTCCATCACGTCGAACATTTCGCCGCCGTCCGGGGAGTAGAACAGGTCAGCTGAGAAAATGTTACCGACGCGCGCGTCAACGCCCAGTGCTTTTGCTGCGTCTACCGCATTACGCACCATACCGAAGTCAGCAATAGCAGCAAAGTCGTGATCTTTAAAACGCATACGGTTCACTTTGGAATCGGTGCATGCACCCATGCCAATAACCACGTCACGCAGTTTCACGTCCATGCGCACAGCACCGCAAGAACCCACGCGAATGATTTTCTTCACGCCGAAATCGGTGATCAGCTCTTTGGTGTAAATGGAGCAAGACGGGATACCCATGCCGTGACCCATTACGGAGATTTTGCGGCCTTTGTACGTTCCGGTGAAGCCCAGCATGCCACGCACGTTATTCACTTCGCGTACGTCTTCGAGGAAAGTTTCAGCAATGTGCTTAGCGCGCAGCGGATCGCCAGGCATCAGCACTACATCCGCGAAATCGCCCATTTCTGCATTAATATGTGGGGTAGCCATCGTTTTATCCTTTTCAATAAAATGTACGAAGGGCGGGAATCTCCCGCCCAAATCATCACAGCATGTTTTTACCGTAGTCCATCGGTGACGTGCCGAAGTAGCTGGCAATGGTCTGTCCGATATCGGCGAAGGTTTCGCGGTGGCCGAGAGAACCGGGTTTCACTTTTGGGCCGTAAACCAGTACCGGAATGTGCTCGCGGGTATGGTCAGTGCCGGTCCAGCTTGGGTCGCAGCCGTGGTCAGCGGTCAGGATCAGAATGTCATCTTCTCCCACCAGCTCCATCAGCTCAGGCAGACGGCGGTCGAACAGCTCAAGCCCAGCAGCGTAACCGGCGATATCACGACGGTGGCCCCAGGAAGAGTCGAAGTCCACGAAGTTGGTGAAAACGATTGTCTTATCACCCGCTTCTTTCATCTCTTTAACGGTCGCGTCAAACAGCGCATCCAGACCGGTGGCTTTCACTTTTTTGGTGATACCACAGTTAGCGTAGATGTCCGCGATTTTACCCACGGAAACCACCTGGCCATCTTTCTCATCAACCAGTTTCTGCAGTACAGTCGCGGCTGGCGGTTCAACGGCCAGATCGTGACGATTACCAGTACGCTGGAATTCACCCGGCTTGTTGCCGATAAACGGACGTGCGATAACGCGGCCAATGTTGTAGCCGCCTTCGGTCAGCTCTTCACGCGCGATTTCGCACAGCTCATACAGGCGATCGAGACCGAAAGTCTCTTCGTGACAGGCAATCTGGAACACCGAGTCAGCAGAGGTATAGAAAATCGGCTTGCCGGTTTTCATATGTTCTTCGCCGAGCTGATCCAGAATCACCGTACCTGATGAGTGGCAGTTACCGAGGTAACCCGGCAGATTGCCGCGCTCAACCAGCTTATCCAGCAATTTCTGCGGGAAGCTGTTCTCGTGATCGGAGAAATAACCCCAATCAAACAGCACCGGCACGCCAGCGATTTCCCAGTGACCTGACGGGGTATCTTTCCCGGAAGAGAGCTCGTGAGCCCAGGCGTATGCGCCAACCACTTCCGCGTTCGCATCCATACCCGCGGCCACTTTACCGGTAGAACCTTCATGCGCTTTCACCAGACCCAGACGCGTCAGGTTCGGCAATTTCAACGGGCCTTGACGGCCGATATCCGCTTCACCTTTTGCACAGGCTTCTGCGATGTGACCCATGGTGTCAGAACCTACGTCACCAAAGCGATCCGCATCTTCTGTAGCGCCGATGCCGAATGAGTCCAGCACCATAATAAATGCACGTTTCATCATATTCTCCGTACTCAGTGCTTCATAAAAATTCGATCAGATCAGTATACGACTAATCGGTGATACGACGATAGACCGTTGGTGTGCTTTCTGGCGCTTTGTCATCAAGCGTAATGGCCGCTTTCACCGCTTTCGCCGATTCCTGCCAGCTGTTTTCGTCTTTCGCATGGATAACGGCTAGCGGACGCTGCCCGTCAACGCTGTCGCCCAGACGCGCCATATCAGTAAAGCCAACGCTGTAATCAATAGTGTCCGACGCCTGACGACGACCGCCGCCCATCGAGACCACTGCCATGCCGAGCGCACGGGTATCCATTGCGCTGACAAAGCCTTCTGTATCGGCATACACCGCTTTGCTGAGCATGGCGGTTGGCAGATACTTCGCATAGTTCTCAACGAAATCGTTCGGGCCTTTTTGCGCCGCCACCATACGGCCAAAGATCTCTGCCGCTTTACCGTTATCCAGCACGGCTTGCAATTTGGCACGCGCTTCGGTGTCGTCTTTGGCCAGCTTGCCGGAAATCAGCATTTCAACGCACAGCGCCATGGTGACGTCGAACAGACGCGGGTTACGGTATTCGCCCGTCAGGAACTGCACCGCCTCGCGGACTTCAACCGCGTTACCGGCACTCGACGCCAGCACCTGATTCATGTCCGTCAGCAATGCCGTGGTGCGCACACCCGCGCCGTTGGAAACGCCAACAATCGCTTCAGCCAGTGCCGCAGAGAGTTCAAATGTCGGCATAAATGCACCGCTGCCCACTTTCACGTCCATCACCAACGCATCCAGCCCTTCGGCCAGTTTTTTGGCCAGGATAGAAGCCGTAATCAGCGGGATGGAATCAACCGTCGCGGTGATGTCGCGGGTTGCGTAAAAACGCTTGTCCGCTGGAGCCAGAGAGCTGGTCTGGCCGATAATCGCCACACCAACGTCTTTAATAATTTCGCGAAAACGCGTGTCGTTCGGGAAGATATCGAAGCCCGGAATGGCTTCCAGTTTGTCGAGCGTACCGCCCGTGTGACCGAGGCCGCGCCCGGAGATCATTGGGATGTAGCCGCCGCATGCGGCGACCATTGGGCCAAGCATTAGAGAGGTGACATCGCCTACGCCCCCCGTGGAGTGCTTGTCCACGATCGGGCCGTTCAGATTGAGGCTTTTCCAGTCCAGAACGCTACCTGAATCCCGCATCGCCATGGTCAGCGATACACGTTCCGGCATCGACATATCGTGGAAAAAGATGGTCATCGCCAGGGCAGCAATTTGCCCTTCTGAGATGGTGTTGTCGCGAATACCGTTGATAAAGAAACGGATTTCTTCATCGCTTAATGCATGACCATCACGTTTTTTACGAATAATTTCTTGTGCGAGAAACAAAGTAGCCCCCAGGAATCAGGTTAAATGCGGCGAAACACTATCGCCGCAGGAGTGATATTAGTAGCCGCTTGCGCTCTTACCGTCGCCGTGACCCAGCGTTTTCAACAGGCTAGCCAGCAGGCTGGAAGCGCCAAAACGATAGTGGCGTGAATCGGCCCAGTCTGCGCCGAACAGATCGTCAGCGATCGCCAGGAACTGCTGCGCGTCTTCGGCAGTGCGAACGCCGCCCGCAGGTTTAAAGCCAACGGTTTTAGACACGCCCATATCGCGAATCACTTCCATCATGATGCGTGCGCTTTCTGGCGTGGCGTTGACCGGTACTTTACCGGTGGACGTTTTGATGAAATCTGCACCGGCTTTGATAGAAATTTCAGACGCTTTACGAATCAACGCTTCTTCTTTCAGTTCACCGGTTTCGATGATCACTTTCAGCAGAACATTTGCCGCCGCACAGGCGTCTTTACAGGCTTTCACCAGATCAAAACCGACCTGCTCGTTACCTGCGATCAGCGCACGGTAAGGGAACACTACGTCAACTTCATCCGCACCGTAAGCAATCGCTGCACGTGTTTCTGCCAGCGCGATATCGATATCGTCATTGCCATGTGGGAAGTTGGTTACGGTCGCGATGCGCACTTCAGGCGTGCCCTGCGCGTTCAGCGTTTTACGTGCAATGGGGATAAAACGTGGGTAAATGCAGACAGCGGCGGTGTTGCCCACTGGCGTTTTCGCCTGATGACACAGCGCGATCACTTTCTCATTCGTGTCGTCATCGTTCAGGGTAGTCAGGTCCATCAGTTTCAACGCGCGCAGGCTGCTTGCGGTTAAATCAGTCATAACAATCTCCAACGGCATCGCCGTATAATTTTTCACCTTGCGGGTATGTGAGTATTCTAACATTCACCCGCACTCACACTTCGACATTCATCACAGTTAATGAAAACTGCATACAAATTTGCATTACTGTAATGAGATCTACTTCAAATTTCAGTCCTGAATCTGCTGACTAAAGCAGCAATCACCCGCTTCTGATCAATAGCTTCAGCGTAATGACTTCCTACAATCGGCCCATCATCCGCAGAATAATAAGGAAGCGACTATGTCCACCTCTGGTCTCGATGCTATGCAACAACGTTGCCAGCAAATTGTGACAAGCCCGGTACTGACGCCTGAGCAAAAACGCCATTTTCTGGCGCTGGAAGCGGAAAACAATCTGCCCTATCCCGGTCTGCCACCCGCGGCGCGTTCAGCGCTGGACGACGGGTTTATCTGCGATATGTTTGAAGGCCATGCGCCTTTCAAACCGCGCTACGTTCTGCCTGATTACGCCAAATTTCTGGCGAACGGGTCAGAATGGCTGGAGCTCGAAGGCGCAAAAGATCTTGATGACGCGCTTTCGCTGCTGACCATTCTTTATCACCATGTTCCTTCCGTCACATCGATGCCGGTGTTTCTGGGCCATCTCGATGCGCTGCTACAACCTTATGTTAGAATTCTAACACAAGAGGAAATCGAAAGCAGAATAAAACGTTTCTGGCGTTACCTGGACAGAACGCTGCCTGACGCCTTTATGCATGCCAATATCGGCCCGGAAGATTCGCCTGTGGCACGCGCCATTTTATGCGCAGATGCAGAACTGAAGCAGGTCGCGCCGAATTTCACCTTTATTTATGACCCGAAAATTACGCCCGACGATCTGCTACTTGAAGTCGCTAAAAATATTTGTGAGTGCAGTAAACCGCATATTTCTAATGGCCCGATGAATGATAGAATTTTCACAAAAGGTCGTTTTGGCGTCGTGAGTTGCTACAACTCGCTGCCGTTGGCTGGCGGTGGCAGCACCCTGGTACGTCTGAATCTGAAGGCCATCGCCGAACACAGCGAGTCCGCAGAGGATTTCTTCGACCGCACGCTGCCGCATTACTGCCAGCAGCAGATCGCCATCATCGATACCCGCTGTGATTTCCTGTATCAGCAATCCGGCTTCTTTGAGAATAGCTTCCTGGTGAAAGAGGGGCTGATTGATGCCGATCGTTTTGTGCCGATGTTTGGCATGTACGGTCTGGCAGAAGCGGTAAATGTGCTGTGTGAGAAATCGGGCCACCCTGGCCGTTACGGGAAAGATGAGCAAGCCAATGCGCTGGGCTATCGCATCAGCGAACAGCTCGCCCACTTTGTTGAGAATACGCTGGTAAAACATGGCTGGAAGCAGCGCGCCATGCTGCACGCCCAGTCTGGCATCAGCTCTGATTCCGGCACCACGCCGGGGGCACGATTGCCGTACGGCGATGAGCCCGATCCGATCAGCCATTTGCTCGCCGTCGCGCCGCATCATAAACACTATCCTTCCGGGATCAGCGATATTTTGACGCTGGACGAAACCATCAAACGTAACCCGCAGGCGGTTGTTCAGCTGTGTCTCGGCGCGTTTAATGCCGGAATGCGCGAGTTCACCGCTAACGTTGCCGGAAACGATCTGGTGCGCGTCACGGGCTATATGGTGCGTCTGTCGGATCTGGAAAAATATCGCGCCGAAGGTTCACGCACCAATACCACCTGGCTTGGCGAAGAGGCTGCGCGCAATACCCGTATCCTTGAACGTCAGCCACGCGTGATAAGCCATGAACAGCAGATGCGCTTTAGTTAGTCAGGTTATTCCCTTCTCCTGCGTGGATGGGCCGGGCAGCCGCCTGGCTCTGTTCCTGCAGGGCTGCAACCTGCGCTGCAAAACCTGCCACAACCCGTGGACGATAGGCCGCTGCAATGACTGCGGTGACTGCGTCCTCCATTGCCCGCACGATGCGCTGAACATTCAGGCCGGACGGGTCTGGTGGCAGGAGAGCGACTGTCAGAAATGTGATACCTGTTTGCACGTGTGTCCGCAGCAGGCCACGCCCATGGCGCAGCGCTTAAGCGTTGAGGACGTGATGGGGCAAATCCGTAAAGTGGCGCCCTTTATCGAAGGGATCACCGTCAGCGGCGGGGAAGCGACGACTCAACTGCCGTTTTTGGTGGCGCTGTTTAGCGCCGTCAAAGCCGACGCCTCGCTGAAGCATCTCACCTGTCTGGTCGACAGCAACGGCTTACTGAGTGAAACCGGCTGGCAAAAACTGCTTCCGGTTTTTGATGGCGCGATGCTGGATCTGAAAGCCTGGAACAATGAGCATCATCGTTTTCTGACCGGGCGCGAGAATCCGCAGATCAAACACAGCCTCCGCTGGCTGGCTCAACACCAGCGATTAGCCGAGCTACGCCTGCTGGTAATCCCCGATCGTTGTGATTATCTGGAACATCTGGGTGCTTTGACGGCCTTTATCCGATCGCTGGGTTCTGTCCCGGTGCGAATCAACGCGTTTCATGCACACGGCGTGTATGGCGAAGCGGCATCGTGGCGTAGCGCCACGGCGGACGATGTGGAACCGCTGGCGCTGGCATTAGAAAAGCATCGGATCACGGTGATCCGCCCAGCGCTCTATTTATAGAGTGATCCCAAAGAGATCGTGAGTATTGCGTAACAGCGCATCAGCGATAACGTCTGCTGGCTCGTTGCGGAGCTCGCATAATGTCGTAAAGACGCGCGCGGCCTGCTCCGGACGGTTAGGTTCTCCCTGAAAACCATTGAGGGGCATATCCGGCGCGTCAGTTTCCAGAAGCAACGATGAAAGCGGCAATTGCGTCATCACATCGCGGGTTTTACTGGCGCGCGGATAGGTGATCGTCCCGCCCACACCGATTTTATAACCCAGCGCAATAAAACGCTGTGCCTGCTGAAGGCTTCCGGCAAACCCATGCACCACGCCGGTTCGCGGGAGATCGTGGCGTTTGAGGTGCATCGCCAGCTTATCGTGGGTGCGTCGCGAATGCAGAATCACCGGTAAATCATGCCGTTTGGCCAGTTTCAGCTGGGCATCCAGGATCGTCTGCTGGCGTTCGAACTGCGGATCCTCACGGTACAGATCCAGGCCGATCTCCCCTATCGCCACCAGTTTCTCGCTCCCGGATCGCAGTTTGTCGTCAAGCACATCAATGTGTGCGTCCAGATGCTTTTCGATCACAATCGGATGCAGACCCAACGCGGCGTACAGCGCTGTGTGCATTCTGGCCAGATCGAGTACCCGATCGAAATGTGCAGCTTCGATCGCCGGGACGATTATCGCCTGAACACCTGCGCCCGCTGCTTGCTGAATACTTTGCGCTTCATCACCGGTAAACGGTGGAAAATCAAAGTGGCAATGGGTATCAACAAAGCGGAAAGTCACGCCAGATCCTCGTTATCGAAAGTGGTGTCGTTAGCATGTGGAGCGTCAATCAGCGGCGTTGCCACAACATCATTCGCGACAGCAGCAGGCGGAACCACTAACGTTGGCGGCGTGATGATCCGTTTATGGCGCCGTATCGGGGATTGCTCAGCCAGCATTTTCCCGACCGTTGCCAGGAAATAGCGCCCGCAAAGTCGCCCTGTTTTGTAATCATCGCGAAGGGATGGCAGACGGCTTCCCAGCGCCATACTCAGGAGCGGTTTTGGCGGATAGATCTCAAAAATCCGCAGCTTGCCGGGCGGTTTCTCGATAAAACGCTGCATCGCGCTGTAACTGGATTCATGCTGATGCGCAATGTTCACCAGCGACTGCAGGCTGCTGTCGCCCAGCCAGCGCTCCATCCGTTTAAACCACTGCGGGGTGTAGTACATCTGCGACGGCACGGTGCGGATCACGACGATCGTTTTCGCGCCGCGACGAGCGGCTTCCTGAACCGGGACCGCATCGCTGATCCCGCCATCAAGATACTGAATACCATCCAGCGCCGCGGCAGTACGGTAAAAGCCGGGAATCGCGCTGGAGGCACGAATAATATCCAGCCAGTTCTCCTTTTGCGGCGAGAAATAGCCCGGCGTGTAGTCGTCGCCCCGGCTGGCGCACATCCAAAACTCTTTGCCCGTATCGAACAGGCGCGCAGCAGTATCCATCGCCAGCGGCATCTTGCTGGAAGTGGCATCTAACAGCCAGTCGAGATCGATAAGGTTGCCGCCGCGGACAAAGCGAATCGGATTAAAAAAATCGCGTGAAGTGGTGTAGCGCATGATCACTTTGCGGGCGTAACCAGGCTGGTTGCAGACGTAGGCGGAAAGATTCTGCGCGCCGGCGGACGTCCCGAAAAATTGATCGAACGGGTTAAATTGCGCGCGCATGAACTCATCCAGCACGCCAGCTGTGAAGATGCCCCGCTGCCCACCGCCTTCACACACTATCGCGAGCTGACCGGGACGAAAGGGTTTTAACGCTAACGGCGCAATATTGCCAAGCGTAACGGGAATTCTCTGCCCCACTGCTGCATTCCTGTTCTGATTTTTATCGTAAGGACACAGTAGCGCATTCTATACCCCTTACTCAAACCAGAAAAAGCCAGTCACAAGGACTGGCTTTGGATGTGAGTGTCGATGTCGCTTCGCGTATCGACGGGCTTGTTGCGCTCAGCTAGGGACGACGACGTCCAGTAAACAGGCTGACCAGGAACAGGATAATACCGACGACGAAGACAATTTTTGCCGCGCCAGCTGCTGTACCCGCCAAACCACCAAAGCCCAGAGCGGCGGCAATTAACGCGATAACCAGAAATATGATGCCCCAACGAAACATAGAACTCTCCTTTACCATAGTTAATATCGGCCGCTTAATGTGGGCGCTCAGGACGCCCACCAGCGTTCAGCCAAATGTCGTTTTTATTTCGCTTTCAGATCGTTTTTAACGCTTTTCACGCCATCAACGGCTTTAGCGATAGTTTCGGCACGCTCAACCTGCGCCTGTGAATCAACCGTACCGGAGAGCTGCACCACTCCATCGGTGGTTTCCACTTTCACTTTACGTGACGGCACGATGTCATCTGCTAATAGTTTAGCTTTGATTTCGCTAGTGGTTGCCGTATCGCCTGCATAGCCTTTCACTGACTGATCTTTGGCATCACGAACGTGCAGTTTATCGCTGACTGAGGTGACACCCTCAACGCCTTTCGCCACGGTGACCGCTTGTTCAGCTTGCGCCTGGCTTTCGACAAAGCCACTTAACGTGACCACTTTTTTATCCGTTTTCACGGAGATGTCGGTGCTCTTGATGTTTTCATCATCCACCAGAGCGGCTTTCACTTTTGCTGTGATAGAGCTGTCATCCATGAAATTACCGACTTTATTCATAGAGCTATCGATTTTTTGCCCTGCGGAATCAGCGGTGGATTGCGCTTTGTCCGTGGCGGTGGTTTCTGCCAGTGCAGAACCGCTTACCAGGATGCTACCCAAAGTGACTGCCAGCAAAGTTTTAGAAATCTTCAGTCTTGTCATATTCATCGATGTATTCCTGTAGTTTGCTCGTAATTTGAGCGTCAAACATCCCTTGAACTAGTTATTAATTTTGCGATTAAACACACGGTCGGGATGAGAGACTTATCAACACGCATTGAACAGAGCTTTCATCCGCGCCCGGTGCTAAACACTGAGTTAAATATAGATCACAATTTGAGGGCTGCTTTCAGAAACGGCGAAATAATGAGCGATAGAGATGAAAATGCGATGAATTAAGAAAATTCCGCAAGGGATTAATAAAGCAGGGAATTAAGAAGAGCGCGGCGATCGCCGCGCTCTGAGATGGGATTAGTGCTCGCGCGTTTTACGGAACTGAACGTCCGGGTAACGCTCCTGAGTGAGGTTCAGGTTAACCATGGTCGGCGCGATGTAGGTGAGGTTATCACCACCATCCAGTGCCAGCTGGATTTCATTCTTACGCTTAAATTCTTCGAATTTTTTCACGTCAGAACATTCAACCCAGCGTGCGGTGGCAACGTTCACCGATTCGTAAATCGCCTCAACGTTGTACTCGCTTTTCAGACGTGCAACGACCACGTCAAACTGAAGCACACCCACAGCGCCCACGATGAGATCGTTGTTCGAAATAGGACGGAAGACTTGCACCGCACCCTCTTCGGAGAGCTGAACCAGACCTTTCAGCAGCTGTTTTTGCTTGAGCGGATCGCGCAGGCGAATACGGCGGAACAGTTCCGGGGCGAAGTTCGGGATACCCGTAAACTTCATCATTTCGCCCTGGGTGAACGTATCGCCGATCTGGATGGTGCCGTGGTTATGCAGACCAATGATGTCGCCCGGATAGGCCTCTTCAACATGAGAACGGTCACCGGCCATGAAGGTCAACGCGTCGGAGATAACCACGTCTTTGCCGATACGCACCTGGCGCAGCTTCATGCCTTTTTCGTACTTGCCTGAGACCACACGCAGGAACGCCACGCGGTCGCGGTGTTTCGGGTCCATGTTGGCCTGAATCTTAAAGACAAAACCGGTGAACTTCTCTTCAGCAGCTTCAACCAGACGGGTGTCGGTTTTACGCGGCATCGGCTGCGGTGCCCACTCGATCAAACCGTCGAGCATATGGTCAACGCCGAAGTTACCCAGCGCAGTACCAAAGAAGACAGGCGTGATTTCACCGGCCAGGAATAGCTCGTGGTCAAATTCGTGCGACGCGCCTTTCACTAGCTCCAGCTCATCGCGCAGCTGCACCGCCAGCTCTTCGCCGACGGCCGTTTCCAGTTCAGGATTATCCAAACCTTTTACGATGCGGACTTCCTGAATGGTGTGACCTTTACCGGTCTGGTAGAGATACACTTCGTCTTTATAGAGGTGGTAAACGCCCTTAAACAGCTTGCCGCAGCCAATCGGCCAGGTGATAGGTGCGCAGGCGATTTTCAGCTCACGCTCTACTTCGTCCATCACTTCCATCGGGTCACGGATGTCACGGTCAAGTTTGTTCATAAACGTGAGGATCGGCGTGTCGCGCAGACGGGTGACTTCCATCAGCTTACGGGTACGATCTTCTACACCTTTTGCGGCGTCGATCACCATCAAACAGCAGTCAACCGCCGTCAAGGTACGGTAGGTATCTTCAGAGAAGTCTTCGTGGCCCGGGGTGTCCAGCAGGTTCACCAGGCAGTCGTGATACGGAAACTGCATCACGGACGTGGTGATCGAAATACCACGCTGCTTTTCCATCTCCATCCAGTCCGATTTCGCGTGCTGGCTTGAACCACGGCCTTTTACCGTACCGGCAGTTTGAATCGCCTGTCCGAATAAAAGCACCTTTTCGGTGATGGTCGTTTTACCGGCATCCGGGTGAGAGATAATGGCAAAAGTACGGCGCTTCGCCACCTCTTGCAGATAAGGGGACAACGTCATAATTGAATCTTCTTATTTAAGCGCGGCAGCTGGCCACGCATCATGGAATACGAAATTGCGGCTATTTTACCCATCAACGGGGGGCAGGCAATCATTGTTTACACAGGAGTTGCTCCAGTTCGTTCAATGATGTGACGGTCCAGGTCGGATGAATGCCGTCTGGTAGGGCGCGGCTGTGCGCATTAAGCCAGACAGTCGCAAGACCAGACTTCATGCCGCCCAGAATATCTGACTCAGCGGTATCGCCCACCATCAGCACGCGTTCACGATCGGGATGACCCGCTTGTTCCAGCGCATAATCAAAAATGCGCGGATCCGGTTTGGGTACGCCTACCTGCTCGGAAATAACTAATGCATCAAAATGATCGCGCAGACCGGTGCGCTCAAGGCGGATCTGCTGCAAGGCCGTAAAACCGTTGGTGATGATCCCCAGCTTCGCTTTGCCTTTCAGCGCATTCAGCAACGACACGGCACCCGGCAGCGGCGCACAGATCTCTGCCATTGCATTAAGAAAGGCCTCATTGAGCGAGCCGGGATCGACGTTCAAACGTTCCGACCAGCTTTGAAAACGCTGATGTTGAAGCTGCAACGCGGTGATGGTTCCGTTCTGGTAATCCACCCACAGCGGCTTATTCACCGCCTGATAGTCCTGAAAATCCTCAGCGGTAAAGGTAACGCTATAATCCAAAAACATCCGCTGTAGACCACCAAACGAATCAAACGTAAACAGCGTTTCGTCGGCGTCAAAGAAAATCCAGTCCCATTTCATCGTTACAACCTTTTTTATCCAATCGGCAGAGCCATGATGATGGCGTCTTCGCGCCCGTCTGCAGTGGGGTAATAATTACGGCGAATCGTCGCCTCGTTAAAGCCTAAACTTTCGTAGAGCGCAATGGCGGCGGCGTTAGACGCGCGCACCTCAAGCCAAAGCGTGAAAACGTCTCGCGCTTCCAGCTCGCGAATCAAAAATTCAAGCAGCTCTCTGCCCAAACCTCGGCGCTGAAATGCCGGATCGACAGCGATATTAAACAGCGTTGCCTCATCCAGAACGACCTGCGTAATGGCAAACGCAGCCATCTCGCCGTCAACATCCAGGCGGAAATTGAGATAACGCTCGCCCTGATTGCTGGCAAAGGTTTTTTCGCTCCACGGGAAAGCGTGGGCGCGTGTTTCAATCGCGAACGCCGATGCGAGATCAGTCGTCGTGAGGGAAGAAATCGTGTTCATATTCGCAGATTTGTTGCCATAGAGCGCTTCGCGCTGCTGGGTTTGCTTTTAGTTCTTCCAGGGCTGGCGAAGAGAGTCTGCCGCCACGAAGCGTAAGGACATCTTCAACGCCTAACTGCCAGAAATTACAGTGGCTTTCGGCGGGTAACATGGCGACACGATCGGGCGTGAGCTGCAACACCTGATCATGGCTCACCTTCAGGGTGCGCAGCACATCATTGATCAGCGTTTCATTCAATGCAGGCAACGCCTCTGCCACCATAACCAGACGAACATGTGCAGGAATTGAGATAGCAATTTCGCCCTGCAACGCCGTCGGGCGACGCAGGGCCCACTGGGTAATACCCAGTTGCTGTAACTGCCAGTCTCGTCGGGATGTCATAGAGAAAACTCCTGTCTGTCAGGCGCGCAAATATAGCAAATATGTCGTATCTGCGCCATCAACCAACTATACTCGCCGCCATAGTTTATTGAGGAACAATTCATGTCTGCATTTACCCCGGCAAGTGAAGTCTTGCTGCGCCACAGTGATGATTTCGAACAAAGCCGTATTCTTTTTGCCGGAGATATGCAGGATGACCTGCCTGGCCGTTTTGAGTGTGCCGCGAGCCGCGCCCATACTCAGCAATTCCACCACTGGCAGCTTTTGAGCCGTCAGATGGAAGACCGCGTACGCTTCAGCCTGGTGGCAGAGCAAAGCGATGTCGCCGACTGTGACACCCTGATTTACTACTGGCCGAAGAACAAGCCAGAAGCTCAGTTCCAGCTGATGAACCTGCTTTCTATGCTGCCGGTGGGCTGCGATATTTTTGTCGTGGGTGAAAACCGCAGCGGCGTGCGTAGCGCAGAGCCTATGCTGGCGGAATACGCGACGCTGAACAAAATTGACAGCGCGCGTCGCTGTGGTCTGTACCACGGTCGCCTGGATAAACAGCCGACCTTTGATGCGGAAAAATACTGGGGCGAGTATCAGCTCGATGGTCTGACGATCAAAACCCTCCCAGGCGTATTCAGCCGTGACGGTCTGGACGTGGGCAGTCAACTGCTGCTTTCCACTTTCACGCCACACACCAAAGGGAAAGTGCTGGATGTGGGCTGTGGCGCTGGTGTGCTCTCCGCCGTGCTGGCAAGTCATTCACCGAAAGTCCGCTTAACCTTAAGCGATGTAAGTGCCCCTGCTGTTGAAGCGAGCCGCGCGACCCTCGCCGCTAACGGGCTGGAAGGTGACGTTTTCGCCAGCAACGTATTCTCTGAAGTCACTGGCCGCTTTGATATCATCATCTCTAACCCACCGTTCCACGATGGTATGGAGACTAGCCTTGAAGCCGCACAGACGTTGATTCGTGGTGCCGTCCGCCACCTTGGCAGCGGCGGTGAACTGCGTATCGTTGCAAACGCCTTCCTGCCTTATCCTAAGCTTCTGGATGAGATTTTCGGCTTCCACGAAGTGTTGGCGCAGACCGGTCGGTTTAAGGTTTACCGTACCGTCATGACGCGTCAGGCGAAAAAGTAATCGCCATCAGCCCGGTAGCGTAACGTCTGCCGGGCGACGTAAATGTCCATTTTTGCAGCAAATAAAACACCCTACACAATTTTCTATTGACGAAAAGCTGAAAACATCTAGAATGCGCCTCCGTGGTTGCAATACTTTTTAAGTATTGATGGTATGCGACGGTGGCGGAATTGGTAGACGCGCTAGCTTCAGGTGTTAGTGTCTTTACGGACGTGGGGGTTCAAGTCCCCCCCCTCGCACCAAAAACCATGTAGATATTGTTCTCACCGGGCGACGGTGGCGGAATTGGTAGACGCGCTAGCTTCAGGTGTTAGTGTTCTTACGGACGTGGGGGTTCAAGTCCCCCCCCTCGCACCAACGAGGCAATATCAAAAATAAGATAACAGTGCGAAGGTGGCGGAATTGGTAGACGCGCTAGCTTCAGGTGTTAGTGTTCTTACGGACGTGGGGGTTCAAGTCCCCCTCTTCGCACCACTTATCTTATCTCCTTCCTGATTTCTCTCTGCTTTCTCAATCATTTTAAACTCATCGTTATTACCAGCATTGCACCAATCAGCGCGACACATGACGGCAACAGCACAAAGTGGCGTAATTGCTTATGCCAAATCATTGCTGACGTGATCAGTAAGCCCGAGACAATAATCATTTTCCAGACGTCCAGTGAGAGATCGGCAAAGGTCAGTCCAGCAATCAGTAGACCCGGCAGCAACACACCCCATCCACTTCCCAGCGCTTTACTCAACATGGTTTGCCCTCTCAACACGATAATGATAACCAATATCATATGATAGGTTTTCGCATTTGTCAGTCTATGTCGCAACAATCTCATCACCTTTACCTTTCCTGTAATGACAGGAAATGAGGAAGGTGATAAATTGCACACCTGTTAACTACACGTAACTATTTCCTGATTATTAAGTCCCTGATTATTTCTCAGTTTTACATTCAAATCGGCTGCCATTATTTTGATTTAATTAAGAATTAATAAAAACATACCGACATGACATCACAATCCTGGCGCTCATTACGCCACAAGAAATATCAGTTATCGTTACGTTTATTTTTATTCCTGAACGCCGTTTCAGCACTTTTTACTCTGCTGAACCCGCTGTACAACGTGCGTATGCTCACGCTCCCTGTCGTGTTAATTTTTACGCTCAGTGTGGCATTGCTTATCTGGCATTGGAGAAATAAAACCAGGAAGATCAATATTTCAGTGATTTCCCTGACCTTTGGTGGAATATGGGCATGGCATATTGCCTATAAATTTACGCTGGTCACGGAAGATCCTTTTACCTTTCTTTTATTGGGCTTATTAAGCGTTCTATTTATTGGCTCTCTGGCCTTCGCGAGTGATATAAAAGCATTTACGCTCCATTCGCTGCCGACTTTTGTCGTTTGCATGTGGTTTAGCCAGCATGAACACTGGCTGCGGGTCATTTACTCTCTCGCTCTCCCGATGGTTGGGATTGCCATCCATCACGTTATTCAAAAACGTAACGACCGCTTTGCACAACAGCTGTTGTATCGGCTCCTTGAGGAGCGTGAAACGCTGAACGACCTGAGTATGATGGACCCGCTGACAGGTTTGTATAATCGACGTGGGTTGCATAACCGCCTGGAAAATCTTCCGACGCTGGAGCAGGGAGAGCATTTCGTCCTGCTGCTGGATATTGATCATTTCAAGGCCTACAACGATCACTATGGCCATATGATGGGCGATCAGGCGCTGATTCGGGTTTCCGCCGCCATTCGTGATGCCGTTCGTTCGCGAGATATTGTTGCGCGCTTTGGCGGTGAAGAATTTATGGTGCTGTTAACCAGCGTTACCCTCGATCAGGCACGCCAGACCGCGGAACGTATTCGCCAGAAAGTGTACGACCTCAAGATCCCGCACATGTTTAACGAGAGCGTGGCAACCAATGTCACTATCAGTATCGGTATCGCTATTTTTGAGGGCGAAGATATCGAAGGTGCGCTCGGCAAAGCGGATAAAGCGCTGTACGAAGCCAAACACCAAGGGCGCAACAATATCCTTATAAGCCCTGAGCTTCTTGCCGAATAAACTCCATCCCCCTTGTACTGACAAAAGACTTGCGATCGGTTTTATCTATAGCTAGGATTGGCAATCATTATCATTTAGATTCCTATCCTATTCCGATATGGCTACTCATTCCGCACAAGTCGTTGATCCCATCATCTGGCGAGCCCGTCTTACCAGCGGGAGCACTGCGCTTGCGGATTCCATACGGGATACGATCACAGAAAACCGTGCCTACCTGCTCGATTTCATCAAATTCGATGAGCCACACCCGCATCAGGCAATGACACTGTCGCAATGGCAACGCCCGTCCGAGATGCAATCCCTGCTCGCGGCGTACTCCAACCATATTTATCGAAATGAACCCACTCTTGCGCGGGAAAATAAACCGTTACTTTCCCTGTGGGCGCAGTGGTATATCGGTTTGATGGTGCCACCGCTCATGCAGGCTTTGCTCACTCAGGATATTGCTCTGGATTTATCCCCGGAGCATTTCCACGTCGAGTTCCACGAGACGGGCCGAGCAGCGTGTTTCTGGATTGATGTTCATGAGGATCGCGTCGCGACGTTGCAATCGCCGCAGGAACGAATGGAAACGCTGCTAAAGCAAGCGCTTATTCCCGTCGTTGACGCGCTGGAAAAAACGGGTGAGATCAACGGAAAACTCATCTGGAGCAATACCGGCTATTTGATTCACTGGTATCTGAATGAAATGAAACCTTTACTGGGCGATGAAACCCTCGACACGCTACGCCAGTCCTGCTTCTTTGCAAAGCAGCTGTCAGATGGACGGGATAATCCTTTGTTCCGCACCGTCGTTCCACGCAATGGACTGTTGGTCCGCCGAACTTGCTGTCAGCGCTATCGCCTGCCAGATGTACAGCAGTGCGGCGACTGCACGCTGAAATAGGGCGTACATTGCGACGCGTTCTCCCAGAAGAATAGGACAAAACACAAAACGGCAACCTCGGTTGCCGTTTTGCTTTTCACTACGCCACCTGCTGACTCTCTTCCTCTGCACGTAATGCTTCCTCTGCTTCCTGCTGCAAAAGTTGCTTCTCATACACTTTGAAGAATGGGTAATAAATAATCCCCGAGACTAACGCGAGCAGTATTACCAGAAGTGCTGCACGGAAATCCCAACCTAACGCCCACGCTGCGCCCACTGGTGCAGGTGCGGTCCATGGTACAACGGAAATAACGCGACCAATAAGATCCAGCTTCATGGCTGCCCATGCAAGCACGGCGTTAACCATGGGTGCCAGCAGGAATGGAATAAAGAACACCGGGTTCATTACAATCGGCGTACCAAAAATTACCGGTTCGTTGATATTGAAAATACTTGGCACGACGCTCAGACGACCAATAGAACGCAGATGCGCAGAACGACTGCGCAAGTAACACAAGACCAGCCCCATTGTCGCGCCCGAGCCGCCAATGACGATGAAGAATGTCCAGAACGCTTCCATGAAAATATGCGGCAGTGGCGCGCTTTGCGCCAGCGCAGACTGGTTCATGCCAAGATTGGTCAGCCAGAACATTTGCAGCATCCCGGAGACAATCGCCGCACCGTGTATCCCGGCAAACCACAGTAAATGCGCGATCAGTACCGCCAGCAGAATGGCCGGCAGAGAATCGGCTGCGGAAACCAACGGTTTGAAGATAGACATGATGGCTTGCGGAATGAGCATATCAAACTGAGACTGGATAAAGAGGCTCAGCGGGTAAAGCGTGAGGACGACAACCAGCACAGGAATCAGAAGATCAAATGAGTTTTTGATCATCGGCGGAACCTGATCCGGAAGACGGATGCCAATATTATGCGCTTTCAGGAAGCGCATCATTTCGACGCAATAGATCGCCACCAGAATCGCTGTAAAAATCCCGGTCCCGCCCAGGCTATCAACCGGCATGGCCCCTTTTGTTTTTGGCGCTGCAACCAGTAAAAACGCCATTAAGGACAGCATCGCGCACATAAATGGGTCAAGCTGATGCGACTTAACGTAGTGCTTGCCCAGGTTATAAGCGATCGCCGCACAGATGTAGATGGACATAATGCCCATGGTCATATCAAACGGGGTGAGGATTTGCCCTTCAAACTGCTTCGCCATATCCAGCCACGCGCGCGCAAAGCCCCAGGTGGTGTCAGGTGAGAAAGGCGGGTAAGCAAAGACTAATAAGAATGAACCGACAATCATGAATGGCATCGCAGAAATAAATCCATCGCGGATGGCCATCACATGACGCTGGGAGGAGATCCGCCCGGCAATGGGACTGACATAGTTTTCGACAAATCGGAATATCAAATTAAACGCAGCATGGTTGGCAGACATAATGGTTCTCCTGTCAGATGATCAGTTCCGACGCAGACGCGTCATACGGTGTTCCATACATCATTTTTCACCACCTTGCTGGGTCATGAACCAGCGGCACAACAGGGACTGATTGTTTCATGATTGACTCTTATTATTGGATACAGGGGACGTTACACAGTCAGTATTAATCTCTCTTTCTCGCTCTGCAACCGGTTACTGTAACCGGTTTCCGTGATTGTGAAGGCGATCCAGAAATCGGGTGTCAGGGATATTTGTTACTTAAGAGATATTTACAGAGCATAATTTCTTATGACAGATTACGCAGGATAATTGTCAGGAGATAACAATGAGTTTGCAGTCCGTACAGCAATTTTTTGCTGACAATGCCCCCGATATTGATGTCATTGAGTTGAGCCAGAGCACAGCAACCGTTGCGTTGGCTGCCGCCGCCCATCACGTTGAGCCGGGGCAAATAGCCAAAACGTTATCGCTCAAAGTCAAAAATGAGGTGATTCTTGTCGTGGCGAAAGGTGATGCGCGCCTGGATAACAAAAAGCTGAAAGACACCTTTGGCGCAAAAGCGCGAATGCTCAGCAGCGATGAAGTGGTGACATTAACCGGGCATCCAGTTGGGGGTGTCTGCCCATTTGGGCTAGAAAATCCGCTGTCTGTTTTTTGTGACATCTCGCTCAAGCAATACGACGAAGTCCTGCCCGCGGCAGGGTCAATCCACAGCGCCGTGCGCATCAAGCCTGAACGAATGGCGGAACTCACGTCGGCTAAATGGGTTGATGTTTGCATTTAAACCGTTGCGCCAGGGATCTGGCGCAGGGGGGCCTTCGGTTTTGCACTATGAGTAAAATGGCGCAACCCATAAGGCGAACCGCGGCTTAACCTTCGGTAGATTCCTGAGAATGTCGGCGGCATCGAGAAGCCCAACATCAGAATTCACGCCCAGTTTTAGCATCGCGTTGTATTTATGCGCACGGATAGTTTTGATATTGCGCTCTAGCTGTACTGCAATTTCGGGGATGGAAAGACCCGACGACATGTAGCGCAAAACCGTCCGTTCCGTTGGACTTAACATCCTGGCGTGGCACCCATGCCAGTGGGTAAACGCATTGCTGTTAACTTCTCCCGTTTCACCCAGCAGAGCAATGAGCTGCCTTCGAAGATCGACCAGTGATGACGATTTGCTAATAATCCCGTGAAGGAGAGAGGGCGAAAGTTGGGCGATCAATCTGGCCTCAACCTCATCTCCCGCCAGGATAATGCGTTGTATAGCACCGTGTTTAAACGCAAGTTCGCGCATACAAACCAGACAATTTCGTCGCTCTTCGCGGGCGTCAGAAAGCGAATAGATCACCGAGAAAAAAGGAATATGCGAAAGGGCAGTATTAAAACTCTCAAAATTATTAAACAGATGCAATTGGTATTGGCGAAATGAGGCCATCATAAAAAGATGCGCCAGCCCAACAGCACTCATATTACAGGGATCTACGACAGCAATGTGTCTTCCTGCGGTATTTTTTTCCATTCCTTTGGTTCTCCATAGGCTGAAATTAAGTTTAACTCTCTCATTCCTTGTGAACTGTTGATCCATGCGTACATTTCAGCGTTGCCATGCAACGACAATCGGCGCATCGCACTATTTTTCTGAGCACTGATCGTCTTGTTACTTTTATTCAGTAAGGACGCGATTTGATTAATACCCCAACCTTTACCCAGAAGACGTAATACCTGACGCTCGGAAAGCGTCAACGTCACGGAAGGCTCATGCGCTTTATCAACTACCTGTGGCTCAGGAAGCAACAAGGCCTGACTTATCCGCTCAGCACGCTCGCGCCCTGCACTGAGGGCATCGATCACACCTTCAACTGGCCCCATATCCGACAGGAGCGTGCTCTCGGGACACATCAGCAACTCAATCGCCAGGGGGTACAGAGGCCGGGAGATTAAAAATACCCAGTGAATACCTTTATATTGACTCATTAATAAATAATATTGTTCTAGCGCCCCACGCGGATTAACGTATTCGCCAGAGATATCAGCAATGATGACGGCCGATCTTTTTACCTGCAAGCTTGTTAGTTCGTCTTGCGTTCGACAATAGGTCGTTTCATATTCAGGAAAATGCCTTGCCATCATGCATCCCAACCCCATTTGCACCATGGGGATTTTACTAATCACTATTGCAAATTTGCCCTTGACCGATGACATAGATTCTCCGATTCCTTTCTTCATCTATTATAAAGATATTTAAAGTCCAATTTGAGATATGATAAGGATATTTACCCCGAAATTACAACAGATATTATTTTACAAAGCACTTAATTATCATGACGACCTTAAACTGAATAGTAATATAGTACAAAAAATATATAACTTAATAGCATGGACATGAAATATTAAACAACAGTGGCTAATTAAGAAATTTTATATATAGACTTTTATTATTCACAAAATATATAAAATCTGTTTTACTCCTGTAACTGATTGCACAAATGTTGATCTGACTCAGAGCCAGAGCGCCCGTGGTTTGTGCTAAAAATAGGCATTCCAGACAATCTGGCAGTTCTCATATTTCAGGGTTTCAAATGCAGGCAGATCAGTCGTCACAACGCGCCATCACGCGACTCTGTATTCAGTGCGGTCTATTTCTATTGCAACATGGCGCGGAAAGTGCGCTGGTCGAAGAGCTCTCCACACGGCTAGGACTGGCACTCGGGATGGACAACGTCGAGAGTTCCATCTCTTCAAATGCTATTGTGCTAACCACCATTAAAGATGGGCAGTGCCTCACCTCAACGCGTAAAAATCAGGATCGCGGCATTAATATGCACGTGGTGACGGAAGTTCAGCACATTGTGATCATGGCTGAGCATAAGCTACTGGATCGGGATACCGTCGAAAAACGTTTTCATCAGATCAAACCGCTGCGTTATCCACGCTGGTTAGTGGTCGTGATGGTGGGCCTTTCCTGCGCCTGCTTTTGCAAACTCAATAACGGCGGCTGGGACGGTGCCGTCGTAACATTTTTCGCCAGCGCTATCGCGATGTACGTTCGACAGCTCCTCACCCAGCGACATATGCATCCACAAATTAACTTTTGTATCGCCGCGTTTGTGGCCACGACCGTCTCCGGTTTACTGTTACGCCTGCCCACGTTTGCCAACACGCCAACCATCGCAATGGCGGCCAGCGTGTTGCTTCTGGTGCCCGGATTTCCGTTGATTAACTCGGTCGCAGACATGTTCAAAGGGCATATCAATACGGGCCTGGCACGCTGGGCGATTGCAAGTTTACTCACCCTCGCCACCTGCATTGGCGTGGTAATGGCAATGACGCTGTGGGGGCTGCGCGGATGGGCATAATCGAGTTTCTGTTTGCACTGGCGCAAGATATGGCTTTGTCCGCCATTCCCGCCGTGGGGTTTGCCATGGTTTTCAATGTGCCGCATCGCGCCCTTCCCTGGTGTGCACTCTTGGGGGCCATCGGTCACGGGTCGCGGATGGTGATGATGACGGCCGGGTTTAACATCGAATGGTCAACGTTCATGGCCTCCATGCTGGTCGGCTGCATCGGAATTCAGTGGTCACGCTGGTATCTGGCGCATCCAAAAGTCTTTACTGTTGCAGCGGTGATCCCCATGTTCCCCGGCATTTCGGCTTATACCGCGATGATCTCGGCGGTTAAAATTAGCCATTTTGGCTACAGCGAACCGCAAATGATCCTTTTGCTGAGCAACTTCCTGAAAGCGTCATCGATTGTCGGCGCGCTCTCCATTGGCCTGTCGATCCCGGGTTTGTGGCTGTACCGCAAGCGCCCACGTGTATGAGATTTGTGTTATCGCGCTGCCATGGTGATAATCCCTGCATTCTGTTTGGCAAGGTAAGGAGAGGAAGTGGCTAACCCTGGCAGCGAATTCCCCGATCACAATGACGATTCCAGTTTGAAGGACAAAATTTTTCAAAGCGCGATCGCCCTGTTTGCTGAATACGGGCTGAACGGTGCGCGCATGGAACAAATTGCCGAGAAAGCCGGTACCACCAAGCGC
Organism: Lelliottia amnigena; assembly: GCF_019047465.1. NCBI lineage: Bacteria > Pseudomonadati > Pseudomonadota > Gammaproteobacteria > Enterobacterales > Enterobacteriaceae > Lelliottia > Lelliottia amnigena. Next base: position 2,407,557 of record NZ_CP077236.1, on the reverse strand, counting down.
ATGGTGGTCTATCACTATAAAACCAAAGAAAATCTTTATCTTATGGCGCTTGAGTATGTTTATACCCAGATACGCGCCAGTGAAAAACAGCTCAGTCTGGCGGGCTTACCGCCCGTTGAAGCGCTGGTGCATTTGGTCGAAGCGACATTTGATTATCACGCCGATCATCCCGATTACATCCGAATTATTTGTATGGAAAACATGCAGCGCGGTCGCTTCATGCAGCAGTCCAGCTATTTGCGTCAGGTCAACCGCAGCGCGCTGGATTTACTCGACGCGATCCTGCGTCGCGGCAAAGAAAAACAGCTTTTTAATCAAACCGTTGATGCCCGTGATTTACACCGCCTGATCAGCAGTTTCAGTTTTCACTACGTCGCCAACAGTTACACCTTCACGCTGCTGTTTGAAGACGGTGCTGATGAACAGGCACAACGTCAGCACTATCGCAAAATGGCCGTTCAGGTCGCCCTGCGCTACACCTGCCCATAAAATCGCTTGCAATTAAATCGTGCACTATTTATATTGAACTCATGAAGACGAAAACGACCGACACCAACGCTGCGCTGTTGCTGGATAACCAGCTCTGTTTTGCCCTTTACTCGGCAAACCTGGCGCTCAATAAGCTGTACCGGCAACTGCTGGCGCCGCTTAACCTGACCTACCCCCAGTATCTGGTGATGCTGATTTTGTGGGAGCGGGATGACATCACGGTGTCGGAAATTGGCGAACGTCTGTTTTTGGATTCGGCAACGCTTACCCCGCTGCTGAAGCGACTGGAAAGCGCCGGTTTGATTGTACGCCAACGCTCACGCCAGGATGAACGCCAGGTTGCAGTTACGCTGAGTGATGAAGGCCGCGCACTGCAACAGCAGGCGCAGGATATTCCTCAGGCCGTTGGATGCGCCGCGCAATGTGATACTGAAACCCTGCTCGCACTCAAGCAACAGCTTGAACAACTGCGCCAGCAACTCCATCGCGCCTGAAGCTATAGTTAATACGTATTGATTTAATCATATATATCGCACGCTATTTAATAGCACACATAAAGTAAGATGAGGAATCTGCCATGTCTTTAGAAAAAGTTGTTTATACCGCCAAAGCCAAAGCCACCGGAGGCCGTGATGGCCGTGCGACCTCTTCTGACGGCGTTCTTGACGTCAAACTGGGCGTACCAAAAGAGATGGGCGGCATGGGGGGTGAAGTTACTAACCCAGAGCAGCTGTTTGCTGCGGGCTACTCTGCCTGCTTCCTGGGCGCGATGAAGTTCGTCTCTAACCGCGACAAAATTGCCCTGCCAAAAGACGCCTTTATCGAAGGTGAAGTGGGTATCGGGCCACTGCCAACCGGTTTTGGTATCGAAGCCAAACTGAATATTCACGTTGAAGGCATGGATCCAGCTGAAGCCAAAAAACTGGTTGATGCGGCACACATCGTTTGTCCATACTCCAACGCGACCCGTGGCAATATCGACGTCACACTGAATATCATCGCGTAATTCTGGTTCGCTACCCTCTCCTCTCTGGAGAGGGTAAAAGCCCCGCACGATCCCCTGCTTCGCCCTTCTTCTCTGTGCTACCATAAGCCCATATCACGCCCGCAGTCATCCAGTAGAGAAAGTGTATGTCCTCCAGAATTTTGACCACCAGCGTCGCTGGAATTGATGCTTTTATGCGCGATCCCCGCGGCGTCCTGAATAATGCCGAAGGCGGAACTATCGCCGTATTTGCCGACAATGCGCCGGCTTTTTACGCGATCACCCCCGATCGTCTGGCCCAGCTTTTGGAAATCGAGGCGCGTCTGTCGCGCCCGGCGAGCGACGTTGCTCTGGACACACAATTCTTTGAAGAACCCGCCCTTTCCCCTATTGCCATCCCGATGGGGAAATTCGCCATGTACGCAGGCTGGCAGCCTGATGCTGATTTCCAGCGGCTGGCAGGTCTGTGGGGCATCGCGCTCGCGCAGCCTGTGACGCCTGAAGAACTGGCCGCATTCGTGGCTTACTGGCAGGCAGAAGGCAAAGTGTTTCATCATGTGCAGTGGCAGCAAAAGTTAGCCCGCAGCGTGCAGATGAATCGCGCCAGCAACGGCGGGCAGCCAAAACGCGATATCAATGCCTTTTCCCAACCGGATTCACAGATCCCACACGGATTCCGAGGTGCTAAATGAAAAATGTCGGCGAGCTAATGAAGCGTCTGCAAAAAATGATGCCAGCCAATGTGAAGCCCGCCTTTACCACCGGCGAAGAACTGCTGGCCTGGCAGAAAGAACAGGGTGAGATTCGCGCTGCGGCACTGGCTCGCGAGAACCGCGCGATGAAAATGCAACGGACGTTTAACCGCTCCGGTATTCGTCCGCTTCACCAGAACTGTTCGTTCGATAACTACAAAGTGGAATCACAGGGGCAAATGAACGCCCTGAATTTATCGCGTCAGTATGTGGACGAGTTTGACGGCAACATCGCTAGCTTTATCTTTTGCGGTAAGCCAGGTACCGGCAAAAACCATCTTGCAGCGGCCATTTGCAACGAACTGCTGCTGCGCGGCAAATCGGTATTAATCATCACCGTCGCAGATATCATGTCGGCCATGAAAGACACCTTCACCAATCGCGAAACCACGGAAGAACAACTGCTTAATGATTTAAGCAATGTCGACTTGCTGGTCATTGACGAAATCGGCGTTCAAACGGAATCTCGCTATGAGAAAGTGATCATTAATCAGATCGTCGATCGCCGCTCCTCATCCAAGCGCCCTACCGGCATGCTGACCAACCACAATATCGACGAAATGACCCGTCTGTTGGGCGAGCGCGTGATGGATCGCATGAAGCTCGGTAATAGTCTGTACGTGATTTTTGACTGGGAAAGCTTCCGCAGTCGCGTGACAGGCAAAGAGTATTAAGACATTTCCAGGAATGGCGCACCTTTCAGCAGTATATACTGGTGCCCGTTCCTGCCCAATCTGGGCCCTTCTCGAGTCAATATCATGAAAAAAAATCGTCTTCTCAGCACCGCTTTCTGCGTCGTTTTGCTCGCTGGCACCGCACACGCCGCCTCATGGCAGGACTCGTTATCCAGCGCAGCCAACGAGCTGACCAAAGGCAGCAGCGCTGAAAGTGGTGGCCTGTCGGCGTCATCTCTCACCAGCCTGTTAGGTAACAGCAATCAGAGCCTGAGCGCAGGCACCATGAACAATGCTGCGGGTATTCTCGGCTATTGTGCAAAAGAGAAACTGGCATCGGTGACGGATACCCAGAACATCAAAAACCAGGTTCTGGGCAAACTGGGCATGGATACGCAAGAGCAGAAAAAAGACACGAACTACATGGACGGTATCCAGGGCCTGCTCAATGCGCAGAACGGCCAGCAGCTAAATCTGAGCACCCTGGGTGACTCTGCGCTGGCGAAAAAGGTGAAAACCAAAGCCTGCGATCTGGTGCTAAAACAAGGCGTTAATTTCCTCTCCTGATCCATCCCATTTTCTGCCACAACACGCCGTGTTTGCCAGGTTATCCTTGCGCCGCGGCGTCAGAGTCGGATTTTGCTTACTTGCCAGCGTCTCCTTCCCCTCATAGCGGGATGCGACGGCGTTCAAAATTTCCAATTTCTAAACCAAATCCTAACAACAGCACAATTTAGTGACACTAAAATTGCAGCTGTGTGACTTCGCTATTAAATTGGTTTCCCAAAAAGTCATCGGCTGGCCAGCAAAAAGACTGGCGCTATTGAGGATAATGCTGTTGTCAGAGTTTATATCCCTTACCCTTTTCCTGGCTTCCATTGGCATTTATGCGTGGAAAGCGGGCCGCAATACCTGGTGGTTTGTTGCCACGCTTCTGGTATTGGGCATTTTTATCGTTTTGAACATTACCCTGTACGCCAGCGATTATTTTACCGGTGATGGCATCAATGACGCCGTACTTTACACGCTCACCAATAGCCTGACGGGCGCAGGTGTGAGTAAGTACATACTACCAGGCGTAGGTGTCGCTGTGGCGCTGGTTGCGGTGTTTGGGGCGCTTGGGTGGATCCTTCGCCGTCGCCGTCACCATCCGCACCATGTGGGTTACAGTCTGCTGGCATTGATGCTGGCGCTTGGGTCGGTCGATGCCAGCCCGGCGTTTCATCAGGTGACCGAGCTGGTAAAATCCCAGTCGCGCGATGGCGACCCGGATTTCACCGCCTATTACAAAGAGCCCGCCAAAACCATTCCCAATCCAAAACTCAACCTGGTGTATATCTACGGCGAAAGTCTTGAGCGCACCTATTTTGATAACGATGCGTTCCCAAACCTGACGCCAGATCTCGGTGCACTTAAAAACGAAGGGCTGGACTTTAGCCATACCGCGCAACTGCCTGGTACGGATTACACCATTGCCGGCATGGTTGCGTCTCAGTGCGGTATTCCACTGTTTGCACCGTTCGAAGGCAACGCCTCCGCGTCGATGTCGAGTTTCTTCCCGCAGAATATTTGTCTGGGCGATATTCTGAAAAACTCCGGCTACGAAAACTACTTTATGCAGGGCGCAAATCTGCGTTTCGCTGGCAAAGACGTGTTCCTGAAATCCCACGGATTCGAACATCTCTATGGCGCTGAAGAGTTAAAAACCACCGTTGCTGACCCTACTTATCGCAATGACTGGGGGTTTTACGATGACACGGTGCTGGACGAAACCTGGAAAAAATTTGAAGAGCTATCTCAATCCGGTAAGCGCTTTTCTCTGTTTGCGCTGACGGTCGATACGCACCATCCGGACGGTTTTATTTCACGCACCTGCCAGCGCAAACGCTACGACATCAATGGAAAAGCGAATCAGTCATTCAGCGCCGTGACCTGTAGCCAGGAACATATCGCCGCCTTAATCAATAAAATCAAAGCATCGCCGTACTTTAAAAATACGGTGGTCGTGGTCTCTTCCGACCATCTGGCGATGAAAAACAGCGCATGGGATGCGCTGAACAAACAGGACCGCAGCAATTTATTCTTCGTCCTGCGCGGCGACCAGCCTCAGCAGGATGTCATTGCCACCAAACGGAATACCATGGATAACGGTGCCACGGTGCTGGACATCATGGGCGGCGACAACTTTATCGGGCTGGGGCGCAGTACTCTTTCCGGACAGTCGCTGTCAGAAGTGTTCCTGAACATGAAAGAAAAAATTCTGGCGTGGAAGCCGGACGTGATCCGCCTGTGGAATTTCCCGAAAGAAATGAAAGATTTCACCATCGACCAGCAGAAAAACATGATTGCGTTTTCAGGCAGCCAGTTCCGTCTGCCGCTGCTGCTGCGCGTCTCGGACAGCCGCGTCGAACCGCTGCCAGAAAGCGAATATTCTGCCCCGCTGCGCTTCCAGCTCGCTGACTTCGCCCCGCGTGATAACTTTGTCTGGGTCGACCGCTGCTACAAAATGGGCCAGCTCTGGTCACAGCCGCTGTCTCTCTCGACGGACTGGTGCGTATCCCAGGGTCAGTTAGGCGGTCAGCAGACGGTACAGCATGTCGATAAAGCGCAGTGGAAAGGCAAAACGGCGTTTAAAGATACGGTGATCGATACCGATCGCTACAAACGTAACGTCGATCTGCTCAAAGTGGTTGATAACGACATTCGCTACAAAGCAGACAGCTTCGTGTTTAACGTGGCCGGTGCGCCGGAAGAGGTGAAGCAGTTTAGCGGGATTTCTCGCCCTGAGTCGTGGGGACGCTGGTCAAACGCCCAGCTTGGCGACGAAGTTAAAATCGAATATGCCGAGCCGCTGCCCGAGAAATTCGATCTGGTGATCACCGCGAAAGCGTTTGGTCCGAATGCCAATAAACCCATTCCGGTGCGTATTGGCGATACAGAACAGATGCTGACGCTTGGCAATGACGTCACTACCACTACGCTGCATTTCGACAACCCATCGCGCAGCCGTACCGTTGTGATTATCCCGCCGGAGCCGCAATCGACTAACGAAGGCAATATCCTTGGGCATTCACCGCGTAAACTGGGGATTGGAATGGTCGAAATGAAAGTTGTGCGTAGCGACGGCTAGCGTTAATAAGAAAGCATGAGAAAGGAAAAGCGCCCTGCCTGAACAGGGCGCTTTTTTATATCAGAAGGTTTCCCAGTTTTCACCAGACGTGGTTGCCGCAGCTTTACGTGCTTTCACCGAGGCGACTGGCGTTTTAAGACCCGTCTGTTCACGCGATTTCATCTGATCCTGTTGAATACGGAACACCGCAACCGCCTGGGTCAGACGACTCGCCTGCTCTTCCAGTGCCGCAGCCGCAGCCGCAGATTCTTCGACCAGCGAGGCGTTCTGCTGAGTCACACGATCCATCTCAGCAACGGCCAGACCCACCTGGTCGATACCGCGGCTCTGCTCATCAGAGGCAGAGGCGATTTCGCCCATGATATCGGTCACGCGGGTGACCGCATTGACGATTTCACCCATCGTTTCACCGGCGCTTTCTACCAGCGTAGAGCCCAGTTCAACGCGACCCACTGAATCTTCGATCAGGCTCTTGATTTCACGAGCTGCCTGGGCGCTACGCTGTGCCAGATTACGCACTTCGCCAGCAACCACCGCAAACCCACGACCCTGCTCACCCGCACGTGCCGCTTCAACCGCAGCGTTCAGTGCCAGAATGTTGGTCTGGAAAGCGATTCCGTCGATCACGCTGATGATATCAGCAATCTTCTGCGAACTGCCGGCGATGTCACGCATGGTTTGCACCACGTTATCCACCACTTTTCCGCCTTTCTGCGCAGTCTCAGACGCGCTCAGCGCCAGATTGCTCGCCTGACGGGCGTTTTCGGCGTTCTGCTTCACGGTGGCGGTCAGCTGTTCCATGCTGGCAGCGGTCTCTTCCAGAGAAGCGGCTTGCTGCTCAGTACGAGAAGAGAGATCGTTGTTACCGACAGAGATTTCGCTGGCCCCGCTGTAAATCGCATTCGCGCCGTTACGCACATCACCCACAGTACTCACCAGCTCGCTCTGCATATGACGCAGAGTGTCGGCCAGCTGTCCCATTTCGTTAGTGCCTTCGACATCAATACGCTTCACCAAATCACCGCTGGCGATATGACGAATGCTGTCGATCAGACGGTTCAGCGGAGAGATAAGAGACTGCTTAATGCCCAGCCAGACGCTAACAATCACCACCAGCACGGCGATCAGCACGCTAATCAGCACCCAGATAGCCTGAGTGTAAGAGCTATTGCTGTCTGCGACGGCGGCTTCGTAGAGATGGTCGTTCTGCTGCAGATAATTCACATATTCTTTTTCGAAACCGTCCTGATAGCTCTGCGTCGGTTGATCGAAGAAGTCATTGATTTTACCCGCACCCAAAAGCTGGATCAGCTCGGCCAGCGCACCGTGATAAATATCGTAGTTACGCTTGATTTCCTGAGCAGCAGCATCGCTCTGACGCGGATCGCGCGGCAGGGCCTCGTAGTCGGCCCAGTTTTTTTCCGCCTGCTTCAGGGAAGTCGACGCAATCTGCATCAGATCGTTCACGGTTGCACCGCTACCGATATTGCTCTGATCCATCATGTAACGGATACCCGCGCGGTTCAGGGTATTACGTGTTTGCAGCAATGCAACCCAGCTGCCGTTAAGCGTGGACTGTTGCTGGCGAATAGTTTGAAGAACAGTGAAGTTTTCTTTGTCATGCTTCAGGGCATTAAAGAAAAGACCACCGGATGTCAGTTGTAAAAGGCCGAATATAGCCAAGACCAGCAACAAGCTGGTGACAATCTTGATACGATTTAACATGTTTTCTCTTTCCATCAGACAGATAACAGAATTTTCGGCCTGGATAGTGAAAACTTTAAGGAAATCGTGTTGATGATTTGCGTGACTACACGTCATTTCGCAAAAAAATATTAATGTTTATCCTAAATTGGGCCGTTATATATCCATAAGATAAATTTTTGCTTTGTGGCACTGACATATTCTGTCAGTGCCATTGGCATAATTCAGACCTTTTCATGTCAATAAACGGGAATAAATTATGACAACTCCTGCCCGGAGTCGCTCTGCTGAACGGCTCGTCGATATTCTTATGGAGCTGCATATAAACGGTGTTGTTCACCGCAGCGACCTGATGCAAAAATTTAAAATTACCGAACGAACGGTATATCGCGACCTGAATGCGCTCTCTCCAATTGTCCAGCACGCCGGTAACGGTCAATATCGTTTGATTCACGCCACACCAAGTTCTCGCGGCCAGGGGTTGCACAACGCCGTGGCTAACCTTCTGAATGCGGATAGTTTTTTTCCAGACAGAGGAGCGGCGTTCTGGCAGAACCTGGAAACGCGCGTGGAAGAGAACCATATTCTCATCCTCAACAATGATGCAGAACATACGGTACAAAAGGATATTCGCCTCTATCTGACGGCTATCGAGAAATCGATTAAAAACCGCAATGTTTGCCAGATGACATATAAAGACAAAACGCGATTGGTAAATCCCTACAAATTAATTAACAAAAAAAATATATGGTATTTACAAGCCACCGAAAATGGCAGGTTAAAATCATTTTCGTTGAGCCAAATAAGCTGGTTTGATATTCAGAAAGAGAGTTTTATTCTGGATCCGGACACGCAGGAATTACTGGAAAAAAATCTCGACCCCTGGGTCAGTGAAGAGACTTTCGAGGTGAAAATATTTACCAATAAGAATATCTCCCACTACTTTAAGCGCCGCGATTTGCTGCCTGAGCAAGAAATCGTGGCGGAAAGCCATGACGGGATCACTATCCACTGCCAGGCGGCGCATGAGAACCAGATCCTGCCGCTGATCTTCTACTGGCTGCCCAATATTCAGGTCTTAGAGCCTGAGTGGCTGCGGGTGAAGCTCTTCGAGACGCTCGACGGTTACCTGTCGACCGCCCACGCTGAATCACTGGAAGAAACACTGTGATCTCAATCACATAATACTGACCACTGGCGGCGAGACTTAACCACTCGCCCCTCGCTTTGACCGCTTAACGCCCGCAAACAACCACTCACCGATTTACCTTCCTTTACACGTGCGCAGATCTGGCAAGATCGTCTCAGCATTAATCAATACGTCCTCACAACGAACTCTGACCCCTTTTTACAGTTAAAAAACCAGGTCTAACTATGGATACTAAAAAACTTCTCAAGCACGTACCCTGGGCACTCCTCGGGATCCTCGGTGCGTTCTGTTTGGCCGTTGTTGCATTACGTCGGGGCGAACACGTCAGTGCCCTGTGGATCGTAGTTGCATCGGTCTCTGTCTATCTGGTCGCGTACCGCTATTACAGCTTGTACATCGCGCAAAAGGTCATGAAGCTTGACCCGACGCGTGCCACACCGGCGGTCATTAACAATGACGGCCTGAACTACGTTCCCACCAACCGCTATGTGCTGTTTGGTCACCACTTTGCCGCGATTGCCGGTGCGGGCCCGTTAGTCGGACCGGTGCTTGCCGCGCAGATGGGTTACTTGCCGGGCACGTTATGGCTGCTCGCAGGCGTTGTGCTGGCGGGTGCGGTGCAGGACTTCATGGTGCTGTTCATCTCGACGCGCCGTAACGGTGCTTCGCTGGGTGAGATGATCAAAGAAGAGATGGGCCGCGTGCCGGGCACCATTGCCCTGTTCGGCTGCTTCCTCATCATGATTATCATCCTCGCAGTGCTGGCGTTGATCGTCGTGAAAGCGCTGGCGGAAAGCCCGTGGGGCGTCTTCACCGTCTGTTCAACCGTACCGATTGCGCTGTTCATGGGTATCTACATGCGCTTCCTGCGTCCAGGACGCGTCGGCGAAGTGTCGGTCATTGGGATTGTCCTGCTGGTCGCCTCCATTTACTTCGGCGGTATTATTGCGCACGACCCGTACTGGGGCCCGGCGCTGACCTTTAAAGACACCACCATTACCTTTGCCCTGATTGGCTACGCGTTTATCTCCGCGCTGCTGCCGGTCTGGCTGATTCTGGCACCGCGCGATTACCTCGCGACGTTCCTGAAAATCGGCGTGATCGTGGGCCTGGCGATTGGCATCGTGATCATCAACCCGGAACTGAAAATGCCTGCGGTCACGCAGTACATCGACGGCACCGGGCCGCTGTGGAAAGGCGCGATGTTCCCGTTCCTGTTCATTACCATCGCCTGCGGTGCGGTGTCTGGTTTCCACGCGCTGATCGCTTCCGGCACCACGCCGAAGCTGATGGCCAACGAAACCGACGCACGCTTCATTGGTTATGGCGCGATGCTGATGGAATCCTTCGTGGCGATCATGGCGCTGGTGGCAGCGTCTATCATCGAACCGGGTCTGTATTTCGCGATGAACACGCCGCCAGCGGGCCTCGGCATCACCATGCCAAACCTGCATGAGATGGGCGGTGACAACGCCGCGCTGATCATGGCGCAGTTGAAAGACGTTAGCGCCCACGCGGCCGCGACCGTCAGCTCCTGGGGCTTTGTGATCTCGCCTGAGCAGATCATGCAGACCGCGAAAGATATCGGTGAACCGTCCATCCTGAACCGCGCCGGTGGCGCACCTACGCTTGCCGTCGGTATCGCACACGTGTTCCACAAAGTACTGCCGTGGGCGGATATGGGCTTCTGGTATCACTTCGGGATCCTGTTTGAAGCGCTGTTCATCCTGACCGCGCTGGACGCCGGTACCCGTGCGGGCCGCTTTATGCTGCAAGACTTGCTCGGTAACTTCGTGCCGTTCCTGAAGAAAACCGACTCTCTGGTCGCCGGTGTTCTGGGTACAGCGGGCTGCGTAGGCTTGTGGGGTTACCTGCTGTATCAAGGTGTTGTGGATCCGCTGGGCGGCGTGAAGAGCCTGTGGCCACTGTTCGGCATCTCTAACCAGATGCTGGCGGCAGTTGCCCTGGTGCTGGGCACGGTTGTTCTGGTGAAAATGAAACGCACCAAATACATCTGGGTGACCGTGGTTCCAGCCATGTGGCTGCTGCTTTGCACCACCTGGGCGCTGGGTCTGAAACTGTTCAGCACCAACCCGCAGCTGGAAGGCTTCCTGTATATGGCTAACCAGTACAAAGAGAAAATCGCGGCGGGCAGCGGTGACCTCACGGCTCAACAGATTGCCAACATGAATCATATCGTGGTGAACAACTACACCAACGCCGGTCTGAGCATTCTGTTCCTGGTCGTGGTTTACAGCATCATCTTCTACGGCATCAAAACCTGGATGAAAGTGCGTAACGCTGACGGCCGTACGGATAAAGAAACCCCGTACGTTCCGGTGCCAGAAGGTGGCGTGAAAACCTCTTCACACCACTGATCCGACACCCTCCCCTCTTCTTTTTGGAGAGGGTTGGGGTAAGGGGAAACATCGCCCGGCAGCCCCTGCCGGGCTTTTTCTATCTGGAAGGTGCAATGTTTGGTAACTTAGGCGAAGCAAAAAAATACCTCGGTCAGGCGGCAAAAATGCTGATTGGCATTCCGGACTATGACAACTACGTTGAACATATGAAGACCAACCATCCGGATAAGCCGTACATGACCTATAACGAATTCTTCCGCGAGCGTCAGGAAGCGCGCTACGGCGGAAGTGGAGAAGGCGGCGTACGCTGCTGCTAAAGGAGACACCATGACACCGATTGCCGTTACCCTCCTCACCGGTTTTCTCGGCGCGGGTAAAACCACCCTGCTGCGCCATATCCTGAACGAACAGCACGGTTTTAAAATCGCCGTCATCGAAAACGAATTTGGCGAAGTCTCCGTTGACGATCAGTTGATTGGCGATCGCGCCACCCAAATTAAAACCCTGACTAACGGCTGTATCTGCTGCACCCGCTCAAGCGAGCTAGAAGACGCGCTTCTCGATCTGCTCGACAGCCGAGATCGCGGCGACATTGAATTCGACCGCCTGGTCATCGAATGTACCGGCATGGCCGATCCTGGCCCGATTATCCAGACCTTTTTCTCTCATGACATTCTCTGCCAGCGCTATCTGCTGGACGGCGTGATCGCCCTGGTCGATGCGGTCCATGCCGACGATCAGATGAACCAGTTCACTATCGCGCAGTCGCAGGTGGGTTATGCCGACCGCATTCTGCTGACCAAAACCGACGTCGCGGGCGACAGCGAAAAGCTGCGTGAACGTCTGACCCGTATCAATGCCCGCGCGCCAATTTACACCGTGACGCACGGCGATATCGATCTGGCTCAACTGTTCAACACCAACGGCTTTATGCTGGAAGAGAACGTCACGTCGAAGCCGCGTTTTCATTTTATCGGTGACAAGCAAAACGACGTGTCATCGATTGTGGTCGAGCTGGATTATCCAGTAGATATCAGCGACGTGTCGCGCGTAATGGAAAATCTGCTGCTGTCGTTTGCCGACAAACTGCTGCGCTACAAAGGGATGCTGTGGATTGACGGCGAACCAAACCGCCTGCTGTTCCAGGGCGTGCAGCGCCTCTACAGCGCCGACTGGGACCGCCCGTGGGGCGATGAAACGCCGCACAGCACAATGGTCTTTATCGGGATTCAACTGCCGGAAGATGAAATTCGCGCAGCGTTTGCAGGCTTACGCCACTGACATTGACGCTGTCTATCACACAGCGTTTTCGGCCAAAGGTTTCAAACCGTGATAGCGGGTTGTGGTCGCGTTTATCTTTATGCTCCACAAAAAACGGGCGACATCTCTGTCGCCCGCGGGGTCACCACACTGAGAGGTTACTGGCGAACCACCACCAGCTTCTGGTTCACGAACTCTTTGATCCCCAGATCTGACAGCTCGCGTCCGTAACCGGAGCGCTTCACCCCGCCAAACGGCAGCTCGGCGGCGGTATCCGTCAGCCAGTTGATGTACACCATCCCGGTTTCAATCTGCGATGCCATTTTCTTCGCGCGTTCAATATCACGGCTAAACACCGCGCCGCCCAGCCCATAGTGCGAATCATTCGCCAGGCTGACCGCCTCGTCGTCATTTTTCACAACATAGACCTGCGCGACAGGACCGAAGAACTCTTCGAAATAGGCCGGGTTATCACGAGAAATATGGGTCAGGATCGTCGGCTCGAAGAAATTACCTTCACGCTGCACAGGTTTGCCACCAAAGTGTAGCTTCGCCCCATTTTTCACCGCCTCGTTCACCTGTTTGGTGAGCGTCTCCAGCGCATCTTTCGATGACAGCGGCCCCAGCGTGGTGCTTTCGTCAAACTGATCGCCCACTTTCACCTTTTTGAACGCATCGGTGAATTTCGCGAGGAATTGATCGGCGATTTTTTCGTGAAGAATAAAACGCTTCGCGGCGGTACACACCTGCCCTGCGTTGGCGAGTCGGGCATTGACGCCAATCTCCACCGCTTTTTCCAGATCGGCATCGTCCAGTACCACGAACACATCGTTACCGCCCAGCTCGAGCGTTGATTTTTTGATGTGCTTCGCCGCCTGTGCCGCCACCACGCTCCCGGCCTTTTCAGACCCCGTCAGGGCCGCACCCTGGACGCGCGGATCGGCGATAATAGTTGCGACCTGATCCGACGAGATAAACAGATTGGTCCACGCCCCTTCAGGCGCACCCGCTTCACGCACCAGATGCTCAAAGGCCTCAGCACAATGCGGTACGATACTGGCGTGTTTCGCGATCACCGGATTCCCCGCTGCAAGGTTGGGCGCCAGAACGCGCATCAGCTGATAGAACGGGAAATTCCACGGCTCAACGGCCATCACTACGCCGATGGGATGATGTTCCACCCACGCATCGCCGAGTTCCGTTTTATAGGTCACCGGAGCCAGAAACTGCTTCGCATTATCCGCGTAATAACGCGCGATTTGCGCACAGAGCTTCACCTCGCCACGGCTTTGCTCAATGAGTTTACCCATCTCCTGGCTGGCAATTTTAGCCAGCTCTTCCGTGCGGCTGTCGATCAGATCGGCCAATTTATGCAGCACAGGAAGCCGCTGGGAAATATCCCCTTTCGCCCATTCGGAATGGTACAGCCCATCGGCGGTTTTTAGCGCCGCTTCAACATCAGCGTCGGTATGAGAGGGGTACGCTTTGATAAGCTGGTTGTTAGCAGGATTCACTGTTTGATAAGCCATTTTGGTCTCCTTAATTTTCCGCTGAGGGGATTAAGGGTAGTCAAGATGACTGGCTTTTGACGTAAAGTTGGGTATATCCAGAGGTTTCTGATAATGGTCTGGATAACGTTTTTTGCACTTTCCCCACGCTCCGCTCTATCCTTAACCCTATGGAAAAATTAGCTGAACTTAAACGCGCCAAGCTGCTGGCGCTGTCGCTCCTGCTGATTGCAGTGGCCACTTTTATTGTCACCCTCTTTCTGCCGCAGACCTTCTGGGTGCGAGGCGTCAAATCTATTGCCGAGGCGGCGATGGTCGGCGCGCTGGCGGACTGGTTTGCGGTGGTGGCGTTGTTTCGTCGCGTGCCGATCCCGTTTATTTCACGTCATACGGCGATTATCCCGCGCAATAAAGACCGGATTGGCGACAATCTCGGCTTGTTCGTGCAGGAAAAATTTCTGGATACGCAATCATTAGTGGCGCTAATCCGCCGCTACGAACCGGCACAAATGATCGGCAACTGGTTTAGCCAGCCGGACAACGCCCAGCGGGTCGGACAGCATTTAATCCAGGTGATGAGCGGGTTTCTGGAACTCACCGACGACGGACGCATTCAGCGCTTACTGAAACGCGCGGTGCACAAAGCTATCGATAAAGTCGATTTTACCCAAACCAGCGCGGTAATGCTGGAAAGCATGACCAAAAACAACCGTCACCAGATTTTGTTGGACGCCATCATTTCCAAACTGATCACGCTGATTCAAAAGGAGAGCTCACGCGAATTTATTGCCACGCAAATCGTCCACTGGCTGAAGACGGAACACCCGCGCAAGTCGAAAATGCTGCCAACTGAGTGGCTCGGCGATCAGAGCGCCGAGCTGGTGTCGGACGCGGTCAATTCGATTCTTGATGACATCAGCCACGACCGCACCCATCAGATCCGCCAGGCGTTTGACCGCGCCACGCTAAAACTTATCGACAACCTGAAGAACGATCCGGAAATGGCGGCCAAAGGCGAGAACATCAAACACTATCTGAAAAATGACGAGGCGTTTAACCGTTATCTGGGCGAGATGTGGGCCGATCTGCGTGCCTGGCTGAAGGCCGATATGCAAAGCGATGACTCCCGCGTGAAACAGCGTATCGCTAACGCCGGACAGTGGTTTGGCGAAACGCTGGTCGCTGACGCCAGCCTGCGCGCCTCGCTGAACGAGCATCTGGAGCAGGCCGCGCATCGCGTGGCGCCGGATTTTGCGACGTTTCTGACGCGCCACATCAGCGACACCGTAAAAAGCTGGGATGCCAAAGACATGTCGCGCCAGATTGAGCTGAATATCGGTAAAGACCTGCAGTTTATCCGCGTCAACGGCACGCTGGTGGGCGGCACCATCGGCCTGATTCTGTTCTTGCTGTCACAGCTGCCCGCCGTGCTGTCACACTACGCGTCTTTTGGTGGCTCGATAACGTAACGCGTCGGTTCAAAACAGTTCAGAATCAGATGCACCAGGAACACCAGCGTCAACGTGGCCACCAGCGCCACGGTGACGGACACGATGCGGTACAAATCGCTAAACACCAGATCGCCATCCGGATGCATATTCTGTCCAAACATAATGCCGATGGTGGTGATACTGGCAAATCCCACGCCAGCGCCGACTTTTTCCATCACGTGCAGACGCGCACCAAATGCGAGCCCAAGGCCGATCAGCGGCATCATGAGCACCATATGGCTGGTGTGATCGTAGAGCAGCAGCTGCATCACCAGAATGTACAAGCAGCCCAGCACCACGCCGACCACGCGCCAGAGCGAGCTCATCACCGCGCCGCGATAGTGCATTGGGAATAAAATCAACACGCCCGCCATCAGCGCCGACAGAGAATCGCTCAGATCGCTTATCTGAAAAACGACGAAAATCAGCGTGGCGACCGTTCCGGAAAGCAAGGATTCGTGGCGCACGCGGGCGGCGTTTTTCTCGATCAGTGGCGGCGGCTTGCGCGGCTCAACGTCCGGCAGCAAATAGTGCATCAGCGCGCTCAGACACACCGCCATCACGCTGGCTTCGATATTTGAAAACAGCAAGGTATGCCAGTTGGTGCTGGGATAGCTCATAAAGTTCAGCATCACGCTCTGACACACCACGCCCATCGAACCAAACAGGAACAGCGGCCCCTGGCTCATAAAGCGAAAACGCATGACGTACAGGGCAAACACCACAAGCGTCATGATCAGCGGCCATTGCGACAAATAGCCGATGATAATCACCATTTCGATGCAGTTTATCGACGCGCTGAAAACAAATTGTTTTGCGACATGACGATTAAACACCGGCACCAGCGACAGCAGCATGATCGGATACACCACGTAAAACACGCCGTAGGTGGTGTTGTAAAAGCTCGAAATGCTCAGGGCAATCATGCCAGCAAAAACGATGCGCAACGTCTGGCGAAAATCATTGGCCGTATAGACAATATTGCCGTGCGGGGTAAACACCCGCGCAAGAGTGTTAATAGACATGATCAATAAACATAATGCAGTAGGCTGACGAGATGAATTTGCAGCCCCGAGAAGAAGCGTGCGAACGGCCCTTCGCTGTTATACAACTGCACGGTAGCGCGAGCGCCGGTCGGCAGATGTTTTGGCAGCGCTTCGTCCAGCGCGATGTGAATGCGCATACGCTGCGCGTCGCGTACCCAGCGATTAGAGGTTTCCGGCGCAGACAGCTCGCCGTTTACCGCCTCCTGCCCCGCCAGGATCCCGGCATCGCTGCTGGAAACATGTGCACGGAAAACGCGGCCCGGGAACGCATCAAATACCACGGCGGCGTCGGTCCCCTGATGCGTATGACGTAAACTTTTCTCGCGAAAATCGGCCACGATATCGGTTTGATTGTTCACCAGCGCCAGCGCCGCCGAGCCGGACGACGCGTAAAAGCCGGGGCTTAGCTGAACGTTACTCACCGTGCCATCGGCCTGGGCGTAGACTTTCGTCCAGCTCAGATCCAGCTCGGCCTCTTCCAGCGCATTGCGGTATTTTTGCAGCGTCACGTTACGCTTTTCATCCCGCTCGCCGCGCTCAATGCGCAGGTTATGGATGTTGGCGTCCAGATTCGCGACCGACTGCTCGCTGCTCTGCCAGGCGGTGCGAACGTTATCCAGATCCGCCTGCGACACGTTTTGCAGGGCGCTCAGTTTTTGATAACGCTCAAACGTGACTTTATCGTTACGGGCGGTGAGCTGCGCGGTTTTCAGGCTCGCCTGGGCGGCGACAATCTGGGCATCCAGCTGTTGGTTAGCGAGCCGAGCCTGCTCAAGCGCGATTTGCGCGGCTTCGACTTTATTGCGAAACGGCGTGGGATCGAGTTCAAACAGCACAGCGCCCCTATTCACCTGACTGTTATTGTGCACATGGACCGCCGCCACGTAGCCAGAAACGCGTGCAGAAACGGGCGTCACCACGCGCATCACGGTGGAGTCCGGCGTCAGCGGGATCCAGATATCGGCAACGATAAAATAGACAAACATCAGCAGGAAAGAGGCAATACTTACCCTTACCCAACGGGCAAACTTTTGTTCAGGAGTCATTTTTAGATCTTGTTATCTTCTTCGCGGATTGTCCGCAAATTGCAGGCGATTTGATTTAATGTTGCGCTGAAA
This sequence comes from Lelliottia amnigena, assembly GCF_019047465.1. Lineage (NCBI taxonomy): Bacteria > Pseudomonadati > Pseudomonadota > Gammaproteobacteria > Enterobacterales > Enterobacteriaceae > Lelliottia > Lelliottia amnigena. Next base: position 2,389,891 of record NZ_CP077236.1, on the reverse strand, counting down.
ATGTCGAGATGTTCAGGCGCAATATTTTGCGATACGCGAGTCTGAAATTCCTCAATCACACGCGTGAGGGTTTTCAGCACCGCTTTGCCTTCCGGCGTGAGTGTCAGCAGCCGGATGCGCTTGTCATAAGGCGATGTGGTGCGCAGCAGATAGCCCTGCTTTTCCAGCTGTGTAAGCGTGCGCATCAGCGGCGGCAGTTCGATACCCTGCACTTCCGCCAGCTCGCTCACCGAGACATTTTCCCCCAACTGCTCAAGCTGCATCATCACCGTCCAGCTCGACTGAGTTAACCCCGTATCGAGAATGGCGTCGTCAATCACCGCGCGCCACTGACGCACAATCATGGCCATCCGCATGCCCATCGGCCTGCGGCAGAACAGATCTTCTTCGCTCATGGGAAATCCTCTCATCACTCGCGGACAAGATAATAGTTATCAGGGTAAGTATCAAGAAACGAAGGGTGAAAGAGCAGGAATTGTGAAAGAGGCGAGAAAGGTGTGCGCGGTTCGCCCTCTCTATGAGGAAAGGGCGATTATCACTAATCGTGCGGACAAGATTTACATAATACCGACTTATTCCAGATTCGCTTTATTCAGTCCATACGCCACATCCATCGCGCCCGGCTCCATGCGCGAAGTGATGCCCAAACGGTTCCAGGCGTTGATCGCCACGATGGCAAAGTTCAGCTCGGAAATCTCGGTATCCGAGAAATGCTCTGACACGCTCCGGTATAACTCATCGCTCACCCCTTCCGGGGTAATTTGCGTCAGCGCTTCGGTGAACGCCAGCGCGGCTTTTTCACGGGCGCTGAACAGCGGCGATTCGCGCCAGACCGTCAGGTGATAAAGACGCAATTCACGTTCACCGGCAATTTTCGCCTCTTTACTGTGCATATCCAGACAGAAAGTACAGCCGTTGAGCTGGGAAACGCGGATGTCGTTCAGGTGCTTGAGCGCAGGATCGATGGATGTTTTGCCGATCGCCATGCTCAGGTCGGACAGCGCTTTAGCAAGTGCGGGAGTGGCTTTGTGGTGATTGACGCGAGTGCTCATGGTCTTTCCTCTTTTTTTTGTGCGGCATGTGTCATGCGATGGAGCAAATTTACGTCGTTAATGGCATAGTAAAAAGATACAAAATCCATAAAAATAGGTAGGACATGAAATCAGGCTATCACGATATTTACACCCGCTATCGCGACAACATCGCGCGTGGCGTGCTGAAGCCTGGCGATAAAGTGCCTGCCATTCGCGTGCTGGCCGAAGAGCTAAAAGTCGCGCGCAAAACGGTCGAAACGGCCTACGCCATTTTAATTGGTGAAGGCTATCTGGTGAGTCAGGGCGCGCGCGGGACGCGGGTCAATCCGGATCTTAATCTCCCTGCCAGCCAGAACGCCCCTCAGGATCAGACAACCGGAAAACTGCCCGAATCACTGATAAGCCAGCGTGAACGCACCGGTTTTCTGCGTCCCGGCATTCCGGCGCTGGACTGTTTTCCGTATAAGAAATGGCTGCTGCTGGCAGGTCAGGCGACGCGCTCAATGCGCCAGGAAGAGATGCTCAGCCCGCCCGTCATGGGCTGGTATCCGCTGCGTCAGGCGATCGCCAGCTACCTGAATATTTCGCGGGGTTTATCCTGTACGGCTGAGCAAGTGCTGATAACCAGCGGTTACAGCGGCAGTCTGCGTCTGATTCTGGATACGCTTGCCAGCCGTAGCGATAAGGTGGTGTTTGAAGATCCGGGCTATTTTATGGGTCAGCAACTGCTTAAACGTCTCGTTCCCCGCCTGCACACCGTGCCGGTAGATCGTTCTGGAATGGATACTGATTATCTGCTGCGCCACCATCGCGACGCACGGTTTGCCATCGTCACGCCTTCGCACCAAAGTCCGCTGGCAGTCACCCTTTCTCTTCCACGCAAGCAGCAGTTGCTCGACTGGGCGAGTCAGAATGACGCGTGGATTATAGAGGATGATTACGACGGCGAATTCCACTACACCCGCAAGGTGCTGCCATCATTGAAAAGTTTGGATCGCCACGATCGGGTGATTTTTATGGGGACGTTTAGCAAAACCGTGATGCCATCATTGCGCATGGGCTACGTGGTGATGCCCGTCAGCACGGTCGCGGCGTTTGCCGATTGCGCGGATATCGTCACCAGCGGTCAGCCGGTGTTGACGCAAAAGATCCTCGCAGCTTTTCTCGGCGATGGGCACTTTTTCCGCCATCTCAAAAAGATGCGCGCGCTGTATCAGCAGCGGCGCGACTGGATGATCGCCGCGCTCGATGACGTGTACGGCGATCGGTTTTTCACTGAACAAAACGATGGCGGCATGCACATTGTCGCCTTTTCGACCAAAGGCAGTGACGATCGCGAAGTCGCGCGTCTCTGGCAGCAGCATCAGCTTCAGGTCAATGCGTTATCCGAATGGTATCGCAGCTCCGGTAAACGTTATGGCCTGGTGATGGGCTATAACAATGTGCGCAGCTATGAAGAAGCGTTAATCCTTTTACGCAAACCGTTGGCTGAAACATTGCGTCTGTTAGAATGAACGCATCTACCCGGGAAATATTTGTAGGTGTGCGAGACCGTACATCACTTTATACTCTGCGCTCTTTTGTCGATATCGACTTTATTATAAGGACAATAAAATGAAATCAATCCTGGGATTTGATTACCTGCTCACACCGCGCGTATTAGTCTTTTTCTACTGGATCGCCATGCTGTTTATTCTGATTGGCGGCCTGTACTCCATGTTTACCGAACATCTGTTCACCGGCTTTTTCGGCATGATCTTCAGCCTGATTGGCTGTCGCGTGATGTTTGAATTAATTATGGTGGCATTTAAAAATAACGAATATCTGCGCCGCATTGCGGATAACACCAGCAAAACACCTGCAGAATAATATTCAGGCATTTATCTGCCACCGTGCAGATAAATGCCGTTCCCACTCTTTCACGCGTCATAACGGGTTAATCCGACATCCCGCAGCTGTTCGTCACTCATTGCCTGCAAAATACGTCGCGTTTGTTCGCGGTGACGCCATTTTTTAAATGCCCGCCAGATTAAAACGAAGCCAATAAACGGGCGAGCTGAACGATTTTCGTTAAATTCCATGATGATTTCCTCACGTTGCCAGAGGCCTTATCATCAACGAAATACCCGTCTGCAATACAGATTCAAAAACAACTTTTCTTTAACATACAGATCCGCTAAAACAGTATCTGAATGCCGTTTTCTGCGGCCATCTGTACTGGTTTGACAATCTGTATGGCAAAAACAAAGGATACAGCATGACGCGCTACCAACATCTGGCCAATCTCCTGGCGGAACGTATTGAACAAGGGCTGTATCGTAACGGCGAGCGTTTACCATCGGTGCGCGCATTGAGCCAGGAACACGGCGTCAGTATCAGTACCATTCAGCAGGCCTATCAGATTCTGGAAAATCTCCAGCTCATTACCCCGCAGCCGCGCTCAGGCTATTTTGTCTCACAACGCAAAGCCCAGCCCCCCGTGCCCGCCATGACGCGCCCGGTACAGCGCCCAGTCGATGTAACCCAGTGGGATGAAGTGATGATGCTGCTGGATGCTCGTGGCGATCGCGAGATGATCTCTTTTGGCGGCGGTTCGCCGGATCTTACCCAGCCGAGCCTGAAACCACTGTGGCGCGAGATGAGCCGGATTGCACAACATAATCCCTGCGAAATGCTGAGCTACGACATGCTGGAAGGACGCCAAGAGCTACGCGAGCAAATCGCACGCCTGATGCTCGACGGCGGTTCGACCGTTTCGGCAGATGAAATTGTTATCACTAACGGCTGTCACGGTGCGCTGTCGATCGCGCTGCTTTCTGTCTGCAAGCCGGGCGATATCGTGGCGGTGGAGTCGCCCTCATTCCACGGCACCATGCAGATGCTACGCGGGTTTGATATCAAAGCTATTGAAATCCCGACCGATCCGCAAACCGGGATCAGCATTGAAGCCCTGGAACTGGCGCTGGAGCAGTGGCCGATTAAAGCGGTGATTCTGGTGCCTAACTGCAACAATCCGCTCGGTTTTATCATGCCGGAAACGCGCAAACGGCAGGTTCTGGCGCTGGCACAGCGCCACGATATCGTGATTGTCGAAGACGATATCTATGGCGAGCTGGCAGCGGAATATCCGCGTCCGCGCACGATTCACTCTTTCGATATCGACGGCCGCGTGATCCTGTGCAGCTCGTTTACCAAAACCGTTGCGCCTGGGCTGCGCGTGGGCTGGATTGTGCCGGGTCGCTATTATGACCGGGTGATGCACATGAAATATGCGGCGGGCGGGTTTAACGTTCCGGCGACGCAAATGGCGGTCGCCGCGTTTATTCGCGATGGGCACTACCATCGTCATGTGCGGCGTATGCGCCAAATTTATCAGCAGAATATGGAAACATTTACCTGTTGGGTGCGCCAGTATTTTCCGGCGGAGATCTGCGTGACGCGCCCGCAAGGGAGTTTTTTACTGTGGGTGGAATTACCGGAACAGGTGGATATGGTCTGCGTCAGCAAACAGCTGTGCGCGCTGAAAATACAGGCCGCCGCGGGATCGCTGTTCTCCGCCTCAGGTAAATATCGCAACTGCCTGCGCATCAACGTTGCTCTGCCGGCAAACGAGAAAAACCGCGAGGCGCTGAAGAAAATGGGCGAGGCGATACATATTGCAATGGAGGAGTAAAGATGTGGCCTGATGCCTCAACCGTAGCGCTGGAGGCCGCAGTAATCTTCATTCTGAAGCAATGGAAATGGCTCATTTAACATAGAAAAATTACAGCGATGCTATGGTCCGGCTGTAAATCGTTGAGTCGTTGACCAAAGGCCGGGGCGACGCGCAGGGATGCGCGGAGAGGGCGTGACCTGCATGGATGCAGGATCGCGACCGACCCGAAAGCCGAAGGGAATAAGACGAAAGTACCGCGTAGCGGCGATTTTCTTGCCGGGAGCCGGGATTGTTAAGGGGGCGGCGATGTATGAACCGGTCACATGGGTAACACTTTAAACCGGGCACATGGGTAACAGGTTATAACAGTACGGTAAACATCTGACGGAGGTTTACCGTGCCCTGGACTGAGACTGTTACCATGCAACGTTTGCAGTTTGTCGCGGCCTGCCTTGAAGGCAACCTTCCAGTTGCCGAGGTATGCCGCCGCTTTAATATCAGCCGTAAGACCGGTTACAAGTGGCTGGCCCGTTTTTCACCGGATGATGCAGCCTCCCTGGCTGACCGCTCCCGGGCGCGCCATCACCAGAACTCAACCCCTGAACCCATGGTGCAGCTGTTGCTGGACACTAAACAGCAGCACCCGCTATGGGGGCCGGAGAAAATCAGGCAGCGACTGCTTAACCTGAATATCATCTGCGTGCCTGCGGCCAGTACGATTGGAGAGCTGTTTCGGGTTCACGGGCTGGTTAAAAAGCGTCGGCCTCCGGCTTTTAAATCCACACGTCCTCATGAACTACATACTGTCGTCCACCCCAATGAGGTCTGGAGTGCCGATTTCAAGGGTAAATTTACTCATACCGGCGGGCGCTGGTGTCATCCTTTCACGCTGACCGACAACTGTAGCAGGATAGTGCTGGCGTGCGATGCCACCTATATGCCTGACGGCCGGTTTGTCATTCCCTGCCTTGAACGGGTGTTCCGGGAATGCGGTATGCCGCAGGTGCTGCGTACGGACAACGGACCGCCGTTTGCCGGTGCTGGCCTGTGGGGGCTGAGCCAGATGTCCATCTGGCTGATTAAATGTGGTGTCCTGCCGGAACGTATCCGGCCGGGTAAACCCACGGAGAACGGGCGGCATGAGCGGATGCACCGGACCCTGAAGGATGCACTAAAGCGGCATACAAAGTTCACGTCCCTGGAAGAGCAGCAGGCCTGGCTGGATGCCTGGCGTAGTGAGTTTAATGACATTCGCCCCCACAAGGCGCTGGGCGGAAAAACACCCGGCTCGGTCTGGTATCCGTCAGAGCGCATCTTTACCGGCCCATGGAAGGCAATGCCGGTACCGGATGAGGCACGGACATTACGCGTCTCAGTAAAAGGCGATTTATGCTTTAACAGTACCCGGATATTTTTATCGGAGGCGCTGAGGGGAGAATGGATATGGATGAAGCAGGTCGAAGAAGATCTGGATGAGATAGGATTTGGTGAACTGATACTGGCCCGGTACGACAGACGAAATCATCGTATAATCCGGGCCGATTAAGTCAAAAAGTGTTACCTGTGTGACCGGTCAGATCTGTAACCCATGTGACCGGTTCATACACGATAGCCCCCTTAACACGTTCACCGTTTCAGGAACCACAGAGAAGAACGTGTCTGGAAGTGAACGGAATAACCTCCTGAGCAACATGCTCCCCCTCACCCCAGCCCTCTCCCTAAATGGAGAGTGAGTACAATGTGCAACCATCTCCTCAGCCTGTAAAGGGCAGGAACCCAGCTCTGAGGCCCGGCAGACGCAACGCCACCGGGCAACAGCTAACAAATCAGAACTTCCACGACACGCTGCCGACAATGCTGCGCTCGGCACCAAAGTAGCAATATGAGAGCGAGTTACACGCCGCCACGTAGCTTTCGTCGGTCAGGTTATTGACGTTAAGCTGCGCGCTCACACCCGTCAGCCCAACCTTCGACAGATCGTAGCCCACCGCCATATCCACCAGCGTATAAGACGGCAACGTATGCGTGTTCTGGCGATCGCTGGTCACACCGTTCACGTAACGCACGCCGGAACCTATCGTCAGGCCGTCCAGCGGACCGGTTTTGACATCGTAGCTCAGCCATGCGCTTGCCATATTGCGTGGGGCGTAAACCGCGCGTTTACCCTCTTCCTCTGGGCTGCTTTTCTTGTAACGAATATCGGTGTAGGTATACGCCGCCTGCATACGTAGGCTGTCAGTAAGCTGGCCAACCGCCTCAAGTTCTACGCCTTCAGATTCGATTTCGCCGATAGAACGATACGGATCGGTCGGCTCCTCTTTTGTGGCGATATTTTTCTGGTTGATGCGGAACACGGATGCGCTGAACTGACTGTTCATTCCTTCCGGCTCATATTTCACGCCCGCTTCCCACTGCTTGCCTGTCATTGGGTCAAGAATTTGGCCATTCTCATCGGCAAAACTGGTCGGCGTAAACGCGGTGGAATAGCTGATGTACGGCGCAACGCCATTATCAAAGAGGTATAACAACGCCGCACGGCTGCTGAAATTATTCTTATCCAGATCGCTGCGGGTATTATTCAGCTTATCAATATTCGAGACGCTCACCTGGTCATAACGCCCGCCGAGCGTCAAACGCCAGCGATCGATGGACATCTGATCCTGCAGGTAATAGCCGGTCTGACGCAGCTTATGTTTTTCCTGGCCATACATCGTTATGTAGTCTGGCTTCGCGCCGTACACCGGATGGAACGCATCAATTGCCGGGAAGCCACCGTAGTAGCCGGTGGTATTGTTGCTACGATCCTGATAATCCATGCCGATCAGCACGCGGTGATTGACCGCCCAGGTATCAAAGCTGCCGTCGACCTGGTTATCCAGCGTAATGGCATTCATTTTCTCGTCGGAACCGGAATAACCACGGTTAAGCTCAGTGTCATTCAGCCAGCCTGCGGCATACACCTGATTCAGCTCAACTTTGGTGTGCAGATAACGCAGTTTCTGACGCACAGACCAGCCGTTATCGAACATGTGTTCAATGTTGTAGCCCACCATGTTCTCGCGGCGATCGTATTTGTCGTAATCGTCCTCGCCTTCAAAGAACGTATTGGAAATTTTCTTGCCGTTATGGGAAACAACCGTACCGTCATAGGGTAAACCGGAGTGGCTGCCGCCTTCAGGATCGCGGTGCAGATAGGCCATCAGATCGAGACGCGTGTTATCGGTGATGCGCCAGGTCAGGCTTGGCATCAGCGCGTAGCGTTCTTCTTTCAGCGGATCGAACTGCGAATCGGCGTAACGCGTCATGCCGCTCAGGCGCACTGCCACGCGGTCGTTGTCGTCCAACGGGCCGGTAACGTCGAACATCGCGCCGCGCTGGTCGTTATTGCCGGCGAACAGTTTGACCTCACCGCCCGGATCGAACGACGGTTTGCGTGAGGTGAGCGCGACAATGCCGCCCGGCGATGAACGGCCATACAGCACCGAGGCCGGACCGCGCACCACTTCAATATTTTCCAGGAACCAGGGGTCAACCACCAGCGAGCTGTGGGAGTTGGTGTCGCCCATCATTTTTAGGCCGTCGAGATAGATGTTATCGAGGCTACCGTCGGAAAACCCGCGCAGTACGATGTAATCAAAACGATTCGACGCGCCAATCTGATTGCTGTAAACGCCCGGCGTGTAGCTCACCGCCTGACGCACGCTGGTTGCGCCCTGCTCTTCAAACTGTTCGCGCGTGACAATCGACACAGCCTGCGGCGTTTCGATATCCGGCGTTTCGAGTTTGGTCGCGCCACTTTGCATTTGCGAAGTGACCACAACGGTTTCGGTTTTTTGAGCATCCTGCGCCAGCAAAGGGAACGCAACGCTCCCGGTAACGCACCCTATCAGCAAGGCCAGCCGTGAATGAGCGAACATGAAAATCTCCAAAGGCATTTCTAATTGTTAATAAGAATTATTACCTTTTTGAGATCGCAAACAGCTATGCGCACCGCCAGGTTACGTATGCGCAATGACAAACCGCACGCGATGCATTCGCGCGAAAGGGGAAAGTGCGTTAGCCGCGCTGGCGTAAATCGCCGGGGGAGATGCCGTAGCGACGGCGAAACGCGGTAGAGAAATTGGTAGCGTGCTGATAGCCAGACATCCATGCCGCCTGCTGAACGCTGTGGCCTTCAAGCAGATAACGGCGCGCCAGTTCAAGACGGCAGTCACGCAGATAGTCGAATACCGTGCAGCCATACGCCTGGCGGAATTTACTGCGCAGGCTGCTCGGGCTCATCGCCGCCTGAGCCGCCAGATGTGCAAGCGTGAACTCCTGTTCCGGTGACTGTTCCAGCATCTGCCGGATATGTTCCAGACGCGCGCGTTCACCGGCCATCGGCAATGCGCGACAATTCACCTGCTGCTGCTGACGCTGATGCAAGCCGTGACCGAGCAACTGATACATCAGCCCTTCCAGCAGCAGCTTGCGCGATAGCGCACTTAAACCATGCTGCTGCGCATGCTGAATACCCGTCAGCACAAATCCCGGCACCTGCCAGACAAACGTCGGCGCATGCAGACACTGCCATTCCTGAAGCAGCGATTCCAGCAAACTCTCGCGCTGGGCATCGTTTGGATAGACGCCAAAAGAGAGCGTTTTCAATGTGCTATCGGCGGCGTGGCGTGCGCTCATTACCTGCTGCTCGCTTAAACACGAACTGAACGCCATCCCGGATCGCACCTGATATTCTTCGCCGTTCAGCGTCAACGTGACGCACCCTTCCAGCACCACCAGCATATACAGCGGGCTGCTGTGGCGGGAGGTGGTTTCATAGGGCTGAAGCACGCGCACATCAGAATGGGTTAACGAAATACCGGAGGAAAGAGTCATCTCTTCGACGTCGCCATGCAGCACCGGGCTGTTTTGGCTAGCCACATCGTTGAGGCGCGGAAAGTGATAATCAATGCCGTAGCGCTCGCCAAAACCGATAAAGTCTTCCACGCAAAACAGGCGCTTATTTGACGGATATGACGGCGAGGCAAGATTCATAGTGATGTTTGCGTAAACGGGAGACGGAGAAACCTTATCATTGCGACGGCGCAAAGGCTACGCCGTCGCCTATTTAGCGGAGCGGCTTACTCGTCGAAATACCAGTAACCCTGGTTAATCAGACTGGTCAGTTCGTCGATAAACGCCGGATTTTGCAGTGCGTCACCCAGTTCAGCCTGGCCAAACTCGGTGTAACGACACAGCACGTCGGCGGCTTTCGCATCTACAGTTTCGAGCTGTTCGCTGTTGATAAAGAAGCTGTCTCCGATGTTCAGCACGCGCAGGCCGCTCAGACGGCTCAGCGTTTCACCGCCCATCAACGCGTCCAGCACCTCTTCTGGCTCATATGCCGGTTCCGCCGCAGCGATATCCAGCTCGTGGCGCGGCGTAGAGACAAAGCTCCCGAACCATTTTTTGAAATCGTCCGGCTGGCTGATCATCTCGATCATCATGCTGCGCAGGCGATCGAGTTCGTACTGTTCAATGCGGCCAGGATGCGCGCGACAGGTCAGATCCGGATCGCTGTAGTGCTCGCCACCCAGATCGTTTTCCAGCGCGTAATCCGCAAAGCTGCTGATCAGATCGCGACCGTTCGGCCCACGGAAACCAACGGAATAGTTCAGCGCAGTTTCATGGGTAAAGCCGTCGTGCGGGAATCCAGGTGGAATATACAGAATATCGCCCGGTTCCAAATCTTCATCAACGATCGGTGTGAAAGGATCGACGTGCAGCAATGCCGGATGCGGGCAGAACTGACGCATCGGCAGCTTGTCACCCACGCGCCAGCGACGGCTCCCCATCCCCTGAATGATAAACACATCGTATTGATCGATATGCGGACCCACGCCGCCGCCCGGTACGGAATAAGAGATCATCAGATCGTCAAGACGCCAGTCTGGCAGTACGCGGAACGGACGCACCAGCTCGGCGGAGGGCATATGCCAGTGATTCACCGCCTGCGCCAGCAGCGACCAGCCGGTTTCACCGAGGCCATCGAAATGCTCGAACGGGCCGTTGCTGGCCTGCCATTGATTGTTGAAATGGGTCACCAGACGGCTATCCACCTCAGGCTCCATCGCCAGCCCTGCCAGCTCATCTGGCGTGATCGGATCGATAAAATTCGGGAAGGCATTTTTCAGCACAACGGGTTGTTTTTGCCAGTATTTTTCAAGGAATTCTGGCCAGTTGAGATTCAGTTGATACGCCATGGAAAGCACCAGTGAGATGAGAGACAGGCGCGATTATGAAAGAGCCGACGTTGGGCTGCCTTGTCGTGGGTCAAGTGGCAGCGAAAAGCGCATCTTCAGCCATTCGCATGACACACCGTGACAGTTTCATTCTTTATCGTGAGCGCCTGATTCACTGCGACTTATATCGTTAATTAATAAGAGAGTGTTTTGATGAGGTCAGATATGCACCCCTTCACCGAACTGCCAGTCACCGGCAACGTGCAAACCCTGATGAGCGTGTATGCGCGCAAAGAAAGTCCGTCGATTTTCTCACCTGTCGCGCGTGAGTTGCTCGCAGGAAGTCCGGTGGGTGTTCAGGGAGCGGTCGTGGGTGACGCGGTGGAAGGCAATGCGCACTGGTATCGCATCGACGAGGATGTCTATATTTGGGCGGGGGCATGTACACCGCTCGATCCTTATCCAGCCTTTCCAGAAAATACCAGAACGAACTGGATGGCCGTGGTGTTTGAGGTACGTTAGCGCCCGAACCGTGGGCGCTAACGGGAGCGATTAATCCAGCTTTAAATCATCATAATGTGTGATGATTTTGCCCACGATGCCGTAGTCCAGCGCCTCCGCAGGGGACATCCAGAAGTTACGGTCGGTGTCTTTTTTCACTTTTTCCAGCGGCTGTCCGGTCGCGTCAGAAATCAGTTTGTTTACGCGCTCCAGCATGCGGATGATTTCGCGCGCTTCGATTTCAATATCCGTCGCCTGACCGCGCACGCCGCCCAGCGGCTGGTGGATCATAAAGCGGGTATTCGGCAGCGCGTAACGATGCTCTTTTTTCGCCGCCAGGAAGATAGTGATCCCCGCGCTTGCGACCCAACCAGTGCCGATGACATGCACGTCCGGACGAATAAATTTGATGAAGTCGTGGATGGTGTCGCCCGCTTCAACGTGGCCGCCCTGGCTGTTGATATAGAGCTTGATCGGATCGTTGCTGACGCTTTGCAGCAGGATCATCTGAGTAATCACTTTTTCCGCCAGCGTCTGGTCAATTTCGCCAGAAATAATAATCGAGCGTGACTCAAGCAGCTTTTGCTGCAAAGCGCCCGTGCCGTTTTTGCCTTCTGCTTTATCCGTGTTATCGCGATCTTTCTGTGAGTAGTGCATTGTTCTTATCCTCGGCTCTTAGCGCTCAAAATCAGAGTGTAGCCTGTTTTGCCTGTCAAAGTCCTCAGGCGCACACAATGCGAACATCCTGAGCCGCAAACGCGTCTAAAACCGCGTTGTCCATACTCGCTTCGACGACCAGCACATCGATATCGCTGCTTTTCGCCACCACAAAGCGCGCCACGCCGGGGATTTTATCCGTCGTCAGCGCCACCAGCGTCTGACTGCTCTGTGCAATAACCATTTTCTTGAACTCACAGTCAGCAAAATCAAAGCCGGTCAGACCCGTTTCCGGATCCATCGCGCAGCCGCCAATAAAGGCCTGATCAAAAATAATGCCCTGGATCTGGCTCGCCGCCGTCGCGCACACCGTTCCGCCCGACGCACGCTGGATCTGTCCGCCGGTCATGATCACGTCGCACTGCGGATGACGCAGCAGTTCCGCCGCAATCGCCGGAGAATTGGTTACGATCGTCACGCTAAGATCGGCAGGGATCGCCTTCGCCAGCGCGAGATTGGTCGTGCCGGTGTCGATAAAAATACAACTCCCTGGCTTGATAAATGTTGCAGCTTTTTGCGCGATTGTGTCTTTTATTGCACTATTTTTCTGCTCACGACTAAAGAAATTTCCGGCATCCGGCAGCTGGAGCACCGCGCCGCCGTAGACTTTTTTGCAAATACCTTCTTTACTAAGTTCATGTAAATCACGGCGAATCGTATGTTCCGACACCCTCATTTGCGTCGCCAGTTCGGCGCATACCACTCTGCCGTTCTCCTGAAGGATCGCGCGGATCCGATCTTGCCGTTGTTCCGGAAAAGCAGCATAATCGAGCATAATAAATCCTGTTAAAATCCAAATCGAGCATCAATGCGCATAATGTTGCATGACGCCCGGCCTGTCAATCCACGGGAGTTTCCGTATGAAACTGACTCATCAGCCTCCGCAAATTGTCGCCAGTAAGCCCAATGAGGGTTTCTGGTTTCAGCCCGTTCAGGCAGAACGATCGCGCGAGAAAGTAGCGCAGGAAGAGCTGCCCGCCCGCCAGGTCGATCGCTACTCAACGGTTAACAGCAGACAACGAGGACAAATATGAACATTGCACACGTCGCACTCTGGACCCGCCATCTGGACGCGCAGGTTAAGTTCTGGGAAACGGTTTTTGCCGGCCAGAGTAATGAACGTTACATCAGCAAAAACCGCCCTGGGTTTGAATCGCATTTTATTACGCTAAGTGACGGCCCTACGATTGAGCTGATGGCATTACCGGAACTTGCTGACGCGCCGTCGGCTGCGGAATTTGTCGGCTGGGCGCATATTGCCATCAACGTCGGTGGCAAAGCGGACGTCGATCGGATGGCGGAAAACGCCCGTCAGAGCGGCACGTTGTTAAGCGCCCCGCGCATGACCGGTGATGGCTATTATGAAGCGGTGATTGCGGACCCGGACGGCAACCGGATCGAGCTGGTTGGCGAGTAATCCGCTACACTGACTGTCCATCTATCACGCAGGGACAATCGCCATGGGACTGACCACCGTTAGCGCGCTTCACTTCAGTTTTGCAGAACTTACCGACATTCTTGAGCGCTGCTTCGAGGACTATTTTGTGCCGGTATCGCTCACGCCAGACGCGTTTGCGCTGCGCTTTCGGGCAGAAGGAATGAGCGTGGAGGATTCCTGCGTATGGACAGTGGATGGCGAACCGGCAGCAATCGCCATTATTACGCGTCGCGCCAACGCTGCTCGGCTGGCGGCATTTGCGATTAGCCCTGCATTTCGCGGGAAGGGGCTGGCAAAACCCATGCTCGCACCTCTGTTTGAGACACTAAAAACGCGCGGTGTTGAACGATTTTACCTGGAAGTAATTGCGGAAAACACCGCTGCCGTTGCGCTGTATCAGTCGTTGGGTTTTCGCATCACGCAGGGCTTAAAGGGCTTTAAAAGTGCCGAAACGCAGAATGCGCCCGTGGCAGAACTCTTTTCCACTCCACCCGATGCGCTGCTACGCGCCGTCTTTCGCGCACCGGCTGAGCCCACGCCCTGGCTGCTTGATCCCCAGATGCTGACCGTTCTTCCCGGCAAGGTTTTGACGGACAACGCCGGAACCTGGGCCGCTATCACCACGCAGACCCCTGCCCCGCAGCTGCGCTTTCTGTTTGTTGAGCCGGCGATGCGAGGCCAGGGTAATGCGCGGCGAATGCTCCAGGAACTTAATGCGCGCTATTCAGGTCTTTTTACCCCCGTTGCGGTGCCAGGTTGTCTCGCGCCTCTTTTCACTGGAAGTGGATATCTGCCAGCGTCGATGGCGCAGCATGAGATGATTTGGGACCTCTGAGCACCGCTTTACCCCTGCGCTCAGCCATGGTACGGTAATTTGATGAATACACATTTCAGCGTCAATCCAATCAACCGCTGGTGGCTGCCTTCTTAAAGGCGGCCCAAATGTGTTTTTCCCATTTCCAATAGCCGCCGAAAGGCGGTTTTTGCGTTTCTAAAGACTCCTTTCGGCTTTTAAAAATGAAGGAGTCATTTATGCACACCAAAACCACTATTCTGACCGGCGATCGTCCCACCGGCCCTTTGCATCTCGGCCATTTTGTGGGCTCGCTGCGCCAGCGCGTGGCACTGCAACACGACTATCAGCAGTATGTTCTGGTCGCCGACCTGCAGGGTCTGACCGATAACGGCAGCAATCCGCAAAAAATCCGCGACAACATTCCTGAAGTGCTGGCTGATTATCTGGCGGCGGGCATCGATCCCACACTCACCACGATCTGCCTGCAATCCGCCCTGCCCGCGCTCGCCGAGCTGACCGCGCTGTACATGAACATTGTCACCGTCGCCCGCGTGGAGCGTAACCCGACGGTGAAAAACGAGATCGCGCAGAAAGGTTTCGCCCGCTCGCTGCCGGTCGGTTTTCTGGTGTATCCCATCAGCCAGGCGGCAGATATCAGCGCGTTCAAGGCCGAAGTCGTGCCCGTTGGTGACGACCAGTTGCCAATGATCGAGCAAACCAATGAAATCGTCCATAAGATGAATAGCCTGCTGCCCGCGCCCGTGTTGCGCCACTGCAAAGCCATGCTGAGCGACACCAGCCGTCTGCCGGGTATCGACGGCAGCGCCAAAATGTCGAAATCACTCGGCAACACGCTGCTCCTTTCCGCCAGCGAAGAGAGCATTCACCGTGCGGTGAGCGCTATGTATACCGATCCGAAGCATTTGAAGGTCAGCGATCCGGGGCAAATTGACGGCAATGTGGTGTTCACTTATCTCGACGCGTTTCACCCGGACAAAGCCAAAGTGGCCGCGATGAAAGCGCATTATCAGCAGGGCGGACTGGGCGACAGAACATGTAAAAATGAGCTGGAAGAGTGCCTGCAGGAGCTGATTGCACCCATGCGCGAGCGACGCGCGACCTATATTCAGGATAAAGGAACGCTGATGTCCCTGCTAAAAAAAGGCAGCGAGCGCGCGCACGACATCACCCAGCAGACATTGCGTGAAGTGAAGCTGGGGCTGGGCGTGCCGGTGTTTTAGCGCCTTTCGTCAGGAGCAGTTAATGGGAACGTATCGCGGTATAAAGCGAACAGAGCTCCATCAGGCTTTTCGTTCCCGTGCGCTTCATCAAGCCATTGCGCTGAACGCTCACGGTAGTAGGGCTCACGCCGCGGATCCGCGCGATATCATCGAGTGAATGTCCGCGCAGAATCAATCTCATGATCTGCTGTTCAGCGTTGGTAAATTTAAAGGTATCAGGCAGATAGCCTGAACTTTGATTCTGCGCCGACAGCAGGCTCATCACCTTAAGCGCCTGACGCAGTTCTTCGACCGTCAGCTTTTCTGACAGGCATAGCTTCATGAGCCCCGGAAACAGGCGGTTAAGTGAATCAAAGTACCGCTCGGAGGTGATAAATATAGAACAGTGATCCGGCGGGGTGGTGAAGAACAGAGAATACATTTCCTGAATATCCATTCCCGACGTGACATACACACAGGGGGGATCGCCGTTTGGTCCTACGTGCTGCTCCCGACGCAGTTGCTTCAGTACTTTCTCTACTCCATAAATGAATAAATGATCTTTTCCATAGATAGTCATTTTGAGGCTCCAGAGGTCACGACACTTTTTTATTATTCCGCCAATTCGTTTAACGTTTGTTTAACTTCACTCCCTGCTAAACGCTCGATGTGTCTTTCACGGTAATTTATGCCGATAAGTTTACGGTATTTTTCCATCGGTGTGTTGCCATTTATCCAGGAATAAATTTACCACACACTGCCGATATATCTTAAACTCGGTATTATAAATAATAGCAAAATCCAACAAAAAACCCATATCTTATTGTTTTAAAACATAAAATAATTATTAAGATTATCTTTATAAGCATGACCTTAAATAATCCAACGCCTCTTATTAAGATTCAGATCTCGATCTCAAAACACTATTTCATTTTGTGTAAAAGTTAATTCCACAAAATCACAGCCTTTACTAAAAACAACAACACCAGGGAATGACAGAATTATGTGTGGTGAATCCCCCTAAGCGGAGGGGTCATGCTGACATGAGGGAACCCTCAATGTATTTCGTTTTTATGGACGAATTGAGAAATCGGCGCTCAATTCACCGGGAGGCACCCGGCACCACACGCCCATTTTAATTATTACTTTTATCGACCCAACTGCTTAGTGGCAGAGAATATCTTATACCTTTGGAAAATAAAAATAGAGGATCTCTATGTTGCGCTCATTGTTATTATTTACCGTCCCTTTTATGAGTATTGCGGCACACGCAGTCACCTTTGATTATCGTCATGAAATGAACGACAGCGCCGGTAATAGTCATAAAGACAGGCTGTTAATGTCTCACCGCTTTGCCAATGGCTTTGGCTTATCCCTTGAAGGTAAATGGAAAGGTTCTCAGGATAAAGATAAAGCCTTTGATGAAACCGTCAGCAATGGCACCGAAGTGGTAGCAAGTTACGTATATAAAATTAATAATACCTTCCAGATTGAGCCGGGTTTCTCGCTGGATACCAGCTCGTCATCGAATAATTATCGCCCTTACCTGCGCGGTAAAGCTAACCTGACCGATGACGTCAGCGCCTCACTGCGTTATCGTCCTTACTATAAACGTAACTCCGGCAATATTGGCACCGCAAAAGACACGTCAGAAAACGGTTATAACTTAACGAGCGTGCTGTCGTGGAAATTCCTGAAGGATTACCAGCTCGACTACGAAATTGACTATAAAAAAGCGAACTCAGCGGGCGTGGTATTAGCCGACAGCGAAAGTTACGATTGGACGCATGATTTTAAACTCACCTATAAGTTTGATAAAAACTGGTCCCCGTATATGGCGGTTGGGAATGTGTCCGGCAGTAAAGTCACGGATGAAAGGCAAACGCGTTACCGCGTTGGTGTGAAATATTCATTCTGATGAACGTGTAATAATCTGGTGTCAATAAATAAGGGTTTCTTTAAACCCTTATTTTATTATGGGGACAATAATGAAGATTTCAAAAATAGCGCTGACGGTGGGTATTCTGAGCGTCTTCTCGTTTTCCGCTCTCGCACAGGACAGTGAGCGTTTGAGCAGCATTAAGCTGTTCGCGGACACGGTTCTCGATAAGGCTGGCGATCGATATGGACATAACTCGCCGCTGTTGGCAGACGGCGTGGATCCGCGCACAGGCAAACAGATGGAGTGGATCTTCCCGGACGGCAAAGCGGCGGTGCTGTCCAACTTCTCCGCCCAACAGAACTTGATGCGCGTCCTGGTGGGATTAACTCATCTGACCGGCGAGGCAAAATATAAACAGCGGGCCGAAGCGAATGTCCGTTATTACTTCGACCACTATCAAGATCCGAGCGGCCTGCTGCTGTGGGGCGGGCATCGTTTTATCGACCTGAGAACCCTTGAACCACAGGGCCCCAGTGAAAAGGAGATGGTTCACGAGCTCAAGAATGCCTATCCCTATTACGATCTGATGTTTGCTGTGAATGACAAAGCCACCGCGCGATTTATCAAAGCCTTCTGGAATGCGCACGTTTACGACTGGAAAACACTGGAAACCAGCCGCCATGGTGAGTACGGCAAAGCGATGGGATCGCTGTGGCAAAGCGACTTTGAGCAACAGCCACCGTTTTTTGCCACTAAGGGACTGAGCTTCCTCAACGCCGGGAACGATCTTATCTACTCCGCTTCGCTGCTCTATCAGTACGATCGTGACGCGGGCGCGCTGACTTGGTCGAAGCGCCTTGCCGAGCAGTACGTGCTGCCGCGCGATAAAAAAACTGGGCTGGGGGTTTACCAGTTTACGCAGGCGCTCAAGCGCGCCGACACCCTCGATGACAGCGATACCCACTCAAAGTATGGCGATCGCGCCCAGCGTCAGTTTGGTCCGGAGCTGGGCCTCGACGCACTGGAAGGCAATATGCTGCTGAAAGGCAGGACCAGCACACTCTATTCCGAAAACGCGCTGATGCAGCTGGCGCTGGCAAAACAACTGGGCAACGACGGTAACGATCTCAAAAAATGGACGCTGGATGGTCTGAGAGCCTTTGCCACCTACGCCTATGACGAGCCGACCAATACCTTCCGTCCGATGTTGGCCAATGGAACGGATCTCTCTGGCTACGTCTTAAAACGGGACGGCTACTACGGCAAAAAAGGCACAACACTGAAAGCCTATCCTGCGGGCAATGAATTCCTGCTTTCCTACGCCCGCGCCTGGACGCTCGAACCTGATCACGCCATCTGGCGCGTAGCACGCGGCATCGCCAAAGGCCAGAATCTTGGCGATATCGGTGAGCACGGCGATGCAAAACTCGCGCTGAACATGCAGACGGATAACCACGAGCCCTATGCCATTTTTGCGCTGATCGACCTGTGGCAGGCGACGGGGCAAAAAGCGTATCTGACGCTGGCTGATCGCGTGGGACAAAATATCCTCAACACCCAGCGCGTGAACGGCTTCTTCGTGGACGATCCGCAGGCTGAGTTTGCCAACATCGACCATATTGCGCCTTACGCACTGCTTGCGCTGGAAGCGGCTTTCAACAATAAATCGGACGCGGTTGCGCCGTTCCTGAACGGTGCGGGATTCACCGAAGGCGCTTATCTGATGTCGGACGGGACGGTTCGCTACTCCACCCGTGACGATGAGCTGTTCAAGCTTAAGCCGGGTGAACTGCTCAAGCCTAACGGCAAGAAGTAAACTCCTCCCCCATCACCCGATGGGGGAAATTTTTGCGTGGCGCTCCGCCAGCAGGGGAAAATCTCAGCACGTTTTCCCGAGTGAAGAGAAATCGCGACCTGCCGATCGGCAGGATCGACGAGCAGATTGCTGGCAACACACAGATCTCGAAGAAACCGAGTTAAAGAAACAGGTGCGTGAAATCAGCAAACCGCCATTGCACATGCAAAAGCAGGTTATGGATTTCATCGGGGTGCTATCTGCAAAGGTTGCAAAAAGCGGATAAATCAATGGAGGGAAGAAGGCGTCATTGGGTGCTTTTTTTATTCGTTGTGAGAAACCAGTAGGTTGATTGGATGGAGTTTCGCGAGCATCCTCGCAATTATTTAGCTTCTTATATAACGCGATGACGTCCAGCAAAAATCTAGAACAGGCAATTGCCAACATCACCATCTGGCGCAAGGGTGAACAACGTGCGCCGCATAAACCATTATTGCTTCTTTATGTTCTTGCAAACTATCAACGCGGCCACGCTCGCCTGTTTAACTACGGGACAGAAGTGCGCGATCAGCTGCATAGTCTTCTGGAACGTTTTGGTCCACAGCGTACCCAGTACCGGCCTGATATGCCCTTCTGGCGTCTTAAGGGTGATGGCTTCTGGGAACTTCAAAATGATGAACACTGTTCAACTGCGGGAAGCAAGCAACCGCCGACGCGAGAGTTGGTCGAATACAACGTCGCTGGCGGATTTGATGAAGAGCATTACGCGCTGCTGACGAAAAACAAATACCTCATCGGCTCACTGGCCCAGCAAATTCTGGAAGCTCATTTCCCTGAAAGTATCCAGGAAGAGATCGCTGAGGAAATGGATTTTGATATTCAGCAGATTCGCAAAGTTCGCGATCCGTTGTTCCGTCAGCAGGTGCTTCGCGCCTACAACTACGAATGTGCAATCTGCGGGTTTAATATGCGACATGACAATGCCTCCGTCGCACTTGAAGCGGCACATATCAAATGGAAACAGCATGGCGGTCCGTGTGAGATCTCAAACGGGCTGGCGCTATGCGCAATTCACCATAAGGCGTTTGATAAGGGTTCGATTGGGCTAGATGAAAATATGCAGGTGTTAGTGTCTGAGGCGGTAAATGGCGGCGGAATTGTTGAGCGGCTTTTCTGGGATTTTGCCGGGACACAGATTGCGCTACCAATAGTGAAAGGGAATTACCCGAAAGAGGGGTTTGTGGATTGGCATCGGCGGGAGGTGTTTAGAGGGTGAGTGCGAAGGCCGGACTCGAAAAACAAAGATAAAATACTGTATTAACTCACATTTAATATAAAGAACAAATACAAAGACCACCAAAATGACCCCTTATGACGAATCTCTCTAATGTCAGCCATAGAACTTTCAACGATTGCGTCATAAAACAATCATCTAATTCTCAAAAAATGTTGCAAGCTCTGAAATGCATTGGATAAGGTGAAGAAGTCACTTTTTGCCGATGGTATGGACACATGTGGAACGATGTTGAAACTGCGGATGATTTACTAAATTTTAAACTGATAGCTGGAATTGCTACACGTCTTGTCTTCGAGTCCGCCGGAGAGCCGGTATCCATTGGGATATCTGGCAAATGGGGAACGGGGAAATCATCCCTTGTCAAAATGATTGGGGAAAAACTCCAAAATGATAGTTCCAAAGATGACTATGTTTTCTTGGAATTCAACGCATGGCTGTACCAAGGATATGATGATGCCAAGTTAGCACTGCTACAATCGGTATCGGATAAAATATTATCAATTGCTAAAGAAAGAGAAACCTTTATTGATAAAGCAGTTTCTTTTGCTAAAAGAATTAATTATTTCAGAGCATTGAAGATTGCAGCACCTGCAATTTCTGGAGCGATCTTTGGAAGTGTAGTAGCTGGCCCAATTGGCGGGATTTTAGGCGTTGTAAGTGGTATTGCTTCAACGGGTAAAATAACCGAGGACGATGTAGGGAAACTGAAGGATGATTACTCAAAACTGGCACCTCAATTCAATGGAATATTAAACCCAGAACAATCCTCTTCATTGCCACGACAAATTGAAGAACTGAGAACCAGTTTAACCAGCTTGCTAAAAGAATTAAATATAACATTGGTAGTATTGGTAGATGACCTAGATAGATGCATGCCAAATACAGCAATATCTACTTTAGAAGC
Organism: Lelliottia amnigena; assembly: GCF_019047465.1. Lineage (NCBI taxonomy): Bacteria > Pseudomonadati > Pseudomonadota > Gammaproteobacteria > Enterobacterales > Enterobacteriaceae > Lelliottia > Lelliottia amnigena. The sequence continues at coordinate 2,368,431 of NZ_CP077236.1, read as the reverse complement.
CATGAGATTACTTTTATTTGTACCCCAAACTGCTTTCATAATAGCAGCTGATGAAGGAATGATCCGCAGTGCTGTTCGTTCCCATTTTTCGCAAACTGATCTTGATAGCGATCTAGTCACTAACTACTTCGATAAACTAATACAAGTTCCTCTAAGGGTTCCGCGACTAAGCACTAATGATGTCAAAGCCTATGTAGTTATTCTTTTGTCAGAACTGGCTGTCCGCCACAATATTATTCCCAAAGAAGATGCTGAGTCAGCGAAAAAAATCATTTTAGAGAAAGCAAAGAAATCTTGGCAAGGGTTATTGACTAAAAAAGAGTTAAACGAAGCCTTTGGCAAGCACTCATCCGCACTTGAAAAAGAAATAACCATCGCCCTCGAAATTTCCGAAATATTATCAAGCACCAAAGAAATTGCAGGAAATCCACGCTTGATAAAAAGATTTCTGAACAACTTGATTATAAGACAACAAATAGCTAAGGAACAAGGGTTAGCAATTTCATTTGAAGCTCTTGTAAAAATGCAACTATTTGAAAGATGCGCCACAACAACTGCTTTCGAATATCTTGCGAGGGCTGTTACTGAGAGTGAAGATGGAAAGCCTATTTTTATTGCAAAATTAGAAAGAGAATTGCAAAGAGGAAATCCTTATGTTTCTCCCGACAACAGCTGGAGTAACCCATTTATTGAGTCATGGTTAGGCATTAAACCAAGTCTATCATCAATTGATTTAAGGCCATTATTATATCTCAGTAGAGAAAAATTCATTTCCATTTCAAGTATTGATGAAATTAGTGATGATGCAAGAGCGTTGTTAGAGTCAATACTAATATCCGATGATACTTTCGATATACTTTCACCACAGCTCTTAGAAATTGGCGAGACGGAGGCGGAGAAAATACTAATAAAACTCAAGGTAAAGTGTCGTTTAGAACAATGGAGCTTTGAGTATTTAAAAAAATGCCTGTTTGTAGTCTCAGGATATAGTTCTTTAAGCAGCGAGCTCACATCGCTTCTGAAAGAAATACCAGCTGATATACGCCCTGCACCTCTAATTCCTTTAATAGCAAAGTATCCGTGGGCAATGGAAATATTAGAGTCATGGGAGAAAGACCCTAATACAAATAAACCAGCATTGAATGCAATTAAATTGAAAGCAAGGAGATAAATATGGGTACTTCGACTTCTAGTTCAGGCTCTGGAGCTAATGTTCCATTCATTCCTCCATGGGAGGACAAGCTCCAAAGCCTACCGATAGGTTCGGGAGAAATAAGCTACCCGAACTCAGATGACGGGGAGGAGGTAGAACCACAGGAGCCCACGTCTGTTGAACATAATGAAAGCATTGATGGAATAGCACCACCTAGGAGATATGCCACTGCCAGGAGAGAATTACGGCATTATGCTGAGAGCTCAGATAAATCTCACTTCAGGAAAGCGGTTGGAAGTTTCTCAAAAGTAGGAAATGGCGGTGCAAAGAAAGCCTCACGTAAAATGAGGACATCAACACGCGCAGCGACTAATTTGTTATCATTATTACTATCTTTGAGAGAAGGTAATAATGAATCAGTTAAAAACTGGGCACAGAAATTATTAAAAAGTAACCCCTCCGCATCTGAGATTATTGATGCAATAATTTCAGAAACTACAACATCTGGGGGTACTGTCGATGAGGAGTCTATAAAAAATTCAATGTCATTTGCATTATCAGAGTTAATAAATAAAGATAAAGACATAGATCTTTTTCGCATGATTGACAGCAATATTTGGAATCTAATAGAGCTATACCTTTCCAATGAAGTTAAAAATAAACTGATTCATGAAATTGGGCAATTGTTTGAGGGATCAAAAAACATACCATCAAGCTCAATGAAAAATATAAACATGATGAGAAAATATCTTCAGTCAGAAATTTCAGAGCAAATATCAGAATTAAAAAAAGAAGTTCCTAATCCGAGCACTAAACAATTTCAAAAAATAATGGATAAAGCCCTCGAGAACACATTTATTGTTTATGAAGGAGCATTGCAATGAAAGTAGTATGCGCACCCGAAAAGCTTTTACCAGAGGTTTTAGAAGAAGGTACTGAGTATTTTTCTCTTTACACTATCCCCTCAAACAAAAAAATAGGTCATATAGCTCAAGACTGGAGGATAAGACTAAAAAAAATGGGTTTTCATCCTGATGTTGTGACTTGGGATTTTGTGACTATAGCAATGTCAGTTTGCGCCGCTGACCTAGCATGTTTAAGAAAAAAAACCGCTGATGGCTGGACTCGAGAGATTGAATTATCAATAACGGTTTGCAACAAAGACAATTGGATTCCACATCTTGATAAGCTACAGGATGCATTTCGTTTTTTAACAGGTGACTTTTGGGAAATAAAACTAAATGATGGCGGTGAACATCCTTTAGAGCCCTCCAAACTGACAACTTCCTCTGCGGACTGTATATCATTACTGTCTGGCGGGATGGATAGTTTAATTGGTGCAATTGATCTAACGGAAAATGGTCGCTCACCATGTTTTGTTTCACAAATGGCAAAAGGCGATTCTAAGAAGCAAATAGAATTTTCAGAAACGCTAAACGGTAAGGTACGTCATTACCAATGGAACCACAGAATAAAAGTCCCCCATGTAACTGAGCGCTCAACCCGTGGCCGCTCATTAATATTTATTTCGTACGGTGTTCTTGCTGCAACAATTTTAAAAACTAAAAATCCAGTTGAGTTGTACATCCCTGAGAACGGATTTATTAGCCTGAATATTCCACTTAACGAAGGTAGGTTCGGAAGTCTTAGTACAAAAACTACTCATCCCGTTTTTTTAGCTATCATTCAAGATATTTTTAACTCTTCTGGAATGAATATTTCAATTAAACGTCCTTATCAAGGATATACAAAAGGTGAGATGATTAGAAATTGCAAAAACCTTCCTCTTCTTCTTAACCACATCGGTAACACTACAAGCTGTGGCCGTTTTGGCTACTATAATTATCAACATTGTGGGCGGTGTGTCCCCTGCTTAGTTCGCCGAGCTGCATTCCTAAGCGCCGGAATATCAGATACAACCACCAATAAATACTATTTTGATGATATAGGAAATCCTAATTCAGAAAGAGAAAAAGGAGCAAATGATATTGGTGCTGTTGCCCGTGCCTGCTTACTTTTCAGAGAAAAGGGAATTAATGATGTTATAGGGGGAGCGCTCGCTTTCTCAAGTAAATCTACTGAGGGGCGGAAATTTTATTCTGATGTAGTTGAGAATGGGCTCAAAGAACTTGATGCTCTTCTAACAAAGCATGGAGTCCTATAAGTCTATTCAAATAGCGTTCCTCTTAGAATGCGCGCAATGCTCTCCCCGCCACGCCTGCCCGCTTAAGGGGCCGCTTTTAATGCAGGTGCATCAGCAGCCTCAGGCCGCGCCAGAGCTGGCGCTGGCGAGGGCGGCGGGGGTGTGTAAACGCATGCAAAACCATGCACCTTACGCATGCATGGCTTAATTCGGGGAAAATGGCGGGATTTACGGGGATTCTCTGACGGGCTACCGTGCGGCCAGTTCTGCACGTTTATTCACGTAATTCTGGTTTTGTGCAGGTGTATATTTCTCACGATTATCATCCCGCGAAGCCGCGTCAGGCCTGAATCCGATGGCCGTTAAAATGTCACTATCCTGCGCGGAATAATGAATTTTTTCACTGGCGGCGAGCCACACGGTCAGTGCTTCACGCAGGTAATCGACGGAGTGCTGCATCACGCAGCGAGTGACGGCGGGATTCTGGCTGTTATAAGCCATTAATTCAGGTGCAAGCGCGGCGGCCAGCTCTGCGCCGTGCGCCTGCATAAAATCATTCAGCCGGTGACGGATACTGATGCGCTGTACATTTTCATGTGAGCGAATATAGCGACCGGCCGCCTGATTAATTTCCCACTTTTTGACGTCGATAATATCGCGCAGGGTTTGCAGACTCCGGGGGCGTCTGTCATCACCGGTGGCGATGAGTTCGCGGTATTCGTTTTCGGCATCGGCCAATTCCTGCCTGCGGGTGAGCCAGGCGGTTTTATTATTCAGGCAGTCTTCAAAGGCCTGCTGTAGCGTCACGGTGGTCACGAGCGTTTCTCCTGATTATGGCGGAACGGTGAGCTGTAACAGCCCTTTACCATACGGGGCGACATCGGGATATCCGGCACGGTCTGAGGTGTAAAACTTTCAGGCGGTAACCGGATAATTTCTTCAATCGACTCGATGCTGCGAAAAGTGGAAGAGCATTCGATATTGGTGCACTGGTGATAGCGCTGTTTGACGTTATCCGAGAGATACCGGCTGGTGCGCGCGTGTGCCGCCTTTTTGCAGAACGGGCAGTGCATCATTCCAGCAGCCCCCGCATTTTCAGGTCAGCTTCACGCTCACGCAGTTTGTTAAAGTAGGCCTGACGCTGGCCGTTGGTCACTGCCACACCGTAATTCATGTGCGCCAGCGTCTCAGCCGACAGCCCGGCTTTAAACAGCACCGGCTCATCCGCCAGACGGATGTGACAGTCCTTCACCGCACGTTCAAGCCACGTTTTCACCTCCTGCATCACCGCTTTATCGGGTTCGACATAGCCCTGAATCCCCACGGTATTCGCGAGCGGGTTCCCCAGCGTCAGCATTTTCAGTTTCATCGCCCGGACAAGCGCCCCGCACGTATCACGCAGCGCGTTATCCAGCTCTTTTCCGGCGTATCCACTCAGCACATTGTGATGCGCCTGACGGTATTCTCTGGCCGAAATGTCACAGGAGGCTTTCAGGCGGTCGCTGTCATAAGCCAGGACCTCAGCCAGCCTGTCGCATTCCTGCGCCAGCTCACGGGAAGCCACACGCGCCAGATGCTGCTGTTTCAGCTCATCCGTCAGCAATGCCCCACCGGCACGAAAGGCCGCGCGCCATCCGCTGACCTCGCTGCCGCTTTCCTTTTCAAGCTCTGCTTTCTGCTCTTTGGTTCGGGTCATCGCCGTGGTGGTGTCATCCATCTGACGGGCGTTTTCGAGATGGGCGGCTCTGGCCGCGTCCAGTTTCTGGAATGCCGGTTTCAGGTAATCAGGAACAGTGGTGGCTTTCATGGTGTGTCTCCTCAGACGTGTCAGGTTGAGGAGATTCTGCCGTGCGCCACACAACAACTCGACTCATTGCCGTTGTGGCAGGAATGGTACAGACGGGACTTTTAAAAGCAGGCTTGCCAGAGAAAGGTCGCAGGAAAACCACCCTCTCTGTTTGTTTTTTTAGTATTAACTATTCACCTCTGTTCACCTTAAAGAAAAATATAAATAATACAGTAATTTAAAGGGTGAACAGTTGGGGGTCTGACTGTTCACCGTCTGTTCACCACTGTTCACCTGCCTCTTTTTCTTCGTCCTTTCCGCTTAGACTTTTTTACGATTAATAACTCAATATATATAAATAATAGTAATCATAAATTTGCCTCTGGATTATCAAGAATTGCCAACGATTGTCATTGATTGCCACTGTTTGCCATTCTCTTGTTAACAGTTTGTTGTGTAGTGAGTCGGTGCAAAAAGACTTGTTGCCCTGAGAGAAAATATTCACAAAATAGAGCGCTACCCGAGGCCGGACGGACACGACCGGCACTGTATGGACTTTATGAGGTAGCCCGATGCACACTGCTTTTTCTTCCCCGTCTTCTGCGCCTGTCGCCCCGCCAATGCCGTTTCCTGACGCCGTTCAGGAGCGCTTTATCCGCCTGCCCGAAGTACTGCACCTGTGCGGCCTGTCCCGTTCGACAATTTATGACCTCATCAGCCGGGAGGCTTTCCCGAAACAAATCTCGCTTGGCGGTAAAAACGTGGCGTGGGCGCAGTCAGAAATCACCGCATGGATGGCCGAGCGGATCGCCGATCGCAACCGGAGCTGTGACGCATGATGATAGCCGTTTTTCTCAAAGCCCCTTTTTCTGGCTTGCTTCTGTTCGCCGTTTCCAGGTATAGTTTTCCCGCTGTTGCAAAATCGACAGCCGGGCGTAGGAACCCGAGTTACTCAATGGCGACACCGGACGCGCCATGCGTCTTTTTTTACGTCGTCGCTCAGGCACTCCCATTTTTGGGGCCGTGGTGTTTTCACCGTGGCTTCTGTCAGATAATGGTGGTCCGGGCGGGGCAGCCTTCGGGCTGGCCGGTATTCATTGAGGCCGGTATTCCTACCCCCGTTCGGATCACCACCCATGAGCGTAGGAACTCTGGTGGTGGCATTTATCGCTACTCAATGGAGGTTGCCCCTATGGCTACAACCCTCACCCTGTCTCATCCTCAGTTTGTCTTCGTGTTTGCCGCCGTTCGCCGCGCAGACCGTAAACCCCGTATCTGTATGCTCCGCACTGTTGCCGGTGACGAGCACGCCGCACGTCTTTCCCTCGTTCGTGATTACATCCTCTCGTTTGCTGGCCGTCTGCCACTGGCGGAGGTGCACGCATGAAACACACCACCCTCAGCATCAAAGAACTCGAATGCCTTGAGCACCTGCGTAACGTCGGCCACTTTGTCAGCGCGATGATGCAGGAGCAGGACTGCACCACCCTCCGCTGCGACCCGGCGCAGCAGTCGCAGCTCAACTCCGTGATTTACCTGATGACCGCCCAGCTCGACGGCGTGGTCGAGCGCTGCAACCAGCGCTGGCTGACCGGGGAAGGTAACGTATGAAAAAGCCATTACCGCCTGTATTACGCGCCGCCCTGTATCGTCGTGCCGTGGCCTGTGCCTGGCTGACCCTGTGCGAACGTCAGCACCGCTACCCTCAGCTCACCCTCGATACGCTGGAAAGTGCTATTGCCGCCGAGCTGGAGGGATTTTATCTGCGCCAGCACGGCGAGGAAAAAGGCCGTCAGATTGCCTGTGCGCTGCTGGAGGATTTAATGGAAGCCGGACCACTGAAAGCCGCGCCGTCGCTGTCCTTTCTCGGGATGGCCGTCATGGATGAACTCTGCGCCCGTCATATCGATACGCCGGTTGTGCACTGAGGGAGAAAATAACGATGAAAATGAACGTAACGGAAACCGTAAAACAGGCGTGCGGCCACTGGCCGCGCATTCTCCCGGCGCTGGGCGTATCGGTCATCAAAAACCGCCATCAGGCCTGCCCGGTTTGCGGCGGCTCTGACCGCTTTCGCTTTGACGATAAAGAGGGGCGCGGGACGTGGTTCTGCAACCAGTGCGGCGCGGGTGACGGGCTCAAGCTGGTTGAAAAGGTGTTTGGTGTGTCGTCCGCTGAGGCCGCCGGGAAGGTGAGCGCCCTGACCGGCAGTCTGCCGCCGGTTGCTGAGGAAATTATTGCCGCCGCTGATGCTGAAACTGACGCCAGCCGCAAAGCCGCTGCCGCGCTTGCCGTGTCACTGATGGACAAAGCATGTACGGCCACCGGCAACGCCTACCTGACGCGCAAGGGTTTTCCTGCGCTTAATTGCCTGACGCTGACTACCACGCACAAAACCGGCGGCGTGACCTACCGCGCCGGTGATGCGGTCGTGCCGCTGCAGGACGAGACCGGCGCGCTGGTTAACGTTCAGCTCATTAACGCTGAGGGTCTGAAACGCACCCTGAAAGGCGGTCAGGTAAAAGGGGCATGGCACCTTATCGACGGGAAAAAAGAGGCGGGAAAACGCCTGTGGATAGCGGAGGGCTATGCGACCGCGCTCACCGTGCATCACCTGACCGGCGAGACCGTTATGGTGGCGCTGTCGTCCGTGAACCTCCTTTCTCTGGCGAGCCTTGCCCGTCAGAAACACCCGGCCTGTCAGATTGTGCTCGCTGCCGACCGTGACCTCAGCGGCGACGGCCAGACGAAAGCCGCAGCGGCTGCACAGGCCTGCGAGGGCACGGTTGCCCTTCCGCCGGTATTCGGTGACTGGAATGATGCCTTTGTGCAGCAGGGTGAGGACGCCACGCGCAAAGCGATTTACGGTGCCATACGGCCAGCGGCGCAAAGCCCGTTCGACACCATGAGCGAGGCGGAGTTTACCGCCATGAGTACCAGCGAAAAGGCGATGCGTGTGCATGAGCATTACGGCGAAGCGCTGGCCGTGGACGCCAACGGCCAGCTCCTGTCCCGCTATGACGCCGGGACGTGGAAAATTATCCCGACGTCAGGTTTTGCCCGCGACGTGGCCGGGTTGTTCCAGCGACTGCGCGCCCCGTTCTCGTCGGGGAGAATTGCTTCTGTGGTGGACACCCTGAAGCTGATTATTCCGCAGCAGGCCGCCCCGGCGCGCCGCCTGATTGGCTTCCGTAATGGGGTGCTCGACACCCAAAGCGGATTATTCAGCCCCCACAGTAAAGCGCACTGGCTACGCACGCTGTGCGATGTTGATTTTACCCCACCGGTAGAGGGGGAAATGCTGGAGGCGCACGCGCCGAATTTCTGGCATTGGCTCGACCGCGCAGCAGGCGGAAACGCTCAAAAACGGGATATTATTCTTGCTGCGCTGTTTATGGTGCTGGCGAATCGTTACGACTGGCAGCTCTTTCTCGAAGTGACCGGCCCCGGCGGAAGCGGAAAAAGTATTCTGGCCGAGATTGCGACCATGCTCGCCGGGAAGGATAACACTACCTCAGCTACTATCGAAACGCTGGAATCATCCAGAGAACGTGCGGCTGTAATTGGTTACTCGTTGATTATTCTCCCCGATCAGGAGAAGTGGAGCGGGGATGGTGCCGGTATAAAAGCCATCACCGGTGGCGATGCGGTCTCGGTCGATCCGAAATACCGCGATGCGTACTCCACTCATATTCCGGCAGTGATTCTGGCCGTGAACAACAACCCGATGCGCTTCACCGATCGCAGCGGTGGTGTGTCACGGCGGAGGGTGATTATGCATTTCCCGGAGCAGATCGCCCCGGAGGAACGCGATCCACAGCTGAAAGATAAAATTGCCTGTGAGCTGGCCGTCATTGTGCGCCAGCTTATGCAGCAGTTTAGTGACCCTATGACGGCGCGGACGTTGCTCCAGTCTCAGCAGAACTCTGCGGAGGCAATCAACATCAAACGTGAAGCAGATCCAGCCTTTGATTTTTGTGGCTATCTCGAAGCACTGGAACAGCCAAACGGAATGTATATGGGTAACGCCAATATCGTCCCACGACAGCCCCGCAATTACCTTTACCACGCCTATCTGGTCTACATGGAAGCCAACGGGTACAAGAATGTCCTGAGCCTGAAAATGTTCGGGCTGGGGCTACCGCTGATGCTCAAAGAGTACGGGGTGAATTACGAGAAACGACATACCCGGCAGGGGACGCAAACTAACATCACGCTGACGGATGAAAGCAATTCCGACTGGCTACCCAAGTGCGATGACACCCTCGCGATTTAACCTGATAAACCGGCGCAAGCCGGTTTTTTCACATTCAGGAGGCAAAGATGAACAATGGACTCTTCACTCCTCACCTTTTAATCACCCACTATCGCAATGATTTTAAAAGATAAAATATCATGATGAACAGAGTGAGTAGTTAAACAGAAAAAAAGTTTTTTTATGACTGATACTGCTTAGCAAACTCAAATGGTGTTATATGCGCGTTTGCATTGGCATCTAAATAATCAGCCCACCATTGCACCATCAACCTCCGCTCTTCCAAATGTTCTGCTTTATGAATGTACGCAGCCCGGACACCGTTTCTTTCCTGATGGCTCATTTGTCTTTCCACAGCGTCACGAGACCATAGCCCTGACTCAACTAACGCACTACACGCCATCGCACGGAAACCATGCCCACATACTTCGGTTTTGGTGTCATAACCCATCCCACGTAAAGCGTTATTGATGGTGTTTTCACTCATGGGTTTAGTTGGATGATGATCTCCGGGGAAGACTAGGTCACTATGACCACTTAACATTCTGATCTCTTCGAGCAAGGCTATCGCCTGATGAGATAATGGTACTAAATGAGTTGTTCTCATTTTCGACCCGCGGTGGGAATGTTTCACACCTTCAATGGCCTCTCGCTCAGCAGGAATAGTCCAAAGTGCTTTCTTGAGATCAATCTCTTTCCAGCGTGCAAAACGTAACTCGCTGGAACGGATAAAAACATTGAGGCATAGTTGAAGAGCCAAACGCGTTAGCAAACGGCCTCTATGGCATTCAATCTTTTGGATAAAAGCAGGTAGTTTCTCAAGAAGTAAAGCCGGTCTGTGAGTCGCTTTTCTTGATGTAATAGCCCCAGCGAGATCCTGTGCTGGATTTCTTTCAATGAGGCCACTTTGTACGGCGTAGCGCATAATACCGCTGATACGTTGCTGTAAACGAGAAGCAACATCCAAGCGACCGCTCATTTCTACTTCACGCAGTGGAAGCAAGAGATCTCGAGTAGATAAATCTGCAATGTTTCTAGCGCCGATAGTTGGAAGAATATTGCGCTCTAAATCTCGCCATACTCTTTCTGCATGACCGCTAGACCATCGCTTATTGTTCGAGTGCCAGTCTTTTGCCACTTTCTCAAAAGTATTTAACGTTGCTTGCTCCTGCTCTCTCACCTCTTCTTTTTTTGCATTAGGGCTAATCCCTTCAGCTAACAAGAGGCGTATCTCATCACGTTTTTCACGGGCTTTTGCCAGGGATACAAGAGGATAAGCACCCAAAGCAACCCGGCTTTCTTTACCTTCAAAGCGGTACTTCAGATACCAGCGTTTAGAACCAGTTGGTTTAACTAAGAGATATAAGCCATGGGAGTCTGTGAGTTTGTATTCTTTTTCGCGGGGCTTTGCTGTGCGGGCTGCTACGTCTGTGATAGCCATAAATTGGGGGTCAATCCTTTATCGAACCGAGCTGACCACTATTCTGACCCCCATTAGCACTGGATGTCAACGGATGTCCTCGGACGAATCAAGACCAAAAAAAAGCCTTTCGGCTTTAATTTTAGTAACTTACGGACTATTACGGACGTATTCAAACATACTAATGGTGCCGAAGGCCGGACTCGAACCGGCACGTATTTCTACGGTTGATTTTGAATCAACTGCGTCTACCGATTTCGCCACTTCGGCACTGAAGGGGATGATGCGGAAACGTTGTGGATTATACCTGTCACGCGCCGCCTTGCAAGCGGCAGCGCGCTAAACCTGTGCTAAGTGTCGAAAAAACCAGCGTAACGCCTATTCCAGTTCCGAAACCGCGAGCCGAATCACGCCTGCGGCGTGGCTCTCGGGCAGTTTCAGCACCTTCGCCCACATCTCCTGCACCATATCGCAAGACACCTTCTCTTTACCCGCCGCTTTATCAGGGGTCTGCAACAGCTGGATATCCTCGCCGTATTTCGCGGCCAGCGCTTTCATGATTGGTCGCACATCGGCAACGGCCGTTTCACGCTCCTGCGGCGTCACGGTATGTTTATTCTTTCCATATGCGGCGCGCATCATGTCGGCGTCGGCCTGCATACGGCGCTGCATCATCGGTTTATCCAGCACCCGTAGCGGATTGATGCCGCCTTTCACATCAGGATAAAGAAAGCGGAAACAGGCATCGTCACTCACCTTCTGAATGGCAGCGGTCTGTTCCATATTCGCGCGCATGTAATCCACCACGTTGGCGTCCGGCGCGTTTTGCAGCCGCGACATCTGCAGGCGCAGGATTTGCGGCTGAATCACGTCAATAATGTGTTGCTCGGAGTCGCCCTCTTTTTGCATCGCCAGGATCTGGGCGCGAATTCGTTCCTGAAAAGCAGGGTCCTGCTCTTTCAGTACTTGCCACGCGGGCATGCTATTGAGTGTGGTATCAAGGCGATATTCAGGGGTGTGCTGCAGACGCTGTTTGTCGTAATAGACCCAGAAGGCCACTGCGGCGGCCAGTACAGCGACGGCAACAATAGGTTTCCACGTTCTTCTCATCTCGCATCCTTTTTGCAGTGACGGGTTACACCGGTACGCCGCTATGAAAGCGAAATTCATTGTCCGGTGTCGAGATAAGTGTGGCTTCTATTTCGCCAAAAATCTGTATCCGTGAAGAGATATCGTTGTCGCTTACCTGTTGGGCAAGTGTCAGATAGTCCTGATAATGACGCGCCTCAGAACGCAATAGCGACAAATAAAATTTTTGCAGGTCGTCATCCAGGCACGGCGCCAGCGCGGCGAAGCGTTCGCAAGAGCGTGCTTCTATATACGCTCCGCAGATCAGTTTATCGATAAGCGTCAGCGGTTCGTGAGTGCGCACCTCTTTCAACATGCCTTTGGCGTAGCGGCTGGCCGTGATTTTGACGTAGGGAATGCTGCGCGTCAGCATCGCCTCACGCACCTGCCAAAAATGATGCAGCTCTTCTTTTATTAACAGAACCATGCTGTCGATAAGCGCCTGCCCCCACGGGTCGTCGGTTTTTGGCATCACGCTTTTGCCAATCTGCTTATGCAGAGCAACAAAATCAGGTTCCGGCCCGTCGCGGAAGGTGAACGCTTCGTAGGGCTTGAGCCAGTCGAGCAACGCATCCGCACCCCTTTTATCGGCGACGTATTTACGCACCAGCAGGAGCGCAGTCTGCGCGGCCTTGAGTTCGCACACCATGTGGTCAGTAAGCAGCAGCGGTAAATTGGCAGGATCGCGGGCTTTATCAATCCACGCTTGCGGAGTAGGACACTGGAGGAAGTTCAGAACAGGAGAGAGAATCTGCGGGTAATCCATTGTGGTTCCTGATGCGGCAGCCGGAGCTGCCGCTATTAACACTTAGTGACGTACGCCGTCGTCGTCTTCGTCGATGCTATCTTCATCATCTTCGTCGTCGCCGTCCTCACCGTTAGGATCTTCGTAGTACGTTCCCCAGCCGTCGTATTCCACTTCGAATTTATCAGCCAGATCCATCAGCTGTTCTACCTGCGCGTCGATAAGTTCCGCTTTCAGCGCGCCTTCGCTCAGGATATCGCAGCAGATGACGGTTTCGCCCTCTTCCACTTCCAGCTCTTCTGGCTCGGTCACTTCGTAACCCATTTTGAACGCTTCTACCGCCAGCTTCTCCAGCGATTCAAAGTCATCTGCAGAGAAATGGTGCTCGATGGTGTACAGCGCGTCCGGATCGCTGCCGTCTTCCAGCAGCTCTTCAATGATCAGGCGCGTCTCTTCGCGTTGCTCTTCCAGCAGTTCTGGGTTTGCCATGGCTCGTTCCTCTTTAAAGTTCGGCAGATACTTCTATTTTCACACACGGATGTGTTTGCCTCCACCTAATGTAAGAAAGATTTGTGAAACAGGGTTGCAAATGAATATTCATACATATAAAGTGAATTTTAATTCAATAAGTGGCCTTTGCCATGTGAGGATAAAATGTCTGAACTGTATAAAAAACACTTCCTGAAACTGCTCGACTTTACCCCTGCACAAATCAATTCCCTGCTGTCGCTTGCCGCCCAACTTAAAGCCGACAAAAAAAATGGCATGGAAGTACAAAAGCTTACTGGCAAAAATATCGCGCTCATCTTCGAAAAAGACTCAACTCGCACACGATGCTCTTTCGAAGTTGCCGCATTTGACCAGGGCGCTCGCGTCACGTATCTCGGGCCGAGCGGCAGCCAGATTGGGCATAAAGAATCAATTAAAGATACTGCGCGCGTGCTTGGCCGCATGTATGACGGTATTCAGTATCGCGGTCACGGTCAGGACGTTGTCGAAACGCTGGCGCAATACGCGGGCGTGCCGGTGTGGAATGGCCTGACAAACGAGTTTCATCCCACGCAGCTGCTGGCAGATCTGCTGACCATGCAAGAGCATCTCCCTGGTAAATCGTTCAATGAGATGACGCTGGTGTATGCGGGCGATGCGCGCAACAACATGGGCAACTCGATGATGGAGGCGGCGGCGCTGGTGGGGTTGGATCTGCGTCTGGTCGCACCAAAAGCCTGCTGGCCGGAAGAGAGTCTGGTGGCGGAGTGCAGCGCACAGGCGTTGCAGAACGGCGGAAAAATCACGCTAACAGAAGATGTCGCGGCGGGCGTGAAAGGCGCAGATTTCATCTATACCGACGTGTGGGTGTCGATGGGCGAGCCAAAAGAGAAATGGGCGGAGCGTATCGCGCTGCTGCGCGGCTATCAGGTGAATAGCGAGATGATGGCGCTGACGGATAATCCGAACGTGAAATTTCTGCACTGTCTGCCCGCATTCCACGACGATCAAACTGCGCTCGGCAAGCAGATGGCAAAAGAGTTCGACCTGCATGGCGGCATGGAAGTGACGGACGACGTGTTCGAATCCGCAGCCAGCATCGTTTTTGATCAGGCGGAAAACCGCATGCATACCATCAAAGCCGTTATGGTTGCGACGCTGGGAGAGTAGTCCTCTGCGGTTGTCTGCCTTCATCTTTTCCCTCTCCTACAGGGAGAGGGGATTAACACTTAAACGACAACCTTTCGTTGTCGTTTTGCTTTAATTTGTTACCAGCATCTTCACGACGACTTTACGCACCTGCGCAGGCGCACCCACGGCGCACAGCGGCTTGTGAACTTCTCCCGGATAGAACACCACAAAATCACCTTCATTTAATACGACGGTTTTTTCCTGCTCGCCTTCTGGCAGAAACGCAATGTCCTTGTCTGCCAGCCAGTCAGTGTCCGGCGTACCGTGCGGCAGGGTACTGAAGGTCATCCCTTCCTGGCCTTTCAACACGATCTGGATATCCAGATAACGCGCGTGATACTCCGCGCGACGCTCTGCAAACGACTGGGTCATATCTTCAGAGACCAGGTAAAACAGATTGTTACCGTCGATATCATGCTTACCTGGCGTTGTCGCGTCGGTGACATGCGCTTTGACGTGTTCAATAGCCTGACGCAGCTCATCCGGCAGCCAGGACTGTAAGTTGTGAATATTACCCACGATCATGATTTAACCCTCAATATAAAACAATGTTTCATTTTAATCTTTTATACGAGAATTCCCACTGCCATACCACCCCTTTTTGCGTCATCCTTGCGACAGCGCATGTTTATCGGGAAATGTGTTAAGCCGCTGTTAATGCACTTCCCACATTTATGCAGGGATTATGCATAACATGAGCGTGACGTCATTTCGGTAAGCTTCTAATCCATTGATTAATATTATGTAATCTTAAAACCCACTTCTAGTTCACACTTTACTACTTTGAAAGTTTGCTCTAAAAATAAATAATTATTTAGTGATTCCCGTTAAGTTTGTAATAGTTAATGCGACTTTTTGCATACCTATTCCGCTCGATAATATTAACCAAATAAAATCAACAACATATAATATATTCAATATTTTCAATAACCAACAAAATAATAACAAACACACATAACGAGTGTTAATAACGCTTAGCCATTCATCTTAAGATAATGACTAACTAATCATTATCTGATGCGAATCATGCAATAGAAAACAAACCTCTTATTACCCGATCCGGCGTGAGCAGCATCACATTCTATAATTTCAAGCCGCCTACTATAAGCCGTGAAAACAATTGAGCTTAGAGGGCTATGAAATAAACCCAGATTCATAGCACAGCCCTTTTTATTCTGAAAAAACAGTTAAAGGAATAATCATGGAAAAGCATTACGTCGGTTCTGAAATCGGTCAATTGCGTAGCGTTATGCTGCATCGCCCAAATTTAAGTCTGAAACGCTTAACGCCGTCGAATTGTCAGGAACTCTTATTCGATGACGTATTATCCGTTGAGCGGGCGGGTGAAGAGCATGATATTTTCGCAAACACGCTGCGCGATCAGGGTGTGGAAGTCCTGCTGTTAACCGACTTGCTCACCCAAACGCTTGATATTGCAGATGCCAAAGCCTGGCTGCTGGATACCCAAATCTCTGATTATCGCCTCGGGCCCACCTTTGCCAATGACGTTCGCGGCTGGCTTGCGGATATGCCGCATCGCGAACTGGCGCGTCGTTTAAGCGGCGGATTGACCTACGGCGAAATTCCGGCCTTTATTAAAAATATGGTTGTTGATACCCACACGGCTAATGATTTTATTATGAAGCCGTTGCCCAACCATTTATTTACCCGCGATACATCGTGCTGGATTTATAACGGCGTTTCTATTAACCCGATGGCAAAACCGGCCCGCCAGCGTGAAACGAATAACCTGCGCGCAATATATCGCTGGCATCCTGATTTCGCCGATGGCGATTTCATTAAGTATTTCGGCGATGAAAATATTAATTACGATCACGCCACCCTGGAAGGCGGCGACGTATTAGTGATTGGTCGCGGCGCGGTATTAATTGGCCTGTCGGAACGAACCACGCCGCAGGGCGTTGAATTCCTGGCGCAAAGCCTGTTTACGCATCGCCAGGCAGAACGCGTGGTTGTCGTTGAGCTGCCAAAACACCGCTCCTGTATGCATCTCGACACCGTCATGACCCACATTGATGTCGACACATTCTCCGTTTATCCAGAAGTGGTGCGCAAAGAAGCCCAGTGCTGGACCCTCACGCCCGATGGGCGCGGCGGCCTGCTGCGTACGCAGGAAACCGATCTGCTGCACGCCATCGAAAAAGCCCTCGGTATCAATCAGGTACGCCTGATCACTACCGGCGGCGACGCGTTTGAAGCCGAACGTGAACAGTGGAACGACGCTAACAACGTCCTAACCATCCGCCCCGGCGTGGTGATTGGCTACGAGCGCAACATCTGGACCAACGAAAAATACGACAAAGCGGGCATTACCGTGCTGCCAATCCCGGGCGACGAGCTGGGACGCGGTCGCGGCGGCGCGCGCTGCATGAGCTGTCCATTGGAACGAGACGGAATTTAAGGGAGTCAGCATGGAAAGAAAACCCACTCTGGTCGTGGCATTAGGCGGCAACGCACTGTTGAAACGCGGTGAGCCGCTCGAAGCCGATATCCAGCGCCAAAATATTGAGCTTGCCGCCCGTACCATTGCCGGTCTGACGGAACAGTGGCGCGTGGTGCTGGTGCACGGCAACGGGCCGCAGGTCGGGCTGCTGGCTTTACAGAACAGCGCCTACACCAACGTCGCACCCTATCCGCTCGACATTCTCGGGGCCGAAAGCCAGGGAATGATTGGCTACATGCTCCAGCAAGCGCTCAAAAATAACCTGCCGCAGCGTGAAGTGAGCGTCCTGCTTACTCAGGTAGAAGTGGACCCCGCCGATCCTGCATTTCGCAATCCGACGAAATACATCGGCCCGGTGTATAGCGAGGAACAAGCCAGCGCGTTAGGCGCTGAAAAAGGTTGGGAATTTAAGGCTGACGGGACGTACTTCCGTCGCGTAGTGCCTTCTCCGCAGCCCAAACGGATCGTCGAAAAAGAGGCCATTACGGCGCTGATTGCGCGCGATCACCTGGTGATTTGTAACGGCGGTGGCGGCGTGCCGGTGGTGGAAAACGCCAACGGCTACCACGGCATCGAAGCGGTGATCGACAAAGATCTCTCCGCCGCGCTATTGGCTCGCCAGATTGAGGCCGATGCGCTGTTGATCCTGACGGACGCCGATGCGGTGTATCTCGACTGGGGCAAACCGACACAGCGCCCTCTGGCGCAGGTGACGCCGGAGGTGCTCAGAAATATGCATTTCGACGCCGGTTCGATGGGGCCCAAAGTCGCCGCCTGCCGTGAGTTTGTCGAGACGTGCAGAGGCATCGCCGGAATCGGTGCACTGGCCGACGGCGCGGCGATTCTGGCCGGGGATAAAGGCACGTTGATTTGCCACTGAGGCACATTTTCCCCTCACCCTAACCCTCTCCCACAGGGAGAGGGAATTAACTCCCTATGTCTACATGGCAGTGTGAGTGAGGACGTTTTCTCCCTCCCACTCAGTGAGAGAAGCCGTTTTCTCCCTCTCCCTGTGGGAGAGGGCCGGGGTGAGGGCATCAAACCGCACACATTTAAAAAGGATCCACCCATGACCATTAACCTGAAAAATCGCAATTTCCTTAAGCTGCTGGACTACACCCCGGCAGAAATTCAGTACCTGATCGATCTCGCCATCGAACTGAAAGCCGCAAAAAAAGCGGGTCGCGAAAAGCAAACCTTAAAGGGCAAAAACATCGCGCTGATCTTCGAAAAAACCTCCACTCGCACCCACTGCGCATTTGAAGTGGGCGCATTCGATCAGGGCGCACAGGTAACCTATCTCGGCCCAAGCGGCTCGCAGATTGGGCATAAAGAGTCGATGAAAGACACCGCCCGCGTGCTGGGCCGGATGTATGACGGCATCGAATATCGCGGCTACGGCCAGCAAATTGTCGAAGAGCTGGGTGAATTTGCAGGCGTACCGGTCTGGAACGGGCTGACCGATGAGTTCCACCCGACGCAAATCCTCGCCGACCTGATGACCATGCTGGAACACGCGCCAGGCAAAACGCTGCCGGAGCTGAGCTTTGCGTACCTCGGTGACGCACGCAACAACATGGGCAATTCGCTGATGGTCGGCGCAGCAAAAATGGGCATGGATATCCGTCTGGTCGCGCCGAAATCGTTCTGGCCAGAAGCCGGGCTGGTTGAGCAGTGCCGCGCTATCGCCAAACAAACTGGCGCGCGCATCACCTTGACCGACGACGTCAATGAAGGCGTTCACGGCGCAGATTTCCTCTATACCGACGTCTGGGTGTCGATGGGCGAGCCGAAAGAAGCCTGGGCTGAGCGCGTCAGCCTGATGAAGCCCTATCAGATCAACACCGCGGTACTGAAAGCGACCGGCAATCCGAACGTGAAGTTCATGCACTGCCTGCCGGCCTTCCATAACGAGCACACCAAAATGGGTCGCGAAATCGAAATGGCCTACGGTCTGAAAGGGCTGGAAGTGACGGAAGAGGTGTTCGAATCCGCGAACTCTATCGTCTTCGACGAAGCTGAAAACCGCATGCACACCATTAAAGCGGTCATGGTGGCGACACTCGGCGACTAATCACCGCCCGGCGCGGCCTGAGGTTGCGCCGGGGCAAGGAGAACATCATGGGCAAGTTCAAATTTCCTTCCGCTTACACCATTCTCTTTTTCCTTATTGCCGTTGTGGCCGCACTGAGCTGGGTTATTCCGGCTGGTCAGTATCAGATGGCGATGAACACCGCGCTTGGCAAAGAAGTCCCTGTAGCCGGAACCTACGCGCACGTCGCGGCGCATCCGCAGGGGATCGTTTCGGTGCTGATGGCCCCGATTGCCGGGCTGTACGATCCGGTTTCCGGTCAGGCGGGCGCGATCGACGTGGCACTGTTTATCCTGATCATCGGCGGATTTCTGGGGATCGTCACCAAAACCGGGGCGATTGACGCAGGGATCGAACGCGTCACCACGCGGTTACGCGGGCATGAAGAGTGGATGATCCCGATCCTAATGGCGCTGTTCGCCGCGGGCGGGACGATCTACGGCATGGCCGAAGAGTCGCTGCCGTTCTACACGCTGTTAGTGCCGGTGATGCTGGCGGCCCGTTTCGATCCGGTTGTCGCCGCCTCCACCATTTTGCTCGGCGCAGGCATCGGTACGCTCGGCTCGACCATCAACCCCTTCGCCACGGTAATCGCCGCCAACGCGGCGGGCATTCCTTTCACCAACGGGATCGCTTTGCGCGTCGCGCTGCTGGTGATCGGCTGGCTCATCTGCGTGGCGTGGGTGATGCGCTACGCTCGTAGAGTGCGCCAGGATCCGTCCCTGTCGATCGTCGCCGACAAACTGGAAGAGAACCGCAACCATTTCCTGGGCAACAAAAGCGAGCAGTCGCTGGAATTCACCCCAGTGCGCAAAGTGATTCTGGTGATTTTCGCCCTCGCCTTCGCGGTGATGATTTACGGCGTGGCGGTGCTGGGGTGGTGGATGGCGGAGATTTCCGCCGTGTTCCTCGCCAGCGCGATTATTGTTGGTCTGATTGCCCGCATGAGTGAGGAAGAGCTGACCTCAACATTTATCAACGGGGCGCGGGATTTGCTGGGCGTCGCGCTGATTATCGGCATCGCACGCGGTATCGTAGTCATTATGGATAAGGGCATGATTACGCACACGATTTTGCACAGTGCTG
Source organism: Lelliottia amnigena (assembly GCF_019047465.1). Classification (NCBI taxonomy): domain Bacteria; kingdom Pseudomonadati; phylum Pseudomonadota; class Gammaproteobacteria; order Enterobacterales; family Enterobacteriaceae; genus Lelliottia; species Lelliottia amnigena. The sequence goes on along the minus strand of NZ_CP077236.1, from coordinate 2,348,479 downwards.
AAGGACTGGTCACCGGATTGTCATCGGTGGCGTTCATCAACGTGATGTACTGGCTGGAAGTCGTACTGTCGTTTCTTGTGCCTTCTTCCTCCGGCCTGGCCGTTCTGACGATGCCGATCATGGCGCCGCTCGCCGATTTCGCTAACGTCAACCGCGACCTGGTCGTGACCGCGTACCAGTCCGCATCCGGCATCGTCAATCTGGTCACGCCGACGTCTGCCGTCGTGATGGGTGGCCTTGCCATCGCCCGCGTACCTTACGTGCGCTACCTGAAATGGGTTGCGCCACTGCTCGGCATTCTGACGGTAGTGATCATGGCGGCGTTAAGCCTGGGTGCGTTGTTGTAATTTGCCGGATGGCGCTGTGCTTATCCGGACCCCGGTTCGGTGCGGCGCCACCGGACATTTTTGGCCATCAAATGGGATTAGATATGACGGAATACGGAGATTACTCCCCAAAAGAACAGCTTCAGCTCAGGGTTTGCCAGAGCCTGATCAGCGAAAAAAGTTACCTTTCCCAGGAAGAAATACGCCGCGATTTGCAGGAGCGCGGGTTTGACAGCATCAGCCAGTCGAGCGTTTCCCGGCTGCTGAAGTTGCTTGGCGTCATAAAAATTCGCAATGCTAAAGGCCAAAAGATTTATTCCATGAATCCGCAGCTGCGCCCTGCTCCCGACGCGGCGCGTTCGATCGCCGAAATGGTGGTCAGCGTGGAGCACAATAGCGAGTTTATCCTTATCCACACGGTGGCCGGATATGGCCGCGCCGTGGCGCGAATTCTGGATTATCACCAGTTACCGGAAATTTTAGGCGTGGTGGCCGGGAGCAGTATCGTCTGGGTTGCGCCCCGCGTGGTGAAGCGCACGCCGCTGGTGCACAAGCAAATTAATTATTTACTCAGAACGCATTAATATTCATATAGAACCGTTTGCGATGAGTAAAGTGTGCATTAATCGCTTGATCAGAACATCGAGCTGAGTATAATCGCCGACAATTTGCCGGGAGGAAGCCATGCTCAAGCGTGTTCGACATCATGTCTTACCGCGTCTGAAAACAGACGCTGGCCTGCCGTTTTTCTTCCCGTTGCTCCCCCTATTCCCAGAGCCCCTCATTTGAGGGGCTTTTTTTTGCCCGGCGTCAGGAGATAAACATGAATCCGCTTTATCAAAAACACATCATTTCCATCAATGACCTCAGCCGCGAAGAGCTGGAACTGGTTCTCGATACCGCGGCAAAACTGAAGGCCAACCCACAGCCCGAGTTGCTGAAGCATAAAGTGATTGCCAGCTGTTTCTTCGAGGCGTCGACGCGCACCCGTCTGTCGTTTGAAACCTCCATGCACCGTCTGGGTGCCAGCGTCGTGGGCTTCTCTGACAGCAGCAACACGTCGCTGGGCAAAAAAGGCGAAACGCTGGCGGACACCATTTCGGTTATCAGCACTTACGTGGACGCGATTGTAATGCGCCACCCGCAAGAAGGCGCAGCGCGTCTGGCGACAGAGTTTTCCGGGGGCATTCCGATTCTGAATGCGGGTGACGGCGCGAATCAGCACCCGACGCAAACCCTGCTGGATTTGTTCACCATTCAGGAAACCCAGGGGCAGCTTGAGAACCTGAATATCGCGATGGTCGGCGATCTGAAATATGGCCGCACCGTCCACTCGCTGGCACAGGCGCTGGCGAAGTTTAACGGCAACCGCTTCTACTTCATCGCCCCGGCCGCGCTGGCGATGCCGCAGTACATTCTCGATATGCTCGATGAAAAAGGCATCACCTGGAGCCAGCACGCCAGCATCGAAGAGGTGATGGGTGAAGTGGATATTCTGTATATGACTCGCGTGCAGAAAGAGCGCCTGGACCCGTCCGAATATGCCAACGTGAAGGCGCAATTTGTCCTGCGCGCCAGCGATCTTGAAGGCGCGCGCAACAACATGAAAGTGTTGCATCCGCTGCCGCGCATCGACGAGATCGCCACCGACGTGGACAAGACGCCGCACGCCTGGTATTTCCAGCAGGCTGGCAACGGTATTTTTGCTCGCCAGGCGCTGCTGGCGCTGGTTTTGAATCGCGAATTAACACTGTAGAGGGACAGGAAAATGACACACGATAACAAACTCCAGGTAGAAGCCATCAAGCGTGGCACGGTGATTGACCATATCCCTGCGCAAATCGGCTTTAAGCTACTGACCCTGTTCAAGCTGACCGAAACCGATCAACGCATCACCATCGGTCTGAACCTGCCATCCGGCGAAATGGGTCGCAAGGATTTGATCAAAATCGAGAACACGTTCCTGACCGACGAGCAGGTGAACCAGCTGTCCCTGTATGCGCCGGATGCGACCGTTAACCGCATCGACGATTACGAAGTGGTGGGGAAATCTCGCCCGAATTTACCAGAACGTATCAACACTGTTCTGGTTTGCCCGAACAGCAACTGCATCAGCCACGCTGAGCCGGTTTCATCCAGCTTTGCAGTCAAAAAGCGCGAGAAAGACATCGCACTCAAATGCAAATACTGTGAAAAAGAGTTTTCTCATTACGTGGTGCTGGCTAACTAATTGAGGCCTTCTGCTACCCGAAATCATTCGCACTGCATTTAGGCGGCAAGTCCGAATATCCCCAAGAGCAGAGAAAACTCTGTGACCGGGGTAGGAGGACGCGGCCAACGATGAGGCAGCGTGAAGGATGAAGTGTATAATGGATGGGAATTTTTTAACGCTGTTATCCTGGAGAAATCATGACAAAAGTACTTGCGACGGAAAATGCACCAGCGGCTATCGGCCCATACGTTCAGGGCGTTGATCTGGGCAGCATGATCATCACTTCCGGTCAGATCCCGGTGAATCCAAAAACCGGTGAAGTACCGGATGACGTTTCCGCTCAGGCGCGTCAGTCGCTGGAAAATGTAAAAGCGATCGTGGAATCCGCGGGCCTGAAAGTGGGCGATATCGTGAAAACCACGGTGTTTGTGAAAGATCTAAACGATTTTGCGACCGTTAACGCCACTTACGAAGCGTTCTTCACTGAGCACAATGCGACCTTCCCGGCGCGTTCTTGCGTGGAAGTGGCGCGTCTGCCGAAAGATGTGAAGATTGAGATTGAGGCGATTGCGGTTCGTCGTTAATCGGTTTGCCCTCTCCACTGCGGAGGGGGCTGTTTCTGGTACTCCCCTTCCCTGCAACTTTTTCATTCCACTCAACTTTTCTTTGAAACATCTTCGCTTTCCGCGTGGGTAAATCGTTCAGGCATAACAACGATCATTCCATGCATCGCGATAGATGATATTTCCTTCTGTGTATTTCCAGATGATGGCGGTATAGCGTAGTTCGAGTGTTTCCAGATGCGTGCTGCTTAATCCGTTAGGGGCAAGATATGGCGAAACCGTCGTGATTTTGACATCTTCCAGGACAATATTGAAATACTCGGATTCCACGCCTGATTCCAGAATGCGGTACATCCTGATGGTCGCTTTCTTCATGGTTCGGCCTTCGCACACCGCGCGATAAAGAAGGGGCGTAGTTTGGTCGAATTCTTTCACTATTGTGATAGGGCGATGCACTCGCGTACCTGTCAATTTTCCCCAACTCGGATCAACCGGAATGGTTACGCCGTGAGAAAAAGATTTTAATTCGATTGAGCCTAAGCGCGTTGGCATCAGGCAGCTTCCAATGACAGGGCTGCCATTTTCATCTTCAAGCCATAAATAAGCTGGGGTAGACATACGATTTCCTTATCTCTAGAGTTTAAATAGCCTAAGTAGTACTGTATTTAATTTTTCGTTATCAAAGAAAAAAAACCATCACAATGAAAAATATAGGTACAGGCCACAATGGTCCATCAGGGAGTATCTGAAAAAAGATAACTGCAAACAAAAGTGTTAATACAGAAGGGCCATAATATGAAACTAATGTTCTAAATATTCGCCTAAAAATCCTTTTAATCAGATCCATCATGCTTACCTAACCATCCTGGTGATGATGTTTGCAATATCACCATCCGATGCCCATTGTGCTTCAAACGCCTCCGCACGTTCAAACAATGGCTCTATTAAGAAATACATCATTTCCAGTTCTTGAGTATACAGCGCAGAGTAATAAGCAGGATAGATATAGTGAAGACGATTTGCGCCATCTGCTGCTTTCTGGACGATGCCATAAAGACTAGCCCCAACAAAAATCTTTGTAGATCTGCCTCCTACTAATGCACTCATATAAAGACTTAGATTCATGCCAGCTGCAACAGATGCCGCTACTGCCAAAGCAAAACCTGCTTTTGTCAGTGAACTGGCAGCAATGTGGACATTCACAGACATGAGTATTTGTTTTATGTGCTCAAGGTGATCGGATGTTTTGTTTTTAAATATTTCTTCGAAATAAATTTTAAGCATGTCGTATACAACATCGCTATGCTCTAAAAGATGATAAACTCCTTTGGCAAATCGAATGTCCTCTGTTTTTTGTTTCTGACAAACATCCTGATACTCATCAGTAAAGCAGGACGTGTAATAAAGCATGCGTTGCGCGCCACTCCCTATCATTTCAATCTGATTGGATACCGCCTTTCCAACGCCTGTAAATGCCTGATCGAGCTTTAATGCGAGTATTTTATTGGCCTGCAAATACCTAATGACTTCACTGTCGTAATACATAGCCGCCCCTGGTCGATTTGCGTTAAGTATTTAAATACTACCCCCTCCTTACTGTTCAAAAATGTGCGATTGGTTACGTATTTTGAATTTATTTGCATACTACAAAAAAACTGAATATCCAGTACGGCGTGAAGATTAGGTAACAAGCAGGATTCCCCGCAGTTCTGCAAAATTTCATCTCTGTTTAATTCTCTCTGAATCGCCCTCGCATTTCCTGTGTTTCTCCCATATTTCTGAGTACTGTTTTTTATCCAAGGAGTATTATTGGTTTTACGCGATGGGATGTTTATTCAGAATTGCCTAAACGGGTCCTGAGAGATCGGCGGATAATGATCGTTTTCCCAAGGTGGCTCGCAAATCTGCCGCGAGCAGTGGGGCTGTCTCGAAGGCATGAGCGTAGTGAGTATCAATAAACAACGCGTGCAGGAATGGCTGAAAACGTTTCCGGTGTGCTGAATGACACCGGAAATACCCCGAAGATCCGCAGGACGGTATGATCGGTAATGACGAAGTGGTTCCCGGCTTAAAGGCCGGGAATTATGCTGGGATTGAAATATTCCAGGGACTGTTATGAGCGAGAAGCGGACTTTACTTACATCCACTTTCACAAATAAGCAAAACAAATGCTTTATTTTGAAGCAATAAGAAGATTTTTATTTACTGAGATCAATTTTACAAATACCACCCAGTTCTAAATCTTTTTTAACCATTGGCAATAAATCCGGAATGGCATTTATTGATTGTTGTATGTAATTTCTTCCATCATTTACATCTCCTTTCGCACATAATATTTTAGCAGCATTAATGGCCATGTATTTTCTTACTTTATCATTATCACTGCCAATCCTAAGCGCAATGGAAATACTATTCATTGCATCAGTATAATTTCCTGCTCTAAATTGTGCATAAGCTTTTTGATTCCACAAAGAAGCATCTACGGGTGTCATTTGAGTTGCCTGGGAGAATGACTCTGCTGCCTCCAGAAATTTTTTATTTTGCAAATAGTTGAATCCAAGACTCTTGTAATGCTCAATGCTGTAAGTCGGCTTATCTTGGCTATCTACTGATTGATTATTGTTTTTTGATAAGCAGTTTGTTTGAACCTTTGCAATCATGATATTTTTCTTTTCTGATGAAGAATAGTAAGCATCAGCATAAGATTTTATTTTTCCAATTGATAACTCTCCATCTTTTTGGCATTCTTCATAGCTTGTTCTTAAAAAATCAATATCAAGTTTCTGTGAATTCAAACCTTGCTCTGCACTTTTTATGAATAACTCTTTATTTTGAATAGAGAGAATACTTTGCGCGTTTTGTCTCTCGAAAGCAAGTCTTTCATCGTTTTGACTTTTTGTTATCAAAATATTTGCTATTCCCATTGGGAGAGTTGCAATAAAAACCATTATTAATTCAGTTATCTTGATTTTATTTTCAGTATTCAATGTCGACATTTATTTATCATCCAAGTCTAGATTTAAATTATAAATGTTATCGGCAATAGAGTAATTTTCTTTATTTTTAAACCCATTGATGGTGTTAAGTGTATATATTTAGGTGGCATATGTAATGTCCGCTCCTGGCACTGAGCGGACAGTCCAATCGGCTGCCTGGTACGCTATGAGCGAGGAACATAAGTAACAAATGTGATGGTCCTCAAAAAACCGTATCTGCATATATGCTGAATTTAACCAAAAACATGCATAGCTTCCAACTGCTCGGTTTTCATTTCATTGCAAGAGGATAGAAAATTATCCTTAAAATTTGGCGGGGGAGATCTTAGTTGCTGCACTGCCTCTTTATTTACCTCTAACTCCCGTAATTGTGCAATAGTGCTTCTACGAATCGATGAGAGAAAAAAATCGCCTGCGTTTTTTTATGACTCTCCAGATAATTAGTTAGTATTTTAGACGATGTTTGAATTGCTTTTTCCTCAGAAAAACCCAAAGCAAAGCGAGAATAAATGACATTATATTGGTACAGACATGCTGCTTCAGCTATTTGTTTAGCTTGCTCTTTAGGGGAGGGCTGACTTGCCCACGACTGAGAACTGATAATAAATATAAGCAGTAACAATCGTATTTTCATGTGTAGAATCCATATCCATTGGGAATACATTATGTAAACCTAACTAGCGTGACTTTGCAACATCCGCTCCTGCCACAAACCCGACCTAAACTTTAATTATGGTCATTTAAAAATCCTTTTTGCCCAACAGCTATATCATTCGTTTAATTCGCAGCCGTCAAATAGGGCATCGGTGCTGAGTCCCCGCTGAAATCGGTGAACCGGAGGCCGGGGGGCCTCGCAGCCCCCCTGTCACCTTCACAGGTTATCAAGCCATTTTATTCTGCTGAACATCAGGCGATCGGAACCCGCTGCGATGCTTGACTGGCTGCTACAAGCCCAAACCTCATCACTGATTCCGCGTCGCCCTTAACAGCGTCTCAACCGGATAAACCGCTGCAATCACCACTTCATCGTGAATCTCCGCAGCTTTATCCAGCTCTTTCTGGATAGAGGCGATCTCCTTATCATCCAGCGTGCCCTGCCGCGCCACCAGGTCGGTCAATCGCAGGCCAATCGATGCCAGTTTATCCACCTCCTGAATAATTGGCGTGATGGCTTTGAGCTGATAGTTATTTTCGCTCAGCGCCTGCGCATCGCTGGTATTGCTTTGCCAGCGGGTAAATACGTGGCGCAGCGCCTCGGCGCTTTCGCTGTCTTCCGCATCGCTGACCAGGCGTTCGGCCCATTTGTTCATCTGGCGCACGGTGTTGCTCTCCGCGCTCAGCGCGTCGGCGTAGCGGTTCAGTGGCTCGAACTGATGATAATTTCCGGCCTGGAATTTAAGATGCTGCCGGGTGTAATACTGCGCCGGCTCCAGCGCCTGCGAGAGAATCTGCAACGGCAGCGTCTCGGTCGTATTCGCCAGACGCGTGAAATACGCCTGCTGCTGGCTGTGCTGCTGAAGGCCGACCGATACCGTCGTCCAGCTGTCCATCGCCTGCAAACGGCCGTACATGTTGTCGACATCCTTCACGTCCTGCGCGGACCATAGACGCTCCGCCACCGCAAACGCGCGCGGCCACAGCTTGATATCCAGCACCGGCGCAACCACGTTTTCCGCCCACAGCGCCGCTTCGCCGCCCATCAGATTCGCCTGCTGATTGGCATCCGGCACCACCGGTGGCGTGCCTTTTGGTATGTCATCCAGACGCGCGCCGGAAATGGGATAGCGGGCGTTACCCACCAGGAAATAGCCCGTCAGCTTATCGTTTGCGACGTTCACCACCGGACGCGTTTCGCCCATCCAGGTATCAACGGTGAAGGTCACCTGATTATCATCACGCCACGCAATATCATTCACCGCGCGCCGGGATTTACCGTTGAAATCAATAAATCCGCGCCAGCCAGAAACGGCTTTCACCAGCGTAAAGCTGCCCTCCACCGGCTTGCCTTTCAGGCGCGGCATGGTGAACGTCCAGCTCTGCGCGCTGTCGTTATCGCCAATGATATCCACGCCGTTTAAGCCCTGCGGCACGATTTCATTGCGATAGTGATAGGCCGTGCTTTGCGGCTGATCGAGATAAAAACCAGTTGAGAGAATCCCTTTGTAGCCCTGCTTTGCCACTTCGCCCAGCGCGTCCTGCCCCTGCCAGGACTGGATCAGAATGCTTTTTGGCAGATCCGGATGGTAAATCTCATCCCAGCCGACCATCTGGCGGTGATTTTTCTCAAGGATCGTTTCCAGCTTGCGGTTGAAATACGCCTGCAAAGCGTGGCTGTCGGCAAGCTTGTTGTCGCGCATAAATTGCTGGATGACTTTGTTTTCTTTCCACTGCGTGTCGTCAACTTCATCGCCGCCGATATGCAGATACGGATCGGGGAAGATCGCCGCCAGTTCGCTGACAATCGCCTCGGCGAAGGCATAAGTCGCCTCTTTTGTCGGATCGAGAACCGGTTTCAACACGCCCCAGTGACGCTCCATCGCATAGGGTCCTGGCGCGCTCATGAGTTCCGGATAGGCCACGGCAATCGCCGACGCGTGACCGGGCATGTCGATTTCCGGCACTACGCGCACGCCGCGCGCGGTGGCGTAGCGCACGATGTCACGCATCTGCTCCGGCGTGTAAAACAGTCCGTCGCTGGCCAGTTGGGTCAGTTTTGGATAGCGTTTTGAGGTAAATCGCCAACCCTGATCGTCGGTCAAATGCCAGTGCAGCACGTTCAGCTTGGCGGCCGCCATACCGTCAATCTGACGTTTGATATCCTCAAGCGGAATGAAATGACGCGCGGAGTCGAGTAATAGCCCGCGCCACGGGAAGCGCGGGGCATCGTCAATCTTCACCCACGGCAGCGAAGTATTTTCCGCGCCGTTTTGAATCAGCTGGAGCAGCGTTTCCATCGCCCGCAGCGCACCAAAGCGGGTGTTGGCCGCGATATTGACGCCGTTGGCGTCGACGGTGAGCGTATAACTTTCATCGCTGTCGGGCAGGGGTTGCGGGGTCACTTTTTTAGCGATCGCGATGCGAATGGTGGGTTTATCCGGATTCACGGCCTGCGGCTGAAGCGTCCAGCCGGTTTGCAGCGCGATGCGCTGGCGCAGACGATCCACGGCATCACCGAGATCGTCGCCGCTCACGCTGACAGAAAGTGTATCGTTCAGAATCAGTGCGCCTTGCGTGGAAGGTCGCTCAACGCTGGCAGGCCACGGCATGAGGGGCAAATCGCCTGCGGGTGCCGCAAGTGCAGAAGAGCCGAGCAAAAGCCCGGCAGTCAGGAGGCTGTAGCGCAACATCATGTTCCTTATCAAATTTGACGGGCCAAATAAGAGCAAAACATTTTGTTAACATGTGGATAAATTGTCGTCAAGGAGAGAGGGCGACGGGGATCACAGGTTGTTAAATTTGGGAGGAACGCCATCCGATGGGTAGCGGCGACGTGTTGTAGGGTCTGATGCCCTCACCCCGGCCCTCTCCCACAGGGAGAGGGGGAAATAGCCCCGCGCGATTCCATCGACCACGGCATAGAGGGAAACAGCACCGAGCAATTCCCTCAACCACGGGCAGAAGTCAAAACAGCCCCGCGCGATTCTCTCCACCACAAGCATAGAGGGGAAAAGCCCCGTACGATCCCGTCGACCACGGGCATAGAGGGAAACAGCCCCGAGCGGTTCTCTCTACCACAAGCAGAGGGAAAAAAGCCCCGTACGATCCCATCAACCACGGGCATAGAGGGAAACAGCCCCGCGCGATTCTCTCCACCACAAGCAGAGGGGGAAAAGCCCCGTACGATCCCGTCGACCACGGGTATAGAGGGAAACAGCCCCGCGCGATTTCCTCGACCACGCGTAGAGAGGGAAAACAAGCCCGTGCGATAACCCTCTCCCCGTGAGAGAGGGTTAAAGTGAGAGAAAAGCGTCTTACTGCCAGCCATAGCGACGGGCATAGAATCCTTTCACCATCTGCGTCAGCACCATGTACCCCGCCAGAATCGCCACCAGCCATGGGAAATAGCTCAATGGCAGCGCTTGCAGGCTCAGGTAGCTTGCCAGCGGTGAGAACGGCAGCGCGATGCCCATCACCATCACCAGCAGGGTCATGATGATCAGCGGCCATGCGGCGCGGCTCTGAATGAACGGGATACGGCGCGTGCGGATCATATGCACAATCAGCGTTTGCGACAGCAACCCGACCACGAACCAGCCGGACTGGAACAGGGTCTGATGTTCCGGCGTGTTGGCGTGGAACACAAACCACATCAGGCAGAAGGTCAAAATATCAAAGATCGAGCTGATCGGGCCAAAGAACAGCATGAAGCGGCCCAGATCGGCGGGGTTCCAACGCTGCGGCTTTTTAATCTGCTCTTCATCCACGTTATCAAACGGGATCGCCACCTGGGAGACGTCATACATCAGATTCTGGATCAGCAGATGCAGCGGGAGCATCGGCAGGAACGGCAGAAACGCGCTTGCCACCAGTACGCTGAAGACGTTACCGAAGTTTGAACTGGCGGTCATTTTGATGTATTTCAGCATATTGGCGAAGGTACGACGCCCTTCAATCACGCCCTGCTCCAGCACCATCAGGCTCTTTTCCAGCAGGATGATATCGGCCGCTTCCCGCGCGATATCCACCGCGCCGTCCACGGAAATCCCAATATCCGCCGCCCGCAGCGCAGGCGCATCGTTAATGCCATCGCCCATAAAGCCCACCACGTGCCCTTCGCGACGCAGCAGCGTGACAATGCGCTCTTTGTGCATCGGCGTCAGGCGCGCGAATAGCGTGGTCTGTTTTGCCAGCGCCGCCAGTTCATCATCGGAGAGCGTTTCGATATCGCTGCCCGTGACCACGTCGCCGGCATCCAGCCCGACGTCATGACACACTTTTGCGGCCACCAGCTCGCTGTCACCGGTCAGGATTTTGACGGTAATGCCGGAGGCGCTAAGCGCTTTCAGCGCCGGTGCGGTCGTCTCTTTCGGCGGATCGAGGAATGCGATGTAACCTTCGAGGATCAAATCGGATTCGTCGATACGCTGATAGTCGCCAACGCGTGCAGGCAGGAATTTACTGGCAACCGCCACCACGCGCAGCCCCTGACGGTTGAGATTGTCCGTCACGCGTTTGATGCGGCGCAGCATGGTGTCGTCCAGCGGCACGATTTCGCCGTTATGACGCACTTGAGCCGACACGTTCAGGATCTCCTGGAGCGCCCCTTTGCAAATCAGCTGATGTACATCCGCCTGTTCGCTCACCACCACAGACATGCGGCGGCGCTCAAAGTCGAACGGGATCTCATCCACTTTTTGCCAGCGCGTCGACAGCGTGCGGGCCGAATCCTCGTCCACCCCTTCCAGCACCGCGACATCCAGCAGATTTTTCAGGCCGGTTTGATAATGGCTGTTCAGCCAGGCAGTGTGCAGCACGCGCTCGCTCACCTTACCGGCGATATCCGTGTGGTTCTCGAGCACAATTTTATCCTGCGTCAGCGTCCCGGTTTTATCAGTACACAGGATGTCCATCGCACCAAAGTTCTGGATAGCGTCGAGATGTTTCACGATCACTTTTTGCTTAGACAGTTTGACCGCCCCGCGCGCCAGCGTGGAGGTAACGATCATCGGCAGCATTTCCGGCGTTAGACCCACCGCGACGGAAAGCGCAAACAGCGCGGCTTCCCACCAGTCGCCTTTGGTGTAGCCGTTGATCAGCAGCACAATCGGGGTCATCACCATCATAAAGCGGATCAGCAGCATGCTGACGCGACCGATGCCTTTCTGGAACGCGTTCGGCTCGCTCTCCTGCTGGCTGACGCGCCCCGCCAGTTGACCAAACCAGGTGTTACCGCCAGTCGCGATCACAATGGCCTGCGCCGTGCCGCTCACCACCGTGGTTCCCATAAAGCACAGGGTATCGCTTTCAAGCGGGTTGGTTTGCTGCGGGTCACGGCTGCGCGCCACTTTCTCGACCGGCAGCGATTCACCGGTCAGCGAGGCCTGCGCGACAAACAGATCGCGCGCCTTAACGATGCGCAAATCGGCCGGGATCATGTCGCCTGCGGCGAGTTTAATAACGTCGCCCACGACCAGCTGATCGATAGGCAATTCAAGCCAGGCGCTTTCGCCTTTCTCGTTGATTACACGCTGCACGGTGGCGGTGTTGCTGACCATCGCTTTCAGAGCGTCTGCCGCACGGGTAGAACGCGCTTCCTGAATGAAATTCAGCAGCGTAGAAATGGCAACCATCAGCGCGATGACCCCCGCAGCGAACAGATCTTCTGTGGCATACGAAACGATAGCCAGTGCGGTCAGCAGCAGGTTAAACGGGTTGCGATAGCACAGCCACAGGTGGACGAACCACGGCGACGGCTTTTGCGCCGGGATCTGGTTGTCGCCATGTTTGGCGCGTGTTTTTTCGACTTCCGCAGCGTTCAGCCCTTCCGGATGGCCGCCAAACGCACGCCAGACTTCATTCTCATCCATCGCGGCGGCTTTCAGGCAGTGTTCCGTCAGCGTCGGTGGAATGACGGTTCCCGCCACGTGTTTGGTATCAGGCAGAAGATCGCGCTGAATGAGACGGCGCGGCAAGTGGCGGCCAAACAACGCGTGTAGCTGCCGGGTGATATTTTTCAGCATAACAATTCCCCCGCATCCGCAAAGGCGGACGCAGTTTTTCCCTCAGGCGTGGCAGTGCCGTACCTGAAGGGCACTTAACTTTTTCAAAGCAGAGATTTTTTTCCTAACTCATTCAACTTGCATGACAACAATGCCCAGGCATTATTGAACAGCGCTTACGCTGGCCCCGAAGGGGCGAGACTGAAAGTCGTGTCACGCGGCAAACGCGTGAGTCCCCGGGAGCTTACTCAAGTAAGTGACGGGGGTGAACAAACGTCGCCAACGCACATGCAGCGTAAAGTTTGACGGGTAAATCGCTGCCTCACATCACCGGTGAGACAGCGAGGGCTGGCTTACCGGAAAGAGATTCTCCCTCGCGGGAGAGGGGTGGGATCAGGGTCCATACAGCCTCCGGTAAGTGAAAAAGAGTAAGTCGACGCGCAGTATCGTGTTTTATCCATACCGTTTGTGACGATTCGAGCGGTATGATAAGCCTGCGTAACTAAACCGAACGTATACGCGGCACTATTCACGCGGCATTAAGCGCAAGCCCTGGATAGATGACCTGTCGAAACCAGACTTTGCCCATTGCGAAATCGTGGTGTCGCATTAGGCTCAGATGACGATTTATCGCTGTTACAGGGAATAAAGGATGCAGAACCGCCTGACCATCAAAGACATTGCGCGCTTAAGCGGCGTGGGTAAATCCACCGTGTCGCGCGTGCTGAACAACGAAAGTGGTGTCAGCGAGCGCACGCGTGAGCGCGTCGAGGCGGTGATGAATCAGCACGGTTTTTCTCCTTCCCGTTCCGCACGCGCCATGCGCGGGCAGAGCGACAAAGTGGTCGCGATTATCGTTTCTCGTCTTGATTCCCTGTCGGAAAACCTGGCGGTACAAACCATGCTCCCGGCGTTTTACGAGCAGGGTTACGACCCGATCATGATGGAAAGCCAGTTTTCGACGCAGATGGTGGAAGAGCATCTCGGTATGCTGCAGCGCCGCAACATTGACGGTGTGGTGCTTTTTGGCTTTAGCGGCATTAAAGACGATATGCTGAAACCGTGGCAGGCATCGCTGGTGCTGCTGGCGCGCGATGCCAGCGGATTTGCCTCCGTGTGTTACGACGATGAAGGGGCGATCCGCGCCCTGATGCAAAAACTGTACGAGCAGGGGCATCGCCATATCAGCTATCTCGGCGTGCCGCACAGCGACGTCACCACCGGTAAGCGCCGTCACGAAGCCTATCTGGCCTTCTGCAAAAAACATAACCTGCCCGCCGTTGCCTCTCTGCCGGGACTGGCGATGAAACAGGGTTACGATCAGGTGGCGAGCGTGTTAACACCGCACACCACCGCGCTGATCTGCGCCACGGATACCCTCGCGCTGGGCGCAAGCAAGTATTTGCAGGAGCAGCGTATCGACAATCTTCAACTGGCGAGCGTGGGCAGTACGCCGCTGATGAAGTTTCTGCATCCGGAAATTATCACCGTCGATCCGGGCTATGCAGAAGCCGGTCATCAGGCGGCGGCACAGCTTATTGAGCAGATAAATGGCCGCAGCGAGCCGCGGCAAATCGTTATCCCCGCCAAAATCGCTTAATTCACCGTCATACTTCACGCAGCAGATGCGTTGGCTGCGTGCGTTCATCCCAGCCGCATAGCTGTTGTCTATGCTGCTGGGACTCCCCCACCTGCCCCCTTTTTTCAACGCAAATTGTTTAGTGATAGTTAACGTTATTGTGATCTCCCCCTGATTTCGGGAACGTTCCCATTTTCGTCGTTACGCTTAAAGAGTAGGCTTGCGTCCAGGTCATTACCCTCCACATCTGTCATGAGGCTTCATGATGAGCAAAGTAAAACAAACCGATATCGACCAGCTGATTGTGCTGGTTGGGGGACGCGAGAACATCGCCACCGTCAGCCACTGCATCACCCGCCTGCGCTTTGTGCTGAACGACCCGGCCAAAGCCGACCCGAAAGCCATCGAAAATCTGTCGATGGTCAAAGGCTGCTTCACCAATGCCGGCCAGTTCCAGGTGGTGATTGGCACCGAAGTGGGCGATTACTACCAGGCGCTACTGGCGACAACAGGCCACTCTTCGGCTGATAAAGAGCAGGCCAAAAAAGCGGCGCGCCAGAACATGAAATGGCACGAGCAGCTGATTTCCCACTTCGCAGAAATCTTCTTCCCGCTGCTGCCTGCGCTGATCAGCGGCGGCTTGATTTTGGGCTTCCGCAACGTGATCGGCGACGTGCCGATAAGCGACGGCAAAACGCTGGCGCAGATGTATCCGGCGCTGCAAAGCATTTACGATTTCCTGTGGCTGATTGGTGAAGCGATCTTCTTCTATCTGCCCGTCGGGATTTGTTGGTCAGCGGTGCGCAAAATGGGCGGAACGCCGATTCTGGGTATCGTGCTGGGCATTACGCTGGTCTCTCCGCAGTTAATGAACGCTTACTTACTGGGGCAGCAAGTACCGGACGTCTGGAACTTCGGGATGTTTACTATCGCGAAAGTGGGCTACCAGGCGCAGGTGATTCCGGCGCTGCTGGCGGGCCTGGCGCTGGGCTTTATTGAGACGCGCCTGAAACGCATCGTGCCGGATTATCTCTATCTGGTGGTCGTTCCGGTCTGTTCACTGATTCTGGCGGTATTCCTCGCCCACGCGTTTATCGGTCCGTTTGGCCGCATGATTGGCGACGGCGTGGCCTTCGCGGTGCGTCACCTGATGACCGGCAGCTTTGCGCCGATTGGTGCGGCGCTGTTTGGCTTCCTGTATGCCCCGCTGGTGATAACCGGCGTCCATCAGACCACGCTGGCGATTGATATGCAGATGATCCAGAGCCTCGGCGGTACGCCAGTGTGGCCGCTGATCGCCCTGTCTAACATCGCTCAGGCTTCAGCGGTAACGGGCATTATCATCGTCAGCCGCAAACACAATGAACGCGAAATCTCGGTTCCGGCTGCAATCTCCGCCTATCTCGGCGTGACCGAACCGGCGATGTACGGCATCAACCTGAAATATCGTTTCCCGATGCTGTGCGCGATGATTGGTTCCGGCCTGGCCGCGCTGCTGTGCGGTCTGAACGGGGTGATGGCGAACGGAATTGGCGTCGGCGGCCTGCCAGGCATTCTCTCCATCCAGCCGGCTTACTGGCAGGTGTTTGCGCTGGCAACGGCGATTGCGGTTATCGTACCGATGGCGCTGACCACCGTGGTTTATCAGCGTAAGTTCCGTCAGGGCACGCTGCAGATTGTTTAACCTCTTCTTTCGGGGCGCACTTGCGCCCCTTCGCATTTGCAGGAACGAACTATGAATACCCTTCCTCACTGGTGGCAAAACGGCGTCATCTATCAGATTTACCCAAAGAGTTTCCAGGACACCACCGGAAGCGGCACCGGCGATTTGCGCGGCGTGACGCAGCGTCTGGACTACCTCAAAACCCTCGGCATCGACGCGATTTGGCTGACCCCGTTCTACATCTCCCCGCAGGTGGATAACGGCTACGACGTGGCGAATTACACCGCCATCGACCCGGCCTACGGCACGCTGGATGATTTTGACGAACTGGTGGCGCAGGCGCATACGCGGGGGATTCGCATCGTGCTCGACATGGTGCTCAACCACACCTCCACGCAGCACGCGTGGTTCCGCGAATCGCTCAACAAAGCGAGCCCGTATCGCCAATTTTACATCTGGCGCGACGGCACGCCGGATGCCCTGCCAAACAACTGGCGCTCCAAATTTGGCGGCAACGCCTGGCGCTGGCACGCCGAGAGCGAGCAATATTATTTGCACTTATTTGCGCCCGAGCAGGCGGATCTCAACTGGGAAAACACCGAGGTGCGCGCAGAGCTGAAAAAAGTCTGCGAGTTCTGGGCCGATCGCGGCGTGGACGGTTTGCGTCTCGACGTGATTAACCTGATCTCCAAACAGCAGGATTTCCCCGACGATAACCTCGGCGACGGGCGTCGCTTCTACACCGACGGGCCGCGCGTACACGAATTTTTGCAGGAGATGAGCCGCGACGTGTTTACCCCGCGCGCGCTGATGACCGTGGGCGAGATGTCATCCACCTCGCTGGAAAATTGCCAGCAGTACGCAGCGCTGGACGGGCGCGAACTGTCGATGACGTTCAACTTCCACCATTTAAAGGTGGATTACCCGAACGGCGAAAAATGGA
Organism: Lelliottia amnigena; assembly: GCF_019047465.1. Taxonomy (NCBI): domain Bacteria; kingdom Pseudomonadati; phylum Pseudomonadota; class Gammaproteobacteria; order Enterobacterales; family Enterobacteriaceae; genus Lelliottia; species Lelliottia amnigena. The sequence continues at coordinate 2,331,538 of NZ_CP077236.1, read as the reverse complement.
CGCAGGCGTTGCCCGATTTCGTGGCGCTTAAAACCCTGTTCAGCCACTGGCAGCAAGGGATGCACAATAAGGCGTGGAATGCGCTGTTCTGGTGTAATCACGATCAGCCGCGCATTGTGTCGCGCTTTGGCGATGAGGGCGAATACCGCGTGCCCGCCGCCAAAATGCTCGGTATGGTCCTGCACGGGATGCAGGGCACGCCGTACATTTATCAGGGCGAAGAGATCGGTATGACCAATCCGCACTTCACCCGTATCACCGACTATCGCGATGTCGAAAGCCACAACATGTTCGCTGAAAATCGTGAAAAAGGCCGCGAAACGGACGAACTTCTGGCGATTCTGGCGAGTAAATCCCGCGACAATGGTCGGACGCCCATGCAGTGGGACGCCAGCCAACACGGGGGATTTACGCAGGGTGAACCGTGGATCGATCTTTGCGATAACGTCGCCACGATTAACGTCGCCGCAGCGCTACAGGATCCAGACTCTGTTTTTTACACCTATCAGACGTTGATTCAGCTGCGCAAAACGCTGCCGGTACTGACCTGGGGCGACTATCAGGATCTCCTGCCCGAGCACCCGTCTCTGTGGTGCTATCGCCGCCAGTGGCAAGGGCAGACGCTGATTGTCGCCGCTAACCTGAGCCGAGAATGCCAGCAGTGGCATCCGACTGCCCAAGAGGGGAACTGGCGCGTGGTGCTCAGTAACTACGACGAAGCCGCCAATACCCTGGCTGCCATGACCCTGCGCCCCTTCGAAGCCATCTGGTGGCTGCAAGACTGACGAAAAACGCCGGACAATCCTCCTGTTGCCCGGCGTTACAAGCATGTTTTAGTTGAATAATTAATCAGAATTTTCCCGCCTAAATTTACAAACCCTGTAGTGCCCGTCGTTTGTACTCTCGTCCGTTTACTTTGTTCTGAATCAAAAAAATCGCAAACATCTTTGATGCAAATCACTACATATAGAACTTAAAATGCACGCCGACCCTACATATTGTATTTTTCGTCTACTATTCCAACAATACAACGGCGCCGACGTCGGCCGGAGTTGTGGATAACACGGGTCGAAAACGAGGGAAGTGGCTGGAGCATCTATAAATCTGCTCAATGCATACTTCCCCACCTCTGTGGATAACCTGTTTTTAATGGAGTGATCATGACACCGCATGTGATGAAACGAGATGGCTGTAAAGTGCCGTTTAAGTCAGAGCGCATCAAAGAAGCCATTTTGCGTGCAGCTAAAGCAGCGGGAGTCGATGACGCAGATTACTGCGCCACCGTCGCAGAAATCGTCAGCCAGCAGATGAATGAGCGCAGTCAGGTGGATATCAATGAGATCCAGACGGCGGTCGAAAACCAGCTGATGTCTGGCCCACATAAACAGCTGGCGCGCGCCTACATTGAGTACCGCCACGATCGCGATATTCAGCGTGAAAAGCGCGGTCGCCTGAACCAGGAAATTCGTGGTCTGGTCGAGCAGACCAACTCGGCGCTGCTCAACGAAAACGCCAACAAAGACAGCAAAGTGATCCCGACGCAGCGCGATCTGCTGGCCGGGATTGTCGCCAAACACTATGCCCGCCAGCACCTGCTGCCGCGCGACGTGGTACAGGCGCATGAGCGCGGTGAGATCCACTATCACGATCTCGATTACTCCCCGTTCTTCCCGATGTTCAACTGTATGCTGATCGATCTAAAAGGCATGCTGACCCACGGCTTTAAAATGGGTAACGCCGAGATCGAGCCGCCAAAATCAATTTCCACGGCGACGGCGGTAACGGCGCAAATTATTGCGCAGGTCGCCAGCCATATTTACGGCGGGACGACCATTAACCGCATCGACGAGGTGCTCGCGCCGTTCGTTGCTGAAAGCTTCAAAAAACACCGTAAAGTAGCCGAAGAGTGGCAGATCCCAGACGCAGACGGATACGCCCATTCCCGCACCGAAAAAGAGTGCTATGACGCGTTCCAGTCGCTGGAATATGAAGTGAACACGCTGCACACCGCCAACGGCCAGACACCGTTTGTGACCTTTGGATTTGGTTTAGGAACGAGCTGGGAATCACGTCTGATTCAGCAGTCGATTCTGCGCAACCGCATTTCAGGCCTTGGCAAAAACCGCAAAACGGCCGTGTTCCCAAAACTGGTGTTTGCGATCCGCGATGGTCTGAACCACAAGTTTGGTGACGCAAACTACGACATCAAACAGCTGGCGCTGGAATGCGCAAGCAAGCGCATGTATCCGGATATTCTGAACTACGACCAGGTGGTGAAAGTCACCGGTTCGTTCAAAACGCCCATGGGCTGTCGCAGTTTCCTTGGCGTGTATGAGGATGAAAACGGCGAGCAGGTCCATGATGGGCGCAACAATCTGGGCGTGATCAGCCTGAACCTGCCACGCATCGCGCTGGAAGCCAAAGGCAACGAAGAGGCGTTCTGGAACTTGCTGGACGAGCGACTGGTGTTGGCGCGCAAAGCGCTGATGACCCGCATCGCGCGTCTCGAAGGCGTTAAAGCCCGCGTGGCACCTATTCTGTATATGGAAGGCGCCTGCGGCGTGCGTCTGAAAGCAGACGACGACGTTTCTGAAATCTTTAAGAACGGCCGCGCGTCGATTTCTCTGGGCTATATCGGTATTCACGAAACCATCAACGCGCTGTTTGGCGATCAACATGTCTATGACAGCGAAGCGCTGCGTGCCAAAGGCGTGGCGATCGTTCAGCGTCTGCGCGATGCCGTCGACCTGTGGAAAGACGAAACCGGCTATGGCTTTAGCCTGTACAGCACGCCGAGCGAAAACCTGTGCGACCGTTTCTGCCGCCTGGATACCGCCGAGTTTGGTGTGGTGGATGGCGTGACCGACAAAGGCTACTACACCAACAGCTTCCACCTCGACGTCGAGAAAAAGGTCAATCCGTACGACAAAATTGACTTTGAAGCGGCTTATCCGCCGGTGGCGAGCGGCGGCTTCATCTGTTACGGCGAGTACCCGAACATTCAGCACAACCTGAAAGCGCTGGAAGACGTGTGGGATTACAGCTATCAGCACGTGCCGTACTACGGGACAAATACGCCGATTGATGAGTGCTACGAGTGCGGCTTTACCGGTGAGTTTGAATGCACCAGCAAAGGCTTTACCTGTCCGAAATGCGGCAACCACGACGCCGCGCGCGTCTCGGTGACCCGCCGCGTGTGCGGTTATCTTGGCAGCCCGGACGCACGTCCGTTCAACGCCGGTAAGCAAGAAGAAGTGAAACGCCGCGTGAAGCATTTGGGAAATGGGCAGATCGGTTAACGTTGTAGCGCGATACTTTCCCCTCACCCTCTCCCTCAAGGGAGAGGGAACCGATCGAGCAAGGCGTTTACCCCTTTCCCTTAACGGGGTGAGAACCGATCGAGCAACAAGTTTACCCCTTACCCTTAACGGGGTGGGAACCGATCGAGCAACGCGTTTACCCCTTTCCCTTAACGGGGTGGGAACCGATCGAGCGACATGCTTTTCGCCTTTCCCTCAAGGGGGGAGCAACCCTCTTGCCCCCTCTCCCTGTGGGAGAGGGCCGGGGTGAGGGCATCAGACAGCACATTCTTTCTGGACACCGCTATGCGATATCACAACTACTACCCCGTCGACATCGTCAACGGCCCTGGCACACGCTGCACCCTGTTTGTTTCAGGGTGCGTTCACGAATGCCCGGGCTGCTATAACAAAAGCACCTGGCGTCTGAACTCAGGCCAGCCGTTTACCGACGAGATGGCGGATCGCATCATTGACGACCTCAACGACACGCGGATAAAGCGCCAGGGAATTACCCTTTCGGGCGGCGACCCCCTGCATCCGCAGAACGTGCCGGATATTCTCGCGCTGGTAAAACGCATTCGCGCAGAGTGTGCAGGCAAAGATATTTGGGTCTGGACCGGCTACCGGCTGGATGAACTGAGTGATGCGCAGAAGGACGTGGTTGATCTGATCAACGTGCTGGTCGACGGTAAATTTGTGCAGGATTTAAAAGACCCGGCGCTGATCTGGCGCGGCAGCAGCAACCAGGTGGTCCATCATTTGCGCTAAATGAAGGCGGATTTCGACTCTCCGCCCTCACCTTCAAAAACGACTCAAACTCTCCATCGCCACCGCGTTAAACTCATCAAAATCGTGACAGGCGCACAGCCGCGTCATTGCCCGCTCCCGCAGGAAAGTGACAAAAATATCGTAGATCGCCATCGCCTCTTCGTACTCGCTTTTGCTGATCGCCAGCAGGAAAATGACGTGCGCCGTTTCATCGCCCCATTGGATGCCCTGCGGGGCCAGCACGGTGTAGACCACCGTTTTTTGCGCCATCAGACCGAGGGAGTGCGGCAGCGCAATGCCGTCGCCGAGCATGGTGCTGACAATCGCCTCACGCTCCACTACCGAGTCGAGAAATTCCGCGCCAACGAATCCTTCCGCTTCGAGCTGCGAACAGAGTTCCTGGAACAGCGTTTGCTGATCGACGGGTTTATTAATCACGCGGAAATGCGCCGCATCGAAATATTTCTCCAGCATCCACGGGCGCGTGCGGTCCACCAGCACCAGCTTGCCGATCTGCTCCAGCTGATAATCGGTTGGGAACGGTGCAATCAAAACCACCGGTTTGGCCTTTTCGCTGATCCGCGCGGTCGAAATAACAAAATCTTCGCTGATGTTTTCCGCCAGTTCGTACTCGCGCAGCGTGACGGTGCGCGTCACGTCTATCTGCGGATATTTGCGTTGCAGCACCGCCTCGATCATGCGCGCCATCGCGTTACCGGCATCACACACCAAAAGCACGCGCGGCTGACGCTGATAGCCGACGTTGTAATGGCGCTCCAGCCCGACGCCGATATGCAGCACCAGAAAACCAATTTCGTTTTCGCTGATGATATAGGGGGTGTATTTTCCCCAGCCAGAGACCGCCGCCAGCGTCATGTCCCACGCCATCGGATAGTGTTGCTTGATATTTTCCAGCAGCGGGTTGGGGATCATGATTTGGTAACGCACGCGGGTGATCATGGTTTTAATATGCGTCAGCAAATCTGCGTGCAGCTGCGCATCGTTCAGCAGATTGTAGTTATAGTGCGTGTTGATGTAGCGCAGGATGTAATTGACCAGCGCTTCGTCGTCGTCGGCGTTGATGGCACTTGGGGCAATCTCCTGGATTTGACGGGACGCCAGATGGACGCACAGCCAGTTCTCTTCTGAAGGCGAAAGCGCTTTATCCGCCAGTTGCGAAATGGCAGCGGCGATATCCCGCGCGGCGGCGCGCACGTTCTCTTCCACATCTTCGGCATTAAATTCCGGCAGCGGATAACCCTCGCCGATGCGCCGTACCGACACCGCACAGTACAGGCGTACAAACAGCTCGCCTTCATCCGTGAGACGAATGTGATGGCGCGTGAGCGTGTCGTGCAGCACGCCAACCAGTTGCTCCGGCACGCCGACGTTCAGGGCGATTTCGGTCACCAGCGGATTCAGGCTGTCCTGCTGCGCCAGTTCCCACAGCAGATCGGTCAGGCACGCGCGCACGGACATTTCGCTTCCGAAGAGTTTCATGCCGTGACGCGGGCGGGTTTCGAGCGTCAGATTGTAGCGGTGAAACCACTCGCGCACGTCCACCATATCGCTTTGCAACGTGGCGCGGCTGACAAACCATTCATCAGCCAAATCTTCTAGCTTTAAAGAGAAAGCGGCAGTGAGAAATCGCACTACCAGATAGTGCACTCGTTCTTGTCCGGTACGCGGGATACGCAGCGCGCGCGGACGGGAATCCTGCAATGACTGATAGCGCGCGGCATCGTCGATTTTAAGCTGGTAGCCGTTGCCTCGGCTCAAAATAAACTGCGCGCCGTGACTCGCCAGGAGCGCATTCAGGGCCGTGATATCAGCGCGGACGGTACGTGTTGAGACCGAAAGGCGCTGCGCCAGCTCGTCCTGCGGCAGCGTCTCGTTTTGCAACAAATCAAACAGTTGCGCTAAACGTTGGTTCGGAAATCGCACGTCGGTGTCCTCTTACGGCTCATGGCCCTGGTGAAATGACCATCTGGGATGGGCTGCCAACCGGCGTATAGTCCGGCTCAAAGCGTAGCTTACCGTCTGGCTCAACGCGAAAACGGGTAATGTTATCGCTACGCTGATTCATGACGTACAGCCAGCGCCCCTGATTATCAAGCGTCAGCGTGCGCGGGTAATCGCCACGCGTCCAGACATCGTTCTGGTGCGTCAGCGCTCCGTCCGCCGTTACGGTAAAGTGCGCGATGCTGTTATGCAAACGGTTAGCGACGTACAGCTGTTTGCCGTCGCGGCTCAACACCAGGCCCGCGGCAAAGCTGGTCCCTTTGTAGGCGTTCGGCAGCGCGGAGATCGTTTTGCCCTCTTTCAGCGTACCCGAGGTGCTATCGAGCGAATAATGGGTCAGCGTCGATGCCTCTTCGTTAATCAGCCACAGTCCATCGCCTTTTGGCGTGAAGACAAAATGGCGCGGCCCCGCACCTTTCGAGGATGCGTTGATAAACGGCGGATCGTTCGGGGTGAGCTTTCCGCTGCGATCGTCAAAACGGTACTGGTAGATCCGATCCAGACCCAGATCGGTTGAAAAGACAAACTTCCCGCTCGGATCGGCAGCGATCATGTGCGCGTGCGGACCGTTATGATCGCTTATCGCAAAACTGCCTTCCACGGCGGCTTCGGGTGCTGCTGCGCCCGGTTCGCCCCGATCCTGATGGGTGTCTGTGGCCTCGCCGAGGCTGCCGTCAGATTTCACCGGCAGCACCGCAATCGAACCGCTGACGTAGTTTGCCACCAGCAAATGACGACCGTTTGGCGTCAGCGACAGATAAACAGGGCCCGCGCCGCCTGAGGCGACCTGATTTAACGCGCTCAGCTCGCCGTTATCACCAATACGCAGCGCCTGCACCACGCCTTGCTCCACTTCGCTCGCCAGATACAGCGTTTTGCCATCGAACGAGACGGTCAACTGCGCGGCATTCGCCAGCGTGCTGGCCCGCGTTTTATGGTCGAGCGCGCCGGTTTGCGGATCGACGGTAAATCGGTACAGCCCTTCACCGTTCGGATTATACGTCCCGACCCAGGCGTACTGCGGCTGGGCAACGGCAGCCGTCGCCAGCAATGAGAGTGAAGCAGCAAGCAGATGATGAGTGTGCATGGTGGCTCCTGTTGGATGGTGCGGTTTGTGTCCCCTCACCCCTGCCCTCTCCCATAGGGAGAGGGAGAAAACAATCCCCTCTCCCTATGGGTATAGGCAAAGAGTGCATCGGCAATCCCTCTCCCTATGAGCAGAAGGGAAAAGACCGCTCCGGACAGTCCCTCTCCAAAAGGGAGAGGGAGAAAACAATCCCCTCACCCTATGGGTATAGGCAAAGAGTGCATCGGCACTCCCTCTCCTTATGAGCAGAAGGGAAAAGACCGCTCCGGACAGTCCCCCCTCCAAAAGGGAGAGGGTTAGGATGAGGGGCAAAATTCTACTTCACTAACTTCTTCGTGATATCCAGCAGCGTGCGGACATCTTCCGGGCGAGTGTCGCCGGTGGTTTTGTCGATAATCGAGCTGTAAATGTGCGGAATAATCTTGCTGACGCCCGCATCCAGCGCGATCTGCAGGATCGCCTCGATGTTCTCCAGATCGATACCGCCCGTCGGTTCCAGCCAGAAATCGTGCTTCGCGCAGGCTTCTGCCACCGCTTTGTACTCGTCGCGACACGCCAGGCCGCCCATCGGGAAGTATTTGATGGAGCTGCCGCCAAAATCTTTCAGCAGCGCAATCGCGGTTTCTACCGGCACGATGCCGTCAGGCGCGTTGCTGCTCAGCGGCCCGGTGGAGATTTTGACCATCCCGACCGTACCGGTTGGTGACACTAACCCGTTCACCACGGAATCATTTTGTCCCAGCAGCGCGCGGCTGGTCGCCACGCCGGTAAACACCTGATTAACGTGCTGCGGCTGAATCTGGCGGGAGATTTCGCTGACCATCGCCGACTGATTGGGATCGCCCGCGCCAAGCCCTACAGAGAGTGCGTTATCAATCAGCGCAGCGTACTCGCGCATATCCGCGACGGCGCTGTCCACATCAGGATAGTTTTTAGACAACACGCCCACCAGAACATGACCTTCAGCCGCCTCGTAAATCGCACTGGCATTCGCTTTTGAACCTGCCAGAACGTTCAGGCACACGCGATCACGGTAAAAATTGGGGGTTAATTTCATGCGTTTTTCTCCTGGCCTAATACTTCGCGGATGCGGCGATAAACAATTTCTAGCTGGTCGGCGGTCACGCTGCGCACGTCCGCTTCGATAATCCCTTCGTTGGCCTTGTAGCCACGGAAGTAGATAGCGTATTCGCCCTGCTTGAGCGCGTTCACCAGATCGCCGGTGCCCACGCCGGTGGCGGCTTCGTCGAATTTGATTTCGCTGCGCGCGATATCCCGTCCGGCGCTGTCCCAGACCACACGGGCCGTCACACCGTTTAAGGTATTCAGTGCGTCAATAAAGGGGGTCATTTTCGCGACCATTTCAGCGCCGCTCTCTTTGGTCGCCGTCAGGTAATGTTCGATAGCGCAGGTCAGGCCCAGGATGCCCTCTTTACCCACTTTCATGGCGCGGCCAATGCCCGCCGTCTGGCGTTTCACCCATTCGACATACTGCGTTTTACCGATCACCAGGCCGCTGGTTGGCCCCTCGATCGCCTTCGCGCCGCTGTAGATCACAAGATCCGCGCCGGAGCGGTAATAGACATGCAGATCTTCTTCCGCTGCTGCATCGACGATCAACGGCAGATCGTGTTTGCGCGCAACCACCGCCGCCTGCTCGACGCTGAGCATGCTTTTCTGCACGCAGTGGTGAGACTTGATGTAAAGAATGGCTGCGGTACGCGGGGTGATCGCCGCCGCCAGCTGATCGGCGGAGCATTCGTTGGCGTAACCCGCTTCGACCATTTTGCCGCCACCGAGCGCGACCATGGTGCCGACCGGTGCGCCAAAGTTGACGTTGTGACCTTTCGGCAGCACGATTTCGTTGTTCTCAATGGGCGTGACGTGCAGGTTTTCCAGCAGCCAGTCACTCTCTTTCACCAGCACCGCGGCCACGGACTGCGCAATACCCGCCGAGGCGCAGGAGACGACCGTTGCGCCTTCTACGTCCAACAGCTTCGCGATGTATTCACCGGTTTTATTGACCAGATCTTTCATCTCGAAATACTGATTCATGCCGTCCATCGCCGCCTGCACCACTTCCGGACGCGGTGTGGAAACGCCCAGCGCCGTCATGCGGCCGGAGGTGTTGATCACCTGTTTTAAATGGTATTTCTCATAAATCGAAGACATGTTCCGTGCTCCCTTGTTCGGTCATGTAGCCCTTGCCTGCGCGGATCGCGGCAAGCGGCAGCAAAATATGTTCAGCCTGCAGGCTGTCGTTTTCAGCATCTACCAGCAGCGTCGGCTGGCGTTTTACGGTGAACAGCGTCAGGTCGGCATCCAGACCCGGCTGAATGCGGCCTTTTTGCGTCAGACGCAGGCCGTCGGCGGCGTTGGCGGTCACGCACTCGATCACCTGCGGTAGCGACATACCGATGGCGAGGAATTTCGACATCACGCTGGCAAGGCTACCCACCGGCCCGTTGAGGCGGTTGCGGCAGTAGATATCCGAGCTGATGGTGTGCGGCAGAATGCCCATTGCGATGGCGCGCTTCGCCACCTCGAAGCTAAAACTCGCCGTGCCGTGGCCGACGTCAAGGCGCACGCCGCGCTTCAGCGCGTTGGTGATGGAGGCACGCAGTTCGCCCGACGGCGTAAGAATGCGGTTCGGTTTGCCGTTGTAGCAGTGGGTGATGATGTCGCCAGAACTCAGCAGATCGGCAATTTCATCGAGGTTTGGCGGATTGTTGCCGATATGCACCATCAGCGGCAGGCCGCCATTCTGCTGCTGCATCTCTTTTGCGCACGCCAGCGGCGTGATGCCGTTTTCACCGACCACGCTGCTGCTCATGCGGGCTTTCAGGCCCACGATAAAATCAGGGTGGCGCTTCACGGCCTGCTGTACCGCATCCGCATCGATATTGGCCATGTTCGCCAGCTCGTTTTGAGCGATCAGCCCGACGCGGGAAATATTCAGCAGCGCGAAAACCGCCGTGCTGGCTTTGCGGGTAATTTCGTAGAAATCGTCCACATCGTCGGCACCGGTACTGCCCGCGTCCACGACGGTCGTGACGCCAGTCGCGATACCGACGCTGTCCGGCTCATCATGATAAATCGGGGAGTTGGGGTAGCAGTGAACGTGAGAATCAATCCAGCCCGCGCTGACAAACACTTCGCCGTTCAGCTCGACGGTTTTGTGTGCGGGAGCGTTAATCTCACCCAGCGCCGCAATTTTGCCGTCCTGAATGGCAATGTCAGCCAGCGTATCGTCGGTGAGGCGCGCGCGGCGCAGGAGTAAATCAAACATAAACATCTCCAGAGAAAGCGAGCGCCGAAGCGCCCGCCGGGTATTAAAGGGCCACCGGGAACAGCGAACCCAAAATCATTGCGCCAAGGATCGCGCCACCGGTAATCGGCTTCTGCCAGAGATAAAACAGCAGCGCGCCAATCAGAGAACCAATACCAATCGGGATAGAGGCGGTCATCGCGCTGAGGATAATCAACGGGCCAAGAAAGCGGCCAGAGGCGTTACCCGCGCCCATCATCACGTCCGCCCCGTAGGTGGAATCGCTCTGGTTGATGGTGAATTTACGCGCCAGGATAATCAGGTAGCCAATCGCCAGCCCAATCACCAGACCGGTGGCCAGCGAAGCCACAAAGTTAGCCACCGGGAAGACAAAGCCCGCGCCGAGCAGCAACGCCGGAACGCCGAGGCCAACGCCCGTTTGAATCGCTCCGCCGATATCGAGAATACCCACCAGCGAGCCTTCGATGATGCGCGCAAACAGGAAGCTGGCACCAAAGGCCGCCACCGCGCCGTAAACGCCGGTATCCATGCCCGCTTTTAACATCGCCACGAAGGCCACTTCGTTAAACGCGCCGATGCCGTACAGGTAGAACATATGCGTCCCGGCGAAAACGCCGGATGAGAGCAGGCCAACGAAGATCGGGAACGACCAGTCGGCATACCAAAAACCTTTATTCTGTTCCATGTTGAGGCTCCTGTTATTTGCCGCTGAGCGAGCTGTGGATCATGTCGAGCCAGTTCGGCACGGTCAGATGGAAGGATTCGATCATCTTCATGTCGAAGCCACGGAAGAAACCACTCAGCACGAACAGCAGAACAATCGCCACCATCATCACTTTGGTCACGCGGTTCCAGCCGCTCTCTTCGACGCCTTTACCAATCAGAATGCCCAGCACCAGACCCGGTACGGCGTTGCCCATAATCAGCTGCGCCGCGCCGCCAAAAACGGTGGCCCAGAAGCCGGATTTTTTACCCGCGTCGATTGCCGCCAGCCAGAAGATGACCGGCATGACGGTGTTGACCAGCAGGTTCGCCGCAGGAACCAGCACCTTCACGGCTGTGACCTGAAGCGCCGCAGGTACAGACGAGGCAGTGAGGTTTAAGAAGGTGACCACGAACATGCCGATCACGCCGCAGGCAATCGCCATTTTGCGTGGATCGTGCAGCGTTTCACCAACGTTGCGGTTTTTTAACATCAGCGCCGCGGCGCCCCAGTTAGGGATGATGCGATGGTCAACGTCCTGCGTGAAGGCCCCCGCCGCCACTGACGATGCCCAGGCGTTGAAGAAGAACCCCAGACCAAAGGAGAAGTGAGACGCGGGATCCCCTTCACAGGAGTTCAGTTCCCCCAACGTACGAAATGCGCCCATACCCTGTGTGGTAGGCGCATGAAACATGCGTGCAGCCCCGGCGCCAACGCCGACGCCAACCAGGCCGCCGATGATGAGCGATTTTATTAAAATTATCAGGAACATTCGTCTGCCCTATTAGTGAGAATCAGCGTTGCGTGACAAAATCCACCCGATCAAGATTGATGGCAGTCACGTTGACGGTCACGTCCAGCTCCACGCTGTAAGTGCGTCTTTCCCGGCGCAAAAAGAAGAACAGAAACGCTTCTTTACGCACCGCTTCTTGCGCCTGAACAACCTGCACATCCTGTGGCTCAATACGCAGTAAGATATGCGGCGATGCGTTCATCACCGCGGCCTGTACGTGGTTTAGCGCGTCGGCAAAGGCGCGCGTTTTGGCGTCACCTTTGCCTTTCACTCTCACCGTGGTGGTGAATTGCTCTTTCATGGTTACGCGCCGTACTTTTTCAGCCAGGCCTGCACCAGTCGCTCGCCCAGCTCTTCTTTATCCATAAAACCAAAACCCAAAACGTTGTTGCCTTCGTTGATGGCAGTGACGCCCTCTTCCACTGAACGCATACCGTATTTAGCCTTGTAGCCATGTTTGGTTTGCGCTGTGATGGCACCCGCACCGCCGCTGCCGCAGAACGAGATCCCGAATGTGGCGTTTTCCGCTTTCATCACGTCGCCCAATTTCATGTCCGCCGCCACGCCGGGTACGACAACCGCACGGCCGCCGGCCTTTTCCACACCGATAGCCACTTTCTGGCCTTTACCAAGACGATCGCCGATCACGACTGTAATTTGTTCCATTGTGTAGCTCCTTAAAGGTTGTCTTTAGCGACTTCGAAGTGAACGGAGAGCAGCCAGGCCTCTTCATCAGGAAGATTGCCGAACTGCGCGACCACTTCGCGGGCAAGCCGCATTGAATCTGCTGAAATTTCGTCGAACAGGTCAGCTTCGACCTCTGGCAGCGGTTCGCCGGTCACTGACCGGTGCGCCATTGCGCGAACGTGTGACGTCAGCATCTGCCGCTGGACGTCATTGGGAATGATGTTGTGGCGAGCAAGCAGGGAATAGACCTGCTCAAGCATGGTGTTTGCGAGCGTTTCAGTTTGCGCTGCCTGTTCCCCAACGTCGTTCATTACCGCTCCGTTAATCACTCGTCTTACCCCGTTAATGGCTCTGGGATAAAACTAACGCTGGAGGTTAAAGGTTTGTAGCGAGTTGTTTTCCACTTCGAAGTGGAAAGGAAAGCGGCACCAGTGATCTGTTCCACATAATTACGGTGAATATGTATTATCAACTGGATTTACGTGATGAATGTCACGTGATTCGGCGGTGAAAGGTCAGAAAGCAGAGTGGAAAGATTTACGCGCAAGGTCGTAAAGTGTGACGCGGATAAGGTTTTCTTATTACGTTGTGGCAAACAAAACGGGGGGAATACGCCCCCGTTGATTATTTTGCCGTCTGGCTTAGCGTGCCATTAGCGGAATTTTTTGTGGTTTTCGTTGCGGGTGGCAATGAATCCGTCAGCGGCGGCCTGGGCTTCTTTCACCTTGCCTTCGTTGGCAAGCTTCAGGGCACCGTCGATCTGGCCGACCAGCACGTCAAAACCGTGGCGATAGTCTTTCATTTCAGCGCTGTCTGCGGCTTTGTTTTCCAGCTTCGGTGGCGTCGCTTTTTGCGCATCGAGTGCGGCGACGCGCATTTTGGTCAATGCGTCTTTCATTTCCGTCGCATTATCCGTTTTCTGGACCACTTTCAGGTTGGTACTGAGCGTGTTCATATCATCTTCAAGATCGGCGGCAAACCCAGCAGAACTGAACACTAACGACGACACAGCAAGAATGGCTAACAGGTTTTTACGCATTGCTCACTTCCTTTTTTATTATGAAAAATAAGCTAAATACCCTAAATAATTCGAGCGCAGCCAACGCATCTGCCACGTGAAGTATGACGGGTATTATTGACCCGCGATTTTCATCTCGGGTAACAGCACTGAACCACACTGTATATTGCTACGTGTTTCAATATCGTTACCGACCGTAACGATATTGCGCCACATGTCTTTTAAGTTACCGGCAATGGTGATTTCGCTCACCGGATACTGAATTTCACCGTTTTCAACCCAGAAGCCGGCCGCACCGCGAGAGTAATCGCCGGTGATCCCGCTGACGCCCTGGCCCATCAGCTCAGTCACGACCAGGCCGGTGCCCATTTCTTTGAGCATCTGTTCAAAGTTCAGGCCCTGGCCTTCGATGCGCCAGTTGTGGATGCCGCCCGCGTGGCCGGTACTTTGCAGACCGAGCTTGCGCGCAGAATAGCTGGTCAGCAGCCACTGCGTCAGAATACCGTCTTTAATGATGTCGCGACGTTCTGTACGCACGCCTTCGCCGTCGAACGGCGTCGACGCCAGCCCTTTCAGCAAATGCGGATGTTCTTCGATGGTCAGCCATTCCGGCAGAATTTGTTGCCCCAAAGAGTCGAGCAGGAACGTCGATTTACGATAAACCGCACCGCCCGCAATCGCCCCAACCAGATGACCAAACAGCCCGGTCGCCACTTCGTTGGCAAAAATCACCGGCGCTTTCATGGTGGACAGTTTGCGCGGAGACAGGCGTGACAGCGTGCGTTTTGCACACTCTTCACCGACCCATTCAGGGGACTGTAAATCGCCCATCGCACGGCCAATGGTGTAGGCGTAATCACGTTCCATGTCGCCATTTTCTTCAGCGATAACGCAGCTGGAAAGGGAGTGGCGCGTAGAGCTGTAGCCCTGCAACATGCCGTGGCTGTTGCCGAACACTTTGATGCCGTAGTGGCTGTTAAAGCTGCCGCCTTCGGTATTGGTGATGCGTTTATCCGCCTTCAGAGAGGCCTGTTCGGCGCGCGCGGCAAACTCAATGGCTTCGTCTGGAGACACTTCAGCCGGATGGAAAAGGCTGAGATCCGGCGCGTCAAACGCCAGCAATTCTTTATCCGCGACGCCTGCATAGGGATCGGGTGAGGTATAGCGCGCAATATCCAGCGCAGCCTGCACGGTACGGGCGATGGCATCCGGGCTGAGGTCGGTCGATGACGCGCTGCCTTTGCGATTCTGGTGATAAACCGTAATCCCCAGCGCACCGTCACTGTTAAATTCCACGTTCTCGACTTCACCGTAGCGAGTGCTTACGCTGATACCCGTGGTTTTGCTGACTGCTACTTCCGCGCCGTCTGATTTCCCGGAAGCCAGCATCAACGCTGTGGAGACCGCTTCTTCCAGAATCTTACGCTGCGCTTCAACTTGTGAGGTTACTTTCATCGCAAATGCCATACTGTAAGAGATAGTTATCTGAAGTCTAACAGAGAACCGTTTTTCAGTGCGCGTCTTAACTGGTAACATTAGCCTCTTTTTTAAGGAGCCTGACATGACTAAGCAGCCCGAAGACTGGCTCGACGACGTTCCCGGTGATGACATCGAAGACGAAGATGATGAAATCATCTGGGTCAGTAAAAGTGAAATTAAACGTGACGCCGAAGAGTTAAAACAACTTGGTGCGGAAATGGTAGAACTGGGCAAAAACGCGCTGGATAAACTCTCGCTCGACCCGGATCTGCGCAGTGCCATTGAACTGGCCCAACGAATCAAAAAAGAAGGCCGTCGCCGCCAGCTTCAGCTAATCGGTAAAATGCTGCGCCAGCGCGATGTTGAGCCGATTCGTCAGGCGCTGGATAAGCTGAAAAACCGCCACAACCAGCAGGTTGCGCTGTTCCATAAGCTTGAGCAAATTCGCGATCGTCTGGTCGACAACGGTGACGATGCCGTCGCAGAAGTCTTGAACCTGTGGCCTGACGCCGATCGCCAGCAGTTGCGTTCATTAATCCGTAACGCGAAGAAAGAGAAAGAAGGGAATAAGCCGCCGAAATCTGCGCGTCTGATTTTCCAGTATCTGCGCGAACTGGCTGAGAACGAAGGCTAATCCTCTCACGCTAACTCATTGATGGGTTAGCGTCATTTTTCCCTCCCCCCGTCCTTTTCCTCTGGCGTAACCTCTCCTTTTTATTCTCTCTTCAAAGCTGAATCGTTAAAGCAAAAACCATTTTAATTCACACTTTATCGTGCAAATAACGCAGTGCATTACACAATTATCGATCACTCCGCACACTCCAACGAGAAAAATCGCTTAATTCGCCATCAGGTGAAACGCATCACACTTTCACTTTTGTTAAGAATCTAGATTTGCCTGTGAAAGAAATAATCGATTCAGCAAAAAGGGAAGAATGATGAAAAAAACGTTGGCTTTAACCGCACTGGCCTGTTTAATTTCCGCGCCTGTCATGGCAAAAACATGGGTGCTGACAAGCGCTGATAGCGCGACGGAACTGGGTAACTGGAAAGTGACCAGCAATATGCTGAAAGTGAAAAACCAAAACTTCAGCATTGAACAAAAAGTCCTTCATGGCGGCAAACAGGAAGGCAGCAAAGTCATTATTATCACCAGTAAAGACGGGTTGACGATCGCGTTAAGCCCTACACGCGGCATGAATCTGCTGCACGTTGAAGGCTACGGCGTGCGGATGGGTTGGGATTCTCCGGTCAAAGAGGTGGTCAACCCTGCTTTCATGAACCTTGAAAGCCGAAATGGTCTGGGATGGCTGGAAGGTTTCAACGAAATGATGGTGCGCTGTGGCTACGAATGGACTGGGCATCCCGTCACTGCAGACGGTCAAATTTATACGTTGCACGGGAAAGCAGGCAATACGCCAGCCTCGCAGGTGGAAGTCGAGGTGAGCGACAACGCGCCATACGAAATTCGTGTCCGAGGTCTGGTAAAAGAAAGCACGTTCAAAAAAGCCGATCTGCAGACCATGACTGAACTGCGCTATGTTCCAGGCAGCAACAGCTTTGCTCTTCACGATGTGCTGACCAATCACGCTGATTATCCGCATGACTATCAGATAATTTATCACAGCAATTTCGGTAAACCGATTCTGGAAGCAGGGGCGCGGTTTATCGCACCAATGGCAAGCATCAGCCCATTCAATGATTACGCCAAAGCGGGCTTAAAAGAGTGGCAAAACTATGCAGGGCCAACGAAAGGCTTTGATGAAATGGTGTTTAACATCAAACCGCTGTCGGATGAGAATCACCACACCACTGCCGCAGTGATTAATAAAGCAGGCGACAAAGGGGCGGCGATTCAGTTCGACACCCGCCAGCTGCCTGTTTTAACGCTGTGGAAAAACACCGACACGGAGAAACAAGGCTATGTCACCGGCATTGAGCCGGGCACCAGCTATGCCTATCCGGTGACCATCGAACGGGAACAAAAGCGCGTGAAGCAGCTGCAAGCCGGTCAGAGCACACAGTTTGATCTGACATACACGCTGCTTCACACCTCGGGTCAGGTGGACGACGTTGTGAAGAAAATCGGTGAGATTCAGGGCAGCACCCCGATTGAGGAGATTGAAACGCCTATCGCCAAAGAGTAAGCGTTATTCCTTATCCGGCATGTTCACCCGGTAGCGCAACGCTACCGGGTCGTTTGATTACTCTTCGGCCTGGGCTTTCTTCGCCAGACCGTCCAGCAGCTTCTGATGAATTCCACCAAAACCGCCGTTGCTCATCACCAGAATGTGATCGCCCGGCTGCGCGGTTTTAATCACCATATCCGCTAAGGTGTCGACATCCGCATGCCAGTGCGCAGGCTGAATGCAGGCGTCAGCCACTTCCGCGACCTGCCACGGAATGTGCTGCGGTTGCAGGAGGAACACTTCGTCAGCGCGGCCGAGAGACGGTGCGAGATCGTCTTTGCTGAGCCCCATTTTCATGGTGTTAGAGCGTGGTTCCAGCACCGCCAGAATGCGCGCCGTTCCGCCGACTTTGCCGCGCAGTGCCGCCAGCGTCGCCAGAATGGCCGTCGGATGATGGGCGAAATCGTCGTACACCGTCACCCCATTGGCTTCACCGCGCAATTCAAGACGACGACGCGCATTGATAAAGGATCCCAGCGCATCGGCCGCATCGGCAGGCTTGACGCCTACATGACGCGCCGCAGCAATCGCCATCAGGCCATTGTGCATGTTGTGTTCACCGACCAGCGTCCACTTCACTTCGCCGACTTTTTCACCGTCCAGCCACACTTCCCACTCGGATGCGTCAGTTGTCAGTTTCTTCGCCTGCCAGTGGCCCTGCTCGCCCACCAGCTCCTGCTCGCTCCAGCAACCCATCGCGATAGTCTGCTTCAGATTGATGTCGTTCTCAGGGTAGATGATGCGGCCTTGCCCCGGCACGATACGCACCAGGTGATGGAACTGTTTCTGAATGGCTTTCAGGTCGTCAAAAATGTCCGCATGATCGAACTCAAGGTTATTGAGGATCAGGGTGCGCGGGCAATAATGCACAAACTTGGAACGTTTATCGAAGAAGGCGCAGTCGTATTCGTCGGCTTCAATCACAAAGAACGGGCTTTCGCCTAAGCGAGCAGAAACGTCGAAATTGCCCGGCACGCCGCCGATCACAAAGCCCGGCTTGTAGCCGCAAGCTTCCAGAATCCAGGTTGCCATCCCGGCCGTCGTCGTTTTACCGTGCGTACCTGCAACTGCCAGCACCCAGCGGTCGCGCAGGACAAAGTCATGCAGCCATTGCGGGCCGGACATGAACGGAATATTGCGTTCCAGTACCGCTTCCACACACGGGTTACCGCGCGTCATGGCGTTGCCGATGATAACCAGATCCGGTTCGACGTCCAGCTGGCTGGCATCATATCCCTGAATGAGATCGATCCCCTGCTTCTCAAGCAGAGTGCTCATCGGCGGATACACATTGGCGTCCGAACCCGTCACCTCATGGCCCAGAGAGCGCGCCAGCATTGCCAGTCCGCCCATGAAAGTGCCACAAATCCCTAATATATGAATGCGCATACGTCACTATTCCTCTTCTATTTGGCGCACATTTTACTCACATGTCAGCGTCAGAGAAACGCATTTCAGGTAAATCCGTATTTTGCTGGCGCGATTCACCACTGCGCTAATATTTGAATGTTTGTTAAGATTGTTTGAGATTGACCGCTTTAACCATCATTCGATCGCTTTACTCAACATACGATGCAGGGAAAGTGTTATGAAAACGTTAGGTGAATTTATTGTCGAAAAGCAGCACGAGTTCTCTCATGCTACGGGTGAACTCACTGCTTTGCTGTCGGCGATAAAGCTCGGCGCAAAGATCATCCACCGTGATATCAACAAGGCCGGTCTGGTCGATATCCTGGGTGCCAGCGGTGCCGAAAACGTTCAGGGAGAGGTGCAACAAAAACTCGATCTGTTCGCCAATGAAAAACTGAAAGCTGCACTGCGCGCACGCGACATTGTCGCGGGTATCGCCTCTGAAGAAGAAGATGAAATCGTCGTTTTCGAAGGCTGCGAACACGCCAAATATGTCGTGCTGATGGATCCCCTGGATGGCTCGTCTAACATTGACGTCAACGTATCTGTTGGGACGATTTTCTCCATTTATCGCCGCGTCACACCGGTTGGTACAGCCGTGACGGAAGAAGATTTCTTGCAACCGGGTAACAAACAGGTTGCCGCGGGCTATGTGGTTTACGGCTCATCAACCATGCTGGTGTACACCACGGGTTGTGGCGTTCACGCCTTCACGTACGATCCGTCGCTAGGCGTTTTCTGCCTGTGCCAGGAGCGCATGCGTTATCCTGCGAGCGGCAGCACTTACTCCATTAACGAAGGCAATTACATTAAATTCCCTAATGGCGTGAAGAAGTACATCAAATTCTGCCAGGAAGAAGATACGCCAACGCAGCGCCCGTACACCTCGCGCTATATCGGCTCGCTGGTGGCGGACTTCCACCGCAACTTGCTGAAAGGCGGCATTTACCTGTACCCAAGCACCGCCAGCCACCCGGAAGGGAAGCTGCGTCTGCTGTACGAATGCAACCCGATGGCGTTCCTGGCCGAACAGGCAGGCGGCAAGGCGAGTGACGGCAAAGAGCGTATTCTGGATATCACCCCGGAAAGCTTGCACCAGCGCCGCTCTTTCTTTGTCGGTAATAATCATATGGTTGAAGATGTTGAGCGTCTGATCCGCGAATTCCCGGACGCCTAACGTTTTATCACGGGGAGCCTGCTCCCCGTTTTTTATTTATATATTTTACCGTATAAATGAATATAAAAATCGCGCTTTAATCTTCCCGCCTACTCCTGCATTATTTCGATAACAGTTTATTATTTATTCAGGGGAGTCGCCGTCATGACGCAAAACTTTTGTCGTGCAAATACCGGTATCGATCTAAATCTTATTCCAGTGTTTATTGAAATCGTCAGATGCGGCAGCATGGCGAAAGCCTCTGTCCGCCTTGAGATGTCGCGTCCTGCGGTCAGTCTGGCGTTAAAGCGTTTTAATCAACTCTTTGATGAGCCTTTATTTGTTCGCAAAGGTTTATATCTTGAGCCCACAAAAAAAGCGCTGGAATTAACCCATTCGCTGGAAAAATTAATGGCGGATATTCATCACAATATTGGTGCAGTAAACGCTGAGGTGGAAATGGTATAAATCCTGGCGCAGATAGCACCAGGATTTATTATTATTACGCCGCTTGTGAAGTCAGTTTAAATGACGACATCGCTTCAATTAATTCGCGCGACTGCTCTTCTAAAGAGCGCGTCGCCGCGGAGGATTGTTGCACCAGTGCGGCGTTTTGTTGGGCAGTTTCGTCCATCTGATTCACCGCGATATTCACCTGCTCAATGCCGCGGCTTTGTTCCTGAGACGCGCTGGCGATTTCTCGCATCAGTCGGGTCATACGCATCACTTCGGTGGCGATCTCATCCATCGTTTCGCCCGCCTGTTGCGCCAGCTCGCTGCCCTCGTTAACGTGGGTCTGTGAGGCGCTGATCAGCGTGCGAATCTCTTTCGCGGCGTCCGCGCTTCGGCTGGCCAGATTACGCACTTCACCCGCCACCACGGCAAATCCCCGCCCCTGCTCACCGGCTCGCGCCGCTTCAACGGATGCGTTAAGCGCCAGAATATTGGTCTGGAACGCAATACCGTCGATCACGCTAAGAATGTCGGCGATACGGGCTGAGCTGCCGGAAATATCACGCATTTTCTCAATCACATAGCAGACCATTTCGCTGCCGTGATCCGCCGTATCAGAGACGGTTTTCGCCATCTGGTGCGCCTGTTCAGCGTTATCGGCGTTTTGTTTCACCGTCGCGGTGATCTCTTCCATGCTCGCCGCCGTCTGCTCAAGAGAGGTCGCGGTCGATTCTGTACGCTGGGCCAGATCCATATTGCCCGCAGTCAGTTCACGGCTGCCGGTGTCAATCTGCGAGCTGGCATCACGGACGCGCAGCACAGATTCCATCAAAGACTGACGCATTCCTTCGATCGCCGCATTCAGGCGAGTAAACTCCTGGCTCACCGGCATGTTCAGGACATGCGTGAGATCGCCTGCGGCCACATTTTCCAGCTGAGCAATAGAAGCCGAAAGCGGCTTGAGCAGCATATGGCGCAACGACAGCCAGGCCAGCACGATAATCCCTGCCGTAATCAGCGCCGCGATCACGATCAGCAGCATTACGTGGTTTTTACTCGACTGCACCGCCTGCACTTCTGCATTTCCGCGCGCTTCGCTCCATTTCTGAAACGCCTGCATGTCGTTATCAAACTGACGCGCCACCGGGATCAGCTTATTTTCCAGCAGATCGTAATAGGCATCAGAGCTTTGCTGGTTCAGGGCCGCAATCATCGGCGTGATCCCTTGCGCGTTGTAAGCAGCCAGGCTTGCCGCGACTTTATCCAGCAACTGCTGGCCCTGCGGATCCGAGACTCCACCGTCAATCACCGCTTTTAGCGTTTTCTGCGCCTGCGTGACTTCTTTATTAATGCTTTGCACCGATTTAGCGGCGTCATCCAGCATGCCGATCTCCATCAATCGGACGGCCTGACCGGCTTCGTTTCGGGCGCGTAAAATCAGCGTGTAGCCCGAATTGAGCTGCACCATCTGTTCACCTTGAAGGTGATTAATACGCTGCAAAGAAGAGGAACTCTGGGTAAGGGCATAAATGCCGATACCGCTGACAATCAGCAGAAGAAGGGTCATCACGGCCAGTAAAGAAAGCAAGCCGGTACGAATCGATAGCGTTTTAAGCATGATGTTATTTCCGGTAGCGAGATATTTTTTGGCACAACAAAAGGTTATCGGCCGCTACCGGAATAAGTTTAGACTTTGCGCAAATTCAGGGAGTTATCTGTTGAGTGGTCCAGTGCTAACGCGCGTCACAGGCGAGCTCTGGCGGTTCTCCCACAGCACCGTCAGGCCACGCTGTAGCGCGATAAAGATAAACAGCAATATCCCAATGGCGATTTTGGTCCACCACGAACTCAGCGTGCCGTCGAAGTTAATATAGGTTTGAATCAGCCCCTGAATTGCCACGCCAAACAGCGTGCCCAGAACCGTTCCGACCCCGCCACTTAACAGCGTCCCGCCGATAACAACCGAGGCAATCGCATCCAGCTCCACACCGACACCCGCCAGCGCATAGCCTGCCTGGGTATAAATGGAGAAGACAATACCCGCCAGCGTCGCCAGACCCGTCGACAGCATATAAATACGAATAGTGGTGCTCCGCGTGGAAATCCCCATCAGATTGGCAGAGGTGGCGCTCCCGCCGATGGCGTAAACCTCGTTGCCAAAACGGGTGCGATGCGCAAGGAAAATACCAATAACAACAACGCCCAGCATCAGCAGACCCATGGCGCTCAGGCGACCGCCGCCGGGGATTTTCCAGGCCAGGCTCGACAGCGTTTCGTAAACCGGGTGGTTGATGGGAATCGACTCTTCCGAGACCAGATAACTCACCCCGCGCAGGAAAAACATCCCGGCTAAGGTGATGATAAACGCCGGAATTTTTAGCGCATCAATCAGCAAGCCCATAAATGCGCCGAACGCACAGCCCATCACCAGCACCAGCGGGAAGGCGAGCAGCGGTGAGATCCCCCAGAAGCCGATCGCTTTTGCCAGAAAAACCCCGGTAAAGGCGATCACGGAGCCCACCGACAGATCGATTCCGCCGGAGAGGATCACAAACGTCATCCCGACGGCGATAATGCCCAAAAAGGCGTTATCGGTGAGGATATTACAAATCACGCGCGTCGAGGCAAAACCGGGGAATTGCGTCAGGCAGTAGAGATAGCCCAGCACAAAGACGCCGAGCGTGATCATTAACGGTAAATTACGTTTTATCATGGCCGCGAATCCCCTTAATGATGCTAATAAAGCGCGACGACTGAACAATCAGCACGCAGAGCACAACAACCGCTTTCACCACCTGGTTAAGCTCCGGCTGGAAGCCTGAGAGTAAAATCCCGGTATTCATCCCCTGAATAATCAGAGCGCCGACGACGGAAAGGGCCAGGTTAAAACGCCCGCCCATCAGCGAACCGCCACCGATGACCACAGCCAGAATCGCATCCAGCTCCAGCCACAGTCCGGCGTTATTGGCATCCGCACCGCGAATATCGGCTGCCACAATAATGCCGGCAATCGCTGCGCAAACGCCGCTTAATACATAGGCCAACATCACCACTAAGCGCGTGCTCACCCCGGCATTTTTCGCCGCCCGAATGTTAATCCCCACCGCTTCGATAAACATGCCGAGCGCTGTTTTACGGGTAAACAACCAGAACACGATAAGCGTAGCCAGCGCGATAATCACTGGCGTTGGGAAGAGCAGCAGCTTGCCGCTGCCGATCCAGGCCAGATCCGGGGAATCAAAGGTCACGATCTGCCCGGAAGTGATGAGCTGCGCCACACCGCGCCCCGCCACCATCAAAATCAACGTCGCGACGAACGGCTGGATTTTGAGGATAGAGACCAGAATGCCGTTCCACAGCCCCGCCAGAACGCCGGTTCCCAGTGCACCCAGCAGCACAACCGGTAAGCTGTGCCCGGCGACGGTCAGTGAAGCGGCCGTTGCGCCCGCGATGGCCATGATGGCCCCCACGGACAGATCGATACCGCCGGTGGCGATCACCAGCGTCATCCCTATCGCCAACAGCGCGACAGGCGCTGCGCGGTTTAAAATATCAATCGGGCTGCCAAACAGGCGGCCATCCTGCAACACGATTTGAAGGAAATGCGGCGCAACGAGGCTATCGACTGCCAGTACCAGCAGCAGCGCGATAATCTGGGGTGTGCCGGTTGGCCAGCGGAAGCGACGCTTAGACTCTCCAGCGTTTGAAAGTGAACGGGACATCACGATTGACTCCTTATGCCGCGATGGCATTCATGATCGCTGGAACGGACAGTTCATTCAGCGGGATCTCTGCCACCTGTTTACGATCGCGCATAATGATGACGCGATCGGCATAACCCACCAGCTCTTCCAGTTCGGACGAGATGACCAGCAGCGCCAGGCCATCAGCGCACAGCGTTTCGATGAGGCGGATGATTTCCGCATGCGCCCCCACGTCAATGCCGCGCGTTGGTTCGTCCAGGATCAAGAACTGGGGTTTGGTGAGCAGCCAGCGTGAAAGCAGCACTTTTTGCTGGTTGCCGCCCGAGAGAAATTCAATCGGCTGTTCAGGACCTGGCGTACGGATCCCAAGCTGGCGAATAAAGCGCTCGGCAATCGCATTTTGCTCTTTCCGCGGAATAGGTCGTAGCCAGCCGCGTTGGGCCTGGAGCGCCAGAATAATATTTTCCCGCACCGAGGCGGCGGCAATAATCCCGTCCGTTTTTCGGTCTTCCGGGCAAAAACCGATGCCCAGACAGGAGGCCTGATGCGGTGAACGTAAGGTTTGCGGTTTGCCTTTGATCATCGCGCTGCCGCTGTCGGCAGGTTTGATCCCAAAGATCACTTCGGCGGTTTCGGTACGCCCCGATCCTAATAAGCCCGCCAGACCGACGATTTCGCCGGGGCGCACTTCCAGGTTGAACGGTGCGATCGTGCCCTTTTTGCCGAAATCTTTAAACGCAGCAACCGGTTTATCGCTCAGCAGCGTGCGGCCCGCGCGTTGCAGCGCTTTGGTGTCCAGCTCGCGGCCCAGCATCATTTTCACCAGCTCGATTTGCGGCAGTTCGTGGGTTTCGCGACAACCAACAAACGCACCGTTACGCAAGACGGTAATGCGATCGCTGACTTCATAAACCTGATCGAGGAAATGGGTGACGAAGATCAGGCTGACGCCCTGATCGCGCAGCTGGCGCATCAGGGTGAAGAGCATGTCCACCTCTTGCGTGTCGAGGCTTGCGGTCGGTTCGTCGAGGATCAGGACTTTTGCGGAGAGATCAATCGCGCGGCAAATGGCCACGATTTGCTGCATCGCAACGGAAAAGCGGTTCAGCGGTTCGCGCACGTCGAGAGAAAAACCGTAAGATTCCATCAGTTTGGTGGCGCGCGCTTCCATCTCTTTTCGACGCAGCAGGCCAAACCGACGCGGCTCACGGCCAATAAACAGATTATCGGCCACCGACATGTTCGGCAGCAGGTTGACTTCCTGATAGACCGTCCCGATGCCAAGCTGTTGGGCATGGGCGGTATTTCGTGGGGAGATGGCGTTACCTTCGAGCCAGATCGCACCACGATCGGCATGATAAACCCCGGTTAGGGCTTTGATCAGCGTGGATTTACCGGCACCGTTTTCCCCCAGCAGCGCCATGATTTCACCACGACGCAGGCTGAAGTCCACATTATCCAGCGCCTTGACGCCGGGGAAGAACTTACTTAATCCCTCTGTGCGGAGGATTTCCTGGTGTTGTTCAGTGGTCATAATTTCCCCCTCACCCTGCCCCTCTCCCCACTGGGGAGAGGGATGGTTCGTGCAAGCCATAAATTATCTGCCTCACCTTGCCTTTCTCCCCTGTGGGCAGAGGGTTCAGGTGAGGGAAAAGGCCTTAGTAGCCCATGTTTTTCTTCTTCTCTAACTCTTCTTTCGCCGTATCCGGCAGGTAGAGCGTCGATTTGGTGATGGTCACCTGTTCTGGTTTGGTGCCGTCTTTCTTGAATTTCTCAAGGGCATCAAACGCCGGACCAGCCATGTTCGGGGTCAGTTCTACGCTGGCATTTGCTTCGCCATCGATCATCGCTTTATAGATATCCGGTACGCCATCGATGGAGCCCGTCAGGATATCTTTGCCCGGTTTCAGGCCCGCTTCTTTGATCGCCTGGATAGCGCCGATCACCATGTCATCGTTATGGGCGTAAACCATGCAGATATTTTTGCCGTTGTTTTCTGCCTTGATGAAGCTCTCCATGACTTCTTTGCCTTTACTGCGGGTAAAGTCGCCGGACTGTGAGCGAATGATTTTGATGTTTGGCGCTTTAGCGATAGCGTCTGCAAAGCCTTTTTTACGGTCAATCGCGACGCTTGCGCCAACCGTGCCTTGCAGCTCTACGACGTTACACGGCTTGCCGTTAACTTCTTTGATCAGCCAGTCACCAATCAGTTGGCCTTCCAGCACGTTGTTTGCGGTGACGGTCGTCATCACGAGGGATTTGTCTTTCACATCAATAGAACGGTCGAGCAGGAAGACCGGGATTTCTGCATCTTTGGCTTCTTTTAGCACCGGTTCCCAGCCTGTCGCCACGACGGGCGCGATGAAGATAGCGTCAACGCCCTGGGCAATGAATGAACGAACGGCTTTGATTTGGTTTTCCTGTTTTTGCTGCCCGTCGGCGATTTTTAGCGTGATTCCGCGTTTTTCGGCCTCGCTTTTGGCGACGTTGGTTTCAGCTGCACGCCAGCCTGATTCCGAACCCACTTGCGAAAAACCGACGGTTAATGGTGCGGCCATCGCCATAGACGACATGGCTGCCGAAACTGCTGTAACAAGAAGTAAGCGCTTCCACATAATGATGCCCTCATAGCCCAGGTTATTGGTGGTCAAAAGATGTTCTGCGACCAAACTATAGCCAAAGCAATAAGTAACGGAATGCGTTACATCACACTTCGGAAAAGTGAACAAAACGTTAATCACAAGTTTGTAATCGCTTTCATTCACCCATTAAATATGTGGCTGACTTTATGGATTTTCCTGTCATGGAAAGCGTCTGAAAATGGCATGCAAGCGTCGGCAAGAGTGAAAAGAGGCGGAGACTTTCATCGCGAGTTGGCTATAATACTCGCCACTTGTTTACCATACATTTTAAAGGACACAGACATGAGCTTACTCAACGTCCCTGCGGGTAAAGAACTGCCGGAAGACATCTACGTTGTTATCGAAATCCCGGCCAACGCAGATCCTATCAAATACGAAATCGACAAAGACACCGGTGCACTGTTCGTTGACCGTTTCATGTCCACTGCTATGTTCTACCCGTGCAACTACGGCTACATCAACCACACCCTGTCTTTAGATGGTGATCCGGTTGACGTTCTGGTCCCAACGCCGTACCCACTGGAGCCAGGCTCTGTCATTCGCTGCCGTCCCGTTGGCGTGCTGAAAATGACCGACGAAGCGGGCGAAGATGCGAAACTGGTTGCGGTTCCGCACACCAAGCTGAGCAAAGAGTACGATCACATTAAAGATGTGAACGACCTGCCAGAACTGCTGAAAGCGCAGATCACCCACTTCTTCGAGCACTACAAAGATCTCGAAAAAGGCAAATGGGTTAAAGTTGACGGCTGGGACAACGCTGAAGCGGCTAAAGCTGAAATCGTTGCCTCTTTCGAACGCGCCGCGAAGAAGTAATTCTTTCGATGCTAAACACACCGCCTACGGGCGGTGTGTTTGTTTCTGGCGTCGGATGCCGTTTTTCAGGCCATCCAGCAACGCCAGGCTTTAAAAGCAGTCAAACCGGGGATCGTCAGGCCACATCGCTTTTGCCTTGAGGCAAAGAGGCTGAGCCGATGGATCACCTTCCGACCGAACGATCATAAGAAGACTGTAAGTGACGTCGGGGTTGTTATGCACCGTTGAAAAGCGTTCTGACCACGCGCGGAAGCGGGTGAGCAACTCGCCGTCTCTCGTGATATTAAAGCGAAGCAGCAGCGCAACATGACGGTCAAAGTCGAGGCGATCATACTGACTGTATGGGTTGGCTAACGCGTCAACCACTGCCGCTTCATGATGGACAAAAGGCACCAGGCCCTGATGCTCGATGCGGGTGAGTTGGACCTCCGTCACCGCACCGGAAATCATAAACGCCAGTACTCCACATGCCACAAAGCCCACGGCTGTGCGCAGCGGCTTTTCATAGCCAGTCTTCTGATCGGTATTTAACCTGGCCGCCGGGCCAGCAATGGTCAGGAGCATCACCAGCATCAGGCCGTGCGTCACCGACTGATAAAGCGGATATTCCAGGTTCATGTGCAGAGCCAGCGGCAGCATCATCGCCAGACCGCACCACCGGCTGCCGCCTCTTCCCCACAGTCGCCTGAAAATACCCGCGATCATGAACAAAATACCCGCCACCGCAACCAGCCCACCTTCCATCCAGGTATACAAAAACTCGTTGTGCGGATACAGAACCGTTGTGCTGCCCATGCCCGGCGGAACCTGTTGCGACAACTGCCCAAACAGCGCTTCAAAACTGCCGTAACCGTTGCCGATGAACGGGTGGTTCAGAATCAGTTGCCATGTCAATGTGATCAAATACCAGCGCTGCACATTAGAGCCATCCTTCTGTACCAGCTCAGGAATAAAGCCCGGTATCACAAGCGGCCCGTAGTACAACGTGAGCACACCCGCGCCAGCGCCCGCCATCAGTAGCAGCACCGCATACCCTGTGCGACGTCGGTTTTTGCCTGCCGTCAGCAGCAGAACCAGCGCGCCCGCAACGGCCCCCAGCCCTCCCGCGCGGCTTTGTACCAGCACCAGCATGACGGGGATCGCCACCAGCGCAATGGCGGATATACAGACAAATAACCGCTGACGGGTTCGTAGAAATAGCCACAGAGCACAGACCATTCCGGTTGCCAGAAACGAGGCCAGCACGTTGACCTGCTGGAAACTCCCATAGGGGCGCCCCCCGGTCAGATGCGCGATATCGCTGAGTTGAACAACGGCAAAACCGACCTGGAGCAGTGCGGAGACCACCAGAATCAACAGCCAGACACGACGCATTCGGTGGCAGGGGATGGATTTCAGCATCAGCAACCAGATACCGACCAGTCCCCAAAGTGCCAGCACTTTGGGTAAAGCGTTCCATTGCCAGGCGGCAAGCGGAGACCACAGCAACGGCAGGGACCAGAGCGCCGCCCCCGCAATGATAAGGTACGTGCCAGGCGGCCACGCCACTTTCCATCGCGGGGAAAAGAGGTCGCAACACAGCGCAATCAGCGCCAGCACGCACCAGGCGAGAAGGTTTTGTGGCAGAGCCAACCCGGCGCTACCGTGGTTGGGGAGCATCCAGAGCAGCCCGCCGCAAAGCCAGAGCACAATGAGCAGCGTGACGATTTTATTCGCGGGTAATTGTTTGAAATAACGTAGTGACATAGAAATCAATAAACATTAAGGACGGGAAATATCCCGTCCTGTTAATGAAAAATAAAGGCGATGGATTACTGCTGGGTCATCACTAATACCGCATTCGCCGTAAAAGCACCGGTAGGAATATCTTTTAACGCCACAGTAGAATCACGCACGGCCTGGAAACCTAGTGTCAGGTTATTCGAGCCCTCTAAAAAATTCAGCGGTGTGACATCCGAAGGTGAAAGCGCTTTATTATCGTAAAATATCGCTGCTCCGACGCCGTTTGTTGAACTTTTTACCGCCTGACTGCTGCCGATGGAAATAGGTGTGTAGTTCAGCACCATATTGGCCGTTACCGTCCCGCCGGTACAGGTTACCGAAATCGTCTTGCTGATGGCTGAGCCAGAGTCAGGGACCGTAGGGATTTCGTCGCGGTTTAACGTTCCAAGCGAAACGCTTAGCGCATTACCGTCATTGATAGTACAGGATGTCTCAGGGATTGGCGGTGTAGGGGGCAATGGGGTATAACCACTGAGGCAATTATTACCACCCAAGTAGTACATTATTCCTTTAGTATCAACAAGATATACACAGGTATATATAGTTCCTTTAGTTTGAGGATAAGGACGCGCAGGATAAGACACCGACCAGGTACCCGAACCCGTTACAGTCACCTCTTGTTCAGCTATCGATTTGGAAGCATCGAAATATGCGGCATTGGTAGTTAGATGGTGCGACTCCTCGAGCAAACCAGCACCCCAAGCCATTACAGCTTGGTCCAGGTAATAATAACCCGAAGCTGGCACATACCCTGTACTGGACACGGTGCAAGAACTATCAGGAGAAAACGTTACCGTAGTAGCAAACTGAAAAGATCCACTTGATGGAGGGCAAAATTTAACATTACGTCCTTCATAAGGGTAAGCCCCCGAATAACCGCCATGAATAACAGCATTTGCCTTCACGACGATAAAGAGCATTGAAAAAACAATTAACAGGATTTTTTTTAGCATAATAGTCTGCTCAGGAAATTAGAGTTATTGAGGTCCGGTATTTTCTATGGCCGACATTATGGATACGTCAGCTCAAACGTCGCGGTCGCCGAAAAATCCCCAGGCGTAATCGCCTGCTGGGCAATCGCGACGGGCTCGCCCTGCACGTAGGCTTGCAAGGTTAATCGGTTGCTACCGTTGGCTATCGCATATTCCGGCGTCGGTTGATTAAACGGCAGCGCCGCGCCCTCCGGCGTTTCCATGCCAATTGCGATCCCCTTCGCTGTCCCCGTCACTGCCAACAAACCCGGCAGTATGCTGTTTTCGGTGCCTTTAAAGGTCATCGTAACTCTGTTTCCCAGGCTCATATCGCAGTCCGTCAGGTTGACCACAAACGGCACACCCAGGGTGCGGGTATTCTGATACAGGTATTTCGCCACCACAGAACTGAAATCTACGGTGATATCGCTGGTCTCCGGGTCCAGATTGCAGGGTTCACTGACCAGCGCGCCGCTGAAATGCAGGTTGTTATCCAGCGCCTGCGCCTCGTTGACGTTGATGGCAGCCAGCAGCGCTAAACTGAGCGCGCAACGCGACACGCGTGTACAAAATGATCTCTTCATGTCGTCCTCACTGGTACTGCGCGATCAGCGTCGCGGTGGCGGTAAAGGGCTGCTCGGTGAGCGTCTTCGCCGCGTCTTTTACCGGAACAGCGGTGAGCGTCAGTGAAGACAGTTCTCCAAGCGTGGTGCTGAGCGGTTTATTGAGCTTCATCGCCTGGCCGTTAGCCTGAATCTGTAGCCCAAGGCCGTCAGCCGACGTCGTCAGCGCCGCATCGTCATAGCTTTCTTGTGTGCCAATGATGGTCAAATCCAGCGGTGAATCGTCCGGCGCACCGTGGCAATCCACGCTGTAAGGAATCACCTGGACGTTATCCTTTCCATTGACGCCATTGACGCGGATATTGCCAAAGGAGACATCAATCACGTTGTCATTCGACACCGTACAGGGGGTGGAGAGAATAAATTTCCCCTGGAAGGTAATGTTCAGCGTGTCGCCGGTCTGCGCGGCCCTTCCCGTCGATATCACGGCCAGTAACATCAGCCCCAGGGCGGAAAGCGCTGCTGCTTTTTTGCTTTTCATATCCTGTAACCTTAATTAAAAGCCATCACGAGCGTCGCGGCTGCGGTGAACGTATCGCCACTGACCACATTGCTGCTGTTCGTCGTGCTGGTCTGGACCAATTGAGCCTCCAGAGACGGCGGACTGTCCTGGTTTACGGTGAACCAACTCCCCGTGCTTTGCGCAACGCCGTTGACCAGCAGTTCAACGCCCACGATCCCTTTATCGGTATCCAAAACCTGAACGCTGTTATAGGTTTTTTCGCCGCCGCCGGTATCGCTGAGCTTCATCTGGAGCAGCCCGGCACTGTCACCGCTACAAGTAAAGTCACTGACGATGGGCTTGCGGTAAGTGCCATCCAGCGTCACGGTGTTATTTGCGCTTCCCTGCAGCCGAACTTCACCAAAATCCACCGTTAGGGTGCCGCCCTGGTTAAATTTGCAAGAGCCGTTTGCCATGATCGTGCCGTCAATGGCGATATTCAGCGAATAGGTCGATCCTGGGTTTGCCCGCGCAGCAGGGTTGAAGCCCGGCAGCAGCGCCGCCGCCATCAGGCATAAAGCCAGTGCGTTGCATTTCATTGTCATGTTCTTCGCCCGCCCCTACTGGTAAATCAGGCTGAAGTTAATGACCGCGTGGTACGGCCCGGCGATGAACGGCGCGTTAGTCCGCTCCGGGGCCAGGGTGAAGACCACCTCGTCCTGACCGGGGTTCAGCAGCATCGTGTCACCCGTGCGCGACAGCATCACTGTTTTGCCACGGCTATCACGCAGACGCAGGCCGATACCGCTGGCACCGGTGACCGCCACCAAATCTGGATTTGACGCATCCGACACCGCGACAAAGCGTGCCCGATAAGGCGGTTGCATCGTGCTCACCGTTTCGGTCAGCGGCGTAATATTCGTGCTCCAGTTCCCCAGTACGGGACAGTCGCGCAGATACAGTTTCACCGTCACCGGTTTCGCTGCACGGCCTACCAGGTTTACGTCGGCACGGGCTGTTGAGCCGAGATCCACTTCCTGCCATGCAGAATCCATTTCCAGCCGGCAGGTGTTTTCTTGCAAATCGCCGTGCACATACAACTGACCCGTATCGGCCAGCGGCTTTTCATCCGCTGCCGCAGGGCCTGCCAACACCAGCGCGAGCGCCAGCAATGCCATTTTTTTCGCGGCTCTGTTCATCCTTTTCCTCCTTGTCCCGGCTTTATTTTTTGTCTTTGACTAGCTTGCCGGTGCAGGTCGCCCCGCCGCAGCTGAACTGGATCTGCGGACGGCCGCCGTAGTCGTTGACGTAGGTAAATACCGGGCTTGCGCCGAGCGCCGCAGCGGATGCCTTAATGGCACCACTCTCTTTCGGTGCGATCATCACAGGCTCAAAGCCCACCGGCTTGCCTTTCACCGACGGCGCGCCCTCCACCAGAGTCAGGTAGTACGGCGTTGGGTTGTTCACTACAAATTGATCCCCCTGGCGCGTCAGCGTCACCTTCTCCACCCAGTCGCCTTGTGCTGACTGGGTTTTATCCAGCGCGATGGCTGCAGGGCGGTAGAAAAGCTTGATGCGAGTCTGCAACGCAATCTGCAGGGTGTTAGGCTTGGTGCTGCGCGGGGGGATTTCGCGCAGGTTGAAATAGAACAGCGTCTCGCGATCCTGAGGCAGAGCGGCGACGGCCGGGGCCGCCTGCATTTTCACCAAGCTTTTCGCACCCGGTTCCACGCGCTGCACAGGCGGCAGTACGGTCAGCGGCGACGTGATTTTTGTGCCCTGCGCATCTTCCATCCACGCCTGCGCAAGGTAAGGCAAATTTTTGTTTTCGTTACTGATGTTCAAGCTAATAGACTTTTCGCCGCCGTTATAGATAACGCGGGTACGGTCCAGGGCGATAGCCGCAGAGGCCTGCTGAGCAATCATCAGACCGGCTAAAAGAGAGACGGCCATTACTGATTTTTTCAACTGGGTATTTTTCATTATCATATGCTCTGTAAAAAGGGTCTGTACCGCGCCTTATTCGCACGGCAGTAACAGATTTCCGTTCTGACTTAGTCCTGTTAGTTTTTCCGGTACGGTAACGGCACACTGTGCCGTTCCATTCCAGCTCACATTCAATTTCGCGCCTGGCTTCAGGCCACTGAGATAGGCTTGACCGTCATCGTTGACCAGACCGACTTCCTGATTCTCAGCGTTGCGTACGCTTGCCCCAAACGGAGGATGGCTACTGTCTTTCAGGCTGATGACTGCCATCGCCTTCTGACCTGAAAGCACGTTGAACCGACGATAGCCAATGGCCCCTTCGGTCAGCGTCGCCTGCACCACCGACGTAGACACCTCGGCGTTATCCGGTAAATTGTTGATGTCGATGCTCAGACTGTTTTTGTTGTAATCGCTCACCTCGGTGACGACGGCTTTGCCGAATCGGTTGGTCGACGTGTTGCCGCTGTAGCCCTTTACTGGCACATCCGCTGCGTCGCCAGTGTCCAGCAACACGCGGGTGCCGCCTGGTACATTCGAACGGTGTAGCGCCGTCCCCTTCGTGGTGGCAGTGACGCCGCCGCGCAGACTCAGGCCTGTCGAACTGTACTGGCCGTGCTGGTAGTCCACGTTGCCGGTCACTTCCGCCGCATCGCCCAGGTGGTCGTAGTAGCCACTGAGCGAGCCGCCGTCGTTGGTGCCGCCGGCTGCGACGCGGTAATTGTCGCCATTGTCCAGACGGTCGTAGTAGCTCAGATTTTGGCTGCTGGCATCTCCGTTATAAGATGAGTTCATCCCCAGCGAGCCAGTGTCGCCCCACGGAATGGAGAACGACATATACATACCGTCGTCATTGATACCATTGAATTTATTGCGATATGCTGTCAGCGACGCGCTGATATTTTTCCATTTACCGATATCGAAATAGCGAGACAGCGATACGCTGTAGCGATCTTCGGCCGCAGTATTCCAGTAGGTCTGATGCGAGTAGTTAGCGTATGCACTCAGGCCAAGTGCCTTGAATTGCTGGCTGAAGGTGACGGTGTACATCTCTTTACTTTGCATGACATCGCCGTTGTCTGCGCGATAGCTGATGTAGTCCGAGAAGCTCATAAAATCTTTTTCAGAGAAGCGATAGCCTGCGAAGGTCACCTGACTTCCCGTGTCATCAAAGCGCTTTGAGTAGCTCACCCGATACGACTGGCCAGAGCGATGCTCATCTTCCAGTTTTGCATCGGAACGCGTGACGTCGAATGCCAACGCGCCGAGCGCCATCAGGTCGCGACCAATACCCGCTGCAAGAGAAATGTATTTAGCGCTTGAAACCATACCGCCATAAAGCGACCAACCGTTGCTGATCCCCCAGGAGAACTCAGCAGTTCCGAAGGTGTCACCGTCCGTTTTGTGATCGTAGCCAACGGGTTTCCCTGCATAAAACTTATATCGAACGCTGCCGGGACGCGTCAGATAGGGAATATTGGCCGTATTGACTTTATATTCCTGCACGGAGCCATCTTGCTCCTGAACACGCACATTAAGTTCACCCGCTACCGCGCTGTTAAGGTCCTGAATCGCAAACGGGCCTGCAGCAACCTGCGTTTCATAGAGCACGCGTCCCTGCTGGGAGATAGTCACTTTGGCGTTGGTTTTTGCTACGCCGGTCACTTCCGGCGCATAGCCACGCAAATTAGGCGGCAGCATATTGTCATCGGAGATCACGCTTGCACCCACAAAGCGGAAGCTGTCGAACAGATCTGAACTAACGTAATCTTCACCGAGGGTCAGCTTCGCTTTGATCGGTTTAAGCGCACGATAAAGATACATGCGGCTCCAGGTCCACTGCTTCTGTCCGCTGCCGTTTTCATCACTGTTTTGGTCGTAATTGGTCTGCCAGTCAGCACGTGCACGCCATGCGCCAAGGTTGGCGCCAAAGGTCCCGTTGCCCGATACGGTATTTGAATCACCGCCTTGCTCATTGTGTCGGGCCTGGGCGTTAACGTTATAATCTGCCAGCAGGCCAGGAATACCTTCGTCCCACATCGAAGCGGGAACCCAGTCATTCGAGGTGTATTCGAGATACGCCTGCGGCATGTTGATAACAAGTTTGCCTGCACCTAAATCCGGTGTGATCTCTACGCCTTTTAGCCCAGCGACATCTAAACACTCCCCGTTATGCCAGGACTGAAGCTGAGAAAGGAATTTATCTTTAAAACCAAATTTCTGGACCAGTGCCGGTGATAAACACGCAATGGTATTATTCTTATCCGATGGTGACGGATAGACAGATATGTTTTGTTCTTCCAGCTCGTTTTGGTTAATTTGAATCAGGAAGGTATACTCACCCGGCATGATATAGCCGCGCTTAGAAAATTGACTTAGGTCGATATTTGCTTTGTCTTTAACATCCAGCACATCGGTATTAAATTGAATATCATCTGCTGCCATCGCAGGGGCGCGCATACCTGCGCAAACACAAATTGCAAGTACAGACCATTTTGCCACAAAGGTCTTTGTGCACTTTTTATTAATGTATGTATTAACCATTACCTTAGTACCCGCTAAAGGATTAAATTAATCAGAAATACTCAACCCGATAGCGGAGAATGGCCTGGTAATCACCCACCATTAATTCCCGCATTGTGGTCTTTAACTTAATCTGGTAGTCGAGGCGAATCTCATCTGCCGTGAGTTTTTGATAAGGGACGGTTTCACCTGGACGGATAATTTTTCCGTTACTGTCCGTCAGCTCTAATGCAACGCCAGAAGCAACGCCGCTCACTTTAAATAATCCGTCGCTCTTATCGCCATCAAACGTGATACGAATGAACTGCCAGGGTAATGGATTGTCAGCCTCTGCCAGTGAACAATTTGTCAGTGCAATAGAAAAAGGATGGGGTTCACCTTCACTTACCCGAGCCATATGCCCGCGCGTCTCAGAGCCCATTTCTACGGTCTGGTAACCATCACCCGTATCAATGTCGCATGCGCTGGAAAGAATCGTTCCTTCCATATGCACGCGACCGGTAAGCCCAAGATCAAATTCACTTCCCGGAGTAACGCTCTGCCTTGAGGCCTGCGCCAGACATGCAACCGCCATCAGCGAAAGGGCTGTCGTACAGCGCATGAAAGAATTCATAAGTCATCTCTGCGATTCGAAAAATTCATACGCCCACTGTCGTGAGCGTATGTTTCAGTAGGGAGGTGCGATTACTCGTAAGCGAGAGTAAAGTCAGCGACTGCGGTGAAATCACCTGGGGTTACAGTCGCAGAAGCGCCATCGCCTTTCAGGTATGCAGAGAACAGCAGGGTGTTATTTCCGTCCTGCAACATGCGTGCAGCGGATGCCTCACCCATTTTGATCTGCGCGCCGTCACCGTTGGTCAGGATGATGCTTGCGCCTTTCGCGGTACCTGTGATACCCAGTGAGCCATCCGTTGCACCTTCAGCACCCGTGAAGGTGGTTTTAACGGATTTCAGCGTGGTGGTATCACAGCCTTCCAGTTTGATTTCAAAATTACGCGGTACGGAAGTACCGGAATTGCTGTTGGCTTGTAAAGCAACGTTAGAAACCTGACCCAGGTTCACAGTCTGATCGATGCTGTCTGGGTTGATGGAGCAAGGCGCATCAATGATAGAACCGGTGAAAGTCACTTTACCATGGCCCTGGTCCTTCGCATTCGCTGCGCCAGCAACCAACAACATTCCCATAACAGAAGCTAAAGCCGCTTTTTTGAAGTTCATTTTTAAATCCTATTAAATAGTAAACTATTGGGGTATGTTTAAATTATTAATTAAAAAGATACTCCGGCCTTTCATTAATAATCTATGAATATTTTCTCATCATGACAGCATTAATAAAATAAAAAATATTAATAAATAAATCTTACAGTCCGACGGAAGCATTCTTTAAAGAGAATCAACAACAATAACTAGAAATATATTCACAGCGTATAAATCATAGAGGTAAATACATTTCTTATTGCGGCGTATTTTACTGATTAACTCACATTCTAAAAGAGTTTAACTGTCCATTTTGAGACAAAACGGTAAAATCTATTTTTGGATTTCTTGCAGCTGAAAAATATCAAAAAAAACCACGCCGAAGCGTGGTCTTGTGAGGCGATTCTCAGTACTGGTCTCTGTCTAGCCAGTTACCGGTTTCAATCCGTTTCAATCCATCGACAGGACGCTGGTACACGTACATCCATGCACTCCCATACGGAGTCTGGACCAACTGACGTGCATATTCACCGCCCCTGGTGCGCAAGGCATCAAGTTCGGCAAGCGTGGCATTATCAATACGATAAACTTCACCCTGTACTGTTCCGTTCCCCGGAACCGCGCCTGGATAGTGGCCCAGACTGTACAACTGGTAGTTCTCGATATTGTAATTACCCAGCAACTGAGCATTGGTCATCCAGTGACTGTTGCCCTGCTTAGTGCGTAAACTACCGTAGACAAATATTCGCATTGCTAGAACTCAAACTGATAGAGCACATCCAGCGCCTGGTCTATACCAGACACTGCTTCCAGATATAGCTTAGGCATAAGGCGATAGCGTAACGTGAGAGTCGCCAGCGAGTCAAAGATCCCCACGCCATATTTCACTTGCAGACCCGGCAATACATAGCCGCTGACGACCACTTGCGAAGAATCGCCAACGCCCTGGGTGTCGAGCGCCAGATTACTGACGCCAAACGTCTCGCCGATTTTACCCACAACCTGACCACTTTGTGCAACCCCCAGACCCACTAACATTGACGTCATCGCCGCACTATCGCTCTGCTGGCTGTCCAGACCCTGCCCACGCAGGAGATAAGAGAGGGCTTCTTGTTGCGACATCGCCGGATCCGAGAAGATCTCTGCCTTCGGTTCATCGGCGGTTCCCGTAACACGCACCCCGGCAATCACGTCGTTCTCGGTAGATTCAGGGTTACGTATCGCTTCGATATTCAGCAGCGGCTGATCCGGCGGACCGGAGAACAGCAGTTCACCTTTACGCACAATCAGATCCTGACCATAGGCGTGGAAGCGCCCTTCAGGAATATTGATCTGCCCGTTCAGACCAAGCCCCTGTTGGTCCTGCGCCACCTTCAGGTCACCCGTCAGTCTGGCCTTCAGGCCAAACGCATCAAGCCGCACGTTGTTTCCAACATGAACGATCAGATTACTGTTAATCGGAATCCCGGCGCTTTTCGGCTCAGCAGGTTTCAGATTGTTATCCAGCATCACTTCATCGCTTGAAACGCCCACGGCGCTTTCCGGCACGTCATGCACCACGATGCGTGCCCACGGCACATCGACGCGGCCATCGAGGGTAAACAGGCTTGGCGTCGCTTCAAATACCACGTCCGGCGACACGTCAAGACGTACCATCGGCGGCACGGTAATACGCACTTTGCTGCCTTTTGCGGCCACGCGCGCACGCCAGTTATCAATTTGGGTCCAGTCCGCATCACCGCTCAGGTTGATTTGCCCCTGCTGGGTACGCACAACCCCAGCCAGCGTCGAGCTTGTGCCGTTGAAGTTCATCGCAATCTGGCTTGGTTGCATATCAAATGGCATAAAGTTGCCGTCGATATCCACCCCGTTCAGCTGCATTTGACCAAACAGTTGCGGGCTTTGCAGATTTCCCGCCAGCCGCAGATTAGCGCTGAGCATCCCCGCCGCTTTTTCACCGCGCGAGAAGATAGGGTTCACCATCGCAAGGTTAACGTTGCGGATATTCACGTTACCGCCCAAATTACGCTGCCCTTGCGGATCGGTAATTTGCACCTGGCCGTCGAACTGGCCGTTATTGGTGAGACGAATCAACCAGCCAAGCTCAGCGCGATTGTTATGCAAATCGGCTTTCAGATTCAGCGTGTCAAACGCCACCGGCAACGGTGCGTCGTTCACCGTCTGCGTGACCTTCACGTTACGCCCTGAGAGCGTCACGCTGCCCTGCGGCAAGCCCTCTTTGGTGGTGTCCCATGCCACATCGGCCTTACCGCTGAACACACCGCTGGCCTGCGTGGCCTCCGGCATAAACGGTTTCAGCATCGCCAGATCAAAGCGGTTCAGATTCACCACCGCGCGGCCTTCTGCACCAGCATCGATAGTCTGCGGCACGCACAGCTCGGCATTGGGGTTGGTCCAGCAGTGCGGTCCAATACTGATTTTCTGCTCTGCGTTGCGGTAATCCAGCGCAATAGAGCGCGAGAGCGCCAGCGGCCCGACCGGCGTCGTGAAGCGGGTATTATCGAGCAGGCCTTTCCAGCGCTGTTCTTTGCGGTCAAAACTGCCCGTTAAATGCAGCTGGCCAGAAACCGGCTCGCCCTGCACACGCAGCTGAAGATCGTGCTGTTTCTCGCTGCCTTTCGCGTCCAGCGTGACCAGACTGAGATTCACGTCTGGCTGCGAAATACGCTCTACGCGCAGGTTCAGTTTTCCGGCAATCTGATCGGTGGATTTCACGTCGCCCTCGACGCG
This sequence comes from Lelliottia amnigena, assembly GCF_019047465.1. Lineage (NCBI taxonomy): Bacteria > Pseudomonadati > Pseudomonadota > Gammaproteobacteria > Enterobacterales > Enterobacteriaceae > Lelliottia > Lelliottia amnigena. Next base: position 2,291,751 of record NZ_CP077236.1, on the reverse strand, counting down.
CACGCGAGCAATGGACAACGCCTGCCATCGCAGGTTGTTGGCGGTAATGTCCGCCAGCAGCTGTGGCGCATCGACCGTACCGCGCACTTTCACCAGGCCTTTTGCCGTCCCGCCCAGGCCCGGCAGCGCGTTGTCGAGGTTTGGCGCATCAATCGTCGCATCCAGATTGAGATCTTTTACCCCCAGCTCGCCTTTGATATCGGCCGTATTGCGCCCCAGCGCAACGTGCATTTTAGGGATAATCCACTGCAAATAACTGTTGCCGCGCAGCGCCCCTTCCACCAGCACCTTGTTCTGTTTCACGTTGCCGGTGATTTTGATTTCCGGGACCTCCATCTGCCAGCTTCCGCCGTACAGACTCCCGCGGGTTTTGATCAAACCGTCGAGTTTCGACGGCCAGTCCGGCACTTCTTTGGCGGTGTTGATGCCCGTCAGTTTCAGCTCACCGCGCCAGCTGATCGCCTGCTGCCAGTCGAGTAGCGCAGTCAGCTCGGTTTTTCCTTCCAGCGCCGCGACGGTGAGTTTATCAAGATTGATTTGCTGCTCGTTGCCCTTCGCATCCAGTGTGATATTTGCAGGCGGCACGCCCTCGCCTTTCACGGCAGTGCGGAACGACAGCGTGTAGTCGGTCATTTTGCCGCTGAGCTTCAGCTTGAGATCATCGGCCTGGAACTGTTTTTCACCGGTGAATGGCCAGTACAACTGCTGGCTTACAATTTCAATATTCAGCGGTAAACCGGCCTCCGTCAGCTGAGTTTGCCCGCGCAGCACCATATCCACCGGGCCTGACAGGTTAATGCCAAACTCCAGTTTCTCGCGCAGCGCGCCGCCCACTTTGAGCTTCACCTTCTCGCCTTTGAGAGGATCGATGTTCAGCGTGCTGTTCAGGGTCATATCCACCGGCCAGTTGTCGCGCAACAGTGCGTTACCGGTGGCGTTCACGGTGCCCTGATTGGTATCGATATCCAGCGTATCGAGCTTCATATTGCCGTCAATGCTGCTCACTTTCAGCAGCATGTTGAACACCGTCAGATCGGTATCCCCCGTCAGGCGCAGCTGCTCGCCCTTAAACGCTTCGATATTCAGATTGAGCGGCAGATGAACGTCGGTCATCTCCGGCAGAACCGGTTTGGAGAAAAGATCTTTCAGCGTTTCGCCCAGCGGTTTTTCTTGTGGCTGCGGGTTCTGAATTTTGGGTTCGACGATCTCTTCCTGCGCCACTTTTGCCACTTTCGGCAGCGCAATCAGCAGCCCCTGTAGCGCGGTTGGCGTCAGGGTTAAATTCTTCTCCTGCCAGCGCAGGCCGGAGGTAAAGTCCATCACCGACACGGTGGTGTCGTCGATTTTGATATTGACGTTATTGAGCGCCACGCGATATAGCGCAATCGGATACGGCGTCGAGAGATTCAGCGGGCCGCTGTCTTCCTCTTCAACAGGCGCAGACTTTGGCATTTTTTTCGAATCTATCGTCACGTTAACGTCTTTTAACGACAGATCGTTTACGCACAGGCTGCTGTCACGCAGGCAGCGCAGTTTGACCGCAAGATGAAACTCACCCGCGTTAACCGCCACGCCAGGCTGCTGGTAACGAATATTCTTCAGGCTCAGGTCGCGCCAGCCGCCCGTCACCTGGCCGATTTCCAGCCCAGGCACCCAGCGGTTTGCTGCGTTAAACAGCAGATGCAGGCCGGTTGTCGTCCCGACCAAAAACGCCACTGTGCCGAGCAACAGCACGATAAAAATCAACACGCCGAGGCTTATCTTCTTCCATAAACTCATAATTCAGGCCCCAGACCGATGTAAAACTGTAATCCGTGCTCGTCTTTGTCCCCAACCGGAACGGCGAAATCGAGCTTGATTGGCCCGACGGGTGATTGCCAGCGCACGCCGACGCCCGCGCCGGTTTTAAAATCGCTTTTGCGGATGTCGTTCACCGCCTCGCCGCCGTCGACGAACATCGCGCCCCACCATTTTCCGCTGACGTTGTACTGATACTCCACCGAGCCGGTCGCCAGCTTGGACGCCCCCGTCAGCTGGCCTTTCTCGTTTTCCGGGGAGATGGATTTGTATTTATAGCCACGAATGCTGCGATCGCCGCCGGCAAAGAAGCGCAGATCCGGCGGCACACGCTCGAAATCACCGGTTTCAATCCAGCCGAGGTTGCCGCGCATCACGAAGCGGTGTTTGTCATAGAGGGTACGTATCCAGACGTTTTGCGCCTGTACAACCGAGAAATCGACGTCCGATCCCCAGGCGGTGTTCGAATAATCAATGGAATAACGCTGGGAGTCGCCCCACACCGGCATCAAACCGCCGCGCGAACGGGTGCGGCTGATCATCACGCCCGGATAAAGCAGCATTGTGGTGTTGGTGACGTTGGCCTGCGTAAAGTGGTCGAGACTCCAGCGCAGGTTGATCGCCCGCTGCCAGCCGCTGGAGAGGTCCCAGAAGCGAGAGACAGCAAGCGTGGTGGAATCCTGTTCGGTATCGTTTAAATCGGTGCGCTTAAAACCGCCCTGTAGCAGATAATATTGTTCCAGCGGATTTTTCAGCAGCGGCATTTTATAGCTGAAATCCACCTGCTGTTCCGGCGCGGAGATGCTGGTGCTGGTGGTCAGACTGTGACCGTAGGAGTTCATCCACGGTTTTTTCCACGTCGCTTTGACGCGCGGGCCGACATCCGTTGAATACCCGACACCCGTTTCGATGGTGTTCTCAGTGCGTGGAGACACCACGCCATGCAGCGGCAACACTTTGGTTTTACGCGCTTTGTCAAATTCAGGTGCAACAACGACCGAGTTAAACCAGCCGGTCGCCGAGAGACGGCGGTTCAGTTCAGCGAGGTCTTTTGACTGGTAATAGTCACCCTCTTTGAATGGCACCAAATTTTGCAGATATTCATCGCGGATTTGCGACCCTTCGAAGGTGACATCGCCAAAACGATAGCGCTCACCGCTGTCGAAATCGATATCCCAGAAGGCCTGACGTCTTTCGAGCGCCACACCCAGTTGGCTTTTGGTAAATTGGCTGTCGAAATAGCCTTTGCGCAGCGAGACGCTGGTCAGCTCTTTTTTGAAGTGGTCGTAGTCGCCGTGGTTAAGCACCGTGCCCACTTTGGGCCGCGTGCTCAGCAGATCCAGATAGTCGCGGTCGGTACGCGCGCCGCCGCGAAGCACAACGTTGGTGCCACCAATCAGCACCGGTTCACCCGCCGAGACACGGGCGATCAGCACCTGGCGTCCCTTGGCAGGTGGCGGACGTAAATCGAACTCGATCGTAGGTTCGTAGTAACCCAGGGCTTTTAAGCCATCGCGAATCGCATCATCCACGCGCGCACGAAATCGCCGGTCGGGCGTCACTTCGTCACTTTGGATGGTCGACAACTGCGCACGCACGTTTTTTTCCAGCGTCCCGGATAACCCCTCAACCTGCAAACGGACATTCGCCGCGCTGGCGACTCCGCTTGTCAGCAATAAACTGACCAAACATAACTGGCGGATCTTTGGCACGTTTTCTCCTGAATATCCTTGTTTCCACCCTGGAAGCAATGAAGTGCCGCTCCGCGGCGTATCACGGCATAAAGCCCAAAACCCAATTCGCGGGTTGAAAAATGGCCGAGAGGCCTAATATTTCTTATGTTTAAATCTAGACTCATTCAGCGTATTTATTGTGTTCAATTAAACGCTTCGTGACAACCCTAACTGAAATATCGCTACCCGGGAGGCCCCACCGTGAGTTTATTCGACAAAAAGCAGCTTGTTTCTCAAGCCGATGCATTACCGGGACGCAACACTCCGATGCCAGTGGCAACGCTGCATGCCGTCAACAATCATTCAATGACCAACGTCCCGGATGGCATGGAAATCGCCCTTTTCGCGATGGGCTGTTTCTGGGGCGTAGAACGTTTGTTCTGGCAGCTACCTGGAGTTTACAGCACCGCTGCGGGCTATACTGGCGGCTATACGCCAAATCCGACCTATCGCGAAGTATGCTCGGGTGAAACCGGCCACGCTGAAGCGGTGCGCATCGTGTACGATCCGAGCGTAATCAGCTACGAACAATTATTACAGGTGTTCTGGGAAAACCACGACCCCGCTCAGGGAATGCAGCAGGGCAACGACCACGGGACACAGTACCGTTCCGCGATTTATCCGTTAACGCCGGAACAGGACGCCGCCGCCCGTGCGAGTCTGGCACGCTTCCAGGACGCCATGCAGGCGGCGAATGACAATCGCAAGGTGACCACGGAAATCGCCAACGCGACGCCGTTCTACTATGCAGAAGATGACCATCAGCAGTATCTGCATAAAAATCCGTATGGCTATTGCGGCATCGGTGGGATTGGCGTTTGCCTGCCGCCACAGCTCGCCTAAGCGTTGTAAATGCCGGGTGGCACATCGCCATCCGGCCTGCTTTTTCAGCGATGTGTCCACCGAAAAAAGCCGAAAATGTGCCCTCTGGCGGCTTTACACTCTCTTACGCTATACTACCCGCTGAAATAATCGGCTCAACGCTACGAGCTGACGTTCAATGTGTCTTCACACAAATGTAATTAACTTCCCTTCCGAGGATCTGGCGTTAGGCCGGATAAACTATGTTAAACAGTATTTTACTAATACTTTGTCTCATCGCTGTCAGTGCCTTTTTCTCGATTTCAGAGATTTCACTGGCCGCTTCCCGAAAAATCAAACTTAAACTGCTGGCCGACGATGGCAACATCAATGCACAACGCATCCTGAAAATGCAGGAAAACCCCGGTATGTTCTTTACCGTGGTGCAGATTGGCCTGAACGCTGTCGCCATTTTGGGCGGTATCGTGGGCGATGCGGCGTTCTCGCCGGTGTTTTACGGTCTCTTCTCCCGATACTTCGCACCTGAACTCTCCGAGCAGCTGAGCTTTATTCTCTCCTTCTCGCTGGTGACGGGTCTGTTCATCCTGTTCGCGGATTTAACCCCGAAACGCATCGGTATGATTGCGCCAGAAGCTGTGGCTTTGCGCATCATCAACCCGATGCGCTTCTGTCTGTACGTGTTCCGCCCGCTGGTGTGGTTCTTTAACGGCCTGGCGAACAATATTTTCCGCCTGTTTAAGATCCCGATGGTGCGTAAAGACGACATCACCTCTGACGATATTTACGCCGTGTTCGAAGCCGGTGCGTTGGCCGGTGTACTGCGCAAGCAGGAGCATGAACTGATCGAGAACGTGTTTGAACTGGAATCCCGTACCGTGCCGTCCTCCATGACGGGCCGCGAAAACGTGATTTGGTTTGATCTCCACGAAGACGAGCAGAGCCTGAAGAACAAAGTGGCCGAGCATCCGCACTCTAAGTTCCTGGTGTGTAACGAAGATATCGATCACATCATTGGCTATGTCGATTCCAAAGACCTGCTCAACCGCGTGCTGGCGAACCAGAGTCTGGCGCTGATCAGTGGCGTGCAGATTCGCAACACGCTGATTGTGCCGGATACCTTAACGCTCTCTGAAGCGCTGGAAAGTTTCAAAACCGCAGGTGAAGACTTCGCGGTTATCATGAACGAATACGCGCTAGTGGTGGGCATTATCACTCTGAATGACGTGATGACGACGCTGATGGGTGACCTGGTCGGCCAGGGTCTGGAAGAGCAGATCGTCGCGCGCGATGAGAACTCGTGGCTGGTTGACGGCGGTACGCCGATTGAAGACGTCATGCGCGTGCTGGATATCGACGAATTCCCGCAGTCCGGCAACTACGAGACCATTGGCGGCTTTATGATGTTCATGCTGCGTAAAATCCCGAAACGCACCGACTCGGTGAAGTTTTCCGGCTACAAGTTTGAAGTGGTGGATATCGACAACTATCGCATCGACCAGCTGCTGGTGACGCGCATCGATAATAAGCCGACGGTGCTGGTGCCGAGACTGCCGGATGCAGAAGAAAAAGTGTCCGCATAACGCGCCGCACAAACATCAACGGCTCCCTTTGGGAGCCGTTTTTTTTACTGCTTAACTACTGCATAGCACGTTGGTTAAGCCATCTCAGTCTGCAGACGCATAACCTGGCGGTTGACTTCGGACATCACAGAATAGTGCTGTTTGTCCTTCACTTTCGGGATAAGAATCTTACCCTTATCAAATTCGAAAGCGCCAACATCCTTGATATACAACCGTCCACGGAACAGGATCTTCACGTACTTCGCCACCTGAAGCGGGTTGTAGCGTTGGAAAATTTTCATTCTTGTATCTCCTGCGAATCATACGCTCTTGCGGCGCCACAATCGGCCCGACGGTCCTGAGCGCAAATTTTGTTGCCCAATGACTATAGACCAGAAAAACATTGATACCCAGTATGCATCAGTTTATTTACCGTTTGATTACAATTAATCAGAACATTCTTTGCATAGCATTACCGAAAGCAGTATAAGGCGTCGTTTTTTTAAGGATATGTGCGTTCGCCCGCAAACTGGCACTCAGATTGCGGGTAAAGCGTATTGATCGCACTTATGATTAAAACGTATGACCAAGTGGTCGGATCACCTGCATATAAGCACATAAAAAGGAAACACTATGACCCTTCGTAACGTCCTGGCCGCAGCCTGCCTGTTACTGCCGCTGATGGCTTCCGCGCACAACATTGAAAATGGACAACGTGTGCCAGCGGTCGGTATTACCGATCGGGGAGAATTGATTCTCGACAATAATAAGTTTAGCTACAAAGCCTGGAATAGCGCGCAGCTTCCAGGGAAAGTGCGAGTGGTGCAACATCTTGCCGGGCGCTCCTCGGCAAAAGAGAAAAATGCCAGCATGATTGAAGCGATTAAGAGCGCAAATCTCCCTCATGACCGCTACCAGACCACCACGATTGTTAACACCGATGATGCGATTCCGGGTTCCGGCATGTTTGTGCGTAGCAGTCTTGAGAGCAATAAAAAACTCTACCCTTGGTCACAGATTATTGTCGACAGCAATGGCGTGACGCGCAAAGCCTGGCAGCTGGAAGAAGAGAGTTCTGCGGTGGTAGTGCTGGATAAAGACGGCCGCGTGCAGTGGGCGAAAGATGGGGCGCTGACGCAGGAAGAGGTGCAGCAGGTGATCGCCCTGCTGCACAAATTGCTCGGTCAATAAATCGAGACCCTAAAGCCCGGATTTAAGAACGACTCGCGCGGGGTATAGTCCAGTGGCTTACCCTGCCAGTCATGCACATGCGCTCCGGCGGCGGCGGCAACCGCATGACCCGCTGCGGTATCCCAGACGTTGGTCGGCCCAAAGCGCGGATACAGCTGAGCCTGCCCTTCCGCCACCAGGCAGAATTTAAGTGACGATCCAATGGATGTCGTCTGGTGCTCACCGATATGTTGCAGATACTCCTGAAGTTCGTTGTCGCTGTGCGAGCGGCTGATGACCACCAGCGGTGGGCGAGCATCACGCACCTGAATCTGTTTACGAACCCCGCACTCCTCTTTCCACGCTTTGCCTTCTGCAGCGCTGTACATCACTTTCAACACGGGTGCGTAAACCACGCCCATCACCGCTTTGCCTTTTTCAATCAAGGCAATATTGACCGTGAACTCGCCGTTGCGCTTGATGAACTCTTTTGTACCATCGAGCGGATCGACCAGCCAGAAGCGCTGCCAGTGCTGGCGCACGTCCCAGCCCTGCGGGTCTTCTTCCGACAATACAGGGATATCCGGCGTCAGTTCCTGCAAGCCTTTGAGGATCACCGCATGGGCCGCAAGATCGGCGGCGGTCACCGGGGAGTCGTCAGCTTTGCTGACCACGTCCATCGGCTTTGCGCCATCGTACACTTGCATGATGGCCTCACCGGCTTCCCGTGCGAGCTGACAAATTTTTTCTAACATACTCCACCTCTTCGTTAACGCAGTGGGCATAACTATTTGTTTTATTTATATCGTAATCACACTCTGTGAAGCAATTCTGGTTTCATTGCGCTTTTTTCTGGCAGGATTCACACTTCTGTAAGCAACAAAATGTACATACATATTCTTTTGTGGCTTGGATCGAAAAAAAGGACTCCTCTGATGATTAAGTTTAGCGCAACGCTCCTGGCGACGCTGATAGCAGCAAGCGTACAGGCCGCGACGGTCGACCTTCGCATTCTGGAAACAACAGACCTGCACAGCAACATGATGGACTTTGACTATTACAAAGATACCCCGACGGAGAAATTCGGACTGGTACGCACCGCAAGTTTGATTAACGCCGCGCGGGGTGAAGTAAAAAATAGCGTGCTGGTCGATAACGGCGACTTAATTCAGGGTAGTCCTCTCGGCGACTATGTGGCAGCAAAAGGGCTAAAAAAGGGTGATGTTCACCCTGTCTATAAAGCGCTGAATACCCTGGATTACGCGGTGGGCAACCTCGGTAATCACGAGTTTAACTACGGGCTGGATTATCTACACAATGCGCTCGCTGGCGCGAAATTCCCGTACGTTAACGCCAATATCATTGACGTTAAGACCCAAAAGCCGCTCTTTACGCCGTACCTGATCAAAGAGACTGAAGTGGTCGATCAGGACGGTAAAAAACAGACGCTGAAAATCGGTTATATCGGCTTTGTGCCGCCGCAGATCATGACGTGGGATAAGGCTAATCTCACCGGCAAAGTGACCGTGAACGACATCACCGAAACCGCGCGTAAGTATGTGCCAGAGATGCGCGAGAAAGGCGCAGATATCGTGGTCGTCGTCGCCCACTCCGGACTGTCTGCCGATCCGTATCAGGCGATGGCTGAGAACTCCGTCTATTACCTCAGTGAAGTGCCGGGCGTCGACGCGATTCTGTTTGGTCACGCCCATGCCGTCTTCCCGGGCAAAGATTTTGCCAGCATCAAAGGCGCGGATATCGAAAAAGGAACGCTGAACGGTGTGCCGTCAGTGATGCCTGGCATGTGGGGCGATCATCTGGGCGTAGTCGATCTGGTGCTGAACAACGACGCCGGAAAATGGCAGGTGACGCAGTCGAAAGCCGAGGCTCGCCCGATTTACGATGCGGCAGCTAAAAAATCGCTGGCCGCAGAAGATAAAAATCTGGTGAACGTGCTCAAGCACGACCATGACGCTACGCGTGAGTTTGTCAGTAAGCCGATCGGAAAATCGTCCGACAACATGTACAGCTACCTGGCGCTGGTGCAGGACGATCCGACCGTGCAGATCGTCAACATGGCGCAGAAAGCCTACGTTGAGCACTTCATTCAGGGCGATCCGGATCTGGCAAAACTGCCGGTTCTTTCGGCTGCCGCACCGTTCAAAGTCGGCGGACGTAAGAACGATCCGGCCAGCTACGTCGAAGTGGAAAAAGGTCAACTCACCTTCCGCAACGCGGCGGATCTGTATCTTTATCCCAACACGCTGGTCGTGGTGAAAGCGACGGGCAAAGAGGTGAAAGAGTGGCTGGAGTGTTCCGCCGGACAGTTTAACCAGATTGATACCAAAAGCAGCAAGCCGCAGTCGCTGATCAACTGGGACGGTTTCCGCACCTATAACTTCGACGTGATTGATGGCGTGGAGTATCAGATTGACGTGTCGCAGCCGGCGAAATACGACGGTGAGTGTCAGGCCATTAACCCGCAAGCGGAACGCATCAAAAACCTGACCTTCAACGGCAAGCCTGTTGATCCGAATGCTACATTCCTGGTTGCTACCAATAACTATCGCGCCTACGGCGGCAAGTTTGCCGGAACCGGCGATAGCCATATTGCGTTTGCCTCACCGGATGAAAACCGCTCGGTGCTGGCGGCCTGGATTAGCGAGCAGTCGAAGAAAGCAGGCGCGGTCCATCCGGCAGCGGACAACAACTGGCGTTTGGCGCCGATTCACAGCGACACCAAACTGGATATCCGTTTCGAGACCTCACCGTCCGATAAAGCGGCGGCGTTTATCAAAGAGAAAGCGCAATATCCGATGACTAAAGTCAGCACCGATGAGATCGGCTTTGCGATTTATCAGGTGGAATTGAATCAGAAATAAACACAGCAGGCGCGCGGAGCACTCCGTGCGCCTTTGCGTTAGACGCCAGTCAAAGGCCTGCGGGCAGTAAAACATTGCAACGGGAGGCGTATGAACGGACCAAACCCATCAACGGCACATCCGATGGAGGGATTCCCTCAGGTTTGTTTTATCAAAAACACGGTGACCAATCCTAATATCATCGTGGGTGATTATACCTACTACGACGATCCGGAAGACTCGGAAAACTTCGAGCGTAACGTCCTTTATCATTTCCCTTTCATTGGCGACAAGCTGATCATCGGCAAGTTTTGCGCGATAGCAAAAGGCGTTCAATTTATAATGAACGGCGCAAACCATAAGCTTTCTGGGATCTCGACTTTTCCGTTTTATATTTTTGGCAACGGCTGGGAGAAAGCCACGCCGCAGCCCGAAGATTTACCTTACAAGGGCGATACGGTAATTGGGAACGATGTGTGGATCGGTTATCAGGCACTGATTATGCCCGGCGTGAAGGTAGGCAACGGCGCGATCGTTTCCTCACGCTCGGTTGTGACCTCCGACGTACCGGCCTATGCGATTGTGGGCGGTAATCCTGCCAGACTCATTAAGAAGCGCTTTTCAGATGACACTATCGCGACGCTTGAAAAACTCGCCTGGTGGGACTGGCCGGTAGAAAAGATCACCCAAAACCTCACGGCAATCATGTCCGGCGATATCGACGGGTTACGCGATTAACTGCGCCGGGTCTGCATTGGTCGCCTTTGATCATTCAGGGCGGTTTAGCGCAAGGCGCAGCCATTCAGAGAGAAAGGCTACGCCGTTTCCCCATCCAACAGAGCGGTACCGTACGAATTGTCGATGGTACAGAGCCAACGACCGTCGTTTTCGTGCCGGAAGACATAGGTGGCGCGACGGGTTATTTCCACCGTTTCGTTCTTACCATCCGGGAAGCGCAGTACCGTTTCCATGATAACCAGCGCGCTATCCCCTCCTTCGATGACCTCCATATTTCCCTGCTCCACAACGAGCTGGTCCTGAAAATAATCAGAGATGGCAAGAAAGGCTTTGCGGATATTCTCTTTACCTTTGACGACCATACCTGGCTTAACCACCAGCGCAGCGTCTTCGCTATAATTTTCCATTAACGAATCATAATCTTTATCGGATATCGCTCTGTCACACGATTCAATCACCTGGCGTAGCGGATGCGAATTCATGAATACTCCTGCTGTTAACTACAAGACCAACCCGTATTAGCATAACAACCTAGCGTAAATGTATAGCTACCAAATTTCATGAGTTTCCGGTTTTGCCCCTAACTTTTCAGGATAGCGCTTTACGCATACGATGAAAAATAACCTTATCCTGCCCGTTTTTAAGCGCGCACCTTCTAAGGATGCGTTTTTATCATTGAGTCACTTCATGATTTTAAATGCCATTTTTCAGCGAAAACGACGACACATTCAGGAGAAACGGAATTAAAGATTATTGACGGTTGACCGATATACTCTTTATTAGCGATGGATAATAGCGCTGCAGGTGTAGCCGCAGCAAAAGGAAAGACACCTATGCTCAACCCTGTCGGAAGTAAATCGAGTCTCAATAATGATTCAACGGATAACAGGCGCACCATGATGCAGCCAGAGAGAGCCGGTAATACAGCCGATAAGGTCGACATGACGACCAAAAAAGACGTTGTTCTTTCCTCGCTTGCTCAACAATTCAGTGACAGTGCAAGTCGGGCCGACGCGGAGAATGCGGGCCTCAGCAGAAAAGAGTTAGGGGCAAAAGCAGAAACTTTGCTTAAAAAAATTACCGGACCTGAATATAACGCGAACCGAGCGATGTATAACGCCGAAATACCTGATTCTTCAGATCCTGAACGTTTAGCCAGAGCCGCGCAAGCCACAAAATTTGTTAATGGCGACGGCAGAAACCCTTTCGCTGGCTTTACACGCGAGAAACTGGCCTTAGTGACTTATGACGACAGCGGGATCTACACCACCAACGAAAGAAGAGCCGCATGGGAAGCGTCTACCGACCAGGAATACGCCTGGCGAAAAGAAGTTGTCGCCAAAGCGATGGCTGAATATAACAGCAGCGGAAAGCTGACAAATTTCTTTAGCGCCGTGTTGGAACACTTCAAAACGTTACCGGATATCGAGCAGGCACAATATCCCGACAACTATGAAACTAAACTGCAGAAATGGATTGAGCTTGATTATAATTATTTTACCAATACGGTAGAAGGCAAAGGCAATCCGGCTGACAGTATTTCACTGCAAGCAAGTCTGAACATAGTGAATCGGTAACCATTATTACTTTAAAAAAGAATATATTCCCCTAATGAGCACATTTCTAATGTGCATCCCGTGTAGGGTAATATCTTCTTCATGACTCAAGCACGTTAACGTTACGGCATGCAGCATAGCTCATTCCCCATGATTTAAAATATTGTTAATACCATGGGGAAAAGACGCCATAGCCAGATATATTTCTCGTTGCTTCACGTCTTCACTTTTTGATGCACCTTCAGCACGGATAAACTCCACCCGTTCAATGCCCAGAAAAGCCATAAATTGACGCAGGCACAGCGCCTGAAAATCCATTTTTATTCGCCGCCATCCCTGCAAGGCGTGCAGATGTTTCCTCAACGACTTTACGCTGCGCGTTCGTCCCGGTTAGTGAGCACTCGCGGAGTGTTCACCTCAATCCAGTCCGCCAGCGCGGCTACTTTCTCGCTCACCTCCGTGCCAAGAGGCGTCAGGCTATACTCAACGTGCGGAGGCACCACAGGATAAGAGACGCGATTCACAAACCCATCCTGCTCCAGCGCCTGTAACGACTGCGCCAACATTTTCTCACTGACGCCGCCCATTTTACGGCGCAGATCGCTAAACCGATGCGTTCCCTGCCGCAGCGCCACCAGAATCAGCACGCCCCAGCGGCTGGTGACATGCTTGAGCACGTCCCGGGATGGGCACTGCTCGGCAAAAAGATTGCCGTCGCGCATTTGCTCGCTGAGCGTCGGGAGGGTTGAGTTCATACTTACCTTTTTGTACGTACTTACTATAAGTTAGTTTGAGTGATAGTGTGCCACAACACCAGACAAACACGAAGGAGTTCCTCATGATCGCGATTACCGGCGCTACCGGCCAGCTTGGCCAACACGTTATCGAACACCTGCTTAAAACCGTTTCGGCCAGTCAGATTGTGGCTATCGTGCGTAACCCGGCAAAAGCCGATGCGCTGAGCAAACAAGGCATTACCGTCCGTCAGGCGGATTACACCGACCAGGCCGCCTTCACCGCTGCGCTGACTGGCGTGGAAAAACTGCTGCTGATCTCGTCCAGCGAAGTCGGCCAGCGTGAACCGCAGCACAAGAATGTTATCAACGCAGCCAAAGCGGCGGGCGTGAAATTTATTGCCTACACCAGCCTGCTGCATGCGGATAAGTCGCCGCTGGGCCTTGCCGATGAACACGTCGCGACCGAGAAAGCGCTGGCAGATTCTGGTATCCCTTACGCCCTGCTGCGCAACGGCTGGTATACCGAGAACTATCTGGCAAGCGCACCACCCGCTATTGAACACGGCGTGTTTATCGGCGCGGCTGGCGACGGTAAAATTGCCGCGGCTACCCGTGCGGATTACGCCGCTGCGGCGGCAACAGTCATCGCGCAAGACGGTCACGCGGGCAACGTGTACGAACTGGCTGGCGACAGCGCATGGACCTTAAGCGAGCTGGCGGCAGAGCTGAGCAAACAGAGCGGCAAACCCGTGACGTATCAGAATATGAGCGAAGCGGATTTCGCCGCCGCGCTGAAGGGCGTGGGATTACCCGCAGGCCTGGCGGATATGTTGGCCGATTCTGACACGGGCGCGTCAAAAGGCGGTCTGTTTGACGATAGCCATACGCTGAGCAAATTGATTGGCCGCGCCACTACGCCGCTGGCGGAAAGCGTCAAAAGTATTCTGTAACGGTTAAGCACGGGTTAATTTTTGTGGCATCCCCCAGGGTCATCTCTGATAATCAAAGGATGACCCTGGAGGAGACTCACCGTGCAAGGCGTACCCGAACAGTTCATCGATGAGAGAGACAGCGCGCGTTTTCGCCATCTGGCGCAGGTGCCAGGCATCGAGCTGTATCACGCCCATATCTCTCGCTACGCCTTTGAGCCTCACACGCACGAAGCCTTCGGAATCGGCGCGATTGAAGCCGGTGCTGAGCGCTTTCGCTATCGCGGCACGCAATACATCGCCCCTGTCCATTCCGTCGTCACCATGAATCCAGATGAGCTGCATACCGGTGAATCCGCTACGGACGAGGGCTGGCGCTATCGTATGGTTTATCTCGAGCCTGATTTACTGGAGGAGGTGACCGGTATTCGCCACTGGTGGTTCAGCGACGTGACGCGCCACGATCCGCAACGCTCACAGCAAATCTGCCAGCTGATTTATGGCCTGTGGCATACGGACGATCCGCTGGCGCAAAAAGGGTTGCTGCTGGATCTGATCGACACCTTTACGCCGCTGGCTCACCATGCGCCAATGGTGCAGGAAGGCGCGCACCGCTTTGAGCAGGCGCGTGACTATCTGCACGACAATTATATGCATCCGGTTACGCTCGACGAGCTGGCACGCGTGGTGTCGCTGAGCCCTTATCATTTCCAGCGTCAGTTTAAGGCGCACTTTCACGTTACGCCGCATCAAATGCTGATGGCGATTCGTCTGTGGCGCGCCAAAGCGTTTCTCACCCACGGCATGCCCGCGGCACACGTGGCGGCTGCGACCGGACTCACCGATCAATCGCATCTCACCCGCGCGTTTACGCATCGCTACGGTATTACGCCCGTGCGCTATCAAAAGCAGGTCGCTCAGCGCTAATGCGCAATCTCATACAATACGCCAGGCGCTGGTCTTCCTACACTTCACGCAGGTTTACAGGTGGTGGAGGGAAAAATGATTAGCGGCGTGCTGTATGCCCTGCTTGCAGGTTTGATGTGGGGACTGATTTTTGTCGGCCCGCTGATTGTGCCGGAATACCCGGCGGTTTTGCAGTCGATGGGACGTTATCTTGCGTTGGGCTTGATCGCTCTGCCGCTGGCCTGGCTGGGCCGTGCGCGTTTACGTCAGCTACGCCGTCAAGACTGGATGACCGCGCTGGCGCTGACCATGATGGGGAATCTGATTTATTACGTTTGCCTGGCAAGCGCCATTCAGCGCACCGGCGCGCCAGTATCGACCATGATTATCGGCACGTTACCCGTGGTAATCCCGGTGTTCGCCAACCTTCTGTATAGCCATCGTGACGGCAAGCTGGCGTGGTCAAAAATGCTGCCCGCGCTGGTCTGCATTGCGGCCGGACTGGCGTGCGTGAATATTGCGGAACTGCGTCATGGACTGGCCGATATGAGCGGATGGCGCTATGGCTCAGGCATTGTGCTGGCAATGATTTCTGTGGTGTGTTGGGCGTGGTATGCCCTGCGTAATGCCCAATGGCTGAGGGAAAACCCAGATAAACACCCGATGATGTGGGCGACTGCGCAAGCGCTGGTGACGCTGCCCGTCTCACTGGTGGGCTACCTCGCCGCATGCGGATGGTTAGGGCTTCAGCAGCCGGAGTTTGCCCTGCCGTTTGGGCCGAGGCCGTGGGTGTTTGTGGGGTTGATGATCGCCATCGCCGTGCTGTGCTCGTGGGTGGGTGCGCTGTGCTGGAATATTGCCAGCCAGAAATTGCCGACGGTGATTTTGGGGCCGCTGATTGTGTTCGAAACGCTCGCCGGTTTGCTTTATACGTTCCTGATGCGTGAGAGCGTGCCGCCGCTGTTAACCACCTGCGGGATTGCGCTATTGGTGATTGGCGTGGTGATCGCGGTAAAAGCAAAACCGGAAAAAACCACGGTCGTTCCGGTTTCGCTGAGTTGAATAATGCCCGGCAGGCGGTGTGCCGCCGGGCAACTTATTAGAACGTTTCCCAGTTACCGTCAGAAACCGTTGCCGTCGGCTTGACCTTCGCTGCGAAGGTTTTGACCGGCGCGGCTTTCACAGCCCGACTACGGTTGATTTTAAACA
Source organism: Lelliottia amnigena (assembly GCF_019047465.1). NCBI lineage: Bacteria > Pseudomonadati > Pseudomonadota > Gammaproteobacteria > Enterobacterales > Enterobacteriaceae > Lelliottia > Lelliottia amnigena. The sequence continues at coordinate 2,275,734 of NZ_CP077236.1, read as the reverse complement.
CCGCAACCGCTTCGTTCAGACGTGCAGCCTGATCTTCCAGCGCCGCGGCCGCTGCCGCTGACTCTTCAACCAATGAGGAGTTCTGCTGCGTCACGCGATCCATTTCCGCTACCGCCAGACCAACCTGGTCGATACCACGGCTTTGCTCATCAGAGGCGGAAGCGATTTCGCCCATAATGTCAGTCACGCGCGTGACGGCACTGACAATTTCTGCCATCGTGCTGCCCGCTTCGTTAACCAGCTGGGAACCTGCGCTGACGCGCTCGCCGGAATCATCGATCAGCGCTTTGATCTCTTTCGCTGCCTGGGCGCTGCGCTGCGCCAGGGTGCGGACTTCACCGGCAACCACCGCAAAACCACGTCCCTGCTCGCCTGCGCGTGCGGCTTCTACCGCCGCGTTGAGCGCCAGGATATTGGTCTGGAAAGCGATACCGTCGATCACGTTCGTGATCTGCGCAATTTTGCTGGAGCTGGTGGCGATCTCATCCATCGTACGCACCACGCCTTCTACCACATTGCCGCCTTTTTTGGCGGTGGTGGACGCGTCTTTCGCCAGACGTGACGCCTGACGGGCGTTGTCCGCATTTTGTTTCACGGTGGCGGTCAGCTGTTCCATGCTGGCTGCGGTTTCTTCCAGAGAAGCGGCCTGCTGCTCGGTACGGGAAGAGAGATCGTTGCTGCCTGCAGAAATTTCACCTGCGCCCGTAAAGATAGTGTCTGCGCCTTCACGCACGACACCGACGGTATTCGCCAGCGCGGTTTGCATTTCCTGCACGTTGCGCCCCAGCACGGCCATTTCGTTTTTGCCGTGGGCTTCGATTGGCTGCGTCAGATCGCCTGCAGCAATCGCGCGGATATGGCTAATGACCTCGTCCAGCGGCTTGAGCAGCACGCGACGCATTGCAATCCAACTGGTGATAATCACGCCCACCACCACAATCATAATCGCAGAGAGGATCCACAGGATGCGCTGATAGTCCTTTTCGTTATCCGCAATCCCTCTGTTGGTCAGCTTAGCCTGCGCCTCGCGCCATTCGCGATACACTTTTTGCATCGCCTGCTGCTTAGACTCGGCATTCTGTTTAAACATATCTTCCAGATTACCCTGCGCCAGCAAGCTGTTCATTTGCGCCAGCGTGGAAGAGTAGACGCGATATTGCTCTTCCAGTTGTTTACCCAGGTTTTCGTCCATCCCCGGCGTTTCCGGCAAGGCGTAGTATTTGTCGTAATGTCCTTGTGCGTTCGCCAGCAGATTTTTCGCCGTGGCGACCAGTTCGCTGAGCTGTCCGCCGTTTATCTGGCTCGCTGTGCTGCTTTGCAGGCGGAGCATGCCGCGGTTAAGGGTTACGCGCGCCTGGTTGAGGCTGATCCATGCATCTGTAAACTCTGCAACGTTCTGACTGGACACCTGTGAAACGGTGAAATTGTCTTTGTCATTATTCAGCGCATTTATGAATACGCCTGCAGAGATAATTTGCATGGCACCCAGCACCAGCAACACCGAAACAAGTAGTGTGATAACTTTAATACGCTTAAACATTGTATGCCTTTGTTATATGCAGGATATTGTCTGACGTGTATCTATCGGCAGGTGCGCTGGGTTGTTTAACGCTGTAAATTCTCTAATACCCACACTTTCTGAATTTCTCAAATCCATTCAGCATCTTAATACTTCAAAATAAATTTGTGATGCACCTCACACTTTACTCTTTGCCACTAAAGGGTTATAGCCTTCACTTAAAGGTGCATTTAATATACATCTTATATTATTGATGATGAGGTAACTGCTGATGGCCTTTCGCGACCAACCTTTAGGCGAGCTGGCGCTCTCCATTCCGCGCGCATCTGCGCTGTTTCGTAAATACGACATGGATTACTGCTGCGGCGGTAAACAAACGCTGGCACGCGCGGCTCTGCGTAAGGAGCTGGATGTTGACGCGATTGAAGCTGAACTGGCGCAACTGGCCGAGCAGCCCATCGACAAAGACTGGCGTACCGTCGCGCTTGCCGAAATCATCGATCACATCATCGTGCGCTACCACGATCGCCACCGCGAACAGTTGCCGGAGCTGATTTTGCAGGCGACGAAAGTCGAGCGCGTGCATGCCGATAAAGCCTCTGTCCCGCGCGGACTGGCAAAATACCTGACCATGCTGCACGAAGAACTCTCCAGCCACATGATGAAAGAAGAGCAAATCCTGTTCCCGATGATTAAACAGGGAATGGGTAGCCAGGCGATGGGGCCTATCAGCGTGATGGAAAGTGAGCATGACGATGCGGGCGAACTGCTCGAAGTGATTAAACACACCACCGATAACGTGACGCCGCCCGCGGACGCGTGTACCACCTGGAAAGCGATGTATAACGGCATTAACGAATTGATCGACGATCTGATGGAACACATCAGCCTCGAAAACAACGTCTTATTCCCGCGAGCCCTCGCAGGCGAATAAAAAAAGACGCCCGAGAGCGTCTTGTTGGAAGTCCTTGCTTTAGGCCACCTCGCGTGGCCTTTTTTCTTTAGCGCATACCGGCCATACGTTTCTTACCGATAAACAGCCAGCCGAGACCCAGCGCAATGAACCACAGCGGCGTGACCATCAGCGCCTGACGGGTATCATCCTCCAGCGTCAGCAATACCAGCACAAAGACAAAGAACGCCATACACACCCAGCACATCAGTTTGCCGAGCGGCATTTTGTATTTGGATGACGCATGCAGCTGCGGACGCTGTTTGCGGTACACAAGGTACGAGCAAAGAATGATCGTCCAGACAAACATGAACAGAATCGCGGATACCGTGGTGATCATGGTAAACGCGCCGATCACGCTCGGATTGACGTAAAGCATCACCACACCGCCCAGCAGGCAGATGCAGGAGAAGGTCAGCCCTTTCGCGGGAACCGCACGCTTAGACAGCTTAGCGAATGCGCCGGGTGCCACACCTTCCTGCGCCAGGCCAAACAGCATACGGCTGGTGGAGAACACGCCGCTGTTCGCAGAAGACGCCGCAGAGGTCAGCACCACGAAGTTAATCAGGCTTGCCGCAGCGGGCAGTCCCACCAGTACGAACAGCTCGACGAACGGGCTCTTTGTTGGCACCACGGAACCCCATGGCGTCACGGACATGATCACGATCAGCGCGAACACATAGAACATAATGATGCGAATCGGAATCGAGTTAATGGCGCGCGGTAGCGATTTTTCAGGATCTTTGGTTTCCGCCGCCGTTGTCCCCACCAGTTCGATGCCCACAAAAGCAAACACCGCAATCTGGAAGCCTGCGAAGAATCCGCTCAGGCCTTTCGGGAACCAGCCGCCGTCGTTCCACAGATGGGTAAACGATGCCTGAACGCCGGTTGGTGACTGGAAGTGCGTCAGTATCATCACCAGACCCACCACGATCAGGCCGACGATCGCGACGATTTTGATCATCGCAAACCAGAACTCCATCTCACCGAACATTTTGACGGTCGCAAGGTTGAGGCTCAGTAACAGCACGATCACCGCCAGCGACGCGACCCAGTCAGACAATCCGGGGAACCAAAATTGCGCATACGCGGTAATGGCGACGACATCGGCCATTCCGGTTACCACCCAGCAGAACCAGTAAGTCCAGCCGGTAAAATAGCCCGCCCACGGTCCGAGCAGATCGGAGGCAAAATCGCTAAACGATTTGTACTCGAGATTCGAGAGCAGCAATTCACCCATTGCCCGCATCACGAAGAAAAGCATAAAACCGATGATCATATAGACGAATATGATCGATGGCCCGGCAAGGCTGATGGTTTTACCCGACCCCATAAACAGCCCGGTGCCAATGGCACCGCCGATGGCGATAAGCTGAATATGACGGTTTGTGAGATTGCGCCGCAGCGACTGTTCAGACGAAGCCTCTTCAGCGGCGACGACTTTAACCTGATCTACCATGTGATTTTCCTGTTGTACCTGTCTGTGTTGTTTAGGCTCTTCTGGCCTTTAATGACGTCAAAATGCAACGATCCCTATACAAGGACTCGTCGATAGTAGGTAAGAATCGGCAGGATGAATACTGTGAATTAGATATTATGTTAACAATATGTTTAAAGTGAGTGTCATATCACTTGTACAATGCAAAACAGCTCACAAAAATACACGCAAAGTGTGCATATGCAAAATAAAATGTTGATATCGCTGTAACTTTAGGTTTTATCACGCATTTCCTCTCCCAAAGCGGAAGAGGAAATGCACGTCGATTACAGGATTTCCAGCAACTCGACTTCAAATACCAGGGTGCTGAATGGTGGGATAGAGGCACCCGCGCCACGCTCACCGTATGCCAGGTTTTGTGGGATCGTCAGTTCCCATTTAGAGCCAACAGGCATCAGGGTTAGCGCTTCGATCCAGCCAGGAATCACGCCGTTAACCGGGAATTCAGCCGGCTCGCCACGCGCAACGGAGCTATCGAACACGGTACCGTCGATCAGTTTACCGGTGTAGTGCACGCGAACGTGGTTGCTGCGAGCCGGGATTGCGCCTTCACCTTGAGTGATCACGCGGAACTGCAGGCCAGATTCGGTGATGTTCACGCCTTCGCGCTCACGGTTTTCTTCGAGATATTTCACGCCGTCAGCCGCCATTTCTTCAAAACGCTCGCGACGAACGGCATCAGCACGCTCGTGAATTTCACGCAGTGCGCGATGAACAACGTCGACTGGCACTGCCGGCTGTTTGCCTTCCAGCGCGTCAGCGATACCCGCCACCAGCGCTTCAGGTAACAGTCCTTCCAGGCCGGATTCGCTCAACTGCTGTCCTACCTGCAAACCGATACCGTAGCTTGCCTGCGCTTCGATAGTGTCAAAAGTCGGGGTGGTCATGGGGGGTTTCCTTCCATCACATTTAAAGTAGCGGGCAGCATAGCAGCCACGCCCTTACGGGTAAAACTTTGTCTTAAGTTAAGATGACAAACCGCCGCGAAACAGAAACAATAGGGCTTACCAGGATTTTTCCCAAACGTGGGACAGTGAAGGCGGCTTTGCTACGCCATTCAGGCAGTTAGCGAACTATACTTCTGAGACAGGATATCGACCCGTGGATGACGGGTAAAAGACGCGGAGCAGGAGGAGAGCCATGCCCGGGCGATTTGAACTGAAACCTACCCTGGCGAAAATCTGGCATGCGCCAGATAATTTTCGCATCATGGACCCGCTGCCGAACCTCCATCGCAGAGGCATCATCATTGCCGCCCTGCTGGTGGTGGTAGGCTTCCTGCTTCCTTCTGGCGATGACAGCGATACCGTACCAGCGAGTCGCAACGCGCAGCTGGATATCCAGTCGCAATCACAACCACAACGCGATCAGCAGCCCATGCAGACACAGCTGGTGACGCCGTCAAACGATCCCGGCCAAGTTGCGCCGGTAGAGCCTGAACCAATCCAGGACGAACAGCCTCAGGAACAAGTAGCCGCACCACAGGCCCAGCAACCTTCGGGTATCGAACAGCAATGGCGTTCGTATCGCGTTGAGCCTGGGAAAACAATGGCGCAGTTGTTCCGCGACCACAATTTGCCACCGACTGATGTCTATTCCATGGTGCAAGTAGAAGGTGCAGGGAAACCGCTTAGCAATTTACAAAACGGTCAGATGGTGCAGATTCGCCAGAATGCCAGCGGCGTGGTGACGGGTTTGACGATTGATACCGGAAATGGCGAACAGGTGTTGTTCACTCGCCAGACTGACGGCAGTTTTATTCGCGCGAAATAATTCTCCGCCCGGTGACGTGACGTTCACCGGGCAGACTTTTTAGACTGTTTTTTTACTGACCTTATTCACCCACCAGATCCCTGAACACACCAGTACCAGCGCGATGGCATATTTGATGTCCAGAATGTTTTCGCCCAGGAAAATAGCGGACAGCACCGTCCCGGCCACCGGTACGACAAAGTTGAATGGGGCGATCATGCTGACGCGGTTAACTTTCAACAGCACACTCCACAGCGCAAAAGCGACTGACGATAACAGCGTCAGGTAACCCAAAATCGCGACGGCCTCAATGCTGTGTACTTCCAGCGTTCCGCCCGTCGAGTAGCCGCCCACAACCAGCACCAGTCCGCCAATCGCCAGTTGCCAGCCGGTCATCACGGTCGGATCGACCGTTTGAGAGATACGTTTCCCGTACAACGTGGCGGCAGAGAGGATAAAGGCGGCCAGAATCACAAAGCCATCGCCGTTCCAGACAAAGCTAAAATCCATCAATCCACTGTTGAAGTTCACCAGCATCACGCCCGCAAACCCCAGAATACAGCCAATGGTTTTGTTATAGCTGAGCTTGTCGTTTTGGTAGATAAAGTGTGCCAGCAGGACGCTGAAAAAAGTCCCGGTGGCGTTCATGATTGAACCTTTCACACCCGTGGTATACGCAAGACCAATATAAAAGAACGTGTACTGAATCGTGGTTTGCGTCAGCCCCAGCAGGGACAGTTGCCCAAATTGCCGCGGCGTGAGTCTGGCGATGGGTTTACGCTGGGCAAGCGCAAAAATCAGCAACAACAGGCCAGCAAAGAGAAAACGATACCCTGCGAATACGACTTTTGACGGGATGTCGTCGGTGGCTATCTGGAAGAGTTCATACCCGCTTTTTATTGCCGGATAAGAGCTACCCCACAGCAGACAACAGAGCGTCGCGCAAGCATAAGCAACATTTTTACGGGCAAAAACGGGCACAGGCGGAGCGGAGTTCATGGCGAATCTCAAAAATAAAATGACGTTTCAATTTATTATCAGAGATTGCGGCAGCAATTGCTACCCTATAGGGAGAGTTGTGAGAGGTGCGGTGAGACAAAAAGCAAAACGCCGGCACAAGGCCGGCGCTTTTACGCTAACTCAGTAATAAATTACTCAGCTACAACGTTTACTACCAGTTTAGCGAACACTTCGCTGTGAACCTGGAAGTCCACTTCGTGCTCACCAGTGGTACGCAGAACGCCGTTCGGCATGCGAACTTCGCTCTTAGCCACTTCAACGCCAGCTGCAGTTACAGCATCAGCGATGTCGCGAGTACCGATAGAACCGAACAGTTTACCTTCGTCGCCAGATTTAGACGCGATAGTAACGGTGCCCAGTGCGTTGATTGCTTCAGCGCGAGCGTTAGCAGCCGCCAGAACGTCAGCCAGTTTGGCTTCCAGTTCAGCACGACGTGCTTCGAAAAACTCTACGTTTTTCTTAGTAGCAGGAACAGCTTTACCCTGTGGAACCAGGAAGTTACGAGCGTAGCCCGCTTTAACGTTAACCTGATCACCCAGGCTGCCCAGGTTTGCTACTTTATCAAGCAGAATAACTTGCATTACCTTATCCTCTTAAAGTCGTATTAATGGACTGTGCCCGATTACTGATGACGATCAGTGTACGGCAGCAGAGACAGGTAGCGAGCGCGTTTGATAGCGCGAGCCAGCTGACGCTGATATTTTGCACGAGTACCGGTGATACGGCTTGGGACAATCTTACCGCTTTCGGTGATGTAGTTTTTCAGCGTTGCGATATCTTTATAGTCGATCTCTTGAACGCCTTCCGCGGTGAAACGGCAGAACTTGCGACGACGGAAATAACGTGCCATATGGCTAGTCTCCAGAATCTATCAAATCAATCTGCTCGGCATGCAGAACCATTTTGCTCAGACCGTTCTTTGCCTTGTGGCAAGAAATGAACCCCTGAACGGTTACTGCGCTACCGACCGTTATACTGTGAGTAATGGCCTGGTTTTCGTGTCCGCTAATAATAACGGGCATTTGGCACCACGCCTGCCGGTGAAACCCGGCTTCCTCTTGCACAGAACGATGCTCAAGCACGAACTGGCAATGAGGAATTCCTGATGGGCTGACCTTACGAAGGGGGGTCCTGCACACGGTACCGGACAACACCAGACGGTTGGTCATCAGAAATTACTCTTCAGAATCCCCAGCATCAGAATCATCTGCGGTTTCGTTTGCGAAATCATCGCGACGCTCACGGCGCTCGTCTTTCGCTTTAACCATCGGAGATGCTTCAGTAACTGCGTTTTTAGTACGCATTACCATGCTGCGGATAACGGCGTCGTTAAAGCGGAAGTTAGTTTCCAGCTCATCGATCGCTTCCTGCGGAGCTTCAACGTTCAGCAGAACGTAGTGCGCTTTGTGCAGTTTGTTGATCGGATAAGCCAGCTGACGGCGACCCCAGTCTTCCAGACGGTGGATCGTGCCTTCTGCTGCAGTGATTGCACCAGTGTAGCGTTCGATCATACCCGGAACCTGTTCGCTCTGGTCAGGATGGACCATAAAAACGATTTCGTAATGACGCATCGAATTGCTCCTTACGGATTATTCAGCCTCCTGTCTGGGTCAGCCGAGGCCCATGGAGGCAAGGAACGTTGTTAAAGGTCGGCTGAAAAATTGACGCGCCATTCTAATTGCGAAGCCCCATAAACTCAAGCTGAATGCACAATTAATTCGCACAAAGCGTAAAGCCAGTCTAAGTGGATGATTTAAAATTAATCACATCTGAAAGCGCCATTTTTTTGAACAACAGCATCAGAAATGGTCGCGATTTCCCGCCAGATAAGCGATTACACTTTAATCAGACCCCATCCAGACACGACAGGAGAGGCAAAACCGCAAACAGCATGTTGTCGTGGAGTACAGATCATGAAAAACATCGCAATAGTCATTTTGGCTGCGCTTGTGCTGAGTACAAACGCGATGGCAGCCATCAAAGTAGACAGCCAACAGGCTAAAAATATGGATGATGTGCACAGCTTAGGCGTGATTTACATTAATCATAATTTCGCCACTGAAAGTGAAGCAGATCAGGCGCTTAATGAAGAGACCGACGCACAGGGTGCGGCGTATTACCATGTAGTTTTAACACGCGAACCCGGTAGCAACGGCAATATGCATGCAAGCGCAGATATCTACCGATAAGACTTAACGTTAGCACCAGGAAAGCCAAAAACGAGAACATAGTCCTAGTTTGACTTGCCCCCTGCCCGGGGGCTTTTTTTTTTGCGCCCATGGCGTCAAACCCGCGCTTTTAAAGATGCTTTTGGAAGAACGCAACCGTGGCATCCAGCGCCGTGGGTGTGATGCGATGCTTAACACCCGCTTCCCACAAACACGTTAGATTTTTATCCAGCCCATCGCGAATCAAGGCTTGCTGCAAACGGAACGTCTCGCCAGCAGGTACGACGTCATCCGCTTCGCCATGCCAGAGCAGCAGTGGGCGATCGGCCAGACGCGGCAGCGCATGCGTGACCTCCCAGTCAGTGAGTTGAGAAACCATCGCGTCAACATCACCCGTCGGCGGAAAAAGCGTGTGAGCAAGCGTGGTGAAAAAGCCCGATCCCATCAGGCTCGCGACGCATTTCACTTCCGGGTAACGCGTCATGATGCCCAAGGCAGTCATGCCACCCATTGATGCTCCGGCAACGGCCAGTCGGTCATCAGCAACCCACCCCGCCTGATACACCGCATCACGTAATCCGCTGAACTCCAGCAGATTGCCGTGCAGAATGGGCCAGAACTGGCCCAATCGCGTCTGTTCATCACCTGAATATCGCGCGCCATGATCGGGAGCATCAGGCATCACGACCCGAAAGCCTGCCTGCGCCAATGCCACAGCAAAATAGCTGTACACCAGTTTTGATGACGTAAAGCCATGATAAAAAATAACAACCGGCAACGGCTGCTCACGCATTCCCGCCGGAAAAGCGTGTAGAATTTCGTGTTCGCCAAGCCGCTGCGTTGTGAGTTCAATCATGGTCGATCCTCTTGTCTGATGGGTGATTCATAATGTTGAGAACTGGATTACGCTTTCACGACATTTTCATTCGAAATTTACGTCACAGATAACAGTTTGGGAACATTCCCCCAAAAGGAAATTCGCAGACATCTACACTATGACTATCAGGAAACGAGATATGGTTATGCGCAGGTTCGCTGCTTTATTGCTGGTGTCGCTATTAATGGGCTGTAGCGCGTTGCAAGGCACACCGCAACCCGCTCCCGCGGCTACCGATCATCCTCAGGAAATTCGCCGTAATCAGACCGAAGGATTACAACGACTGGGTACCGTCAGTGCGTTAGTTCGCGGTTCACCGGCGGATGCAGAGGATGAAATAAAAGCCAAAGCTGTCGCTGCGAAAGCAGATTATTACGTCATCATTATGATTGATGAAACAATCATAACGGGACAGTGGTACTCACAAGCCATTTTGTACCGCAAATAACTGTCAGCATTTAAACGACATTTACACTGCTTTGCGTCCATAGACGTTTTCCTGTCCACAATAAACTCCATGCCTGTGACATAGGAAGTGAGTTTATTTGCGAAGGATTGCCCGGCGGATACCGGAGACATGTGAAATGGAGCTGACAATGAAACGATCTCTTGCTTTGACCTCACTGCTGCTCTCAGCGGGACTGATGAGCACCACCGCGCAGTCAGCGGAATTTGCCAGTGCGGATTGCGTCACAGGCTTAAATGAAATGGGTCTGATCTCCGTGACTAACATTTCAGGGAGCCCGCAAGATGTTGAACGTGTGATTGCCTTAAAAGCGGATGAGCAAGGTGCTTCCTGGTATCGCATCGTCCAGATGCAGGAGGACCGACATGCCGACCAGTGGCGAGTGCAAGCTATTCTCTACACCTGAAGCCCGTCCATAAAAGCCACTTAATATTAGTGGCTTTTCTATTTCTACAAATCGTTTACCCTGACTGTTGCTCATTCATCGCATCAATGTAACATTTTGTTACATAAGTTTGGTAAATGTTATCCCCGCTCTGCCGTTGAACTGCCATACCTTTTCGACAATGAGCAATTTATGATCAATTTTTTCCGCCGTTCTGGTTTGGGCACCAAGCTTTCGCTGCTTACCGGTACGAGCGTTGCTACGCTCTTCCTGTTATTCACCTTTCTCCTGAGTCAAAAAGCCAGCCAACAGCTCGAAGCCCTTGCGGTGGAAGATCTGCATAATCAGTCCACGGGCATGGTGGATATGGTCCAGATGTTCAACACCAGCCTCAGCGAAGAAGTCGAGAGCTACACCAAACTCTTTGGCACATTTCTGCCCCAGCCGCTGAGCAGCGATGCCAGTCAAATGCGTACCATTAACGGGCAAAATGCACCTTTGCTGAAAGGGGGTGACACCGAACTCCACGAAAACAATGCCTTCTCTGATGATTTCCTGAATCGTACCGGTGCGATTTCAACCCTGTTTGTCCGCAGCGGTAATGACTTTATTCGTGTAGCGACGTCGCTGCGTAAAGAAAACGGCGATCGCGCCATCGGTACCGTGCTGGATAATTCCAGCGCCGCATTTGGCTCCGTGACCAATGGCGAAGTCTATCGCGGTCTGGCTTTGCTGTTTGGTAAGCGCTACATCACCCAGTATCAGCCGGTCAAAGATGCGAGCGGCCAGGTCATTGCGATCGTTTTTGTCGGGGTCGATATCACGAATTCCTGGAACGTGATGCGTGAAAAGATCCTGAATCGCCGCCTCGGCGACAGCGGTCATTTCTATGTGTTAGATCGCGGCAACGGCAAAACGCGCGGGCAGTATCTGTTCCACTCTAGCGAAGAAGGAAAATTGCCGAAGTGGGATAACGAAATTCAGCAACAGCTTCTGAGCGGAAAATCCGGCACCCTGGAACGTCAAAGCGACGATGGGCGTACCCTTAAAATGGCGTATACCCCGTTGCCAGGCTGGAACTGGACGATCATTGGTGAAGTGGATAAATCCGTGTTGCTGGCCAACGTCAACGCCTTGCGCGATCGCTTCCTGCTGGCGGGAATCGTACTATCTGCGCTGTTTGCCGCACTGTTCGTTGTGATTATCCGTCGCTGGTTAACCCGTCCACTGCGCGACGTCATCGATTTGGCTCGTCAATACGCCGCGGGCGATCTGCGGGCGGAACTCCCGGTCACACGTCAGGATGAAGTCGGCCAGTTGATTGGCGCGATTAACGGCATTGGCGCTGGATTGCAGCAGATCGTTCAGCAGGTTCGTGAAGCGGCAGGTGAAATCCACCAGGGGACTAACGCGCTGGCTTCCGATACCGGAGAAATCTCTGAGCAAATAAATAAGCAGGCGAGTAGCGTTGAAGAAACGTCGGCGAGTATGGAACAACTTGCGGCAACTGTGCAGCAAAATGCGGCGAACATGGAGCAAACGCAGCAGCTGGTTGGTGAGACCTCACGCGCCGTGCATCACGGTGGCGAAACCGTCGGAAACGCGGTCGCCACCATGGATGATATTCGCGACGCATCGAAACGTATTGAAGACATCACACGCGTGATCGAATCGATTGCGTTTCAGACCAATATTCTGGCGCTGAACGCCGCGGTGGAAGCCGCGCGTGCGGGTGAGCACGGCAAAGGTTTTGCCGTTGTCGCCCAGGAAGTGCGTGCGCTGGCCGCCCGCAGTGCCAACGCGGTGAAAGAAATCGAGCAGTTGATTGGCGACACGCTGAAAAAAGTGAGCGAAGGCCACCAGCTTTCCGAACAAACCCAGCACGCGATGGAGTCGATCATTGTGCATATCGATAACATCAACCAGCTGGTAACCGAGATTAACCACGCGTCACATGAGCAATCTGCGGGCATCCATCAGGTCAACCTGGCGATGACCCACATTGGCGAAGCGTCGCATATCAACGCCGATCGCGTTTCACGCAGCGAGCAAACTGCACAAACGCTGCGTGAGAAGGGATCGCACCTGGCTGAAGTGGTCAGCATTTTCCGCTTAAAACACTAAACCACCCGTCCCGTGGCGCGCAGCAGCAGGTCATTTTTGACCTGCTCGCTGAGCACCAGGCTGCCACGGGCATCCAGCATCATGCGGCACCACGCCTGCGCCACCGGGGGCGAAGCGTGCCGTAGCATCTGTGCGCCTGCGCCCAGCAAAAATATCTGCTGGGTGATCTCCCGCCCCTGTGACTCCTGCGGCTTACGTAGCTTTTGCAGCAGTTGTCGCCAGCTGCGATCAAAATGTCGGTCTTGCCCTTTTACCTGGGCAAAATCCTCCTGTAATACGTCGAGAATGGCAGGCTGCTTCGCCAGGACGCGCAAAACATCCAGGCACATAATGTTGCCCGACCCTTCCCAGATGCTGTTCACCGGCATTTCGCGGTAAAGACGCGGCAATTCACTCTCTTCGCAATAGCCTGCGCCGCCCAGCACTTCCATCGCTTCCGCCACAAAGGGGATCCCCGCTTTGCAGACGCTGAATTTCGCGGCGGGTGTAAAGAGCCGCGCCCAGGCTATTTCCTTCTGATCCTCGCGCTGATCCCAGGCACGCGCCAGACGGAACAGCAGCGCGGTTTGCCCTTCGAGCTGCAACGCCATGCGGCTCAGCACTTCGCGCATCAGCGGCTGATCGACCAGATTTTTGCCAAACGTCTGGCGCTGGTGGGCGTGGTACAGCGCAACAGAGAGCGCACGGCGCATCAGCCCGTGGCTACCCAGCGCGCAGTCAAAGCGCGTCAGGCCCCCCATTTTGAGGATCTGGCGTACGCCTTCGCCCTCTTCCCCTACAATCCAACCGGAAGCGTCCATAAACTCCGCTTCGCTGCTGGCGTTTGAGCGATTGCCGAGCTTATCTTTCAGGCGTTCCAGCCGAACAGCGTTGCGCTGCCCGTCAGGCAATATGCGCGGGACGAAAAAGCATGAAAGCCCTCCTTTCGCCTGCGCCAGCACCAGATGCGCATCGCTTTGAGGCACTGAGTAAAACCATTTATGCCCCACCAGCCGATAGCTGCCGTCGCTGCATTTTTCGGCACGCGTGGTGTTGCTCAGTACATCTGAGCCGCCCTGTTTTTCGGTCATTCCCATCCCGATCAGGAGTCCGCGTTTTTGCCCGCCAGGCGCGATATGCGGATCGTAACGATCGCTCATCAGCGGCGTCAGCCAGTCGTGAAAAGGTTTAGGGAGGGAGTGCTGTAACAACGGCGTCGCGGCAAACGTCATGGTGACTGGGCAAAGCGTTCCGGCTTCCACCTGGGCATGGAGAATGAACCGTGCCGCGCGCGCGACAAACGATCCCTTGCGAGCCTGATCTTCCCACGCCAGGTTATGGACCCGATTCGCACACAGTCCCTGCATGAGCAGATGCCACGCCGGATGAAAACGTACATCGTCCAGCCGCTCACCCGCGGCGTTGTAGCGTAAAAGTTCAGGGGGATTTGCATTGGCGAGCCTGCCAAGCTCCAGTGATTCCGCCGTGCCTAGCTGCTGGCCGATGCTGGCGAGCAGCTCCATGTCCCACTCCGCCCCCTCTCGGATGACGGCGTCACGCAGCGCGCAATCGGAAAGAAACAGATTACTGTTGGAAAGGGGTAACGGCTGATTAAAAACAGTATGAGTCTGCCAGTGCATGGTGCGTCCCTCCTTCAATGGCAATGAAGGTCATTATGGACAACCTGCGCGAAGGCTGCATGGGAGTCGGGTCACAAGGCAGCGATCTTGCTGAGATCATTCGTGAAACAGGTCACACAATATAAGAATAAACTATTTCACTCCGGCGATTCTGTTGAATAATTTATTCTCACCTTCCAGAAGAGAATCATTATGCAATCTTCCCAACGTGCGCCGGATGCGCATAAGCGCGCTTTAATTGCAGGCTCTATTGGTAACTTTATCGAATGGTATGAGTTTGCGGTGTATGGCTTTATGGCCACCGTTATTGCGAAAAATTTCTTCCAGCTTGAAGGTGAAGCGGGAACAACCGGCCTGATTCTCACCTACGCTTCGTTCGCGATTGCGTTTTTCTTCCGCCCGTTGGGCGCGGTGGTGTTCGGGCGAATAGGCGACCGTATTGGGCGTAAGCCGACACTGATCATCGTATTGGTGCTGATGACCCTCGCGACGGCGGCGATTGGTGTCGTGCCGGTCTACGCCAGTATTGGCATTGCCGCTCCGCTGATTATCACCGGTCTGCGCATTTTACAGGGGCTGTTTGCGGGTGGTGAATACGGCGGCGCGGTGTCGCTGATGACCGAATTCGCTCCACGCGGCAAACGCGGGCTTTACGGTGCGTGGCAGTCCTTTACCGTGGCACTGGGTCTACTAGCCGGTGCGGGGATCGTGGCGCTGCTTTCCGCCGTCCTCACGCCCGAAGCGCTGCATGACTGGGGCTGGCGCATTCCGTTCTTCCTCGCGCTGCCGATGGGCGTGGTCGCCCTGTGGCTGCGGGTGAGCATGGAAGAGACGCCAAGCTTTGTGAAACAGCAGGAAAAACCGGTCGTTGCGAAGGCGCAGACTGCGGAAACGCTCAAAGCGATCGTGATGGGGATAGGACGCGTGATGGTGTGGTCGGCTGCGGGCTATACCTATCTGGTCATCATGCCCACCTATTTACAGTCGGCGCTGCATACTGGCTTTAACCAGGCGCTGCTGATTGCCGTGATCTCGAATGTCGGATTTGCGCTGACCATTATTCCATCGGGGATATTGAGCGACAAAATCGGTCGGCGCACGGTGATGCTCATCGCCACTGGGCTATTACTGATTCTGGCGCTGCCGCTGCTCAAAGTGTTGCAGGCAGAATCCAGCACGCTGGCCATTAAAGCCATTGTGGTTCTGATTGCTGGCGGACTGGTGGGGATGCTGGCAGGGCCAGGGCCTGCAATGCTCTCGGAGATGTTCCCGACGCGCGTGCGTTACACAGGGCTTGGACTGGCGTATTCGCTGTCGAACGCGATTTTCTCAGGCTGTGCGGGCTTAATCATAACAGGCTTGATCAAACAGACGGGGAATCTCGATATTCCGGCGTACTACGTGATGGCGACGGCGGTGGTCAGCATGGCGGCGCTGATGACGCTCAATAAAGATGACCATTTGCGGTCGTTAGAGGAGTAAGGTTGCCACCGTCTGGGGCCCTCACTCCGGCGCTTTCCCAGTGGGAAAGAAAGAAAACAGTAAGGCCGTCCTGTGGACGGCCTTACTGTTTATTTCGTGCGCTGACGAACCGCTTCAAACAGGCAAATACCTGTCGCAACGGAGACGTTCAGAGACGACACGCTCCCCGCCATCGGGATGCTAATCAGCTCATCGCAATGCTCGCGAGTCAGACGACGCATACCTTCGCCTTCTGCACCCATCACCAGCGCCAGACGGCCGGTCATTTTACTCTGATAAACGGTATGATCGGCTTCACCCGCCGTACCAACGATCCAGATATTCTCTTCCTGCAGCTGACGCATGGTGCGCGCCAGATTGGTCACGCGGATCAACGGAACGTTTTCCGCTGCGCCACAGGCCACTTTCTTCGCCGTCGCATTCAGCTGTGCCGCACGATCTCGTGGAACGATCACCGCATGCACACCTGCTGCATCAGCACTACGCAGACACGCGCCGAGGTTGTGCGGATCGGTCACGCCGTCGAGGATCAGGAAGAACGGGTTATCCAACTGGGCAATCAAATCCGGCAGATCGTTTTCCTGGTACTGACGACCCGGTTTCGCACGGGCAATGATCCCCTGGTGTACCGCGCCTTCACTTTTCTCGTCGAGGAACTGACGGCTGGCCAGCTGAATCACTACGCCCTGAGCTTCAAGCGCATGGATCAGCGGGAGCAGACGTTTGTCCTCACGGCCTTTCAGAATAAACACTTCCTGAAAACGCTCTGGAGCGCGCTCCAGCAGGGCCTGCACCGCATGGATGCCGTAAATCATTTCACTCATTAATGGACTCGTCTTTCACTCTGTTAACGGATTCCCCTCACCCCGGCCCTCTCCCACAGGGAGAGGGCGGAAATGCTTCCAAGGGAATGAGGGTAAAAATTACTCAGCGATTTTTTTCTTCGCTGCGCGTTTTGCTTTGGTGGCAGCAGCTATTTTTTGCGTTTTAGCCGACGGTTTTTTCGCGCCTTTCTCCGCTTTCGCTTTTGGGGCTTGCGGAGATTTTGGCTGTTTAGGTGCCGCTTTGCCTTTGTCACCCCGGAAAGCGCTGTCTGGCTCGAAGTTCACCTTTTTGCCGGACTGACGACGTTTGCCGTTGCTCTTACCGCCAGACCCTTTTTTCGCACTTTCACGCGCGGTTTTACCCACATTACGCGGCGCGCGTTCGCTTGAAATCAGGCTGAAATCAATCTTACGTTCGTCCATGTTCACGGCTTCAACGCGCACTTCGACGCGATCGCCCAGACGATACGTTTGACCGCCGGACTCACCGGTCAGACGCTGTCCTACCTGGTCGTAACGATAGTAATCGTTGTCCAGCGAGGAGACATGCACCAGACCATCAATGAACAGCTCATCGAGACGGACGAAGAAACCAAAACCGGTCACGCTGGCGATCACGCCTTTAAAGACGTTACCCACCTGATCCAGCATAAAGTCACACTTCAGCCAGTCAGCAACATCACGCGTTGCTTCATCGGCGCGACGTTCCGCCATGGAACAGTGCTGACCCAATTGCAGCACCTCTTCCATGGAATAATGGTAGCCGCCGGTTTCGGTGGTGTTGCCCTTATGCCCCTGCTCTTGCGCCACCAGATATTTAAGGGCGCGGTGCAGCGACAGATCCGGATAACGACGGATCGGTGAAGTAAAGTGCGCGTATGACTGCAGCGCCAGGCCAAAGTGACCGCGGTTTTCCGGATCGTAAATCGCCTGTTTCATCGAACGCAGCAGCATGGTTTGCAGCATTTCTGCATCAGGACGATCGGCGATCGCGGTCAAGAGTTCGGCATAATCGCGCGGCTCTGGCTTGCTACCGCCCGGCAGCTCAAGACCCAGCTCTGCCAGCACTGAACGGAAAGAGGTGATGGCTTCGGTCGTCGGCTTATCGTGGATACGGAACAGCGCAGGCTCTTTGGCTTTCTCAACGAAACGCGCCGCCGAGATGTTGGCTAAAATCATGCACTCTTCGATAAGCTTGTGCGCATCGTTACGCTGGGTCTGCTCGATACGTTCGATACGGCGCTCAGCGTTAAAGATGAATTTGGCTTCTTCACTCTCAAAGGAGATCCCGCCGCGCTCTTCACGCGCTTGCTCCAGGGTTTTGTAGAGATGGTGCAGCTCTTCGATGTGTTTGACCAGCGGCGCATACTGCTCGCGCAACTCCTGATCGCCCTGCAGCATATGCCAGACCTTGGTGTAGGTCAGACGGGCATGAGAGCTCATCACCGCTTCATAGAATTTGTAGCCGGTTAAGCGCCCTTTGGTGGAGATGGTCATTTCGCAGACCATACACAGCCTGTCAACCTGCGGGTTCAGAGAACACAGGCCATTGGAGAGCACTTCTGGCAGCATCGGCACGACCTGCGACGGGAAGTACACCGACGTACCGCGACTGCGCGCTTCGGCATCGAGCGGCGTGTTAGGGCGAACATAATAGCTGACGTCAGCAATCGCCACCCACAAACGCCAGCCGCCGCCGCGTTTCTTCTCGCAGAACACGGCGTCATCGAAGTCACGCGCATCTTCGCCATCGATGGTCACCAGCGGCAAATCACGCAAGTCCACGCGACCGACTTTGGCCTCTTCTGGCACCTGTTCTTTCAGGTCTTTGACCTGCTCTTCCACCGCATGCGGCCAGACGTAAGGTATTTCATGCGTACGCAGCGCCATGTCAACGGCCATGCTGGTACCCATGTTATCGCCCAGCACTTCTACGATTTTACCGATCGCTTTGGTGCGGCGCGTTGGGCGTTGGGTGAGTTCAACCACTACCACAAAGCCCATTCGCGCGCCCATCACCTCTTCCGGTGGGATGAGGATGTCGAAGCTCATACGGCTGTCGTCAGGCACCACAAAGCCCACACCGGCATCGGTAAAGTAACGACCGACAATCTGGCTGTTTTTTGGCACCAGCACACGCACTACACGCGCTTCGCGACGGCCTTTACGATCGGCCCCCAGTGGCTGAGCCAAAATCTGGTCGCCGTGGATGCACATTTTCATCTGTTCAGAGGAAAGGTACAGATCGTCTTTACGCCCTTCGACGCGCAGGAAGCCGTAACCATCGCGGTGACCGATAACGACGCCTTTCAGCAGGTCGAGACGTTCTGGCAGTGCATAGCACTGGCGGCGGGTAAAGACCAACTGACCGTCACGCTCCATAGCGCGCAGACGGCGGCGAAGGGCTTCAATTTGCTCTTCACCTTCTATATTTAATTCAACGGCAAGTTCTTCACGATTGGCGGGTTTTTCGCGTTTTGTTAAGTGTTCGATGATGAACTCGCGGCTTGGGATAGGATTCGCGTACTTTTCTGCTTCGCGGTCCTGGAAAGGATCATGTGACATAGCGGTTCCTCCGTTGTCAGCTCCGGCGAAAGTTTTCTTCATTCCACCAGCAATAATTTATACAGCGGTTGATTCTCTTCAACCAAATCGGCCAGCGTGTAGTTATCCAGTTCCATAAGGAAACTTTGCACAGCCTTAGAAAGTGCCTGTTTCAGGCGGCATGCGGGGGTGATGTGGCAAAAGTCGCTGCTGCAATTCACCAGAGACAGCGGCTCCAGTTCGCGCACCACGTCCCCTACACGAATACTCTGTGCGGGCTTACCGAGACGAATTCCCCCGTTTTTCCCGCGGACGGCAGTCACGTATCCCGCACGGCTAAGTTGATTGATTATTTTGACCATATGATTACGGGACACGCCGTAGACCTCTGTAACTTGAGAGATACTGGTCATCTGCCCTTGTGGCAACGACGCCATGTAAATCAGCGCACGTAAGCCGTAATCGGTGAAACTCGTTAACTGCACATCAACCTCAGGAAAAGGGAAAAACGCGGTGTAACCGCAGAGATATTCAATAATGATGATAAACCAGCCAGATAGTTAACGGCGAATTTATTTAAACGGAAAGGGGTAAAAGCGGAAACAGAGGACAAAAACCAGATGGAACGGCGTTTATCCGGCCTACGGATCGCTCCGCAGGCCAGGATTCACGAAAATTATGCGTCGAACGGGTCACGCAGAATCATCGTTTCACTACGGTCAGGGCCGGTAGAAATAATATCAATCGGCACTTCAGTCAGTTCTTCAATACGCTTGATGTAGTCCAGCGCCGCCTGCGGCAGGCCGCTACGCTCTTTCACGCCAAAGGTGGTTTCTGACCAGCCAGGCATGGTTTCGTAGATTGGCTCGATGCCTTCCCAGTCGTCAGCAGCCAGCGGCGTGGTTGTCACTTCGCGGCCATCTGGCATACGGTAACCGATACACAGTTTCACTTCTTTCAGGCCGTCCAGCACGTCCAGCTTGGTCAGGCAGAAGCCAGACAGGGAGTTGATCTGCACTGCGCGACGAATCGCAACGATATCCAGCCAGCCGGTACGACGACGACGACCGGTGGTGGCGCCAAACTCGTTACCTTGTTTGCACAGGAATTCGCCGATGTCATCAAACAGCTCAGTCGGGAATGGACCTGCTCCCACGCGAGTGGAGTAAGCTTTGATGATACCCAGAACGTAATCCACGTAACGCGGGCCCAGGCCAGAGCCGGTCGCCACGCCACCCGCGGTGGTGTTAGAGGAGGTCACGTACGGATAGGTACCGTGGTCGATATCCAACAGCGTACCTTGTGCGCCTTCGAACATGACGAAATCGCCACGCTTGCGCGCCTGGTCCAGCAGATCGGACACATCCACAACCATACCGGTCAGGATATCCGCTACCGCCATGACATCATCCAGCACTTTCTGGTAGTCAACAGCGTCAGCTTTATAGAAATTCACCAGCTGGAAGTTGTGATATTCCATCACTTCTTTCAGTTTGTCAGCGAAGGTGGCTTTGTCGAACAGATCGCCAACGCGCAGACCACGGCGGGCAACTTTATCTTCATAAGCAGGGCCGATACCACGGCCAGTGGTGCCGATAGCTTTTGCGCCGCGCGCTTTTTCACGCGCCACGTCCAGCGCCACGTGATAGTCGAGGATCAGCGGGCAAGCTTCGGAGAGCAGCAGACGCTCACGAACCGGGATACCACGGTCTTCCAGGCCTTTCATCTCTTTCATCAGCGCAGCAGGAGACAGCACAACACCGTTACCGATGATGCTGGTCACATTGTCGCGAAGAATACCTGATGGAATGAGATGGAGGACGGTTTTTTCACCGTTGATTACGAGAGTATGGCCCGCGTTGTGGCCACCCTGATAGCGTACAACATATTTAGCACGTTCAGTCAGAAGATCAACGATCTTCCCTTTACCTTCGTCACCCCATTGGGTGCCCAGTACGACAACGTTGTTACCCATTTTAAAAATCACCGATTGCTTAAAAATGGATTCTACCACCGCTTTTTCAGATATACAGCACTTTTTGCCCGCAATATAAGGCAAATCCGACCACTTTTTGATCAGCCAATCGTTTTCCTCAACATGTAGTAGATAACGATACCGGCAACCACAAGACCTCCTCCAAAACGACGCAAAATAGTATCCGGCAGTTGGCTCATGGTGGCGATCATGCGTCGCCAGGCACGCGGATAAAGCATCGGTCCAAGGCCTTCCAGCACTAAAACTAACGCCAGTGCCAACAGGATGGTTGAATTCATTGCGGATCCTTATAAAAGAAAACCACCGCCTCGGAAGAGAGCGGTGGTTTGATCACTCAAACGGATTTGAGTTTATCGCGTGGCGTTGCCTGGCGTCTTCATATAACGGAAGAAATCGCTATCCGGGCTGAGCACCATCACATCCTGGTTGCTCTGGAAGCTGTTTTCATACGCACGCAGGCTACGGATAAAGGCATAGAAATCCGGATCCTGGCTGAATGCATCCGCAAACAGTTTCGCAGCTTCTGCATCGCCTTCACCGCGCAAGATGCGGCCCTGACGTTCAGATTCTGCCAGCGTTTTCGTCACTTCATAATCGGCTGTTGCGCGCAGCTTTTCAGCTTCTTCCTGACCTTGTGAACGGTGGCGACGTGCGACCGCTTCACGCTCAGCGCGCATACGGTTGTAGATCGCTTCGGACACTTCGGTAGGAAGGTTAATCTGCTTGATTCGCACGTCGACAACTTCGATACCCAACGCCGCCATACTGTTCGGGTTGATTACCGGCGCTTTGCCGTTGGTCTCGGTCTGAACACGTTCAGCCGCTTTCGCAATCGCATCATCTGCTGCTGGCGTTGCGACTTCGTCTTCCGTACCCGCAGAACCGGAGTTCAGCGCATCACGGACTTCAATCGTCAGACGACCACGAGAATCGGTTACGATGTCTTTTACATCCAGGCGACCAATTTCAGAACGCAGACGGTCAGAGAACTTACGTTTCAGCAGCACTTCTGCCTGAGAGACGTCACCGCCGCCCGTTGCCAGATAGTAGCGGCTAAAATCGCTGATACGCCATTTGATATAAGAATCGACGATCAGGTCTTTTTTCTCTTTGGTCACGAAACGATCGGCCTGGTTATCCATGGTCTGGATACGGGCGTCGAGCATTTTCACTGATTCGATCATCGGGAGCTTGAAGTGCAGACCCGGCTCGAAAACCAGCGGTTTGTTTTCATCGTCACGCAGAACTTTGCCGAAGCGCATGGTGATACCGCGTTCGCCCTCTTTCACTACAAAGATTGAGGCATAAAGCACTACCAGCACGATGATAATAATCGCAATAACTGACTTACGCATCGTTATTCCCCCTGACGCTGGCTGTCGTTACGCTGCGCGTTAGCGCGACGTTGGTCCATGATGTCACCATCGGTTGAAGACGACGTGTTTTTGGCGTTAGAGTTGCTCCCGGACGCAGGAGGCAGGCGCAGCAAATTGTTGGCTCCGCTATTATCCTGTTTTGCGCCGGACGCATTACCGCCTTTCAGCATCTGGTCCAGCGGCAGAACCATCAGGTTGCCACCTTTGCTGTCATTCACCAGCACTTTACGGGTATGGCTCAGCACTTTCTCCATGGTTTCGATATACAGACGTTCACGGGTAATTTCCGGAGCGGCTTTATATTCAGGCAGGAGCTTAGCAAAGCGGGCTACTTCACCCTGCGCTTCCAGCACGGTCTGAGTCTTATACGCACGCGCCTCTTCGAGGATACGCTGCGCCTGACCGTTAGCACGTGGCTGAACTTCATTGGTGTAGGCTTCTGCTTCACGGATGTACTGCTGCTCATTCTCACGTGCGGAAATCGCATCATCAAACGCAGCTTTCACCTCTTCCGGCGGACGAGCAGCCTGGAAGTTGACGTCCAGCAGGGTGATACCCATGTTGTATGGACGAATGGTCTCTTCCAGCTCGCGCTGGGTATCGCTACGAATAACGGTACGACCTTCAGTCAGAATACGGTCCATGGTGTATTTACCGATCACACCACGAAGCGCACTGTCCGTCGCCTGACGCAGGCTATCGTCCGCGCTGGTCACACTAAACAGATAATGCTGTGGATCGGTTACGCGATACTGCACGTTCATCTCGACGCGAACCACGTTCTCGTCAGAGGTCAGCATCACGCCGGACGCCGCCAGTTCACGAACCGATTCTACGTTGACCGCAGTCACGTTATCGACAAACGTTGGCTTCCAGTTCAGACCCGGTTCAACCAGATGGCTAAACTTGCCGAAGCGAGTAACAACACCGCGCTCCGCTTCTTTAATGGTGTAGAAACCGCTGGCAGCCCAAATGATCACCACGGCAGCGGCAACAATGCTCACTACGCGGCCACCAATATGCGGGCGCGGCCCCTGTGGGGCATTTCCGCCGGAACCCGAACCGGAACCCTTTCCACCAAAACCGCCAAGCTTTTTGCTTAGCTTGCGGAAGATATCGTCCAGATCAGGAGGCCCCTGCTCGCGACCACCTTTGTTGCCATTTCCCCCAGAGTTGCCGCCTTGATTATTGCTGCTTCCCCACGGGTCGCGGTCTTGTCCGTTATTACCGGGCTGATTCCACGCCATGTATATGCTCCATATTTGTTATGCAAGGGCGAATATCTTCAGGACTACCCTAATCTGATCAGACTACGTAGTCGATCAACGTAGGTTCTTGTTTACAGAGGCGACGCCAGTCAACGATTGGCATACGCACCTGCATCCCCACGCTGCCGTCATCCTCCATCCACTCTTTTTCTATCGCCTGAAGTTGATAAAACCGGCTACGCAGCTTGCCTTCCTGTGGTGGTAGACGCAGCGTGTGCTGAGCAACCTCACCGGAAAGACGTTCTGTTAAAGCCTGGAAAAGCAGTGGCACGCCAATTCCGGTCTGCGCAGACAGCCAGACCCGAATCGGTTTGTTCTCATCATCTCTGTCGATACGCGGCTCGAAATCTTCGAGCATATCGATTTTATTCATCACCAACAGCGTTGGGATCTCGTCCGCTTCGATCTCTTCGAGTACGGTATTCACCGCATCAATATTTTCCTGCACGCGGAAATCGGCGGCGTCGATAATATGCAGCAGCAGGGTCGCCTGACGCGTCTCCTGCAAGGTCGCTTTAAACGCAGCCACCAAATCGTGGGGTAAATGACGAATAAACCCTACGGTATCCGCCAGCACGGTTTCGCCAACGTCCGCTACATCAATACGGCGAAGCGTAGGGTCGAGCGTCGCAAACAGCTGGTCTGCGGCGTAGACTTCAGCATTCGTAATCTGGTTAAACAGGGTGGATTTACCGGCATTGGTATACCCCACCAGCGACACCGTTGGGATGTCAGCTTTGGTTCGCGAACGACGTCCTTGCTCACGCTGTTTCTCGACTCTTGCCAGTCGTGAGAGGATCTGGGTAATACGACCACGCAGTAATCGACGGTCAGTTTCGAGCTGGGTTTCACCCGGGCCGCGCAAACCAATACCGCCTTTTTGTCTTTCAAGGTGGGTCCAGCCCCGCACAAGGCGCGTTGCCAGATGACGCAATTGCGCCAGCTCAACCTGCAATTTCCCCTCGTGGGTACGTGCACGCTGAGCAAAAATATCTAATATCAGGCCGGTACGGTCAATAACACGACATTCGCACAGACTTTCCAGGTTACGCTCTTGAGCCGGAGACAACGCATGATCAAACAGCACGACTGACGCGCCGGTTGCTTTTACGGCTTCCGCAATTTCGATTGCTTTACCTTCGCCTACAAAAAACTTCGGGTGCGGTGCTTTACGACTACCGGTAATCACCTGCATTGCTTCGACGCCAGCGGAAGAGACCAGAGCTTCAAACTCCTCGAGATCTTCTTTATCTTTGTCTTGCGTAAAATAGATGTGTACCAGCACCGCATGCTCACCGGCATCATAACGGTCAAACAAGCGTATTATCCTCAGTATAAATCAGCGGGGAACGCAGAAGACCTGGCTCCCCGTGTGGAAAAACAGCCCGCAACCTTATTCGGTTTCGTCGCTGTCTTGCGCAGGAGCAGAAGAACCCTGCGCGTTGCTGCCATGATGGAAGTTACTACCGGTGCCGCCGCCAGCGTTGTTGCTGTGATGAGAAACTGGACGGGACGGAACAACAGTAGAGATAGCGTGCTTATAAACCATCTGGCTGACCGTGTTTTTCAACAGGATCACGAACTGATCGAAAGATTCAATCTGACCTTGCAGCTTAATACCATTCACCAAATAAATAGAAACTGGAACACGTTCACGACGCAGTGCGTTCAAGAACGGATCTTGTAAAGATTGCCCCTTAGCCATTCTCTCTTTTCCTTATATGTTTGTTTTGTACTTAGAACCTTGCGATTCTGAAAAATTGCGCACGGTACGACTTAATTGTACACACTCAGTCTGCGATAGCACCCACTACCTGTAAAACTTCGTTGTATGACTGTTCAGGCTTTTCGCTGTCTAACCAGTGAATCCCCTCCCAACCACGCAACCAGGTAATCTGCCGCTTCGCCAACTGTCTGGTGGCGCAAACACCTCGGTAAACCATTTCATCGTATGAGATCTCACCTTCAATGTATGACCACATCTGGCGATATCCGACACAACGAATGGAAGGCATGTCCGTATGCAAATCTCCGCGAGCAAATAACGCCCGCACTTCTGCTTCAAAACCTGAAGCTAACATCTGATGAAAACGCTGCTCAATTCGCTGATGGAGCAGTTCACGGCTCGCCGGGGCGATGGCGAACTGATGCACCTGATACGGCAGAGCCTCGCCTGACGTTTGCGTCAGTTCCGTTAAAGTTTTACCCGAAATGAAAAAAACTTCCAGTGCTCGGGAAAGCCTTTGCGGATCATTTGGATGAATCCGTGCTGCGGCAACCGGATCAACCTCTTCCAGTTGCTTATGCAACGCGCCCCATCCCTGCTCTGCCGCCTGCTGCTCAATCTTGGCTCTTACCTCAGGATCCGCTGATGGCAAAGGTGATAACCCCTCCAACAGCGCCTTAAAGTAAAGCATGGTACCGCCAACCAACAACGGTATCCGTCCCGCCGCGGTTATCTCGGCCATCTCAGCGAGCGCATCGCGACGGAAATCCGCTGCGGAATACGCCTGCGCCGGGTCGAGAATATCCAGCAACCGGTGCGGTGCCGCATGCAGTTCTTCTGCATTTGGCTTCGCCGTGCCGACATCCATCCCTTGATAAATAAGGGCGGAATCGACGCTAATCAACTCTACTGGCAAAACTTTACGTAGCTCAATGGCTAACGCCGTTTTACCGGAGGCCGTAGGCCCCATCAAAAAAATCGCCTTAGGCAGGCTCGCCTTACTCACATCACTCATCTGTCAGGGCTTTCATCGCCGAATGCAAATCAACACGTTGTAATAAACCACCCGGCGGAGCTTTGACCAGTTGTGGACAAAGACGTTCAACTTCCGCCAATACGGTAATGGCCTGGGCCATACTCCACAGAGGATGGTCACTCGCTAAATGGCGGGCAATCCACTGCGCGGTATTGGCAGCATCAAAGGTTGTTTGCTGCGCCAGGTAGCCTATCAGTTCAGGAATCAAGTTTTGTAAATTTTGTTGGCGTAAGGGTAAAGGCACCGCGCGAATGGTCACATGATGTGCTTCTACAACAAATTCAATGCCCATTTCCACCAACACCGCTTTTGCACGCTGTAAAACCGCCACTTCTTCTGCCGACACTTTAAGCCGGACGGGAATCAACAGCGGCTGTGCGCACGCAGCGTTTGCTCCCGGCGTCAGCTGCACTTGTTTCAGCCAGCGCTCCGCGACGGGTAACGCCAGCAACGCAAGGTGGCTATCACGTTCAAGTAAGGCCATGTCCGGCGCAATAATGGTCAGCACGCGGCCAAAACTCTGGCTGTGCCCATCGAGTGCCGGAGCCGACTGCGCAACATTCTCTTTACGTTCAACTGCGGGAGTATCCAGTAATTTGCTGTAAAGCGCACCCTGCTGTTTTTGATAAACCGGCGCATGGGGATAATTCGCCCCAGTGGGACGCGGCGCACTTGCGCCCGATGAATAGCGCGGCGCTTCAGGCTGTCGCGCAACCGCAGGCTCAGCAAACTGGTTGCGCCCCGCTGCAATACGGTTTTCCGGGATCGGCCGTGGGCTGACAACATCTTCAGTCAGCGGTAGCGACGGTTCAGCCTGCTGCTGCAACACGCTCAGCACGCCCTGATAAATAAAATCGTGAACCAGTCGCGACTGATGAAAACGCACTTCATGCTTGGCCGGATGCACGTTGACATCAACCTGATGCGGATCGATTTCAAGATAAAGCACAAATGCGGGCTGCTGATCGGCACCCAGTTTGTCTTCACAGGCCTGGCGAATGGCGTGATTTATCAGGCGATCGCGCATCATGCGGCCATTCACATAACAATACTGAATCTCAGCCAGCGTCGCGTTCATCGTTTTAGGATCGGCAACCCAGCCGCGCATCGCTAAATCGCCATGCTGCCACTCAATCGCCAGCGCCTGTTCAAGAAAAGCCGTACCGCAGATCGCGCCCAGACGGCGCTCTTTCTGCCCGCCCTCCGCTACCGCGCGATACTGGCGCATCACCTTACCGTTATGGCTGAGGTTAATCGTGACGTCAAAACGGGCCAGCGCGATGCGGCGAATAATCTCGTCAATGTGGTTGAATTCGGTTTTTTCGGTGCGCATGAATTTGCGGCGCGCGGGGGTGTTGTAAAACAGATCCAACACCTCCAGCGTCGTGCCCACCGGGTGGGCAGCGGGTTTGACCGTCACGTCCATGTCACGCCCTTCGGCGTAAGCCTGCCAGGCTTCCTGCTGTTCAGCCGTGCGGGAAGTGAGCGTTAGACGGGATACAGAACTGATACTGGCCAACGCCTCGCCGCGAAAACCGAGGCTAATAATGGCTTCCAGATCGTCAAGCGAGGCAATTTTACTGGTGGCATGACGTGCCAGCGCCAGCGCCAGTTCGTCTTTTTTGATACCGCAGCCGTTGTCACGAATGCGGATAAGCTTTGCGCCGCCGCGTTCGATGTCGATATCGATGCGGGTCGCGCCCGCATCAAGACTGTTTTCGACGAGTTCCTTCACAACCGATGCAGGACGCTCCACCACCTCACCGGCGGCGATTTGGTTCGCAAGCTGCGGCGGCAGAACCTGAATCGGCATGACTTCTCCTTAGTGGGTCGCGCTCATCTCACCGGGGAGGGCTGCACTGGCAGTTTGTCCCCCGCCCCCTGGCGGCGCTGACTGTAACGGATGTGACGCAAAGTAATTGCGCAGACCGTTGTAAATAGCATCGGCGATTTCCTGCTGGTAACTGTCGCTCGCCAGCAGGCGCTCTTCGCCGTTATTACTGATAAAACCGGTTTCGACCAGAATCGATGGGATATCCGGCGAACGCAACACGCCAAGGCTGGCATGCTCTGGACGGCGTTTGTGGATTGCGCCCACACGCTGCAACTGGCTTATCACGTTAGTGGCCACATCATACCCGACGCGCTGGGAATGACCGAATTGTAAATCCAGCACCGCCTGGCTGAGATACGGGTCGGACTGACTGTTTGCCAGCACATCCCCTGCGCCACCCAACAGTTCAGACTGTTTCTCATGCTCTTCCAGCCA
Source organism: Lelliottia amnigena (assembly GCF_019047465.1). Lineage (NCBI taxonomy): Bacteria > Pseudomonadati > Pseudomonadota > Gammaproteobacteria > Enterobacterales > Enterobacteriaceae > Lelliottia > Lelliottia amnigena. The sequence goes on along the minus strand of NZ_CP077236.1, from coordinate 2,246,833 downwards.
GTTCGCCATCTCGCTGTTCGCGCGGCGATTCGACAACACCCAAACGGACGCGCCGGTCGCGCTGCGATTTGGCGCAGCATCCGCATGAATTGACACCAGGAAGTTAGCGTTTTGCTTGCGTGCAACGTCAGAACGCCCCATGACGGAGATAAAGTAATCGCCATCGCGGGTCATTACGCCTTTAAACATCGGGTCATCATTCAAGAGTTCACGCAGTTTGCGCGCAATCGCGATGGTGACATTTTTCTCACGCGTCCCACTCGGGCCAATTGCGCCAGGATCTTGCCCGCCGTGCCCCGCATCAATGGCGATAATCACTTTCTCACCGTTGGTATTCGTGGCAGGACGAGCGCGAGCCGCAGGGCGCGTGACCGTATTGCTGCTGGTGACGCTGGTTATGCGATCGTTTTCCGCTTTAAACGGATTACGCGCAGGTTCAGACGGACGCGGTGCAACAATCGGCGCTTCAACGCGTTTCGCCACGACAGGCGGTGGCGGTGGAGGCGGCGGAACATCAGCATTGATCGTAAAGACCACGGTATAATTCGCACCGTTTTGCTGCTTCACGGCGCGGGTTTTACCGTTTTGGGTAAGATCGACCACCAGGCGTAAAGACTGAGCATCTTTTGCCGTGCCGGAACGAATACTTTTGACCAGGTTATTACCGCTAAATTGCAGCGGCAGGCCTTGAATCACGCCAGTTTGTTTAATATCCAGCGCAACGCTGCGCTTATCAACCTGTGAAAACGCATAATCTGGATCGCCCATAAAACTGAAGGTGATCCGCGCCTGCGAATCACCGTTGGAGACCTGAATATCCGATAAACTTGCGGCTCCGGCCTGCGCGCACAGCAGCACCGTTGCAGCTAACAACCAACCTTTAACGCGATTAATCATCCCGTTATCCCTGAGTTCAGCCAGCTAAACGCGCCAGCAAGGAATTACCTGATGAGGAAACTGCACTGATGCGTGCCTCACGCCCTTGAGCCTGGTAATCTAAGTGAATTTCGACATCCGGGTCAGGCAACACACCCGCACCTTGTTGCGGCCACTCCACCAGGCAAATGGCATCGTTGGCAAAATAGTCACGGATCCCCATAAATTCCAGCTCCTCAGGGTCCGCAAGACGGTAAAGATCGAAGTGGTACACCATCAGATTGTCGAGGGTATAGGGTTCAACGAGCGTGTAAGTCGGGCTTTTCACGTTCCCTTTGTGGCCCAGGGCCTGTAAAAACCCCCGGCTAAACGTTGTTTTACCCGCCCCCAAATCACCGTACAAATAAATGACGGTCGCGCCCTCACAGGCCTGCGCCAGGCGCTTGCCAAGATCCAAAGTTGCCTGCTCGTCGGGTAAAGCCATCACTCGATTAGTCATTTTCTACGTCAATCACATCTGGGTTAACAACACGCCGTAGCGTGTCAAAAAGATCGGTGGCCAGCATACCGCGCGTTCCGTAGCGAGCAGCGAGCTTATCTGCTGCCGCCCCGTGGACCACGCAGCCTACGCTGGCTGCTTCATAAGGAGTGAATTGTTGTCCCAGCAATGCGCCGATAATACCGGAGAGCACATCGCCCATTCCGCCACTCGCCATTCCCGCATTGCCCGCGTCAATAATGCTGAGCGCGCCGGACTCACAGGCCACAATCGTGCCCGCCCCTTTTAAAACTGCAACACCTCCGTAACGTTTTACCAGACGCTGCGCAGAAAGTAAGCGATCGTTTTCAATTTCTGCGACGCTGCAGCTAAGCAGCCGCGCGGCCTCGCCGGGGTGTGGCGTCAGGATGCGATTGTGACGTTTATCAGGATTGATTGCCAGAAGGTTAAGCGCGTCGGCATCCCACAGCATCGGTTTACGACAATTCTCGACCTTTTGTAGCGCTTTCTTGCCCCACGCTTGTTGTCCCAGTCCAGGGCCAATGACCACCACATCGGCCCACTCCAGGCTCGCATCAAGAGATTCTGGCGTCAGTTCATGAGCCATCAGTTCAGGGCGAGCGGTAATAATGGGAGGGATATTTTCGATGCGCGTTAGCACTCGGACCAGGCCGGCTCCCGCACGCAGCGCGGCCTCTCCGGTCATACGAATCGCACCCGCGGTGCCGTGATCGCCGCCAATAATCACCAGCTTGCCGTGATCGCCCTTGTTCGACGTAGGACGGCGCGGCGGTAGCCACGCCTCAAGCTGATTCGCATCCAGGCGAGCGATGGGCGGTTCTTGGCCGGCAAGCCAGCTTTCAAGCCCCAGGGCATGATGATGAAGTTTTCCGACCACATCGCGGGCTTTGCCGGTCAGTAATCCAGGCTTGAGCGCAATAAACGTAACCGTATTCGTAGCATGAATCACCGCACCCGGCGTCGCGCCCGTCTGGGCAATCAGACCCGACGGAATATCCAGCGCAATGACAGGAGCCGGATGGGCATTCGCTTTATCGATGAGCGTTGCGATTGTTTCGCGCGGAGCCTGCCGGAGCCCCGTCCCCAGCAACCCATCAACAATCAGATCAATCCCTTCTGGCCAGATGATATCGGCGGCATGAATCTCCCCACCCGCATTCAGCCACGCCTCACGAGCTTCGCTCGCCTCTTCCGGCAGCGGTTTTTCACTTTCGATGGCCAGCAGCGTGACGCGCAGACCAGCGGCAACGGCCAGACGCGCGACCACATAACCATCGCCGCCGTTGTTGCCGTGCCCGCACAGAATCAGCCAATGTTGTGCCCCGGGACATGTCTCTCGCGCCACGGAAAACGCCGCCTCGCCGGCACGGAGCATCAGTTCATACAGCGTGATACCCAGGCTGTCTGCGGCCTCTTTTTCAGCGCGACGGAGGTCATCCGCAGGCCAAATGGAATGTGGTATACTGATGGGGATTTTCTTCATTGTATGGTCCGTCATGTCACAGCCCCTCGATCTCAATCAGTTAGCGCAAAACATTAAACAGTGGGGCGCAGAGCTTGGCTTCCAGAAAGTCGGTATCACCGATACCGATCTTTCCGCGAGCGAGCCAAAACTGCAGGCCTGGCTGGACAAACAATACCACGGCGAAATGGAGTGGATGGCGCGCCACGGTATGATGCGCGCGCGCCCTCATGAACTATTGCCGGGTACCTTGCGCGTCATCAGCGTTCGCATGAACTATCTTCCCGCCAACGCGGCGTTTGCCCGCACGCTAAAAGATCCGTCGCTGGGTTACGTCAGCCGTTACGCCCTGGGGCGTGACTACCACAAACTTCTGCGTAACCGACTCAAAAAACTCGGTGAAACCATCCAGGAGCATTGTGGCTCGCTGAATTTTAGACCCTTTGTCGACTCTGCGCCTATTCTTGAGCGCCCAATCGCCGAAAAAGCAGGCCTCGGATGGACAGGTAAGCACTCACTTATCCTCAGCCGTGATGCGGGTTCATTCTTCTTTCTCGGCGAATTGCTGATCGATTTACCGCTGCCCGTTGATGGCCCGGTTGAAGAAGGTTGCGGGCGTTGCGTGGCCTGCATGACGATTTGCCCGACGGGTGCGATTGTTGAGCCTTACACCGTTGATGCACGTCGCTGCATCTCGTATCTCACTATCGAACTGGAAGGCGCAATTCCGGAAGCGTTTCGACCTCTTATCGGTAACCGAATTTACGGCTGCGATGATTGCCAGCTGATTTGCCCGTGGAATCGCTACTCGCAGCTGACTGATGAAGACGATTTCAGCCCACGAAAAGCCCTGCACGCGCCAAAGCTCATCGAGTTATTCGCCTGGGACGAAGCTTATTTCCTGCGGATAACGGAAGGGTCTGCGATTCGACGCATTGGTCATCTGCGCTGGCTGCGAAATATTGCCGTTGCATTAGGAAACGCCTCCTGGGATGAAGCGAATATTATGGCGCTGGAAAGTCGCAGAGGTGAGCACCCACTTCTCGATGAGCACATAGAATGGGCGATTGCGCAGCAAATCGAGAAGCGAAATGCCTGCGTGGTCGAGGTGCAATTACCGAAGAAACAGCGACTGGTCAGAGTGATCGAAAAAGGGCTTATCCGCGACGCCTGATATATTCACAGCCTGTGAATAAAATTACCAAGCCAGATACCATCAGGCTTTGCAAACAGGTCAAGTGATCTGGATAACATTTTGAAATGAAATTTTATTTATATTATTCATGCAGTTAAAAAATAACCCTTCACCCTGCGAAGCGTTTGGTCGTTTCGCTAAAGCGGTATTAACTGTGGATAACTCTGTTTACAAGAATATTTCAAATACAATAGAAAATGTCCCCAACGAAGGAATTCGCTGTGGATAATCTGGAGACTGGAGAAAAATTTGGAGCGGGAAACGAGACTCGAACTCGCGACCCCGACCTTGGCAAGGTCGTGCTCTACCAACTGAGCTATTCCCGCTTAATCTATGTCTTTTAAGCTGCCGTATGATAGCGACTTAAAATTCTTTGATTGGTTGGTACGTGCTTAAAAGCACTTTCAAATTTTGGAGCGGGAAACGAGACTCGAACTCGCGACCCCGACCTTGGCAAGGTCGTGCTCTACCAACTGAGCTATTCCCGCATAATCTATGTTTTTTAAGCTGCCGTATTATAGCGACTCAAAATTCTTCGATTGGTTGGTACGTGCTTAAAAAGCACTTTTCAAATTTTGGAGCGGGAAACGAGACTCGAACTCGCGACCCCGACCTTGGCAAGGTCGTGCTCTACCAACTGAGCTATTCCCGCAAATTTGCTACTGCTTTTGCTGCTGTCGTAACGCGTAATTCTCTGTCGTTACGGGAGGCGCATTATACGAGAAATCCTTTTAGCTGCAACCCCCCTGAAAGCGATTTTTTTAAAATCACGTTCAAGTGATTAATTAATCGGCAAGCTGGACAATTTAACGGCAAATACCCGGCCGCGCAAGCGTACCGGGCATAAAAATCAAAGCTTAATGAAATTCTCGCGGTAAAACGCCAGTTCGGCCACTGACTCGCGAATGTCGTCCATCGCCTGATGCGTTCCCTGCTTCTTAAAGCCGTCTAAAATTTCCGGCTTCCAGCGACGCGCCAACTCTTTCAACGTGCTCACGTCCAGATAACGGTAGTGGAAATACGCTTCCAGTTCCGGCATGTACTTAAACAGGAAGCGGCGGTCTTGCCCAATGCTGTTACCGCAAATCGGCGATTTGCCTGCTGGAATCCACTGTTTCAGGAACTCAATCGTTGCCAGCTCCGCTTCGCGATCGCCCTGGGTGCTGGCTTTCACTCGCTCCACCAGCCCGCTGCCGGTATGAGTCCGCACGTTCCAGTCATCCATCAGCGCCAGCTGCGCGTCGGACTGGTGCACCGCAATCGTCGGGCCTTCAGCCAGAATATTCAGGTTGGCATCGGTCACCAGCGTCGCGATCTCAATGATGCGATCGCGCTCGGGATCAAGGCCGGTCATTTCCAGATCGATCCAAATCAGGTTGTTTTCATCTGCGCTCATGTTATTTTCCACCCTTCTCGCATAACCGGCTGTAGCTGGTTAACTAGTATTAATTAGTGTGTATCATAGAGGTTTTGCCCGTTATGGGCGACCAGGAGCCAGCACGATTGAGTAAAAATAAACTCTCCAAAGGGCAACAGCGCCGCGTAAATGCCAACCATGAACGCCGTCTTAAAACCACTTCGGAGAAACCCGATTACGACGACAATCTGTTTGGCGAGCCCACTGAAGGCATGGTCATTAGCCGTTTCGGCATGCATGCTGACGTAGAAGCCGCCGACGGTGGCGTTCACCGCTGCAACATCCGCCGCACCATCCGATCGCTGGTGACCGGCGACCGCGTCGTTTGGCGACCTGGAAAAGCAGCCGCTGAAGGCGTCCGAGTAAAAGGAATCGTAGAAGCGGTTCATGAGCGCACATCGGTGCTTAATCGTCCTGATTTTTACGACGGTGTTAAACCTATCGCCGCCAACATCAATCAGATCGTGATTGTTTCTGCGATCTTACCCGAACTTTCACTCAATATTATCGACCGCTATCTTGTTGCCTGCGAAACGCTTGAAGTCGAGCCATTGATTGTTCTTAACAAAATCGATCTGCTCGACGACGAAGGCATGCGTTTTGTGAATGAGCAGATGGATATCTACCGTAAGATTGGCTATCGCGTGCTGATGGTGTCGAGCCATAAGAAAGATGGCCTGAAGCCGCTTGAAGAAGCGCTGACAGATCGTATCAGCATTTTTGCGGGTCAGTCTGGCGTGGGTAAATCCAGCCTGCTGAACAACCTGCTGGGGTTACAGGAAGAGATCCTCACTAACGATGTTTCGGACAACTCGGGTCTGGGCCAGCACACCACCACGGCTTCTCGCCTGTATCATTTCCCGCACGGCGGCGATGTGATCGACTCCCCCGGCGTACGTGAGTTTGGTCTGTGGCATCTTGAACCGGAACAAATCTTCAACGGATTTGTCGAATTCCATGAATATTTAGGCGCTTGCAAATACCGCGACTGCAAACACGACAATGACCCTGGCTGCGCCATTCGTCAGGCAGTTGAAGACGGCAAAATTGCGGAGACACGCTTTTACAACTATCACCACATTCTCGAAAGCATGGATCAGGTAAAAACACGTAAAAACTTTTCTGATTCTGATAACTGACAACTAAGCTAAGCGTCGCTAAAATCGTCCCCTTTTTTCAGGTTCCGGCTGCGTTAAGCCGGATCAGGAACGACAAAACAATGGCCTGGAGGCTACCTTGTTAAACTCATTTAAACTTTCGCTTCAATACATTCTGCCGAAACTATGGCTCACCCGCCTGGCGGGTTGGGGCGCGAGCAAACGAGCGGGTTGGTTAACGAAGCTGGTTATCGATCTGTTCGTTAAATACTACAAGGTCGATATGAAAGAAGCGCAGAAGCCGGATACTGCCAGCTATCGCTCCTTTAACGATTTTTTCGTGCGCCCACTGCGTGATGAAGTTCGCCCGCTGAATACCGATCCCAACGTGCTGGTGATGCCGGCTGACGGCGTTATCAGTCAGCTCGGCAAGATTGAAGAAGATAAAATCCTGCAGGCCAAAGGCCATGACTACAGCATGGAAGCCCTGCTGGCAGGAAACTATCTGATGGCGGATCTGTTCCGTAACGGCTCGTTTGTGACCACTTACTTGTCACCGCGTGACTATCACCGCGTACATATGCCATGCAACGGCATCCTGCGCGAGATGATCTATGTGCCGGGCGACCTGTTCTCCGTCAATCATCTGACCGCGCAAAATGTACCGAACCTGTTCGCCCGTAACGAGCGCGTCATCTGCCTGTTTGATACTGAATTCGGTCCGATGGCCCAGATTCTGGTAGGTGCGACGATTGTGGGCAGCATCGAAACCGTATGGGCTGGCACGATTACGCCACCGCGTGAAGGCGTCATCAAACGCTGGACCTGGCCGGCTGGAGAAAGCGAAGGGTCTGTCGCTCTGCTGAAAGGCCAGGAAATGGGTCGGTTCAAACTCGGTTCAACGGTGATTAACCTGTTCGCACCGGGCAAAGTTAACCTGGTGGAGTCGCTGAAAAGCCTGTCCGTGACTAAGATTGGTCAACCGCTGGCTATCTCTACCGAAACCTTCGTAACGCCGGAAGCAGAACCTGCACCGCTGGCAGAAGAAGAGATCAACGCTGAACACGACGCCAGCCCGCTGGTTGACGACAGTAAAGACCCAGTCTAAAACATACGCATACCCTTCAGGCTGCGCTGAGCCAATCGGCAGCCTGAAGTAAAAAATGTATGAAGGAATCGCTGACGTGCGCCTGATAATTATTTTTCTGATGGCCTGGTGCCTCAGTGTGGGGGCGTATGCAGCAACAGCCCCTGACGCCAAACAAATCACCCAAGAACTGGAACAGGCTAAAGCGGCAAAACCCGCTCAGCCCGAGACCGTTGAGTCGCTCCAGGCCGCCCTGAATGCGCTTGAAGAACGTAAAGGCTCTCTTGAGCGTGCGCAGCAGTATCAACAAGTTATTGATAACTTCCCTAAACTCTCGCAAACGTTGCGTTCGCAGCTGACTAATCTGCGCGACGAGCCGCGTGACGCCCCTTTGGGTATGACGTCCGATGCCCTGAATCAGGAAATCCTGCAGGTCAGCAGTCAGTTGCTGGAAAAAAGCCGTCAGGCCCAGCAGGAACAAGAGCGCGCCCGCGAAATCGCGGATTCCCTGAGCCAACTGCCGCAACAGCAAACCGATGCCCGTCGCCAGCTAAATGAAATTGAACGCCGGATCGGTGCGCAGCCAGGCAACACCCCGCAAAATCTCAGTTTGCAGGCAGAATCAGCCAAACTAAAAGCACAAGTTGATGAGCTCGAACTCGCCCAACTGTCGGCCAATAACCGTCAGGAACTGGCGCGTATGCGTTCAGAACTGGCGCAAAAGCAGAGCCAGCAGCTTGATGCCTATCTGCAAGCCCTGCGTAATCAGTTGAACAGTCAACGCCAGCGTGAAGCCGAGCGCGCGCTGGAGAGCACCGAACTGCTGGCTGAAAACAGCGAAAACCTGCCTGCGGGCATCGTCGATCAGTTCAAAATTAACCGTGAGCTGTCTGCCGCGCTCAACCAGCAGGCTCAGCGTATGGACCTGGTGGCTTCTCAGCAGCGCCAGGCCACCAATCAGACGTTACAGGTCCGACAGGCCCTGAACACGTTGCGCGAGCAATCGCAGTGGCTCGGCTCATCGAATTTACTCGGCGAAGCATTACGTGCGCAGGTTTCGCGTCTGCCGGAAATGCCAAAGCCGCAGCAGCTGGACACCGAAATGGCGCAATTGCGCGTTCAGCGCCTGCGTTTTGAAGATCTGCTCAACAAACAGCCGCAAATTCGCCAGCTTAAGCAGGCGGATGGTAAACCGTTGACCAGCGAGCAAAATCGCATTCTGGAAGCGCAACTGCGCACCCAACGCGAACTGCTGAACTCGCTGTTACAGGGCGGTGATACGCTCATTCTCGAACTGACCAAGCTGAAAGTTTCCAATAGCCAGCTTGAAGACGCGCTGAAAGAAGTCAACGAGGCGACGCATCGCTACCTGTTCTGGACCTCCGATGTTCGGCCCATGACCTTCTCCTGGCCAATTGATATCGTGCAGGATCTGCGTCGTTTGATTTCACTGGATACCTTTGGTCAGGTGGGCAAAGCCGGTGTCATGATTCTCACCAGCAAAGAGACCATCTTCCCGCTGCTGGGCGCACTGATCCTGGTTGGATTTAGTATTTACTCGCGCAGGCATTTCACACGGTTCCTGGAACGTTCCAGCTCCCGCGTCGGTAAAGTGACGCAGGACCACTTCTGGCTCACGCTGCGCACCGTTTTCTGGTCGATTCTGGTGGCGTCACCGCTGCCGGTTCTGTGGATGACGCTGGGATATGGCCTGCGAGAAGCGTGGCCATATCCGCTGGCCGTGGCGATTGGCGATGGCGTAACCGCCACGGTTCCGCTGCTATGGGTGGTGATGATTTGCGCCACCTTTGCTCGCCCCAATGGCCTGTTTATCGCCCACTTTGCCTGGCCGCGCCAGCGTGTGTCGCGCGCGATGCGCTATTACCTGATGAGCATCGGACTGATTGTGCCGCTGATTATGGCGCTGATTATGTTCGATAATCTGAACGACCGTGAATTTTCGGGCTCCCTCGGACGGCTGTGCTTTATGCTGATCTGCGGCGCGCTGGCGATGGTCACACTGAGTCTCAAGCGCGCGGGCATTCCGCTGTATGTCGATAAGACCGGCAGCGGCGACAACATGGTGAACCGCATGCTGTGGAACCTGCTGCTTAGCGCCCCGCTGGCGGCAATTCTGGCTGCCGCCGTGGGCTATCTCGCCACCGCGCAGGCGCTGCTGGCGCGTCTGGAAACGTCGGTCGCGATCTGGTTCCTGCTGTTGGTGGTGTATCACGTTATCCGTCGTTGGATGCTGATTCAGCGCCGCCGACTGGCTTTTGATCGTGCCAAGCATCGCCGAGCCGAAATTCTTGCCCAGCGTGCGCGCGGTGAAGAAGATCCGCATAGCACCAGCAGTACAGAAGGCAATATGGATGTCGATGAAGTCGAGCTGGATCTTGACGCCATCAGTACCCAGTCATTGCGCCTGGTGCGATCCATCCTGATGCTGATCGCGCTGTTGTCGGTCATCGTTCTGTGGTCGGAAATCCACTCGGCGTTTGGCTTCCTGGAGAACATTTCGCTGTGGGATGCCACCTCGACCGTTCAGGGTGTCGAAAGCATTGAACCGATAACCCTCGGTGCAGTGCTGATCGCGATTCTGGTCCTGATTATCACTACCCAACTGGTGCGAAACTTCCCAGCCCTGCTGGAACTGGCGCTGTTGCAGCATCTGGATTTGACCCCCGGCACCGGGTACGCCATCACCACGATCACTAAATATCTGATCTTGCTGTTTGGCGCGCTGATGGGCTTTTCGATGATAGGTATTGAATGGTCGAAGCTGCAATGGCTGGTCGCCGCGCTGGGTGTCGGGTTAGGCTTCGGCTTACAGGAGATATTCGCCAACTTTATCTCGGGTCTGATCATCTTGTTCGAGAAACCAATACGTATTGGCGACACCGTGACGATCCGCGATCTGACCGGCAGCATTACCAAGATCAACACCCGCGCTACGACGATCAGTGACTGGGACCGCAAAGAGATCATCGTGCCGAACAAAGCGTTTATCACCGAACAGTTTATCAACTGGTCCCTCTCCGACTCCGTGACGCGCGTGGTGCTCACCGTGCCTGCGCCGTCGGATGCCAACAGCGAAGAGGTGACGCAGATTCTGTACACGGCGGCGGAGCGCTGCTCGCTGGTGATTGATAATCCAGCGCCGGAAGTGTTTCTGGTGGATTTACAGCAGGGGATTCAGATTTTCGAGCTGCGTATCTACGCTGCTGAAATGGGACACCGTATGCCGCTGCGTCACGAAATCCATCAGCTTATTCTGGCGGGCTTCCGTGAACACGGGATTGATATGCCGTTCCCACCATTCCAGATGCGTCTGGAAACTCTCGATGGGCGTAAAACGGGTAGAACACTGTCGTCGGCAACGCGAAAACGCCCGGCAGGAAGTTTGTAAGGTGTGATGCGGGAAGGTCGGTGCGGTCTGATGCCGTCACACCGGTCATCTCTCACGGAAGAGAGAGAAGACACTAAAAACGGCAACTGAGTTGCCGTTTTGCTTTTGGCTTGTGCGGTCTGATGCCGTCACACTAGCCCTCTCCCACGGGAGAGGGAGAAAATACTAAAAACGGCAACTGAGTTGCCGTTTTGCTTTTGGCTTGTGCGGTCTGATGCCCTCACCCCAGCCCTCTCCCTCGGGAGAGGGAGAAACACTAAAAACGGCAACTGAGTTGCCGTTTTGCTTTTGGCTTGTGCGGTCTGATGCCGTCACACTAGCCCTCTCCCACGGGAGAGGGAGAAAATACTAAAAACGGCAACTGAGTTGCCGTTTTGCTTTTGGCTAGGCCCGATCGACCGTAAAGGCGATCACGTCCGCCAGTTGCTCAGCCCCCAGCGCCAGCATCACCAGACGATCGACGCCCAGAGCCACGCCGGAGCAATCCGGAAGCCCGGCTTTCAACGCTTCCAGTAAATTCGTATCAATAGGCTGCTGCGGCAATCCGCGTGCGGCGCGCTTGCGGTTATCCTGATCAAAACGCTGCTGCTGCTCTCGGGCATCCGTCAGTTCATGGAAACCATTCGCCAGCTCAATACCTTTGTAATACACCTCAAAACGCTCGGCGACGCGGTGATCTTCGGTGCTGATCTGCGCCAGCGACGCCTGGCTTGCCGGGAAGTGATAAACAAAAGTCGGGCGATCTTTGCCAATGTGCGGTTCAACGCCAAAAGCAAACAGCAGCTGCAATAAGGTATCGCGATCTTCTTCCGTGTCCGCGACGTTGCTGAGATCCAGCTTTGCTGCCGCTTCGCGCAGCTGCGTTTTATCTGCCGACAGCGGATCGATTTCCAGATGACGCTGGAAGACCTGCTGATACGACAGAGTTTCTGCTCCAGCGCAATCCAGCACCTGTTGCAGCAAGTCGTCCACTTCGTTCATCAGACGATACATGTCGTAATGCGGGCGATACCACTCCAGCATGGTAAATTCCGGATTGTGGTGACGCCCCATCTCTTCATTACGGAAGCTGCGACACAGCTGATAAACCGGCCCACAGCCCGCCGCCAGCAGGCGTTTCATGTGATATTCCGGGCTGGTCATCATGTAGAGGTTCATCCCCTGCGAGTGGCCAGGCCCCACGAAACGGGTTTCAAACGGCACCAGATGAATATCGGTTACCGTCGCCTGGCTCATGCACGGCGTTTCCACCTCCAGTACGCCACGGTCAGCAAAGAAACGACGGATTTCCGTCATAATTGCCGCGCGTTTTAACAGGTTTGGGATGGATGCGCTCGGCTGCCAGGTGGCCGTTTCGCTCATGAGACTTTCTCCGATTTCAGACAAGGGCACGAAGTCTACTCGTAAGCGTCGGGAGTGACAAATTTTGCACACTAAATTCTCTCGATTCAGCCGACCGCGTGATTTCGTGACGCATTTCATCAATCAAGATGATAAATCCGCGTACAGAACAGCAAAAAAATCGAACACGTCAAATTTCCCCGACATCCATACGGTTATACTGTTTTACCCATAAAGGAGCAGTGGAATCTCTTTCGCAATCGCCCTCGGGCAGGTGAACACCGTTAAGGCATTCGCGTTGCGGAATAACAAAAATCTGGAGGAATGTCGTGCACACTTTTCAAGCCGATCTGGTCGTTATAGGCGCTGGCGGTGCGGGATTACGCGCCGCTATTGCCGCAGCGCAGGCTAATCCGAATGCTAAAATTGCGCTGGTTTCAAAAGTCTATCCGATGCGCAGCCACACGGTTGCTGCAGAAGGAGGATCCGCCGCCGTTGCGCAGGATCATGACAGCTTCGAATACCATTTCCACGACACGGTGGCCGGTGGCGACTGGCTGTGCGAACAGGATGTCGTTGACTACTTCGTTCATCATTGTCCCACCGAAATGACGCAACTGGAACAGTGGGGATGCCCGTGGAGCCGCCGTGAAGATGGCAGCGTCAACGTTCGCCGTTTCGGCGGCATGAAAATCGAACGAACGTGGTTTGCCGCCGACAAAACCGGCTTCCACATGCTGCATACCCTGTTCCAGACATCCCTCCAGTTCCCACAAATTCAACGCTTCGATGAACACTTCGTCCTGGATATTCTGGTCGATGACGGTCATGCGCGCGGTCTGGTGGCGATGAACATGATGGAAGGCACCTTGATGCAAATCCGCGCGAACGCCGTGGTGATGGCAACCGGCGGTGCGGGTCGTGTTTACCGTTACAACACCAACGGCGGGATTGTGACGGGCGACGGAATGGGCATGGCGTTACGTCACGGCGTTCCGCTACGCGATATGGAATTTGTGCAGTATCACCCAACCGGTTTGCCGGGTTCCGGCATTCTGATGACGGAAGGCTGCCGCGGTGAAGGCGGGATTCTGGTCAATAAAGATGGCTATCGCTATCTGCAGGATTACGGCATGGGCCCCGAAACCCCGCTTGGCGAGCCGAAAAACAAATATATGGAACTCGGCCCACGCGACAAAGTGTCCCAGGCGTTCTGGCACGAGTGGCGCAAAGGCAACACCATTTCGACGCCGCGCGGCGATGTGGTTTACCTCGACCTGCGTCATCTTGGCGAGAAGAAATTGCTGGAGCGTCTGCCGTTCATTTGTGAACTGGCAAAAGCCTACGTCGGCGTCGATCCGGTAAAAGAGCCGATTCCTGTTCGTCCAACCGCGCACTACACCATGGGCGGTATCGAAACCAATCAGGAGTGCGAAACCCACATTAAAGGGCTGTTTGCCGTCGGCGAATGTTCTTCTGTCGGCCTGCACGGCGCGAACCGACTCGGATCTAACTCTCTGGCAGAGCTGGTCGTCTTTGGCCGCATGGCCGGTGAAAAAGCGATGGAACGTGCGGCAACAACCGGTGAGGCCAATAGCGCCGCGCTGGACGCACAGGTGGCTGATGTCGAGAAGCGCCTGAAAGCGCTGGTCAATCAGGAAGGTAACGAGAACTGGTCGAAGATCCGCGATGAAATGGGCCTGTCCATGGAAGAAGGCTGCGGTATCTACCGTACGCCAGAGCTGATGCAGAAAACCGTTGATAAGCTGGCAGAGCTGCAGGAGCGCTTCAAGCGCGTGCGTATTACCGATACCTCCAGCGTGTTCAATACCGATCTGCTCTACACCCTCGAGCTGGGCCACGGCCTGAACGTCGCCGAATGTATGGCGCACTCTGCGCTGGCTCGTAAAGAGTCGCGCGGCGCGCATCAACGTCTTGACGAAGGCTGCACCGAACGTGATGACGTCAATTTCCTCAAGCATACCCTCGCTTATCGCGACGCTGACGGCACAACTCGCCTGAGCTACAGCGATGTGAAGATCACCACGCTGCCGCCAGCAAAACGTGTTTACGGTGGAGAAGCGGAAGCAGCCGACAAAAAGGAGACGGCAAATGGCTGAGATGCAAACGCTGAAAATCGAAGTGGTGCGCTACAACCCGGAAGTCGACGCCGCACCGCACAGCGCGTTCTATGACGTACCTTATGACGAGCAAACGTCCCTGCTGGATGCGCTTGGGTACATCAAAGATAACCTGGCTCCGGACCTGAGCTATCGCTGGTCTTGCCGTATGGCAATCTGCGGTTCCTGCGGCATGATGGTCAACAAAGTGCCGAAGCTGGCGTGTAAAACGTTCCTGCGTGAATACACCAAAGGCATGAAGGTCGAAGCGCTGGGCAACTTCCCGATCGAGCGCGATCTGGTGGTCGATATGACCCACTTTATCGAAAGTCTGGAAGCGATTAAGCCGTACATTATCGGTAACCCGCGTACGCCGGATCAGGGTCCAAACACTCAGACGCCTGCGCAGATGGCGAAATACCATCAGTTTTCCGGCTGTATCAACTGTGGTCTGTGCTACGCGGCCTGCCCACAGTTCGGCCTGAATCCGGAGTTTATCGGTCCGGCTGCGATTACGCTGGCGCATCGTTACAACGAAGACAGCCGCGACCACGGTAAGAAAGAACGTATGGCGCAGTTGAACAGTCAGAACGGCGTGTGGAGCTGTACTTTCGTGGGCTACTGCTCCGAAGTGTGCCCGAAACATGTCGATCCGGCCGCCGCCATTCAGCAGGGTAAAGTGGAAAGCTCGAAAGACTTTCTTATCGCCACCCTGAAACCACGCTAAGGAGTGCATGATGACGACTAAACGCAAAGCCTACGTGCGGCCAATGCCGTCCACCTGGTGGAAAAAACTGCCGTTTTATCGCTTCTATATGCTGCGCGAAGGCACTGCGGTTCCGGCGGTCTGGTTCAGCCTTGAGCTGATGTATGGGGTATTCGCCCTTAAACACGGTCCGGAAACCTGGGCGGGTTTTGTGGGTTTCCTGCAAAATCCGGTGGTGGTGATCCTGAACCTGATCGTACTGGCGGCCGCGCTGCTGCATACCAAAACCTGGTTTGAGCTGGCACCAAAAGCCGCGAATATCATTGTTAAAGGCGAAAAAATGGGACCCGAGCCGGTCATTAAAGGGCTTTGGGCGGTGACGGCAGTCGTGACTGCGGTCGTTCTGTTTGTCGCACTGTTCTGGTAAGGAGGCCTGAGTGATTAATCCAAATCCAAAGCGCTCTGACGAGCCGGTATTCTGGGGTCTGTTTGGCGCAGGCGGAATGTGGAGCGCCATCGTCGCCCCGGTCATTATTCTGCTGGTTGCCATTTTGCTGCCGCTGGGGCTGTTCCCTGGCGAGGCACTGGGATACGAGCGTGTACTGGCATTCGCGAGCAGTTTTATTGGTCGCGTGTTTATCTTCCTGATGATTGTTCTGCCGCTGTGGCTGGGACTGCACCGTATTCATCACGCCATGCATGATTTAAAAATCCACGTACCCAACGGTAAATGGGTATTTTACGGTCTGGCGACGATCCTGACCGTGGTAACTTTGGTGGCTATCGTCACTATCTGATATTGTGGTTCTTCATCCGGCCCGCCCTTCCCGGCGGGCTTTTTTATGGAAGAGAATCAGATGAAAAAATCCCTTTGCGCCGTGCTGCTGCTTACCGCTTCATGCTCTGCGCTTGCCGCGCCTCAAACTGAAAAACAGATCGCTGATACCGTCAATCGCATCATGACCCCGCTCATGAAAGAACAGGCGATTCCGGGCATGGCCGTCGCCGTGATTTATCAGGGAAAGACGCACTATTTTGTCTACGGCAAAGCAGATATCGCCGCGAATCAGCCCGTCACTCAGCACACCTTGTTTGAGCTGGGCTCCGTGAGCAAAACCTTTACCGGCGTTCTGGGCGGCGAAGCCATCGCACGCGGTGAAATCAGGCTTGACGATCCCGCCAGCAAATACTGGCCTGCGCTGACGGGTAAACAATGGAAAGGCATTACTCTGATGCATCTGGCTACTTACACCGCAGGCGGTTTGCCGCTGCAAGTGCCGGATGAGGTAACCGATCAGGCGGCGCTTCTGCATTTCTACCAAAACTGGCAACCGCAGTGGACGCCGGGCGCAAAACGCCTGTACGCCAACGCCAGTATCGGTTTGTTCGGCATGCTGGCGGTCAAGCCATCAGGGATGGATTTTGAACAGGCGATGGCCACACGCGTGTTCCAGCCGCTGGAACTCAATCACACCTGGATTAACGTCCCGGCAGCAGAGGAGAAGCATTACGCCTGGGGCTATCGTGACGGTAAACCGGTGCACGTTTCGCCCGGCATGCTTGATGCGGAATCTTACGGCGTCAAAACGACCATTGAAGATATGGCGAGCTGGGTTCGGGCCAATATGAATCCTGCGGGCGTTAAAGATGAAATGCTTAAGCAAGGAATCGAACTGGCACAGTCACGTTACTGGCGTATCGGGGAGATGTATCAGGGCTTAGGCTGGGAAATGCTGAACTGGCCGGTGAAAGCAAAAACCGTCGTCGACGGCAGCGATAACAAAATCGCACTGGCATCGCTGACGGCCGTCGAAGTGAATCCTCCCGCGCCCGCAGTTAAAGCCTCGTGGGTGCACAAGACGGGTTCAACCGGCGGATTTGGGAGCTACGTCGCCTTTATTCCTGAAAAGAACATCGGCATCGTGATGCTGGCGAATAAAAGCTATCCTAACCCTGCGCGTGTCGATGCGGCGTATCGTATCCTGGACACGTTGAAATAACCGATTTACCCCCATTTTCCTTGCTGTCATCTACACTTATCAAAAAAACAGCAAGGAAATGGCTATGCGTATTTTGCCTGTTATCGCCGCGGTGACAGCCGCGTTTCTCGTTGTTGCCTGTAGCTCCCCGACGCCACCTCCGGGCGTCACCGTTGTCACCCCTTTCGATTCGCAACGTTATCTTGGCAAATGGTATGAAATCGCCCGGTTTGACCACCGTTTTGAGCGCGGATTACAGCGCGTGACGGCAACCTACAGTTCCATGGATGATGGCGGAATTCAGGTGGTGAACCGAGGATATAACCCTGAACGCGGAATGTGGCAGCAGGTGGTTGGCCAGGCCTACTTTACCGGCGACCCAAGCAGAGCGGCCCTGAAAGTGTCCTTCTTCGGGCCATTCTATGGTGGCTATAACGTCATCGCGCTGGACAAAGAATATCGCCATGCGCTGGTATGCGGGCCAGATCGCGACTATTTGTGGATACTCTCTCGCACCCCGACCATTTCAGACGAAATGAAACAGCAGATGCTTGATGTCGCGACCCGGCAAGGGTTTGATGCATCGAAATTAATGTGGATTGAACAGCCGCATTAGTGCGTGCTGATTTTTAACCCGATGATCCCTGCAACGATTAACGCGAGGCTGGCGATACGCGCCGGGCTCGCGGACTCACCCAGCAGCAGAATGCCGGTGATCGCCGCACCGACCGCACCGATCCCTGTCCAGACAGCATAAGCGGTCCCTACGGGCAGCGTTCGCATCGCCCACGAGAGCAGCGCAATGCTGACAATCATCGCCGTCACCGTAATGATGCTCGGCGTTAAACGGGTAAAACCGTGGGTGTATTTCAGGCCAATCGCCCACACCACTTCAAGCAAACCGGCAATCAAAAGAATAATCCAGGACATATCAGGCTCCTTAACTTAAATAACAGTATGGGGCCGTCCCCGATGTTCGAAGCGCTTGCAGGTCGTCCCGCAAGGCATAAGCAGAGTGTGTATTTTCCGCAGAAAGCGAATTTATTTCAATCCATTTCTAAAAGACAGGTAATAGCCGGAAATAGCCGCGGTATGTAACGGAGTTCGCTCCTTTATCACTCATCGGACTTGTTTAAGATAGGGGCCTTTCTGATGACAGTCAGCTTATCCCTTTGCCTGATGCGAAAACGACATGTTTAAAATTCTTTTGATTGACCGTTGTCACTTCACCCGTTCAGGGCTTGAAGCATGGCTCAATCATTCAGGTTTGTTCACCGGCGATTTTACGATAACGGGTGTGAATAACCTTTTCCTGGCAAGAGAACATATTCTCCACTGGAAACCGACGCTGGTCATCGCTGATTTAAATAGTTTTATGCAGGATATGAATGATGCGCAGCAATTATCTTCGCTGCTTAACGCGAGCGAGAGGCTGCCGTTTATATTACTGCAATCCAGCGAACAGACAGATATGTCAGGGTATATTAAGCAATACCCGCTGTGGGCCACTCTCTGCAAAAGTGCTCGACTGGAATTGCTGGCGAAAGTCATTAACGAAGCATTAAGCACTCGTGCTCAATGTGCGTCGCCGAGCGTCACGCAACCCCTTCTGACAAGACAGGAAGAGAAAGTCTTAACGCTCTGGATGGAAGGCGCCAGCAATCAGAAGATAGCCGGGCAGCTCAGCATTAACAGTAAAACGGTGTATACCTACAAACGAAATATCCGCGTGAAGCTACATATGGATACCCGTTTTTCACCGTTTTTGTCACTTCAGGACGTACAAAGCTGACGGTACGGCGATCGTTCGTATCCCGTACCGTCCGGATATCACACTGCTTAGTTCTGCGCTTTCGTCGCTGCGCCAGAAATTGCGCTACCGCCGTCCGAAATATCCTCACCTACACCACGCGTGGTGTTACAGGCGGTCAGAACCGAGGAAAGCACCAGAACAGAAAAGATCGCTGCAATTGTTTTCTTAACCATAATATCTTCCTTTTATAGCCAATGTTATTTGTGTATAGCTACTTAAGGATAGACAAAATCCATCCGTTCGACGGAAAAGGGCCGATTTTTAGGAAAATTAGACGTTTTAGCTGGCGGCGTGAGAAATGGCATGGCCGAGGGATTTAATGTCTTCGCCTACACCACGTGCGGTATTGCAGCCAGACAGGATGGCGCTGGAAAGGGTTAGCATCAGCAGAATTTTAATCGTACGTTTCATCATCCCTGCCTGAATATTACAGGCGCAGCGAGCGCTGCGCCTTAAGTCTTTTACATGAATTACTTCACGCGAGATACGTATTCGCCAGAGCGGGTATCGACTTTGATGACTTCGCCAGTCTGTACGAACAGCGGTACTTTAACCACTGCACCGGTAGACAGTTTGGCTGGCTTACCGCCAGTACCAGCAGTGTCACCCTTCAGGCCTGGATCGGTTTCGATGATTTCCAGTTCTACAAAGTTTGGTGGCGTTACAGAGATTGGCTGACCGTTCCACAGAGTCACGATGCACTCTGCCTGATCCAACAACCATTTCGCATTCTCACCCACGGCTTTCTCATCAGCAGACAGCTGTTCGAAAGTCGTGTTGTTCATGAAGTGATAGAACTCACCGTCGTTGTACAGGTAAGTCAGGTTCATATCGACTACGTCTGCGCCTTCGGCAGAGTCAGTAGATTTGAAGGTTTTCTCAACGCGGGTACCGGTCAGCAGGCGGCGCAGCTTAACGCGCGCGAATGCCTGGCCTTTACCTGGTTTAACGAATTCGCTCGCTTCAACCGCATACGGTTCGCCATCCATCATGATTTTAAGACCAGCACGAAAATCGTTGCTATAGTAAGTCGCCATAAGGCCCTCTGAAAATTGTTAACTGGTAGCTAAGCCACAAAATGGCGCATATTGTAACCCTAAATACCCCGTACAGAGAAGATTGGTTATCGCAACTTGCCGATGTCATCACCAGTCCCGATGAACTGCTGCGTCTGTTGAATATAGACTCTGATGAAAATATGCTGGCTGGCCGTGAGGCAAAGCGTCTTTTTGCGCTGCGTGTGCCACGGGCATTTGTCGCACGCATGGAGAAAGGCAATCCTAACGATCCACTGCTAAAACAGGTGCTTACATCGCAAGATGAGTTTGTTACCGCACCCGGTTTTAGCACCGATCCGTTAGAAGAGCAGAACAACGTCGTGCCCGGTTTACTGCACAAATACCGTAACCGCGCACTGCTGCTGGTGAAAGGAGGCTGCGCGGTAAATTGTCGTTATTGCTTCCGCCGTCACTTCCCATACGCCGAAAATCCAGGCAATAAGCGCAACTGGCAGGTGGCGCTGGACTATATTGCGGCCCATCCCGAGCTGGATGAGATTATTTTTTCCGGCGGCGATCCGCTCATGGCGAAGGATCACGAACTTGACTGGCTGCTCACGCAGCTGGAAGCGATACCGCATATTAAGCGTTTGCGTATTCACAGCCGTTTGCCGATTGTCATCCCAGCGCGCATTACTGACGGTCTGGTTTCCCGGTTTGCAGCGTCCCCTTTACAAATCCTGTTGGTCAATCATATTAACCACGCGAATGAAATCGATGAGGCGTTCCGCTCTGCGATGACGCGTCTGCGTAACGTGGGCGTGACGCTGTTGAATCAAAGCGTGCTGCTGCGCGGCGTGAATGATAATGCTCAGACGCTTGCTGACCTGAGCAACGCGCTGTTTGATGCGTCGGTAATGCCCTATTACCTGCACGTTCTGGACAGGGTTCAGGGTGCGGCGCATTTCATGGTGAGCGATGAAGAAGCCCGGCAGATCATGCGGGAGCTGTTGACGCTTGTTTCCGGCTATATGGTGCCGAAACTGGCGAGAGAAATCGGCGGTGAGCCAAGTAAAACGCCGCTAGATTTACAGCTGCGGCAGAATTAATTCCCCAGTCCTCTTCCGCTGGAAGAGGGTGACGAGTCCTGTACCTATTCGACAGAATGTGTTTGCGCCGATCAATCCCCTCTCCCGTGGGAGAGGGTTAAAGTATCAAGGCGCAGCGATCAATTCGGGCACTTATAAACCTGACCGTTCATTGTGCTGGCGGTCGGGACAAAGCTCGACAGCACGCCCTGGGTTGGGCTGCTGACGCCATAAATCACGTTCCCACCCATCGCTGCTGCCTGATTGCGTAGCGCGTTCGCCGCTCCGCGCATTGAACCGCCCTCGTCACCGTGTTGGCCTGACATCCAGTTACTTTGTTCACCGGTCGCCGAGCCTACTAGCTGACATTCGCTGCCCGGCTTATCTTCCACAAAGCGAACGCCCTGACCACCTGCGGATAGCTCGTTACTGGAGCTACAACCCGCCAGCAGCATTGCTGCCCCTACGATCCCTGCACAGACTGTTACGCGCATGTTATTCCTCGTTTTCAATAAGCTGGACAAACGTTGTCCCTGTCTAAACCTTATACTAAAAAGATGACCAAAAGAAAAACCCCCAGACATTTCTGTCTGAGGGTTTTTCAGTTCTGGGACGTGTGCGCCAAAATCATTCTGGTTGCAGGAAGGCGGCAAGTTCGTGAATTCCCAGGAGCTTACTGAAGTAAGTGACTGGGGTTCGCGAACGCAGCCAACGCATCTGCAGCCTGAAGGATGCCGGGCGCGGGCAAATTACATCATGCCGCCCATACCACCCATACCGCCCATACCGCCTGCACCTAAGTCAGGACCGTCGCCTTTCGGCACGTCGGTAATCATGCATTCGGTGGTGATCATCAGACCCGCTACGGACGCCGCATACTGCAGAGCAGAACGGGTCACTTTAGTTGGGTCCAGGATACCCATGTCGATCATGTTGCCGTATTCTTCGGTTGCAGCGTTGTAACCGTAGTTACCGTCACCCGCTTTCACGGTGTTAGCCACTACTGAAGGCTCTTCGCCGCAGTTCAGCACGATCTGACGCAGTGGCGCTTCCATTGCGCGCAGCGCAACTTTGATACCCACGTTTTGATCTTCGTTCTGACCACGCAGTTCGCTCAGTTTAGACGCCACGCGAATCAGCGCTACGCCACCACCTGCAACCACGCCTTCTTCCACTGCTGCACGGGTCGCGTGCAGAGCATCGTCAACGCGTGCTTTTTTCTCTTTCATTTCAACTTCGGTCGCTGCACCGACTTTGATAACCGCAACGCCGCCAGCCAGTTTCGCTACGCGCTCCTGCAGTTTTTCACGGTCGTAATCAGAGGTCGCTTCTTCGATTTGCTTACGAATCTGACCAACACGGCCCTGAATAGCGGCTTCTTCACCCACGCCATCGATGATGGTGGTGGTGTCTTTGTTGATGATGACGCGCTTCGCCTGACCCATATCTTCCAGAGTCGCTTTTTCCAGCTCCATACCGATCTCTTCAGAGATTACGGTACCGCCAGTCAAGGTTGCGATGTCCTGCAGCATAGCTTTACGACGGTCGCCGAAGCCAGGTGCTTTAACGGCAGCCACTTTCACGATACCGCGCATGGTGTTAACCACCAGCGTCGCGAGCGCTTCGCCTTCAACATCTTCAGCGATGATCAGCAGTGGTTTACCTGCTTTCGCAACGGCTTCCAGAACAGGCAGCATTTCGCGGATGTTGGAGATTTTTTTGTCAGCCAGCAGGATGAACGGGCTTTCCAGTTCAACAGCGCCAGTTTCTGGCTTGTTGATGAAGTAAGGAGACAGGTAGCCGCGGTCGAACTGCATACCTTCAACCACGTCCAGTTCGTCTTCCAGGCCGGTACCGTCTTCAACGGTGATCACGCCTTCTTTACCGACTTTATCCATCGCTTCAGCGATCAATTTACCTACGGTTTCGTCGGAGTTAGCGGAGATAGTACCCACCTGCGCAATAGCTTTAGAGTCAGAGCACGGTACGGACAGGGTTTTCAGCTCTTCAACAGCGGCGATAACCGCTTTGTCGATACCACGTTTGAGGTCCATCGGGTTCATGCCCGCAGCGACCGCTTTCAGACCTTCAGTGATGATAGCCTGTGCCAGTACGGTTGCGGTGGTGGTGCCGTCGCCTGCAGCGTCGTTCGCTTTAGAGGCAACTTCTTTCACCATCTGTGCGCCCATGTTTTCGAACTTGTCTTCCAGTTCGATTTCACGTGCTACGGAAACACCATCTTTCGTGATGGTTGGAGCGCCGAAGGATTTATCCAGCACTACGTTACGGCCTTTCGGGCCGAGGGTGACTTTTACTGCGTCTGCCAGTACGTTTACGCCGCGCAGCATTTTCACACGAGCGTCGTTACCGAATTTTACGTCTTTAGCTGCCATTTTATCTTTCCCTTAAATTCGTATGTTCAGTGTCGTTCGCGGATTACGCTTCAACAATTGCCAGAATGTCGCTTTCGGACATGATCAACACTTCTTCATTGTCGATCTTCTCGGATTTCACGCCGTAACCATCGTTGAAAATCACGATGTCGCCCACTTTAACGTCCAGTGGCTGCACAGTACCGTTTTCCAGGATGCGGCCCTTACCGACAGCGATGATTTCGCCACGAGTTGATTTGGTTGCTGCAGAACCGGTCAGAACGATGCCGCCCGCAGATTTGGTTTCAACTTCTTTACGCTTGACGATCACACGATCATGTAACGGACGAATACTCATTGATAGCTCTCCTTCGAGAAAGTCATTATCAGTTATGGAAGACGCCGGGCCGTAAAAGGTTTACCGACTGGTGACCTGAGAGATGGGGGTCGAAAACTGCCCCTTCAAGGGGTTGTCGAAAAAAAATTTACGAAAGTGTTACCATCGCTTCTCTTTTAGCAGTAGCAGGACGAGGTCAATGAGTGGACTAAAACAGGAGTTGGGACTTGCGCAGGGCGTGGGTTTACTCTCAACGTCCTTACTGGGAACCGGCGTGTTTGCGGTGCCCGCACTGGCGGCGCTGGTGGCCGGAAACAACAGCCTGTGGGCGTGGCCAGTGTTGATCGCCCTGGTCTTTCCGATAGCCATTGTCTTCGCGATTCTCGGACGCCATTTCCCCAGCGCTGGCGGCGTGGCGCATTTTGTCGGCATGGCGTTTGGGCCGCGCCTGGAGCGCGTCACGGGCTGGCTTTTTCTGTCGGTGATTCCGGTTGGCTTACCCGCCGCCCTGCATATCGCCACCGGTTTCGGCCAGGCGCTGTTTGGCTGGCACGATGAGCAACTGCTGTTTGCTGAGCTGGGCACGCTGGCGATCGTCTGGTGGGTGGGTTCACGCGGGGCCAGCTCCAGCGCCAATCTGCAAACGCTGGTCGCCATACTGATTGTGGCGTTGATCGCGGCGATCTGGTGGGCGGGTGACATGAGCGTGGGCGAAATTCCGTTCCCGGCCATATCGGACGTGAATCATTCACAACTCTTCGCCGCGCTTTCGGTGATGTTCTGGTGTTTTGTCGGGCTGGAAGCTTTTGCGCATCTGGCCTCAGAATTTAAACAGCCTGAACGTGATTTTCCGCGCGCGCTGATGATTGGCCTGTTGCTGGCCGGGACGGTTTACTGGGCATGTACCGTGCTGGTGCTGCACTTTAACGCCTACGGCTCAGACACGGCTGCGGCCGCATCGCTGCCGGGTATCGTTGTGCAACTGTTTGGAGTGAAAGCGTTGTGGATTGCCTGCGTGATTGGCTATCTCGCCTGTTTCGCCAGCCTGAACATCTACATTCAAAGCTTTGCGCGCCTGATGTGGTCCCAGGCGCAATACAAGCCGAACAGTCGTCTGTCACGCCTGTCGAAGCGCCAGTTGCCGATAAATGCATTAAACGCGGTGCTGGGCTGCTGTGTGTTGAGTACGCTCGGTATTTATTGGCTCAACATCAATCTGGATGCGCTCATTGTCTACGCCAACGGCATTTTCATCATGATTTACCTGCTGTGTATGCTGGCAGGATGTCGATTGTTGACGGGGCGTTTTAAAGTGCTGGCGGTCATCGGTGGCGTGCTGTGTATGCTCCTGCTGGCCATGGTGGGCTGGAAAAGCCTCTACGCGATTATTATGCTGGCGGGGCTATGGTTCTTACTGCCCAAGCGCAGCATCATTAGATAGCAAAACGCCCGGCAAAGCCGGGCGTTGTTGTCTTAGCGCTCGTCGTCTTTATGATCGAGGCGGTCACGCTGATCGTCTTTACGCTGGTATTCCCCTTCGAAGGTGTCTCCATTTCCCGGCCCGGTGCTGAATCCACCGCCGGGCATCCGGTTAAAACGCAAATGGGGCAAAAGGCGCATCGTCAGGAGCTTTTGCACTGGCGGCAGCAGCAGCAACAGGCCCAGGAAATCGGTGAAAAATCCTGGCAGGATCAGCAGCAGGCCAGCAAGAATCAGCGACACGCTTTTGATCATCTCCTCAGCAGGGCTTTCACCGGCCGCCATCTTTTGCTGCATTAACAGGAAATTTTTGAAACCCTGATTACGTACCAGCGACATACCTATTACTGATGTGAATATGACCAGGATCAGCGTCAGCAGGACTCCCATCACATGAGCGACCTGGATAAAAATAGAAATCTCTATGTAAACGTAGAGAAAAATAGCAATAAAAGGTATCCAGCGCACTGGCTTCTCCTGTGTGGCAGACGCCGTCTGGCCCCTGTCTGAATGTGTTTGCGATTCGCGTTTCTTTGAAATGGTGACGGTTAGCCAAATTTCAATCGGTTTGCACGGATATTTTTTTGGAAACATTCAAGCGGTGACTCATTTCACAGATTAATAATTATCATGCCGCGAGGGCGATAATAAGTGATCCAGATTACGGCAATTCGCTATCATCAGCATATCATCTCGGGTATCTGGCTGATTGAGGGAATAATCGTCGGTCAGCAAATATTCAAAACCACATATCTACTGTGTGTTTAGTACAATCCATCGGCAGCTTTAAAAGAAGGTTCACATGTTAAACAACATTCGTATCGAAGAAGATTTGTTGGGTACCAGGGAAGTTCCAGCGGATGCCTATTACGGTATTCACACTCTGAGAGCGATTGAGAACTTCTACATCAGCAACAACAAAATCAGTGACATCCCTGAGTTTGTACGCGGTATGGTGATGGTGAAGAAAGCGGCAGCCCTGGCAAACAAAGAGCTGCAAACCATTCCTAAAAGCGCTGCAAATGCCATCATCGCAGCCTGCGATGAAGTGTTGAACAACGGAAAATGCATGGACCAGTTCCCCGTCGACGTCTATCAGGGCGGCGCAGGCACATCCGTGAACATGAACACCAACGAAGTATTGGCAAACATTGGCCTGGAGCTGATGGGTCACCAGAAAGGTGAGTACCAGTACCTCAATCCTAACGACCACGTAAACAAATGCCAGTCTACTAACGACGCCTACCCGACCGGCTTCCGCATCGCGGTTTACGCTTCTGTTTTGAAACTGATCGACGCGATTAACCAACTGGGCGACGGCTTCCAGCGCAAAGCGGTGGAGTTCCAGGATATTCTGAAAATGGGTCGTACCCAGTTGCAGGATGCGGTGCCGATGACCCTCGGTCAGGAATTCCACGCGTTTAACGTGCTGTTGAATGAAGAGACCCGCAACATTCTGCGTACCTCCGAACTGCTGCTTGAAGTCAACCTCGGCGCAACGGCCATCGGGACTCGCCTCAACACTCCTGACGGTTATCAACAGTTGGCCGTCGCGAAGCTGGCAGAAGTGTCTAACCTCGCGGTTGTTCCAGCCGAAGACCTGATCGAAGCGACGTCCGACTGCGGCGCTTACGTCATGGTGCACAGTGCGCTGAAACGCCTGGCGGTTAAACTGTCCAAAATCTGTAACGACTTGCGCCTGCTCTCTTCCGGCCCGCGCGCTGGCCTGAACGAAATCAACCTGCCAGAGCTGCAGGCCGGTTCGTCCATCATGCCAGCCAAAGTGAACCCGGTAGTGCCAGAAGTGGTGAATCAGGTGTGCTTCAAAGTCATCGGTAACGACATCACCGTCACCATGGCTTCCGAAGCCGGCCAGCTGCAGCTGAACGTCATGGAGCCCGTGATTGGCCAGGCAATGTTTGAATCCATCCATATCCTGACTAACGCATGCTACAACCTGCTGGAAAAATGCATCAACGGCATCACGGCCAATAAAGCCGTGTGTGAAAGCTTCGTCTACAATTCTATCGGCATCGTCACCTATCTGAACCCGTTCATTGGCCATCACAACGGCGATATCGTTGGTAAGATTTGTGCTGAAACCGGTAAGAGCGTGCGCGAAGTCGTACTTGAGCGTGGATTGCTGACAGAGGCCGAACTGGATGATATCTTCTCGGCGCAAAACCTGATGCATCCGGCATATAAAGCGAAACGGTATACCGATGAAAGCGAACAGTAACCGTTCCGGTTAAATTTCCGAAAGGCACGTCACCCGGTGACGTGCCTTTTTGCTTTTATAGGACATCACAAAAATAACATTTATGTATCCAACATCTAACATTCAAGGAAGCGATTATGATTGTCATTGAGCTGATTATCGTTTTAGCGGCGATTTTCATCGGCGCCAGGCTAGGAGGAATTGGTATCGGCTATGCCGGGGGATTGGGCGTACTGGTTCTGGCAGCCATTGGTGTCGCTCCGGGGAAAATCCCTTTTGACGTGATCTCCATCATCATGGCGGTGATTGCGGCCATCTCGGCTATGCAGATTGCAGGGGGTCTGGATTATCTGGTTAATCAAACCGAAAAACTGCTACGCAAAAACCCGAAATACATCACCATTCTCGCGCCAGTCGTCACTTACTTCCTGACGATTTTTGCCGGTACGGGCAACATCTCACTGGCGACGCTGCCGGTTATTGCCGAAGTGGCGAAAGAGCAAGGTATTAAGCCGTGCCGTCCGCTGTCGACTGCCGTGGTGTCTGCGCAGATTGCAATTACCGCCTCGCCGATTTCTGCCGCGGTGGTGTATATGTCATCGGTAATGGAAGGCCATGGCGTCAGCTATATTCATCTGCTCTCCGTGGTGATCCCGTCGACGCTGCTGGCCGTACTGCTCATGTCGTTCCTGGTCACCACGCTGTTTAACTCCAAACTTTCTGACGATCCGGTGTACCTGAAACGTCTGGAAGAAGGTCTGATCGAACTGCGCGGTGAAAATAAAGTTGAGATCAAACCGCGCGCAAAACTGTCGGTGCTGCTGTTCCTGCTGGGGGTGGTCTGCGTGGTGATTTATGCCATCGTCAACAGCCCAAGCCTGGGTCTGGTAGCAACGCCGCTGATGAATACCACCAACGCGATCCTGATTATTATGCTGAGCGTCGCGACCCTGACCACCGTGCTGTGCGGCGTGGAAACGGACAGTATTCTCAGCTCCAGTACTTTCAAAGCCGGGATGAGCGCCTGTATCTGTATCCTCGGCGTGGCGTGGCTGGGTGATACCTTCGTCTCCCACAATATCGACTGGATTAAAGATACCGCAGGCACCGTGATTCAAGGCCATCCGTGGCTGCTGGCGGTGATTTTCTTTGTGGCTTCCGCGCTGCTGTACTCTCAGGCCGCGACGGCGAAAGCGCTGATGCCGATGGCGCTGGCGCTGAACGTGTCGCCACTGACAGCGGTCGCCTCCTTCGCTGCCGTTTCTGGCCTGTTTATTCTGCCAACCTACCCGACGCTTGTCGCAGCCGTGCAGATGGACGATACCGGGACTACGCGCATCGGGCGTTTCGTCTTTAACCATCCGTTCTTTATTCCGGGCACGATGGGCGTAGTGTTTGCCGTGTGCTTCGGTTTCCTCATCGGTAGCGTGATTCTTTAAGCGTTCGATGTTGTAAAATTTGTTAAATTCGGGCCGCTCAGCGGCCCGATTCATTAATGACCTCCGACCCGCCATGATATAGTGATTTTTTCGCGATGAGGAGGTCGACTTGTGAACACGCCTGACGCCGTTGTTGTACTTTGTACCGCTCCCGATGAAGCGACTGCTCAGGAGCTGGCCGCCAAAGTACTGGCTGACAAGCTCGCTGCCTGCGTCACGATCCTGCCTGGCGCCACCTCCCTGTACTACTGGGAAGGCAAGCTTGAGCAAGAGTACGAAGTGCAAATGCTGCTCAAAACCACGGTAGCGCATCAGCAGGCGCTGCTGGATTGCCTCAAATCTCATCATCCCTACCAGACTCCGGAACTGCTGGTGCTCCCAGTGTCCCACGGCGATAACGACTATCTCTCATGGCTCAACGCTTCTTTACGCTGATCCTGCTGCTGTGCAGCACATCAGCCTTTGCCGGGTTGTTCGACGCACCTGGCCGCTCCAATTTTATTCCTGCTGACCAGGCGTTTGTCTTCGACTTCCAGCAAAACCAGCACGATCTCAGCCTCAACTGGCAGGTCAAAGACGGGTACTACCTCTACCGCAAACAGGTCAGCATCACGCCAGCCAATGCGAAAATCGGCGAGCCGCAACTGCCTGCGGGCGAGTGGCACGAAGACGAGTTTTACGGCAAAAGTGAAATCTACCGCCACCAGCTTGTCGTGCCGGTTAGCGTCAATCAGGCCGATAAAGGCGCGACGCTCACCGTGACGTATCAGGGCTGTGCCGACGCGGGTTTCTGCTATCCGCCAGAAACCAAAATTGTGCCGCTCAGTGAAGTGGCTGCGGCTGCTCAGCCTGCTGCGCCGCCGTCCAGTGAGAAGGGGGAAGACAGCGCAGAACTGCCGTTCTCCGCATTGTGGGCGCTACTCATCGGTATCGGTATCGCCTTTACGCCGTGCGTGTTGCCGATGTATCCACTCATCTCAGGCATCGTGCTCGGCGGTAAACAACGTTTATCCACCGGTCGCGCATTGCTGCTGGCGTTCATCTACGTTCAGGGCATGGCGCTCACCTACACCGCGCTCGGGATTGTGGTCGCCGCCGCCGGACTACAGTTCCAGGCCGCGCTTCAGCATCCGTATGTGCTTATCGGCCTGTCAGTGGTCTTTACCCTGTTGGCGCTGTCGATGTTTGGCCTGTTCAACCTGCAACTGCCGTCATCGCTGCAAACGCGTTTAACGCTGATGAGCAACCGTCAGCAAGGTGGCTCCGCTGGCGGCGTGTTTGTGATGGGCGCGATTGCCGGGCTGATTTGCTCGCCGTGTACCACCGCGCCGCTGAGCGCGATCCTGCTCTACATCGCACAAAGCGGGAACATGTGGCTGGGTGGCGGCACCTTGTATTTGTACGCGCTGGGCATGGGTTTGCCGCTGATTCTGGTCACCGTTTTTGGTAACCGTCTGCTGCCGAAAAGCGGGCCGTGGATGGAAACAGTCAAAATCGCCTTCGGTTTCGTCATCCTGGCGCTGCCGGTGTTCCTGCTGGAGCGCGTGATTGGTGACGTATGGGGCCTTCGTCTGTGGGCGCTTCTTGGCGTCGCGTTCTTCGGCTGGGCGTTCATCACCAGCCTGCAGGCACAAAAAGGGTGGATGCGCATCGTGCAAATCATCCTGCTGGCGGCTGCGTTGATCAGCGTGCGACCGCTTCAGGATTGGGCATTTGGTGCACCTGCAGCGCAAAATCAGGCTCATCTTAACTTTATTCAAATCAGCAACGTCGATGAGCTGAACCACGCGCTGGCGCAGGCAAAAGGTAAACCCGTCATGCTCGATCTGTACGCCGACTGGTGCGTCGCCTGCAAAGAGTTCGAAAAATACACCTTTAGCGATCCGCTGGTACAAAATGCGTTAAAAGATACGGTCCTGTTGCAGGCGAACGTTACCGCCAATAACGCGCAGGACAAGGCTTTACTGAAACAACTCAGCGTGCTCGGCCTGCCGACTATTCTGTTCTTCAATGAGCAGGGAGAAGAGCAGCCGAGCGAGCGGGTGACAGGATTTATGGATGCAACAGCGTTCAGCGCGCATTTGCGCGATCGCCAACCGTAAACGACACTGTTAACGGGATAAACCGTTAGCATTGGGAGGAGAAAACCGTGCAACGTGAAGACGTACTGGGACAAGCCCTGCAATTACTTGAGATACAAGGGATCGCCAGCACCACGCTTGAGATGGTCGCCGAACGCATCGATTATCCTCTGGATGAACTGCGCCGTTTCTGGCCGGATAAAGAAGCGCTGCTCTACGATGCGCTCCGCTATCTTAGCCAACAGGTCGATATCTGGCGCAGACAGCTCATGCTGAACGAAGAGCTGACGGCCGAGCAAAAAGTACTGGCGCGCTATACCGCGCTGGCGGATTGCGTGCGTAACAACCGCTATCCAGGCTGCCTGTTTATCGCCGCCTGCACGTTCTACCCGGATCCGGACCACCCGATCCATCAGCTCGCCGATCAGCAAAAACGTGCCGCTCACGACTTTACCCATGAGCTGCTCACAAAGCTTGAGGTCGACGATCCGGCGATGGTCGCCAAACAGATGGAGCTGGTGCTGGAGGGCTGCCTGAGCCGCATGCTGATCAATCGTAGCCTGACTGACGTTGAGACGGCGCATCGTCTGGCAGAAGATATTCTGCGCTTTGCCCAGTGTCGCATGGGCGGCGCGCTAACCTAAGCCAGCATTCCCGCCCACGCGGAGATGAACAGACACAGCGCCATCAGGCGCTGAAAGCGCACCATCGCCACGGTGGTGCGAAACACCCGATTCACCGCTTTTCCCAGCCATGCCCAGCACATCAAACACGCCATCGAAATCATCAGAAACCACAGCGCCATTAACGCCACATCGTGCAGCGCATTCGCGCCTGCGGGTGCAAACAAGCTCACAACCGCCAGCGCCATCATCCATGTTTTTGGGTTGATCACCTGCAATAATGCCGCCGCGCGGGCGGTAAACCGTCGATGTGTTCCTGTCGATAAATTTGCCGCTGGCGCGCTGAAAAGCTGCCAGCTCATCCAACTCAGCCACAGCACGCCGGCCCAACTCATCACCTGACGCACTAGCGGATATTGACGCAAAATCTCCCCTGCCCCCGCACCAGAAATCAACACAATCAGGCTTGCCGCAACACATCCCCCCAGAATCGCAGGCACGGTTTTTATAACGCCAACGTGCTGACTGTTGGTCAAAATGAGAATATTGGTCGGTCCGGGCGTTATCGAGGCGACAAACGCAAACAGCAGAAACGGCATCAGATCCACAGGTGACTCCTTATGTTTGGAGTCCTGACTGTGCCGCTATTTTCTGGAAACGTCTGGAAGGTTTGTGCACAACCGACGGTAATGGGCAGGTGTTATGCGGTAGGCACGCTGGAACCAGCGTCCTAAATGACTTTGATCGGCAAAACCGAGCGCCGCGGCCACCTCGACAGGTTGCTTGCCCATTCCCAACATTTGACGCGCTTTTGCCAGGCGCAGCTGGATAAGCCAGGCGTGCGGTGCCAGGTGGAATTCGCGTTTAAAGCAGCGCGTCAGCGTAAAGCGATCGGTGCCTGTTTCTCGCGCCAGATCGGACAAGCCGATATTGTCTCCCATGTGCGCATACAAATAATCGCGCGCACGATGAGCAACCGCGGCGCTTTGAAGCTGAGAGGGCAATCTTTTGCGCCAGTGACAATGGGACGTGATTTGTGCGAGCAGATTATCCATTGTGCTCTGCTGCACGATCTTCATCTCATCATTGTGAAGCGTGGAAAACGTGTCGCTGATGGTACGCACTAGCTGCGGTTCACGCGTCAGGGTTTGCGCGAAATGCAGCGAGTAACTTCCCGGCGTGGATTCATACAAGCCGTGCAGCGTATTTGTCAGCCACTGCTCATCGAGGTAAAACGTCAGATAGGTAAAGCCACCGTCTACCGGCGCGTCACCGTCGTGAATTTCACCCGGTTCCAGTAAAAACGCATCGCCGGGATGACTGCGATGCCGCTCGCGGCGGCAGTGGAATTGCTGCGTGCCAGACAGAGTAATGCCCACCAGATAGCTGTCGTGCCAGTGCGGATCGAAGGCGTGGCCTTCAAAGTGCGCTTTGATCGTCTCAATACCTGTTTCCGCATGCTGACGCAGCTCAAGCCAGTCGTTTGCCATACTTCCCCCTCATCACAATCAGCATTGCTCGCCCTAGCGTTTTTGTCTGGAAGATTTGTGCAAAATCGACGCGTAGATCGACAGATTGCCGTAAAGTTAAGCAGTTGAACAGCTTTCCCCGAATTAGGGTTGACGACCAAACGGGATTAAGGTTTAATGCGCTCCGTTGCCCGGATAGCTCAGTCGGTAGAGCAGGGGATTGAAAATCCCCGTGTCCTTGGTTCGATTCCGAGTCCGGGCACCACTTTTTAGAAAAACCCGCCTATGGCGGGTTTTTTGCTTTTGAAAGCACACACACGCTCTCAAATCCGCTCAATGACGCGTCATCCATCTCCCATCCCAACAAAATCCACGCACATCTGCATCCTCTTTTGTCGCTACACACCCGCCAGAGCTTTCAGCCACTGTGCAGTCATCCAGAATCCTTTGTTTCGTTTGTTAACATCATGACGCCATGCAGTAAATCAGGATAGCCACAGGCACGCCTGGATATTTTTATATTTGATATCAGCCATTAAGCATTGCTCGATTTTTTCTGCTCATGTTTACTCTGCGCCAAAATGATTCATTCCGGTTCAAACATCATTGTTTTTACAGAAAAAATATTAATATATATTTTCATCATCAACGTAAAAAACCAGTATTTAAATCAAACGAGAAAAAAGCCCCTGTTTCATCACGCTTAATGGCCTATCAAGACTGAAAAATGATTGCGTCAACTTTCCGCGCAGGATATTTAACCCATTGAATATTATATTAATAATGACAATACCATCCTGCTAAGCATTAGCATGGTAAATTTATTTTAGTCAAACAAATCAATCAGATAACTACCAGTCAGACCTTTAATCTCTGCAGGGTTAAAATACAGAATAAATTCTAAAACGCGGTTGCCGATAGTTGAGATGCGGGATGTTGAGAGAAATAACCTTCTGAAAATCATCCTATTCTCTTCTTTATCTATGTGGACCGGAATAATGACCCAGCATCAAAGTAAATTTACTTATTTTGCAAATTTGCGAATCGGTAAAAAATTGAGTCTCGGATTTGCCATCGTGCTGCTTCTGACAGTGATTGTTGCTTTAACCGGTATTCGCGGTTTTGAACAAATTCAGGACAATTCGGCAAAAACAGCGGTGATGGTAAAGTTAATGGATTCGCTCGGGAATGCCCGATCCAGTCGGTTGATTTTCCAGTCTACAAACAATCAAAAGGATCGTGACGTCAACACAGCGGCCATGAATCGAATGGGTGAACTGATCGCACAGCTCCATGAGCAGTTTCAGTGGAGACCTGTAGGGAAAGCGAGTGCTGACAAGGTGGCTGAGCTGTTTAAAACCGATCTCGTGGTTCGCGCCATTTTCCTGGATGCTTTTGACAAGAGAGCTGAACTGGCTCAGACCCTTAACACCACCGATCTGTACAAAAGCTCTGTCGACTTAGATGCGCTTAGCCACCAGCCAGGCTTATCGATTGAAACGTCACGTGATATGGCGCACCTGGCATTTGAATGGAACGACATCGTCACCCGCATTGAG
This sequence comes from Lelliottia amnigena, assembly GCF_019047465.1. NCBI lineage: Bacteria > Pseudomonadati > Pseudomonadota > Gammaproteobacteria > Enterobacterales > Enterobacteriaceae > Lelliottia > Lelliottia amnigena. The sequence continues at coordinate 2,212,148 of NZ_CP077236.1, read as the reverse complement.
AACTTTACCCTTAATCCGCTCGAGGTGAGCAAACAGGGAATCAGAGAGCAAATTCCCGCCGCTGTCGCGATGGCTGAAAAACTGCGCCCGTCATTATCGACCGACCAGCAGAAAATACTCATTCGCGGTCTTGCCGCATCACAGCGCTATTTAGATGCCCTTGACGCTTACCAACAGGCGCTGAAAAAACAGATAGACACGCAGGCCGAGTTTTCGCGCTTAGGCGTGCAATTGGGCACAGACATCAATAGCTGGTTCACCTACCAGCAAGAACTGTCAAAACAGTTTGTTGGCAATGCCGAATGGATGATGGGAGCCACCGCCCTGACAGTGGTCATCCTCGGGATAATACTGGCCTGGCTCATTACCCGCTCAATTACCGCCCCGTTGAATCAGACGCTGACTCTTGCGCAGCAGATCGCGAAAGGCGATCTCACCGGTACGTTGATCAATAATCGCAAAGATGAAACCGGCCAGCTGATTCAGGCCGTGTCTACGATGAATGAGAATCTGAAAGACATTATTTATAACGTGCGCGACGGCGTAGGAAGCGTGAGCCGGGCATCAACGGAAATCGCTGCCGGTAATATGGATTTGTCTGCCCGCACTGAACAGCAGTCTGCGGCGGTAGTGCAAACGGCTGCCAGTATGGAGCAGCTGACGTCTACCGTGCAGCAGAACGCATCGAATGCGCATCAGGCCCGTCAGCTCTCCGAGCAGGCGTCGCAGAAGGCCAACGATGGCGGCGCAGTGGTCGATGAATTAATCGCCACAATGAAAGATATCCGTGACAGCTCGCAGCGTATTTCAGAAATTATCTCGGTGATAAACGGTATCGCCTTCCAGACCAACATCCTGGCGCTCAACGCGGCAGTTGAAGCGGCGCGTGCGGGTGAGCAGGGGCGTGGTTTTGCCGTGGTTGCTGGAGAGGTGAGAAGCCTGGCGCAACGCAGTTCGCAGTCCGCCAAAGAAATTGAAGCATTGATTAATGAATCGGTATCAAAAGTAGATAGTGGTTTTGTGAAGGTAGAGCACGCCGGTTCTATTATGGGTGAGACGGTGAAATCGGTCATTCAGGTGCGCGATATCATGAGCGAAATTGCTGCCGCCTCCGATGAGCAAAGTCGTGGCATTGCGCAGATTGCACAGGCGATGGCTGAAATGGACACCTCTACCCAACAAAACGCCGCGCTCGTTGAAGAGTCGTCAGCCGCCGCCAGCTCGCTGGAAGATCAGGCGGCGCAACTGGAACAAGCGGTAGCCGTTTTTACTTTACCGAATCATGCCGGAGCCAACACGGTAAAACTCGCCACCGCCGTGAAACCGCAGAGACTGGGGCATTCGTCCGCAGTACGACAATCCGAGGCGCACAGTTTGACCAGTAGCGCTGTCAATAACAGCGACTGGGAAACCTTCTAACGTTTAAAAGGCTGAGCTAAATGCCCATATCGGTCACGATCGATATGGGCATGACGATGGACGGCCCCTTCCCTTCAACTCGCTATCATTTCCTGAGGCACTTCCGCCCTGCGTGGGTTATAAATGTGGGAGGCCAATTCCGGAAGCCCCTCTTATGATGCGATTGATCCTGATTCTGCTCGGCGTTGATTATCTGCGTTCGCACTGGCGCGGACTGCGGCGCTTCGGGTGGGTCACGCTCATCGCCGGGACGGTTATTTTTATCGATGCACTGGACGGCGTACTCTACTTCCCTATCGAACCTTTTGCGTGTCTGCTGCTGGTTGAGGGCGTCGCCACCTTGCTGGTCGCACACAGCGGCATGGGCGGACAGCGCATTTTGCGCTATGTCAAAGGGGCGACGTTTTCGCTGGCCGCCGTGCTCATCCTCGCCGGAAACCACGACGGTAATATTGTGCTGGCAATGATCTTCGGCACGCTGTTCTTGCTGGATGGCGCGCTCCAAATTGCCTCGGCCATCGTGGTGCGCTATCGGCGCTGGCGGCCTGCCCTGGCAGGAGGGATCGTCGAAATTGCGCTGGCGATTTTCTTCTATCAACCGTGGCCTTCCAACTATTCAGGTACCGTTCCGTACTGCCTCGGCCTCGGTCTGGCCTTTGCGGGCTGGAATATGTTTATCCTCGCTAACCGGGTAAAAGTGGCGGCAGCCAACCCTGGTCTGAAAGGCGAAGAGTATATGGAAGAAGCGGAGACGCATCAGCCCGCCGTGGTGGAGTGGGACGGCCCGCCAGAAGACGATGAAAAAGCGCTGACGGTTCACGTCTGGACGCCCGTTGGCTCGGCACCTGGCGAGACGATCTCCCGTCCGGTGATCAGCCGTTACATTGCTGCCGTGGATAAAAATGGCGTCATCTCGACAGGCCACGCGGCGCTGGAATCCCCTGGCGGGGTTTACATCAGTTTATATCCCGCCGTTGAGATCGATCGCTCGCCCGATGCCTTCGCCCGCTTGTTACGCGCAACGCCCGAAAATAACGTGCCGGGTGAATTCCAGTCGGATTACGTCACCGAATCCAGTAAATGGTGTCACTCCACCCGAAAGGTGCGGATTCGCAATTACAGCGAAACGCGTCTGGCGGCGTTTTGGGAAAACTACCGCCAAAATGAATCCTATAATCTGACGCATCGTAACTGTTCCAGCAGCGTGGCAAGAGCGCTGGAAGCCGCGCTTGAAGGCTCCGTCGGCAGGTTGTGGCAAAAGCGCGGCTTTTGGCTCTCGATTGGAAAACTGATATCCACACCTGAGCTGTGGGTCGCGTTGCAGCTGCGAAAACGCGCCGAAACAATGGCCTGGACGCCAGGACTGGTGCTGGATTACGCTCGCGCCATGAGCATGCTGGCCGACCCGCGCCCGACAGGCTGGTTCAATACCCTTGGCCGGGCTTTGAGAAAAATGTTCCATCGCCGCGTCGCATGGGTGAAAGGGAAACATGGCGAAGGAGTGACAGAGGATTAAGAGGCTGGCAGAAAATAAACCTCCCGACCACGCAAATATCCGTCGTCAGAGAGATAACGTTTTTTGCGCGACGTCCTTTCAGACAGGGAAATCAAAGGCAAACACTATTGTGTCATGCCGCTGTCACGACAGATGAACGGGATAACCGTTTTACTCAGGTCTTGGTTTACCGCGACGGGCAGGCGACGACACATAAAGTCTACTTTGGCGAATGTTTAACAGCTCGTGAGCGCACCGCAAAATGCCTTCTCCACCTCACGGCTCGCGCTATACTTGCCCCAGAATCAGCCCTCCTTACAGGCCGCAACATGACGACAAAAACTCTCACACGCGACTGGCGTATTCCTGCGGCAGGACTGCTTTTTCTGCTGGTTCTGTTTAGCGGAATCACCTTGCATGCTCACTGGAGCGCTTTTATTCAATGGTGTCTCGCCACGCAAATCACGCTGCATCGCTATCTGGTAATGTATTTGTTGCAGCTGAATAATCATCAGTACAGCGGTGGGTTATGGTTACTGACGGGCGCGTTCTTTTACGGCGTGCTTCACGCCATCGGGCCGGGGCACGGCAAATTCATCGTCACGACCTATCTCAGCACCAATAAAGAGAGCCAGCTTGCCGCACGCGTCGTGCCATTTCTCGGTAGCCTGATGCAAGGCGTCAGCGCCATACTGTTTGTGTTTATTCTGGCCGTTGGATTTAACCTCGCCTCTGGCGATCTCAGCGCCAGCCGCTGGTACGTAGAGAAAATCAGCGCAGTGCTGATCGGCGCATTCGGTGTATTTATGATTTACCAAACGCTGAAAAGCCTCCGGCCGCGTAGCGTCTCAATTTACAGCGTAAAACCGCTCCATCAGCACGATGAACGCTGCGGTTGTGGGCATCATGGTGTAAATGCAGATGTGGAAAAAGGCGACTGGAAAACGCGTCTGGGGGTGATTCTGGCCATCGGGGCGCGACCATGCAGCGGCGCGATCATGATTCTGATGTTCTCAAATGCGCTGGGAATTGTGACGTGGGGAATGGCGGCGGTGATGACCATGTCGCTCGGTACCGCGCTGTCGATTATGGGACTCTCGTTGGCGGTGCGTTATGCGCGGGAACGAACGGTCGCTTTCTTTGGTGGCGGTTCTACGATGAGCTGGCTGATGCCAGCAGCAAAAATTGCCGGAGGTATCGTGCTGATCTTGTTTGCGACAGTGCTATTCCTGACGGTGATCCCCATCAGTGCCAACGGCGACTATATTGCCGCCGGTTGCTAATAAAAAATCCCCCGACGTGAGATTTAAAAATTATATACGCCAGCAATGATTGATATATTCCATCGATAATTTAAGCTTTTATTTTTATATTTTAGTCTTAATTAACAAGAATATATTAATTTACATCTCTCCTTCCACGCCTATACTCGCCAAATACACACAAGGAATGGAGGGTAAAATAATGGCTATTCCAGCCTATTTATGGCTCAAGGACGATGGCGGTGCAGCGATAAAAGGTTCCGTTGATATACGGGATCGCGAAGGCAGCATCGAGGTGCCTGGCTTCGCGCATGGTCTGTTTCTGCCCACGGATAACACGACAGGAAAAATCACCGGTACACGGGTACATAGCGCCCTGACCTTCGAGAAAGAATTCGATTCAGCGAGTCCCTATCTCTATAAAGCCGTCGCCACAGGCCAAACTCTCCACAGTGCAGAGTTTAAATGGTATCAAATTAACGACGCCGGACAGGAAGCTGAATACTTCAACATGTTACTGGAAAACGTCAAAGTGGTTTCCGTTTGCCCCGTCATGCACGACGTTAAAAACCCCGCAATGGAAAAGCATAATCATCTCGAGGCAATATCCCTTCGTTACGAGAAAATTACCTGGAAGTATTGCGACGGGAATATCCTTTTCACCGATTCATGGAATGAAAGATGATCCGATGTACTTTCAGACTCAACGGCGCAGGAATGAGCGTTTTAAGCTGCCCAGGCGTGGGATTTTTTAGAGCATATTCAGGTTATGCCGGAACGAGCAGAAATAATCCCAATGATATCAAAGTGCCTGATGCTGGGCCGCTCCCGACTGGGCGTTATTATATCGTTAACCGACCACAAGGAGGGCGTTTAGGTTACGTTAATGATTTGGCCGCATCTATTATCAGCGGGTCTGACCGCGATGTCTGGTTTGCCCTGTTTCGAGATGACGGCAGTATTGATGATTTGACGTTCATTGATAAGGTACAGCGTGGAAATTTCCGATTGCATCCAGCAGGTTATAAAGGGATTAGTGAGGGTTGCATTACCTTCCCCAGCAAATCCGACTACGCCATTTTTAGAACTGCTCTTTTGCAAACAGCCACAATGATGGTGACTGCTTCACTCACAGCTTACGGCACGGTACAGGTGTATTAATGACAGCAACCAAATTTGCTCTGGCATGGCTGTTCTTCTCAGTGGTTTATGTGATTATTTTCGCAGTGATATTCGCGTGGTTTCCGGAGATGGGATTTTGGAGCCTAATCCGTCGGCATTATCATGAATTTATTCCCGAAACGAAATGGAATGATTTTTACACCAGTGTCCTTCTGGTCGTTTCTCTGATTTTAAATATCGCCTTTATCTATCTGGTGTTTGCCGTTCGACGTTTCATCAAAAAAACGCCCCCAGCAGTTCCATAAACGTAGAGCAATAAAAAACCCGCCGAAGCGGGTTTTCGTTTTACTCGTTAATGCGCGGATGCTGATCCACCAGTCGAGAGCGCTTTTTCTGCAGCTCTTCAATCTCTACGTCAATATCGTCAATCTTTTGCTCAACATTGTCGTAGTGTTCGCGCAGAATCTCTTTCGCTTCCTGAAGGTCAGACGCCGCAGGCGTTGCCCCTTTCAGAGGGCGATTCGCGGTCTCCTTCATGGTGAGGCCGGTGATCAAACCAATCACCGCAATCACCATCAGATAATACGCTGGCATCATCAGGTTCTGCGTGCTTTCTACCAGCGAGGCCGCAATGGTCGGCGTCAGGCCGGCAACCAGCACCGAAATGTTAAACGCCGCCGCCAGCGCGCTGTAGCGAATATGCGTCGGGAACATTGCCGGAAGCGTTGACGCCATCACCCCGATAAAGCAGTTCAGGATCACCGCCAGCATCAGCAGACCGGCGAAAATCAGGCCCAGCACATTGCTGTTAATCAGGATAAAGGCCGGGATCGCCAGCAGTAAGAGCGCAACGCTGCCCAGAATAATGAACGGACGGCGACCGTAGCGGTCACTCAGCAGGCCCATAATCGGCTGCACAAACAGCATCCCCACCATGATGGCGATAATAATCAGCACACCGTGATCTTCGGAGTAATGCAGGTTATGCGACAGGTAGCTCGGCATGTAGGTGAGCAACATGTAATAGGTCACGTTGGTCGAGATGACCAGACCGACACAGGTCAGCAGGCTACGCCAGTGTTTGGTCGCAATCTCTTTAAAGGAGACTTTCGGTCCTTCCTGCAGCCCTTCGCGATCGCCCTGCTCCAGTTTTTCAACATGCTGCTGGAACGCAGGTGTCTCTTCTAAAGCATGACGCAGGTATAGACCTATCAGACCCAGAGGCAGCGCCAGGAAGAACGGAATACGCCAGCCCCACTCAAGGAAGTTATCTTCGCCGACGACGGTGGAAATCAGCACCACGACGCCCGCACCCAGCACAAACCCGGCAATAGAGCCAAAGTCCAGCCAGCTTCCCATAAAGCCGCGTTTACGGTCCGGAGAATACTCAGCGACAAAGATCGAGGCACCGGTATATTCACCGCCGACCGAGAAGCCCTGCGCCATTTTACACAGCAGCAACAATATAGGTGCCCAGATGCCAATCGACGCATACGACGGAATCAAGCCGATACAGAACGTGCTGACCGACATAATCACAATCGTAATGGCGAGTATCTTCTGGCGACCATATTTGTCGCCCAGCATCCCGAAGAATAAGCCGCCCAGCGGGCGAATCAGGAAGGGTACGGAGAAAGTACCTAAAGCCGCGATCATCTGCAGGCTCGGATCGGCACCCGGGAAGAAGACTTTACCTAATGCGTAGGCAACGAAACCATATACACCAAAATCAAACCACTCCATCGCGTTACCAAGCGACGCGGCGGTAATGGCTTTACGCAACTTGCCGTCATCAATGATAGTGACGTCGCGCAGTGTAATGGGTTTTACTTTTTTCCTTTTAAGCATTGCTATCCTCGTAGACTCAGCCCTGTCCATACCACAGATCTTCTTGCGGTCTGTGAACCTCGAATTCGCCTCATGCGACTCTTCTTATTCAAGCGTAGCAGGTTTACTTACATTGACGTTTCTCGTCGATACAACCGAACCTGTTGACGCCTGTCTGGGCAGTTAGTGACGTCTTTACCCTACCAGCCTTTAAATTAGTGATCAACTTCACAGATATTTACGTGGGGTGTCAGATGTTGTCAGAAAACGTAAACGCCCTTCTTTAACCTTGAACGTTCTGTGTCCTTTAGAATTCACTTTCTCAGGTTATTACTTTCATCAAAACTCGAAAAACCACTCACCTTTATTCACATTAAATTCACAGCAATTTTAATTACTAATAATGTAGACACGCGTTTACAGAAATATGTGATCCAGATAACTAAAACATTGTTTTATTTTCATTGAATCATAATTCCAAAGATCAGATGATAAGCCCGACCACGCCGCTCCGGGTGCATTTCACCAGCCGTAAACAAAGTAAAACTGATTACGGCTTCTGGTTAAACAGACGGTTCGCCAGACAGTAAAAATTCACAATAAGTTGAATTTAATACGAATTTACACCCGACTTGTCCGCCAGAAACGCGAGATAAGATGTGAGGATTTATCATGAAAATCAAAGCCACAATTGAACGCATCCCTGGCGGGATGATGTTGGTCCCCCTGGTGCTTGGCGCAATCTTAAATACCCTGGCGCCGAATACTGGTGCTTATTTTGGCGGTTTTACCAAAGGAATGATTTCCGGCACTGTGCCTATTCTGGCGGTGTGGTTTTTCTGTATTGGCGCATCCATTAATTTACGTGCAACCGGAACCGTTTTACGCAAATCCGGTACGTTAGTGCTCACCAAAATTGCGGTTGCCTGGGTTGTCGCCATGGTCTGTGCGATATTCATTCCTGAGAATGGCATTCAAACCGGTTTCTTCGCCGGTCTCTCGGTTCTGGCAATCGTGTCTGCCATGGACATGACCAACGGCGGCCTCTACGCCAGCCTGATGAATCAGTACGGCACGAAAGAAGAGTCCGGCGCATTCGTGCTAATGTCTCTGGAATCTGGCCCGCTGGTGACCATGTTAATCCTCGGCTCCGCTGGACTGGCATCGTTTGAACCGCACCACTTCGTTGGCGCGGTCCTGCCGTTCCTGATTGGTTTTGCCCTGGGCAACCTGGACACCGATCTGCGCGATTTCTTCAGCAAAGCAACGCCGGTTCTGATCCCCTTCTTCGGCTTCGCGCTGGGTAATACCATCAACCTGAACGTGATAATGGATACCGGCCTGCTGGGTATCGTGCTGGGTGTTGCGGTTATCGCTATCACCGGTATCCCGCTGATTATTGCCGACCGCATGATTGGTGGAGGGAATGGTACCGCCGGTGTCGCCGCGTCGTCAGCCGCAGGCGCTGCGGTGGCGAACCCGATGATCATTGCGCAGATTAACCCGTCATTCGAGCCTGTTGCGGCTTCTGCGACGGCACTGGTGGCCGCGTCAGTCATCGTGACCGCAATTCTGGTGCCTATCATCACTGCACTGTATGCGAAGCGCTACGGCAATATCCCGAAAGCCGACGTCGAGCCACAGCCAGTCGAATCGTTGCACCACTAAGCTTCTCACATAAAAAAACCTCTCATCTGAGAGGTTTTTTTGTTGTAACAACGCGCGCTGTTATTCACCAAATATCTCGCCCACCATCGCATCCGCCAGCCTTTTCGCCGAACACAATCGCGGCATGCCAAGCGACACCGTTTGCCAGCTCTGCGTCACCGACCAACTCACCGGGTGACGGTCTGCATGGCACCAGTCCCCCAGCCAGCCCAGCATATCTTTATGATCCATTAAGCCCGGCGATACCGGCGTTGCAAGCCATTGATGATAAAAATGACGTGTTGTTGGCGAGGCATTAATGCCCTGGGCAAGGTAGTTAGCCGTCAGGCTGCGCAAATTATCCTTCAGCATCGCCGCGACATCATCATTCGCCAGACGGCAGGCATCGCCAAATGCGCCCCAGCGCAGCTCTTCCAGCGCGACGTAGCACCGTCCCGCCAGCGACCAGCCATCGTATTGTCCCGCTCGCCAGTGGGTAAAGATTTGCTCGCTGTGTTCGCCCGCCTGCACCGTTAAGCCACGCTGTGACAACGCTTTTTCTTTATAGGCCGCGCGCTGGTGAAAATAAGAGGAGAGAGCGTCATATTGCTGCATCAATCCCAGAGAGTGTTGCTTGGGACGGTTAGTTTGCTGGCGCAAAGAGGCTAATTTGTCGGTCATACGCGTTAAGGCCAGATGCCCGGGATCGAACATGCCGGCCAGTTTTTCCGCCAGACCCAGCCGCAGCGCAGCATTTTCGCTGAACATTCCCGTCATCGCCCAGGGTCGAAGCTTCGTCTGAGTCATGATCTCCTGGGCTAAACGCTCACGAAACTGCTGCTGCTGAGGTACCAGCGGAGTGAGACGCACCGCATCCACTCCTTGCACCAAATCAACCATAAATTTGGGATGAATACACTCTAGCGTCCGCCCGGGACCGTCCAGCAATGGGGTTGTCATGGTTGCTCTGCCGCGAATAAGGTTTGAATATCATCGCGTAACAATCGGGTATCTTCCTGAATCCACGTCGCAGTTGTAATACTTTGCTGCAACAGCTGGCTGAGCGCTCGGGTTGAATGCTCATTTTGCTGTCGCACTGCGAGGCTATCACGCAAGCTTTCCTGTAATCCGGTGAGGCACAGCGAGAATTCCGCAAAAAACGTTGCCATACCTGCCGTAACAGAAACATCGACCTGCGCCACCAAAGCTTTATAGATTTGTTCACAAAATTGATCAATATGTTCTTTAATTCGCGTATGAAGCTGCGCCACGTCAATAACGTATCGCGTACGCGTCACCACGCAATCCTCCCAACCCCAACCCGGATTGTTTAGCCAGCGGGAAACCGTTTCGCGCACGCTGCTCGCACCAGCGACCTCACCGGCAGGACGATTTTCTGAGGCAATCGCATCGTTAAACAACCCGCGCGTGTTGAAGTTGAGCTGACTGGCCTGGAAGGCCGGGAAGCTGATCCGCGCCCGGAATCCAGCGTGGCTTAGCTCTTCCTTGATGCGTTTCTCGATCGGACGCATTGCCTCGTTCAGGGAACGCGCCAGCGTCGACTCAAGCTGATCAAAACGCAGCGCCAGCTCGCGGCTAATTTTGCCCTGCGCAGCCAGCATGACCAGCTCACAGGATGAACGGATTTTGCTCAGCACAATCTGCGCCTGGCCTTCGTCATCAAGCACCAGTTGCCCCATTTCATGCTGCGCCCCGTTTCGCAAACTCATGCGATCAATACCCGCCAAATCGAGAACGTTATCACCGTTGAAAATCTGGCTAATCGACTGCTGAATCTGGTTTTGCTGATGCGTGATAAACGTATGTGCCGCATCAAGCGCCTGCTTCACTTCGTGTCCGACTTCGTCGCTCACCACATCCTGACGCGTCTGAAGCAGTGCCATATCCTCTTCGAGACGCGAAATATTCAACTCCAGCTCATCAAACGCGACCGTCAGCCCCTGATAGCGGAAATCCAGATATTCACGGGCGTTCTGCGCATAGTTGAGTAGTTTGTGGGACGCCGAGCGCAGCGCATACAGCGACGCATTGGCATACGCGGCATAGATCAGTTTGCGAATCGGCTGTTCAAACAGTGAATCTTCCCACAGCAGATCGGCGGCATGGCGAATATGTTCGACATCATCCAGATCTGCCGTGCGCCAGCGGCGGCCCAGCGCGGCTTCCGCAAAATCTTGCACCCAGCGCTGCTCCTGATGGTCCGGCAGACGCCCATGGTTGGCGATTTCAAAGCGCGCACGATTCGCCAGATAAGCCCACATCGAAGAGACAGGATAAATCTGCCCCGGCGAAATATTGCCTTTCATCAGCGTGCCGGAAATCATCGCCCGCACCTGCTCTTCATCATCGCTATTGCGGTCTTTCTGATCGAATTTATTCACCAGCGCGTACAGCGGCACCGATTTGCCCACCGCCGAAATCGCCTGTCGTACTTCTTCATCGGAGATCGATTTAAGCTGGGTGTAGTCCATCACCGCCAGCACCGCCGAGGAGCGCGCCAGCTGTTCGTTAAGCATTTTTTGCAGATGCGGCTGCCCGGCTTCATTCGGCCCCGGCGTGTCCAGCAGCGTCAGCTGCCCCAGGTGAGAGTCCATGCCGGCGAGGTGGACAAACTCCACTTCAATCACCGGAATATGCTCAATCGCGGTGTACTCAGTAAACGGGAAATCAACGCCTAACGCCTGAGAAAGCCGCACTAAATCATTCAGGCTTTTCAGACACTGGAAAATAGGCTCCGCGCCAAGGTAGTGTTTTTCGAAGGCTTTACCTTGCTCAATGCGCCCGAGCAACGCATTCATATCTTTATCAATTTCGAGGCGCTGCGTCAGTTGACCGCGATCGTGATTACACAGCGTTTCCTGCAATTGTTTTATCAGCGTGTCGATCGGTGAAACGTGGGCAAAATGCAGCACCGGCTCTTTTTGCCCGGGCGTATGGCGGATCATCGTCGGCAGGGCGGTCATTGGACGATTACGGTTGGGTAAAACTTCCGTTCCGACAATCGCATTAATCGTGGTCGATTTCCCGGCCTTCATCGTGCCAACAATCGCCAGCACCATCTCAAGACGGGTTATTTTACGTAATTCGTTATTCAGCATCGACAGCTGGGTTTCAACACCGCGGGTGCTGAAGTGCAAAGGCAGCACATTATTGCTAACACCGGTTATTGCCGCCGTGGTGCTATCAAGTGCCGCAATCGGCATTGATTTCAGGGCATCAAGATTCTGTAAAGCAAGTTGTAGCAGACGCTCTGCTTCCTGGCTCAATTCAAATATTGTTTGTGTGTGCATGATAAAAGCCTTTCCTTAACGCAAATTTATTACTTTTATTAAGCCAGATAGTTTTAATAATGAAATTTCGGCTTTTTTGATTACGCGTGGAAATTAGGTTCATTGAATATAAGCGTCTGATGACAAACCAAATATAATCTGTTTGCAGCGTAGAGCGCTCGTACACTCCTCTCGGCCAGAAAAGGCGAAAGATAATGAGCGTAGACCATTTTTATGGAGCTATAGGATATATCAACGTAATTTACCCACCTAAAAAGAGAGGTAATTCCCGGTCACCCAAGTAGAAGTGGCAAACCCGGTTGCCGTTGATAAATAACAACAGCGCACCTCACCTTATCCGAAATATCTGTACCTGGCAATTTGCGCAATAAAATATTCTATATATTTCATCGCGATGTTTATCTCTTAAGCACGCTGTTAGCATCGCTTAACTGACTGACAGGAAATGTCACTCCAGTTGCGGTGTTTTATTTATTTTTTAAAAAAAGAATATCACCGACAAAAGTGGGGACTTACGCTATACTTGACGCCTTTTTCGGCAAACTGCCGTGTTTTTGGCTGGCGCTTTCCAGCCCCGTTCGCACTTTTAGAGGATACCGATATGTCTCTTCCACACTGTCCAAAATGTAATTCCGAATACACCTATGAAGATAATGGCATGTTCATTTGCCCTGAATGCGCCCATGAATGGAATGACGCCGAAACGTCGCAAGATAGCGATGCGCTGATCGTGAAAGACGCCAACGGTAATCTGTTGGTCGATGGCGATAACGTCACCGTCGTAAAAGACCTGAAAGTGAAAGGCAGTTCTTCCATGCTGAAAATCGGCACTAAGGTAAAGAATATTCGTCTGGTTGAAGGCGATCATAATATTGACTGCAAAATTGACGGCTTTGGCCCAATGAAGCTCAAATCAGAATTCGTCAAAAAGAACTGATTTGCCTGCCCGGTAGCGCTTAGCTTACCGGGCTGACTGGAACTACACTTATCGAGCTTCTCTTACCTGAGGTAATGATTATGCCGTTAAGTCCCTATATCTCTTTTGCCGGAAACTGTGCAGAGGCCACCGCCTTTTATCAGCAAACGCTCGGCGCAGAACTCCTCTACAAAATCACCTTCGGTGAAATGCCCAAAGACGAGCACAGCGAAGACGGCTGCCCTTCCGGCATGTCGTTCCCTGACTCCGCCATTGCTCACTCCAACGTTCGTATCGCCGGTAGCGATATTATGATGAGCGACGGCCTGCCCGGAGAAAAAGCCCATTACGCAGGCTTTACGCTGGTGCTCGACACGCAGGATGTGTCAGAAGGCAAACGCTGGTTCGATAATCTCGCCGAAGGCGGCAATATCGACATGGCGTGGCAAGAAACCTTCTGGGCGCACGGCTTCGGTAAAGTCACCGACAAATATGGCGTGCCATGGATGATCAACGTCGTGAAACAGCAGTAGCATTCTGGCGGAGGCCGCGTGCTTCCGCCTGTCATCGCTTTCGCCTCAACTCTTCAAACTCCCGCAACCAATACTTAACCCAAATGTCACAATAATCCGCCAGCATGAGGCCACATTTATCGTGAGGCCCAGCACATGCAAACTGTCATCCGCGTCGTGAAACTGAGCAAGACCTTTCATCACAATAAGGCCCTGCATGCCGTTGATCTGACCGTCGAGAAAGGCGAAATGGTGGCGCTGTTAGGGCCTTCCGGTTCAGGAAAATCCACGCTTCTGCGCCATCTTAGCGGCTTAATCACGGGTGATAAAACCCCTGAAAGCCACGTCGAACTGCTGGGAAATACCGTGCAGCGCGCGGGCCGTCTGGCGGGTGACATCCGTAAAAGCCGCGCGCAAACCGGCTACATCTTCCAGCAGTTCAACCTGGTAAACCGCCTGACGGTGCTGGAAAACGTACTGATTGGCGCGCTCGGCAGCACCCCTTTCTGGCGCACCTTTCTGCGCTGGTTCTCACCCGCCCAAAAACAACAGGCTCTTCAGGCGCTGACCCGCGTCGGGATGGCGCATTTTGCCCACCAGCGCGTCTCCACGCTGTCCGGCGGACAACAGCAGCGCGTGGCGATTGCCCGGGCGCTGATGCAAAAAGCCAACGTCATTCTGGCCGATGAACCCATTGCCTCTCTCGATCCGGAATCTGCCCGCATCGTGATGGAAACCCTGCGCGACATTAACCAGAACGACGGCATCACCGTGGTAGTGACGCTGCATCAGGTGGATTACGCCCTGCGCTACTGCGAGCGCATCGTCGCCCTGCGTCAGGGACATGTTTTTTACGACGGTTCAAGCCAGGCCTTTGATAACGACCGCTTTGACCATCTCTACCGCGGCATTAACCGCGTCGAAGAGAAGGCACAGGCTGCTTAACGCACACAAAAAGACCAGGTTTGCCAATGAAATAGCCTGGAACAATGTCAACGTGAGGAAAGTACATGAGCTATAAAGCCGTTGCCGCGCTGGCTTTCACCAGCATGTTCAGTATCAGCACCCTGTTAAGCCCGGCGTATGCCGAAGAACAGGAAAAAGCGCTGAACTTTGGCATCATTTCGACCGAATCACAGCAAAACCTGAAGCCCCAGTGGGAACCGTTCCTGAAAGATATGGAAACCAAACTGGGGATCAAAGTGAATGCCTTCTTCGCGCCGGATTACGCGGGCATTATCCAGGGCATGCGCTTTAACAAAGTAGATATTGCCTGGTACGGCAACCTCTCCGCCATGGAAGCGGTGGATCGCGCTAACGGTCAGGTCTTTGCACAGACCGTCGCCGCAGACGGTTCTCCGGGTTACTGGAGCGTACTGATCGTCAACAAAGACAGCCCAATCAATAACCTCAATGACATGCTCGCCAGGCGCAAAGATCTGACGTTTGGTAACGGCGATCCGAACTCAACGTCCGGCTTCCTCGTCCCAGGCTATTACGTCTTCGCCAAAAACAATATCTCCACCAGCGAATTCAAACGCACCGTTAATGCGGGGCATGAAACCAACGCGCTGGCTGTCGCCAATAAACAGGTCGATGTTGCCACCAACAACACTGAAAACCTCGACAAGCTGAAAACCTCCGCACCCGAAAAACTGAAACAGCTGAAGGTTATCTGGAAATCGCCGCTGATCCCTGGCGACCCGATCGTGTGGCGTAAAAACCTCTCCGAAGGCACCAAGGACAAGGTGTACGACTTCTTTATGAATTACGGCAAAACGCCGGAAGAGAAAACGGTGCTGGAACGTCTGGGATGGGCACCGTTCCGCGCCTCCAGCGACCTGCAACTGGTGCCGATTCGCCAGCTCGCGCTGTTTAAGCAGATGCAGAGTGTAAAAGATAACAAAGGTCTGAGTGCGGAAGAGAAGACCAGCAAAGTCTCTGGATTGCAGGCGCAGCTGGAAGATCTCGACCGTCTGACCGCCGCCCTGAGCGCGATGACCAGCGTGAATAAAGTAGTGCAATAACCTTTTTCTCCCTCTCGCTGAGGGAGGAAAAGAACAGCCCCCTCTGCCTTGAGGGTGAGGGGGAAATGCACACGCTGATGCCCTCACCCCGGCCCTCTCCCACAGGGAGAGGGAGAAAAGGCGTACCAGATAGCAGCCTCTCTCACGGGAGAGCGAGAAAAGCCGCACCAGGTAGCGACCTCTCTCAGGGAGAGCGAGAAAAGTCGTACCAGATAGCGACCTCTCTCACGGGAGAGGGAGAAAAGCCGTACCAGATAGCAGCCTCTCTCAAAGATGAGGAGGAAAATACCGGAGCTAAACATGCAAACCATCACCGTTCCACCGCCGAAGCGTAGCTGGTTCTCGCTGATCAGCTGGGCGATTTTGCTGGCGGTTCTGATCGTCTCCTGGAAGGGCGCGGAAATGAACCCGCTGATGCTCATTCAGGACTCCGGCAACATGGCGACCTTCGCCGCCGACTTCTTCCCACCGGACTTTAGCCAGTGGCAGGATTACCTCAGCGAAATGGCGGTCACCATGCAAATCGCCGTCTGGGGCACCGCGCTCGCGGTGATTCTCTCGATCCCGTTTGGCCTGATGAGCGCCGAAAACATCGTGCCGTGGTGGATTTACCAGCCCATGCGCCGTCTGATGGACGCTTGCCGCGCCATCAATGAAATGGTGTTCGCGATGCTGTTCGTGGTCGCCGTCGGCCTTGGCCCTTTCGCGGGCGTGATGGCGCTGTTTATCCACACCACCGGCGTGCTCTCGAAGCTACTTTCTGAAGCGGTCGAAGCCATTGAACCCGGTCCGGTCGAAGGTATCCGCGCAACGGGTGCCAATAAAATCGAAGAAATTCTCTACGGCGTGTTGCCCCAGGTGATGCCGCTGCTGATCTCCTACTCCCTGTACCGTTTTGAATCCAACGTGCGCTCCGCCACGGTGGTCGGCATGGTCGGCGCGGGCGGAATTGGCGTCACTTTATGGGAAGCGATTCGCGGCTTCCAGTTCCAGCAAACCTGCGCGTTGATGGTGTTAATCATCATTACCGTCAGCCTGCTGGATTTCCTGTCTCAACGTTTGCGTAAGCACTTCATCTAAGAAGCGAGGCATTGATTGTTATGCACTTATCCAGACATCCGACCAGTTATCCAACCCGCTGGCAAGAGATTGCCGCAAAGCTCGAAGTTGAGCTGCGCACCCACTATCGCTGCGGGGATTTTTTGCCCGCCGAGCAACAGCTCGCCGACCGCTATGAAGTGAATCGCCATACCCTGCGCCGCGCCATTGACCAGCTGGTTGAGCGTGGATGGGTACAGCGCCGTCAGGGCGTGGGCGTGTTGGTGCTGATGCGCCCGTTCGACTACCCGCTGAATGCGCAGGCGCGTTTTAGCCAGAACTTGCTCGATCAGGGCAGCCACCCGACCAGCGAAAAACTGCTCTCGGTGCTGCGCCCGGCCTCCAGCCATATCGCCGATGCGCTGGGGATTCAGGAGGGAGAGAACGTGGTGCATCTGCGCACCCTGCGACGCGTCAACGGTGTGGCGGTCTGTCAGATCGACCACTACTTTGCCGACCTCACCCTGTGGCCGGTGCTGCAAAATTTCTCCAGCGGTTCGCTGCATGATTTTCTGTTTGATTCGACCGGGATCGCGCTCAAACGCACCCAGACGCGGATCAGCGCCCGTCGCGCGCAGGCCAAAGAGAGCAAAGTGCTGGAGATCCCCAACATGGCGCCGCTGCTCTGCGTTCGCACCCTTAACCATCGTGACGGCGAGATCAACGCGACGGAATATTCCGTCAGCCTGACCCGCGCCGACATGATCGAATTCACCATGGAGCACTGAATGCATTTCACTCCCTCCATTCGCCAGCGCTGGATGAGCGTGCTCGCGCACAGCCAGCCCGCCGCGCTGCAGGCACACATGCATCGGCTGAATATCACTGCGGACTATACGCCGATCCGCGCACCCGAAATCGGTCTGGTACAGATCCAGGCGCGAATGGGCGGCACAGGTAACCGTTTTTTTGCCGGTGACGCCACGCTGACCCGCGCGGTAATTCGTCTTGCCAGCGGGACGCTCGGCTACAGCTATCTGCTCGGGCGCAATAAAGACCACGCCGAGCGGTGCGCCGTTATCGACGCATTGCTGCAAGAACCACCTCATTTTCAAACCCTAATGGAAACCTTAATTGCCCCGCTGGAAGCCGATCGCGCCGCACGTCTCGCCGCGCGTCAGGCCGAAGTGAACACCAGCCGGGTCGACTTCTTTACGCTCGTTCGCGGAGATAACGCATGACTCTCAAACCCGCTTTTACGCTGCCCGTGCAGGATGCCCAACACAGTTTTCGTCGTCTGCTCAAAGCCATGAGCGAGCCGGGCGTGATTGTCTCCCTGCATCAACTCACCCACGGCTGGCAGCCGCTGAATCTCGCCACCACCAGCGTGCTGCTGACCCTTGCTGACAGCGACACGCCCGTGTGGCTTTCAGCCAGCCTGCAAAATGATATTGCCAGCCAGAACCTGCGTTTTCACACCAGCGCACCGCTGGTCGATCAGCCGCAGCAGGCGTTGTTCGCCGTCGCGGATGAAAAAATCAGCCACGAGCAACTGAACGCGCTTTCCGAAGGCACAGCCGTCGCGCCGGAAACCAGCGCTACGTTGATTTTGCAGGTCTCAAGCCTGAGCGGCGGCCGCATGCTGCGCCTGACGGGTGCCGGGATTGCCGATGAACGCATGGTCGCGCCGCAGCTGCCGGAATGCATCATTAATGAACTCACCGAGCGTCCGCATCCGTTCCCGCTGGGTATCGATCTGATCCTCACCTGCGGCGAGCGCCTGCTGGCGATTCCGCGGACCACGCATGTCGAGGTGTGCTGATGTACGTCGCCGTCAAAGGGGGCGAGAAGGCGATAGCCGCCGCCCATGCGTTGCAGGAATCCAGACGACGCGGCGATGAACAGCTGCCCGAGCTGGACGTCGCCCAAATAGAACAGCAGCTTAATCTCGCCGTCGACCGCGTGATGACCGAAGGCGGCATTGCCGACCGCGAACTGGCAGCACTGGCGCTGAAACAGGCCAGCGGCGATAACGTCGAAGCCATTTTCCTGCTGCGCGCCTATCGCACGACGCTGGCAAAACTGGCGGTTAGCGAGCCGATTAACACCGCCGAGATGCGCCTGGAGCGCCGGATCTCGGCGGTCTACAAAGATATTCCTGGCGGCCAGCTGCTTGGCCCAACCTACGATTACACCCATCGCCTGCTGGATTTCACCCTGCTGGCAAACGGCGAAGTGCCTGCGCTGCACACCCGCGACGCCGAGCACGAGTCGTCCCCGCACGTATTTAGCCTGCTGGCGAATCAGGGGCTGGCGAAAGCGGAAGAAGACTCAGGAGCCACGCCCGATGATGTGACCCGCACGCCGCCGGTTTATCCGTGCTCACGTTCGTCGCGGCTGCAACAGCTGATGCGGGGTGACGAGGGTTATCTGCTGGCGATGGCTTATTCCACGCAGCGCGGCTACGGGCGCAATCACCCGTTCGCGGCGGAAATTCGCAGCGGCCATGTGGAGATCGAAATCGTGCCGGAAGAGCTGGGTTTTGCCGTGAACGTCGGCGAACTGCTGCTCACCGAGTGCGAAATGGTCAACGGATTCGTCGCGCCCGCGCAGGAAGAACCGCATTTTACGCGCGGCTACGGGCTGGTGTTTGGCATGGGCGAACGCAAAGCGATGGCGATGGCGCTGGTAGACCGCGCGCTACAGGCCCCTGATTACGATGAGAACATTGCGGGCCCGGCGCAGGACGAAGAGTTTGTGCTGGCGCACGCGGATAACGTCGAGGCGGCGGGTTTTGTCTCGCACCTCAAACTGCCTCACTACGTCGATTTCCAGGCCGAGCTGGAACTGCTGAAACGTCTGCAACGGGAGCGCAAAAATGGCTAACCTCAGCGGATATAACTTTGCTTATCTGGATGAGCAAACCAAGCGCATGATCCGCCGCGCCATCTTAAAAGCGGTGTCGATTCCCGGCTATCAGGTGCCGTTTGGTGGCCGTGAAATGCCGATGCCATACGGCTGGGGAACCGGCGGAATTCAGCTTACCGCCAGCGTGATTGGCGAGGAGGACGTGCTGAAGGTGATCGACCAGGGCGCAGACGACACCACCAATGCCGTGTCGATCCGCAGCTTCTTCACACGCGTGACGGGCGTGCACACCACCGAACGCTCCGAAGACGCCACGCTCATCCAGACCCGCCACCGCATCCCCGAAACGCCGCTCACCGAAGACCAGATTTTGATTTTCCAGGTGCCGATTCCGGAACCGCTGCGTTTTATCGAGCCACGCGAAACGGAAACCCGCACCATGCACGCTCTGGAAGAGTACGGCGTGATGCAGGTGAAACTGTACGAAGATATCGCCCGCTTCGGCCATATCGCCACCACCTACGCCTATCCGGTGAAAGTGAACGGACGCTACGTCATGGACCCGTCGCCCATCCCAAAATTCGATAACCCAAAAATGGACATGATGCCCGCGCTCCAGCTGTTTGGTGCCGGACGCGAAAAGCGCATCTACGCCGTGCCACCGTATACCCGCGTGGAGAGTCTCGACTTTGACGATCATCCGTTCACGGTGCAGGAGTGGGACGAGCCGTGCGCCATCTGCGGCTCAAGACACAGCTATCTCGACGAAGTGGTGCTGGACGATACGGGCAAACGGATGTTTGTCTGCTCCGACACCGATTTCTGTCGCCAACAGAGCGAGGCGAACGGCCAATGAAACCGCTGCTTTCGGTGAATAACCTGACCCATTTATACGCGCCAGGAAAAGGCTTTAGCGATGTGTCGTTTGATCTGTGGCCGGGCGAAGTGCTGGGCATTGTCGGTGAGTCCGGCTCCGGCAAAACCACGCTGCTGAAATCCATTTCCGCGCGCTTAACGCCGCAAAACGGCGAAATCCGCTATCAGGATCGGTCGCTGTACGGCATGAGTGAGGCCGAGCGCCGCCGCCTGCTACGCACCGAATGGGGCGTGGTACATCAGCATCCGATGGACGGTCTGCGCCGCCAGGTGTCGGCGGGGGGAAACATCGGTGAACGGCTGATGGCTACCGGCGCGCGCCATTACGGCACGATCCGCGCCACCGCCCAGCAGTGGCTGGAAGAGGTAGAAATCCCCGCGTCGCGCATCGACGACCTGCCGACCACGTTTTCCGGCGGCATGCAGCAGCGCCTGCAAATTGCCCGCAATCTGGTGACCCATCCCAAACTGGTGTTTATGGATGAGCCGACCGGTGGGCTGGACGTTTCGGTCCAGGCGCGGCTGCTGGATTTGCTGCGCGGTCTGGTGGTGGAACTGGATCTGGCGGTGGTGATTGTCACCCACGATTTAGGCGTGGCGCGTCTGCTGGCGGATCGTTTGCTGGTGATGAAGCAGGGCCAGGTGGTGGAAAGTGGTTTAACCGACCGCGTGCTCGACGATCCGCATCACCCCTACACGCAGCTGCTGGTGTCGTCCGTTTTACAGAATTAAGAGGTCAACATGATCCGCGTAGAAAATGTCAGTAAAACGTTTGTGCTCCACCAGCAAAACGGCGTGCGCCTGCCGGTCCTGCAAAACGCCTCGCTCGAGGTAAACGGCGGCGAATGCGTGGTGCTGCACGGTCATTCCGGCAGCGGAAAATCGACGCTTTTACGCTCGCTGTACGCCAACTATTTGCCCGACGAAGGCCATATTCATATTCGTCATGGTGATGAATGGGTGGATCTGGTGCAGGCCCCGGCGCGCAAAGTGCTGGAAGTGCGTCGGGCGACGATCGGCTGGGTGAGTCAGTTCCTGCGGGTGATCCCGCGGATCTCCGCCCTTGACGTGGTGATGCAGCCGCTGCTCGATCTGGGCGTGCCGCGCGAAGCGTGCGCCACAAAAGCCGCGAATTTGCTCACGCGCCTGAACGTACCGGAACGCCTGTGGCATCTTGCGCCATCGACCTTTTCCGGCGGGGAGCAGCAGCGCGTGAATATCGCGCGCGGGTTTATCGTCGATTACCCGATTTTACTGCTCGATGAGCCGACCGCCTCGCTGGACGCCAAAAACAGCGCCGCCGTCGTCGAACTGATTGAACATGCCAAAACGCGGGGTGCTGCAATCGTCGGGATCTTCCACGACGCTGCGGTGCGCGATCGCGTGGCGGATCGTCTGCATACGATGGGAGTCGCGCCATGATTATCAATAACGTCAAGCTGGTGCTGGAAAACGACGTCGTCGAGGGATCGATTGACGTGCAGGGCGGCGAAATCCGTGCCTTTGCCGAGACGCAAAGCCGCTCACCGGAGGCAATGGACGGTGAAGGCGGCTGGCTGTTGCCAGGGCTTATCGAACTGCACACTGATAACCTCGACAAATTCTTTACCCCTCGCCCGAAAGTAGACTGGCCGGCCCACTCGGCGATGAGCAGCCATGACGCGCTCATGGTCGCCAGCGGGATCACCACCGTGCTGGACGCGGTGGCGATTGGCGATGTGCGCGACGGCGGTGATCGTCTCGAAAACCTCGAGAAGATGATTAACGCGGTGGAAGACACCCAGAAACGCGGTCTGAATCGCGCCGAGCACCGCCTGCATCTGCGCTGCGAACTTCCGCATTTCACCACGCTTCCGCTGTTCGAAAAGCTGGTGGGTCGCGAGCCGGTATCGCTAGTGTCGCTGATGGATCACTCGCCGGGCCAGCGCCAGTTCGCCAATATTGAAAAGTATCGTGAATATTATCAGGGCAAATATTCGCTCAGCGATGACGAAATGGCGCGTTATGAAGAGGAACAGCTGGCGCTGGCCGCGCAGTGGTCGCAGCCGAATCGTCTGTCGATTGCCGGGATATGCCGCGAGCGCAACATTGCCCTCGCGAGCCACGACGACGCCACGCACGATCATGTGCTCGAATCCCATCAGCTTGGTAGCGTGATCGCCGAATTTCCCACCACGTTCGAAGCGGCAGAAGCCTCACGCAAGCACGGAATGAACGTCCTGATGGGCGCGCCGAATATCGTGCGCGGCGGATCGCATTCCGGCAACGTTGCCGCCAGCCAACTCGCCTCGCTCGGGCTGCTGGATATTCTCTCGTCCGACTACTATCCCGGCAGCCTGCTGGATGCCGCTTTCCGCGTCGCCGACGACGCAGGTAACAGCTTTACCCTGCCGCAGGCGATTCGTCTGGTGACCAAAAACCCGGCGGATGCGCTGAACCTCCGCGATCGCGGCGTCATCGGCGAAGGCAAACGGGCCGACCTGGTACTGGCGCATCGTAAAGGCGAGCATGTTCATATTGACCACGTCTGGCGTCAGGGAAAACGGGTGTTCTGATGGGAAAACTGATCTGGCTAATGGGGCCGTCCGGCTCCGGTAAAGACAGCCTGCTGACGGCGCTACGCCAGCAGGAACATACGCGGCTGTTAGTGGCGCATCGTTACATAACGCGGGCAGCAAATGCAGGCAGCGAGAACCATATCGCCCTGAGCGAGCAGGAATTTTTTACCCGCGCCGGGCAAAATTTACTGGCACTGAGCTGGCATGCGAACGGCTTTTATTACGGCGTCGGCGTAGAGATCGACCTGTGGCTGCACGCGGGATTTAACGTGCTGGTGAACGGTTCTCGCGCCCATTTGCCACAGGCGCACGCCCGATACGGCGACGCGTTGTTGCCGGTTTGTTTGCAGGTCTCGCCTGACGTGCTGCGTCATCGCTTGCAAAACAGAGGACGGGAAACCGCGCGTGAGATTGACGAACGGCTGGCGCGCGCCGCGCGCTATACGCCATCCGAATGCCATCTCCTCAATAACGACGGAAGTTTGCTACAGTCTGTCGATAACTTGATCGCGCTTATTCGTCAGAAGGAAAAATGCCATGCCTGCCTGTGAACTCCGCCCCGCCACACCTGAAGATGCTCAGGCCGTTTACGGCCTGATATGTGAACTCAAACAGGCGGAATTTGATCGTGACGCGTTTCTGGCGGGTTTTCTCGCCAATCTTCAGGATCGCCACATGCATTATCAGCTGGCGGATCTGGACGGGCAGACCGTCGGCATGATTGGTCTGCATCTGCAATTTCACCTCCATCACGTTAACTGGATCGGTGAAATTCAGGAGCTGGTGGTTCTGCCGCAGGCGCGCGGTCTGAAGGTCGGTAGCCAGCTGTTGGCCTGGGCCGAGGATGAAGCGCGAAAAGTGGGCGCGGAGATGACGGAGCTTTCCACAAGCGTGAAGCGCGTCGATGCCCACCGTTTTTATATTCGCGAAGGATATGCCCAGAGCCACTATAGATTCACCAAACCTCTGTAAGGAGGCGCTATGTGTTTGACCATTACGCTGACGGGAACGGGTGGCGCGCAGCTGGTGCCGGTCTTTGGCTGCGACTGCGCGGCGTGCCGTCGGGCGAGGTTACAGGAGGCGCATCGCCGTCGCCCGTGCAGCGCGGCGGTCAAATTCAACGACGCAGTGACGCTGCTGGACGCGGGCATTCCGCATCTGATGGATGACTGGCCGGCGGGCAGTTTTCAACAGTTTTTGCTGACGCATTACCATATGGATCATGTCCAGGGGTTGTTCCCGCTGCGCTGGGGCGTGGGCGCGACCATTCCCGTTTACGGCCCCCCGGACGACGCGGGCTGCGACGATCTGTTCAAACATCCCGGCATTCTGGATTTTAGCCGGACGGTTGAACCCTTTGTGATGTTCGAACTCCAGGGTTTGCGAGTGACGCCGCTGCCGCTGAACCACTCTAAGCTGACGTTTGGCTATCTGCTGGAAAGCGCGCACAGCCGTGTGGCGTGGCTGTCTGACACCGCCGGGCTACCGGAAAAGACGGTGAAATTCCTGCTCAACAACCAACCGCAGGTCATCGTGATCGATTGCAGCCATGCGCCGCGCGAAGAAACGCCGCGTAATCATAGCGATCTCAACACGGTTATCGCACTCAATAAGGTGATTGGGTGCCCGCAGGTGATTTTGACCCACATCAGCCACCAGTTTGACGTATGGCTGATGGATAACCCGCTGCCAGACGGGTTTGAAGCCGGATACGACGGGATGGTTTTGATGCTGGATTAACACCACTTCACCGTGACTTCACTTACGCCCTTTATGCTCCCCGCCAAATTGACCATATGAAGGGGATGCTTATGACCAAAACACGCCGTATTTTCCATCACGCCTGCTGGTTTGCTTTACTGGGACCGCATCTCGGCGTACCCGTTACTTTCGCTGGAGAACTGCTCACCAACCACCGCACGGCGGAAAACCTCTTGCTGCAAATCGTCCTGAATTTCCCGTATTTTATGGCGGTGACGTGGTTTTTGGGGGGCGTTTCTGCCCTGTTGACCGGGGTCGCCGCGGCCTGTCTTCCGCAGCATATTTATCAGCACGCCTGGCATAGAACACTCGCCTGCGGTGCGATGGGTGCGGCGATTGCTACGCTTTACGGGCTGCTTTATTCAGGCTCGCTCGATTCAGCGATCTTCTGGATGGCAACGGGACCCGGGCTGTTGGCCGGTCTGATCATGGGCTGGTGCGTGCCTTATCTTCCAGGGCGCGGGGATAAAAAATATGTACGTCCAGCCATTGTGAAAATCCCGTCAGAGAATGCCCAACCCGACGTCAAAGCATAAAGCCTGAGCATTCGCGGTCTGAGCATGGGGGCGACACGTCCGACGCCCTCATTACTGCCGCCGACTAACCATCGTAATTGTCTTCCAGCCGCCGTTCATCGTCTTCAAGCTGACGCCTGTCCTGATCCAGCTGGCGCTGTCTGTCATCTAACTGACGGCGGCGGTCTTCAAGCTGGCGACGTCGGTCGTCATACTGACGGCTGTCGTTACGACGACGGTCTTCGTAGCGATCGTCATCCTCATCCCGGCGGCTAGCGCTGCTGGGATTGTAGGCGTCGTTGATCGCCTGCTGAATGTTGCCGATTGCGTCATCAACAAGGTCGGCATGAGCCAGTTGGCTGGTTAAAGACAGCAGACCAAATAACAGGGCGGAAGCGTAATTTTTCATAATGCCAGTCTCGCAGGTGGGCTGGCTTTACGTTAATCAACGGTGAAAATCGGGAGTAGCGGAGGAATCTCAAATTTTCATCGCTTTGTGCAGCGCCTGCGCCAGCTGCGCGCGCGTGAAGGGTTTGCGCAATAGCTCAACGTCCGGCAACTGCGGATTATGCGTTGGACGCAAATCCTGGCCGCTCACCATAAGTACCGGAAGAAGCGGGAAATGCGTGCGCACGTGATGAATCACCTCAGCACCGCTCATGCCGCCCGGCAGCATTAAGTCGCTGATAAACATTTCGATATCGGGCGAAGATCCCAGCATTCTCAGCGCCTGTTCGCCGTTTTCAGCTTCCAGCGTTAAATAGCCAAGCTGATGCAGCTGCTCGCACAGCGTCTGGCGCACGTCTGCTTCATCCTCCAGTACCAGCACCAGCCGATCGCTTTGCGGTGCCTCGTTGGCCGCCAGCGTTTCGTCCTCAATCATCACCTGCTGTAAAGAGCGCGGAAGCTGGAGCCGCACGGTCGTGCCCTGCCCCGGCGCGCTTTCGATTTCCACGCGCCCGCCGGACTGGCGCACGAACCCGTAGACCATCGACAGGCCCAGTCCGCTGCCGCTGCCGGTCTGTTTGGTGGTGAAGAACGGTTCAAATACCCGCGATTTCACCTCCTGCGACATGCCGCTGCCGTGATCGATGACCTCCAGCGCCACCATATCCTGTCGGCGTCCATCGCTGCGGGTAACACGCTGATTCCATGTGCGGATCCGAATAATGCCGCCCTCGCCTTCCATCGCATCGCGGGCGTTCATCACCAGATTGATAATGGCGTTTTCCAGCTGGCTGACGTCAATCCACGCGGGCCATGCGGGGTGCTGCGCCTCAATATCCAGCGTGATGGTGGCAGGCAAAGAGTGGCACATCAATTCGCCGAGATTTTCCAGCAGCGGTTTCATCTCGACCGCATGCGGATGCAGGGACTGTTTGCGCGAAAACGCCAGCAGGCGCTGCGTGAGCAACGCCCCGCGCTCGGCGGCTTTGAGCGCACGGGTGATGCGCGGCGCGTCCGGAGACTCGGGATTTGCCAGCTCAAGGCTACCGATAATCACTGCCAGCAGATTGTTAAAATCATGCGCCAGCCCGCCCGTGAGCTGGCCGACGGCTTTCATTTTTTGGCTGTGCAGCAGCGCCTCTTCCAGCCCCTGACGCTCCAGCCTGTCGATTTCCATCTGCG
The DNA here is from genome assembly GCF_019047465.1 of Lelliottia amnigena. Lineage (NCBI taxonomy): Bacteria > Pseudomonadati > Pseudomonadota > Gammaproteobacteria > Enterobacterales > Enterobacteriaceae > Lelliottia > Lelliottia amnigena. Next base: position 2,185,365 of record NZ_CP077236.1, on the reverse strand, counting down.
TGGTTTTTTGTTTCAGCAGCCGTGTGGTGTGCTCAAGCGAGGCGGTGTTGCGGGCAAACACGTTGAACGCGCGCGCCAGTTCGCCCAGCTCATCACGCCGCTGTAGCGCAGGCACCGACACATCCGGCTCGCCGTGCGCCAGCCGTGACATCGCGCGTGAAATCGCCGTCAGGTTAGAGCCTAAATTGCGATAGATATACCAGCATGCAAAACCGGTGATGATCAGCGCCAGCAGCGCAAAAACGCTGATGAACACGCTGATCGAGCGCAGTTCTTTATGGCTCTGTGCGGTACGTAATTCCGACGCCTGCGCCACCTGCGCCACGTACTGATTGATATCGCTGTTTAAAATCGCCACCAGCGCTTTGATGTGAAACATGTACCAGCTGATCGCCAGATCGCTCTCTTCAAGCTGCTTTGATAGCGGTGCGAGCTTGCGCAGCTCGGCGTTAAAATCCGGCAGCACAAAATCAATAACCGGCAGCGTAGCCGACTGCGGCAGAGAGGCCATCACAGCATTCAGCTGCTGGATAGTGGCGCGCGGCGACGGGGTTTCAATGGCAGCCATCAGCAGCCGGTCCATCTCGCCAAGCAGCTGTGCATCGGGCACATCGCCGCCAAAGCGACGGTTAATGTCCTGCAAATGGCGCAAAAAGCTTTGGCTCTGATAAAGCGAACTCAGCAGCTCGTTGCGTTCCAGGTGACGGCGCTGTCCGCGCTCCAGCATCCCGGTCACGCTTTGCTGTAATTCATTGCTGCGGCGAATAATTCGTGCCACCAGCGCCGGTTCCTGCTGCGCCAGCGGCGCATCGGCGAGTTGTTCCAGCGAGCGGCGCAGCGCCATTTGCGTTTGCTTGAGCCGGTCGGCTTCACTTTTGTACTCCAGCGCCCCCACCACCTGAGACAAGCGCACCGCCGCCGTCGCCACATTCGCGGTGTCGCGTGCCAGATTCATGCTGCCGGTCATGTCGTTAAGCGTTTGCTGCTGGACCTGCTCCTGAATCTGGCTGGCATGACGAAAACCGAGCACCGCCACGCCGCTGACCATCAGCGTCACCGCGACCACCAGCAGATTAAAAATTAGCAGGCGGCCACGGGCGCTGGCAAAAAAAGGCGGGCGGCGAGATGGCATGTTTGTTGGCTCCAGTGTGGTTTGATGCCCTCACCCCGGCCCTCTCCCACAGGGAGAGGGGAAGAGCAAATCTTCCGCCCATGAGTCAGGGCGTAATGTGCGTCTTTTCCCCAGAATGCTCCCCAAAGGATCGAGGGCTTGTTTTTCTCCCTCTCCCTTAGGGAGAGGGGGAAGCGCAAATCTTCCGCCCATGAGGCAGGGCGTACTGTGCGTCTTTTCCCCAGAATGCTCCCCAAAGGATCGAGGGTATGGTTTTCTCTCTCTCCCTTAGGGAGAGGGCTGGGGTGAGGGTAAAAGGTCATCACAGCCCTAAACTGTGATCCACATTAACTATTCATAACTATGACAAATATGAACGGCTTCTGACATTTTGCATTTACCGGGATGTGATGGACTGCTGATATCGACCTTCACAGGAGATCCGCCATGAGCAGGACCCCGGTACTAGAGATGCGCAATATTGCCAAAACCTTTGGCAACTTCCACGCACTCAAGGGTGTGGATCTGACGGTCTGGCCCGGTGAGATCCACGCGTTAATGGGCGAAAACGGCGCGGGCAAAAGCACGCTGATGAAGATCCTCGCGGGGGCATATATCGCCACCAGCGGCGAAGTCCTGATCGACGGCCAGCCCTACACCATCAAAGGCCCCAAAGACGCGCTGGCAGCGGGCATCACGCTGATTTACCAGGAGATGCAGCTCGCGCCAAATCTCACCGTTGCGGAGAATATTTTCCTCGGCAGCGAGCTGTCACGCGGCGGACTGGTGCAGCGTAAAGAGATGGCCGCGCAGGCGCAGACGGTCATCGACCGGCTTGGCGCGCATTTTAAATCCACCGATTTAGTCATGAAGCTCACCATTGCCGAGCAGCAGCAGGTGGAAATCGCCCGCGCGCTGCACCGTAAAAGCCGCGTGCTGGTGATGGATGAACCGACCGCCGCCCTCTCATCGCGTGAAACCCATCGCCTGTTTGAACTGATTTTGCGCCTGCGCGATGAGGGGATGGCAATCATCTACATCAGCCATCGCATGGCGGAAGTGTATGAGCTTTCTGACCGCGTGAGCGTCCTGCGTGACGGGCAGTACGTCGGCAGCCTGACGCGCGACAAACTGAATGCCTCCGAGCTGGTGCGCATGATGGTGGGCCGTCCGCTGAGCGATCTGTTCAACAAAGAGCGCGATATCCCGCTGGGCGGTCCGCGTCTCAACGTGCATCACCTGACGGATGGCAAAAAAGTCCAGCCGTGCAGCCTGCAGGTACGTTCCGGCGAGATCGTCGGGCTGGCCGGGCTGGTCGGCGCCGGGCGTTCTGAGCTGGCCCATCTGATTTTTGGCGTACGTAAAGCCACGGGCGGCATGATTGAGGTTGACGGCGAACCGGTGGTGATTCACTCCCCCCGCGCCGCCATCGATCAGGGTATTGGTTATCTGACCGAGAACCGCAAAGAGCAAGGGCTGTTCCTGGAACTGGCGGCGCAGGAAAACATCACCATGGCGACGCTTGAGCGCGACGCCTCCTTCGGCATGCTGAACCGCAAAAAAGCGCAGTCCATTTCCGATGACGCCATCGCCCTGCTCAACATCCGCGTGCCGCATTCGCAGGTACGCGCGGGCGGATTATCGGGGGGCAATCAGCAAAAATTGCTGATCTCCCGCTGGGTAGCGATTGGCCCACGCATTCTGATTCTGGATGAGCCGACGCGCGGCGTGGACGTCGGCGCGAAAAGCGAGATTTATCGCATCATGAACCAGATGGCGCGCAAAGGGGTGGCGATTTTGATGATCTCCAGCGAGCTACCGGAAGTGGTCGGAATGAGCGACCGCGTATATGTGATGCGCGAAGGCAGCATTGCCGGCGAACTGCACGGCGACAGCATTACTCAGGAAAATATCATGACGCTGGCAACCGGCGTGAACGACTCTCATCATCAGGCGGTGCAACCATGACACAAACTCCTACTCCGCAACAGGTGGCGAAATCCGCCTCCGCCAAAAAAATGCTGATGAGCGATCTGATGCAAACGGTCGGGATTTTACCGATTTTGATTCTGATCGTGGCGGTATTTGGTTTTATCGCCCCTAACTTCTTCACCGAAAGCAACCTGCTGAATATCACCCGTCAGGCGTCGATCAACATCGTGCTGGCGGCGGGCATGACGTTCATCATTTTGACCGGCGGGATCGACCTGTCGGTGGGGTCCATTCTGGGCACTACGGCAGTGGCGGCGATGGTGGTGTCGCTAATCCCCGAGTTCGCGATGCTCTCGATTCCGGCAGCGTTAATGCTCGGCATGGTTCTGGGGCTGTTCAACGGCGCGCTGGTGGCGTTTGCCGGATTGCCGCCGTTTATCGTCACGCTCGGCACCTATACGGCGCTGCGCGGCGCGGCCTATCTGCTGGCCGATGGCACCACGGTGATTAACTCCAATATCAGCTTTGAATGGATCGGCAATAACTATCTTGGCCCGGTTCCGTGGCTCGTGGTGATCGCCCTGGCAGTGATCGCGGTGTGCTGGTTTATTCTGCGCCGCACCACGCTTGGCGTTCATATCTATGCGGTTGGCGGCAATATGCAGGCGGCGCGCCTGACCGGTATCAAAGTGTGGCTGGTGCTGCTGTTTGTGTACGGCATGAGCGGCCTGCTGTCCGGTCTGGGCGGCGTGATGAGCGCCTCGCGCCTCTACAGCGCTAACGGCAATTTAGGCATGGGATACGAGCTGGACGCCATCGCGGCGGTGATCCTCGGCGGCACCAGCTTTGTCGGCGGGATCGGCACGATCACCGGCACGCTGGTGGGCGCGCTGATTATCGCCACGCTGAACAACGGCATGACGCTGATGGGCGTTTCGTACTTCTGGCAACTGGTGATCAAAGGGGCGGTGATCATCATTGCGGTTCTGATCGACAAATACCGTACCCGACATCATCAAAGTGCATAACAACAACATCTTACCTTGAGGACTACCCTATGCGTTTGAAGCCATTAGTTACCGCGCTCTGTGCTGGCGCACTGCTGGCCTCCGCTCCGTTTGCGCAGGCAAAAGATCTGAAATCTATCGGCGTGACGGTGGGCGATTTGGCCAACCCGTTCTTTGTACAGATCACTAAAGGGGCTGAGCTGGAAGCGCGCAAACTGGCCGGTGATAACGTCAAAGTGACGCTGGTGTCCAGCGGTTACGATCTGGGCCAGCAGGTGGCGCAGATTGACAACTTTATCGCTGCAAAAGTGGACATGATCATCCTGAACGCCGCGGACTCCAAAGGGATCGGCCCGGCGGTGAAACGCGCGAAAGACGCCGGGATCGTGGTGGTGGCGGTTGACGTGGCGGCTGAAGGCGCCGACGCAACGATCACCTCCGATAACACCCAGGCGGGTGAAATGGCCTGTAAATACATCACCGATCGCCTGAAAGGCAAAGGCGATGTGGTGATCATCAACGGACCGCCGGTGTCTGCGGTGCAAAACCGTGTCGAAGGGTGCCAGACCGAGTTTAAGCGCCATCCGGGGATCAAAGTGCTGTCATATAACCAGAATGCCAAAGGCAGTCGTGAAGGCGGTCTGGAAGTGATGACCGCATTGCTGGCAGCGAATCCGAAGATCGACGGTGTGTTTGCGATTAACGATCCGACGGCGATCGGTGCCGATCTGGCGGCAAAACAGGCTCAGCGTAACGAATTCTTTATCGTCGGCGTGGATGGTTCACCGGATGGTGAAGAGGCGCTGAAGCGTGAGAATTCGCTGTTTGTTGCGACGCCAGCGCAGGATCCGCAGGTGATGGCGGCCAAAGCGGTGGAGATTGGCTACGACATTTTACAGGGCAAACCTGCGCCAAAAGAACCCGTGCTGATTCCGGTCACGATGATCGATAAGAAGAGCGTCGCTAACTATAAAGGCTGGACGGTTAAATAAGATTGGTGCGGTCTGATGCCCTCACCCTACCCCTCTCCCACAGGGAGAGGGAACTGATTGATGCGGTCTGATGCCTTCACCCTAACCCTTTCCCACAGGGAGAGAAGAACGGGTTGGAGCGGTCTGATGCCCTCACCCTACCCCTCTCCCACAGGGAGAGGGAACTGATTGATGCGGTCTGATGCCTTCACCCTAACCCTCTCTCATAGGGAGAGAAGAACGGGATGATGCGGTCTTTTCTTACTCACGGGGTGCGGGATTCTCTTTTCTCCCTCTCCCCTGGGGAGAGGGCCGGGGTGAGGGGCACAGCACGCACATTCACTCAAGGAGTTCCCATGAAACGCTCCGAGATTAATGAAATCCTCGGTCATACGCGGCAGTTTTTCTCGAAGCATGATGTGCATTTGCCGCCGTTTGCCAGCTTCCCGCCGACCCAATGGCAGCAGCTTGACCATCATGCCTGGCGCGAAGTGTTTGACCTAAAACTTGGCTGGGACGTGACGGCATTTGGCGAAAATCGGTTCGCAGAGCTTGGGCTAACGCTTTTTGCACTGCGAAACGGTTCACCCAACGGTACGCCCTATGAAAAATGCTACGCCGAAAAAATCATGCAAGTTCGCGATGGCCAGGTGACGCCGATGCATTTTCACTGGCGCAAGCGCGAGGACATCATTAATCGCGGTGGCGGGAACCTGATTATAGAACTTTGGAATGCCGGCACGCATGAAGAAACGGAAGAAACCGACGTCACGGTTAGCGTTGATGGGTGCTTTCAGACGCATGCAGCGGGCAGTCAGTTGCGCCTTCGACCCGGGGAAAGCATCTGTCTGACACCGGGGCTTTATCACAGTTTTTGGGGGGAGCGGGGTTTTGGCGATGTGCTGGTTGGCGAAGTTTCATCGGTCAATGACGATGATCACGACAACCACTTTTTGCAGCCTGTCTCGCGTTACAACACGATCGAAGAAGACGAACCGGCCGTGCTGGTGCTGTGTAACGAGTACAGCCTGTTTCGTCTATAAGGAGTGAAGATGCCACTGATTTCTCTCGCCGCGGGGCTGGAACACGCCCGTGAAAACCGTTATGCGCTGGGGGCGTTTAACGTACTCGACTCCCACTTTCTGCGCGCGCTGTTCGCCGCGGCAAAACAGGAGCGCTCGCCGTTTATCATCAACATCGCCGAAGTGCATTTTAAGTATTTATCCCTCGACTCGTTAGTCGAAGCGGTGAGATTTGAAGCCGCGCGCCATGATATTCCAGTGGTGTTGAATCTCGATCACGGCCTGCATTTTGAGGCAGTCGTACGGGCGCTGCGCCTGGGGTTCAGCTCCGTGATGTTTGATGGCTCGACGCTGAGCTATGAAGAAAATATCCGTCAGACCCGCGAAGTGGTGAAAATGTGCCATGCGGTCGGTGTGTCGGTGGAGGCCGAGCTGGGCGCTGTGGGCGGTGACGAAGGCGGCGCGCTGTATGGTCATGCCGACGAGGCCTTTTTCACCGATCCGCAGTTGGCGCGTGAGTTTGTCGATCAGACGGGTATCGACGCGCTGGCCGTGGCTATCGGCAATGCGCATGGCAAATACAAAGGCGAGCCGAAGCTCGACTTCCCGCGTCTGGACGCGATTCGTCAGCAAACCGGCCTGCCGCTGGTGCTGCACGGTGGCTCCGGGATTAGCGATGCCGATTTCCGTCGCGCCATTGAACTCGGCATTCACAAAATCAATTTCTACACCGGTATGTCGCAGGCTGCGCTGGCTGCGGTTGAGCATCGCATCACGCATCGCCAGCCGCTTTACGATGAGTTCGCCGAACTGCTGCTCGGCATTGAAGAGGCGATTACCGACACCGTTTCTGAACAAATGCGTATTTTCGGTAGCGCGGGGCACGCGTAATGGAACGCAAAGGGATTATCGCCGCGGGCAATATGCTGGTCGATCATGTGCATCAGATCGTCCAGTGGCCGGAGCGCGGCTGGCTGGCGGAGATTATTCACAGTGAACGGGCGACCGGCGGTGCGCCGCTTAACGTCCTGCTGACGCTGGCGAAAATGCACGTCGGCTTGCCGTTACAGGCGGTCGGTCTTATCGGCGAAGACAGCGATGGCGATTACATTATGGCGATGCTCGACCAGTACCACGTCAATCGCCAGCGGGTACAGCGCACCACGTTTGCCCCCACGTCAATGTCGCAGGTGATGACCGATCCCACTGGGCAGCGCACCTTTTTCCATTCGCCTGCCGCCAATCGCCTGCTCGATCTCCCCGCCTTTGACCGACTCGACGCGTCGATGAAGATTTTCCATCTGGGGTATCTGCTGCTGCTCGACAGCCTGGATTTACCGGACGACGAATTCGGCACCCGCAGCGCGCGCCTGCTGGCGCAAATGCGTGAGCAAGGGTATGAAACGTCGCTCGACCTGGTGTCGCGCAAAGGCGATCCACGCTATCAGCCGCTGGTGCTCCCTGCCCTGCGTTATGTGGATTATCTGGTGATTAACGAGCTGGAAGCCGGGGAATTTAGCGGGCTGGATATGCGTAACGGTGATGATGCCCCGGATATTGACCACATCGCGCTGGCGGCGTCGCAGCTGTTAGCCGCAGGCGTCAAACAGCGCGTGGTGATTCATTGTCCCGAAGGGGCCTGGGGCGAAGCGCCGGGTGAGCCGGGCCAGTGGATTGCGTCAAAACAGCTCGAACAGGAAGAGATTATCGGCAGCGTCGGCGCGGGTGACGCATTTTGCGCGGGATTTTTGTATGGCTGCCACGAAGCCTGGCCGTTGACGGACAGTATTCAGCTGGCGCATGCCTGCGCGCGAGCCAGCCTGTTGGCCGCGAATGCGATTGACGGGGCAAAAACGCTGGAAGAGCTTAAGACGCTAATTCACGACAACGCTTAGGCCGCTTTATCGTGGTGGGAAACGTCTGCGGCAAAGACATAGCCAAGCCCACGAATGGTTTTAATCAGCAGCGGCTGATGCGGATTGATCTCGATTTTCCGTCGCAGACGCATGATCAACACGTCGATGGTGCGGTCAAACACTTCGGCGCTTTCGCTGTGGGTCAGCTCCAGCAGCTGTTCGCGGCTTAACACCCGCCGGGCATTTTGCGCCAGCGCCAGCAACAGACCGTATTCACCCTGCGTTAAGGGCACCGTCATGCGCTGGGGATCGCTCAGCTCACAGCGCGTGGTGTCGAGCGTCCAGCCGTTAAAACCGATCCCTGAAACGCGCGGCGCAGTGGGTTCCGCCGCCAGCACGCCGGTGCGTCGCAGCACCGCTTTGACCCGCGCGACGACCACTCGCGGATTGAACGGTTTGCCGATGTAATCATCTGCGCCCATCTCCAACCCCACCACCACATCGGATTCGCCGCCCATGCCCGTAAGCATCACCACAGGCAGCTCGGGCCGCAATTTTTGCAGTTGCTGCAACACCATCAGGCCGTTGATATCCGGCAGCATCATATCCAGCAACACCAGCGCAATCGCGGGTTCACGCTGCGCCATCGCCAGCGCATCCAGCCCGTTATGACAGACATGCACGGCAAAAACGTGCTCGTTGAGCACATCCTGCAGCAGTTCACAGACCGCGGTATCGTCATCAACAACCAGAATCGCCGGTTTCATCGCATGCTTCCGTCAGGGGATTATGTTAAGTCTGACCTATTCTGCAAACGGCTCCAGCCAAATCCATGACGGCGTAACGGAATTTTAACCCATGTCACATCCATTGCCCTTCGACACGTCAATTTTGACGATTGCCTGCTCGTCGTCAGGGTTTTTGGTGCACATCGCCCGTAAAGTCAGGGCATACCCACACTAAAAATATGGCATAGAAGCTGCATAATGGGTGCGAAGAACTGATTAACTGGAGCGAGACCGATGAAAAAAGTCGTCACGGTTTGCCCCTATTGTGCCTCGGGTTGCAAGATAAACCTGGTGGTCGATAACGGCAAAATCGTTCGGGCGGAGGCTGCGCAGGGTAAGACCAATCAGGGCACGCTGTGCCTGAAAGGCTACTACGGCTGGGATTTTATTAACGATACCCAGATCCTGACCCCCCGTCTGAAAACCCCGATGATCCGCCGTACGCGCGGTGGCAAACTGGAGTCTGTCTCCTGGGATGAAGCGCTGGATTACGTCGCCAGCCGCCTGAGCGACATCAAAGCGAAGTATGGCCCGGATGCGATCCAAACCACCGGCTCATCACGCGGGACGGGTAACGAAACCAACTATGTAATGCAAAAATTCGCGCGCGCCGTTATTGGTACCAATAACGTCGATTGCTGCGCTCGCGTCTGACACGGCCCATCGGTTGCAGGTCTGCACCAGTCGGTCGGTAACGGCGCAATGAGTAATGCTATCAACGAAATAGATAACACCGATCTGGTGTTTATTTTCGGCTATAACCCGGCGGATTCACATCCGATCGTGGCGAATCACGTCATTAATGCGAAGCGCAACGGAGCGAAAATCATCGTCTGCGATCCGCGTAAAATCGAGACGGCGCGTATTGCGGATATGCACATCGCGTTAAGAAATGGCTCAAACATCGCCCTGCTCAACGCGATGGGGCACGTCATCATTGAAGAAAACCTGTACGACCAGGCGTTTGTGGCCAGCCGTACCGAAGGGTTTGAAGAGTATCGCAAGATTGTCGAAGGCTACACGCCGGAGTCGGTCGAAACGATCACGGGCGTGACCGCGCACGAGATTCGCCAGGCCGCGCGAATGTATGCCGCAGCAAAAACCGCGTCGATTCTGTGGGGCATGGGCGTCACACAGTTCTATCAGGGCGTGGAAACCGTGCGCTCGCTGACAAGCCTGGCGATGTTGACCGGGAATCTTGGCAAGCCGCACGTGGGCGTCAACCCGGTGCGCGGGCAAAACAACGTTCAGGGCGCCTGTGATATGGGCGCGCTGCCGGATACCTATCCGGGCTATCAGTACGTTAAATTCCCGGAAAACCGCGCGAAATTCGCCAAAGCCTGGGGCGTTGAAAGCCTGCCTGAGCATACCGGGTATCGCATCAGCGAGCTGCCGCATCGTGCGGCGCATGGCGAAGTGCGCGCGGCGTACATCATGGGCGAAGATCCGCTGCAAACCGATGCCGAGCTTTCTGCGGTGCGTAAAGGGTTTGAGGATCTCGAGCTGGTGATTGTGCAGGACATCTTTATGACCAAAACAGCAGCGGCGGCGGATGTGATTTTACCGTCAACGTCATGGGGCGAGCATGAAGGGGTTTACACGGCGGCGGATCGCGGCTTCCAGCGCTTCTTTAAAGCGGTGGAGCCGAAGTGGGATCTGAAAACCGACTGGCAGATTATCAGCGAAATCGCGACCCGTATGGGCTATCCGATGCACTACAACAACACCCAGGAAATTTGGGACGAGTTGCGCCATCTGTGTCCGGATTTCACCGGCGCCACCTACGATAAAATGGGTGAGCTGGGGTATATTCAGTGGCCGTGCCGCGACGAATCGGATGCCGATCAGGGAACGTCGTATCTCTTTAAAGAGAAATTCGATACCCCGAACGGACTGGCGCAGTTCTTCACCTGCGACTGGGTCGCGCCTGTCGATAAGCTCACCGACGAGTATCCGATGGTGCTCTCCACGGTGCGTGAAGTGGGCCACTATTCATGCCGCTCGATGACCGGTAACTGCGCGGCGCTGGCAGCGCTGGCTGACGAACCGGGCTACGCGCAGATCAACACCGCCGATGCCGCGCGACTGGGTATCGAAGATGAAGCGCTGGTGTGGGTAAGTTCACGTAAGGGCCGCATTATCACCCGTGCACAGGTCAGCGATCGCCCCAATAAAGGCGCGGTGTACATGACCTATCAGTGGTGGATTGGGGCCTGTAACGAGCTGGTGACGGAAAACTTAAGCCCGATAACCAAAACGCCGGAATATAAGTATTGCGCCGTGCGCGTCGAGCCTATCGCCGATCAGCATTCTGCCGAACAATATGTCATTGATGAATATGCGAAGCTGAAAGCCCGTTTGCGCGAAAGCGCCATGGGTTGATTCTCACGCGGCGTTCAATAATGAAATGGGATGATTTATTCATCCCATTTTTATTTCGGTTTTCTCCGTCAGAGTGAACATTCATATTCTGAAATTCATTACCCCTGTAAATATTACTCTCGCCGTAACGTTATATATTTTGCATAAAAGCTTAACGTGAGTTTTCGTTCCATTGGCCGTCTTACCCTTTATACTGCGCGATAGGTACCCCAACGATAAGAATCCATGAAACTCATTGTTATACTGTTGTCACTGTTTACCGCGTTTGCCAACGCTGACGAAATTGGCAGCCAATTTAAAGATAAAGCCGAAGCCGGTGATGCACGCGCGCAATACTACCTGGCAGACACCTGGTTCAGCTCGGGTGATGACAAGCAGGCCGGGCTGTGGGCCGAAAAGGCTGCCAGGGGCGGTGATATCGACGCCATGGCGCTGCTCGCGCAAATTCATTTTAAGCATGGCGAATATGCTCAGGCAAAATCGCTGGCGCAGCAGGCTACGCTTGCGGGCAGCAAACGTGGTGCCATCATGCTGGCGCGACTGCTGGTGAACACCCAGGCGGGACCCACTGACTATCCGCAGGCGATCACATTGCTGCAAACCGCGACGGACGATATCGATAACGATTCGGCGGTAGATGCGCAAATGCTGTTAGGCCTGATTTACGCCAACGGCGTAGAGATGGCGCAGGATGATGCCCAGGCCGAACTGTGGCTTAAACGCAGCTCAGCCCTTTCACGAACCGGATATGCGGAATACTGGGCCGGAATGGTGTTCCAGCAGGGTGAAAAGGGATTCATCACGCCAAACAAACAGAAAGCGCTGTACTGGTTCAATCTGAGCTGTAGCGAAGGATTTGATACGGGCTGCGAAGAGTTTGAGGCGTTGAGCGGAGAATAAAAGGGTTCCCTCTCTCTGCTGAGAGAGGGAGAGAAAGCATTACCGATCGGCTGTCTTATCGAAACAACCTAGCACTTCCCGCTCGTACGCCATCGCTTTTTTGCGGTCGAACTGATGTTCCCACTTGGCGATCACCAGCACCGCCAGCGCATTGCCCACCACGTTTAACGCGGTACGCGCCATGTCGAGGATACGGTCAACACCCGCGATAAAGGCCAGACCTTCCAGCGGAATACCGACGCTGCCCAGCGTTGCCAGCAGGACCACAAACGACACGCCCGGCACGCCTGCGATGCCTTTCGACGTCACCATCAGCGTCAGTACCAGCACGATTTCCTGCCACAGTGACAGATCGATTCCGTACAGCTGCGCGATAAAGATCGCCGCAATACTCTGATACAGCGTGGAGCCATCCAGGTTAAACGAGTACCCCGTCGGCACCACAAAACTGGTGATAGACGCCGGTGCACCGTAGGCTTCCATCTTCTCAATAATACGCGGCAGCACGCTCTCAGAGCTGGCCGTGGAGTACGCCAGAATCAGCTCCTCTTTCAGGATGCGAATCAGGATCCAGATGCGCAATCCGCAGATGCGCGCCACCAGACCCAGCACCACCAGCGCAAAGAACAGAATCGCGAAGTGTACCAAAATCACCAGCTTCGCCAGCGGCCACAGCGAGGCAAAACCGAAGTTCGCTACGGTGACAGCAATCAGCGCAAACACGCCCACCGGAGCATAACGCATCACCATATGCGTCACTTTAAACATGGTTTCGGAAATCGACCGGAACACCGTGACCAAAGGTTCCCGATGCGTGGCCGGCAAGGACGAAAGCCCCAGACCAAACAGCACCGAGAAGAAGATGATCGGCAGCATTTCGCCCTTCGCCATCGACGCCACGATATTAGTCGGCACCAGCGAAAGAATTGTTCCCATCAGGCCATGAGCATGGCTTTGCACTTCTGCCGTTGTGCTTTGGTATTTCGAAATATCCACCGTCGCCAGCTGCGACATATCAATCCCGGACCCAGGCTGGAACACATTCGCCAGCGTGATACCCAGAATGATGGCAACCGTAGTGATCACTTCGAAATAAAGGATGGTTTTTGCACCGATGCGGCCTAACTGCTTCGCATCGCCGACGCCTGCAATACCGACCACCAGCGTCGAAATCACAATCGGGACAACAATCATTTTGATCAGGTGAATAAAGATATCTCCGGCAGGAGACAGCATGTTCACCACCAGCCACTCGCGGCTGTCGCTATGATAATGCAGATAACTACCCAGCAAGATACCCAGCACAAGGGCGAGCAGAATTTGCCAGGCCAGGCTGATTTTCAAAATTTTCATAAAAACAGACTTCCTCAATGAAGCGTCCTGATCCAGTAATGAATAGGGACACATACTGAAAGGGTATGAATTGTGTTGCGTTGGTTTATAGGGTTTTTTAACGCGGCGTATCATTATCATCTGCATGGCCTGCTGTGCAAGCCTTATAGAACGAAGCTTTTCACTGACAAAAGGTCATATGACGCTAATTTGTAATAATTCCCATTAATAACCTTTTGTTATAAAAACGGTTTTTTTTCATTATTTGTGAATAATCATTCACCTGAATTATTTCCCTTCTAAGTGTCATTCGCTGCTTTTTCGAACTATTCAAACATTGCGTGATCTGTCGCCCAAATAACAAACAAAGCTGGCAAAGCCCCTACAATTAACGTTTTTGCGACATATTATTAACATCCTACAAGGAGAATAAAAGCCATGAGCCAAATCCATAAACACGACATTCCCGCAAATATTGCGGACCATTGCCTGATTAATCCGGAGCAGTATAAAGAGAAGTATCAGCACTCGATTTCTGATCCTGACGCCTTCTGGGGCGAGCAGGGCAAAATCCTTGACTGGATCAAGCCGTATCAGAAGGTGAAAAACACCTCTTTTGCGCCGGGTAATGTCTCCATTAAATGGTATGAAGACGGCACGCTGAATCTCGCGGCCAACTGCCTGGACAGACATCTCGCCGAGCGCGGCAACCAGACCGCCATTATCTGGGAAGGCGACGATGCCTCCCAAAGCAAGCACATCACCTATAAAGAGCTGCACCGCGACGTGTGCCGTTTCGCCAACGTCCTGCTGGCGCAAGGCATCAAAAAAGGCGATGTGGTCGCCATTTATATGCCGATGGTGCCCGAAGCGGCCGTCGCCATGCTCGCCTGCGCGCGCATCGGGGCGATCCATTCGGTGATTTTCGGTGGATTTTCGCCGGAAGCCGTTGCCGGACGCATTGTCGATTCCAATTCAAAACTGGTGATCACCGCCGATGAAGGCGTGCGCGCGGGACGCAGCATTCCGTTGAAGAAAAACGTTGATGAAGCGCTGAAAAACCCGAACGTGAAGAGCATCAGCAACGTCGTGGTCTTCAAGCGTACCGGCGGCAATGTCGAGTGGAAAGAGGGTCGCGACCTGTGGTGGAGCGACCTGATTGAACAAGCCAGCGACCAGCACCAGCCCGAAGAGATGAACGCCGAAGATCCGCTCTTTATCCTGTACACCTCCGGCTCTACCGGCAAGCCGAAAGGCGTGCTGCACACCACCGGCGGCTATCTGGTGTACGCGGCCTCCACCTTTAAATATGTCTTTGATTATCATCAGGGGGATATTTACTGGTGTACCGCTGACGTCGGCTGGGTCACCGGTCACAGCTATCTGCTGTACGGCCCGCTGGCCTGCGGTGCAACTACGCTGATGTTTGAAGGCGTACCCAACTGGCCGACGCCTGCGCGTATGTGTCAGGTGGTTGATAAACATAAAGTGAATATTCTGTATACCGCACCGACGGCGATCCGCGCCCTGATGGCGGAGGGCGACAAAGCTATCGACGGCACCGATCGCTCTTCCCTGCGCATTCTCGGCTCCGTGGGCGAGCCTATCAACCCGGAAGCGTGGGAATGGTACTGGAAGAAAATCGGTAACGAAAAATGCCCGGTGATCGACACCTGGTGGCAGACCGAAACGGGCGGCTTCATGATCACCCCAATGCCAGGCGCGACCCAGCTGAAAGCCGGTTCGGCAACCCATCCGTTCTTCGGCGTGCAGCCTGCGCTGGTGGATAACGAAGGGAATCCGCTGGAAGGGGCAACCGAGGGCAATCTGGTGATCACCGACTCCTGGCCGGGTCAGGCGCGTACGCTGTTTGGCGATCACGAGCGCTTTGAGCAGACCTATTTCTCGACCTTCAAAAACATGTATTTCAGCGGTGATGGCGCGCGTCGTGACGAAGACGGCTATTTCTGGATCACCGGGCGCGTGGATGACGTGCTGAACGTCTCCGGCCACCGTCTGGGGACAGCGGAAATTGAGTCGGCGCTGGTGTCGCATCCGAAGATTGCCGAAGCGGCAGTGGTGGGAATTCCGCACAACATCAAAGGCCAGGCGATTTATGCTTACGTCACGCTGAATCACGGCGAAGAGCCCACGCCTGAACTGTACACCGAAGTGCGCAACTGGGTGCGTAAAGAGATTGGTCCGCTTGCCACACCAGACGTGCTGCACTGGACCGACTCCCTGCCGAAAACCCGTTCCGGCAAAATCATGCGCCGAATTCTGCGCAAAATCGCGGCGGGTGACACCAGCAATCTGGGTGATACCTCAACGCTCGCCGATCCAGGCGTAGTGGAAAAACTGCTTGAAGAGAAGCAGGCCATCGCGATGCCATCGTAACCCCTCACCCTGCCCCTCTCCCTCACGGGAGAGGGAATAATAATAAACCCTCCCCAAAGGATTTCGCGTTGCAGGAAGGCGGCAAGCGAACACATCTCAGGAGCATAGCGAACTATGTGACTGGGGTGGGTGAGTGCGGCCAACGCACCTGCAGCGTGAAAGACGCAGGGGAACTCTGGAGAGTTCTGTGATGAATGACAACATTTATCAACGGATAGAAAACAGTGCGCATTTCAAGGAGCTCGTCGAAAAACGGCAACGGTTTGCCTTCACGCTTTCTATCATCATGCTGATTATCTATGTCGGTTTTATTCTGCTGATCGCCTTTGCACCGCACTGGCTCGGTACGCCTTTGCATGCCGGAACCAGCGTGACGCGCGGCATTCCCATCGGTATCGGCGTGATTGTGATTTCATTTGTGCTGACTGGCGTGTACGTCGTACGCGCGAACGGTGAATTTGATCGCCTTAACAAAGAAGTGTTGCGTGAGGTAAAAGCACCATGAAGCGAGTCCTGACGGCGCTAGCCGCCACACTGCCCTTCGCGGCCAACGCCGCTGATGCACTCACCGGCGCGGTGGAACGCCAGCCAACCAACTGGCAGGCGATTATCATGTTCCTGATTTTCGTGCTGCTGACGCTGTATATCACCTACTGGGCGTCGAAACGCGTGCGCTCACGTAATGATTATTACACGGCGGGCGGCAATATTACCGGCTTCCAGAACGGGCTGGCGATTGCGGGTGACTTTATGTCCGCCGCATCGTTCCTGGGGATTTCTGCGCTGGTGTACACCTCCGGCTACGACGGGCTGATTTACTCGCTCGGCTTCCTCGTGGGCTGGCCGATTATTCTGTTCCTGATCGCCGAACGTCTGCGTAATCTTGGGCGCTACACCTTCGCCGACGTGGCATCTTATCGCCTGAAACAGGGACCGATCCGCACCCTGTCCGCCTGCGGTTCGCTGGTGGTCGTCGCGCTGTACCTGATCGCGCAAATGGTCGGGGCAGGCAAACTGATTCAGCTGCTGTTCGGCCTGAACTATCACATCGCCGTGGTGCTGGTGGGTGTGCTGATGGTGATGTACGTTCTGTTCGGCGGCATGCTCGCCACCACGTGGGTGCAAATCATCAAAGCGGTATTGCTGCTGTTCGGCGCAAGCTTTATGGCCTTCATGGTCATGAAACACGTGGGCTTCAGCTTCAATAATCTGTTTACCCAGGCGATGGCGGTTCACCCGAAAGGGGAAGCGATTATGAGCCCGGGCGGGCTGGTCAAAGATCCGATATCCGCCCTGTCGCTTGGTCTCGGATTGATGTTTGGTACCGCAGGCTTGCCGCACATTCTGATGCGTTTCTTTACGGTGTCAGACGCCCGCGAAGCACGTAAAAGCGTGTTTTACGCCACCGGTTTTATGGGTTATTTCTACATCCTGACCTTTATTATCGGCTTTGGCGCGATCATGCTGGTGGGTGCGAATCCGGCGTTCAAAGATGCTGCTGGCGCGCTGATTGGCGGTAATAACATGGCGGCGGTGCATCTGGCCGATGCCGTGGGCGGTAACCTGTTCCTCGGCTTTATCTCCGCTGTCGCCTTCGCCACCATTCTGGCGGTTGTGGCGGGCCTGACGCTAGCGGGTGCATCCGCTGTTTCACACGATCTGTATGCCAACGTGTGGCGTAAAGGCGCGACGGAACGTCAGGAGCTAAAAGTCTCCAAAATCACGGTTCTGATTCTGGGCGTGGTGGCGATTCTGCTGGGTATTCTGTTCGAGAATCAGAACATCGCCTTTATGGTGGGACTGGCCTTCTCGATTGCGGCAAGCTGTAACTTCCCGATCATCCTGCTCTCGATGTACTGGTCAAAACTGACTACCCGTGGGGCGATGACTGGCGGCTGGCTGGGCCTGCTGACGGCGGTAATTCTGATGATCCTCGGCCCAACCATTTGGGTGCAGATCCTCGGTCACGAAAAAGCCATCTTCCCGTACGAATACCCGGCGCTGTTCTCGATTGCCGTGGCGTTTATTGGGATTTGGTTCTTCTCGGCCAACGATAATTCAGCCGAAGGTAAGCTGGAGCGTGAGAAATTCCGCGCCCAGTTTATCCGTTCTCAAACCGGCTTAGGCATCGATCAGGGCCGCGCGCACTGATCGACGTCTCTCCCCGGCCAGCGCGGCCGGGGAATTTTAGAACATCATCCACGCCACCAGCGGCGCTGCCAGCACCATCACCACGCCTGACAGCATCATCACCAGACTCGCGACCACGCCTTCTTGCTGACCTAGCTCATAGGATCGCGCCGTGCCTGCGCCGTGCGACGCCGCACCAAACCCGGCACCTTTCGCCATGCCTTCCCGAATCGACAAACGCAAAAACAGAATATCGCCGACTGCCATGCCAAACACGCCGGTGACAACGACAAACAGCGCCACCAGATCCGGCTGGCCGCCCAGCAGTTTTGCCGCCGCCAGCGCAAACGGCGTCGTCACCGATCGCACCGCCAGGCTGCGCTGAATTTCATCCGATAACGTAAACCAGCGCGCCAGCCAGACGGAGCTGGTGACGGCGACCACCGTCGCGGTCACCACGCCTGCGGTCAGCGACATCCAGTGACGTTTTATAATGGCGAGATTGTCGTACACGGGAACGGCAAACGCGATGGTCGCCGGGCCTAAAAGCCACAGCAGCCAGTGCGATTCGCCAATGTAATTCTGCCAGGAGATGTGGCCAAAAATGAGCATCAGCACCAGCAAAATGGGCGTGAACACCAGCGGCATCAGCGGCAATTTATGAAAGCGACGATACAGGCGCTTATTGGCAAAATAGATAACCAGCGTGGCGATAAGACACAGCAGGCTGACCTGAAAATTAGTCATGCTTCAGCCTGCTGATTTCAAAGCGATACACTTTATCCACTACCCACGCCGTCGCGCCCAGCACCATTAACGTACTCAGCGCAATGACGGCAAAAATGCGCCAGCCATCGACCATCAGCAGTTGGGCGTAATTGACCACCGCCACCACCGCTGGCACGAAAAACAGCAGCATTTCCGCCAGTAGCCAGCTTGCGCCTGCGCGCACCCAGTTCAGCGGGATAACGCGACACACAATCAGCGTCAGCATTAACATCATGCCCACCAGGTTGGCGGGCAGCGGCAAATGCAGCCAGTTGACGAGGTACTCTGCGAAAACAAACACGCCAGCATACAGCCCGACCTGCACCGGAATCTGGAGTCGTTGCACAACGGCAGGCGTAACACGACTTAACGCCACGGCCATGGGGATTTCCTTGAAATGAGATGAAGCGCCAGTATAGAGACCGCACGTAACGGACTGAAATGAATTAAAATCATCGAATGCATAGTCTCGGGGAATAATCATGGACATCAGAACGCTGCGCTATTTCGTCGAAGTGGTTCGCCAGCAGAGTTTTACTCGCGCAGCGGAAAAGCTGTTTGTCACCCAGCCCACCATCAGCAAAATGTTGAAAAACCTCGAAGACGAACTGAACTGTACCCTGCTGATTCGCGACGGGCGCAAGCTGTTGCTCACCGATACCGGGCGCGTGGTGTTTGAACGTGGACTGGCGATTCTGGCGGAGTTCCGCCAGCTGGAAGCGGAGCTTGGCGATATTAACCATCTGAACAAAGGGCTGCTGCGCCTCGGCATTCCGCCGATGGTGGGAATGATGATGGCCGGACCGATCAGCCTGTATCGCCAGCGCTATCCTGGCGTCGAGCTAAAAATCTCTGAATTTGGCGGGTTAACCGTGCAGCAGGCGGTGATGAACGGGGAGTTGGATCTGGCGATGACCGCCCTGCCCGTTGAAGAAGACAGCGGCCTGGCGACGCTGCCGCTGTTCAGCCATCCGCTGTGCGTTTTGGTTCCACGATCAGGTGATTGGCTCAGTGTTGAAACCGTTAAACCCGAGCTGCTGGCAGAACATCCCCTGCTGATTTACAACGAAGATTTCGCCCTCAGCCGCCAACTGATGCAGCTGTTTACTCAGCACGATGTAAAGCCGCGCATTGCCGTGCGCAGCGGCCAGTGGGATTTCCTCGCGGCAATGGTACAGGCGGGTGTGGGCATCGCGATTTTGCCGCAACCCATTTGCGAGCGGCTGGATAAAAACACGCTGCGCTGGATCCCACTCGAAAGCGATCTTCACTGGCAGTTGGGCATGATTTGGCGCGAAGGGGTTTATCTGTCGAACAGCGCGCAGGCGTGGCTGACGTGCTGCGAGGGGTTTTGGGTCCCTTCACCCTGACGGGATGCGGGGTTCTCACTTTATCATCAGCCAGAAATGAGATGAGGGGTAATTCAGAACTAAAAGCGATGCCCTGGTCCGGCGATAAATCGCTGAGTCGTTGACCAAAGGCCGGGGCGACGCGCATGGATGCGCGGAGAGGGCGTGACCCGCAGGGATGCAGGATCGCGCCCGACCCGAAGACGTAGGGAAGGAGACGAAGGCACCGCGAAGCGGCGATTTTCTTGCCGGGAGCCCGGGTCGCCAGGGCGGCGGCGATTGAGCCGCCATGGCTCGTTCACATGTTCCGTCATCATAGAGAAGCACGTTTCTGGAAGTGAACGGAATAACCTCTTGAGCACCATGTTCCCCCCCAACCCGCCCTCTCCCTGGATAGAGAGGGCGTGAATTGTGCCAATCATCAATTTGAAGCCTTCTCTCTGCCCTGGCGGGAGGAGAAATACCCTACTGACTCTCGATCAACAGCGCTTCCAGCAAATCGAGATCGTGCAGCAATTTTTGCAGCGTCTCATTGCTGATCTGGCGCGTCGCGCGCAGGTGGTACAGCTCGGCGCGCTCGGAGCGCAGCGCGGCCAGGCGGAAACGGCGCTCAAGTTTCTCGGCCAGCATGGAGCTTTCAACATCGTTGCTCCCATCGGCACGACGGCGCAGGTTACCGATCACGCGCGAACTGACCTCGGTCAGCAGCTGGTTATCAATGTTCTCTTCGATGTCTGCGGCAAGGCGCTCTTCCATTTTCTGGATCGCCACAATCGCCACTTCTGCCGTTGCGGCGCGCGCGATGCGCTCCTCTTTCTGCTGCTGGGCATGGTCGGCCACTTCCAGATGTTGCAGCAGAATCGGCAGCATTACCACGCCAATAAACAGTGAGAACAGAATCACGCCCGCCGCTAAAAATACCAGCTCGTAACGCGCCGGGAAGACGTTTCCGTCGGGCAGAAGCAGCGGAATAGAGAGCACACCGGCAAGAGTAATGGCCCCACGCACGCCCGCAAACGACGCAATCAGCAGTTCGCGCGTGGTCCACGAGCCAAACTCCATTGGCTTATTCTTCAGGAAGCGCATGCTGAAGTTTTTCATCGTCCACAGCCAGCCAAAGCGTACCAGCATCAGCGCAACGTAAATCAGCACGATATCGGTAAACAGCATCCAGGTTTCAACGTTCGGATCGGCTTCGGCCGCCACCAGCGAGGATTCCAGAATGCCCGGAAGCTGCAGGCCCAATAGCAGGAAAACCATGCCGTTAAACACAAACTCAAGCATCGCCCACGTACTGTTGGCGCGCAGACGCATCGCCAGCGGCGCACGGCGCATCACACCTGCACGGGTGATGGTCATCCCCGCCGCCACGGCCGCGAGGATGCCCGACACGCCGATATGTTCTGCAATCAGATAGGACGCGAACGGCAGCAGGAACAGCAGAACGATTTGCGTCGCAGGCTCATCGCCGCCCCAGCGACTGAGGAAGCCCAGCGAACGGCCATACAGCCAACTGACGACGAAACCGGCCAGGATGCCGCCAATTGCCACTTTGAAAAACTCAACGGTCGCACCGCCGATAGTGAAAATCATGGTGCCCATCGCCACGGCGACAGCAAACTTGAGCGCCACCAGGCCAGAGGCGTCATTCATTAGCGCCTCACCCTGCAAAATCCCCATGATTTTCTTCGGAATACGCCCTTCGCCGACAATACCGGACAGCGCCACGGCATCGGTAGGCGACAGCACGGCGGCCAGCGCAAAGGCTGGAATCAGCGGAATGCCCGGCACAATCCAGTAGATCAGGAAGCCTATCCCGACCACCGTGACGACCACCAGGGCCAGCGCGAGGCCGAATATCTCTCGCCCGTGCTCAAGGAACTCGCGCGTAGGCGTTTTCCAGCCGTCGGCAAACAGCAGCGGCGGGATAAACAGTACGAGGAACAGTTCGGGATCGAACTCCACATGCAAGCCAAACGTCGGCCATGCCAATAGTGCGCCAATGGCAATTTGCATCAGCGGGAGGGGTAACTGGAAGGGTAGTACGCGGGTGACTACCCCGGAAAGTGAGACCACGAGGGTCATGATGAGAATGGTGAAGAAAATTTCCATGCGTTCCCTGTTTGCGTGTTTCTTATTGTCTAAAACATGAAGCGTCGTGCTTCTATTTTACCCTCTTCAGAGTAACGCAAATGACAACGAGATGTGGTCTGAAAATGAAAACGGGCGGCCTAAGCCACCCGTTTTCGCAGGTTCTGCTAAATCAGATGGCCCAGCCGCCCGCATAGAACGCGACCAGCGCGATCGCGATCACCACGGTGCCAACGTTCAGCTTGCGCCATTCGCCCGACACCAGACGACCAATCACCAGTGAGGCAAAGCCGATCATGATGCCGGTGACGATATTGCAGGTCAGCACGATAAAGACGGCGGTAATCAGGCCGGACATCGCGTCAACGAAATCGGTAAAATCGATTTTCGCCACGTTGCTCAGCATCAGCAGGCCGACGTACATCAGCGCCGGTGCGGTCGCATAAACCGGCACCAGATAAGAGAGCGGCGAGAGGAACAGGATCAGCAAGAACAGCACGCCGACGGTGATAGCCGTCAGACCGGTTTTGCCGCCTGCCGCTGTACCCGCGGCTGACTCGATGTAGACCGCTGCCGGAGCCGCGCCCACCAGACCGGAGAACACGCTGCTCAGGGAGTCGGTGGTCAGCGCTTTGCCGCCATCGATAATCTGGCCGTCTTTATCCAGCAAATTAGCCTGACCCGCGACCGCACGAATAGTCCCCGTGGCGTCAAAGACCGCGGTCATGACCAGCGCCAACACGCTTGGCAGCACAATCGGGTTCAGCGCACCGACAATATCGAGGCTACCAATCAGCGAGTTGCCATGCTCATCACTCAGCGACGGCATGGCAAAGATACCGGAGAAGTGAACGGTCGGATCGAAAAGCAGCCCAACCACGGAAATCCCGATAATCGTCAGCAAGATACCGCCAGGCACTTTCAGTTTTTCCAGACCGATAATGAACGCCAGGCCAATAAGCGACATGATCACCGGGAAGCTGGCGAAATGGCCCATCGCAACCGGCAAACCATCCAGCGGGTTTTTAACGACCAGGCCCACGCCGTTGGCGGCAATCAGCAGCAGGAACAGACCGATACCGATGCCTGTACCGTGCGCGACGCCTTGCGGCAGGTTCCGCAAGATCCAGCTACGGATGCCGGTCGCAGAAATCACGGTAAACAGCACACCCATCAGGAACACCGCACCCAGCGCAACGGGCACGCTGATGTGCTGACCCAGCACCAGGCTGAATGCGGTAAATGCGGTCAGTGAAATTGCGCAACCAATCGCCAGCGGCAGGTTAGCCCACAGGCCCATCACGATAGAACCCAGACCCGCAACCAGACAGGTGGCAACGAACACCGCAGCAGGCGGGAAACCCGCTTTACCCAGCATGCCCGGCACAACGATCACGGAGTAAACCATCGCCAGGAAGGTCGTCAGACCGGCGACAACTTCCTGACGCACGGTGCTGCCGCGAGCAGAAATTTTAAACATGGCGTCGAGTGAACCGCCAGTACGCGCTGAAGGCGTAGACATAGAAAACATCCCCTGAGAATTTTTATCATTCGTTTATAAGCGTGGTGGACAACTCCACTGCCAGCGAAACGTCAAATCCTTGTGCTGCGTTTGTGACGAATAGGGGCCGTCACAAAAAAAGCAAACGTTTAGCTCCGCGCTTACAAAACGGGTGGTTAATTGAAGGCAAACGATTATCTAGCCTAATACAGGGCGTTTTCAACTTAACTTTGTCGTTTTTCGCTAAAATTAGCTTATGACGCTGAAGAAATAACCAGAGGATGCGCAAACGTTATCGTGAATGCGCAATTTAATAACAATTAATGTTTATCCGGGGATTTCAAAGGGTCCACCCTGTTGAATCGCACGTTGCCACGCCGGACGCATTTCAACCTTTTTCTTCCACGCGTGTAGATGCGGGAGGTTGTCGATTCCACCGCGCGCAAGCAACGCGAAGACCGGGAAGCTCATCTGAATATCCGCCATGCTGAGATGATCGCCTGCGAACCAGCTGTTCTCGGCCAGATGCGATTCGACAAAACGCGCATGCGTTTCAATCTGACGGTTGAGATAGCCTTTCTGCACGCCCTGCCCCAGCAGGTTACCCAACGTTCGCATGCCGAAAGGCACCGGCGGTTTACCCAGACTGTTAAAGACCAGTTTCATCATCAGCAAGGGCATCAGCGACCCTTCGGCGTAATGCAGCCAGAAGCGATACTGGGTTTTCTGCGCCGCATCCTGAGGCTTGAGATGCGACTGGGGATCATAGGTTTCTTGCAAGTATTCAAGAATTGCACCCGATTCTGCGAGGATCAGTCCGTTATCCTCTACCACGGGCGATTTACCCAGCGGGTGGATTTTCTTGAGTGACGGCGGCGCCAGCATGGTTTTTTCGCGCTGATAGCGGACAATTTGATACGGCACGTCAAGTTCTTCAAGCGCCCAGATCACGCGCTGTGAACGGGATTGATTCAAATGGTGGAGCGTGAGCATGGTTTTCTCCTCTGATTCATACAAACTAACTATAGAAAATTGCACAACTCCGCGAAAAAATTTTGGCTAAAATCTGAACGTTCGCGCTGGCGAAGATGACGATTTTGCATACAATTAAAGTGTCAGCACAAACCGGAACCTCCCCAACTGCTCGACATGAGGGGTGCTGATGTCGGGGGAAACCCTCCCGTGAACCAGCGGGATAGAGTGAAAGACAAAGACCGGGAATAAACTAAAGCGCCTTAGTCTGGCGCTTTAGTTTTTTATTCTTCGCCCAGCAACCGCGCACCCGTGCCCTGCTCACCCAGTTTGTCGCCAGGGTTACGCAACGGGCAATCGCTCCGGGAAAGACACCCACACCCGATGCATCCATCCAGCTCATCGCGCAGCGCAACCAGCGTATGGATACGCCGGTCCAGCTCCTCGCGCCACTGTGAGGAGAGATCTTTCCACTCTTTTGCACTCAGCGAATGGCCCTCCGGCAGCACGCCAAAGGCGTCGCTGATGGTCGCCAACGGGATCCCGATGCGTTGCGCAATTTTGATAATCGCCACGTAACGCAGCACATCACGGGTATAACGGCGCTGGTTGCCACCGTTGCGGATACTTTTAATCAGCCCTTTTGTTTCATAGAAATGCAGCGCCGAGACCGCCACCCCGCTGCGTTTTGCGACTTCACCCGGTGTGAGCAACGCTTTAATTCTCGGTAATCTCTTTTCCATAAAACCTCTTTACCTCAAGTTAACTTGAGGAATTATACTCCCCCGCAGAGAAAACGACCAATCAACTGAAAGTGTTGTATTTAAAGAGGGGCAACCTTATGTCACATCAGCAAATTATTCAGACATTGATTGAATGGATTGATGAACATATCGACCAACCATTAAGCATTGACGCCGTGGCGAAGAAGTCGGGCTATTCGAAATGGTATTTGCAGAGAATGTTCCGCACGGTCATGCATCAGACGCTGGGAGATTACATTCGTCAGCGCAGATTACTTTTGGCAGCGCAGGCGCTGCGCAGCACGCGCCGCCCGATTTTTGATATCGCGATGGATTTAGGATACGTGTCGCAACAGACATTTTCCCGGGTGTTTAGACGCGAATTTGATCGCACCCCGAGCGATTACCGCCACCAGCTCAACTAGCTGGTACGCGGGACCAGAACGTGAACAGGGTGCTGCTGCCAGTCCATAAATTCTTGCGGCGGCATCGCCTTCGCAAAATGCCAGCCCTGGCAATATTGCACACCGCGCTTCAGTAGCCATGTCACCTGCTCCGCCGTCTCCACCCCTTCAGCAATGGTTTTCAGCCGCAAGCTCTGGGCCATCTCAATGATGTGCTCTGCAATCAGATGGCTGGTACTGTTGGTGGTCAGGGTATCGATAAATGATTTATCGATTTTCAGAATGTCCACGTTCAGTGAGTACAGGTTATGCAGGTTGGAATAACCGGTACCAAAGTCGTCGATCGCGACTTCATAACCGGCCTGACGGAAAGCCTGAATTACAGGCGTGGTTTTCGGTACATCAATAAACCCACGCTCTGTCACTTCAATTTTAATTTGTTGAGCGCGCACAGAATAGTGCTGAGCTTTATCAGAGATCAGGGCGATCAGGCGAGAAGAGTGGAAATCGGATGCCGACAGGTTAATGGAGATATAAAGATGCGGGTTGTTACCCAGAAAATGCCCAAGATCGTTAAAGACCTCTTCAACAACATAATCGGTGATCCGCTCGATCATTCCCTCTTTTTCTGCCAGCGGAATAAATTCTGCGGGACTCATCACCTGACCGTTAAAGCCCGGCCAGCGAAGTAGTGCTTCTGCACCCACACATTGCTTATTTTTTATATCAATAATGGGCTGATAATGTACACACAGCTGGCGTTTATTTAATGCGCGGTGCAATAAACGTCCAGGTGAATTAAATTCTCGATGTGTACGTGACCACACCAGCAATATAATAATGCTGCAAATCATCCCTAGCGGCAGCGTCAATGTCGCCTGATGATAGAGAACTTCATAAAATCGAGTATTCGAGGTGGAAACAATCGCGGCGATAGGACGTTTCGTAGAATTCGCGGTGGTGTAAAAACGTCCATCACTTTGAAATGCTTGCTCAGAATTACCTAATAGCGAATGTAATAAAGAAATCTCGGCGTGTGGACTCACGGAAAAGAAATTGTTGGTTACCGTGTCATATACACCCCATGTCAATGCATGGTCGGCTGTCATGACTTCACCGTATGACAATGGGTTGACCACCACCACATAATTTCCGCGCTGCATATATGTCATTTTATAACCGGCGAAGAAAGGCGTATCGCGGAAATAATAGATTGAGACGTCGGGTTTACGTGTGTAATTTGCGCCAGGGATAATGTAGGGTTGATCTGGCGTGGAGACCGTGGAACATAAAAAACGCTGGCCATCTGCATATATTAAATCGGCAACGTAGAGCCGTCCACGAACGACATTTAACATATATTGCCGATGCGCAGGCGAACACACTTCACCCTGGTATTTTTTGGCGGCGTCGCGGGCTAAATCAACCTGTTCAATAACGAGTTCAGTTTTATCTAAAGCGAGTTGGGCAAAGGTTCGTAGCTGACTGCTTGTTTCGGTAACGGCTCTTAGCTGGGCAAACCATAGCGCAAGCATCACAGGTAGCAAAACTACCATGATGACCCCGACTACCCTCAGCACCTTGCGCCGTGCGCTACGATTCATTTCCGCCCTATATCCCTGCAATATGTGTGCCTGTAGTAATGAAGGCCGGATGCTTTGATAAACAGGTGATTACGTTGCATGAATCATGCGAAGTTAGCAACTGACTTTTAGTATTAAAATTCTCAAACTTAGTTATGACGATAATATGTGTCCGTAACTCAAACTAAAAGAATGCGTTTCGTTTTTATTAAGGAAAGTTATTATCCAGCATTACCGGTGAGTTTTAAGATAACACGACAGGGGATCATTGATTAAGCCAAACTCGCAACAGCATGAAAAAAATACAACTTGATCATGAAATTTCAGATTATTTGCAGATAACCATTCCGAATGATGATTTATAAATAATCAACGGAGATCACCGTTTTTCCTCTGCCGCTACGTTTTGCAGCATATAGCGCTTTATCGGCACGCGTAAGAAGTGAAGAGGTGTCGTGTTGACCATGACAGACCTCTACCACGCCAGCACTAAAGGAAAGAACCAACGCTTTGTCTTCGACCAGCAGGGGTCTGTCAAAGAGCGAGGAACGCAGCGTTGTCGAGAGCGCCATCGCGGCCTGGCTATCGGCTTGCGTGAGCAGGAGCAAAAACTCCTCGCCACCAACCCGACCCAGTGCAGACAGTCTCGGGCTCAATTCTCGCAGCCGATCGCAAAAATAGACAAGGGCCGCGTCCCCAACCTGATGACCCCACTCATCGTTGATCTGCTTGAAGTAGTCCAGATCGAACATCAACACGCAGAAAGGACCTTCCGTTTCTGACAGCTGATTGCACTCCGTCGCCGCCTGAAGCTTCTGCAAAATAGCGGAGCGATTAAAACATCCGGTGAGGTCGTCAGTGGTGGCCCTCACCGCAAGCTGGCGCTCCGCATTTTTGCGTTCGGTGATATCCAGGCCAATGTTCAAAATAGAGCTGTCGGGCAGGAGAATATTCGACCACAAAATCGTGAGCTGCGATCCGTCTTTTCGCAGCGGGTGCCACTCGTACATATCTTTCAGGGATGAAAGATGGATTGAATCGCGTACCCGTCGTCGTTCTGCGGGGTCGGGATAAAAAAGCGCCAATGGTTCGGGATAAGCATTGATTTCCTCCATGCTCCAGCCAAATACTTTTTCGCATTCACCGTTCCACAACACGCAGCGGTTATGTCGATCAAAAGAGGTCATTAGCACCGGGGCACGTTCAAACAGCGTTTTATATTGTGTCACCACACGCTGCATTTCTATTGCCATGCGCTCTCGTGAAATCATTTCGACAAAATAATCTTTGAGCTTTTCAGCGAGCACAACCACGATATTTTTCAGGATGGGTAATGTATCAATACGCTTGGAAAACGCGAGAAAGAAATACCCGCAGCAACCTCCATCACGGGAGGAGAATTTGTATAACACACCGCTTTGTAATTGCGCATGCCCTGGATGCTGAGGTGAAAACATCACCTTGCCAACGCTTTCTTTCCAGTAAATAGACCGCCATGAATGATGATGCTGTTGCAGCAACGTGCTGGCCAGAAAATTCGTCACTTCACCCGTGTGACAAACAACCTCTCCCGCGCAAACCACCCGCGGCTCAGCGCTTTCATCACCGATACTGACCCAGGCAAGCGTTGAGCCAAGCGTACGATTGATCGTTTCCAGCATTTCAGTCAGCGAACGCTGAGGCGTAAGCAGCGGCATCAGTTTTGCTAAAGCATGCAAAGCCAGCATGCTGTCGTTAATCATTTCACGACAGGTGTCTTTCATCGTTTTTATTCGCAGGTGATTGAATAATAAAAGTCGGGCATAACGAATATCTCAACATTCGCACAAAACATGACTTAATGATTATTAAAAGACAGCGCATACTTATGTAAATACAAAAATTGCATGTGTAAAAATTAAATGACAAAATAATAAATAATCTATTAATTCAAATGGTTGAGTTATTAGCTGTGCGTATAATTAATTGTCCGTTCAAGCATAAGTCATAGTATTAATACTGTAAATATTGTCTATTCTCACCTCAGTCGTACTTGTTTTCGCTATCCTAATGAATTCCTTATAAACACCCTGTAAAACTGTTTCTTAGCCTGCGAAGATATATTTTCACTACGACAAATCCTTATGCAGAAGCGACTGGTAACGCACAGTTTCCCGGCAACAGCACTGGCGAATAAAAGAACAAGTGTGATATAGTTCACACATATTTTGCAACGTGAAACACCGTTTCATTGTTACTTTTTTGTTATCTCGAGGATAGGTTTTATGGCAACCATTACTACCAGCATGGTTCTTTTACGCTGGCCGTTATTGAGTGCAGTGATGATGTTTTTAGCCAGCACGCTAAATATTCAATTCCGTAAATCAGATTACGCTGGGCTCGCCGTGATCAGCACCTTATTGGGGTTGGGCGCAGCATGTTGGTTTGCGACGGGCTTACTGGGCATTACGATGGCGGACGTAGCAACTATCTGGAGCAATGTGAAAGTCGTCATGATGGAAGCCATGAGCCATACCCCACCAGACTGGCCGGTGGTCATCACTTGATCAATCGCGAAATATTCGTATTGAACACCGACTTTCTCAAACAAAAAGCCCTGCAAATGCAGGGCTTCGGGCAGTACAAAGCATTTCGTCTATAACAATCAGAACGGGATGTCGTCGTCGAAATCCATTGGGGGTTCGTTAGACGGTGCTGGTGCAGACTGCTGCTGCGGGCGAGACTGCGCGCCGCCGCTGAACTGGTTGCCGCCGCCCTGTGGCTGTTGAGGTTGACCCCAACTGCCCTGCTGCTGCTGCTGACCACCGCCTGCCGGAGCACCACCACCCTGACGACCACCCAGCATTTGCATGGTGCCGCCAACGTTAACCACAACTTCCGTCGTGAACTTCTCTGCACCGGACTGATCGGTCCATTTACGGGTACGAAGCTGGCCTTCGATATACACCTGAGAACCTTTACGCAGATATTCACCAGCCACTTCGGCCAGTTTGCCAAACAGCACAACGCGGTGCCATTCAGTCTGCTCTTTCATCTCACCGGTCGCTTTATCACGCCAGGATTCGGAAGTAGCCAGCGTAATGTTGGCAACTGCACCACCACTCGGCATGTAGCGTACTTCCGGGTCCTGGCCCAGATTACCGACGAGAATCACCTTGTTTACGCCTCTGCTGGCCATGATCGTGTCTCCTGAATTCGTTTCTTAATAGTGTAACGCGCGAGTGTATCATTTCCATGTAGCATTTTGATAGTTGCAGCATGGATTCCAGATATCTGCGTGAACCATACATTGTTGCACAACGAATCAGAAAATGCATTCCAATACTGTATATTCAAACAGGTCGGATTGTGTCATAATTAGCCGTTTCTGCCGTTTGTCCTTCAAACAAACCAGGCATCCGAGTCTCTACCGGGAAAGGTGAATGGATAAGATCGAAGTACGGGGCGCCCGCACCCATAATCTCAAGAATATCAACCTGATAATCCCTCGCGACAAGCTTATTGTCGTGACCGGGCTTTCGGGGTCTGGCAAATCATCACTGGCTTTCGACACCTTATACGCCGAAGGACAGCGCCGTTACGTTGAATCGCTTTCTGCCTATGCGCGTCAGTTTTTGTCGCTGATGGAAAAGCCGGACGTTGACCACATTGAAGGGTTATCGCCTGCGATTTCGATTGAGCAAAAATCAACGTCGCACAACCCGCGCTCAACGGTCGGCACTATTACTGAAATTCACGACTACCTGCGCCTGCTGTTTGCCCGCGTAGGTGAACCGCGCTGCCCGGACCATGACGTGCCGCTGGCGGCGCAAACCGTCAGCCAAATGGTGGATAACGTGCTGGCACAGCCAGAGGGCAAACGCCTGATGCTGCTGGCTCCTATCATTAAAGACCGAAAAGGTGAGCACGCCAAAACGCTGGAGAACCTGGCAAGCCAGGGTTATATCCGCGCCCGTATCGACGGTGAAGTGTGCGATCTGTCGGATCCGCCAAAACTTGAGCTGCAAAAGAAACACACCATTGAAGTGGTCGTTGACCGCTTTAAGGTGCGCGAAGACCTCACGCAGCGCTTAGCCGAATCGTTTGAAACCGCGCTGGATCTCTCCGGCGGATCGGCAGTTGTGGCTGACATGGACGATCCAAAAGCAGAAGAGCTGCTCTTCTCGGCGAATTTTGCCTGTCCGATTTGCGGCTACAGCATGCGTGAACTCGAACCGCGTCTGTTTTCGTTCAACAACCCGGCGGGTGCGTGTCCAACCTGCGACGGTCTGGGCGTGCAGCAATATTTCGATCCGGATCGCGTGATCCAGAACCCAGAGCTTTCGCTGGCGGGTGGTGCAATTCGCGGCTGGGATCGCCGTAATTTCTACTATTTCCAGATGCTGAAATCACTGGCGGAACACTACAAATTCGACGTTGATGCGCCGTGGGGCAGCCTGGGTGCAACTGTTCATAAAGTGGTGCTGTACGGTTCTGGAAAAGAGAATATTGAATTCAAATACATGAACGATCGCGGCGATACGTCCGTGCGTCGTCATCCGTTTGAAGGCGTGCTGCACAACATGGAACGCCGTTATAAAGAGACAGAATCGAGCGCCGTGCGCGAAGAACTGTCGAAATTTATCAGCAACCGTTCCTGTACGTCCTGCGAGGGGACGCGTCTGAAGCGCGAGGCTCGCCACGTCTTTGTCGAGAATACCGCGCTGCCGACCATCTCGGATATGAGCATCGGCCATGCGATGGATTTCTTCACGAATCTCAAGCTTGCGGGCCAACGCGCGCAAATTGCAGAGAAAATCCTGAAAGAGATCGGCGATCGTCTGAAGTTCCTGGTTAACGTCGGCCTGAACTATCTGTCACTTTCTCGCTCGGCGGAAACCCTCTCCGGCGGTGAAGCGCAGCGTATTCGTCTGGCAAGCCAGATTGGCGCGGGCCTGGTCGGCGTGATGTACGTGCTGGATGAACCGTCTATCGGCCTGCATCAGCGCGATAACGAGCGCCTGCTCGGCACGCTGATTCATCTGCGTAACCTTGGCAATACGGTGATTGTGGTTGAGCACGATGAAGATGCGATCCGCGCCGCTGACCACGTGATCGACATCGGTCCTGGTGCAGGTGTGCACGGTGGTCAGGTCGTGGCCGAAGGCACGCTGAAAGACATTATGGCGGTGCCGGAATCGTTGACCGGCCAGTTCATGAGCGGCAAGCGTAAAATTGAAGTTCCGAAGCAGCGCGTCGCGGCCAATCCGGAAAAAGTGTTGAAGCTGACCGGCGCGCGCGGCAACAACCTGAAAGATGTGACCCTGACGCTGCCGGTGGGGCTGTTCACCTGCGTAACGGGCGTTTCGGGTTCCGGTAAATCCACGCTGATTAACGACACGCTGTTCCCGATTGCGCAGACCCAGTTAAACGGCGCAACGCTCGCGGAACCGGCGCCATATCGCGAGATCCATGGTCTGGAACATTTCGATAAAGTTATCGATATCGACCAAAGTCCGATTGGTCGTACTCCGCGTTCTAACCCGGCGACCTATACCGGCGTGTTTACGCCTGTGCGTGAACTGTTTGCGGGTGTTCCTGAATCACGTTCGCGCGGATATACGCCGGGACGTTTCAGCTTTAACGTGCGCGGCGGACGCTGTGAAGCCTGTCAGGGTGACGGCGTGATCAAAGTCGAAATGCACTTCCTGCCGGATATTTATGTGCCGTGCGATCAGTGCAGAGGCAAACGCTATAACCGTGAAACGCTGGAGATTAAGTACAAGGGCAAGACAATCCACGAAGTGCTGGATATGACCATCGAAGAAGCTCGTGAGTTCTTTGATGCAGTGCCTGCGCTGGCGCGTAAGCTGCAAACGCTGATGGACGTAGGGTTGACCTATATTCGTCTGGGGCAGTCGGCGACAACGCTGTCCGGCGGTGAGGCGCAGCGCGTGAAGCTGGCGCGTGAACTGTCCAAACGCGGGACGGGTCAGACGCTGTACATCCTGGATGAACCGACCACCGGTTTGCACTTTGCCGATATCCAGCAGTTGCTTGAAGTGCTGCATCAGTTACGCGATCAGGGCAACACGATTGTGGTGATTGAGCACAACCTGGACGTTATCAAAACCGCGGACTGGATTGTGGATCTCGGTCCGGAAGGCGGCAGCGGCGGCGGTGAAATCCTTGTCTCCGGTACGCCAGAGACAGTCGCAGAGTGCGAAGCCTCGCACACCGCGCGCTTCCTGAAACCTCTGCTGTAGTCTTAGACTGAAAGTTGCTGCCGGGTCGTATCCGGCAGCAACTCAATGGCCTGCTGATAAGACGCATCCACCAGATAGTAAATCTGCGAATCCGGAAGCGATCCGTCGAGATAAATCGTGCTCCAGTGCGCTTTATTCAGATGCTTGCTGGGACGCACATCGCTGTGCTGCTGACGCAGCAAATCCGCGAGCTCCGGACTGGTTTTTAACGAGGCTGCCGGGCGCCCTTCCACATCTTTTACCATCGCAAACAACACATCGGCCACTTTGATTTGCGTGGCTTTCCAGTCGCTGTGAACGCTTTGTTCAGCGCCGGTTTTGTTCATGCAATATTGCAATATCTCCGAAATTGTCATCTGTGTTCCCCTTTCAGTGGGTTGAATGCGACCTGAGAAACTGCCCCTTTAAGTGTGCAGCAAGACGGCGAAAGGTAAACCCAGGCAAGCCTGATTTGTTCAAAAAATAATCACAACTCAGTATTCGGAATTCACAATTACCTCTTCCCCGAACGCACCCGCCATCGGCAACGGCCGATAAGTCGAGTTTGAAGCCCGCAACACGCGAATGCCTCTGGCACCGACGTCGCGGGCAGCCGTGATGTCGTTATCCGAATCACCATAGAAAACTTTGATGTTTTTCTGTTCCAGCCACTGTGTTTTGGTGTTTTGCCCCGCTTTATCGCCCGCAAAAATCACCGGGTTCATGTTTGCGGCAGGAATCGCAAAATCGCCCTGCAACGTTTTAGAGACGGTTTCGGTTTTCGTCTGGCTGCGACCGGTCACGAAATAAATACTGTCGCCGCGTTTCACATGCATGGCGATCAGCGCGCGGCCGACTTCTTTCGGAATGCTGAATTCATCCCAGCCGTTATTCATTTTTTCCCAGAATTCAGGATTTTTGAGGTATTCCTCGTTGGCTGGCGAGAAGGTTTTTTTACCGCGCCAGAAGCCTGGGCTGGAGAAAAGGACGGTATCGTCGATGTCGAAACCGACAGCCATCGGCGCGCGGCCCATCAGACTGTTTTCAATTTGTGCCACAGAGACCCAGTGAATGGGGGCTTGTTCAGCCAAAATGGCAGCGGTAGTACCGGTATAAAGCGGTGTTGGTGCAGAAGCGCGGGCGACGACGGCACTATTGAGTGAGAACAATAAGCAGGCGGCGCTGAGCGCCAGTGTGATCTTGCGCATGTATTCCCCTGAATATTCTATTTTTTATGCTTTTAAATTGAGCGAATGGTCAAAAAACTATCAGACCATAACCCCTGAGGCGGATGATGGGAAGACAATTCTGACTATTAACCCTGGTAGAATGAGGGATATCACAGAAGAAGTTATCAGGCAGGAACCCTCTCTTCGCAAGAGAGGGTTTGTTGGTAAGTACTTACATTACAGCAGCAAACGCCTGGGCAACACGCTGGACGTTGTGTGCGTTCAGACCCGCGACACACATGCGGCCACTGGCAATCAGGTAGACGCCGAACTCTTCACGCAGGCGGTCGACCTGTACCGCGCTCAGACCGGTATAACTGAACATACCGCGTTGTTTGAGCAGATAATCAAAATTATGCCCCGGCACGGTCTCTTTCAATACGTTCACCAGTTCCTGACGCATCGCCAGGATTCGCTTGCGCATAGCTTCAACTTCCGCAAGCCACAGCGATTTCAGCTCGTCGTCACCGAGAACGGTCGCCACCACCTGTGCGCCAAAGGCCGGCGGGCTTGAATAGATACGGCGAACGGTGGCTTTAAGTTGTCCCAGCACACGCCCCGCGGCCTCTTCATCTTCACAGATAACGGACAATCCGCCGACACGCTCGCCATACAGTGAAAAGATTTTTGAGAAGGAGTTGCTGACCAGTGCAGGTAACCCGGCGCTGGCAATGGCGCGAATCGCGTAGGCATCCTCTTCCATGCCTGCGCCAAAGCCCTGATAGGCGATATCGAGGAAAGGGATCAGATTGCGTGTTTTCAGAACCTCAATCACCGCATCCCACTGATCGTTGGTCAGGTCAGCGCCGGTCGGGTTATGGCAGCACGGATGCAGCAGGACAATGCTGCGTTCCGGCAGCGTATTGAGCTTTTCCAGAAGCGCATTAACGCGCACGCCATTGGTTTCATTGTCGAACCACGGATAGGTGTTCACCACAAAACCCGCGCCTTCAAAGATGGCGACGTGGTTTTCCCACGTTGGGTCGCTCACCCATACACCCGAATCCGGGAAGTATTTTTTCAAAAAGTCTGCACCCACCTTCAGCGCACCAGAACCGCCCAGCGTTTGAATAGTCGCTACACGCTTTTTCTGCAACACGACATGATCGGCTCCAAAAAGCAGCGGCGCGATGGTATTGCGATAGGTGTTCAGCCCTTCCATCGGCAGGTAAAGCGACGCGCCGTGGGGCACTGAATTCATACGCGCTTCGGCTTCGGAGACGGCTTTCAACTGAGGAATAATGCCGTCTTCGTTGTAATACAGACCGATGCTCAGGTTTACTTTGTCGCTGCGCGGATCTTCTTTAAAACGCTCCATTAAGGAGAGGATGGGGTCGCCGGCGTAGGCGTCAACTTTCTGGAACACGCGATGGTTCTCCGGATATCTAAGAGGCAGGGATTTCAACAATAAACCGGAAGTGAAAGAAGGTCGAGAGGATGTTAATGAAGTTGGGGTGCGGCCTGTTTACCTGCACCCCAAATGCCTCATCAAAAGACAAAAAAGGCGTTAGTCGATGTATTTCATTGCCACGCGTGAGGTCAAACGCGTAATAAGTTCGTAAGCACTCACTTTCGTAATTTCAGCGATGCGCTCAACGGGGAGACCTTCACCCCATAACACGACTGCATCACCCGCTTTATCATCAGCGTCTGGCCCCAGATCGACGCAAATCATGTCCATCGCGACACGGCCGACAATCTTCACCTCACGGCCATTCACCAGCACGGGCGTTCCCGAAGGTGCCGCGCGCGGATAACCGTCGCCATAACCCATCGCCACAACGCCCAGGCGCGTATCATTCTCGCTCACCCACGTGCCACCGTAACCAACCGGTTCACCCGCTTTGTGCTCGCGTACGGCGATCAGGTTCGACACCAAAGACATCACCGGCTGCAGACCAAAATCGGGGCCCCAGGGTCTGTTTTCTAGCGGTGAAACGCCGTAAAGAATGATGCCTGGTCGTGCCCAGTCAAAGTGCGATTGCGGCCACAGCAAGATGCCGCCAGAGGCCGCGATGGAACGCATGCCCGGCTTGCCTTCGCAAAAGGTATTAAAAATATCGAGCTGCTGCTCCGTTGCACCACATTCCGGCTCGTCGGCGCGGGCAAAATGGCTGACGATATTCACCGGCTGGTGCACATTTTTGCACTGACTTAACCGCTGGTAAAACGCCTCGGCTTGTTCCGGACGCACGCCCAGGCGATGCATGCCTGTATCGAGCTTCATCCACACAGTAACCGGTTCGCTCAGTTCAGCCGTTTCTAACGCCAGCAGCTGTTCTTCATTATGAATCGCGGTGTGCAGATGCTGATCGGCAATCGTCGTCAGATCGGTGGCTTCAAAGAAACCCTCCAACAACAGAATGGGTTGCGTAATACCGCCTGCGCGTAAGCGTAAGGCTTCTTCGAGACGGGCGACGCCAAAGGCATCGGCATCAGGGAGCGTTCGCGCGGTCTCAAGAAGACCGTGTCCGTAAGCGTTCGCTTTCACGACTGCAACGAGTTTACTGGCGGGCGCCAGTTCACGCAGACGTTGCAGGTTGTGTCGCAGAGCGCGGCGGTTAATGACTACAGTTGCCGCTTGCATTTGAATTCCTTGCCGTAAAGAAAAAGTATTCCTCTAAATCATTTGCGTCACAGCAAGGCGGCAAGGCCGTAAATCCCGGGAGCTTAGATAATTAAGCGACCGGGGTGAAGCCAACGCCGCTGTGGCGCGAAGGATGACGAGGAATTATTCGTCGTCGTATTGTGGTCCCGCATAATTATCGAAGCGCGACCACTGTCCGTTAAAGGTCAGACGCACCGTACCGATCGGGCCGTTACGCTGCTTACCAATAATGATTTCTGCGATGCCCTTCATGTCGCTGTTTTCGTGATAAACCTCGTCACGATAGATGAACATGATCAAGTCGGCATCCTGCTCGATGGAACCCGATTCACGCAGGTCTGAGTTAACCGGGCGCTTATCAGCGCGTTGTTCCAGAGAGCGGTTAAGCTGAGAGAGTGCAACAACGGGTACCTGGAGTTCTTTCGCTAACGCTTTGAGCGAGCGCGATATTTCGGCAATTTCCAGCGTACGGTTATCCGACAGCGACGGAACGCGCATCAGCTGCAGGTAGTCGATCATGATTAGACCAATGCCGCCGTGCTCACGGGCAATACGACGCGCACGCGAACGCACTTCGGACGGGGTCAGGCCGGAAGAGTCATCGATATAGATATTCCGTTTTTCCAGCAGGATGCCCATGGTGCCAGAAATGCGCGCCCAGTCCTCATCATCAAGCTGGCCGGTACGAATACGGGTCTGATCGACGCGCGACAGCGACGCCAGGGTACGCATCATGATCTGATCTGAAGGCATCTCCAGACTGAAGATAAGCACTGGTTTATCCTGCAACATCGCCGCATTTTCGACGATGTTCATTGCAAATGTCGTTTTACCCATCGACGGACGCGCCGCGACGATAATCAGATCCGACGGCTGCAAACCGGCGGTTTTTTTATTCAGGTCGTCATAACCGGTATTCACGCCCGTAACGCCATCGTGCGGCTGCTGGAATAACGCTTCGATACGGGCAACCGTAGAATCAAGCACGTCGGCGATATTTCGCGGGCCTTCATCTTTATTCGCTCGGCTTTCGGCAATTTTGAAAACGCGAGATTCCGCGAGATCCAGCAGATCTTCACTGGTGCGGCCCTGCGGGTCAAAACCGGCTTCGGCGATTTCGTTTGCTACGGCGATCATTTCACGCACAACCGCACGTTCGCGCACAATGTCAGCATAAGCGCTGATATTCGCTGCGCTTGGCGTGTTTTTCGATAATTCTGCGAGGTAGGCAAATCCACCGACGCTATCCAGTTGTCCCTGACGCTCAAGCGATTCCGCGAGCGTGATCAGGTCAATCGGGCTGCCCGACTCCTGCAGACGCGCCATTTCGGTGAAAATATGGCGGTGCGGACGGGTATAGAAATCGTCAGACACGACGCGCTCGGCGACATCGTCCCAGCGTTCGTTGTCCAGCATTAAACCGCCCAACACCGACTGTTCCGCTTCAATCGAGTGCGGCGGGACCTTTAGCCCGGCAACCTGGAGGTCGCGGTCACGGGGTTCAGTCTGTTTGTTGAAGGGTTTATTTCCTGCCATAGTGAATGGAGTTACCGAGATAAAGAATGGGTCGAAAGATTACCACATTTTCTGGAGGAATCATGGCAACGCGCATTGAATTTCACAAGCATGGTGGCCCCGAAGTACTCAAAGCGGTGGAGTTCACTCCGGCCGCGCCGGGTGAGAACGAAGTCCAGGTAGAAAATAAAGCGATTGGTATCAACTACATCGACACCTATATTCGCGGCGGCCTGTATCCACCTCCGTCCATGCCGAGCGGTTTGGGAACCGAGGCGGCGGGCGTGGTGGTCAAAGTCGGAAGCGCCGTTAAGCATATTAAAGAAGGCGACCGCGTGGTGTATGCGCAGTCGGCGCTGGGTGCTTACAGCTCCATTCACAACGTCCTCGCGGATAAAGCCGCAGTGTTGCCCAATGCCATCTCATTTGAGCAAGCCGCGGCATCATTTCTGAAAGGGCTAACGGTCTTTTACCTGCTGCGTAAAACCTATGAAATTAAACCGGATGAACAGTTCCTGTTCCATGCTGCCGCAGGCGGCGTAGGGTTAATCGCCTGTCAGTGGGCGAAGGCGCTGGGCGCAAAACTGATCGGCACCGTCGGCAGTGCGCAAAAGGCGCAGCGTGCAAAACAGGCTGGCGCATGGCAGGTGATCAACTATCGCGAAGAGAGCATTGCAGAGCGAGTGAAAGAGATAACCGGCGGTAAAAAACTGCGCGTGGTGTATGACTCCGTGGGGAAAGACACCTGGGAAGCCTCGCTGGATTGCTTGCAACGCCGAGGACTGATGGTCAGTTTTGGTAACTCCTCCGGCGCGGTGACGGGCGTCAATCTGGGCATTTTGAACCAGAAAGGCTCGCTGTATGTGACTCGCCCTTCCCTCCAGGGATATATCACTACGCGTGATGAGTTGACCGAAGCCAGCAACGAATTGTTCTCGTTGATCGCCAGCGGCGTCATTAAAGTGGATGTGTCTGATGCGCAGAAATATCCGCTAAGCGAGGCGCAGCGCGCGCATGAGGTGTTGGAAAGTCGCGCGACAGAGGGTTCGAGTTTGCTGATCCCCTAATGTGCTCGTTTCCTCTAAATAATTCGTGTTGCATAAACGCGGCAAATGAATGAATCCCCGGGAGCTTACGCAAGTAAGTGACTTGGGTGAATGAAAGCAGCCAACGCATCTGCAGCTTGAATTATGACGGGGGAAAAAGAAATTGGGCTTCCCGTAGGAAGCCCTTTCTTTTTTTAGTTCGGCTGTATGTAGGGTACAGCTCGATGAATTCTTTAACGGCAACAATAGTGACAGATTTGATAAGTAAATCCTATTCTGTTCTAAGCCGTGCCGCCGGAAAAGTTACAGGTATGTGACGAACGCCTCAATACCTTAGTAACGAAAGCGGTTATTGCGCTGATAATTTGGGACTTTTGGCGTTTTCACTGCCCTTATGACCCACACAACCGCAATCGCCAGCAGTAACCACGGCAACAGTTTGATCATCAGCGCAAACAACCCGCCGACGAACATCAGCGCCGTTGCGACAACCAGCGCGGCAATAATCCCGAGCAATGAAATGCCCGTTACCATCAGCATGACAAAAAATCCGATCACAAAAAGTAGTTCCAGCATGACGCTCTCCCGAATATCCCACAACGATGCTAAAGTTATTACAAGAATCGTGCCAAAATTAACTTACTGATTTGGAAACAAAAACGCCCTGCAGCACTGTGCAGGGCGTGGTGAATTTGACGATCTTTTAGTGAAAATTATCGTTTGTCGGCGACCAGGCGCAGAGCGTGTTCCAGCACTTCAATATCTGCGCCCGCTTTATGCGCATTTTCGCTCAGGTAACGACGCCACTGGCGCGCCCCCGGAATACCCTGGAAAAGCCCAAGCATATGGCGGGTAACGTGTCCCAGATAGGTGCCATTGCTCAGCTCTCGTTCGATGTACGGATACATCGCGCGGACCACGGCAACCGGATCGCTATCCGCACCGTCAACGCCGAAGATTTCGCGGTCGACCGTCGCCAGAATGCCCGGATTTTGGTACGCCTCGCGCCCGACCATCACGCCATCCATATGCTGCAAATGCGTTTTGGCCTCTTCGAGAGATTTGATGCCGCCGTTGATCGACATCGTCAGATGCGGAAAATCACGCTTGAGTTGATACACGCGCGGATAATCCAGCGGTGGGATCTCGCGGTTCTCTTTCGGGCTAAGGCCCGACAGCCAGGCTTTGC
Source organism: Lelliottia amnigena (assembly GCF_019047465.1). Classification (NCBI taxonomy): domain Bacteria; kingdom Pseudomonadati; phylum Pseudomonadota; class Gammaproteobacteria; order Enterobacterales; family Enterobacteriaceae; genus Lelliottia; species Lelliottia amnigena. The sequence goes on along the minus strand of NZ_CP077236.1, from coordinate 2,144,315 downwards.
GCGCGTGGATGATAAACGTCTCACACTCGCCTTTCCCGGCGACGGTATCAATGAAATCACACAGGAATTCGTAGCTGTCCTGATCGTCGATGCCGATACGCGTTTTGACGGTAACAGGAATCGACACCACGTCGCGCATCGCTTTAATGCCGTCAGCCACCAGCTGTGCGTTGCCCATCAGACATGCGCCAAACATGCCGTTCTGCACGCGATCGGACGGACACCCCACATTGAGGTTAATTTCGTCGTAGCCACGCGCTTCTGCAAGCTTTGCGCATTCTGCCAGTGCGGCCGGATCGCTGCCGCCAAGCTGCAGCGCCACCGGATGCTCTTCTTCGCTATAGGCCAGATAGTCGCCCTTACCGTGAATGATCGCTCCGGTGGTGACCATTTCGGTGTACAGCAGCGTGTGGCGAGACAGCTGACGCAGGAAGTAGCGACAATGTCTGTCCGTCCAGTCGAGCATCGGCGCGATGGAGAAACGGTGTGCAGGGAAAGTGGACTTTAATTCTGACGACATGGCGAAGTTTTAGGCATCTGCTGGAAAAGGGGCGCTACTATAGCACAAAGAAAACCGGAGGCGCATGGCCTCCGGATCGCCTTAGAACGTCACGCTTAACTGCGCGCCCGCGCCCCAGGTTTCGTCTTCGCCATACAGGCCCATCAGATCCACATGGACGGTGTTGAACGGTGCAAAGCCGACACCGCCGGTGAACACGTTGCTATCGTTCCCCTTCACATCCGCACGATAACCGGCACGGACTGCCAGCCAGCTCAGCGGGGTGACTTCCGCACCTACGCCGACATACTGTGAGTTTTCTTCACTTTTGAAGCCTTTGGTTTCGGTGAGGTCGCCGTCAGCCGTTAAGGTCAGCAGATCGGTGTGCCACGCCACGCCTGCGGTCACCAACGGACGAATCTGGTAAGTATCTTTATAGTTCACCACTTCGCCCGTACGACCATTACGGATACGGATGTCTTTGGTATCAATATCACGAGACATTAGGTTCTGCCCGCTCAAGCCTACCGTCCAGTTTTCACCAAAATCAGCGGTCACACCGGCGTCCACGTTAAAGCCGGTATCATCCGTACGGTAACGGCTGCTGTTCCAGTCGTTACTGTCGTAGTCGTAAATGGAGGTGGTGTAGTTGTAGAGCCAGGTTTTCTGCAGTTTTGGTGTGATACCCACGGACACCGGGATATCCGCAATATCAAACTGGCGGGCAACCGCAACACCGTAGTCAGAGACAATGGCTGCTCGGCCAGATGCCGTGGAGTTGAGGTTTTTGGTAATTTGATCGGTGCCGTTTAATGCGGCGTCCAGCGCAACGCCACCCGCGACAATTTTGCTGTTCTGGATGCTGCGCAGATAATCAATATCTTGCTGATCGATAGAAGAGCTTACGCGAGCGTGCGCGTTGCCTTTCGCCACGAAGGCCACCGAGAGCACGTTATTAGGAATACTGACCGCAATACCCGCGCCCGCATTTGCACGCGCCGTTTTGCCTTTCAGACTACTGAGTTCATCAGCGAGATCTTTAGCCGCACCCTGGAACTGATTAACAGACCCTAATGGGTTAGCGATGATCTCTGCTGCCGTCAGGCTGTCCACGACATCACTGTAGCGGTCGACTTTGTCACTGATGTCGTCGATTTGATCCTGAAGATTATCTTTATCCGTAATTCTGGCGCCAACGGACGGTAAAATGACGGTAATGTCATCATCCGGTTTGGCTTTGGCCAACAGCGCTGGGTTGATTAATACCCCGCTGCCATAATTGCCCGCCGCCACGCCCGTACCACCCATTGCGTCGCTACGCGCTTCCGTCCAGGTATTGGCTGCTCCCGCCTGATTTGCCATCAGCAGAGAAACAGCGATGCTAACCACTGAAAATTTAAAAGTTTTTTTCACAGTATGCCCGTCTTATAGTGTTATTAAACAACCCCCGCTATTTACGCCCATACGGGAGCGAACTATTGCTGTGAATAAGAACCAAAAGACCTGCCATTTCCTTAAGTTAAATCACCCAACTGGCCTATTGTATTTGTGACGGCCCTCAATATTTATAGAAGAGGATATTATTTTCGCCCAGGTTTTCCGTCGTGGGGCCCAAAAAACTGCGGGGGATGGTCGACCCAGCGGTCTTCGCGTGTGGCGGCATACATCGGATTTAACGGGTAATAGATACGATTGTGTTTTTTGTTCGCTTCCCCTACCACCAGCAGCCGTACATCCTCGTCGGTGTTGTTGATAAAGGTGTGACACACGCCCGTCCCGGCAGGGAAACCGACGCTATCCCCTGGCTCCAGCTTCCACAAATAACCGTTGATCCACGCCTCCGGATGCCCCTCAATAACATGGATAAACTCTTCCTCGTCACTTTCTGCATGCGGATAGGACGTGCGACGCCCCGGCGGTAAACGCTCATGATGGATCCCAAGACGCCCCAGCCCCAGTTTGCGCGCCAACGGCGCACCAATCGCAAAGCGTTCGTCACTGTCCGGGTACGTTGAATCGTCAGCCCCCTCGACGTCACGCCAGTGTTGAATGCAGTCAGGTCTTTTCATTGTTTATCTCCCCATGTTGCGTTGCGTCAGGTATAGCACACCGCGTGGGATCTCGGCGTTTTTGACAGAACATGATAAAGTGAGGGTTTTCCGGCCGACTACTATTCGAGGTGCAAATGGATAAGACCACAACGCAGGAGCTGCTCGTGCAAGCTGAAAAGCTCTGTGCGCAACGCAATGTGCGCCTGACCCCGCAGCGCCTTGAAGTTTTGCGTTTGATGAGCCTGCAACAAAACGCGATCAGCGCCTACGATTTGCTTGATCTGCTGCGTGTTAACGAGCCGCAGGCTAAACCGCCTACGGTTTACCGGGCGCTTGATTTCCTGTTGGAACAAGGCTTTGTGCATAAAGTGGAATCAACAAATAGCTATGTGCTTTGCCATTTGTTCGATCAACCGACGCACACCTCTGCGATGTTCATCTGCGATCGATGTGGTGCAGTGAAGGAAAAAGCGGCGGAAGGGGTTGAAGACATTATGCATACGCTGGCAGCAAAAATGGGCTTCGCGCTACGTCATAATGTGATTGAAGCACATGGCCTGTGTTCAGCCTGTGTGGAAGTAGAAGCGTGTAGCCATCAGGATGCGTGTCAGCACGATCACTCCATTCATGTGAAAAAGAAGCCGCGCTAAAACGCAAAGCGGGCGGCCATTAAGCCGCCCTCAGGGATAGTACGTCCTTGTACTTTCGGGTAGAACTTTTCGCTACGGAATTGCCTACCAGCGATAATCGTGACGTTTTTCCCAGTCACCGACCTCTTTCTCGGCCTGATCTTTCTGGTAACCGTAACGTTCCTGAATTTTACCGACCAGCTGGTCACGCTTACCTTCAATGATGGTCATATCATCGTCAGTCAGCTTACCCCACTGCTCTTTCGCTTTACCTTTAAACTGTTTCCAGTTACCGCCGATTTCGTCTTTATTCATAATCATGTCCTCATCGTTCGGTTATCACGTAAATTTGTATCGTCCGTTACGTTCATTTCCTGCTGGACGTGATAATAATTGTAGACAAGGATTCGGCAGTCGTTTCGATATTCAGAATCTTTAACCATCTGGACAAAAGAAGCCGCTACGAGAACCAGCTGTTTTCGCGCCAGTGACGTCGCCAGATAACCCACAGCGAGAGGCCTCGCAGAGCAAGAAAGACAGCGAGTGCCAGCCACAAACCCTGGTTTCCCAGGTAGGGAACGGTAAGCAAGGTCAAACCGAAACCCGCCGCGGCTACCGCCATGCTATTGCGCATTTCTGCACCCCGTGTTGCGCCAATAAACATGCCATCCAGCAAATAGCACCAGACACCCACCACCGGTAACACCACTTGCCAGAAAATGTAGTGCCGTGCCAGCTCACGTAGTTCAGGTAATGACGTCAGTAGTGCGACGATATGCCCGCCAAAAAGAGCATAAATCAGCGCAAACATCAGCGCGACCAGCCCGGACTGGCGGCAGGCGGCTCGCCAGACCTCCTGTAATTTCCCGGCCTGTCGCGCACCGTAAGCCTGACCGGAGTGCGCTTCAACGGCATAGGCAAAACCATCCAGCGCGTAGGCGGTAAATGTCAGCAGCGTCATTAGCACCGCGTTGACCGCAACGATCTCAGGCCCAAGACGCGCGCCTAATACCGTCATCGCACCGAAGCATAGCTGGAGCAATAAAGAGCGCAACATGATGTCGCGGTTCAGCGCCAGCAGCTTGCGCATATTGCCCCGCCAGGCATTTTTCAGCATCGCGAGCGTGACGCCACGCATCACCAGCACGCGTTTCACCATCCATAAGCCGATAAAGAAGGTGGCATATTCCGCGATGACGGTTGCCAGTGCGGCGCCCTGCACATTCATATGCAAACCCATCACCAGCCACAGATCGAGAACGATATTCAGGATATTCCCCACCACCAGCAAAATGACCGGGGCACGAACATATTGCACGCCGAGCAACCAGCCAAGCAGCACGAGGTTAGCGAGCGATGCAGGGGCGCTGAGCCAGCGAATTTCCAGAAAACGGCGCGCCTGTTCCAGCACAGCCTCGCTGCCGCCGGCGATATGCAGCGCCAGATCGATGAGAGGCGCACGCACTACGACAATCAGCAGCCCGGCACCTAATGCCAGGATCAGCGGCTGAACCAGCGCCCGCCCAAGGCGAACGGGATCTTTCGCGCCAAAGGCCTGGGCTGTCAGTCCGGTTGTGCTCATGCGCAAAAACAGGAGCAGCATAAAGAGGAAGCTGGTCGCCATCGCGCCAATCGCGATGCCACCTAAATAAACAGGAGAATCCAGATGTCCAATAACGGCCGTATCCACCAGTCCAAGCAAAGGAACGGTGATATTGGAAAAAATCATTGGCAGCGCAAGACGCCATAATGCCTTGTCTGAAGTTGTCAGCAGCGACATAGGAAATTACCGGAAGCGAGATAGGACAGTCAGGCTGCGCGGATGGCGCAGCCTGTCAGAGAGAAATTACAGCCATTCACCGTTGCGGATAACGCCAACCGCCAGTCCTTCAATAGAGAAGGTTTGCTCGCGCAGATCCACCACAATTGGAGAAAACTCGCTGTTTTCAGGCAGAAGTTGCACAGTGTTGCCCTGTTTTTTCAGGCGCTTAACCGTCACTTCGTCGTCAATACGCGCAACCACAACCTGTCCGTTGCGCACATCCTGAGTTTTATGAACAGCCAACAGATCACCGTCAAGAATACCGATATCTTTCATTGACATACCGCTAACACGCAGTAAGAAATCTGCGCTCGGCTTGAACATACCCGGATCGACCTGATAGTGGCCTTCAATGTGCTGCTGTGCCAGCAACGGCTCACCCGCCGCAACGCGACCGATAAGAGGGATGCCCGTTTCTTCTTCCACCAGTAAGCGGATACCGCGTGACGCGCCCGAAACAATCTCAAGAACACCTTTACGTGCCAGCGCTTTAAGATGCTCTTCAGCGGCGTTTGGTGAACGGAAGCCCAGGCGCTGAGCGATTTCCGCACGCGTGGGTGGCATTCCCGTCTGGCTGATGTGATCCCTGATGAGATCAAACACCTCTTGCTGTCTGGCCGTTAACGCTTTCATTCCGCCCCCTGGGTGTATATACAGTTATGCTGTGAGTATATACAGTCAAAGGCGAATTTGGAATCAAAAACTGCACAAAAAACCAGAGACTTATTCGATTCCTGAAAGCTTATCGAAAATGTGACCAAAGGAGAGTGACCCAGGTAATGACAGCGATGATAATCGCCAGCAGTACAGCGGCAGAGCCCATGTCTTTCGCACGACCAGAAAGCTCGTGGAAATCAGAACCAATACGGTCAACAACGGCTTCGATAGCACTGTTGAGAATTTCCACTATCATCACCAAAAGCACGGAGCTGATGAGAAGTACACGGGTGATAGCATCGACATCAAGGAAGCACGCAATAATCACGGCAATAATGGCGGCAACGCCTTCTTGCCGGAAGGCGGCTTCATTTATCCATGCTGCGCGGAAACCTTTCCATGAATATCCGGCTGCTTTGATGATTCGGGTAAACCCAGTGGTATTATTGGCCATTAAAAGAACCTTTTATTAGATTTGACGTCAGTAACAAGGGCTGCAGCGGGTTTCGCAGCAGCCTGAAGTATGACGGGTAACAACAGAAATCTTGCGCGCTTTCTGTTATCCTTGCGCCGCAATTGCATTATTAACCAGAGGCTTTACATCGTTTATGTCCGGCTGGCCACGAATTTACTACAAATTACTTAATTTACCATTAAGCGTACTGGTAAAAAGTAAGTCTATCCCGGCGGAACCTGCGCTGGAATTAGGGCTCGATACCTCGCGTCCTATTATGTACGTTTTGCCTTATAACTCGAAGGCAGACTTACTGACGCTGCGCGCCCAATGTCTGGCGCACGATTTACCGGATCCTTTGGAACCCCTGGAAATCGACGGCACTCTCCTTCCTCGCTATGTGTTTATCCACGGCGGGCCGCGCGTGTTTACCTATTACACGCCGAAAGAAGAGTCGATCAAACTGTTCCACGACTATCTTGATCTGCACCGCAGTAACCCCGATCTGGATGTCCAGATGGTGCCAGTGTCGATCATGTTTGGTCGTCGTCCAGGGCGTCAAAAAGGCGACGAGAATCCACCATTGCGCATGCTTAACGGCGTGCAAAAATTCTTTGCCGTGTCATGGTTGGGCCGCGATAGTTTTGTTCGTTTCTCGCCGTCTGTGTCGTTACGACGCATGGCGGATGAGCATGGCACCGATAAAATCATTGCCCAAAAACTGGCACGCGTTGCACGTATGCACTTCGCCCGTCAGCGTTTAGCGGCTGTGGGGCCACGATTGCCTGCGCGTCAGGATCTGTTCAACAAACTGCTGGCGTCCAAAGCGATTGCCCGCGCAGTTGAAGACGAAGCGCGAAGCAAGAAAATCTCTCATGAGAAAGCGCAGCAAAACGCTATCGCACTGATGGAAGAGATTGCGGCGAACTTCTCTTACGAGATGATCCGACTGTCTGACCGTATTCTGAGCTTCACCTGGAACCGTCTGTACCAAGGGATTAACGTTCATAACGCCGAGCGTGTGCGCCAGTTGGCCCACGACGGTCATGAGATTGTCTACGTGCCCTGCCACCGCAGCCACATGGATTATCTGCTGCTCTCCTACGTGCTCTATCATCAGGGGCTGGTTCCGCCGCATATTGCTGCGGGGATCAACCTGAATTTCTGGCCAGCAGGTCCGATTTTCCGCCGTTTGGGCGCATTCTTTATTCGTCGTACCTTTAAGGGCAACAAGCTCTATTCAACGGTGTTCCGCGAATATCTGGGCGAACTGTTCAGCCGTGGCTATTCCGTCGAATACTTTGTTGAAGGGGGTCGCTCCCGCACCGGTCGTCTGCTCGACCCGAAAACCGGGACGCTCTCGATGACCATTCAGGCCATGCTGCGCGGCGGCACACGTCCAATTACGCTGGTACCGATTTATATTGGTTACGAACACGTAATGGAAGTGGGCACGTACGCTAAAGAGCTACGCGGCGCGACAAAAGAAAAAGAGAGCTTACCGCAGATGCTGCGTGGTCTGAGCAAGCTGCGTAATCTCGGTCAGGGCTACGTAAACTTTGGCGAACCGATGCCGCTGATGACGTATCTGAACCAGCATGTGCCGGAATGGCGAGAATCTATCGATCCGATCGAAGCCATTCGCCCGGCGTGGTTGACGCCTACGGTAAACAATATCGCTGCCGATTTGATGGTGCGTATTAACAACGCGGGCGCGGCTAACGCCATGAACCTGTGCTGTACCGCGCTGCTGGCCTCTCGTCAGCGCTCACTGACACGCGAACAGCTGACCGAACAGCTCGATTGTTATCTCGACATGATGCGTCATGTTCCGTACTCAACGGACTCAACCGTGCCGTCTGTGACGGCGGGTCAATTGATCGACCATGCGCTGCAAATGAACAAGTTCGAGGTCGAGAAGGACACGATTGGTGACATCATCATTCTGCCGCGCGAGCAGGCGGTGTTGATGACGTACTATCGCAACAATATCGCGCATATGCTGATGCTACCGTCGTTGATGGCTGCCATCATCACTCAGCACCGTCGTATTTCCCGTCAGGAGATACTGCGTCATGTTGAAGTGCTTTACCCGATGTTGAAAGCGGAGTTGTTCCTGCGCTGGAGCAAAGACGAGCTGGCAGCAGAGCTGGATAAACTGACCGAAGAGATGCTCCGTCAGGGGCTGATCGCGGTGAAAGGCGATGAGCTTCATATCAATCCGTCACGTTCTCGCACGCTTCAACTGCTGGCCGCAGGCGCGCGTGAGACGCTGCAACGCTACGCCATCACCTTCTGGCTGCTGAGCGCCAACCCGTCCATTAACCGTGGAACGCTGGAAAAAGAGAGCCGCACCCTAGCTCAGCGTTTGTCTGTGCTGCACGGCATCAACGCACCTGAATTCTTCGATAAAGCGGTGTTTAGCTCACTGGTGCTGACGCTGCGTGACGAAGGCTATATCAGCGATACCGGAGATGCCGAGCCTGGCGAAACCATGAAGGTTTACCAGATGCTGGCGGAACTGATTACGTCTGATGTGCGTTTGACGATTGAGAGCGCAACGCAGGACGAGTAAAACGGCTTGTGCGAGCCGCATTAGTGCGGAGACTAAAACGGCAACCTGATGGTTGCCGTTTTGCTTTTGAACTCATGTGGTCTGGTGCCCTTATCCCAGCCCTCTCCCACGGGGAGAGGCGGCAAACATTAAAAACGGTAACCAACGGTGTTGCCGTTTTACGTTTACCTTGTGTGGTCTGGGGCCCTTATCCCGGTCCTCTCCCATGGGGAGAGGCGGCGAGCATCAAAAACGGCAACCAACGGTGTTGCCGTTTTGCTTCTAAGACCAGTAACTCATCACCAGACCTAAAAACAGCACCAGGCCAACGTAGTTATTATTCAGGAAGGCTTTAAAGCAGGCTTCACGATCGCGCTTTGCGATCAGCTTTTGCTGATACGCAAACAACAATCCCGCCACCAGTACCGACCAGTAAAACTCCCAGTTCAGCCCGTTCAGACGACCAATGACGACCATTAGCGCCAGCACGGCGACCTGCAATATTCCAATAATCAGCTTGTCGTGACGGCCGAATAAAATCGCCGTCGATTTGATGCCGATTTTCAGGTCATCATCACGGTCAACCATCGCGTACTGAGTGTCGTAGGCCACCGCCCACAGGATATTGGCGAGAAACATCAGCCAGCAGCTCAGCGGCACGGACTCACTGACGGCAGCAAACGCCATTGGAATCGACCAGCCAAACGCTGCCCCAAGCACCACCTGTGGCAAATGGGTATAGCGTTTCATGAACGGATACACCCATGCCAACGCCAGCGCTGCCACCGAGAGCAAAATCGTCATGGTATTAAGCGTGAGCACCAGCAGGAAAGAGAGTGCAACCAGCACCACAAACAGCGTCCGTGCCTCTTTTTCAGAAACCTGACCGCTGGGCAGTGGGCGATTGGCCGTGCGTTTAACGTGTCCGTCAAACTTGCGATCGGCATAATCATTCACCACGCAGCCCGCAGCCCGCATCAACCACACGCCCGCCACAAATACCGCCAGGATCCATAGCGGTGGCAAACCGGGAGCCGCGACCCACAGTGCCCAAAGCGTTGGCCATAGCAGCAGCAAGGCTCCGATCGGTTTATCCGTTCGCATCAGACGGTGAAAAGCCAGCAGCTTGTCCTGCGTCAGACTCCACTCCATTTTAATATCCTCTTAGTACAACGGCGATGCGGGCAAAAACAGCTCCGTCAGCATTAACGGTTTGCCGCTTAAGCGAAGGCGGGAACGGCGTCCCCACAGATCGGCATCGCGCCCTATTTCAATAAAATCACGGGTGAGCTCGGACGACGTAAAAAGGTAGCGTCCCAGCGGGGTTTTACCCAATTGTTGCAGCGCCAGTTCCGGGCCAGAAAGCGTAGATTCCGGAACGACAGTGCGCCCGGCAAGCCAGGGTTCGCCGTCCGCGCACAGCAGAATTTCACGCAGCCAGTAGCGTTCTTCTTTTGGCAACAACGGGAGCTCACTGGAGACCTTATCAGCGGACACAAATCCTTCCTGAATCAGCGTCACGGTGACGTTTTTCCCGTGTTGCTCAAAACGTTTCGTCATGGAATCTTCCAGCAGCAACCAGTCGAGTTGCTCAGAGCTCAGCGCGGGTATTTGGTCAAAATAGCGCAGCGCACGCAGTTGCGTTAGCGCAGGGTGTGACATGCCAGACTCTCCGATACATAACGTATGGCTATTGTATCGCAGAAATGCAGGTTGGGGGCGTTCAAACGTGGATTAGCGATCATTATCGCAACAGTGATGCAACAGCATAAACAGCGCCAAAAAAAGTGCGCCCACTCAGGCGCACTAAACTACTGACAAAATCAGCACTGTGGGGAGACGGTCACCCCTTGCCTTTTACACTGCTGATAAAGGTGGAACGGGCAGTGGTTGAACCTAAACGCTCAGCTTCATCAAGCAGCTTCAGCGCTTTGTCGACATCGCCGCTGTCAACGGCCTGTTTGATGGCTTTGTTGAAGTACGTTTCGGTATCGTTCAGTACCGGTGCGGATTTTTTCACCGGCGCGGGTGCCGGAGCAGCGACGGCTGGAGCAGGAGCCGCATAAGCTGGTGCAGGCGCTGCGGTATTGCCAACAGTAACAGGCCCGGTAGATGAAGAACCAAAGAGCGGGCCGACCAGAACGCTTGAGGCACTGTTGGTAGACACTTTCAATTTCACGACGCCGTCAGTGGTATGACGAGCAATAGGATCTGGGATATCCGGTACAGCGTTACCGATACCTTTGGCATAGGCTTTGGCTGGATCCAGCAGCGTTGTTGTCTGCTGGAGATCTTTGTCAGTCGTGAAGACCAGCACATAGATCTTCTGCTGGCCCAACGCTGGCGTAAGGCGCATCACACCGCCAAGACGGTCGGCGCTCATCACACCGGGTTCTTGATAGGTAAAGTATTCGCTTGGGAAGAAGGCAGATGGCGTCAGATTCTGATCGAGAATCAACACATTCGGTGCGAAGACGCTGGTTTGTTTGTTCACTTCACTGGAGAGTGTCAGGGTCAGCTCACCAATATTTGCAGGCACGCTGTAGGCCGCTACAGGGCCGCTGATACCTGGGACATTCAGAGTTTGACCGCCGGTCGAAAGCTGAGTCGTTTGCGTTTTAGATTGATCGACTGGCGTCCAGACAAGTTGCTGCAATGCTGCCGCAGGAATAGCCGGAGCCGTCGTCGTATTCTGTGGAACGAAATTCACATTTGCGAGTGTGATGGCCGGCGCACTGGCCAATAACCCCGCTGACAAGCAAAGGGCTACAAGATTTTTCTTCATTTTCATTGTTATCACCTCATAAAGCGCAGGTTCAGCGGTAGCCAGGCAATAGCGCGCCGTCCCTAAGGGATAGAGGGGCTTTCGCCCCTCTGTTTGATCAGTCCGTCAAATTACGACGTTATTACCACCAGATTTCCATCTGAGCACCGAAGGACCACTCATCGTTGTCGCCACGGCTAAAGCTGTTCAGAGAAGTGTCGCTGTAAGCAACGCCTGGGGTATAACCCGCTTTGCTGTTATTACCGGTTGGCGCATAGCCCCATTTTTCATCCCACTTGGCATAGGTCGCGAATACACGAATTGCCGGGCGAGACCAGATGCTGTCGCCAGCCTGCCATTGTTGCGCCAGGGTAATTTTGTATTGGTTGTTGGTATCGCCAGTCTCCTGAGACTTAACGTTGTCATAGCCAACTTCCAGCAAGGTACTCATGATTGGCGTCCATTTGAACATTGGACGCACGCCCACTGTCCACCACTTAGTACCGTTATTGCTGTCCAGATTGATGTCTTGATACATACCGACATACATCAGATCCCAGCTGTCGCCTAAGGAGATCGCACCGTGGTCCAGAACACGCCACAGGTGGCCATTATTGTTCATCGCATAGTTGATATCATCGGAGGTCCCGATGCTTGAACCTTGCGACAGGCCTTTACCTTGTGAGGTCATAGAATCAGTCGCATATTGCAGGACAAACTTGTTGAAGCCTTTTAACATGCTTTGAGTGTGCTCTGCGGTGAACATCCAGCCATCTTTTGATGCACCGTCAACCAGATAATAGCCATCACGTTCATTTGCACGGCCATAATCGGCACCCAGTTCCAGCGTGCCACCTGGGTTAATTTCCATCTGTGCTAAACGAACGTCGAAAACGTCATTCGCTGTGCGCGTGGTGTAGTCATAAATGCTGTTGCTGGAGAAAGAAGAAGAACCGCCCGCTTCTGAAGAACGCGTCGCAGCCAGAGACAGTTTACCGAAACCGACGTCGATGTTTTCCAGACCTGCACCAGGACCAGAGATATCCCAGTAGTAGAAGTCGATCATGTGAACGTCATGACGTTGATAGAAACGCTTACCGGCCCAAATGGTTGAACCTGGCAGCCAATCAATCAGGTTTTTACCCTGCACGTTCGCTTCACGGAATGCCGGGTCAGTCGCTTCCCAGTCATTCTGTTGTGCAACGGAATACGCTACGTTGGTATCGAAATAGAAGCTTTTATCACCTTCTTTCCAGACTTCCTGGCCCAATTTAATCTCGGCATAAGTTTCACATTCGTTACCGAGACGATATTTACTTTGGGCACCCGTTGCCTGGAAACATTGCTGCTCACCACCACTCCCGGTCCAGCCAATGCCAGAACGAGCATAACCTTTAAAGTCGACAGCACCGGCCTGGGCAGACAAGATGCCTGCCGCAATGGCGAGAGCCAGAGGAACTTTGCGCAGAGTAATCATTATTCTATCTCCTGAGATCATTGCTTTTCTTTGAACACTTCACCTGACGGTTTCGTGCCTTTTATTGGGATTGCTTAAACGCCAGGCTCTTTGTGCAACCGACGACATGCGGTGCCATCCTCACGGAACAGATGGCAACGCTCTGGCGGCAAGCCGATAGCGAATGTGGCACCCTCTTCTACCAACACCACGTCATTCTGGCGGTACACCAGGTTCTGACGGATGGCGGGGATCTGGATATGAATCTGTGTTTCATGACCAAGCTGTTCGACGACCTGAACTTCACCTTCCAGCGTCACATCGGCTATCTGACTCGGCAGTAAATGTTCAGGACGGATACCCAGGGACATATTCGCCCCGACCTGTACGTTGGCGCTGTCCACTGGCAGCCAAATCTGCTGGCGGTTAGGCAGTTCCACCTGTACCTGTTCAATAGCTGTCGCGGTCACTTTTACCGGCAGGAAATTCATCTTTGGCGAGCCAATAAAGCCCGCAACAAAACGGTCGGCCGGGTAGTGATACAGCTCTAAAGGTTTGCCCACCTGTGCGACGCGGCCTGCGTCCAGCACCACAATTTTGTCGGCGAGCGTCATCGCTTCAACCTGATCGTGGGTGACGTAAATCATCGTGCGGCCAAGACGTTTGTGCAGACGGGAGATTTCAATACGCATCTGAACGCGCAGGGCGGCGTCCAGGTTAGAAAGCGGTTCATCAAGCAAAAACACGCGCGGTTCTGCCACCAGCGTACGACCAATCGCCACGCGCTGACGCTGCCCACCGGACAGGGCTTTCGGTTTGCGCTCCAGCAAATGCGCCAGCTGCAGCACTTCGGCCACCTGATTCACACGCTGATTGATAACGTCTTTTTTAGCTCCGGCCAGCTTCAGACCAAAGGACATGTTCTCGGCAACGGAGAGATGGGGATAAAGCGCATAGGACTGGAACACCATGCCCACGCCGCGTTCTGCGGGCGGAATGTCATTCATGCGAGTCTCACCAATAAACAGATCGCCACTGGTGATAGTTTCAAGTCCGGCAATCATACGCAGCAGAGTTGATTTACCGCAGCCCGATGGACCGACAAACACCACGAACTCACCTTCGTGGATGTCCAGATCGATGTCTTTCGACACCACTACGTCGCCCCAGGCTTTCGTTACATTCCGCAGCTGTACGCTCGCCATGCCCTTCTCCCTTCGTTACAACCTGTCACCGACAGAAACATTCAAGATGGGCTGAATATGGGGCATCCATTACTGTTGTGAATCCTCCACCCCCTCGTTTTTTTGTGGGGGAGGAGGCGGGAGGATGAGACGGACGGTTCTGCCCCCGCATCAGGCGGGCTAAGGCTAATTTCGTGATGCACGCGACAAAAATCAGCGGGTTTTTATGTGCGCCATGACTCATAACTTAAATCTATGCAACACAGATCACACAAAGAGGGGGTGGGGCGTAGGGCTAAGGAGGATGGAAAGAGGATGTCAAATAAGGAGACTGAGTCACGTTGAACGACCTCAGTGTATCCACGAGCACATCACCCAAAAGGATGGCAGATATGAAGATCAATACTGGCGCACGCGTTTTCGCCTTGTCCGCCCTGGCAGCAATGATGATTTCCGCACCGGCGCTCGCCAAAATTGAAGAAGGTAAACTGGTTATCTGGATTAACGGCGACAAAGGCTACAACGGCCTGGCCGAAGTGGGTAAAAAATTCGAAAAAGACACCGGCATTAAAGTGACCGTTGAACACCCGGATAAACTGGAAGAGAAATTCCCGCAGGTTGCCGCGACCGGCGACGGTCCAGACATTATCTTCTGGGCGCATGACCGTTTTGGCGGCTACGCGCAATCTGGCCTGCTGGCTGAAGTCTCCCCAGATAAAGCGTTCCAGGACAAACTGTTCCCCTTCACCTGGGACGCAGTGCGTTATAACGGCAAGCTGATCGCGTATCCGGTCGCCGTGGAAGCACTCTCGCTGATTTATAACAAAGACCTCGTACCGAACCCGCCAAAAACCTGGGAAGAGATCCCGGCTCTGGATAAAGAGCTCAAGGCGAAAGGTAAGAGCGCGCTGATGTTCAACCTGCAAGAACCGTACTTCACCTGGCCGCTGATTGCTGCTGACGGCGGATATGCGTTCAAGTTTGAAAACGGCAAATACGACGTGAAAGACGTGGGCGTGGACAGCGCTGGCGCGAAAGCCGGTCTGACCTTCCTGGTAGACCTTATCAAAAACAAACACATGAACGCGGATACTGATTATTCCATCGCAGAAGCGGCGTTCAACAAAGGCGAAACCGCGATGACCATCAACGGTCCGTGGGCTTGGTCTAACATCGATAAGAGCAAAATCAACTACGGCGTCACGCTGCTGCCTACCTTTAAAGGCAAGCCGTCTAAACCGTTCGTTGGCGTGCTGAGCGCGGGTATCAACGCCGCCAGCCCGAACAAAGAGCTGGCAAAAGAGTTCCTCGAAAACTACCTGCTGACCGATCAGGGTCTGGATGTGGTGAACAAGGATAAACCGCTGGGCGCCGTCGCACTGAAATCCTTCCAGGATACGCTGGCGAAAGATCCTCGCATTGCCGCCACCATGGATAACGCCCAGAAAGGCGAAATCATGCCAAACATCCCGCAAATGGCGGCGTTCTGGTATGCCACACGTACTGCTGTGATCAACGCGGCAAGCGGTCGTCAGACAGTGGATGCTGCGCTGAAAGACGCTCAGGGTCGTATTACGAAGTAATGCTTTTACCCCTTATTTCTCAGGGAATAAGGTTTATTGAATACGTTGTTTACGCAACATCATTCGCGTTGCATCGAGGCGGCAAGGATGCAAATCCCCGGGAGCTTACAACAGTAAGTGACCGGGGTGCGCGTCCGCAGCCAACAAAGAGGCAGCGTGAAGGATAAAGTGTAAAGAGGAAGATCCCCATGGATGTCATTAAAAAGAAGCACTGGTGGCAAAGCGACACGCTGAAATGGTCAGTGATAGGTCTGCTCGGCTTACTGGTGGGCTACCTTGTTGTTTTAATGTATGTACAGGGGGAGTACCTGTTCGCCATCATGACGCTGATTTTAAGCTCAGTTGGCCTGTATATTTTTGCCAATCGCAAAGCGTACGCCTGGCGCTACGTTTATCCGGGTGTCGCCGGGATGGGGCTGTTTGTCCTGTTCCCGCTGATTTGTACTATCGCTATCGCCTTTACCAACTACAGCAGCACTAACCAGCTCGCTCAGGAGCGCGCCCAGCAGGTGCTGATGGACCGTTCCTATCAGGCAGGAAAAACCTTTAACTTTGGTTTATATCCGGCGGGAGAGGAGTGGAAGCTGGCGCTGTCTGACGAGGAAAGCGGGAAATATTATGTCTCCGACGCCTTTAAGTTTGGCGGCGAACAAAAGCTGACGCTCAAAGAAGCGAATGCCCTGCCAGAAGGCGAACGCGCCAATCTGCGCATTATCACTCAGAATCGCCAGGCGCTGACGCAGCTCACCGCCGTGCTGCCTGACGAAAGCAAAGTCATCATGAGCTCGCTGCGCCAGTTCTCGGGCACGCAGCCGCTGTACACGCGGGCGGATGACGGCTCGCTGACCAACAACCAGACCGGCGTGAAATATCGTCCAAACAACGATATCGGCTTCTATCAGTCCGTGAACGCCGATGGCAAATGGGGTGACGATAAACTCAGCCCAGGCTATACCGTCACCATCGGCTGGGAGAACTTTACCCGCGTCTTTACCGACGAGGGCATCCAGAAACCGTTCATGGCCATTTTCGTCTGGACAGTGGTCTTCTCAGTCCTGACGGTGATCCTGACCGTGGCGGTCGGCATGGTGCTGGCGTGTGTCGTGCAGTGGGAGTCCCTGAAAGGCAAAGCCATTTACCGCGTACTGCTGATTCTGCCCTACGCCGTCCCGTCGTTTATCTCGATTCTGATTTTCAAAGGCCTGTTCAACCAGAGCTTCGGTGAAATCAACATGATGCTGGGTGCGCTGTTTGGCATTAAGCCAGCGTGGTTTAGCGACCCAACGACGGCTCGCTCGATGATTATCATCGTCAACACCTGGCTCGGCTATCCGTACATGATGATTCTGTGCATGGGCCTGCTGAAAGCGATTCCGGACGACCTGTACGAAGCCTCCGCGATGGACGGCGCGGGCGCGTTCCAGAACTTCTTTAAGATTACGCTCCCACTGCTGATCAAGCCGCTAACGCCGCTGATGATTGCCAGTTTTGCCTTTAACTTTAATAACTTCGTACTGATTCAGCTTCTGACCAACGGCAGCCCAGACCGCCTCGGCACCACCACGCCAGCGGGGTATACCGACCTGTTAGTGAGCTACACCTACCGCATCGCCTTTGAAGGCGGCGGCGGGCAGGACTTCGGTCTGGCGGCAGCGATTGCCACCCTGATCTTCCTGTTGGTTGGCGCGCTGGCGATTGTGAATCTGAAAGCCACGCGTATGAAATTCGATTAAGGGAGATAACGAAAATGGCTATGGTCCAACCCAAATCTCAAAAGCTGCGTCTCTTCGCGACGCACTTAGGTCTGCTGATTTTTATCGCAGCCATTATGTTCCCGCTGCTGATGGTTATCGCCATCTCACTGCGCGAGGGCAACTTTGCTACCGGCAGCCTGATCCCTGAGAAAATCTCATGGGAACACTGGCGACTGGCGTTAGGGTTTAGCGTCGAGCATGCCGATGGCCGCGTGACGCCGCCGCCGTTCCCGGTTCTGCTGTGGCTGTGGAACTCCATCAAAGTGGCCGGTATTACCGCCGTGGGAATTGTGGCGCTCTCAACCACCTGTGCTTACGCCTTTGCCCGTATGCGCTTCCCGGGAAAAGCGACGCTGCTGAAAGGGATGTTGATTTTCCAGATGTTCCCGGCGGTGCTGTCGCTGGTTGCGTTGTACGCGTTATTTGACCGTCTCGGTCAATACGTGCCGTTTATCGGTCTGAACACGCACGGCGGCGTCATCTTCGCCTATCTGGGCGGCATCGCGCTGCACGTATGGACGATTAAAGGCTATTTCGAAACCATCGACGGATCGCTGGAAGAAGCGGCTGCGCTGGATGGCGCAACGCCGTGGCAGGCCTTCCGCCTGGTGCTGTTACCGCTGTCGGTGCCGATTCTGGCCGTGGTCTTTATTCTGTCGTTTATCGCGGCCATTACCGAAGTGCCGGTCGCGTCTCTGCTACTGCGTGATGTGAATAGCTACACGCTGGCAGTCGGTATGCAGCAATATCTCAACCCGCAAAACTACCTGTGGGGCGACTTTGCCGCAGCCGCTGTACTCTCCGCCATCCCGATTACCGTCGTGTTCCTGCTGGCTCAGCGCTGGCTGGTTAACGGCCTGACGGCAGGCGGTGTGAAAGGTTAAGTTTCATCATGTAATGCCACTGCAACCCTCAACTTTGACGTAATTTTTGACCCAATACTCAAAATATTTTGCGGTGCTGGAAGGCGGTAAGCGAGTAAATCCCAGGAGCTTGCGAAAGTAAGTGACTGGGGTGAGTGAACGCAGCCAACCCATCAGCAGCGTAAAATATGAAAAGTAAACTTGTGACTGTTGTTAGGCGGCCCTCGGGCCGCCATTTTTTTATTCGCGCTTTAGCCGTTTCGAGTTGCACAGCCACAGGGTGATCACCAGCAGCAGGATCGCCGCCGAGTAGATCAGCACGTCGAGCGGTGATTTATGATCGACGATGATCAGCCGCACAATCGCGGTGATCCCGATATAGACAAAATAACGCAGCGGGAAGTGAAAGCCGGATTGAAAGTATTTCACAATCAGGGCGATAAATTCGAAGTAGAGAAAATAGACTACCAGTCCTTCCACCAGCTCATATTTGCTGGTTTGCTCGGGGGCGAACAGCACATCAGCCAGATGCACAGTTTCTTTGCCCAGAAAGACGACCAGTATCAGGCCAAGGCTCAACAGACCCATATTCAACACGGTCTGGAGAATCGTTGAGATAAACTCAACGCGCGGACGCGTCAGTGATGTCATACAGCACCTCAATCTCAGGGGCGAAGTACCTGTATAACGCAAAATTGTGACGGAGATCTATATTTTTTGTTTATGTTTTGTGCAAAGCGGAATTATTCCCTCTCCCTGACAGGGGGAGGGAATAAAACATCAGCGGAAGTTCACGCTCCGATCGCTGGTCATGTCGTACAGCTGGAACTTACGCCCAAGCTGCTGACCCCCGTCGCGCGTCAATGGCGTCCAGCCAATGGCCGCACGGCTGCGGGTTGGGCCGGATGAGAACAGATCAAGCGGAATCGATACATACACGCCTTTGGTGAAGTCCCCTTCGCCGTATTCGTCTGGTGAAACGTTGGTAATCGTGGCGTAACCGCCGACGACCACGCCGCTGTCGAAGCGTTTGGCAACCTCCAGCGTACCGCCTTTATCCCCCGCCAGATATTGCCCAACGCTGGCTTTCACCAGCACATCCTGCGCAAACGACGGCGTCCAGTAGGCAGTCAGATGACCGGTTTTGACGCTGTAATCGGTGAACTTCATCATGTCCTGCGCGCTACGCCAGTCACGCTGTTTCACGTAGTTGGCATCAAGGCCAAACGCCCAGTTGCTGTCGACCGGGCGGTACAAGAGTTCTGCACCCGCGCCGCCGTACATGGTTTCCAGATAACCGCCATACACCTGGCCATAGAAACTGTTGCCAAGATACTGGAAATAGTTGGCCTGCATGTTGTTCACATACACATCGTTCTGCACATATTCGCGCACGCGGGTTCGAACACGCGGCAGTTTTGAGTCGCTTGGCGGGTTGGTGTAGTTAAATTTGTCGTAGTTGTTGGCGATATTGCCAAACAGGCTACCGGTGGTCAGGAGGTGATCCGTCACCCACAGATCCGCCGTGGCCATCACGCCCAGCTGGTACATATAGAAGTTTTCTGGCCCACCAACGGACTGGTTCAATACCGGATCGACATGGAAATCAAAGCGGGATTTTTCGATATACCAGCCCTGTTCGGTAGTTTCTGGTACCACCGGTTCTACACGTTTTTGCACCAGTTCGGTTTCATGCCCCAGCGGTTCGCCTTCGAGATGACGCTTCAGGCTGGCCACGTCCGTTTCGGTCGTCACCTGCGGCATGTTGAGGCGATTTTCCGTCACGCGGATCGTACGGATCCCCTCCGGCAGATCGTTCATGATGATCCGATTCGCGCGCTCTATGCCTTCACGGGAATCGCGATATTTTACCTGCTCGCCCGTCACGTACAGCGTGTCACCTTTTGCCTGGATTTTAGGATCGGCCAGGCCCGCATTGTATTTCAGCAGCGTGAGCTGATTCGCCACCACCGAGTGCTGGATGATCGCGTCCTGCGGCTGCGGCTGATATTTTGGTCGCGCATTGTCGTTATAGGACGGCCGCATATCGTTAAAGTTAGTCCGCAGCGTGAAACCAAACATCACGGTGTTGCCGCGCTCGTAGCTGAGGTTAACGTCGGCCCAATCGGTGACCCGGTAAATAGCACCCACGTTAAACTTGCTCTTCTGCTCGATCTTGCCCGCAAAGTCCTCGGTGTAGTTGTTGCCTTCATATTCCAGCTTCAGACGCAGCGGCTGCCAGGGCGTTTGATATTCCACGCCACCAAACAGCGATGCCGGGCCGTGGAACATCTGGTCACCGCTCACCGAACCGGCTTTTTTATAGCTGTTGTCGCGAGAGCAATATTTGTCGCTGTAGGAGCAGAATGGGTTTTTCACGTTGCCGCTGGTGCCGAGATACCCCCAGCCCAAACCAAGTGAAAAATCGAACGGTCCCCAGGCTTTGCTGGCGACCAGATATTCCGCATCAAAAAGCCCTGTACCGCCGATATCACGCGCGCCCACGGACACCTGCGGCATCCAGTAACTCTCTTCCCAGAGGCGCAGTTTGAGGTCGAACGCTTTGTCTTTGTAAGTCTGGTTGCCGGAAAACGCATCAACGCTGCTGTACTGTTTGGTTCGAACATCCGTGTAGCGCAGCGTCGTTTCCAGCCACGGGAAAAGCTGTACGGAGGCCGAGTAGTAGCGGTACTGGTCGTTATCGCGATAGTTAAGACTGAGTTCACCCTCACGCGCCATGCGCGCGGTGGGGGTTTGCATGAGCCCTACACCGCCAAAATCTGACTGTGACGGACCAATGGGTGCCGGATACGTTTCGGCATGACAGGCAGCGCTTACGCAGAGCGCCAACATGCTATAGAGATAAGTTCTTTTCATTATTCCGGTATCCGCTGCGTCAGAGAGCGAAGAATGTCGGTGTTCAGCCCGTCATACGCTTTCGTCCAGAAGTGATCGGCAAAGCCGACAAAAATCACGCTGCCCGGCATGGGTTCGATGTGACGCTTATTCCAGTACGCCACGGGGACGTTTTGCCTGCGGCCATCGGGATAAATCACCCACGCGTAGCTGTTTTCCGCGCCACTCAGCAACTGTTGTTCATCCAGATAACTCGCCACGTCGCGTCCTGGCGTAAAGGGTTTTTGGCCTGGGCTGCTGACCAATCCCAGCACGGTGACGGTTGAAGGTTTCGCCACGATCCACAGCGTGTAGTCCCCTTCCAGCGTCGGGTTGCCGTTTTCCGTTACGCGCACTTCGTCGGGATCCAGATTCACCCGCTGACGTCCGGTCACGGTGATCGCCTGCAACTGCTGGCGTACCGCATTGATTGCCGCCGCCGTGTCGCCCTCTTCCTGCCCTGCCAGCCCGGTCAGGCGAGCCAGCAAAGCCTGGTGTTTTTGTTCAGCTATCGCCGTTGCCTGACGCTCGCTGATAATGGCGCCTGGCCACCAGCTGTTTGCCAGCCGGGGCTGCCCAACGAGATCGATCAGATGTTCGGCATTGGATAATGTTTTTGGCTCTTTGTTGTCCGGGGTATAGACCTTAATGGTTCCCGCAGACCACGCCAGCGGCGCGACGAGCGTGACGATCAGCGCAACGCTTGTGATGATTTTCATGATTTCGCCGCCTTGATCAGGGTGGCTTTCACCGGGAAGAAATCTGCGCCAAGGTACTGTAACGACTGACGAATCTGCCCTTCCTCATCTATCCAGAAGCGGTTGTGCCACGTCGCCCGATCGGTTGTGACTTCTTCATCCAGCACGCGGACCTGAGTTTCGTCGCTGCCCAGCGTCACGGTATCTGTCCCGTCCCAGCGGAAAACAGAACGCGCGGTGGCGTAGCGGACCTGCTTGTGCTCGGTCCAGCCCATGATGCGCGTCCAGCTTGCACCATCAACGATTTGATTCGGTTTGATGAGCGGGTCCGCCGCGAGGTTATTCACCTCAAGCAGGTTGTCACCGCCCAGCAGCGTTTTCACGATACGCCCATGCTGCGTCACGATGGTGGCCTGGTCTTGCGTCACCCATTTCTGCTGCCCGTTTTCATCGAAAGCGAGCACCACAAAAAGCTGCGGGCCATCGTTTAACTGCATGTACTGGCTGGCATACGGCATGTTTTGGATGTCATCGTCCGTAAGATGTACGCCAGGCGTGCCAAACACGCTGTCCCACAGTGAGTTGCCCAGCCCTTTTGTGGTGGCTGAGCATGCCTGTAAAAGCAGGCAAATCAGAATGATTGCAGGTCGCTTCACGACTCTTCTCCGAAGGGGCGAAATAACCACACCGAAGTGTGGTTATGATTAAAACACCCGTGATTACTGAGTGCTGGTTGTCGTGGTGGTCGTGGTTCCGGTATTGGAGCCATCACCGCCACCGGTTGCCGCCAGAGCGACACCCACGGCCGAGCCTACGGTGCTTGTCGCCGTCGCGGTAGAACTCCCCGCTGAGGCAGACGTTGCCGCTGAGCCTGCTGCTTCCCCGACCTGAACCGGAGCCGCATAGACAGACGTTGCCGCAAGCGCAGTTATGGCAAAAATGCCATACAGTACTTTCTTCATAACAATTTCCCTTCAATGAATGAATGGAGATTTGCCCAAAAAGAAATTCGGGCGGATTCGAGTATACACAACTAAAGCAGGCGGATTGACGTACGGGGAAATAGCCAGGCGGTTTTAGGATAAATGGATGAAAGGAAATATAAAACGCAAATATAAATTAATAAAATTATTTATATTCAATAACTTAAAATATAACTCTCAATATTAATACTCCGTATTTTCCTAAAATAACCCGCAGTTATTAACGGGGTAATCAGGCTTTTCGGATTAAACTTATAATAGAAATTTGCGTCAGGTAACGGACAACCGGAATTATCCGATAAAAAAATGCCGGCAGGTCGCCGGCATTCATTACGGAATAAAGATTATGCGCGCCAGGATTTATAGCGATTAATCAGACCATTTGTTGAACTGTCATGGCTGTTAATATCTTTATCGTCACCCAGCTCTGGCAGAATACGGTTCGCCAGCTGTTTGCCCAGCTCAACGCCCCACTGGTCAAAGGTGAAGATGTTCAGGATAGCGCCCTGAGTAAAGATTTTATGCTCATACAACGCAATCAACGCGCCCAGGCTGAACGGCGTAATTTCACGCAGCAGAATGGAGTTGGTTGGGCGGTTGCCTTCGAAGACCTTGAATGGCACCACGTTTTCCAGCGTCGCCGGATCTTTACCCAAATCGCGGTATTCCTGCTCAACCACATCGCGCGATTTACCAAACGCCAACGCTTCGGTCTGCGCAAAGAAGTTAGACAGCAGCTTCTGGTGATGATCAGACAGGGCATTGTGGGTTGTCGCTGGTGCGATGAAATCACACGGAACCATTTTGGTGCCCTGGTGAATCAGCTGATAGAACGCATGCTGACCGTTAGTACCCGGCTCACCCCAGATGATTGGGCCCGTCTGGTAATCCACCGCGTTGCCGTTACGGTCAACGTATTTGCCGTTGGATTCCATGTTGCCCTGCTGGAAGTACGCTGCAAAGCGGTGCATGTACTGGTCGTACGGCAGGATCGCTTCGGTCTCAGCACCAAAGAAGTTGTTGTACCAGATGCCGATCAGGGCCAGCAGAACCGGCAGGTTTTTCTCTGGTGCCGTGTTGGCAAAGTGTTTGTCCATCGCGTGCGCGCCGGAGAGCAGCTCAACGAAGTTGTCGTAACCCACGGACAGAGTAATCGACAGGCCGATTGCCGACCACAGAGAATAACGACCGCCAACCCAGTCCCAGAATTCAAACATGTTGGCGGTGTCGATACCGAATTCACCCACCGCTTTACCGTTTGTGGACAACGCCGCGAAGTGTTTCGCCACGTGTTTGTTGTCACCCGCCGTTGCCAGGAACCAGTCGCGCGCGCTGTGGGCGTTGGTCATGGTCTCTTGCGTGGTGAAGGTTTTCGACGCCACCAGGAACAGCGTGGTTTCTGGATTCACTTTCTTCAGCACTTCGGCGATGTGGGTGCCATCGACGTTAGACACAAAGTGCATGTTCAGATGATTTTTGTACGGACGCAGCGCTTCGGTCACCATGAACGGGCCGAGGTCAGAGCCACCGATACCGATGTTCACCACGTCGGTAATCGCTTTGCCGGTATAGCCTTTCCAGCTCCCGGAAATGATTTCTTCTGAGAAGGTTTTCATCTTCTCCAGCACCGCATTGACTTCAGGCATCACATCTTTGCCATCAACCATAATTGGCGTATTGCTACGGTTACGCAGCGCAACGTGCAGCACGGCACGGTCTTCGGTACGGTTGATCTTCTCACCGGAGAACATGGACTTGATAGCCCCTGCCAGATCGGTCTCTTTCGCCAGATCCTGCAGTTTCGCCAGCGTCTCTTCCGTGATGCGGTTTTTGGAGAAATCCACCAGCATCTGGTCGTCGAAGGTTGCGGAGAATTTGCCAAAACGGTCGCCGTCTTTCGCGAACAGATCCGCGATGGAGACGTCTTTCATTTCGTCGAAGTGTTTTTGTAGTGCCTGCCAGGCAGAAGTCTGCGTTGGATTGATGTTTTTCATTAGCAATACTCTTGTGATTTGAGAATTGTGACTGCGGTCGATTGTAGCGCCTGCGCGGAGAAATTGTGATGGTTTTTATGCCATTGGCCTGGCCTGTATCAAACGCGAGTGAAAAGACCCAAAAAGTATAGCTGCTGAATCCTGAGCCTGCGGGCGGTCAAAAGTAGCCCGTTCAGCGGTAAAGTGAAGGATAAAATAGCGTCCTTTTATAAGTCCTGTTACTCAGGGGGTACCCCCCATGAAAAATCCGCATAATCCCAGCGTTGACAGGACTCCTCCCGCATTTTATTTATAGGGCGGTATTTGCGCCTGCA
The DNA here is from genome assembly GCF_019047465.1 of Lelliottia amnigena. Classification (NCBI taxonomy): domain Bacteria; kingdom Pseudomonadati; phylum Pseudomonadota; class Gammaproteobacteria; order Enterobacterales; family Enterobacteriaceae; genus Lelliottia; species Lelliottia amnigena. Next base: position 2,119,161 of record NZ_CP077236.1, on the reverse strand, counting down.
CCTGTTTTCATTTCATTCTTGTGCCAGGGTCGCTTTATTCTTTTCCTACACGAGGATGTTATGACGAGTTTTGTTGTCGCCAAGTTTGGCGGGACCAGCGTGGCCGATTACGCTGCCATGAACCGCAGCGCCGATGTGGTGCTGGCCGATCCGAATACCCGCCTGGTTGTTCTTTCTGCATCAGCAGGAGTGACTAATCTGCTGGTTGCGTTGTCTGAGGGACTGGAAGCGACAGAACGCTTTGTGAAGCTCGACGCGCTGCGCAAAATTCAGTTCGATATCCTCGAACGTATGCAAAATCCTCACGTCATTCGTGAAGAAGTTGAACGCCTGATGGAAAATATCACCACCCTGGCCGAAGCGGCCTCGCTGGCGACATCCACGGCGCTGACCGATGAACTGGTGAGTCACGGCGAGTTGATGTCCACCCTGCTTTTCGTTGAGATCCTGCGTGAACGCGACGTGATGGCGCAGTGGTTTGACGTGCGCAAAGTGATGCGCACCAGTGACCGTTTTGGTCGTGCCGAGCCGGACGTTGCTACGCTTTCTGAGCTGTCAAAACAGCAGCTGGCTCCGCGCCTTGCAGAAGGCATCGTGATTACCCAGGGCTTTATCGGGAGCGAAGCCAAAGGCCGCACCACGACGCTTGGCCGTGGCGGAAGCGACTACACGGCAGCCCTGCTGGGTGAAGCGTTGTATGCGACGCGCGTTGATATCTGGACCGACGTCCCTGGCATCTACACCACCGATCCTCGCGTGGTACCTGCCGCTAAACGTATTGATGTGATTGCATTCGAAGAAGCGGCTGAGATGGCGACATTCGGCGCAAAAGTGCTGCATCCGGCCACATTATTGCCCGCCGTGCGCAGCGATATCCCTGTGTTCGTCGGCTCCAGCAAAGATCCGAAAGCGGGCGGCACCCTGGTATGTAAAAACACTGTGAACCCACCGCTGTTCCGCGCGCTGGCGCTGCGCCGTAAGCAGACGCTGGTCACGCTGCACAGCCTGAATATGCTGCATTCGCGCGGATTCCTCGCCGAAGTGTTCGGTATTCTGGCGCGCCATAATATCTCGGTTGATTTGATTACCACGTCGGAAGTGAGCATCGCGTTAACGCTGGATACGACCGGCTCAACGTCAACCGGCGATACGCTGCTGACTCAGTCGCTGCTGATGGAGCTTTCGGCTCTGTGCCGCGTGGAAGTGGAAGAAGACCTGGCGCTGGTCGCGATCATCGGCAATAAGCTGTCACGCGCCTGCGGCGTGGGCAAAGAGGTGTTTGGCGTTCTCGACCCGTTCAACATCCGCATGATTTGCTACGGCGCATCCAGCTACAACCTGTGCTTCCTGGTGCCGGGCCACGAAGCCGAGCAGGTCGTGCAGAAACTTCATCATAATTTGTTTGAATAAAATTCCTTAGCAGGATAAACAATACCTATCAGCCGGGCACAGACCCGGCTTTTTTATAACAAAACAACACACTAAAATCGCAAGGAAAGACTATGTTATCCGCCATCACCCGGCTGTTCCCGTTATGGGCGCTGCTGCTCTCTGTGCTCGCTTATTACACGCCAACCACCTTCACCCCGATCGGCCCGTGGGTCACCACGCTGCTGATGCTGATTATGCTTGGCATGGGCGTGCACCTGAAAATCGACGACTTTAAGCGCGTGCTGTCACGCCCTGCGCCCGTCGCGGCGGGTATTTTCCTGCACTATCTGGTGATGCCGCTGGCCGCCTGGCTGCTGGCGATCGCCTTTAAGATGCCGCCGGATTTATCCGCGGGAATGGTTTTGGTCGGGAGCGTCGCCAGCGGTACGGCGTCAAACGTGATGATCTATCTGGCGAAAGGCGATGTGGCGCTGTCGGTCACCATTTCATCCGTTTCGACACTGGTGGGCGTGGTCGCCACACCGTTGCTGACGCGCCTGTACGTGGATGCGCATATTCAGGTCGATGTGATGGGAATGCTGCTCTCGATTCTGCAAATAGTGGTGATTCCGATTGCGCTAGGTCTGGTAATTCATCATCTGTTTCCGCGCGTGGTGAAGGCCGTTGAGCCGTATCTGCCCGCCTTTTCCATGGCGTGTATTCTGGCGATTATCAGTGCGGTGGTCGCGGGTTCAGCCTCGCACATCGCTTCTGTCGGTTTTGTGGTCATCATCGCGGTGATCCTGCATAACGCCATTGGCCTGCTGAGCGGTTACTGGGGCGGAAAACTGTTTGGCTTTGACGAATCCACCTGCCGTACGCTGGCAATTGAAGTCGGTATGCAGAACTCGGGTTTGGCTGCCGCGCTGGGTAAAATTTACTTCTCTCCGCTTGCGGCACTCCCCGGCGCATTGTTCTCGGTCTGGCATAATTTGTCTGGATCGTTGCTGGCGGGCTACTGGTCAGGGAAACCGATTGAAGAACCGCACAAGAAAGATAGGGTGAAAGCGGGTTAATTCGCTTCGCGCCAGGTCTGGCTTGCTTTACACTGAAGCCTCTTCTACAGGAGGCTTCAGCGATGGCTACACCGAGATTGACCCAGAAAGACATGACGGAGAGCGAACAGCGCGAGCTGAAAACCCTGCTCGATCGAGCACGCATCGCCCATGGACGCACGCTGACCAACGCCGAGACCAATCAGGTCAAAAAAGAGTACATCGACAAACTGATGGCTCAGCGAGAAGTTGAGGCCAAAAAAGCCCGCAAAGTCAAAAAAGCGCAGGCTTTTAAGCCCGACACCGAATCAACATTTTCCTGGTCAGGCAATACGGCACCACGTGGAAGGCGCTAATTAGCGCCCTTTCTTTTTGCGGCCAGGCTGAACAAAACGCTTTCCGGCTGGCTTGTTGCGTTCTTTTTCGGCAGATTTTGGTGCACTCACCACCGGGCGTTTAATTCCCTGCGTTTTCGGTTTTGCTTTCGTCTTCGGCTTCGCTTCCGAGGACGAATTTTCAATCAGTTTAAAAAGCTCAATCAGTTCATCACCGTTCAAATCACGCCATTCCCCGAGCGGAATACCCGCAAGGCTCACGTTCATAATACGTGTGCGTTCCAGCTTTGTGACTTCAAAACCAAAGTGCTCGCACATACGACGAATCTGTCGGTTTAAACCCTGAACCAGGGTAATGCGAAACGCAAACGGCGCCTCTTTTTTGACTTTACACTTCTTGGTGACGGTGCCCAGAATTGGGACGCCAGCGCCCATTCCACGAATAAAATCGTCAGTGATCGGTTTATTGACCGTGACCACATACTCTTTTTCGTGGTCGTTACCCGCACGCAGGATTTTATTGACCAGATCGCCGTGGTTGGTCAGGAAAATCAGCCCTTGTGAATCTTTATCGAGACGACCAATCGGGAAGATACGGCTGCTGTGGTTAACGAAATCCACGATATTATCGCGCTCGCCGTCTTCCGTGGTGCTGACAATGCCAACCGGTTTGTTTAGCGCGATAAACACCAGATTTTCTTCGTCTCTTGGCTCGATTAACTGACCATTCACTTTGACCACATCGCCAGGGGCGACCTGATCACCGATAGCCGCGCGTTTACCATTGATGAACACGTTACCCTGCTCGATGTAGCGGTCAGCTTCGCGGCGTGAGCAAATCCCGCTCTCGCTAATGTATTTGTTTAATCGGGTTGATTGGTTGGGCAGCATAATTTCTCCTTTATAGGCGAAATATACCTTAGGTTGCGGCGAGTAAAAAGATTAGCCGCCAATATCTCAGTCGAGTTTGCGGCGTGCTTTCAGGATCTCCACGTTAGTCATTTACTCCCCTACAAACACCTTCTAATTTCCTTCCATTCGCCAAACTGACACTGTAGTTTAAAAACAACATGGAGTAGTATGAAGGAGATTGTTCAAACAGAATCCTTCCGTTGCTGGGAGCAAAACGTAAACGATCCACGTGCAAAAACGCTTATTGCAGCGCGTTTATTCCGCCTGGCTAATGGTCTGCCGGGGGATGTAAAACCTGTTGGAGAAGGTATCAGCGAGCTACGGATTCATTACGGCCCGGGTTACAGGATCTATTTTAAATCGCAGGGAAACGTACTGATCATTTTGCTCAGTGGCGGCAATAAAAATAGTCAGGATAAAGACATCATTCTGGCAAAGACACTCGCAAGATCACTCGAACATCGGGAGTTTATACACCATGACTGAACTCACTCATTACGATCCTGCCCGGGCGCTTATCAATGATGATGAAATTAGCGTATTCATGGCTGATGCGCTAGAAACTGGCGATTCTGCCTACATTGCTAAAGCATTAGGGATCGTTGCCCGCGCAAAAGGAATGTCTACCATTGCGACACAAACGGGTTTGTCTCGCGAACAGCTGTATCGCTCTTTTAGTGAAAAAGGTAACCCAACGCTTAAAACCACGCTTGCCGTTATGAAAGCGCTGGGTCTTGGATTGACGATTAAAAGTGCTGAAGATTAATAATCATCCCTTTCGTCATCTTCGTCCGGCTGTTCCATCACGCTATAGGCCACGGCGCAAAACAGCGAGTTGAGACGTTTCATATCGCCGAGCAGCCCCAGGTGCAGAGAGCTGGTTTCGATACTTTGCACGTTTTGTTGATGCAGTCGGTCAACGTGCGCATGCGAGTAGCGGCGATTCAGAATACGGAAGCGGTGCTTATTACGGCGCAAACGGCGCGCGCTGGGCACGTCGCTGGAGAAGAAGACCGACATCGCCAGCTTCAGGTTATTGAGTAACAGTTCCAGCAACGCGTCCAGCTCGGCGACGCCCTCCAGGGAAAATGCCCGACGTGCCGCCAGCGATTTATCGGCAATCTCGCTGCCCATACGCTCGACAATATCGGATGCCTGCTCAAGGTTTAGCGACATCTCGATAATCTCCGCCCAGCGGCGGGACTCCTCTTCGGCCAGCTCATCCTGCGGCATGCGCGCCAGATAAAGTTTGATGGCGGTATAAAGCACGTTGATATCGTCAGCCAGCTTACGCAGCTCTTTTTCTTCGCGCGGCTCACCGTGCATGACCTTTTTCAGGCCATCCAGCATCGTTTCCATCGCATCGCCAATGCGCAGCGTCTCGCGCGCTGCATTGGCCAGCGCCAGCGCAGGCGTATCCAGTGCGGAGGTGTCGAGGTGTTTCGGCTTCAGGCGCGCGTCGAGCTCTGGCTCATCGCGGATCATCCGCTTGCAGAAACGCGCCATTGGCCCGGCAAACGGCACCATCGCCAGGCAACGTACCAGGTTGTAGAAAACGTGGAAGTAGATAACCAGCTCCGCTTTCGGCAAGGGCAAATTATCCATCGCGTTCGCCAGCGGATGCACAAACGGCAGAATAATCAGGCTGCCCACCAGCTTAAACAGCAAACTGCCGAGCGCCACACGACGGGCGGCGGCGTTGGCGCCGCTGTTGTTCAGCATTGCCAGCAGTCCCGAGCCAAGGTTGGCACCGATCACCAGACACAGTGCCACCGGGAATGAAATCGCGCCCGCTGCCGTCAGAGTCGCGGTCAGCAAGACCGCGGCCAGGCTGGAATAACTGACGATGGCGAAGACCGCACCGATCAGTGCATCGAGCATGATGTCGCCGGTCAGCGAAGCGAAAATAACCTGCACACCGTTAGCCTGGGTAATCGGCGTGACGGCCTGAACAATCAGTTCCAGTGCCAGCAGGATCAGGCCGAGGCCAATGCCCACGCGCCCAAGCTGGCCTTCGCGCGTCTGTTTACGCCCCAAAAAGAAGATCACGCCGATGAAAATCAGCAGCGGCGAGAGCCAGGAGAGATCGAAGGTCAACACGCGTGCCATCAGCGCGGTGCCCACATCCGCGCCCAATACGATGACCAGCGCGGGCGTCAGCGCAACCAGGTCTTGTGCCACAAACGAGGTGACGAGCATCGTGGTCGCATTGCTGCTTTGCACAAGCGCGGTGACGCCAATACCCGCGCAAAAGGCGAGCGGTTTCTTCTCAACGCTGCGGCTGAGAACAGTACGTAAGCGTGCGCCAAACACACGCATCACACCGGTACGGACAATATGAGTGCCCCATACCAGGAGAGCGACGGCAGAAAGCAGGTGTAACAGTGTCAGCACGGAAGTGGGTTCTCCTTATCGTTATGTGTTCCTTTGGTTCCCTCCCCGCTTTTTCACGTGAGGAAAGACCTTCTTCCAGTATAAGGCTTTAAACGTAATAAAGAGACAGGGCGCCGCATGAGCGCCCCGTATGTTGTAAGGAAAAGTGAAATATCCCGATTTATCTAGCGTCTGGTACGGGCTGGCAAGTAATGAAGTTTAATATTGACCGTCGGCGGCGCAGCCAGATTGCACACCAACTGCTCGCAGCGAGGGGAGCGTACACAGAGTACGTGACTCGAGCGAGAACAGCCCTGGTGCGAGCTGGCAAGTAATGAAGTTTAATATTGACCGTCGGCGGCGCAGCCAGATTGCACACGGACTGCTCGCAGCGAGGGGAGCGTACACAGAGTACGTGACTCGAGCGAGAACAGCCCTGGTGTAAGCTGGCAAGTGAGCCAGGTCAATCCGCATCGTAACCCAGGTTAGGCGCCAACCAGCGCTCCACTTCCGACACGCTCATCCCTTTACGCATGGCGTAGTCTTCCACCTGGTCGCGTTGAATTTGCGCGACCGCGTAGTATTTGCTGTCAGGATGGCTGAAATACCAGCCCGAAACAGACGCGCCTGGCCACATGGCGAAGGATTCCGTCAGCTTCATGCCGGTATGGGTTTCGACATCCAGAAGTTGCCAGATCGTTCCTTTTTCGGTGTGCTCAGGGCACGCCGGATAGCCTGGTGCCGGGCGAATACCCTGGTAATTCTCGCGGATAAGTTCCTCATTGCTGAGGTTTTCATTCGGAGCATAACCCCAATGCACTTTGCGCACGCGCTCATGCAGATATTCCGCGAAGGCCTCGGCCAGACGGTCCGAAATCGCTTTAACCATGATTTTGTTGTAATCGTCGTGCTGCGCTTCAAACGCCTCCGCGAGAGCGTCTTCTTCAAGGCCCCCGGTGACAGCGAATGCGCCAATGTAGTCCGCTTTGCCGCTGAGTTTAGGCGCGACAAAATCGGCCAGGCAGTAGTTCGCAAAGCCGACTTTTTCGGTTTGCTGGCGCAGATGACGGCTGACCGCCAGCACGCTGGTGCGGGTTTCATCGCGATAAATTTCGATGTCATCGCCCACGCGGTTAGCCGGGAACAAGCCAACCACACCGCGCGGATTTAGCGTTTTTTCTGCACTTAGCTGGTCAAGCATATCGTTGGCATCGTTGAACAAGCGCTTGGCTTCTTCACCCACCACGTCGTCCTCGAGGATGCGCGGGTATTTCCCCGCCAGCGACCAGGTCATGAAGAACGGCGTCCAGTCGATGTAGTTACGCAGCGTTTCGATGCTGGCAGTAACGTCCTGCACGCCCAGACGGTGCGCCACGGGCGGCGTATAGCTTGACCAGTCAAAAGCCAGATCGTTTTCGCGTGCGGCGGCCAGCGTCACCGGCGGCGTGCGCGGCTTTTTACGCGCATGCTGGATACGCACGGTGTCGTACTCTTTGCGCGTTCGCGCTACAAAATCATCGCGTTGCGTGTCGGACAGCAGCGCAGAAACCACGCCAACGGTGCGCGAGGCGTTCTGCACGTACACCGTTGGCCCACTGTAATTCTGCTCGATTTTGACCGCCGTGTGCGCTTTTGAGGTGGTCGCCCCGCCAATCAGCAGCGGAATGGTAAAGCCCTGCCGTTCCATCTCTTTTGCCACGTTAACCATCTCGTCGAGCGACGGGGTGATTAACCCGGACAGGCCAATCAGATCGGCATTCACTTCACGCGCGGTTTTGAGAATTTTATCCGCCGGAACCATCACGCCTAAATCGATGATTTCGTAGTTATTACACTGCAGGACCACGCCGACGATATTTTTGCCGATGTCATGCACATCGCCCTTCACGGTGGCGATCACCATCTTGCCGTTACTGGAACTTTTTTCTTTGCTGGCCTCAATATAAGGCTCTAGATAGGCCACGGCTTGCTTCATGACACGCGCGGATTTCACCACCTGCGGCAGGAACATTTTCCCCTCGCTGAACAGATCGCCCACCACGTTCATGCCATCCATCAGCGGCCCTTCAATCACTTCAATAGGACGTGCAGCCAGCTGGCGCGCTTCTTCGGTATCCAGCTCGATAAACTCCGTGATCCCTTTCACCAGCGAATATTCCAGACGCTTTTTCACATCCCACGCGCGCCATTCCGCCTGCTGAATATTCGCGCTTTCATCCGCTTTGCTGCCGCGATATTTCTCTGCCAGATCCAGCATGCGTTCAGTAGCATCATCGCGACGGTTTAAAATCACATCTTCAACCCCCTCGCGCAGCTCGGCAGGCAAGTCATCGTAAATCGCCAGCTGTCCGGCGTTGACGATACCCATGTCCATCCCGTTGCGAATCGCGTAGTAGAGGAACACGGCGTGGATCGCTTCACGCACCGGATCATTACCACGGAATGAGAACGACACGTTGGAAACGCCGCCGGAGATCAGCGCATGCGGCAGCTCGCGTTTGATGTCTTCACACGCGCCAATAAAATCCTGCGCATAGTTGTTGTGCTCTTCGATGCCGGTCGCGACGGCGAAAATATTCGGATCGAAAATAATGTCTTCCGGCGGGAAGCCGACCTCTTCGGTCAAAATCTTGTAGGCGCGTCGGCAAATCTCAATTTTGCGCTCGCGGGTATCCGCCTGACCGACCTCGTCAAAGGCCATCACCACGACGGCCGCGCCATAACGGCGCACAAGTTTGGCGTGGTGGATAAACGGCTCAATCCCCTCTTTCATCGAGATGGAGTTAACAATGCCTTTACCCTGAATGCACTTCAGCCCTTTTTCGATGACATCCCATTTCGAGGAGTCGATCATGATCGGCACGCGGGCGATGTCTGGCTCACCGGCAATCAAATTCAGGAAACGCACCATCGCCGCTTCGGCGTCGAGCATCCCTTCATCCATGTTGATGTCGATGATCTGCGCGCCGCTTTCGACCTGCTGACGCGCAACATCCAGCGCTTCGTTGTATTTCTCTTCTTTGATTAACCGTTTGAATTTGGCAGAGCCGGTGACGTTAGTACGTTCACCGACGTTCACAAACAGGCTCTCTTTGCTGATGGTCAGCGGTTCAAGACCCGCCAGACGACAGGCCACCGGCAGGTCCGGCAGCGTGCGCGGCGGCAAGCCCGCCACGGCGTGACTCATCGCGGCGATATGTTCTGGCGTTGTGCCGCAGCAGCCACCCACAATATTCAGGAAGCCAGACTCCGCCCACTCGCGAATTTGTGCTGCCATGGTCACCGCGTCGAGATCGTATTCCCCAAAAGCGTTTGGCAGGCCCGCATTCGGGTGCGCGGTGACATAGCAATCGGCGATACGTGAAAGTTCCTGGACGTACTGACGCAGTTCGTCAGGCCCCAGCGCACAGTTCAGACCGAAGGTCAGCGCGTCCGCGTGGCGCAGAGAGTTATAAAACGCTTCGGTTGTCTGCCCGGAGAGGGTACGTCCGGAGGCATCGGTAATGGTGCCAGACACCATGATCGGTAAGTCAACGCCCAGCGCTTCCATCTCTTCTTTTACGGCGAAGATGGCGGCTTTGGCATTGAGCGTATCGAAGACCGTTTCGATCATGATCAGATCGGAACCGCCTTCCACCAGCGCTTTGGTGGATTCACGATACGCGGCCACCAGCTGATCGAAAGTGACGTTACGGAAAGCGGGATCGTTAACGTCTGGTGAAATTGATGCGGTACGGTTGGTCGGCCCCAGAACACCGGCCACATAGCGTGGCTTTTCCGGCGTGCGCGCGGTCCATTCATCAGCGCAGGCGCGAGCAAGCTTTGCTGCGGTGAAGTTGATTTCCGCCGACAGGGATTCCATCTGGTAATCGGCCATGGCGATCGTTGTCGAGTTGAACGTGTTGGTTTCGACAATGTCCGCACCCGCCTCAAAATAGGCGTGATGAATCGCCGCAATGACATCGGATTTACTGAGCACCAGCAGGTCATTGTTGCCTTTCAGGTCGCAGGGCCAGTCGGCGAAACGTTCGCCGCGGAAATCGTCTTCGCTCAGACGGTAGCTCTGGATCATGGTGCCCATGCCGCCGTCCAGCACCAGAATTCGTTCGTTTAACTGCGCACGCAGTTGGTCTATTTTGCTGCTCACACTTGCTCCCGACAACGCTCACCCAGGCCACCAGGCCAGTTATCCATACTGGCATAATCTGACTGAGCGGAGAAGCCACACTGCGTTAACATGAGACATGTTCACTATCACTCCTCCGATCAGTCAGGATAACGGTTGCAAAATCACCAAATAAAACGAAAATGATTTCCACGATACAGAAAAAGGAGTTCGCTATGGTTGCCACCGTTCCCGCTAAACGCGGCAGAAAACCTGCTGCCACTACTGCCGCTCAGCCTGCGGGTCAGGTCCAGTCGTTGACGCGTGGATTAAAGCTGCTGGAATGGATAGCCGAATCGCACAGCAGCGTAGCGTTAACAGAGCTGGCGCAGCAGGCGGGCTTACCGAACTCCACAACGCATCGTCTGCTGACCACCATGCAGCAGCTGGGTTTTGTCCGTCAGGTTGGCGAGCTTGGGCACTGGTCGGTAGGCGCGCATGCGTTTATCGTCGGCAGCAGCTTCCTGCAGAGCCGTAATTTGCTGGCGATTGTGCATCCGATTCTGCGCAAGCTGATGGAAGACTCCGGCGAAACGGTCAATCTGGCCGTCCTGGACCAGAGCGATCATCAGGCGATTATTATCGACCAGGTACAATGTACGCAGTTGATGCGTATGTCTGCGCCGATTGGCGGCAAGCTGCCCATGCACGCTTCTGGCGCGGGGAAAGCGTTCCTGTCGCAGCTCAGTGAGGAGCAAGTCACTGGCCTGCTGCATCGAAAAGGGCTGCATGCCTATACGCATGCCACCCTGGTTTCACCGGTACATCTGAAAGAAGATTTAGCCCAGACCCGCAAACGCGGCTACTCGTTTGACGATGAAGAGCACGCGCTTGGCCTGCGCTGCATTGCGGCATGTATTTTTGATGAGCATCGCGAGCCGTTTGCCGCGATCTCCATTTCCGGACCGATTTCACGCGTGACTGACGATAGCGTAACGGAGTTGGGTGCGCTGGTGATCAAAGCGGCCAAAGAAGTGACGCTGGCCTATGGCGGGATTCGTTAAGGCTTTTGCGGCTTGATGCCCTCACCCCAACCCTCTCCCACGGGGAGAGGGAGAAGACACTAAAACGGCAACCGGGTTGCTGTTTGCTTTTACTCTGTGCGGCCTGATGCCCTCAGCCAGCCCTCTCCCACGGGGAGAGGGAGAAGACACTAAAACGGCAACCGGGTTGCTGTATGCTTTTACTCTGTGCGGCCTGATGCCCTCACCCCGGCCCTCTCCCACGGGGAGAGGGAGAAGACACTAAATCGGCAACGGGGATGCCGTTTACTTTTACTGTGTGCGGCCTGATGCCCTCACCCCGGCCCTCTCCCACGGGAGAGGAGAAGACACTAAATCGGCAACGGGGATGCCGTTCTGCTTTATTCTCGCTGGCAAAAGCGCTGCCGTTTGCGGTACGCGTACACATCTTCGACATGCCCCTGTTTGATTCGCGTTTGCAGACCGCGCCAGTAATCGGCGTGGAACAGATCGTCGTGCATCTCTTCAAAGAGCGGCCCGATGCGCGGGTCGGCGCAGAGCCAGTGGCGAAACTCCTCCGGGAAGACATCGCCCGGCGAGACGCTGTACCACGGCTCGCTGGCGAGTTCATCCTCTGGATATCTCGCTGCTGGAATGGTGCGGAAATTTACTTCAGTCATGTAGCAAATTTCGTCGTAATCGTAGAACACCACGCGTCCGTGACGGGTCACGCCAAAGTTTTTAAACAGCATGTCGCCGGGGAAAATATTGGCAGCGGCAAGCTGGCGGATCGCGTTGCCGTACTCTTCAATTGCATCGCGCAATTGCGCGCCTTCAACCTGCTCTAGCCAGATATTTAGCGGCACCATGCGACGTTCAATATAAAGATGGCTGATAGCAATTTTATCGCCCAAATCGGTGATTTTACCCGGCGCTTCCTGAAGGAGTAACGCCATCAGCGTGGGATCGATCTGGCGCTTATCCAGCACAAAGTTTTCAAACTCTTGCGTGTCCGCCATGCGCCCGACGCGATCGTGCTCTTTCACCAGCTGATAACAGGCGCGAACGTGCGCCGCCGTCATCTCTTTTTGTGGGGCAAACTGATCTTTAATGACTTTAAACACGCGGTCAAAACCGGGCAGCGTGAACACCAGCATCACCATGCCGCGGATACCCGGCGCTTCAATAAACTGCTCATCGGTGCTGGTGATGTAGTGCAAATATTCGCGATAGCTTTCGGTCTTAGCGTGCTTCTGGCAACCAATCGCCATGTAGAGTTCGGCGGTGGTTTTGACAGGTAATATCTCGCGTAGCCATTCGACCAGGGCGGCGGGAAGCGGGGCATAGACCATGAAATACGAGCGGGCGAAACCGAAGACAATACTGGCCTCCGCGCTGGTCGTCAGGCAGGTATCAACAAACAGTTCGCCGTCATCAGAGCGATGGATGGGCAGTAAAAAAGGGATCGTGGCTTCCGGTGTGATGAGTTTGCCAACCAGCCATGCCGCTTTGTTACGGAAAAACAGTTCGTTTGCGACCTGTAAGTGGCTGTGGCGCAACGTCTCTTCACCCAAGGTGTCGATCAGATGTGCAGCGATGTAGCCGACATCACGTGCTTTATTCTGCCAGGGCAGTCGCAGGGGTAAATCTGACAACACGTTGTTGAGGGCATTTTCCCAACCCGGTTCGGGAAAAAAATCTTTCGCCAGTGGACGGGGAATCGCCCGAAAGCGGCGCTCCGGCTGAGAACTGAAAATAAATAACCGCTCAGGAGATAACGAGCGGTGGTCAAATAACCGACAATAGACGGAGTTGAAAAAGCTCTCCGCAATCTCGAAGCGCGGGTAATCCGGTAATAAATGGGTGTAATGCTCTTTCACACGCAGCAGAAAATCCGCATCGGTGCTTTTACCCTCGGTGATGCAACGTAACTGCTCCACGACGAGACCAACATGGTGATCGTAAAGGTGAATACGCTGCTTCATGGCTTGCTGAACGGCGTGCCAGTCGGCGTGCTCAAAGCGCTGCTGTGCGCCTGACGTGACCTCCAGAAAACGACCATACTGCGCATCAAAGCCCTGCAGAATGGTTTGTGCAATCAGTAACTCCAGACCTCGCGACATAGTTTTCCCTCGCCCCCTCCCGGAGGGAGAGGGAAAAATGCGGTTAGAACTGTGATTCTTCGGTCGAGCCGGTCAAGGCGGTGACGGATGAGGCGCCGCCCTGAATAATAGTGGTGACTTTGTCGAAGTAGCCCGTGCCCACTTCCTGCTGATGAGAGGCGAAGGTGTAACCTTTTTGACTCGAAGCAAATTCCGGCTGCTGCACTTTTTCGACATAGTGGCGCATCCCTTCACCCTGCGCGTAGGCATGCGCCAGGTCGAACATGTTAAACCACATGCTGTGAATGCCCGCGAGCGTAATAAATTGATATTTGTAGCCCATCTCGGACAACTGCTGCTGGAAGCTGGCGATGGTGCTGTCATCCAGATTCTTCTGCCAGTTAAACGAGGGCGAGCAGTTATAGGCCAGCAGTTTGCCGGGGTATTTTGCGTGAATGGCATCGGCAAAGCGTTTCGCCAGCGCCAGATCCGGCGTGGAGGTTTCACACCACACCAGGTCCGCATACGGGGCATAAGCCAGACCACGGCTGATCGCCTGTTCGATACCCGCATGAGTACGATAGAAGCCTTCGCTGGTACGCTCACCGGTAATAAATTCGCTGTCGTAAGCATCACAGTCGGAAGTGATCAGGTCAGCGGCGTCGGCATCGGTACGGGCGATAACCAGCGTCGGGACACCCAGTACATCTGCTGCCAGACGCGCGGCGACCAGTTTCTGAATGGCTTCCTGAGTTGGCACCAATACTTTGCCACCCATATGCCCACACTTCTTCACGGACGCCAGCTGATCTTCAAAATGAACGGCCGCTGCACCGGCTTCAATCATGGATTTCATCAGCTCAAACGCGTTCAGTACGCCGCCAAAACCGGCTTCTGCATCGGCAACGATCGGCAGGAAATAATCGACATAACGCGGATCGTTTGGCTCAATCCCCGAAGACCATTGGATCTGATCGGCACGACGAAATGTGTTGTTGATCCGATCGACAACCGATGGCACAGAGTTAGCCGGATAGAGTGACTGATCCGGATACATGCTGGATGCCAGGTTAGCATCGGCCGCCACCTGCCAGCCGGAAAGATAGACCGCTTCGATTCCCGCTTTCGCCTGCTGTAACGCCTGGCCGCCCGTCAGCGCCCCGAGACTATTGATGTACCCTTTTTTCGATTCACCGTGCAGCAGACGCCACATTTTGGCCGCACCAAGCTGCGCAAGCGTACATTCAGGATTGACCGAGCCGCGTAATTTCACCACGTCCTCTGCGCTATACGGGCGTTGAATGCCTTCCCAGCGCGGCTGTGTCCACTCTTTTTGTAATTCTTCGATTTGTTGGGTGCGCGTTTTCATGTGCAGATGCTCCGTATTGTTATGGGGTGGATTTATGCAAGCAGGCGGTAACCTGGCAGGGTGAGGAAGTCGATTAATTCATCCGACGTCGTGATATGTTCCATCAGACGCGCGGCGTCGTCGAAACGACCGCTGCTAAAGCGGTGCTCGCCCAGCTCGTCCTGGATGGTCATCAGCTCTTCGGCCAGCATCTGGCGGAACAGCGATTTCGTCACCGGTTTGCCGTTGCTGAGGGTCTTCTGGTGATGGATCCACTGCCAGATGGAGGTACGCGAAATCTCAGCCGTCGCGGCATCTTCCATCAGACCGTAAATCGGTACGCAGCCGTTACCTGAAATCCACGCTTCGATGTACTGCACGGCAACGCGAATATTGGCGCGCATACCGGCTTCAGTTCGTTCGCCTTCGCAGGGTGCCAGGAGTTCCTCTGCGGTGACAGGCGCATCGTCTTCACGACTAACGAAAAGCTGGTTCTTGTTATCGCCTAATGTCCGGTTAAAAACGTCCATTGCCGTGTCAGCAAGGCCTGGATGCGCAATCCACGTACCGTCGTGACCGTTGTGGGCTTCCAGCTCTTTATCCGCTTTTACTTTGCTCAGCACCTGATTGTTGCGCTCGGCATCTTTGCTCGGAATAAACGCAGCCATTCCGCCCATCGCGAATGCGCCGCGCTTGTGGCAGGTTTTTATCAGTAAACGCGAGTAAGCGTTCAGGAAAGGTTTATCCATCGTGACCGCCTGACGGTCGGGTAAAACGCGGTCAGGATGATTTTTCAGGGTTTTGATGTAGCTGAAAATGTAGTCCCAGCGCCCACAGTTCAGTCCTGTGATGTGGTCACGCAACGCGTGCAGGATTTCATCCATCTGGAATACCGCAGGCAATGTTTCAATCAACAGTGTGGCTTTGATGGTCCCGCGCGGTAAATTAAAGCGATCCTCCGCATAGCTAAACACTTCACTCCACCAGGCCGCTTCTTTCCAGGACTGGGTTTTTGGCAGATAAAAATAGGGACCGCTGCCTTTTGCCAGCAAATTTTGATAGTTGTGGAAGAAGTACAACGCAAAATCAAACAGGCTGCCGGGAATCGGTTCATCACGCCAGGTGACGTGTTTTTCTGGCAGATGTAGACCTCGTACGCGGCAGATTAAGACCGCAGGATCCGGTTTGAGCTGGTAGATTTTCCCGGTTTCGTTGGTATAGCTGATCGTCCCATTAACCGCATCGCGCAAGTTGATTTGCCCTTCAATCACTTTGCGCCAGTCCGGTGCGAGCGAATCTTCGAAATCCGCCATAAACACTTTAACGTTGGCATTCATGGCGTTAATGACCATTTTGCGCTCAACCGGGCCGGTGATTTCAACGCGACGATCCTGCAAATCCTGAGGAATACCGCGAATCTTCCAGGCCGAATCACGAATGGAAGCAGTTTCCGAAATAAAGTCAGGCAGTTTGCCGTTATCTATATCCTGCTGTTGCTGAATGCGCGCCGCCAGCAGCGTTTGGCGCTTTGGCGCGAAGCGCGTGACCAGCTCAGCGAGAAATTCGACAGCCTCTGGCGTCAAAATCTGCTTTTCCTGCTCCCCGTGTGGCTGATTAAAGGCCAGTTCGTCTGCTGTCGTTGCCTGTTGAGTCATTACGCTGCTCCTCATCAAAGATCCCAATACACTCATCCAGTGCGAGCGAAAGATCGTTGGACAGTTTTCGCTCAGCAGAGTTAAGACTATCTATTATTTTTCTAAAATCAAAAATAATTTCCATTTTAATAATTAAATGAACTTAACTCACTGATTAACAATGCGTTAAATATTTTCTGGTTGTCGGTTTGTATTTCGGAAATAAAAAAGGCACCCGAAGGTGCCTTATCTGGAGAGCTGAAACGCTTTAGGATCGTTTGAGTCAGTCAATTATTCTAGCGTTGGATTCATATGTCGCAGATCGTATGGCGTGATCTGGTAGACGTAATAATTGAGCCAGTTGGTAAACAGCAAATTACCGTGGCTGCGCCAGGATGCTCTGGGCGTGTTTTGCGGATCGTTTTTAGGGAAATAATTGTACGGCACTTCCGGGCTCAGGCCTGCTTCAACATCGCGGAAAAACTCGCTTGCCAGCGTATGTGCATCGTATTCAGGATGCCCCGTGACAAAGGCAATACGCTTGTCCCTGCTGGCAAAGAGATAAGCATCGCCATCTTCCGTCTCGGCGAGGATTTCCAGATCGGTGTAATCGCGAATGAGCGCGGCCGGGAAATCAGCATAGCGCGAGTGAGGTGCCAGGAAAAAGTCATCAAAACCGCGCGTCAACAACGCGTGGGGATGCAGAATATGGTGTTCGTAGACGCCAGACAGCTTGTCTGAACGCGTCTGTTTAGGGATGCCATAAAGAATATTCAGTGCAGCCTGGACGGCCCAACAAACAAATAGCGTTGAAGTCACATGATCTTTCGCCCACTCCAGCACCTGTTTGATCTGCGGCCAATAGGCGACATCGTTAAATTCGACCAGACCAAGCGGTGCCCCGGTCACAATTAATCCATCGAAATTATCATTACGGATATCTTCAAAATCACAGTAAAAGTTGTTGAGGTGCTCAGAAGGGGTGTTGCGTGACTCGCGTGCATCAATACGTAAAAGCTGAACATCGACCTGCAGCGGTGAGTTCGAAAGAAGGCGAAGGAACTGGTTTTCCGTTTCGATTTTTTTGGGCATCAGATTGAGGATAAGGACCTTCAGCGGACGAATTTCCTGACCTGTCGCACGCGAGGCCTTCATTACAAAGACGTTTTCTTCTCGCAAAAAATTGACGGCTGGTAGCTCGTCCTGCACCCGAATCGGCATAGCCTTAAATCCTCACAGCATACGTATAAACGTTTAGACATCCAGATAGCTGACAATAACGAAGATTCATGTGAATGTCGAGTCTGTATGAGAAAGGTGAGAAAGTTTCACGGCGGGGGGAATGGATGAGATTGTCGATTTTATTGAGGAGTGGCTACAGACGCAGTAAACATCTGGCCAACGTATCAGACTGGCTTGTTTTCTGCGCAGCTCACCCAAAAAACACAAGCAAAAAACCCCGGACCTTGCGGACCGGGGTTCTTCTTTATTGATGCCTGGCAGTTCCCTACTCTCACATGGGGAGACCCCACACTACCATCGGCGCTACGGCGTTTCACTTCTGAGTTCGGCATGGGGTCAGGTGGGACCACCGCGCTAAAGCCGCCAGGCAAATTCTGTTATCAACATGCATCTCTGCACGTCAATTAATCTGTTATCAAGCTGAATATCGTCTCTTTCCGCCAAAACAGCTTCGGCGTTGTAAGGTTAAGCCTCACGGTTCATTAGTATCGGTTAGCTCAACGTATCGCTACGCTTACACACCCGACCTATCAACGTCGTAGTCTTCAACGTTCCTTCAGGACTCTCAAAGGAGTCAGGGAGAACTCATCTCGGGGCAAGTTTCGTGCTTAGATGCTTTCAGCACTTATCTTTTCCGCATTTAGCTACCGGGCAATGCCATTGGCATGACAACCCGAACACCAGTGATGCGTCCACTCCGGTCCTCTCGTACTAGGAGCAGCCCCCCTCAATTCTCCAGCGCCCACGGCAGATAGGGACCGAACTGTCTCACGACGTTCTAAACCCAGCTCGCGTACCACTTTAAACGGCGAACAGCCGTACCCTTGGGACCTACTTCAGCCCCAGGATGTGATGAGCCGACATCGAGGTGCCAAACACCGCCGTCGATATGAACTCTTGGGCGGTATCAGCCTGTTATCCCCGGAGTACCTTTTATCCGTTGAGCGATGGCCCTTCCATTCAGAACCACCGGATCACTATGACCTGCTTTCGCACCTGCTCGAGCCGTCACTCTCGCAGTCAAGCTAGCTTATGCCATTGCACTAACCTCCTGATGTCCGACCAGGATTAGCTAACCTTCGTGCTCCTCCGTTACTCTTTAGGAGGAGACCGCCCCAGTCAAACTACCCACCAGACACTGTCCGCAACCCGGATTACGGGTCTACGTTAGAACACCAGCCATTAAAGGGTGGTATTTCAAGGTTGGCTCCACGCAGACTGGCGTCCACGCTTCAAAGCCTCCCACCTATCCTACACATCAAGGACCAGTGTTCAGTGTCAAGCTATAGTAAAGGTTCACGGGGTCTTTCCGTCTTGCCGCGGGTACACTGCATCTTCACAGCGAGTTCAATTTCACTGAGTCTCGGGTGGAGACAGCCTGGCCATCATTACGCCATTCGTGCAGGTCGGAACTTACCCGACAAGGAATTTCGCTACCTTAGGACCGTTATAGTTACGGCCGCCGTTTACCGGGGCTTCGATCAAGAGCTTCGCGTTACCGCTAACCCCATCAATTAACCTTCCGGCACCGGGCAGGCGTCACACCGTATACGTCCACTTTCGTGTTTGCACAGTGCTGTGTTTTTAATAAACAGTTGCAGCCAGCTGGTATCTTCGACTGATTTCAGCTCCACGAGCAAGTCGCTTCACTTACCATCAGCGTGCCTTCTCCCGAAGTTACGGCACCATTTTGCCTAGTTCCTTCACCCGAGTTCTCTCAAGCGCCTTGGTATTCTCTACCTGACCACCTGTGTCGGTTTGGGGTACGATTTGATGTTACCTGATGCTTAGAGGCTTTTCCTGGAAGCAGGGCATTTGTTACTTCAGCACCGTAGTGCCTCGTCATCACACCTCAGCGTTAATAAGCGTCCGGATTTACCTAAACGCTCCGCCTACATGCTTAAACCGGGACAACCGTCGCCCGGCTAACATAGCCTTCTCCGTCCCCCCTTCGCAGTAACACCGAGTACAGGAATATTAACCTGTTTCCCATCGACTACGCCTTTCGGCCTCGCCTTAGGGGTCGACTCACCCTGCCCCGATTAACGTTGGACAGGAACCCTTGGTCTTCCGGCGAGCGGGCTTTTCACCCGCTTTATCGTTACTTATGTCAGCATTCGCACTTCTGATACCTCCAGCATCCCTCACAGGACACCTTCGACGGCTTACAGAACGCTCCCCTACCCAACAACGCATAAGCGTCGCTGCCGCAGCTTCGGTGCACAGTTTAGCCCCGTTACATCTTCCGCGCAGGCCGACTCGACCAGTGAGCTATTACGCTTTCTTTAAATGATGGCTGCTTCTAAGCCAACATCCTGGCTGTCTGTGCCTTCCCACATCGTTTCCCACTTAACTGTGACTTTGGGACCTTAGCTGGCGGTCTGGGTTGTTTCCCTCTTCACGACGGACGTTAGCACCCGCCGTGTGTCTCCCGTGATAACATTCTTCGGTATTCGTAGTTTGCATCGGGTTGGTAAGCCGGGATGGCCCCCTAGCCGAAACAGTGCTCTACCCCCGAAGATGAGTTCACGAGGCGCTACCTAAATAGCTTTCGGGGAGAACCAGCTATCTCCCGGTTTGATTGGCCTTTCACCCCCAGCCACAAGTCATCCGCTAATTTTTCAACATTAGTCGGTTCGGTCCTCCAGTTAGTGTTACCCAACCTTCAACCTGCCCATGGCTAGATCACCGGGTTTCGGGTCTATACCCTGCAACTTAACGCCCAGTTAAGACTCGGTTTCCCTTCGGCTCCCCTATACGGTTAACCTTGCTACAGAATATAAGTCGCTGACCCATTATACAAAAGGTACGCAGTCACCCTGATAAATCAAGGCTCCCACTGCTTGTACGTACACGGTTTCAGGTTCTGTTTCACTCCCCTCGCCGGGGTTCTTTTCGCCTTTCCCTCACGGTACTGGTTCACTATCGGTCAGTCAGGAGTATTTAGCCTTGGAGGATGGTCCCCCCATATTCAGACAGGATACCACGTGTCCCGCCCTACTCTTCGAACTCACAGTATGTGCATTTTTGTGTACGGGAGTATCACCCTGTACCCTGCGACTTTCCAGACGCTTCCACTAACACACAAACTGATTCAGGTTCTGGGCTGTTCCCCGTTCGCTCGCCGCTACTGGGGGAATCTCGGTTGATTTCTTTTCCTCAGGGTACTTAGATGTTTCAGTTCCCCTGGTTCGCTTCGTTAAGCTATGTATTCACTTAACGATAGTGCAACGGATTGCACTGGGTTTCCCCATTCGGAAATCGTCGGTTATAACGGTTCATATCACCTTACCGACGCTTATCGCAGATTAGCACGTCCTTCATCGCCTCTGACTGCCTAGGCATCCACCGTGTACGCTTAGTCGCTTAACCTCACAACCCGAAGATGTTTCGTAAAACACCCGCAGTGTTGCGAAAATTTGAGAGACTCGAACACACCGCTTATCTGCTCTTATTACGGAGAGCAGACACAGTGTGTCGTTTCAATTTTCAGCTTGATCCAGATTTTTAAAGAGCAAATATCTCAAACATGACTTACTGTTTACACAGTGCAATCAGTTTTGAGATACAGAGGTCGGCGACTTTCACTCACAAACCAGCAAGTGGCGTCCCCTAGGGGATTCGAACCCCTGTTACCGCCGTGAAAGGGCGGTGTCCTGGGCCTCTAGACGAAGGGGACACTGAAGTCTCAATCGCAAGACGCCTTGCTATTTACTTTTCATCAGACAATCTGTGTGGACACTACAAAGGCAGGTTCTTCAGGTAAGGAGGTGATCCAACCGCAGGTTCCCCTACGGTTACCTTGTTACGACTTCACCCCAGTCATGAATCACAAAGTGGTAAGCGCCCTCCCGAAGGTTAAGCTACCTACTTCTTTTGCAACCCACTCCCATGGTGTGACGGGCGGTGTGTACAAGGCCCGGGAACGTATTCACCGTAGCATTCTGATCTACGAT
Source organism: Lelliottia amnigena (assembly GCF_019047465.1). NCBI lineage: Bacteria > Pseudomonadati > Pseudomonadota > Gammaproteobacteria > Enterobacterales > Enterobacteriaceae > Lelliottia > Lelliottia amnigena. Next base: position 2,097,706 of record NZ_CP077236.1, on the reverse strand, counting down.
TACTAGCGATTCCGACTTCACGGAGTCGAGTTGCAGACTCCGATCCGGACTACGACATACTTTGTGAGGTCCGCTTGCTCTCGCGAGGTCGCTTCTCTTTGTATATGCCATTGTAGCACGTGTGTAGCCCTACTCGTAAGGGCCATGATGACTTGACGTCATCCCCACCTTCCTCCAGTTTATCACTGGCAGTCTCCTTTGAGTTCCCGGCCGAACCGCTGGCAACAAAGGATAAGGGTTGCGCTCGTTGCGGGACTTAACCCAACATTTCACAACACGAGCTGACGACAGCCATGCAGCACCTGTCTCAGAGTTCCCGAAGGCACCAAAGCATCTCTGCTAAGTTCTCTGGATGTCAAGAGTAGGTAAGGTTCTTCGCGTTGCATCGAATTAAACCACATGCTCCACCGCTTGTGCGGGCCCCCGTCAATTCATTTGAGTTTTAACCTTGCGGCCGTACTCCCCAGGCGGTCGACTTAACGCGTTAGCTCCGGAAGCCACTCCTCAAGGGAACAACCTCCAAGTCGACATCGTTTACGGCGTGGACTACCAGGGTATCTAATCCTGTTTGCTCCCCACGCTTTCGCACCTGAGCGTCAGTCTTTGTCCAGGGGGCCGCCTTCGCCACCGGTATTCCTCCAGATCTCTACGCATTTCACCGCTACACCTGGAATTCTACCCCCCTCTACAAGACTCTAGCCTGCCAGTTTCGAATGCAGTTCCCAGGTTGAGCCCGGGGATTTCACATCCGACTTGACAGACCGCCTGCGTGCGCTTTACGCCCAGTAATTCCGATTAACGCTTGCACCCTCCGTATTACCGCGGCTGCTGGCACGGAGTTAGCCGGTGCTTCTTCTGCGAGTAACGTCAATCACTGTGGTTATTAACCACAATGCCTTCCTCCTCGCTGAAAGTACTTTACAACCCGAAGGCCTTCTTCATACACGCGGCATGGCTGCATCAGGCTTGCGCCCATTGTGCAATATTCCCCACTGCTGCCTCCCGTAGGAGTCTGGACCGTGTCTCAGTTCCAGTGTGGCTGGTCATCCTCTCAGACCAGCTAGGGATCGTCGCCTAGGTGAGCCATTACCCCACCTACTAGCTAATCCCATCTGGGCACATCTGATGGCAAGAGGCCCGAAGGTCCCCCTCTTTGGTCTTGCGACATTATGCGGTATTAGCTACCGTTTCCAGTAGTTATCCCCCTCCATCAGGCAGTTTCCCAGACATTACTCACCCGTCCGCCGCTCGTCACCCGAGAGCAAGCTCTCTGTGCTACCGCTCGACTTGCATGTGTTAGGCCTGCCGCCAGCGTTCAATCTGAGCCATGATCAAACTCTTCAATTTAAGTTTGATGCTCTTGAATTAAACTTCGTAATGAATTACGTATGTTCACTCAGAGACTTTGGTATTCATTTAGCGTCCGAAGACGTTTAGAATCCATGTCACTTTGAGTGCCCACACAGATTGTCTGATAAATTGTTAAAGAGCAGTGCAACGCGGCTTTCGCTCACCGTTGCGAGGTGGCGTATATTACGCTTTCCTCTTTCAGAGTCAATCCTTTATTTCAGGATTTTTCTCTTCAACCGAACCGGCTGTTTGTGTGAAGTGATTCACATCTGCCGTGTCGATGGAGGCGCATTATAGGGAGTTCTCGATCATCCGCAATACTTAAATGACAGAAAAATGACTGACTGCTGCATTCCACAGCAAAACCCCGCCTTATACCTGTTTTCACACAGACTTATCCACAATGCTGCGAAAATTTGAAAAATCACGAGCGGTGCGCAAACGTTTTCGTTAAAATGCACGCGCTAAACAAGGATGCCCCGTTAGGGGTGTTAGATGAGTTTTTTGCGAAAAATTCATCTAACACTCTCTGTCATCGTGAAATCCAGGGGATTTACCATGCAACAACGTCGTCCAGTCCGCCGCGCTCTGCTCAGTGTTTCTGACAAAGCCGGTATCGTCGAATTCGCTCAGGCACTTTCTGCACGTGGTGTAGAGCTGCTATCCACTGGCGGCACCGCTCGCCTGTTAGCAGATAAAGGTCTGCCGGTAACCGAAGTGTCCGATTACACCGGTTTCCCGGAAATGATGGATGGACGCGTAAAGACCCTGCATCCGAAAGTACACGGCGGCATTCTTGGTCGTCGCGGCCAGGACGACGGCATTATGGAGCAACACGACATCGCCCCGATCGATATGGTGGTCGTTAACCTTTATCCGTTCGCCCAAACCGTCGCCCGCGAAAACTGCTCACTGGAAGATGCCGTTGAGAATATCGATATCGGTGGCCCGACCATGGTGCGCTCCGCGGCGAAGAACCATAAAGATGTTGCCATCGTAGTAAAGAGCAGTGACTACGACGTCATTATTAAAGAAATGGATGCCAACGAAGGTTCTCTTCTACTGGCGACCCGTTTTGACCTCGCCATCAAAGCGTTTGAACACACTGCCGCTTACGACAGCATGATCGCTAACTACTTTGGTAGCCTGGTCCCGGCCTATCACGGCGAAAGCAACGAACCTTCTGGTCGTTTCCCACGTACCCTGAATTTGAACTTCATTAAGAAGCAGGATATGCGTTACGGCGAAAACAGCCACCAGAACGCTGCCTTCTATATAGAAGAAGAAATTAAAGAGGCATCCGTCGCAACCGCTCAACAGGTTCAAGGCAAAGCCCTCTCTTATAACAACATCGCTGATACCGATGCGGCGCTGGAGTGCGTGAAAGAGTTCAGTGAGCCAGCATGCGTCATCGTGAAACATGCAAATCCGTGTGGCGTTGCCGTCAGCACATCTATCCTTGAAGCCTACGACCGGGCTTACAAAACCGATCCGACGTCCGCATTCGGCGGCATTATCGCGTTCAACCGCGAACTTGATGCCGAGACGGCACAAGCCATTATTTCCCGCCAGTTTGTTGAAGTGATCATCGCGCCTTCCGCAACGGAAGAAGCCCTTAAAATCACCGCAGCCAAACAAAACGTTCGCGTACTGGTTTGTGGCCAGTGGGCAGAGCGTGTTCCAGGCCTGGATTTCAAACGTGTTAATGGTGGTCTGCTTGTTCAGGATCGCGATTTAGGTATGGTGACTGCGGGCGACCTGCGCGTCGTTAGCCAACGTCAACCAACCGAACAGGAACTGCGTGACGCGCTGTTCTGCTGGAAGGTCGCCAAATTTGTTAAATCCAACGCGATTGTATATTCGAAAGAGAATATGACGATCGGCATAGGCGCAGGCCAGATGAGCCGCGTTTACTCTGCCAAAATCGCCGGTATCAAAGCCAGCGATGAAGGCCTGGAAGTAAAAGGCTCCGCAATGGCATCTGATGCCTTCTTCCCGTTCCGCGACGGCATTGATGCAGCAGCAGCCGTTGGCGTGACCTGTGTTATCCAGCCGGGCGGATCCATTCGTGATGACGAAGTCATCGCCGCCGCTGACGAACACGGCATCGCCATGATCTTCACCGATATGCGTCACTTCCGCCATTAATCCCGGAGTCAGTAATGAAAGTATTAGTCATTGGTAACGGCGGGCGCGAGCACGCTCTGGCATGGAAAGCAGCGCAGTCGCCGCGGGTGAGCACCGTTTTTGTCGCGCCGGGTAACGCCGGTACGGCACTGGAGCCCACTCTGCAGAATGTGGCTATCGGTGTAACCGATATTCCGGCGCTGCTGAATTTTGCGCAGAGCGAGAAAATCGATCTCACCATCGTCGGTCCAGAAGCACCGCTGGTGATTGGCGTTGTTGATGCATTCCGCGCCGCGGGTCTGAAAATCTTTGGCCCAACCGAAGGTGCTGCGCAGCTGGAAGGCTCTAAAGCGTTCACTAAAGATTTCCTCGCGCGTCATAAAATCCCGACGGGCGAATATCAGAACTTTACTGAAGTCGAACCTGCGCTGGCTTATTTGCGTGAAAAAGGTGCACCGATCGTCATCAAGGCCGACGGTCTGGCGGCCGGTAAAGGCGTTATCGTTGCGATGACGCTCGAAGAAGCCGAAGCTGCCGTTCAGGATATGCTGGCGGGTAACGCCTTTGGCGATGCGGGTCATCGTATCGTGATTGAAGAGTTCCTCGACGGTGAAGAGGCCAGCTTTATTGTCATGGTTGACGGCGAGCACGTTCTGCCGATGGCCACCAGCCAGGATCACAAACGCGTTGGCGATGCAGACACCGGTCCAAACACCGGCGGAATGGGCGCTTACTCTCCGGCACCGGTTGTGACTGATGACGTTCACCAGCGCACCATGGACCGTATCATCTGGCCAACCGTCAAAGGCATGGCCGCGGAAGGCAATACCTATACCGGTTTCCTGTACGCTGGTCTGATGATCGACAAACAGGGCAATCCAAAAGTTATCGAATTCAACTGCCGCTTTGGTGACCCTGAAACGCAGCCAATCATGCTGCGCATGAAGTCCGATCTGGTTGAACTGTGTCTGGCTGCATGCGAAGGCAAGCTGGATGAAAAAACATCCGAGTGGGACGATCGTGCTTCTCTGGGCGTGGTGATTGCTGCGGGCGGTTATCCCGGTGATTACCGCAACGGCGACGAAATCCACGGTCTGCCGCTGGAAGAAGTCGACGGCGGTAAAGTGTTCCACGCCGGGACGAAACTGTCTGACGACGATCGCGTAGTGACCAACGGCGGGCGCGTTCTGTGCGCAACGGCGCTGGGAAATACGGTCGCGGAAGCGCAGAAGCGTGCGTATGCGTTAATGGCCGATATTCACTGGGACGGCAGCTTTAGCCGCAGCGACATCGGTTATCGTGCAATTGCACGCGAGCAAGGCGAGTAATTTACGCTAGCCCTCTCCGTCTGGAGGGGGTTTTCAATCAGAAGTTTTTTTCTGTCGGCTGCCAGGTACAAAAATCTTCATTTGCCACCAGCAACAGCTGCGAACCTTCGGATGCTTCAAGCCAGGCCACACTCACTTCTATTGACGAATGACGTTGACGCCTTTCGATGTGTTCCTTTGCCCACGTGTCCAAATCGGGTTTCACCGTTTGACCTTCGCAGGTGGTCACCGAGCCATCGGCATGCCAGCGCCCCTGATGCAGCACAACGCGCCCCTGACGCAGCGCATCGCTGGTCTGACGGATTTGGTCGGCACGATAACGGTATAAGGCGATTTGATCGCTCGAAAGCTGCTGTTTTTGGCCGTCAACTTCGCGCTGCATGAAGCTCAGCTCGCCGCGACTATCAAACCGGACACGAATGTGTTCAGGCGTTTTACTGTAGATGTTGAGCTCAATCAGCGACAGCGCATCATCCTGCCAGCGGTATTCCGCTGTAGAGGTATTGCCCTTGTGCCAGGGACTGAATGCAGAAAGGAGATGGACTTCACCATTGACGTCTTTACGCCAAATTCGCACCGCACCCTGATCGCCTGCGTATCCACTCGCGGTGAATGGCGGCAAAGCAGAGTCATGGCTACAGGCCGAGAGCAACAGCACGCCTGCCAGCGCCAACGTTGAGCGCCAGACAGACAAAAGGGGCGAAACCGCCCCCTTGTTAAAACTGTTCACTGCCACGCGGCTTACTTAACTGCGTCTTTCAGTGCTTTACCAGAAACAAATGCTGGTACGTTAGCAGCAATTTTGATTTCTTTACCGGTCTGCGGGTTGCGGCCAGTACGCTCAGCGCGGTGGTTCACTTTGAAGGTACCGAAACCAACCAGTTGTACAGCATCGCCTTCTTTCAGAGACTCAGTAATAGCAGCCAGGGTGGATTCCAGTGCAGCTTTAGCCTGCACTTTAGACAGATCAGCCTTGTCCGCAATTACATCAATCAGTTGAGTCTTGTTCATAAGTTATCCTTTCAATGTGTTTATCGCTTGCTAAGCATCGAGTGCGACGAAAATGCCAAAAAAGCACTCTCCTGCATACACGCACCGATAGCCACTTTTTTTCGCCCCCCAAATGTAGACCAGACGGGGGGCAGAAGGGAAGAGTAGAGGTGCGACAAAACAGGCGTTAAATCACGTTTTATTGTCTCACTGGTTAAAAATTATACCAATATTACTCTCACCCGCCTCGCGTAAGTCCGCGCGCAGGCCTTTTATCAGTTCAATATCGCGTTCTTCGCAGTCGGCCAAAAGTCGGAATATTTCCCACTGAATGTCCCATTCTTGTTCAACAGCAGGGTTCACTCTCAGCTCTTCATCGGTCATTTCACGACCTTCCTGCGTCATTTCCAGCATCGCAACGGTGGTAATCGACGCCTTACTCACTTCGATGGCGTGCTCCAGGGTTTCACCGCTTAAACGCGAATGCACCAGTTCACTCAATGCCACGCAGGCGTCGATCGCTGGATAGACACCATACATATCGTAGTCATCCGCCGATGGGATCGCCTCTTCCAGCTTTTCGAGCTGGGAGTCAAAGTTCACCTTCGCGTCTTTAACCGTCAGTGTTTCCCAGATCAGGTCGAGAATACGGCGATAAATCTGGCCTTCACCAAATTCGGTTTCCTTGCAGAACGTCGCATAATTGGGATACATGCGCTCGCACAGGCAAGCCATAAAGGTGACATGCTGCCAGCTTTCCAGCTTCTCAAGGCGCAGATGAATCGGGTTTTGTAACATGATGATGTCTCGAATCGGAAATTAGCGGCAGTTTACCTGAATCAAGGCTGAATTTCCTGCCAACGAATAAAAGCCGGGCGCGCCGATGCGACCGCATCAGCCCAGCGCGTCGGCTCTGGTAAACGGTAACCTTTCATACAACGCTGCACCCACGCAAGCGCACTGTCTGTGCTCACGCGATGCCCTGTCGCCACGAACAGCGGATTGCATCGTGCTTTGCTGCGCCAGACCCACGCCAGCTGTTCGCCTTTATCCATCAACGGTGCCAGCGCGCCCGGCTCAGCAGAAAGTGGCTCAAATTTCCCACACAGGCGCTTTTTCGCCACGCCAATTGTCGGGACATCCACCAGCAAACCAAAATGGCTGGCCACGCCCAGACGACGAGGATGGGAAATCCCATGACCATCAACGAACAGCAGATCGGGTTTTTGCGAGAGTTGTTCCCACGCTGCCAGCAGCGCGGGATATTCACGAAAGGAGAGAAAGCCAGGAATGTACGGCATGGTGGTGGCGATTCGCGCCACCTTATATTCAACCAGTTCCAGCGAGGGATACGTCAACAGCACCATCGCCGCTCGCGTCACGTCACCACCCTGCTCAAATCCCACGTCGGCGCCGGCGATCAACTGCGGCGGATCCTTATCCAGACCATCCTCACGGATCACTGACGAGGCAAGTTCGATTTGCTGAGCGCGTAACGACGCGAGATCCATAACAACTCCTTACAGATGATACTGGGCAGAATGTCGGTGCACCGCCTCCACAAACGCGCCAGCGTGCTCTGGCGGTACATCCTGATGAATTCCGTGACCCAGGTTGAAGACGTGACCTTCGCCCTGACCGAAACCTGCAAGTATAGACGCAACCTCTTCTTCGATACGTGCAGGCTGAGCGTAAAGCATAGACGGGTCCATGTTGCCCTGCAGCGCGACGGTGTCGCCCACGCGACGACGTGCGTCGGCAATATCAGTGGTCCAGTCAAGGCCCAGCGCATCGCAACCGGTGGCCGCCATGGCTTCCAGCCATTGTCCGCCGCCTTTGGTGAACAGCGTTACCGGCACACGACGACCTTCATTTTCACGTAGCAGGCCATCGATAATTTTGTGCATGTAATAGAGAGAGAACTGCTGATAATCGCGCCCGGTGAGCACGCCGCCCCAGGTATCAAAGATCATCACCGACTGCGCGCCCGCTTTAATCTGCGCATTGAGATACAGCGTGACGCTTTTCGCCAGCTTATCAAGCAACGCGTGCAGGGCCAGCGGCTCGGCATACATCATCTTTTTAATAACGGTAAAGGCTTTGCTACTGCCGCCTTCAACCATATAGGTCGCCAGCGTCCATGGGCTACCGGAAAAACCAATCAGCGGTACTTCGCCTTTTAGCTCGCGACGAATGGTGCGTACCGCGTTCATCACGTAACCCAGTTCATCTTCAGGATCCGGAATCGGCAGCTTATCAATATCGGCTTTGCTCTTAACAGGAGACGTAAAGCGCGGACCTTCGCCCGTTTCGAAATACAGCCCAAGCCCCATGGCATCCGGGATAGTCAGGATATCTGAAAAAAGGATCGCCGCATCAAGCGGGAAACGGCGCAGTGGCTGAAGCGTCACTTCACAGGCCAGCTCCGCATTTTTGCACAGCGACATAAAATCGCCCGCCTGCGCACGCGTAGCTTTATATTCCGGAAGATAGCGGCCTGCCTGGCGCATCATCCACACCGGGGTAACATCAACGGGTTGGCGCAGCAGCGCACGCAGATAACGATCGTTCTTCAGTTCGGTCATTTTGCAGGTTCCTTAAGCATCTTGCCGCTAGTGTATCACGTCATTCAGGCTTCATAGTCGGCCCGACACATTGCCACGGTATCTTCTATCAGGCGACGCGCCACGGTGCCCGGTGGCGGTAACAGCGGTAAATTGTCGTAGCGATACCAGTTTGCTTCCAGCAACTCTTTCGGGTCGATAACGATCTCGCCGCTGTCATAGTCAGCCATAAAGGCCGTCATCAGTGACATCGGGAAGGGCCACGGTTGAGAGGTAACGTAACGCAGATTTTTGACTTTAATCCCGCTCTCTTCCATCACTTCACGCGCGACGGTTTGCTCAAGCGTTTCGCCGACCTCAACAAATCCAGCCAGTACCGTGTGAATACCATTCCGGTGGCGGACATGCTGCGCCAGTAAAATCGAATCATCACGACGAATAGCAACGATGATGCACGGTGCAATTTGCGGGTAATAGCGCTCACGGCAGTGGCTGCACAGTAGCGCCCATTCGGTTTTACTTGGATGCATAGGATGACCGCAATAACCGCAGAACTTATGCGAACGGTAGAATTCGGCTAACTGCACCCCGCGTCCGGCCAGCTGAAACAGCCCCGCATCATGATCCATCACCTGACGTACCGATCCCATATCCTGACGGCGATTCTGTTGGATCAACCACACAGCATCGCCCTGCCATTCACCGATCTTTAATGCCGATTGCCCCACAAGATCGAATTGCCCGGCTTCGCCGTAAGGTAACTCTCCGGCGGGCAACCATAATTTTTGCTCATGGCTGACGATCCACCAGCCACGATCTAATTTTTCAATTATACGATCCATATCTATTGCACTACCTTCGCTTCACAGGCATGTTGATAACAATATTCTTACAAATTTAGGCGGGCAGCTTTTAACCTTAACCTTGCGGAGTCAAACATGCTAAACCAGCTAGAAAGCCTGACAGAGCGCGTTGGAGGAAGTAATAAATTGGTCGATCGCTGGCTGCACGTGCGTAAACAATTGCTTGTTGCCTACTATAATCTGGTTGGCATTAAGCCTGGCAAAGAATCCTATATGCGCCTGAATGAAAAAGCGCTGGATAATTTTTGTCAGAGTCTGGTGGATTACCTTTCCGACGGCCATTTCAATATTTATGAACGTATTATCCGTGAAATGGAAGGAACGAATCCGTATTTAGCGGCGACAAAACTCTATCCGCAGCTGGAAGCGAACACCCAGCAGATTATGGATTATTACGACTCCGCGCTCGAAAACGCGATCGACCAGGATAACTATCTGGAATTACAGCAGGTGCTGTCCGATCTGGGCGAAGCCCTGGAAGGGCGATTTACGCTGGAAGATAAGCTGATTGCCCTCGTGCTGGACCACAATTTGAAAGCCAGTAACGAAGATAACGTCGCGCGACCTGCTTGAGTTATTAATCGTTAACGCGTAGTTTACAAACACGACCCTCTCTGGAGGGGCATTACACGAAATTTTTCACGCTGCTTTTTGGACAGATGAAGAATACGTGTAAATTCTTGTCGGAGTGCCCAGTGCGTAAGCCGGGCTGAGACCGTTAATTCGGGATCCGCGGAACCTGATCAGGTTAATACCTGCGAAGGGAACAAGAGTCAAAACCCATTACACAAAACCATTCAAGTTGCATCTCCCCAGGAGCTTACCGAGTAAGTGACTGAGGTGAACGAAGGCAGCCAGCGCAGAGGCCGCTTGAGTGATGAAGTGTAATCTCCTCTTGGTTCATCCGTTGTCTGACAAGCCACTTCCTTTACTTTTATGGAATGAGCTATGTCTGCAAAATTGACCCGCCGCGAACAGCGCGCACAAGCACAACACTTCATCGATACGCTCGAAGGCACTGCTTTCCCGAGCTCAAAACGCATTTATATTACCGGTTCACAGGCTGATATCCGCGTGCCCATGCGTGAGATCCAGCTCAGTCCGACGCTTCTCGGCGGCAGCAAAGAAAATCCGCAGTTTGAGGATAACGAAGCGGTCCCGGTGTATGACACCTCCGGCCCCTATGGTGATACCGACGTTGCCATCAACGTTCAACAAGGGCTGGCAAAACTGCGCCAGCCCTGGATTGACGCGCGTAATGACACCGTGGCGCTCACCGTTCGCAGTTCCGCATACACTCAAGAACGCCTTGCAGATGAGGGGCTTGATGAACTGCGCTTTACCGGTCTGCTGACGCCAAAACGTGCGAAATCAGGAAAATGCGTCACGCAGCTGCATTATGCCCGCCAGGGTATTGTGACCCCGGAAATGGAATTTATCGCGATTCGCGAAAATATGGGCCGTGAACGTATTCGCAGCGAAGTGCTTCGCCACCAGCATCCGGGTGAAGGTTTTGGCGCGCGCCTGCCGGAGAACATCACGCCCGAGTTTGTCCGTAACGAAGTGGCAGCAGGTCGCGCCATCATCCCCGCCAATATTAATCACCCAGAATCTGAACCAATGATTATTGGCCGTAATTTCCTGGTGAAAGTTAACGCCAATATCGGCAACTCCGCCGTGACGTCATCCATTGAAGAAGAGGTCGAGAAGCTGGTGTGGTCTACACGCTGGGGGGCAGACACGGTCATGGATCTCTCTACCGGGCGCTACATCCACGAAACCCGCGAGTGGATTTTGCGAAACAGCCCCGTTCCTATCGGAACCGTGCCGATCTATCAGGCACTGGAGAAGGTCAACGGGATCGCGGAACATCTGACCTGGGAAGCGTTCCGCGACACGTTACTTGAGCAGGCGGAACAAGGCGTTGATTACTTCACCATTCACGCAGGCGTACTGCTGCGCTACGTCCCGATGACCGCCACGCGTCTGACCGGAATTGTCTCGCGCGGGGGCTCTATCATGGCGAAATGGTGCCTGTCACATCATCAGGAAAATTTCCTCTACGAACACTTCCGCGAAATTTGCGAAATCTGTGCGGCCTACGATGTATCTCTTTCGTTGGGCGATGGGTTGCGTCCTGGCTCCATTCGCGATGCCAACGATGAAGCGCAATTTGCCGAGCTGCATACGCTGGGCGAACTGACCAAAATCGCGTGGGAATATGACGTGCAGGTGATGATCGAAGGTCCAGGCCACGTCCCGATGCAGATGATTCGCCGCAACATGACCGAAGAGCTGGAGCACTGCCACGAAGCGCCGTTCTATACGCTGGGGCCGTTAACGACGGATATCGCGCCGGGCTACGACCACTTCACCTCAGGCATTGGCGCAGCAATGATCGGCTGGTTTGGCTGCGCGATGCTCTGTTACGTCACGCCAAAAGAACACCTGGGCTTACCCAACAAAGAAGATGTCAAACAGGGATTAATTACCTATAAAATTGCCGCTCACGCCGCTGACCTGGCGAAAGGCCATCCGGGCGCGCAAATCCGCGATAACGCCATGTCTAAAGCGCGCTTTGAATTTCGCTGGGAAGATCAGTTTAACCTCGCGCTCGACCCCTTCACCGCACGCGCGTATCACGACGAAACCCTGCCGCAGGAATCTGGCAAAGTGGCGCACTTCTGTTCCATGTGCGGACCAAAATTCTGCTCGATGAAAATCAGCCAGGAAGTGCGCGATTACGCCGCGAAACAGGCTATCGAAGTGGGTATGGCCGATATGTCAGAAAACTTCCGCGCGAAAGGTGGTGAAATCTACCTTAAAAAGGAGAAGGCATAATGTATCAGCCCGATTTTCCCTCCGTCCCCTTTCGCTTAGGTCTTTACCCCGTAGTAGACAGCGTGGCGTGGATCGAGCGGCTGCTTCAGGCGGGCGTTAAAACGCTCCAGCTACGCATCAAAGATAAACGCGATGAAGACGTTGAGACTGACGTGGCACATGCCATAGCGCTGGGGCGCCGTTATGGCGCTCGCTTGTTTATCAACGATTACTGGCGACTGGCCATTAAGCATCAGGCGTATGGCGTGCATCTGGGCCAGGAGGATCTGGAAACCACCGATCTCATCGCCATCCGCAACGCCGGTTTACGCCTGGGCGTTTCGACACATGACGATATGGAGATCGACATGGCGCTGGCGGCACGACCGTCCTATATCGCGCTCGGACATGTTTTTCCGACGCAAACCAAGCAGATGCCCTCCGCGCCGCAGGGTCTTGAGCAACTGACTCGTCATATTGAACGACTGGCAGATTACCCGACCGTCGCCATCGGTGGCATTAGCCTTGAACGTGTCCCTGCGGTACTGAAAACCGGCGTCGGGAGTGTTGCGGTGGTCAGCGCGATTACTCAGGCTTCAGACTGGCAGGTAGCCACAGCACAGCTATTGCAACTGGCAGGAGCGGGCGATGAATGACAGTGACTTCATGCGTTATAGCCGCCAAATCATGCTGGACGATATCGCCATCGACGGGCAGCAAAAATTGCTCGCCAGCCGGGTACTGATTATTGGTCTTGGCGGTTTAGGTGCGCCGGCGGCGCAATATCTGACGGGGGCGGGGATTGGAACGCTGGTATTAGCTGACGATGACGATATCCACTTAAGCAATTTACAACGGCAAACCCTGTTCACGATGGACGATCTCGGTCAGTCAAAAGCAGAGGTGACAAAGCAGCGGCTCGCCAGACTGAATCCTGATATTGAGCTTGTCGCCTTGAGGGAAAAACTCGCAGGCGAAAGCCTTCGCCACGAAGTTGATCGTGCCGACGTGGTGCTGGATTGCACCGACAATATGGCCACACGTCAGGCGATAAACGCGGCTTGTGTTGCCCTCAACACACCGTTAATTACCGCCAGCGCAGTGGGTTTTGGCGGACAGCTCATGGTGCTGACGCCACCGTGGACGCAAGGCTGCTATCGCTGCCTGTGGGCTGATGACGATGAGCCCCAGCGTAACTGTCGCACGGCCGGTATTCTCGGCCCGGTGGTCGGCGTGATGGGTACCTTGCAGGCGCTTGAAGCCATCAAACTGCTGAGCGGTATGGAAACCCCACGCAATACGCTGCGGCTTTTTGATGCTCGCGTCGGGGGCTGGCGGCAACTGGCGTTACAACGCGCCAGCGGATGCCGTGTCTGCGGGGGACATCATGCGAATTCTGTTTAACGACGAACCGATGCAGTGTGTGGACGGGTTAACCATCGCCACACTGCTTGACCAGTTGCAGCAGCTAAAACCTGGCGTGGCGCTGGCACTTAACCAACAGGTCCTGCCGCGCGAGCAGTGGGAGCTTCAGCAGGTGCGCGACGGCGATCAGATCCTGCTTTTTCAGGTCATTGCGGGAGGGTGAGATGCTACGTATTGCTGATAAAACCTTTGATTCACATCTATTTACCGGTACAGGAAAATTCGCCTCTCCACAGTTGATGGTAAACGCCATCCGCGAGAGCGGCAGCCAACTGGTGACGCTGGCGATGAAGCGCGTGGATCTGCGTAATCATAACGATGCCATTCTTGCGCCACTGCTTGAGGCCGGTGTGACCCTGCTGCCCAATACGTCTGGTGCAAAGACCGCTGAAGAGGCGGTCTTTGCCGCACAGCTGGCACGCGAGGCGTTGGGCACGAGCTGGCTGAAGCTCGAAATCCATCCGGATGCGCGCTGGTTAATGCCCGATCCTATCGAGACGCTGAAAGCCGCTGAGCTGCTGGTCAAACAGGGATTTACCGTTTTGCCTTACTGCGGCGCAGACCCCGTTTTGTGTAAGCGCCTCGAAGAAGTGGGCTGCGCGGCGGTCATGCCGCTCGGCGCACCTATCGGTTCAAACCAGGGGCTGGAGACCCGTGCGATGCTGGAGATCATTATCGAACAGGCCACTATTCCGGTGGTGGTGGATGCCGGTATCGGTGTGCCAAGCCACGCGGCACAGGCGCTGGAGATGGGAGCAGACGCGGTATTGGTCAACACCGCGATTGCGGTGGCTGACGATCCGCTGATGATGGCGCGTGCCTTTCGTCTGGCGGTAGAAGCCGGTGTATTGGCGCGGCAATCAGGGCCAGGGTCTCGCCGAACGCAGGCGCAGGCCAGCAGCCCGCTAACCGGATTTCTGGAGGCGTACTCATGAGCACCTTTGTCGAACGCTGGCGACAACTCAATTGGGATGAGATCCGCCTGCGGATCAACAGCAAAAAACCTGCAGATGTCGAGCGTGCGCTGCATGCGCGCCACCCCACCCGCGAAGACATGATGGCGCTGCTCTCCCCCGCTGCCAGCGCTTATCTGGAACCCATGGCACAACGTGCACAGCAGCTGACCCGCCAGCGATTCGGCAATACGGTCAGTTTTTACGTGCCACTCTATCTTTCCAATCTCTGCGCCAACGACTGTACCTATTGCGGCTTTTCGATGAGCAACCACATCAAGCGTAAAACCCTTGATGAGGTCGAGATCGCCCGTGAGTGTGCGGCGATCCGCGAAATGGGGTTTGAGCATATTTTGTTAGTAACGGGGGAGCATCAGGGAAAAGTCGGAATGGACTATTTTCGGCGTCATTTCCCGGCTATTCGCGGCCAGTTCGCTTCATTGCAGATGGAAGTCCAGCCGCTGTCTGAGGACGAATATGCCGAACTTAAAACGCTAGGGCTGGACGGTGTGATGGTCTATCAGGAGACCTATCACGAAAAAATATACGCTCAGCATCACCTGAAGGGAAAAAAACAGGACTTCTTTTTTCGCCTGGAAACGCCTGACCGGCTCGGGCGGGCGGGAATTGATAAAATCGGCCTTGGCGCGCTGACGGGGCTGTCAGACAGCTGGCGGGTTGACAACTATATGGTGGCGGAGCATCTGCTATGGCTACAGCAACATTACTGGCAGAGCCGTTACTCGATCTCTTTCCCTCGTCTACGTCCTTGTACTGGCGGTATCGAGCCGGCATCGATCATGGATGAACGACAGTTGGTGCAGGCTATTTGTGCCTTTCGTTTACTGGCACCGGATGTGGAACTATCGTTATCAACGCGGGAAGCGCCCGACTTTCGCGATCGGGTCATTCCGTTGGCGATTAATAACGTCAGCGCGTTTTCGAAAACTCAACCGGGCGGCTACGCCGATGATCATCCTGAGCTGGAGCAATTTGCCCCTCATGATGGCCGTCGTCCTGAAGATGTTGCAAAGGCGCTTACGGCACAAGGGTTACAGCCGGTGTGGAAAGACTGGGATAGCTGGCTGGGGCGCGCCTCGCAGCTTCGTTGAAACGCTGTGCAACGACGCGGAAATTTGACAAAGCGGCTCGTAATACCGTGAGCAAGTGATTGTCGGACGACGTGCGATTTTTTACTCTTATGCCGTCAGCAACGGATGCTGACCAGGGCGAAAAGCTCTTCCTCGTTTCGCCCTGCCTTCACATGATGGATGCCAGAAACGAAAAAACCCGCCATGGCGGGTTTTTTATTCACTATCACTTATCTGCTCAGGCTCTGGCCTTCATCGCTATTGTAAGCGTTAGCGAGATTATCGGCGATTACAGCGCGATAACGTTAACCGCTGACGGGCCTTTAGCGCCGTTCTCGATTGAGAACTCCACTTTCTGGCCTTCGTCTAAGGTTTTGAAATCGCTGCTCTGAATCGCTGAAAAATGTACGAATACATCTTTGCTGCCATCCTGAGGAGTGATGAAGCCAAAACCTTTTTCTGGGTTAAACCATTTTACTAAACCAGTCATTTTGTTAGACATAGATATTTCCTTTCTTATTTGAGAGCCACTCACGCGGCGAATTTGGCCTGTTTTTCAGAATTTAACTTATGCGGCACTTAGGAGGAGGCTCATGAAGAAGGGGTATCCAGGATAACGCTTGAACTGAGGACTGCTTTACTAAAACTGCTTTCATAAGGTCTGTGTTCCAAACCGATGACGCATAGTAGGCTTGGTTTGATTTATTAAGCAAGGATTAATTTTCAACTGTTCTGGAGGCGTAAAACGAAAAGCTGCTGACAAGCGAAGCGAAAGACGCGTTTTAGAAAGGCTGGATCTTATTGAATCTACAGATAAAAGCCCTGACCGTTGCAGCCAGGGCTTTTATGGTACTACTAACTTCAGATTTAACATTAATTGACTTAATAGTATTTACTGCTAATGGTACTGCTTTTAAATGTACACGTTTATTACAGATAATATTGGATACTGATACTAACTAATAGGCTCCTCTATTTACCGTTATACATATCCCGTCGGCCTGATAAAAGAACTCAAGGGCGACGACTTAAACAAGTACACTCCCCATCGCGACATATACTCTTTGATGCGTGGCCTTACTGCCGTTGCGACATTCTCTCAAAAAACATCGCAAATAGTACTAAAAAACATAGCCTTACATCGTCGCGCTTTATTCACTACTTTGCGATTTCATCTATCAACTACATGGCCTTTAAAGCATTAGCGAAGCAAGAATATTGGTTCATCTCACGTCGACTATCCCAAACAACAATACTTCGTGGCCTTCATCGCAATCCCCAGTAATACTCAACTTATACTTCCTGGATAAACAGCAAAATACTTTCTCTCTGCTGTTGAGTACTAAGTTACGCACTTCCAAAATCAAGTCAATACTGTTTTTAATAACATGTTTTTTTTGACAGTAGTCATCAAATTATTCATCCGGGCGAATTTCATAGAGATTTTTGATAAGAGTCACAACAGATAAAGACACGGCATCGAGCACCCACTTTCCCGTGACTAACCCACCTTAGGCCATGCCCACAGCTGAAGAAAAATTTCATATCGCGCTAAAATTGAAACCGGTTTCATTCAATTCCGATTTCTTTGTGATGCCTGACACACAATCGGGGTAAAGCGGTTGTTGAAGCCGTCTGCACGGGATAATTATCATTAAACACATATAGATCGAGGCTGACTATGAAGAATATCGTTTTGTGTTGTGCTGCGGGAATGTCTACCAGCATGTTGGTTCAGCGTATGAAAGACGCCGCGCAAAAAAAAGGCGTTGAAGTCACTATCAAAGCCGTTCCGGTTGCAGAGTTTAAAGACTATATCGCCACAGCCGACATCGTATTACTGGGGCCACAGGTAAAATACGAACTGGCAAAACTTCAGGCTCAGGCTGAACCGCTGGGTAAACAGGTCGCGGTGATCGATATGATGGATTACGGCATGATGAAAGGTGATGTCGTCCTTGAAAAAGCGCTTAAACTGCTGGAGCAATGAATGGAAGATTTAGAAACAACCATCATGGAGTTGCTGGTAAACGCCGGCGCTGCGCGCAGTGCTGCGCTGACGGCACTGCAACTCGCACGTAAAGGCGAGTTTGACGAAGCCGAAAAAGCGATGGAAGAGTCGCGCGAATATGTCAAACATGCGCACGTTATCCAGACACAGCTTATTGGGTTGGACGAGGGAACAGGAAAACTTCCGGTAAATTTGATTACCGTCCACTCTCAGGATCACCTGATGAATGCGATGGTGATTCAAGATTTGGCAGGTGACATGATCGAACTCTATCGCCGGTTGCCGCTTCTGAAGTAACCCTTTTCTCCCTTTTTTGTCAGACATAAAAAAACCCGCCGAAGCGGGTTTTTTATTAGCTCAAAGCACGATTAATCGTTATCAGAGCCGCCCAGACCTGCGTTCAGCAGTTCTGCCAGGCTTGCAGAAGCATCTTCCGCAGTGACCTGAGGTGCAGCTGGCAGTTCGCCCGCAGCACGACGACGCATACGATCCTGGTGATACGCATAACCCGTACCCGCTGGGATCAGACGACCCACGATAACGTTCTCTTTCAGACCGCGCAGTTCATCACGTTTGCCCGCAACAGCAGCTTCGGTCAGGACACGAGTGGTCTCCTGGAACGATGCAGCAGAGATGAAGGACTCGGTTGCCAGAGACGCTTTGGTGATACCCAGCAAGTCACGGGAGAACAACGCCGCCACTTTGCCATTCGCTTCCAGATCGCGGTTCGCAATCTTGACGCGAGAGTATTCAACCTGCTCGCCTTCCAGGAAGTCGGAGCTTCCAGCGCTATCGATGGTTGCTTTACGCAGCATCTGACGAACGATAACTTCAATGTGTTTATCGTTAATCTTAACGCCTTGCAGACGGTAAACGTCCTGTACTTCGTTGGTGATATAACGCGTTACCGCGTGTACGCCACGAAGACGCAGAATGTCGTGTGGAGCTTCTGGACCATCGGAAACCACATCACCACGTTCTACACGTTCACCTTCAAACACGTTGAGCTGACGCCATTTTGGAATCATCTCTTCGTAAGGCTCGCTACCGTCTAACGGAGTGATAACCAGACGACGTTTGCCTTTGGTTTCTTTACCGAAGGAAATGATACCGGTAATTTCCGCCAGGATTGCAGGCTCTTTCGGACGACGTGCTTCGAACAGGTCAGCAACGCGTGGCAGACCACCGGTAATATCTTTGGTACCACTGGATTCCTGAGGAATACGTGCCAGAGCGTCACCCGCACTGATCTGGATACCATCTTCCAACTGAACAATCGCTTTACCTGGCAGGAAGTACTGAGCAGGCATATCGGTGCCTGGGATCAGAACATCATTACCGTTGGCATCAACGATTTTCAACGCTGGACGCAGATCTTTACCGCCCGCGGTACGTTCTGCAGAATCCAGAACAACCAAGGAAGACAGGCCGGTCAGTTCGTCGGTCTGACGAGTAATCGTCTGGCCGTCGATCATATCGGTGAAGCGAATGAAACCACTCACTTCGGTGATAACTGGCATGGTGTGTGGATCCCAGTTTGCTACGGTTTCGCCGCCTGCAACCTGCTCGCCATCGCCTTTGCCCATTACCGCACCGTAAGGCACTTTGTAGCTTTCTTTGGTACGACCAAATTCGTCGATCAGCTTCAGCTCGGTGTTACGAGAAGTCACTACCAGTTTACCGGCAGAGTTCACAACAGACTTCGCGTTGCTGAGCTTGATGCTACCTTTGTTTTTCACCTGGATGCTGGATTCAGCAGCAGAACGAGATGCCGCACCACCGATGTGGAACGTACGCATCGTCAGCTGTGTACCCGGTTCACCGATGGACTGTGCCGCGATAACCCCGATTGCTTCACCTTTGTTGATGATGTGACCACGAGCCAGGTCGCGACCATAGCAGTGTGCACAGACGCCAAAGTCAGTTTCGCAACCTACAACGGAACGTACTTTCACGCTATCAACAGAGTTGAGTTCTAACAGGTCACACCATTGCTCATCGAGCAGGGTGTTACGTGTTACCAGGATATCAGCCGTACCCGGCTTGATGATATCTTCAGCCGTTACACGACCCAGAACGCGGTCGCGCAGTGGTTCTTTAACGTCGCCACCCTCGATAACCGGAGTCATCAGGATGCCTTCGTGAGTTCCACAGTCATCTTCGGTCACAACCAGATCCTGCGCGACGTCAACCAGACGACGAGTCAGATAACCGGAGTTAGCCGTTTTCAGTGCGGTATCGGCCAGACCTTTACGCGCACCGTGCGTGGAGATGAAGTACTGGAGTACGTTCAGACCTTCACGGAAGTTCGCGGTGATTGGCGTTTCGATGATTGAGCCATCTGGCTTAGCCATCAGACCACGCATACCTGCCAGCTGACGAATCTGTGCTGCTGAACCACGCGCACCGGAGTCGGCCATCATGTAGATGCTGTTGAAGGAAACCTGCTGCTCTTCTACGCCGTCACGGTTAGTGACGGTTTCAGTTTGCAGGTTATCCATCATCGCTTTGGATACACGATCGTTCGCCGCTGCCCAGATATCGATAACTTTGTTGTAACGCTCACCTGCGGTTACCAGACCAGACTGGAACTGCTCCTGAATCTCAGCAACTTCCGCTTCCGCTTCAGAGATGATCTCAGTTTTCTTGGCTGGGATGACCATGTCATCGATACCAACGGAGACACCTGAACGCGCTGCATAAGCAAAGCCGGTGTACATCGTTTGGTCAGCAAAGATTACCGTAGGCTTCAGACCCAGAATACGGTAACAGGTGTTCAGCATTTTGGAGATTGCCTTCTTGCCCAGCGCCTGGTTGACGATAGAGTAAGGCAGACCTTTCGGTACGATCATCCACAAAATCGCACGACCTACGGTAGTGTCGATAATGCTGGTTTTAGCAACGAACTCGTCGTTAGCATCTTTTTCGTATTCAGTGATACGCACTTTGACGCGCGCATGCAGTGAGGCCAGACCTGCGCGATAAATACGCTCAGCTTCTTTAGGGCCAGACAGCACCATGCCTTCGCCTTTAGCGTTAACACAGTCACGGGTCATGTAGTACAGACCCAATACAACGTCCTGAGACGGAACGATGATTGGCTCGCCGTTCGCAGGTGACAGGATGTTGTTGGTAGACATCATCAGCGCACGCGCTTCCAACTGAGCTTCAAGCGTCAGTGGGACGTGTACTGCCATCTGGTCACCATCGAAGTCGGCGTTATAAGCCGCACAAACCAGCGGGTGCAGCTGGATAGCTTTACCTTCGATCAGTACTGGCTCAAATGCCTGGATACCCAAACGGTGCAGAGTTGGTGCACGGTTCAGCAGTACCGGGTGTTCGCGGATAACTTCGTCCAGGATATCCCAAACGACAGCTTCTTCACGCTCAACCATCTTCTTCGCAGCTTTAATGGTGGTAGCAAGACCACGCAGTTCCAGCTTGCCGTAGATGAACGGTTTGAACAGCTCCAGTGCCATTTTCTTCGGCAGACCGCACTGATGCAGACGCAGGTATGGACCTACGGTGATAACAGAACGACCAGAGTAGTCAACACGCTTACCGAGCAAGTTCTGACGGAAACGACCCTGTTTACCTTTGATCATATCGGCCAAAGATTTCAGAGGACGTTTGTTAGAACCTGTAATCGCACGACCACGACGACCGTTATCCAGCAGGGCATCAACGGCTTCCTGCAGCATACGTTTTTCGTTACGTACGATGATGTCAGGCGCAGCCAGGTCGAGCAGGCGTTTCAGACGGTTGTTACGGTTAATGACGCGACGATACAGATCGTTCAGGTCAGACGTCGCAAAACGACCACCATCCAGCGGAACCAATGGACGCAGATCTGGCGGCAGAACCGGCAGAACCGTCAGGATCATCCACTCTGGCTTGTTACCAGACAGGACAAACGCTTCCAGCAGTTTGATACGCTTGGTCAGTTTTTTACGCTTGGTTTCGGAGTTAGTTTCGTTCAGCTCCTGACGAAGCTGCTCGCACTCTTGCTCCAGATCCATGTTTTTCAACAAGGCCTGGATCGCTTCCGCACCCATCTTCGCGTCGAATTCGTCACCGAACTCTTCCAGCGCGTCCAGATACTGTTCTTCGGTCAGAATCTGATTACGTTCCAGATTCGTCATACCGCCTTCGATAACCACATAAGATTCGAAGTACAGAACACGTTCGATATCGCGCAGCGGCATATCCAGCAGCAGGCCGATACGGGACGGCAGAGATTTCAGGAACCAGATGTGAGCAGTCGGAGACGCCAGCTCGATGTGACCCATGCGTTCACGACGCACTTTAGTCTGGGTCACTTCAACGCCGCACTTCTCACAGATCACACCACGGTGTTTCAGGCGCTTGTACTTACCGCACAGGCACTCGTAGTCTTTTACTGGCCCGAAAATACGCGCACAGAAAAGGCCGTCACGCTCAGGTTTGAACGTACGGTAGTTGATGGTTTCCGGCTTCTTAACTTCACCGAAAGACCATGAACGGATCATGTCTGGCGAGGCCAGAGCAATTTTGATCGCATCAAACTCTTCGGTTTTAGTCTGCGCTTTCAGAAACTTTAATAAATCTTTCACGGATTTGCTCCCGTCGGAGTTAGCACAATCTGGTGCCGGGTATTACGCCGGCACCAGTGACCTGTTTGAGCGAGAGTTACTCGTCTTCCAGCTCGATGTTGATACCCAGGGAACGGATCTCTTTCAACAGTACGTTGAAGGATTCCGGCATGCCCGGTTCCATCTGATGGTTGCCGTCCACGATGTTTTTATACATCTTAGTACGACCATTCACGTCATCAGACTTAACGGTAAGCATTTCCTGCAGGGTGTATGCCGCGCCATATGCTTCAAGCGCCCACACTTCCATCTCACCGAAGCGCTGACCACCGAACTGAGCCTTACCACCCAGCGGCTGCTGAGTAACGAGGCTGTAAGAACCGGTAGAACGCGCATGCATCTTGTCATCAACCAAGTGGTTCAGTTTCAGCATGTACATATAGCCAACGGTAACCTGGCGCTCGAATTGCTCACCAGTACGACCGTCGAACAGCGTGATCTGACCGGAAGTCGGCAGGCCACCCAGCTGTAACAGCTCTTTGATTTCAGACTCTTTCGCACCGTCAAAGACTGGCGTTGCGATTGGCATACCTTTTTTCAGGTTCTCAGCCAGACGCAGAACTTCATCATCACTGAAGGTGTTCAGGTCAACTTTCTGACGAACATCAGTGCCCAGATCGTACGCACGCTGGATGAACTCGCGCAGTTTCGCGACTTCTTCCTGCTGCTTCAGCATGGCGTTGATTTTCTCGCCGATACCTTTAGCAGCCATACCCAGGTGGGTTTCGAGGATCTGACCAATGTTCATACGAGACGGTACGCCCAGCGGGTTCAGTACGATATCTACCGGCGTACCGTTAGCATCGTGCGGCATATCTTCGATCGGGTTGATCTTAGAAATTACACCCTTGTTACCGTGACGACCTGCCATTTTATCACCAGGCTGAATCTGACGTTTAACTGCCAGATAGACCTTAACAATCTTCAGCACGCCTGGTGCCAGATCGTCGCCCTGAGTGATTTTACGGCGTTTCGCTTCGAGTTTTTTCTCGAACTCGTGTTTCAGTTCGTCATACTGCTCAGCCAGTTGTTCCAGCTGATTTTGTTTCTCTTCGTCGGTCAGGCCCAGTTCCAGCCAGCGATCGCGTGGCAATTTGTCAAGCTTCTCAGCTTCAACACCACCAGAGACCAGCACCGCGTAGATACGACTAAACAGGCCAGCTTCGAGGATCTGCAGTTCTTCAGACAGGTCTTTCTTCGCCTGCTTCAGCTGCATCTCTTCGATTTCAAGCGCACGTTTGTCTTTTTCTACGCCATCGCGAGTAAAGACCTGAACGTCGATGATCGTACCGGAAACACCGTTTGGTACACGCAGAGAAGAGTCTTTAACGTCAGACGCTTTCTCGCCGAAGATTGCACGGAGCAGTTTCTCTTCTGGCGTCAGCTGGGTTTCACCTTTCGGCGTTACCTTACCAACCAGAATGTCGCCGCCGGTCACTTCTGCACCGATGTAAACGATACCGGATTCATCCAGTTTAGAGAGCGCAGCTTCACCCACGTTCGGGATATCAGCAGTGATCTCTTCAGGCCCCAGCTTAGTGTCACGGGACACACATGCCAGTTCCTGAATGTGAATCGTGGTGAAACGATCTTCCTGAACCACACGCTCGGAGACGAGGATGGAGTCTTCGAAGTTGTAACCATTCCACGGCATGAACGCTACGCGCATGTTCTGACCGAGTGCCAGTTCACCGAGATCGGTAGACGGACCATCAGCCAGCACGTCGCCGCGCTCAACTGGCTCACCCAGAGACACACATGGCATCTGGTTGATACAGGTGTTCTGGTTAGAACGGGTGTATTTGGTCAGGTTGTAGATATCGATACCCGCTTCACCTGGGTACATCTCGTCTTCGTTAACTTTGATAACGATACGGGAAGCATCAACGTACTGAACGGTACCGCCACGTTTCGCAACCGCAGTTACACCGGAGTCAACGGCAACAGCACGTTCCATACCGGTACCAACCAGCGGCTTATCAGCGCGCAGAGTCGGAACCGCCTGACGTTGCATGTTCGCACCCATCAATGCACGGTTGGCGTCATCGTGTTCCAGGAATGGAATCAGTGACGCACCAACAGAAACGATCTGCTGGGTCGAAACGTCCATATAATCCACCTGATCATTGCTGAACAAGCTGGATTCGCCTTTGCTACGGCAGGTAACGAGATCGTCAACGAAACGACCTTCTTCGTCCAGGTTGGTGTTCGCCTGAGCGATGACGTAGTTACCTTCTTCGATAGCAGACAGGTAATGGATTTCGTCGGTCACAACACCGTCAGTCACTTTACGGTACGGCGTTTCGAGGAAGCCGTATTCGTTTGTCTGTGCGTACACGGACAAGGAGTTGATCAGACCGATGTTTGGACCTTCAGGCGTTTCGATAGGACACACGCGACCGTAGTGAGTCGGGTGTACGTCTCGAACTTCAAAGCCTGCGCGTTCACGGGTCAAACCGCCCGGGCCAAGTGCAGAGATACGACGTTTGTGCGTAATCTCAGACAGCGGGTTGTTCTGGTCCATAAACTGTGACAGCTGGCTGGAACCGAAGAACTCTTTCACTGCTGCAGAGATTGGCTTGGCGTTGATCATATCCTGAGGCATCAGGGTATCCAGATCGCCCAGAGACAGACGCTCTTTAACGGCTCGCTCTACACGTACCAGGCCAACGCGGAATTGGTTTTCCGCCATTTCGCCAACGGAACGGATACGACGGTTGCCGAGGTGGTCGATATCATCCACTTCGCCTTTGCCGTTACGGATATCAATGAGCTTCTTCATCACTTCGATGATGTCTTCTTTGCTCAGGATACCGGAACCTTCAATCGCATCACGCAGCAGAGAACGGTTGAACTTCATACGACCAACCGCAGACAGATCGTAGCGGTCTTCAGAGAAGAACAGGTTCTCAAACAGGTTTTCAGCTGCTTCGCGAGTTGGCGGCTCACCAGGACGCATCATGCGGTAGATTTCTACCAGTGCGCTCAAACGATCGCTGGTTGGATCGACACGTATAGTCTCAGAGATATACGCACCATGATCCAGGTCGTTGGTGAACAGCGTTTCAATGCGCTTGTGGCCAGACTGGCTCAGCTTAGCCAACAGATCCAGGCTCAGTTCCATGTTGGCTGGGCAGATCAGTTCGCCAGTTGAAGCATCAACGTAATCTTTTGCGGCAACTTTTCCGGCAATGTATTCAACCGGGACTTCGATCTGCTTGATGTCATCTTTTTCGAGCTGGCGAATGTGGCGCGCAGTAATACGGCGACCTTTTTCCACATACACTTTGCCGTCGAATTCGATATCAAACGAGGCGGTTTCACCACGCAGACGCTCCGGCAACAGCTCCATTTGCAGCTTGTTGTCGCGAATTTCGAAGATAACTTTCTCAAAGAACAGATCAAGAATCTGCTCAGTGGTGTATTGCAGCGCACGCAAAATGATGGTTGCTGGCAGTTTACGACGACGGTCGATACGGACAAACAGGTTGTCTTTCGGATCGAATTCGAAGTCCAGCCATGAACCACGGTAAGGGATGATACGTGCGTTATACAGTACTTTACCGGATGAGTGTGTTTTACCTTTATCGCTGTCGAAGAAGACGCCCGGGCTACGATGCAGCTGGGAAACGATAACACGCTCAGTACCGTTGATAACGAAAGTACCGTTGTCAGTCATGAGTGGAATTTCACCCATGTAGACTTCTTGTTCTTTGATGTCCTTAACGGTGCCTTCCGGCGCTTCACGCTCATAGACAACCAGGCGCAGTTTCACGCGCAGCGGTGCAGAATAGGTCACACCACGGATCTGACATTCCTGAACGTCAAATACCGGTTCGCCAAGACGGTAGCTGACATATTGCAGCTCAGAATTACCGCTATAGCTTTTGATTGGGAATACGGAACGGAAAGCTGCTTCCAGACCATACTGCCCTTCAGGATCTTGCTCGATAAACTTCTGGAACGAGTCAAGCTGGATAGAAAGGAGATAAGGTATATCCAAAACTTGTGGACGTTTACCAAAATCCTTACGAATACGTTTTTTCTCGGTATAGGAGTAAACCATTAGGGTTCCTCAGCTCGCTGACAAGTCGACCCATCTGCCCGACGGAGGGACAGTTTGTGCAACACCATTTTGTTGATCGGAAAATTGAATACTTTCCGCAATACCTGTTGCTATCACGCTTAAACCATTTCGTTGCAATTTACACAGCCCGTGAGGCTGTCGCAGTATATTAAGACGTCGATAGAAACAAGCATTGTCAGGACAGCCAGCAGTCAAACAGTGTGAAATGCTACTGGCGCCTTACAGCGCAAAAAGGCTGGTGACTAAAAAGTCACCAGCCATCAGCCTAATTTCTCAGGCTGCAACCGGAAGGGTTGGCTTATTTAACTTCAACTTCAGCGCCAGCTTCTTCCAGAGATTTTTTCAGTGCTTCTGCGTCATCTTTGCTCACGCCTTCTTTCAGAGCGGCTGGAGCAGATTCTACCAGGTCTTTAGCTTCTTTCAGACCCAGGCCAGTTGCGCCACGTACAGCTTTGATAACTGCAACTTTGTTCGCGCCAATACCTTTCAGAATAACGTCGAATTCAGTTTTCTCTTCAGCAGCTTCAGCTGGGCCAGCAGCTACAGCTACAGCAGCAGCAGCAGAAACGCCGAATTTTTCTTCCATTGCAGAGATCAGTTCTACAACGTCCATTACGGACATAGCTGCAACTGCTTCAATGATTTGATCTTTAGTGATAGACATTTAAATTGTTCCTGAAAATCAGAATAAGTTTATACGTAAGCGAATGCTTTATAAAGTTAACGGCTATTAAGCCGCTTCTTTCGCATCGCGAACAGCAGCCAGAGTGCGAACCAGTTTGCCAGCCGAAGCTTCTTTCATGGTTGCCATCAGGCGTGCAATTGCTTCTTCGTAGGTCGGCAGTGTAGCCAGGCGATCGATTTGCGATGCCGGGATCAACTCACCTTCAAAGGCTGCGGCTTTGACCTCAAATTTTGCATTCGCTTTCGCGAAATCTTTGAACAGACGAGCAGCTGCGCCCGGGTGTTCCATAGAATATGCAATCAGGGTCGGACCAACGAACGCGTCTTTCAGGCACTCAAACTGAGTACCTTCAACAACACGGCGCAGCAAGGTGTTACGAACAACACGCATGTATACGCCGGCTTCGCGACCTGCTTTACGCAGTTCAGTCATTTTGTCTACAGTAACGCCACGGGAATCCGCAACTACTGCAGACAGCGCGCCTTTGGCTACTTCGCTGACTTCAGCAACAATCGCTTGTTTGTCTTGAAGATTTAAAGCCATTAGCTTTGCTCCTGGATGTTTGCCAGGGCTCATGCCCTGGAACTCACTTCACTCTTCTCAAAGAAAAGAGCGTCTTAATACGGTGAGCAGAAACAAGCCAGAGTATCAGAAATAATCTTAGCGTTCTGTCACCGTCTACGCAGGGGATTAAGCCTCTTACGAGACACCTGCGGTCTTCGACGGAGGCCTGGATCAGGCCAGGCTCCAACGAACAATTCTTTTACCTGCTAACTTTAGTTAGCAAACATGGGGGTAAGATTGTAGACAAATCCACCGCCCACGTAAAGGTATTAGTTTGCTACAGCAGTCAAGCCAGCCTGATCTACTGCAACGCCTGCGCCCATGGTGGTGGACAGGCTAATTTTCTTGATGTACACGCCTTTAGCCTGTGTAGGTTTCGCTTTTTTCAGCGCAACCAGCAGAGATTCCAGGTTTTCTTTCAATTTTTCGGTTTCGAAGTCCACTTTACCGATGGTAGTGTGGATGATACCGTTTTTGTCGTTACGATAACGAACCTGACCTGCTTTAGCGTTCTTAACCGCTTCAGCAACGTTAGGCGTTACAGTACCAACTTTAGGGTTTGGCATCAGGCCACGTGGACCCAGAACCTGGCCCAGCTGGCCAACAACGCGCATTGCATCCGGAGAAGCAATAACAACGTCAAAGTTCATTTCGCCTTTCTTGATCTGATCAGCCAGATCTTCCATACCTACCAGTTCAGCGCCTGCAGCTTTAGCAGCTTCAGCGTTTGCACCCTGAGCAAATACAGCTACGCGAACGGAACGGCCAGTACCGTTTGGCAGTACAGTTGCACCACGAACGTTCTGATCAGATTTACGAGCATCAATGCCGAGGTTAACAGCAACGTCAACGCTTTCTACGAACTTAGCAGTAGCCAGTTCTTTCAGCAGTGCGATAGCTTCGGTGATGTCGTACTGTTTGGTCGCATCAACTTTGTCACGAATTACGGACATGCGCTTGGTCAGTTTAGCCATTTCTTAATCCTCCACTACCAGGCCCATGGAACGTGCAGTACCTTCAATGGAGCGAGTCATCGCTTCAATGTCAGAACCAGTCATGTCGGCAGCTTTGGTCTGCGCGATTTCCTGCAGCTGAGTGCGGGAAATTTTACCAACTTTGTCTTTGTTCGGCTTACCGGAACCAGACTTGATACCAGCCGCTTTTTTCAGCAGAACTGCTGCCGGCGGGGTCTTGGTAATGAAGGTGAAAGAACGGTCAGCGTAAACGGTGATGACAACCGGAGTTGGCAGGCCTTTTTCCAGGGATTCTGTTTTGGCGTTAAACGCTTTACAGAATTCCATGATGTTAACGCCCTGTTGACCCAGTGCTGGACCAACCGGTGGACTCGGGTTTGCCATACCAGCTGCAACCTGCAGCTTAACGTAGGCTTGTACTTTCTTAGCCATTCTAAAATCCTCTAATTGGGTTATAGCGCCTCGATGAGGCTCCCCGTGATAAAATTCGTTTTACGGGCGTAACCCATAAAAACAAAAGGCGCGAAATTGTATTCCAATCTCGCGCCCCGTGCAACGATTAAATCGTCGCTTTTTTACTCGGCTACTAGGCTTTTTCGACCTGGGCAAAGTCCAGTTCTACCGGGGTCGCACGACCAAAGATAGAAACTGAAACTGTCAGACGGGACTTTTCATAGTCCACGTCTTCAACCACGCCGTTAAAGTCAGCAAACGGACCATCACTAACACGGACCATTTCACCCGGCTCAAACAGCGTTTTAGGACGCGGCTTATCACCAACCTGCTGCAGGCGGTTCATAATCGCATCGACTTCTTTGTCGCTGATTGGCGCTGGACGGTCGGAAGTGCCGCCGATAAAGCCCATTACGCGTGGTACGCTGCGCACGAGGTGCCAGCTTGCATCGTCCATCACCATCTGGACCAGCACGTAACCCGGGAAGAATTTGCGCTCGCTTTTGCGACGCTGGCCACCACGGATCTCGACGACTTCTTCAGTCGGAACCATGACTTCACCAAACAACTCTTCCATATTGTGTAATTTGATATGCTCACGCAGCGAAGTGGCTACGCGGCCTTCAAAACCGGAGAACGCCTGAACGACGTACCAGCGCTTTTTAGGGGCTTCAGACATCTTAGAACCTCAGGCCAGTGATAAAGGATACCAGGCGAACCAGAATACCATCTAGTCCCCACAGGATCAGTGACATTACAGCAGTCACCGCTGCCACGATCAGCGTGGTGTGCAATGTTTCCTGGCGAGTAGGCCAAATGACCTTGCGAACTTCGGTTCGCGCTTCGCGGGCAAAAGCAACTGTCGCTTTACCTTTTGTCGTCAACAGCGCGACACCACCCGCTGCAGCAATAAGAATTACTACGGCCAGCGCACGCAGCGGCAGCATCATGTCACGATAAAGGAAGTTGCCAACGATAGCTACGATCAGCAGCACGGCTACAACTACCCACTTCATCGCTTCCAGGCCGCGACCGCTCCCTTGAGCTTCGGTATTCGCACTCATAAACCAACCTGTCAGAAGAATTCTACAAACATTTTCACCCCGCGATTGCGAGGCGAGCCAAGCCGAAATGCACTGCAGCTTTTCGGACTAAACGCCCTCTACAGAGCCTGTCTCAGCAATGATTATGACAAAAAAAATCACTGATGAGCCAGGTTCTGGTTCGAAAGCGTGCAAAAAGGGCATCAAATGATGCCCTTTTAATGCGCATTACGTCAAATGTTATCAGCGATTAGCTGATAACTTTAGCTACAACGCCAGCGCCTACAGTACGGCCGCCTTCACGGATTGCGAAACGCAGACCGTCATCCATCGCGATTGGGTGGATCAGGGTAACAACCATCTGAATGTTGTCGCCTGGCATTACCATCTCTACGCCTTCTGGCAGTTCGATGGTGCCGGTCACGTCAGTTGTACGGAAGTAGAACTGTGGACGGTAGCCTTTGAAGAACGGAGTATGACGGCCGCCTTCATCTTTGGACAGAATATAAACTTCAGATTCGAATTTGGTGTGCGGCTTGATTGAGCCTGGCTTAGCCAGTACCTGACCACGTTCGATTTCTTCACGTTTGATACCACGCAGCAGAACACCAACGTTCTCACCAGCACGGCCTTCGTCCAGCAGTTTGCGGAACATTTCAACGCCAGTACAGGTAGACTTAGCAGTCTCTTTGATACCAACGATTTCAACTTCTTCGCCAACTTTAACGATACCGCGCTCTACACGACCGGTTACAACAGTACCACGGCCGGAGATAGAGAATACGTCTTCGATTGGCAGCAGGAATGGCTTATCGATAGCACGTTCTGGTTCCGGGATGTAAGAATCCAGGTAGCCAGCCAGCTCAACGATTTTAGCTTCCCACTCTGCTTCGCCTTCCAGCGCTTTCAGAGCAGAACCACGGATGATTGGAGTGTCATCACCTGGGAAATCGTACTGAGACAGAAGTTCACGAACTTCCATTTCTACCAGTTCCAGCAGCTCTTCGTCATCAACCATGTCGCATTTGTTCAGGAACACGATGATGTAAGGAACGCCTACCTGACGACCCAGCAGGATGTGCTCACGCGTCTGTGGCATAGGGCCATCAGTTGCAGCAACAACCAGGATCGCGCCATCCATCTGAGCAGCACCGGTGATCATGTTTTTAACATAGTCGGCGTGGCCCGGGCAGTCTACGTGTGCGTAGTGGCGAGTCGGGGTGTCATATTCAACGTGGGAAGTGTTGATGGTGATACCACGAGCTTTTTCTTCTGGTGCGTTATCGATCTGATCGAATGCACGCGCAGAACCACCGTAGGTTTTTGCCAGAACGGTAGTGATTGCAGCAGTCAGCGTTGTTTTACCATGGTCAACGTGGCCGATAGTACCGACGTTAACGTGCGGTTTTGTACGTTCAAACTTTTCTTTAGACATCGATTGTCCCTCTAAGACACGGATAAATCGGTGATATCACCACATCAACCAGGCAAAATGCCTGAACTGTTGAATGTTTTTTAAAAGTTAACAGAGAGAAACGGGAGGGAGAAGTGAAGTGGTGCTGATACCCAGAGTCGAACTGGGGACCTCACCCTTACCAAGGGTGCGCTCTACCAACTGAGCCATATCAGCACGTCTTGGAGCGGGCAGCGGGAATCGAACCCGCATCATCAGCTTGGAAGGCTGAGGTAATAGCCATTATACGATGCCCGCATCCTGAAACTCGGCTACCCAGTTCTTTCTGTAACAAAAAAGAGATTTCTCTCTTTTTATGTTTGAGCTGATTAATGTTTTAGCCAGCTCAGGCGGCGATTACGCTGCCAGAAAGTGGTGGTGGGGGAAGGATTCGAACCTTCGAAGTCTGTGACGGCAGATTTACAGTCTGCTCCCTTTGGCCGCTCGGGAACCCCACCGGACTTGATGGTGCCGACTACCGGAATCGAACTGGTGACCTACTGATTACAAGTCAGTTGCTCTACCTACTGAGCTAAGTCGGCATCAAGTAGCGCGCATTTTATGGAGACATGGGCAGTCATGCAACTAAAAAATTGCATAAATTGTTCATTCGCTCACATTTTGTGCGCAAACAGGGAAAAACGCTGTTATTTCATGCAAAGCAGGCTAAATATTCAGCATAACGAGCCCAAATACACTGTGAAAGCGTACCGTGATGCCCTCCGCGTTAAGCATCACTCGCCCATATTTTTTCTTATTATTCGCGTCATCTGGTGTTAACCTCCTGCCCATTGTCCAAAATTAACTACTAAGTGATGGGCTATTACCTGTGACAGTTCGTAAATGTGCAGATAAATGGTTCACTGAAGCCTGCTTATGAGCAAAAAAGAGCAATCGTTAATGACACCTTATCTTCAATTTAACCGCAGCCAGTGGGCCGCCCTGCGTGATTCGGTTCCCATGACGCTCACGGAAGGTGAAATCGCGCGTTTAAAAGGGATAAACGAAGATCTGTCGCTGGAAGAAGTTGCCGAGATTTATCTGCCACTGTCCCGCTTGCTTAACTTCTATATAAGCTCCAACCTGCGCCGCCAGGCCGTACTGGAACAGTTCCTCGGTACCAACGGGCAACGCATTCCTTATATCATCAGTATTGCGGGCAGCGTGGCGGTAGGTAAAAGCACCACCGCACGCGTCTTACAGGCATTGCTGAGCCGTTGGCCAGAACATCGCAGCGTGGAGTTAATAACGACTGACGGCTTTCTGCACCCGAACGAGGTGTTAAAAGAACGCGGTCTAATGAAGAAGAAAGGTTTTCCGCTTTCTTATGATATGCACCGTCTGGTGAAATTCGTTTCCGATTTGAAGTCTGGCGCGCCAAACGTCACGGCACCGGTTTACTCTCATCTTATTTACGATCGTATCCCCGATGGCGATAAAACCGTTGCCCAGCCAGATATACTGATTCTGGAAGGGTTAAATGTTTTGCAAAGCGGCATGGATTATCCCCATGACCCGCACCATGTCTTTGTCTCCGATTTCGTCGACTTCTCTATCTATGTCGACGCCCCCGAAAATCTGCTGCAAAACTGGTATATCAACCGCTTCCTAAAGTTCCGCGAAGGGGCATTCACCGATCCTGATTCTTACTTCCATAATTACGCCCAGCTTTCCGAAGACGAGGCCGTTAATGTCGCCACCGCGCTCTGGAATGAGATCAACTACGTGAACCTGAAAGAGAACATCCTGCCGACACGTGAGCGAGCCAGCCTGATTCTGACCAAGAGTGAGAATCACGCCGTTGACCAGGTTCGGTTGCGGAAATAGCAAACGTGCAGACATAAAAAAACCGGCGATTATCGCCGGTTTTTTTGTTTACGCATTATGGGTGCGGTTTCTCACCGTTTTCATCCTGGTCGACCGCAAAGCAGGCAACCAGCTGACCACCGTACTCTTTCAACTGTGGCTGCAACTGCGTGCACGGCCCAAAGCGACGACGGCAACGGGCGTTGAAAGCGCAGCCCGGTGGCGGATTCAGCGGGCTTGGCAGCTCGCCGGTCAGCTTGATACGCTCGCGACGGTCATCCGGATTCAGGCGCGGTGTTGCCGAGAGAAGCGCCTGCGTATACGGATGTCGAGGATTATTGAAGATCTGATCTTTCGTCCCCTTCTCCACGCAACGGCCCAGATACATCACCATCACTTCATCAGCGATATGCTCAACCACAGACAGGTCATGGGAGATGAACACATATGACAACCCCAGATCCTGCTGCAAATCCATCATCAGGTTCAGCACCTGCGCACGTACGGACACGTCGAGCGCAGAAACGGGTTCGTCCGCAATCACCACATCTGGATCTAACATCAAACCACGTGCAATCGCGATACGCTGGCGCTGTCCACCTGAGAACATATGCGGATAACGATCGTAATGCTCCGTTTTGAGCCCCACTTTCGCCATCATCGCCAACGCTTTTTCGCGGCGCTGCTCTTTATTGAGCGTGCTGTTAATTTGCAGCGGCTCTTCCAGAATCTGTCCCACTTTTTTACGTGGGTTCAAAGAACCGTACGGGTTCTGGAACACGATCTGGATTTTTTGGCGACGCAGTTTCTGCGCTAGCGGGTCATGCTTGAGCAGATCCTGGCCCTGATAATAGAGTTCGCCACCGGTAGGTATCTCAATCATCGTCAGCAGACGGCCCAGCGTTGATTTACCACAGCCGGACTCACCCACCACGGCCAGCGTTTTGCCACGTTCAAGGGTAAACGATACCCCGTCCAATGCTTTGACCAGACGTTCAGGGGCAAAAAGCCCCTTCTTCACCGGGTAATACTTTTTCAGGTCGATGGCCTGCAACAAAAGTTGTTGTTTGGCGGCCTCTTGCGTACTCATAGTGTAGGCCTCCCGGCATCATCGAGTGGGTAATGACATTTAGACTGACGACCATCGTTCAGGGTAAAGAGTTCTGGCTCTTCGGCACGGCATTTATCCGTCGCATACGGACAGCGCGGATTCAGCAGGCAACCCGTCGGGCGGTCATATTTGCCCGGGACGACGCCCGGCAGTGATGCCAGACGCGCTTTATCCTGAGCAAACTCCGGCAGCGCACGCAATAGCGCCTGCGTATACGGGTGACGCGGTGCGCGGAAAATCGCGTTCGCGCTTCCGGTTTCCACCACCTGCCCGGCGTACATCACGATGATCTTGTGCGCGGCTTCCGCGACCAGTGCCAAATCATGCGTAATCAGAACCAGCGCCATATTCTCTTTCTGCTGTAACTCCAGCAGAAGTTCAATGATTTGCGCCTGAATGGTCACATCCAGTGCCGTCGTAGGTTCATCGGCAATCAGCAGTTTTGGTCGACACGCAATCGCCATGGCGATCATTACGCGCTGACTCATACCGCCCGAAAGCTGATGCGGATAAACATCCAGACGTGAGGCCGGATCGGGGATCCCCACCTGCGTGAGCAAGTCAATCGCACGCTGGAGACGGGTTTTCTTATTGCCGCCCTGATGCACTTTAATCGCTTCCATAATCTGGAAACCGACGGTGTAACAAGGGTTCAGGCTGGTCATTGGGTCCTGGAAGATCATCGCCACTTCGGCACCCACCAACTGTCGGCGCTGCTTCTCGGAGATACGCTTCAGGTCCTGACCGTTAAACTCAAGGCTTTCCGCCATCACGCGGCCTGGATAGTCAATCAGTCCCATGATCGCCAGCGAGCTGACTGATTTACCGGAACCGGACTCCCCCACAATACCGACCACTTCACCTTGATTCACGCTGTAGCTGATACGGTCTACGGCACGAAACTCGGAGCCAACGTCACCGAAGTGCACCGATAATTTATCTACATTTAATAACGCCATCTCGTGCCTCTTACTGCTTCAGTTTGGGATCAAGTGCATCACGCAGACCATCACCCATCAGGTTAAATGCCAGCACCGTGAGCAGAATCGCCAGACCCGGGAAGGTGACGACCCACCAGGCGCTTTGCGCGAACTGCAACACATCGGCGAGCATGGTGCCCCACTCCGGTGTTGGCGGTTGCGCACCCATGCCCAGGAAGCCAAGAGCAGCCATATCGAGAATGGCGTTAGAGAAACCAAGCGACGCCTGAACGATCAGTGGCGCAAGGCAGTTTGGGAGAATATTGATGAACATCTGACGCAGCGCGCCCGCACCCGCAACGCGAGACGCGGTTACGTAATCGCGGTTCACTTCTACCAGCACCGCCGCTCGGGTTAATCGCACATAGTGCGGTAACGCGACGAACGTCAGCGCCAGCGCCGCGTTGCCTATCGAGGGCCCGAACACCGCCACCAGCACCAGGGCTAGCAACAGGCTTGGCAGCGCCAGCATGATATCAACGACACGCATGATGATGTTGTCGATCAGACCACCGAAGTAACCGGCAATCAGCCCGAGGATAACGCCCAGAATCAGCGACAGTACCACCACCAGACAGCCAACCAGCAGCGACAAACGCGCACCGTACATCAGGCGTGATAAGACATCGCGGCCCACATCATCCGTTCCCAGAAGATGCGCAAACGTCCCGCCATCCTGCCAGGCTGGCGGAGAAAGCAGCACGTCCCGGAATTGGTCCGCCGGGTTATACGGTGCCAGGAAATTCGCGAAAACCGCAATGATCAGCATGATGATGACATACACCAAACCGACCACCGCGCCTTTGTTACGCTTGAAGTAGTGCCAAAACTCCTGCAGCGGCGTCATAGGCACCGGGGCAGCAATAACTTTATTTTGAGTAACTTGTGACATGATGGCCCCTTACTTCTTATGACGAATACGCGGGTTCACCACGCCGTAAAGCAGATCGACCAGCAGGTTGACGAGGATAATCATCGTCGCCACCAGCAACACGCCGCCCTGCACTACCGGATAGTCACGGCGTTGCAGCGCATCGATCAGCCAGCGCCCCAGGCCAGGCCAGGAGAAAATGGTTTCGGTCAAAATCGCCCCTGCGAGCAACGTCCCCACCTGCAGACCGATAACGGTCACCACGGGCAGCATCGCGTTACGTAAGGCGTGAACGATAATGACGCGCATACGGGTCAACCCTTTGGCGCGAGCGGTGCGGATATAATCCTCGCCCAGCACTTCCAGCATGGAAGAACGCGTCATACGCACGATGACCGCCAGTGGAATGGTCCCCAGTACTATCGCAGGCAAAATCATATGCGCGACGGCATCAATGAAGTTGCCCTCTTCACCCCAGATGGCGGTGTCGATCAGCATAAAACCAGTAAGCGGATTCGAATCATCCAGGAAGACCATATCGCTGACGCGCCCGGAAACCGGCGTCAGGTTCCATTGCACCGAGACCAGCATGATCATCATCATGCCCCACCAGAAGATAGGCATGGAATAACCGGTCAGCGCGAGGCCAACGGCGGTGTGATCGAAAATAGAGCCACGCTTCACGGCAGCCAGTACGCCGACTGGAATACCGACAGCGACGGCAAACATCATGGCGCAGACACCGAGTTCAAGCGTCGCTTTAAAACGCGGCACAAACTCGTCCCACACCGGAAGACGGCTTTTCAGCGAAATCCCTAAATCACCGTGCAGCACGCCCCAAATGTAATTGAGGTACTGCTGCCACAGCGGCTTGTTCAGGCCGAGTTCGGCCAACAGCTGCGCATGGCGTTCAGGGGAGATACCACGCTCACCTGCCATAATCATTACCGGGTCGCCGGGGATCATATGGACGAAGGCAAAAGTGAGAAGGGTGATACCGATAAACGTGGGGATGACAAGTCCCAGACGTCGGAGGATGAACTGCAACATAACCCGGATTCTCTGTAATGACGCACCATCAAAAGCGTGACGTCTTTATTGCTCACAAATGTAAATATCCTCTCCTCTGGGGAGACGATAAGGGTGAGAGGAACGGTTAAATCCCTCTCACCCCGACCCTCTCCCATCAGGAGAGGGGGACACCCTACTTATTATTCAACCGATACGTTTTCGAAGTGGTGTTTGCCCAGTGGATCTACCACGTAGCCTTTCACTTCTTTACGCACTGGCTCGTACACGGTGGAGTGAGCCACGATCAGCGCCGGAGCCTGGTCATGCATCACTACCTGAGCCTGCTTGTACAGTTCGATACGTTTGTTGTGGTCGTCGGTCGCACGCGCCGGCTGAATCAGATCTTCAAACGGCTTGTAGCACCAGCGAGAGTAGTTGGAGCCTTGTTTCGCTGCATCACAGCTGAACAGGGTCGCGAAGAAGTTATCCGGATCCCCATTGTCCCCGGTCCAACCCATCATCACCGCCTGGTGCTCACCAGCTTTGGCACGCTTCAGATACTCGCCCCACTCGTAGGTCACGATCTTGGCCTGAACGCCGATTTTAGCCCAGTCAGCCTGAACCATCTCAGCCATACGGCGAGCGTTCGGGTTGTATGGACGCTGTACAGGCATCGCCCACAGCTCAACGGTAAAGCCTTTATCCTGACCCGCTTCTTTCAGCAGTGCTTTCGCTTTCTCAACGTCGTAAGTGTAATCCTTAACGTCGTCGTTATAGCCCCACATGGTTGGTGGAATCAGGTTTTTCGCGGCAACGCCAGCACCCTGATAAACCGCCTTGATGATGGCTTCTTTGTTTACCGCGTAAGTCAGCGCCTGACGCACTTTCACGTCATCAAACGGTTTCTTCTCGGTGTTGAAGGACAGGTAACCTACGTTCAGGCCCGCCTGCTCCAGCAGGTTGATGTTTTTGTCCTGCTTCATACGCGCGATATCAGCCGGGTTCGGGTATGGCATAACCTGGCATTCGTTTTTCTGCAGTTTTGCGTAACGCACAGAGGCGTCAGGCGTGATGGAGAAGACCAGACGGTCGATCTGCGGTTTAGTACCCCAGTAACCTTCGAACGCTTTGTACAGAATGCGCGAGTCTTTCTGGTATTGCAGCAGCTGGAACGGACCGGTACCGATTGGGTTCAGATCCACTTTTTCCGGCGTGCCCGCTTTCAGCATGTTATCCGCATATTCTTTCGACAGAATAGACGCGAAGTCCATTGCCAGGTCAGCCAGGAATGGTGCTTCCGGACGGCTCAGAACAAACTGAACGGTTTTATCGTCAACTTTTTTCACTTCGGTAATCAGGTCTGGCAGACCCATACCTTCGAAGTATTCGTAGCTGCCGCCAGACACTTTATGGTACGGGTTCTGGGCATTTTTCTGACGATCAAAGGAGAACACAACGTCGTCGGCATTCAGATCGCGAGTGGGTTTAAACTCTTTGCTATCCTGCCACTTCACGCCCTGACGCAGGTGGAAGGTATAGGTTTTGCCGTCTTCGCTGACTTCCCATTTCTCCGCCAGACCCGGAATAACTTCCGTGGTACCGATTTTGAATTCAACCAGACGGTTATAGATAGGCACAGAGCTTGCGTCGTACGTGGTACCCGAGGTGAAGAGCTGTGGGTTAAAGCCTTCCGGCGAGCCTTCAGAACAGTAAACCAGGGTTTTCGCATTTACGCTTGCCGCGACGGTCAGAGCAACCAGGCTCAGACCAAGCTTCAGCATCCCTGACTTCTTCAAGGAAATACTCATTATTCTGCTCCAATGTGATGTTTTGCTTTGTTGTGTTACGCCGCCTGACCTTTATTTATTATTTACCCGGTCCGGTCGGTGATGCCCGAAGGCGTTATAAGGGATGGAGAATCCTTTCAGAAGAGCGACAGAGTTGCAGCGCAGATCGTCCCTGAAATGCCCCTCGTGCCCTACAATCTGTCAACAGAATGTGAAAACGTCAATACAGGTGGCGGGGATTTACGTTGAGGGTGAGAAACGGCAAACAAAGATTAAAAAAACTCCAGGCATCTATTTTCAGCAGGGAAATTTATGCTACTCGCCATCTTGCAGCACAAAACTCTTCATATTTCGCAACAATCAGTGATTAACATTTATTCATATCGCGTAAATTTTCTTACAGAATGGTGATTATCTGAGCACTTAATGCCATGAACGTTAAAACGCACAGCGGAAAATGCTGAGGTTATCCATAAGCAACGCGAAAAAAGATCAATCTATATATAAAAAAATACAATGGATTATGTCACAAAATCGTTAACAGGCAGGGGTAAACGAGAGGTAAGGTCTGTTTTGACAGGTTGCCACAGGTAAGTCCCTAACGCAAAACCTCGCTTGAGGGGGAGTTTCACATTTGGCTAATGCTTTTCCATTCGCAGAAGGCAAAAAGGGCCAACCTTACGGTTAGCCCTTTTTTAAATGTGGTCGGCGAGAGAGGATTACTTGCCGCTACGCGGCTCGCCCTTCGGGCCGTTGCTGAAGCAACGTTCTCTCGCTTCGCTCGAGTCAAACCTCCTTCGGAGGTTCCGCGCAGCTATTTAGGTAAAATTTATCAGGTGTGTTTCGGGGTTTTAATGCTCAACTCACACCGGAAACACCGCCAGTGCCGTTCTGACGGTGCCGATAATACAGATGTTATGGTAAATCTGTGCGGTAGACCTATTGGTTAGGCTAGTCGATATCAGAAAGCGAACCATAGTCGATATAACAGTCCATTGAACTGATAACGTCCTTGTTTTTTGATACATCTAACCACGCAGATGCTTCGTGCTCATCGCTAACTCTGTTTAGACTTTCGGTTATCGTGTAGCTATAGATACCATTTTTAAACTCTATAGAGCTGTTTAGTCCTGTACCAACAGGGATTTCTTGCGTGATACTTAGTTGTTCCTTCTTTCTTGTTAATTCCATTTCTGGCTGGGTGTTTTTCTTTCCGAATGTATATGTTAAATTTTCTCCATCCTTGTAGACTGAAATTGACTTGTTGTTTTCCGTCGAGCATTTGAAAATTAATTCGTGTGCACTAACATTTGTTGATAATGAAAATACAGCCATTATTGCCAATGTAATTAAACATCTCATACTTCTCTCCGAAGCTGGTTTGACTCTGGTTTCTCGTTTTTCATTTCACCATGCTCATTTGGAAAACGCATTTCAGTAAGAGTTGATATAGCACTGCCGTACACACAGCAACGAGCATCAAATCCATTTAACCCTCTATAGTGAGTGTCTCCAATACGTCCTGGTAGGTTGACTGACGAGCTAGCTTTCCAAAATGCTTGGCTGCGATAACAAACTTTTGTTCCTTTGTTTGTTCTTACTGAGTGTCTTTCTAGTGAGTGTTCAGCGTCGGCATATTTAGCCATTACGTTTAAACTCCAGTAGAATCCAGCACTATCAGTTGACTCATAGCTGCTATTTTCAAGGTTATCTCTCCACTCAATAACGTTACTTGGCAGATCGGCATTGTTCGAATCACCAAGATGGTTGTCTGTATCTCTCAATACACTGTTGTTATAGAGTCTCTTGTATTCAGCAGAAAGCCTATTTTTGACGTTATCAGGATAATTTCTCCCCCTAAAGCTGAAGTATTTGAAATAATTGTCAGGGCTTGTTAGCTGCAAAATACCTCTACCATGCCACGGGTAGTACCAAGCATTATGATGTCCTATAACGGCTCTTGTATGTGGATCCCTGTCGGTATACCTATATGCTTCATGAGTGGTACTCAGCCAAGCTGTTTCTTGTATTGCATTACCAAGGAAACAGGCCACTCGGAAAGGTGTATTGATCAAGTATTTCTGCATTGTGATGTTAAGGCTGCTATGAATTTTATTAGCAACACTATTTTCTTGATCATTATATTTAACTGAATCCCAATGTGTATTACTGATAGCATGCAATGGAATTAGCTGTTTTAGTTCTGGCTTGCTGAGCCAGCCACATTTGCGGAAATGGCTGATAAATGCGGCAGGGTGGAAATGCCAAAGTCGGCCTGTGCCAAGTGCTCCTGTATCAAAGCACAGAGCGGAGGCATGCTCCTTGATTTTGCTGTACTCCGTATCCGACATGACGGGTACATCTTCGCTGCCTTTTTTCAGCCAGGCATAGCGCTGGTCAAAGGTGGCTGCATTCCATTCCAGCGGAAAATAGCAGACAAGTTTGCTGCTCAGTTCGCTGAGATGCCCGCTTTTCTGTAAATCCGCAATGAGCGGGGAATTACATTGGCTGTTATTGTCCGTGTCATCGTCCACCATCCACCACCCCGTCCAGTGGGGAAAGTCGGCATCGCTGAATTTTTTTATGTCAGGAGAGGCCAGGTTAACCATTCCCTTACCTCCAGGAAAACTGACGGTACGCCACAGCGGAGCGTTGGCAGGTGTCAGGGTTTCATGTTCGGTGTTGATGACCCGCCCGAAGCGGAGGAGTTCGAACCCGGCTGACGGATTTTGTGGATATAGACGGCATGCAGTACGGTACAGACTGTACTCATAGCTAACAGGTTTACCGTCCTTATTTTTTTCGCTGTCTGCATCCACCAAGGGATCGCCCACCGTGTCATAGACAAAATCACTGGTCGCATTTTTCCTTCGCGTGACTATCGTGCAGCTACCGTTTTCAAAAGTCATGCTGATGAACAGCGGCGCTGTACTGGTGTGAACCTTATTCAGATTGCCCGTATCAGGTGAACCTGCATCGGCTACCTGCTCATAAAACGGCGTTCCCGAAGGCAGATAAAAATGAATATCGCCGTAAACCGTGTCCGTTCTGCCGTCTGTGGCAATGTTCAGGCCTGGTGTTGATCGCCCGGTCAGTTTCAGCATGTTCTCGTCATCACAGAACACCTGAAAGTGAAAGGCATTTACGTTATCCACTATGCCATTCTGCCCGATGGGATCCTTTCGCCAGATTCTGGCCCCGGCCTTAATCGCCGGATCTAACCTGTCCCGCAGGTGCATGTACAGGGAGTAGAACACGACGGTGCCACTGTCACCGGAACCGATGGCGGTTTCGTGTTTCAGCAGAACATAGCCGTCATCGGTTTTACCAATATAATTCAGCGGGAATGCATCACGCTTATCTGTGTTGGACGGTTTACGGAAAGAAACAACTTCTCCATCCGCAATGGCACGAACAACTTCAATACGGTCGTACCCTTCCTCATAGCGGTCAGTGTGGAGAACATGCACACCACCGTGCCATGATGCATGTCTGTTGAGCGGGAAATCCCGGTTTATATCCACGGGCATCATTCTGCTGACCCATGACGGATCACTTTCTCCGGCATTCCGGGGGCGGACAAACGGCGGGCTGATTACCATAATCCCCTCCATGCAAGTTGCAGCAGGATGTATTGCCGGGAGATATTTCGGGAAAGGGGAAAGCAGTTACATATGTACGAATGGCTCATTCTGTATTCCTTTCAGAAAGCATTAACAGGCAATACTTTAGCCTTGCAGAAAGAATATACAACGGCTTTACTGTAATGAAATTAACAGTAATTACAATGAATTATGATTTTTATGCGGCTCATATATGAAGTGAATGCATCCGCGGGAAATTTTTTTAATTTCGCGGGTACAAAAATTTGACGATGCGGGCTGTCATGCCGAACAAGAGACACAGGGATTGTCATACCCCCTGTGAATCTTTCGGGTCAGATATACCGCCCGGTATTCCTTTGCCGCCTGTCTGACCGTGCGGGAGAACTTTTCCACAGACAACGGCTTCCCGAGGTTGTGGTATTCCATAAACGCCAGATAGCAGTGATAGAGGTAGCGTTTCGGCTCCGGCTGGCCTGCCCATGTTCCACCGCCCATCATCATGCCTTTTGGCTCAGTCATGAAGTACAGCGCCGCGCACAAGTCAATCACCGGGTCCGTGCCGCGCTTGATAGTGAGCGCTTCCAATGAATCCCGCTGTTCGCATAAAAGCTGGCGGGCGTTCTCCGGTTCTGCAAAGGTGGACAGCAGGCGGCGAATGATAACGGGCAGTTCTGTGGCGATTTTCTCCGTAAGCATCGGGTCTTTGTCTGCTTCTCTCACCGGGTTATCAAACGGAAATATCACCCGGCGGCGGGCAATGCCCCCGTTGCGCTCCGTGAATATAATCGGTTCGTTATTGGTTGCCAGAATGACAGTGCGTAACACAGTGGTGTACTGCTACTCATACTTGCCGTCGATTTCCACCGGGTCGCCGCCCGTGATGGCCTTAATTCCGATGCCTTCTCCCGTATATCTCGGCTGGTCAGGGAGGATAATCAGACTCTTGCCGACAAACTGCGCCCGACCTCTGGCCTCATCCAGTGCTTTCATGTTGCCGCTGGCGGTGTTGTGTGCACCTGTGAGCAGTGAGGCAATGGCGGTAAACACGCTTTCCCCGCTGCCGCCTTCGCCCGTGACCTCAATAAATAGCTGCCAGTCATGGCGGTTTGCCAGCACCATAAACAGCGCCGCCAGAATACGCTTCGCCCGGTTAGCATCACCGCCTGCACCGTGCATCAGCCAGCGGTAAAATGCGGGGCATGGTCTTTCAGACTTTCGCCAGGCGTGGCCTCCGTCCAGATGATGCCATTGTGGTGCAGCAGGCCATTGTCCGGGCTGTGTGGCTGAAACTGCCCGGCATTCAGGTCATAAACCCCATTCACAAAGGCCACCTGCGCCCTCCCACTGGTGGGCAGGACCGGAACCATTATCCGCATGGACTCAATGGCGGCCTCGATACCTTTCGGGTTGTACGGAGTCTCGTGGGCTTCAAATATTGCTGCCAGCGTGCGTTTCAGGAGCGTATCCGGCTGATGCTGCCAGATGCCTTCCTGATACTGATACACCGTGCCGCTGTCGGGGTTAACTGCCACCTGTTCATAATATGCCACCAGCACCTTGCCCCGCTCACAGGCTGCCATGTGGGCAAGGTCGGCTCCGTCAGCCAGACAAGCTATCACTGCCGGAACAACGCTGCTTTCTCCACGTTCAGCCTCCGCTTTCAGTCCGGCAAGGCGAGGTGTCCAGTCCTCCAGCAGTTCGTGACTTTCAGAATAAAAACGGGCTTCCCTGACATTTGCCAGCGCCAGCCGGGTGGCAATGGTGGTGATATGGCGTTCTGACAGTGGTCCGGCACGGCAGACGCGTACAAACCGTCGTCCGTTGTCAGTGATGCTCAGATTATGCAGATTATCCAGCTCACGTCCTGCCAGTACCACAGGCGGCACGATATCCCCGGCGCGGTTATTATGCTGCCAGTCTTTTGCATGTACCCAGGCGTCAGCTCCGGCAAAAATCACCTGCTCTGTAAATCTGTCGGCAGGCTGTTGCTTCAGGTTCGGCGCTTTTTTCATCGTATCGACTCCTGGTCAGGAGAGGCCGGAGGAATGACCAACCATCCGGCACGGCGGGCTAATTCCGTGAAGCACAGCAGGCTCATTGCCATTTCATCCGGGCGCAGGAGTTGCTCTGGTGGACAACCTCGCCGTCCTCGATGGTCAGCAGTACCTGAATGCGGCAACCGTGCAGGGAGCATCCTTTCCCCGTGTCCTTCCCTGT
This sequence comes from Lelliottia amnigena, assembly GCF_019047465.1. Classification (NCBI taxonomy): domain Bacteria; kingdom Pseudomonadati; phylum Pseudomonadota; class Gammaproteobacteria; order Enterobacterales; family Enterobacteriaceae; genus Lelliottia; species Lelliottia amnigena. The sequence continues at coordinate 2,052,906 of NZ_CP077236.1, read as the reverse complement.
CCGGTGCTGGCAGCTACTCATCGCGGCGTTTACGGGCCTCCGAGAGCGCCACATCGTCCAGTGAACCGAAACTGACCAGCGCACGCTTTTTATCGTCGGGGCGTACATAATTGAAACGCCAGATTTTAGCGCCGTTAGGTTTAACGAGAAGATAAAGCCCGCTACCGTCCTGTAAGGTGTGTATTCCTTTTCAGCCGGGCGCGCGGCACGAACTTCTGTTGCGGTGAGAGGGGTAGTGACTCGCGCCATGTTATACGTTCCTTTGTTATATCGGGGGTGTATAACAAAACGTATAACTAAAATATCTGGCTGTAAATATATCGGTCTGGTCTGAACAGAACGAAAAAAAGCCGCAATCCCTTAGAGATTGCGGCCTGACTTACCTTTTCTGGTCTGGACTGAACCACACCGTACTGTAATTTGGTCGGCGAGAGAGGATTCGAACCTCCGACCCACTGGTCCCAAACCAGTTGCGCTACCAAGCTGCGCTACTCGCCGAATGCGGAGCGCATCTTACTGCTGGGGTGCGCTCCCGTCAATCCCTTATCATGAAAAAGCCATTCGATTGGCGATAAACTCGCCAGACCGGTTATTGCGTGGCTTTTGTTGCACTATCAGGGATATGACACCAGTTGTTATTTTCGTTAACCCCGCCATTCGGCGAGGTATAACCGAGGCAACCCATAATCGTGTCGTACAGCTCAACGTGGCGGCGCGGCACCTTCATTTCTGCCTCTTGTTTCAGATGAGCGAACATTTTCGCTTTATCCGGGTTCTCCAGATATTTATCTGACATCCAGACCATCATCGGCACGCGGAACTGCTCTGGCGGTGCCATTTTACGCGGGGTTCCGTGCAAGTGCTCAAACTCATTGATTGACTCACCATGGTCGGCGGCATAGAAAACAATGGCTTTCTTATCGCGCACCTGATCAATCACGCTATCAATGAAATGATCGACATACAGCACCGAATTATCAAACGAGTTAACCAGCTCGTCTTTGGTGCAGTCTTTATCCACACCTACGCACTCCGGCGTCCATTTGGCGAAATTACGCGGATAACGCTGCGTATAGTTGAAGTGTGATCCCTTGGTATGCAGGATAATCATATGCTTGCCATCAGGATTGCCATTCAACGAGTTCTTCATTTCGTCAATCAGCAGCATGTCATCCACGCTCTTACCGCGGTTACGCGGCTCGGCACCGATTTGCTCGCGATAAGCAATGTTCTGCGCCATGGTGTTGCTGTAGAACCACATTTCACTCTGCATGGCGTAAAGGTCGGACGTAAACCCAAGCTGGCGCAGAACCGAGAAGACGTTTTGCTCTTTCAGCGTACGCTGAGGGTTATCATCCGCCCCGCCTTCGCGCACAAACATGCAGCGCAACGAGAGTTTAGTGGCGGTATCACAGGAGTACCCGCGATAGGCAATCAGGTTCTTTTCCTGCGACAGTTTCGGTGTCGTGTCGCGATCGTAGCCAAGAATGCCCATGTGATCCCAGCGCGTCGTTTCACCGATAATAAAGATAAAATAGGTATCATCGATGTCTTTAGGCGCTTGGTATGTAAACAATTTGGCGGGATTCTTTAACGATTTATTATCAGATGATTCGTCGACCTGCGCCCAGGCGTAAAGGCCCAGCGCCGATATCCAGTTAGAAGGAAGATAGGAATTAGCCACGACGCCGCCGTAGCTCGGCATATCTACGCCAGAGGTACGCTCATCGTATTTTTGCTTCACATCCAGCAGGCGAATCGGCCCCCAGACCATCAAACCTGCCAGCACCACCAGCGTAACGCTTCGGATGCGTTGCCCAGGTGTGCGCATTTGCCGAAGCAAAGTATAGCGGCAGCGGTTGCTCCAGATGAACAGCAGCGGCAGCGCGCTCACGCACACCAGCCAGAGAATAAAGTGCAGACCCACCACCTCTTTCGAGAGGTCAATATCCGTCGTCATGACCGAGGCAATAATGCCGTAGCCAATGACCACGTTCATGAAAGTCATGTAATAACTGGCACCCGCAGAGAACACGACCACCAGCGAGGCGAGCACACGCCACATGCGTCGACCAAATAGCGAGAGCAGACGTAACAGGAAGAACGTCACCAGAACGGTAGCGACCAGTTCAACTACTGCGGAGATTCCTTTCAAGACAGTAAAATCTTGTGCGTAACCATCAAACCGACGGAAAAAAACAGCACCATTCATAAACAGGCCGATGTACAACGCCAGCAAAAAGCTCAGCTTTTGTTGTGTCATCGATTTGATGTATTTCATGCATTCAACCCGGAAAAAGGGAGAGTAACCCCGCTTCACTTCATATGAAAAGTGAACAGACTATATATGCGCTTAGGAATCCATTATCAGAAATGTCTAAAGCGTGGTAAGTAGACCACAACGATGGAAAAAAGTGGCAGGAGAGTGTGTGATTGAAGCGGATATTTACAAAAAAACAAACTAAAGGTATCCAACCTTAAGTTTTCCTTAGATTTCATCGCTAAAAAAGGCCGGAAACCCGGCCTTTTTCGTTGTTTGTTTACGCATGCGCCTCATTATAGACTTCGCGCTGCGGTTGGCGAATCGTCGTCGACAGCGCCAGCGAAATAATCAGTAAGGCAAATATCACGCAGAAGGTCACGTAGAAGCCGCCAAACAGCGACGCGATAAGCGAACCGCAAATGCTGCCGATCCCAAACCCTAAATAAATCACGCCGTAATTCTTCGCCAGATTGTTCAGGCCAAAGAATTCGCTCACCAGTGAAGGGAAGACGGTAATGGTGCCGCCAAAGTTAAAGGCAACGCAGGCGATAGCGGCAAAGAAGGTCATTTCATTCAGCGGCGCGAACAGCAGAGCGGCCATACCGACCAACGACACGACCTGTCCCATGGTAATGACACGGATACGCGAGATTTTGTCAGACAGGATACCCAGCACCAGTCGGCCTGACAGGTTAGCAATGGAAATCACCGTCACTGCGTTGGCTGCGGTTGCCACATCCAGTTTCACCATTCCCTGAGCAATATCCTTCGCCACACCGATGACATACAGGCCACTCATACAGGCAGTCAGGAACATCACGGCCAACATCCAGTACTGCGGTTGACGCATGGACTGCGCCAGCGTGAAGTCATTTTCCACCACGCCATTCACCGTTTTGACTGCCTGCTGAGGCGCATCTTTCATCAGCGTGGCACCGAAAAGAATCATCACCAGCACAATCGCACCCCAGATCATGAACGTCTTTTCCAGACCAACAGATTCCAGTAAATGCGAGTCGATAAATTTAAAACCAAGGCTGCCCAAGCCGTAAGAACCGATTGAGAATGCGGAGATTAAGCCTTTACGTTCCGGGAACCATTTCACGCAGTTGGACAGCGTCAACAGATAGCCCGCACCGTCCGCCAGGCCAACCAGCACGCCCGCACTGAGCCACAGCATCATCAGGCTATTGGAATGCGCGGTCAGGAAAAAGCCCACACCCAGCATAATACCGGAGGCCATAGTCACGCGCTTCACACCGAAACGCTCCTGCAATTTGCCTGCGACGGAAGACGAAAGCGCTAACCCCAGACTCAGCAAGCCGAAGGAAAATGCCACCTGACTGACCGGTGCTCCCAGTTTGTCGGACAGCGCGCTGTTAAACAGGCTCCAGGTATAAACCGATCCCAACGCAAATTGCGTCACGATGGTGCCGAAGAGTGTCAGCCAACGAGTGCGGTTATAGGTTGATGTGTTCATGGCAGTTGTCCTGCAAGAGAAATTAAGGGAATTCGCTGCAGACAACGATATACAAATCCCTTTATTGCCAGGGGAGAAACGGCATGGAATGCAGTAGAGACGGAATGAAATGCCTGAAATCAGGAATGAATGACCTTGCCAGATTTCGCAATGCACCTTTGTTAGTGACTGCTATCGCCACAGGGCTTGCTGTTATTGTGTTCAAGATGTTATGGAAGCGTTACCGGAAATAATAATTTTAGAATCTCGCACTCACCCCCAGGGTATAAAGATAGTCTTCGCCTGTCATCGTACTTTCCGCCTGGGATAACGACGCATACGCCGCCAGATGGGGATAAAGCAGCACGTCGGCCCCCACCGTCACGTCCATCCAGTTGTCATACTGCAATGATGTAGGCAGTCGGCTCATCCCGGACTGCGATTTCCATTGGTTATCACCAAACTGCTGGTTATAGCTCACCTGCGCCCAAGGCCGTAAATCACCCACGCGCGTATCCACCCGCCAGCCAAGCGTGCTAACGCTGGCGTGCCAGAGCGGATCGGTGAGCGACGTTGAACTGCCGTTATCACCAAACTCGTTGTACATCATTTGCGTTGAACCATCGTAGTGCCACGCCGCCACAGGCCCGGTTGTGGTGTTGCGGGTGACCGGTATATTCAACCCCACGCTCAGGGTGCTCGCCGATTCCGCCGGGTAATTATCCGGCATATTGAGGGCCAGTCCCGGTACGTTCTGCGAAGAACGAATTCGCTCCGCAAGAATATCGTCATAGCGCGGTTGGTGATCGGCGTCCCATGTATAGCGTTCAGTCGTATGACTTTGCGCATCTGAAACGATATATTCCTGTTGCCAGGCAGAGGCTGTGCTACAAAAAAACAAACAGACTGATACACCCACCAGGCCAGAAACAGCATGGCGACCACTGATTTTTTTTATCATCATCAAAGCGACTCCAGAGAGAGCCGAGTTCGGCGATATTTGTCATTGTTTAAGAAGCGATATGAGGGCATAACCCTTAATTAAATATTGTCTTTTTAACACTCACGTCAAGCCAGGTTGGCTGAATTTTTGCGGATTCACAATCAATAAGGGAAATAACCTATGCAACGTTGCGGATGGGTAAGCCAGGATCAGCTTTATATCGATTATCACGATAAAGAGTGGGGCGTGCCGGAAAAAGACGGCAAGAATCTCTTTGAGATGATCTGCCTGGAGGGTCAACAGGCGGGATTATCGTGGATTACCGTCTTGAAAAAACGGGAAAATTACCGTAACGCCTTCCATCATTTCGACCCGGTACGCGTTGCCGCGATGACGGAAGAAGATGTCGAAAGACTGGTGCTGGACGCCGGTATCATCCGTCATCGCGGTAAGATTCAAGCTATTATCGGCAACGCGCGTGCATACCTGGCGATGGAAGAAAACGGCGAGCCTTTTTCAGATTTTGTCTGGTCGTTTGTTGACCATACCCCGAAGATCACCCAGTCCGCGACGCTGGCTGAAATCGACACATCCACGCCTGCATCCGATGCCCTTTCTAAAGCGTTGAAAAAACGTGGATTCAAGTTTGTTGGCACCACAATTTGCTACTCTTTCATGCAAGCGTGCGGCCTGGTTAACGATCATGTGACGGGCTGCTTCTGCCATCCTGGAGGACAACATGATTCGCAAATGGCAAAGTGAGAACACCGCGCCGCTGCTGAGTTTATGGCTGGAAAGCACCACCGATGCGCATCCGTTTATCGATGCGCAGTACTGGGTTGAAAGCGAAGCGCTGGTCCGTGATGCTTATCTGCCGTCAGCGGAAACGTGGGTTTGGGAAGAGTCTGGTGAAATCAGAGGCTTTATCAGCGTCATGCAGTTTCAGTTCATCGGCGCGCTATTTGTCGCCACGCCCCATCTGGGGAAAGGGATCGGGCACGCGCTGATTCAGCATGTTCAGCAGACGTACCCGTCCTTAAGTCTTGAGGTTTACCAGAAAAACAGTCGGGCGGTGAATTTCTACCATGCTCAGGGTTTTCGCATTGAAGACAGCGCCTGGCAGGAAGAGACGCAACACCCGACGTGGATTATGAGCTGGCAGGCGGATCAAACGCCGTCAGCGTAAGTTCCGGTCCCTGATATTTTTCCACCCAGGCGAGCGCCGTATTTCCCGCGCAACCATTCCCCAGCTTCGAGCTGGGGAGATCTTTGGTTAACACGTTCACCGCGCCGTTTTTACAGATTCCGCCTTCATCGCGATCCAGATCGGGCCACGCGCCCTGGTGAATACAGATCACACCAGGTTTAATCCCCGTACTGACCACGGCTCCCGCGAGCACCTGTCCGCGCGTGTTCCAGACCCGCACCACATCACCGTCGGCAATTCCACGCGCGTTGGCGTCATCCGGATGCAAGGTGATCGGCTCACGTCCCGCCACGGCGTACTGTTCACGCAGTGACGAATAGTTAAGCTGGCTGTGCAGACGATGTGCCGGATGCGCGGACAGCACCTGTAGCTGCTTCGGCTGCGCGTTACCGTGCCACTCATCGGGCTCAAGCCACATCGGATGGGGTGGGCAATCGGCATAGTTAAAGCTGGCGATACGCTGCGAATAGATCTCGATTTTGCCACTTTCCGTTTTTAGCGGATGACTCTGCGGATCGCGGCGGAAATCAGCAAAACGGACAAACTGCGCGTTCTCTTCGCTCTCCGGCATTTCAAAAATAGCATTCTCTTCCCAGAACTCTGCAAACGGCGGCAACGTCACGCCCTGCGATTCACCGCGCTGCCCGGCAATCTGGTAAAACGTCTCGAGCCATTCCAGATCCGTTTTGCCTTCCGTGAAGCGCTCGCGACCGCCCGGCTCCCACAGCTCGCTCAATGCTGCAAACACCTCAAAATCGTCACGCGCTTCGTCACGCGGCGGAACCACACGCTTCATCGGCACCATGTGCTGATTGCTGTAATCGCCAGTCATGGTCAGATCGTTACGCTCAAATGAGGTGGTCGCTGGCAGCACAATATCAGCGTGCTTCGCCGCTGCGGTCCAGAAGCACTCTGAAATGACCACCAGCTCTGGTTTCTGCCACGCACGAATCAGGCGGTTGGTATCCTGATGATGGGTAAAGTTTGCGCCGCCCGCCCACCAGACAAAACGGATATCCGGGAAATGCCGATCCATGCCGTTGTGCTGATAAAAACCGCCTGGGTTTTCCAGCGCTTCAACGATACGAGCAACCGGAATTTTATCGACCGCATCAATCCCGTTTTGCACAGAACCCTGCATCGAGGCCAGCACCGCCGCGCGGCGTGTCGGATTCCCGCCGTTGGCAAAGTGATACGACAGGCCAAAACCGCCGCCCGGCGTACCAATCTGGCCGAGCATCGCGGCAAGCGTCACCAGCATCCAGTGCTTTTGCTCGCCAAACTGCTGACGCTGCATTCCCCAGCCCGACATCAACATGGTGGTGTTTTGATGGAATAACGCCGCCAGTTCGCGAATTTTAGCGGCATCAACGCCGCAAATTTCGGCAGCCCATTCAGCGGTTTTCGCCACTCCGTCAGATTTACCGGTCAGATACTGCGTAAAGATGTCGAAACCGGTTGTACAGCGCGCCAGGAATTCAGCATCATGCCAACCGTTTTCCACTAGCGTATAGGCCACACCCAGCATCATCGCGACATCGGTGCCCATATGCGGCGCGATCCACTCGGCGCTGTCCCCGAGAAAATCGAGCGTTTCAGAACGCATAGGATCGATGCAGATCAACCGCTTACCGCTTTTACGCAGCGCGTCAAAATAGGCAATCCCCTGCTCATCGCTGGCATTCCACGCAATCTTCAGCGTGTTAAGCGGGTTGGCGCTCCACAACACCACGACGTCCGTATGTTCCAGCACCAGCGGCCAGCTGGTTTGCTGCTGATACACCTCATTGCCCCCCACGACATACGGCATGATCGCCTGGGCCGCACCGGTTGAATAATCACCCAGATGCCCCGTGTAGCCGCCCGCCAGGCTCATATAGCGTTGCAACAGCGTCGCCGCTTTATGCAGCACGCCGTTGGAGCGCCAGCCGTAAGACCCGGCAAAGATAGACGACGCGCCGTAGCTGTCGCGGATGCGTTTGTGTTGTCCGTGGATGAGCGCCAGCGCATCGTCCCAGCTCACACGTACAAATTCATCTTGCCCACGCACGCCCTGCGGATTATCCGGCGACGCTAAAAAACCTTTACGCACCATCGGCCAGCGCACACGGGTTTTACTGTGCACCTGATCGCGCACCGCAGTTTGTAATGAATTGGGATGATCGGTGGGCAGCGCCCCGCGTGAAGACAGCACGTTCTCGCCGTCGGTTTCAACCAGCATGGGCCCCCAGTGGGCTGCGGTCAGAATGGTTTTTATTGAGGTGGTCAAAGCGTGCGCTCCTGGGTTGCCTGTTGCAGGTTTCACGGCCTTCTTTGAAGCCGTTTATGGTTTGACACAAATTTCAGAGTTATCCCCGGAATTTTCTGCATAACTGGGCGTCATAATCAACCGCCACGTCCGTCGTGGCAAAGAATAAAAAGGATTAAGGAAATAAGATGAATAAACGCGTATTGGCTATTGCCGCTCTGGTGAGTGGCGCACTGGCGGTTTCTGGCTGCACAACAAACCCTTACACCGGCGAGCGTGAAGCGGGTAAATCCGGCATTGGCGCAGGTATCGGCTCATTGGTTGGCGCGGGTGTTGGCGTGCTCTCCTCATCGAAGAAAGATCGCGGCAAAGGCGCGCTGATCGGTGCAGCGGCGGGAGCGGCGCTGGGTGGCGGCGCCGGTTATTACATGGATGTTCAGGAAGCAAAACTGCGTGACAAAATGCAGGGAACCGGCGTGAGTGTGACGCGAAATGGCGACAACATCATTTTAAACATGCCGAGCAATGTGACCTTTGACAGCAGCAGCGCTACGCTGAAACCTGCCGGGGCGAACACCCTGACGGGCGTCGCGATGGTCCTGAAAGAGTACAGTAAAACCGCAGTCAATGTGATCGGCTATACCGACAGCACCGGCAGCCAGGACCTGAATATGCGTCTGTCTCAGCAGCGCGCGGACTCCGTAGCCAGCTCCCTGATCGCTCAGGGCGTGGCGGCCAACCGCATCCGCACTAGCGGGATGGGGCCGGCAAATCCAATCGCCAGCAACAGCACGGCAGAAGGCAAAGCCCAGAACCGTCGCGTCGAAATCACCCTCAGCCCGATTCAGTAAGTTTTTGTCTTCCCCTCTTCCTCTGGGAGAGGGTCGGATGAGGGCATCTGCCGCCTGTATCATCCGATATGAAGCACTTGCCATCGCTGATTTTCACGTTAAGGTGTTCTCACTTAATTCAGAGAAATCAGCGATGAGCAAATCAACACGGTCCACCATCAGCGACGTGGCGAAAGCTGCAAAAACCGGTAAAACCAGTATTTCACGCTATCTGAATGGCGAGAAACATCTGCTTTCCGACGCGCTGCTGGCACGTATCGAACATGCTATTGCTGAACTCGACTATCGCCCAAGCCTCATGGCTCGCGGGCTAAAGCATGGTCGTACCCGCCTCATCGGCCTGATTATCGCCGATATCACCAATCCCTACTCCGTCAATGTGCTGAGCGGCATCGAAGCTGCGTGTCGTGAAAAAGGCTTTACGCCGCTGGTCTGTAATACGAATAACGAGCTAAATCAGGAATTGCACTATCTTGACCTGCTGCGCAGCTATCAGGTGGAAGGTATCGTGGTCAATGCCGTGGGTATGCGCGAAGAGGGGCTTAACCGTCTCCAGCAGTCCGCGCTTCCGATGGTACTCATCGACCGCAAAATTCCGGAATTTGCCTGCGATGTCGTCGGACTGGATAACACTCAGGCCGCCACGACCGCCACGGAACACCTCATCGAGCAAGGTTTTGAAGCGATTTTGTTTATGAGCGAACCGTTGGGAATGGTCAATACCCGTCGCGATCGCCTCAGCGCTTTTCGTGCGACTCTGGCGCGCTATCCCGGCGTGATCGCCGAGAATATCGAAATTCCACTGCATGAAGCCGACCAGATGGATAACGCGCTACGTCAATTTCACACCCGCCATCGCGGAATGCGTAAAGCCGTGATTTCTGCCAACGGGGCACTCACGCTCCAGGTGGCGCGATCCCTCAAACGCATTGGCCTCCACTGGGGTAGCGATATTGGCCTGCTAGGCTTTGACGAACTGGAATGGGCAGAGCTGGCAGGCGTAGGAATCACCACGCTCAAACAACCGACCTGGCAGATTGGCTATGCCGCAGTAGAACAGGTGGTTCGCCGAATTGAAGGCATGACAGACGCCGTTCGCGAGCAGGTTTTCTCTGGCGAGCTGATCGTACGCGGTTCGACTTCCCGCTAAATTCCCTTCGTGATGGCGATCATAAATTCAACACCCTGGGCTTTTCTTTGGAACCGGTTCCATCTAGCGTGATAACTATCAGCTACGAATGGGAGTCAGCCAATGGGCAGAAAAATTATCGTCGTGACCGCGGCATACGGTGCGGATCAGGTACGTCAGGCAGGCGGCCAGCGGGCCATGCTGCCCGTCATCGCAGCGGGTGGCGCAGATGGTGTCGAAATACGTCGCGAACTCTTCAGCGAGCAAGAGCTGCAAACCCTTCCCATGCTGGCCCAATCTATCGAGCTGCTTGGCTTGCTGGTCTGTTACTCAGCACCAGCCGCATTGCTAATGCCCGATGGGACGCTTAACCCGGATCTGCCACGTTATCTTGCCGAAGCCAACGCGTTAAATGCCTTGTGGTTAAAGGTTTCTTTGGGCCATTTCCGCGATAAGGCGCCGCTGGAAGCACTACGTGAATTACTCAATGACAGCGGCATGGCGCTGGTGGTTGAAAACGATCAAACTGATTGTGGCCAACTGGCACCGATGCAGCGATTCAAAGCGGCCTGTCGGGTGATGCAATTGCCCGTCACGCTGACGTTCGATACGGGCAACTGGTTATGGGTGGGCGATTCGCCTGAAGAAGCCGCTCGTCTTCTCGCCCCTGCCGTGAGCTATATCCACGTCAAAGCGGCCATCCCGCACAATCAACACTACCGCGCTATCGCACCGGATAACGCCGATGCGCGCTGGATGGCGCTTCTGGATCAACTTCCCGCAGATGCACCGCGCGGGATTGAATTCCCACTGGAGGGTCCGGATTTAGCCGCAGTGACCCGCCATTACGTCAATCTGCTGCGCGAGGAGTCACGCCATGTCTAAGACTTTGGACGTCATCACCATCGGTGAAGCAATGGCGATGTTCGTTGCCACCGAAACGGGTACGTTAAGCGCTGTTGAACACTTTATCAAACGTGTGGCAGGCGCAGAACTCAACGTGGCGACCGGACTGGCGCGCCTGGGTATGAACGTCGGCTGGGTCAGCCGCGTAGGCAACGACAGCTTCGGTCAATTTGTCGTGGATTCGCTCAAAAAAGAGGGGATCGACGCGGCTGGCGTCACGCTCGACAGCCGTTTCGCCACAGGTTTCCAGCTAAAGTCTAAAGTTGAAAATGGAACCGATCCCATCGTGGAGTATTTCCGCAAAGGATCGGCGGCCAGTCATCTCTCTCTTGCCGATTATCACTCTGCGTACTTCTCGTCAGCACGCCACCTGCATTTGAGCGGAGTGGCGGCGGCATTGTCGAGCAGTTCGTATGAGCTACTCGATCACGCAGCCAGCACCATGAAAGCTCAGGGTAAGACGATTTCATTCGATCCCAATCTGCGTCCAGTGCTGTGGAAAAGCGAGGCCGAGATGATTAATCAGCTCAATCACCTCGCCTTCCAGGCTGACTGGGTTTTGCCTGGTATAAAAGAAGGGATGATTTTGACCGGAGAGTCATCCCCCGAAGGGATCGCCGATTTTTATCTGAATCAAGGTGTGAAAGCCGTGGTGCTGAAAACGGGAGCCGAGGGTGCATGGTTCAAGACGGCAGAAGGTGAAAAAGGGACGGTTGCCGCGATGAAAGTCGAGAATGTTGTCGATACCGTCGGCGCTGGCGATGGTTTCGCTGTCGGCGTAATCAGCGCCCTACTCGAAGGGAAAACGTTACCGCAGGCCGTCGCACGCGGTAACAAAATTGGCTCGCTCGCCATTCAGGTTCAGGGCGATAGCGAAGGATTACCGACGCGGGAAGCCTTAGGGGAATCAATCCTCGCAACCGCGAATTAAAAACACAGCCCCGCGTACCCTACATACAGCGGCGGAAGTCACCTCAACAACAGAGGCAAGTCTATGAACAAATCGACCAATGCAGTCAAACGCTGGTGGTACATCATGCCGATCGTGTTTATCACGTACAGCCTGGCGTATCTCGATCGCGCGAATTTCAGTTTCGCTTCCGCCGCGGGGATCACCGAAGATCTGGGGATCACCAAAGGGGTCTCTTCCCTGCTCGGCGCGTTGTTCTTCCTGGGCTATTTCTTCTTCCAGATCCCAGGCGCGATATATGCCGAACGCCGCAGCGTGCGCAAACTGATCTTCGTGTGTCTGATTCTGTGGGGAGCCTGTGCATCGCTCACCGGTATGGTCAACAACATTCCGGCGCTGGCCGCCATTCGGTTTATTCTTGGCGTGGTAGAAGCCGCCGTAATGCCTGCGATGCTGATTTACATCAGCAACTGGTTTACCAAATCCGAACGTTCGCGCGCCAATACTTTCCTGATCCTCGGTAACCCGGTCACGGTACTGTGGATGTCCGTCGTCTCTGGCTACCTGATTCAGTCATTCGGCTGGCGTCATATGTTCATCATTGAAGGGATCCCCGCGATTATCTGGGCCTTCTGCTGGTGGGTGCTGGTAAAAGATAAACCGTCCCAGGCGACATGGCTCTCCGAAAGCGAAAAAGCCGCGCTTCAGGCGGAACTGGAGAAAGAGCAACAGGGGCTGAAACCGGTACGTAACTACGGCGAAGCATTCCGCTCCCGCAACGTGGTACTCCTTTGCATGCAGTACTTCACGTGGAGTATTGGTGTGTACGGATTTGTGCTGTGGCTGCCGTCCATCATTCGCAGCGGCGGAGAAAACCTCGGCATGGTCGAAGTGGGCTGGCTGTCATCCGTGCCTTATCTGGCGGCGACTATTGCGATGATTGTGGTGTCCTGGGCATCGGACAAACTGCAAAACCGTAAGCTTTTCGTTTGGCCGCTGCTGCTGATTGCCGCATTCGCGTTTATTGGTTCATGGGCAGTTGGACCCGATCACTTCTGGATTTCTTATACCCTGCTGGTCATCGCAGGTGCCGCGATGTACGCGCCTTACGGTCCTTTCTTCGCCATCATTCCCGAGATGCTGCCGCGTAACGTTGCGGGCGGCGCGATGGCGCTCATCAACAGTATGGGCGCGCTGGGATCGTTCTTCGGCTCGTGGTTTGTGGGTTATCTGAACGGCACGACCGGCAGCCCGTCCGCCTCGTACATTTTTATGGGGGTGGCACTTTTCGCTTCAGTGTGGCTTACTTTGATTGTTAAGCCTGCTAATAATCAACACGTCCCTGCTGGCGCACGCCACGCCTGAACCCTTTAACATCAACGGAGATTAGCATGAAGCCGTCCGTCATTTTGTATAAAGCACTGCCCGAGGATCTGCAAAAACGTCTTGAAGAACACTTCACCGTCACCCAGGTGAAGAATCTTAATCCGGAGACCGTCGCAGAGCATGCTGACGTATTCGCCAGCGCAGCAGGATTGTTGGGATCAAGCGAAAAAGTGGATACCGCATTGCTGGAAAAAATGCCGAAGCTTCGTGCGACGTCCACCATTTCAGTCGGTTACGACAATTTTGATGTCGATGCCTTAAACGCACGCAAAATCCTGCTCATGCACACGCCTTATGCGCTGACCGAAACGGTCGCAGATACGCTGATGGCGTTGGTCCTAAGCACGGCGCGCCGGGTGGTAGAAGTTGCTGAGCGTGTAAAAGCGGGCGAATGGACGAAAAGTATTGGTCCCGACTGGTTTGGTGTGGACGTGCATGGCAAAACGCTGGGGATCGTGGGGATGGGCCGTATTGGGCTGGCGTTAGCCCAGCGCGCGCATTTCGGTTTCAACATGCCGATTCTGTACAACGCCCGCCGTCATCACAGCGAAGCGGAAGAGCGTTTCAACGCACGTTACTGTGAATTAGAGACGCTGCTGCAGGAAGCTGACTATGTTTGCCTGATCCTGCCGCTGACGGATGAGACGCATCATCTGATCGGTAAAGCAGAATTTGAGAAAATGAAGAAGTCGGCGATTTTCATTAATGCCGGGCGCGGGCCCGTGGTGGATGAAAAGGCGTTGATTGAGGCGCTGCAGGACGGGGAGATCCACGCTGCCGGTCTGGACGTGTTTGAGCAAGAGCCGCTGCCGGTTGATTCTCCGCTGCTGACATTACCGAATGTCGTTGCCCTGCCGCACATTGGGTCTGCTACGCATGAAACCCGCTACAATATGGCCGCAACGGCTGTGGATAATCTGATCAACGCACTCAACGGAAACGTTGAGAAAAACTGTGTGAATCCGCAGGTTAATGCCTGAAACGAAAAAACCCGCCAGAGGCGGGTTTTAAAATTCTTTGCTGCTGAGTTGGAAGCTTACAGGCTTACAACGTTACCAGCTGCTGGGCCTTTAGCGCCGCTTTCGATGGTGAAGGAAACTTTCTGGCCTTCGTCCAAAGATTTGTAGCCTTCGTTCTGGATAGCAGAGAAGTGTACGAATACATCTTTAGAGCCATCGTCAGGAGTGATGAAGCCGAAACCTTTATCAGCGTTGAACCATTTTACCAGACCAGTCATTTTACCAGACATAGATTTTACCTTTTAAATATTTGTTTTGCCTTCCGGCGCGATGATGGAATGTGTTACAGATTTTTAAGCGATGAAGGAAGGGTCACTACGAAGGGTATCTTTGGATAACTCATCTGGACTACTTACTTAACTAAACTGCTTTAGGTCTGTGTAACAAACCGACGAAGCTATAAAACCATAAGTGGGGTGGAGATGACAAGTTTTATTTTCAACAATCATAAAAAACCCGCTTCTCAGCGGGTTTTTTATGTTATTCCGTGGCGGTCACTGCCGAACTCCATGCCTGGCTGAAGGCCTGGTGCTGCGAGGCTAGCGGCCCAATCAGCGTGTTGTACTGGCTGGCTTGCTGAGACGTCGGGAACTGGATGCCGTTAGAGACAAAGCTCACCTGGGTTCCCTGCTGAGAGATAAAATCACCCACCTGGACCAGTTGCTGACTAAATATCTGCGCGGCCGGAATCAACGGCTGCATCGCATCTGAGGGTTTAGTCACCACTTTCTCGTACACTTTATCGAATACAGGCTTCAGATCTTCGCCTTGCTTCAGTGCGGATCGCGCCGCATCTGCCTGCATTTTTGCATTCTGCAACTGCTGGCTCAGCACGCCAAGCGCACCGTTAGACTGGCGCAGAGGCTCGCGCTGGGTCATGTAATCCTGCGGGACGCGAATCGCATTGACGCTATCCACAACGGGACGAAGGCCAGAATCCATTGCCTGATTCACTTGTTGTGAATAACCATAAAGGATGGCGTAATCAGAAACGAAGGGGCCGAACTGTTTTTTCTGATCCGCAGTCAGCGTTGGTAAATGCTCACCACTGCGCATCACGTTATTCTGAAGAAAATCGATAAACGCTTTGCGCTGATCGCCTTCTTTATCAAAACACCCGCTCAGGCTAACTACCATCAACAACGCCGCAACAGGCGCGAACCAGCGAGAGCAGGACTTTCCTGTCGCCATTTTATTACTCCTTTCACCCAAAAAAGCACATACTGGCACTGGCGTGCCTGACGTGGACAAGAATAGTCCAGGTACGCCGCGCAAGATACTCTTTTCATGCAAAATGGCTATTGCCGGTTTCTTTCTGACGATTTACAAAAAAATACCATACGAAGCCTGCTTATGATTAATCAGGTAATTAGCATAACTATCCGCTTTGCTGAAACGAGCAAGGCAATACTTACCGCACAATTAATCACGCCCGTGACGATCCGCCGACTCCTTTACAGTCTATTCTTAACAAGCTCTATGAAGTTCATGATCCTGTAGTGTGATTTATGAGGAGTTCTTAATGGAATCTAAAGATACAATGTTTGAGCTGTTAACCAGCCTGGAACAAATCGTTTTTAAGGATCTGTCGCAAACAGTAACCCTGTCCCAAAAATCCAATCCCTTTACAGAATTTGAGCGATTGCGCAAAGGGACAGGACTGAAGACTATTGATTTTGCAAGAGAAATGGGTGTCAGCGTGGCGACGGTGCAAGAGTGGGAATCAAAACGTGTTAAACCCTCTATGACCGAGTTAAAGCTGATGCGTCTGATACAGGCGGCCCCAACGCTAAGCGCATAGTCTTTAAAGATAGATTCGTATCGCCCCCGCAATTGCGGGGGTTTGTGTTTAAAAGCCTTTCTATTTTTCATCCCTAACGCGCTAAATTTTGCGAGCATCTTTCCAGAAATGGTAAGATCTTCATCTGCATAGACAATATCGATTGTCGCCCGCTTCAGTCAGCAGTATGTTCTCCCCACACCTGCAAAATCAGGTGTCAGGATTGGAACCCTGACTCACTTCACTGGCGACACCGCTTTTTTGTGTCGTGCGGCCTGCTACATCTCAATGGTGGGCCGGGCGGGGGCGCTGTAAAGCGCGCTGGTGTCAGTGAGGCCAGTAGTTCCAACCCTGTTCGGTTCCGCCGCTATGAGATTGGAACCTCTGGTGGTGGTTAAAACGCAACTCACTGAGGTTTATTGTTATATCTGCGACTCACTCGTTATTCACCCTTCCCTTCAACCATGGCACCGAATTTATCGAGCTGACTGATAACTGTGAACGCTTCACAGAGGCGTTAGTCGAGAGTGAAGATTCCGAACATAAATGGCGCTTTGCGCACGACTTTCCACCTGTCTGGAACTGCTGCAACAGACACTCCTCGATCCCATTCCCGAATATTTAAAAGAGAATCTGACCGTAGAAGACCTACCTTCTCGCACGCCAGCCTTTAAACCTGATGCGACACAATTGGGACGCTACCACCAGGAAATCACCCAGCTACTGATAAACGGTTCACTTCAGCCAAAATCGGCTATCGTGATGGAAGACTTACTCTGCGAGCTGATCGACTACTTTGCCGACACACTGAAAGCACTGCGCTGGCTAAAAACCGAGATCGGTTTGATCGCGATCGAATAAGGGGCCATAAAAAAACCCGCCATCAGAGGCGGGTTTTTTAACGTGACATGAATTACTGCAGTAGCGAAATATCCGCCACGCGCAGGAATAACTCGCGCAATTTTTCGAGCATAGAGAGACGGTTAATGCGAAGCTCTTTATCTTCAACATTTACCATCACTTTCTCGAAGAAGGCATCAATCACTTCACGCAGTTCAGCCAGTTCCACCAGCGCTTCCTGATAACGGCCTTCAGCGAAGAATGGCTCCAGCTTGTCACGCAGCACCACAACCTGCAGCGCCAGCGCAATTTCTTCCGGCTCTTTCAAGGTCGCAGCGTTAACACGCTCGTTCAGCGTTTCGTCGGATTTCGCCAGAATATTGGATACGCGTTTGTTGGCGGCAGCCAGCGCTGACGCGGCTTCCAGTGTACGGAAATGCGAAACCGCCTTCATGCGCGCATCAAAATCTGCCGGACGGGTCGGACGACGCGCCAGAACAGCCTGAATAGTGTCGACGGTATAACCTTCGTCCTGATACCAGGCGCGGAAGCGACCCAGCATAAAGTCGATAACGTCATCCACCACTTTCGCGTTGGTCAGCTTGTCACCGTACAGACGCACCGCTTCTTCGGTGAGGGTCTGCAGATCCAGATTCAGGTTCTTCTCAACGATGATACGCAGCACACCCAGTGCAGCACGACGCAGCGCAAACGGATCTTTATCGCCTTTCGGATGCTGGCCGATACCGAAGATACCCGCGAGGGTGTCCATTTTGTCGGCAATCGCGACGGCACACGCAACAGGGTTAGACGGCAGATCATCACCCGCAAAGCGCGGCTGATACTGTTCGTTCAACGCAACGGCCACATCTTCGGCTTCGCCGTCATGACGGGCATAGTGCATACCCATCACGCCCTGGGTGTCGGTAAACTCGAACACCATGTTGGTCATCAGGTCGCATTTGGACAGCAGACCTGCGCGGGTAGCGTGATTCACGTCGGCACCGATTTCACGGGCGATCCAGCCGGACAGCTCCGCAATACGGTCAGTCTTGTCGCGCAGCGTACCCAACTGTTGCTGGAACAGAACGGTTTGCAGACGCGGCAGGTGATCTTCCAGACGCTTTTTGCGGTCGGTATTAAAGAAGAACTCCGCATCCGCAAGACGCGGGCGCACCACTTTTTCGTTACCGGAGATAATCTGAATCGGATCTTTGGATTCGATATTCGCCACGAAGATAAAGTTCGGCAGCAATTTGCCGTCATCCGCGTAAACCGGGAAGTACTTCTGGTCACCCTTCATGGTGTAAACCAGCGCTTCAGCCGGAACTGCGAGGAATTTCTCTTCAAACTTCGCCGTCAGAACCACTGGCCATTCGACCAGAGAGGTCACCTCTTCCAGCAGGCTTTCGCTCAGATCGGCGTTGCCACCGATTTTGCGCGCCGCCTCTTCAGCGTCCGCTTTGATTTTTGCTTTACGCAGTTCGTAGTCAGCAATGACTTTACCGCGCTCAAGCAGAATTTGCGGATACTGATCGGCATTGTCGATGGTGAATTCCGGCTCGCCCATAAAGCGATGGCCGCGAATCACGCGATCGGACTGAATACCCAAAATCGTTGCCGGAATAACGGTATCGCCCAGCAGCAGGGTCACCGTGTGAACCGGACGCACAAAGTGCACGTCGGACGCACCCCAGCGCATCAATTTAGGAATAGGCAGCTTCGCCAGCGACGTTGCAATCATGTTTGGCAGCAGCGCCTCTGCGCTTTCGCCTTTCACGTGCGCGCGATACAGGAGCCATTCGCCTTTATCGGTTGTCAGACGCTCGGCCTGGTCAACGGTGATACCGCAACCACGTGCCCAGCCTTCTGCCGCTTTGCTCGGTTTCCCTTCAGCGTCAAACGCTTGGGCAATCGCCGGGCCGCGTTTTTCAACTTCGCGATCCGCCTGAGAAGCCGCCAGATTCGCCACTTTCAGCGCCAGGCGGCGCGGTGCAGCAAACCATTCGATTTTACCGTGCGTCAGGCCAGCGTTATCCAGCTCAGCGGTTACGTTCGCAGCAAAGGATTCCGCAAGGCTGCGCAGGGCTTTTGGTGGCAGCTCTTCAGTGCCGATTTCCACCAGGAAAGTTTTATCAGACATGGCCGCCTCTTATTTATTTCGGTTGCACATCGGGAAGCCAAGGGCTTCACGGGACGCGTAGTAAGCTTCTGCAACGGCTTTGGTCAGCGTGCGAATACGCAAAATGTAGCGCTGACGTTCAGTCACGGAGATGGCTTTACGGGCATCCAGCAGGTTGAAGCTGTGGGCGGCCTTCAAAATACGCTCGTAGGCTGGCAGCGGCAGTGGGGTTTCCAGCGCCAGCAATTGCTGCGCTTCTTTCTCGTACTGCTCGAAGCAGGTGAACAGGAAGTCCACATCCGCGTATTCGAAGTTATAGGTGGATTGCTCCACTTCGTTCTGATGGAACACGTCGCCGTACGTGGTTTTACCCAGCGGGCCGTCGCTCCAGACCAGGTCGTAAACGCTGTCTACGCCCTGAATATACATGGCCAGACGTTCCAGACCGTAGGTGATTTCACCTGTGATCGGTTTACATTCCAGACCACCAACCTGCTGGAAGTAAGTGAACTGCGTCACTTCCATGCCGTTCAGCCACACTTCCCAGCCGAGACCCCAGGCACCCAGCGTTGGGTTTTCCCAGTTATCTTCCACGAAGCGAATATCGTGAATGGTCGGGTCCACGCCAAGCTCTTTCAGGGAGCCGAGATACAGTTCCTGAATATTGTCCGGGGAAGGTTTAATCACCACCTGGAACTGATAATAGTGCTGTAAGCGGTTTGGGTTTTCGCCATAACGACCATCGGTCGGACGACGAGATGGCTGAACATAGGCCGTTGCCATGGGTTCTGGCCCCAACGCACGTAAGCTGGTCATAGGGTGTGAAGTGCCGGCGCCAACTTCCATGTCCAAAGGTTGAACGATGGTGCAGCCCTGACGAGCCCAGTAATCCTGTAAAGTCAGGATCAGGCCCTGGAAGGTCTTGGTATCAAACTTTTGCATAGTATTTCGTGCTGGATACGTGTGTTTTGAATGGAAGCGATCAGTATACCCGCTGACTGCAAGATATACAGTATGAAACGGGTTTGTTTAGGGAAAATTGGGAAATAAGGCGTCAAGCCAGTGCAGCAAGCGCACTGGTCAGCAAGAACGCAGGCGCGTTAACGCATAGAGAGATGTAAAAACTGCCCTTCCGCATCAAAAGAACAGACAAAGCTCTCTTTACGCGTGGTATACCCACGCATTTCATAGCTGCCCTGAAATTGCTCGAACCCGGTCACGTCAATTTTTTGCGCGCCCGTGTTGTACCGATGTGCTGCCTGGTCCTTGCACAATTGCTCCATATTTAATGAGCGTTCTGGGCTGACTTTACTTTTTTGCGCTCTTTGCGCCGGTGCTTCTTCTTGTGAACCACATCCTGCAAGCATAACAATCACAATCAGTGACGCAGCACGCTTCATCATCATTTTTATTACCGCCGTGGTTTCTGGCTGTTATTTTTAATCGTAAAGCTTTTATAGCTGATCGACCCGCATTCTGCGAATAGCGCGATGTTCACACAAGTCCGATAATTCAAACTCAGATTTATCCAGTGAGAGGCTGGAACACAATACGAGTCAGAACATATTTACCGCATAAACAGAGGAACTGATGCAGTCAAAAATTAACTGGATTGATAATTTGCGAGGAATAGCCTGTTTGATGGTCGTGATGATTCACACCACCACCTGGTATATCACTAATGCCCACAGTATCAGCCCGGTAAACTGGGACGTCGCGAATATTCTGAACTCGGCGTCCCGCGTCAGCGTTCCGCTGTTTTTCATGATTTCTGGTTTTCTCTTCTTTGGCGAGCGCAGCGCGCAGCCGCGTCATTTTTTGCGCATCGGGCTTTGTTTGCTGTTTTACAGTGCCATTGCGCTCCTCTATATCACCCTTTTTACATCAATCAACGGCGAACTGTCGCTCAGAAATTTACTGCAAAAGCCCGTTTTCTATCACCTGTGGTTTTTCTTCGCCATCGTCGTGATTTATCTGGTCTCACCGCTGATTCAGGTAAAAAACGTGGGGGGTAAAATGCTGTTGGCGCTCATGATCGTCATTGGCGTACTCGCCAACCCGAATACTGTCTCGCAAAAGATAGGCGGTTTTGAGTGGCTGCCCATAAACCTTTATATCAATGGTGACACCTTTTACTACGTGATTTACGGCCTGCTCGGGCGCGCAATCGGCATGATGGACACGCGCAAATCATGGCTGACGTGGCTCTGTGCCGCACTATTTATCACCGCAGTTTTTGTGATTTCTCGTGGGACATTACATGAGTTGCGCTGGCGTGGGAATTTTGCCGATACCTGGTATGTGTACTGCGGTCCAATGGTGTTTATCTGCGCGGTTTCTCTGCTCACGCTGGTCAAGAACACGTTAAACGCGCGACCACTCCCGGTGCTGGGGTTGATTTCACGTCATTCGCTGGGGATTTACGGTTTTCACGCGCTGGTGATCCACGCCCTGCGCACGCGAGGTGTTGAGTTTAAAAGCTGGCCGCTGTTGGACATCGTATGGATTTTCACCGCTACATTACTGATTAGCTTGCTCCTGTCGATGCTGTTACAGCGAGTCGATACGCGCCGCTTTGTCAGCTAACGATACGCTGTCTGGCGCGATGAAACTGACGCGGTGACGAAAATCCCGCAGCCGTGGCCGCGTGTTCAACGCCGCGTCCTTGCACTAGCCACTGCTCAGCAACCGCCAGCCGCAGCTGTTCAAGATAATCGCGCACGCTAATGCCTAAATGTGCCTGAAAAAGTCGGGTTAAATGGCGTGGGCTAACGTGCGCGAGATCCGCGATATCAGACAGTTGCCAGCCCTTTTGCGGCTCCGCCGTCAGCGCATCTTGCGCACGATGAATGGCCGGATGCAGATGATTGCGGTAACGCAGCCACGGCGAAAGCTGCGGATCGTCTCCTGAACGCCGGAACCAAACCACCATTTCGCGCGCCACCGCCAGGGCCTTTTCTGGCCCACACAGGCGGTTAATCATATGCAACGCCAGATCGATTCCCGACGTAATACCCGCGCTGGTCCAGATGTTTTGGTCCTGCACAAAAATACGATTCTCTTTGACCAATGCGCCTGGCGCTGCGGCACGAAGACGGCCAATGACGTCGTGGTGGGTGGTGCACTGTTTACCATCAAGCAGACCTGATTTCGCCGCCAGCAGCGCGCCGGAGCAGACGCACATCACGGTAATATGATGCCGATGGATCTCGGGCTGCAGGCGCATCAGCCAATGCTGAATGCTTAGCGCCTGAGGTGTGGAAAACTGATGGCTGGAATCGCTGACGCCCGACAAAATCAGCAGGCTCCCCGCTGGCAGAGCTTCCGGTAACGGTTTGATACCGCTCATCGTCAGGCCAATAGATGTCGGCACTTCTGGTTGCGGGCCAACGAAATGCAGGCGAAACGCATCGCCCGCCAGCGCAAAGGTTTCGGCCGGGCCGGTCATGTCCAACGACAACACTCCCGGCAACATCACAAACCAGACATCGGTACTCATCAAAGTGACTCCAGCGTCTCCGCTACGGTTTTGATTTCAGCAAAACGCCCATCCAGCACCGTTTCAGTACGATGGCGAAGGTCATCGGTATCCAGCGTAATGCCCTTGTGCGTCATCGGGAATGTCAGCGTGGCTTCACTGACAAAAGTGACGGCATAGCCTAAATCGGACGCGACTCGCGCCGTGGTTTCGCAGCACTGTTCAGTCCGAAGACCGCAAATGATCAGGTGATTAATATCCCGCTCACGCAGCCAATGATCAAGGCCGGTATCGGTAAAGGCATTATGGACATGTTTTTGGAAAACTACCGCAGGCTGATGACGTAAAAAGGACATTGGCTCAACGAAACCGCTTTCCAATGAGAACGGCCCGGTATCGTCTACGTGAAAGATATCAACAACGGGGATGCCATGAGATTCACAACCTTCGATAAGCCCCAGCATCGCCTGCTGGAACTCAGCGAAACCTTTTTCCTGCCAGTATTCACGGTGATGAAATGACTGCTGAGTATCGATGTTGATTAACGCGGTACGTGACATGGTGATTCTCCTCGCCAGTGGGTGTAACCCTATACTGACGAGGAGACGCACGGACGAGAAGACCAAAAAAGGACATCCTCACGCCGCATCGGGACAACGTGGGATCACGACATCAATGGCCGAAGCTGCTGATAGATTTTGCGGAACACGTCGCGCTGTTGAGCGTAATGCGCATGACGCACGGAATCCGGGTGATGCTCTTGCTCCAGCGGTAATTGTGGCAACAGCTGTGCGAGCGGTTTTGCTGGATTCATTGCAATTTGCGCCAGACGCGCGGCCCCCAACGCGGGCCCCACATCGCCACCGGTGCGGTAGTCCAGCTGTAATCCACTGATATCGGCCAACATCTGCCGCCAGTAGCTGCTGCGCGCGCCGCCGCCAATCAGCGTAATGCTGTGGGGCTTCAGTCCGCAATCGTGCACCACATCCATGCCATCTGCTAACGCAAAACCCACGCCTTCCAGCACTGCGCGCGCCAGTTCCGCCGGACCGTGCTGATGCGTTAAGCCAAAGAAAACGCCTTTCGCCTGCGGGTTGTTGTGCGGGGTACGTTCGCCCGAAAGATACGGCAGAAACCAGACGGCACCTGCACTTTCATCAGCCTGTTGTGCAGCGGCGATCAGCGCCGGTACATCGCCAAAACCCGTGAGCTTCGCAGCCCAATCCAGGCATGAAGCGGCACTCAACATCACCGACATCAAATGCCATTTACCCGGTAACGCATGGCAGAAGCTGTGAACGGCATTTTCCGGATTGCTGCGATAACCGTCGCTCACGGCAAAATAGACGCCCGATGTACCCAGCGATAACATTGCCTGACCGGCATCAACCATTCCAACGCCGACGGCACCCGCCGCATTATCCCCGCCACCCGCAACAAGCGGCACCGCGGGCATATTCCAGCGCTCGGCAAGAGACGATTGTAATGTTCCCGTCATTTCACTGCCTTCGAAAAGGGCAGGCATATGCTGACGCGTAAGCTGACAGGCGGCGAGCATCGCTTCACTCCAGTCGCGCTGAGCAACATCCAGCCACATGGTGCCTGCCGCGTCCGACATATCGCTGGCAAAGTCACCGGTCATACGAAAACGCAGATAATCTTTTGGCAGAAGCACTTTTGCGACCTGACGGAAAATCTCAGGCTCATGACGTTGCACCCACAGCAGTTTTGGCGCAGTGAAGCCCGGCATCATCAGGTTGCCGGTGATCTCGCGAGAAGTCGGCACGCGTTCTTCGAGAATGGCGCACTCTTCAGCGCAGCGACCGTCGTTCCACAAAATCGCCGGGCGCAGAACGCGATGCTCTTTATCCAGCAGCGTCGCGCCGTGCATTTGCCCGGCAATGCCCAGCGCTTTCACATTCCGTAAGCTGTGCTGTTCGCCCAGTGCTTTTATCGCGCGATCCGTCGCTTGCCACCACTCTTCAGGATCCTGCTCAGACCATAGCGGGTGTGGGCGCGAGACGTGCAGCTTTTCAGTTTGCGTAGCCAACACATCGCCCTGTTCGTTTAACAGTATGGCTTTCACACCCGACGTGCCAAGATCAATCCCGATATACATGCGGTGACTCCTTAAAAGAGAAGCCCGGTAAGGGGGTACCGGGCAATGCTGATTACTTATCGAACAGGTAGTGATTCACCAGGTTTTCAAGCAGTTCCTGATGACCGCTCTGATGGCTCGGTGCCAGGCTGTGCTGTTCAGCGTACTTCGCTATCTCAGCAAGCGATAACTGGCCTTTCAAAATTTGCTGGCCCAGCTCACTGTTCCAGCCGGCATACCGCTTCGCAACGCGTTTATCCAGCTCGCCATCTTCAATCATGCGGGCCGCCACTTTCAGCGCCAGCGCCATGGTGTCCATTGCGCCAATATGTCCATAGAACAGATCGTATTTATCGGTACTTTGACGGCGTACTTTGGCGTCAAAGTTCAGGCCGCCAGTGGTAAAGCCGCCCGCTTTGATAATTTCGTACATCACCAGCGCATTTTCTTCGACACTGATTGGGAACTGGTCAGTATCCCAGCCCAACTGCGGATCGCCACGGTTGGCATCGACAGAGCCAAAGATACCTAGCGCGATAGCAGACGCAATTTCGTGATGGAAAGAGTGCCCCGCCAGCGTCGCATGGTTCGCTTCAATATTCACTTTGATCTCTTTTTCCAGACCAAATTGTTTGAGGAAGCCGTAGACGGTCGCCACGTCATAATCGTACTGATGTTTAGTCGGTTCCTGCGGTTTAGGCTCAATGAGCAACGTGCCACGGAAACCAATTTTGTGTTTGTGCTCCACCACCATCTGCATGAAGCGGCCGATTTGTTCACGCTCCTGGCGCAGATCGGTATTAAGCAGGGTTTCGTAGCCTTCGCGGCCACCCCACAGAACATAGTTTTCACCGCCGAGTTTGTGCGTGGCATTCATCGCGGTCACGACCTGCGTTGCCGCCCAGCTGAACACTTCTGGATCCGGATTGGTCGCCGCACCCGCGCCGTAGCGAGGATTGGTAAAGCAGTTCGCCGTGCCCCACAGCAGTTTGACGCCGCTTTGCTGTTGTTTTTCTCCCAGGTAATCGACCATCTGCGCAAAGTTATTCAGATACTCTTTCAGCGAGGCGCCTTCCGGGGAAACATCGACATCGTGGAAGCAGTAATACGGCACATTCAGCTTGTGGAAGAATTCAAACGCGACATCCGCTTTGCGCTTCGCCAGCTCCAGCGCTTCGCCGGGTTGCTGCCACGGACGGTCAAAAGAGCCTACGCCGAACATATCCGCACCGTTCCAGCAGAAGGTATGCCAGTAGCAGGCAGCAAAACGCAGGTGATCTTCCATGCGCTTACCCAGCACCAGCTCGTCGGGATTGTAATGACGAAATGCGAGAGGATTAGTGGATTTCGGGCCTTCGTAACGAACACGATCGAGTTGGTCGAAATAAGCTTGCATATTTAACTCCATAATCAAGAGGTGCGGCGAATAACCGATACTGAAACTAATAGTGAATATTCATTGTGATTTGCTCAATTACGTTATTTCACACTGGTATTGAGAGAATGCTCAAACGTGCGCTGGCTCCCAAAAAAAATAATACGCAAGCAAACGATTCCTCAGCGATTATTCCAGAATGTTGTGTAATGAATAAGTTATGCATTTTAAAATCAGATCACGGTCATAAATTCGCAAATAAACCAAATATCGTAATGGGAAGATAAAAATCTGTAATTGCTAGTTTGTCGCTCCCCGTTAAGAATTTGCTGCGTATCTGACAAGAATCATCCTTTTCTCTCTGAATCTCTACCCTACAGAAAAAGGTAATAATAATTATGAAGATAAGAAACCTGTGCCTTACAATCTGCGCTTCGCTGCTGCTGACAAGCGTTGCGAGCCATGCAAAAGAAGTCAAAATCGGAATGGCTATCGACGATCTGCGTCTTGAGCGCTGGCAAAAAGATCGCGATATTTTTGTTAAAAAAGCAGAATCTCTTGGCGCAACTGTTTTTGTTCAGTCGGCTAACGGCAATGAAGAAACACAAATGTCGCAAATCGAAAATATGATTAACCGCGGCGTTGATGTGCTGGTTATTATTCCTTACAACGGTCAAGTGTTAAGTAATGTTGTGAAAGAAGCCAAACAAGAAGGCATTAAAGTTTTGGCGTATGACCGTATGATTAATAATGCCGATATCGATTTTTATATTTCCTTTGATAACGAAAAAGTCGGTGAAATTCAGGCGCAAAGTCTGATCAAAAAAGTGCCTGAAGGGAATTACTTCCTAATGGGTGGCTCACCTGTTGATAACAACGCCAAATTGTTCCGCGAAGGGCAAATGAAAGTGCTCAAGCCGTATATTGATGACGGCAAAATTAAAATCGTAGGCGACCAATGGGCTGACGGCTGGCTGCCAGAAAACGCCCTCAAAATTATGGAAAACGCTTTAACCGCTAACAACAACAAAATTGATGCAGTCGTCGCGTCAAACGATGCAACAGCCGGTGGGGCAATTCAGGCCCTTAGCGCACAAGGCCTGGCAGGTAAAGTCGCTATCTCAGGACAAGATGCCGACTTGGCTGGCGTAAAACGTATTCTTAATGGCACCCAAACCATGACGGTATATAAGCCGATCACTGAACTCGCCAATACGGCAGCTGAAATTGCCGTTGAGTTGGGTAATGGTCAACAGCCAAAGGCAGATTCCTCATTAAATAACGGTCTGAAAGACGTCCCCGCCCGTCTGTTGACGCCGATTGAAGTCACCAAAGACAACATTGATGCCACCGTTGTGAAAGACGGTTTCCACAGTAAGAGCCAATTGTAATCCAGCTATGCCCCTGTTCTGCAGGGGCATGCCGACTTGTACGGGTATTCCTTCGGGTCTTGTGGAGCAGTTATGTCTTATCTACTGGAAATGAAAAGCATCACCAAAGCTTTTGGCGCGGTGAAAGCCGTCGACAATGTAAGCCTGCGCTTGAATCCCGGCGAAATCGTCTCGCTGTGTGGTGAAAATGGCTCTGGAAAATCCACGCTGATGAAAGTGCTGTGCGGTATCTATCCGCACGGAAGTTACGAGGGCGAAATCGTCTTTGCCGGAGAGACGCTACAGGCGACTCATATTCGCGATACCGAGCGGAAAGGTATTGCCATCATTCACCAGGAACTCGCGCTGGTGAAGAATTTAACCGTGCTGGAGAATATTTTTCTCGGCGCTGAGCTTTCGCGTCACGGGGTGCTGGATTACGACACCATGACGCTGCGTTGTGAAAAACTGCTGGCGCAGGTCAGCCTTGCTATCTCACCCGACACGCGTGTTGGCGATTTGGGGTTAGGCCAGCAACAGCTCGTTGAAATCGCCAAAGCTCTCAATAAGCAGGTGCGCCTGTTGATTCTTGATGAGCCGACCGCATCCCTTACTGAACAGGAAACCGCGGTGCTGTTAAACATCATCCGCGACCTGCAAAACCACGGCATCGCCTGCGTTTATATTTCGCACAAGCTGAACGAGGTTAAAGCGATATCGGACACCATCTGTGTTATCCGCGACGGACAGCACATTGGCACCCGCGACGCAGCAGGTATGAGCGAAGATGACATTATCACAATGATGGTGGGCCGCGAACTCACCGCCCTTTATCCGAACGAACCCCACGCCACGGGTGATGAAATATTACGCGTTGAAAATCTCACCGCCTGGCATCCGGTCAATCGCCATATTAAACGCGTTAACGATGTCTCTTTCTCACTGCGACGTGGGGAAATCCTCGGGATTGCGGGGCTGGTCGGCGCCGGGCGTACCGAAGCCGTGCAGTGTCTATTCGGCGTATGGCCCGGACGCTGGGAGGGCAAAATTTTTATCGACGGCCAACCGGTGCAGATCGCTAACTGTCAGCAGGCGATTGCGCTCGGTATTGCGATGGTGCCGGAAGACCGTAAAAAAGACGGCATCGTGCCGGTAATGGCTGTCGGCAAAAATATCACGCTGGCCGCGCTTGATCAGTTTTCCGGTCCGCTGAGCAGCCTGGACGATGCTGCCGAACAGCAATGTATTCTCCAGTCCCTCGCCCGCCTCAAGGTCAAAACCTCTTCGCCCGAGCTGGCGATTGGCCGACTGAGCGGCGGCAATCAGCAAAAAGCCATTCTGGCCCGCTGTCTGCTGCTCAATCCTCGCATCCTGATTCTTGACGAACCCACTCGCGGGATCGATATCGGTGCGAAATACGAAATCTACAAACTGATTAACCAGCTTGTACAGCAGGGCATTGCCGTCATTGTGATTTCGTCTGAGCTACCTGAAGTTCTCGGCCTGAGCGATCGCGTTCTTGTGATGCACGAAGGCAAACTGAAAGCCAATTTGAACAACCAAAACCTGACGCAAGAACAGGTGATGGAAGCCGCCCTGAGGAGCGAACGCCATGTCGAAAAGCAACCCGTCTGATCTTAAAGTCCCTGTTCACACACCCGGTGTGTTTTCGGGGCTCAAGGCGCTCAATTTACAGGTTTTCGTCATGATCGCGGCCATTATCGCCATCATGCTGTTCTTCACCTGGATGACCGACGGCTCATATTTGAGCGCGCGTAACATCTCTAACCTGCTGCGCCAGACCGCTATCACTGGCATTCTGGCCGTCGGCATGGTCTTCGTCATTATCTCTGCGGAGATTGACCTCTCAGTGGGCTCGATGATGGGACTGCTGGGTGGCGTTGCCGCCATCTTTGACGTCTGGTTAGGCTGGCCGTTACCGCTCACCATCGTCGTAACGCTTGTGCTGGGTCTGCTGCTCGGCACCTGGAACGGCTGGTGGGTCGCGTACCGCAAAGTACCGTCCTTTATCGTCACCCTCGCGGGGATGCTGGCATTTCGCGGGATTCTGATTGGGATTACCAATGGCACAACCGTATCCCCCACCAGCGCGTCCATGTCGCAAATTGGGCAAAGCTACCTCTCTGACGGTCTTGGCTTTACGTTCGGTGCCATCGGTCTCATGGCGTTTATCGCCTGGCAATGGCGTGCGCGGATGCGCCGTGAAGCGCTGGGACTGGCCGCACCCGCATCAACTTCTGTCGTCGGACGCCAGGCATTAACGGCGGTCATTGTGCTGGGCGCGATCTGGTTGCTGAATGATTATCGTGGGGTGCCAACGCCCGTGTTGATACTGACGCTGCTGTTACTGGCAGGTATGTTTATGGCCACTCGCACTGCTTTTGGTCGCCGTATCTACGCCATCGGCGGCAACATCGAAGCGGCACGTCTGTCAGGTATTAACGTCGAACGGACTAAACTGGCGGTGTTTGCGATCAATGGCCTGATGGTAGCGATTGCTGGGCTCATTCTGAGTTCACGTTTGGGTGCCGGTTCGCCGTCAGCCGGGAATATCGCCGAACTGGATGCCATCGCAGCCTGTGTCATTGGTGGAACCAGCCTCGCAGGCGGGATCGGTAGCGTTGCCGGCGCCGTGATGGGCGCATTTATTATGGCGTCGCTGGATAACGGAATGAGTATGATGGACGTGCCGACCTTCTGGCAGTATATCGTTAAGGGCGCCATCCTGTTGTTGGCGGTCTGGATGGACTCCGCAACCAAGCGACGGGCCTGAGAATCACAAATTTGGGAAAGATAAGCCATGTTTGAGAAGCGTCACCGCATTACGTTGTTATTCAATGCCAACAAAGCCTATGACCGCCAGGTCGTGGAGGGCGTGGGTGAATATTTGCAGGCGTCGCAATCCGAATGGGACATCTTCATAGAAGAAGATTTTCGTGCCAGCATCGAGACAATTAAAGACTGGTTAGGTGACGGGGTTATCGCAGATTTTGATGACCCCGATATCCAAAAAATGCTTGTCGATGTCGACGTCCCCATTGTGGGCGTCGGCGGTTCTTACCACTTGCCCGAAAAATATCCGCCGGTACATTACATCGCGACCGATAACTACGCGCTGGTCGAAAGCGCGTTTTTGCATTTAAAAGAAAAAGGCGTTCACCGCTTTGCCTTTTATGGTTTGCCAGCGTCCAGCGGTAAGCGATGGGCGATGGAGCGCGAACACGCTTTTTGTCAGATTGTGGCCCAGGAAAAGTATCGTGGCGTCGTTTATCAAGGGCTGGAGACCGCACCTGAAAACTGGCAACACGCGCAAAACCGTCTGGCCGACTGGCTGCAAACGTTGCCACCGCAAACGGGTATTATTGCGGTCACAGACGCGCGTGCGCGTCATGTCCTCCAGGTATGCGACCATTTGCACATTCCGGTTCCTGAAAAACTGTGCGTCATTGGCATCGATAACGAAGAGCTTACTCGTTATTTGTCACGCGTCGCTCTGTCATCGGTTGCGCAGGGAACGCGTCAGATGGGCTATCAGGCCGCGAAATTACTTCACCGATTGCTGGATAACGAAACCCTGCCGCTGCAGCGTCTGCTGGTGCCACCTGTCCGCGTGGTGGAACGACGCTCTACCGATTACCGCTCTTTAAACGATCCTGCGGTGATTCAGGCGATGCACTACATCCGTAACCATGCCTGCAAGGGAATCAAAGTGGATCAGGTGCTGGATGCCGTGGGCATTTCTCGCTCAAATCTGGAGAAGCGTTTTAAAGAAGAGGTCGGGGAAACGATTCATGCGGTCATTCACGCCGAGAAACTGGAAAAAGCCCGCAGCCTGTTAGTGTCGACGTCGCTGTCGATCAACGAGATTTCGCAGATGTGCGGCTATCCATCGTTACAGTATTTCTATTCGGTGTTTAAAAAAGATTATGACACCACGCCGAAAGAGTATCGGGAGCGGTACAGCGAGGTGCTGATTTAGCGCTGGCTGAGTAAAGAAAAAGGCCTTCCGATGGAAGGCCTTTTTTATGGATTACGGGATTACATATGGGCGGCGATCAAACGCTGATTATCCTGGTACATCGCAAACAAGTAATTGTTGTAGCTCTGTCCTTGAGTGGAATAACCTTTCAGCTTGTGAATCATCGTGCTCGCCGTCACTTCCTGATCGGCTTTACGCAGCTGAGCGCGTGATTTACGGAATGAAGCGTACGCCGGATGCGTGTTCAGATTCACCACGTAGGCATTCACTGAATCTTTCACCGATTCGAACTGCGAATACCCTTTCACCTTGCCAGGCGCGTTGGTACAGCGGCCTTTGGTGCACTTCATGCCGAAGAGATTATTGTTGGTGCGGGCCAGTTTTGATGTCCCCCAACCACTCTCCGCAGCAGCCATTGTCGCCACCATGCTGCCTGGAATAATGTCTACGCGTTCAAGCAGTGAGTTCCACGGAACACGACGTGTATTACCGTTCCAGCTCACATTGTAGCGTTTAGCGATCTCTTTCAGACGCGTACGCTCGGTCGGCGACCAGCGGCTAGCGTACTGTTTTGAGATCAACCAGTTACGATCTGCGGTAATCGCAGAATTTTGGCTTGTAATATAAGGCATTACCGTCCGGAGAAACGCTTTTTTTCTTGGTGTCCCGGAAGGGTATTTTCGCAAATCAGGCAGTGAACTACTCTTAACACTATTGCGAGAATACTCTTTCTTACTGCTAACCTTACTCTTACTGCTTGTTGTCGTCGTCTTTATGACGTGGGCTTTCTTACTCGTTGTATCCGTGTGCGTTTTAGCAAGCACCTCACCTGAAAAAGTCACGGTGAGCAACATGAGTATCGTAGCCCCAAATCGTCGTATGGGAGTCGATATCATTAGGTCTCCTGGTCGGATATTTATGTTCCAACCCTTTATTTTTTTCACAAAATTGAGAGCGGAATCTCAAATCATAGCAAAAATAACCTTTAAGAGCATCCAAAGAAATAGTCTAATTCCGAAACTATGTCACCTGAAACTTGCTCATATAAGCATCATTCCTGCAAATTTGTGTGCGATATCGCAGATAACAGCCTAATTTTGCGCGAGATCACTCATCCTTGCCCCTCCACCTGAAAGATCGCGTCTGGGGATGAGTCCTGCACATACGCCTGGTGGCACACTGGTTAAAATTGCCACAACAGGAAAAAGGAATGAAACGCTCCGCTTTAGCCCTCTTGCTCTTACCCGCGATGGCAAACGCTGGCTGGTCATCCCCGGATTTCTCTACGTTTAAAGCAGAAGGAACCGGACTTTTCACAGGCCATGCAACGCTCGCGAAGGGTACGCGTCCTCTTACGCTCAGTTTTGACAATGCGTGCTGGCAGCCAACCGAAGCCGTAAAACTCAACGAAATGCTCTCGCTTAAACCGTGCGAAGGAACCCCACCGCAATGGCGCTTATTCCGCGAAGGGGATTACCAAATGCGCATTGATACGCGCTCTGGCACACCTACGCTGATGCTTACCGTGCAAAGTGTAACCGACAAACCTGTCACGGACGTCACTCGACAATGTCCTAAATGGGACGGCAAGCCCCTCACCCTTGACGTAACGAATACGTTCCCGGAAGGCTCCGTCGTACGAGACTTCTACAGCAAGCAAACCGCTATGGTGCAGCAAGGTAAAATCACACTTCAGCCTGCAGCCAACAGCAATGGCCTACTGCTGCTTGAGCGCGCCGAAACTGAAAAAACAGCGCCCTTTAGCTGGCAAAACGCCACCGTTTATTTCGTCCTGACGGATCGTTTTGTAAACGGGGATCCGTCAAACGACAACAGCTATGGCCGACACAAAGACGGCATGCAGGAGATTGGGACTTTCCACGGCGGCGATCTCAAAGGGCTCACCACTAAACTGGATTATTTGCAAAATCTGGGCGTCAACGCGCTCTGGATAAGCTCGCCGTTAGAGCAAATTCATGGCTGGGTCGGCGGCGGAACCAAGGGCGATTTCCCACATTACGCCTATCACGGCTACTACACGCAGGACTGGACACGACTCGACGCGAACATGGGCCAGGAGGACGATTTACGCCATCTGGTCGACGAGGCACACAAGCGCGGGATACGCATTCTTTTTGATGTGGTCATGAATCACACCGGCTACGCCACCCTTGCGGATATGCAGGAATATCAGTTCGGCGCGTTGTATGTCCAGGGTGATGAATTGAAAAAAACGCTGGGCGAGCGCTGGACCGACTGGAAGCCAGGCGCGGGGCAAAGCTGGCACAGCTTTAATGATTACATTAATTTTAGCGACAAAGCGGGATGGGAAAACTGGTGGGGTAAAAAATGGATCCGCACCGACATTGGCGATTACGACAACCCCGGTTTCGATGATCTGACCATGTCGCTGGCCTTCTTACCCGATCTCAAAACGGAATCCGCTGCGCCTTCCGGTCTGCCTAATTTCTATCGGCATAAGCCGGACACGCACGCCAAAGCCATCGCTGGTTATACCCCACGCGATTATTTAACTCATTGGCTGAGTCAATGGGTTCGCGATTACGGCATCGATGGTTTTCGCGTGGATACCGCTAAACATGTTGAAATGGCGGGCTGGCAACAGCTGAAAGAACAGGCTACTGCGGCGCTGAAAGACTGGAAAACAGCCAATCCGGAGCAAAAGCTCGATGACGCTCCGTTCTGGATGACCGGCGAATCCTGGGGTCATGGCGTGATGCAAAGCGACTATTATCGCCATGGTTTCGACGCCATGATCAATTTTGATTATCAGGAACAGGCAGCAAAAGCGGTGGATTGTCTGGCTGATATGGACCTGACCTGGCAACAAATGGCCGAAAAACTGCAGGGTTTCAACGTCCTGAGCTATCTCTCCTCTCACGACACGCGCTTGTTCCGCGAAGGTGGCCAACGTGCAGCCGAACTGCTGCTGCTCGCGCCAGGTGCCGTACAACTCTACTATGGCGACGAATCTGAACGCCCGTTTGGCCCGACCGGTTCCGATCCGCTTCAGGGGACACGCTCCGATATGAACTGGCAAGCGGTGTCGGGCAGCCAGGCGCAAACGGTCGCTCACTGGCAAATATTGGGGCAGTTCCGCGCCCGTCATCCGGCCATTGGCGCAGGCACTCAAACCACGCTATCCATGAAGCAGGGCTACGGTTTTACCCGTCAACACCAGACCGACAAAGTGATGGTGGTGTGGGCGGGAAATCAGTAAACCGCTCCGTCTCCGCTCCCCAAAAGAGCGGAGACCCACCTGGAATAATCAACCACCCAACCAGAAATCCATAGCACAAAACAATAATCCGCTTCGCCTTTCACGATTTGCACCTGCGCATTTGTAGCGTTATGGTGGCGCACTCTTAGAATAAGTACGATAGATCACCTGCTATGACCTTTTCACTGTTCGGCGATAAATTCACCCGCCATTCAGGCATTACCCGCCTGATGGAGGATCTCAACGACGGCCTGCGCACACCGGGCGCCATCATGCTCGGCGGCGGAAACCCGGCGCAAATCCCGGCCATGAATGAATATTTTCAGGACCTGCTGACGGAGATGATGCAAAACGGCAAAGCCGCTGATGCACTTTGCAATTATGACGGCCCGCAGGGAAAAACCGAGCTGCTGTCGCTTCTGGCAAATATGCTGCGCGATGAACTGGGTTGGGATATCGAACCACAGAATATTGCACTGACAAATGGCAGCCAGAGCGCATTTTTCTACTTGTTTAATCTTTTCGCAGGACGACGCGCAGACGGTACGACCCGGAAAGTGCTTTTCCCACTGACCCCTGAATACATTGGCTATGCCGATTCCGGGCTGGAAGAGGACCTGTTTGTCTCAGCACGCCCCAATATAGAGTTGCTGCCGGAAGGACAGTTCAAGTATCACGTCGATTTTGAACATTTGCACATTGGTGAAGAGACCGGCATGATTTGTGTGTCGCGACCGACCAACCCAACGGGCAACGTCATCACAGACGAAGAGCTGATGAAGCTGGATGTGTTGGCGAATCAGCACGGCATTCCGCTGGTGATCGATAATGCTTATGGCGTGCCATTCCCGGGCATTATCTTTAGCGAAGCGCGCCCGCTGTGGAATCCGAATATCGTCCTTTGCATGAGCCTGTCTAAACTTGGCCTGCCGGGCAGCCGCTGCGGCATTATTATTGCCAATGAAAAAATCATCTCCGCTATTACCAACATGAACGGGATTATTAGCCTCGCACCTGGTGGTATTGGCCCAGCAATGATGAGTGAAATGATCAAGCGTAACGATCTGCTGCGCCTGTCAAATGATGTGATTAAGCCGTTCTACTATCAGCGCGTTCACGAAACGATTGCGACAATTCGCCGCTATCTTCCCGAAGATCGTTGCCTTATTCATAAACCCGAAGGAGCCATTTTCCTTTGGTTATGGTTTAAAGATCTGCCGATTTCAACCGAACTGCTGTATCAGCGCCTGAAAAAACGCGGCGTATTGATGGTGCCCGGCGATTACTTTTTCCCTGGGCTGGATAAGCCATGGCCGCACACTCACCAGTGCATGCGCATGAATTACGTCCCGGACCCAGAAAAGATCGAGGCCGGTGTTAAAATTCTTGCTGAAGAAATTGAAATCGCCTGGAGCGAAAAGTAGTAGCACATAAATAAGGCGCTTCAACTGGAGTGCCTTATTTTTTGTGGTCTCATATTGAAAATAAAATATTCTAATCCTAGAACACCTTATCTCCATGATTAATTTAATAAATGGTCGATTTTATTTACATTGCATCGATCAAATAATGCTTTTGAAAAATGACGATTATTCCCACAAGCGTATCCCTTTTATTTTTCCAACAATATATTTATTTTTCTACCCGTTGATATTGTTATAGGCCGTAACCAACCCAAAAAATAAAAATATGCTCGCTGATACGCCGCTCGGCGTTTTATTAAGTGATGCTACCTAATAACGTCAACCGAAGCAGCGTTATTACTGTCGCGGTCCTGCTCGCATTTTCTCTTTCTGCCTACAGTGGAAGCGGCGCGTCCGGCCGGCAACATTCCGTCAGACAGCAGCAACCGCGACTGGCGCTACAGCCTAACGCTGACGTGGAATTTCAATAACTTACTGTAATCTCTCAGAACGCAGTTGGGCGACGTCGACACAAGAGAGCGCATGTGTTGGGCAGGCCTCTACGCAGGCAGGTCCTTGCGTCCTGTGATGACATAAATCACATTTGATCGCCTGTGCACGGTGGTGATTCACCACGACCCGCAACGCGCCAAACGGACACGCGATCATGCAGCTTTTACATCCAATACACTGGCGCTGATCCACCGCTATTCTGCCCTGCTCACGCCGAATGGCACCCGTTGGGCAAACATTGCCACATGGCGCATCTTCACAGTGATGGCAGGTCACGGCCGTCGAAAAGGTATCCCCTTTCACCACCTGGATTCGCGGGAGAAAAGCCTCTGCTGAAAGCTGCGCGCAGTCCTGTTCTTGCTGATGTGCCACGACGCAGGCCACCTCACACGTGCGGCAGCCGATGCATTTTTCCGAATTCGCCACGATAAACCGGTTCATCCCCTACTCCGCGCAACAGGTAAAAAAACCAGAGTGCCCGAAAAGCACGACAGGGTGCTTTGATCCTAAACGGGGAAGGCATCAGATTTGTGGTTTCTGCCATCCTTTACGGTCGTTTGCCAGAGATTTAATTGAGCACTGTGATGTTAATCATTTCAATTATGTGGAAATAATCACAGTAGCGGCACAGTCCACAGCCCGCCCAGTCAAGGTTATAAAGAGATTTAGGCGATACATTCTGCATGGTGATCATCTACATATATAACATTATTTATGTATCTATCTTTGTAAGTACATTTTTATTGTTAATTCGTAATTGTGATCATTGCCTCGGAATCATTTATTAAAACTAAAACATCAGGACACCTTATTGAAAAAAATAAAATTTAATGATATCTCATTTAT
Organism: Lelliottia amnigena; assembly: GCF_019047465.1. Classification (NCBI taxonomy): domain Bacteria; kingdom Pseudomonadati; phylum Pseudomonadota; class Gammaproteobacteria; order Enterobacterales; family Enterobacteriaceae; genus Lelliottia; species Lelliottia amnigena. The sequence continues at coordinate 2,015,519 of NZ_CP077236.1, read as the reverse complement.
CACACAACTAATCTTGAGGTTTTAGAATGGACTTTACTGAGAGACTCAACGTTTTATCTGTTAAAATAAAACAACAACTCAATGCTATTACTACTGAAGAAGCAACAAAAACAGCATTTGTTATGCCATTTATTCATAACGTTCTCGGTTATGATGTTTTTGATCCTTCCGAGGTTACCCCTGAATTTGTTTGTGATGTGGGAACAAAAAAAGGTGAGAAGATTGATTATGCGATAATTAAAAACAATGAGGTACAAATACTTATAGAATGCAAAAAAATAGGAGAACCCCTGAATATTAATCATGCCTCACAGTTATTTAGATACTTCCATGTTACTAATGCACGAATATCCATTTTGACTAATGGACAAATCTACCGCTTTTATACGGACTTGGATGCGCCGAATAAAATGGATGAGAAACCTTTTTTAGAAATTGATCTATTAGATATTGATGAAAACATTATCCCTGAGTTAAATAAACTCACTAAAGCTTCTTTTGACCTTGAGTCAATAATAAATGCAGCAGGCGAGTTAAAATACGTCAGCCAAATTAAGAAAATCATTCACACACAACTAAACAATCCAGAAGATGATTTTGTAAAATTTTTTGCCTCAAGGGTATATGATGGAATATTGACGCAAAAAGTGAGAGAGTCTTTCCTAAATCTAACAAAAAAAGCTGCAAGCCAATATATTAACGATCAGATTAACGAAAGATTGAAATCAGCTATCACTGGAATTCCGTCGATTAGCTCAGAGCCACAAAGTGAAGCATTACCTGAAGACGAAGACACTCAAAAAGATGATAGCGATGTGGTCACAACTCTCGAGGAACTTGAGGGGTATCATGTAGTCAAAGCGATCACAAGGACTGTATTGGATGCATCTCGAATTACTCAACGTGACACAAAAAGTTACTTTGGCATACTTGTTGATGATAATAATCGCAAGCCAATCTGCCGACTGCACTTTAACAGATCGCAAAAATACATAGGGTTATTTGATATAGAGAAAAATGAGACACGTCATCCTATAGGCACGGTAGATGACATCTATTCTTTTGCAGATATTTTAAAAGCTACTGCCAGCTTGTATATATAGTAAGGAAATTAAGTAACATTTCCCAAACTACTCATTTTGAATGATGTTTTCGGCGTCAGAAAGGCTAATACGCTTTATATTATCTTTCCGCTGCCTTGAGATTCGTAAACGTCCACTTTCATCAGTACAGAATCCCAATTAATGTAAACAAAACTAGATATGAGCATTCAACAGACCTCTTAAGCCAACTTAATAAACCCGGTGGCGCTAAACATACCCAGGCTGTATTTCACAGGCCGGGTAGGTACAGCACCACCGGGTAGAGTGTGGGGTTGCCCTCATCCTTGAGGGCAAATGCAGGGGGCTTAGAAACGCCAGCTCAAGCCAGTCATCAGCGCGAGACTGTCTTGCTTGTCAATCATTGGGCTGTTCTTCACGTCGTCAGGTAATACGGTATAGGCGGCGCTGGCATTCAGGATAAGGGTATCCGTCAGCTCATATTTGGCAACCAGAGCCACGTATGGGTTCCAGCTATCTCCGGCGGAGTAGCGTTCCATGCCGCTGCGGCGTGACTCTTTACCAGAAACACCGTAGTAGTAATCGTTGAAGCTTTCGTCATAATACAGAACGCCAACCGATGGAATCAGAGTCAGGTAGTCCATGCGAATCGGCTTGAAATACGATATTTCGCCGACCACACCACCGCTTTCATCCATGGCGTCCGCCGCGACAGCAAACTTCATGCTGCCCCATTTTTCATGACGGTAATAAGCACCTCCCAGCATCGCAGAGGCTTTACGTTCATCGAGTTTTGCCATGGCGTGGTCGTCATTGTCATCCGGATCGAAGTGCAGTGGCATCCATGAAGCCGTCAGGCTTAATTCATTTTTGCTATCTTTCCAGAATGTCCAACCCGCCGTAAATTGACGCACATAGAAATTATCGCCTTCATAACTGATTAAAGGAATTGCTAAAACTTTCTCGTTATATCCTTTATAAGCCGATTCATTAAATACCGCCCCCGCACCCAGTGAAAAATCACTGGCCATGGCTGAAGATGCAGAAAATAATGCCGCGACGATAAGTAAATTCTTTTTGATATTCATTCCCTGTAATCCATTAAATGCCAAATAGCAGGCGAATAATAATGGTTACAAATTTATCTATGCAATGGCGCAAATAGTATAATATTATATACAAAATCATATAAATGGCTTTTCACGATGAATGATTTACAGATTAAACTGCGTGAGTTAAAGATCATTTCCGTCATTGCTGCAACACACAGTATCGGAGATGCCGCCGCCCTGTTAGGCATGGCGCAGGCAAATGTCAGTAAATATCTTTCCGATTTTGAAATGCGTGTTGGGCTGAAAGTATTCGAACGGACAACGCGACAGCTGGCGCTGACTCAGTTCGGGGAAGCGCTGGTGCCCTATGTCAATGCTTCACTGGATAAAAATAGCCAACTCATTAATTTTATTGCCGATTACAAACACGAAAAGAGCGGCCGCGTAACAATTTATGCCCCTACCGGAATCATCACCTATCTTGCGCGTCACGTCGTACATGAGATTGAAGATATAGGGGATATTCATCTCGCGTTGAAAACCTACAATCTTGATCGCAACGAATTTGCCGAAGGCGTGTCCTTTCCGGATGATTGCGATATATTAATTACCTATGCACAACCTAAAGACGAAAATTTAGTGGCCAGCGTACTGACAAAATATTCTGTGACCGCGTTCGCCACTGAAGCCTATTTAAAGCAACATCCCATTCAAGGACCAGATGATTTAATTCATCACTCCTGTATTTTGATTGATTCAATGCTGGTCGATGATGCAAATATTTGGCGATTTTGCGTTTATGACAGCAATGAAATACGCGACTACAAAGTTACCGGAAATTATATTTGTGATAATACGCAAACAGCGTTGGAATTAGCGCGTAATAATTTAGGTATTGTCTTCGCGCCGAAAGAAAGCCTGCAGCAGGAGATCAATAAAGGAACGCTGATTCCCTGCTTTCCGCATCGGGAGGAGTGGTGGCTCGATCTAACCGCCATTTTCCGTAAGCGAGAGTATCAACCGTGGCGTGTCCAGTACGTGCTTGACGGCGTTCTAAACAGCTTACGCAAGCATATTTCTCAGGCCGTCCAGGGACGGCCTTCACCAGATAATTAGAACAATCCCAGCGGCTTATCAGAATAGCTGACCAGCAGACATTTCGTTTGCTGGTAATGATTCAGCATCATCTTATGCGTTTCGCGCCCAATTCCCGACTGCTTATATCCGCCAAACGCGGCATGGGCCGGATAGGCGTGATAGCAGTTTGTCCAGACGCGTCCGGCCTGAATTCCGCGCCCCATTTTATACGCCAGATTGCCGTTGCGGCTCCAGACGCCTGCACCAAGGCCATATTGCGTATCGTTGGCCAACTCCAGCGCATCCTCCATGGTTTTAAACGTTGTCACTGCCAGCACCGGACCGAATATTTCCTCCTGGAAAACGCGCATATCATTTTTGCCAAACAGAATGGTTGGTTCGAGGTAAAAGCCATCTTTCAGATCGCCTTCAAGCATTTTTCGACGCCCACCCGTCAGAATATCTGCGCCCTCTTTTTTACCGATATCAATGTAATTGAGGATAGTCTCAAGCTGCCCCTGAGAAACTTGCGCCCCCATCTGCGTGACGCTGTCCAGAGGATTACCGCTGCGGATAGATTCCACCCGACGAATAGCCCGTTCCATAAAGCGTTCATAAATAGATTCCTGCACCAGCGCACGGCTTGGACAGGTGCACACCTCGCCCTGGTTAAAGGCAAACAGCGCAAACCCTTCCAGCGCTTTGTCGAAGAAAGCGTCCTCTTCATCCATGACATCGGCAAAGAAAATGTTCGGCGATTTACCACCCAACTCCAGCGTGACCGGAATGATATTTTGAGTCGCATACTGCATGATCTGTTGGCCCACTTCCGTGGAGCCAGTGAACGCGACTTTCGCGATACGCTTAGACGTCGCCAGATATTCACCGATTTCGCCGCCCGCCCCGTTCACAACGTTAATCACGCCCGGCGGAACCAGGTCGCCGATGATTTCCATCAGCAGCAATACGGACAGCGGCGTTAAGCGCGCCGGTTTGAGGATCACACAGTTGCCCGCCGCCAGCGCGGGTGCCATTTTCCAGCTTGCCATCAGCAGCGGGAAGTTCCACGGAATAATCTGCCCCACGACACCCAGCGGCTCGTGGAAGTGGTAGGCAACCGTTTCACTGTCAACTTCGCTGATTCCCCCTTCCTGAGCACGAATACAGGAGGCAAAATAACGGAAGTGGTCGATAGCCAGCGGGACGTCCGCGCCGGTGGTTTCGCGGATCGGTTTGCCGTTATCCCAGGTTTCAGCCGCTGCCAGCAGCTCGAGGTTTTGCTCCATCCGATCGGCAATTTTCAACAGAATGGCGGCGCGATCCTGAACCGAGGTATGTCCCCACTTCTCTTTCGCTTTATGCGCCGCATCCAGCGCCAGATCGATATCTTTTTTGCCTGAACTGGCGATTTCGCACAGCGGTTGCCCAGTGACAGGCGTTAGGTTTGAGTAATATTCGCCGTCGACGGGAGCAACCCAGCCGCCGCCTATGAAGTTGTCGTAACGGGGTTTTAACTTGAGGGGATAACCATACTCGCCAGGCTGCAAACGCGTTGAGGGAGGATTATTCGTCATGACCGTCTCCTTGCTGTTGATGTCTAACAAGGGTAGTCACGACTGGCGATTTTTTCGCCAGCCGCTTACAGCTTTACGACAGGAATCACGGATTACATCGCCGCACGATAAATCGTCATAATTTCATCATGCGTGGCCTGGACTGGATTAGTAAATCCACAGGCGTCTTTTAGCGCGTTGGTCGCCAGAATCGGGAAGTCCGCTTCCTTCACGTTGAGGTCACGCAGTCCCGCCGGGATATTCACCTGACGCGCCAGAGAGCGAATCTCTGCGATACACGCCTGTGCGCCCTGTTCTGCTGTCATTTGACTGACATCAACACCCATCGCCTGGGCGCAATCACGCAGGCGCGAGGCCGCCACTTTACAGTTAAACGTCTGCACGTGTGGCAACAGTATCGCATTGCACACGCCGTGCGGCAGATCGTAAAAACCGCCCAGCTGATGCGCCATTGCATGCACATACCCGAGAGACGCATTGTTAAATGCCATACCCGCGAGGAATTGCGCGTAGGCCATTGCTTCACGGGCGGCAGCGCTGCTGCCGTCTTCTACCGCGTGCGCCAGGTTCTCGGCGATCATCGTCATTGCTTTTAATGCGCAAGCGTCGGTAATTGGCGTGGCTGCCGTGGAAACATAAGCTTCTATCGCGTGGGTCAACGCATCCATGCCGGTTGCGGCCGTCAGGGATTTCGGCATGCCAACCATCAGCGAAGAGTCATTCACGGACAAAACAGGCGTGACATGTTTATCGACAATGGCCATTTTAATATGACGCACTTCATCGGTAATGATGCAGAAACGGGTCATTTCGGATGCTGTACCCGCAGTGGTATTAATCGCAATCATGGGTAACTGCGGTTTTGCCGAGCGATCGACGCCCTCATAGTCACGAATATCCCCACCGTTTGCCGCGACCAGCGCAATGCCTTTCGCGCAATCATGTGGAGAACCACCGCCGAGCGAAATAACGCAATCACAGCTATTTTCTTTTAATATTTTCAGCCCTGCAGCGACATTAGCAGTGGTTGGATTAGGGTGCGTGCCATCAAATACAACGCTAACAATATCGCGTTCCTGAAGCGCGTTTTGAATATCGGCAACCATCCCCATTTTGTTTAAAACCGCGTCAGTCACAATCAGGGCGCGACGCCAGCCGTAATCGCGCATAGTATCCATTGCGCTAACTAATGAATCAGAGCCTATAATATTCACCGAAGGAATATAAAATACGGATGCTGCCATAGTAATACCTCGAAGGTGTTAGAGTTCAAGGCAGAATACAAAAATGAGAATATAAAAACATGATCAGAACGGTAATATTGCGTAGATATTCGCAGGCTTTTTATTTTTAAGCCTGCGAAATATATTATTTAGTATATAAACTTATCTTTTTGTTAATTTGTATTATGGAATGATGTTATCTCAGGAAATAATAACGAATCCCGTAATAGATGATCATTACCACGACGACGCGTAAAACCAATCCGGTTAAAATATTCCAGAATTTGAATCGCCAGCTTACGCCCGACATTAAGCCGATCGCGGAAGTCAGCCGCACAGGTCGATCCCTTTTCCTGATCCAACTCGCGAATCAAATTGGCAAACGTCACGATCCGATCGTTGCGGTAGTAGCGATCTTTCACGATCGCGGTAATCAGACCCTGCTGCGCTGAATGGCGCAATACCTGGCGCATTAGCTGCTCGTCTGTCCCCGTTTTCTGGGCCAGATCGCGCACCCACCAGGGTTCATCACCAAATAACGGCGCCGCTTTTTGCCATATCGCGTCTTGTGCAGGCGTAAAGCCCGCTTTGTGGTCCGGCAGATGCAGCCAACCGTGGTGGCTTTGAATGACGCCGCTTTCACGCATCTTTTCAATCAACAGCAGAACCAGCGCGTCATCTTCCATCGGCAGAGCCATACGGCGCAGCCGTTCGCGCCCAGGCCCTGGCTCGTCCTGATGCTGTTCGTGATAAGTCGCAAGCGTTGTCAGCACTTTACGCTGCCAGCGCGCGGCGACCGTCGCATTCAGTAAATTATTACCCGCCTGAATAAAATCGGGCTGCTGCGACAATCGGTGCAGCCCGTCGTCACTCAGCTGGCGCGCCCAGGCAAAATCAGCAAGATTTACCGCACCACGCTCAAGATGAACCGACAGCGCAGCGCTATCATTCTCTGTCAGCGCGAGCGCCGTCAGCCATTGCAGATATTCAGCTTTACGTTTGCCGCGACGCGGTGGGTTTAACGTCACCACGCGTGCCCCCGCCAGCGTGGTCCGCGCGGAGATATCGCGCAGTACCAGTCGGTCATTATCAGCAAGCCAAAGCGGCGTATCGAATACCAGCTCTGCCAGATCGTTTTCCAGCAGAGAAACGCGGCCCGTAACGTGGCTGGCGGCATGGTGGATGTGCAGCGGCTGCCACTGCGTCAGCGGCACAGGAGTTTGCAGAGAAACAATCACGCGCTCGGACGGTTCCGGTGGGGCGTCTGACAGCAGCCAGTCGCCGCGGTTGAGCTGTTCTTTTTCGGCATCGCCCGCAATGTTCAGCGCGATACGCTGCCCGGCATGTGCCTGTTCAGATGGCTGATTCTGCGCGTGTAGACCCCGAACACGCATCGGTTTGTTGACGCCCGTCAGCCACAGGCTGTCCCCCACTTTCACTTCACCGCTCAGCGCCGTACCGGTGACGACCAGTCCAGCCCCTTTCACGGTAAAGGCGCGGTCAATCGCTAAACGGAAGCGATGATCGCGGGTTTGCTCACGCGAGGAAAGCTGCTGAAGATGTGCACGAAGTTCGTCGATTCCCCGCCCTTCTGTAGCGACCGTGACAAAAATGGGCGCATTGGCAAAACCGTATTCCTGTAATATCGCCTGAAGCTGTTGGCGTACTTCATCAATACGGCTCTCATCGACGCGATCCGCTTTCGTCAGCGCAACCGTGAGCTGCGGATTTCCGGTCAAGTGCAATATGGTCAGATGTTCGCACGTTTGCGCCATCACGCCGTCATCACAGGCCACCACCAGCAGTGCATGGTCGATTCCGCCAACGCCTGCCAGCATATTCGAGAGAAATTTCTCGTGCCCAGGGACATCGATAAAACCCAGCACCCGGCCATCAGGTTGCGGCCAGTAGGCATATCCCAGATCGATGGTCATGCCGCGTTTTTTCTCTTCGGGCAAGCGATCGGCATTCACACCCGTGATGGCCTGCAGCAGCGTGGTTTTCCCGTGGTCAACATGACCGGCAGTGGCAATAATCATTTCAGCAACATCTCCAGAAACTGTTCTTCATCTTCAAGGCAGCGCAGATCCAGCCACAGCCGCCCATCATAGATGCGGCCAATAATCGGCGTAGACAAGGCCCGCCAGCGAGATGACAGCGCTTCGAGCTGGCTACCGCGCCCGTCGCGAGGCGTAAACGTCAGCGCCGCACTCGGCAGGCGATCAACCGGTAACGATCCGCTGCCAATCTGCGACCGACAGGATTCGACATGCACATCAAACGCCACAAAATGCGCAGCGATTTTTGCGCGCAATAACTCGGCCTGAGCACGAATAGACGCCGCATCACGCGACAGCAATCGCAACGTGGGTAACCGTTCCGCCAGTTTTTCTGGATGGAGATACAGTTGCAGCGTGGCTTCAAGCGCCGCCAGCGTCATTTTATCGGCGCGAAGCGCGCGCTTTAGCGGATGCTGCTGTAGCTTTTCAATTAGCTCGCGTTTGCCAACGATAATGCCCGCCTGCGGACCGCCCAGCAGCTTATCGCCAGAAAAACTGACCAGGCTGACGCCTGCGGCGATCATCTCCTGCGGCATCGGCTCTTTCGGCAAGCCGTACAGACTGAGATCCACCAGCGAACCGCTGCCCAGATCGGCAATCACCGGCACGTTCAGCTCGCGGCCGATCTCTGCCAGTTCCGCCTCTTCAACGGTTTTGGTAAAGCCGTCAATCTGATAATTACTGGTGTGGACTTTCATCAACAGCGCGGTGTTTTCATTTACCGCAGCGCGATAGTCTTTCGCATGCGTCCGGTTTGTCGTCCCCACTTCATGCAGGGTGCAACCAGCCTGGCGCATCACATCCGGAATGCGAAACGCCCCGCCAATCTCCACTAGCTCACCGCGCGACACCACAACCTCTTTTCCGCTTGCGGTCGCCGCCAGCATCAGCAGCACTGCCGCCGCGTTGTTATTCACGACGCAGGCATCTTCCGCGCCCGTAATCTGGCACAGCAGATCCGCCAACGCCCGGTCGCGATGACCACGGCCTGCGCCATCCAGATCGTATTCCAGCGTCACGGGCGAACGCATCGCCTGGGTAACAGCCTCAATTGCCTCTTCAGCCTGCTGCGCGCGGCCTAAATTGGTGTGAAGTACGGTCCCAGTGAGATTAATGACCGGGCGCAATGCGCTCTGCGCTTTCGCCTTCAATCGCTTTTCTACCTCCAGCGGCCAGTCGGCACACCACTGCGGCAGTGCATTTTCAGCCTGAATATGCTGGCGAGCTTCATCCTGTAACACACGTAATAACGCGACGGCGCGAGTATGTCCGAACTGTTCAAGAAGGGGAGTGAAACGAGGATCACGCAGCAGGCGATCGGACGCAGGTATCTGGCTGTAGAGGGAATGATGAGTCGTCATTGTCATGCCTGGAAATGGGGTATTTATCCCCCTCCCGACGGGAGAGGGAGTCAATTTCTAAAGGGATTGTACAGGGTAAAGAGGAGAAGTGTTATAACCCGCATCAAGCCTTCGGCGGTTCCGTACGCGCAAAACTTTCGCGCTGGAAGAGCGTTTCAGCGAGTTTGACCAGCAGCGGACGTTCTACGCACCAGCCAGGCGAAACATGGCGGAAATTGAGATAACCCACCGCGCAGGCAATGGCAATCGTGGCCAAATTCAGCGTATCAGTTTTAATACGGCCGTCATGCAGCAGCTGTTCGCACCAGTCAAGACTGCGGCTGATTTTTTCCCGCTGACGCAACAGCTCAGTTTCGGATTGCTGCGCCGCAGGGCGGGCTTGCTCGCGCACGGACGCCAGCGCCGCATCCATAATGCCATCCGCCAGCGCTTCGATTTGCCTCACGGCAAGCGCGGCTTTCGGTTCTCGCGGCACCATCGCAGGCGCAATGCCGAGCAGTTCGATATATTCCGCAATAATCGGTGAGTCAAACCAGTATTCGCCATCATCGGTGACCAGCGCCGGGACTTTACCCAACGGGTTATACTGCGCCACGCCATTCTCTGCGTTGTAAGGCTGTTCATTCACAAACTCGAACGTGATGCCCTTTTCCAACAGGAGAACCGAAATTTTACGCACGAATGGGCTGGTGTAGCTGCCGATGAGTTTCATTGCCTGATCCTTGATGCTCCCAAAAGGGTAAGTATGGATCAGGCAACGAAAAAAGGCAGAATCTTAATGATCGAGGTAGAGGTAATGCATCCAGCTGGTCATGCGCAGCAGCACTTTTCGCATCACCGAGACGTGGGAGAAATGGTCGGAATAGACGGCCACTTGCGCATAGATGCCGTCCGGCAGTGCTTCGACATCCGCATTTGGCTCAAGCTCAATCGTGCCTATAACCCCATCCATACCTGGAGTCACCGTTAAAGATTGCAGCGCACCTTGAGCCTGATAAGAGCCACCCGGTACAACCGGCAAAATGCTGGTGAGCTTACCGCTGAAAACCTGGCCCGGCAGCGCGTTGAATACCACTTCGGCTTCGTCACCCGGTTTCAAGCGCAGTAACGAGTTCTGGCGGAACTGCGCCACGATGAGACGTTTCTGCTCTGGAATAAACACCATCACCGGACGTAACGGCAGCGCGGCAGCATACGTCCCCGGACGGATCAGCACCTGAGTGACATAGCCGTTGCTGGGCGCGCGCACCACGGTTTGTTCGAGGTTGTAGTTGGCTTCCGTCAGCTGAGCGCGTAGCGAGACAATTTGCGATTGTTCGCCGTTAACCATGCTGTCTAACTGACTTTTGATTTGCGCTTGATCCGCAATGGACGCTTTGACCATCGCATCCTGCGCCAGATAGTTTTGCCGCGCGTTATCAATGTCGCTTTCTGAGAAGGGATTGACCTTCGCCTGGCTGCCCTTCAGATAGCGCTGGAAATCTTTATAAAGCCTGTCGCGTTCGGCTGACACGCGTGTCGTATTGGCTTCGGCTTCAGAAAGCTGCGCTTTAAGGACATCAATATTGTGTGTCGCCGTCACCAAATCCGCTTTAAGTCTGTCGACTCTGGCCTGATAGCGCACCGGATCTAGTTTAAATAACACATCGCCTTTTTTAATGAGCTGATTATTTTTATCCGTCACTTCACTTACTATCCCAGTGACCTGCGGGGTAATCGGAATAGAAATTACCGCTTTCTGTGCCGTGAACGTATACGGATGGTTGTAGTTCATTAATAAAATCAAACCCGCGACAATAAATACCCCGCCTAATGCGGCAGTAGACAGCGTCCATTGATTAACCGGTATGCGAAAGATTTTAAATATTGCCCACGCAAACGCCACGTAAGTCAAAATAATGAGCAGGTCCATACTTAGCCCTCCGCCATATTTTTATCTGCAGGCGTTTTATCAGCGGGAGTTGGCGCGGCAGCAAGCTGCTGTTCCAGTGCGGCAATGCGTTTTGACAGGGCATCAATATCCGGTTGCTGCGGGCCTGGCACCGTGTGGTTTTGCATACCCCATCCGCGCTCAGGCTGGTACAATGTGGCCCAAATCCACAGGAACGGCCAGATAATGTGGAGTGTAAACAGACTGACCCAGCCCGCCGTATGGATTGCATCAGCGTGGGGATGATTACGCTTTTTTGCCATTAAATAAGGGATGTCGTGGATGGCAATGACTCCATAGAAAATAACAAGGAAAACGAAAATCAAAGCACCCAGCGCAAAATAGTTTAAAAACATATTTGCCTCACTCAAAACAACGTCAACTCATTAAAATAATTAAATGGTAAGCAACCAAATTAATTTGTTTTAAGCACATTCTTATGCGCTTATATTTCAGAGCGGAGGAGTATGATTTTTTATTATATCTCCATGCAAGTTTACAAACGTGACAAAATATATCATGAAGAATAAATATACTTAAGTTTACATAATGAGCTTAATCCAGGTTCTTACTTTTCGCCATAAACTAAAATATGAAATGAGTTTAGCTTTTCGTGTGACCTCGTGCTGGCTTTGGATGGCGATACAGAGTTTGCCGCCGATCACATCCAGAGAAATCCGCATAAAAATATTTTGTGAAATCAATCACAATAACGAGACAAACACTCAGTTGTAAAATGTGATCAACTTCACATTAACATGCCTGATACGCTACTTTTCTCTCCATTGTATTTTTTTCATACTCTCATTTTGTGACGACGATCACTTCAATCTTATCCGCACCCCCTATATTTGCGTGACGAAGATCACATAAATTTTCGTTGTCTGGACAGTTGAACGATTCGGTGCCAGATTTCACAGCAACAGAACAGGGCTCAGCAACCTCTGCCGCCGCACATTAACGATAAACCTCGGGCTGAAAGCCTAAGCGTAAACATAAGAAGGGGTGTTTTATGTCATCCGATTTCAAGATCAAAGTACAAAGCTTTGGTCGTTTCCTCAGCAACATGGTGATGCCAAATATCGGCGCGTTTATCGCGTGGGGTATCATCACCGCTTTGTTCATTCCAACAGGATGGTTGCCGAGCGAAACCCTGGCGAAGCTTGTTGGCCCAATGATTACCTATCTGCTGCCCCTGCTCATCGGTTTTACCGGTGGTCGTTTGGTCGGCGGTGATCGTGGTGGCGTAGTCGGTGCAATTACGACCATGGGCGTGATCGTCGGCGCGGATATGCCGATGTTCCTTGGTGCAATGATCGCTGGTCCGCTGGGCGGCTGGGCGATTAAGAAATTCGACGTTTGGGTTGATGGCAAAATCAAATCCGGCTTCGAAATGCTGGTGAACAACTTCTCCGCTGGCATCATCGGTATGATCCTGGCGATTCTGGCGTTCCTCGGCATTGGCCCAGCGGTTGAAGTGCTGTCAAAAGTGCTGGCTGCTGGCGTTAACTTCATGGTCGTTCACGACATGCTGCCGCTGGCGTCTATCTTTGTTGAACCGGCGAAAATCCTGTTCCTCAACAACGCAATTAACCACGGTATCTTCTCGCCGCTGGGTATTCAGCAGTCTCATGAACTCGGCAAGTCCATTTTCTTCCTGATTGAAGCAAACCCAGGTCCGGGTATGGGTGTTCTGCTGGCGTATATGTTCTTTGGTCGCGGCAGCGCGAAACAGTCTGCAGGCGGCGCGGCAATCATCCACTTCCTGGGTGGTATCCACGAAATTTACTTCCCATACGTGCTGATGAACCCACGTCTGATCCTGGCCGTTATCCTCGGCGGTATGACGGGTGTGTTCACTCTGAGCGTGTTGGGCGGCGGTCTGGTTTCTCCCGCGTCTCCAGGTTCTATCCTGGCGGTACTGGCGATGACGCCAAAAGGCGCTTACTTCGCAAACATCGCAGCGATTTGTGCTGCAATGGCGGTCTCCTTCGTAGTGTCTGCCATCTTGCTGAAAACCAGCAAAGTGAAAGAAGAAGACGATATCGAAGCAGCGACCCGTCGCATGCATGATATGAAGTCCGAATCCAAAGGCGTTGCAACGCCGCTGTCTGCTGGCGACGTGTCTAACGACCTGAGCCATGTGCGTAAAATCATCGTGGCTTGCGATGCGGGTATGGGTTCCAGCGCCATGGGTGCCGGTGTGCTGCGCAAAAAAGTCCAGGATGCGGGTCTGACCCACATCTCCGTGACCAACAGCGCCATTAACAGCCTGCCGGGGGACGTTGACCTGGTCATCACGCACCGCGATCTGACTGAACGCGCTATGCGTCAGGTTCCGCAGGCACAGCATATTTCGCTGACCAACTTCCTGGATAGCGGTCTGTACTCCAGCCTGACCGAACGTCTGGTTGCCGCGCAGCGCCACACCGACAACGAAGTGAAAGTTCGTGATAGCCTGAAAGACAGTTTTGATGCGAACGACAGCCACCTGTTTAAACTGGGTGCGGAGAACATCTTCCTGGGCCGCACGGCGAGCCACAAAGAAGAAGCGATTCGCTTTGCCGGTGAGCAACTGGTAAAAGGCGGCTACGTTGAGCCAGAATACGTTGATGCCATGCTGGAACGTGAAAAGCTGACCCCAACCTATCTGGGCGAATCCATTGCGGTTCCGCACGGTACGGTTGAAGCGAAAGACCGCGTATTGAAAACCGGCGTGGTGTTCTGTCAGTATCCTGATGGCGTGCGCTTTGGCGAAGAAGAAGACGATATCGCCCGTCTGGTGATTGGGATCGCCGCTCGCAACAACGAGCACATCCAGGTGATTACCAGCCTGACAAACGCGCTGGATGATGAAACCGTTATCGAGCGTCTGTCACAGACCACCAGCGTTGAAGAAGTGCTGGCTCTGCTGAACAAATAAGGCCTATCCCCCTCTCCCTTTGGGGAGAGGGTTAGGGTGAGGGAAAAGCCTCATCCCAGCCCTCTCGGGTAAAAACATTGATGAAGGTTAATACGATGAAAGCATTACATTTTGGCGCAGGTAATATCGGTCGTGGCTTTATCGGCAAACTGCTGGCAGACGCAGGCATTACGCTGACATTCGCCGATGTGAATCAGGTGGTGCTCGATGCCCTGAATGCCCGTCATAGCTACGATGTTCACGTTGTCGGCGAAAACGAACAGGTTGAAACCGTCTCAGGCGTAAACGCTGTTAGCAGCATTGGCGACGATGTGGTTGACCTGATCGCCAGCGTTGATCTGGTGACCACCGCCGTCGGGCCGGTAGTGCTTGAGCGCATCGCCCCTGCCGTCGCAAAAGGCCTCGCAAAACGCAAAGCGCAAGGTAACAACACTCCGCTGAACATCATCGCCTGTGAAAACATGGTACGCGGTACCACCCAACTGAAAGGCCACGTTCTGGCCGCCGTGGCTGATGAAGATAAAGCCTGGGTTGAAGAGCACGTCGGTTTTGTGGATTCTGCCGTTGACCGCATCGTTCCCCCATCCGAATCTGCGACCAACGATCCGCTGGAAGTGACCGTTGAAACCTTCAGCGAGTGGATCGTCGATAAAACCCAGTTCAAAGGCGCGCTGCCGGCTATTCCTGGCATGGAATTGACGGATAACCTGATGGCCTTTGTCGAACGCAAACTCTTCACGCTGAACACCGGGCATGCTATAACCGCGTACCTCGGAAAATTGGCCGGTCATCAAACCATTCGTGATGCGATTCTCGATGAGAAAATCCGTGCTGTGGTAAAAGGTGCAATGGACGAGAGCGGCGCGGTTCTGATCAAACGCTACGGTTTTGATGCTGAGAAACACGCGGCATACATTCAGAAAATCCTCGGTCGTTTTGAAAACCCGTATCTGAAAGATGATGTTGAGCGCGTTGGCCGCCAGCCGCTGCGTAAACTCAGCGCGGGCGACCGTCTGATCAAACCTCTGCTGGGCACGCTGGAATACGGCTTGCCACACGCCAATTTAGTGAAAGGTATCGCCGCCGCGATGCATTATCGCAGTGAGCAAGATCCGCAGGCAATTGAGCTGGCAGAACTGATTGATACCAAAGGCCCGCAAGAAGCGCTGGCGCAGCTTTCTGGCCTTGAAGCGAAGAGTGACGTAGTGCTGGAGGCGGTTAACGCATACAACGCGACGAAATAATGATGCAGGTTCTGGCGCAGGTCGCCCTGCGCCCGATGGATAGATTGTCAGATATGCAGGCAATAATGGAACAAACCCAGGCCTTTGAAAATCGTGTGCTTGAGCGTCTGAATGCTGGCAAAACCGTACGAAGTTTCCTGATTGCTGCCGTCGAGTTACTCACCGAGGCAGTCAATATTCTGGTTCTTCAGGTGTTTCGCAAAGACGACTACGCGGTAAAATATGCTGTAGAACCGTTACTGGACGGAGACGGACCGCTGGGCGATTTGTCAGTACGCCTGAAGCTGATTTATGGTCTTGGCGTGCTCAGCAGGCATGAATATGAAGATGCTGAATTGCTCATGGCGTTGCGCGAAGAGTTAAATCACGACGGCAATGAATATGCTTTTACCGATGACGAAATTCTTGGGCCCTTCGGCGAGTTACATTGCGTCACAGCGCTGCCGCCTGCTCCGCATTTCGATAATAGCGATCCTGAATTGTATGCGATGCAAAAGCTTCGTTATCAACAGGTTATGCGGTCAACGATGGTACTTTCCCTGACTGAGCTGATTTCCCGAATCAGCTTAAAGAAAGCGTTTCAGAAGTAAGACCGCCCACATTGGTGTATCCTTCCTGTAATTCCCCCGTTTTTAGAGCAATATGTGATGAAAGAAGTCGAAAAGAACGAAATTAAACGCCTGAGTGACCGTCTGGATCTGATCCGCCACCAGCAGGCTGATATGTCTCTTGTTGAATCTGCCGAAAAATATGCAGAGCTTGAAAAAGAGAAAGAGAAAATCGAAGGCGAAATCGAGCGCCTGCGTGCCGTTAAAGGCCATAAGCTGAGCAAAGAAGCGCAAAAGCTGATGGGCATGCCGCATCGCCGTGCGATCACCAAAAAAGAACAAGCCGACATGGGCAAGCTGAAGAAAAGCGCGCGCGGCCTGGTCGTTGTACACCCGATGACTGAGCTGGGTCGTGAAATGGGCCTGCAAGAGATGACTGGGTTCTGTAAGACTGCGTTCTGATTTTCCCTCTTCGGATGTGAGAGGGGCATTGTGAGCCTGTTGCCCTTCTCACACTTAAATAGGTGTTGGCTTTTTATTTCTCCCTCCCCGTGAGGGATGCTGAGAGAAAACACCCCTGTGGCCGCTATGCAGAAACGACAAGGCCTGAGTCCGGAAGAGTGCCGAATCAGGCCTGGTTGCTTTCTTATATAAAACGCACCACTTTACGTGAGCAGCGGCTTTTATCTTCAGATCCCCGCCATCGTTTATGATTTACAGGAATCCGAAGAATGAAGAGAAGACGTTTTTACAAACGTTCGATTTCCACGGTCAACGTTCCTTTCATAGAACCCGCAGTTGCACTCTGACCTGACAGTTTAACCGATTGCAAACCTAAATTAGCGGTACCATCTTTTTTAACTTCCAGGTTGCCGTTATTAATTAAAACGGGTTTGGTTGTGTCGTAATCATATATCCCGATACCTACACCGGTGGCAGTGCCGGAATTTTGTAAAACGGTGCCAGTGGCATTGTCGCCCTGCCCTGTTAATCTTAACGCCAGACGGCCATTCTGAATAACATCATAGCAATCCGACAGGTTCTTCACGCCATAAATATGCAGTGGAACAATTGTCATATGCGTACCGTTTTCATCTTGATTAAGAAGATCGGTATCATCCATAGATTCAAGTAAAATGGTGTTACCACCAATAACGCCCACAGAGCATCCGGCGACCTCGCTGTCAGTGACAGAACCTGAGATGTTCAACGTTGCTGATTGATCGGTAGGATTTACCCCGGCATTCACGGTACCGGTAATAAATAAGGACAGTAAACCAGATAGAATAACCTTTCGATTTAACATGCAAATTTCTCCTCAATAAAATTAATTGTATTTCTTAGTAAAAAATCACATGGTAGATATGTTATGGGTTTTATTTTTATGAACACATTATTAATGATTCCAATTTTAGATAAGGATAAGACTTCGGCATCAAAGGGAATTAACATGTTATTAGACGTATCTATTTGTAAGATTTATCAACTGAAAATCAGGCATATGTATCCGTTTTATTAGCAGTAATAGGTTTTGAATATTATCTGGTGATGTTCAAAACCTATTACGGATGAAAAAATAGTTTTCCGAGTGAATGGCTATTCATAATTTTACACCTTGAATTCTACGCTACGATTCTTGAATGCTCTTTCTTGCCAATACGTTGACTTTTTTCCCGCAGCCTTAGGAGTGAAAGCCTCTAAACACCCATCGAAAAATTGGCCCAACCAATATGACTGGCGCGCCTTCCTGGTTCACATTTCCATTATTCTTACTCACAAAATCATTGCCCATCCATAACATTTGATTAACCATTCATTGTCATTCACCCTACATCACACTATTGGCAGGACCACTTTTACACTTATTGTGACGCGATAATGAGCTTAGACTCACCCGTGTGACGTGAAGCGTGGTCCTCAGGAGACCTGCATGAGCCTCTGGCAACAAAATTACGACCCGGCCGGTAATATCTGGTTGTCTAGCCTGATCGCATCGCTACCGATCCTGTTCTTTTTCTTCGCGCTGATTAAACTCAAGCTGAAAGGCTATCTGGCCGCGACGTATACCGTTGCTATCGCGCTCGCGGTAGCGCTGTTGTTCTACAAAATGCCGGTCGACCATGCGCTGGCATCCGTCGTTTACGGCTTTTTCTACGGCCTGTGGCCCATTGCGTGGATCATCATTGCCGCGGTATTTGTCTATAAAATCTCGGTTAAAACCGGTCAGTTTGACATTATCCGCTCGTCGATTTTGTCCATCACACCGGACCAACGCCTGCAAATGCTGATCGTCGGCTTCTGCTTCGGGGCGTTCCTCGAAGGGGCCGCGGGATTTGGCGCACCGGTGGCGATTACCGCTGCACTGCTGGTAGGGTTGGGCTTTAACCCGCTGTACGCTGCGGGCCTGTGCCTGATCGTTAACACCGCACCGGTGGCGTTTGGCGCGATGGGCATCCCGATTCTGGTTGCCGGACAGGTCACCGGCCTGGACAGCTTTGAAATCGGCCAGATGGTGGGCCGCCAGCTACCGTTCCTGACCATAATCGTGCTGTTCTGGATCATGGCGATTATGGACGGCTGGCGCGGCGTGAAAGAGACCTGGCCTGCGGTGATGGTCGCAGGTGGCTCGTTCGCCATCGCGCAGTATCTCAGTTCGAACTTCATAGGCCCGGAACTGCCGGACATTATCTCGTCGCTGGTGTCATTAGTGTGTCTGACTCTGTTCCTGCGACGCTGGCAGCCGGTGCGCATCTTCCGCTTTGGCGATATGGGCGCGTCGCAAGTCGATCAAACGCTGGCACGGACAAACTACACGGTTGGACAAATTATCCGCGCCTGGTCGCCGTTCCTGTTCCTGACGGCCACCGTCACCCTGTGGAGCGTTCCGCCGTTTAAGGCGCTGTTCGCCCCAGGCGGCGCGCTGTATGACATGGTGATCAACATTTCCGTACCGTTCCTCGACAAAATGGTGGCGCGCATGCCGCCAGTGGTTCACGACGCCACGCCGTATGCTGCGGTGTATAAATTTGACTGGTTCTCCGCCACCGGCACGGCGATTTTGTTCGCGGCGATCCTTTCTATCGTGTGGCTGCGTATGAAGCCAGCCGCGGCGATACAGACTTTCGCCAACACGCTGAAGGAACTGGCGCTGCCGATTTACTCCATCGGGATGGTGCTGGCGTTTGCGTTTATCTCGAACTATTCCGGCCTGTCATCGACGCTGGCTTTAGCGCTCGCCCACACCGGCCACGCGTTTACCTTTTTCTCGCCGTTCCTCGGCTGGCTGGGAGTATTCCTGACCGGTTCGGATACGTCCTCAAACGCACTGTTTGCCGCATTGCAGGCGACCGCTGCCCAGCAGATTGGCGTGTCGGACGTGCTCTTAGTCGCCGCCAACACCACGGGTGGCGTGACGGGAAAAATGATTTCGCCGCAGTCTATCGCCATTGCCTGTGCCGCAGTGGGACTGGTCGGTAAAGAGTCGGATCTGTTCCGCTTTACCGTTAAACACAGCCTGATTTTCACCTGCATGGTCGGCGTCATCACCACGCTGCAGGCTTACGTCTTAACCTGGATGATTCCATGATAGTGATGCCAAAACGCTTGTCCGACGAGATCGCCTCTCGCGTGCGGGCGCTGATTGCAGAACAACAGCTGGAAGCGGGCATGAAATTGCCCGCCGAACGCCAGTTGGCCGCCCAGCTAGGCGTGTCGCGTAATTCACTGCGCGAAGCGCTGGCGATGCTGATCAGCGAAGGGGTGCTGCTGAGCCGTCGTGGCGGCGGGACGTTTGTGCGCTGGCAGCACGACGACTGGTCCGAACAAAACATCGTCCAGCCGCTGAAGACGCTGATGGAGAACGATCCCGATTACAGTTTCGACATCCTGGAAGCGCGCCACGCGATTGAAACCAGCACCGCCTGGCACGCCGCGATGCGCGCTACGGACAGCGATAAAGAGAAGCTCAAAGCCTGCTTTGAAGCCACGCAAAGCAGCGACCCGGATATCGCCTCGCAGGCAGACGTCCGCTTTCATCTGGCGATTGCTGAGGCCTCACACAACGTCGTGCTGCTGCAAACCATGCGCGGATTTTTCGATCTGCTGCAATCGTCCGTTAAGCAGAGTCGCCAGCGCATGTATCTGGTGCCGCCGGTTTTCGCACAGTTGACTGAACAACACGAAGCGGTGCTGAACGCCATTCTGGCCGGTGACGCCGAAGCCGCACGCAAGGCGATGATGGCGCATCTGGGCTTCGTACATACCACCATTAAACGATTCGATGAAGATCAGGCCCGACAGGCACGCATTACCCGCCTGCCCGGCGATCATGATATGTCCAGGGAGAACAACACATGATTATTTCCGCAGCCAGTGACTATCGCGCAGCGGCGCAGCGCATCCTGCCCCCGTTCCTGTTCCATTACATTGACGGCGGTGCCTATTCGGAATACACCCTGCGTCGCAACGTGCAAGATTTGTCAGAGGTGGCTCTGCGCCAGCGCGTGCTGAAAAATATGTCAGATCTGAGCCTTGAGACAACACTCTTCAACGAGACGCTGTCGATGCCCGTAGCCCTTGCGCCCGTTGGATTGTGCGGTATGTATGCGCGCCGTGGTGAGGTCCAGGCTGCGGCTGCGGCTGATGCGAAAGGGATCCCATTTACCCTTTCAACCGTGTCCGTTTGCCCGATTGAAGAAGTTGCACCCACCATCAAGCGCCCAATGTGGTTCCAGCTGTACGTGCTGCGTGACCGCGGCTTCATGCGTAACGCGCTGGAACGCGCCAAAGCGGCGGGCTGTTCCACGCTGGTGTTTACCGTCGATATGCCGACGCCGGGCGCACGTTATCGTGATGCGCACTCCGGAATGAGCGGCGCAAATGCGGCGATGCGCCGTTACTGGCAGGCGGTGACGCATCCGCAATGGGCGTGGGATGTCGGCGTTAACGGCCGTCCGCACGATCTGGGGAATATCTCGGCCTATCTCGGGAAACCGACCGGTCTTGAGGATTACATCGGCTGGCTGGCGAATAACTTCGATCCGTCGATTTCATGGAAAGACCTGGAGTGGATCCGCGAGTTCTGGGATGGTCCTATGGTGATCAAAGGGATCCTCGATCCGGAAGATGCCCGTGACGCGGTGCGCTTTGGCGCGGATGGGATTGTGGTGTCGAACCACGGTGGACGACAGCTGGACGGCGTGCTTTCTTCTGCACGTGCCCTGCCTGCGATTGCCGATGCGGTGAAAGGGGATATTGCGATCCTGGCCGACAGCGGCATTCGTAACGGACTGGACGTGGTGCGCATGATTGCGTTGGGCGCAGACAGCGTGCTGCTGGGGCGGGCGTATCTGTACGCGCTGGCGACGCACGGCCAGGCAGGTGTGGCCAATCTGCTGAATCTGATCGAGAAAGAGATGAAAGTGGCGATGACCCTGACCGGCGCGAAGACCATCAGTGAAATCAGCAAAGACTCGCTGGTACAGGAGTTGAGCCGAGTTCCTGCGGCGCTGGCACCGCTCGCGCAGGGGAGTGCGGCGTAAGGTATTGTGGTCGTCTGTTGCCCTCACCCCCTCTCCCACAGGGAGAGAAAAGAGGCAGATTCTGCTATCCTGCCCCCGCATTTTCAGAGCCTAATCCAGTTGGCGTTGATTGTTGCAGACAGTTTGGACGCGGACAGCGCGGAACACCCGGAGCGAACACACGGTACGCGAGAAAGGTGAGCACTGCCAACGTCCAAAATGGCAAATAAAATAGCCTAACGGGATAGGCTCAGGGGACAGCATGCTTAACATCGTACTATTCGAACCAGAAATTCCGCCTAATACCGGCAATATCATTCGCCTGTGTGCCAATACCGGTTTTCGTCTGCATATTATTGAGCCGATGGGCTTTACGTGGGACGACAAACGCCTGCGCCGCGCGGGACTGGATTATCATGAATTTACGGCCGTCGTTCGCCATCACGATTACGCGGCCTTTGTGGAAGCGGAAAATCCGCAGCGCATGTTTGCGCTGACGACCAAAGGCACACCGGCGCACAGCGCAGTGAGTTATCAGGAAGGCGATTATCTGATGTTTGGTCCGGAGACGCGTGGCCTGCCAGCCACTATTCTGGATGTCCTGCCCGCTGAGCAAAAAATCCGTATTCCAATGATGCCGGATAGCCGCAGCATGAACTTGTCTAACGCGGTGTCGGTCGTGGTGTATGAAGCCTGGCGCCAGTTGGGATATGCCGGCGCCGTGCTCAGAAGCTAGATACCGTCACCATACTCAAAGGTATGGTGAATGCCGTTGAAATGCTGATCCATATCCATCGCCGGTTTATCGCTCTCGGGTTTGCCCACGATGCGCGCTGGAACACCCGCGGCGGTGGTGTGCGGCGGAACAGGTTGAAGCACAACCGAGCCTGCGCCAATTTTCGCACCGCGTCCGACTTCAATGTTGCCGAGAATTTTCGCGCCCGCGCCAATCATCACGCCTTCGCGAATTTTGGGATGGCGATCGCCACTGGTTTTGCCGGTACCACCAAGGGTCACGGATTGCAGAATTGACACGTCATCTTCGATAACCGCCGTCTCACCGACGACAATGCCGGTGGCGTGGTCAAGCATGATGCCGCGACCAATTTTCGCTGCCGGGTGGATATCCACCTGGAACGTCACGGACACCTGATTTTGCAGGAAAATAGCCAGCGCACGGCGGCCTTCGTTCCACAGCCAGTGGCCGATGCGATAGGCCTGTAAAGCATGAAAACCTTTGAGATACAGCAGCGGCGTGGAGTATTTATCCACTGCCGGGTCACGCGTTCGCACGGCCTGAATATCGCAGGCAGCGGAGGCGATCATTTCGGGATCGGCGGCATACGCCTCTTCAACGACTTCGCGGATGGCAATGGCGGGCATGATTGAAGAAGCGAGTTTGTTCGCGAGCATATAGCTCAGGGCGCTGCCGAGATTTTCATGCTTGAGTAACGTCGCGTGGTAAAAACTGGCCAGCATGGGCTCGCAGTCGGCTAAAGCCCGGGCTTCGGCTTTAATATTGTTCCAGACGATATCCAGTTCTTCACACGGCATTGCATACTCCAGGCGTAATTAGACGACCGGCCAGTCTATGCTGGCCGTGTCGTTGGGCGACAACGGTTCCCTATTAGCTACTGCTGCGCTCTTCCTTGCGTGAGCGACCTAATAAGGTCAATGCTGCCTCGCGCGCATTTTTTCCGCAATACAATACCTGATAAATTTCCTCGGTTATTGGCATTTCGACACCAAAACGGTGCGCCAATTCCCGAACTTCTTTGGTATTGCGATAGCCTTCGACCACCTGACCAATCTTTTCCTGCGCGCCCATCACATCCATGCCCTGTCCGAGCATCATGCCAAAGCGGCGATTACGAGACTGGTTGTCGGTACAGGTCAGCACCAGATCGCCCAAGCCAGCCATCCCCATAAAGGTGGCGGGATCGGCACCCAACGCTTCGCCAAGACGCGACATCTCTGTCAGTCCACGGGTGATCAATGCCGTACGCGCATTCGCGCCAAAGCCGATACCGTCAGACATACCCGCGCCGATCGCGATAACGTTCTTCACCGCACCGCCCAGCTGTACACCGATAAAATCCGGGTTGCTGTAGACGCGGAAGCTTTTGCCACAGTGCAGCAAATGCTGAAGATCGTCGGAGAAGGTTTGATCGGTTGAAGCCAGAGAAATTGCCGTCGGCAGGCCAGCGGCCAGCTCTTTGGCAAACGTCGGTCCGGAGATCACCGCCAGCGGAATATCATCACCCAGCACTTCACGGGCCACATCCTGCAACAGACGTCCCGTTTCCGCTTCCAGCCCTTTCGTTGCCCACACAATGCGCGCATCAGCACGCATCAGCGGCTTGATCTGGTGCAGCACCTGACCAAACACATGGCTTGGCACGACAACTAAGATATTGCGGCTGGCAGCAAGCGCCGTGGCGAGATCGCTTTCTAAGTGCAGCGAATCAGGGAAAGGAACATCAGGAAGGAACGCAATATTACAGCGATCGTGCTGTAACGTCGCGATATGTTTGGGATCGTGGCCCCAAAGCACCACTTCGTGACCATTTCTTGCCAGGGTAATAGCAAGAGCGGTGCCGTACGAGCCGGCACCGATCACAGTCATTGACGCATTAACTGTACTCATCAGGCATCCTGATGTTCTTCAGTACCTTCGCCAGCTTGCTGCTGCAGATAGTTCATGAACAGCGCATCAAAGTTAACTGGCGCAAGGTTCAATTGCGGGAATGTACCGCGTGATACCAGGCTGGTGATGCATTCGCGAGCATACGGGAACAGAATGTTCGGGCAGTATGCACCCAGGCAATGCGCCAGCTGATTACCTTCAATACCGCCAACGGAGAAGATACCACCCTGCTGTACTTCACACAGGAATGCCGTTTCTTCACCCAGCGCAGCGGTGACGGTCACGCGCAGTACAACTTCATACACGTCGTCTGCCAGTTGGGTAGACGCAGTATCAAGATCAAGTTTAACCTCTGGCTGCCAATCTTTCTGGAAAACATGCGGCGCATTTGGCGCTTCGAAAGAGACATCCTTGGTGTAGATGCGCTGAATCTGGAAACTCATTTCGTTGTTGTTTTGTTCTGACATGGAAATACCCTTTTTAATTGTCCTAAAACGCTATTACAGCAGGGGATCAAGCCCACCACGTGCATCAAGCGCATACAAGTCATCACAGCCGCCAATGTGCTGCGCATCAATAAAAATCTGCGGAACCGTCGTACGGCCACTACGTTTGATCATCTCTTCACGTTTTGCCGCGTCGCCATCGATAGGCAGTTCCTGAAAGGTGACGCCTTTGCTGCTCAGCAGCGCTTTCGCGCGATGGCAGAACGGGCAGGTCGCTTTGGTGTACATTTCGATATTGGCCATAACGTCGTTCCTCTTATTTACCGCGAACTAAAGGCAGATTCTCGCCGCTCCAGCCGGAGACGCCGTCTTTCAGCACATAGACCTTTTCAAAACCCGCCTTGATCAGCGCGCTGGCCGGATCTTGCGCCTGCATACCGGTACCGTCGACAACGATAATCGGCTGCGCTTTATGCTTGTCCAGTTCACCAACATTATTTGCTTTGATTTCAGCAGGCAGCAGATTGATAGAACCTGCAATATGACCTTTACGGAAATCATCACGCTGACGCAGATCCACAACCACGGCGTCTTCTTTATTGATAAGACGCGTTGCTTCGCCACGAGTGATAACCTTCACTTTAGAGGTAAGGCCTTTGAACGTGGTGAACAGCACAGCTGCCAGTAAACCAATCCACGCGATACTCAGTACCGGATGGCGGCTAACAAATTGCATAATTTCTTGCATGGGGGGTAACAACTCCCGACGTAGTGATTAAAAAAACCAGGACAGGAGTATACCTGTGCGGTGTGGCAAATACAGCCAGCGGGAATAAGCTAATCCATTTTCTGCGGCATGCCACGAAAAAAATAGTGCAAAATCGCCTTCATGGCCCCTGCCCCTGCGTTTTCTTTGATCTTCTGAGGCTACTTTATCGATTCAGCTGTAGTAAAATTACGCAAATTTTTTGTCTCTTGAGCATGAGGATGTCGCAATGTCGGTTTCTAAAAAACCTATGGTACTGGTGATTCTGGATGGTTATGGCTATCGCGAAGACAGCCAGGATAATGCCATTTTCAACGCAAAAACTCCGGTAATGGATGCGCTGTGGGCACAACGTCCGCATACCCTGATTGATGCGTCCGGCCTGGAAGTGGGTCTGCCAGATCGCCAGATGGGCAACTCCGAAGTCGGACACGTCAACCTGGGTGCGGGCCGTATTGTTTATCAGGATCTGACCCGTCTGGATGTTGAGATTAAAGAACGCACGTTCTTCTCCAACCCTACGCTGACCGGTGCTGTCGATAAAGCCGTGAACGCAGGCAAAGCGGTTCACATTATGGGTCTGCTCTCTGCGGGCGGCGTTCACAGCCACGAAGACCACATCCTGGCGATGGTAGAAATGGCAGCGGAACGCGGCGCAGAAAAAATCTACCTGCATGCTTTCCTGGACGGTCGCGACACCCCGCCGCGCAGCGCCAAATCGTCACTGCAAACCCTTGAAGACAAATTTGCCGAGCTGGGCAAAGGCCGCGTTGCCTCGATCATTGGCCGTTACTACGCGATGGACCGCGATAACCGCTGGGATCGCGTTGAGCAAGCGTATGACCTGATGACTATGGCAAAAGGTGAGTTCCAGTTTGATACCGCCGTTGCCGGTCTGGACGCCGCTTACGCGCGTGATGAAAACGACGAGTTCGTGAAAGCGACCGTGATCCGTGCTGAAGGCCAGGCTGACGCAGCGATGGAAGGCGGCGATGCGCTGATCTTCATGAACTTCCGTGCCGACCGTGCGCGTGAAATCACCCGTGCATTCGTGAATGCCGATTTTGACGGTTTCGCCCGCAAGAAAGTGGTGAACCTCGACTTCATTATGCTGACCGAATACGCCGCTGATATCAAAGTGCCCTGCGCATATCCACCAGCGTCACTGGCTAACACCCTGGGCGAGTGGATGGCGAAGCACGACAAAACGCAGCTGCGCATTTCCGAAACCGAGAAATACGCGCACGTGACGTTCTTCTTTAACGGCGGCGTAGAAGAGCCGTTCAAAGGCGAAGACCGCATTCTGATTAACTCCCCGAAAGTGGCGACTTACGATCTGCAGCCAGAAATGAGCTCTGCTGAGCTGACTGAAAAACTGGTCGCGGCAATCACAAGCGGCAAATACGACACCATTATCTGTAACTATCCGAACGGCGATATGGTCGGCCATACCGGCGTGATGGAAGCGGCCGTGAAAGCGGTTGAAACGCTGGATCACTGCGTTGAGCAAGTAGCCAAAGCCGTTGAAGCCGTCGGCGGTCAGTTGCTGATCACCGCCGATCACGGTAACGCTGAGCAGATGCGCGATCCGTCGACCGGTCAGGCGCATACGGCGCACACAAACCTGCCTGTTCCGCTGATTTATGTGGGTGAGAAATCTCTGAAAGCGGTGGAAGGCGGTAAGCTTTCTGACATCGCACCAACCATGTTGACGCTGATGGGGATGGAAATCCCGAAAGAGATGACTGGCAAGCCGCTGTTCATCGTGGAATAATCCTTCCCCATGAGGGGAAAGGCGATTTTTTCAATCACATGGGTCGTGAAGCTGCTACGGTTTTCAGTCAGGCCTTTGCTTTACGCCAGCGCGCTTAGCGCTGGCGTATTGTTGTGCGCCACATCCGCCCACGCTGACGATCGCGATCAGCTCAAATCGATTCAGGCCGATATCGCCGCGAAAGAGCGCGCGGTTCGCCAGCAGCAACAGCAACGCGCTTCACTGCTTGCGCAACTAAAGCAGCAGGAAGAAGCCATCTCCGCCGCCGCGCGGAAATTACGCGAAACGCAAAACACCCTTTCACTGCTCAATAAGCAAATCGATGAAATGAATGCGTCGATTGCCAAACTAGAACGCCAGCGCGACGCCCAGGAACGTAATCTTGCGGCCCAGCTGGATGCGGCATTCCGTCAGGGTGAGCATACCGGTATTCAGTTGATTCTCAGCGGTGAAGAGAGCCAGCGCGGCCAGCGCTTGCAGGCCTATTTTGGTTATCTTAACAAGGCTCGCCAGGAGACCATCGCGCAGCTTAAGCAGACGCGCGAAGAGGTCAACACCCAGAAAGCGGAGCTTGAAGAGAAGCAAACCCAGCAGCAGACCCTGCTTTACGATCAGCAGGCGCAACAGGCGAAGCTGGAACAGGCGCGGAATGAGCGTAAGAAAACGCTTTCCGGTCTGGAGTCATCGATCCAGGAAGGTCAGACGCAGCTGGGTGAAATGCGAGCCAACGAATCAAAACTGCGCAACAGCATTGCACGTGCCGAAGCAGCAGCCAAAGCACGGGCCGAAAAAGAGGCGCGTGAAGCGCAGGCCGTAAAAGATCGCCAGCAAGAAGCATCGCGTAAAGGTTCAACCTATAAACCGACCGAAAGCGAGCGTTCGCTTATCTCGCGTACCGGCGGACTCGGTGCCCCACGCGGACAAGCGTTCTGGCCCGTTCACGGTTCAATTCTGCATCGCTATGGCGAACAGTTGCAGGGTGAGCTACGTTGGAAGGGTATCGTTATTGGTGCCTCCGAAGGTAGCGAAGTCAAAGCCATCGCCGATGGCCGCGTGATCCTCGCCGACTGGCTGCAGGGCTACGGTCTTGTCGTGGTAGTTGAACACGGCAAAGGCGACATGAGTCTTTACGGCTACAACCAGAGCGCATTGGTCAGCGTAGGCACACAGGTCCGTGCCGGACAACCCATCGCCCTTGTGGGCAGCAGTGGCGGTCAGGGCCGCCCGTCACTCTATTTCGAAATTCGTCGCCAGGGTCAGGCGGTCAATCCACAGCCGTGGTTGGGAAGATAAGTTTTGCTTCAATTTCGTCGTCTTGTTTTATCCGTCGTCAGCGCACTGGCGCTGGCTTCACCGGTTTACGCAGGCAAACTTGCCATCGTCATTGATGATTTCGGTTATCGCCCGCACAACGAAAATCAGGTGCTGGCGATGCCCACTGCCGTCTCCGTTGCCGTGTTACCCAATGCCCCACATGCGCGCGAAATGGCGACCAAAGCCCACAACAGCGGGCACGAAGTGCTGATCCACCTGCCGATGGCCCCCCTCAGTAAACAACCGCTGGAAAAAGACACCTTACGCCCGGACATGAGCAGCAGCGAGATCGAGCGCATTATTCGCGATGCTTATGGCAAAGTTCCCTTTGCGGTTGGGCTGAACAACCACATGGGCAGCGCGATGACGTCCAGCCTGTTCGGCATGCAAAAAGTGATGCAGGCGCTAGAGCGCTACAATCTCTATTTCCTCGACAGCATGACCATTGGCAATAGCCAGGCTCTGCGCGCCTCTCAGGGCACTGGTGTAAAGGTAATTAAGCGCAAAGTCTTCCTGGATGACACGCAGAACGATGCGGATATTCGCGCTCAGTTCAATCGTGCGGTTCAGCTCGCACGCCGCAACGGGTCGGCTATCGCGATTGGGCATCCCCATCCGTCCACCGTGCGCGTCTTGCAGCAAATGCTGCCATCACTGCCATCGGATATCACGCTGGTCCGGCCGAGCGATCTGCTGAATGAGCCGCAAGTGGATACCTCACGGCCAGACACGTCATCGCCGCCTGGCACAAACCCGGCGACAAAACCGCGAAATCCGTTTAAGGGTGTGACCCTCTGCAAGCCGAAACAGCCGCTGGAACCTGTGTATGCCACCCGGTTCTTCTCGGTGATCGGTGAAAGCGTGGGCCAAAGCTCGCTGGTGAAATACGTCCAGCATCAGTGGCAAGGTTGGGGGAAAAAGGCGTAATTCATTGCTGTCCGCCATCATTCGATGAGATGAGAATCCACGGGCTTTTCTGCCGTGGACTCTTCTTGTTCTTTATCCTGATCCAGATACCAGGCCTTAAAATATTTCAAAAAACTGTATGAGACCGCGTACAGCCCCGTCACGACCCCCACTTTCCCTTGTCGCCATGCGCCGCTGAACAGATACCATTTGAAAAATGCACCCGTGGCGCTGATCACCCCGCGCCCGATAGACGGCCTCACTTTCTGGTATTTCACCAGCCGCGACGTGTAGCTATTCAGCTTATTAAAGACTTCATGAAGCGTGTAAAACGTGTCATGCCGCACGCGTCCCGGCATTTTGGTGGTCTGCACATTGCCTTCAACTTTGTCATCTACCGGACGGTAATTGAATCGCGCCCGCGTGCGATTGAACAGGCGTACCGGATAATCCGGCGAGGAAATGGGGTAAATCGTTCGCACTTCTTCACCCAATACATACCAGTAACGTGCGATACGCCAGGCACTGTTGGCCGCAGGCGCTTCGCCCGCTTTCAGTGCCAGAATGAAATCGACCGTTTCGGCATCCATGATTTCATCGCTGTCCATGCACAGCACCCAATCATGCGTTGCCAAATCAATCGCATAATTCATCTGCGCGCCGTGCATAGCGTAAGGATGATGATGAACGGAAAGGCCGTACTCTCGACAAATAGCCAGAGTCGAATCGGTACTTCCGGAATCCACCACAATAAATTCGTCCGCCACGGTCAGTAACGGAGGCATGACTTCGCGAAGCAAACGCGCGGAATTACAGGTCAATAAACAAACGGTAAGCTTGAGCATAGGCGCTGTAAAAGTAAACGAATGTTAAACAAACTTTATAAGCGTGTGGGTAAAAAAGCGAAGGAATAGTGGAAATAATCCGATTGCGGATGCCAGAAGTGTGAATGGGTCGAGAAAAAGCGCCCGCAGGCGCTCTCTTTTTTAATCCCAGCTCAGAATGACTTTTCCTGACTGGCCCGAGCGCATTGCGTCAAAGCCTTTCTGGAAATCATCAATTCCGAAATGGTGAGTAATGATCGGCGTCAGATCCAGACCAGACTGGATCAGTGCCGCCATCTTGTACCAGGTTTCAAACATCTCGCGGCCATAAATGCCCTTGATGAACAAACCCTTAAAGATAACTTTATTCCAGTCAATCGACATATCTGACGGAGGAATTCCCAGCATGGCGATACGTCCGCCGTGGTTCATTGTATCCAGCATAGAGCGGAACGCAGGCGGCGCGCCGGACATTTCCAGACCGACGTCGAAGCCCTCGGTCATGCCCAGCTCAGCCATTACGTCGTTCAGGTTCTCTTTAGAGACGTCCACCGCGCGGGTGACACCCATTTTACGCGCCAGCGACAGGCGGTATTCGTTAACGTCGGTGATCACCACGTTACGTGCACCAACGTGTTTCGCCACGGCAGCGGCCATAATGCCGATAGGGCCAGCGCCGGACACCAGCACGTCTTCGCCGACCAAATCGAATGACAACGCCGTGTGAACCGCATTACCAAACGGATCGAAGATAGAAGCCAGATCGTCAGAAATATTGTCCGGGATCTTGAAGGCGTTGAACGCCGGGATCACCAGATATTCTGCGAAACAGCCCGGACGGTTCACGCCCACGCCCACGGTGTTACGGCACAAATGCGTGCGTCCGCCACGGCAGTTACGGCAATGCCCGCAGGTGATGTGGCCTTCGCCGGAAACGCGATCGCCAATTTTGAAACCTTTCACTTCCTGGCCAATGCCAACCACTTCACCGACATATTCGTGGCCCACAACCATTGGCACGGGAATGGTTTTTTGTGACCATTCGTCCCAGTTATAGATATGCACGTCAGTGCCGCAAATCGCGGTTTTGCGAATTTTGATCAGCAGATCGTTATGACCGACTTCCGGCTCCGGCACGTCGGTCATCCAAATCCCTTCTTCGGCTTTCAGTTTGGATAACGCTTTCATCACACGTCCTTAGGCAATTACGCCCAGTTGTTTGCCGATGCGGATAAAGGCTTCAACCGCACGCTCGATTTGTTCAGGTGAATGCGCCGCAGACATCTGGGTGCGGATACGCGCCTGACCTTTTGGCACCACCGGGAAGAAGAATCCGGTGACGTAAATGCCCTCTTTTTGCAGTTCACGCGCGAAGTTCTGCGCTACAACTGCATCGCCCAGCATCACGGGGATAATCGCGTGATCGGCACCCGCCAGCGTAAAGCCCGCCGCGCTCATTTTTTCGCGGAACAGACGGGCGTTGGACCACAGACGATCGCGCAGTTCAGCGCCGGACTCGACCATTTCCAATACTTTGATGGACGCAGAAACAATCGCTGGCGCCAGGGAGTTGGAGAACAGATACGGACGCGAGCGCTGGCGCAGCCACTCCACCACTTCCTTGCGTGCGGCGGTGTAACCGCCGGAAGCACCGCCAAGCGCTTTGCCCAGCGTACCGGTGATGATGTCTACGCGGCCCATCACGTCACAGTATTCGTGGGAACCGCGACCGTTTTCGCCAACAAAACCGACTGCGTGAGAGTCATCGACCATCACCAGCGCGTCGTATTTATCTGCCAAATCGCACACGCCTTTCAGGTTGGCGATCACACCGTCCATCGAGAACACACCGTCGGTGGCGATCAGCACATGACGCGCACCCGCTTCACGGGCCTCTTTCAGACGCGCTTCCAGCTCGTGCATATCGTTGTTGGCGTAGCGGAAACGCTTCGCTTTACACAAACGCACGCCGTCGATGATGGACGCGTGGTTCAGGGCATCGGAGATAATCGCGTCTTCCGCGCCCAGCAGCGTTTCGAACAGGCCGCCGTTAGCATCAAAACAGGAAGAGTAGAGAATCGCATCTTCCATGCCGAGGAAATCGGCCAGCTTCTTCTCAAGCACTTTGTGGCTGTCCTGCGTACCGCAGATAAAGCGCACAGAGGCCATTCCGAAGCCGTGAGTGTCCATCCCCTTTTTGGCGGCAGCAATCAGATCAGGGTGATTCGCAAGACCTAAGTAGTTGTTCGCGCAAAAGTTGATCACATGGCTGCCATCAGCGACGGTGATATCCGCCTGCTGCGCAGAAGTGATAATACGTTCTTCTTTGAACAACCCTTCCGCGCGAGCGGTTTCGAGGTCGCTGTCTAACTGTTTGTAAAAATCACCACGCATTGCAATTCTCCAGACTCGGCAAATTTCGGCACATATTACCCAAAGCTATACGTCGATACGAGATGACGCATCATGAGTTCTCGTTTTTGCAGCATAAATCACGTGTAGCATTTATTGCATATAAACAAAATCATGCAAGTTGCATCAAGGCGGCAAGCGAAGAAATCCCCGGGAGCATAGATAACTCTGTGACCGGGATTTCTAAGCGCAGCCACCGTAGAGGCAGCTTGAAGGATGAAGTGCATATCGGTGAATGGCTGAAGACAGCGCATTGTGATGATATGATAAAGATATTAGCGTCCGGGATTGTCCCCAGACTCCACACTTCAAAGGTTACCGTTATGATCATCGTTACCGGCGGCGCAGGCTTTATCGGCAGCAATATTATCAAAGCCCTGAATGACAAAGGCATCACCGACATTCTGGTGGTGGACAATTTGAAAGATGGCACCAAGTTCGCGAACCTGGTGGATCTGAATATTGCCGACTACATGGATAAAGAAGATTTTCTGATCCAGCTTATGGCGGGTGAAGAGTTCGGCGAAATCGACGCCATCTTCCATGAAGGCGCGTGCTCTTCCACAACAGAGTGGGACGGCAAGTATATGATGGATAATAACTATCAGTACTCAAAAGAAGTGCTGCACTACTGCCTGGAACACGAAATTCCGTTCCTGTATGCCTCTTCTGCTGCCACCTACGGCGGCCGCACGTCTGACTTTATCGAATCCCGCGAATACGAGCAGCCGCTGAACGTGTACGGCTATTCCAAATTCCTGTTCGACGAATATGTGCGTCAAATTCTGCCAGAAGCGAACTCCCAAATCGTTGGCTTCCGCTATTTCAACGTCTATGGTCCGCGCGAAGGCCACAAAGGCAGCATGGCGAGCGTTGCTTTCCATCTGAATACCCAGTTGAACAACGGCGAAACCCCGAAACTGTTCGAAGGCAGCGACGGCTTTAAGCGCGATTTCGTCTACGTGGGCGACGTGGCAGCGGTCAATCTGTGGTTCTGGGAAAACGGCGTATCCGGCATCTTTAACCTGGGCACAGGCCGCGCAGAATCCTTCCAGGCCGTGGCTGACGCAGCGCTGGCCTTCCATAAAAAAGACAGCCTCGAGTACATTCCATTCCCGGAAAAACTGAAAGGCCGTTATCAGGCATTCACTCAGGCTGATCTGACCAACCTGCGTGCTGCCGGTTATGACAAGCCATTTAAGACTGTCGCCGAAGGTGTAGCGGAATATATGGCCTGGCTGAACCGCAACTGAGTGAATCCCAGACGCATTGAATAACGGTGTGTCTGGGGTAAACAAAGGCAGCCAACGCAGAGACAGCTTGAAGGATGAAGTGAATGAGAATACTGGTGATCGGCCCGTCATGGGTGGGCGACATGATGATGTCGCAAAGTCTTTATCGCACGCTCAAGGCGCGCTATCCCCAGGCGATAATTGATGTGATGGCACCTGCGTGGTGCCGTCCGCTTTTATCGCGCATGCCGGAAGTGAACGAAGCGATCCCAATGCCACTCGGCCACGGGGCGCTGGAGATTGGTCAACGCCGCAAGCTGGGTCACATTCTGAGTGCGAAACGCTATGACCGCGCTTACGTGCTGCCTAACTCCTTTAAATCTGCCCTCGTGCCCTTCTTTGCAGGCGTGCCGCACCGTACCGGCTGGCGTGGCGAGATGCGCTACGGTTTGCTAAATGACGCGCGCGTGCTGGATAAAGACGCCTGGCCGCTGATGGTCGAGCGCTATGTTGCTCTGGCGTACGATAAAGGCGTGATGCGCACGGCGAAAGATTTACCGCAGCCGCTGCTGTGGCCGCAGTTGCAGGTGCATGAAGGCGAAAAATCGCAAACCTGCAATGCCTTTAATCTCTCTTCCGAACGCCCGATGATTGGTTTCTGTCCTGGCGCAGAATTCGGTCCGGCAAAACGCTGGCCGCACTATCACTACGCCGAATTAGCCAAACAGCTGATCGACGAAGGCTATCAGATTGTGCTGTTCGGCTCGGCGAAAGATCACGAAGCGGGCAACGAAATCCTCGCGACCCTGAGCAATGAACAACAGGCCTGGTGTCGGAATCTGGCCGGCGAAACGCAGCTTGAGCAGGCGGTGATTTTACTGGCCGCCTGTAAAGCGGTGGTGACGAATGATTCAGGTCTGATGCACGTTGCAGCGGCGCTCAATCGCCCGCTGGTCGCGCTGTATGGCCCAAGCAGCCCAGACTTCACG
The DNA here is from genome assembly GCF_019047465.1 of Lelliottia amnigena. Taxonomy (NCBI): domain Bacteria; kingdom Pseudomonadati; phylum Pseudomonadota; class Gammaproteobacteria; order Enterobacterales; family Enterobacteriaceae; genus Lelliottia; species Lelliottia amnigena. Next base: position 1,980,637 of record NZ_CP077236.1, on the reverse strand, counting down.
CCGCCGCTGTCGCACAAAGCTCGCGTCATCCGCCTGATCACCGGCTATCACAAAGTGCGAAAAGGTGACGCCGCCGAAGGGTATCACCAGAGCCTGATCGACATTACGCCGCAGCGCGTCCTGGACGAACTCAACGAGCTGTTGTTGAGCGAAGAAGGATAACGAATGCGGGTCCTGATCGTTAAAACCTCCTCAATGGGCGACGTATTGCACTCCCTGCCATCGCTGACGGATGCGATGCGCGCCATCCCGGGTATCCGTTTTGACTGGGTCGTAGAAGAAGGCTTCGCGCAGATCCCTGGCTGGCATGAAACGGTCGACCGCGTGATCCCGGTGGCGATTCGCCGCTGGCGTAAAGCCTGGTTTTCCGCTCCGGTGAAAGCCGAACGCCAGGCCTTTCGCGATGCGGTACAGGCTCAGCAGTACGATGCAATTATCGACGCGCAGGGGCTGGTGAAAAGCGCCGCGCTGGTGACACGTCTGGCACACGGTGTGAAGCACGGTATGGACTGGCAAAGCGCGCGCGAGCCGCTGGCCAGCCTGTTCTATAACCGCCGTCACCGCATCAGCAAGCAGCAGCACGCCGTCGAACGCACTCGCGAGCTGTTTGCCAAAAGCCTGGGTTATCAAAAACCGGAAGCGCAGGGTGATTACGCTATTTCGCAGCATTTCCTGCATGGCGCTTCGCAAGACAGCCAGCCTTACTTAATTTTCCTCCACGCCACTACGCGTGACGATAAACATTGGCCGGAATCACACTGGCGTGAGCTGATTGGTTTGCTCGGCGAATCCGATGTACGCATCAAACTTCCGTGGGGCGCGCCGCATGAAGAGGCGCGCGCCAAACGTCTGGCAGACGGCTTTGACTACGTTGACGTTCTGCCTCGCATGAAGCTGGATGGTGTGGCGCAGGCATTAGCGGGCGCAACGGCGGTGGTGTCGGTTGATACCGGTCTCAGCCACCTGACGGCTGCGCTGGATCGCCCTAATATTACGCTCTACGGCCCAACGGATCCGGGTCTTATTGGCGGCTACGGAAAAAATCAATATATCTGCCGCCCGGAAAATTCTTCGCAGTTGAGCACGCTCAGCGCCGCTGCGGTTTATGCGCAATTAGAGCCTTTGCTGGCAGCAGAGAGAGCCTATGTCTGAATTTTTCTCAGCGGAGCGCCCACCCAAGCGCGTGCTGATCATCAAGCTGCGTCACCACGGTGACGTTTTGCTGACCTCTCCGGTCTTTACCGTATTGAAAAAAAACTGGCCAGACGTCCAGGTTGACGCACTGGTGTATGACGACACCCAGGCGATGCTCACCAGCCATCCCCATATTGATCAGGTACATACGATAGGCCGAAACTGGCGCAAAAAAGGCTGGTTTGAGCAGTTCCGTCTGTATCGTGCACTGGTGAACACCCTCAAAGGCCGCCAGTACGACGTCCTGATTAACCTGACTGAACACTGGCACGGTGCGCGTCTGGCACGTCGTTTAAAACCGCGCGTATCCGTGGGTTTCAAACCGGACAAACGCAGCGGGCTGGCGCGCCGTCGCTGGGTCAAATCATTTACGACCCTGTACCCCGCCATTCAGGACAACAGCCGTCATATGGTGGAAGTGAACCTCGACGCGCTGCGTCGCATCGGCATTCACCCGCAATGTGATGAAGATAAACACACGCTGTTTGTCCCCGGCGATGCGGCGGAAGCGTCTATCGCCGAGAAACTGGCGGGATTCGGGCTGACCTCTAAATCGTATATTTTGGTGCATCCGACGTCACGTTGGATGTTCAAGGCCTGGGAAATCAACAAGCTGGCGGCGACGATCAATAATCTCGCATCACGCGGGCTGCCAATCATTCTTTCCGCTGCGCCGTCAAAAGAAGAGTCAGCTTACATGGATGAGTTGCGTGCTGCGCTCACTCACCCGGTGTTTGATTTAAGCGGGCAACTCAATCTGAAAGAGCTTGGCGCGCTGATGAAACACGCGCGCGTTTACTTTGGCGTGGACTCCATGCCGATGCATCTCGCCAGCGCCGTTGGCACCCCAACCGTTGCCATCTTTGGCCCGACCGGCGCAATAAAATGGGCACCGTGGGGCGTGAATTATCGCGTGATTACCGCCGGATTCACCTGCCAGCCTTGCGGTAAAGCGGGCTGCGGTGACGGAGGCGTTTCCGACTGCATCACGGCGATTACCCCGCAGCAGGTCTTGAGCGCGATCGATACGATGCTGCTGGAAACCCTTCCATGAAGCTGGCGATCGTTCGACAGACTTACAATCCCAACGGCGGCGCAGAGCGTTTTGTGTCACGCGCGCTTAACGTGCTGGCGCAGGACACCGCGCTGGATGTCACGCTCATCGCTCGCCAGTGGGAAGACGCCGCTGGCTGGCAGACGCTGACGGTGAATCCGCCATTTAGCAATCGTCTCGGCCGCGAATCGGGTTTTGCTGAGGCCGCCGCCGCAGAGTTTGCCAGGTTCGACATCGTTCAAAGCCATGAGCGTATTCCAGGCGCCACGATTTTCCGTGCGGGTGACGGCGTGCATGCCACCTGGCTTGAGCAGTACAGCCGCATTTTGTCGCCGCTGGCGCGCTGGGCGCAGTCATTAAGCCGCTATCACCGCTACATTTTGCAGGCAGAAGCCCAGATGTTTACCCATCCGCAACTGCGAAAAGTGATCTGTAACTCGAAGATGGTGCGCGATGACATCGCCCGCCGTTTCGCCTTGCCTGACGATAAGCTGACGGTTATCTATAACGGTGTTGATACCACGCATTTCAGCCCGGACGTGCGCGCGTTTTCGCAGCGTGAGGTGCTGGGTATCCCACCTACTGCACCGGTGCTGGCGTACGTGGGCTCAGGCTTTAGCCGTAAAGGCGTTGCGACGGCGCTGCGTGCGATTGTGCCGCATCCCGATGTCTGGCTGCTGATCGCGGGTCGCGATAAACACGCACGCAAATTCGAAAAGCTGGCGGCAACGCTGGGCGTGGCTTCGCGCGTACGTTTCCTGGGGCCGGTCGCGGATGTGCGTCAGGTTTACGGCACGGCTGACGCCTTGATTTTACCGACACTCTACGATCCCTTCCCAAATGTCTGCGTGGAAGCGCTGGCCTGCGGATTGCCGCTATTAACCAGCCACGGCTGTGGCGCGGCAGAATGGGTTGAGGAAGGCGTGAACGGCTGGGTGCGTGACGCGCTGGATAGCAAAGGTTATCAGCAGGCGATCGGTGAATGGCTACAAGGCCGTGAACAGGGCGTTAACTACTCTGCGGCGGCACGCGCCACCGCAGAACCCTACACCCTGGATCGTATGGCTAAAGAGTTGCAGGCGCTTTATCGCGACGTGCTGCGCTGAGCCGCATCGGAAAAGACGTTCTCCATCGCATCCAGCATGCACTCGCGAGTGAAATGGGCGCAAAGGTAATCGAATCCTTGCTGCGCCAGTTGCTCGCGAAGATTTGCATCGTCATACAGTTTGACGATTGCGTCTTGCAGCGCAGTTTCATCACGTTGAGCAATCAAAATCCCGGTTTTACCATTAATCACCGCATCTGCGGTGCCACCCGCGTCGGTGGCAATGGTAGCTATCCGCGATGCCAGGGACTGCAATACGCCCTGCGGAACGCCTTCCATGTCGTGCGAGGGACTCAGGGCGATATCAAACGCCGGGAACCATCGCTCAGGATCGCTGCGATGCCCTGCCATCACCACGCGTTGCTGTAATCCCAGCGCCACAATTTCTTGTTCCAGCGTCGCCTTATGCGGGCCTTCACCCACGATCGCCAGCTTAATACGTGGATTGTCGATCTTTGCCAACGCACGCAGCAACACGCTATGGCCTTTGTTCGGACGCAGATGCGAGACCACGCCGAGCCAAAAATCATCCTGCGAGAGGCCACAATGCGCTCTGGCATCGTGTTTATCAGCGGGATGAAAGCGTTGCGTATCGACGCCGCTCGGCACCGACGTGCTTTGCGCCAGCGGGACGCCGATATCCGCCACCTGATGGCGGAGCGCTTCGCCGGTAGTGACGATGTGTGTACAGGCTTTGCGAAACAGCCAACGGGTTGTCCAGTTATTACGCGGTACACCCGATGCATGACGCGTTCGCACCAGCGGAATCGGATTCGAAAGCGTGAGATTCGCGAGTGCCACCAGCCAGGTATCGGCTGAATTGTGACTATTGATGACATCAATAGATTGGCGATGGCTTTTGAGCCAGTGACGCAGTGATTGCAGATTTTTAAGGTTTTTACGTCTGAGAGGCATGGTCACGACTGTCAGCCCGGCATCTTGTGCCAGGGCGTGCAACGGTGCGCTTTCCGGGCAGAGAATGGTCACCTGATGGCCGCGCTGAATCAGCCCGAGCGACTCATTAATAATACGTAATGGTTGCCCGCCTTTGCCGCCATCTGCTTCAGTGTGAACGATATGCATAAATTTCCTGTTGATGGGCTGAAACCTGGCTAATCAAGGCATTATATACGCTGTCAGCTGCAGAATGTACAAAGTCAGGCTTACCTAAAAATGAGCAGATTATTCTTGCTTACAAACATTGTCCTTCTGTAGTTAGGGCTTCTGTGGTAATTTTCTCTGACTTTTATTCCCTCCGGATATCCGTGGAATTAACGTACACCACTGTTAAATAACCCGTTTAAAAGCCGAAATTCTTAACCATTACCATAATTATGACAAATATTCGTAACATCCTGACGGGCCTTTTAGTACTGGCTGTACTGGCATTGTGTTTTATGTGGCCGATTCCTAATGACCAGCTTCCTTTCCACCGTAATGGTCTCATCTATCCCATTATTGTGGTTGCATTAGGGCTGTTCTTTAGCTCTTCTCAGGCCAAACAGAGGCTGAATTTAAGCAAAATTAAGTTTGTTCTTATCGTTGTATGGGTATTAACGTTCTTCATTTTGATCAACGGATTTTTTGTCGCTCCCGATATAAAAGAGATGTTTTCTACCTGGGATGGGCAATGGCTTCGCCCGGTATTACTGTTCTGCGCAGGACTGGTATTATTACCGGCCATTCAGGATAAATTCCCCTCTATATCAGCAGCCCGCTATTTTACCCTGATCGTTCTCTTCTTCTGGGGTGTGGTTTGTGTCCATTTATTGGATACGGTTTGGCTCTACTGGCGCGACGGCGTGATCCACTGGGGTGAAACGCGGATTGTCTTCAATCGCACGCGCATGAGCTTCCAGGTCAATATGATCACTGGCTTCATTCTTGCCGAACTGCTGGCGCGTGGCTTACTGCATCAGCGTTTCATGCGCCTTAACACGCCCTTCCTCGCTTTTATGCTGCTGTGTAATTTGCTTTGCACCGCGCTGGTTGATACCCGCTGGGGCACCATTGGGCTGGTAGGCAGCTTGTTTTCTACCTTCATTTTGCTGAGTTTTCACAGCATGCGCCGCAGCCGCGTGGTATTAACGGGTACCATTCTGATCGGGATTTTCGCGGCTTCCGCGTTACTCGGCTACGCGTCGTGGAAAACGGATCCGCGCTGGCAAAGCCTTGAAAGCGATGCGGTTACCGGCTGGAACGCCCCCTTCACCAGTTTTTGCTACAACAAAACAAGTGGGACGATCCCCAAGAACGATTTAGGTCGTCCAATGAACCATTCAAATGGCTGTCGCGCAAGTTTCTTCCGCCAGGGTTGGGGATTGGTTGCGGAACACCCGGCAGGTATGGGCCCTCGCAAAGAAGCCTTCCGTTACGTGCTGCGGCGCGATACGCAGGATAACCGAATTAACATTCCACACAGCCACTACGGCTTGATTGAGTTTGGTATTCAGAACGGTATTGCCGGTATTGCGGGCTGGTTGATTTTGCTGGCGGGTTGCTGGTACATCGGCTGGCGCGAATTCCGCCATGGCAATACGATGATTGGCCTGTTCCTTCTGCTGTTTACGATCGGATTTTTCTCCAGAACGATGGTCGATCACAATCTGAAAGACCATTACCTGGAGCAATACATGATGTTGACCGGGCTGCTCATTGGTATGTGTGCGCTACGCCCTCTTCAGGATCATAAGAAAATTTCCTGATGATGTATCACCTGCGCCAGGGTCAACGCCCTGGCGTAAAAAAGACGGAGTAAGCATGTCTGACGCGCCGCAATTAAGCCTCATTATCGCTGTATACAACGGCGAATCCTTTCTGAGCGCCTTTTTTGACAGCATTAAGAAGCAGAATCTGGAAAGCCTGGAACTGATCGTTGTTAATGACGGTTCCACCGACGGTTCTTCTGAGATTATCGCCCGCTACGCCAGCGAATTCAGTGATTATAACGTTATCGATCAGGCCAATGGCGGCGTATCAGCGGCTCGCAACGCGGGACTTGCTGTCGCGAAAGGTCAATATGTGGCGTTCCCGGATATCGATGATGTTATTTATCCGGGAATGTACCCTCGCCTGCTGGAGATAGCGCTTGCCGGCAACCTGGATGTCGCCACCTGTAACGGCACCTATATTTACGATGACGGGCGTCCGTCGAAAAAGATTTTCCCCTCTGACAAGCTGACGTCAACGGGTGTGCTGGATGGCCCAACATGGCTGCAAATGGCGCTGGAATCGCGCAAGTTCCTGCACGTCACCTGGCTCAATATCTACCGTCACGCCTTCATCAAAGAGCAGGGCTTTACCTTTGAACACGGCCTGCGTCATCAGGACATCCCGTGGACGACTGAAGTGTTGCTGACCGCCAAACGCGTGCAGTATATCGATGAAGTGTTTTACGATTATCTGATTCACTCGGCATCGGTTTCACACACGCCTGGCACCGACGATACCCGCATGCGCTCCTCTCGCCATTATATGAAAATCCTGGAAATGCTGGATGCCATCAATAAACGCCATCCCGATTTGGTGAAACGCGTACCCGCTTGCCAGTGGCAAATTGCGAAAGAAGGCTTAGGCATTCTGCACAGCATCAACAATATCGACGATATGGCGAAAAAGCGTGAGATCACGCGCGAGCTTTTTGAGCGCGGTATCTGGTCTATGATCTGGCGCAACGCGCGCGGTTTCCGCCAGCGCTGGCGTTTAGGACGTCGCTATTTCCGCCTTAAAAAAATTCTCGGCTAACGGACAATATGAGCAAACTCAAACTCCACGCGGTTTCCCGCGCAGACTTCATCGCGAAAAACTACGCAGATTTTCAGACGCTGCTGGATAACCGCGTTAATCCGGATGATATCCCTGAACGTTTCTATTGCGGTGGACGTGGCGGCTGGACGTTTCAAACCACGCTGGCGTTGAAACATTATTACGGCGACGATATTGAATGTTCGTTTGGCTCTGAATGCCGGCCGGATGCTATCAACCTGATGCACAATGATGATTTCGGCTCTCGCGTTAAACCGTGGCGCGGATTTACCGTCGTTGCGCGTGCCGATCGCCCTCCGGTTGTGGGCGCCGATATTGTCGTTGACCAGAATCCTGAAGTTGACGGGCACAGTAACCGCATTTTCGTGCCTTACTGGCCGCAGCCTGGCGTTAAACCGCGTGAACGTACCGATGAAACGGTGAAAACCGTGGCGTTTTTCGGCCGTGTTGACAGCTTTCCGCAGGAATACCGTGAAGGTGATTTTAAACAACGGCTGGCCGAGCAGGGAATTGACCTGCGCATTTCATTTGATAACTGGACGAACTATCAGGACGTGGATGTTTGCATCAGTTTCCGCAAATCGCACGACCACAAGCTTGCGCGCAAACCCGCCAGCAAATTAATTAATAACTGGCTGGGCAAAACCGTGATGGTGTGTGATGACGAACCGTCTTACCGCGCTATCCGTGAAAGCGATCTGGATTATCTGATTGCCAAAAATCCTGACGAAGCCTTTGAGGCGATTATGCGTCTGAAGAATTCTCCTGAGCTGTATCGCCAAATGCGTGAACAGGGAGAAAAACGTTTGCAGGTCTATTCCCGTGAAGCGGTTGCCGCTCGCTGGTTTGCCCTGTTTGAGGATATCTGGCGGAAAGGATTGCACAATCGCCCCACGCTGGTTCGCGCGCTGCGCTTTGGTTTTGGTAAAGCGATTCGTCCGCTGACTAAAAAGTTCTGAGTTAGATTGAGTCTGAACATGTTCAAAACATCTGCACAATCATCACTCACGCTACGCCGCAATATCCTGCGAACCGTGGTGTTGACGCTGGCTTTCCTGGTGCTGTTTTCACTTTCTGAAATCATCATCCTGTTAAAAGACCATGTCTATCAACCGAAAGCCGGTGATATCTCGCTGTATCTGATCATCTCGCTGCTGGCTGCCGTCAGCGCACGTTTCTTCGTTACGCGCCTTCTGCTGGCCGTCACGTTTATTGTGCAGATATCAGAAGCGATCTATTACCAGTTTTATGGCCAGTTCTACGGCCCAAGCGAAGTCTGGCTTGCGTTTGTCGAAACGAAAGATATTGCCAGCGGAATTACCGACAGCCTCGGATCGCTGGGGATTTACTTCGCGATCATGGTCCTGGCAGTCGTGTTTGCACTGGTCTTCACCCGTCGCATGGCACCTCAGTGGCATAAAGGTCTCGCGATGCCCTGCCTGCTCGCCATCGTTGTTATGTTTGCCGGCCAGTTTTACAAGGCCATCGATGGTCAGATGTACAAGTTCAACCCAGACCTGCGCCACTCTTTACTGCGCAACGGTCTGTCAGCCATGAGCTTTAGCGCCATTCGTCTGATCCCGGAAGCCCTGTCTGGCGAAAACCAGAGCGTGACCCATTACGAACCTTATAAGGTGACGCCGATTGAGGGATCGCATGCAGGCAAATACTCCATCATCCTGGCGATTGGCGAAAGCCTCAACCCGCATCACGTCAGTGCGCTGGGCTACGAGCGCGATACCACGCCAGAGCTGAAAGCCCTGATGAAGCAGTATCAGGGTACGGGTCGTCTGGTGGTATCGAACGCCGTGTCAACGCGTGTCGCCATTCCTATGCTGGTGAACAATCTGCGCGAGCCGGATAACTACGGCGCGTATAAATCCAGGTCGACCAATATCTTTGCGAATGCGAAAAAACAGGGTTATCAGACCGCATTTATCTCAGCGCAAGGTCTGGAAGGGTTGAGCAACTGGATCGGTATCCACGACATTGACCTGTGGGAAGACACGCAAATTCGCCCGGCTCCGGATGTGGGCGCGGACGTGGTACTCACGCCATCGGTCGAGAAAGCCACGCTGGACTGGAGCAAACCGTTCCTGATGGTGCTGAACAGCCGCGCACCGCATATCCCTTATGAGCGTAATATCCCGCAGGGATTTGCGGAATTCTCGACGCCGCATCTGAGTAATGACGTTGAGCAGAAGAAAAATGAGTACGACGATGCAGTGCGTTTGTACGATAAAGAGCTGGCGTCCGCCATCCGCACGACGATGGCGAAATCCAAACTGCCTGTGCTGGTGTTCATTACCTCGGATCACGGAGAGCGCGTGGGCGACGGCGGACTGTTTGGTCATTCGGTTGTGGAAATGCCAATTGCCCAGGTGCCATTCCTCTATTTCAGCAACGACCCGGCGTATTCAATGAATGCGATCAGCCCGCAAGTCCCGCTGAACCACTATCAGGTTGCGACGCTTATCAACAAAATGCTGGGCTATTCTGTCAGCAACCCGAATCAGAAAGATGACAGCTTCTTCATCACGGGCGGCGATATTCGTGGTCTGTCGGAGCGTGTGACCTACCACTTAAATGCGCTCCCTGAAGCAGAGCGTTAATCTGCAAGTCATCAAACGGGCAAACACTGCCCGTTTTTTTATCGTTGAATGAACGTAACGCAGGCAGACAAGTGAGCTAAAATGCCAAAGAGATAGCTTTAAACGGCCTAAATGCTTAGAATTTGCCCGCTGAAACTGAAAAACGGATAATCGCTTGGAATTGTTGTATACCGCTTTGCTCTACATTATTCAGCCGCTGGTGTGGCTAAGACTGCTGCTTCGTAGCCGTAAAGCGCCTGCGTATCGAAAACGTTGGGCTGAACGTTATGGCTACTGTCGTAATAAAGTTGTGCCAGACGGTATTCTGCTGCATTCCGTATCCGTCGGTGAAACGCTGGCGGCCATCCCGCTGGTCCGCGCGCTGCGCCACCGTTATCCCTATTTGCCGATTACCGTCACCACCATGACCCCCACGGGTTCTGAACGCGCGCTGTCGGCATTTGGCAAAGACGTGCATCACGTTTACCTGCCTTATGATTTACCCTGCGCCATGAACCGCTTCCTCAACACTGTGCGTCCAAAGCTGGTGATTGTGATGGAAACCGAACTCTGGCCAAACATGATTTCCGCCCTGCATGCCCGCAAAATTCCGCTGGTGGTGGCGAATGCTCGCCTGTCTGAACGCTCCGCGAAAGGCTATGGCAAGCTGGGTAAATTTATGCGTCGCCTGCTGTCCAAAATTACGCTGATCGCCGCCCAAAACGAAGAAGATGCCGCGCGCTTTATCTCCCTGGGGCTGAAACGCAATCAGCTCGCCGTAACCGGTAGTCTAAAGTTTGATATTTCCGTCACGCCAGAACTCGCGGCGCGTGCCCTCACGTTACGCCGCCAGTGGGCACCACGCCGTCAAGTGTGGATCGCAACCAGCACCCACGATGGCGAAGAAGAGATTATTCTGCAGGCGCATCGCAAACTGCTCGAAACATTCCCGGACTTACTGCTGATTCTGGTTCCTCGTCATCCCGAGCGCTTTAAGGATGCCCGTGAATTGGTACAGAAAGGCGGATTTAGCTTCACGCTGCGCAGCAGCGGTGAGATCCCATCGGGTAGCACTCAGGTGGTGATTGGCGACACGATGGGCGAACTGATGCTGCTCTACGGCATTGCCGATCTGGCGTTCGTGGGCGGCAGCCTGGTCGAACGCGGCGGACACAATCCGCTGGAGCCGGCCGCACATGCCATTCCTGTGCTGATGGGTCCCCACACGTTTAACTTCAAAGATATCTGCGCCAAATTGCAGCAAGCCGACGGCTTGATTACCGTAAACGATGCGGACTCCGTGGTGAAGGAGGTATCAACCCTGCTCACCGATGAAGATTACCGTTTGTGGTACGGTCGCCATGCCGTGGAGGTGCTGCATCAGAATCAGGGCGCATTGACCCGTCTGCTGCAACTTCTTCAACCTTACTTGCCGCAGCGGAGTCATTAATGTCAACGCGTCTGTCGGTCGTAATGATCGCCAAAAACGCTGCCGACCTGCTTCCGGACTGCCTCGCGTCTGTTGCCTGGGCTGACGAAATTGTCTTGCTGGATTCCGGAAGTGTGGATAATACGGTTGAAATCGCCCGTGCCGCAGGCGTGAACGTGTTCATCGATACCGACTGGCAGGGCTATGGCATTCAGCGTCAGCGCGCGCAATCTTTTGCCACTGGCGACTACGTGCTGATGATCGACACTGACGAGCGCATCACGCCGGAACTCCAGCAGGCCATACAAACCGTACTGATGTCGCCGAAGCCTGGCGTTGTGTACAGCATTGCGCGCCGGAACTATTTCCTGGGCCGCTTTATGCGTCACAGCGGCTGGTATCCCGACCGCGTGATGCGTCTTTACGAGCGCGATCGCTATCAGTACAACGCCAATCTGGTTCACGAAGCTCTGGATTGTCATCAGGCTCAGGTGATGATGCTAAGCGGCGATCTGCTGCATCTCACCTGCCGGGATTTTGCGAGCTTCCAGCGCAAGCAACTCAACTACGCCACGGCCTGGGCACAAGAGCGCCACCAGCGCGGTAAAAAGGCCTCTCTGACGGGAATTTTTGCGCATACGCTAGGTGCGTTTTTGAAAACACTGCTGCTGCGCGGCGGTGTCCTGGATGGCAAACAAGGCTGGTTACTGGCAGTGGTGAATGCACAGTATACTTTCAACAAATATACCGAGCTGTGGGCGTTAAACCGCGGCTACTCAGAGAAACGTGAGCCATGAGCACAAAAGCGATTTATCCGGGTACCTTCGATCCCATCACTAACGGTCATATTGATATCATTACGCGTGCTGCCAGCATGTTTGATCGCGTGATTCTGGCGATTGCTGCCAGTCCCAGCAAAAAACCCATGTTCGATTTAGATGAACGCGTCGCGCTCGCCACTACCGCGCTTCAGCACCTGCCGAATGTTGAAGTCATGGGCTTTAGCGATTTGATGGCCAATTTCGCCCGCGCACAGCAAGCCAATATTCTGATTCGCGGATTGCGTGCCGTGGCTGATTTTGAATACGAGATGCAGCTGGCACACATGAACCGTCATCTGATGCCGGAACTGGAAAGCGTCTTCCTGATGCCGTCAAAAGAGTGGTCGTTTATTTCGTCATCACTGGTGAAAGAAGTGGCGCGCCACGCGGGGGATGTGGCGCATTTTCTGCCTGCGAACGTTCACCAGGCGTTGATGGAAAAGCTCAAATAATTTATTTCTGACACTGGCGGCAGTAAAACGTCGCACGCTGCGCATGTTTCGATGCAACGATGGGAGTGCCGCACACTCTGCACGGCTCGCCTTTACGGCCATACACCTGCAGTTCCTGCGCAAAATACCCCGGCTTACCGTCACTTTGCAGGAAATCCTTCAGCGTCGTCCCGCCCTGCTCGATTGAGCGCAGCAAAACGGCTTTGATGACTTTCACCAATATCTCGCACTCGTGCTCTGAGAGCGACGATGCGAGCCTGTCAGGGTGAATCCCGGCCGCGAAAAGCGACTCGCTGGCATAGATATTCCCAACCCCCACCACCAGCTTGTTATCCATCAGCCAGGGTTTGATCGGCGTTTTCTTTTTGGCGCACCGTGCTTTCAGGTAGTCAGCGTTAAATGCTTCGCTCAGCGGCTCTGGGCCGAGATGCGCCAGCACGTTGTGCCCCTCAAGCTCTTTAGTCCACAACCATGCGCCAAAGCGTCTAGGGTCGGTATAGCGCAGCACTTTGCCGTTACTCATGACCAAATCCACGTGATCGTGTTTTTCGGCAGGTAACTCTTCACTGAGGATACGCAAACTCCCGGACATCCCAAGATGGATGATTATCCAGCCGTCGGGCAGCTCCAGCAGCAGGTATTTTGCGCGTCGCTGCACGCTCAGAACCGGCTTGTCGCTCAGGGTATGTATCTCATTGGAAACGGGCCAGCGAAGACGACCGTTACGCACGACAGCATGAAGTATGGTCGCGCCCACCAGATGCGGCTCGATACCGCGACGGCTGGTTTCTACCTCAGGTAATTCAGGCATGTTTCCTCCATTGAGAGACACAGACATTGAGAAACGCAGAATGCAAAAAACCCCGCGATTGCGGGGTTTTTCTTTACAAGGAATCTAAAATTATTTGATTTTAGCTTCTTTGTATAAAACGTGCTGACGGACAACTGGATCGAATTTTTTCAGTTCCAGTTTTTCCGGTTTAGTACGCTTGTTCTTCGTGGTGGTGTAGAAGTGACCAGTACCAGCAGAAGAAACCAGCTTGATTTTCTCACGAATACCTTTAGCCATGATTTATTTCCTCTTTAAGTACTTAGTACTTTTCGCCACGGGCACGCAGTTCGGACAGAACTGTATCGATGCCTTTCTTATCAATAACACGCATACCTTTAGCAGATACACGCAGGGTGACAAAACGCTTCTCGCTCTCAACCCAAAAACGGTGAGAGTGCAGGTTCGGCAGGAAACGGCGTTTAGTCGCGTTCAGTGCGTGGGAACGGTTGTTACCGGTCACCGGACGCTTGCCAGTAACTTGGCAGACTCGGGACATGTCTATTCTCCAAAAATCAAATTAGCTCGAGCTTCGTATGGGGTATCGGCGCCTCGTCAGGCTTTACAGCCCGGTCATCGCGGTTCTAAGTGAACACTCGATTGCCAGGCCCAAATGCCAAACCCGAGATTCTCAAAGGTGGCGTAGTATACGCTGACTCGACGATGTGCTCAAGTCCCGAACAGACAAAGATCCCGATGGATCGCGAGAAAAGGTCTAAATCCAACCACGTTCAGCTAAAGAAACATACTCTCCACGTCCCACAATAAAATGGTCAAGTACACGAATGTCCATGAATTGACAGCATTTGATGATACGTTCGGTGATCTCTTTGTCGGCTTTACTCGGTTCAGCGCAACCAGAGGGGTGATTATGCGCGAGGATCACGGCGGCTGCATTCACTTTTATCGCTTCTCGCACAATTTCTCGCGGATGAACCTCAACATGCCGCAATGTTCCCGAAAACATGCGGCTATGTTTCACCACCCGATGTTGATTATCGAGAAAGATCACCATGAAGATTTCACGTTCTGCATCAGAGAGCTGACTCTGTAGAAAATCTTTTGTCATTTCAGGATTTAACAGCGGATTATCACCAAGTACCCGCACGCTATGATAGCGTCGGGCAAGCTCGGCAATGCCCTTAAGCTGCGCAAATTTAGCCAGCCCGATTCCTTCGACATACCGAAATTCGTCAAGATCGGCGTTCAATAACCCGTGCAGCGATCCAAAATGCTGTAACAGTTCCTGCGCTAATATAAACACGCTCTTTCCTGATGTACCGGTGCGCAAAAAAAGTGCCAGTAGCTCGGCATCCGTCAGTGATGTGATACCAAAATTCAGCATTTTCTCCCGCGGCAAGAGCGCCAACTCATCATCCATGTCCCGTCTCCCTGTTTTGCTTTCGTTATGCTGGCACAGGAATTCTCACTACTCGACGGGTACTTTTCGTTCTTGCGTAGCGCCTCGCAAAGTGGACCGCGCACATTTTTACGTCGATTTTCGTATTGTGATAAAATGTTTCCCTCTGGATAAACCCAACAGGAAAGAATCATGATGAGCCTGGCTGGCAAAAAAATCGTTCTTGGCGTGAGCGGCGGCATCGCCGCGTATAAAGCGCCAGAGCTGGTGCGCCGCTTGCGAGATCGCGGGGCAGAGGTGCGGGTCGCGATAACGGAAGGCGGCAAAGCGTTTATTACCCCGTTGAGCCTACAAGCCGTTTCAGGGTATCCGGTATCCGATAGCCTGCTCGACCCGGCCGCCGAAGCCGCAATGGGCCATATTGAACTGGGCAAATGGGCAGACCTGGTTATCCTCGCTCCCGCAACGGCGGATTTAATCGCACGCGTTGCGGCAGGCATGGCCAACGATCTGGTTTCAACGATTTGTCTGGCTACGCCCGCACCTGTCGCCGTCGTGCCAGCGATGAACCAGCAGATGTACCGCAATGTCGCGACCCAGCATAACCTTGAGATTCTGGCCTCTCGCGGGTTGCTCATTTGGGGTCCAGATAGCGGGAGTCAGGCATGTGGGGATGTGGGTCCAGGACGCATGCTCGATCCGCTTGCCATTGTCGATATGGCCGCCACGCATTTTGCGCCTGTCAACGATCTGCAACATCTCAACATCATGATTACTGCCGGTCCGACACGCGAACCCTTGGATCCCGTGCGATACATCACGAACCACAGTTCCGGCAAGATGGGGTTTGCCATTGCCGCGGCAGCAGCAAAACGCGGAGCAAACGTCACGCTGGTCAGCGGGCCGGTCTCTTTAGCTACGCCACCTTTCGTGCAACGCATTGATGTTACTACCGCACTGGAAATGGAAGCAGCCGTTCAAGCGCACGCACAGATGCAGCAAATATTTATCGGCTGCGCGGCCGTCGCCGATTACCGCGCCGAGACCATTTCTGATGCCAAGATTAAAAAGCAAGGCGATGAATTAACGATAAAAATGGTGAAAAATCCTGACATCGTTGCCGGTGTTGCCGCACTAAAAAGCCATCGACCTTACGTCGTTGGGTTTGCCGCCGAAACAAATAATGTGGAAGAATATGCCCGGCAAAAACGGACCCGCAAAAATCTCGATTTGATTTGCGCGAAC
The DNA here is from genome assembly GCF_019047465.1 of Lelliottia amnigena. Taxonomy (NCBI): domain Bacteria; kingdom Pseudomonadati; phylum Pseudomonadota; class Gammaproteobacteria; order Enterobacterales; family Enterobacteriaceae; genus Lelliottia; species Lelliottia amnigena. The sequence continues at coordinate 1,964,792 of NZ_CP077236.1, read as the reverse complement.
GATGTTTCGCTGGCGACACAAGGATTTAACAGCGACAGCAACGCATTACACCTTTTCTGGCAGGATGGAGATAAAGTCTTACCGCTTGAGCGCAAGGAACTCCTGGGCCAACAATTACTGGACGAGATCGTTACCCGTTATGATGAAAAAAATCGACGTTAAGATTCTGGACCCGCGTGTTGGCCAGCAATTTCCGCTGCCAACCTATGCCACCTCCGGCTCCGCCGGTCTTGACCTGCGAGCCTGTCTCGATGACGCCGTCGCGCTGGCGCCAGGCGCCACCACGCTGATCCCGACAGGTCTGGCGATTCACGTTGCAGACCCTTCACTGGCAGCGATGATTTTGCCTCGCTCTGGTCTTGGTCATAAGCATGGTATTGTGCTGGGCAATCTGGTCGGGCTCATTGATTCCGACTACCAGGGTCAACTGATGGTCTCTGTATGGAACCGTGGCCAGGACAGCTTCACGATTGAGCCGGGCGAACGTATCGCGCAGATGGTCTTTGTGCCTGTGGTTCAGGCTGAATTTAATCTGGTAGACGATTTTGATGCCACCGACCGTGGCGAAGGCGGCTTCGGCCACTCTGGGCGCAAATAAGCCCAACGATACGCACCTCACAGCGTAATAATGCAATAACACACCGCAAACGCGTGTTTGCGGTCGCTGTGTGGATGCCAGCCGGACAGGCGCTTATTTTCAGGGGTATTTTGTAACATGGCAGAAAAACAAACCGCGAAAAGGAACCGTCGCGAAGAAATACTTCAATCTCTGGCGCTGATGCTTGAATCCAGCGATGGCAGTCAACGCATCACTACCGCAAAACTGGCGGCCTCTGTCGGCGTATCAGAAGCGGCGCTGTATCGTCATTTCCCCAGCAAAACGCGGATGTTTGATAGCCTCATCGAGTTTATCGAAGACAGCCTCATTACCCGTATCAATCTGATTCTTAAAGACGAAAAAGACACCACCGCCCGCTTGCGATTGATTGTGTTACTGATTCTTGGTTTCGGCGAACGCAATCCCGGCCTGACGCGAATCATGACTGGGCATGCGCTGATGTTTGAGCAGGACAAGCTCCAGGGACGTATCAATCAGCTTTTCGAACGCATTGAAGCCCAGTTGCGCCAGGTTCTGCGTGAAAAGAAAATGCGTGAAGGTGAAGGCTACACCACGGATGAAAATGTGTTGGCTGGGCAGCTGTTAGCATTCTGCGAAGGAATGCTTTCTCGCTTTGTACGCAGTGAATTTAAATATCGCCCAACGGATGATTTCGACACCCGTTGGCCGCTCGTGGCTGCGCAATTGCAGTAAACGCGTTGAAGCCCGGTCAGCATCACGCGACCGGGCAAATGCCTTAAACGCCAAACTCTTCCCGATACGCGCGCACCGAAGCCAGATGATCCGCCATCTCAGGTTTCTCTTCCAGGTAGGCAATCAGGTCTTTCAACTTAATAATTGAAATCACGTTGCAGCCATAATCACGCTCAACTTCCTGAATGGCTGAAATCTCGCCACGGCCACGCTCCTGGCGATCGAGAGAAATCAAAACGCCAGCAAGCGAAGCGCCATTGGCCTGAATAATTTCCATCGACTCACGGATTGCCGTGCCTGCGGTGATCACGTCATCCACCAGCATAATTCGCCCCTGCAATTCACTGCCAACCAGATTGCCGCCTTCACCGTGGGTTTTGGCCTCTTTGCGGTTGAAGCAGTACGGGACATCGCGATCGTGATGTTCCGCTAGCGCAACTGCCGTGGTGGTCGCAATCGGGATACCCTTATACGCAGGACCAAACAGCAGGTCGAAATCAATCCCGGAATCCACAAGTGCTTCGGCGTAAAAACGGCCTAATAAAGCCAGATCGCGCCCAGTATTAAACAGCCCGGCGTTGAAGAAATAGGGGCTTTTACGCCCGGATTTCAGCGTAAATTCGCCAAACTTAAGTACCTGCTTGTTAAGCGCAAACTCAATAAACTGGCGCTGATAGGGTTTCATGGATTTGCTCCTCAAGACTTTTCTACGGACAAAAAAAAGGGCGACAACGTCGCCCTTACATCAATCTTCTAACGCCGCTTTCTGCGTCGTGACAATAGATTCAATTCCCCCTCGGGCTAACGCCAGCAAGGTAAGAAGCTCTTCGTGAGTAAACGGCTCGCCTTCTGCCGTGCCCTGCACTTCAATGATACGACCGTCTTCGGTCATCACCACATTCATGTCGGTTTCGGCTGCGGAGTCTTCAACGTATTCCAGATCGCAAAGCGCTTCGCCGTTTACGATACCTACAGAGACAGCTGCAACCATTCCCTTCATCGGGTTCTTTTTCAACTTACCGGCAGCAATCAGCTTGTTCAGCGCATCGGCCAGTGCAACGCATGCACCGGTAATGGATGCCGTGCGCGTACCCCCATCAGCCTGAATTACATCGCAGTCCAGGGTAATGGTGAATTCGCCCAGCACTTTCAGATCGACAGCCGCACGAAGTGCGCGAGCGATCAAACGCTGGATTTCCATGGTACGACCGCCCTGCTTGCCTTTTGCCGCTTCGCGGGCGTTACGGGTATGCGTTGCGCGCGGCAACATACCGTATTCAGCCGTGATCCAGCCCTGGCCCTGGCCTTTCAGAAAGCGCGGTACGCCCTCTTCAATAGAGGCAGTGCACAGTACTTTAGTGTCGCCAAATGCAACAAGCACGGAACCTTCAGCGTGTTTTGTATAGTTACGGGTCAGGGTGACGGGACGCACCTGATTGGCGCTACGGCCTGATGGACGCATGATGATATCTCCGGCTTGAAACGAATGTGGCTGCGCATTATACGGATTAAAGTCGCTTATTCCTATCCTGTGAAAGCCACGAAAGCTATAATCCCCCATCTCTCCTCTAAAAACGGGAATGTCTATGATACGCAGTATGACCGCCTACGCCCGGCGTGAAATCAAAGGTAGCTGGGGTAGCGCTACCTGGGAAATGCGCTCGGTGAACCAGCGCTATCTGGAAACTTATTTCCGTATGCCAGAACAGTTTCGCAGCCTTGAGCCGGTCGTGCGCGAGCGCATTCGTGCTCGACTGACGCGCGGTAAGGTTGAATGTAACCTGCGTTTTGAACCCGATGCGAGCGCCCAGGGGGAGCTGATCCTCAATGAAAAACTGGCTAAACAGCTGGTAAATGCCGCGAACTGGGTCAAAATGCAGAGCGACGAAGGTGAAATCAACCCGGTTGATATCCTGCGTTGGCCTGGCGTTATGGCCGCTGGAGAGCAGGATTTGGATGCGATCACCACCGAAATCCTCGGGGCGCTAGACGGCGCTCTGGATGATTTTATTGAGGCGCGGGAGACTGAAGGTCAGGCATTAAAAGCGATGATTGAACAGCGCCTCGAAGGGGTCAGTGCAGAAGTCGTCAAAGTACGCGCTCATATGCCTGAAGTCCTGCAGTGGCAGCGCGAACGCCTGATTGCCAAACTGGAAGATGCCGAAGTTCAGCTGGAAAACACCCGCCTTGAGCAAGAGTTAGTGCTGATGGCTCAGCGTGTTGACGTCGCGGAAGAGCTTGATCGACTCGAAGCTCATGTTAAAGAGACGTACAATATTCTGAAGAAGAAAGAAGCAGTTGGCCGTCGCCTCGACTTTATGATGCAGGAATTTAACCGCGAATCGAACACGCTGGCATCTAAATCCATCAACGCCGAAGTCACTACGTCAGCCATTGAATTAAAAGTGCTTATTGAGCAAATGCGCGAGCAGATTCAGAACATTGAGTAACGCCATTTCCTCCCGATCCTGAATAAAAAAAGCCATTATAAAAATGGCTTTTTTTGTGCCTCACGCAGTAAGGATGACTCAAATACCTCCAAAACCTCTTCAGGTTAACCCTTGCCTACCATCCGTCTTGCGATGTGCGATGTGCGATGTGCGATGAAAAGTGTGATCGGAAACAAACATACAGTCATGAAAAAAACTAATGCCTTAAACTCCATAAACCTTTCCATAGGCACTGATAGCAGCAAAAATATATGAGTAAAAGTATCCCTTGAGCTGTCGGGCATAAAAAATCTAAATCGTGATGTGTTGTGTAAAACGTTACCCTAGCGCGCTCAATCTGGGGGAAGAGATGCTGCTACACATATTATATTTGGTCGGTATTACGGCTGAAGCCATGACAGGAGCGCTGGCTGCTGGACGCCGTCGCATGGATACTTTCGGCGTCATTATTATCGCCACAGCAACCGCCTTGGGCGGCGGCTCCGTTCGCGACATACTGCTAGGTCACTATCCGCTGGGCTGGGTCAAACATCCCGAATACGTGGTGATCGTTGCGGTTGCCGCGGTGCTGACTACGATTGCGGCCCCGGTGATGCCCCATTTGCGACGTTTATTCCTCATTCTGGATGCCGTGGGATTAGTGGTCTTTTCTATTATCGGCGCGCAAATTGCCCTTGATATGGGGGAAGGACCGATCATTGCCTCAATCGCTGCCGTTGTGACGGGTGTTTTTGGCGGTGTTCTCCGTGATATGTTCTGTAAACGCATTCCACTCGTGTTTCAGAAAGAACTGTATGCCGGCATTTCTTTTGCTTCGGCGGTGTTGTACATCGCTTTGCAACATTATGTCTCAAGTCTCGATGTCGTTGTCATCGCGACGTTACTCTTCGGTTTTACCGCGCGGATGCTCGCGCTACGCTTAAAATTGGGGCTTCCCGTATTTCATTACACCCATGACTCACACTAGGTTTTCGACAGGTTCACTTTAAAACCCGTCAATACCTTGTTCACCGAGCCAGGTCGCAAGACGCGTGATCTGCGGATCGTGTACAAACTCTACCAACTTTCGTGCCTTTTCTGCGCCGATACCCGGGAGCTGGCTCCAACTGCCCGCATTTTTGTCTTGTAATTGGCGCCAGGAATGAACGCTCAATGCTTTGGCTGCGACTTGCGGTAAGGGTATGCCAAGCGCATTTATCCATCGCTTGAAAGGCTGATGGCGAGCAAACTCGAAACGATGCCATAGCTGTAAACGTCGTCCTGGATTCAAACCAGGTGTCTTTTCTATTTGTTCCTGCGTTAAAGCCAGCCAGGAAAAAATGTGTTCAAAATGATAAGTCTGATGTAACAGTCGCCAGTTGGAATCACCCAACCCTTCCATATCGAGAACCGGCTTTGAGCTGAGCCATACCAGGCGGGCAAAAAATTGCTCCAGACATTCTGGTGAAGCATAAAAACAAGTGAGTGGGTGATAGTGCGATGCAGGCGGCACTGGCTTTTTTCGATCGCTTCCACGCCATACGACTTTATCCACTCGCGGGATACCCTGCCCGGCAAGACTCACCAGTACCTGATCACCCGGCGCAATATCCAGAGCCTGCCAACGGCTCACAGAACCGAGGTTAACGCGCTTCACACGTTTATCATCCAGTTGTATCGATTCCAGTGTGGCCACAACAGAAATCTTACCCGTACGCCCAATCGCAAATTGAATAGCGTTAACTTCCGCTACCTGTGAAACAGGCGAGTACTTCCACGCGACGACCCAATCCCCTTCTCCCGGTAACCAATGCTCACCGATTGGCTCAACCGAGGATCGAACTATAATGCCGTCAGTCACAAAAGGAAGAGGTGACGTCAGCCATTCCTTTCTGTTTTTTTCAACCTCATCTGCCGTGCTCACTGCTCGCGTGTACCGTGCTGTCAGGTTAAAACCGGCTTTTGTGAGCTCAGAAAGACGTTGCGGCATAGACTGCGGACCATCAGGCCATGCCCAAATAAAGACACCGAGATTATCCAGATCCCTCTTGTCATTCAGGCGCATCATCATTCCCGCTGCTTTAGCTCTGGCATTCATCCCTCCCATCTGCTGCTGAATATGCCCTTCACGCAGTAAAAAAATTTCTCCTTGAAGAACGCTTTCCGAAAGCACGCCCTGCACGCTTAAAGGAATAGAGGGGATTGCTTGTACTCTTGCGGTCCAGTCTTCACCTTTCACTCCGTCGCCACGACTGATCGCCTGCGCCAACTTCCCTTTGCGATAAACCAATGTGACTGCCACACCATCGACTTTAGGTTGCACCCACAAATCGCGTCGTGAGTGCATCCACTGACGCAACTCTTCTTTATCAGCCACCTTGTGCACACCCGTATGTGCAAAAGGGTGTCGTAGTGTTCCGTTGGTGTGAGGAATATCCTCTTTCACATGCTCATGATTAAAGCACTGCTGCCACTGCTTTAGCCTGGTATTCAATTGATCATAAACCTCATCGCTCACGTCGCTTTTACCTTCTTGCCAGTAAGCATCATTCCAGCGAGCAATCTGAGCGTTTAACCCCGCAATTTGTTGTTCTGCTTTGGCATGCGACCACGCGGGGCATACCGCTATTCCATAGCTACTCCACACCATCATGACTACGCCAGCCCATTTCCACATCGTTAATCCTCCCTGGTTTGGGGAAGTTATAACGGTCCGATTTGAGTCTGACTACCCGCAAAGATGCACTTTACGAGGAGCTTTCCATGTAATATTTTTTTGGCTGCAAAGGGACAAGAAAATTGGAAAACGCCACGCAAAAATCAACAATCCAAGGGAAAAAGTGTGACAAAGACTACGTCACACCGTGGCGACGTGTATAATAAGCCCGTATGTAGGACTTAATCGCTAACACATACGAAAGACTCTCATGGCTCAAGGCACGCTTTATATTGTTTCTGCTCCAAGTGGCGCGGGTAAATCCAGCCTGATTCAGGCACTGTTAAAAACCCAACCGTTGTACGATACGCAAGTGTCGGTATCTCACACCACGCGTCAGCCGCGGCCTGGTGAAGTGGACGGTGAACATTATTTCTTTGTCAGTCATGATGAATTTAGAACGATGATTAGCAGAGATGCGTTTCTTGAACACGCAGAAGTCTTCGGTAACTACTATGGTACCTCTCGAGAAACTATCGAGCAGGTTCTGGCAACTGGCGTCAATGTGTTCTTAGACATCGACTGGCAAGGCGCCCAGCAAATCCGTAGTAAGATGCCGCAGGCTCGCAGTATTTTTATACTACCGCCGTCGAAAGAAGAGTTGGACCGCCGTCTTCGCGGACGTGGTCAGGATAGCGAAGAAGTTATTGCGAAACGTATGGCACAGGCCGTTGCAGAAATGAGCCATTACGCTGAATATGATTACCTGATTGTGAATGATGATTTTGATACCGCTCTTGGCGATCTTAAGACTATTATTCGCGCCGAACGACTGCGTATGAGCCGCCAGAAGCAGCGACATGACGCTTTAATCACCAAACTGTTGGCAGACTGAACCCACATTCAGTATCATGCCCAGTCATTTCTTCATCTGTGGAGCACTATAAGTATGGCACGCGTAACTGTTCAGGACGCTGTAGAGAAAATTGGTAACCGTTTTGACCTGGTACTGGTCGCCGCGCGTCGCGCTCGTCAGATGCAGTCCGGCGGCAAAGATCCACTGGTACCAGAAGAAAACGATAAAACCACCGTTATCGCATTGCGCGAAATCGAAGAAGGTCTGATCACCAATCAGATCCTCGACGTACGTGAGCGCCAGGAGCAGCAAGAGCAGGAAGCCGCAGAACTGCAGGCCGTAACCGCCATTGCTGAAGGCCGTCGTTAATTAAACCTGCGGGTCGCCCTTGTATCTGTTTGAAAGCCTGAATCAGCTGATTCAACACTACCTGCCAGAAGACCAAATCAAACGTCTTCAGCAGGCGTATCTCGTTGCACGTGACGCTCACGAGGGCCAAACACGTTCAAGCGGTGAACCCTATATCACGCACCCGGTAGCGGTGGCCTGCATTCTGGCCGAGATGAAACTCGACTACGAAACGCTAATGGCTGCGCTTCTGCATGACGTGATCGAAGATACCCCCGCCACCTACCAGGATATGGAACAGTTGTTTGGCAAAAGCGTTGCCGAACTGGTGGAAGGGGTCTCTAAGCTTGATAAGCTGAAATTCCGCGACAAGAAAGAGGCGCAAGCCGAAAACTTCCGCAAGATGATCATGGCGATGGTGCAGGATATCCGCGTCATCCTTATCAAACTGGCTGACCGTACCCACAATATGCGCACGCTGGGCTCATTGCGCCCGGATAAACGTCGCCGCATTGCCCGCGAAACGCTCGAAATCTATAGCCCACTGGCGCACCGTCTAGGTATCCATCACATTAAAACTGAGCTTGAAGAGCTGGGTTTTGAAGCGTTGTACCCAAACCGCTATCGTGTGATTAAAGAAGTCGTTAAAGCCGCGCGTGGCAACCGTAAAGAGATGATTCAAAAGATCCTCTCTGAAATTGAGGGACGCTTACAGGAAGCGGGAATACCGTGCCGCGTCAGCGGTCGCGAAAAGCACCTGTACTCTATTTACTGCAAAATGGTGCTCAAAGAGCAGCGTTTTCACTCAATCATGGATATCTACGCGTTTCGCGTTATCGTCCATGACTCGGACACTTGCTACCGTGTTCTCGGTCAGATGCACAGCCTTTACAAACCGCGTCCAGGTCGTGTTAAAGATTACATCGCCATTCCAAAAGCGAACGGCTATCAATCTTTGCATACCTCCATGATTGGTCCACACGGCGTACCGGTTGAAGTGCAAATTCGCACCGAAGACATGGATCAAATGGCGGAAATGGGTGTTGCAGCGCACTGGGCTTATAAAGAGCACGGTGAGACCAGCACGACCGCGCAAATCCGCGCGCAGCGCTGGATGCAAAGTTTGCTGGAGCTACAACAAAGCGCCGGCAGCTCGTTTGAATTTATCGAGAGCGTTAAATCCGATCTCTTCCCGGATGAGATTTACGTTTTCACACCAGAAGGGCGAATTGTCGAACTGCCCGCAGGCGCTACACCGGTCGACTTCGCTTATGCCGTGCATACCGATATTGGTCATGCCTGCGTTGGCGCACGCGTAGACCGCCAGCCGTATCCGCTTTCACAACCGCTCACCAGCGGCCAGACGGTAGAAATCATTACCGCACCGGGTGCACGTCCAAACGCGGCGTGGTTGAATTTTGTCGTGAGCTCCAAGGCACGCGCCAAAATTCGTCAGTTGTTGAAAAACCTCAAGCGTGATGACTCCGTCAGCCTGGGTCGCCGTTTGCTCAACCATGCGTTGGGTGGCAGCCGTAAGCTTGCCGAGATCCCGCCGGAGAATATCCAGCGTGAACTTGAGCGTATGAAGCTCGCTGCACTGGACGATCTGCTGGCAGAAATTGGTCTCGGTAATGCCATGAGTGTTGTGGTGGCGAAAAACCTGCAGCAAGGCGACGCCTCTTCTGTGCAGTCAACCACGCAGGGCCACGGCCATTTACCGATAAAAGGCGCAGACGGTGTCCTGATTACCTTCGCGAAATGCTGTCGACCGATTCCTGGCGATCCAATCATTGCACACGTGAGCCCGGGCAAAGGTCTGGTCATCCACCACGAATCCTGCCGTAACATCCGTGGCTATCAGAAAGAGCCTGAGAAGTTTATGGCCGTCGAGTGGGATAAAGAGACCGAGCAGGAGTTCATCACCGAAATTAAGGTGGATATGTTCAACCACCAGGGTGCGCTGGCTAACCTGACGGCAGCAATCAACACGGCTTCTTCCAACATTCAAAGCCTGAATACAGAAGAAAAAGATGGCCGCGTTTACAGCGCCTTTATTCGTCTGACGGCCCGTGACCGTGTGCATCTGGCAAACATCATGCGTAAAATTCGCGTCATGCCAGACGTCATTAAAGTCACCCGTAACCGTAACTAACCTGATGAATTCTCAGCGTTATGCTCGTATCTGTGAGATGCTCGCCAGACGTCAGCCCGATCTGACGGTCTGTATGGAGCAGGTCCACAAACCTCATAACGTCTCTGCCATTGTGCGTACCGCTGATGCCGTGGGTGTTCATGAAGTTCACGCGGTCTGGCCAGGCAATCGCCTACGTACCATGGCGTCCAGTGCAGCCGGCAGTAACAGTTGGGTGACGGTCAAAACGCATCCGACGATTTCAGAGGCTGTTGCGCAGTTGAAAGCGGCCGGAATGCAAATCCTGGCAACCCATCTTTCTGATAAAGCAGTTGATTTTCGCGAGATCGATTACACCCGCCCGACCTGTATTTTAATGGGACAAGAGAAAACCGGGATCACCCAGGAAGCGCTGGATCTCGCCGATCGCGATATTATTATCCCGATGATCGGCATGGTACAGTCCCTGAATGTGTCTGTTGCCTCCGCGTTAATTTTGTATGAGGCACAGCGCCAGCGTCAGAATGCAGGTATGTACGAACGTAAAAACAGCATGCTGCCAGAAGAGGAACAGCAGCGATTGTTGTTTGAAGGCGGATATCCGGTGCTCGCCCGCGTAGCAAAGCAAAAGCAATTGCCTTACCCCCATGTTAACGCGCAGGGCGAAATCGAAGCGGATGCCGAGTGGTGGTCCACAATGCAGTACGCAGGATAAATCATGAAGGGCCGCCTGCTGGATGCTATCCCGCTGAATTCACTCACTGGTGTTGGCGCGGCGCAAAGCAGCAAACTCGCTAAAATCGGTCTGCACACCGTGCAAGATCTCCTGCTTCACCTCCCCTTACGTTACGAAGACCGCACTCAGCTTTATGCCATCGGTGATCTGCTTCCCGGAATTTATGCCACGGTTGAAGGTGAAATCCTGAACTGTAACGTCACCTTTGGTGGCCGTCGAATGATGACCTGCCAAATCAGCGATGGCTCCGGCATCCTCACCATGCGTTTTTTCAATTTCAGTGCTGCCATGAAAAACGGTCTTGCTGCGGGGCGACGGGTGCTGGCCTATGGCGAAGCAAAACGGGGCAAATTCGGCGCGGAGATGATCCACCCGGAGTATCGCGTACAAGGCGACCTCAGTACCCCGGAATTACAAGAAACGCTAACGCCCGTTTATCCAACGACTGAAGGTATTAAACAGGCGACACTGCGCAAACTTACCGATCAAGCACTTGAGCTATTAGATACCTGCGCCATTACTGAACTGCTGCCACCTGAACTGGCGCAAGGAATGATGAGTCTGCCTGAAGCGATTCGTACCCTCCATCGCCCCCCGCCCTCTTTACAGCTTGCTGACCTGGAAAGTGGAAAACATCCTGCGCAACGGAGATTAATCCTCGAGGAATTACTGGCACATAACCTGAGCATGTTGGCGCTCCGCGCAGGAGCGCAGCGTTTCCACGCACTACCGCTCGCTGCCCGTGACGATCTTAAACATAAACTTCTGGCATCACTGCCATTCAAACCGACAAATGCGCAGGCGAGAGTCACGGCGGAGATAGAACGTGATGTGGCGTTAGATATTCCCATGATGCGTCTGGTGCAGGGCGATGTAGGTTCCGGTAAAACGTTGGTAGCGGCACTGGCAGCCTTACGTGCAATAGCGCATGGCAAGCAAGTCGCATTAATGGCGCCAACGGAACTGCTGGCGGAACAGCATGCCAATAACTTCCGAAACTGGTTCGCGCCGCTTGGGATTGAAGTAGGTTGGTTGGCGGGCAAACAAAAGGGTAAAGCGCGACTGGCACAGCAAGACGCCATCGCGAGCGGACAGGTGCAGATGATTGTCGGAACCCATGCCATTTTTCAGGAACAGGTGAAATTTAACAGTCTCGCCCTGGTCATTATTGATGAGCAGCACCGATTCGGCGTGCATCAGCGTCTGGCGCTGTGGGAAAAAGGGCTTCAGCAAGGGTTTCATCCGCATCAGTTAATAATGACGGCCACGCCTATTCCGCGCACCCTGGCAATGACAGCCTATGCCGATCTGGACACGTCAACCATTGATGAACTACCACCGGGCCGCACGCCGGTGACTACCGTCGCTATTCCTGACACCAGACGGAGCGAGATTGTCGATCGTGTGCGAAACGCCTGCATCCAGGAAGGTCGTCAGGCCTACTGGGTCTGCACGCTCATTGAAGAATCCGATTTACTGGAAGCCCAGGCCGCGGAAGCCACATGGGAAGAACTTAAGCTGGCGCTTCCTGAACTCAACGTCGGGTTAGTGCATGGCCGTATGAAATCATCGGAAAAACAACAGGTCATGCAGGATTTCAAGCAAGGTGAGCTGCATTTACTGGTTGCCACTACGGTTATCGAAGTCGGTGTGGATGTACCCAATGCCAGCCTGATGATCATTGAAAATCCGGAACGCTTAGGGCTTGCTCAGCTTCATCAGCTGAGAGGCCGCGTAGGACGTGGTGCGGTGGCGTCACATTGTGTGCTGTTGTTCAAATCACCGCTGTCCAAAACGGCGCAGTTGCGATTGCAAGTACTGCGCGACAGCAATGACGGTTTTGTCATTGCGCAGAAAGATCTTGAGATCCGCGGGCCAGGCGAGTTATTAGGAACGCGTCAGACGGGGAATGCGGAATTTAAGGTCGCAGACCTGATACGGGATCAGGCAATGATCCCGGAAGTGCAAAGACTTGCACGCCACATCCATGAGCGTTACCCCGACCAAGCGGCAGCGTTGATTGAGCGCTGGATGCCCGAAACCGAACGCTACTCCAATGCGTGATTGATAATTCATGCATATTATTGACTAATATATAATCCCCACGCATTAATTAATAAATAAACAATACATTCTTAAAGCAAATAATATCAATTTATCTAACCACCGATCGTTTTAAGTGTAAATTTAGAACTCTCTACGCTATCCATCCCCCTATCCTGGCATTATATTTATAAGAGTAATTACTGTTACTCATTTTTGGGGTTGGGCAATTCAATGGAGATGAAGAATGAATCTTAAAATCACATTACTTACTGCAATTTGTCTTTCGACTTGTGCCGCCGTCTATGCACAAGAAGCACCAAACGATGTTTCAGCAACTCTACAGGTGGCGGGAACAGTAAATGATACTGAATCAACTTGCGATCTCTCACTGAGTGCTTCAAGTATTGCGATCAAAGATGTAAAAGTGAGTGAATTACCTGTTCAGGGAAGTGATGCAGAACCGTTAAAACTCGATTCTATTGGCATCCATTTGAACGGAGAAAAATGCAACAAAACGAACTTAAAGTTTATTGCTTCTACCGATCCAACTGCTCACGATACGCTGCTAAATAGTTCTAATAATACCACATCAGCTAAAGGTGTTGGAATTGGCGTCTATGATGCACGTGGGTCCGCAATAGATCTTACCAAAACGATTTCTTCTGACTGGTGGATAGATTTCTCCAATGTTTATCCAATTTATTTCCGCACGGTCAAACTTGCGGGAGCAACGCCCACCGGAGGTGATGTTCAGGCATCATTAACGGTTCAGTTAGAAAATCTCTAATCTTTTCGTAAAATTAATTTTTTAGAACACCGAGTTTAAAATGAAACAAACACTTCTCGTATCACTGCTTGCAACTTTTTTATGGTCAACAGTATCTCATGCATCATTAACGCTTAATGTAGATCGCCTTGTCTATAAAGAAAGTGAAGGAGATGCCTCTCTTACGGTTCACAGTACCGAGGAGCGCGCTTATCTAATTCAATCATGGCTGGATGCGGGTGACAGTACGGTCAAAAAGGATTTACCTTTTGTCGTTACGCCTCCATTATTTCGCCTGGCTCCGCACAGTGATAACGTTATTCGTATTATGTATTTAGGTAACGGCCTTCCTAAAGATCGCGAAAGTCTTTACTGGTTAGATGTTAAAGGAGTGCCAGGTCTTAATGATGAAGAATCAAAGGCCGAAAGCCGTATGGTGCTTGCAATTAACAATCGGATTAAATTCTTCTTTCGCCCATCTGCATTAAAAGGAGATCCAGGTGTGGCGATGAAAGATCTCCATTGGACGCATGCGGGGAGCACTATTACAGCTAAAAATGATTCACCTTTTTATCTTGTGTTAAATAATATCGTTTGTGACAAAGAAAACATCCCGGTTTCTGTTGTTGATAACAATACTGTTATCCCACCATTTGGCAGCAAGTCCTTTAAGTTGAAACATGAACCTGCTGGCGGTTCTAATGTTGAATGGAATGCACTTAACGATTTTGGTATTGCATCTAATACTTTTACGCAGCGTTTTTAATTAATTAGATGGATGTATGCGTTGTTTTAAATTTACCTGGTTAATGCCTTTTGCCGTTTCAGCAGTGTGTTCTCACTCATCCTGGGCGGGTGAACATTTTGACCCTGGATTATTACAATCAGTTAATGGAAGTTCGGTAATCAATGACACCGCACTTCTCAGTCAGGGGTTTCAGCCTCCGGGAACCTATTCTGTACATATTGATGTTAACGGTAAAAGCGTATTGGTAAGTAGTGTTCGGTTTGAGGCAAACAACGATAAACAACTGGTTGCTTGCCTCTCATTTGAGGTCTACAAAAAACTGGGGGTCGATATGAGTAAGCTCAAATCGGGAGCAGAGGATAATGCGCTGAAAGGAGGCTGTGTCTCTATTGAAGAGCAAATTCCTGGTGCAAAAACAAACTTCGATTTTTCAAAGCTTAAACTCGAGATCGCGCTTCCTCAGACCGTATTGAGAGATGAGTCATTACAAGGCGTGCCTCAGGAAGAATGGGACGATGGGATCCCTGCATTACTGACCATGTATCAACTCTCAGGCCAGCAATACATTAAGCACGATGATACGACATCTGATTCGCTCTACGCCAACCTGACAAACGGCATCAATATTGGGCGTTGGCGTTACCGCAATAATTCTACCGTCAGTAAGGAAGAAGGCTGGAAAAACATTAGCAACTATGTTGAGACAGCGGTTCGCACTTTGAAAGGTGAGCTCACGCTGGGTGACGCCAGCACGCCGGGAGATATTTTCGATGGCTTGCTCATCCGAGGTGTTCAACTAAGTTCAGATGATGATATGACGCCAGACCAGCTCACAGGGTTCGCTCCAATGATTCGCGGTATTGCGAAGAGCAACGCGCGGGTGACTGTCAGAGAAAATGGAAACATTATTTATCAACGCTCCGTTCCTGCGGGTCCCTTTGTCATTACCGATCTATCCTCTGTTTCAAACGGCGGCAAACTTGACGTAACCATCACAGAGGCTGATGGCTCAGAAACGCACAGTACTGTCGCATATTCCAATGTGCCGCAGCTGCTTCGCACAGGCCAGATGAAATACAGCCTGTCCGCGGGGAAATACCTGTCGGGCTCAAGCGGCGTTGAGAAGAAGCCGGAAGTGTTGCAATCAACCCTCTCTTTGGGGCTTCCGCTCAATACAACCCTCTATGGAGGCAGTCAATTTCATGAGAAATTCCTCGCGTTTAGCCTTGGGCTAGGTTTTGACTTGCACCGCGCAGGCGGCGTGGCCGTTGACATGACGACCAGCAAAGGCCGACATGACAATGTCGATCAAACTCGGGGAGAAATGGTACGGCTCACTTACCGCAATAGCATCCCCGAAACTGATACACAAATTCAGATGGATAGTCGCTTTTATGAGCATGACTATCAATCGTTTAGCGACTGGGCAAATAGCAACGACGAGTATCAAGACACGCGCAAACGTCGTGAATATAACCTGACAGTTAACCAGTCTTTAACTGAAGAACATAGTTTTTATGCGACGGTCAGCCGCTCTGAAAATACTGACAATACCATTTCGCGGATGTGGCAGTTGGGTTGGAATGGCTCATTCAAAATCGCCAGCTTCTCTCTTGCTTACAGTATGACCCGTGAAGATAGCGCAGCAGAGTGGGATAAACAGCTCGCACTGACCGTTTCGGTTCCCTTTAGTGAGCTTTTCCCGAAATCGCAGCCGATGGTTAGCCTCACGACGATGTCCACACTGAAAAGCGATTTATCCAACCAGCTTGGAGTGACAGGAAAAGTCGGCGATCGTCAGGATTTGAACTGGAATACGCAACTCTCCTACGCCTCACAAAAAGACGAGGAAGACACGAAAAGTGGTTCAGCTGGGTTGAGTTATCAGGGCCGTTACGGCGATCTGGATGTGACATGGAATGCTGATAAAAATCAGTCTATTAGCTGGAATGCGTCTGGTAATGTTATTGCACACCGACACGGCATCACTGCGGGACGATATTCGAACGGTAGCATGGCACTTGTCGCCATTCCCGGCGCAGCGGATGTCGCGCTTGAGGGCGGCCAAAATACGTTAACGGATTCTCGAGGATACGCCATTGTCCCGGATCTGCGTAGTTATCACCGAAACGCCTTAAATATCGATACAAGAGCCAGTAAGAACGTCGATTTCGCGAGTACATCCACGCAAGTCACACCGACCAAAGATGCCGTTGTGCTGGCAAACTTCAAAGCTATCATCGGCCGAAAAGCGGTGATGACGATCAAATATAAAGGTGAATACTTACCGTTTGGCACGCGAGCACGAATAGAAGGAAGTGACGACACGTACTATGTGGGCGATCAGGGTCAAGTCTATTTAAATGCCGCACCGGAAGAGGGTGTCGTCAATTTCAAATGGGGCGATAAACAGACGTGCTCCACTCCATTCAAAATTGATGTAACTGATAATTCACTACCTATTACGTTACTCTTACTGGATTGTCATTAAATAAAATGAAAAATTTTTTCTCCATAATATTACTTATTTTACTTCAGAATATTACGCTGGAAGTCATGGCTGACACCTGTATGCCACAGACACCGGTTAGAGCAAAGAATTTAACAGTTCCATTAGTCGTACAGTTACCGATTCAGACCGCTACTGCGCCAACGGGTACAGTCCTCTTTAAAAAGGAGGCTTCTCTCGCGCAATTAACCGGGTCCCACAGCCTGATCGCTAACGACTGTTTGAAGAAATTTAAAAAAATTCTGAGCGGACGAATGACCACAACACAAAGTGGATCGGGTGTATTTACAACGTCTACCGAAGGGCTTGGCCTACGGGCAACGCTCGTTTTTGATAAGGCGAACCACCCACATAAAGAATGGGTTCTCCCGTTTAACGAGCCCGTTACCGACCTGGCGAGCGATGCAATTACAACTGATGATATAAAATTACGCTTCGAAGCAATCAAAACAGGAATGATTAAAGGTGGCACGATGAGCGTGCAATTGCCTTCTTTGCTTTCTTTAAATGATAACTCATTGGTGGTCAACCTTGCGATGAAAATTCTGGCGGCGAAATCGCATTGCTCTATTCAAATGCTTACGCCACAAATTGACTTGCCAGCAATCGATGCCGCCACTATCGAGAAACAAAGGACGTCAAAAGCCTACCCTGCCAATGTTAATTTACTTTGCTTTAACACTCAAAAAGCAAGTATTAATATTGAAGGCAATAACAATGCTAATACGCCTTCTGTATTTAATAACCTGGCAACAGATAACGCCGCATCCGGCGTGGGCATTGAGATGCTCTATGATGGCAGCACTTTAACGCCGGGTAGACCAATAGATATTGTATTACCAAACCAAAGTAATTATGCGCTACCTATTAGCGTACGTTATGCACGATTAAATGAAAAAATCAAAGAAGGAAACATAAAGGCGCAAATTACGCTACGAATTAACTACCTCTAAAGAAATAAGGAAGCACAATCGTCTTACGATGATTGTTCTTCACCTATTTCATATACATTACATATAAGGATATTATTATGAATAAGTCTATTTTAGGACTGGCAATTTCTACCATTTTTATGGTTGGCGCAGCTCAGGCTGCTGTGAATCCAAACGATGTTTCAGCAACGCTGAACGTTACAGGTTCCGTTACACATAACGTAACTTGTACCGTGAATCTCAGTACTCCTTCCGTAACGCTTTACGCAGACTTGGATAAAATGCCAACTCAAGGGGACGGTAATGTTGACGGCGCAACCATTGTTGATCTGACCCTGAGCGGCGAAGGATGCAGCGATATGGCCACCGATGGCAAGATCGCCTATACCTTCACCGGCACTGCCGACTCTGCAGATGGCACCGCTCTGGCAAATACCTTATCAGCAGGTGATGCTGCACAGGGTGTTGGCATTGCGCTCTACAATACCGGAGCGGGTAATAGTTTGATTCGCGTTAACCGGGACAATGTGACTGCAGTGGCAGCACCTTCTAGCAATAAACTCGGCCTCACCCTGGTCAAACTGAAAGACCAGACTGCAAAAGCCGGTGCCGTTCAAGGTTCCGTCACCATTCAGATTGAACGTCTGTAATTATCCTTACCCCTCTCCTCGTTTAACAAAAGGATATTGAAATGAAAAAGACACTATTGGGTTTGACTTTTGCGTCTCTGTTTATGGCAGGCGCTGTGCAGGCTGAAGACCATTCTGCAACCATTGATATCAGCGGTAATGTTACTGCCGATCAGATGGAATGTACCGTCTACACTGATTCTTCAACCGTAAATCTGAGCGGTAAAATCGCCGATCTCCCTTCTCAGGGCGGTAACGCGACGAATGATATCGCGGTGCTCAATTATTCCGTGGGTTCAAATAATTCCTCACAATCCTGTTACGGGAAAGTAGCGTTACAGTTCCACGGTATTCCTGATCAAGCTGATGGCACTGTGCTTGAAAACAGCGATACCAGCGCGACAGCAGCTAAAGGTGTGGGTATCGGAATTTATGATTCCAACCTCAACCCATTATTCGTTAACGTCAACACATTAGAACCACAAGCAAGTGGCCAAATTTATCTGCAGATGGTCAAGCTGAATGGGCAAACGCCTGTTGAAGGCAGCGTACATGGTTCACTGACTATCGACATCGTGCGTCTGTAATCGCCTCAAAACATGCACCTTAATTCGGTGCATGTTTTACCGATCAGCGCGTTTAGAAAACGCGTTAGAAAGAATGTGTTGTCATTAATGACTGGCCGCATTCATTTCTCTGCAGAAAATAAGGATTTTGAAAATGAATAAGACTTTATTAAGTTTGACGTTTGCGTCGCTCTTTATGGCAGGCGCAGCGCAGGCCGCAGATCATTCTGCTGTAGTTGATATTAGCGGCTCCCTTACCGGCGATCATTCAGAATGCACCGTGCAGACCGATCTTTCATCCGTCGATCTTAGCGGCGAAATTGTCGATCTTGCTCCACAGGGTAGCTTTTTACATGACAAAGCCAAAAAGCTTAACTATACGGTAGAGTCAACAGGTGAGTCCTGTTACAACCGAGTCGCATTGCAATTTCATGGCGTAACAGATGCCACGGGTAAGGTGTTGGCAAACATCGATACCGGTGAAACCGCAGCCAAAGGGGTGGGCATCGGCCTGTATGACATGTATAAAGAACCACTGGATATTAATAGTCAGATTACTGCGCATACTGAGGGCTCGCTTTATTTGCAATTGGTTAAGTTGGATGGACAAACGCCGGTGGAAGGAAACGTTAACGGCGCACTGACCATCGACATTGTTCGCCTGTAAACATTCTCACTGTTAGAGAAAATAATTAATCAGCTGTTATTTCCGTTAATTAATTAAATTTCTCTGAAATATAAAAGGATTTTTATATGAAAAAGACCTTAATGGCTTTGACATTTATGTCGTTGGCCATGGCTAGTGCAGCGCAGGCAGAAGACCACTCTGCGACTGTCAACATACATGCCTCTCTGACAAACAATATCGTTAAATGTCAATTTGACCCGGTAGACACGACAGTAAATTTAAAAGGCGACATCGGTGATTTTCCTATTGAAGGAGAAAATGCCAAGGCGCCAACTAAAATCGCATATCATATATCCGACTCATGCGATATCAACACGTTTGCGTTGCAACTTCGTGGAATTCACGGTAGCACCGGTGGAACTATATTAGTCAATTCAGATGAAAGTGAGGTGGGTGCAAGAGGTATTGGTGTTGGCGTCTATGACAGCAATTTATCACCAATGCAGGTTAATAGTGTTATTGCTATCCCGCCGACAATATCAGCCCGTTATATCAATGTGGAACTGGCTAGATTTAAAAACCAGCTTCTAAAACCCGGTTACATCAGCAGTGCCTTAACTATCGACATCGTTCACCTTTAATTATCGTTGTCACGTCGAAGAGTGTTTATTGATGTTCCATAGCCACTTCTTCATAGAGAGAGAATACAATGAAGAAATTAGTATTAGCATTAACCCTAAGCGGTATTTTTTTAACGGGTGCCACCAGCGCAATGGCTGACATATCTCATGGCCTGTCGATTATGGGTCGTCTGGAAACAGCCAAAAGCGGTTGCACGGTATTAATGAGCAAATATGTGGTGAGTCTTTACCACGAAGACAAATCATTGCCGGTTCAGGGCACAACGATTAACTCCGCTGTATCTGATGATCAGGTTTACATTCAGCTGGGTGGCGAACATTGTGATGCCAATGAAACTAGCGGTAATATTGGTCTGAAATTTATTGGTACACCTGATAATTCCATGGGGAATACCCTGGCTAATATCGACACCGGAAGTGATGCGGCCAAAGGTGTTGGCGTGCAACTATCTGATATGCAAAATCAGATTCTGATTCCTAACGTGTCGATTGGAAAATTTTTTATATATAAAAACGGCGACGGAGAATATGCCCATTCCAATTCTTTCCCTCTGAATTTCGCCCTGGTTCAGTTAAAAGGTCAAACGTCAACACCAGGCAATATTCAGACAAACATGACGGTACAAATTGAGCGGCTGTAAGCCCGGTACATATAAGTTATTAAAGGGATGAAAAATGACTAAACGTTTATTAACAAGCTTCGCGATTTCGGCGCTCCTTGCAGCAGTGCCGGCACTGGCGGTACAAACGGACAATACCAGCACCACGATTCAGATTAACGGAGTTGCCACATCCGACTATGAATTGGTTTGTGCCGTAGTTCCGAGCGAAAGCTCCGTTTCACTGCTGGAAATGCCAGATACGCTGATTAAGCAAGGCGCTGATGCAACCTCACCGGTACAGGTCCATTTGGCAGTTCAGGGTCCTGTCGACAAATGTGATCCACTGGTGGAAGCGGGTAAAATTGCCTTCCGTTTCTCCGGTAAAATCGACAATGCCGACGGCACTGTGCTGGCCAACAGCCTGACCGATGACTCCGCAGCCAAAGGCGTTGGGGTGGGTATTTTTGATGCCGATAACAGGCCTGTGAACGTTAATGGTGGCTTAGTGCATGCTCAGAAAGATACCGTGATTGGCCTGCAGATGGTCCAGCTCAAGGGTCAGGAAGCGGTAGCAGGTAACATCAATAGTTTTGTGACTATCGACATCGAGCGCCTGTAACATTCAGGCCCATCTCAGGATGGGCCTTTCATCTGTGAACGTTATCATTCCCACACACTCATCAATCCATATCCCCTCAGAGCTGAATAGCACCCTTACCGCCCATTTCAATGCACACGCCACGGTATTTATTTCACTCGCAAACGTTTGCTTTTACCAACCGGTCAGATAAAATGCCCGCTTTTCCACCGTGGGATTGCCGCCGATGTCTGCGAACGCCATTGAGTCTCAGGATGCGCAACCGATTGCGCCTATTCAGCATAACAGTGAATTAATTTACCGCCTCGAAGACCGTCCGCCATTGGCGCAGACCCTCTTCGCCGCCTGCCAGCATCTGCTGGCGATGTTTGTCGCGGTGATCACCCCCGCTCTGCTGATTTGTCAGGCGCTGGGTTTACCGGCACAGGACACGCAACACATCATCAGCATGTCTCTTTTTGCCTCTGGCGTGGCATCAATTATCCAGATAAAAGCCTGGGGCCCGGTGGGTTCCGGCCTGCTCTCCATTCAGGGCACCAGCTTTAACTTTGTTGCACCGTTAATCATGGGTGGCACAGCCCTCAAGACCGGTGGCGCAGATGTCCCCACCATGATGGCGGCGCTTTTCGGCACGCTGATGCTGGCAAGCTGTACAGAGATGGTAATCTCACGCGTACTGCATCTGGCGCGTCGTGTTATCACGCCGCTGGTTTCTGGCGTGGTCGTCATGATTATCGGGCTGTCATTAATTCAGGTGGGCCTGACGTCCATCGGTGGCGGTTACGCAGCCATGAGCGACAATACCTTCGGCGCACCCAAGAATTTGCTTTTAGCGGGGGTCGTGCTGGCCATCATTATTCTGCTCAACCGTCAGCGTAACCCGTATCTACGCGTGGCTTCCCTGGTGATCGCCATGGCCGCCGGATATCTGATGGCATGGGCGCTGGGCATGTTGCCGGAAAACATCGCCCCCACCAGCAGTCCGATGATTATGGTGCCAACGCCGCTGTACTATGGTTTGGGCATCGACTGGAACCTGCTGCTTCCGCTGATGCTGGTCTTTATGATCACGTCTCTGGAAACCATCGGTGATATCACCGCAACGTCAGACGTTTCAGAACAACCGGTTTCTGGCCCGGTTTATATGAAGCGCCTGAAAGGCGGCGTACTGGCGAACGGTCTGAATTCATTCGTCTCTGCGGTGTTCAATACCTTCCCGAACTCCTGCTTCGGCCAGAACAACGGTGTGATCCAGCTGACCGGCGTGGCCAGCCGCTATGTAGGCTTTGTTGTTGCGCTGATGCTGATCGTGCTCGGCCTGTTCCCGGCGGTGAGTGGCTTTGTGCAGCACATTCCGGAACCGGTTCTGGGTGGTGCCACGCTGGTGATGTTCGGTACCATCGCGGCATCTGGCGTGCGCATCGTGTCGCGCGAGCCGCTGAACCGCCGCGCAATCATGATTATCGCGCTGTCTCTGGCCGTCGGCCTGGGAGTGTCTCAGCAGCCGCTGATTTTGCAGTTCGCACCAGACTGGGTGAAAAACCTGCTCTCCTCCGGCATCGCTGCGGGCGGTATCACAGCCATTGTATTGAACCTCGTTTTCCCGCCCGAAAAGAACTGATCGACAACACAGCAGGCATGAATCGCCTGCCGTGAAATCTAAATACACCATTCCCGCCTTGAGGATTGCGTATAAATCGTGCATAACTCCTCTATGTGCGTTTGACGGGATGGAAGACCATGAAATTTATTGGAAAGCTGCTCATCTGGATCCTGATTGCGGTACTGATCGTAATTCTGGCTCTCTATATTCTGGTGCAAACCCGCTGGGGCGCGGCTCAGGTGAGCAGTTGGGTCACGGTGAATACCGATTACGAGCTCAATTTCGACCTGATGGATCACCGCTTTTCATCGCCTTCACATATCCTTCTCGAAAACGTCACCTTTGGTCGTGATGGCAAACCCGCGACATTGGTCTCAAAGACTGTCGATATTGGCCTAAGCAGCCGCCAAATCACCGATCCACTGCACATGGACACCATCACGTTGCGCGATGGCACCCTAAATCTCTCGCCACAAACCGCGCCGCTCCCCTTCCAGGCCGATCGTCTGCAATTGAATAATATGGCGTTTAACAGCCCCAACACCGAATGGGATCTGAGCGCGCAAAAAGTCACTGGCGGCGTCAGCCCATGGCAGCCAGAAGCGGGGAACGTGCTGGGTAAAAAAGCGCATATTCAGATGAGCGCCGGATCGCTCACCCTCAACGGCGTTCCCGCCAGCAACGTGCTCATTCAGGGCGAACTCAACGGTAAAGAAGTGGTTCTGAGCACCATTGGCGCGGATATGGCGCGCGGATCGCTCACCGGTACCGCACGGCGCAACGCCGATGGCGGTTGGGTCATCGACACTCTGCGGCTCAACGATATTCGCCTGCAAAGCGACAAATCGCTTCTGGATCTCTTTGCACCGATCACCACGCTGCCGTCGTTACAGGTGGGTCGTCTCGACATCACCGATGCGCGTCTGCAAGGCCCGGACTGGGCGGTCACCGATCTCGATTTAAGTCTGCGTAATCTGACGGTGAGCAAAGGCGACTGGCAGACGCAGGAAGGGCGTTTATCGATGAACGCCAGCGAATTCATTTACGGTTCGCTGCATCTTTTCGACCCGATTCTGAATGCGGAATTCGCCCCGCAAGGGATCGCGTTGCGTCAGTTCACTTCCCGCTGGGAAGGCGGCATGGTCCGCACGTCCGGCAACTGGCTGCGTAACGGTAAAGCGTTGGTGCTGGATGATGTCGCCGTTGCCGGGCTGGAATACACCCTGCCACAGAACTGGAAAACATTGTGGATGGAGCCGCTCCCGGAATGGCTCAACGCAGTGACCCTGAAAAAATTCGGCCTGAGCCGAAATCTGGTGATTGATATCGACCCCGCGTTCCCATGGCAAATCACCTCGCTTGACGGCTACGGTGCAAATTTACGTCTGGCGAAAGATCGCCAGTGGGGCGTGTGGGGCGGCAACGCCACGTTGAATGGTGCAGCGGCGACGTTTAACCGCGTGGATGTGCGTCGCCCGTCGCTGGCACTCGCAGCCGACGCCTCAGCGGTGAACATTACGGAGTTGAGTGCATTCACCGAGAAAGGGATTCTGGAAGCGACAGCGGCGGTCTCACAGTTGCCGCAACGCCAGACCACCGTGAGCCTGAATGGGCGCGGCGTACCCTTTAAGATTTTGCAACAGTGGGGCTGGCCTGAGTTACCGATTACGGGTGACGGCAACGTGCAACTCACCGCCAGCGGCAGCATTCAGGCGAAAGCGCCGCTAAAACCCACGGTGAACGGTAAGCTGAGCGCGGTGAATATGGATAAACAGAAGGTGGAACAGACGATGACGCGGGGCCAGGTGAGTACGACGTCGCAGCCGACTGTTACACCCTCACCCCAGCCCTCTCCCTGAGGGAGAGGGAGAAAACCGGAGCCAGCCGTCGCACTTGTTTCAGCGGAAACCGCACTGAACGATTCTCTCCCCCAGACTGGTATCGGAGGAAAAGCAGCACCAAACGATTCTCTCACCTGACTGGGACCGAGGGAAAAGCAGCACCAAACGATTCCCTCACCCTGACTAGGATCGAGGGAAAAGCAGCACCAAACGATTCCCTCACCCTGACTGGGATCGGGGGGAAACCCGAACCCAATTACGGCGTCTCTGTGCATCAATCCGCACCGAACTATTCCCTCTCCCTGAGGGAGAGGGTGAGGGTGAGGGCAATGAGAAAACGCAGCACTACAGCGTAACAACCACCTCATTCCCCTGGGCGCTCACCACCACGCCCCACTCGCTTCCAGCCTGAGAACCGCCCGTCACGCCGCTTATCCGCTGCACGTTACGCAGACAAATCGACCAGTTCAGCGCTTTGCCCTCAGCGCTAAACGTCACTTTGTCACCAATACGAGATGCCACCAGCGTAAACACTACCGAGCCGTCCGCCGCAGGTACTTCGCTTCTCGCCGTACACCCGTCCGCCAGACTAAACAGCTGGAATTGTGTCCCTTCGCTCCACGCATAATCAGGTTTCTGGCGATTGTTGCCGAGCGCCAGCAAGGTATTTTCGCGCACATAAACAGGCAGGCTCTGGAAGTCGTGCTGCTGCGTATGCCAGCGACTGCCCTGCACTTCGTCGTTATGCCACAGATGCGTCCAGCGGCCTTCCGGCAGATAAAACTGTACATCGCCCGCTGAAGTAAAGACCGGCGCAACCGCGATGGAATCACCCAGCATGTACTGGCGATCGAGATAATCGCACGCCGGATCGTCCGGGAATTCCAGCATCATCGCGCGTAGCATCGGCGTACCACACTCGCGGGCCAGCGCCGCCTGGCGGTACAGGTACGGCATCATCCGGCATTTCATCTGCGTGAAATGGCGCACCACATCACACGACTCGTCATCGTACGCCCACGGCACACGATAGGATTTACTCCCGTGCAGGCGGCTGTGACTCGACAACAGCCCGAACGCACACCAGCGCTTATAGACATCCGCCGGTGCCGTGTTTTCAAACCCGCCAATATCATGACTCCAGAAGCCAAAGCCCGACAGGCCGATAGACAGCCCACCGCGCAGGCTTTCCGCCATCGATTCATAGTTGGCATAGCAGTCGCCGCCCCAGTGCACCGGGAATTTCTGCGCACCGACGGATGCGGAACGCGCAAACAGGACCGCCTCTTCTTCGCCCACGGTCTCTTTCAGCACGTTCCACACCAGCTCGTTATAGATATAGGCGTAATGGTTGTGCATTTTCTGCGGATCGGAACCGTCATGCCACAGCACATCGGTCGGGATGCGTTCACCAAAGTCCGTCTTGAAGCAATCGACGCCGATATCCACCAGGCCTTTCAGCTTGTCGGCGTACCATTTGCAGGCGTCTGGATTTGTAAAATCGTAAATCGCCAGCCCCGGCTGCCACTTATCCCACTGCCACACCGAGCCGTCCGGGCGCTTCAGCAAATAGCCCTTTTGTTTCAGTTCCTGGAACACCGGTGATTTCTGGCCGATATACGGGTTAATCCACACGCAGACTTTCAGCCCTTTGTCCTTGAGACGGCGAATCATCCCTTCGGGATCGGGGAACGTCACCGGGTCCCACTCAAAATCGCACCACTGGAACGCCTTCATCCAGAAGCAGTCGAAATGGAACACGTGCAGCGGC
Source organism: Lelliottia amnigena (assembly GCF_019047465.1). NCBI lineage: Bacteria > Pseudomonadati > Pseudomonadota > Gammaproteobacteria > Enterobacterales > Enterobacteriaceae > Lelliottia > Lelliottia amnigena. The sequence continues at coordinate 1,938,444 of NZ_CP077236.1, read as the reverse complement.
AGGTCGCGCTCGGCCATACCGTCGATAAAGCTGTTCACCGTCGTTTCGTCATAATTCGTCGTAAACGACGTGGTGAGCCACAGGCCAAACGACCAGGCCGGCGGCAACGCGGGACGACCAGTAAACTGCGTATAGCGATCCAGCACCGCTTTCGGCGTCGGCCCGTCGATCACGAAATATTCCAGATATTCGCCTTCAACGCTGAACTGCACTTTCGAGACTTTTTCGGAACCCACTTCAAACGACACGTTCTCCGGATGATTCACCAGCACGCCGTAGCCGCGATTGGTGAGATAGAACGGGATATTTTTATACGACTGTTCAGTGCTGGTGCCGCCGTCGCGGTTCCAGGTTTCGACGTTCTGGCCGTTACGCACCAGCGCCGTGAAACGCTCGCCAAGACCGTACACCGCTTCGCCCACGCCCAAATCCAGACGCTCAAACACATAATTGCGCTCGGTGTTGCCGTCCTGCACATAACCGTTATTTTTGAGCTGACTGCCGGTGATCCGCTGCCCTTCACGCAGGAAATCCAGCGCCCAGGATTCGCCTTTGGTCACCCGCGCGCTGATGCTTCCGCTTTTCAGCTCGGCAAATTCTGCGTTGTTCTCGATCTGCACGTTTACGTCTTTCAGAACATTGAGCGGATAATGCGGGCCGTTATCCAGCGCGCCCTGGAAATGCTCGATGCGCACGCCGACGATCCCTTCCTGCGGAGCAAACAGGCGCACCGTAAACATCAAGGTATCGAGCTGCCAGGTGCGCTCGCGCACGTCACGCGGCGCCACATACACCACCAGGTCGTAGCCCTGCTGCTCCACGTCAAACACCTGTACAGGATACGTCACGTTCAGACCCGGCTGAATGAGCCAGTTTCCATCACTGATTTTCATCTTTCGTCCTCTTAGTTCTGCAATTCTTTGCTGACCGGCACGCTGTCAAATTCCTGCTGGTTGCGCCGCGCGCCTTGCGCCAGCTCGCCCATGATTTTGGTCAGGAAGGGGGTTTTCAGGGTGTAATAGCGTTTGGCGACAATCGCGCTCAGCACGTAGCACAGCGCTGGCGCCAGCGTGAACAGACCGATGATGATGTTGAGGGTGGCGCCGTTTTGCGTTTTGGCTGCGGCATCGTAACCGCCTCCAGCAAGCATCCAGCCGATCAACGCGCCACCCAGCGCCAGTCCCAGCTTCAGCACGAACAGCGTCCCGGCAAAGCTGATGCCGGTGAGGCGTTTACCGGTGGTCCACTCGCCGTAATCAACGGTGTCGGACATCATCACCCACTGAATTGGCGTCACCAGTTGATGCAGCACGCCAATCACGAAGATAAAGCTGAACATCATTACCGTGGCGTGCATCGGCACGAAGAACATCGCCACGCTCGCCACTGCCAGCAGGGCATTGGTCCACCAGAAGACGCTGACTTTGCATTTCCAGTCGGTGAGCGGCTTAGCCAGCGCGGAGCCGATGAGGTTGCCGACGCAATAGGTGGTGAGGAACGCGACGAAGATTTCCGGCGAGCCGATAATCCAGGTGCAGTAATACATCATCGCCCCGCCGCGCACGCACACCGCGAGAATGTTGAGAATGGTGAGCACGCCCACGATACGCCACTGGTCGTTTTGCCAAATATCACGCAGGTCTTCGCGCATGGACGTGGTGCTCGGCGGCACCTGGATACGCTCTTTGGTGGTAAAGAAACAGAACGCCAGCATCAGGAAGGCCACCACCGACAGCACGGCGATCCCGCCCTGGAAGCCCAGAGCCTTATCGTCGCCGCCAATCAGATTCACCAGCGGCATCATCAGCACCGTTGAGAGCATGCCGCCCGCGGTCGCCAGCACAAAGCGCCAGGATTGCAGGGAGATGCGCTGCGTCGGGTCGTTAGTAATGACGCCGCCGAGCGCGCAATAAGGGATATTGACCACGGTATAAAGCAGCGTCAGCAGCGTGTAGGTGATGGCAGCGTAGATCATTTTGCCGTTCAGGCTGAGATCTGGCGTGGTGTAAGCCAGCACGCAAACCAGGCCAAACGGGATCGCGCCAAACAAAATCCACGGACGGAATTTACCCCAGCGGCTGCGGGTACGGTCGGCCAGCAGGCCCATACAGGGGTCCGAAATCGCATCCAGCGCGCGCGCCAGCAGGAACATAGTGCCGACAAACCCGGCAGGGATACCGAAAATATCGGTATAGAAAAACATCATATACAACATGACGTTATCAAAAATGATATGGCTGGCGGCATCTCCCATGCCGTAGCCAATCTTTTCCTTAACATACAAGACTTCGCTCTTCATTGTTTTAATCCTTTGACGCTGTAGGGGCGCTGAGACCGGTTACAGACGTTGTAAACTATCCCTGATAGAGCAGGTATTCTGTTTTCTGGTTAATAACTTACGATTCTTCTTTTTTGTGATCGCGTTAAAACTCGCCGCACGCAAAGATAACCTGAGGATTTTCTTAAGATTTAAGGTAAACGAATTAATGCAGATCAAAAGAGACGTGAAAAAGATGTGCGAAAGGATGGGGTAAACGATTGAAAGTAGCTATACTGCGCTCCGCCTCCATGTAGCAATCGAGGCGCGGAAGATCGTCATCTCCGGTGAGGTGGCTGGATTTCAAATCCAGTTGGGGACGCCAGCGTTCCCGGGCAGGTTCGACTCCTGTGATCTTCCGCCAAAATAACTCTAAATTTCATTTACTGCTCTCTTTAAAAGAATAAAATCATCATGGCTTTTGGTGTTGTGATAATTGAATTATTTTAAGGAATAAAATGAACAAAATATTTGAAATGGAATATAAAGATATAATAATGACGGCAGCAGTAATTATTGGTCCAATTCTTGCCGTTCAAGCACAAAAAATTATTGAGCAATTTAGAGAGCGAAAACGTAGTCGTTTATCAGTTTTTAGAGTCTTAATGTCGACTAGAGCTCAAAGACTAAATCGAGAGCATGTACAAGCTTTAAATATGATAGATATTGAATTTTATGGTAGGAAAATTCCTTTCTTAAAAATCAGATATCAAACAAAAAAAGAGCAAGCTATAACACATGCTTGGAAAAGTTATAATAACCATCTAAGTAAGGTTCATGATTATCCTGACATAAACATATGGATCTCTAAATCAGATGATTTGTTCACTGAGTTATTATATGCTCTTTCCCAAGCGATGAATTATGACTTTGATAAAGTACAGTTGCAAAGAGATTGTTACCGACCCATTGCTCATGGTGATTTAGAAACTACACAGGCCAATATTATTAAAGGGCTTGAGAAAGTATTCTCCGGGGAAAATGCTTTGCCTATGTATATAACAAATTTTCCCGAAAATATCCCAAACGAAGGCGAAACCCCATCAGATGAACCATCCGATTTGGATGCTAATGTTCGCTAGTTAATTAAGCTTTAGGTTCGATTCCTTTTAGTCGCAAAGCCTCTCTTGCCAGCTCTTTCAACCAGCTGGCAAGACTCACCCCTTCCTCAGCAGCTACAGCATCCAACTGTTCTTTCAATGCCGGATCAATACGCATTTTAAACTGCGGAGACTGTCCGCCGCCTTTTGGTTTTTTTTCGCGCGATATGATTGACATGGGGCCACCTATCCAACTAATCTAAACATAATTAGGAGGCCACTTAATCCTCCTTTTAAGCAACGCTTCGATGTGCAGGAACACAAACGAAGCGTCTAACCTCACCAACTATCAAGGAGTTGATTATGGCTGATTCGCATTCTACCCCAGACGCCGCAGAAACCGGAACTGAGCGCACGATAATTGTGGGATATCGCCCGCAAGCTCTCGATAAATCCACGCCGAATATCATGCTTTCCGGCAAATGGCTGCGCGCCGCAGGGTTTGAAACCGGGCAACAGGTGACGGTCAAAGTCATGAACGGGTGCATCGTTCTGCTGGCTTACAACGAGCAGGAACAGCGGTTGCTGGGTGAATTAAAACAGGCGCAGGCGAAATTGAAAGGGATTGAGGGGGCGCTAGTCGGGATTCATTAAGGACGGCGCGGGCTTTTTCCCTTATCCCAACCCTCTCCCCGAAAGGGAGAGGGAAACGATCGCGCACGTCTTGTTGGTTGGCCGTTCTCAACGCCCGCTTTGTATAAACCCCATATGGTGACAAAATTCCACGCTCTGCGATTTTTGCTCGTTAACATCTACCTCATTCGCGTCAACATGGTAAAAGGCATATTTCAGCAATAATTCCCCTACATCTTTCCGCGGATTGCATCGTCGATAAAGGCATTTCGATACTTTTTCATCGACGGCTAAAAGCCATAAATTATTCCGGCGTTATCTAAAGCAATCGCGACCTGTAAGTTGGGAGGATAAGCGTTGAGCAATAACGGGCGCAATACCGCGATACCGCCGTCATGTAAAAGTGATCCATAGCGTGAACGGAGGATTCCCAGACTACGACGAGACGTCTGTATTGTGAAAGGATTGCAGTTTCTATTTTCATGATGGGATCATGCTGATGCAAAGGTTTTAAAGCTAGCGAGAACCATCACTAGGCCATCATTTCCCTTTCCCCCAACGAGATCCAAATATTTTCCGCACGATTTCGCATAAAACTTTTTTGTAAGAAGAGTATGAATCAATCTCAACCACAAAAAGTATAAGGAAATCATCATGTCTGTCCCCGCTTATTTATGGCTTTACAATAAATCAGGCAGTCTCATCCAGGGCGGTAATCAGGTTCTTGGGCGTAAGGGCGCAATAGAAATGCAGAGTTTTAATCATGGGTTACATATCCCCTACGATCATAACTTTGGTCGGCTCACCGGAACTCGTGTTCATGATCAATTGAGTATTTCTAAAGAGTTTGATAAAGCAACACCGTATCTTTATCGTGCTGTATCAACAGGAGAACCACTTCAGAAAGCAATAATTAAATGGTATCGAATTAACGAGACGGGTATTGAAGAAGAGTTTATGCATTTTATTCTCGACAATGTGAAAATTGTCGCTGTGACACCCGTAATGCATAATTTTAAAAGTACATCTGGACTAAATAACAATCCTACTGAGTCGATATCTTTAGCCTATGAGAAAATCACTTGGTTATATCTTGACGGAAATATCCAATTCTCAGATTCATGGAATCAGAGGATGACAGCGTGATTCATTGTAATGTCGACTTTAATAACCTTTATGATGAAGGGCGTGTTGCACGCATTGATGTAGGGGGTGTTGGTTCATTTCCTGTATTCAGTGGCCTTGGCGAGTTAGCAAATAAATCCGAATGTTCATACCTGGCAAATGCAGCCGTTCCACCTGGTAGCTATTGGATTGTCGACAGACCATCTGGGGGTGCGCGGTCAAGTGCTGAAACATGGTTGAAACATGCCTTCACGGGGAATAATTATTACGACTGGTTTGCACTTTTTCGCAAAGATGGCGTTATTGATGATGTTATGCGATTTGATATAGGTACTTTCCATTACAACCGCAAACATTTTCGGCTTCACCCTCCCCGCCCCGACGGTTCAGGAATCAGTGAAGGTTGTATAACGTTCTTTCGTAGTACGGATTTTTACACGGTAAGAGCTGCACTTTTGCGAGCACATAAACATAGAATTCTTGGAGGAAATGAGTTGTGGGCTTACGGTGATATCACTGTGATCGGTAATACCGATGGGGCTTGCAATGTCCAAACGCGCTAAATGGCTACTGCGGACTTTCACTTTCCTGGTGATGATGTATCTTCTCTTAGTAAGTGGAATATTTTATCCGTTGGCTCAACGCCTGCAAATCCCCTTTGCCAGCTTTATGAATTATTTTAATTTTGGCGATCCCGTACTTTTTACAGATTATTACTCGGACAATCTCGAACACATCTGGTTATATATTTATGTATCTATGAATATTTTTTCGGGAGTCACTCTTGTCACATTTTTCGAATTCTTAGTTAAACTTGCAAAAAAGAATGGTTGAGGCCGTCTCTGCGGGCTTTTCCCCTTCCCCCACCCCTCTCCCGCCGGGAGAGGGAATCACATACTCAAACCCGCACCTCCAGCACCGCATACACTCCGTCTTTCGGCACCACCACGGTGACGTTTTCCGGCGGCACACCTGCCGCGATATGAATGTCCTGCAACTGCTGTAGCGAGCGCGGGAAGATGGGTGCCCAGCCGATGCAGCGGAGGATAAAATCAATCTGCGGGCTGGTCGTGAGCATATTCGACACAATCACCGCCCCACCGGGTTTAACCAGCCGCAGAGCGCGCTGCAGGAAAATCACTGCGTCGGCATCGTTGAAATATTCGAAAATCCCCAGCGCATCCACCAGTTCGGCCTGATGCTCGCCCAGCTCGAGCAGCAGATCGTCGTTGCGGATAAATTGATGAAGCAGATGGCGATTCAGCAGCGTCAGCTGCTCACCCACGTTTAACCCCTCCTGCGCCGCCATTGTCTCGGCCCACCGTAAGGCGACAGGGTCGTTATCCACGAGCGTAAGATGTACTTTTTGCCCATCCAGTTTTGCGGTGCGCAGCGCCTCCAGCACCGGGATAGCCGCGCCGCTCGCCAGGCTTATCCAATCGCTTTCGATATCGTTATGGATGTATTTTTCGACCAGTGCAGCCAGCACCTGCGCGCGGGAGCGTACGCCGATGGCATCATTGGCGTGAATAAACCACTGGCGGCTTTCGCTGTCCATTTTGGTGCCTTCCGGCAGCCGTTCTTCCAGCGGATTTTGCACCACAAACAGCGCTAACGCCCTGGGGACAAGTCGTGCGCGCCAGGCCGCCATCGCCGGACGCGTGCGATACGCCTGTTCAGACCAGGCATGCCGCGGAGTCAGCATTGGTAACCCATTCTCGCCTTCCTCAAGCAGCGGCGGCAAGAGCTCGGGGTTAGCCTTCATGGCCTGATTCAGCGCGTTAATCTCTCTGACAACGTCGTCTTTCATCGGCCATTGATCGCTAATATCGGGAAATGACGCGCTAAAAATCGTCATGTTTTTCGGCGCGTCACCGCGAAAAGGTTGCCAGTTCATCTCGTTATCTCCCGTTCGACCCTAAACGGAAGTCTATCTACGCGCCGCGCCATTGCCCTACGAAAAAAGCACGAAATGACGCCGCGCGTTATGCTACTGCTTCACCCACACCAGTTGGTCGACGCGGAACCCCAGGCCGCGAGCGATGCTCACGTAATCCTGCTTCACAGCGTCCGGAATGGTCGGCGTGCGCGACAAAATCCACAGATAGTCGCGGTTCGGCCCGCTTACCAGCGCATATTGGTACTCATCATCCAGCGCGATCACGTTATAGCCGCCATAGAAAGGCCCGAAGAAAGAAACTTTCAGCGCGGCGGTGGTCGGCTCACCGGTGAAATACGCTTTACCTTCGCTCTCGTTCCATTTGTTTTTCACCGGATCGTAGCCCCGGTTGAGCACGCTTATTCCGCCGTCGCTGCGCTTACCGTACGTGGCAGTGACCTGCTCAAGCCCGCGCTCAAAGCGGTTTTCCAGACGGGCAACTTCATACCATTTGCCCAGATAGCGCCCGGCATCAAAGTGGGTGATAGGCTTAACGCCTTTCGGTGGCGTCGGGGATTGGCAGGCAACCAGCGTCAAGGCGATCGCAACGCCTGTCAAAACGGGCCATAGCTTCATGTGAACTCCTTTCATATGCTCGTGGGAGATATACCCAAAATAATTCGAGTTGCAGGAAGGCGGCGACACAGTGAGTCAAAAACTTGACTGGAGAAAACGAGTAATGCCAACGCCCCTGCAACGTGAAGTATGACGGGTATAAGTGTAGTGCACGCATCAGGCTCTTCATTCAGCCGACGAATATTCGTAGTATATTGAGACTAATCTTTCTGATCGGACGTATCCATGTCTTACTCCATCGGCGAATTCGCCAGACTTTGCGGAATCAACGCCACCACGCTTCGGGCATGGCAGAGCCGCTATGGTCTGCTGAAACCGCTGCGCACCGATGGCGGGCATCGGCTTTACAGCGATGACGATGTGCAACAGGCGCTCAAAATTCTCGACTGGGTGAAAAAAGGCGTGCCCGTCAGTCAGGTCAAACCGCTGCTGGCGCGCCCTGGCGTGCGACGGACCAACAACTGGGTCACATTGCAGGAGTCGATGCTCCAGCGGCTCAGAGAAGGCAAAATCGAATCATTGCGCCAGCTGATTTACGATGCGGGCCGTGAATATCCGCGCCCGGAACTGGTGACGCAAGTCCTGCGGCCGCTGCGCAGTTCTGTCTCGGCCAACACACCGACCATGATGACGCTGCGCGAGGTGCTGGACGGCATTATTATTTCCTACACCTCGTTTTGTCTGGAAGGCGATCGCAAAGCGCGCGGCGATAATTTCCTGCTGACCGGCTGGCACCTCACCGACCCGTGTGAAATCTGGCTCGAAGCGCTCAAGCGCACCGGCCAGGGCCATCGTATCGATGTGCTTCCACTTTCGCCTGCGGCGCTGGCACCTGAAATGTTTCCCGAACGCCAATGGCTGCTGATCACCAGTGGCAAATTAACCATTGCACGTAAAAAACAAATAGAGAAATGGCGCGAACAGGTTAATTTCCTCGAGGTCGTCACCTTGTAAAAATAACGGACGTACCAGTTATCACGGAAAGTTGAATATTATTTTTCCCGTAGAGTGCTAAATTTTTTCCTGTTATTTTCATCTGACAGGATTTCAACATGAATAAGATTTCTGGCCTTATTGTTCTCTCTTCTCTGGCATTCATTCCGGCGGCGTTTAGCGCCCCGGTCGGCACGTTGAGCGTGCACATTCTTAATCAGCAGACCGGGTTACCCTCACCTGACGTCACCGTAACGCTGGAAAAACAGCAGCAGAACAGCTGGACCACGCTGGCAAGCGCGAAAACCGACCCTGACGGACGCATCAAATCGCTTTATCCGCAGGAGCAGGATATGCAGCCTGGGGTTTACAAAGTGACGTTCAAAACCAGCGAATACTTCCGCAGCCAAAAGCTGGATTCATTCTTCCCGGAAATCCCGGTGCAATTCACCGTCACCCGCACCAATGAAAAGCTGCATATCCCTCTGCTGCTGAGCCAGTACGGCTACTCCACTTACAAAGGAAGCTAAACAATTTGTGGCGTTTAAACCAAAAATTAACGCCACAAAAACATTGATTATTAAGGAAAATAAAATTAAACCTCAATAAAACTTAGACAATAAAACACATTTGTCTAAGTTTTAGCTATACTGTTTTCATCAGCCCATAACAGGTAGCCAGAGGTGACGTCATGAACAATCAACCCGTACTCGGTATCAGCGGATGCCTGACCGGATCGGCCGTGCGCTTTGATGGCGGCCACAAACGGATGGGTTTTGTGATGGACGCCCTGGCAAAAGAGGTAACGTTCAAACCGGTTTGCCCCGAGATGGCGATTGGCCTACCTGTCCCACGACCTGCTCTGCGCCTGGTGAAAACGCCTGTCGGCGATATTCGCATGCGCTTCACCCATGCTCCCCATGACGATGTGACCGATAAAATGGCGGATTTTGCCGCGCAATATTTACCGTCAATCGCGAATCTGGATGGATTTATCGTCTGCGCCAAATCGCCAAGTTGCGGTATGGAGCGGGTGAGAGTTTACGATGAAGCGGGGAATCGAGGCGCGAAGGAAGAAAGTGGCATATTTACCGCCGCCATGATGGCGCGGTATCCGTGGTTGCCGGTGGAAGAGGACGGACGCTTGCACGATCCGGTGCTGCGGGAGAATTTCATTGCGCGCGTTTTTGCCCTTCACGAGCTGAACGCCGTACGCGCCAGCGGTCTGACCCGCCGTGCGCTTCTGGCCTATCACAGCCGCTACAAGCTGCAGCTGCTGGCACACAATCAAGCCGGATACCGTGAGATTGGTCCGTTCGTTGCCGCCATGCATGAATGGAAAGATCTGGACGCTTTTTTCGAAGCCTATCGGGAAAAGCTGATGGCGATTCTGAAACAGCCCGCCTCCCGGAAAAATCACACCAACGTGCTGATGCATATCCAGGGCTATTTCCGCGAACAGCTCAACACGCGCCAGCGCCTCGAGCTGCGTGAAGTGATCCTGAACTATCGCGCCGGATTGTTACCGATTCTCGCACCGCTGACGCTGCTGAAGCACTATCTGGCCGAGCATCCGGACGATTATCTCCTGACGCAAAACTACTTTAACCCCTATCCCGATGAGCTGGGCCTGCGCCTGGCGATCGCCTGACGATTTCATAACGCGAAGGCCCCTAGCCCGAGAGGTCCGAACACGTAATACCTTTAGACGACATCCTCACTGTCGTCTTTTTTTGGTATCGATAAAAATACTGTTATTATATACAGGTTAAAACAACATCGGATGCCAGTAATGATCAGAACGCTGCACATTGAAAACTACCGCTCCATTCGCCGTATGTCGCTGGAGCTGGAACAGCTCAATATCGTTTTTGGGCCGAACGGCACCGGTAAGTCGAATATTTATAAAGCGATTCACCTGCTGCACAGCGCGGCGCAGGGTCAGTTTTCGCAGGCACTGGCGAATGAAGGCGGCATTTTAAAGGTATTTTGGGCGGGAAAAACGCGCAGCGACCAGCTACGCCGCGTGAATCTGGCGGTGGAAACCGAAACCTACGAATACGAACTTCAGGTGGGATTTGTCGAAAAGCTGCCCTATCCCTCTCAATTCCAGCTCGACCCGGTCATTAAAGAAGAGACCATCTGGCTCAGCGATCACCATCGTCGCCCCTCGTCGCGCCTGATGCAGCGCAAAAACCAGACCGTTTTTCTTAACAACGTTCATCACGAGAAAGTGACCCACAGCGGCACGCTTTACGAGAATGAATCGGTGTTTGGGCAGTTGGGCGAGCCGCATCTTTACCCCGAGGTATCACAGATGCGTGAAGCACTGCGCAACTGGCGTTTTTACCACGAATTTTCCGTCTCTTCCGGCTCGGCGATGCGTGCCCCTCAGGTGGGATTCCGGTCACCCGTCTTAGCCAGCGACGGGGCAAATCTGGCGGCAGCGTTCCAGACGATTGTAGAAATTGGCGACGAACTGCTGCTGATGCGCATCCTCGATCAGGCGTTTCCCGGCTGCGTGTTTTACAGCGACAATTCCGACGGACGTTTTCGGATGATGATGCAGCGTGAAGGGTTAAGCCGGGCGCTGGAACCGGCAGAATTTTCAGACGGTACGCTGCGTTTCTTGTGCCTGGCGGTGGCGCTGTTAAGCCCGCGCCCGCCGGCCTTTATCGCCCTTAACGAGCCGGAAAATAGCCTGCATCCGCAAATGCTGCCCGCGCTGGCGAGCCTGATTGCCGAAGCCAGCCGCTACTCGCAGATCTGGCTCACCAGCCACTCGCCGGAACTGGCGAATTTAATCGAAAAACACTGCGCGTTTTCGCTCTATCAACTGTCGATGGAGGAGGGGGAAACCCGGATCGCACGACAGGCATAACGTGATTCAGTATCAGCGTGTTAACTCAGCGCATCATACCAATAAAGGGCCCAAGATACCCTATCCGACTCAACCATAAAAAAGGGCTCGTCAGGCCAGAACGCCGGAAATTTATGAGTTCTTTCATGGGGGCCAGACCGTCATTTTTGATATTCTCGCTCTTCGCGCGATATCGACAGTGCAAGATTAAAAAAACAATCCCGGCAATACCCAGGCCAAAATAACTGTCGGGGCTTCCCCAAAAGTGGGGTTGTTTTTTTACATAAATCATCCCCCATCCCCCCAGTAAAAAAATGATAAAACAACTGGCGGCAATATTCATATCGCGCTTATTTCCCAGCCCGAAAAAGATGGCATCAAAAAAATGTAGTGACGTGAAAGGCGCTTGCAGGCTTCTTTTTGTCGCTTTACTGAATCGATAAAATATTACTGTTCCCATGGTAAACGCAGAAAGTGAGATAAAAAGCAGAATATAAATATACATCATTGGTTTAATCCTTTCTGTTACAACAGAAATAGCATAGGGAAGGGAGTACACCACCGGACATCAAGGTATCTATTGCAGCTACAGCCATTTGGCAGGACAGTGGTGTATTTCCGCTACAGGTTTCTTTGATTGCCGCCGCCAGTACACTCGCCAGCGAGTTATTCTCCACTGCATTTTTACCGAAAACCGCTCTGATATTTTTATTGCCCGAAATTTCTCCAGGCTATAGCATGCTTTTGAGATTCTATTCCAAGATTTTGTACAATCTTACCCCATAATTCATCATTTCCATCTGATGCATTTACAAGAGACTCAACCAACCCGGTAGCTACCGCTGTGGCCAAATCATCATCATTGGATAGCATTCCATCTTCTATATGTTGGAACAACATGGCCTTATCAGCGTCGTTAAACATGTTAAACTGATTTACAAGAGATTTCCCTATTACGGAAAACAGCAATATTAACGGAGCTTGTTCAGGCGCCCAATAATCCAGGCATCGATTAACTGCATTCTTTATATACACTGATCGTTCAGTAAACATACTTATATAACTATTTGTTAAACTGTTCATCATTTACCCTTAAGTGCATTTTGCATGTCTTTAAGAACATTTTCAGCAGCGGCTTTATCACTTGTCGAAGCTTGCGGGTTTTTGTTTAACCAATCCTGTAAAGCTTTTGAATAAGTTTCAGCTTTTTCAATATGACCTCTACCACCGACTTTTTCGCCAGTGGCTATTTCGTACCGGACCGCATCAGCAGTGCTCCCGCTTCCGATCTTAGCTTTAGGTCTATATAAATCATCGATTATATTACTCAGATTCTCATTCTGGACATTTGGTTTTTCCATTGACGCTCGTAAAGAATCAACATACCTCTCGTACTCTGCCCTATTTTAAGGGTTACCCGTAGACTCATTTTTCCTGGCATTTTCCTCATCTTCAGGCCCATGTCCACCTGAAGTTCCAGTTCCAGTTCCAGTTCCAGTTCCACCATACTCAGCTTTTTCATCATCAGTAAGATTTTTACCGACATTAGGTCCAGTTTCCTGGTCTATATCATCCGAAGAACATGCACCTCCAAAGCTACATTGTGTCGCCTTATCAATGGCATCAAAAACATCATCCAGGGAAGAAGCCATTTTATCGTTAGCATCTTTGATGACTTTATCACCAGGACTAACAGGAACGCCTGGAATTGGGACCGGGATAGGGGCTGGTACAGAAAGAGCATTATTCTCAACCGCATTTTTCCCGGCCTGAGCGCCCGCCGTCGTGCCACTGGCGTTACCGCTGACGATGTTCCCCGCCAGTCCCGATGCTAGCGTTGCCAGGTTGCTGACCAGTTGCTTATCCGCTTCATCCAGATCGCTGTTACCCTTTCCCGCAGTTGAGCGGTAAAGCCGTGCGCAGCAGTGGCTGCCGCGCGGCAGAGGATAGGCGCTAAAAATCCCGGCTCGGTGGCCGGGATTTGTCATTTAACGTTTCAGGCTCTTATAAAAATCTAAAACACTGTCTAGATCACTTCTCCATTCAGATATTTTCATACCCTCTTCATTATGAGTAGTTCGCTCATCAATAAATTCGTTTATCTTCTCCGGAGAAAAAATTTTGTGCTCCTCAAGAAAGATAATGCTATTTTGCACATGAACTATTTCAGCCTTAAAGTATAACACCCAAACAAAAACAAAATTTGCTAGCTCAGGCTCATAGATTGAGACAGCAAGAGCTGCATGGTTTCTCTTTATTAATCCCTCTTCAAGTGACTTCAACCAACTTTTTTTATAATCATTAATATTCCAGTAACTTAAGGGAATATTCATAGATTCTCTAAAGTCACCAATAACGATTGACGCAGGTGCAAAAATCGCACCATCAATGTCATTCTGCTTATCCTCAGGGAAGATACCAAACATATATCAGTCCTTAATTTTGTTTAGCTCACTATCGTAACACCACAACTGCCGCCTGCGAGCTACAGACGCACTATTACACTGTGGGCTACTGGCGGCCCAACCAAGGTCAGCCGAACCCGCTGCCTCAACTGACCATCAATGGCCGCTGGCTCGGGTAAGCGCGATTCAACGTCACAGAGAACCCTTTCCAAAGCACGCGGCGGATGAAGATCGGTTATGTCAGTATCCGGCATTTTGACCCCCGCACCTGCATGACCACGTACTATTCCAGCGGCCCCAGCCGGCGCCTGAACGGCAACTGGCTGGCAGAAGCGGGATTCAGCACCGATACGCCGGTGATAGTCAGCGTGGAACAGGGAAGACTGGTGATCGAGCCGGTTAAGGGCTGACGGGTAAAAGACGATCCCGGCGCAAGGGCCGGGATCGTCTTTAGGTATGAGATAATTTATCTATCTTTACTATGTCCATAACCACTTGGCTATCAAGACTGGTTTTATCCAATTGATTTAAGAAAGAACTAATGCGTCGAAGAGAAGGCAACGAAGACTTTATCTCACCATGACCTAAAGAAGCTATAGAGGATATTAATTGTCCATCATAGTCTTCCCCAGCCAGAGGATCTTTCTGTAAAATAATTTCAGCCTTTGGCAAAATATATTCCAAAAATATATCTTGTCTTATTGCTCTAGCAACATCACCAACTTCTAATTCATCGATAGGGACATCCAGAATTCCGCTAAACCATTCATCCAAAGAAGAACGACTGTTGGGTTCATAATTACTATTATTAACCAATAACAACTCTCTAAATGTTGTCATATACCATGACCCTTTATTGCTGATTCAAGTTTATTAATGGCATCAGTTGCTCTTCCATATGCTGCTTGCGCTTCGGGATTATTGACATTTTTTAAGGTGTTCGCATGATTTTTCAACCCATTGAGAGTGTCTTGCATTTCCTTCATATGATTCCAATATTTCCCACCGCTATCTGGTTTTATTATCGGATTACCATCCATATCTTTCAACGTACCAGTAATATCATGATCCTTGATCGAGTTTTTTATCAAATTATCAATCTTCCTGATTGAGCTTTCCTGCTTCTGATTCAGCTTTTGTTCAGCGTTCTTATTTTGCTGATTAGAATCATTTTCCGGCGGTGGTGGTGTACCGGTTCCTGAACCGGTACCACCCAACTCAGCCTTCTCCACATCTGTCAGATCTTTGCCAATATTTGGATTGGCGGCATTTCCAGAGTCGTACTTATCCTGCAGCGAACTGAGATACTTACTGGTGACCTCATCATTACCCATCATTTCAAGGGTAACAAGATGATCCAGTTCATCAGCAGTCAGCTTGTCGGCAAGTGTTTTCGCCACGGCGCCAGTAATACCGGCTTTGACCCCGATTTCCAGCAACTGTTCAGCGACTTTTGTACGACAGGGAGCTGCAATCGCACACCCTTCTACCAGAGCCTTACCGAGCAGGTTATTCTCAACAACAACTCGATCCTGTGCACTTTGCTGTGATGATAACTGTTTTTACCTTTACTATAAGATATCTAAATCCGTTTTCTCTGTTGTAATTCCGGAACGGCAACTTTTTGCCCCGACGCGCCTTTTTCGCCTGAGCAAGCTACCGCTTCGGCTAACCTAAGTCCTATTTGGATCGTTAGATTAATCCGAAGCTTTCCCGTCATATGTGAATCCACCTTTGATTCCGGGATTCATCTAACTTACTTTTTTTTCTGTTCTTCGTAATTTTGCAGATATTCTTTTAGAGGATGTGCGGTACCAAACACATGAATCTCACCCGTGTCTTTATCAACTATAAAAGGAGCGTTTCCAGCAAGTAATGCAGAAGTTTCTCCTGTTTCGAGATACTCTCGGGACTGAAAGCAAAAAAACCACCCTTCAGAAAAACGTCCTAAAGACGTTATCACCACAGGGATATCAGCATCACCTAGATAGTGATGGGCTTTTTGTATAGCATCTTCAAATGTAATCATTAATTAGTTCTCAACATTTTGAATGACTCGAATTTGCTAAGATCAGCAACTTTACCAGTTTGACCATCCAGGAACCGAATTGTCCCATTTTGGTTAACGACATTGAATACATGCCCTGGCTGATCTGGACCATAAGAGCCATAAATAATACCTCTAGCTCCATTCCCCGCATCTAACATTTTCTGCGCAATGGCATCAGGAGTGGATATATTTACAAACCTATTCCCAAATTGCCTCTCAAGAACAGTTAATGAAACTCCTGCTGTTGAATTTATAGGCAATGCAGATGCAGGATTACCCGCTAAAGTGGCATCCGTTGCTACGGCACAGTTTACACAGTTGTGCGTACGACCGGGCTCAGGGTATCCAGGATTCACGTCTCTAATTGAACCAGCAGTAGGAGCTTCCCCGCCCCACCAATCGCCGCAGTCGTATGGATGACAGTCATTGTGTCGTAAAGCGTTGAGGCCGTTTCCAGGCTTACACCCCAGTTCTGCACAATACGCTGAACATCGGTATCGCGCTGTGCTTTCGCATCGGCAGTAGCGTATTGCCATTGCTGCCCGGCAATTTTATCGGTACCGTCCTTGTACACGCTGCCAAGAGTACCAACATACTGCCCGTCCATCTGCTCATCATAG
The DNA here is from genome assembly GCF_019047465.1 of Lelliottia amnigena. Taxonomy (NCBI): domain Bacteria; kingdom Pseudomonadati; phylum Pseudomonadota; class Gammaproteobacteria; order Enterobacterales; family Enterobacteriaceae; genus Lelliottia; species Lelliottia amnigena. The sequence goes on along the minus strand of NZ_CP077236.1, from coordinate 1,921,946 downwards.
CTCCGGCCCATCGCCGCCAGTTCCTGACGCATCCCCTTACAGGCATCTGGCGACACTCCATTACAGGCTTTATCCAGCGCAGTATCGAACGCTTTATCTTTCGCATCGAGATCAGCAACCAGTTTTTCAGCCTTCGCTTTCTGGTCTGCATCTTTGATGTACGGAAGTGACCACTTCGCATCCTGCCTTTGTTTCTCATCTTTAGCAGACAGTGAGTTATTCTCAGCGCAGCCGTGGCAACCGCGCGGCAGACGACTGGCGAAAAAAATCCCGGCGCGGTGGCCGGGATTTTATGTTTATTTTATAAGGGTAACTCTGGATAAATTATCATTCTGATTAAATTGTAAATGAAGGGCATACCCATCTTTTTCATACTTTATCCAACGATCAATATAACCCATGAGCGCATCCATTTTCCCACCACCTGAAGCCGAAGGGTGGCCTAATATTTGAACAGCCTCATGCTCCGAACTGTTAATCGATACTGGTAGCTCCCCTTTATACTCAGAAAAACCCTCGCCCTGCTTTGCATAAAAAGTAATCTGATCTACAACTTCATCTTCTAATAAAAATGAAACACCTGAATGTAAAAAAGAGTAATAATTTCTGTCACCTAAAACACTCTCCTCAATTGCAGGCAACTCATTAAAATCACTTGAAATTTCAATAAACTTACCATCAAGTTTTGAGCAACCTAATAACTTAATAAATTCATTCCATATCAACATTATTTTGTTACTCCTGTTTGAGTATTTCTTTCCTTGAGTTGTCTTATTGCATCATCGACCAGCTTAGGATCATATCCCCGATCCAGCATATTCTTTCTCAATGCATCTGTATCACGACATTCTGCACCACAAAGATTTATTGCGTCTTGTTTTACCTGGGATGGAGTATTTTTACCACCATAAGTAGGGCCAGCCTGATGTACATCTTTAGGTACTTCAATAGTTGTTGCATTGTTATATAAGGTTTTTTCTTCTGCTGGAGTTAACTTTCTCCCCAGCTCATTTTCTTTTGCCTGACGGATAGCAGCAAATGATGGGATATGATCGTGCTCTAATCCGTCGCCAACTACTGAACGATCTTTAAGTTCTCTATATGAACCAACATCTAATGGCTTGACTGCCTGAATCTCATCACTGGCCTTATTAATCAGTCTTGAAGCTTCAGCCACATCACCTTTCTTCAGCGCCGTTTCTGCTGCCTTGATAGCTTTACCTGCCGCATCACCTGCACCCGGTATCAGCCCAATTGCCGCCGCAAGATAATCCAGTGCCGACTGCGCTTCCGCAAAGCTTTTGATATCACCCACAACAGGCACGAAGTCAGCGCCCAGTGATCCCGTTTCTTTCAGCGCTTCACGCCGCTCTTCGTACATCTTCACCGAGCAGGCTTCGGCGCTCATTCCGCCGCAGTTTGCCTTTTTATATCGCTCGTTTTCGGCCTCAACGTACTCGCCTGCCTTCTGCTCAAGCGTCTTGCCTTCAGCCTGCGCCTGCGCAATATCACTCAGCGAGTTATTCTCAGCCGCATTTTTCCCGGCCTGAGCGCCCGCCGTCGTGCCACTGGCGTTACCGCTGACGATGTTCCCTGCCAGTCCCGATGCTAGCGTTGCAAGGTTGCTGACCAGTTGCTTATCCGCTTCATCCAGATCGCGGTTATCTTTACCCGGGAAAAATTGCGCTTTTATGGCGCGTGCGGCAAGTTCTCCCGTCAATGCTCCCGCAGCACCTGCACCGGCACTCTTACCCTGCAACGAGGCCACCACGCCGCCCAGCAGCGCATGAGCTATCAGCGCGTCATTGTCGCTGAGGCCAGAATGGTGCCCGATGATATTTGCCAGCTCCGGGGCCGATGCCGCTGCCAGTGCGCCCGCAAGGTCGCCACCACCAGCCAGCACGGTCAGGGCTCCTGTGGTTGCCTGAATACCGCGCTGAACCGCACCACCCGTGCCATAGAGCGACGACGTATTGTTGTACGCACGTTGTTCCACAGCAGCATCTGTGACCGCTTTTCCTTCAACAGCCAGCTGCTGGCGTGCTTCTTCCAGTGATGCCGGGTCTTTCGCTGCTTTACGCCCGGCCAGCTCGCCCTGCGATCTGGCTACGTCTGCGGCCTGACCCGCGATATCACTGATAAGCCCCACCGCTTTCAGGCGGTTCTGCTCTTTTTCCTTATCGAAGATCGGGCTGATGCTGTCATTGGCATGCGCCGTGTCGCGACTCAGGTCTGCCACGTCCTGTTTCTGGCTGGCCTTATCGCGGATGGTGACAGAGCCGTCAGAGATTGCTGCCTGAGATGTTCCCTCTGCGTGGCCTTTGCTCCCACCGCCTGCCAGCAGGGTACTTGCCGCATTGCTGGCAAACTGCCCGGCGATACTGCCCCCGCTGTTAAACGAGCCGCCCGCGTGCTGAGTTTTAAAATCCGCCTCGTTGTGGATATCACTAAAGCCCAGCGTCCCGGTGTCGAGGCTATTTTTATCTGCCGTCGCCGTCGAAGCAATGACCGCACCGTCGAGCTGAGTGTGATTGCCAACGGTGATGTCGAAGCCACCAGCACCGGCAAACAGCCCGGTCTGTTCGGCCACGGAGTCGAAGCGACTCTTCATCTTATCCTGGCTGACGCTGATGTAGCCCGAGCCGGTCATGGAGCCAAACGTGAAGCTGCCTCCTCCCGCCACGCTGGTCTGTTTGCTATCGTATTTATTCGTGTCCTGCTGGCTGCTCATCAGCAGGTCGTGACCGACGTCAGCGATAATTGTATTGCCGTTGACCTGCGCCCCGTCGAGTACCGTGTCATGCCCGCTGTTGATGGTCACGGTTTTGCCGCTGTCGATCGTGGTCTCGGTCCAGTCGGTACCGTTGCCTTTGTCCTTGCCGTGCGCAGAGTTAGCGTTGGCAAATACACTGATGCCCCAGCCACCGCTGCCGACGCCAATACCGACCCCAACGCCCCCACCGCTGCTGCTGTTCTTGCTGCTGGTTTGCTGAGTGTTCGCTGCCCCTGCGAGCACAATATCGTTCTGTGCATCCAGGGTGGTGTCGCCGCCCGCTTTCAGCTGGCTGCCCGCGATCACAATATCGCCACTATTCGGGCCTTTGCCTTTCCCGTTCGCGATGATGGAGAGGTTATTGCCCGCATTCAGCGTGCTGCCCGTCACCGCATCGCTTTTCGCATGCTGTTCAGATTTAGACTTCTGCGTGGTCAGCGAGGCACTGACACCAATTGTATTGGTGTTTTCAGGCTGTTCACCCCTGGCGGCGTCCAGCGCGACACCCTGTCCCGCCTGCACGCCGGAGAGCACCGCTTTTGTGGCCTGCAACGCCGCCACGCGACCATCACTTTCCTCTTTCGCGGCCTGCGCCGACTGCACCGCGCTGTTAATCGCGCTCCCTACCGCACCCGAAAGGGCGACTGTCAGGCCGCTGGCTTTTTGTTCAAACGTCTCATCACGCGTGCGTTTATCGTGCCCCGGTTCGATGATGACGCTATCGCCCTTCAGCGCGAGATCTTTGCCCGCCACCAGATCCGCGCCGCCGACATGGAGCTGATTACCGGCCGCGATATCAACATTGCCGCCCGTTGAGCCCACGGTGCTAAAGCTCTGGCTCTGAGTAGTGCCCTTCTCACGGAGATCGTGCGTGGATTTACTGCTGCCGATGGTGAAACCAATTCCACCGGTTCCCATCAGGCCGCTTTTTTTCTCCTCTTTGAAGCGCCAGTCGGTGTTGCTGTTGGTCGCCGCCACAATATCGACGTTGTTACCGGCTTTCAGCCCAACCTCATCTTCGACGACAGTCGGGAATGTTTACTGGATAATTAATTTTCTTAAATGTTTTAAGCTAATGTCATTAACATCCATTTTAAGATCATTACAAATATTTATAGCTAAATCATACTCAGACTGACTAATCGGTACTTCATACTCGCTTAAATGATCGCAAATCGTTTCAAAAGCTAACCCCTCTTTCACCATGCCCTACATACCCTACGGCATCCTGAAGCATTTCATTATCTAACCACCCCTTAAAAAGGTCGCCTAAAAAATATTTTTTAATCTAAATCAATCATTTAAACACCATAATTGTTTAATCTTTTTATAACTTCTCGGTATCAAGCCATTATCAGGAAAAGCTGTAACAATTTTGCCCCGACATGCGTTTTTGGCCCGGAGACGCTGCCGCACCATTATCACATCAGCATGAAGACGTGATGCCACGACACACGCCTTAGAAGCGTCTGTAAGTGACTGTTGTCAGTAAAGCCGCGGGATATGCGTTGCCAGGTTTATTCTGTATCGCCCGTGCTTTCACGCTCTGCCGGGTGGGTCGTGGCATGCACCGCCTGTAACGCCCGCACCGATACCTGCGTGTATATCTGCGTGGATTCAACACTGGCATGGCCCAGCATCGACTGTATCCAGCGCAGGTCTGCGCCGTTTTCCAGCATCTGGGTCGCCATCGCGTGGCGGAACAGGTGACAGCTTCCGTGCGCTCCCAGCCCGGAAGCTTTCATGTAGGGGCTAACGGCGTTAGTGACGCCGTTCGGCCCCAGTCCTTCCACACCGTCGAGTGCGATTAACGGCGCCTTACAGTGCGCATTGACCTGCACCTGCGGCCGCACATGGTGGTCAGAATTGATAAACTACGTTGTAGCTGCTACCGAGTTCTTCTTGTAACTTTATTGCTAGCTTCCTGCCATCCTCAATGAAAACACTCTCCATCATTTCATTTTCAAACCCAGACGAGGCCGGATCATCCATATTAAGAGTCAAATCATATCTCGCAGCCCAATCATGCAAGTTATTCTTAAGTTCTAAAGAAATAGGCAAATCATCAGGAGATATGTCACCAAAATCATCTGATTCCATTCCCCATAATGGGTGACATTGATAGTCAGCCATTAGTTTTATTTTTTTCATTTCACCGCACCTCTAAGGTTTGCTCCGACGATAAATCCATTGTTGCCAACCGTTACCGCGATATTATATTTCTTGTCATTATCGTCGTCTCATATATTGGCCGATCAGCTCCGCTACCGCCATGCTATCAGCCAGCACATCACCATATTTCTGCTGTCAAGTCGTAGGATTGATCGCACAGTCTCTGATAAGCTGCTGTTGCTGGGAGGTACTTGTTCCTCATACTTTCTGATAATGCCATCACAGTCACCGCCGCCGACCTTACAGGATTTCATTTCAGCAGACCAGGCACCTATCTGTTTGCTGCTAAGATAGTTATTCTCAACTTGAGATATAACTATTTAAATAAATGCAAATACACCCACAAAATGTAAGCCAGCCTGACCACCCACAGTATTATGTAACGTGGTTTTAAAGCTAAATTCAAAAAAAACTCTCTAAATATAAGTGTTTTTTGACCACTCTGAAAAAGTTATCCCTGAGCAATACCTGCAGTGAATAAATAATAGAATAACAGGTATCATCCATGCTAATTCCTCAGCAAGATTCCCCGCCCCTCCAGATCTAAAAAAATCAGAAAAAGATAAGAAAGCAAATGAAAGAATCATTGTAATAGCGGCCCCGTTAGCCTTCCATCCCGAGCTAAAGAGCATGAAATCAAAGAATAAAAAAAGTCTCTTCCGAACTTAACACCCCCAATTACCTTATATATAAAATGAACAAAAAAAAACACTTGTGATCAACATGAATAATGCAGCAAGCGTCATGAATAAATTTGAATTATTTAAAGTCATGTCGATAAACCTCCTTTGTCCCGCTTCCATTAACGTCTACACCATTAAATTTTGTTCCAGATATACCCCAAGATGGGCCGACTCCAATATACAAGCTAATACCATCTTTACTATTGGTCACACTGAATGTCCCAGCCCCATGCTTGCATTGAATGAATAATCACTAGTTGGTGTTCCAAAAGTACCTTGCAAATATGGGCCAAAATTTAAGCCTACGGAACCCCCAGTTTGCAATCCAACAGTAGTGGAATCTCCACCGTTAGCTGAAAAATGATTGTCATCTATTGTGGTACCGAAAGTCTCACCTTTCACAAGTAAACCGCCATTGACACTCGCTTGCACTGTGGGGTGAACTTTATATTCAGTCCCCCATGACGGCCCTATATGAGAAGCATCTATTGCATCACCAACCTCTTCGGCACTCTTTCCTTGTTGATTCGGACCAAACGCCAGAGAAGTATCCTGCTGTACGCGAGGCGGCACAAGCCCAGACATTGAGTTATTCTCAACAACAACTCTCTCTGACGCGGATTCAGCAGGCCGCGCAGAGTTTTTCCAGCACACTCAGCAGGTTAGAAGTACTTTCTCCACTGTATTTTAATGGAGAGGCACCAGTGCCCTGATACGCGATTTTGCTCCCCGTTTTCCATTTTCCATTTTCCCGGTGCTATTAAAGAGCATACTCCCAAAGGACTACGTACTATTCCTGCCAACCCAGTCTGCACCTGAACGGTAACTGGCTGAGAGAGGCGGGATTCAGCACCGACACGCCGGTTTTTGTCAGCGTGGAAGAGGGACGACTGGTGATCGAGCCGGTTATGGGCTGACGGAAAAGAGAAGATCCCGGCGCTAAGGCCGGGATTTAGTTTATAGATATTTAGCTGGTACATGAGATAACTGCTCTTCTAAGGGCCAACTCTCAGGCTCAGATTTTTTATGGTACCACTTGGCACCATTATCTAACCATTTCGACCGGTACATCTTAATTCCCTGTAAGGTTGAATCTTCATAGCCAAACTCTACTCCACAACAATCACATATATCGTATGTTGGTGATTCACCATCATCACCCCAGGGAGCATCTACCTGTTCGGAACCACATATACGACAAATATATAGCTCATTATTTTTGTGCATTGAAATAGTCCAAATTTGTTGGATAACCATGATCTTTTGGATCCGGTCTAAACATTGTTTTTGGCACGCCGTCAGCATTTTTTACGGCAAAAGTATTAGATGATTGGTTGTAATAAATCGTATCACCGTTTTTACGTGTTGTTGTAAGCGTACCTGCGGGCGGATTATTTACAAAGGTATGAGTGGCTTCCGCATATTGTTTTGCATTTTGATACTCCGGAAATTCTTTCCCATGTTTTGTCCAGTGCCCCTAAGCATTACTCACAGGCTCCGCTTTCTTGGTTTCTGTCCAGATCTGAGTATCTTTAGATTTACCACCTTTCAGCAGGTCTCCATCTCATCTATCACGCCCATCTTCAGCATGGGGTTAATGTCGTAGATACATTGGGTTTCGATTCCTAACTTGAATCATCCGAAGAACATGCACGCCCAAAGCTACACTGAGTGGCTTTATCAATCGCATCAAACAGATCATCCACAGCTGACGCTATTTTGTCATTGGCATTTTTGGTGACCTAATCTCCCGGGCTTACCGGAACCCCGGGAACAGGCACCGGAACCGGAGGCGCAACACCCAGCGTGTTATTCTCAACACCATCGTAAGTGCCTATCCGTTTATCTAATTACTCTTTTCTTAGGTATACCAGCAAACCATTTGTATTATTTATCCTCTGCGGGCCTCAGCCCTGGCTGTATTGCCCGGCTATCTTGCGGGAGGTGTGAAGTACACGCAGGATGCGCATACGAGCGCTTTCTGCGACATACACGATGATGAACGGGAAGTGCGGCACCACCAGTTTACGCTGCTTCTCTAAACGTCCGGCTTTCACTCCGGCAAGCGGGTTTTCCGCAAGAATAGTGACCATACCTGCCAGACGGTCGTCAGCCGCGATAGCCACCATTGCCCCCGCCTCGCGGTTCAGGTACCGGAAGAGGTTTTCTCTGTCATGCTGTGCGCGTTTTTCCCACTCAACCCTGATGCTCACGCTTACCCCGCATGGCCTGTTGTTTCAGCGTGTTCATCCGGCTTTCCATATCATCATTGCTGATGTACTCACCTTCACCTGCATCATGGCGGCTGAACGCCTGGGCTATCTGTGTTTCCAGCCAGCCTTCATGCTCGCTGTTCTGGTAGCGGCGCTCTTCTGCGGCCAGCTCTTCGGCCCGCTGGCGCATCAGTTCCGTCAGGCTCATCTGCTGGCGCTCTGCGGCCTGCATTGCCAGCCGCTTGGTTTCTTCGTCGATACGGAAGTGGATAGTGCTGCTCATCGTCATAACCTCACGTGGTGTCAGTTGTGTTGTCATTATGATGTCACTCTTCCGTATTGTCATCTTTTGCCATGCATCTGTATTTCTCCGACAGACGGGTGAACACGCTCTCTGCACTCAGACTGTCACCGCTATTGATGCCTGCGGCAACGTCATCTGTCAGCACTTCTGCGTCACGCTCTGCCGGGTACGTCGTGGCATGCACCGCCTGTAACGCCCGCACCGATACCTGCGTATAAATCTGCGTGGATTCAACACTGGCATGGCCCAGCATCGCCTGTCTCCAGCGCAGGTCTGCGCTGTTCCCCGGTATCTGCGTCGCCATCGCGTGACGGAACAGGTGGCAGCTTTCGTGCGCAACCAGCCCGGAAGCTTTCATGTAGTGACTGACGGTGTTAGTGATGCCGTTCGGTCCCAGCCCTTCCACGCCATCGAGTGCGATGAACAGTGCTTTACAGTGTGGGTTGACCAGCAACTGCGGCCGCACATGATGCAGATAACGCTGTATCCACCACAGCGCACGTTCACCCACCGGCACCACACGGTCCTGCTTTCCCTTGCCCTGCACGATGGTCAGGGTGCGGCGGTTCGCATCGACGCTGTATACCTCAAGTCCTGCGGCCTCGCTGCGTCGTATGCCCGTGGACCACAGCACTTCCATCAGCGCCCGGTCACGGATACCGCCGGGAGTCGTCAGGTCAGGCAGCGCCAGCACCTGCTCCACTTCATCCACGCTCAGGATGTAACGCGGCAGGCGCTTTTCCAGTCTCGGCAGCTCAAGGTCTGCCGCCGGGTTCGCCAGTAACAGGTTCTGTTGGGTCATCCAGCGGAACCACACCTGTATCGGCTGTACGGCCGTGCGCTGGGTCCGGGTGGTCAGCGGGTCGCCGTTGCGTTTGCGGTACTGGTACAGATGACGCTGGTAGCGTTCCAGCACCGGACGCGTTATCTCTGCCGGATGGTGCAGACCGCGTTCAGCCGCCCACAGGATGAAGCGGTAGCTGTGATGGGTCTGCACCTTAAGCGTGGTTTCTGACCAGTTGCGCTCCCGTCGCCACGCCACGAACCGCAGCAGCAGGTTATACAGGCTTTTCGGGTCGGAGGCAGGACCGACTGCCTGACTGTCTTTCACTGTGACTATTTTTCCTCTGCCATGATATTGCAGATGCAGTTTTAATGTACTGTTACGCATGACTGATGCTCCTGTATGCTTTTCCCACGCATCACCATGCATCACTCACGCTCTGTTCCGCATTATCATGCACGCCCGTGCACAGGGGCGCATGATTACGCATCGATAAATAAAACGATACCAGAAGTAATATAGTAGGCTTATTTTTGGCGACCCATGGAAGGGATTCAAAGGGCAACCCTTTAGCACGCGACTGTGTATACAGTCGGTAACGTGCCTCTGTCAGATAATGCAACTAAAGACCAAATCAGGGGAGTTTCGTTAAGTTGCATTAAATTTCATTAATGCCAGTTCTTGTTGCAATAAGTTGCACTAAATTTCATTAATTTGAATTAACTATCGCAACAAAAAAAATTATCAACAGTAGATCCACCCAGTCGTTTCTCTGCGATACAAATAAAACATCACGGTTCATTTTTTATTAAAATATTTTTGAGAGTTATTTATACTGATATTATTCGCCTTTTTTGTAGAGTCGGATTAGAGTCGTTAATAATATTTATGGGATTCACATCAGATTCAATGGCTAAAAAATGACGACTCTACTCCCTGTAAAAATCAGAGTGCACTCTAGAGTATACTCCACTTAAAGCCTTGCTACATGTGGGCATACTCTAATCAGACTCTAGAGTGTACTCTAATCAGAGTCTATGTAGAGTCGTCGGCGACTCTGTTTCATTATCCGGCGTTAAAATCACCATAACATTTTCCAATTAACCATATGAATTTAAACAATAATCATGCAAGATGCAATCTTGCGAGGGGTGTGGGGATTTTGAGGTGAGAAGCAGGCTATCGTAAAATAGCCTGCCGGAATGGATTCAGTATTTATCGAAATAATTGCGAAGCAAAAAAAAATCCCGGCGCGGTGGCCGGAATTTCGCTTAGCCTTTGTAAGGCTGGTAGTCTTCATATTCCCAGGCGAATACTCGAGAAAGTTTTTGCGCTATTTCCATCCAGTCTTCCCCCTCGCACTCCTCGATATAATCTGTAATCGTCTTTTTAATTTCATCCAGATCGTATTTGCGAACCAGAAGAGTGTGGCGCATTAACCCCGGTACCCAGCGGTTTTTAGCCAACCATTCGGGGGTACAAACTAATACTTGATAATCATGTCCTCCCGCTTGCTTTTCAGGGCCAATACACAAATTTATCCATACACCAAAGCAGTCAACCTCTTCAGGTTGATAAGTTTCTGGAGTGTAATCAGCAGAATTAACTCCTAAGGATTTGAGTTGTCCTTTCATTGAGTTATCACCATGTGTGCATTACCGACTTTTTTTCCATCTATTAGTGTTTCGAAATTAGCCTGAACACCTGTCGGGCTTAATTCCTCTGGTGTATTTGGCTTCGATGCAGGATAGCGATAAACACGAGTTCCATCAGCGCTTATTAAACCTTTTCCATCACTAAGTGGCCTTGCGCCGTCACCCACCCAAATTTTCCCCAGCTCATCTGCTTCCGTTTTTGAGCCTGAACCAACACCATAATTCAGCTTGCCGTTGTCTCCCTTAACCACTGCTGCAAGCCTCGGATCCTGCTTCGCAATATTACTCAGGTTCTGTTGTACCAGATCGTCTTTCAGCTTTGGGTATGTCGCCACATTATAGGCGGAGATATCATCGCTGGCTTTATTGATCAGCCTCGACGCTTCAGCTACATCTCCTTTCTTCAGTGCCGTTTCCGCCGCCTTGATGGCTTTTCCTGCCGCATCACCGGCACCCGGTATCAACCCTACCGCTGCGGCAAGATAATCCAGTGCGCTCTGTGCTTCCGCAAAGCTCTTAATATCACCAACGACAGGAACAAAATCTACGCCAAACGAAGCCATATCTTTCAGCTCTGCCTGACGCTGAGTGTACATTTTCACAGAGCACGCTTCTGCGCTCATCCCGGCACAGTTTTCTTTCTTATAGCGCTCGTTTTCTGCCTCGATACGTTCTTTCGCTACCTGCTGAGGTGTCTTATTCTGAGATACCGCGTCCAGTACATCACTGAGCGCGTTATTCTCAACAACAACTCTCTCTGACGCGGATTCAGCAGCCTGTGCAGAGTTTTTCCAGAACACTCAACAGGTTAGAAGTACTTTCCCCACTGTATTTTGATGGAAAGGCACCAGTGCCCCGATACGCGGTTTTGCTCCCCGTTTTCTCTTTCCCCATCGCTGTTAAAGAGCCTGTAAACGCGATTCTACGCCAAAGATCTTTTTCCAAAGCACAGCGGCGGATGAAGATCGGCTATGTCAGTATCCGGCATCTTTACCACCACAACTACACTGCCACCTGGTTTTCCCGCAGCCCCAGCCTGCGCCTGAACGGTAACTGGATGGCAGAAGCGGGATTCAGCACCGACACGCCGGTCATTGTCAGCGTGGAACAGGGATGACTGGTAATAGAGCCGGTTAAGGGCTGACGGTTAATAAGAAGATCCCGTCCTGAGGCCGGGATTAGTCATAGCTATCAGGATGTTATTTCTCTGGATTGATATATGTATATCTACTATCTATTTCTAGTCCAAGATCATTAGCTATTTTAAGCACTTGTGTGTATTCATCTTTGCTAATCACAACATCATAATCAGCGATGTGATCACATAGCGTTTCGAATGCTAATACGTTCTCTGAGAACCCAATATAATCTAGGGCAAAGTCAACTAGCGAAGGATCCAATCGGTCCTTTAACCCTTCACCTAAAGATCTAATTTTGTCATTAATATCCATTGCGACCACACTATTTCTTAATTGGCTTTAAAGCTGGAGGTGTCGGATTATTATCCGGGAACGCTGTTACTATTTTCCCACTAGCTGGCTCGTATACCACACGAACTCTAACACCCTCTCGCTCTTCCCAGGCAACCCATCTTGCTGGTCTTCCTGCATTTGTATACGTCCCGCCCGTTCCGGTCTGGGCAAACCATTTGGTATCGGGTGAAGTGGCTATATCACTCACAGTATGAACAACCTTGTCTGCTGACCAACTTTGAGGGAAAACTGTTTTGCCTGGATTTCCGGGATACAGATGTCCACCTTATGTGGTGCTATCCCCATATAAAATATGCTGTTTCGCTTCCGGCGAAAGGATATCCACATATTTCTGGTTTGCAGGTGATAATCCAAGATCGGAGCTTTTCGCAACAGATAAAAACGCTTTAGCTGCTACATACTGAATCAGTTTTGCTTCACTCGTCGGCACACCACTCGCCAGGATTTCCGCCGCTTGTTGCGGTGTCATTTCTCCATTTGCGGTCAACGCACTGACCGGAACCCCAAAGAATTCGCCCCAGGCAGTCAACAGACCTTTAACGGCATCCTGCCCTTCAGGTATCTGACCCTGTGAGTTTTTAATCAGTGCTTCTGTTAACTCATCTGCCGTAGCGCCATTCTGGATCATACTGGCTGCAAGCGACTGCTGGGATAACCCCATATCAGCCATGCCTTTTCCGAAGCTGTTCGGACCCAGCGCATTATTCTCAACCGCATTTTTGCCAGCCTGCGAGCCCGCCGCTGCTGACAATGTGCTATCGCCTGCTAACCCTCCGGCTATTCCCGCTGAGATAGATGCCAGCGTACTGATCGTCTGCTTTTGATCTTCTGTCAGTTTATCTTTCGGTACATTCGGGTAAAGTTGGCTGGCAATCACTTCACCAACGGCAGCCCCCGCGGCCCCTGCCATTGCATTGTTACCTTGCAACGCCGCTACTGCACCGCCAAGAATGGCGTGGGCAATCGCTTTGGTCGCAGGGTCATCATCAATACCCATATGATGACCGATAATATTAGCCAGCTCCGGTGCAGACGCTCCCGCCAGTGCGCCAGCGATATTGCCGCCTGCCAGCCCTTGAAGCGCTGCTGTTACCGACTGAATACCGCGCTGGAGAGTACTGCCCGTACCAAAGTTCGCCATCTCTTTTTGATAAGCCGGGGAACTGCGCAAATCCTTCACATACTGTTCGCGCTCTTTATCTGTGGCGTTTTCCTTAAGGGCAGGCACCTCTTTTTTCGCCGCTTCCAGGGCATAGATATCGCCTTGGGTTTTGGCAATATCCGCTGCCTGGCTACCAATATCGCTAATCAGGCCAACCGTTTTCAGGCGATTTTGCTCTTTCTCTTTGTCGAAGATCGGGCTGATGCTGTCGTTGGCGTTTTCGGTATCGCGGCTGAGGTTTGCCACATCTTGCTTCTGGTTAGCGGTATCGCGCACGGTGATGGTACCGTTCGCCACCGCCGCCTGGGTGGTGCCCTCTGCGTGCCCACTATGGCTTGCCGCTGAAATCATCCCACCCATCGAAAAATCACCGCCCGATGGCTTACTGCTGCTCAGGCTGATCCCCGTATGGCTCACTTTATAATCTGCTTCATTTTGCAGATCGCTAAAGCCGAGCGTGCCGGTATCCAGACTGTTTTGCGCGATACCGCCGCCAGATACCCGGTCAGCAGATTGGTACTCTCGCCAACCACCCCGCACGCCGCCATATCTGCCGTGATGCGCGCTGCAAGGTCGGGGGATTTCAGCAGGGCCAGCGCCGCCGCCTCGTCTTCGCCGCTGACCACAACAACTAGTCAGGAGTAGTTATTATGGCTAAGCGCGATTCAACGTCACAGAGAACCCTTTCCAAAGCACGCGGCGGATGAAGATCGGTTATGTCAGTATCCGGCATTTTGACCCCCGCACCTGCATGACCACGTACTATTCCAGCGGCCCCAGCCGGCGCCTGAACGGCAACTGGCTGGCAGAAGCGGGATTCAGCACCGATACGCCGGTGATAGTCAGCGTGGAACAGGGACGACTGGTGATCGAGCCAGTCAGGGGCTGACGGGTAAAAAGATCCCGGCGTGGTGGCCGGGATTATTGTTAATTACTAATTGATATTGAAGGACTAATAGAGGCTAAAATATCTATTACATCGTCCATAGTTGAGAACATATAATGAACGACTCCATCATGTATATTACCGTTTTGCTCATTAAACCATTCTAGATATTTAGATTTTTCAACGCGATAAAGTCCTGTAAGCATCATCCCTTTTTGCTCTTCCTGCATTTTCAATAGGTCACCTTCATCCGTCACTCGGAAGGAATAAATCCAATCGAACAGCACCTTAACTTTGCTGCCTTCAGCGTTATCACCTGAAGATAAAATCAACTCTAGGGAACCAGAGGAATATCGAAAATCCTCAAGTTGACTATTATGAAGAGAACCCTCAGCAAGGGGGATTTTAATCAATTTTTCAGACATATATGATTACTCGTCATACCTAAATTTGATCCTATTCTTCCCTGATTGGATCTCCAAAGTTGGGCGACCATCAGTACTACGCTCACGTACGATAACCGTTCGCCCATCGGGTAGTTTACCGACCCTTCCGCTTGGTATTTCTTTAATTTCTGTGGGAGATAAGGCATCGAACTCTTTATTAGCAGCATTACTACCACCTGTTCTTTCGAAAAGTTTTGAACGCCCTGTAGTTTCAGGCCCTTTCGATGATGTCGAGGTTAAATCCTCAACAGTAATATTTTGCTTTTGACTGTTCCGCGCATTCTCCTCATCCTGCGGCTCCCAGCCTCCCGGCGAGCCTGAACCCGCACCGCCAAGTTCTGCTTTCTCACCATCCGTCAGATCCTTGCCAATATTCGGGTTCGAAGCACTCCCTGAACCGTACTTATCCTGCAGCGAACTGAGATACTTACTGGTGACCTCATCATTACCCATCATTTCAAGGGTAACAAGATGATCCAGTTCATCAGCAGTCAGCTTGTCGGCAAGTGTTTTCGCCACGGCGCCAGTAATACCGGCTTTGACCCCGATTTCCAGCAACTGTTCAGCGACTTTTGTACGACAGGGAGCTGCAATCGCACACCCTTCTACCAGAGCCTTACCGAGCAGGTTATTCTCAGCCGCATTTTTCCCGGCCTGAGCGCCCGCCGTCGTGCCACTGGCGTTACCGCTGACGATGTTCCCTGCCAGTCCCGATGCTAGCGTTGCCAGGTTGCTGACCAGTTGCTTATCCGCTTCATCCAGATCGCGGTTATCTTTACCCGGGAACAATTGCGCTTTTATGGCGCGTGCGGCAAGTTCTCCCGTCAATGCTCCCGCAGCACCTGCACCGGCACTCTTACCCTGCAACGAGGCCACCACGCCGCCCAGCAGCGCATGAGCTATCAGCGCGTCATTGTCGCTGAGGCCAGAATGGTGCCCGATGATATTTGCCAGCTCCGGGGCCGATGCCGCTGCCAGTGCGCCCGCAAGGTCGCCACCACCAGCCAGCACGGTCAGGGCTCCTGTGGCTGCCTGAATACCGCGCTGAACCGCACCACCCGTGCCATAGAGCGACGACGCATTGTTGTACGCACGTTGTTCCACAGCAGCATCTGTGACCGCTTTTCCTTCAACAGCCAGCTGCTGGCGTGCTTCTTCCAGTGATGCCGGGTCTTTCGCTGCTTTACGCCCGGCCAGCTCGCCCTGCGATCTGGCTACGTCTGCGGCCTGACCCGCGATATCACTGATAAGCCCCACCGCTTTCAGGCGGTTCTGCTCTTTTTCCTTATCGAAGATCGGGCTGATGCTGTCATTGGCATGCGCCGTGTCGCGACTCAGGTCTGCCACGTCCTGTTTCTGGCTGGCCTTATCGCGGATGGTGACAGAGCCGTCAGAGATTGCTGCCTGAGATGTTCCCTCTGCGTGGCCTTTGCTCCCACCGCCTGCCAGCAGGGTACTTGCCGCATTGCTGGCAAACTGCCCGGCGATACTGCCCCCGCTGTTAAACGAGCCGCCCGCGTGCTGAGTTTTAAAATCCGCCTCGTTGTGGATATCACTAAAGCCCAGCGTCCCGGTGTCGAGGCTATTTTTATCTGCCGTCGCCGTCGAAGCAATGACCGCACCGTCGAGCTGAGTGTGATTGCCAACGGTGATGTCGAAGCCACCAGCACCGGCAAACAGCCCGGTCTGTTCGGCCACGGAGTCGAAGCGACTCTTCATCTTATCCTGGCTGACGCTGATGTAGCCCGAGCCGGTCATGGAGCCAAACGTGAAGCTGCCTCCTCCCGCCACGCTGGTCTGTTTGCTATCGTATTTATTCGTGTCCTGCTGGCTGCTCATCAGCAGGTCGTGACCGACGTCAGCGATAATTGTATTGCCGTTGACCTGCGCCCCGTCGAGTACCGTGTCATGCCCGCTGTTGATGGTCACGGTTTTGCCGCTGTCGATCGTGGTCTCGGTCCAGTCGGTACCGTTGCCTTTGTCCTTGCCGTGCGCAGAGTTAGCGTTGGCAAATACACTGATGCCCCAGCCACCGCTGCCGACGCCAATACCGACCCCAACGCCCCCACCGCTGCTGCTGTTCTTGCTGCTGGTTTGCTGAGTGTTCGCTGCCCCTGCGAGCACAATATCGTTCTGTGCATCCAGGGTGGTGTCGCCGCCCGCTTTCAGCTGGCTGCCCGCGATCACAATATCGCCACTATTCGGGCCTTTGCCTTTCCCGTTCGCGATGATGGAGAGGTTATTGCCCGCATTCAGCGTGCTGCCCGTCACCGCATCGCTTTTCGCATGCTGTTCAGATTTAGACTTCTGCGTGGTCAGCGAGGCACTGACACCAATTGTATTGGTGTTTTCAGGCTGTTCACCCCTGGCGGCGTCCAGCGCGACACCCTGTCCCGCCTGCACGCCGGAGAGCACCGCTTTTGTGGCCTGCAACGCCGCCACGCGGCCATCGCTCTCCTCTTTCGCTGCCTGCGCCGACTGCACCGCGCTGTTAATCGCGCTCCCTACCGCACCCGAAAGGGCGACTGTCAGGCCGCTGGCTTTTTGTTCAAACGTCTCATCGCGCGTGCGTTTATCGTGCCCCGGTTCGATGATGACGCTATCGCCCTTCAGCGCGAGATCTTTGCCCGCCACCAGATCCGCACCGCCGACATGGAGCTGATTACCGGCCGCGATATCAACATTGCCGCCCGTTGAGCCCACGGTGCTAAAGCTTTGACTTTGGGTTGTGCCGCTTTCGCGCAGATCGTGCGTGGATTTACTGCTGCCGATGGTGAAACCAATTCCACCGGTTCCCATCAGGCCGCTTTTTTTCTCCTCTTTGAAGCGCCAGTCGGTGTTGCTGTTGGTGGCCGCCACGATATCGACGTTGTTACCGGCTTTCAGCCCCACTTCACCGTCGCCGACCACCGAAGAGCCTTGCACCAGCAGGTTATTTCCCGCCGTGACCTTCACGTTATCCCCGCTCAGCAGCGTTCCGGCTTCGCGTGTCGCACTGCTTTCCTGGATGGTATGGGTGGTTTTTTTGCTGAGGAAACCGCTCTTGGTTTTGGTTTGCTCTTTGTAGTAGTAATCGCTTTCCGTCGTCGTCGTCAGATTAACGTCGTGACCCGCAGCCACACCGATATCGCCCTGCGCGGTCACCTGCGTGGCCTGCGCATTCACATCACGTCCGGCGATAATCGCGGTGTTGCCGCCGCTGGCGATTTCGGTTCCCTGCTGGCGCACGGACTCGTTAATAACGGTTTTCTTGCTCGACTTGTAGCTGTCGCCTTCGCCGGTCGACTGGGCCGCGAGATTCACATCGCGTCCGGCCTGTAGCCCGACGTTTTTCTCCGCCGCCAGCGCTGCCGCCTGTGCATTGATGTCCTGTCCGGCTTTCAGCACCAGGTTTTCACCTGCAGAAATCGTCGTGCGATCGACGTCGGTGCTGTGCGATTCACTCTTCCCGTTACGGCTGCTTTCGCTGGTTTGCGCCGCGTTCAGGTTCAGATCGTTGCCCGCGCTCAGTCCCGCGCTGCCGCCGGCTTTGACGTCGCTGGCGGTGAGATCGATATTGTGTCCGGCATTGACGATGAGATCGCCGCCCGCGCTGACGCTACTTCCCTGATACGTCACGGATGAACGGCTGGTTTTGGCCTGAGCAGAGCTGTAGGCGTCATTCACCTGATTGGCGTTGACGGCGATATCGCCCCACGCGTTCAGCAGCATATCGCCGCCGGATGCCAGGTTCGCGCCGGTGACGGTGATGTTTTTCCCCGCCTCCAGCGACAGTGAATCCTGCGCGGTAATCGACGCCGTGGAGCCCAGCACGGTGTCTTTGATCGTCACATTGTTGCGTTTGCCCTTCGCATTGATATCAATCTGGTCCGCCAGCGTCAGGTTATTGATGCTGCCGTCCAGGCTCTCCAGCGCCACCGTCTTACCGCTGATGGTTGAGCTGATATTATTGATATCGCCTATAGCGCTGAGGTTCAGCGCGCCGCCCGCTTTCATCAGGCCGTCGTTGAGGTTGCTGATGCTGTTCTGGCTGTCGATCGTCAGGCTGTTATTGGCCAGCAGGGAGCTGCCGCTGTTGGTGATGTTGCCGCTTTTCAGGGTGACGTTGCTGCCGGCAATCACGCTACCGTTGTTGACGGTGACATCTTTCGGCGACAGGTAAACCTTCGGCACCATCACCGTTTCGCCGTTGATAGTCGCTTTTTCCCACCAGATGATGCTGTGGTCGAGCGCAGCAATCTGATCGGCGTTGAGCGAGACGCCAAACTGCAGGCCGAGCGCCTGCTGCTGCGCGGCGGCGTTGTCCATCAGATAGCGCATCTGATCGAGATCGGAGCCGATACCGTTCAGGTAGCGGTTGCCGGTCTGATTGAGCACAGTGTTGCTGACGTAGCGGGTATCAAACGCCGCATCGCCGAGGAAGCGGTAGTCGTAGTCCGGATTGAGGTTCAGACGTCCCAGCATGTAGGACGAGCCGAGCACCTGTTTTTCATCGGTATACGCGGTGCGCGTTTCTTGTGGTGCAGCTGTCGACGGTTTAACGCCGAGCAGTGCATTCAGGTCGGTAAACAGCGCCGGATCCAGTTTCCCGAGGTCGTTGAGTTTCGGGTTGACGTTAATCAGGTACGGGCTTTTCGGGTTATCCGAAATCACAAAATAGCCGTTGTTGCCTGACGGCAGCGGGTAGGCGCTGGTATCCACGGTTTTACCCTGGTACTGCCCCGTCGCGCCGCCTGTGGCGCTGTTCAGCGCCGCGGTCGTAACGCCCGCGTTCGCCAGGCTGCCCAGTTTGCCGAGGTTGGCGTTGCCTTTTTGGGTGGTAGAAATGTTGGTCAGCGCGGCGTTACTCGCGCCGTTGCTGTCCAGCGCGCCGCCGCCGTTGATCTGCTGCAACGCGCCCTGGAGCTGATCGTTCCATTCCGGTGAATTGACCGCCACCGTACCGGTATTCGCCAGGCTCTGCTTTTGCGCCCCGCTACCAATGGTTTGATTGCTGAGCGTATTCAGCGATGGCGCGGAAATGGTATTGCTGACGCCGCCCGCATTGGCTGTGGTATTGGTGTTGCTGATGTTACTGGAGAAGTTTGCCGTAACGTTGCCACCGGCTTGAATGACGGCGCGGTAGATTTGGCCAATCTCTTCGCGAATTTCATGCCCAACTAATGTTAATGATATGGAGCTTTTGACGGGTGCTTTAGTAGTGTCCTGCAACCCACCACCACCGCCTGAGTTCGATACCGATCCAGGAACAACAGTGCCGGCAATAACTCCCTTGTACTCATAAATCAGATAGTCTGTTTTAACGCTGGTCTGGAAGCTAGAGTTATTAAGCGTGTTTCCCGCCAGAGATATATTATCGTTTGCCAATATATTGCTGGCGGTATTCTCTAAATTGACAGCATTAATATTAATATTCTTGCCAGAAGAAATACGCGATGCGGGGCTTTCACTGTCAACGGTAAGCGTTTCCTTACTGCCCGCCAGCGCTTTTTGGACGCCCCTCTCTTTTAGGGCATAAACTTGTTGCATGATATGGTATTCAAAACACCAGTGGCTGCTACATGAACCAGCGTGAATCACATTATCAATCGCGTAAGTACCGTATTCTCCCGCTTCAAAAAATGAGAGTGGAACGTCCGCGACAGCATCTCCTAGCCATGGATAAGCCTGGCTTAAATCTTCCTTAACAGAAGTGGCATGTAACCCATCACGCTGATTTAAAAGCTGCGCCGTTTTTATCGTGATATCACCGCGCGTGGTCTCGATAGTCCCCGACGTATTAGTCACCTGGCTGTTGGCATTTCCCGCCGCGTCTTTCTGCATCCACAGGTTATTTCCGGCGAGGATATCGCCGCGCTGGTTGGTGATGATGTTGGCGTACAGCGCCAGATTATTGGCCGCGTACAGCAGCGCGGTGTTGATGATGGAACCCGGCGCACTCAGCGTCAGGGAACCGCGCGTGCCGGTAAAACCGTCAACGGTAATATTGCCGCGGCTGGCAATGTTGATATCGCCGCCGCCCTGAATGGTTCCCGCACCGTTAAGCGCCACGGTACTGCCGGAAAGCGTGCTCGCCCCGGTTCCGGTGGTGATCTGTCCGTTATTCGTTAACTGCCCACCCGCCGTCAGATTGACCGCCTGCCCCTGCATCACGCTGCGGTTATCGATCGCTCCATTGCTGCTGATCGCGAGCGTTTTACCCGCGGCCAGCGCCGTTTTACTGGTAAACGCGTTGGTGAGTTTTAAGGTCAAATTGCCGAGCGAGACGACCTGCCCGACCACATCCAGCCCTTTGCTGTCGAGCCACAGATCGCCGCCGCTGAACAGTTTACCCGCTGCGTTCTGATTCACCTGATCGGCATCAATCGTCAGCTGCGTATTGCCCAGCAGTGTGCCGCTGTTGGTCAACTGGGTGTAATTCACGGCAAGCGTGCCCGCCTGCGTGGTGCCCTGATGGGTAAGGGTGTTGCCCGTCAGCGTCGCCCGATCGGCGACCCAGGTGCCGCTGTTGGTGGCAGTCGCGGCGTTCAAAATGAGATTCGTCGCCTGCAGCCAGCCCGCGCCGGTGTACTGCGGTGTGGTCAGCGTGAGGCGCGCGCCAGACAACAGTTTGCCGTCGTTCCGCGCCTGGCTGGTAGCGGTGACGCTGGTTTCGCCGCCGCCCTGTATCAGCCCGTAGTTAAACAGGGAAGGCGTCGTTACCGTCAGCGCCTGACGGCTGACAATTTCCCCGCCCGCGTTATTGATCAAATTGCCGCTGAGGCCAAGCGTGACGCCGTTATCGCCCTGCAAACGCCCGTTGTTGGTCAACGCACCGGTGGTGACCCCGAGCGTCGCACCCTGAATTTTGCCGTCGTTGTTGACGGACTGAGCGTTCACATTCAGCGCCCCGCCGGAGAGCATCGTCCCGCTCTGCTGCTGAGTCACTGCCCCCGTTTGCGCCAGCGTGAGGCCGTTAACGCCGCTGATCGCACCGCTGTTGCTGAGCGTCGTGCCTTTCAGCGTCAGATTTTTGGCCACCCAATGCCCCTGATTGCTGAGCGACAACGCCTGCAGCGTCGCCGTGCCCATCGCGGTAATTTTGCTCCCCGCACTGCTGGTCAGAGTATTCGCCAGCGTCAATTGCAGCGCATCGGCACTCTGCACCGCGCCGCTGTTCGTCAGCGACTGAGCGTTAAGCAGAATGTTTTGTCCCTGCCAACTTCCGGCGTTCGTCACGGCCCCGGACGTGATATTCAGCGTGCCCTGCGTGAGCAGCGCGCCGCTCGCACCGTTGATTAACTCCTGCTGCGGCGCGGCCATCGCCATACGCGCCATCAGCTGCTGACGGGCGTCGATCGTCAGGCTGTCCAGCCCGGTCAACGTTCCCTGGTTGTTGATGCTGGTCTGATGCAGGGCGAGATTTTTCCCCTGCACCGTGCCGCTGTTTTTCAGCATCGCGCCGCCGAGCGTCACGTCGCCTTCGCCGAGCAATTGCCCACGGTTATCCAGCGTTTGCGCCGTCACGTCCGCCGCGCCTTTGCTCATCAGCGATCCGGTTGAGGTGAGCGTCCCGCCAACATTCGCGGTCAATCCGCCCAGGCTCAGAAGCGATCCGCCGTGCGTCCAGCCGTCAGACGTGACCTCGACGTTGTTGCCCTGAAGCTTGCCCTGCGTGGTCAATTGGCCTGCATCCAGCGTTAACGTGCCGCCGGTCAGCGTGCGGGAGGTCGCCATGGTGGCAAGCGTATCCCCGGTGAGCGTCAGGCCATCCGAGCCCTGCCATAGCCCGCTGTTAGTGAGATCGCGGGCATTCAGCACCAGAGTTTTACCGGTCATACGGCCCGGGTTGAGGATGCCGTCGGCGCTGACATTCAGCGCGCCGCCGCTCTGTATCTGTCCGCTGTTGGTCAGTTTTCCGCTAAACGTCCCGGTGAATCCGTTAAGTCCGTTGAGTGTTCCGCCGTTGTCCAGCGACGTCGCCGTGAGGCCAATCGTCGCCCCCTGTACTGCGCCAGCATTCGTCAGCTGGCCGCCGTTGAGCGTCAGCGCCCCGCCAGAAATCCACTTGCCCGCCGCGTCGTTGGTGATACGGCTGGCCGTCGCGTCGGCGTTGTCATTGCCCTGAACCAGCCCGCTGTTGCGAATATCCGTGCCGCTCAGGGACAGGGTTTTCCCCGCCAGCGTTCCGCTGTTGGTCAGCGTTGGCGCGTTCAGCGTCGCGCCGTTTCTGGCCACAATACCGCCCTGATTATTCAGCGTTTTGCTGAGCGCAAAATCCAGCGCATCCGCCTGAATATCGCCGCGGTTAAGCAGATCCTTTCCCTTCAGCGTGAAGCGCTGATTTACCTGCATCAGCCCGGCGTTGTCGAGCTTATCGAGATCCAGATCCAGCGCACCGCCGCTGACCAGCTGCCCGCTCTGCGCGTTCGTCAGGTTGCGGGTTGTCAGCGTCAGGCTGTCGTTACCCTGCAGGGTGCCGGTGTTGGTAAGCTGCGGGGTGTTGAGCGTCAACGATTTGGCTGCCAGCTGGCCGTCGTTAAACAGCTGCGCCGCCGTCAGTTCAAACAGATTTTGGCTGAGCATCGCGCCCTGATTATCCAGCCGCCCGTCGACGTTGAGTTTCAGGCGATCCAGCGCCTGCACCGAGCCGCTGTTGGTCAGCGTGTCGGCGGTGAGCGCCGCGTCGCGCGACTGAATTTGCCCCTGATTGTTCAGACTGGTTCCGGAAAGGGTCAGCGTTTCGCCGCCCGTCACCTGGCCCTGCGCCTGGTTGGTAAACTGGTCGCCCGTCCAGGCCAACGCATCGCTGCCCTGCAACAGCCCGCTGTTGAGCAGATCGCCGTGCAGCGTCAACACTTTCGCCAGCAATTGTCCCTGATTTGTGATGTTGGGGGCGTTCAGATCGAGCTGCTGCTGGCTCAGCACGTTGCCCTGATTAGAGAACGATCCGCTGACCGTTGCCGTTACGCCCGCTTCGCCCAGCGCGTTGCCGCTGTTGATCCACTCGCCCGTCGCCAGGTTGAGGGTTTTGCCCTGCAACAAACCGGCGTTGGTCAACGTGGCGTTTTGCAGATGCAGTTCACCGCCGGAGAGCAGCTTGCCCGCCTGTTGGTTTTCAAGCCGTTTGCCCGTCGCGGTCAGCGCATTTGTCCCTTGCAGCGTCCCGCTGTTGAGAATAGCGCCCGCGTTGAGTTGGGTGTTTACCCCCGCCAGCAGCCCGCTGTTGAGCAGCTCTGGCGCGGTGAGCGTCAGGCCTTTTTTGGCGATAATTTTGCCGTCAGCGCGGTTATTCATCTGGCGCGTCAGCGTGAAAAGCAGATCGGTGGCGCTCAGCTCACCTGCGTTCTCAAACGATGCGCCGCGCAGATCCAGCGTGCCGTCGCTGAGCAACGCACCGCTGTTGTGTATCTCTGCGGCGTTCAGCGTCAGCGCCTTATCGCCCTGCATCACGCCGTGGTTTTGCAGGCTATCTGTCGTCAGCTGCAGGGTGTTCGCCGCCATCTGACCGTCGTTAACCAGCGCCGTGCCCGTAACATTCAACTGGTCATCTGCCAGCAAACGACCCGCCGTCTGATTCGCCAGGCTGGCGTTATCGAGACGCAGATTGACGCCGTTAATTTCGCCAGCGTTAGTCAGGACATTGCCCTTCAGCCACAGATTTCCATCGGTGGTGATCAGTCCCTGGTTGGTGAGTTCCGGCAGATCGAGCGTCAGATCGCGAACGCTGTACAGCGCACCGCTGGCAAGGTTATCCAGCGCATCGGCGTGCAGGTTGAACTGGGTATTCGCCTGCAGCAGACCGCCGTTGGTGATGCGCTGCCCGTCAAGGGTCAGGCCGTCGGCCACCAGCGTTCCGCTGGACGTGATGAATTCCGGGGCGGTAAAAGTGATATTTTTGGCTTTCGCGATGCCGCTGTGGGTGATGCGTTGTCCGTGCAGAGAAATACTGTCCGCCGTGAATTCGCCGCCGGTGGTAATCCCTTCTGTGGCGCTAAACGTCAGCGTTTTCGCTGTTGATTGACCGTCGTGGTCGAGCGTCTGCGCCGTAACGTTAAGCGCCCCTTTCGCCGCCTGAATGCCGTTGAGCGTGACGTTTTGCGCCTGCAACGTCAGATCCTGGCCGCTCTGGAGATGTGCATCCGCGCGAGTGTTCAGATTTTTGGCGCTGACGTTCAGCGCTCCTGCGGCATCCGTCTGGCCGTTAAGATCCGCAAGCTGCGCGGCAGTCAGCTGGATATTGCCCTGGCTGGTGGTGCGCGACCCTTTGCCGCTGGTGAGACTGTCGGCGTTGACGCTCAGCGCTTTCGCTCCTGAAAGCACACCGTTTTGCGCCAACGCGCCGGTTTTGACCGTTAGCCCGCCGTCAGCGAGCAAATCGCCGCTGTTTTGCAGCGTTTCGCTGACGTTGAGATCAACGTCCCCTTTGGCACTGAGCATACCCTGCTGGTTCAGCGTCCCGGCATTGATCGCCAGCTGGCTGCCGCTTTGCAGCGTGCCTTTATTGATGACGGTTTGACCTTGCAGCGTGACGCCGTTGCCCTGCAGCGAACCGCTGTTATTCAGCGCGCGCGTTTGCGCATCCACCCGGCCTTTTGCCGCCATTTGGCCGCTGTTATCAACGCTATTGCCGGAGATCGCCAGATCGCCAGCGGCATTGATTTGCCCCTGATTCGTTAGATTTTCGCCTTCAAGACGAACGTTACCGCTGGCATCCGCGCGGTTGCGGTTGTCCAGCACCAGCTGTTGGCCTTTAAGCGTGAGATCTTTACCCGCCGACAACGACCCGGCGTTCGCCGTAAGCGTTCCGCCGCTGGTTAGCGTGGTGCTGGCATCGCTGCCCACCGCCGCGTTGGCGACAGTCATGCCCTGTCCGCTGGTGACGCTGAGTTCACCGCGACTGCTCAGGCTGCCGCCGTTAACGGTCAGCTTGTCGCTGGCAGCCAGCGTCGTTTTTCCCTGCCCAACCAGCGTCGTGTTGGTGAGCGTCATCTCTTTCTGGTTGGAGACAACCAGCGCGGCGCCGTTGCCCGACACGCCACCGCCGTTGATGTTCAGCTTACCGTTGCTGCTGAGCGTGGTATTTCCCTGGCCCACCAGCCTGGCATTCGTCAGCGCCATATCCTGGCTGCTGTTTACCGTCAGCGCGCCTTTGCTGGTCGCTCCGCCGCCAGTCGCCTGGAGTTTGCCGTCGCTCGTGAGGCGCATCTCGCCGCCGCTGGTGAGCGACGCGTTGTTTAGCGTCATGTCCTGCGTACTGGCAACGTTCAGCGCGCCGCCCGCCTGTTGGCTGCCTTTCAGCGTCACGCCTGCGCCTTTCGCGGTTAGCGATCCGCTGGCAAGACTGTTGGCAACCGTCAGTTTGCCGCTGGCATCGAGCTGAATATCGCCCTGCCGCGCGTTAAGATTCCCGAGGTTAACGCCCACGCCTTTATCGCTCGACACCAGACGAATGCGGTTTGCGTACATCCCGCCCAGTGCACCCGTATCAACCGCCACGGTCGGCGTCGCACCCTGTCCGGCAATCGCTTTAACGTTGCCGTCCGCGCTCACACGATTCGCACCGGCGGTAACGCTCAGATCGTTGGCGTGAATGGCCGCATTGACCTCGGTCGCGCGGGAGATAATCGACAGTGCATCGCTTTTGCTGGCATCCAGCCCCTGACCTTCAACCGTAATCGCCCCTTTGGTGACGTCCAGCGCCATCAAATTACCGCTGGCATCAAACTGCGGCTTACCAGTGGTTAAGGTCACATTCGGCGTATTGATGAATCCGCAGCCGTTACACGTAATTCCGTAAGGGTTGGCGACCATCACGTTCGCCGGTTTCCCGCCGACTTCGGTATAGCCCTGAAGCTGCGAGCGGCTCCCGCCCGTCACTTCGTTGATAATCCCTTTCGCTTCACGCCCCGCCTGCAAATTGGGGTTGTTCTGGATCAGGCCGCCAAGCTGGGTTGCGGTCAGGCGATCGGTCGCGTTATTGAGGATCACGCCCTCTTTGCCGACGTTGTAGCTGTTGAACTGGTTATGGGAAATCCCCGCCCCGTTCGGCGTGGCGATATTCACCACCGGCACGCCGTTCCCGGCCTTGTCCATCGTGGTGTTGCCGGTCGGCGTCATTACCGCCGCAAAAGCCGGTGCCATCGGCTGCCAGATCATTAAGCCGCAGACGACCCAGCTAATCAGACGCTGAGAGAAACGAACAGGAGGGTGACGGGTAGCCATAGTCGTATGATTCTCTTAAAGCATAAACGCGATGCGCCAGTTGACGCTGACGTGATCCGGGCCAAGCCAGTCAGGGTAATGCACGGGTGTACCCACTGAAATCTGGCTGCTGTACCAGCGGCCTGAACTGCTGAGGCCAACAGATGCGCCCCACAGCGTGCCGGAGGCGAAGCGGTCCTCACGGTCTTTTTCGAGCCAACCGCCGTCGAACGCGACGGTCGCGCTGACCTGTCCGATCACCGGCAATGTGAAAAGCGTGTAGCCGAGTTCATTGCGCAGATAGCCGCCGTTGTCGCCGGACAGATACTGCTCCTTAAAGCCACGCACTGAGCTTTCGCCGCCGAGCGTCAGGCGCTCAGCACCGTACAATCGGTCGGGCGACCACTGGCCGTAGACGCTGGTGAGCCATCCCAGATCCTGGGTTAGCGGGCGCTGAAAACTGGCATTCAGGCTCCATTTGCGGAACAGCGCTCGCGGCGCGTCGCCGGTTTTGTCTTCATCGGTTTCGGCGTTAAACCAGGGCATGCCGTGGCTGTAGGTGGGGTTGAATGTCGCCACGCCACCGGCCATTTTTTGCGTGTGGGTGATGCCGAGGATCAGGCTGGAGAGATTCCGCGTGCTGCTTTGCAGCGGCGCATCGTTGAGCCAGTTTCGGCTTGAGCGTTGCACAACGCCTGCCGCCAGACCTGTTTTCACGTCACCGTTGCGATAGACGACCCAGGAGGCGTTAAGGCGGTGCGTTTTGGTGTCACCCCTCGAAACCCACGGATATCCAACGTTGTCGATTGTGGTGCGGTAGTTGCTCCACGCGTAGCTGTAGTCCAGCAATCCATAGCCGAACGGTACGCTGACGCCCGCCTGGAAATTTTGCGCGTCATAAGCACGGGCGAAATCGCTGCTGCGACCGCCGCTAACGAACCATTTATCGGCAATGCCGAGCATATTATTGCCCGTCAGTGAGCCATTCAGTTGTTCTTCGCCGGTACTCTTCTGCCCGCTATTATCCAGACTGATTGATGCACTTAATGGAAATTCAGGCTGAGCGGTAAGATTAACCACTGAATAACCAGGCTGCGATGCCGGGATAATTTCAATTTGCACCGGCTGGACACGCAAACGATTAATTTGCTCCATGCCTTGTTCAATATCCCGCAAATTAAGCACGCGCCCTTTCAGCCCTGGAAATGCCATTTTCAGCATCAAGGGCGTTTTACCGTCCAGGCGAATTTCAGCCAGTTTTCCTTCGAGTACGACAATATTGAGCTGACCGCTGGAAAGATCTTGTTCCGTCAGAAAGGCACGGCTGGTGATATAGCCCCGGCTGATATACCAGTCGGAAATGGCCGTGGTTAATTCGGTTATTTTTGCCATGTTCAGGCACTGGCCTTCCCACGGCGAAACCAGCGTGTGCTGGGCTTTGGCGGAAATTAAGGTCACACCCGATAAGGTGATATTATCGATACGAAAACACGGCCCAGACCCCGAGGATACTGGCTTTTCAGGAGTGGGCGCGGGTAATAAAATACTGCGTTCCAGCTCATCACGCTGCTGCTGGTTTTGTAATAACAGCTGCTGTTGCTGCTGCTGAATAGCATCACGATCGCTTGGCAAAAGAGGTGCGGCGTGTAGCGTAAAAGAAAAAACGCCTACCGATAAAATAGCGTAAATATAATTTCTGGATGAAATTATTATAAATTTGAAGGTGCTAAACGCCCTGTCCATCTTTCCCTGAATGAAAACATGTCTGAATATTTCCGAGACTATAAGGCGAGTCTCAAATAAGGGGTACAAAATTTAAGTTAAGCGTTATATTTTTGCAAAATATGTGATTTAGATTAAATATTACATTCAGCCTTAAAAAGATATTTAATATATCGGCACCGCATCATATCCGTTTGTTTATCCCTGCGCCGCCGATACGTCATATGTGTCGCCATTCTGCCACTTCCAGTAAAACCCTGCGGTGGCTTATTAACACCACCGCAGCCAGCAATTAACCCACATGCCACCAGGCACGCGAGCATCGCTTCTTAAGATTCCAGAACTTGACTGGCGTTTTCTCATAGTGTTTCACGACGCTATCCTCGCTGACGTTAGGGTCGGGGATAAAACTCGCTGGTACCTCAACAATCTTGCTGCCAGAGGCAATGTAATAGTATTTGCCAGCCTCAGGAATAAAGGAAGAGTCCGAATCGATCAGGTAGCTGCCCCTATTTTTGATCTGTGAAACAGAATACTGAGCACCAGGTTTAACCCTGCTGACAATCACTTTTCCTTTAGATTCGAGGAAATTCGATTCCAGCTGGTACCTGTCGACCATATCGTAGCAGGCATCTTTTTCATTAAATTTGTAGCTGCCCAGATAAATAGTGCCGACGTTGCCCTGCTGATTCAGGGTATAGATCGTTGCCGCATCACTGCCCTGATAATTAGTATAATCAAGGGGTAATAACCGAGAACATGCACTTAGCGCCAGAGGAATAATGGCAGCGAGCACGATGCTTTTAATCTTCATTTTTCTTTCCTTGTCTGTGCAAAATAAGCCACCCACCCCAATCAAAAACCGGGCGGGGAGCTTATTTTGCGTGCTTTCCTTAATATCAAAAGCCTATTAAACGACCACTCTATGCCCCTTATTAACCATTAACATGGTGTGGGTTTCATTCCCAGCCCGGAACTGCCCCGCCGTTAAAGATTTTTTCTGCCGCTTTCGCCACTTCCGGTGACTGATAGGACTGAACAAATTCTTTTACGTTCTCTGCATCTTTGTTGTCTTCACGGGTGACGACAATATTCACGTAAGGTGAGTTTCCGTCTTCGATAAACACGCCGTCATGGACAGGCGACAGGCCCGTTTGCTGGAGATACGTGGTGCTGATAATCGCCACGTCTACTTTTGGGTCGTCCAGCACGCGCGGGAGCTGTGCGCCTTCCAGCTCCATGATTTTCAGGTTCTTAGGATTGGCGGTGATGTCCAGCGCCGTTGGCAGCAGCCCGGTATCCGGTTTAAGCGCGATCAGCTTTTGACTTTGCAGCAGCAACAGCGCACGGCCAAGATTGGTTGGGTCGTTTGGAATGGCAATCGTTGCGCCCTCTTTCAGCTCGGAAACGGATTTCACCTTGCGCGAATACCCCGCCATCGGAAAGACGAACGTATTGGCGACCGCCACCAGCTTATAGTTGTGCGCTTTGTTATCCTCGGCCAGGAAAGGGCGATGCTGGAACACGTTGGCGTCCAGTTCGCCCTGATTGGTTGCATCGTTTGGCAGAAGCGACCCGCTGAAGCCCACCAGCTCAACCTCCAGACCGTATTTCTCTTTCGCCACCTTTTTGGCAACTTCTGCCACATCTTGCTCTGCGCCGTTGATGACCCCGACTTTAATATGTTTAGCATTGCTGCCGCTTTGGTCACAGCCCGCGAGCAGCAGGCCCGCCAGCAGTAATGCGCCGAATTTCAGTTTCACGAGACCGCTCCTTTTGATAGACGTTTTCACGACTATATCGATAACGCAGCGGCGCGCGAAAAACCGAAAAGGAATCAATCAGAAGAAAAAAATCTATCCCGCTCAACGGTGCTTTTTTTCATGGGCGATGAGCCACGCTTTACGCGCTATTCCGCCGCCATAGCCGGTCAATGAACCGTCTTTGCCGATAATGCGATGGCAGGGAATGACGATCGCGACTCGGTTTGCCCCATTTGCCCCCGCCACGGCACGCACCGCTGCGGGTTTGTCGATCTGTTTTGCCAGCGCCTGATAGTGTGACGTTTCGCCAAAAGGCACGGCCTGTAACGCCTCCCAGACGGTGCGCTGAAATTCGCTTCCAGGCATGTCGAGAGTGACCTCGAATTGCTGACGAGTGCCTGCAAAATATTCCCCCATCTCCGCTTCCATCTGACGGGTATGCCGATTTTCACCCGCCATGATTCTGGCCTTCAGCAAACGCTGTAAGTCGCTGAACTCGGTTTCCAGCATCCGCCTGTCGACAAATTCCAGCAAACAGATGCCGCGCTCCGTCGCACACACAAACATCGGGCCGAGAGGCGTGGTAAAGCGATGGATCAGAATCACCTGGCGGCTTTCACTCGGCGCATGCCCCGTGAGCTTTTTACAGGTGTAGCCAAATCCACTCAAGGATTCATAACCGCTGTCGAACGCCACGTCAGTCGCCGTGCGGCCACTTTTTAGCTCCTGCAACGCCACGTTAACCCGCTGCATCCGCTGAAATGCCTGAAAGGTCATGCCGTGGTTTTGCAAAAACCAGCGGCGGACGCGTTCCGGGCCGATCCCTTTTTGGCGCAGCTCAGTGTCACTCACGCGCGCTTTTGGATTCTCGCGCAGCATACCGAGTGCCTGCGCAATGAAATCCGGGGCGGTAAAGGCATTTTCTGTGGGACGACATACTTTGCAAGGGCGAAAACCCGCGTCCAGCGCAGATTTAAAATCATCGTAGAAATCGACGTTTTCACGCTTTGGCTTGCGCGCCCGGCAGACCGAGATGCAGAAGACGCCGGTGGTTCTGACGCCCACGAAAAAGACGCCCGTGAACTCCGACGCACGGTCGAGCAACGCCTGATACCAGGTATCGCACTGGCTGCTGTCAGTGACTTTCATGGCTGAAAACTCCCGCGAAGGACTGCTCATTTTGGATCGTTAACAGTAAATCCTTTAGGCGCGTTTGTATCGAAGAATGGACAAAATTTCCCATGGAGATACGCCGCACGCCTGATACGGCGAGCGTAGCGAAATCAGCCAGAGTGGGCATACACATCACATTTAGCGGCAGGGGAACATCACGAACGAGCGCGCGGATATGCTCTTCTCGGGTCACGCCAGGCACGAAAAAGCCGTCAGCACCCTGCGCCGCATAAAGCTGGCCGCGACGGCGGGTCTCGTTCAGCGCGTTGTCGTCATTTAGCAGAAAACCGTCGGTGCGAATATTCAGGAACATTTCAGGGCACGCTTGACGAATTTGCCCGAGCTTTGTGGCAAATGCAGAAGCATTTTCCGGCTGACGTACGCCCTCAATCACCCGGCTGTCTTCAAGATTAACGCCCACAATGCCGAGCTGCGCCAGACGCTGAATATTTTCAATGATGCCGTTTGTCGTTTCGCTGTACCCGGATTCCAGATCGACGCTGAGCGGCAACGTGGTGACCGCCTGAATGCGCGTCACCATAAACAACAGCTCATCAAACGAGATCGCCTCGCCGTCTTCGTAACCCAGCAGGGCAGCAATCGCCGCGCTGGATGTGCCGAGTGCAAGATATCCAGCCTGGTGGGCCGCCAGTGCGCTGCTGGCATCCCAGACGTTGGCGATAATGAGCGGTGCGGGTTGATGATGAAGCGCGGCAAAATTCATGGTTGTCTCCGGTTATAGGGTGTGCCGGATGAGTGTGGCGCGTTCGGCTCATCTCCCACAACCGAAAATCGGACGACCATTTTTACGCGCTACGGATGCCCATTATCCCGGCGCAGCGGCGATTCGCGTAAAAACCACGACAGAGCAAACGCCAGCACCATAATCCCAGCCGCAATCATAAATACGGCGTGGATCGCAGAACCAAACGCGTCAAGATAGCCCAGGCGCAGGGCATCCGGCAGATGATGAATAGCGACAGGATTGAGTTCGCGCGGCAGTTCGGTACCTTCCGGTAAGCGTTCAATCAGTCCGGATTGCAGGACATGCGTGAACACTGCACCAAACAGCGCGACGCCAATCGCCCCGCCAATCGAGCGGAACAGCGTCACGCCGGATGTCGCCACGCCGTACTGGCTGGACGAGACGCTGTTTTGTACCGCCAGCACCAGCACCTGCATCACCAGCCCTAACCCCATTCCCAATACGCCGGTAAACAAGTACAGCTGCCAGGTCGGTGAATCAATGGTAATCCGTGTCAGTAACGCCATACCGATCACGCCCAGAAGGGTGCCGAGAATCGGAAACAGCCGGTATTTTCCGGTGCGGCTGATGATGCGCCCGCTGATGATAGAGGTCAGCAGCAGGCCGCCCATCAGTGGAATCAACTGCAGCCCCGCCTGCGTCGGGGTGGCATTTTTGACCACCTGCAAATAGAGCGGCAGGAACGTCACTGAACCAAACAGCGACATCCCGATAATAAAGCCGATCAGACTGCACAGCAGAAAGCTGCGATCGCGGAACAGCGACAGGGGAATAATCGGCTCCCACGCCAGCCGCTCCTCATAAATAAACCCGGCAATCCCCGTCAGCCCGAAGGCTAAAATGCACCATAGCTGCGGATCGCTCCACTCGCGTATTGTGCCCCCTTCGGTGGTGAAAAGAATAATGCACAGCAGCGCCATGCTGAGATAAAACGCCCCGAGATAGTCGATCTCATGCGCGCTGCGTTTGCTACTGCTGTGGAACACCGCACCGATCACCAGCAGGGCGAATAGCCCAAGCGGCAGGTTGATATAGAAAATCCAGCGCCAGGAGGCGTGCTGCACGATAAATCCGCCGATCAGCGGCCCGATAACCGTAGCCAGACCAAACACGCCGCCAAACAGACCCTGATAACGGCCGCGATCGGCAGGAGGAATCACATCCGCCACCGCGGCCATGCTGATCACCATCAACCCACCGCCGCCCAGGCCTTGCAGAGCGCGCATGAGCACCAGCTGGGTCATATTTTGCGCCAGCCCGCAGAGCGCGGAGCCCACAAGGAAGAGTACAATCGCGATTTGCAGAACAATTTTTCGGCCAAATAGATCGCCAAATTTACCGTATAAAGGCACCGCTATCGTTGAGCTGAGAATATAGGCGGTCACCACCCACGAGAGTTTATCCAGCCCGCCCAGCTCCCCGACAATCGTCGGCAGGGCAGTGGATACAATGGTCTGGTCGAGCGCCGACAGCAACATCACCAGCAGCAATGCGCTGAACAGCAGACGCACCGATGGCGCGTTTTGTTGCACAGCGTTTTGGGTTTGAGTCGAAGGTTCAGACTCCATAAAACACCACTTGAAATTAATTAATGAGATAATTAATATTCATCCAAGTGATGAACCACGTCAAGGAATCCGCGTACTATGCCAGCACAAAAGGACCATTCTGAATCCACGCCGCAAAGCCGTCGCCCCGGACGCCCGCGTGGAACAAAGCCCACAGCCACCGGCCGGGAACGATTGCTGGACATTGCCCTTGATCTGTTTTCCCGCCAGGGCATCGCGAATACGTCCCTCAATGCCATTGCGAAAGAAGCGGGCGTGACGCCAGCAATGCTGCATTACTATTTCAATTCTCGTGAGCAATTACTCGACGCCATGGTCGAGGAGCGTTTTCTGCCACTTCGCAGCGCGATCGGCGCGGTTTTTGACGCACATCCAGATGATCCCGTCACGGCGCTGACTTTGATGGTAAAAAAACTGGCAGAACTCGCCGGGCAATATCACTGGTTTGCGCCGCTGTGGATGCAGGAAGTGATTGGCGAAATGCCGGTGCTGCGCACCCATCTGCAGGCACGCTTTGGAGATGATAAATATCAGGCGACGCTTGCCAATATTGCGCGCTGGCAGCAGGAAGGCAAACTGAACCGCGAGCTTGCGCCAGAGTTGCTCTTCACCACCCTATTAAGCCTGGTGCTGGTGCCGTTCTCGCGGATGCGAAACGACGAAAGGCTAAAAGCGCTCTCACCGGAGATTATCGTGAGACATGCGCTTGCGGTGATTGGCGAGGGGATCGGCGGTTAGAGCACTTTCGACAGGTAATGCCGCTGCATGCCCTTTTGCGGAAAATCATCCAGCGTCATTTGCAGCCGATAGCCCTGCTTTTCATAAAACGGGCGGGCCTGAAAGCTAAACGTGTCCACCAGCGCATGGAGGCATCCCATACGTTTTGCCTCTTCTTCGGCGGCCTGCATAATTTGGCTCCCAAGTCCGGTGCCGCGCGCATCGCTGCTGACCCACAAATAGTCAATGTTCAGCCATTCTCCTTTGCGGTTGCCCATCAGCCCACCGATCATCACGCCCTTTTCATCACGCGCATAAACCGCAACGTCGCCGCTCACGTTGGCAAAGTTAATAAACTGACGGTTGTAAGAGCGTAATCCGCTCAGGAGTTCATCTTTCTCATGTGCGGTAATCGTGTTGGTGACGCTCAGTTGCATTTTATCTCCTTGTTTTTAGCCCAATGATTCTCTCAAGAATAATGTGCGGGTCCCGCGAATAGCAAACGCACAGCGTGTATTCGCGACAGCGAATAAATATTTTTTCAGGCAATAGAGAGCGGCAAAATCTGCGGCTACGCTTAAAACGTCTCATACCCGCGAACGATCAATTTCATACTTTCGACTTGAATCGCAACCATGAATGTAACGATATATTTCAGAAGACAATGCGTGTTTTTTTCGGGGGTTTCAATGAAAGTTGCACACCTGTTTTGCCTGGTTGTCTGTTTACTTTTTGCCGCCTTCGCCCATGCGAAGGAGACGCGAGATCCGGCTAAAGATGAGAAAATTAAACAAGTCGTGATGAAAGATATCAAAAAAGTCTGTTCGCCTCAGAGCAAGCAGACGGATAAAGAGTGGCAGACCATGATTATGTCATCGGAGGCGAATAAGCTGCTGATTAAAAACGCCGTGCTGGCGATGGAACGCGACAATCTGGACAACTACTGGGAGGCGGTTGGAAAGGTCGATTGCATGGAGGATTACTGAGCGTGAAGCCTAAGCTTCACGCTTTTTTTTAACGCTTGCGGATATCTGGAATAATCAAATCACCACGCAAAACGTATGAGCCGAGCATCTGCGTTTTTTCATTGAGCCACGCCACAATACGCGCCGCCATGGCATCCATCGAATATTCAATCGCCGGAATTGTTGGAATCCCTGGCAGATGCAGCGAACCGGCCAGACTAAAGACCATGATGTCTTCCGGCACCGATTTATTGAACGCCTGCAGCTGCGGGATCACGCGATGTGCTTCTTGCTCATCAGCCACCAACAGCGCATTAAAATTCAGCGTCGTGGCGTTATTGAGCAATTCCTGCAACGCCACGGATGACGATGTGGCATCCATAAACACCAGATTACGATTAAACGGCAGGAAGTTTTTCTCCAGCGCGTGTTTGTAACCGAGCAGCACCTGATCGGCAAAACCACTGCCCTGCGGCTGGATCAGCGCAATCTGGCGGCGGCCCTGGCTGGTCAGATAATTACAGGCGGTTTCGGCGGCAAAGGCGTGATCAAACTGGATGCTATTGGCATTATCAGACTCCATGCAGTCCACCAGAATGACGTTTTCCTGATCGACTTGCAGAGGGAAGCGCGCACCGATAATCAGAATGTCATCGCACAGTCCGCAGGAGAGTTCATCAAGTGCATTAAGCACTTCACTTTTCGTGTTTGCGAAGCGCAGCAGCAGGTGTTTTTGATGCTGACTGAGGTGTTTTTCCAGCGCGTACAGATAGCCCGTCGTCTGGTTGATATTATCCTGCGCGCAAATAACACCGATACAGCCGGTCGATTGGCTCAGCAGCGACTGCGCAATGACGTTTGGCCGATAGTTCAGCTCATCCGCCGCTTTTAATACGGCCTCACGGCTGGCTTCCTTAACGCCGCGCGACCCGCTCAACACCCGTGATACCGTGGCTTTTGACACCCCGGCCAGACGTGATACATCGTTGATTGTAGACATCATATTCCCCTGACAGGCCCCACGTAGCCTGTAATTCCCGTTACCGCTTCGGCTCACAATATAGCCAATCAGGAGTATATCCGTTTCCGTTTTCCATGGAAACCGATTTTCCGTTTCCACTCATTTTGATATTGAAAACGCCAAATTTCGTGACGCAAATCCTATTAATAAGCCCCGTGAGTAACGGACTTTGAAGGATGTCACACTTCTGTCCTTTATGAATGGAAACCGGTTTCCATATGTTATCCAATCAGCCCCGCAATAACTTTTTACATTTATAGGATGGTTGTCGATGTTCAAGATTATGCTGTGCTGCTCTGCCGGGATGTCCACCAGCCTGCTGGTGAGGAAAATGGTCGAGGCAGCAGAAGAACGCGGTCTACCTGTGAAAATTGATGCGTACGGCGTGTCCGAATTTGATACGCAGTTTCCGCAATACCAGGTCGTGCTTCTCGGACCCCAAGTGAAATACATGTTAAAGACACTCGCAGACAAGGCTGCTACGCAAGGTATTCCGGTACAAGCCATCGATATGATGGACTACGGAATGCAGCGTGGTGATAAGGTTCTGGACTACGCTCTGTCGCTCATCGAAGCGGCACACTAAGAAGGTGTTCTCATGAGTTCGTTATATCAATCCATGGTTGCGGTGATCGAGCAGTCCATCACCCCGCTGGCGGCCAAACTGGGTCAGCAAAAGTACGTGATTGCGATCCGTGACGGCTTTACCGCCGCCCTGCCGTTTATGATCATCGGCTCGTTTATGCTGGTGTTCATCTTCCCGCCGTTCTCCGCGGATACGACCAACAGCTTTGCACGCGGCTGGCTTGATTTCTCCCAGACCTACCGCGAACAGCTGATGCTGCCGTTTAACCTCAGCATGGGCGTAATGACCTTCTTTATCTCGGTGGGCATTGGTGCAAGCCTGGGCCGCCAGTTTAATCTCGATCCGGTGATGTCAGGCCTGCTGGCGTTTATGGCGTTCCTGCTGGTCGCCGCCCCGTATGCCGACGGCAAAATCTCCACGCAGTACATGTCCGGCCAGGGCATTTTCACCGCGTTGATTACCGCTATCTACTCCACCCGCGTTTATGCGTGGCTGAAGGAAAACAAAGTAACAATCCGTCTGCCGAAAGAAGTCCCAACCGGCGTGGCGCGCTCCTTTGAAATCCTGATCCCTGTGATGGTCGTTATCGGTACGCTGCACCCGCTGAACCTGTTCATCGAAGCGCAGACCGGCATGATTATCCCGCAGGCGATTATGCACCTGCTGGAGCCGCTGGTTTCTGCATCGGATTCCCTGCCAGCCATTCTGCTTTCCGTCCTGCTGTGCCAGATCTTCTGGTTCGCGGGTATCCACGGCTCGCTGATTGTCACCGGTATTATGAACCCGTTCTGGATGGCGAATCTGTCGGCAAACCAGGCTGCACTGGCGGCTGGCACGGCGCTTCCACACGTTTATCTGCAAGGTTTCTGGGATCACTATCTGCTGATCGGTGGCGTGGGCTCGACTCTGCCGCTGGCGTTCCTGCTACTGCGTAGCCGTGTGGCGCACCTGCGCACTATCGGCAAAATGGGTGTGGTGCCAAGCTTCTTTAACATCAACGAACCGATTCTGTTCGGCGCACCGATCATCATGAACCCAATGCTGTTCCTCCCGTTCGTGTTCGTGCCGTTGATTAACGCCTGCCTGGCGTATGGCGCAACTAAACTCGGCTGGATCGCACAAGTTGTATCTCTGACGCCATGGACTACGCCTGCCCCAATCGGCGCATCGTGGGCCGCCAACTGGGCGTTTAGTCCGGTCGTGATGTGCGTTATTTGTATGGTGATGTCAGCAATCATGTATCTGCCGTTCCTGCGTGCTTACGAGCGTTCTTTGATGAAAAACGAAGAACAAAAAGCCCAGGCAACCGTGGGTGCAGCTGAACCAGCCAGTAATTAAGTCAAAGAGGAAGCATCATGAAATATTCATTTCCCGATAACTTTTGGTGGGGTAGCGCAAGCTCCGCGTTGCAGACCGAAGGGGACCGCCCAAGCGACGGAAAGGGACTGACCACCTGGGATCACTGGTTCGGCCGCGAGCCAAACCGTTTTCACCAGGGCGTGGGGCCGCAGGATACCTCAACGTTCTGTCAGAACTGGAAAGCGGATATTCAGCTGTTGAAGCAGCTGAACCATAACAGCTTTCGCACCTCGATTAGCTGGGCGCGTCTGATTCCAGACGGTGTCGGTGAAGTGAATCCGCAGGCGGTAGACTTCTACAATCAGGTGTTCGACGAGCTGCTTGAACAGGGCATTACGCCGTTCATCACCCTGTTCCACTTCGATATGCCGATGGCGATGCAGGAGATTGGCGGCTGGGAAAACCGTGACGTCGTGGCTGCGTATTCCCGCTACGCGCAGATTTGCTTTGAGCTGTTTGGCGATCGCGTGCTGCACTGGTTTACCTTCAACGAGCCGATTGTGCCGGTAGAAGGCGGTTATCTTTACGACTTCCATTATCCGAACGTGGTTGATTTCCGTCGTGCGGCGACCGTCGCGTACAACACGGTGCTGGCTCATGCACAGGCGGTTCGCGCCTTCCGCGCCGGGCATTATCCCGGTGAAATTGGCATCGTGCTGAACCTGACGCCGTCGTATCCGCGGTCGCAAAACCCGCAGGATGTGAAAGCCGCGCACTACGCGGACCTGATGTTCAACCGCAGCTTCCTCGATCCGGTTCTGCGCGGCGAATATCCGGCCGATTTGGTCGCGCTGTTGAAGTCCTACGATCAGCTTCCTGCCTGTCAGCCTGACGACAGCGCGGTGATTGCGGAAGGCACCATCGATTTGCTGGGCATCAACTACTATCAGCCGCGTCGCGTGAAATGTCGTGACAGCGCGGTGAATCCTAAGGCGCCGTTTATGCCGGAGTGGTTCTTTGATAATTACGAAATGCCAGGCCGTAAAATGAATCCGTACCGTGGCTGGGAAATCTACGAGCCGGGTATTTACGATATTCTCGTTAATCTGCGCGAAAATTACGGCAACCCACGCTGCTTCATTTCTGAAAATGGTATGGGTGTCGAAAACGAGCAGCGTTTTATTGAAAACGGTCAAATTAACGATCAGTATCGTATCGACTTTATTTCCGAACATCTTAAATGGGTACATAAAGGCATTAGCGAAGGCAGTAATTGTCTTGGTTACCATATGTGGACATTTATTGATAACTGGTCATGGTGTAATGCGTATAAAAACCGCTACGGCTTTATTCAGCTGGATCTGGCGACGCAGAAACGCACCATTAAGAAAAGTGGAGAATGGTTTGCTGCCACGTCTCTGAATAATAGTTTTGATAAAGAGTAATGAATGATGATCGCATTAGAAGAAGCCGTAATGGAAATTATCGTCAATGCGGGTCAGTCGCGCAGCCTGTGCTTTGAAGCACTGCACGCTGCGCGTCAGGGCAATCTTGACGAAGCGAAGAGTCTGCTGCGCGAGGCCGATGGCTACGCGCGCCAGGCGCACCATATGCAAACCAAGCTCATCGAACAGGACGCGGGCGAAGCCCGTCAGCCGATGACTTTAATTATGGTGCATGCCCAGGATCATTTAATGAACTCGCTGCTGGCCCGTGAATTATCCGAAGAGATTATTCACCTGTATCAGCGTTAATAATTAAATATCAGTGATGGAGAAATCGTTACGATAATACTGTAGACCCTCTGTACCTATAAAATATCGACCCCCCTTATTTTGGTGATAGCGACAATTTATGTCAGTCCAGAATGGGACGGTTATTGTCTGAATAAAATTTAAATATATTGAGATGACAATGAAAATTATTAAAAAACTTCCATTAACAATGGCGGTTATCGCCGCGCTTTGCCCAATTTCTGTACTTGCGCAGGATTTCACACAAGAGCAAATCGACGCCATTGTGGCCAAAGCGGTGGATAAAGCCCTGGCAGATCGTCAGGCAAAAATGGACGCTGCCGTCGCCAAAAAAGTCGACGTTGTGACGGAGCCGCAAAGCGCGGCGCAATCACCGGATATGGCGATTCCCTTTGGCGTTAAATTTACCGGTTATGCCCGCTACGGCGCGCACTTCCAGGCTGCCGACCAGAAATACGTCGCCGTCGACGGTTCCTATAATGGCGGCTCCGCGATTGGTCGTCTGGGTAACGAAGGCAACGGCGGTGAATTCCAGCTCTCAAAAGCCTTCAAAGGCGAGAACGGCGCGATCTGGGACATCAACGTCATGATCGACCACTGGGGTGACGAAGTTAACCTCAAAAAAGCCTACGCTGGCGTGACCAATATTATGGCATCCAACCCGAACGCCTATTTCTGGGCCGGTCGTGATTTCCACCAGCGTCCGCAACAGGGCATCAACGATTACTTCTGGATGAACCACGACGGCCAGGGCGCCGGGGTGAAGAACTTCGACATCGGCGGCGTGCAGTTTGACGTCGCAACGGTCGCCGCCGTTGAATCCTGTAATCCGGAAATTGAAAACGATGGCTCTAACCCATCGCGCATTTCCTGTACCGGCGGTTCCGGCACGGGCGATAAAGGCAACTATGCGGCAACCTCCAAAATTCACGGCATGAAAGTTGGTCCGTTGGATCTGGAACTGTACGCCAACTACGGCTTTGACTCGAAAGCCATCGAAAGCGATGAACGCCTGAACGCCTGGCAGGGCGGCGTGGTGCTGAGCCACACCAACGACAGCGGCGTGAACAAAGTGATCGCCCGTTACTCTGATAACTCAGACAACAGCGTGTTCAACAAAACCGAAGACTTGACCACGGTATACGCTAGCTTCGAAGGGTTGTATAAATTCACCCAGGCTACACAGGTGGAGTACATCCTGGCCTTCCACGACTATGACAATAGCCGCGACAACACCGACAACCGCAAAAACTACAACGCGATTGTGCGTCCAATGCACTGGTGGAACGACGTTCACTCTACCTGGCTGGAAGCAGGCTGGCAGCATGTTGACTATGACAACGGCGGCGATAACAAAGGCTGGAAGCTGACGCTTTCCCAGAACATGTCTATCGCAATGGGACCGGAATTCCGTCCGATGCTGCGCTTCTACGTGACCGGCGGCAAGGTGGATAACGAGCGTACCGCGCGCGTAAATGGCACCAAAGACGAAACGCTCGACGATTTCAACGTCGGCGCGATGTGGGAAGCCTGGTTCTAAGCAAGGCAAAAGCAAAACGGCAGCCAGACGGCTGCCGTTTTTGGTGTCCGCCCCCTCTCCCCGTGGGAGAGGGCTGGGGTGAGGGCATCAGGTTACGCCGATGTCCGCCCGCGCCTTCTCGAATCCATCGAAATCAGCACGACCGACGAAACAATCAAGAACGTCCCCAGCCAGTCCGGCAACGAAAACGCCACGCCTAGTAGCATTACGGAAAGCAGCGCGCTGCTGAGCGGTTCGGCGCAGCTCAAAATACTCGCTTTAGGTCCGCCGATCATCTGCGCCCCTTTCAGATACAGGCTGAATGTCAGCGCCGTGCCGATCACCACCAGATAGAAAAACGCCAGCAGCAGGCTGCCATCGATCACAAACGTGGTTCCGCGCCCGGCGTAGAACGGTGTAAGCATCAGCCCTGCGAGCAGCATACTCCAGCCGACAATCGGCAGCGTGCCGTAACGGGCAATCAGCGTGGAGGGATAGGTGGTGTAAAACGCGGCGGCAAAGGCCGAAGCGATACCCCACGCAAGCGCGGCCGGAGAAATGGTGAGCGACGTCGGATCGCCGTGCGTGACCAGCAGGAATGTGCCGATAAGCGACGTCATAATCGCCGCGAAGACAAATATCCCAGGACGCTTTTTACGCACCAGCGCGAACCACGCCACGATAATGGTTGGCGATAAAAATTGCAGCACGGTGGCGGTGGCGGCGTTGGATTTCTCAATCGTCACCAGGAAAGTGAGCTGCACGACCAGCGCGCCGAAAAGCGAAAAAATCAGCAGGCTAAGGGCGTCTTTGCGATTTTTGATGACCGAGAAAATTTTGTCGCCGTGGACGAAGGATAATGTCAGCAGAATCACGCCGGTGAACAGCAGGCGGATCATAGTTAAATACGGCGAGGAGATCTGGCTTTTCTCCATGATGTACTGCGCGCAAACCCCTGAACTCCCCCATAAAACGGCGGCGATCAGGACGTTTAGCATCCCTTTTCTTGTGGAACCCATGTTCTCCCCTGCGATGTATTGGTCTCTTTTTCGGTCAACAGCATAGCATGGGATTTTACCTGATGCGGTGCGGTCTGAAGCCCTCACCCCGGTCTGTACCCCCATGGGGAGAGGGAGAAAATGCGTCACTCACTCCGCCACGAGAGATAACGTGCATGATTTCCTCTCCCTATTGGAGAGGGTTAGGGGAACCTACTTCGCCTTTACTTTTCCTGCCACCAGCAGCGCGGTGAGCAGCATCAGCGTGCCGGACAGCACCAGCGGCGACGTCAGGCCTAAATTATCCAACGCGTAACCGCCTACTGCGGCACCACAGGTATTCGCCAACTGAATGACAGCCACCTGGATAGATCCGGCTTTTTCTGCCTGATCGGCGAGAGAGCGGGTGATCCACGTTGACCAGCCAACCGGCACCAGCGCGAAGGCAAAGCCCCAGATAATCGCAATCGCAGACGCCACCCACTTATCGCTGCCCCAGAAAATCAGCACGGCGGCGCTTATCGCCAGCACCAGCGGTGCGCCTGCCAGCGCCACTTTCAGCGAGCGTTTCAGGAACTGTGCCGACAGTGACGTACCGACAAAACTGGCGATACCAAAGCTCAACAGCACCAGAGTCAGGCCGTCGACGTCAAAGCCCGAAAGCGTGGTGAAAATCGGACGAATATAGGTGAAGAACGCAAACTGCCCGGCAAAGGCCATAAAGATGGCGGTCATCCCCGCCAGTACGCCAGGGCGTTTGAGCAGGCTAAACATATTCTCTTTGTGGTGCGCAGGCTCACCTGGCAGCGACGGCAGCGCTTTCCACACCCAGAAAATACACAACACGCCCATCACCGCTGCACCGTTAAACACATTGCGCCAGCCAATGATTCCGCCGAGGAAACTGCCCAGCGGCGCGGCGATCACCAGCGCGATTGAGACTGCGCCGAAGATAACGGACAGCGCTTTTGGCACTTTGCGCGCCGGCACCAGGCGCATCGTCAGCGACGCCGACATCGCCCAGAATCCGCCTAATCCCAACCCCAGGCAGGCTCGCCCCAACAGCAGCAGGGTAAAGTTATTGGCAAACGACACCAGCACGCAGGAGAGTGTTAACAGCACTGCGAACAAAATGACCACTTTGCGGCGATCGACAGTCCCGATGACCTGGGTGATAAACAGGCTAGCGAACATTGCAACAAATGCCGTGACGGTAACGGACTGACCGGCCACGCCTTCGGAAATCCCCAGATCCTGCGCCATCGGTGTGAGCAGGCTAACCGGCAGAAATTCCACGGTAATCAGGCAGGCGACGCAAAACGCCACGGAAAAAACCGCCGACCAGTTCGGGCGCGAGACCTCTTTGGTATGCGGTGTGGGCGTTGATGGAGTGTGTTCTGTCATGGCG
This sequence comes from Lelliottia amnigena, assembly GCF_019047465.1. Taxonomy (NCBI): domain Bacteria; kingdom Pseudomonadati; phylum Pseudomonadota; class Gammaproteobacteria; order Enterobacterales; family Enterobacteriaceae; genus Lelliottia; species Lelliottia amnigena. The sequence continues at coordinate 1,877,933 of NZ_CP077236.1, read as the reverse complement.
TTACCTGATGATAAACGTGCGGAAAAGTCGCACAGTTTAGCATCAAAAGTGTGACCAATTTAACGTTTTGACAACTTTTGTGGTTTTGCCAGGCGGTGCGATCAGCCCATTTTGATGCCGATACGCTGCCCGACAAGACGGATAGCGCTTGCGTGCATCCGATGAAATCAGTGCAAAAAGAACACGCCCTCTTCCGGCAGGAACAATTGGTTGTAGCGCAGCTGGAAAGCGTTCAGCTCATGCGCTTCCGGCTCCATTTCGCGCATAAAACCGAGCGCCAGGCGAATTTGTGCGTCGGTTATTGGCGCGGCCAGACGCGCTTTGCGCAGCAATCGATGCCAGGTTTGCAGATTATCTTCGCTGCCATCAACGATGCAGACCTGCCAGATCAGCAAGACCTGCGCGGCGTTTTGCAGATGGGCCTCATCCGGACGCTCAAGATAGCGGATAAACTCATTGCCTGCGGTTTTACCAAACTGGTCAATCATCGATTCCAGCGGCACCGGCGTGATACCCAGACGTTCAGTTAAACGTTTGATGGCGCGGCGGGAATCGGACGTCAGGATGCGAAACCCAACGATAAACACCACTGCGAGGGTGGCCAGCATTATCCAGACCATGCGTTCTCCTTAATTTTAGCCGCTCATGATATCGGGAAACGCGCGGAGTCAACAGCGGACGACACGATAATAGTGAACTGGAAAAATTGGAAAGGTGTCGAAAACAGAAACGGCAGGCTTGAAGAGCGACGCTCTGGTCAATAGGCATAAAAAAGCCCGGCGGTCAGCCGGGCAACGCATTACTGCATACTCAAGCCATTTTCAGGCGCTGGATACGTTTCTCGCGGCGGATTTTGCGCTCTTCCAGTACGGCGACCATCGCCATCAGGCAGATACAGGCAATCGCGGCGGCGTCCAGCGCGGCGAAGGTGCCCGCCCAGCCGGTCAGACCGAAAATCGGGGTGCCGTCGGCAATCATTCCCAGGCCTAATTTTGCGAAACTGTCGCCGATCAAATAGGCGAAGGTGCCTTTAATCCCATCGGCTGCGCCGATCGCTTTTTTCGGCACAAATCCGACGGCCGCGACGCCAATCAACAGCTGCGGGCCAAACACCAGGAAGCCAAGCGCAAACAACGACGCCAGATACACATATTGATTGCTGGCGTGCTGATAAACACCGAGCGTGGCGATGATCAGTGCCAACGCAACACACGCTACCAGCGCGCGGCGACCGTTCGCCAGATCCGACAGCCAGCCCCACAGCAGCGTGCCAACCAGCGCACCCACTTCAAACAGGGTAAAGCCCTGAATCGCCACCTCTTTCGACAGTTTTAGCTCCTGGAAGGCATACACGGTAGACCACTGATCGATACCGATGCGTACCACGTACAGGAAGATATTGGAGAAACACAGCAGCCAGATGACTTTGTTTTTCAGCACATACTCCACGAAGATCTGCCATTTGGTCATCGACTCATCTTCGGCTTCTTTGTCTTCTTCGCTTAGCTCTTCGTCAAACAGCTCTTCCGCTTTGCCCAGGCCATAGGATTCCGGGGAGTCGCTGCCGTAGCGCAGGCCGATAAAGCCCACAATCAGCGCGATAATCGACGGGAAGATAAACATACCAATGACGTGACCGTCGAACAGGACGTTTGCGCCGAACAGCGCCACGCCTGCTGCACCCGCCCCGCCGAGGTTGTGGGAGATATTCCACATGCCGAGGTAAGACCCACGCTTGCGGCGCGGCGTCCATTTGGTGATGGTCGAATAGCTGCACGACCCGCCGGTACTCTGGAAGAATCCGCTCAGGGCGTAGAAGGCGATCATCATAAACAGGCTGACCGAGCCGGTGCCCATGCTGGCGCTAAAGCCGAGCATACAAATGGCAGAGAGGATCAGCATAAACGGCAGGAACTGTTTGGTATTTTTGCCGTCCGCGTAATAGGACACCACCGTTTTGCCTACGCCGTAGGTGATGGAAAAGCCCAGACCGATCATCCCCAGCTGCGTCATGCTCAGCCCGTAAGTGGTGATCATGTCGTTCTGTGCGATGTTGAAGTTTTTGCGGATCAGATACATGGTCAGGTAGCCGATAAAGACCACCAGATAGGACTGCATGAACGGCTTAAACCACATCTTGCGCCGCACATCGAGCGGCAGATCCAGGGTCGGCTTGCGCACCTGATTGAGGAAGGCCAGCATGGGTATCTCCTGAGCTGATTTTTTGTCCTGCGAATGGCTGGCATTGTAAAAATCAGCGGAGAGACTCGCCTGAGACAGCGTCCAGGCGAAACCGAGAAAATTTCTTAGTTTTGCCCCGGTTGGGGTGAAAAGGTGAGGCGCATCACGCTTCGCTCACCGCGCGCGGGGCTTGAGCATTCAAAAAGGGCAGCAACAAGAGGGCAGAAATCCCCGCCGCGATGGCGATGACCGCAAAGAAACCGCTCCAGTGCCAGACGTCGATCACCCGCGCCAGCGGCCAGCCAGAAAGCGACGCGCCCAGATAGGCAAACAGGCCGACAAAACCCGTTGCCGCGCCCGCCGCCTCTTTGTGAGAACACTCTGCAGCCGCCATACCGATCAGCATTTGCGGGCCGAACACGAAGAAACCGGTGGTGAAGAAACACGCCGCCTGCATCACATAGCTGGCGAACGGCATCAGCCATAGCGACCCCACGGAGAGCAGGATCCCGGCGGCAAAAATCAGGTTCATCGGGCCACGATTGCCATTGAACAGTTTGTCCGACCCCCAGCCTGCGACCAGCGCGCCGATAAAACCGCCCAGCTCAAACATCGTCACCGCCGAGTTGGCCGTCACCAGATCCACGCCCAGCGTCTCGGACATGTACAAATTGCCCCAATCGTTGATCGCCGCACGCACCACGTACACCAGCACGTAGCACAGCGATAACAGCCAAATGTACGGATTCAACAGTACGTATTTGGTGAGGATCTCTTTGCGGGTGAGTCCTGCCCCCTCCTGCTGCTGGGCGATTTCCATTTCGTCATGCCGCCAGTCGCCCACCTCCGGCAGACCGACGGTTTGCGGCCTGTCGCGCAGACGCCAGCAGAGGAACAGCCCGGCGAGAATCGCCAGCCCGCCCGCAATCATCATCCCGGTCCGCCAGCCATAGTGCAGCGCTGTCGCACCAACCACCATCGGGATCAGCGCCCCGCCGACGTTATGCGCCGTATTCCAGATGGCCCACCAGCCGCCGCGCTCGTTGCGTGAATACCAGGTGGTCAGCAGACGGGCGCACACCGGCGCGCCCCATCCCTGGAAAAAGGCGTTCAGCGCCCACAGCAACGCAAACGCCCACAGCGACGTCGAAAAGCCGAACAGGATATTCACCACGCCGGTGGCAATCAGCCCAAGACCCATAAAATAGCGGGCGTTGGAGCGGTCGCTGACGATGCCGGAGAAAAACTTCGACAGCCCATAAGTGATGTAAAACAGCGTTGCCAGCAGGCCGATATCGGTGCGCGTCATCACGCCGCTGGCGAGAATTTCCGGCGCGGCGGCGTTAAAGCTTTTGCGGGTGAAATAGAACAGCGCGTAGCCCAGCCAGATGGTCATCAAAATATGGCGTCGCCAGTAGCGATAGCGCGCGTCGATTTCCGCTTTATCGGCCATCGGCGCGGCGTTTGCAGGCGTTTTTAGGAAGGTAAACATCATCGGTCCTTAGGCAACGCGTCGCGGCAAACTGACGCTGACGCGCGTGCCGTGGGTGCATGAAATCGCCAGCGTGCCGCCGAGCGCCGTCACGCGCTCGCGCATCCCCGCCAGGCCAAAGCCCTGCTGGCCTGACCCTGGCGGCAAGCCGCAGCCATCGTCTTCGATAAGCAGCATTAGCCGCTCATCCTGTTGCCAGCCCTTCAGCGTCACCGCGCGGGCGTTGGCGTGCTTAACGATATTATTCAGCCCTTCCTGACAGACGCGGAACAGCGTGACGCGCTGGCCTTCGCTCAGGGTTGATTCGTCAATGTGCCACTCGAGATGGCTGACGATACCGCGACTTTCCAGCTCCATCTCACGCATCAGAGAACGCACCGCCTGTTCAAGCGTGAGGTCGTCGAGCTGGCGCGGACGTAAACGCCCAAGCAAACGGCGCACCGAATCGTACACCCCGAGCGAAAGCTGTTCGATATGCGCCCCGCTCTGGATCACGCCGCCGTTTTCCGGCGCAAGGCGCTGAACAATCCCTGCCTGGGTGCGAATGGCGGTAATTGTCTGGCCGATATCGTCGTGCAGTTCGCGCGCCACTTCCTGCCGCACGCTCTCTTCGGTTTCGACCAGCCGTTCTGCCAGACGTCGGTTGCGTGCCAGCTCGTTTTGCAATGACTGATTGAGTTCACGCAGGCGCTGAATACCCGCGCCCAGCAGCAGCCCGGTCAGGCTTTGTGCCAATAGCGAGAGCAATAAATCGACGGGATGATCGTGCCAGGTCTGGCTGGCAATCAGGGCGATAGCGTTCATCAGCGTGGCGATAAGCGCCCCTTGCCAGCCGTAGTGCCACGCCAGCGCAATAATCGGCAACGCCAGACAAAACGGCGTAAAGCGCGAAAGTTCAGCGGGCAGGCCGAGCTGTAGCCAGAGGCTGACCACAAACAGCAGCAGATACCAGATCAGATGCCGGGCGCGCCAGTTCACCGGCTGGGAAACCAGCGCAGGGCCGAGCGGCTGCCAGACGGTGCTGGTGAGATAGTGCCAAATCACGAGGCAAGTGGGCGCGAGCGTCAACCCTCCGGTGAGCGTCAGCAGCAAAGCGTTGAGCATGTCTTGCTGGCCTAACCACGGCAGTGACTGCAGGAGCGCGGCGGCAATCAGCGCCGCGCCCTGACCGAGCAACGTGCGCCAGTCACGCTGGTGGCGATAGCGCGAGATCAGCGCCACGGGCAGGAGCGTCAACACGCCGCCGAGAATCAGCAAAGGCAGGTGCGCCAGCGCCACTTCCTGTGCGAGCCAGAACAGCATTAACCATTCCGCGCCCAGCAACACGGGCCAGTAACTGCGCGGGCATTGCAGCATCAGCCCGAGGCGCAGGCCAAACGGGAACAGCAACACGGCCAGTTCGGGCCGTTCGACCAGATGCAGGCTGATGCTCCACAGGCAAAACCAGGCGGCAGAGAAGATAAAGAAGCTTGCGACACCGGAGACCAGTCGCGAGAAAAACGGATTCATTGCCAGCCGTCAAACATGCGGCGCGCCAGTTCAACGTCATTGCTCACGTCGAGTTTCTCCATCAGGTTGGCGCGGTGGACGTGAACGGTTTTGGGTGATAACCCCAGCTCGACGGCGATTTCTTTCACCGCCATTCCCTGCGCCAGTTTTTCTGCCACCTGTCGCTCGCGTTTCGTCAGCGGGTCCTGACGCCCTGCCGCAAGCTTAATGGCGATCTCCGGGGTGAGATAGCAGCCGCCCGCCGAAACGGTGCGCACCGCAGAAATCAGTTCATCGGGGCTACAGCGTTTAGACAGAAACCCGCGCGCGCCCGCGTTAAGCGCCTGTTCCACCAGCGCCGGGCTGTCGTGCACCGAGAGCATAATGGTCGACAGACCTTTTGGCAGTTGGCTGAGCAAGTCCAGTCCGGAAAGGTCCGGCATCGAGATATCACAAATACAGACCTGCACACCGCGCCCCGGCAGACCCACCAGCGCGTCGCGGCCCGAACCGAATTCGGCGACGACCTGAAAATCCGGCTCCAGGCTCAGAAGCTGGGCAAAACCGGAGCGGACGATAAGGTGATCGTCGATGAGGGCGATGGTGGTCATGTTGCTGTCCTGGCGGGTTAAAAAACGCGCTTACCATAACGGTATGCGCGTCATCCTTCAAGCTGCCTCAGCGATGGCGACGTCTGCTCACCCCAGTCACTGACCTGAGCCAGCTCCCGGGTATCCGCGCATTTGCCGCCTTGAGGCAACGTGAATGACTTTGCGTATTAGCGCGTAACCATTCCGGCGATGAGCCGCTTATTCAAAGAACACTGAAATTTTGTTGAACATCGTGGGATCGGACTGGTTGCGCACCACTTTGGTCACGTCTTCCAGCTTATCGATCTGGGCCATCATCTGTTCGAGGCGCTGATCGTCATTCACTAACAGCCAGATGCGGCTGTGTTCGCTGCCCTGAATTGGCAAGCAGAGAATGCCTTCGACGTTAAACGCACGGCGGGCAAACAGCCCGCAGACGTGAGTCATGACGCCAGGGTGGTTGCGGACGGTGAGTTCCAGAATGACGTTATCATGTTGTTTCTGCATGGTTTATTCCCCCACCATTTCAGTATTGGCCGCACCTGGCGGGACCATCGGATAGACTTTTTGCTGTGGATCGATACGCACGTGGATCAGCGCCGGTCCTGGGCGCGAAATCGCGTCCTGCAACGCCGCGTGCGGATCGGCTTCCTCGTTCAAATCGCAGGCGTGCAGACCAAAGCCCGCGGCGATCTGCATAAAGTTGATCATCCCAGGATAGGTCGCAGCAAACACCCCCTGCGTGTAGAACAGGCTCTGCTGCTGATGCACTAAACCCAGCGCCTCGTTGTTCATCAGAATGATTTTTACATCCAGCTGATTTTCAGCCGCCGTCGCCATTTCCTGAATGTTCATCATCAGGCTGCCGTCGCCGGAGAAGCAAATCACTTTGCGATCCGGATTGGCCAGCGCCGCGCCGACCGCAGCAGGCAAACCAAAGCCCATCGTCCCCAGCCCGCCGGACGTCAGCCACTGGCGCGGACGGTTCAGCGGATAGGCCTGCGCGGTCCACATCTGGTGCTGACCGACGTCGGTGGTGATGATAGCGCTGTCGTCAACGCAGGCGGCCACGGCGTTGATCAGCCCGTAATGGCTCAGCGGATCGCCTTCGGTTGGGATCGCGCTCGGGAATTCACGTTGCAGATCGGCCACCAGCTGGCGCCATTCTGCATGTTCATTCGCATGCGTTTGCGGAATTAATTGCGCCAGAACTTCGGCGACATCGCCTTGAATCGCCACGTGCGGCTGCTTGATTTTACCGAGTTCAGAGCGATCGATATCGACATGAATAATTTTGGCGTTCGGGCAGAACTGCGCGGTTTTACCAATCGCCCGGTCATCAAAACGTGCACCGAGAACAATCAGCAAATCAGACTCTTGCAAAATATAGTTAGTGCTGCGCGCGCCGTGCATCCCCAGCATGCCCAACGACAGCGGGTGCGCTTTTGGCAACATCCCGAGCGCCATTAAGGTCATGGTGGTTGGCAGATGGGCTTTTTCAGCAAATTCACGTACGGCTTCAGAAGCGTCGATTGCTCCACCGCCCAAATACAACACCGGGCGTTTGGCGGCGTTAATCATCGCTGCCGCGTCACGTACGCTGTCGGCGCTAAATTCTGGCGCGGGTGCACGGTCGCCCGGCTCCGGGAAAACGTCGATATCGATTTCAGCGGTTTGCACATCCTTAGGAATGTCTATCCACACCGGGCCTGGGCGGCCGGATTGTGCGATACGAAACGCATCGCTAATAACCTGCGGTAATTCGGCGATATCGCGAACTAAATAGTTATGTTTGGTGATGGGGATAGAGATGCCGTAGGTGTCGACTTCCTGGAACGCATCGGTACCGATCATCGAAGAAGGGACCTGACCTGTAATACAAATCAACGGGATGGAGTCGAGGCGCGCATCGGCGATAGCAGTGACCAGGTTGGTCGCGCCCGGTCCGCTACAGGCCATGCAGACTGCCGGCTTGCCCTGGGTTCGCGCCATTCCTTGCGCGATAAAACCTGCGCCCTGTTCGTGACGCGCCAGTACATGGCGGATTTGCGTGCTTTGGCTTAACGCGTCATACAGCGGCAGAACGGTACCGCCAGGGATTCCAGAAACGATGGAAATGCCCTGTCGTTCCAGTAAATGAACGATTAATTGCGCGCCAGTGAAACGCGTCTTGGTTGTTGTCTTGCCCGAACTTGTCATGCTCCAGTCCTTTTCTTCTGAGCCGACTTTACGCGTCGTCGTTCACGTTGCAGATGTGTTGGCTGCGTTCACTCACGCCGGTCACGTACCTGTGTACGCTCCCGAAGATTTGCTCACTTGCCGCCTTCCTGCAACCCGAACGACTTAGCGTTTCCGGGGGGCGTTTAAAACTAAAAACCCCGCCCGGTTTGCGCCGGCGGGGTTTTGGATTCGTGTGTTGATCCAGTCCCTACGGCGCATTGCCGACGACCACCACCACACGCACGACGACCACTGCGGCTGGTAGCGCAGTTTTTAGTAGGGTCGACGTCATCATGGAAGTTGTCATTTAGGACCTGTGTTTGGAATCATTGATGGAATTTATACAACCACAGGTTCCTGAGCGTGACAATGGAAATATTTTCATCTGGTCAAAAATGCTTCAGGGATCACGTTTCAGTACGTTGCTCGCTCATTCCAGGAGTCACTATAGATGACATTGCCGTCGCAATGCTTCCAGGTGATTTTCTCGTAGCGTATTAGAACCGTTTCAAGGTGTGTTCCGGTGTTTGCGTCGGGATACAGGTCTGGTGTGATTGAGGTTATTTTCACATTCTCCAGGAGGATATTAAAATATTCCTGTTCTAAACCCGCCTCATTAATCTGATACATCTTAATGGTGGCTGACTGGAGCGTTCTTCCCGTACTCAGCGCCCGAAATAAAATCGGGGTTACACGATCAAATTCCTTCTGAAACATGACGGGCATGTGTATGCGCGTGCCCGTCAATTTCCCGGTATTCCCGTCTACCGGGATGTTTACATTATGAGTGAACGATTTGAGTTCAATTGCGCCTTCACGCCCTGACACAAGGCAAGGACCAATCATGGGAGAACCATTTTCATCATTTAGAAATAAATAAGCCGGATTTGACATAAAAACTCCTTTTTATAAAATTCAATCGTATTTATCAAAGCGGCCGAAAATTATCGGATGGACAATAATAAATACCACGATAGCAATGAACGTTAGTAACACCCAGTGGTCAGGCAACAACCACAGGAACAAAGAGGCGCATGCAAAAATATAAACGGGGAATAAAATATCCGTAAATAGAATTGATAGCAGACTCTTAAACATGCTACTTGTCCTTTAAGTCGTCATAAATCGCATCGAAATCCCTGTAGAATCCCATTTGCACCTTCTTAATGAGTTCAGACAGGAATGGCTCAAAAAAGTAGTAAAGCATCTCCAGTTGTGCGGCATAGAGGGTGGCGTAATATTTTGGGTCCAACGTTTTCAAGCGACGGGCAGCAAGAGCACACTTCTGGTCCGTGCCAATCAGTTGAAGCGCCATGACAACGTTAGGTACGCGGCGTGCAAGCCGCTCGACGACAATTTCTGAGAGCAGACCAGATTCGGAAAGATATATTGCCAGCCCCCATGCTATCGCTAAACGCGCTGCCTTGCTTGTCGGTATGTTTTTAACAAGCCCGGTTAATTTTGTATCCGTCTTGCGAACGCGATTTTGTTCATTTCCATTTTCAGAGTCCGTTATAATACCTTCAAAATAAAGATAGAGCATGTGTGCTATTACATCGCGATAACGGTAAACAGACACAATTGAGAGGTACATCCTCTTTTCTTCTGAAAGAAGCTCATCACATACATCGTGATTGCTGGGGATTAAGCATGATGAGTACCAGCTTACACGTTCCATTCCTGAGTAAATATCAGAGCCGATCCCCTTTAATGCTTTCCATGTCCCTGTAATGCCTTGCTGTCCATAAATAGCCAACTGCCTGTCACTCTGGAACTTCATCTTTAAATAATCAGATGCTTGCATAATGTATCCATACAGTATTTTCGGCCCTAGAAATATACAATGAAAATCTCTGGAATTCAAACCAGTGAAATTATTTAAACTAAACATTCACGTAAATAATAAGTTGGCTAGCTTTTATTTATTACTATTATAGGCGGAACAATTTAATTACTTGAGGGCTATTAGTCGTTATATGAGTTTATAAATTTAGTGGTGTTATCTTACAAAATGAGCCTAATACCTCTCCTTTAAATAGAGTTGCTTAAGCGATCCTAACTAGTCCACAGCGAAGCCAAATAGCAGAACCCTCGCTAATCCAGCAGTTTTTATGGATAGAACAGAAAACAAAAAACCCCGCCGGAGCGAGGTTTTTTCAGGGTTATGCGGTTGGTTTCCGCAGAACACACTGTGTTACGTCAACGCACAAAGTATACGCGATCGGCGACGAACGCGCAATTTCAGGCACGGATTTTGACGTAATGGAGTATGGATCGCCCGTTGAATTTTGTCCACAAATACCTGTTCATGCATACAGTATTTATCTATACTGATGTTGTTCGCAGTGCGTAAGGGGGCCGCAAGCAGTACACCGGCGCAACGAAGTCCTGGCTGAAACGGGTGGTGCCGTCAGTGCCTTAACCCCTGAAGTGAGCACACTGTGTTACGTCAATAAAGGTGCTGGCAACAGGCGGCGGAGAGGTACGTCAGCACCGTGCTCCTTTTGACTAAAAGGAGACGCGTATGGGCGCCGTGGATATGGTGATACTTATCCTCAGACTCATTGTTGCGGTACTGCAACTGCTTGATGCCGTCCTGAAATACCTGCGGTAGTTCAGGTTCAAGTCGCACCTGAGAGGGGCGGGCAACCGCCCCTCTTTAATCACGAGGGAATGCTATGTCGCGTTTGTTAATTGAGCCTATTACCCCTGATGAACCGGGCTATATAGCCCTAAAAGCGGAAAGCCTCGCGCTAAATTTCACTATGCTGCACAGGCTCGAAGAGAACTGGCAGCGCGGCGAAAACCGCTTTAACGCGCCGGGTGAAAAGCTGCTGGGTGCATTTCTGAACGGGAAGCTGGTCGGCGTGTGCGGAATCAACCGCGATCCCTTTAGCCAGCAGCCTCGGGCCGGGCGCATCCGCCATCTTTACATCAGCGAAAAGTGCCGTGGCCTGGGGATCGGCAAACAGCTGCTTGCGGTGGTGATGGCCGATGCCAGCATCTGGTTTGATTTCCTCAATACTCATGCACCAAAGGCCGCGTACGGATTTTACCATCGTGCTGGGTTTAGCCTGGTCGCCGATGAGCCGCGCATCACACACCGCCTTTTTTGCGCGGTATAACGCCCCCCGTTTACCCTGACCTGCTGGCAACATAAGTTGCCGAGCATTGTTTATAAATCCTGCCTTATCCCGCTCAATCATTCACCTTTGTAATGATTAATTCGTCACGCCGCTGTGGTAGATTCCACGCGCAATTACGGCAAACCGTAGTCACTTATTCTTCATTTATCTCTTTTGGCGAACGTATTTAGCGACATGAAAAAACAACGGAACGTTAATTTACTGTTGATGCTGGTGTTACTGGTGGCCGTCGGTCAGATGGCGCAAACCATTTATATTCCGGCCATTGCCGACATGGCAAAGGATCTCAGCGTGCGCGAAGGCGCAGTCCAAAGCGTAATGGCCGCCTATCTGCTGACCTATGGCGTATCGCAACTCTTCTACGGGCCGCTGTCCGACCGCGTCGGGCGTCGTCCGGTGATCCTGGTTGGGATGTCGATTTTCATGCTGGCCACGGCGATCGCCATGACGACGCACAGCCTGACCCTTCTGATTGCCGCCAGCGCGCTGCAAGGCATGGGAACCGGCGTGGGCGGCGTGATGGCCAGAACGCTGCCGCGCGATATGTATCAAGGCACGCAGCTGCGCCACGCGAATAGCCTGCTGAACATGGGTATTCTGGTCAGCCCGTTGCTGGCTCCGCTGGTTGGCGGCGTGCTGGACAGCATCTGGTCATGGCGCGCCTGTTACGCTTTCCTGCTGGTGCTGTGCATCATCGTTACGTTCAGCATGGCGCGCTGGATGCCCGAAACGCGTCCAGTTGGCGCACCGCGCACAAAACTTATCGCCAACTATAAAACGCTTTTTGGCAATGGGGCGTTCAGCTGTTATCTGCTGATGCTGATTGGTGGCCTGGCAGGCATTGCGGTGTTCGAGGCGTGCTCCGGCGTGCTGCTGGGCGCGGGTTTGGGGCTGAGCAGCATGGTGGTGAGTATTCTGTTTATCCTGCCGATTCCGGCGGCATTTTTTGGCGCATGGTTCGCCGGTCGCCCGAATAAGCGCTTTTCGACGCTGATGTGGCAATCGGTAATCAGCTGCTTGCTGGCTGGCGTGATGATGTGGATCCCCGGTTTGCTTGGGGTGATGACGGTCTGGACGCTGCTGATCCCCGCCGCGCTGTTCTTCTTTGGTGCAGGTATGCTGTTTCCGCTGGCCACCAGCGGCGCGATGGAGCCGTTTCCGTTCCTCGCCGGCACCGCGGGCGCGCTGGTGGGCGGTTTGCAAAATATCGGTTCCGGCGCGCTGGCCTGGCTTTCAGCGATGATGCCACAGACCGGTCAGGCTAGCCTTGGCCTGCTGATGACGCTGATGGGGCTGCTGATTTTGCTTTGCTGGCTACCGCTGGCGTCGCGTGAACCGCATCACGAGCAGATGGTTTAACCGCATGATGGCCCGGCGTCTCGTCGGGCTTTTCGCAAACCGGTGTCATCATCACCTGCAATAACGGTTCTGGTGCCGACCGCCACGCCCCCTCTTCCCCGTCATAAAACTGAAAATCCGCGTTAATTGCATAGGGGATTTTGGCCTGTTGTAGCTCGCAAGCCATAAAGCTGGCGAAGGCCATCTGCTCCACCGACGGCGTCAGGCGGCTGGATTCACCCACGCCCCAACCGCCCACCCAACTGACGTGTCCGGTTTTTTGCTGCCAGCGCAGCGCCACGTTTATCCGGCTACGAATAGCCGATTTTTCTGCCGCCGTGCCCGACGTCCACGGGTATTTGCCACTATTTTTGAGCGGTCCCCACGGGAAAATATGCCATTCAGCCAGCACATAGTTTTGGCTGTGCGCGGGGAGTTTCAGGCTGGAGAGATCTTCCGGTGCCGCGCGTAAGCGCGGAGCGACAAAAATCATTCTTTGCGCATCGATGCCGTGAATAGTTTTGATCGTTTTGTCGTAGACGCGATTCAGGGACGCCAGATTGTGATTCAGCTTATCCGCGGGCTCATAAATCAGGTCGAATCCCAGCAACGGCGAGCTTTTTTCGAAGTAGTGCGCCACGGCAATCCACCAGTTCACCACCTCTTTTTCGTTTTCCACTTTCGGGTCGTTTTTATATTCATCAGCCTGATAGGCGATAATCGGAATGACGCCGTATTGATCGCAGGCCTCCACCAGTTTGCGAAGATGGATCAGACGCGCTTCCGTGGGTTCGCCCGCCACGCGAATACGTACGTGGGTAAACCCTTTCGCGCGAAAATCGCGGACCACCAGCGGATCAAACTCACGGATACCGCGCTCGGTGCGTGCCCAGTCTACGTCGATACCCACGCCGAGTGCTTGCGCATAGCGCGCAGCCGTCAGCGGGGGATCGGCAGCAAAACAGAAGCCTGCAGAGAAAATGAGCGCAGCAGCAATCAACGGTTTTAACACGGTTAACCTTGCGTAAAATCGAAAGCAATACTCTGTATTTAGCACGCTTTTTCGTCAATGGTGTAGAGTCAACGCGAACTTATTCTGAGAAAAATGATGAATACAACTGCAATCCGCTCACTCATCGCCCAGTTTCCTTTGGTCGCAGATCTTATCGCCCTGAAAGAGACGACCTGGTTTAATCCGCACACCACCACGCTTGCCGAGGGTTTGCCGCATGTCGGCCTCACCCAGGCGGATGTTGACGATGCCCATGCGCGCCTGGCGCGTTTTGCACCGTATCTGGCAAGCGCATTTCCAGAAACGGCTGAGAAAAACGGCATTATCGAATCCGACGTGGTCGCTATCCCTTCCATGCATCAGCATCTGGAAAAGAGATCGGGTGAAAAAATCCCTGGCACACTGCTGCTGAAAAAGGACAGTCACCTGCCCATTTCTGGCTCCATCAAAGCCCGTGGCGGGATTTACGAAGTGCTGACGCATGCCGAAAAGCTGGCGCTGGAAGCCGGACTGCTATCGTTAACGGACGATTACCGCATTTTACTGGAACCCCGCTTTACGGATTTTTTCAGTAACTACAGCATCGCCGTGGGCTCCACCGGCAATCTGGGCATGTCGATCGGGATAATGAGCGCGCGTATCGGCTTCAAGGTCACGGTGCATATGTCCGCCGACGCCCGCGAATGGAAAAAGGCGAAACTGCGTAGCCATGGCGTAGACGTGGTTGAATACGCACAGGATTACGGTGTCGCCGTCGAGCAGGGACGCAAAGCCGCCGAAAGCGATCCAAACTGTTTCTTTATCGATGACGAAAACTCACGCACGCTGTTTTTAGGCTATGCGGCGGCCGGCGAGCGTCTGAAAGCGCAATTCGCAGCGCAGGGGCGGGTCGTGGATGCGGAACATCCGCTGTTTGTCTATCTGCCGTGCGGGGTCGGCGGCGGTCCCGGCGGCGTCGCGTTCGGGCTGAAGCTGGCGTTTGGGGATAACGTTCACTGTTTCTTTGCCGAGCCGACGCATTCGCCGTGCATGCTGTTAGGCGTCTACACCGGACTGCATGACCAGATAGCGGTGCAGGATCTGGGCATTGATAACGTGACGGCGGCGGACGGGCTGGCCGTGGGGCGCGCATCCGGGTTTGTGGGCCGTGCGATGGAGCGCCTGCTGGACGGATTCTACACTCTCTCCGATCAAAGTATGTACGACATGCTGGGCTGGCTGGCGCAGGAAGAAGGCATCCAGCTTGAGCCGTCTGCGCTGGCGGGCATGGCCGGGCCAATTCGCGTTTCAGCGAGCAAAAAATACGTGCTGGATAAGGCAACGCACCTGGTCTGGGCCACCGGTGGCGGTATGGTTCCGCAGGATGAGATGGCGAAATATCTGGCGAAGGGAAGGTGATTTTTCTGCGGCTGGCGCGTTCATTTCATGCAGAACGTCAGCCGCAGCGGTTTAGCGCCTGTTATTTACGATCTTAAAAACAGAAAAATTTGCTGTAGGTGCGTCACCGCAAACAGTAATGCGAGGGAGAGCACCGCGAGCGCAATCAGGAATTTGTCACGCACGGCTTTCGGCTGCACGAAATCAGCGTGAGTCACGTCCATCACATTGCGATTGCGCGTGTAGCGCCACAAAATAATCCCGACCAAGGCCAGTACCATAATCGATATCCAGAATGGCAGTCCCGTACGATGCCAGTTGTGCTTAATCGCCAGCGCGATCAGCGCGCCGTAACCCAGCATCGTGCGCAGCCAGGCGAGCGAGGTGCGCTCCGGTTGCAGGCCGGGATCGGCCTCGCGCCGCGCTTTGCGGCTATCCACCATAAAACACCAGCACCATTACCACGGCAGCCACCGACAGCAACATCACGCTGATGATGAACAGCCCGCGCGTATAGGGCAGATCCTGCTTGAGGCGCATCGCTTTTTCATTGCGCAGCCAGCGCAAGTAGCCGTAGATCGCCAGGATACCCGCAAACAGGCAGAGCAGTAACGCCAGCACTTCGCGAATCAGCGGCGTGGCGAAGTCCGGGGCAAGCTGGTCCAGCCCAACGCCTGCCGCCAGAAAGCCCAGCGCAGTGCGGATCCACGCCAAAAATGTACGTTCGTTTGCCAGCGAAAAGCGATAATCGGGCGCTTCGCCGAAGCGGGAAATTCTCATGAAAACTCCTTGTCGTGCCGCATGCTGGCCTCAGCATAGCGTAAATCGACACGGACAAGGAGACCGGCATCAGGACGATGCCGGTGGTCAGGATTAATGCAGTTCTGGCCAGTAATCTTTATTAGCGTCGATCAGGTCATCAAGAATGGCTTTCGCCACAGAAGCGCTCGGCACAGTTTTCGACAGCGTAATCGCCTGCCACAGTTTGGTGTAGGAGCGCTGTTCCCAGGCATCAACCACCAGTTTTTCGACGGCCACCTGCTGGCCCATCAGCCCTTTCTGGAAGTGCGGAATATCACCCACGGTTAACGGTTCCGGGCCATTTTTGCCTACCAGGCACGGAATTTCGACCATCGCGTCCGCATCAAAGTTATGGATAGCGCCGTTGTTTGGCACAATCAACAGCATGCGTTCTTGTGTGTTGAAGGCGATAGCGGTCGCCAGATCGACGATGTACGACGCATGTTCGTCGATTTCCAGCTCACCGGCGGAGGATTTCCCGGCTTCGATAATCGCCCGACACGAGCTAAATACGTGCTTCTCACGGTGATCCATCACTTCATTCGCCCGGGTGCGTTCTGGATTGGAGTGTGCCACCACGTAGTCCGGGAAAAGGTAATATTTGAGATAAGTGTTTGGCATCGTGTCCGGGTCCAGCGCCTGAACGTCTTTCGCCTTGGCAAAGGTATCGTTCCAGCTCGCTTCGGTATGCACATCGTCAGACGGCGGCACATAGCCATGTTTCGCGACATATTCACGCAATTTCGGCATCAGATCGTTACCGTTTAAATCTTCAATCGACGTCCACCAGCCAAAGTGATTAAGACCGTAGTAACGCACACGCATCTCTTTGCGATCCTTCAGGCCGACAATCTGCGCCATGCGCCCTTCAATGCCGATCGGCATATCACAGATGTTGAGGATTTTGGCGTTCGGGCGCAGCCGACGGGTCGCTTCCGCCACAATCGCCGCTGGGTTGGAGTAGTTCAGCATCCACGCGTTCGGCGAGTATTGCTCCATATAATCCACCAGTTCAAGGACGCCACCAATAGAGCGCATACCGTAGGAGATCCCGCCAGGACCGCAGGTTTCCTGACCCAGCACGCCGTGACGCAGCGGGATTTTTTCGTCTTTTTCACGCATCGGATATTTGCCGACGCGAATATGCGCCATCACAAAATCAACGTCGGTAAACGCCGCTTTCGGGTCGGTGGTGTAACTAAAATCGACCTCGGGTGCCTGTTCCTGAAGAATAATTTTGCACGCCTCGGCGATGGTTTCCTGACGTGCGCCGTCGTTGTCATAGAATTTCAGCGCGCGGAGCGGAAAGCGATCGCGGTTTGCCAACAGCATCAGAACGATACCCGGTGTAAACGTGCTGCCGCCGCCTGCGATAACAACTGAGAATTTTTTCATGATACAGCCTCTGTCATGGTGGATGATTCAAGGGGAGAAGGCGTTTTCATCAGCGATTCAAGCTGATCGCGCACCTGCGGGACGTGCAGGCCGACAATCACCTGAATGCCGTTGCCGCGACGCACCACGCCGTGGGCGCCAAGGGATTTGAAGACGTCGTCACTTTGTGTGTTTGCCATATCGACCAGCGTGATACGCAGCCGGGTGGCGCAGTTATTGATGCTTTCGATGTTGCCCGCCCCGCCCAGCGCCTGCAGATAACCCACTGCCTGGCCTGAGGAGGTATTCGCCGCCACGGTGGTTTGCCCACGCGCAGCCTTATAGTCGGCCTTACTGTAGAGTTTGATTTCACTCTCTTCGCGGCCCGGCGTTTTGAAGTTGAAGCGTTCGATCAGCGTTTTAAAGACCATGAAGTAGAGCGCGGTGAAGCACAGGCCGATGCCTATCTGGGTGAACATCATTGAGGCATGGTTGTGGAACATCGGGATCCAGTTTTGCGGCAGGAACTGGTCAAGCAGCCCGCCGCCCATGTTGCCCACTACGCCGAACATGTACATCACCATCGCCATGGTGGCAGCCAGCACGGCGTGAACGGCAAACAGCAGCGGCGATATAAACAGGAAGGTGAATTCAAGCGGTTCGGTAATGCCTACCAGCACCGCGGTGAGCGTCGCGGGGATCAGCAGCCCGGCAACCTTGACGCGGTTTTCCTTTGCTGCGGTGTACCACAGCGCCAGCGCAATCCCGACAGAGCCAAACACTTTCGAATTACCGTGCAAGGCAAAGCCGCCTTCCGGGAACAGGGTTTTCAGCGGTTCGGTGCTCTGGCTAAATTCCTGTAAGTGCTGCGCCCAGTACACCTGAATGCCGCCCTCTACCGCTGCCGGACCGAAAATAAACGGACCATAGATAAAGTGATGCAGGCCGGTTGGGATCAGAATGCGTTCCAGGAAGGTATAAACCCACACACCGAGTGCCCCGGCGGAGCGTAAAAAGACCTGAAGGGATTCAATGCCCATCTGAACTTTCGGCCAGCCGAGCAGCGTGAGCCACGCACATGGAATCATCACAAAGAACGCGATAATCACCACAAACGAGGTGCCCTGGAATATGCCGAGAAAGACGGGAAGCTGTTTATCGAAATAGCGGTTGTGAATTGCCGTCACTAGACCGGAAATAATAATCGCACCAATAATGCTGGTATCGAGGGTTTTGATACCGGCGATCATCGCCAGCCCGCTGCCGGCTGTGGGCTCGGCCATAAAGTTCACACCAAAGAAGTGACCCCAGGTCATTCCCATCGCGTTAATAAAGTAGTTCCAGGTCAGGAAGCTAATCAGCACGGCCAGACAGGCGCGGCCCTGAGCCTGTCTCGCCAAACCAATCGGTAAGCCAACGGCGAAAATAAGCGGCATATTACGAAATACCGCCCAGCCGCCCTCTTCAATAATATGAATAATCTGTGCAAATAAATTATCGGGAGCGGTTAAGGCCTCGCCCACAAAAAGCGGATTGCTAAGCATGATGGCAATACCGACCACAATGCCTGCGAAGGGAAATAACAGCACCGGGGTAAACATGGCGCCGCCAAAACGTTGTATTTGACTGAGCATCTTTAAATCCTCATTTCACAACCTGTAGGAGTAGAGGCCTTTATGGTTTTTTGCTGGCCTGAAATCAGAATAAGAATTTGCTCAGTCGTTAACATCGCGCGCCGCTGCGATTCGTGATCGTATTCATGGTTTTATTTTGCCCAGTGAGGTCTACTTTTTACTTAAAATCTGGACATGTTTGAGCGGAATGACCGGATAAATACGGACAGAGAGGTCTACAGGTGATCTACAAATCTATTGCTGATCGGTTACGTTTGCGGCTGAATTCATCCGACTACAATATCGGTAGCCCTTTACCCGGTGAGAAAACGCTGGCGATCGAGTTTGGCGTCGCCCGTATGACCGTCCGTAAAGCCATCGATCTACTGGTGAGCTGGGGCCTGGTGGTGCGTCGTCACGGCAGCGGCACCTTTGTGGCGAGAAAAGACGTCCATCATGAAACCACCAACCTGACGGGGTTAGTGGAGGTGCTACGCCAGCAGGGAAAAGAGGTGCAGAGTAAGGTGTTGCAGTTTGAAGTGATGCCCGCGCCGCCTGCCATTGCCAGCCAGTTGCGCATTCAGATTGATGAGCGGATCTATTTTTCGCGGCGGGTGCGTTACGTCGAAGGGAAACCACTGATGCTGGAAGACAGCTTTATGCCAGTAAAACTGTTCCGCCATCTTTCCCTGGCGCATCTTGAAGGGTCGAAGTTTGATTATATTGAGAAAGAGTGCGGGATAACGATCAGCGGCAACATTGAGAGTCTGACGCCGGTTTTAGCGGATAAGCAGCTTGCCAACTATTTGAACTTACCTGAGCATACGCCGCTGCTGCGGATAACGTCTCTTTCCTACAGCGACAGCGGCGAGTTCCTTAACTATTCCGTGATGTTCCGTAATACCAGCGATTACCAGGTGGACTACCACCTGCGGCGCATCCATCCGGACGCGCTATTAGCCCATCCCCCAGAACAGCACAGCCAGTAGCTGTGGGGTGATGATGCGCATGAACATCACCAGCGGATAAACCGTGGCATAGGACAGCGCCGCCGCGCCGCTGGTAGCGTGGAGATTATTGGCAAAGGCCAGCGCAGGCGGATCGGTCATTGAACCCGCCAGCATGCCGCACAGCGTCAGGTAATTCATGTTGGTGAAAATTCGCGCCAGAATCCCGACCGTCAGCAGTGGGACGGCGGTGATGAAAAAGCCGTAACCAATCCAGCTGACGCCCTCTCCGTGGGTCAGCGTATCAATAAAATCCCCCCCCGATTTGAGCCCGACAACGGAAAGAAACAGCACGATCCCCAGTTCGCGTAACGCCAGGTTAGCGCTTGGCGGCATAAACCAGTACAGCTTACCAATGCAGCCGATACGTCCAAGGATCAGCGCCATGATCAACGGCCCACCCGCCAGACCGAGCTTCAGCGCCACCGGAAAACCCGGCACATACAGCGGAATAGACCCGAGCAACACGCCAAGACCAATGCCGATAAACACCGGCAGCATCTGTACCTGCTGCAATTTTTGCTGGGCGTTGCCCACCATATCGGCCACGGCGTCGATAGAGGACGGACGCCCCACCAGATTGAGGATATCGCCAAACTGCAGACTGGCATCCGGGCTGGCGACCAGCTCCACGCCCGCGCGATTAAGACGGGAGATCACCACGTCGTAACGCTCTTTTACCTGCAGATCGCGGATTTTCTTGCCCAACACCTGTTCATTAGTGACCACCACACGCTCCACGCGCATATCGGTTCCGCGTGTGGAAAGAGAGGTCTCAACCTCCTGGCCGATCACCAGCTGCGCGCTGTGTAAATCACCCGGCTGCCCGACGAGATGCAGTAAATCGCCGATTTGAATGATGGTCCCAGGTGACGGCACCATCAGCATATCGCCACGTTTGAGGCGTGAGCAGATGATACTGATGCTGTTCAGAATCGGTACATCCTGAATCGCCATATTACTGAGGTTGGGATTTTCGACGCGGATATTGATGGTTTTGATCAGCGCGTGGCCGTTAGTCATCGCGGATTCGTGCTTTTTAGCTTCGTCGTCAACGTTGATCCGAAACAGAACGCGCACCAGCCACATGGTCAGCAGAATCCCGCAGATCCCGAACGGATAAGCCATCGCATAGCTCATCCCCATCTGGTCTACGACGCCAGGCGCGATGCCCAGATCGCGCAATATTTGCTGTCCTGCGCCGAGGGCGGGCGTGTTGGTGACCGCACCGGAGAAAATCCCCAGAACCACCGGAAGCGGTATTTCGAAGAGTTTGTGCAGAATGGCGGTCACTACGCCGCCCATCACCACAATCCCGAGCGCAAAAAGGTTGAGCCGTAAGCCGGAGACGCGCAGAGAGGCGAAAAAGCCCGGGCCCACCTGAATGCCGATGGTGTACACAAAGAGGATCAGGCCAAACTCCTGGATGAAATGCAGCATCTCAGCGCTGAGCGTGATGCCCAGTTGCTCGGCGAAATGGCCAACGAAAATCCCACCGAATAGCACCCCGCCAATGCCAAGCCCAACACCACGAATTTTGATATTGCCAATCCACAGCCCAACCACCGCCACCAGGGCCAGCACGCTAACCGTTAATGCGATATCACTCATGATCGATTCCCTGAGCATAACCTGAGTTATTTTAAGGATTCTCTCAGAGCGCAAAGGCGTTGTATGGGCGATGGCGCACAAAAAAGCCCTGCCGAGGCAGGGCTTTATCTTTTCACCCTCTCCCTGTGGGAGAGGGTCGGGGTGAGGGCATCAACCCGCAGAGGATTAGCTGTTCAGTGCCGGACGCTCGCTGATGGCGATACGCTGCGGAGCCAACGCTTCGGGCACGTTACGGGTCAAATCGATATGTAACAGCCCGTTGGTAAATGTCGCACCGGTAACTTCCATATGGTCAGCCAGCGTGAAGCTCAGGCTGAACGGCTGAATAACCAGCCCCTGATGCAGCCATTTGGTTTCGGTTTCCGGTTTTTCAGGCGTCCCTTTCACGGTTAAACGTGTGCCTTCGAGCTGGATATCCAGATCGTCCTGACGGAACCCGGCCAGCGCCAACGTGATGCGATAGTGGTTGTCATCGCTTTTTTCGATGTTGTACGGCGGAAAAGCCTGATGTTCAGCGGTGCTTTGCAGGGCGTTAGCCAGTTTGTCAAAACCAATCCACTGACGCAGAAGTGGGGATAAATCATGATTACGCATACTATTTTCTCCTTCTGAGAAGCGAGTTCAGCACATTTTTTGTGCGCAGTTGTACCTGCAAATCCCTGTGGATTCGCATTTGCTCCCTTACGGCAAGCAATTCTGGATGGGCCGCCAGCGCGACCCGCTTAATTAGTTAATCTCGATACGGCGCGGTTTTTTCTCTTCCGGAATCACACGTTCCAGATCGACAAACAGCAGACCGTTGACCAGGTTTGCGCCTTTGACATGAATGTTTTCGGCGAGCTGGAATTTGCGCTCAAAGTTGCGCTCAGCGATGCCCTGGTAAAGATAGGTACGCTCTTTTTGCTCGGCCGTATGCGCGCCTTTCACCACCAGCAGGTTGTCCTGCGCGGTGATCTCCAGTTCGCTTTCTGCAAACCCGGCGACGGCAATGGCGATGCGGTAGTGGTTTTCGTCCACCAGCTCAACGTTGTAAGGAGGGTAGCCGTTACTCTGGCTTTGATTATTTTCTAAGTGGTTGAACAGACGGTCAAAACCAATAGCAGAACGGTAAAGCGGAGATAAATCGAAATTACGCATAAGTCAAAGCTCCTGAAATCAGCAAGTCATGTTTGCCTTCCACTATGGACAGGCCACTGAGCCACCGAACACCCCGCAGGCGTGTTCGTTCTCGGGCTACACACATAAAATGGGTCCGCTTCCGTTCTTTTCAATACTCATCTTGTAAGATTTTTTTGCACTTTGCTGGCACTCGCATAGACTTGGGGCTACAGCACAAAGGGGTAAATTGCGATGGCTGCCACAGAGCAGTGCTTTACACCTATTCATTTCGCACATGGCTCGTTATAAATTGATATTGCTATTCTATCGGGCCATTAACGTTGATTAACTGATGATGAAAAATGTTCTGATAAAGCTGACGGCGTGCAGCGTGCTGGTTTTACTTTGCGGGTGTTCGAGCGTGATGTCTCACACTGGCGGTAAAGAAGGAACATATCCTGGCACGCGCGCCAGCGCTGAGATGATTTCGGATGACGAGACAAACTGGGGCACCAAATCCCTGGCGATCCTGGATCTGCCTTTTACAGCGGTAATGGATACGTTATTAGTCCCATGGGACCTGTTCCGCACCGACAGCTCCGTGCGCTCACGGGTCGAAAAAAGCGAGAAACAGAATCTGGCGACCAATGCTGTTATCCCGCCTGCTGCAATGCCTGCCCCGTAATTACTTTCCGGTTTCCGTTACCCAAAGTTGACGGAAACCGGCAGTCTCTTCCATCCACGCAATAAACTGTCCATCCGGCGAAAAGACGATGGCGTCACCTGACGGTGGATTACCGTGATCGGATGTCAAAAAGGTCACTTTCCCGGTGTGTGAATCCGCAAGCGCAATGCGATTTTCCAGCACAAACCCCAGCGCGTCGCCCGACGGATGCCAGTTAAACGCCGACTGAATGTCGCTGGCGTGATGCGTCAGTTGGCGCGGTTCTCCGCCTTCTGGTGCGATCAGCCATAGTTGCACCACACCGAACTCATCACGCATCAGGAACGCAATTTCTGTGGCCTGCGGATGAGTACGCACCCAGTGACGCGGGATATTGACCAGACCGGGAAAACGATTTTGATGGGTAAAGGTTAAACGCCGTTGCACCACGCCGGCAGGCGGTGCGGGCATCTTCTCAGCCGTTCCTTCCAGCGGCTCACGGCCTGCGCGTTTCCAGCCCTGCTCGTCTTTTGGCAGATCGACAATAAACAGTTCTGGCACTTTTTCGCCGCTTTTACTCAGCGTATCGCCGATAAACGCCACACGATCGTTACCCACCCACCCCTCTTCATAAGCGCGGTTGATCTCATCGCTGTCTGGCACTGGCGTTGGCGTCGTGCGGCTCACCAGCACGCTCCAGAATGCGCCTGCATATTCTCGCGGATGATTGCCGCACGGCGTTACCGGGCCAAAGGGTGCGGCCACGCCCACGTTGCGTAAATCGAGTTTTGCATCGCGCTCGTGCAGCACATGGTCGTTGTAGGTAAAACTAACAAACTGGCCGTTGGGACTAAATACATGGACATGGCTGCCGCCGCGCAGCGCACCGGGCGTGTAGGGCGCGGTGATGTCCATTGCGTCGAGATTTTCTACCTGCGCGTTTTGCACCGTCACACCCTGGCGATGATGAAAATCGTACTGCCAGCTCGCATCCGGATTTTCCGGGCCGTGGATAAATACGTATTTGTCATCGGTCGGATGAACGGTCACCACGCCAACGTGCGCGCCATGGCCGGAACGATAAATCACCTCGCACTCACCTGTTTCGACATTCACACGTTCAATGGTTTCGCCGGTAAACGACGCGCCGGACGGACGCACGTCAAACACCAGCCAGTGGCTGTCGGCAGTCCAGGTATTGATATTGGTGAGTTGATGATGGCGGGGAGCGAACGTGATTTGTTTCATAGGGATACCCTGATGCGCGGTTATCGCATCAGGGTAAAGCATCGCAAAGCTTTAGCCTACACGTTTCACATCGCCAACCAGCAGGATGTAAGAGAGTGCGCCAATCAGCGCCACGGCAGCGATATACACCAGCGCCGGGCCAAAGCCGTAATCCTGCGCCAGATAGCCTACCACCAGCGGAACCGTGATCCCGCCGAGGCCGCCGACGAAGTTAAACACGCCGCCCGTCAGGCCGATCAGACGCATCGGCGCAAGCGATGAAACCAGCGACCAGGTGATCGACGCAAAGCCGTTACCGAAGAACGCAATCGCCATCAGGGTCATAATCCACACCGGATCGTTGGTGTAGTTTGCGCCCATAATGCAGGTCGAAATCAGCAGGCCGCAGATAATGGGCGTTTTACGCGCCACACCCAGCGAATACCCTTTTTTCACCAGCTTATCGGCCAGCCAGCCCGAAAGCAGCACGCCGAAGAACGCCGCCAGGAACGGTACGGTGGTCATGAATCCGGCTTTCAGCGCGGTAATGCCTTTTTCCTGCGTCAGATAGTTCGGGAACCAGGTCAGGAAGAACCACAGCGTTGACGTGACCGCAAACTGCCCGATGTAGACCCCCACCAGCTTGCGGTTGAAGACCAGTTTCCAGTCCGCTTTGGTCATCGGCTGGCGCGATTCTTTTTTGACGGGCGCGTCGCCATCGATCAGACCGCCACCGTCACGAATGTACTCCAGCTCGGCTTTGGTGATGCTTTTGGTCAGGCGCGGCGGCTGATAAACCTTAATCCAGATAAACGACCAGATAATGCCGATACCGCCGGTGACAATAAACACCCAATGCCAGCTCAGCAGTTCCTGAATCCAGATCAGCAGCGGCGTCAGGAAGGCCAGGCCGACAAATTGCCCCGAGGTGTAAAAGCCCACGGCAGAAGCGCGTTCGTGCTCCGGGAACCAGCTGGTGACCATCCGGTTATTGGTCGGGAACGCCGGTGCTTCAAAAATGCCGGTGATGGCACGCAGGCCAATCAGCGACATTAAACCGGTCGCAAAACCCTGGAAGAGCGTCGCCACT
Organism: Lelliottia amnigena; assembly: GCF_019047465.1. Taxonomy (NCBI): domain Bacteria; kingdom Pseudomonadati; phylum Pseudomonadota; class Gammaproteobacteria; order Enterobacterales; family Enterobacteriaceae; genus Lelliottia; species Lelliottia amnigena. The sequence goes on along the minus strand of NZ_CP077236.1, from coordinate 1,852,604 downwards.
GACCAGCCAAATATCGCGATAAAATAGGTCAATCGTGAACCCACGCGGTCAAGGAACCAGCCGCCGGGAATTTGGCAGAGCGTATACAGCCAGGCAAACGCGGAAAAGACGTAGCCCATTTCCGATTTAGTGATGCCAAATTCTTCCTGAATATGGGCCGACGCAACGGCAAGGTTGGCGCGGTCGACGTAGCAAATCACCACGGTAATAAAGATCATAATCAGCGTCAGATAGCGGCGACGCCCTGGTTTTGCAGCAGTAACTGGAATATCCATCGTAATCTGTCTCCAGATTTTGGGCATAGCGAAGCCGCTCACCATGCCCTGTAGTTTCAGAGGGTGTAATTATTTTTTTATTTAAAAAAGTAGCCGGAATGCGCTAAATAATTCGTGCTGGGGGAAGGCGGCAAGCTTTTGCATCCCCGGGAGCATACAAAAAGTATGTGACCGGGGTAAGAAAGCGCAGCCAACGCATCACCAGCGCGAAATATGCCGCGCATTTACCATTCTGCGACCGATCCATCTTCATGCCGCCACAACGGATTACGCCAGTCCGGCGCATTTTTACTCAGCTCAATGACTTTGGCTTCATCGATTTCCACGCCCAGTCCTGGCTTCGTTAACGGTTTAAAGAAACCGCCTTCCATGTTGAAGTCTTCTTTGTTTTTCACAAAATCGAGCAGTTCCGCGCCCTTGTTATAGTGAATGCCCATGCTCTGTTCCTGGAACACTGCGTTGCGCGAAACGAAGTCCACGTGCAGACAGGCCGCCAGTGCGATCGGTCCCAGTGGGCAATGCGGCGCTAATGCCACGTCGTAGGCTTCCGCCATCCCGGCGATTTTGTAGCATTCGGTGATACCGCCTGCGTGTGACAGATCCGGCTGCAGAATCGCCAGGCCACCCGCTTCAAGCACGCGTTTGAATTCGAAGCGCGAGAACATACGTTCGCCCGCCGCAATCGGAATATGGGTTTGCGCCGCCAGTTTCGGATAGTACTCGGCCTGTTCCGCCAGCACGGGTTCTTCGATAAACAGCGGGCGATATTGCTCAAGTTCTTTGATCAGCACTTTCGCCATCGGGGCGCTGACGCGACCGTGGAAATCGAGACCAAATTCAATTTCATTGCCGAAAGCTTCGCGGATCTGCGCTACGGTATTCACCGCTTTGTCCACCGCGCGCGAGTTATCAATGATGCCCATCTCTTCGCAGCCGTTCAGCTTGAAGGTATCAAAGCCGATGTTGCGCAGAGTTTTAATCCCGTCGATCACTTCCGCCGGACGATCACCGCCGACCCAGCTGTAGGCTTTTATTTTGTCGCGAACCAAACCGCCCATCAGCTGCCATACCGGCGCGTTCAGCACTTTGCCTTTGATGTCCCACAGCGCCTGATCGATACCCGCGATAGCGCTCATCAGAATCGGGCCGCCGCGGTAAAAACCTGCGCGGTACATGACTTGCCACAGGTCGTTGATGCGCGCCGGGTCCTGACCAATTAAATATTCTTTTAGCTCATGTACCGCCGCTTCGACGGTACGTGCGCGGCCTTCGATGACCGGCTCGCCCCAGCCAACGACGCCTTCGTCAGTTTCGATTTTCAAAAACATCCAGCGCGGGGGTAAACGGTACGTGGTGATGTTGGTTATTTTCATTTCACTGCCTCTCGATACGCCTTAACAAATGCGGCTGCCTGCTCTGCGGTACGTTCCACGGACTGTCCTGCGCGATACAAATCGCTGCCCAGGCCTGCGCCCACACAACCGGCTTTCAACCATTGCGCCAGGTTTTCTGGCGTCACGCCGCCTACAGCGAAGACCGGAACATCCGCCGGAAGCACGGCTTTCAACGCTTTGATGTAGTCCGGGCCGAAGGCCGACGACGGGAAAATTTTCAGCGCCTGCGAGCCCGCATCCAGCGCGGTAAACGCCTCTGTCGCCGTGGCGCATCCTGGGCAGACGGTCATGCCGTAACTGACTGCGCGGCGAATCACCTCTGGATTGATGTTCGGCGTGACGATGAGCTTGCAGCCCATTTTCGCGAGCTGGTCCACCTGTTCAGGTTTCAGAACCGTACCGGCTCCAATCAGCGCTTTATGACCGTACGCATCAACGACCACAGGAATGCTTTTCTCCCATTGCGGCGAGTTCAGCGGGATTTCGACCGCGTCAAATCCGGCGTCAATAACGGCGCCAACGTGCGCCAGCGCGTCGTCCGGCGTGATGCCGCGCAAAATCGCGATAAGAGGAAGATTAGTTTGCCACTGCATGAGCGATGCTCCTTATGCCTGCCTGAAATGCCGTATCGCCTGCCACGGTTGCAACATTGCGTCCAATGGCGCTGAACGCCTGCTGGTAACGCGACGTTAACGATGAACCGGCGACGATCGTGATGGCCTGCTCGTGGGCGATGAAATCGCGCATGCTGGCGACTTCAGCGCCAATCAGCAGGCCGGACAGAAATTCGCTGACCTCTTCACGCGGGAGATTTCCCAGCACGTGTGACGCGCGAACTTCAAAAAGTTGTGGCAGAACGGCAGGCGAGGCGAGACCCCGCTCAAGCCCGGCAGTGAAGGCGGCGGGCGCGTTTTTTTGCTCCGGTAAACCCGCGCCAACCAGCGAATGACGCAGCAGCAAATGGTGCAGTTCACCGGTCATCACGGTACGAAAATCGTGGATTTTCTCGCCATCCGCCAGCACCCATTTACAGTGGGTACCGGGCATCACGTACACAGAAGAAGGAGAAAGTGAGCGCGCGCCGAGCAGCTGCGTTTCTTCGCCGCGCATCACGTTATGGTTATCGTCGCGAGACACGCATAAGCCTGGGATGATCCAGATTTTGTCGCCAACGGACGTTAACTGCTCACCAATGGCAGAGAAATAGGCAGGAACGGGCAAATACGGGGCAATTTTCCAGCCGACGTTGCTGCCTACCATTCCAGCCATCACTACCGGTGTGGTGCTATCGCGCCAGCCCGCTGTCACCTCTGCTAACACCGCCTCGGGGGATTTACCGTTCAGGCGCGTCACGCCTGCTTCGGATTGCCTGCTTTCCAGGCATCTGTCGTCCTGATAAAGCCAGGCGCGCAGATTGGTCGATCCCCAGTCAATAGCGATGTAGCGAGATGTCATGTGATTTCCTTTAGCCTTCGTGTTGAGCTGGCGATCATGGTGAGCGCCGCCTGCTCTGCCGCATCGCTGTCCTGATGCCGTATCGCATCGAACAACGCTTTATGTTCCTGGAGCGTCTTCGGCATGTTGGCCTCATCGCCCATCCAGGTCCGTTCAAATACTGCGCGCTGTAGCGAGCTGATCGCGACGCTAAGCTGCTGCAGAACCGGGTTGTGAACTGACTGCAACACCGCCTCGTGGTAGCGGATATCCGCTTCGTTAAAGGCATCCCGATCCTGATTGTTAGCAATCATGTCGTTAAGCGCCGACTCAATTTGCGCCAGATCGCCCGAGGTCGCGCGTTCCGCCGCCCAGCGTGCGATGGCCGGTTCCACCAGGTTTCGCACCTCGCTCATCGCGCCAATCAGACGCGGGTCGTAGTCGTTTTCCAGTACCCACTGCAGGACATCGGTGTCGAGGTAATTCCACTGGTTACGCGGGGCAACAAACGCGCCACGGTAACGTTTCATTTCGATCAGCCGCTTCGCCATCAGCGAACGAAACACTTCGCGGATGATATTGCGCGAAGTTTCAAACTCTTCGCAGAGCTCCGCTTCTGCGGGTAGCGGCGAGCCGGGTACGTATTTGCCGCTCACAATCTGGTTGCCCAGCGTGATAACGATGCGGTCGGTTTTATTCAGCGTCATGGAGAGTCCTTGTGCTCTATGTGTCCATCACTACTTTACCGCGACCGCTGATTTTCGCCTCACTTTTGCAGTACAAACGTGAGGTCGTTCGTCATTGCTGTGTTGGTAATGTAGTACAACATGAATTAGTTGTACTACAATCCAGATCACAAAAAGAACAATTCATTAATATGAAGGCAAAAAAAAGCCCCGGTCTATAACCGAGGCTGATGAGTTGAGTCAGGCTTAATTCAGGACAAATTTCTCGATAGCGTAGGCAACGCCGTCTTCCAGGTTGGATTTGGTCACGAAATTGGCGACATCTTTCACCGACGGGATCGCGTTTTCCATCGCTACGCCCATCCCTGCGTATTCGATCATTGCGATGTCGTTTTCCTGATCGCCAAGGGTCATGATCTCTTCCGGTTTGATGCCCAGCGCGTCGGCCAGCGATTTTACGCCCGTGCCCTTATTGACGCGTTTATCGAGGATTTCGAGGAAGTACGGCGCACTTTTCAGCACGGTATATTTCTCTTTTACCTCCGCCGGAATGCGGGCAATCGCCTGATCCAGAATCGCGGGCTCGTCAATCATCATGACTTTCAGGAATTGCGTGCTCGGATCCATTTTCTCGGCTTCGCAGAACACCAGCGGAATGGTGGCGACAAAGGATTCATGGACGGTGTAGTAGCTGATATCGCGGTTAGCGGTGTAGAGCGTATTGCGATCGAGCGCGTGGAAATGGGAACCGACTTCGCGTGACAGTTTTTCGAGGTACAGGTAATCGTCATAGCTCAATGCCGTTTGCGCCACGGTGCTGCCGTCAGCGGCTTTCTGTACCAGCGCGCCGTTATAGGTGATGCAGTAATCACCGGGCTCATTCATGTGCAGCTCTGTCAGATAGCTGTGAACGCCGGCATAGGGACGCCCCGTGGTCAGCACCACATTCACGCCTTTTGCGCGCGCGGCGGCAATCGCCTTTTTAACAGCAGGAGAAATAGTGTGGTCTGGCAGCAGCAATGTGCCGTCCATGTCGATTGCAATGAGTTTAATGGCCATGAGATCCCCGATTTAAATGAGTCTGTCCTCATGCTAACGCGATTCCGCACGGAAAACAGTAAAAGAGTCGTGGAGAAAGGGGGATGGAGTTGAGGAAGGGGATTCCTCTTTTGTGAGGTGTTTTCCCCCTCACCCCGCCCCTTTCCCAAAGGGAAGAGAGCGGGACGAGGGAGTTTTACAACTTAGATATCGATATTCGCGGCTTTCAGGGCGTTCTCTTCAATGAAGGCGCGGCGCGGTTCTACGGCATCGCCCATCAATGTCGTGAACAGCTGGTCGGCAGCAATCGCATCTTTCACGGTCACGCGCAGCATACGGCGGCTTTCCGGATCCATCGTCGTTTCCCACAGCTGATCCGGGTTCATTTCACCCAGACCTTTATAACGCTGAATATACAGACCACGACGGGACTCTTTGACCAGCCATTCCAGCGCCTGCTCAAAGCTGGCAACAGGCTGACGGCGCTCGCCACGTTCGATGAAGGCATCGTCTTCGATCAGACCGCGCAGCTTCTCGCCCAGCGTACAAAGACGACGGTATTCGCCACCGGTCACAAACTCATGATCCAGCGGATAATCGGTATCTACGCCGTGAGTACGCACACGAACGATTGGCTCGAACTGGTGCAGCTCAGCATTTTCGCGGACATCAAACTTCCACATGCTGCCATGCTGCTCGTTCTCATTCAGCTCGGTGATCAGCTGGTTAATCCAGCGAGTCACGGTCTGCTCATCGCTCAGATCGGCTTCGGTCAGCGTTGGCTGATAAACCAGCGCCTTCAGCAGCGTGCGCGGGAAGCGACGCTCCATACGGCCAATCATTTTCTGCGTCGCGTTGTACTCAGAAACCAGTTTTTCAAGAGGCTCACCCGCCAGCGCCGGAGCGAACGCGTTGGCGTGCAGAGAAGCACCGTCCAGAGCGATAGAGATCTGGTACTGGTCCATCGCTTCATCGTCTTTAATGTACTGTTCTTGCTTGCCTTTCTTCACTTTGTACAGCGGTGGCTGTGCAATGTAGATGTGGCCACGTTCAACGATTTCTGGCATCTGACGGTAGAAGAACGTCAGCAACAGCGTACGGATGTGTGAACCATCGACGTCCGCATCGGTCATGATGATGATGCTGTGATAGCGCAGTTTATCCGGGTTGTACTCGTCACGACCGATACCACAGCCGAGAGCCGTGATAAGCGTAGCCACTTCCTGAGAAGAGAGCATTTTGTCGAAACGCGCTTTCTCAACGTTGAGGATTTTACCCTTCAACGGCAGAATCGCCTGGTTCTTACGGTTACGGCCCTGCTTCGCAGACCCGCCCGCAGAGTCACCTTCCACCAGGTACAGTTCGGAGCGAGCCGGATCGCGTTCCTGGCAGTCCGCCAGTTTGCCCGGCAGGCCCGCCAGATCCAGCGCACCTTTACGGCGAGTCATTTCACGGGCTTTACGCGCCGCTTCACGCGCACGTGCCGCATCGATAATTTTGCCGACCACGATTTTCGCGTCAGACGGGTTTTCCAGCAGGTATTCGCTCAGCAGTTCGTTCATCTGCTGTTCAACGGCGGTTTTCACCTCGGAAGAAACCAGTTTGTCTTTGGTCTGAGAGGAGAATTTCGGGTCCGGTACTTTGACTGATACCACAGCAATCAGGCCTTCACGGGCATCATCACCGGTCGCGCTGACTTTCGCTTTTTTGCTGTAGCCTTCTTTATCCATGTAGGCGTTCAGCGTACGGGTCATCGCCGTACGGAAACCGACAAGGTGTGCGCCGCCATCACGCTGCGGAATGTTGTTAGTGAAGCAGTAGATATTTTCCTGGAAACCATCGTTCCACTGCAGCGCAACTTCGACGCCGATACCGTCTTTTTCGGTGGAGAAATAGAAGATATTCGGGTGAATAGGCGTTTTGTTTTTGTTGAGATACTCAACAAATGCCTTGATGCCGCCTTCGTAGTGGAAATGGTCTTCTTTGCCGTCACGCTTATCGCGCAGACGAATCGACACGCCAGAGTTCAGGAATGACAGCTCGCGCAGGCGTTTTGCCAGAATTTCGTATTCAAATTCAACCACGTTAGAAAACGTCTCGTGGCTCGGCCAGAAACGTACGGTGGTACCGGTTTTTTCCGTGTCGCCAGTGACGGTCAGCGGAGCCTGCGGCACGCCGTGAGAATACACCTGGTGATGCGCTTTACCTTCGCGGTAGATAACCAGTTCCAGCTTCTGCGACAGGGCGTTCACAACGGAAACGCCAACACCGTGCAGACCGCCGGACACTTTATACGAGTTATCATCGAACTTACCGCCCGCGTGCAGAACGGTCATGATGACTTCTGCAGCAGACACGCCCTCTTCCGGGTGAATACCGGTCGGGATACCACGGCCATCATCCTGTACGGAAACGGAGTTATCGCCGTGAATGGTGACGATAATATCTTTACAGTGACCCGCGAGTGCTTCGTCGATAGCGTTATCCACAACCTCGAATACCATGTGGTGCAGACCGGTGCCGTCATCGGTATCGCCGATATACATACCTGGGCGCTTACGCACCGCATCCAGCCCTTTCAGGACTTTGATACTGGAGGAGTCATAAGAATTCGACATCAACGTTTCTCGCTCATTTATTCTTGGGTTAATCCGTTATTTTACCCTTTTCCACGGTGAACATCTTCGAATTTTTGTCCGACATGTCCAGAACGTGTTCAGCGCTAATTGCGCTGACGAAAACCTGCGACTGCGTGGCTTTTAAGCGGCTGGCAAGCAGTCCGCGCCGTGCGTCGTCGAGTTCCGAGGCAAAATCATCTATCAGATACAGACAGCGCCGCCCACTTTCGCGGGTGAGGAACTCCCCTTGCGCCAAACGCAGTGCGCACATCAGGAGTTTGAGCTGTCCGCGCGACAAGGTATCTTCGACCGGTGCGCCGTCGGCACGAATGCGGAAGTCCGCTTTGTGTGGGCCGTGCGCGGTATAGGTCAGCATGCGGTCGCGTTCGAAGCTTCTCTCCAGCACTTCGGCATAATCCGTCTCTTTCTCCCAGCCGCGCTGGAAGGAGAAGGTGAGAGAAAACTCGGGTAGAAATTGTTTGCAGGTATCCGCCATATCTTCGGCAATGCCTGCGCTGTATTCGGCTCGCCAGCGGCTGATTTGCTCCGCAAGGGGGACCAGTTCCATATCCCACGGGCGCACCTGCGCGTAACGAGTAACCTGTCGCAGCGCGGCATTGCGCTGTTTGAGCAGTCGCTTAAGATTGCTCCAGGCGTTAAAGAAACCCGCTTCGTTGTGAAAACATCCCCAATCGAGGAATGCTCTTCTGTATTTGGGGCCGCCGTTGAGTAACGTAAACCCCTCAGGCGTAATCAGCTGCATCGGCATCAGCAAGGCCAGCTCAGCAACTTTGTGCCCATCGGTGCCGTCGATGCGCACTTTGCTGTCGCCCTGCTTGTCTTTCGTCAGACCAATCGAGGTTTCACGCTCGCTGCCCTGTAATCGACCGTGCAGAATAAACGATTCCTGTTCATGACGGATGACGCGCCCCACCTGCAAGCTGCGAAAGGCGCGGCCATGACCCAGCGTGTAGATCGCTTCCAGCACGCTGGTTTTCCCGCTGCCGTTAGCGCCGACCAGGAAATTAAAGCCGGGAGATAAAGCGAGATCCGCATTTTCGATATTGCGGAAGTCTTTGATGAGCAGGCGCGTCAGTGACATATATCAGTACATTGATCCATAGATCCAGGGCGTAATCGGCGCAGCCAGTTTCAACGCGGACTGCGCGCAGACCCTGGAGCGTACACGGAGTACGCGACAGGGGCGAGTACAGCCCAGGTTGAAAATGGCAAGTAAGATAGCCCGATATTTTCCACTAGAGGCGCATTGGCATGACGACGTAGGCTGCGCTTTGTGAGGCCGCATCTTCAATCTGCACGCTTGAAACCGAATCGGTCAGCAGAATACGAACGTTCTCGCATTTCAGCGCATTCAGTACATCCAGCACGTAGCTGACGTTGAAGCCGATTTCCATTTCAGTCCCGGCGTAGGTGACGTCCAGAATCTCTTCTGCCTCTTCCTGCTCCGGGTTATTCGCGGTGATTTTGATCTGGTTTTCACTCACGTACAGACGCACGCCGCGGAATTTCTCGTTTGAGAGGATCGCTGCACGGGCAAAGGCCTGTTTAAGGATATCGCAGCCCGCCTCCAGCGTTTTGTCCGGATTCTTCGGCAAAACGCGGCGATAATCAGGGAAACGACCATCAACCAGCTTGGACGTAAAGATAAAATCGCCAACGTGTGCGCGAATATTATTGCTACCAATTTGCACGCGCAGCGGGTTTTCGCCGCCGTCGAGCATACGCATCAGCTCAATCACGCCTTTACGCGGGACGATCACCGAATGGCTGGGCAACGTCACGCCAATGGGCATCGAGCAGACCGCCAGACGGTGGCCGTCGGTCGCCACGGTACGGAGTTCTTCACCTTCGGTTTCGAACAGCATGCCGTTTAAATAGTAACGAACGTCCTGATGCGCCATCGAAAACTGGGTGGCTTCAATCAGACGTTTCATCGTCGCCTGCGGCAGGGTGAATTCAACTTCACTTTGCCAGTCGTCGAGGTTCGGAAAATCAATCGCAGGCAGCGTTGAGAGTGAGAAACGACTGCGGCCAGAACGCACCAGAATACGGTCGCCTTCCAGCTGCACAGCAATTTCCGCGCCCTCTGGCAATCCACGGCAAATATCAAAGAATTTACGCGCCGGGACAGTCGTTGCGCCTGCATCATGTGGCTGAGACAGCGTCACACGAGCAACCATTTCCATTTCAAGATCGGTTCCCGTCAGCGACAGCGTGCCGTCAGCGACCTGCAATAGCAGATTGCCAAGAATAGGCAGCGTCGGGCGGCCACCTAATGGGCCACTCACCTGTTGCAGCGGTTTTAATAAATGTTCACGTTCAACGGTAAATTTCATAGCGTCACGATGATAGGGTTCTGATTAAATTGGAAAAATCTTCTTTTATGTCATGGCTTTCTTCACGTAACTGCTCAATCTTACGGCAGGCATGAAGGACGGTCGTATGGTCACGGCCACCAAACGCGTCGCCAATTTCCGGCAGACTGTGGTTGGTCAGCTCTTTTGCCAGTGCCATCGCCATCTGACGCGGACGCGCTACCGAGCGAGAACGACGCTTGGACAGCAAGTCGGCAATTTTGATTTTGTAATACTCGGCCACCGTCTTCTGGATATTGTCGATGGTAACCAGTTTTTCCTGAAGCGCCAGCAGATCGCGTAGCGCTTCACGCACGAAATCAATGGTAATCGCGCGGCCCGTAAAATTGGCGTTGGCAATCACACGATTCAGCGCGCCTTCCAGCTCACGAACGTTGGAACGCAGTCGCTTAGCAATAAAGAACGCCACTTCACCCGGCAGGCGAATGTCGTTTTCGTCCGCTTTTTTCATCAGGATCGCAACGCGGGTTTCCAGCTCCGGCGGCTCGATCGCCACGGTCAGACCCCAACCAAAACGAGATTTTAGACGATCTTCAACGCCGTTGATCTCTTTTGGGTAACGATCCGAGGTCAAAATGATCTGCTGATTGCCTTCAAGCAATGCGTTGAAGGTGTGGAAAAACTCTTCCTGGGATCGTTCTTTATTGGCAAAGAATTGAATGTCATCGATCAACAGCGCATCGACGGAGCGGTAGTAGCGTTTAAACTCTTCGATCGCGTTGTTTTGCAGGGCTTTTACCATGTCCTGAACGAAGCGCTCGGAGTGCATATACACTACTTTTGCGTTGGGCTTGCGCGCCACAATGCCGTTGCCCACCGCATGCAGCAAGTGCGTTTTACCTAAGCCAGTGCCGCCATAAAGGAACAGTGGGTTATAGGCGCCGCCTGGGTTGTCCGCAACCTGACGGGCCGCAGCACGCGCCAGCTGGTTCGATTTACCTTCTACAAAGTTATCAAACGTATGTTTAACGTTAACGTTGGAGCGGTAGGTCGGTTCCGCGGGGGCTGGAACGTTGTCCCAACCCGAACGTGCGGGCTGGATGATGCGTGGAGTAGGCACATGAATCTGTGCGGGAGCCGCTACGTTCACGGTCTCTCTGACGGTCTGGGTGACGGGTTTCGTCCCCACCTCAAAACGCAGCTGCGGGGCATCTGCTCCGCAAAAATCGTTAAGCAATCCATTGATGTTATTGAGGTATTTATCCCTTACCCAATCGAGCACGAAACGGTTTGGCGCATACAAAGCCAGCGTGTTATCGCTCAGTTCCGCCTGCAACGGGCGGATCCACATACTGAATTCTGTGGCTGGTAACTCATCCTGCAATCGGGCAAGACATTGCTGCCAAAGCGAAAGTGACACGGCGGACTCCACTCGAACAATAAAAGAAAGACACTGAATAATCGTGATTGTTGGCACACGTCGACAAGACCCTGTGCAAAAGGGTGACGTGCGAATTGCTATCTGCAATTTTGCCTGACCTGACCCACTGGGATCCCGATCAGGACCGCGGATCATAGCCTAAACTGAGCCAGAGATCTTCTGTTTCTCACAGATTCTTCCCGATTTATCCACAGGAAGATCCGAAACCGGGTAAGTGTAATCGATCCTGGCTGGAGCACGCACGATTTGGCCCGCATATTGGAAAATTTAATGAGCAAAGACAATTTTCTGCTTAAATGATCTCATGAAGATCCTGGACGATCCTTGCGATTTGGTTGGGAGGTCGTATAATCCTCCACCCGGCGCGTGATGCTCGACTTCCTGCGTCGGACCGTTGTTCATTTTCCACGCGAAAAGGTGCGGAAATACGCGGGAAATAAGGAAAGAGAATTGACTCCGGAGTGTACAATTATTACAATCCGGCCTCTTTAATCACCCACGCTGAGGCGTTAGTCGTTCGTTAATCGTTCGGGTATACGCGAAAGTCAGTGAATTTATTCAAGTTTAGGTAGAAACCGCCATGAAACGCACTTTTCAACCGTCTGTACTGAAGCGCAACCGTTCTCACGGCTTCCGTGCTCGTATGGCTACTAAAAATGGTCGTCAGGTTCTGGCACGTCGTCGTGCTAAAAGCCGTTCTCGTCTGACCGTTTCCAAGTAATAAAGCTAACCCCTGAGTGGTTAAGCTAGCATTTCCCAGGGAGTTACGTTTGTTAACTCCCACTCATTTCACATTCGTCTTCCAGCAGCCATATCGGGCTGGCACGCCGCAAATCACCATCCTCGGCCGCCAAAATTCGCTGGGGCATCCCCGCATCGGTCTCACAGTCGCCAAGAAAAACGTTAAGCGTGCGCATGAACGCAATCGGATTAAACGTCTGACGCGTGAAAGCTTCCGTTTACGTCAACACGAACTTCCGTCAATGGATTTCGTTGTGGTGGCGAAAAAGGGGGTTGCTGACCTCGATAACCGTGCTCTCTCGGAAGCGTTGGAAAAACTATGGCGCCGCCACTGTCGCCTGGCTCACGGGTCCTGATAGGCCTTATCAGGGTCTATCAGCGCCTGATCAGTCCGCTGCTGGGGCCGCATTGTCGTTTCACGCCAACGTGCTCTAGCTACGGAATTGAGGCATTGCGCAGGTTTGGAGTGATAAAAGGCAGTTGGTTGACGGTGAAACGCGTATTAAAATGCCACCCTTTACACCCTGGTGGTGACGACCCCGTCCCGCCCGGACCATTTGATACCAGAGAACACTAACGATGGATTCGCAACGCAATCTTTTAGTCATCGCTTTGTTGTTCGTGTCTTTCATGATCTGGCAAGCATGGGAACAGGATAAAAATCCTCAACCCCAGCAACAGCAGACCACGCAGACCACGACCACCGCAGCGGGTAGCGCCGCCGACCAGGGCGTACCGGCCAGTGGCCAGGGAAAACAGATTACGGTTAAAACCGATGTGCTTGAGCTGACAATCAACACCCGTGGTGGTGATATTGAGCAGGCGCTGCTGTTGACCTACCCGAAAGAGCTGAAGTCAAACGAACCGTTCCAGTTACTGGAAACGACGCCAGAGTTCCTCTATCAGGCACAGAGCGGCCTGACCGGTCGTGATGGCCCAGATAACCCGGCTAACGGTGCTCGTCCGCTGTATAACGTCGATAAAGATACGTTTGTGATGGCTGATGGCCAGAACGAACTCGCGATCCCGATGACTTACACTGACGCGGCCGGCAACACGTTCACCAAAACCTTCACCCTGAAACGCGGTGAGTATGCGGTGAGTGTGGGCTATAACGTGCAGAACACCAGTGCGAAACCACTGGAAGTTTCGACGTTTGGTCAGCTGAAGCAATCCATCAATCTGCCGTCTCACCGTGACACCGGAAGCAGCAACTTTGCGCTGCACACCTTCCGTGGCGCGGCGTACTCCACGCCAGATACCAAGTACGAGAAATACAAATTCGACACCATCGCGGATAACGAAAACCTGAACGTCAGTGCTAAAGGCGGCTGGGTTGCGATGTTGCAGCAGTATTTCGCGACAGCGTGGGTGCCGAACAACGACGGTGTTAACAACTTCTATACTGCAAATCTGGGCAATGGCATCGCCGCTATCGGCTATAAGTCACAGCCGGTTCTGGTTCAGCCGGGTCAAACCGGTACGCTGGGCAGCACCCTGTGGGTCGGTCCGGAAATCCAGAATAAAATGGCAGCCGTCGCACCGCACCTGGATCTGACGGTAGATTACGGTTGGTTGTGGTTCATCTCTCAGCCGCTGTTCAAACTGCTGAAATGGATCCATAGCTTCCTGGGCAACTGGGGCTTCTCCATCATCGTTATCACCTTTATCGTTCGTGGCATCATGTACCCGCTGACCAAGGCGCAGTACACCTCCATGGCGAAGATGCGTATGCTGCAGCCGAAGATTGCGGCGATGCGTGAGCGTCTGGGCGATGACAAACAGCGTCAAAGCCAGGAAATGATGGCCCTGTACAAAGCAGAGAAGGTAAACCCTCTGGGTGGTTGCTTCCCGCTGCTGATTCAGATGCCAATCTTCCTTGCGCTGTACTACATGCTGATGGGCTCCGTTGAATTGCGCCACGCGCCATTCGCACTGTGGATCCATGACTTGTCTGCACAGGACCCGTACTACATCCTGCCGATCCTGATGGGTATCACGATGTTCTTCATTCAGAAGATGTCGCCGACCACTGTGACCGACCCGATGCAGCAGAAGATCATGACCTTTATGCCGGTCATCTTCACCGTGTTCTTCCTGTGGTTCCCGTCAGGTCTGGTGCTGTACTATATCGTCAGCAACCTGGTGACGATCCTTCAGCAGCAGCTGATTTACCGTGGTCTGGAAAAACGTGGTTTGCATAGCCGCGAAAAGAAAAAATCCTAATCCGGTAAGATAACGCTAAAATAAGGGCGGTCATTTGACCGCCTTTTTTATTTGTATTTGACGAGAAAAACCATGAGCCATAACGACACTATCGTCGCCCAGGCAACCCCACCAGGACGCGGTGGCGTAGGGATTTTGCGTATCTCCGGCCTGAAGGCGCGCGAGGTGGCCGAAGCCGTGCTGGGCAAATTGCCAAAGCCGCGCTACGCCGACTATCTCCCATTTAAAGATGCGGACGGCACCGCGCTGGATCAGGGCATCGCGCTGTGGTTCCCCGGCCCAAATTCCTTTACCGGCGAAGACGTGCTGGAGCTGCAGGGTCACGGCGGTCCCGTTATCCTCGACCTGCTTTTAAAACGTATTCTGACGCTGCCGGGCCTGCGCATCGCTAAACCGGGTGAGTTCTCCGAGCGTGCGTTCCTGAATGACAAGCTTGATCTGGCCCAGGCCGAAGCCATTGCCGACCTGATTGACGCCAGTTCCGAACAAGCGGCCCGTTCCGCACTGAACTCGTTGCAAGGTGCGTTTTCCGCACGCGTGAATCACCTTGTGGAAGCACTTACTCACCTGCGAATCTACGTCGAAGCGGCCATCGACTTCCCGGACGAGGAGATCGACTTCCTGTCTGACGGCAAAATCGAAGCACAGCTGAACACTGTGATGGCCGATCTGGATGCGGTTCGTGCCGAAGCGCGTCAGGGAAGTTTGCTCCGCGAAGGGATGAAAGTGGTGATTGCCGGGCGTCCAAACGCCGGAAAATCAAGCCTGCTGAACGCCCTTGCAGGTCGCGAAGCGGCGATCGTGACCGATATCGCGGGCACAACCCGCGACGTTCTGCGCGAACACATTCATATCGACGGCATGCCGCTGCATATTATTGATACTGCTGGCCTGCGCGATGCCAGCGACGAAGTTGAACGTATCGGCATCGAGCGTGCCTGGCATGAAATTGAACAAGCCGACCGCGTGCTATTTATGGTGGATGGCACTACCACCAGCGCAGTGGATCCTGCGGATATCTGGCCTGACTTTATTGCTCGTCTGCCCGCTAAGCTACCGATTACCGTCGTGCGTAACAAAGCCGATATGACCGGCGAAACGCTGGGTCTGAGCGATGTAAACGGTCACTCACTGATTCGCCTGTCGGCTCGAACCGGTGAAGGCATTGAAGACCTGCGTAACCATCTCAAGCAGAGCATGGGCTTTGAAACCAATATGGAAGGCGGCTTCCTGGCGCGTCGTCGTCATCTACAGGCGCTTGAAGCGGCTGCAAATCACCTCGATCAGGGTAAAGCACAACTGCTCGGCGCGTGGGCGGGAGAACTGCTGGCAGAAGAGCTGCGCCTGGCGCAGCAGAGTCTGAGCGAGATCACCGGCGAATTTACCTCAGATGATTTGCTGGGCCGCATTTTCTCCAGCTTCTGTATCGGTAAATAATCCTCATGATCCCCTAGTGATTTCCTGACAGGAAATCACTAGTGTCCAAATGGCAACTCGTACTTTCACCGTAATCCCCCTATGCTTTGCGCCTGCCTGACATGGGGGATTTATGGCGCGTTTTCTGTTTTGTAGTTTTGCTTTAGTTCTACTTTATCCATCAGGCATCGATATGTATCTGGTTGGCCTTCCGCATATCGCGCGAGACCTGGGGGCAAGCGAAGCGCAATTACATATCGCGTTTTCAGCCTATCTGGCGGGTATGGCATCGTCGATGTTATTTGCCGGTAAGATCGCCGACAAAGCCGGACGACAGCCCGTCGCCATTACCGGCGCAGTAATCTTTGCTTTGGCTTCCGTACTCTGCTCAATGGCGCAGGACAGCACGCTGTTCCTCTCTGGCCGTTTTATCCAGGGCATCGGCGCGGGCGGTTGCTACGTGGTGGCATTTGCGATTTTACGCGATACCCTCAGCGCTCAGCGTCGCGCCAAAGTGCTTTCCATGCTGAACGGTATCACCTGTATTATTCCAGTGCTTGCGCCGGTTGTCGGCTATCTGATTATGCTCAAGCTGCCGTGGCAGAGCCTGTTCTGGACGATGGCCGCCATGGGCGCGTTGGTCTTTATTCTGTCGATCACCGTGCTAAAAGAGACGCACCCCGGCTCGCATCATTCCGGGCATTCCGCAACGATCCAACCCGCCGAAACGCTGCTCAACCGCTTTTTCATCAGCCGCCTGTTAGTCACGACGATGAGCGTGGCCGTCATTCTCACCTTTGTAAACGTTTCCCCGGTATTGCTAATGGAAACGATGGGGTTTGATCGGGGCGAATATTCAACGGTGATGGCGCTGACGGCGATGGTCAGCATGGCGGTGTCGTTTTCTACACCCTTTGCACTCAACGTCTTCAGCCAGCGTACGCTGATGCTCACTTCTCAGGTGTTGTTCCTGGCCGCAGGCGTGATCCTGGCGACCGCAAGCTCACATACCCTCATGCTGGGAGGCATTACGCTGATTTGCGCCGGTTTCTCCGTGGGGTTTGGCGTGGCGATGAGCCAGGCGTTAGGGCCGTTCTCATTGCGGGCGGGCGTCGCCAGTTCCGCGCTGGGTATAGCACAGGTGTGCGGGTCATCCCTGTGGATATGGCTCGCTGCGGTGATCGGCCTTAATGCCCTGAATATGCTGATCGGGATTCTGATTGGCTGTAGCATGCTGTGTATCCTGTTACTTATGGCGATACAGCCCGCGGCGCATTATGAAGAAGCCCCTCAGCAGTCTCGATCTTAACCTGTTACTGTGCCTGCAGCTGTTACTGCAGGAGCGCAGCGTCACCAAAGCGGCAAAGCGCATGAACGTCACGCCGTCGGCGGTCAGTAAATCGCTGGCGAAACTGCGCGACTGGTTTGACGACCCGCTGTTTGTCAAAACGCCGCTGGGCCTGCTCCCGACACCGCTGACGGTCAGTCTTGAGCAAGACCTCACGGACTGGATGCAGATTGGCAATCAGATCCTCGATAAATTCCATCACGATTCGCCGGGCGGACTGAAATTCGAACTGGCGGCGGAAACGCCGCTGATGCTGATCCGTTTTAACACTTTGCTGGAGCAGGTGAATGAGCGCTATCCGCAGGCGACCGTGCGTATGCGGCACTGGGATTACGATTCGCTGGACGCCATTACGCGAGGGGAAGTCGATCTCGGCTTTACCGGACGCGAAACGCACCCACGCTCGCGCGAACTCCTGAAACTGATGCCGTGGTTTATCGACTACGAAATCCTGTTTAGCGACCGTCCCTGCGTCTATTTGCGCGAAGATCACCCCGCGCTCCAGGAAGAGTGGAATCTGGAGACGTTTCTGCGTTATCCGCACATCAGCATCTTCTGGGAACGCAGCGACACCTGGGCGCTGGACGAAGTGCTCAGAGAGATGGGACACGAGCGCAACATTGCTCTCAGTCTGCCGGGTTTTGAGCAGTCGATGTTTATGGCCGCGCAACCTCACCACAACTACATTGCGACCGCGCCGCACTATTGCCATCACTATAACCAGATCCACCAGCGCAATCTGGTCAGCCGCCCAATCCCCATTGACGAAGCGCTGTCTGAAAAACTCACCGTCCCCTTCACGCTGATCTGGCATAAACGGAATAGTCACAACCCCAAACTTGTCTGGTTGAAAGAGACAATCAAGGCGTTGTATTGCGATTCACTGCGCTAAGGATCTCTTTTTTGCCCCTGCAAATGTAAAGTTCGGTTCATTGGCTTCTCATACCCTCATTTACCGATTAAAACAGATGCAAAGTTAAGCGATAATGGTGTAACCGTTTAACCTGTCACTGACCATTATCATGGAGCGAAAAATGGCAACGCATTTTGCAAGAGGGATACTGACAGAAGGACGACTTGCCTCCGTCAGGCTCTCTTCGGCCTGCCACAATCAGGCACGTACGCTACCGGAACATCGACGCACGCGATTCCTGGCCTCCCGTGCGCTACTCGCCGAGCTGATGTTTATGCTTTATGGCACGAGCGAACTCCCCGAAATGCTTACGCAGCCCGAAGGCCGCCCCGTTTTTGCGGATCCTGAACTCCCGAGTTTTTCGGTGGCGTATACGGGGAATATCGTGGGTGTGGCGCTGACGACGGAGGGAGATTGTGGGCTGGATATGGAACTTCAGCGCGTCACGCATAGCTTCCACGGTCCCCACGCGCACGACGATTACCCGCTCTCCAGCAATGAAAAGCTGTGGGTGCGCAATCAAAACGATCCCAACGAAGCCAAAGCGCAGCTGATTACGCTCCGTCAGAGCATCCAAAAACTCTCCGGTTGCGCGGTCGATGATGCGAGCTTGTTGCAGCTCCTGCCGGGTTCAGGCCGCCTGCGTTCCGCCAAAGCGGCACGCGTTGAAGCGCTTAGCGACGCGGAAGACGTTTTGATCTGGTCCATTGCCGTGACGCCTGCCATTGAGCGCCTGAGAATCTGGGAATTTGACAGTCGATACGGGTGGCGTAGCCTGCCTGATGTTCCGGCTCGCGCTAACAAACCCGCAGCACGCCTGATAAGATTAATCAGCTTACCGACAGAAAAAGCGTTAACCCTCAATTGACCCGTCCTGGGCCATCATGGCGAAAAGGAGTAATCATGTCTGATACGTTGAAAGTTGTTACGTTACTGGGAAGCCTGCGTAAAGGCTCATTTAATGGGATGGTTGCCCGCACGCTACCCAAGATTGCCCCTGCGGGAATGGACGTGTCGGCATTACCCTCCATTGGTGATATTCCACTGTATGACGCCGATGTTCAGCAGGAAGAGGGTTTCCCGCACAGCGTGGAAGCGCTTGCAGAGCAAATCCGCCAGGCGGACGGCGTAGTGATTGTCACACCGGAATATAACTACTCGGTGCCGGGTGGGTTGAAGAATGCGATCGACTGGCTGTCACGCTTACCCAATCAGCCGCTTGCCGGTAAACCGGTGCTGATTCAGACCAGCTCAATGGGCGCGATTGGCGGCGCACGCTGTCAGTATCATCTGCGCCAAATCCTGGTGTTCCTGGATGCGATGGTGATGAACAAGCCGGAATTTATGGGCGGTGTGATTCAGAATAAAGTGGATACGCAAACGGGCGAAGTGGTCGATCAAAGCACGCTGGATCATCTGACCGGTCAGCTGACCGCGTTTGGGGATTATATTCAGCGGGTTAAAGCATAAGAGAAGTGCGAACCCTCTCCCACCGGGAGAGGGAACTCAGATCGTAGGTCAGGAAAGCAAAGCGCCACCTGACACCACTGGCAACTTAGTGTGCATCGATAAACACAATCTTCAGCACAAACAGCAGCGCCACGACAACAACGCATGGGCTGAGCTCGCGGAAACGACCGGTACCGATTTTCATCACGCAGTAAGAGATGAAGCCCAGCGCGATACCTTCGGTGATCGAGAAGCTAAACGGCATCATCACGGCAGTAATAAACGCCGGAACCGCTTCGGTTAAATCTTCCCACTTCACACGCGACAGGCTAGACGTCATCAGCACGCCCACATAAATCAGCGCGCCTGCGGCCGCATACGGTGGAACCATCCCCGCTAGCGGCGAAAGGAAGATCACCAGCAGGAACAGAAGGCCAACCACAACGGCCGTCAGACCGGTACGGCCACCGACGGAAACGCCGGACGACGACTCAATATAAGCGGTAACAGACGACGTACCGATAAATGAGCCCGCGACAGACGACACGCTATCAACAAACAGCGCCTGCTTCATGCGCGGGAATTTGCCGTTCTCATCTGCCAGACCGGCTTTGTCGGTCACGCCGATCAGCGTCCCGGAGGAGTCGAACAGGTTGACCAGCATGAAGGAGAAAATCACGCCCGCAAGGCCCAGGTTAAACGACCCCGCCAGATCAACGTGACCAATCACGCTAGACACGCTCGGTGGCGCGGAGACGATGCCGTGATACTGCACGTCGCCCATCATCCAACCCAGCAGCGTCGTCACCACGATAGACACCAGCACTGCCGCATGAATATTGCGGGAGGCCAGAATCGCGATGATAAAGAAGCCCAGCACGCCCAGCAGAACGCTGTGAGACGTCAGATTGCCAATGCTCACCAGGGTTTCTGGGTTCGCGACAATAACGCCCGCGTTTTTCAGCCCCATCATGCCGATGAACAGGCCGATCCCGCTGGTGATCCCCACGCGCAGGCTCACCGGGATATTGGCAATCATCCAGTAACGCACGCGGAAAATGGTCAGCAGCAACAGGCCGACAGCGCCCCAGAAGATGGCGCCCATCCCCACTTGCCACGGCAGCCCCATCGCCTGCACGACAACAAAGGCAAAGAAGGCGTTAAGACCCATCGCCGGCGCCAACGCCACCGGGAGGTTAGCAAACACGCCCATCAGAATACTGCCGAGAGCAGCAATCAGACAGGTGGTGACGAAGACGGCGCTGGTATCCATGCCAGCAACGCCCAAAATTTGCGGGTTAACAAAAACGATATACACCATCGTCAGGAAGGTGGTGAAACCAGCGATCACTTCGGTGCGTGCCGTCGTGCCGTGCTCGCGCAATTTGAACACGCGCTCAAGCAAACCCTGACCAGACGTCTGGGTAGTGTGTTGTTGACTCATCATCAATTTCCGAACATAGGAGGGAAAATTCGTCGCTATCCTATACCAAAATGCGACAATAAGGGCGGTTACGAGATACTTTTTTTCATTGATTTTGCTTATACGGCAACGATTGCGTCTCGTGATTCTGCAGTACGTAAACGTTAAACTTGTTAAAAGGGAAAAGCATGTCTGAGATTGAAGCGGTATTTTTCGACTGCGACGGTACGCTGGTCGACAGTGAGGTCATTTGTTCCCGCGCGTATGTCAGCATGTTCCAGGAATTTGGCATTACGCTCGATCTCGAAGAGATTTTTAAGCGCTTTAAAGGCGTGAAGCTTTACGAGATTATTGACATCATCAACGCCGAGCACGGCGTCAGTCTTGCGAAAGCGGACTTAGAGCCTGTTTACCGCGCCGAGGTCGCACGCCTCTTCGACTCGGAACTGGACGTCATCGCGGGCGCAAACGCGCTGCTGGATTCCATGGCGGTACCGATGTGCGTAGTGTCAAACGGCCCGGTCACCAAAATGCAGCACTCTCTCGGCAAACTGAAGATGTTGCATCACTTCCCGGAAAAACTGTTCAGCGGTTACGATATCCAGCGCTGGAAGCCCGATCCTGCGTTGATGTTCCATGCGGCGAAAGCGATGAACGTGAACGTGGAGAACTGTATTCTGGTGGACGATTCCAGCGCGGGCGCGCAGTCGGGGATTGATGCGGGAATGGAGGTGTTTTACTTCTGCGCCGATCCGCATAACAAGCCGATTGACCATCCGAAAGTCACGACCTTTACCGATTTAGCGCAACTGCCGGAATTGTGGAAAGCGCGCGGGTGGAAGATTACCCGCTAAGTTTCCCCTCCCCCCTCTTCTTCCACAGGAGAGGGAGAAAAGCGAAACGCTCAGTGATTGAGGGAACATCGCGAAACCTTCCCTCTCCCGGTGGGAGAGGGTTAGGTCAACATCACTCTTTCGGATCGCTACCCGCCAGCAGTTTGTCCAGCTCATCGCCCCCGACGTGACGGAAATCTTGTCCCTTCACGAAGTAGAAGATGTATTCGCAAATGTTCTGACAACGATCGCCGATACGCTCGATAGAGCGGGCGCAGAACAGCGCGGTCAGGACGCTTGGAATGGTGCGCGGATCTTCCATCATGTAGGTCATCAGCTGACGCACAATGCCTTCATATTCCTGGTCGACCTTCTTGTCTTCACGGTAGATACGCACCGCTTCATCCAGATCCATACGCGCAAAGGCATCCAGCACATCATGCAGCATTTGCACAGTGTGGCGGCCCAGCGACTCCAGGCTGACCAGCAGCGGCTGGTGCTGGTGAGAGAATTTCTCCAGCGCCGTGCGGCAGATTTTATCGGCTACATCGCCAATACGTTCCAGTTCCGCGATGGTTTTGATGATCGCCATTACCAGACGCAGGTCGCTCGCCGTCGGCTGACGCTTCGCAATAATGCGCACGCAGGCTTCGTCGATCGCGACTTCCATCATGTTGACGTTTTTGTCGCCTTCCACCACGCGCTTCGCCAGCTCGCTGTCCTGATTGTGCATCGCGGTAATCGCATCAGAAAGCTGCTGCTCCACCATGCCACCCATGGTCATGACCTGAGTGCGAATGCTTTCCAGCTCGGCGTTAAACTGACCGGAAATGTGTTTATTAAGGTTGAGATTGTCCATCATTCCTCCAGATGCCCAAAATATTTCTGGCTGCAACAGGGCGGCAACTGAGCAAATCCCCGAAAGCGTAGTTCTCTACGTGACCGGAGTAAGCAAAGGCCGCCAACGCGGGTACAGCCTAAAAGATGAAGGACATATCAGCCGTAACGACCGGTAATGTAGTCTTCTGTTTGTTTTTTGGCGGGCTTGGTGAACAGATCGTCCGTGTTGCTAAACTCAATCAATTCGCCCAGGTACATAAACGCCGTATGGTCTGAACAACGCGCGGCCTGCTGCATGTTATGGGTGACAATCACCACGGTGTAATCTTGCTTCAGCTCGGTGATCAGCTCTTCAATACGGCCCGTTGAGATCGGATCCAGCGCTGAACATGGCTCATCGAGCAGTAGCACTTCCGGGCGAATCGCGATACCGCGCGCGATGCACAGACGCTGCTGCTGGCCCCCAGAGAGAGAATATCCGCTCTGGTGCAACTTATCTTTGGTTTCGTTCCAGAGTGCGGCCTTGGTCAACGCCCACTGCACGCGCTCGTCCATATCGGCGCGAGACAGCTTTTCGAACAGACGCACGCCAAAGGCGATGTTGTCGTAAATGGACATCGGGAACGGCGTCGGTTTCTGGAATACCATGCCCACTTTGGCACGCAGCAGCGCGATATCCTGGGTATTGGTGAGAATATTGTCGCCATCCAGCAGGATTTCGCCTTCCGCACGCTGCTCCGGATAGAGCGAGTACATTTTGTTAAAGGTACGCAGCAGGGTGGATTTGCCACAGCCTGATGGACCGATAAATGCCGTCACCTGGTTTTTGGCGATATCCAGGTTGATGTTTTTCAGTGCATGGAATTTACCGTAGTAGAAGTTCAAATCACGAACCTGAATCTTACCCGGTGCAGTATCAACCATACTCATTGACTCATTTCCTCATTCGGCGCCGCGTGATGCCGCGCCGTAAAAATTAACCGTGTTTCTGTTTCGCGAAAATGACGCGCGCCAGAATGTTCAGCAACAGTACGCACAGAGTGATAATTAACACCCCTGCCCAGGCCAGTTGTTGCCACTCGGCAAACGGGCTCATCGCAAATTTAAAGATGGTGACCGGCAGGTTAGCGATGGGCTGCATCATGTCGGTGCTCCAGAACTGGTTCGAAAGCGCGGTAAACAGCAGCGGCGCGGTTTCGCCTGCGATACGCGCAATCGCCAGCAGGATGCCGGTCATGATTCCGGAGACTGACGCTTTCAGCGTAATCGCGGAAATCATCTTCCATTTCGGTGTACCCAGCGCATAAGCCGCTTCACGCAGGCTGTCCGGCACCAGCTTCAACATGTTCTCGGTAGTACGGATAACGATAGGCACTTGCAGCAGCGCCAGCGCAATCACGCCCGCCCAGCCTGAGAAGTGCTCCATCTGCGCGACCACAATGGTGTAGACGAACAGGCCAACCACAATAGACGGCGCGGAAAGCAGAATATCGTTGATGAAACGAATCACCTCAGCGACCCAGGATTTACGGCCATATTCCGCCAGATAAATCCCCGCCATGATGCCGAGAGGCGTTCCGACAACGGTCGCCCAGAAGATCAGCAGGCCACTGCCTGCCAGGGCGTTTGCCAGCCCGCCACCCGCCGTATTTGGCGGCGGCGTCATCTCGGTGAACAGCGCAATCGACATCCCGTCGATGCCGCGCGTGATCGTCGAGAACAGGATCCACACTAACCAGAACAGGCCAAACGCCATCGTCGCCATGGAAAGTGTCAGCGCAAGGCGATTTTTGAAGCGACGGCGCGCCTGCATTTTGCGGCGAGATTCTGCCAGCGCAGTGGTGCTTTGCATTTCGAGCGTAGCCATTAGCGTGCCCCCTCATTTTTCGCCAGGCGCATGATCATCAGCTTGGAGATCGCCAGAACGATGAAGGTGATAACGAACAGAATCAGACCCAGTTCCATCAACGCCGCCACATGCAGACCGGATTCCGCCTCGGCAAATTCATTTGCCAGCGCGGAGGTAATACTGTTACCCGGCATAAACAGCGAGGCGCTGTCGAGCTGGTAGGTGTTACCGATGATAAAGGTCACCGCCATGGTTTCACCCAGCGCACGACCCAGACCCAGCATGACGCCGCCGATAACACCATTTTTGGTGAACGGCAGGACGATGCGCCAGATAACTTCCCAGGTGGTGCAGCCGATACCGTAGGCCGACTCTTTCATCATCACCGGCGTTTGCTCAAACACATCGCGCATGACCGCCGCAATGTACGGGATAATCATGATGGCGAGAATCACGCCTGCGGCCAGAATACCGATCCCGAACGCCGGGCCGGAGAACAGCGCGCCAACAAAAGGAATATTCGACAGGACATTGCCCACCGGTTCCTGGAAGTATTTCGCAAACAGCGGAGCAAAGATAAACAGGCCCCACATGCCGTAAACGATACTCGGAATCGCCGCCAGCAGTTCAATCGCGATGCCCAGCGGACGCCTGAGCCAGTTAGGGGCCAGCTCCGTCAGGAACAGCGCGATACCAAAGCTCACCGGAACGGCAATCAGCAGGGCGATAAACGAGGTCACCAGCGTGCCGTAAATCGGCACCAGTGCACCGTAAATATCGTTCGGTGCATCCCACTCTTTGGTCCACAGGAAGGCGAACCCGAATTTCTGGATGCTCGGCCAGGAGGAGAAAATCAGTGACACGATAATGCCGCCCAGCAGCAATAGCACAATCAGCGCAGCCAGTTTTACCAGCGCGCTGAAAATCTTGTCACCATTTTTACCCGGAGGGTTAAAAGCAGGCTTGGTTGCAGCCATAAATTACTCTTCTGTTAAATACGTTTTACGAAGTAAAGCGGGTGAAATTCACCCGCCATTTTCGTCAGTATGCCAAATCAATACAATGCTTTACCGCTGCTGTCTTTCACGTTTGTTTTCCATGCAGCACGAATCTGCTCAACCACGCTGTCCGGCAGGCTTGCGTAATCCAGGTCGTTAGCCTGTTTGCCACCGTTTTTGTATGCCCAGTCGAAGAACTTCAGCACTTCAGCGCCCTGCTCAGGTTTCTTCTGATCTTTGTGCACCAGGATGAACGTGGTGGACGTGATTGGCCACGCGCCGTCACCTTTCTGGTTCGTCAGATCCTGTGCGAAGGATTTGCTCCAGTCAGCGCCTTTCGCGGCATTTGCGAAGTTTTCTTCGGTCGGGCTAACCGGTTTACCGTCAGCTGAAATCAGCTTGGTGTAAGCCAGGTTGTTTTGCTTGGCGTAAGCGTATTCAACGTAACCGATTGAACCCGGCAGACGCTGTACGAACGCGGCGATACCGTCGTTACCTTTACCGCCCAGACCGGTCGGCCAGTTAACAGTAGAGCCAGAACCGATTTTGGATTTCCACTCTTCGTTCACTTTCGCCAGGTAGCTGGTGAAGACGAAGGACGTACCGGAACCGTCAGCACGACGAACCACAGCGATGTTCTGCGAAGGCAGTTTCACGCCTGGGTTCAGTTTGGTGATGGCTTCATCATCCCATTTTTTGATTTTGCCGAGGTAGATATCGCCAAGTGTTTTGCCATCCAGTACCAGTTCGCCAGATTTCAGACCCGGGATATTCACGGCCAGCACAACACCACCGATAACGGTTGGGAACTGGAAAAGACCTTCCTGAGCCAGTTTGTCATCAGACAATGGCGCGTCAGATGCACCGAAATCGACGGTATTAGCCGTAATTTGTTTAACGCCACCGGAGGAGCCGATACCCTGATAGTTAACCTTGTTACCGGTCTCTTTCTGGTAGGTATCTGCCCATTTGGCATACACCGGCGCAGGGAAAGTTGCACCAGCGCCAGTCAGGCTTGCTTCTGCGAATACAGAGAACGCGCTCATAGATAAGGTCGCGGCGACAACAGTTGCGACAGTGGTACGCATAACTTTCATAATGTCTCCTGCAAGGATTTCGTAAATCGTTGTTTAGTGGCTACGATGAGCAAAATAGGACAATCAGGTGACAGATAAATGTACGAAATATGACAGTTTTATGACATGAAAAGTTTAACTTAAAAACTCGCGAAATAAGCATTAATAAACAGAAGGTTAGATATGTTTATGACACTCTGTTTTCAGAAAAATTTTATTTGTGTGACACTGAAAAAGTAGCTGAAAATGACAGATTGTCATCAACAAAGAGAGAAGGGATTGATTAAAAACAAACCAGCAGGAAAGAGAAAAGCTCCACCCGAAGGTGGAGCCTGAAGGGATTATTCTACGGTAACTGACTTCGCCAAGTTACGCGGTTGGTCAACGTCAGTGCCTTTAATCAGCGCGACGTGATAAGCCAACAGTTGCAGCGGAACGGTATAGAAGATCGGTGCAATCACCTCTTCCACATGCGGCATCTCGATGATGTGCATGTTGTCGTTGCTAACAAAACCGGCATCCTGATCGGCAAAGACGTACAGCTGACCACCACGGGCGCGCACTTCTTCAATGTTGGATTTCAGTTTTTCCAACAGTTCGTTGTTCGGCGCAACGACGATAACCGGCATGTCCGCGTCAATCAGCGCCAGTGGGCCATGTTTCAGCTCACCTGCCGCGTAGGCTTCGGCGTGGATATAGGAGATCTCTTTCAGCTTCAGCGCGCCTTCCAGCGCAATCGGATACTGATCGCCACGGCCCAGGAACAGCGCGTGGTGTTTATCAGAGAAATCTTCCGCCAGCGCTTCAATGCGTTTGTCCTGAGACAGCATCTGCTCGATACGGCTCGGCAGCGCCTGCAAACCATGAACGATATCGTGCTCAATCGACGCATCCTGGCCTTTCAGACGCGCCAGTTTCGCCACCAGCATCAGCAGAACGGTCAGCTGGGTGGTGAACGCTTTGGTCGACGCCACACCGATTTCCGTCCCCGCTTTGGTCATCAGCGCCAGATCGGACTCACGCACCAGCGAAGAGCCCGGCACGTTACAGATCGCCAGAGAACCGAGATATCCCAGCTCTTTTGACAAACGCAGTGCTGCCAGGGTATCCGCCGTTTCACCGGACTGGGAAAGGGTGATCATCAGGCTGTTGCGACGCACCGCTGATTTGCGATAGCGGAATTCAGAGGCGATTTCCACATCGCACGGCACGCCAGCCAGCGCTTCAAACCAGTAACGCGAAACCATGCCGGAGTTGTAAGACGTTCCGCAGGCAACGATCTGAATATGCTCCACTTTCGCCAGCATCTCATTCGCGTTTGCGCCCAGCTCACTCAGATCCACTTCGCCGTGATTGATGCGCCCGATCAACGTGTTTTTGATCGCGTTCGGCTGCTCGTAAATCTCTTTCTGCATGTAGTGACGATAAGTGCCTTTGTCACCCGCGTCGTACTGCAGGCTGGATTCGATCTCCTGACGCTTCACCTCTGCGCCAGATTTATCAAAGACCGTAACGCTACGGCGCGTCACTTCGGCGATATCACCCTCTTCCAGGAAGATAAAGCGACGGGTGACCGGCAGCAGAGCCAGCTGATCGGAGGCGATAAAGTTTTCGCCCATACCCATGCCGATGACCATCGGGCTACCGGAACGGGCAGCCAGCAGGGTGCTTGGATCGCGAGAATCCATGATCACCGTACCGTATGCACCGCGCAGTTGAGGGATCGCACGCAGCACCGCTTCACGCAGCGTACCGCCTTGCTCCAGTTCCCAGTGAACCAGGTGAGCAATAACTTCGGTATCAGTTTCAGAAACGAAGGTATACCCCCGCGCTTTGAGTTCCTCGCGCAGCGGTTCGTGGTTTTCGATAATGCCGTTATGCACCACGACGATGTGTTCAGACACATGCGGGTGTGCGTTACCTTCTGAGGGTTCGCCGTGCGTCGCCCAGCGCGTATGTGCAATACCGGTGCCGCCATGCAGCGGTGTTTCTTCCGCGGCTTGCGCCAGCATTTGCACTTTACCGAGGCGGCGCAGGCGGGTCATGTGCCCTGCTGCATCCACCACTGCCAGACCGGCAGAGTCGTAACCACGGTATTCCAGACGACGTAATCCTTCGATAAGGATTTCAGCAATATCACGCTGCGCAACTGCGCCAACAATTCCACACATAGTTAGATTTCCTGATTATGGCGTTATGCCATGCGTTGCCGCTGATCTGTATTACTCTTCGTCTTTCACGCTGCGACTGCGTTGGCTGCACGTGCTCGCCACGGTCACTTACTTAAGTAAGCTCCCATGGACTCTCACAATTGCCGCCTTGTCACAACGCGAAATCCTTTGAGTATGCCCGTTTCCGGGCGCCCCGAGCCTTGTAGAGAGTGGGGCTATATTTTTGGTTACTGCATTTTGGGCGGAGGATTATGTTATCCCCTCATCCCGACCCTCGCCCCTTTGGGGCGAGGGAGAAAACACTGCACCGAACGATCCTCGATGGGAGGACGGTTCA
The DNA here is from genome assembly GCF_019047465.1 of Lelliottia amnigena. Classification (NCBI taxonomy): domain Bacteria; kingdom Pseudomonadati; phylum Pseudomonadota; class Gammaproteobacteria; order Enterobacterales; family Enterobacteriaceae; genus Lelliottia; species Lelliottia amnigena. The sequence goes on along the minus strand of NZ_CP077236.1, from coordinate 1,823,762 downwards.
GGTGAGGTCAGTTATTTTTTCTTTACCGGACGCTGCCAGCCTTGCTTGTGAACCTGCGGCACACGGCTGAGAACGAGCTCATTTTCCGCCACATCACGCGTAACGGTCGTGCCCGCCGCAATCGTAACGCCTTTACCGATTGTGACTGGCGCCACCAGCTGGCTGTCAGAACCGACGAACACATCATCGCCGATAATGGTTTTGAATTTATTGGCACCATCGTAGTTACAGGTAATCGTACCCGCACCGATATTCACGTTATCGCCAATTTCCGCATCGCCGAGATAGGTCAGATGACCGGCTTTCGAGCCTTTACCCAGACGGGCCTTTTTCATCTCAACAAAGTTGCCAACGTGCGCACCTTCCAGCAGTTCAGCACCTGGACGCAGACGCGCGAACGGACCAATAGTACAGGCGGCTTCAAGACGTGCATCTTCCACCACGCTGTACGGGCTAATCTCGCAATCGTCACCAATGACGCTGTTTTTGATGACACATCCGGTACCGATTTTAACGCGATGACCCAGCGTCACTTGGCCTTCAATAATAACGTTAGTGTCAATTTCGACATCACGCCCGTGAGCAAGCGTACCGCGCAGGTCGAAACGCGCCGGATCGCGCAGCATCACACCCGCAAGCAGCAGTTTTTCCGCCTGCTCAGCCTGATAGATACGCTCCAGACGGGAAAGCTGAAGACGGTTGTTTACGCCGTCAGTTTCGCTGATCCGCGTCGGATGAACGGCTATAATTTCATGGCCTTCGTGATGCGCCATTGCGATGATATCGGTGATGTAGTATTCACCCTGCGCATTGTTGTTGTTCAGTTTTGACAACCAGCGTTTCAGATCCGCGCCGTTGGCGATCAGAATGCCGGTATTAATTTCCTGAATCTGGCGTTGCTCGTCGGAGGCGTCTTTATGCTCGACAATGCCCGTCACCTTGCCGTTTTCACGGGTGATACGGCCATAGCCCGTCGGGTCGTCCAGTTTTACAGTGAGTAAACCGATGCCACCCTGTGGTTTGGCTTCACGCAGACGCGTTAAGGTTTCAACAGCAATCAGCGGAACGTCGCCGTAGAGCATCAGAATGTCTTCGTCGTCTGCAAAGAATGGCGCGGCCTGCTGCATAGCATGGCCGGTACCCAACTGTTCAGCCTGAAGCACCCAGTTGAGATTCTCATCGCCCAGCGTCTTTTTAAGCAAATCACCGCCGTGTCCGTAGACCAGGTGAACATTGCTCGCGCCCAATTCATTTGCAGCATCAATGACATGCTGCACCATCGGCTTTCCTGCCAACGTGTGCAACACCTTAGGAAGATCGGAATACATGCGGGTGCCTTTGCCTGCGGCAAGGATGACCACGCTCATTGTATTGTTCAACATACGCGTCCTGACTGTAATTTGAGTGAGAAGTAGAACCCTTTGACGTTGAAAATTCTACATATTTTGCAGCATAAAATGGGCTGCTGGTAAAACGCTCAACATCCGGCATTAATGGCTATTTGAAGATACTTTTAAGGGCAGAGTAAATCACTTTTCATCCTGAAAATAGCTTTCTAGTGGGAAGTCGCGAGCGCCTACAACAGGTTAGCTATTTTTTCGCCTCATGAATAAAGATCGCCTCAAAGCAAAACAACGTTTTAATTATCCAATATTGTGACAACCAAAAAAGAAACGACGTTTCATCTTGATGATAATGGCGCTCAAATATCAATCAGGAGAATAAGATGAATTATAAAATACCTCTGGCCCTAATGATGTGTAGCTCCTTTATTGTCAACGCAGCAGAACAGAATCACGTCTGGAAAGCCATTGCGTTTGGCCAATCGACAGACGTGAATTTCTCATCAAACGTGTTGCCCGAGAAAATCGGTGTCAACGACGTCACTATAGATGGAAAAAAACTGACGCCACAAGACGCGGTTGATCTCTCCAAACCCATCACGATTGAAAGCCGGGGAGGCAAAATCGCCAATTCGCACGACGGATTGACGTTTTTCTATACCGAGCTTCCAACCCGCGAGAATTTTATTTTAGAAGCGACCGTCAGGGTCGATCAGTTTGGTCCGGAGAATGGGGCTAAGCCAGCAGCGCAGGAAGGCGCAGGTCTGTTAGTGCGTGATGTGATCGGCGTGCCGCGTCAGCAACCGCTGAAAGAGGGCTACGAAGAGTTTCCTGCAGCGTCGAATCTGGTGATGAATGCCATTATGACGCAGGATAAAAAGGACCATCAGCGGGTAAAAATGCAAGTAATCACGCGTGAAGGTGTTTCCCGTCCGTGGGGCAACGCAGGCGCGGCGATAAAAAAACAGAGCTACAAAGAAGAAGTGGATTTAAGCCAGACGCCTGAATTTCGGCTTAAGCTGCAAAGAACGAACGAAGGGTTTGTCACCGCGTGGGCCCCCGCTGGGAGTGACGCGTGGGTCAGCCAAAGCGTTCCCCGTGCCAATTTAATTTCGGTACAAAATCAGGATCGCTATTACGTTGGGTTCTTTGCTTCCCGTAACGCAAAAATCACCGTGACCGATGCGGCTCTGACAACATCTGTGGCAGAAACGGTTGCCAGCAAGCCCTGGCAACCAAAAGCATTACCACCTGTTGTGCAGATCGCCTCGCCAGGCAAGAGCACCTCTGAAGATTATCAGGTACAAGCGCGCGCCAACTACGATGGCGTCTTCCGTCTTCGCCAAAACGAAGTGGTGATCGGCAATGATAAATCCGTTAAAGCGGGTGAAATGTATTCCGTGCCTGCGAAACTGAGTGATAACAACGCCTTTGACTTAACGTTTACGCCTGCCAGCGGTGAGCCTGTGCAGCAGAAATTCACCGTCGAAAAAGTGGCAGGTATCACGGCAACGACCTTGCACGTTTCCCCGGAAGGGAAAGCGGAGGGTCAGGGAACGGTCGCTTCACCGATGGATTTAACGACTGCTATTAGCCTGCTGGCGCCTGGCGGCAAAATCATCATGGCGAAAGGTGATTATCCGCGCAGCGAAATCCCGGTTTCGTCCAGCGGCAGCGCGGACAACATCAAAACGCTGCAAGCGGATGGGAGAGTGGTGATTCAGGGGTTGCTGGTGGATGCCAGCTATTGGCACATCAACGGAATTGACGTTACCGGGAAAAGCCTGCGCGTTCAGGGCAGTCATAATCTGATTGAAGATGTGACGGCTTATCGCAATGACGATACCGGCATTCAGATTTCATCCCCGGATAACGTAGGCCGCCCGCTGTGGGCAAGCTATAACCGGGTGATCAACGCCGAATCCTATTCCAATGAAGATCCTGGCAAAATTAACGCCGATGGATTTGCGGTGAAGATGCGCGTCGGTGAGGGTAATCGCCTGGAAAACTGCATTTCTCATGACAATATCGACGACGGCTTTGATCTGTTCAATAAGATTGAAGATGGTGCCAACGGCGTTGTGGTGATCGAGAATTCCATTGCACGCAACAACACCAGCAACGGTTTTAAACTCGGCGGTGAAGGGCAACCCGTCGCGCATGAAGTGCGTAACAGTAAGGCGGTGGGAAATCATCTGGATGGTTTTACCGATAACTTCAACCCAGGCCAACTGGTTGTCGAAAATAATGTGGCGGTGGACAACCAGCGCTTTAACTTTATCTTCCGACCAAGCCCGTACGGCGATCCCTCTACACAGGGCATTTTCTCCGGTAATAAGTCAGTACGCACGCAGCCTGGACGCTATGACGACGCCGTCGTCGGTAACGTTGATAAGACGAATTACTTTATGCAGAAAGGGAAAAGCGTGAATAGCGAGGGGAAGGTATTAGACGAAAAAGCCACGTTAGCTGAGCTGAAGTTGTAGCAGATGGCGCTTGCTTATCGAACCACTGTAAGCACAGCGCCACATTGCATATCAGCGGTATTACAGGTTGAAAGTCCCGAAAGAGATATTCATGCTGCTGAAAAGGGCGATGATTTTGTTGATCAGTTTCATGTTGGCATCCTGTTTTTAATCTGAATTAATTATGTGACACACATCACAAAAACAAGTCTACACCTCAAAATTTAACCGATCAAGATTTTTGTGAGATACATCACAAAATAATAAAACGCCTTTTCAGTTTCAATTATCCTGAAACGCAAGCATAAAAAAAGCCAGTCTGAAACCAGACTGGCTTTTGTACTTTTCAAGCCGGTGTTACATCGCTTTTTTAGTCAACTCGATAACGCGTAATTTCGCGATCGCTTTGGCCAGTTCAGCAGACGCCTGTGCGTAATCCACGTCGCCATGAGAGCTCTTAATATGCTCTTCTGCTTTACGCTTCGCTTCCAGAGCTCGCGCTTCGTCGAGATCCTGGCCACGAATAGCGGTATCAGCAAGAACGGTCACACTGCCAGGCTGCACTTCAAGAATGCCGCCGGACAGATAGATAAACTCTTCATGACCGAACTGTTTTACGATGCGGATCATACCAGGCTTAATGGCGGTGAGCAGCGGCGCGTGTCCTGGGAAAATACCCAGTTCACCTTCACTACCCGTTACCTGGATTTTCTCGACCAGACCAGAGAACATTTGTTGCTCTGCGCTGACGACGTCCAGGTGGTAAGTCATTGCCATATCACCCTCCGATTAAGGCGTTAAAGTTTTTTGGCTTTTTCCACGGCTTCGTCGATGGAACCAACCATGTAGAACGCCTGCTCCGGCAGGTGATCGTATTCGCCTTCCATGATGCCTTTAAAGCCACGGATGGTGTCTTTCAGGGAAACGTATTTACCAGGGGAACCGGTGAATACTTCCGCTACGAAGAACGGCTGGGACAGGAAGCGCTGAATCTTACGTGCGCGAGCTACCACCAGTTTATCTTCTTCAGACAGCTCATCCATACCCAGGATGGCGATGATGTCTTTCAGTTCCTGGTAACGTTGCAGCAGGGACTGTACGCCACGCGCGGTGTCGTAGTGTTCCTGACCAACAACCAGTGGATCCAGCTGACGGCTGGTGGAGTCCAGCGGGTCAACGGCTGGGTAGATACCCAGAGACGCGATCTGACGGCTCAGTACCACGGTTGCATCTAAGTGAGCAAAGGTGGTGGCTGGAGATGGGTCAGTCAAGTCATCCGCAGGGACGTATACAGCCTGAACGGAGGTGATAGAACCGGTTTTGGTAGAAGTGATACGTTCCTGCAGAACGCCCATCTCTTCCGCCAGGGTCGGCTGGTAACCTACCGCTGAAGGCATACGGCCCAGCAGCGCAGATACTTCAGTACCGGCCAGGGTGTAACGGTAGATGTTATCTACGAACAGCAGTACGTCACGACCTTCGTCACGGAACTTCTCAGCCATAGTCAGACCGGTCAGCGCAACGCGCAGACGGTTTCCTGGTGGCTCGTTCATCTGGCCATAAACCAGGGATACTTTATCCAGAACGTTGGAATCGGTCATTTCGTGGTAGAAGTCGTTACCCTCACGAGTACGCTCACCCACGCCTGCAAACACGGAGTAACCGGAGTGCTCGATCGCGATGTTACGGATCAGCTCCATCATGTTTACAGTTTTACCCACGCCCGCACCGCCGAACAGACCAACTTTACCGCCCTTAGCGAACGGACACATCAGGTCGATAACTTTGATGCCGGTTTCCAGCAGTTCCTGAGAGCTAGACAGCTCTTCATAGGAAGGTGCTGCACGGTGGATTGCCCAACGGTCTTCTTCACCGATGTCGCCTTTCATGTCGATTGGTTGACCCAAAACGTTCATGATACGACCCAGTGTTGCTTTACCTACCGGGACTTCGATCGGGTGTTCGAGATCTTTAACAGCCAGACCACGACGCAGACCGTCGGAAGAACCCATGGCGATAGTACGTACGATACCACCACCGAGCTGCTGCTGAACTTCCAGCACCAGACTCTCGTTACCATTCTGTACCTCAAGAGCATCGTACACGCGCGGTACGGCATCCTGAGGGAATTCGACGTCAACCACGGCGCCGATTACCTGGACAATTTTTCCAGTAGCCATCTTGAATCCTCTACGAATTAACCTGGTTATACCGCGGATGCACCACCGACGATTTCGGTGAGTTCCTGAGTAATGCTGGCCTGACGAGCTTTGTTGTATACCAACTGCAGCTCTTTAATCAGGCTGCCGCCATTGTCGGTCGCGGCTTTCATCGCCACCATACGTGCGGCCTGCTCGCTGGCCAGGTTTTCTACCACGCCCTGATAAACCTGAGATTCAACGTAACGACGCAGCAGGGTATCCAGCAGCGGTTTCGGATCGGGTTCATACAGGTAATCCCAGGCTTTCTGCTTCAGCTCTTTATCTTCTGATGCCGGTAAAGGCAGCAGCTGAGTGAGGGTCGGAACCTGAGACATGGTGTTAATAAATTTGTTGCTGACAACGTAAAGTCTGTCCAGACGGCCTTCATCATAGGCCTGCAACATCACTTTAACCGGGCCAATCAGCTCGGACAGGGATGGGTTATCACCCATGCCCGTCACCTGAGCGACAATATTGCCGCCTACGGAATTAAAGAAAGAGACGCCTTTAGAGCCGATCATCGCGATATCGCTCTGAACGCCTTTATCAGACCAGACTTTCATATCCGCCAGCAGTTTTTTGAACAGGTTAATGTTCAAGCCACCGCACAGACCACGGTCGGTAGACACCACCAGGTAGCCCACGCGTTTAACGTCGCGTTCTTCCAGGTAAGGATGCTTGTATTCCAGATTACCGTTTGCAAGGTGACCAATCACTTTGCGCATGGTATCTGCATAAGGACGGCTGGACGCCATGCGATCCTGCGATTTACGCATTTTGGAAGCGGCGACCATCTCCATCGCTTTAGTGATCTTCTGCGTGTTCTGGACGCTTGCGATCTTACTACGTATCTCTTTTGCGCCGGCCATGAGCTTCTCCTCAATGCCTTGCGGTCTGCCCTAAGACAGACCGCCGGACGTTACCAGGACTGGGTTGCTTTGAAGGAATCGAGGATGCTTTTCAGCTTGCCTTCGATTTCGTCGTTATAGCCACCGGACTGGTTGATCTCTTGCATCAGCGGAGCGTGATCACGGTCAACGTAAGCCAGCAGAGCGGCTTCGAAGCTACCGATTTTCGCCAGTTCCACATCTTCGAGGTAACCGCGTTCAGCCGCGAACAGCACCAGGCCCTGTTGTGCAACAGACATTGGGGCATACTGTTTCTGCTTCAGGAGTTCGGTCACTTTCTGACCGTGGCTCAGCTGTTTACGGGTTGCTTCGTCCAGATCGGACGCGAACTGCGAGAACGCCGCCAGTTCACGATACTGTGCCAGCGCGGTACGAATACCACCGGACAGTTTCTTGATGATCTTGGTCTGAGCAGCACCACCAACACGGGATACGGAGATACCTGGGTTAACTGCAGGACGAATACCGGAGTTAAACAGGTTGGTTTCCAGGAAGATCTGACCATCGGTAATCGAAATAACGTTGGTTGGAACGAACGCAGAAACGTCACCCGCTTGGGTTTCGATAATCGGCAGAGCAGTCAGAGAACCGGTTTTACCTTTTACTTCACCTTTCGTGAAGTTCTCAACGTATTCCGCGTTTACGCGGGATGCGCGCTCAAGCAGACGGGAGTGGAGATAAAACACGTCGCCCGGGAATGCTTCACGTCCTGGTGGACGGCGCAGCAGCAGGGAAACCTGACGGTAAGCAACAGCCTGTTTAGACAGGTCATCGTATACGATCAACGCATCTTCACCGCGGTCACGGAAGTATTCGCCCATTGCGCAACCGGCATAAGGCGCCAGGTATTGCAGTGCAGCGGATTCAGAAGCGGTCGCAACCACAACGATGGTGTTAGACAGCGCGCCGTGCTCTTCCAGTTTACGAACCACGTTAGAAATGGTGGACGCTTTCTGGCCGATAGCCACGTACACACATTTGATACCGGAGTCGCGCTGGTTGATGATCGCATCGATTGCCATCGCGGTTTTACCGGTCTGACGGTCGCCGATGATCAGTTCACGCTGACCACGACCGATTGGGATCATGGCATCAACGGATTTATAACCAGTCTGCACTGGCTGATCAACGGACTGACGTTCGATAACGCCTGGTGCGATAACTTCGATTGGCGAGAAGCCATCGTTATCAACCGGGCCTTTACCGTCGATTGGTGCACCCAGGGTGTTCACCACGCGACCCAGCAGGCCACGGCCGACCGGTACTTCCAGAATACGACCAGTACATTTGACTTTCATGCCTTCGGCAAGGTCAGCGTACGGGCCCATCACAACTGCACCTACGGAGTCGCGCTCCAGGTTCAGTGCGATTGCGTAACGGTTACCCGGCAGGGAAATCATCTCACCCTGCATACAATCGGCCAGGCCGTGGATGCGGATAACACCGTCACTTACAGAAACAATAGTACCTTCGTTATGAGCTTCGCTCACAACACTAAACTGAGCAATGCGCTGCTTGATCAGTTCGCTGATTTCGGTGGAATTCAGTTGCATGCTCCAGTCCCCTTAAGACTGCAAGACGTCTGCAAGGCGTTCAAGACGGCCGCGTACGCTACCATCAATGACCATATCACCCGCTCGGATGATTACGCCTGCCATTACAGACTTATCGATTTTGCAATTCAGCTTAACTTTGCGTGACAGACGTTTTTCCATCGCGGCGGTGATCTTCGCAAGCTGTTCTTCACTCAGTTCGTTCGCCGAGGTTACTTCAACTTCGGCGGTAGCTTCACTGAGAGCACGTAAGTGCTCGAACTGCTCAAGAACATCCGGGAGCACGCGTAGACGACCATTTTCAGCCATAACCTTAATCAGGTTCTGGCCGCTGGCGTCCAGCTGCTCGCCACAAACGGCGATAAACGACGCAGCAAGCGTTTCTGGTGCTAAAGCACCTGAAAGCATCTCAGCCATTTGCTCGTTTTTCGTTACCTCAGCGGCAAACGCCAGCATATCCTGCCAGCGATCGACATTTTGGTGTTCGACAGCAAAGTCAAAAGCTGCTTTGGCGTAGGGGCGAGCTACCGTAACAAATTCAGACATCAGCCCCTCCCTCCTTACAGTTCAGCGACAAGTTTGTCCACGATGTCGCTGTTAGCAGCTTCATCCACGGAACGTTCGATGATCTTCTCGGCGCCAGCAACAGCCAGAATCGCAACCTGCTTACGCAGTTCTTCACGTGCACGTTTACGCTCAGCATCAATTTCAGCCTGCGCCTGTGCAACGATCTTAGTGCGTTCCTGTTCTGCTTCAGCTTTTGCTTCGTCCAGGATCTGTGAACGGCGTTTGTTAGCCTGTTCAATGATGACCTGAGCTTCTGCTTTCGCTTTTTTCAGCTGGTCTGTCGCGTTGGCCTGTGCAAGGTCCAAATCTTTCTTAGCGCGCTCTGCAGAAGCCAAACCGTCAGCAATTTCTTTCTGACGTTTTTCGATGGCAGCCATTAAAGGCGGCCATACATACTTCATGCAGAACCAGACAAAGAGAATAAACGCGATGGCCTGGCCGAGGATTGTTGCGTTCATGTTCACAGCACAATACCTCTTAAATTTCTGTGGCTTAGGTTTTTCGAACTACTACTACGCGACAGCAAACATCACGTACAGACCCAGACCTACAGCGATCATTGGGATTGCATCCACCAGACCCATAACGATAAAGAACTGAGTACGCAGCAGAGGAATCAGATCCGGTTGACGCGCTGCGCCTTCCAGGAATTTGCCCCCGAGGATGCCGATACCGATCGCAGCACCGATAGCCGCCAGACCCATCATCACAGCGGCAGCCATGTACAGCAGATCCATATTCAGGTTTTCCATGACAGTCTCCAGTTTGTTTCAAAAAAAAACGTAGTAGTGTTGGTAAAAAATCAGTGCTCTTCAGACGCCATCGACAGATAGACGATCGTCAGAACCATGAAGATAAAGGCTTGCAGCGTAATGATCAGGATGTGGAAAATGGCCCATGGCACATTCAGAATCCACTGTGACCACCACGGCAGAAGACCCGCGATCAGAATGAAAATCAGCTCACCCGCATACATGTTGCCGAACAGTCGCAGACCGAGAGAAACCGGTTTGGACAGCAGGCTCACGCCTTCCAGGATCAGGTTGACCGGAATAAACGCCCAGTGGTTGAACGGCTGCAAGGTAAGCTCTTTCACGAAGCCGCTTACGCCTTTCATTTTGATACTGTAGAAAAGAATCAGGATGAATACGCCCAGCGCCATGGACAGGGTGATGTTCACGTCAGCAGACGGAACCACACGCAGTGCAGGCAGGCCGAAGACATGCTCACCGATGTATGGCAGCAGGTCGATAGGCAGAAGGTCCATCAGGTTCATCAGGAAGACCCAGACGAAGACAGTCAACGCCAGTGGAGCAATCAGCTTGCTCTTACCGTGATACATGTCTTTGACGCTGCCATGAACAAAGCCGATGACTAATTCAATTGCCGTCTGGAATTTCCCTGGAACGCCGCTGGTCGCTTTTTTAGCAACGCTACGGAACATGGCCAGGAACAACAGACCCAACACCACCGAGAAGAACATGGAGTCAATGTTGAGCGTCCAGAAGGTGGCCGGGGGGTTATGCGGATCCACCAGCGAGAATGTACGCAGATCCATCTGAAGGTTCGTCAGATGATGACCTATGTAATCCTGCGGCGTCATATTTTCTGAAGCCATGATGCCTTTTACCCTTTGTTGTTGATTACAGCTGGTGCCAGAACTTGTACCACCAGCACCAAAACCCACGTCACGATCAGCGGCAAAAATACCACTTTGAAAACAGCCAGCGCCACCACCAAAAAGGCAAAGGTCAGCAACACCTTACACACTTCGCCAAGAGCGAAGGACCAGGCCACGCGGCCTTTGGCGGGTGTATGCGCCTGATGACGCCAGGCAAAAATCATAAATAACATGTTAGGCAAAACAACTGCCAGACCTCCACAAACAGCGGAGATGCCCCAGAAGGGGTCTTTCAGGCTGAACAGCAGTCCACTTGCTACTACGGCCAAAAACTGTATGAACAGAAGTTTACGTGCAACGTTTCTACTCAAGAGCGACACAGACATCACGTTAAACTCCTGCTCCCTTCGAGGTACGTCGCGTGTCGTATAAAACGTTCTTTAAGGCTCAGAGTCAAGCAGCAAAAAGCGGACAAATTATACGGTGCGCCCCCGTGAATTCAAACAATAAGTAGCGAAAAGGTGAATAAATGTTTAAAAATTTTTCACCACCGCTATTTTTTAACTTTTCATCAAAGAGTGAGCCAGGATGCAAAACGGCAAACAGCTCGGAAACGTTGATGATAAAGCGTGCACGAGATCACAAAATATACATTTACGATAAGGTCATATTAATCAAATCCATAAATCAGATTATTTCATCTTTATGATATTAAAGGTTAATTAACGCAACTTTTCTCAAAACAACCCTATCTACAACAAAAACCTTTCATTGACATTCTTAATAAAAATTTAACATCAACGTGTCGTTACTCAATCCGACTTTTCGCAGGCTTATATTTTCGTGGTTGACTATCTTTTGGGTGAACAACGCTGATTACGTTAACTTCAGGAAAACCCCAAGTAACAATCAGGTTAAATCAGCCTTTAAGGGAATCTTTTTTCCGTGCTGTTTTTTAACACACTAAGAACAGCACAAATTCCACATTTTTATACATTTTTAAAAATGATTTGGTTTAATCACCACCAAATGACGCTCACCATCAAGTTGCGGAACCTGAAGCTTAGCAATGGACTCTACGCTATAACCCGCAGGTAGCTGGGCGATTTCATCGTCAGGAACCAACCCTTTAAGCGCATAAAAACGGCCATCCTGCGCGGGTAAATGTTTGCACCAGCTCACCATATCGTTGAGGGAAGCAAAAGCACGGCTGATCACGCCATCAAATGGAGGCTCGGAAGGAAACGCTTCTACCCTGCTCTGCACCGGCTCAATATTTTCAAGCTTCAGCTCATGCTGCACCTGGCGCAGGAAACGTACTCGCTTGCCAAGGCTGTCCAGCAGGGTGAAGTGGCATTCAGGACGCACAATAGACAGCGGAATACCGGGTAACCCCGGACCAGTCCCGACGTCAATAAAGCGCTCGCCGCGCAGATGAGGCGCAACCACAATGCTATCGAGAATATGGCGAATCAGCATCTCGTTAGGATCGCGTACTGACGTAAGGTTATACGCTTTATTCCATTTGTTCAGCATATCGACATACGCCACCAGCTGGTTTTTCTGGTGATCGGTGAGCGAAATGCCGGCCTGTTCCAGCAGACGAGAGAGTTTGTTGAGCACGGCGAATACCTGTAGAGAGGATTGTTAGCCCGGCCAACGCAACGCGACCGGGCAACGATTATCATAGACTTAAGCGCTGCGGCGCAGCATACCTTGTTTTTTCAGCCAGACCAGCAGAATGGAAATGGCTGCAGGTGTAACGCCAGAAATACGCGATGCCTGACCGATCGAAACGGGTTTATGATCGTTAAGTTTGGCGATCACTTCGTTAGACAACCCCGTCACCTGACGGTAATCCAGCATTTCTGGCAGCAGCGTATTTTCGTTGCGCTGCTGTTTTTCGATCTCATCCTGCTGACGCGCGATGTAACCTTCGTATTTGATCTGAATTTCAACCTGCTCAGCCGCTTCAGCATCGTCGAGGCCTGGTGCAAATGGCGTCATCTGAACCAGCTGTTCGTAAGTCATGCCGGGACGACGTAACAGATCTTCACCGCTCGCTTCACGGGAGAGCGGCGCTGCTAAGTGAGCATTCACTTCGGCAACGGACTCGGCTAACGGATTCACCCAGGTAGATTTCAGGCGCTGACGTTCGGTTTCGATACGTTCCAACTTTTCGTTGAAGCGTGCCCAGCGTTCGTCATCAACCAGACCCAGCTCACGCCCCATTTCGGTAAGACGCAAATCGGCGTTATCTTCGCGCAGCATCAGACGATATTCCGCGCGAGAGGTAAACATACGGTACGGCTCTTTTGTGCCCATGGTGCTGAGATCGTCAACCAGAACCCCAAGGTAAGCCTGATCACGACGCGGCGCCCAGCCCTCTTTTTCGGCAGAAAAACGTGCGGCGTTCAAGCCTGCCAACAACCCTTGGGCAGCGGCTTCTTCGTAACCCGTTGTCCCGTTAATTTGACCGGCAAAGAACAGACCCTGAATGAATTTGCTTTCCAGCGTCGGTTTCAGATCGCGAGGGTCGAAGAAATCGTACTCAATCGCGTAGCCGGGACGCACAATTTTCGCGTTTTCCATGCCCTGCATCGAACGAACGATTTGGATCTGAACATCAAACGGCAGGCTGGTGGAGATGCCGTTCGGATAAATTTCGTTGGACGTCAGGCCTTCCGGCTCCAGGAAAATCTGGTGCTGGTTACGATCGGCAAAACGCATCACTTTGTCTTCGATCGACGGGCAGTAGCGTGGACCGATCCCCTCGATCACTCCCGCGTACATCGGGCTGCGATCGAGATTATTACGGATCACATCATGGGTTTTCTCGTTGGTATGCGTGATGTAACACGGCACCTGTCGAGGATGTTGAGCAGCATTGCCCATGAACGAGAAGACAGGAATGGGCGTGTCACCCTGCTGTTGAGCCAGCACGCTGAAATCGATAGTGCGCGCGTCGATGCGCGGCGGCGTACCGGTCTTCAGGCGATTAACACGCAGCGGCAGCTCGCGTAAACGACGGGAGAGCGAAATGGATGGCGGATCGCCAGCACGGCCACCGCTGTAATTATCCAAACCGATATGAATTTTGCCGTCGAGGAAAGTCCCCACCGTTAACACAACCGCTTTGGCACGGAATTTCAACCCCATTTGGGTCACTGCACCGACAACCCGATCGTTTTCAACGATAAGATCTTCAACCGCTTGCTGGAAGATCATCAGGTTGGGTTGATTCTCCAGCGCAGTACGCACCGCCTGCCGGTATAACACACGATCGGCCTGAGCACGGGTGGCACGAACGGCCGGCCCTTTACTCGCGTTTAGTATCCTAAACTGGATTCCAGCATGATCGATCGCTTTCGCCATCAAGCCGCCGAGGGCATCGACTTCTTTTACCAGGTGTCCTTTCCCAATGCCGCCAATCGCCGGATTACAGGACATTTGTCCCAGCGTGTCGATATTGTGTGTCAAAAGCAGGGTCTGTTGACCCATACGCGCTGCGGCCATAGCGGCCTCAGTGCCTGCATGACCCCCGCCAATGATGATGACGTCAAAAGGATCCTGATAAAACATGCTTTCCTGCCTTGCGTAAAGCGGTTTGAAAATGGATTTAAGCCCGGGCCGTGGATTCTACTCAAGTTTAGTCTTTCGAGAAAGCACTGGGATCCTGGCTATTAAAAAGAAGATCTTCTTATTTAGAGATCTGTTTTACTATGATCTCTTATTAGGATCGCACGTTTCTGTGGATAAGCGGGATCTCATCAGGAAGATCATAACGTTAGAAAGGATCGTTTGCTGTGAATGATCGGTGATCCTGGACAGTATAAGCTGGGGTTAGATCGTGACTTTATCCACAGCTCAAAAAGGAAGCAAGCGTTATACATTGGATAACTACCGCTTAATCCAAGCTTTTAACCAGACTTATACACATCTGATCGCGTGATCTTTAATCGTTTTTGAGTAAATTTTTCCATTCACCCAACCATTCTTCGGCCGGATCCTCTGGAATATCGTGATCGAGGATGTTGATCTTCAGTGTTTCACCGATCTGTTTTGCACCGCAGGACTTGATCGCGGCTTCTACTTTCTCAACTGCACCGCAAAACGTGTCATATTCGCGACTACCTATACCCACGGCACCGAAACGTACGGCGGTCAGGTTCGGTTGCTGCTCAAGTAGCTCATCATAGAGAGGTTGCAGATTGTCCGGGATGTCGCCAGCGCCATGCGTCGACGTGATCAGCAGCCAAATCCCATCAGTGGGGAGATCTTCCAGTAACGGCCCGTGCAGCGTTTCGGTCGAAAAACCAGCGTCTTCGAGCTTTTCGGCCAAATGTTCTGCAACGTATTCCGCGCCGCCAAGAGTACTGCCACTGATAAGAGTTATATCTGCCATGATCGCTCGCTCATATAAAGAGGGGATCATTGTACGCTGTGAGTGAGCTGGGATCTACCTGTGGAAAATGTGGTGATTAAAATGCCCTGTTAAGGGCGGATGGTGCGCATGATCGGGTTTTGCAGGGAGATCAGTGTCTCGGTGGACTGAATTTCATCAATTGTTTGGATCTTGTTGATAAGTACCTGTTGCAGGGCGTCGATCGATCGGCACATGACCTTAATAAAGATGCTGTAGTGGCCAGTGGTGTAATAGGCTTCTGTCACTTCTTCCAGGCTCTCGAGTCTTGCCAGCGCTGACGGATAATCCTTCGCACTTTTCAGAATAATGCCAATAAAGCAGCACACGTCATAACCCAACTGTTTAGGGCTCACATCAATACGCGCCCCGGTAATGATCCCGGCCTGCTTCATCTTCTCTACACGAACGTGAATCGTGCCGGGGCTAACGCCAAATTGTTTTGCCAGTTCGGCGTAAGCGGTGCGCGCATTCGCCATTAATGCTTCGAGGATGCCGCGGTCCAGATTATCGATCTGATAATTTTCCATCGTTTTTTCTTATGAAGAATGAGTAATCACTCTATTCTAGCGTCTTATTTTATCGAATCAAAAGTGAACGTGGCTTTTTGTTGTTGGATTATTGAATTGATGCCCGTTTTTGTTGCTTAATCAATATCAACAGGACGCAGGAGTATAAAAATGAAAACCGCTTACATCGTAAAACAACGCCAGATCAGCTTCGTTAAATCCCATTTTTCACGTCAGCTTGAAGAGAAGCTGGGCCTGATTGAAGTTCAGGCACCGATCCTCAGCCGCCTAGGTGATGGAACGCAAGATAACCTGTCTGGTTGCGAAAAAGCGGTACAGGTCAAAGTGAAAACGTTGCCAGATGCCCAGTTCGAAGTGGTTCATTCACTGGCGAAATGGAAGCGTCAAACGTTAGGGCAACACGACTTCAGCGCGGGCGAAGGGCTTTACACGCACATGAAAGCCCTGCGCCCCGATGAAGACCGCCTGACAGCCATTCATTCTGTCTATGTTGACCAGTGGGACTGGGAGCGCGTGATGGGCGATGGCGAGCGCCATGTCGGTACGCTGAAATCTACCGTAGAAGCGATTTATGCGGGAATTAAAGCGACTGAAGCTGCCGTCAGTGAAGAATTCGGTCTGGCACCGTTCCTGCCAGACACGATCCACTTTATTCACAGTCAGGATCTGCTAAGTCGTTTCCCGGATCTTGATGCAAAAGGCCGGGAACGTGCGATCGCAAAAGAGCTGGGCGCGGTATTCCTCATCGGTATCGGGGGCAAACTGTCCGATGGCAAACGTCATGACGTTCGTGCGCCGGATTATGATGACTGGAGCACCTCAGGTGAAAGCGAACGCGCGGGTTTGAACGGCGATATTCTGGTGTGGAACCCGATTCTGGAAGACGCGTTTGAGCTTTCTTCAATGGGGATCCGCGTGGATGCCGATGCGCTTAAGCGTCAGCTGGCGGTGACGGGTGATGAAGATCGCCTGAAACTCGAGTGGCACCAGGCGCTGCTGCGCGGCGAAATGCCGCAGACGATCGGCGGCGGTATTGGTCAGTCTCGTTTAACGATGTTGCTCCTGCAACTTTCCCATATCGGCCAGGTTCAGTGTGGTGTATGGCCACAGCAGGTGCGTGCGAGCGTGGATTCTCTTCTTTAATTAGCGTTTCCAGCGTCGGATAAGACGGCTACGTAACCCGGTATCAAAGCGCCAGATATGATCGAAAATGCGCATGATCCCGGGTTTTCCATGTGCAGACATCGCCACAGCATGAAAGCGATGTTGTTGATCTCGCTGCAATGACTTCACTTTTGCTACTACGTCGTCCGGCAATCTCTGGGCAATAAAATCAGAAATCACTACCGCGTCGGCGTCATACCAGTCTCCGCCCTGCATTCGTTCGATGATGGAACGAAAACAGCTGGCGATATCCGTCCCGCCGCGAAAGCGCTGGCTCAAAAAGCGGATCGCCTGTTCGATACCTTGTTCAGCCGTTAACTCGTAGCCCACGACTTCACTGGAAAACAGCATAATAAAACAGCGACGCCGGTCAGCGAGGGCGACGCGCATCAGTGCCAGACAAAACGCTTTAGCGCACTGTTCGTTGAAACCGCCCATTGAGCCAGAGGTATCAACGCAGACAATAAAGGGTCCGCGAGGTTGTTCATCAAAATCCTGATGAATGACCGGGCGCTGGCTGATTTTTTCATGCCAGGATTCACCCTGCAGGCGATAGGTGAGCAGCTGTTTCTCCACCAGCCGGCGGTAAAATTCATATTCCAGTTCGGTGATGCCGAGCGTCGCCAGTTCGGTCGGCAACAGACGTAAAATATCGTCACTCTGTTGTAATCCATCCACCTGCTCAGGTACGGTGGCGGGCTCGCGCACCAGCGTGCGGAAGGTTTCCATCGGGGCGTCTTTTTTCGGCACGGACTTGGCTTCTCGGGATCGACCAAGCTGTTCTGCGAGCTGCATGAGTTCGGGTTGTTGTGTCAGAAAATCACCGTATTTCACAATCAGCTGATAATCACCGCGCTTGATTTTTCCCGCGCTCATATCCCAAAGACGTCCGGCAGAATTTTCATTTTCCACCAGCACCTGTTCCAGTTGCCCGGTCAGCGTCATGCGTTCCTGAACTTCACTGAGCAATTGTTCACGTTCTTCTTCCAGAAGCTGTTGATTAAGGGACGTGGTTTGTACCACCAGACTGAGCCGCCAGCGCTGCAAAAACAGGGTATGCAACGCAGGGGTAAACGTTGCGTTGTCCGTTACCAGCTTGCGGGCCTGAGCCGCATAAGGCGAGTGAACTTTATCGAGCAGCGTCAGAATTTGCGGCAATTGAACAATGAATTGTGGTGTGGATAACCGCTGACACTGCTGATAGCACACCACCTCTTCCGTCAGTTCAGGCGGGACTTCTGTCTCTTTGAGACGTCTGCGCAGGCTATCGCGCCAGCGCGGGAGGTCGTCGGTAACAGCCTTTTTAATTCGGGGAAATTTTTCAAAGAAAGCAGCCAGCTGCGGAGAAGCCAGTAAGGTGATTACGACCTCTTCGATCAGCCCTTCTTCTCCTACAGCCAGCATCACATTCAGCGTATCCAGCGTTAGCATTGACGCGCCTGTTTAATCTGCGCGCTGACATCCTGCAAGCTGGCTTCGATACGACCCAACCAGTCGCTATGAACAAAGAGGCATTTTTGTTGCTCGCTGAAGCGCGTATGTTGCTGGTGCCACTCGGTGTCCAGCGCTTCCAACTGCTGTTTGATCTCTTCCGGAACGTTCTCGGCCGCGTTGCCTGGCAGGGCAAGACGCGATCCTTGCAGACTGACATCGCGGATCACCAAATGCAGGCTGGTATCCACTTCCATATTCAGGATCTGCGCAAAACCGATCCCGTTTAGCTTCCCGCGGATCTCACCGCTTTTATCTAGCCACTGCGCCAGCGCTTCGCGCTCCAGGGTGATGTGCACCACCTGCATATCGTGGAGTTTCAGCGGCTGTTGCAGAAGAAGCGTCAGCGACGTCTCTGTCAGTTCTGCGGGGAGTTCATAGTGAGGTTTACGTGAGAACATCCCGCCGAGGCGGCTGACTTTAAGCGCTGTTTTATCACTTTGCTGCTGTTGAAGCTGGATGCGTCGTTGAGTGATAGCGCCCAGCTGATTAAGCATCGCCTGCTGCCCCCACGCGTGCCCGGTCATCAAAACGTCCAGCTGCTGCTGCATAAGATTCATGCCTTCAGCATCGTGCCACAGGCAGTCTTTCAGCAGGATAAGATCGATTGGGGCGACGGCGTCTCTCCCGCTAAATAACGCGCTCGACTGCAACAGGCGAATGGCTTTTTTCCAGCGACGGTCTGACACATAGGGTGCTGACGGCAATAAGTCCAGCTGCTGGCGAAGCATGAAGATCAGCTCAAACACGGAATCGGGCAGCTTTATCTTGCCGATATCCTGCTGCCACTGTTGATACTCTTCGTCGGTCACCTGTAACGAAGGCGAAACCGGATTTTCATTTTCATCCTGCTGGCTCACGAGCATCGAACGGAAATTGGATTTGTCCTGCACCTTGTCCAGCCACAGGCGAATCAGCATGCGGTCATACAGCGCCTCAAGGCTGTTATCTGCTTCCGGCAGTTCATTGGATGCGGCCACCAGCAGACGCATCGGGATTTTTTCTTCAAATGCGCCGTTGCGAAAACGTCGTTCGTTGATGGCGGTGAGCAGCGTATTCAGGATGGCGGGACCGGCTTTCCAGATCTCATCCAGAAAAACGATTTCGGCTTCGGGGAGATAACCGGCCGTTAAACGCTGATAGCGCCCTTCATCTTTGAGCGCCTGAATCGACAGCGGGCCAAACACCTCTTCCGGCGTGGAGAAGCGAGTCATCAAATACTCAAAGGCGCGTGCATTTTGAAAGGCGAACTTCAGGCGGCGGGCGATCAGGCTTTTTGCGATGCCGGGAGGGCCCAATAAAAAGACGCTTTCACCGCTCAATGCGGCCAACAAACACAAGCGAATCGCATGGCTACGCTCGAAAAGGCCTTTTTCCAGCGCACTGCTGAGGCGGGAAATTCTTTCTGCTAATAAATGTGAGTGAGCCATAATAGTTTTGCGTCCTTTCGCTGTCGTTGCAGCTATTTGATGCGAGTATAGACGTTTCGGGTTGGGCTGGTAATAGACTGAACTCCGGCGCTATTTTCTTTGCGCTAAATTAATACGGTTGCATTTAAGGATACGATCTTGCGATTAATCGTGCATACTGTGCGCCTTTTTGTGGGCCAAGGGACTCAGCACACATTTGTTCTACAACGAAAAGACTAGTCTATGAGCACTGATAATAAGCAATCATTACGCGCTATAACGCTTGCGGCGATTGGGGTTGTCTACGGTGATATTGGCACCAGCCCGCTTTACACGCTTCGCGAATGTCTGTCCGGTCAGTTTGGTTTTGGTGTCGAACGTGACGCCGTGTTTGGCTTTTTGTCACTCATCTTCTGGCTGCTGATTCTGGTGGTCTCGCTTAAATATCTCTCTTTCGTCATGCGCGCGGATAACGCCGGTGAAGGCGGGATCCTGACGTTGATGTCCCTGGCGGGGCGTAACACGTCGGCAAGAATGACCTCTTTCCTGGTGATCATCGGGTTGATAGGTGGCAGCTTCTTCTATGGGGAAGTGGTGATTACGCCTGCGATTTCGGTGCTTTCGGCGATCGAGGGGCTGGAGATTATCGCGCCGCAGCTGGAGACGTGGGTGGTTCCGCTCGCCATTGTTGTCCTGACCCTGCTGTTTGCGATTCAGAAACATGGCACCGGGCTTGTCGGTAAGCTGTTTGCACCGATTATGCTGGCCTGGTTCCTGATCCTGGCGGCACTGGGTTTGCGCGGAATTATTGGCAATCCAGAAGTGCTGCAGGCTCTTAACCCGGCATGGGCGGTTCATTTCTTCCTGGAATACAAAACCGTTTCGTTTGTTGCCCTCGGCGCGGTCGTGCTTTCTATTACCGGCGTCGAAGCGCTGTACGCGGATATGGGTCACTTCGGGAAGCTGCCGATTCGCCTCGCGTGGTTTACCGTCGTGCTGCCGTCTCTGGTACTGAATTACTTCGGTCAGGGTGCGCTGCTGCTGAAAAACCCTGAGGCTATCAAGAACCCGTTCTTCCTGCTGGCACCCGAATGGGCGCTGGTGCCGATGTTGATTATCGCCACGCTGGCGACCGTTATCGCATCTCAGGCGGTGATCTCGGGGGTGTTCTCGTTGACGCGTCAGGCGGTTCGCCTGGGTTATCTGTCGCCGATGCGGATTATTCATACCTCGGAGATGGAATCCGGTCAGATCTACATTCCTTTCATTAACTGGCTGCTTTACGTTGCCGTGGTGATTGTGATTGTCAGCTTTGAACACTCCAGCAATCTGGCGGCGGCGTACGGTATTGCCGTCACAGGGACGATGGTGCTTACGTCGATTCTGTCGACCACCGTGGCGTATCGGAACTGGCACTGGAATAAGTTCCTTGTGGCGCTGATTCTGGTGGGGCTGCTGTGTATTGATTTGCCATTGTTCTCGGCAAACCTGGATAAAATCGTCTCGGGTGGCTGGCTGCCGTTGACGCTGGGTCTGGTGATGTTCATCGTGATGACAACGTGGAAAAGCGAGCGTTTCCGCCTGTTACGTCGCATGCATGAGCACGGTAACTCTCTTGAGGCGATGATCGCCTCGCTGGAGAAATCACCGCCGGTGCGCGTGCCAGGGACTGCGGTATATATGTCGCGTGCGCAGAAAGTGATTCCGTTTGCGCTGATGCATAACCTCAAGCACAACAAAGTGCTGCACGAACGCGTGATTTTGCTGACGCTGCGTACCGAAGATGCGCCGTACGTGCATAACGTTCGTCGCGTGCAGATAGAACAATTATCCCCGACGTTCTGGCGCGTAGTCGCAAGCTACGGCTGGCGTGAAACGCCGAATGTGGAAGAGGTCTTCCACCGCTGCGGTCTCGAAGGGTTGAGCTGTCGCATGATGGAGACCTCGTTCTTTATGTCGCACGAGTCGCTGATTGTCGGCAAACGGCCATGGTATCTGCGCCTGCGCGGCAAGCTGTATCTTATTCTGCAACGTAACGCCCTGCGTGCGCCGGATCAGTTTGAGATTCCGCCTAACCGCGTGATTGAATTAGGAACGCAGGTCGAGATTTAAATCGCCGCACGAATGCCGGGAAGCGTAACGCTCACCCGGCATTTTTCTTTGTATTTTTCCCTTCAGATTTTACTTAGCGAAACGTTTCGACGTTGATCACAATTCTGTTACGTCATGATGGTTTTCTGAACACTCTTACGGCTACACTTATTTCAGCGAAACGTTTCGCTAGTGGAGCAAGAAAATGAAGAAAGGCACGGTACTCAATTCTGAAATCTCATCGGTTATTTCCCGTCTTGGGCATACCGATACGCTGGTGGTTTGCGATGCAGGCTTACCGGTTCCGCACAGCACAACGCGTATTGATATGGCATTAACGCAGGGTGTTCCCTCGTTTATGCAGGTACTTGAAGTGGTGACGGCGGAGATGCAGGTTGAGACAGCCATTCTCGCGACGGAAATTAAACAACATAATCCGCAACTCCACGAAACGTTGCTCGGCCACATAGAGCAACTGCAACAACACCAGGGAAACACCATTGAAATTCGTTACACAACGCATGAACAGTTCAAACAACAAACCGCAGACAGTCAGGCGGTGATTCGCAGCGGGGAGTGTTCCCCGTATGCGAATATCATTCTCTGTGCTGGCGTCACGTTCTGAGGCCGTCATGGACGCATTATTACAACTCAAAGGGATCGATAAATCGTTCCCGGGCGTAAAAGCCCTCTCTGGCGCGGCGTTGAATGTTTACGCCGGTCGCGTGATGGCGCTGGTCGGTGAAAACGGCGCTGGCAAATCCACCATGATGAAAGTGCTGACCGGCATCTATCAACGCGATGCGGGTTCGCTGGTGTGGCTGGGGAAAGAAACCACCTTCACCGGACCGAAATCCTCTCAGGAAGCTGGGATCGGCATTATCCATCAGGAATTAAACCTGATCCCGCAGCTCACCATTGCAGAAAATATCTTCCTTGGCCGTGAATTCGTGGGCCGCTTTGGCAAAATCGACTGGAAGCAGATGTATGCTGAAGCCGACAAACTGCTGGCGAAACTGAATCTGCGCTTCAAGAGCGACCGTCTGGTGGGCGATCTTTCGATCGGCGACCAGCAGATGGTGGAAATCGCTAAAGTCCTGAGCTTCGAGTCAAAAGTCATCGTGATGGACGAACCGACCGATGCGCTCACTGATACCGAAACCGACTCCTTATTCCGCGTCATCCGCGAGCTCAAAGCGCAAGGACGAGGCATTGTTTATATCTCTCACCGCATGAAAGAGATTTTCGAGATTTGCGATGATGTCACCGTGTTCCGCGACGGACAGTTTATTGCCGAGCGCGAGGTGGCCTCTCTGACCGAAGATTCACTAATCGAAATGATGGTGGGACGCAAGCTGGAAGATCAGTATCCGCGACTGGATAAAGCGCCGGGTGAAATCCGCCTGAAGGTGGATAACCTGTGCGGTCCAGGCGTCGACAATGTCTCCTTTACGCTGCGCCAGGGGGAAATCCTGGGTGTGGCGGGTCTGATGGGCGCAGGCCGTACCGAATTGATGAAAGTGCTGTACGGTGCGCTGCCGCGTACCAGCGGTTACGTCACGCTTAACGGTCATGAAGTTGTCACCCGTTCTCCGCAGGATGGGCTGGCAAACGGCATCGTTTATATCTCTGAAGACCGTAAACGCGATGGACTGGTGCTGGGTATGTCGGTCAAAGAGAACATGTCTCTGACTGCGCTGCGCTATTTCAGTCGTAACGGCGGCGGCTTAAAGCATAAAGATGAACAGCAGGCGGTCAGTGATTTTATCCGCCTGTTCAATGTGAAAACGCCTTCGATGGAACAGGCTATCGGCCTGCTTTCCGGCGGTAATCAGCAGAAAGTGGCGATTGCGCGTGGTTTGATGACGCGGCCAAAAGTGCTGATCCTCGATGAGCCGACTCGCGGCGTGGACGTCGGCGCCAAGAAAGAGATTTATCAGCTGATCAACCAGTTTAAGGCTGACGGGCTGAGCATCATTCTGGTCTCTTCCGAGATGCCAGAAGTATTAGGCATGAGCGATCGCATTATTGTCATGCATGAAGGGCATCTCGGCGGTGAATTCACTCGCGAGCAGGCCACCCAGGAAGTTCTGATGGCTGCCGCTGTGGGCAAGCTTAATCGCGTGAATCAGGAGTAACAAGATGACTACCCAGGCTGTTTCTGGTCGCCGCTATTTCACTAAGGCATGGCTGTTGGAACAAAAATCGCTGATTGCACTGCTGGTGCTGATCGCGGTGGTTTCGACCATGAGCCCAAACTTTTTTACCGTAAATAACCTGTTCAATATTCTCCAGCAGACGTCGGTGAACGCCATTATGGCCGTCGGGATGACGCTGGTGATTTTGACGTCGGGTATCGACCTGTCCGTCGGTTCTCTGCTGGCGCTCACCGGCGCGGTCGCGGCTTCCATTGTCGGGATTGAAGTGAACGCGCTGGTGGCCATCGCGGCGGCTCTGGCATTGGGTGCTGCGATTGGTGCTGTCACAGGAATGATTGTGGCAAAAGGCCGGGTGCAGGCATTTATTGCGACTCTGGTGATGATGCTGCTGCTGCGTGGCGTCACGATGGTCTATACCAACGGCAGTCCCGTCAACACCGGCTTTACTGACAATGCCGATCTGTTTGGCTGGTTTGGTATTGGCCGCCCGCTTGGGGTTCCAACCCCGGTCTGGATCATGGGTATCGTCTTCCTGGCCGCATGGTACATGCTGCATCACACCCGTCTCGGTCGTTATATTTATGCGCTGGGCGGCAATGAAGCGGCAACGCGTCTGTCAGGCATCAGCGTTAACAAAGTGAAGATTATCGTTTACTCCCTTTGCGGCTTGCTGGCTTCGCTGGCGGGCATCATCGAAGTGGCTCGTCTCTCCTCGGCACAGCCGACGGCGGGTACGGGTTATGAACTGGATGCGATTGCGGCGGTTGTGCTGGGCGGTACCAGCCTTGCGGGCGGTAAAGGTCGCATTGTTGGGACATTGATCGGCGCACTGATCCTTGGTTTCCTCAATAATGGCTTGAATTTGTTAGGTGTTTCTTCCTATTACCAGATGATCGTTAAAGCAGTGGTGATTTTGCTGGCGGTTCTGGTAGACAACAAAAAACAGTAACTGACGACACACTACAGGACATCACTGATATGAATATGAAAAAACTGGCTATCCTGGTTTCTGCTGTGGCACTGAGCGCCACCGTAAGTGCTAACGCAATGGCGAAAGACACCATCGCGCTGGTGGTCTCTACGCTAAACAACCCGTTCTTCGTTTCGCTGAAGGATGGCGCGCAGAAAGAAGCTGATAAGCTGGGCTACAACCTGGTTGTACTGGACTCTCAGAACAACCCGGCGAAAGAGCTGGCTAACGTTCAGGACTTAACCGTGCGTGGCACTAAAATTCTGTTGATCAACCCAACGGATTCAGACGCTGTAGGTAACGCCGTTAAGATGGCAAACCAGGCGAATATTCCGGTTATCACCCTTGACCGCGTTGCCGCTAAAGGCGAAGTGGTAAGCCACATTGCTTCTGATAACGTGTTGGGCGGCAAAATCGCCGGCAACTACATCGCGAAGAAAGCCGGTGAAGGCGCAAAAGTTATCGAGCTGCAGGGTATCGCAGGGACTTCCGCAGCGCGTGAGCGTGGTGAAGGCTTCCAGCAAGCCGTTGCTGCACACAAATTTAACGTACTGGCGAGCCAGCCAGCTGACTTTGACCGTACTAAAGGTCTGAACGTGATGCAGAACCTGCTGACCGCGCATCCTGACGTGCAGGCAGTCTTCGCGCAGAACGATGAAATGGCATTGGGCGCGCTGCGTGCGCTGCAAACTGCCGGTAAAACAGATGTGATGGTTGTCGGCTTTGACGGCACGCCAGACGGCGAGAAAGCGGTAAACGATGGTAAACTGGCGGCGACCATCGCTCAGTTACCTGAGCAGATTGGCGCAACAGGCGTTGATACTGCAGATAAAGTGCTGAAAGGCGAAAAGGTTCAGGCTAAATATCCCGTTGACCTGAAGCTGGTCATCAAGCAGTAATAGGCGATTCAGGTCGTCGAGAACGGCCTGAGGGACTCAAAATAAAGAAAAGTGTGGCACACGCCACCGGGTCAAACCGGTGGCGCTCTTAGATGGACACCTCATACATGAAAACCGCAGGCAATCTCGTCGTCCTTGGCAGTATTAATGCCGATCACATTCTTAACCTTGAATCTTTCCCCACTCCGGGTGAAACCGTTACGGGTAATCAGTATCAGGTGGCTTTCGGTGGTAAGGGTGCAAACCAGGCCGTAGCGGCCGGGCGCAGTGGTGCGAATATTGCCTTTATTGCCTGTACGGGTGATGACGATACCGGCGAACGTGTTCGCAAGCAGCTCGAAAGCGACAACATCGATATTGCGCCCGTGAGCGTGGTGGCAGGGGAATCAACCGGCGTGGCGCTGATTTTCGTCAACGCAGAAGGTGAGAATGTTATCGGTATTCACGCGGGGGCAAACGCGGCGCTGAACATTGAACGTGTAGAGGCACAGCGTGAAATTATTGCCCGTGCTGAAGCGTTGCTGATGCAGCTGGAGTCTCCGGTCGAAAGCGTGCTGGCGGCGGCAAAAATTGCGCATGAAAATCATACCACTGTCGTACTTAACCCCGCGCCAGCGCGTGTATTATCAGACGAGCTGTTGGCGCTGGTGGACATCATTACGCCAAACGAAACCGAAGCAGAAAAGCTGACGGGTATTCGTGTTGAAAACGATGACGACGCCGCGCGAGCCGCTAAGGCATTGCACGAGAAAGGCATCGACACCGTGATTATCACGCTCGGTAGTCGTGGCGTGTGGGCGAGCGTTAACGGTGAAGGTCGTCGCGTGCCCGGCTTTAAGGTTAAAGCCGTTGATACTATCGCTGCGGGAGACACCTTTAACGGTGCGCTGGTCACGGCGTTGCTGGAAGGTAAGCCGATGGATGATGCCATTCGCTTTGCCCATGCCGCGGCCGCAATTGCGGTGACGCGTAAAGGTGCTCAGCCTTCCGTTCCATGGCGCAAAGAGATTGATGAATTTTTGATTCAGCAGAGGTAACGCTTGGCCACAATGAAAGATGTCGCCCGCATGGCGGGCGTTTCTACCTCGACAGTCTCTCACGTAATCAATAGCGATCGCTTCGTCAGCGACGCCATTAAGGCGAAAGTCGAAGCCGCAGTTAAAGACCTCAATTATGCGCCTTCGGCGTTAGCGCGCAGTCTTAAGCTCAATCAGACCCACACTATCGGGATGCTTATCACCGCCAGTACCAACCCTTTCTATTCTGAGCTGGTTCGCGGCGTGGAGCGTAGCTGCTTTGAGCGCGGTTACAGCCTGGTGCTATGTAACACGGAAGGCGATGAGCAACGCATGAACCGTAATCTTGAAACGCTGATGCAAAAACGCGTGGATGGGTTGCTGTTGCTGTGTACCGAAACGCACCAGCCCTCGAAAGAGATAATGCAGCGCTATCCTTCAGTCCCTACCGTGATGATGGACTGGGCACCGTTCGACGGAACCAGCGATCTCATCCAGGACAACTCGCTTGTCGGTGGCGATATGGCGACGCAGCATTTGATTGATAAAGGGTATCGTCGCATCGCCTGTATCACGGGGCCACTTGATAAAACACCCGCGCGTTTACGTCTGGAAGGGTATCTGACCGCGATGGATCGCGCCGGTTTATCCGTACCAGAAGGTTATCGCATCACGGGCGATTTTGAGTTCAATGGTGGCCTCGAGGCGATGCAAAAATTGCTGGCGCAGGAACAGCGTCCGCAGGCGGTATTTATTGGTAACGATGCGATGGCATTTGGTGCTTATCAGGCGTTATATCAGGCGGGGTTAAGCGTTCCGCATGATATGGCGATAGTTGGCTACGATGACATTGAACTGGCGCGCTTCATGACTCCGCCGCTTACCACTATTCATCAACCGAAAGATGAACTGGGGGAGCTGGCCATTGATGTGTTGATTCATCGAATGGCACAGCCCACATTGCAGCAGCAGCGCTTGCAGCTTACTCCTGTTCTGATGGAACGCGGTTCGGTTTCGTCGGGTGGCGATCTTTAATCAGGTTTCGGCCATCCTTCGGCTTCAATAATAAAAACACCAGAGCGGAAACCACAGTAATGACGCCCATCGTAATAAAGGTGTAGTGGAACTGCTCGACGGTGTTTGTGCCTTCTATACCTTCATACACGCGAAGTACCGCTGCGCTCACTGCCACGCCTAAACTTATCGAAAGCTGTTGAGTGACGGCCAGAACACTATTACCGCCGCTGGCATTTTCATCGGTGAGGTCAGCGAGGCTGATGGTGTTCATCGAGGTGAACTGGATAGACATCGCCATCCCCAATATAAAGAGCGGCAGGATCAGCATCCACGCGGGCAGTGCCGATGACTGTAACGAGAACTGCGCAATCATCGCGCCAATAAAGACCGTTATTCCAACCAGCGTTTTCCGGTAGCCCAGCCCACGCAGTATTTTCGTCACCATCGATTTCGCCAGAATAGATCCGACGGCGGTCGGAGCCATCATTATCCCCGCTATCAGCGCCGGATAGCCAAATCCTACCTGTAACATCAACGGCATTAAAAAGGGTACGCAGCCAGTGCCAAGACGCGAGGCGATATTCCCTGCGATCCCGACGGAGAAAGTCCGAGTCTTAAAAAGCTGTAATGAGATAAGTGGCGTTGGATGACGTCGCGCGTGACGTATATAAAGAAGGAAAAGCAGAACGCTGCCAAAGATAATCGACAATGCTATCCTGGTCGCGACTATTTTCTCGCCGAATAACTCCATGCCGATGGAGAACAATACAAGGCTCACGCCGAAAAGGAAAAAACCGCCCATGTCGAAACTGCGCTTGGGCGTAGTGAAATTCGGCATGTATTTGCGGGCATAGCATAGCCCAGCGATACCAATCGGAATGTTGATCAGGAAAATCCAGTGCCAGCTTGCCCAGGTCACCAGTACGCCACCCAATACCGGGCCGAGGATAGGACCGACCAGACCGGGCATGGTAACGAAATTCAGCACGGGTAATAGCTCGCTGCGTGGATACGCGCGTAATAACGCGAGTCGTGCGACCGGCATCATCATTGCGCCGCCTATACCCTGAAGTACACGAAAGGCCACGAGCTCAGTTAATGAGGTTGAAAGTGCGCACGCCAGCGAGCCGAGCGTAAATAGCGTGACGGCGAACATAAATATTCGGCGTGTTCCAAAACGGTCGGCCAGCCAGCCGCTAACAGGAATTAGCATCGCGACGGTCAACGTATAGCTAATGATGGCGGACTGCATGGCCAGTGGAGAGCGGTTGAGGCTTTGGGCGATGGCCGGCAGAGCTGTATTTAGAATGGTGGCATCCAGCGCTTGCATAAAGAAAGCCATAGCGGCAATCCATGGCAATCCCGCCATGCTGCGTGATTTTTTCTCGTTCATCGATTTCCTGTTACTGATTTGGGGCAGCCAACAAAGCCTGGCAAGCGTGTAATGCGCGTTGTCCATCGCTATCCTGGATAGCATCAACAATGGCCTGGTGCAGATCGAGCTTAACCACTTCATCCTGGGTAATAGAAGCAAAGTAGGTGTGGTACACAGAGTGGAACAGGGACGCAAATGAGGTCAGGAAGGGATTTCCGCTCATCAAGTAAATGTGCTCATGCCACGTCATGTCGACTTCAATCCAACGCTGGCGGTTAAAGTGCTGCTTCAGGAAGGTCATCTCTTCCATTAAAGTGTTCAACTGCGCTTTTTGTTCGGCGCTGCCCAACATCGCGGCGAGTAAACACGCCTGAGGCTCAAGGCTGCTGCGCATTACCAGGAAATGGTCAACAACCTGATGGAAGTTATCCTCAGTCATCCACCAGGAAAGCAACTCCTGATCGAGGAAGTTCCAGTTACTTTGGGGCATAACCCGAGTACCAATACGAGGACGCGGGAGCACCATTCCTTTTGCCGTTAATGTTTTTACTGCTTCACGAACGGCGGTGCGGCTCACGCCAAACTGTTCACCGAGTTCCATTTCTCCGGGCAAAATGCTTCCTGGAGCATATTTTCCCGCCAAAATTCGTTGAGCCAGCTTTTCAGCCAACACATAAGATAGGTTTTTTTGTGCCGCCAGCTGTTGTGCGCTTAAGGGCATAGCTCTTATTCCTTAATTGTTCTTGCTAATAAGTATGCCACCTGGAGTGTGATTGTGGCTGCAAAAACAACAAATAGAACAATATATGACTTGTTATTAGCGGTTTTGGTGAAAAAAAACACGGTTGGAAATTAATTTTAAATTTCCTCTTGTCACCTCAGAATAACTCCCTATAATGCGCCTCCACTGACACGGAACAACGGAACACAAGCCGCCGGGTCAGCGGGGTTCAGCGATGAACGCCGGCAGAGAAAAGCGAAAATAAACGCTTGACTCTGAATGAGGAAAACGTATTATACGGGACCTCGCAACGGTGAGCGAAAGCCGCGTTGCACTGCTCTTTAACAATTTATCAGACAATCTGTGTGGGCACTCAAAGTGACATGGATTCTAAACGTCTTCGGACGCTAAATGAATAACCAAGTCTCAGTGAGTGAACATACGTAATTCATTACGAAGTTCTTTTCTTTAGAAATAAAGAAACACGAGCATCAAACTTAAATTGAAGAGTTTGATCATGGCTCAGATTGAACGCTGGCGGCAGGCCTAACACATGCAAGTCGAGCGGTAGCACAGGAGAGCTTGCTCTCTGGGTGACGAGCGGCGGACGGGTGAGTAATGTCTGGGAAACTGCCTGATGGAGGGGGATAACTACTGGAAACGGTAGCTAATACCGCATAATGTCGCAAGACCAAAGAGGGGGACCTTCGGGCCTCTTGCCATCAGATGTGCCCAGATGGGATTAGCTAGTAGGTGGGGTAATGGCTCACCTAGGCGACGATCCCTAGCTGGTCTGAGAGGATGACCAGCCACACTGGAACTGAGACACGGTCCAGACTCCTACGGGAGGCAGCAGTGGGGAATATTGCACAATGGGCGCAAGCCTGATGCAGCCATGCCGCGTGTATGAAGAAGGCCTTCGGGTTGTAAAGTACTTTCAGCGAGGAGGAAGGCATTGTGGTTAATAACCGCAGTGATTGACGTTACTCGCAGAAGAAGCACCGGCTAACTCCGTGCCAGCAGCCGCGGTAATACGGAGGGTGCAAGCGTTAATCGGAATTACTGGGCGTAAAGCGCACGCAGGCGGTCTGTCAAGTCGGATGTGAAATCCCCGGGCTCAACCTGGGAACTGCATTCGAAACTGGCAGGCTAGAGTCTTGTAGAGGGGGGTAGAATTCCAGGTGTAGCGGTGAAATGCGTAGAGATCTGGAGGAATACCGGTGGCGAAGGCGGCCCCCTGGACAAAGACTGACGCTCAGGTGCGAAAGCGTGGGGAGCAAACAGGATTAGATACCCTGGTAGTCCACGCCGTAAACGATGTCGACTTGGAGGTTGTTCCCTTGAGGAGTGGCTTCCGGAGCTAACGCGTTAAGTCGACCGCCTGGGGAGTACGGCCGCAAGGTTAAAACTCAAATGAATTGACGGGGGCCCGCACAAGCGGTGGAGCATGTGGTTTAATTCGATGCAACGCGAAGAACCTTACCTACTCTTGACATCCAGAGAACTTAGCAGAGATGCTTTGGTGCCTTCGGGAACTCTGAGACAGGTGCTGCATGGCTGTCGTCAGCTCGTGTTGTGAAATGTTGGGTTAAGTCCCGCAACGAGCGCAACCCTTATCCTTTGTTGCCAGCGGTTCGGCCGGGAACTCAAAGGAGACTGCCAGTGATAAACTGGAGGAAGGTGGGGATGACGTCAAGTCATCATGGCCCTTACGAGTAGGGCTACACACGTGCTACAATGGCATATACAAAGAGAAGCGACCTCGCGAGAGCAAGCGGACCTCACAAAGTATGTCGTAGTCCGGATCGGAGTCTGCAACTCGACTCCGTGAAGTCGGAATCGCTAGTAATCGTAGATCAGAATGCTACGGTGAATACGTTCCCGGGCCTTGTACACACCGCCCGTCACACCATGGGAGTGGGTTGCAAAAGAAGTAGGTAGCTTAACCTTCGGGAGGGCGCTTACCACTTTGTGATTCATGACTGGGGTGAAGTCGTAACAAGGTAACCGTAGGGGAACCTGCGGTTGGATCACCTCCTTACCTGAAGAACCTGCCTTTGTAGTGTCCACACAGATTGTCTGATGAAAAGTAAATAGCAAGGCGTCTTGCGATTGAGACTTACACGTCCCCTTCGTCTAGAGGCCCAGGACACCGCCCTTTCACGGCGGTAACAGGGGTTCGAATCCCCTAGGGGACGCCACTTGCTGGTTTGTGAGTGAAAGTCGCCGACCTCTGTATCTCAAAACTGATTGCACTGTGTAAACAGTAAGTCATGTTTGAGATATTTGCTCTTTAAAAATCTGGATCAAGCTGAAAATTGAAACGACACACTGTGTCTGCTCTCCGTAATAAGAGCAGATAAGCGGTGTGTTCGAGTCTCTCAAATTTTCGCAACACTGCGGGTGTTTTACGAAACATCTTCGGGTTGTGAGGTTAAGCGACTAAGCGTACACGGTGGATGCCTAGGCAGTCAGAGGCGATGAAGGACGTGCTAATCTGCGATAAGCGTCGGTAAGGTGATATGAACCGTTATAACCGACGATTTCCGAATGGGGAAACCCAGTGCAATCCGTTGCACTATCGTTAAGTGAATACATAGCTTAACGAAGCGAACCAGGGGAACTGAAACATCTAAGTACCCTGAGGAAAAGAAATCAACCGAGATTCCCCCAGTAGCGGCGAGCGAACGGGGAACAGCCCAGAACCTGAATCAGTTTGTGTGTTAGTGGAAGCGTCTGGAAAGTCGCAGGGTACAGGGTGATACTCCCGTACACAAAAATGCACATACTGTGAGTTCGAAGAGTAGGGCGGGACACGTGGTATCCTGTCTGAATATGGGGGGACCATCCTCCAAGGCTAAATACTCCTGACTGACCGATAGTGAACCAGTACCGTGAGGGAAAGGCGAAAAGAACCCCGGCGAGGGGAGTGAAACAGAACCTGAAACCGTGTACGTACAAGCAGTGGGAGCCTTGATTTATCAGGGTGACTGCGTACCTTTTGTATAATGGGTCAGCGACTTATATTCTGTAGCAAGGTTAACCGTATAGGGGAGCCGAAGGGAAACCGAGTCTTAACTGGGCGTTAAGTTGCAGGGTATAGACCCGAAACCCGGTGATCTAGCCATGGGCAGGTTGAAGGTTGGGTAACACTAACTGGAGGACCGAACCGACTAATGTTGAAAAATTAGCGGATGACTTGTGGCTGGGGGTGAAAGGCCAATCAAACCGGGAGATAGCTGGTTCTCCCCGAAAGCTATTTAGGTAGCGCCTCGTGAACTCATCTTCGGGGGTAGAGCACTGTTTCGGCTAGGGGGCCATCCCGGCTTACCAACCCGATGCAAACTACGAATACCGAAGAATGTTATCACGGGAGACACACGGCGGGTGCTAACGTCCGTCGTGAAGAGGGAAACAACCCAGACCGCCAGCTAAGGTCCCAAAGTCACAGTTAAGTGGGAAACGATGTGGGAAGGCACAGACAGCCAGGATGTTGGCTTAGAAGCAGCCATCATTTAAAGAAAGCGTAATAGCTCACTGGTCGAGTCGGCCTGCGCGGAAGATGTAACGGGGCTAAACTGTGCACCGAAGCTGCGGCAGCGACGCTTATGCGTTGTTGGGTAGGGGAGCGTTCTGTAAGCCGTCGAAGGTGTCCTGTGAGGGATGCTGGAGGTATCAGAAGTGCGAATGCTGACATAAGTAACGATAAAGCGGGTGAAAAGCCCGCTCGCCGGAAGACCAAGGGTTCCTGTCCAACGTTAATCGGGGCAGGGTGAGTCGACCCCTAAGGCGAGGCCGAAAGGCGTAGTCGATGGGAAACAGGTTAATATTCCTGTACTCGGTGTTACTGCGAAGGGGGGACGGAGAAGGCTATGTTAGCCGGGCGACGGTTGTCCCGGTTTAAGCATGTAGGCGGAGCGTTTAGGTAAATCCGGACGCTTATTAACGCTGAGGTGTGATGACGAGGCACTACGGTGCTGAAGTAACAAATGCCCTGCTTCCAGGAAAAGCCTCTAAGCATCAGGTAACATCAAATCGTACCCCAAACCGACACAGGTGGTCAGGTAGAGAATACCAAGGCGCTTGAGAGAACTCGGGTGAAGGAACTAGGCAAAATGGTGCCGTAACTTCGGGAGAAGGCACGCTGATGGTAAGTGAAGCGACTTGCTCGTGGAGCTGAAATCAGTCGAAGATACCAGCTGGCTGCAACTGTTTATTAAAAACACAGCACTGTGCAAACACGAAAGTGGACGTATACGGTGTGACGCCTGCCCGGTGCCGGAAGGTTAATTGATGGGGTTAGCGGTAACGCGAAGCTCTTGATCGAAGCCCCGGTAAACGGCGGCCGTAACTATAACGGTCCTAAGGTAGCGAAATTCCTTGTCGGGTAAGTTCCGACCTGCACGAATGGCGTAATGATGGCCAGGCTGTCTCCACCCGAGACTCAGTGAAATTGAACTCGCTGTGAAGATGCAGTGTACCCGCGGCAAGACGGAAAGACCCCGTGAACCTTTACTATAGCTTGACACTGAACACTGGTCCTTGATGTGTAGGATAGGTGGGAGGCTTTGAAGCGTGGACGCCAGTCTGCGTGGAGCCAACCTTGAAATACCACCCTTTAATGGCTGGTGTTCTAACGTAGACCCGTAATCCGGGTTGCGGACAGTGTCTGGTGGGTAGTTTGACTGGGGCGGTCTCCTCCTAAAGAGTAACGGAGGAGCACGAAGGTTAGCTAATCCTGGTCGGACATCAGGAGGTTAGTGCAATGGCATAAGCTAGCTTGACTGCGAGAGTGACGGCTCGAGCAGGTGCGAAAGCAGGTCATAGTGATCCGGTGGTTCTGAATGGAAGGGCCATCGCTCAACGGATAAAAGGTACTCCGGGGATAACAGGCTGATACCGCCCAAGAGTTCATATCGACGGCGGTGTTTGGCACCTCGATGTCGGCTCATCACATCCTGGGGCTGAAGTAGGTCCCAAGGGTACGGCTGTTCGCCGTTTAAAGTGGTACGCGAGCTGGGTTTAGAACGTCGTGAGACAGTTCGGTCCCTATCTGCCGTGGGCGCTGGAGAATTGAGGGGGGCTGCTCCTAGTACGAGAGGACCGGAGTGGACGCATCACTGGTGTTCGGGTTGTCATGCCAATGGCATTGCCCGGTAGCTAAATGCGGAAAAGATAAGTGCTGAAAGCATCTAAGCACGAAACTTGCCCCGAGATGAGTTCTCCCTGACTCCTTGAGAGTCCTGAAGGAACGTTGAAGACTACGACGTTGATAGGTCGGGTGTGTAAGCGTAGCGATACGTTGAGCTAACCGATACTAATGAACCGTGAGGCTTAACCTTACAACGCCGAAGCTGTTTTGGCGGAAAGAGACGATATTCAGCTTGATAACAGATTAATTGACGTGCAGAGATGCATGTTGATAACAGAATTTGCCTGGCGGCTTTAGCGCGGTGGTCCCACCTGACCCCATGCCGAACTCAGAAGTGAAACGCCGTAGCGCCGATGGTAGTGTGGGGTCTCCCCATGTGAGAGTAGGGAACTGCCAGGCATCAATAAAGAAGAACCCCGGTCCGCAAGGTCCGGGGTTTTTTGCTTGTGTTTTTTGGGTGAGCTGCGCAGAAAACAAGCCAGTCTGATACGTTGGCCAGATGTTTACTGCGTCTGTAGCCACTCCTCAATAAAATCGACAATCTCATCCGTATCATTGAGATTTAAAACTGGCATCTGTATTTTCAGTGAAACATCACTGGCAACGGCAATCACATCCTGATCCAACGTTAACTCATCGACTCCATGCCCGGTACCCTGTCTGAACAACAGTATCTTAGCCACCGATTCCAGCTTAAATCCCTCAACTAAAACCAGATCCAATGCTGAATGATCCATACGACTCACAAGATAATTGAGATCGAGTGTGTCTTTTTCTGGTGTCTCAGTCATCAGTGCCCATCGCTGCGCACTGGCAACCATGGTTTGCGCAGCGCCAGCGTGGCGCAATTCGTAACTGTCTTTACCCGGTTTATCGATATCCATATTGTGATGGGTATGCTTAATTACCCCAGTACGGATACCTCGGGCGTAAAGCGCAGGAATGAGTTTTTTAAGAAGAGATGTTTTACCTGTGCCACTCCACGCGGCGATGGCTAAAACGGGTTTCATACAATCCCCTGTATATTTCGCAGATCTTCAGGTGTATTCACGTTAATAAAAGCAGATTTTTGGTCGCTAAAATCGACTGAATGACCGCCGGATTGACGCATGAATATCATCACTCGACGTTCTCCGGATGTCAGGTACGCTTTCATTTCAGCAATTAACTTTCTATTAATCAATGCAATAGTAGGATGATCTCGCTCGCCATCGTGTACCCAGACGACAGAAGCATTATTCCGATTGTTGACCAATCGCTCAGCAAGACAAGTTGGAATAAAAGGCGTATCGCAGGGGCAAAAGAGAAACCATTCTCGCTCTGACTGCTGCATAACGCTGAGCATACCGGCTAAAGGCCCCGGATAATCATCAAGACTGTCTTGATAGACGGGATAACCACTTTGCTGATAAATATCGATATGCCGGTTAGCACTAATAGCGATCGCATCGACTTGCTTACTAAGCGTATCGGCCACATGTTTCCATAAAGGCTTTCCATCAAGTTCTTGTAAGCCCTTATCTCTTCCCCCCATTCGTGTCGCTCTTCCACCTGCCAGAACCACAGCAAGTACTTCCTTGCATTGATTCACAAATATCGCCTCTTTTATTGTGGGATTGACCCTGATAACGTATTCCCATAAACGAAAGGAGCATCGCAATGAAATGTAAACGTCTGAACGAAGTTATTGAACTCCTCCAGCCAGCCTGGCAAAAAGAGCCTGAACTGAATCTAATCCAATTTTTACAGAAACTGGCGAAAGAGTCAGGTTATGACGGCGAACTGACCGACCTTTCTGATGACATTCTGATCTATCACCTCAAAATGCGCGATTCTGCAAAAGATGCTGCGATTCCAGGGATAAAGAAAGATTACGAAGAAGACTTTAAAACCGCACTTCTGCGAGCCCGTGGTGTAATTAAAGAGTAAAACCTTGTAAGAGGCGCCACCGAAATCGCTGTGAAATGATATCCTGAATCATTCGTATAATTTCCGGATGATCGGATGAACGACAAGTCTTTTACTTTCCAGACATTACACCCGGATACCATTATGGATGCCCTGTTCGAGCAGGGTATCCGCGTAGACTCCGGGTTAACCCCCCTTAACAGCTATGAAAACCGCGTCTATCAATTTCAGGATGAAGACCGCCAGCGTTTTGTCGTTAAGTTTTATCGGCCTCAACGTTGGTCTGCTGAGCAAATTCAGGAAGAGCATCAGTTCGCCTTGGATCTCGTGAATGATGAGATTCCTGTAGCCGCGCCGATTCAATTTGATAGCCAAACGTTATTGACGCATAAAGGCTTTTTTTATGCAGTTTTCCCAAGTCTCGGCGGCCGTCAGTTTGAGTCCGATAATATCGATCAAATGGAGTGGGTTGCCCGCTATCTGGGGCGCATTCATCAGACTGGCCGAAAAAAAACCTTTAGTGCCCGTCCTGC
The DNA here is from genome assembly GCF_019047465.1 of Lelliottia amnigena. Classification (NCBI taxonomy): domain Bacteria; kingdom Pseudomonadati; phylum Pseudomonadota; class Gammaproteobacteria; order Enterobacterales; family Enterobacteriaceae; genus Lelliottia; species Lelliottia amnigena. Next base: position 1,786,246 of record NZ_CP077236.1, on the reverse strand, counting down.
GATCGGTATTCAGGAATATTTAACAGAACCCCGTCAGGTTTTTGAAACCACCACGCTGATCCCCAAGGCTCTTAAAGATGACTTTCTTAAAGCAACTGATGCACTGATTAATGCGGCTGCGATGCACTGGGATGGTCAGGCAGAAACGTTGCGTCTTCATGGGGATTGTCATGCCGGTAATATCCTGTGGCGAGACGGGCCTTTGTTTGTCGATCTCGACGATGCCAGAATGGGACCCGCGGTTCAGGATCTCTGGATGCTGCTGAATGGTGATAAAGCGGAACAACGCATGCAGCTTGAAACCATCATTGAAGCGTATGAAGAGTTTAGCCCCTTCAATTCAGATGAAATCGCTCTGATTGAACCTTTACGCGCCATGCGTTTTGTATATTATCTCGCATGGTTAATCAGGCGTTGGGACGATCCCGCGTTTCCTAAAAACTTCCCGTGGTTAACCGGGGAGGATTACTGGCGCAGCCAGACAACCACATTTATTGAGCAGGTTAAGGTTCTCAATGAACCTCCACTGCAATTAACGCCAATGTATTAATCGGAAACATCAGGAGAAAGTTGATCATGAAAAAAATATGGCTGGCGCTGGCAGGTATGATTCTGGCATTTAGCGCATCCGCTGCTCAATTTAGCGATGGCAAGCAGTTCAATACCCTTGAAAAACCGGTCGCCGGTGAGCCTCAGGTGCTTGAGTTTTTCTCATTCTATTGCCCACATTGCTATCAGTTTGAGGAAGTGCTGCACGTTTCAGATAACGTGAAGAAAAAGTTGCCTGAAGGCACCAAAATGACCAAATATCATGTCGAATTCCTGGGTCCTTTGGGCAAAGATTTGACCCAGGCTTGGGCTGTGGCACTGGCGTTAGGTGTGGAAGATCAAGTTACCGCGCCAATGTTTGAAGCCGTTCAGAAAACCCAAACCGTTCAGACAACCGCCGATATTCGCAAAGTCTTTGTTGATGCCGGTGTGAAAGGTGAAGATTACGACGCTGCATGGAATAGCTTTGTCGTGAAATCCCTGGTCGCCCAACAGGAAAAAGCTGCCGCGGATCTTCAGCTGCAGGGTGTTCCAGCCATGTTCGTAAATGGCAAATATCAGGTGAACCCACAAGGTATGGATGCAAGCAACATGGACATTTTCGTGCAGCAATACGCTGACACCGTAAAATATCTGGTTGAGAAGAAATAAAAAAGAAAACGCCGGTTAACAGCCGGCGTTTTTATTTGGTGATTTAATCCTGTCTATCAGCTCATCTTTATCATTCCACAGCGTGTTTAGCCAAAGCTGAAAGCGACGTTTGAAGTGCTTATCGTTAATGTAATCGCCGTGCAACTCTTCATTCACCTCGACAACGTTAACCCGCACCACCATGTGCGTTAACTTTCCGCAGAGCATATCGTAGAACGGTTTTTTGCTATTTTCTGAATAGTACAAAGTGACATTCAGCAGCTTATCGAAGTTTTTCCCCAGGACATTAATCGCCATAGCGATCCCCGCAGCTTTGGGTGGCAGCAAATTTTTATAAGGGGAACGAGCCTGCAAGCGTTTCTGTTCTGTAAAGCGAGACCCTTCGACAAAATTGACAATAGTTGTCGGAAGCACGCGAAATTTTTCGCATGAACGGCGTGTCGTTTCAACGTCTCTACCGCGGTGCTGAGGGTGGCGAAGCAGATAACTACGTGAATAGCGTTTCATAAACGGCATATCTAATGCCCAACAGGCCAGGCCAATAAAAGGAATCCACGCTAACTGCTGTTTCAGAAAATATTTGTTCATTGGAATGTGTTTGCGAAACAGCACGCATAACACGACGATATCTGCCCAGCTGTAGTGGTTGCAGACAAGCAAATATCCCTTGTTCTTACTCAGTCCATCTAACCCTTCGATATCCCATTTCAGGTCGGGGTTTAGACAAAGCAGGAACGCTAACCCTTCGCACCAGCAATACATCATGAAATTACAGAATGTCGAGACTGTGCGCCAAACGATGGGAACAGGCAGCAATAATTTTATTATGCCAGCGAGAATTATAGGCACAGCGCAAAAGAGAGTGATCAGAATCGTTAAAGTGATGCTGAGCAGTAAGGTTGCTGCAGCGAGGAATCTCGACATGATGGGTTTTTCAGGTGGTTAGCGGATAATCAACGAGGGTATCGCTGAGGCAGGACGCTGATTTTATCAGAAAACATAGCGTCGGATGTACTTTCACTCAGTGATTATTTAGAACTGATTTTGCGACAGAGTATTTCACCCGAAAATGATTTTAGTGCAGGTAATATCCACACAGAGTAAATAATCAGCGCCCGGAAATATACGGATGGAATACTTTCTTAGTACTTTGATCATAAAGCATAAATTATAAAATCTGATATTTTGAAGGATACGATTATTGTTATGTCATGAAAGTATTCACAAAGTTATCCACAGTTTGAATTTGCGAGGGATCCTGAGGATCGCGAAATCTTTTGCTGTACACAGCGCTAAAAACTGATGTTTTCATCCGTCTGTGGCATCCTTGAGCCATAAATTAATTAAAGGCACGTACACTATGGTTCAGATCCCAGAAAACCCTCTTATTCTCGTCGATGGCTCTTCTTACCTTTATCGGGCGTATCATGCGTTTCCTCCTCTGACCAATAGCGCGGGATTGCCTACCGGCGCGATGTACGGTGTGCTGAACATGCTGCGCAGTCTGATCCTTCAGTATCAGCCATCGCATGCAGCGGTCGTTTTTGACGCGAAGGGCAAAACGTTCCGCGATGAACTGTTTGAAGATTACAAATCCCACCGTCCACCTATGCCGGACGATTTGCGTGCGCAAATTGAGCCTCTACATGCCATGGTGAAAGCGATGGGCTTGCCGTTGCTTGCCGTTTCTGGCGTTGAAGCCGATGACGTCATCGGTACGCTGGCGCGCGAAGCTGAAAAATTAGGTCGTCCGGTGCTCATCAGCACGGGTGATAAAGACATGGCGCAGCTGGTGACCCCTGGTATCACCCTAATCAATACCATGACAAATACCATTCTTGGGCCAGATGAAGTCGTCACCAAATATGGCGTACCTCCAGAACTGATTATTGATTTCCTGGCCTTGATGGGTGACTCCTCGGATAACATCCCAGGCGTGCCGGGCGTAGGTGAAAAGACCGCGCAAGCGCTGCTGCAAGGGCTAGGTGGGCTGGACACCCTCTATGCCGAATCGGATAAAATCGCTGGCTTAACATTCCGTGGCGCGAAGACCATTGCCGCGAAGCTGGAACAGAATAAAGAGGTGGCCTACCTCTCTTACAAACTGGCGACCATTAAAACCGACGTTGAACTAGAACTGACCTGTGAACAGCTTGAGGTTCAGCAGCCGATTGCTGAAGAGCTGCTTGGCCTGTTTAAGCAATATGAATTCAAGCGCTGGATAACGGATGTCGAAGCCGGTAAATGGATGCAAGCTAAGGGCGGCAAACCTGCCGCGAAGCCAAAAGACACTATCGTCGTCAATGCTGAAGACGAAGTGGAAGAAGAGGCAGCGACGCTCTCTTATGAGAACTATGAAGTTGTGCTTGAAGAGTCGCAGCTTATTGCCTGGATTGAAAAACTGAAAAAAGCGCCCGTCTTTGCTTTTGATACCGAAACTGACAGCCTTGATAATATCTCTGCCAACATGGTGGGTCTGTCATTTGCAACGGAACCTGGCATGGCGGCTTATGTTCCCGTTGCGCATGACTATCTCGATGCCCCTAATCAGATCTCACGCGACCGCGTGCTGGAATTACTGAAACCGCTTCTCGAAGATGAGAACGCGAAAAAAGTGGGGCAAAACCTCAAGTTTGACCGCGGCATTTTGCAAAATTACGGCATTGAGCTGCGCGGTATTGCCTATGACACCATGCTGGAATCTTACATTCTAAACAGTGTCGCGGGTCGCCACGATATGGATTCGCTTTCAGATCGCTGGCTTAAGCATAAAACCGTCACCTTTGAAGAGATCGCGGGTAAGGGCAAAAATCAGCTGACGTTTAACCAGATCGCGCTGGAAGAAGCGGGCCGTTACGCGGCTGAAGACGCCGACGTCACTCTGCAACTGCATCTGAAAATGTGGCCAAAACTGCAAAAGCAGGAAGGTCCGCTGAATGTATTCGAGCATATTGAAATGCCGCTGGTGCCCGTTATATCGCGCATTGAGCGCAACGGCGTCAAAATCGATCCGGCGGTGTTGCATAAACATTCTGAGGAACTCGCCCTACGATTGAGCGAGCTTGAGCAAAAAGCCCATGAGATTGCCGGTGAGCCGTTCAACCTGTCCTCAACCAAGCAGTTGCAGACTATCTTGTTTGAAAAGCAAGGCATCAAGCCGCTGAAGAAAACCCCTGGTGGCGCCCCGTCGACGTCTGAAGAGGTACTGGAAGAGCTGGCGCTGGATTACCCGTTACCTAAAGTGATTCTGCAATACCGGGGTCTCGCTAAGCTTAAATCGACTTACACCGATAAGCTGCCGTTGATGATCAACCCAAAAACCAGTCGCGTTCACACCTCTTATCATCAGGCGGTTGCGGCGACGGGGCGTTTATCCTCTACCGAGCCAAACCTGCAGAACATCCCTGTTCGTAATGAAGAGGGGCGCAGAATCCGTCAGGCATTTATCGCGCCGAAAGATTATCTGATTGTCTCTGCCGACTACTCGCAAATTGAACTGCGCATCATGGCGCATTTGTCGCGTGACAAAGGCTTACTGACCGCGTTTGCCGAAGGCAAGGATATCCATCGCGCGACGGCTGCAGAAGTTTTTGGATTGCCACTGGATAGCGTGACCAACGAACAGCGCCGCAGCGCGAAAGCGATCAATTTCGGTTTGATTTACGGCATGAGCGCGTTTGGTCTTTCTCGCCAGTTAAATATTCCGCGTAAAGAGTCGCAAAAGTACATGGATCTCTACTTTGAGCGTTATCCTGGCGTTCTGGAATATATGGAACGCACTCGCGCGCAGGCGAAGGAAAAAGGTTACGTCGAAACGCTGGATGGCCGTCGCCTTTATCTCCCTGACATCACGTCAAGCAATGCGGCGCGTCGAGCTGGAGCAGAGCGAGCGGCGATCAACGCACCGATGCAGGGAACGGCAGCCGACATTATCAAACGTGCAATGATTGCAGTGGATGCGTGGCTTGAAAAAGACAAACCGCGCGTGCGCATGATCATGCAGGTACACGATGAACTGGTGTTCGAAGTTCATCACGAAGATCTGGAAGCCGTTTCGAAAAAAATCCATGAACTGATGGAAAGCAGCATGACACTCGATGTGCCGTTGCTGGTGGAAGTGGGAAGCGGTGAAAACTGGGATCAGGCTCACTAATGATTCGATGCGTAATGCGCTTTTTATGTAAGTAAGCAACATAACAGCGCGCATTATGTGACATTCATTAGATTTACCTATGTAAAGAGTGAAAAAAAACTACAAAAAGTGCTTTGTCCAGCGATAAAAAAAGAGTAGAGTTATTCGCGTAGGGTACAGAGGTAAGATGTTCTATCTTTCAGACCTTTTACTTCACGTAATCGGATTTGGCTGAATATTTTAGCCGCCCCAGTCAGTAATGACTGGGGCGTTTTTTATTGCGGCAAAGAAAATTTTAGGCCAAAAAAAAGCGCGAGCATCGCCGCGCTTCTTATCACTCTTCCGCTTCTACAGCGGGTTCCAGTCCGTTATACCAACTGTCTAGCTTTTGGCGTAACACATCTACGCCTTGCTTTTTCAGCGATGAAAACGTCTCAATTTGCACGTCACCGTTGAATGCCATCGCGGCTTCACGCACCATTTTAAGCTGCGCTTTACGTGCTCCGCTGGCCAGCTTGTCGGATTTGGTCAATAGCACCAGTACAGGGATTTCACTCGCTACCGCCCAATGGATCATCTGCTGATCCAGATCTTTAAGCGGGTGGCGGATATCCATCAGCACAACCAGACCTTTCAGGCACTGGCGTTTTTCCAGATATTCACCCAGGGCTTTTTGCCATTTGAGTTTTACCTCTTCTGGAACTTCCGCATAGCCATAACCGGGTAAATCAACCAGTCGCTTGCCTTCAGCAACTTCAAATAAGTTAATAAGCTGGGTGCGCCCTGGCGTTTTTGAGGTACGCGCCAGGCTTCTCTGGTTAGTCAGCGTATTGAGGGCGCTTGATTTCCCGGCATTAGAACGGCCCGCAAACGCCACTTCAATCCCGGTATCTGGGGGTAAATGGCGGATATCAGGCGCACTGGTGACAAAATTCGTCTGTTGATAGTTCCAGTTAGTCACGTACTTGTCTCCAAAATTCTTATTCTGTGAGGGATTATACCTGAATGCAGGCAAAAGGCTTTCCCTTCGCGAATACGGCGTACGTGAATACCCTATCCATTGTGAGATATGCGCCATGAAAGCTATGGGAAATATCAGACTAACGCCAGGCGAGAAATTAACCAAAGCATTTAAAATCAATATCTTATTTTTAAGTAATTTTCCTAAAATCTTTTTTTGTACACTTTCGTTACTTGTCAGAAGAAGTGAAAAAGGTAAAGTAGCACCCACGGCGAGGATGCCATCAGGATTATGACTTAAGGATGAGGGTCAGGAGCGCCAGGAGGCGTTTTAAAGGGAAATGGAACTGCATCACGGATGATTCCGCTAAAGGATAAACAGGGTTAGTTGTTGGCGAACAGGGATTGTAAAACCCGTTTAGGGTGGTGAGTCAGGAAAAAAGGCGACAGATTGCTCTGTCGCCTTTTTTCTTTGCTTGCTTTCTGCTAGATTTCGCCGCAATTCTATACTGAATAAAACGGCTTAAAGACAAGACATCATGAAAAAACCGACCTCTGCAGCGGGCGCAAAACGCCCGGCAAAAGCGCACCGCAAAACGCGTGAAGAACTGAATCAGGAAGCACGCGATCGCAAACGTGTTAAAAAGCACAGTGGGCATTCTGCGGGGAGCCGTGCGAATGGTAGCAGTGCATCAGGTTCTGCTGCACAAAACAGCAAACAGAAAGATCCGCGCATCGGCAGTAAAACGCCAATTCCACTGGGCGTGACAGACACCCCAGTCGTCAAGCAGCACAAACCTAAGAGCGAGAAACCTATGCTTTCACCGCAGGCAGAGCTGGATATGCTGGAGAATGATGAGCGCCTGGACGCGCTGCTGGAACGCCTTGAAGCAGGCGAAAAACTGAATGCTGAAGAGCAAAAATGGGTCGATGCCAAATTAGACCGTATTGATGAACTGATGCAGCAGCTCGGCCTCTCTTACGAAGATGATGAAGACGACGAAGAAGAAGAGAAGCAGGACGACCTGATGCGTCTACTGAAAGGTGGAAACTAACATTTGCACCCGGCAGGCACTATCGTCCTGCTTATAACCCTTCCGGTTATATGTTATCTGGTGTGGTTATTCGTTAAACTACGGCGGTTGTCGCGGCGACAGAGGTTGTTGCGCACCCGAATGATGACCCGCAATGGGGTTAAAACGGGCCGCCGTATACGAATGCGACACCAACGGAAGGAGTGAACATGTCTGTACCGAGCATCGACTGGGATCTGGCCCTGATCCAAAAATATAACTATTCCGGGCCGCGTTATACCTCATATCCGACTGCGCTGGAGTTTGCCGAAACGTTCAGTGAGGCTGATTTCCAGCAGGCGGTGGTGCGTTATCCTGAGCGCCCGCTTTCGCTGTATGTTCACATCCCTTTCTGCCACAAGCTCTGCTATTTTTGCGGCTGTAATAAGATCGTGACTCGCCAGCAGCATAAAGCCGACTACTATCTCGATGCGCTTGAGCAGGAAATTCTGCATCGCGCACCGCTTTTTGCTGGCCGGCATGTGAGCCAGCTGCACTGGGGCGGCGGTACGCCGACCTATCTGAACAAAGTGCAAATCAGCCGTCTGATGGATCTGCTGCGGGCAAACTTCCGGTTCGATGCTGATGCCGAAATTTCTATCGAAGTCGATCCGCGTGAAATTGAGCTGGACGTCCTTGATCACCTGCGGGCGGAAGGTTTTAACCGTCTGAGTATGGGGGTCCAGGACTTCAACAAAGAGGTTCAGCGTCTGGTTAACCGCGAGCAGGATGAAGATTTTATTTTTGCTCTGTTGAACCATGCTCGCGAAATCGGTTTTACCTCAACCAATATTGATCTGATTTATGGCCTACCGAAGCAGACGCCCGAAAGCTTTGCCTTCACGCTTAAACGAGTGGCAGAACTGAATCCCGATCGCCTGAGCGTCTTTAACTATGCGCATCTGCCAACGCTGTTTGCGGCTCAACGTAAAATTAAAGATGCCGACCTGCCGTCCGCGCAGCAGAAGCTCGATATTCTGCAAGAAACCATCACGTCACTGACGGAAACAGGCTATCAGTTTATCGGTATGGATCACTTTGCCCGCCCGGATGACGAGCTAGCGGTCGCCCAACGCGAAGGCATTTTGCATCGTAATTTCCAGGGCTACACCACTCAGGGCGACAGCGACTTGCTGGGCATGGGCGTCTCTGCCATCAGTATGATCGGCGACTGCTACGCGCAAAATCAGAAAGAGCTGAAGCAGTATTATCAGCAGGTGGATGACATCGGGAATGCGCTGTGGCGCGGGATTGCGTTAACGCGCGACGATTGTATTCGCCGTGACGTTATTAAGGCGCTTATCTGTAACTTCCGCCTCGATTTTGAGTCGGTAGAAGCGCAATGGGATCTGAAATTTGCAGACCATTTTGCCGAAGATTTACAGCTGCTCGCCCCGCTGGCGAAAGATGGGCTGGTGGATGTGACGGATAAAGAGATTCAGGTGACGCCGAAAGGGCGCTTATTAATTCGTAATATCTGCATGTGTTTTGACGCTTATCTGCGCCAGAAGGCAAGGCTGCAACAGTTCTCAAGGGTGATTTAAGTAAAAAACCGGAGGCTCAAGCCTCCGGTTTTAGCTGTACTTACTCCATTCCCAACTCTTTCAGCTTGCGGGTCAGGGTATTTCGCCCCCAACCCAGCAGTCGCGCCGCTTCCTGCTTGTGTCCTTGCGTGTGGCGAAGCGCGGTCGTCAGCAACGTACGCTCCATCTCTGGCTGTGCTTCTGACAGTAAATTTTGATGACCGGAACGCAGTGCGCGATCCGCCCATTGCGCCAGAAGTGTCGCCCAGCTGTCGGGCAATGACTGCCCGTTGCTGCTCTCTGGCGCCGTCGCTTCAAACAACTCACTCGGTAAATCCTGGATTAACACTTCCTGACCGGCTGCCATTACGGTCAGCCAGCGGCAGGTGTTTTCAAGCTGGCGCACGTTTCCGGGCCAGGCCAGGCGAGTTAATGCGGCATCTGTCTCCGGATGCAGGAGTTTGGCTTCCACGCCCAATTCGCGGGCGGCAACCTGCAAAAAGTGACGTGCCAGGCGGGGAATATCTTCACGGCGCTCGCGCAGCGGCGGCAGATGGACGCGGATCACGTTCAGGCGGTGGAACAAATCCTCACGGAATTTGCCTTCCTGCACACGCTGCTCCAGATTTTGGTGTGTCGCGGCGATAATGCGCACGTCCACTTTCACCGGCGCGTATCCACCGACGCGATAGAACTGACCATCCGCTAAAACGCGAAGCAGACGAGTCTGCACATCCATCGGCATATCACCGATTTCATCGAGGAACAGTGTCCCGCCATCGGCCTGCTCAAAGCGCCCCTGACGAACGGTGTTCGCGCCGGTAAAGGCCCCTTTCTCGTGGCCAAACAGTTCCGACTCAATTAAGTCTTTTGGAATCGCCGCCATATTCAGCGCGATAAACGGCGCTTTCGCACGCGGGCTGTGGCGGTGCAGGGCGTGAGCAACCAGCTCTTTACCGGTCCCGGACTCACCGTTAATCAGGACGCTGATGGATGAGCGCGACAAACGCCCGATGATGCGAAAGACATCCTGCATAGCAGGTGCTTCGCCAATAATATCGGTCGTTGGCCCAAAGACTGGCGCATTGCGCGGCTGCTGCTGTTCCTGATAATGACTGATCGCGCGCTCAACCAGAGCCACCGCTTCGTCGATATCAAACGGCTTGGGCAAATAATCAAACGCACCCTGCTGGTACGCGCTCACGGCCGCATCCAGATCGGAATGAGCGGTCATTATGATGACCGGCAACATCGGGTGACGCTGTTTAATTTGCTTCAGTAACGCAAGCCCGTCCATTCCCGGCATGCGAATATCAGAAAGCAGCACGTCCGGGGTTTTGGTGATGAGCGCGTCGAGCACTTCGCTACCGCTTTCAAAGGTGGTGCAGTTTAATCCTGCTCCGGTAAGCGCGCGTTCGAGCACCCAGCGTATGGAACTATCATCATCGACTACCCAGACTATCCCTCGTTGCATCGTCGTCACCTTATTTTTTTATTGGCAGGTAAACCGAAAACTCGGTATGACCCGGCCAACTGGTAAATTCAATTTTGCCGGAGTGTTGGTCGATCAAATTGCGGGCAATGGACAACCCAAGCCCGGTGCCGCCTTCGCGGCCGCTCACCATCGGGTAGAAAAGCGTATCCTGAAGATGCGACGGAATGCCCGGCCCGTTGTCCTCAACGTCGATTCTCGCCGCCAGGCGATAGCGCACGCCGTGCAGCGTCAACTGGAATGCCGTGCGGGTACGCAGGATAATTTCGCCGCCTTCGGGGCCGAGGGCCTGTAGGGCATTGCGCACGATATTGAGCAGAACTTGCTCAACCTGGTCGGGGTCATGCGGCAATTCCGGCAGGCTCGGATCGTAATCGCGAATCAGTTTGACGTTCGGCGGGAGCTCCATCGACACCAGCTTCACGACCCGCTCCGCCACTTTATGAATACTTTCCGTCACGTGCATACCCGGCTGCTGCGGCCCAAGTAATCGGTCAACCAGATTGCGCAGGCGATCGGCCTGCTCAATGATGACGTTGGTATATTCCGCCAGCGCAGGGTCCGGCAGCGCTTTGGTTAACAGCTGCGCTGCGCCCCGTAAACCGCCTAATGGGTTTTTGATTTCATGCGCAAGGCCTCTCACCAGATCGCGTGCAGCAATCTGCTGTGCATGCTGAAGCTGTTCCTGACTGAGCCGACGCAGATTATCCATCGGCGCCATTTCCAGTAAAATCAGGCCGTCCGGCAAACGTTGTGCCGTTAACGAGAGGATATGCGAGCGTCCGTCAATCACCAGGGTCACTTCGTTATCGGTAAATCCCTGACCCGCAGCCAAACTTTCCTGCATCAACGGGATATTCAGCGAAAAATAACTCAACAGTTCCGGCAAGGGTGTGCCGAATAATTTGCGTGAGCTTTGGGCGAGCAGCTGCTGCGCCGCAGGGTTGGCGTAATGGACCGCCAGCTCATCATCGACAAGTAAGATGCTGTTGATTAAAGAATTGAGGATCTGCCCAGCATCGGGCAGCGCGCCAGTTGCCATTCAGCAGTCTCCTGGAGTAGGTGCACTAATTTAGTGCAGTATAGCTTTTTCGTTGTAAAAAGCGCGTCAGATCAGTCTGTTGGTGGAGAAAAAAGCCCATCCGAAGATGGGCTGAAAGTTTCCACGGCAACAAAAATCTTCTCGCGTTTTTCTCGCCACAACGGCGTTGGCCGCCTTTGCTCACCCCAGTCACATCGTTATCTATGCGCCTGGGGATGTATGAGAGGCATTCTGCCTCTCACCAGCTGCCGCCTTGTTGCGACAAGAAATCCACCGAGTATTTATTTCTTAAACGCTGTAGTACAGCTCGAACTCAACCGGGTGTGGAGTCATGCGTACGCGGTCGTTCTCTTCGATACGCAGGCCGATGTAAGCATCGATTGCATCGTCAGTGAACACGCCGCCAGCCGTCAGGAACTCGCGGTCAGCGTCCAGCGCGTTCAGTGCTTCTTCCAGAGAACCGGCAACCTGTGGGATCTCTTTCGCTTCTTCTGGCGGCAGGTCATACAGGTTTTTATCCATGGCTTCGCCTGGATGGATTTTGTTCTTAATGCCGTCCAGACCCGCCATCAGCAGCGCTGCGAAGCACAGGTATGGGTTAGCCGCTGGATCCGGGAAACGCACTTCGATACGACGTGCTTTCGGAGATGCCACCACTGGGATACGGATAGAAGCAGAACGGTTACGTGCGGAGTAAGCCAGCATAACAGGGGCTTCATAACCCGGGACCAGACGCTTGTAGGAGTTGGTCGTTGGGTTTGCCAGGGCGTTAATCGCTTTAGCGTGCTTGATAACACCGCCGATGTAGAACAGCGCCTGCTCAGACAGACCCGCATATTTGTCACCAGAGAACAGGTTTACGCCGTTCTTGGACAGGGACATGTGGCAGTGCATACCGGAACCGTTGTCGCCAAACATAGGTTTTGGCATAAAGGTCGCGGTTTTGCCGAAGCGGTGAGCAACGTTGTGCACCACATATTTGTAAATCTGAATTTCATCCGCTTTTTTGGTCATGGTGTTAAAGCGGGTCGCGATTTCGTTCTGGCCCGCAGTGGCCACTTCGTGGTGGTGAGCTTCAACCACCAGGCCCATCTCTTCCATGATCAGACACATGGTAGAGCGGATGTCCTGTGAAGAATCGACCGGAGGAACCGGGAAGTAACCGCCTTTCACGCCAGGACGGTGACCTTTGTTGCCGCCTTCGTATTTGGTGGAGGAGTTCCATGCGCCTTCGATATCATCGATAGCGACGTGGGAACCAGAAATGGACGCACCAAAACGAATGTCGTCGAACAGGAAGAATTCTGGCTCTGGCCCAAACAGAACGGTGTCTGCAATGCCAGTGGAGCGCAGGTACTCTTCAGCGCGTTTCGCGATGGAGCGTGGGTCGCGATCGTAGCCCTGCAGCGTGCCTGGCTCAAGAATGTCGCAACGGATAATCAGGGTAGACTCTTCGTAGAACGGGTCAATGAGCGCAGTCGTTGAATCTGGCATCAGCACCATGTCGGATTCGTTAATGCCTTTCCAGCCACCGATAGAGGAGCCGTCAAACATTTTGCCTTCTTCGAAGAATTCGGCATTTACCTGGTGAGCAGGAATTGTGACGTGCTGTTCTTTGCCTTTGGTATCGGTGAAGCGCAGATCAACAAACTTCACTTCATGTTCGTTCAGCATCGTCAAAACGTGTTCAGCGGACATACTTAACTCTCCCGGATTGGTCATTGTCGTCGTGGTAACGAGGTCTTCAATTCTGTTTAAGGCTGGCGTCGTCGCCATCTTTTTGCCGTATTTTTATAAAGCGAAATCTGTGCCAACTTTCAAATTACCCCCAAAAGGCGTTATCATGCACACCATAGTGCAAACGACCTGCACCACGAACGTCACATTGCACCATTATAGTGCTTCAATGTGAACATTGAGCACCATAATGGTGCGATTTCCGTTAAAGTGCACTTTTTACGCTGCGTGAAAGCGATCACAAAGCAACTCTGCAATACTTGTTTGCGGAGGATGTTTGTGATCCTGTTTAGTCCTGCGATTAATCCGTGTACAATAACGCGCTATTTCTAAATGCCTGAGGCAAAGTTGTGATCGAAAATCTGCGTAATATCGCCATCATCGCGCACGTTGACCATGGTAAAACTACCCTGGTTGACAAGCTGCTACAGCAATCCGGTACTTTCAGCAATGAACGTGCAGAAGCCACCGAACGCGTGATGGACTCCAACGATTTGGAGAAAGAGCGTGGGATTACCATCCTCGCTAAAAACACCGCTATCAAATGGAATGACTACCGTATCAACATCGTTGATACCCCAGGGCACGCCGACTTCGGTGGTGAAGTTGAACGTGTGATGTCCATGGTAGACTCCGTTCTGCTGGTCGTTGACGCAATGGATGGCCCAATGCCGCAGACGCGCTTCGTAACCAAAAAGGCATTTGCCCATGGTTTGAAGCCAATCGTGGTTATCAACAAAGTTGACCGTCCTGGCGCGCGTCCTGACTGGGTTGTGGATCAGGTCTTCGACCTGTTCGTAAACCTGGATGCAAGCGACGAGCAACTCGATTTCCCAATCATCTATGCATCAGCATTGATGGGTATCGCGGGCAACGACCACACTGATATGGCGGAAGACATGACCCCGCTGTACCAGGCTATCGTTGACCACGTTAAAGCACCGAGCGTAGATCTTGACGGTCCGTTCCAGATGCAAATCTCCCAGCTGGATTACAACAATTACGTTGGCGTAATCGGCATCGGTCGTATCAAACGTGGCCGTGTTAAACCTAACCAGCAGATCACTCTGATCGACAGCGAAGGTAAAACACGTAACGGTAAAGTGGGTAAAGTTCTGACTCACCTCGGTCTGGAGCGTATTGAATCCACCGAAGCTGAAGCGGGCGATATCATCGCGATCACCGGTCTGGGCGAACTGAACATCTCCGACACCCTTTGCGATCCGCAAAATGTCGAAGCGCTGCCAGCGCTGTCTGTTGATGAACCAACAGTCACCATGTTCTTCAACGTCAACACCTCTCCGTTCTGTGGCAAAGAAGGTAAATATGTTACCTCTCGTCAGATTCTTGACCGCCTGAACAAAGAGCTGGTGCACAACGTGGCACTGCGTGTTGAAGAAACCGAAGATGCGGACGCGTTCCGTGTATCCGGTCGTGGTGAGCTGCACCTGTCTGTTCTTATCGAAAACATGCGTCGTGAAGGCTTCGAACTGGCTGTGTCCCGTCCGAAAGTTATCAACCGCATGATCGACGGCCGTATGCAAGAGCCGTTCGAGAACGTGACGCTGGATATCGAAGAACAGCACCAGGGTTCTGTGATGCAGGCAATGGGCGAGCGTAAGGGTGATGTTAAAGACATGATCCCTGACGGCAAAGGCCGTATTCGTCTGGATTACCTGATCCCGGCACGTGGCCTGATCGGCTTCCGTACCGAGTTCATGACCATGACGTCTGGTACAGGTCTGCTGTACTCCACGTTCAGCCACTACGATGACGTTAAACCGGGTGAAATCGGCCAGCGCCAGAACGGCGTGCTGATCTCTAACGGCCAGGGTAAAGCAGTTGCGTTCGCACTGTTCAGCCTGCAGGATCGCGGTAAGCTGTTCCTGGGTCACGGTGCAGAAGTTTACGAAGGCCAGATCATCGGTATTCACAGTCGTTCTAACGACCTGACTGTAAACTGCCTGACCGGTAAGAAACTGACCAACATGCGTGCTTCCGGTACTGACGAAGCGACCACGCTGGTTCCAGCACTGAAAATGTCTCTTGAGCAGGCTCTGGAATTTATCGATGACGACGAACTGGTAGAAGTTACCCCTACCTCCGTACGTATCCGTAAACGTCACCTGACTGAGAACGACCGTAAACGTGCGGGCCGTGGCAGCAAAGACTAATACGACGCCTGTAAAGACGCCGTATACCGGGTGGGCGTAAGCCTCGCCCGGAACGTAAAAAGCCGCTGAAATCAGCGGCTTTTTTATTAGAACGAATACCGCATCCCCAGGCGAATGCGGTACTGCTCGCGGTTGTAATCATTCCATCTGTCCAGCCACTGAAGTTCCAGATACGGCATCCAGTTCCGGTCGATTTTATAGCTAAACTTGTTGGTAATTTCCCAGTGATGATCCTTACCGTTTTTACTGTGGTAATCATTCACCCGCTGGAAATAATGCGGCTCAAAGGTATAGAACAACGAATCGGTTAATTTGAAATTCCAGTAATTGGCAAACTCATGGGTATCGTTTTTATCCATCTCGCCGTTAAAGTCAGGCGTATCATAATTATTATGGTTATAGCGATAACGAAACGTCAGATTAAACGCGTCAGTAAATTTATAATTGGTATCCAGATAAAGGGCACCTCCCGATCCATCTTTGCTGTCGTTGATTAACCCGCCGGGCTGAAAAGTGAGTTTAGCCGTCGGTTTAAATAAGGGATACCATCCTTCGATTTCGTTATAGCTGTGCTTAATTTCATCCCATTTCCCCACGTCATAGGCGTTCGTGAACATCAGACCCGCGCCCATATCAAAATTATAACCGGCTCGCAGGATCACCTCATGGCGTTCAGAGGCAGTGTTGTAGGCTTCACGTGTTTCGACATAGGCCCCCGCAAAAGCAGAGCCAGACACAGACGAAACGAGGAGTACTGTCGCTATTTTTTTCATAATTCTTCCATGTGTCAGGTACAGAAAGGCCGCCCCTCCTGATGAACAGGAAGGGAATACCGGCTGGGTTTATTGTTATAAAGTGACGGGTGAGGCTTTATTCTCGTTATTCAAGGGCGTTACGTCGCCCATTTTTTTCTTCCGTTTGCTTATCTCCTTAATAATAAGAGCGAAGCGCGCTTCATTGAGTTTATAAAAAAGTCCCATGGTGATGGCCGCAATAATGGCTAGCCCGCAGGGCCAGAGAAAGATCAGCTGACGTAACCCCAGTAGCGTGCCCGCGCTTTGTACGGCATGCGGAACATAGCCAATCTGCGTGAGCATGATGCCCGGCAGGAAACCGGCAAGCGCGGCGGAAATCTTGCGTGAAAAGGTATACCCGGTATACACCGACCCTTCGGCGCGAATCCCGGTTTTCCACTCGCCATAGTCCACGGTGTCGGGCACCAGCGCCCAGTTCAGGCTGTTGACAAAGGCGGTGCCGAAAAAGGCCATACAGGAGAAGAGCACAAACGTGGTGGAACTGCTCCCCCAGAAGAAATTCAGCACGTCGCCCACGGCCCACAGCGCCAGCCCACCCAAATAAACCTGTTTCTTACCAAAACGCTTTACCGCGCCGGGCACGAGGAAAACGCCTACCAGAATGCAGCCCATGCTGAAAAATCCCATCCACGACAGCAGATGGATATCGTTCAGCACGTACTGGGTGTAATAGACCTGGATGGCGAGCTTGATGTTAAACGCCGCCAGCGTGCAGAGATTGGCGATGCATAACACCAGCAGTGGGGGATTGCGAAAGATGGCGCAGAAGGATTTTAAAATGCTGGGTTTGTGATGAACGGGCGAAACCTCGACATAGCGTTCCTTCACCCCGCTGTAGCACCACCACATGCAGAACAGCCCGCAGGTCACAAACAGCAGAGCCGCAACGAGGTAGCCCAGCGACGGTTGGCTGACAAAGAGTGCCTGGACAGGCATAAAGCCCACCGTGCACAGCAGCAAGCCCACTGTGGCACCCCCCTGACGCCACGCGGCCAGCTGCGCCCGCTCGTTCGGGTTTTTGGTGATCGCCGGAACCATCGCCCCATAAGAACAGTTCATCAGGCTGTAGAACAACCCGAACAGCATAAACAGAACGGTCGCGAGGGCGGTTTTCACCGTCAGGTTAAAATCATTCGCCACAAACTGCGCCGTCGCCGCCAGCGCGACGGGAACGGAAGCATAGAGAATAAAAGGCCTGAACTTGCCCCGCGCGCCAATGTGACGCCGTGAATCCAGCAGCACGCCGGTCAGCATATCGGTGAACGCGGTGAAGAACTTGGCGACCAGAAAAATAATGCCGCCATAGAAGGCAGGCAGACCCAGCTCATCGGTATAAAACTTCAGCAGATACAGCGTGCCAATACACAGCATCAGGTTAGAGCCAAAATCGCCCATCCCATAGGCGCACTTCTCTCGCAGGCTCAGTTTCAGGGTTAACGGATCAGGAGTGTGATTCATAGTCGATCCTCGTAGCGCCCGTGAGAGCGCTAAGACAGTTCATTCAGGCCGGACGTTTACGCTGTTCTATCTCTTCAACGATGCGTACATACATCTTTTCGTTGAGATTATAGAAACAGCCCATCGCCACGATGGTGATCACCGCGAGGAGGCTGGGGTAGATGAAGATTAGCTGCCGCAACCCTTCAACCGTACCTGCCGACTGCACCACATTCGGTATATAGCCGATTTGCGTCAGCATAATGCCGGGGAAGAAGCCCGCCAGCGCCTGCGACACCTTGCGAAAGAAGGTAAAGCCGGTATAGACCGTCCCTTCCGAACGCACACCGGTACGCCATTCGCCGTACTCGACCGTGTCGGACACCAGCGCCCAGTTCAGGCTGTTCACAAACGCAGAACCGAAGAAAGCCAGGCACGAGAACGCAACAAAGCTGACCGAACCGCCGCCAAAGAAGTAGTTAAGAAGATCGCCTGCCACCCAGATCAGCAATCCGCTGATATAGACTTTTTTCTTACCGAAGCGACGCACGGCACCGGGCATCAAAAAGACCCCAATGAAAATGCAGCCCATGCTGAAAAAGCCCATATAGGACAGCAAAATCGGATCGTTAAGGACGTATTGGGTGTAGTAGACCTGAATGGCGAGTTTGACGTTGAACGCGCCCAGGGTACAAAGGTTGGCGATGCACAAAATAAACAGCGGTCGGTTACCCGCAATCGCCCGAAACGACTGTAACAGCCCCGGTTTATGCGTCGGGTGCGCCGGCTGTGCCTCCACGTAACGTTCTTTCACGCCGCGGTAGCACCACCACATAAAGAACAGCCCGAACAGCGAGAAGAGGGTAGCGGCAAAGATATACCCGAGCTGGTCGTTCCCCTCGATCAGGTTCATCACCGGAACAAACCCCACGGTACAGAGCAACAGACCCAGCGTCGCGCCGCCCTGTCGCCATGCAGCAAGCGAGGCGCGCTCGTCAGGGTTTTTGGTGATCGCGGGCACCATGGCGCCGTAGGAACAGTTCATCATGCTGAAGAACAAGCCATACAGCATGAACAACACCGTGGCCATCACCGTCTTGCCGGTCACCTCAAACGGCGTACCGACAAAGTTGGCGATAGCTAATAGCGTCACCGGAAACGCCGCATAAAGCACGAACGGGCGGAACTTGCCTTTTGGCCCGATTTTGCGCCGCGAGTCGAGCATGATACCGGTGCCCATATCGGTGAAGGCGGTAAAGAATTTGGCAATCAAAAAGATAATCCCGCCATACGTGCCCGGTAACCCCAGCACGTCGGTGTAAAACTTCAGCAGGTACAAGGTGCCGATATCTAACAGAATATTGGACCCTAAATCGCCCATTCCGTAGGCGAGTTTTTCTTTAAACGGCAGTCGTAGGGTTGCCGGATCGGATGCATGTTGACTCATTATTATTCTCCGTCTGCCCGCAGGTTTCCCTGCGGGCGAGCCTTATCAGAGTTGACGTAAGCGGCCAAACAGATCGGCCCATTCACTTTGCTCGCGCCAGAAGACCGGGGGTTGGCCAAGAGGCGCGGCAACGGTCACTTCGCCTCCCTGATAGCGCTCTCCGGTCCAGGCATTGACCCAGTTGTCCTGCGGCAGATACAGCGTCCAGTCGCTGCGGCCCTCTTCATACACCGGCGCAACCAGCAGATCGCGGCCAAACAGATACTGATATTTCAGCGTGTAGGTATGGGCGTCATCCTCGTAATGCAGGAAGAGCGGGCGCATCACCGGCAGGCCAGATTTGGCGTTCTGGGCTACAGCGTCTTTGATGTAAGGTTTGAGGGTCGTGAAGACGGTGGTCATACGGGCAAAATGGGCGATGGTTTCAGCATCGCTGTCAAACTGCCAGTTATCACCGGGGCGATTGCCTTCGTGGGTGCGCATCATGGGAGTAAAGGCGCTGAAATCGCACCAGCGCAACAGCAGCTCTTTACTGCGCTTCATCTCAAAGAGCGTGGTGTAACCGCCAATGTCGCTATGGTGCAGGCCGTGTCCGGTCATCGCCAGCGACAGCGCCGCCGGGATCACCGAGGCCAGACCATCGTCCAGGCTCCAGTCCACGTTCTGATCGCCTGCCCACATCATCAGGGAGTGTTTCTGGCTGCCGGTGTAACCTGCCCGCATAAAGAACAGGATCTCCCCGAGCTTGCCGGTCTCTTCCAGCGCCTCGTAGTTACATTTTGCCCACAGTGCAGGCCAGGCGTTATGCATGATCTCAGCGCTGACGCCGTTGTGCAGGAAGGTGTCGGTCGGCAGATACTCACCGAAGTCGGCCATCCAGCCACCGCACCCGAGTTCTATTAAATTCTTTTTGATGACCTCTTTGTACCAGGCGTAAGCCTCCGGATTGGTCAGATCAATAACGCCGGCATAAAACTCACCAAACTCAACGTGGTAATCCTTCCCGTCAGTGTCTTTGGTGAGATACCCGCGTTTAGAGGCCTCTTCGCACAAGTCACGGTCGCTGGCGACGTACGGGTTGATATACGAAAGGTACTGCACCCCTTCGCGCTTCCACTGCGCAATACGCTCATCCAGCTGCGGATAAAGCTCACTGTTCCACTTCCAGTTCCACATCACGCGCTTGCCGAAAGAGGTCATGCGGATGCCGGACCAGTCCTGCGCCCAGATCCCATTAACCTTGACGCCACCGTTGCGCAGGGTGTCCAGCTTTTGCTGGCAAACGTCGGTTCCGCCCTGAATCCCCAGCGTCACGCCATCGTAAACCCAGTCTGGCAGTTCAGGCTGACGGCCCAGCAGCCCCGTTAATTTTTCCAGCAGATCGATATACGTTTCTGCACATTCGAAGCGCAGCGTGGCGTTATCTTCCCAGAAGGCCAGTTCGTGGAAGTCGGGCGCGCTAAAATCAAAATTCATATAGCAGCTGTTATCAACGTGGCAGTAATACTTTTGCGTGCTGACAAAGGTTGGCTGCGGGAAGAAGGTCCAGTAATAATCGCCGCCCGCATTCTCTTTACAGTCAGCCTGCCAGGTGACATACGTCTGTTTGTTACGCCCCACGCCCTGTTCGCTGGTCCACAGCGGGAAGGGTTTGCCACGCAAATCGAAATACGAGAACTGTTCGCCACAGCCGTAGATGTGATCTTCAGGCTCTGCCGCCAGCCGCAGCCAGATGCGGTTATGGCTGGCGGCATCGTTTTTGAGTTTAATTTCAAGTCGGCCCTGATCGTCTGCCTCGACAAGCAGCGTGGCACTCACCGTATCGCCACGGGTAAAGCGAATCGCCCAGCCGTTTTGCTGGTGGGTGACGGTCGCCTCTGTCAGTGCGATTTTTTCATTCAGCTTATCTTTGATGCTGAAATTACCGCGAAACATCTCGATATCCGCCATACCGGTGCCGATCCACAGGCAGGGCGCTTCATCGGTATGGGCCAAAATTAGCCGGTTTTGCCAGCGTAACGTAAAGCCATTGTCGAGCGTGGTCAGGTTGACATCATGTAGGGTAGTCATACGATCTCCATCGTTTCGGGAGTATTGTTATTTGGCCTGGCTGTCGAGTAGCCCGGCGGCGACCGCAGGCGCAAGCCCCGGTGCCAGCGGCAGGCGAGGGATCACCAGACAGTGCAACAGATGGTAGATATCCTGTTTGCCATCCCAGACTTTGGTCGTCACTTCATTGTTGGTGTCCAGTTCCTGCCACCATGAGCCGTTTTCGTAATCCATCAGGTACTTGATGCAGTAATCCCACCATTTCTGATACCAGGCTTCGTACTGCGGATCGCCGGTGACGGTATAGAGTGCATAGGCCGTACCCATGGCCTCAACAATCGGCCAGCGCACGCGTTCACGCACAATCGGTTTACCGTCCCAGCCTACGGAATAGACAAACCCGTCGGCGCCATCAGGTGCCCAGGCGTCACGGATCGTGGCGTGGAATAAGCCTTTTGCATCTTCCAGCAGCCATTCCGGTGGGGTTTCAAAGCGTGCTTCCAGCGCGGCGCGCAGATGCAGCATCAGACGGCCCCACTCGATCCAGTGGCCCGGCGTCCCGCCATAGGCACGAAAACGGTGCGCGGGGTTATCCTTGTTGTAATCGCGGATCGGGTTCCAGTGGGTGTCGAAATGCTCATTCACGCGGTACTCACCCTTACGGGCGACGTCGTGAATAATCACTGACGCAATGCGCAGGGCACGATCGAGCCATTTACGATCGTGCGTAACGTCATAGACGATGAGAAACGCTTCGACCGCGTGCATATTGGCGTTACCGCCGCGGTAATCTTCGGTTTTGCTGAAGGCTTCGTCCCAGGATTCCAGGCACATTTGTTCCTGTTCGCTCCAGAAGTATTTCTCGATAACGGCGATGGCCTCATCAAGCAGCGGGCGCGCCTCAGGGTGACCGGTGGTGACCGCACTGGCGGCCCCCAGCAGGACGAAGAAGTGCTGATAACCCTGTTTGGAGGCATCGACCACACCTTCGTCATTCACGCAGGCGTACCAGCCGCCGTACTGCTGGTCGCGCAGCGCGCCGTTCAGGGTTTTAATGCCATGATCGACCAGCGCATACGCGCCGGGGCGGCCCATTCCGGCGGCGACCGCATAGACGTGCAGCATGCGGGCGGTGATCCACAGATGCGTGCCCATATCGCTTCGCACCTGACCGTTATTGCCCAGCCAGCCAAAACCGGTCGGGACGGCGGCGTTTTTACCAAAATCCAGAATGCGATCGGTCTCTTGTTCCAGCCAGCGGTTGTGGCTGAGAGTGTTAAACCATTTCATGTTCATGTCCTTTTCTAGCGGCGAGCCATCATTTCGTCGACGATTTCGCCCAATCGCTGCAGTTTCGGCACAGAAATATCGCGCAGCATCAGCTCGGTATCCGGCAGACCCACTACGGAAGACCACACGGCTCGTCCGGCGAGGAAGCCAGACGCCCCTGCCTGCATTGCCACGCTCACCGCGCGCGGGAACAGCTTCTCATCGACACCGGACGAGAGAATCACCCACGGCATGTTGATCTGCTCATTCAGCTTTTGCGAGGAGTTCAGCAGGGCTTGCTGTGTGCCTTTACCGTAAAGCGGCATCTCGACTTTGTAGAGATCTGCCCCGCTGTCACCCAGCTCTTTTGCCGCTTCGATAATGGCCTGCTCGCGGTCAAAAACATCACCCCGACGCGGTGGGCGCACAACGGGTTCGATAATGCTGAGCAAGCCATTCGCATGGC
Source organism: Lelliottia amnigena (assembly GCF_019047465.1). Classification (NCBI taxonomy): domain Bacteria; kingdom Pseudomonadati; phylum Pseudomonadota; class Gammaproteobacteria; order Enterobacterales; family Enterobacteriaceae; genus Lelliottia; species Lelliottia amnigena. Next base: position 1,763,430 of record NZ_CP077236.1, on the reverse strand, counting down.
AAAGCTGGTTAAAATTACGCACCATCTCCAGGCGTTGCGCGGGATCTTCGTCACTGCGCCACAGCACCAGCAGCTTGAGCGCTTTGCCGCCATCGCGTTTTACCGCTTGTGCATCCACACCTTTATCAATCACCACGCTGTCGACCGGAATACCATTGCCCGGAATAAATTCGTCTGCGGCGACAATCATGGCGCAGCTTTTTGCTATCGCGTTTTGTTCCACGATCTGGTGGTAGCAGAATTGCTGATCGACCAGAATCGCCGAGGCATAGGGTGACAGAATCTTTGCCGCGTTCACTTTGAAATCGGTTAAATGCCGATCGGTCACCGGCGCAGGCACACCCGCAGCGGCAAACATCAGGCGCATCGCTTCACGCTGATCGACCGCCAGCATGGAAAAACCGCCGGAAGGTCGGGTGATATCTTTCAGGGTGTACGTCGTCATGCAATAGTCCTTTTCTTCATCAGTGTTGGTTGTTCAGCCCGGCAGATGCGCGAACCTGTTCAAGAATGGCGGTCCAGTCTTCGCGACCGCGCCCGGCGGCACGCGCCTGGTTATAAACTTCACGAGAGGCTGCGCCGAGCGGCATGGGAACGTGCAGCTGATTAGCCACGTCCAGCGCGATGCCCAGATCTTTATGCGCGAGGTCGATCATGAACGCTGGCGAAAGATCGCCTTTCAGCACTTTGTTGGGCCACGAGGTGGTGAAATGCCCTTTGCCCGCCGGCGTGCCGCTCATGACCTTAAGGGCCACATCGAAGGAGAGACCCAATGCTTCGCACAGCACGGCGGCCTCGGCGGACAACGCGTTCAGGGCAATACTCATGTAGTTATTGATAAGCTTCACGCGGATGCCCATCCCCGGGCCGCCTGCCTCGATTAACTCGTTTCCCATCGCCATCAGCACCGGGGTGGCGCGCTCAACCTGCTGCGACGTACCGCCTGCCAGTAGCAGCAGCGTTCCGGCGATTGCATGATCGGACGTCCGGCCAACAGGCGCGTCCATCATGCTAAAACCACGCTCGACCATCTCAGCGATGAGTTTGTCGGTTTGCAGCGGATGAATGGTCGACATATCAATGACCAGTGCATCACGGGATAAGCCGTCGCAAACCCCGTTCTCACCGAATAACACGGCACGGACCAGATCGCCGTTTGGCAGCATCGTGATGATAAATTCCGCCCCTCTGGCGGCATCGGCGGGCGTTGCGGCAGACGCCGCACCTTTTTCGACCAGCACCTGAACCGCCTGCGGGTTAACGTCATAAACGTGAAGCTGATGACCCTGTTTGAGCAGATTGCTCGCCATCGGCGCGCCCATTTGTCCCAGACCAATAAATGCAATCACTGACATGCCTCTCTCCTGCTAATACGTTATTGTCACAGTTTGTCTATTCGTGAGCGTTTGTGGTGTCTGTTTTTGATCGTATTTGTAATTTATAGTCAAAAAATAGACATGGGTCACTTTTTAAACATTTGATGAAATTAAAATGGTCACATCCAATTGAGGGAAGGAATCACCATGGCTCGAATCGCTTGTGTTGGCATCACCGTGCTGGATCGCATCTGGTATCTCGCTGATTTACCCAAAGAGGGAGGCAAATATGTGGCAAACAATTACACGGAAGTGGGCGGTGGTCCGGCGGCCACTGCGGCGGTGGCTGCGGCGAAACTGGGGGCCGACGTGGACTTTATTGGGCGGGTGGGCGATGACGATACCGGCAGTCGGCTCCTCGCGGAGCTGGAGTCCCTGGGAGTAAATACGCGCTTTACCCGGATTTTTAAGGGCGCGCGCTCTTCGCAATCGGCGGTGCTGGTCGATGCCAGCGGCGAACGGATTATTGCCAACTACCCGAGCCCCGATCTCCCGGAGGAAGCGGACTGGTTGCAGGATATCGACTTTTCTCAGTGGGATGTGGTGCTGGCAGACGTACGCTGGCATGACGGCGCAAAACAGGCCTTAACCCTGGCTCGTCAGCAAGGGGTTACAACGGTTCTGGATGCGGATATCACCCCGCAGGATATCGCCGAACTGGTGGCCTTAAGCGATCACGCCGCCTTTTCCGCCCCGGGCCTGCAGCGTATGACGCAAATCGCCGAGGCTGAAAGCGCCCTGAAAAAAGCACAAACGCTCACAAATGGACATGTGTACGTCACGCAGGGCAAAGACGGTTGTTATTGGCTTGAAAAGGGGGCACTGAGCCATCTGCCGGCTTTTCAGATCGACGTCGTGGATACCACTGGAGCAGGGGATGTTTTTCACGGTGCACTGGCGGTGGGACTGGCGCAGAATCAGCCCGCACAGGAAGCGGTGCGCTTTGCCAGCGCCGTCGCGGCATTAAAATGTACCCGCCCCGGCGGACGGGCGGGAATCCCCGACTGTGATCAAACCCGCTCTTTCTTGTCACTTTTTGTATAAAATGCGGGGCGTGATGGTTTTCAGAGGACAGCCCATGAGCCTTACCGAAATGACCGGTAATCCACGGCACGATCAACTGCTCACATTGATCGCCGATCGTGGCTACATGAACATTGATGAACTGGCGCAACTGCTGGATGTCTCAACGCAAACGGTGCGGCGTGATATTCGCAAGCTCAGCGAGCAAGGATTGATTACGCGCCATCACGGCGGCGCGGGGCGTGCGTCGAGTGTGGTGAATACGGCGTTTGAACAGCGTGAAGTCTCTCTGACGGAGGAGAAACGGGCAATCGCCGAAGCCATTGCTGATTACATCCCGGATGGTTCGACGATTTTCATCACCATTGGTACCACGGTGGAACATGTGGCGCGCGCCCTGCTGAATCACAACCATCTGCGCATTATCACCAACAGTCTGCGGGTGGCGCATATTCTCTATAAAAATCCGCGTTTTGAAGTGATGGTGCCGGGCGGAACGTTGCGTGCGCATAACGGCGGCATTATTGGCCCTGCCGCCACGGCTTTTGTCTCAGGTTTTCGGGCAGATTACCTGGTGACCAGCGTCGGAGCCATTGAACCCGACGGAGCAATGATGGAGTTTGACGTCAATGAAGCCAGCGTCGTAAAAACGATGATCGCCCACGCCCGGCATGTTTTACTGGCGGCCGATCATACAAAATATCAGGCCTCCGCCGCCGTTGAGATCGGTAACGTCGCCCAGGCGACCGCCTTGTTTACCGATGAGCTTCCCGGCACCGCATTGCAATCCCTTCTCAGAAACAGCCATGTTGAGCTGGTCGAAGTCAGCTCCAGCGAAGAACAGCAGGCAGGCTAATCTCCCTGACAGGCAGACCCGGTCCACACCGCACCGGGTTTTTTGCTCTCTTTCTCTAAGCTGAATCTGGCGCATAGCCAAAGCTTATCTTTCCCGCTACAGTTATTTCTCCACGGAGCGAAGGGGATAAACATGCTTTATATCTTTGACTTAGGAAATGTCATCGTTGATATCGATTTCAATCGGGTGCTGGGGGCGTGGAGCGATTTCAGCCGTGTCCCGCTGGCGACGCTCAAGCAGAACTTCGCCATGGGCGAGGCGTTTCATCAGCATGAGCGCGGTGAAATCAGCGATGAGGCCTTCGCAGAAGCGATGTGCCATGAAATGGATTTGCCGCTGAGCTACGAACAATTTTCCCACGGCTGGCAGGCGGTCTTTGTGGCGATACGTCCGGACGTTGTCGACATCATGCACAAACTGCGTGAGCAGGGACATCGCGTGGTGGTCCTGTCCAATACTAACCGTCTTCACACCACGTTCTGGCCGGAGGAATATCCGGAGATCCGCGCAGCAGCCGATAAAATTTACCTTTCTCAGGAGATGGGCATGCGTAAGCCGGAAGCGCGAATTTATCAGGCCGTCTTGCAGGCCGAAGGTTTCTCCGCCGCCGATGCGGTCTTTTTTGACGACAACGCCGATAATATAGAGGGAGCTAACCAGTTGGGTATCACCTCAATTCTGGTGACAGGAAAAGAGACGATACCGAACTATTTTGCGAAGCAGGTATGTTAAAAAACGTTCATCAAAAAGCCGCACATCACACCCGTCCGTTTCGGGCATGGGTAAAACTGCTCTGGCAGCGCATTGATGAGGACAACATGACCACGCTGGCGGGCAACCTCGCGTATGTGTCACTGCTCTCATTGGTGCCGCTGGTGGCGGTGATTTTTGCGCTGTTCGCTGCATTTCCGATGTTTTCGGAAGTCAGCGTCCAGCTGCGACACTTTGTCTTCGCTAACTTTATGCCCGCTACGGGCGACGTTATTCAGCGCTATATCGAACAGTTTGTCGCTAACTCCAACAAGATGACGGCAGTCGGTGCCTGTGGGCTGATCGTCACGGCGCTGCTGCTGATGTATGCCATCGATAGCGCGCTCAATACCATCTGGCGCAGCAAAAAAGTGCGGCCAAAAGTGTACTCTTTTGCCGTCTACTGGATGATCCTCACGCTCGGGCCACTGCTGGCTGGGGCAAGTCTGGCCATCAGTTCTTATCTGCTGTCGCTGCGCTGGGCCAGCGAGCTGAACACGGTGATCGATAACGTGCTTCGGCTCTTTCCGTTAATCCTGTCGTGGCTCGCTTTTTGGCTACTGTACAGCGTAGTGCCGACCACGCGCGTGCCTAATCGCGATGCCATGGCGGGCGCGCTTGTCGCCGCGATTTTATTTGAGCTGGGCAAAAAAGGCTTCGCGCTTTACATCACCACGTTCCCTTCCTATCAGCTGATTTATGGCGTGCTGGCCGTCGTGCCGATCCTATTCGTCTGGGTCTACTGGACCTGGTGCATCGTCTTGCTTGGGGCGGAAATAACTGTCACTCTCGGGGAATACCGCAAACTCAAATTAGCCGCAGAACAAGAAGAAGCAGACCAACCATGATTGCATTGATTCAGCGCGTAACCCGTGCCAGCGTCACCGTGGAGGACGAGGTGACGGGTGAAATTGGCCCAGGACTTTTGGTGTTGTTAGGTGTCGAAAAGGATGATGACGAGCAAAAAGCCAACCGCTTGTGCGAGCGAGTGCTCGGCTATCGCATTTTCAGCGATGCAGACGGCAAGATGAATCTCAACGTCCAGCAGGCCGGTGGCAGCGTGCTGGTGGTGTCTCAATTTACGCTGGCGGCCGATACCGATCGCGGCATGCGCCCTGGATTTTCAAAAGGCGCCGCGCCCGATCGTGCAGAGGCGTTGTACGAATACTTTGTTGAGCGTTGTCGCCAACAGGAAATGAATACGCAAACCGGACGTTTCGCTGCAGATATGCAGGTTTCGCTGGTGAACGATGGCCCCGTCACCTTCTGGCTGCAGGTATGAGCCAGCTGGCGGCCTGGCCGCGGGTAACAAGAGAGAGTACCGCTATGTATCATCTACGCGTACCGCAAACAGAAGAAGAGTTAGAGGTTTACTACCATTTCCGTTGGGAAATGCTGCGCAAACCGTTGCATCAGCCGAAAGGCTCAGAGCGTGATGCCTGGGATGCGATGGCGCACCATCAGATGGTGGTGGACGAAGAGGGGAATCTGGTTGCGGTCGGCCGCTTATACATCAACGCCGACTATGAAGCCTCCATCCGCTTTATGGCGGTGCATCCCTCCGTACAGGACAAAGGTCTGGGCACCCTGATGGCGATGACGCTGGAGTCCGTGGCCCGTCAGGAGGGCGTAAAGCGCGTCACCTGCAGTGCCCGCGAAGATGCGGTCGAGTTTTTCTCCAAGCTGGGATTCGTCAACGAAGGCGAAATTACCGCGCCGCAAACCACGCCGATTCGCCACTTCCTGATGATTAAACCGATCGCTTCACTCGATGATATTCTGCATCGCGGCGACTGGTGCGGTCAGCTTCAGCAGGCCTGGTATCAGCACATTCCGCTCAGCGAGAAAATGGGCGTACGCATCCAGCAATATACCGGCCAGAAATTCATTACCACCATGCCGGAAATCGGCAATCAAAATCCGCACCATACGCTGTTCGCCGGGAGTCTGTTCTCGCTGGCGACACTGACGGGCTGGGGGCTGATCTGGCTGATGCTGCGCGAACGTCACCTTGGCGGGACCATTATTCTTGCCGATGCGCATATTCGTTACAGCAGACCCATCAGCGGTAAACCGAGCGCTATTGCCGATTTAGGCTGCCTGAGCGGCGATCTGGACCGTCTGGCGCGTGGACGTAAAGCCCGCGTGCAGATGCAGGTAGAGCTGTTTGGCGACGAGACGTCGGGCGCTGTGTTCGAGGGAACCTATATCGTCCTGCCTGCGAAACCGTATGGTGCCTTTGAAGAGGGCGGCAACGAGGAAGAGTAAGACTGTCGTAATGGCCTGATCGATTCGTCTTTCGGGCCCGTTTAAAAGATTCCTTTGCCGTGTCGTTCTGCACGTCTAGTGGCTGTTCTGGAAAGCGGCTCGCAGAAATCATTCTCGCTATCATAATCTTCTTTAGCCTTTCTAATACCAGGTGTATTTTGCTGGTTAATTCACCACGCATGATATACTGGAGGTATATATGAGCATGATGGCGGGAAGGGACATGGGCAGAATTCTACTCGATCTATCAGACGAGGTGATAAAACGGCTGGACGACCTCAAGGTGCACCGGAACGTCCCTCGCGCTGAATTGTTGCGGGAAGCCGTTGAGCAATATCTTGAAAGACACGATCAGGCTGAAAGCACGATCTCAGATGCCCTTGGCCTGTGGCATGGCTGTGAGGAAGAGGGTGTTGATTATCAGCGCAAGCTTCGTGAGGAGTGGTAATGGCGAAAGGGTCTGCTCTTTTTGACACCAATATTCTCATCGACTTGTTCAGTGGAAGGGCAGAGGCAAAGCACGCATTAGAGAGTTGGCCGCCGCAAAATGCGATTAGCATCATCACCTGGATGGAAGTCATGGTGGGAGCAAAAAAATACCATCAGGAGCATCGTACCCGGATTGCCTTAAGTGCGTTTAACGTCCTTGGTGTTTCACAAGAGGTTGCTGAGCGGAGTGTTGATCTCCGGCAGGAGTATCGAATGAAGCTCCCGGATGCCATTATTCTGGCTACTGCACAAATTCATCGTCTTGAACTGGTTACGCGTAATACCAAGGATTTCGGTAACATCCCTGATGTGGTCACGCCCTACAATTTGTAGGCCGGGCGACTTTACGCCGCCCGGCTTTTGACAGGAGACTACTCCCCTTCACCCGGGAACAGGAACGGGTTGATAGAGCTGCGGGCAAAGCCCTCTTGCTCCATATGCGCGTCCAGTACCAGCGTGGCGAGATCGTCCGCGACGGCTTCCACTTTCGGGTCTTTTTCCTGATAAAGAATCTTCAGATACGTCCCGCAATCACCGCAACTTTCCGCTTTAACGGCCGCGTTTTCGTTTTCCAGCGACCAGTAGTTCAGATCGCGGGTCTGCTCGCAGTTGCTGCATTTAATGCGCACCACGTGCCACTCGGTTTCACACAGGTTGCAGTGCAGATAGCGCAGGCCTTGCGTCGTGCCGATTTGCACCATGCTGGTGACCGGCATTGAGCCGCAGACCGGGCAGAACTGGCGGGCTTCGCCATACTCCGCGCGCGCTTTGCCCGGAATCAGGCTGGCCATTTGCGCCCAGTAGAGCGACAGCGCAGCCCAAATAAACGGTGCTTTATCACTGCTGACTAGCGCGAAATCCGCAGCAAACAGCGCGCTCGCCATCTCTTCCAGTTCAAGCTCAGAGGCTTTTTCCAGATTCTCGATAACTGCCAGCGCTGGGCCGCTCATCTCGGGCTTCAGCTCAGCAATCAGGGAGTGCAGCAGCGTGTGCCAGTGCTTATCGCGCGGTAAAACGTGGATATCCAGCGGCGGCTTGCCCTGATCGTTCGCTTCTTTGATGCGCGCGGTCAGGTCGATTTGCAGCGGGTGATCGTACAGCACCACTTCCTGCGCATGGGCGATCAGCGCGGCGAAGCGTAAGAAATCGCCAAGCGGATTGTTCTCTGCCAGCTCGCGCAGACGCTCTGCGCGGCGGTTGTAGAGGTTCTTGAGTCTGGGGAATAACAACGGCGGAATGTAATCCGCCGTGCGTTTCTCGCTCGAACCCAGCTCATCTTGCGGGATTATGCGAATACTCATTCAGTTTTCTTTTCCGTTGTCTTTCGAACTTCTCGGTACCAGCGCGGGTGATGTTTCTTCGCCCAGGCACTGGTAACCCATCCTTCCACCATCGCGGTAATGGTGCCTTTGACCCAAAGGGCCGCGTAAATATGCACCATGATAACCACAATTAACGCTACTGCGGCAAATGAATGCAGCATCAGCGCAAATCGGATCACCGGGATTGAGAAAGCAGGCGCAAAGTACGGACGCCAGATGATCACACCGCTCACCAGCAGCAGAACCAGGAAAATAATCGCCGCCCAGAATACGCATTTCTGGCCGAAGTTATAACGCCCGGTGTCACCCACTTCCTCGTTGACGACGATCTTACGAATATTCTTCGCCCAAAAGATATCATCCCGATTGATTAGGTTATGGTGCCAGTAACGGAAAAACATGATGATGAAGGACGCAAACATAATCACGCCGACAAACGGGTGCAGAATTCGCGCCAGCTGCGGGGTGCCCATGATTTGCATCAGCCAGTTGAAGGATGGGAAGAAAAATCCCAGCCCGCTTATCGCCGCCAGCATGAAGCAGAAAGCGGTGACCCAGTGGTTGATACGTTCGGGCGCGGTGTAGCGCACGATGGTGTCACGTTTCCTCATTTGCGCTCCTCCTCACGATCGTCACGAGGCGTGTCTTTTTCCTCATGAAGATTGTCTTCTTCATCATCCGCACGGTTAGGACCGACACCGACGTAGTGGAAGATACTGGCGGCAAACGTCGCCGCAAAGCCAACGGCGGCCAGCGGTTTCCAGATACCTTTCCAGAACTTCACGGTCGCGCTGATCTCCGGGTTCTCCGGCAGGCCGTGATACAGATTCGGCTTGTCGGCGTGGTGCAGTACATACATCACGTGCGTCCCGCCAACACCCGCCGGATCGTACAGACCTGCGTTGTCATATCCACGGGTTTTCAGCTCGGAGACGCGCTCGCCCGCCAGCGTTTTCATATCCTCTTTTGAGCCAAAGTGGATAGCGCCCGTCGGACAGGTTTTCACGCAGGCCGGCTCCTGGCCGACATTCACGCGGTCAACGCACAGCGTACATTTGTAGACGCGGTTGTCTTCCGGGTTCATGCGCGGGACGTCGAACGGACAGCCTGCGATGCAATAGCCGCAGCCAATGCACTGCTCGGACTGAAAATCGACGATGCCGTTGGCATACTGAATGATAGCCCCTTCCGACGGACACGCCTTCAGGCAGCCCGGATCGGCACAGTGCATACAGCCGTCTTTGCGGATCAGCCATTCCAGTTTGTCGTTCTGTTCCACTTCCGAAAAACGCATCACCGTCCAGGATTTCGCGGTCAAATCGGCGGGGTTATCGTACACCCCGACGTTATGTCCCACTTCGTCACGGATATCGTTCCACTCGGAACACGCCACCTGACAGGCCTTACAGCCGATACAGGTGGTGACGTCAATAAGCTTCGCCACTTCCTGCTGGTGGTCCCGCGCCTGAGGCGCGGGCGTGAAACCGTTAGTCGCGGAACGACGAATAATGTCTTGCGATTGATAAGCCATAAGTCGTCTTCCTTACACCTTTTCCACATTCACGAGGAAAGCCTTAAACTCCGGCGTCTGCGTATTTGCATCACCGACAAACGGCGTCAGGGTGTTGGCAATAAAGCCTTTCTTCGCCACACCTTCGTAACCCCAGTGAATCGGAATACCAATGGTATCCACCTGCTGGCCGTGAACATTCAGCGTGCGAATACGTTTAGTCACCACCGCCTTGGCTTTGATATAGCCACGGTTAGACGAGACTTTCACCGTGTCGCCGTGCGCGATGCCGAGCTTATTCGCCAGCTTCTCACCGATCTCCACAAACTGTTCTGGCTGCGCGATGGCATTAAGCAGCGCGTGCTTGGTCCAGTAGTGGAAGTGCTCGGTCAGGCGGTAAGTGGTGCCGACATACGGGAATTTATCTTTTTTACCCAGCGCTTCCAGATCGCCTTTAAAGATACGGGCGGCCGGGTTAGAGATAACATTTGGGTGCAGCGGGTTAGTGCCCAGCGGCGTCTCAAACGGCTCGTAGTGTTCCGGGAACGGTCCTTCCGCCATCTTATCGATAGCAAACAGGCGGCCCATCCCTTCAGGCTGCATGATAAACGGTCCCACGTCGCTGCCCGGTGCGGCGGCGCTGTAGTCCGGAATATCGACGCCACCCCATTTCGCGCCGTCCCATTTCAGGAGTTGGCGTTTCGGGTCCCACGGATTGCCCTGCGGATCGGCGGATGCGCGGTTATACAAAATTCGACGGTTCAGCGGCCACGCCCACGCCCAGCCCAGCGTATTGCCAAGACCTGACGGATCGGCGTTATCGCGGTTAGCCATCTGGTTGCCTTTCGGCGTCCAGCTACCGGCGAAGATCCAGCAACCGCTGGAGGTCGAGCCGTCATCGCGCAGGTGCGCAAAGGTGCTCAGCTGTTCACCTTTCTTCGCCAGCACGGTGCCGGTGGCCGGATCGATAATATCCGCCAATGCTTTACCGTTGCTCTCCATCGCCACTTCTTCTGGCGCTGGATTTTCTGGCGTCGAATAGTTCCAGGTCATGTTCAGAACCGGTTCCGGATTGGCGCCGCCTTCGGTCGCATACATCTTACGCAGGCGCATGAAGATACCGGCCAGGATCTCGCCGTCGTTCATGGCGATGCCCGGGGCGTCCGCGCCTTTCCAGTGCCACTGTAGCCAGCGGCCGGAGTTGACGATCGAACCGTTCTCTTCGGCGAAGCAGGTCGATGGCAGACGGAACACTTCGGTCTGAATCTTCGACGGATCTACGTCGTTCGATTCACCGTGATTCTGCCAGAAAGTCGCGGTCTCGGTATTGAGCGGATCAATGGTGACCAGGAATTTCAGCTTGGACAGTGATTCCACTACCTTGTTTTTGTTCGGGAACGAGGCGACCGGGTTAAAGCCCTGGCACAGATAGCCGTTCACTTTGCCCTGGTGCATCATCTCGAAGTACTGCAGCACGTCGTACCCTTTGTCCCACTTCGGCAACCAGTCAAAGCCCCAGCTGTTCTCAGCCGTCGCTTTGTCGCCGTAGAAGGCCTTCATCATTGAGACGAAGAATTTCGGGTAGTTGCCCCAGTAGTTGACCTGGCCTTCCAGCAGCGGTTTCGGCGTGTTGGCAGTCAGATAGGTCTGGAGGTCGGTCTGCTTCTCGCTTGGCAGCGTCATATAGCCCGTCAGGCTTTGTGACAGCAGACCAAGGTCGGTGAGCCCCTGAATATTGGAGTGACCGCGCAGGGCGTTGACGCCACCGCCTGCCATCCCCATGTTGCCGAGCAGCAGCTGAATCATCGCCATGGTGCGGATGTTCTGTGCCCCGACGGAGTGTTGCGTCCAGCCGAGCGCATACAGGAACGACGCCGTTTTGTCTTTGGCGCTGGTTTCCGCAATGTATTCGCACACTTTCAGGAAATCCGCTTTTGGCGTGCCGCAGATGTTTTCGACCACATCTGGCGTGTAACGGGAAACGTGCTCTTTCAGCAGATTCCATACACAGCGTGGATGCGTCAGCGTGGTGTCGCGTTTCGCAAAGCCGTTCTCGTCCAGCTCGTAGTTCCAGCTGGTTTTGTCGTACTTGCGTTTTTCGGCGTCGTAACCGCTGAACAGGCCATCTTCAAAGCCATAGTCCTCACGCACGATCAGGCTGGCGTTGGTGTAGGCTTCGGCGTATTCACGGTTATATTTTTCGTTGGTGAGCAGATACAGCAAAACGCCCGACAGGAAAGTAATGTCAGTACCCGATCGAATAGGGGTGTAGAAATCCGCCACTGACGCAGTTCGCGTGAAGCGGGGATCGATCACAATCAGTTTCGCGCCATTATGGATTTTGGCTTCCATCGCCCAGCGGAATCCCACCGGATGCGCTTCTGCCGCGTTCCCACCCATCACGACGATGAGGTTGGCGTTTTTGATGTCGACCCAGTGGTTGGTCATCGCACCGCGACCAAATGTTGGAGCAAGACTTGCTACCGTTGGTCCGTGTCAGACACGCGCCTGGTTGTCGACCGCGAGCATACCGAGTGCACGCGTGAATTTCTGCGTTAAATAGCCGGTTTCGTTGCTGGACGCCGAGGCACACAGCATCCCGGTGGAGAGCCAGCGGTTGACCGTTACGCCGTCCGCATTTTGCGGCATAAAGTTGGCGTCGCGATCTTCTTTCATCAGCTTAGCGATGCGGTCAAATGCGTCGTCCCAGGTGATTTGCTGCCACTTATCAGATCCAGGCGCGCGGTACTCGGGGAATTTGAGGCGGCTTTCTGAGTGGATGAAATCCACCAGACCTGCGCCTTTCGGGCACAGCGCGCCACGGTTGACCGGATGGTCCGGGTCACCTTCGATATGGAAAATAGATGCTTTAGCGTTTTTCGCGCCGTCGCCGAGGCTATACATTAACAGCCCACAACCGACAGAGCAGTAAGTGCAGGTATTACGGGTTTCACGGGTGCGCAGCAGTTTGTACTGCCGTGTTTCCGCGAGCGCGACGCCTGGGGCAAAGCCCAGCGCGGCTACCGTCGTGCCTGCCATACCGCCAGCGCAGATCTTAAAGAACTGCCTTCTGCTGACCTGCATGGGTCACTCCTTGTTTCGACATTGCCACCCTTCATTCCTCGGACAGCGGGCGTTTAACCCGTTAGGCGAGTTATTTAGGGGCATTATTGTTTTACTTTATGGATGAGAAAGAACCACAAAGGTGAAAAATTGATTTATTCCCCCATTTGCACGAGGGATATGTTGAGAATACCACAATGTCGGTAAGCCTGTTCCCGCCGTGTTAAAACAAAGTGAGCGTATTATCACTATGACGATTATAAAGTGTGATATTAATCACATTTTACTTAAGGGATGTTACGATTTTGTATCGGTGTCAACGTTGTGCCTCTCCAGAAGGAGTAGGTAAACTTGAAGGGTATGGGAGCCGAAAAGTTGATCCATACTATGCGCGAGGCCTGCGGTTTATGATGCAATAGCAGGTCTCACCTACGTGGTTGCTCAGGAATACCGTTGTGTCAAAACAGAATCGTGATGCCCAATTGTCTACACTGCCTGTGGGCGTGGTGGAACATTCGGTACACAGACCCCCTCACATTACCCATTCCGTCCCTGATTTTCTGGCGGAGGAAGTGCCCGTTGCGCTGGTTTACAACGGAATTTCCCATGTCGTGATGATGGCTTCGCCTAAAGATCTCCAGCTGTTCGCCATCGGCTTTTCGCTATCTGAAGGCATTATCGAGCAGCCTCAGGAAATCTACGGCATGGACGTGGTCAACGTCTGCAACGGTCTCGAAGTACAAATCGAGCTGTCCAGCCGCCGCTTTATGGGGCTCAAAGAGCGTCGCCGCGCGCTGGCTGGTCGCACGGGCTGCGGCGTATGCGGTGTCGAGCAACTCAACGATATCGGCAAGCCCATTACCCCGCTGCCGTTCACCCAGACGTTCAATCTCCGGCAGCTCGATCATGCTCTGGAGCATCTCAACGATGTTCAGCCCATTGGTCAACTGAGCGGCTGCACGCATGCCGCCGCCTGGGTTTTACCGTCGGGTGAAATTGCAGGCGGACACGAAGATGTAGGACGTCACGTCGCGCTCGATAAACTGCTGGGCCGTCGTGCGGGTGAACGTGACGCGTGGCAGCAGGGTGCTGTTCTGGTGTCCAGCCGGGCAAGTTATGAGATGGTGCAAAAAGCCGCGATGTGTGGCGTTGAAATCCTGTTCGCGGTATCCGCGGCGACGACGCTGGCGGTCGAGGTAGCGCAGCGCTGCAATCTGACGCTGGTGGGCTTTTGTAAACCAGGACGCGTGACGATTTATACGCATCCTGAGCGCTTGATTATTGATCAGTAAATTTGAATAACCTGAGCAAATCCTTCCGCTTTTAGTTGTCGGTGATGAGGCCTATTATTATCACATCAAGGCATAACGCCTTATCTAAACAACTTACTGAAGGATTTACATCATGAAAAACATCAAAACTTTTGTTGCAGTAATCGCACTGGCTACTTCTTTCGGTTCATTTGCTGCTCAGTCAGTGACCGCGACCGCAACCACCATTGACGGTGCAGAAGCGAAAATTGCTGCTCAGGCACAAGAAGCGGGCGCGTCATCTTATAAAATTACTCAGGCATTCACCGGTAACCAGGTTCACATGACCGCTGAACTGACTAAATAAGCGAATCACCTGTCGAAAGAGCGCCCCTGGGGCGCTTTTTTAGTTTATGCCTGCCAGGCGCAGTAGCGCAGTGGCAATGGCCGCCGCAAAAATCACCACGATCAGCGGCATTTTCCGCCACGCCAAAAACACCGCAAACGCCACACCTGTCACCCGCGCCATTCCGGCAAAATGTTCGCCTTCGTAGAAGGTGGTTGCCAGCGCCACGGAAAATAACAGCACCGTTGCGGCATCGGATAGCAGCGCCTGAGAACGCTCAGAAAGCGCTAAACGATTCCCCAGCTTCGCGCCGCCGAGGCGCATCAGGTACGTTCCCGCCGATAAAATGGCGATGCCGAGGATGAAAACCGTCATATTGCCCATTATTTCTTCCTCGCGGCGAGACCCAGCAACGAGAGCAACACCGGCAAACCGACGGGTGCAAACGGCACCGCCGCCAGCGACAGCGCCGCACCGCTACAGGCGCGGATAAGCGTGGTGCGATTCTTAAACGCGGGCACCACCAAAGCCAATAAAATGGCCGGGAAAACGGCGTCCAGGCCGATGGTCTCCGGCGCAGGCAATAATTTCCCCACCCCTGCGCCCAGCAGCGTGCCGAGCGGCCAGATGATGGCGACGCCCAATCCGCACAGCCAATAGGCTGCTTTGCGCTGCTCCGGCGTCTTTTGCGACAGACCAAATACCACGCTTTCATCATTCATAATGTGGCAGCCTAAAAAGCTCGCGCCGCGCTTGCCGACCAGATCGCGCACCGTGACACCAAACGGGACATGGCGCGCATTAACCAGTAACCCTGCGGCGGCTGCAGCAAGCGGATTTCCGCCGCTGGCGACAATGCCGATAAACATAAATTCCGATGCACCTGCCAGCACGGTGAGTGAAAGGAGAAACGGCACCCATATCGGGAAACCATACGCCATCGCCAGCGAACCGTAGGACACCCCAACGACGCCCACGGCCAGGCACACCAGGACGATTGCTTTTATCGTGTCGCCTTTCAGGCAGGAGAAATAATGCTTCATACAATTTTAGCCATATCGAACGAGTTTCCATTATAATGAACGCATCAATATTGTTTTACAAGATGAACGATTCGTTCGATTTATAGAACAGAGGCCCTTTTTATGACGCAGCCAATTAGCGTTATCGCCAAAAGTCTGGTGCGAGAGCGTACCCGGACCGGGCTTTCACTGGCGGAAATCGCGCGTCGTGCCGGGATCGCGAAATCTACGCTTTCTCAGCTAGAGTCCGGCAACGGCAATCCGAGCCTGGAAACATTATGGTCGCTTTGCGTCGCACTCGACATTCCGTTTGCCCGTTTACTGGAGCCGCAGCAGCCCACCACGCAGGTAATTCGTCGTGGCGAAGGGACAAAAGTGACCGCCGAGCACGCAAATTATCAGGCGATTTTGTTGGCCGCATGCCCGCCAGGCGCTCGTCGCGATGTGTATATGCTGATGGCCCAGCCGGGCGCGGATCGCGTTTCGCAGCCACATCCGCCGGGGTCAGTGGAACACATTATTGTGACACAAGGCCGGGCGTTGGTTGGCCTGACGGAAGCGCCTGAAGAGCTGGGCGAAGGGGACTATATTTGCTATCCCGCAGACCAGCCGCATATCTTCAAAGCCCTTGAGCGAGATACGTACGCGCTTATGGTGGCGGAACAAAACTAAACAGCAGGACACGGAAAATCATGTCGCTTAAAGCCATTGCCAAAGAACTGGGGCTGTCCGTTACCACCGTCAGTCGCGCCCTCAACGGATATGATGACGTGTCCAGCGAAACGCGCGCGCGCGTTGAAGCCGAAGCCCAGCGCCGTGGCTATCGCCCGAATACGTTTGCCCGTCGCCTGAAAATGGGCAAAATCGACGCTGTTGGGCTGGTGTTTCCGGTGCATCCGGTTCCGCTCAATAACAGCGTGTTTATGGATATGGTCGGCGAAATTAGCCACGAACTGGCGCGACATGAGATCGATTTGCTGCTGATCGCGGACGACGATTTGGCCGACAAACACAGCTATATGCGCATGGTACAAAGCCGGCGCGTGGATGCGTTGATTGTGGCGCATACGCTCGATCACGATCCGCGTCTTGAACAGCTTCAGGCGGCGGGATTCCCTTTCCTGGCGCTGGGTCGCAGTCAGTTGCCGCAGCCTTACGCCTGGTTTGATTTTGACAACTACGCCGGGACGTATAACGCCACACGCTGGTTGATTGCAAAAGGTCATCAGCGTATTGCGCTGCTGGGTGAAAGCAATAATCAGGCGTTCATAACCCAGCGTCGACAGGGTTATCTCGATGCACTGTGTGAAGCCGGACTGTCCAGCGAATGGCTGCGCGCTATGCCGCCATCTCGTCGCGCAGGGTATAACGCCACGCAAGCGCTGCTCGCGCTCGCACAACCGCCGAGCGCCATTATCACCGATTGCAACACCCACGGTGACGGGGCCGCCATGGCGCTGGCGCAAGCCGGGCGTTTAAGCGGTGAACACGCGGTGGCGCTGATCGTGTATGACGGCCTACCGCAGGACAGCATTGTTGAGACCGACGTAGCGGCGGTGATTCAGTCCACCCGGCAGGGCGTAGGCAAACAAATTGCTGACATGGTGCGCCAGCTGATTGGCGGCGATGACCTCTCTCAACTTCAGGTGCTGTGGCAACCTGAATTCTCGCCAGGCGAAACCGCCTAAACGCGTTAAAATCATAAACCGATCACAAATCCGAAACGTTTAGGTTGGTATCCGAAACGTTTCGGATCAACACTCAGGACATCTGATGACAGGAGATGTCCGATGCACGATTTCATTTTACGACTCGAAAGCCATTCGGTTGACGTGGTGATAAAAACGCACCCATTCGCCGAAATTCTTTACTGGGGGCCGCATCTTCGCCACTTTTCTCCGCAAGATGTGCAAAGCCTTTCCCGCCCGATTGCCAACGGCCGACTGGATGTTGATATCCCGCTGACGCTGATGGCAGAGCTGGGCCACGGATTGTTTGGCGCGCCCGGCATTGAAGGCCATCGTCAGGGACTCGACGGTTCACCGATATTCAAAACGATTGCTGTGGCGCAGGAAGGACAACATCTTTCCATCACCGCCGAAGATGACAATGCAGGGTTACGTCTGACCAGTGAAATTGCCCTCGATGAGAGCGGTGTGCTGGTGGTGCGTCACGGCCTGACGAATTTACGCGCACAGCCGTGGCAGGTCGACAGGCTCGCCGTCACGCTGCCAATCGCCGAGCGCGCCCAGGAAGTGATGGCCTTTCATGGCCGCTGGATCCGCGAGTTTCAGCCGCATCGCGTCACGCTTGAGCACGACAGCTTTGTGATTGAAAGCCGTCGCGGGCGCTCTTCTCATGAACATTTCCCGGCCCTGATGACCGGCACGCCATCGTTTAACGAAATGCATGGCGACGTGTGGGGCGTACATTTGGGATGGAGCGGCAACCACCGCCTGCGTGCCGAAGCCAAAACAGACGGTCGCCGTTATCTGCAGGCTGAGGCGCTCTATCTGCCAGGCGAAATGGCGGTGGAAGAGGGTGAAACGCTGTGGACGCCACGCCTCTACGCCAGCTATTCCGCCCACGGGCTAAACGGCATGAGTCAGCAGTTCCACCGCTATCTGCGTAAAAATATCATTCGCTTCCCGGAAAACAAACCGCGCCCGGTGCATCTCAATACCTGGGAAGGGATCTACTTCGACCACGATCCGCACTACATCATGCGAATGGCGGACGAAGCCGCTGGGCTCGGCGTGGAGCGTTTTATCATCGACGACGGCTGGTTTAAGGGGCGCAATAACGACCACGGCGCGCTGGGTGACTGGTATCTTGATGAGAGAAAATATCCTGACGGCTTAACGCCGGTGATTAACCACGTCAAAAATCTTGGCATGGAGTTCGGGATTTGGGTCGAACCCGAGATGATCAGCCCTGATTCGGATTTGTACCGCGCTCACCCCGACTGGGTGCTGGCTCTGCCGGGCTACACGCAGGCCACAGGACGCCATCAGTGGGTGCTCAATCTGAACATTCCTGAAGCCTTTGATTATTTACTCGAGCGCCTGAGCTGGCTTCTCGGTGAACACGCGATTGATTACGTAAAGTGGGACATGAACCGCGAGCTGGTGCAGCCTGCCCATAACGGTAAAGCTGCCGCCGACGCGCAAACCCGCCAGTTCTACCGTCTGCTGGATGTATTGGGTGAACGCTTCCCGCAGGTTGAATTTGAATCCTGCTCGTCGGGCGGTGGGCGTATCGATTATGAAGTGCTGACCCGCTGCCACCGTTTTTGGGCGTCGGACAACAATGATGCGCTGGAGCGCAACACCATCCAGCGCGGTATGAGCTATTTCTTCCCGCCGGAGGTGATAGGCGCGCATATCGGTCATCATAAATGCCACGCCACATTCCGCCAGCACAGTATCGCCTTCCGGGGCCTGACCGCGCTGTTTGGTCATATGGGACTGGAGCTGGATCCGCTGAGTGTCGATGAGCACGAGCGAGACGGGTATCGCCACTACGCCGCGCTGCACAAGCAGTGGCGTGAGGTGATTCATCATGGCACGCAGTGGCGCGTGGATATGCCGGATGCCAGCACGCTGGCGCACGGTATCGTGAGTGGCGACAAAGGGCAGGGGCTGTTTATTGTCAGCCAGTTGGCGATGCCAGATTACACGCTGATGATGCCGCTGCGCATGCCGGGGCTGGAGGCGAGCGCACAGTACCGCATCACGCTGCTCGATCATCCGAATATTTGTCTAACGGGCGAGGGCGGGCACACCATGCGCAAGCTCCCGGCGTGGATGGAAGAGCCGCAAACGGTGAGCGGCGAATGGTTGATGCAGGCAGGCATTGCGCTGCCGATTCTGGATCCGGAAACCGCCATTCTGATTGGCGTTGAACGCGTGTAAAGGTGACGGGCCGGATAGCCGGCCCTCAGTTGAGGATAAAAATAATGAACACGACTGCCTGTACCCACAAAGACAACCCTAATTTCTGGATTTTCGGGGCGTTCTTCTTTCTCTACTTCTTTATCATGGCCACCTGTTTTCCGTTCCTGCCGATCTGGCTGTCGGATGTCATCGGCCTTAACAAAACCCATACCGGGATTGTTTTCTCCTGTATTTCGCTTTCTGCGATCGCCTTCCAGCCAGTGCTGGGCGTGATTTCTGACAAACTGGGGCTGAAAAAACATCTGCTATGGATAATCGCGGTACTGCTGTTTTTGTTCGCCCCGTTTTTCCTGTATGTCTTCGCGCCTCTGTTAAAAACCAGTATCTGGCTTGGGGCGCTAAGCGGCGGGCTGTATATCGGCTTTGTCTTCTCGGCGGGGTCGGGTGCCATTGAGGCCTACATCGAACGCGTCAGCCGCAACAGCTTCTTCGAATATGGCAAAGCGCGCATGTTCGGTTGTCTGGGCTGGGGACTTTGCGCCTCAACGGGTGGCGTGCTGTTCAGCATCGATCCGTCGCTGGTGTTCTGGATGGGGTCTGGGGCGGCGTTGCTGCTTATGCTGCTGTTAGTCGTCGCCAGGCCGAAGCCAAACCAGACGGCGGAAGTGATGAACGCGCTCGGCGCAAACCAGCCGCAAATCACCGCTAAAACCGTCATGAGCCTGTTCCGTCAGCGCAAAATGTGGATGTTTATTTTGTACGTGATTGGCGTGGCGTGCGTCTACGACGTGTTCGATCAGCAGTTTGCCACCTTCTTTAAATCATTCTTCGCCACCCCAGAAGAAGGCACGCGAGCCTTCGGATTTGCGACGACGGCAGGGGAAATTTGTAACGCGATTATCATGTTCTGCTCGCCGTGGATCATTAACCGCATTGGCGCAAAAAATACGCTGCTGATTGCCGGACTGATCATGGCGACGCGCATTATCGGCTCGTCGTTCGCCACCACGGTGGTAGAAGTGATCGCCCTGAAAATGCTGCATGCGCTGGAAGTGCCGTTCCTGCTGGTGGGCGCGTTCAAATACATTACCGGCGTGTTTGATACCCGACTGTCTGCGACGATCTATCTGATAGGTTTCAATTTTGCCAAACAGTCGGCGGCGATTTTCCTGTCCGCCTTTGCCGGAAATATGTATGACCGGATCGGCTTCCAGGACACCTACCTGATGCTGGGCTGTATTGTGCTGACGATAACGGTGATTTCGGCATTTACGCTGAGTAGCAAACAGCAGATTGCCGCAAGAGGGAACACGGTGCAGGCCAGTTAAAAACAAGGCGCTGCCGCGAGTTCATGCGGCAGCGCAAAAAGCTTACTCCAGGTAAAACACGCTTTTCAGCTCTGCACTCACCGGGCTGTTGTCCGGATTCGAGGGCATGACGTCACGCATGTGCCTCCACCAGCGCTGGCAAACGTCGGTTTGTGCCACCGCGTTCCAGCGCTCTTCCGATTCAATCTCGACGGTCGCAAACAGCAGATTGCGGGCTTTATCCAGATAAATGGCGTAATGGTGCGCACCGTGGTCTTTCAGGACCGATTCCAGTTCTGGCCAGATCGGCGTGTGGCGGCGCTCATATTCGTCGTGTGAATCTGGGTTCACCTGCATCACAAAAGCTTTGCGGATCATAATGCCTCCAGATACAGCTCGCGTACTTCGTTGCGGCTGGCGGTACGCGGGTTGCACGGTGCGCAGGGGTCAGCCAGCGCTTTGTCCAGCCAGCCTTCGATATCCGCTTGGGTTACGCCGAGTTGGCTAAAGCCCGATGGAATGCCGACGCGCGTGCTCAGATCGCGGATGGCCTGAATCGCTGACATGCTTGCCGCGTCGTCGCTCATTCCCTGCGTCTCAACGCCCATCGCCTGTGCCACGCGGGCAAAACGTGCGACCGCATTGGGACGGTTAAAGTTTTCGATGATCGGCAGCAGGATGGCGTTGCACACGCCGTGCGGCAGGTTGTGCGTCGCGCCGGGTTGATGGGCAAGGGCATGCACCAGCCCCAGACCGGCGCTGTTAAACGCCATACCCGCCAGATACTGACCAAAGGCCATCTGCTCACGGGCTTGCAGATTATGCCCGTCATCGACCGCTTTCGGCAGCCACAGCGCGATCAGGCGAATGGCTTCCAGCGCGTTGGCGTCGGTCAGCGGGTGCGCACCAACAGACACATAAGCTTCGATGGCGTGCGTCAGCGCATCCATCCCCGTTGCCGCAGTGACGGAAGCGGGAATATCGAGCATCACGCTGGCGTCATCCACGGCGATATCCGGGATAATGTTCGAATCAATAATGACTTCTTTCACCTGGCGCACGGTATCGATAATCACCGCGTTGCTGGTCATTTCTGCCGCCGTACCCGCCGTGGTATTGATCGCCACCAGCGGCACGCCTGCATTTTTGACTTTCCCGACGCCCGAATAGGCGGTGGACGGGCCAGGATTCGCCGTCAGGATTTTAATCGCCTTTGCGGTATCAATCGGGCTGCCGCCGCCGAAGGCAATCAGGTAATCACAATCCGCATCCTGATACGCTGCAAACCCTTTCTGCACCAGCGCTTCGGTCGGATTTGGAAACACGTCATCGAACAGATGATAGGACATCTGGTGGGCGTCCAGCGCCGTAAACAGGCTGTCGAGCAGGCCCATTTTCACCAGCTGTCCGTCGGTAACAATCAGCGCTTTACCCCACTGTTTGTTTGCCACCAGATTGACCATATCGCCGATTGCGCCCGCGCCGTGCAGGCTGATTTTGGGAAGCGCCAACATAAAGCTCATGATAATTCTCCTTAACATTGATTTTGGGAAATCCTGTTCCCCTCGCCCCGGCCCTCTCCCAGGGGGAGAGGCGGCTGCTCGGTGTGTTTTTTCACCCCTAGGGATGAGGGGACTCAAATCCGTCTTCGCTGCATCATCCGGCGAGTGATAATCGGCAGGGAGATCACCACAATCAGCATCGCACCGATAATCACCGACATCACAATGCCGGGCACATTCAGCAGGCTCAGGCCAAAGGTGACCAGCCCCATCAGGAAGGCGGCGATAATCACGCCCACCATGCTGCCGGACCCGCCGAGAATATTGACACCGCCGAGCACCGCCATCGTGACAACCGCCAGCTCCCAGCCCATTGCAATCGTCGGGCGCGTGCTGCCTAAACGCGAGGTGAGCAATACCGACGCCAGCCCGGACATCAGCCCCACCAGCGCAAACAGCAGTAAGTTGTGACGTTTCACGTTGATGCCGGAATACCACGCCCCGGTTGGATTGTTGCCGATGGCGTAGGTGCGGCGACCAAAGTTGGTGCGATGCAACACGAAGGCAAACACCGTCGCCAGCACGATGAACAGCGCAAATTCGAATGACAGCGCGCCCCACACGTAGCCTTGACCCAGCCAGGCGAAGCTTTCGGGATAGCTGTTCAGCGCCTGATCGCCGAGCAAAATGTAGGTAATGCCGCGATACAGACTCATGGTGCCGATAGTGATAACAATCGACGACAGGTTAAAGCGGGTCACCAGCAGGCCGTTGAACAATCCGCACAGCAGCCCAACGCCTAATCCCACACAAACCAGCAGCGGTGTATCCACCCCCGCCGCCGCACAAAAGCCCATCACCGTGGAGCTCAGCGCGATGGTCGACGCCACCGACAGATCGATTTCGCGGGCGATAATCAGCATCGCCATCGGCAGCACGATGATCGCTTTTTCGGTGAAGTTAAACGTCGCGTCCGACAGATTCCAGATATCGAGGAAATAGGGCGAGGCGAACGCATTGACCACAAACACTGCCAGAGTCACCGCCAGCAAAAATCCTTCCCAGCACAGCAGACGCTGGAAAATCCCCGTGGGCGCAGTCGTAGTGTTGATCTCTTCCGACGTCATCATTTTGCTCATGAGTTCACCGCCTGTTTCTGACGTGCCAGCGCCGCATCGCGCAAGATCAGCCGTCCTTTGCGTTTATTGCCGCGTTCGTTAAGCAGCACTGCAATCACAATCACCGTGCCGGAAATCGCCATTTGCCAGAACGGCGAAACGCCAATTACCGGTAGCGCGTTATTGATAATGCCGAGGAACAGCGCGCCGAACAGGCAGCCGAGCACACGCCCGGTGCCGCCCATGGTGCTGATGCCGCCAATCACGCACGCCGCCACGACCTGTAGCTCAAACCCGTTTGCCACATCGACGTAGGCCACCGCGAAGCGCGAGATCCACAGATAGCCGCAGAATCCGGCCAGCGCGCCCGACAGGCAGAAGCTGACGAACTGCATTTTCCCGGCGTTAATCCCGGTGTAATACGCCGCCGTCGCGTTGCCGCCCGCAGTGTAAAGGGCGCGTCCGGTGCGGCTGTAGCGCAGGAAATAACCCACTAACAGCAGCGCGGCAACCGCACACCAGCTCAGCACGGGCAGACCTAAAATCGCTGTGCGCGGCAGGGCGAGAAAATCCGCGCCCATCTGGTTGGAGTTCACCCAGCCGCCGCCGGAGAGCAAAAAGATAATTCCGCGGTAAATGCTCATGGTGCCGAGCGTCACCACAATCGCCGGGATGCCGAGCTTCCACACCAGCAGGCCGTTGATCGCGCCCATCAACAACCCAAGCCCGGTGGCCAGAATCAGCAGCGTCCAGACGGGAACAGCCGGATAATGGAAATTAATCAGCGCGACAATCATCCCGGTCAGTGCCAGGTTTGCCGCCATCGACAGGTCGATGCCTTTGGTCAGCAACACCATCATCTGACCGAGCGCGAGAATGATCAGAATGGCGGTGTCGTTGAACATCTCCACCAGATTGCCCGGCGCGATAAATGACGGCACGCGGCTACCGATGGCGAGAATCATCAGCACGATCACGGCACCCAACAGCGCCTCACGGTGCTTCAGCAGTTGCTTTATCATTACGCCGCCTCCTGTTTTGCACCGCTGGCCGCGCTGACGATGGTTTCCGCCGTTGCGCCGCCCGCCTGATATTCCGCCACCATCAACCCCTCGTGCATCACGATAATGCGGTCAGCCATACCCATCACTTCCGGCAGCTCCGACGACACCATGATCACCGCCAGCCCCTGTCCAACCAGCTCGGACATAAACTGATGCACGGCCGCTTTTGAGCCAATATCGATGCCTTTTGTCGGCTCATCGAGGATTATCACGTCTGGATGCGTCGCCAGCCATTTGCCGATAACCACTTTTTGCTGATTGCCGCCGGAGAGCGTTTCGACAGGCTGTTTCCAGCTAAAGGCCTTCACCTGCAGACGCGTCGCGTATTCGTCCGCCAGCGCCCATTCGCGGCGGTCATTTAACACGCCGTTGGGGTTGAGCTTGCCGAGCTGCGGCAGGCTGATGTTTTGCGCAATCGGCAGAGCAATAATCGCCCCCTGTTTTTGCCGCTCCTCCGGCACGCAGACAATCCCTGCTTTGATGGCGTCGGACGGCTGGCGGAACTGTTGCGCTTTGCCGTTCAGCACGATTTGCCCGGAGGACGGGCGCGTGACGCCAGACAGCGCCTGCATCAGCTCGGTACGTCCTGCACCGACCAGGCCGTAAAAGCCGAGGATTTCGCCTTTGCGCAGTGAGAACGAAATGTGTGCGAATTCGGTCGGATGGCAGAGATCGTTGACCTCCAGCACCGTCTCGCCTTTTTCGCACGCCACCTTTGGGAAGGTTTGGGTAATGGCACGGCCCACCATCATTGAGACCATGCGCTCTTCGGTGATGTCATTCATCGCGCCCGCACCGACAAACACGCCGTCGCGCAAAATGGTGTAGTGATCCGCCAGCTCGAAAATCTCGTCGAATTTGTGCGAGATAAACAGAATGGCTTTGCCTTCCTGCTTTAAGCGCTCAACGATGTGATAGAACTCGAGGATTTCATGCTGAGACAATGCAGCGGTGGGCTCATCGAGGATAACCACCTGTGCCTCGAACGACAGCGCACGGGCGATGGCCACCATATGACGTTGAGCAATGCTCAGGGTTTTGAGCGTGGCGCGCGGGTCAATTTGCACCTCGAGCCGTGACAAAATCTCCTGCGCGCGACGGTGCATTTCCGGCCAGTCGAGCTTTTTGAAAAAGCCTTTGTGCAGATACTGACCGACGAAAATATTTTCCGTCACCGACAGTTCATCGAAGAGCACGGTTTCCTGATGAATGGCGGTGATCCCGACTTTGTGCGCCGATTCCGGCGTCGGGAGCTGAATGGGGATCGCTTTGTAGAGGATTTCGCCCTCTTCAGGCTGGTAAATGCCGGTCATCACTTTGACCAGCGTCGATTTGCCCGCGCCGTTTTCGCCGATAAGGGCGGTGACTTTGCCGGGCCAAAGCTCAAGCTGCACGTTCTCAAGAGCGCGCACGCCCGGGAAAATCTTGGTGATGCCGTTGAGTTGAAGCAATGGGGTCATGATAGTTCTCCAAAGTATCCCCTCTCCCTCAGGAGAGCGTTTGGATGAGGGGAAATACAGCCCTCACCCCGGTGCTCTCCCACAGGGAGCGGGAGAAAGGATCAGAAGATTTTCGAGAACTTATCAATATTGCTGGCATCGTAAACGAACGGCTCAGCCATCGCGCCGCTGCCGTCGGCATCAAGCTTCACTTTGCCCAGTTTGCCCATGCTGGCTTCGTCTTTGGTGGCGGTGCCTTTCACCAGATCGTCTGCCAGATAGGTGGCGGCGTAGCCGAGATCGATTGGGTTCCAGATAGCGAAACTTTTGCTCGCGCCGGATTTCACTGCGCCCGCCATTTCAGACGGCAAGCCCAGACCGGTGACGTACACTTTGCCGATTTTTCCCTGGTCTTTTACTGCCTGCGCGGCAGCGACAATGCCGACGGAGGACGGCGAGACAATCACTTTCAAATCAGGATAGGTTTTCAACAGGCCAACCGCTTCGCGGTAGCTTTTGTCAGAGAGATCATCGCCGTAGGCCACGGTCACCAGATTGACGGACGGGTACTTCGGCAGCACCTTTTTCATCTCGGCAATCCAGGTGTTCTGGTTAGTGGAGGTCGGCGTCGCGCTCAGTACCGCCACATCGCCTTTTTCCACGTTCAGAGCTTTCAATGCGTCTGCCGCCAGCTTGACGTTGGTTTCACCGATCAGCGCATTATTAGACGGATTCAGGTGGATCTGCCGCCCGGCTTTTGCCACGCCAGAATCCCACGACACCACTTTAATGCCGCGCTGCATGGCTTTTTTGAGTACCGGAACCAGGGCATCCGGATCGTTAGCGGAAATGGCGATCGCATCCACGCCCTGTGCGATCAAGCCGTTTAACACTTCGATCTGCGCTTCAGCGGTGGTCGTCGTGGGGCCGGTGTAAATCACTTTCACATCACCCAACTCTTTGGCCGCCTCCTGTGCGCCGACGTTCGCGGCTTCGAAGAATCCATTCCCGAGGGATTTCGCCACCAGGGCGATTTTGACTTCTGCTAATGCGGAACCGGACAACGCCAGAGCGGCAACGGTGAGGATTAAGCTTGTCTTTATTTTCATTGCTTTGACTCCACTTAGGGTGATTCCCGTCGTCTATCACGTTGCGGGTGCGTTGGCTTTCTCGCTCACCCCAGCCACTTACTTTTGTAAGCGCCTGGGGATTCACTGCGAAGCCGCCTTCCTGCACCGCGAAATCCATAGGGAATATGTGTAGGGATTGCAGGTGTTTTTCGCCCCGTCTCAGTGAGCGGGGCGCGATGTTGTTATTTGTATAGCGCTAACGCCGATTTCATCGGGTTCACGTCAAAGCGTTTGCCCAGTGCAATCAGTTCTTCCTGAGTAATGGTCTGTTTCATTCCGCCCATGGAATAGACTTTGACCAACACTTCGGCGGATTTCTCGGCGGTATCGATCAGGCCAAAGGCTTCATCCAGCGTCGGACCGCTGCCGAACACACCGTGGAACGGCCACAGAACCAGAGAATGTTTTTGCATCTCTTGCGCCGTCGCCTGGCCGATCTCGTCGGTACCCGGCACCATCCACGGCAAAATGCCCACGCCGTCCGGGAACACCACCAGACATTCGGTGCTGCCTTCCCACAGTTTGCGGGTGATGAACGCACTGTCGTTTTCCAGCACGTAAGTCAGTGCGATCAGGTTGGTGGCATGACAGTGCATGATCACGCGGTCTTTCCCATCGGTCGCTTTAATACGTTCGCAGTGGGAGAGGAAATGCGCCGGCAGCTCGGACGTCGGTACCGCGTCGTTCGTCAGCCCCCAAAGAATGTGATACCCCGCGCCGTCGCTGTCCACTTTTACCACGCCTAAATTCGCGGTCGGATCGAGCTGCACGTTGCGGAAGAACTTACCGGAGCCCGTGACGATAAACGCCGTATTGGCGAGCAGCGGCATCGGCTGACTCAGCGCGATATAGCGCGGCTTGTGGTGAAAATCCGCCTCGAACGGCGCGATATCTGCATCGTCAAGACGCAGCGTCAGGTTGCCGCCGTTGCGCTCGTCCCAGCCTTTCAGCCAGGCGTCGGTGGTGGCTTTAATCATGCCCTGGACGAACCAGGCGTTGGTGATGGTCTGCATAGTTTCTCTTTCCTTCAACGAGCCGGGTGGCGCTGCGCTTGCCCGGCCTACAAAATCTGGTATTCGGTGAGGCCTGATGCCCTCACCCTAGCCCTCTCCCACAGGGAGAGGGGACTGTTCGGTGCTGTTTCTCCTCTCACACAGGGAGAGGGGACTGTTTTCGGTGCGGTTTTCTCCCTTTCCACACAGGGAGAGGACTGTTTCGGAGCTGTTTCTCCCCTCCCACACAGGGAGAGGACTGTTCTTTTCTCCCTCTCCCTCAGGGAGAGGGCAGGGGTGAGGGTTGTGTTACCCGCGTTGACTCAACACCTCTTTCTCATAGGCCCGCACGTTGTCCAGCCACTGGCTGCCGACGGGCGCGTCGTTGCGCTGGCAGTACATTTCCCAGATGGCCTGCCACGGCAGGGATTTTTGCTCCTCCAGCAGCGCCAGACGCGCGGTGTAGTCGCCGTTTTCTTCCAGCTGTTTCAGCGCAGAGGTTGGCTCCAGCAGCGCGCGCAGCAGGGCTTTTTTCATATTGCGCGTACCAATCACCCATGCGGCGATGCGGTTGATAGAGGCGTCAAAGAAGTCGAGGCCAATGTGCACGCGGTCGAACAGATCGTGGCGGATGATTTCGCTGGCGATGGCCTGGGTTTCGTCATCCAGCAGCACCACGTGGTCGCTGTCCCAACGCACCGGACGGCTGACGTGCAGCAGCAGGCGCGGTACGTACAGCATGGCGGCGGAGATTTTGTCGGAGATCACTTCCGTTGGATGGAAATGGCCAGCATCCAGGCACAGCGCGGTTTGGCGGCTGGTGGCGTAACCCATGTAGAACTCGTTCGAGCCGACGGTGTAGCTTTCCGCGCCGATACCGAACAGCTTGCTTTCCACGGCATCGATGTGATGCGCCGGATTTATCTTTTCGCTGATGATCTCATCGAGCGCCGCCAGCAGGCGCTGGCGTGGGGCCAGGCGGTCGACGGTGATGTCTTTCATGCCGTCCGGGATCCAGATGTTCATCACTGACGGCGTACCAAGCTGTTCGCCAAAATAAGCGGACACGCGGCGGCTGGCCTTCACGTGGTCGATCCAGAACTGGCGAATTTCATCATCTGCGTGAGACAGGGTAAAACCGTCGGCGCTCAGCGGATGTGAGAAGCAGGACGGGTTGAAATCCAGCCCGAGTTTGTTGGCTTTTGCCCACTCAACCCAGTTCTTAAAGTGTTCCGGTTTGATTTCGTTACGCGCGACTGGCTCTGGAGCTTCGTGATAAATCGCATGCAGATTCAGGCGTTTTGGGCCCGGGATTAAGCTCAACGCCAGCTCCAGATCGGCGCGCAGCTCGGTCGCGTTACGCGCTTTGCCTGGATAATTACCGGTGGCCTGAATACCGCCCGTCAGCGCGGCGCCGGTATTTTCAAAGCCTGCGACGTCATCGCCTTGCCAGCAGTGCATGGAAACCGGCAGACGATCGAGCTGGCGCAGCGCCTCGTCGACATTCACGCCGACGTCGGCGAAACGCTGTTTAGCCAGTTCCCAGGCTTGTTCAAGTTGAGTGGTCATGCGCAAAGCTCCTTAGTCAGTCGTTTTTGCTGAAACTGCGCTCGGTAGCGGGCAATTTCATGGCAGGAATTAGGGGTAAACGTGGTGAGGGCATAGTTGCCCGTGACCACGGTGCGGAAATCGTCCACGTTGGTGAGTTCGTCCAGCGTCATCAACTGGATGCCGATATTGCCGAGCGTGGAGGCCTCTACAGGACCCGCCACGACGGAGATCCCGCAGGCGTCGGCACACAGCTGATTCAGCAGATTGTTCTGGCAGCCGCCGCCCACGATATGCAGCTGGCTGAAGGGTTTGCCGCGCAGTGCTGCCAGCTCTTGCAGCACGTCGGCGTACAGCAGCGCGAGGCTGTCGAAAATACAGCGCGCCAGCTCGGCTGGGGTGTCAGGAACAGGCTGGTGTGTTTCGCGACAGGCGGCCTGAATCTCGGCGCTCATATTGGCCGGATTGATAAAGCGATCGTCGTTCGGGTTGATCACGAAACGGCACGCTGTCAACGCTTCGGTATCGGCAATCAGCGCCGACAGGTCGGAGACGTTTTGCTCTTTCAGCACGCGCTGGAGTAGCCACAGCCCCATGATATTTTTCAGCACCCGATAGCGGCCTTCCGCGCCGCCTTCGTTGGTGATATTGGCTGCCAGCGCCGCATCGCTGGTGTACGGCGTTTTGCTCTCAAAACCCATCAGCGACCAGGTGCCGGACGAGAGATACGCCGCGTCTTTGCTGGCGAGCGGAGAGGCGATTACAGCGCTGGCGGTGTCGTGGCTTGCCACCGCGACGACGGGAATTTGATTGCCCAGCGGGCAAATCCAGTGACCGATCACATTGCCGGGATGCGTCGGCGTACCAAACCAGGCGGCGGAGACGCCGGTCCAGTTGAGCAGGCGTTCATCCCAGTTATCGGAGTTTATGTTGACCAACTGCGTGGTGGTGGCGTTGGTATATTCCCAGTTCAGATTGCCGGTGAGGCGATAGCTAAAATAGTCGGGGATCAGCAGCGCGTGGGCGACGTTTTTAATCAGCGCCGGCTGCTGTTCCGCCAGCGCACGCAGCTGATATAGCGTATTGAACGGTAAAAACTGAATGCCGCTGCGCCCGTAGATGTCCGCTTTGCCAAGCTGTTCAATGGCGCGGGCCATCACGCCGTCGGTACGGCTGTCGCGATACGACACCGGCAAACCGATGCGCGCGCCGTCGCGGTCGAGCAGGACATAATCCACGCCCCAGGTATCAATCCCAATACTGTCAATCAGAATGCCTTCTTCGCAGACCTTGTTCAGGCCAGTGCGGATTTCAGCTTCCAGGCTGTCAATATCCCAGGTGTCCACGCCGTCCTGCTTTTGCAGGCAGTTAACAAAACGGTGGATCTCGCGAAGAGTCAGCGTGCGCTGTTCAGGGGCGTAGCAGGCCAGCATTACGCGGCCGCTGGAGGCGCCTAAATCGACAGCGACACAATGGCGAAGAGTCATGTTCCGGTCCTTCTTTAAGTCATTACCGGAGAGTGTAAGAAAGGAAGGAAAAACAGACCTTCTCGCCACTGACAGGCAAAATCCGCGGCTGGCAAGAAATCAAAGATGAACGTGAGGGAGTTCACAGTTTCCAGTTATGGCGCGGATGTCAGGCCATGTGACGGTTGCCGCATTTCCCGATCTTTCCCGCTGTTTCTTAAAAATCCGACAGGCTTTGCGTGCTTTGCTGTCGAAAATTGAAGGTGAGAATCGCGCCCCTTAATTACTATTTTGAGAACATTTCTCATTGGTGGTGGCCGTTATGACCGTACTGCACAGCGTGGATTTTTTCCCTTCCGGACATTCGCCCGTTGCGATTGAGCCGCGCCTGCCGCAGGCGGCCTTTCCGGAGCATCACCATGATTTTCATGAAATTGTGATTGTTGAGCATGGAACGGGCATTCACGTTTTTAACGGCCAGCCGTACACCATCAGCGGGGGTACGGTCTGCTTTGTACGCGATCACGACCGCCACATGTATGAACATACCGACAACCTGTGCCTGACGAATGTGCTCTATCGTTCCCCGGACGCGTTCCAGTTTTTATCGGGGCTAAACCAGCTGTTGCCGCAGGAAAAAGACGGGCACTATCCGTCGCACTGGCGAGTGAATCAGTCCACGCTGCAGCAGGTGCGCCAGTTGGTCACCCAGATGGAGCAGACCGAGGAAAATACGGAATCACATGCGCTCGCCAGCCGTGAGCTGTTGTTCATGCAACTGCTGGTGCTTCTGCGTCGGAGCAGTCTGGTGGAAGGGCTGGAGAATAACGACGCGCGGCTCAATCAACTGATGGCCTGGCTGGAAGATCACTTTGCCGAAGAGGTGAGTTGGGAGACGGTGGCGGATGTATTTTCGCTTTCTCTGCGCACTTTGCATCGCCAGCTCAAACAGCACACCGGTTTGACGCCGCAGCGCTATTTGAATCGCCTGCGATTGATTAAAGCCCGCCATCTTTTGCGTCATACGGACGAGAGCGTGACGGATATCGCTTATCGCTGCGGCTTTGGCGACAGTAACCACTTTTCGACGCTTTTTCGCCGGGAGTTTAGCTGGTCACCGCGCGAAATCCGTCAGGGACGGGATGCGTCACTTCAGTAACGCGAGGGCAATCACCGTTTTTTTCTCGCGAAACGGCTAATAATGTTCGGTTATTAGCCGCTGGGGTGTGTTGTGGGCGTTCCGTTAATCCTTCGCAAATCTGATTTTTTTGCCAACACCGGACAGGCCGTCGCGGTGGCTGACCGCTATCCGCAAAATGTCTTTGCTGAGCACACGCACGAGTTTTGCGAGTTAGTGCTGGTGTGGCGCGGCAACGGCCTTCACGTCCTCAACGATCGTCCCTATCGTATTACGCGCGGTGACCTGTTTTATATCCGCGCGGAAGACAAACACTCCTACGCCTCGGTTAACGATCTGGTTTTGCAAAACGTCATTTATTGCCCGGACAGGCTCAAGCTGAACGTTGACTGGGCCAGCAATATTCCTGGCTTTAACGATACACCAGGCGCGCCGCACTGGCGTTTGAGCAGCAACGGTATGGCGCAGGTCAGGCCCGTTATCGCGCAGCTTGAACAGGAGAGTTTGAAGGCTGACCCGAGTGCGAACGAAATGGCTGAACTGCTGTTTGCCCAACTGGTGATGACGCTCAAACGCTTTCGTTATGCGATCGATAACCCTTCGGCGAACGAGCAAGAGGCGCTGCTGGATAAGTTGATTACTGCGCTGGCTGGCAGCCTGAATCGCAGCTTTGTGCTGGAGACGTTTTGCGAACAGGAACAGTGCAGTGAACGCGCCTTGCGTCAGCAGTTTCGCACCCAGACGGGCATGACCGTGAATCACTATTTGCGCCAGCTACGCATTTGCCACGCGCAATATCTGCTGCAACACACGGAGCTGATGGTGAGTGAGGTGGCGATGCGCTGCGGCTTTGAGGACAGTAACTATTTTTCGGTGGTGTTTAACCGCGAAGTAGGGATGACGCCGGTTCAGTGGCGTCATCGCAGTCGAAAAGCGGCGTAATTAACTCGCCATGCCCAGGCCGACAATGTTGGCGGCAATAATGATCACCACACAACCCAGACTCAGCACGCCCACCGGACGACGCCCGGCGTTGTTCCACTCTTTCAGCACCAGACCTACCAACCCGCCGCACAGCACGTAGAAGCTCATGTGCAGCATCCAGCTCATATAGTCATACTGCGCCGGAATGCTGGCGTGTCCCCAGGCGTAGAAGAAGAACTGCAGATACCACATCAGGCCGCCAAGCGCGGAGAGCAGCACGTTGGTGATGATTAACGATTTTGCCCGCGAGAAGTCGGCTTTTACCGACAGATTCTTCACTTTTGCCAGACGAACAAAACAGAAGCCCAGGTTGACCAGCGCCCCGCCGCCCATAATCACCACATAGCTTGGCAGTGCGACGTACAGCGGATCGACGCCGAGCGCGGCAGCGGCTTCGTGCATCGGTTTTGCCGCGTTCATCGCAAAGGACATGCCCGCCGAGAAAATGCCGCACATCACCGCCAGCACCAGCCCTTTCTTCAGATTGAAATCCTCGGCGGTGATGCCCATTTTGCGCTCTTTCAACTGGCCCGCGCGGGTGACAATCCCCACGCCAATCACCGCCACCAGCACGCCGAGCAGCGTCATTCGTCCGCCACGGGTGTTGATCAGCACGTCAAAATTACCGTTCAGAATCGGCGTCATCAGAGTGCCGACAATCAGGGTGATCCCGATGGCAATCCCAATCCCCATCGACATGCCCAGATAGCGCATCGTCAGGCCGTAGTTGATATTACCGATGCCCCACATCGCGCCAAACAGAAAAACGGGCAGCAGCGTGGAGGCGCTAAAGGAAGAGAAATATCCCCAGAAATCAGGGAGGAGCAGAGCGCTGACCGTCCAGGGCAAGATAAGCCACGAGACAGTACCGCCAACAGACCACATGGTTTCCCATGACCAATGTTTGACCTTTTTAAACGGGGCATAGAAACAGGCTGCACTGGCTGCGCCTATCAAATGCCAGAAAATACCCATCGTAATCGCATGATTCATTTTTACATCCTCATCGTTTTTATATGTCGTTGGCTTCCCTCCGACCCGATGAGTGTAAAAATTACGCGGTGAGCGAACCTTCAGAAGGTTGCCGCACTTTTCTTCCAAATGGCAATCAACGCGTTAACCGCGTGAGCAGACTCACAATTTCACGATTGACACAAAAATGAATAACCTTATAAAAAGTACGGCATTGATAATCATTTTCAATATCATTTAATTAACTATAATGAACCAACTGCTTACGCGGCATTAACAGCTGTGCCGCCCGACAATAATGGAGAGGATTATGAGTTATACACTGCCATCCCTGCCGTATGCCTATGACGCACTGGAACCGCATTTCGACAAGCAGACGATGGAAATCCATCACACTAAACACCACCAGGCTTATGTAAACAACGCGAACGCTGCGCTGGAAAGCCTGCCAGAATTCGCTGAATTGTCTGTTGAAGAGCTGATCACCAAACTGGATCAACTGCCAGCAGACAAGAAAACCGTTCTGCGTAACAACGCGGGCGGCCACGCTAACCACAGCCTGTTCTGGAAAGGCCTGAAAACCGGCACCACCCTGCAGGGCGACCTGAAAGCGGCTATCGAGCGCGATTTCGGTTCTGTGGATGCTTTCAAAGCGGAATTCGAAAAAGCCGCTGCAACCCGTTTCGGTTCTGGCTGGGCGTGGCTGGTGCTGAAAGGCGACAAACTGGCTGTGGTTTCTACCGCTAACCAGGATTCCCCGCTGATGGGTGAAGCAGTTTCTGGCGTGTCTGGTTTCCCAATTGTGGGCCTGGACGTGTGGGAACACGCGTACTACCTGAAATTCCAGAACCGTCGTCCAGACTACATCAAAGCATTCTGGGACGTGGTGAACTGGGACGAAGCAGCAGCGCGTTTCGCCGCTAAAAAATAATATTTTCGCTTGAGCAACCATTGCTCTCAGAAATATAAGCCTGACTATGTGTCAGGCTTTTTTATATATTGCACATTATCTGCGCTAATATTTCTCCGAAACTTCTCACTCTGACGCTCAAGTTTTTCATCATGCTTATTTTAAATTTTTTCTATGAAAAGAGGTAATTAATATTCTGTGAGTAAACGCACCTCCTTGAAATGGAAATGAATAATAATTTGATCCACTATCGCCATTAATTTACTTAAAAATATTTCAGGTGAAATTATGCGCGATAATAGAAGAGCAGCGGCATGCTTGCAGATACTCCTTTATCTCCATTTGATTTTTTTTCATACATTTCTCTTTTCGTTCTCCGCCTCTGCCGAAGAAACGCCTGCCGTCATTACGGTAAATAAAGAAGCGAAAAAAACGATAAATACAGATCAGCAATCCGGAGATGAACAGGAAAAAGAGATCGCTGCTGGCATCTCTTCTGCGGGTGCAATGTTAAGTCAGGATGATCGTATGGATGCGGTTATTAACGGTATGGTCAACCAAAGTACCGGGAAAGTGACGGAAGAACTCCAGCAGTGGCTTCAGCAATTTGGTACGGCACGGATTAATATCGGCGTCGACCGACAGCTTGATCTCTCCAGCGGCGACTTGGATTTTTTACTTCCTGTCTATAACCAGGACCAGCACCTCTTCTTTACGCAAACAGGCGTTCGACGTAATGACGATCGTAATATCATGAATCTTGGCGTCGGTTATCGTTATTTTGCTAAAAACTGGATGTGGGGGGTGAATACCTTTTACGATCAGCAGCTCTCGCAGAATACCCATCAGCGCGTTGGCATAGGTGGTGAACTTGGCTGGGACTACGTAAAACTGAGCGCAAATAGTTATCTGCGGATCTCCGACTGGAAAAATTCTGCCGCCTACATGGATGAAGAAGAACGCGTGGCAAATGGTTACGACGCGCGCGTTGAGGGCTATTTACCCGCCTGGCCGCAGTTGGGTATGCAGCTTATTTGGGAACAGTATTATGGTAAACATGTGGGTTTATTTGGCAATGATAAAGATCAGCGACAACACAACCCTTACGCCGTTACGGCGGGCCTGAATTATACCCCATTCCCGTTGATTTCATTTGGTGTCAATCAGAAAGCAGGCAAAGGGGACAAGCATGATACTCGCGCCGACCTTAATGTAAATTGGGTGATGGGAATGCCGTTTGTCGATCAAATTGATATGGATAGCGTTAAGGAACACCGTACTCTACGCGGAGGGCGCCTGGATCTTGTTAATCGCAATAATAATATTGTTTTGGAATACCGTAAAAAAGAGACCATTTCCCTCTCACTACCAAATAATATTGAAGGTGAAGAGTCAGAGACGCTACCGATAGCGGTGAAAGTATCGACTAAACACCCCTTAAGCCAAATTATTTGGCACGATGCGGGTCTTATCAGCCATGGCGGTAAAATTATTAATACGGATGGTGCCTGGTCAATAGTACTTCCTTATTATGAGCAAGATGGAGCGGAAAATAATATTTATGTTATCTCGGCTACGGCTTATGACGTAAAAGGAAATCAGTCAGACACTGCTTATATCTCGGTAGCGGTTAAAGGTTATAATATACTGACCGCAACGACACTTACCACCACAACCAGTTCCAGTTTATTGGCTGACGGCGTGAGTTCTACTCCGGTCACGCTGACGATAATGTCCGGTTCCGGCAAGCCGATTAGTGGCGTGGAAAGTCAATTGAGCACGCAATTGATCCATCCAGTGAATGCAAAAATAACGACGCTTAAACGTGCCGTTTCTGCCTCAGCCGACGGCGAAAATATCACCCCCTTCAAAGAACAAAGCCCGGGCATTTATACCTGCGCATACACGAGCGGTAAAACGGCTGGCACGGTCATTATCCAGCCGAAATACAACAATACTCTGCTCAGCAAAGCGACGG
Source organism: Lelliottia amnigena (assembly GCF_019047465.1). Lineage (NCBI taxonomy): Bacteria > Pseudomonadati > Pseudomonadota > Gammaproteobacteria > Enterobacterales > Enterobacteriaceae > Lelliottia > Lelliottia amnigena. The sequence goes on along the minus strand of NZ_CP077236.1, from coordinate 1,726,711 downwards.
TTAAGCTTGTGGCGGTGAATTCACTCGCTAAATTTACGCAACTGGACGCAGTAAAAACCACCGCGCTGGCAAACGGGCAGGACGTGATTACTCTGCAAGCCCATATCGTGAATGCCCAAAATGAACCCGCTGAGGGAGTCGCTATTCAATGGCAGTCCAGTAACGCCAACGCGCTGTTATCGGCAACACACAACGTCAGCGATGCGCAGGGAAATGCCAGCGTTTCACTGACCAGCGATCAGGTGCTGAATACTCTCGTGAGCGCAGAGCTTGAAAACGGTGAGAGTGTGAAAAGCCCTGACCTGCAATTTACGGCCGACGCCCAGACGGCAAAGGTGGTCCAGCTGACTGCAGAGAAAAAGATCGCCAAAGCAAACGGCCATGATGTGATTACGCTTAGCGCTGTGGTGAAAGATGCGAGCAATCATCCACTCGCAGGGCAGTCTGTTAAGTGGGAAGTCTCCTCATCCAGTATCACTGCGCAACTATCTCAGAGCCAAACCACGACGGATGATAAGGGTGTGGCAACCGTAGCGTTAACCTCCACTCAGGCCGGCGATGTCGCTATTTCTGCCTCTACAGGAACCAGTGCAGCAATAGATTCCGGGACGCTCAGCTTTGTTGCGGATAGTGATAGTGCGGTTCTGGGTGCCGTCACGGCGGATAAATTATCCGGGCTGGCGGATGGCGCTGATGTTATTACGTTGAAGGTTAAAGTCGAAGACGCAGAAAAAAATCCGGTTCCGGGGGCGAAAATAAATTGGGCGACGGCCAGCACAACGGCGCAGTTGTCCGCTGATTTTTCACTATCCGGCAATGATGGCGTGGCGATGATTGACGTCACTTCTACTACCGTGGAAGCACTTCAGATCTCCGCTAAGATGGCGCAGCAGACGCAGACTTCAGCGCAATTGAGTTTTACTGCTGACAGCACTACGGCAAAGGTGAAATTGCTGCAAGCAGATAGCCTGCATGCCACCGCGAACGATGACGATGCCATAACGCTTACCGCCAGCGTCGTCGATGCTAGCGATCACCCGGTGGCGGCAGCACCGTTGCATTGGACGATTGTAGAAGGGCAAGGCGTATTGAGTCAGTCGCAAACCACGACGGATGCGCAGGGAGAAAGCGCCATCACGCTGTCGTCGGCAGATGTCGGGAAAATTGTCGTTTCAGCCGCTTCAACGGCAGGTGCAGCAGTGAATTCCCCGGAGTTGACGTTTATCGCGGATACCTCGACGGCAAAAGTTTCCGCCGTAACGGTGGATAAAACGCAGGCGCTAGCCAATGGCAAAGATTCTGTCACCTATCAGGCGACGGTAGTAGACGACGAAGGAAATCCTGTCAGAGCCCAAAAAGTGAAATGGACTGCAACGCCAACGACGGCAAAATTGGCTTCTCTCAACACGCTAACTGATACCAACGGCGTAGCGACGGTCACGCTTGTCACGAGCGCTGCCGGAGAAGTGAACGTGACGGCCAAGGCAGGAACGGGCGTGGCCGGTAACGCGCCTTCGGTGATGTTTACCGCTGACAGTGCTACAGCGCAGGTCAGCGGCCTGAGCGTGAGCCAACAAACCGCGCTGGCAAATGGCCTTGATAGCGTCACGATTTCGGGTCTGATTGCGGATACGAAGGGTAATGTGGTGAAAGACGTTAATGTGGCGTGGTCCGTTTCTCCTGTCTCAGGGCTGCTTTCAACCGTATCCGGCAAAAGCGATGCGCAGGGGCGCATTGCGGTGACGCTAACATCGACACATATCGCGAACTATCGCGTGACGGCCACAGTGAATGGTACTCAGGAAACGTCAGGTGCAATTTCATTCACTGCGGATGCCGCGACGGCTGCGATAAGCAGCCTGAGCGCAGATAAAACAGTGGATATCATTGCGGGCACGGACTCTGTGACGCTATCTGCTATTGTTCAGGACGCTAACGGCCTGCCGGTTTCAGGCGCAGTTGTATCGTGGGCAGGTGATAATGCGAAGGGCGTATTTAGCGAGACACGTTCGTCTACGGACAGTAATGGCTCTGCGTCTGTCACCTATAGCAGCACCCTGGCGATACCAACGGTTATCACGGTGAAAACGGGCGCTGTCAGCCAGAAAACGGTAAATCTCACATTCATTCCCGATCTGCAAACTGCGGCAATATCAACAGTGACAAACGATAAAAGGAGCGCGGTGGCTAGTGGAACCGATCTCATTTCAATGCTTGCCACGGTAAAAGATCGGTACGGTAATCCGGTGAGTCAGGCAAATGTCAGCTGGCAGGTTATTCCCACAGGCAATACGCAGCTTTCTGCGGTTTCGCAACTTACCGATGCCAACGGCCAGACTGGCGTCACACTCGGTTCAACCGACCGGGGTGCCTTTAAAGCGGTAGCGACCTATAACAGCGTGAGTAAATCATCGCTCGCGGTGCTTTACGTCTCTGATCTCGCAACGAAAGCGGTGACGGATATCACTGCCGATAAGACCACGGGAGTGATTGCTGGAAAAGATGTCATCACCCTAAAGGCGACGGTCAAAGATGAAAACGATAACCCTGTGAGTAACGCGGAGGTGTATTGGGGATCCGACAACGATAGCGGAACATTCGCGCCGGACGATACCAGCGTCACCAATGCGCTTGGTGTGGCGGAGATTACCTATTCGGCGACGTCAGCGGTACCGACCGTTATTGGCGCGGGCGTGAACAGTGAGTATAAAACGCTGGGCGTTGATTTCACGGGCGATGCGAGTACGTCTCTGATTGCGGCAGTACAAGCGGATAAAACCAAAGCCGTTGCGGATAATGCCGAGCAGGTGACGTGGCATGCGGTTGCTAAGGATGCCAACGGCAACGCTTTGCCTGGTGTTACGGTGAACTGGAGCAGCGCTAATGCCGATCTGAAACTGAGCGGTGTAAGCAGTGTGACCGACGCAACGGGAACCGCGAGCATCAGCGGTTATACCGCTAAAGCGGGTGATTTCCTCGTGACGGCAACGATTGTCGCGACCGGGAAATCATTGACTGCCGCAAAAGTGAGCTTTGTGGGGGATGTCAAAACGGCGGGCGTAAGTGCCTTAATATCGGATAAAAAGACAGTCGCTGCCAACAACTCTGATTCAGCGAAATACAGCGTAACGGTTAAGGATGTTAATGGGAACCTGGTTCCGGATGCGACAGTGGTCTGGACGACATCCATGAATACGTTGTCTGCGAGCAGCAGCCAAACGGATGCAAACGGCAGCGCGTTGGTGAATCTTACCGGAGCGACGATCGGGCAGGTGACGGTCACCGCAACGATTGGCAGCTCAACGCGCAAGGTTGATGACGTGGTTTTCGTGAATAATCTGGAGGATTTGTGGGTAGTGAATTCGGCCAATTCCGAATATGATTCTCCGGAGATTAAGGGGTTCCGGAGTCTGGGATTTGTGACAGACTTACCCACAACGGGTCCAACCACGCTTGACTGGCAGACGAATGGATATTCTGATGTCACTACGCCAATCACCCTGATAAGCGAAAGCGGTAAACAGTACATTGTGAACCTGAAAGGTTATCGCGAATCTGCCTGCACAAGGCGCCCTCTTAATGCAGCCGCAAGCTGCGAGGATGTTGAGGCAGGAATGAAGGCCATCTTTACGTATGCACAAACGGACAATCCGGGTTTACCTGCTGGGCACTATATGGGCGTCATTCATTTCTCAGCTAAAGACTGGAATAGTAGTTATACATTTGCCTACACATTGACGATGGATCTGACCGTCAACTAATCAAAAATACTTGCACGCTGATAAGGGAAAGGCGAGTCTGATGGCTCGCCTTTTTTGTATCCTAAGGAGCAGCGATGCACTATCCGGTAAATGTGTTTACAGGCAAGGTCAGGGACTACGATGGTAGCCGTCCGAGCGCGATTGCTAAAGTGCAGGTTGATGGTGAGCTCACGTTGACCGAACTGGGGCTGGCGGGTGACGAGCAGGCCGAGAAAAAAATCCACGGCGGGCCTGAGCGCGCGCTGTGTCATTATCCCCGCGAACATTATCTCCATTGGGCGCGTGAACTCCCCGAGCAGGCGGATCTCTTTGTCGCTCCCGCGTTTGGTGAAAACCTGTCGACCGACGGCATGACCGAAAAAGACGTCTTTATCGGCGACATTTATCGCTGGGGTGATGCGCTGATTCAGGTCACGCAGCCGCGCTCCCCGTGCTTCAAACTCAACTTCCATTTCGGTATCAGCGATATGTCTTCGCTGATGCAAAGCGCGGGTAAAACCGGCTGGTTGTATCGCGTGGTGCTGGCGGGGCAGGTTTTTGCCGATGCACCGCTCGAGCTGGCGTCGCGCCTGAGTGATGTGTCGGTTTATGATGCTTGCGCCATCGCCTGGCATATGCCGTTTGATGATGAACAATATCATCGGCTATTGTCCGCGGCGGGTCTGTCGACAAGCTGGACCAGAACCATGCAGAAGCGACGAATTGCTCGCAAGATCGAGGATAATTCCCGGAGGTTGTGGGGCAAATAGCGTGCTGTTATCCCCTCACCCCGGCCCTCTCCCAAGGGGAGAGGGAGAAAGACAGTAGGGAGCTCTTTTCTTTCCCAAGGGAAGCGGGAAAAAACTGCACGGAGCCGTTCCTTCTCCTGTCGGAGAGGGGGAAAAACTGCACGGAGCCATTCCTTCTCCTGTCGGAGAGGGGAAAAAACTGCACGGAGCCGTTCCTTCTCTTGTCGGTGAGGGGAAAAAACTGCACGGAGCCATTCCCTCTCCCTGTGGGAGAGGGGTAGGGTGAGGGCAAAAAGTTACGAACGCTTATACAGCGGCAACCACATGGTTAACCGTAATCCCCCCAGCGGACTGTCGTCGGCTTTAACCCAGCCACGGTGCTGCTGAATGGCGGTTTCGACAATCGCCAGCCCAAGCCCCGTCCCGCCTGACTCGCGATCGCGCGCTTCGTCGGTACGGTAGAATGGACGGAAAATTTGTTCGCGATCTTCCGCGCTCACGCCAGGACCGTCATCATCCACGTTGATGGTGACCCCATCTTTATCGACCGAGAACGCCACCTCAATCTTCGTGTGCGAGTAGCGCAGCGCGTTACGCACGATATTTTCCAGCGCGCTTTCCAGCGTGTTGGGGTTACCGTACAGCGGCCACGGCCCCGGCGGGAAGTTGACGGTAAACGACTTGCCCATCTGTTCGGCTTCGAACGCGGCATTATCCAGCACCTCATGCCACAGGTGATTGGCTTTCACCGTTTCGCTCACCAGCGCATTTTTTTGCTGATTGCGCGACATCACCAGCAGATCGTTGATCATGCTGTCCAGACGATGCGCTTCCATCTCGATACGCTCCAGCTCTTTACTCTCGCCGCTACGACGACGCAGCAGCGCGGTGCCGAGTTGCAGACGCGTGAGCGGGGTGCGCAGCTCGTGAGAGATGTCAGATAACAGGCGTTGCTGTGACGTCATCATCCTTTCGAGTGCGGTGACCATCTGGTTAAAACTGGCGCCAGCGGCAAGGAATTCTTGCGGTCCGGCTTCCAGTTCCGGATGCTGTCGCAGGTTGCCCTGAGCCACTTCGTCCGCCGCGTTTTTCAGCTTACGCGCCGGTTTTGCCAGGCTCCACGCCAGCCATAACAGCAGCGGAGAACTCAACAGCATGGTGACAATCAGCAGCAGTAGCGGACGGTCAAACAGCAGGTTGATGAAATCAGTTTGCGAACTGCTAGCCGGTCGAATCAGATAGAGCTGGTAATTATCTTCCCCATCCCTGATGGAAAATGGCCCCACCATTTCTACCCGACCGTACTTTTTCTTTTGCGGATGATCGGCGTTATCCGCCTGGCCAATGAAGTTACGGATAATCTGCATTTCATTGCGTTCCGCACCGATCACGCGGCCTTCGCTGGTAACCAGCAGCAGCCGTTGTCCGGGCGGCGCCCATTTGTCGATAGCGCGAAACAGCCTGCGCCACCACATCAAATCATTGGGCGGATCGTTTGCCAGTTCAGCTTCCACGTGTTGTTCGATCATCACGCCCTGACGTTGCTCGCTGTCGAGAAGCTCCGTCATCTGGCGTGAGTCGAGTTTTGGCAACATCAAAACCAGCATCAAAACCAGTGCCAGCGTCAGCCAAAAAATGGCGAAAATGCGGGCGGTTAAGCTGCCAATCATGAAGCGGAAACCATCAGGTAGCCGCGGCCACGTAAGGTTTTAAACCATGGGTGACCATCTTTGCGCTCCGGCAGCTTCCGGCGCAGGTTAGAGATGTGCATGTCGATGGCGCGGTCAAACGGTGTAAGACGCTTGCCCAGCACTTCCTGACTCAAATGTTCACGCGATACCACCTGGCCGAGATGCTGCGCCAGCAGATAAAGCAGGGTGAACTCGGTGCCGGTTAATTCCAGCGCGACCCCATCAAAGCTCGCTTCCTGACGTCCTGGGTTCAGGCTAAGGGAATCCACTTCGAGCGTCGGTGAACTGTTATCGCTATTCTGCTGCTGTTCGCTCCAGTGGGAACGACGCAGAATCGCGCGGATACGCGCTACCAGCTCGCGATCGTTAAACGGTTTAGGTAAATAGTCATCGGCACCCAGCTCAAGGCCGAGAACGCGATCCAGTTCGCTGCCGCGAGCGGTCAGCATGATTACAGGTGTCTGATAGGTCTGGCGTAGTTCTTTAAGCGTATCAATACCGTTTTTCTTCGGCATCATCACGTCAAGCAAAAGCAAGTCAATGCTGTCGTCCAGAAGACTCAGCGCCTGTTCCCCATCATGGGCAACAATCACGTTGAAACCTTCCATGTCCAGCAGCTCTTTTAGAAGAGATGTAAGCTCTCGGTCATCATCGACTAACAGGATTTTATTCATTGTTTAAATACCTCCGAGGCAGAAATTACGTCATCAAGGCTATCTAATCCATGACTTTACGTTGTTTTACACCCCCTGACGCATGTTTGCAGCACGTATCGTAATCTGTCTTCGTTGAATCGCGACACGAAAGATTTTTGGGAGCAAGTGATGCGCAAAGTTACCGCTGCCGTCATGGCCTCAACGCTGGCGTTTAGTGCTTTAAGCCAGGCTGCTGGAGTCATCACCGGCGTTAACGGGTCCTCAGCTGAGGGCATTACGCAGCACAGTGGCCAGAGCCATATGTTTGACGGCATAAATTTAACTGAACACCAGCGTCAACAGATGCGAGATCTGATGCACAGGGCAAGACACGATCAGCCCCCTGTTAATGTTAGCGAAATAGAGACAATGCATAGCCTTGTCACTGCAGAAAATTTTGACGAAAGCGCTGTACGCGCTCAGGCACAAAAGATGGCACAGGAACAAGTGGCCCGCCAGGTCGAGATGGCCAGGGTTCGCAACCAAATGTTCCACCTGCTATCGCCCGAGCAGCAAGCGGTTTTGAACGAGAAACATCAGCAACGAATGGATGAGTTGCGTGAGGTTGCCCGGATGCAACAAAGCGCTGAGATGACGTTTTTCAGTAGCAATACCCGTAGTAACCAGTAGACCCTGTTTTCCTTGCCATAGACACCATCCCTGTCTTCCCCCTCATGATGAGGGGGTTTTTTTTGCCTTTCATTCTGATTTGTTAACCGTTTATTCATGCTTTACCTGCTGATGCATCCGTTATACTAGCGGCATGGCATGACAGGAGCATGTATGAATCATTCTTATGGCCGGCTGGTGAGCCGCGCCGCAATCGCCGCGACGGTTATGGCGTCGTGTTTGCTCATCATCAAAATCTTTGCATGGTGGTATACCGGCTCGGTCAGTATTCTGGCGGCGCTGGTGGATTCCCTCGTCGATATCGCCGCGTCGTTAACCAATCTGCTGGTGGTGCGCTACTCGTTGCAACCCGCGGATGATGAACACACTTTCGGCCACGGCAAAGCGGAATCACTCGCCGCGCTGGCGCAAAGTATGTTTATTTCTGGTTCTGCGTTATTTCTCTTTTTAACCGGTATTCAGAATTTGATATCACCCGTTCCGATGAAAGATCCGGGTGTTGGCGTGGTCGTCACGGTAATAGCACTTATTAGCACAATTGTTCTGGTAACGTTCCAACGCTGGGTTGTTCGCAAAACCCAAAGTCAGGCGGTACGGGCGGATATGCTTCATTATCAGTCTGATGTTATGATGAATGGTGCGATTCTTGTTGCGCTCGGACTCGCATGGTATGGATGGCATCGTGCCGACGCGTTATTTGCGTTAGGGATTGGGATCTATATTTTATACAGCGCCTTACATATGGGTTATGAAGCTGTGCAATCGCTTCTTGACCGCGCGCTTCCCGATGCAGAACGAGCAGACATCTTTAATATCGTCACCACCTGGCCGGGCGTCAGTGGTGCTCACGATCTTCGTACGCGGCAGTCAGGGCCGACCCGCTTTATTCAGATTCATTTAGAAATGGAAGATAACCTGCCGCTGGTTCAGGCGCATGTGATTGCTGAGCAGGTTGAACAGGCGATTTTGCAGCGTTTCCCGGGTTCGGACGTCATTATTCACCAGGATCCCTGCTCGGTCGTACCAGGACATTTGAGCTTTCGTAATTCGTTGTAAAAAAGTGAGCCAGGCCAGCATTTTGTGGATAAATTACCCCCATTGGGGCTGACCTGAATCAATTCAGCTGGAAGTGGTTGATATACTATTTGCAGTATTGGTTGGTTGAATAGACCCGTCATATTTCAAGTTGCATGCGCGTAGTCTGCGCTTTTCTGCAAATTGAACTATGTAGGGTATAGACCTCTTCCGGCAACAGATTTCATTTTTGCATTCCTAAGTTCAGAGGTAGTCATGATTAAGAAAATCGGTGTGTTGACAAGCGGCGGTGATGCCCCAGGCATGAACGCGGCAATTCGTGGTGTTGTGCGTGCAGCGTTGACGGAAGGTCTGGAAATTTTTGGCGTTTATGACGGTTATCTGGGTCTGTATGAAGACCGTATGGTCCAGCTCGATCGCTACAGCGTATCTGACATGATTAACCGTGGCGGCACCTTCCTGGGTTCCGCGCGCTTCCCGGAATTCCGCGAAGAGCACATCCGTCAGGTGGCTATCGAAAACATGAAAAAACGCGGCCTGGACGCGTTAGTGGTTATCGGCGGTGACGGTTCTTATATGGGCGCCAAACGCCTGACTGAAATGGGTTTCCCATGTATCGGTCTGCCGGGCACTATCGATAACGACATCAAAGGCACCGACTACACCATCGGCTTCTTCACGGCCCTCGGGACGGTTGTTGAAGCGATTGACCGTCTGCGTGACACCTCTTCTTCTCACCAGCGTATTTCCATCGTTGAAGTGATGGGCCGTTACTGCGGGGACCTGACGCTGGCTGCGGCCATTGCTGGCGGCTGCGAGTTCATCGTAGTGCCTGAAGTCGAGTTCAGCCGTGAAGACCTGGTCAACGAAATCAAAGCCGGTATCGCGAAAGGCAAAAAACACGCCATCGTCGCGATCACTGAACACATCTGTGATGTGGACGAGCTGGCAAAATACATCGAAACCGAAACCAAGCGCGAAACGCGTGCCACGGTTCTGGGTCACATCCAGCGCGGCGGTTCCCCGGGTCCTTACGACCGTATTCTGGCCTCCCGCATGGGCGCATACGCTATCGACCTGCTGCTGCAGGGTCATGGCGGCCGTTGCGTCGGTATTCAGAACGAAAAACTGGTTCACCATGACATCGTTGACGCGATCGAAAGCATGAAGCGTCCGTTCAAAGGTGACTGGCTGGACTGCGCGAAAAAACTGTATTGATCTCTTCGCCCTCTCTATCTGGAGAGGGCTGTTTATTCCCCTAAGTTATAGCCAATCTTTTTTTATTCTTTTATCGTCATAATCCTTTCTGGCAACCTGCATTCATCAAAACACTACACAAGAGAGTTGGGCGATGAACAAATGGGGCGTGGGATTAACGTTATTGCTGGCATCGACCAGCGTTCTGGCAAAAGACATCCAGTTACTGAACGTGTCGTACGATCCGACGCGTGAGCTTTACGATCAATACAACAAAGCGTTCGCGGCGCATTACAAGCAAGAGACCGGCGATAACGTGGTGATTCGCCAGTCGCATGGCGGCTCCGGAAAACAGGCTACGTCCGTCATTAACGGTATTGAAGCTGATGTGGTCACCCTGGCGCTGGCCTACGATGTAGACGCCATCGCTGAGCGTGGTCGTATTGATAAAAACTGGATTAAACGTCTGCCGGACAACTCTGCGCCGTATACCTCCACCATCGTTTTCCTGGTACGTAAAGGTAATCCCAAACAGATTCATGACTGGAACGATCTGATTAAACCCGGCGTTTCCGTGATCACCCCCAACCCGAAAAGCTCCGGTGGCGCACGCTGGAACTACCTGGCGGCCTGGGGCTACGCGCTGCATCACAACAACGGTGATCAGGCTAAAGCACAGGATTTCGTTAAATCCCTGTTCAAAAATGTCGAAGTGCTGGATTCCGGCGCGCGCGGCGCAACCAATACCTTCGTAGAACGCGGCATTGGCGATGTGCTGATTGCATGGGAAAACGAAGCGCTGCTGGCAACCCATGAACTGGATAAAGATAAGTTCGAAATTGTCACCCCGAGCGAATCTATTCTGGCGGAACCAACCGTTTCTATCGTCGATAAAGTGGTTGAGAAAAAAGACACCAAAACGGTGGCCGAAGCCTATCTGAAGTACCTGTACTCTCCAGAAGGCCAGGAAATCGCGGCGAAAAACTTCTATCGCCCACGTGACCCGGACGTAGCGAAGAAATATGACAGCGCGTTCCCGAAACTGAAGCTGTTCACCATTGATGAAGAGTTCGGCGGCTGGGCGAAAGCACAGAAAGAGCACTTCTCTAACGGCGGCACCTTCGACCAGATCAGCAAACGCTAAGCGTTCAACCCGCATGACAAGAGACCCGGCGCGAGAAATCCGCCGGGTTTTTATTTGGTCATCATTTTGCGTTACTCTTTCGCTTCAACTGGATACAGGGAATGCGTGATGAAAAAACTTATCGTACTGGTACTGGTGGTCAGCGTGGCTGTCGCGGGCGGCTGGTTCTGGATGAAGTCCGGTAATCCTGACGCATTGCGCCATATCGTTCTCGAACAGTGTCTTGTGAATCAGCAGCAGCACCGCAATCCCGCGCCGTGCGCGCAGGTTAAACCGGATGCCGGTTACGTCGTGTTTAAAGATCGCAACGGGCCGCTGCAATACCTGCTGATGCCAACTTACCGTATCAACGGCACCGAAAGCCCGCTGCTGACCGAGCCGCAGACGCCGAATTTCTTCTGGCTGGCGTGGCAGTCGCGCAACTTTATGAGCATGAAGCGCGGTGTGGAAGTGCCGGATAGCGCCATCTCGCTCACGATCAATTCGCCAACCGGGCGCACGCAAAATCATTTTCATATTCACATTTCCTGCCTGGGTGCCGATGTGCGCGAAAAGCTGGACGCGAATCAGGGACAAATTAGCACGCAGTGGCTGCCGTTTCCTGGCGGCCTGGAGGGGCATGAGTATCTTGCGCGACGGGTGACGGAAGCCGAGCTGGTAAAACACAGCCCGTTTATGATGCTGGCGCAAGAACTGCCGGAAGCGCGTGAGCACATGGGGCGGTTTGCCATGGCGATGGCGCAGCAGTCCGACGGTTCGTTTGTGCTGCTGGCGACCGAGCGAAATTTACTGGTGCTTAACCGCGCATCTGCTGAGGAATTACAGGATCATCAATGCGATATCCTGAATTGACCCCACCATAAATAGCGTTTACTCGTACTGCCTGTCGCCGTAGACTTGCTGAAAAATTCGACAGGAGACAGGTATGTCGCTCTGGTTTACTCACCCTCTTTTTCTGCCCTCGGTCATTGTTGGCATCACTATCGTGCTGTGGGCGACCTCGCTCCTGCCGGAATTTATCACCGCGCTGCTGTTCTTTACGGCGGCGATGATCGCCAAAATTGCCCCAGCGGATGTCATTTTTGGGGGCTTTGCATCATCGGCCTTCTGGCTTGTCTTTAGCGGATTTGTACTCGGCGTGGCGATTCGCAAAACTGGCCTGGCGGACAGGGCGGCGCGAGCGCTATCGGCAAAATTGACCGATTCGTGGGTGTTGATGGTGGCAAGCGTGGTGCTGCTGAGTTATGCCCTGGCATTCGTGATGCCGTCGAACATGGGCCGTATCGCGCTTCTGATGCCGATTGTGGCGGCGATGGCGAAACGGGCCAGCATCGCGGACGGCTCGCGTGCGTGGTTTGGTCTGGCGCTGGCGGTGGGTTTTGGCACGTTCCAGCTTTCTGCAACCATTCTACCCGCTAACGTGCCCAATCTGGTGATGAGCGGCGCGGCAGAAGGTTCATACGGCATCCACCTGAACTACGTGCCTTATCTGCTGCTGCATACGCCGGTGCTCGGCATTCTGAAGGGGCTGATTCTGATTGGGCTGATCTGCTGGCTGTTTCCCGGTTCACCCAAACATCCGCAGGAGGTTTCTGCCCCGGAACCGATGGGGCGCGATGAGAAGCGGCTCGCCTGGCTTCTGGCGGTGGTGCTGGTGATGTGGGTGACGGAGGGCTGGCACGGGATTGGCCCTGCGTGGACCGGGCTGGCGGCATCGCTGGTGGTGATGCTCCCGCGCATCGGTTTTATTACCGGCGAGGAGTTTTCGGCGGGCGTGAATATGCGCACCTGCATCTACGTGGCGGGCATTTTGGGGCTGGCCATCACCGTCACGCAGACGGGAATAGGGAGCGCTGTAGGTGAAGCGCTGCTTCGTCTGATGCCGCTGGACGCAGATAAACCGTTTACCAGTTTTCTGGCGCTTACGGGGATCACCACAGCGCTTAACTTCATCATGACCGCCAACGGTGTTCCGGCGTTGTACACCACGCTGGCGCAGAGTTTTTCCGATGCGACCGGTTTCCCGCTGCTCTCGGTGATTATGATTCAGGTGTTGGGTTATTCCACGCCGCTGTTGCCGTATCAGGCGTCGCCGATTGTGGTGGCGATGGGGCTCGGGAAAGTGCCTGCAAAGGCGGGAATGATGCTGTGTCTGGCGCTGGCAGTGGCGACCTGGCTGGTCCTGCTACCGCTCGATTATGTGTGGTTCAGCGTGCTGGGGAAATTATAGGTTCTTTTCGATTTTCCCCTCTCCCCATCGGAGAGAGGGGACGAGCCATTAAGCCTGTTTAGCGGCTTCTGCTGCTTTAACGATCACCGCGAAAGCGTCAGCTTTCAGGGATGCACCGCCAACCAGCGCGCCGTCGATGTCCGGCTGGGTGAACAGCTCAGCAGCGTTTGCCGCGTTAACGGAACCGCCGTACTGAATGATCACTTGCTCAGCGACTTTCGCGTCGGCTTTAGCAATGTGGTCACGGATAAATTTGTGAACAGCCTGTGCCTGCGCAGGGGTTGCTGATTTGCCAGTACCGATTGCCCATACAGGTTCGTAAGCGATAACTACGCCTTCGAACGCGCTTGCGCCCTGGGTTTTCAGCACAGCGTCGATCTGACGTGCGCACACTTCTTCGGTTTTGCCTGCTTCGTTTTCTGCTTCGGTTTCACCGATGCACAGAACTGGAATCAGACCCTGCTCTTTCAGCACAGCGAATTTCTTCGCGATGAACTCGTCAGACTCTTTGTGATAAGTACGACGCTCAGAGTGGCCGATGATGATGTATTTTGCGCCGATATCTTTCAGCATTTCAGCGGAGGTTTCACCGGTGAATGCACCAGACAGGTTAACGTCAACGTTCTGTGCACCCAGAACGATGTGGCTGCCGTCAGCAGCGTGTTTAGCCAGATCCAGATAAATGTCTGGTGGAGCGATCGCTACAGCACAGCCCGTCACGCCAGCCAGCTCTGTACGCAGGTTCGCGATCAGCTCGTTTACCATATGGCGGCTGCCGTTCAGTTTCCAGTTACCCATCACTAAAGGATGTCGCATTTCAATTCTCCACGCTACTAAAGCGAATTAAGGATTATGGCCGCCCTGTCGGGCAGCATGGTCTGTGAATCAGTATAGAGATTTTCCCTCGAAAGGCTTTGCTTTTTGTCATTAATTCGCCCCTCCGAGTGTGTCAGATAGCGCCAGCTTAATCGGTTCAACGGCGAAGGTCAGCCCCTTTTCGCCGTGATCTGCGACCACATAGCGGATCGCGCCGTCTGTTTCGGCGTAGTAACGTTTATTTTTACCGGCGGTTAGCAATTTTTGCAGCTTTTGCTGGCTTTGCACTTTGGTCAAAATCGGGGTAAAGGCGCGCAAAATGGCGCTCATGTACTCCAACGCTTTGGCTTTGGCCGCTTTCTGTTCCGGGCCTTGAATCGGCAACCAGGTGATTTGCATACTTTTGATTTTTAACGTGCCGCGCTCAAGTGCGGTCGAGGCGTACAGATTTTCGTTAATTTTACTCGCTGCACGCGTCAGGGTTGGCGTGTCTTTTGCGCCGTCTATCGCGCGAAATTCACCCAGCGCCAGCGTGGGATTATCTTTGTTGAACGTTTCACGAAACTGACTGATCGATTGATCGAACGACGGCGCGCCTTGCAGAAGATACGGCGCAGTCGCAGGCGGAGAAGCGTCATTGGCGAGCAGGGAAAAGCTGGCGATAAGCATCGTTAAACACAGCAGAATCGGGTGAGTCCATCTTTTCATCAATATTATCCCTGGCGGTCATTGCTCATGATTAAAACGATATCTGCCCGGCTTGTCAAAAGGTCGGCACTCCAGGGTAAACTACGCGGCAGACGATAATAAGGAACCTGACATGACCATACAGCAGTGGCTGTTTTCATTCAAAGGGCGTATTGGACGCCGTGATTTCTGGATTTGGATCGTGACGTGGATTGTCGCGATGCTGGTGCTTTTCGGCCTGGCGTACAGCAACTGGTTGGGCACCCAAACGGCGGCTTTTGCACTCGTATGTCTGCTGTGGCCAACGGCTTCAGTCATCGTTAAACGTCTGCATGACAGGGGCCGTTCCGGTTTGTGGGCGCTGCTGGTTCCACTGGCGTGGATGCTGGTGGCGGGCAACTGGGCAATACTGCCGTCGGTACTGCCCTGGGTGGTTGGGAAACTCATTCCGACGGTGATTTTTGTGATGACCCTTATCGATCTGGGCGCATTTGTGGGCACCCAGAGCGAGAATAAATACGGCAAGGACACCCTGGAAGTGAATTTCCGCTAATTACCAGTAGTGTTCAGCAGTCATATGGCCCGGTCGGCGGCGCAAATGTTTGGTCATCTGCCGGGAATCTTTCAGCAACTGCTGAGTATCACGTACCATCTGCGGGTTGCCGCACAGCATCACATGGCTGGTTTCAGCATTCATCTGTAAACCCACGGCGGATTCAAGTTCGCCACTTTCAATCAGCGCCGGAACGCGTCCGGTAAGCGCACCATCCACGGTTTCACGGCTCACCACCGTCTGGATTTTCAACTTCCCTTCGTAGCGTTTTTCAAGCTCCTGCATCAGCGGCAGATAGCTCAGATCGGCGGCATAGCGTGCGGCATGAACCAGAACGATATTTTTGAATCGCTCCAGATCCTTCCCGTATTGCAAAATCGAGAGATAAGGGCCGATGGCTGTACCGGTTGCCAGCATCCACAAGGTGTCGCAGTCGGGGATCTCTTCCAGCACAAAGAAACCGGCGGCTTCGCTGACCATCAGAATGTCATCACCGGGCTGGAGCGCTGCCAGGCGTGGGCTGAGTTTGCCGTCAGGGACGGTCACCAGATAAAACTCGAGATCCGGATTATCCGGCGCATTGACGTAGGAATAGGCGCGTTGCACGCGTTCACCGTCAATTTCCAGCCCCAGCTTGGCAAATTGCCCGGCCGTGAACGGATGGATGGGGGCATGAACGGTGATACTAAAAAGTGCATCGGTCCAGAACGTTACTTTTGTGACTTTACCTGTTACCCAGTCCGCCATGACGATCTCCTGTGCTGATATCTGTTTCTATCTTCCGTTCTTGCCGGAGAGATTTCCAGCCCAGCGGGGCCGGAAAGCTCTATTGATCAAATCACCTTACAGGATGTGAGTTTGAACATTCGGGTCTTTGCGATCCAAATAGTGAATCGACTGAATACGACGAATGGTGCGTGATTTTCCGCGAATCAACAGCGTTTCGGTGGTGGCCATATTGCCCTTGCGGGTGATGCCGTCCAGCAGATCGCCTTTAGTGATGCCCGTTGCCGAGAAGATCACGTTATCGCTGCGCGCCATGTCATCCAGTGACAGCACTTTATTCGCTTCAATGCCCATCGCTTTGCAGCGCGCCAGCTCCTGTTCACCGATGCGACGGTTCTCTTCGCTGTCACCTTTCACGTCATGACGCGCCAACAGGCGGCCCTGCATATCACCATCTAGCGCGCGGATCACCGCAGCGGACACCACGCCCTCCGGCGCGCCGCCAATGCCGTACAGCACGTCGACTTCGCTATCTGGCATACAGGTCAAAATAGACGCCGCGACGTCGCCATCCGGAATGGCAAAAACACGCACGCCCAGCTGCTGCATATGCGCAATGGTGACGTCATGGCGCGGTTTGGCGAGAATAGTGACGGTCAGTTCACTGAGCGGTTTATTCAGCGCGGCCGCGACATTGCGCAGGTTATCCGCCAGAGGCAGATTGAGATCGATAGCGCCTTTCGCGCCAGGACCGACAATCAGTTTTTCCATGTACATATCAGGCGCGTTGAGGAAGCAGCCTTTATCGCCGACCGCCAGCACCGCCAGCGCGTTCGCCTGGCCCATCGCCGTCATGCGCGTGCCTTCAATCGGGTCGACGGCGATATCTACCGCGTCACCGTTACCGGTGCCCACTTTCTCACCGATGAACAGCATTGGCGCTTCGTCGATCTCGCCTTCGCCGATGACAATGGTCCCGTCAATGTTGACCTGATTGAGCATAATGCGCATCGCGTGAACGGCCGCGCCGTCAGCAATATTTTTGTCGCCCCGGCCTAACCACTTATAGCCTGCGAGGGCGGCGGCTTCGGTGACGCGGGAGAATTCGATGGCAAGTTCACGTTTCATGGGGTACTCGTGCAGTCAAAAGGAATTGTACGAAGTTTATCACAGAGTGGGATGGGGTGCGGATTGATGCGGTGCGGTGTGTTGCCCTCACTCCGGCCATTTCCCACGGGGAGAGGGAGAAAAGCGGTCAGGATTAACACGAGTCGGTCAGGAAAAAAAAGTGGCAGAGAAAGTGTGAGTGAAAACCAGAAAACCCCTCTCCCATTCGGAGAGGGGTAGGGGGAAAATCACTCTTCGTGCTCTTCCCACGCCAGTGCGCGTTTCACCGCTTTTTTCCAGCCGCTGTAGCGATAGTTACGCTCGGTCGTCTCGATACCCGGACGGAATTCACGCTCAATGACCGCTTTTTCCTGCAGCTCATCCAGATTCTGCCAGAAGCCAACCGCCAGACCAGCCAGATACGCGGCACCCAACGCGGTGACTTCGCGCACTTCTGGGCGCTCAACGCGGGTGCCCAGAATGTCAGACTGGAACTGCATCAGGAAGTTGTTCGCCACCGCACCGCCGTCCACGCGTAGAGCGTGCAGACGAATGCCGGAGTCGGCTTGCATCGCTTCCAGCACGTCACGCGTCTGGTAGGCGATAGATTCCAGCGTCGCGCGGATGATGTGGTTCGAGTTCACCCCACGGGTCAGGCCGAAAATCGCGCCGCGCGCATACGGGTCCCAATATGGCGCGCCCAGGCCTGTGAATGCAGGTACCACGTACACACCGTTGGTGTCTTTCACTTTGGTGGCGAAATATTCGGAATCGAACGCATCGCTGATGAGCTTCATTTCGTCGCGCAGCCACTGAATGGATGCACCGGCCATGAATACCGCACCTTCCAGCGCATAGTTCACTTCGCCGCGTGGGCCACAGGCGATGGTGGTCAGCAGGCCGTTTTCTGATTTCACCGCTTTCTCGCCAGTGTTCATCAGCATAAAGCAGCCGGTACCGTAGGTGTTTTTCGCCATCCCTTCTTTCACGCACAGCTGGCCAAATAGCGCTGCCTGCTGGTCACCGGCGATACCGGAGATTGGAATACGCGTGCCGCCTTTACCACCGATGTTGGTCTGGCCGTACACTTCTGACGATTTACGCACTTCGGGCAGCATGGCGCGCGGGATGTCCAGCGCTTCCAGCATTTTGTCATCCCAGTCCAGCTCGTGGATGTTGAACAGCATGGTACGGGAGGCGTTGGTGTAATCGGTAACGTGCACACGCCCTTGAGTCATCTTCCAGATGAGCCAGGTATCAACGGTACCGAACAGGAGTTCGCCGCGTTTTGCACGCTCGCGGGAGCCTTCAACGTGATCCAGAATCCACTTCACTTTGGTGCCAGAGAAGTACGGATCCACCACCAGACCGGTGGTGCTGCGGATGTAATCTTCCATGCCGTCGCGCTTGAGCTTCTCGCAGATTTCCGCCGTACGACGGCACTGCCAGACGATGGCGTTGTAGATTGGTTTGCCGGTTTCACGTTCCCATACAATCGCGGTTTCACGCTGGTTGGTGATACCAATTGCCGCGATTTCATCGGAACTGATGTCGGCTTTCGCCAACACTTCGACCAGCGTTGAGCTTTGGGTAGCCCAGATTTCCATCGGATCGTGCTCTACCCAGCCTGGCTTAGGATAGATTTGTTCGAATTCGCGCTGTGACACGCTGACGATATTCGCGTCATGATCCATTACGACAGCGCGGGAGCTGGTAGTGCCCTGGTCGAGCGCAACGATATATTTTTTGTCGGTCATAGTATGTGTCCCGTAGTCAGATTACAGCGAAGCTTTTTGTTGTGCGGTAGAGGTCGTTTCTTTCTCATCTTCCACACAGGTGTCGCACGGTAAGTGGCGACCAATTAATTTGCGATAGCCGAATGCGCCCAGCGCAGCCCCTGCAATCGGGCCGAACAGCGGCACCAGGAAGTAAGGGATATCTTTAGCGCCGGTAAAGGCCACTTCACCCCAGCCTGCAAAGAAGGCGAAGGTTTTCGGCCCCAGGTCACGCGCCGGGTTCATCGCAAAGCCCGTCAGTGGACCCATTGATGCGCCGATCACCGCAATCAGTAAACCAATCAGCAGTGGCGCCAACGGGCCGCGTGGAATGCCGTTACCATCATCGCCCAGCGCCATGATAACGCCCATCAGAATAGCGGTAATCACCATCTCAACCGCAAAGGCCTGCACAAAATTGATATGCGGGTTTGGATACGTTGAGAAGATACCGGCCAGATCCAGACTTTCGACACTGCCGCGCACCATATGATGCGTCTGTTCGAAGTCGATGAAAAGATTGTAATAAAGCCCGTAAACTAATGCTGCTGCGCAAAAGGCGCCGGCAAACTGAGAAATAATGAACGGCACAACTTTGCGTCCGTCAAAGCAGGCAAACAGCCACAACGCGATGGTTACCGCCGGGTTAAGGTGTGCGCCGGAAACCCCTGCAGTCAGGTAAATGGCCATGGCCACGCCCAAACCCCAGATGATGCTGATTTCCCACTGGCCGAAGGTCGCGCCAGCTACTTTCAGGGCAGCAACACAGCCTACACCGAAGAAAATCAACAACCCGGTACCAAGGAACTCGGCGATGCACTGGCCTTTTAAGGTTGATGTCTGACTCATAATCGGAATCCTGAAGAAAGATGAATGTTTATTGTTAGCGCAGCGACAGCGGACAGCCACGATGTCCTGTAGACATGCTGTTAATTTATCGTTAACGAGCAAAAACGAGAAATATCGAAATCAAAATGTGTGTGCTGTGTCAATAAAATGAGCGTTTTCGCGCTATAAAGCGTGTTTTAGCGGTATCAGGTAAATGTGAGCTGAATCATTTCATTAACTAAAGTATTAACAATTTAGGGGTAGATGGCGCGAATGCACCAGGACCAGACCGAAAAGTGTTGCAAACCGCGATCTGCGCGGCGTGCCGCTGGACAGGCGACGCCGCGCTCCATACAATCGACATTAAATATGTTGCGCGCGTTTTACACGCCATTGTTCAATTTTCTTCCTTGATGAAATGTGAATGATGTAGCGTAAGTTCGAAGCGTCGCCTTGCCATTCAGAAGAGGTATGACCATGTCATTAGAAGTGTTTGAGAAACTGGAATCAAAAGTACAGCAGGCGATCGACACCATCACACTGCTGCAGATGGAAATCGAAGAACTGAAAGAAAAGAACAATGCACTGGCGCAGGAAGTTCATTCTGCTCAGAATGGTCGTGAAGAGCTGGAGCGCGAAAATCACCAGCTGCGCGAGCAGCAGAGCGGCTGGCAGGATCGCCTGCAGGCGTTGCTCGGACGTATGGAAGAAGTCTAATTACGCTTTTTCTTTCGCGCCGTAGCGGCGTTGGCTGTGTTCAGCTACCCCAGTCACGTAGTTGACTACGCTGCTGGGGATATCTTCGTTTGCCGCCTTGCTACAACACGAAATCTTGTGCGTAATTGCCCAGCAGTCAAATGCTGGCCAAAAGAATCCATAAAAAAAGGCACCTTTCGGTGCCTTTTTTCATTATTCGATATCGAGAGGATCTTCGGAAAGGATGATGCCGGTATTGTCGGCGTAGAGATGGTCGCCGGAGAAGAAGGTGACGCCACCGAAGTTAACGCGCACATCGCTTTCGCCGATGCCTTCGCCTGCTGCACCCACGGGGATGGCTGCAATGGCCTGAATGCCCAAATCCAGCTCTTCCAGATCGTCAACCTGACGGACCGCCCCGTATACCACAATCCCTTCCCACTCGTTTTGCAGGGCCAGACGGGCAAGATCGGCGTCGATCAACGCACGACGAACAGAGCCGCCGCCATCAACCAGCAAAATGCGGCCACGGCCATTTTGTTCGAGCAACTCATACAGCAACCCGTTGTCCTCGAAACATTTTACCGTGATGATTTGTCCGCCAAATGACGACCGTCCCCCAAAGTTGGAAAACAGCGGTTCCACGACGTTGACATCTTCTTGATAGATGTCACAAAGCTCGGAAGTATCGTATTTCATAGGTTTAACGCTCGGTTGCTGCGAATGTGTTCAGTATATCGCGCTAAACGCGTTGTTGGCAAAATCATCAATTGTTAATTGATATTTGTCAGTTAACTCAGCGTCTGGCTCAGAATAATCCCAAGTACGAACAAGAGGTTAGTTAACAATGCTCCTTTTACCGTACGTTCGAGCATGGGCGGCATCGCTGAGGGGTTGAGCTCGCGAATCACGAAACGTGCCTGTTTGACTAACAGCGGCGCGGCCAGAACAAACAGCCAGCCCCAGAGACTATGCAGTGAAAGCAGATTAAACAGCGCCAGACAGATCAGCGCGCCCATCAGCAGGCCAGCGTGATAGCGACGGGCGTTGACCGGGCCTAACCGCACCGCCAGGGTGTTTTTTCCGTTCTGACGGTCACTTTCGATATCACGCAGATTATTGATATTGAGAACCGCAGCGGCCAGTAATCCGCAGGCAGTAGCGGGCAAGAATAGTGCTGGAATCAGCGTATGCGCCTGCAAATACCAACTGCCCATCACGCTCAGCCAGCCGAAGAAAACCAGCACGGAAATATCACCCAGACCGATATAACCATAAGGGCGCGTGCCGACGGTATAGGTAATCGCGGCAACAATCGCCAAAAGCCCCAACACCATAAATCCGATGAAATCGGCCGTCGTTTTGCACGCCACCGACACCAGCGCCAGGCCTGAAAGACAGATGAGCACCACGGTGATTATCAGCGCACGTTTCATCTGCGCCTGAGTAATCACCCCTTTCTGCATGCCGCGCAGCGGCCCAATACGATCGGGTTTGTCGCTGCCCTTGACCGCATCGCCGTAGTCGTTCGCGAGGTTAGAGAGGATTTGCAGCAGGCCCGCGGTAATGAGCGCCAGACCGGCAACCAGCGGATCGAAATGACCCTGCCACCAGGCAAGCGTGGTGCCAACGACGATAGCGGCAAAGGCCAGAGGTAATGTCTTAGGACGCAGGCTCTCGAGCCACGCCTGAGTACGGCTGATATCAGTCATTTTATTTAGCCAATAAAAATGGGGGCATTAGCCCCCATCAACAGTGATGAAAATGCATTAACCGCGATTATAAGATAAAACGGCTTAGATCTTCATCTGCCACTAACGCATCCAGATGTTTACGCACATAATCTGCGTCAATGGTAATACTCTGGCCGTTCAGATCGCTGGCTTCATAAGAGATATCTTCGACCAGACGTTCCAGCACGGTGTGTAAACGACGCGCACCGATGTTTTCGGTGGTTTCGTTAACCTGCCATGCAGCCTGCGCGATACGCTTGATACCGTCTTCGGTGAATTCAATGGTCACGCCTTCGGTCGCCATCAGCGCTTTATACTGCACGGTGATGGAGGCATTTGGCTCAGTCAGAATGCGCTCAAAATCGTCGGTGGTCAGCGCCTGCAACTCTACGCGAATCGGCAGACGACCCTGCAATTCCGGAATGAGATCGGAAGGCTTAGCCACCTGGAATGCGCCAGATGCGATAAACAGAATGTGATCGGTTTTGACCATGCCGTGCTTGGTCGAAACGGTACAGCCCTCGACCAGCGGCAACAGATCGCGCTGAACGCCTTCGCGAGACACGTCCGGACCGTTTGATTCACCGCGCTTACAGATCTTGTCGATTTCATCGATAAACACGATACCGTGCTGCTCAACCGCGTCGATTGCGTCCTGTTTCAGCTCTTCTGGATTCACCAGTTTGGCCGCTTCTTCTTCAATCAGCAGCTTCATTGCATCTTTGATTTTCAGCTTGCGCGGCTTTTGCTTCTGGCCGCCCAGATTCTGGAACATCGACTGCAGCTGGCTGGTCATCTCTTCCATGCCCGGAGGAGACATGATTTCAACACCCATTGGCGCTGCAGCGAGATCGATTTCAATCTCTTTGTCGTCCAGTTCGCCTTCACGCAGTTTTTTGCGGAATGCCTGACGCGCGGCGGACGGCTCCTGAGGTTGTTCATTCTGACCCCAGTTGTTTTTTGCCGGTGGGATCAGCACGTCGAGAATGCGTTCTTCGGCCATTTCTTCCGCGCGATAGCGGTTTTTCTCGATGGCTTGCACACGCACCATTTTCATCGCTGAATCGGCCAGATCGCGGATGATAGAGTCCACTTCTTTACCGACGTAGCCCACTTCAGTGAACTTGGTGGCTTCAACTTTGATGAACGGCGCGTTAGCCAGCTTAGCCAGACGACGGGCGATTTCGGTTTTACCGACGCCGGTCGGGCCGATCATCAGAATATTTTTTGGGGTCACTTCGTGGCGCAGCTCTTCATCAAGCTGCATACGACGCCAGCGGTTACGCAGGGCGATTGCCACGGAACGCTTGGCGTTGTCCTGGCCGATAATGTGTTTGTTCAGCTCGCTGACAATTTCGCGTGGGGTCATTTCAGACATGGGAGATCCTTACGCTTTGGAGGTCAATTCTTCGATGGTATGGAAGTGGTTGGTGTAAATGCAGATATCACCTGCAATTCCCAACGCCTTCTCGGCAATTTCGCGGGCGCCCAGCTCAGTATTTTCAAGCAAAGCACGCGCAGCGGCCTGGGCGTAAGGACCGCCGGAGCCGATAGCAATCAAATCATTTTCTGGCTGAATGACGTCACCGTTCCCGGTGATAATCAGAGAGGCGTTTTCATCCGCGACGGCCAGCAGCGCTTCGAGCTTGCGCAGCATGCGGTCGGTGCGCCAGTCTTTCGCCAGCTCAACGGCCGCTTTGACCAGGTGGCCCTGGTGCATTTCAAGCTTGCGTTCAAACAGTTCGAAGAGCGTGAAGGCGTCAGCGGTACCGCCCGCAAAACCGGCGATCACTTTGTCGTTATACAGGCGGCGCACTTTTTTCACGTTGCCTTTCATGACGGTATTACCCAGCGTGGCCTGGCCATCACCGGCGATTACCACATGGCCGTTACGGCGTACACTTACTATTGTTGTCACGAGCAGACCCCCTGGTTACAAATTCGAAACAGATGCCCTGAGCTGATACTCAGGGCTGAATAGAATGATAGATGGGGGGGATTTTTGGGGTTTCAACCCCCGGAGGCGAGTCGAATGCAGTTTGTGTGGCCGGCAATTTTCAAGCGGCTAATGGTGCCGTCTGCATTTTCTTTACCCTTCACCGGGCCGATCACAACGCGATTCCAGCCACCGTTGGTGGTCACGCGTGAATCAAAACCTTCGAAGGCCAACTGCGCGCGCACGGTTTCTGCCTGGTCTGCACCTTTGAACGATCCGCACTGAACCATCCAGCGACGATCGTCTTTCTTCTCGGCCGTTTGTTTCGGCGCTTCAGTTTGCTGCGTAACCGGTGCGCTCTGCTGTGGCTGCGCTTTCGGCTGCTGCGCGGTGTTATGCGCTGGCGTTTGCAGCAGATCCTGATACGGCTGCGCTGATGCAGTTTGTTTCTGCTGTTGCACCGGTGCCTGGCGCGGCTGCTGGGCAGGCTGAGTCTGCACGGTACGCGTTTGCTGCTGCGGCTGCTGATACGGTTGTTCGGTCACACGCGGCTGCGTGCGTGGTTGCTGTACCGGCTGCGTTTGCGTCAACTGCTGTTGCTGAACTTGTTGCTGTGCCTGACGCTGGCGTTGCAGCGTTTGCTGGCGCTGCTGTGGCGTTTGTTCGTTCCACGGGACTTCGGTCAGCTGCGTTGGCTGCTGACGCATATCGGCCTGCATCTGCGCCAGAAGCTGGCGTTGCTCATTCGTAAGCTGATCGGCATTTTTCACTTCACCACCGGCAGAAGGCTCCGTCGGCGCACGCACGCCTGGCTGGCGGCTTTCCAGCTCTTTGATATAGCGCCAACGCTCTTCAGGTTTTGGCGGCAGGCCATTACCGGCCACTTTGTTGCCCTGAAGCGCTTCAGACTCTTCTTTTTTGTGGTGAGTAATAAAGTATAAACCGCCGATAAAGGCCACGAGCACAGCCGCGGCTATCGCGACCATAGCGGGCGAGACGGAGGGCAGGTTACTTTTCTTGCTCCGTGAGGTGCTCTTTTTGCGTCGCGAAGGTGCCGGCTGGCCGCGACGTACATAATCTCGTTGTGCCACTATCGTTTCGCTGTATTTATGCATTCGTCAGCCCGCCATGTTACTTAAGCGGCGGGCCTTTGACCAGATGAGGGAGTCTTAAAGCCGTTTACTTTAAGTAAGCGCCTGTGTAGAGCCCCGAATAATAAGTTCGCAATCCAGTAACCGCGAGCCGCTGCTGACGGTTTGCCCATGCAGTTGATCAAGCAGCAACAGCATGGCCTCGCGTCCAATATCATAGCGCGGTTGCGCGACGGTCGAGAGGGGAGGATCGCAAAACTCGGAAAGGGAAATATTATCGAACCCGATAATCGACAAATCTTGCGGCACGCGCAGGCCCCGACGTTTGGCATACGACAACGCGCCCATCGCCATCACGTCGCTGTGGCAGAAAACGGCCGTTGGCGGCACAGGCTGCGCCAGTAATTGCTCGAGCGCCAGGCCTCCGGCTTCAAGCGTGAAATCACCGCGCGCGATGTAATGCGGATCGACCGTCACGCCTGCGCGGCGCAATGCCTGAACGTAGCCCTGCAGGCGATAATGGCACAGCGGCATCTCTTCTGGCCCGGCGATACAGCCAATGCGCTTATGCCCCAAATCCTGAAGATAGTTCACGGCGTTAAACGCGGCGGTCAGATTATCAATATGGACCGTCGGCAGTTTAAGCTCAGGTGCAAATTCATTCGCCATCACCATAGGCGGCAGGTTGCGTTGCTCTTCAATGCTGGCATCAAACGGCAAACGCGACCCGAGCAGCAGCATACCGTCGATCTGCTTGGTGATGATGAGGTCGATAAAGGTTTTTTCTTGCTGATTCTGATGCGCGCAATCGCCGATCAGCACCAGATAACCCTGTGCGGCGGCCGTCACTTCGATGCCGCGAATGATTTCGCTGAAGAAGGGATCGCAAATGTCCGGCACAATTACCAGGATGGTCCGCGATTCGTTACGCTTGAGGTTACGGCCCATCGCCTGAGGTAAATAGCCCACTTCCAGCGCCGCCTGCTCGACGCGATTACGCGTCGTCTGAGAGACTTTATCCGGGTTCATTAACGCGCGGGACACCGTTGCCGTGGACACTTTGGCTTTCTGGGCAACGTCTTTCATGGTCGCCGGGGCAACCTCTTTCCTGGACTTCAACGTCTTCTCCTCGCAGGACCACCAACTACTGACTGATTCATTTTTACAGATAGTGAATGGAAGCGGTTACAGAATTTTCATAAAAAGTGTGAGGGGCGTTTGATTTTTCGATCCCTCTCGCATCGTTTCTACCCTTCGATAGGGTCGACATCCAGAACCCACTTCACTTTTCGCGCTTCTGGCAACGTGTTGATGAGCGCCAACGTGCCACTAATTACATGTTGTAAACGCACGCGAGAAGGGTGCTGAAGCAAAATTTGCCAGCGATATCGACCACCGCGTTTAGGCGCCAGCGCCGGAACGGGGCCTAAAATCCACAGCTGATTATCTACCAGAGGACTGGCCTGCAACAGATTGCGTAATTGCTGCAAAAACAGCGGTGCCTGCTGATTGTTATGATCTTCCGCGCGAATAATCACGTGGCTGGTCCACGGCGGAAGTTGCATGGTCTGGCGCTCGGCCAGCGCCTGCTCGGCAAACGCGTCATAGCCTTTATGGAGCAACGTTTGCAGCAGTGGGTGTTCAGGGTGATGCGTTTGCAATACCACTTCACCCTGCTTACCCGCGCGACCGGCACGCCCGGCTACTTGCGTGTAAAGCTGGGCGAAACGTTCAGCGGAACGGAAATCGGCAGAAAACAGCGCGCCATCGACGTCCAGCAGCGCCACCAGGGTGACGTCCGGGAAGTGGTGCCCTTTCGCCAGCATCTGCGTACCAATCAGAATGCGCGCGCCGCCGCGATGAACCTCAGCCAGCTGTTGCTCCAGAGCCCCTTTACGGCTGGTGGTGTCGCGGT
This sequence comes from Lelliottia amnigena, assembly GCF_019047465.1. Classification (NCBI taxonomy): domain Bacteria; kingdom Pseudomonadati; phylum Pseudomonadota; class Gammaproteobacteria; order Enterobacterales; family Enterobacteriaceae; genus Lelliottia; species Lelliottia amnigena. The sequence continues at coordinate 1,699,737 of NZ_CP077236.1, read as the reverse complement.
CAATACGCGAAAGCGGTACGCCGGGGAAAAACGGTGCCAGCGCCTGTTCGAGCTGCTCGGTGCCAAGACCGACCGGAACCATATGCGTAGAGCCGCACGACGGGCACTGGCGCGGCACCGGGCGCTGGCTGTCGCAATGGTGGCAGCGTAAATGATGCTGGGCCTGGTGCAGCGTGTAGTAATGATCGCAGCGCGGGCACTCTGCTATCCAGCCGCAGTCGTGGCACAGCAGCGTCGGAGCGAATCCACGGCGGTTCAGGAACAGAATCACCTGATTATCAGCCTGCAAATGCTGGCGCATGCGAGTGATTAACGCGGGCGCTAATCCGGCCTGTACCTGCTGACCTTTCAGATCCAGCACATGCTGAATGGCCGGGCGCGCATTACCCGCGCGGCGGGTCAGGCGCAGCATGTGGTATTTCCGCTGGCGGACGTTGTGCAGCGTTTCCAGGGCGGGCGTTGCCGAGCCCAGAATAATCGGGATTTGTTCGCTGTGCGCACGGTAAACGGCCAGGTCGCGGGCGTGATAGCGCCAGCCTTCCTGCTGTTTATAGGAACTGTCGTGTTCTTCGTCGATCACGATGACGCCCAGATTTTTAAATGGCGTAAACAGCGACGAGCGGGTACCAATCACAATCGCCGCCTCGCCATTTTTGGCTTTCAGCCAGACGTTCAGGCGTTCGGTATCGTTTAAACCGGAATGGAGTACTTCTACCGGGGCGTTAAAACGTTCGCGAAAACGGGCGATAGTCTGCGGCGTCAGGCCGATCTCAGGCACCATCACCAGCGCTTGTTTACCCTGTGTGAGCGCGTTTTCGAGTACGCTCAGATAAACTTCGGTCTTACCGGAACCGGTCACGCCCGCTAACAACCAGGCGGAAAAACGGTCAGACGCGCTGTGAATCGCGCCAACGGCGGTCGCTTGTTCCGTGTTGAGACGCAGTCGCTCGCCCGCCACGCTAAAACCGTCGCGCCAGTCCACCAGCGCAGGAGATTCGCTGGCAAGCTCGCTCAGCCCTTTTTTGCGCAACGCCTGCAGCGCTGCGTCGTTAAATTCCAGCTCTTCAACCTGATGACGCCAGATTTTGCCCTGGCGCAGCGCGGCCAGCGCCTGCTGCTGTTTCGGCGATCGTTTCAGGCTGTTGATATCGACGACTTGGCCCTCTTCCGTCGCAAACCAGTACCACGTCGGGGCATGGCTGGCGCTTTTACCCTGACGCAGCAAAATCGGCAACGCGTGAAACAGCACATCGCCAATCGGGTGGTGATAATAATCCGCCGCCCACAGCAGCAGTCGCCAGACGCTTGCGGAGTAAACCGGCTCAACGTCGAGCACATCGACCACCGCTTTTAATTCATTGATCGGCAGCTCGCTTTGGTTGCTTACCGACACCACTACGCCGACGCGCTGCTGCTTGCCAAACGGCACGGTTACGCGACAGCCCGCTTTGGCGCTCATGCTGTCGGGCAGCAAATAGTCAAAGGTGCGGGGAAGCGGAACGGGCAGGGCAACGTGAGCAACGGGCATCGAATCTTCCTGACTTGAAAAGTGGCGCGTTAGTATACACATTAGATGCTATAGACGTGCTGATCAGTTTGCATCCATCGAATGGATTCTGTATGATTCGCCGCCTTTGGTGTAACTTTACGCCAAAGAATTTACTATCAACATCGCGTGGTGTCTGGCGTTAGGGCTGGAAGAGCGACGCGGCCTTAACTGAGGTTCTCCCCATGAAAAAAGATATTCACCCGAAATACGATTTTATTACTGCAAACTGCTCTTGCGGTAACGCGATCAAAATCCGCTCTACAGTGGGTCACGATCTGAACCTGGACGTGTGCGGTCAATGCCACCCGTTCTACACTGGTAAGCAGCGTGATGTTGCAACCGGTGGCCGTGTTGACCGCTTCAACAAGCGTTTCAGCATCCCGGGCGCTAAATAAGCTACCCGAAAAAAAAGCGCCGAAAGGCGCTTTTTTTGTATCTGCAAATCAGTATTCCCACGTATCCGGGTCGATACCCAGTTCACGCATAATCACTTTCGCCGCTTCCGGAATTTCATCGCTACGCTCTTTGCGCAGGTCTTCATCATTCGGCAGGGGTTGGCCAGTAAACGCATGCAAAAATGCTTCGCAGAGCAGTTCGCTGTTTGTCGCGTGACGCAGGTTGTTCACCTGACGACGCGTGCGTTCATCGGTGAGGATCTTTAACACCTTCAGAGGAATGGAAACCGTAATTTTTTTTACTTGCTCACTCTTCTTACCGTGCTCAGCGTATGGGCTGATATATTCGCCGCTCCATTCAGCCATGAGATACCTTTAATCCTCTCTGTCATTTATAAGGGCATAAAGCCATAGATTATATGGGGCTTTATACCGTAATCTCGCGTAGTTTACCGTAAGGACGATACCGTGACACGGATATTGCGCCCGAGCCGTGCACTAAAGCATGTCATTTTAACGGCTATTCTCGCATTGCTCAATCTATACGCAAAGAAGTTTAGATGTCCAGATGTATTGACGTCCATAAGTTCAGTGTTTACTCTGGTGCCTGACTTTTCACCTCATTAGCCAGGAAGCCTTCACCATGACGCGTAAACAGGCCACGATTGCAGTGCGTAGCGGATTGAATGATGACGAGCAGTACGGCTGCGTTGTCCCGCCGATTCATCTTTCCAGTACCTATAATTTCACCGGATTTAATGAACCTCGTGCGCATGACTATTCACGTCGTGGCAACCCGACGCGTGACGTAACCCAGCGCGCGCTGGCGGAACTCGAAGGCGGCGCAGGCGCGGTCCTGACCAATACCGGTATGTCGGCCATTCATCTGGTGACCACGGTATTCCTGAAACCTGGCGATTTACTGCTGGCCCCGCACGACTGTTACGGTGGCAGCTACCGACTTTTTGATAGCCTGGCAAAACGCGGCTGTTATCGCGTGCTCTTTGTCGATCAAAATGACGAACAGGTGCTAAAACAAGCACTTGCCGAAAAACCTAAGCTCGTTTTGGTGGAAAGCCCAAGCAACCCGTTATTGCGTGTTGTCGATATCGCGAAAATTTGTCAGCTCGCAAGGGATGCGGGAGCGATAAGTGTAGTGGATAATACGTTCCTCAGTCCGGCGCTTCAGAACCCACTTTCCTTGGGTGCGGACCTGGTATTGCATTCATGCACTAAATATTTGAACGGTCACTCTGACGTGGTCGCTGGCGTGGTGATTGCAAAAGATCCGGAGATTGTCACCGAACTGGCATGGTGGGCCAATAACATTGGCGTGACTGCGGGTGCGTTCGACAGCTATTTGCTATTGCGCGGTATCCGCACGCTGTCGCCACGTATGGAAGTGGCACAACGCAATGCCCAGGCGATTGTCGATTTCCTGAAAAACCAGCCGCTGGTGAAAAAGTTGTATCACCCGTCGCTGCCGGAAAACCAGGGCCACGAGATTGCCGTGCGCCAGCAGAAAGGCTTTGGCGCGATGTTAAGTTTTGAACTGGATGGCGATGAGCAAACGCTGCGTCGCTTCCTGAGTGCGTTGTCACTGTTTACGCTGGCGGAATCCTTAGGGGGCGTTGAAAGCTTGATCTCCCACGCCGCAACAATGACACACGCAGGCATGGCGCCAGAAGCGCGTGCCGCAGCCGGAATTTCTGAGACGCTGCTGCGCATCTCAACCGGTATTGAAGACTGTGAAGATTTAATTGCCGATCTGGAAAATGCCTTCCAGGTCGCAGCCAAGGGGTAATCATGAGTGTGATAGCGCAGGCAGGGGCGAAGGGTCGTCAACTGCATAAGTTTGGTGGTAGTAGTCTTGCTGATGTGAAATGTTACCTGCGTGTTGCAGGGATCATGGCGGAGTATTCGATGCCGGGCGACATGATGGTTGTCTCGGCGGCGGGCAGCACTACCAACCAGTTGATTAGCTGGCTCAAACTGAGCCAGACCGATCGTCTTTCTGCGCATCAGGTTCAACAAACGTTACGCCGTTATCAGAGCGATTTGATTTCCGGCCTGCTGCCCGCGCAAGCGGCTGACGGGCTGATCAGCGCTTTTGTTCACGATCTTGAGCGCCTTGCGGCGCTGCTGGACAGCGGCATTAACGATGCGGTTTACGCTGAAGTGGTCGGCCACGGTGAAGTCTGGTCTGCGCGCCTGATGGCCGCAGTGCTGGAACAGCAAGGTCTCGAGGCCGCCTGGCTGGACGCACGCGATTTCCTGCGCGCCGAACGTGCTGCGCAGCCGCAGGTCGACGAAGGGTTATCTTATCCGCTGCTGCAACAGCTTTTGGTGCAGCATCCGGGTAAACGTATCGTTGTCACCGGCTTTATCAGCCGCAGCAACGCGGGTGAAACCGTGCTGTTGGGCCGTAACGGCTCTGACTATTCCGCCACGCAAATCGGTGCACTGGCGGGAGCGTCTCGCGTCACCATCTGGAGCGATGTGGCCGGCGTCTACAGTGCCGATCCCCGCAAAGTCAAAGATGCCTGTCTGCTGCCGCTGCTGCGTCTGGACGAAGCCAGCGAGCTGGCACGTCTCGCGGCTCCGGTTCTGCATGCGCGTACGCTGCAGCCGGTTTCCGGAAGCGATATTGATTTGCAACTGCGCTGCAGCTACACGCCGGATCAGGGTTCCACGCGCATCGAACGCGTTCTGGCGTCGGGTACGGGCGCACGTATTGTCACCAGTCACGATGATATTTGCCTGATTGAGTTCCAGGTGCCGGCGGGCCAGGACGTCAAGCTGGCGCATAAAGATATCGATTTAATTCTCAAGCGTGCGCAGGTGCGTCCGCTGGCGGTTGGCGTGCACAGCGATCGTCATTTACTGCAATTCTGCTATACCGCGGAAGTGGCCGACAGCGCGCTCAAAATGCTGGATGAAGCTGGTTTGCCGGGCGAACTCCGTCTGCGTCAAGGCCTGGCGCTGGTGGCGATGGTCGGCGCGGGTGTCTCGCGTAACCCGCTGCATTGCCACCGTTTCTGGCAACAGTTGAAAGGTCAGCCGGTCGAATTTACCTGGCAGTCGGAGGAGGGCATCAGCCTGGTTGCCGTGCTGCGTAAGGGGCCAACCGAGAGTCTGATTCAAGGCCTGCACACCACGCTGTTCCGCGCGGAAAAACGTATCGGTCTGGTGCTGTTTGGTAAAGGTAATATCGGTTCCCGCTGGCTGGAGCTGTTCGCTCGCGAGCAAACGACGCTGTCGGCGCGTACCGGATTTGAATTTGTACTGGCAGGCGTTGTGGACAGTCGCCGTAGCCTGCTCAATTACGAAGGGCTGGACGCCAGCCGCGCGCTCGCATTCTTCAATGACGAAGCCGTCGAGCAGGATGAAGAGTCGCTGTTCCTGTGGATGCGTGCGCACCCGTACGACGATTTAGTGGTGCTGGATGTTACGGCCAGCGAACAGCTTGCCGACCAGTATCTGGATTTCGCCAGCCATGGTTTCCATGTCATCAGCGCGAATAAACTGGCGGGCGCGAGCAGCACCGATAAATACCGTCAGATTCACGATGCGTTTGAAAAAACCGGGCGTCACTGGTTGTACAACGCCACCGTAGGCGCTGGCTTACCGGTTAACCATACGGTGCGGGATCTGATTGACAGTGGCGACAGCATTTTAGCGATCAGCGGGATTTTCTCCGGGACACTTTCGTGGCTGTTCCTGCAGTTCGACGGCACGGTGCCGTTCACCGACCTGGTCGATCAGGCGTGGCAGCAGGGGCTGACCGAGCCCGATCCGCGTGTGGATCTGGCCGGGAAAGACGTGATGCGCAAGCTGGTGATTCTGGCGCGTGAGGCGGGTTACGATATCGAGCCGGGCCAGGTGCGTGTGGAATCGTTAGTTCCTGCGGGCTGCGAAGAGGGGTCAGTCGATCACTTCTTTGAAAATGGTGATGAGCTGAACGACCAGATGGTGCAACGTCTGGAGGCCGCGCAAGAGATGGGGCTAGTGCTGCGCTACGTGGCGCGTTTTGATGCCAACGGTAAAGCCCGTGTGGGTGTGGAAGCGGTGCGTCCGGAGCATCCGCTGGCGGCGCTGCTGCCGTGCGATAACGTCTTTGCCATCGAAAGCCGCTGGTATCGCGATAATCCGCTGGTGATTCGTGGGCCAGGCGCGGGGCGTGATGTGACTGCCGGTGCCATTCAGTCGGATATTAACCGTCTGGCGCAACTGCTGTAGTTTTTGCTCTGCATCGTTTGATGCCCTCACCCTAACCCTCTCCCACGGGAGAGGGAATCGTTCGGGGCGGTCTTCTCCCAGTCTCCGCAAATAAGAGGAACTGTTTTCTCCCTGTTCCTTACGCGGCGAACGGACTGTTTTCTCCCTCATTACAATGTGGCGAAAGGATTGTTTTCTGCCTCATCACAATACGGCGAAAGGATTTTTTCCTCCCTCATCGCAATGCGGCGAAAGGGTTGTCTTCCCCCCTCTCCCTGTGGGAGAGGGCTGGGGTGAGGGCATCAAACCGCACTCTTTCCCCGCCATCATGAACATCTTTCATCTTGCCTGAACATTCCTCACCGTTATGACTGATTATTTCAGTTGACGGCATTCGCGTTTTCCGTCATTTTTACATCCAGACGTCTAAATGGATAGATGTTTATAACGAGCAATAATTATCACGCGATTGATGAGGTAAGGTATGAGCTTTTTTCACGCCAACCAGCGGGAAGCCCTGAATCAGAGCCTGGCTGAAGTGCAGGGCCAGATTAACGTCTCTTTTGAATTCTTTCCGCCGCGCACCAGTGAAATGGAGCAAACCCTATGGAGCTCTATCGATCGCCTGAGCAGCCTGAAGCCGAAATTTGTCTCCGTCACCTACGGGGCAAACTCTGGCGAGCGCGACCGTACGCACAGCATTATCAAGGGCATTAAGGACCGTACCGGGCTTGAAGCCGCGCCGCATTTGACCTGTGTGGATGCGACTCGCGACGAACTGCGCGCTATCGCCCAGGATTACTGGAACAGCGGGATTCGCCACATCGTCGCCCTGCGCGGTGATTTGCCGCCGGGGAGCGGCAAACCGGAAATGTACGCCACCGATCTGGTCGCGTTACTCAAGGACGTGGGCGATTTTGATATCTCCGTCGCCGCGTATCCGGAAGTGCATCCGGAAGCGAAAAGCGCCCAGGCCGATCTGCTCAACCTGAAACGGAAAGTCGATGCCGGTGCCAACCGCGCGATTACCCAGTTTTTCTTCGACGTCGAAAGCTATCTGCGTTTTCGTGACCGCTGTGTTAACGCTGGAATCGACCTGGAAATTATCCCGGGCATCCTGCCGGTCTCGAACTTCAGGCAGGCGAAGAAATTTGCGGACATGACCAACGTGCGCATTCCACTGTGGATGCAGAAAATGTACGAAGGTCTGGATGACGACGCCGAAACCCGCAAGCTGGTGGGCGCGAATATCGCGATGGACATGGTGAAAATTTTGAGCCGTGAAGGGGTGAAGGATTTCCACTTCTACACGCTAAACCGCGCCGAGATGAGTTACGCCATCTGCCACACCCTCGGCGTTCGCCCTGGACTGTAATCTCATGACCCTCTTCGGAGGGTTTTTGCTTATCTGACCTTCCGCCCTTCTCCGGCCTGACGGCATTTTTACCGATTCACTAAAAAAGCTTACATTTTCCAGGGTAATTTAAACGGTAATAACTATCGAATCTGTGGGTTATCTCAATTATACCTATCTGGCTTCGGTGTATATCTTAAGGGAAATACGATCAAGGGAGTATAAAGATGAGCATGTCAGAAGAGACCAATAATTCGTCATCCAGCGGCAAGTGTCCTTTTCACCATGGAGGGTCTGACCAGAGCGCAGGCGCGGGGACAGACAGTCGCGACTGGTGGCCCAAGCAGCTGCGCGTAGAACTCTTAAACCAACATTCCAACCGTTCGAACCCTTTGGGTGAAGACTTCGACTACCGCAAAGAATTCAGCAAACTCGATTATTCCGCTCTGAAAGGCGATATCAAAGCTCTCCTGACCGATTCTCAATCCTGGTGGCCTGCCGACTGGGGCAGCTATGTGGGCCTGTTTATCCGTATGGCATGGCACGGCGCAGGGACTTACCGTTCCGTGGATGGTCGTGGCGGTGCCGGTCGCGGTCAGCAGCGTTTTGCTCCTCTGAATGCATGGCCAGATAACGTGAGCCTCGACAAAGCGCGTCGTCTGCTGTGGCCTGTTAAACAAAAATACGGGCAGAAAATCTCCTGGGCCGATCTGTATATCCTGGCGGGGAACGTGGCGCTGGAAAATTCAGGCTTCCGTACGTTTGGCTTTGGTGCCGGGCGCGAAGATGTCTGGGAGCCAGATATGGACGTTAACTGGGGTGATGAAAAAGCCTGGCTGACCCATCGCGATCCTGAATCACTGGCGAAGCGTCCGTTGGCCGCTACCGAAATGGGGCTGATTTACGTCAATCCGGAAGGGCCAAACGCCAGCGGTGAGCCGCTGTCGGCCGCCGCAGCGATTCGCGCGACGTTCGGCAACATGGGCATGAACGATGAAGAGACCGTCGCGCTGATTGCGGGCGGACATACGCTCGGCAAAACGCACGGTGCAGCGGCGGCCACGCATGTGGGTGTCGATCCGGAAGGGGCGTTGATTGAATCTCAGGGCTTAGGCTGGACCAGCACCCACGGAACGGGCGTGGGTGCAGATGCAATCACCTCCGGTCTGGAAGTCGTCTGGTCACAGACGCCAACCCAGTGGAGTAATTACTTCTTCGAAAACCTGTTCAAATACGAGTGGGTACAGACCCGCAGCCCGGCAGGCGCTATCCAGTTTGAAGCCGTTGACGCGCCGGAAATTATTCCCGATCCGTTCGACCCGTCGAAAAAACGCAAACCGACCATGCTGGTGACCGACCTGACGCTGCGTTTCGACCCAGAGTTCGAGAAAATTTCTCGTCGCTTCCTGAACGATCCGCAGGCGTTTAACGAAGCATTCGCGCGGGCCTGGTACAAACTGACGCACCGAGATATGGGGCCAAAAGCACGTTACATCGGTCCTGAAGTGCCGAAAGAAGATCTGATTTGGCAGGACCCGCTGCCGCAGGCGGTGTTCAATCCGTCTCAAGAAGATATTGCGAGTCTGAAAGCGGAAATTGTGGCGTCCGGGCTTTCCGTTAGCGAGCTGGTGTCGGTTGCCTGGGCGTCTGCGTCCACCTTCCGTGGCGGTGACAAACGCGGTGGTGCCAACGGCGCGCGACTGGCTCTGGCTCCGCAGCGCGACTGGGATGTTAATGCCGCCGCGGTACGCGTCTTACCAACGCTGGAAGCGATTCAACGTACAACCAACAAAGCATCGCTCGCCGATATCATCGTGCTGGCGGGCGTCGTCGGCGTTGAGCAGGCGGCAAAAGCGGCGGGGGTTTACATCACCGTGCCGTTTACGCCGGGCCGCGTGGATGCGCGTCAGGATCAGACTGATATCGAGATGTTTAATCTCCTTGAGCCAGTTGCAGATGGTTTCCGCAACTATCGCGCACAGGTTGATGTCTCCACAACGGAATCGCTGCTGATTGATAAAGCGCAGCAGCTGACGCTTACCGCGCCAGAACTGACCGCGCTGGTCGGGGGAATGCGCGCGCTGGGAGCCAACTTTGATGGCAGCCAGAACGGCGTGTTCACCGATCGCGTGGGTGTGCTGACCACCGATTTCTTTGTGAATCTGTTGGATATGGGCACCCAGTGGAAAGCCACAGACGAATCCAATGAACTGTTTGCGGGCAGCGACCGTGCGAGTGGTGAGGTGAAATACACCGCAACGCGTGCCGATCTGGTGTTTGGTTCAAATGCGGTTCTGCGTGCGCTGGCGGAGGTTTATGCCAGTCAGGATGCTAGCGAGAAGTTCGTCAAAGATTTTGTCGCGGCATGGACCAAAGTGATGAATCTGGATCGTTTTGATGTGAAGTAATCAGACATCAGTCATAAATAAAAATCCCCGCCTCGGCGGGGATTTTTTATGTCAGACGTTATTCCCACTCATGCAGGCAACGCTGACCATACTGATCGGCGACCAGCAGCGCTGCATATACCTCATCTGGCGTCACGCCGCCCGGCATATTGTGAATGGTTTCGCCTTCCGCGCAGGCAGTTTTTGCCACCAGACGCATCTTGGCAGGAACATCTTCTTTGATACCCAGCTGTGCCAGGGTGATGGGCAGCCCAACGCTGTGACACAGTGCGGCAACCGTTTCGATCTCTTCTACCGGCGCGTTTTCCAGCACCAGCTGGGTGAGCGTGCCGAACGCGACTTTTTCACCGTGATAGTAATGGTGCGCATCCGGAATCGCCGTCAGCCCATTGTGTATCGCGTGGGCTGCGGCCAGTCCACCACTCTCAAAGCCCACGCCGCTGAGGTAGGTATTGGCTTCGACGACGCGCTCAAGGGCCGGCGTGACGACATGCTGTTCCGCTGCCAGCATCGCCTTTTCTCCCTCTTCAATCAGCGTGTTATAGCAAAGCTCCGCCAGCGCGAGAGCTGCCTGCGTGCATTTTCCTCCGGCCATGGTGGTGGCACCGCTGCGTGAGCAGGCGCGCGCCTCAAACCAGGTCGCCAGCGCATCGCCAATCCCTGCGGCCAGAAGACGCGCAGGCGCACCCGCCACGATTTTGGTATCGACGATAACCATATTGGGATTGTGCGGGAGCATAAGGTAATGATCGAACTCGCCGCTGTCGGTGTAGATGACTGAAAGGGCGCTACACGGTGCATCCGTAGAGGCAATGGTTGGCGCGATGGCCACCGGTACATCCATAAAATGCGCTAATGCTTTAGCGGTATCGAGCGTTTTACCGCCGCCAATACCTAGCACGGCCTGACAGTCAGCGCCTTTGGCCAGCTTGCGCAGACGGTCGATCTCATTTTGTGAACATTCGCCGCCAAATGGCGCGATTTCGACGTGCAGTTCTGCCTGTTTGAAACTTTGGCGCAAGGTTTCTTCCGCAAAGCCTAAAACAAACTTATCCCCGACAACCAGCCAGCGTTTTGCCAGCGGTTTGAGATAGTCGCCGAGTCGAGTGAGGGCATCTGCACCCTGAATGTATTTGCCCGGTGATTGAATGATACGGTCCATAACATTTCTCCCATAGAGGTTGAGGTTACTAAACGCGTTTTTCCCGTCGTGCTCGAACGTCACTATTGTGACTTTACCGCCACAGTAGCTGGCATTTGTTGCGCTAAATCTAAGGTGGGGGATTTTTGGGCAAAAAAAAGGCCACACCCTGTGTGACCTTTTGATTCGGAAAACCGTTAGCCGGTGTTACGCATGCCTGCCGCAACGCCCGCAATCGTCACCATCAGCGCCTGTTCGACGCGTGGGTCCGCCTCTTTGCCTTCTTCTTCGGCCTTGCGCGAGCGATGCAGCAGCTCAGCCTGCAGAACGTTTAGCGGGTCGGTGTAGATATTTCGCAACTGGATGGATTCGGCAATCCACGGCAAATCAGCCATCAGATGGGAGTCGTTAGCGATATCCAGAACAATTTTGATGTCGCTTTCGAGCAGATCGCGCAGCTCTTTACCTAACGCCCACAGTTCGGGTTTCACCAGACGCTGATCGTAGTATTCCGCCAGCCACAGGTCGACTTTGGAGAACACCATTTCCAGCATACCCAGGCGCGTGGAGAAGAACGGCCAGTCGCGGCACATCGTCTCAAGCTCAGTCTGCTTACCGTCTTCCACCACTTTTTGCAGCGCTGCACCGGCACCCAGCCAGGCGGGTAGCATCAGGCGGTTTTGCGTCCAGGCGAAGATCCACGGAATCGCGCGCAGGGATTCCACACCGCCGGTCGGACGGCGTTTTGCCGGACGAGAACCCAGCGGCAGTTTGCCCAGTTCCTGCTCTGGCGTGGCCGAGCGGAAATAAGGTACGAAGTCTTTGTTTTCGCGCACGTAGCCACGGTACAAGTCGCAGGAGATATCCGACAGCTCATCCATGATGTGACGCCATGCGTCTTTCGGCTCAGGCGGCGGCAGCAGGTTGGCTTCAAGAATCGCGCTGGTGTAGAGCGACAGGCTGCTGATCGTCACTTCTGGCAGACCGTATTTAAAGCGAATCATCTCGCCCTGCTCGGTGACGCGCAAACCGCCTTTCAGGCTGCCCGGGGGCTGAGAGAGCAGTGCAGCATGAGCTGGTGCACCGCCGCGACCGATAGAACCGCCGCGTCCGTGGAACAGCGTTAATTCGATCCCGGCTTTTTCGCAGGTTTTGATCAGCGCATCTTGTGCCTGGTACTGCGCCCAGGATGCCGCCATCACGCCCGCGTCTTTTGCGGAGTCGGAATAGCCAATCATCACCATCTGTTTGCCCTGGATAAAGCCGCGATACCAGTCGATGTTCAGCAACTGGGTCATCACGTCGTTGGCATTATTCAGGTCGTCGAGGGTTTCAAACAGCGGTGCGACAGGCAGCGCAAAGCTGATACCGGCTTCTTTCAACAGCAAATGAACGGCCAGCACGTCAGACGGCGTTTTGGCCATGGAGATCACATAGGCCGCGACCGATCCTTTTGGCGCATCGACGATCGCTTTACAGGTGTTGAGGACTTCGCTGGTTTCTTCGCTTGGTTCCCAGCTGCGTGGCAGAAGTGGACGTTTGGAATTCAATTCGCGGATCAGGAACGCCTGTTTGTCGGCTTCTGACCAGCTTTCGTAATCGCCAATGCCAAGATAACGGGTCAACTCGCCCAGCGCTTCGGTATGGCGGGTGCTTTCCTGACGCACGTCAATGCGCACTAAAGGCACGCCAAAACACTTCACGCGGCGCAGGGTGTCGAGCAGTTCACCGTTGGCGATGATGCCCATGCCGCACGCTTGCAGTGATTTATAACAGGCGTACAGCGGGTCCCAGAGCTGTTCGTTTTGACTCAGCAGCCCTGCGGGTTTTGGCAGGCGCTGGCCTTTCAAACGTGCTTCCAGCCAGGCTTGGGTCGCCATCAGCTGGCCGCGCAGGCCTTTTAACAAGAAGCGGTACGGTTCGGTTGCACCGGCTTCGCCGACTTGTTCGAGCAGTTCTGGCGTGGCTTCAACCATCGACAGCTCAGAAATCAGGATCTGAATATCTTTCAGGAACAGGTCGGTGGCTTTCCAGCGGCTGAGCAACAGCACATGGCGGGTGATTTCGGCGGTGACATTGGGGTTACCGTCGCGGTCGCCACCCATCCAGGAGGTGAAACGCACCGGAACAAAATCCACCGGCAGGCGATAGCCAAGGTTCTCTTCCAGCTGTTCGTTTAATTCGCGCAGGTAGTTCGGCACGCCTTCCCACAGGCTGTTTTCGACAACCGCAAAACCCCATTTGGCTTCATCAACCGGGCTTGGGCGATATTTGCGAATTTCATCGGTGTGCCAGGACTGGGCGATCAGCTGGCGCAGGCGGCGCATCAGCTGGTTACGTTCGTAATCGACGATGTCTTTGTTGTCTAACTGCTTGAGACAGCTATTCACTTCGCCCATTTTGTGAATCAGCGTACGGCGGGTGATTTCGGTCGGGTGTGCAGTCAGCACCAGCTCCAGCGAGAGGGATTCAACCGCTTTTTTGATGGTCTCTTCGTTCAGTTCAGGCTGGTCTTTGAGTTTTCTGAGCGTACGGGCAATCACTTCCGGGTTGCTGGCACCTTCGCCTTTTGGCGAAATGCTGTGGTATTGCTCGGCGGTGTTAGCCAGATTCAGGAACTGGCTGAACGCACGCGCCACGGGCAGAAGCTCATCATTTGACAGGTTTTGCAGCGTGGTGAGCAGCTCCTGACGATTAGCTTCATTTCCTGCACGGGAGGATTTGGACAGCTTACGGATTGTTTCGACGCGGTCGAGAATAGTCTCTCCTAGCGCATCCTTGATGGTATCTCCCAGCACTTTGCCGAGCATACTGACATTACTACGCAACGCGGAATATTGTTCGTTCATATAAACCCAGACACCCCATCATTTTTGTAAATGCCCTGCATCTTTCAAACCACAGCCGTGTTGGCTGCTCTCACCCACTCAGGTCACTTACTTATGTAAGTTTCCGAAGATGCGCTCGTTGCCGCCTTGCCGCAGCTTGAAATCTCTCGGACATAATTTTTCAGTTGTCCTTTATAAAGCCACGTAAAACCCCTGTCGTCAATTGCTGCGAAAACGGTTCAGCAAACGAATAAATGCAGGCAATTTACGAAATTTAATTCGCTTCGCGTCAGATAAGAGATGCTTATGGGAATGTGATGGGGATCATGCGTTATGTTGTCCTCACCTGACCCTCTCCCACCGGGAGAGGGGATAGCTCGGCGCTGTTTTTTTACGCTCTCGCCCCCTTGGAAAGCGTGTTGTTAATGCCAGCAGAAGTGATGCACAACCTGCGTAATTAACTCGCGAGTGGGCTTAATAAAGCGCGTTTCCAGGTATTCATCCGGCTGGTGGGCCTGATTGATGGAGCCCGGACCCAGCACCAGCGTCGGGCACAGCGTCTGGATAAACGGTGCTTCGGTGCAGTAGTTCACCACGTCCGTTTTTTCGCCGAGCAGTTTCTCAACCACTTGCACCAATTGATGATCCGGCGGGCATTCGTAACCTGGAATTGGCGGATGCAGATCGAAAATGGTCAGACGGCCAGGCCAGCGTTCACTTACCGGGGCCAGCGCTTCGCTCAGTAAGCCATTGAGATCGTCGAGCGTCATGCCTGGCAGCGGGCGAATATCCATATGCAGTTCGCAGCAGGCGCAGATGCGGTTAGAGGCATCGCCGCCGTGCAGGCTACCGAGATTGAGCGTGGGATATGGTACGGTGAAGGAGTCGTGGTGGAAGCGTTCTTTCAGGGCGTCGCGCAGCACCATGATGCGGCCAATGGCGTCGTGCATCAGCTCAATGGCATTGACGCCGCGTGCCGGATCGCTGGAGTGGCCTGACTGGCCCAACACGCGCACCGCCGTAGAGATATGGCCTTTATGCGCCCGAATCGGTTGCAGTGACGTCGGTTCGCCAATGATCGCGCAGTCCGGGCGAATGGCGGTGTTTTCCGAGAAATAGCGCGCGCCCGCCATGCTGGTTTCTTCGTCGGCGGTCGCCAGAATGTATAGCGGTTTTTTAAGCGTCTTCACATCAACGTCACGCAGCGCATCGAGAATAAAGGCAAAAAAGCCTTTCATGTCGGCGGTACCCAGACCGTAAAGCTTGCCGTCATGCTCGGTGAGCGTGAAAGGATCGCGCGTCCAGCGCCCATCATCGAAGGGCACGGTGTCCGTATGGCCAGCCAGTAAAAGGCCGCCTGCACCCTGTCCGGCACTGGCCAGCAGGTTAAATTTTTGACGGGTTCCTGGAACGGGTTGAACTTCCACCTTAAAGCCGAGATCGCTAAACCATCCAGCCAGCATATTGATTAAAGACTCATTGCTCTGGTCGAGCGCTTCTTCGGTCGCACTGATGGACGGCGTGGCAATCAGGGCGCGGTAAATCTCGATAAAGGGTGGTAAATTCATTTTCATTGTTGACATACCTTAGGTCGTGATAGTATCAATATTCATGCACTAAATGTGAATAAAAATACACTAACGTTGATCGTAAAGGAACCCGATGTTGAATACGCTGATTGTGGGCGCTAGCGGTTATGCGGGCGCAGAGCTTGTAAGCTACGTGAATCGCCATCCTCATATGACCATAACCGCTTTGACTGTCTCAGCGCAAAGCAATGATGCGGGAAAGTTAATTTCCGATTTGCATCCGCAACTTAAGGGAATCGTCGATCTCCCGTTGCAGCCGATGTCCGATATCAGTGAGTTTGTTGGTGGCGTAGACGTGGTGTTTCTGGCCACGGCGCACGAAGTCAGCCACGATCTGGCCCCGCAGTTTTTGGCGGCGGGTTGTGTGGTGTTTGACCTCTCCGGCGCGTTCCGCGTAAACGACAGTGCGTTCTACGAAAAATATTACGGTTTCACTCACCAGCATACCGATCTGCTTGAGCAGGCGGTCTACGGCCTGGCGGAGTGGAATGACGACAAGATAAAAGAAGCCAATCTGATCGCTGTTCCGGGTTGTTATCCGACGGCGGCGCAGCTTTCGCTTAAACCGCTGATCGACGCTGACCTGCTGGATCTCAATCAGTGGCCGGTGATCAACGCCACCAGCGGCGTGAGCGGTGCCGGGCGCAAGGCGGCGATTGCCAATAGTTTCTGCGAAGTGAGTCTGCAACCGTATGGCGTGTTCAACCACCGTCATCATCCGGAGATCACCACGCATCTGAGTGCAGAGGTGATTTTCACACCGCATCTGGGCAATTTCCCGCGCGGGATTCTGGAAACCATTACCTGCCGTCTGAAGCCGGGCGTGACCAAAGACCAGATTTCTGAAGTCTTTACGCAGGCCTATGCCAATAAACCGCTGGTCCGCCTGTATGACAACGTGCTGCCAGCGCTGAAAAATGTAGTCGGTCTGCCGTTCTGTGACATCGGCTTTGCCGTTCAGGGCGAGCATCTGATTGTGGTTGCGGCGGAAGATAACCTTCTTAAAGGCGCTGCCGCTCAGGCTGTGCAGTGCGCAAATATTCGTTTTGGCTACGCTGAAACCCAGTCTCTTATTTAAGGTGTGATGATGAATCCATTAATTATCAAACTCGGTGGCGTATTGCTGGACAGCGAAGAAGCGCTGGAGCGTCTGTTTAGCGCGCTGGTTGATTATCGCGAATCCCATCAACGTCCGCTGGTGATTGTTCACGGCGGCGGCTGCGTGGTGGATGAGCTGATGAAAGGCCTCAACTTGCCGGTGAAAAAGAAGAACGGTCTGCGCGTGACGCCTGCCGATCAGATTGACATCATCACCGGTGCGCTGGCGGGAACGGCGAACAAAACGCTGCTGTCATGGGCGAAGAAACATCATATCGCGTCGGTCGGCCTGTACCTCGGCGATGGCGACAGCGTAAAAGTGACGCAGCTCGACGAAGAGTTGGGCCACGTTGGACTGGCGCAGCCGGGTTCGCCTAAGCTGATTAATACGCTGCTGGAAGGCGGTTTCTTGCCAGTGGTGAGCTCTATCGGGGTAACCGAAGAAGGGCAACTGATGAACGTGAACGCCGATCAGGCCGCAACGGCGCTGGCCGCCACGCTGGGCGCTGACCTGATTCTGCTTTCCGACGTGAGCGGCATTCTGGACGGTAAAGGCCAGCGTATCGCCGAGATGACGGCGGCAAAAGCGGAGCAGCTGATTTCTCAGGGCATCATTACGGATGGCATGATTGTAAAAGTGAACGCGGCGCTGGACGCTGCGCGCACCCTGGGTCGTCCGGTGGACATTGCCTCATGGCGTCACGCGGAACAACTCCCGGCGCTGTTTAACGGCACGCCGATTGGCACACGTATTCTGGCGTAAGCATTTTTCCCCTCATCAGAGGGTATCTCTAAACGAATTTAAGGAAGCATGTTATGGCACTTTGGGGTGGGCGTTTTACACAGGCAGCGGATCAACGGTTCAAACAGTTCAACGACTCTTTGCGCTTCGACTACCGCCTGGCCGAACAAGATATCGTCGGCTCTGTGGCCTGGTCCAAAGCGCTGGTCACCGTTGGTGTATTAAGCGCTGATGAGCAATTACAGCTCGAAGAGGCGCTGAACAACCTGCTGGAAGAAGTGCGCCTGAATCCGCAGCAAATCCTCGAAAGCGACGCGGAAGATATTCACAGCTGGGTGGAAGGCAAGCTGATCGACAAAGTGGGTCAGCTGGGTAAAAAACTGCACACCGGGCGTAGTCGTAACGACCAGGTGGCGACAGACCTGAAGCTGTGGTGTAAAGACACTATCGTGGAACTGCTGTCGGCGAACCGTCAGCTGCAGAATGCGCTGGTTGAAACTGCGCAAAACAATCAGGATGCAGTGATGCCGGGTTACACCCACCTGCAGCGCGCGCAGCCGGTTACGTTTGCTCACTGGTCTCTGGCGTATGTCGAGATGCTGGCGCGTGACGAAAGCCGTTTGCAGGATACGCTGAAGCGTCTGGACGTTAGCCCGCTGGGC
The DNA here is from genome assembly GCF_019047465.1 of Lelliottia amnigena. Taxonomy (NCBI): domain Bacteria; kingdom Pseudomonadati; phylum Pseudomonadota; class Gammaproteobacteria; order Enterobacterales; family Enterobacteriaceae; genus Lelliottia; species Lelliottia amnigena. The sequence goes on along the minus strand of NZ_CP077236.1, from coordinate 1,681,753 downwards.
AGCGGTGCGCTGGCCGGTACCGCCTATGAAATCGATCGCGAACAGTTGGCGGGCTGGTTAGGTTTTGCCTCTGCGACCCGCAACAGTCTGGACAGCGTGTCGGATCGTGACCACGTCCTGGAATTGCTGTCGAACGCCTCTATCGGCATGGTGCATTTGTCGCGCTTTGCCGAAGATCTGATTTTCTTCAACTCCGGTGAAGCCGGTTTTGTGGAGCTGTCCGATCGTGTCACCTCTGGCTCTTCATTGATGCCGCAGAAGAAAAACCCGGACGCGCTGGAGCTGATCCGCGGTAAGTGTGGCCGTGTGCAGGGCGCGCTGACGGGCATGATGATGACCCTGAAAGGTCTGCCGTTGGCCTACAACAAAGATATGCAGGAAGATAAAGAAGGGCTGTTCGATGCGCTCGACACCTGGCTGGATTGCCTGCATATGGGCGCGCTGGTGCTGGACGGCATTCAGGTGAAACGTCCGCGTTGCCAGGAAGCGGCACAACAGGGCTATGCGAACTCCACCGAGCTGGCGGATTATCTTGTCGCCAAGGGCGTACCGTTCCGCGAGGCGCACCATATTGTGGGCGAAGCCGTGGTAGAGGCGATTCGTCAGGGCAAACCGCTGGAAGATCTGACGCTGGCCGATTTGCAGAAATTCAGTGCCGTGATAGGCGATGACGTGTACCCGATTCTTTCGCTGCAATCCTGTCTGGATAAGCGCGCGGCGAAAGGTGGCGTGTCACCGAAGCAGGTCGCACAGGCGATTGCGGATGCGAAAGCGCGCCTTGTTTAGGATTTGTGCGGGCTGATGCCCTCACCCCGGCCCTCTCCCACAGGAGAGGGAGTAAACACCAAAAATGGCAACGTCGGTTGCCATTTTGCTTTTACCTTGTCTCAATCCCGGCCCTCTCCCAATGGAGGGGGAGTAAACACTAAAAATGGCAACGTCGGTTGCCATTTTGCTTTTACCTTGTCTCAACCCGAGCCTCTTCCATGGTGAAAGGCGCGAGCTGTCTCCTCTCTTTGGGAGAGAGCCAGGTGCGGGAAGAATAGGCAGCCTGGTTAAAAGCCGGGCTTTTTTACGCAAAAAAAAAGCGGACCACGGGGTCCGCAAAAGTTCACGTTGGCTTTAGTTGTTCGAGTCAGGGATAAACTCGTGTGGCTCGGCGGGGACGTCAAGGGTCAAACACGTGCCGCCTCGTCTATGTGGTGTATTATTCAACAGAGTGCTTGATAGGGATAATCGTTCGTTGCTATGCTATCTATCGCCATGAACTATCATGGCGATAGAGGATGAATAATGAATATTCGTGATCTTGAATACCTGGTTGCACTCGCTGAGCACCGACATTTTCGCCGCGCGGCAGATTCCTGCCACGTGAGTCAGCCCACGCTGAGCGGTCAGATCCGCAAGCTGGAAGATGAGCTGGGCGTAATGCTGCTGGAGCGCACCAGCCGTAAAGTGCTGTTCACTCAGGCCGGTTTGTTGCTGGTGGATCAGGCGCGCACCGTATTGCGCGAGGTCAAAGTGCTCAAGGAAATGGCGAGCCAGCAGGGCGAGGCGATGTCCGGTCCGCTTCATATTGGCCTGATCCCGACCGTTGGCCCGTATCTCCTGCCGCTCATCATTCCGATGCTGCATCAGACCTTCCCGAAACTCGAAATGTATCTGCACGAAGCGCAGACACATCAATTGCTGGCCCAGCTCGACAGCGGCAAGCTCGACTGCGCGATCCTGGCGCTGGTTAAAGAGAGCGAGGCGTTTATTGAGGTGCCGCTGTTTGATGAGCCGATGATGCTGGCGATCTACGAAGATCACCCGTGGGCCAATCGCGATCGCGTACCGATGGGCGATCTGGCGGGTGAAAAGCTGTTGATGCTGGAAGACGGTCACTGCCTGCGCGATCAGGCGATGGGGTTCTGCTTTGAGGCGGGTGCTGAGGAAGATACCCATTTCCGCGCAACCAGTCTGGAAACGCTGCGTAATATGGTGGCGGCGGGAAGTGGTATTACGCTGCTGCCTGCGCTGGCCGTACCGCGCGAGCGTCGACGTGATGGTGTGGTTTATCTGCCATGCATTAAGCCAGAACCACGTCGTACGGTTGGCCTGGTTTATCGTCCGGGATCGCCCCTGCGCAGCCGCTATGAGCAGCTAGCAGAGGCCATCCGCAGTTCGATGGATGGCCATTTTGACGACGCGTTAAAACAGGCGGTTTAAGCCATTTAGCGCCGCTACCCGATAGGCTTCTGCCATCGTCGGGTAGTTAAAGGTGGTGTTAACGAAGTACTCGATCGTGTTACCGCCACCTTTTTGCTCCATGATTGCCTGACCGATGTGAATGATTTCCGCCGCACGTTCACCGAAGCAGTGAATGCCGAGGATCTCTTTCGTCTCGCGATGGAACAAAATCTTCAGCGTCCCCACGCTCATTCCCACGATTTGCGCCCGCGCCAGATGTTTAAACTGCGCGCGACCGACCTCGTACGGCACTTTCATCGATGTCAGCTGCTGTTCGGTTTTACCCACAGAGCTGATTTCCGGAATGGTGTAAATGCCGGTTGGAATATCTTCAATCAGATGGGCGGTGGCTTCACCTTTCACCAACGCCTGAGCCGCGATGCGCCCCTGATCGTAAGCGGCGGATGCCAGACTCGGATACCCAATCACATCGCCTACCGCGTAGATATGCGGCAGCGCCGTCTGGTACATGCTGTTGACCTTCAACTGGCCGCGACTGTCGGTGGCAAGGCCAATGTTTTCCAGCGCCAGCGAATCGGTGTTACCGGTACGGCCATTCGCGTACAGCAGGCAATCGGCTTTCAGCTTTTTGCCAGACTTCAGATGCATAATCACGCCGTCGTCGCAGGGCTCGATTCTTTCGTACTCTTCGTTGTGGCGAATCACCACACCGCTGTTCCAGAAGTGGTACGAGAGCGAATCGGACATCTCTTGATCGAGAAACGCCAGCAGGCGGTCGCGGGTGTTAATCAAATCAACTTTGACTTCCATTCCACGGAAAATGGAGGCGTATTCGCAGCCAATGACCCCTGCGCCGTAAATCAGCACATGGCGTGGCTCATGATGCAGGCTCAAAATAGAGTCGCTGTCATAAACGCGCGGATGTGAAAAATCGACATCGTCCGGATGATAGGGGCGTGAACCGCAGGCGATGACGAATTTCTCGGCGGTAATGGTCTCGACGGAACCGTCGTGACATTTCAGCGCCAGGGTATGCTCGTCAACAAAGTGCGCGTCACCCTGCAGGATTTCGCAGTGGTTGCGTTCGTAAAACCCCTGGCGCATCCGCGTCTGCTGATTAATCACGGTATCAGCATGGTTGAGGATGTCGGCAAAAGAGGAACGAAGAAGACGGGAGTGGTCGCTGTAAAGAGGGTTTTGGTTAAATTCGATAATGCGGCTAACGGCGTGGCGGAGGGCTTTTGAAGGGATGGTGCCCCAGTGGGTACAACCGCCGCCAACATTATGGTAGCGCTCAATGACCGCTACTCTGGCTCCCTGTTTAACCAGACCCATAGCAGCGCCTTCGCCGCCGGGGCCGGAACCAATAACTATTGCGTCGTAATCGTAGGAATGTGACATGGCAAGGCTTACCTGTTCTTATACATAAAAGCAACAGAATAGTAACATCATTAGCGGGATAACCCAATTATCGTTGTGCTCTTTTCGGGCTGTGGAGCACAAACCTCGCGTAAACAATCATTCACAAAGCTGTGCAAACAGATTAATTTTATTCTCTGGTATAGTGCCTTAAGGCCTTTGGAAGGATTCAACTATTGTGATGGGCGTAAGAGCACAACAAAAAGAGAAAACCCGGCGTTCGCTGGTGGAAGCGGCATTCAGTCAACTGAGCGCTGAGCGAAGCTTTGCCAGTTTAAGCCTGCGCGAAGTCGCACGCGAGGCCGGGATTGCGCCAACGTCTTTCTATCGTCATTTCCGTGATGTGGATGAACTGGGCCTGACCATGGTGGATGAGAGCGGCTTAATGCTGCGCCAGCTCATGCGCCAGGCGCGTCAGCGTATTGCCAAAGGTGGCAGCGTGATCCGCACGTCGGTCTCTACTTTTATGGAATTTATTGGCAACAACCCTAACGCATTCCGCCTGTTATTACGGGAACGTTCGGGAACGTCGGCGGCTTTCCGTGCCGCTGTAGTGCGAGAAATTCAGCATTTTATCGCGGAACTTGCCGACTATCTGGAACTCGAAAACCATATGCCACGTGCCTTCACGGAAGCGCAGGCCGAGGCGATGGTGACCATTGTTTTCAGTGCGGGTGCCGAAGCACTGGATGTGGGCGTTGAACAACGCAAACAACTCGAAGAGCGACTGGTATTGCAACTGCGGATGATTTCCAAAGGCGCTTATTACTGGTATCGCCGTGAACAAGAAAGGTCGGCGCATCAAATCGACGAAGGGTGAGTAATGAAACAGTCAGGTCAGGATAAAGGTACGTTGTTGCTGGCATTGATCGCTGGCTTATCTATTAATGGTACGTTTGCAGCGGTGTTCAGCTCGATTGTGCCGTTTTCGATTTTCCCGATGATCGCGTTGGTCCTGACGGTTTACTGTCTGCATCAGCGCTATCAAAACCGCACCATGCCGGTAGGTTTACCGGGCCTGGCGGCGGCGTTCTTTATTCTGGGTGTCCTGCTGTATAGCACCGTTGTGCGCGCGGAGTATCCGGATATCGGCTCCAATTTCTTGCCCGCTGTGCTGTCTGTGGCGCTGGTGTTCTGGATTGGCATCAAAATGCGTCACCGTAAACACCAGCTTCCTGAATAATGGCGTTATTTCAACGTTAACAGTACGCCGCATTCCATATGGTGCGTGTAGGGGAACTGATCGAACAGCGCCAGACGTTCAACCTTGTGCGTCTGGCTTAATGTTTCCAGATTCTTGCATAGCGTTTCCGGGTTGCAGGAAATGTACAAAATACGCGGATACGCCTGCACCATCTTTTCGGTTTCGCTGTCCAGCCCGCTGCGCGGGGGATCGACGAAAATCGTCTCGCACTGGTAACTCTTCAAATCGATACCCTGCAAACGGTTGAATTCGCGCTCACCGTTCATTGCCTGCGTAAACTCTTCTGCCGCCATACGAATGATCTGCACGTTATCGATATGGTTGGCGGCAATATTGTATTGCGCGGAAGCAACGGATGGCTTGGCAATTTCGGTTGCCAGTACGCGCTCAAAGTTACGCGCCAGCGCCAGCGAGAAGTTGCCGTTACCGCAGTACAACTCCAGCAGATCGCCTTTTGACCCTTCCGTTGCACTCAGCGCCCACTCCAGCATTTGCACATTCATGGCCGCATTCGGCTGGGTGAAGCTGTTTTCGACCTGGCGATAAATCATCTCTTTACCAGCCACCGGCAGGCGCTCATCCACGTAGTCCTGATCGAGCATGATTTTAGTTTTAGTCGCGCGGCCAATCAGATGGACGTTGATATTCTGCGCCCGCAGCGCATCGCGCAGGACTTCGGCTTCTTTGCGCCATTCGTCGTCCAGCTTTTTGTGATACAGCATCGAGACGATAGCCTGATTGCTTTGGGTGGTCAGGTAATCAATCTGGAACAGTTTATGACGCAACTGAGGGTTAGTGCGTACCCCTTCAATCATCAGCGTCATTAATTGGTTAATTAATTCGCTGGCTGCCGGGAAACTGTTTACGCGGATACGGGATTTGGTCTGCTGATCGAAAATGATGTGATACAGGTCGTCGCCGTCATGCCAGATACGGAACTCAGCACGCATGCGGTAATGGCTGACAGGAGAACGAAACACCTCGGGAACGGGCGCGGCAAAAGGCGTCATCATACTTTGCAGACGGACAACTTTCTCTGCCAGCTGCGCGTCGTACTGTTCTGTCGGGAGGTGTTCGGGTGTCATCATGCATCCTGAGTGGTAAAGAATTTCGCGGGGATTGTAAGCACTGTACAGGGGATGTCCAGATTTAATCCTGCATAGCTGTCTGGACATCCATACGTTTCTAATTGTAGCATTCTGTTTCCGGTCTCATGTAAGTGAAAAGGGAATCCAGTGCAAATCTGGAGCTGACGCGCAGCGGTAAAGACTGGCGGGATGAATGTTGTAGACACTGTGAAAATGGGAAGTCGTCATCCGTAAAACGCCACCAAGCCCGAAGACCTGCCGGAATTACGTCGCATCTGGTTTCATCATCGCGTGCTATAGATGACGCCTGCGGCATCCTTCTTATATTGTGGATGCTTTAAAAATGATTAAAAAAGTATCGCTGATGACGGCTCTTTCCGTCACGGCATTTTCGGGCTGGGCGCAGGATAGCGCTGACTCATTGGTGGTCACAGCAAACCGTTTTGAACAACCGGCAAATACCGTTCTGGCACCGACTTCTGTTGTAACGCGTGAAGATATTGAGCGCTGGCAGGCAAAAAGCGTCGTCGAAGTCATGCAGCGTTTACCTGGCGTGGATATTGCGCAAAGCGGCGGAATGGGGGCAAACGCGTCAACCTTTATTCGTGGAACCGAATCCCGTCACGTTCTGGTGCTTATCGATGGTATTCCGCTAAATAATGCCGGAATCAGCAACGTTGCCGATCTGAGTCAAATTCCAACGTCCCTTATTCAACGTATCGAGTACATTCGCGGCCCGCGTTCTGCGCTGTACGGTTCCGATGCAATTGGCGGCGTGATCAACATTATTACCGGGCGTGATAAGCCTGGCGCGGACATTACCGCGAGTGTCGGCTCGAAGGGCTATCAGTCTTACGATGGTTCATTCCAGCAGGTGCTGGATAAAACCAAAATCACGATGGCTGGAAACTATACCTATACCCGTGGTTTTGATATTGATGCGCAGGATGCGCCGCGTCAGCCGGATCGCGATGGCTTTATGAGTAAGTCGCTCTACGGGTCTATCGAACAGCAGATTAACGACAGCCTGAGTGGTTTCGTTCGCGGTTTTGGCTATGACAACCGCACGGCATACGACGGGTATGATAGCTACGACAATAATTTCAATTTTACCGGCACGCCGGATACGCGTCAGTTATACAGCCAGAACTGGGATACCGGGCTGCGTTACAAGCAGGGCATTTATCAGACGCAGCTGGTGGCGGGCTACGGTCGCAGTAAAGACCAGAACTACGATCCGAGTAAAGGTCGCTATGCCGCCTCTTCTACTATGGATGACGTGAAGCAATACACCACGCAATGGATGAATACCTTTACCGTAGGCCACGGCAATATTGGTGCGGGTGTGGACTGGCAGAAGCAGCAGACGCAGGCGGGTACGGGTCTTCTTGATCAAGGCTTCAAACAGCACAACACCGGCGTTTTCCTTTCGGCGATGCAGCAGTTTGATAGCGTCACGCTGGAAGCGGCAGCGCGTCATGATGATAACTCTAACTTCGGTAACCACAGCACCTGGCAGACCAGTGCGGCGTGGGAGTTTGTTGATGGCTATCGCATCATCGGCTCTTACGGTACAGCGTATAAAGCACCAACGATGAGCCAGATCCACAGTGCAGATTATGGCAATCCGGATCTTAAGCCAGAAGAGAGTGAACAGTGGGAAGGTGGTTTTGAGGGGCTGACAGGTCCGGTGACCTGGCGCATCAGCGCTTATCGTAATGACGTTGATAACTTAATTGGCTTTGGCAACAGAAATCGTCCTTATAACGTTGATAAAGCGCGTATCGAAGGGGTTGAAGCCACGGCACAGTTTGATACCGGCCCTGTCGGTCATCAGATCTCTTATGATTATGTTGACCCGCGCAATGCCACAACCAATCAGGTGCTTGCCCGTCGTTCTAAGCAACAGGTGAAATACCAGTTGGATACGCAGGTATGGGATTTCGACTGGAATCTGGCGTATCGCTATCTCGGCACGCGTTATGATGTGGCCGTCGATCCCAATACCTTCACCACTGAACGTGTACAAATGGGGGGCGTAAGCTTGTGGGATCTCGCAGTTTCATATCCTGTCACCTCACATCTCACAGTTCGTGGTAAAATAGCCAACCTGTTCGATAAAGATTACGAGACAGTTTATGGCTACGAAACTGCAGGACGGGAATACACCTTGTCTGGCAGCTACACCTTCTGATCCACGTCCCACCGTGCTGGTGTTTGACTCCGGCGTCGGTGGGCTTTCGGTCTACGATGAGATTCGGCATCTTCTGCCGGATCTTCATTACATCTATGCTTTCGATAATGTCGCCTTTCCGTATGGGGAAAAGAGCGAAGACTTTATTGTCGAACGTGTGGTTGAAATCGTCACAGCAGTTCAGGCGCGCTACCCCTTAGCGTTAGCCGTCATTGCCTGCAACACGGCGAGTACCGTTTCTCTTCCTTCATTACGTGAAAAGTTCCCGTTCCCGGTTGTGGGTGTCGTTCCGGCGATTAAGCCTGCTGCGCGTCTGACGGCGAATGGCATCGTTGGGTTATTAGCGACGCGCGGAACGGTGAAGCGTCCTTATACGCGTGAGCTCATTGAACGCTTTGCCAACGAATGCAAGATTGCAATGTTAGGCTCAGCTGAGCTGGTGGAGATGGCCGAAGCGAAGCTGCACGGTGAACCCGTTTCGCTGGAAGAGCTGCGACGCATTCTCGGCCCATGGCTTCGCATGGCTGAACCGCCTGATACGGTGGTGCTGGGCTGCACGCATTTCCCTCTATTACAGGATGAGCTACTGGAGGTGTTGCCGGAGGGGACGCGTCTTGTGGATTCCGGTGCGGCAATCGCCCGACGGACAGCCTGGTTGCTGGAACATGAAGCGCCAGATGCTAAATCCAGTGATAAGAACATTGCCTTTTGCATGGCGTTAACTTCTGAGACTGAGCAACTTTTACCCGTTTTACAGCGTTACGGCTTTGAAACGCTCGAAAAACTCGCACTTTAACGTGCTTTTGGGTAAAAAAGAGACGGTTGGAAATTAATTTTAAATTTCCTCTTGTCACCTCAGAATAACTCCCTATAATGCGCCTCCACTGACACGGAACAACGGAACACAAGCCGCCGGGTCAGCGGGGTTCAGCGATGAACGCCGGCAGAGAAAAGCGAAAATAAACGCTTGACTCTGAATGAGGAAAACGTATTATACGGGACCTCGCAACGGTGAGCGAAAGCCGCGTTGCACTGCTCTTTAACAATTTATCAGACAATCTGTGTGGGCACTCAAAGTGACATGGATTCTAAACGTCTTCGGACGCTAAATGAATAACCAAGTCTCAGTGAGTGAACATACGTAATTCATTACGAAGTTCTTTTCTTTAGAAATAAAGAAACACGAGCATCAAACTTAAATTGAAGAGTTTGATCATGGCTCAGATTGAACGCTGGCGGCAGGCCTAACACATGCAAGTCGAGCGGTAGCACAGGAGAGCTTGCTCTCTGGGTGACGAGCGGCGGACGGGTGAGTAATGTCTGGGAAACTGCCTGATGGAGGGGGATAACTACTGGAAACGGTAGCTAATACCGCATAATGTCGCAAGACCAAAGAGGGGGACCTTCGGGCCTCTTGCCATCAGATGTGCCCAGATGGGATTAGCTAGTAGGTGGGGTAATGGCTCACCTAGGCGACGATCCCTAGCTGGTCTGAGAGGATGACCAGCCACACTGGAACTGAGACACGGTCCAGACTCCTACGGGAGGCAGCAGTGGGGAATATTGCACAATGGGCGCAAGCCTGATGCAGCCATGCCGCGTGTATGAAGAAGGCCTTCGGGTTGTAAAGTACTTTCAGCGAGGAGGAAGGCATTGTGGTTAATAACCACAGTGATTGACGTTACTCGCAGAAGAAGCACCGGCTAACTCCGTGCCAGCAGCCGCGGTAATACGGAGGGTGCAAGCGTTAATCGGAATTACTGGGCGTAAAGCGCACGCAGGCGGTCTGTCAAGTCGGATGTGAAATCCCCGGGCTCAACCTGGGAACTGCATTCGAAACTGGCAGGCTAGAGTCTTGTAGAGGGGGGTAGAATTCCAGGTGTAGCGGTGAAATGCGTAGAGATCTGGAGGAATACCGGTGGCGAAGGCGGCCCCCTGGACAAAGACTGACGCTCAGGTGCGAAAGCGTGGGGAGCAAACAGGATTAGATACCCTGGTAGTCCACGCCGTAAACGATGTCGACTTGGAGGTTGTTCCCTTGAGGAGTGGCTTCCGGAGCTAACGCGTTAAGTCGACCGCCTGGGGAGTACGGCCGCAAGGTTAAAACTCAAATGAATTGACGGGGGCCCGCACAAGCGGTGGAGCATGTGGTTTAATTCGATGCAACGCGAAGAACCTTACCTACTCTTGACATCCAGAGAACTTAGCAGAGATGCTTTGGTGCCTTCGGGAACTCTGAGACAGGTGCTGCATGGCTGTCGTCAGCTCGTGTTGTGAAATGTTGGGTTAAGTCCCGCAACGAGCGCAACCCTTATCCTTTGTTGCCAGCGGTTCGGCCGGGAACTCAAAGGAGACTGCCAGTGATAAACTGGAGGAAGGTGGGGATGACGTCAAGTCATCATGGCCCTTACGAGTAGGGCTACACACGTGCTACAATGGCATATACAAAGAGAAGCGACCTCGCGAGAGCAAGCGGACCTCACAAAGTATGTCGTAGTCCGGATCGGAGTCTGCAACTCGACTCCGTGAAGTCGGAATCGCTAGTAATCGTAGATCAGAATGCTACGGTGAATACGTTCCCGGGCCTTGTACACACCGCCCGTCACACCATGGGAGTGGGTTGCAAAAGAAGTAGGTAGCTTAACCTTCGGGAGGGCGCTTACCACTTTGTGATTCATGACTGGGGTGAAGTCGTAACAAGGTAACCGTAGGGGAACCTGCGGTTGGATCACCTCCTTACCTGAAAGAACCTGCCTTTGTAGTGTCCACACAGATTGTCTGATGAAAAATAAGCAGTAAAGAATCTCTGCAGGCTTGTAGCTCAGGTGGTTAGAGCGCACCCCTGATAAGGGTGAGGTCGGTGGTTCAAGTCCACTCAGGCCTACCAAATTTTCCCTGAATACTGCGTTGCGAAATAACTCGCATACTTCAGTATGCTTCGTTCTTCCACGCCTTGTCTCAGGAAAAATTGTCGGTAACGAGATTTGCATTTACGATGGGGTTATAGCTCAGCTGGGAGAGCGCCTGCCTTGCACGCAGGAGGTCTGCGGTTCGATCCCGCATAGCTCCACCATCCTTTTACTGCTGAAAACAAGAAAACTTCAGAGTGTACCTGAAAAGGTGCGCTGCGAAGTTTTGCTCTTTAAAAATCTGGATCAAGCTGAAAATTGAAACGACACACTGTGTCTGCTCTCCGTAATAAGAGCAGATAAGCGGTGTGTTCGAGTCTCTCAAATTTTCGCAACACTGTGGGTGTTTTACGAAACATCTTCGGGTTGTGAGGTTAAGCGACTAAGCGTACACGGTGGATGCCTAGGCAGTCAGAGGCGATGAAGGACGTGCTAATCTGCGATAAGCGTCGGTAAGGTGATATGAACCGTTATAGCCGACGATTTCCGAATGGGGAAACCCAGTGCAATCCGTTGCACTATCGTTAAGTGAATACATAGCTTAACGAAGCGAACCAGGGGAACTGAAACATCTAAGTACCCTGAGGAAAAGAAATCAACCGAGATTCCCCCAGTAGCGGCGAGCGAACGGGGAACAGCCCAGAACCTGAATCAGTTTGTGTGTTAGTGGAAGCGTCTGGAAAGTCGCAGGGTACAGGGTGATACTCCCGTACACAAAAATGCACATACTGTGAGTTCGAAGAGTAGGGCGGGACACGTGGTATCCTGTCTGAATATGGGGGGACCATCCTCCAAGGCTAAATACTCCTGACTGACCGATAGTGAACCAGTACCGTGAGGGAAAGGCGAAAAGAACCCCGGCGAGGGGAGTGAAACAGAACCTGAAACCGTGTACGTACAAGCAGTGGGAGCCTTGATTTATCAGGGTGACTGCGTACCTTTTGTATAATGGGTCAGCGACTTATATTCTGTAGCAAGGTTAACCGTATAGGGGAGCCGAAGGGAAACCGAGTCTTAACTGGGCGTTAAGTTGCAGGGTATAGACCCGAAACCCGGTGATCTAGCCATGGGCAGGTTGAAGGTTGGGTAACACTAACTGGAGGACCGAACCGACTAATGTTGAAAAATTAGCGGATGACTTGTGGCTGGGGGTGAAAGGCCAATCAAACCGGGAGATAGCTGGTTCTCCCCGAAAGCTATTTAGGTAGCGCCTCGTGAACTCATCTTCGGGGGTAGAGCACTGTTTCGGCTAGGGGGCCATCCCGGCTTACCAACCCGATGCAAACTACGAATACCGAAGAATGTTATCACGGGAGACACACGGCGGGTGCTAACGTCCGTCGTGAAGAGGGAAACAACCCAGACCGCCAGCTAAGGTCCCAAAGTCACAGTTAAGTGGGAAACGATGTGGGAAGGCACAGACAGCCAGGATGTTGGCTTAGAAGCAGCCATCATTTAAAGAAAGCGTAATAGCTCACTGGTCGAGTCGGCCTGCGCGGAAGATGTAACGGGGCTAAACTGTGCACCGAAGCTGCGGCAGCGACGCTTATGCGTTGTTGGGTAGGGGAGCGTTCTGTAAGCCGTCGAAGGTGTCCTGTGAGGGATGCTGGAGGTATCAGAAGTGCGAATGCTGACATAAGTAACGATAAAGCGGGTGAAAAGCCCGCTCGCCGGAAGACCAAGGGTTCCTGTCCAACGTTAATCGGGGCAGGGTGAGTCGACCCCTAAGGCGAGGCCGAAAGGCGTAGTCGATGGGAAACAGGTTAATATTCCTGTACTCGGTGTTACTGCGAAGGGGGGACGGAGAAGGCTATGTTAGCCGGGCGACGGTTGTCCCGGTTTAAGCATGTAGGCGGAGCGTTTAGGTAAATCCGGACGCTTATTAACGCTGAGGTGTGATGACGAGGCACTACGGTGCTGAAGTAACAAATGCCCTGCTTCCAGGAAAAGCCTCTAAGCATCAGGTAACATCAAATCGTACCCCAAACCGACACAGGTGGTCAGGTAGAGAATACCAAGGCGCTTGAGAGAACTCGGGTGAAGGAACTAGGCAAAATGGTGCCGTAACTTCGGGAGAAGGCACGCTGATGGTAAGTGAAGCGACTTGCTCGTGGAGCTGAAATCAGTCGAAGATACCAGCTGGCTGCAACTGTTTATTAAAAACACAGCACTGTGCAAACACGAAAGTGGACGTATACGGTGTGACGCCTGCCCGGTGCCGGAAGGTTAATTGATGGGGTTAGCGGTAACGCGAAGCTCTTGATCGAAGCCCCGGTAAACGGCGGCCGTAACTATAACGGTCCTAAGGTAGCGAAATTCCTTGTCGGGTAAGTTCCGACCTGCACGAATGGCGTAATGATGGCCAGGCTGTCTCCACCCGAGACTCAGTGAAATTGAACTCGCTGTGAAGATGCAGTGTACCCGCGGCAAGACGGAAAGACCCCGTGAACCTTTACTATAGCTTGACACTGAACACTGGTCCTTGATGTGTAGGATAGGTGGGAGGCTTTGAAGCGTGGACGCCAGTCTGCGTGGAGCCAACCTTGAAATACCACCCTTTAATGGCTGGTGTTCTAACGTAGACCCGTAATCCGGGTTGCGGACAGTGTCTGGTGGGTAGTTTGACTGGGGCGGTCTCCTCCTAAAGAGTAACGGAGGAGCACGAAGGTTAGCTAATCCTGGTCGGACATCAGGAGGTTAGTGCAATGGCATAAGCTAGCTTGACTGCGAGAGTGACGGCTCGAGCAGGTGCGAAAGCAGGTCATAGTGATCCGGTGGTTCTGAATGGAAGGGCCATCGCTCAACGGATAAAAGGTACTCCGGGGATAACAGGCTGATACCGCCCAAGAGTTCATATCGACGGCGGTGTTTGGCACCTCGATGTCGGCTCATCACATCCTGGGGCTGAAGTAGGTCCCAAGGGTACGGCTGTTCGCCGTTTAAAGTGGTACGCGAGCTGGGTTTAGAACGTCGTGAGACAGTTCGGTCCCTATCTGCCGTGGGCGCTGGAGAATTGAGGGGGGCTGCTCCTAGTACGAGAGGACCGGAGTGGACGCATCACTGGTGTTCGGGTTGTCATGCCAATGGCATTGCCCGGTAGCTAAATGCGGAAAAGATAAGTGCTGAAAGCATCTAAGCACGAAACTTGCCCCGAGATGAGTTCTCCCTGACTCCTTGAGAGTCCTGAAGGAACGTTGAAGACTACGACGTTGATAGGTCGGGTGTGTAAGCGTAGCGATACGTTGAGCTAACCGATACTAATGAACCGTGAGGCTTAACCTTACAACGCCGAAGCTGTTTTGGCGGAAAGAGACGATATTCAGCTTGATAACAGATTAATTGACGTGCAGAGATGCATGTTGATAACAGAATTTGCCTGGCGGCTTTAGCGCGGTGGTCCCACCTGACCCCATGCCGAACTCAGAAGTGAAACGCCGTAGCGCCGATGGTAGTGTGGGGTCTCCCCATGTGAGAGTAGGGAACTGCCAGGCATCAAATTAAGCAGTAAACCGGGGCAATAAACCGGTGCAATAAACAGGTGTATGCAGAAGTCTTCGGTGGAGCGGTAGTTCAGTCGGTTAGAATACCTGCCTGTCACGCAGGGGGTCGCGGGTTCGAGTCCCGTCCGTTCCGCCACTTATTATAAAATTAAGCCTGCTAAACAAGCAGGCTTAATAGTAAGAAAATTTAGGGGCGTAGCTCAGTTGGTAGAGCACCGGTCTCCAAAACCGGGTGTCGCGAGTTCGAGTCTCTCCGCCCCTGCCATATATGAATCCTTTGCTTAGGCAAAGGATTTTTTTTGCTTTGAAATCCCCAAAACCCTCAAAACCTGCATCCTTGCAAGTCTTCAGCAATTAATCCATCACATTGATTTTTAAAAGATCCTTTATTTGCATCTGCTTATCACTATTCTGAAGCCAAACGGCGTACAGCGGTCTTGAAAGTGTTGTTGAATCTGCAACAGTGTGCAAATTCGGCTTCTCATCGGCCCAGCGAACGGGCAACCATGTGCACCCCTTAAGAGTCGCTAATTGCTGACAAGCCATCTCTGCTGAGCTTGTTGTCAGTGCCGGGACGTCATCCGCTGCAATCAAACCCGTTTCGTGCTGTTGAAAATCAGGCCCCCACTCCAGGCGCAAATAGGTCAGATCCGCTTTCATCATTGAAGGCGCAGAGGCGTAAAGTGCGAGACTAAACTGTCCAAGGATTTGACTACTGAACTCGTCCATTTTAGGGGCTTCGGTTGTAATCAGAAGATCCAACTGACGTTCATGCAGCTGTTTCACAAGAGATTGTCTCTGAGCGATCCTGGCCTCGAACTGCAAATTGTCATGCGAGCTGTATAAACGGGTAAGCCACTGGCTAAGCATGCATTCCCACAAAGAAGCACTGGCTCCAATGGAAAACTCATTATATCGCGAGGTGTGAGCGACTTCTTTTCGCGCTGCTTGCCAGGTGTTCATCAACGTTTCTGCATAAGGAAGGAGTTTTTCCCCGGCAGTAGTTAAGCGAATATTGTTACGATGACGGGTAAAAAGATTCACACCAAGCTGATTTTCTAGCTGGCGAATACGAAAACTGACGGCTGATTGCGTCAGATAAAGCGCTTCTGCTGCCCGCCCAAAGTGACGCGTTCTGCTCACTTCGAGGAAAGTTTTTAGCAATTCCGTATCCACTTCTTTCTCCGCAAAATCATTTGTCGTTATGATTTAAATCTTTTGTTTTACACTCTGTCAAGCGTAACTAATACTCCGCGCCATAAATAGCTCGGCCAAAGAATTAGGAGCGTGTAGGATGGCGGAAAGCTTTACGACGACTAATCGTTTTTTTGACAATAAAAATTATCCGCGTGGGTTCTCTCGTCACGGTGATTTCACCATTAAAGAAGCGCAACTGCTTGAACGTCATGGTTACGCTTTTAACGAGTTAGATCTGGGTAAACGTGAGCCTGCAACGGAAGACGAGAAACAGTTTGTTGCCGTTTGCCGTGGAGAGCGTGAGCCAGAATCTGAAATAGAACGTGTGTGGATCAAGTACATGGGCCGTATCAAGCGGCCAAAGCGTTTTCATACACTGTCTGGCGGTAAGCCACAGGTAGAAGGCGCGGAAGACTACACCGAATCGGACGATTGATATAATGAAAAAGGGGCTTAGGCCCCTTTTTTACGTCAGCATCTTTTGCAGATGCAGCAGCAGACGGTCTATCGCGCGATAGCTTAATGCTTCTTGCAAATGCCTCCTCTCGATATCCCTACAACTCTCCAAATCTGCAATGGTTCGTGCGACCTTCAATAAGCGTTGCCAGGCCCGCACTGAAAGCCCAAGCAGCGTTAACGTCTCCTCCAGCCACCGGGAATCCTCTTCTGACAAGCAGCAGCGCTGGCGAATCTCAGCATTATCGAGACGTGCATTAAGTTTATTTTGCCGTTTCAACTGTCGTTCCTGTGCGATGATCACCCTGTCCCGTACGGTTCCACTGGTTTCTCCCGTCGCATTTGCCTGACTGAGCACACCAGGTGGAGGTAGCGGGATCTCCAGAGACAAATCAAAACGGTCAAGGAAGGGGCCTGACAACCTCCCTAAATAGCGAAGCGTTTGTTCAGGGGTACTCCGGTTGTGATTGCCCTGATAGTGTCCTGATGGGCTTGGATTCATCGCGGCAATAAGTTGAAACTGTGCGGGGTAGCTAATCTTCGCGCGTGTACGAGAAATATGGATCTGTCCAGACTCGATAGGCTCACGTAATGCATCCAGAACCCGTCGTTCAAACTCCGGTAATTCATCAAGAAAAAGAATTCCATTATGAGCTAAAGAGATTTCACCTGGCTCAGGAATGGCGCCGCCGCCGACCATCGCGCAGAGTGAGGCACTATGATGAGGAGAGCGAAACGGTCGTCTCTTCCATTGCTTCTTCAATGATGCCGAATTCGCCAGACTAATGATTGCGGCACTCTCAAGCGCTTCCTGATTATTTAAGGGTGGGAGCAGCCCGTTCAGCCGGCTTGCTAACATCGTTTTTCCTGTCCCTGGCGGGCCGATAAGCAGCAGGTTATGACCACCGGCCGCAGTGATTTCCAGCGCACGCTTTCCCTGATCCTGACCAATGATATCGCTCAAGTCATCAAGAGAGTCTAATACGACTAAACGATTTTCCTCAGGTTCGGCAAGCTCATGACGGCCTTCAAGAAAAGCACAGACTTCTTGTAAATGGCTGGCAATCAGGCAGCCCTTTTTCTCGATAAGGCTGACCTCTGATGCATTTTCGGCAGCAACGATAATCTCTCTTCCCGCCTGCAAGGCGGCTAACGCACCAGAGATTGCGCCGGGAACGCCACGTAACGCGCCTGTAAGCGCTAATTCGCCCACGAACTCGTACGTGTTCAGTCTGGGGGCGTTAAGTTGCTCAGAGGCGGTAAGAAGCGCTATAGCGATAGGTAAATCATATCGCCCGCCTTCTTTTGGCAAATCTGCAGGCGCAAGGTTGATGGTTATCTTTTTTGCCGGAAAGATATAACCACTATTGATAATGGCGCTGCGAACGCGATCTCGGGCTTCTTTCACTGTCGTTTCAGGAAGCCCGACAAGTGTTAAGCCAGGAAGGCCGTTACTCAGATGAACTTCAACAGAGATGAGCGGTGCCTGCACTCCTAAAGCAGCGCGGGTATAGACAACAGACAGTGACATGTACGCCTCCTTTTGATGTCACTATGCCTTGATTATTTTTTGTTTTTTAGCAGCAATTTGTAGCATTACGAGGCACTTTCACGTTTTTTAAAGATGTTATGCAACGTTTGCATAATGCCTGAATCACGCTCGCAATCTGAAGTAAACCGGTGTATCGCCTCACGGCAGATACAAAAAAATAATGAAAAATCTTCATTTTATAAATTTCTTATATAAAACAATCATTTTTAACAAAACGATTCGCTTGCCAAATGAATGCGCAGTAAATATTCCTTGTCTTCAAATCAATATCTGTGTTACCTCTTTAGGTATTCCTTCGAACAAGATGCAAAAATAACTGAATATGAAAGCCCTTCTACAAGTGATTAGCCTAGTCGTAATTAGCGTGGTGGTGATTATTATCCCACCGTGCGGGGCTGCACTTGGACGAGGAAAGGCTTAAAAAAACAAGCCTTAACGAACTAAGACCCCCGCACCGAAAGGTCCGGGGGTTTTTTTATGACTTAAAAACTTAAACGGGGAACAGATAATGATGACTAGCATAAAATACTGTTTCTCTCGAAGTATGACGGGGAACTGACTATGAATGGGGCACAGTGGGTAGTACATGCGTTGCGCGCGCAGGGAGTCGAGATAGTGTTCGGATATCCAGGAGGCGCAATTATGCCGATTTACGATGCACTGTATGACGGCGGCGTGGAACATCTGTTGTGTCGACACGAGCAGGGCGCGGCAATGGCGGCGATTGGTTTCGCCCGTGCCACGGGGAAAACAGGCGTCTGTATGGCGACTTCCGGCCCCGGGGCGACTAACCTGATCACCGGCCTGGCAGATGCGTTACTCGACTCTGTTCCTGTCGTGGCCATTACCGGTCAGGTGGCGTTGCCCCTGATTGGTACAGATGCATTCCAGGAAGTGGACGTTCTGGGTTTATCACTGGCCTGCACCAAGCACAGTTTTTTGGTGCAGTCTCTGGAAGAGCTGCCGCGCGTAATGGCAGAAGCTTTTGAGGTGGCAAACTCAGGTCGCCCGGGTCCGGTCCTGATCGACATTCCTAAAGATATCCAGCTCGCAATGGGCGATCTGGAACCCCATTTTTCCACGGTTGAAACGGAAGATGCTTTCCCGTACGGGGAAGTGGAAGACGCCCGCCAGATGTTAGCGCAGGCGCAGCAACCCATCCTGTATATCGGCGGTGGCGTAGGCATGGCGCAGGCGGTTCCGGCTCTGCGGGAATTTATCGCCGCCACTCAGATGCCTGCAACCTGCACGCTGAAAGGCCTCGGCGCGGTGGATGCTGATTACCCGTTCTATCTGGGTATGTTGGGCATGCACGGGACGAAAGCTGCTAATCTGGCTGTTCAAGAATGCGATTTACTTATCGCGGTAGGGGCCCGCTTTGACGACCGGGTGACCGGTAAGCTGAATACGTTTGCGCCGAATGCGAAGGTGATCCACATGGATATCGACCCCGCCGAAATGCACAAACTGCGTCAGGCACACGTGGCACTTCAGGGCGACCTGAATGCCTTGTTGCCCGCATTACAGCAATCTTTGTCGATCGATGCATGGCGTCAGCACACTGCGGCGATGCGCACAGAAAATGCCTGGCGTTACGACCACCCGGGTGACGCGATCTATGCGCCATTGCTGTTAAAGCAGCTGTCGGATCGCAAACCGGCTGACAGCGTGGTCACCACCGATGTCGGCCAGCACCAGATGTGGTCCGCACAGCACATGACCTACACCCGCCCGGAAAATTTCATCACCTCCAGCGGCTTGGGCACCATGGGCTTTGGATTACCAGCGGCGGTGGGGGCACAGGTTGCGCGTCCGAATGATACGGTTATCTGTATCTCGGGTGACGGCTCGTTCATGATGAACGTTCAGGAACTGGGCACCGTTAAGCGTAAACAGTTACCGCTGAAAATCCTGTTACTGGATAACCAGCGTTTGGGGATGGTTCGCCAGTGGCAGCAGTTGTTCTTCAACGAACGTTATAGCGAAACGACACTGACCGATAACCCCGATTTCCTCGTGTTAGCCAGCGCCTTCGGCATCCCAGGCCAACACATCACCCGTAAAGACCAGGTTGAAGCGGCACTCGACACCATGCTGTCCAGCGAGGGGCCCTATCTGCTTCATGTCTCAATCGACGAGCTTGAGAATGTCTGGCCATTGGTGCCACCCGGCGCCAGTAACGCACAAATGCTGGAGAAATTATCATGATGCAACATCAAGTCGCCGTGCAGGCCCGCTTCAACCCAGAAACGTTAGAGCGCGTACTGCGCGTGGTGCGCCATCGTGGCTTTCAGATTTGCGCCATGAATATGGAAACCGCCACCGATGCCCAGAACATAAATATTGAATTGACCGTTGCCAGCCCACGGTCGGTCGACTTACTGTTTAGCCAGCTAAGTAAACTGGTCGATGTTGCCCACGTCGCCATCTGCCAGAGCACAACCGCATCACAACAAATTCGCGCCTGAGAGCGCAATAGGAAGAAAAATGACCACGAAGAAAGCTGATTACATTTGGTTCAACGGTGAGATGGTGCGTTGGGAAGACGCGAAGATCCATGTGATGTCCCACGCCCTGCACTACGGCACCTCCGTTTTTGAAGGTATCCGTTGCTATGACTCTCACAAAGGACCCGTGGTGTTCCGCCATCGCGAACACATGCAGCGTCTGCGTGACTCAGCCAAAATCTACCGTTTTCCTGTCTCTCAGAGCGTTGATGAATTGATGGAAGCGTGCCGCGCCGTGATTCGTCAAAACAACCTGACCAGCGCCTACATTCGTCCGCTGGTTTTTGTGGGTGATGTCGGAATGGGCGTAAACCCGCCAGACGGTTACAGCACTGACGTGATCATTGCCGCCTTCCCATGGGGTGCATATTTGGGCGCGGATGCGCTGGACCAGGGGATCGACGCCATGGTCTCTTCCTGGAATCGCGTGGCACCAAACACCATCCCGACCGCAGCGAAAGCCGGCGGCAACTACCTTTCTTCTCTGTTGGTGGGAAGCGAAGCGCGCCGCCACGGCTACCAGGAAGGTATCGCCCTGGATGTGAATGGCTACATCTCTGAAGGCGCGGGTGAAAACCTGTTTGAAGTGAAAGACGGCATTCTGTTCACGCCGCCGTTCACCTCCTCTGCACTGCCGGGGATCACGCGCGATGCCATCATCAAGCTGGCAAAAGAGTTGGATATTGAAGTGCGTGAGCAGGTTCTTTCCCGCGAATCGCTGTATCTGGCCGATGAAGTGTTCATGTCCGGAACGGCGGCAGAAATCACCCCCGTTCGCAGCGTTGACGGCATCCAGGTAGGCGAAGGCCGCTGTGGCCCGGTCACCAAACGTATTCAGCAAGCATTCTTTGGCCTCTTCACCGGTGAAACGGAAGATAAATGGGGCTGGTTGGATCAAGTTAATTCATAAGCATAATTTTGGGGCGGCACGCACCGTCCCACTAATGAGAGAGATTAAGCATGCCTAAGTATCGTTCTGCCACCACCACTCACGGCCGCAATATGGCCGGTGCCCGCGCGCTGTGGCGCGCCACCGGGATGACCGACGACGACTTCGGTAAACCGATTATCGCCGTGGTTAACTCCTTCACCCAGTTTGTGCCGGGCCATGTGCACCTGCGCGATCTCGGCAAGCTGGTCGCCGAGCAAATCGAAGCGTCCGGCGGCGTGGCGAAAGAGTTCAACACCATCGCGGTGGACGACGGTATTGCCATGGGCCACGGAGGCATGCTTTATTCCCTGCCGTCGCGCGAACTGATCGCCGACTCCGTGGAATACATGGTAAACGCCCACTGCGCCGACGCCATGGTCTGTATCTCCAACTGTGACAAAATCACCCCAGGGATGCTGATGGCGTCCTTGCGCCTGAACATTCCGGTGATCTTCGTTTCCGGCGGTCCGATGGAAGCCGGTAAAACCAAGCTCTCTGACCAGATAATCAAGCTCGATCTCGTCGATGCGATGATTCAGGGTTCGGATCCGAAAGTCTCCGATGCACAAAGCGATCAGGTGGAACGTTCCGCGTGTCCGACCTGCGGGTCCTGTTCCGGGATGTTCACCGCCAACTCCATGAACTGTCTGACTGAAGCGTTGGGTCTTTCTCAGCCAGGCAACGGTTCACTGCTGGCGACCCACGCCGATCGTGAGCAGCTGTTCCTGAATGCCGGAACGCGCATCGTTGAGCTGACCAAACGCTATTACGAGCAAGACGATGCCAGCGCGCTACCGCGCAACATCGCCAACAAAGCCGCATTTGAAAACGCCATGACGCTGGATATCGCCATGGGTGGTTCAACCAATACCGTTCTGCACCTGCTGGCGGCGGCCCAGGAAGCCGAAATCGACTTCACCATGAGTGATATCGACAAGCTCTCTCGCAAAGTGCCGCAGCTGTGTAAAGTCGCACCAAGCACGCCAAAATATCACATGGAAGATGTGCACCGTGCCGGTGGCGTTCTGGGGATTTTGGGTGAGTTGGATCGTGCCGGGCTGTTGAACCGTGAAGTGAAAAACATTCTCGGGCTGACGCTGCCGCAGTCGCTTGAGCAGTACGACATCATGCTCACCAAAGACGATGCGGTGAAAAGCATGTTCCGTGCGGGTCCAGCCGGGATTCGTACCACCAAAGCGTTCTCGCAAAACTGCCGTTGGGATACGCTGGACGATGACCGCGCCGAAGGCTGTATTCGCTCGCTGGAGCATGCTTACAGCCAGGAAGGTGGCCTGGCGGTTCTGTACGGTAACTTTGCCGAAAACGGCTGTATCGTTAAAACCGCAGGCGTAGATGACAGCATCCTGAAATTCACCGGCCCGGCGAAAGTGTACGAAAGCCAGGACGATGCCGTCGAAGCGATTCTGGGCGGAAAAGTGGTGGCGGGCGACGTGGTCGTGATTCGCTACGAAGGGCCAAAAGGCGGACCGGGCATGCAGGAAATGCTTTACCCAACCACCTTCCTGAAGTCGATGGGCCTGGGCAAAGCCTGTGCGCTGATCACCGACGGTCGTTTCTCGGGCGGCACTTCCGGACTCTCAATCGGTCACGTTTCACCGGAAGCGGCGAGCGGTGGGAATATCGCGATTATCGAAGACGGCGATCTTATCGAAATCGATATTCCAAACCGTGGCATTCAGCTCCAACTGAGCGATCAAGAAATCGCGGCTCGCCGTGAAGCGCAAGACGCTCGCGGTGATAAAGCCTGGACGCCGAAAGATCGCCAGCGTGAGGTCTCTTACGCATTGCGTGCTTACGCCACGCTTGCCACCAGTGCTGACAAAGGCGCAGTGCGCGATAAATCCAAACTTGGGGGCTAATGATGGCCGAATCACAACCCTTATCCGCCGCCCCCGATGGGGCGGAATATCTCCGGGCGGTACTGCGTGCGCCAGTCTACGAGGCGGTACAGGTCACGCCGCTGCAAAAAATGGACAAGCTGTCGTCACGTCTTGATAACGTGATTCTGGTGAAGCGCGAAGACCGTCAGCCCGTGCACAGCTTCAAGCTGCGCGGTGCTTACACGATGATGGCCGGGCTGAACGAGGAGCAAAAAGCACGCGGTGTGATCACGGCTTCTGCGGGCAACCATGCGCAGGGCGTGGCGTTTTCCGCCGCGCGCCTGGGCGTGAAAGCGCTCATCGTGATGCCTGTGGCAACAGCCGATATCAAAGTCGATGCGGTACGCGGTTTTGGCGGTGAAGTGTTATTGCACGGCGCCAACTTTGACGAAGCCAAAGCGAAAGCGATCGAGCTCGCGCAACAGCAGGGTTTTACCTGGGTACCGCCGTTTGATCATCCAATGGTCATTGCCGGTCAGGGTACGCTGGCCCTGGAACTGTTACAGCAGGATGCGCACCTTGATCGGGTATTTGTCCCGGTCGGTGGCGGCGGCCTTGCCGCAGGCGTCGCGGTGCTCATCAAGCAGTTGATGCCGCAAATCAAAGTCATCGCCGTTGAGGCGGAAGACTCAGCGTGTCTGAAAGCGGCGCTGGATGCCGGTCATCCTGTCGATCTGGCACGGGTGGGGTTGTTTGCCGAAGGCGTTGCCGTGAAGCGTATTGGCGACGAAACCTTCCGCGTGTGTCAGGAATATCTCGATGACATCATCACCGTCGACAGCGATGCCATTTGCGCGGCAATGAAAGATCTGTTCGAAGATGTTCGTGCAGTCGCGGAACCCTCCGGTGCGCTCGCGCTGGCGGGGATGAAGAAATACATCGCGCAACACAACATTCGCGGCGAACGTCTGGCGCATGTGTTGTCTGGGGCTAACGTCAATTTCCACGGCTTGCGTTACGTTTCCGAACGCTGCGAGCTGGGCGAACAGCGTGAAGCGCTTCTTGCGGTGACCATTCCGGAAGAGAAGGGCAGCTTCCTGAAATTCTGCCAACTGCTTGGCGGGCGTTCAGTCACCGAATTTAACTACCGTTTTGCCGATGCCAAAGACGCCTGTATTTTTGTCGGTGTGCGTTTGAGCCGCGGCGTTGAGGAACGGAAAGAGATTCTGAGTTTGCTGAACGAAGGCGGCTACAGCGTGGTGGATCTTTCCGACGATGAAATGGCGAAGCTGCACGTACGCTACATGGTCGGCGGACGTCCGTCTAAACCATTGCAGGAACGTTTGTTCAGTTTTGAGTTCCCGGAATCACCGGGCGCTTTACTGAAATTCCTGCATACGCTGGGAACGCACTGGAACATTTCCCTGTTCCATTATCGCAGCCACGGTACGGATTTCGGGCGCGTACTGGCCGCCTTTGAGCTGGGCGAGCACGAGCCAGATTTCGAAACGCGGCTGAACGAGTTGGGCTACGATTGTCATGACGAAACTCATAACCCGGCGTTCAGGTTCTTCCTGGCGGGCTAGTGGTTCGGCAAAATCTGCCAAAAAGCGTCAATAAGCGGCTCATGCAGCCGCTTTTTTTGTGCGCACACGCCAAGTTCAAACGGTGTTTTCTCATCGCTACGCTCCAGAATCATCACGCGATTACGCACCGGCTCCGGGCTGTTTTCCAGCACCACTTCCGGGAGCAGCGCCACGCCGCATCCGAGCGCCACCATCGACACCATCGCTTCGTGACCGCCTACCGTGGCGTAAATGGACGGATTGCTGATTTTCTGGCGACGGAACCACAGCTCAATGCGGCGGCGCACGGGACCCTGATCGGCCATGATAAACGGCACCGTTGACCAGTCAGGATCTTCCACCGAGATCTGATTACGCACCGGGCAGGGCAGTGCTGGAGCAATTAGCACTACCGCCAGATTTTCCAGCATCGAGAACGCCACCGCGCCCGGCAACGTTTCCGGTTTACCGGCAATCGCCAGATCCGCTTCACCCGTCACCACTTTTTCCATCGCGTCTGCCGCATCGCCGGTGGTGAGCTTTATTTCAACTGACGGATGCTCTGCGCGGAAGCGGTCAAGGATGGGCGGTAAATGGCTGTAGGCTGCCGTCACGGAACAAAAAATATGAAGTTCACCCGAGAGCGATGGACCTTGCTGATCGAGGGTGTGGCGCAACTGCTGATATTGCAAAAGCGTTTGCTGGGCGAAAACGCGCAACTCTTCTCCCGCTTCCGTCAGCGTGACGGTGCGGTTATCGCGGACAAACAGCGCCTGACCGAGATCCTCTTCGAGGCGCTGGATCTGCCGGGAAAGCGTGGAGGGACTGACGTGCATCGCCCGTGCGCTGCGGCCAAAATGGCGGCTTTCCGCCAGATGCAGAAAGGTTTTGAGATCGCGTAAATCCACAGGCCGCACTCCACGATTTTACGTTGCAGAAATTGCAACGTGACGTTGTGAATATATCAATTTCCGCAATAAATTTCCTGTCATATAGTAAGTTCATTCTCGCATAAGCGAAGTACACCGAATAATAAGCACCACAACACAACATCACGAGGTTCCACCATGGCTAACTACTTCAACACACTGAATCTGCGTCAGCAGCTGGCGCAGCTGGGCAAATGCCGCTTCATGGCGCGCGACGAATTTGCCGATGGCGCAAGCTACCTTCAGGGTAAAAAAGTGGTCATCGTCGGCTGTGGCGCACAGGGTCTGAACCAGGGCCTGAACATGCGTGACTCCGGTCTGGATATCTCTTACGCCCTGCGTAAAGAAGCGATTGCTGAAAAGCGCGCATCATGGCGTAAAGCGACCGAAAACGGCTTTAAAGTGGGCACCTACGAAGAGCTGATCCCGCAGGCGGATCTGGTGGTTAACCTGACGCCAGACAAACAGCACTCTGACGTTGTGCGTTCCGTTCAGCCGCTAATGAAAGACGGCGCTGCGCTGGGTTACTCTCACGGTTTCAACATCGTTGAAGTGGGCGAGCAAATTCGTAAAGACATCACCGTGGTGATGGTTGCGCCGAAGTGCCCTGGCACCGAAGTGCGTGAAGAATACAAACGTGGATTCGGTGTTCCGACGCTGATCGCCGTTCACCCGGAAAACGATCCAAAAGGCGAAGGCATGGCGATTGCCAAAGCCTGGGCAGCTGCAACCGGTGGTCACCGCGCGGGCGTTCTGGAATCCTCTTTCGTGGCAGAAGTAAAATCTGACCTGATGGGTGAGCAGACCATTCTCTGCGGCATGCTGCAGGCCGGTTCTCTGCTGTGCTTCGACAAGCTGGTGGAAGAAGGTACCGATCCGGCGTATGCCGAAAAACTGATTCAGTTCGGCTGGGAAACCATCACCGAAGCGCTGAAGCAGGGCGGTATTACGCTGATGATGGACCGTCTGTCTAATCCAGCAAAACTGCGCGCTTACGCGCTGTCAGAGCAGTTGAAAGAGATTATGGCTCCGCTGTTCCAGAAACACATGGACGATATCATCTCCGGTGAATTCTCCTCCGGTATGATGGCTGACTGGGCGAATGACGATAAAAACCTGCTGACCTGGCGTGAAGAGACCGGCAAAACCGCGTTCGAAACCGCTGCGCAGTTTGACGGTAAAATCAGCGAGCAAGAGTACTTCGATAAAGGCGTTCTGATGATCGCGATGGTGAAAGCGGGCGTTGAGCTGGCATTCGAAACCATGGTTGATTCCGGCATCATCGAAGAGTCTGCTTACTACGAGTCACTGCACGAGCTGCCGCTGATTGCGAACACCATCGCCCGTAAGCGTCTGTATGAAATGAACGTGGTTATCTCAGATACCGCCGAGTACGGTAACTATCTGTTCTCTTATGCCTGCGTACCGCTGCTGAAAGAGTTCATGACGACCCTGCAGACAGGCGACCTGGGTAAAGCGGTTGCTGAAGGCGCGGTAGACAACGCTCAGCTGCGTGACGTGAACGAAGCGATCCGCAGCCATGCGATCGAAAGCGTAGGTCATACGCTGCGCGGTTATATGAAAGATATGAAGCGTATTGCTGTCGCTGGCTGATTCCCCGTCGTCCTTCGATCTGCAGATGGGTTGGTAGCATTCGCACAGTCCAGTCACAGAGTTATTTATGCTCCTGGCCTGTGCGCATTTGCCGCCTTCCTGCAAATCGAAATCCTGAGGGGAATACCTTCGCGTCCAGGCCCGGTAAGGCGTAGCCGCTACCGGGCTTTTTGCTTTGCGAGGATAGGGCGGCCTGGTGCCCTCACCCCAGCCCTCTCCCACGGGAGAGGGTACAAATACAAAAAGCCTTCTCTAAGAGAAGGCTTTGCTATTAATTCCGATAAAGCACTTTAATGATGTGGTAACCGAACTGCGTGTGCAGTGGGCCAGTTGGCTCCAGCACCGGGCAGGAAAACACCACTTTATCGAACGCCGGAACCATCTGGCCCTGACGGAATTCACCCAGATGGCCGCCTTTTTTACCGGATGGGCAGGTAGAGTGTTTCTTCGCCAGCTTCTCGAAGTCTGCGCCGTTTTTGATTTGCTCCAGAAGATCTAAAGCCAGTTTTTCTTCTTTAACAAGGATATGCAGTGCTGCCGCTGTTTTTGCCATGATCGTGCCTTAATTGGGTTGAGAGACATCAGGGCGCGATTTTAGCATGCGTTAGCGGCGATACAGCACCTTAATGATATGGTAGCCAAACTTGGTTTTTACGGGACCGTAGGGCTTCAAAAGCGGGCAGCTAAAGACCGCCTGGTCAAAAGGCCCAACCATGGCCCCCTGCTTAAACTCGCCTAACTCACCGCCATTGCGCCCCGACGGACAGCGAGAATAGCGCTTTGCCAGATGGTCGAAGCTAATACCCCGCTCCAGTTTTTTCAGGATCTCTTGCGCAAGTGTCTCTTCTTTTACCAGAATGTGCAGGGCCGCGGCGGTCTTGTTCATTGTTTTGCTTCCGGAATAAAACAGGGTCGAATCACTTTATCATTAGCCGGTAAATCTGCGCCCGGCTTTCTGCTACAATCCACAACCCGTTCGAAGATTGAGCAACTTTCCCATGCGTTTAAACCCTGGACAACAACAAGCGGTCGAATTTGTAACTGGACCCTGCCTGGTGCTGGCGGGGGCCGGTTCAGGAAAGACACGCGTTATCACCAATAAGATTGCCCACCTTATTCGTGGCTGCGGCTATCAGGCACGACATATTGCGGCCGTGACGTTTACAAACAAAGCCGCGCGCGAGATGAAAGAGCGCGTCGGGCAAACGCTGGGACGCAAAGAAGCACGTGGCCTGATGATCTCGACGTTCCACACGCTGGGCCTGGATATCATCAAGCGCGAATATGCCGCGTTGGGGATGAAATCGAATTTCTCATTATTTGACGATACCGATCAGGTGGCGTTGCTCAAAGAGCTGACCGAAGGGCGGATCGAAGACGACAAGCTGATCCTCCAGCAGCTGATCTCGACGATCTCAAACTGGAAAAACGATCTGATGACGCCCGCTCAGGCCGCCGCGAGTGCTAAAGGCGAGCGCGACCGGATCTTTGCGCACTGCTACAGCCTGTACGATGACCATCTTAAAGCCTGTAATGTTCTCGATTTTGACGATTTGATTCTGCTGCCGACGCTGCTTTTACAGCGTAATGAAGAGGTGCGGGAGCGCTGGCAAAACAAGATTCGTTATCTGCTGGTGGATGAATATCAGGACACCAACACCAGCCAGTATGAACTGGTGAAATTGCTGGTGGGACAGCGCGCGCGCTTCACCGTGGTTGGTGATGACGACCAGTCGATTTATTCCTGGCGTGGCGCTCGCCCGCAAAACCTGGTACTGCTGAGCCAAGATTTTCCGGCATTACAGGTGGTTAAGCTGGAGCAGAATTACCGCTCTTCAGGACGGATCCTGAAGGCGGCAAATATCCTGATCGCCAATAATCCCCACGTTTTTGAAAAGCGCCTTTTCTCCGAACTGGGATACGGCACGGAACTCAAAGTGCTTAGCGCAAATAACGAAGAGCATGAGGCTGAACGCGTGGCGGGTGAGCTGATTGCCCATCACTTCGTCAATAAAACGGCGTACAAAGACTATGCGATCCTTTACCGCGGCAACCACCAGTCGCGGGTGTTTGAAAAGATGCTGATGCAAAACCGCATCCCGTACAAAATCTCGGGCGGCACATCGTTTTTCTCTCGTCCAGAGATTAAAGATCTCCTCGCTTATCTGCGCGTGCTCACCAATCCGGATGACGACAGTGCGTTCTTGCGTATCGTGAATACACCGAAGCGTGAAATTGGTCCGGCGACGCTGCAAAAGCTGGGTGAGTGGGCGATGACGCGCAACAAAAGCATGTTCACCGCGAGCTTTGATATGGGTCTTAGCCAGTCGCTGACCGGGCGCGGTTATGAATCGCTGACTCGCTTTACCCAGTGGCTGGGTGAAATCCAGCGTCTCGCCGAGCGTGAACCGGTCTCCGCGGTGCGCGATTTGATTCACGGCATCAACTATGAATCCTGGCTGTATGAGACGTCCGCGAGCCCGAAAGCGGCGGAAATGCGCATGAAAAACGTCAACCAGCTCTTTACGTGGATGACCGAAATGCTGGAAGGCTCCGAAATTGATGAGCCCATGACGCTGACCCAGGTCGTCACCCGATTTACCCTGCGCGATATGATGGAGCGTGGGGAGAGTGATGAAGAGACGGATCAGGTTCAGTTGATGACGCTGCATGCGTCCAAAGGGCTGGAATTTCCGTATGTCTATTTAATCGGGATGGAAGAGGGTTTACTGCCGCATCAGAGCAGCATTGACGAAGATAACGTCGATGAAGAGCGGCGACTGGCGTACGTAGGAATCACCCGTGCCCAAAAAGAGCTGACATTTACGCTCTGTAAAGAGCGCCGTCAATATGGCGAAATGGTGCGTCCGGAACCGAGCCGATTCCTGCTGGAGTTACCTCAGGACGATTTGCAGTGGGAACAAGAACGCAAAGTGATTACAGCGGAAGAAAGGATGCATAAAGGTCAGGCAAACGTGGCGAATATCCGTGCGATGCTGGCAAAAGCGAAAGAGAAATAGCCCGCTATTTCACGTCTAAAGCCCAGTGGACATAACTTTGCCACTGGCATTCCTGCTCCACCATTTCTGCACCAAGCGGATGATTAGCTAACCAATCTTCTGGAAGCGTGATCGTCAGGCTTTCACCTTCGGCCTCAAGTGTGATCGCAGGCAGCAAATCATCGCGGCGGCGGCTGGCAAACAAAATCGCCAGACGCAGCAGTCGACAGAGATGTTCGGCAACGCGCGGTGGCACGGCATTTTGCTGATGCAAAGAGGAGAGATCGACCGTATTCGTTTGGTTGAGGAGCAACGTGGCGAGAAGTTTTTTCTGCGCCGGGGTAAACCCAGGCAGATCAAGATTTCGTACCAGATAGGCGGCATGAACAGGCGCCTGCCTGAAATCAATGCTCAGGCCCATTTCATGCAGCGCACAGGCGCTGATGAGCAAATCCCGGCTTAATGGCTCAAGAGCCCACGTTGTTGCGAGTTGATTCGCGAAGCTGGAAGCCAGCTGTGCAACGCGCTGTGCCTGTTCCGTATCAACAATAAAGCGGCGCTGGACATTGCGCAGCGTACGGCTGCGAATATCCTGTTCAACCGCCAAATGCAACATACCGTAAACCAGCCCTTCGCGCAGCGCACCGCCCGCAAGCGTCATACAGTGAATGTTCAACTCGGAGAAAATGGCGATCAGAATTGCCAGGCCGCTTGGGAAAACCAGCGCGCGCTCGAGCGTTAGCCCTTCAATTTCCAGCTCTTCAAGGCGACCACACTGGATAGCGCGCTGTTTGAGCTGTTGCAGTTTGGCAAGCGTAATTCGCTCGTCCATGCCCTGCGCCATCATGATTTCTTGCAGTGCCTGAACCGTACCCGACGCTCCGACGCACACTTTCCAGCCGTGATAACGCAGTTTGTCCATGACCGGGCGCAGCACTTCACGCGCGGCATTTTCAGCCTCGTCGAAATTTTCCTGGCCAAGATTGCGATCGGTAAAATAGCGTTCGAGCCAGGTTACGCATCCCATCGACAGGCTAAACAGCGACGTGGCCTGCGCACCGGTACCGGTGACCAGTTCCGTACTTGCACCACCAATATCCACAACCAGCCGACGATCGTCGCCGCCGGTGGTATGGGCAACGCCCTGGTAAATCAGACGCGCTTCTTCTTCGCCGCTGATCACCTGTACCGGACAGCCCAGAATTTCCTGCGCTTTAGCAATAAAATCAACGGAGTTGACCGCCAGGCGTAGGGTAGCTGTCGCGACAACGCGGATTTGATTGTGCGGGATGTCCTGCAGGCGTTCTGCGAAGAGACGCAGGCATTGCCAGCCGCGTTCCATCGCTTCGGGAGAAAGGTGATTATCTTGACTCAGGCCCGCCGCGAGACGGACCTTGCGCTTAATACGTGTCAGGGTTTGAATGCTCCCCGCCACCTCGCGTACTACCAGCATATGAAAACTATTCGAACCTAAATCAATAGCGGCGTAGAGCGAGGAACCGGTGATCATCATTTTTAGCCCGGACGACGACGATTGCGCGGCGCACCAGTACGACGCGGACCATTGCCGGAACGTGCACGCGTCAGGCGTTTCGGCGGTGGCAGTTCGCTCAGCAACGCGTCTGGATTGTACTTGCTCTGCGGAACAGAGTGACCGATA
Source organism: Lelliottia amnigena (assembly GCF_019047465.1). Lineage (NCBI taxonomy): Bacteria > Pseudomonadati > Pseudomonadota > Gammaproteobacteria > Enterobacterales > Enterobacteriaceae > Lelliottia > Lelliottia amnigena. The sequence continues at coordinate 1,649,995 of NZ_CP077236.1, read as the reverse complement.
TAGGTCTCAATTGCGGTAAGGTTCAGCGCGTACTCTTCACAGGCCAGGCTGATAGAGTGACCGCTTGCGCCAGCACGACCGGTACGACCGATACGGTGAACGTAATCTTCGCAATCGTCAGGGAGATCGTAGTTAAAGACGTGCGTGACGGCTGGGATGTGCAGGCCGCGCGCGGCAACGTCAGTCGCAACCAGAATATCCAGATCGCCACGGGTGAAATCTTCAAGAATACGCAGACGTTTTTTCTGCGCGACGTCGCCCGTCAGCAGGCCCACGCGATGTCCATCCGCAGCCAAATGGCCCCAGATATCTTCACAGCGGTGTTTGGTGTTCGCAAAAATAATGGCGCGATCTGGCCACTCTTCTTCGATAAGGGTCTGCAGAAGACGCATTTTCTCTTCGTTCGAAGGATAGAAAAGCTCTTCTTTAATACGGTGGCCCGTTTTCTGTTCCGGCTCAACTTCAACGTATTCGGCGTTGTTCATTTGTTCGAACGCCAGTTCACGCACACGATAAGAGAGGGTGGCAGAGAAAAGCATATTCAGGCGCTGCGGCGTTGGCGGCATGCGACGGAACAACCAGCGGATATCTTTAATGAAGCCCAGATCGTACATACGGTCTGCTTCGTCGAGTACCACAACCTGGATCGCACCGAGGTTAATGTGGTTTTGCTTGGCGTAATCGATAAGACGGCCAGTGGTGCCGATCAGAATATCAACACCGCTTTCTAATACTTTCAGCTGTTTATCGTAACCATCGCCGCCATAAGCCAGACCCAGCTTTAAGCCAGTGGTCTGCGCCAGGGGTTCTGCGTCAGCATGGATCTGAACCGCTAGTTCTCGCGTTGGGGCCATAATCAGCGCACGCGGTTGGTTAACTTTTCGGTCAGCCATTGCCGGGTTTGAGAGTAAATAATGGAACGTTGACGTTAAAAACGCCATCGTTTTGCCAGTACCGGTTTGCGCCTGCCCTGCAACATCGCGACCCGCCAGCGTGAGCGGCAGGGCGAGGGCTTGAATGGGCGTGCAGTTATGGAAGCCTTTATTTTCAAGGGCTTCGATGACTTTTGCATGCAGGGCGAAGTCGGAAAACTTCTGTTCTGTTAAATGTGTTTTGCTCATAGTGTGGTAGAATATCAGCTTACTATTGCTTTACGAAAGCGTATCCGGTGAAATAAAGTCAACCTTTAGTTGGTTAATGCTACATCAACACGTCGTTGATTAATCCTACACCAACACGCCAGGCTTATTCCTGTGGAGTTATATATGAGCGATAAAATTATTCACCTGACTGACGATAGTTTTGACACGGACGTACTTAAAGCTGACGGGCTGATCCTCGTCGATTTCTGGGCTGAATGGTGTGGTCCTTGCAAAATGATTGCTCCGATTCTGGATGAAATCGCTGACGAGTATCAGGGCAAACTGACGGTTGCCAAACTGAATATCGACCAGAACCCAGGCACCGCGCCGAAATACGGCATTCGTGGCATCCCGACACTGCTGCTGTTCAAAAACGGCGAAGTGGCTGCTACCAAAGTGGGCGCACTGTCCAAAGGTCAGTTGAAAGAGTTCCTGGACGCGAATCTGGCGTAAGGTCTCTCGGCTCGTGGCGTCTGGAATTCCGAATTGATTCGGATCTCTGGACGCCCGGCTTTAGTCGTGCTAAGTTACTTATGACTTCGATTTAAACATACCTTGTCGTTCTTGTTTTACCCGATGCTTCCCATTGTTAACACTCACAGTGCGTGAAGTTGCTAGATTCCGGGCTTGTCACTCAATCCGTCTTGTCGTTTCAGATCTGCGTTCTTTCCCTGTAACCAGACAGCGAACAGACATGAGTTGATGGCCGCAAACAGGCATGGATGACCCTTCCATACCATTCACAAATTAAGTTCGAGATTTACCCCGAGTTTAAGAACCCACACCATTATGAATCTTACCGAATTAAAGAATACGCCGGTTTCTGAGCTGATTACTCTCGGCGAAAACATGGGCCTTGAAAACCAGGCTCGTATGCGCAAGCAGGACATTATTTTTGCCATCCTGAAGCAGCATGCTAAGAGTGGCGAAGATATCTTTGGCGACGGTGTACTGGAGATATTGCAAGACGGATTTGGTTTCCTCCGTTCTGGAGACAGTTCCTACCTCGCCGGTCCTGATGACATCTACGTATCCCCTAGCCAAATCCGCCGTTTCAACCTCCGTACTGGTGACACCATTTCAGGTAAGATTCGTCCTCCTAAAGAGGGTGAACGCTACTTTGCGCTGTTGAAAGTTAACGAAGTTAACTACGATAAACCTGAAAACTCGCGCAATAAGATCCTGTTTGAAAACTTAACGCCGCTGCACGCGAACTCTCGCCTGCGCATGGAGCGTGGTAACGGTTCTACCGAAGACCTGACGGCTCGCGTTCTGGATCTGGCTTCTCCGATTGGTCGTGGTCAGCGTGGTCTGATCGTGGCACCTCCGAAAGCAGGTAAGACCATGCTGCTGCAGAACATCGCGCAGAGCATTGCTTACAACCATCCTGATTGTGTACTGATGGTGCTGCTGATCGATGAGCGTCCAGAAGAAGTGACGGAGATGCAGCGTTTGGTTAAAGGTGAAGTGATTGCTTCTACCTTTGATGAGCCAGCGTCTCGCCACGTTCAGGTTGCTGAAATGGTTATCGAGAAAGCGAAGCGTCTGGTCGAACACAAGAAAGACGTTATTATCCTGCTCGACTCCATCACTCGTCTGGCGCGTGCGTACAACACCGTGGTTCCGGCTTCCGGTAAAGTACTGACCGGTGGTGTGGATGCGAACGCATTACACCGTCCGAAGCGTTTCTTTGGTGCCGCGCGTAACGTTGAAGAGGGCGGAAGCCTGACGATTATCGCGACAGCTCTGGTTGATACCGGCTCTAAAATGGATGAAGTTATCTACGAAGAGTTTAAAGGTACCGGCAACATGGAGCTGCACCTGGCGCGTAAAATTGCTGAGAAGCGCGTCTTCCCGGCGATTGATTACAACCGTTCAGGTACGCGTAAAGAAGAGCTGCTCACGACTCAGGAAGAGCTGCAGAAAATGTGGATCCTGCGTAAGATCATTCACCCGATGGGCGAAATCGACGCAATGGAGTTCCTCATCAATAAGCTGGCAATGACCAAGACCAACGATGAATTCTTCGACATGATGAAACGCTCGTAAAACAAATAAACCCAGCAAACGCCACGTTTTTACGTGGCGTTTTCTTTTTTTGGACTATACGCTATAACCGCAGACTCCCATTTTTGACCTGCCAATGCGACAATCAGAATGTTTGTAACGTCAAAGATTAATTGATTGAAAAACATACAAAGGGAGTGGTAAGAGGCCAGCTTTAATCCTTCGGGAGCGGTGGCTTCATGGTTATACTTCCAGAACTAACATTTGTTGAGAGCAAGCATTGTGAATCTACTCACAGCGGTTACTGAGCTAATCAGTATTTTTTTATTCACAACCTGTTTTTTATTTTTCGCCCGCAAAGTGGCAAAAAGAATAGGGTTGGTGGACAAGCCCAATTATCGTAAACGTCATCAAGGTTTGATCCCATTGGTTGGCGGGATCTCCGTTTACGCAGGCATTTGCTTCACGTTCGGTATCGCAGATTATTATATTCCTCACGCGGCGCTCTATCTGGCCTGCGCGGGTGTTCTGGTGTTAGTAGGTGCTCTCGATGACCGATTTGATATCAGCGTAAAATTCCGTGCATCCGTTCAGGCTGCCATCGGTATCATTATGATGGTTGTCGGCAAACTGTATCTCAGCAGTCTCGGCTATATTTTTGGTACCTGGGAAATGGTTCTCGGGCCGTTCGGTTTCTTCCTGACGCTATTCGCCGTTTGGGCAGCAATCAATGCCTTTAATATGGTTGATGGGATTGATGGTTTGCTCGGCGGGTTGTCATCCGTTTCGTTTGCCGCTATCGGCATTATTTTATGGTTTGATGGCCAGTACAGCCTGTCGATGTGGTGTTTCGCCATGATCGCCGCCATCCTGCCTTACATCCTGTTAAATCTGGGTGTGTTGGGCCGTCGCTATAAAGTCTTTATGGGTGATGCGGGCAGTACGCTGATTGGTTTTACCGTTATCTGGATTTTGTTAGAAACCACGCAGGGTAAAACGCACCCTATCAGCCCGGTAACGGCGCTGTGGATTATTGCTATCCCCCTGATGGATATGGTCGCGATCATGTACCGTCGACTGCGCAAAGGGATGAGTCCTTTTTCTCCAGACCGCCAGCATATTCATCATCTGATCATGCGTGCGGGCTTTACGTCACGTCAGGCATTTGTGTTGATCACCCTGGCCGCCGCGCTTCTGGCGGGCATTGGCGTGGCTGCAGAATATGCGCATTTTATTCCTGAATGGGTAATGTTGGTATTATTCTTGCTAGCATTCTTCCTGTACGGATACTGTATTAAACGCGCATGGAAAGTCGCGCGCTTTATCAAACGTATAAAACGCCGGATGCGTAAAAACAGTGGTAAAAATCCAACACTAACTAAGTAAAACCGGGATTGTGATGACTCAACCGTTGGCAGGATCGAAATCAGTAGTAACTGAGAATGAACTGGATATTCGTGGTTTATTTCGTGTTTTGTGGGCGGGCAAGCTGTGGATTGCAGGCATTGCACTGGGGTTCGCACTGCTCGCGCTGGCATATACCTTTTTTGCAAAACAAGAATGGAGTGCGACAGCGATTACTGACCGACCAACGGTGAATATGCTGGGAGGGTTTTACTCCCAGCAGCAATTCCTGCGCAATCTCGACATCAAGGCAAGCCTCGCGTCGACCGACCAACCCTCGGTGATGGATGAGTCTTACAAAGAGTTCATCATGCAGCTAGCTTCCTGGGATACCCGTCGCGATTTCTGGTCCCAGACGGATTACTACAAGCAGCGCATGGTGGGTAACAGCAAAGCAGATGCCGCGCTTCTTGATGATTTGATTAATAACATCCAGTTTATGCCTGGCGATGTTATGCGAAATATCAACGATAACGTGAAGCTGATCGCTGAAACCGCGCCAGATGCCAACAATCTGCTGCGTCAGTACGTTGCTTTTGCCAGCCAACGGGCGGCCAGTCATCTGAACGATGAGCTCAAAGGTGCCTGGGCTGCGCGGACAATCCAGATGAAAGCGCAGGTGAAGCGTCAGGAAGAAGTGGCTAAAACGATTTTCTCCCGTCGTGTACACAACATCGAACAGGCTCTGAAAATTGCCGAACAGCGCAATATTTCTCGCAGTGAAACCGATGTTCCCGCCGACGAATTACCTGATTCAGAGATGTTCCTGCTTGGGCGCCCGATGCTTCAGGCTCGCCTGGAGAATTTGCAGGCCGTTGGGCCAGATTTTGACCTCGATTACGATCAAAACCGCGCCATGCTGAACACCCTGAATGTGGGGCCTACGCTCGACCCACGTTTTCAGACCTATCGTTATTTGCGAACGCCTGAAGAACCTGTAAAACGCGATAGTCCGCGTCGCGCATTCCTGATGATTATGTGGGGTATTGTGGGCGCGCTGATTGGCGCTGGGGTGGCACTCACGCGTCGTCGCACAATTTAAGAACGCCGTCTACGATGAAGGCTTCGGCCTTCATCGCCTAATCGAAGAGAATCGATGTGAAAGTACTTACCGTATTTGGCACAAGGCCGGAAGCCATCAAGATGGCACCGCTGGTCCATGCGTTGGCAAATGATCCCTGGTTTGAGGCGAAAGTTTGCGTCACTGCGCAGCATCGGGAGATGCTTGATCAGGTCTTAAATCTCTTTTCTATTGTCCCGGATTACGATCTTAATATTATGAAACCGGGACAAGGATTGACCGAAATTACCTGCCGCATTCTGGAAGGGTTAAAACCCATTCTGGAATCATTTAAGCCAGACGTCGTTCTGGTTCATGGTGATACCACCACCACCATCGCAACGAGCCTGGCGGCTTTTTATCAGCGTATCCCTGTTGGGCACGTCGAAGCCGGTTTACGCACGGGTGATCTCTATTCTCCGTGGCCAGAAGAAGCGAACCGTACTCTGACCGGGCATCTTGCGATGTACCACTTTGCGCCAACTGAAAACTCCCGGCAGAACCTGCTGCGCGAAAACATTGCCGATAACAAAATTTTCGTCACCGGGAACACAGTGATTGACGCGCTGATTTGGGTTCGCGATCGCGTTCTGGCCAGCGACACACTGCGCGCAGAGCTATCCGATCGTTATCCTTTCCTCTCAACTGGCAAAAAAATGATTCTGGTGACGGGCCATCGCCGCGAGAGCTTTGGCCGTGGGTTTGAGCAAATCTGCCACGCGCTGGCGGAAATCGCCGCGCAGAACAGCGATGTGCAGATCGTTTATCCAGTGCACCTGAACCCTAACGTCAGCGAGCCGGTCAACCGCATTCTGGGCCATATCGAGAATGTCATTTTGATTGAGCCGCAGGATTACCTGCCGTTCGTCTGGTTGATGAATCACGCCTGGTTAATTTTGACCGATTCCGGTGGCATTCAGGAAGAGGCCCCCTCGCTGGGTAAACCGGTGCTGGTGATGCGCGAAACCACTGAACGACCGGAGGCGGTGAAAGCCGGAACCGTGCGGCTGGTGGGGACAGACATGAAACGTATCGTGGACGAGGTGACGAACCTGCTGCGCGACGAAAAAGAGTACCAGGCCATGAGCCACGCCCATAATCCTTATGGTGACGGGCAGGCCTGCAGCCGTATTTTGCATGCACTTAAACACAATCGGGTATCGCTATGAGTTTTACAACCATCTCTGTCATAGGTCTTGGCTACATTGGACTGCCTACTGCGGCAGCCTTTGCATCGCGTCAAAAGCAGGTTGTCGGAGTGGATATCAACCAGCACGCGGTTGATACCATCAACCGGGGTGAAATTCATATTGTCGAGCCCGATCTCGACAGAGTGGTGAAAACCGCGGTTGAAGGCGGTTTTTTGAAAGCAACGACCGCGCCCGTTGAAGCGGATGCCTATCTGATTGCCGTTCCAACGCCGTTTAAGGGCGATCATGAGCCGGATATGGTGTACGTCGAAGCGGCGGCAAAATCCATTGCACCCGTGCTCAAGAAAGGCGCGCTGGTGATTCTGGAGTCAACGTCACCCGTTGGGGCGACGGAGCAAATGGCCCAGTGGCTGGCAGAGGCTCGCCCGGATTTAACGTTCCCGCAGCAAGCGGGTGAACAGGCGGATATTAATATCGCCTATTGTCCGGAACGTGTGCTGCCAGGTCAGGTGATGGTTGAGCTTTTCAAAAATGACCGCGTGATTGGCGGGATGACTCCCGTCTGTTCAACGCGTGCCAGCGAGCTTTATAACATCTTCCTTGAAGGCGAGTGTGTGGTCACTAACTCCCGCACGGCTGAAATGTGCAAGCTGACGGAAAACAGCTTCCGTGATGTCAACATCGCGTTCGCCAATGAACTGTCGCTGATTTGCGCCGATCAGGGGATTAACGTCTGGGAACTTATCCGTCTGGCGAATCGCCATCCTCGCGTCAATATTCTTCAGCCCGGCCCAGGTGTCGGCGGCCACTGTATCGCGGTTGACCCGTGGTTCATCGTGGCGCAAAACCCTGACCAGGCGCGTCTGATCCGCACCGCGCGTGAAGTAAACGACGGCAAACCGCATTGGGTTATGAATCAGGTTAAAGCGACGGTGGCAGATTTTCTCGCTGACAGCGGCAAACGCGCCAACGACGTAAAAATTGCCTGCTTTGGCCTGGCGTTCAAGCCAAACATCGACGATCTCCGCGAAAGTCCGGCGATGGGGATTGCTGAGATGATTGCGACCTGGCATACGGGGGAAACGCAGGTTGTTGAGCCTAATATTCACACGTTGCCGAAGAAACTGGCCGGAACGTGCCAGCTCGTGACGTTAGACGACGCGCTGAAAACCGCCGATGTCCTGGTTCTGCTGGTCGATCACAAAGAATTTAAAGCGATCGGCGGCGATGCCGTGCGTCAGAACCATATTGTCGACACCAAAGGGGTGTGGCGTTGAGTCAACTGCACGGCGTGCTTGAGCCGCTCGAATGGGAAAGCCAGTTTTTTGGCCTCTCTTCGGCGGTTGTGCGCTTTCGCGATAACGCACCGGCACTTACGGCGGCGGATTTCGCGCCATGGCAGCGCGTGCAGGCAAAAATTCCTGCCGCCGATGCCGACTGCCTCGATGCACTTCAGCAGGTGGGATTCCAGCTTGTGGAAGGTGAAGTTGACCTGAAAATGGCGATCACTCATTCGGCACCGTCTGATGCTGAGAGGGCAGCGGAGCAGGATATTCCTGCGTTGCGCCAGATGGCTGCGCTTGCTTTTGCGCAAAGTCGTTTCCGTGCACCGTGGTATGCGGCGGATGACAGTGGCCGCTTTTACGCCCAGTGGATCGAAAACGCGGTAAAAGGCACGTTTGATCATGAATGCCTGGTCTTTCGCGCAACAAACGGTGAGATTCAGGCGTTTGTTTCCCTGCGACAACTGAATGACAGCGAAGCGCGCATTGGCCTGCTCGCTGGACGCGGCATGGGTGACAAATTAATGCACGCTGCCGCTCACTGGGCGGCAGCGCGTCAGCTATCAACTTTGCGGGTGGCGACCCAGATGGGCAACACCGCCGCGCTTAAACGTTATATTGCGAGTGGTGCCAACGTTGACACAACCGCTTACTGGCTTTACAGGTGACCTGATGATTCCATTTAACGCACCTCCCGTTGTGGGAACCGAACTCGACTATATGCAGTCTGCCATGGGCAGCGGTAAGCTTTGCGGAGACGGCGGTTATACCCGTCGCTGCCAGCAGTGGATGGAGCAGCGTTTCCACAGCGCGAAGGTGCTGCTGACGCCATCCTGCACGGCATCACTGGAGATGGCCGCGCTGCTGCTGGACATCCAGCCCGGCGACGAAGTCATCATGCCAAGCTACACCTTCGTTTCCACTGCGAATGCCTTTGTGCTGCGCGGGGCGAAAATCGTGTTTGTTGATGTCCGTCCGGATACGATGAACATTGACGAAACCCTGATTGAAGCAGCCATAACTGACAAAACGCGGGCGATTGTTCCGGTTCATTACGCGGGTGTAGCGTGTGAGATGGATACCATTATGGCCCTCGCTAAAAAACACGATCTCTTTGTGGTAGAAGATGCCGCACAGGGCGTGATGTCGACCTACAAAGGCCGTGCGCTGGGGACGATTGGTCACATCGGGTGCTTTAGCTTCCATGAAACCAAAAACTATACCGCGGGCGGTGAAGGCGGAGCGACGCTGATTAACGATCGTTCGCTGGTGGAGCGGGCAGAAGTGATTCGCGAAAAAGGCACCAACCGCAGCCAGTTTTTCCGTGGCCAGGTCGATAAATATACCTGGCGCGACATCGGCTCCAGCTATTTGATGGCCGATCTGCAGGCCGCATTCCTGTGGGCGCAGCTCGAAGCCGCCGAGCGTATCAATCAGCAGCGTTTGTCCCTGTGGCAAACCTATTACGACGCTTTGGCGCCGCTGGCGAAAAAAGGGCGGATTGAACTGCCGACGATCCCAGCAGATTGCGTACACAATGCCCACATGTTTTACATCAAACTGCGCGATAACGACGATCGTAGCGATTTGATTGCCTATCTGAAAGAAGCCGAAATTATGGCGGTGTTCCATTACATCCCGCTTCACTCCAGCCCGGCAGGAGAAACGTTCGGTCGATTTGCCGGTGAAGACCGCTACACCACCAAAGAAAGTGAGCGTTTGCTTCGTCTGCCGCTGTTCTACAATCTCGCGCCCGTCAATCAGCGCACGGTGATTAATACGCTCCTGAGCTATTTCCACTGATATGTCTCTGGCGAAAGCATCGGTGTGGACCGCCGCGTCCACGCTCGTAAAGATTGGCACCGGGCTGTTAGTGGTTAAACTTCTGGCCGTCTCGTACGGCCCTTCAGGCGTTGGACAGGCCGGTAATTTCCGCCAGCTTGTGACCGTGCTTGGGGTTCTCGCAGGTGCCGGTATTTTCAACGGCGTGACCAAATATGTTGCACAGTATCATGACGACGACGCCGCATCGCTTCGCAAGGTGGTTGGCACGTCGTCCGCGATGGTATTGGGCTTCTCGACCCTGCTGGCGGTTGTATTTCTTCTTGCGGCGGCCCCCATCAGTCAGGGGCTTTTCGGCAACACGCATTATCAGGGCCTGGTGCGCCTGGTTGCGCTCGTGCAGATGGGCATTGCCTGGGCCAACCTGCTGTTAGCCTTGATGAAAGGTTTTCGTGATGCGGCCGGGAACGCGCTGGCGCTGATTGCGGGCAGCCTTATCGGCGTTATTGCCTATTACTTTTGCTATCGTCTGGGCGGCTACGAAGGCGCACTGCTTGGCCTGGCGCTGGTTCCCGCGCTGGTCGTGATCCCCGCTGCGTTAATGTTAATGCGCAGACGCACGATTCCGCTTAGCTATCTCAAACCGCAGTGGGACAAAATTCTGGCAGGGCAATTGGGGAAATTTACCCTAATGGCACTCATCACGTCCGTTACATTGCCCGTGGCGTACGTGATGATGCGTAACCTGCTGGCGGCGCACTACAGCTGGGATGAAGTGGGGATCTGGCAAGGTGTGAGCAGTATTTCTGACGCGTATCTTCAGTTTATCACCGCGTCATTTAGCGTTTATTTACTGCCGACCTTGTCGCGTCTGGTGTCAAAAAAGGACATTACGCGCGAGATTGGCCGCTCTCTGCGTTTTGTACTTCCCGCTGTGGCCGCCGCGAGTTTGACCGTCTGGTTGCTGCGAGATGTGGCGATCTGGCTGCTGTTCTCGGCGAAATTTACCGCGATGCGCGATCTGTTTGCCTGGCAACTGGTGGGCGATGTACTGAAAGTGGGTGCTTACGTTTTTGGCTATCTGGTGATTGCTAAAGCGTCGCTGCGATTGTACATCCTGGCGGAAATCAGCCAGTTTGCGCTCTTAACCGCTTTCTCTCTTTGGCTGATCCCTGCGCACGGCGCCCTGGGGGCGTCACAGGCCTATATGGCAACTTACATCGTCTATTTCGCTGCCTGTTGCGGCGTATTTTTACTTTGGCGTAAACGCGCATGACTGCACTGATTCATGTGTTGGGATCGAATATCCCGCACCATAACCAAACCGTTTTGCGGTTCTTCAATGATGAGCTGGCGAGCACGAGCGCCGATGCGCGCGAATTTATGCTCGTTGGCCAGGACAATGGGCTAGGCGACGCTTACCCGGCACTGTCGTTGACCTGCTTTGCGGACAAAGCGACGCTGGCGAAAGCCGTTATCGCCAAAGCAAAAGCTAATCGCGATCGGCGTTTCTTCTTTCACGGGCAGTTCAACACCGGTTTATGGCTGGCGTTGCTGAGCGGCGGTATTAAGCCTGCACAGTTTAGCTGGCATATCTGGGGCGCGGACCTGTATGAAGCGTCGCGCGGCTGGAAATTCCGTCTCTTTTATCCGCTGCGCCGCATGGCCCAGGGACGCGTGGGCTGCGTCTTTGCGACGCGCGGCGATCTGAATTATTTTGCGAAGCAGCATCCGAATGTCCGTGGGGAGTTACTCTATTTTCCGACACGTATGGATCCTGCGCTGAATGGGATGGCAATCGACGCCCAGCGCGAAGGTAAACTCACCGTCCTGGTGGGCAATTCGGGCGATCGCAGCAACGACCATATTGCGGCACTGAAAGCGGTGCACCAGCAGTTTGGCGATACGGTAAACGTTATCGTCCCCATGGGCTATCCTGCTAATAACGACGCGTACATTGACGAGGTACGACAGAGTGGTCTGGCGTTGTTCAGCGCCGAGAATCTGCAGATTCTCAGCGATAAGCTGGCGTTTGACGAGTACCTGGCTTTGCTGCGTCGATGCGATCTCGGTTACTTCATCTTTGCGCGCCAGCAGGGGATTGGAACGCTGTGTCTGCTGATTCAGGCCGGCATTCCGTGCGTCCTCAATCGTGAAAATCCGTTCTGGCAGGATATGGCGGAGCAGAATATTCCCGTCCTGTTTACGACAGATGAATTGAATGAAAACGTGGTGCGTGAAGCGCAACGTCAACTGGCGCTGGTGGACAAAAATGCCATCGACTTTTTCAGCCCTAACTATCTCACGCCGTGGCACCAGGCGCTGCGAATTGCTGCGGGAGACAACGCATGAGCCAGTTGCAATTTAGCGGCTTGTTGGTGATTTGGCTTCTGAGCTCGCTGTTTATCGCGACATTGACCTGGTTTGAATTCCGCCGCGTGCGCTTTAACTTTAACGTCTTCTTTTCTCTTTTGTTTTTACTGACTTTTTTCTTCGGTTTCCCGCTAACCAGTATCCTGGTGTTTCGTTTTGATGTGGGCGTCGCGCCGCCCGAAATTCTGATGCAGGCGTTGTTATCGGCAACCTGTTTCTACGCGGTTTATTACGTGACCTATAAAACGCGCTTACGCCCGGTAAACCACGCCCCGCGTCGCCCGTTGTTCACCATGAATCGGGTGGAAACGCACCTGACATGGGTGATGCTGATGATTATCGCGCTGGTTAGCGTCGGTATCTTCTTTATGCATAACGGCTTTTTGCTGTTTAAGCTGCATTCTTATAGCCAGATTTTCTCTGCAGAAGTGTCGGGTGTAGCGCTTAAGCGCTTCTTCTACTTCTTCATTCCGGCAATGCTGGTGGTCTATTTTCTGCGTCAGGACAGCAAGGCGTGGCTGTTTTTCCTGGTCAGCACCGTGGCGTTTGGCATGCTCACCTACATGATTGTCGGCGGCACACGCGCAAACATTATCATCGCTTTCGCCATCTTCCTGTTTATCGGTATCCTTCGCGGCTGGATTTCCCTGTGGATGCTGGTCGCGGCAGGCGTGTTTGGTATTGTCGGTATGTTCTGGCTCGCGCTGAAACGCTATAGCCTGGACGTGAGCGGTGACGAAGCGTTTTATACTTTCCTGTACCTCACCCGCGACACCTTCTCGCCGTGGGAAAACCTGGCGTTGCTGCTGCAAAACTACGACAAAATCGAATTTCAGGGGCTGGCGCCGATCGTGCGCGATTTCTACGTCTTTATCCCCACCTGGCTATGGCCAGACCGACCAGGAATTGTGCTGAACACGGCGAATTATTTCACCTGGGAAGTACTGAACAACCATTCTGGGTTGGCAATTTCGCCAACGTTAATCGGCTCACTGGTCGTTATGGGGGGCGTTTGGTTTATTCTGCCCGGCGCGGTGGCGGTGGGTTTAATCATCAAATGGTTTGACTGGCTATACGTCCGTGGGAACGAGGAGACGAATCGCTATAAGGCGGCGATTTTGCACAGTTTCTGCTTTGGTGCCATTTTCAATATGATCGTATTGGCGCGTGAAGGGCTGGATTCGTTCGTCTCGCGCGTGGTGTTCTTCATGGTGGTTTTTGGTGTCTGCCTGCTCCTGGCGAAGCTGTTGTACTGGCTGTTTGATGTTGCTGGCCTGGTTCACAAACGCGAGCTGCGGGCTGCCAGGACGCTTTCCCAAGTCTGAGTAAGGATAATAATGACTGACAATACTTCTGCGCCAGTGTACGCGCTGCGCGGCCTGCAACTCATTGGCTGGCGTGATATGCAGCATGCGCTGGATTTTTTATGCGCTGCTGATGGACAGATAAAATCCGGTACGCTGGTGGCGATTAACGCGGAGAAGATGCTGGCCATTGAGGATAACGCTGAAGTGAAAGACCTCATTGATGCGGCAGAATTCAAATATGCCGATGGCATCAGCGTTGTGCGCTCTATTCGTAAGAAATTCCCTGAGGCGCGTGTTTCACGCGTGGCGGGCGCGGATCTGTGGGAAGCCTTAATGGCGCGTGCCGGGGCTGCCAATACGCCAGTATTTCTTATCGGTGGCAAGCCAGAAATTCTTTCACAAACAGAGCAGAAACTGCGTACGCAGTGGAACGTGAATATCGTGGGAAGTCAGGACGGCTACTTCAAACCGGAAGATCGTCAGGCGCTTTTTGAACGCGTCCGTGACAGCGGTGCAAAGATTGTGACCGTTGCGATGGGCTCCCCGCGTCAGGAGATTCTGATGCGCGACTGCCGACTGATTTGCCCTGATGCGCTCTATATGGGCGTGGGCGGCACGTACGATGTCTTTACCGGTCATGTAAAACGTGCACCGAAAGTGTGGCAAAATTTAGGGCTTGAGTGGCTGTATCGTCTGCTTTCTCAGCCAAGTCGCATCACGCGACAGATTAAACTCCTGCGGTACCTCGCCTGGCATTACACCGGCAAAATGTAATCAAAATGTAGCGCGATATGCTGTTCGCGCTGCAACTCCCCTGCAAAACTGCTGCGTTTGTGTGCAATGCATTCATTTATTTAATGCATCGTTTGCCATTTGGCAGAATTTAAGAAACCATTCTCACCCTCATCGCAGTGCCATGGTGTTTTTGCGCCAACCGTTAATCATGACGGTCGGTGCAGCATGGCCTGTTATGGCGAAATCTTTACCCATAACAATAACCGGCGTAGGCCCGGAAGAAGCAAACACAACCGAGGATTTATGGCAGAGAAAAAACCTGAGCTACAGCGTGGGCTGGAAGCTCGACACATTGAATTGATAGCGCTTGGCGGCACCATCGGCGTTGGCCTGTTTATGGGCTCCGCCAGTACGCTGAAATGGGCGGGTCCGTCCGTTTTGCTGGCATATATTGTCGCCGGGTTATTCGTCTTCTTTATCATGCGCTCGATGGGTGAAATGCTGTTCCTTGAGCCAGTTGCCGGGTCATTTGCCGTCTACGCGCACCGCTACATGAGTCCCTTCTTTGGCTATCTCACGGCCTGGTCCTACTGGTTTATGTGGATGGTGGTGGGGATATCAGAAATTACCGCGATAGGGGTTTACGTCCAGTTCTGGTTCCCGGATATGGTGCAGTGGATACCCGCCTTGATAGCCGTGGGGTTGGTGGCATTAGCTAACCTCGCTGCCGTGCGTTTGTACGGCGAAATTGAGTTCTGGTTTGCAATGATCAAGGTCACCACCATTATCGTGATGATTGTCGTGGGTCTGGGCGTGATTTTCTTTGGCTTTGGTAACGGCGGTCAGGCGATTGGTTTCGGGAATCTGACCGAGCACGGCGGCTTCTTTGCCGGCGGCTGGAAAGGTTTTCTGACGGCGCTCTGCATTGTGGTCGCATCTTATCAGGGCGTAGAGCTGATTGGGATCACCGCGGGTGAAGCGAAAAACCCACAGGTCACGCTGCGCAGCGCAGTGGGTAAGGTGCTGTGGCGTATCCTGATTTTCTATGTGGGCGCGATTTTCGTTATCGTAACGATCTTCCCGTGGAACCAAATTGGCACTACCGGCAGCCCGTTCGTGCTCACCTTCGCTAAAATTGGCATCACTGCAGCAGCGGGGATCATTAACTTTGTGGTGCTGACCGCAGCGCTATCCGGCTGTAACAGCGGAATGTACAGCTGCGGGCGTATGCTCTACGCATTAGCCAACAATCGTCAGTTGCCGGCAGCCGTTGGAAAAGTCTCCCGTTCAGGCGTACCGGTTGCGGGCGTGGCTATTTCCATTGGCATTCTGCTGGTCGGGTCGTGCCTGAACTACATTATTCCGAATCCGCAGCGCGTGTTTGTTTACGTCTATAGCGCAAGCGTGCTGCCGGGCATGGTCCCGTGGTTCGTTATCTTGATCAGTCAGCTGCGTTTTCGCCAGGCGCATAAAGAAGCGATTGCCAGCCATCCGTTCCGCTCCATTATGTTCCCGTGGGCTAACTATTTGACGATGGCATTTCTGATTTGTGTTTTGATTGGCATGTATTTCAATGAAGACACTCGCATGTCGCTGTTTGTCGGCATGATCTTTATGGCTGCAGTGTCGGTCGGATACAAGATTTTTGGCCTGAGTCGGCACGCTTAACGCTAAAAAGTAGAGTTAGAAACAGCAAAATGCGCAAAGCATAACCAAACGCGCATTTATTTTGAAAAAGCACTAGACAGCAGGCCGAGACCTCCGTAATATCCAGCCCCGCAACGGCGCTAAGCGCCCGTAGCTCAGCTGGATAGAGCGCTGCCCTCCGGAGGCAGAGGTCTCAGGTTCGAATCCTGTCGGGCGCACCATTTACCCGGTGCTGGAGCTGCGGTGGTCTGTTAAGTAGACAGAACCGCGTGAAAGAATAAGTTGTGGTGGCTATAGCTCAGTTGGTAGAGCCCTGGATTGTGATTCCAGTTGTCGTGGGTTCGAGTCCCATTAGCCACCCCATTATTATAAGTTGTGACATGCGACGGTGGCGGAATTGGTAGACGCGCTAGCTTCAGGTGTTAGTGTCTTAACGGACGTGGGGGTTCAAGTCCCCCCCCTCGCACCACGACTTAAAGAGTTGAACTAGAAATTCAAAAAAGCAGTATTTCGGCGAGTAGCGCAGCTTGGTAGCGCAACTGGTTTGGGACCAGTGGGTCGGAGGTTCGAATCCTCTCTCGCCGACCAATTTTGAACCCCGCTTCGGCGGGGTTTTTTGTTTTCTGCGATTCCTTCATCTGTAGTCATTTCCCGACAACGCCATCGCGGTTTGTCGCAATTCAGAGACATATAGTTATCTGATTTTTAAGGTAATTTTAATAACTGGATTATAGTGTCTCTGCCAGGAGACACCTGGGGCAGCTTTGCGCTCTCACTTTCAGTATCTATTCACTCCAAAAAGAAAAAACTCCTTAATTCTTAAAATGTTGCAAAGCGAATAAGTTATGGATGCAACCCTGGCACGTAACATGCAATAATATACGCGTAGATGCTCATTCCACCTCTTATGTTCGCCTTAGTGCCTCATAAACTCAGGAATGACGCAGAGCCATTTACGGTGCTTATCGTCCACCGACAGATGTCGCTTCGGCCTCATCAAACACCATGGACACAACGTTGAGTGAAGCACCAAATATGTTGTCGAATAGATCTGTTTAACGCCTGCTTTTTAGCAGGCGTTTTTTTATGGATTATTCCCGGTAACGCGCCATCACTGCTGCCACCATTATTAACGCGCTGGCGGACACGATATACAACGCCTGACCGGCCCCAAGCGTTGCAGCAAGCACTGCTGCAAAACAGGTGAACACGGACGCACTAAGAGTTTGCCACCGCCATGCTTTACCGCTCGCGGCTGAAACCTGTCGCGTCTCAAAATGACTCAATACCCCATAGGTTCCGGCTGCAAACACAATGTTTGAGACCAAATGAGCGACAAAAATCATCCCCAGGGCCGCTGTCTGGACTCCCGCACAAAGCGGAATCAGCCCATAAGCCAGTAAAAAGAGGCTCAGGCAGGTTAGCAAAGGACGATTGCGATTTGCGTAGCGCGGAAGGCTGTCTCTATTCAACAGCATCGGTCCGCACAGTTGGCCGAGGCTACGGGCAAACAGCAAAGGGAGTGCCAGCCCCGCTGCGTTGGTCGGGTGGATTTGCTGCGCTAGCGCGGGAAGCAGTGCCATCGCGGGCGCCCCCACGGCTGCCAGAGCCGGAAGAAGCAGGAGGCTGCGTTTCTGTTGCACAGAGAGTCTCTTCCAGTGCAACGGTTCTGACGTCGTGGTTTTTGCAGGACCTGCCGCCCTTAACGTCAGCGCGCTTCCAGCCAGCGATAACATCACGAGAGAACCGATAAAGCTGGCGGCGTCTATGGCCAACAGCGTCAGTACCGGCAGATAGTCAAACAGCACAATCCCCAACCCCATTCCTAACAGCACTTGCGAAGCAAAAATCACATTTTCCAGACAGGTGGCGGCAGGGAGTTCGTCTGCGGTTAAAGCTCGCTTAAACAGCAGAGTGAGGGCAGGCCAGCTCATCCCGGTAAGCAGAGTTTCCGTTGACTGAACGGCTAATAACGCCGTGACGCTGTGATAATGAATGCCCAGCAGGGGAAAGAGCAGAGCCGTTAGGCCTAAAAGCTCCGTCAGTATCAACAGATGAACAGGTGAGTAAAACCGGCAGAGTTTTTCCCCTATCAGGCTGCCAATAAATCCCGGTAAGGTCGCGAAAAGATAAGCGACTGTGAGCAATGAGGCGGGGGCTTTCCAGCTCAACAGCAAGCCAAAGATAACGACCTGCGTTAAGCCATTCCCCAGAGAGGTAAAGACGAACGCACAGGCTAGCATGCGAAGCCAACGATGGCGTCGCAGCGCTTCAAAGAGCGCATACAAAAGGGTGTTCATAAAACGGTCCTTTCAAGAACGATTTGTTCCACGCAGCAAAATGCGCGTGTATGAAAAAAAGGTTAATGAAAAGACATCGTTACATTGGCGGGAGAGTTCTCTAATGACGTTGCTAAGAATGTAGCAGGAGAAAGGGAATAAAAAAAGGAGGCCGTTTGGCCTCCCTTTTGATGTTTACACATGATGGATGCTTAAACCTCACTGCCGTTATTTTGCAACGTGAGCAGCAGGCCATCACGACGCATCGCTGCGGCTTCTTCTGGCTTGTGCTGTTTGTCCAGCGAGTCGGCAAGCCATGCATAATCAAACGCATCCGGGCGCTGTTTTAACGCAGCGCGGAAGGCGAGGCTCGCCTCCTGCCATTCGCCGTGCTTCATCAGCGACTGACCCAGCGTACTCCATAGCAGCGGACGATCGCCTACCGTCTTGATCTGCTGGCGTAACATTTTTTCCATCTGCTCAGGATTATTGGTCTTGAGACGCGGGATCACCATCACCAGACGATCGTCATACTGACGCTTCAGACCATCAAGAATGATCTCCTGCGCGGTGTCATGATCGTCACATTCGATGAGATGTTCAGCCATCGCCACCTGCAATGGAACTTGCTGGCGCGTCTTACGGCTCTGATTTTTCCACCAGGTTTTCAGACCGTCGCTACCCAGATCGGCACGCGCCTGATCCATCAGGCCAATCCACGCCTGACGTTGCAGTGCATCGCGGTGTTCATCATCGCCCACCTCTGCTTTCGCTATGGAAGGAATAATATCCAGCAATGAACCCCAGGCGCCGGTGCGGATATACGCCTGCTCTGCAAGACGCAATACTTCCGGATGGCGTGGCGTGATTTCCAGCAAACGGTCTACACCGTGACGCGCTGCGTGGTTTTCACCTCGCGCCAGCTGCAGGCGCACGCGTGTGATTTCAACCGGAATCTGGTCGTTAGAAGCCAGTTCGGACGCACGCTCAAGATGCTGATTGGCACGCATTTCATCGCCGCGCTGCTGGGCGGCTTCTGCTGCCAGCAGATAGTTCACCACGGGCTGCTCAGCGTGATCGGCGTTTTTCGACATTAGCTTTTCAACTTGCTGATAATCGCCTTCAGCCAGTTTCAGCAGCGCCTGTTCGGTCTGCTTGCGTGCGCGACGGCGTTTGCGGCCAACAAACCAGCTGCGGGTATGTGCACCCGTGCGGAAAATATGGCGCAGGATCCATTCGATGGCAAAGAGCACCACCATGGTGAGGATCAAGATGATCACCAGCCCCGTGACGCTCGTTTCGATGTTGTAGTTATCGGTCTGGATCAGCACGTAGCCTTGATGGCCTGCCAGCATGGGACCCAAGACGATCCCGCCGATCAACAATAAGAAGAGTAATAAGACTTTTAACATGATTACTCTCCTTGAGGCGCGCTTTCGGGCGCAGGGGCTGCTGCATCTTGCTGTGCGGCAACGCCGGGCTGTGCCAGCAAGTTACGCACGCGGGTTTGCATCAGCTTTTCCAAAATTGGCTGGCTTTCGAGCTGGTCCGGAACGTTCATCGTGATGTTCTGCTGACTCAGCTTATCAACGTCATCCAAAAACGCCGTTGTGGTGGCATCGCTGGTGTCGTAGTAAGCACGGACCCACGTAGACACATTATCCAGCGCCTGTTTGTACGTCTCTTCCTGATGGCGCGGTACGGCCTGCGCGGCGACCAGCAGGCGGGAACGAATGTTTTCGCGCAGATAGACGTCCTGGTTTGGGGCTAACAGCGGCACGGCGGTCTCGTCACGACGGCGGACAGTAATGAAGCTGTCCATAAAGTTCTGCCAGCTTTTTTGCAGGTTGATGCGCCACTCCCTCAGGGAACTCGACAGCTCAGTGCCGTCAGAATCCATCGGGGTGTCGTCGTCGTTGTTATCGGCCAGACGCAGATTATCTATCTGATTCGACAGCTGATTTACTTTGAGAATAATACCGTCGTAATCAACTTGCGAGACGGCACCCAGGCTGGCGATATCTTCGGTAATGGCACGGCGAGCGGTGATAAGACTCGGATCGTTCATGTCAGCCAGGCTGGCGTCCGCGCTCTTCAGCAGCGCAGCAGCAGTGGTGACATCCTGATCGCTCCACAGCTTGCGCCCGGCCAGTTTCACCAGGAAATCCGCCTGCGAAAGCAGCCAGGTTTTGGCATCCGTTCCAGAAATCGTCGCGACTTTTTCTTGAACTTCACCAAGCTGTTTGGTCAGCTCTTCTTGCTTCGTATTCGCTTCGGCAAGCTGCGTTGATTGCTGCTTAATCACGCTTTCCAGCTCGGCTTTCTGCGTTTCTTGCGCTTTTTGCAGGGCCGTTATCTGATTCACCAGCGCATCGCTGGTCGCCGACTGATTTGTCGCCTGTTTCTTCACCACGCCATACAAGCCAACGCCTGCCGCCAGCGCAATGGCGATGGCGATAGCGCTCAGCGCCAGACTGGTTTTGTTATTGCCGTTTTTCTTCTCAACTGTTTTCTCAGTCGTCTCTGGCTGTGGCGCAATCTCCACAGTCTCCTTGGTCTCTTCAACCACGGCGGAGGATTTTTCTTGTTCCGTCATTATGGCTTCCCATTATGAGAGTTATTGTAATGCGCGCAGCAGCGCATCGTTGTCGGCGTTATCAGCGATCCGAATCTCTTGCCAGCCCAATTCCCGGGCCAGGTTCGCCAGACGCTCACTGACGACCAGAAGTCGGCAGCGGAGTAACCAGTTTTCACGATACCATTGTGGAATCAGCGACCAGAGCTGTTGCAGCATTTCGCCGCTGGTGACCACCAGTGTATCAACGCCGCGCTGATGCCAGCGCATTGCCTCTTCTGCCCCATCATAATATTTCGCACAGCGCTGGTAGCACTCGCAGAACGTGACCTCTGCGTTGCGTGCCGTTAAGGTTTCGCCCAATAATTCACGCCCACCGTTTCCGCGAAGAATCAGCGCGCGCTTTCCAGCAACAGTTTGTAATTCAGGTAATTGTAGCAAGACTTCGCTGATTTCCCGATCTAATGGATAGCGAACGTCAATTCCACTGACGGTATGCAATGCCAGAGCGGTGGTACGCCCGATGGCAAAATAGCGCGGTGCAGTCGGCCAGCGTCTGTTTTCTTGCTGCAACTGGGCATGCGCAAACTCCACGGCATGTTGTGACAAAGCGAAAACGAGATCGCCTTCTTGCAGGGCATAAAGCGAGTTGGCGAGCGTGGAAAGCTCGCGACCCGGGGAGAACTCAATCAGCGGAAAGCTCCATGCCACCTGCCCAAGTGTGCGCAGACGGCTCACTAATTGCTCTCCTGCGGGAGACGGGCGGGTGACGAGAATATTCATGCTGGTGGTTCTCCGTTATAAACGTCAGCGAGGATCGCGCGCGCGCCGTTATCAAGCAGCTCTTCGGCCAGTGATACACCCAGCATTTCGGCATCTAGTGGCAAGCCGCGGCGCTCACCGCGCACCATTTGTGAACCGTCAGGTGCGCCCACTAATGCGCGCAGCCAAAGTTCACCGTTAATCAATTCAGCATAGCTGCCAATCGGAACCTGACAGCCGCCTTCAAGACGCATATTCATCGCCCGTTCAGCCTGGACGCGAATGGCGGTTTCCTCGTGATTCAACGGTGAAAGCAGTGCGCGGGTGCGGTCGTCATCGAGACGACATTCAATGCCCACAGCGCCCTGGCCGACAGCAGGCAGGCAAAGCTCTGGTGGCATGGCGACACGAATTCGTGATTCCAGCCCAAGGCGCTTAAGGCCAGCGACCGCCAGAATAATGGCATCATAATCGCCATTATCGAGCTTACCGAGGCGTGTGCCGACGTTTCCGCGCAGAGAGCGGATAACCAAATCGGGGCGGCGTTCAGCCAGCTGACACTGACGGCGTAAACTTGACGTGCCAACCACGCTTCCTTCCGGCAAATCGTCCAGGGAAGCGTAGTGGTTTGAAACGAAAGCATCGCGGGGATCTTCGCGCTCGCAAATTGTCACCAGCCCTAATCCTTCTGGGAATTCGACCGGGACATCCTTCATCGAATGGACAGCGATATCGGCGCGGTTCTCAAGCAGTGCGATTTCCAGCTCTTTGACAAACAAGCCTTTTCCGCCCACTTTTGCCAGTGGCGTATCAAGAATCACATCGCCGCGCGTCACCATCGGTACCAGTTCAACACGCAACCCCTGATGGCAGGCTTCGAGGCGCTGCTTAACATATTGTGCCTGCCAAAGCGCGAGTGGGCTTTGGCGTGTGGCAATTCTCAAAACATTGTCTAACATGCTTGTTACCGTCTTTATCGTCCACCATGCATCCTAACATTGTTGACTCTGGGATGTCAGTTTTACGGTCGATGAAGGGGAGAGGGACTCGGCGGTGCTCTGGCCATCCGCAGCCGTATTAAGGAATTTACACGTTAAGATCGATGCTACACTTGTCTGTAGCGCATCTTTCTTTACGGTCAATCGGCAAGGTGTTAGATTGATCACGTTTTAGACCATTTTTTCGTCTGTGCCACCATAATGATAAGGACGAAAAAGGGTAACGGTTCTTTTTTGAAATACTGCGGGCTCGTAATCTTTCGCTTTATTGAACGGTTGCTACGTCCGGAAACATCAGGCGATATGTCTTGTACCTCTATATTGAGACTCTGAAACAGAGACTGGATGCCATAAATCAATTGCGCGTGGATCGTGCGCTTGCTGCCATGGGACCTGCTTTCCAACAGGTTTACAGTCTGCTGCCAACATTATTGCACTACCACCATCCGCTGATGCCGGGCTACCTTGACGGTAACGTTCCCAGGGGCATCTGCATTTTCACGCCTGATGAAACCCAACAGCATTATCTTAGCGAACTCGAACTTTACCGAGGTATGCCAGCGCAGGAGTCTCCAGAAGGTGAGTTGCCTATTACCGGCATTTACACCATGGGGAGTACCTCATCGGTAGGACAGAGCTGTTCTTCTGATCTGGATATCTGGGTTTGCCATCAATCCTGGCTCGATAACGAAGAGCGTCAGCTGTTGCAGCGTAAATGCAGCCTGCTCGAAAGCTGGGCGGCGTCTCTTGGCGTGGAAGTCAGCTTCTTCCTGATTGATGAAAACCGTTTCCGCCATAATGAAAGTGGCAGTCTGGGTGGTGAAGACTGCGGCTCAACGCAGCACATGTTACTGCTGGATGAATTTTATCGCAGTGCTGTGCGCCTCGCCGGTAAGCGTATTCTTTGGAATATGGTGCCGTGCGAAGAAGAAGAGCATTACGACGATTACGTCATGTCGCTCTATTCGCAGGGTGTGTTAACCCCAAACGAATGGCTGGATTTGGGCGGTTTAAGCTCCCTGTCTGCTGAAGAATACTTTGGCGCAAGCCTGTGGCAGCTCTACAAAAGTATCGATTCACCGTACAAAGCGGTGTTAAAAACGCTGCTGCTTGAGGCATATTCCTGGGAATATCCCACGCCACGCCTGTTGGCAAAAGATATCAAACAGCGTCTGCATGATGGGGAAATTGTCTCCTTCGGGCTTGATGCCTACTGCATGATGCTGGAACGCGTCACTGAATACCTGAAAGCCATCGATGACCACACGCGTCTCGATTTGGTGCGTCGATGTTTCTATCTCAAAGTCTGTGAAAAACTCAGCCGCGAACGCGCATGCGTTGGCTGGCGTCGTGAAGTGGTGAGTCAGCTTGTCAAAGAGTGGGGATGGGACGAAGAACGTCTGTCCATGCTCGATAACCGCGCCAACTGGAAAATCGATCAGGTACGTGAAGCGCACAACGAATTGCTCGATGCGATGATGCAGAGCTACCGTAACCTGATTCGTTTTGCCCGCCGCAATAATCTCAGCGTTTCCGCCAGCCCGCAGGATATCGGTGTTTTGACCCGTAAACTGTACGCAGCGTTTGAAGCGCTGCCTGGCAAAGTCACGCTGGTTAACCCGCAGATTTCACCGGATCTGTCAGAGCTCAATCTGACCTTTATTTATGTCCCGCCAGGTCGCGCGAACCGCACCGGCTGGTATCTCTACAACCGTGCGCCAAGCATGGATTCGATCGTTAGCCATCAGCCGCTGGAATATAACCGCTATCTTAACAAGCTGGTGGCCTGGGCTTGGTTTAACGGCCTGCTGACCTCTCGCACTCGCCTGTTTATTAAGGGCAACGACGTTGTTGATTTAGCCAAGCTGCAGGAGATGGTCGCGGACGTGTCGCATCACTTCCCGCTGCGTCTGCCTGCGCCGACGCCGAAAGCGCTCTACAGCCCGTGTGAAATTCGTCATCTGGCGATTATCGTCAACCTGGAATACGACCCGACGGCGGCGTTCCGCAATCAGGTTGTCCATTTTGATTTCCGCAAGCTGGATGTCTTCAGCTTTGGCGAGCAGCAAAATTGCCTGATTGGTAGCGTTGACCTGCTGTATCGCAACTCGTGGAACGAAGTGCGAACCCTGCATTTCAACGGCGAGCAGGCGATGATTGAGGCGTTAAAAACGATTCTCGGGAAGATGCATCAGGATGCCGCGCCGCCAGACAGCGTCGAAGTGTTCTGCTACAGCCAGCATCTGCGGGGCCTGATCCGTACCCGTGTGCAGCAGCTTGTCTCTGAATGTATTGAACTGCGTCTTTCGAGCACCCGTCATGAAACCGGGCGTTTCAAAGCGCTGCGCGTTTCCGGCCAGACCTGGGGCCTGTTCTTCGAACGCCTGAATGTGTCCGTGCAAAAACTGGAAAACGCGATCGAGTTTTATGGTGCCATCTCGCACAACAAGCTGCACAGCCTGTCCGTTCAGGTCGAAACCAATCCAGTCAGTCTGCCGCAGGTGGTGGATGGCTATGCCAGCGAAGGGATTATTCAGTTCTTCTTCGAAGAGGCGGATGATGAATCTGGATTTAATATTTACATTCTGGATGAAACCAACCGTGCAGAGGTTTATCACCACTGCGAAGGGAGCAAAGAAGATTTGGTTCGCGATGTGAGCCGTTTCTATTCGTCATCGCACGATCGCTTTACCTACGGCTCAAGCTTCATCAACTTTAACTTGCCGCAGTTCTATCAGATTGTGAAAGTCGATGGACGTGCGCAGGTCATTCCGTTCCGTAATCAGGTGGTTGCAGCCCCTCCGATGAACCTGGACGAAAACCAGCCGCTGTTACAGCAGTATTTTTCCTGAGTGCGACCCGACCCTCTCCCGTGGGAGAGGGTGCAAACAGTCAAAATCGTCTCTGACAGAAGAAAGTGACTGTTAACCTCGGAAACTGATCGCTTCGCCTGCCTGTTGCGTCGCCGCCTGTTCCAGCAAATCCCAGAACATCTCGCCGCTACGGTCGCAAATCCAGTCGTCCCCTTTCAGATTGAAATGGTAGCCGCCCTGTTTTGTTGCCAGCCACACCTGATGAAGCGGCTCCTGGCGATTAATAATAATTTTGCTGCCGTTCTCGAAGGTTAATGTCAGCACGCCGCCGTTGATCTCACAATCAATATCGCTGTCGCCATCCCAGTCGTCCAGACGCGCTTCGATGGTCTGCCACAAGTTATCGGCAAGGCGATGAAATTCACTGTCATTCATGGTTTTGTTCCTGTTTTTCGTGATGGCGGGAGTATAACGCTAAATAAATCCCGTTGCAGGAAAGCGGCAAACTCTTGCTTTTGTGTCTTCTCCTGCGATGATAGAAACAGAAAGCATGAACTTACGGGCCACCACTAATGAAAAACGTTTTTCGAACGCTTGCCGTTCTCGTCACTCTGTTTAGCCTGACCGGCTGTGGACTGAAGGGACCGCTCTATTTCCCGCCTGCGGATAAATCCGCGCCACCGCCGACGAAACCGGTGAACAGTCAGATTGAGTCATCCACGCCTGTGAGCAACGATCGCGGCGATAACGGTGGCCCAAGCCAGGTCAATTACTGAGAACCAGTTTCGGTACCCGCGCAATGGAGTAGATGATGCAGTTCTCTAAAATGCATGGCCTTGGCAACGATTTTATGGTCGTCGACGCGGTAACGCAGAATGTCTTTTTCTCACCCGAGCTGATTCGCCGCCTCGCGGATCGGCATGTGGGCGTCGGTTTTGATCAGCTGCTGGTGGTCGAGCCGCCGTACGATCCGGATCTCGATTTTCACTATCGCATCTTTAATGCGGACGGCAGTGAAGTCTCGCAGTGTGGCAACGGCGCGCGCTGTTTCGCGCGCTTTGTGCGTCTGAAAGGCCTGACTAACAAGCGCGATATCTGCGTTAGCACGGCGAATGGCCGGATGGTGTTAAGCGTCACAGACGATGAGCTGGTGCGCGTGAATATGGGCGAGCCCAACTTCGAGCCATCAGCCGTACCGTTTCGCGCCATCAAAGCGGAAAAGACCTATATTATGCGCGCGTCCGAGCAGACAGTATTGTGCGGCGTCGTCTCAATGGGAAATCCCCACTGCGTGATTCAGGTTGATGATGTTGATATGGCAGCCGTAGAAATCCTCGGCCCCATCATGGAAAGCCACGAGCGCTTTCCGGAGCGGGCGAATATCGGATTTATGCAGGTGATGAAGCGTGAACACATCCGCCTGCGCGTCTATGAGCGCGGCGCTGGCGAAACGCGAGCCTGTGGCAGCGGCGCTTGTGCGGCCGTGGCTGTCGGTATATCGCAAGGTCTACTGGCAGAAGAGGTTCGCGTGGAATTGCCGGGCGGTCGTCTTGATATCGCCTGGAAAGGTCCGGGTCATCCGCTGTTTATGACTGGCCCGGCGGCACATGTTTATGACGGGTTTATCCATCTATGAAACAACCAGGGGAAGAACTGCAGGAAATAATGACGGAACTGGATGACCGGGCTGTTGTTGATTATCTGCTGCGCAATCCTGAGTTTTTTATCCGCAATGCACGCGTGGTTGAACAAATGCGCGTGCCGCATCCCGTGCGCGATACCGTGTCGCTGGTTGAATGGCACATGGCGCGTTCGCGTAAACACATCGATCAGCTCGAAGAAAACATGACCCTGCTGATGGAACAGGCCAGCAATAACGAAAGCCTGTTTTATCGTCTGCTGAACTTGCAGGCGCGGCTGGCGTCGGCGCACAGCCTTGAAGAGTTTCTCAGCCGCTTCCACCGCTGGGCGCGTGAAATAGGCCTGGCGGGGGCGACGATTCGTTTATTCCCCGATCGCTGGCGCATCGGCGCGCCGTCCGGTTTTACGCATCTGGCCTTGAATCGTCAAACGTTTGAACCGCTGCGCATCCAGCGTCTTGGGCACGAGCATCACTATCTTGGGCCGCTGAACGGACCTGAGCTGCTGGTAGTTCTGCCGGAAGCCAAAGCGATTGGCTCAGTGGCGATGTCGCTGATGGGGCGTGAAGGCGATCTGGGCGTGATGTTATTCACCAGCCGCGACGCGCACCATTACGAACAGGGACAGGGCACGCATTTGCTGCAGGAAATCGCCCTGATGCTGCCGGAACTGCTGGAGCGTTGGATTGAGCGCGTATGACGGACGCTCCTCTTAGCCTCTTCGTTGCGCGTTTTCTGCGTTATCTGGGCGTTGAACGCCAGCTCAGCCCAATTACGCTGCTGAACTATCAGCGTCAGCTGGATGCGATAATGCAACTGGCGGAAGAGATCGGCCTCAAAAGCTGGCCGCTTTGCGATGCCGCGACCGTACGCGCGTTTGTTGTGCGCAGTCGTCGTAAAGGTCTGGGTCCGGCGAGCCTGGCGCTACGTCTTTCGGCATTGCGCAGTTTCTTCGACTGGCTGGTAAGCCAGGGCGAACTCAAAGCCAATCCGGCAAAAGGCATATCTACTCCCAAAGCCCCGCGTCATCTGCCGAAAAACATCGACGTTGATGATGTGAATCGCCTGCTTAATATCGATCTTAACGATCCGCTGGCCGTGCGCGATCGCGCCATGCTGGAAGTGATGTACGGCGCGGGATTACGTCTGTCAGAACTGGTGAATTTAGATCTGAAACACCTCGATTTGGATACCGGCGAAGTGTGGGTGATGGGCAAAGGCAGCAAAGAGCGACGCTTGCCGATTGGCCGCAACGCGGTGGCCTGGATTGAACACTGGCTGGATCTGCGTGGGCTGTTTGGTGCAGAGGAAAATGCGCTGTTTCTCTCGAAGCTTGGGAAGCGAATTTCGGCGCGCAACGTACAAAAACGTTTCGCCGAGTGGGGCATTAAGCAGGGGTTAAACAGCCACGTCCATCCGCACAAGCTGCGCCATTCGTTTGCGACGCATATGCTTGAATCCAGCGGTGACCTGCGCGGCGTGCAGGAGCTGCTAGGCCACGCCAATTTATCCACTACCCAAATCTATACCCATCTTGATTTTCAACATCTTGCGTCAGTCTATGACTCGGCGCATCCGCGCGCCAAACGGGGGAAATAATGCGTTTTTACCGCCCATTAGGTCAGATTTCTGCGCTGACTTTTGATCTTGATGACACGCTTTATGACAACCGCCAGGTGATTTTACGCACCGAGCAGGAAGCGCTGGCGTTTGTGCAAAATTACCATCCATCCTTAAAAACACTGCAAAACACCGATTTTCAGCGTTTGCGGCAGGCCTTGCGCGAGACGGAGCCGGACATTTATCACGACGTGACCGAATGGCGTCGTCGTGCAGTGGAACAGGCGATGATCAATGCGGGGCTTACGGCAGCTGAAGCCGCGCTGGGCGCGGAAGCATCCATGGCCAATTTTGCCAAATGGCGCAGCCGAATCGACGTGCCGCAAGAGACGCATGACACGCTGGCGAAACTGGCCGAAAAATGGCCGCTGGTGGCGATCACGAATGGCAACGCCCAGCCAGAGCTGTTTGGGCTTGGCGACTATTTTACCTTCGTCTTCCGCGCGGGTCCGCACGGGCGTTCAAAACCGTTTAGCGATATGTATCATCTGGCGGCAGAAAAATTGGATTTGCCGCTGGGCGAAATCCTGCACGTTGGCGGCGATCTGACGACCGATGTTGCCGGGGCGATCCGCTGCGGCATGCAAGCCTGCTGGATCAAACCCGAAAACGCTGACCTGATGCACACCATCGACAGCCGCCTGTTGCCGCACGTAGAAATTTCGCGGTTGGCATCCCTCACCACGCTGATATAATCACCAGCAGTATTGTATAAATCAACAGTATGTCCGGCAGGCAAAACGCTGCCGGACAGATGACTTCTGGCGGTGCCAATGGACGTTTCTTACCTGCTCGACAGCCTTAATGACAAACAACGTGAAGCGGTCGCCGCGACGCGGACCAATATGCTGGTGCTGGCAGGGGCGGGCAGTGGTAAGACGCGTGTTCTGGTACACCGCATCGCGTGGTTGCAGAGTGTAGAAAACTGCTCGCCGTATTCCATCATGGCCGTGACGTTTACCAACAAAGCGGCGGCGGAGATGCGCCATCGTATTACCCAACTGATGGGCACCAGCCAGGGCGGCATGTGGGTGGGCACGTTCCACGGGCTGGCGCACCGGCTGCTGCGTGCGCACCATATGGACGCGAATCTGCCACAGGATTTCCAGATCCTCGACAGCGAAGACCAGCTGCGATTGCTGAAACGTCTGATTAAGGCGATGAACCTTGACGAGAAGCAATGGCCGCCGCGTCAGGCGATGTGGTACATCAACGGTCAAAAAGACGAAGGGCTGCGCCCGCACCATATTCAAAGCTTTGGCAATCCGGTTGAGCAAACCTGGCAGAAGGTTTACCAGGCCTATCAGGAAGCATGCGATCGCGCGGGTCTGGTGGATTTTGCCGAGCTGCTGCTGCGCGCGCATGAGCTGTGGCTGAACAAGCCGCACATTCTTCAGCATTACCGCGAACGCTTCACCAATATCCTCGTGGATGAGTTCCAGGATACCAACAACATTCAGTACGCGTGGATCCGCATGCTGGCGGGTGACACCGGTAAAGTTATGATCGTGGGCGATGATGACCAGTCGATTTACGGCTGGCGTGGCGCACAGGTCGAAAATATTCAGCGTTTCCTTAATGATTTCCCCGGCGCAGAAACCATTCGTCTGGAGCAAAACTACCGCTCGACGAATAATATTTTGAGCGCCGCCAACGCCCTGATTGAGAACAACAACGGGCGTCTGGGCAAAAAACTGTGGACCGATGGCGTCGACGGCGAACCGATTTCACTCTACTGCGCGTTCAACGAGCTGGATGAAGCCCGTTTTGTAGTCAATCGCATTAAAACCTGGCAGGACAACGGCGGCGCGCTGGAAAAATGCGCCATTCTCTATCGCAGTAACGCCCAGTCGCGCGTGCTCGAAGAGGCGCTGTTGCAGGTCAGCATGCCGTACCGCATTTACGGCGGCATGCGCTTCTTCGAACGCCAGGAGATCAAAGATGCGCTCTCGTATTTGCGCCTGATTGCTAACCGTAACGACGATGCGGCGTTTGAGCGTGTCGTGAATACCCCGACGCGCGGAATCGGCGATCGCACCCTGGACGTGGTGCGTCAGGCTGCCCGTGAGCGCCAGCTCACGCTGTGGCAATCCTGCCGTGAGCTATTGCAGGAAAAAGCGCTAGCCGGGCGCGCAGCCAGCGCGTTACAGCGCTTTATTGAACTGATTGACGCCCTGGCGCAAGAAACCGCCGATATGCCGCTACACGTTCAGACGGACCGCGTGGTGAAGGACTCGGGGCTGCGCATGATGTATGAGCAGGAAAAAGGCGAAAAGGGTCAGACGCGTATCGAGAACTTAGAGGAACTGGTGACGGCAACGCGCCAGTTCAGCTACAACGAAGAAGACGAAGATTTGATGCCGCTGCAGGCGTTCCTCTCCCACGCAGCGCTGGAAGCGGGCGAAGGGCAAGCGGATACCTGGCAGGATGCGGTTCAGCTGATGACGCTGCACTCCGCCAAAGGGCTGGAGTTCCCGCAGGTGTTTATTGTCGGGATGGAGGAGGGGATGTTCCCGAGCCAGATGTCGCTGGATGAGGGCGGACGTCTGGAAGAGGAGCGCCGTCTTGCCTATGTTGGCGTGACGCGTGCAATGGAAAAGCTGACGCTGACCTATGCGGAAACACGTCGTCTGTATGGCAAAGAGGTGTATCACCGTCCGTCACGCTTTATCGGCGAGCTGCCGGAAGCCTGCGTTGAAGAGGTGCGCCTGCGCGCCAGCATCAGCCGTCCGGTTAACCATCAGCGGATGGGAACGCCGATCTCGGAAAATGATACCGGCTACAAGCTGGGTCAGCGCGTCCGCCATTCGAAATTTGGCGAGGGTACCATTGTGAATCTGGAAGGGAGTGGCGAACACAGTCGCCTGCAGGTGGCGTTCCAGGGACAGGGCATCAAATGGCTGGTCGCCGCTTATGCGCGTCTGGAAAATGTGTAACTTTCAGAAAAATATCATTATTTTGTAATACTCTGCTAGCCTTAATAGCTGGCGGCTATTAAAAGGCCTTCAGCGTTTCGCTGCGTGTTGACGCCACTATTACAGCTGGCGTAACATGCGCGCACGATTACGCTAAGAGGACATTCGCCTTGGACACACCCAGTACATACTGGCTCAATTCCCTGTCATCCAGGAACAACTCCTAAGGCTATCTCCTCTTGCTGATGGCCTTAGTGGTTGTCAGCGATCTGTTTTTTCCCGTCGCGCTGAGTCAGGCTGTTTAATGGTCTGAAACCCTTATTGTTTCTGTGTGCCCACCGAACTGTCCGATATTTTTTGCATTGGGAGTCCCGGTCATGTTGAGCGCATTTCAACTCGAAAAAAACCGACTGATTCGGCTTGAAGCTGAAGAGTCACAGCCCCTCATTGATGCCGTATGGGTGGATCTGGTCGAGCCGGACGACGATGAACGCTTGCGCGTACAATCAGAACTCGGACAAAGCCTGGCAACCCGTCCTGAACTGGAAGATATCGAAGCATCCGCGCGTTTTTTTGAAGACGAAGACGGCCTGCATATTCACTCCTTTTTCTTTTTTGAAGATGCGGATGACCATGCCGGTAACTCCACGGTGGCATTTACCATTCGCGATGGTCGCCTGTTCACCTTACGTGAGCGCGAACTGCCGGCATTTCGACTCTACCGCATGCGCGCTCGTAGCCAGGCAATGGTCGACGGCAACGCCTACGAGCTGCTGCTCGATCTGTTCGAGACCAAAATTGAACAGCTGGCGGATGAAATCGAAAACATCTACAGCGATCTGGAAAAGCTGAGTCGCGTGATCATGGAAGGTCATCAGGGTGATGAATATGACGAAGCGCTGTCGACGCTGGCAGAGCAGGAAGATATCGGCTGGAAAGTGCGTTTGTGTCTGATGGATACCCAGCGCGCGTTGAATTTCCTGGTGCGTAAAGCGCGTTTACCGAGCGGTCAGCTTGAGCAGGCGCGTGAAATTTTGCGCGATATCGAATCCCTGTTGCCCCACAACGAATCCCTGTTCCAGAAGGTGAACTTCCTGATGCAGGCGGCGATGGGCTTTATCAACATCGAGCAGAACCGCATCATCAAGATCTTCTCGGTGGTCTCCGTGGTGTTCCTGCCGCCTACGCTTGTGGCATCCAGCTACGGGATGAACTTTGAGTTTATGCCCGAGCTGAAGTGGAGCTTTGGCTACCCTGGCGCGATTATCTTTATGCTGCTTGCCGGGCTAGCGCCGTATTTGTACTTCAAGCGCCGCAACTGGCTGTAATGCTGACGCCCTCTCCCGAGCAGGAGAGGGCTAAACGCTACAATCCTTTCTTCACTCTGCGCTGGGTATAGAGCGCATCGGCAACGAATACCGCCAACGCCACCCAGATGAACGCAAACGTCACCATCTTATCGGCACCCGGAACTTCTCCGTAGAACATCACCGCCAACAGGAACATCAGCGTTGGCCCGATATACTGGAAGAAACCGAGCGTCGACAGGCGCAAGCGGGTCGCCGCGCCAGTAAAGCACAGCAGCGGAATGGTAGTGACCACCCCTGCGGCGATCAGCATCAGGTTCAGCGACCACGGATTACTGCCCATATGGCTGGTGCTGCTGTCGGCAATGCCGAACAGGTAAATAGCTGCCAGCGGGAGCAACCACAGGGTTTCGAACAGCATCCCGGTTTGCGCTTCGACGGCGATTTTTTTCCGTACCAGACCATAAAACGCAAAGCTAAACGCCAGGCCCAAGGCGATGATCGGCAGCGAACCAAACGTCCAGAGCTGTACCAGCACGCCGCACAGGGCTAACAGTACCGCCACCCACTGCATACGCCGGAAACGCTCGCCGAGGAACAGCATCCCCAACACGATATTGACCAACGGATTGATAAAGTAACCGAGGCTAGCTTCGAGCATGTGATGGTTGTTAACCGCCCAGATAAACAGCAGCCAGTTTCCGCCAATCAGCACCGCTGAAAGGGCGAGCAGAAAAATTTTCTTCGGCGTTTGCAGCAGCTTTTTTACGCCTGACCACTGACGGCTGACGCTCATCAGCGCCACCATAAAGAAAAATGACCAGATTACGCGGTGGGTAAGGATTTCGTCGGCTGGTACGTAGTAAATCAGCTTGAAGTAGGCGGGTGCGATACCCCAAATAAAATAAGCGGCAAGGGCGAGTAAAACGCCCTGCCGCGTCTGTTTAGCATCCATCGGTAAAATCCGTGACAAAAAAGTGAAGTAATTTTACCCGATTTTGCCGCCTCAACCCACCATATAAGTGGCTGTTGCGCTGGCGATGTAAACTTGTTCTTCGTTATGCAATTCGACGCGGGCCACGGCCACTTTATTGCCCGCCCGCAGCAAACTGCTGGTGGCGGTGAAGCGATTGCCACGGCCAGGGCGTAAATAGTCCACGCGCAAATCGATGGTGCCCATCCGCGACAGGCGCTGACGCAATTCGTCTTCATTAATGGTGTCGTGACGCGCCAGCGTACTGCCCACGCATACCAGCCCTGCGGCGACATCCAGCGCGGAGGCGATCACGCCGCCATGCAAAATACTTTGCGCCCAGTTGCCGACCATCATGGGCTGATTGTTGAAACTGAGTTGGGCGAATCCCTTCTCGTAACGCTCCAGTTCAAGCCCGAGCGCACGGTTAAAGGGCATATGGTAAACAAAAATCTCGCCCACAAGTTTCAAAGCGTCTTCAGCGGTAAGCGTGGCTGACATCAGAAATCACATCCTTATTGTTAATGAGATGTTGATTTTATGCTTCTGGCATACGAATTTCCACTTTCAGAAACGAGGGGGAGACGTAAACGAAGAAATCGGTAGAATGAGCTGCTCATAATATTCACAAAATTTTATTTCGCAGGAGAGCACCACCGATGCGGACGTATCTGGGTTGGTTACTGGCGGCGATTGCGCTGCCCTTTACGGCA
Source organism: Lelliottia amnigena (assembly GCF_019047465.1). Lineage (NCBI taxonomy): Bacteria > Pseudomonadati > Pseudomonadota > Gammaproteobacteria > Enterobacterales > Enterobacteriaceae > Lelliottia > Lelliottia amnigena. The sequence continues at coordinate 1,615,509 of NZ_CP077236.1, read as the reverse complement.
TTTGCGCAGGAAGCCACTATTAAAGAAGTGCATGATAAGCCCGCCGTTCATGGCAGCATTATTGCGAACCTTCTTCAGGAGCATGACAATCCGTTCACGCTTTACCCGTATGACACTAACTATCTGATTTACACCCAAACCAGCGACATCAATAAAGAGGCTATTAGCTCTTACAATTGGTCAGATAACGCGCGCAAAGACGAAGTTAAATTCCAGCTCAGCCTGGCGTTTCCGCTCTGGCGCGGCATATTAGGGCCGAGTTCAGTGCTGGGCGCGTCTTACACGCAAAAATCCTGGTGGCAGCTGTCTAACAGCGGTGAGTCTTCTCCGTTCCGCGAAACGAACTATGAACCGCAGCTGTTTCTCGGCTTTGCAACGGATGACGAATTCGCAGGCTGGACCTTACGCGACGTTGAAGTGGGTTATAACCACGATTCGAATGGTCGCGCTGACCCCACCTCCCGCAGCTGGAACCGTCTCTATACCCGTTTGATGGCGCAAAACGGTAACTGGATGGTGGAAGTTAAACCGTGGTACGTGCTGGGAAGCACCGACGATAATCCGGATATCACCAAATACATGGGCTACTATCAACTGAAAGTGGGCTATCAATTGGGTGATGCTGTACTGAGTGTGAAAGGGCAATATAACTGGAACACCGGCTACGGGGGCGCGGAAATGGGCCTGAGCTATCCGGTGACCAGGCATATGCGCATCTACACGCAGGTTTACAGCGGTTACGGTGAATCGCTCATCGACTATAACTTCAACCAGACCCGTGTGGGTGTGGGCGTGATGCTGAACGATCTTTTCTAAGCATCGCGAATGTTTTTGCGTTAAACGTTGAAGTTTCTCTCTCAGGCGCTGAAAATAGCGCCTGTTTTATTTCTGGCAAATGGGGTTAACGTGGCGCAGGCGGAAGTTTTGAATCAGGAATCGCTGGCTAAACAGGTTTTACAAGAAACCTTTGGCTATCAGCAATTCCGCCCTGGCCAGGAAACCATCATTGAAACCGTGCTGGAAGGCCGCGATTGTCTGGTGGTCATGCCGACCGGCGGCGGAAAATCCCTGTGCTATCAGGTGCCCGCGCTGGTGCTCAACGGCCTGACGGTCGTGGTGTCACCGCTCATCTCGCTGATGAAAGATCAGGTGGACCAGCTGCTGGCGAACGGTGTTGCCGCAGCCTGTATCAACTCCACGCAAACCCGTGAACAGCAACAGGAAGTGATGGCGGGTTGCCGTACCGGACAAATTCGCCTGCTCTATATCGCGCCGGAACGCCTGATGCTGGATAACTTCCTCGAGCATCTCGCGCACTGGAATCCAGTGCTGCTGGCGGTGGATGAAGCGCACTGTATTTCGCAGTGGGGACACGATTTCCGTCCGGAATATGCTGCGCTCGGTCAGCTGCGCCAGCGCTTCCCGGCGCTACCGTTTATGGCGCTTACCGCCACGGCTGACGACACGACCCGCCAGGATATCGTCCGTCTTCTTGGACTTAACGATCCGTTTATCCAGGTCAGCAGCTTCGATCGCCCCAATATCCGCTACATGCTGATGGAAAAATTCAAGCCGCTTGATCAGCTCTTGCGTTACGTGCAGGAGCAGCGCGGCAAATCGGGCATTATTTACTGCAACAGCCGCGCGAAAGTGGAAGACACCGCCGCACGTTTGCAAACCCGTGGATTTAGCGCTGCGGCTTACCATGCCGGATTAGAAAATCACATTCGTGCCGACGTGCAGGAGAAATTCCAGCGCGACGACCTGCAAATTGTTGTTGCCACAGTCGCATTCGGGATGGGCATCAATAAGCCCAACGTGCGCTTTGTGGTGCATTTCGACATCCCGCGCAATATCGAATCCTACTATCAGGAAACGGGCCGTGCCGGGCGTGACGGCCTGCCTGCGGAAGCGATGCTGTTTTACGACCCGGCTGATATGGCCTGGCTGCGTCGCTGTCTTGAAGAGAAACCGCAAGGGCAGATGCTGGATATCGAGCGTCATAAGCTCAACGCGATGGGCGCGTTTGCCGAAGCGCAAACCTGCCGCCGTCTGGTGCTCCTCAACTACTTCGGTGAAGGGCGTCAGGAGCCGTGCGGTAACTGCGATGTCTGCCTTGACCCGCCGAAGCAGTACGATGGCTTAATGGATGCGCGTAAGGCGTTGTCGACTATCGGGCGCGTCAATCAGCGCTTCGGGATGGGCTACGTGGTGGAAGTGCTGCGCGGGGCGAACAACCAGCGTATCCGCGAGATGGGCCACGACAAATTACCTGTCTACGGCATCGGCAAAGAGCAGAGCCACGAGCACTGGGTAAGCATTATCCGCCAGCTGATTCACCTGGGTTTCGCAACACAGAATATTGCCCAGCACTCTGCGCTGCAGCTGACCGAAGCCGCACGCCCGGTGCTGCGCGGTGATATCGAGCTACAGCTTGCCGTGCCGCGCGTTATCGCCCTGAAACCGCGCGTTATGCAGAAATCCTACGGCGGAAATTACGACCGCAAGCTGTTCGCTAAACTGCGCAAGCTGCGTAAAGCCATTGCCGACGAAGAGAACATTCCGCCGTATGTGGTGTTCAACGATGCGACGCTTATCGAAATGGCCGAGCAGATGCCGCTCAGCGCCAGCGAAATGCTCAGCGTTAACGGTGTCGGCACGCGCAAACTCGAGCGCTTTGGTAAAGAGTTTATGGCGTTGATTCGTTCGCATGCTGATGGCGATGATGAGGAGTAGTCAGACCGGCGAAAAAGTGCCAGGATGATTGCTCTGTGAATTATTTCCCCGCGAGTTAACTATGTTAATGCTATTTCTCACCGTGGCGTTGGTGCATATCGTTGCGCTGATGAGCCCTGGCCCAGACTTTTTCTTTGTATCCCAGACCGCCGTCAGCCGCTCCCGCAAAGAGGCGATGATGGGTGTGCTCGGCATTACCATGGGCGTCATGGTATGGGCAGCTGTCGCGCTGCTTGGCCTGAATTTGATCCTCGCGAAAATGGCCTGGCTGCATAACATCATTATGGTCGGCGGCGGATTGTATCTGTGTTGGATGGGTTATCAGATGCTGCGCGGGGCGCTGAAGAAAGAAGAAAAAGTGGCGGGTGAACCTCATATCGAACTGGCAACGGGTGGCCGCAGCTTTGTGAAAGGTCTGCTGACCAATCTGGCGAACCCAAAAGCGATTATCTATTTTGGCTCCGTGTTCTCCCTGTTTGTCGGTGATGACGTGGGCGCAGGCGCGCGCTGGGGGATTTTCCTGCTGATCGTGGTGGAAACGTTCGCCTGGTTTACGGTGGTGGCAAGCCTGTTTGCGCTCCCGTCAATGCGCCGTGGCTATCAGCGCCTGGCGAAATGGATCGACGGTTTTGCCGGCGCACTGTTCGCCGGCTTTGGCATTCATCTCATCCTCTCTCGCTAAGCATGGCGCGCTGACGCAAGCAGCGCGCCAATCAGCATAAACAGCGATCCAAAGATTTTATTCAGGGCCTTCATCTGTTTAGGCCCTTTAATCCATCCCGCAATTCGCTGCGCCAGCGTCGCGTAGCCAATCATCACGATGATATCGACAATAATGGTCGTCGCGCCAAGCACGATGTACTGCATCACCTGTGGCTGATGCGGGACGATAAACTGCGGGAACAGCGCGGCCAGAAAGACGATGCTTTTCGGGTTGGTCAGATTGACGAACACGGCGCGTTTGAACAGTCGCCCACGGCTTTGCGTGTGCGCCAGTGTGTTCAGGTCAATTGAGCCCGCCGCGCGCCACTGCTGGATGCCCAGCCAAATCAGATACGCCGCGCCCGCCCATTTCAGCACTTCAAAGGCCAGAATAGATCGCGAGAAGAGCGTGCCCAAACCGATGCCAACCAGCACGATGTGGATCCCCAGCCCCGTTTGCAAACCGGCGATAGACGCCGCCGCACCGCGATAACCGTGGCTAATGGAGGTGGTCATGGTATTGATCGCGCCAGAACCCGGTGAAAGGCTCAGGATAATGGATGTCAGCAGGTAAGCGAACCACCACTCGAAGGTCATTTGAAACTCCCGAATCGTCTATTTTTATGCCACAATACGCTATTGTCAGCGCATTTTGTGATGCGTCACGAAAAAACGATATTCCATGGCTTACAGGGGTGGAAACCCAATGTTTCAGCAGAAAAAGGACTGGGAAACACGCGAGAACGCATTTGCTGCTTTCTCCATGGGGCCGCTGACCGATTTCTGGCGTCAGCGCGATGAAGCCGAGATCATGGGCGTGGACAATGTCCCGGTTCGCTTTGTGCGTTTTCGGGATAGCAAAAACGATCGCGTGATCGTCGTGTGCCCCGGTCGTATTGAAAGCTACGTTAAATACGCTGAATTGGCTTACGACTTGTTCCATCTTGGTTTTGATGTCTTCATTATTGACCATCGTGGGCAAGGGCGTTCCGGGCGTTTACTGTCGGACACGCATCGTGGCCACGTTGATCATTTCAGTGATTATGTCGACGATCTCGCCGCATTCTGGCAGCAGGAGGTGCAGCCAGGCCCGTGGCGTAAACGTTATATTCTTGCGCACTCTATGGGGGGCGCGATCGCCACGCTGTTTTTACAGCGCTATCCCCAGCATCAGTGCGACGCCATTGCGCTCACTGCGCCCATGTTTGGCATCGTCATGCGTTTTCCGGACTGGATGGTGCGCCATATTCTCGACTGGGCTGAGGGCCATCAGCGCATTCGCGAAGGCTATGCTATCGGAACCGGACGCTGGCGCGCGTTGCCCTTTGCGATTAACGTGCTGACACACAGTCGGCAACGTTATCGCCGAAATCTGCGTTTCTATGCCGATGAACCGCGTTTGCGCGTGGGCGGCCCAACGTATCACTGGGTGCGTGAAGGTATTCTCGCGGGTGAGTCTGCTCTGGCAGGCGTGGGTGACGATAATACGCCGACATTATTGATTCAGGCAGAAGAGGAGCGTGTGGTGGATAACCGCATGCATGAACGCTTTTGCGAATTGCGCGCTGCGGCGGGTCACCCTTGCGAAGGGGGAAAACCGCTGGTCATAAACGGTGCGTTCCATGAGATCCTTTTTGAAAAGGACGCCATGCGCTCAGTCGCGCTAAACGCCATTGTTGAATTTTTCGACAGGCATAACTGATTTTCTATTGAGGTTAAATTCTCCTATGTACCAGGTTGTTGCATCTGACTTAGATGGCACGTTACTTTCCCCCGATCACACCTTATCGCCGTACGCGAAAGAGACCTTAAAACTCCTGACCGCGCGTGGCGTGAATTTTGTCTTCGCGACGGGTCGCCACCATGTTGACGTCGGGCAAATCCGCGATGGCCTGGAGATTAAGGCGTACATGATCACCTCCAACGGTGCGCGCGTGCACGACACTGATGGCAATCTTATTTTCACTCACGATCTGGATCGCGATATCGCGGCCGATCTGTTCGGCGTCGTGCATGACAACCCGAAGATCGTCACTAACGTCTATCGCAACGACGACTGGTTTATGAACCGTCACCGCCCGGATGAGATGCGTTTCTTCAAAGAAGCGGTATTTAACTACACGCTGTATGAGCCCGCTTTACTGGAGCCGGAAGGGATCAGCAAAGTGTTCTTCACCTGCGATACCCACGAAGAGCTGCTGCCGCTGGAGCAGGCGATTAACGCGCGCTGGGGCGATCGCGTGAACGTCAGCTTCTCCACGCTGACCTGTCTCGAAGTGATGGCGGGCGGCGTGTCGAAAGGCCACGCCCTGGAAGCGGTTGCCAAACGCATGGGCTTTGAGCTGAAAGATTGCATCGCCTTTGGCGACGGCATGAATGACGCAGAAATGCTCTCCATGGCGGGCAAAGGCTGCATCATGGAAAACGCGCACCAGCGTTTGAAAGATCTGCACCCAGAGCTGGAAGTGATCGGCACCAACGGCGATAACGCCGTGCCGAATTATCTGCGTAAGCTGTTTCTTGAGTAATTGCCCTAACGTCTCGACTGATTAATTAACGCTCAGTTGTCAACTGAAGAGTCCGCTACAATGCCTGTCCTTCTTCCTGAGAGACAAGCATTGTGGCGCTACTCATTATCACCACTATTCTGTGGGCCTTCTCGTTCAGCCTGATCGGTGAATATCTCGCCGGGCATGTCGATAGCTATTTCTCCGTGCTGATGCGCGTGGGGCTGGCGGCGCTGGTGTTCCTGCCCTTTCTGCGTCTGCGCGGACAAACGTTCAAAACCATTCTGCTGTATATGCTGGTGGGCGCGATGCAGCTCGGCGTCATGTATCTGTTCAGCTTCCGCGCGTATGTCTATCTGTCGGTCTCAGAATTCCTGCTGTTCACCGTGCTGACGCCACTCTATATCACGCTAATTTACGACCTGCTGAGCAAACGGCGTTTACGCTGGGGCTACGTGCTAAGCGCGCTGCTGGCGGTGGCGGGCGCGGCGATTATTCGCTACGACAAAGTGAGCGATCACTTCTGGACCGGGCTGATGTTCGTTCAGCTCGCTAACATCAGCTTTGCGATGGGCATGGTTGGCTACAAACGCCTGATGGAAACCCGTCCAATGCCGCAGCACAATGCCTTTGCATGGTTCTACATGGGGGCGTTTATCGTCGCCGTCGTGGCGTGGTTTATGCTGGGTAATCCGCAGAAATTGCCGACGACCACGGTGCAGTGGAGCGTGTTGATTTGGCTGGGCGTTGTGGCGTCAGGGCTGGGCTACTTTATGTGGAACTACGGCGCTACGCAGGTAGACGCCGGAACGTTGGGCATTATGAACAACGTTCATGTGCCCGCTGGCCTGCTGGTGAACCTGGCCATCTGGCAGGAACAACCGCACTGGCCGAGCTTTATCATTGGGGGAGCGGTGATCCTGGCTTCACTGTGGGTGCATCGCCATTGGGTCGCTCCGCGCTCCGAACAAACGGCAAATGGTCGCAAGCGTGATTCCGCGCTGAACGAATAAAGGCTTCCGTGACCGGCTGACGCTGCTCGCCATCGCGCACGGCGGAGTACAGCCGGCTCCACAATCCCTCGCCCAGGGTTTTGGTGACCACCAGACCCTGGCGCTCAAAACTCTCTACCACCCAGTGCGGCAGCGCTGCGATACCCATCCTGGCTGCCACCATCTGAATCAACAGCAGCGTGTTATCGACGCTTTTCAGGTTCGGGCTGATGCCCGCTGGTTGCAGGAAATGCCGCCAGATATCCAGACGACTGCGCTGCACCGGATAAATCAGCAGCGTTTCGGTCGCCAAATCTTCCGGCGTGATACGCGTTTTCACTGCCAGCGGATGATCCGGAGCCAGCACCAGACGCACTTCATAATCAAACATCGGCGAGTAGTGCAGCCCGCTGCGCGGCAGAATATCGGACGTCATCACCAGATCCAGTTCGCCCTGCTGAAGCGACGGCTGCGGGTCAAACGTCATACCCGATTTAAAGTCCATCTCCACCTGCGGCCAGTGCTGGCGGAAATTCTCTAGCGCGGGCGTCAGCCACTGAATACAGCTGTGACACTCAATGGCGATGCGCAATTTCGTTTGCTGCGGTTCATTGCAAGACTGTAGCGCGGTGGCGATCTGCGGCAATACCTGATTGGCAAGCTGGAGCAAAATTTCACCCTGCGGCGTAAAGCGCAGCGGCTGGCTCTTACGCACGAACAGACGAAAGCCAAGGCGTTGTTCCAGATCGCTGAACTGGTGTGACAGTGCGGATTGCGTCTGATGCAGCGTGGCCGCCGCCGCCGCGAGCGACCCGCAATTCCGCAACGCTTGTAGCGTTTTCAGGTGTTTTATCTCGATCATGAAAGTCCTTCACTTCGCCATGAGTATTTTGCGCTTGAGGAATATACAGTAACCGCCAATTATGGATGTGTAAACATCTGGACGTCCAAATCCTTCGTCTTTTAAATTTATGGTGCGTTGGCTGCGTTTACTCACCCCGGTCACTTACTCATGTAAGCTCCCGGGGATGAGCAAACTAGCCGCCTTCCCTAAATTCAAAATCCATCGGATTTATAAACATTTAGAGGAATGACACATGACTGTAATCAACCACACTCTCGGTTTCCCTCGCGTTGGTTTGCGCCGCGAACTGAAAAAAGCACAAGAAAGTTACTGGGCGGGTCACTCCACCCGCGAAGAGCTGTTGGCTGTTGGCCGCGAGCTGCGCGCTCGTCACTGGGATCAGCAAAAACAGGCAGGCATTGATCTGCTGCCGGTGGGCGATTTCGCCTGGTACGACCATGTTCTGACTACCAGCCTGCTGCTTGGCAACGTGCCGGCTCGTCATCAGAACAAAGATGGATCGGAGGATATCGACACCCTGTACCGCCTGGGCCGTGGCCGTGCGCCAACCGGCGAGCCAGCGGCGGCGGCAGAAATGACCAAATGGTTTAACACCAACTATCACTATATGGTTCCTGAGTTCGTGAAAGGTCAGCAGTTCAAACTGACCTGGACACAGCTTCTGGATGAGGTGGACGAAGCGCTGGCGCTGGGCCACAACATTAAGCCGGTTTTGCTCGGGCCGGTGACGTATCTGTGGCTGGGTAAAGTGAAAGGCGAGCAGTTTGACCGCCTGAGCCTGTTAAACGACATTTTGCCGGTATACCAACAGGTGCTGGCTGAACTGGCAAAACGCGGCGTTGAGTGGGTACAAATCGATGAGCCTGCGCTGGTGCTAGAGCTGCCGCAGGCGTGGCTGGAAGCGTTTAAACCGGCTTACGACACGCTGGCGGGCCAGACCAAACTGCTGCTGACCACCTATTTTGAAGGCGTCACGCCGAATCTCGACACCATCACCGCGCTGCCAGTGCAGGGTCTGCATGTGGATCTGGTTCACGGCAAAGATGATGTGGCTGAACTTAACAAACGCCTGCCGTCCGACTGGCTGCTGTCTGCGGGCCTGGTGAACGGGCGTAACGTCTGGCGCGCCGATCTGACCGAGAAATACGCACAGATTAAGGACATCGTCGGCAAACGTGATTTGTGGGTTGCCTCTTCGTGCTCCTTGCTGCACAGCCCAATCGATCTGAGCGTCGAAACGCGACTGGATGCGGAGATCAAAAGCTGGTTCGCCTTCGCACTGCAAAAATGTGAAGAGCTGGCCCTGCTGCGTGATGCGCTGAACAGCGGCGACACCGCGAAGCTGGTCGAGTGGAGCGCGCCGATTCAGGCGCGTCGTCATTCGACTCGGGTGCATAACGCGGCGGTGGAAAAACGTCTGGCGGCAATCACCGCGAAAGACAGCCAGCGTGAAAACGCCTACGCAGTGCGTGCCGAAGCGCAGCGTGCGCGCTTCAACCTGCCCGCGTGGCCGACCACCACGATCGGTTCTTTCCCGCAGACCACTGAAATCCGCAGCCTGCGTCTGGAATTCAAAAAAGGCAATCTCGACGCCAACCACTACCGCACCGGCATTGCGGAACACATCAAGCAGGCGATTGTTGAGCAGGAGCGTTTGGGGCTGGACGTGCTGGTGCATGGCGAAGCCGAGCGTAATGACATGGTGGAATACTTTGGTGAGCACCTGGATGGTTTTGTGTTTACCCAAAACGGCTGGGTGCAGAGCTACGGCTCCCGCTGTGTGAAACCGCCGGTCGTGATTGGTGACGTCAGCCGTCCAGAAGCGATTACCGTTGAGTGGGCAAAGTACGCGCAATCCCTGACGGACAAACCGGTGAAAGGCATGTTGACCGGTCCGGTGACCATTCTTTGCTGGTCATTCCCGCGTGAAGATGTGACCCGTGAAACCATCGCCAGACAGATTGCCCTGGCGCTGCGTGACGAAGTGGCGGATCTCGAAGCCGCAGGCATCGGCATTATCCAGATTGACGAACCGGCTCTGCGCGAAGGCTTGCCGCTGCGTCGTAGCGACTGGGATGCTTACCTGCAATGGGGCGTGGAGGTTTTCCGTATCAGCGCCGCCGTGGCAAAGAACGATACGCAGATCCACACCCATATGTGTTACTGCGAATTTAACGACATCATGGCGTCTATTGCGGCGCTGGATGCCGACGTGATCACCATCGAAACCTCGCGTTCAGACATGGAACTGCTGGAGTCGTTCGAAGAGTTCGACTATCCGAACGAAATCGGCCCGGGCGTGTACGACATTCACTCCCCGAATGTGCCAAGCGTGGAATGGATCGAGGCCTTGCTGGCAAAAGCCGCTCAGCGTATTCCGGCTGAGCGCCTGTGGGTGAACCCGGACTGCGGCCTGAAAACCCGTGGCTGGCCGGAAACCCGCGCCGCGCTGGCGAATATGGTACAAGCCGCGCAGAATCTGCGTCAGGGTTAATGGCCTGAATAGCCCTCTTCGGTTTGGGGAGAGGGTAAGGTGAGGGGAACAGGCGACTGAAAAGTCGCTTTGTTCATCTCAAACGCCAGCCCTAAGCATGGCCTTCCATTAACCGGCTAATATGAATGCTCAGCCACGTCAGCTCGTCTTTTGGCAGCGTGAGTTGATATTTTTCCTGCACATAATCGCGGATCACCCATGCTACGGTCATGGCATCCGGGCGATGACGCATTAACTCCTGGTAAAAATCGTCGGTCTCGCTGACCACAATTTTCCCGGTTAAAACCCGCTCGGCAAAGTAGCGCAGATGGGTAATAAATCGCATGTAGTTCACCGACTGCGTATCAATGGCTTTGCTCAATTTATACCGCACAATCTCGGCGATACGATTGACCAGCTCAACCTGCAGATGCGCCGAACTGTCGTCGGTCTGGCCGCTGGCGTTAATCAGATGAAAGGCGATGTTCACCGCTTCATCTTCCGGCAGGTCAACGCCAAACTGCGCGTTCACGCTTGCCCGCGCCTGCATCCCGACGCTGTATTCTTGCGGGTAGTAGCGCTTCACTTCCCAGCTCAGCTTATTGAGGATCACCTGCCCGCTGCGGCTGCGTTCTACCGCAAAGTGCAGATGCTCGGCGAGGGTGAAAAGCAGCACCGAGTTGAGTTTGTCGCCGCAAACGCTGCGCGCCAGCGTCAAAATCTCGTGGCTTATTTCAAAGAATGCCGCAGGAATGGTGTCCGTGAGCGATAAAAAGTGACGGGACTTAAGATCGCTCAGCGGCAGGAAGACTTTCTCCACCTGCGTCAGGTCGATTTGGCTCCCCGCTTTCGCGCCAAAGCCAATCCCTTTGCCAAACAAAATCATCTCCCGCTGATCGTTGTCGACCAGCAGCATGCTGTTATTGAGCGATTTTTTTATCGTAATCACGGTTATTCCTGCGGCCTGGCCGTTTAGCGCATGTCAGCGCCATTGCTGGCGATCACTTTCTGATACCACTCAAAAGAGTCTTTTTTCAGGCGCTTTAAGGTGCCGTTGCCTTCGTCATCCTGATCGACATAGATAAAGCCATAGCGCTTGGACATCTGCGACGTGCCTGCGCTAATAATGTCGATGCATCCCCAGGTGGTGAATCCCATCACATCCACCCCTTCATTGATAGCCGCCAAAGTTTGCTCAAAATGGGCGCGGAAGTAGTCGATACGATAGCTGTCGTGAATCTTGCCATTCTCGACGATATCCTTCGCGCCCAGCCCGTTTTCAACGATAAACAGCGGCTTTTGGTAACGGTCGTAGAGTTCGAGCAGGGAAATTTTTAGCCCAACCGGGTCGATTTGCCACCCCCATTCCGACGCAGGCAGATACGGGTTTTTTACCCCAAGAATGGTGTTGCCTGGGATGCGTTCAACGTCCGGCTGCGTCGATTCGGTCAGTGACATGTAGTAACTGAACGAGACGAAATCGACGGTGTTTTCTTTTAAAATGCGCTGATCGTCGGCCTGCATGTCAATTTGAATGTCGCGGCTCGCCAGATCGCGCAGGATCAGCGGCGGGTATTCCCCGAACACCTGCACATCCGCATAGAAATAGTTTTCGAGATTCTTTTTCAGCGTCGCTTCAACGTCTTCCGGGCGGCAGCTGTGCGGATAGGTGGTGAGTTTGGTGAGCATACAGCCCACCTGGCTGCCGGGAATTTTGGCGTGGCAGTCACGCGTCACCAGCGCCGAGGCGACAAACTGATGATGCAGCCCTTGATAAATATCCTGTTGCGCTTTGCCCGGCGCACATTTCTCTTCGCGGATACCGGCGGTGGTAAACGGGTGGCGGTGGATGCTGTCGATTTCGTTAAACGTGAGCCAGTAGCGCACCAGATCTTTATAGCGGTCGAAACAGACATTACTGAATCGCACAAACGCGTCCAGCACGTTGCGGTGTACCCAGCCGTTATATCGCTCGCTGAGCGCCAGCGGCATCTCGTAATGGGACAGCGTCACCAGCGGCTCGATGTTATGGCGACGCAGTTCGCGGAACATCTCTTCGTAAAATTGCAGGCCTGCTTCATTCGGTGCAGCGTCTTCACCATCTGGGAAAATACGCGACCAGGCGATGGACACACGCAGGACTTTAAAGCCCATTTCGGCGAACAGCGCGATATCGTCTTTATAGTGGTGATAGAAATCGATGCCGCGACGTTTTGGGTAAAGTTTGTCGTTTTTGCCTTCAAACGCATCCTGAATATTTTCATCCGTCAGCGCCATATGGCCATCATAATCTTTCAGCGACAGATTGGGTTTCCAGGTGATGGCATCCGCCACCGACGGCCCTTTGCCATCAACGTTCCACGCGCCTTCGGCCTGATTAGCGGCAATTGCGCCGCCCCATAAAAAACCTTGCGGGAACGGGAGGGATTTATCCATTACACGGACTCCTTTAGCGTCATGATGATGTGAGGATTTGGATTTTTGTCGTCGTAGCTATGTGGCGTGAGCGAGAAACGTTCGCCGTTCGTCACCACCATTATCACCACCGGATCGAGACCTGCTGCGGTGAGGGTATCAAGAGAAAATTCAATCAGCGTTTCGCCGCTTTTCACGTGCTGGCCTTCCTGAACCTTGGGGGAAAACCCTTCGCCTTGCAGCTTGATGGTGTCGATTCCGATGTGGAAAATCAGTTCTACACCCGCGTCGGTGAGAAGACTCAGCGCGTGGCCGCTTTCAAACACGTTAACGATGGTGCCGTCCGCCGGGGCACGCAGCACGCCTTGAGAGGGGACAATCGCGATGCCGTCACCCATGATTTTGCGGGAGAAAACATCGTCGTTCACGTTTTCCAGCGGAATGATTTGCCCTTCAATCGGACGCGTGAACGTCAGTTCGTCGGTTTGCTCAGTGACTTTATCGCGCCACAGCAGCAGGGCACTGATAAACGCGATGGCGAATGACAGACCCGCTCCGGCAAACGCCCAGAGGATGTTGAGCGGGTTATCTGGCGAGACGAACATGGAGATACTGGCAAGGCCAGGACCCACAATCGCAAAGGCTTCAACCGCCATCCAGCCGATAAAAGCGCCGCCCACGATGCTGCCGAGGATCACGCTGTAGAGCGCTTTTTTATTCAGCAGCGTGACGCCGTAAAGCGCGGGTTCAGTAATGCCAAACAGCGCGGAAATGCCCGCTGAAAACGCGGTCGATTTCAGCACCTTGTCTTTGCTTTTAAGCGCAATCGCCAGGCATGCGCCAGATTCAGCAATGTTGTGCGCCAGCGATGCGGGGAGATACAGCAGTTCGCGGCCAAACTGGCTCATGGATGCCACGGCATAGGGCAGCATCGGTTTGTGCATTCCGGCCGCGACCATAAACGGCAGCGCGGCGGCGAGCAATCCTGTTGCCACAAAACCGAGTTTCCCGTAAAGCCACAGAATGACCGTCGCCAGGCCTGCGCCCAGTTCATAGCCCAAAGGCCCTAAAATCAGCAGCGTGACGGGAACCGTGGCCAGCAACGACAGCATCGGTGAAAGGAAAATACGCAGCGCGCCGGGTGAGTAACGATTAAAAAACTTTTCCGTCTGCGCATAAAACAGCACGCATAGAATAGCCGGGAAGACCTGTGAGGCGTAGGCCACGTTGCGCAGATCGAACGACATGAATTCCGCGCCATCGGCCAGCTGTTTGGTCATCGCCGGTAACACCATAACCGCAACGGCTGAGACGGCAACCAGCACGTTGACCTTGAGCTTTGTCGCGGTCGTGATAGCGACAAGGATCGGCAGGAAATAGAGTGGGGCAGAGCCGATATTATCCAGCACTTTGTAAGTGGAGCTGTCGCGGCTGAGCCAGCCCACGACATCCAGCAACAGCAGCAGTGATTTCAGTACACCGCCGCCGGCAATCGCGGGGACCAAAGGCTGGAAAACACTAATCACAAAATCGACGATTTGCGCCCAACGGTTGGGTTTATTGGCGTGTGGCTGGGTATTGCCCTGCGGCGTGCCGACCAGAGACCGCACCGCTTCGTAAACCTGAACCACTTCATGCCCGATAATCACCTGGCACTGCACGTTGACGCGCACGCCCAGCACACCGTCAATTTTCGCCAGCGCGGTTTCATTCACTTTACCGTTGTCGTACAGGCTCAACCGCAAGCGGGTAGAGCAATGCTCGATATGTTCGATATTCTCAGCGCCACCCACATGGGCGATGACGTCCAGTGCTGTCTGCAAATGATTCATGTCTGGCCCCTGTCTCCAGAGCAAAAAAAAAGACCTGAAGCCCATTTCCCCCGGGGAGGAGAAATGGGCTTCAGGTCTTGCCTACGGATCGTAGTTACACGCCTGTGCTTTTTATATCGGTCAAAAGCTGTTTCAAAGTCAATCAACCGTTGTGCTTCGTACGTTAAATTGTGAGCGGCTTAACCCTTTTTCGCGCCATACTGCCGGAACCACGCCAGCATTCGCTGCCAGCCGTCTTTGGCCGATTCTTCGTGATAGCTTGGGCGATAATCGGCGTTAAACGCATGGCCCGCCTCCGGATAAACCACGATTTCTGCTTTGGCATTCGCGGCACGCAGCGCCTGCCGCATCGTCTCGACGCTCTCCAGCGAAATGCCCGTATCTTCGCCACCGTAAAGCCCAAGAACGGGCGCATTGAGATCGACCGCGATATCCACCGGATGCTTAGGTGAATTCAGCGTTTTCTCGCCAACCAGCTTGCCATACCAGGCCACGGCGGCTTTCAGTTGCGGATTGTGTGCGGCATAAAGCCAGGTGATGCGTCCGCCCCAGCAGAAGCCCGTGACCATTAGCCGATGCGCATCGCCGCCGTTACGCGCCGCCCAACTGGCGACATGATCGAGATCGGCCAGCACCTGCGCATCGGGTACTTTGCTAACCAGATTGCTGAACAGCGTGGGGATATCGCTGTATTCATTGGGGTCGCCCTGGCGGAAGTACAGCTCCGGCGCGACGGCCAGATACCCCTCCAGCGCCAGGCGGCGGCAGACGTCCCGAATATGTTCGTGAACGCCAAAAATCTCCTGAACCACAATGACGATCGGCAAAGGCCCGTCCACGCCCTTTGGACGCGCGTGATAAGCGGGCATGTTTTCACCCTGGGAAGGGATCGAGGTTTCGCCTGCCGTGATAGCGTCTTCAGACGTTGAAACGATGGTTGACGCGAGAGGGGCGGCGGCAGGTGCAAAATTCGTTTTTTGAGTCATGGTATTCTCCGTACCCGTTGGTGCAAATAAATATAGACCTCAAGTTAACAATTCACAGTGCCCGAAACGGGCTATCTTTTGTGCAGTAGTAAACGATATAACTTGTTAGTGTGATGAGTGTCACTATTTTATGGTAATTAACTGCAATCATTTTCATTCGTGGTGAGGTCTGTCACGAAAATGTGCCCGGGGCTTCTGTAAAGTACCGTTTTACTTCTTCTGACAACCCGACCCACAGAGGAGTCACCTATGTCTAAGTCTGATGTTTTTCATCTCGGCCTCACTAAAAACGATTTACAAGGGGCTACGCTGGCTATCGTCCCTGGCGATCCTGAGCGTGTGGAAAAGATCGCCGCGCTGATGGATAAGCCGGTTAAGCTGGCTGCGCATCGCGAATTCACCACCTGGCGTGCAGAGCTGGATGGCAAAGCCGTTATCGTGTGTTCGAC
This sequence comes from Lelliottia amnigena, assembly GCF_019047465.1. Lineage (NCBI taxonomy): Bacteria > Pseudomonadati > Pseudomonadota > Gammaproteobacteria > Enterobacterales > Enterobacteriaceae > Lelliottia > Lelliottia amnigena. The sequence goes on along the minus strand of NZ_CP077236.1, from coordinate 1,599,552 downwards.
CGGTATCGGTGGTCCGTCTACCTCTATCGCTGTTGAAGAGCTGGCACAGCTGGGCATTCGTACTTTCCTGCGTATCGGGACAACTGGCGCTATTCAGCCGCATATCAACGTCGGCGACGTGCTGGTGACCACTGCATCTGTGCGTCTTGACGGTGCAAGCCTGCACTTTGCGCCAATGGAATATCCGGCTGTGGCAGATTTTGAATGTACCACTGCGCTGGTTGAAGCTGCGAAATCCGTGGGCGCAACGACTCACATCGGCGTGACTGCCTCTTCTGACACCTTCTACCCAGGCCAGGAGCGTTATGACACCTTCTCCGGTCGCGTGGTGAACCGCTTTAAAGGTTCGATGGAAGAGTGGCAGTCCATGGGCGTAATGAACTATGAAATGGAATCTGCAACGCTGCTAACCATGTGCGCAAGCCAGGGTCTGCGTGCCGGTATGGTGGCGGGCGTCATCGTTAACCGCACCCAGCAAGAAATTCCAAACGCAGAAACCATGAAGAAAACCGAAAGCCACGCGGTGAAAATCGTGGTTGAAGCGGCTCGCCGCCTGATCTAGTTTCCCCTTTCAGATAAAAGGCCGACGCGTTCGGCCTTTTCTTTTTGCGTAGCGCCTCGCAGGAAACCCCTTTCAAACTGGACGTTTATACAGCACAATTCTATTTTGTGCGGGTAATGGTTTGATGCAGGGGGTGTTGTGGATATCTCAGTCCTAATTTATGCAGTCATTGCGCTGGTGGGCGCGGGTGTGGGCTGGCTGATGTCCAGCTACCAGCATGCGCAACATAAAGCCGATCAGCTGGCCGATCGTGAAGAGATGGTGGCTGAGCTCAGTGCTGCAAAACAACAGCTTACGCAGAGCGCACACTGGCGCGAAGAGTGCGAATTGCTCAACAACGAGCTGCGTAATCTGCGTGATATCAATACCTCTTTAGAAGCCGATCTGCGCGAAGTCACGACCCGTCTGGAATCCACCCAGCTGCATGCCGAAGACAAAATCCGTCAGATGATCAACAGCGAGCAGCGCCTGAGCGAGCAGTTTGAAAATCTGGCTAACCGTATCTTTGAGCAGAGCAACCGCCGCGTTGATGAGCAGAATCGTCAGAGCCTGAACGGTTTGCTGACCCCCCTTCGTGAACAACTGGATGGTTTTCGTCGTCAGGTGCAGGACAGCTTTGGCCAGGAGTCACGTGAACGCCACACGCTGGCGCATGAAATTCGTAATCTCCAGCAGCTGAATGCGCAGATGGCGCAAGAGGCGGTCAACCTGACGCGTGCGCTCAAGGGCGACAATAAAACGCAGGGGAACTGGGGCGAAGTAGTGCTCACCCGCGTGCTGGAAGCCTCTGGTCTGCGCGAGGGGTATGAATACGAAACGCAGGTCAGCATTGAAACCGACACCCGATCGCGGATGCAGCCCGATGTCATCGTGCGCCTGCCGCAGGGCAAAGACGTGGTGATTGACGCCAAAATGACGCTGGTAGCCTATGAGCGCTACTTCAATGCCGAAGATGATTTCACCCGCGAATCCGCACTCCAGGAGCACATCGCCTCGGTACGAAATCACATTCGCCTGTTGGGGCGAAAAGATTATCAACAGTTGCCAGGGCTGCGCTCGCTGGATTATGTGCTGATGTTTATTCCGGTCGAACCGGCATTTTTGCTGGCATTGGACAGACAACCAGAACTTATTACCGAAGCGTTGAAAAACAATATTATGCTGGTCAGCCCAACCACGCTGCTGGTGGCGCTGCGCACCATCGCAAACCTGTGGCGGTACGAGCATCAAAGCCGTAACGCGCAGCAAATTGCCGATCGCGCCAGCAAGCTGTACGACAAAATGCGCCTGTTTGTGGACGACATGACATCTGTTGGGCAAAGCCTGGACAGGGCACAGGATAATTACCGCCAGGCGATGAAAAAACTCTCGTCGGGTCGAGGAAATCTGCTTTCACAAGCTGAGGCATTTCGCAGTCTGGGCGTTGAGGTCAAGCGCGAGATTAATCCGGAATTGGCCGAACAGGCCACGGCTCAGGATGAAGAATATCGCCTTCGTGACGGGGTGAATGAGCAAAATACAGACAATCAAGACAATGATTTAGCCGCACAAGCGTCGTCCGAAACGCAGGCAAACCGATTCTTTCAGGGTGGTTGAATCGTAGGGCAAACGCGCCCAATCTGTTACACTTCACGAACATTTGACGGATTAGCAGGCACTGAGATGGTTGACGATTCACAAGATACTACACACTTTGGCTTTCAGACTGTCGCCAAAGCGCAGAAAGCTGACATGGTTGCCCACGTATTCCATTCCGTGGCGGCAAAGTACGATGTCATGAATGACCTGATGTCATTCGGAATTCATCGCTTGTGGAAGCGCTTCACTATCGACTGTAGCGGCGTTCGTCGTGGTCAAACCGTGCTGGATCTGGCGGGTGGTACGGGTGATTTAACCGCGAAATTCTCCCGTATGGTTGGCGATACCGGCCGCGTGGTGCTGGCAGATATCAATGACTCCATGCTGAAAATGGGGCGTGAAAAGCTGCGTAATATTGGCGTTGTCGGCAACGTTGAATATGTTCAGGCCAATGCCGAAGCCCTGCCATTCCCGGATAACACGTTTGACTGCATCACTATCTCTTTTGGTCTGCGTAACGTCACCGATAAAGAAAAAGCGCTGCGTTCTATGTATCGCGTGCTTAAGCCAGGTGGCCGTTTGTTGGTGCTCGAATTCTCCAAACCTATTATCGAACCGCTGAGCAAAGCCTACGATGCCTACTCGTTCCACGTTTTACCGCGTATCGGTGAAATGGTGGCAAACGACGGCGAAAGCTACCGCTATCTGGCGGAATCTATCCGTATGCACCCGGATCAGGACACCTTAAAAGCGATGATGCAGGATGCAGGCCTTGAGAACGTTGAGTATTTCAACCTGACAGCCGGTGTTGTTGCGCTGCATCGCGGCTACAAGTTCTGAGTGGAAGCGGCCTATGCCTATTAAACCCTTAGTCACCGCAGGCATCGAAAATGTCCTGAACACGTTTCTGTATCGCTCTCCGGCGCTGAAAACGGCTCGCCAGCGTCTGAACGGTAAAGTCCTTCGCATCGTGTTGAAGGAGTTCTCCACACCGCTGGTGCTGGTCTTTAGTGAACGTCAGCTTGATGTGCTGGGCGAGTGGGAAGGTGAGGCCGACTGCTCCGTCATCACCCATATGAGCGTGTTACCGAAACTCCGCGACCGTCAGCAACTGACCGCACTGATTCGCAGTGGCGAACTGGAAGTGGAAGGCGATCTGCAGGTTGTGCAGAACTTTGTGGCGCTTGCCGATCTGGCTGAGTTTGATCCGGCTGAACTGCTGGCACCCTACATTGGCGATATCGCCGCTGAAAGCATTAGCAAGGTACTTCGTGGCGGCTCGTCATTCTTACGTAAAGGGTTACAGCGTCAGCAACGCTATGTTGCCGAGGTGATTACCGAAGAGTGGCGGATGGCACCAGGCACGCTGGAATTAGCATGGTTTGCGGAAGAAACGTCTGCCGTTGAACGTGCAGTCGACGCGCTAACCAAACGGCTGGAAAAACTGGAGGGCAAATGACGCCTGGTGAAATTCGGCGCCTCTATTTTATCGTTCGCACCTTTTTAAGTTACGGGCTCGACGAACTCATTCCCAAAATGCGAATCACTCTGCCGCTGCGGATTTGGCGACGGATGCTGTTCTGGATGCCTAATCGTCACAAGGACAAACTGCTGGGCGAACGGTTACGACTGGCACTACAGGAGCTTGGACCGGTATGGATTAAGTTTGGGCAGATGCTGTCTACTCGCCGCGACCTTTTTCCGCCGCAAATTGCCGATCAGCTGGCCTTGCTGCAGGACCGTGTTGCTCCCTTTGACGGTGCGCGGGCAAAGCAGCAGATCGAAGAGGCGATGGGGAATATCCCTGTCGAAACCTGGTTTGATGATTTTGATATCAAGCCTTTGGCGTCCGCTTCCATTGCGCAGGTTCATACCGCGCGCCTGAAAGAGAACGGCAAAGAGATCGTCATTAAAGTGATTCGCCCGGATATTTTGCCGGTTATCAAAGCGGACATGAAGCTGATTTATCGCCTGGCGCGCTGGGTTCCGCGTTTACTGCCAGATGGCCGTCGACTGCGCCCGTTGGAAGTGGTGCGTGAGTATGAAAAAACGCTCATCGATGAACTCAATTTGCTGCGCGAATCTGCCAACGCCATCCAGCTGCGTCGTAACTTTGAAAATAGCTCGATGCTCTACGTGCCAGAAGTTTATTCTGACTATTGCAGCCAGGATATGATGGTGATGGAGCGCATTTACGGCATTCCCGTGTCGGATATCGTGGCGCTGGAAAATCAGGGAACGAACATGAAACTGCTGGCCGAGCGCGGCGTGCAGGTCTTCTTCACCCAGGTTTTCCGCGACAGCTTTTTCCATGCCGATATGCACCCGGGGAATATCTTTGTCAGTTACGAGCACCCGGAAGATCCGAAATATATCGGCATTGACTGCGGTATCGTCGGCTCGTTGAACAAAGAAGATAAGCGCTATCTGGCGGAAAACTTTATCGCCTTTTTCAATCGTGATTACCGTAAGGTGGCTGAGCTACACGTCGATTCCGGTTGGGTCCCGCCTGATACCAACGTTGAAGAGTTTGAATTTGCGATTCGCACCGTATGTGAGCCGATTTTTGAGAAGCCGCTTTCCGAAATCTCATTTGGTCACGTCCTGCTGAATCTCTTTAACACGGCTCGACGTTTTAATATGGAAGTGCAGCCGCAATTAGTTTTACTTCAAAAAACATTACTTTACGTCGAAGGCGTAGGCCGGCAGCTCTATCCTCAGTTAGACTTATGGAAAACCGCTAAACCTTTCCTTGAGTCGTGGATCAAGGATCAGGTCGGTCTGCCTGCGCTGGTGCGCTCTTTTAAAGAGAAAGCCCCGTTCTGGATTGAAAAAATGCCGGAGATTCCTGAGCTGATCTATGACAGTTTGCGTCACAGCAAGAATCTTCAGCACAGTATGGATAAAATCACCCGCGAGCTTCAGTCTAACCGCGTGCGACAGGGGCAATCGCGCTATCTCTTTGGTATTGGCGCAACTCTGCTGCTGAGCGGAACGTTGCTACTCATTAATCGACCAGACTGGCAAATGATGCCCGCCTGGTTGATGGCCGGCGGCCTTGTGGTTTGGCTCATTGGGTGGCGAAAGACGCGCTGAATTTGCGTCGCTATCACCGGGTTGCATACGTATAATGTGACCTGATTAATTAATCATCTATCGAGGATGTTGTATGGGTGGTATCAGTATCTGGCAATTGTTGATCATTGCCGTCATCGTCGTTCTGCTGTTTGGTACCAAAAAGCTCGGTTCTATCGGTTCCGATCTTGGCGCGTCCATCAAGGGCTTCAAGAAAGCCATTAGTGATGATGAAGATAAGCAGGATAAATCCAACCAGGATGCGGATTTCACGGCCAGGTCTATCGCTGATAAACAAGACGAAGCCAAAAAGGAAGACGCTAAACGCCACGATAAAGAGCAGGTGTAATTCGTGTTCGACATTGGCTTTGGTGAACTGGTACTGGTATTCGTGATCGGCCTGATCGTTTTAGGTCCGCAGCGTTTACCGGTAGCGGTAAAAACGGTTGCAGGCTGGGTGCGCGCGCTGCGTTCGCTGGCGACGACGGTTCAAAATGAACTGGCGCAGGAACTCAAAATGCAGGAGTTTCAGGACAGCCTGAAAAAGGTTGAAAAAGCGAGCATGAGCAATTTATCACCGGAGCTAAAAGCGTCGATGGATGAGTTGCGCGAGGCTGCTGAATCCATGAAGCGTTCCTACAGCGCGAACGACCCTGAAAAAGCGAGCGATGAAGCCAACACCATTCGTAATCCGCTGGTGAAGGATAATGAAGCGCAGCACGAAGGCGTAACGCCTGCGGGTGCAGAGCATCAGGCCAGCGCACCTTCGCAAGCGCCTGAAGCGCAAGAACCCTTGCCTACGGCAGAATCCGTTGCGAAAGTGACACCCGCAGAAGTGAAAGCCACCGCACCCGCTTCCGAATCATCCCCCTCGTCGAGTGATAAAGCGTAAACATGGCTGTAGATGATACTCAACCACTCATTGCGCATCTGATTGAGCTGCGTAAGCGTTTGTTAAACTGCATCATTGCAGTTTTGCTGATTTTCCTGTGCCTGGTTTATTTCGCGAACGACATCTATCAGATAGTCTCCGCGCCGTTGATTAAGCAGATGCCGCTGGGCGCAACGATGATTGCGACCGATGTGGCCTCGCCGTTTTTCACGCCAATCAAGCTGACTTTCTGGGTTTCGCTGATCGCTTCTGCGCCCGTCATTTTGTATCAGGTGTGGGCTTTCGTGGCACCGGCGTTGTATAAGCACGAACGCAAGCTGGTAATCCCGCTGCTGGTCTCCAGCTCGCTGCTGTTTTATATCGGCATGGCCTTTGCCTACTTTGTGGTCTTCCCGTTGGCTTTTGGCTTCCTGACGCATACCGCGCCGGAAGGCGTACAGGTTTCGACGGACATCGCCAGCTATCTTAGCTTCGTTATGGCGCTGTTTATGGCGTTCGGCGTGGCGTTTGAAGTGCCTGTCGCTATCGTTCTTCTGTGCTGGATGGGCGTGACCACGCCTGATGACTTGCGCAAGAAACGTCCATATATGCTGGTTGGCGCATTTGTTATCGGTATGCTGCTGACGCCGCCGGATGTTTTCTCGCAAACGCTGCTGGCCGTACCGATGTACTGTCTCTTTGAAGTCGGCGTGTTCTTCTCGCGTTTCTACGTGGGCAAACGACGTCCGCAGGAAGACGAAGAAGACGAGCCAGAAAAAACGACAGAAGAATAAAACCAGCCGCCCGAAAGGGCGGTTGTCATATGGGAGACCGCATGTTTGATATCGGATTGAATCTGACCAGCCCTCAATTTGCCAACGACCGCGATGACGTTGTGGGGCGCGCGTTTACCGCAGGTGTGAAAGGGCTGCTGCTTACGGGGACGAACCTTCACGAAAGCGAGCAAGCGCAAGCACTGGCAAAGGGATACGCGCGATGCTGGTCGACGGCGGGAGTGCATCCGCATGACAGCAGCCAGTGGACGCACGAAAGTGCTGAAACGCTGTATAAACTGACGAAATTCGAGGAAGTCGTTGCCATCGGCGAATGCGGTCTTGATTTCAATCGTAACTTTTCCACGCCCGTTGAGCAGGAAGCGGCGTTCACCGCTCAGCTCGCCATCGCAGCAGAATTAGAAATGCCGGTGTTTATGCATTGCCGCGATGCCCATGAGCGCTTTCTGACCTTGCTGGAGCCGTGGCTGGATAAACTGCCTGGCGCGGTGTTGCACTGCTTTACCGGCTCACGGCAGGAGGCTGTTGATTGCCTGAATCGGGGGCTCTATCTGGGCATTACCGGCTGGGTGTGTGACGAACGACGCGGTCTGGAATTGCGTGAGCTTTTGCCGGTGATACCTGCCGATCGACTGTTGGTCGAAACGGATGCGCCGTATCTTCTGCCACGCGATATGAAGCCGAAACCGGCGTCGCGACGTAATGAACCGGCTTATCTTGGGCACATTATTGAGCGTATTGCGCACTGGCGCGGAGAAGATCGGCAGTGGCTTGATGCACAGACCGATGAAAACGTGCGTCGCCTGTTCGGCATTACATTTTAAACTTTACGGAAGGCGGTGTTTGCAACGCTCTGGAGCACTTGTTTATTCAGCAAATTGAGCAGCAGCATCGAACGGGCCTCGCCGTCCGGCTCCGAGAATATCGCCTGCAATCCTTCGAATGCGCCTTCGGTGATCACCACATCATCGCCGCTGAAGGGCGTGTCGGGATCGGTTATATCGTCCGGCTGCTTATAGACAGAAAGCTGGTGAATAACCGTTGAAGGAACGGTGGCGGGTTGCGCACCAAAGCGAACAAAGTGGCTGACGCCGCGCGTGGCGTTGATAGTAGTAGTATGAATTACTTCGGGGTCGAACTCGACGAACAGGTAGTTCGGAAAAAGGGGTTCGCTGACCGTAGTACGTTTACCGCGCTGGATTTTTTCAAGCGTGATCACGGGGGTCAGACAATTGACGGCCTGACGCTCAAGATGTTCTTGCGCACGCTGGAGCTGCCCACGTTTGCAATACAGTAAATACCACGCTTGCATAATTACCCTTTCCCTTTGTTTGCGGCGCAAGCATATCAAAACCCTGGCGGGATCGCTAAGTTGATTATAATGGCCGAAAGTGGATGATGACGTGGAAGTTCACGCTAATTTAACAAAATTACAGCGTACTGGTGACGAACGCCGTATAATGAAGCGCTTACAGAGAGGCCATGACTAACTTCATGAAATACCACGATCTACGCGACTTCCTGGCGCTGCTGGAAAAGCAGGGCGAACTCAAACGCATCACGCTTCCTGTTGATCCCTATCTGGAAATGACAGAAATTGCTGACCGCACACTGCGTGCCGGTGGCCCTGCGCTGCTGTTTGAAAATCCGAAAGGCTATTCCATGCCGGTGCTGTGTAACCTGTTCGGCACGCCTAAACGCGTGGCGATGGGCATGGGGCAGGAAGACGTGTCGGCGTTGCGTGAAGTCGGCAAATTGCTCGCGTTTTTGAAAGAGCCGGAGCCACCAAAAGGCTTCCGCGATCTGTTCGATAAATTGCCGCAGTTCAAACAAGTGTTGAACATGCCGACCAAACGCCTGCGCGGTGCGCCGTGTCAGCAGAAAATCCTCGAAGGCGATGCGGTCGATCTAACCCGTATCCCGATCATGCAGTGTTGGCCAGAAGATGCTGCGCCGCTGATTACCTGGGGTTTGACCGTCACTCGCGGTCCGCATAAAGAACGCCAAAATCTGGGTATTTATCGTCAGCAGCTAATCGGCAAAAATAAGCTGATTATGCGTTGGCTGTCGCATCGCGGCGGCGCGCTTGATTTCCAGGAGTGGTGTGCGGCACATCCGGGCGAACGTTTCCCGGTTTCTGTCGCGTTGGGAGCCGATCCCGCCACTATTCTCGGTGCGGTTACGCCGGTTCCTGACACCCTTTCCGAATATGCTTTTGCTGGCCTGTTGCGCGGTACGAAAACCGAAGTGGTGAAGTGCGTTTCCAATGACCTGGAAGTGCCGGCCAGCGCAGAGATTGTGCTCGAAGGGTATATCGAACAGGGCGAAATGGCGCCGGAAGGGCCTTACGGCGATCACACGGGATACTACAATGAAATCGATAATTTCCCTGTGTTTACCGTTACCCATATTACTCAGCGTGACGATGCTATTTATCACTCGACTTACACAGGCCGTCCGCCGGATGAGCCCGCCGTGCTGGGCGTGGCGCTGAACGAAGTGTTTGTGCCGATTCTGCAAAAGCAGTTTCCGGAAATTGTCGATTTCTATTTGCCGCCGGAAGGCTGTTCATATCGCCTGGCCGTTGTGACCATTAAGAAGCAGTATGCAGGTCACGCCAAACGCGTAATGATGGGCGTATGGTCTTTCCTGCGCCAGTTTATGTACACCAAATTTGTTATTGTCTGTGATGATGACGTTAACGCCCGTGACTGGAATGATGTCATCTGGGCGATCACCACGCGCATGGACCCCGCGCGTGACACGGTGTTAGTTGAAAACACGCCAATTGATTATCTGGATTTTGCCTCGCCGGTTTCCGGTCTTGGTTCAAAAATGGGACTGGATGCCACCAATAAATGGCCCGGCGAAACTTCGCGCGAATGGGGTCGTCCGATTCAAAAAGACCCTGAAGTGACGGCACGAATTGACGCGATATGGGACGAGCTAGCCATATTGAATGACGGTAAGCCTGCATCTGACCGTTAAGCCCTTTAGACTTCCCGACAGAGAGAGCTAATGACAACCTTAAGCTGTAAAGTGACCTCGGTAGATGCAATTACCGACACCGTATATCGCGTCCGTTTGGTTCCAGAGGCGGCATTTTCTTTCCGCGCTGGCCAATATTTGATGGTTGTGATGGATGAGCGTGATAAGCGTCCTTTCTCTATGGCGTCTACGCCAGCGGAGCAGGAGTTTATTGAGTTACACATAGGTGCGTCAGAGCTTAATCTTTATGCCATGGCTGTTATGGATCGCATCCTGAAAGAGCGTGAAATTCAGGTCGACATTCCGCATGGCGAAGCGTGGCTGCGTGAAGACGAAGACCGTCCGCTGATTTTGATCGCGGGCGGTACCGGTTTTTCTTACGTGCGTTCCATTCTGCTCACTGCGCTGGCGCACAATCCTGACCGCGATATCACCATCTACTGGGGCGGTCGTGAAGAAAAACACCTGTACGACCTGTCTGAGCTGGAAGCGTTGAGCGTGACCCACCAAAATCTGCGCATCGAACCGGTTGTTGAGCAGCCGGAAGAGGGATGGCGTGGGCGCAGCGGTACGGTGCTGACGGCGGTGCTGCAGGATCACGGAACGCTGGCCGGGCACGATATCTATATTGCAGGCCGTTTTGAGATGGCAAAAATTGCCCGCGATTTGTTCTGTAACGAACGCGATGCGCGTGAAGATCGTCTGTTTGGCGATGCGTTTGCGTTTATCTGAGAATAAAAAACCCGCCCCTGACAGGCGGGAAGAACGGCAACTAAACCTTCTCTCTTCGCCATTAATGCCATAACTGCGTTGGCTGCGCGCACTCACCCGAATCGCTTACCTGTGTAAGCTCATCGGGATTTGTTTGCTTGCCGCCTTGTTCTGGCCTCAATGGCTTTGAGATAACGCCAGCGTCATTGACGATGGCGCTTCACATCTGTTTAAACCCTTTCAAACACCGTCGCGATCCCCTGACCCAGCCCGATGCACATCGTCGCCAGACCAAACTGCGCGTCTTTGCGTTCCATCAGGTTAATCAGCGTGGTGCTGATACGCGCACCTGAGCAGCCCAGCGGATGACCTAGCGCAATTGCGCCGCCGTTGAGGTTGATCTTCTCGTCGATCTGCTCCATCAGGCCCAGATCTTTAATGCACGGCAGGATCTGCGCGGCGAACGCTTCGTTCATCTCAAAAAGATCGATATCGCTGGCGGTCAGCCCGGCTTTCTTCAGCGCCAGTTTTGAGGCCGGAACCGGACCATAACCCATTATTGAGGGATCGCAGCCGACCACCGCCATGGAGCGGATTCGCGCGCGCGGCGTGAGACCCAATTCACGAGCACGACTTTCACTCATTACCAGCATGGCGGCTGCACCATCGGAAAGAGCCGATGACGTTCCCGCTGTGACCGTGCCGGTTACCGGATCGAATGCGGGACGCAGCGTGGAAAGCGCTTCAACCGTCGTTTCCGGGCGGATCACTTCGTCGTAGTAATACTGTTTCAGCACGCCATCAACATCGTGGCCGCCGGTTGGCAGAATTTCGTTCTTAAATGCGCCGGATTGCGTCGCGGCCCAGGCACGGGCGTGGGAACGAGCGGCGAACTGGTCCTGCATTTCACGGCTGATACCGTGCATGCGGGAGAGCATTTCGGCGGTCAGCCCCATCATGCCAGCGGCTTTGGCGACGTTGCGGCTCATACCGGGATGGAAATCCACCCCGTGGCTCATCGGGACGTGACCCATATGTTCCACGCCGCCGACCATGCAGACCTGCGCATCGCCAGTCATGATCATGCGCGCCGCATCGTGCAAGGCCTGCATAGACGATCCGCACAGGCGGTTGACGGTAACTGCCGGAACGGAGTGCGGGATTTCCGCCAGTAGAGAGGCGTTACGCGCAATGTTAAAACCTTGCTCCAGCGTCTGCTGCACGCAGCCCCAGTAAATATCATCAATCGCACTTGCTTCCAGCGCCGGGTTGCGCGCCAGCAGGCTCCGCATCAGGTGCGCGGAGAGATCTTCGGCGCGTACGTGACGGAATGCGCCACCCTTTGAACGGCCCATCGGGGTGCGAATTGCATCGACAATGACAACCTTTTCCATTGTGACTCCTTAAGCCGTTTTCAGCGCGCCGACCGGACGGGCTGGCTCAACTGGCGGATAATACGGTTCGTTATGGCGGGCTTTGTTACGCAGACCTTCCGGCACGTCATATAGCGGACCGAGCTGCTGATACTGCTGAGCCATATCGAGATATTTGGCGCTGCCGAGCGTATCCAGCCAGCGGAATGCGCCGCCGTGGAACGGAGGGAACCCGAGGCCGTAAACCAGCGCCATATCAGCTTCTGCCGGGCTGGCGATAATGCCTTCTTCCAGACAACGCACCACTTCGTTGACCATCGGGATCATCATGCGCGCAATGATCTCGTCGTCGCTGAAATCGCGCTTCGGCTGGCTAATGTCGGCCAGTAAACCCTCTACCGCGGCATCGTCTTCTTTCTTCGGCTTGCCTTTGCTGTCTTCTTTATAGCGCCAGAAGCCCAGGCCGTTTTTCTGCCCGAAGCGATGAGCATCAAACAGGGCGTCGATAGCATCGCGATAATCTTTCTGCATGCGCTGCGGGAAACCAGCCGCCATCACCGCCTGAGCGTGATGTGCGGTATCAATCCCGACCACATCCAGCAGATAGGCAGGGCCCATCGGCCAGCCGAACTGTTTTTCCATCACTTTATCGACTTTGCGGAAGTCAGCGCCGTCGCGGAGCAACTGGCTAAAGCCTGCGAAGTAAGGGAATAGCACGCGGTTGACGAAAAATCCTGGGCAGTCGTTAACGACGATCGGCGTTTTGCCCATTTTGCTGGCCCACGCCACCACTTTGGCGATGGTTTCGTCGGACGTTTTTTCTCCGCGAATGACTTCAACTAGCGGCATGCGGTGCACCGGGTTAAAGAAGTGCATACCGCAGAAGTTTTCCGGGCGCTTAAGAACGCTCGCCAGTTCGCCAATCGGAATGGTGGAAGTGTTAGACGCCAGAACGGTATCCGGACGAACTTTATCTTCTGTTTCTGCCAGCACCGCTTTTTTGATTTTCGGGTTTTCCACCACCGCTTCGACGACTACATCAACACGGTTAAAGCCGCTGTAATCCAGCGTTGGATGGATAGTCGAAATGACGCCCGAAAGTTTCAGGCCATCAATTTTCCCGCGTTCCAGCTGTTTATTCAGTAGCTTAGCGGCCTCTGTCATGCCCAGCGTCAGGGATTTGTCGTTGATGTCCTTCATGATCACCGGCACGCCTTTCCAGGCGGACTGATAAGCGATCCCACCGCCCATGATGCCTGCGCCCAGAACGGCAGCCTGTTTTGGCATCTCAACATTTTTTGTCAGCTGTTTTGCTTTGCCTTTCACGAACTGATCGTTCAGGAAAATGCCAACCAGGGCGCGGGCTTCATTGGTGTGCGCCAGCGGGACGAAACTTTGGTTTTCGAGTTTAAGCGCCTCTTCACGACCAAAGCGCGCAGCGGCTTCAATGGTTTTTACAGCGGTAATCGGCGCCGGGTAATGTTTGCCCGCCGTCTGCATCACCATGCCTTTGGCAATGGTAAAGCTCATGGTGGCTTCAATTTTGCTGAGCTTCAGCGGCTCAAGCTTCGGCTGACGTTTGGCTTTCCAGTCGAGATCGCCATTGATCGCCTGACGTAAAATGCCGACCGCGCCATCGCGGAGTTTTTCGGCTTTCACGATGCCGTCGATCAGACCGATTTTGAGCGCCTGATCCGCGCCGACGTCTTTACCGGCAGCAATGATTTCCAGTGCGCTATCAGCACCCAGCATGCGCGGCGTACGAACGGAGCCGCCAAAGCCCGGCATGATACCCAGTTTGGTTTCCGGCAGGCCGATGCGTAGATCTGGCGTTGCCAGACGGTAGTCGGTCGCCAGCACGCATTCACAACCCCCGCCGAGCGCATAGCCGTTAACGGCCGAAATCGTCGGGACCGGTAAATCTTCCAGTCGATTAAACACGCTATTGGCAAAATGGAGCCACTGGCTGAGCTGCTCTTCCGGGACCTGGAATAAAGAGAGGAACTCAGTGATATCCGCGCCAACGATAAAGGCGGCTTTTTCGGAACGCAGCAGCAGACCTTTGAGATCAGATTGTTTTTCGAGCACATCCAGCGCGTGGCCAAGGCTGGCTACGGTCGCGGTATCGAGCTTGTTGACTGAACCGGGGGCATCAAACACCAGTTCGGCGATGCCATCTTCCAGCCAGTCCACGTATAGGGTGTCACCTTTGTAGAGCATGTCAGTCTCCTGAATCCAGCAAGGGGATCTGGTCATACCAGATGAGACCGAGTGTGGGATTTATGTTAATAAAATGCAAATTTATCATTAAGGAATTGCTGCGGGGATCACGCTCGGCGGAGATCACGCAGGATAAGTGAGGTGTGCTAAGATGCGAAGACTAGAGCTCAAACATGAAAGGAATAATGATGGACTCACTGGCAGCACTTTATAAAAATCATATTGTTACGTTGCAAGAGCGTACCCGCGACGTATTGGCTCGCTATAAACTCGATGCGCTGCTTATCCACTCCGGTGAGCTGTTGAATGTCTTCCTCGATGACCATGCTTATCCTTTCAAGGTAAATCCACAGTTCAAAGCCTGGGTTCCAGTGACACAGGTTCCCAACTGCTGGTTGCTGGTTGATGGCGTGAACAAACCGAAACTGTGGTTCTACTTGCCGGTCGATTACTGGCACAACGTTGAGCCGCTGCCGACGACGTTCTGGACGGAAGAAGTGGATGTGATTGCGCTGCCGAAAGCGGATGCTATTGGCAGCCAGTTACCCGCTACACGCGGCAACATCGCTTACATCGGACCGGTTCCTGAGCGCGCTTTGGCTCTGGATATTCCAGCAGACAAAATCAACCCGAAAGGCGTGATCGATTATCTGCATTACTACCGCGCTTATAAGACCGACTATGAACTGTCCTGCATGCGTGAAGCACAGAAAACCGCAGTGAATGGTCATCAGGCTGCGCATGAAGCCTTCCTGTCCGGCATGAGCGAGTTTGATATTAACCAGGCTTACCTGACGGCGACGGGTCATCGTGATACCGATGTGCCTTACGGGAATATCGTGGCGCTGAACGAGCACGCCTCCGTTCTGCACTACACCAAACTGGATCACCGCGCGCCTTCTGAAATTCGCAGCTTCCTGCTGGATGCGGGTGCTGAGTACAACGGTTACGCGGCGGATCTGACGCGTACCTGGGCTGCCAACAGCGATACCGATTTTGCGCATTTGATTAAAGACGTGAACGACGAACAGCTGGCGCTTATCAGCACCATGAAAGCGGGCACGAGCTATGTTGACTATCATATTCAGTTCCATCAGCGCATCGCTAAGCTGCTGCGTAAGCATCAGATTGTGACGGATATGAGCGAAGAGGCGATGGTCGAAAACGATCTCACCGGGCCATTTATGCCACATGGGATTGGCCATCCGCTGGGTCTGCAGGTACATGATGTGGCCGGTTTTATGCAGGATGATATGGGTACGCACCTGGCGGCGCCGTCTAAATATCCGTACCTGCGTTGCACCCGCGTGCTGGAACCGCGCATGGTGTTGACCATCGAGCCGGGCATCTACTTTATTGATTCTCTGTTGAATCCGTGGCGTGAAGGCCAGTTCAGCAAGCACTTCAACTGGCAGAAAATTGATGCGCTGAAACCGTTTGGTGGTATTCGTATTGAAGATAACGTGGTGGTTCACGAGAACAATATCGAGAACATGACGCGAGATCAGAAGCTGGCGTGATGGACAGTTGGCTGATACCGGCCGAGCCGGTCACCTTCTCTGAAGAGATTAAAAAAAGCCGTTTTATCACGCTGTTGTCTCACACCGACGGCGTGGAGGCGGCGAAAGCGTTTGTTGAGTCGGTTCGTGCAGACCATCCCGACGCCCGCCACCATTGCGTGGCGTGGGTCGCCGGCGCACCGAACGATTCGCAACAGCTGGGATTCTCTGATGATGGTGAACCTGCAGGAACGGCCGGTAAACCGATGCTCTCTCAGCTGATGGGGAGTGGCGTCGGTGAAATTACCGCGGTCGTCGTTCGTTATTATGGCGGCATATTATTAGGTACCGGCGGGCTGGTTAAGGCCTACGGTGGTGGCGTTCAGCAGGCGCTTAATCAGCTTAATACCCTCCGCAAAACGCCATTAACCGAATATACTTTGTTGTGTGATTACGCCCAGTTGTCCGGCATTGAGACGTTACTTAAGCAATTTAACGGTGTGATTGTGCAAAGTGATTACCAGGCGACGGTTCAATTACGCGTGGCACTTCCTCTGGCGGAGCACTCGGCTTTTTCAGCAAAACTGGCTGATTTTAGTCGCGGTGCGTTGCAATTGCTGCCGATTGAAGAATAATCCCCACCTTACTTTCTGAATACCAAAGGAAACGGCAGAGATGCATTTTCGTGCCATAACCCGAATCGTTGGACTGCTGGTTATCCTCTTCTCCGGGACGATGATTCTCCCTGGACTGGTGGCGCTTATCTATCGGGACGGCGCGGGGCGTGCGTTCACACAAACCTTCTTTGCTGCGCTGGTGATTGGTTCCATGCTGTGGTGGCCAAACCGTCGTGAAAAGGGCGAACTGAAATCCCGCGAAGGCTTTCTGATCGTGGTTCTGTTCTGGACCGTGCTGGGAAGCGTGGGGGCGCTGCCGTTTATCTTCGCGGAGCAGCCTAACCTGACGGTCACCGATGCCTTCTTTGAATCCTTTTCCGGGTTGACGACCACGGGTGCGACGACGCTGGTGGGGTTAGATTCGTTACCGCATGCGATTCTTTTTTATCGTCAGATGCTGCAGTGGTTCGGTGGTATGGGGATCATCGTATTAGCCGTTGCGATTCTGCCTATTCTGGGGGTCGGGGGGATGCAGCTCTATCGCGCGGAAATGCCCGGGCCGCTTAAAGATAATAAGATGCGCCCGCGTATTGCGGAGACGGCCAAAACCCTCTGGTTCATCTATGTGTTGCTGACCGTTGCCTGCGCGCTGGCCCTCTGGTTTGCCGGGATGCCTGCGTTTGATGCGATAGGGCACAGCTTCTCGACGATTGCGATTGGCGGATTCTCCACGCACGACGCCAGCGTGGGGTATTTCGACAGTCCGACCATCAACACCATCATTGCTGTCTTCTTACTGATCTCCGGCTGTAACTATGGTCTTCACTTCTCTTTATTAAGTGGACGTAGTTTGAAGGTGTACTGGCGCGACCCGGAGTTCAGGATGTTTATTGGAGTGCAGTTAACGCTGGTGGTGATTTGTACATCGGTCTTGTGGCTCCACGATGTTTACAGCTCGGCAGTTACCACTCTCAACCAGGCGTTCTTCCAGGTTGTGTCGATGGCGACCACCGCGGGGTTTACGACGGACAGTATTTCCCGCTGGCCGCTGTTCCTGCCGGTCTTGCTTTTATGCTCTGCCTTTATAGGCGGGTGTGCGGGGTCGACGGGCGGGGGATTGAAGGTGATTCGTATCCTTCTGCTGTTTAAACAGGGGAACCGTGAGCTGAAACGACTGGTGCATCCGAACGCGGTCTACAGTATTAAGCTTGGTAACCGCGCGTTACCGGAACGTATCCTCGAAGCGGTATGGGGCTTCTTCTCGGCTTATGCGCTGGTCTTTATTGTCAGCATGCTGGCCATTATTGCGACCGGCGTTGATGATTTTTCGGCGTTTGCGTCTGTCGTGGCAACGCTTAATAACCTCGGGCCAGGGCTTGGCGTCGTAGCGGACAACTTTGCCAGTATGAATCCGGTGGCGAAATGGATCTTGATTGCCAATATGCTTTTTGGGCGTCTTGAGGTCTTTACGCTGCTGGTGCTGTTCACCCCAACATTCTGGCGCGATTAAGGAAGTATCTGGTGAAGACATTAATACTATTCTCCACACGTGACGGACAGACGCGCGAGATTGCCTCTTATCTGGCGTCTGAATTAAAAGAGCAGGGCATTTATGCCGACGTAGTGAATCTGAATCGTACGGAAGAGATTGTTTGGCAAGACTACGACCGTGTGGTGATTGGTGCGTCGATTCGGTACGGACACTTTCATCCAGCAGTTGATCGCTTCGTGAAGAAGCATGCAGCCACGTTGAATGCGATGCCGAGCGCTTTCTATTCTGTGAACCTCGTAGCGCGTAAAGCAGAGAAGCGTACGCCACAGACGAACAGCTATACGCGTAAGTTCCTGCTGAGCTCTCCCTGGCAGCCAAAGTTATGCGCCGTGTTTGCTGGCGCGCTGCGTTATCCCCGTTATCGCTGGCTTGACCGCTTTATGATTCGTTTAATTATGAAGATGACAGGCGGGGAAACCGATACAACTAAAGAAGTGGTCTATACCGACTGGCAACAGGTCGCCAGTTTTGCGCGGGAAATCGCACAATTAACGGCCAATGCGCGGATTTAATAAACGTAAAGTTTGAAAAATAAGCGAACGAAAACTTTTTTGAAATTTATGCTTGTCACCTCAGAATAACTCCCTATAATGCGCCTCCACTGACACGGAACAACGGAACACAAGCCGCCGGGTCAGCGGGGTTCAGCGATGAACGCCGGCAGAGAAAAGCGAAAATAAACGCTTGACTCTGAATGAGGAAAACGTATTATACGGGACCTCGCAACGGTGAGCGAAAGCCGCGTTGCACTGCTCTTTAACAATTTATCAGACAATCTGTGTGGGCACTCAAAGTGACATGGATTCTAAACGTCTTCGGACGCTAAATGAATAACCAAGTCTCAGTGAGTGAACATACGTAATTCATTACGAAGTTCTTTTCTTTAGAAATAAAGAAACACGAGCATCAAACTTAAATTGAAGAGTTTGATCATGGCTCAGATTGAACGCTGGCGGCAGGCCTAACACATGCAAGTCGAGCGGTAGCACAGAGAGCTTGCTCTCGGGTGACGAGCGGCGGACGGGTGAGTAATGTCTGGGAAACTGCCTGATGGAGGGGGATAACTACTGGAAACGGTAGCTAATACCGCATAACGTCGCAAGACCAAAGAGGGGGACCTTCGGGCCTCTTGCCATCAGATGTGCCCAGATGGGATTAGCTAGTAGGTGGGGTAATGGCTCACCTAGGCGACGATCCCTAGCTGGTCTGAGAGGATGACCAGCCACACTGGAACTGAGACACGGTCCAGACTCCTACGGGAGGCAGCAGTGGGGAATATTGCACAATGGGCGCAAGCCTGATGCAGCCATGCCGCGTGTATGAAGAAGGCCTTCGGGTTGTAAAGTACTTTCAGCGAGGAGGAAGGCATTGTGGTTAATAACCACAGTGATTGACGTTACTCGCAGAAGAAGCACCGGCTAACTCCGTGCCAGCAGCCGCGGTAATACGGAGGGTGCAAGCGTTAATCGGAATTACTGGGCGTAAAGCGCACGCAGGCGGTCTGTCAAGTCGGATGTGAAATCCCCGGGCTCAACCTGGGAACTGCATTCGAAACTGGCAGGCTAGAGTCTTGTAGAGGGGGGTAGAATTCCAGGTGTAGCGGTGAAATGCGTAGAGATCTGGAGGAATACCGGTGGCGAAGGCGGCCCCCTGGACAAAGACTGACGCTCAGGTGCGAAAGCGTGGGGAGCAAACAGGATTAGATACCCTGGTAGTCCACGCCGTAAACGATGTCGACTTGGAGGTTGTTCCCTTGAGGAGTGGCTTCCGGAGCTAACGCGTTAAGTCGACCGCCTGGGGAGTACGGCCGCAAGGTTAAAACTCAAATGAATTGACGGGGGCCCGCACAAGCGGTGGAGCATGTGGTTTAATTCGATGCAACGCGAAGAACCTTACCTACTCTTGACATCCAGAGAACTTAGCAGAGATGCTTTGGTGCCTTCGGGAACTCTGAGACAGGTGCTGCATGGCTGTCGTCAGCTCGTGTTGTGAAATGTTGGGTTAAGTCCCGCAACGAGCGCAACCCTTATCCTTTGTTGCCAGCGGTTCGGCCGGGAACTCAAAGGAGACTGCCAGTGATAAACTGGAGGAAGGTGGGGATGACGTCAAGTCATCATGGCCCTTACGAGTAGGGCTACACACGTGCTACAATGGCATATACAAAGAGAAGCGACCTCGCGAGAGCAAGCGGACCTCACAAAGTATGTCGTAGTCCGGATCGGAGTCTGCAACTCGACTCCGTGAAGTCGGAATCGCTAGTAATCGTAGATCAGAATGCTACGGTGAATACGTTCCCGGGCCTTGTACACACCGCCCGTCACACCATGGGAGTGGGTTGCAAAAGAAGTAGGTAGCTTAACCTTCGGGAGGGCGCTTACCACTTTGTGATTCATGACTGGGGTGAAGTCGTAACAAGGTAACCGTAGGGGAACCTGCGGTTGGATCACCTCCTTACCTGAAGAACCTGCCTTTGTAGTGTCCACACAGATTGTCTGATGAAAAATAAGCAGTAAAGAATCTCTGCAGGCTTGTAGCTCAGGTGGTTAGAGCGCACCCCTGATAAGGGTGAGGTCGGTGGTTCAAGTCCACTCAGGCCTACCAAATTTTCCCTGAATACTGCGTTGCGAAATAACTCGCATACTTCAGTATGCTTCGTTCTTCCACGCCTTGTCTCAGGAAAAATTGTCGGTAACGAGATTTGCATTTACGATGGGGTTATAGCTCAGCTGGGAGAGCGCCTGCCTTGCACGCAGGAGGTCTGCGGTTCGATCCCGCATAGCTCCACCATCCTTTTACTGCTGAAAACAAGAAAACTTCAGAGTGTACCTGAAAAGGTGCGCTGCGAAGTTTTGCTCTTTAAAAATCTGGATCAAGCTGAAAATTGAAACGACACACTGTGTCTGCTCTCCGTAATAAGAGCAGGTAAGCGGTGTGTTCGAGTCTCTCAAATTTTCGCAACACTGTGGGTGTTTTACGAAACATCTTCGGGTTGTGAGGTTAAGCGACTAAGCGTACACGGTGGATGCCTAGGCAGTCAGAGGCGATGAAGGACGTGCTAATCTGCGATAAGCGTCGGTAAGGTGATATGAACCGTTATAACCGACGATTTCCGAATGGGGAAACCCAGTGCAATCCGTTGCACTATCGTTAAGTGAATACATAGCTTAACGAAGCGAACCAGGGGAACTGAAACATCTAAGTACCCTGAGGAAAAGAAATCAACCGAGATTCCCCCAGTAGCGGCGAGCGAACGGGGAACAGCCCAGAACCTGAATCAGTTTGTGTGTTAGTGGAAGCGTCTGGAAAGTCGCAGGGTACAGGGTGATACTCCCGTACACAAAAATGCACATACTGTGAGTTCGAAGAGTAGGGCGGGACACGTGGTATCCTGTCTGAATATGGGGGGACCATCCTCCAAGGCTAAATACTCCTGACTGACCGATAGTGAACCAGTACCGTGAGGGAAAGGCGAAAAGAACCCCGGCGAGGGGAGTGAAACAGAACCTGAAACCGTGTACGTACAAGCAGTGGGAGCCTTGATTTATCAGGGTGACTGCGTACCTTTTGTATAATGGGTCAGCGACTTATATTCTGTAGCAAGGTTAACCGTATAGGGGAGCCGAAGGGAAACCGAGTCTTAACTGGGCGTTAAGTTGCAGGGTATAGACCCGAAACCCGGTGATCTAGCCATGGGCAGGTTGAAGGTTGGGTAACACTAACTGGAGGACCGAACCGACTAATGTTGAAAAATTAGCGGATGACTTGTGGCTGGGGGTGAAAGGCCAATCAAACCGGGAGATAGCTGGTTCTCCCCGAAAGCTATTTAGGTAGCGCCTCGTGAACTCATCTTCGGGGGTAGAGCACTGTTTCGGCTAGGGGGCCATCCCGGCTTACCAACCCGATGCAAACTACGAATACCGAAGAATGTTATCACGGGAGACACACGGCGGGTGCTAACGTCCGTCGTGAAGAGGGAAACAACCCAGACCGCCAGCTAAGGTCCCAAAGTCACAGTTAAGTGGGAAACGATGTGGGAAGGCACAGACAGCCAGGATGTTGGCTTAGAAGCAGCCATCATTTAAAGAAAGCGTAATAGCTCACTGGTCGAGTCGGCCTGCGCGGAAGATGTAACGGGGCTAAACTGTGCACCGAAGCTGCGGCAGCGACGCTTATGCGTTGTTGGGTAGGGGAGCGTTCTGTAAGCCGTCGAAGGTGTCCTGTGAGGGATGCTGGAGGTATCAGAAGTGCGAATGCTGACATAAGTAACGATAAAGCGGGTGAAAAGCCCGCTCGCCGGAAGACCAAGGGTTCCTGTCCAACGTTAATCGGGGCAGGGTGAGTCGACCCCTAAGGCGAGGCCGAAAGGCGTAGTCGATGGGAAACAGGTTAATATTCCTGTACTCGGTGTTACTGCGAAGGGGGGACGGAGAAGGCTATGTTAGCCGGGCGACGGTTGTCCCGGTTTAAGCATGTAGGCGGAGCGTTTAGGTAAATCCGGACGCTTTTTAACGCTGAGGTGTGATGACGAGGCACTACGGTGCTGAAGTAACAAATGCCCTGCTTCCAGGAAAAGCCTCTAAGCATCAGGTAACATCAAATCGTACCCCAAACCGACACAGGTGGTCAGGTAGAGAATACCAAGGCGCTTGAGAGAACTCGGGTGAAGGAACTAGGCAAAATGGTGCCGTAACTTCGGGAGAAGGCACGCTGATGGTAAGTGAAGCGACTTGCTCGTGGAGCTGAAATCAGTCGAAGATACCAGCTGGCTGCAACTGTTTATTAAAAACACAGCACTGTGCAAACACGAAAGTGGACGTATACGGTGTGACGCCTGCCCGGTGCCGGAAGGTTAATTGATGGGGTTAGCGGCAACGCGAAGCTCTTGATCGAAGCCCCGGTAAACGGCGGCCGTAACTATAACGGTCCTAAGGTAGCGAAATTCCTTGTCGGGTAAGTTCCGACCTGCACGAATGGCGTAATGATGGCCAGGCTGTCTCCACCCGAGACTCAGTGAAATTGAACTCGCTGTGAAGATGCAGTGTACCCGCGGCAAGACGGAAAGACCCCGTGAACCTTTACTATAGCTTGACACTGAACACTGGTCCTTGATGTGTAGGATAGGTGGGAGGCTTTGAAGCGTGGACGCCAGTCTGCGTGGAGCCAACCTTGAAATACCACCCTTTAATGGCTGGTGTTCTAACGTAGACCCGTAATCCGGGTTGCGGACAGTGTCTGGTGGGTAGTTTGACTGGGGCGGTCTCCTCCTAAAGAGTAACGGAGGAGCACGAAGGTTAGCTAATCCTGGTCGGACATCAGGAGGTTAGTGCAATGGCATAAGCTAGCTTGACTGCGAGAGTGACGGCTCGAGCAGGTGCGAAAGCAGGTCATAGTGATCCGGTGGTTCTGAATGGAAGGGCCATCGCTCAACGGATAAAAGGTACTCCGGGGATAACAGGCTGATACCGCCCAAGAGTTCATATCGACGGCGGTGTTTGGCACCTCGATGTCGGCTCATCACATCCTGGGGCTGAAGTAGGTCCCAAGGGTACGGCTGTTCGCCGTTTAAAGTGGTACGCGAGCTGGGTTTAGAACGTCGTGAGACAGTTCGGTCCCTATCTGCCGTGGGCGCTGGAGAATTGAGGGGGGCTGCTCCTAGTACGAGAGGACCGGAGTGGACGCATCACTGGTGTTCGGGTTGTCATGCCAATGGCATTGCCCGGTAGCTAAATGCGGAAAAGATAAGTGCTGAAAGCATCTAAGCACGAAACTTGCCCCGAGATGAGTTCTCCCTGACTCCTTGAGAGTCCTGAAGGAACGTTGAAGACTACGACGTTGATAGGTCGGGTGTGTAAGCGTAGCGATACGTTGAGCTAACCGATACTAATGAACCGTGAGGCTTAACCTTACAACGCCGAAGCTGTTTTGGCGGAAAGAGACGATATTCAGCTTGATAACAGATTAATTGACGTGCAGAGATGCATGTTGATAACAGAATTTGCCTGGCGGCTTTAGCGCGGTGGTCCCACCTGACCCCATGCCGAACTCAGAAGTGAAACGCCGTAGCGCCGATGGTAGTGTGGGGTCTCCCCATGTGAGAGTAGGGAACTGCCAGGCATCAATAAAGAAGAACCCCGGTCCGCAAGGTCCGGGGTTTTTTGCTTTTGACATTATGTAAGATCTCAGACTTCCTCCTGCCAAACTAATCCCCAATCGACTCACATATACGGTAAACTATCGCAGAAATTGCATCAGGATAGCGTCTATGAATCATAACCTTAAGCCCTGGAATACCTTTGGTATTCAACGAATTGCCGATAACATTGTACGTGCCGATAATACTCACCAACTTCTTGATGCGTGGAACACGGCGACTGAAAATAATCAACCTGTGCTGATCCTGGGTGAAGGAAGTAACGTCCTTTTCCTTGATGATTTTGCCGGTACAGTCATTATTAACCGCATTATGGGCATTGAGGTTAGTGAAACGGATGAGAGCTGGCATCTGCATGTAGGGGCGGGTGAAAACTGGCATAAATTGGTGCAATTCACGCTTGAAAAAGGGATGGCAGGGCTGGAAAACCTGGCGCTGATTCCTGGCTGCGTTGGCTCTTCCCCCATTCAGAATATTGGTGCTTATGGCATTGAACTTAAACATGTTTGTGACTATGTCGACTGCATCGAATTGGCGACCGGAAAAGCGAGCCGCCTGACCGCAGAACAGTGCCGTTTTGGTTATCGAGACAGTATTTTCAAGCATGAGTATCAGGATCGCTATGTCATCGTGTCCGTGGGTTTGCGCCTCGCAAAACGCTGGCAGCCAGTATTAACCTACGGTGATTTAACCCGCCTTGATCCGACAAAAGTCACTGCGCGTGAAGTTTTCGACGCTGTATGTCATATGCGGATGACAAAACTTCCCGATCCTAAAGTAAATGGAAATGCCGGTAGTTTCTTCAAAAACCCCGTTATCAGCGGCGAATCGGCAAAAACGTTGCTCGCAGAATGGCCCAACGTACCGCATTACCCGCAGGCAGACGGGGAGGTGAAGCTGGCTGCTGGATGGCTTATCGATCAGTGTCAGCTCAAAGGTTCGGTAAAAGGGGGGGCAGCGGTGCATCGTCAGCAGGCTCTGGTGCTGATCAATGAAAATAATGCGACCAGCGACGATGTCGTCGCTCTGGCCCATTATGTTCGCCAATGTGTTGGCGATAAATTCGGTGTTTGGCTTGAACCAGAGGTCCGTTTTATCGGACCTAAGGGTGAAGTAAATGCCGTGGAGACGATTGCGTGAGAGATAATACCGTTCCATTAACGCTGATTAGCATTCTTGCTGATGGTGAATTCCACTCGGGTGAGCAACTGGGCGAACGCTTGGGCATGAGTCGTGCGGCGATCAATAAGCACATTCAGACCCTGCGCGACTGGGGCGTTGATGTTTTCACTGTACCCGGCAAAGGCTATAGTTTGCCGGAACCTATTCAGCTATTGGATGAAAATGTCATTCGCAGCCAGTTGAAGCAGGGAAAAGTGACCGTACTGCCGGTTATCGACTCCACAAATCAGTATTTGTTAGACCGAATTAATGAACTGAACTCTGGTGATAGCTGCGTCGCTGAATATCAGCAGGCGGGTCGGGGACGTCGGGGACGTAAGTGGTTCTCACCGTTTGGAGCAAATCTTTATCTCTCCATGTTCTGGCGTCTTGAACAAGGTCCGGCTGCCGCCATCGGTTTAAGTCTGGTGATCGGCATCGTGATTGCCGAAGTGTTGCACAGTCTGGGCGCGGATAAAGTACGTGTAAAATGGCCTAACGATCTTTATCTGAACGATCGGAAACTTGCAGGCATTTTGGTCGAAATGACGGGGAAAACCGGCGATGCAGCACAGATCGTGATCGGTGCCGGTCTCAATATGGTCATGCGCAACGTGCAGGCGGACGTCGTCAATCAGGGTTGGATAACGCTCCAGGAAGCGGGCGTGACTATTGATCGTAATATTCTTGCTGTGCGTCTAATTAAAGAATTACGTCAATCATTAACGCTTTTTGAGCAAGAAGGGCTTTCGCCGTTCCTGGGTCGTTGGGAAAAGCTGGATAATTTTATTCATCGCCCGGTGAAGCTGATTATTGGTGATAAGGAGATCTTTGGTACTTCACGTGGCATCGATGCTCAAGGTGCTCTCTTGCTAGAACAGGAGGGTATTTTAAAGCCGTGGGTGGGTGGCGAAATCTCACTGCGAAGCGCAGAATAACCTAAGGGAGCCAAAGGCTCCCTTTTTTGTGCGCGCGTATATTACCCCCCCTAAAGTAGTAGGCCTTGAAAGAATATTAGTAAGAATAAGGAGTTAACGAAAGTCGGCAAAAATTAACGACGAAAAAGTATTTCTAAATATTTCTCAGGGTAACTTTTTATTAAAACAGGAATCACATTAAGTAGGTATAAAATCCATTTAACCATTTTTAGTCGATATTTAAATCTGTCTTTTAACTTATTCGTTGAATTTTAAATCTGTAAATTACCTTTAGTTAAGTCAATGAGATCACCGTGTTTTTTTCGTTCAAAAACAGTTAGCATGTGTCGAGTCGATGTTTACTGTTAAGTCGTAAATAAACACCCCGGCATTAAAACCATAATTTAAGCATGCCCATAATAAACGTTCAGTTAACTCTGCAACGTCACTGTACACCTACACCTGAATAAAACTCGTCTGTCGATCGTAAATGGCCACGTGAGTCAAACTGTGGTGTGTACATTATGTATTTGTAAATCATGAGTATAACTATGAATCACTATGATGATTTGCAGCGATTTAAGGACAAAACGCGCAATCAGGCGCTCGATTTTAAAGACTTCTCAGGACAAACTCAGGGGAGCGAGCAAGGAAGTTGGGCCATTCTTAATCAACTTCTTCCAGCAACGGAAACAAATGCCCTTGCAGTTGGGGGACACGTCTCTTTACCCATTCCGCAACCCGTCACGCCTGAAGCATTTGCACTGACGGATGCTGCCTTCGTGCCCGACAGGGTTGCGATTGAGACGGTGTCTCATGATGCCCCTTCGATATTAAATGACGTTGCCGAGCAGCTTGCCGCAGTGCCTGACACACTCTCTGTAGCACCTGCACCTGCACCTGCACCTGCACCCGAATCGGTTCGTGCCGTTATGCCTGCGCCTGCTCCGGCTGAGGTGAATTTCTCGCGTCTGTTTGCGCCTGCGACGAACACCCCGACGCCCACCGCTGAAAAAAATCAGCCCCTGAATTCCCTGCTGGAAAGGATCGCCACATGCCGTTAGTTTGCATTTGTTCGCCAAAAGGCGGCGTGGGTAAGACGACCATGACCGCAAATCTGGCTTATGCGCTCGCGCGCTCGGGAAGTAAGGTTTTAGCGCTGGATTTCGATGTGCAAAATGCGTTACGCCTGCATTTTGGTGTGCCGCTTTCTGACACCCGTGGCTACGTTGCCAGAGCAGCAGAATCCTCCGACTGGAGCCAGTTTGTGCTCACAGCCGGTGGAAACTTATTTGTGTTGCCGTACGGCGATGCCACCGAACCGCAACGCATGGCGTTTGAAGAACGACTCACACATGATGAGCATTTCCTCACGCGCGGTTTAAGCACCCTTTTGAATTATCCTGGGCTGATTATTATTGCCGATTTCCCACCGGGACCGTCGCCAGCCTTAAAAGCGATGTCACGCCTGGCGGATCTGCACTTGATTACGCTGATGGCAGACACCGCTTCACTCTCCCTGTTGCCGCAAATTGAAAATCAACGCCTGACGGGCGGCGCGCTCAATCATAAAGCCGGGCACTATTTTATCCTCAATCAAAGCGACAACCGCCGACAGATCAGTCGTGATGTCACCGCCTTTGTTGAAAATAAACTTGGCGACAAATTGCTGGGCGTTGTACACCGCGACGAAAGCGTTGGCGAAGCCAATGCCTCCCAACAGTCCGTATTTGACTTCAGTCCGGCATCCGCCGCGGCCTTCGACATTGAGCTTATTGCCAAAAAAGTCGCGGGTATTCTTGGAGTGAAAGTGGGTGACGGCACTGTTCACACCCTTCCGCGTCATTCCGGGTTTTAAACTCAGGCAGAGCAACCTATGAAAAAGTTTCTATTTATTTTGCTGGCCTTAGCAATGATTCCTGTTGCCTTGCTCATCATCATCACGCCGATGGACAGCCAGAAACAATATATCTTCGGCTTTATCAGTATTGGCCTTCTGTTTTTAATGGGCTTTAGCAAAAGACGCAGTATTTCTGTAATTATGGTGGTGATGTCATTATTGATGTCGACCCGCTATATGTATTTCCGCCTCACGCAAACCCTGCATTTTAATTCTGAGATTGAAACAATACTCGGGATGGGGTTATTTCTGGCGGAAGTCTACGTCTGGGTGCTCTTGCTGCTCAACTATCTGCAAACCATCTGGCCGCTAAAGCGTGAAATTGTCCCGCTGCCCGACGATATGTCGAAATGGCCAACGGTTGACGTCTACATCCCAACCTATAACGAATCGCTGGACGTGGTGCGTGATACGGTGCTGGCTGCGCAGTGTATCGACTACCCGCGCGACAAAATGAAGATTTACCTGCTCGATGACGGGAAGCGCCGCGAGTTTGCCGTCTTCGCGGCAGACGTTGGCGTGGGTTATATCACCCGTAACGACAACTCTCACGCGAAAGCGGGCAACCTGAACCATGCGATGAAACTGACGCAGGGTGAGCTGATTACGGTGTTTGACTGCGACCACGTTGCCACGCGTATTTTCCTGCAAGCTACCGTGGGCGGGTTCCTGAAAGATCCTAAGCTGGCACTGGTGCAAACGCCGCACTATTTCTATTCGCCGGACCCGTTCGAACGTAACCTCTCCGTCGGGCGCAATATCCCGAATGAAGGGACGCTGTTCTACGGCCCAATCCAGCAGGGTAACGACAACTGGAACGCCACGTTCTTCTGCGGCTCCTGTGCGGTTATCCGCCGTAGCGCATTGGAAGAGATCGGCGGCTTCGCCGTGGAAACTGTCACCGAAGATGCGCACACCGCGTTGAAAATGCAGCGTCTCGGCTGGAAATCCGCCTTTCTTGATATCCCCCTGGCCGCCGGTCTTGCTACCGAACGTCTGGTGCTGCACGTCATCCAGCGAACCCGTTGGGCACGTGGCATGACGCAAATTTTCCGTCTGGATAACCCGCTGTTAGGCCGTGGGCTGACGATTCAGCAGCGCCTGTGCTACCTCAGCGCCATGCTCTACTATCAGTTCGCGCTGCCGCGTATCGCATTCTTAACCGCGCCGCTGGCCTATCTGCTGTTCAACCTCAACATCATTCACTCGTCGGCGGGTCTGGTGTTTGCCTATGCGCTGCCGCACCTGTTCCTGGCGATTTACCTCAACTCGCGGATGAACGGACGCTATCGCTACAGCTTCTGGGGCGAAATCTACGATTTGGTGCTGGCGTTCCATCTGGTATTGCCAACTGCCGTGACCATGATTTTCCCGAAGCGCGGCAAGTTCAACGTGACGGATAAAGGGGCGCTGCTTAACGTCGGCTACTTCGATTTCCGGGTCGTGCGCCCGCATCTGGTGATCGCCATTTTGCTGGCTATCGGCGTCATCGCCGGTATCGTTCGCGCGTGTGCCCACGACTACTACGGCGTCGATCCCAGCGTTATCGCGCTCAACGTCGGTTGGGGACTTTACAGCCTGATCTTCCTGCTGGCGGCGATTGCCGTCGCCCGTGAAACGCGCCAGACGCGCAAAACCATTCGTATCGACGTCAAAATCCCGGTGCTGATTCACTACGCCAGCGGGATCTCTTCCCGCAGCCAGACGGCGGATTTATCGATGGGCGGTTGCCGTATCGAACTCCCGGATGATCGCCATCTGACGGATGAAATCGAAGAGGTGGAACTGCTGCTGCAATCGGGTGCGATCAGTATTCCGGTGAAGGTGGTCGCCACTGACGAAGAGTATATCCGCCTGATGTTTGAAGATATTCCTCTGGCGCGCCGCCGTGAACTGGTGCGCGTGGTATTGGCTCGCGCTGATGCGTGGATCCAGCCGCCAAAACCGCAGGACAATCCGTTCCGTTCGCTGCTGACCATCGTGCGCTGCGTCTTTGATCTCTTCTGGCTGACGTGGAAAACGCGCCGGGAGAACCGCCGTGCGCAAGCGCAAGTGCAGGAGGACGGCAACGTATGAAGCACCTGACAAAACTCACTCTGCTGGCGGCGTCGTTATTTGCGCTGCCGCTGCATAGCGAAGAAACCTCTGTTGAGGCGCTCTTGCCGGTAGAAATGCCCGCGCCGACCACGCCAGTGCTGGCGAATTTTGTGCCGTCCACGGTAAACAGTATCAGCGTGGCGCAGATGGGCCAGCCGCAGGGCCTGGTGCTGAGCGGCGGCCAGTTACAGGGCGGGATGAACTTCACTCTCCCGGTCGATCAGGTCATCACGAACGCGCAACTCTCGTTGAACCTGAAAGTCTCTCCGGCAATGGCAACGCGCAACGCCACTATGCAACTGATGCTCAACGGTCAGCCGCTTGGCACCGTGCCGCTGGGTGCGGCAGACAGCGATGTGTCTCGCTTCCAGCTTGATATCCCCGCTGCGCTGTTGGTATCCAGCAACAGCCTGAGCTTCAAGATTAACGATGGCGATGCGATGCAGTGCCAGCGCGATCTGTCGGAAAAATACCGCGTCACGATCCTGCCGGACTCTCGCTTTGATTTGGAAGGCCAGCAGCTCGATATCGGCTCGGATCTCAGCCATTTCCCGCGCCCGTTCTTTGATTCGATGCAGATGACGCCGGCCACCATTGCTTTCGCCTTTGGGCCCACGCTCAGCAGCGATACGCTCAGCGCAGCGGCGTCGATCTCCTCCTGGCTCGGCATTCAGGCGGATTATCGCGGCGTCTCATTTGCCGCGCTGCACGACACGCTGCCAGAGAAAAACGGCATTCTGATCGGCCACCCCGGTGAGAAAATTGGTGGCCTGACGCTGCCGCAGTCTTCTCAGCCGATGCTGCAGGTTATCGATAACCCGGCGAACCCGGTTTATAAACTGCTGCTGATCGTCGGTAACGACGACGCGGCGCTGCGCACCGCCGCATGGCGACTGACGCGGGGCAACTTCACGCAGCAAACCGCCAGCATGACGATCCCCACGCAGACGATCCCGGCGAGCAAGCCGTACGACGCGCCGCGCTGGATCCCAACCGATCGTCCGGTGAAGCTCTCAGAGCTGATCCGCAAGGATCAAAGTCTGACCGTCACCGGGATCTGGCATGCGCCGCTGCGCGTGGCCTTCCGCGCCGCGCCGGATCTGTTTCTGTGGGACGGTGAAACCATTCCGCTGCATATCGGCTACCGTTTCCCGACCGAAAGCTGGATCGATGAAAACAAGTCCTGGCTGAGCATGACCATGAACGACACGTTCCTGCACAACCTGCCGGTCAACAAGCAGGGCGCGCTGGAAACGCTGTGGCACAAAGTCGGTGGCGATGCACGGCAGGAGAAATTCGACATGCCGCTTGAGCCGTACATGATTTACGGCGACAACCAGCTGTCGCTCTATTTCAACATCACGGCGAAAGAGAACGCGCCGTGTAGCGTGCTGATGAACAACAACATCAAGAGCCGCATCGACGAAGACTCGTGGATCGATCTGAGCCACACGCGCCACTTCTCGCTTCTGCCGAATCTTTCCTATTTTGTCGGCGCATCCTTCCCGTTTACGCGTCTGGCCGACTATTCGCAGACCGTTCTGCTGCTGCCTGAACAGCCGACCGAAACGCAAATCGCGACGCTGCTGGATATGGCAGCGCGTTCCGGTAATGCCACCGGCACGGCGCTGTATAACAACCGCGTGGTGCTCGGCGTGCCGACAGCCGGTGGCAATCTGGAGCTGTTGCGCACGCGCGATGTTCTGGCGGTCAGCGGCATGGCGCAGCACGACTTTAACCAGGCGCTGTTGAGCAGCTCGCCGTTTACCTCCCATGACAACACGCTGGGCGTTCGCACCCCGTCAACCTGGCAGAAACTGCAACGCTGGCTGGCGGGCGACTGGACCTCCGATGGCGTCGAAGCCGATCGCTATTTCTCCTCGAACGAAGCCTGGCGCGGGTTTGTCAGTTTCCGTTCCCCGTGGAGCAGCGATCGTCTGGTGGTGATGGCGCTCGGCAGTAACGACGAGCAGTTAGCCCGTCTGCATGACGATTTAACCTCCGCGCGCATCAACGCCGGAATTCGCGGTGACGCGGCCATTATCACCAACGAAAACGGCGTACGCAGCTTCCGCGTGGGGTCGCAGTTCCCGAGCGGCGAAATGCCGACCCAGATGATGATTGTCTGGTACGCCAACCAGCACTCGGCGCTGCTGGCGATTCTGGGACTGATCATGAGTACGCTTTGCGGGTTGGGGCTGTATGCCTGGCTGAAAAAGCGCGCGCGTAAGCGTTTGAATCCGGAGACGGGAAAGTGAAAAAAATAACCATTAAATCGGCAATCTGTCTCTCCGGCGTGCTGGCGTTTGGATCGGCGGCTTATGCGGCGCAAAACGATGCGGCGCTGAAAGCGTTGTTCGACCAGGCCAACTACTGGCACGAAAAATCTCACGATGACCTGGCGAGCGAATCGCTCAAAAAGGTGTTGATGGTTGATGCCAACAACACGCAAGCGCTGTATCTGATGGCATTGTGGGCGCAGCAAAACGGTGATTTACAGGGC
This sequence comes from Lelliottia amnigena, assembly GCF_019047465.1. Lineage (NCBI taxonomy): Bacteria > Pseudomonadati > Pseudomonadota > Gammaproteobacteria > Enterobacterales > Enterobacteriaceae > Lelliottia > Lelliottia amnigena. The sequence continues at coordinate 1,566,983 of NZ_CP077236.1, read as the reverse complement.
GCGGCGCAGTGGCGTGCGCGGCTGGCAAAAGTCTCGCCGGGCGATGCGAGTTTGCAATCGCTGGATAATGCCAAACAGATGACGCAAGTCCCGCAGGGCACGCTGACGCTGGCGCGTCAGCAGGCGCGGAGCGGTAATATTCCCGCCGCGCTGGCGACCTGGAAAACGCTGTTTAGCGGTGACACGCCGCCTGCGAGCCTGGCGCCCGAATATTACCAGACCATGGGCAGCGATAAATCGCGCTATCCGCAGGCACTCGCGGAATTACAGCGCTTTGCGGCGCAAAACCCGCAGGACAACGCCGCACGCGTAACGTTGGGCAAAATGCTGACCTGGCAGGAAAGCACGCGCCGCGACGGGATTATCCAGCTCCAACAGATGGCGAGTGGCAGCAAAGACGCGGATGCAGGCTTGCGTCAGGCGCTGCTGTGGCTGGGACCCAAAGCGGGTGACGAGCAGTTCTACGACACCTGGCTGCAACGTCATCCGCAGGACAGCGAAGTGCAGGCGTACTATCGCAAAAATATTGGCGGTGCCGCGAAAGGTGAAGGGTATACCGCGTTGAACAGCGGCAATACCGACGCGGCAAAACGTCAGTTTGAGCAGGTGCTGCAAACCAACCCGCAGGATGCCGACGCGCTAGCGGGAATGGGGTATATCGCTCAGCGCAGCGGTGACTATCAGGCGGCCGCGCAATATCTCGGACGCGCCGCCAGCCAGGGCGGGGACGCATCAACGGAGCGCCAAACGCAGGCCGACGACGCTGCATTTTACGGTCAACTCGCCCAGGCGCAGCAGGCGCTGAGAGAGGGCAACGTCAGCCAGGCGCTGGCGCTCTCTGCGCCGCTGGTGCAGCAAAGTGGCGAACGTGGAACGGCGGCCAAACTGTTCCGCGCCGATGTGCTGCGCCACAACAAGGATTATCCGCAGGCCGAACAGACGCTGCGTGAGTTGATTAACCAGCAGCCGCAAAACGGCGCGGCGCGGGAAAACCTCTATTACGTTCTGAAAGAGCAGAACAAAACGGAAGACGCACAGGCGATGCTGCGCACGTTGCCAGCGAGTTTGCAGGCGAAGCTCCAGCCGCGTGTGGTGGCGGGTTTGCCGGGCGATCCGATTCGTCGTCAGGCGCAGCAGGCAGCGGCCAGCGGCAATACCGAACAGGCCATCGGCATTCTGCGTCAGGGCATTGCGCGTTTACCGGATGACCCATGGTTACGTCTCGATCTGGCGCGTTTGCTGCAAAAATCAGGTGCGGATGGCGAAGCGGCGGCGGTGATGCAACCCGTATCCCGTCCGGGGGCTGGCGCAAGTTCCCTGTACGCGGCGGCGTTATTTGCCAGTGAAAGTGGGGCATGGCAGCAATCACAAACCCTTCTGTCGCGTATTTCTCCTGCCAGCCAGACGCCACAAATGCGCGAGCTGGCGCAGCGCGTGAATACCAATCTGCAAATGGTGACGGCTGAACGCTATCTGGCGCAGGGGAATTCTGTGGCAGCGGCGAACACGCTTAAAACGCTGTCAGCGCGTCCGCCGGAAAGCCCGGCAGATGCGGGCAAACTGGCGCGAATGCTGGCGCAAAGCGGCGATCTCACTACCGCCGTGTCGGTGGTACGCAGCAATATGCGTGAGGGCGTGCAGGGGAACGCGGGCGATTATGCCGATCAGGTCGCGGTGCTGAATCAGGCCGGGCTGAACGGCGAAGCGCAGAGTTTCCTGTCGAATCCAGAATTGCTCTCGCGTAGCACGCCAACGCAGCTTGCGGGCGTGCGAAATGGCTATGTGATCAATGAAGCGGATCAGCTTCGTGAGCAGGGCAACTATGCGGCAGCGTATGACAAGCTGATTCGCGCTCTGCAAAGCGATCCGCAAAATACCGATCTGATGTTTGCGATGGCGCGTCTGTATCAGACCGGCAAAATGAACAAAGAAGCGGGTGTGGTTTACGACTACCTGATGACGCGGGACACGCCAACTCAGGACGCTCGCGTGGGCGCAATCGATGTGGCGCTGGCAGAAGATAACGTGGCCAAAGCGAAACAGCTCGCCAACGGCCTGCAAAGCGATACGTCGCCGCAGCGTCTGATTTTACTGGCACGGCTGGAAGAGGCGCAGGGCAATCATCAGCAGGCGATGACTTATCTGCGCAGCGCGCGCGGCAAGCTGCTGGGGCTGCAATCGACCAACAGCTCTGCGACACCGACTATGGGCGGCCTGCTGCTGGCGGATAATCCGTTCGTCACGACCAGCCGTTCGTCACAGGCGATAGGCGCGACAACGTCCAGCGATAGCGCATTGCCGTGGCAACTGGCGCAAACCGCACGGGAGCCGGGCACGACGCTTCCGGGCACGATGCGTACCGATTTGCCGCAGGAGACGGCCCAAAGCCGCGCGCTGCGTCAGGTGGACGACATGATGCAGCGGATGGACGAACAGACCGGCATGTGGCTGCAGGGCGGCGTCGAAGTGCGCGGTCGCGATGGCGAATCGGGCACCAGCAAACTGACCGAAGCCAAAGCCCCGCTGACCTGGTCCAGCTCGCCGTTTGGTGAGTCGCGTTTCGAGTTTACCGCCACACCGGTGACGCTGAGTGCGGGTAGCGCCAGCGGAGACGCGTGGCGTCGCTTTGGTTCTAACCCACTGGCGAATGCCGCCTCGAATATGGTTTCAACAGCGACGAACGAACAAAAAGCCATTGCGGCAATGAGTGCAACGGAGCGTGCCACTTACCTCGCTGCTCACCCTGGTGCTGAGTCGTTGGCTGGCCTTGGGACGCTGGATAGCAATGACTACAACCTTACCAGCTCCGACGGTCAGCTAAATCTGGCAAAATTGGGCAGTTACGATAGCGGAAAGGTGGGTGATTATCTCGAAGCATCAAATCTGAAGCCAAACGTTAATCAGCCCGGCGATGTGTCTACGGATTCCCAAAAGGCGAATGGCGTTGAACTGAACATGGCGCTCAGCGGTAAGGATTATCGTCTGGATGTTGGTAGCACGCCGTTAGGGCAGGATTTGAGTACGCTGGTGGGGGGCGTGAAATGGTCGCCAAAACTGACAAACTACCTGTCGTTGATCCTGACCGGTGAACGCCGCGCGGTGACCGATAGCCTTCTTTCGTATGTCGGGCTGGAAGACAAATACTCGGGTAAGCGCTGGGGTCGCGTGACCAAAAACGGAGGGAGCTTGCAACTGAGCTATGACGACGGCGATGCAGGTTTTTATGTGGGCGGCGGCGGTTACAGCTATCTCGGCGAAAACGTCGCGAGCAATACCAGCATGAATACCAATGCGGGCGTCTATCTGCGGCCATATCACGATGATTTCCGCGAAGTGAAAACCGGTTTAAGCATGAGCTGGATGGACTTCTCGAAAAATCTCAGTCAGTTCACCTTTGGTCAGGGTGGCTACTTCAGTCCGCAGAACTATGTCAGCGTCTCGCTGCCAATCGATTATTCGCAAAAAATCGATAACTGGAAGCTGAAACTGGGCGGCTCAGTGGGCTACCAATCCTACAGCCAGGACAGTAGCGACTATTTCCCGACCAATGATAACTGGCAGCAGCTGCTGGAAGGCGCGGTCGAGAGCGGTTTCGCGAAAACAGCCACTTACAAAGGCACGTCTGAAAATGGCATTGGCTATACGATGCGCGCCGGCGTGGATTACAACGTCAACAAAGACATGACCATCGGCGGCAAAGTGGGTTATGACACCTTTGGCAGCTATAACGAAAGTACGGCGGGGCTCTATTTCCGCTACATGCTGGGAGAAAAATAATGACAACGACACTGGAAAACCCTGCGCTATTGGGTTGGTTTCGCGGACAGCAAACGCCGGAAGGGTGGTTTGATCTGCTGGCGCTGATTGTGGACGGCATGGTGCGCAACGTGGGCGAACTGGAGAGCCAGCCGTTCTTACGCCAGATGGGTATCGCGCTGGCCGATCAGTATCCACTCCCGCCATCCGAAACTGTGGGTGAACTCGAAGCGAATATCAACGCGCAACTGGCGCGTTTTGGCTGGGGATGTGTGGAGATCGAAACCAGCGATACCGATCTTACGCTGCGTCATCAGGCCCTGCCGGTGAGCCGGATTGATGAGCAGCAAAGCCGCTGGTGCCATGCCTTCTGTGCAATACTGGAAGGGCTTTATGTCCGCTGGATGCAGGGGCAGGGCGGAAAAGCGCACGTGACGGTGAGTCGCGAGCGTCTTTTTTCCCTTTCAGACGTGCAGTTCCGTTACCACAACCCACAATGAGCTAATTATGCGTAAGCCCGCATGCGCCGTACTGGCGGTCATGATGACTGTGATGTTTTCCCCGTTCTCTCAGGCCGGACAGGCCTGGGAGAGTTATAAAGCGCGCTTTTTGATGCCGGATGGCCGGATTGTCGATACCGGCAACGGCAATGTTTCCCACACCGAAGGGCAAGGCTTTGCCATGCTGATGGCGGTGGCGAGCGACGACAAAACGGCGTTCGACAAGCTTTGGCAGTGGACGGACAGTACGTTGAAAAACAAAAGCAACGGCCTGTTTTACTGGCGCTACAATCCGGTCCTGCCGGACCCGATTCCTGACAAAAATAATGCCTCCGATGGCGACGCGCTGATCGCCTGGGCGTTATTAAAAGCGGACGCGCGCTGGCATGATGCGCGTTACAGCCAGGCATCTGATGCGATCACCAAATCGCTGGTGGCGCGCACGGTTATTCACTATGCGGGTTACCGCGTGATGCTGCCGGGCGCGCAGGGATTCAATCTCAACAGCGAAGTGATTCTGAATCCGTCGTACTTTATTTTCCCAGCCTGGCAGGCCTTCGCCGATCGCAGCCATTTGCAGGTGTGGCGCGAGCTGATTCAGGATGGACACAAGGTGCTGGGCAAAATGGGTACGGGGACGGCGAATTTGCCGACCGACTGGATGTCACTGGCGGCGGGCGGCAAGCTGACCCCCGCCAACGCCTGGCCGCCGCGCATGAGCTACGATGCGATCCGTATTCCGCTGTATATCCACTGGTCGAGTCCGCAAAGTCCGTCACTGACGCCATGGCGCAGCTGGTTTGGACAGTTTAGCCGCGAGAAAACCCCAGCCTGGGTGAATGTCACGACCAATGAATACGCGCCTTACATGATGCAAGGCGGGTTGCTGGCAGTGCGTGATTTAACGATGGGGCAATCCACTGGCGAACCGGATATCACCGCGATGGATGATTATTATTCGGCGAGTCTGAAGATGTTGGTGTGGTTGGCGGAGCAGTAGTAACGTTTTCTCCTCGCGAGGGAGAGAGTATACCTGCGCAGCTCCCTCTCCATTAGGGAGAGGGCTGGGGCGAGGGGGATATGCGGTTCAGTGGATTGTTCCGTTCACTTCCAGTTTCGTGCTTTTCTATCAATCCTGAACCTGTGAACGTGCCAGGGTGGCTCAATCGCCACCACCCTGGCAACCCCGGCTCCCGGCAAGAAAATCGCCGCTACGCGATTCCCTCAGCTTTTCCCTTCAGGCTTTCGGGCCGGGCGCGATCCTGCATCCTTGCAGGTCACGCCCTCGCCGCGCATCCCTGCGCGTCGTCCCGGCCTTACGGAAACGCTTCGGCGATTTACAGCCGGAAAAAGGCATGGCTTTGGTTTTTTTACCCCTATCAGCAAGGAAATCGCTGCACTGACAAACGGCACTGATTGTTCCCTCTCCCTAAATGGAGAGGGCGTATTTGCAGCAATCGACAGCCATAAGTGGAAAGCGTTTACTGCGGATACGGTACCCAATCCCCGCCATTCAACCGCACGTACGGTTTATCCTGGTACTGAATCACTACCGCGTTGGCATTCTCGGACACTTCCGCCGTCTGCGGCAAACCGCTGGTGAGCTGATTCCAGTTCACGCTATCCTCCACAAACAGCTTTCCGTCCACTGCACGCGCCACCAGTTCTGAAATCGCCAGATAGCTGCTCGGCTGGGTAATCTCAATCGGCGCACCCTGATGCGGTGCTTTCATGCCAAAGAATTTAATCCCGGCCGGCACGTTGGTGATCGACGGGCTTGGAATATCGCGCAGACCAGACACCTGCATTCTGTCGCCTTTCAGCGCGCCGCCATGTTCCGGCACAACGACAACCATCACCTTACGGCCAGATTTTTCCAGCTCGGTAAAGAAGGCATCCAACTCATCGAAGAACTTCTGCGCGCGCACTTTGTAATCCGCCGTTTTGCTCACGCCCGGATAGTGGTTCCCGTCGTGCAGCGGCAGGGTGTTATAGAATGTCGCGCTGCGGGCGTTATCGTCCTTACCGACCGTTTGCAGCCAGCGTTGCAGCACGGCGGTATCGTCGTAGACCGGCGAGCCGTCAAAGCCGAGCAGCGGAACCGGCAGACCTGTTTGATCCATCAGCGGCGCATGCATGCCGCCGTTTTCACGCACTTCTTTCAGGAAGCCGCCGAAAATACCGTTATGACCGAGCATCAGGTGCTGAGAGAAGCCCAGTTTTTCAAGGTTATCGAACAAATAACACTGATTTCCCGCAGGCTGATACAAATTCTTATGCGACGGCTGACCGCAGCTTGCGCGCAGCAGACGAATCGCCGCCGGACCGCTGTACGATGTGGCCGAGTTGAAGTCTTTGAATTGAATATCAAAATGCGACCACAGCGGATGCGACATCAAACCGGCGGCTTCCACGTCCGCCCACGAAAGGGAGCAGATGTTAATCACCAGCAGTTCAAAAGGCTGCGCATCGGCCGGTAACGCATCCGGGAATTTGGTCTGGCGCTTGGCTTCTGCGTTATAAAAACTGGAAAGCCAGGCATTGAGATTGGTGTTGGTCGGCGGCGCGGTTTGTGACGGGATATCACCAATGACCGGCGTGGCTCCGGCAGTGGCGACGGTAGGTGCTGCCGTACCGCCCGTGGTGGTGACCGTTTCTGTCGCTTGGCCGGCTGGCCACAAAGAGAAGCTCGGACCGGCCAGCGTTAACACGTTCAGCCAGATCATTATCGCCACCACAAACACTGTGATGCGCAGCCATTGCGACAGGAAAAGCCACGCAATGAACAGCACGAAAATCGCGCCGATCATCTGCCAGTTAATAAACCGCTCGACCAGATCCTGAATATAGCCCGCGCTAAAGCCCGCGACCTGCGAACCCTGGCTCATGATGCTTTCCGGGCCTGGCAGCCAGGTGTCGTGCCAGAACAGCGCAAAACCAATCGGGATGGCTATCCAGTGACGCAGGCGGTGCAGCTTCAGGTTGGGGATTGGCATCAGCAAAAATGCCATAAACACCAGGTTTAGCAGCGGGTGGAAATTCAGATAGCCCGCCCACAGCAAACCAAACTTCACCAGAAAGTAGAAGTTCCAGCCGGAAAGGCCGCGCCAGTATTGCCAAAGCGGCGAAGGTGCCGAAGCAGTATAAGTAGAATTAGTCATGTTTTCGGTTTGCCTTGACGTGTGTAGCCCGTTTCAGTGTTCCTGCTGGTTTAACGTAGCGAGGTTTTGCAAACAGCAATCTCGTCGTATCACGAATACGGCGCAGCGAATGGCGTGCAAGGTAGCCAAGCGGGAAGAAAATGATCGCACAGACGATCACCAACTGAATGATATCGCTGTTATTCATGATGAAGCTCTCTCTTGGGCATCACTCAACAAACGAAGCGGCTCAGGGGTGCGACGCCAGGCGTGCCCGTCGTGCGTCGCATTCAGCACGGGTTTCGCATCGCTCGCCATCAGCAGCGGTTTGCCCCACTGCTCAGGTTCCAGCATTTGCATCTGCACGATTTCGGCGCTGATCAGATTGTCTTCGAACCAAATCATACGGTTAGAGAAGATATCGCCGGTCGGTAGCGGGAATATGTGGTTTAGCGCGGTGTCCAGGTCGTTAACCCGACAGAAGGATAAAAATAACACCAGACGATTATCGCCAATGGTCATGATATCGCCGGTACGGTTAGGGCGACACAGCGTCAGCGCCTGCTCAATACGAATACCCGGAACCGGGCGCAGCGCGACCATCACGCCTTTACCATTTTCCGGCAGCAGCGTGTTGCTCATCATATTGCTGACCGCTTCGCAGAAGGTGTCCCACTTCTGATAGCCGCGTAATTTCATCGGCTGAGTCATGGAAAGCAGCGTCGAAATGTCCTCCGGGACGTAGCGAGTAAACTGCTGGCCCTGAATACTTTCGATCAGCGTCAAACAGCGCGAAAGGGGCGCGTTCCACGGAATCACCATATTCGCCCCACAGCCAAGGAGCAGACGCTCATCGGTGGCGCGCAGGCTGGTGGTATTCTCACGCACAACGATTTTCAACGCGCTGCCGCGCTGACGGCGCAGGGTATGGATCTGCCGCGCCATCGCCTCAATTTGATTATTCTGAGTGAGCGAAAAAACAATCGTTGCGGCCTGGGTCGTGCGGGCCTCGTTAAACAAACCTTCGTTGGTTTCAAACAGCGACCAATATTCAGAAAGCGCAGGCGCACCTTCTAATACTGCAATGTGACTCAAAATGCGTTTTTCATCATTACGCGGTTGAACGACGGTTTCTTCCTGCTGCGCAACGTGCCACTCGCCATTATTATGCATAAGCGTGAGTTGTTGCCGCGCGCTTACGCCTTTTTCATTACACCAGAAGGCAATATCGTAAACATGGCTGTCGGCCTGATGGCGGATGCTGGCAAGACCAAAGAGAGAGCGATATTCACTCATTAAAAATGAGAACTGCTTATCATTATTACTGCCTGGGCTGATTACCAGCAGCGTACAATTTTGAACCCGCGCCCATTTATTGATCTTTTCCAGCCACAGACGCAATTTTTCTGAAGATATATTTTGCCAAAAATTATTCGTGCATTTGAGAACCACTAAATAATGTTCGGGGTCAATACTGCACTGAATATCGCGGGGCAAAAAGTATAGACCATCTTCTTCATGTGGCATCGAAAACAAGCGCACTTTATCGGGACCGTGCGTTTCATTGAGTCTGATGATTTTTTTAGGGTCTTCACCCATAGTGACAACGGCGACTTTTGCGCCCTTATCTTGTGCTGCAATTGTTTGATTCACCAGACTTATAGCATCGTCATTGCGATCCGTGCTAATCCACCAGACTCCGCCGGCTGGCATGTGGCGCAATTCATCCCACAATGACTGGATACCAACTGAAAATATGGGGTTCACAGTGTCCCTCTTGGCGTTTAATTTACCTGTATCTCAGTTTACTAGCGAAAGCGCAGAAATAAACCTAACATTGAAATTAAAGAGCATCAGATTTAGCATGTAAATGAATTTTCGCTGGCAGGAAGCCTTTCTACGTCCGTAGTTCGTTTGGTTTTAATAAAGGGATGAAACTAAAATGCATAATAATGACCCTGCAACGCCGGTTGATTCTAGCCTGGGGTACACATTCCAAAACGATTTTTTGGCGCTTAGCCAGGCATTTTCATTGCCAGAAATAGATTACACCGATATTTCCCAACGGGAACAGTTGGCGGCGGCGATTAAACGCTGGCCTTTATTAGCTGAATTTGCCCGTCAACAATAAGGGAGCCATTGATGGCCATACTCGGATTACAGGGCATTCGTGGCGGTGTGGGCACGACGTCTATCGCAGCGGCGCTGGGATGGTCATTACAGGTATTAGGTGAATCCGTCCTGGTTATTGATGCCTGCCCTGATAATTTGTTGCGCATGTCTTTTAACGTCGATTATGACGTGTCCGACGGCTGGGCGCGCGCGCTGCTTGATGGCCGCGACTGGCGTGACACCGCGCAACGTTATACCTCGCAGCTTGATATCTTGCCTTTTGGTCAACTGACCGTGAGCGAGATGGAATCGCTGCACACCCGTTTTGGAACGCTGGGATATTTTGCAGATGCCCTGCAACTGCTGCAGGAAAAAAGCCACTATCAGTGGATTTTGCTGGATCTGCCAAACGGCTTTTCACCGCTGACTCGCCAGTTAATCGAACACTGCGACCATATGCTGACCATCGTCAATGCCGATGCCAATTGCCATATTCGCCTGCATCAACAGGCGCTGCCGGCGGGCGCACATATTCTGATCAATGATTTACGTATCGGCAGCCAAATTCAGGATGATTTGTATCAGGTTTGGCTGCAAAGCCAGCGCCGTCTGCTGCCGATGGCCATCCATCGTGACGAAGGGATGGCGGAATGTCTGGCATCAAAACAACCGTTAGGTGAATATCGCGGCGACTCGCTGGCAGCCGAAGAGATCCTTACGCTGGCCAACTGGTGTCTGCTGCACTATACCGGACGTCCGGAACCGGGCAGGAGCCATCCATGAGCCGCGTGTCCGCCTGGTTACTCATCCCGCCGGTTAGCGCCCGTTTAAGCGAGCGTTACCGGAATTACCGCCGTCATGGCGCGTCGTCTTTTAGCGCCGCGCTCGGCTGTTTCTGGATGGTCCTGGCCTGGATTTTTATCCCGCTCGAACACCCGCGCTGGCAGCACATTCGCGCACGCCATCGCGAACTGTATCCGCATCTCAATCCTGACCGGCCAAGGCCGTTAGATCCTGCGCGTTACGCGATTCAGGCCCTTTGGCTGATTGCCACGTCGGCTAAGAAAGAAAAAACAGAACCGCGCTGGCGCGGTACGGGCGGGTTTAAGAATCTGCGTGGCCGTTACCATCAGTGGCTCGAAAATCTGCCAGACCGCGTCAGAAATCAGACCCGTCATCTTGAGAGCGAAAAAGAGCTGGGGCATCTGCATCCCGGATTACGGCGCTTTATCCTGGGCGTTATCGTCGTTTTCTCGCTGATTCTGGCGCTGGTCTGCATCACCCAGCCGTTTAACCCGCTGGCGCAGTTTATCTTCCTGATACTGCTGTGGGGCGTGGCGCTGCTGGTGCGCCGCATTCCGGGGCGATTCTCGGCGATGATGCTGATTGTCCTGTCGCTGACTGTTTCCTGCCGCTACATCTGGTGGCGTTACACCTCCACGCTGAACTGGGACGATCCGGTAAGTCTGGTGTGTGGCCTGGTGCTGCTGTTTGCTGAAACCTACGCGTGGATTGTCCTGATTTTGGGGTATTTCCAGGTCGTATGGCCGCTGAATCGGCAGCCGGTTCCGCTGCCGAAAGACACGCGTGTGTGGCCGACCGTCGACATTTTTGTCCCGACGTATAACGAAGATTTGAGCGTGGTGAAAAACACCATTTATGCTTCGCTGGGCATCGACTGGCCGAAAGACAAACTCAAAATCTGGCTCCTCGACGACGGCGGTCGCGAAGAGTTTCGCCACTTTGCGCAGAGCGTCGGGGTGGAATATATCGCCCGTACCACGCACGAGCATGCCAAAGCCGGGAACATCAACAATGCGCTGAAATACGCCACGGGTGAATTTGTCTCGATCTTCGACTGCGACCACGTCCCGACGCGCTCATTCCTGCAAATGACGATGGGATGGTTCCTGAAAGAGAAACAGCTGGCGATGATGCAGACGCCGCACCACTTCTTCTCTCCCGATCCGTTTGAACGCAATCTGGGGCGTTTTCGCAAAACGCCGAACGAAGGGACGCTTTTCTACGGGCTGGTGCAGGACGGTAACGACATGTGGGATGCCACGTTCTTCTGCGGCTCCTGCGCGGTGATTCGACGCGCTCCGCTGGACGAAATCGGCGGCATCGCGGTCGAAACCGTCACCGAAGATGCGCACACTTCGCTGCGTCTGCACCGTCGCGGCTATACCTCCGCGTATATGCGTATTCCGCAGGCGGCGGGGCTGGCGACCGAATCGCTGTCGGCGCACATAGGTCAACGTATTCGCTGGGCTCGCGGGATGGTACAGATTTTCCGTCTCGATAACCCGCTGTTTGGCAAAGGGCTGAAGATGGCGCAGCGCCTGTGTTATCTCAACGCCATGTTCCATTTCTTATCCGGTATTCCGCGGCTGATCTTCCTGACCGCGCCGCTGGCCTTCCTGCTGCTGCATGCATACATCATCTTCGCCCCGGCGTTGATGATCGCGCTGTTTGTGCTGCCGCACATGATCCACGCCAGCCTGACGAACTCAAAAATTCAGGGCAAATATCGCCATTCGTTCTGGAGTGAAATCTACGAAACGGTGCTGGCCTGGTACATCGCACCGCCGACGCTGGTGGCGCTGATCAACCCGCACAAAGGCAAATTTAACGTTACCGCCAAAGGTGGCCTGGTAGAGGAAGAGTACGTCGACTGGGTGATCTCCCGTCCGTACATTTTCCTCGTGCTGCTGAATATTGTCGGCGTGCTGGTGGGGATCTGGCGCTACTTCTACGGACCGGAAAGCGAAATGCTGACCGTGATCGTGAGCCTCGCGTGGGTCTTCTACAACCTGATTATCCTTGGCGGCGCGGTGGCGGTATCTGTGGAGAGTAAACAGGTGCGCCGCGCGCACCGCGTCGAAATCTCCATGCCTGCGGCCATTGCCCGCGAAGATGGGCATCTTTTCTCCTGTACCGTCCAGGACTTCTCGGACGGCGGTTTGGGCATCAAGATCAACGGCCAGGCAAAAGTGCTGGAGGGGCAAAAAGTGAAATTACTGCTCAAGCGCGGCCAGCAGGAATATGTCTTCCCGACGCAGGTGGTCCGCGTTTTGGGGGATGAAGTTGGGCTGCAATTGATGCCGCTCACTAAGAAGCAACATATCGATTTTGTGCAGTGTACGTTTGCCCGCGCGGATACGTGGGCGCTCTGGCAGGACAGCTTCCCGGAAGATAAACCACTGGAAAGTCTGCTGGATATTCTGAAGTTGGGGTTCCGTGGTTATCGCCACCTTGCAGAATTTGCTCCGCCGTCAGTGAAAATAATTTTCCGGTCACTTACCTCGCTGGTTTCCTGGGTGGTGTCGTTTATCCCTCGTCGTCCTGAGCGAGATGAGGCGATACAGCAACCGGACCCGGTTATGGCTCAACAATGATGATAACGCGATGAAAAGAAAACTTTCCTGGATATGTGCTGTGGCGGTTGGGATGAGTGCGCTGCCCGCGATGATGGCTCAAGCGGCGCCTGAAAATACGGCGGCAACGCCTGCACCGACCGTGCCTGTCGTCGCGCAAGCGACCGATCCGGTGGTCACCGCAGCGCCAACGCAAACTGAAAACCTGGTGCCAAATCAGCCAACCGAGGGCAACACCCTTCCGGCGACGCCGACAGGTGCGCAGGCGGTTGGGCAGGTGATGCCGGGCGTTAACGGGGCGAATGCGCCTATTGTGGCTGAAAACACCCCGTCACGTGACGTGAAGCTGACGTTTGCACAGATCGCGCCGCCGCCGGGCAGCATGATTTTGCGCGGTATCAACCCGAATGGCGGCGTTGAGTTTGGGATGCGCAGCGATGAAGTGGTGTCGAATGCCCTGCTGAATCTCGAATACACGCCATCGCCGTCTCTGCTGCCGGTTCAGTCCCAGTTGAAGGTCTATCTCAATGATGAGCTGATGGGCGTTCTGCCGGTCACGAAAGAGCAACTGGGCAAGAAAACGCTGGCGCAGGTGCCGATCAATCCGCTGTTTATCACCGATTTTAACCGCGTACGTCTGGAGTTTGTCGGTCACTATCGCGACGTGTGCGAAAACCCGGCCAGCAGCACGCTGTGGATGGATGTGAGCCGCAATTCCTCGCTGAGCATGACTTACCAGACGCTGGCGGTGAAAAACGATCTCTCTGCGTTCCCGGTGCCGTTCTTCGATCCGCGTGACAATCGCGAGCTGAATCTGCCGGTGGTATTCGCCGGTTCGCCGGATATTACCCAGCAGCAGGCGGCCACCATCGTCACCTCGTGGTTTGGCTCCCGTTCAGGCTGGCGCGGGCAAAGCTTCCCGGTCCTGTTCGACAAACTGCCGGACCGCAACGCCATTGTGTTTGCCACCAATGAGAAGCGTCCCTCTTTCCTGCGCGACCATCCTGATGTGAAAGGGCCAATGGTCGAAATGGTGAATCATCCGGATAAACCGTATGTGAAGCTGTTGGTGGTCTTTGGCCGCGACGATAAAGATTTGGTGCAAGCCGCGAAAGGCATTGCGCAGGGCAACGTCCTGTTCCGTGGCAATAGCGTTGCCATTGGCGAAGTCAAACCGCTGCTGGCGCGTAAACCGTACGATGCGCCGAACTGGATCCGCACCGACCGTGCGGTCACCTTTGGCGAGCTGAAAACCTATGAAGAGCAGCTTCAGTCAACGGGGCTTGAGCCGTCAGCGATTAACGTCCCGCTGAATCTGCCGCCGGATATGTACCTGCTGCGCAGTAACGGGATTGATATTGCGCTGAACTATCGCTACACCGCGCCGCCAACCAAAGACAGCTCGCGGATGGATATCAGCCTGAACAACCAGTTCCTGCAATCCTTCCCGCTGACCAGCAGCCAGGACACCAACAAACTGCTGCTGCGTCTGCCAGTATTGCAAGGCCTGCTGGACGGCAAAACGGACGTTTCGATTCCGGCCCTGAAGCTCGGCGCGGTGAACCAGCTGCGCTTCGATTTCCAGTACATGAACCCGATGCCGGGTGGCTCGGTGGATAACTGTATTACCTTCCAGCCGGTGCAGAATCATGTGGTTATCGGCGACGATTCGACTATCGACTTCTCGAAGTACTATCACTTCATTGCGCTGCCGGATCTGCGCGCGTTTGCGAACGCCAGCTTCCCGTTCAGCCGGATGGCCGATCTGTCTGAATCCATTGTGGTGATGCCTAAAACGCCAAACGAAGGGCAGATCGCTACGCTGCTGGATGCCATGGCCGCCGTAGGCGCGCAAACGGGGTTACCCGCTATTAACGTCACGTTGACCGATGATGGCAGCCAGATCCAGAACAAAGACGCCGACATTATGGTGATCGGCAACATCCCGGAAAAATTGAAAGACGATAAACGTATCGACCTGCTGGTTCAGGCGACGGAATCCTGGGTCAATACGCCGCTGCGCCAGACGACGTTCCCGAGCATCATGCCGGATAATGCGGATCGCGAAGCGAGCGTGCAGACGAATGTCAGCTCGCAAGGCCCGATGGCGGCGATTGTCGGGTTCCAGTCACCGTACAACGAACAGCGCAGCGTCATCGCTCTGCTGGCGGACAGCCCACGCGGGTATGAGTTGCTGAACATGGCGATGAATGACAGCGGCAAACGCGCGGCGATGTTCGGTTCCGTGGCGGTGATTCGTGAGTCTGGCGTCAACAGCCTGCGCGTGGGCGATGTTTACTACGTCGGCCATTTGCCGTGGTTTGAGCGTATCTGGTATGCGCTGTCCAATCACCCGGTTCTGCTGGCGGTGTTTGCGGCTATCAGCGTGGTGTTGCTGGCGTGGGTGATGTGGCGTCTGCTGCGAATCATCAGCCGTCGTCGTCTCCATTCGGATAACGAGTAACGGACGATGAACGCGCTTCGTGGGTGGATGATAGTCGCGCTGGTTCTGGCGGCAACGAATGCGCGTGCAGCCTGTAGCTGGCCTGCGTGGGAGCAGTTTAAACAGGACTACATCAGCGATGGCGGGCGCGTCATTGATCCCAGTGACGCGCGGAAAATCAGCACCTCAGAAGGGCAAAGCTATGCGCTGTTCTTTGCCCTTGCTGCTAACGACCGCAAGGCCTTCGATTTGCTGCTGAACTGGACGAGCGACAATCTCGCCCAGGGGTCTCTCAGTCAACATCTGCCTGCCTGGTTGTGGGGAAAAAAGGATGCGGATACCTGGGCGGTGATCGACAAAAACTCTGCCTCTGATGCCGATATCTGGATAGCCTGGTCGTTGCTGGAGGCGGGGCGTTTGTGGAAAGCGCCGCAATATACCGCCACCGGCAAAGCGCTGCTAAAACGCATCGCCAGCGAAGAAGTCATTAAAGTGCCGGGTTTAGGACTGATGCTCCTGCCCGGCAACGTCGGTTTTACCGAGGAGAAAGCCTGGCGCTTTAACCCCAGCTATCTCCCGCCGCAACTGGCGAACTATTTCACCCGCTTTGGAGCGCCGTGGACCACGCTTCGCGAGACAAATCTGCGTTTGCTGCTGGAAACTGCGCCAAAAGGATTTTCACCCAACTGGGTGCAGTATCAGCAAAATAAAGGCTGGCAACTGCAGCCAGAAAAAAACGTTATTGGCAGTTACGACGCGATTCGCGTGTATCTCTGGACGGGCATGATGCACGACCGCGATCCGCAAAAAGCCCGACTGCTGGCACGTTTTAAACCGATGGCGACGCTCACAACAAAAAATGGCGTCCCGCCGGAGAAGGTCGATGTCACAAGCGGTAAACCCACGGGCGATGGCCCGGTAGGCTTCTCCGCCTCGCTGCTGCCGTTTTTACAGGACCGCGATGCACAAGCGGTGCAACGCCAGCGCGTCGCCGACTATTTCCCCGGCAATGATGCCTATTACAGCTACGTGCTGACCCTGTTCGGACAAGGATGGGATCAGCACCGTTTTCGCTTTACCGCAAAGGGTGAATTACACCCTGACTGGGGCCAGGAATGCGCAAGTTCTCATTAAGTTTACTCAGTTTATCGCTTGGCTTAACGCTGATGCCGCTGGCGCAGGCCGCCAACTCTCCACAGCAAAAACAGTTGCTGGAACAGGTTCGGCTCGGCGAAGCGACGCAGCGCGAAGATCTGGTCCGCCAGTCGCTCTATCGCCTGGAGCTCATCGACCCGAATAATCCGGATGTGATCGCCGCGCGATTCCGCTATCTGCTGCGTCAGGGCGATAATGCGGGCGCGCAAAAAGAGTTGGATCGCCTGAAAGGTATCGCGCCGAGTTCGAGTGCTTATCTGTCTTCACAAAACGCCATGTTGCTCTCGACGCCAGAAGGGCGTCAGGCATTACAGCAGGCGCGTTTACTGGCGACCACCGGACATACGCAGGAAGCGATTGACGCATACGAGAAAATCTTCTCAGGCAATCCACCAAACGATGCGCTGGCGACGGAATACTGGACCGTTGTTGCGAAGAACCCTGCGCGTCGCGTTGAAGCGATCAATCAGCTCAAAAAAATTAATCTCACCAGCCCCGGCGATACGCAGCTGCAAAACACGCTGGCGCAGCTTCTGTTCCAGAGCGGGCGCAGCGATGAAGGCTTTGCGGTGCTGCGGCAAATGGCGAAATCCAACGCCGGACGCGATGCGGCTTCCGATCTCTGGTATCAGCAGATCAAAGACGCACCGGTGAGTGCCGCCAGCGTGAAAGCCCTGCAGGATTATTTGCAGGTGTTCAGCACGGGCGATAACGTCACCGCTGCCCGCTCGCAGCTTGATGACCAACGAAAACGCTTAGCCGATCCGGCTTTCCGTGCCAAGGCCGAAGGGCTGGCAGCGGTGGAAGCGGGACAGGGCGGTAAAGCCGTTGCCGAGCTACAGCAGGCGGTTAGCGCCAATCATGCCGACAGCGAAGCCGTGGGCGCGCTGGGGCAGGCGTATTCCCAGCGCGGCGATCGTGCGCGTGCGGTCACTCAGTTTGAAAAGGCGATCGCGCTTGATCCACAAAGCGATAACCGCGGGAAATGGGACAGCCTGCTGAAGGTCAACCGTTACTGGCTGTTGATTCAGCAGGGTGATGCCGCGCTGAAAGCCAATAATATTAGCCAGGCGGAACGTCATTATCAGCAGGCGCGTAACATCGATAATACCGACAGTTACGCGGTGCTGGGTCTGGGCGATGCGGCCGTTGCACGCAAAGATACGGCCGCCGCCGAGCGTTTTTATCGTCAGGCGCTGCGCATGGACAGCGGCAACAGCAACGCGGTGCGCGGGCTTGCCAATATTTATCGCGCAGAATCACCGGAAAAAGCCGACCAGTTTATCCAGTCACTTTCCGCCAGCCAGCGTCGCAGCATTGATGATATCGAGCGCAGTCTGAATAACGACCGGCTCGCGCAGCAGGCGGAACAGCTTGAAAATCAGGGCCGTTTTGCTCAGGCGGCTGAAATTCAGCGCCGTCGGCTGGTGCTCGATCCGGGCAGCGTGTGGATCACCTATCGTCTGTCACGCGATCTCTACAGCGCCGGGCAGCGCAGCCAGGCGGATGCGCTGATGCGACAGCTGGCGAGCCAAAAACCGGGCGATCCGGAGCAGGTTTACGCCTACGGTTTGTATCTTTCCGGTAACAACCAGGATCGCGCCGCGCTGGCCCATCTCAATACGCTCTCACGCGATAAATGGAACGGCAATATTCAGGAGCTGGCTGACCGACTGCAAGGCGATCAGGTGCTGGAAACGGCCAATCGCCTGCGTGACAGCGGCCAGGAGCGCGAGGCGGAAACGCTATTACGCCAGCAGCCGCAGTCTACGCGTATCGATTTAACGCTGGCAGACTGGGCGCAGCAGCGGGGCGATCGTACCGCTGCCAAAGCCGCTTACCGCAGCGTTTTGCAGCGGGAACCGCAAAATACCGATGCGATTCTCGGCCTGACGGAAGTCTATCTTTCTGAAGGCGATAAAGACGCTGCTCGTACGCAGCTGGCGATGCTGCCCGCCGGGCAAAATAACGAGCCGCCGTCGGTGAATATGCAGCGTCGCGTTGCGCTGGCGCAGGCTGAGCTGGGCGATACCGCCGCCGCAGAGCAGACGTTCAGCAAACTGGTTCCGCAGGCAAAATCGCAGCCGCCGTCCATGGACAGCGCGCTGGTGCTGCGCGATGCAGCACGCTTCCAGGCCAGTAACGGCCAGCCGCAACAGGCGCTCGAAAGCTATAAAGATGCGATGGTCGCGTCCGGCATCACCCCGACGCGCCCTGAAGATAACGACAGTTTTACGCGTCTGACGCGCAATGACGAAAAAGATGACTGGCTGAAACGCGGCGTGCGCAGTGATGCAGGCGAGCTATATCAACAGCAGGATCTCAACGTCACGCTGCAGCATGACTACTGGGGCTCCAGCGGGACTGGCGGGTATTCCGACCTGAAAGCGCATACCACCATGCTGCATGTCGATGCGCCGCTGTCCGACGGACGGATGTTCTTCCGCAGCGATCTGGTGAATATGAATGCCGGTTCCTTTGAGACCAAAAACGGCACCTACGATCCTAAATGGGGGACCTGCGCCGGTACGCCGTGTTACGGCAGCACCAATCAAAGCGCGAACGGCGCGAGTGTGGCGGTGGGCTGGGAAAACAAAACCTGGGCCATGGACATCGGCACCACGCCAATGGGCTTTGACGTTGTCGACGTGGTGGGTGGCCTAAGTTACAGCAATGATTTAGGGCCGATTGGCTATACCGTGAATGCCCATCGCCGTCCGATCTCCAGCTCCATGCTGGCGTTTGCCGGGCAAAAAGATCCTAACACGGGCACGACATGGGGCGGCGTGCGAGCCACCGGTGGTGGTGCGAGCATCAGTTACGACAAAGGCGAAGCCAATGGCATCTGGTCGAGTCTGAACATGGATGCGCTTGAGGGCAAAAACGTTGAGGATAACTGGCGCATCCGCTGGATGACCGGCTACTACTACAAAATCATCAACAAAAACAACGAGCGTCTGACGGTTGGGCTGTCGAATATGCTCTGGCATTACGACAAAGATTTGAGTTCCTATTCGCTGGGTCAGGGCGGCTATTACAGCCCGCAGGAGTATGTTTCCTTCGCGGTGCCTGTGACCTGGCGTAAACGCACCGAAAACTGGTCCTGGGAACTGGGCGGTTCTGTTTCCTGGTCGCATTCTAAGACCAAAGACGGAATGCGCTATCCGATTCAGGGGCTGATCCCGACGAATGAACCGGGACGATACGGCGACAGAAACGAACCTGAAGAGGGCAGCAGTTCGTCCGGAACCGGTTATACCGCGCGGGCGATTGTGGAACGTCGCGTGACGTCAAACTGGTTTGTCGGTATGGGCGTCGATATTCAGCAAGCGAAGGACTATACCCCGAGCCATGCGCTGCTTTATGTGCGCTACTCTGCCGCAGGCTGGCAGGGCGATATGGATTTACCGCCGGAACCGCTCACACCTTACGCGGACTGGTAACCGGAATTATCCTTAATAGAAATCTTAGGCTCTCTCAAATTCGTTGCGATCGGGTATACTCTGGCGGCAATAGGGTAACGTTTTGTTACTCTATGCTTTGGGTTTGTGGAGAGTCAAATTGCGTGTCAGCCGTTCTTTAACGATCAAACAAATGGCGATGGTGTCTGCCGTCACTATGGTGTTTGTTTTCATATTTTGCGTTATTTTGCTGTTTCATTCCGTACAGCAGAATCGCTACAACACGGCTTCGCAACTGGAAAGTATCGCCCGCTCGGTTCGTTTACCGCTCTCGGCCGCCATTCTGAAAGGGGATATCCCCGAAGCAGAAACCATTTTACAGCGCATTCAGCCCGCGGGCATTGTCAGCCGGGCGGATGTGGTGCTGCCCAATCAATTCCAGGCGCTGCGGATGAGCTTTATTCCCGAGCGTCCGGTTCCGATGATGATCATGCGCCTGTTTGAGCTGCCGGTGCAGATTTCGCTCCCGCTTTATTCCCTTGAACGCCCTGCCAATCCGCAGCCGTTAGCCTATTTGGTTTTACAGGCGGATGCGTATCGGATGCACAAGTTTGTGATGAGCTGGATCTCGACGTTAGTAACTACTTACTTACTTTTGACGCTGATCCTGAGCGTGGCGCTGACCTGGTGTATCAATCGGTTGATTGTCCATCCGCTGCGCAAAATTGCCCGTGAGCTGGATAATCTCTCGCCGCAGGACCAGGTGGGACACCAGCTTTCACTGCCGCGCCTGCATCATGACGATGAAATCGGCATGCTGGTGCGCAGTTACAATATCAACCAGCAGCGCTTGCTGCGCCATCATGATGAGCTGAACAGTAACGCCACGCGTTTCCCGGTATCTGAACTGCCAAACAAAGCCTTCCTGATGGCGTTACTGGAACAAACCGTCGCGCGACAACAGACCACGGCGCTGATGGCTATCGCCTGTGAAACCTTGCAGGACACTGCTGGCGTGCTGAAAGAGAGCCAGCGCGAAATGCTGCTTCTGACGCTGGTGGAAAAAATCAAATCGGTGCTCGCGCCGCGAATGGTACTCACCCAGGTGAGCGGCTACGATTTTGTGATCCTCGCCCACGGGGTGAAAGAGCCGTGGCACGCCATAACGTTAGGTCAGCAAGTGCTCACTGTCATAAATGAGCGTCTGCCGGTGCAGGGCATCCAGCTGCGTCCGAGCGCCAGTATCGGTCTGGCGATGTATTACGGCGATCTGACGGCAGAACAGCTCTATCGACGCGCGTTCTCAGCGGCCTTTACCGCCCGTCGCAAAGGTAAAAATCAAATTCAGTTCTTCGAACCGGAGCAGATGGAAAAGGCGCAGCGACGGTTGACGGAAGAGAGCGATATTCTCACGGCACTGGATAATAATCAGTTCGCGCTGTGGCTGCAGCCGCAGGTTAATCTTGAAACGGGCGAAGTGAAAAGTGCCGAAGCGTTGTTACGCGTGCAACAGCCGGATGGTTCGTGGGAGCTGCCCGAAGGGCTGATTGAGCAGATTGAATCCTGTGGGCTGATGGTGACAGTGGGTTATTGGGTGCTGGAAGAGTCGTGCCGTCAGCTGTCTGCGTGGCAGGAACGCGGCATAGAGATGCCGCTGTCGGTCAACCTTTCCGCCTTACAGCTAATGCACCCGACGATGGTGTCGGAGATGCTTGAGCTGATCAATCGCTATCGGATCAAGCCCGACACGTTGATCCTCGAAGTCACGGAAAGCCGCCGTATTGATGACCCTAATGAGGCGGTGGCGATTCTGAAACCGCTGCGTAATGCCGGTATTCGCATTGCGCTGGATGATTTTGGCATGGGCTACGCGGGGCTGCGCCAGCTCCAGCACATGAAAACGCTGCCCGTTGACGTACTGAAGATCGATAAGACTTTTGTCGACGGTCTGCCAGACGACAGCAGCATGGTTGAGGCCATTATTCAGATGGCGCGCAGCCTTGATTTGCATGTGATTGCTGAAGGTGTCGAAACGGAAGCCCAGCGCGACTGGCTGGCGAAGGCAGGTGTCGAAAGTGGTCAGGGCTTCCTGTTTGCTCGCGCCGTGCCGTCCGATGAATTTGAAAAACGGTATCTCAGCGCCGAAAACACTCCCGCAAAAGTGTAAGTTTGTTGCTGGCTTGTTCGAGTCAGCTCTAATTTCTTAACATTTTTGTTTCATTTTTGACGTGTGTTCATTTCTGTCCTGTTTTACGGGTGTTATTTTAAAGCCGCAGGTGAGTCTTACCCATAAAAAACCTGTGGTTTTTCTTCCCAAGGACACCCTATGAAAACCTCACTCTTTAAAAGTCTCTACTTTCAGGTCCTGACAGCGATTGCCATTGGTATTCTCCTTGGCCATTTCTATCCTGAACTGGGCGCTCAAATGAAACCGCTTGGCGACGCGTTCGTGAAGCTCATCAAAATGATCATCGCGCCCGTTATCTTCTGTACCGTAGTGACCGGAATCGCTGGCATGGAAAGCATGAAGGCGGTCGGTCGTACCGGTGCGGTTGCCCTACTGTATTTCGAAGTCGTTAGTACCATTGCGTTAATTATCGGCCTCATTATCGTGAACGTGGTGCAACCGGGCGCGGGGATGAACGTTGATCCTTCCACGCTGGATGCCAAAGCGGTCGCGATTTATGCCGAGCAGGCCAAAGATCAGGGTATCGTCGCGTTCCTGCTGGATATTATTCCCGGCAGCGTGATTGGTGCCTTTGCCAGCGGCAACATTTTGCAGGTGCTGCTGTTCGCCGTGCTGTTTGGTTTTGCCCTGCATCGCCTGGGCAGTAAAGGCCAGCTGATTTTCAACGTGATTGAAAGCTTCTCGCAGGTCATTTTCGGCATTATCAATATGATCATGCGCCTGGCGCCCATTGGTGCGTTCGGGGCGATGGCCTTCACGATCGGTAAATATGGCGTGGGCACGCTGATTCAGCTCGGCCAGCTGATCATCTGCTTCTATATCACCTGTATTCTGTTTGTGGTGGTGGTGCTCGGTTCAATTGCACGCGCGACCGGTTTCAGCATCTTCAAATTTATCCGATACATCCGCGAAGAGCTGCTGATTGTGCTCGGTACGTCCTCGTCTGAATCTGCGTTGCCGCGCATGCTCGATAAGATGGAGAAGCTTGGCTGCCGTAAATCGGTCGTGGGGCTGGTGATACCGACCGGCTACTCCTTCAACCTCGACGGAACGTCGATTTATCTGACCATGGCCGCCGTGTTTATCGCCCAGGCGACAAACAGCCATATGGATATTTTCCATCAGATAACCCTGCTGGTAGTGCTCCTGCTTTCATCAAAAGGGGCGGCGGGCGTTACGGGCAGCGGGTTTATCGTCCTGGCGGCCACCATTTCGGCCGTAGGACACCTGCCAATTGCGGGTCTGGCGTTGATTCTCGGTATCGACCGCTTTATGTCTGAAGCCCGTGCCCTGACCAACCTGATCGGTAACGGCGTTGCCACCGTGGTGGTAGCGAAATGGGTCAAAGAGCTGGACCATAAAAAACTCGACGATACGCTGAATAATCGCGTGCCAGATAGCAAAACCCAAGGTTTATCCTCATAAAATCAGCACTTATGCCCGCTTACCCTTGTCGGGGGGCGGGCTCCTGCGCATAATAACGACTCATATCTGTCATACTTCGACAAGATTTTTTTCGGGAATTTTTCACTTCATGCCGTGACGTTTCACCCTTCACGCGGTCTAATCGAAGTGTTTGAACGTTTTTTACAGAGTGCTCGAGGCAGTGAGACACTCTTTTTAACCAGGATTGTTGATCAGGGGTTTACATGCAGGGCACAAAAATTCGACTCTTAACCGGCGGTTTGCTGATGATGGCAGCAGCCAGTTATGTGCAGGCAGATACTCTCCAGCCCGACCCGGCCTGGCAACAGGGAACACTGGCGAATGGTTTTCAGTGGCAAGTTTTAGCCACGCCGCAGCGTCCCAGCGATCGCATTGAAATTCGCCTTTCTGTTAATACCGGTTCACTGACTGAAAGCTCTCAGCAGAGCGGGTTCAGCCATTTTATTCCTCGACTGGCGCTGACCCAAAGCGGCAGTTTGCAAGCCGTGCAGGTGCGTTCACTATGGCAGCAGGGCATTGACCCGAAGCGTCCACTTCCGCCTGCCGTTGTCTCTTACGACTACACCATGTTTAACCTCAGCCTGCCGAATAACCGTAACGATCTGCTGAAAGAATCGCTGACCTGGCTCGGTGATACCGCTGGCAAAGTGGCGATCACGCCGGATACGGTCAACTATGCGCTAAGCAACAGTGACATGGTGGCGACCTGGCCCGCGGACACCAAAGACAGCTGGTGGCGTTATCGCCTGAAAGGCTCCACGCTGCTGGGACATGACCCGGCAGAGTCGGTCAAACAGCCGGTCGATATCGAGCAAGTTAAGTCGTTTTATCAGAAATGGTACACCCCGGATGCGATGACGCTGATCGTGGTGGGTAACGTAGATAGCCGTTCAGTGATCGAGCAGATCGGCAAAGCGTTTGGCGATCTCAAAGGCAAACGTGATGTGCCAGCGCCGGTCCCAACGCTGTCGCCGCTGCGCCCAGAGCCAGTGAGCATTATGACTGACGCCGTGCGCCAGGATCGTCTGGCGTTGATGTGGGACACGCCGTGGCAGCCGATTCGTGAATCTGCGGCGCTGCTGCGTTACTGGCGCGCTGATTTAGCGCGTGAAGCACTGTTCTGGCATGTTCAGCAAACGCTCAGCAAAAACAATGCGAAAGATATCGGCATTGGCTTCGACTGCCGCGTGCTGTTCCAGCGTGCCCAGTGCGCGATTAACGTTGAATCCCCGAGCGATAAGCTGAACGCCAATCTCAGCGTGGTCGCGAAAGAGCTGGCAAAAGTGCGTAAAGACGGCCTGTCGAAAGAGGAGTTTGATGCGCTGGTGGCACAGAAAGGCCTCGAGCTGCAAAAACTGTTCGCCACTTATGCCCGCACGGATACTGACGTTCTGATCAGTCAGCGTATTCGTTCCCTGCAAAACCAGGTGGTGGATATCGCGCCAGAGCAGTATCAGAAACTTCGGCAGGATTTTCTGAATAGCCTGACCGTTGAGATGATTAATCAGGATCTTCGTCAGCAATTGTCTCAGGACATGGCGCTGGTGTTGCTGCAGCCGAAAGGCGAACCGGAATTTAACATGAAGGATTTGCAGGCCACCTGGGATGAGATCATGACGCCGGAAGCCGCGCTTGCTGCACAGCCAGCGGTAGATGATTTACATCAGGATGCGTCAGATATTCCGCGCACGCAGTAATGTGTGGGCGGATGTCCTGATTCTGGCCCTCTCCTGCGGGAGGGGGCAAGGCCATCATCAAACCCCTCCCAGAAAACAGTACTGTTCCGTCTACTCTCCATTTATCGGGTTTGTTGTTCCTGCTTTTTCTTCATCCATGCGTCATCATATTTAATATTGCCCCTGACATAATTCCATTCAATTGCCCGGAATCTCAGCCCCACAACCTCATGCATATTTGGCGCGGTACTGCCCGGATAATAAACATGAGTAAAATCTAAGGACGAGATAACCACGCTTTCCAGCGTGATGCGGTAGATCTCAACTTCAATTCCCGCCTCGACAATCTCATAATATTTAATGACCGCTTTCTGTAATCGTCGTGATTCACTAATTACATTAGCAAGATACGGACTGACTTTATCGAGTTGTTTATGAATGACAACGGGATCATGCTGTCGGGTTCCTGTCAGGTTTCCGGTATGGCTATCGACACCTGTTCGTATGCCATAGCTACTGTTCATCACCTCTATGGCACCCTCTCGGCCTGGCGCCATACAATCCCCGGTGACTTGCATTCCATTTTCATCGTATAAAAATAAATAGGCGGGCAGTGACATTCTTATTACCTTAATTCCCTTAGTTGTCCATTGTTATTAATAAAGAACTCATGAACATAATCTTCACCATTTAAACCGTATGAAACAGCATAGCTATAACCATATTTCCACTTTATGTTAATGCAGTCATCAGGATAAGAGAGTTTTAGATTTGTATCATGTTTTATTGTTGTATATCCTTTCTCCTGATCAGATTCTATACGGTAGTAATTCAAAACGTCTTTTTTATCTACGCTAAAACAAAGCCTTTCATTACTGATGTAAGTGTATCTGTTTTCAGGAGCAGGCCTCCCTCCTGGACAACCAGACAGCAGGAGTATTAGAGGAATAATAACGAGTCTTTTCATCCAGGAAATCCTTTTAACACGGCTTTATATTTTTGAATCAAAGAGTAAACAGATTCACTAGAGTTATAATCACGATATACATGTAGATCACAATAATCTGTTAATTTATTATTAAGTAATAGCCAGTAATCACTAGCAATGGATGCTTGTTGTTCTAATCCATAATGTAGGAAATCTGCTTTATCTAAGCTGTAACTGTAATCAGCGAAACGAGAAAATAAGCCCCGTGTTCTGACAAACATACCCTTTTGTGCTTGCCAGGCGTGAACCATCTCATGCATAAATCTGTGTTTTTTTCCTACGAGCTCTAAAGAGAAATCGTGTGAATAGGTTTCTTCTCTAAACCACAGTTCACCGTTGGGCGTCATCGCAACATCGATAGGCTGTAGGTTAAAGGGGAGATAGCTTTCTCGGTGTACCCATATTTTACTGTAAATGAGACTTCCCCCGAACAGTGTCTTAGCAAGAGCGATTTCTCCTATAGTAAGGAGTCTCAATCCATCGGGCTTTATCCGGGTTCCTGATGTTGGATCAATATTTTCGTTAACGGGCACTCAATAACCCTCTCATCCTTGTTGGTATTGAGCACTTATCCTACAACCAGAAAATAGATGAAAGAAGCGATATTTTTCGAGATATTCACTGAACAATAATATTCACGAATAAATTAAATCAACGCATTGCTTTAACTAATTAATGTAATTCGACACCATGCAATTACATTCGAAAATTAGATGCTCCTTCCAGTAATAACCATTTTAAAAATAACGTTCTCACCGTATTATTTTTACGCACCTGCAATAACAGGTGTCGGGATTAGCCTCCTGAAACCTTCACTGACGACACCGCTATTTTGTGTCGTTCGCACGGCTACGCTAATATGGCGGGCCGGGCGGGGGCGTCGCAAGACGCGCCGGTGTCAGTGAGGCCGGTAAGGCTAACCCCGCTCGGATCCGCCACCCGTGAGATTAGCCTCTCTCTGGCGGTCATTAAAATCTCTCACTGGAGTTTTCTCTATGACACCAATCTTTACTCCCGAGCACGACTTATTCACTGTCCCCTTCAGCGCCGCGACCGATTTCACCGATCTCGCCGACTGCTGCGATCGCTTTGCCGAAACGCTGATGGAATGCCATGAACCTGTCGAGAAAATGGCGCTGCTTGGCCGCATCGGCGCTTGTCTCGCGCTGCTACGCCCGACGCTCAGCGAGCCGATCCCGCCGCACCTGATCGGGCGTTTTACCGTCGATACGCTGCCCGAAACGGCTCCGTATTTTGAGCCGGATGCCGAAGCCCTGTGCGATTACTGCCAGTCGCTGACGCTGGTGCTCTGCGGACAATCGCTACTGCCGGAAACGGAAAAAACGCTGAAAGCGCTGCTGTGTGAGCTGATGTGGATGTTTGCAGGAGATCTCAAAGCGCCGCGCTGGTCTTGAGACCAGACCGCGCGCTGATGAAGGGCGTTTAGCGCAGATTGAGCAGGCAACAGGAAAGACGGGGCAATCGCATCAGCAGATTGCCCCATAGCCTTCCCGGCTAAGACAGTTGTTTGCTACGTTTACTCAGGCATCGCATCACGTGGAATAATCGCCCCGCGATACTGAATCACGGTGCTTGCCGTCAGATGGCCGCGTTTGGCGGCGTCTTCAGGCGTGCCGCCCGTCAAACGCACGGCCAGATAGCCCGCGCTGAATGAATCGCCTGCCGCCGTGGTATCGACCACTTTGTCTTTGGCTAATTTCACCGCAGGGACGTCAATCACGGCTTCACCTGCCACCGAGACCAGACAAGAATCTGCGCCGCGCTTAATCACAACTTCGGAAACACCCGCATCATGCGTGCGAGCAATCACCTCTTCAACCGGCTTTTCACCCCATAACGCATCTTCGTCATCGAGGGTTAAGAACGCGATATCGGTACAGTGCAGCATCTGCTGGTAAACCTGCTGCGTCTCTTCGCGGCTGGCCCACAAACGTGGACGGTAGTTGTTATCGAAAATCACTTTGCCACCATTTGCACGGCACTCGTGCATCAGGGACAGTAATTTTTCACGGCTGGACGGGCTTAAAATGGCCAGGCTAATGCCGCTCAGATAGAGATAATCAAACGTCGCCAGCTCTTCGCAAATGGCCGCCGAATCTTCGCTCTCCAGCCAGAATTTGGCGGCAGCTTCGTTGCGCCAGTAATAGAAAGTACGTTCGCCGGTGCTGTCGGTTTCAATGTAATACAGCCCTGGCAGACGGTTTTCCATGCGCTGAATCAGCGAGGTTTGTACGTTTTCACTCTGCCAGGCTTCCAGCATCTGCTGGCTAAAGCTGTCGGTACCCAGCGCAGTGACGTAATTGACGGCAAGCGCTTCAGGGGCGACCTGGCGCGCAATGTAAACCGAAGTATTCAACGTGTCGCCACCAAAGCCGCGGCTAACTTCTGCGCCTTTCTGTGACAACTCAATCATGCATTCGCCAATCACGGCAATTTTTTTAGACATAGTCGTGAACCTGAACAGATAAATTAAAGTGAGTGTGCGCTGTGAGAAATTTATGGTCAACTATATTAAAACGTCGTTCCATAATTTTTTTTGAGCCAGCGCGTGTTCCGGAAAGTTTCTGTCATCTTAATTTCATTTTCCCGGCCAATTGAACATAAAGTTCTCACCTCGTAGGCCGATAACTCTTTGACGAGTCCAGACAGGTCATCTCTTTTCAACAGGACATCTGAAATGAAGTCAGAGCAGGTTATCCAGCGGCTATGCACCACTCCAGAAGCTAGTATCGAAAGCTTGCAGGAGCATCGCTATTGGCTGCAATGTGAGCGTGCTTATACTTATCAGCCTATCTACCGTATCAACGGCAGACTCATGGCAGTTGAGATTTTAACCGTCGTGACGCATCCATCCGATCCCACGCAACGTATCGCCCCTGACCGCTATTTTGCGGAGGTCAGCGTGCGCCAGCGTCTTGATGTTCTGGAAGAGCAGCTGGAAATGCTGGCGACGAAAGAAGCCTTTTTCGTGCGCAATGACATTCTGGCGTCGGTCAACGTTGATGGCCCCACGCTTATCGCCCTGCGCCAGAATCCAGGGCTGCAAAAACTCGTCGCCTCGCTGCCGTGGATGCGTTTTGAACTGGTTGAACATGTGCAGTTACCGCAGGACTCTTCGTTTGCATCGATGTGCGAATTTGGCCCGCTGTGGCTGGATGACTTCGGCACGGGTATGGCGAATTTCTCGGCGCTGAGCGAAGTCCGTTACGACTACATCAAAGTCGCGCGCGACCTGTTCATCATGCTGCGCCAGACCCCGGAAGGCCGAAATCTGTTTACCCTGTTGCTGCAACTGATGAACCGCTATTGCCAGGGCGTGATTGTCGAAGGCGTAGAAACGCTCGAAGAGTGGCGCGATGTTCAGAATTCGCCAGCGGCAGCGGCTCAGGGCTATTTCCTGTCTCGCCCCGTACCAATGGATACACTCGAGAACGTTATTATCACCCTGTAACGCTTGCTGTTTCCCACAATAGCGCGTCAGTAAAACGCGCTATTGCCGGAAGCAGCAAATCCCCATTTCGCTTTGCCTGAACTATATTCATGAAAGGCAAGGTTATAAAGAAAGGGGACAGTGATGACAAAAACGACCAGGATCGTCACCTGGGTGGCAGGGATTTTCTTGTTGTTGATTGTGGTAGCAATCATCATTATTGCGACGTTCGACTGGAATCGTCTCAAGCCGACCATCAACCAGAAAGTCTCAACCGAACTTAACCGACCCTTCGCCATTCGCGGCGATCTTGGCGTGGTGTGGGAGCGTCAGAAAGACGAAACCGGCTGGCGCAGCTGGGTTCCCTGGCCGCACGTTCACGCTAACGACATTATTCTCGGCAATCCGCCGGACATTCCTGAAGTCACCATGGTGCATCTGCCACGCGTAGAAGCCACGCTTGCGCCATTGGCGCTGCTGACGAAAACGGTTTATCTGCCGTGGATCAAACTGCAACAGCCCGATGCGCGGCTGATTCGTCTTTCAGAGAAAAACGACAACTGGACGTTTAACCTGGCCGGCAGCGATGAAGAAAAAGATCCCAACGCGCAGCCATCAGCCTGGTCATTCCGTCTGGATAATATTCTGTTTGATCGCGGGCGGATCGCGATTGATGACAAGGTCAGCAAAGCGGATGTGGAGATCTTTGTTGATCCGCTCGGTAAACCGCTGCCGTTCAGCGAAGTCACCGGTAATAAAGGCAAAAACGATACTCACAACGTGGGCGATTACGTTTTCGGCCTGAAAGCGACAGGACGTTACAACGGCCAGCCGTTAACCGGCACGGGCAAGATCGGCGGCGTGCTGGCGCTGCGAAGCGCAGGTACACCGTTCCCTGTGCAGGCGGATTTCCGCTCCGGTAACTCCCGCGTGGCGTTTGTCGGCACGGTCAACGATCCGATGAAAATGGGCGGCGTCGATGTGCAGCTTAAATTCTCCGGCGACTCGCTGGGTGAACTTTATGATTTAACGGGTGTACTCCTGCCGGACACTCCGCCGTTTGAGACGGACGGGCGTCTGGTGGCAAAAATCGATACCGAAAAATCCTCTGTGTTTGATTATCGCAATTTCAACGGACGTATCGGCGACAGCGATATTCGCGGCTCGCTCACGTATACCACCGGAAAACCACGGCCAAAACTGGAAGGCGATCTCGAATCCCGCCAGTTGCGGCTGGCCGATCTCGGCCCGCTGATCGGCGTTGATTCCGGTAAAGGCGCGCAGAAGGCAAAAAGCGCCGAGCAGAAAAAGGGCGAGAAAGATATCCAGCCGGCGGGCAAAGTGCTGCCCTACGATCGCTTTGAAACCGACAAATGGGATGTGATGGACGCCGATGTGCGCTTCAAAGGCCGTAAAATCGAGCACGGCAGCACGTTGCCTATTAGCGATCTTTCAACGCACATCATCCTGAAAAATTCAGATTTGCACCTGCAACCGCTGAAATTCGGTCTGGCGGGAGGAACCATCTCGTCGAATATTCATCTCGACGGCGACAAAAAACCGATGCAGGGACGGGCGGATATTCAGGCGCGCAGGCTGAAGCTGAAAGAGCTGATGCCAAACGTTGAGCTGATGCAAAAAACCCTCGGTGAGATGAACGGCGATGCGGAGATCCGCGGCGTGGGTAACTCGATTGCTGCGCTGCTGGGCAGCAGTAACGGGAATCTTAAGCTGCTGATGAACGACGGGTTGATCAGCCGTAACCTGATGGAGATTCTGGGGCTGAACGTCGGTAACTTCATCATTGGGCAGATTTTTGGCGATGACGAAGTGCGCGTGAACTGTGCGGCGGCGAATCTGGATCTGGTCAACGGAGTGGCGCGTCCGCAGATTTTTGCCTTCGATACGGAAAACGCGGTGATCAACGTGACGGGCACCGCGAGCATGGCGTCAGAACAGCTGGATTTGACGATTAATCCCGAGAGTAAGGGGTTCCGCATCATTACGCTGCGTTCCCCGCTCTACGTGCGCGGTTCGTTTAAAAATCCGCAAGCCGGTGTCAAACCCGGCCCGCTGATTGCGCGCGGTGCCGTGGCTGCGGCGTTGGCCACACTAGTGACGCCTGCGGCCGCGCTGCTGGCGCTGATTTCGCCATCAGAAGGGGACGCGAATCAGTGCCGCAATATTCTGTCGCAAATGAAGAAATAACGTGGGGAGCCTGGAGGGCGTTATCGCCTCAGCGTGAGGATGGGTAACGCTTTCCTCCTCTCCATTTAGGGAGAGGGGGAGAGATCGCTTCGGAGGTGATTCCGTTCACTTTCAGATACGTGCTTATTTAACGTTTCGGAACCCGTGAACGTGCCAGGGTGGCTCAATCGCCACCACCCTGGCAACCCGGGCTCCCGGCAAGAAAATCGCCGCTTCGCGGTGCCCTCGCCTTATTTCTTTCGGCTGACGGGGTCGGGCGCGTGTAACGTCCCTGTAAATGCGCCCTCGCCGCGCATCCCTGCGCGTCGCCCCGGCCTACAGAAAACGACTCAGCGATTTACAGCCGGATCAGAGCGTTGCTGCATTCCAGTCATCACTTAGACGACTTGCTCGCGGATAGAGAAGCACTCACTGGAAGTGAACGGAATACCCTCCAAAGCGGTATAGCCCTTCACCCCAGCCTTCTCCCTAAAGGGAGAGGGCATCCCTTATGCGAATCATCAATAAATCACAACGACCGATCGCGCGTCTCGTGCGTTAACAGCAACGCAATCAGCGTCAGCGCGGCCATCGATGCCAGATAAACCCCCACGTAGAACAGACCGTAATTTGCCTGTAACCAGGTCGCGATATACGGCGCAACGGAAGCACCCAGAATCGATGAAACGTTATAGGAGAACGACGCGCCGGTGTAGCGCACTTCCGTCGGGAACAGCTCCGGCAGCAGCGCGCCCATTGGGCCAAACGTCAGTCCCATCAGGCTCAAACCAATCAGCAGATAAACCATCACCAGCGCCGGACTGCCGGAACCCAACAGCGGCGGGAAGACGAACAGCGCGAACAGAATGATAAGCGTTGTAATGACGATCATGCTTGAGCGACGGCCAAATTTATCCGCCAGCAGGCCTGCAATCGGCACCATTACGCCAAAGCCAATCACCGCCATCATCAGCATCCACAGCACTTCATTACGTGGCAGGCCCAGCCCAACCGGTGCCGCAGCGGTGCTGAAGGTCATGGAATACACGGTCATGATGTAAAACAGCGTGTAGGTCGCCAGCATGATGAACGTGCCCAGCACCGTCACGCGGACGTGTTTGGTCAGCAGCGTACCCAGCGGGATTTTGACCTGTTTTTTCGCCGCCGCGACTTTGGCGAAAACGGGCGTTTCGTGCAGAGAAACGCGCACGTACAGGCCAATCAACACCAGCACAGCAGAGAAGATAAACGGAATACGCCAGCCCCAGCTCATGAACTGCTCGTCGGTCAGCAGCCACGACAGCAGCAGGAACGTGCCGTTAGCGAAGAAGAAGCCAATCGGCGCGCCTAACTGCGGGAACGAGCCGTACAGCGCGCGTTTGCGCGGCGGGGCATTTTCAGTCGCCAGTAACGCCGCACCACCCCATTCACCGCCCAGGCCCAAACCCTGACCAAAGCGCGCCAGCGCCAGCAGAATCGGGGCTAAAATACCGATTGTTTCGTAGGTTGGCAGCAGGCCAATCGCGACGGTGGAAATCCCCATGGTCAGCAGCGATGCCACCAGGGTGACCTTGCGGCCAACGCGATCGCCAAAGTGCCCGAAGACAGCCGAACCAATCGGGCGCGCGATAAAGGCGATAGCGAACGTTGCCAGCGATTGTAGCGTTGCCGCCGTAGGATCGCCCTGCGGGAAGAAAATGTGCGGAAAGACAATGACCGCAGCAGTGGCGTAAATGTAGAAATCGAAGAATTCGATGGCGGTGCCAATCAGTGAGGCAACGACGACTTTATTACGCGAGTTGACCGGTGTGCTTTCTGGTTCGGAGTCGATGGTAGTGGCTGTGGCTTGCATAAAATTTTCTTATTTTTTGGCGAACGAACGGCCATATTACGCATAGCAAAAGCGACATTTCAATCTGTAACAAAGTGACGAAGCGGCGATAAAAGCAGCAAAAAGCGGATAATATTCAGGGCGGCGAAATATCTTCTATGAAATGCTTCACAGATTTTATATATCAGAGGATAAAACTGGTTTTTGGTTAAATAAAAGTTACAGGCTGGATTTATATGCTGAAATGCCGAATCGGGCTGATATTATGCATGCTTATTCAGCCCGATGGCGGATTTACCGGTGCGTTTTGCCCGGCATTCTTGGGTCGTCTTTGTACTGCGCGGTGGCGATCCACGCGGCGCAGAAGAGCGTCAGGCGAGCAAAGAAGTAGAAGAACGCCATAAGCCCTAACACCGAGCCAAACGCGGCCCCAGACGGTGATTTCACCAGCGCCGGAAGGGTGTACGTCATGACGATTTTAATCACTTCAAAGCCAATCGCCGCGATAAACGTCCCACGAATCAACGCTTTTTTGCGCGGGCGGTGGCGCGGCAATCGCCAGAATATCCAGAAGAAAAGCAGATAGTTGGCAAAAATAGAAATGGCCAGGCCGATAACCCGCCAGGCCGGTTTGAGCCACTCAATGTAATCGAGATACAGCGCGGAGATAATCATCTGCTGCGCTGACCCGGCGACGGAGGTAATCGACAGCGTCACGATCAGCGCAATCAGCAGGCCTATCAGCGAGACGAAATCGCGCAGATATTTAATCCAGATTTTTTCTTCGTCCTGCGGCCTGCGCTCCCACACATCGCGCGACTGGGCGCGAATGGCTTCACGCAGGTTTCCCATCCAGTTAACACCTGAATAGAGCGCAATCAGCAGCCCGACAATCCCCACGGTGGTTCGTTGCTGAACCGCGGTGTTAATGGTGCTTTTGAGCGTGGCGGCGAGCGTAGGGTCGCTGACGTTCACCAGAATTTTGTTGAAGATGTCCTGTAACAGCGTGGGATGCGAGGCGAGGATAAAACCGGCCGCTGCAAACGACACCATCATAATCGGGATCATGGATAAGAAGGAGAAATAGGTAATCGCCGCCCCAAACTGATTGCCCATGCGATCGTTAAAGCGCTCGGCGGCGCGTATCAGGTGCGCAATCATTGGGCGGCGCTGAATTTTCTGCGCCGTGTCGGTCACCGTTTCCAGTGCCTTATTCGCTTTGCCGGGAGAGGGCTTTTTTTCTGGCTCCGTTTCCATTTTTTTAATGGGATCGTATTCCAGTTCCTGAGTCGGTCGTTGCTGGTTGTTTTCCGGCGTCACGCGCATTTTCCTTATTCGTTTGACTGGAGGTTACAGAATTATAGCTTGCGACTAGTCAACGTAGGCTTTCATTATGCCGGTGAGCCACTCCATGAACAGGTGGACGCGTCGGGAGAGGTTGCGACGATGGGGATAAATCAGCGACACGGGCATCGGTTCGGCGCGATATTGCGGCAGGATCTCTACCATTTTTTTCGCCCGCAGCGCCTCGCGGACGCCGACGCGTGGCACCTGGATAATCCCCAGTCCGGCAAGGCACGCCGCATGATAGGTTTCGGTACTGTTGACCGTTAAAATGCCCCCGGTTTTCACCCACACCGTTGCATCACCGTTAAAAAATTCAAAACCCTGCGGGCGCGTGCCCAGATTCACGGCGTAATGAATGACCGCGTGAGACGCGAGATCGTCCAGATTGTCCGGATACCCGAAACGCGCCAGATAATCGGGGCTGGCGCAGTTAATCATCGACAGTTTGCCTAGCGTACGCGCGATCAAGCCAGAATCCTTCAGCGTGCCGACGCGCACCACGCAGTCGAACCCTTCACGAATCACATCCACCAGCCGATCGCTGCTGCTCAATTCCAGCTCAATGCCGGGATATTGCTGTAAGAAGGAGGGCAGTTTCGGGATGACTAAATTTCGCGCAACGGCAACCGGCATATCGACGCGCAATCGTCCGCTGATGCTGGTGGGGTCACTCTGGAAAAGGCCATCCAGTTCGTCGAGGTTGGCGAGCAGATCTTTTGCCCGCTCGTAATAGACCATGCCGTCTTGCGTCAGGCTGACGCGGCGCGTGGTGCGGTGTAAAAGCTGGGTGCCCAACAGGTTTTCCAGCGCCTGAATCTGGCGCGATACGCTACCTTTAGGAAGACCTAACGTGTCCGCAGCGCGAGAAAAACTCTCCAGTTCCGCCACGCGGATAAAGAGCTGCATTGCGTGAATTTTATCCATAGGCTGCGCTCATTATTGTTGTCAGTGAAACAGTGAAGCGTTCTTTGCCGTCTTTATTGATTTTCTATCACCTAATAAGCTCTTACTCAATCTCCATATCAACCGAAACGAGGTTTTTCATGAGTGAACGTATTGCATTAGTGACGGGTGGGAGTCGCGGACTGGGTAAAAACGCGGCCTTAAAGCTGGCAGCAAAGGGGACGGGAATCATCCTGACTTACCACAGCAGCCAGAAAGAAGCCTTTGATGTGGTCCATCAGATTGAAGAGAAAGGCGTGAAGGCCGTGGCTTTGCCGCTCAATGTCGGTGACGTCGCGAGCTTTGAACGTTTTGTGAGCGAGGTGCGCTCACAGCTAAAACATGTCTGGCAGCGTGATTCGTTCGATTATTTATTGAACAATGCTGGAACGGGTTTATACGCCCCGTACGCAGAGACCACGGAAGCGCAATTTGATGATGCGATGAATATCCATTTTAAAGGACCTTTCTTCCTGACGCAGGGTCTGCTGCCTGTCATTAAAGACGGCGGGCGTATTTTGAACGTCTCGAGCGGGTTGGCGCGTTTTGCCCAGCCGGGTTCCAGCGCCTATGCGGCGATGAAAGGGGCAATGGAAGTGCTCACGCGCTACCAGGCAAAAGAGTTGGGCGCGCGCGGCATATCAGTCAATATCATCGCCCCGGGCGCTATCGAAACCGATTTTGGCGGCGGTCGCGTGCGGGACAACGAGCAGTTGAATCAGATGATTGCTTCGCAAACGGCGCTGGGCCGCGTCGGGCTGCCGGACGATATTGGTGACGCGATCGCGGCATTGCTGAGCGATGACCTGGGCTGGATGAACGCGCAGCGCATTGAGGTGTCAGGGGGGATGTTCCTGTAACCCTCAACGCGCTGGAACCACATGCTCGTGTTTGAGCAAGCCAAATACCCAGTCATTATGCCAGCCCCCAGACAGCCAGAAGTTTTCTCGCAGCTCGCCTTCCAGTACAAAGCCTGCTTTTTCCAGCAGGCGCCGGGAGGCGATGTTGCCCGCCGTTACCGTTGCGGTCAGACGGCGGATCCCGCCCTGCTCAAACGCGAAATCGCACAGCGCGCGTAACGACTCATAGCCATAGCCTTTACCCTGAGCTTCCGGCGCGAATAAAAACCCGACTTCTGCGCAATCATTTTCTCTATGTATATATCCAGTCGCTCCCAGCGGTATCTGGCTGACGGCGTCACGCACAATTAAGCACAGCCAGTGATCGCTGCCAGGCGTCCAGTGCTGAAGACGCGGTTCGAATGCTGCGCGGATCGTCGCAATTGGCCGCTGATTTGCAACAAATTTCATCACCTCCGGGTCTTGCTGGAGCGACAGATAAAATGGCCAGTCTTGCTCTTCGACAGGTGAGCAAATCAGGCGGGGCGTCGTTATCACCGGCATGCATTTTCTCCTATAACAATTTTCAATGATTATAGGGTTATCACTTTATTTCTCCATATTCTCAGTTATGTTTAAGGGCGCATAAATTAAAAAAATTAGCCCGTTGCGGCCGACTTCTCCTTTTTGCAGTACTTAAGGTAAATGATGACATCAAGCACATCACATCACATTCGTGGGCAATTTGAACAATGCATCGGCATTATTCGGCTCGCCTCCGTGGAGATCTTGCTGTTACTTGATCTGCGCGTCTCTGAAGGGAAAGATCCCCGCTGGTTCCTGGAACAACTCGACACGGCCCGCCTGGGTCTGGGCGGATGGGGACCGGTGGCGAAACGCCTGAATCTCAATGATGCCGAAATGTCCGATTTCACGCTGCAATTGCGGCTACTACAGCAGCGCGTGCCGCAGTATGAAAGCGGTCAGGATGTCAGTGAAAATCAGCTGATCGCTGCCGTGCGGTTTGTTACTTCGCTGGAACATCTGCGGTTGCAACAGCCGCTGCTGGGCTACAACACTGACCTCGCGCCGGGAGATGAATCGCAGCAATTGCAGGCGCATAAGCAGGTGCGTGCCATTGAGCTGATCATTAGATCGTTAATTATGCAGGCCTGGCCCGATCAGGTGCGGCTGAACAACCATCTAAAAACCTTATTCAATGCCGACCGCGTCAGACGCTGGCTGAAACTCGGTGAGCGTAACGATGTCCTGAGCGGCATGATGTTCAGCGAAATGGCGCAGATGCTGGTCGATAAGAAAGAGTTCAGCCGCTATTACTCACGTCTGTTCAACGATGGCACCAACCTGACCCTGCTGGTTGAACCACGTAAAACGCTGCAGATTTTTCTGGATGATATTCGACAGATCCGTAATGCCCTGACTGTTCAGCAAACCTTAAGCTCCGCACAACTCCTGATGCTGGATAATTACTATGGGCAGATCTCCCGGCCTATCCAGCGCGCTTTCGAAGAAGGGCGCACGCGCATTAACCCGACCGGACTGATGGCGGTCGATGCCAGTGAGCTGCACACTTTCTGGGAAAACGCGCAAAAAATGGACAGGCAGACCGGGGGCGATCTCTTTGAGGTACGTGACAGTATTGAAAAGCCGACGCAGCGCGCGCCGCGTACTCCGGAGCAACGCGATCAGCTGATCTCCGGCACGCTGTGGGGGGCGGTGGGCGTGATGGTGCTCGCTATCATTGCGGGCGGCGTGTGGTTGGTGGTCAGCGAGATGCCTTCTGCTCCGGCGGCCACCGTGACAGCACAGGTGCAGGCCCCGTTGCCCGAGACGCGTGAAAAGCCGTCTCCGCGAGAAAAGCTGACGCGCATGGGCGTGACATGGGATGAAAACAGTCTTCGCTCCGCCATCGATCGCAACGATACGCAGATGACTCTGCTGTTCCTGCAAAGTGGAATGGACTGGAAACTGTCATGGACCGAGCAGGCGATGGCGTCTAAACATGACGAAGTGCTGGAAGTGCTGATGCGCTATCCGCAGAAAATGGTGGAGGAAAAACCGTGCCGCCGCTTCATCAGTACCTTGAGCCATGCGATGTCGAACGGGGAGCCGCTCACGTCGGTGCGTAAACAGTTCCTCTCCGCTTTTTGTACCGTGCCTGCGGTTGTGAAGCGTCAGAAACGTGAAGCCGAGCAAGCGACGTTGCGAGCACAAGCGCAGCCGGATGAAAGCAACAAACGTTGGCAGTCTATCCAGACGGATATCTACAATGTGATTCGCTAAACACGTATGTTAAACACATACGTTAAACAAAAACGCTGAACAGAGGGGAACTACGGTTCCCCATACAGTCCAATCAAACGCCGCACCACACCGTTCGTCCAGCCAAACCCATCCTGCAACGGATATTCACCCCCGCCACCTTCGCGCGGTGTGCTGCTGGCAATGTGATACTTTTCAATCAGCTTGTGATGCGCTTTGTAGAAGTGATTCACCGTTTGCAGCCAGCTCCAGGCGATCTCATCTCCCAATGAATCATTGCCGTACTGCTTGAATCCCTGGACGGCCATCCATTGCAGCGGTGCCCAGCCGTTGGGTTTATCCCACTGCTCGCCGGTTTCGTGCTCCGTCGCCATAATTCCGCCCGGCGTGAGCAGGCGGGCTTTGACCGTATCTGCCAGGCGGTCGGCCTGTTCATGCGTCGCCATCCCGACATACAGCGGTACGATGCTGGCGGCAGAAAAAAGCGCCATCTCTTCGCGACGCCAGTCGTAATCGCGATAACAGCCGTTTTCGTCATCCCACAGGAATCGGTTCACGGCGGCACGGCGATCGTTGGCTTTCTGACGGAAAAGCTCAGACGTCTCTTTATCGCCTTTCGATGCCGAAATATTGGCAATCGCGCTTTCGAGTTTGAACAAGAACGCGTTCAAATCGATGGGGATAAATTGCGTGGTACGGATGCTGGCGAGCCGCCCGGCATCGCGCAGCCAGCGAGAAGAGTAATCCCAGCCGGACGCCGCGCCTGCGCGGAGATCGCGATACACTTCGTTCGGCGGACGGCCTGAGTGCTTGGCCGTTTCAACGTCTTCTACCCACGACTCATCACGCGGAGTATCGCGGTCGTCCCAATAGCGGTTGAGCAGCGAGCCATCCGGCATACGCACCGCGTGACGGTAAGCCTGGTTCGGAATCAGCGAATCCGCGCCGTCCATCCAGAATGCGTACTCCATCATCAGGTGATCCAGATAACGCTTCGCGCCGCGCACGCCGTCCTCTTCAAACAGCTCAACCATCAACGCAAATACCGGCGGCTGTGAACGGCTGAGATAATAGGTTCGGTTGCCGTTCGGGATATGGCCGTAGCGC
The DNA here is from genome assembly GCF_019047465.1 of Lelliottia amnigena. Lineage (NCBI taxonomy): Bacteria > Pseudomonadati > Pseudomonadota > Gammaproteobacteria > Enterobacterales > Enterobacteriaceae > Lelliottia > Lelliottia amnigena. The sequence goes on along the minus strand of NZ_CP077236.1, from coordinate 1,526,814 downwards.
TCAATCATCCACGCGAAATTATCCGCCATACACTTGAGCAGATCGTTGCGCCCGCTTTCCGCGAGGCCCAGCATGGTGAAATACGAATCCCAATAGTAGGTTTCGCTAAATCGTCCCCCCGGCACGATATACGCCTGCGGCAGCGCCAGCAGTGATGACCATGGGATGTGATCCTGCGGCTCGCGCGTCAGCACCGGCCACAGATTATCAATATGCTCTTTGAGCGACAGACTGGGGTCGGAGACATATTCAGTTGTCAGGTTTTCCGGCATCCAGAAGTGATTCTCAACGAAGCGCTGCAAATCAAAGTCGCGATGACGGCGAACTTTACGGTAGCGAATCAGAATATCCAACGGATCCATCTTCGGCGCGCAGTCAGGGAACGTTTTGCTGTCCGCAAACAGGCGCGTCGATTGCACGTGCTCAAAAAGTTCCAGATAACGATCGGCAGGGGTGAGCGCATCGGATGCAGGCAGCCCCTCGATCATCTCTGGTTCCGGCTCCGCCTCGATCATCTCATCCAGTTTCAATTCGCAGGGATCGGTCTCATAGCGCAGCTCTTCTGCGATTTCGAACTCGATAATGTCTGCAGCATGTAATTTCTGGTTGAACATGGTGGTTAGGACCTCCGGTTTGCATTGTCACAAATACGGGTGTTTCCCGGACATAGAATAAGCTTAGACACTCGCTTCGGTCTGTGGGGTGCGAAGTGTGCGGTAGATCACATATCATTAGTGGATATTAAGACCCCTAAAATCGCGTAACAGATTGATTTAAAGTATTTTACTCGCAATTTCTGCAGTATAGACGATGAGTGAAATTCAGAGCATTCGTTTTGCAACGATTTATGTATGTTAACGCGAACTCTGCTTCATAAGAGGGCAACGGGTGTAAAACGACGTTCGTACCGCCTCCCTTATTGTGTTGTCGTGATATTTGCGAAGGTTTAATAATGCGCAATGAACATATCACCTGGCGTTTTGAATTCTTACGGCGTTCTTATGATATTTAAATGTATATTTTTAGTTTGCTGATGTTAATTATGTGTTGATCAGAATGAATGAATTATAGTCGCGCATGGCAGGTATTTTTTAAATTTTAAACTGATGATACATTTTAAAATTAGCGTAAATGTAATTTCAGGATGTATATATTTAAGCTGATTAAAATACAAAACGAGACAATACAATAGAGTCATTTCTTCTTTTTTCCTGTAATTTAATCGGCATAATCTGAAACCTGAAGGACAAAGATAGCTCCCTTTTTAACGGCATTTGCAGCTGACGCATTATTCATAAAAATTAATGCATTGTGAGTGAGTAATCCTTTTTTCTTATAGAGTTGTGAAAATGAAGATAATGACGCGATCGCGTTGCGAACACGGCTAATATAACATCATCCTTATTTGATATTAACCTCTACATGCGACGTGAGCTGGGCGAACCTGATACGGTACACATTGTATTAAATTTTATGGAGAAAATATGTCGATAGTGTTAATAAAAAATGAAGTGAAAGAAAATAAGTGAATGAAGCGTGTTCAAAAGGAGGGAATATCATTTTTGTGAAGGTTAATGCCGCCTAATAAATGATGTTTCTTATGGGCAGCTATTCACGACCAGATTCTGGTTTACATGCAGATTTGACCTGCACACCTGTTTTTAATTCTACACAATAAAGGGAGATAATAACGTATGAATGTCCCCCATACCGTAAAACCTGAAGCGGCAATCCGTGGCCCCGTACTGACCTTTACAGGAGATCCTTTCAAACAAGCACCTGATGAGGTGATGGTATATGAACCCGATGGGATCGTCGCATTTGGCGGCGGAAAAATCACCCATTTCGGCTCCGCAGAGGTGATTGAAAAGCAGCTTCCGCCTGACATTGAGATTACGAATTATGGTCCCGACTCGCTAATCTCGGCAGGGTTTCTTGATAGTCACGTCCATTTTCCTCAAACGCCCATGATCGGCGCCTTCGGTGAGCAACTGCTCGACTGGCTTAATACATACACCTTCCCGATGGAGAGGCGATATGCCGATAAGACGTTCGCCAGCGCGGTGGCGAAAATGTTTCTTAACGAGTGTCTGAAAAACGGAATCACCACCAGCTGCGTGTATTGCACCGTTTACCCGCAGTCGGTTGACGCGCTTTTTGAAGAAGCAGACCGTCTCGGTATGCGGATCGCCGGGGGTAAGGTGATGATGGACCGCAACGCGCCGGACTACCTGCTCGACACCGCCCAGACCAGCTACGAGGAGTCAAAAGCCCTCATCGAAAAATGGCATGGTCACAATCGCATCATGTACGCCATTACGCCACGTTTCGCGCCTACCAGCTCACCTGAACAGCTTGCCGTTGCTGGCGCACTCTGGGACGAATACCCGGATTGCTACATGCAGACGCACATTGCAGAAAACCTCGAGGAGATCGAGTGGGTTAAGTCGTTATTTCCGGAACGAAAAGGGTATCTCGATGTTTACGATCATTATGGATTGTGCCGCCCGCGCGCGGTATTCGGTCACGGCATCCATTTAACCGAAGATGAATTATGCACGATGCATCAAACGGGTTCGGCTATCGCGCATTGTCCAACCTCGAATTTCTTCCTCGGGAGCGGTTTTTTCAACGCCAGACGCGCGATGCAGGAAGAACGCCCTGTTCGCGTGGGGATCGGGACCGATCTTGGCGCCGGAACATCTTTCTCGATGTTAACCACGCTCAATGAAGCTTATAAAGCCGCACAGCTCAATGATTACGCGCTTACTGCCGCGCAGGCGTACTACATGGCAACGCGGGGTACCGCACAGGCAATGTATATCGACGACAAGGTCGGCAGCATCGCCCCCGGAATGGAGGCAGACATCGTTGTACTCGACATGAAATCGACGCCAATTATCGATTATCGCATGCAGTTCGTGAAGGACATCCACGAGGCGTTGTTTGTACAAATGACGCTGGGGGATGACCGGGCAATTCAGGCGACGTATATCGCCGGCATTAAACGCTATAGCAGAGGCTAAAGCGATTTCAAAAATGACAAATACCTTATCCAGGATGGATTCCGGATAAGGTGCATACCTCAAGGGGAGACTGGAAATGAAAAATGTAATATCCAGCCAGACAACACGATGTGACGAGCAGCCCGTGGGCGGCGCAAAAGCCTGGTGGATTTGGGCTCTGGGGGTCACTTTCGTCGTATTTCTCTTCAGCTTCCAGACGGGCTATTCCGCGTCTAACCTCCGCGTTCAGCAGGATATCGGACTTACCATCGCACAGGTCAGTATGGTGGCGGCGGTGTACACGTGGGTCTTCGCGGTAGGGCAGTTTTTCAGCGGAGCATTACTGGACAGGCTGGGCGCCGGGCGGGTCACGCCAGTCGCGATCTCACTGGTGACCGTCGGGATTTTCATTTTTGCCAATGCGCAAAGTTTTGAAATGTTGCTGGTGGCGCAGTTCGTGATTGCCTGCGGCGCCTGTTGTGGCTTTGTAGGCGCCGGATTTATTGGAGGGCAATGGTTTGGGTTGGCTAAATACAGCGTGATGTTCGGCCTGGTTCAGGTGGTGGCCTCGACGGGGTCTTCCTTCTCACAAAACCTGATCAACATCGGGCTGGATCAAATGCACTGGCGCATTTTCTTCAACAGCTATGCCGTCTTTGGGGTGCTGTTGGCGATACTGGCTTTTGTGTTTGTCCGCAACCGCACGCCGGCGACAGGAATGGGTCAGGACGGGGCAGGCGTTTTCCTGAAATCGGTAGTGAAGAACATCATCACCGTGGGAAAAATGCCGCACATCATCGTCGTGTCGATCATGAGCGCCACCACGTTCGCGACATGGCTGTCGATGGGGATTATCTGGGCGCGCCGTCTTCTTCAGTCAGTTCACGGTTTCGATCCGGGATGGGCCAATTTCGGCGGCTCACTCATCTTCCTTGGTATGGCGGTAGGCTCGGCCATTGTCCCGCGAATCTCGGATATCACTCAGAAGCGCAAACCGTTGATGATTGCGGGAGCGGCTATTCAGCTGGTTACGCTGCTGGCGCTGCTCTATGTACCAAACCCAGGTTTACTCTTCGCTCTGGTAACGTGTTTCCTGTTCGGGCTCGGCTCTTCCGGTTCAATGTTGCCGTTCAGTTCTGCCGCTGACGTCGTGAAGCCAGATCAGGTCGGTACTTCAGCCGCTATCGTTAACGGTGTGTCGTTTATCCTCGCGGGCTTCATGATGAGCCGCCCCGGCGTGATCATCGAGCGAGGCATGGCAGCGGGTACGGATATGGGTCTGTTTGATATCGCGCAGGCTGCGGCGATGCCACTTCTGTTCTGTGCCGCTATTCCGGTGGTGCTGGGGTTCTTTATGAAAGAATCCTACCCGACGCAACGGTCGGCGTGAGCGGAGCGTTAGGGCTATGGTCATCCTCATTGAAATACCGCTTCTTGTTTCCATGACGGTAGCGATCCTGTCCCTGTATCTGGGGATAAGGATCAACCAGGCCCTGAAGGCGTTTCACACCTGGGGGATCCCAAACGTAGTCACTGGCGGCCTGGTGGTCGCCAGTGTTTGCGGTCTGTTGTATACGTTGACGAATATCCACCTTAGTTTTGATCTCTGTGCGCGCGATATTTTACTCCTGTATTTTTTCACCAGCATTGGACTCAATATTCGATTATCCGATGTGTCGCGCGGGGGAAAGTCCCTGTGCATTCTTTTCTGCCTGACCAGTGGACTCATGGTTCTTCAAAATCTGGTTTCCAGCTCCGTCGTGTCTGCCTTTTCGCTACCTCCATCGCTAAGCATACTGCTGGGATCGCTTGCGTTAACAGGAGGACATGGAACAGCCATTGCCTGGGCACCGATGATTGATGCGCATTATGGTATTGAAAATGCGCATGAGATTGGAATTGCCGTTGCCACGCTTGGGTTGATTGCAGGGAGCCTGATCGGAGGGCCGCTCGCGCACCGGCTTATTTCGCGCTTTCGCTTAAAAGCGACCGGCGCATCGCTTCCCGTTGTTGGTCTTCCTGAAGCCCTGGGCAGTGATGGCGCAAACGATATTAACCATTTCGTTCTGTTGCGGACGATCGCCTTTATCCATATTGCCATTTTATCGGGTTATGGCATGGACGCGGTGCTGCAATATATGGGCATAAAAATGCCGCTGTTTGTCTCTGCCCTGGTCATGGCGATGGTCATTGCAAATGGCGTCCCCCGGCTATTTCCGCGCATCGCCATGCCGGCCAGGACCCGTGCGCTGGCGCTGATCTCAGATTTGTCGCTTGAACTTTTTCTGGCACTTTCGCTGATCGGCATGCAGCTCTGGCAGCTCGCGGACGTCGGATTGGCCGTTCTGGTTCTGTTCTTGCTTCACGTTGTTATCGCTGTGCTGTATATCCTTCTGATTGTTTTTCCGCTGATGGGCAGAGACTACGATTCCGCCGTCATCGCCTCCGGTTTTGCGGGGATCGCGCTAGGCTCGACTGCAACAGCCTTTACCAATATGTCGACGACAACAGCAATGCATGGCTCCTCACCAAAAGCGTTTATCCTTTTGTCGCTGGTAGCCGCACTCTTCCTGGATATTGCCAACTCCTCGCTGGTTGCGCTGCTGATGAGATAGAAGCAAACCTTCAGAAGGTGATTATTTTCGACGTATATTTATTCTGTGATAGCAACCGTGATATCACCACGGATAAGAGAAAAACAAGTACCAGCGAGTGCAGCGTTATCCCCAGATTAAAGAGTTCATATACTCTGACCAGAATATAATAAACGCTGTAATGAATAATGTAGACACCCACCATCGTTGGACCCATAAAGTTTATCGTCTTTTTAATGGCCTTCGATTTTATGGCTGTGCGATTGAAGATAATAAATAAAATAGTGCATAGAATGAATAATTGAGAATGCTCAAGCAGAAGCCATGGGCTCACATAAACGGTTTGATGGTTTACCAGATACAGTTCGCTGAAATAGAGACTCATTAAGGCAGGGAATAACAGGATTTTTGCCAGTTTAGTAATGGCTGGGTTGTTCATAAAACGTCTGAATGGCTTGCCAGCAAACACATGGCCAAGAATGTAATATCCGGGCCAAACCCATATTGAGGTATAATCCGTAAAAATGTCGATACCTGCGTTAGGCGTAGAGGCACGTAATACGTCAAACGTTAGCAGTCCCAGTAAACCTACCAGCACCAGCAATATCAACACGTTCAGCTTATCCTTTCCTTTTACAAGGAACGGGTAGAGAAAATAGATCGCCGCCATGTTGATGAGGATCCCGCTTTGCAGTAAATAACTCGCCTCAAGGCTTCTTGAACTCAGCAAGGTCAGCACAGCACTCCAGAAAATGAGAATGCCTAAAACCGATCTGACTTTCGCAAAAAATTGTGCCGGGGATAAATGATCAAGCTCATCAATATAACCCATTATGATGAAAAATAACGGTTTGGACACCATGGAGATCAAATAAAAAATATTGACGACATTGGGTTCAAACAAACATTCCGTTGTGCAGGCCTGACTGGTTGAAAAAAATGTCACTGCGGCAAAACAGCTCAATGTTTTAAGTGAATGTAATCCTGAACTTCCCGTCATTTTCACCTGCTTTCATGTCTGTTGTCTGCCTGTAAAAGAGAGGAGTCTTACAAAATAATTAAATTAGAACGTTGAGTGTATCGTCATTTATTACGATCATCTATCAGTTATCATTAACTATTAATTACGTGACAAATATATGGAAAAAGGAAGCGAGATCTTAAAAAACTGACGATAATAAGCAGCCGGAAATAAAATAATGACATTTTCAACAGGAGGGAGTGAACAGGTATTGAGTGATGAGTCGATATATTGCACATCGACAGACGAAAAACTGGCCTCTTACAGCCAGTTTTTCGTGAAGTTGCATTAACGCATGGTGACAAATTCTTCTGCGGCGGTAGGGTGAATCGCCACGGTATTGTCGAAGTCTTTCTTCGTTGCACCCATTTTCAGCGCCACCGCAAAGCCTTGCAGGATCTCGTCCATACCAAAGCCAATGCCATGGATGCCGACGATTTTTTCTTCCGGCCCCACGCAAACCAGCTTCATACGGCATGGCTGGCGATGCGAAGTGACGGCGGTATACATCGCGGTGAATGACGATTTGTACACTTTCACCTGGTCGTCACCATACTGCTCGCGCGCCTGCGGCTCGGTTAAACCGACGGTGCCGATTGGCGGATGGCTGAAGACCACGGTTGGAATGTTGCTGTAATCCAGATGCTCGTCCGGCTTGTTATTGAACAAACGTTCTGACAGACGACGACCCGCTGCCACGGCGACAGGCGTCAGCTCAACGGCACCGGTGTTATCACCGACCGCATAAATGCCCGGAACGCTGGTGTTCTGGAATTTATCGACGTCGATATATCCTTTCTCGTTCGTTTTAACGCCGGTCACCGCCAGGTTGAAATTGTCGTTAGCCGGTTCGCGACCAATCGCCCAAATCAGGCAGTCAACGGTCTGGCTGCGGCCGTCGTCTAATTGCAGCGTCAGGCTACCGTCGGCGTTTTTCTCGATGGCTTTCGGCACCGCGTGGGTGTGCAGCGTCGGGCCTTCGGTATTCATCACTTCAACCAGCGTCTCGACGATCAGCGGATCAAAGCTGCGCAGCGGCGCGTGTTTACGCACAAACAGATGCGTTTCCGCGCCCAGCCCGTTGATCACGCCCGCCAGTTCCACGGCGATATAACCCGCACCAACCACGGCAACGCGTTTCGGCAGCGCTGGCAGCTCGAAGAAACCGTCTGAGTCGATACCGAATTCAACGCCCGGAATGTTCGGATGGCTCGGACGGCCACCGGTGGCGATCAGGATGTGATCGGCAGTGATCGTCTCGCCATTCACTTCGATCGTTTTGGCATCGACGAAGCGCGCAAAACCTTTGATGACATCGACATTATTTTTACCCAGCACGTTATCGTACGACGTGTGAATACGGTCGATATAGGCGGTACGGCTGGCAATGAGCTTGTCCCAGTCGAAGTGATTAATAGTGGTGTCAAAACCGTAATCCGGGCCGTACATGTGGATGGCTTCGCGAATTTGCGCAGCATGCCACATCACTTTTTTCGGTACACAACCGACGTTAACGCAGGTGCCGCCCAGCTCTTTGGCTTCGATCAGCGCACATTTCTGGCCGTACATGGCTGCACGGTTAATAGAGGCGATACCGCCGCTGCCGCCGCCAATGGCGATGTAGTCATAATGCTTGCTCATGGGTCTTGTCCTTAATTTCTGATTGCCGCGATTGTATACCTGAAATCAATAGTTTCCACCGATGACTGCGATTACTCCGGCACGATCCAGCTGACTGTGGCATGGCCAATTCCGCCTGGCACCAGCGTTTTGTGCAGCCACGGCAGCACGTTGTTCATTTGTGCTTCGAGCTTCCACGGTGGGTTAACCACGATCATGCCCGAGCCCGTCATGCCGCGCTGATCGCTATCAGGACGTACAGCCAGTTCAATCTGCATGATTTTACGAATGCCTGTCGCTTCCAGTTCTTTGATCATGCGTTTGATTTGCGCGCGCAACACCACCGGATACCACAGTGCGTAAGTGCCGGTCGCGAAGCGTTTATAGCCTTCGTGAATACCGGTCACTACCGCCTGATAGTCAGTTTTGATTTCGTAGGGTGGGTCGATCAATATCAGACCACGACGGGAAACCGGCGGCAGTTTGGATTTAAGCTGCTGATAACCATCAGCTTTTTCCACGCGCGCGCGGGCGTCTTTTTGGAATTCAGAGCGCAGCAGCGGGAAATCGCTTGGGTGCAGTTCGGTCAGCTGCAGGCTGTCATGTTCGCGCAACAGCTGGCGAGCAATCAGCGGGGAGCCAGGGTAGTAGCGCAACTGGCCGCTGCGGTTGTAATGCTTCACTACGTTGATGTACGGCTCCAGCTCGGCGGGGAGAGAGTCCTGCTGCCAGATGCGAGCGATACCTTCCAGATATTCACCGGTACGCTCCGCGTGCTGACTGCTTAACTGGTAGCGGCCCGCGCCCGCGTGGGTGTCCAGATAGAGAAAGGGTTTATCTTTCTCTTTCAGAGACTCGATAATCAGGCTCTGAACGGTATGTTTGAGGACATCGGCGTGGTTGCCCGCGTGGTAGCTGTGGCGATAACTGAGCATGGGTAAAGGTGTTCCAGTAAGTAAACGTAGAGCCGGATCGCGGTGCGCGGTCGGGCAAAAAATAGCATATCGCCACAGTATACAGAAAAGTCATCGCCGCCGCGAAAGCGCAACGTTTGGCATTGAAATTCACTACACTTAACCCCATTCTACAAACAATATGCACAGCGCCGGATGCGCGCTTCATTCATCTATTTCTACAGGACAGCGCTTATGACCAATCCATTACTGACGCCTTTCTCGTTACCGCCGTTTTCTAAAATCCAGCCAGAGCATGTCGTTCCAGCCGTCACCAAAGCGCTGGACGATTGCCGCACGGCGGTAGAAAGCGTGGTCGCGAAGGGCGGACCGTACACCTGGGAGAATTTGTGCCAGACGCTGGCCGAAGTGGATGACGTGTTGGGTCGCCTTTTCTCACCGGTCAGCCATCTGAACTCCGTAAAAAACAGCCCGGAACTGCGCGAAGCCTACGAGCAAACGCTGCCGCTGCTGTCGGAATACAGCACCTGGGTGGGTCAGCACGAAGGGTTGTACAACGCCTATCGCGATCTGCGCGACGGTGAGAACTACGCCAAACTGGATATCGCCCAGAAAAAAGCGGTCGATAACGCGCTGCGCGATTTTGAACTGTCCGGGATTGGCCTGCCAAAAGAGAAACAAACGCGCTACGGCGAAATCGCCGCGCGTCTGTCAGAGCTGGGCAATCAGTACAGCAACAACGTTCTTGATGCCACCATGGGCTGGTCGAAACTGATTACCGACGAATCTGAACTGGCGGGCATGCCGGAGAGCGCGCTGGCGGCGGCCAAAGCGCAGGCCGAAGCGAAAGAGCAGGAAGGTTTCCTGTTAACGCTTGATATCCCGAGCTATCTGCCGGTCATGACCTATTGTGACAATCAGGCGCTGCGTGAAGAGTTGTACCGCGCGTACAGTACGCGTGCGTCTGATCAGGGCCCAAATGCCGGGAAATGGGACAACAGCCCGGTGATGGCCGAAATCCTCGCGCTGCGCCACGAGCTGGCACAGCTGCTGGGCTTCGACAGCTACGCCGAAAAATCCCTCGCCACCAAAATGGCGGAAAACCCACAGCAGGTTCTGGAGTTCTTAACCGATCTGGCAAAACGTGCGCGTCCGCAGGGCGAAAAAGAGCTGGCACAGCTGCGCGCATTTGCGAACGCTGAGTTTGGCGTCGACGACCTGCAACCGTGGGACATCGCCTACTACAGCGAAAAACAGAAACAGCATTTGTACAGCATCAGCGATGAACAGCTGCGTCCGTACTTCCCCGAGAACAAAGCCGTAAACGGCCTGTTTGAAGTGGTGAAACGCATTTACGGCATTACCGCCAAAGAGCGTACCGACGTGGATGTCTGGCATCCGGAAGTGCGTTTCTTCGAGCTGTATGACGAGAAAAACGAACTGCGCGGCAGTTTCTATCTGGATCTGTATGCGCGTGAAAACAAACGCGGCGGCGCATGGATGGACGACTGCGTCGGCCAGATGCGTAAAGCCGACGGTTCGTTGCAAAAACCGGTCGCTTACCTGACCTGTAACTTTAACCGTCCGGTTAGCGGCAAGCCTGCGCTATTCACGCACGATGAAGTGATCACTCTGTTCCACGAATTCGGCCACGGTCTGCATCATATGCTGACGCGTATTGAAGCGGCGGGTGTGTCGGGTATCAGCGGTGTTCCGTGGGATGCCGTCGAGCTGCCAAGTCAGTTTATGGAAAACTGGTGCTGGGAGCCGGACGCGCTGGCGTTTATCTCTGGCCATTACGAAACAGGCGAGCCGCTGCCAAAAGCGCTGCTGGATAAAATGCTGGCCGCGAAAAACTACCAGGCGGCGATGTTTATCCTGCGCCAGCTGGAGTTCGGTCTGTTCGATTTCCGTCTGCATGCCGAATTCAGCCCAGAGCAGGGGGCAAAAATCCTCGAAACCCTGGCTGAAATTAAAAAGCAGGTCGCGCTGATCCCTGGTCCTACGTGGGGCCGATTCCCGCACGCGTTTAGCCATATCTTTGCTGGCGGATACGCGGCAGGCTATTACAGCTATCTGTGGGCAGACGTGCTGGCCGCAGATGCCTACTCTCGCTTCGAAGAAGAAGGGATCTTCAACCGTGAAACCGGTCAGTCGTTCCTGGATAACATCCTGACGCGCGGGGGGGCTGAGGAGCCAATGGAGCTGTTCAAACGCTTCCGTGGCCGCGAGCCGCAGCTGGACGCGATGCTTGAGCATTACGGTATCAAAGGCTGATCGCAGCGTGAAAATCTGCTTAGTCGATGAAACAGGCGCCGGAGACGGCGCCTTATCTGTTCTTGCGGCCCGCTGGGGGCTTGAACACGATGAACAAAATTTGATGGCGCTGGTGATGACGCCGGAACATCTTGAACTGCGTAAGCGTGATGAGCCCAAGCTCGGCGGCATCTTTGTTGATTTCGTTGACGGCGCGATGGCGCATCGGCGTAAGTTTGGCGGCGGTCGCGGGGAAGCGGTAGCGAAAGCGGTGGGTGTCAAAGGGCGTTATCTGCCGGACGTGGTGGATGCAACGGCGGGGCTGGGCCGCGACGCCTTTGTGCTGGCGTCCGTGGGCTGTCGCGTGCGTATGCTGGAGCGTAACCCGGTGGTCGCGGCGCTGCTCGACGATGGTCTGGCGCGCGGCTATGCCGATCCAGAGATAGGCGCGTGGTTACAGGAACGTTTACGGCTGATTCATGCGTCGAGCCTGACGGCATTGACGGATATCACGCCGCGTCCGCAGGTGGTGTATCTCGATCCGATGTTCCCGCATAAGCAGAAAAGCGCGCTGGTCAAAAAAGAGATGCGCGTGTTTCAGTCGCTGGTGGGACCGGATTTAGATGCGGATGGTTTGCTGGAACCTGCGCGGTTGCTGGCCACAAAACGGGTGGTGGTGAAGCGCCCTGATTACGCACCGCCGCTGGCGGACGTGGTGACGACAAATGCCGTGGTGACCAAAGGGCACCGGTTTGATATTTATTCGGGAACGGCTGAGGTGAGTGCGGGCTGATGCCCTCACCCTATAACCCTCTCCCACAGGGAGAGGGAAGTAGCCGGAGCTGTCTTTACGCCCTCTCCCCTATGGGGAGAGGGCTGGGGTGAAGGGATACAGAATTACTCGTCTTCTTCGTCACGCAGTGGGACGATCAGCATATCAACGTGAACGGTGTTAATCAGCTGACGCGCAGAAGACATCAGTTTGCTCCAGAAATCCTGGTGATGACCGCAAACCACCAAATCCATATCGTATTTCTTAATCGCATCAACCAGCACCTGGCCGAGATCGCCGCTACCGCTTAAAGTTTCGGTAATCGGGTATCCCGCGTTGGTGGACAACTCAGTTAACGCGTGGTGAGTTTCTTCAGAAATGCGCTTCTGCATGTCGCCAAGATTGACGTCGATGAGGCCGGTGTAGAGATCGGAGTAATTCACATCAACGTGAATCAAAGAAACTTTCGCGTTATAGGGACGTGCCATGGATACCGCTTTATCAACCAGCACTTTGCTCTCAGGAGAGAGGTCTACCGCGATAAGAATGTGTTTGTAAGCCATAGTGTTACTCCTTCCTTAAGTTATCGATGACCCATGAGTGAAGCCGTCGTCTATCTGTCTTTATTACGGCCCAGTTAGCGAAAATTATCAAGCTTTGGTGTTGATAACGATTAACCTTGTGGCAAAAAAATTAGCGGATCTCCTACACTATTGAATGAGCCGTTCGGATAATTAAACGTGAACCCGATCGACTTTCGTCATTCTTTCACTGAACTGTCTGTCAGGGCATTGGGGTGCGGTTGTCCAGAAGCCTTGCTTCGTGGGCGGACGCCGGGGAGGAAGTATGATTAGCACTGTCGCATTGTTTTGGGCGTTATGTGTGGTTTGCATAGTGAATATGGCGCGTTATTTCTCATCATTACGCGCGCTATTAGTGGTACTTCGTGGTTGCGATCCGTTGCTTTATCAGTATGTGGATGGTGGAGGCTTCTTCACGTCGCATGGACAGCCCAGCAAACAGATGCGTCTGGTGTGGTACATCTACGCCCAACGCTATCGCGATCATCATGACGATGAATTTATCCGTCGTTGCGAGCGTTTACGTTGTCAGTTCATTTTGACCAGCGCCCTGTGTGGACTGGTTGTGGTGAGTATGGTGGCGCTCCTGATCTGGCATTGAGTATGAAAATGAGGATAAAAAAAGCGGGTCAGTTTCCTGACCCGCTTTTTTATGCACGCTTTTCGTTAAATCAGCTTCAGGGAGATCCAGTACAGACCGCCTGACAGCAGAATTGACGCCGGCAGGGTAAACACCCAGGCCATCAGAATGTTGGTCACGGTTTTGCGTTGCAGACCGCCACCGTCAACAATCATGGTACCCGCCACGGACGAAGACAGTACGTGAGTGGTGGAGACCGGCATGCCGGTGTAACTCGCCAGACCGATAGAGACCGCAGCCGTCATCTGCGCGGACATACCTTGCGCATACGTCATGCCTTTCTTACCGATCTTTTCACCGATAGTAGTAGCAACACGACGCCAGCCAATCATCGTACCGATACCCAGCGCCAGCGCGACCGCCATGATGATCCAGATTGGCGCGTACTCAATGGTATTGAGCATATCGCCTTTCAGTTTCTTCAGCAGGCGCTTATCGTCTGCGTTCACTTCTGGCAACTTCGCGACTTTATCAGTCACATCAGAGATGCAGAGCATGATACGACGCAGCTGACCACGTTGATCGACGGACAGTTTGTCGTAGCTTTCGATATCACCCAGCATCACCTTCACACGTTCCAGCGCGTTGATCGCGTTTGCCGGATGGCAATGGAACTCGCCAGGTGCGGTGGACACACCCGGTTCAGGCGAAGGAATCAACTGGTCAACGCCGGTGGCTTTCTTCAACAGCGCAGGATGCTGCTGGAAGTAAACTTCGACGTTATTGATGGCATCGCGGGTACGGGTGATTTCGTAGCCGGAGGCGTTCATGTTAACCACGAAACCTGCCGGCGCTACGCCAATCAATACCAGCATCACCAGGCCAATGCCTTTCTGGCCGTCGTTCGCGCCATGAGAGAAGGCCACACCAATAGCGGAAATAATCAGAGCAATACGCGTCCAGAATGGCGGCTTTTTCTTGCCGTCTTTCTTTTCACGCTCTGCGGGCGTCAGGTGAATACGGGCGCGTTTTTTGGTTCCGCTCCAGTAACGGCGCAGGATGAAAATCAATCCACCCGCAACGACCAGGCCCACGATGGGGGAAATGATAAGCGAACCAAAAATCCCCATCACTTTCGGGATATTCAGCGCATCAACGACTGACGTACCGGTCATCAGGGCGTTGGTTAACCCAATACCGATAATCGCGCCGATCAGCGTGTGAGAACTGGATGCAGGCAGACCGAAATACCAGGTTCCGAGGTTCCAGATAATCGCGGCAAGCAGCATTGAAAATACCATCGCCAGACCATGGGCTGAACTCATATTCAGAAGGAGGTCTGTAGGCAGCATGTGAACGATGGCGTAGGCTACGCTTAGACCACCAAGGAGAACACCAAAGAAGTTAAATACAGCCGCCATCACAACCGCAACTTGCGATCGTAAAGCACGAGTATAGATAACGGTAGCTACTGCGTTCGCCGTATCGTGGAAGCCATTGATAGCTTCATAGAACAAGACAAATGCCAGAGCAAGCAATAATAAAAGTCCGGTATGTAAATCCAGACCAGCAAACAAATGTAGCATAGGACGTTACGCCATTTTGGAGGACATGAACGCGGCGCATTATCCAGGACAAACGCGCAACGGGCAAAGTGAAATATAGCTTTTTTTTGATATACCTTCTGCTTTGTATGTGTCCGGTAAAGAAATATATTTTATATTTCAAGTAAATGACTGAGATATCGGATATTTGCGCTGGTGCGACCACATAGGAAACTTTACAATTCGCGCCGGTAAAACAAGAGGATTTTGATGTGGAAAGGTTTGATGCCGTTGTAATTGGCGCCGGTGCGGCGGGTATGTTCTGTGCGGCAATGGCCGGACAGGCGGGTCGACGTGTGCTGCTGCTGGATAATGGCAAGAGGCCTGGACGCAAGATTCTGATGTCTGGCGGGGGGCGCTGTAATTTTACTAACTTATATGTTGAACCCGCCGCGTATTTGAGCCAAAACCGTCATTTTTGCAAATCTGCCCTGGCGCGTTATACCCAGTGGGATTTCATTGAACTGGTGGGGAAACACGGCATTGCCTGGCACGAGAAAACGCTGGGACAGCTGTTCTGCGATGATTCCGCACAGCAGATTGTCGATATGCTGGTGGCAGAATGCGAAAAGGGCGGCGTTATCACGCGCCTGCGCACCGACGTGCTGAACGTGACCCGCGATGACGACGGCTATACCCTGGAGCTGAACGGTGACACCGTGAGCGCCGATAATCTGGTGATTGCCAGCGGCGGTCTGTCGATGCCTGGGCTGGGCGCTACGCCGTTTGGCTACAAAATTGCGGAGCAGTTTGGCCTGAAGGTCTTGCCCACGCGCGCCGGGCTGGTGCCCTTTACGCTGCACAAGCCGCTGCTGGAACAGCTCCAGACGCTCTCCGGCGTATCGGTTTCGTCTACCATCACCGCGGAAGACGGGACGCTTTTTCGCGAAAATCTGCTCTTCACCCATCGCGGTCTCTCTGGACCGGCGGTGTTACAAATTTCCAGCTACTGGCAGCCGGGTGAATTTGTGACGGTGAATTTGGTGCCGGATTGCGATCTGGACAGCTTTATCACCGAGCAACGCGCTGAACATCCGAATCAAAGTTTGAAAAATACGCTGGCGATGCAACTGCCGAAGCGTTTGATTGAGTGCCTGCAGCTGCTGGGGCAAATTCCGGATGTGACGCTCAAGCAGCTCAACAGCCGCGAGCAGCAAGCGCTGGTCGACACGCTGACGAACTGGCGCGTTCAGCCAAACGGCACCGAAGGGTATCGCACAGCGGAAGTGACGCTCGGCGGTGTCGACACCGATGAACTCTCTTCACGCACCATGGAAGCCCGCAACGTGCCAGGGCTGTACTTTATTGGTGAAGTGATGGATGTGACCGGCTGGCTTGGCGGGTATAACTTCCAGTGGGCGTGGGCCAGCGCCTGGGCCTGTGCGCAGGCGCTGGCTCATGTGCGATAATATGAACCCGAGATACAGCAGCGTTCTAACTAACAGGCCATATTGCCTGATTGCGCAATGTCGCTCACTAATTGTTTTGGGGATCTCGAATGAAGTAAATATTAACAACAATAATTTATACCGTTATTTGGTATTCATAAATGGTACCGCCCGTTATTTGTTGCGCCACATAGCCATGTGGGTTAATTAAATCATACAAAATATGTGGGTTGCCATTCTCCAGATTTCATTACTTCAGCGTGGCGTCTGGCTCTGTCCGGTGTCTGCCGTGCCCAAACGCTATTCAACATTTGTAACGCTGCACCATCCCAGTTTTCTTGTGTAATCATTTTAAGCATTTGGTGGAATCCTCCAAGTCCGCCGACACCCATCTGATATGCCATCGATGTGAGAATATCCTTCCGGGGTTGACTACAATGTGAAAGTGCACCAGCAATCTCATGGTTTTGAATCATGGCAGCTTGCACACGTTCAATGTTGTTATTCAGCCAGGCGTCAATGGTCTTATCGTTAAGCGTAAATGTATAATTTTTTAGCGAAGCGCCATGTGGCCCAAGTTTAAAGCCCACCCCACTGGTCGGATAGCCAAGACTGTCAATGTAAGGTGTATACCGGACACCTTCTTCATAGCGTAATAACGCAATAATTTCATTTTTCTGATTCATCAGTTTTATCTCCTCACTTGTGTTTAATATCTTGTAAAGGCATAGCTGCGTTAGTAACAAAATGGTTTTATTTTAATTATTTATTTCTTAAACGTGCTTAATCTGTTTTATTAAAAAGAAGTTCTATGAGAATATATAGTGTGCCGCATTTTTATTTCTATATTGTCTATTTTTCGCACAGAAATGTGCATGGAAAAATGTTTGCTATGAAAAATCTCGGTTAACACAGTTGAGTGAGAGCAAAAACGAAGAATTTAAGCAACATAAAAAATGTGCCATTATTATTCATTTGATAAGTCATTTTTGCGCAAGTAGAGTACACGTATACTGTATTTTGATTGCAAGGGGATTTTGAAAGATATATGAAAGCGTCATACACATCCGGCTTAATGGTATGATCTAATTATGCATATATTTTATTCTCATGCTAAAACTTGAAAAATTTAAACGGAGTATGCATGGCTTTGCTAATGTCGAAAAAATTAAAATATTTCATAGTTTGTTTCGAAACTCGGTGCATTAATCATGCTGCTGACCAGTTATGTGTTACTCGCTCACCTTTAACTCGAGTTATGTATGAGTTGGAAGAAAAGGCTGGTGGGAAGTTATTTGTTAGAAAATACAACCACCTAGAGCCAACTGAACTGGCATTTAACTTATATGAAAAAATTAAACCCGTTTATGATCTTCTTTGTGCTATAGAAAGCGAGTTTGGCATTTCGGCAAACCTTACCAGGTTCGAATTACTTTGTGATATTAGCGTTCCATTTGTTATCTACCAGCACATATCTTCATTGTTAAGTAAGTCTAATTGTTCAATAAGTTGTAGGCGAGTTTCAGTCTCTTGTAACGAAATTCAGTCGCTAAAAACAAATCCTGATGTAGGTATAATCTCTTTTCGCGAAATTGCTCTGACAGAAAATTTTGTTTTTCATAAAGTAAGTGAGGAAGGGCTTTTTTTATTAATGCCTGAGGGCATTCATGAAAAATCTTTAAAAGATTTTGAAAGTATAAAGGATATTAAGTTGTTAATCAGGAAGGATGTTTTTTCACCAGAGCTAAAAGGGATTATAGCAAAAAGTATACGGGATTTTGCGCCATACATTGATATTAGAGAAACAGATAGAGATACTACATCGATGCTTATTTCTGTCTGTGCGGGGGAAGGTATGATGCTTCTTCCTGAATGTTTAAGCTCCTACTTTTCTCCGCCAGGGACATGTAAAATTAAAGTCCCAAATGTACGAATTAAGACTGGTCTTTATGTGAACAAAAGACAAAAAAATAAAACAATCATATCAAGTATAACCGATATGTTGATGTCAATTACAAAATAAAAAATTATAGTTCGTATTTTAATCCAAACTCTTTAATAATTGGAT
Organism: Lelliottia amnigena; assembly: GCF_019047465.1. Taxonomy (NCBI): domain Bacteria; kingdom Pseudomonadati; phylum Pseudomonadota; class Gammaproteobacteria; order Enterobacterales; family Enterobacteriaceae; genus Lelliottia; species Lelliottia amnigena. Next base: position 1,508,411 of record NZ_CP077236.1, on the reverse strand, counting down.
GCAGAGCTTCAAACTCTGGTGTGTATTTAGGAAGGATACACATCAGAGACTGCATTGGTTTAGTAATAACTACTGACATTCGGCATTCATCGATCTTAAATCTAAACTCTTCCGAACAAATTTCATTAACTCTTTGAAGATAAACCATTTCATCGTGAGTAACGGTTTCTATAAACAGTTCTTGTACTGTGTTCTTGGTAATGATTTTGCATACGGTTAACAAAAGTGGCAAATTTTGCAATGACAGGATTTCGTTCATTTTAAAAGGTATTTATGATTCGTCCATTATAAGAGTAAACGAGTATAAGTCATTAAGAACAAAAAAAGGAGGGAAAGGAGTGAAAAATTTTGTCAAGCTTCACTCAATATCTAACTAATATAGATTACCATTTGCAATTAAAAAAATAATGCTACCTTTCATATGGTTACGCCATTTTACTTTTGGCGGGCCCATGTTATGGGGGGTATCACTAATAGTAGTTTACCAATAATTGCACAATGCTATTAGCGCTGCATTAAATGAAAAGCGTCGGTTTATTTTTATGTTGTCAGATTTGTTTTTTTTAAGTATATTCATCCAGTTATCTTATACATAGGTTTTTTTTTGAATATGATTCTTTTGAAATAATTGAGTTGTGTGTGGTTAGTTGTTTATATAACTCTATAGAGTAACTGCAATATTTTATTTTTTTAGTGAATTCCCACAATATTTTTCTCAAATTAGTTTAAATGTAATTATCATTTGATTTTTTAGAGAGTGTTTAATTTTTGAACGTGCCATTTTGATTGTTGCGGTAAAATGCATAAGCGCGCAATTACCTCTCCTGGTTCCTGCGCTACTCTTGACGGCAATAATGCTCAAATTTTAATGCTTTCTTCATAAAAAATGAATTTTTTGAAGGGGAATTGTGCAATGCGCCAAATTTGTTAGTATTTCCTGTAGGGATCCATTGACGTATCGTGAGCAGCTGCTTAAGAGATTAAAAGTGTTACTGATAACTATTAACTGATTTCATATTAATGCAAACAATAAAAAAATGCCAAGTTTTTGACTCAATAATGTTGCTGAAAATATTATTACGGTATCCTATAACCCTGAGTCGACCGGTGTGATTATAGGGACTTAAGGCTCTGATCTGAAAAATATTTTTTGTTACGGAAACTTTCTTTTGACGAAGGATAGTTAATTCTAGTTGTTATTTACTATCTAATTAATATTAAATTAGCTGGTGTAGAGACTTTCACAAGCTAGAAATTTAAGCCTTGTTGGATTTTTAACCTGTCTATCACATTACACGCAAAATCTTCAGTCTGGTCACTCTATGCCATTGTTGATATTGTGTTTTTATCTGCTTTCGTATTAATAATAAATATTATTCTCCAAATATAATGGGTGCTTATAACTAATTGTTTGTACAGATAGTTATCGTTGTAAGAATCTAATTTGGATAACTAAAATTAATGTTTATTTCGAAATAGAAATTTTGCTATATCAACCCCAGTTCTTTTCTTAATCGCATAAATTAGAATCTGGCTTATTCCATGTGAACCAATTAATGCAATGCAGATAGCAATAGCGCCGGAGGAAACTTTCGTCCCTATCATTTCAGAAAGTTGAATAATATGGGGGCGAATTAAGTAAAAAAGAAGTAGGCTGATAATTAAATCCCCCGCCATTTCTCTTATGCGGCCCCCACCATACAACCATCGCCCCAACTCGCCTAAAGTAAGTATTAAAAATATTTTTATAACTTCGACAGGCTCTGAAATTAATGCTGAAAGCAAAGTGCCTAGGGTTATTTTACCACTCATTGATAATTCCTTTTAGTATCACTTTATTAAATTGTTTATAGGGTGATTATTTCTGATATATTTTTACATCTTGTTGCTGTCAGACTCTTACAAAAGAATGTGAGCTAATGATTTCAGTTTAAAATTCACTCTCTAAAGAGCTCTTTTCAACAAGGACGAACCCCATTTGTTGAAGTTGTCTCGTTAGTCCTTATTCTGTCAAATAAATAAAAAGCAAGTTTAATAATTGTGCAATTGCATATTATTGGATAAATTTTATTTGTATTTGAAATCCGAATTATAATAAACCCATTCTAAAGTGCCCATAAGCGTACTCTCCCATCTAGAAAAGTTGTCTATGGGCATGGGGATATCTAATTATTATTATAGTAAATCTTCGTATATAGTTCTTTGCTGATTAAATCATTCTTTGTGAATGTAATCATTTTCCATTTCTGGTGTAGTGAATTCCACAAAATTCATTTTTCCAAGTGGATACGCATTATTGTAAACATGCACATTGACATCTTCAGAAAACGTATCAGTCACTTCAAGAGCAAAAGTGGTTGTCGATGGTATCTTGGAATTTGTGCCTGTGTCATATACTGCATGCTGATCGACGTACATAGGGTATCTCGCAGTATCATAGCCATATACCATATTCGGTGTTCTGCCGTCTGCAGGAGCATTCTGCGTGAGTTGATAATTGCCAAAACTTGATACGGTATAAGCACTCACAAATTTCATGCTGTCCACAACGGTATATCCTGAGCCGACGGCTGTTACAACAACGGTTACTGCCTGGGAACTGGAAATATCGACGCGACCATAGCCCAGATCATCCAGAATGACCGGATTTGTGGTGACCACGGAAGCCGGACCGTCTACAGAAACGGTAATTTCTGCTCCCGGCGTACCGTGAAAACCAATTGGGTTGACTGCATTCGACTGAACCATCGTGGTAACAGCATCCGTCACGCAGTACATGGTAAATTTATTTTGAATTAGAACACCCGAAAGCGCCGTTTTAAACTCTCCCGCATTCGCTGTTGGCTGAGCCGGGTACAGTATCCAGTCTGTGGGGGCATCGTTGCCCAGTACGACTAAAGGTATTTGACGGGATTCATCCCAGCTGGCAACCAAAGTGGTAGTGTATTGCCATGCCACCAGACCGTTATCATCCATTACCCCCAACTGTAGCGGCACGGTGACAAGACCTTTGGTTTTGTTAAGTACTACCAGTATTCCCTCGACTGACGACACGCCGTTCGCCACACTCGCAGTATTCATAACCTGAGGCCAGGTCTGGGTGGCGCAGGCCACCACTTTCTGAGTTTTGTCATCCGGGAGCAGCAGTACGCGCACGACCACATCGTTTTCACCCAGCGTGGTGCCTTGCACCGTCGGGGCAGAGAGTATCGCCGGGAAGTCGGCCGTCAGGTCTGACACATCCGTAATGATATAGCTGTCCCGGTAGGTGCGGAAGTCAAAAGTGGAGGTATCCAACGTGAGTAAAGAGTGTGCCATCAGTCGTTCACTGCCGGTTTTTACCGACTTCCAGTTCCAGGAATACAACGGATCACGCAATAAAGTGCTCTGCTGTTCGGTCAACACCATACTGCTTCCCTGCCAGTTGAAGTCGCTATATAACGACAACCCAGCCGGGCCTGCTGAGACAATTACGTTGACCGATTTGCTGTTGCCGCTGATGGCCGCTGTTACGGTGGCTGTGCCTGGTGCGTCATTGTCGCTTAGCTGAACGTTAGCCTGGCCGTTGCTATCCGTTACGGATGACAGGGTGTTTAGATTGCCCAGTGTACTGCTCCAGTTTACCGTTACACCGCTTTTCACCAGACCATTGATGCTGTCCTTCACTGTCGCCGTAAGGGTGGCGATATCGGCACCATTATCCGCAATGCTGGTTTTGTCAGAGGTTAGATCGCTGATAAAATCTGCAGAGGTTGAACCACCGTTCAGTACCACTTTCCAGCTACCGTCCGAATTCATCTGCGGTGCGCCAAACGACCAGCCCGTCGGGAAGCCTGAAGTGCTGATGAGCTTGATCATTCCACCCAGATACTCCAGCACTACCGTGCCGTTTCCGGCCCAGTTAACTGTTCCGCTGGCCGTGTTGTAATCCCCGAGGCGGCAGTTTGCCACTACAGAGCTACCTTCGGCCAGAGGGACAAAGCTCAACATGCCGCGGTGCCCAGGAAGGGTAAGTGTGGTGACATTTGTTGTACTACCACCAACCTGAGAAGTGGATGCCAGCGCGTTCGGTGAGGCCTGGTTATCATCCATTTCCAGCCAGACAACGGCGACAACTGCTGGGTCTAGCCCCAGGTACTGCAACGGAAGTTGGGCTGACGGATAGAGTGCCGGCAGGCTGGAAATATTCGCGGTAATAACATCTTCAATATGCTGCTGATAATTAATACTGCTGTCGTTAATGTTGACCTGACTCAGAACGGCGGCGTGCATATCGGACATTGCAACAGAGTTATAGGCCCAACCGATAGATGTGTTGGTAAGCGTACCCATCACACCGTGTGCCACGCTGGTGTAGTTACCACTATAGTTCGCACCGGTATAAAAAAGCAGGCTCATGCCTGATGAATCAATTGATGACATAATATTATCCATAATATTTTGAATTAAAGGGGGGTAATAAATGATAAGGAGCCGGTTACGTTGGCATTCGATACATCAGGCAAAGAAAGCGTAAAAGCGACAGTTTCCACAACTGTGTCGATAACATCGAAACCACCCGCATGGCTGGTACTAATATCAATAAAGGCAATTTTGATCCCAGATTGAGTGATAATAGCGTCGCCGGTATTCAACGTCAGTCTGGCCTGTGTCGCGGTAATGGAGGATGACGTTTTCAACCATACACAGCACGGCATTATTCCATCTGCACTTGCGCCGGTAGTGAATCCATAAAACTGTAAATCGCCATTTCCATTAATCCAATTCGTGAAAGTCATACTGGCTGCGGCGCTGAGAATAGGATTTGTAATTACGTAAGCACTTACCAGAACGTTACCTACAGCTAAGGAATACACATCTGCTGAAGCTCGACCATTACTGTCTAAACGTAGGTGTAGGGTTTGGGTTCCATTAGGGTTAAACCAGGCACTAGAACCTGTGGCAAGAGATAACTCAACGTCCGCACCCGGAGGGCCAGACATCACGACAGTATTGAGGGGGCGAACCATCACCGTTGGATCGAATATTGGGGCGCCTGTGCTACAACTCATCGATAATTCTGCTACAGATGATAAATCGAGTTTAACATCTGCCGCGACTGAAGATGCTGTACCACCTTGATTATTAAACATAACTTGATATTTACCTTCTCCGTAGCCTTTGCCCACAGGTGTGATAGCGCTGGCGGGAATATGAAAGACAGCGAGTGATAATTGGGCTTCCTGAGCTGTCAACGTTCGAGTTTGTGTCCACTGAGTGCCGGGAACAGGTGTTCCTGGCGAGGTCACATAGCCTAACCAGAAGGCGGTGACAATATCTCCAGTGGTCATACCGCTATACGTCACATCCATTTCTGTTCCGTTGCCTGCGGTAACTTCTGCGGAGGTGATCGTGTTATCCCCAGCAGCAGCAGGGAAAGTGGGGGGTGGCAGCATTCCAGGATGGAGAATATCCAAATTTACCTGGGCTGCTGCCGAGATACCTTGCTGACTGCTACCGGAATAGTCGACTTGATACCAGGCCTGTAGGGTCCCAACCCCAATGGGGGCCATATTTGCGTAAGGTAATGTGACTTGAAATCCGGTGATGATTTCAGAGCCAGATACAGCATGTGGTGATGCACTACCGCTGCTGCCAGCCACGGGGTTATTCCCGGTATAGCCTTGCCAACTGACAGTGACAACATCTCCGACAGAGATCCCCGAATAAGCGGGTACAGCAATTGGCGTACCGTTAACGGCTTCGTTGGTATCGATCCAACCGTCATTACCTTCAGTGAAAATAGGGGCAATCAATGAGATCTGAGTGATATCAATCTGTACTACGGCTGTGTCGGAGTTTTTGGCCACGCCACCCACAGGGAGGACTGAATACCAGGATGAGGCTGTTCCGACGCCAATGACGGAAACATAGGGTGCGAGAATATTCACCGAAAATCCGTTGATCAGATCGTTTGCCTTAACAATATAAGAAAGACTAGTAACGCTGGCTGGGACTGGTTGGTTGTAATGATCTGTACCCGCCCAATAAATCGTAACCTGATCGCCAGATGTCATTCCTGAATAAACAGGAATATGAACGGGTGTGCTGTCGTCATAAATGTCATCAGCTGTAATCGTATTATTGTTAGCTTCAGGGAAATCTGGGGCCGGCAGATCGCCCGTATCGCTGCGACGCACGATTGCGGTAGTCATGAGTGATGACGCAATATTGGCGGCTTGATCTACTCGAGTATAATAAACCTGATAACTCCCATCCGGCACGGCGCTAGAGGGGATAATTGTCGTCCAGGGATAAGAGTCTGAAGGTGTATTGGTTCCTGTATAAAGCGTATTTGCGGCAGTACCATTCCAGTACAAAGTCAGATAATCCCCACGTAAAGCATCTTGGGGCTCGTTTATCACAACTATCACACCGCCATCGTTAATCAGATCTGCGACATTAATGACATTGTCTGCTGTCATTTGCGGCAGCATTGGGGGATAAAGAGAAATAATGCCTGCATTTGTCGTGTTCATAAGCGTCACGTTTTAGTTTGATAAGTGCCCACATGCGGCTAAGTATGTGGGCAAGAGAGTTATGCTTTAGTATCAATACCGACATTAGCCACAGCTGAGGATTGCAAATCACTACCGTTAGCTGGGGTCATGGTGAACCAGGCCTTGGCCGAACCATTCTGTATCCCCTGAGGGATATCAGTAGATGGAACAGTAATATCCATACTACCCGCGGTGACCTGCTCATCGGTGACGGTACCTGCCAACTGATCGTCCAGTAGCAACTGCACGCCATTTTGGTCATAAACAACCCAGGTGAGATTTACCAAATCACCTTTTTGCATATTTTTCCACGTCACACTGGCAGGTGTGCCATTCAGCGCCAGCATGGAATTAATCCAGCCGCCGTTGCCGTCGGCTTCAGGGAAATCAGGAGCCAACAGAGTTGGCGCTGGTTGGCTGCCATTTACAGTTTCCTTCCTTGGCATGGAAACACCGAAGTTGCCATTGCTGTCCCTAAACTGGTAGTAGAGTGAGTACTGACCGTTGACCAGACATTCTGGCGGGAGCGAAGTCTTAGCATTAATGACCCACGGGAAATCTGTTGCAGGATCCGCAATAGTTTTCCCAAGTGAGTGAATATCATCCCAATAAAAATTCACCAAATCGCCACGGGTAGCATCTGGATATGCCTGGATAGTGATAGTCACACCGCTTGCGATGTCATACTGGTCGATTTTAAAATCACCGCCGTCATTGATCTGTGGGATGGGATTATCTGTACTGGCGAGGCGAATAGTGCCTGTAGCGCCAGTCGAAGGGTCTGAATCCAGATAAGCAATAAAAGGAAAAACACTGAGGCCCGCAGTAAGGTCAGTGAGCTTAACGTCCAGTATTGCTACACCAGAGGCGTCTGTATCTGATGTTTCATTTACCCCAACTTCATCCAGCGTGTTGTGCCATGTTACGGTGGCACCTGACACTGGCACATTATCGATATCAACGACTGTAGCTGAAAGTGTGATGGTAGTTGTTACACCAGGCACTGCATCCACAGGTGAGACGCGAACAACGCTAACTCTGTTTTTATCTTCGAAAAGCATCTGTTATTTCCTTCTATAGTGGTTTTAAAATGAATTTTCGTTATTAATGCTCTTAAGTGAGCCAATGTAATTTAAAATAATTCCGTGCGAATAAATGGGCTAAAGCCAAATTTAAAGATGCTAAATTAAGTCACTTATGTTAGTGCCTGGACAAGAAGCGGTGTTAATGGGATGTTATTTTTTCGAAAGTTTTTCTGATATTATATTTCGTTGAGATAAACTATTTTGATTTATTAATGAGTGTCGATAGCGTTATATTTGCAAAATACTTATTACAGTCTATTTTTCATGTTTTTTATTAATTATAATCATTTTTAACTCATTGGGATTAATGAGTGCTAGTAGTGGTAAACATAATAAAAATTTCACTTTTGTTGAGGATAGGATGTCGAAAATGGAATCATTGTGGCTGAATTCTAAGGGTAAACTACGTAGATTTTTTTCTAAGTTATTGATTGCAATGCAGTTATACCCAATAATTGCTCCAAGTGTGCTTGCTGGAGCCGGAAATATCGAAGAAACTAATATAGTTATCCCTTTTTCTTCAGAAGCTCAGAGATTTGCTGATAGCACTGCAACTAACGGCATCAATGGAATTAAAAATACGGCCACTAGTATGGCTACTGGTGCAGCAGTCACAACCGTTGAGGAATGGTTAAGTTATTTCGGTACTGCGCAAATCAATCTGAATGTTGATAATGACGGACACTGGGATAACAGTTCTTTCGATTTTCTTACGCCTGTTTATGAAAATTAAAAGTCAACTCTATTTGCCCAGATAGGGTTGCGTGCTCCCGATGGTCGCACGACAGGAAATGTTGGCGTGGGTGTTCGTACATTTTATACCCAGAAGTGGATGTTCGGAGGAAATGTATTTTTTGATAATGATTTCACAGGTAAAAATCGCCGCGTTGGTTTCGGCGCAGAAGCTTGGACGGATTATTTAAAATTATCAGCTAATACTTATGTTGGTACTACCGAATGGCATAGTTCAAGGGATTTTGATAACTACCATGAGAAACCTGCCGACGGGTTTGATATTCGAATGGAAAACTATTTTCCTGCTTGCCCACAGCTAGGGTTAAAAGCCATGTATGAAGAATATTATGGCGACAAGGTGGCGTTATTCGATAAAGATCATTTGCAGAGCAACCCATCGGCCGTCACAGTCGGATTAAATTACACGCCAATTCCATTAATTACCGCTGCATTAGATTATAAACGTGGTCAGGATTCTTTGGATGAAACAAAAGTAAGCCTGAATCTTCATTATACATTGGATCAGTCATGGCAGTCGCAAATCTCTCCTGATCAGGTTGCTTTACGGAGAAGTCTCGCAGGCAGTCGCAATGATATTGTTAATCGCAATAATGAAATAATTCTCCAATATAAAAAGAAAGAAACTTCTGCAGTTCTGGCTGATATGGTGCTGACGACGATTAAGGACAATAGTCCTGCCGATGGCGATAAGACGAATACAGTGACGCTCCACGCGGTTACTTCTGATGGTAAATCTGTGGCAAATGCTTCGAATGTCTGGAGCGTGACAGGAACCGCGAAGCTCAATATGACAACGGGAATCACAGACGCTAACGGCAATGCTTCCGTTAATCTGAGCAACACAACTGCGGAACAGGTTATCGTTAGCGCGACATCAGAAACAATCACTCGACATACCACGTCATCATTTACCCAATCTGTTGCAGCGCTAGATCTCTCGTTGACGAAAAATAACAGTAAAGCTGATGGTCTCGACCAGAATGTGGGTTTGGCAACGCTCACAGATACAAGCGGAAAACCAATAGCAGGAATCCCCGTGATCTGGACGACTGGGAACGGAGCTAAAATTGTGAGTAGCGACACCAGCACTGACAGCAAAGGCCATGCAACTATTCACTTTTCTAGCGCAACGGCCGGTACGGTAAAGCTAAGCGCAAGTGCGGGAGGAAAAAAAGAGTCGGTTAATTCTGTTTTTACAGATCAGATTGTCAATAATGTTGCCGTCTCTATGTCGACTAATAATGCAGCGGCAAACGGAACTACCGCAAATATCGCTCAGGCTCTCATCACCGATGCTGACAATCATTCGATGGAAGGCGTGAGTGTAAACTGGAGTCTCAATAGTAGCACTGCCGCTATGCTGACGCCTCAGGTTGCTGTTACGAATAGTAAGGGAATTGCCACCCTTAATCTCGCGGATAACGTGGCGGAAGATGTTACGGTAACGGCGAGTGCAGGAAATCGATCGGAGCACACCGTAGCCACATTCATCGCAGACGGTGCCACTGCACATGTCTCTGCATTGACCATTGATAAAGATGGTAGTGTGGCTGACGGTGTGGCGCAGAACCATGCAACCGCAACGGTGACGGACAGTGGAAATAACATACTGGCGAACACGGTTGTAACCTGGAGCATCACGGGCAGTGCCGGACTGACATCGGTAAGCAGTACGACGAATGCCAGCGGACAGGCAAAGATGACGTTTACAGATACGCACGCGGAAACGGTGACGCTGACGGCAAAATCGGGTGGCGCTGACAACGGCCAGTCAAAAACCAGTAGTTTTGTGGCGAATACCGCAACTGCACATGTCTCGTCCCTGACTATTGATGATGATAACCATACTGCAAATGGTACAGCGCAAAACCGTGCCACAGCGACAGTAACGGATGCGAATGGCAATATTGTCTCAGGCAGTACAGTCGACTGGAATGTGGGTGGCAGCGCCACTTTGTCAGCCACGACCAGCCAGTCAGATGCGAATGGCAAAGCTATCGTATCATTGACCGATGTTGTTGCTGAGACAGTGAATCTGAGCGCAAGAGTTGGCAGTACAGCGGAGAAAACGCAGGCTACGACATTCATCGCAGACGGTGCCACTGCACATGTCTCTGCATTGACCATTGATAAAGATGGTAGTGTGGCTGACGGTGTGGCGCAGAACCATGCAACCGCAACGGTGACGGACAGTGGAAATAATATTCTGGCGAACACGGTTGTAACCTGGAGCATCACGGGCAGTGCCGGACTGACATCGGTAAGCAGTACGACGAATGCCAGCGGACAGGCAGAGATGTCGTTTACAGATACGCACGCGGAAACGGTGACGCTGACGGCAAAATCGGGTGGCGCTGACAACGGCCAGTCAAAAACCAGTAGTTTTGTGGCGAATACCGCAACTGCACATGTTTCGTCCCTGACTATTGATGATGATAACCATACTGCAAATGGTACAGCGCAAAACCGTGCCACAGCGACAGTGACGGATGCGAATGGCAATATTGTCTCAGGCAGTACAGTCGACTGGAATGTGGGTGGCAACGCCACTTTGTCAGCCACGACCAGCCAGTCAGATGCGAATGGTAAAGCTATCGTATCATTGACCGATGTTGTTGCTGAGACAGTGAATCTGAGCGCAAGAGTAGGAAATACCATGCCGCAGGTTCAAAAAACCACCTTCACTTTCATCGTTGATCACCTAACGATGACGATGTTAGTTGACGGACATGGTGGGTTGGGCTCTTCAACGCCAAATGTTGTTAAGGTTACTGCTTATGATGTTAATAATGATCCGATGCCCGGCGTTGCTCTGAGCCTGAGGGATAATGATCTCAGTATCACGACAACCTTTAATCCTTCTAAAGGTAAAACCGGTGCTGATGGCAGTTTAACCTCTGATGTTTTCTCAAACACTCTCGGCGTACTGCTGCTCGTTGCAGAGGTGACAAACTCCGATGTACCAACCACCGCAGGGAAAACTTCGGTGAATGCCACATTCACTTCCAGGGACTAGGGGTAATTTAGAAGGCTCACTGAACAGGTGGGCCTTCTGAATTCAGTTATTGTTCTTTTTCCATCACCTGCTGCCAGGGATTTCATTTATCTACATCTTTATAAGTAATAGATGCCTTGCTAAAGAGAGCGACTCTATTTCCAGCCACTTGCAACCCATTGATTGATATTGGAATGATAATGGACCGGTATGACGCATCGCGAAATTGTATCTTTCAAAAAAGTGCTTTTTTGTGAAATCTCATTGCGCTAACCATTGCAAAAAGCACGTGTCCCAGCTGGAAATTGAAGTCAGCACAGCAGATGTATAACGCTTGCCTTCTGAGGTAAAGTACAACACTTTCTCGAGTTGACTGTTGTGCTCTGGATGTTTAGGAGTGCGTAAACAGTCCACTCTTTACTTTACTGGCTCCGCCAGTCTGCATGGGTTGTATTTGTCTTCAAAAAGGGTTGTGTCATGGCTTCTGCTCATCTCGGTTTCCCGACGGAAACCGTCGTTGTCTTTGTTGTGATGGCCGTGGGGGCGATGTTTATCGACCTCTTCATGCACCGTCACGACAAACCTATTTCGCTGAAAAGCGCCGCGATGTGGTCCATTTTTTGGGTCATGATGGCAATGGCCTTCGCGGGGTTTCTGTACGTTCACCACGGCGCAGAGGTGGCGAGTTTGTTCCTCACCGGTTATGCGCTGGAAGAGGTGCTCTCGGTTGATAACCTGTTCGTGATGATGGCGATTTTCGCCTGGTTCGGGGTGCCGGATAAATATCGTCACCGGGTACTGTACTGGGGCGTTCTGGGGGCGATTGTGTTCCGCGGGATTTTTGTGGCCATCGGCACCAGCCTGTTGAGTCTTGGGCCATACGTGGAAGTGATCTTCGCGCTGGTGGTGGGCTGGACGGCGCTGATGATGCTCAGACGCAACGAAGAGAGCGATGAGGTCGAGGATTACTCGCATCATCTGGCCTATCGACTGGTGAAACGCTTTTATCCGGTCTGGCCGAAGATCAGCAGTAACGCATTTCTTCTGACGCAAAAAGAGGTAGATGCAGAGCTTGAGAAACCCGAAAACGAGGACGTGATGGTTGGCCGGGTGAAGAAAGCGAAACGCTACGCCACACCGCTGCTGCTGTGCGTTGCGGTAGTTGAGCTGTCTGACGTGATGTTTGCGTTTGACTCCGTGCCGGCGATTATCGCCGTTAGCCGTGAACCGCTGATTATCTACAGCGCCATGATGTTCGCGATCCTCGGATTGCGTACGCTCTATTTTGTGCTCGAAGCGCTGAAGCAGTATCTGGTGCATCTGGAGAAATCAGTGGTTCTGCTGCTGTTCTTCGTTGCCTTTAAGCTGGGGCTGAATGCAACAGATCACTTCTGGCATCACGGCTATAGCATTTCCGCCACGGCAAGTCTGTTTGTGGTATTGGGCGTGCTGGCACTGGGAATTATCGTGAGCGTGATGTTCCCGGGGAAACGAGCCGAAAGGTAAAAGCAAAACGGCAACTGAGGTTGCCGTTTGTGTTTGCTCCCTCTCCCCGTAGGAGAAGGTCGGGGTGAGGGCAACAGACCGCGCAAGGTAAAAGCAAAACGGCAACTGAGGTTGCCGTTTGTGTTTACTCCCTCTCCCCGTAGGAGAAGGTCGGGGTGAGGGCAACAGACCGCGTAAGGTAAAAGCAAAACGGCAACTGAGGTTGCCATTTGTGTTTACTCCCTCTCCCCGTGGGAGAGGACGGGGTGAGGGCAACAGGCCGCAGCTAGTTCTTGATCGGTGAATGACGACGCGCTTTAGGCGGATGGAAATGACGCCAGTGGGGATCTTGTGCCGCGGCCAGCAGCTCATGATCACCACGCGTATCGCCCCAGGCGCGCAGGTGATAATCGCTCAGATTGCCATACACACGCTCAAGTCGGGCCACCTTCTGCGCGCAACGGCAGTTGTGCCCGGTGATACGCCCGGTCAGTTTGCCGTCTGCCACTTCCAATTGCGTACCAATCAGCTTAATGCCGAGCTTATCGGCCCATGGTTGGAGAACCAGCGCGGGCGACGCTGAACAGATCGTCACTTCTGCGCCGGAATTCACTTCAGCCGCAACCGCCATAACCCCTGCCGGACGCATCAGTTTGTTCCAGTATTTCTCGCAAAACAGTTCCGCCTGCTCGCGCATCCAGTGCTCATCCACGCCCGTCAGGAAGGTTTTAATCAGCACTTCCTTGAGCTCATCGCGCGTCAGTTTGCGGCGGACGCAGTGAAGGGTGGGTAGCGCCATACGCACCAGACGCCCGGCAAAATAACGTTTACCAAAGGCAAAACGCAGGAAAGGGATAAAACTGTCGTGATGCGTCAACGTTCCATCAAAATCAAAAACGGACAGCACTCGGGATTTGGCCACTGCCTCATCGGCAATCATATTGGTCATAAATACGTCTTAGCTGAAATACACATTCTGCTCATTAGTTTACCTGCTTTACCTCTCCAGTCCTTATACCACGCCGATTTTTTTCTCATTCTTGCGACACTCGCTGAGTCCGATATTGGATTCATCAGGCTTTGTTCAAAAAACGATCTGTCTATATTATCGCCACCTCGAAAGGTGATTCGGGGGAACACGGTCTCCTCACTGGTAAGGAAAAATTCACTCAATTTAAGTTATCGTTATGATTTTTAGACTTCTTATTTCAATAATCGCGTTAAGTTTTGCCTCTGCTGCATTAAGTTTTCAACTGCCCGCATCGATGTTATCGCAACATCATCCGCTTTCTGCGTCTACCGCGAAGACCGCGCTGGAGCATAAGGATACCGGCCCGCTTCGTGGACGGATCCTGACGCAATACCAAAAATGGAAAGGGACGGACTACAAGTGGGGCGGCACCAGCCATCGTGGCGTGGATTGCTCCGCGCTGATGCAGCATTTATTCAGTGACGCGGCGCATCTTTCGCTGCCGCGTACCACCGGGGAGCAGATCCACCGTGGCGTTCAGGTAGCGGAACACCGTCTTAAAGCCGGGGATCTGATTTTCTTCCAGACCGGGCCTAACCGACGCCACGTGGGGGTGTATATCGGCAATCGTCAGTTTATCCACGCCTCCACCAGCCAGGGCGTCACGGTCTCAACGCTGGCGAACGATTACTGGCATTCGCACTTTATTACCGCTCGCCGGATCACCGGTTGAGTCATTAAATAATATCGTCCACGACACCACCATCGACACGCAGCGCTGCGCCGGTGGTGGCGGAAGCCTGAGTTGAGCAAACATAAACCACCATGTTTGCCACTTCTTCCACCGTGGCGGCACGCTGGATAATCGAGGCTGGACGATTGGCCATGACGAATTCTTTCGCCAATGTTTCCAGCGATTTCCCGGTTTTCTCCCTCTCGTCTTTCATCATCTCGGCAAAACCATCTGACATAGTCGGACCCGGCAAGACGCTGTTCACCGTGACGCCGCTTCCGGCGACGAATTTCGCCAGACCGCGTGCCAGCGACAGCTGCGCCGTTTTCGTCACGCCGTAGTGGATCATGTCTGCGGGAATGTTGCAGGCCGATTCAGAAGAGATAAACACCACGCGGCCCCAGCCTTTTTGCACCATCCCGGGCAGCAGCGCGCGCGACAGCCGGACGCCAGACATCACGTTGGTTTGCCAGTAGTTATTCCAGGTGTCGTCGTCGGTAGCGTAAAAATCCTGTGGGCCGTAAATCCCGGCGTTGTTCACCAGAATATCGACATTAGACGCCACTTTTAGCAGCGATTCGACGCCGTCAGGTGTGCTGAGATCGGCAATCGCCGCGCGAACCTGAACGCCAGGCACTACCTGCTGAAGCTGCTGAATGCCCTTATTGACGGACTCTACGCTGCGTCCATTAATAATCACTTCAGCCCCGCTTTCTGCCAGGCCGCGTGCAATGGCAAATCCGATGCCGCCGGTAGAGGCGGTGACAAGTGCGACTTTCCCCGTAAGATCGATTTTCATGGTCTGTTCCTTTTGATGATAAAAGTGCAGACCATAAAGCGTAGCAGAGGGGAACTTCTATGCCGGAATCAGAGGACCGTGACGGCGTTGTCGTCGAGCGTAAAGGGGGTAGGGGTGCAGACCGCCAGACTCAGCGCGCCAAACTGACAGTGGCTGACGCTCAGGGCGGATTTGAAGGTGCTGTCGATACTGACAATTTGCCAGGCGCTGCCGCCGCGTTGTTTCACTATCGCCTCTTTGCGCGTCCAGATGCGCCAGAACGCCGACAGTTTTTCCTCTGGCGTTTCGCGCTCCAGCTCGTCATGTTCCGCGACGCTAAAAACGGCATTGGCGAGTGCTTGCCAGTTATCGCGTGGTCGAATCACTTCGATATCGCAGCCCACTTCGCCTTCGTCGCTCACCAGCAGGGCGATGTCATCGCCGCTATGGCTCAGGTTGAACCAGAAGGGATTTGCATCGACAAATGCGGGTTTTCCCTGCTCGCCAAAAACGATTTCCGGCAACGACGCGGGTGATAAGGCGCGCGTAAGCAGCGTTCGCCCCGCCAACCAGCGGGCACGACGTGCACCCAGCGGTGCCCTGTCTGCAAGCGCTGACACCAAAGGGTCAGCGTTAAGAGTCGAAATTTTTCCCAGTACCAACTGGTACATAGTTACGCCCAACGTTTAATGATGATGGAGGTGTTAATGCCGCCAAAGGCGAAATTATTGCTTTGCAGATATTCACAGTCAATCTGACGTGCTTCCCCCATAATATAATCTAAAGCGCCAAATTACTCATCAGCTTGTCTTAAATTGAGCGTCGACCGGCCGCGCCATGCTTCCCGCGCCCGTAGGCTCCTATCGTACGACCCAAATAACGCGTTGATGACGAGAGGGGCACGGTATCACTGTGGTCATGTTTTTATGAAGCTAAATTTACCCCGGAAGCCGGCTTTTGGGTCGCCCAGGTCCAAGAAGAATCGCCAGTTTGCCGCCGCCTTTGGTGGTTTCCATCCATATTTTACAGACGCTGGTGAGCGGTACGGAAAGCAGCATCCCGACCGGGCCGAGTAGCCATCCCCAGATTAATAATGACAGGAAGACGACCATCGTTGACATGCCCAGGCGGTGGCCCATCATGCGTGGCTCTACGATATTGCCCAGGATCATATGCACCACCAGGAATAGCGCGCCGACCAGCATGCATTCGTAAAAACCGTTGAACAGAAACGCCTGGATCATCGGCGGCACGGCGGAAAGCACCGCGCCGATATTGGGCACGTAGTTCATCAGAAACGCCAGCACGCCCCACATCAGCGCGAACTGTACGCCCATGAGCGTCAGCCCCAGCCACACAATCACGCCGGTCCACAGGCTCAGTAGCGTTTTCAGCGCCAGATATTTGGATACGCCTTTTAGCGCGCGGTGCAGGCCCGCAATATGAATTTGCGGATTATTGAGCGCAAAGCGCAGTTTGTACGGCACATGGCGCACCTCAAACAGCATAAAGACCACCGTCATCACCAGCAGCAAAATGCTGGCCATCGCACCAGAAAGCCCGGTCATCAGCGTGGTGGCGAAGGTCATGATTTTTTCTGAATCCATGCGCTGCAACATGCGTTCAGGCGACATGTGAAGATTGAGGAACGGCAGCATCTCCTGTAATTCCAGCGCCTTGCGGGTCAGTTCTTTGTTGTATTTTGGGAGCATGGTAGAAAATTCACTGAGCGAGGCCGCCAGCACGCCGAACAGCGCTGTCAGCACGATCAGCATGACCAGGACAACGATGGTGATCGCCACGGGCCGTCTGATGCCCCGACGGATAAACCAGGTGACTAATGGATTGAGAACGATAGCGAAAAAGAGCGCCAGTAAAAGTTGAACAATAATATCGGCTGCGGCATGGATCCCCGCGAGGATCACCACCAGACAGGCGAGTTTTAACAGAATATGGAGACCCGTTTTATCGGGCTGAGCGGATGTCATGCTGATTCCTTATGTTGTATGCCCGTTAAGTGTAGTGCCTGCGATGCGCTTCGCTTGAGGCTGTTAATCTGAAAGTCGCTGCTGATTTTCACCGCGTGACGTGGTAATAGTGAAACACTGTTGCAAAAATCCAGGTAGAAAGTCATGCCCGTACCTGCCGCCGAACCGGCGCTTAGCGGATTGCGCCTCAATCTGCGCATTGTTTCTGTTGTCATGTTTAACTTCGCCAGCTATCTCACCATTGGTCTGCCGCTGGCGGTCTTGCCCGGTTATGTCCACGACGTGATGGGATACAGCGCCTTCTGGGCGGGGCTGGTGATCAGCCTGCAATATTTCGCCACGCTGTTGAGCCGTCCACAGTCAGGGCGTTATGCCGACCTGTTTGGACCAAAAAGTATCGTGGTGGTTGGATTATGCGGCTGTTTCCTGAGCGGCCTGAGTTATTTGCTGGCAGCCACCACCAGCGGCTGGCCGATAATGAGTCTGGCGCTGCTGTGCCTTGGGCGCGTGATTTTGGGAATAGGGCAAAGCCTGGCGGGAACGGGCTCAACGCTGTGGGGCGTGGGCGTCGTCGGTAATGCGCACATTGGCCGCGTGATTTCGTGGAACGGGATCGTGACTTACGGCGCGATGGCGCTCGGCGCACCGCTTGGGGTGCTGTGCTATGCGTGGGGCGGGCTGCACGGCCTGGCTCTGACCATTATGGCCGTCGCGTTTATTGCTATTTTGCTGGCGATTCCACGACCAAAAGTCAAAGCCACGAAAGGCAAGCCGCTGCCGTTTCGCGCCGTTCTCGGGCGCGTCTGGCCGTACGGCATGGCGCTGGCGCTCGCCTCCGCCGGTTTTGGCGTGATCGCCACCTTTATCACGCTGTTCTACGACGCCAAAGGCTGGGATGGCGCGGCGTTCGCGCTGACGCTGTTTAGCTGCGCGTTTGTCGGGGCGCGTTTGCTGTTCCCGAACGGCATCAATCGCCTTGGCGGCCTGAACGTGGCGATGATTTGCTTCGCCGTTGAGATTATCGGCCTGCTGTTGACCGGGATCGCCGACGAACCATGGATAGCGAAGATTGGCGTGTTCCTCGCGGGCGCAGGATTTTCATTGGTCTTTCCCGCGCTCGGCGTGGTGGCGGTTAAAGCGGTACCGCAGCAAAACCAGGGATCGGCACTGGCCACCTACACGGTGTTTATGGATATGTCGCTGGGCGTGACGGGCCCGCTGGCAGGGCTGCTGATGGCGTGGGCGGGCGTGCCGGTGATTTATCTGGCAGCGGCGGGGCTGGTGGGGGTGGCATTACTGCTGACGTGGCGCTTAAAAAAACGGCCCCCGACGCAAACGCCGGAGGCCGTTGAATCCTCATCAAAAATTACTTGATGACGATGGTATTGATGATGTTTTCAGCCGTGGTTTGTGCTTTCTGCTGATCTTCTGCTGGCAGCGTGATCTGCAGGGTCAGCAGTTTGCCATCTACTTTACCGAGCACCACGGAAGAGTAAGCGGTCTGGCCCTTCGCGGAGATGATGCTGTCCAGCTGTTGCAACGTGTGGCCTTTCAAGTCGATAGACTTGTTGGTCACAACCTGGAGCTGCGGGTCGCGGCTACGCTGCTGATCTTCCAGACGCTTTGCCAGCACGGCCAGATCTTCGTTGGAGTCGTCGCCCACAATCACAATCACGGCTTTCTGTCCGGTTGCATCGGAATAGACGTGCATATTATTCGCCTGCGTCCCCAGCTTACCGCTCTGATCGGTCATATCCGCTGGCAGGGCGAAACTGAGTTTGCCATCCATCAGCTCGACCGCCTGGCCGGTCGCATTACTTTCTGCGGCCGCGCCCTGAACAGGTGTTTTGGTGTCGCTGTTATCACAGGCCGCAAGACCCACGACCAGCAGGCCAATCCCGACATACTTAACCAGATTGCGCATTGACTTCTTCCTTTCGATAAACGGCCATAACGGCTCATTCATCCATCTTATCACAACTGATAAAGCGAACGTTTAACCAGCCTGCAATGCCGTGATTTCAGATTTATCTGCCAGCCTTTTCAGCAGCATATTTAACAATACGCCGTACATCGGCAGGAAGAACACGATGCTAATAAGCACCTTGAAGCAGTAATCGACCAGCGCGATTTCCATCCAGTGCTCGGCCATAAATGCATCGGGGCTGCGCCAGAAGGCAATAAAGAAGAAGGCCAGCGTGTCGCTCACGTTACCGAACAGCGTTGAGGCGGTCGGTGCCATCCACCAGCGATGGTTTTGACGCAGACGGTTAAATACATGGACGTCAAGAATCTGTCCCAGCGCATAGGCCATAAAGCTTGCGGCGGCGATACGGGCAACAAACAGGTTGAAGTGCAGTAGCGCCTCGAAACCTTGCCAGCTTCCCATATAAAAAAGTGATGAAATGCCATACGACACGAACAGCGCAGGCAGCATCACCGCAAAAATAATGCGTCGAGCCAGCGGCGCGCCAAAAATGCGCACGGTTAAATCAGTCGCGAGAAAAATAAACGGGAAACTGAATGCGCCCCAGGTGGTATGAAAACCAAAAATGGCGATCGGGAGCTGCACCAGATAGTTGCTGGAGGTAATCACCAGCAGATGAAAAAGCGATAGCCAGAACAACGCTTTTACGCGCTGCGATTGAGAGAACTGCGTCATATTGTGACCTTTTTGATTAATGTTTGGGGTGAGGGAACCCAATTTGAATCTGACACCTTAGGCTTCAACAACGAGGCCTGATGGCCCAGATTCTGAACCGGCCGCATAATACTGCTTTGCCTGTACATTGCAATGGCTAATTTTCACGCAATCGTTAACCTGGTTTGCTTTGCCCAAAACGCGGCGTAAACTACAGCCGTTTTTAGATGATTGAGACGATGATGACCGACCTGTTTTCCACTCCAGACCACACCCTTGATGCCCAGGGCCTTCGCTGCCCGGAGCCTGTTATGATGGTGCGTAAAACCGTGCGCACGATGCAAACCGGCGAAACGCTGCTGATTATCGCTGACGATCCGGCGACCACGCGAGACATCCCCGGTTTTTGTACTTTTATGGAACATGAGCTGATCGCGAAAGAGACCGACGCGCTGCCGTATCGCTATCTTTTACGCAAAGGCGCGTGATCGAATCTACGATTTCAAACCATCGTTTCAAAATTTATCGCTTTTGTGAGTTGCTTCACCCCCGCTTTCCAGGACGTAGTCTAATTTTTAAGCGTAAAAATAAAACAACGTTTTAACGCTTATCTCACTACCCTGGAGTTGACCCGATGAAAACGACCCTTAAGCCGTTACTGGCCTCGTTGTGCCTGTCCACCGCGTCACTGCTGTTCGCCACCACGGCGGCAGCGCAAACGATCAAAGCTGCTGATGTTCATCCTGAAGGCTACCCAAACGTGGTGGCCGTGCAAAACATGGGTGAAAAACTCAACCAACAAACCGATGGCAAGCTGGAGATTAAAGTTTTCCCTGGCGGCGTCCTGGGCGATGAAAAGCAAATGATTGAACAGGCGCAGATGGGCGCTATCGATATCATTCGCGTCTCAATGGCGCCTGTGGCGGCGATTTTACCGGATATCGAGGTCTTTACTCTGCCGTACGTGTTCCGCGACGAAGACCACATGCACAAGGTGATTGACGGTGATATCGGCAAAGAGATTGGCGAAAAACTGACGGCTAACCCGAAATCGCGCCTGGTGTTTCTGGGCTGGATGGACTCCGGCACGCGTAATCTGATCACCAAAGAGCCGATCGTCAAACCAGAAGACCTGCAGGGCAAGAAAATCCGCGTGCAGGGCAGCCCGGTCGCACTGGCAACCTTGAAAGCGATGGGGGCCAACTCGGTAGCGATGGGCGTCAGCGAAGTCTATAGCGGGATGCAAACCGGGGTGATTGACGGCGCGGAAAACAACCCGCCAACCTTTGTGGCGCATAACTACATGCCGGTTGCTAAAAACTACACCCTCAGCGGCCACTTCATCACGCCGGAAATGCTGCTCTACTCCAAAGTGAAATGGGACAAACTCAGCGCTGACGATCAGCAGAAAATCAAAACTCTGGCGCGTGAGGCGCAATTTGAGCAGCGCAAACTCTGGGACGCTTACAACCAGCAGGCGCTGGATAAAATGAAAGCGGGCGGCGTGCAATTCCACGACATCGACAAAGCGGTGTTTATCAAGGCGACTGAACCGGTGCGCGCGCAGTACGGCGATAAGCACAAGGAACTGATGCAGGCCATCGCGGACGTCCAGTAAACCCTAACGTGTTCGTGGAGGACGTATGTCCGAACTCTACCTGAAGTGGATGGACCGCCTGTACCTCTTCGCCATGGGCGTCGCGGGCGTGTCGCTACTGGTCATGACGATTGTTATCCCCATCGGCATTTTCTCGCGCTATGTGCTCAATCGCGGGGAATCCTGGCCGGAACCGATCGCGATTATTTGCATGGTGACTTTCACCTTTATCGGCGCGGCGGTGGGGTATCGCGCCGGGTCGCATATTGCGGTGAATATGCTCACCGATCGTCTGCCCGACATGCTCAAAAACCTGTGCGCGCGGATCGTGGATCTGCTGATGTTGCTCATTTCCGCATTGATCTTCTGGTACAGCCTGCTGCTGTGTATCGAACTGTGGGAACAGCCCGTCGCAGAGTTCCCCATCCTCACGTCGGGTGAAAGCTATCTGCCGTTGCCGGTAGGTTCGGCCATTATGATCCTGTTTGTCATTGAGCGTTTGCTGTTTGGCTCGCAGGAAAACCGTCCGGTCGTGTTGATCGGTAACCACAGTTAAGGGGTGAACAATGGATGCATTTATTTTGTTATTCACCCTCGCCATTTTACTGGCGCTGGGGATGCCGGTGGCCTTCGCCGTCGGGCTAAGTGCGGTTGCGGGTGCGCTATGGATTGATCTGCCGCTGGAAGCATTGATGATCCAGATTACCAGCGGGGTGAATAAATTCACGCTGCTGGCGATCCCGTTCTTTATCCTGGCGGGCGCGATCATGGCAGAAGGAGGCATTGCGCGACGGCTGGTGAACTTTGCGTACATTTTCGTCGGCTTTATTCGTGGCGGCCTGTCGCTGGTCAATATCGTCGCATCGACGTTTTTCGGCGCGATTTCCGGTTCATCGGTAGCGGATACGGCATCAATCGGCAGCGTGATGATCCCCGAAATGGAGAAAAAGGGGTATCCGCGCGAGTACGCCGCCGCGGTGACGGCCAGCGGATCGGTGCAGGCGATTTTGATTCCACCCAGCCATAACTCGGTGATTTACTCGCTGGCGGCGGGAGGCACGGTGTCGATCGCCACGCTGTTTATCGCAGGCGTACTACCAGGGTTATTGCTCGGTGTAAGCCTGATGGTTCTGTGCCTCGGTTTTGCGCACAAACGCGGCTATCCGAAAGGTGAAAGAATCCCCTTTAAGCAGGCGGTGAAGATTTTCTTCGATGCGCTGTGGGGGCTGTTGACGGTGGTGATCATTCTGGGCGGAATTTTGTCTGGGATATTCACCGCGACAGAATCGGCGGCAGTCGCCTGTCTGTGGGCGTTTTTCGTCACCATGTTTATCTATCGCGACTACAAGTGGAAAGAGCTGCCGAAACTGATGTGCCGCACGGTGAAAACGGTCACGATCGTGATGATCCTGATTGGCTTTGCGGCCGCGTTTGGTGCGGTGATGACCTACATGCAACTGCCGATGCGGATCACCGAGTTCTTTACATCGCTGTCCGATAACAAGTACGTGATCCTGATGTACCTCAACATCATGCTGCTGCTGATTGGCACGCTGATGGACATGGCGCCGCTGATCCTGATTTTGACGCCAGTACTCTTGCCGGTGACCAACTCGCTGGGTATCGATCCGGTGCACTTCGGGATGATCATGATGGTCAATCTGGGGATCGGACTGATTACGCCGCCGGTTGGCTCGGTGCTGTTTGTCGCCAGCGCGGTGAGTAAACAGCGCATCGAAACCGTAATGCGCGCGATGTTGCCGTTTTACGCCATGCTGCTGGTGGTGCTGGGGATGGTGACGTATATCCCAGCGATATCATTGTGGTTACCGGGGGTTCTGGGGATGCAGTGACAAGGTAAAAAAACGGCAACGTCGGTTGCCGTTTGAGTCATTTCTCCCTCTCCCTGTGGGAAAGGGTTGGGGTGAGGGCATCAGACTGCACAAGGTAAAAAACGGCAACGTCGGTTGCCGTGTGAGTCATTTCTCCCTCTCCCCGTGGGAGAGGGTTGGGGTGAGGGCACCAGTCCGCTCTATTTCTTTCGCAGCAACCGCAGCGCATTTGCGGTCACCAGCACCGTCGCACCGGTATCCGCCAGCACGGCCAGCCACAGTCCAGTTATGCCCAACAGCGTGGTGACCAGGAAAATCCCTTTCAGCCCCAGCGCAATACCAATGTTTTGGCGGATATTGGCACGCGTCGCGCGCGCCAGACCGATCATCTGTGCCAGCCCGGTCAGGCGATTATGAGTCAGCGCGGCGTCGGCCGTTTCCAGCGCCACATCGGTACCGCTGCCCATGGCGATCCCGATGGTCGAGGCTTTCATCGCCGGGGCGTCGTTGATGCCATCGCCCACCATCGCCAGCGGGGCCTGGCCGTTGAGCGCGGTGACGGCCTGCACTTTATCCGCGGGCAAGAGTCCGGCTTTGAATTCAAGGCCCAGCTCATTGGCAATGGCGGCAGCGGCGCGTGGATTATCCCCTGTCAGGATCACACCCTGAATACCCAGCTGATGCAGCGCATCAACGGCCTCTTTGGCATCGTCACGCAGCGTATCGCGCAGCGCCAGAATGCCTTTTGCGATGCCGTCTACAGCCACAATGATGACGGTCTGCCCGGCCTGTTCCAGCTCACTAATTTGCTGGCTCAACGCCTGCGACGGGAATTTATCAGCGGCGGTGATAAGGACTTTTTTCCCGTCTACGTCGGCTTCAATTCCTGAACCGACCAGCGCACGCTGCTCATTTGCTGCCGGAAGAGTTAAGCCGCGCGACTGCGCTTCACGCACAATCGCCTGCGCCAGCGGGTGAGTAGAACCCTGTTCGACGGCGGCGGCCAGCGTCAGCAGAGCGTCTTCGGTCGATTCAAGCGGATAAATACCGGTGACCTGCGGTTTGCCCACGGTCAGCGTGCCGGTCTTATCAAAAGCGACGTGCTGAATCTGGCTCAATTGCTCCAGCGCCGCGCCGCCTTTAATCAATGCCCCACGGCGCGCCGCAGCGGCCAGCCCGGAGGTGATCGCTGCAGGCGTCGAAATTACCAGTGCGCACGGACAACCGATCAGCAGCAGCGTCAGCCCTTTGTAAATCCACTCCTGCCAGGAGGCGGCGAAAAGCAGCGGCGGGACAATCGTCACCAGCAGGGCGATCAGCATAATCACTGGGGTGTAAATTCGGCTGAAACGGTCAATAAAACGCTCGACGGGCGCGCGGCGCTCTTCGGCTTCTTCAATGAGTTTCAGAATGCGGTCGATGGCGCTTTCACCCGGTTCGGAGAGCACGCTGAGCTGCACCAGACGGTCAACGCTGGTGGCGCCCGCAGGCACTTTTTCACCCGTTGCACGCTCAACGGGAATGGATTCGCCGGTCAGCGCGCTTTCATCAAAACTTGCCGTGGCGGTGATCAATGTGCCATCGGCAGGCAGACGGCCGCCGGCCGCCACTTCAATCACATCGCCCGGACGCAGCGTGTTGATCGCCACGGTCTGACGCTCGCCGTCGAAAACCCGCGTGGCGGTTTCAGGTTTTAACGCCATTAACGCGCTGACGCCTTTGCGCGCGCGACTCGCCGCCCAGCCTTCAAGGCGTTCGCCTACCAGGAACAGCAGCAGGACCATTGCGGCTTCTGCCGTCGCCCCGATAAACAGCGCGCCGATGGCCGCGACGCTCATCAGCGTTTCAATCGCAAACCAGCTCCCGCTTTTCATCAGGCGCAGCGCCTGACGCGCAATAGGGAACAGCCCCACCAGCGTGGTGGCGATAAACGCCAGATTGCCTAAAGGATGGTTGAAATGTTCCAGCCCCCAGCTTAACGCCATCATGATAATCAGCGTGATGAGCGGCAGATTTTCACGCAAGGGAGAGACTTTTTCGGCGGGCGCATCTTCGGCCCTGAGGGAATACCCGGCTTTAGTGACCGCCGCTTCGACGTCGGCACTCACGTCATTTTCTGCACTGACCAGCAGCTTTTCCGTGGCGAACAGTACCTGCACGTGGTTGACGCCCGCGACCTGTTTTACCGCGTTTTCCACTTTGCGGGCGCAGGCGGCGCAGTCCATTCCGTTGACGACCCACGTGTAACGCTCACCGCTGGCGGGCAGTGCTGGCGCGCTCTGTGTGTCGCACGTACCTGCACTGCAGCAATCCTCTTTGGCGGGGACGGGGCTGAGTTTGAGTGCCGAGAATTGCGGCACTTTTTTAGATGTGTCTGGAGTCGACATGGCACTCTCCGGTAATGATAATTTTCTCATTAACCGCAGCATACACTCTGGAGTCGACTCCAGAGTCAAGGGTTATTAGATATACAGCGAACGCACGATCAGGAAGTGGCCGCCAAAGTAGCAGGCCGCCGCAATGGCGTTATCCGCGCGGAAACGGCGACGATAATGGCTACCCAGCCAGACGATATTCCCCAGCAACAGCAGCGTCGCACCAAAGAAAGCCGACATCGCTGGTGCGGTTGGGCGGAAGAACCACAGTTCACCGGCGAGCCAGACCATCACCAGCGTCATGGCGATAAACGTACACACCGGCCAGCGCATCTCTTCGAGGCGCGACCAGACAACGGCGACCAGCAGCGCACCAATCACCAGCAGAACCAGCGGCAGCGGCCAGAAGAAGGACAGCGTCATCTGGCTGGCGAAATAAATGGTGTACAGCAGATGTGAGAGGAAAAATGCCCCGACGGCGTATAACACGCGCTGACGCGGGAGCAGCGTTAAGGCATCGCCAATCAGCGAGGCGCACAGGCCAGCCAGCACCAGATAACTCACTGCGTTGAACATCGGCGCCTGCCAGGCGAGTAACAGCAATAGCAGTAACGTGACGGGCTTAAACAACCAGCGCTGCCACACGGGACCGCGATACGACGCATCGACGTAGAGCCATGCGGAAAAACAGACAGCGATAAATGACCAAAGCATATTAACTCCCTGTATCTGTTATTTTTGAATAAACATTCTCTGATTCAGTGTAGTGACGCGGGCGGGCGTTTGGCAATGCCGGATCCGGCGAGGTATCCTGATTTCCGCATAATCTGATGGGATTCAACAATGAGCAAAATGCCGATTTTTTTGATTATCGTGGTGGCGATCATAGTGATTGCCGCCTCGTTTCGTTTTGTGCAGCAGCGTCGTGAAAGGGCCGATAACGACGCCGCACCGCTTCTGCAAAAACGCGTGGTGGTGAGCAACAAACGCGAGAAAGCGCTTGATAACCGGCGCTCTCGCCAGCAGCAGGTGACGCCCGCTGGCACAGCGATGCGTTATGAGGTGAGTTTTAAGCCGCAAAGCGGCGGGCTGGAGACGACGTTTCGCGTCGATGAAAAGCAGTATCACCAGCTCACGGTAGGGGAGAAAGGGACGCTGAGTTACAAGGGATCGCGGTTTGAGGGGTTCACGGCGGAGCCGTAGTTTTCCCTGTCGATCCTGCGGTGCGAGGGGACTGTTTGGTGCGGTTTCTGGCAATACGGGTGTGTTCTTTTTTGCCCTCTCCTTTGGGAGAGGGTTAGGGTGAGGGCATCAGACGCCTTATTTCTTAGTCTGCGCCTTAAACTTTTTCATCCACACCAGCAGCTCGAACACGCCAAAAATAAACACGCGCAGCTGCTGCCAACCCGTCATCGGCGGGCTGTCTTTCGGCAAGCCGTTTTTCAGCATCACCATCTGCAGGGCATGCATAAACGCGGTGAATATCAGCGCCACGTTGACGAAAATGTTCAGCGGACGCGGGAACGGATGGACCAGATTCAGGATCAGAAACGCCCAAACGCCCACCATCAGCAAGCGCCCAAAATTAATCAGTATCGGCATGAGACTCTCCTTGTACTTCACGGTGATATAAACGATAGGCAACCTGCCCGGCGACCTGTTCACGATGTAAGTTCCAGTGCATGGGCACCGGCGGTAAGCCGTTTTCGACTTCGCTTTCAACGTAAATTAGCGCGTCATCCGCCAGCCAGCCGTTATTTTCCAGAAGCGTGAGTGTCTCTTCCAGCAGCCCTTTACGGAACGGCGGATCGATGAACACCACGTCGTGCGGCGTGCCCGGCTGCGCGAGAAAAGCAAGGGTATTGGTCGTGACGACTTTGGCATTCGTTGCTTTGAGCGTAGCGAGATTTTGCTGTAATTGCTGCGCAACGCCACGCTCCATCTCCAGCAGCGTGGCGCTGGCGGCATACCGCGACAGGGCTTCAAGGCCCAGTGCGCCGCTTCCCGCGAAGCAGTCCAGGCATTTCGCGTCTACCATCGATGGGGCCAGCCAGTTAAACAGTGTTTCTCTGACGCGATCGGTCGTGGGGCGCAGACCTGGGCTATCGGGCACAGGGAGTTTACGGCCACGCCACTGGCCGCCGATAATGCGAATTTGTCCGGCCGGGCGGTTTGTTTTCTTCATTTCTGGAAAGCTCTGCTAACAATTGGCCTGCGATTCCAGGCGGTGATGTCAATTAAGTAAAGTGTTAGACTATTTCATCATTTTTATAGCTTCCATGTATATAGCGCCAGAAATTAACCGCAAGGGGTGTAGTCGCAGATGGCAAAACAAAAAAAACGTGGCTTCTTTTCCTGGTTGGGCTTTGGTGAAAAAGAGCAAGAAACAGAACAAAAAACCGAAGAGCAACAGACGGTTGAAGAACAATCACAGCCAGAAACGCCCGTTGAAACGGCAGCGATAGTCGAGGCGGAAGAACAGACTCACAGCGACGCTGAAACTGAAGCCTTCGCCGAAGACGTTGTTGAGGTGACTGAGCAGGTTCAGGAAAGCGAAAAGCCGCAGCCCGTAGAAGCCGAACCGGCTGTTGCAGAGCCTGTTGTCGACGCGGTTGTTGAGCCGGTGGTTGAAGAAACCCCGCGCGCTGTGGTTGAACACGAAGAATTACCGCTTCCGGAAGAGGTGAAAGCGGAAGAAATTGTGCCGGAAGAGTGGCAGGCAGAAGCCGAGACCGTTGAGATCGTCGAAACGGTTGAAGAAGAATTCGTAGAACAAAACGTGGCTGAAGAGGCCGACAACGACGCCGATATCACTGACGAAGAGCTGGAAGCGCAGGCGCTGGCAGCGGTTGCCGCAGAAGAAGCGGAAATCGTTGTTCCGGTCGCAGACGCGGACGAACCTGTCGAAGAGATCGTTCAGGAGCAGGAAAAACCAACCAAAGAAGGTTTCTTCGCCCGCCTGAAACGCAGCCTGCTGAAGACCAAAGAAAATCTCGGTTCCGGATTTATCAGTCTGTTCCGCGGCAAAAAGATCGACGATGATCTGTTCGAAGAGCTGGAAGAACAGCTGCTGATCGCGGATGTCGGCGTAGAGACGACCCGTAAAATCATCGCCAGCCTGACTGAAGGCGCGAGCCGTAAACAGCTGCGCGATGCCGAGGCGCTTTACGGTCTGCTGAAAGACGAGATGGGCGAAATTCTCGCAAAAGTTGACGAACCGCTTAATATTGAAGGCAAAACACCGTTTGTTATTCTGATGGTTGGCGTGAACGGCGTGGGTAAAACCACCACGATCGGCAAGCTGGCGCGTCAGTTTGAGCAGCAGGGTAAATCGGTCATGCTGGCGGCGGGCGATACCTTCCGTGCGGCGGCCGTTGAGCAGCTCCAGGTCTGGGGCCAGCGTAACGACATTCCGGTGATTGCGCAGCATACGGGCGCAGATTCCGCGTCGGTTATCTTCGATGCCATTCAGGCGGCGAAGGCGCGTAACGTGGACGTGTTGATTGCCGATACCGCAGGTCGTTTGCAGAATAAATCGCACCTGATGGAAGAACTGAAAAAAATCGTCCGTGTGATGAAGAAGCTGGACGAAGACGCGCCGCATGAAATTATGCTGACTCTGGACGCCAGCACCGGGCAGAACGCTATCAGCCAGGCGAAGCTGTTCCATGAGGCGGTAGGGCTGACCGGCATTACGCTGACTAAACTGGACGGCACCGCGAAAGGGGGAGTGATCTTCTCCGTGGCGGATCAGTTCGGTATTCCAATCCGCTACATTGGTGTCGGCGAACGTATCGAGGATTTGCGTCCGTTTAAATCGGACGACTTTATTGAGGCACTTTTTGCCCGAGAGGATTAACAATGATTCGCTTTGAACATGTCAGCAAGGCCTATCTCGGTGGGAGACAAGCGTTGCAGGGAGTGACATTTCACCTGCAGCCAGGCGAGATGGCATTCCTGACCGGCCATTCCGGCGCGGGAAAAAGTACCCTGCTCAAGCTTATCTGTGGGATCGAGCGGCCAAGCGCCGGGAAAATCTTATTTGGCGGCCACGATATTAGCCGCCTGAAAAACCGTGAGGTGCCGTTTTTACGTCGCCAGATCGGGATGATTTTCCAGGATCACCACCTGCTGATGGATCGCACTGTTTTCGATAACGTAGCCATTCCGTTGATTATTGCGGGTGCCAGCTTTGATGATATTCGCCGTCGTGTGTCAGCGGCGCTGGATAAAGTCGGGCTGTTGGACAAAGCGAAAAATTTCCCGATTCAGCTCTCCGGCGGTGAACAACAGCGCGTGGGTATTGCTCGTGCGGTGGTCAACAAACCTGCCGTTTTGCTGGCGGACGAACCGACCGGTAACCTGGACGATGCACTCTCGGAAGGGATCTTGCGTCTGTTTGAAGAGTTTAACCGCGTCGGCGTGACGGTACTGATGGCAACGCACGACATCGGCCTTATCTCGCGTCGTTCGTACCGCATGCTGTCGCTGAGCGACGGTCATTTGCACGGAGGCCTGAGTGAATAAGCGCGATGCAATAAACCAGATTCGGCAGTTTGGTAATCGATTTGACCGTTTCCGTCCTTCGCAGGGCGGTGGTGACGGCAACCGAAACGCGCCAAAACGCGCCAAATCGTCGCCGAAACCGCAGTCGCGGAAAACCAACGTATTTAATGAGCAGGTGCGTTACGCCTTCCAGGGCGCGTTGCAGGATCTGAAAAGCAAGCCGCTGGCTACGTTCCTGACGGTGATGGTGATTGCCATCTCCCTGACGTTGCCGAGCGTTTGCTACATGGTCTACAAAAACGTCAATCAGGCCGCGTCGCAATATTATCCTTCGCCGCAAATCACGGTGTATCTGGACAAAGCGCTCGACGATAACGCAGCAGCGCAGGTGGTGGGACAACTCCAGTCTGAACAGGGCGTGGAGAAGGTTAACTATCTCTCGCGCGACGAGGCGTTGGGCGAGTTCCGCAACTGGTCTGGCTTTGGTGGCGCGCTGGACATGCTTGAAGAAAACCCGTTGCCCGCCGTGGCGGTGGTCATTCCTAAGCTTGATTTCCAGGGTACGGAATCGCTGAACACCTTGCGCGATCGTATCAGCCAGGTGAAGGGTATTGATGAAGTGCGCATGGACGACAGCTGGTTTGCACGTCTGGCGTCACTCACCGGCCTGGTGGGACGCGTGGCGGCGATGATTGGCGTGTTGATGGTGGCGGCGGTCTTCCTCGTCATCGGTAACAGCGTGCGCCTGAGTATCTTTGCCCGTCGCGATACGATTAACGTGCAAAAACTGATTGGTGCGACGGATGGATTCATCCTGCGTCCGTTCCTTTACGGTGGCGCATTGCTCGGTTTTTCCGGGGCATTTCTTTCACTGATATTGTCAGAAATTTTGGTGATGCGGCTTTCGTCTGCGGTAACTGAAGTGGCGCAAGTTTTTGGAACTAAGTTTGATATCAGTGGGTTAGGCTTCGATGAGTGCCTGTTATTACTGCTGGTGTGTTCGATGATCGGCTGGGTCGCTGCATGGCTCGCAACCGTCCAACATTTACGCCACTTTACCCCCCAATAAAAATTTTCTGATATAATCTTTCCCTGCAATGAGTACTTCACTCGGCAGGGAAAGAGTATCTGTTCACTCTTCTCCCGCGAACCGCACTCCATGTCACATTTTGTGCGTAATGTATTCACAGCGGTACATGGAACTTGTGGATAAAATCACGGTCTGATAAAAGAGTGAATGTTAGTCTCACTGCTCAAATGCTTTGGCATGCTTGTTGCCTGATGGGGACAAACCACCGCCAGAAGACACTATATTGAGAGGAATGAATGACCAAAGAAATGCAAACTTTAGCTTTAGCCCCTGTTGGTAACCTGGAATCTTACATCCGGGCCGCTAACACCTGGCCGATGTTGACGGCCGAGGAAGAAAAGGAGCTTGCTGAAAAGCTGCATTACCAGGGCGATCTGGAAGCAGCTAAGACGCTGATCCTGTCTCACCTGCGCTTTGTTGTTCACGTTGCTCGTAATTATTCGGGCTACGGCCTACCGCAGGCGGATTTGATTCAGGAAGGCAACATCGGCCTCATGAAGGCTGTACGTCGCTTCAACCCGGAAGTGGGTGTGCGCTTGGTTTCTTTCGCCGTGCACTGGATTAAAGCTGAAATTCACGAATACGTTCTGCGTAACTGGCGTATCGTGAAAGTTGCGACCACCAAAGCGCAGCGCAAACTGTTCTTCAACCTGCGTAAAGCCAAGCAGCGTCTGGGCTGGTTCAACCAGGATGAAGTCGAAATGGTTGCGCGTGAATTGGGTGTTTCCAGTAAAGACGTGCGTGAGATGGAATCCCGTATGGCCGCGCAGGACATGACGTTTGATATGTCCTCCGACGACGATGCGCAGGATAGCCAGCCGATGGCACCGGTTCTGTATTTGCAGGATAAAACCTCTAACTTTGCCGACGGCATCGAAGAGGACAACTGGGAAGATCAGGCCGCGAACAAACTGACCCACGCGATGGAAGGTCTCGACGAGCGTAGCCAGGCGATTATCCGCGCCCGCTGGCTGGACGAAGACAACAAGTCCACGCTGCAGGAACTGGCAGACCGCTACGGCGTCTCCGCTGAACGTGTACGTCAGCTTGAAAAGAACGCCATGAAAAAACTTCGCGCCGCTATCGAAGCGTAATCCCCGCGAAGTCCCCGATAACCCCTGGATGAAAATCTGGGGGTTTTGTTTTTCTGCTCCCCGCTTATTTTTCTGCGCCGCTCTGGCGAATATCTCCCCCGTGGCAAACACTTACAGATGCGCTGTAAGTTTAGCTTGCTGACAATTTTAGGGGGATGGGGTGAAAAATAACGAATTGAATGACCGGCGTTTACAGGCCACGCCGCGTGGCGTCGGCGTCATGTGTGGCTTTTACGCCGACAAAGCCGAAAATGCGACCCTGTGGGATGTGGAAGGCAACGAAGTGATCGACTTCGCGGCGGGCATCGCGGTGCTCAATACCGGTCATCGCCATCCTAAAGTGATCGCCGCCATTGAAAATCAGCTGCAATCCTTTACCCATACGGCCTGGCAGATTGTGCCTTACGAGAGCTATATCGCCTTGGCGGAACGTATCAACGCCCGCGTGCCGATCGACGGGCCAGCCAAAACGGCGTTCTTCTCGACGGGCGCAGAAGCTGTCGAAAATGCCGTTAAAATCGCGCGGGCTTACACTAAACGCCCCGGACTCATTACCTTTGGCGGTGCGTTCCATGGCCGTACCTTTATGACCATGGCCCTCACCGGCAAAGTGGCACCGTATAAACTCGGCTTCGGCCCGTTCCCTGGCTCGGTCTATCACGCGCAATATCCCAACATGCTGCACGGCGTCAGCTCGCAAGAGGCGTTGAAAAGCGTTGAGCGCATCTTCAAAGCCGATATCGCGCCCGATCAGGTGGCCGCTATTATTCTTGAACCGGTTCAGGGGGAAGGCGGGTTTAACGTTGCTCCGGCCGATTTTATGCAAGGGCTGCGTGCGCTGTGCGATACCCACGGCATTTTGCTGATTGCGGATGAAGTGCAAAGTGGCTTTGCCCGTACTGGAAAACTGTTTTCGATGGAACACCACTGCGTGAAGCCTGATTTAATTACCATGGCGAAAAGTCTGGCGGGCGGAATGCCGCTCTCGGCAGTGTCTGGTCGTGCCGACGTGATGGATGCCCCTGCGCCGGGGGGGTTGGGCGGGACTTACGCCGGTAACCCGCTGGCGATCGCCGCTGCGCTGGCAGTGCTGGACGTCATTGATGAAGAGGATCTCTGCACCCGTGCGGCGCATCTGGGCCATCATCTGGTCGAAGTGCTGAACAAAGCCAAATCTGATTGCCCGTTTATTGCCGATATTCGCGCTCAAGGGTCGATGGTGGCGGTCGAATTCAATGACCCGCAAACCGGACAGCCGTCCCCAGAATTTACCCGCGAGGTGCAGAACCGCGCGTTGCAGGAAGGTCTGCTGCTGCTGAGCTGCGGCGTGTACGGTAACGTGATTCGTTTCCTCTATCCGCTCACCATTCCTGAAGCACAGTTCCGCAAAGCGCTGGATATTATCTCTGCCTCGCTGACACGTTAAAGCGCTCCGTCCGGCAGCCAACGCTGTCGGGCTTATCATATATTCATTTCAAATTAGCTATTCCAAAATCATAAAAATGGGGTATGTTTTAGCAGAGTGTGCTGAAAATGCGCGAACGGTACACCTATAATTGAAATAAAGCGCTGCACAACAACATCACAACAATCGTTATAACCATAATAATGGGGAATCTCAGGATGAATATGAAGGGTAAAGCGTTACTGGCAGGATGTATCGCGTTGGCATTTAGCACGATGGCTCAGGCAGATATTAAAGTGGCCGTTGTCGGTGCGATGTCCGGTCCGGTAGCGCAGTACGGCGATCAGGAATTTACGGGTGCAGAACAAGCGGTTGCAGACATTAATGCCAAAGGCGGAATCAAAGGCGAGAAACTGCAAATCGTAAAATATGATGATGCCTGTGACCCGAAACAAGCGGTCGCGGTTGCGAACAAAGTGGTGAACGACGGGATCAAATACGTCATCGGTCACCTGTGCTCTTCCTCCACTCAGCCCGCGTCTGATATCTACGAAGACGAAGGCATTCTGATGATCACCCCAGCCGCCACTGCGCCAGAGCTGACGGCTCGCGGTTATAAAATGGTGATGCGTACCACCGGTCTGGACTCCGATCAGGGCCCAACGGCGGCAAAATACATCGTGGAGAACGTGAAGCCGAAGCGCATCGCGATCATCCATGATAAGCAGCAGTACGGCGAAGGCCTGGCGCGTTCCGTGCAGGATAACCTGAAGAAAGCCAATGCTAACGTGGTGTTCTTTGATGGCATCACCGCCGGGGAGAAAGACTTCTCCACGCTGGTAGCGCGTCTGAAGAAAGAGAACATCGATTTCGTTTACTACGGTGGTTATCACCCGGAAATGGGTCAGATTCTGCGTCAGGCGCGTGCCGCTGGCCTGAAAACCCACTTCATGGGCCCAGAAGGCGTGGCGAACGTTTCGCTGTCTAATATCGCCGGCGAATCCGCAGAAGGCATGTTAGTGACCAAACCGAAGAACTACGATCAGGTTCCGGCAAACAAACCTATCGTAGACGCGATCAAAGCCAAGAAACAAGATCCGAGCGGCGCGTTCGTCTGGACTACCTACGCTGCGCTGCAGTCTCTGCAGGCGGGTCTGAACCAGTCAGCCGATCCGGCTGAAATCGCTAAATACCTGAAAGCTAACTCTGTTGAAACCGTTATGGGGCCGCTGTCCTGGGACGAGAAGGGCGATCTGAAAGGCTTTGAGTTCGGTGTCTTTACCTGGCATGCAGACGGTACGGCGACTGACGCGAAATAATTTTCCCGTCGCCTTTCGTGCCGCAGGTGCGTTGACTGCGTGATTCAACCCCGGTCTCTTACTGATGTAAGCTTCCGGGGTTTTCATCACTTGCCACCTGCCTGCACGCGACATTGTCGTGAAAAGGTCTGAGATGCGTTGTTGCGTGTCTGCTGTGCAAACGGCAACGTCGTTCTTGCTCATACCGCCTTCTCCCCGCGGGAGAGAGGAATTGCGCGATACGGTTTTGTCTTCCTCTCCGCGTGGGACAGGGGAAGTGCGCGGTGCGGTTTTTGCTCCTTCTCCCCGTGGGAGAGGGCCGGGGTGAGGGCATCAGACCGCAAAAAACTTACCGCTTTTCCCATCCCATCTCCACATCCACAAATCCCAGCGCCTGCATAAACGCCGCCATTGTATTGCGGTCTTCGACGCCGACATCGGCCATCCACCAGGACGTCACGTCTGGATGATGGCGAATCACTTCTTCGACCAAATATTGCCCCACGCCACGACGTCGTGTGACATCCCGCACGCGCAGAGAATCCAGCGCGCCTCGCGTACCGCTCAGCGTGACGCGCACTGCGCCCAGCAAGCGTTCGTTAAAACGGGCGGCGTAGATACGATGATGTTCATCAACAGCGAGCGAAGAGGGGGAATATTCCGGCCAGATTTTGCCCAGGTCGATAAGATCCTGGTCGCTAAAGGACACCAGACGAAGGATAGTCAGTTTCATTAGCTGCTTGTCCAAATCAAAAAGAGTAAGGCAGTGTACTCAATTTATCTCACCAGCGGCTTCCACTTTTTAAATCCATTCTCCAGGTGATTACTTTTTTGGCAGCAAAAAGAGCAGCTATAAAACGCAGGGATCGAAAAATAAGCAGAATTTTAACCTAATGGGTAGTGATTTATTCGGCGCTTTGTACCGTTATTTTATGCTGCAAACTGCGCTTTTATTTGTTTATCTCTGTCTGATTTCAGAATATTATCTTTGCTTAATCGCCTGAAAAATAGAGATTTTAGTCTGGTTTTTGGCAAAAAACTGCGCTAAACCATTAAAGGCACTGGTAAAAATAGCGTTGTTCATTAAAAGTACAGAATGCTTTTTAACCATAATAAAACAAAATATATACACGACATCACGAATGGGGATTCAGAGATGAAAAGGAACGCGAAAGCATTTATCGCGGGAATGGTTGCACTGGCGATTTCGCAGGCAGCTATGGCGGAAGAGATTAAAATTGCCGTGGTGGGTGCGATGTCCGGTCCGGTTGCCCAGTGGGGTGATATGGAATTTAACGGCGCGCGTCAGGCAATCAAAGACATCAACGCCAAGGGCGGCATCAAAGGCGACAAACTGGTCGGCGTGGAATACGACGATGCCTGTGACCCTAAACAAGCCGTCGCCGTGGCCAACAAAATCGTTAACGATGGCATTCAGTATGTGATCGGTCACCTCTGCTCATCCTCCACACAGCCCGCTTCCGACATCTACGAAGACGAAGGCATTCTGATGATAACGCCAGGTGCGACCAACCCGGAACTGACTCAGCGTGGCTATCAGCACATCATGCGTACCGCCGGCCTGGACTCTTCACAGGGACCGACAGCGGCTAAATACATTCTGGAAAAAGTGAAACCGCAGCGCATCGCGATCATTCACGATAAACAGCAATACGGCGAAGGCCTGGCGCGTTCCGTACAAGAGAACCTGAAAAAAGGCGGCGCTAACGTGGTCTTCTTCGACGGTATCACTGCGGGCGAGAAAGATTTCTCAGCGCTGCTGGCCCGTCTGCAAAAAGAGAATATCGACTTCGTTTACTACGGCGGTTATTACCCGGAGATGGGCCAGATGCTGCGCCAGGCGCGGGCAACCGGTCTGAAAACGCAGTTTATGGGGCCGGAAGGGGTGGGTAACGCCTCGCTGTCTAATATTGCGGGGAATGCAGGCGAAGGCATGCTGGTGACGATGCCAAAACGCTATGACCAGGAACCGTCGAATAAAGCTATCGTAGACGCGCTCAATGCGCAGAAAAAAGATCCGAGTGGTCCGTATGTGTGGATCACCTATGCCGCCGTGCAGTCTCTGGCTACCGCCCTGGAACGCACCGGCAGCAAAGCGCCGCTGGATTTAATCAAAGATTTAAAAGCTCACGGTGCGAATACCGTGATTGGGCCGCTGAACTGGGATGAGAAAGGCGATCTGAAGGGATTTGAATTTGGTGTCTTCCAGTGGCATGCCGACGGTTCCTCAACCGTCGCGAAATAACGCCTGAAGACAAGTTATCCCGCCGCCCGCATTCAGCGGGCGGATTTAAAAAGGTTTCCTTATGTCAGAGCAGTTTCTCTATTTCTTGCAGCAGATGTTTAACGGCGTCACGCTGGGAAGCACCTACGCGCTGATCGCCATCGGTTATACGATGGTGTACGGCATTATCGGCATGATCAACTTCGCCCACGGCGAGGTCTACATGATCGGCAGTTATGTCTCCTTTATGATCATTGCCGCGCTGATGATGATGGGCATCGACAGCAGCTGGCTGCTGGTCGCCGCCGGATTTGTGGGTGCGATTGTGATTGCCAGCGCCTACGGCTGGAGCATCGAACGCGTGGCCTATCGGCCAGTGCGCAGCTCCAAACGCCTGATCGCGCTGATCTCCGCCATCGGGATGTCGATATTCCTGCAAAACTACGTCAGCCTGACCGAAGGCTCCCGCGACGTGGCGCTGCCAAGCCTGTTTAACGGCCAGTGGATTGTCGGCGCAAGTGAAAACTTCTCTGCCTCTATCACCACCATGCAGCTGGTTATCTGGATTGTGACCTTCCTGGCGATGCTGGCGCTGACCATTTTTATCCGTTATTCCCGCATGGGACGCGCCTGTCGTGCCTGTGCAGAAGACCTGAAAATGGCGAGCCTGCTCGGTATCAACACTGACCGCGTGATTGCGCTGACCTTTGTGATTGGCGCGGCGATGGCGGCGGTGGCGGGCGTTCTGCTCGGCCAGTTCTACGGCGTGATTAACCCGTACATCGGCTTTATGGCCGGGATGAAAGCCTTCACCGCAGCGGTGCTGGGCGGGATCGGCAGCATTCCTGGCGCGATGATTGGCGGCCTGATTCTGGGCGTGGCCGAAGCGCTCTCCTCGGCGTATCTGAGTACGGAATATAAAGATGTGGTGTCGTTTGCGCTGCTGATTGGCGTGCTGCTGGTGATGCCTACCGGGATTCTGGGCCGTCCGGAGGTCGAAAAAGTATGAAACCAATGCATTTTGCGATGGCGTTGCTCTCCGCCGCCATGTTCTTTGTTCTCGCGGGCGTCTTCATGGGCGTGCAGTTAGAACTTAACGGCACCAAACTGGTGGTGGATGTCGCGTCTGATATCCGCTGGCAGTGGGTGTTTGTTGGCACCGCGGTGGTCTTTTTGTTCCAGCTGCTGCGCCCGGTATTCCAGAAAACGTTGAAAAACGTCTCCGGACCAAAATTTGTTTTACCGGCTATTGATGGCTCGTCCGTTAAGCAGAAGCTGTTCCTGGTCGCGCTGCTGGTCGCGGCGGTGGCCTGGCCGTTTATGGTGTCGCGCGGCACGGTGGATATCGCCACGCTGACCATGATCTATGTGATTTTGGGTCTTGGCCTGAACGTGGTGGTGGGGTTGTCTGGCCTGCTGGTGCTCGGCTACGGCGGTTTCTACGCTATCGGCGCGTACACCTTTGCGCTGCTGAACCACTATTACGGTCTCGGCTTCTGGACCTGTCTGCCGCTGGCGGGGCTGGTGTCCGCTGCCGCAGGTTTCCTGCTGGGCTTCCCGGTGCTGCGCTTGCGGGGAGACTATCTGGCGATCGTGACGCTGGGCTTCGGGGAGATCGTCCGTATCCTGCTGCTGAATAACACCGAAATCACCGGCGGTCCGAATGGCGTCAGCCAGATCCCTAAACCGACGTTCTTCGGTCTGGAGTTCAGCCGTACCGCGCGCGAAGGCGGGTGGGATACGTTCAGCAACTTCTTCGGCATTAAATATGACCCGTCGGACCGCGTGATTTGGCTCTATCTGGTGGCGCTGCTGCTGGTCGTGATGACGCTGTTCGTGATTAACCGCCTGCTGCGGATGCCGCTGGGCCGTGCGTGGGAAGCCTTGCGAGAGGACGAAATCGCCTGCCGTTCACTGGGTCTGAACCCGACCCGCATCAAGCTGACGGCGTTCACCATCAGCGCCGCGTTTGCGGGTTTTGCCGGAACGCTGTTTGCCGCGCGCCAGGGCTTCGTCAGCCCGGAATCGTTCACCTTTGCCGAGTCGGCTTTCGTGCTGGCGATCGTCGTGCT
Source organism: Lelliottia amnigena (assembly GCF_019047465.1). NCBI lineage: Bacteria > Pseudomonadati > Pseudomonadota > Gammaproteobacteria > Enterobacterales > Enterobacteriaceae > Lelliottia > Lelliottia amnigena. The sequence continues at coordinate 1,468,927 of NZ_CP077236.1, read as the reverse complement.
GGGCGGAATGGGCTCGCAGTTTGCGGTTATCCTCGCGGCGATTTTGCTGGTCGTTTCCCGCGAACTGATGCGCGACTTTAATGAATACAGCATGTTAATGCTGGGTGGTTTGATGGTGCTGATGATGATCTGGCGTCCGCAAGGCTTGCTGCCGATGACCCGTCCACAGCTGAAGCTGAAAAACGCTCAGGCGAAAGGAGAACAGGCATGAGTCAGCCATTATTAACCGTGAACGGCCTGATGATGCGTTTTGGCGGCCTGCTGGCGGTCAACAACGTGTCGCTGGATTTGCATCCAAAAGAGATCGTCTCCCTGATTGGCCCGAACGGCGCAGGGAAAACCACCGTTTTCAACTGCCTGACCGGGTTTTATAAGCCAACGGGCGGGACCATCATGCTGGGCGACAAGCACCTCGAAGGCTTACCGGGGCAGCAAATCGCGCGGATGGGCGTGGTGCGGACCTTCCAGCACGTGCGTCTGTTCCGTGAGATGACGGTGATTGAAAACCTGCTGGTGGCACAGCATCAGCAGCTTAAAACCGGTGTTTTCTCGGGCTTACTGAAAACCCCTGCCTTCCGTCGTGCGCAGGCCGAAGCCCTGGATCGTGCGGCGACCTGGCTCGACCGTATCGGCTTGCTTCAGCACGCTAACCGTCAGGCGAGCAACCTCGCCTATGGCGATCAGCGTCGTCTGGAGATTATCCGCTGCATGGTGACGCAGCCAGAAATTCTGATGCTGGATGAACCCGCCGCAGGCTTGAACCCGAAAGAGACCAAAGAGCTGGACGAACTGATCGTCGAGCTGCGTAACCATCACAACACCACTATCCTGCTGATTGAGCACGATATGAAGCTGGTGATGGGGATCTCCGATCGTATCTACGTGGTCAACCAGGGTACGCCGCTGGCGAACGGTACGCCGGACGAAATTCGACACAACCCGGACGTGATCCGCGCCTATTTGGGTGAGGCATAAGATGGAAAAAGCGATGTTATCTTTTGACAAAGTCAGTGCCCACTACGGCAAAATTCAGGCGCTGCATGACGTGAGCCTGCACATTAATCAGGGCGAAATCGTCACTCTGATTGGCGCAAACGGTGCGGGTAAAACCACGCTGCTCGGCACCTTGTGCGGCGATCCGCGCGCCACCAGCGGGCGTATCGTCTTTGATGGAAAAGACATTACCGACTGGCAGACCGCGAAAATCATGCGCGAAGCGGTAGCGATTGTGCCGGAAGGGCGTCGTGTCTTCTCGCGAATGACGGTGGAAGAGAACCTGGCAATGGGCGGCTTCTTTGTTGAGCGCGACCAATACCAGTCCCGTATGAAGTGGGTGTATGAACTCTTCCCGCGCCTGTATGAACGTCGTATTCAGCGTGCGGGCACCATGTCCGGCGGGGAACAGCAGATGCTGGCGATCGGTCGTGCGCTGATGAGCCAGCCGCGTTTGCTGCTGCTCGATGAGCCATCGCTCGGACTTGCACCGATCATCATCCAGCAGATTTTCGACACCATTGAACAGTTGCGTAAAGAAGGCATGACTATCTTCCTCGTCGAGCAAAACGCCAACCAGGCGCTGAAGCTCGCCGATCGCGGCTACGTGCTGGAAAACGGCCGCGTGGTGCTGGAAGACACAGGCGATGCGCTGCTTGCGAACGAAGCGGTGCGCAGCGCTTATCTGGGTGGCTAGGTAAAAACAAAAGGCAACGTATGTTGCCTTTTTAATGTTTTCCCCTTCTCCTGCGGAGAGGGCTGAGTTGAGGGCATCAGGCCGCATCCGCTCAAAGCAAAAAGCAACGCACGTTGCTTTTTTAGTGCGTTCTCCCTCTCCCGTGGGAGAGGGCCGGGGTGAGGGCATCTGGCCGCATCCGCTCAAAGCAAAAGGCAACGCACGTTGCCTTTTTTAGTGCTTTCTCCCTCTCCCTGTGGGAGAGGGCCGGGGTGAGGGCATCTGGCCGCACAACATTATTATTCCCGCCATATTACCTTCACCGTACCATCATCCCGCTGCCTCCTGGTTGTCACTTATTTGTAATTAAACAGTTATTTTTCTGTCATTCGAACATGTCATGTTACCTCGCGAGCATAAAACGCGTGATATCGCGCATCCGGCACAAAAAAGAGAGATGACAATGACATCGTTACGACACACAGCTTTGGGTCTGGCAATCGGTCTGGCTTTTGCGACGAACGCAATGGCTGTCACGTCCATTCCGTTCTGGCATTCCATGGAAGGGGAACTGGGTAAAGAAGTTGACTCCCTGGCGCAGCGTTTCAACGACACCCACCCGGATTACAAAATTGTGCCGGTGTACAAAGGCAACTACGAGCAGAGCCTGAGCGCAGGTATCGCGGCGTTCCGTACCGGCAATGCTCCGGCGTTGCTCCAGGTTTACGAAGTCGGCACCGCGACCATGATGGCGTCCAAAGCCATCAAACCGGTGTACGAAGTGTTCAAAGATGCGGGCATCAACTTTGACGAATCTCAGTTCGTGCCGACCGTTTCCGGTTACTACACCGATTCCAAAACCGGCCACCTGCTGTCTCAGCCGTTTAACAGCTCCACGCCGGTGCTGTATTACAACAAAGACGCCTTCAAGAAAGCCGGTTTAAACCCGGATCAGCCGCCGAAAACCTGGCAGGACCTGGCGGACTACACCGCGAAGCTGAAAGCAGCAGGCATGAAGTGTGGCTACGCGAGCGGCTGGCAGGGCTGGATCCAGATCGAGAACTTCAGCGCCTGGCATGGTCTGCCCGTGGCGACCAAAAATAACGGTTTCGACGGCACTGATGCGGTTCTGGAGTTCAATAAGCCAGAGCAGGTCAAACATATCGCGCTGCTGGAAGCCCTGAATAAGAAGGGCGATTTCAGCTATTTCGGGCGTAAAGACGAATCAACCGAGAAGTTCTACAACGGCGATTGCGCGATCACGACCGCCTCTTCCGGCTCGCTGGCGGACATCCGTCACTACGCTAAATTCAACTACGGCGTGGGCATGATGCCGTACGACGCAGACGTGAAAGGCGCGCCGCAGAACGCCATCATCGGCGGGGCGAGCCTGTGGGTGATGCAGGGCAAAGACAAGGGCACCTACAAAGGCGTCGCGGAGTTCCTCGACTTCCTGGCAAAACCTGAAAACGCGGCTGAATGGCACCAGAAAACCGGTTATCTGCCTATTACCAAAGCCGCGTACGATCTGACTCGCGAGCAGGGTTTCTATGAGAAAAACCCAGGCGCTGATATTGCCACGCGTCAGATGATGAACAAGCCGCCGTTGCCGTTCACGAAAGGCCTGCGTCTGGGCAATATGCCGCAGATTCGTACCATCGTGGATGAGGAGCTGGAAAGCGTGTGGACCGGTAAGAAAACCCCTCAGCAGGCGCTGGATTCTGCGGTAGAGCGCGGAAATCTGCTGCTGCGTCGCTTTGAGCAGTCAACGAAGTCTTAATGCTTTTGCCGGATGGCGCTGCGCTTATCCGGTCTACAGGTTTAGTGCGAGCTGATGCCCTCACTAAACCCTCTCCCACTGGGAGAGGGAGAAAATGTACCTTGTAGGCCGGGTAAGGCGACGCTGCCACCCGGCGTTTTCTGGAAAAGAGTCCCTTTATGTCATCATCCCGTCCGGTGTTCCGTTCGCGCTGGCTGCCGTATCTGCTGGTCGCCCCGCAGCTGATTATCACCGTCATCTTCTTTATCTGGCCTGCCGGCGAAGCGCTGTGGTACTCGGTACAAAGTGTCGATCCTTTCGGTTTGTCCAGCCAGTTCGTGGGTCTGGATAACTTCGCTGCGTTGTGGCACGACAGCTACTACATCGATTCCTTCTGGACGACGATAAAATTCAGCACCATGGTGACCGTCAGTGGTCTCCTGGCCTCGCTGTTCTTCGCCGCCCTGGTGGATTACGTGGTGCGCGGCAGTCGTATTTATCAAACGCTAATGCTGCTGCCGTACGCCGTTGCGCCTGCCGTTGCCGCCGTGCTGTGGATTTTCCTGTTTAACCCAGGACGCGGATTAATAACCCATTTCCTCGGTGAGATGGGATACGACTGGAACCATGCGCAAAACAGCGGCCAGGCGATGTTTCTGGTGGTTTTCGCCTCGGTCTGGAAGCAGATCAGCTACAACTTCTTATTCTTCTTTGCCGCGCTGCAATCCATTCCGCGATCGCTGGTTGAAGCCGCCGCAATTGACGGCGCAGGCCCGATCCGTCGCTTCTTTAAGCTGGCACTGCCGCTGATCGCCCCGGTGAGTTTTTTCCTGCTGGTGGTCAACCTGGTCTACGCCTTCTTCGATACCTTCCCGGTGATCGACGCCGCCACCGCCGGTGGGCCGGTGCAGGCCACGACGACCTTGATTTATAAAATTTACCGCGAAGGGTTTGCGGGTCTGGATCTCTCTGCGTCTGCTGCCCAGTCGGTGGTGCTGATGCTGCTGGTGATTGTGCTGACGGTGGTTCAGTTCCGCTATGTCGAAAGTAAGGTGCGCTACCAATGATTGAGAACCGTCCGGGGCTGACGATTTTCAGCCACACCATGCTGATTCTGGGGATTATCGTCATCCTCTTCCCGCTGTACATCGCCTTTGTGGCCGCCACGTTGGACACTAAAGCCGTGTTTGAAACGCCGATGACGCTGATCCCCGGTGGTCATCTTTTTGAAAACATGGCGACCATCTGGACGCAGGGCGTGGGCGCGAATAGCGCGCCGTTCTGGCTGATGATGCTGAACAGCTTCATCATGGCGTTCGGCATCACGGTCGGCAAAATTGTGGTGTCGATGCTCTCTGCGTTCGCCATCGTTTGGTTCCGTTTTCCGCTGCGCAACCTGTTCTTCTGGATGATTTTTATCACCCTGATGCTGCCGGTTGAAGTGCGTATTTTCCCGACGGTCGAAGTGATCGCCAACCTGAAAATGCTCGACAGTTACGCGGGTCTAACGCTGCCGCTGATGGCGTCAGCAACGGCGACGTTTTTGTTCCGCCAGTTCTTTATGACGTTGCCGGACGAGCTGATTGAAGCGGCGCGAATCGACGGTGCGTCACCGATGCGCTTTTTCCGTGACATCGTGCTGCCGCTCTCCAAAACCAACCTTGCGGCGCTGTTCGTGATCACCTTTATCTACGGCTGGAACCAGTATCTGTGGCCGCTGCTGATTGTGCAGGACGTCAATCTCGGCACCGCCGTAGCGGGCATCAAAGGCATGATCGCCACGGGCGAAGGCACCACGCTCTGGAATCAGGTGATGGCGGCGATGCTGCTCACCCTCATCCCTCCGGTCGTTATCGTTTTAGCCATGCAGCGCGCGTTTGTGCGTGGCTTAGTGGACAGTGAGAAATAAGATGGCTGGATTAAAATTACAGGCAGTAACCAAAAGCTGGGACAGCAAAACTCAGGTCATTCAGCCGCTGACGCTAGACGTGGCAGATGGTGAGTTTATCGTGATGGTCGGCCCGTCCGGCTGCGGAAAATCCACGCTGCTGCGCATGGTCGCCGGGCTTGAGCGCGTGACCAGCGGCGATATCTGGATTGACAGGCAGCGCGTCACGGAGATGGAGCCAAAAGACAGAGGCATCGCGATGGTGTTCCAGAACTACGCGCTGTATCCACACATGAGCGTGGAAGAGAACATGGCCTGGGGGCTGAAAATTCGTGGGATGGGCAAGGGCCACATCGAAGAGCGTGTCAAAGAGGCGGCGCGCATTCTGGAACTCGACGGCTTGCTGAAACGCCGTCCGCGCGAGTTGTCCGGTGGGCAGCGTCAACGCGTGGCGATGGGGCGCGCTATCGTGCGCGATCCGGCGGTCTTCCTGTTCGATGAACCGCTCTCTAACCTCGACGCCAAACTGCGCGTGCAAATGCGCCTTGAGTTACAGCATTTGCATCGTCGCCTGAAAACCACCTCGCTGTACGTCACCCACGATCAGGTCGAAGCCATGACGCTGGCACAACGCGTGATGGTGATGAATAAAGGGATTGCGGAGCAAATCGGTACGCCGGTTGAAGTGTATGAAAAACCGGCCAGCCGCTTTGTGGCGAGCTTTATTGGCAGTCCGGCGATGAATTTGCTGGAAGGGCGCATCAGCCACGCGGGCACCCATTTCGAGCTTGAGAGCGGTATGGCGCTGCCGATCAACTGGTATTATCGCGGTTATGCCGGACGTAAAATGACGCTGGGTATCCGCCCGGAACATATTGCGTTAAGCTCGCAGGCGGACGGCGGCGTGCCGTTAGTCATGGACACGCTGGAGATGCTGGGAGCGGATAACCTGGCGCACGGGCGCTGGGGCGATCAAAAAATGGTGGTGCGTCTGGCCCATCAGGAACGCCCTAAAGCCGGCAGCACGCTCTGGCTGCATCTGCCCGAAAATCATCTGCACTTATTTGATGGCGAAACAGGACAACGCGTATGAGTCACTGGCCTTATCCTCACATCGTCGCCCATCGCGGCGGCGGTAAACTGGCACCGGAAAACACGCTGGCAGCGATTGACGTGGGTGCGCATTACGGTCATCGGATGATCGAGTTTGACGCTAAGCTGTCGCAAGACGGTGAAATCTTCCTGCTGCATGACGACAATCTGGAGCGTACCAGTAATGGCTGGGGCGTGGCGGGAGCGCTGCCGTGGCGCGATCTGCTGAAAGTGGACGCAGGCAGCTGGTACAGCAGTGAATTCAAAGGCGAACCGCTGCCGCTGCTGGCGGAAGTGGCGGATCGCTGTCGTCAGCACGGTATGATGGCCAACATTGAAATCAAACCGACCACCGGCAGCGGGCCGCTCACAGGCAAAGTGATTGCGCTGGCGGCGCGCGAAATGTGGGACGGGATGACGGCGCCGCTGCTGTCGTCGTTTGAAATCGACGCGCTGGAAGCCGCTCTTGCGGCCGCACCGGAGCTGCCGCGCGGTTTGCTGCTGGATGAATGGCGTGACGACTGGCAGGCGCTAACAACGCGTTTAGCCTGCGTGTCGATTCATCTAAATCACAGACTGCTGGATGAAGCGCGCGTAAAAATGCTGAAAGACGCCGGATTACACATTCTGGTTTATACCGTTAACAAACCCCAGCGCGCGGCAGAGCTGCTGCGCTGGGGCGTCGACTGCATCTGTACCGATGCCATCGACGTGATTGGTCCAGACTTTAATTCAGCGGCGGACTGAGTAATTCGCCGTTCTGGCGCTGCGGCAGCATATGCTGTTGCTGCGGCGCAACCCCTCCGCTATCACCCCCCAGAAGCGTTCTGGAACTCGGTCGTGGCGTGCTGTTGAGCATGCCGCCGTTGGCGTTCGGCAATGGCTGCTCACGCATCTGGCCCTGCTGGATCCGCTGGGTATTGGTGTTCATCTGCGTTTGCAGATGCTGCTGCTGAAGCTGTGTTTGGGTTCTCAACTGTTGATTGAGCATCCCTTTTTGCTGCTGCTGTTGGTTCATCATCTCCGTCTGCATCCGCTGCTGACTCGGAATGACATACCCCGGTTGATTGGGGTTGTTCATCGTATTCAGTGGCTGTGGTTGTGCCAACGCAGCAAACGGGAGCAGCGCCGTAATAAGCAAAAGTCGTTTCATTATCTTTTCCTCCCTCTGAGGCTTCTCTTAAGTTTATCTCGATTCTGACACCACGATGATTTTTTAGGAGTTGTGAACCAGGCTTAAACGGGAATATGGATCCCATCACCTGGAGAATAACAATGATAAAACCAACGTTTCTGCGCTGGGTCGCTATCGCTGCGCTGATGGCAGGCGGCACGTTCACCGTGGCGGCAAATCCGCCTGCCGCACCGCCTGTCTCGTATGGCGTCGAAGAAGATGTATTTCATCCCGTTCGCGCGAAGCAGGGCATGGTGGCATCGGTTGACGCGATGGCGACCCAAGTGGGCGTGGATATTCTCAAGCAGGGCGGTAATGCCGTGGATGCTGCGGTTGCCGTGGGTTATGCGCTGGCGGTGACCCATCCGCAGGCGGGGAATCTGGGCGGCGGCGGGTTTATGATGCTGCGCACCAAAGACGGGAAAACGACGGCGATCGATTTCCGCGAAATGGCGCCGAACCAGGCTTCCCGCGATATGTTCCTCGACGATCAGGGCAACCCGGACAGTAAAAAATCGCTGACGTCACATCTGGCAACCGGCACGCCGGGCACGGTGGCAGGCTTCTCGCTGGCGCTGGAAAAATACGGCACGCTGCCGCTGAACAAAGTGGTGCAGCCTGCTATCACGCTCGCGCGCGACGGTTTTGTGGTGAACGACGCCCTGGCAGACGACCTCGAAACTTACGGCAGTGAAGTCATTCCCAACCATGAAAACAGCAAAGCGATTTTCTGGAAAGACGGCGAGCCGCTGAAAAAGGGCGACAAGCTGGTGCAGAAAAATCTGGCGAAAAGCCTGGAGCTGATTGCTGAAAACGGCCCGGATGCGTTCTACAAAGGGGCGATTGCCGACCAAATCGCGGAAGAGATGCAAAAGAACGGCGGACTGATCACCAAAGCCGATCTGGCGGAATATAAAGCTATCGAGCGCGAGCCGATCGGCGGCGACTATCGCGGGTATCAGGTGTACTCAATGCCACCGCCGTCTTCTGGTGGGATCCACATTGTGCAGATCCTTAATATTCTTGAAAACTTCGATATGCACAAATTCGGCTTTGGTAGTGCCGATACGATGCAGGTGATGGCCGAAGCGGAGAAGTTTGCTTACGCGGATCGCTCGGAATATCTCGGCGATCCGGATTTCGTTAAAGTGCCGTGGCAGGCGCTGACCAACAAAGCGTATGCCAAATCGCTGGCGGATCAGATTGATATCAACAAGGCAAAACCGTCGAGCCAAATTCGTCCCGGCAAACTGGCGCCATACGAGAGCAATCAGACCACCCATTTCTCGGTGGTGGATAAAGACGGTAACGCGGTGGCGGTGACCTATACGCTCAATACCATTTTTGGCACCGGGATTGTGGCGGGTAATAGCGGCATTTTACTGAACAACGAAATGGATGATTTCTCGGCTAAACCGGGTGTACCGAACGTTTACGGACTGGTGGGCGGCGACGCCAATGCGGTCGGGCCGAAGAAGCGTCCGCTATCGTCAATGTCCCCGACAATTGTGGTGAAAGACGGTAAAACCTGGCTGGTCACCGGTAGCCCTGGCGGCAGCCGTATTATCACCACTGTGCTGCAAATGGTGGTGAACAGCATTGATTTTGGTATGAACGTGGCGGAGGCGACTAACGCACCGCGTTTCCATCATCAGTGGCTGCCGGACGAGTTGCGCGTGGAGAAGGGCTTTAGCCCGGATACCTTAAAACTGCTGGAGCAGCGCGGGCAGAAAATTGCGGTGAAAGAGGCGATGGGCAGCACCCAGAGCATTATGGTTGGGCCGGACGGTACGCTGTTTGGCGCATCCGATCCACGCACCGTCGATGATTTGACGGCTGGATACTGATGTCTTCCCCTCTCGCCACAGGGGCGGGGGGAAGTGCATGTCGGGCAATCCCCTCTCCCTGTGGGAGAGGGTGAGGGCAACAAACTACTTCATTCGCGCCATATAATACGCATCGACATACTCGCCGTTACGCAGCGCAAACTTCTTGCCGGTGCCTTCAATTTCAAAGCCATATTTGCGATACAGCGCCAGTGCGGCTGGGTTATCTGAAAATACCGTCAATTCAATACGTTCGATGCGCATCCAGTTGTCGCAAAGATTGATCATCTCACGCATTAACGCACTGCCTACGCCGCGCCCTTGCGCATCCGCTGCTACGCTGATGCCAAAGGATGCCACATGGCTGCGCCGTGGACTGGCTTCTACCTGTAACGACAGGTCGCCGACGATTTTCTCATCAATGCAGGCCACCAGACGTCTTTGCCCGGGCTTAACAACCAGGCGCTCTTGCCACATTTCGAGAGAAGGATGAGGTAGCTGTAGCGTGTCATGATACACCCCCGGATGCATGTAATTCTGGCGTATGGCCGCGGCATCATTCGGTTCAGCGTGGCGTATCACTATCTCACTCATTCCTTTGTCCTCGTTAGGTTGATCTCCCTTTTAACATCATTGAGTTTGAAATTTGAGTCAACTCACTTTTTTGCAAAAAGTATTGGACAACTGCGAATGAGAATGATTATTATTGTCTCGCGTTCAGGAAGACCTCTACGGAAACCTGAAAGCACGACATTGCTCACATTGCTTCCAGTATTACTTTAGCCAGCTTCTCGCTGGCTTTTTTTTGTCTATTTTTCAGCCTGGCTTACGTGCCATTCTGCCGCCGGGAAGTGCTCGCAATCCTCACGTACTGTGTATACGCTTCGGTTGCTGCGCGCTTGCTGTGAATAATCTGACTGCGCCACTCACGCCCGAAGGATGGGCTAAGTCAACGCTGGGGTGAAGGGAAAAGTTGCGCTATGGTAGGAACAGCAACCTTAAAAAGGACTGAGCCATGACGTTACATTGCGCATTTATTGGATTTGGTAAAAGCACCACCCGCTATCACCTTCCGTATGTTCTCAACCGTAAAAACAGCTGGCATGTGGCGCATATTTACCGCCGCAGCGCGAAGCCGGAAGAGCAGGCTCCGCAGTATTCACATATACATTTCACCAGCGATCTGGATGAAGTGCTGGGCGATCCGCAGGTCAAACTGGTGATCGTCTGCACGCACGCCGACAGCCACTTTGATTACGCGAAACGCGCGCTGGAAGCGGGCAAAAACGTGCTGGTGGAAAAACCCTTTACCCCGACAATGGCTGAAGCTAAAGCGCTTTTCGCACTGGCAAAAAGCAAAGGGCTGACCGTAACGCCGTACCAGAATCGCCGCTTTGACTCTTGCTTCCTGACGGCGAAAAAAGCCATCGAGAGCGGCAAGCTGGGGGAGATTGTTGAAGTCGAAAGCCATTTTGATTACTTCCGCCCGATTGCTGAAACCAAGCCTGGCCTGCCGCAGGACGGGTCGTTTTACGGCCTTGGCGTGCATACCATGGACCAGATTATCTCCCTGTTTGGCCGCCCGGATCACGTGGCTTACGACATCCGCAGCCTGCGTAATAAAGCCAACCCCGACGACACTTTCGAAGCGCAGCTGTTTTATGGCGATGTAAAAGCGATCGTCAAAACCAGTCATCTGGTGAAAATCGATTACCCAAAATTTATCGTTCACGGCACCAGAGGCTCGTTTATCAAATACGGCATTGACCAGCAGGAAACCAGCCTGAAAGCCAATATTATGCCCGGCGAAACGGGTTTTGCCGCGGATGACTCCCTCGGCGTGATGGAGTACGTCAATGCCGACGGTGTGACGGTCAAAGAAGAGATCGCAGCGGAAATTGGCGACTATGGCCGCGTCTATGATGCGCTCTTTGAAACCATCACCGAAGGGACGCCAAATTACGTCAAGGAATCTGACGTTCTGACCAATCTGGAAATCCTTGAACGGGCGTTTGAGCAGGCCTCTCCTGCTACGGTAACCCTCGCGAAATAAGCAAAAGTGGCTCCTCTGGACTTGTTCATAATTTTTGAACAGAGGAGTCAATTTTCACCCACTATCATCCCAGCGCGAATACGTCCACACTTACTCCATCGAAACGAACTGGGGTGAAAAACAATGATCTTCTTACGCAAAGCTAACGAACGTGGTCACGCAAATCATGGCTGGCTGGACTCATGGCATACCTTCTCGTTTGCTGACTATTACGACCCGAATTTCATGGGCTTCTCGGCACTGCGCGTGATTAACGATGACGTGATTGATGCAGGCCAGGGCTTCGGCACTCACCCGCACAAAGACATGGAAATTTTGACCTATGTGCTCGAAGGTGCCGTGGCACACAAAGACAGCATGGGTAACGAAGAGCAGGTTCCGGCGGGTGAATTCCAGATCATGAGCGCAGGGACCGGTGTACGTCACTCGGAATACAACCCGAGCAAAACGGAAAAACTGCACCTGTATCAAATCTGGATCATTCCAGAAGAAACCGGTATTACGCCGCGCTACGAGCAGCGTCGCTTTGATGCAGAACAGGGCAAACAGCTGGTGCTCTCTCCCGATGCTCGTGATGGCTCGCTGAAAGTACATCAGGATATGGAACTGTATCGCTGGGCGCTGGCGAAAAACGAACAATCTGTGCACCAGATTGCTGCGGAACGCCGCGTGTGGATCCAGGTCGTAAAAGGCGAGGTGAGCATTAACGGCACCAAAGCCACCACTGCCGATGGTCTGGCGATTTGGGATGAGCAGGCGCTATCCATCCATGCCGACAGTGAAAGTGAAATACTGCTTTTCGATCTGCCACCGGTCTGAAGATGCGTCATCCGTTAAGCCGCATCGTCGTTGGCTTAACTCGTAACCCCGGTCGCGTAGATATGTACGCGACCGGGGTTTCACTGCGTCGCCGCCTCGATGCAACTCGAATGATTACGTGTATTTTTTTGATAAAAGGCTAACCCTCACCATTTGACAGGGGAAGGTTGGCCTTTGTCCGTGATAAACTGAGAAAATCTCTCACTCAAGATTTCTCAGGACGATGAAAAAGAAAAGACCCGTACTTCAGGATGTAGCCGATCGCGTCGGTGTGACCAAAATGACGGTCAGCCGCTTTTTGCGTAACCCGGAACAGGTTTCCCTGGCGTTGCGTGGCAAGATTGCCGCTGCTCTCGATGAACTGGGTTATATCCCCAACCGCGCCCCCGATATTCTCTCCAATTCCACCAGCCGCGCGGTCGGTGTCCTGCTTCCTTCCCTGACCAACCAGGTTTTCGCCGAAGTGCTGCGCGGTATCGAAAGCGTCACCGATGCTTACGGTTATCAGACCATGCTTGCGCACTATGGGTACAAACCGGAACTGGAAGAGGAACGTCTTGAATCCATGCTTTCCTGGAACATCGACGGTCTGATTTTAACGGAACGTACTCACACCCCTCGCACGCTCAAAATGATTGAAGTCGCCGGGATTCCGGTCGTCGAGCTGATGGACAGCCAGTCTCCGTGTCTGGATATCGCCGTCGGATTCGACAATTTTGAGGCCGCTCGCCAGATGACTGCCGCCATTCTTGCGCGTGGGCATCGCCACGTCGCCTATCTTGGCGCACGTCTGGATGAACGTACTATCATCAAACAGAAGGGCTACGAGCAGGCCATGCTCGACGCGCATTTAACGCCGTACAGCGTGATGGTGGAGCAATCGTCTTCCTATTCGTCCGGTATTGAGCTGATGCGTCAGGCGCGTCGTGAATATCCGCAGCTCGATGGCATCTTCTGTACCAACGATGACCTGGCGGTTGGCGCTGCGTTTGAATGCCAGCGTTTGGGGCTGAAAATCCCTGATGACATCGCGATAGCCGGTTTCCATGGCCACGATATCGGCCAGGTGATGGAGCCGCGACTGGCGAGCGTCCTGACACCGCGTGAACGCATGGGCCGCATTGGTGCGGAACGCCTGCTGGCGCGCATTCGGGGTGAAGTGGTGACGCCGAAAATGTTAGATTTAGGTTTCACCTTGTCACCAGGTGGATCAATTTAGTCTGACAAGTTTGACCTGGCTCACACTTATTCACTTCACGCACGTTTGGATATTGCTTCTCTTTTGCCCCGGCAGGACAATGTTACCGATAACTGTTACCCGTAACAATTGACTGAGGGACTCTCTTTGAGCACGACGAATCTCGATCACCACGTTTATGTCCTGATGGGCGTTTCCGGTAGCGGTAAATCCGCCGTTGCCAGTGAAGTGGCGCATCAACTTCAGGCCGCATTTCTTGATGGCGACTTCCTTCATCCGCGCAGCAATATCACCAAAATGGCCGCTGGCGAGCCGTTGAATGATGACGACCGCAAGCCGTGGTTGCAGGCGTTGAATGATGCCGCGTTCGCCATGCAGCGCACCAATAAAGTGTCGCTGATTGTCTGCTCCGCGCTGAAAAAGACCTACCGCGATCTGCTGCGTGACGGCAATCCGAATCTCTCTTTCATCTATCTGAAAGGCGATTTCGAGGTGATTGAAAGCCGTCTGAAAGCGCGTAAAGGCCACTTCTTTAAAACTCAGATGCTGGTTACTCAGTTTGACGCGTTGCAGGAACCGGGCGCGGATGAAAGCGATGTCTTGATCGTGGATATCGATCAGCCGCTGGACGGTGTTGTTGCCAGCACCATCGAGGTCATTAATAAAAGGCAGTAAGTTTTGAGTACATTAACGTTAGTTTTGACAGCAGTTGGCTCCGTTTTGCTGCTGCTGTTTTTAGTGATGAAAGCGCGTATGCACGCCTTCGTTGCTTTGATGGTGGTTTCTATTGGTGCAGGTCTCTTTTCCGGCATGCCGCTCGACAAAATCGCAGCGACCATGGAAAAAGGGATGGGAGGCACGCTGGGTTTCCTGGCGATTGTGGTCGCGCTGGGCGCGATGTTTGGCAAGATTTTGCATGAAACGGGCGCGGTCGATCAGATTGCCGTCAAAATGCTCAAGTCCTTTGGTCACAGCCGCGCGCATTATGCGATTGGTCTGGCCGGTCTGATTTGCGCGCTGCCGCTGTTCTTCGAAGTGGCCGTAGTGCTGCTGATTAGCGTGGCGTTCTCGATGGCGCGTCATACCGGAACCAACCTCGTGAAGCTGGTGATCCCGCTGTTTGCGGGCGTGGCGGCCGCGGCGGCGTTCCTGCTGCCTGGGCCTGCGCCGATGCTGCTGGCGTCCCAGATGCACGCTGACTTTGGCTGGATGATCCTGATTGGCCTGTGTGCCGCAATCCCGGGGATGATTATCGCTGGGCCGCTGTGGGGCAATTTCATCAGCCGCTACGTTGAGCTGCACATCCCTGACGATATTACCGAGCCGCATCTTGGCGAAGGCAAAATGCCGTCCTTCGGTTTTAGCCTGGCGCTGATCCTGCTGCCGCTGGTATTGGTCGGGCTGAAAACTATCGCTGCGCGCTTTGTGCCGGTCGGTTCCAGTACCTACGAATGGTTTGAATTTATTGGCCATCCGTTCACCGCGATTCTGGTTGCCTGTCTGGTGGCGATTTATGGCCTGGCGATCCGTCAGGGCATGCCGAAAGACAGAGTCATGGAAATCTGCGGCGCGGCGCTGCAACCGGCGGGCATTATCCTGTTGGTAATTGGTGCGGGCGGCGTGTTCAAGCAGGTGCTGGTGGATTCCGGCGTGGGTCCTGCACTGGGCGAAGCGCTGACCGGGATGGGCTTGCCGATTGCCGTGACCTGCTTCGTGCTGGCGGCCGCGGTGCGCATCATCCAGGGTTCCGCCACCGTGGCGTGTCTGACGGCCGTGGGCCTGGTGATGCCGGTGATTGAACAGCTGAACTACTCCGGCGCGCAGATGGCGGCACTGTCCATCTGTATCGCGGGCGGTTCGATTGTGGTCTCTCACGTGAATGACGCAGGCTTCTGGCTGTTCGGTAAATTTACCGGCGCGACCGAAGCGCAGACCCTTAAAACCTGGACGCTGATGGAGACTATCCTCGGGACGACAGGTGCGATTGTCGGGATGATTGCGTTTACGTTGTTGAGCTAAGGCATCGCAGGTAGAAAGAAAAGGACAACGTGAGTTGTCCTTTTTTGTTGCCCCTCACTCTGTGGGAGATAGAGAGGAGAGGGTATCGGGCCGCAGAGGTCGTATTTTTGTAGGGTGGCGGCTTTGCCTTTGTTGGTTTTCTCCCTCTCCCATGGGAGAGGGCAGGGGAGAGGGCAGGGGAGAGGGCAGGGGTGAGGGCATCAGAGCGCACCATCCCTCTTTTTAAAGTAGCGCAACGCCCTCTTCAGTGCGCAACCAGCGCGGTGCTTTCAGCGTATCGCTGTAAAATCCCACCAAATCCTGCAGTAAATCGCCCGCCACCCTTTCGTCACGCTCTGACAGTGAGCGCGTTAACAGCAGATGGGTTAAGAGCTGGCAATAACGTCCCAGTTGATCGCTTTCAGGCTCAAAAACGGGCACGTCCAGCGGCAGGTCATCCACCGTCAGGCTTGCTTTTAAATGTTCAGGCACCGGTTCCAGCAGCGTTGGCTGAAGCAGGGCAAGACAGGCAGAAAGCCGTCCGCACAGCGCCATTTTTTGTGCCGGATCTTCGCATTCCACTATCACTTCAGCAAACCTTTCGCAGTTGTCTGCCAGCGCGGTGAAATCGGTGTTGCTATCGAATGGGACGGTAAATAAAGAATGAGAAAAGCTAAGGGTAGTCGTCATATGACAGCCTCTAATGAGATTAATTGACCACCACAGAAGGGACCAACCTTGCTGGTGGTGGACTGAACGGAGTTGGTCCTACCGGCCTCATCAGCTACCGGCGCGTCTTGCGACGCCACCGTCCAGCCCACCATTGAGGTGTAGCTGTCCACGCAATAAAAACGAGTTTTATCGCGGATGAGGATAACAGGGGACCAACCCCGACGCCTGATTTTGCAGGCGTGGCGAGAAGATACTGCTTTGCTGATTGGCTGGCAAGAGAGGCACTGGAAGCACGCTCGCAGAACCTGAAATTAAACCTTAGCGATACAAAAGCCCAGGGGGACGACAGACTTTCAGCGATGGCCTGGGTCCGGCTGTAAATCGCTGAGTCGTTGACCAAAGGCCGGGGCGAGGCGCATGGATGCGCCGAGAGGGCGTGACCTGCATGGATGCAGGATCGCGCCTGACCCGAAGCCGAAGGGAATAAGACGAAGGTATCGCGAAGCGGCGATTTTCTTGCCGGGAGCCGGGATTGTTAGGGGGGCGGCGATGTATGAACCGGTCACATGGGTTACAGATCTGACCGGTTCATACACGATAGCCCCCTTAACACGTTCACCGGTTCCGTCATTCCAGAGAAACACGGATCTGGAGGTGAACGGAATAGACCGCAGAGCCGCATGTTGACCTCACCAAACCCGCAGGCCAACTGATTGTGCGGTCTGATGCCCTCACCCCGGCCCTCTCCCACGGTGAGAGGGAGAAAACATTAAAAAAAGCAACGTGCGTTGCCTTTTGCATTGAGCGGATGCGGTCTGATGCCCTCACCCCAGCCCTCTCCCACGGGAAGAGGGAGAAAACACTAAAAAGGCAACTGACGTTGCCGTTTTGCATTGGGCTTGTGCGGTCTGATGCCTTCAGTCCGACCCTCTCCCACGGGGAGAGGGAGAAAACACTAAAAACGACAACTGTTGTTGCCGTTTGGCATTGGGCTTGTGCGGTCTGATGCCCTCATCCCAGCCCTCTCCCACAGAGAAAGGGAAAACATCACCCCTTCATCCATGCCCGGATCCCATCCAGGAACATCTGCGTCGCCATCATCACCAGAATCAACCCCATCAGGCGCTCCAGCGCATTCACCCCTTTCTCGCCCAGCAGGCGCAAGAACAGCGACGATTGCAGCAAAATAATGAACGTTCCGCCCCAGGCGATCAGCAGGGCGATCACCAGATGGCTCATCTGATTGGGATACTGATGCGACAGCAGCATCAGCGTGGCAAGAATCGTGGGACCGGCGACCAGTGGGATCGCCAGCGGCACGATAAACGGTTCTTCGCCCGCGGGCAGGCCGCTGCTGCTGCCTTCGGCACTGGGGAAAATCATCTTAATGGCGATCAGGAACAGAATAATACCGCCGGATATTGAAACCGTTTCAGCGCGCAGGTTCAGGAACGCGAGGATTTTTTCACCGGCGAACAGGAAGATAAACATCACCAGCAGCGCGATAAGCAACTCGCGGATCATGATCGCCCGACGGCGCTTGGGTTCAGTGTGTTTCAGCACTGACATAAAGATGGGCAGGTTGCCGAGTGGATCCATAATCAGGATCAATAGCACTGCGGCGGAAATGATTTCAGTCATTATTTTTATCCCTGATAAAGCCTGTGGTTTCTGGTGTAATTAGTGGTATTACTGATCGCAGCGCCATCATCGATTAATTTCGCTTGCGACTTTGGCAGCATTTTGTAATGTGAAGCATATCCCAGTTGAATACTGGTTTGCACAAACAGCACACACCTCTGCAGGAAATAATAGATATGAAAAACGTTGGTTTTATCGGCTGGCGCGGTATGGTCGGCTCTGTTCTCATGCAACGCATGGTCGAAGAGCGCGATTTTGACGCCATCCGCCCGGTCTTCTTCTCCACTTCCCAGTTCGGGCAAGCTGCGCCCGCGTTCGGCGGCGCGTCTACGGGCACGCTTCAGGACGCCTTTAATCTGGAAGCGCTGAAGGCGCTCGACATTATCGTGACGTGCCAGGGCGGCGATTATACCAACGAAATTTATCCAAAGCTGCGTGAAAGCGGCTGGCAGGGCTACTGGATTGACGCGGCGTCTTCCCTGCGCATGAAAGACGATGCCATCATTATTCTCGACCCGGTTAACCAGGGCGTCATCACCGACGGCCTGAACAACGGCGTAAAAACCTTTGTGGGCGGCAACTGTACCGTCAGCCTGATGCTGATGTCGCTGGGCGGCCTGTTCGCACAGGATCTGGTTGAGTGGGTTTCGGTTGCCACTTACCAGGCGGCTTCCGGTGGCGGTGCGCGTCACATGCGTGAACTGTTGGCGCAGATGGGCCAGCTGCATCATCACGTGGCCGATGAGCTGGCGAACCCGGCTTCAGCCATTCTGGATATCGAACGTAAAGTGACTCAACTGAGCCGCAGCGGCGAGTTGCCGGTCGATAACTTTGGCGTGCCGCTGGCGGGCAGCCTGATCCCGTGGATCGACAAACAGCTTGATAACGGTCAGAGCCGTGAAGAGTGGAAAGGCCAGGCTGAGACCAACAAAATTCTCAATACCTCCACGGCGATCCCGGTTGATGGTCTGTGCGTTCGCGTCGGCGCGCTGCGCTGCCATAGCCAGGCATTCACCCTCAAACTGAAAAAAGATGTGTCGATTCCGACCGTGGAAGAGCTGCTGGCAGCGCACAATCCGTGGGCGAAAGTGGTGCCAAACGACCGCGACATCACCATGCGCGAACTGACGCCTGCGGCTGTTACCGGCACGCTGACCACGCCGGTGGGCCGTCTGCGTAAGCTCAACATGGGGCCGGAGTACTTATCGGCCTTCACCGTCGGCGACCAGCTCCTGTGGGGCGCCGCCGAGCCGCTACGCCGCATGCTACGCCAGCTGGCGTAATAAATTTTTCAACACAGGGGTGATTTTCACCCCTTTTTTTTGCGTACTACATGGAGTAAAAACGCAGATGTCACATTTTTTATCGGGAGTGATGTAGAGCGTTGGCTATGCTTTAAGGGAGATTGAATTCTTACCTGAGGGTGGGACGGAGCAGATTGGACAATTTTGCTGCATCGTTCAGGTCACATTAAAAGTCGTTCCGGAGCGCTTAAATAGGACGACATTAAAAAAACAGGATGAATACCATGTCCGATCGTATTGATAGAGACGTGATAAATGCGCTAATTGCGGGTCATTTTTCCGACCCATTTTCTGTGCTGGGTATGCACCCAACAGAGGTGGGGCTGGAAGTCCGTGCGTTGTTACCTGATGCCACTGAAGTGTGGGTCATTGAACCCAAAACTGGCCGAAAAGTGGGCAAGCTTGAGTGCCTCGACTCGCGCGGTTTCTTTTCTGGCGTGATCCCCCGCCGTAAAAATATCTTCCGTTATCAGCTTGCCGTGCTCTGGCATGGACAAGAAAACCTGATTGACGATCCCTACAGCTTTGGCCCCCTGATCCAAGAAATGGACGCCTGGCTGCTGTCTGAAGGCACCCATTTACGCCCCTACGAAACGCTGGGCGCACATGCTGATACGATGGACGGCATCACCGGAACGCGTTTTTCCGTGTGGGCACCCAACGCGCAGCGCGTCTCGGTTGTGGGTCAGTTCAACTACTGGGATGGCCGCCGCCACCCGATGCGTCTGCGTCGTGAGTCCGGCATCTGGGAACTGTTCATCCCCGGCGCGCACAATGGCCAGCTGTATAAGTTCGAGATGATCGATGCCCACGGCAAGCTGCGGGTCAAAGCCGATCCGTATGCCTTTGAAGCACAAATGCGCCCGGCCACCGCCTCGCTGATTTGCGGGCTGCCGGAGAAAGTCGTTCAGAGCGAAGAGCGCAAACAGGCGAATAATTTTGATGCGCCGATTTCGATTTACGAAGTACATCTGGGCTCATGGCGTCGTCATACCGACAATAATTTCTGGCTGAGCTATCGGGAACTGGCGGATCAGCTGGTGCCGTACGCCAAATGGATGGGCTTTACCCATCTGGAACTGCTGCCGATTAATGAACACCCGTTCGACGGTAGCTGGGGCTATCAGCCCACGGGGCTTTACGCGCCAACGCGCCGTTTCGGGACGCGCGATGATTTCCGCTATTTCATCAACGCCGCCCACGCCGCCGGATTGAGCGTCATTCTCGACTGGGTGCCGGGTCATTTCCCGTCCGATGATTTTGGTCTTTCGGAATTTGACGGCACCGATTTGTACGAACACAGCGATCCGCGCGAAGGTTATCATCAGGACTGGAATACCCTGATTTATAACTACGGGCGTCGCGAAGTGGCGAACTATCTGGTCGGCAATGCGCTGTACTGGATTGAACGCTTTGGTATTGACGCATTGCGCGTGGATGCGGTGGCGTCGATGATTTATCGCGATTACAGCCGCAAAGAGGGCGAGTGGATCCCGAATGAGTACGGCGGCCGTGAAAACCTCGAAGCCATTGAATTCCTGCGCAACACGAACCGTATTCTCGGCGAGCAGGTGCCGGGAGCGGTGACGATGGCGGAAGAGTCGACCGATTTCCCTGGCGTGTCGCGTCCACCGTCAATGGGCGGGCTGGGCTTCTGGTACAAGTGGAATCTTGGCTGGATGCACGACACGCTGGATTATTTCAAGCTCGATCCCGTGTTCCGTAAGTATCACCACGACAAACTCACTTTCGGGATGCTCTACAACAACACCGAAAACTTCGTGCTGCCGCTGTCGCACGATGAAGTGGTCCACGGTAAGAAATCGATTCTCGACCGCATGCCGGGCGACGCATGGCAAAAATTTGCCAACCTGCGCGCCTACTACGGCTGGATGTTTGCCTTCCCGGGTAAAAAACTGCTGTTTATGGGCAATGAGTTTGCTCAGGGACGGGAGTGGAATCACGACTCCAGCCTCGACTGGCATCTGCTGGAAGGCGGCGACAACTGGCACCACGGCGTGCAACGTCTGGTGCGCGATCTCAACCTGACCTATCGCCATCACAAAGCCCTGCACGAGCTGGATTTTGATTCGTACGGGTTTGAATGGCTGGTGGTGGATGACCACGAGCGCTCGGTGTTTATTTTTGTGCGTCGCGACAGTGCGGGCAATGAAATCATTGTGGCCAGTAACTTTACGCCTGTGCCGCGCCCGCATTATCGCTTTGGTATTAATCAGCCAGGTAAATGGCGCGAAATCCTCAATACCGACTCCAGCCATTATCACGGTAGCAACGCGGGCAATGCGGGTGCGGTTCACAGCGATGAATATGAAAGTCATGGCCGACCCAACTCGTTAAGCCTCACGCTGCCACCGCTGTCCACCATTTGGCTCGTCCGGGAGGGTGAATGACCCAACTCACGGTAGGAAAACCCGCACCGCTCGGCGCCAGTTTTGACGGCAAAGGGGTGAATTTCACCCTCTTTTCCGCCCATGCGGAGCGGGTAGAACTCTGTGTGTTTGACCGCGAAGGCAACGAATATCGCTACGATCTGCCTGCGCGGGAAGGGGATATCTGGCACGGCTATCTTGAAGACGGCAAGCCAGGGTTGCGTTACGGTTTTCGCGTCCATGGCCCCTGGCAGCCTGAGCACGGGTTGCGCTTCAATCCGGCTAAATTACTGCTCGACCCCTGCGCGCTGCGCGTGGAAGGCGATGTCAAAGACGATCCCCTTTTCCTGGATGGCGAACAGCAGCCCGATCCCCGCGATAGCGCAGCCATTGCGCCCAGAAGCGTGGTTGTGAGCGATGTGTATGACTGGGAAGGCGACAGCTCACCCGACATTCCGTGGGGCAACACGGTGATTTACGAGGCCCACGTAAAAGGGCTGACGTATCTGCACCCGGCGATCCCGAAAGAGATCCGCGGCACCTACAAGGCGCTCGGCCATCCGGTGATGATTGCCTATCTTCAACATCTCGGCATCACCTCGCTTGAACTCTTGCCGATCTGGCATTTTGCCAGCGAGCCGCGTTTGCAGCGGCTTGGGCTGACCAATTACTGGGGCTATAACCCGCTGGCGATGTTTGCCCTTGATCCGCGCTACGCCTCGCATCCCGAGAGAGCGCGCGACGAGTTTCGTGATGCCGTAAAAGCGCTGCATCAGGCGGGTATTGAGGTGATTCTGGACGTGGTGCTGAACCACAGCGCGGAGCTGGATCTCGACGGACCGACGCTCTCGCTGCGCGGAATCGATAACCGTAGCTATTATTGGATCAGGGAAGATGGCGATTATCACAACTGGACCGGCTGCGGTAACACCCTCAATCTCAGTCATCCGGCAGTGGCGGAGTATGCGCACGCGTGCCTGAAATACTGGGTTGAGACTTTCCATATCGACGGTTTCCGCTTCGATCTGGCTTCGGTGATGGGCAGAACGCCGTCGTTCAGCCAGCAGGCGCCGTTGCTTGAGGCGATTAAAAACTGTCCGGTGCTCTCGCGCGTGAAGCTGATCGCTGAACCGTGGGACATCGGTGAAGGCGGCTATCAGGTGGGGAATTTCCCGCCGCCATTTGCGGAGTGGAACGATCATTTCCGCGATGCGACGCGCCGTTTTTGGCTCGAAAGAAGTTTGTCGCTGGGTGAGTTTGCCGGACGATTTTCCGCCTCCAGCGATGTGTTTAAGCGTCAGGGGCGAAAACCGTTCTCCACGGTCAATCTGGTGACGGCGCACGACGGATTTACCCTTCGCGACTGCGTTTGTTTCAATCAGAAACACAATGAGGCGAACGGTGAGGAAAATCGCGATGGCACTAACAATAACCACAGTTTCAATCATGGTATAGAAGGGTTAGGCGGCAGTCAGGATGTCATCGAGCGGCGACGCGCCAGCGTCCATGCGCTTCTGACAACATTGCTGCTTTCACAGGGGACGCCGATGTTGTTGGCCGGTGATGAACAGGGTCACAGTCAGCACGGCAACAACAATGCGTATTGTCAGGATAACCCCTTAACCTGGCTCGACTGGGAACAGGCGAATAGCGGACTCACGCATTTCACGGCGGCGCTGATTCAGCTTCGCCAGCGCATTCCCGCACTCACTGCGGATACGTGGTGGGAAGAGGGTGACGGTAACGTCCGCTGGTTAAATAAAGATGCGCAGCCGTTGAGCGCGCCAGAGTGGCAGAACGGTATTCCGTGCCTGCAAATCCTGCTTTCGGATAACTGGCTCATCACGTTTAACGCGACGCAAGATGTCGTTGAAATTGTTTTACCTGACGGGGAGTGGCGCGCCATTCCTCCTTTTGCTGGAGAGGATAATCCGGTAGTGGCGGCTGTCTGGCACGGGCCTGCGCACGGAGTGTGTGTATTCCAAAGATGATAAAAAAGGAGTTAGTCATGGTTAGATTAGAGAAGAACGATCCCTTGATGTTAGCGCGCCAGTTGCCCTTAAAAACGGTTGCGCTGATTCTTGCCGGTGGACGTGGTACCCGTCTAAAAGATTTGACCATCAAGCGTGCTAAGCCTGCCGTTCACTTTGGTGGTAAGTTCCGCATTATTGATTTTGCATTGTCGAACTGCCTTAACTCCGGTATTCGCCGTATCGGTGTCATCACTCAGTATCAGTCGCACACGCTGGTGCAGCACATCCAGCGCGGCTGGTCATTCTTCAGCGAAGAGATGAACGAGTTTGTCGATCTGCTTCCGGCCCAGCAGCGCGTTCACGGTGAAAACTGGTATCGCGGCACGGCGGATGCGGTCACGCAAAACCTCGACATCATTCGTCGCTACGGCGCGGAATACATCGTTATCCTTGCGGGTGACCATATTTATAAGCAGGACTACTCGCACATGCTGATCGACCACGTCGAAAAAGGGGCGCGTTGCACCGTCGCGTGTCTGCCGGTGCCCGTTGCTGAGGCGACGGCGTTTGGCGTGATGGACGTGGACGAAAACGATCTCATTATTGATTTCGTCGAAAAACCGGCGAATCCGCCGACCATGCCGTCAGACCCGACCAAATCGCTCGCCAGCATGGGTATCTATATCTTTGATGCAGAATACCTTTACGACCTGCTGGAAGAGGACGACAAAGACGAGAACTCCAGTCACGACTTTGGCAAAGACATCATCCCGAAAATTACCAAAGCTGGCATGGCTTATGCACATCCCTTCCCGTTGTCCTGTGTGCAGTCTGACCCAACAGCAGAACCGTACTGGCGCGACGTCGGCACGCTTGAAGCGTACTGGAAAGCGAACCTGGATTTAGCGTCTGTGACGCCTGAGCTGGATATGTATGACCAGAACTGGCCGATTCGCACGCATATGGAATCGCTCCCGCCCGCGAAATTCGTGCAGGACCGTTCCGGAAGCCACGGCATGACCCTGAACTCGCTGGTGTCGGGGGGCTGTATTATTTCCGGTTCAGTCGTTGTGCAATCAGTGCTGTTCCCGCGTGTGCGGATCAATTCCTTCTGCAATATTGATTCGTCAGTATTGCTGCCGGATGTGTGGATCGGGCGTTCGTGCCGATTGCGTCGCTGCGTCATTGACCGCGCCTGTATTATCCCGGAAGGCATGGTGATTGGCGAAAATGCGGAAGAAGACGCGCGTCGTTTCTACCGCTCAGAAGAGGGCATTGTACTGGTCACGCGTGAAATGCTGCGCAAACTGCAGATCAAACAGGAGCGATGATGCAGGTTTTACATGTCTGTTCAGAGATGTTCCCGCTGCTGAAAACGGGCGGGTTGGCGGATGTGCTCGGCGCATTACCAGCGGCACAAATTGCAGAGGGCATCGACACGCGCGTGTTGTTGCCCGCTTTCCCTGATATTCGTCGTGGCATTCCCGACGCGCAGGTGGTGAGCCGTCGCGACACGTTCGCCGGGCGCATCACCCTGCTGTTTGGACATTACAATGGCGTCGGTATTTACCTGATTGACGCGCCGCACCTTTACGATCGTCCAGGGAGTCCGTACCACGACACGAACTTATTCGCTTATACCGACAACGTGCTGCGTTTTGCGCTGCTCGGTTGGGTCGGGGCGGAAATGGCGACCGGTCTGGACCCGTTCTGGCGTCCGGATATTGTCCATGCGCACGACTGGCACGCCGGTCTTGCACCGGCTTACCTCGCGGCGCGTGGCCATCCGGCAAAGTCGGTCTTCACGGTGCACAACCTGGCGTATCAGGGCATGTATTATGCCCATCACATGAATGAAATCGATCTGCCATGGTCGTTCTATAACATGCACGGCCTGGAGTTTAACGGGCAGATTTCGTTCCTGAAGGCTGGACTGTATTACGCCGATCATATTACGGCGGTCAGCCCGACGTATGCCCGCGAAATCACCGAGCCGGAGTTTGGATATGGGATGGAAGGGTTGCTGCGTCAACGCCAGCGTGAAGGACGCCTGACGGGCATTCTGAACGGTGTGGACGAAAATATCTGGAACCCGGAAACCGATCTTTTGCTGGCATCGCGCTTTAACCGTGATTCGGTTGAAGACAAGGCCGAGAACAAACGGCAACTGCAAGTGGCGATGGGACTTAAAGTGAACGACAAAGTCCCGCTGTTTGCGGTGGTGAGCCGTCTCACTAGCCAGAAAGGGCTGGATTTGGTGCTCGAAGCACTCCCTGGATTGCTGGAGCAGGGCGGCCAACTGGCGCTTCTTGGCGCGGGCGATCCGGTATTGCAGGAAGGTTTCCTTGCTGCTGCCGCGGAACACCCGGGGCAAGTCGGTGTGCAGATTGGTTATCACGAAGCGTTCTCCCATCGCATTATGGGCGGTTCCGACGTGATCCTTGTGCCGAGCCGCTTTGAACCGTGTGGCTTAACGCAGCTCTACGGATTGAAATACGGCACGCTGCCGTTAGTACGACGCACGGGTGGGCTGGCGGATACGGTGTCCGACACCTCGCTTGAGAATCTGGCGGACGGCATCGCCACCGGATTTGCATTTGAAGACAGCAATGCCTGGTCGCTGCTACGGGCGATTCGGCGGGCATTTGTATTATGGTCGCGTCCCTCTTTGTGGCGTTTCGTGCAACGCCAGGCGATGGCGATGGATTTTAGTTGGCACGTTGCGGCGCAGTCCTACCGCGATCTTTATCAACGCTTGAAGTCGTAAGGCGGAGTTACTGATATGAATGCACCATTTAGTTATGCATCCCCGACGCTCAGCATCGAGGCATTAAAACATTCCATCGCCTACAAGCTGATGTTTACGATCGGGAAAGATCCCGTGATCGCCAACAAACACGAGTGGCTCAACGCCACGCTGTTTGCGGTGCGTGACCGTCTGGTGGAACGCTGGCTGCGCTCTAACCGCGCCCAGCTGTCACAGGAAACGCGTCAGGTGTATTACCTGTCGATGGAGTTTTTGATTGGTCGCACTCTTTCCAACGCGCTGTTATCGCTCGGTATTTATGACGATGTCAAAAACGCACTGGAAGAGATGGGGTTAGATTTAGAAGAGTTGATCGACGAAGAGAACGACCCCGGTTTAGGCAACGGCGGTTTGGGGCGTCTGGCGGCCTGTTTTCTTGACTCGCTGGCCACGCTGGCGCTGCCTGGGCGCGGGTACGGCATTCGCTACGATTACGGTATGTTCAAGCAAAATATCGTCGACGGGCGTCAGAAAGAGTCACCGGATTACTGGCTGGAATACGGCAACCCGTGGGAATTCAAACGCCACAACACGCGCTATAAAGTGCGGTTTGGCGGGCGTGTTCAGCTCGAAGGTAAAAAGAGCCGCTGGCTCGAAACCGAAGAGATCCTGGCGGTGGCCTACGACCAGATTATCCCTGGCTACGACACCGATGCGACCAACACATTGCGTCTGTGGAACGCGCAGGCCAGTAGCGAAATCAACCTCGGTAAATTCAACCAGGGCGATTACTTCGCGGCGGTGGAGGATAAAAACCACTCCGAAAACGTCTCGCGCGTGCTCTATCCGGATGATTCCACCTATTCCGGGCGCGAACTGCGGCTGCGTCAGGAGTATTTCCTGGTGTCGTCGACCATCCAGGATATTCTCAACCGCCACTATCAGTTGCACAAAACCTACGACAATCTGGCAGAAAAAACGGCGATTCACCTCAACGACACCCACCCGGTGCTGTCCATTCCAGAGCTGATGCGCCTGCTGATGGATGAGCATAAATTTAGCTGGGAAGAGGCATTTGAAGTCACCTGCCAGGTCTTCTCCTACACCAACCACACGTTGATGAGCGAAGCGCTGGAAAGCTGGCCTGTCGATATGCTCGGCAAAATCCTGCCGCGCCATCTGCAGATCATCTTTGAAATTAACGACTACTTCCTGAAAACGTTGCAGGAACAGTACCCCGAAGATACCGGCTTGCTGAGCCGCACGTCGATCATTGATGAATCCAACGGGCGTCGCGTGCGCATGGCGTGGCTGGCGGTGGTCGTCAGTCATAAAGTGAACGGGGTGTCTGAACTACACTCGAATCTGATGGTGCAATCGCTGTTTGCCGATTTCGCGAAAATCTTCCCGATGCGTTTCTGCAACGTGACGAACGGCGTCACGCCGCGCCGCTGGCTGGCGCTGGCGAACCAGCCGTTGTCGGAAGTGCTGGACGAAAATATTGGTCGCACGTGGCGAACCGATCTCAGCCAACTGAGCGAACTCGAACAGCACATGGATTTCCCGCTGGTGAACAAAGCGGTGCGTGATGCCAAGCTACTGAACAAAAAACGCTTAGCCGTTTACATGGCGCAGCATCTGAACGTGGTCGCGAACCCAAAAGCGCTGTTCGACGTGCAGATTAAACGTATCCACGAGTACAAACGTCAGCTGATGAACGTGCTGCATGTGATTACGCGCTACAACCGCATTAAGGCCGATCCGACGGCCGAATGGGTGCCGCGCGTGAATATTTTTGCCGGAAAAGCCGCCTCGGCGTACTACATGGCAAAACACATTATTCACCTCATCAATGATGTCGCAAAAGTGATCAACAACGATCCGCAGATTGGCGATAAACTGAAGGTTGTGTTTATTCCAAACTACAGCGTGAGTCTGGCACAGCTGATCATTCCGGCGGCGGATCTCTCCGAACAGATTTCGCTGGCGGGTACGGAAGCGTCCGGAACCAGTAACATGAAGTTTGCACTGAACGGGGCGTTGACGATCGGCACGCTGGATGGTGCAAACGTGGAGATGCTGGAGCACGTTGGAGCGGATAACATCTTTATCTTTGGTAACACGGCGGAAGAAGTGGAAGAACTGCGTAAGCAGGGCTATAAACCGCGTGATTACTACGAGCAGGATGAAGAGCTGCGCGAAGTGCTAACGCAAATCGCCACCGGCGTGTTCAGCCCCGAAGAGCCTGGTCGCTACCGTGACCTGGTCGATTCGCTGATTAACTTTGGCGATCATTATCAGGTGCTGGCGGATTTCCGCAGCTACGTGGACTGTCAAGAAAAGGTGGACGAGCTTTATCGCCATCAAGAGGAGTGGGCCGCCAAAGCGATGCACAACATCGCCAATATGGGTTATTTCTCATCGGACAGAACCATCAAAGAGTATGCCGAGAAGATCTGGCATATTGATCCGGTGAGGTTATAAACCGCTTACCCTCTTCCCTTAGGGGAGAGGGGCTGCTCAGCGCTGTTTTATAGGGCTGGCACACCGCACAGAAGTAAAAGCAAAAAGGCAACGTAAGTTGCCTTTTTTAATGTTTTCTCCCGCTCCACTATGAAAGCCAGTAGGAGAAGATCTGGGTCTGCGCCTTCCCCAGTGGGCGATTTCAGCTTTGCTCCAGCTCCCGGGGGGAAGGCGATCTCAGCTTTGCTTCTGCTCCCAGTGGGAAAGCGATCTCAGTATTGCTCCCTCTCCCTGTGGGAGAGGGTTGGGGTGAGGGCATCAGACCGCACCGACTCAGGACGCTAACGACAGCTCACCCTTTCCCGCATTTTGCGCCAGCCATTGCGCTACGCGAGACTGCTGCTCGGCATCAAGCCACATCCCTTCTTTGGTACGACGCCAGATTGCATCGTCCAGGCGACGCACCCATTCGTGTTCAACCAGATAACGCAACTCTGCTTCATAAAGCTCATGCCCAAAATGCTCGCCCAGATCGGCAATACTTTGCGCTTCACCGAGGATCAGCTCGGTATTGCTGCCATAGGTGCGTGCGAAGTGGCGGGCCATCGATTCGGTAATGAACGGATAGCGGCGGCGCAGTTTTGCGGCGTAATCATCGCGGTTGCTGCCGATGTCTCCGCCAGGCAGCGTTGCGCCTTTCGTCCAGGCCGGACCGATATTTTTGTAGTACGGCGTCAGTTTTTCCAGCGCATGTTCAGCCAGCTTACGGTAGGTCGTCAGTTTACCGCCAAATACCGACAGCAGCGGTGCCTGGCCATCCACGTCGTGAATATCCAGCGTGTAGTCACGGGTGATTGCCTGCGGTGAATCTGACTCATCATCGCACAGCGGACGCACGCCAGAGTAAGTCCAGACCACGTCATCACGCCCCAGCTGTTTCTTGAAGTGCGCGTTGTACACCTTCAGCAAATAGCCAATTTCATTCTCGTCGATCTCGACGTTTTTCGGATCGCCGTTGTACTCCACGTCAGTGGTACCAATGATAGAGAAATCATCCATCCACGGAATAACAAACACGATGCGCTTATCTTCGTTTTGCAGGATGTAAGCCTGTTTCTGGGTATGCGCACGTGGAACGACGATGTGGCTGCCTTTGATCAGGCGAATACCGTATGGGGAGGGCAGATGCATACCGTCGTCGAAGAACTGTTTCACCCACGGGCCGGTGGCGTTGACCAGACCGCGCGCCTGCCAGCTGAATTTCTCGCCGGTATCAATATCTTCGGCATCGACAATCCACAGGCCGTTTTCACGGCGAGCGGCGGTCGCACGGGTGCGGGTTTTCACTTCACCCTCTTTCTTCACCACCATCTGCGCATTCGCGAGTACGAGGCGGGCATCGTCCACCCAACAGTCGGAATATTCGAAACCGCGCACGATTTCCGGTTTCAGCACCGAATCTGCGCCAAAACGCAAACCGGTAGAGGCGGGAAGACTGGTGCGTTTACCCAGATGATCGTACATAAACAGACCGATACGAATCATCCACGCGGGGCGCAAATGCGGGCGATGAGGCAGGCGGAAACGCATCGGAATCGCCAGATGCGGAGCCATTTTAAGTAAAACTTCACGCTCGGCCAGCGCTTCGCTGACCAGACGGAATTCGTAGTGTTCCAGGTAGCGCAGGCCGCCGTGGATCAGTTTGGAGCTGGCGGACGATGTCGCACAGGCGAGATCGTTGGCTTCCAGCATCAATACAGATAAACCGCGTCCTGCGGCATCTGCCGCGATGCCGGCACCGTTGATGCCGCCGCCTATCACAATCAGATCTTTGGTTTCCATGTCACCCTCATGCACTTTCGTTAAAGCTCATAAATGTTCGATATCGCTCATAATAGCAAAGGAACGCGTTTTTGGTAACATCAAAAAAACAATTTTGAGTGATAGAGATAACATAATGGCGTTTAGCCGCCGCCAGGACGTACACTACGCGGTAAAATAGTGCGGTCTGATGCCCTCACCCCAGCCCTCTCCCACGGAGATAGCGGGCAGATTTCCTCTACCCGGGTGTATTTTTCTCCCTGGAGGAGAGGGTAACGTCGCACCAACCTGAATAATGAAAAGAGAAAACCATGGATCAATTTGAATGCATTAACGTTGAAGAAGCCCATCAGAAAATGCATCAGGGAAAGGCGGTGTTGGTGGATATCCGCGATCCGCAAAGCTACGCGATGGGACATACGCCGGGTGCGTTCCACCTGACGAACGACACCCTGGGCGCGTTTATGCGCGATAACGATTTTGAAACGCCAGTGATGGTGATGTGTTATCACGGCAACAGCAGCAAAGGCGCAGCACAGTATCTGCTCCAGCAGGGATACGACGCGGTCTACAGTGTTGATGGTGGCTTTGACGCCTGGCATCGCCATTTCCCGGCGGAAGTTGAGCACGCGTTTGGGGGCTAAAACCTCTATACTGTCCCCCTTTGTGTGGAACTAAGCGACTGCCGCCCATGTTGATGATTACCTCTTTTACCAATCCGCGCGTCGCTCAGGCGTTTGTCGATTACATGGCGACGCAGGGCGTCGTTCTGACGATCCAGCAGCATACGCAAACTGACGTCTGGCTGGCGGATGAAAGCCAGGCTGAGCGCGTGAATGCTGAGCTGGCGCGTTTCCTTGAGAATCCCGCCGACCCGCGTTATCTGGCTGCGAGCTGGACCACCGGCCATATGGACAGCGGATTGCATTATCAGCGCTTCCCTTTCTTTGCCACCGTGCGCGAACGCGCAGGGCCGTTTACGCTGCTGCTGATGGCGGCCTGCATTCTGGTGTTTATCATCATGAACGTGGTCGGTGACCAACCTGTGATGATCGCCCTGGCGTGGCCGTACGGTCCAGCAGTGCAATACGACGTCTGGCGCTACTTTACTCACGCGCTGATGCATTTCTCGGTTCTGCATATTCTCTTTAACCTGCTGTGGTGGTGGTATCTCGGCGGCGCAGTTGAGAAACGACTCGGCAGCGGCAAGCTGATTGTGATCACCCTTATCAGCGCCTTGCTCAGTGGCTATGTGCAGCATAAGTTTAGCGGCCCGTGGTTTGGCGGTTTGTCGGGCGTGGTGTACGCCTTGATGGGATATGCCTGGCTTCGCGGTGAGCGTGACCCGGAAAGTGGCATTTATATGCAGCGCGGTTTGATAACCTTTGCATTAATATGGCTAATTGCCGGATGGTTTGATCTGTTTGGTATGTCTATCGCGAACGGGGCGCATGTCACCGGGCTGGCCGTTGGGCTGGCGATGGCCTTCGCTGATACGCTGAATGCGCGAAAACGAACATAATTCCAGGGATATTTCATGAAACAGACACAGCGACATGACGCCATAATCGAACTGGTTAAAAAACAGGGATACGTCAGCACCGAAGAGTTGGTTGAGCAATTTGCCGTTAGCCCGCAGACCATCCGCCGTGATTTGAACGATCTGGCCGACCAGAACCGAATTTTGCGCCATCACGGCGGTGCGGCTTTGCCCTCCAGCTCGGTGAACACGTCATGGCACGACCGTAAAGCGACGCAAACGGCCGAGAAAGAGCGCATTGCCCATAAAGTGGCAAGCCAAATTCCTAACGGCGCGACGCTGTTTATCGATATCGGGACCACGCCAGAAGCGGTGGCGCATGCGCTGCTCAACCATGAAAATCTGCGCATCGTGACGAACAACCTGAACGTGGCCAATACGCTGATGCAGAAAGAAGATTTCCGCATCATTCTGGCAGGTGGCGAATTGCGTAGCCGCGACGGTGGAATTATCGGTGAGGCGACGCTCGACTTTAT
Organism: Lelliottia amnigena; assembly: GCF_019047465.1. NCBI lineage: Bacteria > Pseudomonadati > Pseudomonadota > Gammaproteobacteria > Enterobacterales > Enterobacteriaceae > Lelliottia > Lelliottia amnigena. The sequence continues at coordinate 1,436,425 of NZ_CP077236.1, read as the reverse complement.
CTCTCAGTTCCGCCTCGATTTCGGCATTCTGGGGATCAGCGGCATCGACAGCGACGGTTCGTTGCTGGAGTTTGATTATCACGAAGTCCGCACCAAACGCGCGATTATCGACAATTCCCGCCACGTTATGCTGGTGGTGGATCACTCCAAGTTTGGGCGTAATGCGATGGTGAACATGGGCAGCATCAGCATGGTGAATGCGGTATATACCGATGTGATGCCGCCAGCGGGCGTGTTGCAGGTGATTAAAGATAACAACGTGCAATTAGAGCTGTGCTGAAGTCAAAGCAAAACGGCAACCTGAGGTTGCCGTTTTTGGTTTTGCTCCCGAGTCTCTTGGGTGAGGGACGGGCGCATCAGGCACAGCACCCGAAAAACAGAACGGCACCGAAACTGCCTTTTTGATGTTTGCTCCCTCTACCAGTGGATGAGGGCATCAGGCATCATTACCCTCGCAGACCGCAGACCGCAGACCGCAGACCGCAGACCGCAGACCGCAGACCGCAGACCGCAGACCGCAGACCGCAGACCCTAAACTCCATACCCCATCATTTTAAGCAGCTGTTGCGCATGCTGCACGGCATCCTGCCGATGCGCCACGCCCAGTTTCTGATATAAGTTGCGAATGTGCGTTTTGATGGTGGTCGCCGCGACGGCCAGTTCACCCGCAATTTGCTCATTGCTGTAGCCAGAATAAATCAGCCCCAGGACCTGCCATTCACGCTGCGTCAGCGGGCTGGTGCGGATCAGTTCCGGCACTTCCGGGTGCGTCAGCAGGCGTTCGACAAAGTTCTCATCAAAGTGCGCGAATTTATGTCGATGATGCTGATTTATCTCACGCAAAATACGCTGGGCGCGGTGCTGGTCCAACTCCGGCAACGTATTGAGCTGAATCAGCTGGCGCAGCTGCTGCGCCATGACTTCGCCTTCAATCACAAAGTGGCTGATAAAACCGGTACGATTTGCTAATTGCAGCGCCTCCAGCAGCACACGCTGGGCATCATTTTTACGCCCTGCCTGCCAGTAAAGCTGATTGAGCAGCAGCAGGTTGCGGTTGAGATCGCTCATCAGACGCAGGCTGCGGGCATTTTCATTCAACTCTTCCAGCACGATTTCTGCGGGTTCAAAGTCTCCCAGCAGGATCTGCACACGGGCAATATTGCGCCACTGGCTTTGCAGGAAGTGGTTGTTGGCAAACTCGGGTTTTGGCGTTTGTCGCAGCCAGTTGGCGGCTGATTTTTTATCGCCGATCATTTGCCAGTAAATCACCCGCACTTTATCGGCGTTAGACACCCAGTCGCTATGGTACTGACCGTTGCCGAGCAAGTTTTCCAGACGATTAAGATGGTTGCGGGCGTTATCCAGATCGCCACGTGCCAGCGAACACTGCACCAGCAGCGCCAGGCATTGCAGCTGCTGCTGTGGTTGAAACGCGGAAAGCACTTCGACACCGTGACGGGCGGAGCTTTCGGCCTCATCCAGACGCGACCACGCCCACAAAAGCTGAGCGCGAATGCGTAACAAGAACTCATGCATCGGCAGCTGTTCCAGGTGCTGATCGTGAATCAGCTGGAACGCTTTTTCCTGCGTCTCCCAGGCCGCTTGCAGGAACCCTTGCGCGAATAAAATTTCGCTTTGCTGGATCATGCTCCACAAAGCGTAATGCCAGATATCGTGGCGGCGAGCCATCTGTTCCGTTTGCTGCATCAGCGCCAGGGAACGGCTGAGATCGCCTTTACAGTGAAGCACTTCGCCGTGTACCGACGTGGCGACAATTCGGCTGTAGAAGTTGGCCAGCGGCAGTTCATCCAGGGCGATCATCGAAAGGCGTTCGGCCTCTTCCGGATCGCCATCGTTAATCGCGACCTGCGCACGCAAGGCGTTAAATTCGCCGTGCAGCGTGGGATCCATTTCACCCTTCATCTCTTGTTCGGCGCGCGCCAGCAGCAGGTTCACTTCGCTGTAGCGGTGCTGGCTTTGCATCAGCCAGGCCTGCAGAAGCACCAGACGCGGATTTTCCAGCAGGCTTTCCCACGGCAACGCGCGCAACGACTCTTCGAGCAGCGTCAGTTCGCTATGGTTAAACAAGCCCCATGCGTGGTTGAGTAAAATATCGCGCAGCATATTCGCGTCGCCCGCGGCCAGCGCATGATGAATGGCTTCGCTCGGGAAGCCCTGCGCCATCCAGCTTTCTGCGGCTGCGCGGTGAACTTCTGGTAATTCTGTGGCCAGTTCCCACTGGCAGCGCTGACGCAGGAAGCTGCCAAAAAGCGGGTGAAAGCTGAACCATTCGCCAGAGTCATCCATGCGTTGCAGGAACAGGCCCTGACGTTCAATTTCTTCGAGGCGCATTTGCCCGTTGTCTTCGCCGGTAACACGCACAATGAGCGCATCGTTCATCGAACGCAGCAGCGAGCTTTTCAGCAAGAACTGACGAGTGACGGGATCGACGCTGTCCAGAACTTCATCGACCAGATAATCGGATAAATGGCTGGCGTTAATGCCTGACAGGCGACGCGCTGATTGATGCGTCGGGCTGTTATTTTGTCGCGCAGAGAGGGCGATCAGCTGTAATGCGGTGGCCCAGCCCGCGACGTCATCGCACAGGCGGCTGCTTTCTGCGGCTTCAATGGGCGAGCTGAGACGGCAGTCAAAAAACTGTTTGGCTTCCTGATGGTTAAAAGAAAGCTGTTGGCTGCCGACTTCCAGCAGCTGATCGCGTACGCGCAGGTTAGCGATACCCAACTGCGGCAAGTTACGTGACAGCACGACCAGCGTCAGGTTTTCCGGCTGATGGCGCAGGAAGAAGCGCATGGATTCATGGATGACCGGGTTGGTGATCAGATGATAATCATCAATCACCAGATAAAGCGGGCGATGCCATTCGGCAAGTTCGATAAAGAGCTGAGCGAAAAGCGACGAGAGACTTGCGTACTGGCGCTTTTGCACCATGATTTCGCTGGTGACGCAGTGCCCGTTTGTGGCCTGCTGAATGGCAGCAATCAAATAGCTGGCGAAACGTTCTGTTTGGTTATCCCCTTCATCAAGAGAGTACCAACCTAAATCGCTTTTGCCGGAGGCCCACTGAGAAATGAGCGTCGTTTTTCCATAGCCTGCAGGGCTCGTTACCAGCGCCAGTCGGAAATTATTCGCGCCGGAAAGTTTCGCCAACAGACGTTCGCGGACCACAGTATGGTCAAGACGAACCGGGCGACTTAATTTGGACGGAATCAACATAAGTTTTCACTTCACTGTGGGGGAAACGAGGAAATCGATTTTTTTTGCGCTTCGTAATTAATAGATATAAGGTCGGCCAGAAAGAGAACTATTGCAAGTTATGTCCGTGTTTTCTGTGCCTTAATTTGCACTCTGTCACAAATTTATTTTGATCGGGGTGGGAACTTTTCGATATGCCCTATAAACCGCGTGGATGCTGGCTTGTATGCATTTAGTGCGGTTAAACTGAAATCGGTTTCAGTCAGCCTGATATTGCGCAAAGGAATAAATATTCTGTGTGACGGCGTCGATAAAATAACGTGCCTGAATAATTACAAAAGTCATAAATATTATTTCACGTAAACATTTATTTCTGGGTCAATTAATTTCGACCGAAACTGCATTTCATTTTTTTGACACTCTTCCGATTTATCCTGACGCCGAATGGGCACACTCGTTCTATGCTCAAGAGTGGCCTTGATCACACTTTAGCGCTCATCCCTGCTACTCCTCCCTGTCTAATCCCCGTCAGGAGGAGGAAGAGAAAACATGAGCCAGGCACACTAGCGCCAATATCGTTACTTTATCTACAGGATGCCGATTCCCTATGTCACAGCCTACCTTCAATAAAGATCACTTTCAGGCAGCCCTGACGCGTCAGTGGCAGCGTTTTGGTTTGCACGCGGCAGAAGACATGACGTCTCATCAGTGGTGGCAGGCAGTGAGCGGTGCGCTGGCTGAATTGCTCAGCGCGCAGCCCGTGGCGAAGCCAGTGAAAAACCAGCGTCACGTTAACTACATCTCCATGGAGTTCCTGATTGGTCGTCTGACCGGGAATAACCTGCTCAATCTTGGCTGGTATCAGGAGGTGAGCGAAGTGCTCAACGAGCACAATATCCATCTGACTGATTTGTTGGAAGAAGAGACCGATCCGGGGCTGGGTAACGGTGGGCTAGGACGTCTGGCGGCGTGTTTCCTGGATTCCATGGCGACCGTGGGACAATCCGCGACGGGCTATGGTCTGAACTATCAATACGGTCTGTTCCGCCAGTCTTTTGCGGATGGCCATCAGAGTGAAGCGCCGGACGACTGGCATCGCGGCACCTATCCGTGGTTCCGCCATAATGCGCAGCTCGACGTGCAGGTGGGGATCGGCGGGAAAGTGTCGAAGCAGGGTCAGTGGGTGCCGGATTTTGTCATTACCGGCGAAGCCTGGGATCTGCCGGTGCTGGGCTACCGCAATGGCGTCGCACAGCCGCTGCGTCTGTGGCAGGCGAAGCACGCGCATCCGTTTAACCTGACCAAATTTAACGACGGCGATTTCCTGCGCGCTGAACAGCAGGGTATCGACGCTGAAAAACTGACCAAAGTGCTCTACCCGAACGACAACCATCTGGCCGGCAAAAAGCTGCGTCTGATGCAGCAGTATTTCCAGTGCGCCTGCTCCGTGGCCGACATTTTGCGTCGCCATCATCTGGAAGGGCGCAAGCTGGCGGAACTGCCGGATTACGAAGTGATTCAGTTGAACGACACGCACCCGACAATTGCGATTCCTGAGCTGCTGCGCGTGCTGATCGATGAGCACCAGCTGAGCTGGGACGCGGCCTGGGCGATCACCAGCCGTACCTTCGCGTATACCAACCACACTCTGATGCCAGAGGCGCTGGAGTGTTGGGATGAGAAGCTGGTGAAGGCGCTGCTGCCGCGCCATATGCAAATCATCAATCAGATCAACGACCAGTTTAAAGTACTGGTGAAGAAAACCTGGCCGGGCGACAAAGACGTCTGGGCGAAGCTGGCCGTGGTGCATGACAAACAGGTCCGCATGGCGAATATGTGCGTGGTCAGCGGTTTTGCGGTGAACGGTGTGGCGGCGCTGCACTCGGATCTGGTGGTCAAAGATCTGTTCCCGGAATATCACCAACTGTGGCCAAACAAATTCCATAATGTGACTAACGGCATCACGCCGCGTCGCTGGATCAAACAGTGCAACCCGGCGCTCGCCGCACTGCTGGATAAAACGCTGAAAAAAGAGTGGGCCAACGATCTCGACCAGCTCATCAACCTGGAAAAGCAGGCCGATGACGCGAAATTCCGTGCCAAATACCGCGCGATTAAGCTGGATAACAAAGTGCGTCTGGCGGAGTTTGTGAAAGTACGCACGGGCGTTGAAATCAATCCCCATGCCATTTTTGATATCCAGATTAAGCGTCTGCATGAATACAAACGTCAGCACCTGAATCTGCTGCACATTCTGGCGCTGTACAAAGAGATTCGTGAGAACCCGAGCGCCGATCGCGTGCCGCGCGTGTTCCTGTTTGGCGCAAAAGCCGCACCGGGTTACTACCTGGCGAAAAACATCATCCTCGCCATTAATAAAGTGGCGGAAGCGGTAAACAACGATCCTGCCGTGGGCGATAAGCTCAAAGTGGTGTTCCTGCCGGATTATTGCGTCTCCGCTGCTGAGTTGCTGATTCCGGCGGCGGATGTCTCGGAGCAGATCTCTACAGCGGGTAAAGAAGCGTCCGGTACAGGCAATATGAAGCTGGCGCTGAATGGGGCATTAACCGTGGGCACGCTGGACGGTGCAAACGTCGAAATTGCCGAGCAGGTTGGCGAAGAAAATATCTTTATCTTCGGCCATACCGTAGAGCAGGTGAAAGCGCTCAAAGCCAAAGGCTACGATCCGCTGAAATGGCGCAAAAAAGACAAAGTGCTGGATGCCGTGCTCAAAGAACTGGAAAGCGGCAAATACAGCGATGGCGATAAGCATGCGTTTGACCAGATGCTGCACAGCATCGGCAAACAGGGCGGTGACCCGTATCTGGTGATGGCTGACTTTACCGCTTACGTTGACGCGCAAAAGCAGGTAGATGTGCTGTATCGCGACCAGGACGCCTGGACCCGCGCGTGCATTCTGAACACCGCGCGCTGCGGGATGTTCAGCTCTGACCGCTCAATCCGTGATTATCAGGCCCGTATCTGGCAGGCAAAACGCTAAGGAAGCGCGATGGATAGCAAACGTCTGGATAATGCCGCGCTGGCGGCGGGGATCAGCCCCAGTTATATCAATGCTCACGGCAAACCGCAGTCAATTGGCGCTGAAACCAAAAGACGTTTGCTGGATGCCATGCACAAGGCACAACCCGTCGCGAAAGCGGCGGTAAGCCCGGTTCCTGTCGTTAAGGTGTATACCCACGGCAAAAAAATGCCGTTACCGATTGACGGAAAAGGGGAATTTAGCTGGGAACTGACCACCGAAGAGGGTCAGCAGCATAGCGGTCACGCCACGGGGGGGAAAACGCTGACCCTTCCGGCAAAGCTGCCAGAGGGCTACCACACCCTGACGCTCACGCAGAACAGCCAGCGCTTCGCGTGTCGGGTGATCGTCGCACCGAAACGCTGCTTTGAACCACAGCCATTGCTCGAAGGTAAAAAGCTGTGGGGCGCTTGCGTGCAGCTTTATACCCTGCGTTCAGACGATAACTGGGGCATCGGCGATTTTGGCGATCTGAAAAAGATGCTGGGGGAAGTGGGTAAACGCGGCGGCGCGTTTATCGGCCTGAACCCGATTCACGCGCTTTATCCGGCGAACCCGGAAAGCGCCAGCCCGTACAGCCCGTCGTCCCGCCGCTGGATGAACGTGATTTATATCGACGTTAACGCGCTGGATGATTTCAAAAAGAGCAAAGACGCGCAGGCGTGGTGGAAACTCAGCACCACGCAACAGATGCTGAAGCACGCGCGTGAGGCAGATTGGGTCGATTATTCAACCGTCACGTCGCTCAAAATGGCGGCGCTGCGTCTGGCGTGGAAAGGCTTCTCAGCGCGCGATGACGAGCAGATGACGGCATTTCGTCAGTTTATCGCGCAGGAAGGCGAAAGCCTATACTGGCAGGCGGCGTTTGACGCGCTACATGCCTATCAGGTGAAAGAGGACGAAATGCGCTGGGGCTGGCCAGTGTGGCCAGAGGCGTATCAGTCCGTTGATTCCCCGGAAGTGAAAGCATTCTGTAAAAAACATGCGGATGAGGTGGACTTCTTCCTGTGGCTGCAATGGCTGGCGTACAGCCAGTTTGCGGCCTGCTGGCAGCAAAGTCAGGGCGATAACATGCCGATTGGTCTGTATCGCGATCTGGCCGTTGGCGTGGCGGAAGGCGGGGCGGAAACCTGGTGTGACCGCGAGCTGTACTGCCTGAAAGCGTCGGTCGGCGCGCCGCCGGATATTCTGGGGCCGCTCGGGCAAAACTGGGGTTTGCCACCGATGGATCCGCATGTGATGGTCGCGCGTGCTTACGCACCGTTTATCGATCTGCTGCGCGCCAACATGCAAAACTGTGGGGCATTGCGTATCGACCATGTGATGTCGGTGCTGCGTTTGTGGTGGATTCCGTACGGCGAAACGGCCGATCATGGCGCGTATGTGCACTATCCGGTGGATGACTTGCTGTCCATCCTCGCCCTCGAAAGCAAGCGTCACCACTGCATGGTGATAGGCGAAGATCTTGGCACCGTGCCGGTTGAAATCGTTAGCAAATTACGCGACAGTGGCGTCTATTCCTACAAAGTTCTGTATTTCGAGAGTGACCATGAGAAGACGTTCCGTTCGCCGAAAGCGTACCCTGAACAATCAATGGCTGTCGCGACAACGCATGATCTTCCTACGCTGCGAGGCTATTGGGAAAGCGGTGATCTCACGCTCGGCAAAACGCTAGGCTTGTATCCTGACGACGTGGTGCTGCGCGGTTTGTATCAGGATCGCGAACTGGCAAAACAGGGTCTGCTGGATGCGTTACGTAAGCATGGCTGTTTGCCAAAACGTACCGGACACAAAGCTTCGTTGATGTCGATGACCGCGACGTTAAATCGTGGAATGCAGCGTTACATCGCCGACAGTAACAGCGCGTTGCTTGGGCTACAGCCGGAAGACTGGCTGGGCATGGCGGAGCCGGTGAACATTCCGGGCACCAGTTATCAGTACAAAAACTGGCGGCGCAAACTCTCCACAACGCTTGAAAAGATGTTTGCCGATGAAGGGGTGAACAAGCTGATTAAAGATTTGGATAAACGTCGTAAGGCCGTCGTGAAGAAAAGATAAAACGAAGAACATATGAAACAAAGAACCCGCCAACTGGCGGGTTCTTTTTTGCGTTTAAATCACCATGTTCAGCAGCAGAACCCCGATCAGGCCGCATACCGAGATAATGGTTTCCAGCACAGACCAGGACTTGATGGTCTCGCCGATAGTCAGGTTGAAGTATTCCTTGAACAGCCAGAAGCCAGGATCGTTCACGTGGGAGAAAATCACGCTACCGGAACCGACTGCGATGACCATCAGCTCTGGGCTCACGCCGGTTGTCGCAATCAGTGGAGCCGCAATACCGCCAGCGGTAATCGCCGCCACGGTCGCAGAACCCAACGCGATACGCAGAACCGCAGCAATAGACCATGCCATCAGCAGCGGAGAAATATTGGTGGAATGCATCATGGAGGCGATGTATTTGTCCACGCCGCTGTCGACCAGAACCTGTTTGAACGCACCGCCACCGCCGATGATCAGCAGCATCATGGCAATGATTTTGATGGAAGAGGTCAGCGTTTCGTTGATCTGATCCATGTTGCGGCCACGATTCAGACCAAAGGTAAACAGGGCGATCAGCACCGCAATCAGCGTCGCCATGACCGGGTCACCCAGGAATTCCGCAACGGACAGGAACGGATGGCCTTTCGGCAGAATCATCTCCGCAACCGCACGCATCGCCATCAGGACGACCGGGACCAGCGAGGTCCAGACGCTGACGCCAAAGCTTGGCATCTCTTCTTCTGTGAAGGTTTTTGCGCTGTACAGGCCTTCAGGAATCGGCTTGTCGATGCCTTTCAGGCAGCGAGCAAACACCGGTCCTGCCAGAATAACCGTTGGAATCGCCAGAATGGTACCGAACAGCAGGGTTTTGCCCATATCTGCGTGGAAAATGGTCGCGATTGCGGTTGGACCCGGGTGCGGGGGCAGGAAGCCGTGGGTGACAGACAGCGCAGCCGCCATTGGCACGCCAACATACAGCAGCGGAATGTTAGCGGCGGCCGCGATGGTAAACACCAGCGGCAGCATCAGTACGAAGCCCACTTCGTAGAACAGTGCAAAACCAACCGTGAAGCCAGTTAATACCACGGCCCACTGGATGTGTTGTTTACCGAATTTGGCAATCAACGTGGTGGCGATACGCTGCGCGCCGCCACAGTCTGCCAGCATTTTGCCGAGCATGGCGCCGAAGCCCATAATCAGCGCCAGACTGCCGAGCGTTCCGCCCACACCGGCCTTGATTGAGCTAATAACTTTTACCAGCGGCATCCCTTGCATCAAACCGACTGCGAGTGCCACCAGAACCAGAGCGATGAACCCGTTCAGTTTGAAACGGATCATCAAGAGCAGTAATAAGACAACACCGATAGCGACGATAACTAATGGCATGATTGACCTGGCCTATGATTTGTTATGGGTAACGTCATTGTTTCAACGACACTTTCCGATTGCCCCAACTGGGAACAGAGTGTTTACGGCACTAATACTGATTGCCTGCGAAACCATTAAGTTTAGTCGGCTGTTATGAGGGTGCTTAGTGCTTGGGGGAATGATACGGGTAACATCTATCGATTGAGAATCACCCTGGGGGGCAAAATTTGAATTATGAGACGCAGGTCATGTTATCGCGGGAAGGGGAAATGCGGCCCGGCAGGAGGGACGTTGCCGGGCAGAGACAGACGGGAGCTTAGTAGTAGGAGTGCTCGCCGCGCTGGTGTTCAGTGAGGTCGCGAACGCCTTTCAGCTCCGGGAACTCGTTCAGCATCTGCTTCTCGATGCCTTCTTTGAGGGTCACGTCGACCATGGAACAGCCGTTACAGCCGCCACCAAACTGCAGGATCGCTAAGCCGTCATCGGTGATTTCCATCAGCGTCACACGACCACCGTGGCCTGCCAGCTGCGGGTTAATCTGCGATTGCAGCAGATATTCCACACGTTCCATCAGCGGCGCATCGTCAGACACTTTACGCATTTTGGCGTTAGGTGCTTTCAGCGTCAGCTGAGAACCGAGCTGGTCGGTAACAAAATCGATTTCCGCATCGTCAAGATACGGTGCGCTTAACTCATCGACATAGGCGGTGAGTTGTTCAAATTTAAGGGCAGTGTCAGATGCTTCCACAGCGTCCGGAGGACAATAAGAAACACCGCATTCTGCATTCGGAGTGCCTGGATTGATCACAAACACGCGGATCTGCGTCCCTTCTTCCTGATTTGCCAGCAGTTTGGCAAAGTGCGCTTGTGCAGAATCGGAAATACGGATCATAGCTTTGGCCTAATAGTTGACTAAAATACTTGGGTATTATTATACGCCCATCGGAAAAGGGCTACAAGGTACGACACAAACACCATACCTGAACCGACGCCGCGCCGCTTTGCAAAAGCAGTCGGGAAAGTTCGGACACGGTGCTGCCCGTCGTGACGACATCATCCACAATCGCGATATGGCGACCTTTCACCGACAATTCAAGGTGAAAGGCATTTTTAAGGTTTCTTTTACGCAGTCGGGCGTTGAGCTGGTGCTGGACAGCCGTTGCGCGCGTGCGTTTCAACGCGCCAGAGAAGTAAGCACAGCTTAGCCAATGTGCGAGCGGACGGCACAATAAATCGCTTTGATTATACCCGCGACGCCAGTGGCGGCGGCAGTGCAGCGGTACGTTGATAATAAGATCGACGTTTGGCAACGCCCGCACCCGCCTGGCGTGTAAAACCGCCAGCACTAACAGACGGGCAAGGGGTGAAGCCAGCTGGCTCTGACCCGTAAATTTCAGTTTGTGGATCAGGCCGCTCAGCGGCTGGACATAATCATCGACCGCCACCAGAGCACACCACGGCGGCGGATTTTGCAGGCATCTCCCACAAGGTAACGTTGGGCTCATCGCCGGTAAACCGCATTGCGGACAGCATCGACGACGGGTATTGAACGATCGCGTACAGACCGAACACACGCCCCACCGACTCATCATGAGCGGCATTCGGCATAGCCAGCACAAGCCAGGCACTGTTAGCATGAGCAACTTCCTTGTTAAAAAAGAGAACCATAACCGATGAAGAATCTTTGGTGGCAGACTGTCGGCACGGGAAATTGTCATCTTGTGCTGCTGCACGGATGGGGACTGAATGCCGAGGTGTGGCATTGCATTCAGGAGGAATTGGCCTCGCATTTCACGCTGCATCTGGTCGATCTGCCCGGCTTTGGGCGCAGCCGTGGTTTTGGTGCCATGACGCTTGATGAGATGGCGCAGCAGGTTTTGCAACACGCGCCGCCAAAAGCCGTTTGGCTCGGCTGGAGTCTCGGCGGGCTGGTGGCAAGCCAAATTGCATTACACTCCCCGGAGCGAGTTCAGGCATTGGTGACCGTCGCATCGTCACCGTGCTTTAGCGCGCGTGAGGGATGGCCGGGCATCAAGCCCGACGTTTTATCCGGTTTCCAGCATCAGCTAAGCGAAGATTTTCAGCGTACGGTGGAGCGTTTTCTGGCGTTGCAAACGCTGGGAACGGAAACCGCGCGGCAGGATACGCGGATGCTGAAAAGCACGGTGCTGGCATTGCCGATGCCCAACGTGGACGTACTCAACGGCGGTCTTGAAATCCTGAAAACGATCGATTTGCGTGAGGAACTGGCAACGCTTGATGTGCCGCATCTGCGGATCTATGGCTATCTTGATGGGCTGGTTCCACGCAAAGTGGTCCCGCTGCTGGATGCGCTGTGGCCGCAAAGTGAATCGCAGGTGATAGCGAAAGCCGCGCATGCGCCGTTTATTTCGCATCCCGATGAATTTTGCGCAGCGCTGGTTGCGTTAAGTCAACGTTTCAACTGATTTTTATTCTCATCCTGGCAAAAGTCACTCGCCGCAACAATACTTCAAATGTCGTTGCGGCGATTCAGCCGACGATAATCAAAACTACAATTTATGGGAGTGATCGCTATGAAGCTTGTTTCCGGTATTGTTGCCTCTCTGGTTATTGGGTCTTTGTCTTTCAGTGTATTCGCAGCGCAAGAGCTGGAGAAAGATAAAGTGGCTGGCATGAATTTGACGAAGATCGGTGATATCACGACGTCGGATACCACGGCTCCGATGGATGCGAAAAAAGAGCTGTCGAAAAAGGCTGATGAGCTGGGTGGCACTTACTATGTGATTACCAGCGCGAATAAGAACGAAAAATCTGTTCACGCCACAGCTGACGTTTATAAATAATGACTACACGCCGGAGGCGAAATGCCTCCGGCGTGTCTGTTTATCGTAATGCCCACCACTCCTTCAGACAGGCCTTTCCTTCCGGGCAACGCTTGCAACTCCCCGTGAGACAACCGTCGGCATCTTCTTGAATGCGTCGAGCTTTCCCCATCGCTTCCATTCTTTCGAGCATGGCCTCGATCAACGGTTGTGGCGTGTGCAAAGAGAGGCTGAGCTGTTTTGCCTCCATGCGTCCCTGCAGCGCCAGTAAATCTCTCACCTGAATCATAGATGCCATGTTGACCTCTTAGTGGCAGTCGCCAGCCGGGCTGTTACAACAATTTGCTGCCGTCTTGTTGGTGACCAGCAGGTTAACGTCGACGCGGCTTCGCGCCCGACGCAGCAGGCCAAGCAGAACAACGTTAAACAGCACTACCGCCAGAATGCACACCAGACTGTAGCGTGGGTGCTGGCTGAAATTGGTCGCCTGATAGAAAACGGTAGAGAGTGAATAGGCAATATTCAGCCCCCACAGAACCGAGAAGCCCATCCAACCGCGGCTGGATTCGCGCGCTATCGCACCCATCACGGAAATGCAGGGGATGTAGAGCAACACAAAAATCAGGTAGCTGTAAGCCGCTGACGCGCTGCCAAATTTCTCGCTCATCACGCCCATCGCGCCTGTTGCCATCTCGCCATCGCCTTTGCTGGCTTCGATAGGGTTAGCCAGGACGCTCAGGCTGAAGGTGCCTTTCAGACTCTGCCAGGTTTCATCGACCGCCCCGAACAGCTCATCGCCGAGATGGAATTCCGCTGGGTTGAACGCTTCTTCCTGAATATTTTCTGCCGTGTAGAGCGTGTTCAGCGTACCGACGACCACCTCTTTCGCCATCGCGCCGGTGAATAGCCCCACGGTCGCTTGCCAGTTGTCTTCGTGGACGCCAATCGGTTTGAACAGCGGAGTAATGACACGGCTGACGGAGGCCAGGGCAGAGTCGTTGATGTTATCTGCGGCTTTGCCATCGAGCGTAAAGCTGTTCAACGCACTCAGGAAAATGCTGACAATCACGATCACTTTACCTGCACGTAAAACAAAGCCTTTCAGACGCTGCCAGGTTTGGATCAGCAGGCTTTTCACGTGCGGAACGTGATAAACCGGCAGTTCCATCACAAAGGGTGACGCTTCGCCGCGCATGATGGTGTGTTTGAGCATCAGACCCGTGAGAATTGCCATCACGATGCCGAGTATATACAGCGAGAAGACCGCCAGCGCGCCTTGCTGGCCGAAGAAGGCCGCAGCAAATACGGCAAAAATGGCCAGGCGCGCACCGCAAGACATAAACGGTGCCATCATGATGGTCATCAAGCGCTCGCGAGGCGCATCCAGCGTACGCGCGCCCATCACCGACGGCACGTTACAGCCAAATCCAACAATCAGCGGAACGAAGGATTTACCCGGTAAACCGAGCGCTTGCATCAGACGATCCATGACGAATGCCGCGCGGGCCATATAACCTGAATCCTCAAGGAAAGAGAGGAACAGATACATCATGCCAATTTGCGGTACTAACGGCAGTACGGTGTTAACCCCGCCGCCAATCCCCTGAGCCAGGAAAATGGTCAACCATTCCGGGAAGTGCAGCGTGTAGCCAACCCATTGCAGCCCGTGAATAAAGATAGCCACCGACCCCACATCAAACAGCGGTTGTAACGCCCCACCAATGTTAATGGCCAGCAGGAACATCAAATACATCACCAGCAGGAATACCGGCAGGCCGAGAAAACGGTTCAGAATAATTCTATCGACAGCTGCGGTGAAACGGCTGTGTTCCGCCGTCAGCGTGTTACTGACCACTTCGCAAATGGCGGCAATACTTTGATAGCGCGCATCGGCGATATGCAGCGCCGGATCGTCGAGTTGTTCATTGAGTCGTGCGAGGGAAAGATCCAGCTTCTGCGCGGCATCGCCTGCATAGCGACGGCTATAAATATCGCCTTCCAGCATTTGCAGACCGAGCCAGCGGCGCTGTTTTTGCGGCATCGTCTGCGCCATTTCCTGCGCCAGATGATCGGCTTCTTGCAGCAGCGGTTTGGCGTAATGCACCAGCTCGAGATCGGTATTTTGCGAGTGACGATCGACGGCCAGCTTTAAGGCATCAATACCCCGTGCGCGGGTCGACACCAGAGGTACAACCGGGCAGCCAAGGCGAGCGGAAAGCGCGTCGATGTCGATGCGAATTTGCTGTTTTTCTGCCAGGTCGAGCATGTTTAGCGCAACGATGCACGGAATGCCCAACTCGAGCAATTGCAGCGTCAGGTAAAGGTTACGTTCGAGATTGGACGCATCGACGACGTTAATCAGTAAATCCGCATCACCACTCAAAATATAGTGGCAGGCAATTTGCTCATCGAGCGAGGTCTGCGACGAAATCGTGGTTAACGAATAGGTCCCGGGCAGATCAACGAGCGTGACGAGATTGTCGGTCGTTGAAAAATGACCTTCTTTACGTTCGACCGTTACGCCAGCCCAGTTTCCCACGCGCTGACGTGCGCCGGTTAACTGATTGAATAACGTTGTCTTGCCGGAATTAGGATTACCAATTAAGCCAATGGTTAATTTTTTCATTGTTGTAGACTCGGAATAACGACTGGCGATTTATCGGGTTAAGGCTTCGACTTCTAATAAGGCGAGGTCTTTTTTGCGCAGGACCAGATTAACGCGTCGGGTTTCGATATGAACTGGATCGCCCAACGGCGCAATGCGAACGACCTGGAAGGACGAGCCAGGCAACATGCCTAATGACAGCAGTTTCTGACGATACGCCGGGCTAATTTCGCGGGAAAAACCGGTAATTTTCCAGGCACTGTCTGGTGTGAATTGCATAGACACCACTTTCACCGAAGGTTAAATAATCAACAGATGCAATGATAATGAGAATGGTTTCTACCAGCAATATTTAAAATGTGACGTAATGTTGTTATGGCTATTAATTCGCGGACAGTTTGACCTTGCTCAATATTTAATGATTTTGCAAGTGAGAGGGAAATCACTTATTTGTTAACGAAGTGATAATTGTCGGTTTAAATACGGATATGCAATCGGTTCCACATTGCATAAATAACCCTCCGCCTTTTCAGGAGGAGGGTGAGATGCAGAATTAACGCTTTTTACCCATCGCCGCAGCGAGCGCGTCCATCATCGCGCTGTTGCCTGCGGGCTGGGCGTCGCGACCGCGCGGTTGCGCCGGTTTTGCCGCCGGGCGCGCCTGTTCGCGTGCACCACCGCCGTTGCCACGGCGTGCGTTGGTTTCGCCAGGCTGCTCATCCAGACGCATTGTCAGCGCGATACGCTTACGCGGCATATCCACGTCGAGCACTTTCACCTTCACGATGTCGCCCGCTTTCACTACGGTATGCGGATCCTGAACAAACTTATCCGCCAGGGAAGAAATATGGACCAGACCGTCCTGATGCACGCCGATATCGACAAATGCGCCAAAGTTGGTGACGTTAGTGACTGCGCCTTCCAGAATCATGCCAGGCAGCAGATCTTTCATCGTCTCCACACCTTCAGCAAATTTCGCCGTTTTAAACTCAGGACGCGGGTCGCGGCCAGGTTTTTCCAGCTCTTTGATGATGTCAGTAACGGTCGGGATACCGAATCGCTCATCGGTGAAATCGACGGCTTTCAGGTTGCGCAGTTCCGCGCTGTTGCCCATCAGATCTTTCAGCGCTTGCTGCGTGACGGCCAAAATGCGTTCCACCACCGGATACGTTTCCGGGTGAACCGTTGAGGCGTCCAGTGGGTTATCGCCGTGGTTGATACGCAGGAAACCCGCGCACTGTTCAAAGGCTTTTGGCCCGAGACGGCTGACGTTGAGTAACTGCTGACGGTTCCGGAACTGTCCGTTTTCATCACGCCAGGAGACGATATTTTGCGCCATCATGCGCGTCAACCCAGCCACGCGGGTGAGCAGCGCGACGGACGCGGTGTTCAGATCCACGCCAACGGCGTTCACGCAGTCTTCCACTACCGCATCCAGCTTACGCGCCAGCTGGGTCTGGCTGACGTCGTGCTGGTACTGACCCACACCAATAGATTTCGGATCGATCTTCACCAGCTCGGCCAGCGGATCCTGTAAACGACGGGCGATAGAGACGGCGCCGCGAAGGGAAACGTCCAGATCCGGGAATTCCAGCGCAGCCAGTTCGGACGCGGAATAGACCGATGCCCCCGCTTCGCTCACGATCACCTTCTGTGCGGTGACTTTCGGGAACTGTTCCTGTACGTCCAGGAAGAAGCGTTCGGTTTCACGCGATGCCGTGCCGTTACCAATCGCCACCAGCTCGACGTTATGTTTCTCGCACAGCGCCGCCACGGCCACGGCGGCTTTTGCTGCCTGACCGGTGTGCGGATAAATCGTGTCGGTGGCGACCAGCTTGCCGGTGGCGTCAACGACCGCTACTTTCACGCCGGTGCGCAGGCCGGGATCGAGACCCATCGTGGCGCGCAGACCCGCCGGAGCCGCCATCAGCAGGTCATGCAGGTTACGGGCAAAGACATTGATGGCTTCGTCTTCAGCGCGTTCGCGCACGGTGCCCATCAGTTCGGTTTCAAGGTGCATCAGCACTTTGATACGCCACGTCCAGCTCACCACGCCTTTACGCCAGCTATCAGCGGGCGCGTTATTCAGGCGCAGGCCAAGATGGTCGGTGATGATCTGCTCGCAATAGCTCTCTTTCGGCGGCTCATCAAACTGCGGATCGGCATTGAGAGAAAGCTGCAGGATGCCTTCGTTACGGCCACGGAACATTGCCAGCGCACGGTGCGATGGCGCGGTAGAAATCGGTTCGTGATGATCGAAGTAGTCGCGGAATTTCGCACCTTCCTCTTCTTTACTACTGACCACTTTCGCGACGATGTGCGCGTTTTTCCACAGATAATCACGCACTTTTGACAGCAAAGCGGCGTCTTCGGCGAAGCGCTCCATCAGAATATAACGGGCGCCATCGAGGGCGGCTTTGGTGTCCGCGACGCCTTTGTCAGCGTCGATGAATTTCGCGGCTTCCGTTTCAGGATCGTGCGACGGCGTGTTCCACAGCAGATCGGCCAGCGGCTCAAGACCCGCTTCAATCGCGATCTGCCCACGGGTGCGACGTTTCGGTTTATACGGCAGATAGAGGTCTTCAAGCTCGGTTTTGCTCATCGTACCGTTGATGGCACCCGCCAGCGCCTCTGTCAGCTTACCCTGTTCGCCAATGGACTTGAGAATGGCCTGACGACGGTCTTCCAGCTCACGCAGGTAGCCCAGACGGGTTTCCAGGTTACGTAACTGCGTGTCATCCAGACCACCGGTGATTTCCTTACGATAACGTGCGATAAACGGCACGGTGTTCCCTTCATCAAGCAGGCGAACGGCAGCTTCTACCTGTTCGGCTCTGGCCTGAATATCACCCGCAATAATGCGGCAGAGCGAATCTTTCATCATGGCTATTTCATCTTTAGGATCGAAATTTAGGGGGATAGTTATACGGACTGACACGGTAAAATGCCAGCCGTGGAGGGCGCTCTCGGACTATTTTACGTACTCAATTTCGTTCACGTACCAGCTCGCTTCGCCCGACGGCGTTTGAACTATCGCTAAATCACCAACTTCCTTTTTCAGCAGCGCGCGAGCCATCGGCGAGTCGATAGAGATGTAATCCTTACGACCAAAAATTTCATCGTAGCCGACAATGCGAAAACGCTTGGTATCGCCGTCGTCATTTTCGATTTCAACCCAGGCACCAAAGAAGACTTTTCCTTCCTGCTGAGGGGAATAATCCACGATCCGCAGGTACTCAAGGCATTTGGTGAGATAACGCACCCGGCGGTCGATTTCTCGCAGCCGTTTCTTATTATACTGGTAGTCAGCGTTCTCACTGCGATCGCCGAGGCTCGCCGCCCATGTCACCTTTTTGGTCACCTCCGGGCGTTCTTCACGCCAAAGGTAATCCATCTCTTTTTTCAGTTTTTCGTACCCTTCACGGGTGATCAGCGGCGTTTTCATGGTATGACCTATACGACTCGACTCGGTTGCAAACAATGCGCACATTACGTACCACATAGCTTAACAGACAGGACGCATGATGATTTATGTGATGAAATGTGCAGATAAGCTGCTGTTAAATATGCTTTGTAACAATTTCGACTAGAATTTATACCAGAATTAGCTGGTGGTAAACGCGCACTTTTTTAGAATACGTACTGGAATACTATCCGGACCTTTGGGAGTACACATATGCAAGAGAATTATAAGATTCTGGTCGTGGATGACGACATGCGCCTGCGTGCGCTGCTTGAACGTTATCTGACCGAGCAGGGCTTCCAGGTTCGTAGCGTGGCGAACGCCGAGCAAATGGATCGCCTGCTGACCCGTGAATCGTTCCATCTGATGGTGCTCGATCTGATGCTGCCAGGTGAAGATGGTCTGTCGATTTGCCGTCGTCTGCGCAGTCAAAGCAACCCGATGCCGATCATTATGGTGACGGCGAAAGGGGAAGAGGTTGACCGTATCGTGGGCCTCGAAATTGGCGCTGACGATTACATTCCAAAACCGTTCAACCCGCGTGAACTGCTGGCGCGTATTCGCGCGGTGCTGCGTCGTCAGGCTAACGAATTGCCAGGCGCGCCGTCTCAGGAAGAGGCCGTGATTGCGTTCGGTAAGTTCAAGCTGAATCTCGGTACGCGCGAAATGTTCCGCGAAGATGAGCCTATGCCGCTGACAAGCGGAGAATTCGCCGTCCTCAAAGCGCTGGTCAGCCACCCGCGTGAACCGCTTTCTCGTGACAAGCTGATGAACCTGGCGCGTGGTCGCGAATATTCCGCCATGGAACGCTCCATCGACGTGCAAATTTCTCGCCTGCGCCGCATGGTGGAAGAAGATCCAGCGCATCCTCGTTATATTCAGACCGTTTGGGGTCTGGGCTACGTCTTTGTGCCGGACGGTTCTAAAGCATGAGGCGAATGCGCTTCTCACCGCGAAGTTCGTTTGCCCGCACGCTGCTATTGATTGTCACCTTGCTGTTCGTCAGCCTGGTGACAACCTATCTGGTGGTGCTGAACTTTGCGATTCTGCCAAGCCTCCAGCAGTTTAATAAGGTCCTGGCCTACGAAGTGCGTATGCTGATGACCGATAAACTGCAGCTGGAGGACGGCACGCAGTTGGTCGTTCCACCTGCGTTTCGCCGTGAGATTTACCGCGAGCTGGGGATTTCGCTGTACTCTAACGAGGCAGCGGAAGACGCAGGTCTTCGCTGGGCGCAACATTACGAATTTTTAAGCCAGCAGATGGCGCAGCAGCTGGGCGGCCCAACGGAAGTGCGCGTTGAGGTCAACAAAAGCTCGCCGGTCGTCTGGCTGAAAACCTGGCTGTCGCCCAATATCTGGGTGCGTGTGCCGCTCACCGAAATTCATCAGGGCGATTTCTCACCGCTCTTCCGCTACACGCTGGCGATTATGCTGATGGCGATAGGCGGCGCGTGGCTGTTTATCCGAATACAAAACCGACCGCTTGTCGATCTCGAACATGCCGCGTTGCAGGTTGGTAAAGGTATTATTCCGCCACCGCTGCGCGAGTATGGCGCATCGGAAGTCCGTTCTGTGACGCGCGCGTTTAACCATATGGCGGCGGGTGTTAAACAGCTGGCGGATGACCGTACGTTATTAATGGCTGGCGTGAGTCACGATCTGCGCACGCCGTTAACGCGAATTCGTCTGGCGACTGAAATGATGGGCGAAGAAGACGGTTATCTCGCGGAGTCCATTAACAAGGACATCGAAGAGTGTAACGCCATCATCGAGCAGTTTATCGATTACCTGCGCACCGGCCAGGAAATGCCAATGGAAATGGCGGATCTCAACGGCGTGCTGGGTGAAGTGGTGGCAGCGGAAAGCGGCTATGAGCGTGAAATCGACACCGATCTGCAGCCTGGCGAAATTCAGGTGCGCATGCATCCGTTATCCATCAAACGCGCGGTGGCGAATATGGTGGTGAACGCAGCGCGTTACGGCAACGGCTGGATAAAAGTCAGCAGTGGTTCTGAGCTGAATCGCGCCTGGTTCCAGGTGGATGATGACGGCCCGGGGATTAAACCCGAGCAACGTAAGCATCTCTTCCAGCCGTTTGTGCGTGGTGACAGTGCGCGCAGCACCAGCGGGACCGGTTTAGGTCTGGCGATTGTGCAGCGTATTATCGATAACCATAACGGTTTGCTTGAGATTGGTACCAGCGAGCGGGGCGGTTTGAGTATTCGCGCCTGGTTGCCGGTGCCGGTATCGCGTATCCAAAGCAAGGATTGATACGTAACAAGAGAGAGGCAATATGCCTCTCTCTTGTTTTTGGTTAAATGACTTTTAACTGGTTGATGATAAAAGGATTAGACTGAAGCAGTAAAAGGATTTTTCTTGGCGCACCTGTTGGCTGGCGTCTCTTCGTTTCCCAGCTTTTTACCAGGTCATAACTGACCCCCACGGCCACGGCAAAATCTTGCTGACGCAATCCCGTCGCTTCCCGAATAGCCTTTACATCGATTTCACTGAATGTGTGCACGCATTCTGGCTTAGGTGTTTCTTCGCCTTTTTCGATACGTACCATCTCTTCTGCACTGGCCAGCAGATCGGCAAATAATTCATCTTTCATCTGTATCTCATCGCCCTTTGTCGACGCCGCACCCGGACTGTTTCCATGGTGGGAGTTACAGAACTTCAGCGTTATACCAGCATATCGGATAACTGCTTCAGAACTTTTTTCTGCTCGTCGGTAAGATCATCCTGTTCATTTTTTGGATAAATCAATGCCAGGTAAATTCGTCCTTTACGACTGACGTTATAATAAATGATTCTGACGCCGCCACGCTTTCCCATACCTGAACGGCTCCAGCGGATTTTTCTAAACCCTCCGGTCCCTGCAATGATTTCCCCGACCTCAGGATCGTCGATGAGCACCTCCTGAAAAGCTCTGAGCTCATCGTCAGGGAGCAGCAATTTCCGCCGTTTACTAAATCCTTGTAGTTCAATAAATGTGAACATGACGCTTCCTGCGCACATTGATGTTAAGTGAGATTGTAGGTGTACTAGGTACATATTGGAAGTGTCTGGTGAACAAAAAATAGCCTTTACCCAGAAAAGTAAAGGCTACTATTGTTCTGTGGGATTAAAGCTTCGGTCCTGCACTCACCAACGCCGCACCTGCTGGCGTATCGGTGTACTTCTCAAAGTTCTCAATAAACAGCTTCGCCAGCGCTTCGGCCTTCTCTTGCCACTGTTCAGGCGAACCATAGGTGTTGCGTGGGTCGAGGATATGCGTATCCACGCCAGGCAGCGCCGTCGGGATCGCCAGATCAAACATTGGCAGAGTGAACGTTTCCGCATCATCCAGTGAACCATCAATAATGGCGTCGATAATGGCGCGCGTATCCTTAATCGAAATACGTTTACCCGTCCCGTTCCAGCCGGTATTCACCAGATAAGCCTGCGCGCCCGCCGCCTGCATGCGTTTCACCAGCACTTCTGCGTACTGCGTCGGGTGCAGCGACAGGAACGCTGCGCCAAAGCAGGCAGAGAAGGTTGGTGTGGGCTCTGTGACGCCACGCTCGGTGCCCGCCAGTTTCGCGGTAAAACCGGACAGGAAATGATACTGCGTCTGGCTTGCCGTCAGGCGAGACACCGGCGGCAGAACGCCAAAGGCGTCGGCAGTCAGGAAAATCACCTTCGACGCGTGACCCGCTTTTGACACCGGCTTCACGATATTATCGATATGATAGATCGGATAAGAGACGCGGGTGTTTTCCGTTTTAGAGGCATCATCGAAATCGACCGTGCCATCAGCAAGCACGGTGACGTTTTCCAGCAGCGCATCACGACGGATGGCGTGGAAGATGTCCGGCTCGGCCTCGGCAGACAGGCGAATGGTTTTCGCGTAGCAGCCGCCTTCAAAGTTGAACACGCCGTCATCATCCCAACCGTGCTCGTCATCGCCAATCAGGCGACGTTTCGGATCGGTGGAAAGGGTGGTTTTGCCGGTGCCGGACAGGCCAAAGAACACCGCCACGTCCCCCTCTTCGCCGACGTTCGCCGAACAGTGCATGGAGGCAATACCCTGTAGCGGCAGCAGGTAGTTCATGACCGAGAACATCCCTTTCTTCATTTCGCCACCGTACCAGGTGCCGCCAATCAGCTGGATGCGCTCCGTCAGGTTGAACGCGATAAAGTTTTCTGAATTCAGACCCTGCTCTTTCCACTGTGGGTTCGTGCATTTCGCGCCGTTCATCACGATGAAATCAGGCTCGAAATCCTGTAATTCTTCATCGGTTGGGCGAATAAACATGTTCTTCACGAAATGTGCCTGCCAGGCAACTTCAGTGATAAAGCGAACGGAAAGGCGGGTGTCGGCATTCGCGCCACAGAAGGCGTCGATAATAAACAGGCGCTTGCCGGAGAGTTGATGAGTGACGAGACCTTTCAGGTGCTGCCAGGTTTCCTGGGAGAGCGGTTTGTTGTCGTTCTTCCCTTTTCCTTTATCTGCCCACCACAGCGTATCGCGGGTAGTGTCGTCACGGACGATATACTTATCTTTTGGCGAACGGCCGGTAAAAATACCCGTGTCCACGGCGATAGCACCAGTTTTCGTCAACACACCTCGCTCGTATCCTTCCAGTGCTGGATTGAGCTCTTCCTGATACAGCGTATCGTAATCGGGGTTGTAAACGAGTTCCTGGACGTCGTTAATACCATAAGCCTTGAGATCTTGCGGGGTTAAATCGTTAACACGCATATCACTGCTCCTTAGCCAATTTGTACTGCCTAAAATTGTAGGGTTTTTCTGAGGTTGTTGACCGCGACGGGGCTCATAGATTTACGTATTGAGAGAAAACCCTTACTAACGGAAAACGCTGTGACTCCTGTCACGAAGCAGGGCGGATTATCGCAGGAATCGAATTTTAGTTGTGGAAAATGTTCCTAAAAGGTTAAACGCTGGTGTATTTAACCAGAGTAATGTGAATGTAATCGCATACATGTAAGAAAGTTACGTAAGAGTTACATGCTGATAATCGATTCACGTCTCTGTCAACAAGGCTGGAAACGAAGGGTGTCGTGAGCCGTTCGCGAGATTATGATGAAAGCGTAAAGTGCGATAACAATCAGGGACTGTGAAATGGAAAATAGTGAAGGCTTATCTCCTGCAACGCGGGCAGGCATCGTTCTTGTCGGGGCGATACAGGGCTTTATCTGTTATTTAGTGACGTGGTACATCGCTTACGCCGATCTTCCCGCCGACAGTTTTTGGCTGGTGTGCGTTGTGCCAGCCACCGTGGTGCTATCGACTACGCTCGCACTGTCGGTCACCTCTTTCAAACAGCGTACGTTATGGCTGGCACTTACCGTGATTGTACTGGCGGTTGCTGGCATGGGCGCATGGCTCAAATGGACTCTTTACGGCCTTGAGCGGTGGGATATCAGAGATGCACTGATTTTCTTTAGCTTTAACCTTCTGCTGATGAGTTTTCTGATGCTGCCATGGTTGCAGCGAAAGCTTCACCCGGCTTCCGGGAATGATTTCTACACCGATTTTCATAACAGAAGCTGGCATAACGCTTTGACGCTGGCGCTCATTTTCCTCTCTAACGGACTGTTCTGGCTGGTGCTGTTTTTGTGGGCGGAGTTGTTCAAGCTCGTCGGGATCCGCTTCTTTGAAATGCTCTTTTTTGATACCGACTGGTTTATCGCGATTGCGATTGGCACTGTTTCGGCCTGCGCGGCCATTCTCGCTCGAATGCAGCTGCGGTTAATTCAGGCGCTGCAAAATCTCTTAACCCTGATTGCCACCGGCCTGCTGCCGCTGGTGGCACTTCTCTCGCTGCTCTTTATCGCCGTGCTGCCGTTTGTGGGCTTTGAAGCGATTTCTGCACGAACATCGGCGGCGGGGCTGCTGCTGAGCCTGAGCATGTTGCTGCTGATACTGGCAACGGTCGTCTGGAGTCCGCAGCGCGTTCTGCTTCCTTATCCGTTCCCACTGCGCTGGCTTATTCGGGTGGCGTTACTGGTCGCGCCGGTCTATCCCCTGCTGACGACGTGGGCCTTGTGGCTGCGTATTGGGCAATACGGCTGGACGCCTGAGCGGTTATACGCGGTGCTGACCACTCTCGTGGCGCTGGTTTGGGCGGTCGGTTTTTGCATCAGCGTGATCAATCCGCGGCGCAATCCGCTGTCGGTACAGCGTTACGTCACCCCGACCGTTGCACTCCTCGCACTGGCGTGTCTGATCCTGATTCACACACCGATTCTCGATCCGTGGCGCATCAGCGTGGCGAGTCATATGGCGCGTTATCATGACGGCAGGATCACCGCCGATCAGGTGAGTCTTCACATGTTAAGTCAAACCGGGCGCAAGGGCCGCGAAGCGCTGGTTGCGCTGCAAAACGATCCGCAGTTCACGGCAGATGCGAAACGTCAGCGGGATGTGAATCAGCTGCTGGCAGGACAAAAAGGGAAAGCGGATGGATTGACCGCGGCGATACTGGCGAATGTTATACAACGCGCGCCTGGAACGCCGCCTCTGGACAACGGGCTATGGCAAGAGATGATGAAATACAAATATCGTTTCGAGACCTGCACGACTGAAAATGGCGCTTGTCTGCTAGTATCACAGGATCTGAACGGTGACGGTCAACCGGAAGCGGTTGTGTATCAGTTCGTTGATCGGGCGATTCTGGTGTTTACCGGGCACGGTAAAAACTGGGCTCTTGCGGGAGAGTCCTGGAAAATGCCGGAAGCGTTATCGCGGGCTGAATTTGATCGTGCTCTTGAGCAAGGCAAGGTGGGTACGGCGGTTAAGCCTTGGGCGGATATCACTATTTTCGGGGAACGCGTAAAGGTGGACTACGATTATTAGCAAAAAGAACGGCTCCCTTGGGAGCCGTTCTGACAAAAATTAATGGACCTGCGGATCGGCCGGAGAAGCGTTATTGCGGATCTCGGCGATGTCCATGGCGTTGAAGACGTAGTGAGAACCACAGTAATCGCAGTTCATGTCGATTTCACCGTCTTCGGCCATGATGCTGTCGATCTCTTCGTCCGGCAGCGTTCTCAGCGCACCCGCACAGCGTTCACGAGAACAGGTGCATTTGAACTCAACATCCTGCGGATCGTAAAGCGTCACTTCTTCTTCGTGGTACAGACGCCACAGCACTTCGTTGGCAGGCAGAGTGAAGAGCTCTTCGGTTTTGATGGTTTCGGTCAGCGTCGCCAGATGCTCAAAATCATTGCCCTGGGCATTTTGCGCAGGCAGAACCTGCAGCAGCATGCCGCCCGCCGCCAGTTGACCTTCAACCTCGCCGGTGCGAATAAACAGGCGTGTCGGCAACTGCTCAGAACGCAGGAAGTAATCTTCCAGACACTCTGCCAGCGTATCGCCTTCAAGGCCTACCACGCCCTGATAGCGCTCGCCTTCGTCTGGTGTGATGGTAATCACGAGGAAACCGTTGCCCACCAGCGTTTTCAGGTCAGCGCCTTCTGGCACGTCGCCCTGCACGCGAGCCACACCGCGCATCTGCTGCTGATTATTACCGTTGATAACCGCCATGTTCATCGGGCCGTCACCCTGCAACTGCACGGTGATATCGCCAGCAAATTTCAGCGTTGCGGTTAGCAGGCTTGTCGCCACCAGCAGTTCGCCCAGCACTTTTTTAACAGGCTGCGGATAATTGTGGTTCTCCAGAATCTGTTTCCAGGTTTCGGAGACGGTTACCAGCTCACCGCGAACGGCAAATTGCTCAAACAGATAGCGGTGTAATTGGTCGTGTTGGGCCATAATTTTCTCTCATCAAACGACGATTATTCAATTTCGCCGTGCTTAAATTTCATCAGATCGCGACGTTCTTTTTTGTCCGGTCGTCTGTCCGGGTGCGGCATGGTTAGCGCATTCATCTTGCGCGCCAGCGCCACTTTCTCGCGCTTCTCGACGCTTTCTGTCGTTTCTTCATACATTGCGGTCGCTTCGGTCGCCGGACGACGCTGTTCGGTAATGGATTTTATCACGACCGTTTTTTCATCGTTTCCCTGACGTAACGTCAGAGTGGCGTTCAGTTCAACAAGCTTACTCGGCTTGCTGCGCTGCCCGTTGTAATGCACTTTGCCACCGTCAACCATTTCACGGGCGAGGGCGCGCGTTTTATAAAAACGGGCCGCCCATAGCCATTTGTCGAGCCTTACCCCATCAGAGGGTTTTTCTTTCATGGCTTCTCCTTCACGCTGAGTGAGGGGATCATTCGACGGTAATCGTTCAACGCCGGATGCCGCTGATAGCTTTTTTCAGCCTGTCCAGAATCGGGATTGGTCACGCCCAGGCAATACCGAACCCCAAATTTTGCTGCGGCATCCAGGATCGGTTCACTGTCATCAATGAACAAGGTTCTGTCTGGCTGCAAACCGGTTTTCTCCGCGACGGCCTGCCATAACCGCTGATCCTCTTTCGGATACCCAAATGTGTGGGTGGAAAGTAATAAATCAAGGTGTGACGCTAATCCAGTATGTTCCAGCTTCACGGCCAGATTATGCGGATGCGCGTTGGTCAGCAAAATACGTCGTTTGCCGCTCGCCTTCAGGGCATCCAAAAACGGCACCGTATCTTCACGCAAAACTGCGTGCGGCCCTTGAGCGGTGGTCATGGCACAAATATCCAGACCGAGGCGGTCGCTCCAGTAATCCAGGCAGTACCAGTTTAGCGTATGTTGCACGGCGTGATACTGCTGACGAATGTAATCCTGCGCTTCTGACGGAGTGATACCCTGCTGCGCACCGTAGGTTTCGGGCACCAGCTTTTGCCAGAAATGGGTGTCAAATGCGAGATCGAGCAGCGTGCCGTCCATATCCAGCAGAACGGTATCAACGTCCTGCCAGGCGATATCAAGATGCATGAGGGGGAACTCTCCAGCCAGAAGAAACGTGCGCGACAGGTTAGCACAACTTGTCGCGCAGAGGCGTTATCCGATCAGGCTCTCAGGCGCGGAGATAAGTTTAGGATTGAGGCAATTATCGTAATATTGCTGGATCTCGGCCAGACGAGTACGTGAGCGCTGATAGCGGCGCAGGGCAGCAAAACCGTTCCAGATGATGCAAATCAACATGGCCATCATGAGCAGTGTCGTCCCGATATAACGCCACAATCCGGCGCTGTCCGGCATGCGATGCAGATCGACATGCCGCGTGCCGTTCGCATCGGTAAAGGTTCCGGTGACGATCCCTTCTGCGCTAAATGGCGTTTGCATCAGCATTTGCGCCAGGCGCTGGAACTCGCCCCACTGTTCCTGGGCCGGATAATCATAGAGCGCTACAGGCGGATACGGCTGATCAACCAAGTCGCTACCCTCTTCACTGGCAATCACAAAACCGCCGGGTGCCGGGCTGTTAAGCGCCTGAGCCGCACGGGAGGTTTCACGCATCACAAACGGCGCGGTTGACGTGGCGACCAGATTTTCCAGGGACTCCGCACTCACCGGACGTAACAACACATTCACGCCGTCCAGTCGGCCTGCCTCAGCGCGTTTGACCAGTGCTTCCCAGTCTTTGCTGTTCCCGAGGTTGACGAGGGCATTTTTGAGACGAACACACTCATCCTCTGCAGAACATAAGTCCTGTGTTTTCATCACGATGTCGCCAAAATCATCCAGCAAAACCATTCCGGATTTTTGAATGGCAGAGCGCAAAGACTGACTGACGCGCGAATTCTCGTCGGGTTTTGGGTGTAGCTGGCGATTAAGCGCCTGCGTCAAAGCCGTCGCTTTACTGACGGTATCGGATTCCGGCAGCGGCAACGGCGGCGCGTCATTCCAGATGATCTGTGAGCAATCGAAGGGGGTGAAGGGCGAATTTTGGCGTGTATTCCAGGTTCCCGGCGCATGAATATTACACATACCCGTACCTTTCAGCTTCAGGGTGTCCCCCACGCGAACGCCAGCCTCTTCCAACTGATGAACGCTTGTCGCTTCGATAGTTTGCGCGCCTTTAATCCACGACACGGTGAATTTAATTGGCATATCAAGGGGAACAAGGAAAATCAGTAACGCCAGAACGAGCGCCGCGCCACCTGCAATAATGCTGCTGCGCAGCCAGTGCTGGAGCGGGAAGTTTTTCACCTCATCATGCAGCGATAAAAAACGCCCCTGACGGACCACCTGGCGATCGAGATAGATATCAATATCGGTTTTTTGCCCTAAATCCTGAGCAATCCACGGCTGCCAGTGACGCGGGTAAATAAGATCGATAATGCCGAGCGAAATATTGTTGATGTGCTCCTGATCGTTCTCACCGAACAGACCCCAGCGTTTTGGCGTACCACGTAAGCAGTGGATTTCGCGCAAGGCCGTTTTAGCCGGAGAAGCAAAAAGCCCCCACAACCCTGCGGCGATCAACAGGACAGCGCCGCCTGCGAGCCACGGGGCAAAAACGTCGGGCGTCATCAGGCACAGGAAAAACAGCAGGAAAGCGGCGACAATTAAAATTGCTTCACGGATGCCATCCGGGCGGCTCAGCGCGTACTCTTCGTACGTTTCCTGGCGAATATTGAGCAGTTCAATCTGTTCGGTCTCTTCGCCACGGATGGACGCTTGCGTAGAGTTTGCTCGTTCGAGCGCAAAGCGCGGCGCTTCCTGAACATATTCACTCAGGGTATGGCCATTCAGGGCGATAACCAGCGGAATGGAATCGGTATGGATGAGCTCGACGCTATTTTCATCATTGATGTATTGCTCCCAGAACGGTGGCAAATGCACTTCGACGGAGTCGAGATAGTAGCGCCACTTATTAGGGTCATCGGTGGTGATGCCATAGCGGGTGATCGAGCGCGTCACGCACAACACGGTGTCGCTGTGCGCGTTGAGATTCAGAGATACAGGCGCTGCAGTGGCGCCGGTCGGCCCTGGCGTCTGAAGGATGCGGTTCAGCGTATCGAGATAATTTTCAATGGCGCTGCGTTCATCGGCGGCCAGCGTACGCGTGGTCGCACCGGCGAAAGCGTTTAAAAAGGGCAGTCGAAGTCGACGTTGCGCCCGGCGTCTGAGTAACCATCCTGCAATGAATACGCAGGCCAGCATAGCAGCGAAAAATATCAAAATGGTGCTCATGCTTTCCCCATCTTACTTATTTCAGGTGTAGTCAGTCGCACCTATTACCGTGAATGTGTCTCTGTGGTTGGCTATCGGCAAGCATGGAGTCGAACTTGAGCAATCTGAAGCGCATCCCAGTGATCAAAAATGATAGCAAAGGCAACCAAAGCGGAATATCAGCAAATTCCTGGAGTTATTTCAACCTCTTGACTTTTAATTTGAAATAATAACTGGTTTAGGATAAGTTGCAAAAATGTAAATTTAGGGCAAATGACATTGCCGAAACCGTGCGTCATATCGCACAATGCACTCAGTTTACCCAGCAAAGACCCGTCAAGATGAGCAAACCCTTACAAAAGCCCATTATTCTGAATGTTGAAACAATCGCCAAATCGCGGCTGTTTAATGTGGAAAGTGTGGATCTGGAGTTCAGCAACGGCGTGCGACGCGTGTATGAACGTATGCGCCCATCAACGCGCGAAGCGGTAATGATCGTTCCGATTGTTGATGACCATCTTATCCTGATTCGTGAATATGCGGTGGGCACAGAATCTTACGAACTGGGTTTCTCTAAAGGACTGATCGATCCGGGTGAATCCGTTTTTGAAGCAGCCAATCGTGAGCTGAAGGAAGAGGTGGGTTTTGGTGCGAACGATCTGACCTTCCTGAAAAAGCTCTCCATGGCGCCGTCCTATTTCTCCAGCAAAATGAATATTGTGCTCGCCGAAGATCTCTATCCAGAAAAACTGGAAGGTGACGAGCCAGAGCCGTTACCGCAGGTTCGCTGGCCGCTGGCACATTTGATGGATTTGCTGGAAGAACCTGATTTCCATGAGGCTCGCAACGTGAGTGCGCTGTTCCTGGTGCGTGAATGGCTCAAAGGGCAAGGGCGGCTGTAGCTCTTCGACGGCTATGCCTCGTCTCGCTCGTCTCAGGCGAAAGTACACAAAAAAACGGTAACCCTTGGGTTACCGTTTTTACTATGAGTTTCAGTGGGGGCTGTTCGTCAGAACAACTCGTGCGTCTCGCCGTTATCAATCAGCTCAGTCCCTACCTCATGCACCGCCTGCGTTGTCGGCTGCGTGCCCTCAATGAAGAACTCTTCACGGCTGTTTCCGCCGTTGGCTAACTGGCCGGTGCTACGGTCGATATTGACTGTCACAATACCTGGCGGCGGCGTGAGTGGCTGTTCAGGAACGCCCTCCAGAACCGCTTTCATATAAGCATCCCAGGCCGGCTGTGCGCTCTTCGCGCCGCCTTCGTAACCAGAAATCTGATCTTTAATCGCACCCGATGCCGACGTTCGGCCCAAATCGCGACGGTGATCGTCAAAGCCGATCCACACGGACGTCACCACGCCCGGACCGAAACCGGAGAACCAGGCGTCTTTAGAACTGTTGGTCGTCCCGGTTTTGCCGCCGATGTCGCGCCGCTGTAAATCACGGCCCGCACGCCAGCCCGTGCCTTGCCAGCCCGGTTCACCAAAGATATTGGTATTCAGGGCGCTCTTAATCAGGAAGGAGAGCGGCGTATTGATCACATGCGGAGCATATTCCTGCGCACCGCTTTGCGCGACAAGCGCCTGGTTTGCCTGCTCCAGTTGCGGCTGCGGAACGGTGGAATTCTGTCGCTCCTGCGACAGGGCGACATCTTCCATGTCTTTATTTTCCAGTACGTTCGATTTCGGCGTGTCGCCGTAAATCACCGGGATATCACATTCCGGGCAGGCGATTTTTGGCTTAGCTTCAAAAATCACGCCGCCCTGATCGTTTTCAATTTTACTGATGAAATACGGATCGACCAGGAAACCGCCGTTCGCCATCACCGAGTAACCGCGAGCGACCTGCAATGGCGTAAAGGATGCGGAGCCCAGCGCCAGCGATTCGGTATGCACGATATTTTGTGCCGGGAAACCGAAACGTTGGAGATATTCCGCAGCGTAATCGACGCCCATTGCACGCATCGCGCGAACCATGACCACGTTTTTAGACTGCCCCAGACCCTGACGTAAACGGATTGGACCGGAATACTCCGGCGGAGAGTTTTTCGGCTGCCAGTCGGAACCTGCGCCCGCATCCCAGCGAGAGATCGGCACATCGTTGAGGATACTGGCGAGCGTCAGCCCTTTATCCATCGCCGCGGTGTACAGGAAAGGCTTGATGTTGGAGCCGACCTGACGCAGAGCCTGCGTTACACGGTTAAATTTGCTCTGATTAAAATCAAAACCACCGACCAGCGCCATCACCGCGCCATTCTGCGGGTTGATGGAGACTAACGCCGAGTTCACATCCGGAACCTGCGCCAGCCACCAGGCGTCGTTGACTTTACGAACCCAGATTTGCTGCCCGGTCTGGACCACATCCGTGACTTTACGCGGCGTTGGGCCTTGCGATGTATCGGAGCGATACGGGCGAGCCCAGCGAATGCCATCCATGCGCAGAGAAACCGAGGTCCCGTCTCCAAGCGTAGCGGTCGCTTCCTGCGGATCGGCCGCCGTGACAACGGCAGGAAGGAGCGGGCCGTAAGTCGGCAGTGCTTTCAGCGAATCCGTGATTTTTTTGCTGTCCCATGCGCTTTCGCCCACTTTCCACAGCACATTAGACGGGCCACGGTAGCCGTGACGCATGTCGTAATCCATCACGTTGTTACGCACCGCCTGCTGCGCCGCCTGCTGAACTTTACGCGTGATGGTGGTGGTGATGCGGTACCCGTCTTCATACGCCTGTTCACCGTAGCGACTCACCATCTCCTGACGGACCATTTCCGTGAGATACGGGGCCGAGAAGGCGATTTTGGGCGCGTGATAGTTAGCGTCAATCACATCATTGCGCGCCTGATCGTACTGTGTCTGGCTGATATAGCCTTCGCTTAGCATGCGTGACAGCACTACGTTACGGCGCGCAGTGGCACGATCGAGTGAGTAGAGCGGGTTAAACGTCGACGGTGCTTTAGGCAGACCCGCAATGGTCGCCATTTCGCTTAAGGTCAGCTCCTGGACAGGCTTACCGAAATAGACCTGCGCCGCCGCGCCCACGCCGTACGCGCGATATCCCAGATAGATCTTGTTGAGATAAAGCTCGAGGATTTCGTCTTTGCTCAGCAATTGCTCGATGCGAATAGCAAGAAACACTTCCTTGATCTTACGCGTCAGCGTTTTTTCCGGGCTCAGGAAGAAGTTACGCGCCAGCTGCTGCGTAATCGTACTTGCCCCCTGGGAAGCGTGACCGGAGAACAATGCCACGCTTGCGGCACGGAAAATCCCCACAGGATCGACGCCATGGTGTTCATAAAAACGGCTGTCTTCCGTGGCGATAAAGGCCTTCACCATCACCGGAGGAATTTCATTTAAGGTCAGCGGAATACGGCGCTTTTCGCCATATTGAGCGATCAATTCACCGTCGGCACTGTAGACCTGCATCGGGATTTGCAGTCGCACATCGCGTAGCGTGGCGACATCAGGCAGTTGCGGCTCAATATATTTGTACAAACCATAAATCGAGCCTGCTCCCAGCAGAATGCAACAGACTGCAAGGATCAATAAATACTTTACGAACTTCACTGGAGATTTCCCATTTAGTTTCACTTGGGCAGTTTCTAAACAATCGGCCGGTAGTATAAAGGCAAGCCTGAATCATTGATATAGCCGTCAAAAGGACGGGCGATAAGGAGATCGTGAAGCATGGCTTTCAAAACGTGGCGAACAGGTGTTCATATTCAACAAGATAGGGTTTTAGCTGTCTGTCTTACAAAGGAGCGAACCGGATGGAATCTGCGCCGTTGGTGGCAAATTCCGCTGGAGCGGGGAATTATCCGTGATGGACAAATTATTGAGCCAGAACAATTGGTTGCTGCGCTACGTACCTGGAGCAAGGTCTTGCCGCACCATCACCGGATTTTCCTCGCATTCCCCGCTGCACGAACGTTGCAAAAAGCGCTTCCTTGTCCGGCACTCAACTTACGCGACAGTGAGCAAGCCTCGTGGATTGCTTCAGCCATGTCACGCGAGCTTGAAATGGCACCCGATGCGCTGTGCTTCGATTATGTGCAGGATACGCTGACCCGTTCGTTCCAGGTAACCGCTGCACAAAACAAAGAGGTCGCGGCATTGTTAACGCTGGCAAACACGCTCCGTCTGCATGTTGCGGCGATTACGCCGGATGCGGGTGCGCTGGTGAATTTACTGCTACTTCTTCAGCCTCCTTTCCACTGCGCGGTCTGGCGCGACGATCGCCACTGGCTATGGGCAACGCGTCACCAGTGGGGCCGTAAGCCACTGACCGAGGCAGCAGCGGTGGGAGATCTGGCGGCGCTTTTGGCGCTTAAGCCTGAAGATATGGCTCTTTTCGCGGCTGATAATCTTGATCCTTTCACTCTGGTCTCACGTAATTTGCCGCCATTGCCTGACTGTGGAGCGGACTTTACCGTCGCTCTGGCCCTTGCGATGGGGGACATCGTTGAATGAAAACCACTAACTTTTTGCCGTGGCGGCAATGGCGACAACAGCGTTGCTGGCGTTTCTGGACGTTACTCTTTGTTGGGTCGTTACTGCTTTCCCTCACCGTGATGATGAGTCTGCGATCGCGCTTCGCGATACGTTCGCACGTGCTGGAGGTGTATCTGGTGGGCGATATGGCGATTCAACAAAAGCTCGAGGCCCATCGTGCGCGCTGGCGAGCGCAACACGAGCAACAGCAACTCACCCAACAAGCGGCTGTTTTGCTGACTAAAACGCAAGCCTGGCAGCCAACGCTCGTGGCGCTGGCGTTGGCGATTCCGGAGCAGGTATGGCTCACGCAAATGTCATTTCAGCAGTCCAGCCTGGTGTTGAAAGGTTATGCCACGACGCTTTTATCCCTTCAAAAACTCACTGAATCATTGAAGCACTTCGGTGGCTTCACGCTTGGGCCTGCGGGGGAGCTGCAGCAGGATAATCAGGGGCGCTGGACGTACAGCCTCACACTCCAGCGCCAGGAGTGAGACGTGCACAGCTTATTCGAACGGTGGTATGCGTTTCGTTCGCGCACGCGCATTCTGATCTGGGGCCTGATTTCAGGCTGCGTGCTGCTGACGGCGTATTTGATACTCACGCGCCCGGCGATACAGCACGTTTCTCAACTTGAAACAAAACGAGAGCCCATCACCACAGTGGTGAAAGCACTTTGGACGAGCGAAGTTCAGCGAGGCCATGCTGAGGAACAACCAGATATTTCTGGGCGGCAGGCCTTTTCGCCTCTGGATTTTCAAACGCATGGTGCGCGGTTAGTTCGCTGGCTGCCCAATGCGAAAGGCGGTGAACTCTCTTTAGACGCAGACTGGATGCAGATTCCCGATCTGTTTGACGCGATCGCGCAGCGTGGAATGGGGGTGACGGCCTTTTCCGTCGAACCCGGCGAATCACGGCTAAAGCTAATCGTGCAGGTGGAGAGTCTACATGCGAACTGAGCTACGCGGGTTGATCCTGTGCTCACTGGTTTTTCTCACTGGGATGCGCGATCCGTTTCGACCGCCCGTGGATCGCTGTGAGGTCGGGAAGCTCAACAAATGGCACTACCAGGGACTCATCCGCAGCGCAGGTGTTGTGGGCATTATGAAAGATGAGCAGGATCGCTGGCATCGTGCCCATCAGGAAGATCACCTGCCATCAGGCTGGCGAGTTCTGGCGATAAATGATACGGAAATGGTCATCGAGGTTGGTGACGGATGTGACCCGAAGGAATGGCAATGGAAACGAGAAGGAACGAAAAATGAAAATAACAAGGATAGTCGCCCTGCTAGCGCTGTTCAGCACGTCGGCATGGAGCATCGCTCAAAAGCCAGTGACCCTGGTGGTTGATGACGTACCGGTTGTTCAGGTTTTGCAGTCGTTGGTCGAGCTGGAGAACCGTAACCTTATCGTTTCACCCGATGTTACCGGTACGCTATCGCTGCATTTAACGCGTGTGCCCTGGCGGCAGGCGCTGCAAACCGTAGTCACCAGCGCTGGGCTGGTGTTACGCGAGGAGCGCGGTATTTTTTATGTTAACACTGCCGCATGGCAACGTGACCAGCAGGCGCGTAATGAAGAGGAGAAGACCAGGCTCAAACTGGATGTCCCGCTTGCGTCGCGCAGCTATGCTCTGGCCTATGCAGACGGCGGCGAACTACAGAAATCCGCCGAGAAACAGCTCAGCCCAAAAGGGAGTTTATCCGTCGACAAACGCACGAATCGATTACTGGTGCGCGATATTCCTTCAGTGCTTGATAACTTTCAACACTGGGTAAAAGAGATGGATCTGCCCATCGCTCAGGTGGAGCTGGAAGCGCATATCGTCACGATAAATGAAAAAAGCCTGCGTGAGCTTGGCGTGAAATGGAATCTTGCCGAGGCGCAAGGTGCAGGGGCACCGGGGCAAGTCACCACGATGGGCGTCGATCTTTCCGTTGCCAATGCCACTACCCATGTCGGATTCAACATTGGTCGAATTGACGGCAGACTTTTGGATCTGGAGCTTTCCGCCCTTGAGCAAAAGCAACAGTTGGAGATTATTGCCAGTCCCCGGCTTTTGGCT
The DNA here is from genome assembly GCF_019047465.1 of Lelliottia amnigena. NCBI lineage: Bacteria > Pseudomonadati > Pseudomonadota > Gammaproteobacteria > Enterobacterales > Enterobacteriaceae > Lelliottia > Lelliottia amnigena. The sequence goes on along the minus strand of NZ_CP077236.1, from coordinate 1,400,264 downwards.
TCGCATATGCAGCCCGCCAGTATTAAACAGGGCAGCGAAATTCCTTACCAGGTTTCCAGCGGTGAGAGCGGAGCGACCTCGGTGGAATTTAAAGAGGCGGTTTTGGGCATGGAAGTGACGCCAGTCGTGCTTCCCAACGGACGGGTGCGTTTGAAGCTGCGTATTAGCGAAAATATGCCGGGGCAAGTTTTACAGCAGGCTGATGGTGAAACGCTGGCGATTGATAAGCAGGAGATCGAAACTCAGGTCGAAGTGAAAAGTGGAGAAACGCTGGCACTGGGCGGTATTTTCTCTCAAAAGAATAAAACGGCCAGTGATAGCGTCCCGGGTCTCGGACATGTTCCCTTGCTGGGCCAGTTTTTCCGCCATGACGGCAAAGATAACGAGCGTCGCGAGCTGGTGGTGTTTATTACGCCACGCCTGATTGATATTCAGTAACCGAAACGATCACCGCGAGGATTTTGCACCCAGTTTGTTGCAGATGTTTGACGTGAGGCATGAATTAGCATACAAGGAGTACCGATTTGAGTTTCAGCTTCTCTAATCTTACCTCTTGTTGCCCCTAAGCATTTGGCATGGTGATTTAATCAGTTGCCAAACAAGCAGGACTACTGAGATAATTTTTAGTCTGACTCTCGCACTATCGCATATGAGGTTTCAGTTCATGTCCTGCTACGTTGAGTACTCGCGAAGCCGGAATTACCATTAACGAATAGTCTTAGTAGTACCGAAAAAATGGCAGAGAAACGCAATATCTTTCTGGTTGGGCCTATGGGTGCCGGCAAAAGCACTATTGGGCGCCAGTTAGCTCAACAACTCAATATGGAATTTTACGATTCTGATCACGAGATTGAGAAACGAACCGGAGCTGATGTGGGCTGGGTCTTCGATGTAGAAGGCGAAGAAGGTTTCCGTGACCGTGAAGAAAAAGTTATCAATGAACTTACGGAAAAACAGGGCATTGTGCTGGCTACTGGCGGCGGTTCTGTAAAATCTCGTGAAACGCGTAACCGTCTCTCGGCCCGCGGCGTTGTGGTTTATCTTGAGACGACTATCGAGAAACAACTCGCACGTACGCAGCGTGATAAAAAGCGCCCGTTACTGCAGGTTGAAACGCCTCCACGTGAAGTTCTTGAAGCACTGGCTGGTGAACGCAATCCACTGTACGAAGAAATTGCTGACGTAACGATTCGTACCGACGATCAGAGCGCAAAAGTCGTTGCAAACCAGATTATTCATATGCTGGAAAGCAACTGATTCTGGCTTTATATACACTCGCCCACGGGTAATAGCATTTAAGGTGGATGTCGCGTCATGGAGAGGATTACAGTTACTCTCGGGGAACGTAGTTACCCTATCACCATCGCGGCTGGTTTGTTTAACGACCCAGCTTCCTTCTTACCACTGAAAGCGGGTGATCAAGCTATGCTTGTCACCAACGAGACGCTGGCTCCGCTTTATCTCGACAAAATTCGTCATCTGCTGGAACAGGCAGGTGTGAACGTCGACAGTGTGATTTTGCCTGATGGCGAGCAGTATAAAAGCCTGGCGGTCCTTGAGACCGTCTTTACCGCATTACTGCAAAAACCGCATGGTCGCGATACGACACTACTTGCCCTCGGCGGTGGTGTTGTTGGCGATCTAACGGGTTTTGCTGCGGCAAGTTATCAACGTGGTGTTCGTTTTATTCAAATTCCTACCACGCTTTTATCACAGGTCGATTCTTCGGTTGGCGGCAAAACAGCGGTTAACCATCCGCTTGGCAAAAACATGATTGGCGCGTTCTATCAGCCCGCATCGGTGGTTGTGGATCTCGACTGTCTGAACACATTGCCCCAGCGCGAATTGGCATCAGGCCTGGCTGAAGTGATCAAATACGGCATTATTCTGGACGGCGAGTTCTTTAGCTGGCTGGAAGAGAACATGGATGCATTGCTTAACCTTGACGGTAAAGCGCTGGCTTACTGCATCCGCCGTTGTTGTGAGCTAAAAGCAGAAGTCGTTGCAGCAGACGAGCGTGAAACGGGCTTACGTGCTTTACTGAATCTGGGGCACACGTTCGGTCACGCGATTGAGGCGGAGATGGGTTACGGCAATTGGCTTCATGGCGAAGCGGTTGCAGCGGGCATGGTGATGGCCGCGCGTACCTCTGAACGTCTGGGTCAATTTAAGCAAGAAGAGACTCAACGCATCATCACGCTGCTTGAGCGTGCTGGCTTACCGGTAACGGGGCCGCGCGAGATGTCTTCGCACGCGTATTTACCCCACATGATGCGCGATAAAAAAGTTTTGGCGGGTGAGATGCGCTTAGTGCTCCCACTGGCAATAGGGAAGAGTGAAGTGCGCGGCGGAGTGTCGCATGATGTGGTTCTTGGCGCTATTGCTGATTGCCAGCAGGCGTAACAACTAGAAAGGTCAGGCTACTGTTACAGGTAGCTATTTAGCTTCAGGTGAAATGCAACGTCGTAAGCATGAGCCTTTGAGTGGGGTGTTAAATGGATGAATTCAAACCAGAAGACGAGCTGAAACCCGATCCCAGCGATCGTCGTACTGGTCGTTCTCGTCAATCTTCAGATCGCGATGATAATGAGCCGCAAATCAACTTCGATGATGTTGATTTGGATGCAGACGATCGTCGTCCGTCACGTAGCCGCAACGCGCGCGATGAGCGTGAAGAAGAGGATTATGAGTCTGATGATGAATCACTGGACGAAGAGTCTGTAGAGCGTCGCCCGCGTAAACGTAAAAAAGTGGCGGCGAAACCCGCTTCACGTCAGTACGTTATGATGGGTCTTGGCGTTTTTGTCCTGCTGCTGCTGATTATCGGCATCGGTTCTGCGCTGAAAGCACCGTCTACCCCCTCAAATGAGCAGACCGCTTCAACCGAAAAGAGCATCAATCTTTCGGGCAATAATAATGATGCAGCAGATCAGGCCAATGGTGTGCAACCTGCGCCAGGCACGACGTCTGCTGAACAGACCGCGGGCAATCCAACCAATGCTCCGCAGGATGTCTCACTGCCTCCTGTTTCGGCTACGCCAACTCAGGGCCAGGCAAGTGCGGCACCTGAAGGCCAGCAGCGTGTTGAAGTTCAGGGCGATCTGAACAACGCGCTCACGCAGAACCAGGATCAGGTGAATAACGTGGTGGCTAACTCCACGCTGCCAACCGAGCCTGCAACCGTCGCGCCAATTCGTGGCGGGAATGCACAACCGCAAACCGCAGCAACCGAAACCAAACCGCGTCAAACTCAGGCTGCCACTTCGCGTCCAGAGCGTCAAAAAGCGGTGATTGAGCCGAAGCGCGAAACGAAACCGCAGACCGTTGCTAAAGCCACGGAAGCCAAACCGGTTGCCCAGCCCAAGCCAACGGAAACCGCTACCAGCACGCCGGTGAAAACACCTGTAGCGACAGCGGCACCGAAAGTCACCGCAGCAACACCGGCTCCTGCCGCGACTGCATCAACGTCTGGCTCTGCATCCGGTAAGTCTTCGGGTAATGTTGGGGCAATGAAGGCCGCACCGTCCAACAATTACACGCTTCAGTTGAGCAGTTCGTCTAACTACGACAATCTGAATAACTGGGCGAAAAAATCGAACCTGAAAAACTATGTGGTTTATCAGTCGACTCGCAACGGGCAGCCATGGTACACGCTGGTTAGTGGCGTTTACGCCTCTAAAGACGAAGCGAAACGCGCTGTGGCAACGTTACCTGCTGACGTTCAGGCGAAAAACCCATGGGCGAAACCGATTCATCAGGTTCAGGCCGACTTGAAGTAATGTTTAAAGCGCAGAATGCTGTCGGAGCTTTTCCACAGCTGGAAAAGGTGTAATCAGTTAGTCAGCATGAAAAAAAATCGCGCTTTTCTAAAATGGGCAGGGGGAAAATTCCCCCTGCTTGACGATATTAAAAAACACCTGCCGAAGGGCGAGTGCCTTATCGAGCCCTTTGTGGGTGCCGGGTCCGTGTTTCTCAACACCGACTTCTCTCGTTATATCCTGGCGGATATCAACAGCGATCTGATTAGCCTCTATAACATCGTTAAAGATCGTACCGACGAGTACGTTGACGAGGCGCGTAAGTTGTTTACGCCTGAGACGAATCAATCTGAAGTTTACTATCAGCTTCGCGTAGAATTTAACCAAAGCCGCGATCCTTTCCGGCGGGCGTTATTATTCCTGTATCTTAACCGACATGGCTACAACGGCCTGTGCCGGTATAATCTGCGCGGGGAATTCAACGTGCCGTTTGGCCGCTACAAGCGCCCTTATTTCCCGCAGGTTGAGTTGTATCACTTTGCTGAGAAAGCACAGAATGCACTCTTTATCTGCGAGTCGTACGCAGACAGCATGGCGCGCGCGGATCATCAGTCGGTCGTGTATTGCGATCCGCCGTATGCGCCGCTGACGGCGACGGCCAACTTTACGGCGTACCACACCAACAGTTTCAATTTGAAAGAGCAGGTGCATCTGGCGGAGATCGCCGAGGGCCTGGTGAAAAAGCGTATTCCCGTGCTGATTTCAAATCACGATACGGAAATGACGCGCGAATGGTATCAGTTAGCGACTCACCGATACGTCGTTCAGGTGCGGCGCAGCATCAGCAGTAACGGTGGCACACGTAAAAAGGTGGACGAACTGCTGGCTCTTTATCGCCCCTGAGCCGTTTCGCCCGCCGGTAAACACATTTCAAGGAGATGCGGATGAAACAGTTTTTGATTGCTCCCTCAATTCTGTCGGCCGATTTTGCCCGCCTGGGTGAAGACACGGCCAACGCGCTGGCCGCCGGTGCGGATGTGGTGCATTTTGATGTGATGGATAACCACTACGTACCTAATCTGACCATCGGCCCGATGGTGCTGAAAGCGCTACGTAACTACGGAATCACCGCCCCGATTGATGTTCACCTGATGGTCAAACCGGTTGATCGCATCGTGCCGGATTTTGCCGCAGCGGGCGCGAGCATTATCACCTTCCACCCTGAAGCCTCCGAGCATGTCGATCGCACGTTGCAGCTCATCAAAGAGAACGGCTGTAAGGCGGGGCTAGTGTTTAACCCGGCGACGTCGCTGAGCTATCTTGATTACGTCATGGACAAGCTGGACGTGATTCTGCTGATGTCCGTCAATCCAGGTTTTGGTGGCCAATCCTTTATTCCGCAAACGCTGGATAAGCTACGTGAAGTGCGCCGTCGCATCGACGAGTCTGGCTATGACATTCGTCTTGAAGTGGATGGCGGCGTGAAGGTCAACAACATTGGCGAAATCGCTGCAGCGGGTGCGGATATGTTCGTGGCAGGCTCCGCCATTTTTGACCAACCGGATTACAAAAAAGTCATCGATGAGATGCGCAGTGAACTGGCAAAGGTAAGTCATGAATAAATTACAGGCAATTCGCGGTGTCGCGTTTGACCTTGATGGCACGCTGGTCGACAGCGCGCCGGGTTTAACCAGCGCCGTCGATCAGGCGCTGTATGCGCTTGAGCTGCCCGTTGCGGGTGAAGATCGGGTGATAACCTGGATTGGTAACGGTGCTGATGTGCTGATGGAACGCGCGTTGACGTGGTCCCGTCAGGAACGCGCCTTTCAACGTTCGGCGCAGGGTAAACCCGGCGTTGATCATGCTGATATCCCGCAGGATGAACAGCTACGCGTTCTGCGTAAACTGTTCAATCGCTTTTACGAAGAGACCGTGGAAGAGGGCAGTTTTCTATTCCCTGACGTCGTCGATACCCTGAGCGCGTTGCATGCCAATGGCATGCCGTTGGCGCTGGTCACCAACAAGCCAACGCCGTTTGTGGCGCCGTTGCTGGAAGCGCTCGACATCGCAAAATATTTCTCGGTGATTGTCGGCGGTGACGACGTGCAGAATAAAAAACCGCATCCGGAACCGATTTTGCTGGTGGCAGGAAAATTATCCTTGGCGCCTGAGCAGCTGCTTTTTGTCGGCGATTCGCGCAATGATATTCTGGCCGCCAAAGCCGCAGGTTCGCCGTCTGTGGGTCTCACCTACGGCTATAACTACGGTGAATCCATCACGCTGAGTGAACCGGACGCCGTGTTCGATCACTTCAAAGATTTACTGCCCGCACTCGGGCTTTCGCACAGTGAACATCAGGAATCAAAAAATGACTAAGCCCATCGTATTTAGTGGCGCGCAGCCTTCAGGCGAATTGACCATTGGCAACTACATGGGTGCGTTGCGTCAGTGGGTGGGTATGCAGGATGATTACCACTGCATTTACTGCATCGTGGATTTGCATGCGATTACCGCGCGCCAGGATCCTGAGAAACTGCGTAAAGCCACGCTGGATACGCTGGCACTGTATCTGGCTTGCGGTATCGATCCGCAAAAAAGCACCATTTTCGTACAATCGCACGTGCCAGAGCACGCACAGCTTGGTTGGGCGCTGAACTGCTACACCTATTTCGGCGAACTGAGCCGCATGACCCAGTTCAAAGACAAATCTGCACGCTACTCCGAGAACATCAACGCCGGTTTGTTTGACTATCCCGTGCTGATGGCCGCTGACATTCTGCTGTATCAAACCAACCAGGTACCGGTTGGCGAAGACCAGAAACAGCACCTCGAACTGAGCCGTGATATCGCGCAGCGCTTCAATGCGATCTACGGTGATGTCTTTAAAGTGCCAGAGCCGTTTATCCCGAAATCGGGCGCGCGCGTGATGTCACTGCTTGAGCCGACCAAAAAGATGTCCAAGTCTGACGATAACCGCAACAACGTTATCGGCCTGCTGGAAGATCCGAAAGCGGTAGTGAAAAAGCTGAAACGCGCAGTCACAGATTCCGACGAGCCACCTGTTGTGCGTTACGATGTGCAGAACAAAGCGGGCGTTTCAAACCTGCTGGATATTCTCTCTGGCGTCACCGGGCAGAGTATTCCTGAGCTTGAACAGCACTTTGAAGGCAAAATGTACGGCCATCTCAAAGGCGAAGTGGCGGATGCGGTTTCCGGCATGTTGACTGAACTGCAGGAGCGTTATAACCGTTTCCGCAATGACGAAGCGCTGCTGAATCAGGTAATGCGAGACGGTGCCGACAAAGCCAGCGCGCGTGCCGCTGAAACCCTGAAAGCGGTTTACCAGGCGATTGGCTTTGTGGCAAAACCCTAGGTAAAAGCAAAACGGTAATCGCATTATCGTTTCGAGTCTTTGTACTCTCCCCCTGTGGGAGAGGGCAGCGCGAGTGCCTCAGACCGTACTCGCTGCAATAAAAAACCGGGAAATTCCCGGTTTTTTTATTGCCTGAACAATGCTTATTGTTCTGCCGCGGGTCCGCAACCGCCAATTATTTTAGAAATTGAGATCGCCGGATGAAGCAAGTAATCGTAGCTGCAATTATTTTTGGTATTTTGAACGTGACCGGTGCAAGCCGTCAGGGTGGATAAGATGCCGACGACGAGCGCGGCTTTTGCCAGGTTAAACATACACTTTCCTTGTCAGTGACAAAATGAGCTGAAATGACCACGAGGGAATAAATGGAGAGATTCCATTTCGCGGAAGGTATGTTAGCGGCTGGGGTAAGAGGGGAGTAGTCCATATAAGGACTACTCAATTAAGGTCAGTTGTGCAGCGAGGGTTTAGTGGTTTGAAAACCAGTTGAGCTTTTCGCGAAGTTCAACCACGCGCCCGACGACGATCAGCGCCGGGCTTTCAACCTGTTTCGCCAGCTCGCCGAGCTGTGTGAGCACGCCGCTCACGACGCGCTGGGTAATCGCCGTGCCATTTTCGACCAGCGCCACCGGCATATCGTGCTGCATGCCGTGTTCCAGCAGTTTTTCCTGAATGGTCGCCGCCTGATTCAGCCCCATGTAGAACACCAGCGTCTGCTTTTCAGCGGCCAGGTTGTGCCAGTCCAGCTCACTTCCCGTTTTGAGATGGCCCGTCACCAGGCGCACGCATTGAGCATAATCGCGATGGGTAAGCGGGATACCGGAATAGGCAGAGCAGCCAGAAGCCGCAGTGATTCCAGGCACCACTGAGAACGGCACACCCGCGTTGCAGAGCGTTTCCAGCTCTTCACCGCCACGACCAAAGATAAACGGATCGCCGCCCTTCAGGCGCACCACGCGTTTGCCTTTGAGCGCTTCACGCAGCAGGATCTGGTTAATTTCTTCCTGCGGAACGCAGTGATAGCCCGCGCGTTTGCCCACGAATACGCGGTCGGCGTCACGACGGACCAGATTCATAATGTCATCAGACACCAGACGGTCATACACCACGATATCCGCCTGCTGAATCTGCTGTAATCCTTTCAGTGTTAAAAGACCCGCATCTCCAGGCCCTGCACCCACCAGCACCACTTCGCCGCGGTGATTCAGCGGTTCAGTCAGCAGGCGCTCGGTCGTCTCTTCGACGGCCTGATGATCCTGATTCGCCAGCGACTGCGCCAGGCGGTCATTGACGAAGAATTTTTCCCAGAAGCGGCGGCGCTCGCCGACGGTTGCAAACGTCGTTTTCACCCGGGCGCGAAGCTGGCCGGCATAGCGCGCCACCTTCCCTAAATGCTGAGGTAAAATCGATTCGAGTTTTTCGCGCAATAAACGCGCCAGCACCGGTGACGTGCCGCCGGATGACACCGCCACCATCAGCGGGGAACGGTCAATAATCGACGGCATAATAAAGCTGGCTTCTTTTGGCGCATCGACCACGTTGCAGAAAATACGACGGGTTTCGCAGGCATCGCTGACGCGCTGGTTCACTTCGTCGTCATCAGTTGCGGCGATCGTTAACCAGCAAGTATCGAGCAGGGACTCGTCAAACTCGCCCTGCACCAGCGTCAGCATGCCTTCCTGCGCCCACACGTGAAATTGCGGATCGAAGGCCAACGCATTAACGGTAAGTTGTGCACCTGCTTCTAATAGCAAACGCGCTTTACGCTCAGCGACATCGCCACCGCCCACTAACAGGCAGTCTCGATGACGTAATTGACAGAAAATCGGCAGGTGATCCACGACATTACCTCTTAGGAATTGGCTTTCGCCTGTGCAGTTGCGATGGTGACGGGAGTCGGACGCTCCGCTTTAGGAGTAGCATACCAGTATCCTAAGCCCATAAACACTGCACCCGAAAGGGTATTGCCCAGAGTTACCCACAACAGGTTATGACCGATGCCCGAAAGGGTGAACGCGTCGTTGTGATGGCCAAACCAGGAGAGTGCGAAAAGCGTCATGTTTGCCACGGAGTGTTCGTAGCCGGAGGCAATAAACGCCAGCAAACACCACCAGATTGCGATGAATTTCGCGGCACCTTCCGTGCGGATTGCCATCCAGATCGCCAGGCACACCAGCCAGTTACAGAGCACGCCCTTGAAGAACAGCGTCATGGCTGGCTGCGTGGTTTTGGCGAGCGCAACGGTGTGTACAATGCTGGTATCCACCGGTAACAAACTGCCGCCACCCCAGCTGTACAGCAAGGCCACGAAGACGGAACCCAACAGGTTGCCGACCCAGGTTTGCGGCAGAATCGCCCACATTTGTCCCTGGCTAATTGTCCCCGCTTTGACGCCCAGCGCCAGGAACATGGTATGGCCGGTGAACAGCTCTGAACCGGCGATAATGACCAGGGTTAACGCGAGCCCAAACGTTGCGCCCATCACTAATGGACGAATGGAGGGTTCAAGTAAATTCCCCAGCGTGAAGATGAGAATAATACCGAGACCGACATAAGCCCCGGCCATGGCGGAACTGATCCAGAAGCCGAGAGGGTTATTTTGACTGAGGCGGGCAATGCGCGCAGCGTTAGCCGCACACTTATTAATGGTGTCTGCAAACATGTGATTATCCTTGTACACGCCCCCTCTATGCTGCCGACAAGAGGCAATGCGACGGGGTTGTGCAAAAAAGTTGAAAAGCTCCCGAACGGGAGAAAAGTACAAAAAAGGGGGCATTGCGCCCCCGATAACAATCAGCCCCTCAGCTGCACGTTGCCGTCTTTTACGCGGACGTCATAGTGCTTCACTGAGTGACTTTCATCTTCCATGCAGTGTCCGTCGCTTAAACGGAAACGCTGTTTTTTCAGTGGACTCGCCACCCACAGTTCGCCCTGATGCTCCGCAATCAAACCGCGAGACAGCACGCTGGCCTGAAAGAACGGGTCGATATTGCTGATCGCAAAGACCTGTTCGTCATGACGAGGGCGGAAAATGGCGACCTGTTCCGTACCCAGCAGTGCGCAAACGCCGGTCGCTGGAATGATGTCGTTAACTTTGCAGATGTTTACCCACTGGCTCATACGTTTTCCTCCACCAGAGTCACCGGAATGCGCTCGTATGGCGTCGCCGGACGATGCTGCTCACGCTCAGGAACAATCTGTACGTTCGGATCGCGCTGGGCGCTGTTGATAAAGTGTTTGAAGCGAACCTGCGCCGCCGGGGAATTCACGGTTTCAGTCCACTCGCAAATCACGGCGTCGCGCAGACGGGCCATTTCGGCTTCCAGCGCATCGTTCAGACCCAGTTTGTCGTCGATGATGACCGATTTCAGATACTCAATGCCGCCTTCCAGATTGTCCAGCCAGGACGCTGTACGCGTCAGCTTATCGGCGGTGCGGATGTAGAACATCATGAAGCGGTCGAGGTAATTCAGCAGGGTTTCACGATCCAGATCCGCGGCCAGCAGGTCTGCGTGACGGGGTTTCATCCCGCCGTTACCGCAAACGTACAGGTTCCAGCCTTTCTCGGTCGCGATGATGCCGACGTCTTTGCCCTGGGCTTCCGCACATTCACGGGTACAGCCGGAGACGCCAAACTTCATTTTGTGCGGCGTACGGATGCCTTTGTAGCGGTTTTCCAGCTCCACGCCGAAGCCCACGCTGTCGCCAACACCGTAGCGGCACCAGGTGCTGCCCACGCAGGTTTTCGCCATACGCAACGCTTTGGCGTACGCGTGACCGGTTTCGAAGCCCGCTTCGATAAGCTGACGCCAGATTTCTGGCAGGTCGTCTTTCTGCGCACCAAACAGGCCGATACGCTGGGAACCGGTGATTTTGGTGTACAGGTTGAATTCACGCGCCACTCGGCCAACTGCCACCAGTCCTTCCGGCGTAATTTCGCCACCGGCAGAACGCGGTATGACGGAGTACGTCCCGTCTTTCTGGATGTTCGCCAGGAAGTTGTCGTTGGTATCCTGCAGCGGCGTATGTTCTGGTTTCAGAACGTATTCGTTCCAGCAAGACGCCAGCAGAGAACCGACCGTCGGTTTACACACTTCGCAGCCATAACCCTGACCGTGTTTTTCCAGCAGTTCGTCAAAGGTCTTAATGCCTTCAACGCGGATGAGATGGTAAATCTCCTGGCGTGAGTAAGAGAAGTGCTCACACAGGTTGTTGTTAACTTCGATACCCTGTTTCGCCAGTTCGGCGTTCAGCACCTGAGTGACCAGCGGGATACAACCGCCGCAGCCGGTACCGGCTTTGGTTTCGGCTTTCAGCGCCGCAACGGTGTGGCAGCCCTTATTGATCGCGGAGATCAGCATGCCTTTGGTGACGTCGAAGCAGGAACAAATTTGCGCGCTGTCCGGCAGTTTATCCACGCCAATTGACGGCTTACCGTTGGAGGCATGCGCAGGCAGAATCAGCGCATCCGGGTTTTCTGGCAGCTCGATGGCGTTCAGAACCAGTTGCAGCAGATTGCCAAAATCGGTGGTGTCGCCCACCAGCACCGCACCCAGCAGGGTCTTATTATCCGGGCTGACAATCAGACGTTTGTAGACTTCTTTGCTTTCATCGAGATAAACGTAGCTGCGGGAGTTCGGAGTGCGGCCATGTGCATCGCCGATACCACCGACGTCCACGCCGAGCAGCTTCAGCTTGGCGCTCATATCTGCGCCGACGAAGGCATTTTCGTTACCCAGGATGTGGTCAACGGCGACCTGCGCCATTTTGTAACCTGGAGCGACCAGACCGTACACGCGATTGTTCCAGCTTGCACATTCGCCGATCGCGTAGATATCCGGGTCGGACGTCTGGCAGGCATCGTTAATCATGATACCGCCACGCTGCGCCACGGCCAGACCGCACTGGGTCGCCATTTTGTCGCGCGGACGAATACCAGTTGAGAAGACGATAAAATCTACTTCCAGCTCGCTGCCATCGGCAAAGCGCATGGTTTTGCGCGCTTCGGTGCCTTCCTGAACGATCTCTTTGGTGTTTTTGCTGGTGTGAACTTTCACACCCATGCTTTCGATTTTACGGCGGAGCTGGTCGCCACCCATGTGGTCGAGTTGTTCAGCCATCAGCATCGGGGCAAATTCGATGACGTGGGTTTCGACGCCTAAGTTTTTCAGTGCGCCTGCCGCTTCGAGGCCAAGCAGACCGCCACCGACTACCGCACCACGTTTACTGCGGCGTGCGCAGGATTCGATCGCTTTCAGGTCTTCAATGGTACGATAAACGAAGCAATCCTGTGTTTCCGACCCTTTGATCGGCGGGATCCACGGGTATGAGCCAGTCGCCATAATCAGCTTGTCGTAAAAAACCGTGCGTCCGGCACTGGAGTGAATCACTTTTTCCTGGCGGTTAATGGTGATGGCGCGTTCGCCAACCAACACATTCACGCCATGCTTCTCATAGAAACCTTCACGAACCAGAGAAAGTTCTTCAGCGGTGTGGTGGGAGAAGTAGGAGGACAGGTGCACACGATCGTACGCCTTACGGGGTTCTTCACAGAAGACGGTAATATCAAACTGGGTAGCGTCTGCTTTATCGAGAAGATCCTCAATAAAGCGATGGCCGACCATGCCGTTACCAATGATAGCGAGTCTGACTTTGCTCATTTTTGCCTCGATTTCTTTTATATTACTGCCTACCTTAACGATTCAGCACAGGCGCTTATTGATGCAAATCAAATACGCCTTCAACTACTCCTTAGTGGGTAGATGACTGATTTGTCAGGAATTTTCTAAGTGGCGGAAATAACTCGCTTTTCATAAGCGATGAATTTGTGTACAAAATTTGAGGTTAATCTGCAAAAGTTCGTACTCCCAAATTTCAGCACTGTTTTTCAGGGGAAAGGTATGTCTACATCACCGCTTTGGCTGGTTCAGAACGTTCGGTTACCGCAGCAAGAAGGGCTATGGCAAATTGCCATTCAGAATGGCCGTTTTGGCGAAATTACCCCAATAGGTGATGCGCCCGATGAAAGCCACGAAGTCCTCAACGCCCGTGGTGGCCTGGCGATTCCGCCGTTTATTGAACCGCATATTCATCTCGATACCACCCAGACGGCCGGAGAGCCGAGCTGGAACCAGTCTGGAACCCTGTTCGAGGGCATCGAACGTTGGGCGGAACGTAAAGCGTTCCTCAGCCATGACGATGTCAAAGCGCGTGCGTGGAAGACGTTGAAATGGCAAATGGCTAACGGCATTCAGTTTGTTCGCACCCACGTTGACGTCTCTGACCCTACGCTCACGGCGCTAAAAGCGATGCTGGAAGTGAAGCAGGAAGTTGCGCCGTGGATCACCCTGCAAATCGTCGCTTTCCCGCAGGAGGGGATTCTATCCTATCCCAACGGTGCGGCGCTGCTTGAAGAAGCGTTACAGCTCGGCGCTGACGTGGTCGGCGCCATCCCGCATTTTGAATTCACGCGCGAATATGGCGTGCAGTCGCTGCACATCGCGTTTGAACTGGCAAAAAAATACGATCGTCCGCTGGATATTCACTGCGACGAAATCGACGATGAACAGTCTCGTTTCGTTGAAACGGTTGCCACGCTGGCGTATGAGGCCGGGATTGGATCGCGTGTCACCGCCAGCCACACCACCGCAATGCACTCCTACAACGGGGCATACACCTCGCGGCTGTTCCACTTGCTGAAAATGTCTGGCATTAACTTTGTCGCTAACCCGCTGGTCAACATTCATTTGCAGGGGCGATTTGACGATTACCCGAAACGTCGCGGAATTACCCGCGTTAAAGAGCTTCAGGAAGCGGGTATCAACGTCTGCTTCGGTCATGACGACGTTTTCGATCCGTGGTATCCGCTGGGGACGGGCAATATGCTGCAAGTGCTGCACATGGGGCTACACGTCTGTCAGATGATGGGTTATCCGCAAATCGACAGCGGCCTCGATTTGATTACCCACAACAGCGCACGCACGTTTGGGCTGACGGATTACGGTATTAAGACGGGCAACCCGGCGAATCTGATCATTTTGCCTGCGGAAAGTGGTTTTGATGCGGTGCGCTGTCAGGTGCCGGTGCGCTGGTCGATTCGTCAGGGTAGAGTGATTGCGACGACGCAACTGGCGCAAACGTGGATTCAAACGGATAGCGGGGGTGAAGAGGTGAGCTTTACGAATAACAGCCCCTTCGCTGAGCGCAAAGGGGCGTAAGGGTTAGTGCGAAGCCGCTGCCGTGTTGTGCTGACGGTGGCGGGTTACAAAGCCCAGAATCAGACACATGACAAACACCACGGCATACAGACCGTTAGCCGTTTGCAGCGCCGCCAGCGGGCCGCTGTGTGCCACAATCGGCCCTGTGACCACGAAGGTCAACATGGTGCCAATGGTCCCGCAGGTCAGAACAAAGTTCACAAGCTTAGGTGACGCCACTTTGGTTTGCAGTGAGCCGAGGGTGATGATTGAGGTGTAAATCGCGCTGGAGAAGAAACCGAGCGTCAGAATAAACCACGCCATATGCTCCGGCGCACCGTTGATAAACAGATACATCAGCACGGTTGCCAGACCCGCCAGCACCGTCAAAATGCGCTGCAAATCGAAGAAACGCAGAATGAAGCTAAATGCCCACATGCCGAACATGTAAGACATCCAGAAATCGCTCACCAGTTTGCCCGCGTCGTTGAGGCTCATGCCCAGGCCTTTCGCGTATTCCGGAACCCAGGAGATAAAGCCCAACTGGCCGAGGATATAGCACAGCGCCGCAACGGACAGAAACAGTACGCCGATCCCCCATTTTTCTTTTGCGGCAGGCTGCTCGCTCTGATCCGCTTTTTGACCCAGAACCGGGAATTCACAGCCAAAGGTCAGCACAAAAATAGCCACGTAGACCAGGCCGATACAGGCGTACACCCAATACCACTCGATGCTGCGAGCCAGCAGAACGGCGGCCACCATAGGGAAAATCATCCCCGCCATGCTGAAGAAGGAGTCGGTGAACAGCAGGCGTGCGCCGCGCTGACGGCCTTCATACATGTGGGTAATCAGGAACGTACCGATGGACATGGTGATCCCGCTGACCAGGCCCAACACAAACATTGAGGCGGAGAACAGCGCGATACTGTGGCTGACCATCAGTCCCGCTACGGCCGCGACCATCAGGACAAAGCCGAAGCGCAGCTGCGTTTTCAGCGGCACGATTTCCATCAGCCAGGCATTCAGGAAAATGGAGATCAGAATACCGGCGTTAAGGAAGGTAAAGGTGTTGCTCATGCTGGAAACGGGGAGCTGGAAATAGTTGGCGATATCACCCATCACCATTCCGGTGACGATCACCAGTGCGCCGGTCAGGGCGTACGAGAAGAAGCTGATCCATGTGAGCTTAATGCGATTGCTGTTAGTCATGTCTGGCCTGTGAATTTACCCCGTGTCCTTCACGCTGCAAAGGCGTTTGCCGCCTGCCTGCATCACGAATTAATAAGGGTAATGAAAAGTAAAACGCGTTGACCGCGCCGTGTGCGCAGGGATTTTAATCATTAAAGTGATCCATATAAATCTTTTATGAAAATTAAGATCTGAATTGCATTAATTAGTGTGATTTAGGTCGCTTAATTGTGCGTCGGTTCCTACCCTTTTTACGGTTACAACTGTTTCAAATTCGTAAAATTAGGTAAAAGGCTAGCCTCCATCCATACTGCTCTTTAGAATCAAGCCACTTGCCTTTTTTACTGCGCTTTGTTAAGGAATTCTCATGCTCAAATCAACTCTGGCGGCTGTCGCGGCTGTGTTTGCCCTCTCTGCTGTTTCTCCTGCTGTTCTGGCAGCGAAAGGCGATCCCCATGTCTTGCTGACAACGTCTGCCGGAAATATTGAGCTGGAACTGAATAGCCAGAAAGCTCCGGTATCGGTGAAAAACTTCCTCGATTACGTGAACAATGGTTTCTATAACAACACCACGTTTCACCGCGTGATCCCGGGGTTCATGCTCCAGGGCGGCGGTTTTAACGAGCAAATGCAGCAAAAGCAGCCGAATGCGCCAATCAAAAACGAAGCCGACAACGGTCTGCGTAACACGCGCGGCACCATTTCGATGGCTCGTACAGCGGATAAAGACAGCGCCACCAGCCAGTTCTTCCTGAACGTTGCGGATAACGCTTTCCTCGATCACGGCCAGCGCGACTTCGGATACGCGGTGTTTGGTAAAGTTGTGAAAGGTATGGATGTGGCTGATAAGATCTCGCAGGTACAGACGCATGACGTCGGTCCTTACCAGAATGTACCGACAAAACCGGTTGTTATTCTGTCCGCAAAAGTTCTGCCGTAACCCTTTTCTCTACGGGCGGTTCTCGCCCGTAACACTTGCGTCTCCCTGCGAAAGCGCGTTTTGCTGCTTATACTTGTGGCAAACGGACATATCAGGGAGGCGTTAAGTGAAAAAACTCACCGACAGGCAAAAATCCCGTCTCTGGGAACAGCAGCGCAACGTTAACTTTCAGGCCAGTCGGCGTCTGGAAGGCGTCGACAGCCCGCTCGTCACGCTAAATGCAGCAGACGCTCAACACCGTCTTGAGGAACTCAGGAGGCACTATGAGCGATAAAATCGGTGACGATCGCGATCCGTACCTCTATCCCGGCCTGAACGTGATGCGCAATAAGCTCAATATTCGTCAGGCGGATCGCCTTGCGCAGGCTTCATATGAACTCACGGCATTGCGTGCCGCAACCTTACCGCTTGGGCCGCCCGCACGCGGTTTGCCGCACCTGTGCGCCATTCATCGCCATCTTTATCAGGATATTTTCGACTGGGCAGGTGATATCCGTGAAGTCGATATTTATCAGGGCGATACGCGATTCTGCCATTTCGCCTATATCGAAAAAGAAGGCAACGGCCTGATGCAGGATCTTGAGGAAGAGGGCTATCTTGTCGGACTCGAGAAAAGTGAGTTTATCGCCCGCCTCAGCCATTACTATTGCGAAATCAACGTCCTGCATCCGTTCCGGATTGGTAACGGGATCGCGCAACGCGTCTTTTTCGAGCAACTGGCCATTCACGCGGGTTATCAACTGAGCTGGCGGGATATTGAACCTGATTATTGGTCTGCCGCCAATCAGAGCGGGGCTATGGGGGATTTAACCGACCTGACAACCATCTTCGCCAAAGTTGTGAGCGAAGCGCGGGAAACTGAGTAGAATAGGGCGGCTAATTTTTTGGAGCCGCCATGATTCTGCTGATTGATAATTACGATTCATTTACCTGGAACCTGTACCAGTACTTTTGTGAACTGGGTGCTGAGGTGGTTGTCCGGCGCAATGATGACATCACGCTGGGAGATATCAACGCGCTGGCACCGCAGAAAATTGTCATTTCACCAGGGCCTTGTACCCCTTCTGAATCGGGTATTTCGCTGGATGTGATCCGCGATTTTGCTGGCAAACTGCCGATTCTGGGCGTCTGCCTGGGGCATCAGGCGATCGGCCAGGTCTTTGGCGCGACCATCGTTCGTGCCGCAAAAGTGATGCACGGCAAAACGTCTCCGGTGACGCATACCGGAACCGGCGTGTTTCTCGGTCTGAACAATCCGCTCACGGTGACGCGCTATCATTCGCTGGTGATTGACCCGCCCACGCTGCCCGATTGCTTTGAGGTGACGGCCTGGAGCGACACTCAGGAGATCATGGGCATTCGTCATCGCGAATGGGATCTCGAAGGCGTGCAGTTCCATCCGGAAAGTATCCTGAGCGAACAGGGGCATCAACTGCTGGCTAATTTCCTCCATCGTTGATTGGTTATTGCTTTGTTGTGATTTTTTATGCATATTTTGTGATTATATTTTCACGGTTAATGTGACATAAAATGGATGGGCATGACATGGCAACTGAACAATCTGCAATTACGCGCGCAACTTTCGATGAAGTGATCCTGCCGATTTATGCACCGGCTGAGTTTATCCCGGTAAAAGGGAAAGGCAGTCGCGTGTGGGATCAGCAGGGCAAAGAGTACGTTGATTTTGCGGGTGGTATTGCAGTGACGGCGCTGGGGCATTGCCATCCTGCTCTGGTCGAGGCGTTAAAAACGCAGGGCGAAACCCTGTGGCACACCAGCAACGTATTCACCAATGAACCCGCGCTGCGTCTGGGGCGCAAAATCATCGACGCCACGTTTGCCGAGCGCGTTCTTTTCATGAACTCAGGCACCGAAGCTAACGAAACCGCGTTCAAGCTGGCGCGTTATTACGCCTCAACGCGTCACAGCCCGTACAAATCCAAAATTATTGCCTTCCATAACGCCTTCCACGGGCGGTCGCTGTTTACGGTTTCCGTCGGCGGACAGCCGAAGTATTCCGATGGTTTTGGCCCAAAACCTGCCGATATCGTTCATGTGCCGTTTAACGATCTTCACGCCGTAAAAGCGGTGATGGACGATCACACCTGCGCGATTGTGGTTGAGCCGATTCAGGGTGAAGGCGGTGTAATGGCGGCGACGCCAGAGTTCCTGAAAGGCCTGCGTGAACTGTGCGACGAACATCAGGCGCTGCTGGTGTTTGATGAAGTGCAGAGCGGTATGGGGCGTACCGGCTCCCTGTTTGCCTACATGCATTACGGCGTGACGCCGGACATTCTGACAAGCGCCAAAGCGCTCGGGGGCGGCTTCCCGGTCAGTGCTGTGCTGACAACCCAGGAGATCGCGTCGGCATTCCATGTGGGATCTCATGGGTCGACCTACGGCGGGAATCCGCTGGCTTGTGCTATCGCGGGTGCGGCGTTTGATATTATCAATACGCCAGACGTGCTGAACGGTGTGAGTACGAAACGCGAACAGTTTGTGAAACATCTTCAGCAGATTGATGCCCAGTACGATGTGTTCAGCGATATTCGTGGAATGGGACTGCTGGTTGGTGCAGAACTGAAGCCACAATACCAGGGCCGCGCGCGTGATTTCCTCCATGCTGCCGCGCACGAAGGGGTGATGGTGCTGAATGCTGGACCGGACGTGATGCGCTTTGCACCGTCGCTGGTGGTTGAAGCACAGGATATCGACGACGGTATGGCGCGCTTTGCCGCAGCGGTAGGGAAAATCGTTAAGGGTTAATGGGATTCGCGCCGCAGCAGGCGCGTTAACCAAATTCCGTGATGCGGGCGTTGCCGCCAGGCTACCGATGAAATGGTGTGCATGGTGTTCAGATGCCCGAGTATGCGCTGCAAGTGCTGTTCCAGCGTGCTCATCGGACCGTAGGTGAGCGTTTCTGGTCCTTCAAGAATATTCATATCCCCTGATTCACCCGGCGCGTCATATTCCAGGCGCTGCTGACACCGCTGCAATGCAATTTCACACGACTGCAAATAACGCTGCGCCAGGTCCGGCGTCAGCATCGTATGCTCGCGCGCCAGCGTGGTCATCGCGTTGATATGCTCGACAATGAACTGGCTGTGGGTGACCCACAGTTTCATATCGGCCAGATAGTGCGAATTAAAGCCCGGCTCTTGCATGGCCTGATTCAGCGAGTTAAACAGCGCGTTATGAGCCTGATTGACCTTCATGCGTTGGTACGCCAGCGGCGACGGCTGCGGATCGGCGCTGAGAATCAGGCGAATAGCCTGCTGGTCGGCCTCGAGCGCATCATGCGCATTCTGGCGCAACAGGCCGCTTTGCCACTGTGGCCACAGCCAGACCATACCGCCAAACGCAATCAGACAGCCAATCAGCGTATCCACCAGTCGGGCGACAATAAACTGTTCGCCATTCAGGGTAAGCAGTTGCAGGGTATATACCGCGGTGACCGTAAAGCCGACCATCGCCCAGCCGTAGTTTTTACGGATAAACAGATAGCTGACCAGCGTAATAAACAGCATGCCCGCCAGGGTGTAACCGTCCGGGACGTGGAAGTGCAGCGTGACGCCCGCAATCACCAGACCGGCAAGGGTCCCGCCCGCCCGGTGCAGGATCCGCACCCGCGTCGCGCCATAGCCGTTCTGCGTCACGAACAGCACGGTCATTAAAATCCAGTAGGGCTTGGGTAAATGCAGCGCCACGCCCATCAGGCTGGCGATACTGAGCATCACGCTAATGCGCGCCGCATTACGCAAAGCAGGGGATTTAAATGACAGATAGCTTTTGAGCGCCGGCAGCAGTGGCAAACGTTTCTGCTTATCCGCCATCAGATCACGGGAATAGAGCGGACGCTGAGTGCGCAGCACGCGTGCGATACGGCTGAAGTGCCAGGCGCAGAACTGCCCGACCGGGTTGTCGGGATGCTGACGGGCAATTTTCTCCAGCGCGCCCAACTGTTTATCCATGGTAAAGCGTGTGGGATAGCGGTGATAGAGAATATCGTCAGCCAGCACGCGCAGTCGCGCCGCGACCGTCTGGGCATTCCAGCGGATCACCGCTTCGGCGTGACTGCGCTCCACCAGCTTTTGCACTTCCTGTGGATGATGCAGGCTGACGGAAATATGTTCCTGTAAATCCAGCCCTACCTGAAACGTGCGCAGTAGCCGTTTGTATTCATGATTTTTATTGGCCGCCAGCATGTGTAGCTGCTGATAACACTGGCTGATTAAATCGACCACTTTTTGCTGACGCGTCAGCAGCGGCGGCAGCGCCTTTTCCGGATCGGTGTGCTGCGTCAGCAGGGTGTATTTTGCTTCGCAGTAATCAGCGAGCTGAACGTAGAGCAGGCTTAAGGATTCGCGCAACGGCTGCTCGCGCCACATCCAGAACCAGAACCAGTTGAATAATCCGTACCACAGCGTGCCAAACGCGTAGATCAGCAGCGGTTCCCAGACGGGCATATTCCCGGCGAGGCTGAGCGTAAAGATCGATGCAATCAGTGAGGCGGGAAGCAAGCGGGCATGCAGAGAACTGATTTCCGCCGTCACGCCGAGCGTGAGTGCCAGTACGGTCAAAATCAACGGCAGGGGGATATCGCGCGCCAGTAATAGCTGTACCGCGAGACTGCATCCGGCAAACAGCGAGCCGCCAATAATCAGGCGCTTGAAAAAGCGTTTATGCGGGGTATCGAGACCGGCAATATTACAGCAGGCAGGAACGAGAGAAAAAAGCAGACCGTGTTGCAGATGACCCAGAATCAAACCGACGGCCACGGGGAGACATAACACCAGCGTTTGCCGAAGTGCGTAGTTAACTTCCGGGTGATAGATCAGCCTGCGCCACATAGATGCCAGAGACAAAAACGGCGTGACACCTTGCGATGGCACGCCGTTCGACCGGAATTAACGCGTTCCGTAAACCACGATGGTTTTACCGTGAGCGGAGATCAGGTTCTGATCTTCCAGCATTTTCAGGATACGGCCAACGGTTTCACGGGAGCAACCCACGATCTGACCAATTTCCTGACGGGTAATTTTAATTTGCATGCCGTCAGGGTGGGTCATAGCGTCAGGCTGTTTCGCCAGGTTCAACAGCGTTTGCGCGATGCGACCCGTTACATCCAGGAAGGCGAGGTTACCCACTTTCTCGGAGGTGATTTGCAGGCGGCGAGCCATCTGCGAAGACAGGCGCAACAGAATATCCGGGTTAACCTGAATCAACTGACGGAATTTTTTGTAGGAGATCTCAGCCACTTCACAGGCTGATTTTGCACGTACCCAGGCGCTACGTTCCTGGCCTTCTTCAAACAGGCCCAGTTCGCCGATGAAATCGCCCTGGTTCAGATAAGAAAGGATCATCTCTTTTCCTTCTTCATCTTTGATAAGCACTGCCACCGAGCCTTTGACGATGTAATACAACGTTTCCGCTTTTTCACCCTGGTGAATCAGCGTGCTCTTCGATGGGTACTTATGAATATGGCAATGAGACAAGAACCATTCGAGAGTCGGGTCTGTTTGCGGTTTGCCAAGCACCATGCGCTGTTATCCTCTGTTATAAGCTGTCACCAGAGTCATAAATCGCATCCTGACTCTGGGGTTGCAATCGAATTCTTCCCCGTACCTGGGAACTAGGCTGTCATAAATGTTTGCAGCCTGTAATGTTTGATGTCCTCTGCATACATGTGTAACGTCAATGTATTACTGTAGCATCCAGAGTGTTTTAGCATAGCTTTTGCCGCGTGTCTCCTGGTGTCTCGCTTCAGCATGACGCAGGTCGTCTTCCGTTGCGAGAATTGTAACGCGCGGGTAATCTGTCCGGAAAAATGCAACGTCGGAGTGAATAAAATGCAAGCGCGTGTGAAATGGGTTGAAGGTTTAACGTTCCTCGGCGAATCCGCTTCAGGACACCAGATTTTGATGGATGGTAACTCCGGCGATAAAGCGCCAAGCCCGATGGAAGTGGTGCTGATGGCGGCGGGCGGATGCAGCGCCATTGACGTCGTCTCGATTCTGCAAAAAGGGCGTCATGACGTCACCGATTGTGAAGTGAAGCTGACATCTGAGCGTCGCGAAGAAGCGCCGCGTCTGTTTACGCATATCAATCTGCACTTCATTGTGACTGGCAAAGCGTTGAAAGATGCCGCGGTTTCCCGTGCGGTGGATCTTTCTGCGGAGAAGTACTGCTCGGTGGCGTTGATGCTGGAGAAAGCGGTGAAAATCACGCACTCCTACGAGGTGATCGACGCGTAAGCGTTGACGAGAGTCAGACCCTCTCCCACAAGGAGAGGGAAAAGGATCATTCGATCTTTTTGCCTTCCATCAGCCGTTGCACCAGCGGCATCATGATCAGCTCCATCGCCAGTCCCATCTTCCCGCCCGGCACCACCAGCGTATTAATGTGCGAAATAAACGAGCCCTGCAGCATCGCCAGCAGCCACGGATAATCAATATCGTCCAGATTACGGAAGTGGATCACCACAAAGCTTTCGTCCAGAGACGGAATCGTTTTTGCCGCAAAGGGATTCGAGGTATCCACCGTCGGGACGCGCTGGAAGTTAATGTGCGTGCGGGAAAACTGCGGCGTCAGGAAGTTAATGTAATCTTCCATTGAGCGCACCACCGAGTCCATGACCGCTTCACGCGAATGGCCGCGCTCGCTGGTGTCGCGGGTGAGCTTCTGGATCCACTCCAGGTTGACGATAGGCACCACGCCAACCAGCAGATCGACGTGCTGCGCCACGTCATGCTGCGGCGTCACCACACCGCCGTGCAATCCTTCGTAAAACAGCACATCGGTCGGTTCCGGGAGCGGCTGCCACGGCGTAAACGTGCCGGGCACCTGGTTCCACGGCACCGCTTCGTCATAGGTGTGCAGATATTTACGCGATTGCCCTGTGCCGGTATGGCCGTACTCGGCAAAGGTTTGCTCCAGCAAACTGAAGTCGTTGGCGTCTGGTCCGAAGTAGCTGATGTGTTTGCCGAGATCGCGCGCCTTGCGGATCGCCATGTCCATTTCGGGGCGGGTATAGCGATGAAAACTGTCTCCTTCTACCTCGGCGGCGCGCAAGTTGAGCTGCGCGAAAATCTTACGAAACGCGAGGCTGGTGGTCGTGGTTCCCGCACCACTTGACCCCGTAACGGCAATAACCGGATGTCTGGCGGACATAGCAACTCCCTGACTGGAATGATGAAGCGATCAGCCGCGAAACTGATTGCGCGGCATGATGTTGACGGTTTCGTGCAGTTCAGACCACACCAGCAACACCTCGCCATTTTGTAGCTGCCGTTTCACATCGGCGACCTTTTGTTCAAGCGAGCGTTCATGTTCACCATAATCGGTGCCTTCGCGTAATACAAAGCTTTCAATCAGACTGTCCAGCGTTTCGGGAGCCAGATCTTGCCAGGGAATCATCATCGTGTTTTTTCCAGCCAGGGGGTTAACCAGTCGGGGATACGCGTTTCCAGCCACATTTTCGGACGCCGTAACGTGCCGCCGATAAAGCCAACGTGGCCGCCATGTTCGGTCAGCTGATACTGCACGTTAGCCGGCAAATAGCCCGGTGCCGGAATCGAATGGTGATCCATAAAGGGATCGTCTTTCGCGTGGATAATCAGCGTCGGTTTGGTTATCTGATTCAGCAACGGCATGGCGCTGCACTGACGATAATAGTCTAGCGCGTCGGCGAAACCGTGGATCTTCGAGGTGATCAGATCGTCAAACTCCCGCAGACGGCGCATGCGCTTGAGCTGTTGCAGGTTGATCGGCAGCGTATCGGGATAGGCTTTCAATTTGCGTGCCGCGTTGGCTTTCAGCAAATTCAGCAGATAGCGCTGATAAACGCGCGAAAAGCCCTTTTCCATATGATAGCTGCACTGCTCAAGCATAAACGGCGCAGAGACGATCACCGCAGCGTCCAGCGGCACGGCGTCGCTCTCTTTCGCCAGCAGGCAGGCCAGCATATTGCCACCCAGCGAATAGCCAACCGCCGCGGTAGGTGCCGCGCCGTAGGTCTTCGCCAGCCAGTGTAAAAACCAGGTGCCGTCTTCGGTTTCGCCGGAATGATAAATCCGCTCGCGACGGTTTGGCTCGCCGCTGCATCCGCGAAAATGCATCACCACACCGAGCCAGCCGCGCGCTTTTGCCGCGTGGATCAAGCCGTGCGCATACGGGCTGTGCAGGCTGCCTTCCAGCCCGTGGAACACCACCAGCCGAGGTTTATGCCTGGCCTGGTCGGGATCTTCGCTCCACGCTAAATCGACGAAATCACCGTCCGGCAGGTCGAGGCGTTGCCAGTGCGGATCAAACTGCAGTTTACGGCGCAGGAGCCTTGGCAGCATGGTTTGCAGATGCGGGTTAGCGACGCCACGCATTGGCACAAATGCGGCGCTCTCTTCACACGTGATATCAAAGTCAGATGGAATAATTTGGGTCATAACGATGCGATGTTCACTCTTGTCAGCCTTTACTATACCTGTCGAAGCGGATCCTGTTTACGAAAATGAGGCGGTGTTGACCTCCGATTCAGCTATTTCCTGTCTGAGCTAGCGTTTTTTTCCGAAACGTTATCTGATCTTGATCATAAATATTCATTCTGATTATTACTCTCAGGCTAATGATTCACCTCTACGCTTAATTGATGCCTTTCTCACCAGAGCGCACACTTTACTCAGCGTTAAGCAAATCAAAATGATGTGCTGAATCAGGAGGTTAATAATGTTATCTGGGCAAACGCCACCCCGGGTCTGGAACACACGCCGCACAGAGAAAGCGCGCCGTCTGGCTTCCGTTCCGGTGCAGGGCAAAGTACTGCCAACCGACGATTTCGTCGCCATGCTGGAAAAACTGATCGCCCCGGGCGACAAAGTGGTGCTGGAAGGCAACAACCAGAAGCAGGCAGATTTTCTGTCCCGCTCACTTGCTGAAGTGAACCCGCAACTCGTCCATGACCTGCATATGATTATGCCAAGCGTCGGGCGCAGCGAACATCTCGATATCTTTGAAAAGGGCATCGCCCGCAAGCTTGATTTCTCCTTCTCCGGCACGCAAAGCCTGCGCATTTCGCAGCTGCTGGAAGACGGTCTTCTCGAAATCGGCGCTATCCACACCTACATCGAACTTTATTCTCGTCTTTACGTTGATCTCTCGCCAAACGTGGCGCTGATTGCCGGTTTCAAAGCGGACCGCAAAGGCAATCTGTACACCGGCGCAAGCACTGAAGACACGCCCGCGCTGGTTGAAGCCGCCGCGTTCCATGACGGTATCGTCATTGCGCAGGTGAACGAGCTGGTCGACGACGAAAGTGACCTGCCGCGTGTGGATATCCCCGGTTCCTGGATTGACTACGTGGTAGTGGCGGACAAACCGTTCTTTATCGAACCGCTGTTCACCCGCGATCCGCGCCTGATCAAGCAAGAACACATCCTGATGGCGATGATGGCGATTAAAGGCATCTACGCCGAACATCAGGTCCAGTCCCTGAACCACGGGATCGGTTTTAATACCGCCGCGATTGAACTCCTGCTGCCCACCTACGGCGAGCAGCTCGGGCTGAAAGGCAAAATCTGTAAGCACTGGACGTTGAATCCGCATCCGACGCTGATTCCAGCGATTGAAAGCGGCTGGGTCGAAAGCGTGCACTGCTTCGGCGGTGAGCTGGGTATGGAAGAGTACATCCGCGCGCGCCCTGACGTGTTCTTTACTGGCGCCGACGGGTCGATGCGTTCTAACCGCGCGCTCTGCCAGCTGGCAGGTCAGTACGCGGTGGATATGTTTATCGGCTCGACGCTGCAGGTGGATGGCGATGCTAACTCCTCAACGGTGACCCGTGGACGTCTCTCCGGTTTCGGCGGTGCGCCAAACATGGGCCACGATCCGCACGGTCGTCGCCATGCGACGCCAGCCTGGCTGAATATGAAAACCGAACCGGACCTCATGCAGCGCGGTAAAAAGCTGGTGGTGCAGATGGTCGAAACATTCCAGGCGGGTGTGAAACCAACCTTTGTCGAAAAACTCGATGCCATCGACGTGGCGAAATCCTCCGGGATGCCGCTTGCGCCGGTGATGATTTATGGCGATGACGTCACCCACGTATTGACCGAAGAAGGGATCGCTTACCTGTATCGCGCCGAAAGTCTGGAAGAGCGTCGCGCAATGGTTGCGGCGGTGGCCGGGATCACCGATGTCGGTCTGGGTGTTGACGCCAAACGCGTCGCGGCGCTGCGCCAAAGTGGCAAAGTGGTCTATCCGGAAGATATGGGCATTCGCCGTACGGACGCCACGCGTTCTCTGCTGGCGGCGGGTAGCGTGTCGGATCTGGTCGAATGGTCCGGCGGTCTCTACAACCCACCTGCGAAATTCCGGAGCTGGTAATGAAACTTCTGCCCCAGATTCAGGTTGAAGGCGGTGCCGAATGGCTGGCGCAAACCGCCACGCAGTGTCTGATTGACGAAGCACGATTAAGCCCGAAACCCGGTCTGGTGGACAGTCGGGGGAGCGGCGCGCACCGCGATCTCACGCTCGCCTTGATGGAGCGCTCAGCGCAAAGTTTGACCCCAACGTTCCAGGCGCTGGCGCTGCAAAGCTGGCAGCGTCCGGCAGATATTTCGCTTCGACAAACCATAGGGCGGCTCGGACGCGAAGGCGAACAGCAAATGATGGCGGCGACAAACGGCGTCAATACCCATCGCGGGGCGATTTGGGCGCTGGGTTTGCTGGTCAGCGCGGTCGCCATGCTTGGCGGCGATACCCAACCGCAGACCGTCGCAGCAACCGCCGCGGAGCTGGCGAAATTGCCTGACGACGCCGCACCGAAAGTCTTCAGCAAAGGGCTTCGCGTCACGCACCGTTACCGTGTACCGGGCGCGCGCGAAGAGGCGCAGCAGGCGTTTCCGCACATTATCCAGCGGGCATTGCCGCAGCTTCGGCTCAGCCGACTCAACGGCAGCAGTGAAACGCACAGCCGGCTTGATGCGCTGATGGCGATCATGACCACCCTCACCGACACCTGCGTGTTGTCTCGTGCCGGAATGGAAGGGCTGGACGCCATGCAGGACGGTGCCCGTGCGGTGCTGAGCGCGGGCGGAACGGCTCAGCTTGACGGACAGCGCGCGCTGGCTGCGTTAGATCGCCACATGCTGGCGCTCAACGCGTCGCCCGGGGGCGCGGCCGATCTGCTTGCCGCCACGCTGTTTCTTGATCGCGTCGAAACGCCTAATTCACAGCATTAAGAGGATGTTATGGAAAAAATTACATTGACCGTGCCGGCCAGCCGCGTAGTGAGCGGCAGGGCGCTGGCAGGAGTTGTCGGCTCCGGGGATATGGAGGTGTTGTTCACCGCCGACCAGAGCCAGACGTTAACCATCGAAATCACCACATCTGTCGATAACAGCCGCAGCCGCTGGGAGGCGCTGTTCAACCGTCTGCAAACTGTGAGCAGCCTGCCTGCCGGGACGCTGACGATCCACGATTTTGGCGCCACACCCGGCGTGGCGCGCATCCGTATCGAACAGGTTTTTGAAGAGGTGAGCTATGCGTGACGATCGCAGTTTTATCGAATTAAAAGCGCGTCAGCGCGCGCATGCGCTGCTGGACGACGGCAGCTACCGCGAACTGCTGGACCCGTTTGAAGGCATCACCTCTCCGTGGCTGGCCGCGCAGGGCATAGTCCCGCAGGCGGATGACGGCATGGTGGTTGCGAAAGGCACCATTAACGGCAAACCAGCAGTGGTTGTGGCGATTGAAGGCGCATTCCAGGGCGGCAGCATGGGCGAAGTGTCCGGTGCCAAAATGGCGGCAGCGCTGGAGCTGGCGGCGGAAGATAACCGCAACGGCATTCCGACGCAGGCAGTATTAAGCCTTGAAACCGGCGGCGTGCGTTTACAGGAAGCCAACCTTGGCCTGGCGGCGATTGCCGATATCCACGCGGCCATTGTCGATTTACGTCGCTACACGCCGGTTGTCGGCATTGTCGCGGGAACCGTCGGCTGCTTCGGCGGGATGTCTATCGCGGCGGCGCTGTGCAGCTATCTGATCGTGACCCGGGAAGCGCGTCTCGGCCTGAATGGCCCGCAGGTTATTGAGCAGGAAGCCGGGATTGAAGAGTACGACTCCCGCGATCGTCCGTTTATCTGGAGCATGACCGGCGGCGAAATTCGCTACCAGAGTGGTCTGGTGGATGCGCTGGTGGGCGACGGGGTGAACGCGGTGAAACAGGCGATGAACGACGCGCTTGCGAAAGGCGTTCCGGCGAAACATCGCACCGATAACTACGACGACTATCTCGCGCGTCTGTCGAATTTTGACACCCGCAAACAGGCGGATACCGAACAGATCCATGCGCTTTTTGCCCGGGAGGTGAAATGATGACTAATACAATCAGCCGCGGCGAATTATGGCTGCAAACGCTCGCGCCTCATGCCAAACGTCTGTCAGGCCTGTGCCCGTCCGTGCAGGCGGCAGACGCTGACATCAACGGCGAAGCGGTACGTTTTATTTCCGTGGTGCCGGATGTCCATAACCATTTCCCGCGTGCTGCGCTGGGTGAAGTGGGTCTGATGGAAGGCTGGACGTTGGCGAAAGTGGTCAGCGAAACCGTTGCCGCCGATGCGGATAACGATGTGAAGCGCCCGATTGTGGCGGTGATTGATGTGCCAAGCCAGGCGTATGGCCGTCGCGAAGAGGCGTTTGGGATCCACCAGGCGCTGGCCGGTGCGGCTGCGGCCTATGCCAACGCGCGTCTGGCCGGTCACCCGGTCATTGGATTGATCGTCGGCAAAGCGATGTCGGGCGCGTTTCTGGCGCACGGCTATCAGGCTAACCGTCTGATTGCTTTCAACGACAAAGGCGTGCTGATCCATGCGATGGGCAAAGAGTCCGCCGCGCGGATCACTCTGCGCACCGTCGAGGCGCTGGAAAAACTGGCGGCCACCATTCCGCCAATGGCATACGACATCAGCAATTACGCCACGCTGGGGCTGCTTGAAAACTTGCTGGATATCAGCAACCCGGATGCGCCATCGGAAAGCGATGTGGCGCTGGTGAAATCCACCCTGCAACAGGCCATCAACGACGCACGTCAGGACACCACGCTAAAAAGCCGTTTGGGTGCTGACAATCGCCGCAGCTCTGCTCTTGTTCGTGAGCGCATGCGAGCAAGCTGGTAAGTAGAAAAAAGAGACCTGCCAGAGGCATTTCCCCGCGGGCGTAGCGATTGCGCCCGTGCGGGAGCGTGCATTCTGAAAATAATAATCATCGCGCCAGTGCTAAAACTTTTTTACTACAGGTGATTTATGACTTACGTAATTGTTCATGCTCTTGCACCGATTTTCATCATCATGTTGCTGGGATTCTGGGCCGGTAAGGCAAAGATGGTCGATAACAAAAATGTTTCCCTGCTCAATATTTTCGTCATGGATTTTGCGCTGCCCGCCGCGCTGTTCAGTGCGACGGTACAAACGCCGTGGGCCGGCATTGTGGCCCAGTCGCCGCTAATTGTGGTGCTGACGCTGGCGATGTGGGTGACCTACGCGGGCATCTATTTCCTCGCCACCGGCGTCTTCAAAAAATCCCCGCAGGATGCCGCGGTGCTCACGCTGACGGTTGCGTTGCCGAACTACGCCGCATTGGGTTTACCGATTCTGGGCAGCGTGCTGGGCGAAGGGTCTGCGACGTCGCTCTCCGTGGCGGTCTCTATCGCCTGCGGTTCCGTACTGATGACGCCGTTCTGCCTGCTGATTCTGGAACGTGAAAAAGCGCGTGCCGAAGGCGCGAACACCGGTTCAACGCTGTCGATGCTGCCCGTGCTGATGTGGCGTTCAATTAAAAAACCGATTGTGATGGGGCCGCTGCTGGGTGTGATTTTGTCTGCGATTGGCATCAAAATGCCGGAGCTGGTGCTGGCCGCGATTAAACCGCTGGGTCTGGCCGCAACGGCCGCCGCGCTGTTCCTGACGGGCGTGATCTTGTCTGCCCGTAAGCTGCAGATCAACACCATGGTGATTAGCGCCACTATCACCAAGCTGCTGATTCAGCCTGCAATTGCCTGGGGTATCGTGCTGATTTTCGGTCTGCACGGTTCCGTGGCTATTACTGCGATTCTGATGATTGCCCTGTCCGCCGGTTTCTTTGGCGTGGTCTTCGGCAACCGCTTTGGCGTGCAGTCTCCTGATGCAGAAGCGGTGCTGCTGTTAAGCTCGGTCCTGTGTATCCTGTCGCTGCCGCTGTTTATCTCACTGACTTCAGGAATGTAATCATGACCGCAACATTACGCCCGCACGATCTTATCTGGCTTACCGCGCGTGACGCGCTGGAAGGTATCACCGAATCCTGGGTGGATAGCGTGTGGCATACCGGTTTGCCTGTGGTGGTGCGGCGTGATGTTGATGATGCAGGACGAATTCCCGTCGGCGTACGTGGGCTGAAGCGCGACCAGCGCGCGGCGGGATGGGTGAACGCTCAGCGTATTGCGCGCGTGGTTTCTCCCGACGATCTTTGCGTGCTCAACGATCTGCTGCGCTCACCTTTTATTACCCAGCCGCCGGTTCAGGTAGCGCTGCAACTGGCGCAGCAGTCGTGGCCGTGGACGTGGGGCATCACCGGCAGTACGGGCTACGCGCTGGCGACCGGCATTCCGGTTATCCACGCCGACAGCGATCTCGATCTGCTGATCCGTGCGCCGCAGCCCTTGCCACCGGCGGCTTTCGAACGCTGGCAGTCTCAGCTCAGCAGTGCCCTTTGTCGCGCCGATACGCAGGTGGAAACGCCGCTTGGCGGCTTCGCGCTGAACGAATGGCTGCGCGACGGTAAAGCGCTGCTGAAAACACGTCATGGGCCGCGCCTGATGACCGATCCATGGCACAGGGAGGAATGATGAAAATTCTGTTTACCTTTCCGGGACAGGGGACGCAGTATCCTGGCATGCTGAAAGCGCTGCCGGGAACGGAAATGGCGCTGGCGCGAGAGGTGCTGGGCGCAGAAGTGGATTCACTGGATTCACCCGACGCCTTGCAGCACACCCGCGCGGTTCAGCTCGCGCTGCTTATCGCAGGCGTGGCGTGGGCGCGTGAAGTACAGCGTCGCGGCGTTTCGCCCGATATCGTGAGCGGTTTGTCCATCGGCGCGTATCCGGCAGTGGTGATTGCCGGCGCGCTGGAGTTTACCGATGCGCTTAGGCTGGTGGCGCTGCGCGGCGATCTAATGGAAAAGGCGTATCCGCACGGCTATGGCCTGACGGCGATTATGGGGCTGACGCTACCGCAGGTTGAAAAGCTTATTGAGGGGAGCGGAACCTATATCGCTAACCTGAATGCTGAAACGCAGATTGTGATTGCGGGTTCTGACGACGCCATGGCGGAGGTTGCGAAACGCGCGCTGGAGAAAGGGGCGAGCAAAGCGCACCGGCTGGCCGTCAGCGTGCCATCACATTGTGAACTGTTGGCTCCGCCTGCGCAAAAGCTGGTAGCGGCATTTGAAAACGTAAGGCTCTCTCGCCCGCGCTGCGCGTATCTCAGCGGCAGCACCGGACGCGTGCTGTGGACGCCTGAAAAGATTGCCGACGATCTGGCGATGAACATGGCGCGGACGGTGCGCTGGCAGGAAGCGGTGATTTCCGCCAACGAACGCGAGGCACGACTGGCGATTGAGATGCCGCCGGGTGGCGTGTTGACCTGTCTTACGCGACAGGCTGCGTGGGAAGGCGAATCGATTTCGCTGGAACGCAGCGGCATTGATGTGGCGGTGCATCTGGCGCAACGCCTTAGCGCGTAGCGTTTTGCTCCCGGCTGCGGGCGTACATTCGGCCCT
The DNA here is from genome assembly GCF_019047465.1 of Lelliottia amnigena. NCBI lineage: Bacteria > Pseudomonadati > Pseudomonadota > Gammaproteobacteria > Enterobacterales > Enterobacteriaceae > Lelliottia > Lelliottia amnigena. Next base: position 1,368,005 of record NZ_CP077236.1, on the reverse strand, counting down.
CTGCGGCCAGCGCGCGCAGGCTGGGGTCTTGCTCGCGGTTGCGCGCGAAGACAATGGCGATGAGCTGCTGCATTTGATACGGCTGCGCCAGCTTGAGCAGTTGCACGGAATTCTCGTACACCTTTTTCATTCTGCCCGGCATCAGCGTAAAGCCGACACCCGCCTGCACCAGACTTAACATCGAGAAAATGTCGTTAACGCGCGTCACGATCTCCGGCTCAAAACCGGCGATGTGGAACGCCTCCTGAAAGCCGGCGTAAGTTGCAAAGCCTTCCGCCAGCGAGACAAACTTCTGATCTTTATAGTCGCGCAAGTCGGCCAGGCCGTTGCCGATCAGTTTTGCTGTCGCGGGTGCGGCCAGGAAGATGTCGTCGTGGAACAGGGGCAAGACTTCGAGGCTGTTGCGATCGATATCGCTTTCGGAGATGGAGATCAGAATCGCGTCCAGCGCGCCTTCATCCAGCAAATGCAGCAGCATTTCGTTAGAACCCATCGTCAGATCCATTTCCAGATCCGGACGGCGCAGCTTCATGCCCATAATCAGGCGCGGCACGGTTTCCATTGTCAGCGAATAGAGCGTGCCCACGCGCAAACGGCCCTGGCCGATACCGGCGATTTTACGCGCTTCGTCCAGCCCGCGATCCATCACCTGCATCACTTCCTGGCAATATTCCAGCAGCGTCCACGCGGAGGGCAGCGCAATCAGATTACGGCCCTTATGGGTGAACAGCGGGCAGCGCACGTTCTCTTCCAGCGTGTGCAGCGCGCGATGAACGCTCACCCCGCTAAGACCAAGCGCTTCTGCGGTGCGTGCGATGTTGCCCTTTTCCATAAAGGTCATGAATATGCTTAGCTTGCGAAAAGTGATTTCGCTGGTGATGTCGATACTCATAACCCTCCGGTTGCGTTAGTCGCTTTGCAGCATTGCTTCCAGCTGTTCCTGTGCATCCAGCCACGCCATTTCGCAATCCTCAAGACCCGATTTGGTTTTTGCCTGAATTTGCAAACACTCGGTCAGCTCGGCTTTGCGGCTTTGATCGTACAACCCGCTGTCACCCAGTTTTTCTTCGACGGTAGCCAGTGTTGCGTGAAGCTTTTCCAGCTCTTTTTCCAGACGGGCGATCTCTTTACGCAACGGCTGCGTTTGGGTGCGCAGCTCTGCTTCGCGACGCTTTTGATCTTTGCGCGACTGGGCGCTGTTGGCGTTGTCTTTCGCATCGTCAGAGGGCTGATTTTCTTGCTTCTGCACATCGGTCAGCCACTGCTGATAATCTTCCAGATCGCCATCGAATGGCTCAACTTTACCGTCGTGAACCAGGTACAGATCGTCAGTGGTGGAGCGGATCAGGTGGCGATCGTGCGAGACGACGACCAGCGCGCCTTCAAACTCGATGAGCGCTTCGGTCAGTGCCTGACGCATGTCAAGATCCAGGTGGTTGGTAGGTTCATCGAGCAGCAGCAGATTTGGACGCTGCCAGACGATCAGCGCCAGCACCAGACGGGCTTTTTCGCCGCCGGAGAAGCGCTCGGTGATTTCGGTGACTTTATCGCCCTGGAAGCCAAAACCGCCGAGATAATCACGCAGCTTCTGTTCCATTTCCTGTGGAGCAAGGCGCGCCATATGCTGAATGGGGGATTCGTCAGCGCGTAAAAACTCCAGCTGATGCTGCGCGAAGTAGCCAAGCTTAATGCCCTTCGCCAGACCGATATCACCGCTGACCGGATTAAGCTCGCCCGCCAGCAGTTTAATCAACGTGGACTTACCGGCACCGTTACGCCCGAGCAGACCGATACGAGAACCCGGCACCAGGTTGAGCTTGATGGAATCCAGAATAATGCGATCGCCATAGCCCGCGCTGACCTTTTCCATTTTTAACAGTGGATTGGGCAGGCTCTCAGGCGCGCGGAAGCTGAAGTGGAACGGGTTGTCGACGTGCGCAGGCGCGATCATCTCCATGCGTTCCAGCATTTTAATGCGGCTCTGCGCCTGCTTGGCTTTGGAGGCTTTGGCTTTGAAACGGTCAACAAAGCTTTGCAGATGCGCGACGCGCTGCTGCTGGCTTTCGTACATCGACTGTTGCTGCGACAGGCGCGTGGCGCGCTGGCGCTCGAAAGAGCTGTAGTTGCCGGTGTATTCGAACATCGACTCTTGTTCGATGTGAATGATTTTATCCACCACCGGATCAAGAAAATCACGGTCATGGGAGATCAGAATCAGCGTGCCCTGATAGCTTTTCAGCCATTTTTCCAGCCAGATAACGGCATCGAGATCGAGGTGGTTCGTTGGTTCATCGAGCAGCAGCAAATCGGAACGACACACCAGCGCCTGCGCCAGGTTCAGGCGCATACGCCAGCCACCGGAGAAGTCACTCACGGGGCGTTCGAGCTGTTCGTTGCTAAAGCCCAAGCCGTGTAGCAGGCTGGAGGCGCGAGAGCGAATAGTCCACGCGTCGATGGCGTCCAGCTTGCCGTGAACGGTGGCGATGGCGTGGCCGTCGTTACGCTCGTTGGCGGCGTTCAGCTCGGCTTCCAGCTTGCGGTATTCGCGGTCGCCGTCAATCACGTATTCAAGCGCCGGTACGCTCAGGGCAGGCGTTTCCTGGTTGACCCAGGCCAGTTGCCAGTTGCCCGGATAGGTAAAGCTGCCCGCATCGGCGCTCATTTCGTTTTTCAGAAGCGAAAGCAGAGTGGATTTGCCGCAGCCGTTTTTGCCCACCAGGCCGACTTTTTGGCCAGGATTAATGGTGGCAGTAGCGTTGTCCAGCAGGACGCGTACGCCGCGACGAATTTGTAAGGAGGAGAAAACAATCATAGAGCGCCGTGTATTCCGACTATGTTAGGTTGTCATTATAATCAGGTTAAAAATCTGTCCCGCCAGGCTGTTTTTTCAACAATGAGGCGTGAGGGGCCAGACTGAATAATGCCGCGCATGGCGCGGGTGTGCCATGGTAGCCGAAAATGGCAATGATGACGACCCGGGAGGGGAATGATGTCTCAGACAGCAAAAGTGCTGCTGTTGTATGCCCATCCGGAATCCCAGGACTCGGTCGCAAACCGGGTTTTGCTTAAACCGGCTCAACAGCTGAGCAATGTGACGGTGCACGACCTTTACGCGCACTATCCTGATTTTTTTATTGATATTCCTCGCGAGCAGGAGCTGTTGCGTCAGCATGACGTGATTGTGTTCCAGCATCCGCTTTACACCTACAGTTGCCCCGCGTTGCTGAAAGAGTGGCTGGACCGGGTGCTGAGCCGCGGGTTTTCCAGCGGGCCTGGGGGGAACCAACTGGCGGGAAAGTACTGGCGGAGTGTCATTACGACCGGTGAACCAGAAAGTGCTTACCGCCACGACAGCCTGAACCGCTACCCCATGAGCGATATTTTGCGCCCTTTTGAACTGACGGCGGCGATGTGTCGTATGCACTGGATGAGCCCGATGATTGTTTACTGGGCGCGCCGCCAACAACCTCAGGCGCTGGCAAGTCACGCCAAAGCTTACGGTGAATGGCTGGCCTCCCCGATTCCGACGGGAGGTCACTGATGGAAGGTACCGATCTTTTATTAGCCGGAGTGCTGTTTTTGTTTGCCGCCGTGGTGGCGGTGCCGTTGGCCGCGCGGCTTGGCATCGGCGCGGTGCTGGGGTATTTGCTGGCGGGCATCGCTATCGGGCCGTGGGGCCTTGGATTTATTAGCGATGTAGACGAGATCCTGCACTTCTCGGAGCTTGGCGTGGTCTTCCTGATGTTCATTATCGGGCTGGAGCTGAATCCCGCTAAGCTGTGGCAATTGCGGCGATCGATTTTCGGCGTGGGTGCGGCGCAGGTGTTGTTTAGCGCGGTCATCCTCGGTGGATTGCTGATGCTGACGCAGTTCAAATGGCAGGCGGCGGTGATTGGTGGGATTGGCCTTGCCATGTCGTCGACGGCAATGGCGTTGCAGCTGATGCGCGATAAAGGGATGAATCGCAACGAATCAGGACAACTGGGTTTCTCGGTGCTGCTGTTCCAGGATCTCGCGGTTATCCCGGCATTAGCCCTGGTGCCGTTGCTCGCCGGTTCGGGTGACGATCATTTTGACTGGATGAAAGTTGGCATGAAGGTGCTGGCTTTTGTGGGAATGCTAATTGGCGGTCGCTATCTGCTGCGCCCGGTATTCCGCTTTATTGCGGCCTCCGGTGTGCGCGAAGTGTTTACCGCGGCGACGCTGCTGCTGGTGTTAGGTTCGGCGTTGTTTATGGATGCGCTGGGGCTGTCGATGGCGCTTGGGACCTTTATCGCCGGGATTCTGCTGGCCGAAAGTGAGTACCGCCACGAGCTGGAGATTGCGATTGACCCTTTCAAAGGGTTGCTGCTCGGGTTGTTCTTTATCTCCGTGGGTATGGCGCTGAATCTGGGTGTGCTTTATACCCATCTGCTGTGGGTGGCGGTCAGCGTTGCGGTGCTGGTGGCTGTGAAAACAGGTGTGCTTTACACGCTGGCGCGGATCTACGGCCTGCGCAGTTCAGAGCGAATGCAGTTTGCCGGTGTGTTGAGCCAGGGTGGCGAGTTTGCTTTTGTGCTCTTCTCCACAGCAGCGTCCCAGCGTTTATTCCAGGATGATCAAATGGCGCTGCTGCTGGTGACGGTGACGCTGTCGATGATGACCACGCCGTTGCTGATGAAGCTTATCGATAAATTGCTTTCGCGCCGCTTCAATCAACCTGACGACGAGGACGAAGCGCCGTGGGTCGAAGACGATAAACCGCAGGTGATCGTGGTGGGCTTTGGCCGTTTTGGGCAGGTCATTGGCCGTCTGCTGATGGCGAACAAGATGCGTATTACGGTGCTTGAGCGTGATATCAGCGCGGTGAATCTGATGCGCAAATATGGCTATAAAGTGTATTACGGTGATGCCACGCAGCTTGAGTTGCTGCGTTCTGCGGGCGCGGAGGCTGCGGAATCTATCATCATCACCTGTAACGAGCCGGAAGATACGATGAAGCTGGTGGAACTGTGCCAGCAACATTTCCCGCATCTGCATATTCTGGCGCGAGCGCGGGGACGCGTTGAGGCACATGAATTGTTGCAGGCGGGCGTGACCAATTTTTCACGCGAGACGTTTTCCAGTGCCCTTGAATTAGGGCGCAAAGCGCTGGTTTCGCTGGGTATGCATCCGCATCAGGCGCAACGGGCACAAATGCATTTTCGGCGTCTCGATATGCGTATGCTCCGGGAGTTAATGCCCGTGCATTCGGACACGGCGCAGATATCTCGCGTACGGGAAGCGCGGCGCGAGCTTGAAGAGATTTTCCAGCGGGAGATGCAGCAAGAGCGACGGCAGTTTGACGGCTGGGATGAATTTGAATAGGGGCAAAAGTATGGCAATTCGTAAACGTTTTATTGCAGGTGCAAAATGCCCGTCCTGCCAGGCGCAAGATTCGCTGGCGATGTGGCGTGAAAATAATATTGATATTGTTGAGTGTGTTAAGTGCGGTCATCAGATGCGAGAGGCGGATAAAGAAGCGCGCGAGCATGTTCGCAAAGAAGAGCAGGTGATCGGTATTTTTCATCCGGACTAGCGATATGCCCTCAGTTTTTTTAAGCTAAAGGGTACACGGGTGCAGATTTCCGCTACAATCTGCGCCAGCAATTTTCCCACGCTCAGGAGATATCATGAAAGTAGCAAAAGACCTGGTGGTCAGCCTGGCCTATCAGGTACGTACAGAAGACGGTGTGTTGGTTGATGAGTCTCCGGTGAGTGCGCCGCTGGACTACCTGCATGGTCACGGCTCCCTGATTTCCGGCCTGGAAAACGCGCTGGAAGGCCACGATGTTGGCGATAAATTTGACGTTGCTGTAGGCGCGAACGACGCTTACGGTCAGTATGATGACAACCTGGTTCAGCGCGTTCCTAAAGACGTGTTCATGGGCGTTGACGAGCTGCAGGTTGGCATGCGTTTCCTGGCTGAAACTGACCAGGGTCCAGTACCGGTTGAAATCACCGAAGTTGAAGACGAGCACGTTGTGGTTGACGGTAACCACATGCTGGCTGGCCAGAACCTGAAATTCAACGTTGAAGTGATTGCGATCCGTGAAGCAACCGAAGAAGAACTGGCTCATGGCCACGTTCACGGTGCGAACGGTCACGACCACGATCACGACCATGACGGTTGCTGCGGTGGTCACGGCCACGATCATGACCATGGTCATGAGCACGGTAAAGGCGGTTGTGGCGGTAACGGCGGTTGCGGCTGCCACTAATACTTCGGTATTCGCTGTATCGCACGCACAAAAAAGCGGGAAATATTCCCGCTTTTTTTACGCCTCAGCGTTGTTAGCCTCAATAATGCGGCGGTGGGGTCTCTTCGGACGGTGAAGCCATATGTGACGATTGTGTCGCTTTCACTTTCTCTGTCAGTAAACGCAGCAGATCGCGAAGTTTCGCCATTTCCAGTTCATGAGCTGTCACGGTCTGGTTGAGTTCGTCGATAGTTACTTCCTGAAAAGCGAGACGGCTTTCCAGCTCGGCCAGCCGCACTTCCATAGATGTATCTTGCATGATTGACCTCGTTGTGTGTTCTGCGCCACCGGGCGTTAGCAAAGACAAATTTTACCCGAGTTTGTCCCAATGTGCAGTATCCATCCCTTTGGCACGAAACTAATTTAAACAAAAATAGTCTCAAAAGAGACGATAATAGGGGGAGTCTGTCTATAGATTTCCTCCGCAACGTTCTATAGTACGCTTCTCATTTACGTTTAACGCTGGGGTGAGAGGCCCTGGTCCTGGAGAAATGGATGAAATCACTGTTTAAAGTAACGCTGCTGGCGACCACTATGGCTGTCGCACTGAATGCGCCGCTGTCTTTCGCTGCTGATACTGCTGCGAAACCTGCTGCAAGCGCAGACAGCAAAGCTGCGTTCAAAAATGACGACCAGAAATCAGCCTATGCGCTGGGCGCTTCTCTGGGTCGTTACATGGAAAACTCTCTCAAAGAGCAGGAAAAACTGGGCATCAAACTGGATAAAGATCAGCTGATCGCCGGTGTTCAGGATGCATTTGCAGATAAGAGCAAACTGTCTGACCAGGAAATCGAACAGACTCTGCAAGCTTTCGAAGCTCGCGTGAAGGGTGCTGCTCAGGGCAAGATGGAAAAAGACGCAAAAGACAACGAAGCGAAGGGCAAAGCCTACCGCGATACTTTTGCGAAAGAAAAAGGTGTGAAAACCTCTTCTACCGGTCTGCTTTACAAAGTTGAGAAAGCCGGTACTGGCGATGCGCCAAAAGACAGCGACACCGTTGTAGTGAACTACAAAGGTACACTGATCGACGGTAAAGAGTTTGATAACTCTTACACGCGCGGCGAGCCACTGTCCTTCCGTCTTGACGGTGTTATCCCAGGTTGGACTGAAGGCCTGAAAAACATCAAGAAAGGCGGCAAAATCCAGCTGGTTATTCCACCGGATCTGGCTTACGGCAAAACCGGCGTTCCGGGTATTCCGGCTAACTCCACTCTGGTCTTTGATGTAGAGCTGCTGGACATCAAACCAGCACCGAAGGCAGATGCTAAACCTGCCGCTGCAGAAGATGATAAAGCTGCAGACGCAGCGAAGAAGTAAAACGCTGAAAACCGCCGCCTTCAAGGCGGCGGTTTTTTTATTGCAGGCCAGATATAATAAACACTGGAAAGCCTTGCCTACGCTGTATTAATTTAGTTGTCCGTGTAAATATGAGCCTGCCCTGACAACCTAACGACAGGCTCCTGAAAAGGAGTGTTTTTTTCATGTCCAGGTCGCTTTTAACCAACGAAACCAGTGAACTTGATTTGCTGGATCAACGTCCTTTCGATCAGACTGACTTCGATATTCTGAAATCCTACGAAGCGGTAGTGGACGGGTTAGCGATGCTCATTGGCTCTCACTGCGAAATCGTATTGCACTCCCTGCAAGATCTGAAATGTTCCGCCATCCGTATTGCCAATGGTGAGCATACTGGCCGCAAAATTGGATCGCCAATTACCGACCTTGCACTGCGTATGCTCCACGACATGACCGGCGCCGATAGCAGCGTCTCCAAATGTTATTTCACCCGTGCCAAAAGCGGCGTACTGATGAAGTCAGAGACCATCGCCATCCGTAATCGCGATCATCGGGTGATTGGATTGCTGTGCATCAACATGAACCTTGATGTGCCGTTCTCACAAATCATGAGCACTTTTATTCCACCTGAAACACCGGAAGTGAACTCCTCCGTTAACTTTGCCTCCTCTGTGGAAGACCTTGTCACGCAGACTCTGGAATTCACCATTGAAGAGGTGAATGCCGATCGCAACGTATCGAACAACGCCAAGAATCGTCAAATCGTGCTGAACCTCTATGAGAAAGGCATTTTCGATATCAAAGATGCGATTAACCAGGTTGCCGACCGACTGAATATTTCCAAACACACGGTGTATCTCTACATTCGTCAGTTCAAAAGCGGTGATTTTGTGGGGCAAGAGAAGTAATGCGTTTTGCCTTAATGGTGACGGGGCCAGCTTACGGCACGCAGCAGGCCAGCAGCGCGTTGCAGTTTGCGCAAGCGGTATTGGCTGAAGGGCACGAGCTGAGCAGCGTGTTTTTCTATCGAGAAGGCGTCTTCAATGCCAATCAGTTAACGTCTCCTGCTTCTGATGAATATGATCTGGTGCGTGGCTGGCAGGCGCTTAACGAAAAACAGGGCGTTGAGCTGCACATCTGTGTGGCGGCGGCGCTGCGTCGTGGCGTCGTGGACGAAACCGAGGCTAAGCGTTTGGGGCTTTCTGGCGCCAATCTGCAGCCTGGGTTTACGCTCAGCGGCCTGGGCGCATTGGCGCAGGCGGCGCTGACATGCGATCGGATGGTGCAATTCTGATGAACCGCATTGCGTTTGTGTTTACTTCTGCTCCTCACGGCAGCTCAGCGGGTCGGGAAGGGCTTGATGCGCTTCTGGCGACCTCTGCCCTGACAGAAGATATTGGTGTTTTCTTTGTCGGCGACGGCGTATTTCAGATTCTCAACGGACAACAGCCGCAACGGATACTGGCGCGCGATTATATTTCGACGTTTAAGGTCTTGCCTTTGTATGACATCGACACGTTTTGGGTGTGCGCTGCATCGTTAAAAGAGCGAGGGATTGACGAAAATGTCCCGTTGGTCCTGGATGCAGACGTGATTTCACCGAACGATCTGCGCGAAAAACTCTCCCATTATCATGTCGTTCTGACATTCTGAGGTCGTCATGCTTCACACTCTACGTCATTCACCGTGGCAAGCTGATATTGAAGGATTGCTAAGAATGCTGGGCGATGGCGATGAATTATTGCTGATCCAGGACGGCGTTTTTGCTGCCATTGACGGTGGGCGCTTCATTGAAATTCTCAATAATGCCCCCATAAAGGTCTTAGCGCTGAAAGATGACATTGATGCCCGCGGTCTTGTTGGTCAAATTTCCACCAAAATTGACGTTGTTGGCTATACTGACTTCGTCAAACTCGCGATTAAGCACTCGACTCAAATGAGTTGGTGATCCGAGATCACTGTATATTTCTTGACACCTTTTCGGCGTAGCCCTAGAATTTCGCGTCCTCATATTGTATGAGGTCGATTTATTACGTGTTTACGAAGCAAAAGCTAAAACCAGGAGCTATTTAATGGCAACAGTTAACCAGCTGGTACGCAAACCACGCGCTCGCAAAGTTGCAAAAAGCAACGTGCCTGCGCTGGAAGCCTGCCCGCAGAAACGTGGTGTATGTACCCGTGTATATACCACCACTCCTAAGAAACCAAACTCCGCACTGCGTAAAGTATGCCGTGTGCGTTTGACCAACGGTTTTGAAGTGACTTCCTACATCGGTGGTGAAGGTCACAACCTGCAGGAACACTCCGTGATCCTGATCCGTGGCGGTCGTGTAAAAGACCTTCCGGGTGTTCGTTATCACACCGTTCGTGGTGCACTTGACTGTTCCGGCGTTAAAGACCGTAAGCAGGCTCGTTCCAAGTATGGCGTGAAACGTCCTAAGGCTTAATGGTTCTCCGTTAAGTAAGGCCAAACTGTTTTAACTTAATGTCAAAATAAACTCTTTGAGTTTTGGACAATCCTGAATTAACAACGGAGTATTCCCATGCCACGTCGTCGCGTCATTGGTCAGCGTAAAATTCTTCCAGATCCTAAGTTCGGATCAGAACTGCTGGCAAAATTTGTAAATATCCTGATGGTAGATGGTAAAAAATCTACTGCAGAAGCAATCGTATACAGCGCGCTTGAGACCCTGGCTCAACGCTCTGACAAAAATGCACTGGAAGCTTTCGAAGTCGCTCTCGACAACGTGCGCCCGACTGTAGAAGTTAAGTCTCGCCGCGTTGGTGGTTCTACTTATCAGGTTCCAGTTGAAGTTCGTCCGGTTCGTCGTAATGCCCTGGCAATGCGTTGGATCGTTGAAGCTGCTCGTAAACGCGGTGATAAATCCATGGCTCTGCGTCTGGCGAACGAACTTTCTGACGCTGCAGACAACAAAGGTACTGCAGTTAAGAAACGTGAAGACGTTCACCGTATGGCAGAAGCCAACAAGGCGTTCGCACACTACCGTTGGTAATCCCTTCGGAGTCATAGTCACCAGGCGGACACTTCCCAGAAGCTGTCCGCTCTGGGTTACTTAATTGAACGCCTAAAGAAATAAACGAGGAATCAAATGGCTCGTACAACACCCATCGCACGCTACCGTAACATCGGTATCAGTGCGCACATCGACGCCGGTAAAACCACTACTACCGAACGTATTCTGTTCTACACCGGTGTAAACCATAAAATCGGTGAAGTTCATGACGGCGCAGCTACCATGGACTGGATGGAACAGGAGCAGGAGCGTGGTATTACTATCACCTCCGCAGCGACTACTGCATTCTGGTCAGGTATGGCTAAGCAGTACGAACCGCATCGCGTAAATATCATCGACACCCCAGGCCACGTTGACTTCACTATCGAAGTTGAACGTTCTATGCGTGTTCTCGATGGTGCGGTAATGGTTTACTGCGCAGTTGGTGGTGTTCAGCCACAGTCTGAAACCGTATGGCGTCAGGCAAACAAATACAAAGTTCCACGCATTGCGTTCGTTAACAAAATGGACCGCATGGGTGCAAACTTCCTGAAAGTTGTTGGTCAGATCAAAACCCGTCTGGGCGCGACAGCTGTTCCGCTTCAGTTGGCGATTGGTGCTGAAGAAGGTTTCACCGGTGTTGTTGACCTGGTGAAAATGAAAGCCATCAACTGGAACGATGCCGATCAGGGCGTGACCTTCGAATACGAAGACATCCCTGCTGACATGGTTGAGCTGGCAAACGAATGGCGCCAGAACCTGGTTGAATCCGCAGCTGAAGCTTCTGACGAGCTGATGGATAAATATTTGGGCGGCGAAGAGCTGACCGAAGAAGAAATCAAAACCGCGCTGCGTGCACGCGTACTGAGCAACGAGATCATTCTCGTTACTTGCGGTTCTGCGTTCAAGAACAAAGGTGTTCAGGCAATGCTGGATGCGGTAATTGATTACCTGCCAGCACCAACTGACGTACCAGCAATCAACGGTATGCTGGACGACGGTAAAGACACTCCAGCTGAACGTCATGCTACTGATGATGAGCCGTTTGCTGCACTGGCATTCAAAATCGCTACCGACCCATTCGTGGGTAACCTGACGTTCTTCCGCGTGTACTCTGGCGTGGTTAACTCTGGTGATACTGTATATAACCCAGTGAAAGCAGCACGTGAGCGCTTTGGTCGTATCGTTCAGATGCACGCTAACAAGCGTGAAGAGATCAAAGAAGTTCGTGCGGGTGACATTGCTGCGGCAATCGGCCTGAAAGACGTGACCACAGGTGACACCATCTGTGATCCGGACCACGTGATCATTCTGGAGCGTATGGAATTCCCTGAACCGGTAATTTCTATCGCTGTAGAACCAAAAACCAAAGCTGACCAGGAAAAAATGGGTCTGGCTCTGGGTCGTCTGGCTAAAGAAGATCCATCATTCCGCGTATGGACTGATGAAGAATCTAACCAGACTATCATCGCTGGTATGGGTGAACTGCACCTCGACATCATCGTTGACCGTATGAAGCGTGAATTCAACGTTGAAGCTAACGTGGGTAAACCTCAGGTTGCTTACCGCGAAGCGATTCGTGCGAAAGTTACCGATGTTGAAGGTAAACACGCTAAGCAGTCTGGTGGTCGTGGTCAGTTTGGTCATGTTGTTATCGACATGTACCCACTGGAGCCGGGCTCTAATCCGAAAGGTTATGAGTTCATCAACGACATCAAAGGTGGTGTGATTCCTGGTGAATACATCCCTGCCGTTGATAAAGGTATTCAGGAACAGCTGAAGTCTGGTCCTCTGGCGGGTTACCCAGTAGTAGATCTCGGCGTGCGTCTGCACTTCGGTTCTTACCACGACGTTGACTCCTCCGAGCTGGCGTTTAAACTGGCCGCTTCTATTGCCTTCAAAGATGGCTTTAAGAAAGCGAAACCAGTTCTGCTTGAACCAATCATGAAGGTTGAAGTAGAAACTCCAGAAGAGAACACTGGTGACGTTATCGGTGACCTTAGCCGTCGTCGTGGCCAGCTGAAAGGTCAGGAATCTAACGCTACTGGCGTTCAGATTCATGCTGAAGTACCGTTGTCTGAAATGTTCGGATACGCAACTCAGCTGCGCTCACTGACTAAAGGTCGTGCTTCTTACTCCATGGAGTTCCTGAAGTATGATGACGCGCCGAACAACGTTGCTCAGGCCGTAATCGAAGCCCGTGGCAAATAAGCCATAGGTTAAAAACCAAAATCCCGTGCCCTCTCGGTGAGAGGGCACTATAGTAAGGAATATAGCCGTGTCTAAAGAAAAATTTGAACGTACAAAACCGCACGTTAACGTTGGTACTATCGGCCACGTTGACCACGGTAAAACTACCCTGACTGCTGCAATCACTACCGTTCTGGCAAAAACCTACGGTGGTTCTGCGCGTGCATTCGACCAGATCGATAACGCACCAGAAGAAAAAGCTCGTGGTATCACCATCAACACTTCCCACGTTGAATATGACACCCCGACTCGCCACTACGCACACGTAGACTGCCCGGGCCACGCCGACTATGTTAAAAACATGATCACCGGTGCTGCTCAGATGGATGGCGCGATCCTGGTTGTTGCTGCAACTGATGGCCCTATGCCACAGACGCGTGAGCACATCCTGCTGGGTCGTCAGGTAGGCGTTCCTTACATCATCGTGTTCCTGAACAAATGCGACATGGTTGATGACGAAGAGCTGCTGGAACTGGTAGAAATGGAAGTTCGTGAACTTCTGTCTCAGTACGATTTCCCAGGTGATGACACTCCAATCATCCGTGGTTCTGCTCTGAAAGCGCTGGAAGGCGAAGCAGAGTGGGAAGCTAAAATCGTTGAGCTGGCTGGCTACCTGGATTCTTACATCCCGGAACCAGAACGTGCTATCGATAAGCCATTCCTGCTGCCAATCGAAGACGTATTCTCTATCTCCGGCCGTGGTACTGTTGTAACCGGTCGTGTAGAGCGCGGTATCGTTAAAGTTGGCGAAGAAGTTGAAATCGTTGGTATCAAAGAGACTGCTAAGTCTACCTGTACTGGCGTTGAAATGTTCCGCAAACTGCTGGACGAAGGCCGTGCTGGTGAGAACGTTGGTGTTCTGCTGCGTGGTATCAAACGTGAAGAAATCGAACGTGGTCAGGTACTGGCTAAGCCAGGCTCAATCAAGCCGCACACCAAATTCGAATCTGAAGTTTATATTCTGTCCAAAGATGAAGGCGGCCGTCATACTCCGTTCTTCAAAGGCTACCGTCCACAGTTCTACTTCCGTACAACTGACGTGACCGGCACCATCGAACTGCCAGAAGGCGTAGAGATGGTAATGCCAGGCGACAACATTCAGATGGTTGTTACCCTGATCCACCCAATCGCGATGGATGACGGTCTGCGTTTCGCAATCCGTGAAGGCGGCCGTACTGTAGGCGCTGGCGTTGTAGCTAAAGTTATCAGCTAATCGCTGATAACATTTAAGCAATGCGTATTTAAAGGGCATCAGATGATGCCCTTTTTGCTATCTATGGTTTATGACTTGTCACATTTTTTCGCATTTTTTGCCTCCTGATAATGTCTGTCCAGACGTATCTGCTATTGAAATCATAATTATTCTCACTTACACTTTGTGCATAAATTGAACGGGAGTTTCTATGTACGTTTGTTTGTGTAATGGCGTGAGTGACAAAAAAATACGTCAAGCCGTTCGACAGTTTCATCCTCAATCTTTCCAACAGCTTCGTAAATTTGTTCCGGTAGGAAATCAATGCGGTAAGTGCGTACGCGCGGCACGTGAGATTATGCAGGACGAATTGATGCAGATCCCGGAATACAAAGAGATCGCTTAAGGCTGTATCTTTTTTTTGACATCCCTGTAGCCCCATCTACGCTTCAATAAGTGGAAGCGGAGGGACTATATAATGAAAGGTGATGTTAAAATCATACGTTATCTCAATAAATTATTGGGAAATGAGCTTGTCGCGATAAACCAGTATTTTCTTCATGCAAGAATGTTCAAGAACTGGGGGCTGACGCGCCTCAACGATGTTGAATATCATGAATCCATCGACGAAATGAAACACGCTGATCAATACATCGAGCGTATTCTCTTTCTTGAAGGCATTCCTAACCTGCAGGATCTTGGCAAACTCGGCATCGGTGAAGACGTGGAAGAGATGCTTCGTTCAGATCTCACGCTTGAGCTTGATGGTGCAAAAGATCTCCGGGAAGCTATCGCCTATGCTGATAGTGTCCATGACTACGTTAGCCGGGATATGATGATTAAGATCCTGGCAGACGAAGAGGGCCACATTGATTGGCTTGAGACAGAGCTGGATCTGATTGGCAAAATTGGTCTGCAAAATTATCTCCAGTCTCAAATCAAAGTGGAAGGGTGATTAAACTTTGCCAACCCGTTAATAAACCTGCTGCCGCCATAAAAGGTCCAAACGGTAGCGGGTTTTTATGTATCTGCATTCCAGGTTTCAAAAGCACCAGGATCAGCACATATGTCGCGCCAAGAAGCGCGGCTACTAGCGCCAACGCTGGCAATGCAAGCCAGCCGTGCCATGCTCCCAAAGCAGCAAGATATTTTACATCTCCATAGCCAAGCCCCTCGCGTTTATACATCAAATAAAACCCCCAATATAAGCACGCAAAGCCGATGTAACCTGCAATGGCCCCGCCAACAGCACTGGCCAGAAATGCACGATCATTAATGAGATGAAACAGAAGTCCTGACCAGAGAAGCGGGCAGACATATTTATCCGGTAACAGACCTGAACGCGTGTCTTCACGCACGAGAAAGTAGGTCAACATTGCATAGATAACGAAAAAGGGAAACGCAGCAAGCATGATTAAAATCTCTAAGGTGATCGCTGCGACATCTTCTTTCTTAGCGTACGTTCAAACAAACAGTAAAATCAGCTTTTGCGTAGAGCATTCCAACGGATCGACTGAACCTCTGAGTACGACATGCGAATTGCGAACAGGCTCGTAAATCTGGGCTTCCAGGTTGTTTTCTAAACTGCACTTGCGTTATGTCCTATTTTGCGTATAATGCGCGGGCTTGTCGTAATTGACAGCTGGTTCAATCTGAACCTGGGTAACAGTTTTTTGTTACCTAACAATGCTCCCAATTGGGGGGCTACGTAAGAACGGTTACACTCACCCATCAATCGTAATGGGTATGAGTAGTAATCATTTTCGCTTATAAAATAATTGGAGCTCTGGTCTCATGCAGAACCAAAGAATCCGTATCCGCCTTAAAGCGTTTGATCATCGTCTAATCGATCAATCAACCGCGGAAATCGTCGAGACTGCTAAGCGCACTGGTGCGCAAGTCCGTGGTCCGATCCCGCTGCCGACCCGCAAAGAGCGCTTTACCATTCTGATCTCTCCACACGTCAACAAAGACGCGCGTGATCAGTATGAAATTCGCACTCACAAGCGTCTGGTTGACATCGTTGAGCCAACTGAAAAAACCGTTGATGCTCTGATGCGTCTGGACCTGGCTGCCGGTGTAGACGTGCAGATCAGCCTGGGTTAATCAGGTCATCGAGCGATTGAGAGGTTGAAACAATGATTGGTTTAGTCGGTAAAAAAGTGGGAATGACCCGCATCTTCACTGAAGATGGCGTATCTATCCCAGTAACCGTTATCGAAGTTGAAGCAAACCGCGTTACTCAGGTTAAAGACCTGGCTAACGATGGCTACCGTGCAGTTCAGGTTACCACTGGCTCTAAAAAAGCAAGTCGTGTAACTAAGCCGGAAGCTGGTCACTTCGCTAAAGCTGGCGTTGAAGCTGGCCGTGGTCTGTGGGAATTCCGTCTTGCTGAAGGCGAAGAGTTCACTGTAGGTCAGGACATTAGCGTTGAGCTGTTTGCTGAAGTTAAAAAAGTTGACGTAACCGGTACCTCTAAAGGTAAAGGTTTTGCTGGTACCGTTAAGCGCTGGAACTTCCGTACTCAGGATGCCACGCACGGTAACTCCTTGTCTCACCGCGTTCCGGGTTCTATCGGTCAGAACCAGACTCCGGGCAAAGTGTTCAAAGGCAAGAAGATGGCAGGTCAGATGGGCAACGAACGCGTAACTGTCCAGAGCCTGGATGTGGTACGTGTTGACGCTGAGCGCAACCTGCTGCTGGTTAAGGGTGCTGTTCCGGGTGCAACCGGTAGCAACCTGATCGTTAAACCAGCTGTGAAGGCGTGAGGAGATAGCAATGGAATTAGTATTGAAAGACGCGCAGAGCGCGCTGACTGTTTCCGAAACTACCTTCGGTCGTGATTTCAACGAAGCGCTGGTTCACCAGGTTGTTGTTGCTTATGCAGCTGGTGCTCGTCAGGGTACTCGTGCTCAGAAGACTCGTGCTGAAGTAACTGGTTCCGGCAAAAAGCCGTGGCGCCAGAAAGGTACCGGCCGTGCGCGTTCAGGTTCTATTAAGAGCCCGATCTGGCGTTCCGGTGGCGTGACCTTCGCTGCTCGCCCACAGGACCACAGTCAAAAAGTAAACAAAAAGATGTACCGCGGCGCGCTGAAAAGCATTCTGTCCGAACTGGTACGTCAGGATCGTCTGATCGTTGTCGAAACGTTCTCTGTAGAAGCGCCTAAAACTAAGCTGCTGGCCCAGAAACTGAAAGACATGGCTCTGGAAGATGTGCTGATCATCACCGGTGAGCTGGACGAGAACCTGTTCTTAGCTGCGCGCAACTTGCATAAAGTTGACGTACGCGATGCAACTGGTATCGACCCGGTTAGCCTGATCGCCTTCGACAAAGTCGTAATGACTGCTGATGCTGTTAAGCAAGTTGAGGAGATGCTGGCATGATTCGTGAAGAACGTCTGCTGAAGGTGCTTCGTGCGCCGCACGTTTCTGAAAAAGCGTCTGCTGCGATGGAAAAAACCAATACCATCGTTCTCAAAGTTGCTAAAGACGCGACCAAAGCAGAAATCAAAGCTGCTGTGCAGAAACTGTTTGAAGTCGAAGTCGAAGTCGTTAACACCCTGGTTGTTAAAGGGAAAGTTAAACGTCACGGACAGCGTATCGGTCGTCGTAGCGACTGGAAAAAAGCTTACGTCACCCTGAAGGAAGGCCAGAATCTGGACTTCGTTGGCGGCGCTGAGTAAGTCGGAGGAGTAATACAATGGCAGTTGTTAAATGTAAACCGACATCTCCGGGTCGTCGCCACGTAGTTAAAGTGGTCAACCCTGAGCTGCACAAGGGCAAGCCTTTTGCTCCGCTGGTTGAAAAAAACAGCAAATCCGGTGGTCGTAACAACAATGGCCGCATCACTACGCGTCACATCGGTGGTGGTCATAAGCAGGCTTATCGTATTGTTGACTTCAAACGCAACAAAGACGGTATCCCAGCTACTGTTGAACGTCTTGAGTACGATCCGAACCGTTCCGCGAATATCGCGCTGGTT
The DNA here is from genome assembly GCF_019047465.1 of Lelliottia amnigena. Classification (NCBI taxonomy): domain Bacteria; kingdom Pseudomonadati; phylum Pseudomonadota; class Gammaproteobacteria; order Enterobacterales; family Enterobacteriaceae; genus Lelliottia; species Lelliottia amnigena. Next base: position 1,349,993 of record NZ_CP077236.1, on the reverse strand, counting down.
CTGTACAAAGATGGCGAACGCCGTTACATCCTGGCCCCTAAAGGCCTGAAAGCTGGCGACCAGATTCAATCTGGCGTTGATGCTGCAATCAAAGCAGGCAACACCCTGCCGATGCGCAATATCCCGGTTGGTTCTACCGTTCATAACGTAGAAATGAAACCAGGTAAAGGCGGTCAGCTGGCACGTTCCGCTGGTACTTACGTTCAGATCGTTGCTCGTGATGGTGCTTATGTCACCCTGCGTTTGCGTTCTGGTGAAATGCGTAAAGTCGAAGCAGACTGCCGCGCTACTCTGGGCGAAGTTGGCAATGCTGAGCATATGCTGCGCGTTCTGGGTAAAGCAGGTGCTGCACGCTGGCGTGGTATTCGCCCTACCGTTCGCGGTACTGCGATGAACCCAGTCGACCACCCACATGGTGGTGGTGAAGGTCGTAACTTTGGTAAGCACCCTGTAACACCATGGGGCGTTCAGACCAAAGGTAAGAAGACCCGCAGCAACAAGCGTACTGATAAATTTATCGTACGTCGCCGTAGCAAATAATTTTAGAGGATAAGCCATGCCACGTTCTCTCAAGAAAGGTCCTTTTATTGACCTGCACTTGCTGAAGAAGGTAGAGAAAGCGGTGGAAAGCGGAGACAAGAAGCCCCTGCGCACTTGGTCCCGTCGTTCAACGATCTTTCCTAACATGATCGGTTTGACCATCGCTGTCCATAATGGTCGTCAGCACGTTCCAGTCTTTGTTTCCGACGAAATGGTCGGTCATAAACTGGGTGAATTCGCACCGACTCGTACTTATCGCGGCCATGCTGCTGATAAAAAAGCGAAGAAGAAATAAGGTAGGAGGAAGAGATGGAAACTTTAGCTCAACATCGCCATGCTCGTTCTTCTGCTCAGAAGGTTCGCCTTGTTGCTGACCTGATTCGCGGTAAGAAAGTGTCGCAGGCCCTGGACATCCTGACTTATACCAACAAGAAAGCTGCGGTATTCGTCAAGAAAGTACTGGAATCTGCCATTGCTAACGCTGAACACAACGATGGCGCTGACATTGACGATCTGAAAGTTGCGAAAATTTTCGTAGATGAAGGCCCAAGCATGAAGCGCATTATGCCGCGTGCGAAAGGTCGTGCAGATCGCATCCTGAAGCGCACCAGCCACATTACTGTGGTTGTGTCCGATCGCTGAGACTCTGGAGACTAGCAATGGGTCAGAAAGTACATCCTAATGGTATTCGCCTGGGTATTGTAAAACCATGGAATTCAACCTGGTTTGCGAACACCAAAGAATTCGCTGACAACCTAGACAGCGATTTTAAAGTACGTCAGTACCTTACTAAGGAACTGGCTAAAGCGTCTGTATCTCGTATCGTTATCGAGCGTCCGGCTAAAAGCATTCGTGTGACTATTCACACTGCTCGCCCGGGTATCGTTATCGGTAAGAAAGGCGAAGACGTAGAAAAACTGCGCAAGGTCGTTGCGGATATCGCTGGCGTTCCTGCACAGATCAACATCGCTGAAGTTCGTAAGCCTGAACTGGACGCTAAATTGGTTGCTGACAGCATCACTTCACAGCTGGAACGTCGCGTTATGTTCCGTCGTGCTATGAAGCGTGCAGTACAGAACGCAATGCGTCTGGGCGCTAAAGGCATTAAAGTTGAAGTTAGCGGCCGTTTGGGCGGCGCGGAAATCGCACGTACCGAATGGTACCGCGAAGGTCGTGTACCGTTGCATACTCTGCGCGCTGACATCGACTATAACACCTCTGAAGCGCACACCACTTACGGTGTAATCGGTGTTAAGGTATGGATCTTCAAAGGTGAGATCCTGGGTGGCATGGCTGCTGTTGAACAACCGGAAAAACCGGCTGCTCAACCTAAAAAGCAGCAGCGTAAAGGCCGTAAATAAGGAGCGTCGCTGATGTTACAACCAAAGCGTACAAAATTCCGTAAAGTGCACAAAGGCCGCAACCGTGGTCTGGCGCAGGGTACGGATGTTAGCTTCGGCACTTTCGGTCTGAAAGCTGTTGGCCGTGGTCGTCTGACTGCACGTCAGATCGAAGCAGCACGTCGTGCAATGACCCGTGCAGTTAAGCGTCAAGGTAAAATCTGGATCCGTGTATTCCCGGACAAACCAATTACCGAGAAGCCGCTGGAAGTTCGTATGGGTAAAGGTAAAGGTAACGTGGAGTATTGGGTTGCCTTGATTCAGCCGGGCAAAGTCCTGTATGAAATGGACGGTGTACCGGAAGAGCTGGCCCGTGAAGCATTCGGACTGGCAGCAGCGAAACTGCCGATTAAAACCACCTTTGTAACTAAGACGGTGATGTAATGAAAGCAAATGAGCTGCGTGAAAAAAGCGTTGAAGAGCTGAACGCTGAGCTGCTGAACCTGCTGCGTGAGCAGTTTAACCTGCGTATGCAGGCTGCAAGTGGCCAGCTGCAACAGACTCACCTGCTGAAGCAAGTGCGTCGCAATGTTGCACGCGTTAAGACTTTACTGACTCAGAAGGCGGGTGCGTAATGACCGATAAAATCCGTACTCTGCAAGGTCGTGTTGTTAGTGACAAAATGGAGAAATCCATCGTTGTTGCTATCGAACGTATTGTGAAACACCCGATCTACGGTAAATTCATCAAGCGTACGACCAAACTGCACGTACATGACGAGAACAATGAATGCGGTATCGGTGACGTGGTAGAAATCCACGAATGCCGTCCGCTGTCCAAGACTAAGTCCTGGACGCTGGTTCGCGTTGTAGAGAAAGCAGTTCTGTAATAGACTAGCCTTCTCAATACGAATAAACGGCTCAGCAATGAGCCGTTTATTTTTTCTACCCATATTGTAGAACCGGTGTTATAATGCCGCGCCCTCAATATGGGGCTTTTCGACGACTCTGATTTTTAGGGTCTCAGGTAGTAGTTGACATTAGCGGAGCACTGAAATGATCCAAGAACAGACTATGCTGACCGTCGCCGACAACTCCGGTGCACGTCGCGTAATGTGTATCAAGGTTCTGGGTGGCTCGCACCGTCGCTACGCAGGCGTAGGCGACATCATCAAGATCACCATCAAGGAAGCAATTCCACGTGGTAAGGTCAAAAAAGGTGATGTGCTGAAAGCGGTAGTGGTGCGCACCAGGAAGGGTGTTCGTCGCCCTGACGGTTCTGTCATTCGCTTCGATGGTAATGCATGCGTTATTTTAAACAATAACAGCGAGCAGCCTATCGGCACGCGTATCTTTGGGCCGGTAACTCGTGAACTTCGTACTGAAAAGTTCATGAAAATTATCTCTCTGGCACCAGAAGTACTCTAAGGAGCGAATCATGGCAGCGAAAATCCGTCGTGATGACGAAGTTATCGTGTTAACCGGTAAAGATAAAGGTAAACGCGGTAAAGTAAAAAATGTTCTGTCTTCCGGCAAGATCATTGTTGAAGGTATCAATCTGGTTAAGAAACATCAGAAGCCGGTTCCGGCCCTGAACCAACCAGGTGGCATCGTTGAAAAAGAAGCTGCAATTCAGGTTTCTAACGTTGCGCTCTTCAACACGGTAACTGGCAAGGCTGACCGTGTAGGCTTTAGATTCGAAGACGGCAAAAAAGTCCGTTTCTTCAAATCTAATAGCGAAACTATCAAGTAATTTGGAGTAGTACGATGGCGAAACTGCATGATTACTACAAAGACGAAGTAGTTAGCAAACTCATGACTGAGTTTAACTACAATTCTGTCATGCAAGTCCCTCGGGTCGAGAAGATCACCCTGAACATGGGTGTTGGTGAAGCGATCGCTGACAAGAAACTGCTGGATAATGCAGCAGCTGATTTGACAGCAATCTCCGGTCAAAAGCCGTTGATCACCAAAGCACGCAAATCTGTTGCAGGCTTCAAAATCCGTCAGGGCTATCCGATCGGCTGTAAAGTAACTCTGCGTGGCGAACGCATGTGGGAGTTCCTTGAGCGCCTGATCTCTATTGCTGTTCCACGTATCCGTGACTTCCGTGGCTTGTCCGCTAAGTCATTCGATGGTCGTGGTAACTACAGCATGGGTGTCCGTGAGCAGATCATCTTCCCAGAGATCGACTACGATAAAGTCGACCGCGTGCGTGGTTTGGATATTACCATTACCACTACTGCGAACTCTGATGAAGAAGGCCGTGCTCTGCTGGCTGCCTTTGACTTCCCGTTCCGCAAGTAAGGTAGGGTTACTGAATGGCTAAGCAATCAATGAAAGCACGCGAAGTAAAGCGCGTAGCTTTAGCTGATAAATTCTTCGCTAAACGCGCTGAACTGAAAGCGATCATCTCTGATGTGAACGCTTCCGACGAAGACCGTTGGAATGCAGTTCTGAAGCTGCAGTCTCTGCCGCGTGATTCCAGCCCGTCTCGTCAGCGTAACCGCTGTCGTCAAACTGGTCGTCCGCACGCTTTCCTGCGGAAGTTCGGGTTGAGCCGTATTAAGGTCCGTGAAGCCGCTATGCGCGGTGAAATCCCGGGTCTGAAAAAGGCTAGCTGGTAATTGTCACCAATTGAATCACGGGAGTAAAGACAGATGAGCATGCAAGATCCGATCGCGGATATGCTGACCCGTATCCGTAACGGTCAGGCCGCGAACAAAGTTGCGGTCACCATGCCTTCCGCCAAGCTGAAAGTGGCAATTGCCAATGTGCTGAAGGAAGAAGGTTTTATCGAAGATTTTAAAGTTGAAGGCGACACCAAGCCGGAACTGGAACTTACTCTCAAGTATTTCCAGGGTAAAGCTGTTGTAGAAAGCATTCAGCGTGTCAGCCGCCCAGGCCTGCGCATCTATAAGAAAAAAGATGAGCTGCCTAAAGTTATGGCTGGTCTGGGTATCGCAGTTGTTTCTACCTCTAAAGGTGTTATGACTGATCGTGCAGCGCGCCAAGCTGGTCTTGGTGGCGAAATTATCTGCTACGTAGCCTAATCGGAGGAAACAATGTCTCGTGTTGCTAAAGCACCGGTCGTTATTCCTGCCGGCGTTGATGTAAAAATCGACGGTCAGGTTATTACGATCAAAGGTAAAAATGGCGAGCTGACTCGTACCCTCAACAATGCTGTTGAAGTTAAACATGCAGATAATGCTCTGACCTTCGGTCCGCGAGATGGTTTCGTAGACGGATGGGCTCAGGCTGGCACCGCGCGTGCACTGCTGAACTCAATGGTTGTTGGTGTTACCGAAGGCTTCACTAAAAAGCTTCAACTAGTTGGTGTAGGTTATCGTGCAGCTATCAAAGGGAATGCAGTAGGCCTGTCTCTGGGCTTCTCACACCCTGTTGAGCATCCGCTGCCGGCCGGTATCACTGCAGAATGTCCGACCCAGACTGAAATCGTGCTGAAAGGCGCGGATAAACAGCTGATCGGTCAGGTTGCAGCAGATCTGCGCGCCTACCGTCGTCCTGAGCCTTATAAAGGCAAGGGTGTTCGTTACGCCGACGAAGTCGTGCGTACCAAAGAGGCTAAGAAGAAGTAAGGTAACACTATGGATAAGAAATCTGCTCGTATCCGTCGTGCGACCCGCGCACGCCGCAAGCTCAAAGAGCTGGGTGCAACTCGCCTGGTGGTACATCGTACCCCGCGTCATATTTACGCACAGGTAATTGCACCGAACGGTTCTGAAGTTCTGGTAGCTGCTTCTACTGTAGAAAAAGCTATTACAGAACAATTGAAGTACACCGGTAACAAAGACGCTGCCGCAGCTGTTGGTAAAGCTGTTGCTGAACGCGCTCTGGAAAAAGGCATCAAAGTTGTGTCCTTTGACCGTTCCGGGTTCCAATATCATGGTCGTGTCCAGGCACTGGCAGATGCTGCCCGTGAAGCTGGCCTTCAGTTCTAAGGTAGAGGTGTAAGATGGCTCACATCGAAAAACAGGCTGGCGAACTGCAGGAAAAGCTGATCGCGGTTAACCGCGTATCTAAAACCGTTAAAGGTGGTCGTATTTTCTCCTTCACAGCTCTGACTGTTGTTGGTGATGGTAATGGTCGCGTTGGTTTTGGTTACGGTAAAGCGCGTGAAGTTCCAGCAGCGATCCAGAAAGCGATGGAAAAAGCCCGTCGCAATATGATTAACGTCGCGCTGAACCACGGCACCCTGCAACACCCTGTAAAAGGTGTTCACACGGGTTCTCGTGTCTTCATGCAGCCGGCTTCTGAAGGTACCGGTATTATTGCCGGTGGTGCAATGCGCGCCGTCCTGGAAGTCGCTGGAGTTCATAACGTTCTGGCCAAAGCATATGGTTCCACCAACCCGATTAACGTGGTTCGTGCAACTATTGATGGCCTGGAAAATATGAATTCTCCAGAAATGGTCGCTGCCAAGCGTGGTAAATCCGTTGAAGAAATTCTGGGGTAATTGACCATGGCAAAGACTATTAAAATCACTCAAACCCGCAGTGCAATCGGTCGTCTGCCGAAACACAAGGCAACGCTGCTTGGCCTGGGTCTGCGTCGTATTGGTCATACCGTTGAGCGTGAGGATACTCCCGCTGTTCGTGGTATGGTCAACGCGGTTTACTTCATGGTTAAAGTTGAGGAGTAAGAGATGCGTTTAAATACTCTGTCTCCAGCCGAAGGCTCTAAAAAGGCGGGTAAACGCCTTGGTCGTGGTATCGGTTCTGGCCTCGGTAAAACCGGTGGTCGTGGTCACAAAGGTCAGAACTCTCGTTCTGGCGGTGGCGTACGTCGCGGTTTCGAGGGTGGCCAGATGCCACTGTACCGTCGTCTGCCGAAATTCGGTTTCACTTCTCGCAAATCAGCGATCACAGCCGAAATTCGTCTGTCTGACCTGGCGAAAGTTGAAGGCGGCGTTGTAGACCTGAACACGCTGAAAGCTGCAAACATTATCGGTATCCAGATCGAGTTCGCGAAAGTGATCCTGGCTGGTGAAGTTTCTACTCCGGTAACTGTGCGTGGTCTGCGTGTTTCTAAAGGCGCTCGTGCTGCTATCGAAGCTGCTGGCGGTACAATTGAGGAATAAGTAGCAGATGGCTAAGCAACCGGGATTAGATTTTCAAAGTGCCAAGGGTGGATTTGGCGAACTGAAACGCAGACTTTTGTTTGTTGTTGGTGCGCTAATCGTTTTCCGTATTGGCTCTTTTATTCCGATCCCTGGTATCGATGCCGCTGTACTTGCCAAACTGCTTGAGCAACAGCGAGGCACCATCATTGAAATGTTTAACATGTTCTCTGGTGGTGCTCTCAGCCGCGCTTCTATCTTTGCACTGGGTATCATGCCGTATATTTCGGCATCGATTATCATACAGCTGTTAACGGTCGTTCATCCGGCCCTCGCAGAGCTGAAGAAAGAAGGGGAGTCTGGTCGTCGTAAGATCAGCCAGTACACCCGTTACGGCACTCTGGTGCTGGCAATATTCCAGTCAATCGGTATTGCTACCGGTTTACCGAATATGCCTGGTATGCAAGGCTTGGTAATTAATCCTGGCTTTGCATTCTATTTCACCGCTGTTGTAAGTCTGGTCACAGGAACAATGTTCTTGATGTGGCTCGGCGAACAGATTACTGAACGAGGTATCGGCAACGGTATCTCGATCATTATCTTCGCTGGTATCGTTGCGGGACTCCCGCCAGCCATTGCCCATACTATCGAGCAAGCGCGTCAAGGCGAACTGCACTTCCTCCTGTTGCTGTTGGTTGCAGTATTAGTATTCGCAGTGACCTTCTTTGTTGTCTTCGTTGAACGTGGTCAACGCCGCATTGTGGTGAACTATGCTAAACGTCAACAAGGACGTCGTGTCTATGCTGCACAGAGCACACATTTACCGCTGAAAGTAAATATGGCGGGTGTAATCCCGGCAATCTTTGCTTCCAGTATTATTCTGTTCCCGGCGACCATCGCGTCCTGGTTTGGGGGCGGAACCGGTTGGAACTGGCTGACAACAATTTCGCTGTATTTGCAGCCTGGGCAACCGCTTTATGTGTTACTCTATGCGTCTGCAATCATATTCTTCTGTTTCTTTTACACGGCGTTGGTTTTCAATCCGCGTGAGACAGCAGATAACCTGAAGAAGTCCGGTGCATTTGTACCAGGAATTCGTCCGGGAGAGCAAACGGCGAAGTATATTGATAAAGTAATGACGCGCCTGACCTTGGTTGGTGCACTTTACATTACATTTATCTGCCTGATCCCGGAGTTCATGCGTGATGCGATGAAAGTACCGTTCTATTTCGGTGGGACTTCACTGCTTATCGTTGTCGTCGTGATTATGGACTTTATGGCTCAAGTGCAAACTCTTATGATGTCAAGTCAGTATGAGTCTGCCTTGAAGAAGGCGAACCTGAAAGGCTACGGCCGTTAATTGGTCGCCCGAGAAGTTACGGAGAGTAAAAATGAAAGTTCGTGCTTCCGTCAAGAAATTATGCCGTAACTGCAAAATCGTTAAGCGTGAAGGTGTTATTCGCGTGATTTGCAGTGCCGAGCCGAAACATAAACAGCGTCAAGGCTGATTATTTCGCATATTTTTCTTGCAAAGTTGGGTTGAGCTGGCTAGATTAGCCAGCCAATCTTTTGTATGTCTGTACGTATCCATTTGAGTATCCTGAAAACGGGCTTTTCAGCATGGTACGTACATATTAAATAGTAGGAGTGCATAGTGGCCCGTATAGCAGGCATTAACATTCCTGATCAAAAACATGCTGTGATCGCATTAACTTCGATCTATGGCGTCGGCAAGACCCGTTCCAAAGCCATTTTGGCTGCAGCGGGTATCGCTGAAGATGTTAAGATCAGTGAGCTGTCTGAAGAACAAATCGACACGCTGCGTGACGAAGTTGCCAAATTTGTCGTTGAAGGTGATCTGCGCCGTGAAGTTAGCATGAGCATCAAGCGCCTTATGGACCTTGGTTGCTATCGCGGTTTGCGTCATCGTCGTGGTCTCCCGGTTCGCGGCCAGCGCACCAAGACCAACGCACGTACCCGTAAGGGTCCGCGCAAACCGATCAAGAAATAATCGGGGTGATTGAATAATGGCAAAGGCACCAGTTCGTGCACGTAAGCGTGTAAGAAAACAAGTCTCTGACGGCGTGGCTCATATCCATGCTTCTTTTAACAACACCATCGTTACTATTACTGATCGTCAGGGTAACGCATTGGGTTGGGCAACAGCCGGTGGTTCCGGTTTCCGTGGTTCTCGCAAATCGACTCCGTTCGCAGCCCAGGTTGCAGCAGAGCGTTGTGCAGAAGCCGTAAAAGAATACGGTATCAAGAATCTGGAAGTTATGGTCAAAGGTCCGGGTCCGGGTCGCGAATCAACTGTTCGTGCTCTGAACGCCGCTGGTTTCCGCATCACTAATATTACTGATGTGACTCCGATCCCTCATAACGGTTGTCGTCCGCCGAAAAAACGTCGCGTATAACGCTTACGTTTTCTAGGATTGTTGGAGATAGAAAATGGCAAGATATTTGGGTCCTAAGCTCAAGCTGAGCCGTCGTGAGGGCACCGACTTATTCCTTAAGTCTGGCGTTCGCGCGATCGATACCAAGTGTAAAATTGAACAAGCTCCTGGCCAGCACGGTGCGCGTAAACCGCGTCTGTCTGACTATGGTGTACAGTTACGTGAGAAGCAGAAAGTTCGCCGTACCTACGGTGTGCTGGAGCGTCAGTTCCGTAACTACTATAAAGAAGCAGCGCGTCTTAAAGGCAATACCGGTGAAAACCTGTTGGCTCTGCTGGAAGGTCGTCTGGACAACGTTGTTTACCGTATGGGCTTCGGTGCTACTCGTGCTGAATCTCGTCAGCTGGTTAGCCATAAAGCAATCATGGTAAACGGTCGTGTTGTTAACATCGCTTCTTATCAGGTTAAAGCGAATGACGTTGTTTGCATTCGTGAGAAAGCGAAAAAGCAATCTCGCGTGAAAGCAGCTCTCGAGCTGGCTGAGCAGCGTGAAAAGCCAACCTGGCTGGAAGTTGATGCTAGCAAGATGGAAGGTACGTTCAAGCGTCAGCCGGAACGTTCTGATCTGTCTGCGGACATTAACGAACACCTGATCGTTGAGCTTTACTCCAAGTAAAGCTTAGTACCAAAGAGAGGACACAATGCAGGGTTCTGTGACAGAGTTTCTAAAACCGCGCCTGGTAGATATCGAGCAAGTGAGTTCGACGCACGCCAAGGTGACCCTTGAGCCTTTAGAGCGTGGCTTTGGCCATACTCTGGGTAACGCACTGCGCCGTATTCTGCTCTCGTCGATGCCGGGTTGTGCGGTAACCGAAGTTGAGATTGATGGTGTGCTCCATGAGTACAGCACCAAAGAAGGCGTTCAGGAAGATATCCTTGAAATCCTGCTCAACCTGAAAGGGCTGGCGGTGAGAGTTCAGGGGAAAGATGAAGTTATCCTTACTCTGAATAAATCTGGCATTGGCCCTGTGACTGCAGCCGATATCACCCACGACGGTGATGTCGAAATCGTCAAGCCGCAGCACGTGATCTGCCACCTGACCGATGAGAACGCAGCGATTAGCATGCGTATCAAAGTTCAGCGCGGTCGTGGTTATGTGCCGGCTTCTGCCCGAATTCATTCGGAAGAAGATGAGCGCCCAATCGGCCGTCTGCTCGTCGACGCATGTTACAGCCCTGTAGAGCGTATCGCCTACAATGTTGAAGCAGCACGTGTCGAACAGCGTACCGACCTGGACAAGCTGGTCATCGAAATGGAAACCAACGGCACAATCGATCCTGAAGAGGCGATTCGTCGTGCGGCAACCATTCTGGCAGAACAACTTGAAGCTTTTGTTGACCTACGTGATGTTCGTCAGCCAGAAGTTAAAGAAGAGAAACCAGAGTTCGATCCGATCCTGCTGCGCCCTGTTGACGATCTGGAATTGACTGTCCGCTCTGCTAACTGCCTCAAGGCAGAAGCTATCCACTATATCGGTGATCTGGTACAGCGTACCGAGGTTGAGTTGCTGAAAACGCCGAACCTGGGTAAAAAATCTCTTACTGAGATTAAAGACGTGCTAGCTTCCCGTGGTTTGTCTCTGGGCATGCGCCTGGAAAACTGGCCACCAGCAAGCATTGCTGACGAGTAACCGGATCACAGGTTAAGGTTTTACTGAGAAGGATAAGGTCATGCGCCATCGTAAGAGTGGTCGTCAACTGAACCGTAACAGCAGCCATCGCCAGGCTATGTTCCGCAACATGGCAGGTTCACTGGTTCGTCATGAGATCATCAAGACGACCCTGCCTAAAGCGAAAGAGCTGCGTCGTGTAGTTGAGCCACTGATTACTCTTGCCAAGACTGACAGCGTTGCAAATCGTCGTCTGGCATTCGCCCGCACTCGTGATAACGAGATCGTGGCAAAACTGTTTAACGAACTGGGCCCGCGTTTCGCGAGCCGTGCCGGTGGTTACACTCGTATTCTGAAGTGTGGCTTCCGTGCAGGCGACAACGCTCCGATGGCTTACATCGAGCTGGTTGATCGTTCTGAATCTAAAGCAGAAGCTACTGCAGAGTAATCTGTAGTAACGTAAAAAGACCCGCTTCGGCGGGTTTTTTTATATCTTGAAGATCCCCGCCTCTCTCTCTAGTCGCCGTAATATTCTTCTTTCATTTTCAATTGGTTAAGTGGTATCGCTTGTTTATTCTGGCAAGTTAATTCGCAATAATTGTCTCGCAGGATTCTGTGACCTGTACAGTTATCTGGCTCAAACTTAACAAATCCACTTAGATATGATGATTTTGAGGCTTTTGGCGCTGACTGAGATAAGCACCATTAGACCCCATATTGCTGCGCTTTCTTGTATGATGACGATTAGGGCTGTTGAAAAATTAATGAGGGCAAACTATGTACCGCATCGGTGAACTCGCAAAATTGGCTGACGTTACGCCAGACACTATTCGATATTACGAAAAACAGCAGATGATGGAACACAAAGTTCGTACTGAAGGTGGGTTCCGTCTTTATACCGAAACAGATCTTCAGCGACTCAAGTTTATCCGTTATGGAAGACAGCTTGGTTTTACACTGGATTCTATTCGTGAGTTACTTTCGATCCGCATCGATCCTGCACACCACACTTGTCAGGAATCAAAAAGCATCGTGCAGGCCAGGTTGAATGAAGTCGAGTTACGTATTGAGGAGTTGCAGATTATGCAGCGTTCATTGCAGCGCCTGAACGACGCATGTTGTGGTAGCGCGCACAGTAGCGTTTATTGCTCCATTCTCGAAACGCTGGAGCAAGGTGCTAGCGGTATACACCATGGTTGTTGATTTCTTAACACTGAGGATCTACACTCACGCCGTTTTTATCCACCATCTGGAGATTTCATGAGCCATTATCAACATAAGAAAGGGCAAATCAGAGATAACGCCATAGAGGCATTACTTCATGATCCTTTATTTAGACAACGAGTCGAAAAGAACAAAAAAGGGAAAGGGAGTTTCTTGCGCAAAGGGAAGCATGCTAAGAAAGGTAAGTGGGAGGCCAGCGGTAAGAAAGAGAATCTCTTTTTTACCGCTGGCCTTCTGACTTTACGCGGCCGATTAAATACGGTTGTTCTGTTCTTTTAACAGATCGCGAATTTGAGTCAACAAGACCTCTTCCTTGGAAGGGGCCGGAGGCACCGCTGCCGGTTCTTCTTTCTTGCGATTCAATCTGTTAATAAGCTTAATGGCCATAAAGATTGCAAACGCAACAATGACAAAATCAAAAACGTTTTGAATAAACACGCCGTAGTGCATCACTACTGCAGGAATATCGCCTTGCGCATCCCTCAAAGTGACGGCGAACTGTTTGAAATCAATCCCACCAATTAAAAGACCTAACGGCGGCATAATGATGTCGGCAACCAAAGATGAAACAATCTTGCCGAATGCTGCACCAATAATCACACCCACAGCAAGGTCTACTACATTCCCACGCATCGCAAATTCGCGAAACTCTTTAACAATACTCATTTTCTTTCTCCTTAAGCCAACAGATAAAGTTAAGTCTAACAAATGATTAGCCAATTTCCATTGAGGATAAATAATCGCTACGAAAGTTAATCATTATAAAATAAATAGTTAATGAAAGAGGTGCTCTTGAAAAGCACCGCTTATCGCTAAAGGAAGAAAGGACTGGGCTGGAATAAACGTTCAACGTCGCTAATAAATTTTTTGTCTGTCAGGAACATAATGACATGATCGCCCTGTTCGATACGAAGATTATCATTCGCGATCATGACGTCATTACCTCGAACGACGGCGCCGATAATTGTGCCTGGCGGCAACTTGATTTCATCGATGGCACGACCCACAACGCGAGACGTAGTTTCATCCCCATGCGCCACCGCTTCTATCGCTTCTGCTACGCCACGGCGAAGAGAGGAAACGCCCACAATATCAGCTTTACGCACATGGCTTAACAAAGCCGAAATGGTTGCCTGCTGTGGAGAGATTGCGATATCAATAACACTGCCTTGCACAAGATCGACGTAAGCACGGCGCTGAATGAGCACCATCACTTTTTTAGCGCCCATACGTTTAGCCAGCATCGCAGACATGATGTTCGCTTCATCATCATTGGTGACGGCAATAAAGAGATCAACTTGATCGATATGTTCTTCCGCCAGCAACTCTTGATCCGAAGCATCGCCATAAAAAACGATCGTGTTTTGCAGTTTCTCTGCTAATTCAGCGGCACGTTGTTGATCGCGCTCGATCAATTTTACGCTGTAATCTTTCTCCAGTCGGTGGGCAAGACCTGCGCCAATATTACCGCCGCCAACCAGCATGATACGCTTGTAAGGTTTTTCCAGACGTTGGAGTTCACTCATTACGGCGCGAATATGCTGAGATGCTGCAATAAAGAACACCTCATCACCCGCTTCAACAATGGTTGAACCCTGCGGTCGAATCGGTCTGTCATGACGAAATATTGCTACCACGCGAGTATCAATATGCGGCATGTGTTCACGCATAGTAGACAATGCGTTACCAATCAGAGGCCCGCCATAATAGGCTTTAACTACCGCCAGGCTAACTTTGCCTTCAGCGAAGTTCACAACCTGCAGCGCACCCGGATATTCTATTAATCGATAAATACTGTCGATAACCAGCTGTTCCGGAGCGATGAGATGATCGATGGGAACGGCTTCTGAATTGAATAGTTTATCCGCATCACGGACGTAATCTGGGGATCGTATACGCGCAATACGATTCGGGGTATTGAACAGCGAAAAAGCGACCTGACAGGCAATCATGTTCGTTTCATCAGAACTGGTGACCGCAACCAGCATGTCAGCGTCATCCGCACCTGCCTCACGGAGTACACGAGGATGGGAGCCATGTCCCTGAACAACACGCAGATCGAATTTATCCTGCAGCTCGCGAAGGCGATCTCCATTGACGTCAACGATGGTGATATCGTTATTCTCACCCACGAGGTTTTCGGCCAGCGTTCCGCCGACTTGCCCAGCACCCAGAATGATAATCTTCATAGATTGCGACCTGTTTTAAATATCACTCTTTGATTAGCTTAGCGTAAAAGAAGCCGTCACCGTCTTCTGCTCCAGGGAGGTTTTGTATGCCTGGTTTATCGGGAGTACCGGTAGCCCGCAGAGTGGCATTAGACGTGCGTTTCAGGAATGCAGCAATCTGTTGGCTATTTTCTTCCGGAAGGACTGAGCAGGTTGCGTAAACCAACGTACCGCCAGGCTTAAGATGCGGCCAAACGGCGTCAAGAATTTCGCTTTGAAGTTGCGCCAGTTCGTTAATATCACGATCCCGGCGTAGCCATTTGATGTCTGGATGTCGGCGAATAACGCCGGTCGCAGAGCAGGGAGCATCAACCAAAATACGATCAAACTGTTCATCCCCGCACCACTGCGCAGGCGTCCGTCCGTCACCCTGTTTGACTTCTGCTTTCATGCCCAGGCGTTTTAAGTTGTCGTACACGCGAGAAAGTCGTTGCTCATCAATATCGACAGCCATGACGCTGGCTTTAGGAGCAACTTCAAGAATATGTGTCGTTTTACCGCCAGGTGCTGCACAGAGATCAAGAATACGATCGCCGTTTTGCGGCTCGAGATACGTCATACAGCCCTGTGCTGAAGCGTCCTGGACTGTCACCCATCCTTGCTCGAAACCTGGCAATGATTGCACCGGAGCTGGAGAGGCAAGGCGTATTGCATCAGGATAGGCATCATGCGTAAAGCCGTTCATCTCCGCTGTTTCCAGCAAAGCCAGCCATTCATCGCGAGTATGATGGTTTCGATTTACGCGCAGCCACATAGGAGGACGTTGATTATTTGCCTCAACTATTGCCTGCCACTGTGATGGGTAAGCTTTCTGCAGGCGCTTCAGTAGCCACTCAGGATGTAGAAAACGCTTATCAGAATCTGCAAACTCAGCCAGCAGCTCTTCCTGTTGACGCTGGAATTGACGTAACACGCCGTTTATCAAGCCCTTTAATTGCGGTCGCTTGATCACAACCGCTCCTTCAACGGTCTCGGCCAATGCCGCATGAGGCGGAATTCGGGTATGAAGCAGCTGGTAGAAACCCACCATTATTAAATAATGGATGGTGCGCTGCTTGCCTGTCATTGGCCTGGACATCAGCTTGCTGATGAGCCATTCCTGTTGTGGGAGCGTGCGTAGGACACCAAAGCACAGCTCCTGGAGCAGGGCTTTATCTTTATCGGAAACTTTTTGTTGAAGCGGTGGCAGGATATTACTCAGAGATTGACCCTGTTCGACCACTTTCTCGATGGCACTTGCTGCCATGCTACGAAGATTTTGTTTTTTCATAACCGCAAAAATAAAAATGCCCGGAAAAACCGGGCCTTAGATTAAATATAATCAGGCGAGACGCGTGCCTGGGGTAAACCACTCGCGACGTGAATTCAGCAAATCTTGCGCGCTCATGGCTTTTTTACCCGCAGGTTGTAGCGATTCCAGATTGAGAATGCCGTCTGCGGTTGCAACCTGAATACCTTCTCGGGTTGCTTCAATAATAGTGCCTGGCTCCGCTTTAGCTTCCCCACTGATAACGGAAGCTTTCCAGATTTTCACTGGCTGCTCGTCAATGGTCATCCAGCTCATTGGCCAGGGATTAAATGCGCGGATACAACGTTCCAGCTGTGCTGCAGAAAGTGACCAGTCGAGTTGAGCTTCTTCTTTACTGAGCTTCTCAGCGTAAGTTACGAAGGCTTCATCCTGTACTTCTGGCTGCACTTTACCGTCGGCAAGTTGCTGCAATGTTTCGATTAAGCCTTGCGGGCCGAGATCCGCCAGTTTGTCATACAACGTTGCGCTGGTATCTTCTGCCGTGATGGGGCACGCCAGTTTGTAAAGCATGTCACCTGTATCCAGCCCGACATCCATCCGCATGATGGTGACACCCGTTTCGCTATCACCCGCCCACAGTGAACGCTGGATAGGCGCCGCGCCGCGCCAGCGAGGAAGCAGAGAACCGTGCACATTGATACAGCCGAGACGTGGCATATCAAGTACGGCTTTTGGCAAAATTAATCCGTATGCCACGACAACCATGACATCAGCATTGAGCTCATAGACAAGCTGCTGATTTTCTTGAGGACGTAAGGATACTGGCTGAAATACCGGTAAGTTATGTTTTTCAGCGAGGACTTTAACCGGGCCAGGCATCAGTTTTTTGCCACGACCAGCAGGGCGGTCTGGTTGGGTAAACACACCAACAATCTGGTGGCCAGAAGAGAGCAGCGCATCGAGATGACGCGCTGCGAAGTCAGGTGTTCCCGCGAAAATTATGCGTAGCTTTTTAGACACGTTATTCCTTGTATCCGAGGGGCACGTTATGCGCGTGCGCGCATACGATCCAGTTTCTCGACCTTCTGACGAATACGCTGTTGTTTCAGGGGAGAGAGATAATCGATAAACAGTTTACCGACTAAGTGGTCCATCTCATGCTGAATACAGATTGCGAGTAAATCGTCGGCTTCCAGTTCAAATGACTTACCGTCACGATCCAGCGCACGGATTTTGACCTTCTCGGCACGAGGAACCAGCGCGCGCTGTTCTGGAATAGACAGGCAGCCTTCCTCAATTCCGGTTTCACCGCTCTGCTCGAGCAGTTCTGGATTAATCAATACCAGGCGATCTTCGCGGTTTTCAGATACATCGATAACGATGATGCGTTTATGAATGTCAACCTGCGTTGCCGCGAGACCAATGCCTTCTTCTGCGTACATCGTATCGAACATATCATCAACGATACGCTGAATTTCTGCATTCACTTCTTTTACCGGTTCAGCAACGATGCGAAGGCGCTCGTCCGGGATATGTAACACTTGCAAAACTGCCATAAATTTCCAGAGTCGTGTTCAGGAGTTGAAAAGATTATTACCTCTATTCTAGACAAATCCCCTGCTGATTGACAGCATCCCTAACCAATCGCAAAGATTGCTGAGGCTGCTTATGGCAGGGAAAAGGATGACTTCCACAGAGATATGGTTACGTCTGATGCACGTCGGGGATTTATGTGGTGACACGATGCTGGGGGCTGCACAAAATCTGGCCGCTCGCGAAAATATCGACGACACGACGTTGAAGAATGTTGGCCTAACGAGCAAGCAGGCCCGCAACTTTTTGTGTGTAAAAGAAGCCGAACTCGAACGTTCTTTTAACTGGCTAGAACGACCGGGGCATTATCTGCTTCCTGCTGACAGCCCTCTCTATCCGCCACGGTTGCGAAGCCTATCCGACTATCCCGGCGCGTTATTTGTGAATGGCAGTATCGATGTGTTAAGTCACTTTCAACTTGCCGTCGTCGGCAGCCGCTCTCCTTCCTGGTACGGCGAAAGGTGGGGGAACCTATTCTGCGAATATCTGGCGCGAAATGGCGTCACGATTACCAGTGGGTTAGCGTGTGGCATTGATGGTGTCGCTCATCGGGCTGCGATTTCTGGGCAGGGCAAAACTGTCGCGGTGCTGGGTAGTGGTCTGTCCAGTATTTACCCTAAACGGCATGTTCCTCTTTCGGACAAAATTATTGAAACGGGAGGAGCGGTTATTTCTGAGTTTCCTCTCGCCACCCCACCCTGGCCCGGTAATTTTCCTCGCCGCAATCGCATTATTAGTGGT
This sequence comes from Lelliottia amnigena, assembly GCF_019047465.1. Classification (NCBI taxonomy): domain Bacteria; kingdom Pseudomonadati; phylum Pseudomonadota; class Gammaproteobacteria; order Enterobacterales; family Enterobacteriaceae; genus Lelliottia; species Lelliottia amnigena. Next base: position 1,331,933 of record NZ_CP077236.1, on the reverse strand, counting down.
TTGAGCCACGGAGTATTAGTCATCGAGGCGGCATTGCGAAGCGGATCGCTAGTGACAGCCAAATGCGCGCTTGAGCAAGGGCGTGAAGTTTTTGCGTTGCCGGGGCCGATAGGCAATCCTGGATGTGAAGGCCCTCATTGGCTGATTAAGCAGGGGGCAACGCCTGTCACAAGTGCCGAGGAAATTCTTGAAAATTTGCGATATGGATTGAATTGGATTCCCAAGGAATCAGAAATGGCACTTTATTCATCAGATCAGGAGGAGGTAGCATTGCCATTTCCTGAGCTCCTGGCTAACGTAGGAGATGAGGTAACACCTGTTGACGTTGTCGCTGAACGTGCCGGCCAATCTGTGCCAGTCACGGTAGCACAGCTACTGGAACTGGAGTTAGCAGGATGGATCGCAGCTGTACCCGGCGGCTATGTCCGATTAAGGAGGGCATGCCATGTTCGACGTACTGATGTATTTGTTTGAGACTTACATCCATAACGAAGCAGAAATGCGCGTGGACCAGGACCGACTGACGCGGGATCTTACCGATGCGGGATTTGAACGGGAAGATATTTATAACGCATTGTTGTGGCTAGAAAAACTGGCTGATTATCAGGAAGGGCTTGTCGAACCCATGCAGCTTGCTTCCGATCCTCTGTCCGTGCGTATTTACACGGCTGAAGAGTGTGAAAGGCTGGATGCCAACTGCCGGGGATTCGTTTTATTCCTGGAGCAAATTCAGGTGCTAAACCTCGAAACGCGAGAAATGGTGATAGAGCGTGTCATGGCGCTGGATACTGCAGAATTTGAACTGGAAGACCTGAAATGGGTCATTCTGATGGTTCTGTTCAACATCCCTGGTTGTGAAAACGCCTATCAGCAAATGGAAGAATTACTCTTTGAAGTGAATGAAGGTATGCTTCATTAATTCATTACATTGCTCCAAGAGTTGTTATGGCCAAATCAGCACTGTTTACGGTGCGTAATCAAGAGCCCTGCCCACAATGTGGGGCTGAACTTGTCATTCGGTCCGGGAAACACGGTCCGTTTCTCGGTTGTTCACACTATCCGGAATGTGATTATGTCCGTCCCCTGAAAAATCAGGCGGACGGGCATATCGTAAAAATTCTGGAAGGGCAAACGTGCCCAGTCTGTGGTGCGAATCTCGCGCTGCGTCAGGGGCGTTTTGGCATGTTTATCGGATGCAGCCATTACCCTGAATGTGAACATACTGAACAGATCGATAAGCCAGATGAAACAGCGATAGCCTGTCCACAGTGTCAACAGGGGCAGTTAGTCCAACGACGTTCCCGTTTCGGTAAAACTTTTCATTCCTGCGATCGCTATCCTGAATGCCAGTTCGTTATCAATTTTAAGCCAGTTGCGGGTATATGCTCTCATTGCGATTATCCGCTCCTTATAGAGAAGAAAACTGCACAAGGCATCAAACGCTTTTGCGCCAGTAAACAATGTGGAAAGCCGGATTCGGCGGATTAAACCTGTGAATAATAATTTTCCATTAGGCTCTATCGCACAGGCGGTGGACGTACTAAAAAATGAAGAAGTCATCGCTTATCCCACTGAAGCTGTGTTTGGGGTTGGATGCGATCCTGATAGTGAAACGGCAGTGACTCGTTTACTAAAACTCAAACAGCGCCCGGTCGAAAAAGGGTTAATTTTGATTGCTGCAAACTTTGAGCAGCTCAAACCCTATATCGATGATTCAATGTTGACAGAGCAGCAGCGCAATACCATTTTTGCCGCCTGGCCTGGTCCGGTCACCTTTGTTTTCCCGGCTCGACCCACCACGCCGAGCTGGTTGACAGGGCGCTTTGACTCACTTGCTGTTCGCGTAACAGACCATCCGTTGGTTATTGAACTGTGCGAGACTTTTGGGAAGCCGCTCGTTTCAACCAGTGCCAACCTAACGGGATTGCCGCCTTGCCGTACATCGCAAGAAGTGCTGACCCAGTTTGGTGACGATTTTCCAGTGGTCGTCGGTGAAACCGGTGGCCGACTGAATCCTTCAGAAATCCGAGATGCGTTGACCGGCGAGCGTTTTCGCCAGGGGTAATATGATGGATAAGTACGCTGTATTTGGTAACCCAATTGCGCACAGTAAATCGCCATTTATTCATCAGCAATTTGCCCAGCAACTGCACATCAACTATTCATATGATCGTGTCCTGGCGCCTGTTGATGATTTCCTCGCTACGCTCAATGCTTTTTTCTGCGAGGGGGCGAGAGGCGCAAATATTACCGTGCCATTTAAAGAAGAAGCTTTTGAGCGAGCGGATGAGTTGACAGAGCGTGCATCGCTTGCGGGTGCGGTGAATACACTTAAACGTTTGGACGATGGACGTCTGCTTGGTGATAACACCGACGGCATCGGTTTATTGAGCGATCTGGAAAGACTCTCTTTCATTAAACCAGGGTCGCGCATTTTGCTGATTGGAGCCGGCGGGGCATCTCGTGGAGTTTTGCTTCCGCTTCTATCGTTGGATTGTGCTGTGACGATTACCAATCGTACATATTCCCGTGCGAAAGACCTGGCAACGCTGTTTGCTCACACGGGGAGTATCAATGTCGTGGCGATGAGGGATTTGGAAGGGCATGAGTTCGACCTTATTATTAATGCCACATCCAGCGGTATTGCCGGTGATGTACCCGCCATTCCAGCCTCTCTGGTGAAACCACACGTTTACTTCTATGACATGTTCTATCAAAAAGGAAGTACGCCTTTCCTGAGTTGGTGCGAAGGGCATGGGGCAAAACATTTTTCGGATGGACTGGGAATGCTGGTGGGCCAGGCCGCGCATGCGGTGCTACTTTGGCATGGCGTATTACCTGCAGTGGAACCTGTTATTGAAAAACTGAAACAGGAATTACTGGCGTGAATCAGGCGATCCACTTTCCCGATAGAGAAACCTGGGATGAAGATAAACAGGCCGTCTGTTTTCCAGTATTGGTAAATGGTGTGCAATTGATCTGCGCGATCAAAAGCGAAGTATTACTCCGTCGTTTTGGTGGCGCTGTGCCGCTTGAAGTGTTCAAAGATAATCGCTGGGATCTGGAAGAAGAAGCCAGCGATTTGATTCGGGATCAGCAGGAAGACGATCAGGGCTGGATTTGGTTTTCCTGAGCCAGGTATTCGTCCTTCCATTTCACGTAATTATTCGCTGAGTATTGTAGGCCTGCGATTTCCGCTTCATTTAAGGGGCGGATTTGTTTTACTGGGCGGCCTAAATAGAGATAGCCGCTTTCCAGGCGTTTGTTTTGTGGTACCAGGCTTCCGGCCCCTATCATAATATCGTCTTCTACTATTACCCCATCTAATAGAATCGATCCCATACCAACCAACACGCGATTACCGATGGTGCAGCCGTGCAGCATCACTTTATGACCAATAGTGACATCTTCACCAACGATCAGAGGACACCCCTCGGGGTTATGGGTCGACTTGTGAGTGACATGCAGAACGCTGCCATCTTGAATATTGGTGCGTGAACCAATCATGACATGGTTCACATCGCCCCTAATGGCGACTAACGGCCAGATGCTTACATCATCGGCCATCCTGACATCGCCAACGACGACGCTACTACTATCGATCATCACGCGATCGCCTTTCTGAGGGAACAGATCTTTGAAGGGACGCAATACGGCGGACATATCTACCTCGACTGATTAACACTATATAGAAGACTTTGATCGCATTATCCGGCTGGGGCAAGAGATAAGTGCATCAATATTTAAGCAGATCGGGTGGGATTTCAGCGAAAAGAGTGGAAAAGCAGCAGTCAGAAAAAAAGATCCAAAAAAACCTTGTGCTAAAAGCTGGGATCCCTATAATGCGCCTCCATCGACACGGCGGATGTGAATCACTTCACACAAACAGCCGGTTCGGTTGAAGAGAAAAATCCTGAAATAAAGGATTGACTCTGAAAGAGGAAAGCGTAATATACGCCACCTCGCAACGGTGAGCGAAAGCCGCGTTGCACTGCTCTTTAACAATTTATCAGACAATCTGTGTGGGCACTCAAAGTGACATGGATTCTAAACGTCTTCGGACGCTAAATGAATACCAAAGTCTCTGAGTGAACATACGTAATTCATTACGAAGTTTAATTCAAGAGCATCAAACTTAAATTGAAGAGTTTGATCATGGCTCAGATTGAACGCTGGCGGCAGGCCTAACACATGCAAGTCGAGCGGTAGCACAGAGAGCTTGCTCTCGGGTGACGAGCGGCGGACGGGTGAGTAATGTCTGGGAAACTGCCTGATGGAGGGGGATAACTACTGGAAACGGTAGCTAATACCGCATAATGTCGCAAGACCAAAGAGGGGGACCTTCGGGCCTCTTGCCATCAGATGTGCCCAGATGGGATTAGCTAGTAGGTGGGGTAATGGCTCACCTAGGCGACGATCCCTAGCTGGTCTGAGAGGATGACCAGCCACACTGGAACTGAGACACGGTCCAGACTCCTACGGGAGGCAGCAGTGGGGAATATTGCACAATGGGCGCAAGCCTGATGCAGCCATGCCGCGTGTATGAAGAAGGCCTTCGGGTTGTAAAGTACTTTCAGCGAGGAGGAAGGCATTGTGGTTAATAACCACAGTGATTGACGTTACTCGCAGAAGAAGCACCGGCTAACTCCGTGCCAGCAGCCGCGGTAATACGGAGGGTGCAAGCGTTAATCGGAATTACTGGGCGTAAAGCGCACGCAGGCGGTCTGTCAAGTCGGATGTGAAATCCCCGGGCTCAACCTGGGAACTGCATTCGAAACTGGCAGGCTAGAGTCTTGTAGAGGGGGGTAGAATTCCAGGTGTAGCGGTGAAATGCGTAGAGATCTGGAGGAATACCGGTGGCGAAGGCGGCCCCCTGGACAAAGACTGACGCTCAGGTGCGAAAGCGTGGGGAGCAAACAGGATTAGATACCCTGGTAGTCCACGCCGTAAACGATGTCGACTTGGAGGTTGTTCCCTTGAGGAGTGGCTTCCGGAGCTAACGCGTTAAGTCGACCGCCTGGGGAGTACGGCCGCAAGGTTAAAACTCAAATGAATTGACGGGGGCCCGCACAAGCGGTGGAGCATGTGGTTTAATTCGATGCAACGCGAAGAACCTTACCTACTCTTGACATCCAGAGAACTTAGCAGAGATGCTTTGGTGCCTTCGGGAACTCTGAGACAGGTGCTGCATGGCTGTCGTCAGCTCGTGTTGTGAAATGTTGGGTTAAGTCCCGCAACGAGCGCAACCCTTATCCTTTGTTGCCAGCGGTTCGGCCGGGAACTCAAAGGAGACTGCCAGTGATAAACTGGAGGAAGGTGGGGATGACGTCAAGTCATCATGGCCCTTACGAGTAGGGCTACACACGTGCTACAATGGCATATACAAAGAGAAGCGACCTCGCGAGAGCAAGCGGACCTCACAAAGTATGTCGTAGTCCGGATCGGAGTCTGCAACTCGACTCCGTGAAGTCGGAATCGCTAGTAATCGTAGATCAGAATGCTACGGTGAATACGTTCCCGGGCCTTGTACACACCGCCCGTCACACCATGGGAGTGGGTTGCAAAAGAAGTAGGTAGCTTAACCTTCGGGAGGGCGCTTACCACTTTGTGATTCATGACTGGGGTGAAGTCGTAACAAGGTAACCGTAGGGGAACCTGCGGTTGGATCACCTCCTTACCTGAAGAACCTGCCTTTGTAGTGTCCACACAGATTGTCTGATGAAAAGTAAATAGCAAGGCGTCTTGCGATTGAGACTTACACGTCCCCTTCGTCTAGAGGCCCAGGACACCGCCCTTTCACGGCGGTAACAGGGGTTCGAATCCCCTAGGGGACGCCACTTGCTGGTTTGTGAGTGAAAGTCGCCGACCTCTGTATCTCAAAACTGATTGCACTGTGTAAACAGTAAGTCATGTTTGAGATATTTGCTCTTTAAAAATCTGGATCAAGCTGAAAATTGAAACGACACACTGTGTCTGCTCTCCGTAATAAGAGCAGATAAGCGGTGTGTTCGAGTCTCTCAAATTTTCGCAACACTGCGGGTGTTTTACGAAACATCTTCGGGTTGTGAGGTTAAGCGACTAAGCGTACACGGTGGATGCCTAGGCAGTCAGAGGCGATGAAGGACGTGCTAATCTGCGATAAGCGTCGGTAAGGTGATATGAACCGTTATAACCGACGATTTCCGAATGGGGAAACCCAGTGCAATCCGTTGCACTATCGTTAAGTGAATACATAGCTTAACGAAGCGAACCAGGGGAACTGAAACATCTAAGTACCCTGAGGAAAAGAAATCAACCGAGATTCCCCCAGTAGCGGCGAGCGAACGGGGAACAGCCCAGAACCTGAATCAGTTTGTGTGTTAGTGGAAGCGTCTGGAAAGTCGCAGGGTACAGGGTGATACTCCCGTACACAAAAATGCACATACTGTGAGTTCGAAGAGTAGGGCGGGACACGTGGTATCCTGTCTGAATATGGGGGGACCATCCTCCAAGGCTAAATACTCCTGACTGACCGATAGTGAACCAGTACCGTGAGGGAAAGGCGAAAAGAACCCCGGCGAGGGGAGTGAAACAGAACCTGAAACCGTGTACGTACAAGCAGTGGGAGCCTTGATTTATCAGGGTGACTGCGTACCTTTTGTATAATGGGTCAGCGACTTATATTCTGTAGCAAGGTTAACCGTATAGGGGAGCCGAAGGGAAACCGAGTCTTAACTGGGCGTTAAGTTGCAGGGTATAGACCCGAAACCCGGTGATCTAGCCATGGGCAGGTTGAAGGTTGGGTAACACTAACTGGAGGACCGAACCGACTAATGTTGAAAAATTAGCGGATGACTTGTGGCTGGGGGTGAAAGGCCAATCAAACCGGGAGATAGCTGGTTCTCCCCGAAAGCTATTTAGGTAGCGCCTCGTGAACTCATCTTCGGGGGTAGAGCACTGTTTCGGCTAGGGGGCCATCCCGGCTTACCAACCCGATGCAAACTACGAATACCGAAGAATGTTATCACGGGAGACACACGGCGGGTGCTAACGTCCGTCGTGAAGAGGGAAACAACCCAGACCGCCAGCTAAGGTCCCAAAGTCACAGTTAAGTGGGAAACGATGTGGGAAGGCACAGACAGCCAGGATGTTGGCTTAGAAGCAGCCATCATTTAAAGAAAGCGTAATAGCTCACTGGTCGAGTCGGCCTGCGCGGAAGATGTAACGGGGCTAAACTGTGCACCGAAGCTGCGGCAGCGACGCTTATGCGTTGTTGGGTAGGGGAGCGTTCTGTAAGCCGTCGAAGGTGTCCTGTGAGGGATGCTGGAGGTATCAGAAGTGCGAATGCTGACATAAGTAACGATAAAGCGGGTGAAAAGCCCGCTCGCCGGAAGACCAAGGGTTCCTGTCCAACGTTAATCGGGGCAGGGTGAGTCGACCCCTAAGGCGAGGCCGAAAGGCGTAGTCGATGGGAAACAGGTTAATATTCCTGTACTCGGTGTTACTGCGAAGGGGGGACGGAGAAGGCTATGTTAGCCGGGCGACGGTTGTCCCGGTTTAAGCATGTAGGCGGAGCGTTTAGGTAAATCCGGACGCTTATTAACGCTGAGGTGTGATGACGAGGCACTACGGTGCTGAAGTAACAAATGCCCTGCTTCCAGGAAAAGCCTCTAAGCATCAGGTAACATCAAATCGTACCCCAAACCGACACAGGTGGTCAGGTAGAGAATACCAAGGCGCTTGAGAGAACTCGGGTGAAGGAACTAGGCAAAATGGTGCCGTAACTTCGGGAGAAGGCACGCTGATGGTAAGTGAAGCGACTTGCTCGTGGAGCTGAAATCAGTCGAAGATACCAGCTGGCTGCAACTGTTTATTAAAAACACAGCACTGTGCAAACACGAAAGTGGACGTATACGGTGTGACGCCTGCCCGGTGCCGGAAGGTTAATTGATGGGGTTAGCGGTAACGCGAAGCTCTTGATCGAAGCCCCGGTAAACGGCGGCCGTAACTATAACGGTCCTAAGGTAGCGAAATTCCTTGTCGGGTAAGTTCCGACCTGCACGAATGGCGTAATGATGGCCAGGCTGTCTCCACCCGAGACTCAGTGAAATTGAACTCGCTGTGAAGATGCAGTGTACCCGCGGCAAGACGGAAAGACCCCGTGAACCTTTACTATAGCTTGACACTGAACACTGGTCCTTGATGTGTAGGATAGGTGGGAGGCTTTGAAGCGTGGACGCCAGTCTGCGTGGAGCCAACCTTGAAATACCACCCTTTAATGGCTGGTGTTCTAACGTAGACCCGTAATCCGGGTTGCGGACAGTGTCTGGTGGGTAGTTTGACTGGGGCGGTCTCCTCCTAAAGAGTAACGGAGGAGCACGAAGGTTAGCTAATCCTGGTCGGACATCAGGAGGTTAGTGCAATGGCATAAGCTAGCTTGACTGCGAGAGTGACGGCTCGAGCAGGTGCGAAAGCAGGTCATAGTGATCCGGTGGTTCTGAATGGAAGGGCCATCGCTCAACGGATAAAAGGTACTCCGGGGATAACAGGCTGATACCGCCCAAGAGTTCATATCGACGGCGGTGTTTGGCACCTCGATGTCGGCTCATCACATCCTGGGGCTGAAGTAGGTCCCAAGGGTACGGCTGTTCGCCGTTTAAAGTGGTACGCGAGCTGGGTTTAGAACGTCGTGAGACAGTTCGGTCCCTATCTGCCGTGGGCGCTGGAGAATTGAGGGGGGCTGCTCCTAGTACGAGAGGACCGGAGTGGACGCATCACTGGTGTTCGGGTTGTCATGCCAATGGCATTGCCCGGTAGCTAAATGCGGAAAAGATAAGTGCTGAAAGCATCTAAGCACGAAACTTGCCCCGAGATGAGTTCTCCCTGACTCCTTGAGAGTCCTGAAGGAACGTTGAAGACTACGACGTTGATAGGTCGGGTGTGTAAGCGTAGCGATACGTTGAGCTAACCGATACTAATGAACCGTGAGGCTTAACCTTACAACGCCGAAGCTGTTTTGGCGGAAAGAGACGATATTCAGCTTGATAACAGATTAATTGACGTGCAGAGATGCATGTTGATAACAGAATTTGCCTGGCGGCTTTAGCGCGGTGGTCCCACCTGACCCCATGCCGAACTCAGAAGTGAAACGCCGTAGCGCCGATGGTAGTGTGGGGTCTCCCCATGTGAGAGTAGGGAACTGCCAGGCATCAAATTTAGCGTGCTGATATGGCTCAGTTGGTAGAGCGCACCCTTGGTAAGGGTGAGGTCCCCAGTTCGACTCTGGGTATCAGCACCACTTAACACGGGTTTAAGTTTGGCACTAAGTAAAAGAATTTGTCTGGCGGCTTTAGCGCGGTGGTCCCACCTGACCCCATGCCGAACTCAGAAGTGAAACGCCGTAGCGCCGATGGTAGTGTGGGGTCTCCCCATGTGAGAGTAGGGAACTGCCAGACATCAATTAAGTGAAAAGGCCATCCGAAAGGATGGCCTTTTTGCATTGGGCGATCTCATGAGTCTTACGCTAACTTCTGCATTACTACGCCCGAGGATGATATTCCCCCAGGCGTAATATCCTGTTTATTCAATCAGTTAATGGATAACCTGCGATAAGAACGCTCTTGTACGTTCAGATTTCGGATTGGCGAAAAACTCTTCCGGCGGTGCCTGTTCCACAATTTCACCTCGGTCCATAAAGATCACTCTATCTGCCACCGTTCTCGCAAATCCCATTTCATGTGTCACGCAGAGCATGGTCATTCCCGACTGAGCCAGACCAATCATCGTATCCAACACCTCTTTAACCATCTCCGGGTCAAGGGCTGACGTAGGCTCATCAAACAGCATAATTTTGGGCTTCATACACAGGGAACGCGCAATCGCAACGCGCTGCTGCTGCCCTCCTGAAATTTGCCCAGGGAATTTATGCGCATGCTCGGCAATACGAACACGTTCCAGATAATGCATCCCTAAGACTTCGGCATCCTTTTTAGACATCTTCTTGACCCAAATAGGGGCCAGCGTACAGTTCTGCAATACCGTTAGATGCGGGAACAAATTGAAGTGTTGGAATACCATGCCCACTTCCTGGCGCACGCGTTCAATATTGCGAATATCTTCATCCAACTCGATCCCATCAACGACGATGCGTCCTTGCTGATGTTCTTCGAGATGATTAATACAACGAATAGTTGTCGACTTTCCAGAACCCGATGGGCCACACAGGACGATACGTTCGCCTTGCGTTACCTTCAGGTTGATATTTTTCAGTACGTGAAACTGTCCGTACCATTTATTGACGTTTTCCAGGGTAATCATCGCGTCAGCAGGGGTCACAGGGGTCATAATAATTTTGCTCATAAGTTCCTCAGTGCGGTGTCCGCCCGGTGTTAAAACGTTTCTCAAGATGCTGGCTATAGCGCGACATGCTGAAACAAAAAATCCAGTAAATCAGTGCGGCAAAGACATAGCCTTCGGTCGACATGCCAAGCCATACAGGGTCTACGGTAGCCTGTTGAACACTGCTGAAAAGATCGAATAACCCAATAATGATCACCAGGCTCGTATCTTTAAAGAGGGCAATAATCGTATTCACAAGCCCTGGAATAACCAGTTTGAGGGCCTGCGGTAAAATCACTAACCCCTGCGTTTTCCAGTATCCGAGTGCCAGTGATTCAGCCGCTTCGTATTGTCCTTTTGGCAGAGCCTGTAACCCACCGCGAACGACTTCTGCGACATAAGCGGACTGAAATAAAATAACGCCTACGAGTGCGCGGATCAGCTTGTCGATCGTAGTACCTTCCGCCATGAATAATGGCAACATCACCGACGACATAAACAGCACGGTAATCAGCGGCACGCCGCGCCAGAACTCGATAAAGATCACTGAAAGCACACGCACTACCGGCATCGTTGAACGACGGCCAAGCGCCAACAAAATACCCAGCGGCAGCGCGCCTGCGATCCCGACTGAAGCGATGATCAAGGTTAATGTCAGCCCACCCCACTGGCGAGTTTCGACCCGCTCAAGCCCCAGAACTCCCCCGTATAGCAACAACCAAACAATCAGCGGATAAACCACTGCCCAGCAAGCAATGTAGCGCCCACGGCGTGGCAAATGTTTCCAGAACATCGGAACGATCGACAACAACCCAACGATCAGGGCCACGTTGATACGCCAGCGTTGATCGTGTGGATACAAGCCATACATGAACTGGCCAAAACGCTCATGAATGAATACCCAACATGCGCCCGCTTTGGTGCAGTCAGCCCGTGTGGAGCCAACCCAGTTTGCCTGTAGAAATGCCCAGTTTATAAGCGGCGGGATAAGTTCCCACATCAGCCAAAGACAGATGATGGTGAGAAGACTGTTACTCCAGGAGGAGAACAGATTTTTACGTGCCCAGGCGATAAAACGCCAGCCCCCAGCGCTAGAAGGGCGCGGGGCGTGAGACAGTACGGCTTTTGTCATCATGGCTCCTTAACGCTCGACCAGTGCGATGCGACGGTTATAGATATTCATCAACAGAGAGATTGTCAGGCTAATAACCAGATAAACCGACATGGTGATGGCGATCGTTTCGATAGCTTGTCCCGTCTGGTTAAGCACTGTCCCGGCGAACAGTGAAACCATATCGGGATAACCGATAGCGGCAGCCAACGAAGAGTTTTTAGCAATATTCAGATACTGACTGGTCAGCGGCGGGATGATCACGCGTAAAGCCTGAGGAATGATCACCTGACGGAGTGTGACCGGGTTTGGGAGTCCGAGCGATCGCGCTGCTTCATGCTGCCCGTGTGGAACAGCCTGAATACCAGAGCGAATAATTTCTGCAATAAATGCAGACGTATAAATGGAAAGTGCCAACGTAAGAGCAGCCAGCTCAGGAATCAATACCATCCCACCACGGAAGTTAAATCCACGCAGTTCCGGAATATCCCAATGCAGTGCTGAACCAAATATCCCTTGGGCCAGTAAAGGTAAACCCACGATCAAAAGTAATCCGACGGGCCAGGTTTTGCGAAGCTGCCCGGTTTTAATCTGATGCATGCGGTTATAGCGAAACAGCCCAACGGATACTGCAACAGCGATAATAATAGCGGCAATAGCAGCCCATAATCCTTCGCCAGCCATTGGCGAGGGAATATACAACCCGCGATTGCTGAGAAAAAATAACTCAAAAGCATCAATGGCCTGGCGTGGCCCCGGCAGATTACGCAGGACGGCGAAATACCAGAAAAAGATCTGCAACAGGGGCGGAATGTTGCGAAACGTCTCGATATAAACCGTAGAAAGTTTACGCAGGAGCCAGTTTTCAGATAATCGGGCGAGGCCGAGGAAAAATCCGAGGAATGAAGCAAAGACGATACACAGTGCAGAGACCAGAAGCGTATTCAGCAGGCCAACCAGAAATACTCTGCCATACGTATCGCTCTCCTGATAATCAATCAGGTGCTGCACAATTCCAAATCCAGCAGTGCGATCCAGAAAGGCAAAGCCCGAAGTAATGCCGCGATTGCTCAGGTTAGTTACGGTGTTATGAATCAAATAAATCGCAACGACCACGACGACGACAATGGCAATGATCTGAAATAGCCAGGCGCGGACCGCGGGATGCGAAAAGGAAAGTTTTCCTTTTAAGGCTAAGCGGCGATGGGACATAAAGAAACCTCGGTAACCATGACTCTGGGCTGGGCACCGCTCATGCAGTGCCCGTTACAGCTAAAAACTAGCGTACTGGTGGCGCGTACTGGATGCCGCCGTTGTTCCAGAGGTTGTTCTGGCCACGTTTGATTTTCAGAGGGCTTTCCGATCCCACGTTACGCTCGAAGATCTCTCCGTAGTTGCCAACGTGTTTAATGATGTTGTAAGCCCACTTGTTATCGAGCTTGAGATCCTTGCCGTAATCACCTTCTTTACCCAGAAGATGAGCCATATCCGGAGTGGATGGCGCCGCCGCTTTCTCATCGACGTTCTTCGAATTAATCCCCATTTCTTCGGCATTCAGCATGGCGAAGAGAGTCCATTTAACAATCGAAGTCCACTCTTCATCACCGCGACGTACGACGGGACCAAGAGGTTCTTTAGAGATAACTTCAGGCAGAACAATCCACTCGGCAGGATTGCTGAGCTTAATGCGCAGGGCATACAGCTGAGACTGGTCAGATGCCAGGGTATCGCAGCGGCCTGATTCCAGTGCTTTTGCTGACTCATCAGAACGATCGAACGTCACTGGGGTGTATTTCATCTTATTCGCTTTGAAATAATCCGCGACGTTCAACTCGGTATCAGTACCGGCCTGGATACAGACAGTCGCACCGTCGAGTTCTTTTGCACTCTTAAGGCCCGCTTTATTGTGAGTCAGGAAGCCGATACCGTCATAATAGGTGACGCCCGTAAACGTCATTCCCATGCCAGTATCGCGAGACGAGGTCCAGGTCGTATTACGAGAGAGCACATCAACTTCACCAGATTGCAAAGCGGTGAAGCGTTCTTTCGCCGTCAGTGGGGTGTATTTTACTTTGGTATCATCACCGAAGAGAGCCGCTGCAACGCCCCGGCAAACGTCAACGTCGATCCCAGAGAATTTCCCGTTGGCATCCGCGTAGGAGAAACCCGGTAACCCATCGCTAATACCGCACTGTACAAAGCCTTTCTTTTTCACGGCATCCAGAGTTGCGCCTGCATGCGCCTGACCCGCAACTGCAAACAACATGCCGGCTGCGGCCAGGCTGGCTATCATCGTCTTTTTCATATGCATCCTGTGTGGCGAAAATTATTGTTATAGAAAGTCGTTTTAAAACGCTTTTACCTGTCTGTGGCGTTGGCCGACGTTTATAAAGCAAACGTAATGCCAGTTTTCGTATTCAGCTAAAAAGAGAGTTATCTGAACGCGTAATGCTGAGTGTAGACAGGGATATTTAAATCAAGCGCCCTGAAATGGTGCGAAATGACAACCTACGCCACAAATCAGAGCAAAAGTTGATGAGACGAAACTGGAATTATTGAGATGGTTTCAGACGTGAATATTGGCAGGATACTGAATGTTATTAATCTGTGAAAAATATCACGTATTACAGTGCAACTTAGATTTCGAGTAAATAAAAACGTGAGAACAATCAAAGATGAAAAGAGGCACAGAATTGTTACAGGGAAGATTTTTAACAGAGAGAGAAATAACTGCACTGGTATGAAGCAAAAGCGCGGAGATACCGCGCTTTTGTCAGAGAGCTTTATTTGGTTAACGCAACGATACCCAACGTCAGACCGGCAATAGCCGCAGCCCCGCCAGCAATCGCGCCAGCTGTTTCCCAGTTATCCTGAGTGGTACCTTTCATACACGTATTGGTATGGACAAGGCGGCCTTGATCGTCGTAAACCGGTACACACGGAGAATCGTGGGCACAACCAGCCAGAAGCGCAGCGAGCGTTGCAACGCAAATGAATCTTTTCATGATGTTACCTCAGAATAAAAACTGACTCGCCATAAATCCAATAGGGTATTTACCGAGCTGAGCGCTATTTTATCACTACTCAGGGCTACCGAAGCTAGATGAATAATCTCAAAGTATGTGGTTTGTAAAAATGATGGAGAGGGACAGCTGAGCGCATGAATGAAGATTTAAAAGTAATATCGAACAGAATGAACTTAATTAAAAATATTAAAATGTTTCATTATCTTATCGGCTTCGTTTAAAAGGGGCTAATACTTGTTTAAACATAAAGCAGTAGGCGCCATTCAGCGCCTACTGCTTTTTTTAATGATGTTGATGATTAAATCGCCGTCTTACGACAACAAAAAAGACGGGAACAAAAAAGATAGCCAGCAGCGTCGCGGACAACATCCCGCCCATGACACCTGTGCCTACCGCATTTTGTGCGCCGCTCCCTGCGCCGTTACTGATCACTAACGGCATTACGCCCAGAATGAACGCCAGAGAAGTCATCAGAATGGGGCGAAGCCGCATACGCGAAGCGTCTAACGTAGCTTCAACAACCCCTTTGCCTTCTTTTTCCATCAGGTCTTTAGCAAACTCAACAATCAGAATGGCATTCTTAGCAGAAAGCCCAATGGTGGTGAGAAGACCTACCTGGAAATAGACATCGTTGTTCAGTCCGCGCAGGGATGCACCGAGGAGTGCGCCAATAACGCCTAATGGCACCACTAACATCACCGAAAATGGAATCGACCAGCTCTCGTAAAGTGCAGCCAAACACAAGAACACGATGATAAGTGAGATAGCATAAAGCGCGGGTGCCTGATTTCCAGACAGTCGCTCCTGGTACGACATTCCCGTCCAGTCGTAGCCAATTCCTGAAGGCAGTTTCTTCGCCAGGCTTTCCAGCATGGCCATGGCTTCACCTGTACTCTTGCCGGGCGCAGACTCCCCAAGTATTTCCATTGAGGGCATGCCGTTGTAGCGCTCAAGTCGCGGTGAACCGGAAACCCAGCGTGAAGTGCTGAAGGCGGAGAACGGGACCATCTCGCCGTTTGCACTGCGTACATAAAGATTATTGATATCACCCGGTAACATGCGGAACTGCGCAGCTGCTTGCGCGTAGACTTTTTTGACACGGCCGTGATCGATGAAGTCATTAACGTATGTTCCTCCCAGCGCAGTAGAAATCGTCTGGTTGATATCAGATACGCTGACGCCTAGCGCCTGGGCTTTCTCCTGATCAATATCGAGCTTGAACTGCGGCGTGTCTTCCAATCCATTAGGACGTACACGCACCAGCAGGTCAGGGTGGTCTTTGACCATTCCCAGGAGTTGATTTCGGGCCTGCGTGAGGGAGGTATGTCCCAGGTTTGCCTGATCGATTAACTCAAAGTCGAATCCCGTTGCGGTACCCAACTCGATAATGGCAGGGAGATTAAAGGGAAAAACAAGACCATCTTTAATCTGACTAAAGGCTTTTGTTGCACGGCCCACTATCGCTTCGACGCCATTTTTTTCCCCAGGACGGTCTTCCCACGGTTTGAGGCTGACAAACGCGATACCTGAGTTTTGTCCCTGACCGCTGAAACTAAAACCATTAACCGTAAAGACCGACTCAACGTTCGCTTTTTCTTCGGTCAAATAGTATTGCTGAACCTGATCCAGAATTTGCTGCGTGCGGGTTTGCGTCGCACCGGCGGGTAGCTGAACCATTGTCATGAACACGCCCTGATCCTCTTCTGGCAGGAAAGAGGTGGGGAGACGCAAAAAGAGCACCGCCATGCCGCCAACGATCAGCATATAAATCACAAGGTAGCGTCCCGTTTTACGAAGGATCCCGCTGACGCTGTTACTGTAATGGTCGACGCTTTTATCAAAGAGTGTATTAAACCAGGCAAAGAAACCGCCTTTTGCATGGTGCTCTTCAGAGGCCGGTTTCAGCAGCGTCGCGCAGAGGGCAGGTGTCAGAATCAGTGCGACTAAAACGGAAAGCGCCATTGCAGAAACGATGGTCAGTGAGAACTGGCGGTAAATAGCTCCGGTAGAACCACCAAAAAAGGCCATCGGTATAAACACCGCTGAAAGCACCATTGCGATGCCAACTAACGCGCCCTGAATTTGCTCCATTGATTTTTGCGTCGCCTCTTTAGGCGGTAGCTTGTCTTCTACCATGACGCGTTCGACGTTTTCAACGACCACGATAGCATCGTCGACCAACAACCCTATGGCCAACACCATGCCAAACATGGTGAGCGTGTTGATGGAAAACCCAAATGCCGACAAAATGGCAAAAGTACCGAGCAAGACAACCGGCACTGCGATGGTGGGAATGAGCGTGGCGCGCAGGTTTTGCAGGAACAAATACATCACCAGGAAAACGAGGACAATCGCCTCGAACAGCGTTTTAATCACTTCATGAATGGAGATTTTGACGAAAGGGGTCGTGTCGTAGGGATAGACGACTTTCACTCCTTGCGGGAAAAAGGACTGTAATTCCGCGAGCTTTGATTTGATCGCCGCTGCAGTATCAAGCGCGTTTGCCCCCGTTGCCAGCTTAATCCCAAGACCCGTCGCAGCCTGACCATTAATCTTGGTCACCATATTATAGTTTTCGCCACCAAGCTCAACGCGAGCCACATCTTTCAGATGCACCATTGAGCCATCTTGATTCACTTTCAGCGTGACGTTTCCAAACTCTTCCGGGGTTTTTAGGCGGGTTTGCGCGATGATAGAGGCATTTAACTGTTGCCCCGGAATCGATGGCGTTCCACCTAACTGACCAGCAGCGATTTGGTTATTCTGGATTTTTAGTTGGTTGATGACATCCAGTGGCGTTAGCTGAAATTTGTTTAATGCATTGCTGTCGAGCCAAATACGCATGGCGTACTGCGCGCCAAATAGCTGAACGTCACCCACGCCCGACGTACGACTGATCGCGTCTTTGACGTTCGACGCCACGTAGTCTGAGATATCGTCCTGCGTCAGCGTTTTATTATCGGAGACAAAACCGGCTACCAGAAGGAAGCTGCTGCTGGATTTCTCCACGCCAATACCTTGCTGCTGAACTTCTTGTGGCAGCAGCGGCATGGCGAGCTGCAGTTTGTTCTGAACCTGCACCTGCGCGATATCAGGATCGGTACCGGACTGAAAGGTCAACGTGATCGTGACGTTACCCGCTGAATCGCTGGTGGAAGACATGTACATCAGGTTATCGATACCATTCATATTCTGTTCGATAACCTGCGTCACGGTATCTTGCACCGTTTGTGCATCCGCGCCGGGATACGTTGCGGTGACGGCAACGGCGGGAGGTGCAATAGTTGGATATTGCGCCACGGGCAATTGAAGAATAGCCAGCCCGCCCGCAATCATCAGAATGATGGCAAGTACCCAGGCGAAAATCGGCCTTTGAATAAAGAAATTAGCCATTTCGTAATCCCTTAACTGGCTGTTTTGGAAGCGGAATCAGGCACCGCAACCACGGTGGCGCCAGGATGGATTTTCTGCAGGCCACTGACGACCACGCGATCGCCATCTTTGAGTCCTTCAGCGATCAACCAGCGTTCTCCAATGGCCTGAGGCGCAATAACGTTACGCAATTCAACCTGGTCTTTATCATTCACCACCAGAACGGTTGCATCGCCACGTGGGGTGCGGGTCACGCCCTGCTGAGGCACTAAAATGGCGTCAGGCTGTATGCCTTCATCAATACGGGCGCGCACGAACATACCCGGCAACAGTCTGTGTTGAGGATTGGGAAATACGGCGCGAAGCGTGATGGAACCTGTACTTTCGTCGACAGTGACATCCGAAAATTGCAGCGAGCCTTTGAGTGGGTAAGGCTGACCATTTTCCATTAACAGCTGGACGCTGCTGGTAGCGTTGTTTTTCTGTAAATTGGACTGCTTCAGATGCATAAAATCATTGCTGGACTGCGTAACATCAACATAGATCGGATCAAGCTGCTGGACGGTCGCCAGGGCAGACGCCTGCCCGTTCGTGACCAACGCGCCTTCGGTTACGCTGGATTTACCAATACGTCCATTAATAGGGGATGACACTTTGGTATAGGCGAGATTAATACGTGCGGTTTCGACACTCGCTTGCGCTGCAATAACGCTGGCGTCGGCTTGCCTGGCATTGGCTACGGCCTGATCGTACTCTTGCCGACTAATATATTGTGTCCCTACCAATGGCTCGTAACGTTTCACCGTCAAGTGAGCAATGTTTGCTGCCGCCTCGGCTTTTGCCATCTCCCCTTTAGCGCTGTCATAGGCAGCTTTATACGTTGCAGGATCGATTTGATAAAGAGAATCACCAGCGCTGACGTCGCTGCCTTCAGTGAAATTACGACGTAAAACAATGCCGCTTACCTGCGGGCGAACCTCAGCGACGCGAAATGCATCTGTTCGCCCTGGCAATTCAGTTGTCACTGCCAAAGGCGCACTTTTCACGACATAAACCGTTACCTGCGGAGCCTGTGCGCTTTGCTTTGGGTTGTCAGAACCATCACAGCCTGTCAGCAGTGTGGCGTAGACAAAAAAAACGGATAGAGGTAAAAGCCTGAAGTGTGTCGTCATTACTGTTCCTTTAAAAACAATAAACTGATATCTGCCGTGGGGATATGAAAAAAGAGAAAGGCAAAAAGTCAAAAATCCAGCGCACATCATAATGAGGTGCGTTGGCTTTTTTTAATTTATAAGTGCGGCACAGGGTCTATTAATACATAATTCAGATTAAAACGTGGTAAATGAAGGATGTGGTGGCCTATAAACAAAGAGGGATTTTATTTTCACTCTCGGTTATTTATATGTTTAATGAATTTAATTATCGGAATTCATTTGCGGAAATTATTGGTTCCTCAAATTGACTTTTTTTGTTCAAAGCAAAACGGGAATTTAGTGAATACTGCCTGGACGGTGAGCGCTACGGATTCAACAGTGAGTGCAAATATTTATGTGATGGATAAGAGTCTATGGCACGCAAAACAAAAGAAGAGGCACAAAAAACGCGGCAACAGTTGATTGAGGCGGCCATCACACAATTCTCTACGCGTGGCGTAGCCAGCACCACACTGACGGATATCGCAGATGCGGCAGGCCTGACGCGCGGTGCGGTATACTGGCATTTCACCAGTAAAACTGAATTGTTTAATGCGATATGGGATCAACAGTTACCGCTAAGTGATTTGATTGATGAACGTCTTACTCTGGATACAAGAGACGATCCGTTATTCACTCTTCGGGAGCGTTTTATCGTTGCCTTGCAATACATCGCTCATGAACCTCGCCAAAAATCCCTGCTGCAAATCCTGTATCATAAGTGTGAATTTAATAAAGAATTGACATCAGAATGTGATATTAGAAAAAGAATTGGTTTCAATTATGACAATGTACGGGCGTTACTGGAGAAATGTCTGGCTCAGGGCGTTATTGATCCGCAGATTAATATTGATATGACGCTGGTTGTTTTTCACGGTTTTTTTAGCGGGTTAATTAAAAACTGGTTGATGAATAGCGAGAGTATTAACCTTTATCAACAAGCGCCAGCGTTAGTAGATAATATTCTGGCGACGTTAAACATCACGCGTAAGCCACCCGTAAAATATTATGTTGCCTCTTAAGGGGCGATGTCATGAGAAAGGTTATTTTTTATCATCTCGGGACTATGACAAAGTTCCTCAACGGCTTGTGCCGATACGGGTTTGCCGAGCAGATATCCCTGAAGCATATTGCAGCCAAGCTCCGTCAGGAATGCCTGCTGCGCCTCGGTTTCTACCCCTTCGGCAACCACTTTAAGATTTAACGTTTTTGCGAGTGCGACAATGGCAGAGACGATAGTGGCATCATCACTTTCACCGCTCAGATCTTTCACAAACGCGCGATCAATTTTCAATTCGCAGGCGGGAAGTCGCTTGAGATAAAGCAGGCTGGAATACCCTGTTCCAAAATCATCAATAGACGCTTTGACTCCCGCATTCGTCAGCTCTGTAAGAATCCTTACGCTTTCGTCCGGATTATTCATCGCGGTAGTTTCTGTCACTTCCAGGATCAACGATTCTGGTGGAAGCAGATGCCGGGCCAGGCAATCGAGCACGGTATTTACCAGCGAAGGTTGCTCAAACTGCAGGGTCGACAAATTAACGGCCACCGACCAATCCGTGTGGCCCTGAATATGCCACGCGCGCAGTTGTCGACACGCTTCATTGATCACCCAGTTACCTATCGGAATAATCAAACCGGTTTTCTCTGCCACCTTAAGAAACACATCAGGAGTCAACAACCCTTGTTTTGGATGTTCCCAGCGCAGCAGTGCTTCGAAGCCCAGAACAGGACCTGCGGGGGCATGAAACTTCGGCTGATAGTGTAGGCGCAGTTCATCGCGCTCAACGGCCATCCACAGATCGTTCATCAACTGTAAATGCGTTTGCGCCAGTGTGTTCATCGACGGCTGAAAAAATTGATACCCATTCCGCCCAACATGCTTGGTGTGATACATCGCGGCATCGGCGTTGAACATCATTTCACGATCGGTTTTCCCATCGTGCGGATACAATGCAATGCCAATACTAATGGTCACGACCAGTTCATAGGGGTCAACGCTGAAAGGACTGTCGATAGCGCGCACCAGCGCGTTGGCCAGTGAGGCGGCATCATCAGGTCCATTGGCTTCAATAAGCAGAACAAACTCATCACCGCCGATGCGGGCAAGTGTGTATTGCCCTTTCAGCGGTAACAGCAGTCGCTTAGTGACTGCGACCAACAGCTTGTCGCCAGTGACATGGCCGTAGGCGTCATTCACGGCTTTAAAGCCATCAAGATCCATAAACATCAGCGCGAAGTGCGTTCCTTCCCTGTCAGCTTTGCTGATCGCCTGGCTGAGTCGGTCTTCAAAGAGAATACGATTTGGCAATCGTGTCAGCGTATCGTGAAGGGCCAGTTGCGCCAGTTCACGGTTAGCTTCAGCAAGCGATGAGGCCAACAACGTGGTCCGTGCCTGAAGCCGGGCATCAAGCATTGAGACCAGCAATGTGATCGCCAGAATCGAGAGTGCGACCACGCTAACCAGAATGGCCAGCCAACTGCCATTAATCCCGTGATGATGCATCTGCGTTGTGGCTGGAAACTGTGCCGCTTTCATGCCTGCGTAATGCATGCCGGCAATCGCAATGCCCATTGTTAACGCCGCGCCCAGACGCATCAGCGCAACTTGCGCGGCTTCATAACGTAATCGAAAGGTCAGCCACAGCGCCACCAGCGATGCCGCTAGCGCGATAGCGACGGAAATGGCGACCCAGGTTTTATCCCACACAATTCCCGGCGACACCTCAAGTGCCGCCATGCCAGTGTAATGCATCGCGACGATGCCAGTCCCCATCACGAAAGCGCCCGGTAACAGACGTCGCAAACGAAGTTGTTCACCACTCACCAACCATAGGGCAAACATGGAGGAGCCAATTGCAATCGCCATTGAAAGCGCAGTGATTGCGACGTCATAGCTCATGCTCATGGCAAGATCCATCGCCAGCATACCGATGAAGTGCATGGCCCAGATGCCGATGCCCATCGCCACGCCACCGCCTGTGAGCCAAATGCGTGCAGCAATGCCCTGGCTCCCGACGACTCGTCCGGCCATATTGAGTGCGGTATAAGCAGCAAGGATGGCGACGACAAAGGAGATGACGACAAGGATTTGGTTGTATTGGCTAACCAGCATGGTCTGTATAACTCATTCGTAGTGAGACGTTAGGGAATAGCATCTGGAAAGGGCAGTGACATTATCACCGTACGGGAATGACGAAAAGGGATTTAAATCCCTGTTTTTAATAGGTGAAAAGAGTGTTTTTGCCGACGTTTGGGCTTAATCGAGATCCGAACAGTTGACTAATTTTAAGGGATTCACGGAATTCATATTACGGCACTTGTCGGTTTCGGTGCTCAGCAGCTCAATCCACTGCATGAGCAGCGCATCAAAAAGGAAAACCGAGACGGCAAAGATAACCAGCCACCAGTATTTACGAATCATTGTGTCGTTCCGGGGTAGAGGAGCGAAAGAAGTGGTGGAAATATACACGAAAAGCGGGCGTTTAAAAGGAGGATAACTGAAGGTTTACAAATGGTTGACGGTACGGAACGCAGGCAATAAAAAAGGCGCGTCCCCATGCCAGGTAGCGCCTTTTTAAACAAGCAGTTAGCTAATCGAAATTAGTTCATGCCGTATTTTTTGAGTTTCTTACGCAGGGTACCACGGTTGATACCCATCATCAGGGCAGCGCGGGTTTGGTTACCGCGGGTGTATTGCATCACCATGTCCAACAGTGGCTGTTCAACTTCAGCCAGTACCAACTCATACAGGTCACTCACATCCTGACCATTCAGTTGAGCAAAATAGTTCTTCAGTGCTTGTTTAACCGAGTCACGGAGAGGTTTTTGAGTCACCTGATCCTGAGAGTTAACGGTAGAAACGGTCAGTACGTCAGAATTTACGCGTTGTTCGAACATAGTTCTGTCAGCTCTTTATTTCTGTTTACGCAAAATTTTCGAAGTATGCCTCCAACGCCTCCAGCTGTACGCTGGCATCCTCTATGGCGTTGAATGTGCGCCGAAACTGGTCATTTGGAGCGTGTTCCTGGAGATACCAGGATACGTGTTTCCGCGCAATTCGGTACCCTTTTGCCTGACCGTAAAAGTCATGCAGTTCCCGAATATGCGCACAAAGCAAGCGCTTAACCTCTGCCAGAGGCAGTGGAGCAAGCAACTCCCCAGTGTCCAGATAATGCTGGATTTCCCGAAAGATCCAGGGTCTTCCCTGAGCGGCACGTCCTATCATCAGAGCATCTGCCCCTGTATAGTCGAGCACAGCCCTGGCTTTTAGCGGGTCAGTTATGTCGCCATTCGCGATAATCGGAATGGAAACTTTCTGCTTAACTGCCCGAATGCTGTCGTATTCCGCATTGCCGTTGAACAAACAGGCGCGAGTGCGTCCATGAATGGTCAGGGCCTGGATACCACAGTCTTCGGCCAGTTGGGCAATTTCTACACAGTTACGGTGTTCCGGCGCCCAACCAGTGCGAATTTTCAACGTAACGGGAACATCCACTGCATTTACCACCCCCAACAAGATCGACTTCACCTGATCGGGGTATTGCAGAAGGGCTGAACCTGCAAGCTTACGATTCACCTTTTTTGCCGGGCAACCCATATTGATATCAATAATTTGGGCGCCACTTTCAACGTTAATACGCGCGGCTTGCGCCATTTCTTCAGGATCGCTTCCGGCAATTTGCACGGTGCGAATACCTGGCTCATCAACGTGCACCATCCGTAGACGGGATTTATCGCTTTCCCAAACCTGCGGGTTAGACGACATCATCTCGGAAACGGTTAAACCGGCTCCCATCTCGTAGCACAGCGTCCTAAAAGGCCGGTCAGTAATACCTGCCATTGGCGCTGCGATCAGGCGATTTCTGAGCTGATAGTGTCCGATGCGCATGAGTTAAGAAATGACCATACTGTGACTGCAAGGCGGCGTATATTACGCATTTTTTACATGAGATGAAAGGCCAAACTTTGAACAATCTGCTGCTGCAGATCAAGGAATTGCTACTCAACGTTAAGTCAGTGAATTATTCATTAATTAAATCATTGTGTTATGTGGATTTATTTATTTTGTAGACGCTTACAAATTCCCGTAACTTCTCATCATTTCTCGATGAATGAATCATTTAATCGGGATAATCTGCTGTTTTTAGCAGCAGATTATTGCCCTTCTTTGCGATCTGGGTCCCATTTCAGGACATGATATCAGCGCGCAATGTGAACATTATTCAACCACAACACGCCCATGAAGTGACTGTACCGGGCGGTTATTATCGTGATGCATAGTGTGGGTGAATTTTTCCAACTGAGCGGCGGAGAGGGTCATCGGATTTTTGAGTACAATCCAGGTTACCCCTTCTGAACAAGGCGGCGTCGTCAGAGAACCGCTAAACCGCCAGTAGGTTTTGTTTTTAGGTAACAGTTTGTTCAGGTCAAGTTTCGTTTCCAGCGTCGCGGATTGTTCGGCTTGCCCTGGCATGATGCCCCACAGTTTATCAAGCTCTGCGTTGGCGGCCCCTTTATCAAACATCACCGCAACCACGGTCAGTGCACCCTCGGCATCTTTATGAACAAGGTGCATTTCCATGTCGAATTTTTTACCGTGGATCGTATTTTCACTCGGCGCATGGAAGTGGAATTGCTGCAAAGCCCAGGCCTGATTATCAAGCGTGATCGTATCTGCCGTGTCTGGCTTTTCGACCGCCTGAATCGTATGGCCGTTATTGGTCAGCGTGACAGGGCCATCGATGTAATGGGTTTTTAACGGTGTGAGATGGGCTTTAATCGTTGAGTCAATATTAACAGGGGACTGGTTCATTCCGCTTTGACAGGTTTTATACGCCTCATCCAGCGCACCCCAATGCTCCGGGGCACCTTCGCCCTCATAGCTCCAGTGAGATGCATAAGCTGAAGCAGACACGATGCTCAGCGCCAGGATTGCTGCCTTACCAATAAATGGGGTCATAATATTCTTCCGGTGAATTTAGTCATTTAAATCATATAATAGGCATATGATTTACAAGGTTATTATACCGGAGGGAAATAACGCGCGTGGAGAATTTTTGCAGTAAAAATGGCGTGATCGACCGATCACGCCAGAAGGGATTACTTCTTACGACCTGTAATGCGACACCACTCTTCTTTCTCAACCACCGGATCGAGAGCGAAGCGCTCAGTGTAGGCTTCACACACGCTGTCTGCCTGGCTGGCCAGAATACCGGAAAGCCCCAGTAAACCGCCCTCAACGGGCAGCACGCTGATTAACGGTGCCAGCTCACGTAACGGGCCTGCCAGGATATTTGCGACCACGACATCCGCTCTCATGGCTTCTGGCTGGTCATTAGGTAAATACAGTTCAAGGCGATCGGACACCCCGTTTCGCTCGGCATTATCGCGGCTGGCCTGAATTGCCTGCGGATCGATATCGATCCCGATCGCTTTGGCGGCGCCGAGTTTCAGTGCGGCAATGGCGAGGATCCCGGATCCACAGCCGAAATCGATCACCGTTTTCCCTTCCAGATCCAGTCCATCAAGCCATTGCAGGCACAGAGAGGTGGTTGGATGGGTACCCGTACCAAACGCCAGGCCCGGATCGAGCATCACGTTTACGGCATTGGCATCCGGCACATCGCGCCAGCTTGGGCAGATCCACAGACGTTTGCCGAACTGCATCGGGTGGAAATTATCCATCCACTCGCGTTCCCAGTCTTTGTCTTCCAGTTGCTCGATTTTATGCACAAATCCTGCGCCCAGAAGCGGGTGGTTTTC
This sequence comes from Lelliottia amnigena, assembly GCF_019047465.1. NCBI lineage: Bacteria > Pseudomonadati > Pseudomonadota > Gammaproteobacteria > Enterobacterales > Enterobacteriaceae > Lelliottia > Lelliottia amnigena. Next base: position 1,306,149 of record NZ_CP077236.1, on the reverse strand, counting down.
CAGAATCGCCACGACGTCTTTCATGTCAGTTTCTGCGTCAAACAGGCCGATGACGTCGGTATCACCCCACAGGCGCGTTTCGCCGGGCAAGGGTTCAAACACCGGCGTGTCATGCGTGTCCTGGAAAGTAATGGAAACCGATCCGACTTCCATTAACGCATCACTCAGTTCTTCGGCGTTCGCGCCGGTTGTATTCAGTTTTAGTTGGATCCACGGCATGGCAAAACTCTTTATTTATGAGTAGAAATGACGGCCGCCTGTGGGACGGGTTGACCGAAACGGTTCCCCACCACAAACGCCAGCAAACTTAACAGTAACGAAGGCACAATCGGATGGAAGCCCAGATACTGAATTTTAAACGTGGCGAGCACCGCGTACAGTACGCCACCCACAATCATTCCGCTGAGCGCACCCGCCGCATTTGCGCGTTCCCAGTACAGACCGAGCACCAGCGGCCACAGGAACACCGCCTCCAGTCCGCCGAATGCCAGCAGGTTTAACCAGATGATCATCTCCGGTGGACGCCATGCGGCAAGCATCATCAAAATGCCCAGCACCAGCGTTGTCCAGGTTGAGATACGCTTCAGGCGATGCTCATTATGGATTTTAGTGGGTTGTGCGCTGAGCCACAGATCTTTAATGATCGTGGCAGAGGCTTGCAACAAATGTGCATTCACATTCGACATTATGGCCGCCATTGGCGCGGCGAGGAACAAACCCGCGGCCCACGGCGGTAATACTTGCACCATTAAGGTGGGGATCACCTGATCCGGCACCGTCAGATTAGGTAATATCGCGCGGCCTAGCGCCCCTGCCAGGTGCATTCCCAGCATCAGCAGCGACACCACGACAGTGCCGATAATAATTCCGCGGTGAACCGCTTTGCTGTCTTTATAAGAGATACAGCGCACGGCGGTATGGGGCAGACCGATCACGCCAAAGCACACCAGCACCCAGAATGACGTCATAAATGCCGGGGTAAGAATGTCGTCCGCACCGTGGGGGCTCACCAGCTTCGGATCGATCTTCTCCAGCGTTTCTACCGCATTGCCCAAACCGCCGGCCGCGTAAATCACGCCAACCAGCAGCACCAGCGTGCCTATCAGCATCACCATGCCTTGCATGGTGTCGTTCAACACGCTGGCACGGAAACCGCCAAACGCGGTGTACAGCGCGATGGTAATGCCGAAAATCAACAGGCCATTTTCGTATTTAATGCCCGCAGCGGTTTCCAGCAATCGCGCGCCACCGATGAATTGCACGGCAATTGCACCGACGAATGCCACCAGCAGACTGACGCTGGCGATCCAAACCACTGCGCGGTTTTGGTAGCGCGCCTGCAACATGTCATTCAGCGTGATTGCATTGTATCGTCGGGCAAGAATCGCGAATTTTTTACCTAAAATGCCCAGCGATAACCAGATGGTCGGGACCTGAATCATCGCCAGCAGCACCCAGCCCAGCCCATATTTATACGCCGCACCCGGGCCACCGATAAACGAGCTGGCGCTCACATAGGTTGCCGTCAGCGTCATCGCCAGAACGAAACCGCCCATCGAGCGGCTGCCCAGGAAATACTCACTGAGAAACGAGCCGGTGCTGCGTTTGCGCATGGCGTAAGCCGAAAGGCCGAATACCACGAAGAGATAAATAATCAGAACGGCGATGATTTCAGTTTGCATCGCTATCCTCCAAAGAGATATCGCGGAAGATAAAACGCACCATCAGCCAGCACAGCACAATAAAAACCAGCGGCATCAGAAGGCAGGCCATTTCGAACCAGTGTGGAAGGCCGGTAAACCCCGCGGTCGAATCAGGTAAGTAAGCAGTCACTAACCAAGCAACAAGGTAGAGAAGGGTCAGCCACAGCGCCCAGCGCGCTTCTTTATGGGCTTGAACAAAACGCTTGTCCATTTTATATCCCTTGTGGATGAAGAAAGCGGGGATTGTACATGATGGGTCTTAGCGATCCCCACAAATAAAAAAGGCCGGAATCTCCGGCCTTTTAATGAGAATGCAGTCTTATTTTTCGTGAAGACCGAGTTTTTTCTCCAGATAGTGGATGTTCGTTCCACCGTTCTGGAAATGCTCGTCGTTCATGATACGAACCTGCAGATCAATGTTGGTTTTGATACCGTCGATGATCAGTTCCTGCAAGGCGTTCTTCATGCGGGCAATTGCCACATCACGATTTTCGCCATAGCAGATAAGCTTGCCAATCATTGAGTCATAGTACGGTGGCACAGTATAGCCAGCGTAGATATGAGATTCCCAACGCACGCCAAAACCGCCCGGCGCGTGGAAACGCGTGATTTTACCCGGGCTTGGCAGGAAGGTGTTCGGGTCTTCGGCGTTGATACGACACTCTACCGCATGACCTTTGACGATCACTTCTTCCTGCTTGATGGACAGTGGCTGACCCGCAGCGATACGCAGCTGTTCTTTAATCAGGTCAACACCGGTAATCATTTCGGTGACAGGGTGTTCAACCTGAATACGGGTGTTCATCTCGATGAAATAGAACTCGCCGTTTTCGAACAGGAACTCGAACGTACCTGCACCGCGATAACCGATATCCACGCACGCTTTAGAGCAACGCTCGCCGATGTAGCGACGCAGTTCCGGCGTGATGCCTGGCGCTGGTGCTTCTTCAACGACTTTCTGGTGACGGCGCTGCATGGAGCAGTCGCGCTCAGCCAGATAGATAGCGTTACCCTGACCGTCAGCCAACACCTGAATTTCGATGTGACGTGGGTTTTCCAGGTATTTTTCCATGTAAACCATGTCATTGCTGAAAGCCGCTTTCGCTTCAGCTTTGGTCATGGCAATGGACTGAGCCAGGTCGGTATCGCTACGTACAACGCGCATACCACGACCGCCGCCGCCGCCGGACGCTTTGATGATAACCGGATAGCCAATGCGTTTAGCATGGGCACGGTTAGCATCCATATCGTCGGTCAGAGGGCCGTCGGAACCAGGAACAGTTGGTACGCCAGCTTTCTTCATTGCGGTGATTGCAGAGACTTTGTCACCCATCAGGCGAATCGTGTCTGCTTTCGGGCCGATAAAGATAAAGCCAGAACGTTCAACCTGCTCGGCAAAGTTGGCATTCTCAGAGAGGAAGCCATAACCCGGATGGATTGCCACCGCGCCGGTGATTTCAGCGGCGCTGATGATTGCCGGGATATTCAGATAACTTTTTACGGACGGAGCCGGACCGATACAGACCGTCTCATCCGCCAGTAATACGTGTTTTAAATCGCGGTCCGCGCTTGAATGCACAGCAACAGTCTTAATGCCCAATTCTTTACAGGCACGAAGGATTCGCAATGCGATCTCGCCACGGTTGGCGATAACAATTTTATCCAGCATGTTCGCCTCGTTACTCGATGACGACCAGCGGCTCGTCAAATTCTACCGGCTGACCACTTTCGACCAGAATCGCTTTCACAGTACCAGACTTGTCTGCTTCGATTTGGTTCATCATTTTCATGGCTTCAACGATGCACAGGGTATCGCCTACATTGACTTTCTGACCCACTTCGATGAACGCCTTCGCGTCCGGGCTCGGGGTGCGGTAGAAAGTACCAACCATTGGGGAACGTACGATGTGACCACTGATTTCTGCTGCTGCAGCAACCGGCGCTTCTGCTGCCGGAGCGACTGCGTTAGACAGAGCAGGCTGTTGCATCACAGGTGCAGCATAAGCTTGCTGCATGACTGGGTAGCCAACATTTGGCGCGGCACGACTGATGCGTACAGACTCTTCGCCTTCAGAAATTTCCAGTTCGGAGATGCCTGATTCTTCAACCAGCTCGATCAGCTTTTTAATCTTACGAATATCCATGAGTGGGTTCCGTACTCTTGTTTAGTGTGATTGTGACAAGCGTTTTACCGCTGTCTGTAAAGCGTATGAATAACCGTCAGCACCAAGTCCGCAGATAACGCCCGTGGCGATATCAGACAGATATGAATGGTGGCGGAACGGTTCACGGGCATGCACATTGCTCAGGTGGATCTCGATAAACGGGATGCTCACGGCAAGCAGTGCGTCGCGGATAGCTACACTGGTGTGCGTAAACGCGGCCGGATTAATCAGGATATAGTCCACAGTGTCTTTAGCCTGATGAATTCGGTCGATGATTGCGTACTCCGCATTTGACTGAAAATGATCCAGTTCCACATTGAGTGACGCTGCTTCCGTACTCAGACGGTTAACAATTTCGCTTAATGTCAGAGAGCCATACTTCTCCGGCTCACGGGTTCCGAGCATGTTAAGGTTCGGTCCGTTCAGAACTAAGATGTGGAATTTATCAGCCATTGTGCCGCTATCTCCTGCGAATCTCGGGTAAAAAAACAAAATATACCTTCAACGCGCAATTGTCACCTTTTCAGAGGCTCAAAACCCCTGTCAGGAAAACCAAAGTCGCACATTATAACGATTTCGTAGCATTTGGCAGCTAAATACTGGTCTTATCAGGGAAGATTATCAACCGCAAAGCCAAAAAGATTCGCGGTTGATGGGTATTCTGCGGGAAAACGCACAGTTTAGCGGATTATCGCCACCACTGGCGGAACTTCTTGTAACGCCATGCCAGAAGCCCGAGTGCGAGCAACGCATAGATGACAGGTTGCGGCGATAAAATCTTTACCGACCACAGGTAATGTATCGGCGCCAGGATCGCAACGAGATAAACGAAGTTATGCAGCAATTGCCAGCGTCTGCCCAATTTTCGCTGCGCATACTGTGTTGAGGTTAACGTCAGCGCAAGCAGTATTACCCAGCTTACAATACCTAGCGTTAAATACGGGCGCGATATTAGCTCGCTTCCGAGCAATGCCAGATTGTTAATCCCCAGTTCCAGCAACGCGTAACTGGTCAAATGGAGCGTTGCCCAGGCAAAACACCACAAGCCTAAAAGGCGGCGAGTGCGGATCAATAATGGCTGTTTAGCGTAGCGTGCCAGGGGTGAAATCAGCAAGCTGGCTAACAAAAATTTCAGAGCCATCCTACCGGTAAAATGTTGGATATCTTTGGCCGGATCGGCGCTGAAATAGCCCTGACTGGCCGCCCAGAATAACCATATAAAAGGAAGCAAACCGGCAAGGTGTAAAATCACCTTTAACCCGGTAATCTGCTTTGCGGTTAAACGCACTTAGAAATTCTCCTGCAAGTTGATGCCCCGATAAAGAGACGCGACTTGATCCGCATAGCCGTTAAACAGCAATGTCGGCTGGCGTTTGACGTCCAGCGCACCGCCCGAGCCGATAAAACGCTCCGTGGCTTGAGACCAGCGCGGGTGATCGACGTGTGGGTTCACGTTCGCCAGAAATCCATATTCGTCAGGGGCGGCCAAATTCCAGGTTGTAGGGGGGCGCTCGCGAGTCAGTTTGATGCTGACAATCGATTTGATGCCCTTAAAACCATATTTCCACGGCACGGTTAAGCGGATAGGCGCACCGTTTTGCGGCGGCAGCGCCTTGCCATACACGCCAACGGTCAGCAGCGTCAATGGGTGCATGGCTTCATCCAGACGAAGCCCTTCCACGTAGGGATACGCCAGCCCACCGCCGATAAACCGGTCCTTTTGTCCTGGCATTTGCTCCGGCGAGTAAAGCGTCTGGAAAGAGACATATTTTGCATTGCTGGTGGGTTCAACCAACGCCAGCAGTTTATGCAGCGGGAAGCCAACCCATGGCACGACCATCGACCAGGCTTCGACGCAGCGCATGCGGTAGATGCGCTCTTCAAGCGGGAATCGAGTGGTCAAATCGTGATGATCCAGCGTCAGTGGTTTTGCCACTTCACCTTCAATTTTGAGCGTCCAGGGATCGGTTTTCATACTGCCTGCGTTGGCGGCAGGGTCCGCTTTATCCAGGCCAAACTCATAAAAATTATTGTAACCGGTGACTTTATCTTCCGGCGTCAGTGCCAGTTTATTCTGCCATTGTGCGGGTTGGGTAAAATCCAGCGGCTGTCCGGAGGGCGCTTTGGGGCGGTCATTGCCTTTAAACCAGTCAAGCAGGTCGGCATGAGCGGCAGGGGAAAGTGAAAGCGCGGTGGCGCTGATACCAAGCATCTTCAGGATCTGGCGGCGCTGTAACATAAAGACAGATTCGGACGTTACGTCGGCTTCCGTCAGTTTTCGGTTTTTCATGGCACTCTCCGTCATGCATTTTTTATAAGCATGACGGAGGAGTGTAGTTATCGCGAATATGTCACGAAAATTTGAAGATTAGGCAATCTTCACCAGCGCGCGGCCATGGAACTGGTTGTCCATGATTTTTTCAGCAAATTCAGGTGCCTGTCCAAGACTGATTTCAGTTGCGCTCTGGGTATAGAACGATTCCGGTAAATCACGTACCAGTCGCTCCCAGGCCTGCGTACGGCGTGCGGCAGGCGTCATCACGGAATCCACACCTTGCAGACGCACATTACGCAGAATAAACGGCATCACGGTGGTTGGTAGGGCAAAACCCCCCGCCAGACCGCAAGCGGCAACGCATCCACCGTAATTCATCTGCGCCAGTAATTTTGCCAGCACTTTGTCGCCCACGGTATCCACCGCACCTGCCCAGATTTGTTTTTCCAGCGGACGGGTTTCAGCAAACTCTTCACGACCCAGAATGCGGTTTGCACCCAGTGAACGCAGGTAATCATGCGTGCTTTCACGACCAGAAACGGCGGCAACCTGATAGCCTAATTTGTGCAGCAGGGTGATGGCGGTACTGCCTACACCGCCACTTGCACCGGTTACCACGATTTCACCTGATTCGGGACGAATTCCCGCGTCTTCCAGCGCCATTACGCACAGCATCGCCGTAAAGCCAGCCGTACCGATGATCATCGCTTTGCGACCGTCCATGCCTTTTGGCATTGGCACAAGCCAGTCGCCTTTAACGCGGGCTTGCGCGGCCAGTCCGCCCCAATGGTTTTCACCCACGCCCCAGCCCGTTAACAGCACCTGCTGTCCAACGTGGAAACGCGGATCTTCACTCGCGTGAACATGACCCGAGAAGTCGATTCCAGGCACCATCGGAAAGTTTCGGATGATTTTACCTTTGCCGGTAATGGCGAGTGCGTCCTTGTAGTTCAGGCTGGACCAGTCAATGTCAACGGTGACGTCGCCTTCAGGCAAGCGGGTCGCCTCGATGGATTGAACCGACGCCAGGGTTTTGCCGTCTTGTTGTTCTAAGATCAATGCCTGCATACAGATGTCCTCACTAAGCATGGTGATTGGAAAATAATTTCTGGAGACTATACTCGCTCATTGAAACGCTATGCCGATTTAACGCAATAAATTGCCAGATATATCAGGTTTGCTAGTATGCGCCACGAAACATGAAAGTTAGCGCTCACTCACCCCATCAACCAGCGGAGTAATCTCAAGGATGCGATTATCGACGAAATTTTCGGCTTTTATTACGTTGCTGACGGGGTTAACCATCTTTGTCACCCTGATAGGCTGTTCGCTCAGCTTTTATAACGCCATTCAGGACAAGTTAACGAATCGAGTGCAGTCTGTCGCGTCCGTCATCGACACGCGACTCGTAACATCAACCCTTCCCGCGCTTTCGCAGCAGCTTGATGAAATCATGGTGCCGGTAGATATCGTCCATATCGACATCCTACAGGGAAGTAACGTCGTCCTCAGCCATGCTCGGCAAAGCAGCTATCGTCCGGTGGGCACGCTCCCTCAGTACCGCGAGCTCACGGTGCAATCATTAAAAAGCCCAGGCATGTCTATCCGGTTGGTCTATCAGGACCCGATGGCAAATTATTTCCGTTCGTTGATGACTACCGCGCCGCTGACTTTCGCGGTGGGCTTTATGGTGATACTGATTTTTCTGGCTGTGCGCTGGCTGCGACGTCAGCTTTCCGGGCAGGAGCTGCTGGAATCACGCTCCCTGCGCATTTTAAACGGAGAGCGAGGCGCGAAAGTGCGCGGCTCGGTCTATGAGTGGCCGTCGCGTACCAGCAGTGCGCTCGATGTTTTACTCTCTGAAATTCAGTTTGCCAGCGAGCAGCGCAGCCGGATGGATACGCTGATTCGATCGTATGCCGCGCAGGATAATAAAACCGGTCTAAACAACCGCCTTTTCTTTGATAATCAACTGGGAACGCTGCTGGAAGATCCTGAAAAGGTTGGGACGCACGGGGTGGTGATGATCATCCGCCTGCCCGATTTCGATTTGCTGCGCGATACCTGGGGTCGGTCAGTGGCAGAAGATCACCTCTTCACGCTGATTAATCTGTTATCGACATTTATTATGCGCTATCCCGGCGCGCTACTGGCCCGCTATCACCGCAGTGATTTCGCCGTACTGTTACCGCACCGCACGCTGAAAGAGTCAGAAAGTATCGCCAGCCAGTTACTGAAAGCGGTTGATGCACTCCCGCAAACCAAAATGCTCGATCGCGATGACATGGTCCATATCGGGATTTGCGCCTGGCGTGGCGGGCAGCAGACGCAACAGGTCATGGAGCATGCCGAAGCGGCAACGCGCAACGCTGTGTTGCAGGGCGCAAATAGCTGGGCGATTTATGACGATTCTTTGCCAGAAAAGGGGCGCGGAAACGTACGTTGGCGTACGCTTATTGAGCAAATGCTGAGCCGAGGCGGACCCCGGATTTATCAGAAGCCAGCGGTCCTGCGTAACGGCCAGGTTCATCATCGTGAATTAATGTGTCGCCTCTTTGACGGAACCGAAGAGGTCATTTCCGCCGAATATCTGCCGATGGTGCTACAGTTTGGTCTCTCTGAAGAATACGACCGTCAACAAATCTCGCGCCTTATCCCATTTTTATCTTTCTGGCCTGAAGAAAATCTGGCATTACAGGTTACGGTAGAGTCGCTGATTCGCCCGCGTTTTCAACGCTGGTTGCGTGATGTCTTAATGCAATGCGAAAAATCGCAACGTAAACGCATTATTTTTGAACTTGCAGAGGCAGATGTCTGTCAACATATCAGCCGCTTACAGCCTGTGGTCCGTTTGTTGAATGCGCTTGGCGTACGCATCGCGGTGACCCAGGCAGGTTTAACCCTGGTCAGTACCAGCTGGATCAAAGAACTGGATGTCGAACTTTTGAAGCTGCATCCGGGGCTGGTCAGGAATATTGAAAAGCGCGCAGAAAACCAACTTTTGGTTCAGAGTCTGGTCGAAGCCTGCAAGGGTACGCAGACGCAAGTCTTCGCCACGGGCATACGTTCACGGAGTGAATGGCAGATGTTGACGGAGCGCGGTGTGGCGGGTGGTCAAGGGGATTTTATTGCGTCCTCTCAGCCGCTTGACAGCAATGTGAAAAAATATTTGCAAAGATACTCTGTTTGACCTGCCGTTTAATTTGTTTTCACGTAGAATATCGCGCCTGTAGCTTTGAGTATGACGAGCAAAACGCCAGTGAACGACCTTGAATGTTGCAAATAGACGTGAGGGACGCAGCTGTTGACTCAGCCCTGATGGAATCAGGTAATACATTTGTAACATTAGGAAACGTGCTGCACTAATTTTCACCGTAGCAGATGATTTTTGCGCCTTGTCGCTGCTGCGTGTGGTTGGTAAAGTAAGCGGATTTTATTTTTCCGCCCCAGCTTTCAGGATTATCCCCTAGTATGTTGAAAAAATTTCGTGGCATGTTTTCCAATGACCTGTCCATTGACCTGGGTACTGCGAATACCCTGATTTATGTTAAAGGACAAGGCATCGTATTGAATGAGCCTTCCGTTGTGGCCATTCGTCAGGATCGTGCCGGCTCCCCTAAAAGTGTGGCAGCCGTAGGACATGATGCGAAGCAGATGCTGGGTCGTACCCCAGGTAACATCGCCGCGATCCGCCCAATGAAAGATGGCGTTATCGCTGACTTCTTCGTCACCGAAAAAATGCTTCAGCACTTCATCAAACAGGTTCACAGCAATAGCTTCATGCGCCCAAGTCCGCGCGTGCTGGTTTGTGTGCCGGTGGGTGCGACTCAGGTTGAGCGTCGTGCGATCCGTGAGTCTGCTCAGGGTGCGGGTGCGCGTGAAGTCTTCCTGATTGAAGAGCCAATGGCTGCTGCAATCGGTGCGGGTCTTCCGGTTTCCGAAGCGACGGGTTCCATGGTGGTGGATATCGGTGGCGGTACCACAGAAGTGGCGGTTATCTCCCTGAACGGCGTGGTTTATTCCTCCTCCGTGCGTATCGGTGGTGACCGTTTCGATGAAGCCATTATTAATTATGTGCGCCGTAATTACGGCTCTCTGATTGGTGAAGCCACCGCAGAGCGAATTAAGCACGAAATCGGTTCCGCTTATCCTGGCGACGAAGTCCGCGAAATTGAAGTTCGTGGTCGTAACCTGGCTGAAGGTGTTCCGCGTGGCTTTACCCTGAACTCCAACGAAATCCTGGAAGCGCTGCAAGAGCCGCTGACCGGTATCGTTAGCGCGGTGATGGTTGCGCTGGAGCAGTGCCCACCAGAACTGGCTTCCGACATCTCCGAACGCGGTATGGTTCTGACCGGTGGTGGTGCGCTGCTGCGTAACCTCGACCGCCTGTTAATGGAAGAGACAGGTATTCCTGTCGTAGTTGCAGAAGATCCACTGACTTGCGTAGCCCGTGGCGGCGGCAAGGCGCTGGAAATGATCGACATGCACGGCGGCGACTTGTTCAGCGAAGAGTAGTCGGGTGTGAAAGGGTAGCGATCGCTACCCTTTCTCTCTGACGCGAGAATACGCATAGCCTATGAAGCCAATTTTTAGCCGTGGCCCGTCGCTGCAGTTTCGCCTGATCCTGGGGGTTCTGGTAGCGCTTGGGATCATCATTGCCGACAGCCGCCTTGGTATGTTCAGCCAAATCAGAACATACATGGATACCGCCGTCAGCCCTTTCTACTTTGTATCTAATGGTCCCCGTGAATTACTCGACAGCGTTTCACAAACGTTGTCTTCGCGCGATCAACTCGAGCTTGAAAACCGGGCCTTACGCCAGGAACTGCTGCTCAAAAACAGCGAACTGCTGATGCTGGGTCAGTATCGTCAGGAAAACGCCCGACTGCGTGAACTGCTGGGTTCGCCGCTGCGTCAGGATGAGCAGAAAATGGTGACGCAGGTGATCTCCACCGTTAACGATCCGTATAGCGATCAGGTGGTGATCGACAAAGGCAGCGTGAATGGTGTTTACGAAGGCCAGCCCGTTATCAGTGATAAAGGGGTTGTGGGTCAGGTCGTGGCGGTGGCGAAGTTGACCAGCCGCGTTCTGCTTATCTGTGATGCAACGCATGCGTTGCCAATTCAGGTACTGCGCAACGATATTCGTATCATCGCAGCCGGTAACGGATGCACGGATGACTTACAGCTTGAACATCTGCCTGCCAACACCGATATTCGCGTCGGTGACGTCCTCGTGACGTCCGGTCTGGGTGGTCGCTTCCCTGAAGGCTATCCGGTGGCTGTGGTTTCCTCCGTTAAGCTGGATACACAACGCGCTTACACCGTCATTCAGGCTCGTCCGACCGCGGGTTTACAGCGCTTGCGTTACCTTCTGCTGCTGTGGGGGGCCGATCGTAATGGCTCAAACCCAATGACGCCGGAAGATGTCCACCGCGTGGCCAATGAACGTTTAATGCAAATGATGCCACAGGTACTGCCTGCGCCTGATTCCATGGGACCGCCTGCACCTGTACCAGCCCCTGCGACGGGATTAACGCAGCCAACGTCTGATGCGCCACCGCCGCCGCAGCTCTCCTCAGGAGGGCAGTAGTGGCAAGCTATCGTAGTCAGGGTCGTTGGGTTATTTGGCTCTCGTTCTTCATCGCACTGTTGCTGCAAGTTATGCCCTGGCCGGACGACCTTCTCGTTTTCCGGCCAAACTGGGTGCTGCTCATTTTACTCTACTGGTCCCTCGCACTACCGCACCGCGTAAATGTGGGCACAGGTTTTGTGATGGGTGCCATACTGGATCTCATTAGTGGCTCAACGCTTGGCGTGCGCGCCTTGTCCATGAGTATTATTGCGTACCTCGTCGCACTGAAATTCCAGCTTTTCCGAAACCTCGCGCTCTGGCAACAGGCGCTGGTGGTGATGTTGTTGTCGCTTGCCGCGGATATCATTGTTTTCTGGGCTGAGTTTTTAGTGATCAACGTCTCTTTCCGACCGGAAGTGTTCTGGAGTAGTGTAGTTAACGGTGTGCTCTGGCCGTGGTTGTTCCTGCTGATGCGTAAAATTCGCCAGCAGTTTGCCGTGCAATAAAAGGTTTCTATGACGTCTTTATATCTTGCCTCTGGTTCCCCGCGCCGTCAGGAGCTCCTCACGCAGTTAGGTGTCTCTTTTGAACGTATCGTCACCGGTATTGAAGAAAAACGGGCCGAAGGCGAAAGCGCGCAGCAGTATGTGTCCCGTCTAGCGCGAGAAAAAGCACAGGCTGGCGTGGCACAAACGCCGCGAGACTTACCGGTGCTGGGGGCGGATACCATCGTGATTTTCAACGGTGAAGTTCTCGAGAAACCGCGTGACGCAGAACATGCGGCACATATGCTGCGTAAACTATCCGGGCAAACACATCAGGTGATGACAGCCGTTGCGCTGGCAGACAGCCAAAACGTGCTCGATTGTCTGGTGGTTACGGACGTCACATTCAGAGTGCTTACCGATGAGGAAATCGCCGGTTATATCGCCAGCGGTGAACCTATGGATAAAGCAGGTGCATACGGTATTCAAGGGCTGGGTGGCTGTTTTGTCAGGAAGATCAATGGCAGCTATCACGCCGTAGTCGGCTTACCGCTGGTGGAAACGTATGAGTTGCTAAGCAATTTTAACTCACTGCGTGAGGGAAGGGATAATTATGACGGCTGAACTGTTGGTGAACGTAACGCCATCGGAAACTCGGGTGGCTTATATAGATGGCGGCATTCTTCAGGAAATTCATATTGAGCGCGAAGCGCGACGCGGAATAGTAGGCAATATCTACAAAGGTCGTGTCAGTCGTGTACTACCGGGTATGCAGGCGGCATTTGTAGATATTGGTCTTGATAAAGCGGCGTTTCTGCATGCCTCAGACATCATGCCCCATACCGAATGCGTGGCGGGCGAAGAGCAAAAACAGTTTACCGTTCGTGACATCTCCGAACTGGTCCGTCAGGGCCAGGATTTAATGGTGCAAGTGGTGAAAGACCCGCTCGGCACCAAAGGCGCGCGCCTCACGACAGACATCACTTTACCTTCTCGCTATCTGGTCTTTATGCCGGGCGCATCGCACGTAGGCGTCTCTCAGCGTATTGAGAGTGAGGACGAGCGCGAGCGCCTGAAAAAGGTGGTCGGTGCGTATTGTGATGAGCAGGGCGGTTTCATTATTCGTACGGCGGCAGAGGGGATCAGCGAAGAGGATCTCGCCTCAGATGCAGCCTATCTGAAACGCGTCTGGACCAAAGTGATGGAACGTAAAAAGCGCAACCAGACCCGTTATCAGTTGTATGGCGAGCTGGCGCTGGCCCAACGCGTGTTACGCGATTTTGCCGATGCACAGCTCGACAGAATTCGCGTGGATTCTCGTCTGACGTACGACGCATTGCTGGAATTTACCGCGGAATACATTCCTGAGATGCCGGGTCTGCTGGAACACTATTCTGGTCGTCAGCCGATTTTCGATCTCTTTGATGTCGAAAATGAAATCCAGCGCGCCCTGGAGCGCAAAGTCGAGCTGAAATCGGGTGGCTATCTGATCATCGATCAGACCGAAGCGATGACCACCGTGGATATCAATACCGGCGCGTTTGTTGGTCACCGCAATCTTGACGACACTATTTTCAACACCAATATTGAAGCGACCCAGGCGATTGCGCGCCAGCTGCGTCTGCGCAATCTCGGCGGCATTATCATCATCGACTTTATCGATATGAATAATGAAGATCACCGTCGTCGCGTCCTGCATTCTCTGGAGCAGGCGCTGAGTAAAGATCGTGTGAAAACCAGTATTAATGGTTTCTCGCAGCTTGGCCTGGTGGAGATGACCCGCAAACGCACGCGCGAAAGCGTTGAGCATGTGCTGTGCAATGTATGCCCGTCCTGTAACGGGCGCGGCACGGTGAAATCCGTCGAAACTGTCTGTTATGAAATCATGCGTGAAATCGTTCGCGTTCATCACGCCTACGACTCCGATCGTTTTCTGGTCTATGCTTCCCCAGCAGTGGCAGAAGCACTGAAAGGCGAAGAGTCGCATGCGCTTGCGGAAGTGGAAATCTTTGTCGGCAAACAGGTAAAAGTGCAAATTGAGCCGCTCTATAATCAGCAGCAGTTTGATGTGGTAATGATGTAAAACAACGCAGCGACGCTGCAAGAGAACGGCTGACAAGGAGAGATGCGTGAGGCGATTGCCAGGAATTTTACTGCTTACAGGGGCAACGCTTGTCGTCATTGTGGCGTTGCTCGTGAGCGGGCTGCGCCTCGTTCTGCCGCATCTGGACAGCTGGCGCCCGCAGGTGCTGGCAAAAATAGAAAGTGCCACCGGCGTTCCGGTGGATGTCAGCCAGCTCAGCGCGAACTGGCAAAATTTTGGCCCGACGCTGGATGCGCGCGATATCAACGCCGCGCTGCCAGACGGCGGCTATCTTAAAATCAAACGTGTTACCCTGGCGCTGGATGTCTGGCAAAGTTTGCTGCATATGCGCTGGCAGTTTCGCGATCTCACCTTTTATCAACTCCAGTTTGTGACCAATACGCCTCTGCGCAGCAGCGACAGCAAAGGGATCGAAACCAACCGTATCAGCGATCTTTTCCTGCGGCAGTTCGATCACTTCGATCTGCGTGACAGTGAAATCAGCTTTATTACGCTTTCTGGCCAACGCGCAGAACTGGCGATCCCGCAGCTCACCTGGCTGAACGGTAAAGATCGCCACCGCGCAGAAGGACAGGTCAATCTTTCCAGCCTGACCGGGCAACACGGCATCATGCAGGTGCGCATGGATCTGCGTGATGATAATGGTTTGCTGAACAGTGGCCGCGTGTGGCTGCAGGCGGATGACGTCGACGTCAAGCCGTGGTTGGGCAAATGGATGCAGGATAACGTTGCGCTGCAACGTGCGCGTTTTAGCCTTGAAGGCTGGCTCACCCTGACGGATGGCGATATTGCGGCGGGCGATGTCTGGCTCAAGCAGGGTGGCGCGGCATGGAAAGGTGACAATCAGTCCCATGATATGTCTGTCGATAATCTGACCGCGCATGTCACTCGTCAGGGTGCAAACTGGCAATTCTCTATTCCTGATACGCGCATTACGATGGATGGCAAAGCCTGGCCGCGTGGCGCGTTAACGATGGCGTGGATTCCTGAGCAGGAAGTGGGTGGCGCTGACAATAAGCGCAGCGATGAACTGCGTATTCGCGCGAGCAATCTTGAGCTGGCCGACCTCGAAGGCCTGCGCCCTATCGCAAACCGAATATCTGCCTCACTGGGCGATGTCTGGCAAGCCACGCAGCCGAGCGGGCAGATTGATAAGTTGGCGCTCGATATTCCCCTGCAGGCGACAGAAAAGACCCGATTCCAGGCATCCTGGAAAAATCTCTCCTGGAAGCAATGGAAGCTGCTGCCCGGAGCAGAACACTTCTCTGGAACGCTTGAGGGCGGCGTTGAAAATGGCCGACTCACGGTGCAAATGAATGATGCCAAAATGCCCTATGAAACGGTTTTCCGTGCGCCTCTGGAGATTGAAAAAGGTGCCGCTACGCTCAACTGGCTGAAAAACGATAAAGGTTTCCAGCTTGATGGGCGCGACATCGACGTCAAAGCCACTGGCGTTCGGGCGGCGGGGAATTTCCGCTATTTGCAGCCAGAAGGCAATGAACCCTGGCTCGGCATTCTCGCCGGGATCAGTACTGATGACGGTGGCCAGGCTTGGCGTTATTTCCCGGAAAACCTGATGGGGAAAGCGCTGGTGGACTACCTGAGCGGCGCGATTCAGGGCGGACAGGCCGATAACGCCACGCTGGTGTATGGCGGGAATCCGCATCTTTTCCCTTACAAACATAACGAAGGCCAGTTCCAGATTCTGGTCCCGCTGCGTAACGCTACTTTTGCCTTCCAGCCCGACTGGCCAGCCCTCAAAAACCTGGATATTGAGCTGAACTTCCTGAATGACGGCTTGTGGATGAAAACCGACAGCGTGGCGCTGGGCGGTGTGACAGCCAGCAATTTAACCGCTGTGATCCCGGATTATTCCAAAGAGAAACTGCTGATCGACGCGGACATCAACGGGCCGGGTAAAGCCGTGGGTCCTTACTTTGAAGACACACCGCTGGACGATTCTTTGGCTGCGGCGCTGAAAGAGTTGCAGATTGATGGCGATGTGAATGCCCGCCTGCACCTTGATATCCCGCTGGACGGTGAGATGACGACCGCTGAAGGCGACGTCGTGTTGAATAACAACAGTTTGTTCATCAAGCCGCTCAATAGCACGCTGAAAAACCTGAGCGGGAAATTCAGCTTTGTGAACGGCAATTTGAAAAGTGAACCGCTAAAGGCGACCTGGTTTAATCAGCCGCTGAATGTGGATTTCTCAACCACAGAGGGTGAGAAAGCGTATCAGGTGGCCGTCAATATGGATGCTAACTGGCAGCCGTCAAAAATGGATGTGTTGCCAAAACCTGTCGCTGAGTCCATTGCGGGGTCCGTTGCTTGGAATGGCAAAGTGGGCATTGATCTGCCGTATCATTCTGGCGCGCGTTATAAGGTCGATATCACGGGCGATCTCAAGAATGTAAGCAGTCACTTACCGGCTCCGCTCGATAAGCGAGCAGGTGAGGCGCTGCCAATGAAAATAAACGTCGACGGCGATCTGAACAGCTTTGCGCTGAACGGTAATGCTGGCGCTAAAAATCATTTTAACAGCCGCTGGCTCCTGAGCCGTAAGCTGAAGCTTGATCGTGCCATCTGGACGACGGACAGCCGCACCATTCCGCCGCTGCCTGAGCAGTCGGGCGTAGAACTGAATTTACCGGCGTTGGATGGCGCTGAGTGGCTGGCGATGTTCAATCGCGGCGTCGGACAAAACGTCGGTGATACGGCCCAGTTCCCGCAGAAAGTGACCGTGCGTACCCCGGCGCTAACGCTAGGCGGACAGCAGTGGAATAACCTCAGCATTGTTTCTGAGCCGACAGCGAACGGCTCGAAAGTTGACGCGCAGGGGCGTGAGATCAACGGTACGCTGACGATGCGCGACAATGCGCCGTGGCAGGCTGCGATTCGTTATCTTTATTACAACCCGACAACGGCTTCGCCAAAAGGCGAAACCAGCACGCCTGCGCCACTCGCGGAAGTGACAAAAGTGGATTTCAGTGGTTGGCCGGATCTGCAATTCCGCTGTGCTGAATGCTGGTTGATGGGGCAAAAATATGGCCGCATTGACGGTGACTTTGCGATCGCGGGCAATACGCTGAGTCTCTCCGGTGGCCTTATCGACACGGGCTTTGGGCGTTTAACGGCCGATGGTCAGTGGGTGAATGCCCCAGGCGAACAGCGCACGTCATTGAAAGGTCAAATCAAGGGAAGCAAAGTGGATAGCGCCTTTGATTTCTTTGGCGTCAGTACCCCGGTGAGGGGCTCTTCTTTCGATGCTAATTACGATTTGCACTGGCGCGCGCAGCCGTGGAAGCCGGATGAAGCGTCGCTAAACGGTATCCTGAAAGTTAACCTTGGCAAAGGTGAAATCGCCGATGTCAGTACCGGGCATGCCGGACAGATATTGCGTCTGCTGAGTTTTGACGCCTTGCTGCGTAAACTGCGCTTTGACTTTAGCGACACCTTCAGCGAAGGGTTCTACTACGATTCCATTCGCAGCACCTCGTGGATTAAAGACGGCGTGCTGCACACGGACGACACGCTGGTGGACGGTCTGGAGGCGGATATCGCCATGAAAGGCTCTGTCGATCTGGTACGCCGTGAACTGAATATGGAGGCGGTGGTCGCACCTGAAATCTCCGCGACCGTTGGCGTAGCGGCAGCCTTTGTAGTTAACCCGATTGTGGGGGCAGCGGTCTTCGCTGCCAGTAAGGTGCTGGGGCCTCTGTGGAGCAAAGTCTCAATTTTGCGCTATCGAATTACCGGCCCGATGGATAAGCCACAGATTAATGAGGTACTTCGCCAGCCCCGCAAAGATGCACAGCAATGATTTGACGCGGGCGATATATTGCCTCACTCTCATTTATATTGATCTTTTATACCGCCCGCCGGGCGGCAACGAACGAGTAGCAAAACGATGAGTCTGAACCTGGTAAGTGAACATTTGCTCGCAGCGAACGGCCTGAGTCATCAGGATCTGTTCTCCATTCTTGCCCAACTGACCGAGCGTCGTCTCGACTACGGCGATCTCTATTTTCAGTCGAGCTATCATGAGTCCTGGGTTTTAGAAGACAGCATCATTAAAGATGGCTCTTATAATATCGACCAGGGCGTTGGCGTTCGCGCCGTGAGCGGTGAAAAAACCGGTTTTGCCTATGCCGATCAGATTAGCCTGTCGGCACTGCAACAGAGCGCCCAGGCGGCACGTACGATTGTCCGTGAAACCGGTGATGGCCGCGTCAAAACGCTGGGTGAAGTACAACATACCGCGCTGTATACCAGCATCGATCCGCTGCAAAGCATGAGTCGTGAAGAGAAGCTGGACATTCTGCGCCGCGTGGACAAAGTGGCGCGTGCGGCAGACAAACGCGTGCAGGAAGTGTCGGCCAGTTTAACGGGTGTATACGAACTGATTCTGGTTGCGGCAACGGACGGTACGCTGGCGGCAGATGTGCGCCCGCTGGTTCGTCTGTCGGTGAGCGTTCAAGTGGAAGATGACGGCAAACGTGAGCGTGGCTCCAGCGGCGGCGGTGGACGTTTTGGCTACGAGTGGTTCCTGGCTGACGAAGACGGCGACGTGCGTGCGGATGCATGGGCAAAAGAGGCTGTCCGTATGGCGATGGTTAATCTGAACGCGGTCGCAGCACCTGCGGGCACGCTGCCAGTGGTATTGGGCGCGGGCTGGCCAGGCGTTCTGCTCCATGAAGCGGTCGGTCACGGTCTTGAAGGCGACTTTAACCGTCGCGGCACGTCCGTCTTTAGCGGTCAAATGGGTGAGCTGGTGGCGTCTGAGCTGTGCACCATTATTGATGACGGCACCATGGCCGATCGTCGTGGCTCCATTTCCATCGATGATGAAGGGACGCCTGGGCAGTACAACGTGCTGATCGAAAATGGCGTGCTGAAAGGCTACATGCAGGACAAACTGAACGCACGTCTGATGGGCGTTGCGCCAACGGGCAACGGTCGTCGTGAATCCTACGCGCACTTACCGATGCCGCGCATGACCAACACCTATATGCTGGCGGGTAAATCAACGCCGCAGGAGATTATCGAATCCGTTGATTACGGTATCTTCGCGCCAAACTTTGGCGGCGGACAGGTAGATATCACCTCCGGTAAATTTGTCTTCTCAACCTCAGAGGCCTATCTGATCGAGAAAGGCAAAGTCACCAAAGCGGTGAAAGGTGCCACGCTGATTGGTTCTGGAATCGAAGCGATGCAGCAGATTTCAATGGTCGGTAACGATCTCAAACTGGATAAAGGTGTTGGCGTCTGCGGTAAAGAAGGCCAGAGCCTGCCGGTTGGCGTAGGCCAGCCGACGCTGAAAGTCGACAGTTTGACGGTCGGCGGCACAGCCTGATTGTGGATTCAAAATGCCCTCTACGGAGGGCATTTTATTACTCTTTTCGTCTTCCTCGCATCCCCTGATACAACTCTGCCACTTCCACAAAATAATCCGTCAAATAGTTAATACAGACCTGAACCTTGAGCGGCAGCTTGTCTTTCTCGGTATACAGTGCGTAGACCGGGCGCGGATCGGACTGATAGCGCGGGAAGAGGATCTCCAGTTCACCGCTGTTGATCTCATTGATCACCCACATCAGCGGTACGTATGCGATCCCCGCACCGGCCACCAGCCAGCGAGAAATGGTCATCGGATCGTTGGTCACAAACCGCCCCTGCGGCAGCAATTTGGTTGAAATGCCTTCAGGTGCGATCAGCTCAAACTCGTTGTCCGGCCGCACGCTGTATTCCAGCCATGAATGATTGCTTAGATCCGCAGGTTTTTCCGGGACGCCAAATTGCGCCAGATAGTTTTTTGAGGCACAGACGACCATGGGCATACTGCCCAGTCGACGGGAGAAAAGGCTCGAGTCCTGGAGCGCGCCGACGCGGATCACGACGTCCAGCCCGTCAGCAATCAGGTCCGGTGCCGGGATCCCGGTAACTAAATTAACCGTTAGCCCTGGGTACTCTTTCAGCATTTCCGCGGTCATACCGGCAAGAACATTTTGTGCCATAGTTGAAGAACAGCCAATCCGAAGTGTGCCGATTGGCGTGTTATTAAAGGCATAAAGTTGTTCATGCACATCCTGGACTTCATGCAGCATGCGCCGACAGCCCTGATAATAAATTTTACCCGCCTCCGTCAGCCCGATGCTACGGGTGCTGCGGTTTAGCAGCTTGACCTGGAGTTCATCTTCCAGTTTTGACACCGTCTGGCTGATGGATGACACACTCATGTGCAGCTGTCTTGCGGCGGCGGTAAAAGAGCCAAATTCGACGACTTTGGCAAAGACGGACATGCGCTTTAAACGTTCCATTGTTCACTCTGGCTTAAAAGTGATTTAGATCACATATTATAGATAACAGCATAACAGTTACGTTAAAATATTATTAATGAGTTAACGGCTTCGCCATTCCCGCCCGGCTTTTCTTGCCTTCCTGCGATGGCGTGAGCGTAAAAAATTCAGTCGCCTGCTCGCTCTATAATCAAGGTCAACATGAGTCTGTTTCCCGTTTTCGTGGTGTTTGGTCTCTCCTTCCCACCGATTTTTTTCGAACTGATTTTATCACTGGCGATTTTCTGGCTGGTGCGTAAGGTGCTGGTCCCGACCGGTATCTACGATTTTGTCTGGCATCCTGCATTGTTTAATACCGCGCTGTATTGCTGCCTTTTCTACTTAATATCGCGCATGTTTGTCTGAGGTAGATGTGAAAACACTAACAAGAAATATCTCCCGTACTGCCATTACCGTGGCGCTGGTTATTCTGGCCTTTATCGCCATCTCACGCGCATGGGTATTTTATACCGAATCACCCTGGACGCGTGATGCGCGCTTTAGCGCGGATATCGTGGCGATTGCGCCTGATGTGGCGGGCCTTATTACAGCGGTCAATGTGCGTGATAATCAGCTGGTCAAAAAAGATCAGGTTCTCTTCACGATTGACCAGCCGCGCTATCAGAAAGCATTAGAAGAGTCAGAAGCAGACGTGGCCTATTATCAGGCGCTCGCCACGGAAAAACGCCGTGAGGCGGGGCGTCGCAATAAGTTAGGCATTCAGGCCATGTCTCGCGAAGAAATTGATCAGTCGAACAACCTGCTGCAAACCGTTCTTCATCAGTTGGCAAAAGCAGAAGCTACCCGCGATCTGGCGAAACTGGATCTGGAGCGTACGGTCATCCGCGCGCCCTCAGATGGCTGGGTCACAAACCTCAACGTCTACACTGGTGAGTTTATTACGCGCGGCTCAACGGCAGTGGCGCTCGTCAAACAGCACTCCTTCTACGTTCTGGCTTATATGGAAGAGACCAAGCTTGAGGGCGTTCGTCCAGGGTATCGCGCCGAAATCACCCCGCTTGGCAGCAACCGTGTGCTGAAAGGCACGGTGGACAGCATTGCCGCAGGCGTCACCAACTCAAGTGCCACTCGCGACAGTAAAGGAATGGCCACCGTAGATTCCAATTTAGAGTGGGTACGCCTGGCGCAGCGTGTGCCGGTGCGTATTCGCCTGGATGACGAGCAGGGGAACCTGTGGCCCGCCGGCACCACGGCGACGGTTGTCATTACTGGCGAGAAAGATCGCAACGCCAACAACGACTCACTGTTCCGTAAAATCGCGCACCGCCTGCGTGAGTTTGGTTAATCGCGATGGGCATTTTTACCATTGCCAGCCAGCATCTGCGCTTCGCCGTTAAGCTGGCGTCTGCCATCGTTCTGGCACTGTTTGTAGGCTTCCACTTTCAGCTGGAGACACCGCGCTGGGCAGTGCTGACAGCGGCGATTGTTGCAGCCGGTCCCGCTTTTGCCGCCGGGGGCGAACCCTATTCCGGCGCTATCCGCTATCGCGGTATGCTGCGTATCGTCGGGACTTTTATCGGCAGTGTGGCCGCGCTGGTTATCATTATTACGATGATTCGCTCGCCGCTGCTGATGCTAATGGTGTGCTGCGTCTGGGCCGGTTTTTGCACATGGGCTTCTTCGCTGGTGAAAGTGGAAAACTCGTATGCCTGGGGGCTGTCCGGTTACACCGCGCTGATTATTGTGATTACGATTCAGGCTGAGCCTTTACTTGCACCGCAGTTTGCCGTTGAGCGTTGCAGCGAAATCGTGATTGGTATTGTCTGCGCGATCGTTGCCGATCTGCTGTTCTCGCCGCGATCCATTAAACAAGAAGTCGACCGTGAGCTGGATGCCATTATTGTCGCTCAGTACCAACTCATGCAGCTGTGCATTAAGCATGGCGACAGCGAAGAGATGGACAATGCCTGGGGGGCGCTTGTCCGCCGTACCGCTGCGCTGGAAGGAATGCGCAGCAACCTGAATATGGAATCTTCACGCTGGTCGCGTGCTAATCGACGCCTGAAAGCCATTAATACGGTGTCATTAACGCTAATCACCCAAGCGTGCGAAACCTTTCTTATCCAGAACACCCGCCCTGAAGTGGTCACGGATACTTTTCGCGAACTGTTCGAGGAGCCGGTCGAAACGGTGCAGGATGTGCATCGACAGCTCAAACGCATGCGTCGGGTGATGGCGTGGACCGGTGAGCACGATACGCCGGTGACGATCTATACCTGGGTCGGCGCGGCGACGCGTTTTCTGCTGCTCAAGCGCGGCGTGGTGAGTAACACCAAAATCAGCGCTATCGAAGAAGACGTTTTGCAGAGTGAAGTGGTGATCAAACCCGAATCGGCCGAACGCCACCATGCTATGGTCAACTTCTGGCGAACTACGCTGGCCTGCATGCTCGGCGCGTTATTTTGGCTCTGGACCGGCTGGACATCCGGGACAGGGGCGATGGTGATGATTGCCGTCGTCACATCGCTGGCGATGCGGCTGCCGAATCCACGCATGGTGGCGATTGACTTCCTTTACGGCGCTATCGCTGCACTGCCCATCGGTGCGTTCTACTTCCTGGTGGTCCTCCCGTCGACCCAGCAAAGCATGTTACTGCTGTGTATCAGCCTGGCGGTGCTGGCGTTCTTTATTGGGATTGAAGTGCAGAAACGTCGGCTGGGCTCGCTCGGTGCGCTGGCCAGCACCATCAACATCCTGGTGTTAGATAACCCGATGACGTTTCACTTTAATCAGTTCCTCGACAGTGCGTTAGGCCAGCTGGTGGGCTGCTTCCTGGCGATGATGGTGATTCTGCTGGTGCGTGATAATTCTCAGGCGCGTACCGGACGTGTGCTGCTGAACCAGTTTGTCTCTGCGGCCGTTTCGGCGATGACGACCAATACCGCGCGTCGCAAAGAAAATCATCTGCCCGCGCTGTATCAGCAGCTGTTTTTACTCTTGACGAAATTCCCCGGCGATGTCGCTAAATTTCGCCTGGCGCTGACCATGATCATCGCCCACCAGCGGCTGCGAAATGCGCCGGTGCCCATCAATGATGATTTGTCAGCGTTTCACCGCCAGCTTCGCCACACCGCCGATCGCGTTATTTCGGCCTCCAGCGACGACAAACGCCGTCTCTACTTTAGCCAGTTGCTGGAGGAGCTAAACGTTTATCAGGAGAAACTGCGCGTCTGGGAGGCCCCACTGCAGGTGACGGAACCGGTCCGACGGCTAACGGACGTCCTCCATCGCTATCAAAATGCGCTGACCGATAGCTAAAGACCGAAAAAACCGACGCCAAAAAGCGTCGGTTTTTTTGTGGCTATACTTAATCTGGCAGGTTCTTAAACCCAGATCAGGAGGACACATGACCACCCAGACTCTTCAGGATAATGCGCTTTTCCAGACCGGCTATCTGGTCGACGGCGTGTGGAAAACGCTGGACACCACATTTGATGTGCTCAACCCGGCAACGGGTGAAGTGGTCGCGAAAGTGGCTAAAGCGGGGAAAAAAGAGACCGAAGAAGCCATCGCGGCGGCTAGCCGTGCTTTTCCTGAATGGCGAGCCAAAACGGCGAAAGCGCGTTCAGCGATCCTGTATCGTTGGTATGAATTAATTATCGAGAATAAAAGCTGGCTCGGGCAACTGATGACCACGGAGCAAGGCAAACCCTTGAAAGAAGCGGAAGGTGAAGTGGAATATGCCGCCAGCTTTATTCAGTGGTTTGCTGAACAGGCAAAACGCGCTAACGGCGAGATCATCCCGCCCGTAAAACCCGGCTCCCGCATTCTGGCAACCCGTGAGCCGATCGGTGTCGTAGCGGCAATCACGCCGTGGAATTTCCCGATGGCGATGCTGACCCGCAAGCTCGGCCCGGCACTCGCCGCAGGCTGTACCGGGGTGATTAAACCCGCTAACAATACTCCGCTGAGCGCGTTCGCGCTGCTAACGCTGGCTAAAAAAGCCGGCGTCCCGGATGGCGTGCTTAACGCTGTGGCGGGAAATACCCATGAAATCAGCGATGCGATTATGGCCAGCCACGAGGTGCGCAAAATCTCGTTTACCGGTTCTACCGAAGTGGGTAAAACGCTCATGCGTAACGCTGCGGAAACCATGAAAAAGGTGTCGATGGAACTGGGCGGCAATGCGCCTTACATCGTCTTTGAGGATGCGGACATCGATGCGGCTGTGAAAGGTGCGATTGCCAATAAATTCCGTAACGCGGGTCAGGTGTGCGTCAGCGTGAACCGCTTCTACATCCAGGAATCTGTCTATGACTCCTTCGTGAACAAACTCGCCGACGCGGTTGAGGCGCTGAAAGTGGGGAATGGTCAGGAAGAGGGCGTCATTGTGGGCCCATTAATTGAACCTTCCGCGGTCAAAAAAGTGCGCGAGCACGTCGAGGATGCTGTTGCTAAAGGCGCGACCGTGCTGGCGGGGGGGAAACCGCATGCACTGGGCGGCAATTTCTGGCTCCCAACCGTGCTAGGCGATTGTCACGAGGGCATGAAGCTTGCCGAAGAAGAGACGTTTGGCCCCGTTGCCGCGTGCTTCCGATTTACCTCGGAGGATGAAGTTATTCAACGTGCGAATAATACACCGTTTGGTCTGGCGGCTTATTTTTATACGCAGAACCTGCAGCGTGTTTTCCGCGTCTCGCAGGCGATTGAAAGCGGGATGATTGGCATCAATGAATGCGCTGTATCCACCGAGCTGGGGCCGTTTGGCGGTGTGAAAGAGTCAGGGCTGGGCCGCGAGGGATCGGTCCTGGGGCTGGAGGAATTTCTGGAAGTCAAAACCCTGCATATCGGGGGATTATAATCAGCGTCAGGGCGGCGGAAGTCGTCTGTCTGGACGGGGTGGCGGCAATGAATATCTACACGTTTGATTTTGATGAAATCGACAGTCAGGAAGACTTCTGGCATGAATTTTCACGTACATTTGGACTTGAACGGGGAAAAGTCACCGATCTGGATTCGCTGTGGGATGTGATTATTAGCGGGGGATTGCCCATGCCGCTGGAGATCGAGTTTACCCATTTGCCGGAGAAACTACGTCGGCGATTTGGCGCTTTGATTCTGCTGTTTGATGAAGCGGAAGAAGAGCTGCAAGGGCAATTACGTTTTAACGTTCAGCCTTCCTGATAGGCATAAAAAAGCCCCTGACAACGTGTCAGGGGCAAGTCGTATGATGAGATACGACGAGGGTTTATTTGTACAGCTCAGCCGTTGCGTGCCAGTGATCGCCCTGAGTTAACTCAGTCACGCGATAGCTGCTGGCGCCTGCTTTCTCAGCTTTAGCCGCCAGTTCCTGACGGATATCCATTGGTGCGCCCCCAATAGAGGTGACCGATACGCTACCCATTGATTGCAGATTCTGCGCTTCGTCTGAATTCACCAGGTGTGCAGCAGCGCTGGCACCGAAGGAGAGAACGGAAGCTAAGCCAAGGGTTGCGATGATTAATTTGGTTTTCATAGTCATTTTCCTCAATAACGTTTTCTCAACGGCCAGAAGGATTAAACTGCTTTTTTTATGCCTGGTGCCGCTGAGTTGATAATTACAGTGTTCGGTGTGGCCTTAACTTATTTGTACAGCTCAGCAGTCGCATGCCAATGATCGCCTGAACGCGCTTCAATAACGCGATAAGAGGATGCACCTTGCTCTTGCGCTTTTTTGTTCAGCATTTCATGCATATCCATCGGAGAAGTACCGATTGCGCCTACTGATACGGTGCCCATTGCCTGACGGGACTGTGCTTGATCCGCGTTAATAGAGTCGGCGGCGAAAGCACCGAATGACAGGACGGATAGAATGCTCAGTGCTGCTACAGTTGATTTGATTTTCATGATTCTTTACCTCGTCGAATTTATTGGGGTCTTTTGTTTCGTGACCCTCATCACAAAATCAAGTATACACTAATCACGCTAAAAATTAATACCAGACTAATGGTTTCCTATGTAATTAGGTGTTAATGAGCTGAGTAGATATAACCAAAATGAATAAAAATGGTTAAAAAATCGACATTTAAATTTTTAATTTTAATAAAATCATCATGATAGGTATTTTTGATTTTTTGTGCGTTTTGTTGATGTGACATTCACTGGATGAATAGGAAAAGGCAGGGGAAAGCACTAATTGCAAAATAGAAGGGCAAAATAATAGGGTGTGAAAGGGGGAAGGGGCAGAAGATTCCCCGCTGCCATTAACAGCAGGGAAGGACTTTAAAGCTCTTGTTCGAACAGCATCAGGATGGCTTCGTACAGATCTTTAACCGAGAAACCGTTCGCAGGCGTCGTGAAGATTGTATCGTCACCCGCAATTGTTCCCAGAATACCTTCAGATTTACCCAATGAATCAAGCAGGCGAGCGATCAGCTGTGCAGCGCCTGGGCTGGTGTGAATCACGACAACGGCATCGTTATAATCAATGTCCAGAACCAGATTCTTCAAAGGGCTGGAGGTGGTCGGCACGCCTAACTCTGCTGGCAAGCAATAGACCATTTCCATTTTGGCGTTGCGAGTCCGTACCGCGCCAAACTTGGTTAACATGCGGGAGACTTTTGACTGATTGATATTCTCGAAGCCCTGTTCCTGTAAGGCCAGGACGATCTCTCCCTGAGAGCTAAATTTCTCTTCTTTAAGCAGCGCTTTAAACGCTTTCACTAATTCTTCTTGTTTTGACGAGCTTCGCATATGTCACCCTATTCAGGACGATGGAATGTCATCATTATGCATGTAAATGAATTTTTATGCAAATTATCGGACGAGGATGAGGGGGAGATAATGTTATGAAAGGGAGTGATTTTATCAAATTTTGTTATCGGAAAACATGCCTGGGTCACGTCGCGCAAATAACCTTAAAAGTAAATTAAATGTTATCAAAATGATGTTGTTTTGATGACGAGGCAGGGTGTATGGTAACCCCCTCTTGATTCGTTGCTTTGTTGCTGAAAATTGCCCGTAAGCGTTCAGGCGAAGGCGAAAGAAGTGCGACCTCAAATTCTTTAGCTACGAAAATTGTTTTTATTCATCTGCTGAATTAAGGTCGCCGCAACGGAGTCACAGACATTTAAGTTAACCATAATAAGGAGTTTAGGATGAAAGTCGCAGTCCTCGGCGCTGCTGGTGGTATCGGCCAGGCGCTTGCCCTACTACTGAAAACCCAACTGCCTTCCGGCTCAGAACTCTCCCTGTATGATATTGCTCCGGTCACACCTGGTGTGGCAGTTGACTTGAGCCACATCCCAACAGCTGTGAAAATCAAAGGCTTCTCCGGTGAAAACGCACGTCCGGCGCTTGAAGGCGCAGATGTGGTGCTGATCTCCGCAGGTGTCGCGCGTAAACCGGGGATGGATCGTTCCGATCTGTTCAACGTTAACGCCGGTATCGTGAAAAACCTGGTTCAACAGATTGCTGAAACCTGCCCGAAAGCGTGCGTGGGTATCATCACTAACCCAGTAAACACCACGGTTGCTATCGCAGCAGAAGTGCTGAAGAAAGCCGGTGTATACGATAAGAACAAACTGTTTGGCGTGACCACGCTGGACATCATCCGTTCCAACACGTTTGTTGCGGAACTGAAAGGCAAATCGCCATCTGATATCGAGGTTCCGGTTATCGGTGGTCACTCTGGCGTGACGATTTTGCCATTGCTGTCGCAGATCCCTGGCGTGAGTTTCTCCGAGCAGGAAGTGGCTGACCTGACTAAACGTATTCAGAACGCCGGCACCGAAGTGGTCGAAGCGAAGGCGGGTGGCGGTTCAGCGACACTGTCTATGGGCCAGGCGGCTGCACGTTTCGGTCTGTCTCTGGTGCGTGCGCTGCAAGGCGAGAAAGGCGTAGTAGAATGTGCGTATGTTGAAGGGGATGGCGAGCATGCCCGCTTCTTCTCACAGCCGCTGCTGCTGGGCAAAAATGGTATCGAAGAACGTCAGTCAATCGGCAAGCTGAGCGCGTTTGAACAACAAGCGATGGAAGGCATGCTGGACACGCTGAAGAAAGATATCACTCTGGGTGAAGAGTTCGTAAGCAAGTGATCGACCCCCAGTTATAAAAAAACCGGAGCCATGCGCTCCGGTTTTTTATGCTTTTTAGTTAGTGGCGGGATATTCCTGAATCGTCACCTGAAGCGTCAGTTTTTTGTCATTACGCATCACTTCGACTGGAATAATCGAGCCAGGACGAATCTCCGCCACCTGATCCATGGTTTCCAGCGCGGATACGGCAGGCGTGCCGTTGACCGAAACAATCACGTCATTCACCTGTAGCCCTGCGTTAGCCGCCGGACCGCCCGGTGTCACTTCATTGACCACGATACCCTGAATCTGATCGATGCCGCCGCCCTGGGTGTGCATTGGCGCAATTTCACGGCCACCGATGCCAATATAGCCACGGATCACGCGGCCATCGCGAATCAGCTTGTCCATAATTTTGTTTGCCAACTGGAACGGGATCGCAAAGCCGATGCCCTCAGGCGTCTCGCCATCGTTACTTTTATCGAACGACAGGGTATTGATGCCCATGAGTTCTCCCAGCGAGTTCACCAGCGCGCCGCCGGAGTTACCGTGGTTAATAGAGGCGTCCGTTTGCAGGAAATTTTGTCGCCCGGAGGGGTTCAAACCGATACGACCGGTTGCGCTGATTATCCCCTGGGTAATAGTTTGCCCAAGGTTATAAGGGTTACCAATCGCCATCACCACATCGCCAATATGCGGCGTGCGTTTACGGTTGATCGGAATCACCGGCAGCCCGCCCGTGGCATTGATTTTGAGGACGGCGAGGTCGGTCAGCGTGTCCGAGCCAACCAATAAGGCTTCAAACACACGGCCATCCTGCAGGGCGACGATAATCTGATCCGCGTCGTTGATAACGTGTTTATTGGTAATGATGTAGCCGCGCTCATCCATGATCACGCCTGAGCCGAGAGTACGAATCTCCAGTTGATTATGCGCGGAGCTATTGAGGCCGCGGTTATAGACGTTAACCACAGCAGGCGCAGCACGGCGAACCGCCTGGTTGTAGCTCACAGGCGTCTCATCAGCACTGTCGAAACGCGGTGCCGCCAGCTGATTTAACTGACGTAAAGAGGGCATTGCAGCCAGTAATAGGCCGCCAACGACTAAACCGATAGCAACTGAACGAAATAGCTTAAGAAACATGATGCGGGCGTCATTAATTAAGGGACGGATGCAGCATAGCATGACTTATCCGGACATCACATGCAGCGGTGATGTCCGGATGAGCGAATGCTTAGCGTAACAGGATGTAGAGCGTATCGTTGCCACGGACGATTTGCAGCGCAATCACGGCTGGCTTGCTTTCCAGGACCTTACGCATCTCTGCGATCGACTGAACACGGTTACGGTTAACACCGATAATGACGTCATCCTGATGCAGGCCTGCCTGTGCGGCGGGACTGCTCTTTTCGACGCTCTCGATAGAAATACCTTTGGTACCGTCTTTAAGCTGCCCATCGCTGAGCGCCGCGCCTTGCAGTGCAGGGGCGATCAGTTCAGCACTGGCCGATGATGAGGTGCTCTTATCCAGTGTGACTTCGACTTCCAGCGGCTTGCCATCGCGCAGCAGCCCAAGTTTCACCTTCGTCCCGGGCTCCGTGGTGGCAACACGGGAGCGTAATTCAGCGAAGCTGCTCAGCGGTTTACCGTTGAGGCTAACGATGATATCACCCGATTTCACCCCCGCTTTTGCGGAGCCGGAGTTCGGCAGAACTTCACTGACAAATGCACCGCGCTGCACGTCGAGATTAAAGGCTTTTGCGATGTCAGCGCTCATTTCCATGCCTTTAATTCCCAGCAGCCCGCGCTTCACCTCGCCTGATTCAATCAGCTGCTGCGACAGGATTTTGGCCATATTGCTGGGGATCGCAAAGCCGATCCCGACGCTGCCGCCACCGGGCGCGAGGATCGCGGTGTTGATACCAATCAGCTCACCGTTGAGATTCAGCAACGCGCCGCCGGAATTGCCGCGGTTAATGGAGGCATCAGTCTGGATGAAGTTCTCCAGGCCTTCGAGATTCAGACCGCTACGACCCAATGCGGAGATAATCCCGGAGGTCGCCGTCTGGCCCAGACCGAAAGGGTTACCCACGGCGACAGCAAAATCACCGACGCGGAGTTTGTCGGAATCCGCGATAACAATTTGCGTCAGCTTGCTGGGATTTTGGATTTGCAGTAGCGCGATATCACTTTGATCGTCGCTGCCAATCAGTTTGGCATCAAACTCGCGACCATCGTTCATCTGCACACTGATTTTATCGGCCTGGCTGATAACGTGATTGTTCGTCAGCACGTAGCCCTTCGCCGCGTCAATCACCACTCCGGAGCCTAGCCCTTCAAACGGCTGGGTTGGCTGATCGGGCCCCTCTTCACCAAAATATTTTTTAAGCTCTTCGGGTATACGTTGGCTCTGCGCCGCCGTGCCCTCAACCTTGATGCTGACCACCGCCGGCAACACTTTTTCAAGCATTGGCGCAAGGCTTGGAATAGCTGCCTCACCAGGCACCTGTGAAGGCAGGGCCGCAGTCGCAGGCCATGACGCCGTGAGAGATAACCCGACACTTAACGCGATAGCGCTTAACAGCTGGTTTTTTTTCTTCATTGATGCTGGCTCTCATAACCTGGAATAAAGGGAAAAACGGCCCAAAAACAGTTTGATGTTATTGAATTTTAAACCACTGAACAATGAGGTAATTGACTAAATAATAGCTGGGAAGGGAAAGAAAGGACGGGCGCAAGGGCTGCGCCCGTAAAATATATTGGAGATGTGCGATTAATCGCGTTTTACACCACCGCGCAGCAGGCCGGAAGCACCGTCTGAATAATCACGCGGCATCTGCACTGGAACCTGGTCGTTGCTGGCTTCGGACTCAGCCAGACGGTTGCGGAACGGGTTGCTTTCAGCGCCCATCTCCGGCAGCAGATTGCTGGAGCTTTTTGCCATATGTTGGTACAGCTGGCGATAGTCATCGGCCATGTTGTCCAGCAGCTCGGCGCTACGGGCAAAGTGGCTGACCAGCTCTTCACGATACTCTTCCAGTTCGGCTTTGTTTTTTTCCAGTTCGTATTGTAACGACTGTTGCTGACGCAATTTGCGATTACCGAAACGCATGGCTACAGCACCGATTGCGATGCCGACGACTAAACCAATTAGCGCATATTCCCAGGTCATGAACTTCTCCCGTTGTCTTGTGGTTCCGTAGGGTATTGGCGCGGCTCCTGCCTGTGCCTGATTATGCCACTATAACCGCTATTTCTTCAGAAGTGGAATCCTGACGTATCATCGCGTACTGTAGAACGGCCTTTTTTTCACCAGTTGAGCATGCTGGCGAGGATTAATTGAAGGAATAACAACAAGATCATGCAAAGCCTGTCTCCAACATCGCGTTACCAACAAGCCCTGGACGAGGGCACTCACCAGCCAGATGATGTGCAGCGCGACGCGGTAAATCGCCTGAATTCTATCTATCAAAAATTGACGACCGAACCCACTGAAACGGCGCAAACCAGCGGGCTGAAAGCCGCGTTTGGGCGACTGTTGGGGAAAAAAGAGCCGCAGACGGCTCCCCCGATTCGCGGCTTATATATGTGGGGCGGTGTGGGGCGGGGCAAAACCTGGCTAATGGATATGTTTTATCAAAGCCTGCCCGGCACGCGGAAGCAGCGTTTGCACTTCCACCGCTTTATGCTGCGCGTGCATGAAGAACTCACGGCGCTGCAAGGCCACAGCGATCCGCTGGAAATTGTCGCCGACCGTTTTAAAGCGGAAACCGACGTCCTGTGCTTTGATGAGTTTTTTGTCTCAGATATCACCGACGCCATGCTGCTTGGCGGCCTGATGAAAGCCCTTTTCGCGGGTGGCATTACGCTGGTGGCGACGTCGAATATTCCGCCAGACGATCTGTACCGTAACGGTCTACAACGCGCGCGCTTCTTACCTGCAATCGATGCGATTAAAGAACACTGCGACATCATGAATGTGGATGCGGGTGTGGATTACCGTCTGCGCACGCTGACCCAGGCGCATCTCTGGCTGTCTCCTTTGAACGAGCAGACCCAGGGCCAAATGGATAAACTGTGGCTCGCGCTGGCGGGTGCTAAGCGTGATACATCGCCTGAACTGGAAATCAATCACCGCCCATTGCAAACCCTTGGGGTGGAAAACCAAACTTTGGCCGTGTCCTTTGCGACGCTGTGTGTAGATGCCCGCAGCCAGCACGATTACATTGCACTCTCGCGTCTGTTCCACACCGTGATGCTATCTGATGTTCCGGTGATGACGCCGCTGATGGAGAGCGAAGCCCGCCGTTTCATTGCACTGGTGGATGAGTTTTACGAGCGCCACGTCAAACTGGTGGTCAGCGCGGAAGTGCCGTTATATGAAATTTACCAGGGCGAGCGGCTGAAATTTGAATTCCAGCGCTGTTTGTCACGTTTGCAGGAAATGCAAAGCGAAGAGTATTTGAAGCGTGCTCACATGCCCTAGCGCATGGTTTTTAACGGTGTGAAAGGTGTTGTCAGAGAACGCATTCGACAAAACTGGCCGCTTACCGGAAAACCTTGCGACTAATCACATTTAGGGGTCGATCTTTGACCCTGACTTCTCTATAATCTTGCGACCCCACGTTACGAGAAGGTTTTTTTCCCAAAACTTTCTATGTGCCGGCATAGGCTATTCGAAGGGGTAGGTTTGCTGGACAATGTCGTGTGAGCCTCAACTGACTAAACGTTTGGGTGTTCACCAACGTGTAACTTATTATTTGGGTAAGCTTTTAATGAAAACTTTTACAGCTAAACCAGAAACCGTAAAACGCGACTGGTATGTTGTTGACGCGACCGGTAAAACTCTGGGTCGTCTGGCTTCCGAACTGGCTCTTCGCCTGCGCGGTAAGCACAAAGCGGAATACACTCCGCACGTTGATACTGGTGATTACATTATCGTTCTGAACGCAGAAAAAGTTGCTGTAACCGGCAACAAGCGCGAAGACAAAATTTATTACCATCACACCGGTTTCATCGGTGGTATCAAACAAGCGACCTTTGAAGAGATGATTGCCCGCCGTCCTGAGCGTGTGATTGAAATCGCGGTTAAAGGCATGTTGCCAAAGGGCCCGCTGGGTCGTGCTATGTACCGTAAACTGAAAGTTTACGCAGGCAACGAGCACAACCACGCGGCACAGCAACCGCAAGTTCTTGACATCTAATCGGGATTATAGGCAATGGCTGAAAATCAATACTACGGCACTGGTCGCCGCAAAAGCTCCGCCGCTCGTGTGTTCATCAAACCGGGCAGTGGTAAAATCGTAATCAACCAGCGTTCTCTGGAACAGTACTTCGGTCGCGAAACTGCCCGCATGGTAGTTCGCCAGCCGCTGGAACTGGTTGATATGGTTGAAAAATTGGATCTGTACATCACTGTTAAAGGTGGTGGTATCTCTGGTCAGGCTGGTGCGATCCGTCACGGTATCACACGCGCTCTGATGGAGTACGACGAATCCCTGCGTTCTGAACTGCGTAAAGCTGGCTTCGTCACTCGTGACGCGCGTCAGGTTGAACGTAAGAAAGTGGGTCTGCGTAAAGCACGTCGTCGTCCACAGTTCTCCAAGCGTTAATCTTTTTTCTGCCTTGGCAGAAGGATTGGCGAAAAACCCGCTTCGGCGGGTTTTTTTTATGGATAATGTTAATGTTATCCACAGTATTTATTTGATTCTCAGTTCTTTTTCAGCATTTCCAGAATCCCCTCACCACAAACCCTGCAAAATCTGGTAAACTATCATCCAATTTTCTGCCCAAATGTCGGCGAACCCTCGATTTTTGTTCAATTTATGCACAAATCGGTTGTTCTCTGGGATGGGTGACAAATCATCTGGCTAGCCATCGTGGCTAGTAGCAGTACTATTCTGAATATACCTGGAGGTTTTCATGGCTGTCGCTGCCAACAAACGTTCGGTAATGACGCTGTTTTCTGGTCCTACTGACATTTATAGCCATCAGGTTCGTATCGTGCTGGCCGAGAAGGGTGTCAGTTTTGAGATCGAGCATGTGGAAAAGGATAACCCGCCTCAGGATCTGATCGATCTCAACCCGAACCAGAGCGTACCAACGCTAGTGGATCGCGAGCTGACCCTGTGGGAATCCCGCATCATTATGGAATATCTGGATGAGCGTTTCCCTCATCCGCCGCTGATGCCGGTTTACCCGGTTGCGCGTGGCGAAAGCCGCCTGTATATGCAGCGTATCGAGAAAGACTGGTACACGCTGATGAACGTTATCGCCAACGGTTCCTCTTCTGAAGCGGATGCTGCTCGTAAGCAACTGCGTGAAGAACTGCTGGCGATCGCCCCGGTGTTTGGTCAAAAACCATTCTTCCTGAGCGATGAGTTCAGTCTGGTCGATTGCTATCTGGCTCCGCTGTTATGGCGCCTGCAGTCTCTGGGCGTAGAATTTAGCGGTCCGGGTGCGAAAGAGCTGAAAGGCTATATGACTCGGGTGTTTGAGCGTGATTCTTTCCTCGCCTCCCTGACAGAGCCGGAACGCGAAATGCGTCTTGGCCGAGGTTAACGATTGTGGAAATGTCACAGCTGTCTCCACGCCGTCCGTATCTGCTGCGCGCCTTCTATGAATGGCTGCTGGACAACCAGCTGACGCCGCACCTGGTGGTGGATGTGACGTTGCCGGGTGTGCAAGTTCCGATGGAATACGCGCGCGACGGGCAAATCGTGTTGAATATTGCTCCGCGTGCGGTCGGTAATCTTGAGCTGTCCAACGACGAAGTGAGCTTCAACGCCCGCTTCGGCGGTGTACCGCGTCAGGTTTCTGTGCCACTGGCAGCCGTACTGGCGGTCTATGCGCGTGAAAACGGCGCGGGTACGATGTTTGAGCCGGAAGCGGCTTATGATGAAGACGTCGCCCGCCTCAACGATGAAGACGGCTCTACCGGTAGCGAAAGCGAAACGGTCATGTCCGTTATCGATGGCGATAAGCCCGATCATGACAATGACAACGATCCGGATGACGATCCGCCGCCGCGCGGTGGTCGCCCAGCGTTACGTGTTGTGAAATAATCAAACAGGCCCCTTGGGCCTGTTTTGCTATCCAGGGATTTTCGCTACGCTAAAAATCCTATGATATGATAAATCGTTGTCACTGATTGTCACTCTTCTGACCCGAGTTTTTATGAAACCAACTGATCTTCAAGCGGAAAATTCAACCGAAACCGTGGGTCGCAGTTTGCGTCGTCGTCCGCTGGCGCGTAAAAAACTCTCCGAAATGGTCGAAGAAGAACTGGAGCAAATGATTCGCCGGCAGGAGTTTGCGCAGGGAGAACAACTCCCGTCAGAGCGTGAACTGATGGAGTTCTTCAACGTTGGGCGTCCATCCGTGCGTGAAGCGCTGGCCGCCTTAAAACGCAAAGGGCTGGTGCAGATTAACAATGGTGAGCGCGCGCGCGTTTCCATGCCTTCTGCCGACACCATCATCGGTGAACTCTCCGGCATGGCGAAAGATTTCCTCACGCAACCCGGCGGGATTACCCACTTTGAGCAGCTACGGCTGTTTTTTGAATCCAGCCTGGTGCGCTATGCGGCGGAATACGCCACGGATGAGCAGGTTGAAAGCTTGTCAAAGGCGCTCGAAATCAACAGTCAGTCACTCAGTGACAATGCGCTATTTATCCGATCCGATGTCGATTTTCACCGCGTGCTGGCGGAGATCCCCGGTAATCCCATCTTTATGGCGATCCACGTAGCGCTGCTGGATTGGCTGATCGCGGCCCGTCCAAAAGTCTCCGACGCCGAACTCTACGAGCACAATAACGTCAGCTATCGCCAGCATATTGCGATTGTCGATGCGATCCGCCGACACGATCCCGATGAAGCCGATCGGGCGCTTCAATCCCATCTCAACAGTGTTTCCGCCACCTGGCACGCGTTCGGCCAGGGATCCAAAAAGAAGAAATAACGATCCTTTAGTGAAGCAGATCGCATTATAAGCGTTCTGTATGCAGTGCTGCTTATTTGTTCTGGTATAACAGGTATAAAGGTATATCAATTAAGTAGACCAAAACACACTGAGGTATCTATGGCAAAGCAATTACGTGGCGTGATGGCCGCACTCCTGACTCCATTCAACAATCAGCAGGCACTCGATAAAGAGAGCTTACGTCGTCTGGTGCAGTTCAATATTCAGCAGGGGATCGACGGTCTGTACGTCGGCGGTTCAACCGGCGAAGCCTTTGTACAAAGCCTTTCCGAGCGCGAACAGGTTCTCGAAATCGTGGCGGAAGAGGCGAAAGGCAAAATCACGTTAATCGCGCATGTCGGCTGCGTAAGCACGGCGGAAAGCCAGCAGTTAGCGGCGTCTGCCAGCCGTTTTGGGTTTGACGCTGTGTCAGCCGTCACACCGTTTTACTATCCCTTCAGCTTTGAAGAACATTGCGACCACTACCGTGCAATTATTGATTCTTCGAATGGTTTGCCGATGGTGGTGTACAACATTCCGGCGCTGAGCGGCGTGAAGCTGACGCTTGATCAGATCAACACCCTGGTGACGCTGCCGGGCGTTGGCGCGCTGAAGCAAACGTCGGGCGATCTCTTCCAGATGGAACAGATCCGCCGCGCGCATCCGGATCTGGTGCTCTATAACGGCTATGACGAGATCTTCGCTTCAGGTTTGCTGGCAGGCGCTGATGGCGGTATCGGCAGCACGTACAACATTATGGGCTGGCGCTACCAGGCCATCGCCAAAGCTGTCCGCGAGGGTGACAACGCGACGGCCCAGCACCTGCAAAGTGAGTGCAATAAAGTTATCGATCTGCTGATAAAAACCGGCGTATTCCGTGGCCTGAAAATGGTTCTGCATTACATGGATG
The DNA here is from genome assembly GCF_019047465.1 of Lelliottia amnigena. Classification (NCBI taxonomy): domain Bacteria; kingdom Pseudomonadati; phylum Pseudomonadota; class Gammaproteobacteria; order Enterobacterales; family Enterobacteriaceae; genus Lelliottia; species Lelliottia amnigena. Next base: position 1,268,620 of record NZ_CP077236.1, on the reverse strand, counting down.
TGGTCTCCGTCCCGCTATGTCGCAAACCCTTTGCACCGGTGGCTGAACAATATTTGCCTGAGCTAAAAGCGCTGGCGAAACAATTGATGGTTGAGAAGGCGTAGTGCGTTGCCCGGCGGCGCATTGCCGCTGGGCTAAACAGACAAAAACAGAGCGTCGGGAGAGTTAAATGCGTATTCCTACCCAAAGCATCCCGTGGTACCGCCATCTCAGCCGCCCCCAGTGGCGTGCCTTCTCCGCCGCGTGGTTGGGATATCTGCTGGATGGTTTCGATTTTGTATTGATAGCGCTGGTGTTAACGGAAGTTAAAACGGAGTTCGGACTGACAACGGTCGAGGCGGCCAGCCTGATATCCGCCGCCTTTATCTCCCGATGGTTTGGCGGCTTGCTGCTTGGCGCTATGGGCGATCGCTACGGGCGAAAACTGGCGATGATCACCAGTATCGTGCTGTTTTCCTGTGGGACGCTGGCGTGCGGTTTTGCGCCGGGCTACATCACGATGTTTATTGCCCGCATGGTGATCGGCATGGGAATGGCAGGCGAATATGGCTCGAGCGCCACCTACGTGATCGAAAGTTGGCCCAAGCATCTGCGTAACAAAGCCAGCGGCTTTTTGATCTCCGGTTTCTCTGTGGGGGCCGTTATCGCGGCGCAGATCTACAGCCTCGTCGTACCCGTCTGGGGCTGGCGCGCGCTGTTCTTTATCGGCATTCTGCCGATCATTTTTGCTCTGTGGTTGCGTAAAAATATTCCGGAAGCGGAAGACTGGAAAGCGAAGCACGAAGGCAAAGCGCCCGTGCGCACGATGGTGGATATTCTCTATCGTGGCAAACATCGGGTGATAAATATTGTCATGACGCTCTTCGCGGGCACGGCGCTGTGGTTCTGTTTTGCTGGAGAGCTAAACAATGCCGGTCTGGTGATGATCCTCGGCCTGCTGTGCGCCTTTGTGTTTATCAGCTTTATGGTGCAAAGCAGCGGTAAGCGCTGGCCAACGGGCGTGACGCTGATGGTGGTCGTGCTGTTTGCGTTCCTCTATTCATGGCCGATTCAGGCGCTGCTGCCGACCTATCTGAAAACGGATCTGGCTTACGATCCGGCGATGGTGGCGCGTGTGCTGTTCTTCAGCGGATTTGGTGCAGCGGTTGGCTGCTGTGTTGGTGGTTTCCTGGGCGACTGGCTGGGGACGCGCAAAGCATACGTTTGCAGCCTGCTGGCCTCGCAGCTCCTTATCATTCCGGTCTTCGCCATTGGCGGTTCCAATATTTGGGTACTCGGTTTTCTGCTCTTCTTCCAGCAGATGCTCGGGCAGGGTATTTCCGGCATTCTGCCGAAGCTCATCGGCGGCTATTTCGATACCGATCAGCGTGCAGCGGGGTTGGGCTTTACCTACAACGTCGGCGCGTTGGGTGGGGCGATTGCGCCGGTGATTGGTGCGCTGCTGGCGCAACGTCTGGAGCTGGGCACCGCGCTCGGTTCGCTCTCGTTCGGCTTAACGTTTGTTGTCATCCTGCTGATTGGCCTGGATATGCCGTCTCGCGTGCAGCGCTGGATCCGCCCTGAGGCACTGCGCACCCATGATGCGATTGACGGTAAACCGTTCAGCGGAGCTGTTCCTTTAGGCAGCATCAAAAGCGAACGTGAGGCGGTGAAATGACGACGCTGGCTATTGATATCGGCGGGACAAAACTCGCTGCCGCGCTGATCGACAACGCATTGCACATTCGTGAGCGACGCGAAATGCCCACGCCCGCCAGCAAAACGCCCGATGCGCTAGTCGCTGCGTTAACGGAGCTGGTGACCCCGCTGATGAAGCAGGCAACGCACGTCGCCATCGCCTCGACGGGCATTATTCGCGAAGGTATTTTGCTGGCGATTAACCCCCTTAATCTTGGCGGGCTGCTTCATTTCCCGCTGGTACAGACGCTGGAAAACATCACCGGTCTGCCTGCCATGGCGGTGAACGATGCGCAGGCTGCGGCATGGGCGGAATACCACGCGCTGGAGATTGACTTTAGAGAGATGGTTTTTATTACCGTCTCAACCGGCGTCGGCGGGGGCATGGTGCTGAACGGGTTATTGCAAACGGGATCGGGTGGTTTGGCCGGGCATCTGGGCCACACGCTTGCCGATCCGCAGGGGCCGGTATGTGGTTGCGGGCGGACGGGGTGCGTGGAGGCTATCGCCTCTGGCCGGGGTATTGCGGCGATGGCGCAGGGCGATCTGGCTGGGTTGAATGCCAAAGCGATATTCAGCCATGCGGCGCAGGGCCATCAGCAGGCCCGCGACGTTATTGCGCGTTCCGCACTGACGCTGGCGCGACTGATTGCCGACGTCAAAGCCGTCACCGACTGTCAGATGGTCGTTGTGGGTGGCAGTATCGGGCTGGCCGAAGGGTATTTACCCCAGGTCGTTGAGTCGTTAGCGCAGCTCCCGCCGGTCTATCACGTTGCCGTGCGCCCGGCACATTACCGGCATGATGCCGGTTTATTGGGTGCGACATTACTGGGTCGAGGAGGTTAATCATGATGATGGGTGAGGTGAGAGCGCTGTCTTTATCGGGAATTCATCCGGTCTTGCAAGACGCGTTGATGCTGGGCGTTGCGGCCTGGCCGCAGGATAAACCGCCGGGTCGCTATGCATTACAGGGCGACGATATCTTCATGAACGTAATGGAATTTGCCACCCAGTTACCGGAACAGAAGAAAGCGGAATTACACGCATGTTACATCGACATCCAGCTTTTATTGGCAGGTGAAGAGCGGATTCAGTTCGGCGTGTCAGGTTCGGCGCGGCAGTGCGAGGAGCAACACGCAGAAGACGATTATCAGCTGTGTAGCCTGATTCATGGTATGCAGCAGATCGATATGAAGCCGGGGATGTACGCGATTTTTATGCCCGGTGAGCCGCATAAACCCGGCTGCGTGGTGACGGAATCTGAAGAGATAAAGAAAGTGGTGATTAAAGTGCGCGCCAGTTTACTGAGCGCATAAAAAAGCCGGATGGTTAACCCATCCGGCTTTCGTTTTTACACTTCCAGGTAGTTCATGATCCCTTCGGCCGCTTTACGGCCTTCGGCAATCGCTGTCACCACCAGGTCTGAACCGCGAACGATATCGCCACCGGCGAAGATTTTCGGGTTGCTGGTCTGGAAGGCGTTTTCGTTACCTTCCGGGGCAATCACGCGGCCCTGCGAGTCCAGCTCAACGCTGTGTTTCGCCAGCCACTCCATGCTGTGAGGACGGAAACCAAACGCCATCACCACCGCATCAGCCGGAACCACATGCTCTGAACCTGCCACGATTTCCGCGCGACGGCGACCTTGCGCGTCTGGCTGACCCATTTCGGTACGCGCCATTTTCACGCCGCTCACTTTACCGTTCGCATTCACTTCCACGCCCAGAGGCTGGACGTTGAACTGGAACTCCACGCCCTCTTCACGCGCGTTTTTTACCTCGCGTTTAGAACCTGGCATGTTCTCTTCGTCACGACGATAAGCACAAATCACGTGCGTGGCATCCTGGCGAATAGAGGTGCGCACGCAGTCCATCGCGGTATCACCGCCGCCAAGGACGACAACGCGTTTACCTTCCATGCTGACGTACGGCTCAGCGGTGGTTTCACCGAAGCCCATCATCTGCTTGGTGTTGGCAATCAGGAACGGCAGGGCGTCAAACACGCCCGGAGCGTCTTCGTTTTCCAGACCGCCGCGCATCGACTGATAGGTCCCGACGCCGAGGAATACGGCATCGTAATCCTTCAGCAGATCGTCGATCTGGATATCACGACCCACTTCGACGTTCAGTTTGAACTCAATACCCATGTCAGTGAAGATTTCACGACGACGCGTCATCACCTCTTTTTCCAGCTTAAAGGCTGGAATACCGAAGGTCAGCAGGCCGCCGATTTCCGGGTGACGGTCAAACACGACAGCTTTGACGCCGTTGCGGGTCAGCACGTCAGCACAGGCCAGGCCAGCCGGACCCGCGCCGATAATGGCGACGCGTTTGTCGGTCTGACGCACGCCGGTCATGTCTGGACGCCAGCCCATCTCAAACGCTTTATCGTTGATATAGCGCTCGATGTTACCGATAGTCACCGCGCCAAACTCGTCGTTCAGCGTACAAGAACCTTCGCACAGACGGTCCTGCGGGCACACGCGGCCACACACTTCCGGCAGGGTGTTGGTCTGGTGAGACAGCTCAGCGGCTTCGAAGATACGCCCTTCATTAGCCAGTTTCAGCCAGTTCGGGATGTAGTTGTGTACCGGGCATTTCCATTCACAGTAAGGGTTGCCGCAGGACAGGCAGCGATCTGCCTGTGCCTTGGCCTGGCCTTCTGAAAACGGCTCATAAATTTCTACAAATTCAATTTTGCGGATCTTCAGCGGTTTCTTCGGCGGATCAACGCGCTGCAGATCGATAAACTGGTATACGTTCTGACTCATTGCTACCCCTTACTGCGCCTGCACACGCAGCTCTGCTGCGCTACGACTACGGTGACCCAACAGTGCTTTAACATCGCTGGACTTCGGTTTGACCAGCGCGAATTTCGCTGAGAATGCTGGCCAGTTTGCCAGGATCTCTTCGCCGCGCGAAGAACCGGTATGCTGCACGTGTTCGGTAATCAAACCGCGCAGATGTTCTTCATGGATGGCCAGTGTTTCAACGTCCAGCACTTCCACCAGCTCTGGGTTCACGCGTTTGCGGAACTCACCGTCCTCATCCAGGACGTAGGCGAAACCGCCCGTCATGCCCGCGCCGAAGTTCACGCCGGTTTTGCCCAATACGCAGACAATCCCGCCGGTCATGTATTCACAGCCGTTATCGCCGATGCCTTCAACCACCGTGATGGCGCCCGAGTTACGCACCGCGAAACGTTCACCTGCGCGACCTGCGGCAAACAGACGACCACCGGTGGCACCGTACAGACAGGTATTGCCGATAATGCTGGCTTCATGACTGCGGAACGCAGAACCGACCGGAGGACGCACCGCCAGCAATCCACCTGCCATGCCTTTCCCGACGTAGTCGTTGGCATCGCCAGTCAGATACAGCTCAACGCCGCCCGCATTCCAGACGCCAAAGCTCTGACCTGCAGTACCGCTGAAGTGCGCGATAATCGGATCGGCAGCTAAGCCCTGATCGCCATGGGTTTGCGCGATATAACCAGAAAGCGTCGCGCCAACAGAACGGTCAGTGTTGCGAATATCAAACCAGAACGTTTTGCTCTGTTTGTCATCAACAAACGGTTTCGCCTGCTGCAACAGTTGGGCGTTGAGCACGCCGTTATCAAACGGCGGGTTGGTCTCGGTCCAGTAAACGGCTTTGCCAGGATGCGGCTGTGCAGTTTCCAGTAGCTTAGACAGCTCCAGCTTCTGCTGTTTGGCGGTGAAACCTTCCAGCTCTTTCAGCAGGTCGGTACGGCCAATCAGATCTACCAGACGCGTCACGCCCAGTTGCGCCATCAGCTCGCGGGTTTCGCGGGCGATGAATTCAAAGTAGTTGGTCACTTTGAACGGCAAACCGTGGTAATGGTTTTTACGCAGTTTTTCGTCCTGAGTTGCCACGCCCGTTGCACAGTTGTTCAGGTGACAAATACGCAGGTATTTACAGCCGAGCGCAACCATTGGGCCCGTACCAAAGCCGAAGCTTTCAGCCCCCAGAATAGCGGCTTTAATGATGTCGAGACCGGTTTTCAGACCGCCGTCAACCTGCAGACGGATCTTGTGGCGCAGACCGTTGGCCACCAGTGCCTGTTGCGTTTCAACCAAGCCCAGCTCCCACGGACAACCCGCATATTTCACGGAGGAAAGCGGGCTTGCACCCGTACCGCCGTCGTAGCCCGCGATGGTAATCAGATCCGCATAGGCTTTTGCCACGCCAGTCGCAATGGTGCCCACGCCCGGTTCAGAAACCAGCTTCACGGAGATCAGCGCTTTCGGGTTGACCTGCTTCAGGTCGAAAATCAGCTGTGCCAAATCTTCGATAGAGTAGATATCGTGATGCGGCGGCGGGGAGATCAGCGTCACGCCCGGCACTGAGTAGCGCAGTTTGGCGATGTACGGCGTCACTTTATCGCCCGGCAGCTGACCGCCTTCGCCCGGTTTTGCACCCTGAGCGACTTTAATCTGAATCACATCGGCGTTAACCAGATATGCGGGAGTGACGCCGAAGCGACCTGAAGCCACCTGCTTGATGCGTGACACTTTATTGGTGCCGTAGCGCGCAGGATCTTCGCCGCCTTCGCCGGAGTTCGAGTTGCCGCCGATGCTGTTCATCGCTTCAGCCAGCGCTTCGTGCGCCTCAGGGCTCAGTGCACCGATGGACATGGCCGCGGTATCAAAGCGTTTGTACAGCTCGCTCGCCGGTTCCACGTCATCAATATTGACCGTTTTGCCGTCCGGCGTGACCGCCAGCAAATCGCGCAGGGTAGCTGCAGGACGTTCGTTCACCAGCTTCGAATACTGCTGATAATCGCTGTATTCACCGCTCTGAACCGCCTGTTGCAGCGTGCGAACCACGTCCGGGTTGTAGGCGTGATATTCGCCACCGTGAACGTATTTCAGGAATCCACCCTGATCCAGCGGTTTACGCGCCAGCCAGGCCCGTTTCGACAGGTTCAGCAAGTCCTGCTGGAAGTCAGAGAATCCAGCTCCGCCGATACGGCTGATCACACCCTGGAAACAGAGATCGGCGACGTCATCGTGCAAACCGACCGCTTCGAACAGCTTGGAGCAACGGTAAGAGGCGATGGTCGAGATGCCCATCTTGGACATGATTTTGTACAGGCCTTTGTTGATGCCGTTACGGTAGTTCAGCATCACGGTGCGGTAATTTTTTTCGATGACGCGCCCATCAACCAGTTTCGCCAGCGTTTCGTAGGCGAGATATGGATAGATGGCGGTAGCGCCAAAGCCCAGCAGCACGGCGAAGTGGTGCGGGTCGCGCGCGCTGGCGGTTTCAACGATGATGTTGGCGTCGCAGCGCAGGCTCTTATCCACCAGACGGGTCTGGATCGCGCCCACCGCCATCGGTGCAGGAACCGGCAGGCGGTTCTTAGCGATGTTACGGTCTGACAGCACCAGCAGAACGGTGCCATCACGCACCATTTGTTCTGCTTTATCACACAAGGCTTTCACCGTTTCTTCGAGGCTCGCTTCGGTCACGTCGAACGTAATATCGAGCGTGTCGGCGCGGTAATGCTCCTCTGTCATGGTGGTGAGCTGTTTGAAATCGGAGTACAGCAGGATCGGCGATTTAAAGCTCAGGCGGTGCGCCTGGCCTTCGGCTTCACAGAAGACGTTCATTTCGCGACCGATGCTGGTCGCCAACGACATCACATGCGCTTCACGCAGCGGATCGATTGGCGGGTTGGTTACCTGCGCAAACTGCTGACGGAAGTAGTCGTAAATGATGCGTGGCTGGCTGGAAAGCACGGCAAACGGGGTATCGTCACCCATTGAACCGACGGCTTCCTGGCCGTTCTCACCGAGCACGCGGATAATTGAATCCAGCTCTTCGGCGTTGTAGTTAAACTGTTTCTGGAAGCTGGCAAGCGTGTCGTCATCCAGTTCACGACTGCCCACTTCTTCATCCTGCAGATCTTCGAACGGCACCAGACGGCGGACGTTTTTCTCCATCCACTCTTTGTACGGGTGACGGCTTTTCAGATCGTCATCCGTTTCTGCCGAGTGCAGAATGCGTCCACTGCGGGTGTCGATAACCATCAACTCACCCGGACCGACGCGGCCTTTTTCGACCACTTCGTCAGGCTGGTAATCCCAGATGCCCACTTCTGATGCGCAGGTGATCAGCTTATCTTTGGTGATGACGTAGCGCGCCGGACGCAGACCGTTACGGTCCAGGTTACAGGCTGCATAACGTCCATCGGACATTACGATGCCCGCCGGGCCGTCCCACGGCTCCATGTGCATGGAGTTAAAGTCAAAGAACGCGCGCAGCTCAGGATCCATATTCGGGTTGCTCTGCCAGGCAGGCGGAACAAGCAGACGCATCGCACGCACGATATCCATCCCGCCTGCCAGCAGCAGTTCCAGCATGTTATCCATGGAGCTGGAATCCGAGCCGGTTTCATTCACGAACGGTGCGGCATCGTGAAGATCGGGGATCAATGGGGTCTGGAATTTATAAGTACGTGCACGCGCCCACTGGCGATTACCGGTGATGGTATTGATCTCACCGTTGTGTGCCAGGTAGCGGAAAGGCTGAGCCAGCGGCCAGCGCGGAACGGTGTTCGTGGAGAAGCGCTGGTGGAACAGGCAAATGGCCGATTCCAGACGCAGGTCCGCGAGGTCCAGATAAAAGCGCGGCAGGTCCGTCGGCATACACAGACCTTTGTAGATGTTCACCAGATTTGAGAGGCTACACACGTAGAACTCTTTATCATCCAGCAAACGTTTTTCAATGCGACGGCGGGCAATGAACAGTCGGCGTTCCATATCACGCGGACGCCAGCCCGCAGGCGCATTCACAAAAATTTGTTCAATACGAGGCAGCGAGGAGAGGGCGATTTCACCGAGTACTCCTTCGTTGGTTGGCACATTGCGCCAGCCGACAATCGACAGGGTTTCGCGTTGAAGTTCTTCTTCGACGATGCGGCGTGATGCGGCAGCTTTTTCAGGATCCTGATTCAGGAACAGCATGCCGACAGCGTAGTTTTTGGCTAAACGCCAGCCGCGCTCTTGCGCAACAATGCGGAAGAAACGATCCGGTTTTTGCAGCAGCAGACCGCAACCGTCGCCGGTTTTACCATCAGCGAGGATCGCGCCACGGTGCTGCATGCGGGCCAGTGCGTGTATAGCGGTACGCACCACCTTGTGGCTAGGTTCGCCTTCTATGTGGGCGATCAGGCCGAAACCACAGTTATCCTTCTCAAGGGATTTATCGTACAACATATCAGTGAACCTCCCCAGGCTCTTCGGGCTTCCCATCTGGACGTGGCGCACAGGCACAGAAAGAGCGCGGCGACGGGGTTTGCGTGTCATACGCGTACCTCGCATTCGCCCTCTTAATATCCTTTTCGCACAGGTCAAACAAGTTTGAGGACTTGCTTCAGAGGGAATCTCAATTACTGCATAAATATGATGAGCAGGCTGCTCATCCAGAAAGCTTCCAGCGGATTTCCAACTTATCGGGAATTGATACACAGGTCAAATGGCAATCTTATTTATACAAAAGTGTGCTAAAGAGGGGTTATATTTTTGATTTAAAAGGTTATTTTGAGTATTTTTGACGAACTTAACGCAGAGGAAGCAATAAGAGAGTGTGATCTGACTCACTGTCTGAAAGCGGTATTATCAATGCAGCATGCTGAATACCAGAATAATTGCAGGATATTACACTGGCACTGTTGAACAACCCGCATAATCGCACTGTTTTTCAGCTCTGACGGTATAAGTGAAAAAAAGGGCCTGAGCATAAGCAAAAGTAATTGCCAGAATGATGAATGAAATTGCAGTAATAGTGGGTTTTTATTCAAATGAATAATAGCGGTCCAGAGCGATTGATCCAGGTCATCGCCGACTGAAGCTAAAAATGGCAGGCTTACCCCCTTTGTTCGGGGCGGTCTATCAGATTATGCAGTTACAGAAATTAGTCAATATGTTTGGTGGGGATCTTTTGCGTCGTTACGGTGAAAAGGTTCATAAGCTCACGCTACACGGGGGCTTTAGCTGCCCCAATCGCGATGGCACCATTGGGCGTGGCGGCTGTACTTTCTGTAATGTGGCCTCGTTTGCTGACGAAACGCAGCAGCACCATTCTATTGCAGTGCAGCTCGCCCATCAGGCCCGTCTCGTCAACCGTGCAAAGCAATATCTGGCTTATTTCCAGGCTTACACCAGCACCTGGGCAGAAGTACAAGTGTTGCGCTCGATGTATCAGCAGGCCATCAGTCAGGCAAATATTGTCGGGTTATGCGTCGGAACGCGTCCGGACTGCGTGCCAGAAGCCGTGCTTGATCTGCTCAGCGAATATAAAGATTTGGGTTACGAAATTTGGCTGGAGCTGGGACTACAAACCGCACATGACAAAACCTTGCACCGCATTAACCGTGGACACGATTTTGCTGGCTACCAACGCACTACGCGACTTGCCCGCGAGCGTGGGCTAAAAGTGTGTTCGCACCTGATTGTGGGTCTACCGGGAGAGGGGCAGCAACATGGCCTGGAGACGCTGGAAAAGGTGGTTGAGACTGGCGTCGATGGCATCAAGCTCCATCCGTTGCATATCGTCAAAGGCAGCATTATGGCGAAGTCCTGGGAAGCGGGGCGATTAAACGGTATTGAGCTGGATGAGTACACCGTTACGGCGGGTGAGATGATTCGTCACACGCCGCCAGACGTGATTTATCACCGTATTTCCGCCAGCGCCCGTCGCCCGGAACTGCTCGCGCCGCTTTGGTGTGAGAACCGCTGGACAGGGATGGTTGAGCTCGACCGCTACCTGAACGCGCACGGTGTACAGGGTTCTGCGATTGGTAGACCCTGGGTTTCTCCGCTAACGTCGTCGGCCGCCGAGTAGGCTACCCAGCATCCCGCGGACAATCTGATTTGTCACCTGACGCGCTGCGCTTTTCGCCATGGTCTGAACGACGCCATCGCGCTTACCGCCGCGTGGCCCGGTACTGCCGAAGAGAATATCTTTCAGCCCGCCGAGTATTCCGTCATCCACCGCAACCGACTCGCCTTTTGCTACGGGCGTATTTTGCTGCTCAGTATTGGCCTGAACGCCTTTTTGCAGCATTTCGAAGGCGGATTCTCTGTCGACCTCGTCCTCGTATTTTCCGTACACCGGCGAATGATTTATCAGTCCGTTTCGCTCATCCTCCGTCACGGGTCCCATGCGGGAGAAAGGCGCGATAACCATTGCACGCTCGACGATGGACGGGCTGCCTTTCGCGTCCAGGAAAGAAATCAGCGCCTCACCCGTCCCGAGCGCCTGAATGGCTTGCTCGGTATCAAATGCCGGGTTGGTGCGCATCGTTTGTGCGGCGGCTTTTACGGCTTTCTGATCCTTCGGTGTGAAGGCGCGGAGTGCGTGCTGCACGCGGTTGCCCAACTGCCCCAGAACGTTGTCAGGAATATCAGAAGGGTTTTGCGAGACGAAATACACCCCCACGCCTTTAGAGCGAATCAGGCGGATCACCTGTTCGATTTTATCCAGCAGGACCTGTGGAGCATCGCTAAATAGCAGATGCGCTTCGTCAAAGAAAAACACCAGCTTGGGTTTGTCGAGATCGCCCGCTTCCGGCAGCTGTTCATAAAGTTCTGAGAGCATCCACAGCAGGCTAGCGGCATACAGTTTAGGCATCTGGTAGAGCTTTTCGGCGCTCAGGATGTTGATGATGCCCTTGCCGTTGCTGTCGGTGCGCATCCAGTCTTTGATATCCAGCATCGGTTCGCCAAAGAAATGTTCGGCGCCCTGTTGCTCAAGAGTCAGAAGCCCACGCTGAATTGCGCCCACCGAGGCGCTGCTAATATTGCCGTACTGATTCTGGAAGGATTTTGCGTTATCCCCGATATACTGCGTTATCGCGCGGAGATCTTTGAAATCGAGCAGCAGCAAGCCCTGATCGTCCGCGATGCGAAAGATGATATTCAGCACGCCGGATTGCACATCGTTCAGATTGAGGAGCCGCGCCAGCAGTAAAGGGCCGACGTCGGATACGGTCGCGCGCACCGGATGGCCTTTCTCACCGAAAATATCCCACACCACCACCGGACTACCTTGCGGTTGCCAGTCGGTCACCCCGATATTTTTCAGGCGATCGAGCAGTTTTTCAGACGCAGTGCCTTCCTGCGCGATGCCGGTCAAGTCGCCTTTCACGTCGGCCATAAACACTGGGACGCCAATTTCAGAAAAAGACTCCGCTAGCTTTTGCAGCGTGACGGTTTTTCCCGTCCCCGTCGCACCGGTAATTAACCCGTGGCGGTTCGCCATACCGGGCAGCAGGAAAAGCTCTTTCTCCAGCGTTCGGGCAATCAGCAATGGTGTACTCATGGTGCGCGTCCTCTCTTTGTCCTGCGTGGAGTATAGGCAACCTGACGGCAAAATGACTCAGTAAATTCCTGACTTTGCGGCGCATTATCCAGTGCAGGCTATGCTTTTGCATACGGTTCACAAAATTTTGGGAAGCTATGTCCAGATTCTTTTTTAACGATCGCAAACAGCTGGTCAACGACGCCATTGAAGGCATACTGATTTCCGCACCGCACGGGAATCTCGTCAAACTCGATATCGATCCGGCCATCCGAGTGGTTGCGCGTGGCGACTGGGATAAAAGCCGTGTAGCGGTGATTTCTGGTGGTGGCTCGGGCCACGAACCCGCTCATGCCGGATTTGTCGGCAAAGGGATGTTGACCGCTGCCGTGTGTGGCGATCTGTTTGCCTCACCGAGCGTGGATGCGGTGTTAAACGCAATTGTAGCGGTAACGGGCGATCACGGTTGCCTGTTAATCGTCAAAAACTATACCGGCGATCGGCTTAACTTTGGCCTCGCGGCAGAAAAGGCCAAACGCTATGGGCTGAAGGTTGAGATGGTGATTGTTGCCGATGACATCGCACTGCCGGACAACAAACAGCCGCGTGGCATTGCGGGTACGGCGCTGGTGCACAAAATTGCCGGACATGCCGCCGAACAGGGGAAATCACTGGCTGAGGTACGGGATAGTGCGCAGCAGGCCTGTGAGAATATCTGGAGCCTGGGCGTGGCGATGCAAACCTGTAATCTGCCGGGCAGCGACGATGAAGAGGGGCGTATCAAGAAAGGGCATGTCGAACTTGGGTTGGGTATTCACGGCGAGCCGGGTGCGTCGGTCGTTGATACGCACAACAGCAAAGAGATTATCGACACCCTGGTGAAGCCGCTAAAAGAGAAGGCCGGCGAGGGCAAATTTGCGGTGCTGATTAATAATCTTGGCGGTGTATCGGCGCTGGAGATGGCGCTGCTCACAAAAGAACTGGCGGATTCTGCGCTGAAGGACAATATTGCGTATCTGATAGGTCCTGCGCCGCTGGTGAGTTCGCTGGATATGAAAGGCTTTTCGCTGTCACTGTTGCAGCTTAATGACGCCTTTGAGAACGCTATAAACGCCCCAGTCGAAACTATCGGCTGGCAAAAGCCGGTAGCGTTCGCGCCATTACGCACGCTTTCACATACTGCGATTCAGGATCGTGTTGAATTTACGCCTTCCGGGAATGCCGAGGTCGCTGCGATAGTGGCGGCAGCGACGCAAACGTTGCTTGTGCTGGAGAACCGTTTGAATGCGCTGGACGCCAAAGTGGGTGACGGCGATACCGGATCAACGTTTGCGCTAGGGGCGCGGGAAATTGCGCAGCTTCTGGAGCAAAAACAGCTTCCGCTGAACGATGTGTCTCAGCTGCTGTTGCTGATTGGCGAACGGCTGGCGACGGTCATGGGCGGATCGAGTGGCGTTCTGATGTCGATCTTCTTTACAGCGGCCGGGCAGAAAATGCATGACGGAGAATCACTGCCGGAGGCATTGCTGAGCGGGCTTGCGCAAATGAAGCAATACGGCGGAGCGGATCTTGGCGATCGTACCTTGATCGACGCGCTACAACCTGCGTTAGAAGCGCTGCAAAACGGCGATATTCAGGCCGCTGCCCAGGCCGCGAAAAAGGGGGCTGAGGACACCGCTGGCATGCAAAAAGCCGGAGCCGGGCGTTCGTCGTATGTGAATAAAGAGAACCTGGAGGGCGTAACGGATCCCGGGGCCGTCGCGGTTGCAGAGGTGTTTGCGGCAGTGGCCAAAGCTAAACGTTAGCACGTGTGCGTGCACCCTCTCCCGTGGGAGAGGGTTGGGTGCGGGCATTAGCTCGCACCCTATATCTGAGTGACGTAAATCAGAAATCTGCTTTCAACACGACACGATAACGGGCTTTGCCGTCACGAACGTGCTGAATAGCTTCATTGATTTTAGACATCGGATACAGTTCGGTCGTTGGCGCAACCTTCGTACGGCCCGCAAATTTCATCAGCTTGCGCAATTCGTAAGGCGTACCGGTCGCAGAACCCGACACGCTACGGTCGCCGCCAATCAGCGTGAACGCAGGCACCGGCAGTGGTTTCAGGACCGCACCGACGGTATGGAAGTTACCGCCATAGGCCAGCGCTTCAAAGTACGGCTGCCAGTCGAGATCGACGTTAACGGTGTTGATGATCAGATCAAACTGACCGGCCAACGCTTTTAACAATTCCGGATCGCGGCTGTTAACCACTTTATCGGCACCCATCGCCAGGACTTCTTGCTCTTTTGCTGGGTTAGAGCTGAACGCGGTGACTTCGCAGCCCATGGCGTGCAGCAGCTTGATGGCGATGTGGCCCAGACCGCCAATACCGATAACACCTACACGGCTGGTGGCCGTCACGTGATGCATCAGGAGCGGTTTGAAGACGGTGATACCGCCGCACAGCAGTGGGCCTGCGGATTCGATATCAATGCTGTCCGGCAGTGGAATAACCCATTGCCAGTCGGCGCGGAGCTTGTCGGCGAAACCGCCTTTGTTGAGGATTGTCGGGACAGCGCCTTCCAGGCAGTTGATCTGGTTGCCGCTAATACAGGCATCACAATGTCCGCAGCTACGTGCAGTCCAGCCGATACCGACACGCTGACCGATTTTAAGCCCTTTGTCCTGGGCAGCCGTCCCGAGTGCGACCACGCGACCAATAACTTCGTGTCCAGCAACCAGCGGATAGCTTGAGAAACCCCATTCGTTGTCGATCATCGACAGGTCTGAGTGGCAGATCCCGCAATAATCAACCTGTACTTCGACGTCTTCTGCTTTCAGCTCGCCCGCATCATATTCGTACAGTTCAAGTTCTGCACCTGCCTGCGGTGCGGCGTAGCTTTTTATCTTCGACATCGTCTTTCCCCCGTTTTGGTGTGAACTGAGAGTGTAGAGCATTCAGTTTACAGCCGCTTAACAGAAGAGGGCGGGAAAGGAATTTACAGATTTTTCAGCATTCTGACTTCGCAGTCGACGTGCCCGGTACAACCGAGGGGTTCTGAGATGTGCTCAAAGCCGAGGTGTTCATACAACCCAATAGCGTCTTTGAGGAACGCGGTGGTTTCGAGATAACAGCGCTTAAATCCCTGCCCGCGAGCGTGATCGAGTGCTACCAGCGCCAGCTTTTTCGCCAGCCCTTGGCCGCGCACGGACGGCAGGAAGTACATTTTTTGCAGTTCGCAGATGTCGGGTTCGCTGCAGCTCAGCGGTGCAACACCGCCTCCGCCGACGACATTACCATTTTGCTCAATGACCCAGTAGGCGTGGCCTGGCTGACTGTAGAGCTGATACAACTCATCCAGATTCGGGTCAGCAACGGTGTAGCCCTTATCGGCCGTCAGACCATATTCAGCCGAAACCGCACGAATGACGGTGGCGATGCCGGAATTATCCAGCTCTGTTATCCGACGCATCGTGGTCGCGGCGGTCGGGGTAATTACGCTCATAGCATGGCTCATGACAAAAATTGACACACAGTTGCAGTTAATAGCATCGCAGAAAAGGGAGTGCAAGCGAGGATATTTCAGGGAGGAGTCCCCTTACCTGCGAACAGGTAAGGGGCTAAGCTCTTACAGCGCAGCGATAACCGCTTGCTGTTCGATCAGTTTCGCTTTTGCATCAGCGAATGCAACCAGGCGTTCACGCTCTTTCGCGATAACCGCTTCAGGTGCACGCGCCACGAAACCTTCGTTGGACAGCTTGCTTTCGATCTTGCCAATTTCGATCTCGACTTTGGCCACTTCTTTCGCCAGACGCGCCAGCTCAGTGTCTTTGTCGATAAGACCAGCCATTGGGATCAGCAGCTCAGCACCATCGATGATTTTGGTCACGGAAACCGGACCTTTATCATTGGCTGGCAGCACGGTGATGCTTTCCAGACGCGCCATGTTTTGCAGGAAGTTACGGTTCTCGCTAACACGACGAATCGCAGCATCACTGCAACCGCGCAGCAGCAGTTCCAGCGGTTTGCCCGGAGAGATGTTCATTTCCGCACGAATATTACGTACGGCAACGATCGCCTGTTTTAGCCATTCGGTATCGGAAGCCGCGGCTTCATCCACTTGGGTGGCATCAAACTCCGGGAACGGCTGGAGCATAATGGTATCGGCAGTAATGCCTTTGATAACCTTCACGCGCTGCCAGATGGTTTCGGTAATGAATGGAATGATCGGATGCGCCAGGCGCAGTAAACCTTCCAGAACGGTGATCAGCGTGTTGCGCGTGCCGCGCAGTTCAGCTTCATTGCCGCCGTTCATCACCGGCTTGGTCAGCTCCAGATACCAGTCACAGAACTGGTTCCAGGTGAATTCGTACAGGATACCTGCCGCGATATCAAAGCGGTAAGTGTCCAGCGCTTCACGGTATGCTTTGATGGTCTGGTTGAATTCCGCGAGGATCCAGCGATCCGCCAGCGACAGCGTCATCTCGCCACCGTTGAAACCACAATCCTGATCTTCCGTGTTCATCAGCACAAAGCGGCTGGCGTTCCACAGTTTGTTACAGAAGTTGCGGTAACCTTCCAGACGTTTCATGTCCCAGTTGATGTCGCGACCGGTAGAGGCCAGCGCCGCCAGGGTGAAACGCAGGGCGTCGGTGCCGTGCGGCTCGATGCCGTCCGGGAATTGCTTCTCGGTGCGCTTGGCGATTTTTTCCGCCAGCTGCGGCTGCATCATGTTGCCGGTACGTTTTTCCAGCAGGTCTGCCAGCGAAATACCGTCAACCATATCCAGCGGGTCGATAACGTTGCCCTTGGATTTGGACATTTTCTGGCCTTCATCGTCACGAATCAAACCGGTCATGTAGACGGTTTTAAACGGAACCTGAGGTTTGCCGTTTTCATCTTTGATGAAGTGCATGGTCATCATGATCATGCGGGCGATCCAGAAGAAGATAATGTCGAAGCCGGATACCATCACGCTGGTTGGGTGGAACTGACGCAGCGCGTCGGTGTTCTCTGGCCAGCCGAGCGTAGAGAAAGTCCACAGTGCGGAAGAGAACCAGGTATCGAGAACGTCGTCGTCCTGACGCAGCGCAACATCGGCACCGAGGTTATTTTCCTGGCGCACTTCGTCTTCGGTGCGGCCGACAAACACGTTGCCCTCGTTGTCGTACCACGCTGGGATACGGTGACCCCACCACAGCTGACGAGAAATACACCAGTCCTGAATATCACGCATCCAGGAGAAGTACATGTTTTCGTACTGTTTCGGCACGAACTGAATGTCGCCGTTTTCAACCGCTTCAACCGCAGGTTTTGCCAGCACATCGGCACGTACGTACCACTGGTCGGTCAGCATTGGTTCGATAACCACGCCGCCACGGTCGCCGTAAGGAACGGTCAGATCGTGTGGTTTGATCTCTTCAAGCAAGCCAAGCGCGTCAATGGCGGCAACCACCGCTTTACGCGCGGCAAAGCGTTCCAGCTTCTGGAATTCCGCAGGAATATCGCTTGGGTAAACGTCAGATTCTTCGCCTTTGGTGTCGTACACTTCTGCGCTTTCGCGGATGTCACCGTCAAAGGTCAGAATATTGATCATCGGCAGAGCGTGACGACGACCCACTTCATAGTCGTTGAAGTCGTGCGCCGGGGTGATTTTCACACAGCCGGTGCCTTTTTCCATGTCGGCGTGTTCGTCGCCCAGAATCGGGATGCGACGATTCACCAGCGGCAATTCTACAAACTTGCCGATCAGGTCTTTATAGCGTGGATCTTCCGGGTTAACGGCCACACCAGTATCGCCCAGCAGGGTTTCCGGACGGGTCGTGGCTACGACCAGATAATCTTTACCGTCTGCGGTTTTCGCGCCATCTGCCAGCGGATAGCGGATGTGCCACATCGAGCCTTTAGACTCGCGGTTTTCCACTTCCAGATCGGAGATTGCTGTGCGCAGTTTTGGATCCCAGTTTACCAGGCGTTTGCCACGGTAAATCAGATCTTCTTTGTACAGGCGGACGAACACTTCTTTCACGGCATTGGAAAGGCCTTCGTCCATGGTGAAGCGCTCGCGCTCCCAGTCCACGGAGTTGCCGAGACGGCGCATCTGACGGGTAATGGTGCCGCCAGATTCTGCTTTCCACTGCCAAATTTTGTCGATAAAGGCGTCGCGACCGTAGTCGTGGCGGGTTTTACCTTCTTCAGCGGCAATTTTACGCTCAACCACCATCTGGGTAGCAATACCCGCGTGGTCAGTACCTGCCTGCCACAGGGTGTTTTTACCCTGCATGCGCTGGTAGCGGATCATGGTGTCCATGATGGTTTGCTGGAAAGCATGACCCATATGCAAACTGCCGGTGACGTTCGGCGGCGGGATCATGATGCAGAAGGACTCTTTGCTTTCATCGCCGTTAGGCTTGAAATAGCCCTGCTCTTCCCAGTGCTCGTAAAGCGGCTGTTCGATATCTCGTGGGTTGTATGTCTTTTCCATTATTTCCAGGTTGCCGTATTCAGGTTAAAACCAGCCAGGCGGTACGCTTTGTAGCGTTCGCGCGCCAGTTGTTTCAGAGAATCTTCGTGAGGGACAAAGTCTACCACTTCTGTGAAAGCGGTGGCAAAATCTGCAAAGCCCGCACGCAAGCTAATCAAGATATCGCGTGCGCTGCTGTTGCGTTTTTGCGGCCAGGCAATTTCCACCGGCGCGCCGCCGCGTGGTCCTTCACCCGATAAATTGTGCGGGACAAAACTCTCGGGCGGTCTTGCCCACAGCGCTTCGTCGAGGCGAATAGCCTGCTGTTCATCTTCGCAGGCAATCAGTACACGTTTTCCATTTCGCCAACGTTCTGCGGCAATTTCACACACCAGCTGTTCGACGGCGCTGAGACCATCCTGATGGGTATCATTGTCCAGAAGGTAGAACGTTGCATTCTTCATATATGGGGCTTCTTGTGGTGAATTTAAACGTAGTGCCCGACGGCAACGCGCCAGTCGGGCATACGATTAGTTTACTCTTCGCCGTTAAACCCGGCGCGGTTGAGCAGGAACTGTGACAGCAGGGCGACAGGACGACCGGTCGCGCCTTTGGCTTTACCGGAACGCCATGCGGTGCCCGCGATATCGAGGTGCGCCCAGTTGTACTTACGCGTGAAGCGCGCCAGGAAGCAGCCTGCGGTGATAGCGCCACCCGGACGACCGCCGATGTTCGCCATATCCGCAAAGTTGGATTCCAGCTGTTCCTGATACTCATCGCCCAGCGGCAGACGCCACGCGCGATCGCCAGCCTGTTCGGAGGCACCGATCAGCTCATGCGCCAGCGGGTTGTGGTTCGACATCAGGCCGGTGATGTGATGGCCCAGGGCAATCACACAGGCACCGGTCAGCGTAGCGACATCGATAACCGCTTCAGGCTCGAAGCGCTCAACGTAGGTCAGCACATCGCACAGCACCAGACGGCCTTCGGCGTCGGTATTTAGAACTTCGACAGTCTGGCCGGACATGGTGGTCAGCACATCGCCAGGACGATACGCTCGCCCGCCAGGCATGTTTTCGCAGCCCGCCAGCACGCCGATAACGTTAATCGGTAGCTGCAGTTCGGCCACCATACGCATCACACCGTACACCGCCGCAGCGCCGCACATGTCGTACTTCATCTCATCCATGCCTTCAGCAGGCTTGATAGAGATACCGCCGGAGTCAAAGGTAAGCCCTTTACCGACGAGCACAATCGGGCGTGCATCTTCCGACGGGTTGCCTTTGTACTCAATCACCGACATCAGCGATTCGTTTTGGGAACCGTTGCCGACCGCAAGGTACGAGTGCATCCCCAGCTCTTTCATCTGCTGTTCGCCGATGACGCGAGTGACGATATTTTTGCTGTACGAATCCGCCAGCTGGCGCGCCTGAGACGCCAGATAGCCCGCGTTACAGATATTCGGCGGCATATTGCCGAGATCTTTTGCCGCTTTGATACCGGCAGCAATCGCCAGACCGTGCTGAATAGCGCGTTCGCCGCTGGTGAGTTCGCGACGAGTGGGCACATTAAAGACCATCTTACGCAGCGGACGACGCGGTTCGCTTTTGGTGGTTTTCAGCTGATCAAAGCTGTAGAGACTTTCTTTCGCTGTCTCAACCGCCTGGCGCACTTTCCAGTAGGTATTACGGCCTTTAACGTGCAGTTCGGTCAGGAAGCAAACGGCCTCCATCGAGCCAGTATCATTCAGCGTGTTGATGGTTTTCTGAATAACTTGTTTATACTGACGTTCATCCAACTCACGCTCTTTACCACAGCCGATCAGCAGAATGCGTTCGGACAGCACATTGGGAACATGATGCAGCAACAGCGTCTGCCCAGGTTTGCCTTCCAGTTCGCCACGGCGAAGCAGGGCGCTGATATAGCCGTCACTGATTTTATCGAGTTGTTCGGCGATCGGGGAGAGACGGCGTGGTTCAAAGACGCCCACAACGATACAGGCACTCCGCTGTTTCTCCGGGCTACCGCTTTTTACACTGAACTCCATGCACTACGCTCCTGAATCTTAAAGACAACGACGGCGGCTACGGATAGAATTGAAACCTTTCGTAACTCACATCCGCTGTTGTGGTGACTTCGTGTTAATCTTACGTTACTACGGTTTCGGCAGTTCAAAAAATTTCCTGAAGCGCGAATCCGCCGGGTTTTTTAATTTTAGCGATGATTTCGACGACTCAAGAGAATAAATGACCTTTAAGCCATGAAACAAGCAATATTCCAGCAAAGAGACGGGTTTTTACGGGCGTATTTAAAGTGATAATCATAAGATATCTGGTACGGGAGACGCTCAAGAGCCAACTGGCCATCCTTTTCATCCTGCTTCTGATCTTTTTCTGTCAGAAGCTGGTCAGGATCCTCGGTGCGGCTGTTGACGGTGAAATCCCAACAAATCTGGTGCTTTCTCTGCTCGGATTAGGCGTGCCTGAAATGGCGCAGCTTATTCTGCCGCTAAGTCTTTTCCTCGGCCTGCTCATGACGCTGGGCAAACTCTATACCGAAAGCGAAATCACGGTCATGCATGCCTGCGGCTTAAGCAAAGCCGTGTTGGTCAAAGCGGCGATGGTGTTGGCGCTGTTCACGGGTATCGTGGCTGCAGTGAACGTCATGTGGGCTGGTCCCTGGTCTTCAAAACATCAGGACGAAGTGCTCGCAGAGGCCAAAGCGAACCCAGGCATGGCTGCATTGGCGCAAGGCCAGTTCCAGCAAGCTTCTGACGGCAGTTCTGTGCTCTTTATCGAGAGCGTGGACGGTAGCCGTTTCGATGATGTGTTCCTCGCGCAAATCCGGACTAAAGGCAACGCCCGTCCGTCGGTGGTGGTGGCTGATTCCGGTCAACTCACTCAACGTAAAGACGGCTCTCAGGTTGTGACGTTGAATAAGGGTACGCGTTTTGAAGGCACAGCGTTGTTGCGCGATTTCCGTATTACGGACTTCCAAAACTATCAGGCGGTTGTCGGGCATCAAAACGTTGCGCTTGACCCGACGGATACCGAGCAGATGGACATGCGCACGCTAATCAATACCGATACCAATCGCGCCCGCGCAGAATTGCACTGGCGTCTGACGCTGGTATTCACCGTATTTATGATGGCGCTGATGGTCGTGCCGCTGAGCGTGGTCAATCCGCGTCAGGGCCGCGTACTGTCAATGTTACCCGCCATGCTCCTCTATCTGGTGTTCTTCCTGCTGCAAACGTCCATCAAGTCTAACGGTGGAAAGGGTAAGATCGATCCCATGATTTGGACATGGGCAGTCAACGGTCTTTACCTGCTACTGGCGGTAGTATTGAACCTGTGGGATACCGTGCCGATGCGTCGCATGCGTTCCCGTTTAATGCGTAAAGGAGCGGTGTAATGCAGGCGTTTGGCGTTCTTGACCGCTATATCGGTAAAACTATTTTCACCACCATCATGATGACGTTATTCATGCTGGTGTCGCTCTCCGGCATCATCAAGTTTGTTGACCAGTTGAAAAAGGCCGGGCAAGGCAGTTACGACGCACTGGGTGCGGGGATGTATACCCTTCTGAGCATCCCGAAAGATGTGCAGATTTTCTTCCCCATGGCCGCGCTGCTTGGCGCATTGTTAGGTCTGGGGATGCTGGCGCAGCGCAGTGAGTTGGTGGTGATGCAGGCGTCGGGTTTCACCCGTATGCAAGTGGCGCTGTCGGTTATGAAAACGGCGATTCCGCTGGTGTTACTGACCATGGCGATTGGCGAGTGGGTGGCACCGCAGGGCGAGCAGACGGCGCGTAATTACCGCGCGCAAGCCATGTACGGCGGCTCGCTGATGTCCACGCAGCAGGGCTTGTGGGCAAAAGACGGCAATAATTTTGTCTATATCGAACGCGTGAAGGGCGAAGATGAACTGGGCGGCGTGAGTATTTACGCCTTCAATGATAATCGTCGTTTGCAGTCCGTCCGGTATGCGGCGACGGCAAAATTTGATTCTGCAAAAAGGGTGTGGCGTTTGTCGCAGGTGGATGAATCTAACCTGCAAGATCCTAAGCAAATCACCGGTTCTCAGACGGTATCAGGCACCTGGAAGACCAACCTGACCCCAGACAAACTGGGTGTAGTGGCGTTGGATCCCGATGCGTTATCGATCAGCGGCTTACATAACTACGTGAAGTATCTGAAGTCGAGCGGCCAGGATGCAGGGCGTTATCAGCTCAACATGTGGAGCAAAATTTTCCAGCCGATGTCGGTTGCGGTGATGATGCTAATGGCCCTGTCGTTTATCTTCGGGCCGCTGCGTAGCGTGGCAATGGGCGTGCGCGTGGTGACGGGGATCAGCTTCGGTTTCGTCTTTTACGTGCTGGATCAGATCTTTGGTCCGTTGACGTTGGTATACGGCATTCCTCCGCTGATTGGTGCGCTGTTGCCAAGCGCTTCGTTCCTCCTGATAAGCCTTTGGTTGCTCCTCAGACGCTCCTGATGACCTGACTCACTCCCGCATCGCCGGGAGTGAGTCTCACCACCCGCTTCACTCCGAACTTTTTCACACAACCTTCAACGTCTTGCCTCAAATTTGAGTATGATTGAGCGATGATGTTGTGAAGGGATCCCCTATGAAGCAAATTCGTATGCTGGCGCAGTATTACGTCGATCTGATGATGAAGCTCGGCTTGGTGCGTTTCTCCCTACTGTTGGCGCTGGCACTGGTGGTGCTGGCGATTGTGGTACAGATGGCCGTGACCATGGTGCTGCACGGTCAGGTTGAGAGCATTGACGTTATCCGCTCAATCTTCTTTGGTTTGTTGATCACGCCGTGGGCTGTCTATTTTCTCTCGGTGGTGGTGGAGCAGCTGGAGGAGTCACGCCAGCGTCTTTCCCGGCTGGTGCAAAAGCTGGAGGAGATGCGCGATCGCGATCTCAAACTCAACGTGCAGTTGAAGGACAACATTGCGCAGTTGAACCAGGAGATTTCAGATCGTGAGAAGGCGGAAGCGGAACGTCAGGCCACGCTTGAGCAACTGAAAATCGAGATGAAAGAGCGCGAAGTGACGCAAATTCAGCTCGAACAGCAATCCTCATTCCTGCGTTCTTTCCTTGATGCCTCACCCGATCTCGTTTTCTATCGCAATGAAGATAAAGAATTTTCCGGCTGCAACCGGGCCATGGAGTTGTTGACGGGAAAAAGCGAAAAGCAGCTGATACACCTTAAACCGCAGGACGTTTACTCAGAAGAAGCCGCGGTCAAAGTGATTGAAACCGATGAGAAAGTTTTCCGTCACAATGTCTCGTTGACCTACGAACAGTGGCTGGATTATCCGGATGGGCGCAAAGCCTGTTTTGAAATCCGCAAAGTGCCGTATTACGATCGCGTCGGTAAACGTCACGGACTGATGGGCTTTGGCCGCGATATTACCGAGCGTAAGCGCTATCAGGATGCGCTTGAGCGTGCCAGCCGCGACAAAACCACCTTTATCTCCACCATCAGCCATGAGTTGCGTACGCCGCTGAATGGCATCGTGGGTCTCAGCCGTATTTTGCTGGATACCGAACTAACCAGCGAACAGGAGAAATACCTCAAAACCATTCATGTTTCAGCGGTGACGCTGGGTAATATTTTCAATGATATTATCGACATGGATAAGATGGAGCGCCGCAAAGTCCAACTGGATAACCAGCCGGTAGACTTCACCGGTTTCCTGGCCGATCTTGAAAATCTTTCTGGCTTACAGGCCCAGCAAAAAGGGCTGCGTTTTGTGCTTGAGCCAACATTGCCGTTGCCGCATAAAGTGGTGACTGACGGGACGCGGCTGCGTCAGATCCTGTGGAATCTTATCAGCAACGCCGTGAAATTTACCCAGCAGGGTGAAGTGGTGGTTCGCATCCGTTTTGACCAGGGCGATATGCTGCACTTTGAAGTGCAAGATTCCGGTATCGGTATTCCGCAGGATGAGCACGACAAGATTTTCGCCATGTATTATCAGGTGAAAGACAGCAACGGCGGGAAACCCGCCACCGGAACCGGGATTGGCCTGGCCGTATCCCGCCGCCTGGCAAAAAGCATGGGGGGGGATATCACGGTTTCAAGCCAGCAGGGTAAAGGCTCAACGTTTACGCTGACTGTCCATGCCCCGGCGGTAGCGGAAGAAGTGGAAGACACCTTCGAAAATGACGAACTGCCATTACCGGCGCTGCATGTGCTGTTGGTTGAAGATATTGAGTTGAACGTGATTGTCGCCCGTTCGGTACTGGAAAAACTCGGTAATAGCGTCGATGTGGCCATGACCGGCACCGCCGCGCTGGAGATGTTTACCCCCGGCGAATATGATCTTGTGCTGCTGGATATCCAGCTTCCGGACATGACCGGGCTGGATATCTCTCGCGAGCTGACGCAACGTTATGCTCGTGATGAACTTCCGCCGCTGGTCGCGCTGACGGCGAACGTGCTGAAGGACAAAAAAGAGTACCTCGATGCCGGTATGGACGATGTGCTCAGCAAGCCGCTGGCGGTGCCCGCCCTGACTGCCATGATCAAGAAATTCTGGGATACCTGTGATGAAGAGGAGAGCACCATGACGTCCGTTGATAGCGAAAAAGCACAAACGATTCTGGATATCGCCATGCTTGAACAGTATATCGAGTTGGTTGGACCGAAGCTGATTACCGATGGCCTGGCTGTATTCGAAAAAATGATGCCAGGATATTTAAGCGTGCTGGAATCCAACCTGACGGCTCGCGATCAGAAGGGTATCGTCGAAGAAGGTCACAAGATTAAAGGTGCCGCCGGGTCGATTGGCTTGCGTCATTTGCAGCAGTTGGGTCAGCAGATCCAGTCTCCCGATTTACCCGCATGGTCAGATAACGTGGGTGAATGGGTTGAAGAGATGAAGCAGGAATGGCAAAACGATGTTGCCGTGCTGAAAGCGTGGGTGGAAAGTACAAAAAAATGACCCCGGATAAACCGGGGTGCGCGAAATACTGCGCCAACACCAGGGAAATCGTGGCCGCGCCTGATTTTTTGTGTTGTTTTCGCATGGACGCTGCCTTAAGAATTAGGCCGCACGCAGTTAAGATAGCAAATCTTAAATGATTTGTTACATGAATCAGTGAAATGTGTGAAGCATAGCGTTTTAATCAGAATTTTTAATATGCTTCAGACGGTTGCAGAGAAGGAGCAGCAAGATGAAAAAAGTGGGTGTAGTGCTAAGTGGGTGCGGCGTTTACGACGGTGCGGAGATCCATGAATCCGTTCTGACGCTGCTTGCGCTGGCAAAACAGGGCGCAGAAGCCGTTTGCTTTGCGCCGGATAAAAATCAGGTGGATGTGATTAACCATCTGTCTGGTGAACCGATGTCTGAAACGCGTAATGTGCTCATTGAAGCTGCCCGTATTGCGCGAGGCAATATCTTGCCTTTGGCGCAGGCAAATGCTGATGAACTGGACGCGCTGATCGTTCCCGGTGGGTTTGGCGCGGCAAAAAATTTGAGCACTTTTGCCAGCCAGGGGAGTGAATGCCACGTCGATAGCGCGTTGCAAGCGTTGGCTCAGCGCATGCATGCTCTGGGAAAACCACTGGGCTTTATGTGTATCGCGCCCGCTATGCTGCCAAAGATTTTTGATTTCCCGTTACGTTTGACCATTGGTACCGATATTGACACGGCGGAAGCGATCGAAGAGATGGGCGGTGAACATGTCCCTTGCCCGGTCGACGATATCGTTGTCGACGAAGACAATAAGATCGTTACCACGCCAGCTTACATGGTGGCGCAAAACATCGCAGAAGCCGCAACCGGTATTGATAAGCTGGTTGACCGCGTGTTGGTTCTGACCCAGTGAGTCAAAAACGTTCTCCCGTCGCATGGGCGAAGCGAATCTTCATTCGCGTGGTGCTGGCGCTGGCCGTTTTCTGGGGCGGCGGCATCGCGTTATTTAGCATTATGCCCGTGCCCTTTTCGGCGGTGATGCTGGAGCGTCAAATCAGCGCATGGCTAACCGGCCATTTCAGTTATGTGGCACATTCCGACTGGGTGAGCATGGACGAGATTTCGCCATGGATGGGACTGGCGGTGATTGCGGCGGAAGATCAGAAGTTCCCGGAACACTGGGGGTTTGACGTTTCCGCCATCGAGAAGGCGCTGGCCCACAATGAGCGCAATGAAAAACGCGTACGCGGCGCATCAACACTTTCACAGCAGACGGCGAAAAATCTGTTTTTGTGGGATGGTCGAAGCTGGGTACGAAAAGGGCTGGAGGCCGGGTTGACGGTCGGAATGGAAACGGTCTGGAGTAAAAAACGCATTCTGACGGTGTACCTGAATATCGCCGAGTTTGGCGATGGGGTATTTGGTGTTGAGGCCGCTGCACAACGCTATTTCAACAAGCCCGCCAGCCGCCTGAGCCAGTCAGAGGCGGCGCTGCTGGCCGCCGTTTTGCCGAACCCCATCATCTATAAAGCGAATGCGCCATCGGGATACGTCCGCAACCGCCAGGCGTGGATTATGCGCCAGATGCGTCAGTTAGGTGGGGAAGGGTTTATGACCGGGAATAAACTGTACTGAGTGAGACTCAAGCCCCTTGAACTCGTGCAAAGGGGCGAAGGGCAAACCGCTTAATCAGTCCTCGTCAAAGCCTGAGTTAAACAGGGCAACCACCGCTTCGAGCGCCTCAACTTCTTGCGGGCCGGTGGCTTCGACTTCAATCTGTCGACCTTTGGCGGAATCGAGCATGAGCAGCGCGATAACGCTGTTGGCTTCAGCTTCGGTGCCTTCGTCGTTACGCAACAACACTTCAGCGTCAAAACCCTGCATCAATTCAAACAATTTCATCGCTGGACGGGCGTGCATGCCCAGCTTATTGGTGATCTCAACGGTATGTTTTACGGTCATGTTTTGCGTTTTTCCAGCGTGCGATGACGAGACTGTACGTTTTTACCGCGTGAGCGGAAATAGTCGGCCAGCTGTTCAGCAATATACACCGAACGATGTTTCCCGCCGGTACAACCAATGGCTACGGTCAGGTAGCTGCGGTTGTTGGTTTCCAGCATAGGTAACCATAGCTCAAGGTAGCTACGCGTCTGGTATATAAAATTGTGAACTTCTGTGTGTCTGTCGAGGAATGCTGCAACAGGCTTATCCAGACCGGTCATTGGACGCAGTTTAGGGTCCCAGTGCGGGTTGGGCAGGAAGCGTACGTCAAACACATAATCCGCATCGATAGGGATCCCATGTTTGAAGCCAAACGATTCGAACACCATGGTGAGTTCACGCTCACGTTTACCCAGCAAGCGGGTGCGCAGCATCTCGGCCAGTTCGTGAACCGACATCTCGGAGGTGTCGACAATCAGATCGGCACGGGAACGCAGCGGCTCCAGTAAATCACTCTCTTCGTCGATAGCGCTCTCGAGAGAGAGATTTTTGCTGGAAAGCGGATGCAAACGTCGGGTATCACTGTAGCGACGAATCAGCGTGTTGCGATCGGCATCCAGGAACAGCAATTGCGGAGTGAAGGTTTCTGGCAGGCTGCTCATCGCCTGCTCAAAGACTTCCGGCGATTCCGGCATATTACGGACGTCGATGCTGACGGCCGCAGAAATTTGTCTGTCAGCCAGCGTACGCGCCAGTTCTGGTAACAGTACGACCGGAAGGTTATCGACGCAGTAAAAACCCATATCTTCGAGCGCCCGAAGGGCCACGGATTTCCCCGAGCCCGAACGACCGCTGACGATCATCAGCACCATGTTCCGTTTCTCCTCGCGCCTGCAGATGTGGAGGCCATCTTATGGTTACGCATCATCCTGATTGCCTTCCACTTCGGTGATAATTTGATACAGTTCTTCATCACTTTGGGCTGCGCGCAGACGGCGGCAAATTGTTTTATCTGCCAGACGCTTGGCCACTAGCGAGAGCGTGTGCAAATGGGTTTTGGTCTGGTCAGCAGGCACCAGCAGCGCGAAAAGCAGATCGACGGGCTGGTTATCAATCGCGTCAAATGCGATTGGCGTTTCCAGTTGGACAAACACGCCAACGGCGCGCAGTGTGTCCTCCTCCAGCTTGCCATGCGGAATGGCAATACCATTGCCGATACCGGTACTGCCCATTTTTTCACGGGTCAGGATGGCCTCAAACACCACCTGAGGTGGCAGGCTTAACTGTTTTGCGGCCAGTTCACTGATGATTTCCAGAGCGCGTTTTTTGCTCTGGCAGTGAACGCCACTGCGGGTACATTCCTGGTTAAGGACATGACTTAATTGAAGACCGGAATCGTTGTTCATCATAATTTCACCTAAGCGCTAACTGTACATATGGCCTGTTGTGTTTTACAACAGGCCGCCCTGCACCCGTTAACTGCTCGGACAATCAGTGTTGTTTCAGTTTATCTTTATGTTTATTAAGCTGTCGCGCAAGCTTGTCAATCAAGCCGTCGATAGCCGCGTACATGTCTTGCCCTTCCGCACTGGCATGGATTTCGCCCCCATTTATGTGCAGGGTTGCGTCCGAGATATGAGTCACTTTCTCCACTTTCAACACAATGTAGACCTGATTAATCCTCTCGAAATACTGCTCCAGCTTCGCGAATTTAGTGTTTAAAAAATCGCGTAAAGCCTCAGTGATTTCGACATTGTGTCCTGTGATGTTGAGCTGCATAGTGTCTTCCTTATCGGTTGTGTCAAACCAGTTGTTTACGCTGGTTAGACGGCGGAATGGATAAAGACTCTCGATACTTCGCAACAGTACGACGTGCCACCATGATACCCTGATCGGACAGCAGGGTGGTTAACTTACTGTCACTCAGTGGCTTCGCGGGGTTTTCCGCGGCGATCAACTTCTTCACCAGAGCACGAATGGCCGTCGACGAGGCTTCGCCACCGCCTTCGGTATTCACATGACTGGAGAAGAAATACTTAAGCTCAAAAATACCACGCGGACTGTGCAGATACTTCTGCGTGGTCACACGCGAAATGGTCGATTCGTGCATCTCAACGGCCTGGGCAATATCTGCCAGGACCATCGGTTTCATAAATTCTTCGCCCTGCTCAAAAAAGCCTTGCTGCTGTTCCACAATGCATCGACTCACGCGTAGCAGCGTATCATTTCGGCTTTCGAGGCTTTTGATCAGCCATCGCGCTTCCTGAAGATTGCTACGAATATATTGATTGTCGGAGTCGTTCCGCGCACTGGTGCACATAGACGCGTATTGCTGGTTGATTTGCAGGCGGGGAATGCTGTCGGAATTGAGTTCTACGGTCCAGAGACCGTTGTGCTTTCGGACCAGAACGTCAGGAATCACATATTCGGGTTCGCCGGTTTGAATCGATTGGCCCGGACGGGGATCGAGCGACTGGATCAGACTCACCGCTTCTTTCAGCACGTCTTCTTTGAGTCGCGTAACGCGCATCAGACTGCGGAAATCATGATTCGCCAGCAAATCCAAATGTTCGCTGATAATCAGCCGCGCTTCGTCGAGTCTTGGCGTCTCTTTTGCAAACTGAGAAAGCTGGATCAGCAAGCAGTCGCGCAGATCTTTTGCTGCGACGCCGACAGGGTCAAAGCGTTGAATGCGCTTGAGAACGGCTTCGATCTCGTCGAGTTCGATTTCGCAATCACCCATGCTTTCCAGAATCTCGTCCAGGGTTACCGTTAAATACCCGGTGTCATCCACGGCATCGACAATGGACGTGGCAATCGCACGATCGGTTTCGGTGAAAGGGGTCAACTCCACCTGCCACATCAGATAATCCTGTAGCGACTGCGTAGTTTCACCCTGATAAACCGGTAGCTCATCATCCTGATAATCAGCGCGCGTGCCGGATGGGGTTCCAGCGGTGTAAATTTCATCCCAGCTGGCATCCAGCGGTAACTCGTCAGGCATCTCTTTCTGCTCAAGGGCATCTGCCGTATCGAGCGTTTCGGTGTCCTGCTTTTCCTGGGTATCTACCTCATCATGAAGATCGGTTTGCTCCAGCAGTGGATTACTGTCCAGCGCTTGCTGCAGTTCCTGCTGAAGTTCTAACGTTGACAGTTGCAACAGACGGATTGCCTGTTGTAACTGTGGCGTCATCGCCAACTGTTGGCTGAGCCGTAATTGCAAACCTTGCTTCATGTTCAGGGCGTTTTTCTCCGGTCCTGCGTGACTTAACCTCTACCCTATCAGAGTCTGAAGTCTTCCCCAAGGTACACGCGCTTAACATGTTCATCTTCGAGGATTTCGAGTGGCGTGCCGTGAGCAATCAAATGGCCCTGGCTGACGATATATGCACGCTCACAAACTGCCAGCGTTTCACGCACGTTGTGGTCGGTAATCAGCACACCAAGACCGCTGTCGCGCAGATGTTCAATGATACGTTTAATGTCGATAACGGAGATAGGGTCGACGCCGGCAAACGGTTCATCCAAAAGGATAAATTTCGGATTGGCTGCCAGTGCGCGGGCAATTTCTACTCGACGGCGTTCACCGCCCGAAAGTGCCTGGCCGAGGCTGTCGCGCAGGTGTTCAATATGGAACTCTTCCATCAATTCGTTGGCGCGATCCTGACGCTGCTCAGAGGTCAAATCGTCACGGATTTGCAGGACGGCCATCAGATTGTCGAACACGCTAAGACGGCGGAAAATAGACGCTTCCTGCGGCAGATAGCCAATTCCGCGACGCGCGCGGGCGTGCAGCGGCAGCAGGCTAATGTCTTCATCATCAATGATGATGTTGCCCGCGTCGCGCGGAACAATGCCGACCACCATGTAAAAGGTGGTGGTTTTACCTGCACCGTTAGGACCCAACAGGCCAACAATTTCGCCGGAGTTAACGGTCAGACTGACATCTTCCACGACGCGGCGGCCTTTGTAGGCTTTGGCGAGGTTTTTTGCAGTTAATGTTGCCATAACGAATTAGTTACTCTTTTGCTGTGCGGGAGCCTGGGTTTTACCTTTGTCCTGCAACTGGGACGGAACCAGTACGGTTGTCACGCGCTTACCTTTCTCGCTGGAAGCCTGCATTTTCTGCTCTTTCACAAGATACGTGATCTTATCGCCAGTGATGTTGCTGTCCAACTGCTCCAGATAAGCATTGCCGGTCAGAATGACAAGGTCCTTCGCCAGCTCATAGTGCATGTGCGAGGCGTGGCCTTTAACCGGCTTACCGTTATCCTGCATCTGATAGAACGTTGCGGGATTACCGTAGCCATCAATAATTTCTTTGCCTTGTTCACCACCAGGACGGGTAACAACCACTTTGTCGGCATTGATTTTGATGGTGCCCTGCGTCATCACGACGTTGCCCGTGAAGGTCACAACGTTCCCCTGCATATCAAGTGACTGCGTGTCAGATTCGATATGAATAGGTTGCTCAGTATCTCCTGTCACCGCAAGGGCAGGGAGACTGGCGGCCAGCAGCGCGCTGGCGATAACAAAATTAAGGCTGAGTTTGTTTATTTTGAATTTCATATGAGGTTCTAACCTTTTCAATCAGCTCGGCGTTTTTGCTGCGTAAGTTCCCGCGCATTCTCAAACCGCTGGAATTAAATGTCGTGCCGTATAACGTCACCAGATCCTGCGATGTCACATCCTGGGTCACCAGGTTGATCTGCGCATTATCCGTCGTAATTTTGCGTAGTTGTGAGTCAGCGGTCAGGGCGTTCACTTCGACGTGACCATACAGATAAAGCATACGGTCATTTGTCAGTTTTGCCCTGTCAGATTTGATCGACCAGGTCGGCACCTTATTAGTGTCAAACGTGGTCATGACCGGCTGAGTAAACCACGAGATGCCTTCATCGGAAAAATACTCAACGTGCTGGGCAATCAAGCGATAGTTCAGCGCGCCTTCCGGACTATAAACCACCGTGTCGCTATGATCGCTTTTATAGGTCGGATCGCTGGTGGCGATCACTTCTGCTGGTGCATCGTCATTGTCAGCGAGATTTACGCCAATCAATACCAACACGGCCAGTGAAAGCAGAATGATAACCCAACGTCTGGTTTTACTCATATCGATTGCCCTTTGGCCTCATCAAGCTTGCCCTGCGCCAGCAATAACAAATCGCACACCTCGCGAACGGCACCACGCCCCCCGTTGATCCGGGTGACATAGTCCGCGCGCGGGATCAGCAGAGGATGCGCATCGGCGACGGCGATACTTAAACCCACTTCCGCCATCACAGGCCAGTCGATCAGATCGTCCCCGACATAGGCCACATTCTCAGGTGCGATGGCAAGTTTCGCCAGTAAATCCCTGAAAGCGACCATTTTGTCAGACTGGCCCTGATACAGATGGGTGATGCCCAATGTCTCACAGCGATCTTCTACCAGTTTAGCCTTACGCCCGGTGATGATGGCAACTTCTATCCCGGATGTGAGCGCACAACGAATGCCATAACCGTCGCGCACGTTAAATGCTTTCAGCTCTTCGCCGTTATTGCCCATAAAAATCAAGCCATCGGAAAGGACGCCATCCACATCCAGAATCAACAGACGAATCTTTTCCGCCTGCGCCATCATTTGCGTGCTTACCGGACCATAACAGGTTGCAAGGGATGCACCCGCATTACTCATTGTCTTATCCTTTATTACACTACGCCTGCGCGCAGAAGATCATGCATATGTACCACACCCAGCAGTTGGTCGCCATCGGCAACCATGACGGCGGTAATATGACGGGACTGCATTAGGTTCAAAACGTCGACTGCCAGAGTGGCGGGACGGACCCTGATGCCGCCTGGCGTCATTACGTCAGCGATCCCCAGCGTGCGGACATCAACGCCCATATCGAACACGCGGCGTAAATCGCCATCCGTGAAGATCCCTTCGATGTTCATCTGGTCGTCGCAAATCACCGTCATGCCGAGATTTTTACGCGTAATTTCCAGCAATGCGTCGCGTAGCGGGGCATCTTTACTGACGCGAGGGATCTCCGCGCCCGTATGCATAATATCATTTACTCGCAGCAGTAGCTTACGTCCGAGCGCCCCCCCTGGATGCGAGAGTGCGAAATCTTCTGGCGTAAAGCCTCGGGCTTCAAGAAGCGCAACGGCGAGGGCATCTCCCATAACCAGCGCAGCGGTCGTGCTGGAGGTTGGCGCAAGGCCGAGTGGGCAAGCTTCTTTGGGCACTTTTACGCATAAATGAACATCAGCGGCGCGCGCCATCGTGCTTTCTGGTCGGCTGGTCATGCAAATGAGCGGGACGTGGAGTCGCTTCAGTACGGGAATCAGCGCCAGAATCTCGTTGGACTCACCCGAGTTCGACAGGGCGATAACAATGTCATGCGGTGTCACCATGCCGAGATCGCCATGGGCGGCTTCACCGGGATGAACAAAGAATGAGGATGTGCCGGTACTGGCAAACGTCGCGGCCATTTTGCGCCCAATATGACCCGATTTTCCCATGCCCATCACCACGACTTTGCCCGCGCAGGAGAATATTTTCTCGCATGCCAGGCTGAAATCCTGATTGATGTATTGATCTAACTGCGCCAGACCTTCACGTTCAATCTCCAGAACTTTTTTGCCTGCTTTCTGAAAGTCAAAACCCGGTTGCAATTCTATTTGCGACATAATGCGTTCCGTTTACCCAGAGAGAAGAGGCGACAGCCAATACAGCATCGCCATCCATACGATAAAACCACCCGTCAGCAAGGCACCCGCGCCTTTGCCAATCTGTTGTTTCCGTCGCCAGCACAGCAGGGCGAAAATAATACTCACAAGGAGCATCACCCCGTAATCGCGCGAGAAGGCCAGCGGATTAAATGCCCCTGGCGCAATCAGCGCCGGTAAACCCATCACAATAGCGATGTTAAAGATATTGGAGCCAATGATATTGCCAATCGCCATATCGCCTTCACCTTTACGTGCGCCGGCAACGGCGGTCGCCAGTTCTGGCAAGCTGGTGCCAATCGCTATCACCGTCAGGCCGATAGTCAGCTCACTGATGGCGTAGAAATTGGCGAGCACGGTGGCGTTATCAACGACCATTCTCGTGGCCATTGGCATGATAATGAGCGCGACGCCCAGCCACAGCAGAGCGACGGGCAGAGTCCCTTCACGAGGCAATTCCGCGACTTGCTCACGCGTCAGGCTGTCATTTCCCTGTTTTTCCGCCAGACGAGCAATTTTAACGATATACAGCAGCCAGATGATCGCCAGCGCGATAAGCAGGATGCCGTCATCCCGCGTGAGTTGCCCGTCGTACAGCACGTAACCTGCCAGCAGGCTAACAATTAACATTAGCGGCAATTCGCGGCGCAGAACATCAGAATGCACGCGAAATGGATGCATCAGCGCGGCGAGGCCAAGGATCAATAATATATTGACGATGTTAGAGCCAATTGCCGTCCCAATCGCGAGGTCAACCTGCCCATGAAGAGAGGCTGAAGCAGAGACGATAATTTCTGGAAGCGATGTTCCGACACTCACCACGGTCATCCCGATGATAAGGGGCGGTATGCCAAAAAGCCGACAAAGAATGGATGCTGCAAAAACCAGACGGTCAGCACTGTAGACCACTAACAGTAAACCGATTATTAACAGGGCCGTTGCTAAAAGCATCAAAAATCCTTTATTCAGGTATACTCGCCGGTCCACTGAGAATGAATCTCTGGCGCCGCATGCAGTCTGTAGACGTAACGATTCTCTAATTTTGACTTTATGCGTCGGAAAAGTAAAACAAATGCCAGCTTTCGCTAACCTGTGCAGACAATATTCTGCAAAAATGTCGGGTTTAAGGCTGAATTAAGCGCCATGCTTAACCTCAAAGGGAAAGAAAGGAATTTTAAATGAGCCAAACAATGGCGAATTTAGTCGATGTCCGTGACGTCAGCTTCTCCCGCGGCAACCGATTGATCTTCGAAGATATTACATTGACGGTACCGCGTGGCAAGATCACTGCGATCATGGGGCCATCCGGAATCGGCAAAACAACGCTGCTGCGTCTGATTGGTGGACAGATCCCGCCAGACAGCGGCGAAATTCTTTTTGATGGCGAAAATGTGCCTGAAATGTCCCGCACTCGCCTCTATACCGTCCGTAAGCGCATGAGCATGTTGTTTCAGTCAGGTGCGTTATTCACTGATATGAACGTCTTTGATAACGTGGCTTATCCGCTGCGTGAGCACACGCGTTTGTCCCCTGAGCTGCTGAAAACGACGGTCATGATGAAGCTTGAAGCGGTGGGGCTACGTGGAGCTGCCAAGCTGATGCCTTCTGAATTGTCTGGCGGAATGGCGCGGCGTGCGGCGTTGGCGCGTGCTATCGCGCTGGAACCGGACTTGATCATGTTCGACGAACCTTTTGTCGGGCAGGATCCGATCACCATGGGCGTGCTGGTCAAGCTGATCTCAGAGCTTAACAGCGCACTCGGCGTCACCTGTGTTGTGGTATCGCATGATGTCCCCGAAGTGCTGAGCATCGCGGATTACGCCTATATTGTGGCGGATAAAAAAATCGTCGCGCACGGCGGCGCTCAAGAATTGCAGAATAATAGCGATCCGCGGGTTCGACAGTTCCTCGACGGTATTGCGGACGGTCCTGTTCCGTTCCGTTATCCCGCGTGTGATTATCATCAAGATTTATTGGGAATAGGGAGTTAAGCCACTGATGCTGTTAAATGCGTTGGCCGCTCTGGGACACCGTGGCATAAAAACCATCAGGACGTTCGGGCGTGCCGGGTTGATGTTGTTCAATGCGCTGGTTGGCAAGCCGGAATTCCGCAAACATGCGCCATTGCTGGTGCGCCAGCTCTATAATGTCGGCGTGCTGTCGATGCTCATTATTATTGTTTCCGGTCTGTTTATCGGCATGGTTCTTGGGCTGCAAGGCTACCTTGTTTTAACCACGTACAGCGCTGAAACCAGCCTGGGTATGCTGGTGTCTCTTTCTCTGTTACGAGAGCTTGGACCGGTTGTTGCGGCGCTGCTTTTTGCCGGGCGTGCCGGTTCTGCGTTAACCGCAGAAATCGGTTTGATGCGCGCAACGGAACAGCTCTCCAGCATGGAAATGATGGCGGTTGATCCCCTGCGGCGCGTCATCTCTCCGCGTTTTTGGGCGGGTGTAATTTCGCTACCTCTGCTGACGATTCTTTTTGTGGCCGTCGGCATATGGGGCGGTTCGCTGGTTGGAGTGCAGTGGAAAGGGATTGACGCGGGTTTCTTCTGGTCCGCGATGCAGGATGCGGTTGATCTGCGTATGGATCTCGTGAACTGCCTGATTAAAAGCGTGGTCTTCGCGTTTACGGTTACCTGGATTGCGTTGTTCAATGGTTACGATGCGATACCGACCTCTGAAGGGATTAGTCGCGCGACAACGCGCACTGTAGTTCATTCGTCGCTGGCCGTACTGGGTCTGGATTTTGTGCTCACCGCACTGATGTTTGGGAATTGAGTTCATGCAAACAAGAAAAAGTGAAATTTGGGTAGGTGTGTTTCTTGTGCTGGCGTTGTTAGCCGCACTGTTTATTTGCCTTCGCGCGGCGGACATCACCTCAATTCGGACTGAACCCACTTATCGTCTCTATGCAACATTCGATAACATTGGGGGACTGAAGGCGCGTTCACCGGTTCGTATCGGCGGCGTGGTGATTGGACGAGTGGCAGACATTACGCTCGATGAAAAAACCTATCTACCGCGTGTAGAAATGGATATCGAAGAGCGCTACAACCACATTCCGGACACCAGCTCTCTCTCCATCCGTACTTCCGGTCTGCTGGGTGAACAGTATCTGGCGTTAAACGTCGGTTTTGAAGATCCGGAACTGGGAACGTCTATCCTTAAAGACGGTGGCGTGATCCAGGATACCAAATCTGCGATGGTGCTCGAAGATATGATTGGTCAGTTCCTTTACAGCAACAAAGGGGACGACAAAAAAACTGACGATGCCTCTGCAAAGAGCGAAGGCCAAACTGACGTTGCACCGACCTCTGGCGCAACCACTTCATCTCAGGAGAAGTAATTGATGATTAAACGACTATTGATGGTTGCCATGCTGGTGATTGCCCCTCTGAGTGCCGCCTATGCAGCGGATCAGGCCAATCCTTATAAACAGATGGACGAAGCGGCGAAGAAGACGTTTGACCGCCTCAAAAATGAGCAATCAAAAATTCGTTCCAATCCGGATTATCTCCGCGATGTGGTTGATCAGGAGCTGTTGCCTTACGTACAGGTGAAATATGCTGGCGCGTTAGTTCTGGGTCGCTATTACAAAGATGCCACCCCAGCACAGCGTGAGGCTTACTTTGCGGCGTTCCGCGAATACCTGAAGCAGGCTTATGGTCAGGCGCTGGCGATGTATCATGGCCAGACCTATCAGATTGCACCAGAGCAACCGCTGGGCGATGCGACCATCGTACCTATCCGCGTCACTATCATCGATCCAAATGGCCGCCCGCCGGTGCGTCTGGATTTCCAGTGGCGTAAAAATACGCAGACAGGGAACTGGCAGGCTTATGACATGATTGCCGAAGGTGTGAGCATGATTACGACTAAGCAAAACGAGTGGAGCGATCTCCTGCGCACCAAAGGCATTGATGGTCTTACCGCACAGCTGAAATCTATCTCCAGCCAGAAAATCTCGTTGGATGAGAAAAAGTAATGACGCAGCCATTAAGCTGGACGCGTGAGAGTGACACACTGTTCTTGTCAGGCGAGCTTGATCAGGATCTGCTGATGCCCTTGTGGGATTCGCGTGAATCCGCTATGCAAGGCGTCACGCTGATTGATTTGCATCGCGTGACGCGCGTGGATACCGCAGGCGTTGCACTGTTAGTGCATCTCGTGGCTGAAGGCAAAAAACAGGGCGTAGCTGTAAAACTGGCGGGTGCCAGCGAAAACGTTCTCACCCTGGAAAAACTTTATAATTTGCCCGAAGACGTATTACCTCGCTAATTTTTTCAGTGCGTTACTTCTTAAAGCCTCGACTGTTTCACGGTCGGGGCTTTTTGCTTGTTTAAGACTGCGTCACTTTGCTCTAAGATGTTGGGCTTGTTTTCACTAAAGATGATTTAGAACCCATGGAAAATCATGAAATCCAGTCGGTGCTGATGAACGCACTCTCCCTTCAGGAAGTCCACGTCACCGGCGATGGCAGTCACTTTCAGGTTATTACTGTGGGTGAGATATTCGACGGCATGAGCCGTGTGAAGAAACAGCAGGCTGTTTACGCGCCGCTGATGGAATACATTGCGGATAACCGCATCCACGCCCTGTCGATCAAAGCTTATACCCCGCAAGAGTGGGAACGCGATCGCAAACTAAACGGTTTTTGAGCTGAGGGTGGTTTGCCCGCAGCACGGTTGAATTCATAAGAGAGCACAATAATGGATAAATTTCGTGTACAGGGGCCTACGCGTCTCCAGGGCGAAGTCACAATTTCCGGCGCGAAAAATGCCGCGCTGCCGATTCTGTTTGCCGCACTGCTTGCGGAAGAGCCGGTAGAAATTCAGAACGTACCGAAGCTGAAAGATATCGACACCACGATGAAGCTGCTCACCCAGTTGGGCACCAAAGTGGAACGTAACGGTTCGGTTTGGATTGATGCCAGCAAGGTGAATAACTTTTCTGCCCCGTACGATCTGGTGAAAACCATGCGTGCGTCCATCTGGGCGCTAGGCCCGCTGGTGGCGCGTTTTGGTCAGGGTCAGGTTTCTCTGCCGGGCGGCTGTGCGATTGGCGCGCGTCCGGTTGATTTGCATATCTTCGGCCTTGAAAAGCTCGGTGCGGATATCAAGCTCGAAGAGGGCTACGTTAAAGCCTCCGTCAATGGCCGTCTGAAAGGCGCGCACATTGTGATGGATAAAGTCAGCGTCGGTGCAACGGTCACTATCATGTCAGCTGCGACGCTGGCGGAAGGCACGACCATTATCGAAAACGCGGCCCGCGAGCCGGAAATTGTCGATACGGCGAATTTCCTCGTCGCACTTGGCGCGAAGATTACCGGACAGGGCACCGACCGCATCACCATCGAAGGTGTTGAACGTCTTGGCGGCGGCGTGTATCGCGTGTTACCAGACCGTATTGAAACAGGCACGTTCCTGGTCGCTGCAGCGATTTCAGGGGGTAAAATTCTGTGTCGTAATGCGCAACCAGACACCCTGGATGCCGTATTAGCAAAACTGCGCGATGCCGGTGCAGATATTGAAACCGGTGAAGACTGGATTAGCCTGGACATGCACGGTAAGCGCCCTAAAGCGGTTAACGTACGCACTGCTCCGCATCCGGCGTTCCCAACCGATATGCAGGCACAGTTTACGCTGCTGAACCTGGTGGCTGAAGGGACGGGCTTCATTACTGAAACCATCTTCGAAAACCGCTTTATGCACGTACCTGAACTTATTCGTATGGGTGCGCACGCTGAAATCGAAAGCAACACGGTGATTTGTCATGGTGTAGAAATGCTTTCTGGCGCTCAGGTGATGGCAACGGATTTGCGTGCTTCTGCGAGCCTGGTGCTGGCGGGTTGCATTGCGGAAGGCACAACCGTTGTGGACCGCATTTACCACATCGATCGTGGCTATGAGTGTATTGAGGACAAACTGCGCGCTCTGGGTGCAAATATCGAGCGTGTGAAGGGTGAGTAATCGCTCCGGCAGCCCCCTGCCAAATGACCGGGGGGTTGCTGTTCTTTTCTCCTGCAAGTCTTCTGCAAGCGCTAGTCCTGGTGCTCGTCTTCCTGCTTTTTCTGACGCATCATTCGTGTTCTGTCGATAAATTCATGGGTAATGGGGTCGTGGTAACGCGAAGGCCATATAATCCAGGGCTGGGTTTCCAGCGCCGTCGCAATAATCAATTCTCCTTTTGGCCATGGGCGAGTCAACGCGTTGGCAAGCGTTGAAGAGCTGAGCCCATTGCGCCTGGACTCTGCTGCAAGTGAGGTCCCTTTTTTGCGCAGTGCGGCAATAATGTCGGCCGAATGCCAGTCGATAAACTTCTTTTCCATATGCTGTCCTTAGATTCAAGTACGTCCACGTCATTCAGGTGAAGTGACGTGAGTTACTATACCTTCTTAGACGGGCTGTTCTAAAAAGTTCGCATAACTGGAGGCAATATTCGGAATATGACAGGGCTTTATTCATGCAGCCTGTAAGCTGATGAATTAACAGGAATGAAGTGTTTATTGGAATTTATTGGAGTCTCCCCGGCACGGGTGCGGGGAGACGTAGAGCATTTAACGATCGCGCTGAACAGCGATGTGGGCAAGGCCAATTAACGCATCACGCCATGGGCTATCTGGAATAACCTGAAGGGCTGTAATCGCCTTATCCGCTTCTTCTTCGGCGCGCTGGCGTGTCCATTCAAGCGATCCGCAGATTGCCATTGTTTCCAGTACAGGTTCCAGAAGATGTCGACCATTTCCTTGCTCGATCGCTTCACGAATTAATTTCGCCTGATCCGGTGAACCATTGCGCATTGCATGCAGCAGCGGGAGGGTGGGTTTACCTTCGTTCAGGTCATCACCCACGTTTTTACCCAGCGTTTCGCCATCAGCACTGTAATCCAGTAGATCGTCGATCAGCTGGAATGCGGTACCAAGGTAGCGACCATAGTCCTGCAAACCACGCTCTTGCGCTTCAGTACAGCCCGCAAGGATACCGGAGCATTGTGCTGCGGCTTCAAACAGACGCGCCGTTTTGCTGTAAATCACACGCATATAGTTTTCTTCGGTGATGTCCGGATCGTTGACGTTCATCAACTGCAGCACTTCACCTTCGGCGATGACGTTTACGGCCTCTGACATGACTTCCAGCACCTTTAACGAGCCAAGGCTCGTCATCATCTGGAATGCGCGGGTGTAGATAAAATCCCCCACCAGAACGCTTGCTGCGTTGCCAAATGCGGCGTTTGCGGTCGCTTTCCCGCGACGCATATCGGATTCATCCACCACATCATCATGAAGAAGTGTCGCGGTGTGGATAAATTCGATGAGTGCCGCAATATTGACGTGCGCGTCTCCCTGATATCCAACGGCTCTGGCAGCCAGAATGGCGATCATTGGACGAATACGTTTACCGCCGCCACTGACGATGTAATAACCCAACTGATTGATGAGCTGAACATCAGAGTTGAGTTGCTCCAGGATTACTGCATTCACACCCGCCATATCTTGCGCGGTTAACTCGTTGATTTTATCTAAATTCATCGCAAAAGCCGGGCTTCTTATCCTGTTTACCACATATCAAATGGGCTAACGAAGGGTTTGGTTTATCAAATAGTATGCCTGATTGTACTGAAAAAACGGCTCAGATAAACGTTACCGTACGTGTTGTGTTTTTTTTCTGCATGTATTGATGGTAGCACTTGTCAAAGGCTCGCGTTTTGCGTAATATTCGCGCCCTATTGTGAATATTTATAGCGCACTCTGAATCACACGAGGATGTGCGCGGAAGCGGAGTTCTATATGTACGCGGTTTTCCAAAGTGGTGGTAAACAACACCGAGTAAGCGAAGGTCAGACCGTTCGCCTGGAAAAGCTGGACATCGCAACTGGCGAAGCTGTTGAGTTCGCTGAAGTTCTGATGATCGCAAACGGTGAAGAAGTCAAAATCGGCGTTCCTTTCGTTGATGGCGGCGTTATCAAAGCTGAAGTTGTTGCTCATGGTCGTGGCGAGAAAGTTAAAATCGTTAAGTTTCGTCGTCGTAAACACTACCGTAAGCAGCAGGGCCACCGTCAGTGGTTCACTGATGTGAAAATTACTGGCATCAGCGCCTAAGACCTGAGGAGAGATTTAAATGGCACATAAAAAGGCTGGCGGCTCAACTCGTAACGGTCGCGACTCAGAAGCTAAACGTCTTGGCGTTAAGCGTTTCGGTGGCGAAACCGTTCTGGCGGGTAGCATCATCGTTCGTCAACGTGGCACCAAATTCCACGCTGGTAACAACGTAGGTTGCGGTCGTGACCACACTCTGTTTGCTAAAGCAGACGGTAAAGTGAAATTTGAAGTTAAAGGCCCGAACAACCGTAAATACATCAGCATCGTTGCTGAGTAAGTTTTTCGTGGTCCGGTAACGGATTAAAGCCCCGCAACGTGTTGCGGGGCTTTTTACATTGAAAACCCGGAAAAATTTTCTGCAGGAAAAACGGGCATGAAACAGCAGGCAGGCATCGGTATTCTTTTGGCACTCACTACGGCGGTGTGCTGGGGAGCGTTGCCCATTGCCATGAAGCAGGTTCTGGAAGTCATGGAACCGCCTACGGTAGTGTTTTATCGCTTTTTAATGGCCAGTATTGGCCTTGGCGCGATTCTGGCGATAAAAAGAAAACTTCCACCGCTGCGGATTTTTCGTAAACCGCGTTGGCTGATTCTCCTGGCTATCGCAACGGCTGGCCTGTTCGGTAACTTCATTCTGTTCAGTTCTTCTCTGCAATATTTAAGCCCCACCGCATCACAGGTCATCGGCCAGCTTTCGCCTGTGGGCATGATGGTTGCCAGCGTCTTTATCCTCAAGGAGAAGATGCGTGTCACGCAGATAGTGGGTGCAAGTATGTTGTTATGCGGTCTGGTGATGTTTTTCAACACCAGCCTGATCGAGATTTTTACCCGCCTGACGGATTACACCTGGGGTGTGATTTTTGGGGTTGGGGCAGCAACGGTCTGGGTGACCTATGGCGTCGCGCAAAAGGTGTTATTGCGCAGGCTCGGCTCACCGCAGATCCTCTTTTTATTGTACACTTTGTGTACAATAGCATTATTGCCGTTAGCAAAACCGGGTGTCATTACCCAGCTCAGCGACTGGCAACTGGCGTGTCTCATTTTCTGTGGGCTTAACACGCTGGTCGGTTATGGCGCGTTGGCCGAAGCGATGGCGCGCTGGCAGGCAGCACAAGTGAGTGCATTAATTACACTCACGCCGCTGTTTACGCTGTTAT
This sequence comes from Lelliottia amnigena, assembly GCF_019047465.1. NCBI lineage: Bacteria > Pseudomonadati > Pseudomonadota > Gammaproteobacteria > Enterobacterales > Enterobacteriaceae > Lelliottia > Lelliottia amnigena. The sequence goes on along the minus strand of NZ_CP077236.1, from coordinate 1,225,315 downwards.
TTTCAGATTTATTATCAATGGCCTGGCCCGATTTCTTCGTCAAACCGATGTTAAACCTCTTGGGATATCTCGGTGCGTTTGTCGTGGTTGCGGGCGCGATGTATTCCGCCATTGGTCATCGTCTTTGGGGACGTTGGCGCAAAAATGAAGCGGTTGTAGTTGTCCCCCGCTCAGGCGAATGATTTACGGAGAGTAAAATGAAGTTTGTTGATGAAGCAACAATCCTGGTTGTTGCAGGTGATGGCGGTAATGGTTGCGTAAGCTTCCGCCGTGAAAAATATATTCCTCGTGGTGGTCCTGACGGCGGCGATGGCGGTGATGGCGGTGATGTGTGGTTAGAGGCGGATGAAAACCTCAACACGCTGATCGATTACCGTTTCGAAAAATCTTTCCGCGCCGAACGTGGTCAGAATGGCCAGAGCCGCGACTGTACCGGTAAGCGTGGCAAAGACGTGACCGTTAAAGTCCCGGTCGGGACGCGCGTTATCGACCAGGGCACTGGCGAGACGTTAGGCGATATGACCAAGCATGGTCAGCGCTTGATGGTGGGTAAGGGCGGTTGGCATGGTCTGGGTAACAGCCGTTTTAAATCCTCTGTTAACCGTTCTCCGCGTCAGAAAACAATGGGTACGCCTGGTGATAAACGCGATCTGCAGCTCGAGCTAATGCTGCTGGCAGACGTGGGTATGCTGGGGATGCCAAACGCGGGTAAATCGACCTTTATCCGTTCTGTTTCTGCTGCTAAACCTAAAGTCGCCGATTATCCGTTTACCACGCTGGTACCAAGCCTCGGCGTTGTCCGCATGGATAACGAAAAGAGCTTTGTGGTTGCTGATATCCCGGGTCTGATCGAAGGTGCTGCTGAAGGCGCTGGCCTGGGGATTCGTTTCCTGAAACACCTTGAGCGTTGCCGCGTTCTGTTGCACCTCATCGATATCGATCCAATCGACGGTTCAGATCCGGTTGAAAATGCCCGTATCATCGTTGGCGAGCTGGAAAAATACAGCGATAAGCTGGCTGCTAAACCGCGTTGGCTGGTCTTTAACAAGATCGACCTGATGGACAAAGCGGAAGCTGAAGCCAAAGCGAAAGCCATTGCTGACGCGATGGGCTGGGAAGATAAATACTATCTGATCTCTGCTGCAAGCCAGATGGGCGTCAAAGATCTTTGCTGGGATGTGATGACCTTCATCATCGAGAACCCAATTACTCAGGCAGAAGAAGCTAAGCAGCCTGAAAAAGTTGAGTTTATGTGGGATGACTATCACCGCCAGCAGCTTGAAGAACAAGAAGTTGAAGTCGAAGATGACGAAGAGTGGGATGAGGATTGGGACGAAGACGACGAAGAAGGTGTCGAATTCATCTACAAACGTTGATCCCGTGAAAAGCCCCCTGTTGAAGGGGGCTTTTTTTATGCATGTTAGCTCAACGTCGACGGTAGCCAGCAACTGGCGATTAACCCGCCCTCAGGTGCATTATCGAGTCGTAAATTGCCACGATGAAGCTGCACGATGCGCTGAACAATACTCAGCCCCAGACCACTCCCACCAAAACGTTGATCGAGTCGACGGAAGGGTTCGGTAATTGAATGCCTGTGGGCTTCATCAATTCCCGGTCCATGATCGATAACGCTAACTTGTGTCCCGTCTTCATGCTCAGTCAGTGTGATTTCGATAGGGGTGCCAGATGGACTGTATCGAGCCGCGTTTTCCAGTAGGTTCCGCAGCATCAGTCGCAGCAATATGGCATCGCCCTGAACGGTAAGTTCGCTGTACGCGGGCCAAATCACCGGATGATCTTTGAATTCATGCTCCAGCTTTAACGGGGCAATAATATGATTTGTCCAACTGACGGTATCGTAATGACCACTCGCCATGGCTTGTCCCGCCCGCGCCAGCATCAAAAGCTGTTCAACCGTATGCATGAGCTGATCGATACGATTGATAAGCGTAGACGCCTGTGGAGAGCCTGATTGCGCCATGAGTTCAAGATGGAGCCGAATACCAGCCAGCGGCGTTCGGAGCTCGTGAGCAGCGTCAGCGGTAAATAGACGCTCTTGCTTAATGGTTTGGTCCAGGCGAGCCAGCAATTGATTCAGAGACGTTGTGACGGCACCAATCTCTTCCATATCGGAAAATTCAGGAAGAGGAGTGAGATTATCTGCAGATCGATTCGCCAGGCTAATGCGCAGCTTGTTGAGGGGGCGCGTTATCCAGGTGATCGCCCAGAAAGAGAAAAATAGTGTGAAACCAACCATCACCAACGAAGGAACCAAAAGCGACGCAATGGCTTCGCGGATTTCCTTTTCGACATGCTGGTTACGCGCTTTGGCTGATAGGGTTTCGCTCACCAGGAAGCTAATTTGCTCTCGGCTTTCATGCCAGAGCCAAATCACGCTGATGAGCTGGAAAAATAACAGAATGACCGCCAGCAAAACCATCAATCGCCGACGCATGCTATTCATTGTGGGTTCTCAAGACGATAGCCGACGCCGCGAATGGTTTTGATCCGATCCTTACCGAGTTTACGTCGAAGGTTATGAATGTGCACTTCGAGGGTGTTTGAGCCCGGATCGTCTTGCCAGCTGTAGATATCCTGCTGCAGCGTTTCGCGGTGTACGGTTTGCCCCGATCGCATAATCAGGCGCGTGAGCAGTGCAAACTCTTTTGGCGTGACTTCGACGGGGTGAGAATTGCACAGAACCTGCTGGGTTTGCAGATTGAGCGTGAGATCGCCATCGGCCACCAGATTATCGCTGTGGCCTTGATAGCGGCGAATCAGCGCGCGTGCCCGAGCCTGTAATTCAGCAAGCGCAAAGGGTTTGACCAGGTAATCATCTGCCCCCGAGTCAAGTCCATGAATTCTGTCTTCGATAGCATCTCGGGCCGTGAGGATGAGGACCGGATTATCAACGCCGCGACGACGCCACTGGCTAAGCAGCGTCGCGCCATCTTTGTCAGGCAGGCCCAGGTCGAGGATAACAAGGCTGTACTCGCCACTTTGAATGAGCGAGTCAGCCTCTGCGGCGGTAGCCGCACAGTCCAGCGCATAGCCTTCGTTGGCCAGCCCCAGAGCCAGCCCTTCCTGTAAAAGAAGATCGTCTTCAACAATGAGTAATTTCATCGCTAGTTATTCTGATAAATGTCCTTGTAAAGCCTGCTTTCGAAACGTACCAGAGGAATACGACGATTACGCTGGTCACCCGGTTCGACGGCATAGCCGGATAGATACTGTACAAACGCCATACGCTGCCCGCTGGCCGTGGTAATAAAGCCAGCCAAATTATACACGCCCTGCAGCGAGCCAGTTTTAGCGGAGACTTTACCATCGACGCCGGCTGCGTGCAGGCCTGCGCGATACTGCAGAGAGCCATCGTAGCCCGCCAACGGAAGCATCGAAATAAAGTTTAGCTCAGTGTCATGCTGGGCAATGTACTGAAGAACTTGCATCATTGTTGCTGGAGAGATCAAGTTATGCCTTGAAAGGCCTGAACCATCAACAGCGATAGTATTCCCAAGATCGATTCCCGCCTGCTGGCGCAAAATCTGACGAACAGCATCTGAACCTGCGCGCCAGGTTCCTGGAACGCCAAAACGTGCATGTCCAATCATGCGGAACACGGTATCGGCAATCATATTGTCCGATTTTTTCAGCATAATCTTAAGCAAGTCGTGTAGGGGAGCGGATTGCTTGCTGGCAATCACCGTACCGGCTTCACTCGGTTGCGTCTGACGTAATAACGTGCCTGAATACGTGATATTAGCCTGTTTTAGCTCATCTTTCAGAATCGCACCCGCGTAACTTGCGCCATCCTGGATAGCGAAAGCCAACGGTAGCGGGTCAGCGCGTTGCGTCAGGCAGCCCGTCAACGTAAAACGATTGAGATCGCCGGGAACGACATCGAGTTCACAATATTGCGCATCCGGTGATCCTTTCGCCAGGGTTCTGACCTGACTGAACATGGTCACTGGATAATAGGACGCCACGCGAATAAAGGCTAAATCATCGGGTTTTGGTGCGCTGTACAGCGAAACCGAGAAGCAGTTGCGGTCGACAATAGCGGCGGCTGGCGGCGCGCTAAAGCATTGGGTCATGTCATTCCAGGGCCAGCCGGGTGCTTTATCGTGACTGGCGAAAATAGACGTGTCGATCAGCACGTTGCCCTCGATTTTTTGGACCCCGGACTTTTTCAGAACGGCGACCATATTGCGGATATCCTGACGTTTAAACGTCGGATCGCCGCCAAATCGAGCAATCAAGTCACCTTTCAGAACGCCGCCATCCACATTCCCCTTGGTTTCAAGCGTCGTGGTGAAGCGGAAGTCTGGGCCGAGTTGCAACAGTGCAGCCAGCGCTGTAATCACTTTCTGCGTACTGGCGGGCAGGGCCATTTGCTGGCTGTGATAATCAATCTCCGGTGCCTGGGCACCCACTTTTTGCACCATGAGCGCAAGGTTAGCGCCAGCAGGGAGTTGGTTGATATATTCATCAACATTCGCTGCGTTTGCAGTGAATGCCATACTGGTAGTCAATCCGATGATAAATCTGGAAAATCGCATAATCTCGCGCTAACAACCCGTAAACAAACCGCCATACTACGGTGCAACGCCCTGTAAAGTAAACGATGACCCATAGTGAACTTCGCGGTAAAATACGTATCAAATTGAAAAATTGCTGCTGACCTGGAACTTTGCTTCCGGGTCAGTTTTCTTTTGCTCCTGACCTGAGACAGGCATTGAAGTCTGCGAGGCCGGTAGTCGGGGTGAGTGAGTCGCTCCCAACAGGAATGTTTAAGAGGTATAACAAATGCAAGCTATTCCGATGACCCTACGTGGCGCAGAAAAACTGCGCGAAGAACTGGATTTTCTGAAATCGGTTCGCCGTCCTGAGATCATTGCCGCTATCGCAGATGCGCGTGAACACGGGGATCTGAAAGAGAACGCTGAATATCACGCCGCGCGTGAGCAGCAGGGTTTTTGTGAAGGGCGCATTAAAGATATCGAGGCTAAGCTGTCTAATGCGCAAGTCATCGACATCACCAAAATCCCAAACACGGGCCGCGTGATCTTTGGTTCTTCGGTGAAAGTACTGAACCTGGACAATGACGAAGAGCAGACTTATCGCATCGTGGGTGATGACGAAGCAGACTTTAAACAGAATTTAATCTCTGTAAACTCACCTATTGCGCGTGGTCTGATTGGCAAGGAAGAAGAGGACGTCGTTGTCATCCGTACGCCCGGCGGCGAAGTGGAATTCGAAATTATTAAGGTCGAGTACCTCTGATTCGCATCTCAGCGCAGATGTTGATACATTGTAAAGAAAGGAAAAAGGCCGCATAGCGGCCTTTTATCAACTGTCGGAGCATGGCATTTTGCTCACCTACGAATGGAAATCCCTCGTTTTACACAGAAAAAGTGTTCGATTCAGGATATTCTTAGCGTGGTAGCGAGATTTTACGCTCTTTAGTCGGGCGATAGAGCACCAGCGTTTTACCGATAACCTGTACATTACAGGCACCGGTTTCACGCACGATAGCTTCCACGATTAAGGTTTTAGAGTCTCTGTCTTCAGAGGCGATTTTCACCTTGATTAACTCGTGGTGCTCAAGCGCTAGTTCGATCTCGGCAAGCACCCCTTCGGTCAAACCATTGTTGCCAAGCATGACTACAGGCTTGAGTGGATGTGCCAGACCTTTAAGGTGCTGTTTTTGTTTAGTACTCAGATTCATCGTATATTTTTGCTTACGTTGGGATTGAAAACGGTTCATTCTACCGCCATCTCCCTTATATCGCCAAATAGCTGCGTAGAAATTTACGTCACAGGCAAATTACGATGAACCAGGACGGAAAGTGAAATGACAGGTAAAAAGCGTTCTGCCAGCTCCAGCCGCTGGCTCCAGGAACACTTTAGCGATAAATATGTTCTACAGGCGCAGAAAAAGGGATTACGTTCCCGCGCCTGGTTTAAACTTGATGAAATACAGCAAAGTGACAAACTCTTTAAACCGGGAATGACGATTGTCGATCTCGGTGCTGCACCCGGTGGATGGTCTCAGTATGCGGTTACGCAGATTGGTGGCCAGGGTCGAATCATCGCTTGCGATCTTTTACCAATGGATCCAATCGTCGGTGTTGACTTCCTTCAGGGCGATTTTCGTGATGAATTAGTGCTGAAAGCGCTGCTTGAACGAGTCGGTGACAGTAAGGTTCAAGTTGTCATGTCGGATATGGCGCCAAATATGTGCGGAACACCAGCGGTGGATATCCCCCGTTCCATGTATCTGGTTGAACTGGCGTTAGAAATGTCTCGTGATGTTCTAGCACCTGGTGGTAGTTTTGTAGTGAAGGTGTTCCAGGGCGAAGGTTTCGAGGAGTATCTTAAGGAAATTCGCTCCCTGTTTGCGAAGGTGAAAGTTCGTAAGCCGGACTCTTCCCGTGCTCGTTCACGAGAAGTGTATATTGTAGCGACAGGACGTAAATGATAACCGGTTGATTTCAAACGTGAGTTTGGGAAAATCCAGGTGCAGACTATCCTGACGCTGTTTTTAACACAGTTGTAATATGAGGTTCATCCCTTGAGTGACATGGCGAAAAACCTAATACTCTGGCTGGTCATTGCCGTTGTGCTGATGTCAGTGTTCCAGAGCTTTGGGCCCAGCGAGTCGAATGGCCGCAAGGTGGATTATTCTACCTTCCTGCAAGAGGTCAATCAGGACCAGGTTCGCGAAGCGCGTATCAACGGACGTGAGATCAACGTTACCAAGAAAGATAGTAACCGTTACACGACTTACATCCCGGTGAACGATCCTAAGCTGCTTGATAACCTTCTGACTAAAAACGTCAAGGTGGTAGGTGAGCCGCCGGAAGAACCGAGCCTGCTGGCTTCTATCTTCATTTCCTGGTTCCCGATGCTGCTGCTTATCGGTGTCTGGATCTTCTTTATGCGTCAAATGCAGGGCGGCGGTGGCAAAGGTGCCATGTCGTTCGGTAAGAGCAAGGCGCGTATGCTTACGGAAGACCAGATCAAGACCACTTTTGCTGACGTTGCAGGCTGTGACGAAGCAAAAGACGAAGTGGCGGAACTTGTTGAATACCTGCGTGAGCCAAGCCGTTTCCAGAAACTGGGCGGTAAGATTCCGAAAGGCGTTCTGATGGTCGGCCCTCCAGGTACCGGTAAAACGCTGTTGGCGAAAGCCATCGCGGGTGAAGCGAAAGTACCATTCTTTACTATTTCTGGTTCTGACTTCGTCGAAATGTTTGTGGGTGTGGGCGCATCTCGTGTGCGTGACATGTTCGAACAGGCTAAGAAGGCAGCGCCGTGTATTATCTTCATCGATGAAATCGACGCCGTAGGCCGCCAGCGTGGCGCGGGTCTGGGCGGCGGTCACGATGAACGTGAACAGACTCTGAACCAGATGTTGGTTGAGATGGATGGCTTCGAAGGTAACGAAGGTATTATCGTTATTGCTGCGACGAACCGTCCAGACGTACTTGATCCTGCATTGCTTCGTCCAGGCCGTTTCGACCGTCAGGTTGTGGTTGGTTTGCCGGATGTTCGTGGTCGTGAACAGATTCTGAAAGTCCACATGCGTCGCGTACCGTTGTCTCCAGATATTGATGCGGCAATCATTGCGCGTGGTACTCCCGGCTTCTCCGGTGCTGACTTGGCAAACCTGGTCAACGAAGCGGCGTTGTTTGCTGCTCGCGGTAATAAGCGCGTGGTGTCCATGGTGGAATTCGAAAAAGCGAAAGACAAAATCATGATGGGTGCGGAACGTCGCTCCATGGTGATGACGGAAGCGCAGAAAGAATCCACGGCATATCACGAAGCAGGTCACGCGATTATCGGTCGTCTGGTACCGGAACACGATCCGGTACACAAAGTCACCATTATCCCACGTGGCCGTGCGCTGGGCGTAACGTTCTTCCTGCCGGAAGGCGATGCCATCAGCGCCAGCCGTCAGAAGCTGGAAAGCCAGATTTCGACCCTTTACGGTGGTCGTCTTGCTGAAGAAATTATCTACGGTGTGGAACATGTTTCTACCGGTGCGTCGAACGACATTAAAGTCGCGACCAACCTGGCACGTAACATGGTGACCCAATGGGGCTTCTCCGACAAACTCGGTCCGCTGCTTTACGCGGAAGAAGAGGGCGAAGTATTCCTGGGCCGCTCTGTCGCGAAAGCGAAACATATGTCTGATGAAACAGCACGTATCATCGATCAGGAAGTCAAAGCGCTGGTTGAACGCAACTATGGCCGCGCACGTGAAATCCTGAATGAAAACCTGGATATTCTGCACTCTATGAAAGATGCGCTCATGAAATATGAGACGATCGATGCTCCGCAGATCGATGACCTGATGGCGCGCCGCGAAGTGCGTCCGCCAGCCGGTTGGGAAGATCCAGGCACTTCCAATAACTCTGACAACAATGGCACCCCGCGTGCGCCGCGTCCGGTTGATGAACCCCGTACGCCAAACCCGGGTAATACCATGTCAGAGCAGTTGGGCGACAAATAAGTCACTGCCTGAAATAGGTTAATCTGTACCCAAACCCTGGAGCTTGCTCCGGGGTTTTTCTTATCTGCTCATTTAAATACCAGGGATTTAGCCATGAAACTTTTCGCCCAGGACTCGACTCTCGATCTCTCACATCCCCATGTGATGGGGATCCTGAACGTTACGCCTGACTCGTTCTCCGACGGCGGCGCGCACAATACGCTGATTGAAGCGGTGAAGCATGCCAATCTGATGATCAATGCGGGTGCGACGATTATTGATATCGGCGGTGAGTCGACGCGTCCTGGCGCATCGGATGTGAGTGTGGAAGAAGAGTTAGCGCGCGTAATCCCGGTGGTGGAAGCGATAGCTCAACGCTTTGAAGTGTGGATCTCTGTGGATACGTCTAAACCTGAAGTAATCAGAGAATCCGCGCGAGTAGGGGCTCACATCATTAACGACATTCGCTCGCTTACCGAGCCGGGTGCACTAGAAGCGGCTGCCGAAACCGGTTTGCCGGTATGTCTGATGCATATGCAGGGGCAACCCAAAACAATGCAATCAGCCCCGAAGTATGACGATGTTTTTGCCGATGTGAATCGCTACTTTAATGAGCAAATCGCACGTTGTGAGCGTGCGGGTATCGCAAAAGAGAAATTGTTGCTCGACCCGGGATTCGGATTCGGTAAAAATCTCTCCCATAACTATGAGTTGCTTGCGCGTTTATCAGCATTTCACCATTTTGGTCTGCCGTTGCTGGTCGGAATGTCGCGAAAAACGATGGTAGGGCAATTGCTTAATGTGGGTCCTGGCGAACGTCTGAGTGGAAGTCTTGCGTGTGCAGTTATTGCGGCGATGCAAGGCGCGCACATTATTCGCGTCCATGACGTCAAAGAGACAGTAGAAGCTATGCGTGTGGTTGAAGCCACATTGTCAGCGAAGGAAAACAAACGCTATGAGTAATCGTAAATATTTTGGCACCGACGGCATTCGTGGGCGCGTGGGCGATGCACCGATCACCCCAGAATTTGTTCTTAAACTTGGTTGGGCCGCAGGTAAGGTCCTGGCTCGTCACGGCTCGCGTAAAATTATCATCGGGAAAGATACCCGTATTTCGGGCTACATGCTGGAGTCAGCATTAGAAGCTGGTCTTTCAGCCGCAGGGCTTTCCGCTTCATTCACCGGCCCAATGCCAACGCCTGCTGTCGCGTATCTCACACGCACCTTCCGTGCAGAAGCAGGCATTGTGATTTCGGCCTCGCACAATCCGTTCTACGATAACGGGATTAAATTTTTCTCCATTGATGGCACAAAATTGCCTGACGAAGTTGAAGAAGCTATCGAAGCGGAAATGGAAAAAGAGCTGACCTGCGTCGATTCATCAGAGCTGGGCAAAGCAAGCCGTATCGTTGATGCAGCGGGCCGCTACATTGAGTTCTGCAAAGGCACGTTCCCTAATGAGCTGAGCCTGAGTCATCTCAAAATTGTGGTCGATTGTGCCAATGGCGCGACCTATCACATCGCCCCGAATGTTTTTCGCGAACTCGGCGCAAAAGTTATCGCGATTGGCTGTGAGCCTGATGGCCTCAACATCAATGAGGAAGTGGGCGCGACGGACGTGCGTGCTTTGCAGGCCCGCGTGCTTGCTGAAAAAGCCGATCTGGGCATTGCGTTTGACGGTGACGGCGACCGCGTGATCATGGTTGATCACGAAGGAAACAAAGTCGACGGCGACCAGATTCTGTACATCATTGCCCGCGAAGGTCTGCGTCAGGGCCAGTTGCGCGGTGGCGCTGTAGGCACCTTGATGAGCAATATGGGGCTGGAACTGGCTCTCAAACAGCTGGGGATTCCGTTTACCCGAGCGAAAGTGGGCGACCGCTACGTGCTGGAGAAACTCCAGGAGAAAGGCTGGCGTATAGGTGCAGAAAACTCTGGCCATGTGATTCTGCTGGACAAAACGACGACCGGTGACGGCATCGTGGCAAGTCTTCAGGTTGTTGCTGCGATGGTGCGTAACCATATGAGTTTGCATGACCTGTGCAGTGGCATGAAAATGTTCCCACAGATTCTGGTTAACGTTCGCTTTACTGCCGGAAATGGCGATCCGCTGGAAAATGAAAATGTGAAAGCGGTCATGGCAGAAGTAGAGGCAGCGCTGGGAAATCGCGGTCGCGTTCTGCTCCGCAAATCGGGTACAGAGCCTTTGATTCGCGTGATGGTTGAAGGCGAAGAAGAAGCGCAGGTGACTGAGTTTGCTCATCGAATTGCCGATGCGGTTAAAGCGGCATAATCCTTCGCAGTAAGTGTTTAAAAAGGCGGCGTTTGCCGCCTTAAGATTGTCCAATACAGGCGCTTTTGCTGTTTTTTTCCGCAGTTGATACAATGCGCTAAAATTGCCCTTGCGAAGGCCATTCGCTTTGGTTAGTATTCACACCCGCTTCAGTGGGAAATAAAAATCCTGCTAAATTGGTCGAAGCATTGGTATGCGGCAAATCCGCAAGGAACAGGTTGATTATGTACGAAGCTCTTTTAGTTGTTTTCCTTATTGTAGCCATCGCTCTCGTAGCGCTGATCATGCTGCAGCAAGGTAAAGGCGCTGATATGGGAGCCTCCTTCGGAGCAGGCGCTTCCGGTACGCTGTTTGGCTCAAGTGGTTCTTCGAACTTCATGACCCGTACAACGGCGATTCTGGCTACGCTATTCTTCATTATCAGTCTGGCGCTTGGCAACATCAACAGCAACAAGACCAGCAAAGGAAGCGAGTGGGAAAACCTGAATGCTCCGTCTAAAACCGAGCAAACTCAGCCAGCTGAACCGGCTAAGCCGACCAGCGATATCCCGCAGTAAGGTTTCAGTACCGAGGTGGTGGAATTGGTAGACACGCTACCTTGAGGTGGTAGTGCCCTAACGGGCTTGTGGGTTCGAGTCCCATCCTCGGTACCAATATTCCAGAAGAAAGACATCGAAAGGTGTCTTTTTTTCGTCTGTAGGTTTGAGCGTGTCCAGACAATCGCAGCGTGATGACCGTTGCCATTATGATCGACAGAAAATGATAGTCGGATCAGCGGCCGACATCTGACAGACACAAAAAAGGCGCCCTTCGGCGCCTTTTGTATTTTTATTCGCGATCACTTTTTATCGCTGTGTTCCAGATTCTCAACCTGCGGCAGGCCATTACCGGAAGACGCAGAGAGCAAACCGGTTTCAATGTAATTAAACAGTTTCTCACGCGTGTCGGTGATATCCAGATTTCGCATCGTTAATTGGCCGATACGATCATCCGGTGAGAAGACAGAATCCCCTTTCTCCATGGTCAGGCGTTCAGCTTTATACGTCAGGTTGTCAGACACCGTATTCAGGATGGAGTAGTCGTTGCCGCGACGTAGCTCCAGCGTCACTTCACCCGTAATGGCGCTGGCGACCCAGCGTTGCAGCGCATCACGCAGCATCAGCGCCTGTGGATCGAACCAACGGCCCTGATACAGCAATTTACCCAACTGGCGACCATGAGAGTGGTACTGCTCAATAGTGTCCTCGTTGTGAATACCGGTCAGCAGACGCTCGTAAGCAATGTGCAGCAGTGCCATTCCCGGTGCTTCATAGATCCCGCGGCTTTTCGCTTCGATGATGCGGTTTTCAATCTGATCGCTCATGCCTAAACCGTGACGACCACCAATGCGATTTGCTTCCAGCATCAGCTCTACATCATCAGAGAAGGTCTGGCCGTTCAGCGCTACCGGATGACCACGTTCGAAACGGACGGTCACTTCCTCAGCCTGAATCTTGACGCTTTCATCCCAGAATTTCACACCCATGATGGGATTGACGATTTTCACGCTAGAGTTCAGGAACTCAAGATCCTTCGCTTCGTGCGTCGCGCCCAACATGTTGGAGTCGGTGGAGTAGGCTTTCTCGGCAGACATTTTGTAGTCAAAGCCGGAAGCCACCATGAACTCAGACATTTCCTGGCGGCCACCCAGTTCATCAATGAAATCCGTGTCCAGCCAAGGTTTATAAATCTGCAACTCTGCGTTGGTCAGCAGGCCGTAACGATAGAAACGTTCAATATCGTTGCCTTTATAGGTACTGCCGTCGCCCCAAATATTCACGCCATCATCTTTCATGGCCGCCACCAGCATCGTGCCGGTAACCGCGCGGCCCAGAGGCGTGGTGTTGAAATAGGTCAGACCGCCCGTCGTGTTGTGGAAAGCGCCGCATTGAATGGCTGCGATGCCCTCAGCAACCAGTTGCTTACGGCAGTCAATCAGACGTGCGTTCTCTGCACCGTATTCCATGGCGCGACGAGGAATCGCATCATAGTCTTCCTCATCCGGCTGACCCAGGTTCGCTGTATATGCATAAGGAACCGCTCCCTTTTGGCGCATCCACAGGAGTGCAGCGCTAGTATCCAGGCCGCCAGAAAAAGCGATGCCTATACGTTGTCCTACCGGAAGATGCTTGAGAATCGTCGTCATAAAATAAAACCCTGCTTGATTGACTGATGAGAGACCGCTTTCAGCTCTCTTTGCATGTTTATGCAAAATAAGTGAGTTTTCATTTAATCATCTTTTGCCAATGACCGGAAGAGATTCGTGAGTTTTTTGTAAAAATTTCCCACTGTTTAGGCCGCCAGACATGCAGACGTCAGAACAGAATAGTGCGTGCTAGCTTATTCAGCAAAACGCATAGCTTGTAGGGTTGACAGGTGGGGTTAACTATCAATATACTAAACGCCGATTTAAAGTCCCGTCCTCGGTACCAAATCCCAGCATTATTTGCATTTTTTACCCAAAACGAGTAAAATTTGCCACGTTTCAGGCGCGGGGTGGAGCAGCCTGGTAGCTCGTCGGGCTCATAACCCGAAGGTCGTCGGTTCAAATCCGGCCCCCGCAACCACTTTCCTATAAAGTTCTTTTTCAAATATACTGTGAAGACATAGCGGCTTCGTAGCTGGATTTGAAAAAATTCTTTCAGAAAGTGCTCCAGGCCGCAGTTGCGGCTATAGGGTTCAGTTATCTAAAGCCCCGATTTATCGGGGTTTTTTGTTATCTGACTACAGAATAACTGGGCTTTAGGCCCTTTTTTTACGTCTTGGGGGTGGGCTTGTCCACATTAGAGCAAAAATTAACAGAGATGATTAAAGCACCGGTCGAAGCACTGGGCTACGAACTGGTCGGCATCGAATTTATTCGCAGCCGTACATCCACGCTGCGCATCTATATTGATAGTGAAGATGGCATCAATGTTGATGATTGTGCTGATGTTAGCCACCAGGTCAGTGCGGTTCTTGACGTTGAAGATCCTATTACTGTTGCCTACAACCTGGAAGTTTCCTCGCCTGGCCTCCATCGTCCAATGTTTACTGCTGAACACTACACTCACTATATTGGTGAAGAAGTGGCTATCGTACTGCGTATGGCCGTGCAAAACCGCCGTAAATGGCAGGGCGTTATTAAGGCCGTTGATGGTGAGATGATCACAGTAACAGTCGAAGGCAAAGATGAAGTGTTCGCGCTGAGTAATATCCAGAAGGCGAACCTGGTTCCCCACTTTTAACAGTCTGGATTGAGGTGAAAAGCCCGCGATGAACAAAGAAATTTTGGCTGTTGTTGAAGCCGTCTCTAACGAGAAATCACTGCCGCGTGAGAAGATTTTCGAAGCGCTGGAAAGTGCACTGGCTACAGCAACCAAGAAAAAATACGAACAAGAGATCGATGTTCGCGTAGAAATCGATCGTAAAAGCGGTGACTTCGATACATTCCGTCGTTGGGTAATTGTTGAAGAAGTGACCCAACCGACTAAAGAAATTACGCTGGAAGCGGCTCGTTACGAAGACGAAAGCTTCAATGTCGGCGAATATGTTGAAGATCAGATTGAATCGGTGACGTTTGACCGTATCACTACCCAAACGGCAAAGCAGGTTATCGTACAAAAAGTACGTGAAGCTGAACGCGCCATGGTGGTTGATCAGTTCCGTTCACACGAAGGTGAAATCATCACTGGCGTTGTGAAGAAAGTGAACCGTGACAATATCGCGCTTGATCTGGGTAGCAATGCGGAAGCGGTTATCCTCCGCGAAGATATGTTGCCGCGTGAGAACTTCCGTCCAGGCGACCGCATCCGCGGTGTTCTGTATGCGGTACGTCCAGAAGCGCGCGGTGCGCAGCTGTTCGTTACACGTTCTAAAGCAGAGATGCTGATTGAACTGTTCCGCATTGAAGTACCAGAAATTGGTGAAGAACTTATCGAGATCAAAGCAGCGGCCCGCGATCCGGGTTCACGCGCTAAAATCGCGGTAAAAACCAACGACAAGCGTATCGACCCTGTCGGTGCTTGCGTAGGTATGCGTGGTGCGCGCGTTCAGGCTGTATCAACTGAACTGGGCGGTGAGCGTATCGACATCATCCTTTGGGACGACAACCCGGCACAATTCGTGATTAACGCGATGGCTCCGGCAGATGTTGCTTCCATTGTGGTCGACGAAGACAAGCACACCATGGATATCGCTGTTGAAGCCGGTAACCTGGCACAGGCTATCGGTCGTAACGGTCAGAACGTACGTTTGGCTTCTCAACTGAGTGGTTGGGATCTGAACGTGATGACTGTTGATGATCTGCATGCGAAGCATCAGGCTGAAGCTCATGCCGCGATCGCGACCTTCACGAAGTACCTGGAAATTGACGAAGATTTCGCAACTGTCCTGGTCGAAGAAGGTTTCTCTTCGCTTGAAGAACTGGCCTATGTGCCAATCAAAGAACTGCTGGAAATTGACGGCCTGGATGAAGCAACCGTTGAAGCCCTGCGTGAACGCGCTAAAAACGCACTGACCACCCTGGCACTGGCTCAGGAAGAAAGCCTTGGTGATAATAAGCCGGCTGATGACCTGCTGAATTTAGAAGGTCTTGATCGTGCGATTGCGTTCAAGCTGGCTGCCCATGGTGTTTGTACGCTGGAAGATCTCGCTGAGCAAGGCGTTGATGACCTGGCTGATATCGAAGGTTTAACCGACGAGAAAGCCGGCGAACTCATCATGGCCGCACGTAATATTTGCTGGTTCGGCGACGAAGCGTAATAAACTGTAGCAGGAAGGAACAGCATGACTGATGTAACTGTAAAATCGCTGGCTACTGAGATTCAGACCTCCGTGGAGCGCCTGGTACAGCAATTTGCTGATGCAGGGATCCCGAAGGCGGCTGATGATTCGGTAACCGCGCAAGAAAAACAAACGCTGTTAGCGCACCTGAACCGTGAACACGGTTCTACGCCTGATAAGCTGACGTTGCAGCGCAAAACGCGTAGCACGTTGAGTATTCCAGGTACCGGTGGAAAAAGTAAATCGGTACAAATCGAAGTCCGCAAGACACGCACCTTTGTAAAACGTGATCCGCAAGAGGCCGAGCGCCTTGCAGCGGAAGAGCAGGCACAGCGTGAAGCGGAAGAGCAAGCTCAGCGTGAGGCTGTTGAAACAGCTAAACGTGAGGCCGTATTAAAAGCTGAACGTGAGGCCGCAGAAAAAGCGAAGCGCGATGCACATGATAAAGCGAAGCGCGACGCTGCGGAAAAAGACAAAGTGAGCAATCAACAGACTGACGAAATGACCAAAACTGCCCAGACAGAAAAAGCCCGCCGTGAAAATGAAGCTGCGGAGCTGAAGCGCAAAGCGGAAGAAGAAGCCCGTCGCAAACTCGAAGAAGATGCGCGTCGTGTAGCGGAAGAAGCCCGTCGTATGGCTGAAGAAAATGCAGGCGTTTGGGCTGAGCAAGAGAAAGCGAAAGGTGAAGAGGATAAGAGCGATTATCACGTCACCACTTCTCAGCACGCTCGCCAGGCTGAAGACGAAAACGACCGTGAGGTTGAAGGTAACCGTAGCCGTACGCGTACTGCGACGAAAGCTGCTCGTCCTCAGAAGAAAGGCAACAAACACGCTGAATCCAAAGCAGACCGCGAAGAAGCGCGTGCTGCGGGTCGCGGTGGCAAAGGTGGCAAGCGTAAAGGTTCATCTTTACAGCAGGGCTTCCAGAAACCAGCTCAAGCCGTTAACCGTGACGTTGTGATTGGCGAAACCATCACCGTTGGCGATCTGGCGAACAAAATGGCTGTTAAAGGCTCTCAGGTCATCAAAGCGATGATGAAACTGGGCGCTATGGCAACCATCAACCAGGTTATCGATCAGGAAACAGCGCAGCTGGTTGCTGAAGAGATGGGCCATAAAGTTACCCTGCGTCGTGAAAACGAGCTGGAAGAAGCAGTAATGAGCGACCGTGACACTGGCGCTGCGGCAGAGTCTCGCGCACCGGTTGTGACCATCATGGGTCACGTTGACCACGGTAAAACCTCTCTGCTTGACTACATTCGTTCTACGAAAGTGGCATCCGGCGAAGCAGGCGGCATTACCCAGCATATCGGTGCTTACCATGTTGAAACAGACAACGGTATGATCACCTTCCTGGATACCCCGGGTCACGCCGCGTTTACCTCTATGCGTGCTCGTGGTGCTCAGGCAACGGATATCGTTGTTCTGGTTGTTGCAGCAGACGATGGCGTGATGCCACAGACGATCGAAGCTATCCAGCACGCAAAAGCGGCGCAGGTACCGGTCGTTGTTGCAGTCAACAAAATCGATAAGCCTGAAGCAGACATGGATCGCGTTAAGACCGAACTGTCTCAGTACGGCGTGATGCCGGAAGAGTGGGGCGGTGAATCTCAGTTCATCCCAGTTTCTGCGAAAGCGGGTACCGGTATTGATGACCTGCTGAACGCTATCCTGCTGCAAGCTGAAGTTCTGGAGCTGAAAGCGGTTCGCAACGGCATGGCAAGCGGCGCAGTGATCGAATCCTTCCTGGATAAAGGTCGTGGTCCAGTTGCTACCGTACTGGTTCGCGAAGGTACGCTGAACAAGGGCGATATCGTGCTGTGTGGCTTCGAATACGGCCGTGTTCGTGCGATGCGTAACGAACTGGGTCAGGAAGTACTGGAAGCAGGTCCATCCATTCCAGTGGAAATCCTGGGTCTGTCCGGTGTTCCGGCTGCCGGTGACGAAGTGACCGTTGTTCGTGACGAGAAAAAAGCGCGTGAAGTTGCACTGTATCGTCAGGGCAAATTCCGTGAAGTTAAACTGGCTCGTCAGCAGAAATCTAAACTCGAGAACATGTTCGCTAACATGACTGATGGCGAAGTTCACGAAGTGAACGTCGTACTGAAAGCGGACGTTCAGGGTTCTGTGGAAGCGATCTCCGATTCTTTACTGAAACTGTCTACCGACGAAGTGAAAGTAAAAATCATCGGTTCTGGTGTTGGTGGTATCACCGAAACCGACGCCACGCTGGCGGCTGCTTCGAACGCGATTCTGGTTGGCTTCAACGTGCGTGCTGATGCCTCTGCACGTAAAGTTATCGATTCAGAAAGCTTGGATCTGCGCTACTACTCCGTCATCTATCATCTGATTGACGAAGTGAAAGCTGCGATGAGCGGCATGCTGTCTCCGGAACTGAAACAGCAGATCATCGGTCTGGCTGAAGTTCGTGACGTGTTCAAATCACCTAAATTTGGTGCGATCGCGGGCTGTATGGTCACCGAAGGTACCATTAAACGTCACAACCCAATCCGCGTTCTGCGTGACAACGTGGTTATCTACGAAGGCGAGCTGGAATCCCTGCGTCGCTTCAAAGATGACGTCAACGAAGTCCGTAACGGCATGGAATGTGGTATCGGCGTGAAGAACTACAACGACGTTCGCGTTGGCGATATGATCGAAGTGTTCGAAATCATCGAGATCCAACGTAGCATCGCTTAATTCATAGTGTCCTCGGGCCTTAGCGCCCGAATGACTCAGTGGATTAAAACGTGCAGGCCGGGTTAGCGAAGCGCCACCCGGCAATAATTTTAAAAGGGGCTTATAGCCCCTTTTTTGTCTGGAGAATTTATTATGGCGAAAGAATTTGGTCGCCCGCAGCGTGTTGCTCAGGAGATGCAGAAAGAAATCGCACTCATCCTGCAGCGTGAAATCAAAGACCCGCGCGTCGGCATGATGACGACCGTTTCTGGTGTTGAAATGTCTCGTGACCTGGCATACGCCAAAGTGTTCGTCACGTTCCTCAATGATCAAGATGAAGCGGCGGTTAAGAACGGTATTAAAGCCTTGCAGGAAGCGTCCGGATTTATCCGTTCTCTGCTCGGTAAAGCGATGCGTCTGCGCATCGTGCCTGAACTGACTTTCTTCTACGATAACTCGTTAGTTGAAGGCATGCGTATGTCTAACCTCGTGACCACTGTGGTTAAGCATGACGATGAGCGTCGTGTTAACCCGGATGACGAAAAGGAAGACTGATGAGTCGTCCTCGTCGTCGCGGTCGCGACGTGCATGGCGTGCTGTTGCTGGATAAACCACAAGGTGCATCCAGTAACGACGTGCTGCAAAAAGTTAAGCGTATTTATAACGCAAACCGTGCCGGACACACCGGCGCGCTGGATCCGCTGGCAACAGGTATGCTGCCCGTTTGTCTGGGTGAGGCGACAAAGTTTTCCCAGTATTTGCTCGATTCTGATAAGCGCTATCGCGTCATCGCAAAACTGGGTCAGCGCACCGATACGTCCGATGCGGATGGTCAGGTTGTCGAAGAACGCCCGGTGACGTTTAGTGCCGAACAGCTTGCTGCTGCGCTGGAAAGTTTCCGTGGCGAAACCCTCCAGGTGCCGTCGATGTATTCGGCGTTGAAATACCAAGGCAAAAAGCTATACGAATATGCGCGTCAGGGGATAGACGTCCCGCGCGAAGCCCGTCCGATCACTGTGTATGAGCTGTTATTCATTCGCCATGAAGGTGATGAGCTGGAGCTCGAAGTGCACTGTTCGAAAGGCACTTATATTCGTACCATCATTGATGATCTGGGCGAGAAACTGGGTTGTGGCGCGCATGTGATTTATTTGCGTCGCCTTGCTGTCAGTAAGTACCCGGTCGAACGTATGGTAACGCTTGAACAACTTCGTGAATTGGTAGAGCAAGCGGAAACGCAGGGGATTTCACCTGCGGATTTACTTGATCCCCTGCTGATGCCAATGGACAGTCCAGCGTCTGATTTCCCGGTGGTTAATTTGCCGTTAACGTCTTCAGTTTACTTTAAAAATGGTAATCCGGTACGTACGACAGAGACGCCACAACGGGGTCTGGTTCGCGTCACCGAAGGTGAAGAAAATACGTTCATCGGCATGGGTGAAATCGACGATGAGGGCCGTGTGGCACCGCGTCGCCTGGTTGTTGAATATCCGGTTTAAGCGAGTGACTTGCCTTGCGATAACCAGGTGAGACGAGTAGAATATCGCCGCTTAACGTCCGGCAAAGTGTTTAACATTTTGCAGGGCGTAAACTGGGGTTGCTGAATTAGAGATCGGCACCCTTTCATTCTTTATATTTTTGGAGTTCATCATGTCTCTAAGCGTTGAAGCTAAAGCTAAAATCGTTTCCGAGTTCGGTCGTGGTACTAACGACAGCGGTTCTACCGAAGTTCAGGTTGCACTGCTGACCGCACAGATTAACCACCTGCAGGGTCACTTTGCAGAGCACAAAAAAGATCACCACAGCCGTCGTGGTCTGCTGCGTATGGTTTCTCAGCGTCGTAAACTGCTCGACTACCTGAAACGTAAAGATGTTGCACGCTATACCGCGCTGATCGAGCGTCTGGGCCTGCGTCGCTAAGTCTTGCGAGTTTCAGAAAAAGGGGCCTAATGGCCCCTTTTTTCAACCAGACGGCAGCAATTCACTGGAAACTATTGTATTGTTGCTATAAATGATCTTCCTTGCAGAGGTTCGCGCGGCTAATGAGAGGCTTCACCCATGGGGGTGTCGGTTGTCATTAGTCGCGAGGATGCGAAGAAGGTCGGGTTAAATCGACAGCACACCGTGGGTGTGCTGTCATCCATTAAGAAAGGACAGAATTTTGCTGAATCCGATCGTTCGTAAATTCCAGTATGGTCAGCATACCGTCACGCTGGAAACCGGCATGATGGCACGTCAGGCTACTGCTGCCGTTATGGTAAGCATGGATGACACTGCTGTATTCGTGACCGTAGTTGGCCAGAAAAAAACTAAGCCAGGCCAGGACTTCTTCCCGCTGACCGTTAACTATCAAGAGCGTACTTACGCTGCGGGTAAAATCCCTGGTGGCTTCTTCCGTCGTGAAGGCCGTCCAAGCGAAGGCGAAACCCTGATTGCGCGTCTGATTGACCGCCCGGTTCGTCCGCTGTTCCCAGAAGGCTTCATTAACGAAGTTCAGGTTATTGCCACCGTTGTTTCCGTTAACCCACAGGTTAACCCGGACATCGTTGCGATGATTGGCGCATCCGCTGCGCTGTCTCTGTCTGGTCTTCCGTTCAACGGTCCTATTGGTTCTGCTCGCGTTGGTTATATCAATGACCAGTACGTTCTGAACCCAACCCAAGATGAGCTGAAAGAAAGTAAGCTGGATCTGGTTGTTGCAGGTACCGAAGCTGCAGTGTTGATGGTTGAATCCGAAGCAGAACTGCTGAGCGAAGACCAGATGCTGGGCGCAGTGGTCTTCGGCCACGAGCAGCAGCAGATCGTTATCGAAAACATCAAAGATCTGGTTAAAGAAGCCGGTAAACCACGTTGGGACTGGCAGCCAGAAGTTGTCAACGAAGCGCTGAATGCGCGCGTTGCTGCACTGGCTGAAGCACGTCTTAGCGATGCATACCGCATTACTGACAAACAAGAACGTTATGCGCAGATTGATGTAATCAAATCTGAAACCATCGCTACGCTGGTTGCAGAAGATGACTCTCTGGATGCTAACGAACTGAGCGAAATTCTGCACGCTATCGAGAAAAATGCTGTTCGTAGCCGTGTTCTGGCTGGCGAGCCGCGTATCGATGGCCGTGAAAAAGACATGATCCGTGGTCTGGATGTGCGTACTGGCGTTCTGCCACGTACTCACGGTTCTGCACTGTTCACCCGTGGCGAAACTCAGGCGCTGGTAACTGCGACCTTGGGTACTGCACGTGATGCGCAGAACATCGACGAACTGATGGGCGATCGCACTGACAGCTTCCTGTTCCACTACAACTTCCCTCCGTACTCCGTAGGTGAAACCGGTATGGTGGGCTCGCCGAAGCGTCGTGAAATCGGTCACGGTCGTCTGGCGAAGCGTGGCGTACTGGCTGTTATGCCAGAAGCTGACAAATTCCCGTACACCGTGCGTGTGGTTTCTGAAATCACCGAATCTAACGGTTCTTCTTCCATGGCTTCCGTGTGTGGCGCATCTCTGGCTCTGATGGATGCTGGCGTACCGATCAAAGCAGCTGTTGCGGGTATCGCAATGGGCCTGGTGAAAGAAGGCGACAACTTTGTTGTTCTGTCTGACATTCTGGGCGACGAAGATCACCTGGGTGATATGGACTTCAAAGTCGCGGGTTCCCGCGAAGGTATCTCTGCGCTGCAGATGGATATCAAAATTGAAGGCATCACCAAAGAGATCATGCAGGTTGCACTGAACCAGGCTAAAGGTGCGCGTCTGCACATCCTGGGCGTGATGGAGCAGGCGATTAACGCGCCACGCGGCGACATTTCTCAGTTCGCACCGCGCATCCACACCATCAAGATCAGTCCAGACAAGATCAAAGATGTTATCGGTAAAGGCGGTTCTGTTATCCGTGCTCTGACCGAAGAAACAGGCACCACCATCGAAATCGAAGACGACGGTACTGTTAAAATCGCAGCGACCGACGGTGAGAAAGCGAAATTCGCAATTCGTCGTATCGAAGAGATTACGGCAGAAATCGAAGTGGGCCGTATCTACAATGGTAAAGTGACGCGTATCGTTGACTTTGGCGCATTCGTTGCGATTGGTGGCGGTAAAGAAGGTCTGGTTCACATCTCTCAGATCGCTGATAAGCGTGTTGAGAAAGTGACCGATTACCTGCAGATGGGTCAGGAAGTTCCAGTTAAAGTTCTGGAAGTTGATCGTCAGGGCCGTGTTCGTCTTAGCATCAAAGAAGCAACCGAGCAGTCTCAGCCTGCTGCCGCGCCGGAAGCGCCGGCCGCAGAGCAAGGCGAGTAAGGTTGCATTTGCCCTCCGCTGTAGCGGAGGGCCTATTATCAGGCAGGACGCCTTGTTAGCAGCCGGGGGACAGGACGTTCATCCAATAGTTGTCTTCGGGAGTGGAAATGAAGCCTTTTTTGCGCTGGTGTTTCGTTGCGACAGCTTTAACGCTGGCAGGATGCAGCAACTCTGCCTGGCGTAAGAGCGAAGTTCTCGCAGTGCCATTGCAACCCACTTTGCAGCAAGAAGTGATTCTGGCACGCATGGAACAAATTCTTGCCAGTCGGGCTTTAACCGATGATGAACGCGCACAGCTTTTATATGAGCGCGGAGTGTTGTATGATAGTCTCGGTCTGAGGGCACTAGCGCGAAATGATTTTTCACAAGCGCTGGCAATCCGACCTGATATGCCTGAAGTATTCAATTACTTAGGTATATATTTAACGCAGGCAGGCAATTTTGATGCTGCCTATGAAGCGTTTGATTCTGTACTTGAGCTTGATCCAACTTACAACTACGCGCACTTGAATCGCGGTATCGCATTGTATTACGGCGGTCGTGACAAGATAGCGCAAGATGATCTGCTGGCGTTTTATCAAGACGATCCTAATGATCCTTTCCGTGTCCTGTGGCTTTACATTGTTGAGCAGAAGCTCAATGAGAAGCAGGCAAAAGAGGCGTTAAAACAGCGCTTCGAGAAATCGGACAAGGAACAATGGGGATGGAACATTGTCGAGTTCTACCTGGGCAACATTAGCGAAGCAACGCTAATGGATCGGCTCAAGGCGGACGCAACGGATAACACCTCGCTCGCTGAGCATCTCAGTGAAACCAACTTCTATTTAGGTAAGTACTACCTAAGTCTGGGGGATATGGACAGCGCTACGGCACTGTTCAAATTAGCGGTTGCTAACAACGTACACAACTTCGTTGAGCACCGTTATGCATTGTTGGAATTATCGCTCTTGGGCCAGGAGCAAGATGACCTGGCAGAATCGGACCAGCAATAGCTGACGACATAAACATCAGCCCGTAATCTTTTGATTGCCATCACCTTAACTGGTGAGGGCGTTGTTGTTCGTCAATACACCTACTTTGAGCCGGTTCACACTTTTCAATGAAAATCGCTAATCATTTTCACGATGAGTTATGTAGACTGGCCGCCATTAATATCGAGGCACTTGTACTACATGGCTGAATTCGAAACCACTTTTGCAGATCTGGGGCTGAAGGCTCCTATCCTTGAAGCCCTTACCGATCTGGGTTACGAAAAACCATCTCCGATCCAGGCAGAATGCATCCCGCATTTGCTCTCTGGTCGTGACGTGCTGGGCATGGCCCAGACTGGCAGTGGTAAAACTGCAGCATTCTCGCTGCCGCTGCTGAACAACATTGATCCGGAACTGCGTGCACCGCAGATCCTCGTATTGGCTCCGACCCGTGAACTGGCTGTTCAGGTGGCGGAAGCTATGACTGAATTCTCTAAACACATGCGCGGCGTGAACGTGGTAGCCCTTTACGGCGGCCAGCGTTATGACGTGCAGTTACGCGCCCTGCGTCAGGGTCCACAGATTGTCGTCGGTACGCCGGGTCGTCTGCTGGATCACCTGAAACGCGGTACGCTGGATCTCTCTAAACTGAAAGGTCTGGTACTGGATGAAGCTGACGAAATGCTCCGCATGGGCTTCATCGAAGACGTAGAAACGATTATGGCGCAGATCCCAGAAGGTCATCAGACCGCTCTGTTCTCTGCAACCATGCCAGAAGCGATCCGTCGTATCACCCGTCGTTTCATGAAGGATCCGCAGGAAGTGCGTATCCAGTCTAGCGTAACGACGCGCCCGGACATCAGCCAGACTTTCTGGTCGGTACACGGAATGCGTAAAAACGAAGCGCTGGTTCGTTTCCTGGAAGCAGAAGATTTTGATGCGGCGATTATCTTCGTTCGTACCAAAAATGCGACTCTGGAAGTGGCTGAAGCGCTGGAGCGTAGCGGTTATAACAGCGCCGCGCTGAACGGTGACATGAACCAGTCCCTGCGTGAGCAGACTCTGGAACGTCTGAAAGACGGTCGTCTGGATATTCTGATTGCAACTGACGTTGCAGCACGTGGTCTGGATGTTGAACGTATCAGCTTGGTTGTTAACTACGACATCCCGATGGACTCTGAGTCTTACGTTCACCGTATCGGTCGTACCGGTCGTGCGGGTCGTGCGGGTCGTGCGCTGCTGTTCGTTGAGAACCGCGAGCGTCGTCTGCTGCGTAACATTGAACGCACCATGAAGCTGACCATTCCAGAAGCAGACCTGCCTAACGCAGAGCTGCTGGGCAAACGCCGTCTGGAGAAGTTCGCCGCTAAAGTACAGCAGCAGCTGGAAAGCAGCGATCTGGACAAATATCGCGAACTGCTGACGCAAATCAAGCCGATTGCAGAAGGCGAAGAGCTGGATATCGAAACGCTGGCTGCAGCGCTGCTGAAAATGGCCCAGGGCGAACGCGCTCTGATCGTGCCAGCTGATGCACCGATGCGTCCTAAGCGTGAATTCCGTGAACGTGACGAGCGCTTTGAGCGTCGCGACCGTAATGACCGTGGCGATCGTAACGATCGTGGCCCACGTCCAGAACGTGCTGCTGGCGCTGCTGGTGAAGAGCGTCCACGTCGTGAACGTCGTGAAGCTGGCGATATGGAACTGTACCGTATTGAAGTTGGCCGTGATGATGGTGTTGAAGTTCGTCATATCGTTGGCGCTATCGCTAACGAAGGTGACATCAGCAGCCGTTACATTGGTAACATCAAACTGTTTGGTACCCACTCAACCATCGAGCTGCCTAAAGGCATGCCGGGCGAAGTTCTGCAGCACTTTACTCGCACCCGCATTCTGAACAAGCCGATGAACATGCAGTTGATGGGTGATGCCCAGCCGCGCCCAGACCGTGGTCCTCGTCGTGAAGGCGATCGTCCTGCGGGCGAGCGTCGTAGCTTCGGTGGCGGTGAGCGTCGTGAAGGCGGTCGCGGTCCTCGTCGTGATGGCGCAGCACCTGCTGGTGCTGGTCGCTTCAGCGGTGAACGTCGTGAAAACCGTGGTCCACGTCGCGAAGAAGGTGCTGCTCCTGCTCGTCGTCGTGACGCGTAAGCCTTTCGTCTCTAGCGTAAAGTAATATATACAGCCCCGATAACCACTATCGGGGCTTTTTTTATTCCTTTTGTACTCCTGTACTGGTACAGTGCGACACATTAGATTGAATAGCACTATTTTTCACTGGAGAATTGGCGGTATGGCGACACTAACGACCACACAAACGTCACCCTCGCTGCTTGGCGGCGTGGTGATTATCGGCGGTACCATTATTGGCGCGGGAATGTTTTCTCTGCCGGTGGTGATGTCGGGTGCGTGGTTTTTCTGGTCACTGGCGGCGTTGGTGTTTACCTGGTTCTGCATGCTGCATTCCGGGCTGATGATCCTTGAGGCGAACCTTAACTATCGCATTGGGTCGAGCTTCGACACTATTACCAAAGACTTGCTCGGCAAGCGCTGGAACGTGGTCAACGGCATCTCTATTGCCTTTGTGCTGTATATCCTCACCTACGCCTATATTTCTGCGAGTGGTTCTATTCTTCACCATACTTTTGCAGAGATGTCGCTGAATGTTCCGGCGCGACTGGCGGGCCTGACGTTTGCTCTCGCAGTGGCATTTATCGTCTGGATCAGTACCAAAGCGGTCAGTCGTATGACGGCGATTGTGCTGGGCGCAAAAGTCATTACTTTCTTCCTGACGTTCGGCAGCCTGCTTGGGCATGTCACGCCGACGACGCTGTTTAACGTGGCAGAAAGCAACGCGTCCTATTCACCGTATTTGCTGATGACGCTGCCGTTCTGTCTGGCATCATTTGGTTATCACGGCAACGTACCGAGCCTGATGAAATATTACGGCAAAGACCCGCGCACCATTATTCGTTGTCTGGTCTACGGCACGCTGCTGGCGCTGGCGCTTTATATCATCTGGTTGTTAGGAACGATGGGCAATATTCCGCGTCCGGAGTTCATTGGTATCGCGGCGAAAGGCGGAAACATTGACGTGCTGGTGCAGGCGTTGAGCGGTGTCCTTAACAGCCGTAGTCTGGATCTGCTGTTGGTCGTCTTCTCAAACTTCGCTGTTGCGAGTTCTTTCCTCGGGGTGACGCTGGGTCTGTTTGACTATCTCGCCGATCTGTTTGGTTTTGATGATTCTGCCATTGGACGGTTAAAAACTGCGCTGCTGACCTTTTTGCCGCCCATCGTTGGCGGGCTGATGTGGCCGAACGGTTTCCTGTATGCCATTGGCTATGCGGGGTTAGCGGCAACTATCTGGGCCGCGATTGTTCCGGCATTGCTGGCACGAAAATCACGTAAACGCTTCGGTAGCCCAAAATTCCGCGTTTGGGGCGGAAAGCCGATGATTGCGCTGATTCTGGTGTTTGGCGTCGGCAACGCGCTGGTGCATATCCTGTCGAGCTTTGATTTGTTGCCGGTTTATCAGTAAGTATCTATTTTCACCCTCTCCCTGCGGGAGAGGGTATGCACAACATTAACCCAGCAGTTCTTCTTTCACCTGCATCGCTAAATCAAACGAGTGCAAACGCGCCTGATTATCGAAAATTTGCCCGTTAACCATAATCTCGTCCGCCTGCGTTTCACGCAGTACCGCTTCCAGACCGTGTCGTACTTTCGCTTTATCCCCAACCAGAGACATGCTCAGCGCTTGCTGGACACCATACTGTTCCGATGCTGACCAAAGCTGATGCATATTTTCCACCGGTGGCGGGAGCTGTCCGCTTTCACCACGGCGTAACTTCGCGAAGGCTTGCTGCATCGAGGTGAATAAAAATTCTGCATCGCGATTGCTGTCAGCGGCGATGATATTGATGCAGACCATGGCATACGGCTTTTCCAGCCGTGCTGACGGTTTAAAGTGAGTACGGTAGAGATGCAGCGCCTGGTGCAGCATATCCGGTGCAAAATGCGAGGCAAAGGCAAAAGGCAGGCCAAGCTGTGCCGCCAGCTGTGCGCTATAAAGACTTGAACCTAACAGCCATACCGGAACATGCTCGCCGTAACCCGGTACCGGCCGTACCTGTGGATTAGGATCATGTGCATCAAACCAGTCCACCAGTTCTGCCACATCGCGCGGGAAGTTATCAATATCACCGCTCATATGGCGACGCAGCGCACGCATGGTGGGCTGATCGCTACCGGGTGCGCGTCCCAGGCCTAAATCGATACGACCAGGATAGAGCGTATTCAGCGTGCCAAACTGTTCAGCAATCACGAGAGGAGAATGGTTTGGCAGCATCACACCGCCCGAGCCGAGATGCAGCGTCGTGGTATTGGCGGCCAGATAGCCAATCAGCACCGACGTTGCGGCGCTGGCAATGCCCACCATATTATGGTGTTCCGCCAGCCAGTAGCGATGATAGCCGCGCTGTTCCGCGAGACGGGCAAGATCCAGAGAGTGCGAGAAGGCGTCCTTTGCAGAAGAGCCTTCGGGAATCGGTGCCAGGTCCAGCACCGAAAACGGAATGGATTTATCAGTCATAACAGCTCACTTTGTCGACGGTGAATCTTTTAATAGTGCATTAAAATTTGATTACTGTTGTTAACAAAGTGAGCTTTATACTCGTCGTCCTTCACGCTGCCTCTGCGTTGGCTGCTTCTTTTCCCCAGTCACTGACGTGGGTCAGCTCCTGAGGATTCTTATACTTGCGCCTGGATACAGCCTGAATGATTTTGTGTCTATTGACTTACGCCAGCTCCAGTCCAGCCAGACGTTTCCAGTAACCGTTGCAATCGCTGTTTGCCTTCAACGGCAAAGGTACGGCACCTTTTTCATTGGCACGGAACGCATCCAGCATCGCGAAAACGTCGGTATCCAGCGGGGAGAGACGTACCATATCCACCACGCCCTGCATCGACGTTAATTCGTTGCCAAGATTATACACGTAACCGCTCATCGTCTGAATGCCGTTGAGGACAAACACCTGCTGATTTTCCTGCGATAACATGCTGCGCCCGTTCGGGTATTTGATGCAGCAGGTTTCACATTCGTCTTTGGGCTTGTCTTCCGAACGCGCGGTAAAGCAGCGCGCGGAGTAGGCCAGCGGCAGGTGCCCGTAACTCAACACTTCCACTTCAAACCGATCGCGGATGCCCAGATCGTCGCACTGGTTCAGCAGATTGATAAGCCAGTCGCGGGATAACTCAACAGGCATGCACCAGCGGGTCATCCCTTGTTTCAGCAGCAGGCGCAGCGTCACCGCGTTGTAGCAGTTCAGCGCATGCCCGGCCACGAACGGCAGTTTACGCTCGGCGCACATATTCACCACACCGAGATCGCTGGCTTCCAGCAGGAAATCCCCGTTCTCGACGTAGCGTTTGATTTCACCCAGTTCTGACGATGCCTGTACCAGCGCCAGCGTTGAAAGGACCACCTGTTTTCCGCTGCCGGCCAGATTTTTAGCCATCTCCAGCCATTCGCCCACTTTCGTGGCGCGGCGTTTACTGCACACCGATTCACCGAGATAAATCGTATCGGCGCTGCTTGTCGCTGCCTGCTGATAAAAATCTTCCAGCGTCTCTTTTGACCAGTAATAGAGCACCGGTCCTAATGAATATTTCATTGATTATCTCACTGCCATTTACGGTGATAGGCACCCAGCGTGGTTTGCGTGCCTTCAGACATGGCGCCAAGCGTCTCCATCCAGGCGGGCTGCGGGGCGTAGTTCTGCGGATCGGCCATGCAGCGGTCAATTGCCTGACGCCACACTTTTGCCACCTGGCTAACATACGCCGGGCTGCGCTGACGACCTTCGATTTTGACCGAAGCGATATTGGCGGCCAGCAGCTCTGGCAGCAGCTCCAGCGTATTCAGGCTGGTCGGTTCTTCCAGCGCGTGGTAACGCTCGCCATCCACCAGATAGCGACCTTTGCACAGCGTCGGATAGCCCGCATTTTCGCCGTCCTGGTAACGGTCGATAAGCACGTCGTTAAGACGAGACTCCAGCCCTTGCGGCGTTTGCTGCCAGCGGACAAAGCGGGCAGGGGAACACGCGCCCACGGTATTCGGTGATTCACCCGTCAAATAAGAGGAAAGGTAGCAACGCCCTTCCGCCATGATGCACAGGCTACCAAAGGCAAAAACTTCCAGCGGAACTGGCGAGACGCGCGCCAGTTGCTTAACCTGATGAATAGACAGCACGCGTGGCAATACCACGCGAGCCACGTCAAAGTGACGATGATAGAAGCGAACGGCTTCTTCGTTGGTGGCGGAAGCCTGAACAGAGACATGGCGCTCAATATGCGGATAGCGTTCTGCGGCATACTCAAGCATGGCGAGGTCAGCGAGAATCAGCGCATCCGCGCCAAGCTGAGCCGCCATATCTACGGCGCGCTGCCAGCGAGCGTAGCCATCGGGATGGGCAAAAGTATTGATGGCGATATGTAATTTACGACGGTGCTGATGCACGAAATTGACGGCTTCCTGGAGTTTTTTCTCCGTGAAATTCAGGCCAGCAAAGTGGCGGGCGTTAGTATCATCTTTCAGCCCGATATAGACCGCGTCGGCGCCATTTTCGATGGCCGCCTTAAGTGCCGGGAGGTTTCCGGCTGGACAGAGCAGCTCCATAATTTATCCTGAGTCCGCTGCCCCAGAGGGCACAAAATTGTTAACGAACGGGGAGTTTAATTAACCTCTGCGCGACAATTTTTGATTTAAGGCAGTTAATGGCGTATTGATGACACCAATAATGAATGTTGCAGGAATACGGTTTGTTGATTTACGCCGCTACGGCTGTCGCCGGATATGGCAAAATACCGGGATTAACGATATCAGGGAGTAAAACTCGTGCTGGATAAACTGCGTTCACGTCTCGTCCAATTTGGCCCATCACTGTTGAGCGTGCCGGTAAAATTGACGCCTTTCGCCCTTAAACGTCAGGTTCTTGAGCAAATGCTCAGCTGGCAATTTCGTCAGGCGCTTGAAGAGGGCGAGCTGGCGTTTCTGGAAGGTCGCTGGCTAAGTATTGAAGTGCGTGACATTGGACTGCGCTGGTTTACCTCGGTGGAAAACGACCGATTGATCGTCAGCGACTCCGCCACGGCGGACGTTAGTTTCAGCGCGGAAGCCAGCGATTTGCTGATGATCGCCGCACGAAAACAGGATCCTGATACACTCTTTTTCCAGCGCCGTCTGGTCATTGAAGGCGATACCGAACTGGGCCTGTACGTCAAAAATTTAATGGATGCCATTGAACTGGATCAGATGCCAAAGCCGCTGCGCGTGGTGCTGATGCAAATGGCCGATTTTGTTGAGGCAGGGCTAAAAACCCCGCCTGAGAGTAAACACACTTCAGTGGGTGAGCCATGCTGATTCGAGTTGAAATAGGGATTGATGCACCGGGTATCGATGCATTGTTACGTCGTTCGTTTCCGGAAGAGAGTGAGGCCCGACTGGTGCACGATCTCCGTGAAGACGGGCTGATCACTCTGGGGCTGGTGGCCACCGATGACGAAGGTCAGGTGGTCGGCTACGTGGCGTTTAGTCCGGTTGCCGTTCAGGGTGAAGAGCTGCAGTGGGTTGGAATGGCCCCGCTGGCGGTTGATGAACACTATCGCGGTAAGGGTCTGGCACGTAAGCTGGTCTATGAAGGACTGGATTCACTGAATGAATTTGGTTATGCGGCGGTGGTTACGCTGGGCGATCCGGCATTTTACGGACGTTTGGGGTTCGAATCGGCAGCGCCGTACGATCTTCATTGCCGCTGGCCGAATACTGAGACCGCGTTCCAGGTACATCGTCTGGCGGATGACGCACTGAACGGCGTCAGCGGTCTGGTTGAGTATCACGACCACTTTAATCGCTTTTAACAGGCGGCGTTTGCAGGCTGTCGTATAGTGCCTCAAATGAGCCGTCTCCGGCGACGAGGCGCTCTTTCTGACGCTTCGTCAGCTGCTTTATGCGGTACTCCATTTTCAGCGCCAGTGAGCGCTCGCCAACGGGCGCGGAAAAGGCCAGTGAGAGTTCACCTTTTCCCCGCAGCGCTTTCGCGCCTTTCCCTGTTTGATGTTCAAGGAAACGCCGCCCGACGTCGGTGGTAATTCCGGTATAAAGCGCATTATCAGCCGTTCTGACGAGATAGAGAAACCAGCACACGGTAAGCATATTCAGTATTTTAAGGTGAACGCACCATAGCATGAGAGAGAGCAAAAATGGAAACTCTGGCCGCCATTAACCGCTGGCTGGCAAAGCAGCATGTCGTGACCTGGTGTGTGCACCATGAGGGCGAGCTGTGGTGCGCTAACGCGTTTTATTACTACGATCCCGAGCGCGTTGCGTTTTACGTGTTAAGCGAAGACAAAACGCGACATGCCCAGATGACCGGGACGAGAGCTCACGTCGCCGGGACAATAAACGGTCAGCCGAAAAACGTCGCGCTGATTCGCGGCGTCCAGTTTAAGGGTGAGATTCGTCGTCTGGAAGGGGAGGAAAGCGACAGCATGCGCAGGCAGTATACTCGCCGCTTTCCGGTGGCTTTGGCGTTGTCAGCACCCGTCTGGGAAATTCGCCCCGACGAGCTCAAGTTCACTGACAACACCCTCGGCTTTGGCAAAAAGCTTCACTGGCTACGTGCCGAGTAGGCGCAGCGCTTCACGATTAAACGCCGGGAGATCGTCCGGTGTACGGCTCGTCACCAGCTGATCCTGATCGACCACGACTTCCTGATCGTAAAAATCGGCACCCGCGTTTTTAAGATCAATCACGATCGGTTTGACGGCCGTAAGTTTGCGCCCGCGCACCACGTCAGCGCTGATCAGCAGTTGCGGCCCATGACAGATCGCAAAGACGGGTTTGCCGCTCGCGACAAAATCACGGGTAAACGTGACAAAGCGATCGTCACCGCGCAGGGTATCCGGCGAGTGGCCGCCCGGCAGTAAGAGCGCGTCGAACTGAGCTGCTGTGACGTCATCAATGGATTTATCGATAGTCACGCTGGCCTCGCCTTTATGGCCTTTCACCGTTTTCCCCGCCTGTTTATCTATTGTCACTACTTCATGTCCCGCTTTGCGGAACGCCTCAGCAGGCGAGGTGAATTCTGAATCTTCAAACTCGTCGGTGATCAAGACCGCTATTTTCTTGCTCATGTTTCCTCCGTTGTTTTGGCTTCAGACAGATTTTTCTGCGTTTGTGGTAAATACTTACCCAACAGACTACTCATTGTGGTCGAACAGGCTGAAACCGCATACGGACTAATCTGTAAAGGAGATAAAATGAGCCAGGTATTGATTACAGGCACTACCGGACTGGTCGGTGGCCATTTGCTTCGGCTGTTGATACAGGATCGCAAAGTCAATTACATTGCCGCGCCGACACGCCGTCCATTGACCGATATTTCTGGCGTCTTTAACCCCTACGATCCTCAGCTCACCGACGCACTGGCGCAGGTAAAGGATCCGATTGATATCGCGTTTTGCTGTCTCGGCACCACGCGTCGTGAAGCCGGCAGCAAAGAGGCGTTTATTCACGCCGACTATACGCTGGTGGTTGATACAGCACTCACGGCGAAAAAGCTGGGCGCGAAACATTTTCTGGTGGTCAGCTCAATGGGCGCAAATGCCCGTTCTCCCTTTTTTTACAATCAGGTGAAAGGGAAAATGGAAGAGGCATTGATCGCGCAAAACTGGGAACGGTTGACCATCGTGCGTCCGTCTATGCTGCTCGGGGACCGCGATAAGCAGCGCGTTAATGAATCGATTTTCGCGCCGTTGTTCCAGCTTTTACCGGGAAACTGGAAATCCATTCAGGCGCGTGATGTTGCGCGTGCCATGTTGCACGAGGCGTTCTCTCCCTCGCAGGAAGGGGTCAACATCATACCCTCAGCAAAACTGCGTGAAATTGTAAAAAGTGAGGCGTAAACTCCCCCGGCTTATTAATTACTCTCCCCGGGATAGGTTATGACTGGTCAGTCTTCATCTCAGGCGGCAACGCCTTTTCAGTGGTGGAAACCCGCACTCTTTTTTCTCGTCGTTATCGTCGGGCTTTGGTATGTGAAATGGCAGCCGTATTACGGTAAAGCCTTCACCGCCGCCGACACGCACAGCATCGGCAAATCCATTCTCGCCCAGCCGGACACCAGCCCGTTGCAGGCGGCGTGGGATTACGCGATGGTCTATTTCCTCGCCGTATGGAAAGCCGCAGTGCTGGGGGTGTTGTTGGGCTCGCTCATTCAAGTGCTTATTCCGCGCAACTGGCTGATGCGAACGTTAGGCCAGCCGCGTTTTCAGGGCACATTGCTGGGGACGATTTTCTCTCTGCCGGGCATGATGTGCTCCTGCTGTGCTGCGCCCGTTACGGCTGGCATGCGGCGTCAGCAGGTATCGATGGGCGGCGCGCTGGCATTCTGGATGGGAAACCCGGTGCTTAATCCCGCTACGCTGGTCTTTATGGGCTTTGTGCTCGGCTGGCACTTTGCGTTGATCCGTTTGGTTGCCGGGCTACTAACCGTGCTGATTGTGGCCTCTTTAGTTCAGTATCTGGTCAAAGATAATACCGTTCAGCCCGTATCGGTGGATATTGAATCTTCGGAGCCGCAGGGCGGATTCTTTGCCCGCTGGGGGAAAGCGTTATGGCAGCTTTTCTGGAGCACCATCCCGGTGTATATCCTGGCGGTACTCGTGTTAGGCGCGGCGCGCGTCTGGTTGTTCCCTCACGCAGACGGCGCGATCGATAACACATTGCTGTGGGTGATTGCGATGGCGGTAGCCGGATGCTTGTTTGTGATTCCGACTGCGGCTGAGATTCCGATTGTGCAGACGATGATGCTCGCCGGTATGGGTACCGCTCCCGCGCTGGCACTCTTAATCACGCTGCCCGCCGTGAGCCTTCCGTCGCTTATCATGCTGCGTAAGTCATTCCCGGCGAAAGCGCTTTGGCTGACGGGTTTACTGGTCGCGTTAAGTGGCGTGATAACGGGCAGTATTGCGCTGCTATAAAACAAAAAACCCGGCATCCGCCGGGTTTTTCTTATCCATTAAACGCGCTTATTTAATATAGGTAAACGCGGTCGTTACGTGCTTCACGCCGCTCACGCGGCTGGCGATATCGGCCGCGGCTTTGCCTTCACGATCGGTGACCAGGCCGAGCAGGAACACTTCGCCATTCTCGGTGGTGACTTTCACGTTAGAGGATTTCACCTGATCGCTACCCAGCAGCTGCGAGCGCACTTTGGTGGTGATCCAGGTATCAGACGATGCCGTTCCCAGACCAATAGGCTGACCCTGGCGAACTTCGTTGAACACTTCCGTGGTGCCTTCTACACCCATGGCGATTTGCTTCGCGCGAGCCGCAAGCTCCAGATTGGGTGCCTGGCCTGCCAGCAGCACTTTGCCCTGATAAGCGGTCACGTTAATGCGGGCTTCTTTCTTAATTTGTTCGTCTTTCGACAGGGCGCTGTTAACGCGCAATTCCAGGGTACCGTCGTCGACTTGAGTCCCCACAGAGCGCGGATCGGTTGCTGCTTTGGTGCCGACAGCCGCTGTACCTACCACAGCCGCAGCGATACATCCTTGAAGCAGCAGCGCAGAAATAAGGACTGCGAGGGGCGTTAATGCCTTCATTAGTACTCCTTAATCATCCTGGTGAGGGAAAAGCGTGTTATCAATCAAATCGCAAAGACAGTTCACCGTCAGCATGTGCATTTCCTGAATACGCGCACTGCGATGAGATGGAATGCGAATTTCCACATCCTGCGGTCCTAAAAGACCTGCCAGTTCGCCACCGTCATAGCCCGTTAGCGCGACAATCGTCATATCACGCGTCACGGCCGCTTCAACGGCTTTTACGATATCACGGCTATTTCCGCGCGTAGAAATCGCCAGCAGAACATCCCCGGCGTGGCCTAAGGCGCGAACCTGTTTTGCGTAGATTTCGTCATGAAGACGATCGTTGGCAATCGCGGTTAAGACCACATTATCGGTATTAAGTGCAATGGCAGGTAAACTTGGGCGTTCTGTTTCAAAACGATTGATCATGCTGGCAGCAAAATGCTGTGCGTTGGCGGCGGAGGTACCGTTGCCACAACAGAGGATTTTGTTGCCATTGAGCAGGGACTGCACCAGCGTCATCGCTGCGCGTGAAATAGCATCCGGGAGAGCTTCCGCCGCTGCAATTTGAGTTTGAATGCTTTCTGTGAAGCAAACCTTAATTCTTTCGAGCACGTTATCCCTTTAAATCTTAATTATGCGTCTTCGCCAAAAGCGTTTTTAAGCCACTCAATGTCGTTTCCGGTGAAGGCTACCACATCGAACCGGCAATCCACAGTATCAAAACTCCCATTATGGCGGGCAAGCCACAAGTGGGCAGTCTGTAATAATTTATGTTGTTTGGCGAGCGTCACGCTGGCGGCAGCGCCACCAAATCGGGACGACTGTCGGAAACGTACCTCAATAAACACGATAACCTGACCGTCTTTCATTATCAGATCAATTTCGCCGCCACGTCCGTGAACGTTAGCGGCGATAAAACGCAGTCCTTTGCCTTCCAGCCAGTGACGCGCCTTTAGCTCCCACGCGTCGCCCGTCTGTTTGCGGCTTAACTCGCCGGGACGATCTGCCCCTGCTGGTATTTGAGCCATGATAACTTCCTGTTAATCACACAATCCTGGGTTGCGGTCAGATCGCCGGTGTTACCGTTAAGCTCAAAACCCGGCACCTGACGCATCTGGGTAAAGTGGTTCGCCAGCGCCCACGCATCAACACCCATCGCGTACAAACGCGCGAGTGAATAGTCGTTACGCACGCTGCTCAGCGCCTGCTGCATCAGCGCCGGGTTGCTGCCCGCAAGCATTGGGATTTCGCTGTATTGCAGGCCATCCATTTCCAGACGGAAATCTGGGCCAGCCGTGCCCTGCGCGCTGCGCGAGCTCGCATACAATGTTACGCCGCTTTGGCTGCCGTTGCGCATAGCAATCATCGGTTTGATAAAGGCAATTTCTTCTGGCGTCGCGACGATGTAAGCCGCATCGACCTTACCGCCGCCGCTGATTTGCGCATCCGTTGGCGGAGCCGGAATCGTGAGCCCACCGATGGTCACGCCTTGCTGCTGCGGCAGACTGGCCGAAACCGGGCTGCCGGTCAGCGCAATACCTGACCCGCCATTTACGCCCGCTCTCAGCTCTGAGGTTGAGCCAAATTTCTGCTGCAGAACGATATTGCCGCCGAGCTGTTGCCATTCATGAGCAAACGCCGTGGCGACGCGGTCACCCAGCGCGCTGCGCGGGGTCAGCAGCAGTGGGGCCTGTTTTCCTTGTTCATGAATATGACGCGCCGCATCGCGGGCTTCATCTTCCGGAGACAGAGCGAAGTAACAGATATTCGCGCGATTCTGAACTTGCTCAGGCTGGTTAAGCGCCAGCACGTTCAGCGAAGTGTTGCTCTTCATCAACTCTTCGACGTTGTTCTTTAGCAAGGGGCCGACCACGATACTGGCACCGTCCTGCTGAACTTGCGCCAGCACCTGATCGAGTGGCTGAGAACTGGTGTCATAGATTTTCAGTTCTGCACCCGGATTGGCGGTCGTTGCAGCAACGGCTTGCGGCTGTGCGGCAGGCTGCTGATCGGCCGATGTGGCCTGTGGTTGTGTCGTTGCTGCGTCGGTGGCAGGAGCCGCCTGAGTCTCAACGGGCGCTTGTGCTTCGGCTGGGGCTGCGGTTTCAGCAGGGGCCTGGGTGGTCGTTGGCGGCGTTGTCGGGGCAGTCACTGGATTTTGCATTGTGCCTTGAGCAGGCGCTTGTGCAGAGGTCAAATCGCTGGTTTCCACCGCTGATGGGCTAATGACATCATTCACATTCGCGGCCTGCGCTGCCTGTGCAGGAACGGCGTTCCCCGTCACCGCAGCGGTGCCATTTTTCGCAGCTTCAAAGCCCTGCTGAATGGTGCGACCAAATACCGCCGCCTGACCGTTCAATGGCAGCAAAAGAGCGATTTTGCTGACGGAGGCAGGCTGGAAGTTCTGCACGTTGACCAACTGCGTCGGCAGCATTTTTGCACCCGGATTTTGCGGGTAACGCGTCTGCCAGTCGGTAATGCCCGCTTTCAGCATTTTTGGATCGCTGCGGTTGTTGAACCACATCTGCTGCAGATCCAGCCAGCCTTGCAAAACATTTTCGTCGGCATTGATCACCAGTGCCTGAGCCTGTTCCGGCGTCATTGAAGAGAGCGCTTGCCAGGTGGCGTCGATATTTTTCTGCTTATCGGCGCCGCTCAGCAGCGGCTCTTGCGCAATGAGCGCGCGCAGGAGTGCCAGGGAAGGGCGACCCTGCTCGGCAGCGATAACGGCCTGCCAGTAGCGGGCCTGCTGGTTGTTCTCCAGCGCTTTCACGTCGATATCCGCCAGCTGTTTTTTCGCCGCCGGATAATCTTTCTGCGCAATTTTCAGCTCTGCGGCCAGCAGCGACTGCTCACCGCGTTGTGTATCGTTCAATTCCTGCGGCAACTGGTTATACAGATCGAGTGCCTGCTGCGTTTTACCTTCCTTCAGCAGTGCACGAATGGCAAGTAATTGCCAGTTGGTCTTGGTATCATTTGAGCTCTGCGACATTTGTTGCAGATAAAAGCCGGAATCAGCCTGCGCGGAACCCTGCATATGGGCCGCAGTCTGATCGGGCGCCTGAGTGCCACAGCCTGCGAAAATCAGGGCTGCCAGCATAATAGGAAGGCTGCGCGAAGCTTTTGTTCGAAGAAACGTTAAGGGTACCATACTGTATCCAGTGATTTTTTTAGGCAATGCTCAATATTAAATCGGCAATACGGACTAAACAATGAAACAACACGAAACGGCAGATAATTCTCAAGGCCAGCTTTATATTGTACCTACTCCTATCGGGAATTTGTCTGATATTACCCAACGTGCGCTCACCGTATTACAAGCCGTTGATTTAATTGCTGCTGAGGACACCCGCCATACGGGTTTACTGCTGCAACATTTCGCGATTAGCGCTCGTCTGTTCGCTCTGCACGATCACAATGAGCAACAAAAAGCCGAAACGCTGGTGGCGAAACTCAAAGAAGGGCAAAACATCGCGCTGGTATCCGATGCGGGTACGCCGCTGATCAACGATCCTGGCTATCACCTGGTGCGCACCTGTCGCGAAGCCGGTATCCGCGTCGTGCCGTTACCTGGCCCTTGTGCCGCCATTGCTGCCCTGAGCGCCGCAGGTTTGCCTTCTGACCGTTTTTGCTATGAAGGATTTTTACCCGCGAAATCGAAAGGCCGTCGCGACACGCTGAAAGATCTCGAAGCCGAACCGCGCACGCTGATTTTCTATGAATCCACCCATCGCCTTCTGGAAAGTTTAGAAGACATGGTCACCGTGTGGGGTGAATCACGCTATGTGGTGCTGGCCCGTGAATTGACCAAAACCTGGGAGAACATCCACGGCGCGCCGGTTGGCGAACTGCTGGCCTGGGTGAAAGAAGACGAAAATCGCCGCAAAGGCGAAATGGTACTGATCGTTGAAGGGCATAAAGCGCAGGAAGAGGCGCTACCGGCCGAAGCGCTGCGTACGCTGGCGTTGCTGCAAACCGAACTGCCGTTGAAAAAAGCCGCCGCGCTTGCCGCCGAAATCCACGGCGTGAAAAAGAACGCGCTGTATAAGCATGCGTTGGATCAGCAGTCCGAATCGTAACGACGAGCCGGGCAAACGTCGCGTTGCCCGGCTGACTATTCACCTATCGCAGTAAAGACAGGTTGTTTTCGGATGCAACCACAGGAATGACGCTGGAATTTGGGTTGTCACTTTCCCTTCCATAAACTTAGCGAATGCCCGCTGTTTCCCTTCGCCAGAAACCAGTAGCAACACTTCTCTCGCCGCCAGAATATCGCGCAAGCCTAAGGTTATTCCCTTCTCGACCGGGATGTTAGCCTGCTTCAGCATCTCGTGGAGCCGGGTGCGCTCATCAAGATGGGTGATATGACAGGCGGGTTCCAGTTGTTCATCCGGCTCGTTCAGCCCTAAATGACCATTTTTGCCGATTCCCAGAACACACAGATCCAGCCCGCCTCGCTGGGCAATCTGCTCCACAATCCGCGCACACTCGCTGTCATCGGCGTTGTCAGACCTGAACGAAATGTAGTTTTCAGGCGCCACGCCGAGTGGCTTGAGAATATGCTGCTGCAAGAACACCTCGCACGTCGCCGGGTCTTCTGGCGATAACCCCACCCATTCGTCCAGCTTCACGAAGGTAATTCTTCTGATATCAACCTGTTGCGCGGTGATTTTTTCAACCAACAGCTGATAGGTCAGCACCGGTGTCGCACCCGTCGCGAGACAGATAACAGCATCCGGCTTGCGATGCATAAGGGCTAATAACTGCTCGCTGGCGGCCTCGCTGAGCGAGCGATAATCACTCTGTTCCTGGAATGCGATGCCATTCATTTACAGAATCCCCAGCGCAGAACCGACGATAGCCAGGACAAATGTCACTGCAATCAGCAGAACCGGATGCGCCTTTTTCACGCGTAAAAGGTAATACATCAACAAGGTGTAGCCCATCGGCAAAATGTTGGGGAAGACCTTATCGAAGAAGTCTTTTTGTAGCGCCACGTTGTGGGTGGCATCAATCGCAAACGTGGTGACGACGTTGATATGAACGTAAGAAGCAATCAGCCCGCCTATTACCGTAATCCCCAGAATGGTGGCCGAACGGGCAATCATCTGCGAATTTTCTCGCACCTTGTCGATCGCTTTTATCCCCACCGTATAGCCGACATGCGTCCAGCCCACGCGCAGGAAGAAAATGGCGAGATAGACAGCAAAGAACAGAATCGGTCCCAGCAGATTGCCCTGGCTGGCAAACGATGAGCAAATCCCGGCCATAATCGGTAACAGCGTAAACCAGAAAATCGCGTCACCAATCCCGGCAATCGGCCCAAACAGCGCGACTTTGAGCCCTTTAATAGTGCTGCGGTTTTCGCCTTTCTCTTCCATCGAGATCAGCAATCCCATCAGGAATCCCACCAGGTTTGGGTGCGTGTTGATAAATTCCAGATGGTCCTTCATGGCCGCGCTCAGGCCTTCTTTATCGCCTTTGTAGATCTTCTTCAGGAGCGGCAGCATCGCCCACGTAAAGCCGCCCGCCTGCATACGCTCGTAGTTAAAGCTGGCCTGCAGAAGCGAAGAACGGAACCCCAGGCGCGTAATGTCTTTTTTACTGATTTCAGATCCCATTGCTGTAATCCTCTTCATCTTTTTTCGCAGCCGAAGCCTGAGGCTGAGCGGCGTTTTTGGCTTTAGCGTTAAAGAACTCATACACCGCAAATCCCGCGCCTAGCACAGCGACCGGCAGCAGGTTGCTGACCTGGA
Source organism: Lelliottia amnigena (assembly GCF_019047465.1). Lineage (NCBI taxonomy): Bacteria > Pseudomonadati > Pseudomonadota > Gammaproteobacteria > Enterobacterales > Enterobacteriaceae > Lelliottia > Lelliottia amnigena. The sequence goes on along the minus strand of NZ_CP077236.1, from coordinate 1,184,373 downwards.
TGTAACAGACAAACAAGAAACCGGCGATCAGATAAGGGATGTACTGCGCTTTGAACATCACGCGCAACAGCAAGCCGAAACCGACAGCAGGAAGAATGCCACCCGCGACTTCAAACCCGTGTGTCAGCCAGGCCGGCATGGCTTTGACCAGCGCCTGCATCGCGCCTTGCGCAAGATAGGTGCAAAGGAACGTAATCACCGCGTAAGTGCAGGCCACAATCAGGGTTGTTGTCCAGTTAAGACGGGCGAAGCCAGCGGTGTTTGTCTCTTTCGCATATTGATCGGCTTTTGACATAAACAGGGAAAATGCCGAGTAGAAAAACAGAATGACGTATTGCATTAACAGGCTAAACGGCAGCCCCAGCCCGATGGCCGTTTTGGCATCGACACCGGTAGACCAGGCAATGACGGTGGTCATCACGCCAGCCATGATGGGGTTGGGTGGCTGCACGCCTCCCGCTGGCGTCAGACCCGCGAAGGCCAGCTCGGTCAAACCGCCAGTGATCAAGCCGATATGGATATCACCCAAAATCGCCCCGGTGAGGGTACACACGATAATAGGACGAAACAGAAACAGCGCTTCCAGCCAAAAATCAATCCCTAAGAAAAACACTAACGCGGCCAGGGAAATCCCCTGAATCAATGTTATTTCATGCATTTTTATTGCCTCGTAATAGCGACTTTAGTTTTTGAATGTCGAGACAGGGCGATTAATCAGGAACGCTCTCTTTTGCATCCCCCGGGACATCCTGGATAAAGAGATTCACACCGCTGCGCTTGATAAAGTGCAGATCGTTGAGATCCTGGTCATCGACATAAACCTTGCTGCTAATCTGCCGTTTGCCTTCCGAAAAATGCATATTCCCGACGTTAACGTCTTTCAGCGGCACGCCGGCTTCAATCAGCTTCCTGACGATCTCTGGCGTACGGCAAATCAGGAAGATCTTCTGATGCGGTGCGGCCTTGGAGATGATCGCGGCCGTCTTTTCGATCGAAAAAAAACGAATACCAAAACCGTAGGTATCCGCGGTGATCCCCATCAGCTTTTGCTGGATCTCGTCTTTCGCGACGTCGTCATCGACGACAATCAATAAATTCGCGCCGAGGGTTGAGGTCCACGTGACCCCAACCTGACCATGCACCAGGCGGTTATCGATCCGGGTTAATAAAATATTAGGAGCGCTCATAATCTTCATTCCTGCTCATAGTGTGTTGTGTATTGCGTGAGTTTTTATAAAACGACGGCGGAGTCGAGCACGAGTTTATTGGCCGAGCCGCAAACGTTGATTTTGTTTCTTACCACCTCTTTCATGGCGTCCATACCGACACGCATGTAAAAGCGTGGATCGTTTCCCTGCGGATTTTCGTTGAACCACTCTTTGACGGCAGCGGAAAACGCGATTTTAAGTTCCGTCGCCACGTTCACTTTGCAGACCCCCAGCGCGATCGTGCGGCGCACAAATTCATCCGGAACATCGCTTGCGCCGTGCAGTACGAGCGGGATGTCCACGACGTCACGGATTTCAGCCAGACGCTGAAAATCAATTTTTGGCCGATGGGTGTAAAGCCCGTGCGCCGTACCAATCGCCACGGCCAGGCTGTCCACTCCCGTCAGTTTCACAAAGCGTTTTGCTTCCTGCGGATCGGTCAAAAATGCGCTTTCGGCGTCCACGCTCATATCGTCTTCCACACCGCCCAGACGTCCCAGCTCGGCCTCGACGCTGCAGTCATTGAGATGACAGAATTCCACGACGGATTTCACCAGCGCCACGTTCTGCTCAAACGGGAAGTGGCTGCCGTCGATCATTGCGCTGCGCACGCCCGCATTGACCTTGCGGCGAATGTCGTCCAGCGACTCATGGTGATCGAGATGCAGCGCCAGCGGCATGTCGTAGCTGAGGGAATACGCGCTGCACAGCGCGTAAATCTCTTCCAGCGCGATATGTTTAAAGGTGCCAGGCGTCCCGGCCAGAATCACCGGCGATCGCATTTCGCTGCACACTTCCAGGATCGCCTGGATCGTTTCGGCGTTATGAATGTTAAACGCAGGAACCGCATAGCCTTTGGCTTGCGCATCCTGCAGAAGGTATTTCGTTGAGATAATACTCATGATGCGCTCCTGTTAAGCCAGCCAGGGGTGAATAACGACGCCCTGCACCACACGGTTTACCGTGCCGCTGGCGGAGGGGGTGTCTGGGGTATTTCCGACGCTGATAGATTGCGTGAGCGCAAAGACCTGCGCATACATCAGGAAGCAGAACGCCAGCTCGACATCCAGGAATGGGCGTGAAGAAGGCAGCAAAATATGTGGACCCGCTTCGACAACCGGATCGGTATCCGCAACCAGGGCAACCACGCGCAGAGCCTGCTGGTCACGGCGCAATTCGGTCAGCAGATCGAGATCGTACTGGCGCGTATAGGGATGGCTAGAAACAAAAACCACCACCAGCGTTTCATTATCTACCAGTGATTTAGGACCGTGGCGGAAACCGGTCGGTGAGTCATAGAATGCGACCACTTTTCCCGCCGTGAGCTCCAGTACTTTTAGCGCGGATTCTCGCGCTGCGGCCTGCAATCCGCCGCTGCCGAGATAAACGATCCTTTTCCAGGCGTCAGCGCCGAAAACACCTTGGTTGAAATCGCCCAGTGACGAAAGGATCGTTTGGCAGCGCTCTGCCACGTCGCGGAAAGAGGCGCTGTTGATCGTTTTCGGAGCAAAGACCGCCAGACAACTTGCCATCATGGTGGTGATGCTGCTGGTCATTGCAAATCCGCGATCGTGCGTCTCGGGCGGCATCAGCAGCGCAAAGGCGTTATCGCTGTCGACTGCGTTCTGATAAAGACTCCCGGCTTCGTTGCAGGTAATCATCAGGTGATAGCATTCGGGGACAAACTGATTTGCCAGCTCAACGGCAGCCACGCTTTCTGGGCTATTGCCGGAACGGGCGAATGAGACCAGCAGCAGAGGGTGCGTTGGACTCAAATAATCCATCGGGTTGGTCACGAGATCGGTGGTTGGAATGGCACTAAAATTATTCCCGGTGTGGCGCGAAAGCCACGGAGCGATAATATCGCCGATAAATGCCGATGTTCCCGCGCCCGTCAGGACGATCCGCAGATCCTTTTTGCTGAGCAACGGCGAGAGAAAACGATCGAGGCTCTGTCGAATCGTGTCGATATGGTGTAGAGAACGGCTCCAGCACTCAGGTTGCTGACGGATCTCTTTTTCCGTCCAGGTGCCGGTGGCGGTAGGGGTGTCTGGCATAACTCAGTCCTTAGTAATGTGAAATCCACATCAGACGCGATCATCAGTGCTTTGTCTTTCGTTTCGTTTCACTTGTTCGATTAATTAAAATCTATAGAAAGGGAAGTGAAAGGTCAATGCCAGTAAAAGAAATAAAACGAAATTTGTGATCGAGGAAAGGAACGGTTTGAGTAACGCATTAACTTTTATAGATTTATTCTATTTTCCACCAAGCAATGCTTATTAATCGAAAGTAAAAGAAAGGCCCTACGCGATTAACGTAAGGCCAAAGTATCGCAGAGTGAAAGGGCTAAGGGGGAGAGCCTGCCCGGAATGCAATAAAAGATAATGGGTTTGCTAAAAGGACAATGAGCGCGAGGCTAAATGCCTTCTTCAACGGGCTTTTCTTCGCGACAGCGCCCCAGTTCATCCACCAGGCTGGTCAGCCCGCGATGCCCGCACTCAAGCGCCTGCAAGCGAAACGCCTCGCTGCTTAACCCGTCGCGCTCCATCACCATCTCCAGCAGAAGCTGCATATTGGTTCCCGTGATCACTTCCCAACCGGGTTTTTTCAACGCCATGGTTGATGCTACACGGAACGGGGTGCCGCCCAGTAAATCGGTCAGAAAGACGATATCTTCCTGACTGTCCAAATCGCTTATCGCCTGCTCCAACTGCGAAGTCAGGAGCGCGGTGGTCGAGGTTTCAGGAAAATCGATGGCAATAAATTGCGCTTGCTCACCGAGGATTTGCTTCATCGCCTTTTCGAGACCGCTGGCGAATCCGCCGTGGCCACAAAGAATAATGCCTAACATCTCAAACCCCTTGTTTACAGGAAGTGACAGAATTTACCCACGACGCCCAACACCACCGTGATGCCGATGAGGCGTAACGGACTCCAGCCACGACGCACCAGCCAGAACATGGTGAGGGTGTAAACCAGCGGCAAAAATGCGGGCATCAGCTTGTCGATAACATCCGTTTGCAGTTTCACCACCGCGTCACCAGCCGTAATTTCCAGCGTGGTGTTCAGGCGCACATAGGTCGCCACCAGCGCGCCGATGACCGTCATCCCCACAATGGACGCTGCATGGCCGACTTTTTTGGTGTTGGCCTTAATCAATGGGATCGCGGCGACGCCCATCCGATAAGCATAGTGCGCCAGGCCAAAACGCAGTCCCAGATGTACCACGTTGAACATCACAATAAATACGACTGCCCCCAGAATCGAACCTTGTAGCGCGAGGCTGGCTCCGATGCCGCCGCAGATGGGCAGTAACGTCAGCCAGAACATCGCGTCACCAATCCCACCGAGCGGAGCGCCCACGGCAATCTTAGTGCTCTGAATACTGTTTACGTCCTGTTTGGATCGCTCCATCGCCAGAATAATGCCGATAACAAAGGTGACCAGAAACGGGTGCGTGTTGAAGAATCCCATATGGCCTTTCATCGCGCGGGCAAGATCGCGCTTGTTGGTATGGATTTTTTTCAGCGCCGGCAACAAACCATATAACCAGCCCGATGCCTGCATACGTTCGTAGTTGAACGACGCCTGCAACAGCATCGAACGCCAGGCCACGCGGTTGATATCTTTTTTGGTCAACTCCGCGCCGATTTTCTGATCTTCGTAAATATTTTCGTTCGCGCCGGAAAGCAGCGACTCGTCGATCTCTGAAACGGTCGGCAGGGTGGTGTGATTAGATGCCATCTTCGAATTCCTCTTTCTGCGCGCCCGGAGCGGGCTCCGGGGATTTGCGGACAAAATCGATCAGCGCCATTGCGAGCGCTGCAGCGGCAATGGCCAGTACCGGCAATTTAAGCCAGGCGGCTGCCACAAAACCGAGAATGAAATAGGGGATGTAGACGTTTTTCATCATGATTTTCAGCAATATGGCAAAGCCGATGGCTGGCATGATCCCGCCTGCAACGCCAAGCCCGTCAATTAAACGTGCGGGCAGCACATCAATGGCCGTCTTCGCATGTTCCGCGCCGAAGTAAATGGGCAGGAAAGCGCAAAGAAAATAGAAAATCCCGAGTGCCAGCAAAGCCAGATAATTCACCCGCTCAATGCCTGCGGTATCCGCATTCGACGCCATTCTGTCGCAACGTGCCATGACGCCTGACATCACGGAGAACAGAAACGTAATCCCCATTTGCACTGCAACGGCGAACGGCACGGCCACACCGACGGCGACCTCCGGCTTCACGCCTGTGGTAATCGCGAACGTCGTCCCGACAATAGTGCCAATAATCACATTTGGCGGCTGCGCGCCCGCCAGCGGAGCCAGGCCCATCCAGACCAGTTCCAGCGTGCCGCCGGTTAAGATCCCGGTATGCAGATCGCCCAGAATCAAGCCCACCAGCGGCCCCAGCACTACCGGACGGTGCATATGCGTTAAGCCGTTAAACATATCCAGGCCCGCGATAAAGGCGAGAATGCCCAACGCAAACGCCTGCAATAAACTGATTTCCATGGTGAATCCCTCAGAGAAGTTTAAAGAGATCCAAAGCGGGTTCTGTCGGGACGCCCTGAACGAAGCACTCCACCCCAGCGGCTTTCAGACCGTTAAACGCCGCCGTATCGTTGGCGTCTACAGAGACCGTTTTGGCAATTTGCTGTTTGCCATTCGCGTAATGCATATTTCCAACGTTAATTCGTGTGATAGGCACACCGCCTTCTGCAAGCGCCAGGAAGTCGGCAGGGGACTTACAGACCAGCAGAATTCTCTGCCGATCGGCGGCGCGGTGAATATTGTCGATGACCTTTTGCAGTGACCAGAAGCGAACGTCGATACCCTCGGCCAACACCATTTCCATCAGGTTTTGCTGGACAGAATCCTCAGCCACGTCATCGTTGGCGACCAGAACCAAATTTGCGCCCGCAAACCCGACCCACTGCACGCCCACCTGGCCGTGAATCAAACGTTCGTCAATACGACATAAGACAATGTTTGGCATAGTGTTTTCCTGTTGTTGTTATACGTTATGCGGCGTGACACGCTGGCAGGCGTCGTGATATTGACGCAGTATGTCCTGAATGTGGTCAATGATGAGTTCTCGCGGCGTAGCCTTGAGAGCGCCCTCGCGAACTTTGCGGTATTGCAGCGGTAAGTACTGGCTCACAAGCGGTAGCGGAATGGGGTCGTCGGCCAGGTTTCGTACCAGCCGCTCGAACGCGTCGTCGATCTGACTGTCTGGCCAGTAGTACCGAACGCGATCTGAATAGCTGTAGCCGCGTGCCAAACGGCGCGCGTTGCCATCGCCGTGGTAGTGGCTTTGCCAGTATTCCGGGCGATCGAGCATCACGTTTTCCAGCACGTGGCGCAGGCCAGATCCGGCTTTCGCGGGGAGTAATTCTTCTTCAACCGCCGCCAGCGAGAAAAGAGCCTCACGCAGGGCAAAAGTGAGTGCCGGACCGACTTTTAGAATCGCAAAATGATCTTTCACCAACTGGCGCAGCGCCTGCGGCGTCTGGTAATCGGTGGAGTGAGCTTCAAAAACCAGCGTGTCATACTCTTCAACCATCGCACTCAGCGCCGCCGCTTTTTGCGGTTGATAGTCAATCACGTGGGTGTGGTCGAACTCAACGCCGGGCTGAACCACCAACCCGATGATCCGTGACCACAGATCGGTTAACCCTTGCTTCTCGAAAGCAAGGCGATGGGCTGCAAGCGTTGCGCTTGCCGCATCCGGTGTCGTGACTTCCAGTTCGCTTAGCGTTTCGTGAGCACCGCCGGGCACGGGGACTTCGGTGCCGATGATGTACACCAGATCGGACTTTCCAAAGCATTCGCCGCTGGTCTCTTCGGCTATCTTCGCCAGCCGTGCGGCGCGTGTCGCGACGATCTCATCCGTCAGAGGAATCGGATCGTCCTCGCAAGACATGCTGCAATCGAGGTGGATCTTCTTAAAGCCTGCTGCCACGTAGCTTCTGATAAGCGTTTCCGCATTTGCCATGGCTTCGTCAGCGGTGAGGTGTTGCCAGCGATTTGGGCCAAGATGATCGCCGCCCAAAATGAGCATAGAGCGGGGAAAACTCAGCGCGTCCGCAAGCTGGTGGACGAAACCACGGAAGTCGGCAGGCGTCATGCCGGTGTAACCACCAAACTGATCCACCTGGTTGGATGTGGCTTCAATCAGCAAAGCGGTGTTGTGCGTGTGGGCGAATCGAATTGCGGCTTCAAGTACCAGTGGATGTGCGGAGCACACGGCATAAATCCCGTTTGCTGCGCCTTGTTTGTGCATTTCCACCATTTCAATAAGATGTTTCACTTTCCTCTCCACTTTGGATGGTTATGGTATTCATCTTTCGTTTTGTTTCTGTTTATACTGCTGCATGGTGACGTAAAAATAAAACGAAAGATAATAGTTTTCCGATCTGTTTCACAAAAGAAACATAACGAAAGGTTTCAGCACCTGTCATCACCGCTTTGAGGAGGCCAGTGGGGCTTGCATTCCACTAAAAGAAAGGCGTTAATAGCTCAATCGAAATGAAACGAAAGATTTTTTTAAAGGAGCTCTTATGAGCAGCAGCGATTCATCCGCGGAAAAACGCGTGACGGGCACGAGCGAAAGGCGTGAGCAGATAATCCAGCGGTTACGGCAGCAAGGAAGCGTACAAGTTAACGATCTTTCTCAGCTTTATGGCGTCTCTACGGTCACGATCCGTAACGATCTGGCCTTTCTGGAAAAGCAGGGCATTGCTGTTCGTGCCTACGGCGGGGCGTTGATCTGTGACGGTAATACGCCTGGCGTCGAGCCCTCTGTAGAAGACAAAAGTTCGCTCAATACGGCAATGAAGCGCAGCATTGCCCAGGCGGCGGCGAACCTGATTAAACCTGGCCATCGCGTGATTCTCGATTCGGGTACCACCACCTATGAAATCGCACGCATGATGCGACAGCACAGCGATGTGATCGCCATGACAAACGGCATGAACGTCGCCAATGCGTTGCTTGAAGCGGAAGGGGTGGAGCTGCTGATGACCGGCGGTCATTTGCGTCGGCAGTCACAGTCGTTTTATGGCGATCAGGCTGAGCAGTCGTTGCAAAACTATCACTTTGATCTGCTGTTTTTGGGCGTGGACGCCATCGATCTCGATCGCGGCGTCAGCACCCACAATGAAGACGAAGCGCGGCTTAACCGAAAGATGTGTGAAGTCGCAGAGCGGATTATTGTTGTGACGGATTCGACCAAGTTTAACCGTTCAAGTCTGCATAAAATTATTGATACGCAACGCATTGATATGATTATTGTCGATGAAGGGATCCCGACGGACAGTCTGGAAGGACTGCGTAAAAACGGGATTGATGTGATTCTCGTGGCGGGGTAATGGTTTTAAAATCGCCCTCTGTGTGAGAAGAGGGCGATCGGGTTTATTGCAAATCAGGTCACCGGAGCCGGGTTAAACACGGCCAGCTGGTTGTGCAAGCCCCATTGATCCGAGAAGGTTTTTTTGCGGCCGCTCGCCACATCAAGAATAAAGTGGAACAGTTTCCAGCCCACGTCCTCAATGCTCTCTTCGCCGGTAGCAATGGTGCCCGCGTTGATATCCATCAAATCATACCAACGGTTTGCCAGTTCGGTGCGGGTTGCCATCTTGATAACGGGAACCGCCATCAGGCCGTACGGCGTACCGCGACCCGTGGTGAAGACCTGCACCGTAATACCAGAAGCGACCTGCTGCGTGCCGCAGACAAAATCGCTGGCGGGCGTTGCGGCATAAATCAAACCGCGTTTGGTCGGACGTTGCCCTGGCGAGAGCACTTCTGAAATCGCACTCTGGCCAGATTTCGCAATCGAACCCAACGCTTTTTCCACCACGTTTGCCAGACCGCCTTTTTTGTTGCCCGGGGACGGGTTCGCGCTGCGGTCGGTTTGACCCAAATCGAGATAATTATCGTACCAGGCCATCTCTTCCAGCAGGCGTTTGCCCACCTCTTCGTTGATGGCGCGCGGAGTCAGCAGGTGGATCGCATCACGTACTTCAGTCACTTCCGAGAACATCACCGTTGCGCCGCAACGCACAAACAGATCCGACGCGTAGCCGACGGCCGGGTTTGCCGTCACGCCTGAAAACGCATCGCTGCCGCCACACTGTGTGCCGACCACCAGCTCAGAAGCCGGGCAGGTTTCGCGTTGGCGTTTGTTGAGCCTTTCCAGATGACGCGTGGCAACCTGCAGAATGTCGTCCACCATCGATCGAAAGCCGACGTGATGTTCATCCTGCAAACGCACAATGCTTGCGCTGTCCACGGGAATCGCTTTGACATCTTCAGTGCCCTGTAACAGGCGTTCTGGCTGGAGCTTTTCGCAGCCCAGACCAATCACCATCACTTCACCGCCGAAATTTGGATTCAGCGAAATGTTGTGGATGGTTCGGATTGGCACAACGGCCGCCGGCGCGTTAATCGCCACGCCGCAGCCATACAAATGGTTGAGGCCCACCACGCCGTCGACGTTGGGGTATTTTGGCAGCAAATCACGTTCGATGATTTTGACCACGTAATCCACCACGCCCGCCACGCAATGCACGCTGGTGGTAATGCCGAGCAGATTTTTGGTGCCCACGCTGCCGTCGGCATTGCGATAGCCTTCGAAAGTGTACCCTTCCAGCGGTGGCAGCGGCTCAGGCACGCGGGTTGCCAGCGGTAAGGTATTGAGCGGTGGTGCTTCTGGCAGTTCGACGAGCGATTCATCAATCCAGCTGCCTTGCGGCACGGCGCGTACTGCGTAACCGATGATTTCGCCATAACGGACGATTTCGCCATGCGCAGGAATATCGACCAGCGCGACTTTATGTCCCTGGGGAATATGCTCAATCAGTTCCAGGCCATCGGGAAAACGCGTTCCTGCTTTTAGGCCGTTGTCGTTAACAATAATCGCCACATTATCAGTGTCGTGTACTTTTATATAGAACGCCGTCGGCGACGTTTGTCGAATTTCGATGTCGGCCATTGTTCAGTATTCTCCAGCGAAAAGTAGATATTAAATGTCGTTAAGAGTGTGCTTATTTTCTTATTAGAAAAAATAAAGACGCTGCCTTCTTTAATAAAGAATGTCAGGACTTACGGGATAAAAATGTGATCAAGATCACCCATCAGGTCGCGCACTGACGGCGTCTGCCGGGGAATGCGTAAATCTGTGCATTAGCGCCCAAGGGGTTGTGCATATGCTCAATATAATATGCGTGGAGGCTATGATAATTGAGCAATGCAACAATGTGCAGGGCGAGGGTGATGTTTATACTTAATCACGATTTCATTGCATCTGGTTAATTAACTGATATTGCCTGCTATCGATAATAATCAGTATAGATTTCTCTCAAAATAATAAAAAAACCAACATCGATGTGCCCGAGGAAATAAATATGTCACTAGATACTGCTGTAGAAACAAAAAAGGGTATTCATACCCGTCATTTAATATTACTGATTATTTTTATTGTCACGGCGGTTAACTACGCTGACCGCGCGACACTTTCTATTGCCGGGACCGAAGTTGCGAAAGAGCTGCAGTTAAGTGCGGTATCGATGGGGTATATCTTCTCTGCGTTTGGCTGGGCGTATCTGCTGATGCAGATCCCTGGTGGCTGGTTGCTCGACAAGTTTGGCTCGAAGAAAGTCTACACCTATAGCCTGTTCTTCTGGTCTTTGTTCACGTTCTTACAAGGTTTCGTCGATTTCGTGCCGCTGGCGTGGGCAGGCATCTCGATGTTCATCATGCGCTTTATGCTGGGCTTCTCCGAAGCACCGTCTTTCCCCGCTAACGCCCGTATCGTTGCGGCCTGGTTCCCGACGAAAGAGCGTGGGACGGCATCCGCCATTTTCAACTCTGCACAGTATTTCTCGCTGGCGCTGTTCTCGCCGCTGCTGGGCTGGTTGACCTTTGCGTGGGGCTGGGAACACGTCTTTACCGTGATGGGCGTTATTGGCTTTGTGCTGACCGGAATGTGGGTCAAGTTTGTTCACAACCCAACCGATCACCCACGTATGTCTGCTGAAGAGCTGAAGTTCATCACTGACGGTGGCGCGGTGGTCGATATGGACCATAAAAAGCCAGGCGATAAAGCGGCGAGTGGTCCAAAGCTTCATTACATCAAACAGTTATTGACCAACCGCATGATGCTCGGCGTATTTTTTGGGCAATACTTTATCAACACCATCACCTGGTTCTTCCTCACCTGGTTCCCGATTTATCTGGTGCAGGAAAAAGGCATGTCGATTCTGAAAGTCGGCCTGGTGGCGTCTATCCCTGCGCTGTGCGGCTTTGCAGGCGGAGTGCTGGGCGGCGTGTTCTCAGATCATCTGATTAAAAGCGGTAAGTCGATTACTCTGGCGCGTAAGTTGCCGATTGTGCTCGGAATGCTGTTGGCTTCTTCCATTATCCTGTGCAACTACACCGACAACACTGTCCTGGTCATTGCGCTGATGGCCCTGGCGTTCTTCGGTAAAGGTTTTGGTGCATTAGGCTGGCCGGTGATTTCTGATACTGCGCCAAAAGAGATTGTGGGCCTGTGCGGTGGCGTGTTCAACGTCTTCGGTAACGTGGCGTCGATTGTCACCCCGCTGGTGATTGGCTATCTGGTAAGTGAACTGCATTCATTCAATGCGGCTCTGGTCTTCGTTGGCTGCTCTGCGTTGATGGCGATGTTCTGCTACCTGTTCGTAGTAGGCGACATTAAACGTATGGAATTGCAGAAATAATTGAAGGTATAAGCGATGAGTAACGATATTTTCCCGAACAAGTTTAAAGCGGCCCTGGCGGCGAAAGAGATTCAGATTGGCTGCTGGTCTGCGCTGGCAAGCCCCATCAGCACCGAAGTGCTTGGTCTGGCCGGATTTGACTGGCTGGTACTGGACGGCGAACATGCGCCGAACGATATCACCACCTTCATCCCGCAGCTGATGGCGCTCAAGGGCAGCCACAGCGCGCCGGTGGTACGCGTGCCGACGAATGAGCCGGTGATCATCAAGCGCTTGCTGGATATCGGTTTCTATAACTTCCTGATCCCGTTCGTTGAAAGTGTGGAAGAGGCGGTTCAGGCCGTGGTGTCTACCCGCTATCCGCCTGAAGGTATTCGCGGCGTATCGGTTTCTCATCGCGCCAATATGTTTGGCACCGTGCCGGACTATTTTGCGCAGTCCAACAAGAACATCACGATTCTGGTGCAGATCGAGAGCCAGCACGGCGTGGATAACGTTGATGCCATCGCGGCAACTGACGGCGTAGACGGCATCTTTGTTGGCCCAAGCGACCTGGCAGCGGCGTTCGGACATCTCGGCAATGCCAACCACCCGGAAGTGCAACGCGCTATTCAACACATTTTTGAACGTGCAAAAGCGCACGGCAAGCCGAGCGGCATCCTTGCACCTGTTGAAGCGGACGCCCGTCGTTACCTGGAATGGGGCGCAACATTTGTTGCCGTCGGCAGTGACCTTGGCGTGTTCCGCTCTGCCACGCAGAAGCTCGCCGATTCCTTTAAAAAATAACCACCACTGAGATAAAGAGAGACGCAATTATGACAATGAAAGTTGGTTTTATTGGCCTGGGTATCATGGGTAAACCAATGAGTAAAAACCTCATCAAGGCCGGTTACTCGCTGGTGGTTTCTGACCGTAATCCAGAAGTGATTGCTGAGTTGATTGCCGCTGGCGCAGAAACGGCCACCACCGCAAAAGCGATTGCTGAGCAGTGCGATGTCGTGATCACCATGCTGCCAAACTCCCCCCACGTCAAAGAAGTGGCGCTGGGTGAGAACGGCCTGATCGAAGGCGCGAAACCGGGCCTGGTACTCATCGACATGAGTTCTATTGCGCCACTGGCGAGTCGCGAAATCAGCGATGCGCTAAAAGCGAAGGGCGTCGAAATGCTGGACGCACCGGTCAGCGGCGGTGAGCCAAAAGCCATCGACGGAACGCTGTCCGTGATGGTAGGCGGCGATAAAGGCACGTTCGACAAATATTACGACCTGTTGAAATCCATGGCCGGTTCCGTTGTGCACACCGGTGATATCGGTGCGGGCAACGTTACCAAGCTGGCAAACCAGGTGATTGTGGCGTTGAACATCGCTGCGATGTCCGAAGCGCTGACCCTGGCCACCAAAGCGGGGGTTAACCCGGATCTGGTGTATCAGGCGATTCGTGGCGGGCTGGCGGGAAGCACCGTGCTGGATGCCAAAGCGCCGATGGTGATGGATCGCAATTTCAAGCCGGGTTTCCGTATCGACCTGCATATCAAAGATCTGGCGAACGCCCTGGATACTTCGCACGGCGTCGGCGCGCAATTGCCGCTCACCGCTGCGGTGATGGAGATGATGCAGGCGCTGCGTGCCGATGGCCTGGGTAATGCCGACCATAGCGCCATTGCTTGCTACTACGAAAAACTGGCGAAAGTGGAAGTCACTCGCTAACAAAGACGGGCGCGGGAACGCGCCCGGTATTTTTGCCGCGTGCAGTAACAGGCTACAACTATGAAAATCGTAATCGCCCCTGACTCTTATAAAGAAAGCCTGTCTGCCGCCGAGGTAGCTCAGGCCATAGAAAAAGGATTTCGGGAAATATTTCCTGATGCTCAGTATGTTTCTGTGCCTGTCGCCGACGGTGGCGAAGGCACGGTCGAAGCCATGATTGCCGCCACGCAAGGGACAGAACAACACGCGGTTGTCACAGGGCCACTGGGCGAAAAAGTAAAAGCCTGCTGGGGGATTTCTGGCGACGGCGCAACGGCGATTATCGAAATGGCCGCTGCCAGCGGTCTGGCGCTTGTTCCTGCCGCACAACGCAATCCGCTGATCACCACATCGCGTGGAACGGGCGAGCTGATTCTGGATGCGCTGGATAAAGGCGCACGAAATATCATTATCGGTATTGGCGGCAGCGCCACGAACGATGGTGGGGCCGGCATGATGCAGGCGCTGGGGGCCAAACTGTGTGACGCGAACGGCAAAGCGATTGCCTTTGGCGGCGGCAGTCTGATGGCGCTCAACAGCATCGATGTGTCCGGACTGGATCCGCGTCTGAAAGATTGCACTATCCGCGTGGCCTGCGATGTGACCAATACGCTGGTGGGTGAACACGGGGCCTCGCGTATTTTTGGCCCGCAAAAAGGGGCCGACGAAGCGAAAATTGTTGAGCTGGATAAAAATCTTAGCCATTTCGCGGACGTCATTAAGCAGTCTCTGCATATCGACGTTAAAAACGTGCCCGGTTCGGGTGCCGCAGGCGGTATGGGCGCGGCTCTGATGGCGTTCCTGGGTGCAGAATTGCGCAGCGGGATTGAGATTGTCACCCAGGCATTGAACCTGGAAGAACATATCCACGATTGCACCCTGGTGTTGACCGGCGAGGGCCGCCTCGACAGCCAGAGTATCCACGGAAAAGTGCCTGTGGGGGTGGCGAATGTCGCCAAAAAATACCATAAACCCGTTATCGGTATTGCGGGCAGTTTGACCCCTGATGTTGGTGTTGTGCATCAATATGGTATCGATGCCGTATTTAGCGTGCTGAACAGTATTGGCTCGCTGGAAGAGGCATTCCGTGGGGCCTATGACAATATTTATCGGTCTTCGCGTAATATTGCCGCTACTTTGCAGGTGGGGATGCGCACGCAAGGGTGACAGCGGCGCGCAAACCCTCTATACTTCGCGCCGAAGCTGACCAGACAGTCGCCGCTTCGTCGTCGTCCCCTTTCGGGGGGAGACGGGCGGAGGGGAGGAAAGTCCGGGCTCCATAGGGCAGGGTGCCAGGTAACGCCTGGGGGGGGAACCTACGACCAGTGCAACAGAGAGCAAACCGCCGATGGCCCGCGCAAGCGGGATCAGGTAAGGGTGAAAGGGTGCGGTAAGAGCGCACCGCGCGGCTGGTAACAGTCCGTGGCACGGTAAACTCCACCCGGAGCAAGGCCAAATAGGGGTTCACAAGGTACGGCCCGTACTGAACCCGGGTAGGCTGCTTGAGCCAGTGAGCGATTGCTGGCCTAGATGAATGACTGTCCACGACAGAACCCGGCTTATCGGTCAGCTTCAACCATTCAACAAAACGCCCTGCACAGTGCAAACTGAGCAGGGCGTTTTGCTATGAGCTAGTCAACCAGATGAATGACTGTCCACGACGCTCTTTATGAAAGAAAGCGGCTTTTCGGTCAGCTTCAACTCTTATAAAACCCCGCTTCGGCGGGGTTTTTGCTTTTGAGTCATCGGGGCAGCAGAGGAATGACTGTCCATGACCTTTTACCCAAAAGAAAGCGGGTTATCGACCAGTTTCAGCGTTTTATAAAACTCCGCTTGGGTGGTTTTGGGCTTCTGGGGGTAAGAAGGTACTCGTTAGTCATCAAGAAGAATTCTCATATTTGCGACAGTAAGCACATTTCACTGCTTTTCATTTAAATCCTGCTCCATCGAACAAGTTAACGATCTCAATCACAAAATTACACACTGCAAAATGGCAATTTTTTGGTGTTGGATTGATGTTAATTTTGTGTATTTTCTGTGTCTGATTTTTTTCTTATTCATTAATGATAATTGCATATTCAATACATTTAGCATGTGAATGTGTGACGCGTTCTACTCTTTCCACTTATCAAAACCTAATTTTATAATTTTATTTGATAAACCATAAAATTGTTTAATCGGATTAACGATTAATTATTAAACTTTAATTGTCTGAAATATAGCCTTTATTCCTGGTTGATAATTTCCATAACTACACCTTGGTTATCCCCATAAAATAAAATTATCTCTGGCAATTTAGTTGATCAATATCAGGCAATACAACGATTGATGTAATTATAACTTGTTGATAATTATGATTTTAAATTGGTTTTTTGGGGTGAGTGAACTCGGTTGAAAAGTAATTTGTGAGTAACAGCACATCCCTCATTCATCATTAATGGGTACAATTATGCATCGGGATACGGAAATAAGAGCAGAATATAATGAACACTATTATTCTACCGAAAACGCAACACCTCGTTGTATTTCAGGAAGTCATTAAAAGTGGATCCATTGGTTCTGCCGCCCGTCAACTCGGCCTTACGCAGCCAGCAGTCAGCAAAATTATCAACGATGTCGAATCTTACTTTGGCGTCGAACTGATTGTGCGCAAAAACACGGGCGTGAAGCTCACCAGCGCCGGGCAAACGCTACTGGCTTACTCAGAATCCATCACCCGCGAAATGAAGAACATGGTCAGCGAGATGAACAGCCTGAGCTTCAGCACCGTCATCGACGTGTCGTTCGGTTATCCGTCGTTAATCGGTTTTACCTTCCTCTCCAGCATGCTCAAAAAATTCAAGGAAGTGTTCCCAAAAGCGCGAGTCTCGATGTTTGAAGCGCAGCTCTCTTCATTTTTGCCAGCGATTCGCGATGGGCGGCTGGATTTTGCTATTGGAACGCTCAGTGATGAAATGCTCCTGCAGGATTTGCACGTAGAGCCACTGTTTGAATCCGAATTTGTGTTGGTGGCCAGCAAATCACGAACGTGCACCGGCCCGACAACCCTGGCATCGCTCACGCATGAGCAGTGGGTGATGCCGCAAACCGATATGGGCTATTACAAAGAATTACTCACTACCCTCCAGAATAACCACATCAGCATCGAAAACATCGTTCAGACCGATTCCGTTGTCACTATTTATAACCTGGTGCTTAACGCTGATTATCTCACCGTTATTCCCCGTGACATGATCGCTCCCTTTGGCTCCGATCAATTTATCGTGCTCCCTGTGGAAGAAAAATTACCTGTCGCACGCTATGCGGCAGTATGGTCAAAAAATTATCGTATTAAAAAATCCGCTTCGGTATTAGTGGAGTTAGCGAAGCAATACTCTGCGCAAAACAGTGAAAGGCGAAAGCAATTTGTCATAACAGAATAACGTACTCAGCTTTTAAATTTTTAACTATCCGGCGATTTCTATAAGCGTCGACACCCAGGCTTTGCTTAAAATATCATATTATTATAAAGAGGATTATATGCACATTACTTACGATCTTCCGGTGACGATTGAAGACATACAAGCTGCTCGCAAACGACTGGCTGGCAAAATATATAAAACAGGTATGCCACGTTCTAATTATCTTAGCGAGCGTTGCAAAGGTGAAATATTCCTGAAATTTGAAAACATGCAGCGCACGGGTTCATTTAAAATCCGCGGGGCATTTAATAAATTAAGCTCGTTGACTGAAGCGGAACGACGTAAAGGCGTGGTGGCCTGTTCAGCAGGAAACCATGCTCAGGGTGTCTCCCTTTCCTGCGCTATGCTGGGTATCGACGGCAAAGTGGTAATGCCGATGGGGGCGCCAAAATCCAAAGTGGCCGCGACCCGTGACTACTCGGCTGAAGTGATCATGCATGGCGATAACTTCAACGACACCATCGCTAAAGTCAGTGAAATCGTGGAGATGGAAGGACGTATCTTTATTCCACCTTACGATGATGCGCTGGTGATTGCCGGTCAGGGAACGATTGGTCTTGAGATCCTCGAAGATTTATACGACGTCGATAATGTGATTGTGCCTATTGGCGGCGGCGGGTTAATTGCCGGTATAGCTACCGCCATAAAATCCATCAACCCCACAATTAATATTATCGGTGTGCAATCCGAAAATGTTCATGGAATGGCGGCGTCATATTATGCCGGTGAAATAACCAACCATCGAACGACAAGCACCTTAGCTGATGGCTGTGACGTTTCTCGTCCAGGGAAATTAACGTTTGAAATTGTGCGTGAATTAGTCGATGACATTGTCCTGGTGAGCGAAGACGATATTCGTAACAGCATGGTGGCGCTTATTCAACGCAATAAAGTCGTGACCGAAGGCGCGGGTGCATTAGCGACCGCCGCATTATTAAGTGGAAAATTGGATCATTATATTCAGGGACGGAAAACGGTCAGTATTATTTCCGGTGGTAATATCGATCTTTCACGCGTTTCCCAAATTACCGGTCTCGTCGACGCATAAATAAGGACAGATTATGAGCAATACTGAAAGTATTATTGTCAGTCAGACAAAAACAACGTCCTGGCGAAAATCAGATACGACCTGGACGTTGGGATTGTTTGGTACTGCCATCGGCGCGGGCGTTTTATTCTTCCCTATTCGCGCCGGTTTTGGCGGGCTGATCCCCATCTTACTGATGCTGTTATTGGCATACCCAATTGCCTTTTATTGCCACCGTGCACTGGCGCGCTTGTGTCTGTCCGGCAGCAATCCATCAGGCAATATCACCGAGACGGTAGAAGAGCATTTCGGTAAAACCGGTGGCGTGGTGATCACCTTCCTCTACTTCTTTGCCATTTGCCCTTTGCTGTGGATTTACGGCGTCACCATTACGAACACCTTCATGACTTTCTGGGAAAACCAGCTCCAGATGCCAGCGCTGAATCGTGGCTTTGTGGCCCTGTTCCTGCTGTTGCTGATGGCGTTTGTAATCTGGTTTGGTAAAGACCTGATGGTCAAGGTGATGAGTTTCCTGGTGTTCCCGTTTATTGCCAGCTTGATTCTGATTTCCCTGTCGTTGATTCCTTACTGGAACTCGGCGGTGATCGACCAGGTCAGCATGAGCGATCTCTCCTTCACCGGGCATGACGGCATTCTGGTCACCGTCTGGCTGGGGATTTCCATTATGGTCTTCTCCTTTAACTTCTCACCGATCGTCTCCTCTTTTGTGGTGTCGAAGCGGGAAGAGTACGAAGGCGAGTTTGGTAAAGAATTTACCGAGCAGAAATGTTCCAAAATCATCGGCCGCGCCAGCATGCTGATGGTCGCCGTGGTGATGTTCTTCGCCTTTAGCTGCCTGTTTACGCTCTCTCCGCAGAACATGGCAGAGGCCAAAGCACAGAACATTCCGGTACTTTCTTACCTGGCAAACCACTTCGCCACGATGTCAGGCACCAAATCGACATTCGCCACCGTGCTGGAATACGGCGCGTCGATCATCGCGCTGGTCGCCATTTTCAAATCCTTCTTCGGCCACTATCTGGGCACGCTGGAAGGGCTGAACGGCCTGGTGCTGAAGTTCGGCTACAAAGGCGATAAAAAGAAAGTCTCCGTCGGCAAACTGAACACCATCAGCATGATCTTCATCATGGGCTCGACCTGGATCGTTGCTTACGCCAACCCGAACATTCTCGACCTTATCGAAGCCATGGGCGCGCCGATTATCGCTTCTCTGCTATGTCTGCTGCCGATGTTCGCCATTCGTAAAGTCCCTGCGCTGGCGAAATTCAGAGGCAGAACCGAGAACCTGTTCGTTACCGCGGTTGGTCTGCTGACCATTCTGAATATCGTTTACAAACTGTTCTGATTTATTGCTCAGGAAGAGCGGAGTAAAGACATGATTGAGTTTCCGGTTGTACTGGTCATTAACTGTGGATCGTCTTCTGTGAAGTTTTCGGTGCTTGATGCGGCAAGCTGTGAGGCGCTGATCACCGGCATCGCGGATGGTGTTAACACGGAAAACGCCTTTATATCCGTGAACGGGGGCGAGCCAGCATCGCTGGCTCGCAAGGACTACGAAGGGGCGCTGGCTGCCATCGCCCTGGAACTGGAAGCGCGCGATTTGATGGGCAGCGTGGCCTTAATTGGCCACCGTATCGCTCACGGTGGCAGCGTGTTCAGTGAGTCCACCCCGATCACTGACGAGGTCATCGACCAGATTCGTGAGATTTCCCCGCTGGCCCCGCTACACAACTACGCCAACCTCAGCGGCGTGGAAGCGGCAAAGCATCTTTTCCCGGGCGTCCAGCAGGTGGCGGTCTTTGATACCAGTTTCCACCAGACGCTAGCGCCGCAGGCATATTTATACGGCTTACCGTACCGCTATTTCGAAGAGCTGGGCGTGCGCCGTTACGGTTTCCACGGCACGTCACATCGTTACGTCGCCCAGCAGGCGTATTCCTTGCTGAATATTCCACAGCATGACAGCGGCCTGGTGATTGCTCACCTCGGCAATGGCGCATCCATTTGCGCCGTGCGTAACGGTGAAAGTGTCGATACCTCAATGGGCATGACGCCGCTGGAAGGGCTACTGATGGGCACGCGTTGCGGCGATGTGGATTTTGGCGCGATGGCGTGGATTGCCCAACAGACCGGCCAGACCCTGGACGATCTGGAACGCGTGGTGAACAAAGAGTCTGGCCTGTTGGGGATCTCGGGCCTCTCTTCCGATCTGCGTACGCTTGAAAAAGCGTGGCATGCCGGGCACGAGCGCGCGCGATTAGCGATTGAGACGTTTGTGCATCGCATCGCGCGGCATATTGCCGGGCACGCCGCGTCACTTCACCGTCTGGACGGCGTGATCTTTACCGGTGGCATTGGCGAGAACTCAACGCTGATCCGCCAGTTGGTGACGGATCGCCTGAAGGTTTTCGGCATCACATTGGATCCGCTGAAAAATGCCCTACCGGGCAGCGCTGGCGAACGAATCATCACGACGGATGATTCATGTGTGCCGTGTGCCGTCATCCCCACTAACGAAGAAAAAATGATCGCGCTGGATGCCATTCGTCTTGGAAAGGTTCATTCAGCCGCTGTTTACGCCTGATACAGAGAGAAAATCATGAAGGTTAATATAGATATCAGCGCGACGCCGTACAGCGACGCGTGGGCCGGGTTCCGCACCAATGAATGGCAAAACACGATCGATGTGCGTGATTTTATTCAGCACAACTATACCCCATACGAAGGCGACGAATCCTTCCTTGCGCAGGCGACGCCTGCTACGACGGCGCTGTGGCATAAAGTGATGGACGGTATTCGACAGGAAAATGCCACGCATGCGCCGGTCGATTTCGATTTGAACGTCGCCACCACCATCACCGCTCATGCGCCTGGTTATATCGACAAGGATCTCGAAACTGTCGTGGGTTTGCAGACGGATAAACCGCTGAAGCGCGCGCTGCATCCCTACGGCGGGATCAACATGATCCGCAGCTCCTTCGAAGCCTACGGACGTGAAATGGATCCGCAGTTCGAATATCTGTTCACGCATCTGCGTAAAACACATAACCAGGGCGTATTTGACGTCTATTCGCCGGATATGATGCGCTGCCGTAAATCGGGTGTGCTCACCGGCTTGCCGGATGGCTACGGTCGCGGGCGTATTATTGGTGATTACCGCCGCGTAGCGCTGTACGGCATTCGCTATCTGGTACGCGAGCGCGAACTGCAGTTTGCCGATCTCCAGTCGAAAATGGAGCGTGGCGACGATCTCGAAGCCACGATCCGCCTGCGCGAAGAGTTGTCTGAGCACCGCCGCGCGCTGCTGCAAATTCAGGAGATGGCGGCGAACTACGGCTTTGATCTCTCGCGTCCAGCCATGAACGCACAGGAAGCGGTGCAGTGGCTGTACTTTGCCTATCTGGCCGCGGTGAAATCGCAAAACGGCGGGGCGATGTCGCTCGGTCGCACGGCGACATTTATCGATATTTATATTGAGCGCGATATGCAGGCAGGACGCCTGAATGAGATCCAGGCGCAGGAGCTGATCGACCATTTCATTATGAAGATCCGCATGGTGCGCTTCCTGCGTACCCCGGAATTCGACACGCTTTTCTCTGGCGATCCGATTTGGGCGACGGAAGTGATCGGTGGCATGGGGCGGGATGGCCGCACGCTGGTGAGTAAATCATCGTTCCGCTATCTTCATACGCTGAACACGATGGGGCCTGCGCCGGAGCCGAATCTGACGATCCTGTGGTCAGAAGAGTTGCCGATTGCTTTTAAAAAATATGCCGCACAAATGTCGATTGCCACCTCATCGTTGCAGTACGAAAACGACGATCTGATGCGAACCGACTTTGACAGCGATGATTACGCCATTGCCTGTTGCGTCAGCCCGATGGTGATTGGTAAGCAGATGCAGTTCTTCGGTGCGCGCGCCAACCTCGCCAAGATCCTGCTGTATGCGATCAACGGCGGTGTGGATGAAAAGCTGAAAATCCAGGTCGGGCCGAAAACCGCGCCGCTGCTGGACGATGTGCTGGATTACGACACGGTGATGGCGAGCCTGGATCACTTCATGGACTGGCTGGCGGTGCAATACATCAGCGCGCTGAATCTCATTCACTATATGTATGATAAATACAGCTACGAAGCCTCGCTGATGGCGCTGCATGACCGCGACGTGCATCGCACTATGGCCTGCGGGATCGCCGGGTTATCCGTTGCAGCCGATTCGCTGTCCGCTATCAAATACGCGACGGTCCAGCCGGTACGCGACCATACCGGTCTGGCGGTGGATTTCGTTATCACCGGGGAATATCCGCAGTACGGTAATAACGACGATCGCGTGGACAGCATCGCCTGTGACCTCGTTGAGCGCTTTATGAAGAAAATTCAGGCGCTGCCAACCTATCGCAACGCCGTGCCTACCCAGTCGATACTGACCATCACCTCTAACGTGGTGTACGGGCAGAAGACCGGCAACACGCCGGACGGACGCCGCGGCGGCACGCCGTTTGCGCCAGGGGCGAACCCGATGCACGGGCGTGACCGCAAAGGGGCGGTGGCGTCGTTAACGTCGGTGGCGAAACTGCCGTTCACCTACGCCAAAGACGGGATTTCGTATACGTTC
Organism: Lelliottia amnigena; assembly: GCF_019047465.1. Classification (NCBI taxonomy): domain Bacteria; kingdom Pseudomonadati; phylum Pseudomonadota; class Gammaproteobacteria; order Enterobacterales; family Enterobacteriaceae; genus Lelliottia; species Lelliottia amnigena. The sequence goes on along the minus strand of NZ_CP077236.1, from coordinate 1,161,556 downwards.
TCTATCGTGCCGCAGGCGCTGGGCAAAGATGAGGGCGTGCGCAAAACCAACCTGGTCGGGCTGCTGGATGGGTATTTCCACCATGAAGCGTCCATTGAAGGCGGACAGCATCTGAACGTTAACGTGATGAACCGCGAAATGCTGATGGATGCGATTGAGCATCCGGAGAATTACCCGAACCTGACGATCCGCGTTTCAGGCTACGCGGTGCGCTTTAATGCGCTCACTCGCGAGCAGCAGCAGGACGTGATTTCGCGGACCTTCACCCAGGCGATTTAACGCCTGGCGAGCCGACAGGCCCCCTTCCGGTAAGGGGGCTTTTTTGTGCGCAAGAACACTCCAGGCCGCGAAAAATAGGGCCTCTCCGCATTTACATACAAAATTGTTTATATACTTCATCACAGATCGACATCCGTAATTGAAAAATACTTCCCGTGTTTTTTACTGACAGATAATTAAGGATTGTGAGATGAGAAAAATTTTCCGTATCGCGCTGATGGCGATAACTCTGGCGGGCTTAACTGGTGTGGCGCAGGCGGTAGAGGTGGCAACTGCGCCGGAGCCTGCTCAGGATCCCCTCGTTCAGCAGCTGAAACTCAGCAACGATCAGATTACGAAGATTAAAGCGCTGCACAAGCAGCTGGAAGCCGACGTCTTTAACATCCCAACGGATAGCGTAAAAAATGGCTCCTTGATTAACGTGATCCAGTCAGGTAAATGGGATGAGAAAGCGGTCAGAGAGCAGCTGGCTGCGTTTAGCCATATTGAAGAGCAGGCGCGTTACTATCGTATTAAATATTACTTCGATGTGAGCCAGATCCTGACTCCGGAACAGCGCGCTGAGGTTCGCTCACAGTTCGCGCAGGCCATGAGCCGATAAGCTGTCAGCGCTGGCCGGGAAAGCTTACGCAAACCCGGCCCCTGACTTAAACCGGCAAATCAATCAGCAGCGCGCGCAGCGGCGTGTCGGCGACCAGCGTAATATTCGCTTCATCGCGAATAAACGCCCCATCACCGCAGGTGAGCGCTTCTTTCTCTTCCGTGTGCGTCAGCGCATGTACTGTGCCGTGAATCGATTGCAGATAGGCGCGTGGACCGTGAAGCTGGAAGCTCGCCTGTTCCCCTTTCTTCAGCTCGATATGATGCAGCCATACCTGCTGGCGAAGTTGCAGGCTACCGTGACTCCCATCAGGTGAGGCGATCACTTGCTGCTTTTCGCCGCTCAGATTGATCTTCTGCACGGCCGGATTTTCACGTTCTGGACAGGCATCGAGCCACAGCTGCATGCGGGTCAGCGTTTTATCTTTGCTGAGGTTATGCTCGCTGTAACTTATGCCCGGTTGGGTTGAAATCAATAACGCTTCACCCGCTTTCGCCTGGACGTGATGGCCCTCGCTATCGCGATATTCTGCTTCACCTTCGAGGATCAGATTCAGGATATCCACTTTCGGATACGTACGTGGCTGGAAAGACGCGCCCGGAGCGAGCACTTCCTGATTCAGCACGCGCAGTGAGGCGTAACCGAGCAATTTGGGATCAAAGTAGTGTCCAAAGGAAAAGGTGTAGCGGGCCTGCAGCCAACCAAAATCGGCTTGTCCGCACTGTTTTGCTGTTCTTGTCGTAATCATAAAACTGACCTCTCTTTACACTAAAACAATGGTAAAGGTATGGACGCTTCATTGTTAGCCAGATATTCTGCCCGGTATGTTCAAATTTCCTGAATGAGAACGAGATGGCAAAAGAAAGGGCATTGACGCTTGAGGCGCTTCGCGTGATGGACGCGATCGACAGGCGTGGCAGCTTTGCCGCTGCGGCAGACGAGCTGGGGCGCGTTCCGTCTGCGTTGAGCTACACCATGCAGAAGCTTGAAGAAGAGCTGGACGTGGTGCTATTTGACCGCTCCGGTCACCGAACAAAATTCACCAATGTGGGGCGTATGCTGCTGGAGCGCGGGCGTGTTCTGCTGGAAGCAGCCGATAAACTGACGACCGATGCTGAAGCGCTGGCGCGCGGCTGGGAAACGCATCTGACGCTGGTCACCGAAGCGCTGGTACCGACCGCCGCATTATTCCCGCTGGTGGAGCGCCTGGCGAATAAAGCCAATACCCAGCTTTCCGTGATTACCGAAGTGCTGGCGGGCGCGTGGGAGCGTCTGGAAACGGGCAGGGCGGACATTGTGATTGCGCCGGATATGCATTTCCGTTCGTCGTCAGAGATCAATTCAAAAAAACTCTATAGCGTGATGAACGTTTATGTCGCTGCGCCGGATCATCCGATTCATCAGGAGCCGGAACCGCTATCCGAAGTGACCCGCGTGAAGTATCGCGGCGTGGCGGTCGCGGATACCGCGCGCGAACGCCCGGTGTTAACCGTCCAGCTTTTGGATAAACAGCCGCGTCTGACCGTGACGTCGCTGGAGGATAAGCGTCAGGCGCTGTTAGCCGGTTTGGGCGTTGCGACGATGCCGTATCCGTTTGTCGAAAAAGATATTGCCGAAGGGCGCCTGCGCGTCGTTAGCCCGGAATACACCAACGAGGTCGATATCATTATGGCCTGGCGCCGCGACAGCATGGGCGAAGCAAAATCGTGGTGTTTACGCGAAATCCCTAAGCTATTTGCGAATAAATGAGAGTATGCCCGGCAGGCGCAACGCCGCCGGGCAAGAATTATGCGAGACGTTTAGGATCGGGTCCAAAGCGGTTTTCACCCGGCGTGCCGTTCTGACAGCAGAAGACCAGAATCACCAGCCAGCCGATAATCGGGATCAAAATCAGCAGTAACCACCATGCCGAACGGTCGGTGTCATGCAGTCGGCGGAACAGTACCGCCCAGGATGGCAGAAAGACCAACAGCGCATAAATAGTGGTGAGAATGCCTTCGCCGCCCGCGCGCTCCCAGCCCAGGATCCTGTCGACAATCCCTATCACCATGGCGAGAACAAAGTTCACCAGCATGAACATCCAGTACTCTTTGCGACGGGCGCGACCGCCAAATCCCACATAGTTTTTCAGTACTTTTAGATACCAGTCCATTTTTCCCTTCCCTCAATAGCAATTAATCACTTGTTTTTTAAGCGATCACATTAAGCGTAGACGGGAATAAAAGCGTGGTAAAGGGCACCGTTCGCGTGCCCTTTAGGTGACGGTGTCAATCAACCGAAACGCGTATCGCGGCCGTGTGGCTCATCCAGATCCTGCCACGGACCAATGGAAATAATGCCCGTCGGATTGATGGTTTTATGGCTGCGATAGTAGTGGGTGCGGATGTGACCAAAATCGACGGTTTCGGCGATACCCTCCATCTGATAAATATCGCGCAGGAAACCGTAGAGATTCAGGTAATCGCTGATGCGGTGCTTATCGCATTTAAAGTGGGTGACATACACCGGATCGAATCGCACCAGCGTAGTCCACAGGCGGATATCGGCTTCTGTGAGCGTATTGCCCGTCAGATAGCGGTGCTGTCCCAGGATCTGTTCCAGCCGTTCGAGCGATTCAAAGACTTTTGCGACCGCTTCGTCGTAGGCTTCCTGGCTGGTGGCAAATCCGGCTTTATAGACGCCATTATTTACGTTGTCGTAAATCCAGCTGTTGAGCTCGTCGATTTTATCGCGCAGTTCCGGCGGATAGAAATCACCGGCTCGGGCACCGTGCGCGTCAAAGGCGGTATTGAACATGCGAATGATTTCCGCAGATTCATTGCTGACGATGGTTTGATTTTTTTTGTCCCACAGTACGGGGACGGTGACGCGTCCGGTGTAGTGCGGATCGGCGCGCAAATAGAGCTGATACAGAAAGTCGTGATGATACAGGTCATCGCCGGTGGCGGCGGGGAAATCGCTGTCAAAGGTCCAGCCGTTTTCCAGCATCAGCGGATTCACCACCGAAACAGGAATTAACGCGTCCAGCCCCTTTAACTTACGCACCATCAATGTTCGGTGCGCCCACGGACAGGCCAGCGACACATAAAGATGATAGCGGTCTTTTTCCGCCGCAAAGCCGCCTTCGCCCGTTGGACCCGGTGCCCCATCGGCGGTTAGCCAGTTACGGAAAGCCGAAACAGAACGCTTAAAGCGTCCCCCGGTGGATTTGGTGTCATACCAAATGTCCTGCCAGACGCCGTCAACAAGTTGTCCCATTTTTTCCTCCTGTATAAAACACAAAAGCGAGGAGATATCTCCTCGCTTTTTTATTCAGTATAGCGTGCTTACCACTTTTTATTCAGAACACGGTCGATGCTGAATGCGCCAGGACCGGTGATAGCCAGCAGCAGGAAGCCGCCTGCGATGGTCAGGTTTTTCATGAACATCAGGGAGTTCATGCCTTCCGCAAAGTTGCTGTGGAAGATAAACGCGGTCAGCAGCGTGAAGCCCGCGGTGAACAGTGCTGTGGTGCGAGTCAGGAAGCCGAACAGAATCGCCAGACCGCCGCCAAACTCAAGCAAAATGGTCAGTGGCAACAGGAACCCTGGGACACCCATCGCTTCCATATATTGTTGCGTGCCTGCATAACCGGTAATTTTGCCCCAGCCTGCGGTGATGAACAGAATTGGCATCAAAATACGTGCGACCAGAACACCAACATCTTCTAATTTTTTCATTTTACTCTCCAGGGAACCACAATGGCTGCTGATTATTATTTGTGTGCAAATCCGGGTAGATACCGCGTGTTTGCTGTTGATGGAGAGGAGTGTAAACGTGACGAATGACAATTGTTAGCAAGGAAAACTGTCAATCTTCTTCAAAGATATTGAGTAAGGGAGTGGGCGATGATGCCTTACCCGTTTTTCACCTACGGTGTGAGGGCGCAAAAACAAAAAACGGTAACATGCGTTACCGTTTTCTTTTACTAGCGCAACTGCTGTTGACGCAGTGTGGCCTTCACCAGACGCCAGGCGCTCCACGCACCAAAGCCCCGTCTGGCCCAGCGCACGAGCATGCTGGGATGACGAACTGACCAGATCGCCATCACGCTGCTTCCGACCAATGCCCATGAGCGCATGCTAAGAAGCGTGCTCCAGCCACGATCGTAAACACGCGTCACCTCCAGCCAGTCACGGCGACTGGCGGTCAGGTCCAGCCGTTGCTGCTGGATCTGACTCAACAGATACGCTTTGCGCTTCTGACGTTCAGTTTTGCTGCTCACGGCTTGTCATCCTCCAGCAGCGTGCGGTCGTTGGCCAATTCCTGACGGGTATGGCGCAGCAGCGTAGAGGTGCGCGCCTTATGCATCGTCCAGATCCCGCCTATCAGCGCAGCCACCAACAGCACGACTGTTGTCGCAATCATGGCGTTAAGCCGGTACTGCGGATCGATGGCCCAAATGATCAACACCATCAGGCTCATCAGACCAAACGCGGCGAACAGCATGGTGAGTCCCAGCATTAGCAGCATTTGGAAGAGATTGGCTTTCTCCTCTTCCAGTTCCACTACCGCCAGGCGAACTCGCGTTTCGGCAATGCCGACCAGCGTCGTTAGAATACGCTGGCCGATGCCGAGGACGTTTTTTGCAGGCCCCTGTGCGTGACGAGGATCTTCCATAATTAGCGACGCGTCAGCAGAACGCCCAGGACCACACCCACCGCGGCACCGATGCCTACGCCTGTCCACGGGTTATCGCGTACATATTCGTCCGCGCGAGCTGCCGCTTCGCGAGTCTGTTTCGCCAGCGCATCACCGGTTTCACCCAGGCGATAGCGGCTGTCTTTCAGCGCGCTTTCCGCTTTGCTGCGCAGTTTGCTCAGCTCTTCTTTCGATTTATCGGTCGAAGAGTTCAGCACCTCTTCCAGGGTATCGGCCAGGGATTTCAACTCAGCGCGCAGGTGTTCTGAAGTAGTATCTTTAGACATGATTTTCTCCTGTTGAGATTTCCGTTAACTCAATAATCGCGAGCTTCAAGAGCTTTCAGTTCTTCCTGAGCCTCTTTCAACTTTTCTTCGCGCTTTGCAATCTTATCCGCATCACCTTTCTCTTGCGCCTCTTTCAGGTCGTGACGGCGTTCAGCAATCTCTTCCTTTTGTTCAGCGATTTTCTTCTGGTGATCGGCACGCAGCTTGCTGTCCGAACAGTTGGCTTTTACTTCACTTAACGCTTTTTTCAGGCCATCAATGCGGTTCTGATTGTTATGCTTTTCGGCATAACTGATCTCACGCTGAATGTCCTGTTCTTTCTCCTGACAGAGAGAGTTTGCAAAGGAAGCTGTGCTCAAAGAAAAAAGGGCCAAAGCCAGAGTGATGCGGTATTTCATTATAGAAACCTTCCATTGTGTTACGGCGTTTTAAAGAGAATGCCGCGGTCCAGTATCATGCGGAGAACATCTGTGGGTGCTCCGCGTACTTAAGCATAGTAAGTAAACGGGGGAATCACCAAAGTGAGTGAAAAGATTCAGAATATAGGAAATTAACCAAATCGATGCGATGTGTCACGCAGTCGCGTTAACCACACTGCTGTCTGGCTTTGATCGTCCTGCAGCGCAATGATGTAGCCGCGCGGCAGGGAGCGGTCGAGAACGACTTTCGCTGCGGCGCTTTGCGCGCTGGAATCAAACTTAATCAGCAAAACGTCATCCTGCGGCGTGATGCTTTTAAACTGAATGCCGTTCGCATCCAGATGATGCCAGATATAAAAACCGTCAGGGACGCTCGCCCCCTGACTCACAGGGCGAATCGCCAGGGTAGATTCCTGATGCTGAACTGCGGTCCAGACCAGAATCATCGTGCTGAGCAGAACCAGCGCGATTAACCCATAAGACATGCGGCGCAGGGAGAGGGGCGAAATAACCATATTAGCTCCTGGCCCCGTATTTCTTTTTCAACAGCACGTACAGCGAGCCGAGCAGACCAAAGACCAGCAGCACAACCGGGAGCAACATCAGGCAGGACATCAACTGGTCTTCGTATTTCAGGAACACCGGCGTCTTGCCCAGCAGATATCCGAGGCTGGTTAAAATCAGGACCCACAGCAGACCGCTCATCCAGTTAAAGAACTGGAAACGTGCGTTGTTCAGGCCAGACAGGCCAGCGATGGTCGGTAGAAGTGTACGAACAAAAGCGATGAACCGGGCAATCAACAGGGCCGAAAGACCATGTTTATGGAACAGGTGGTGTGCTCGCTGGTGGTAATGCGCCGGAAGATGAGAAAGCCAGTTCTGGACAATACGCGTATTGCCCAGCCATCGTCCCTGGATATAGCTCACCCAGCATCCGAGGCTGGCGGCGATAGTCAGCAGGAGCACGGTCTGGGGGAATTCCATGGCGCCTTTCGCGCACAAAACACCCACCAACACCAGTAAGCTGTCGCCAGGGAGAAACGCAGCGGGAAGCAGTCCGTTCTCAAGGAACAGAATCATAAACAAGACGAAATAGAGCATGCCAATCATGGAGGGATTGGCCAGGGTTTCGAAATCCTGGGCCCATAAGGCATTCAGTAATTGGGTCAAAAGTTCCATTCAGTGTTCCTGGAGATCGGTTAACGTCTCGCCTGTTATCCGGGTCAAACAGCACAGCGACATCGTTTATAATTTCATTATGGTCGCTCGCGGACACATTGTGGTGGCCAGAACTGTTCCCTGTAAAATGGCTAGGTAAGCAAGCACTAACTAATAAATGCAATTTGCATCCAATTGTAACAAAGGCCAACGTACTGCGTCAGAAAATTTGCGCTCGGCTGGATAAATGATTTTGGCTTAACAAACGGAAGGGAAGCGAGGCTTTTTACACAGGCTGACACTATATTTGTTTTACTTACCCCTGCATGCCGGAAGGCGCATCGGTGCGCCCGCCAGCGAAGAGCGTTTCTATTTTGCCTGACTGGATGCCGTATCGAGGTGAACGACGGGATTATCAGCAAAAAGATAGCGGTCTGCATTGAATTCAAAGTCGTCACTGGTTTCGTTGAACAGCATCAGTTTGGTGTTTTCCAGATGCTGCCACATCGCCAGTTTTGCCGCATGCGGATCTTTACGAATCAGCGCCTTAAGAATTTGGTCATGATCGTCACACCAGTTATCCACGGTACGTAAATCGATGTGATCGTGCAGTTTCTTCCAGTACGGGTTATGAACGCGCTGAGTCCACATTTTTTCGACGATTGCCGCAAGAGCCGTATTTTGCGTTGCCAGCGCCACCTGAACGTGGAATTGCAGGTCCCATTCTGAATCGCGGAAGCATTTTTCCTTACGCGCATTGTCCTGGATTTCCATCAATTTCATGATGTCCTGCTTGGTCACCTGCGTAGCGGCAAACTCCGCGATATTACTTTCAATAAGCTGTCGCGCCTGAAGCAGCTCAAACGGACCGTAGCTGGCGAATTCCAGGCTTTCGTCTGGAACAGGGGAATGTTTAGGCAGATTAGAGATCACATGAATGCCGGAGCCTTTGCGCACTTCGACGTAACCTTCCACTTCGAGCATGATAATGGCTTCACGAACCACGGTGCGGCTGACGCTCTTTTCGTCAGCAATAAAGCGTTCTGCCGGGAGTTTATCCCCCACCAAATAGACGCCTTGCTCGATGCGGCTTTTCAGCTCGGCAGCAAGTTGCTGATACAAACGACGGGGTTCAGTGATTTCCATATGCGCTCCAGGCAAGGTACGACGGATGATTTGTTATACCACTTTTGCGAGCCAGTCTCCAGATTTCCCCCTGTTTCGCCATAAAAAAAGCCGCCCGGAGGCGGCTTTAATCAATATTGTGAACGGGGCTAACTTTGTGCGGCGGGCCCACCCACCGAGCTGTTTTGTAGCTCCTCGGCTGACTGGTTTTTCAGTACCGTCCAGATAACGACAGCCCCCATCAGATCGAAGATAGCCAGTACAGCGAACAGCGGGCTGAAGCCGATGGTATCCGCCAGCGCACCGACGACCAGGGCAAACATGGTACTCGCGGTCCAGGCTGCCATCCCGGTCAGGCCGTTGGCGGTTGCCACTTCGTTACGTCCAAAGACGTCAGAAGAGAGGGTAATCAGTGCGCCAGACAGGGACTGGTGAGCAAAACCACCAATACACAGCAGACCAATTGCCACGTATGGGCTGGTGAAGAGACCGATCATGCCCGGGCCAATCATCAGGAGTGCGCCCATGGTGACCACCATTTTACGGGAAACGATCAGGTTCACACCAAACCAGCGCTGGAACAGCGGCGGCAGATAGCCCCCAACGATACAGCCCAGGTCAGCGAACAGCATTGGCATCCAGGCAAACATCGCGATCTCTTTCAGGTTAAAGCCGTAGACTTTAAACATGAACAGCGGGATCCAGGCGTTGAACGTTCCCCAGGCCGGTTCTGCCAGGAAACGTGGCAGGGCAATACCCCAGAACTGGCGGGTGCCCAGGATCTGCCACGGCGTCATTTTCTTGCCATTGTTGGTCTGGTGTTGAGACTCCTGACCGCTAATGATGTATTCACGTTCTTCGTCAGACAGTTTCTTCTGATCGCGCGGGTGTTTGTAGAAAATCAGCCACGCCATCGCCCAGGCAAAGCTCAGTACGCCGGAGATGATGAACGCCAACTGCCAGCTGTGCATCACGATAGCCCACACCACGAGCGGAGGAGCAATCATCGCGCCAATAGAAGAACCGACGTTGAAGTAACCCACGGCGATGGAGCGCTCTTTTGCCGGGAACCATTCGGAACTGGCTTTCAGGCCCGCAGGGATCATTGCTGCTTCTGCCGCACCGACCGCACCACGTGCTAACGCCAGTCCGCCCCAGCTTCCTGCCAGTGCGGTTGCACCACAGAAAATCGCCCAGGTTACGGCGAAGAAGGCGTAGCCCACTTTGGTGCCGAGAACATCCAGAAGGTAGCCCGCAACAGGCTGCATGATGGTATAAGCCGCGGAGTAAGCCGCGATAATGTATGAGTATTGCTGCGTGGAGATATGCAGCTCTTCCATTAGCGTTGGCGCAGCCGCTGCTATGGTGTTACGCGTCAGGTAACCCAGCACGGTGCCGAGCGTCACCAGTGCAATCATGTACCAACGTAACCCTTTAATTTTACGCATGTAAAACCTCATCGTTATAGTATTGCCGCGCCTGAGCACGGTAACATCTCGACCGTTTCCGGGAGCTGTCTTGTAACGGGAGGGCGTAACGGGAAGTGACTCCCGGAACGGCCCGAACCTTGCCATAAGTAATCGTGCATAAGTCGGTATCCGTACCGCTAATTCCGATGTTTAAACACCGGTAATGCATTCCGTCGGCTTATATGTTGCGACGGCGAAAAGATAACTTGTCATACAACTTTAAAAGGTGAGTGACATCACAAAAGCGTGAATCTTAGTGTGGTCATTATTTTCACGATATGAAGCCAGTGCTGGCGCGGTTTGCGTTGAGGTTTGCTCCTTTGGGGGTAATTTTTTTGTCGACGTTTATTGATCTAACTCACGAAAAAAACTTCTGCCGCTGGAAATTGGTGTGATAACTTTGCAGCATCTGAACATAAGTTTCTGACGCTCTCGTTATAGAGGAAGATGATAATGACGCCGTTTATGACCGAAGATTTCCTATTAGATACCGAATTTGCTCGCCGTCTGTACCATGACTACGCAAAAGACCAGCCGATTTTCGACTACCACTGCCATTTGCCGCCGCAGCAGGTTGCCGAAAATTACCGCTTCAAAAACCTGTATGACATCTGGCTGAAGGGTGACCACTACAAATGGCGTGCGATGCGCACCAACGGTGTGGCGGAGCGCCTGTGTACAGGCGATGCGACTGACCGCGAGAAGTTTGATGCGTGGGCAGCAACCGTGCCACACACCATCGGTAACCCGCTGTATCACTGGACACATCTGGAACTGCGTCGCCCATTTGGTATCACCGGCAAACTGCTGTCGCCAACCACTGCTGACGAAATCTGGAACCAGTGTGGCGATTTGCTGGCGCAGGATAACTTCTCTGCACGCGGCATCATGAAGCAGATGAACGTGAAGATGGTCGGCACCACTGACGATCCGATTGATTCTCTTGAACACCACGCGATCGTCGCGAAAGACACCTCTTTCGATATCAAAGTGCTGCCGAGCTGGCGCCCGGATAAAGCCTTCAATATTGAGCAGGCGACGTTCAGCGACTACATGGCGAAACTGGCCGAAGTGTCTGATACCGATATCCGTCGCTTCACCGATCTGCAATCCGCGCTGACCAAACGTCTGGACCACTTTGCCGCCCACGGCTGTAAAGTCTCTGACCACGCGCTGGACGTGGTGCTGTTTGCTGAATCAAACGAAGCAGAACTGGATAGCATCCTGGCACGCCGTCTGTCCGGTGAAAGCCTAAGCGAACACGAAGTGGCGCAGTTTAAAACTGCGGTGCTGGTCTTCCTGGGCGCAGAATACGCGCGTCGCGGCTGGGTTCAGCAGTATCACATCGGTGCGCTGCGCAACAATAACCAGCGTCAGTTCAAACTGCTGGGCGCAGACGTTGGCTTTGACTCCATCAACGATCGCCCGCTGGCAGAAGAGCTGTCAAAACTCCTGAGCAAACAGAACGAACAAAATCTGCTGCCAAAAACCATCCTGTACTGTCTGAACCCGCGCGACAACGAAGTGCTGGGCACCATGATCGGCAACTTCCAGGGCGAAGGCATGCCAGGCAAGATGCAGTTCGGTTCCGGCTGGTGGTTCAACGATCAGAAAGACGGCATGGAACGTCAGATGACGCAGCTGGCGCAGTTAGGTCTGTTGAGCCGCTTCGTCGGCATGCTGACCGACAGCCGCAGCTTCTTGTCCTATACCCGCCATGAATATTTCCGCCGCATTCTGTGCCAGATGATTGGTCGCTGGGTGGCTGCAGGTGAAGCGCCCGCTGACATTCAACTGCTGGGTGAAATGGTGAAAAACATCTGCTTTAACAATGCGCGCGACTACTTCGCCATTGAACTGAACTAAGGCCGTTTGAGGTTGATATGCAATACATCAAGATCCATTCGCTGGATAACGTTGGCGTAGCACTGGCAGATTTGGCCGAAGGGACGGAAGTCACTTTCGACACGCTTTCGGTCACGTTACGCCAGGCCATTGGGCGTGGACACAAATTTGCCCTGATCCCCATTGCTAAAGGGGAAAACGTGGTGAAATACGGTTTGCCCATCGGCCATGCGCTGGCGGACATTGCGCCGGGTGAATACATTCACTCTCACAATACCCGCACCAATCTCAGCGATCTGGACGAGTACAGCTATCAACCTGATTTTCAGGCCGAAGTTGGGCAGGCGGCAGATCGCGACGTTGAGATCTATCGCCGCGCCAGCGGGGAAGTGGGGATCCGCAATGAGCTGTGGATCCTGCCTACCGTCGGCTGTGTGAACGGGATCGCGCGTCAGATCCAGACGCGTTTTCTGAAAGAAACCCACGACGCCGAAGGCACCGACGGGGTATTCCTGTTTAGCCACACTTATGGCTGCTCACAGCTCGGTGACGACCACATTAACACTCGCACCATGCTGCAAAACATGGTGCGCCACCCCAATGCGGGTGCGGTGCTGGTGATTGGCCTCGGCTGCGAGAACAACCAGGTGGATGCTTTCCGCGAAACGCTGGGAGATTTCGATCCTGACCGCGTGCACTTTATGGTGTGTCAGCATCAGGATGACGAAGTGGAAGCGGGGCTTGAGCAACTGCATCAGCTGTATGACGTGATGCGTCACGACAAACGTGAGCCGGGCAAACTGAGCGAGCTGAAGTTTGGTCTGGAGTGCGGCGGTTCCGATGGCCTGTCAGGCATTACCGCTAACCCGATGCTGGGGCAATTCTCGGACTACATGATCAGCAACGGCGGCACGACCGTACTGACCGAAGTCCCAGAAATGTTTGGCGCTGAACGCATTCTGATGAGCCATTGCCGCGACGAAGAGACGTTCGAAAAAACCGTCACCATGGTGAACGATTTCAAACAATATTTCATCGCGCACAATCAGCCGATTTACGAAAACCCATCGCCGGGTAACAAAGCGGGCGGGATCACCACGCTCGAAGAGAAATCCCTTGGCTGCACGCAGAAAGCGGGCGCAAGCCAGGTGGTGGACGTGCTGCGTTATGGCGAACGTTTGAAAACCCACGGTCTGAATCTGCTCAGCGCGCCGGGCAATGACGCCGTCGCCACCAGTGCTCTGGCAGGCGCAGGCTGTCATATGGTGCTGTTCAGTACTGGTCGCGGTACGCCTTACGGCGGTTTTGTTCCGACGGTGAAAATTGCCACCAACAGCGAACTGGCTGCCAAGAAAAAGCACTGGATCGACTTCGATGCCGGTCAGCTGATTCACGGCAAAGCGATGCCGCAACTGCTGAATGAGTTCATCGATACCATCGTTGAATTTGCCAACGGCAAGCAGACCTGTAACGAGAAGAATGATTTCCGCGAACTGGCAATCTTTAAGAGTGGTGTGACGCTGTAAGTCGCGAGCGGGCGGATGCCCTCAGCCCGGTCCTCTTCCACGGGGAAAGGGGCAAACACTAAAAACGGCAACCTTCGGTTGCCGTTTTGCTTTTCCCTTTGCCATCGAGCATTTCTTTTTAACTGCGCAGAGCGTTCTTCGCTAAACGCGCGTCTTCTGCCTGGCATGCGGCGGCGGTGAACAGCACGTCGGTTGAAGAGTTCAACGCGGTTTCGCAAGAGTCCTGCAATACGCCGATAATAAAGCCAACGGCGACCACCTGCATGGCGATCTCATTCGGGATGCCGAACATATTACATGCCAGCGGAATCAGCAGCAGCGAACCTCCCGCCACACCCGATGCGCCACAGGCGCACAGCGATGCCACCACGCTCAGCAACAGGGCTGTTGGCAGGTCAACCGGGATACCCAGCGTATGAACTGCTGCCAGCGTCAGCACCGTAATGGTGATAGCCGCGCCAGCCATGTTGACGGTTGCGCCCAACGGAATGGAGACCGAATAGGTGTCACGATCCAGATTCAGCTTCTCGGCCAGCGCCATATTCACCGGAATATTCGCCGCAGAGCTGCGGGTAAAGAATGCATACACGCCACTTTCACGCAGACAGGTGAGAACCAGCGGATAAGGGTTGCGACGGATCTGCCAGAAGACCAGCAGCGGGTTAATCACCAGCGCCACCAGCAGCATACAACCAATCAGCACGATCAGCAGTTGGGCGTAGCCCCAAAGCGTCTCGAAACCCGTGGTCGCCAGCGTGGAGGAGACCAGGCCGAAGATACCGATTGGCGCAAAGCGAATGACGATTTTTACCATAAAGGTCACGGCGTTTGAGACATCGTTGACCAGGTTTTTCGTTGTTTCGTTACCGTGACGCAGCGCAAAGCCCAGGCCAACCGCCCAAACCAGAATGCCAATATAGTTAGCGTTAAGCAGGGCATTAACAGGGTTAGAAACCATGCTCATCAGCAGGCCGCGTAACACTTCCACAATACCGGATGGCGGTGTGATATCGCCCGCCGCGCTGGACAGATGCAAGGTGGACGGGAACAGGAAACTGAACACCACCGCGGTCAGCGCGGCAGAAAATGTCCCCAGCAGGTAAAGGAACAGAATAGGGCGGATATTGGTTTTTTGTCCGTGCTGATGGTTGGCAATAGAGGCCATTACCAGCATCAAAACGAGTATTGGTGCTACCGCTTTCAACGCGCCGACAAACAGCGTGCCGAGCAAACCGACCGCTTCAGCCGCCGGTTTTGAGATCAGCGCCAGCAGAATACCCAATACCAGGCCTACCAGTATTTGTTTAACCAGGCTGCCCTGCGCAATACGCGCGAGCAGACCAGACGATTGCATGGTCATAGTCAATCCTTAAGTGAAATTGTGTTCCATCCTGGATGCGTTCTGGGCCGCATTTATGTCCGGATGTAAGTAAATGTTTGCCTGGTTGAGTATAGGGAAAAGGCGCGCAGGGGGAAGTGTAAAATGCTGGAATTTACGTGTTGCGTCATATTTTTTAACTATTATTTAACATTTTTGCGGCTTGTGCGAGGTAAAAGCAAAGCGGTAACGTCAGTTACCGTTTTTAGTGTTTACTCCCTCTCCCGTGGGAGAGGGCTGGGGTGAGGGCATCAAACTGCAGAGATCTACTGCGCCTGCTGCTTCTTATCGTTCTGATGGTTAACCCATGCGTTAATCACCAGCGTCAGCGCCAGAATACCAAACACAATGCCCAACGAAATCGCGATTGGAATATGGTAGAAATCAACGATCAGCATCTTGATACCGATGAAGACCAGAATCACTGACAGACCATATTTGAGCATGGAGAAGCGCTCAGCCACGCCGGCCAACAGGAAGTACATCGCACGCAAGCCGAGGATCGCAAACAGGTTAGACGTCAGGACGATGAACGGATCGGTGGTTACCGCGAAAATTGCCGGAATACTGTCGACCGCGAAAATTACGTCACTCAGTTCAACCAGAATCAGCACCAGCAGCAGCGGCGTGGCAAACAGCAGGCCGTTCTTACGCACGAAGAAATGCTCGTTATCAATGGTGTCGGTCATGCGTAGATGACCACGGATCCATTTCACCAACGGCTTCTCGCCAATCCCGGTTTCGTCCTCTTTTGCCAGTGCCATTTTGATACCGGTAAACAGCAGGAATGCGCCAAACACGTACAGCAGCCATTCGAACTGCGTAATCAGCCAGCTACCGGCGAAGATCATGATGGTACGCAGGATGATCGCACCCAGCACGCCGTAAACCAGCACGCGGCGCTGAAGGGCAGCAGGAACGGCAAAATAGCTGAACAGCATCAGCCAGACAAAGACGTTATCGACGGCTAAGGCTTTCTCAATCAGATAACCCGTGAGGAATGCGAGCGCCTGAGGATCGGCTACTGCGCGGCCTTCGGTTGAGGCCAGATACCACCAGAACGCGGCGCAAAACAGCAGAGAGAGGGTGACCCACACCAGCGACCAGGCGGCGGCCTGTTTCATGGTCATGCCATGTGCGCCGCGACGACCCTGTAAAAACAGATCGATCGCCAGCATGATGACCACCACCACTGCGAATCCGCCCCATAACATTGGAGTGCCGACAGAATGCATACTTTTTTCCTTACGCTACGAGCCTATTCCACAAGGCTATTTTGCTTGCCATTTTGAACCTGGGCAGTGCTCGCAATCCTCACGTACTCCGTGTACGTTCAGGTTGCTGCGCGCTGTCCGTGTTCAAACTGTCTGCGCCAATAACACCTTCTGGGTAGGCTATAAAAAACAAAAACGGCTAACGTCAGAAGACGATAGCCGTTGCGTTTTTTATGCAGGGACCTCGCCTTCCGGCAAGGTCTCACTTACAACGAAAAGACCACGTTAGTGACTCTTTTTCGTTGCCCGGCGACCGGATGCGGTATTACACGCATCGTAATGACGACCCACCGGCAATGAAGTTACTCCCCTTTGCAGGTAACAAAATATGTCAGCGGACGCGTTTCGTCAATGGCTGACCGAATTCTCTTACACAGCTTTACGCGATGGCTTCAGCGCTCACGCCATCCGCAGGGAAAACCACGCCCGTCTGACGACGGATTTCCGTCTGCAGTTTCGCTGTCGTACGACTTACCGCCAGCCCAGGGTGATTCACTTCGTTATTTTCTACCAGGCGAGCGAAGACCTCTGCCTCATAGAGCATAGTGTTAATATGTTGAGGCTGCGTCAGCTCCTGCGGCTTTCCACCGCGCGGCACAAAGCTCACCTTCTGGCATTCTGAAATTTTTTCGATCACCAACGATCCGGCTTCGCCCTGAATTTCGCTCGGTAGCACGGAATCGCTGACTTTAGAATGCTGTAGCGTCACGCTGAAATCACCGTAATCCATTACCACCACACCGTGCGCATCCACGCCGCTGTCCAGCAGGCTGGCGGTGGCCATCACGCCGTGCGGCTCGCCCCAGAGTGCAACCGCAGAGGCCAGGCAGTAAAAGCCGATATCCATAATCGACCCATTCGAGAACGCCGGATTAAAGGTGTTCGGGTTTTCGCCATCCAGATAGCGCTGATAGCGCGAGGAATACTGGCAGTAGTTAATAAACGCTTTGCGCACCTTGCCAAGCTTTGGCAGCGATTGCTGCAACAGCAGGAAATTCGGCAGGCTGGCGGTTTTGAACGCTTCGAACAACACCACCTGGTTTTCGCGCGCCAGGGCGATAGCGGCTTCCACTTCCTGAATATTCGACGCCAGCGGCTTCTCGCAAATCACATGCTTTTTATGGGCGAGGAACTGCAGGGTTTGTTGCGAATGCAGAGCGTTCGGGCTGGCGATATAGACCGCGTCGATTGCGTCGCTTTGCGCCATGTCGTCGAGCGAGGTAAACAGATGTTCGACGGGATAATCGCTTGCAAAAGACTGCGCCTGTTCAAGGCTGCGGGAATAAACGGCGGTGAGTTTGTATTTGCCGGTTTCATGGGCGGCGTCAACGAACTGGCGCGTGATCCAGTTCGTACCAATAACAGCGAAACGTATCATAAACGTTCACGTACTCCGTAGCAGGGAACCTTTTTTCACTGTAGCACGGCATCATGACAAAACCAGTGCGCTAAAACGCATCCCCGTCATTCTTCAAGCAGCAGGTGCGTTGGCTTTCCTCACTCAACTCAGTCACTGACTTTAGTCAGCTCCTGGGATTCGTTGCGTCGCCGCGTTACTCGGCCTATGGCCTCGCCCCTTCGGGGTCAGCGCCAGCGCTGCTCAAGGAACAAGTGCCTTGTCCTGCAACTCGAATTATTTAGGGGCAACCCTTTAACGATAAATGCGTTAGCCACAGGCGCGTATCAAACTCAAGCTGGTGATACTGCGGTTCCATATGGCAGCACAAAGAGTAGAACGCTTTGTCGTGCTCTTTCTCCTTCAGATGTGCCAGCTCATGCACCACGATCATGCGCAAAAACGCTTCCGGCGCGTTGCGAAAAACGGTCGCCACGCGGATTTCGGCTTTGGCCTTCAGCTTGCCGCCCTGGATGCGCGAAATCGAAGTATGTAAACCGAGTGCATTTTTCAACACATGGATCTTGTTGTCATACATCACTTTATTGATCGGCGGGGCGCTCTTCAGATACCGGTTTTTCATATCCTGCGTATACTGCCAAAGGGCCTTATCGGTCGCGAAATCGTGCGTGCCTGGATAGCGTTTTTCCAGCACCGATCCCAGCTTTTGCTCGGTAATTAACGTGCGAACCTGAGTCAGTAAATTCTCTGGATAGCCCTGGAGATAAGTTAGTTGGTTCATCAAAGCCCCAAATGAAGAGGAAAACGGGTATACTCACGCACCCTTTTCAGGGATACGCCAAATTTTACCATTCAGGAGGGCCGATGAGCCACTTAGACAACGGTTTCCGTTCACTCAACCTTAAACGTTTCCCGGAAACGGACGACGTTAACCCGCTGCAGGCGTGGGAAGCGGCGGATGAATATTTGCTGCAACAGTTGGATGACACCGAAATCAGCGGCCCGGTTCTGGTCCTGAATGATACCTTCGGTGCGCTGGCCTGCGCGCTGGCCGAGCATACGCCTTACAGCATCGGCGATTCCTATCTCAGTGAACTCGCCACCCGCGAGAACCTGCGCCACAACGAGATTGCTGAATCCAGCGTCAAGTTCTTAGACAGCACCGCGGAATATCCGCAGGCGCCGGGCGTCGTGCTGATTAAAATTCCTAAAACGCTGGCCCTGCTGGAACAGCAGCTGCGCGCGCTGCGCCTGGTCGTGACGCCGCAAACGCGCATTATCGCGGGCGCAAAGGCGCGTGATATTCACAACTCCACGCTGGAGCTGTTCGAAAAAATTCTGGGCACCACTACCACGACGCTTGCCTGGAAAAAGGCGCGTCTCATCAACTGTATCTTCACTGAGCCCGCTCTGGTGGACGCACAGCAGATGTTAAGCTGGAAGCTGGAAGGCACCGACTGGACGATTCATAACCACGCAAACGTCTTCTCCCGTACCGGGCTGGACATTGGCGCGCGCTTCTTCCTGGAACATCTGCCGGGCAATCTGGAAGGCGAAATCGTCGATCTCGGCTGCGGTAACGGCGTGGTAGGCCTGACGCTGCTGGAGAAAAACCCGGAGGCGAGTGTCCTCTTTACGGATGAATCGCCAATGGCCGTCGCCTCCAGCCGCCTCAACGTTGAAACCAACATGCCCGAAGCGCTGGATCGCTGCGAGTTTATGATCAACAACGCGCTGTCTGGCGTGGAGCCGTTCCGCTTTAACGCCGTGCTGTGCAACCCGCCGTTCCATCAGCAGCATGCGCTGACGGATAACGTCGCGTGGGAGATGTTCCACCACGCCCGCCGCTGCCTGAAAATCAACGGCGAGCTGTATATCGTGGCGAACCGTCATCTGGACTACTTCCACAAGCTGAAGAAGATCTTCGGTAACTGCACCACCATCGCCACCAACAATAAATTCGTGGTGCTCAAAGCCGTGAAGCTGGGTCGTACCCGCTAAGATTTGGGTGAGTGCAGCCTGATGCCCTCACCCCAGCCCTCTCTCGCGGGAGAGGGAGCAAAGATTAAAAACGGTGACTACGGTTACCGTTTTTTTTACAGCCTGCAGCCTGATGCCTTCAACTCGATCCTCTCCCATGGGGAGAGGGAGCAAAGACTAAAAACGGTGACTGTCGTTGCCGTTTTGCATTCATCTCCAGCGTCATCGGGCAATGCTAAATAGCCAGTGCCAGTTTCGTGCCTTGCGCGATCGCGCGTCGGGCATCCAGCTCCATCGCCACGTCGCACCCGCCAATTAAATGTACTGCGATTCCGGCTTCGCGTAACGGATCCGCCAGCTCACGACGCGGCTCCTGCCCGGCACATAAAATCACCTGATCCACGCGTAACAGCTGCGGCTCCCCGCCGATCGTTACATGTAATCCGTCGTCATCGATTTTCTGATAACTGACCGCCGGGATCATCTTCACGCCGCGTGAAAGCAGGGTGGTGCGATGGATCCAGCCGGTGGTTTTGCCCAGTCCTTCGCCCGGTTTGCTGGCTTTGCGCTGAAGCATCACAATCTGGCGCGGGCTTTTTGGCAACTGCGGGCCTTCCGGGCGCAGACCGCCGGACTGATTCAGGCTGGTGTCGATCCCCCATTCCACGCAGAACTCGGCGATATTCTGACTGGTGGCCTCTCCCGGCTGGCTAAGATACATCGCGGTATCAAAGCCGATCCCACCGCAACCGATAATCGCCACCTTTTCGCCCACAGGAACTTTGTCGCGCAAGACGTCGAGATAACTCAGTACCTTAGGATGATCGATGCCCTCGATCTCTGGCGTACGTGGGGCGATCCCGCTGGCTAAGATCACGTCGTCAAATCCCGCCAGATCCGGTGCGGTGACGAAGTGATTGAGGCGCAGATCCACGCCCGTTAGTGCGATCATTTTCCGGTAATAGCGCAGTGTCTCGTAAAACTCCTCTTTGCCGGGGATCTGTTTGGCGATGTTGAACTGTCCGCCGATCTCTGCGGCGGCGTCAAACAGCGTGACCACATGCCCACGCGACGCGGCATTCACCGCAAAAGCCAGGCCAGCGGGGCCAGCACCCACCACCGCCAGACGTTTGATTTTCACCGCCGGTACGATTGGCATTTTGGTTTCGTGGCAGGCGCGCGGGTTGACCAGACAAGAGGTCACCTTGCCGACGAAAATCTGATCCAGACAGGCCTGATTGCAGCCGATGCAGGTATTGATCTCATCAGCGCGATCGCTTTGCGCTTTGGACAGCAGTTCGGCATCAGCGAGGAACGGACGCGCCATCGACACCATATCCGCATCGCCATTTGCCAGCACATCGTCTGCGACCTGCGGATCGTTTATGCGGTTGGTGGTCACCAGCGGAATCGACACTTTGCCTTTCAGCTTGCGCGTTACCCAGCTAAACGCCGCGCGAGGTACGGCGGTGGCGATGGTAGGAATACGCGCTTCATGCCAGCCGATGCCGGTATTAATGATCGTAGCCCCCGCCGCTTCGATCGCCTGCGCCAGCTGTACGGTTTCGTCAAACGTGCCGCCGCCTTCCACCAGATCGATCATCGACAGGCGGAACACAATAATAAAATCTGTTCCGACGCGCGCGCGTACGGCACGCACCACGTCGACGGCAAAGCGCATTCGGCGCGCATAATCACCACCCCATTCGTCGTCGCGCTGGTTAGTGCGTGCCACCAGGAATTCGTTAATCAGATAACCTTCGGACCCCATGATTTCGACGCCGTCATAACCGGCTTCACGCGCCAGCGCGGCGCAGCGGGAAAAATCATCAATCAGTGCGAGAATCTCGTCATGCGTCAGGGCGTGGGGTTTGAAACGGTTGATCGGCGCCTGAATCGCCGACGGTGCCACCAGATGCGGCTGATAGCTATACCGCCCGGTATGCAGGATTTGCAGGGCGATTTTGCCGCCCTCTTTGTGTACCGCGTCCGTCACTATTCGATGCTGCGGCAACTGGCTGACATCGTTCAGCACCGCACCGCCTTCCATTCCGACGCCAGACAGCGCGGGTGCTACGCCACCGGTCACAATCAGTGCCACGCCGTGACGGGCGCGCTCGGCATAAAACGCCGCTAGCCGTTCAGCACCCTCCGGATGTTCTTCCAGACCGGTATGCATTGAGCCCATTAACACGCGGTTTTTGAGCGTAGTAAAGCCCAGATCAAGCGGGGCGAATAACGACGGGTAGCGGCTCATAATCTCTTCCAATGTAAAATTATTGTTATGTGGTCGGATGAGTTACTAATTTAGCCAGTCGCCGGGAAAAGGGAAAAGGGGAGTGTGGTGAATGTGATGAGAGTCAAAGATTGCTGCTGCCGGACGCTCACCCGCTTCCCTAAGGGGCGATGGAATCGTCTTGAGCAGTTTGAGGGGATGAGCGGAAGGGGCGCGGGCAGGTTTGAATCAACGGAGTTACTCACCAGGACTTTCCCTCTCCCGTGGGGAGAGGGAAAGTCCTGGTGCGATATTAAAAGGCTGATTCGATCTGGTCTTCTCCCTCTCCCTTAGTGAGAGGACCGGGGTGAGGGCGCGCGCACCAGCCCAGGCGCTTGCCACATCGACGTGGTGAGACCGCTGTCGACCAGGCCAAGCTGATCGGCATACACCGCCTGCCATTTTTGCATCATCCCGTCATACAGCTCACGATGTTCTGGATTCGGCGTAAATTCCCGGCTCCATTTCACCAGCCTCTCACCCGTTGCAGCCATATCATCATACAGCCCCGCACCCGTTCCCGCCGCAATCGCGCAGCCAAGCGCCGTTGCTTCTTTGACGTCCGGCACGCGCACAGGCAGCCCGGTGACGTCGCTTAAAATCTGGCTCCACAGCGCGCCTTTCGCACCGCCACCGGCGAACACCAGGCTCTCAAACGTCACGCCGGAAAAGCGTGAAATCTGCGCCAGATTGCAGGCTGAGACAATCGCCGCGTTCTCTTCCAGCGCGCGGAACAGCGTCGCTTTGTTGCACTTTTCCGGGTCAATGGAAAGATTGATAAACGACGGCGCGGCGTGATACCACTGCTTGAAATGCATGGCATCAGAAAATATTGGCATCACGCCGTGGGAACCTGCCGGAACGCGATTGGCCATCTCCTCAAGCAGAGCATAAGCGTCCATTCCCATGCGCTCGGCAATCAGTTTTTCTTCCGCGCAAAAGGCGTCGCGGAACCAGCGCATCGTCAGCCCGGTAAAGAAACTGATCGACTCCGCCTGCGCCATGCCCGGAATGACGTGTGGATTCACCCGAATATTCATGTCCGGATCGGTACGCACCTCCGGCAGATTCACCACCTGCTGCCAGAACGTCCCGCCGAGAACCGCCGTTTGCCCGGCACGCACAACCCCTAAACCCAGACAGCCCAACTGCACGTCGCCACCGCCCATCACGACGGGCGTCCCTTCGCGCAGGCCGCTTTGTGATGCGGCGGCTTTGGTCACCGCCCCCAGCACGGTGCCCGTCTCTTTAACCGGAGAGAGAATATCGGCGCGCAGCCCGGCCATATCCAGCAGGGCTGGACGCCAGTCGCGGCTAAACAGATCGAGCATGCCGGTAGTGCCCGCATTCGACGGGTCTACCGCCAGTTCGCCGGACAGCTTCGCCGCCAGCCAGTCGCTGATCATGGTGATGGTCGCCGCGTTGCGATAAATATCGGGGCGGTGATGCGCCAGCCACAGCAGGCGCGGCATGGCGCTCAGCGCCAGCGTTTGGCCGGAGACGTCATACACTTCGGATTCAAAGCGGTTGTCGTGAATTTCTTTAAGCTCTGCCACTTCGCGGCTGGCGCGAGCGTCGACGTTGGCGCAGGCCCAGATGGCATCGCCGTTGCGATCGTATAACACGATCCCTTCGCGCATGGAGCAGCAGGCGACGGACTGAATATCTGCGGCATTGAGATGCGCGCGATCCAACGCCTGGTGAATACACTGGCAGGCCAGCCGCCAGTTGGTGTCGAGATCAAATTCCATCGAGCCGGGCACGTTTTCCACGCTCAGGTGTTTCCACTCAGCCTGTCCGACTGAAATCTGATTGCCGTGCAAATCAAACACAACGGCGCGAACGCTTCCCGTCCCTGCATCTAACGCTAAAAGGTAACTCATGAGCTTGCCTCGTGTCAGGCGCAGGGCGACTCTTATCCAGCCAGAGCCAGCACCGCGCGGGCTGTCGTCTCTTCCGTCACCAGGCCATTGATAAGGCGACCTTTCAGTGCGGCATAAATCGCATCTGCTTTTTCTTCCCCTCCCGCCACGCCGACAATGGTAGGCAGCTGCGCCAGTTCATCGAGCGTCACGCCGAGTAATTCGTGGTGGATCTCAAGATCAGAAACCCGTTCGCCCGCCGCATTCAGGAAATAACCGAGGATATCGCCCACTGCGCCTTTGCGGGCGTACATCAGCTGTTCGCCTTCGCTGATATAACCGGCGCGTAAAATTGTCGCGTCACGACGCTGATTGACTGAACCAATGCCAACGACGGCGGCATCGGCAGCGGTTGCCGCAAGGATGACGTCCCGCACGCTGGCTTCGCGTTTTAAAATGCCCGCCACTTCTGCGGAGGAAACGCGCAGCGGGGCAGGGATCATGCTGACGCTACAGGCGGCATCAAGCTGGCCGATGCCGGTCATGTATGGCCCCACACCGCCCGAAAGCGTCACCAGCCGCACCTGCTGCGAGCTAATAAATCCGCTTAAGTGCTGAATACAGCTCATGGTGGTTTCACCAAATCCCACGGCCAGCAGTTGCCCCGGTTCCAGCACGCCCATCAACGATTGTGCAGCGCCAATCCCCAGACGTACGTTCATGGGCACGGCATTTAACGCCGGCAGCACGCGAACCAGCTTCAGTCCAAAGCGCTGCTGTAATTCGGTCTCCAGCGCCAGACACCCTTCGTACCGGGAATTTATCTGCACGCGGATGACGCCTGACTGACGCCCTTTTTCCAGCAAGCGCGAGATTTTCAGGCGCGGCAGACCCAGGCGCTCGCCAATATCGTTCTGCGTTAAACCGTCGTGGTAATAACACCAGGCCACGCGCGCCACCAGTTCCTCTTCCGTTAGCGCCAGTCCGGCAAATCGACTCTCTTCGGCAATGCGTTTATCGCTCATAATTGAACTCTTATAAAAATTTAGATCATATGTTCGTGATGACGCGGATTGAAAATGTGAGCCACGCGGCAAAACGGATCTTTTAAAATGTTTTGACCTGAATTGGATCCTAATCAATAAAATTGTGATCCCTGCACGGTTGTAAATATAGTTCACCGTCTACGCTTTTGAACATTATTAAATCAAAAAATCATTTGTTCAATAGCGGAGCGATGATGACAGTACTAATCGAAGCGCACGGCATCCACAAACAGTTCTCCGGTGTTCCGGTGCTAAGGGGCATTGATTTCACGCTGCTTTCCGGCCAGGTGCATGCCCTGATGGGCGGTAACGGCGCCGGAAAATCGACGCTGATGAAAATCATCGCCGGGGTGGAAACGCCCGACAGCGGTGAACTTACTGTCGAAGGCAAACCCTTTGCGCGTCTCAAACCCGGCCTGGCGCATCAGTTAGGCATTTATCTTGTTCCGCAGGAACCGATGCTGTTCCCCAATCTCACCGTGCGCGAAAACATTCTCTTTCGCCTGCCGCGCGGCAACGATCCTGAAAAACGGCTTGCCGATAAACTCCAGCAGTTGCAGTGCCAGCTCAATCTCGATGCCGCCGCCAGCACGCTGGAAGTGGCGGATCAGCAGATGGTGGAAATCCTGCGCGGGCTGATGCGTGACGCGAAGATCCTGATCCTCGACGAACCGACGGCGTCGCTCACGCCGGGCGAAACCGAACGCCTGTTCCGCCAGATCCGCGCATTGCAGGCGCTGGGCGTCGGCATCGTTTTTATCTCGCATAAATTGCCGGAAATTCGCCAGCTTGCCAGCCACGTTTCGGTGATGCGCGACGGCGCGGTGGTGCTCAGCGGCGAAACCACGCAGTTTGACGACACGGCGCTGATTACCGCCATGACCCCCGTCAGCCGCGAACAAGGCTTAAGCGACACGCAAAAGCTGTGGCTGGCGCTGCCGGGTAATCGCCGCACGCAGGCGCAGGATTTCCCGGTGTTACGTGTGGAAGATCTGACGGGCGAAGGGTTTATCGATCTCAGTCTTGAGATCTACGCGGGTGAGATCGTGGGTCTCGCCGGGCTGGTGGGATCCGGGCGGACTGAATTTGCTGAAACGCTGTACGGGCTGCGACCGACGCGCGGTGGACGCATCTGGCTCGAAAATCAGGATATTGGCGGGGATTCGGTGCTGACACGGCTGGAAAAAGGGCTGGTCTATTTGCCGGAGGATCGACAGGTTTCCGGTTTGTTCCTCGATGCGCCCATTCGCTGGAATACCGTTGCGCTGAACGAACCGTCGCTGTGGCAGCAACGTAAACGCGAAGCGGCGGTGGTCGAGCGCTATCACCGGGCGCTTGGGATCAAACTTAATCATCCGGATCAAATCGTGCGCACGCTGTCCGGCGGCAATCAGCAAAAAGTGCTGCTGGCGCGCTGTCTGGAGGCAAATCCACTGCTGCTGATCGTCGATGAGCCGACGCGCGGGGTGGATGTTTCTGCGCGAGCCGACATTTATCAGCTGATCAAAAGCGTGGCGGCACAAAACGTGGCGGTTCTGATGATCTCCAGCGATCTCGACGAATTCCCTGGGCTTGCGGATCGCGTGCTGGTGATGCATCAGGGCATGTTTAGCGGTGAGCTGCCGCGCCATGCGGTGAGTCTGGATCGGATGATGGCGCTGGCCTTTGGAGGGCAATCATGAAGACGTTGCTGAAAAACCGCGAGCTGAGCGCTTTCCTGGCCATTCTGGCGCTGTTTGGTGTGCTGGTGGCCCTTAATCCGGCGTACTTGAGCTTTCAAACGCTGGGAATGATTTTTGCCAGTTCGCAGATTTTAATCCTGCTGGCGCTGGGTGCGACGCTGGTCATGCTCACGCGCAATATCGACGTGTCGGTGGGGTCCACCGTTGGGCTGTGCGCGATTGCCGTTGGGGTGGCGTTAAATAACGGCTACAGCCTGCCAGTGTCGATGCTGTTTGCGCTGGCGATCGGCGCGCTGGCGGGGGCGTTTAATGGCCTGCTGGTGGTCGGTTTACGCATTCCGGCAATTGTCGCCACGCTCGGCACGCTGGGGCTGTACCGCGGTGCGATGCTGTTGTGGACGGGCGGAAAGTGGATCGAGGGGCTGCCGTCTAGCCTGAAATCGCTCTCGGAGCCCGTTGCACTCGGCGTTTCGCCGCTCGGAATGGCGGTGCTGTTTTTAGTGCTCATCGGCGCATGGACGCTGTCGCGCACGGTTGCTGGCCGCGATTTCTACGCGGTGGGTGACAATCTTGCCGCCGCACGCCAGCTCGGTGTTGCGGTGAACCGCACGCGAATGCTCGCGTTTACGCTCAACGGCATGCTGGCCGCCTGCGCCGGAATTGTCTTTGCCTCGCAAATTGGATTTGTGCCAAATCAGACCGGCAGCGGGCTGGAGATGAAAGCCATCGCCGCCTGCGTGCTGGGCGGGATCTCACTCCTCGGCGGGACGGGCACGCTGATCGGCGCATTTCTTGGGGCGTTCTTCCTGACGCAAATCGACACCGTGCTGGTGCTGTTCAGGCTCCCGGCCTGGTGGAACGATTTTATCGCCGGACTGGTTCTGCTGGGCGTGCTGGTGCTTGACGGGCGGTTACGCCAGGCGCTGACGCGTCATCAGCGCGCGCTGAAATACAGCCGTTTTCAGCCGGGCAATAAAGGGGGAAAGCACGTTACCCCGTTTCCCAAACGCAAAAAAGAGGTGGCGTAAATGAAGCTTAACTGGGAAACCACGCTGCTGATTTTGCTGGTACTCGAAATCCTGCTCTTCGGGGCGATTAATCCGCGCATGCTGGATATCAACATGCTGCTGTTCAGCACCAGCGACTTTATCTGCATCGGCATTGTTGCGCTGCCGCTGACGCTGGTGATTATCAGTGGTGGGATCGACATTTCGCTCGGCTCGACCATCGGCCTGTGCGCTATTGCGCTGGGCGTCATGATGCAGTTTGGCCTGCCGATGTATTTCGCGGTTCCGCTGACGCTGCTGCTCGGCCTGCTGTGCGGTTTGTTCAATGCCGCCCTGATCCATTACACCGGTATCAGCCCTTTGGTTATCACCCTCGGTACGCTGTATCTCTACGGCGGCGGGGCGCTGCTGCTCTCCGGTTTGGCGGGGGCGACCGGTTACGAAGGCATCGGCGGCTTTCCGGACAGCTTTACCGCTTTCGCCAATCTGACCGTGTTGGGCCTGCCGATCCCGCTGGTGCTGTTTGCGGTCATCACCTTCTTTTTCTGGCTGATCACCCATCGCGGGCGTTTCGGTCGACATCTTTTCCTGATCGGCCAAAACCCACGCGCGGCGCGCTATGCGGCGCTGTCCGTCAACGGCATGCCGTACGCGCTGTATGGCCTCGTAGGCGTGGCGTCGGCCATTGCCGCGCTGGTGATGGTCTCTTATTTCGGTTCGGCGCGTTCCGATTTAGGGCGTGACCTGCTGATGCCTGCGCTCACGGCGGCCGTGCTTGGCGGCGCGAATATTTATGGTGGTTCAGGTTCGGTTATCGGTACTGCGCTGGCGGCGTTGCTGGTGGGGTATCTGCAGCAAGGTTTACAGATGGTCGGCATCCCTAACCAGGTGTCGAGCGCGCTGTCAGGGGCGCTGTTGGTTGTGGTGGTCATGGGACGTTCGCTGAGCTTGCACCGTGAATGGGTGCGTAATTTCTTCACAAAACATACCCGGAGCTTGAGATGAAAACAAAACTGTTAGTCCTGGCGGTAGCGCTCAGCGTGGCGTCGGCACAGGCCGCCGATCGCATCGCCTTTATCCCAAAACTGGTGGGCGTCGGCTTCTTTACCAGCGGCGGAAACGGCGCGAAAGAGGCCGGTAAAGCGTTAGGTGTGGATGTCACTTACGATGGCCCTACCGAGCCGAGCGTCTCCGGGCAGGTGCAGCTGATCAACAACTTCGTTAACCAGGGCTTTAACGCAATTATTGTGTCCGCCGTGTCGCCAGACGGGCTGTGTCCGGCGCTGAAGCGCGCCATGCAGCGCGGCGTCAAAGTGCTGACGTGGGATTCTGATACCAAACCCGAATGCCGCAGCATCTACATCAACCAGGGTACGCCGGAACAGCTTGGCGGTTTGCTGGTCGATATGGCGTCGAAACAGGTGACGAAACCCGCTGCCAAAGTGGCGTTTTTCTATTCCAGCCCGACCGTGACCGACCAAAACCAGTGGGTGAAAGAGGCGAAGGCCAAAATCGAGAAAGACCATCCGCAGTGGCAGGTAGTGACCACACAGTTTGGCTATAACGACGCCACCAAATCTCTGCAAACGGCTGAGGGGATTTTGAAGGCCTACCCGGATTTGGATGCGATTATCGCGCCGGACGCCAACGCGCTGCCAGCCGCTGCGCAGGCGACGGAAAACCTCAAACGCGAAGGTGTGGCGATTGTCGGATTCAGCACGCCTAACGTGATGCGCCCTTACGTTGAGCGCGGCACGGTGAAAGCCTTTGGCCTGTGGGATGTGGTGCAACAGGGCAAAATTGCGGTCAATGTCGCCGATCATTTGCTGAAAAAGGGCGATCTTAACGTAGGCGATAGCGTGGACGTTAAAGGTATTGGTGTGCTGAAGGTCGAGCCAAACAGCGTGCAGGGCTATCAGTATGAAGCGAAGGGTAACGGCATCGTGCTGCTGCCGGAGCGCGTGGTGTTCACCAAAGAGAATATCGACAAATACGACTTCTGACGGGGGGAAGAAATGGCTGATTTAGATGACATCAAAGACGGCAAAGATTTTGGTATCGGCACGCCGCAGCAGAACGTGCCGTTCACCCTGAAGGGCTGCGGTGCGCTGGACTGGGGCATGCAGTCCAGGCTCGCGCGTATCTTTAACCCAACAAGCAACCGTACGGTGATGCTGGCCTTCGATCATGGCTATTTTCAGGGACCGACCACCGGGCTTGAGCGTATCGATCTGTCGATCGCGCCGTTATTCGCCGAAACCGATGTGCTGATGTGTACGCGCGGGATTTTGCGCAGCACTGTGCCGCCCGCCACCAATAAACCGGTGGTGCTGCGCGCATCGGGCGGTAACTCGATTTTGGGCGAGCTGTCGAACGAATGCGTGGCAGTGGCGATGGAAGATGCGCTGCGCCTGAACGTCTGCGCGGTGGCGGCGCAGGTGTATATCGGCAGCGAATGTGAGCATCAGTCGATCAACAACATTATCAAGCTGGTCGATGCAGGTAATCGCTACGGCATCCCGACGCTGGCCGTGACCGGCGTGGGCAAAGAGATGGCACGCGACGCGCGCTATTTCTCGCTCGCCAGCCGCATCGCCGCTGAGATGGGTGCCCAGATCGTTAAAACCTATTTCGTGGAAGAGGGGTTTGAAAAAGTCGCCGCCAGCTGTCCGGTGCCGATTGTCATCGCCGGGGGCAAAAAGCTACCGGAACACGAAGCGCTGGAGATGTGCTTCCGCGCCATCGATCAGGGTGCATCCGGCGTCGATATGGGACGCAATATTTTCCAGTCCAGCGCGCCGCTGGCGATGCTGAAGGCGGTCAAGAAAGTGGTTCACGAGAACATGAGCGCCCGCGAGGCGTTCCAGTTCTGGCAGGAAGAAAAACAGGGAGAAGGGCAATGAACGTGACGCTAGTGGAGATCAACATTAAGCCGGAGCGCGTGGATGAGTTTCTGGATGTATTCCGCGCCAATCATGAAGGCGCGATTCAGGAGCCGGGGAATCTGCGCTTTGATGTCCTGCAGGACCCGCGCGTGAAAACGCGATTCTTTATCTACGAAGCCTACAAAAATGAAGAGGCGGTGATGGCACATAAGAAAACGCCGCACTATCTGGCCTGCGTGGATAAGCTCGAAGATTTGATGTCGGAGCCGCGCAAGAAGCGCAGTTTTGTGGGGCTGATGCCGGAATAAAAATAGCCGGGCAGGCGGCGTGCCGCCCGGACATTTATCAAAGGGCAATAATTTCACTGTGTGCCACGGCGCCAGGCATGAGCTGTTGCAGGTGACTGATTAACTCCTCACCTGCCGCTTGCAGCGCTTCATAAGGCATCGCGGGCAGGCTTTCAAGAATAAACCACATCGTTTTGGCCTGACTATCCAGACGCGTTCTCACGCCCTGTCGCCAGTTCCAGCGGCGACAGGTTACGCCGATGTCATCGCGCCAGATAACCTCTCCCGAATCCGGGTATTCGACAATCGGCTGACCCTCTTTCAGGGTATCGAACGGCTCGCTGCCGTCGGCAATCGTCAGGCGAGGCACGCCTGAATACGCTGCGAAATTTTCGCCACCCACCGGGATGGCGTAGCGAACGCTGATGGCATTGTAGATATCGACGATCGGATCCAGAGAGGGCAATTCGCCCTCTTTCAGCACGCGCTTACGCAGGGCATTAGCTGAGCAAGGTGTACGTTTAGGCTTTGCACCAAAGGCTATAAAGACGTCGTCCCAGGCGGTGAGATGCGCACTAGCCCAGGCGACATCATCGTTTAAAACCTGCTGACAGGCGCGGGCTAGTGCCGCGGGCGCGACGTCGGGATGAAGAATAGGCGCAGCCTCAACCATGATGCTCAGGGCGCGGAACCCTGCCGCGATTGACGCAAGACGAGGATCTATTGACGGCGTGACAAGAGACATAAATAATCCTGTAATGACTGTTTTATACCATGGTAGTGACCAATGACTGATAAAGTCAATATAATGACCGATTCGGGTGCTGATATCGCCCAAGTGAGTTTGGCTGTTGCCAGCCGTATCCGCAGCTGGCGTAAAGACAAAAAGTTGTCACTGGACGAGCTATCCCGCCGCGCCAGCGTCAGCAAAGGGATGTTAGTGGAGATCGAAAAAGGGGCTGCCAATCCCAGCATTGCGATCCTCTGTAAGCTGGCGGCGGCGCTTGGCGTGTCGGTGGCTGACATTGTGAATGTGTCCAGCGAACCGCTGGTGCATCTTATCGAGGAAACGGCTATTCCCGTGTTGTGGCAGGGGGAGCAGGGCGGTAGTGCGAAACTGCTGGCGGGAACGGCGGGGCCTGACATGATTGAGCTATGGTGCTGGGAGATGTATCCGGGGGAAGGTTTTCACTCATCCGGGCATCCAGCCGGAACGGTCGAGTTGCTGCATGTGAATGACGGTGAATTGACGCTCACGGTGGGCGAAACGGTGACGAAAATCACGGCTGGCGCATCGGCAGTGGCTAAAACCGAGTCGGCGCACAGCTACGGCAATCAAGGGAAAAGCGTGTTGCGCTTTACCATGACCGTCGCGGAGTATCATCGCTAAGAAACCCCCTCTCAGGACCGAGAGGGGGCCGAATACTAAGCCTCTTCAACGGAGACACGCAGTGCTGCCAGCGCGGTACGCGTTGCTTTTAGCACCTGTTCACACTGCTCAATCGTCAGCGTTAACGGCGGTTCAATACGAATGGTTTTTGAGTTGTTGAGCGTTCCGGCCACTAAAACCCGCTGGCGGAACATCTCACTCGCAAAACTATAGCCGATTTCATTATCCACAAATTCAATCGCCATCAGCATCCCTTTGCCGCGTGCATCCTGCACCAGATCCGGGTATTCACGGCCTAACTGCAAGAAACCATCCAGCAGCATGTCACCTTTCTGTTCCGCCTGAGCGGGCAAGTTCTGCTCAAGTAAAACGTTGATGGTGGCCAGTGCCGCTGCACAGGAGAGCGGGTTGCCGCCAAACGTGGTGGTATGAAGGAACGGGTTATCGAACAGTACCGAGAACACCTCTTCAGTGGCCACCGTCGCACCAATCGGCATCACGCCGCCGCCGAGCGCTTTCGCCAGACAGAGAATGTCGGGCTGGACGTTTTCGTGCTCGCAGGCAAACATTTTGCCGGTACGGCCCATTCCGGTCTGGACTTCATCCAGAATCAGCAGCGCATCGAACTCGTCGCACAGCTTACGGACCGCCGGTAAATAGCCTACCGGTGGCAGGATCACGCCGCCTTCACCCTGAATCGGTTCCAGGATCACCGCCGCCACGTCATCACCGGTTTTACGGCATTCGGTCAGCATGGTGCGCATCGCGTTGATATCCCCAAACGGCACATGGCGAAAGCCCGGCAGCAGCGGCATAAACGGTTTGCGGAAAGTGGATTTGGCGGTTGCTGACAGCGCACCCAGCGATTTACCGTGGAACGCGCCGCTGGTGGCGATAAAGGTGAATTTGCCGCGCGGAGACTGGTACGCCTTGGCGAGTTTGAGCGCCGCTTCGACCGATTCCGTGCCGCTATTGCTGAAGAAGCTGTATTTCAGTTTGCCAGGCGTGAGCGCCGCCAGCGTTTTCGCGAGCATCGCGCGAAGCGGGTCGAGCAATTCCTGGCTGTGAAGGGGTTGTTTGGCGAGCTGATTCTGTACGGCGGAAACCACAACTGGATTACGGTGCCCCACGTTGAAAATTCCAAAACCACCCAGGCAATCGATAAATTCCTGTCCTTGGGTGTCAACAAGCGTATTCAGACTTCCCGCTTGCCACTCTACGGCTCCGTAATCCCCGCCAGCGGTAACAGATTTTCGGTACTCTAAAAACCCCGGATTCACATGTTCTTTGAAGTAATCAATCACCTCTCGGTTAAGTTGTTTCATCTCCTCATGATCAAGCGTTCGCTTTTCAATGAGATTCAGTGCGTGCGCGGTGCAGGCAAGAGCCGAGGCGCTGGAAGGTAACCTGTTCAAAATAAGCTCCGGGGTATCGCGTATCACATGATACTGACTTAATTATTGCAGGGTTTACGCCACATCTGGGGGCACGCTGAAAATCGGGATAAACGCCAGGTTAAAATAATGTTGCGCAAAATTTAATCGCGTCGGGCAGGGAATTCAAGGTTTGCCGGTGGGCTTTTTGAGGGTGCATTTGCGCCCAATCGGGGCAATTGCACTGTGGTAGTGCATCACCACCTTATTAAGGAGTCCTTAACAGATAGGCCTTTGTGGGTAATTTCTCAATGAAAGTATTACAAATCAATTAATTATAAAAACGTACAAAAAGTGCGGTTTAAACGCAAATTGCGATCTGGATCAATTTTAACAACTAAAGATAAATTGGTAACCGCCGAAAAAGGATCAAGACACAAAATTAACAATCAAATAACCTGCAAGGTATAGCCATAATGTCCTCTCAAACGTATGTCACTCAGAATGAATATCCTCTGAACGACGATACCACCTTGATGTCCACCACCGATCTCAACAGTTATATGACTCACGCTAACGATACGTTCGTGAAAGTGAGTGGCTACCAACTGGAAGAGTTGATGGGACAACCGCACAACATGGTGCGCCATCCGGATATGCCAAAAGCGGCCTTTGCTGACATGTGGTACACCCTGCAGCAGGGCGAGCCGTGGAGCGGAATTGTTAAAAACCGTCGTAAAAATGGCGATCACTATTGGGTGCGTGCCAACGCCGTACCGATGGTGCGTGGCGGCCAGGTGACAGGATATATGTCGATCCGCACCCGAGCGAAAGCGGAGGAGATCGCGGCCGTTGAACCACTCTACAAAGCCCTCAACGAAGGACGATGCAATAAGCGTGTGCACAAAGGGCTGGTGGTGAGCAAGGGCTGGCTGGGGAAATTACCGGCGATGCCGCTGCGCTGGCGCGTGCGTGGCGTGATGACGGCATTGTTTGCGATGCTTGTTGTGTCGCTGGTCGCGACGGATGCCAGCTGGGCCGCTCTGGGCGTGAGCGCAGCGGTGATGCTGCTCGGCACAATGCTGTTTGAACAGCAAATTGTGCGTCCGGTCGAAAACGTTGCGCGCCAGGCGCTAAGAGTCGCTACGGGCGATCGTAACAGCGTGGAGCATCTGAATCGCAGCGATGAGCTGGGATTAACCCTGCGCGCCATCGGCCAGTTAGGTCTGATGTGTCGGTGGCTTATCAATGATGTGTCAAACCAGGTCGTGAGCGTGCGCGACGGAAGCGATCGTCTGGCAAAGGGCAATGAAGACCTGAACGATCGCACCCGTCAGACGGTAGAAAATGTGCAGCACACGGTGGCGACCATGAATCAGATGGCCGCATCGGTGCAGAGCAACTCTGAAACCGCTGCGGCAGCGGACAAACTCTCGATGGTGGCCAGCGGTGCAGCGTCCGAAGGCGGCAATGCGATGCAGACCGTGGTGAAAACGATGGACGAAATCGCCGACAGCACTCAGCGCATCGGCTCAATCACCAAGTTGATTAACGATATCGCGTTCCAGACCAACATTCTGGCGCTGAATGCGGCGGTAGAAGCCGCGCGTGCGGGGGAGCAAGGTAAAGGTTTTGCCGTCGTGGCGGGTGAAGTGCGTCACCTGGCGAGCCGCAGCGCCAATGCCGCCAATGATATTCGCAAGCTGATTGACGCCAGTGCCAGCAAAGTACAGTCGGGGTCCGATCAGGTTCATGCTGCGGGGCGTACGATGGATGACATCGTCGAGCAGGTGCAAAACGTCACGCGCCTGATCGCGCAAATTAGCCACTCAACGTCGGAACAGGCGACCGGTCTTTCTGACCTGACGCGTGCGGTGGCAGAACTGAACAGCATTACTCAGAAAAACGCCGATTTGGTGGAGGAAAGCGCTCGCGTTTCGGCAATGGTGAAGCAGCGCGCAGGCCGTCTTGAGGATGCGGTTACCGTGCTCCATTAAGTGAAATTATGTTCCAAAAAAGCCGTTTATTTCGTATGGAATAAACGGCTTTTTTCTTTCCAGAGAGGGTGGTGATATTTATTCATTGTTGTTGTTTTTATATTAAATAACTAAAAAAAGTTCATCAGTTTTATATCCCAACCTAAGCCAACTTACCCAAACGCTATTTCAAAAAGGCCATATTTTATGGTTCTGCATCGATCAATGGGCGGTTATTAATAGATTATGCCTATCCATTGTAGTGGTTATGAAATATAAAAACGATCAAAGTCATAAAGTTAGCGCGTAAGTTACCGATAAAGCAGATCGTCTGAGAAATAATCACCTTGATGGAGTATATATGTTTTTACATGGCGTAAAGATCGGCACGAAATTATTTCTGGCTTTTGGATTCTTAATTTTACTCATGGTGGTGAGCGCCAGCCTGTCGCTCATGAGCCAGAATCGAGCAAATAACGGGATGCAGTCCATTATTAACAACGATTATCCGACAACGGTGAAAGCCAATCAGTTAATCGAAAACTTCCAGGAGTTTGTAAGCACTCAGCAGATCATGTTGCTGGACGAACAGGGTCGCTATACGGAACAGTCTCAGCAGCACCTGAAAGCGCTGAGCGAGCGTATTACCGTGATCCTCACCGACCTCAATCGCTCCCTGCAAGATAAAAAATCACAGCAAATCCTGGCGGGTATCGCTGCAGTGCGTCAGGAATATCTGGACTCCCGTTACCGTATTTTGCAGGCCGTGCAAAACAACGATCGTGCGGGCGCGATCCAGGAAATGATGACCAAGACGGTGGATCTGCAACAAGCCTACAAGGCGAAAGTGCAGGAGCTGATCGCGGTGCAGAACAGTGAAATGCACAACGCGGGTCAGCAGGTAGACAGTGATTTCAAATCCAACCGCCTGCTGCTGGTATTATTGACGGTTCTCAGCGTGATCATTGGCAGCACGGTTGGTTGGTTTATCGTGCGTTCCATTACGCGTCCGCTGGGCGAGGCGGTCTCCTTTGCGGAAGCCATCGCTGAAGGTGATTTGACGCGCAATATCACCACACGCTCCAAAGACGAGACGGGTCTGCTTCTCCACGCTCTGATGGAAATGAAAACGCGTCTGCTGGACATTGTACAACAGGTGCAAACCGGCTCGGAGAATATCTCCAGCGCGGCCGCGCAGATTGTGGCGGGCAATCAGGATCTGGCGGCGCGTACCGAAGAGCAGGCCAGTTCTGTTGAACAGACTGCAGCTTCGATGGAGCAGATTACTGCGACGGTGAAAAACACGGCGGCGCATACCGGCGAAGCCACGAACCTGTCCGCAGATGCCGCAACCGTGGTGAAAAGCAACGGCGAGATGATGAAGCAGGTGACGCAAAAAATGCGTCTGATTAATGAAACCTCTAACCGCATGTCGGACATCATCAACCTCATTGACGCGATTGCTTTCCAGACCAATATTCTGGCGCTGAATGCGGCGGTTGAAGCCGCGCGTGCGGGCGAGCACGGCCGCGGTTTTGCGGTGGTAGCGGGTGAAGTTCGTCAGCTCGCGCAGAAGAGCGCTTCATCAGCCAGTGAAATCCGCGAGTTAATCGAAAGTTCAAGCAGCCAGACTCAGGACGGCATGAGCCTGGTCGAAAAAGCCAGCGCGCTGATCAACGGTATGGTCGGGAATGTGGAAGGGATGGATCTGATCCTGCGCGATATTCGCCAGGCCAGCCACGAACAGACGGAAGGCATTTCGCAGATCAACAGCGCGATTGGTTTGATCGACTCGACCACCCAACAGAACTCCGCGCTGGTGGAGGAGTCCGTGGCTGCAGCGGCATCCCTGAACGATCAGGCGATGCACCTGAAAGAGCTGGTCAAAGTCTTCCGCGTGCGCGAGGAGGCGTTAGCTTAATCCAGCTGGGAGATCTCCAGCGCCGCGCGGTCAATCACACCGATAATTTGTTTGATCTGCGCGTCGCTGATTTCTCCCTGATTCACTCTGAGATCCAGCACCGCTTTAAAGTTATCCAGCGCCCGTTTCATCTGCGGATTTTTACGCAGCTGGAAGCCAACGCAGCGCGCTTTAATACGTGCCTGAATGTGCTCCAGATGTTCCTGATTTTCATCCAGCCAGTGTTGTCCGGCAACGGTAATAGCGATCTTTTTGCGCCCACTCTCTTCTTCCGAAATGGTGATAAACGCCTGGTCCTGCAAAAAATCGAGGGTAGGGTAAATCACGCCAGGACTGGGGGTGTAATTCCCTTGCGTCATGCTCTCAATCTCTTTGATCAGCTCATAGCCGTGGCTGGCGTTACGCGTCAGGATCTCCAGAATCACCAGTCTTAACTCTCCGTGACCAAAGAATCGCTGACGGCGCCCGCCGCCGCCATGATGTTCGCCCCCACGCCCGTGGTGAGGGTGACTTCGGTGGCTATCGTCGTGTGAGTGTCTCATGTGTATTCTCCTTTATTTGATATATCTAATTTATATCTAAATTTATAAAATTGGCAATTATCTTTGCGTTTATTTATTCATGATACTGAATTTTATAGAGTTAATTTTATTATTGCGAGGCGGTTTTTCGTGGATATCAGTGTATCAAAAAAAGACTTGCAATCTGATTTGTTAGCAATCATTATCATTTAAAACCTATTTAGATATATCGTATTCACATTCGAAGGCAGAGAAATGACATCCACCCGCTACCCACAACGTGTCCGTAATGAACTGCGCTTTCGCGAGCTGAACGTGCTGCGCGTAGAGCGTGTCAGTCCTGGTTTCCAGCGCATTGTCTTAGGCGGCGAGGCTCTGGCAGGCTTCAGCTCCCGGGGTTTTGACGACCACACCAAAGTCTTTTTCCCGGCGCCGGGTACGACGTTTTCGCCGCCCGTGGTGACCGACGAAGGTATCAACTGGGGTGACGGCGTACGCCCGCAGGCGCGCGACTACACTCCGCTGTACGATGACGTGCGTCACGAGCTGGCGCTGGATTTCTTTGTTCACGAGGATGGTCTGGCGAGCAACTGGGCTGTGCAGGCGAAAGAGGGCGATAAGCTCACCATCGGTGGCCCGCGCGGCTCTCTGGTGGTGCCGGAGGATTACGCATGGCAACTGTACGTGTGCGATGAATCAGGAATGCCGGCTCTGCGCCGCCGTCTTGAAGCGATTGCGAAGCTGCCGAATCGTCCGGAAGTTCATGCCGTCGTCACCGTGGGTGATGCGTCTTACAAAGACTATCTGGCGCACCTGAACGAGTTTGAGATTACCTGGATTGTGGGTCACAGCGAGCAGGCAGTGGCTGATCGGCTGGCGGCGCTGAGCGTGCCAGCAGCGGATTACTTTATCTGGCTGACCGGGGAAGGGAAGGTGGTGAAAAACCTGAGCCGCCAGTTTGAAACCGACGCGATTGATCAGCAGCTGGTGCGTGCCAGCGCGTACTGGCACGCTAAGTAGCTAGGCTGCGGAATCCAGCTGCGCTTCATTGACCTGATGCTCGAGCGCTGTGCGGACTTCGCGCAGCGCCTTTTCCTGCTGGGTAAAATAGGATTCCATATTGTTCAGCGTGGAGACCAGCAGCCAGGACTCTTCTTTTTCCAGCTCGGCCAGCTCGCTGACCAGCGTGTCGATTTGCTCGCGAACCTGCGCCATCTTTTTGCGAATGCGCTCCAGATCGTTCAACCTGTCGCTGGCCATTATCGGTTCAAAGCCCTGTTGCAGGCGCGCGACCAGTGAGCGAATCGCTTTGACATCTCCGCGCTGTTTGGCCTGATTGAGCTGCACCATCATGGTATTGGCTTCGTCTTTCAGATCGTCCGCCACCAGGTCCGGGTGGCAGAGCTTGCTTGCCTGACGCCAGAGCCGTTTTAGCTCGTTCTGATCCTCTTCCGACAACGCTTTGCCTTTGCGCATACGCACTTCTGCGTCGTGATGTTGCTCGCGGTATTTTTCGTACTCTTCGTTGGCCTCGTCGCGTGCCTGACGCGCCGGCTCCTCTTCCTCTTCACGCGTTAAGCCCCTCTCAAGCTCTTGCGCCTCAGCCAGCAAATTGGCAATCAGGTCGCTTTGCTGCTGCAAGAGTTTACGCGTCTCGGCGGCCTGAACGGAATCGGCAGGCAGCTCACGCCAGCGCTGTGTCAGCGTCGAAAGCACGTCGACGGCCTGCGACATATATTGCTGACAGCGACGATAATCCTCTTCGCGACGGCGCGCTTCCGCTTGCTGACGGCGTAGATTCAGCTCCGCGAGGGTTTTACGCAGCTGAAGGATTTGCGACATCAGCGGGCCGAGACGGGAGAAATAGAGATCGTTGAACTCATCCAA
Organism: Lelliottia amnigena; assembly: GCF_019047465.1. NCBI lineage: Bacteria > Pseudomonadati > Pseudomonadota > Gammaproteobacteria > Enterobacterales > Enterobacteriaceae > Lelliottia > Lelliottia amnigena. The sequence goes on along the minus strand of NZ_CP077236.1, from coordinate 1,122,066 downwards.
CTGCTGAACGCGTGCGTTGCGACGGTCAATCAGATCGCGCAGACGCTCTTCCAGCGCTTTGAGCTCAAGCTTGCTCGCAGCAACCTGCGGATCGCGCCACTGCGTCATCGCCCGCTGGCTCTGCAACCACGCGGTGATCGCGGCCATTGCCGCGGTATAGTTTTGATTCTCAAGCGCCGTGACGATCGACAACAGCTCGTCATCAAACGCTTCGCTTCTCAGTCGTGCCAGCTGGCTCAGGATGATGTCGTCATCTTCCAGTTCAATGGCATTTTTAATGATTTCTAGCCGTTTGATTGGTGTGCTCATGATGCCTTTCGCTTTGGCGCTTAAGTATTTGAGTTAAGGTTAGTTGTTGTCACAGCTACAGGAAATAATACACACGGATGATGATCGGCGCGATGGGGGATTTCTTTAGTTTTGAAGTGGGTTTTGTCTTTGGTGGCGCACTTACCACAGGATGGGGCAATTGCCCGGCCTGGCTGTCACCTTCCAGTGGCTTGTTATGAGGGTATAACAGGTCACCCTTTCTGACCCTAAATGTAAAAGTGTTAGCGATCTCCTGGTATTGAAAGCCAATTTGGGCCATACAAGAAGCTTATTCGTTACGTGGTTAATTTTAAGGATAAGACTATGCCTGCAGTAATTGATAAAGCATTGGATTTCATTGGTGGGATGGATACCTCCGCATCAGCGCCACAGTCAATGGATGAAAGCACCGCGAAGGGGATGTTCAAGTATTTGAAAGAGATAGGTGTCCCGGCGAGCGCTGACGATGTCACAGCCCGCGGCGTCCAGGAGGGATGGGATACCGGTTTTACTGAGAAGGTGGCGGGCTGGGCCGAAAAAATTAAGTCCGGTAGCCACATCGTTATCAAAAACCCTGAATATTTTTCTGCCTATATGCGTGAGCAACTGCGCGCGCTGGTGTGAGCTGAAACATCACCCAACGTGATCAACCTGGACGCTGTATAGCGTCCACTTTCCCTTCTGAATAAAACCCAGTCTGTGACGAAAGGACCATGCGAAACTGCGCGCGGTAACTTAAGAGGGCTGTGGCTTCCGTCTTATTCTGTCGTAAGAAAATCCAACCACTCGTTATCTGACAGCACGCGATAAAAGGGTGTTGTATGGTTTTTGATATAAGACAGCAACGCGGAGTCGCTCATTTCTGAGGCTAGCGTTTGATATTCTCCGCCGAGATCGTCAAAGAGACGGTAATAAAACTCATTGAAATAGCGGCATGTTCTGGTGAAAAACGGTGGCGGGAAATCCAGATACGCGATGGCGAAATCATATAATGCGGTTTCCGCTTTTTTGGCGTTTTCACACTGAATAATATTCCACAGCTGTATTTTAAGCCAAATCAACGCGCTGATTTTTGCATCCGGCAACGACTGACCGGATTCATGCAGATAACGGTCGAGATACATTCTGACTTCATCTGCATTGGGATGCGTATCGAGATTTAACGAGGCAAGAATCAGCAATGCTTCAGACTCGTTGCCCTGCATAACCTGTCGCTCCGCCCATTCGACAATCGCTTTATCACTGGCTTCTGCGTGCAAAGCGCCGTGTGTCTCATTGAATTGACGAAGACAGAGAAGATCGTGGAGCGTGTAGGGATACGAAGACGTTGTCATCTGATGCAATGCATTCCAAATTTTTTGGCGATGTTGCGCCCCGAGGCTTTGCTGGCGCTGTAAAGACGCATATTCATTGTGCTTGGGGATGCTTGCGCAAGCCGCTTGCCAACTGGGTAAACACCTCGATAATGTTCGGGAGTGCCTTCTCAGGATCGCTGCTCGCCGCGACCCAAAGTGCGGCATTCATCGCGGCACTGTTTAACATATGGGCTGCAGCCTCTGCATCCACCGCTTTTAGAACACCGCGTTCGAGCATTTTTTTTACGGTGTGACGGGTGGATTCAAGACAATTATTCTGGCTGGGCCACTGAGCGGGATCACCGAGAAAGGCCGGGCCGTCAAGCAACACGATACGGCGCACTTCGGGGTCTAATGCCATCTTGATATAGGCGACGCCTTCAGCCAGTAGTCGTTCCCAGTCATCGCTGGCATGCGCGGCGTCCGCTTTGGCACGTTGCGCCATCTCACCGTCCATCTGGGCAACAACCGCGGCCAGTAATCCCTTTTTATCGCCAAAATTGTGATAGAGGGCTCCGCGTGTCAGGCCCACGCGGGCCGTTAAATCATCCATGGATGACGCGGCAAAACCTCTTTCAGCAAAGGCTTTTCGCGCGGCCATGACTAACTTTGCGCGGTTCTCTTCCATCGTTTCAGTACGACGTTTAGTCACCATACCTTCTCCATCTACATTTGACATACGACGCGTATGTGTTATTAATTCAACATACGCAGCGTATATTAAATCATCTATCCGTGCTGCGCTGACGTTTTCTCACATTAGCAAAGTACAGGATACCCTATGATTAAGCGCGAACCGATTTTCCCTGCCAGCCGACACGCTCTCTATGAAGAGCACGGTTATTCTGCCGCGATTCGTTCTGGTGATTTGCTGTTTGTTTCCGGCCAGGTTGGTAGCCGAGACGATGGCACGCCAGAGCCAGATTTTGCCGCTCAGGTGCAGCTGGCGTTTGATAACCTGAAAGCGACGCTTGCTGCAGCGGGTTGTACATTTGACGATCTGATTGACGTCACAACTTTTCATACCGATCCGGAAAATCAATTTTCAACGATCATGCAGGTAAAACAGACTATTTTCCCGCATCCCCCTTACCCAAACTGGACCGCCGTGGGCGTGACCTGGCTTGCAGGGTTTGATTTCGAAATTAAAGTGATTGCCCGAATTCCTGCTCGTTAACTTCCGTCTTTTTGCTGCTGCCGGAAAACAAGATTCCTGAGTTGAATGCGTAGAAGGAAGCGGTTTTCCGGCATCCTGTGTCTGTTTTCCTGATAGCGTCCAGACGCTATTGCGCTTGTTAGGTCGTCATTACCCCCAGTTGTCCAGTGGACTTCCAGTTATCCACCAGCAGCCTGACAACTACGCTAGAAGCCCCCTCCGCTATGTAGCGGCCATCGCACTGCCTGAAATTTTTGGAAAACCAATTTACGCCCTGCCAGTTCTGTATCGATGCGATGGCCGTATCGGCGGCGTCCATTTCTTCCACCGTTGAACAATCAGCAGCATAAGCGCCACCAGCCAGGAATAATATTGCGATAAATAGTGATGTTTTTCTCAAATTCATTTTCATATATTTTTATCCTGCGATTTATTCGACTTCCTTTGTCTGGCTGAGGCAATAAACCAGATCGCAAACGTGGTGACGGCGATAGCCAGAAAATAGAGAATCAGTGAAAACCAGTCATTCCAGTTAGCTTCCTGCATGAATCCAAAGTTTTCCTCATACCATGCTAAAAACTCTTCATCAGGAATAAAATAACAAAGCAGGGTGTAAATCCCTGTTAGGGCGAGTAATTCAGAAAGCCATAAAAAAATATGTGTGGCTGGTTTCATCAGTACACCTGTATTGTGACGAACGCTTTGATATTAAGGCTTGAAAGCGGAATGGTGCTTTACATTGCCACTATTACGGTTTTGCTGTCACTCATCGCTCAAATCATCCGCCATAGTCTGGGCTGCATCTGCGGAATCCCGAGCAGCATCTGCAGTATCTTCCCGATCCCATGACTCCATCATATTGGTGGTGGTTGGGTTCTTAACCGCACGCATTTCGGCATCCCATGCGGCGTTATCTGCTGCGTCAGCTTGCCTTTGCTGGGCATCTGCCATTTCCTGAGCATTCGTTGCGGCTTGTTCCCGGTCAGCTAAAGCTGTTGAAGATGTCGCCAGGGAAAACGCTAAAATAATTACAGCAAAGTAAATGTTCATTCTACTTCCTGTTTTTATTAAATCTTTTAATAAATTTCATTGAAAAAATAATAAAAAAATTATTAACGATAAGTGCCGTCAGGGCGATAAACAAAAGATAGTAGAAGTCCCAATTTTCAATATCAATGAAACCGTATTTTTTTGTAAGGTAAGAAAACGTTTCTATTTCAGGAAATGCTCCAATCAGTAATATAAATATCAGGAGATATGTGAATGCAAAGAGGTGCCACATTATCAGGAGTTTTTTAGTATTCATCAGTATACTTGCACCGTTCCAAAAGCCTCAAGTTGACTGGAGACTTTAAAAGTTGGTGTCCTCAGCAATGCCTCTCTGAAAATATTAAAATCATCCTTACTGATAAACGTTATACAGCCATTACTAATGCCTTTATATCCAGCAGGATGCAGCCTAAAATTACCCCTTTCCACGCAGCCAATAAACGTAAGGTCATCTATGTTTGAATCTTCCCTGTACAGAGCAAACCATGTGAAGTGATTTGAGCCAGAAAAAATGGAGTAGGCGGCATCTTTAACAATATGTTTAAACCCACTTCCTGGTCTTGTCACTATATAGTATTTACCTGGGGGCAATGGGCCAACATCCTGAATGCCACTATCATCTGGATTATTTCTCATTGCACCTTTATTGCCAGAATAGGCCGGGAAGAATCCAATGCCGGGGCAGCTAAGATTGGATAGCTGACCGCTATTCAGGTGAAACGTACATCTAATCATCTTTCATTCCAGGCATCAGTAAATTGAATATTCCCATCGCAATGTTTCCATGTAATGCGCTCATAGCGGAGGGATACGCTTTCAAGATGATTATGTTTCTCGGTCGCCGGGTTTTTGATGTCGTACATCACCGGGCAAACAGATACTACCTTCACGTTCTCCAGCAGCATGTTGAAGTATTCGACTTCCTGCCCGGCATCGTTGATGCGATACCATTTAAATTCTGCGCTCTGCAGCGTCTGGCCTTTCGCCACAGCTTTGTATAAATAGGGGCTTGATGAATCAAATTCCTTCTCAAAGGTGATGGCGCTGTGAACGCGTGTTCCGGTTATCTTGCCAGTATTGTTATCGGTTGGTAGATGTAAACCATGACCAAAAGCTAAAACCTCCACACTCATCTCACGATCCTTGACGTCAGATGAACCTTTAATCAGCGCGCCGCCATCATCCTTTAAGAATAAATAAGCTGGGATAGCCATGTCAGTTAACTCCATGTAGTTGAGAAATTAACCAGACATTACTGCGAATTTATTTTACAGAATGTAATTTTTTATTTATCCGTTGTTACCTCTATTTGTTTATCTGATTAATCAGCGGGGGGGATAGTTATTTTGAATAATTCGTAAATTAATGGAGGCTGGAACTATTTTCCTGCGCTACCAGAAAGTAACAAACGCCCATGCAGGTTTTTATGTGCGCATGCTCCGCGAATTAACCGAAAGATTGCCTAAGTTCGATCTGCGAATCCGCAAAAAATCTATTAAAATTTATTAAGTTTTAAAGCTGCAAATGCGCAAAAGGGAGCAGTGTGGCATTACCGTCCAATCCGTTGTGAAGGTAACAACGTTGATCGGGTTTTTTATAATATTTCCTGGCTGGTCTCTACCCCTCTCATAAATAATCAATATATAGAGAAAGTTGTCCATAAATGGAAATATCAGCGTGACTCCCTATTTTCGCTCTATGCACAGTTTTGATTGTAAAAAATCGAGTTCTCACCAGAGTCATTAATTACGTATTTTTCCACCCTTTTTAATCCCACAGCTGAAACGCTGTTGGGTTGCGGCCTGTCAGTGTTTTTCTCAGAATTATTCCGCAGCGGAAATACGCCTTTCTTTGAAAACCGAGCGATTCAATAGCCGGTAAGCGCATGGCTATCGCGGGTGGTATGTATACTCATGCGTACCACCACCCGCTTTAAACGGCCAAAGGGAATGAGAAAGGAAATATGCATTCGCAATCTGGGTCGCTTGCGGGATCAGGAGTATGGCCGGGGGATTGAAGTGCTAAAGCCCTAAATTGAGGGGTAGGGGGTAATGAACCAACAATTTATCAGACTGAACCAACCTCATTTTACTGTTTGTTGGTTTGTAAAAATCCAGGGCTGGCGTGGCTTAGAGACTCGTGAACCAACTGAACTAACGTTTTTTCTGCGTCTATATGCATTTTTATTGTGATGAGATGATATAAACGGTCATAAATCAACCCTGAATCCCTATGGCTTCCGTTTCAACATATCCCCGAGAAAAGCAAAAGGGCCGGAGATTTCTCTCCAGCCCTTGCTTTGTTTGGTGGCCCCTGCTGGACTTGAACCAGCGACCAAGCGATTATGAGTCATAAAATTGGCGTGTTTTTAATTGTTCGTCATTGTCTCTGTTTGTATTTTTAATTGTTTATAATCAATCAGTTATTAGGTTATTTTTGTTTCTGATTGGTTCTCTTATTTCCCCATTGTACTATCCTTACCTGACCCGTTACCTGACCCGAAATGGGCATCGGGTCAGGTAACGCTTATTCTCAGAAAGGTAAACTCATGGCCGCTAATCTTACCGAGACTGCTATACGTGGATTGAAGACAAAAAGCACGGCGTACTACGTGTGGAGCAACAGTGCTCAACGTGGTACTGGCAGGCTTGGCGTTAAGGTTCAGCCTTCAGGCAGCAAAGTTTTTTATTTCCGTTATTACGTTGAGAAAGGGAAGAAAGAGAAGTTCATCCAGTTGGGCATCTGGCCTGAGATGAAACTGGTGACTGCCAATGAGTTGGCGAAAAAGTATGGTGCCTGGCTTATTGAAGGAAAAGAACCTCAGCAAGAGCTTGAGCAACAGCGCCTGGCCGAACAGCACATCATGCAGATCCATCGTTCTCAAGGATCGTTTGAAGAATTGGTACATGGCTACGTTAACAAGATGAAGCTCGACAATAAGCGTACTTGGGCTGATGTATTGAAGCGCATGGAGCGAGAGTGCTACACCGTTATTCCTCGTGATACTAAAGCGAAGGACGTGACGCCTCTGCAGATCAAAACCATCCTCTCGGGTATTATCCAGCGTGATGCGGTGGTCCATGCGAATCGAGTTCGTTCTTATCTGATGGCGGCATTCAACTATGGTCTGAAAGCTGATAACGATCCGATGAATACCAGCGTGGGTATTACGTTCGGCCTTGAAGTTAACCCGGTATCGGCCATACCGAAGCAGTCTTCGGCGGAAAAAGTGGGTGATACATGGCTAACGCTGGAAGAGTTGCGTGTTGTCATGGAGCAGTTCGCTCAGGCAACTAACGTTGGGCCGTTGATGCAGCACCTTATCCGCTTCTGTGTTTATGCTGGTGGGCAGCGCCCGTTTGAAATGATTGCCAGCCAGTGGAGCGCGATTGACTGGCAGCAAAAGACGTTACTGGTCATAGCTGATGTATCGAAAAACAAGCGTGAGCATCTGATCCCGATGACTGAGTCGGCATTACAGGAATTAGCTTCAGTTAAAGAGCTGACTAAGGAAAGTAACAGTCCCTATATTTTCCCGCTATCTACCAACGGTGAGCGCCCAGTACGCACCGATAGTTTGGCGCGTTCTATCATGTATTTCCGGGCTTTTAATCCTGAGTTTAAAGTTTTCACGGCGCGAGATTTACGTCGGACCTGTAAAACGCTGATGGGAGAGGCGGGGATCAGCAAAGAGATCCGCGACCGTATTCAGAATCACGCTTTGAACGACGTCAGCTCGAAACACTATGACCGTTATGATTACCTAACTGAAAAGCGCAGGGCGCTTGAGATCTGGGAAGATCGGGTTAACAACTATCAACGGCAGCAGGAAAACAACGTTGTGAACTTGTTTGGGCGGAGGTAAGAGCTTGTCAAAATATGAGCTTAATTCTGCAGAAGAGCGCTATCAGCCTGGTTCTGGTGACCTGGTACTTGCCAATAAGCTGGGGATCATTGATGAACAGGAAATGGAGGCGCTGGAGTCTGGCTTGCTGCTGATGCTGTATGAACAGCTATTTATTGAAGGCCAGCCGCCTGAGGCGCTGGCATTTGAGCACATCAGCAGGTGGCATCGCCAATGGTTGGGGAATGTGTATGACTGGGCTGGGAGGTTACGCAATGCCAACCTGACTAAAGACAGTTTTCAATTTGCCGCTGCCGACAGAATTCCGCTTCTTCTTGATGGTTTCGAGAAGCAGTTTCTTTCCCGGTCTGGTGAACTGAAATCCTTGGATCGTCTGGAGCTGGTTAGTTATCTGGCTGAATGCCATATTGAGTTTATTTTGATCCACCCATTCAGAGAAGGTAACGGGCGTCTGTCGCGGCTACTTTGCGATGTGCTTTCTGTTCTGGCAGGAAAGGGCTTGCTTGATTACAGCCTGTGGGATGAGCACAAGGCGTTTTACTTCAAGGCAATACAGGCGGGCGTATCAGGGAACTACAGCCCCATGATACAACTGGTGAGCGACATCTTGCCAGATTAACGGGCGAGGCCGACGGCTTTCGCTTGTGCCTGATTTTTTTTGAGCTGCTGCTCAATCTTTTGCACAGATTCGCCGGTTTCTATCGCGGTTGAGCTGGCAACCGCACGGAGGATTTTTGCTTTGGTCACTTGAGATGATGTATGTTTGCTCATGAAAAATTTCCTTATAGCTGCTACTAGGATTGTAGGTGTTTGGGGGGAGACTAGTCCATTTAATTTCTCATTGTGTAGCGTAATTTATTGTGGTTGTAAGCTATTTATTGATTTTATAAGGATAAAAAATGTTTGATAAATCTAATTTTACAAGAGAAAATTTTGAAGAACTACTGAAGATAAATAATGAGTTAAGAAGGGAAAATAATAATCTTTTAGGTGATGTGAAAAATTATTATAAAGATACGAAAAACTTCATTATTGATAAAGAAAATTTTATCAAAGACATTGAAATGTTTAGAGACGAAAATAACGAGCTAAAAAAACAGTTATCAAATAATGAAAAAAAATTTAAAAATAACAATAGTAATACTAAAATCAGGCCACCAGCATTAAATGCAATTTATCTTCTGAGCAAAGAGTGTTATGCAGAATGCAACTTTACTGCAAAGGATTTTGTTAATAACTTAGACTCCCTCGCAAAGTTACATGGTGTTGTTTACACCTTTAACTTAAAGACAGTTGAAGCATGGTGTACAGAATTTAAAAAAATGGATGCTAAACAGTAGCCTTCTTTAATCTGAGGATTACATCTCGAAACACCTGTAATTCTCAGATGATACAAGGAGTTTTTATTTTATGGAAAGTGGCTTATGTAGTGAACATTCAATTCTTATCCATCATGAATCCTTCAAATATCTCGTCTGCATATATTTTTTTGAGTTACACATCACACCTCAGCCATAACAAGACATCCCTAAATAAGGGAAAAACCGTTCCCATGTTAACTGATTGATAATTATGTATTTTACTTCCCTGTGGATTCTCTGTTCCTTAATGAGAATCGCGAGTGTTGTGCATGTATCTTGGCTCAAGCATGATAATTTCACGCTATCAACAAGGAAACTCAAATGATGCCTTTCAAGTTAACAAATGAACAACGTATCAAAGTCTTAAGAGATTATGGTGAAACTTGCGATCGATTAGTGCGAGAGAAAGAGCGGCAATATATTACCTCAATTTCCCGCTCTACAGCGTGGAAATTGGAACATGTTGGTAAGTTTCCGATTCGTAAGTCAATTGGCCTGAAATCCTGTGGGTGGTTGTTAAGTGACCTGCTCTATTGGATCAGTGAACGTTGACATCCGGAGATTTTGTGCATTTATTTTGTTGTTTTTTTTCTGAATGACACGTGTTCATCCTGCTATTTCTGCGATTAATAGCGGAATAGCAATATGAATGAAATCGTTTTAAACGTTAATTGAATGAGAGGTATCTATGTTGTGTGGCCGTCTTTTCCCTGTGCATGTGTTCCCGAAGATTATCAGAAATGCGATTTATGAAGTGGAGCAGCAGACGCAGGCTCCTCAGGCTTTGATTGCCGCATCGGTACTGGGGGTTATTTCGCTTGCCTGCCAGAACCGGATTGATGTTTGCCGACTGAAAAATCTGAGTGGCCCGGTATCACTTTTTTTACTTACACTGGCAGAATCTGGTGAAAGAAAAAGTACGGTTGACAAACTTCTGATGGATCCATTATATCAGCTGGAGGAAAATTTGTTTGAAAAGTACACCCATGATCTTACTGTCTGGCGAAATGATGAAGCAATTTTTAATATTGAAAAAAAAGCTCTGATGTCAAAACTCAAATCAGATATTAGACGTAACAAAGATCATTTGGCAACAAATGAAAAGCTTAAATCGCTGCTGGCGTCGCCCCCTAAATCACCGGTGAGGTTCAAGCAGATATTTAACGACGCCACCCCCGCGGCCATTAAAGATTACCTCTGTGGCTACTGGCGATCTGTAGGCATTATGTCTGATGAGGCTGGCACTATTTTTAATGGTTACACGCTGAACGAACTGCCTTTCATCAATAAGATGTGGGATGGTGCAATGTTTCCTGTAGAAAGGAAAAGTGAGCCTGAAAAATTAATCAGAGATGCCAGAATGACGCTGTCACTAATGGTCCAGCCTGATGTTTTTAACGGTTATATGGAGCGGAAAGGTGATCTGGCTAAGGGGATAGGTTTCTTCGCACGATGCCTTATCTGCCATCCTGGTTCAACACAAGGTAATAGACAAATTACTAACCCGGTTGTGTCAACTGAACATCTACCAATATTTCATCAAAGAATCATGGAGATCGTTAACGAAAGTATTGCCAAGAATAATGAAAATGAGCGTCTTTGCCTCCGATTTACTGCAGAAGCAGAAAAACGCTGGATTGAATTTTCTAACAAAGTTGAGTCTGAAATGGGGATTCTTGGAATACTGTCAAATTTTAAAGATTATGCATCAAAAATGGCAGAAAATATGGCAAGAATAGCCGCACTATTGCACCATTTCAACGGTGATGAGGGGGATATCTCACTTTTAACAGTTGAGGCCGCAGTAGAGATAATTGCCTGGTATGTTGACGAGTACGTACGCTTGTTTTCTAAACCCCAGGAATTCACGCTGGCAATCTCGGAGGCTGATGAACTTTATTGGTGGATAAAAAATCATTGTATTCGGCTCAAGGCATCTTGGATTACTAAAAATACAGTGCTCCAATACGGCCCTAATAAATTCAGGAATCGTAGTAAAGCAAATGAGTTGCTTAATACGCTATATTCTCAAAATAGAATACTCGCAGCAAAGAAAGGTAAGACAGTATTTATAGCCATAGCAGGATCAATATCTTGATATCGTACGTCTGAATAAATATTTAATTCAAGAGTAAATATATAAACTGAGCCCATAACCATTAAGGGGTTGTTATCTTGATAGGTACTATATATGCGGTCCATTCAATATCCCAATATCACTTGGTAGGATATATATGACATATGACAGTGAGTTTGGTTCACATGTAACCCTGTATCAGAATAGGATTAAACAGGTCATTGATGAATCACTGAATGAGCATCCTAATACAATGATTATACGTGTTGATTTACATGACCCAATAAATACGGAAAATCTGGATAACCCATTCTTTCAACCCAGAGTAGACTCTGGTGCAATATCTCGTTTTACCAGTGCATTAAAAGCAAAGCTTGAGCACCATAAGCACCTTAAAACAAAAAGGAAAGATTGGCCGGATAATCGATACTCCACCTTACGTTACGCATGGGTCAGGGAATATACCGCAAATGGGAAACGACATTACCATCTGATATTGTGTTTTAATCAGGAGGCTTATTATCATCTGGGAGATTACGACTTGAGTCGTAACACCTTACGAACAATGATTACTACAGCTTGGTATGGTGCACTTGGTGTTCCAATAGATGACTCTGGAAAATTAGTTCATTACCCATCAAATGGGAAATATCTCCTCAATCGTAAAAGAGACAACTTTGAACAAACTTATAACGACTTAATGAATAGGGTAGATTATATGACTAAGGTGCGAACAAAAATCTTCGGTGATGGAGACCGTAATTTCGGTTGTAGCCGAGGTTGATTTATTTTTTACAACAATGGCCTTTCTTATGGATGGAAAGGCCTGATTTGTCTGCATCCGATATATGAATCATCAGGAACAAGTTACTTTTAATGCTCGCCAACCATAACGATTCTTGGTTTTATCTAGTTCAGTAACACGTACAACGTGTACCTTTTGGCCGTCCATTCCTTCAGGTACAAGATGTTTTGGGATGAAAGTATCACCGACAAAAGCAAAACCTTTATCTGTCACGTGTAGTATATCTTCTATCTCACCGGCATCAGCGAGCGGTTGGGCTGTAGCCGGTGTGACAGCAATGACTGACTGATCCTCTTCGGTGATAGTTAATTGAACGTAATCACCTGGTGAAAGTGACCATTCCTCAGACCAAAGTTTCATTCTAACGGACAAGCTTTGACTTCGGCTAACCCAAACATGGAATCCACGATTCCCAGCATGGATATTCTGAACTAAAGCTAGCTTCTGGACACGCTCTCCAAAAAGATAATCTGTCGCACTCTGAGAACGCAGCAGTATAAATGGGGTCAGTAACTCGGTATTTACCTGGGGATTATACCAGGGTTGGTTGAGTAGCTGTTCAAGATCAGTTTTTATCTGCCAACCGTTATGCAGATAACAATTAACAGCCCTTTGTACACAGATTGATGCTTCGTTATGAAGACCTTCAGCTGCTAACAGTGCAGCGAATCCCTTTAGAGTCGGAAGCGCCAGAGCATCATCGTGGGCACAACTCAAAGCTTTAGCAAACAATGTAATAGCAGCTTGAGGATCTTTCTGCCGATAAGTGGCCGCTAGTGCCCCCCACGCCCAGGCTTCATTCTGTTTTTTACGCAGTACTGTCAGTATTCGTTTTCGCGCCTCTTCGTAGCGTTTGGCAACAATAAGGCATCGTGCTTCGTCATAATCAAGCCAGATTAGTTGTTGGGTATCTTTAACTTCACGGCGTGTCAGTGTCAGTAAATTGAGTAGGTCATCCACAGATAGATGACGCAATGTAGTCTGGCTACTCCAGGTTTTCGCAAGCTTGCGGGTAAATTTCAGCATCAAGCTAGGGGATTCGCCTTTCTCCGTAATAAACGGCTGTTTGTCTTCCGGACTGAATAGGGTTTTCGCATGTTTGGTCAGTAGCAGCATCAATTTGGGGAAATGCTCCAAATTAGCCTGAAAGATAAGTAACAGGCTGCGATACTCGAAACCACTGTCTGGTAAATCAAGCCAGATTATCCAGTCCAATAAAAAGTCGATTCGTTCAGCTTCTCGTTGTGTAGGGGTAAACTCACTTTTCCCTGCTGCGGCTCGCGCTTTAATAGTATCCCGTACTTCTTTTAAATATGCATAACATACCCAGAAGAAAGCCCCTTTAAGAAAGCTATCACTTGGGTTTTGTTGCACTGTTGTACAACCCAGTTCCCAGGCCGCATCCAGTTCACCACTTTTTCTCAAACGGTTTATTTGTTGAAAAACTTGCTCAGCCATCAATGAAATCCACCTTAAATTGTGCGCTTACATCTTCAGAATCAGCTTGGACCAGATGAATACTACTGATAACGCCTTTTCGAGAAATGCTACTCGCAGAAGGTATATTAATATCCAGTTTTAATTTGCCTGCGGAATGCTCTGCAATAGCGAACACCTTGTATGGTTTCTCATCGATGTCAATTATTCGCCATCCTTTTTTGGCAATTAGGGTATCGATAAAATGCATAGCTATACGGATGTTATCATCGAGCCAAACTACTGGTGTATTGAGCAGTTGTCTTAACTCTTGTTCCAGTTGAGCATTGCCACTTAGCCCCTGACATTTCCCAATAGTTACCTCAAATTTACCGTTATAATCGAAGTCTAGTGTTGCTTCACCGAATTCGTTATTAAGGAAATAGCGTTCTTTATAGGGATGCTGGTGTATTGAACTGATACGCCACGCACTATGATGAAGTGCGTCACTTATCGTCAACAGCAGCGCAAATAACGCAGGTGTCTCGGGGTTGAACCCAGTAGGTAGTACTGAATTTAATTCACTCTCTGTAGGTATTCTGTTTTTAGCAAAGTGAAAACGCTGCTTTACAACCAATGGTACTGTTCTGAGAGAGGATAAATGCCATTCAGTTTTTGATAGCGGGTTAAGCGTAGGATAGTTAAGTATATCCAGCGTATGCATGGTTCGTGTTGTGGCGGTATAAAGCCAACGGAAATAACTATCGGTAGCCGGGTTGTCAGTATCGTGGGCAGCACTCGCGTCCAGAATCACCCTGTTAAATGGAGGATGTGACTGCGCCCTATGCACAGTGAGTGCCCAGGCGTAGCGAAGTCGAGCGGCGTAGGTAAATTTACTATTGAGAATCAAATTACTATGTTTTTTTTGATACTCTTCGCGTGCTGCCTTGTATTCCGAGCTTTTTTTATCCATCCCTGCTAGGGAAGATTTCGAGTCCTTAACCTGCTCATCTGCCTCTTCTCGTGCCCAAATACGTAGTGCCAGCAGTTTGTCAGTATCAAGTTCAGGTTTAAGCGAAGTCAGAAACTCCGGGAGGTAGAGTACGGTGGAGAAGGTGTCATTGCTTTGGAGTGTAACGTGGGCAAATTCAACGGTCGTGGGTTTATCTCGGCCTTTAAGCGTAATGCTTTTACTGAAGAAACCTCTGGCTGCTTGAGTTACTCTTGCGAATTGTCCTGCATGTAGCGGCATGTGTCCACTCAACGCATCACCATCATGATCAAAACTAAAGGTTTTGTTATAAATTTCAATACGGTCCCCTTCTACTAAATGACCCGGCACTCGTGCCTGTAAATACCTGCTTCGGATACCAAAATTTACGGCTTGAGCCCGTTCGTTAGTTGCACAGAGATAAATGCACTCACTGCCCGGAGAGATAAGATCTTCGGCAATCTGAGCTGTTTGCTCTCCCTTGGTTATAGTACGGAGCGCTTGCTGCTGGCAGATGGGTAATTGAATGAATTTTTGTGCAGCGAGTTGGCCAACCAATTCGCGCTGAAAATCGAGCTGTTCATTCCGTGATTCAAAATCACGATCCTGTGAATTCAACTCAACTGTACGGAAAGGGATCTGTTGCTGTTGGAATATCAGGCCTTCCAGCAGACTTTTCTCTTTGGCACCGCGCCTTAGCTGATAAGGGTCGCCAAGTAACAAAATTTTAGGTAGTGATTGCGGCTGAGCATCCTGCATTTTCCCTTTCAACAGCAACAAAAAATCGCTGAGAATATAACCACTACCGTAAAGTGCAGTATCTGAGGCAAAGAAATCATTACCGAGCAAATGTGCATCGAAAATGACTAACAAGGACTCTTGTGGTGCGTTAAAAACTTCATGATCTTGACAGTTAATCGGGTACCACGGCTTATCTTCTTTTATATCCTGAGGGTGTTGGCTGTAGATCCAGGTATAGATACTGGTAACTTCTTCTATCTGACCGGTAACGTGCAGTCTGGCAGTTCGAGCGTTAGGAGCCAAATAACGACGAGTGGTTATAGTTTTTGGCATTTGCTTCAGCAGCGCCTGAAGTACCTTCGCTTTTCCTGTGCCATAGGCTCCTGTTAGGGCAAAGACCTTGCAGTCGCCGTCACATAACCATTCGTTCATCGCTGTGAGCGCCATGCTCTGTTCTTCATTTAGCGTTGTCGATGACGAATTTGTGTAAACGTTGTCAGAAAAATCCATAATGTAGGTACTCCATTAGATAACCGCTATCCAGTGAGAAGTGTTGTTTTACACCGCCGGCAATTCAAAACACTTCACCGGTTTTCCATCCTGCATTTCTACCAGTAATCGTGCAGATTGCGGTTGCTCAGCCAACAATCCTTGTTGGAATTGCGCGAACGACAAATGGGCTTCTTCAATAGCCATCTTTTGCTGCATTAACGTAGTAGTCGTCCATTTCCTCAGTAATACTTTATTGGCATTGGTAGTATTGCTCTGTTCCGTCAATGCGCTAATGCCTTGTATCCGCTGGTGAAGCTGACGCTCAACTTTGTCAATAACGCTTTCGAACTGCTGATAGTTATTAACAATAGTTTGTTGGCGGTGCTTGACGAGTGTTGTGTCACCTTCGGCATGAGTCAGAAGATGCAATGCTTGCGCACGAACCTTAATTGCCAGGTCCCATTCATGGATTCGCTCATCAAGGATCTTTTGCTGGGTTTGGATCTTGTTCGTAATTTCCGTACTGCCAAAGAGCCCACGGTCTTTAAGCGCCGACACTTTGTCGCCAGCAGCAGTAATATCAGTCAGTAAGTGTGCCTGCAGGGCGGAAAACTGGACTTCAATATCTTCCAGTTTTTGGCGTATTGCGGGTGAGCATTGCCCCTCTAGTACCACGGGGGTAATTTGCTGCAAATACTGTATAGCTCCAATGATCTCTGACTTACGTGCATTGTTTTGGAACGCAGAAACCTCACGCACCGCCTCAACAATTTCCGTCAATTTCTTGCTGATATCTGCCAGATGTTTTTGCGCCAACACAGCAGAAGCAACATTCAACAACATACCAGCGTTAATAAGTTGATTGAGTTTGTCAGGATTAAGCAGAACGGCATGTTCCTTAATACCTTTTTCTCCCAGGCTGAATCCACGAAAACCTGGGCCACCTTTTACACTCGCCAGAGGGCTATTAATAATGACCTCCATATATTGATGGCTGGCAACATGTGCAGAGGTCGCCAGTGAGGGCAACGTTTGTAAAAGCGGGCTCAGGCGTGAAATACCGGTAATATCCTGTTCCTGCATCGCTTCCGTGCTGATAAGTTCCGAAGGAGGAATTGTCGAAACCGTAAGCGCAGGTTGGTTAATATCCTGCCCAAATCCCCAGCGTTGATCGTATGTGAGAGCAGGCATCGTGGCTGGTGATGATTGGGTGGCAAGTCGGAACTGGTGGGAGTTTTTTAAACGAATCCAGGCAATCTGCACCACGCAGGGCAGGGTCACTCGAAATGCCGGGTTTGAGATGTCATAGGCTGTATACAGACCGGTAATAGCCAGACCAACTGGCCCCGTAAGAACTCCCAAAACACGGCCGATCCCAAGCCCTGCCATTAATGGCAGGGCTTTGCCTGCTGTAGTTTGGGCAAGACCATTGGCAACTAATGCTGCTCTCTGCCAGACGGGCATATCCATGCTGACAGATGGGCTTATACCCATATCACGCAGAATCTGGCTGCGTTCATCATCCGACATTTTTTTCCATGATGAGGTAAAGACACAGTCAATGATCAGCGCTTCTTTTTCTTCTACAGTGGTTGAGGTCGGGGCTTTAATCTTCAGATGGCTGGCAACGTCATCCACAATTTCGTTATAGCCGACACCGTTGCGACGAAACAGATTCACGAACGTATTGCCACCAAAATGCTGTAACTCCCGCACAAGCAGGCGCAGAGTTTCTTCATCGGGCACATCGTGGCGCTTGGCGTCCTGCAATACGGTCTTCACGCTGTCTGACATTGAAAAACCAAATTTGCCAGTGTTGGTGATGTAATCGATCAGCAGATCAATATCGCCTTTATCTGCGTTCAGCAGCAGTGTAACCAGAGCCTCATCACCCTGGACATCTATCGCGTTCATGAAAATTCCTTTGCAATGTTCATCGCCCGAAACTATTAAAACCCACGCATTCCATCAATAAACGTATCAATCACGCCACGTACGCGCTCATATACGCGTGTGCGCACCGTTTTACGTTCCAGAATTTTAGGTTGCCAGGTGAGGGTTTCGGCAACCTGATCTTCTCGCGGGAGTACATCGGTGAAAATGTAATTCTCCAGTAGTCCTGTGAGCTTAATGGCATCCAGTCGTTCTTCTTCACACAGTACTGAAATGGCTTTACTTTTTTCACGTTCAACATAGGTTTCAAATGTCTGAGTGACATCTTCATCATGGGTGACGTGCAGCAGGTTTTCTTCAATAAAGTTTTCAATCAGCTCACGTTTACTGCGCAGCGTGACATCGCTGTCGACGATATCCATGATCTTTTTCTTCTGTTCTTGCTGTTCTTTCGGCGGCATGGCCTGAATACCGGCCAATAGTTTCAGAATGTAGCCGACGTTAATCTCATCGCGGTGGATCAGTGACACTTCAAAATCAATATCATCAAGAATGGATACTTTCTCTTTGGTGGAATGCTTTTTCACCTTGTCATGAATATCGAGGTATTTACTGGTGTAATCAGCCAGTATCTGCTCGGACAAAGGTTTCGCCGCATCATCGAAATCAGCAAAGCTTTCAAGAATGTTTTTAAGCCGCATGACGTCGCGAAAAGCGGTCACAAATTCCAGCTGCGCTTTTTCATCCGGCAGACTATCCACACTTTCAACCGTTGGCGTTAACGTCAGCAGGCGGTCAACAGCATCCTGATAATCACTCAAATATTCTTCAAACGGTTTAACCAGTACCACGGAAGACGCATCTTTATTGGAAAACAGCGCAATCGCCTCGTCTGTCGCCTTTTTCAGGTTGCGGAAGCAGACGATGTTCCCGTGGCTTTTCTTCTCGTTAAGGATGCGGTTGGTGCGTGAAAAGCCTTGCACCAAACCGTGGAAGCGCAGGTTCTTATCCACATACAACGTGTTCAGTGCTGGGCTATCAAAGCCGGTAAGGAACATGTTCACTACCAGCAGAATATCGATGCCTTTTTCTTTGGTGCGCTGAGCGATGTTTTTGTAATAGTTATAGAAACTTTGTGAATCATTGGCTGAATAGCTGGTGCTGTACAGTTCGTTGTAATCCTTGATAAAGCTGTCAAGGTGGTCGCGGCTGGATGTGTCAATCTTCGCCCCTTGCGGCAGGCTGATGTCTTCTTCATCCAACAGGCCGTTAACCGCTTCTTTATCACTTTTGTCTGTTTCGTTGGCGGCATAGGTAAAGATGGTCGCTACTTTCAACGGTTTGTAATTTGGATTTTCCGCGACCATGGCGGCCTGTTTTTCTTTAAATAGTTTGTAGTAGCGGATCAGCATATCTACCGACCCGACGCAGAACATGGCGGTAAATTCACGGTTGCGGGTCTTGGCGTTGTGATGTGCCAGAATATAGTCGGTGATTTTCCCCAGCCGGATGTCGCTTTCCATCACCTCTTTGGTATCGATATCTTCCACCTCGATATCAATCTCATTACTGCTCTCTTTGCGTTTGTAGGTGCCTACATATTCCACCGCAAAACGCAGTACGTTTTCGTCGCGAATGGCATCGACAATCACGTATTTGTGCAGGCATTTCTCAAACAACATTTCTGTGGTCTGCTTGATGCCATTGGTGACATTGACGTTATCGGCGAAAATCGGTGTGCCGGTGAAGCCAAACAACTGCGCGTTTTCAAAGAAATTCACAATTGCTTTATGGGTGTCGCCAAACTGGCTGCGGTGGCATTCATCAAAGATAAACACGATGCGCTCTTTGCGCAGGTGTTCCAGTTGTGCTTTATAGCCATCGTGCGTGATGGCGTTATTTAATTTCTGAATAGTGGTCAGCGTCAGTTTGCTGCTGGTGGTTTTCAGATGCTTAATCAGCGTGCTGGTGTTATTAGTGGTATCTACGCTGTCTTTGGCAAAGCTGTTGAATTCTTTAGCTGTCTGGTAATCCAGATCACGACGGTCGACCACAAAAATAACCCGATCCACTTCAGGCATCTCCATGATTACCTGGCTTGCTTTAAACGAGGTCAGCGTCTTACCAGAACCGGTGGTGTGCCAGATATAACCGTTATGTGGTTTGCCCTGAAGATGCAGGCTTTCCTTAACATGGCGAATCATCGCTTCACAGGCGTAATACTGATACGGGCGCATCACCATCAGGCACTTACGGGTTTCGTTCAGTACAGTGTAATGGGTGATCATTTTGGCGATATGGCAGACTTTCAGGAACGCTTCGGCGAATTTATCCAGCGCTTTTATTGGCTCATTTTTTTCATCGGTCCAGAAATAAGTTTGTTCAAAGTGATTCGCGCGGTTGTTGGCGTAGTATTTGGTATCCACGCCATTGCTGATGATAAATATTTGCACATACTGGAACAGGCCGCTGCCGACCCAGAAAGCATCGCGGTGGTAACGGTCAATCTGATTAAAGGCTTCTTTTAGCCCTAAACCACGGCGTTTAAGCTCAATTTGTACGAGCGGCAAGCCGTTGATTAATAGGGTTACGTCAAAGCGAGTCTTACGGCTGTTTTGCTCGGCATTAAACTGCTTCACCTGGCGGGTGACTTGAAACTCGTTCTGGCACCACTCCTCTTTATTAATAAAGCTGAGCCACTTCTCTGTGCCGTCTTCGCGCAGTAACTGGTAGCGATCGCGTAGTGTTCTTGCGCGATCGATAACTTCATTACCTTTGGTTAGGTGCAGGAAAATACGGTTAAATTCATTGTCAGTTAGTGGCACAGATTCCAGCCGATTGTGGATCTCAATCTGTTTTTTTAGGTTGGCTTTCATGCTGGCTTCGTCGGTAACGTTCACTGGTTCGTAGTGCATACCAACCAGTTGTTCCACCAACTGCGTTTCTAACTCGTATTCGCTTTGAGTTGCCATCAGTGTTTAGTGCCTTTTGCTATGGTAAAAGCCCGATACCTACCGGGCTGAAAGATATTTAGACGAACATTTGCTGGAGTAGACCTTGCTTCCAAGTTTTTAATTTATCCAGCTCCGCTTTTTTGATGGTGATTTTGTCGTCAATGGCAGAGAGAAAATTGGCGATTTTAGTTTGCTCTTTCTCAATGGGTTGAGGTATTGGTAGAGCCAAGAAATCAGCGCCTGAAATATTCATACGATCATGCCTTGCCCCACTATTTGCGACACTTTTCATGTAATCATGCCAAACTGAGCTTTCAAAAAAATATTGATAGAATTTCAATGAGCCTTGATTAAAACGAAATACCGTATACAGCGGTGACATAATTCCTTTACTTAATTCATTCATTTTAATCGGACCAACTGGTGCAGTTGCAGATATTCTTGGGTTGTAAACGAAATCTCCAACATTAACAACATAATAACCAGTAAGATTGCTTTCTGTGACAATTTCTCTCTCGAAATAACTTTGTTGAGAAACAATACCTTGAGTAGCGGAATTGGTCAAAACTGTACTCACAGAATTATCTCTGTTCTTTTTATTAACCTTAGAGGCTATTTCGTTTAATTCAGTTGTTTCCCATTCAGGATAATCTTTCCCATTCTCACATTTAAATCTAAATTTCTGACAAAAAATCTTCTGCATCATGCTTTTTTTGTACTGGCACAGCAGTTCGTACTGCTTGTTCAGTAGTGTAATTTTTTCGTCAACAGAGGATAGAAAATCGGCGATTTTGGTTTGTTCATTAATTGATGGATAAATAAACTGAAATTTCTCCACATCTTTTTTTGTGATATTTGGGTCCTTCCTGCTACTTGCAGCAATTAACTTCCAGTCTTCCACCTTAAAATTCAGATATAATAATAAAAAGTAAGGAACGACTATTTCCTTATTAGGCTTAATAGCAGAGAGGGCCTGATTACATGTAGCTTCCTTTATCAGCAAACCTGTTCTTCCTATTTGATTAAAGCCACCGTACATAGCAACAAAAACGGTGTCTTTAGGAAGTATCTTAAGTGAAGATGTTTCTCTGATTGCTATTTCTGTTACTTTTTCTTGAGTCGATATTATTAAGCTATTATTCAAGTCGGTAGTTTTAACCCACGGAATATCACCATCAATAAAATACTCTATTTTACCCCTTGATGGAGTAGATCCAGATGTGATACCAAAAACCTTCCCTAACGGTTGCTTTTCCCATGGGGAATTAAAACCGGCAAACCTTAGCTTCGGTACCATCATTTATTCCCCTCCGACAGCGTAAACGGCGCATCAATCCCCAGTTCTTTGCAGAAGCCAGCAATGGTATTGTCGATTTTCGCTACTTCACCTTCCAGTTCACGAATTTCCTGCGCCACGGCATTGAGATCAATCTCATCTTCTGCTTCAAAGGTATCGACATAGCGCGGGATATTGAGGTTGTAATCATTAGCGCGGATGTCTTCCAACGAGGCTGCGTGGCTATACTTCTCAATGTCTTTCCAGTCGTTATAGGTATCGGCGATTTTGTCGATATGTTCCGCTAGCAGGCGGTTCTGAGTTTTGACCTTCTCAAACTCATTGCTGGCATCGATAAACAAAATGCTGTCGTTGTGCTTACGGCATTTGCGTAGCACCAATACACAAGTCGGGATGCTGGTGCCATAGAAAATATTGGCGGGCAGACCGATTACTGCATCAATACAGTTCAGCTTCTCAATCATAAATTGACGGATATGGCCTTCGGCAGCTCCACGGAACAACACACCGTGGGGTAGAACCACTGCCATGGTGCCGTCATCTTCCAGGTGATGGAACATATGCTGCAAAAACGCCATATCCGCTTTGCTAGATGGAGCCAGTTTACCGTACTGGGCAAAGCGCTCATCGTTCATAAACAGCGGGCTGGCGCTCCACTTGGCGGAGAACGGTGGGTTGGCGACAATGGCATCAAACTTCAGGTGCGTATGCTGCGGGTGCTCCAGCGTATCTTCCTGGATGATTTCAAAATCCGCGTAGTGAACACCGTGCAGAATCATGTTCATACGTGCCAGGTTGTAGGTAGTACGGTTCATCTCCTGGCCGTAGATTTTACCTACTGATGACGCTTCGCGCTTTACGCGCAGCAGCAGTGAACCTGAGCCACAGGTCGGGTCATAAACGTTTTTCAGTTTCAGCTTGTGAGTAGTGACGATTTTCGCCAGCAATGTTGAAACAGGTTGTGGTGTATAGAACTCACCGGCTTTTTTACCTGCGCCCGAAGCGAATTGACCAATCAGATACTCGTAGGCATCACCGAGGATATCGGAGCTGGCTTCGCTCAGGTTAAAGCTTAGTTTGTCGAGTTCGGTAATGACTTTGCCGATTAACTCGTTTTTCGCTTTTGCGGTGTTGCCCAATTTACTGGAGCCTAAGTCCAGATCTTCAAACAGGTTGCTGAAGTCATCAGCCGAATCGGTACCCAGCGTACTTTGCTCAATATTGCGCAGCGTCGCAGCAAGATCTTCCAGAATAAAACCGGTACCAGCACCTTTAGGATCGTTGGCGATACGTTCCGCCATGGTGTGGAACAAATCCGTCGGTGGCAGGAAGTAGCCTAATGTGCGGATGCTGTCTTCTTTTACCGCGTCCACAATGTCCTGATATGCTGGATGTTCTGCAGTCAGCTCGTTGTATTGAATCCCATCTTCAGCAAGGATTTTGTTTGCGTAGGCGACAAACTTCTCGGAAAGATACTTATAGAAAACAAAGCCGAGGCAGTAATCACGGAACTCATCGGCATTCATCTTGCCGCGCAGGGTATCGGCGATATTCCACAGGCGGCCTTGCAGTTCACTTAAATTTTGCGCTTCAATTTGGGGAGACATAGTTCTTCCTGATGTTCTGTTGCGTAACCTAATCGGGTTACGTTTTGGGTCAAATCATATCACTGAGCTGTTTCAGGATCTGTTGTTCGTTAAGCTGGGCGATACGTTCCTGGCAATAACGCTTTTCACGTGCTGCGAGGTAAAGCCCCCCCATCGCATGTTGCTGCGCAAGGGAGGGGAGTGTAATCACAAAGTTTTTTAATTCGTTAACGGCAATCCGCTGCACCACCGTCGAGCCTTGTGTGGCCTGCGCCCGCTGGCGTCGCCCTTCGCTGCTTTCGTTGAAATGCCAGACGAACCAAAAAGCGCTCAACTGCGTGGCATCAACATCCACTTTGACGTAGTTATTACCCAATATCCGACCTGCATAAATTGGACTCACTAGTACTGCTTTGCCATGGATCAGACTAATGACGACGTCACCCGCTTTCGTGAGCAGTACCGCCTGGTCCGTTTTTACGATTTGTTCCTTGCTACAGGCACTTTCGCTGTACTGCCAGTCATCTGTCAGAAAGTGTTCGGTGGCATAAAAAAAGTAAGCTCGCCCGTGGTCACTTTGCTGGATACGGCTGATATGAGAGCCTGCTGTAAACGTGGCGATATCCTTGTAGGTGAGCTGCATTCAGGTTCCGAATAAAATTAAATTACATAGGATGTATGGCTGAAAGCATAAACTTGGTGAATAGTTTTTATCAAGGAATTTAAAATTATTACGTATGCGTGGGATCAATGTTTTTGTGACGTATATAACGTTTTATATGTCCGAATGTGAGATTTTTCTCATATTGTTACAGGCAAATCGCCTTTCTGTTGGCTATCATGGTCCTGCCAATTCGTCCCTATCATCAAAAAGGTGTGTTGATGTTCACGCTTACTTCGTTCCTGGATACGTTAACCTCTGTTAATCCAGAGAATGTCCCAAAAGGTGTTGCAACTGTAGTCGCTGCACTGCTGTTGTGTTTTGTCATTTTCTACGCCGTACCTTCTTTTCGCGTTTCGGCAAGATTCAAGCAGAACGCCAAAGCAATACGTGGGCTGGTGGGTGAAAAGCCTGCAATCCAACTTGAAAAACTGAACACTCTTTTTGCAGATAAATTCTTTGCTCATCCCTGGAGCGAGTTTAAAGAATCTTTGCATAGTCAGTACCGGCTGGATGATGAAGACGAACAACAACTTGTTGATGTGCGGTCTACTGCGCCTGCATCCTCCTGGTTCTCCGAACCGCTTCTGGTAGAGATTCCCCTTTATACCGAAGCTTTTAAGCACCTGCCGGGCATTCTGACGGGAATTGGGATTATCGGGACGTTTTACGGCCTGATGATCGGCTTACACCATTTTGACCCGAGTACTCCAGAGCAGGTCACTGCGAGTGTGGCAAGCCTGCTGCAAGATGTCCTGTTCGCCTTTTTAGGCTCTGCATTAGCGATTGTTGCTTCTATCCTGGTCACGATATTTGAAAAGTGGCGGTTGGCTAAATGCTACAAAAATCTCGAAAGCCTGACTGCCAGCATCGACCAGCTTTTTGAAGGTGGCGTGGGTGAGGACTACCTCTCGCAGCTGGTCTCCAGCAGCAAAGAAAACACTACCCACTCAAAACAACTGAAAGATGGGCTGGTCAGTGATTTACGTGAAATGTTGCAAAACCTGGTGGATAGCCAGGTTCGTGAAAATGAAAAACTGGCAACGAGTTTATCAGCGACTTATCGGGAATCGGGCCAGCAGTTTGCTGAACAGGTGAGTGGCGCGATTGAAAATAGCCTAAAGAGCCCATTAGAAAAAATTGCTGGTGTGGTGCAAACCGCTTCAGGGGACCAGAGTGGCCGCGTCCAGAATATGCTGGAGAATGTGCTAACCGCGTTCATGGCGAAGATGGATAGCACCTTTGGTCAGCAATTCTCCAATATGCAGGAAATGATGGGGCGTTCTGTTGACGCCATCCAGACAATGCAAAGTGGCTTTTCCACTCTGCTGCAGGACATGCGCCAGGTAAGTGATGACTCTCGCCAGGGAAGTGCTGAGTTAATTGGTCAGCTACTGAGCGAAATGAAGAGCGGGCAACAGGCAATGCAGGCCGGTATGAATGACATGCTGAGTAGCCTGCAGGAGTCAGTTGCACGGATCGGTGCTGAAGGCGAGGGCGCCGGGGAAAGAATGGCGAAGCAAATGGAAAAAATCTTTGCCGACAGCGAGGCGCGTGAAAAAGCCATGGCTGAACAGATGCAGGCCTTTATTGAGATGACTCAATCCAGCGTTCAGCAAGGGCAAAATGAGACCATGGAAAAAATGGCGGCATCTGTCGATACCCTCGGCAGCCATATGGGGACACTGTTTGCTCAACTTGAACAAGGGCAGCAACAGCTAAACCAACAGCAAAATCAGGCTCAAGATTTGCTGATGGCTAATATGGGTAAAGGCGTTGAGGATTTAACACAGCATCTGGCCGGCGTCTTTACTCAACTGGAATCTGGCCAGCAGCAAATGAGCCAGACTCAGGAATCTGCTCAACGCACTCTACAAGAAGAAACCCAGCAGTTGTTAGCGCGTAGTGAAGCGCGTGAAAATGCGGTGGTTGAGCAGCAGCAACACTTTATGGACGCTTTGCAAAACACTGTGCAGTCCGGCCAGGATGCATTGCGCTCTAAAATGGAAGGGAGCATTGATCAACTCGGTAACCAGTTAGGTTCGTTATTTGGTCAACTGGAAGAAGGACAGAAATCATTAAGCCAACAGCAGCAGAACGTGCAGCAGACGTTGCAAGCTGAGACGCAACGTATTATTGGCGAGCTTGACGGGCAGGTTAAAAACCTGCTGGGAATGTTGAGAGAACAGCAGACCGCTTCTGAAAAATTGCTGCAGCGGATGGCTGAAAACACGACACAGCACTTGCAGGAAATTAATACAGGTGCGGATAAAATGCGTGTGGCTGCGGATCGCTTTGAAAGTGCAGGTAACCGTGTGGCAGAAGCCAATAATCTCACCGCCGATGTTCTTAATAATGCTCAACAGGCTGGTAGAACCCTTTCAAGTGCCAGTACGGAACTAGGAGCATTGATCTCAGATTATCGCAATACCCGTGACTCTGTTTCAAAAGCCATTACTACCCTGGAAGCGTTGATTAACAATGGGCAGGAAGAACAATCTTCACGCAGCCACTTTGTTGCAGATCTGAAAACCTATTCCGAACGTTTACAGCAATATAACCGCGAAGCTCAGGAGTTTTTGCATGGGGTGGCAGACCTCATGGGGAAAAGCTTCGATTCGTTTAGCTCAGGTGTGGAAACCAGTTTGAAGAATTCTATGCAAGAGATGGATAGCCAACTGGCTAAAGCGACAGGAGCATTGAGCTCTTCCGTGGAAATCATTGGCGAGAGTGTTGATGCTCTGGATACCGTACTGACTCGTAGCCGTCGCGCATAAGGAACATCAGTATGTTCAGTCGGATGTTTAATGCGAAAAAACGACGCAGTGATGAAGCCGAGAAACCGTTCTGGATCTCTTACGCTGATCTGATGACTGCCATGATGGTTCTTTTTCTTGTGGTGATGGTGGCATCACTTAGCTCGGTAACGCAGCGTATCCAGCAGGCGGAAGCGGGGGAGAAATCCAGAGGGCACGATATTGCTCGCCTGTGCGAGCGTCTCGAGTTGCAGGCAAAAAGCCTCAATAAGACGATTCACGTCGACTGCCACGATAACCGTATCAGCTTTGGTGAGGCGGGGCGCTTTGAACACAACCGTTTCTCGCTGCCACCTGAGGGTTTACAGGCGTTGCAGGACGTTGTTCCACTCGTGCTGGAAGCGGCAAATAGTGACGAAGGTAAAAAGTGGTTTAAACAGATAGTCATTGAGGGTTTTACCGATACGGATGGCTCTTATTTGTATAACCTCCACCTTTCGTTGCAGCGTTCAGAGTGGGTGATGTGTAGTTTGCTGGATAGCCGTAGTGCACTGCAGCAAAAAATATCGTCTGAACAACAAATGCTGATTCGTAAGCTTTTCCTGGCAGGTGGCGTCTCTTTTAACAATGCGAAAGAGAGCAAAGAGGCCAGTCGTCGTGTGGAATTACGTATGCAATTCTTTGGCCTTAAAGATAAGCGGCAAGAAGAAAGCGCTGATGATGTGCCAGGGATTAGCCAGGAAACCTGTCAATTGGGGATGCTGAAATGAGTTCCCCACTCGATATGTTAAAAAGCAAACTGGCCCCCTATGCGCAAATGCAAGAGCTGTCAAAAAATTATCATGATTTTAATCGCTTAAATCATGTTGTATTCGCGCTTGAAAAAAAAGTGGATGCTCGTGTTGTCACGCTGGTACCGCCGGAAGAGAAGCGAAAATTAGCGATACAGCGGCTGAAATCTGGCGTTGAGTTGGCGCCATCAGAATGGAAAATGGTCTTTTTCGCCCTTAATGACATATCTGATGAAGATTTGTTTAGCTCACCACTGATTGAGGATGCTGACAATTTTTCGAAGGTCACAACAGAGCTTAAGAACAAATTGGCAGGTAAACGCCTGACTCGCCGTGAGTGGTTGGCGTTATGTAGTAGTTATTTTGGTTATTCCAACGATGAACCGCAAAATAACCCGCAGTGGTGCCGTTTGCGAGATCTGATCGCCAGCGGGTTTGAAGTATTAAAAGCCGGCAATTCCCGAGTAATGGAATGGACGCGTACCGTCGATCAGTATGCTGACATTTTCACTGATGATGCGGGTCAACTTCTTGGCCAGCAACTTGTACGTGGCGAAATTGCAGATATCTCCGCGCTCGAGAAAGTTGCGCAAATTCCTCAAAATAGTTGGCTGTGGCGAAAGATCGTTAACCATCTGGTAAATGAAGTTTTCCGCATGGATGATGCTGAATTTCAGCCAAAGGTTAACGAGCTTCTGGCGTTGAGCCGCCAGTTGGGTCGCTTTAAAGACAATATTCTTGCTGCCACTTTGACGCGTTACTGCAATTCAGCATTCAAACATCAAACGCATCTGGAATTAAAACAGGTGGCGCTAGAGTACTGGGGAAATCCTCAGCTAACCTCCAGAAATAAAGGCTGGGAGATTCATGTTGATAAGCCTGTCCTTTTAATGGTGCAGGGTTGGTTTGCAAAAGACGATCTGAAATTGTTCTTCGAATTGCTTAAAGGCAACCGGGATGTTGACCAGGCCCGCCTGTTCTACTGGCTACGTTATGCAAACCAGATGAGTTACACGCGCATTGTGATCGGGGGGGATACCCAGCTCTCAAAAGATCAGGACTATGTGGAGTTTAGGACCAAAAACACAGGCCGTCTGAGCAAGTTATCAGGGCCGGGTTCTAAAGATAACAATGCTATGATAATGCGAATTGGTGATTACTTATTCGTTGAGTTTTCTAAAGTTGGAGCGATGTATGCTTACCATCTTACAAATGCCCCCTTCAATCCTGAAACGGGAATTTTAGATATTGATTTTGATTTAAAAGATAAGCGAAATAACCGCCGCAAAGTTGTTCTACGCCTTGCGCATAATTCTCCAGCTACTAATTATTCGTTAAAAAACATTCCGGGCTGGATGCGTTATTTTGATGAAGATTTAAAACGACTGGGTATTTATTATATTAGTGAAGAATCTAGCGCTCACATGAATGCTGCCCTGGATATCTCAAGGTTTGAAGCCAAGGGAATTAGTTACTCTAATCCGGTAGTCCGTAAGTCACCTGCCTCCCAGTCTATGCCCAGTACAGCTATTTCAGAGTTTTCAATCAAAGCCAAACAAGTGCAAGATGAAGAACGGGATCGAGAAGAGCAGATCAGAATTATTTCTAACTCACTGAAAGCCCGAAAAGAACGTGAGGATCCTTCAATCCGAGAACAGCAAATCCGGGATGTAATTAAATCAGTCGATTGCAAAGTTATGGATAAACGAGGCCTCGGTGGCGCTATTCATATTCAGTTTAATGAACCCGATCACGAGGCTGCGAGAAAGTTGCTTAGCCTTGGATTTAAACCGGTCCTGGGCAAATTCACTTACTGGAGCAAGTAATGTTCAAAAGTCTGCTAAGTAAATTTATCAAAGATAAAACAGCACTGTCGCTACCCGTTGAACCGCTGTACACCATCCAACCTGAAGGGTTGGCATTTGCGTTTCATTTAGCAGATAACAAAGATAATTGGCTCGTTGTTTCCTGCCTTGAGCAGTTGCATGAAGAGGACTATGTCTCCCACTGGTCTGATTGTTGGTTCTTGAGCTGGGATGATTTTTATCGTCTAAATGGTGTAGAAGATTACGCGACAAGTTTAGGAATCTTTGCTTTTCCACCGCAACGTGAGCTGGTGGCGCATCTTTCTTCTTCAGGCAGCATTAGCGATGATAATTTTCGCGTCATTATAGATAAATGGACCCATCCTGAAGATTACCGCGTTGTTGAAATGAAGCGAACTGGTGCGAGTTTTTCGACGTCTGAAGGCACATTCATTTTGAATTCTGAAAACTGGCATTTGATTGATTCCCTCAAGCAGTTACGCCAGCAGCAGAGCCAACAGCCAGGTGAAGCGGTTAACCAGATGGGGTGGGCAAAGATTCGGCGCCAGGCGAAAAAAGCCTGCGCGAAAATGGACGATTATTTGACGAAAACTATTGTTGTCCGGCCAGAATCTTTACAGCTCAAATTACGTGAGGCTCGGATAGCGGATACAAAGGTTTATGAAATTGAACCCACCTTTGAAGATCAACCCGTCAACTGGTTACAAAGCTTTGACCGTACACAGCAAGTGCAGGACCGGTATCGTGTACTGGGCGAAGATGGTGAGCTAAACCATGTCATTTTATCACCCGAGGTTAAAGAAGTTCTGTCTTCCGTTCATGCGATTACCGGGCGTCGTGTAGCTGGAGATGATGCGTTATCTTTTATTCGTAACCCTTATTCTTGGGTTGGTGAGGATGCAAGCAAGGTTTTAGATCCAGACGTATATGAGAAAGATCTGCAGGAAGCAGGGATCTATTTCTATGACTTTCGTCTGGAACCGAATTTTAGTGAACAGAATGAAATAGCCGCAGTTTCGCTTATTCTAAGTCCCAGAACAGAAACCCCCCAAGCGGATGAAACATTTAATTTCACTCGCCCATTTGAACTTGAAAGCTTCATTAAAGAGCTGCAACTGAAGTTGGCTTCTGACTTACCGGTCGGTATTTGGCAAGGTTACGATATTGAGTTAGGAAGGCTGACTTCTGCAGATCTTGAAAGCTATCAATCCCTTGTCGAAACCTGGCAAAAGCAGGCGGAGGGGCATGATTTTACACACGTACTGGATCTGCAAAAATACAGTGACAGGGTCATTGGTATTGGCGAATTTGAAAAAATCAGTTCACCTTACCTGGTTAAAAGTGAAAGCGAGAAATGGCTTCCGGATGATGTGGCAAAAGAGATGTGTGAAGCCATGTTTTCGGGCTGGGATCTGGACAATCAACAGCATTTCCATGAACTTGAAGAGCGTATACAACAAGCCAAGGATACTGAAGCAACTGAAGTCGCTATGCCCTGGAATGATAATCTTCTGCCGCGAGAAGATGCTGAGATTTTCCATGATAAATGGTCTAAAAAAATAGCTGATGATAGCGACACATCAGGACCTGCTGATCCACAGAGTAGGGCCGTGTTACTGATTGAGCAGAATATCGAACAAGCTCTTTACGTCAAGCAGCGGCGTGCATCATTGTTATCAGCTCATCAAGCTGAGCCAGAGCTACCTTTAGCCCTAAGAGAAAACATCGTGTTACGGGAACATCAGCGTAAAGGTGTTGCCTGGTTACAACAGCTCTTTCTCAAGTCACCGACTGAAACTACCGGTTGTTTACTGGCAGACGATATGGGACTTGGGAAGACGCTGCAGATCCTCACATTTTTGGTTTGGCATATTGAACAATTTCCGAATGGCGACCCAGCTTTGATCGTAGCCCCTGTATCATTACTTGATAACTGGGAACGTGAAGTGGGTAATTTTTTCTATCGTGATCAAATTTCAATATTAAAACTGTATGGGAATGAGTTACGAGATAAAAAATGTCCTAAGGAAAGTCTCCCGTCTGAGATAAGAAATAAAGGTATTAAAAATTTATTGCAAAATGACTGGGTCGGCGATGCACGTATCGTCCTTACAACCTATGAAACATTGCGAGATCAAGAGTTTTCTCTGGCACGCCAATCATGGTCTATCATGGTTTGTGATGAGGCCCAAAAGATTAAAAACCCGGCGGCATTAATAACCCACTCAGCTAAGGCCATTCAAGCCCGATTTAAAGTGGCATGCACCGGTACACCCGTTGAAAATACATTGGTTGATTTATGGTGCCTGTTTGACTTTGTCCAGCCTGGACTTCTCGGTGCATTAAATAATTTTGGTAAGGACTATTTACGCCCTATCGAACAACAGGGCGATGAAGTTGCTCTTGAAAAGCTCCGTAAATTAATCGAACCCCAGACTCTTCGTAGAATTAAAGAAGATGTGGCACGAGATCTCCCTGCAAAAATTGAAGACCAGATCTGTAAAAAATTAAGCATGTTGCCACTGCAGCGTGATCTCTATACTCATTCGATAGCGAAGTGGCGAAGCCAGCAGGAAATGAGTGAGGGCCTTGAGCAGCGTGGGGCCGGTATGCTTGGTTTATTACATCGTCTTAAGTTGATTTGCGCCTTGCCTTATTCAGTCAGTGCTGACTTACGTATGCGTGACAATGCTCCGAAAGTTAAGTGGATGCTTGAAACGCTAAGGCGCATACAACGATCTTCTGATGATAAGGTAATTATTTTTACTGAGTTGCGTGATATTCAGCGGGAATTACAGCAGATGGTATTACACAACTTTGGTTTTAAGCCTTTTATTATCAATGGAGATACCAGTACTAAATCTGGAAGCAGTCAAAACCGTCAAAGCCTGATAGACCAATTTCAGGATGCCGAGGGATTTAACGCCATTATACTTTCAACTGTTGCTGTCGGTTTTGGTGTCAATGTACAGAAAGCCAACCATGTTATTCACTTTACGCGTTGTTGGAATCCAGCAAAAGAAGATCAGGCAACAGACCGCGCTTATCGTATTGGCCAAACAAAAGATGTTTATGTTTATTACCCTACGGTCCGTGATAGTGAATTAATGACTTTTGAAGAAACACTGGATGAGTTGCTTAATCGTCGTCGTGCTCTGGCAAGAGACATGTTAAAAGGAGCATCAGAATTAACCGTTGCCGATTTTGAGGCTGTACTGGTTAGTTAAACATCCTCCGTGGCATTTATGTTACTTGCATGAGCGCCACATATTTACGAAATTAATAATAGATGAGTATTCTTGTTATGAAAGTTCTTTGTGTTTCTATATTCTCACTTTTTATTAGCTTTGCGGTGCAGGCCAATACATATCGTACCGACAGTTTTGGTACCACACGAGACGATCATGGTAATACCTGGCGTACTGACAGCTTCGGTAACACGCGTGGCAGTGATGGGAGTGTGTCCAGAACTGATTCTTTTGGTACGACAAGAGTCACTGATGGTAACGGCAATAATTCCAGCTATCGTACTGATTCATTTGGTACGACTCGTGGCAGCGATGGTTCCGTATCTCGTACCGATAGTTTCGGGAATACTCGCATTACTGATGCTCAAGGGAAGACGACTACCTGCCGGAGGGATTCGTTTGGTACAACACGTTGTGACTAAATTCATTGTTCTAAATATAACTAGTTGAAATATATTTAGAATTAATTATTGTTTGATATGTTTCATCAAGCATCAATGATGCGCAAGCCTGAAAGTTATCAATATTTGTGCAATATGAATAAGTAATATTTATTAAAAGTATGGGGGTAATGATGTTTTCAGTTGAATGGAATCTCGGGACTTTAATTTTTCTTATCTTTCTTGCTCTTCTTTGTTGTGGAATAGGCTATCTGTTTTCTCTTACCAGACAAGGGCGTAAGGTTGCACAGTTATCACTTCAGATTGAGCAAAATCTACAGGCTCTTAGTGTTTCAAATGCAACAATTTCTGAACAAACTTCATTACTGGATGACCGTCAGAAATCGCTGCATCAATACGAACTTTCTGAAAGTAAAATTCAGGATAAATTAAACGGCGCCCTGAGCACTGAAAAACGTCTATTAAGTGAGTTAGCCGAGTATAAAAGTAATCTTATATCGTTGGGGCAACAACTCACTGATAATCGACAGAAGCAACATGAAGCAGAAATGCAGAGTGAAACTTGCTTAGCTGATATTCGTTCGCTCAAATCCCAAGAAACTGAATTACGTGAACGCCTTAGCCATATGGAGAAAAGCTTAGAGCAGGAGCGAGCAACTACAAATGGCCTAAAAGAATTACTGGCTGAAGAAGGGAAAAAAACAAAAGCAGTAGAATCCACCAATAACGAGACACGTGAGCAATTAAGAGAATTGAAAGAACAGCTTTCTAATGCAGCAAATAAATACGATACCCTGCAGGGAAACTATGGGGAATTGCAGAGCCAATACACTAAACTTGAAACTGCGCAGCAAGAGCGCGAAGCTAGCCATAACCGAGAAGTTGCCAGTTTCGAAACTCAGAAGGCCAGCTTGGTTGAGCAATTTAAAGTGCTGTCCGGCGAGATTCTTGAGACAAAAACAAAGTCTTTGCAGGAAAGTAGTAAATCAACGTTAAGCGCACTGATGAATCCGTTCCAGCAATCAATTGATAGCTTTAAAAAAGAAGTACAGGAAATACATCATCGCGAAACTACTCAGCAAGGTGAGCTACGTAAGGAGCTGGAGTCTCTTAAAGAGTTAAATCAAAAAATCACGACTGAGGCACATGAATTATCCACCGCATTACGCGGGCAGAAAAAGCTGCAGGGTAACTGGGGAGAAATGATTCTGGAAAATGTTCTGGAACGCTCAGGTTTGCTGTTGGATAAGGATTATAAACGCGAAGTTAGTATCAATACTGAAGAAGGGCGACAACGCCCTGATGCGATAATTTATTTACCACAGGGTAAGCATTTAATCATTGATGCTAAAGTTTCTCTTAATGCCTATACTCGTTATATTAATGCGGAAGATGATGCTGAACGCTCACTTGCACTGAAAGAGCATGTGAGTGCTATCGGGGGACGAATCAGAGAGTTAGCTGATAGAGATTATTATAAACTTCCAGGTCTTAACTCTCCTGAAATCGTCTTTATGTTTGTTCCGATCGAGTCTGCTTTTGTTGAAGCGCTTAAAGCTGATGAGACGTTGTTCCAGCAAGCAATTGAAAAGAATGTCCTAGTTGCCACTCCGACAACATTGCTAACCAGCTTAAATATCGTTCGCCAGTTATGGCGCTACGAGGACCAGAATAAACATACTGCAGCTTTGGCTAACAAGGCTGAAACAGTGTTTAAAAAGTTAAATTCATTCTTGGGCAGTTTCGAGAAAATCAAGAAAGGACTTGATACGGCAAATTCTGCATATATTGCAGCAGAAGGTCAGCTGGTTAGTGGTAAGGGTAATCTTATAAAGCAAGTTGGTGAGTTTAAAAATCTGGCTCCTGCTATTAAAGCGGAGCTCCCATCATATTTTGCAGATAAAGCATCCCTCGAAATCGATTTCATACCCATGGAATTTGATGATCATAATGACAAGGAAGCAGTATTATCTGTATCACCATAATATTATCTTGAATAACATTTAAAGCTATTTTAGATATATATCATCTCCTTGAATGTTCCAACATAACGGCGAATCCATATAGGATTCGCCATTTTTGTTTTCTTTGTCTCAGGAGATGTCATGAGAAACCAAGAAGGCCTGCAACCCTTACAGGACTCACTTAAGGGATTACCGGAATGGGCTTCAGAGCGACTCATGCAGCAAATTCGTCAGCTCACAAACTACGAGCCGGTTATCGGCATCATGGGCAAAACTGGAGCAGGTAAATCATCGCTATGCAATGCCCTGTTTGCTGGATATGTGTCGCCAGTTAGTGATGTGGCAGCCTGCACACGTGAACCCTTGCGCTTTCGCCTGCAGGTAGGCGAGCGGTGCATGATGCTGGTGGATTTACCGGGCGTCGGTGAAAGCGAAAAACGCGATGTGGAATATGCTGCACTCTACCTTCACCAGTTACCAAAGCTTGACCTGATACTGTGGCTGATTAAAGCCGATGACCGTGCACTCGCAGTCGATGAGCATTTTTACCGTCAGGTGATAGGTGAGGCTTACCGGCATAAAGTGTTGTTTGTTATCAGCCAGTCAGATAAAGCGGAGCCCACCAGCAGTAGCGGTCAATTGTCCACTGAACAGAAACAAAATATCAGCCGTAAAATCTGCCTGCTGCACGAACTGTTCCAGCCCGTGCATCCGGTGTGCGCCATATCGGTCCGTCTGCAGTGGGGAGTACGGGTGATGGCAGAGCAGATGATTAAGTGCCTGCCACGCGAGGCCAGCAGCCCGGTAGTAGTGCATCTGCAGCGCCCCTTTCGCACAACGGTAGTCCAGGAGCAGGCCCGGAATGATTTTGGTGAAACCATAGGTACAGTACTTGATTCAGTCAGCGCCTTTCCCCTGATACCTGCCCCGGTGCGGGCCATCATTCAGGCCGTGCGCACCACAGTGGTGTCCGTGGCCCGCGCCGTCTGGGATTTCTTCTTCTGAGTATTTAACCCTTTCCTGTTATTCCCCAGGCCCTGTCGCTTAAGCGACAGGGTTTTCCTGTATCTATTTTTCCAGTAATGAGGAGTTTAGCTATGACCCGTCTGGCTTCGCGCTTTGGCGCAGCAAACCTTATCCGTCGTGACCGTCCGTTAACCCGTGAAGAGTTGTTTCGGGTGGTGCCCAGCGTATTCAGCGAGGATAAACACGCATCCCGCAGTGAGCGATACACGTACATACCGACCATCTCTCTGCTGGACAGTCTGCAGCGGGAAGGTTTTCAGCCGTTCTTTGCCTGTCAGACCCGGGTGCGTGACCCAGGTCGTCGGGAGCATACAAAGCATATGCTTCGCCTGCGTCGGGAGGGACAGATTACCGGTAAGCAGGTGCCGGAAATTATCCTGCTCAACTCTCACGATGGCACCAGTTCGTATCAGATGCTTCCGGGGTTATTTCGTGCCGTGTGTCAGAACGGCCTTGTCTGCGGCGAGTCGTTTGGTGAAGTAAGGGTGCCACACAAAGGGGACGTGGTGAGTCAGGTGATTGAAGGGGCATATGAGGTGCTGGGGATTTTTGACCGGGTGGAAGAAAAGCGCGATGCCATGCAGTCACTGCTGTTGCCGCCTCCCGCGCAGCGGGCACTGGCAAAAGCCGCTATCACGTACCGCTTTGGCGAGGACCACCAGCCCGTGACCGAATCGCAGATACTCTCCCCGCGCCGCTGGCAGGATGAGAGCAATGACCTGTGGACCACTTATCAGCGCGTGCAGGAAAACCTGATTAAGGGCGGACTCAGTGGCCGTAATGTTAAAGGCGGGCGGACGCACACCCGTGCGGTACGTGGCATTGACGGGGATGTGAAGCTTAACCGGGCACTGTGGGTGATGGCGGAAACATTGCTTACACAACTGCAGTAGTCATTCCCATTGTTGCCATGTTGTTAATATCGGACACCACCTGTCCGCATTGCAACGTACTGACAGATCTCACTCCCTCGAAGATGACCTGTAACCCCCGCCACATCTGACTTTTGCAGAAATGAAAAATAGTTTCTGCAGTGTCCATACCCTGTCCACACCCCTCTTTAAAATATTCACATCATTTTCAGTCAGTTAACTTTCACGGAGAACCATTCATGATACAGGCAGAACGCCGCCATGACCGGCTGGCTGTCAGGCTGTCACTGATAATCAGCCGTCTGGTGGCGGGGGAAACGCTGAGCATACGCAAACTGGCCGCTGAGTTTGGCGTGTCAGTGCGCACACTGCGGCGGGATTTTCGTGAGCGGCTGATGTATCTGGACCTGGAATATCAGTCCGGCTACTGCCGCTTACGTACTGCTGGCAGTGAGATGCAGATGGTGCCAGATGTGCTTATCTTTGCCCACCGGAGCGGGCTGGCCGGGCTTTTCCCTGGCCTTGACCGACGCCTGGTGAACGCACTGCTGATGTGTGACGAGTCTCCTTGCGTGATATCGCCCGCCAGTCCGCTCCCTTCACCGTCTGGCTCATTGTCTTTCTGGCGGTTGATTCAGGCTATTACCGGGCGCAGGCGGGTGATGCTGATTGCGGATGGACAGCGCTGTGAGCGACTGGCCCCCTGTCGGTTGCTCATCCACCAGCAGGCCTGGTACCTGGTGGGTGAGCACGGCGGACATATCGCCGTATTCACCCTGGATGAAATCCATCTGGTTCAGCCCCTGCAGGAGACGTTCCGCCGTAATGACAGTCTGTGCCGCCTGGCTGAAGAACCGGTGTTCATTCAGGCCTTGCCCCATTTTCGCTTTATCCAGCAGTCACTGCTTGCGTTTGTTCCGGCTGACAACCCACCGGAATAGCACAGGCTTTGTTATCAACCCGGCAACAGGGAGGAGCCCTATGCCCGTTATTGCCATTATCGCCATTGTTGTCATCGTCATCATTCTGAACAAAACCGGGGTGTCTGACAGCCTCACGGCCCTGACACTTGGCACCGTTGCCGCACTGCTGACAGGCGGTGGCGCAGCCGGTGCTGCCAGTGTTGCGCTGACGCCGTTCGTCGGTGTTCCGGTAGGCATTTTCGTGGGGATTTATGTCTTTGCCAAAGTCGTTCGTCTGATTTCAGGAAAAAAATAATGAAACGTAAAACACTCCCTCTGCTGACACTGGTTGCCACCACCCTGTTGCTGAGCGCCTGCGATGACAGGAGTGATGACCTGAAAGCCATCAGCAAATTCAAGGACCTCACGCCTCCGCGCTTCAGTGACGTGGTCAGCCGCCAGGATGATGTCAGTGAGGAATGGGCACAGATTGGCTTCTCCACAGGTCTCACCCTGCAGGTCTTACGTACCCGTCAGTCGCCGGAAGGTTGCGAGGGCGGCAGTTATTACTACCTGGTGGATATGGAGGAAAAAACCGTGCAGCCGCTGATGAATGCGCTGTGTATTGCCGACAACATCAAACTGGAATACCACGAGATCACGGACCCGTATACGAAGGAAAAATACTTCGAATACTCCCATGACGGCAAACTGATGGGGCGGCTGCTGATACCGTCAAATCCTGATAATCAGGAATAAAAACAAAGATAAAGGAAACAGGAATGAAAACACATTCACTCAGCCGGTTTGTGCTGGCAGGCGTACTGCTCGCGAGCTTTAATGCTTCTGCGGTTCCCGGACTCTGGCAGCAGGGTTACGGCCAGGGCAATGCGGAATACAGCGTGACGGACGCCAGTGGGAAGATGTTTACCATCAACTGTACGGAAAATCCGGACCAGAACGGTATCTACCAGCACTCGGTTTTTCTTACCCTCGCGGGAGACAAAACGGTCAGTTCGCATGATGACGGTACCGACATCACGGTGGTGATGAACCATCAGCAATACCCCATTCCGTCCAGCCTGGGCTGGCGTAACGGGGATAACGCCTGGTACGGCTTCATCATGGATATTCGCAAGGCCTCGCAGTTCGAGGTCTACGTCAATGACAGGAAAGTTGGAACGTTTAAATCTGATGTGCAGAATGCACAAAAGGTCCTGCCAACGTTAG
This sequence comes from Lelliottia amnigena, assembly GCF_019047465.1. Classification (NCBI taxonomy): domain Bacteria; kingdom Pseudomonadati; phylum Pseudomonadota; class Gammaproteobacteria; order Enterobacterales; family Enterobacteriaceae; genus Lelliottia; species Lelliottia amnigena. The sequence continues at coordinate 1,083,041 of NZ_CP077236.1, read as the reverse complement.
CGGACTGCACTAACGACTGATACGTTCATTTCGATATGCAATCCAACCCCGACAGCCACCAGGCTGCCGGGGTTTTCTTTTTTTGTCGCTGAATCTCCATCGCTCTTCGTTCACTTTCACTCATGTTAAAGTTCGGCACTTATCTACGATGGATTAATTTGGGGCATCCTGGAACGTCCTCTTACAGAAATCCAATAGCGCTTTGAAATTGGGTCGACGCCAAGAAAAACAGCTATAACTCATCTCCACCTACTGAAACTAATGTAAGTTTCTGATCCGTCACTTTTTTAAAGCAGAAGCAATGATAAAATATTCGCGTATTATGTTGAGATTGTTTGTTTATTCAGCGGATGAGAAAAATTATGGATAAAATTTGTGAAAAGTGCGGACACATGATGAGTGCATGTACCTGTGGGATTTGTGAGGATTGTGACGAGAAAGAGTCTGACTGTACCTGCAAAAAATGTAACCAGTGCAACAAGCTTGAAGACTTCTGCTCTTGTAGAGTTTGTGAAGAATGTGCTGAAAAAGAAGAAGAGTGCTGCTGTTGATGTGTTAACAATACTAGCTGCAGGTGCTTCCTGCCTGCAGCTTTGATTGCCGACGTTATACCGGCTACAGCTGTGAGAACTGCTAAATACCCAATTCAAACATCGCAGCACAAAAGGATGTAGGTGTGGCCACTTCACAAGAAAATTTCGAAAGTATCCGTAACAAGTGCCGAATTCTCCTGCAGGAAAATGACCCAGAAGGTCTTCAGCAGGTTTTTCAAAATAATCTTCGTTGAGCCCATTTATTAAACGGGTATAACAGACAGCAATGAGCGAAGCGAAATTGGTATCACAGTGTATTGAGCCGTTGAAGTAACGTAAGCGTAGAGCCACTGCCGCCTGTTATTCAGATCCCGGGATCCTTAATTTAAAGTTCAGTCTAATTTAGAAGGGGATCTATTCATGGACGATACGCCGGATGACGAACCGAATCCCGCATTGTCTATTCCATCGACTTTAAACTTCGCATCGTTGAACTAGCCTCTCAGCCCGACGACAATGTTGCATAGATTGCTCGCGAAAATGGGGTTGCACACAACTTCATCTTTAAGTGGCTACGTCTGTGGCAAAACGAGGGCCGCATATCACGGCGTCTTCCGGCAACCATAGTTCACCCGGCACTGTTACCTTTTGAGATCGTGCCTGAATCTGTATCACCAGATATCAGCTCAGCCCCATGCTCGCTGAATGCCTCTTCCTATTGCGTAGAGTTCCGCCACGGCAAAATCACTCTGGAAAACCCATTGACAGAGCTACTTGCTGTTCTGCTACTTGAACTCATCGGGAGAAGTCCCGGATGATTAATCTTCCGTCGGGTAACAGCTACGTGGCTGCAATAGTAGATTAAATTGCAGCTACTGCTTTATGAAGTGGCAAGCCCTCAGCCGCGACTCCCGCGCAATCATGGGCTAATTCCAGTAATTGTTTTTTAATAGTTTTGGCATCTACAGCCATATCTACCGTAGCAAAATGGATCTTATGTCCCTGAGTGACAACATACTCATTGAGCATATAGCCAACGGCGGGATGAAGCAGAAGGCCAGCGGCATTGAGCGAAAGTGGGTCTGCCTTGCTTTCCTGTGTTCTAAGATAAGTATATAACTGATAAATATAACTATTGCGTAGCGATTGTTCTCGATGCCAGCCCTTTGTCAGGATCGCATTAAACTTGGTATCGATAATAATGCGTTGCTGGGCCATCTTGTGTTCAAGAATAATGTCTGACTTCATCGTCGGAAAAATATCTGCGCTGCCCGCACTTTGATCGCTCAATGCCCATTTCAGCTCTTTCCCGGCAAAGATCCGCCAGGTTGTTTTGGTGAGGTGTACACGATAAAAGCCCGCAATACCTTTTTCAAATAGCCTTCTCATCCAGTAAAGATTATCTGAGGGCGCGGGCAAAAGATGTTGCCCTTGATCTTCGGTCGGCATCAGCAGTTCAAAAGCTAATTGTGCGGCATCGACCATCGGTTTATCAGCGGCATCATGGCGTCCAAAACGCCGCACCGAGGGCAGTTCGCGGTTGTCAGGATACCCTCCGTTTATTCCCTCACGGCGAAGTGATAATGCCATAGCGTGGCAATCTGCTGCCAGCGACGGCTTCGCTATGATCGGAGTCAGACGTTCTAACGCGCAGCGAACATAGCGGTTTCGTGGGTTGTCGAGGGTCATGTCCTGAAAATGGCAGGCGACCCGACCCCGCTCCATCAACTGATGACTGGCCGTATACAGCACATCAATGCGTCCTCTCACCCGGTTCAGGGCCGCATGACGGGTTTGGTATCCCATGCTTAAATTGCGATGACGGCGCAGCGCAATCTCATGTAGCAAGATTGTCGCCACCAAGTCGGGTATTTCTGCCGGGTTATCTTCAACCTCAATATGACTGCGTCCCAACTGGCGAAACAGATCTGAAGCGTACAGCATCAGCAGCCAAAGATTTCGCACGGGAATGCGTGACGCTTTATGTTGCTCACTCCCGGAGATTGTCGTCATTCTGCTAATAACACTTTTCTAGCTTCGTCGACTTTGTTCGGGGCATCAAACCAGTATTCGGCTAGCAAAGGGCAGATCTCTGTATCGACGACCTGTTCATACCAGGTCTGAGCTTCGTTGATTTGCTGGCCGGTGGCTGGGGTGACGTAGCTGTGACCGATACAAAACTGCGGCCCTAAGGTGACATCTTTTGCCAGCATCTCGTTTAGCGCCGTCAGTCGAGATTCGATGATGGCTAACAGGTCTAAATCAATTGCGAACTTATGATTTACCCAGTTTTTCCACGCGTCATTAAACGCTGGCTTTAAATCGATAAATGCAAAACGGCGACGCAGTGCCAGGTCGAGTAGTGCCAGGGAGCGGTCTGCAATATTCATCGTGCCGATGATATACAGATTCTCAGGTATGTAGATTTTTTCATCAGCATTTTCACTGTAGGAGAGCGCCAGCGCCTCGGTCGGTGTGCGTTTATCGGCTTCCATCAACGTGAGTGTTTCACCGAATATTTGCGCAGGATTGCCACGGTTAATCTCTTCAATAATCACCACATATTTCGCGGCAGGATTATTGATCGCAGTTTTGATTGCATTCACAAAAGGTCCATCGATTAGCGTTAATCGCCCCTCTTTTCCTGGACGCCAGCCACGAATAAAGTCTTCGTAAGAGAGGTTCGGGTGAAATTGCACCGCGCTAATACGCTCAGGCGCTTGTTCTCCCATTAAGCAGTACGCCAGGCGGCGCGCCAGCCAGGTTTTCCCTGTTCCTGGTGGCCCTTGTAGGATCAGGTTTTTCTTGTCGATCAGGCGCTGAAGTATGAGTTGGATCTTCGCTTTTTCCAGGAAACAGCCCTCCTGAATCAGATGACTGATGGCGTAAGGCGCGTGAGTGAGTTTTGGTGGCGGCGCACTCTCTTCAACTGTTTCCTCTGTTATCGTCTGGGATTCGTTTTTTTCAAAATTCAGGTATTCATAATTTCCGCGCTCAAGGAATTTTAACTCATCATCATCGCGTAATTTCTGCAGATAAAAGGAGATTGAGCTTGTAACCGTTTTGCTCTCAGGACGTTCTGCCTTGAATACGTCCAAGTAGTTTTCTTTCAACTCCGAAGCAGTGAAATAAGGGCTCTCTTTTTTCAGGCATAACGCCTTAATTTTATTCAGTAGAGAGGCTTTCCACGTTCGATTTTCCACTTCTTCTTTAGACTGGCTAAGATCGGTATGCCACGCTGACAGGGAGAGTTCCGGGAAGGAATGAACCGGATAGTTGGGTTGGGTAAAGGCCTTGTTAAGCGCCTGCATAATGCTCAGGTAGCTTTGCCCACTGCAGCGACCTTTTACTCCGTTTTTAAGGATCTCAATGTTTAACACTTTCTGGATGTAATACTGCGACTGGCTATCTAAAGTGGGGTAGAACCAGGGACGGGCCCAGTACAGCCCCATGGTCAGATTCCAGCCGACATTCCTCACTGCAGAAGCGATGTCATATGCGGAAGTGAAGTCTGCGGAGTTGGTATTCTCGTTATCCGCAAACGTCATTGCCTGTGAGAACATCTCCCACAAGCGTTCAATGTCATCAGGATCGCGCGATTTTTCATAACCAAAGAACCAGGATTTTTGGTTATTCAGCAGCGGGATGCCGGCAAATGAGTCAGGAACCGGTTCGTTCACGCCCAACAAATTCGCCAGCCTGGCGGCAATAATTTTGCGATTGGTGTCGGTTAGGTTGCGATTGAACAAGCCCATGGTAGTAAACGGACAAATGTCTTTTAAAGGAAAGGCCTCACCCTTGGTGGGTTTGTCCTGCAGATGGGACATTCCGTCGACATCTGCGGCAATCAGGTGAATGCCTTTGGCTAATTCGTCTCTCCGGTTCCGCCAGGTCAGTAACGCGCTGGCAAAAGCCTCATAAAAACGAGCCCATGCAAATTTGACGTCATGTTCTGTTGTGTCCACGGATACTCCCTTATGCTTGTTGGGCATTGATAACTTATCTGTGTGAATTTTAATATATTATTATCAGTCTCGGGAAACTTAAACTACCTGATACAGCGATCGACATGCAGTTTTCAAGAGGTCATAGTCCACCAGCTCAACCCGATTCCCGTCCGGATCTGCAATCACCGCTTCATAAAACCCATCCCCGGTCATGTGCGGTGGGCTTAGAGCGGTCGGAGAGAAGCAAAACATGAATGGTACGCTGTCTACCACCAATCCCGAAAAAGGTCGTGCATGACCGTTTTTGGCACGCAGCAGATAGGCTGGGTGGTCATCAGGTCTGATATGAGCGATGAACGGAAGTTCGCAGTTGTTTTCACATCTGATGAATGCATTACGTAAATCGTGGTGTATTAGTCAATGGAGTGCAGGTCACGCTTACTATTTATTTTACAAAGAGAAAAGCTCGCTGAGCTGGTTCGGCTAATTGCAAACATGACAAAAGAAGAACAAACAGAACTGATTACTTAATTAAAAAGTAATCAGTCATAGTGTGCGATAGGTAAATAAAAATTAGAAACACTGGTAGCTACAAAATAATATATCACTTCATTGGGTTTTATGAAATTTAAAAAATGTAAGTTTTTAGGTTAATAACGCCAATTAGTTGGCAATGTAATATTTATCAAAATTAAGCCCAGTATATGCGACCATTTTTCAGCCAAAAATGTGATTCACATCCTGTATTCAGCCAGACCGAAGGATACAGGGAAGGCCTGTTATTTTTATCAACAATGTAACTCCAGTGTGGTGTGGCATCTTTAATAAGTAATAGTTCAATAACAGAACCACACCCACAGGGGCATCTGAAACCGACACTCCAATCCTCATCTCCATCTTTCGTTAAAATGACTGTCCGCCGCGGTATTTTTGCCGGTAACATATCGCCCTCTATAATGAGTAGCTGTCTTGCAGGAAGCCATGGTTCTGCGCCACGTATTAGTGCAGATAAGAGAGTTTTCATAAAGCTCATTTTGTGGCCCTCAGTTCAGGAAAGCCAAGCAGAGGTTCTCGGCATGCTTCTGCAAGATGGGCATTACTTCTTTTAACAAATGAATCCTCCTTATAATAGTCCTCATCTGCTCCCGCAAGGCTGAAACGAGTCCGGGCAAAGTAAGCGTTAGGGTCTTCACGAAACGGGAAGCATCTGGCAATAAACTCTGAAACGCATGCTGACGCAGCCCGCATGTTGAGAGTAATAACTGACGGTGCTTCTTCCTGAATCCCTGTTATGTAACCTTGAGCCTGTTGCTCTTGATAAAGCGCTGGTTGTGTTTTCGAGAGCATCTCCTGATGAAGCAGGGCTGATGTGTATACTTCACGATCGAAAAGTGTTGTCCCTCCAGGCTTCACATAGTCAATTCTCCCGCTAACATCAGTGATCTTTCTGCCATCTTCCGGTTCAATATGAGTTGGTATTTTGACCCCGACATCTAGAAGTGGGATAAGGAATGCCGAGGAAATGAGATCTGCAACCATTCGCCCTTGGTAACTGTCCACACAGCAAAAAATAACGTCTGCGTCAGCAACCATCAATACAGCCTCTCTGGAAAATACAGACTTATGGATTGGGACAGCAACATCTTCTCCACGAATCTTGGCTACTGCGCAGGCAAACATATCAACCTTTGATTTATTGAGCGAAGCATCTGCCAAAGTTGAATTCAGGATCCTGTTCAGGTTCTTTTCTTCGATATGGTCATCATCGACGAGTAAAATTTTGCCAAATCCCAACCGTGTTATCTGTTCAGCGACAATTGAACCGGTACCGGAGACCCCAATAATCGCTGCGGTGAGATGGTTAAAGCAGGCGGTCATACCTGAAGTAAACGCTATAACTTTATTTTGCGTAACTTTTTCATCAGCTCGCCAGAGACAAATGTTATCGCCTGGTACACTAACAAGATCTACGTTTCGCGCGTGTATCCCTTCAGGATAGATGCGAGCCCGTAGCCGACCATCAGGTACCATGATAGCTGAGCCATGGATCGCTGTGACGCCCTGATAAAGAGAGGGAATTGTCATAGCATCACTTTCATCATCTTGCAGCGAAAAATCCAGGAGTCCACCCGGATGTGAGTGGACAAGTAGAATGGACATTGAAGCTGCTTCTGCAGCATCAATCGCGCTTTCAAGGTACAGCCCTGGCCAGGATATAAAATCATTTTGGCGTGATTTACATTCATCATAGGGCACCGTAATGACGTCTTTAGCGAGCAGCTTCAGGCGATTTCCTTCATAACGATTACAGAGCAAAATTGCCGCAGCCTCCATACCATCACCCGGAAAGAGATGATTCTTAAGTTGTTGATGAAGATGCTCTGGTAAGACTAGATTAGTATATTTGTTCACTGGTCTACCTCCTGAAGCAAACAACCATTAGCCATTGCCAGTTGAGAAATTACTGTATCAGTTGCTGGATCCCAAGGGCGATGGCGGGACCATCCCTGGAATGTATTCTGATCAACTACCGCCGTGATATGTGTTGCTGGAATCTCTAAACCATTTGTCAGCTTAAGCGGTGGAAAAACGTAGAACATATCCAGCATGCTAATTGGGTAGCCTTCAGGGATGAGCAAGGCTAGCTGGATACTCTTTTGGTTGTACCCTTCAGGCAAAAGGTAATCATTAATAACGAGCCAGCGTGATTGATTGCTAAAACATGTTTCCCAGCGGTACTCCATATCATTAAGGTATTTTTCATCAGTCTCCAGAAGGCCAAAATCGTAACGGAGAGTGGTTGTAGCTTCTCCGTTTTCAACATTGCGTGGAGTCAAACGCAGTTTTTCAATGCCAGGGGTGGTTAGGTCAAGATGATCATCAATGGTTTTCTCTACCTTTGGCTGTCCTTGAACCTTGAAAAAAATAAACCAGGCTTGATCAGGATTCAGACCTGCTTTTACAACTGCATCCCTGACACTGATCACTGGGGTGTTAAAAACATACTCCTTGCCTTGGACATTGAGCTTCCAGATCGGATCTCGGCTAATAAAACGCTCAATGCCTTCTTGTTCAAGGGATACAAACTGGTGGTCCTGAATCTCTGCATCAGCAGCATCTTCTTTTTCAAGCAGAAGCCTTTTTCCTTCAGCCACATCGCCAAGCTTACGAATAGTATGCCCTGTGATCTGATTACATGGCCACTCCAGGCGTTCGCCATCAACGGTGAAAAAGTAGACCCGGTCCGATTCAACAACGATAAATTTATTATTCTCAGCACCAGAGCGGGCAAGTTCGCCAGGACTTATGCTTTCAAGCGCACCATTTGCCAGGATCTGCAGGATCACGGGAAGTTGATCCGGTTTGAAACCCGCTACTGCTGAGATTTGGTTGCCTGTGAGTGTGTTGTCATCAACGATGAACTGTTTGAAATGCAGGTTTTTATCAGCAATTTCAATTGTTTTACATTCCTTACTGCTTTGGGTATTGGAGGTAATCATGATTTCAGTCTCGTAGGTTATCCATTGATATCATTTCTGGTGAAGTTAACTAGATTTACCAGATAGCGCAAGTTGGCAAGCCAACAAGTAGGAAGATAACTCTAGGTTCTGATTAACGCAAGCAGATTTATCAGATTTATTTTATTGGAACGTAGACAAACTCATGTCCACCGGACTCTGCAACTTCCTTCTTGCCAAGGATAAGCCCTTGACGGTAAAGTTTTTTGAGCTTGCCGCTGGCATTTTGAGTAGATATATCAAATTCTGATGCCACCATGCTTGTAGTCGTGAATTCATTTTTCATGATGAAATCAATGAGCTGCATTGTCCCCTCAGTCAGGGCTGGGCCAATAATTTTATAACTGTTGTCATAAACAAAAATTGGTTGGTCCTTTGCTGTAGCGGCATATGACCAGTTATCAAGCAGGTCTTTAGACATGACCCGAGTGAGATAAAACCCTTTGTCTTCTCTTAGTAACTTTGCCAGTGAAATGACACTTTCTCTTGGGAAGGAGGCATCTGTGGCTTCAATTCCTTCAAGTGATATGCCGAAGACATTCTCCTGAGGATTATCGTCCACTATCTGTTGTAGCTTACCGAAGACCTTTCTTCCCATTTCGTTACCGAATGCAAAAGAATCCCCGACAAGATCTATGAGCTTGATGATGAGAGATTTCTGTTTCATCTGATTAAATTAATCCGATATCTTCTGAAGTGTCAATAAAGAAATCGAAACAAATATGAGTACCGCTTATCAAACTCAGATCATTCCTGACCTCTGATGATAGGAGATTCCCATCTTTGTACCTTTGCTCAATGCTGAAAGTTGTTTGTCTGATGATGAGTAGCGCTTCGTTTTTGGATGCTTGTTTTCGGGAACTCTCAAAACCTAAACCTCTACCACCCTTAGGACCATGGCGACTGATTCTACCGTTAGAGAAAACGTGCTTAACGAGTTCTACATCCGAATGTGGTGATCCGACAGGGAACTGAGCATCTAAATCAGGATAATTTTCTTTGAGCGTTGCGCGCAGCGTTGCCACAAGTCCAACCCCACTATCTGAAATGACGGTTTGGATGTGCTTTCTTTGGCCATTGTAACTCTGCAAAGCTGCAAACCCGGGAATACGACTATCGCTATGTTCTTTCACATTGTGAATGAATTCGCTAAAGACCGTCATTATGATCTGAAAGTAATCTTTCGAAGCTGCAGTAACGAATCGTTTTCCCAATCTTTGTATCAGTTGGCCGATTTCAGCGTCTGTTGAATTAAGCTCAATAGCACCAAATTCAACAAGGCTATGGCTGTTATCTTGGTATTTCACCGCTGCAGAACTACCGGGCTCTGGCCTGGATGGAAGGACTGTTATGTCCTGATGTAGCAGATCAAAAAAACCAGAACGGTTAAGAAAAGAGCTTGTTTTTTTACTTTTCGATAAATCTATGGTGACCGCGATGTTTTTGGACGAAAGCTGGTTAAGTAAAGATAGCATCCTGGCAATAGCCACCATCATCAGTGAGCAATCTTTGGGAAAAGTAATGATCGCCGATTTATAGGTACCATCAAAAGGATTGCCACGTTCGCTGAGTGCGTCTTCAAAGTGATCTTGGGTCATCCAAGATACAGGAGCAAAAGAAAGTTCAAATTCTCTGTTTTTTGACTGATACCACTTGAAGTCGTCGGTTTGTTGAAATAGATGTTTATTTCGACTCAGAAAGGAGTTGACCTTTTTTTTGTCAATATCAAGATGCTTGGCAATTTCACGTCCTGTCAGACCTGGGATAGTTTTGAGTAGCTTATCGATTGCACTGAACATTCTTATATTTTTTCCTGTCAATCCTCAGCGGAGGTCTTACCCATCATTCTAAATATTTCTTTCCGATTTCGCTATAGTTACAGCCCCATCGCGATTCACTCACATACTTGCTTGACGATCCGCTATTTAGGTCCGGTATGACACCACCATGCAGTCCTCACAAGATCGCCCGCAACACTATTCCGATATGGCCATTACCACCATACTGCCGCTTAAGAGCGTGTTTCACCTCACGTTGCGGGTTGTTCAGGGCTTTGTTGAATTAATAAATTTTTGGCTGATTGGGTCAACCGGGTGAGGTACTTTTTTTATTTGGCCGCCTAAGCAAATACGTTAACTTCCGCTTCTGGCACCCTGCAGACGATCATATCCGAGAAGTATTTGAACGAAAAAATTTCATAATAGGTCTCGGAACAAATCCATTTTTCTAAATAATTACAGATAGATATTATCCCTATGCATTCTCCCGCATCCTCACTGGATTGCGAGATTTTTTATTTTTAACACTCTGATTGGGTATGAACCACTGGTTCATTACTGGCTTCGTATCCTCATACATTTCGCACAGGTATTGCCATCTGCCTGCTCGAATACACCCATTACGTCTCCGTACCGAATCCAGTGCCATCCTTACAACCATTGATTAGGAGTTTTGCCATGGAGAAACAACTGACCTTGTTTACGCCAGAACTACCGTTGACCTCACTGCGTACCATCAAACGCGCCCTGAGTCTGCTTGACCAGCACCTGCGCGAACCGGGTGTGGCATTCACCTCCACACAGACCGCACGCGACTGGCTCAGGCTGAAGATGGGCACCCTTGAGCGGGAAGAATTTGTCGTGCTGTACCTCAATAACCAGAACCAGCTGCTTGCCCATGAAACACTGTTCACCGGCACTATCAGTCACACTGAAGTCCATCCCCGCGAGGTGGTGAAACGCGCCCTGTACTTTAACGCGGCAGCAGTGATATTTGCCCATAACCACCCATCCGGGGAGGTTGCGCCGAGCCAGGCAGACAAAGCCATCACCCAGCGTCTGGTACAGGCGCTGATGCTGGTGGAAATCCGGGTGCCAGACCATCTGATTGTCGGCGGCAGGCAGATATTCTCTTTCGCCGAACATGGTCTTCTTTAAACAGGAATAAAATTATGAATAAAGACGTTACACAAACCTGGGGTCTTAAACGAGAGATCACACCGTGTTTTGGAGCACGGCTGGTGCAGGAAGGCCATCGTCTGCATTTTCTGGCGGACTGGGCAGGATTCACCGGTATGTTCAGTGAGGTACAGGCCCTACAACTGGATGAAGCCTTCCCTCATTTTGTCGCACATCTGGAGCTGATGCTGCTCTCCTGTGAACTGAATCCCCGGTACGCGCACTGCGTCACGCTGTACCGTAACGGGTTGACCTGTGAAGCCGATACGCTGGGTAGTCATGGGTTTGTATATATCGCAATTTATCCCTCAAAACAGGTTAAAGACTGATTTTTAGCTTTATCCCTGCATCGTAATTCTTCAAACCTTTTCCTCCTTTATTAAGAGACTCAACTCATGCAAACCTCAACTGTACCGGTCACGGTGCCGGTTTTGTCACGCCTGTCGCCCGTGCAGGTCTGGCAGCAACTGTTAACGTACCTGTTAGAACACCATTACGGTCTGACACTTAACGACACGCCATTCCATGATGACGCGGCCATCCAGGAGCATATCGAAGCGGGAATAACATTGGCTGATGCGGTGAATTTCCTGGTGGAACGTTATGAGCTGGTGCGCACCGACCGCAAAGGATTTACCTGGCAGGAGCAGACGCCATTCCTGACCGCTACCGATATTCTCAGAGCAAGGCGAGCTACCGGATTAATAAACACGTAAATTCTTCGAGCCTCATTCCTGATTTTTACCTCTGTACTTTCCACCCTTTTTATTCATCGCATAATGCGCCTGCCAATTCCGGCAGGCGTGTTTGCTTTTACGGACAATTAACGATGCAAACAGAATCCGATGTATTAACGGAACACAATGAGCTTATCTGTTCCACCAGCATTGAACGTATTGTTACAGGCCGCAATGCTGCGCTGGTACAGATTGAATCCCTCATCCGGCAACTTGATGACATCTCGACACTGACCCGCAGTCTTGGTGGTGGGATGGCAAAAGACTGGGGCATGCGACAAGACTTTCGATCGGGTTGCTGGTTAATGGAGAGAATGGCAACGGCCATGGACGTCATTACCCGCAATCTTGATCGCAGTATATGGCGAGATTTGATGAAAAAATCAGGAATGCTCAGCCTGATGGATGCCCAGGCCAGGGAGCAGTGGGACAGAAATCTTGAGGGCGATAATATTCCAGCCATCAGCGAAGCCAATATCCTCAGTACTTTTGAGCAGCTACATCTGAACAAAATGGACGTCTTCGAACGTGGCGTAATCAATGTCTTCAAAGGGCTGTCGTGGGATTACAAAACCAATAGTCCCTGCAGCTTTGGTAAAAAGATCATCGTCAACAATCTGGTGACGCATAGCCGCTGGGGATTTAGTCTGAACTGGGGTTGGCGTCGGGATCAACTAGCGGATCTGGAGCGAATGCTATTTCTGCTGGATGGTAAACCGATACCCGACAATCGTGGCGATGTTACTACTCGATTGATGGAGCATATTCGGGACAACCCTTCGAAGGATGTTTACGAAGATGATTTCTTCAGTTTCCGTTACTTTCAGAAAGGAACCGCGCACATCACTTTTAAGCGGTACGATCTGACAGAAAAGATGAATGATATTGTGGCGAAGCACTACCCGGGGATGCTGGCAGCGAGATGAAGAGGGCAGGGAGGTAATTCCTTACCTGACCCATTACCTGACCCGATTCGTATAAAATGAAAAAGGAGTCAGACGATTTCTCATCTAACTCCTTGTTTTATTTGGTGGCCCCTGCTGGACTTGAACCAGCGACCAAGCGATTATGAGTCGCCTGCTCTAACCACTGAGCTAAGGGGCCGTGGCGGTGAATTATAAAGTAACTCAGCCGCGCAATCCAGCCATTCACACCTGCCTGCTGTTTTTATAAACAATGCATAATCAATCCTTTATACTAACTACCTGATGTATTGATCGGAGAATGGGATGATCAACGATATTCTTGCGCCCGGGCTACGGGTGGTGTTCTGCGGGATCAACCCGGGTAAGTCATCGGCGCACACGGGTTTTCACTTTGCCCATCCTGGGAATCGCTTCTGGAAGGTGATTCATCAGGCCGGATTTACCGACAGGCTTCTGAAGCCAGAAGAGGAGCAGCATCTGCTGGATACCCGCTGCGGTATTACTATGCTGGTCGAGCGACCCACGGTACAGGCGAATGAGGTGAATCTGCACGAATTGCGCAGCGGCGGCAGGGAATTGGTCAAAAAGATTGAGGACTATCAGCCTGCAGCGCTGGCGATCCTCGGTAAGCAGGCGTATGAGCAGGCGTTTAGTCAGCGCGGGGCGCAATGGGGCAAGCAGAGTATCACGATCGGCATGACCCAGGTGTGGGTGCTGCCCAATCCGAGCGGGCTCAACAGAGCGACGCTGGATAAACTGGTGGAAGCCTATCGGGAACTGGATGAAGCACTGGTGGTGCGGGGAAGATAATGCAGTTCTGGCCGTTCGCTCATCTTCACGTTCTTTTAAGAGAATAAATCCACGGGTTTGGCTCTGTACAGGCATAAAAAAAGCTCCCCGTAGGGAGCTTTTTTGAGTTCCGGGGCGATTAATCGTCCAGGAAGCTACGTAAAACTTCAGAGCGGCTTGGGTGGCGCAGTTTGCGCAGTGCCTTCGCTTCGATCTGACGAATACGTTCGCGCGTTACGTCGAACTGTTTACCCACTTCTTCCAGCGTGTGGTCGGTATTCATGTCGATACCGAAACGCATACGCAGGACTTTCGCTTCACGTGCGGTCAGGCCAGCCAGAACGTCGTGAGTGGCAGCACGCAGGCTCTCGGTGGTGGCAGAGTCCAGCGGCAGCTCGAGGGTGGTATCCTCAATGAAATCACCCAGATGCGAATCTTCATCATCGCCGATTGGCGTTTCCATGGAGATTGGCTCTTTCGCGATTTTCAGCACTTTACGGATCTTGTCTTCCGGCATCAACATGCGTTCAGCCAGTTCTTCCGGCGTTGGCTCGCGGCCCATCTCTTGCAACATCTGGCGAGAAATACGGTTGAGTTTGTTAATTGTCTCAATCATATGCACCGGAATACGGATGGTGCGCGCCTGATCCGCGATAGAGCGGGTAATCGCCTGACGAATCCACCATGTTGCGTAGGTGGAGAACTTATAACCACGACGGTATTCAAACTTATCTACCGCTTTCATCAGACCGATGTTGCCTTCCTGAATCAGATCCAGGAACTGCAGACCGCGGTTGGTGTATTTCTTGGCGATAGAAATAACCAGACGCAAGTTTGCCTCAACCATCTCTTTCTTCGCACGACGGGCTTTCGCTTCGCCGATAGACATACGACGGTTGATGTCTTTCACCTGCTCGATGGTCAGGCCGGTCTCTTCTTCAATCTGACGCAGTTTCTGCAAGCCGCGCTGAACGTCATCAGAGACGTCGTGCAGCTTTTCAGACCACGGTTTGTTCATGGCGATAGCGGCGTTGAACCAGGTTTCGCTGGTTTCGTTGCCGGTGAACAGTGTGATGAAGTTTTTCTTCGGCATTTTGCACTGTTCAACGCACAGTTTCATGATGATGCGTTCCTGGGTACGCACGCGATCCATCATGACGCGCATGCTGTTGACCAGGTAATCAAACTGCTTAGGCACCAGGCGGAACTGCTTGAACACGTCAGACAGCTTCTGGATCTCTTCCTTCGCAGCGGCGTGACTACGGCCTTTCGCTTTGATGGTGTCGCGGGCCAGTTCGTACTGCGTACGCAGTTCGCCAAACTTCTCGCGAGCCAGCTCAGGATCGATGCTGTTGTCGTCTTCTTCTTCTTCGTCTTCTTCGTCTTCTTCCTCGTTCTCTTCGCGCTCTTCTTTAGTGAGCTCAGAGCCAACGTGAGTAGCAGTCGGAGCGACTTCTTCTTCAGCGTTAGGATCGACGAAACCGGTGATGATGTCGGAAAGACGCGCCTCTTCAGCCTCTACGCGATCGTACTGTTCCAGCAGATAGGTGATCGCTTCCGGGTACTCGGCAACAGAACACTGAACCTGATTGATCCCGTCTTCGATGCGTTTCGCGATGTCGATTTCGCCTTCACGGGTCAGCAGCTCAACGGTACCCATTTCGCGCATGTACATGCGCACCGGGTCAGTGGTACGACCGATTTCAGATTCAACGCTGGACAGAACCTGTGCAGCGGCTTCTTCAGCGTCTTCATCGGTGTTGTTGGAGTTTTCAGCCAGCAACAGATCATCGGCATCGGGTGCTTCTTCCATCACCTGAATACCCATGTCATTGATCATTTGGATGATGTCTTCGATTTGATCTGAATCGACGATATCTTCCGGCAGATGGTCATTGACCTCGGCATAGGTCAGATAGCCTTGCTCCTTACCGCGTTGGACAAGAAGTTTCAGCTGTGACTGCGGGTTTTGCTCCATAAGACGGTATCCACACTTATTTCGTTTATTTGGTGTCGGCGGTGCTGCTACCAACATTTAAAGCGAGGGCGTACTTATATTTGTGCCGCTGCCTCTCAGTGCGGCTGCCGGGGGCTTCCCGATCGATATTCGGCATTTAAGCCGTTAAATTCTTTTATCTTTCAAGTTGTCTCTGCGTTCGCTTGCTGACTTAATGCAACTCGAATGATGTTGTCTTTCAGTTTATTTCTTGGCCAGTTCCTGGTTTAACATCCAGAGTTCCCGGCGTTCTTCGCTGCTTAAACCGTGTGTGCGCTCGCGAGCGATTAACTCTTCCTGGCGCAGCTCAAGCATCGAATCAAACATATGGTTCAGCGAGTCGGTGAACGTTTTTTCTGCAATATCCTTATCTGCTATATCGTCCCACATCGACAGTTTTTCAAGGGTTGCGGACTCTTTTGTGCCGCGATAATGCTCTAAAAGCTGTCCGGTGGTCAGTCCTGGCTGTGACAAACAGGTGTTAACCAGTTCTGAAAATAAACCGAGCCCGGGCAACTTCTCATGATTCAATCCGACCAGCGACGGCACTTGCGGTGCCAATTCCGGGTTTTGAACCAGTAACCCTATCAGTATACGCATGGTTGTGCGTTTTAGCTGTGGAGCGGGGCGAACCGCGCCGTTTTCAGACAGTTTCGGCATTAAACGTTCAAGCTGGCTGTCATCCAGAATGCCAAGCTTGTTGCCGAGTTCCTGTCGCAAATAGATACGTAGCGTTTCGCCTGGAACCTGAGTAATCAACGGCAGCGCCAGCGTACTGAGCTGCGCACGGCCATCTGGCGTGCTCAAATCTACCTGCGGCATCAGGCTGTTAAACAAAAACGTGGAGAGCGGCTGAGCCAGCTCCATCCGCGCTTCGAACGCCTCTTTGCCTTCTTTACGCACCAGCGTATCGGGATCTTCACCGTCGGGCAGGAACATAAAGCGTAACTGACGCCCATCGGTCATATAAGGCAGTGCCGTTTCCAGGGCGCGCCAGGCGGCTTCGCGTCCGGCACGGTCTCCGTCGTAACAACAGATAACGTTATTCGTCGCTCTGAACAGCAGCTGAATGTGGTCGGCAGTGGTGGACGTTCCCAACGACGCGACCGCGTAGTTGATATCGAACTGTGCCAGTGCAACCACGTCCATATAGCCTTCGACCACCAGTAAACGCCGGGGTTCAGCATTATCCTGTTGGGCTTCATAAAGGCCATAAAGCTGGCGACCTTTGTGGAAAATATCGGTTTCCGGGGAGTTGAGGTATTTCGGCAGGGCATCGCCCAGCACGCGTCCACCAAACCCAATCACCCGGCCTCGCTTATCGCGAATGGGGAACATCACCCGCTCGCGGAAGCGGTCGTAGCTTCGTCCCTGGTCGTTGGTGACCAGCATGCCCGCATCGATCAACGATTTACGATCTTCGCTATTGCCGCCAAAACGCTTTAACACGTTGTCCCAGCCGGGAGGGGCGTAACCAATAGCGAAACGCGCAATAACGTCGTCGCTTAATCCGCGCTGGTTCAAATATTGACGCGCAGGCTCAGCGGCAGATTGCTTCAAAGACTGTTGGTAAAAAGAATTCAGGCCTTCCATCAACTGATACAGCGTTTGCCGTTGATGGCGCTCTATCTGTGTTGGACCGCTGCCCGCTTCATAAGGCACTTCAAGGTTATGCATTGCGGCCAGTTCTTCGACGGTTTCTACGAACTCAAGTTTGTCGTAGTTCATCAAAAAATCGACGGCGTTACCGTGTGCGCCACAGCCGAAGCAGTGGTAAAACTGTTTTTCACCATTTACGGTGAAAGAGGGGGTTTTTTCGTTATGGAACGGACAGCACGCGTGGTAGTTCTTGCCCTGTTTTTTTAGCTTTACCCGCGCGTCGATGAGATCGACGATGTCGGTTCTGGCCAACAGGTCATTGATGAAAACGCGTGGAATTCGTCCAGCCATAAGCCCCGTTTTTTACACGTCATCCTTCAAACTGTCTCTGCGTCGGCTACGTGCGTTCACCCCTGTCACTTACTTGTGTAAGCGCCCGAGATTTACACATTTGCCACCTTGATACAGTGCGAATAATTTTGCGTAAATGCAGATTCATAAACGAAAATAAGCCGCGCATTCCTTTCGGAAGCACGGCCTTACGACTACAACTCGGTCTGTCAATTGAGGGCGCAAACCCCCAACAGATTAGTACAGACGAGTACGGCGTGCGTTTTCGCGAGCCAGTTTCTTCGCGTGACGTTTCACAGCAGAAGCTTTAGCGCGTTTACGTTCGGTAGTCGGTTTTTCATAGAACTCACGACGACGAACTTCCGCCAGAACACCTGCTTTCTCGCATGAACGCTTGAAGCGACGCAGTGCTACGTCGAACGGCTCGTTTTCACGTACTTTAATTACCGGCATGTAACTCTCACCTTTAATAAATTCGGTTTGCCGCTGGCATCAACGCCAGCTTATTTCAAAATGGTGCGGAATTTTACTGCAATTGCTGCTGCTTTGTAAAGCACCGGCGCGATTTTGAAAGGGACTTTTATAAGGAAAGGGAGTATACACGACCGATCTTCCTGGGGCGAACAAAGTTTTACCCCTTTTGCCAGTCAAACGACAGGCCCGTTTGCTTGCCTTTCTCACCCCATTGACCTCGTTGTTCCTGCGCTACCGGGGATCCGCAGTGTCGGCGCTGCACTCCTGAGGGTATACATCACCTCGCAATCGACCTAAACTGCGCGGTATTGAAAAGAGGTAAAATTAGCCATGCGTGTACTGGGTATTGAAACATCCTGCGATGAAACCGGCATCGCCATTTACGACGACGAAAAAGGCCTGTTAGCCAACCAACTGTATAGTCAGGTGAAATTGCACGCTGATTACGGCGGAGTGGTGCCTGAACTGGCTTCTCGTGACCATGTGCGTAAAACGGTTCCGCTGATTCAGGCGGCGTTAAAAGAGTCGGGGTTAACCGCGAAAGATATCGATGCAGTCGCCTACACCGCAGGCCCTGGCCTGGTGGGTGCACTTTTGGTGGGCGCGACGATTGGACGCTCGCTGGCGTTTGCGTGGGATGTGCCTGCCATTCCGGTTCACCACATGGAAGGGCACCTTCTGGCACCGATGCTCGAAGACAATCCTCCGGAATTCCCGTTTGTGGCGCTGCTGGTGTCTGGCGGTCATACCCAGCTTATCAGCGTGACGGGTATTGGCGAGTATGAACTGCTGGGCGAGTCCATCGATGATGCCGCCGGTGAAGCATTCGACAAAACCGCCAAACTGCTCGGCCTGGATTATCCTGGCGGCCCGATGCTCTCTAAACTGGCGTCGCAGGGTGTCGAAAAACGCTTTGTCTTTCCGCGTCCGATGACCGATCGTCCAGGGCTGGATTTCAGCTTCTCCGGTCTGAAAACCTTTGCTGCGAACACGATCCGCAATAACGAAAACGACGATCAGACCCGCGCTGATATCGCTCGCGCTTTTGAAGATGCCGTCGTGGATACGTTGATGATCAAGTGCAAACGCGCGCTGGATCAGACCGGCTTTAAGCGTCTGGTGATGGCGGGTGGCGTCAGCGCTAACCGCACGTTGCGGACCCGGCTGGCGGAGATGATGCAAAAACGTCGCGGTGAAGTGTTTTACGCGCGTCCGGAGTTTTGTACCGATAACGGTGCCATGATCGCCTATGCGGGTATGGTGCGCGTGAAAGGCGGTGCGACGGCCGATTTGAGCGTGTCAGTGCGTCCGCGCTGGCCGCTGGCGGAGCTGCCAGCAGCGTAACGGTTTTGCCCGGCGGCAATCCTGCTGGCCGGGCGATTCATTACACCTTCAACATTCCTTTGTCTTCCAAAAATCCAATAATCTTACTCAGACCGTCGCCAACTTTCAGATTGGTAAACGTCCACGGGCGTTCGCCGCGCATCCGGTTCGTATCCCGTTCCATGACCTCCAGCGATGCGCCCACGTAAGGTGCCAGATCGGTTTTGTTGATCACCAGAAAATCGGATTTCGTGATCCCCGGCCCGCCTTTACGCGGGATCTTTTCGCCTTCCGCCACGTCGATGACGTAAATCGTCAGATCCGCCAGCTCCGGGCTAAACGTTGCGCTTAAGTTATCACCGCCGCTTTCGACAAAAATCAGATCCAAATTGCCGAACTTTTCGCTGAGCGCTTCGACGGCGGCGAGATTCATCGACGCATCTTCGCGAATCGCGGTATGCGGACAGCCTCCCGTTTCCACTCCGACGATCCGATCCGGCTCCAGCGCGCCCGCTTCGGTCAGGATGCGCTGATCCTCTTTGGTGTAAATATCGTTGGTCACCACCGCCAGCTGGTATTGGTCACGCATTGCTTTGCACAGCGCTTCCAGAAGTGCGGTTTTGCCCGAACCCACCGGGCCGCCCACGCCAACGCGCAGGGGATGTTTATATTCAGCCATTGTGAAACCTCATGATCGGAATAACCGTGAATATTGTGTTTCGTGACGTGCCGACGCAATGGCTGAAAGCGGCGTTGCTGCGCCCAGCTCCTCATCGCCGCGTCGCCACGCGTGTTCAAGCCCAGCGGCAAAATGGTCGCTCAGCTCTATGATCAACTGCTGCGCAGCCTGTTGCCCGAATGGCACCAGTTTGACGCCCGCCATCACCGCGCTTTCGATCCAGCTATAGCCCAGGCTCAGCGCCAGTTCGTGTGCGTTTATTTCCCAGCGCACGCCCAGCCACGCCAAACCACACAGCTGACTTTGCGCAAACAGCGGCAGCCATTCTTGCGGGCAGTCGGGTTCCCAGCTTTTAATCAGTCGGGTAAACGCGGCACCGCGGTTGCGTTCTTCTTCGCGCAGCTCGCGCGTTTCGCGACAGGCCAGCAGATACGCAGTCCAGCGTTTGGCGCTCACCGCGTCGTTCTGCTCACAGGCGCGATACAGGCGGATGAACAGCGGCAAATCGACGCAGAAAAAACTCTGTTCCATCTGCTGGATCTGCCAGCGCTTAAACTCAGCATTGGTCGTAATCCAGCCCGCTTCTACCGCCCATTCCAGCCCCTGTGACCAGGTGAACGACCCCACCGGCAAACTGCTGCTGGAAAGCTGCATCAGGCGCAACTGCTGGCGGTTGTGTTCCATTTGGTTCCTAATGCGAATGCGCGTGAGAATGGCTGTGGGCGTCGCTGGTATAGGCTCCGGCTTCCGGTTCAAACGGCAGATGCGCGAAAGTGACGTCGAGATCAAACTGACGCAGCATATCGTCAAGGACGTGATCGTGGTGATAGCGCAGCTCGCCGGGCAGGATTTGTAGCGGCACGTGACGGTTGCCGAGGTGATAACAGGCGCGGGCGAGGAGATAAGGATCGGCACAGCGCACGACGGACACGGATTCTTGTGCGGCGATCACTTCGATAATCTCGCTACCGTCATCCGTGGAGAGTAAATCCCCCCCGCGTAACAGCAGACCGCGCGGCAGCATCAGACCCGCTTCGCGGCCATCATTCAGTTCCACTTTGGCGCGGCTTTTCACCCGGATATCAATCGGTAGCGTGACGCTGGCGGTCACAGTGTGCGCATGGTCAAGGCGTTGGGTTAAGGTGATCATCGTTGCTCCTCAGAACAGAAAATAACGTTGCGCCATCGGCAAAACGTCTGCCGGCTCGCTGGTAATGAGTTCGCCGTCGATACGCACCTCGTAGGTTTGCGCGTCAACGGTGATATTCGGTTGCAGACCGTTGTGGATCATGTCGGCTTTTTTCACCGTGCGGCAGCCTTTCACGACCGCAATCGCGCTTTGCAGATTGAGCTGTTGCGGGATGCGGTTGGCGTCCGCGGCTTGTGAAATAAACGTCAGGCGCGTGGCATGACGTGCCGCGCCCAGCGAGCCAAACATCGGGCGATAATGCACGGGCTGCGGCGTAGGTATGGACGCGTTGATATCGCCCATCGGCGCACAGGCAATCATCCCGCCTTTCACAATCGAAGCGGGCTTCACGCCAAAGAAGGCGGGTGACCAGACCACCAGATCCGCCAGTTTTCCCGCCTCAATGGAGCCGACCTCATGGGCGATGCCGTGCGTCAGCGCTGGATTGATGGTGTATTTCGCGACGTAACGCTTCACGCGGAAGTTGTCGTTATCGCCGGATTCTTCGGCCAGCGCACCGCGTTGCACCTTCATCCGATGCGCGACCTGCCAGGTGCGGATAATCACTTCCCCGACGCGCCCCATGGCTTGTGAATCCGATGATGTAAGCGAGAATGCGCCGATATCGTGCAGGACATCTTCTGCGGCGATGGTTTCTCGGCGAATGCGTGATTCCGCGAATGCCACGTCTTCGGCGATATCGGGATCGAGGTGATGGCAGACCATCAGCATGTCCAGATGCTCGTCGATGGTATTTACCGTGTACGGCAGCGTGGGATTGGTGGAGGAGGGCAAAATATTGGGGTGCGCGCAGGCAGTGATAATATCGGGGGCATGACCGCCGCCCGCGCCTTCGGTATGAAACGTATGAATGGTGCGACCGTCAATGGCGGCCAGCGTGTCCTCGACAAAACCCGCCTCGTTCAGCGTGTCGCTGTGCAGCGCCACCTGAATGTCCATCTCCTCGGCAACGCTTAACGAGCAGTTGATCGTCGCAGGCGTGGACCCCCAGTCCTCGTGAATTTTAAGGCCAATTGCTCCTGCTGCGATTTGCTCGCGTAGCGCGTCAGGATTCGAGCCGTTGCCTTTGCCGAGCAGACCTATATTGACGGGCAGCGTATCCGCCGCCTGGAGCATACGCGCGATATACCACGGCCCTGGCGTGCAGGTGGTGGCATTCGTGCCGGCCGCCGGGCCTGTTCCACCGCCAATCATGGTGGTGACACCGGAAACCAGCGCTTCTTCCGCCTGCTGCGGGCAGATCCAGTGGATGTGCGTGTCGATCCCGCCTGCGGTGACGATCTTGCCTTCGGCGGCGATCACTTCGGTCGCGGCACCAATCGGGATTGTCACGCCGGGCTGAATATCGGGATTACCGGCTTTGCCCACGGCAAAGATCCTGCCGTCTTTGACGCCGATATCCGCCTTCACGATCCCCCAGTGATCGACGATCAGTGCGTTGGTCAGCACCAGATCCACACAGTCCTGCGCCGTCATTTGCCCCTGGCCCATGCCGTCACGGATCACTTTTCCGCCGCCGAACTTCACTTCTTCACCGTAGATCGTGAGATCGTTTTCGACCTCAATCCACAGGTCTGTATCGGCCAGGCGTACTTTGTCGCCCGTCGTTGGACCGAACATGTCGGCATACGCCTGGCGTGAAATCTCAGCCATTTTTTATCTCCAGACCGCCCATCACGTCGCCGCGAAAACCGAAAATGCGTTGTGCGCCAGCGACCAACACCAGCGTTACTTCACGTTTTTGCCCCGGCTCAAAGCGCACGGCGGTACCGGCAGGAATATTGAGGCGATAGCCTTTTGTGGCTTCGCGATCAAATTTCAGCGCGGGATTGACCTCGTAAAAATGGTAATGGGACCCCACCTGGATCGGTCGGTCGCCATGATTCTCGACGATCGTACTTTGGGTTTCACGCCCCGCGTTGATGGCGATCTGCCCGGGTTTGATCTGATATTCGCCTGGGATCATGTCTCCCCCTATACGATCGGATTGTGAACGGTGACGAGCTTTGATCCATCCGGAAACGTGGCTTCCACCTGAATATCCGGGATCATTTCCGGCACGCCTTCCATCACCTGCGCGCGCGTCAGCACATGACGACCGGCTTCCATGAGTTCCGCCACGGTTTGTCCGTCGCGGGCCCCTTCCATAATGAAGGCACTGATCAGCGCGACCGATTCCGGGTAATTGAGCGTGACGCCTCGGGCCAGGCGACGTTCCGCGACCAGCGCGGCGGTAAACAGCAACAGCTTGTCTTTTTCTCTTGGGGTCAGTTCCATAAGGGTTCTCTCAGGTCTGCCAGATTCGGGGCGAGTGGGGCGCTTTGGCGATGACGTGCGGGCGAAGACATTGCCAGATTTCGCGCATCGCCCGCTGGCAAATCAGGTTGTCGTGCGAAAGAAAGCGCACCGACAGCAGGCCATCGGTGAGTGTCGCGCCCGCAAAATTATCCAGCGTGACGAGTTTTTCCCGCACGCTTTCCAGCAATGCCTCGCTGGCCGGATAGCACAGTAGCGTGCCGATCCACGGCTGACTGGACACGGGCGCGAGATCGCCATCGGCAAGATGCTGGCGCTCAATTAACAGTGGTTCATCGTCCAGCCATACCTCCAGCCGGCTTTCAATGGTGCCGTGGCTAAAGGTTTCATTAATCACCGGGCGGCCCAGACAGAACAGCTCCCAGGCCAGCAGCGTGCTGGAGTGATGCAGGTGAAACACAGATTGCAAAGCGGCGTTGGCACCGGGAAAAAAGATCGTGTCCTGCGGCAGCCATTCCAGCGTGGCGTTCTCTTCTATAAAGAAGTGCTGATTCAGACGTGCCTGCGGACCGCTGCTACGATAGAACTTGCTGGCACCGGGCATGGTGATAAGCGCATGGCTGTTTGGTTCAAGCTGTACGGAAATGTTGAGTTCATCGCCACCGACAATGCCGCCCGGAGGATGCAACAGGTACAAGTGGCAGGTCTCTTCTTCGGGATAAAATGGGCGTTGAACGGTGAGCGGGCCGACGTGTCGCGCCGAGTGCAGAACCGTTTTTTCAGGGGTGTGACAAAACTGCAACGCGAGCGAAGCCTGCCAGCCGTGGGTGTGCTTTTTTGCTGGTGTGCCCTGCAAGATTTCGCCCCTGTGTACGCATTCCCGAATGGTTCGAGTATGGATCAGCCGTTGGCGTTTTTTGTCATAGGAAAAGATGATGATACGAGGAAGGAAACGCCCGATATCGTTATACGTACCGGGCTAAGATAATTTTTATTTCGGTGCTTTTTTCTTTTTTAGCTTCGTCCAGATTTTGGTTTCCTGGCGACGCCACAGACGCTGAATATTGTCGTGATGACGCAGCAGAATAAGACACGAGAGCATCGAAACGGGGAAAGTGAACTGGGGTTTAAACCACCAGACGTAGAACGGGGCGATAAGCGCGCTGACGATCGCGCCGAGCGATGAATAGCCGCTCAGTAAGACGCTCAAAAGCCAGGTGCCCGCCATCACGCCGGTTAAATCCCAGCCAATGGGCGCGATAGCACCAAAGGCCGTTGCGACGCCTTTGCCACCCTTAAAATGGAAGAAAATAGGCCAGATATGACCGACGCAGGCGGCGATGGCGATAAGCCCCAGCCAGAACGGCGTGACGCCCAGCGCGTATGCGCCCCAGACGGGAAGCATCCCTTTCAGAACATCAAAAACCAAAACCGCTACGGCTGCTCTCTTGCCGCCAATTCGTAGTACATTGGTCGCCCCCGGATTCCCGGAACCACTGACGCGAGGGTCAGGTAATCCGGCGATGCGGCAGACCAGAATGGCGCTGGAGATGGAGCCGCAAAGGTAAGCGAGGAAGATCATTCCAGGCGCGATTGCACTCATAACGCTGTTCCGTTTTGAAAATGTATCTGTATTCTCTGCATCTGTGGATAATACGCATAATTCGCCGGGAGTGGTATCCGGTTTAGCCAAAAAGCAGGCAGGTCGTGATGGATATTGTATTTATAGAGCAACTTTCGGTAATCACCACAATTGGTGTTTACGACTGGGAACAGACCATCGAGCAGAAGCTGGTGTTCGATATCGAAATGGGCTGGGATAATCGCCTGTCCGCCAAAAGTGACGATGTGAAAGATTGCCTGAGCTACGCGGATATCAGCGAAACGGTCGTGAATCATGTTGAAGGGCAGCGTTTCGCGCTGGTCGAGCGCGTGGCCGAAGAGGTGGCGGATCTGCTGTTAAGCCGGTTCAATTCACCCTGGGTGCGCATCAAACTCAGCAAACCTGGCGCAGTGGCACGCGCGACAAACGTCGGCGTGATCATCGAGCGTAGCCAAAATCTTAAAGACAATAATTAACGTCATCATTGCTAAACCATTTTCAGTTATACCGGTCTTACAGCTGTATCTTTCGCGGCTACCCCTTTGGTGAGCCGTTTTTTACTTTTTAATAAGGGTTGATGAGATGAGCGATATGCACTCGCTGCTGGTGGCGGCAATATTGGGTGTGGTCGAAGGATTGACGGAATTTTTGCCGGTTTCCAGTACCGGGCACATGATCATCGTCGGTCATTTGCTGGGCTTTGAGGGAGAGACGGCCAAGACATTCGAAGTGGTCATTCAGTTAGGTTCTATCCTGGCCGTGGTGGTGATGTTCTGGCGACGCCTGTTTGGGCTCATCGGCATTCATTTTGGTCGTCCGCCGCAGCACGAAGGCGAAGGCAAAGGCCGTCTGACGCTCATTCATATCCTGCTGGGTATGGTGCCAGCCGTTGTGCTGGGGCTGATTTTCCACGACGCGATCAAATCGCTGTTTAACCCGATTAACGTGATGTACGCGCTGGTGGTGGGCGGTGTGCTGCTGATTGCCGCAGAGCTGCTGAAACCAAAAGAGCCAAAAGCGCCGGGGCTGGACGATATGACGTACCGTCAGGCCTTTATGATTGGCTGCTTCCAGTGTCTGGCGCTGTGGCCGGGCTTTTCGCGTTCAGGTGCAACCATTTCCGGCGGTATGCTGATGGGCGTGAGCCGCTATGCGGCCTCGGAATTCTCATTCCTGCTGGCGGTGCCAATGATGATGGGTGCCACCGCGCTGGATCTCTATAAGAGCTATCACTTCCTGACGGCGGCGGATTTCCCTATGTTTGCCGTAGGTTTTGTGACCGCGTTCCTCGTGGCGCTGGTGGCGATCAAAACCTTCCTGCAGCTCATCAAACGTATCTCTTTCATTCCGTTTGCTATCTACCGCTTTATCGTTGCGGCAGCCGTGTACGTGGTCTTCTTCTGACCCACTGCCCTCAGTCTTTCGGCTGAGGGCAACGCTTTTCCTTCCAGTCTGCGACGGCCTGAACGCGTCTTTTCGTTAACTCTTCCCGAATCTCTGGCCCTTTAAATCCGGCTTCAACCACGTCTTTCGTCGGCACGGCTTTGGCGATTTCCCACGCTTCACGCAGTAAACGCCCTTGTGAATAATCGCAGGCTTCAAAGCCGGTGCGTCCGCGCACGTCGGCTTCACTGGTCAGTGCAATTTGCTCCACGCGCTGCGGTTTGCGCCAGGCGTCGATGTTGTCGAACAGCTTCACGATAGTGGCGGGTTTCAGAATCGGGAAGGTATGAATTAAGTCGTGGAATTCAGCGACCAGCTTAGCCAGATCGCGAATGTCATTTGGCACACGCAGGCGCTGGCAAATCCCTTCAACCAGTTTTACACCCGCTGGACCGTGTCCGTGGTGGCGCGGCCAGAACGCTTTTGGCGTTAAGCCTTTCCCTAAATCGTGACAAAGCGTCGCAAAGCGCACGTCCACGTCGGGGCTAAGCATCGCAGCCATGCTCAGCGTCATCAGCGTATGAATGCCGGTGTCAATTTCCGGATGCCATTTCGCTGGAGCCGGCACGCCAAACAGCGCGTCAATTTCCGGGAACAGCACTTTCAACGCGCCACAGTCGCGAAGCACCTGGAAAAAGACCTGCGGATTACGCGTCGTCAGGGCATTTTCCGTCTCTTTCCACACGCGTTCTGGCGTGAGGTGTTCCAGCTCGCCCGCCGCGGTCATCGCGGTCATCAGCGCCAGGGTTTCATCGGCAATGCGGAAGCTCAGATGGGCGTAACGCGCAGCAAATCGCGCGACGCGCAGAACGCGTAGCGGATCTTCAGAAAAAGCCGGGGAGACGTGACGCAGAAGGCGGTTTTGCAGATCGCGCTTACCGCCGAACACATCGATGATATGACCGTCATCATCTTGCGCCAGCGCGTTGATCGTGAGATCGCGGCGCAGCAGATCTTGCTCAAGCGTGACGTCCGGCGCGGCGTAGCATGTGAAACCAGTATAACCCAAACCGGCTTTGCGTTCCGTGCGCGCCAGGGCGTATTCTTCGCGCGTTTTTGGGTGAAGAAACACGGGGAAATCGCGGCCTACCTGCTGATAGCCCGCGTTAAGCATCTCTTCTGGTGTGGCACCAACCACAACCCAGTCTTTATCTTTGACCGGCAGACCCAACAACGCATCACGTACCGCACCACCGACCAGATAAATCTTCACGCCTCAAACTCCCGTATTCATTTTTCACACGATGATACGTAAGTCTGGCAGAGAAGACGAATTAGTTCATCCAGCGGTCTTTGCGTTTACGGCTTGGGATCAGATGTGGCAGAACCAGACCCAGCACCAGACCGACGCCCAGCACGCCGCCGCCATACATAAACCACTGCATGATGATGGTGCGTTGTTTGTCATCGAGCTGCAGATTGGCTGCACTCACCTTTTTCTGGGCGACGATCAGCTCGTTTTTCAACTTCTGGTTCTCGTCTTTCAGGCCGTTGATCACGCTGTCGCTTTGCGCCACTTTCTGCTGCATTTCAGCGGTGCGCTGGTTCCAGGTGGTGTCGATATTGTTCAGCTTATCGGTCAGGGTTTTCACCTGATTTTCCAGGTCCGGCACGCGGGTGCGCAGGCTGGGCACGTTGCTGAGTTCTTTCAGTGGGATCCAGGAGGTGCGGCCGGTGCTGTCGCGGACCTGACCGTAGCTGGTGTCTTGATTTGTCTGTAACAAAACCACTTCCTCGCCGGCATTTACCGTGCCCACGAGGCGATAATTGTCTCCAGGACCGCTACGGACCCAGGTATTCAGTTCGTCAGAAACGTAACGTTTCTCTTCTGCATGGACCGCAGTCGCGGCGCTCAATGTCAGTAAAGTGAGTCCAATCAGGCGAAATTTAAGCATCATCAGTCGTTATTTTCGTAAAAAGTGGAACGATAGTAGAGGCAACAGTGTCTCCACGCAAAGCATTCATCAGCAATCGGAATCATCTGTGTCGCTCCTGCAAACTTTTACGCCCGTCAAATTGCTCATTGCGTGGCAATTTGGCGCAAAATACTATGTACTGACACATATATGGCGAGGAAGTTCGCCTTCATTGATGCGGCTGTGACGCAACCCAAAGTAGAAATCTATGGCTCAAGAAATTGAATTAAAATTTATCGTCGAAAATGACAGCGTTGATGCGCTGCGCACTCACCTTCATCAGCTCTCCGGCGAACATCACGACCCGGTACAGCTGCTCAACATCTATTACGAAACGCCCGACAACTGGCTACGCAGCCATGATATGGGGCTGCGTATTCGCGGTGCGAACGGCCATTACGAGATGACGATGAAAATCGCCGGACGCGTAGTCGGCGGCCTGCATCAGCGTCCTGAATACAATATCGACATTGCAAAGCCAGAACTTGAACTGGATCGCTTCCCGGCAGAAGTCTGGCCGAACGGCGAGCTGCCAGAGAGCCTGGCGGCGCAGGCAGCACCGCTGTTTAGCACCGATTTCTTACGCGAAAAGTGGCTGGTCAATGAAGGCAAAAGCCGTATTGAAATCGCCCTCGATTTAGGCGAAGTGAAAGCCGGTGAGTTCCAGGAGCCGATTTGCGAACTGGAACTTGAGCTACTGGAAGGCGATGCGGATGATGTGCTGAAGCTGGCGCGTAAGCTGGTGGGCCTGTCTGGTCTGCGTCAGGGTAGCCTGAGTAAAGCCGCGCGCGGTTATCATCTTGCCGCCGGAAATGCACCGCGCGAGCTCAAGCCGACGACTATTCTGCGCGTTCCTGCAAAAGTCAGCGTCGAGCAAGGCCTTGAAGCCGCGTTGGAACTGGCGCTGAGCCAGTGGCAGTACCATGAAGAGCTGTGGGTCCGTGGCGTGAAAGAGGCAAAAGCCAACGTGCTGTCCGCCATGGGGCTGGTGCGCAGCACGCTGACGCTTTTCGGCGGCGTGGTTCCGCGTAAAGCGAGCGCTCACTTACGCGATTTCCTGACGCAGACGGAAGCGCTCATGGCGACCGACATCTCCGCGCAAACGGCGGTCTACAGCCCGCAAACCGCTGCGGCAAAACTGGCGTTAACCGAATTTCTGGTAACACGCGGCTGGCAGCCATTCCTCGATGATAAAGCGCAGAAAAAAATCGCGGATTCATTCAAACGCTTCGCGGATACGCATATGTCCCGCAGTGCCGCGGAGCTGAAAACGATTTTTGACCGTCCGCTTGGCGATCAATACCGCGATCAGCTGATTCGTCTGACGCGCGATATCGACAGCATTCTGCTGCTGGCAGGCTCCTACGACGGCGTGAAAGCGCAGGCGTGGCTGGAGAACTGGCAGGGGCTGCGACACGCCATCGAAACGCGTCAGCGTATTGAAATTGAACATTTCCGTAATGAGGCTATTTCGCAAGAGCCGTTCTGGCTGCACAGCGGAAAACGTTAACTCAGGCAAGGAACCCCAGCATGCCGCTTTCTTCACTGTTACAGCAGCACTGGCAGACGGTTTGCGACCGTCTGCCAGAATCGTTACCCGCTTCCTCCCTAAGCGAGCAGGCGCAGCAAGTGCTTACCTTTAGCGATTTTGTTCAGGAGAGCATTACCGCCAATCCTGAATGGCTGGCTGAACTTGAGACGGCGCCGCCGCAGGCGGATGAGTGGCAGCATTATGCCCAGTGGCTGCATGAGGCGTTAGCCGATGTGGCCG
Organism: Lelliottia amnigena; assembly: GCF_019047465.1. Taxonomy (NCBI): domain Bacteria; kingdom Pseudomonadati; phylum Pseudomonadota; class Gammaproteobacteria; order Enterobacterales; family Enterobacteriaceae; genus Lelliottia; species Lelliottia amnigena. Next base: position 1,053,013 of record NZ_CP077236.1, on the reverse strand, counting down.
ATGAACCGACGCTGATGCGCGTGCTGCGCCAGTTCCGTCGTCGGGTGATGGTCCGCATCGCCTGGGCACAATCGCTGGAGCTGATAAGTGAAGAAAGCACATTACAGCAGTTAAGCTGTCTGGCGGAGACGCTGATCGTGACGGCGCGCGACTGGCTGTACGACGCCTGCTGTAAAGAGTGGGGCTCGCCGTGCAGTGAAGAGGGTACGCCGCAGCCGCTGATGATTTTAGGCATGGGCAAGCTGGGCGGTGGCGAGCTGAATTTTTCGTCGGATATCGATTTGATTTTTGCCTGGCCGGAAAAGGGCGCAACGCGCGGTGGTCGCCGCGAGCTGGATAACGCCCAGTTCTTTACGCGTCTGGGGCAGCGCTTAATCAAAGCGCTGGACCAGCCCACTCAGGACGGTTTTGTCTATCGCGTGGATATGCGTTTACGTCCGTTTGGTGACAGCGGTCCGCTGGTGTTGAGCTTTGCGGCGCTGGAAGATTATTACCAGGAGCAGGGCCGCGACTGGGAACGCTATGCGATGGTTAAAGCGCGCATCATGGGCGATAACGGCGATGTGTACGCCAGCGAGCTGCGTGCCATGCTGCGCCCGTTCGTGTTCCGCCGTTACATCGACTTCAGCGTGATTCAGTCGCTACGCAACATGAAAGGGATGATTGCGCGAGAAGTGCGTCGTCGGGGTTTGAAGGACAATATCAAACTCGGTGCGGGCGGGATTCGCGAAATCGAATTTATCGTTCAGGTGTTCCAGCTGATTCGCGGTGGACGCGAGCCGTCGCTGCAGTCCCGTTCGCTGTTGCCGACGTTAGAGGCCATTGATCAGCTGCATCTGCTGCCGGAAGGCAACGCGCAAACCTTGCGCGACGCGTATCTTTATTTACGCCGCCTGGAAAACCTGCTGCAAAGCATTAACGATGAGCAAACCCAAACGCTGCCGGGCGACGACCTGAATCGCGCACGTCTGGCCTGGGGGATGCGCGTCGATGACTGGCAGGCGCTGACCGAAAAACTGGATGCGCATATGGCCGGTGTGCGGCGCATTTTTAACGATTTGATTGGTGATGACGAGAGCGACACGCAGGATGATACGTTGTCCGAACACTGGCGCGAGCTGTGGCAGGATGCGCTGCAGGAAGACGACACCACGCCGGTGCTGGCGCATCTCAGTGACGACGACCGCCATCGCGTGGTCGCGCTGATCGCCGATTTCCGTATGGAGATGAACAAGCGCGCCATTGGACCGCGCGGACGCCAGGTGCTTGATCACCTGATGCCGCATTTATTGAGCGACGTCTGCTCGCGCGCGGACGCGCCTGTCCCGCTGTCTCGCGTGACGCCACTCCTCACGGGGATCATCACGCGGACAACCTATCTTGAGCTGCTCAGCGAATTCCCCGGGGCGCTCAAACATCTGATTTCCCTCTGCGCGGCATCGCCGATGGTGGCGAGCAAGCTGGCGCGTTATCCGCTGCTGCTCGATGAACTGCTCGATCCCAATACGCTGTACCAGCCGACCGCGATGGATGCCTATCGCGATGAGCTGCGCCAATATCTGCTGCGCGTTCCGGAAGACGATGAAGAGCAGCAGCTCGAAGCGTTGCGCCAGTTCAAGCAGGCGCAAATGCTGCGCGTGGCGGCCGCGGATATCGCTGGTACGCTGCCGGTAATGAAAGTCAGCGATCATTTAACCTGGCTTGCCGAAGCGATGATCGACGCGGTGGTGCAGCAGGCCTGGGGGCAGATGGTGGCGCGTTACGGTCAGCCAACGCACTTGTCCGATCGCGAGGGGCGTGGTTTTGCCGTGGTGGGCTATGGCAAATTGGGCGGCTGGGAGCTGGGTTACAGCTCCGATCTGGATTTGATCTTCCTGCACGATTGCCCGGTTGACGTTATGACCGATGGCGAGCGCGAAATCGACGGACGCCAGTTCTATTTGCGTCTTGCCCAGCGCGTGATGCATCTGTTCAGCACTCGCACGTCGTCCGGGATTTTGTACGAAGTCGACGCGCGTCTGCGCCCGTCCGGTGCGGCGGGGATGCTGGTTACCTCTACCGAATCTTTTGCGGAATATCAGCAACACGAGGCATGGACCTGGGAGCATCAGGCGCTGGTGCGTGCGCGCGTGGTATACGGCGATCCGCAGCTTAAAACACAGTTTGACGCCATTCGCCGCGATGTACTGATCGCGACGCGTGAAGGCGAAACGCTACAAACAGAAGTGCGCGAAATGCGCGAGAAAATGCGTGCGCATCTCGGCAATAAACATCGCGATCGCTTTGATATCAAAGCCGATGAAGGGGGAATTACGGATATCGAGTTTATTACGCAATATCTGGTGCTCCGCCACGCGCACGCCAAACCGAAGCTGACGCGCTGGTCTGATAATGTGCGCATTCTGGAGCTGCTGGCGCAAAACGACATTATGGATGAGCAGGAAGCGCAGGCGCTCACCCACGCGTACACCACGCTTCGTGACGAACTGCATCATCTGGCGTTACAGGAACAACCGGGCCATGTGGCGCTGGACTGTTTTACCGCTGAGCGCGCTCAGGTGTCTGCAAGCTGGCAGAAGTGGCTGGTGGACCGTGCTTAACGTTTCCCCGTCATCCTTCGAGCGACAGATGCGTTGGCATTCCTCGCTTACGCCAGTCATTTACTGGAGTGAGCTCCTGGGGATTCGCAGCGTTGCCGCCTGCCTGTCGCTCGAATGATTTAGAGGATAATTGTGATATTATCGCGCGCAAATTGTGAATCTTTCTGGAGTCAGGAATGAAAGTAACACTGCCAGAGTTCGAACGTGCTGGAGTTATGGTTGTCGGTGATGTGATGCTGGACCGCTACTGGTACGGGCCGACCAGCCGCATTTCCCCTGAGGCACCGGTCCCGGTTGTCAAAGTGGACACCATTGAGGAGCGTCCTGGCGGCGCGGCAAACGTGGCGATGAATATTGCCTCTCTGGGCGCGCATTCGCGTCTGGTTGGCTTGACGGGCATTGACGACGCGGCGCGTGCGCTTAGCAAAACGCTGGCCGACGTTAACGTGAAGTGTGATTTCGTTTCTGTGCCAACGCATCCGACAATCACTAAGCTGCGCGTGCTTTCGCGTAACCAGCAGCTGATCCGCCTCGACTTTGAAGAAGGTTTTGAAGGCGTCGATCCTGAGCCGATGCACGAGCGCATTGCGCAGGCATTGGGCAGCATTGGCGCGCTGGTACTGTCTGACTACGCTAAGGGCGCGTTGGCCAGCGTGCAGCAGATGATCCAGCTGGCGCGAAAAGCGGGCGTTCCGGTCTTAATCGACCCAAAAGGCACGGAATTTGAGCGCTATCGCGGCGCGACGCTCCTGACGCCAAACTTGTCCGAATTTGAAGCGGTTGCCGGCAAGTGCAAAAACGAAGAAGAGATCGTTGAGCGCGGGATGAAAATCATCGCTGATTTCGACTTCTCCGCGCTGTTGGTCACCCGTTCCGAACAAGGCATGACGCTGTTACAGCCGGGTAAACCGCCGCTGCATATGCCAACGCAGGCGCAGGAAGTTTATGATGTGACCGGTGCAGGCGATACGGTGATTGGCGTCCTGGCGGCAACGCTGGCGGCGGGCAACTCTCTGGAAGAGGCGTGCTATTTCGCTAACGCGGCCGCCGGTGTGGTCGTGGGTAAACTCGGTACATCAACCGTTTCTCCGATTGAGCTGGAAAACGCGGTGCGCGGTCGGGCTGATACCGGCTTTGGCGTGATGAGTGAAGACGAGCTGAAAGTGGCCGTCGCGGCGGCGCGTAAGCGCGGCGAGAAAGTCGTCATGACCAACGGCGTATTCGACATTCTGCACGCGGGCCATGTTTCCTACCTGGCGAACGCGCGCAAGCTTGGCGATCGTCTGATTGTGGCGGTGAATAGCGATGCATCCACAAAACGTCTCAAAGGTGAAACGCGTCCGGTGAATCCGCTGGAGCAGCGCATGATCGTCCTCGGCGCGCTGGAAGCCGTAGACTGGGTGGTCTCATTTGAAGAAGACACCCCGCAGCGCCTGATTGCCGGAATTCTGCCCGATCTGCTGGTGAAGGGTGGAGATTATAAGCCGGAGCAAATCGCGGGCAGCGAAGAGGTTTGGGCAAACGGCGGCGAAGTGATGGTGCTGAATTTTGAAGATGGGTGTTCAACCACTAACATCATTAAGAAGATCCAGAAAGACAGCCAGTAAGTCGGGCATGCATTCAGGATAATAAAAACGGGCCGCGCGGCCCGTTCGTTTTTCTTTCTCCCTCTCTCAGTGGGAGAGAGCGGGGTGAGGGCATAAGGCCGCACATCCCCAAGACGTGCGCAGATTATTCCGCTTCGTCTACCGGTGGGATCGCCGGAGCCGGTTTCACTTCAGCTGTCGTACCGCGATTTTCAAGCTCGGTCAGACGCTGTTCCAGCAGCGCGATTTTTTCGCGGGTGCGTAACAGGACTTGAGTTTGCACATCAAACTCTTCGCGGCTCACCAGATCAAGACGCGTCAGCTGTGACTGCAACACCTGGCGAATTTTCTTTTCGACGTCATCACCAAACTCACGAATGCCTTTTGGCATGGACTCATGAACCTGACGGGCAATTTGTTCAATTTTTTTCGGGTCAATCATTGTCGTTTCCCTTGATCAGAAGGTGTTAGCGACCATTGTAGCGTGTAATTTCTTCTCAGATACACAAAATCATTCAGGTCGCAGATAACTCAGCGCAGGGTGCTGAAGGAATTATATAAACCAGAATTGTTTGAAGCTTATGCATTGCCCGGGTTAATCAATAGCGTTATAGTTATCTCGCTTATTCTCAGGGCGGGGCGAAATTCCCCACCGGCGGTAAATCAGCCTTGCGCTGAAAGCCCGCGAGCGCTTTAGGTGAAAACGTAAAGGTCAGCAGATCCGGTGTAATTCCGGAGCCGACGGTTAAAGTCCGGATGGGAGAGAGTAACGATCAAGTCGGGCATGGCCCGCTCACGTTATCTTTTTGCCGCTTATACGGCGCTCCTAAGACTGCCCTGATTCTGGTAACCATAAAGTTAATGAGGTTTTTTTACCATGAATCAGACGCTACTTTCCTCTTTTGGTACTTCTATTGAACGTGTTGAACACGCACTTGATGCACTGCGCGAAGGCCGCGGTGTGATGGTGCTCGACGATGAACATCGTGAAAACGAAGGTGACATGATCTTCGCCGCAGAAAATATGACCGTTGAGCAGATGGCGCTGACCATCCGTCACGGCAGCGGCATTGTGTGCCTGTGTATCAACGAAGAACGCCGCAAACAACTCGACCTGCCAATGATGGTTGAGAACAACACCAGCGCTTTTGGCACCGGTTTTACCGTGACGATTGAAGCTGCGCACGGCGTGACAACCGGTGTTTCTGCTGCTGACCGTCTGACGACCGTTCGCGCCGCTATTGCGGATGGCGCGAAACCGTCTGACCTGCATCGCCCGGGCCACGTGTTCCCGCTGCGCGCGCAGGCGGGTGGCGTGTTGACGCGCGGTGGTCACACTGAAGCGACTATCGATCTGGTGACGCTGGCCGGCTTTAAGCCCGCAGGCGTTTTGTGTGAACTGACCAATGATGACGGTACGATGGCGCGCGCGCCGGAGTGTGTCACTTTTGCTCGTCTGCACAATATGCCGGTGGTGACGATCGAAGATCTGGTGGAGTATCGCCAGGCGCACGAGCGTAAAGCCAGCTAAAGAAAAACGCCGGGTTTGCCCGGCGTTTTTTTATCCGAATCCTGCCGTTTGCAACAGCACCAGACTTAATCCCATCACCGACATTCCGCACAGCACGCCGTAGCTCGGGTTGTTGTTAGGATCGATCTCTTTTGCCAGCGGCATCAGTTCATCCACCGATAATGCGACCATAATTCCTGCCACAGCTGCCATAATCGCAGCCATCACTACCGGCGAGATCATGCTGCCCAGAATCAGCCAGGCCAGCACGCCGCCTAAAATTTCTGCCAGACCCGAAATTCCAGCCCACAGAATCGCCGTACGTTTTGAGCCTGTCGCGGCATAAACCGGCCCCGCAACCGCCAGTCCTTCAGGAATATTGTGTAAAGCAACGGCCAGCGCGATACCAAAGCCCAGTTCGAGGTTATTGCTGGCCGTCACGTAAGTCGCAACCCCTTCCGGGAAGTTATGCAGGCTGATGCCCAGCGTCAGTAAAATGGCGGTACGTTTGATATTACCGCGAACGGGCTTAGCATTTTTCTGCATCAAATCTTGTGGATGCGCGTGCGGGACCATTTTGTCGAGAGCAAAATAACCCAGCAGCCCCACGACAAACATGCCGTAATCCATGACGGGCGACATGCCGTCGGTCCGAAGCGCCGCAGGCAACATTTCCATCAGGGAAATCAACAGCATAATCCCCGCCGCGAAACCCAGAGAAAACGCCAGCACGCGGTTAGACGGTTTCTGACCGATCACGCCAAGAATCGCACCAATAAAGGTCGCGCCCCCCGCAAGTAGGGTCAGAATCAGCGGTACTGACATTCACGTCTCCTTATGAAAATGCGTCTTACCCATGCTAATAATGAATCCGCAGCAAAGCGAGAGGGCATTCTCTGCTTTACAGACTCCTTACATTCAAAATTTCTGAAGATCATCATCATGCTTATCTGAGTTCATCTTCAGACGATAGCGCGTAATGTAGCGTTATTAAATCGACACCTTATGTAAGGATATCACCATGACTTCTTCTCGTATGCCAGCACTGTTTTTGGGCCACGGTAGCCCGATGAACGTCCTGGAAGATAACGTTTATACGCGTGCCTGGCGTGATCTGGGTGAGACGTTGCCGCGTCCAAAAGCGATCGTGGTGGTGTCTGCACACTGGTTTACGCGAGGCACTGGCGTGACGGCAATGGAAGCGCCTAAAACCATTCATGATTTTGGCGGTTTCCCTCAGGCGCTGTATGACACGCATTATCCCGCGCCAGGATCGCCTGAGCTTGCGCAGCAGCTGGTGGATCTTCTGGCTCCCGTACCGGTCACGTTGGATAAAGAAGCCTGGGGCTTTGACCATGGTTCGTGGGGCGTGCTGATCAAAATGTATCCGGATGCTGATATCCCGATGGTGCAGTTGAGTATCGACAGCACCAAACCGGCAGCGTGGCATTTAGAGATGGGGCGCAAACTGGCGAAGCTGCGCGATGAAGGCATCATGCTGGTCGCCAGTGGTAACGTGGTTCATAACCTGCGCACGGCGCGCTGGCACGGTGAAAATACCCCGTATCCATGGGCCACATCGTTCAATGATTTTGTCAAAGCGAATTTAACCTGGCAGGGCCCGGTGGAAGAGCATCCGCTGGTGAATTACCTAGATCATGAAGGCGGTTCACTGTCTAACCCGACGGCGGAACACTTTTTACCGCTGCTGTATGTTCTGGGGGCGTGGGATGGTCAGGAGCCAGTGAGCATACCGGTGGACGGCATTGAGATGGGCAGTCTCAGTATGTTGTCAGTGCAGGTGGGGTAATGATTCTCTCTCCCACAGGGGAGAGAGAATCAGATATTACTCGACAAAAATGTGCGGATAGAAGCGCGACAGATCCTGTGTGATCAGCGCGCGATCTTCACGGATGCCAATCCCGGCTGGCTGATCGTTGATGAGCCAGCTTCCAATCAGGACGTAGCTGTCACCAAATTTCGGCAGCGGGTAAAACTCCTGAACGATCATGCCTTCTTCGCCATACGGCCCTTCGGCAGCTTCCAGGGTTTTGCCGTTTTCGATAATCGAAACGTTGGCCCCTTCGCGTGAGAAGATCGGCTTGATGACGTATTTGTCCATCGGCGGATGATCGTCTTCAGCGAAGTACGCTTGCAGCAGATTGGGGTGATTGGGGAACATCTCCCACAGCATCGGCAGCAGCGCTTTATTGGAGATAATGCTTTTCCAGGCAGGCTCCAGCCAGCGTACGCCTGCGTCTTCCAGTTTGGTGGAAAACACTTCGCGCAGCATGAATTCCCACGGATAGAGTTTGAACAGGTTGCTAATCACCTGATCTTGCGTATCCGTGAACTGTCCGCGCTCGCCTAAACCGATATCTTCGATGTACAAAAATTCAGTGGCGACTTCCGCTTCTGCCGCGCAATCCTGCAAATACTGCACTGTTCCACGATCTTCAACCGTGTCACGACAGCACGCAAGATGCAGCAGATTGAACCCGTGCTGCTCGCGCAGCTCGGCGAAGCGTTCGATCAGCTTTTCCTGCAAACTGTTGAACTGATCGCTGCCTTCCGGCAGGTTGCCCGCGGCGATCTGATCTTCAAGCCAGATGTACTGAAAGAACGCCGCTTCATACAGTGAGGTCGGGGTATCTGCGTTATTTTCCAGCATTTTAGGATCGCCCACGCCATCCCACGCCAGGTCGAGGCGGGAATAGAGAGAAGGCTGATTGGTCTGCCAGGCATGACGCACAAAGCCCCAGGTATGCTTAGGGATGCGGAATTTGGTCATCAGCTCATCGCTGGCAATCACTTTTTCCACAACCTTGAGGCACATCTGATGCAGTTCGGCGGTGACGTCTTCGAGTTTCTCAACCTGAGCGAGCGTCAATTTGTAGTAAGCATCCTCACACCAGTACGGTTCGCCGTACATGGTGTGGAAATTAAAGCCGTATTCGGTCGCTTTTTCGCGCCAGTCCGGGCGCTCAACAATACTGACTCGTTCCATTATCAGCCGCCCATTGAGCGCGTGGAAGAACCCGTCGCGCTACGCTGCATGGTGGACTGTTTTGCAACGGAGTCGCCAAACCCGCCACGCGTCACGGTGCTGGTGGTTGCCGGTTTTGGTGCCATGGCGGTTTTTGGAACGGTCGCAGTGCGGCCTGGCTGTGCAGCACCGTAGCCTTTGCCGCTGGCGTCGGTGTATTTACCGTAAGCCGGGCTATTTGGATTTTTAGAGCTGAACAGAGGCTGCTGCTGGAAGCCCGCGCCGCCGCCCATCATACGGCCCATCATGTAGCCCGCCATCAGCGGCATCCAGAAGCTGCCGCTGGATTGTGCTTGCGCCTGGTTTTCTGGCGCCATGCCTGCCTGTGCAGGCGCTTGCTGACACTGACCTTCACCGAATTCGGCGATACAGTCTTCACGCGTCGCATATTTCGGCGCAGTGCGTTCGGCTTCTTTCAGCGCATTGTTGTATGCAGTGGTACATTCTGCGCTTTTGCCGGTGGCGCTTGAGCAGTCATCGGCATTCTGATACATCGATACCGTTTCGTCGGCTTGCTCACATCCCGCCAGCAAAAATACGGCGGTGATCGCCAGAGCGACCGGAGTGAGATGGCGTGCGTTCCAGTTTTTGCGGAACGAGGCGTGATTAATCGTTTTTGTCCGTTTCATTTTTGTCTTCCAGGACCCAGTGGTATTACATAGGAAATAAGGCTTAGGATAGAGGATGAGTGGTTGAAAATGAAGCGCAGAGGGAGCGTCAGGGGGATCTTTACGTTGGCTTACGTTTATATGTCGACTGGAGCAGAGCTAACCCGGCCTATGGAGCCATAGACCGGGTTTTAACATCAGTTACGGAACGGGTTACCGGCTGAGTTTTTGGTGGTCGTGCGAGCCGCTGCGGGCTGTGCAACAGGGGCGGCACCGTTGGCGTTATAGCCATCAGCGCTGGCGTCCTGCTGTGGGTTTTCCGGCGCCACGTTTTCAGGCGTTGTCGGAATTGGCTTGCCCAGCGTACTGTTCAGCATCTGCAGATCCTGCTCGTTCAGCGTACCCAGAGCTGATTTAATATTCAGCTGGTTAATCAGGTAGTTGTAACGTGCGTTGGAGAGCTGTTGTTTGGCGTTAAACAGCGTGGTGGTCGCATCCAGCACGTCAACAATGGTACGCGTACCGACCGAATAACCGGCTTCTGATGCGTCCAATGAACTCTGCGCCGACACTACCGCCTGTTTGTAGGCGTTGATGCTGCTGATAGAGGCATTCACGTTGTTGAACGAAGAGCGCACGGTCTGCACCACGTTGCGGTGCGCGCTTTCCAGCTGTTCGCTTGCGCCAACGAAGTTGTACTGAGCTTGTTTTACCTGAGAGTTAACCATACCGCCCTGATACAGCGGCATGGAGAAGCTCAGGCCCACTTTATTTTGGCCCACATTGCTGTCGTCAAACTGCGAAGCATTGGCGCCGCCCGTTTTAGAACCGCTATAAGAGGTGTCCGTGACGGCACTGGACGCCGTAAGACTCAGGGTTGGCAGGTGACCATCCTGGGCCTGACGGATTTGTTCGCGTGCCAGATCCTGGCTCAGACGTGCCTGTAACAGCGCCAGGTTGCGGTTTTCTGCTTCTTTCAGCAGGGCGTTAACGGCCTGCGGTTTATCCGTTTTGAAGTTGTCGACGTTCAACGAAGCCAGTTCAGGATAGTAATTGCCCGTCACCTGACGCAGAGATTCCAGCGCGTTATCAAGGTTATTACGCGCGGTCACTTCGTTCGCCAGTACGGTGTCGTATTGGGAGCGGGCGTTCTGCACGTCAGTGATTGCGACCAGGCCTACGTTAAAACGCTGCGTGGTTTGATCCAGCTGACGATAAACTGCTTGTTTCTGCGCTTCGGTGTAGGAGAGCGAATCGATCGCGCTCAACACGTTGAAGTACGCCGTCGCGGTGTTCAGGATCAGTGATTGCTGATCCGTCTGGTAGGTGACGTCCTGAATGCCCGCGCTTTTCTCTTGAAGACTCAGCGCACGCCACTTGGACATATCAAACAAGGTTTGCGTTAATTGCAGAGATGCGCCGGTGGTGTTGGAGTTAACACCGTTGCTATCACGGAAGCCATTGCCGTAGGTATAATCTGCACCTAAGCCCAACTGCGGCAGCAACGGGCTGCGTGCTTCGTTAATTTTTTCGAACGCAGCATCACGATCGGCAGCCGACTTACGCAGCTCAGGGTTGCTCAGACGTGCTTGCTGATAAACCTGTAACAGGTTTTCTGCCTGGCTCATCGCGCTGAAGCCCGTCAGGCTCAGGCCGATAAGGATGGGGAGCAATTTCTTCATTTGCATTCCTTGTTGTGAAGCAGTATTAGCGCTGATCTCGTTAAAAATATTTGCCGATTCTAACAGAATCATCCACACCAAAAGGTTGGCGTTACGTGCCATCCGGCTGTAATTTGCATCAATCTATCATATAGCCTTTGAAACGGCAGCCAAACAGCCTTGAAATTCATAATTTCATCATGATTATGACCAGGAAACCGTTATGCAAAAACCAGATGAATTGCCAGTGACGTTCACCAAAAACGATGTAGAAATTATTGCACGGGAAAAGTTATATAGCGGATTTTTTTCACTGGAACTTTACCGTTTTAGGCATCGCTTGTTTAACGGTGAAATGAGCGGAGAAGTTCGACGTGAAATTTTTGAGCGCGGGCATGCCGCAGTCTTGCTACCCTTTGACCCAGTGCGCGATGAAGTGGTATTGATTGAACAGATACGGATTGCGGCGCTGGATACCAGCGAAACCCCATGGCTGCTGGAAATGGTCGCAGGTATGATCGAAGAAGGTGAAACGCCGGAGGATGTCGCCCGCCGTGAGGCCGAGGAAGAAGCCGGGCTGAAAGTGGGCCGGACGAAACCCGTTCTGAGCTATCTGGCAAGCCCTGGCGGAACCACCGAGCGCTCTTCTATTCTGGTGGGGGAAGTGGACGCCACGATCGCGGAAGGTATTCACGGTCTGGCAGATGAAAACGAAGATATTCGTGTTCATGTGGTGAGTCGGGAACAGGCTTACCAGTGGGTAAAAGAGGGGAAAATCGACAACGCGGCCTCTGTCATCGCTTTGCAATGGCTCCAGCTGCATTATCAAGACTTACGAAACGAGTGGAAAAAATGAAGCGTTATACACCTGACTTCCCAGAAATGATGCGTTTGTGCGAAACCAATTTCGCGCAATTACGCCGCCTGTTGCCGCGTGATGACGCGCCCGGCGAAATGGTAAGCTATCAGGTGAGCAACGCGCAGTATCGATTAACGATTATTGAATCGACTCGTTACACGACCCTGGTAGAAATCAAGCAAACGGCTCCCGCGATCAGCTACTGGAGCCTGCCGTCGATGACGGTACGGCTTTATCATGATGCGATGGTGGCCGAAGTGTGTTCAAGTCAGCAGATCTTCCGCTTTAAAGCGCGGTATGATTATCCTAATAAAAAGTTGCATCAACGCGACGAAAAGCATCAAATTAACCAGTTTTTAGCCGACTGGCTAAGATATTGTTTTGCACATGGAGCAATGGCGATTCCGGTTTGTTAGCGTCATAAACCTACCTAAGGACACCATTTGGAAAGCCTGTTAAACCTGACTGTTGCTGGTGGGGCGCCAGTCAGGATATTACAAATCACTGATACCCACCTGTTTGCCGAAAAGCATGAAACGCTGTTAGGTGTAAACACCTGGGAGAGTTATCAGGCGGTACTGGATGCCATTCACGCCGAGAATCGCCACTGCGATTTGATAGCGGCTACGGGCGATTTGGCACAAGATCAAAGCGCTGCGGCCTATCAGCATTTTGCGACAGGGATCGCGAGCTTTAGCGTGCCCTGCGTCTGGTTACCCGGCAATCATGATTTTCAGCCAGCGATGTACAGTACGCTGCACGATGCGGGCATTTCACCCGCCAAGCGCGTGTTTGTGGGTGAACACTGGCAAATTTTGCTGTTGGATACGCAGGTGTTCGGTGTCCCGCACGGTGAGTTGAGTGATTTTCAGCTGGAGTGGCTGGAGCAAAAACTCGCTGCCGCTCCTGAGCGTCATACCCTGCTGTTACTGCATCATCATCCTTTGCCTGCGGGATGCAGCTGGCTCGATCAACATAGCCTGCGCAATTCAGCGGCGCTGGATCGCGTATTGTCCAAATATCCCCATGTCAACAATCTGTTGTGTGGTCATATTCATCAGGAACAGGATCTCGACTGGAATGGCCGCCGTTTACTGGCGACGCCGTCGACGTGTGTCCAGTTCAAACCGCACTGCGCCAACTTTACGTTAGACACGATAGCGCCAGGCTGGCGCTGGCTGGAACTGCATGCCGATGGCTCGCTGACGACGGAAGTTTGCCGTCTGCAAAGTGCGACGTTCCGCCCAGATACCGCGTCAGAAGGATACTGATGTCTACGCTCCTTTATTTACACGGGTTCAACAGCTCCCCGCGTTCCGCGAAGGCGACGCAATTTGGTCAGTGGCTCGGCGCGCATCATCCGCACATTGAGATCATCGTTCCGCAACTCCCGCCGTATCCGGCTGATGCCGCAGAGATGCTGGAGTCCATCGTGATGGAACATGGCGGTGAATCGTTCGGCGTCGTGGGCTCTTCGCTGGGCGGTTATTACGCCACCTGGCTCTCGCAATGCTTTATGCTCCCTGCGGTAGTTGTTAACCCGGCAGTACGGCCCTTTGAGCTGCTGAGGGACTTTCTCGGGCAAAACGAGAACCCCTACACCGGACAACAATATGTGCTAGAGTCACGCCATATTTACGACCTCAAAGTTATGCAGATAGACCCGCTGGACGCGCCCGATCTTATCTGGCTGCTGCAACAGACGGGTGATGAAGTGCTGGATTACCGCCAGGCAGTGGCGTATTACGCCTCTTGCCGCCAGACTGTAGAAGAGGGCGGAAACCATGCTTTCACGGGCTTTGAGAATCATTTCACCCAGATTGTCGATTTTCTTGGACTGCACAGCCACTGACAATCACTGCGAATTGCTAGCTAAATCATGACGCAAACCTATAACGCTGATGCCATTGAGGTACTCACCGGGCTTGAGCCGGTTCGCCGCCGCCCGGGGATGTATACCGATACGACGCGCCCAAACCACCTGGGCCAGGAAGTGATTGATAACAGTGTGGACGAAGCGCTGGCGGGTCATGCCAAACGCATCGACGTCATTCTGCACGCCGATCAGTCGCTCGAAGTGATTGACGACGGACGCGGTATGCCGGTCGACATCCACCCGGAAGAAGGGGTTCCAGCCGTTGAGCTGATCCTCTGCCGTCTGCATGCGGGCGGTAAATTCTCCAATAAAAACTACCAGTTCTCCGGCGGCCTTCACGGCGTGGGGATCTCTGTGGTTAATGCCTTGTCAAAGCGCGTTGAGGTCACCGTACGCCGTGATGGTCAGGTATATAACATTGCGTTTGAAAACGGCGATAAAGTGCAGGAATTACAGGTCATCGGGACGTGCGGCAAACGCAATACCGGTACCAGCGTGCATTTCTGGCCGGACGAAAGCTTCTTCGACAGCCCACGTTTTTCTGTCACGCGCATGACGCACATCCTGAAAGCGAAAGCGGTACTGTGCCCTGGCGTTGAAATCACCTTTAAAGATGAAGTCAACAACAGCGAGCAGCGCTGGTGCTATCAGGACGGTCTGAATGACTATCTGGGCGAGGCGGTCAATGGCCTGCCGACGCTGCCGGAAAAACCGTTCCTCGGTAATTTCTCGGGTGACACCGAAGCGGTTGACTGGGCGCTGCTCTGGCTGCCAGAAGGCGGCGAGCTGCTGACTGAAAGTTACGTTAACCTCATCCCAACGATGCAGGGCGGGACGCACGTCAACGGCCTGCGTCAGGGCCTGCTGGACGCGATGCGCGAATTCTGCGAATACCGCAATATTCTGCCGCGTGGCGTGAAGCTGTCAGCGGAAGATATCTGGGATCGCTGTGCGTACGTGCTTTCTGTGAAAATGCAGGATCCGCAGTTCGCCGGACAGACCAAAGAGCGTCTGTCATCGCGCCAGTGCGCCGCGTTTGTCTCCGGTGTGGTGAAAGACGCATTTAGCCTGTGGCTGAATCAGAACATACAGACAGCTGAAATGCTGGCTGAAATGGCGATCTCCAGCGCGCAACGCCGTATGCGTGCCGCGAAAAAAGTGGTGCGTAAAAAGCTCACCAGTGGTCCGGCGCTGCCGGGTAAACTGGCGGATTGCACCGCGCAGGATCTGAATCGTACTGAGCTGTTCCTCGTCGAAGGGGACTCGGCAGGCGGTTCCGCCAAGCAGGCGCGCGATCGTGAATTCCAGGCGATCATGCCGCTGAAAGGTAAGATCCTGAACACCTGGGAAGTTTCTTCCGATGAAGTCCTCGCGTCGCAGGAAGTGCACGACATTTCGGTGGCGATCGGTATCGATCCGGACAGTGACGATTTGAGCCAGCTGCGTTACGGCAAGATCTGCATTCTCGCGGATGCGGACTCAGACGGTCTGCACATAGCCACGTTGCTGTGCGCGCTGTTCGTGAAACACTTCCGTGCGCTGGTGAAAAACGGCCACGTCCACGTTGCGTTGCCGCCGCTCTACCGTATCGATCTCGGTAAAGAGGTGTATTACGCGCTGACGGAAGAAGAAAAAGCAGGCGTGCTGGAGCAGCTCAAGCGCAAGAAGGGCAAGCCAAACGTCCAGCGCTTTAAAGGGTTGGGTGAGATGAACCCCTTGCAGTTGCGTGAAACCACGCTCGATCCCAATACCCGTC
The DNA here is from genome assembly GCF_019047465.1 of Lelliottia amnigena. Taxonomy (NCBI): domain Bacteria; kingdom Pseudomonadati; phylum Pseudomonadota; class Gammaproteobacteria; order Enterobacterales; family Enterobacteriaceae; genus Lelliottia; species Lelliottia amnigena. Next base: position 1,037,511 of record NZ_CP077236.1, on the reverse strand, counting down.
GTCTGGTGCAGCTGGTTATCAGCGATGAAGACGAGCAGCAAACCAATGCCATGATGGATATGCTGCTGGCCAAGAAACGTTCTGAAGACCGACGCAACTGGCTACAGGAAAAAGGCGATCTGGCGGATATCGAAGGCTGATGTCCTAACCCTCTCTTACGGAGAGGGGATCGATCGTAGGCCCGGTAAGCGTAGCGCCACCGGGCTTTTTTACATCAAAAATCCATCTTCACCGTAAACTGCACTTCGCGCGGATCGCCAATCTGGTTACCCAGATTATTGCTGCCAATCGATGACGTGTAGTAGGTCTTATCAAACAGATTCTTCACGTTCAGCTGCAGCGTCACCGGATACTGCAACTTCATCTTATACGCGGCAAACGCATCTGCGACGACGTAACCCGGCAGGTAATAGTCCGCGCCATTGGTTGCGGAACGACGGCTCACGCCATGCCCGCCGCCGCCCAGCGTCAGCGTATTTCCGCCGATTACATTATGAATGTCGTACGTCAGGAACAGGGAACCCGTATGTCGCGGAACGTTTGGCAGCGGCTTGCCAGCATAATCGGGATCTTCCAGCACTTTCGCATCCGTATACCCATAGCTGGCGATAATATTGGTGTTCTCGGTCAACGCCCCCGCCACGTCCACTTCCACACCCTGTGAGCGCACGCGCCCGGCGGTTTTGGCGATCGTTTCATCTCCCACGCTTTCGGTGTAAAGCACATTGCGTTTATGGATATCAAACAGCGCGATGTTGGCAGTAATGCCATCGAAAAGGTCAAACTTGGCACCGACTTCGTAGGCATTTGACGTTTCAGGCGGCAGATTTCCGATGTAGCTGGCGATGGAAGACTGCGGCATAAACGTCTGGGAATAGTTCGCGAACAACGAGACCGAAGGCGTTAACTTGTAAACCAGACCTGCTTTCGGCGTCCACTGGTCGTCGCGGCTGTCGGTATTGACGTTAAACGGCCGACCTTTGCCTGCATATTGCGTGTAGGACTGATAGCGAAGCCCAGTGACCGCAATCCATTTATCCGTCAGATAAAGCGCATCCTGAACGTAAGCAGAATAGCTCTCCTGCTTAATCCTCTGGTCGCTGTCGGACGCTGAAACGGAAGTGCATTTACTGAGATCGCCATAAGTGGGGTTATAGATATTGAAGCCTTTAACGTTCTTACAGCGGATCATATCCGTGCGCAGCAGATCGTAATTTTCATACGATACGCCGGTCAGGATCTCGTTATAAAACCCCGCAATGTCGACGTTACCCTGGAGATCCGCGCGGGTACTGTGCATGCGCTGGGTCGATCCTTGCGTCGCATCGACGCGCCGGGTCAGATTCCCGGTGGACGCGTCATACGCCATCACGCGAGCCTGATTATCCGTGTATTTATCCTGGCTAAAGCTGTAGTCAAATTTCGCAGTCCACTCGCTGTTAAGGCGATATTCGGCGTTCAACTGCGCCAGATCGGACTCACCATCTGTAATGTTAAACGGCTCGTCGAAACGTGTTTTGCGATCCACGTTAACAGGCTTTTTGGTCTCGAGATCGAAAATAGTCCCGCGATCGAAGGGCGTTTTGTAGTCGCGATGGGAGTAGAGCACCGAGACCGTCGCGTCATCACCAAACCAGGTCAGCGACGGCGCAATATAGGTGCTGCGCTCTTTGCCAAAATTACGCCAGTAATCTTCATTCTGGTATTCCCCCGTCAGACGATACGCCAGACGCGTTCCGTCGATCGGGCCCGTCACATCAAACTGTCCGGTGCCACCGCCAAAGCTGGTGGAAGTTGCCGAGATCGATCCGCCAAAGGTTTTTTCCGGGCGTTTAGTCACGACATTGATCAACCCGCCAGGATCCAGAATGCCGTAAAGCGTCGATGCCGGGCCTTTTAGCACTTCGACACGCTCGGTCGAGGCGTTAAAACTACGGGGTAGCACGGTGCGTAAACCGTTGGTCATCACGGAACCATCGCGATTAGCGCCAAAGCCACGACGAACAAACGCATCCTGCGTGCCGCCAAGCGTGTTGGTTTGCACCACGTTGCTGACGTTATACAGCGCTTCGTCGAGGGTGGTGGCGTGCTGATCTTGCAGTACTTTGTCGCTTACGGTATTCACCACCTGCGGGATATCCAGCATCGGCATGGTGGTGAGCGTGGCGGTAGACGTGTTCAGCGGCTGATAGCCGTTGGTCGCTTCCGTTTTAGCGTTGGGATCGGCAATGACGGTTAACGTCTCGCCGTCTTTCGTTGTTTTATTTTCTGCCGCCTGTGCCAGGGGCACAATAAACAGCAGTGAAAAGAGCGCGCGCCCTTTTACCCCAGAGAAGGAAGGTGTGAACTTAACCATTTAATATTTATCCCGAAATACCAGCGAATGCTCGCGGGTGAAGCTGTGTTTCATTGCCCGTAAAGCGCTACCCGTTTGCCTGAGCGGTATCGGGTATGTAATTGAGAATCATTCAATCATGGCGAGATGTAGTAGTAAATGGAAAAAATAGAAAAACAACTACACAGAATTGATACGGAAATATCATCGCAATAAATAAGGTTAAGTGCCTGTAAATTAACTGGTTAAATCATTATCTCTTTGACGAATTACCGTACATTACCCCTTTTATTTTTAAGGTGTTTATCCTCTTGACTACTACATGGCGCAACGGCAAACTCACAAAAGAGAATGAGTTTTATTTTTATTTGTCTGTTATTTGATTAAGTTGGCACACGTGGCTCAAAACGCGACAGAGCAGGGGTTGGTTCTCGATAATCTCTCTGCTGGTTATCAGAAAAAAATCATCGTTGATGACATTTCTCTCACCATTCCCCCTGAAAAAATGACCGTTCTGGTTGGGGCGAACGGATGCGGTAAATCGACCCTGCTCAGTACGATTGCGCGTTTGCTGCAACCCATGGGCGGCACGGTATTGCTCGACGGCAAGAGTATCCATGAACAGCCCACTAAAAGGGTCTCGCGCAGGCTGGGCATTTTGCCGCAGTCACCGCTCTTACCCGAAGGGCTAACGGTATTTGAGCTGGTGTCGCGTGGGCGTTTTCCCTGGCAAAATTTTATGCGCCAGTGGACCGACGCCGACGAACAGGCCGTTGAAGAGGCGCTACGTTTAACCGGCACCCAGGATTATGCGCATCTGCCTGTTGAAAGCCTCTCTGGTGGCCAGCGTCAGCGCTGCTGGATTGCTATGGCCCTGGCGCAACAAACGCCGTATATCCTTCTCGATGAGCCAACCACTTACCTCGATTTGCGCTATCAGGTCGAGATTCTGGAACTGCTTCATGACTTAACCCGCCATCACGGGCGCACCGTCATCGTGGTGTTGCACGATCTGAACTTTGCGGTGAACTACGGCGATACGCTGGTCTTTTTACGCGAAGGGAAAGTGCAGCGCGTGCTGCATGAAGGTGATGTGTGTACGCCAGAGCTTATCAAAGCGGTCTTCGATGTAGACGTGCAAATGTCGATCAATCCTGCGACGGGTAAACCCTTCTTTATGCCGTTTCGCCGCGCAGGAAAATCATGATGCGCACCCGTCTTGCATCTGTTGTTTTCATCGCGTTACTGCTGGCAGGGGCTATTTTACATCTTGGTATCGGCGCGCGTTTTATTCCTCCGCAGAGCGTAGCGCAGGCCTTTCTTGCGTTCGACCCGCGCAATTTCGATCACAACGTGATTATCAACCTGCGCCTGTTGCGCCTGCTCGCGGCTCTGATGACCGGCGCCGCGCTGGGTGTGGCGGGCGTGTTATTGCAAGCGGTGATCCGCAACCCTCTTGGCGAGCCACATATTTTGGGGCTGAATGCCGGGGCGGCACTGGCGGTGGTGCTGACCAGTGCGCTTGGGCTGACATTTCCCTTTGGGCGTCCGCTGATTGCGGCGGCGGGCGCGGGGGCATTATTTTTGCTGGTCTTAACGCTGTCGTCCGCTGGTCGAACCGGATTAACCCCCATGAAAGTGACGCTTTGCGGCGTCGCGATTTCGGCATTTGCCTCGTCAATCACCGCTGCAGTCTTAATTCTGGATGAGCAAACGTTGCTTTCTATGCGCACCTGGCTTGCTGGTGATGTAGCTGGCGTAAGCTGGGCGACAATTCAGACCGCCGCCTGGGTTGCCGCGGCGGGATTGACGCTGGCGATTGCGCTTGCCCCTTCTGTGAACATGCTGGCGCTCGGCGATCGCATGGCGCAGGGCCTGGGCGTTTCGCTGCTGCGCACGCGTCTCCTCTGCCTGCTGGCGATTGCATTGCTGTGTGGTGCAGCGGTGTCGATTGCCGGGCCGATAGGGTTTATTGGCCTGGTGGTGCCGCAAATTATCCGTCGTCTGGTGTCGACTGATTTGCGCGTCATGGTGCCGCTGTCGGCCTGCTGCGGCGCGCTGGCGTTACTGCTGGCAGATATCGCCGCCCGTGCGCTATTTGCTCCCCACGAACTGGCGACCGGCGTGGTCACCGCTCTGGTCGGGGCGCCGGTCTTTATCCTCATGGCGACGAGAATGTTCAAATGAAGCCAGCGATTCTTCGCGCAGGCCTAAGGCCTCTTCGTCTGGGTGGGTTTTCTGCCGTCGTTCGTCCTAAAGCACTCCTATTGCTGGGGGCGCTCGTCCTGCTTTGTCTGGGGATGATGCTGTTTGGACTTACCCACGGCTCGCTGTCTATTCCCGCGTCGGCAATAGGACGTGCGCTGTTTTACCCCGATGCGCTCAGTGCCGACGCGCGTTACATCGTCCAGGATATTCGTCTGCCGCGCCTGCTGATGGCGCTTCTGTGCGGAGCCATGCTGGGTGTCGCGGGGGCGGCGATGCAGTCGGTAACCCGTAACGGCCTCGCCGATCCCGGGCTGATTGGCGTGAAAGAGGGCTGTAGCGTCGCGGTATTACTGCTGATTTTCCAGTTCCCGGCGCTGGGCGTTATCTGGCGTCCGGCGATAGGCATGGCAGGCGGGCTGCTGACAGCGCTTTTGGTCGTGCTGCTCGCCCGCGATATCTCGCGCCCGCGCTTTATTTTGATTGGCATTGGCGTGTCGTGGGCATTTGCCGCTGGAATGGGCGTTTTCATGACCACCGCTGACGTTCGCGACGTGCAGACCGCGCTGCTGTGGCTGGCCGGAAGCTTGCATGCGGCCAACTGGACGCTGGTCAGCGTTGCCGCCGGCTGGGCACTACCGGCATTTGCGTTACTGCTGTTCACCGCGCGTGCGACCGACGTTTCGCTCCTGGGCCATCAGGCCGCCACCGGGCTTGGCGTGCGCCCCGCCAGACTGGCGTTGCTGCAAGTCATCGCGCCCGTTTTATTAACGGCCGCCTGCGTCTCTTGCGTGGGGAGTATTGGCTTTGTGGGGTTAATCGCTCCGCACATGACACGATTTTTACTGCGCGGCGGCCAGACGTCGCTGCTTGCGGGCAGTGCGGTGTCAGGCGCGCTGCTGGTTTTACTGGCGGATAATGTTGGGCGGCTGGCTTTTCTGCCGCTGCAATTGCCCGCAGGAATTATTGTCTCGCTGATCGGCGGGCCATTTTTCCTGATGCTGCTCTGGCAGCGTCGGGACAGGTTTTAAACGGGGAGCGTTATGCGTTTATTCTTATCCTTGTTGCTGCTGGTGGGGTTTTCCGTCAGCGCAGCTGAAGACAAGCAGACATTTACGGATGATTTGGGGCGTTCGGTGCAGGTACCCGTCCACCCAAAACGGATTGTGTCGTTACACGATCTCGACATCACGATCCCGCTAATCGAACTCGGAGTGCCGCCCATCGCCAGCCATGGACGCACGCGTCCTGACGGTAGCCATTTTCTTCGGTCCAGCGGCATCTTAACGGGCGTTGATTTTGATAATTCCGACATCAAATTTATCGGCACAGCGGATATCGATATTGAAGCCATTGCCGCCGCAAAACCGGATCTGATTATCACCGAGCCGACGCGTAACACGCCGGTTGAGCAGCTGGCGCGGATCGCTCCCACGGTGAGCATCGATCATCTCGACGGCGGCGCGCCGGAAATCTACCGCAAGCTGGCGCAATTGACCGGCACGCAGGCGCGACTGAGCATTCTGGAACGTCGCTATCAGGAACAACTTAACGCACTGAAAGCGACGATAGACACCCAGAAGATCTCCGTTTCGGTCATTCAGGCCAACCAGGGCAAAATCACCGCCATGCACAGCTATCATTCGCTGGGGCGCGTGCTGCGTGATGCCGGATTCACCTTCCCGCCGCTTATCGACAGCATCCCTGACGGTGGCCGTATTGACGTGAGCGCCGAGCGTTTGCCGGAGCTGGACGCCGATTTTGTCTTTGCGACCTGGCGCGGCGATACCGGTGGCAAACCGCAAGACGAGCTGACGGCCATGGAAGCCGTGATGCCTGGCTGGTGTCAGTTTCTTACCGCCTGTCGTACCGGGCATTACATCCTGATTTCCCGTGAAGAGGCGATCTCTAACTCTTTCGCTTCGCTGGGCCTGATGGTGGCGCAAGTACAGTCACAAATCGCGGGTCGCCCGCTTCCGGAGGCGAAGTGATCCGCAAAGATAAATCGCGTGTGGATCTCTATGGCGATCGCTTTCGCGCCCGCGCGCACCAGCTGACGCCTCGCCTGCATCAGGTCGCCACGTACATCAACGAGAACCGTGAAGCGGTGATGGAACAAACGGCGATGGAGATCGCAGCGCTGTTGAAAACGTCTGATGCCACCGTGGTGCGGGCGATCCAGGCGCTCGGCTTTGCGGGTCTGCGGGATCTGAAAAGTACGCTTGAGCACTGGTTTGGACCGGCAATCAGCGCCAGTGAAAAGATCTCAACCACGGTCAATATCCTGACCAGCGACGTTAATTCCAGCATCGATTTTGTGCTGGAAGGGCATCAACATACCTGTGAGGTGTTGTCAGAACCGAACAATCGTTACGCCATGGCGCAGGCGGTGGCGCTGCTGAGCGAGGCGCGGCAGGTGGCCATTTTTGGCATTGGCGCATCGGGCGTTCTGGCGGAGTACACCGCCCGCATGTTTAGCCGAATGGGGTTGCCTGCGACGGCGCTCAACCGTACGGGAATCGGGCTGGCTGAACAACTTATCGAGCTCCAGCGTGGCGATGTGCTGGTGATGATGGCGCAAAAATCCGCTCACAGGGAAGGACAAACCACCCTGCGCGAGGCGAAACGGCTGGGCATTCCCGCCATCCTGCTCACTAACGCCCTGGACTCGCGCTTCAGCAAAGAGGCAAACGTCGTGATCCACGTTCCGCGCGGTGGCGAGAGAGGCAAAATTCCCCTGCACGGCACGGTACTGCTGTGTCTGGAGATGATCATCCTCTCGGTCGCCTCTACCACACCGCAGCGCAGCATTAAATCGATAAAGCGCATCAATGAATTACACCGCGGATTGAAGCCAGGTAAAAAGAGTGGTTGATCACGCGCCAGGGTGATTCTTCCGGTACTGCAAGGGCGTCTCACCGATGCCCTTTTTGAATGCGCTAATAAAATACGTCACGTCTGAAAATCCCACGCGCGTGGCGATATCCCGCACGCTCTCATGGCTGTGAAGCAGGCATTCACAGGCTTTTCGCAGCCGCAGCGTATTGAGGTAATCATGAATTTTCTCGCCCGTTTCGGCATGAAATTTTCGTGATACGTAACTGCGGGATTTCCCCAGCTCGCTTGCCAGTGCGTCCAGACTGAATTTTTGCTGGTAGTTTTCATCAAGCCAGAACATGACCTGGCTGGCGATGCCGTGGCTGCTGCCGGGTGCGCCGTCATTATCATCCGGCAGCATCGCAAACAGACTGATGATCAGGCTGGCGACACTTTCGCTGGTTAACGGCGGATGATAGCGGTTAAACAGATGATGAATATGGGAATGACAATCTGCCATATCCGCCACCCACGCTTCACCGCCGCGTCGGGACAGTTTTTGCAGCCGCTGCTGTGTCTGCGGGAAATCGCGCAGCACTTTCAGAACCGCATGGTGATCGAGATGAATAATCGTGCGGCGATAAATCGCCTCGGCCCGCTCATCGACCATGACTTTGTGCAGGGTAAACGGCGGGAAGAAAAACAGCCGTCCAGGGCGCATGGTGTAATGACGATTATCGACAATCGCCACGCCAAAGCCTTCTTCCACATAGAGAATTTCCAGACATTGGTGCCAGTGGTGGTACCGCACGGTATTGGCAAAGAGCCGACTGAACGACACGATGGTGTCGTTTAAGGTAATCAGCTCCAGATGGTCGGATGTTGGCATCTCACGCATAGTGCAATAGAACTCAACTTTTACCCTTCTGTTTGTATTTATAAACCACCTTTTTAAATTTTATCAACTACGGGTTTATTCATCGCTCACCACTGTGACGTGGCTAACATTTCTGCGGTGTAGGGATTCACTATTCTTTGCCGCAGAAGATAACGAGGGTAAGCGTATGTGGGCGGCAAACAAAGAAACATCAAATCCGTTGTCTACCCGTCAGGACGTGGCGGCGGAATTGAATACGATGCTGGGTGCGGTGGATAAGCAGTTTCCGGCGGGGAGTTCACGCTTTTCGCTGGGGGACACCTGCGCGCACTACGCCACCGATGTGGCGCAAATGGAGGGGCTCTCCCGCGTGCTGTGGGGGCTGTTTCCGCTGATGGCGGCGGGCGACACCACGCCGTTTAGCGACAAATACATCGCGGCCATTAAGCAGGGTACCGATCCGCAAAGCGCAGGCTACTGGGGCGAAACCGAACCTTACGATCAGCGCCTGGTCGAGATGGCGGCGTACGGCCTCGGGTTGTCGCTGTTGCAGGACAAACTCACCGAGCTGTTCACCGAGCGCGAGGTGATGAACCTGCATGCGTGGCTCAATCAGATTACCGATGCGCAAATGCCGGACAGTAACTGGAACTACTTTGCCATTATGGTTCAGCTTGGTTTTAAACGCGCCGGGTTGCCGTATGATCAGCAGGCGATCGATCGCCGCTTCGCCATGATGGACGCCTATTATCTCGGCGACGGTTGGTATTCTGATGGTCCTGGGCGGCCAAAAGATTACTACATCTCGATGGCATTTCACTTTTATGGCCTGATCTACGCCACCCTGAGCGGCGATGAGGAGAGGGCGACGGTGCTGCGCGAGCGTTCGCGTCAGTTCGCCGAAGATTTCATTTACATGTCTGCCGCCGATGGTGCATCAATCCCCTTTGGCCGCAGCCTGACCTATCGTTTTGCGATGGTGGCGTTCTGGAGCGCCGTCGCTTTTTCCGGCCTTGAGGTGTTCACGCCGGGCATCGTGAAAGGCATCATTCTACGCCATCTTCGCTGGTGGCAACGGCAGCCGATTCGCGATCGGGACGGCATCCTGACGCTCGGTTTTGCCTATCCCAACCTGGCGATGTGTGAAGATTACAACTCGCCAGGCTCGCCATACTGGGCGCTGAAAACGTATCTGATTCTGGCGCTGCCGGAGGAGCATCCGTTCTGGCAAGCGCAAGAACAGCCGCTGCCAGCGCTGGCCGAGAAACGCGTTATTGCACACGCCCAGCAAATCCTGATGCATGGCGAGGATTCACAGCACGTCACTATGCTCACCGCCGGGCAGCTTGAGCTGAACAACTACGTGAATACCGACGCGAAATACACCAAATTCGCCTACTCCAGCCGCTTCGGCTTTACGATTGAGCGCGGGCGCTACGGCCTTAAACACGCGGCCTGCGACTCTATGCTGCTGTTATCCGATGGCGACAACTACTACCGTGGGCGACGGGAATGCGCGGAAGTGCGCGTCGACGAAAACGCTATTTTCTCGCGCTGGTCACCGTGGCAAGACGTCCACATCGACACCTGGCTAGTGCCGTTTGGCGAGTGGCATGTCCGCCTGCATCGGGTGAATAGCGCCCGGACCTTACAGGCAGTGGAAGGCGGCTTTGCGGTGATGAAAACACCACCGCAGCTGACCGCGCACGGATGTTATCTCTCGGCAGATAACGGCAGCAGCGTGATTGCCGATCTGTCGCCTGTTATCAGGCGTCAACCTGACGCCGTCGTTACGCCGCCAAACAGCAGCATTATGTTTGCTGAATGCGCCGCTATTCCGGTACTCACCACAACCCTCCCGCAAGGAGAAAGCTGGCTGTGCTGTGCAGTTATGGCGAGTGGTGATGCAGACAAAATAGCGGAAATTCCGCAGCTTCAAATCAACACCGATCGGGTCGTTATTCGTGATCCTGATAATAAACGACAGCTCTCATTCTTTTTATAACACTCTGGCACCCTATATTTCGGCGAGGATAGTATGGAAAATACATCAACGAATAACAGAACCGAATATTACAAAATCAGTACCTTTATCTTTCTCTATTTCTTTACGTGGTCGGCAAGTATTGGTTTGCTGGCGATCTGGCTTGGACAAAAGGCCAACCTCAGCGGTTCGGTTATCGGGACGGTATTTGCGGTTAACGGTATTTTCTCCGTTATTTTAAAACCGATCTACGGCTACATTCTCGATAAGATCGGGATGAGCAAATACCTGCTCTATTTTGTGGTGGCAATGTCGGCCCTGATGGCACCGTTCTTTATTTATGTCTACCAGCCGCTGTTAATGTCCAACACCATGCTGGGCATTATTATCGGTGCGCTCTATTTAAGCTTTGCCTGGTACGCGGGCGTGGCGGCGTGTGAATCCTATTCCGATCGCTTCAGTCGTCTGAACGGCATGGAGTTTGGTCAGATTCGTATGTGGGGGTCGCTTGGCTGGGCGGTAGCGTCGTCATTCTCCGGCCTGCTGTTTAACCTCTCGCCAGCGTATAATTTTATTATGGGTAGCGTGGCCTCCGTCATCATGCTCATCGTCCTGTTGAACCTGAAAGTAAACACTAACTCCGCACATGCCGGAGACGTGCTGACCAAAGAGAAAATCGCCCCTTCGGATGTTTATGCGCTGCTGCGTAACCGCAAGTTTTGGGCCTTCTGCCTGTATGTTGCCGGCGTGGCGTGGATGATGTTTATCGCCGAGCAGCAGTTCTCGCGCTACTTCGTCACTTTCTTTGACGATGTGCATCAGGGTAATGCGGTATTCGGCTACCTCGGCACGGTTCAGTCGGGTATGGAATTCGTCATGTATATGGTGATTCCGCTGTTCGTGAACTTTATCGGTGCCAAGCGCGGATTACTGATTGTGGGGATGATTGTCGGTGCGCGTCTGATTATTTCCGGCGTGTGCGATTCACACTTATTAATTTCCGTCCTCAAACCTTTATACGGTCTGGAAATCTGTTTACTGCTGGTATCGGTATTTAAATATATCGCCGAGCATTTCGATAAACGAGTCAACGCCACCATGTATTTATTGGGCTATCAGGCGATGCTGTATGTCGGTAACGTGGTGATCTCTTCACCTGCGGGATATATGTATGATCGCATCGGATTTGAACAGACTTATATCATCATGGGCGCAACGGCGCTGACCTTTACGCTGATCTCTGCCTTTACGTTATCCGCCTGCCAAAGCAAATGGCGCGGCACATCTGCAATCTCTGTAGCAGAACAGAATCCATCTCGATAATTTTGCCGTCAAAGAAGGAACCGAAATATGTTAAGTCATATCACAGAGGAACGTCTGGCCGATATTCCTGCACCCGTTAATGCACATGCATTCAGGGATGAATTAAGCTCGGCACGCCAGCACGTTCTCGAACTGATTAGCCGTCATTTAACGGAGTTCGGTGAACAATTCCCGGCGGAAACCTGTAAAGACGGATTTTATCCGCTAACCGAAAACGTCGAATGGACAACCAGCTTCTGGACCGGGCAGCTGTGGCTGGCGTGGGAGATGAGCGGTGACGAAAAGTTCCGCGCGATGGCCAGGAAGCATACCCGCTCTTTTGGCCTGCGCATCGCCGGGCGTCACGACACGAATACCCACGATTTGGGCTTCCTCTATACGCTCTCGTGCGTGGCGGACTGGCGTCTGACTGGCAACCGCGAGGCGCGCGGCTTTTCGCTGCTGGCGGCAGAAGCGTTGCTTGAGCGTTACCACGATAAGGCCAGGATCATTCAGGCGTGGGGCGATCTGTCCGATCCCGAGCAGGCCGGGCGAATGATCATCGACTGCAATATGAATCTGCCCTTGCTGTATTGGGCGACCGAGCAGACGGGCGATCCGCGCTTTGCCGACGCCGCCAAAGCCCACGTTATGCAGGCGGCGACGTATCTGATCCGCGAAGATGCTTCAACGTTCCACACCTATTATATGGATGTGAAAACCGGCGCGCCGCGTTACGGCAACACGCAGCAGGGCTACGCCGACGACTCCTGCTGGTCGCGCGGCCAGGCATGGGGGATTTACGGTTTTCTGCTGAGCTACATTTATACCGGCGACGACACGATGATTGCTCTGTCGAAAAGACTGGCGAACTATTTCCTCAATCGACTTCCGCAAGACGGTGTTTGTCACTGGGATTTGGCGCTGGTTGGCACTGATGCGCTGCGTGATTCGTCTTCGGCGGCGATTGCGGTATGCGGCCTACTGGAGCTGGTCAAACACCTGCCTGCGACCGATCCGGATCGCGAACGTTATCTGGAATGGGCGAAGGGTATTATGTCCTCGCTGACAAAGCACTATCTGATGGGGAAAGACGAGAAGGGGAACGGGCTTCTCAAACACTCGGTTTATCATCTGGCGAGCGATAAAGGCGTGGATGAGTGTGCAAGCTGGGGGGATTATTTCTACGTCGAGGCACTAGTGCGGTTCACGCAAAGCTGGAAATTGTACTGGTAATAACCCTCACTCTACCCCTCTTCCCATAGGGGAGAGGGGATGGTTCGGTGCTATTTTTCCCCTGCCCTTAGGGGAGGGGGAAGGGGAATTTAAACCCCTTGCTCCAGAATACGGATATGCGTTTCCAGAACGTTACCTTTCACCGCTTCGCCCCACGCTTTCATGTGTGGCGTTTGCAGATGTGCTTCCAGATGGGCCACGGTTTCCCACTGCTCAACCATTATGATGGAGTCAGGTGCGGTGGTCTGGAAGCTCACGCCCGCGGCGGTGTCCACCATCGGCGCATAGCCGTGGCAGCCTTCTTCTTTCAATACAGCCGGGATAATCTTCACGAACTCATCCAGCACGGCCTGGCGGTGATGTTGGCCTGGACGCGTACGGATTTCAGCAATAACAGTTAACATGATCATTTCTCCTGATGACAGGCTACCAGTTAAGCAAAAATCTCGGCGAGATGCTTGCGATATTCGGCGATATAGCGCGGCACGTCGGGCATTTTAATCACGTCATTCACGATAAACGTCGGTAGCGGCTCCAGCGCCAGGAACTGATTGGCCTTATGGAAGGGCAAATATGCGCCATCAACGCCCACGCCATGGAAGAACTGATCTTCGTCGGTGAAGGCATCCAGCGGGGCATTCCAGGTCAGAGACAGCATGTATTTTTTGCCGTGCAGCAGACCGCCGGAACCGTATTTTTTAGCGCCATCGGAACGGGAGCGCCCGTCGCTGGCATACAGCGAACCGTGGCCTTCGGTAAACACATCATCCATATACTTTTTCACGGTCCACGGCGCGCCCATCCACCAGCCCGGCATCTGCCAGACGATGACATCGGCCCACAGGAAATTCTGCACTTCGGCTTGAATGTCGTAATCGCCGTCGGTACGCACGACTTTAACATCGTGTCCGGCGTCGCGCAGGAAACCGTCCGCGACCTCGGTCAGAGTGTCATTCAGTTGGCCGTTAGAGTGGGCGAATTTTTTCGCGCCATTGATAATCAGGATATTGCTCATTCGTTTCCTCAGTCTTGTGACTTGTGAGATTGGTCACGATTTTACCCGCAACAACGATGCGGTGAAATGAGCAAAATGTGTAAAGTCTTTTGCTTCTGGCGCAATAATGAGTCACCAACTCACCGTCACCTCAAAGCCGCCTTCTCGAGCATTGGTCAGCGAAACGCGCATACCGTGCAGCGCGGCAATACGCTTCACAATGGACAGCCCCAGGCCGCTGCCGGTTTCATCCTGGCCAGGCGGGCGATAAAAACGCTCGCCAATTCGCGCGAGCGCGTCGGGGGAAATGCCGGGGCCATTGTCGCGGACGGTAAAATTCTGCGCATTCAACGTGACGTCCACGGCGCTGCCACGCGGGCTGTAGCGCACGGCATTGTCCAGCAGATTGCGAATCAGCAGGCTCAGCAGCAAGGGCTGGCCGGAGCGGGTCACCTGAGCGTGAATATTCAGGCGGATTTCAATCCCCGCACGCTGGGCGTGATGGTAAATATCCATTACGGCGGATTGCAGCAGATCGGCCAGCGGGATCGCGTCGACATCATCGAGATTTTCCAGCGAATCCAGGCGTGACAGCGTGAGCAGTTGATCCACCAGACGCGATGCGCGATCGATGCCCGTGTGCAGCTGGGCGAGCGCTTTTTCCTGCGCGGCGGGATCGTCGAGCGAAAGCTGCGCCACTTCGGTTTGTACCTTTAGCGCCGTCAGTGGGCTGCGGAGTTCGTGCGCGGCATCCGATGTAAAACGCCGCTCGCGAGTCATCATCTCTTGCGTGCGGTCAAACAGGTGATTCAGCGCGTCGAGCAGGGGACGCACTTCCGTCGGCACGCCCTCGGTGGCGAGTTTTTCTGTGGCATCCGGCGCGCGCTGGCGTAACGACTGTGCCAGGCGCTTCAGAGGACGTAGCTCGCGGCTTAATAAAACGATGAGCAGTAACAGCATCAGCGGCAGCGCGACCAGCCATGGCGTGAGCTGCGAAGTGACAATATCCAGCGCCATCTCCTGGCGATATTCCCACTCCTGGCCGACCACAATGCGGTATTTGCCATCGGGTGCCGTTAGCCAAAGAAAACGCCATGCGTCTTTGTCACCGCTGAGCTGGCCGTTATCAAAGCCATCACGGCGATAGTCGTACGGAATATCCTGACCATTTTCGCCATCGTGCAGCAGCATTTTGCCGTCGGTAGAATAAATTGCGAAGGCCAGCGCGTCGTCGTCAAGATGCCCGTGCCTGGCTTTTTTGGGCACGTCGCGCATGCGGGCAGGCGCGTTGAGTTCGTCGATGTCCATCGTCAGCAGACGTTTAGCGAACAGCATCTGCTGGGTATCGAACAGCTTATCGAGCTTGTGCGTGGTCTGCTGCCATGCCACCACGCTGGCGACCAGCCAGGCTCCCAGTGAAAGCGCTAAAAAAAGCAGCGTCAGGCGTAATTTCAAGCTTAAACGTGGCGTCAGTTTCATACGTCACCCAGGGTGTAACCGATCCCGTGGACGGTGCGGATAAAATGGCTGCCAAGTTTGCGGCGCAGATGATGCACGTGAACTTCAACAGCGTTGCTGGAAACGTCATCATCCCAGGTATACAGCTTCTCTTCGATGTTTTTACGCGGCAACACGCGGCCTACGTTGCGCATCAGCAATTCCAGCAGGGCGAACTCTTTCGGCTTGAGAGGGAGCGTTTCACCGTCCAGTCTGGCCACCAGACTCACGGGATCCAGCGTTACGTTGCCGTGACGTAATTCACTGCGGGTCTGGCCGTGGCTGCGTCGCACCAGCGCCTCAAGTCGTGCGGCGACTTCCACTAACGCAAAGGGTTTGCACAGATAGTCATCGGCCCCCAGGCGCAGCCCCTCCACGCGCTGATAGAGCGCGTCGCGCGCGGTGAGGATCAGTATCGGCTCGCTGCGCCCTTTTTCGCGCCATTCGCGCAGAATATCGAGGCCGTCCATACCCGGCAGTGTGAGATCCAGCACGACCGCATCGTAAGGTGCGGAATAGAGCGCGGTTTTACCGGTACCGCCGTCAGTGAACCAGTCAACGCTAAAGCCCATTTTTGTCAGCCCGGCCTTCAGGCCGTCGCCAATGAGCTTGTCATCTTCTACCAGTAAAATGCGCATTATTTCCTCCATGATGTTGCCGTGAATGAGCAATTAACCTCCAGTAAGCCTCTGCTGTACAGTAAAAAAAATTAAATTTCCGCCTTAAGAAGTTGTTAAGGTTTACGCTGTTTAATGGAGTTCTAAACAACATAAAGGGAGATATAACGATGAAAAAATTAGCAGCGATGACCGCTATCATGATGATGACCACCGCCCCCGTGTTTGCCGCGCAAGGCGGATTCAACGGCCCGTCGGCGACGCCGGCCCAGACCCAGACGCAAACTCAGCAGGGCGGGTTCGTGGACAACGACGCCAATCTCACCACGGCGGCGAAGGTGAAAGATCAGAAGGACGACAGCTGGGTCAAACTGCGCGGGAACATCACCGAGCGCCTGTCTGACGACCGCTACCTGTTCCGCGATACTACCGGCACGGTGAATGTCGAAATCGACCATAAACGCTGGAACGGCCAGACCATCAGCCCGCAGGATAAAGTCGAAATTCAGGGTAAAGTCGATAAAGAGTGGAATGAGTTTGAAATCGACGTCAAACAGGTCATCAAGCTGAACAAATAATGTCAAAAAGGGCCGTTTCCGCGGCCCTTTTTCTTTGTGACTCAACTCGTCAGATAGGGTAGTATCTGCGGCAATATTGCCTGAAACCCACAGGTTTCTGAGTTGAGGAATGACATTTAATGAGCGATATGGCAGAGCGCCTCGCGCTACATGAATTCACTGAAAACGCCTATCTGAACTATTCCATGTACGTCATCATGGACAGGGCACTGCCGTTTATCGGCGATGGCCTGAAGCCGGTTCAGCGTCGCATCGTTTTCGCGATGTCAGAACTGGGCCTGAGCGCCAGCGCGAAATTCAAAAAATCCGCCCGTACCGTGGGTGACGTTCTCGGTAAATACCATCCGCACGGCGACAGCGCCTGTTATGAAGCGATGGTGTTAATGGCACAGCCATTCTCCTACCGTTATCCGCTGGTCGATGGCCAGGGAAACTGGGGGGCACCGGACGATCCAAAATCCTTCGCCGCGATGCGTTATACCGAATCGCGCTTATCAAAATACGCAGAAGTGCTGCTCGGCGAACTGGGCCAGGGCACGGTCGACTGGGTGCCAAACTTTGACGGCACGATGCAGGAGCCGAAAATGTTGCCTGCGCGTCTGCCCAATATTTTGCTGAACGGCACGACCGGTATCGCCGTGGGGATGGCGACGGATATTCCGCCGCACAACCTGCGCGAAGTGGCGAAAGCGGCGATTACGCTGATCGAAAAACCGAACACCTCCCTCGACGAAGTGCTGGATATCGTGCAGGGGCCGGATTATCCGACCGAAGCCGAAATCATCACCTCGCGGGCGGAAATCCGCAAGATTTACCAGAACGGTCGCGGCTCCGTGCGCATGCGTGCGGTGTGGACTAAAGAAGACGGCGCGGTAGTGATCACTGCGCTGCCGCATCAGGTGTCGGGCGCCAAAGTGCTGGAGCAAATTGCTGCGCAGATGCGCAACAAAAAGCTGCCGATGGTGGACGATCTGCGTGACGAATCCGACCACGAAAACCCGACGCGTCTGGTCATTGTCCCGCGCTCAAACCGCGTGGACATGGAGCAGGTGATGAACCACCTGTTCGTCACCACCGATCTGGAAAAAAGCTACCGCATCAACCTGAACATGATTGGTCTGGATGGTCGTCCGTCGGTGAAAAACCTGCTGGAGATCCTGACCGAATGGCTGGCGTTCCGTCGCGATACCGTGCGCCGCCGCCTGAACTATCGTCTGGAGAAAGTCCTTAAGCGCCTGCATATTCTTGAAGGTTTGCTGGTGGCGTTCCTCAATATTGACGAAGTGATCGAAATCATTCGTTCTGAGGATGAGCCGAAGCCCGCGCTGATGTCGCGTTTTGGCATCAGCGAAACCCAGGCCGAAGCGATCCTCGAGCTGAAACTGCGCCATCTCGCCAAGCTGGAAGAGATGAAAATCCGCGGCGAGCAGAACGAACTGGAAAAAGAGCGCGATCAGCTGCAGGCGATTCTGGCGTCCGAGCGCAAGATGAGCAATCTGCTGAAGAAAGAGCTGCAGGCCGATTCCGACGCATATGGCGATGACCGCCGTTCGCCGCTGCACGAACGCGAAGAAGCGAAGGCGATGAACGAGCACGATATGCTGCCGTCAGAGCCGGTGACGATTGTTCTCTCGCAAAGCGGCTGGGTTCGTAGCGCCAAAGGCCATGATATTGATGCGCCAGGATTGAGCTACAAAGCGGGCGACAGCTTTAAATCTGCCGTCAAAGGCAAGAGCAATCAGCCTGTGGTGTTTATCGATTCCACGGGGCGCAGCTATGCTATCGATCCGATTACGCTGCCTTCGGCGCGTGGGCAAGGCGAGCCGATTACCGGCAAGCTGACGCTGCCGCCAGGCGCAACGGTTGACCATATGCTGATGGAAGGCGAAGAGCAGAAACTGCTGATGGCGTCTGATGCCGGCTACGGCTTTATCTGTACCTTTAACGATCTCGTGGCGCGTAACCGTGCCGGTAAAGCGCTGATCAGCCTGCCGGATAACGCACATGTGATGCCACCGCTGGTGATTGAGAACGACAGCGACATGCTGCTGGCGATCACCGCCGCAGGCCGCATGCTGATGTTCCCGGTCAGCGATCTGCCGCAGTTGTCGAAAGGCAAGGGCAACAAGATCATCAGCATCCCGTCAGCAGAAGCGGCAAAAGGCGAAGATGGTCTGGCGCATCTCTTCATTCTGCCGCCGCAGAGCACGCTGACGGTGCATGTTGGCAAGCGCAAAATTAAACTGCGTCCGGAAGAGCTGCAAAAAGTGGTCGGTGAACGTGGACGCCGTGGTTCGCTGATGCGTGGTTTGCAACGCATTGACCGCGTGGAAATTGACTCCCCGACCCGTGCAAAATCGGGCGACAGCGAAGAGTAAACGAGCTTCACCCCCTTCTGCTCAGAAGGGGGTTCTCGCTAAAATTTCCGATATAAAAAAACAAAATTCTTACCCGGCGACAGTTGAAGTATAATTGTCAGCTATTAGGGCTTCTGAGGTCGCTATGCTATTAATTGTTCGCTTAATTCTTACTGTTATCTACTGCATTCTGGTCTGCGTGTTCGGGTGCATTTACTGCCTCTTCAGCCCACGTAATCCAAAGCACGTTTCGACGTTTGGCCGCCTGTTCAGTCATCTTGCGCCGCTGTTTGGCCTGAAGGTCGAAAAGCGCCTGCCAGAAGGCGCAGAACACTTCGGTAACGCCATCTATATCGGAAACCATCAAAATAACTACGATATGGTGACTGCCGCCGGCATTGTTCTGCCACCCACGGTGACTGTCGGTAAGAAAAGCCTCCTGTGGGTCCCGTTTTTCGGCCTGCTGTACTGGCTCACTGGCAATTTGCTGATTGACCGTAACAACCGGGCTAAAGCGCACAGCACCATCGCAGAAGTGGTGAGCCATTTTAAGAAACGCAAAATCTCTATCTGGATGTTCCCCGAAGGGACGCGCAGCCGTGGTCGCGGACTGCTGCCATTCAAAACCGGTGCGTTTCATGCTGCCATTGCGGCAGGCGTACCGATTATTCCTGTGTGCGTTTCCAATACTTCTAATAAAATTAATCTCAACCGTTGGAATAACGGACTCGTGATTGTCGAAATGCTGCCGCCCGTGGATACCAGCAAATATGGCAAAGATCAGGTTCGCGAACTGGCCGCTCATTGCCGTGAGCTGATGGCGCAAAAAATCGCCGAGCTCGACAAAGAAGTCGCAGAGAGAGAAGCCGCCGGTAAAATCTAAACCGGAGCTACAGGGAAATGGGTTCCCAGGTTTTTTTCACACAAAATCATTCAAGTTGTATCAAGGCGGCAAGCCTGAGAGGCCCCAGGAGCTTACTCACGTAAGTGACTGTGGCGAGCAGGCGAAGCCAACGCAGAGGCAGCTTGAAGGATAAAGTGTGTAGTCGTTTCATATGGAGCAATTATGTCACTCAGTCGGCGTCAGTTTATTCAGGCTTCCGGAATCGCCCTTTGTGCCGGCGCGGTTCCGCTGACAGCCAACGCCGCCGGGCAGCAACAGCCGCTGCCCATTCCGCCGTTGCTCGAATCCCGTCGCGGTCAGCCCCTTTTTCTCACCATGCAGCGTTCGCACTGGTCCTTCACCCAAGGTACGCGTGCGGCGGTATGGGGTGTGAATGGCCGTTATCTTGGCCCGACCATTCGCGTCTGGAACGGCGATGACGTGAAGCTGATTTACAGCAACCGTCTGACCGAAAATGTCGCCATGACGATCAGTGGATTGCAGGTACCAGGCCCGCTGATTGGCGGCGCGGCGCGTATGATGACGCCGAGCGCCGACTGGGCGCCCGTTCTGCCAATCCGTCAGAGCGCTTCCACGCTGTGGTATCGCGCAAATACACCTAACCGCACCGCGCAACAGGTATATAACGGCCTGGCCGGGATGTGGTTAGTTGAAGATGACGTGAGCAAGTCTCTGCCGATTCCCAACCATTACGGCGTGGACGATTTCCCGATCATTATTCAGGACAAGCGCCTGGATAACTTTGGTACGCCGGAGTACAGCGAGCCAGGCAGCGGTGGGTTTGTCGGTGACATCCTGATGGTCAACGGTGCGCAAAGCCCGTATGTCGAGGTCTCTCGCGGCTGGGTTCGTCTGCGCTTGCTCAACGCTTCCAATTCGCGTCGTTATTTACTGCAAATGAGCGATGGCCGCGCGCTGCATGTGATTTCTGGCGATCAGGGCTTTTTACCTGCGCCGGTGTCCGTCAAGCAGCTGGCGCTGGCGCCGGGTGAACGCCGTGAAATTCTCGTCGACATGACCAACGGTGATGAAGTGTCCATCACCTGCGGCGAGGCGGCGAGCATTGTGGATCGCATCCGTGGCTTCTTTGAGCCATCAAGCATTCTGGTCTCGACACTGGTGCTGACGCTGCGGCCAACGGGTTTGTTACCGCTGGTGACGGACAGTTTGCCGATGCGTTTATTGCCGCAAGAGATCGTGAGCGGTACGCCGGTCCGCAGTCGTGATATCAGTCTTGGCGACGATCCGGGCATTAACGGTGCGCTGTGGGACATTAATCGCATTGATATCACTGCTCAGCAAGGAACGTGGGAGCGCTGGACGGTGCGGGCGGAGATGCCCCAGGCCTTCCATATCGAAGGCGTAAGCTTCCTGATCCGCAACGTCAACGGGGCGATGCCGTTCCCGGAAGACAGGGGCTGGAAAGATACCGTTTGGGTCGACGGGCAGGTCGAACTGCTGGTCTATTACGGGCAGCCTTCCTGGCCTCACTTCCCGTTCCTGTTCCACAGCCAGACGCTGGAAATGGCGGATCGCGGTTCCGTGGGTCAGCTGCTGGTGAACCCAGCACCGTAATCTTCTTTTCGCTCTCTCCCTGTGGGAGAGGGCAGCTGCCCGCATAATACCCCTTCATTTCCCGCATTATTCCAGCGTATAATCCCCGCCCTTTGTTTATTTTTTCTTCGGAAGCATTATGAGCGCAATATCCTTGATCCAGCCGGATCGAGATCTCTTCTCCTGGCCCCAGTACTGGGCGGCCTGTTTTGGACCGGCGCCCTTCCTGCCGATGTCCCGCGAAGAGATGGACCAACTGGGCTGGGACAGCTGCGATATTATTCTGGTGACTGGCGACGCGTACGTCGATCACCCGAGCTTTGGCATGGCCATCTGTGGACGCATGCTGGAAGCGCAGGGCTTCCGTGTAGGGATCATCGCCCAGCCGGACTGGAACAGCAAAGAGGCTTTCATGAGCCTCGGCAAACCGAACCTGTTCTTCGGCGTCACCGCCGGCAATATGGATTCGATGATCAACCGCTATACCGCCGATCGTAAATTGCGCCACGACGATGCGTACACCGCCGATAACGTCGCGGGAAAACGCCCGGATCGCGCCACTTTGGTTTACACCCAGCGCTGTAAAGAAGCATGGAAAGACGTGCCGGTCATCCTGGGTGGAATCGAAGCAAGCCTGCGCCGTACCGCGCATTACGATTACTGGTCTGACACCGTGCGCCGTTCGGTGCTGGTGGATTCTAAAGCTGACATGCTGATCTTCGGCAACGGTGAACGCCCGCTGGTAGAAGTGGCGCATCGTCTGTCGCAGGGTGAGCCGGTTGGCAATATTCGCGACGTGCGCAACACCGCGATTATGGTGAAAGAAGCACTCCCTGGCTGGAGCGGCGTGGATTCCCGCATCATTGATATGCCGGGCAAAATCGACCCAATCCCCCATCCGTACGGTGATGATCTGCCGTGCGCGGATAACAAACCGGTTGAGCCGAAAAAGACCGAGGCCAAAGCCGTTGTCGTTCAGCCTCCGCGCCCTAAACCATGGGAAAAGACCTATGTGCTGCTGCCGTCTTTCGAAAAAGTGAAAGGCGACAAAGTACTGTATGCTCACGCGTCGCGTATTTTGCACCACGAAACGAACCCTGGCTGCGCGCGCGCCTTGATGCAAAAGCATGGCGAGCGTTATATCTGGGTCAACCCGCCAGCAATTCCGCTCTCTACCGAAGAGATGGACAGCGTATTTGCTCTGCCGTACAAGCGCGTGCCGCATCCCGCGTATGGCGATAGCCGCATTCCGGCGTATGAGATGATCCGTTTCTCGATCAACATCATGCGCGGTTGTTTTGGTGGGTGTTCTTTCTGTTCAATCACCGAGCACGAAGGGCGCATTATCCAGAGCCGCTCTGAAGAGTCGATTGTGAACGAGATCGAAGCCATTCGCGACACGGTCCCGGGTTTTACCGGCGTGATTTCCGATTTGGGTGGCCCAACGGCGAACATGTATATGCTGCGCTGCAAGTCGCCGCGTGCGGAACAGACCTGCCGTCGTCTGTCATGTGTTTATCCGAGCATTTGCGAGCATATGGACACCAACCACGAGCCGACGATCAATCTGTATCGCCGCGCCCGCGATCTGAAGGGCATCAAGAAGATCCTGATCGCCTCCGGTGTACGTTATGACATCGCGGTAGAAGATCCACGCTATATCAAGGAGCTGGCGACCCATCACGTCGGCGGCTACCTGAAAATTGCGCCAGAACACACCGAAGAAGGCCCATTATCGAAGATGATGAAGCCGGGAATGGGCAGCTATGACCGCTTTAAAGAGCTGTTCGACACCTATTCCAAACAGGCGGGCAAAGAGCAATATCTGATCCCTTACTTCATCTCTGCGCACCCCGGTACGCGTGACGAAGATATGGTGAACCTGGCACTGTGGCTGAAACAGCGCCGCTTCCGTCTGGATCAGGTGCAGAACTTCTATCCGTCGCCGCTCGCCAACTCCACGACCATGTATTACACCGGCAAGAACCCGCTGAGTAAGATTGGTTATAAGAGTGAAGATGTGGTGGTGCCGAAGGGCGACAAACAGCGCCGTCTGCATAAAGCGCTGCTGCGTTATCACGATCCGGCAAACTGGCCGTTAATCCGTCAGGCGCTGGAAGATATGGGCAAAAAGCATTTGATTGGTTCACGCCGCGATTGTCTGGTGCCTGCGCCAACGCTGGATGAAATGCGCGAAGCACGTCGTCAGAATCGTCACACACGCCCGGCACTCACCAAGCATACGCCGATTGTGCATCAGCGTTCGAATGGTGCGGCGGGTACGAAGAAAAGTGTGAAACGTAAAAACGGGTGAGTGCGGTGTGTTGCCCTCACCCTAACCCTCTCCCACTGGGAGAGGGAACTGTTCAAGTTTCCCCCTCACCTGTGGGCTTACCTTTCTCTCTCTCCCATTGGGAGAGAGAACCGTTTAGGTTTTTCCTTCGCCTATGGGCTACCTTTCTCTCTCGCGTGTAGGGAGAGGGAACCGTTCGGCTTTCTCCTTCGCCAGGGGCTCGCTTTTCTCCCTCACCCTGTGGGAGAGGGCAGGGGTGAGGGCAACAGCGTACTAGAACTTAACCACCAAACTGATCCGGATCGGGGCCTAGCCGTTTACCCTGGTCCAGTTTTGCGATCTCGCCCAGCTCATCTTTATCCAGACGGAAATCCCATACGTCAAAGTTCTCGGCAATGCGCGACGGTGTGACCGATTTTGGGATCACCACCAGGCCGCTATCCAGATGCCAGCGAATGACAATCTGCGCCACGGTTTTGCCGTACTTCTCGGCCAGTTCACGAATGATTTTTTGATCGAAAACGCCTTCGCCACCCTGTGCCAGCGGGCTCCAGGATTCGGTCTGGATCTTGTGCGTGGCGTTCCATGCGTGAAGCTGGCGCTGCTGCATCAGCGGGTGAAGCTCGATCTGGTTGATTACCGGCGCAACGCCCGTTTCATCGATCAGCCGTTGCAGATGATGCACCTGGAAATTACACACCCCGATACTCTTCGCCAGCCCTGCCTGCTGTAGCGCGATCATGCCTTTCCAGGCGTCAACGTAATGATCGATCGCGGGAACCGGCCAGTGCATCAGATACAGATCGACGAAATCCAGCTGGAGCTTATCCAGGCTTTCCTGAAGGGCGTCATGCGGGCGTTTTTGGTCGTCATTCCACAGTTTGGTGGTGATGAATAACTCATCGCGCGGGACACCGGCGCTGGCAAGCGCTGTTCCTACGCCGTCTTCATTTTTGTATGCGGCGGCGGTATCGATGGACCGATAGCCGACTTCCAGTGCTTTGTGAATGGCGGACACGACCTCGTCGTTACCGGCTTTCCATACGCCTAGCCCTAACTGGGGCATTACGTTGCCGTCCTGAAGCTTGATTACGGTTTGGTTTGCCATTTTTCCTCCTCCATTTGCTCATTTCCGGGGGAGCCCCCGGAAATGTGGTGTGCATTAAGTCTGGACGAAAAGTCAAAAAACGAAAGGCAAGATGCTAAAACGCTTAGCGTGCCGCTTCGTAAATGCGACGGCTCACGTCCAGGGTAATGTCTTGATGTTCACCCAGTTGGGTCATGCCGTGCTCGGATAGTTTAGCCAGCAGAGCCGGGATAGAGCTGCCGTCAAGGCCGTAGCCGGAGAGACGCGTTGGCACGCCCATTTGCTCGAAGAAATTGCGCGTCGCTTCGATTGCCGCATCGATGCGCTCGTCTTCGGAGCCTGAAGTGATGTTCCATACGCGCTCGGCGTATTGCAGCAGTTTGGCGCGTTTGGTGTCACGTTTTTCATTCCACAGCGCAGGCAGAACCACCGCCAGCGTTTGTGCGTGATCCAGACCGTGCATCGCAGTCAGCTCATGTCCCAGCATATGCGTTGCCCAGTCCTGCGGCACGCCTGCACCGATCAGGCCGTTCAGCGCCTGCGTCGCTGCCCACATTACGTTGGCACGCACATCGTAGTTTTCTGGCTCTTGCAGCGCTTTTGGACCGTCTTCGATCAGCGTCAGCAGAATACCTTCGGCAAAACGATCCTGAATTTTGCCGTTCACCGGATAAGTCACGTACTGCTCAACCGTGTGAACGAAGGCATCCACCACACCGTTAGCAACCTGACGCGGCGGCAACGTATAGGTGTAAACCGGATCCAGAATAGCAAACACCGGCTGAACGTGGTCGTTCATAAAGGCCTGTTTATCACCCGTGGTTTTACGGGAAATCACCGCGCCTTTGTTTGATTCCGAGCCGGTTGCAGGCAGCGTCAGCACAGAACCCATCGGGATCGCGCTGGTGATCTTGCTTCCGCCGGTTTGCAGGATTTCCCACGGATCCACGCCATCGGCATAATGCGCGGCTGCGGCGATAAATTTGGTGCCGTCGAGGACGGAACCGCCGCCCACAGCCAGCAGGAAGGTGATGTTCTCTTCACGGGCGATCTTGACTGCGTTCATCAGCGTTTCGTAAGACGGGTTTGGCTCGATGCCGCCGAACTCACGCACATCCACGCCTTCCAGGGCGCTGTAAACCTGATCCAGCACGCCGGTCTTTTTGACGCTACCGCCACCGTACGTGATCAGCACGCGAGCGCCTTCAGGAATTTGATCGCGCAGATCGGCGATAGCATTTTTGCCAAACAGAATGCGGGTGGGGGTATGCAGATTAAAGTTGTTCATTGCTCGTTCCCTTATGTGGGTGAAAAATCGTGGTGGCGAAGAGGGCTACCTGATGGTGATCATTGTGGCTATCGGACGCTATCCTCTCAATGCACATTTCTGCCGTTGTCTTGCCCATTTCTACAGATGGCTGGAGAAAATGCGAAAAAGTGCGCACACTGTCATCCATGGAAACCGTAGGAGGAGCAAGTACAGATGAACCGCGAAGAGATTTGCCAGCAATTGACTGAGAAAATTAACAATTTGAAAGATAAAGAAAATAATCTCAACGATGTGCTGCCAGATATTCGTCTGTTATACGGTACACAGCCCGGAACGCGTACGCCGGTGATGTATCAGCCGGGCATCGTTTTTCTCTTTTCGGGCCATAAAATTGGTTATATCAACGAACGTGTGTTCCGCTACGACACCAATGAATATTTGCTCCTGACAGTACCTTTACCCTTCGAATGTGAAACCTTCGCGACAGAAGCGGTTCCGCTGGCGGGTATCCGGGTCAATGTCGATATTCTTCAGCTCCAGGAGCTATTGATGGATATCGGTGAAGATGAGCTTTTCCAGCCTGCGATGGCGGCGAGCGGCATCAACTCTGCTACGCTCTCCGAGGAGATTTTGTGCGCCATTGAGCGCTTACTGGATGTAATGGAAAGGCCGCTGGATGCGCGAATCCTCGGCAAGCAAATTGTACGCGAGATTCTTTATCATGTGCTGATGGGGCCGGGAGGCGGGGCGCTGCTGGCGCTGGTGAGCCGCCAGACGCATTTTAGCCTCATTAGCCGCGTACTGAAGCGTATCGAAAGCCAGTACACCGAAAACCTGAGTGTGGATGAGCTGGCGTCAGAAGCGAATATGAGTATTTCGGCGTTCCATCATAATTTTAAATCGGTCACCAGCACATCGCCACTGCAGTACCTGAAAAGCTATCGTCTGCACAAAGCCCGCATGCTGATGATTCATGACGGCATGAAGGCCAGCGCCGCGGCAATGCGCGTGGGCTATGAGAGTGCCTCGCAGTTTAGTCGTGAGTTCAAACGTTATTTCGGCGTGACGCCAGGGGAAGATGCGGCGCGTATCAGGATGATGCAGGGAGTGTGAGATTTGCCCTCTCGGCAGAGAGGGCATTCGATCAGGCGTTACAGTATTTCTTTTTAATGACCACCGCGATGGTGCCCACCAGTCCTGCCACTAACAGGAACATCGGCAGAATCATCAGGAACGTCATCACCTGATCTTCGTGACGCTTCACAAACGGGATCATGCTGATGGCGTAACCCAGTGACGTCACCACGCCGACCCACAGCAGTGCGCTCAGCCAGTTGAAGAACTGGAAGCGACGGTTCGACAGGCCAGAGATCCCCGCCATGGTAGGCAGCAATGTGCGAACAAAGGCCAGAAAACGCCCCGCTAACAGTGCCAGTAAACCATGACGATCGAACATACAGGTCGCCCGCTCATGATATTTAACAGGTAATTGCGACAGCCAGCTTTTCACCACGCGGGTGTTACCAAGCCATCGCCCCTGTAAATAGCTCAACCAGCAGCCCAGGCTCGCAGCTGAAGTTAGAATGACAACGGTAGGGGCGAAGTCCATAACACCTTTACCGATTAACGCACCTGCCAGTAATAGCAGGCTATCCCCTGGAAGAAACGATGCGGGAAGCAGACCGTTTTCCAGAAACAGCGTTGCGAACATGACAAAATAAACAACACCCACAACGTGTGGATCCGCCAGCGCAGCAAAATCGTGTTGCCAGAGCGCAGCGATAATATCTTGAATGACAGCCATGGACTTTCCTGTGGAACAACTTATATGCGGCTATTGTACTCCTCATTTTACGTGCTGGCGTTGATCGCGGACGCAACAAATGCAGACTTTTCTACTCATGGCGTAGATAAAACGGTTCGGGAGTACAGTTTAAGCCTGCACATTACACGATACGCTCAAAACCTGCCGATAAATCCGCAATCAGATCGTCAACATTTTCTAAACCGATATGCAGTCGGATCAGCGTACCGGTAAAGTCCACTTCGCCGCCGGGACGTAATTCGGCAATCTGTTCTGGTTGGTTCGGCAGAATCAGCGATTCAAACCCGCCCCAGGAATAGGCCATGCTGAACAGCGTGAAGTTATCCAGATAGGTTGCCAGCTCGTCATTGCTCAGACGTTTATTGAGCACAAATGAGAACAAGCCGCTGCTGCCCGTAAAGTCACGCTGCCAGAACGCATGGCCTTTACTGCCCGGCAGCGCCGGATGATTAACGCGAGCCACCTGGGGATGTTGCGCCAGCCACTCGGCCACTTTCAGACTGCTTTCATGATGCTGACGCAAGCGTACACCGAGCGTACGCAGTCCGCGGCTGGTCATATACGCGGTATCGGCATCCACCATTTGTCCCATCAGATAGGCATTTTCACGCAGTTGCTCCCAACAGCGGGCGTTGGACACCGCCGTGCCGATCATGCCATCAGAGTGGCCGATCAGGTATTTTGTGGCGGCCTGAATGGAGATGTCGATGTCGAAATCCAGCGCTTTGAACAACACGCCCGCCGCCCAGGTGTTATCGATCATAATGATGGCGTCGGGTGCGACGCGACGCACGGCACGAACGATCGCCGGAACATCATGCACTTCCATGGTGATGGAGCCGGGCGATTCCAGGAACACAATTCGCGTATTCGGTTGGATAAGCTCCGCAATCCCTTCACCAATCAAAGGATCGAACCAGCCGGTCGTGACGCCCAGTTTAGTCAGGATTTTGGTACAGAAATCCTGGCTGGGTTCGTAGGCGGTGTTAGTCATCAGGATATGATCGCCCTGTTCGACAAACGCCAGAATAGTGTTTGCGACAGCCGCCGCACCGCAGGGGAACAACGCACAGCCTGCGCCGCCTTCCAGTTCGCACATCGCATCCTGCAGCGAAAAATGGGTCAGCGTGCCGCGGCGCCCGTAAAACAGTTCGCCTTTCGCGCGGTTGCGGGTAGCGTGCTTTTTGGCCTCGACGGTTTCAAAAACCAGCGAGGAGGCGCGCTGGATAACGCTATTTACCGAACCCTGAGTATACTTTTTACTCCGTCCAGCCTGGACAAGCGTGGTATCAAGATGTTTCTCTGCCATGTTCGCTAAACCTGTTTTATACGTCTGGACGTCCAGACTACCATGAATGGAAAACTCTGCACCCGGATGCTTAGCGAATAAGCACAATATTTTCTAAAAAATAAGCATAAGAAATTTTTACTGTGTAAGCGCAAGGAAAATGAGCGGAAATTACGGCAGTATGTAAATACTAATGAGAACCACTATCAATTCGATGTGGTTTTGATATTATTATGCTCAGAAAATGTGATTTGCGTCCTGGAGATACAGAGTGGGTAATAATTTGATGCAGACGGATCTCTCCGTTTGGGGCATGTACCAACATGCTGACATCGTGGTTAAGATTGTGATGATCGGCCTGATTCTGGCGTCCGTGATCACCTGGGCTATTTTCTTCAGCAAAAGCGTTGAGCTGATCTCCCAAAAGCGTCGCCTGAAGCGCGAACAACAGCAGTTGGCTGAGGCACGCTCTCTGGATCAGGCAAATGACATGACGTCGGCGTTCCATGCGAAAAGCCTGACCTCTATTTTAGTGAACGAAGCGCAGAACGAGCTGGAACTTTCCGCAGGCAGTGAAGATAACGAAGGCATTAAAGAGCGTACCGGCTTCCGTCTGGAGCGTCGCGTTGCTGCCGTAGGTCGTCACATGGGTCGCGGTAACGGTTATCTGGCGACTATCGGTGCGATTTCCCCGTTCGTTGGTCTGTTTGGTACGGTTTGGGGCATCATGAACAGCTTCATCGGTATCGCCCAGACCCAAACCACCAACCTGGCCGTTGTGGCGCCAGGCATCGCAGAAGCATTGTTGGCAACGGCTATCGGTCTGATCGCAGCAATTCCTGCGGTTGTCATCTATAACGTCTTTGCCCGTATGATTGGCAGCTTCAAAGCGACGTTGGGCGATGTTGCCGCGCAGGTTCTGCTCCTGCAAAGCCGCGATCTTGACCTCAGCGCCAGCAACGTTAAGCCGGTTCATGCTGCTTCGAAACTGCGTTTAGGTTAATCAATCATGGCAATGCGTCTTAATGAAAATCTGGACGATAATGGCGAAATGCATGAAATCAACGTGACGCCGTTTATCGACGTAATGTTGGTTCTGCTGATTATCTTCATGGTCGCCGCGCCTTTGGCGACGGTCGATGTGAAGGTCAATCTGCCTGCGTCCTCGAGCCAGCCGCAGCCGCGTCCGGAAAAACCGATTTATCTCTCAGTGAAAGCGGATAAATCGATGTTCCTGGGCAACGATCCGGTGACTGATGACTCTGTCATTCCCGCGCTCGATGCCATGACGCAAGGAAAGAAAGACACCACGGTCTTCTTTCGGGC
The DNA here is from genome assembly GCF_019047465.1 of Lelliottia amnigena. Lineage (NCBI taxonomy): Bacteria > Pseudomonadati > Pseudomonadota > Gammaproteobacteria > Enterobacterales > Enterobacteriaceae > Lelliottia > Lelliottia amnigena. Next base: position 1,007,165 of record NZ_CP077236.1, on the reverse strand, counting down.
TGACAAAACCGTCGACTACGAAACCATGATGAAAGTGATGGACACGCTGCACCAGGCGGGTTATCTCAAAATAGGTTTAGTTGGCGAAGAGACAGTCAAAGCGAAATGAAAAAAAGCTGGCGAAAGCCAGCTTTTTTGCGTCCAGAGCCTGATTATCCCAGGTGTTCCCCACCGCATACGCCATGCACTTCGGCCGTGACGTAGCTCGATTCCTGACTCGCCAGATAGACATACACCGCCGCCAGTTCCGCCGGTTGCCCCGCGCGTTTCATTGGCGTCTGCTGGCCAAACTGCGGAATTTTTTCCTGCGTCTGACCGCCAGATATTTGCAGTGCCGTCCAGATTGGGCCCGGTGCGACCACATTTACCCGAATGCCTTTCTCCGCAACCTGTTTTGCCAGCCCACGGCTGTAGTTGAGGATCGCGGCTTTGGTTGAAGCATAATCCAGCAGATGTGGACTGGGCTGATAAGCCTGAATCGAAGAGGTCGTCACAATGCTGGAACCGGCTGGCAGGAGTGGGATCGCCTCCTGAGTTATCCAGAAAAGCGCCAGCACGTTCACCGCGTACGTCTCTTTAAATTGTTCCGTGGTGAGGTCGGCAATGTTTTCAACAGCGGTCTGCTTACCCGCGACCAGCGCCAGCGTATCCAGCCCTCCCAGCGCGTCATGTGCGGTATGCACCAATGACCGGGCAAAAGACTCATCGCTTAAATCGCCTGGAATCAGCACCGCTTTACGGCCGGCTTCTTGAATGAGCTGTTTGACCTGCTGAGCATCTTCTTCTTCAGCGGGCAGAAAGTTAATCGCCACGTCAGCACCTTCACGTGCGTAAGCAATCGCTGCTGCGCGTCCGATACCGGAGTCACCCCCCGTGACCAGCGCTTTGCGCCCGCTTAGCCTGCCGCTGCCCTTGTACGTCTTCTCGCCGCAGTCAGGGATGGGCGTCATCTTCGATTGCACGCCGGGAGCAGGTTGTTTCTGTTTAGGGAAGTCACCGGTGTAATACTGAGTGGTCGGATCCTGGAATTTTGTCTGGTGATTTGCCATAAGGAATCTCCTTGCTCGCGTTGTAAAACACTAAGCTTAGGTGATTCATTCAGGCTTTAGGGATCATTCAGGATAATCCTTAATCCCATGCCGAACACGATCGGACGGGGCGAATAAAGCGACACAAGGGGAGGGGGAAGTCTAAGGCGTGTTCGAGGGAGTCTCTGTTTTAGAGGTCAGCGCGTCTTCATCCAGTGCAACCGTGGTGACATTTGATGTGTGGTAGCCGCCATCAGCCAGTTTACGGGAGAGGCGCAGGGTTGCAGTTTCACGGGCCAGTAAATACTGGTAATTTGTTTCCAGGCGCCCCATGATTTTATCTTTCAATTCGGGCTTCAGTTCCATCACTGCATTAATCATCGCGCCGTAGATTTCTTCTTTAACCTGCAAAGAATAAATTTCATGACGATTTTGCCATTTCAAACGGACGACGGCTGCCGGGATCGATACCACGTCTTGTGCAATGCGGGCCATCTCGTCATTTTTATGTTTTTTTAGGGCTTCGAGATTTTGCTTTAAGATAAACTCATCACTTTTATGGTTATCTAAAGTCAAATAAACGTTATTATCTTCAACTACTTTCACGTTAATCATCCTCTAGTTTATAAAAAATAGGGTTGTTTTTCTCTCTGGTAATAAGATTAAGCCAAATTTCGTTGCCTGCTTCATTTATTTGTTCGGACTTTTCAGCCATTATTTGACTTAATGTCTGGGCATCTATTTCACCTTCGGCCTGTAGGTCGTTAAGGAGATGCGCAAAAGCTTCGATCTTTATCACGCGAAACAGTCGGTCTTTAATATGTCTGTCGTGCTCTTCCAGCAGCATATTACGTGATTTACCGGTACGGGTAACACCAATTAATATGTCGGCTTCGAAATCGGAAAGTTTTCTTTTTCCCTGAGTGAAATTAGCATTGCTTTCTCCTTCCCCCGATTTTGGAACCACAGAGGCGATGTGGAACCTGACCGGGACGAGATTCTCGGGCAGCATTTTTATTTCCTTTAATTTCAACCGGGTAGGATTAGATAGGGCGTGAGATTCGTTGACAATAACATGAGGCAAATTTAAAATCAAAAAAAATGGAGCCAACCATGAACAGCATTTTTTATTCTGTCATTACATTGCTTTTGCTTACCGCTGGCGTTCTTTTATTGATGCGAGAGTTCAATAAGACGAAGGACTCACGGTCACTCGACGAGCAGCCTCAGCCCATTCCTATGACCAAGGAAGAGGGGGAAGATCATTTCTCGCTGCTGATGAATTCGATAACACCGGTGTGGTACTGGCGCGTCAATCACGAATATATCGATTTTCTTCATGCGACAATTAAGCGAATGAAGATGACGGAAATAAATGATACGCCGGGCCTTTTTGAAGCTCAGCGCCGTTGCAGTGACCTGAATTCAGCGGTGTATAAATATTACGACAATATCAAAAAACGCTGTCTTAACGGCGAAAAGGTCTCTTATTCTGACCTTGATGTGTTGAACCTGCGTCAGTGTTTCCGTGAGTTTAGCCTTGAAGCCTATCCGGATTTGGTGGTAATCGTCTGGCCGGAATATCAACGCCCGCAGGTTAATCCCTCAGAGGTGTAAGGTCTTTGTTGGTAAGTTGTTGCAAACAGTTCACCGCGCTGCGATATAATGCGGCCTGGTTTCGCTTGCTGACAGGACTTTATGGAACGCTTTTTTGAAAACGCAATGTATGCTTCGCGCTGGTTATTGGCACCCGTCTATTTTGGGTTATCGCTGGCACTCGTCGCGCTGAGCATTAAATTTTTCCAGGAAATTTTTCACGTTCTCCCCAATATTTTTTCAGTGGCAGAGTCCGATCTGATTCTGGTGCTGCTGTCGTTAGTGGATATGACGCTGGTGGGCGGGCTGTTGGTTATGGTGATGTTCTCGGGTTATGAGAACTTTGTCTCACAGTTAGATATCGCCGAGCACAAAGAGAAGCTCAGTTGGCTGGGCAAAATGGACGCCTCGTCGCTGAAAAATAAAGTTGCGGCATCGATTGTGGCGATCTCTTCCATCCATCTGCTGCGCGTATTTATGGATGCGAAAAACATCCCGGACAATAAACTGATGTGGTACGTCATTATTCATCTGACGTTTGTGCTGTCGGCGTTTGTCATGGGCTATCTGGATAAAATTAACCGCAGCGGCAAGTACTGATCCCTTCGCCCTCTCCGCCGGGAGAGGGCATCTGGTAGCACAAAACACTATTTATCCGACGACGCCTGCCATAAATTCAACTGCCCATCTTCAACATGCTGATCAATTCTTTTCAGCTCGTCTTCGCTAAAGCGCAGATTGTTCAGGGCCTGCACGTTTTCCTCGAGTTGTTCCGGGCGGCTGGCGCCAATCAATACGGACGTCACGCGCTCGTCTTTAAGCAGCCAGCTTAGCGCCATTTGCGCCATCGTCTGACCGCGCGTCTGCGCCATTTCATTGAGCAAACGCAGGCTGCTGAGGTTGGCTTCGGTCAGCATATTCTCCGTTAAACCCCGCACTTTTTTGCCTTCTCGCTGCATGCGTGAGCCATCAGGAATGCCGTTCAGGTATTTTCCAGTTAACAAACCCTGCGCCAGCGGCGTAAACGCGATACACCCGGTTCCGTTGGCTTGCAGCGTATCCAGCAGGCCGCTCTTATCCACCCAGCGATTGAGCACGTTGTACGAAGGCTGATGGATCAGCAGCGGGATTTTCCATTCACGCAATAAATCAGCCATCTCCTGCGTGCGCTCGGGTGAATAGGATGAGATACCGACGTAAAGCGCTTTCCCGCTCTGCACGGCCTGCGCCAGCGCAGAGGCGGTCTCTTCCATCGGCGTATTTTCGTCAACCCGATGCGAATAGAAGATGTCGACATACTCCAGCCCCATGCGCACAAGGCTCTGGTCGAGGCTCGCCAGCAGATATTTACGCGAGCCGCCGGAACCATACGGGCCCGGCCACATGTCGTAACCGGCTTTGGTAGAGATGATTAACTCATCGCGATAAGCCGCGAAATCCTGGCGCAGCAGGCGACCAAAATTCTCTTCGGCGCTGCCCGGAGGCGGGCCGTAGTTGTTGGCCAGATCAAAATGGGTAATGCCTAAATCAAAGGCTTTGCGCAGCAGGGCGCGCTGGCTATCGAGAGGTTGCACGTGGCCGAAGCTGTGCCACAGGCCAAGTGATAGCGCGGGCAGACGTAAGCCACTTTTACCGCAGTATCGATACTGCATATTTTCGTAGCGGCTTGGGTAGGGGGTCCAGGTCATGATCTCTCCTTTCATAGCGATGAATTTTCGAAACAGCGTTTTCATTCTATCCTTATAAAATCACAATTCCTGGAGATATGCGATGACGCGTCTGACCGCCAAAGATTTTCCGCAAGAGTTGCTCGATTATTACGACTACTACGCGCACGGAAAAATTAACAAACGCGAGTTTCTGAATCTGGCTGCACGCTACGCTGTGGGGGGGGTCACGGCGCTGGCGTTGTTTAATATGCTCAAGCCGAATTACGCCCTTGCGGAACAAGTTAAATTTACCGATCCCGATATTCTCCCGGAATATATTCAGTATCCCTCCCCGAACGGGCACGGGGAGGTGCGTGGCTATCTTGTGAAACCGGCCAAAGCGACGGGAAAAGTGCCCGCAGTTGTCGTCGTGCATGAAAACCGGGGGCTGAATCCCTATATCGAAGACGTCGCCCGACGCGTGGCCAAAGCGGGATACATTGCGCTGGCGCCGGATGGATTAAGCTCGGTCGGCGGCTATCCGGGCAACGATGAAGAAGGCAAAGTGCTGCAGCAAAAGGTCGATCCGACCAAACTGATGAACGATTTCTTTGCCGCCGTGGAGTTTATGCAAACGCATCCAGATGCGACCGGAAAAGTGGGGATCACCGGGTTTTGCTATGGCGGTGGCGTGTCGAATGCCGCAGCGGTGGCGTATCCCGAACTGGCGTGTGCGGTGCCGTTTTATGGTCGCCAGCCTGCGGCCAGCGATGTGTCCAAAATCAAAGCCCCTTTGCTGCTTCATTATGCCGAGTTAGATAAAAATATTAACGAGGGTTGGCCCGCTTATGAAGCGGCGCTAAAAGAGAATAATACTGTCTACGAGGCTTATATTTATCCTGGCGTAAATCACGGTTTTCATAATGATTCCACGCCGCGTTACGATGAGCCCGCTGCAGAGCTCGCGTGGAAACGGACCTTGGGCTGGTTTGAGAAATATTTGCGTTAAGCTCCGGTCGGGGTAATAGGGGGGCGTCGTTTTTATTGATAGCTCCACTATTGCCCTTCGCAATACCGTTATTAAGTGCGCGTTTTTTGCGCTATTTCATGCTGAGTCGCATCAACAAAAGAGCGGCTAAGCGCGATCGTAATATCGGCTTTATCGCTCCGGGCCAAAATTCCCTCTTATCCAGCGCGCTTTACCTCAAGTCTATATTTTCGTGCCCGTGTCAGCCCCGCGAGTGCTTCGATCATTGAGAGAAGAATGAATACCGTTTACCGTCGTATGGGTGGTTGAGCCATATGTACGGGTTTCAATCATATCAACCGTGGCATCCGCCATTACGGCATCAGTGACGCCGTTAGCCTGAGTGTGGCTCCAGTGATGATATTACGACAGACCACAATTTTATGCCGTGTGGCTATGAGAACACGGTGTGATAGAAGGGCTCGCAGGAAAGCTGATGAAGACATTACTACACGTTTTGCAAGCAATGTGCGTTTACGTCATTTTCGCATTGGACACTGTCGATGCCTTAAGTGAAATTGGTTCTATTTTAAATTAAAATTATCTAATTAAGATTTTTCCTAGGATGCTTTGGTGTAATTAAAATTTAAAATAGATTGGGTAGATAATTAATCATTAAAATATTAAAACTTGATTAATTGTGTAAAAAATATTTGTCTAGTAAATACTGGTGATTAATTAGCATGCAAATTGTGCGGGTAATGAACGGAAAATGTGTGCATTGATTGGTTCAAACTATGATGTGATTAACCCTTTTGAATGATCCGGTTAATTTACTGAAAGCGTGTTTTACCTTTTCTTATCCTTGAATATGTTAAAAAACGTATTTTGAATGAGATGTTCGCCCCTTCTGGATAAATTCGCATTACCACAGCCAGCATGTGAAATTTTTTTTTAATTACATGTGAACATGTATATGTTCGCCATTTTCTGCCGATAACAAAAGTAAGACTCGCCTTTGGGCGAGTTTTCCCTAACGGCAAGGATAATTCTTATGCAGATGCTTCGTAATTTTACCATCCGTTTCGTCGTGTTGGCGATTCTGGGTGTTTTTTGTTTAATGTGGGCCGGGGTCGGATTTTATAGCTCCTGGTCACTTTCCAGGGTCTCAGAAGGTAATGACATCGATCGTCAAATTGTTAAAAAAATGACAATCCTTGGACAGGGCAACGATCAATATTTTCGCTTCGTCACACGCCTGAGTCGTGCGATGGAAGCTAAAGCAACTGGGGGCACTCCCGATTTAACGTCTGCGCAAACGGCGCTGGACAACATGAGCAAACGTCTTGAGGAGATGAAATCAGTCTCGCACGGCGCGATGAATGAAGCGGTCTATGGGGAAGTGATTAGCTCCTGGCAGGCATTGTTAGAGCAAGGCGTTGTGCCGCAGATGCAAAAGGCGCAGCAAGGCGATGATGCGGGTTACCGTAAACAGGCAAATGAGGTGACTCCGCCGCTCAGTCGCGCGTTTGGCGTAGCAGCAGAGAAATTCAACCAGGAGGCTGACAATACGCTCGAAGAAACGCGTGTTGTCGTAGACAATCTGACCAGCATGATTCGTACCGTGATTATCAGTGCCATGGTGCTGGGTTTGTTGATTCTGATCTTCACCGATCGCTATTTGGTCGCCATGTTGGTCAAGCCGCTGAGCCGCATCCGCGAACACTTCCGTCAGATTGCGCAGGGCGATCTCAGCCAGTCGGTAGAGCCATTTGGGCGCAACTGTGTGGGTCAGCTCGTCCCGCTGCTGACGGCTATGCAGGACAGTTTACGCGACGCGGTCAGCTCAATTCGTACCGGTAGCGATAATATCTGGCGAGGCGCAACGGAAATCTCCAGCGGAAATAACAACCTTTCTTCACGTACCGAGGAGCAGGCCGCAGCACTGGAAGAGACGGCTGCGAGTATGGAGCAACTCACGGCGACCGTGAAGCTCAACGCGGATAACGCACGACAGGCAAGTGAGCTGGCTGATGTGGCATCGAGCACAGCCAGTCGCGGTGGTTCGTTGGTTCAGGAAGTGGTCACCACTATGTCCGGGATTTCGGCCAGTTCGAAGAAAATCGCGGAGATCACCTCTGTCATTAATGGCATTGCTTTCCAGACGAATATTCTAGCACTGAATGCGGCAGTCGAAGCTGCGCGTGCCGGGGAGCAGGGGCGTGGATTCGCCGTGGTCGCAGGTGAAGTGCGAAACCTCGCAAGCCGAAGCGCAGATGCGGCGAAGGAAATTGAAGGGCTGATTGCTGATTCGGTTTCACGCGTCGAGCGAGGGGCGAAAATTGTGGATGATACAGGAACCACAATGGAAGCAATCCTGCGGGCGGTGACGGAAGTCACGACCATCATGAAGCAAATCGCCTCTGCTTCAGAAGAACAGAGTAAAGGTATTTCGCAGGTGGGGATCGCGATTACGCAAATGGATGGTGTGACGCAGCAAAACGCCTCGCTTGTCGAACAGGTCTCAAGTGCGGCATCCGCACTGGAAGCCCAGACCGAAGAGCTCCAGCGTTCGGTTCAGAAATTCCGTCTCTCTTCTCAGGAATCCGCCAGCGTCGTGAGCGTCTCGTCGCCTAAAGCTATCGTTAGGGCAAAATCCGCCGGTAAAACGGACGAGTGGGTTTCTTTCTAATTTCTTTCTAAACAAAAGGCCGCTGATGCGGCCTTAAAATAGCATTAGGCATCGCTCAAAATTTCGCTATATAATTTATTATATATCGATTAAGGGTAGAGCGATGAACAATCACTTTGGTAAGGGGCTGCTGGCTGGAATGCGGGCCGAACAGGCCGACACGGCGCAAAACGCGGCACACTTCTGTTCTGACTATAAACGTGGATTTGTGCTGGGTTATTCGCAGCGCATGTTTGAGCAAACAGGCGACCGTCAGCTTGGCGCCTGGGAGGCAGGTATTTTGACGCGTCGTTACGGGCTGGATCGCGATATGGTGATGGACTTTTTTAAAGAGAACCCGTCCAGCACAACACTGCGCTACTTTATGGCGGGTTATCGGCTTGAAGGGTGAGCGTCACTGACGATTTGCGTGACCTGAGAAAGGTCACCAATTTTGACTTCGCTTGAGCGCTGAAATTTACTCTTATCAATGAGTAGCAGCGACTGGCTGGCTCGTTTAAGAAGCTGCGCCTTAAATCCAGCACTCTGTTCCGTTGGGTCCCACATGTTTCCCGCTTCGTCTACGCCTTCGCAGGAGAAGATAAACAGATCGACCTCAATGCTTTTCAGCAACGTCACCAGCGCAGGATTGACGTAGCAGCGGTATTTACGCTCGAGTATTCCGCCAGAACAGATCAGCGTGATTTTTTCGCGTTTCGCCATTTCATGACATATCGGCAGGCTGTTGGTAAACACCGTCAGTTCGATATCGGGAAGCTGACGTGCGAGGTGAAAACAGGTCGAACTGGCATCAAGCGCGATGGTCATCCCTTCGCTGAGATACCCTAACGCGTGTCGGGCAATATCGGCCTTATCAGCGTAATGGCTTTTTAGCCGCGCACCAAAAGGTTCCCCTCCATCACGGTTATCCGCCTGGATGGCTCGCGCACGCCCATGGTGGCGCACGATTTTTCCCTGCTGCTGAAGCTCTTTCAGGTCACGACGGATCGTTTCTTTACTGACGGCCAGTTGCCCGGCCAGTGTGTCGGTGGTGAGTCCGTCGCAGCCGCTCAGCAACTGAATGATTTTCTGTTGTCGGCTGCTTTTCACGCGTCCGTCCCGGTGCGTGAAATCGAAATGAGCGTGGAACCGATCGCCACGCCGTTTTTGCCGGTGTGTTTAATTTGATACATCGATTGGTCAGCGCGACGCAGTGCGTTAATAAAATCATCTTGCGGGTGCACTTCGTCAATACCAATTGACGCGCCAACCCGCGCCTGACCATTGTCCAGTTCGAATGGCGTGAGGGCCGCGTGCAGGCACTTATGCGCAGTACTATTGACCCACAGGCTAGACAGCGAAAAAGGGAGCAGCAGCACAAATTCATCACCGCCAAGTCGACCCACAATGGAGCCTTCTGGACAGGTTGCGCATAATCGTTTACTCAGTTGAATCAACAACTCATCGCCGCTACGGTGACCAAAGGTATCGTTAACGGATTTGAAATCATCAAGATCAATGAAAGCAACGCAAAGCGGCCCCTGATCTTTGAGCTGAGCAAAATGTTTGACGAGCGCATGACGGTTCGCCAGCCCTGTGAGCGGATCATGGTTTGCCAGCAGCGCGAGCTGCTCCTCGTACTGCTTCTCTTTGGTCATATCAATGTGAGTGCCCGTGACCTTGAGAGGATTTCCATGCTCATCCCATTCACTGACGCGCCCGCGATCCAATACCCAACTGACGGTGCCATTTTTATGCTGCATGCGATGCAATGCTTCATAAAAGGGCGTTTTACCGTGCAGGTGGTCATAAAACGCATCCAGCACCATTTTCTTGTCTTCAGGATGAAGATGTTCGCGCCAGACCTCAAACTGCGCATTCAGCTCTTTCGGCTGGTAACCGAGCATCGACCCCCAACGACGATTATAGATAATCAGCTTTCCACTCGGGACGTCGAGTTGCCACAGGCATAGCCCAGTTCCATCCAGCGCGGCGCTCAGCTTACTGCGGGCGTCACGCGCCAGCCTGGCAAGCCGGGCATTATGCTTTTTCAGATTTTGAATCTGTTGTTTCAGCGCCTGTTCTGACATGAGATATTTCTTAGAAAAATAAGAATGATTCTTGCCAGTTTAGCGTGTGCTTGTAAATATGATGTTGAAAAAAGAATAGGGAGTGGCGTCAGGAATGCGTTTATTACACTTTCACATTGTTAGCCGATTTTGGATGACGAAGAGTTGATGCAAACACTGTCTTTCCCTGAACGAACAATCCCTTTTGAGCCGTGATAGTGCTCTGGTTTTGACAATGGTTTCGGCATTGTCACGTCAACACGTTTTCGCTGAGCACGGACTCATTTCCCTAATCTAAATTTAAATGATCTCCTCAAATAATATTACTCTTGAATCAATATTTTGCTGGCAGATTATGAATGGTTAACAGAACTCCGCGCTGGAGTTCAATGTGCTCACCATGTTTGAGCTCGCTAAGCATCTTCATAATCCCGCTGCGAGAAAGCAGCGTTTTTTCCTGAATATAATCACACGTGTTAGTGGCTAAGCGAAGCTCTTCACTTTCATTCATTAACGCGATGAGGTTATTACGAACCAGATCGTATGTGGACACGCCGCAGGATGTGAAATTGTTTTGTAAAAAACGTTTGGAACTGAACATGAAATAATAAGCAAGACTCTCCCAAAGATCCTGGTCCCGAATTTTCTCTTCAAACTTTGAGCGAGGGACTATCTCGTAAGCAACAGAACTCCGCGCCTGGAAATAAAGTTCACTGTTCTTTTGAAATAAAAGGTTAAGACCCATTACATGCGGTGCCTTGATGTGGGACAGAAGCAAATGATCGTATCCTCTATAAATAGCAGCTGTTCCCTTATGTAAAATAAAGCACATCGGCTCGGCATATTGCTGGAGAGAGATGATTTGCCTTTCTCTGCTATTTTGAATGCGAGTGCCATCAGACACTGAGTTTATAAGTTTAGCTATATGTTCTGTTGGTTTCATGGCAAGCACCATAGGTTAAAGGTTTAACACGTTGAGACTTTCAAAATAAATGTTAGCGTACACAAATCAGTATTTCTAGTTGTGAATCCAGATTTGGATTCACAACTACGTTAAATTATAAAAATGCTTTTGAAAATTCTTGAGATCAAGAGTGAATCATAAATTTAGAATATTTAGTTTAGATCCAAAAATGGAAAATAAAGTGATTTTTGGCATTCTCAGCGGTGGATGAATCTGTATGCAGTAAACAGTAGAGCGACGGCGTTAATGTTTAATTAATACTCCGAGATTTTCGTTCCTACTAAAGTTTAGGACGGACGATTGCCTTTCTAACAGGTGAATGTTTAAATTAGGATATTCACAATCCAAAAATAGATTTCATCCCGGAGGCGTTGTAACGATAAATTTAGTAACATACATTTACTAAACTCATTAATAGAAGGTCAGGCTATGCATCACTTCGCTGAAGTTGTGAAGGAAACTATCGCTGTGGTGGTACTGTCATTTCTTTGCGCATTTGCCGCTCATGCGACAGAACAGGCGGAGCAACGTCACGAAGCGCGTGATGTCAGGCAGGACACGCGTTCTCAGGCGCGTCATGACAAACGTGAATGCAAAGAAGATGATGAGAAAAGTCACCATCAATGCCGTGAAGATAAGCGTAAGGCTAAACAGGATGGTCGGCAAAAAGCGCGAGATATTAAGTATTAATTATTTGCAATCCTGCCACGTTTCTCAGCGTTTTTTATCTTAAATAAAAAGAGCATGCTGATAAGGTTTAATAGGGTTACTCGTAGTTGATTGGAGAATAAATACTAAACGAAATGTGCAATAGGATTAATGCACTCTTGTAAGTGACTTTACATATTGCCAGAGTATGACATTTAATTTTTAGGGCTAACCTCTTATAAAATAATAGAATCTAACGCGATATCTTTTTTTAGAACGTTTTTTTGTTGAACAAAAATCTCTAAGAATTATCTTGGTAGGGTTTTTATTTTATATAAGCAATGGATGCGATGAATTCTTTACCCGTTATCATTTTATATGAACCCCGCATATTGCTGCGAAGGGGTTTAACCACACGCCTTCAGGATGAAGGCCATCAGGTGGTGTCGTGTACGTCCACGGAGCAACTGACTGAAGAGATCTGTCTGCAAACCGGTCGCCCCAGGGTGCTACTGGTCGGCGTCGGAGGACTGGGTAATACGCTTTTAAGAATATTGCGCACGCTTCATGCCACCCATAAGTTGTCGCTTAAAACGTTAGTCTATCTGCCTCAGCATGATGACGTGCTGGCGCGTATGTTCAAAGGCGCTGGGGCGAGTCATTGTCTCACGGAAGATGAGCTTGAAAGTCAGCTGCTTTCGCTTATTCCTGGCGCTGTAACGGCGTGTCGCCGCGGTGTGCTTTTGACACCTTCAGAGCTCAATGTGCTGATTGATTATGCCTCTGGTTTGCAAGCGAGCGAAATTGCTGTCCGCCGTAATTGCAGCTACAAAACGGTTAGCACCATAAAACTTCTGGTACGAAATCGTTTGAATATCGAAACAAAAAGTAGCTGGGTTAATCTGCTCACGCATATTGATCAGCTCACCTCGCTGTATAAATAAGGACTGTTATGTTTACCTGCCAAATTCGCTATGTTGCTCGCAATGATATTTATCTTTCTGGAATTCGTGCAGGTCTTGAAAGTATTGTGAGCGCCAACCCCGGTTGGGATTGCCAGCTTTCTCCCTTGTCAACGCTCGCGCAGGAAGAAGAACATCTGATTATTATCGATGCGACAGGGTGTGAGAATACCAATGACTTGTCACCGGTGAGTGTGAGCGTACTAAACAGTAAACATACGTTGGTCATGGTAAAGGCGATTCAACGGTGGTTCATCAAAAAACTTCTTCAGCAATACAGCTGTTCCATTTTATGCGTAGATGAAATTAATTTTCAGATGAGAGATATCATACAGCAGACAATGGAAAATAAACGCTACTTGAGTCCTCTCATTATTCGTCAGCATCACGCTTCTTCATTGGCTCAGCCCGTTGTGTTTACGCCTGCGGAATACACGGTGCTGGAATATCTTCGCAAGGGCTGTTCTGGCTCTGAAATATCTAAACTATTATTTCGCAGTGAGAAAACAATCAGTTCACATAAACGGAATATTATGGGGAAATTAGGCGTAAGAGATGATTTTGAACTTAATAGCAAAATTAATACGTCGATAGCGATGCGTTAAATTATGCGTTTGACGCCGGGCGAGCCAAAGCGGCTACCCGGCGTTGTGCTTTTAATGCGTCGCTTGTCCGATCAAACTTCCTGTCCCAGCCCCTACCGCAGCACCTTTCAGAACACTTTTCCCGGTGGCTGCCGCCGCCCCGGCGCCAACCACAGCCCCTACCGCCCCGCCTTTACGTGCCGCTTTGCCTGTCTTACCGCCTTTTAGCATCGCACCCGTTCCGGCCCCGACCACCGCGCCACCCACCGTAGATTTTACACTTTTACCTGTCGACGCGCCGATGGCCGCACCCGCAACGGCGCCCACTGCGGTTTTATCCATTGCGATGCCAGAGGTGGAGAAAATCAGAGCGCTTATAATCAGTGTCGTTTTAATCATATTCATGACAGTTCCTTTGCAGAGACAGGTTGATAATGTGCTTCGCTCACCCACGAGGAGAGCAATTTCCAGGAGACGGCCAGTAATACGGGACCAATCATTAGACCAATCATGCCCCATGTCAGCATGCCGCCTATAACACCGGTCATGATCAGCAGCAGCGAGGTATCCGCGCCGCGTTTAATCAATATCGGTTTTAAGATGTTATCCAGTGAACCGGCGATGACGGTCCAGATAAGTAACACTGCGCCATACCAGTGTTCCCCCTGGTAAAATAGCCAGATAAGTGCCGGGAGCATGATAATCACGGGGCCGAGCTGCATCAGACAGAGCACAAATATAATGCCGGTCAGCAGGGCGCTTGACGGAATATGACAGACTGCCAGCCCCAGTCCCGCAAAGGCGGACTGAATCACCGCCGTCAGGACAACGCCCATCGCCACGGCCTGAATGGTTGTTCCTGCGAGCAGCACGGCGTTGTCGCCACGAGCACCTGCAACGCGAAAAGCGAACTGACGCAGCCCACGGGTGATAGTGATCCCATAAAGGTAAAATGCCAGACAGGCGAGAAGCATCATCAGCCCATTTACAAACAACGCGCCAAATTGTGAAAGACCTTGCGCCAGTATCACAATAAATTGGGCGATCCACGGTTTTAGCGTGCCAAAAATACTCTCAGCATTTTCATGCATCAGCGCCAGCCATTTGCGATGTAAATGCTCACCAACCAATGGGATATGCGTCAGGAAGTCCAGGGATGGCAGGTGAGATTTATCGAGATGCATCAGCCATTGCAGCAAATCTTTAAGCAGTGTTGAAAGCATTCCGGCACTGAAAATAATCGGCAGCAGAAATATCGCCGTCAGAAAAATCATCATAGCGGTCATCGCGAGCTTTCTGCGGCCACCGAGTTTGCGTTGTACGGTGGTATAAAGCGGCCAGGTTGCAATAACGATCAGACCAGCCCACACGATGCTCAGCAGAAAAGGGTGCAGGATCCAGATGGCGGAACACAATAATGTCAGGATGATAATGACGCCAAAAAGCGTTTGCGGTAAATCGCGCGGATGTTTAATGGCATTCATTGTTGCATCATCTCCAACGAGGGAGTGCGTTGACGCTGATCGTTTAAATGCACATCCATCTGCGGATACGGCATCTGAATCTCATTGGCATCCAGCGCATTTTTGATGTTTTCCATCAGATCGTAATACACATCCCAGTAATGCTTATTTTCAGTCCATACGCGGACCACAAAATTCAGCGAGGAAGGGGCAAATTCATTGAGCCGTATGATGTGGCCCTTGTCGTGGAGAATGCGCGGATCGAGTTGAATGACCGTTTTAATGACGTTTTTAAGATGTTCAATTGAGGTGTTATAGGCCACGCCCAGCGTAATATCGACACGACGCTCTTTCTGACGGGAAAAGTTAGTGATCTCACTGGCGATAATTTTGCCATTGGGTACCACGACCATTTTATTGTCGGATGTGCGCAGGGTGGTTGAGAAAATATGGACTTCTTCAATCGTGCCAGCCACGGCCCCCACGCTCGCGTATTCCCCCGCGCGAATAGGGCGTAACGTTACCAGTAAAACGCCCGCCGCGAAGTTTGCGAGTGAGCCTTGCAGCGCCAGGCCGATCGCCAGCCCGGCAGCACCAATCACCGCGATAATGGATGATGTCTCAACGCCGATGCGTCCGAGTGCGGCAATTGCCGCAAACGCCACCATGGCGTAGCGCAACAGTGCG
Source organism: Lelliottia amnigena (assembly GCF_019047465.1). Lineage (NCBI taxonomy): Bacteria > Pseudomonadati > Pseudomonadota > Gammaproteobacteria > Enterobacterales > Enterobacteriaceae > Lelliottia > Lelliottia amnigena. The sequence goes on along the minus strand of NZ_CP077236.1, from coordinate 991,877 downwards.
CTGCAAAACTGCGTAATGGTTTTATCGACGTGACGGCTTAAGAGTAATTTTTTAAAGCCGCTGCTGGTGACGCGGGCGATAAAAAGTCCTACGAATAACAGGAAAATAGCGCCAACCAGATTGGCGATCCCCTGCACGATAACGGATTCGTTATTAATGACCCAGTGGATTAACTGCTTGATCCCGGGAAAGGCTTCAAACTTCATGACGGTGTTCCGGTTAAAAAGAAAACCCGCATTTTAGTGAGTGGCATGCGCGATCCCGCCGGGTATTTAATCCAAATTTAGAGCGAAATTCGCTACTCCCGAAGAGGGGCACGACGTTCCAGTTGATTCGTTATATAATATTTTGCATAACGAAAAGTGAGGGCATGATGAAAAAACGATTTTGGCGGGGCGCTGTTTTTATTTTACTGATTTCTCTACCGCTGTTTTCGCAGGCGGCGCGGCAGATAACGGATCAGATTGGACGTCAGGTAACAATTCCTGATGAAGTGGATCGTGTGGTGGTTCTCCAGCATCAGACCCTGAATTTGCTGGTGCAAATGAACGCTACCGACAAAATTGTTGGGATTCTGGCGAACTGGAAGCAGCAGCTTGGAGAAGGTTACGCGCGTCTTGCGCCGGCGCTGAACCAAAAAGCGACGCTTGGCGATCTCACCCACGTTGATCCTGAAAAGCTCATCGCGCTGCATCCGCAGGTGGTGTTTTTGACCAACTACGCACCGCAGGAGATGATCGACAAGATCAGCAGTTTAGGCATTCCCGTGGTGGCCATTTCGCTGCGCCATGATGCTGTGGGCGAGAAAGCCAAAATGAACCCGACTCTGGCTGATGAAGAAAAAGCTTACGATCAGGGGCTGCGTGAAGGCATCACTCTGATCGGTGAGATCGTCAATAAACCTCAGGAAGCGAAAGCATTGATCGACGCGACAGTTAAAGGTCGCAAAATGGTCAGCGATCGCCTGAAAGATATCCCTGAACAAAAACGCATCCGCGCCTATATGGCAAATCCGGAACTGACGACGTACGGTTCTGGAAAATACACGGGCCTGATGATGGCGCATGCCGGCGCAATAAATGTGGCCGCAGCGACGATTCAAGGATTCAAAACGGTGGCGATGGAGCAAGTCATTGCATGGAACCCGCAGGTGATTTTTGTGCAGGACCGTTATCCCTCTGTAGTCGATGAGATTAAAAACTCTGCCCAGTGGAAGGTCATTGATGCAGTGAAAAACCAGCGTGTCTATCTGATGCCAGATTATGCCAAAGCCTGGGGTTACCCGATGCCGGAAGCCATGGGTATCGGTGAACTATGGATGGCGAAAAAACTCTATCCCGAAAAATTCAAAGACGTGGACATGCACAAAGTCGTGAACGACTGGTATCAGCGTTTCTATCGCACAGCGTATCAGGGCATCGACTGATGCGCGTGCTGGCAGCGGGCAGTCTGCGAGGGGTGTGGGCGCAACTTATCACACACTTTTCAGAACCTGTTGAAACGCATTTTGGCCCAGCCGGAATCTTACAAGAGCGTATTCTCGCGGGGGAAGAGTGCGACCTGTTTGCTTCAGCAAATCTGGCGCACCCGCAGGCTTTGCTGGCGGCCGGACGCGCGCAGGCTGTGGTGCCTTTTGCCAGCAATAAACTGTGCCTGACCGTTCGCAGCGATGTGATGCGCGTCGGTGACGATTGGTGTGCTCTGCTTAATCGCACTGACTTACGTCTCGCAACTTCAACGGCGGGGTGCGATCCTTCTGGTGACTATACGCAGGAACTGTTTAACCGGATGGGCGTGGAAGGACATGCCGCGCGACAACGTGCGTTGACGCTGGTCGGCGGGCGCAATTCCGCTCTCATTCCAACAGGCACGCTGGCGGCTCAGTGGGTGATTGAGTCTGGGCAGGCTGAAATGTTTATTGAGTACGCCAGCTACGCAAACACGCTGCGACAAACGGAGGGGCTAACTGTACTTGCTATTCCTGAACCCTTTAACCCCCATGCACAGTATGCACTGGCGGTTCTGACGCCTAAGGCACAGCGGCTGGCAGAATTTATACAGTCAAAAGAAGCCAAAGTGATACTGCGCGAGGCGGGATTTGGCGTTTAACCGGGCGGAAAACCGCCCGGTCAATCATTACGCCTGACGCTTGTCTTCGGTTTGCGTATCGAAGTCGCTCGCCGCATGGCGTTCATGTAACTGCTCGGATGGCTCGCCAAAGGTACGATTGACGATACGGCCGCGTTTCACCGCTGGACGCTGCGCGATCTCTTTTGCCCAACGCTGCACGTGGGTGTATTTCTCGGCGTCGAGGAATTCGGCGGCGTTATAAACGTTGCCGAGCGCCACGCTGCCAAACCACGGCCAGATGGCAATATCGGCGATGGTGTACTCATCACCCGCGACGTAACGACTCCGCGCAAGCTGTTTATCCAGCACGTCGAACAGACGTTTTGCCTCCATCGTGAAGCGGTCAATGGCGTACTGAATTTTCACCGGCGCATAATTATAGAAGTGACCAAAACCCCCGCCGAGGAACGGTGCGGAACCTTGCAGCCAGAATAGCCAGTTCAGCGTTTCGGTACGTCCCGCCGGATCTTTTGGCAAAAGTTGACCAAATTTCTCTGCCAGATACAGCAGAATATGGCCCGATTCAAATACGCGCGTCGGTGGGGTTGTGGAGTGGTCACGAAGTGCCGGAATCTTCGAGTTCGGGTTTACGTCCACAAAGCCGCTCGAGAACTGGTCCCCTTCCCCGATGCGAATCAACCATGCGTCGTATTCCGCCTCGCTGACACCCAGCGCCAACAGCTCTTCAAGCATGATCGTGACTTTCTGACCGTTTGGCGTACCCAGTGAATACAGCTGCAAAGGATGCTGCCCGACGGGCAAATCTTTCTCGTGCGTGGCACCGGAAATGGGGCGATTGATATTCGCGAACGCGCCGCCGTTACCGTTCTGATCCCATTCCCACACTTTCGGTGGTTGGTAGTTGTTGTCTGACATGTTGATCTGCCTTTTGCGTGATGTGTTGTGGCAGTGTAGCAGGAGATTTGTGAACGCTTTAACGTTGCGAGCGCAATAGATTTTCCGCTTTTCTTGTCTGCGGTTGATACACAGGTCGTCAGGCAATTTGGTCAACACGCGATTTAAATCATTCCGCTCAGAGGTGTATGATTAATCCACCTCTGTCTGGTTAATCACATTGTGCAGACGACGACAACCCTTCAAAAATTGCCGCCTGCCCGTTTAGGTTGGATACATGCGTAAAGGAAAGTTAAGCAGTGACGCTCCGTTTGGGACGTTGTTAGGTTATGCGCCGGGAGGCGTGGCGATTTACTCCTCGAATTACAGCAGCCTTGACCCGCGCCAGTACCCGGAAGACGCGGAGTTTCGTAGCTATATTGGCAACGAATATATGGGGCATAAATGGCAGTGCGTTGAGTTTGCGCGCCGCTTTCTGTTTCTCAATTACGGCTATGTCTTTACCGATGTTGGCATGGCGTGGGAGATTTTCTCGCTGCGCTTTCTGCGTCAGGTGGTTAACGACAACCTCCTGCCGTTACAGGCTTTCGCGAACGGTTCAAAGCGCGCACCAGAAGCGGGCGCGCTGCTCATCTGGCGCAATGACGGCGAATTCAGTGAAACCGGACACGTTGCTATCATCACCCAGTTGATGGGCGATAAGGTGCGTATTGCAGAACAGAACGTGCTGCATTCGCCGCTGCCGATTGGCCAGCAGTGGACGCGCGAGCTGCGCTTATCAGTCGAGAATGGCCACTACACCCTGCACGACACGTATACCGACACTCACATTCTTGGCTGGATGATCCAGACCGACGACACAGAACACAGCTTGCCGCAGCCGGAAATCGAGAGTGATTTGCTTAACCTTACCGGCGCACGACTGCAAAACAAACGCCAGTTCGACGGTAAATGGCTCAATGAAAATGACGCGCTACAGCAGGCGTATGTCCGGGCGAACGGTCACGTCATCAATAAAGATCCCTGCCAGTATTTCACCATGACCGAAAGCGCCGAGCAGGAGCTGATCAAGGCGACCAACGAGCTGCATCTGATGTATTTGCACGCCACCGACAAAGTGTTGAAAGACGATAATCTTCTGGCACTTTTCGACATCCCGAAAATCCTCTGGCCGCGCTTGCGTCTATCCTGGCAGTGGCGTCGTCATCATATGATTACGGGCCGTATGGATTTTTGCATGGATGAGCGCGGGCTGAAGGTTTACGAATACAATGCGGATTCAGCGTCTTGCCATACCGAAGGCGGCCTTATCCTCGAAGAGTGGGTGAAAAACGGTTATCGCGGTACGGGGCATAATCCGGCGGAAGGCTTGCTTGAGGAACTGACCGGCGCATGGAAACACAGCAATGCGCGTCCGTTCGTTCACATCATGCAGGACAATGACATCGAAGAGGATTATCACGCGTTGTTTATTCAGCGCTCGCTGATGCAGGCAGGCTTTGAGACCAAAATTCTTCACGGGCTGAAGACGTTAAGCTGGGATGTCGCCGGACAGCTGGTGGATGATGAAGGCCGCCACGTCAACTGCGTGTGGAAAACCTGGGCGTGGGAAACCGCGATCGAGCAGGTCCGTGAAGTCAGCGAAACCGAATACGCCGCCGTGCCGATTCGTACCGGTCATCCACAGAATGAAGTGCGCTTAATCGATGTGCTGCTGCGCCCGGAAGTGCTGGTCTTTGAACCGTTATGGACGGTTATTCCAGGCAACAAAGCGATTTTGCCGGTGCTGTGGCAACTGTTCCCGAACCATCGCTATCTGCTGGATACTGATTTTGAGGTCAACGAACGGCTGAGCAAAACCGGCTATGCGGTGAAGCCCATCGCCGGGCGATGCGGCAGTAATATCGATCTCATCAGTGCTCAGGAAGAGCTATTAGATAAATCCAGCGGTAAGTTTGTCGATCGCAAAAATATCTACCAGCAGCTGTGGTGTCTACCTAAAGTGGATGGCAAGTATATTCAGGTCTGCACCTTTACCGTAGGCGGAAATTACGGCGGGACCTGTTTGCGCGGGGATGATTCGCTGGTGATTAAAAAAGAGAGTGATATCGAACCGTTAATTGTGGTGAAAGATAAATAGCCTCTTTACAACAGCAACGTACAGGTATCCGCAGGCTCGACTTGCGGATGCCAACGTGCAACGTGCGGTTTATCTTCTTCAAAATATATTCACTCTCTGACTTAATTAATTAAAAAAAGCAAATTTCGCCCCATGATTTATCGCAAAGATTCGGAACTCAGCGGGAATATCACGGTCTACGGACATGTTGTTTTTTAATGAAGTGTAAATCAGCGTAATAAAGTATGATTATTGAGGCTTTTCACTTAATTATTCAATTCCGAATTAATGCATTTTGAATGGTTTAATCTGTGGTGTTCATGTTTTGTTTAGTGATAAACCTAAATGAATCCTAAACAGCCGGGGATAATTCATTGACGATGAATTTAAAATAAGAAAATGCAACGAAATTAATACAAAAAAACATCATGAAAATATAATGAGTCAATATTTAGTCACGTTTGCATGTTGGCATTTTGATTGTTAATTTACGACCAAATCAATTTGCTTAACGAGGTCGTAATATGAAAAAGATTAATTTTGTACTGATGGGTATTCTGGCAGTTTCTTCTGGTTCTGCATTAGCAATGGGCGTCGGCCTGGAGCAGGGGAAAAACTTCACTAACCTGAATGCGGAATTAGGCAAAGACTCTTCAGGCATTTATACAGAAGGTCACTGGCTTAAAAATACCCAGGATGGTACTCAGGTGGGTGGCGTCGGTGCCGGATATAATTTTGAAGTCGGCCCGGTCATGTTGAATGCAGGTGCGAAAGCCGTTTATCTGGGACCAAAAAAAGGGGATAACGGCGTAGCTTTCCCGTTCGGTGGTGGTGTTAACGTCGCACTGACTGACAGCGTGAGCGTATTTGGCGAAGGTTATGTTGCGCCTGATGGATTGAACAACAGCGTAAAAAACTATGTTGAAGCGAACGGCGGCGTGAGCTGGACACCGGTTAAGCCGCTGACGCTGAAAGTGGGTTATCGCCACGTGAGCGTCGACGGCAAAGATGGCCGTCCGAACCACACTCTGATTGACGGCGCTTACTTCGGTGGTGGCGTCAGCTTCTAACGAATCATCGCGTTACTCTCTTGAACATCCGCAAGTATCCCTTGCGGATGTTTTTTTATGGCTGGGCGAAACTTTTCAGGAACACCGGGCGAACTATTATTCAGATAGCACATTCCCCCCTGAGGAGTTCGACCATGAAACGTTTGAAAATCATCTCTGCTGCTGTTGCTCTCACTTTTTCGTTAATTGCCGTCAATGCGCAGGCCGCACTTGAAGCTGGCGCGAAAGCACCTGATTTCAGTTTACAGGGTGCGTTGGGCGGTAAACCCTTGACCTTCTCCTTGCAGCAAGCGCTGCAAAAAGGGCCTGTCGTGCTCTACTTTTTCCCGGCCGCCTTTACTAAAGGCTGCACTCTCGAAGCGCATGCTTTTGCTGAAGCAACGGATGACTTTAAAAAACTGGGCGCAACCGTAGTGGGCGTGACGGCTGGCAATGTCGATCAGGTCGATGAATTCTCCAAACTGGAGTGCCGCGATAAGTTTGCGGTGGCCGCCGATCCGGGGGCAAAAGTGGCCGCAGAATATGAAACTTTGATGCAAATGAACGGCAAAACCGTTTCCGATCGCACGTCTTTCGTCATCGCTCCGGATGGCAAAATTCTGCTGAGCTACACTGACCGTAACCCTGACGCGCATATCCAGAAAACGATGGATGCGGTTAAGCAATACGCGAAGTCACATTCGTAATTCACTCTGATTTCGCATCGAGGTTCGCCATGTTAACCGCTATTCTGGCCGCCTTTTTGGGCGGCATTATCCTCAATTTTATGCCCTGCGTATTTCCCGTTATCTCCTTAAAAGCGCTGGGAATCATGCGCCATCAGGGCAATAGCGCCAGCGCGCGGACGGAAGGGCTGGGTTTTTTAGCGGGAGTGATTTTTACCATGATGGTGCTGGCGGCCGTTTTGCTGGCGCTGCGCGCCGGAGGAACCGCCGTTGGATGGGGTTTTCAGCTCCAGTCTCCGCTGGTGATTTCCATTCTGGCGCTCATTATTCTTGGCGCAGCGCTGAATCTTCTCGGCGTGTTTGAGGTGGGGCTTTCGTTACAGCGGGCAGGCGAGATCTCTCTCGGACGCGGTGCGTTTATTCGCTCGGCGCTGACCGGCGCGCTGGCCATCATCGTTGCGACGCCGTGCTCCGCGCCGTTTATGGCGGGAGCCATCGGCTATGCGTTGGTCCAACCGCCTGTGGTTTCACTGGCAATTTTCCTGTCGCTCGCGCTCGGTTTTGCGGCTCCCTTTACGGTGGTTTCGCTATTCCCGGCAATTGCCCGTCGATTACCCCGTCCTGGCGCGTGGATGGATTTTCTCAAGAAAGGGCTGGCGTTTCCGATGTTGGGTGCCTTTGCCTGGCTGGTGTGGGTGTTGGCGCAGCAGGCCGGAACGGCAGCGCTTGCGGCGCTGTTGGCCTGCGCGGTGATCGTCAGTTTTGCCGCCTGGCTGTACGGCATTGCCCAGCGCAGGCGTTATCAGGGACAGTCTTATAAGATACTTTTGGCATTCACCGTGGCATTTTTTGCCGTAGCCGTTGCGCCATTGCCGAGCGTCATGAAAACGGGGGAAGCGCTAACGGCCAGGCAAAATAATGAAAATGTCACTCCGGTTAAATGGTCGCCGCAGAATGTGGACGCGATGCGCGGCCACGGCAAAGCGATTTTTGTGAATTTCACCGCGTCGTGGTGCATCACTTGCCAGGTCAATGACCGTACCTCTTTATCTACGCAGGCCGTCAAGCAGGCCATGGCGAGGACGGGAACCGTCTATATGGTGGCCGATTCAACCTCGTTTAACGCCGATATCGATGACGCGATGAACAGGTTCGGGCAGGGTGGATTACCGTTATATGTGGTGTATCCGGCGGACGGAAGCGCGCCAAAAGTGTTGCCGCAGGTGCTCACGCCGTCGATTGTGGTCACCGCGCTGGATCAGGCTGCTGGCAAAAAAGCATGAGGTAAATAGCATGGCGAAATATGGATAACGTTTTTGCGCCACGCGAAGCATGGCCCGCGCTGATGGTAAAAGCGCAGGTGGGGGATCGTGACGCTTATACGCAGCTTTTGCGCGCTATCGTTCCGGCTATCCGGGCGATCGTGCGCAAACAGGTGTCCGATCCGGTGTTGATCGAAGATGTCATTCAGGATGTCCTTTTGACGGTCCATCGGGTGCGCCATACCTACGATCCAGCCTGTCCTTTTTTGCCGTGGCTGATGGCCATTTCGCAGGCCCGCGCGATCGACGCGCTTCGCCATCGGGGGCGTTCTCAGCGGCGTGAAACTACAGCTGATGCATCGTTATCAGATTATGCGGCACTGGATGATTCAGAACATCAGGAGATGCAGGAGGAGCTGTCGCTTATATTAGACCGGCTGCCTTCTCGTCAGCGCCAGATTGTGCAGCATATCCACCTTGAGGAAATGACGCTCGCCGAGGCAGCTCAGCGCCACAATCTGAGCCTTTCAGCCGTGAAATCTTTATTACACAGAGCATTAACGAATCTTCGCCGAATGGGAGCGAATCATGGCCGATCATGACGTGTTTATCGAAAAACTAAGCCAGCAAGCGCGGCCGGTTAAGCGCCCCTGGCACACGGGCTGGCGCGTGCTGGCGTGGACGCTGATGGCGCTGCCGTTCGGGTGGTTAACCAGCCTGCTGATGCAGCGCGTAGCGACCGACTGGAGCCAGTCCGGCGCGCTGTTAGCCACGCTGCAACTGTCGCTGACTTTCATCCTCGGGATCATGGCGATCGGTAACGCCTTTTTAATCAGTATTCCCGGGCGACGGCCGTTAAGCTGGCACTGGTTTGCGCCATTGCTGGTGCTCTGGCTGGGATCGGTCATGGTGAGTTTGAGTCAGACATCTCCCGTGAACCATCCTGAAGAGGTGAGTTGTTACACCTTTATGCTGGCGGTCAGCACCCCGATGCTCGCGCTGGTGATTGGCTATTTGCGGCGCACCCGTTCATTGCATCCGCTGCGCAGCCTGGCGACAGCGGGCGCTGGGGTCGCTTTTATGGCGCTGACGCTGCTGTCGTTTTGCCATCCGATAGAGGTACATCCACTGGATTTTGCATTACATATCGCGGCGATCATCACTATCGTGGCTATCACCATCCTTCTGGGCTGGAAATGGGTGATGATTCGTTAACTACCTTAACGCTTGCGGATAACGTTGTCTTAAACTCTGAACCTAAATATATAGATAATGGTGCCGATAATATCTTTATTATAAATAATAAGGATTTGAGTATGAATTATTTTTACGCTTATCACGGCCCGGCAAATAGACATGATTTTGAATTTGAAAAGGGCTATGGCGTAGGGCGCGAATCGACATGGAATCGTGTTAAAAAAGGCGACTGTGTTTTTGTGATTCAGCATCCTGAGGGACAGGAGGATTATAAGCTTTGCGGTCTCTACGAGATCGTAGGGCATTATAAAGAACCGGCCAGCATTTATCCTCTCAGATTTGAATTAAACAATATTACCCCCGGTGAAGGCTTTATTAGGCTCGATGAGACGATCCTGAATGCGCAGCTACCCGATATGTATGGTGACAAACGCCTGAGTATTTTTAAACAGCATTTCTGCCGTCAAGGGGCGACTTTCCAGGCTCCGCTTGAATCCCCCGTTGTGGCGATTCTGAGTGAGTTGCTGGACGTTACGGAACAGTATGCTGAGCCCGCCACGTTTCGTGAAGATGGTGTGCAGATGGTTAAAGTCCGCCGCGGGCAGGAAGTATTCCGTAAAAAGATCCTGTTAAATTGGGAAAATAAGTGCGCTATTACTGGGTGCTCATTGGCGCTGGAAGCGTGTCACATTATCAGCCATGCAACCAAAGTCTGTTACACGATTGAGAACGGTATTGTTTTGACGGCCGATTTACATAAGCTATTTGATTACGGCCACCTGAGCATTGAGAATAACACCGTTATCTTATCGCCAGCGGCACAACAAGAACCCCGATATGCCCGGTTACATAATCAGCCGCTGCGCAAGCCGCTTCAGCCAGTGCATCTTATTTCTGGCGTTGTTTAAGACGACCTGCGTCTGGAATGACTTCACGTTGCTGACAAAAAACTCCAGGCCGCAATGATGCGGCCTGTGCGTCACGATGTTAGTCAGGCAGTCTCTCCAGCTGCCGCTGGTGATATCTGCTAAGAATCAGCACGGTGGTCAGCGCGCCGAGCAGGGCGCAAAACATATCTGATTGCGTATCCCACGGGTCACCCTGCGTCCCCAGGAAGTCATCAGCGCCTTGCCCCATGGCAAGTGCCGCCCACCATTCAATCAACTCGTAGGTCGCACTGATCGCCAGGGCAATACAACACACCAGAAAACCCGTCATTTTGCGGCCATTGACATAACCGCCTCGCAGCAGAATCTCGCGGGCCGCCAGGGCAGGCACCAGACCCTGGAAAAAATGTCCCAGTTTGTCGTAGGGATTACGGCTCAGATTGAACATCTCCTGAACCTCAAAACCTATCGGTACTTTGGCATAGGTGTACATGCCGCCAATCATCAATATGATCGCGTGAAAGAAAATGAGCGTATAGAGCAGGGGCGTGAGCGGATAGCGTCGATGCGTTGCGAGCAGAAGCGGCACAATGATGATGACCGGCGTGACTTCCATCAGCCAGGTGGCTCTGTCGCCGGTGAACATTCCCGTATACACCAGAATGACGACCAAAAGCAGCGCGCCGATTTTCAAAGCAGGGTTAAGAGCTGAAGCGTTCATATCAGTTTACGTATGAGAAAAGGATAACTATCGACGCGCTAACTGAAAAACTCAATCTTTTGCAGCACATAAAAAAACGGGGCCCTTTCAGGCCCCGTTTATTCATCATCTCAATTAGAACATTTTGCGCAGACGCAGGCTGAAAGTATGTGCCTGATAGCGCTCGCCCGCTTGCAGATCGTAGCGCGCGTCGAGGTTCAACTCATTCGCCTCATACAACGTGCTGCCGATCGCGACGCCAGCCATGTCTTCCACTGGCGATGCGCCTTTGGTCGTGAAGCTGGTTTCACCGACAGTATCAGCGGCGTAGGACGCGCGGCTGCTGACCTGGCGGTCATCATACTGATGCAACCACGTCACCTGGGCGAATGGCGTCAGATTGCCAAGACCCGTTGCGAAGGTTTTCTCAATACGCGCGCCAATGTCGCTTACGACGGATTGTGCGTGACTGCTGCCAACATCCAGCGCCATACCGTTGCCGCCAGTCTCTTTATAGCCATCAACGTGCTGATAGCCGTAAGTCAGGCTGGCAAGCGGTGTCAGAACCACGCCAGCTGGCAGCGTCAGCGGATAGCCGAATTCAGTCTGCAGCGTGACGGACTGACCGTTGAATTTACCCTGCGCAGCGCCGGAGAAACCGGTGAAATCAGCGCGACGAACGGAGGTGTAGTTCTGACGGTTCACACCCGCAGACAAGTTGAGATACCATGGATCGCCTGTGAAACCGGCATAACCAATGACGCCGTAGTTATCGGCCGTCGAGGTATTGCCACTCAGGTTTCCTTTACCGTGAACAGACGTATTGCTGTAGTTCACCGCCGCACCCAGACGCCAGTCGTCACCCAGCGAACGATCCGCACCCATGATCAGGCCGCCAAACTTCGCGCTGTAACCACTGACTTCAGCGGTGCTGTCCTGACGTGCATAGCCACCGAACGGTTGACCCCAGACAATCCAGTTGCTGGCGTAGTCATCACCCGTCGCCACGCCGCTGGTACCGGAATTGCTCGGATTACGGACGGCATCAATGTGCGCACCCACTACGGCCTGAGCGGTCGACGTTGCCACCGCAGCGGCTGAACTGGTGTTGATGTTCTGACCCGGAGACAAACTCTCGCCTACGCGGTTCGCTTCACCTTTGCTGTCAATTGCCAGCGAGGCGTTATAAAGCTCCAGTAATTGCGGTGACGCAATCCCGGTATAGTTCCCCAGACCGCCGAGTGATGCGGTGGCGCTTGGAATCGTCGCCAAACCGCGATCTGGCTGCGTCGGAGGCGTCACAACAGGTGGTGTGACAACTGGCGGCGTCACAACAGGTGGTGTTACTACAGGCGGCGTGACAACAGGCGGTGTCACCACCGGTGGTTTTACGACGGGAGGCGTGACAACTGGCGGCGTTACGACAGGCGGAGTGACTGGCTGCTCAGCGCCGACGGTTAAGACCAGCGCTTTATTCTCGCCATCATCATAAACAGAACCTTGTACAGCACCACGGTAGCCGATGGCTTTGTAGTTCAGTTTATCCGCATTGTAATCGGTCGCGGCACCCGCGGCATTCACCACCACAAAGCGCTGACCTTCGGCGAATTTATAGGTATTACCCGTACGCACCAGATTAACGCTGGACCCTTGATCAATCGTGGCATTACCGGTCACATTCAGGCGACCATAGCCGGTTTCGGCGATAAGATCGGTGCGTGAAATCGCCAAATCAGAGATACCAGAGATCAGCGTGGCAGCGGCTTTCTGATGGTAATCTCCCGCAACCGTGATGCTGTTGTTCACCTGCAATGACGCAGCATTGTTAACAACGGTACTGGCCACGACATTGTCGTTAAGCAGCAGTGAGCCCGTACCGAATTCTACGTTAGAACGGGTACTGGTAATGGTCCCAATTCCGTTCAAGCCGGTTAACTCGCCCATGGTGGTGGTTCCACCATTAATTTTTAACGCTTCAGAATTATTGGTATAAATATCACCCGCAACCACACCGCTGTTGGTTAGGGTAATATTGGCAGCGGAAGAGGAGTTGCTGTCGCTCTGGAGATAAAGGGCAAAGTTTGTGCCGCTCAGCAGTCCCTTGTTGATAATATTTGTTTCCAGGCTTTGGCTGTAGGTGGAAATCAAAATCCCGTAGCTCGCACCGCTGATTTCACCATTATTGGCTATCGTGCCAATAGAGGTTGCATTAGAGGTACTTGCGTAGATGCCAAAATTGTTTGCGGTGATCTTACCGTTGTTTTCAATGGTACCAATTGCACCATAGTTTTCAATACCGAAAGAACTCCCTATGATTTCATTATCATTGATGAGGGTATCAATCGTACCAAAGTTAAAGATTCCGCCGCCATCATAACTATAGAGTGAGTTTGACTGAAGAATGCCGGTATTATGCAATGTACCAATGCTACTGTTCGTGTTGTTATAAATAGCAGCGTTGTTTCCTAACATTATTCCATGATTGCCCGTATCGGTGGCAATCACGCCTGCATTTAATAATGTGTCAATTCTGCCCTGGTTGTTGATGCCGGAATATCCGGTAATTTTCCCATCAGCAGTGTTAGTCAGCGTTTTAATGTAACCCGCATTCGTGACAGCTCCGGTATTATTTAAACCCGGGTTAAAATTATCTGACGCGTTTTTAATTATTCCGCTGTTGGTGAAATTATCAATTTCACCCGATGCGCCTACCGCGACGATGCTGCCATAGTGGTACTGATTAATACTGGAGATAGTCCCTGTATTTTCAAATGACGTTATTGCGCCATTAACCTGAACGATATTATTGCCATAATTATTACTGTTGCTACCGTCATCATTGATGGCGCCATCATTGATCAATGTTGCTAATGTGGCATTCTGTTCAACGGTTAACGCGGTGGTGGGCGCACCGGTAATTGAGCCTGTGCTAGTAATATGCAGTGAGTCATTTGGGCCGACAACATTAATGCTGCTAACCGATGAGTCGATAGTTAAACCAGATACTGCTAAAGCGTGAGTTGTCAGCAGCCCCTGCGCCGCCGTTGAAGCCACCAGCAGAGAAATCAGCTGGCTGAGATATTTTTTTTTCATGGTGAGCCGTCACAAAGTTGCGATAGTTGTAAAATGCAGATGAGATCGTCTTCGGATTAATCCGATATCATTCTGGCGGAGAATATACAGTTTGTTGCAAAAAACAATAAGTTTTGCTTAATTATTTCTAAGTGAAACAATCCCACATCTTTTATAATGTTTTGATTTAACTTAGGGTGAGCAGGGCATGGGAATAAAACATGATATATTCTTCACAGGCATATTGATTAGTTTATCTTTTTTATTAGCGGGCTGTGTTTCTGATGATTCGCGCATTACCGCAAAGGAGATTGCACAGCATTCCAGGCTGAGCAGAGATGACATACAAACCAACCCTTTTTTGATCGCCACCTGGTCCCGTATTACTGCTCCCGTTCATTCACTGCGCGTCTATATTGAGGGTGACGGCTTTGCATGGAAGAGTCGCACGCAACCTTCAGATGACCCCACGCCACGTAAACCGATCGGGTTGACGCTGGCTGCGACGGATAAAAATCAAAATGTGCTGTATATTGCGCGCCCCTGCCAGTTTATCGGGCCGCCGTTACCTGCTCATTGTGATAAGCGAGTGTGGACAAGCGACCGATTTTCACCCTCCGTCATTGATGCTATGAATGACGCGCTGAGTCAGTTTGTGAAGCAATATCCAGGCGTGAAGCTGGAGCTGATAGGGTATTCCGGCGGCGGCAATATCGCAGCAATACTGGCTGAACGCCGCACTGATGTTCGTTCATTACGCACTGTGGCGGGAAATCTTGACGTGGCGTATGTGAATGCAATTCATCATGTGAGCGCAATGCCCGATGCCGTTAGCGCCATCGATCGTGCTTCCGCACTCCGAATGATGCCGCAACTTCATTTCAGCGGTGATGCTGATAAAACAGTGACACCCGAAGTCGCGCAACGCTTTCAGCGTGCAGTCGGTGGCACTTGCAGTCAGGTCGACATCGTCAGCAACATGACACATGGATCGGATTGGGCCGCTATTTGGCCGCAACTGTTGGCGAAGGAATTGCCAGAGTGTTAAAGCACTTGCATCGTCCACCAGCTACCTTTACTCAGCCAGCAGACGGTGAACCGATAAGCTGGCATCAGTCGTTCTTCGCCGTAAGCGGCGCAGTGCCCGGTCTTTGACAGCAGGGAAGGTCATCCGTCATTGTCATCATCACTTTAACGAGTATGGATTTGGTGACTGAGAAATGCTGAAAGATGATTTTTAAAACGTCAGATCGCTTTCCCAGATCAACGTTCACATTCGTTCTGTTTCGACGATCGCTCAATGATTCACTTTTTGATATATATTTGTGAATATATTGACGTGATTTATATACCTCAGTTCATCCATTCTTTATTTCTTAAAACTCCTGATGTTTAAACTGTGAGCGGTTTTGAATAATAAACCGGCACTCATTTATTTTTTGTTACCATCCATCGCGTTAAAATAGACTCAATAAGGAATATCATTTCTTGACAGATTGTTTCCTTCTTATTGTAGGACGTGTTGACAAGGGTAAATCCACGCACTTTCTGGCTTTTTAAATTCAACTCATTGATTTGTATTTTTGTAAATACTCGCGCTCGTCCACTTATGGACAAATATACTTTAATTTAGCTTATGTAAAGAATATTGATCTTAATCACTGATCTTTATCGGTCATTTATCCCAGAATGATGTTTATGGAAGAGCGCCATTTTGGTGTTCTGTTTCTGAACGAAGGGAAGATTAACGATGGCGGACTCATTTCAGAATGAAGTGCCAAAGGCCCGAATTAATTTGCGGCTGAACCTGCATACCGGGGGCGCACAGAAGAAAGTTGAATTACCCCTGAAATTATTAACAGTAGGGGACTTCAGTAATGGTCGGGAGAACCGACCGTTGTCTGAACGTGAAAAAAAAGATATTAACAAAAATAACTTCGGGAGCGTACTGGCTGAGTTTTCACCCCAGGTAAACCTGGCGGTAGAAAATACGCTGGCCGGTGACGGCAGCGAAGAGAATATTTTGCTTACATTCCGCGATATAAAAGATTTTGAACCTGAACAGGTTGCCCGCCAAATCCCACAGTTAAAAGCGATGCTCGCTATGCGCAGCCTGCTGCGCGACCTCAAGTCTATCCGAACGATTATCTCACGGGTTACCTCGCCACGCTGGGCGTGCTGATGGCGCTGGAAATTCAGGGTCGCGAAGGCGGGGCCTGGCAGGTGGATGTCTCACTGTGCCGAACCGCCATCTGGGTGCTACAGCAGGGGAGCCTGAACCACTGCCGGACCACCGAACCGATGGATGAAGCGTTTGCCATCCGCTGCATAGCAACAGAAACCGAGCCGTTTAGGGAAATGCAGTATTTCAACACCGCGCTGGAGCTTGAAAGAACGCCGCTGCGTTTCACCTCACCAGTGTTGCCGCTGGGGTTGCGTATTCCGGTCTGGATCGACTGAGGCATGAGCCGGACTTTACACGCACTGAATCTTCCCGGAGCCCACTAACGGGGGCTTCGTCTCTTTTTTATCCACACTTCTGATAACTTTCACAGGGACTTCACAATGAAACTTTCTCACGCACTTCCGTGCCTGCTGGCCGGCCTTCTGCTGAGCCTTACTGCTCAGGCCAACGACCATAAGGTGCTGGGTGTGATCGCCATGCCACGTAATACCACTAACGACCTGGCGCTGAAAATCCCGGTCTGTCGGGTGATTAAACGTCTGCAACTGAGCGCAGAACACGGCGACATTAATTTAAGTGGCGCTGCCGTATATTTTAAAGCGGCTAAATCCAGTCATCAGACACTGAATGTTCCGGCCTCCATAAAAGAGGGCGCAACCACCGCCTGGATTAATATCAACAGCGATAACGACAATAAACGCTGTGTGTCGAAAATCACTTTCTCAGGCAACACGGTTAACTCGTCGGATATGGCGACCCTGAAAGTCTTTGGTGACGACTGAGAACGGGGGGGATACCGAATGTCTTATGACACACGACACCGCCTGAAAACGGGCGGCGACCCGCGCACACTGAAGGATTACGCCGCTCTGCGCGATGAACTGAACAAACTCACGCATCCGGCCAGGCCTGATATCAACTGGACGTACGCTGAACGACTGTGCCTCAGTCTGTTTGAGCATAACGGCATTGAGTTGCAGACTGCCGCCTGGTATACGCTCGCTCGCACTCAGCTTGCCGGGCTGTGTGGTCTGAACGAAGGGCTAGCGATACTGGAGGCGCTTATCACCCGCCAGTGGGGTAGCCTCTGGCCTCAGCCGGTACATGCTCGAATGGAAATCTTAAGCGGGCTGAGCAAACGGCTGCAACAGACGATGCGAACCCTGACGCTGACGTATGCCGACCTCAGCCCGCTGTACCTGGCAGAACAACATCTGGAAAATCTGGGGGACGTTCTGCAGCGGCTGGAGTTAAAGCATCTGAGCCAGTTGGATGTGCTCAGAGCGGTCATCCATAACGCAGCTGTCCGGCTGGAGAACAGTGACGGCGCAACGGACGACAGGGGTGAAAAATCAGCAAACACGTTGCCTGTCGGTGCAAATGACACGGCGCTGATGGCGGCCTCTGCACGCGAACAGACTGATAAAACGCGATGGATTTACGTGGCGCAGCCGGAGCCGCCATCCGATATCACAGCAACAGCGCCACCACCGTCACAACGCGCGTGGAAACCGTTTCTCGGCGGAGCCCTGTCGATGCTAGTGGTGGGGAGCATGGCACTGTGGGGCTGGCAGTACGTCCACCGGCCTGACCCGTTGCTCGTGCAACTGAATGCGTCGCTGGCGCCTCAGCCCGTTGTGCTGACCCCAGCGCAGTTGCAGGCGCTGCAATTACACCCACCGTCAGCGGAAAGGGTTATTCGCGCCACCCAACACCAGCTCACTCGGCTTGCCCAACTGCCGGCTGGCTGGAATATCACGTACGGTAACCAGCTTGTACAGCAGGTCCTCGCGCTCTGGCCCGCGCAAAGTGTCTCGCTGCGACAACAGTGGCAACAGCAGCTTGACGCGATCGCACTCCCGTCAGAAAGCCTTACCGGCTGGCATCAGGGCATGGAACAACTGCAGCGGCTGACTGACCGTCTTAACGGGCTGGATGAACAGCACGGGAAATACATGACGGTGAGTGAGCTGAAATCGCAGGTATTTTCCCTCACGCAGGCTTTCAGTCAGACGCCGCCCGTGGAAGAACAGCTTCGACAGATGCAGCAGTCAGGCGTCAGCCCGGCGCTGGCACAGCAGGCGCAGATGCACCTGAACCAGCTGCTGACGCGCTACACGCTACTCACAGACAAGCCGGGAAATACCACGCCATAAGCGCACTGAGCCCGCCAGGCGATATTTCATTCGCCAGTATTGGGAGTCATGAGGCTTCACGCGCAAAAACGCCCGCGTTCATCGGAGAGTGTAGAGGCTTTGTCTTTTGGCCTGGCTGCCAGTGCCATCTGGAGACACTGAATTACGTTGGACACATAATAGGTGCTAGATGCAACTGGATTGAGAAAAATTGAGTGGAGTTTCGTGGAGCCGGGTTAACGATAAGACAAGATATGAGGCTGATTATACTGGGGTCTGGAGGAATTCTAACGACGGGGGAAAAGTGAAAGTGGTGCCCGGACTCGGAATCGAACCAAGGACACGGGGATTTTCAATCCCCTGCTCTACCGACTGAGCTATCCGGGCAACGGGGCGCATTAAACCCGATTCGCCCCTTTTCGTCAACGAAATTTGTCATATTCGCTACAGACTGCACACTCTCTCGCCAGTTTGTTGACCGCTTAAGCAAAAAAGTGGGTCCACAGGGCGGAAAGCGGCATGGCGAGCACCAGCGCGGGCAGCATATTCACCACCGCAAACATCTTTATCCCGCAGATGCGCAAACCGGTTGCCAGCAGCAGCAAGCCGCCAACAGCGGTAAAATCCGCCATCATCGCGGGTGTGGTAAACGGCAAAATCAGCGTGGCACAGCTGGCGAGAGCGAGCTGAATCGCCAGCATCGGAACGCAAATCGCGGCAACCGCAATGCCGAGCGTCGTGGCGAAAATGGTCGCGGTGAAGAAATCGAGAAACGCCTTAGCAATCAAAATGCTGGGGTCACCGGTCATCCCCTCTTGCATGGAGCCAAAAATCCCCGTTCCGCTGGCGCAAAACAGAATAATGATCGCCACATAGTTTTGAATAAACGTCTCGTGGGAGTCGTTTTTAGCTTTTCCCGGGCGGGATATCAGATTTTTGGCTTTGCCCACCGCGCCGCTAATCCCTTTTTCCAGATAGCAAAATTCGCCAATCAGCGCGCCCAAAAGCGTTGCCAGGACCATCACCGGCAGGTTAGCGCATTTGATGACCAGCAAAACGCCAATACCCAGCGAGGCCAGACCAAAAATGGAAGGCATGGATGAGCGAATACGCTCAGGTAAGCGTTGGCTCAAAACGGCGCCCAGGACGCCACCCAGTAATACCGCACCGGCGTTGATAAACGGTCCAATAACCAAAATACACTCCCACTATTTAATCATTGATATTGCATTATTATGACATGAAGAGGGCCTTAAATGGCTCCTTTTGGGTGCGTGCCGTGCATAAGGATTCTTTCTTGCACCCAAAAATAAAAGGTGACATGATTGCGCAAATTTTCCCCTCACGGATACGGAGCTGCCACTGATGATGACGTCTGCCACTGCGCTTAGCCCTGTCCGTATCAGCACGTTCTATCCTACTCTCATCATGCGGTGAGGGTAACGCCTGTTCTTTGCAGGACATCAGTAAAACCAGACGCGCTCTGATTTTACTGATGTCTGGCGATCGGAGCGACGTTCCAGTCAGACACCTTCGTTGGGCAGATTAAACTGTCCGGGGTTTTTCACTCCCCTGAAACGGGTATTTGTGCATATGAAATCATTAAAAATTGCCGTCAGCCACGAGCTGGTTTCCGCGCTATCCACCCATCGTGAAGTGGTGACGCTGGATAACACCGATTTTACGGATGTGGCGGCGGTCATCATGACGGTCGCGCAAAGCCGCAGCGGTATTCTTGCGTTACTGAAACGCACAGGGTTCCAGCTTCCGGTCTTTATCTTCTCGTCTGAGCCTGTTGAGGTTCCGGAAGGGGTGGTGGCAGTGATAAGCGGAAACGCGCAGGAGTTTCTGGAGCTGGAAGCCGCAGCCTGTCGTTATGAAGAGAACGTGCTGCCGCCATTTTTCGATACCCTGAGTCAGTATGTCGCGATGGATAACAGCACATTCGCCTGTCCTGGACATCAGCATGGTGCCTTTTTTAAAAAACATCCTGCTGGGCGGCAGTTCTTTGAGTTCTTTGGCGAGAACGTGTTTCGCGCCGATATGTGCAATGCCGATGTGAAACTGGGTGACTTATTGATTCACGAAGGTTCCGCGAAAGATGCGCAAAAGTTTGCAGCGAAAGTATTCAACGCAGACAAAACCTATTTTGTGCTTAACGGAACGTCTGCGGCCAATAAAGTGGTCACCAATGCTTTGCTGACGCGCGGCGATCTGGTGTTATTCGATCGTAATAATCATAAATCCAACCATCATGGCGCATTAATTCAGGCTGGCGCGACGCCGGTCTATCTTGAAGCGGCGCGCAACCCGTTTGGTTTCATTGGCGGCATTGATGCGCACTGTTTTGACGATGCCTATCTACGTCAGCTGATCAACGACGTGGCTCCCGAAAAGGCGAAGGACGCGCGACCGTTCCGCCTGGCCGTGATCCAGCTCGGTACCTACGACGGCACCATTTATAACGCCCGTCAGGTGATCGACAAGATCGGCCATCTGTGCGACTACATTCTGTTTGATTCGGCGTGGGTGGGGTACGAGCAGTTTATCCCGATGATGGCCGACAGTTCGCCGCTGTTGCTGGACCTGAACGAAAACGATCCGGGCATTTTTGTAACCCAATCGGTGCATAAGCAGCAGGCTGGTTTCTCGCAAACGTCGCAGATCCACAAGAAAGACAATCATATTCGCGGCCAGGCGCGCTTTTGTCCCCATAAGCGTTTGAATAACGCGTTTATGCTTCACGCCTCGACCAGCCCGTTTTATCCGTTGTTTGCCTCGCTGGATATTAACGCCAAAATCCATGAAGGCGAGAGCGGACGCCGGTTGTGGGCGGAATGCGTCGAGCTGGGCATCGAAGCGCGTAAAGCGATTGTGGCGAACTGCAAGATGATCAAACCCTTTATTCCGCCTGTAGTGGCAGGGCGTCCGTGGCAGGATCATCCGACGCACGCCATTGCCAGCGAGCGCCGCTTCTTTAGCTTTGAGCCAGGCGCAAAGTGGCACGGCTTTGAGGGGTATGCCAGCGAGCAGTACTTTGTCGATCCCTGCAAGCTCCTGCTGACCACGCCAGGTATCGACGCCGAAACCGGGGATTACACCGACTTTGGTATTCCGGCGACGATCCTCGCGCATTACCTGCGTGAAAACGGCATCGTGCCGGAAAAGTGCGATCTCAACTCGATCCTTTTCCTGCTCACGCCTGCGGAAAGCGCCGAAAAAATGGCACAGCTGGTGGCGATGCTGGGGCAGTTTGAACAGCACATCGAGGACGACACGCCGCTGGCTGACGTCTTACCGAGCGTCTTCAACAAATATCCGGTGCGTTATCGCGATTACACTCTGCGTGAACTTTGCCAGGAGATGCACGATCTGTACGTCAGTTTTAACGTCAAAGATCTGCAAAAAGCGATGTTCCGGAAAGCGGATTTCCCTGCGGTTATGATGAACCCGCAGGATGCTAACCAGGAGTACATTCGCGGCAACGTGGAGCTGGTGCGTATCAGCGAGGCGGAAGGACGTATCGCCGCAGAAGGGGCGCTGCCGTATCCGCCAGGAGTCTTATGCGTTGTGCCCGGAGAAGTCTGGGGCGGGGCGGTACAGCGTTATTTCCTGGCGCTGGAAGAGGGCATTAATGTGTTACCTGGCTTCTCGCCAGAACTCCAGGGCGTATACAGTGAGAAAGATGCCGACGGAATTAAGCGGCTGTATGGGTATGTGTTGAAGTAGGTGCGGGGCTGCTGCCCTCACCCTAACCCTCTCCCACAGGGAGAGGGGATGGTTTGCTCCTTCACTTTTTTTTCCCTTCACCCTCTGTGAGAGGGGATGGTTTGCTCCTTCACTCTGTTTTCCCCTTCACCCTCAGTGAGAGGGGGTGGTTTGCTCCTTCACTCTGTTTTCCCCTTCACCCTCAGTGAGAGGGGACGGTTTGCTCCTTCACTCTGTTTTCCCCCTCTTCCTCTGTGAGAGGAGATGATTATGTCCTTCACTCTGCTATCACCCTCTCCCTTTGGGAGAGGGCCGGGATGAGGGGAAAAAGACAGCTCCAGACGGTTCCTTCTCCTCATGGGAGAAGGTTAGGATGAGGGGATCACGCCGCACCATCACACAGCACCCTCACGCCGCTGCGCGCTTATACATTCTGCGCGGATGCCCAATCTTTCCGTAAAGCATCTCCACCTTCAGAAAGCCCGCCTCGACGCAGTGCTCCAGATAGCGCCGCGTGGTGGTTTTGCTCAAGCCCGTTTCGCTCACCACGTCGTCCACCGAAAAGCACTGCTCGGCCTGGTCATTAAACAGCGTCTGCACTCGCGCCAACGTATTCTCCTCAATCCCTTTGCTGCCGTTATCCTGACGGTAATTTTTGGCCTGAAGCTGGTACAGCGAATCGACATTTTGCTGATCAACAATCTTCCATACGCGCTGTTGCTCGGCAAATTGCACAAAGCGTTCGAGCGACTGGCTGAGCCGTTTCCAGGAAACGGGTTTCAGAATGTAATCGAATGCACCGTTGCGAATCGCCAGACTACAGGTATCCATATCGCTGGCGGCGGTGATGAAAATGATGGAGCAATTAGCAGGCATCAGCAGAGGGTTGCTGATTAACGTAATGCCCTTACCGTCCGGCAAATAGTTATCCAGCAGAACCAGTTGCGGCTGCAAGCGGGTGAGTTTGGCCTGAGCGTCGGCGAGTGACGAGGCAATGCCCACCAGCCGCAGGCGCGGATGTTTGCCGATCAGCTCGGCATGAAGCTGCGCCAGTTCGTTCTCATCTTCAACAATCAATACATCGATATGTTCATGTTGCATAGTCAGTATCTTCCAGTTCCTGAGCGGGGCGTCTAGCGATTCCCGTGGCGGGAATAAAGAGTGAGAAAATAGCGCCCCGAGGCGAGTTATCGGCAATTTCAATGGCGCCGCCAGCCTGGGTAACATAACTCTCGATCAGGTACAGGCCAATACCGTGATCGCCACGCGTTTTGGTGGTAATACCGCGTTCAAATATGCGTTCGCGGATTTCCGGTTTAATGCCCACCCCCTGATCCGCTACCTCAATAATCAGCTCGCGCTCATTGAGTTTTATCAGCACTTCTACCGGCTCATGCGGGAGCGGGGCGCGCTGTGTGGCTTCGATAGCGTTATCCAGTAAATTACCAATAATGGAGATCAGTTCGGCTTCGTGAAGCGGGGCGAAAGGTTTCTCCATCCGACAGGCGGGATCGAAATTCAGTTCAACGCCTTTCTCACGCGCCCGCGCGGATTTCCCGAGCAGCAGACCGCACAGCGTGGGTGAGCTAAACCGTGATGAGATAAAGTCCAGCAGCTCCTGTGCGTGTTCCGATTGCGCCTGAATAAAGCCGATCGCCTCTTCGTAGCGACCCATATGCAACATGCCTGAAAGGGTTGTCATGCGATTCAACTGCTCATGGCGCATGATGCGCAGGTTGTCGACATAACGTTTTACCTGACTCAATTGGGCGCTGAGCGAGTCAATTTCGTTGCGATCGCGAAAGGTGATCACCCAGCCCTGGAGTGAATCCTCCAGCATGATCCGCACCCGACTGGCGATCACCGTGAGATCGTTAAAGCGGCAGATCTCATCGTGCGTGTCTTTCGCCAGCATGGTTTGCGGTGTGAAGAATGACACCGGACTGATAACGTCGCCGATCAATTGCCCGCGCAGTTCACGCGCCGGTTGCGGTAAGCCCAGCAATTGCCGCGCGGCCTGGTTGATCACTTCGATCCGCAAATGCGCGTCGATAGCGATCACCCCTTCATAGATCGACTCCATCATCGCTTTTTGCTGGCGCACCAGCAGGCCAATTTCGCGCGGTTCAAGGGAGAAGATCTGCTTTTTGATACTGCGGGTGAAATACCACGAGAAGATAAACAGGGCGATAAGCAGCAACACGGCTGCGATCAGGATATTCACCACCTTGCTGACGGTAATGGTATCGAGATAGCTGGTGAGATAGCCCACGGAGACGATGCCCACCACCTGTCCGGCATCGTTGAAAACAGGCGCTTTGCTGCGAAGCGAAATCCCCAAACCGCCTTTACGGATAGTGGTGATATTTTTGCCCTGCAACACTTCAGCGTTGTCGCCGCCGACCAGGGTGGTCCCCACACGATCTTCAAAGGCTGAATGAAACAGGTGCCGACCGTTATTATCCCCAATCACTATAAAACTGGCGTCGCTGTGATCCGCTATTTGACGCATAAAAGCATGAATTGCTTTGATGTCTTTTTCTTCGACCTCTTTACGCAGCGTAGGAATAAGCGCAATTTCTTCTGCTTGTATTTTGGCTCGGGTGCTCATTTCTTGATAAAGTTGCCGACTGACGTCGACATAATAATATCCACCCAGTAATGCAAATAGCACTGAAAAGAAAGCCACCAGCGAAATAAATAACTTAATCTGAAACGAAACCTTCATAACTATCACGCAAGGTATTAACGGATTCAGTGAATATATCATCTTTTTTTTGCCAGGGGTCGCCTTTGCCTAAAACTTGTGATCCCTTGCACAGCGCCATTTACAAAAGCATTTTAAGAATTAGACGATCGTTTAATATAAAACAAATAAATGTTATTCGTTTGTTCATTCTGGAAAAGAAACCATTAAAACCACGGCAATAAATAAGTGGTTAATCACATTCAATAAAAGAAACCATTAAAACCATAGAGGCCATTAAAACTTCGGTTTTAATATGCCGTTCCTCACATAAAGCCCGCGTTGACAACTTTAAGCTTAATGCACAAATAACCAAGAGGCTTAATGAGATGAGCACTACTGACGATTCTTTCTCTGTAACGCACGATCCGATAGATACTCAGCGGCCGACGCTTAAAGAGCGCTGGTGGCACATTATGGATACCTGGAAAGTGGGGATTATCCCGCTGCCGCTTTTTGTATTAGCCGGCGCGTTGATTGCTATCGACTGCCTGGGCGGCAAGCTGCCAAGCGACATTGTGGTGATGGTGGCGACGCTGGCCTTCTTCGGCTTCGCCTGTGGCGAGTTCGGTAAGCGTCTGCCGATTGTTGGCAAGCTCGGCGCGGCGGCGATTTGCGCCACCTTCATCCCGTCAGCGATGGTTTACTACGGCCTGCTGCCTGACGTGGTCGTGGAGTCCACCACCAAGTTCTACAAATCTACCAACATCCTCTATCTGTATATCTGCTGCATTATTGTCGGCAGCATCATGAGTATGAATCGCACGGTGCTGATTCAGGGCTTCCTGCGCATTTTCTTCCCGATGCTGTGCGGCGAAATCGTCGGCATGATTGTCGGAATGGGCGTGGGCATGGCGCTCGGTCTTGAACCCTTCCAGATCTTCTTCTTTATCATTCTGCCGATTATGGCCGGTGGCGTTGGTGAGGGCGCTATTCCGCTCTCTATCGGATATGCCACGTTGCTGCATATGGATCAGGGCGTTGCGCTCGGTCGCGTGCTGCCGATGGTCATGCTCGGAGGCTTAACCGCCATCATCATCTCCGGCTGCCTGAACCAGCTCGGCAAACGCTACCCGCATCTGACCGGCGAAGGCCAGCTGATGCCAAACCGTGCTAATGCTGATACCACGGCTTCCCAACCGGCGTTCTCCGGTAAAGCGGACGTGACCACCATTGCCTCCGGCGCGTTGCTGGCCGTGCTGCTCTACATGCTGGGTATGCTTGGTCACAAGCTGATTGGCCTGCCAGCACCGGTCGGCATGCTGTTTGTGGCCGTGCTGGTCAAACTGTGCAACGGCGCTTCTCCCCGTCTGCTCGAAGGTTCGCAGGTGGTTTACAAATTCTTCCAGACCTCCGTCACCTATCCGATTCTGTTCGCCGTTGGCGTGGCGATTACGCCGTGGCAGGAACTGGTCAATGCGTTCACCGTCAGCAACCTGCTGGTGATTATCAGCACCGTCTCTGCACTGGTGGCAACCGGATTCTTCGTCGGTAAAAAGATCGGGATGCACCCGATTGATGTCGCCATCGTCTCTTGCTGTCAGAGCGGACAGGGCGGAACCGGCGACGTGGCGATCCTGACCGCAGGTAACCGCATGAGCCTGATGCCATTCGCTCAGATTGCGACGCGTATTGGCGGGGCAATCAACGTCTCTATCTCGCTGCTGATTCTGGGCAACTTCCTCGTTTAAGTTTTCAGGAAAGAACAATGAAACTCGCAAGCTTTATTTATAAAGGTCAACGCAGCTACGGCATCGTGAAGGCCGAGGGTGTGGTGAATTTAGGTCGCCGTTTGGGTGACCGCTACAGCGACCTTAAAGCGCTGTTACAGGGCAACGGCATGGCAGAAGCCACGCGTTATCTCAACGATGCCGTTGACGTACCGATGGATGCGATCACCTTTTTACCGGTGATCGAGCATCCAGAAAAAATCCTCTGCGTAGGCATGAACTACGCCGAAAAACGCCAGGAGTTCGATCAGCATAATCCGGCCCCAACTTTGTTTGTCCGCTTCCCGGACTCTCAGACCGGACACAACTCCCCGGTGCTGAAACCGCGTCACTCCAGTGAATTCGATTACGAAGGCGAACTGGCGGTGATCATCGGTAAAGGCGGGGAAAACATCAGCCGGGAAGACGCTCTGCGCCATGTGGCGGGTTACAGCTGTTACATGGATGGCTCAGCGCGTGACTGGCAGCATACCTGGTTTACCGCAGGCAAAAACTGGCGACAAACCGGCGCGTTTGGTCCGTGGATGGCGACCGCTGATGAAATCCCCGATCCGCACACGCTTGCGATTCGTACCTGGCTGAATGGCCGCATGGTGCAGGAAGACAACACCAGCAGCATGATCCACAAAGTCGCGGAGTTGATCGAATACATCAGCACGTTTACGCGCTTAAGTCCGGGCGATGTGATCATCACCGGATCGCCTGGCGGCGTGGGTAAAAAACGCAATCCGCCGCTGTTCATGCAAGAGGGCGATCGCATTGAAGTGGAGATCGAAAATATCGGTCATCTGAGCAATGTGATCATGGAAGCGCCAGCACAGTTGCTGACGGCTGCGCACTAGGTAAGACGCCATGGACAGACACTCCGCCATCGATTTCCGCCTGACCGACGTGGCGCAACATCCGGAACGCTTAAGCCAGATTCGCTATCTGCTGGCGGACAGCGGCCTGGGGCTGGACAACGACATCAGCCTGTTTGTGGAGGCGTGGTCCGGTACGCAACTGGTGGGATGTGCGGGTCTCGCCGCAAACGTCATCAAATGCGTGGCCGTCGATGAGCAGCTGCGTGGCGCGAATTTGAGCGCGCGCCTGCTGGCTGAAGTGGAGAATGCCGCGCTCGCGCGCGGCCATTTCCACCTCTTTCTGTGTACGCGTCCGTGCAACAAAGAGCGCTTTGCCCGGAGTGGTTTTTGGCCGATTGCTCAAAGCGGAAATAACGCGGTCCTGCTGGAAAATACCCCGCAGGGGATTGAGCGCTACTGCCGCTCGCTGCGTGGCCTGCAGAAACGGGGTGAGAAGATTGGCGCGATTGTGATGAACGCCAACCCCTTCACCCTCGGGCATCGTCATCTGGTGGAGCAGGCGGCTCAGCAGTGCGACTGGCTGCATCTGTTTGTGGTACGCGAAGACGCGTCATTCTTCTCGTTTCGCGATCGTCTGAAGATGGTGCGCGCAGGAGTGGCCCATCTGTCGAACGTATCCGTTCATGAAGGATCGCAATACATCATCTCGCGCGCCACTTTCCCGGCCTATTTCCTCAAAGAGAGCGGCAAAGTGCAGCAGGCGTGGAGTGAAATCGACGTGCTGATTTTCCGTGATTTTATCGCGCCCGCGCTGGGGATTACCCATCGGTTTATCGGATCAGAACCGTTTTGCGATATCACTCGCCAGTACAACCAGACGCTGCATCAGCTGCTCACTCCGCAGATTGAAGTGGTGGAAATGCCGCGCATTAAGGCCACCGGAAATGCTATTTCGGCATCGGAAGTGCGCCGTTTACTCAAGACACAGCAGTTTTACCGCATTCGGGAGATTGTCCCGGAGTCCACTTTCGCGCATCTCGAAGCGCACTACAGCGCACGTGCGGAAGTCGCATAACTATCAGGAATTTATCATGAAAATTGTAAGGGAGGCGCTGGCCGGAACGCAGGAGTCCAGCGACCTGATGGTGAAAATCGCCCCCGCCGACGGCGAGCTGGAGATTGTCATCCACAGTGAAGTGATTAAGCAGTTTGGCGATCAGATTCGCCAGGTGGTCAATGAAACGCTGCACGCGCTGGAGGTGCGTCAGGGTTTGATCATCGTTGAAGATAAAGGGGCGCTCGACTGTGTGATCCGCGCCCGCCTGCAAAGCGCGGTTCTGCGCGCGGCTGAAGCACAGCCTATCGACTGGAGCAAAATGTCATGAACAAACTCCGTCGCAGTATGCTGTTCCTGCCTGGCGCGAACGCCGCCATGCTTTCGACCGCATTTATCTATCGTCCTGACTCCATCATGTTTGACCTCGAAGACGCCGTCGCGCTGCGCGAGAAAGATACCGCGCGTCTGCTGGTGTTCCACGCTCTGCAGCATCCGATGTATCGGGATATCGAAACCGTGGTACGCATTAACCCTCTGAGCACGCCGTTTGGTCTGCTGGATCTTGAAGCCGCCGTCCAGGGTGGCGCGGATGTGATACGTCTGCCAAAAACCGATACGCCGGAAGATATCCATGAACTGGAAGGCCATCTGGAGCGCATCGAACGCGAGTGCGGTCGCGAGGTGGGCACAACCCGCGTGATGGCAGCCATTGAATCGGCGATTGGCGTTATCAACGCCGTGGCAATTGCCCGCAGCACGCCGCGTCTGATCGGCATCGCGCTGGCGGGTTTTGATTATGTGATGGATATGCAAACCGAACGCGGCGACGGTACCGAGCTCTTTTACGCTCGCTGCGCCGTGCTGCATGCCGCACGCGCGGCGGGCATCGACGCGTTTGACGTGGTGTGGTCAGACGTCAACGACGAAGCGGGATTCCTGCGCGAAGTCGAACTGATCCGCAAGATGGGCTTTAACGGCAAATCACTGATCAACCCGCGCCAGATCGATCTGCTGCATAACGCTTACGCACCAACCCAGCAGGAAGTGGATCACGCTATGCGGGTGATCGAAGCGGCAGAAGAGGGCGCGCGCAACGGCCTGGGCGTCGTGTCGCTCAACGGCAAAATGGTGGATGCCCCGATTATTGACCATGCCCAGAGAGTGCTGGAACGTGCAGCGGCCTCCGGCGTGCGTCGCTAAGGATGACAAATGAATCAGACTGAACTTCTCCATGTGAATTTCCCCCATCTCAGGGGCTTAACACCGTTTGATAAGGCCCACAGCGCAACGCCCTGGCTGGCTGACGTCGAAGCAAAGCATCAGCGTAAGCTGTGCGATTCCGTAGAGGACGCGGTGAAACGCTGCGGATTGCAGGACGGGATGACGATTTCGTTCCATCATGCGTTTCGCGAAGGCGATCGGGTGATCAATAGCGTGGTCGCGCTGCTGGCAAAAATGGGTTTTAAAAATCTCACGTTGGCTTCCAGCTCCTTGATGACCTGCAACGACGCGCTGATCGAGCACATCGAAAGCGGCGTGATTACTCGTATTTATACCTCCGGGATGCGCGGCAAACTGGCGGATGCCATTTCTCACGGTCTGATGGACGAGCCGGTGCAAATTCACTCTCACGGCGGGCGCGTGAAGCTGCTGCAGGACGGTGAGCTGAACATCGACGTGGCATTTCTTGGCGTGCCGTGTAGCGATGAGTTTGGCAATGCCAATGGGACACACGGGAAATCCAGCTGCGGATCGCTGGGCTATGCGATGGTTGATGCGCAGTTTGCCCGTAAAGTGGTGCTGCTCACCGAAGAGATCGTGCCGTTCCCGAATATGCCCGCCAGCATCGTGCAGGATCGGGTGGACTATATCGTGCAGGTCGACAGCGTCGGCGATCCGGCGAAAATCAGCGTCGGCGCGGCGCGCGTCACCAGCAACCCGCGCGAGCTGATGATCGCCCGCTTTGCGGCGGACGTGATTGAACACTCGGGTTATTTCAAACCCGGCTTCTCGATGCAGACCGGTTCGGGCGCAGCGGCGACCGCCTGCACGCGCTTTATGGGCGAGAAAATGGAACGCTGCGGCGTGACCGCGCGTTTTGCGCTGGGCGGCATTACCGGCAGCCTGGTCGATCTGCATGAAAAAGGGTTAATTGAAAAGCTGCTCGATACCCAGTGCTTTGACGGTCAGGCGGCGGCTTCGCTGGCGTGTAATCCAAATCACGTTGAGATTTCGACAAACGTTTATGCTAATCCCGGCAGCAAAGCGGCAAGCTGCGATCAGCTCGACGTGGTGATTTTAAGCGCGCTCGAAATCGACACGGATTTCAACGTGAACGTGATTACCGGTTCAGACGGTGTCATGCGTGGGGCGTCTGGCGGCCACTGTGACGTGGCCGCTGCCGCAAATCTCACGATTGTTGTTGCGCCGCTTTTACGCAGCCGCATTCCAACGGTCGTCAAACGCGTCACCACGCGCTTAACGCCGGGCGAGAGCATTGATGTGCTGGTGACTGACCACGGCATCGCGGTGAATCCGGCGCGCCCGGAAATCCGCGAACGGCTCGAAGCCGCAGGGTTAAAAATCGTTGATATCGAAGCGCTCTACGCACGGGCGATTTCGTTGACCGGCGAGCCGAAACCTATCGAATTTACCGATAAAATCGTCGGCGTGATCCGCTACCGTGACGGCAGCGTGATCGACACCGTCCGACAGGTGAAGGAGTAACATCATGACGATAGCGACACCCGTGCGTGCGGGTGTCAGCCTCGACGCGCTGCTGGCGGCAAAAGAAAACCGCGCGGCGCGACAGGCTGACTGGCTCACGCACTACCAACAACCGGTCATTTCCCTCACGTTAGTTACGCCGGGGGAAGTGAAAGACAGCCTGCGCTATCGCAACAGTATGGGCGTGGCGTTGCAGATGTGCGATCAGCTGCTGTGGGAACACCGCTGGCAGGTCCTCGACCGCCAGGTGCTGTGGCTGCCTACCGGGCCAGAAGCGCTGTGGTGCGTGGCCCATCAGGCACCGGAAATCAAAGCCCACTGCGCACAGCTGGAGCAGAGTCACCCGCTCGGCCGACTCTGGGATATCGATGTGATTTGCCCGACGGACGGGCATGTCGGGCGGCAATCGCTGGGTTCACATATGCGTCGCTGCCTGATCTGCGATGAACCGGCGCACGCCTGCTCACGTTCGCGTCAGCATCCGGTTGAACAGGTCGTGGCTCGCGTGGAGAAGATGATTGATGACTGGTTTGCTCGCGACTAAACCGCGCTGCGTCAGCGTGCCGGAGCTGGCTGAAGAGGCGCTCTGGCACGAACTTGAATTAACGCCCAAGCCGGGGCTGGTGGATAAGCTCAATAGCGGCGCGCATCGCGATATGGATCACGCGCTGTTTGTCCGCAGCATCAAGGCGATTGCCCCCTGGTTTGTACGTTTTGCCGAACTGGGGAGCGAACATGCGGAGAAAGCTGCAGCAGAGCAGCTACGTCTGATTCGCCCAATGGGCATCGCGTGCGAGCAGGCGATGTATGCCGCAACGGGCGGGGTAAATACGCATAAAGGCGGGATTTTCTCGCTGGGTTTGCTCTGTTTCACTGCCGGACGCGTGCGAAATGCGACGGCCGACACGCTGTGTTGTGAGATCGGTAACATTTGTCGTGGGCTGGTTGAGCGTGAACTTGCAGGCCGCAGCGGTATGTCGACGGCAGGCGAGCGGCAATATCAGCAGTTTGGTCTGACCGGCGCACGCGGCGAAGCGGAGAGCGGGTTCGCGACGGTGCGCAACGTACTGACGCAGTGGCAGGACGGCTCGCTTCACGAGCTGCTTCTGCGTCTGATGGCGGTTAATCAGGATAGCAATCTGGTGTCGCGCGGCGGAATGGACGGGCTGCGCTATGTGCAGAATTATGCACGGAATTTACTGACTCACGGTTGGGATAGCGAGGCGTTGATCGAGATGGATCAGGCGTTCATTACGCGGAATTTAAGTCCAGGTGGCAGTGCGGATTTGCTGTCAGTGGGATGGGTGTTAGGAGCAATGTCCCTCTCCCGTTAAGGAGAGGGATTTGAGCACGTTTAGTGCGCGATAGGCTGTGCACCCGTCGGAACGCGAACGTGTTTGTACTTGAACAAGGCAATGAAGGCAAAGAACAGCACCAGCGAGTAACCCGCGAAGATCAGCCACACTGGCTGCCAGTCGGTGATACCGTTAGTGGTGTAGGCTTCAACCACTTTTCCGCTCACCACGCCGCCAAGAATACAGCCGAAACCGTTGGTCATCATCAGGAACATACCCTGAGCACTGGCGCGGATTTCAGGCTTCACTTCTTTTTCGACAAACACCGAACCCGAGATGTTGAAGAAGTCGAAGGCGCAACCGTAAACAATCATCGACAGAACCAGCAGCACGGTACCGAATGCGCTTGGATCGCCATAGGCGAACAGACCGAAGCGCAGCATCCACGCGAAGATACTGATCAGCATAACGTTTTTGATGCCGTAACGGCTCAGGAAGAACGGAATGGTCAGGATAAACAGGGTTTCAGAAATCTGCGAAATCGACATCATCACCGAAGCGTGTTCAACGATAAAGCTGCCTGAGAACAGCGGATTGTTATCGAAGCTGTGCAGGAAGGTGTTGCCGAACATGTTGGTGATTTGCAGCTCTGCGCCCAGCAGCATGGAGAAGATAAAGAAGACCGCCATGCGTTTGTTTTTGAACAGCGCGAACGCGTCCAGACCGAGCATTGAGCTCCAGCTCTGCTGTTTCTGCTGGTTCGAGACCGGCACGTGCGGCAGCGTCAGGGTAAACAGCGCCAGCACCACAGACAGCGCAGCACCGATGTAAAGCTGCATATGGCTCAGTTCAAAGCCTGCGAAGCTCACGCCCCACATCGCCATGATAAAGCCGATAGTGCCCCAGATACGGATTGGTGGGAAATCCGTCACGATATCCATGCCCGCAGATTTGATGCGGTGGTAGGAGATGGTGTTGATCAAGCCAAGCGTTGGCATGTAGGCCAGCGAGTTGAGCAAGATAACCATAAACATCGCGCCAGGCGTGGTGACGCCGGCCGCCATAAACAGCGTACCTGCACCGACCAGGTGGCAAATCGCATAAAGCCATTTGGCGCTGATCCATTTATCCGCCACGATGCCCAACAGCGTTGGCATAAATACCGCCGCAATACCGAGCGAGCTGTATACCGCGCCAATAGACGCACCATCAAACTTCAGCGTCACAAACATGTAGGAGCCAAGCGTGGTTAGCCAGCTCCCCCACAGACAGAACTGCAGAAACGACAAGATTTTAAGCTGCAGCTTAAGGTTCATGTTACTTTCCTCACAATTGAGCGGGAGATATGTTGTTTTGTAAACATTCAGGGGTTTAATTTGATGCAATTCTACCAGCAGGGAACAATATGTTTTGTTACCTCCCGCAAAAAAATGCAATCCACATTAATTTGCAGTTTGGATTGTGATGCAAATAACATTTTCGTATGGATGGCGTGTGCGGTTTGATGCCCTCACCCTAACCCTCTCCCACAGGGAGAGGGAATCGGACCCCCGTTTCTCGCCCAGGGAGAGGGAATCGGACCCCGTTTCTCGCCCAAGGAGGGGGAATCGGACCCCGTTTCACGCCCAAGGAGGGGGGATCGGACCCCGTTTCTCGCCCAAGGAGGGGGAATCGGACCCCCGTTTCTCGCGCAGGGGGAGGGCATCTGGGCAACCCTCTCCGCGTGCGAGAGGGTTGGGTGACAGGACTAGCGGCGGCGGTAGTTCTTTTGCGCGGTATTCACTTTGTACAGATAGCGGCGGGATTCCCCAGACGGGTGGCGGGTGGTCAGCGTCTGGTAAACATCGCCCGGTGCCATGCTGTTAATGATGTTCGCGGCCTGCACTTTGTCGCTTGAGAACACGCGCAACACGCTGCCTGCGCCGCCGTTGTAAGCGGTAATCACTGCGTAACGACGTGACGTCGGGTTATCAATCCCGCCCAGATAGACATTGTTCAGCATCGCCAGATAAGCCGTGCCGGTATCAATGTTGCTCTGAGGATCGAACAAATAGCTGCGGCTCGGTGTGCCGGATTTGCCCTGCGAGCGGAATACGTCTTTCCCCGCGCTGTGTTGAACAACCTGCATGAGCCCTAACGCGTCGGAACGGCTGACGGCATACGGGTTGAAGGAGGATTCGGTTTGCATAATCGCCAGGATCAAGGATTCATCAACACCATATTTCCGCGAAGCCTGACGCACCATGCCAACGTATTTATGCGCACGCTTGTCGAGGTGGTTTGGTACCAGATTGATGGTGACGCTGTAGATGATTTTCAGGCCGTTGGCACGGCTCTTGAGGCGCGTTTGCAGCAGATAATCCGCAAACGTAGTGGCGCGTCCTTCCCAACGAATGGGCTGGCCGGTCTGATCGACGACCTGACCGTACAGGTACGGTTCTTTGGAGATGGTCACATCGTCGGCGTCTGAATAGAGGTCAATCGAGCCGGGATCGTCACCCATCAGCAGGGTTTTCACGATCGCCTGACGCAAATGCGCGGCCGGTTCGGTACCCGCGATGGTTTCGATCGTTATCGTACCGTCATCAAAGTTGATGTGGCTTCGGGTCTGGTAAGTGTCGGTATATTTAACGTAGTCCTTGGGTCCCGCGATCAGAACTTCGTTAAAACCCCAAATGTTTTCGATGTTATGGGCAAACTGCCCCATCAGAATGTCAAAACCGTTTGTGTCCTTTACCCAGGCTTCGTTATAGCTATCGCCTTTTTTACTGGAACAAGACACAAGCAACGGCGCAACAAGGGCTAGCGCTAATAATTTTTTCATCATTCCGGGACTGCGTGTTGTGTTTGCTAGAACGGCGGGGTTGTCCCCGCACGCTGTTATTTTTCTGGTGGCGTGTAGCCTTCGATGTGGACGTCTTTCCCTTCGAACAAGAAATTCACCATTTCTGCTTCAAGCAGTTTGCGGTGATCCGGGTTCATCATCGTGAGTTTTTTCTCGTTGATGAGCATGGTCTGTTTCTGCTGCCACTGCGCCCAGGCTTCTTTAGAGATCTCGTTAAAGATGCGTTTTCCCAAATCGCCCGGATAGAGCTGAAAGTCTTGCCCTTCAGCGTCGCGCTGCAGATAGGTACAAAAAATTGTTCTGGCCATACTCATTCCTCTTGATGTTTCCAAAGCTAAACCACTGCTCCGGCACGTAATTGTTGTAACAGGCGCTCCACCGGAGCGGCCAGCCCGACCGATGGCGGTTGCGCTAAGTTATACCAGAGACCCGTTCCTTCATCCATGCATGAGGCGAATGAGGACACGGGAAGCCACATTGGCACAATATCTAAATGAAAATGGCTAAAGGTGTGGCGAAATGCGTTAAGTTGCGTGAGATTATCGGCGCTAATGCCACGTTCTGCCAGCCAACGACGCAGCCCTTCTTCGGTTTCGAACTGTGGGAAACAGAATAATCCGCCCCACAAACCGCTCGGCGGACGCTGGGCCAGATAGGCATCATCATTATGCTGCATCAGCAACATATACCCGGTGCGCTCAGGAAGGATCTGCTTGGGTTTTTTACCCGGATATTGTGCCCATGAATGATTCGCATAGGCCACGCAGAGATTATTAACCGGACAAAGCTCGCACTTCGGTTTTGAGCGCGTGCACACGATAGCGCCCAAATCCATCATCGCCTGGTTAAAACGCTCAACCCCTTTCGCCGGGGTGACGGCTTCGCTGATTTCCCATAAACGCTTTTCGACCTCTTTTTTACCCGGCCAGCCATC
Organism: Lelliottia amnigena; assembly: GCF_019047465.1. Taxonomy (NCBI): domain Bacteria; kingdom Pseudomonadati; phylum Pseudomonadota; class Gammaproteobacteria; order Enterobacterales; family Enterobacteriaceae; genus Lelliottia; species Lelliottia amnigena. The sequence continues at coordinate 955,755 of NZ_CP077236.1, read as the reverse complement.
CACCGCATAACAGCGAGCCAGCACGCGTTTCACGTTGCCGTCGAGAATCGGAAAATGTTTGCCGAGTGCAAGGGACAGCACAGCGCCAGCCGTGGATCGCCCAACGCCGGGCAGCGCTGCCACGTCTTCAAACGTTTCAGGAAATTTACCCTGATGCGTCGTTGCCACCTGTTGCGCGGCTTTGTGCAGATTGCGCGCGCGGGCGTAATAGCCAAGCCCCGTCCACAGGTGCAGCACTTCGTCTAAGGGGGCATTGGCGAGATCGGTGATTGTCGGGAAGCGCGTCATAAAGCGCTCAAAATAGGGGATAACCGTCGCGACCTGCGTTTGTTGCAACATCACCTCAGAGAGCCATACTTTGTACGGCGTTTTTTCAATTTGCCAGGGCAGGGTTTTACGCCCGTATTTGTCGTACCAGTCCAGCACCTGGGCTGAAAATTGAGAGGCATGCATGGTCATTGATTCACCTTATTTGGGACGCAGATTGCAGCACAGCGCCCTTCGACTGTAAACCGGATCTTTCCCATGCTTGCATACAAGGCTTAACTTTGGATAATGCCCGTTTCCCGAACACTCTCACAAGCAGACTACTCTTTTATGAAAAACGACGTCATTTCACCGGAATTTGATGAAAACGGTCGCCCGCTGCGCCGTATTCGCAGCTTTGTCCGCCGCCAGGGGCGCCTGACAAAAGGGCAGCAACACGCGCTGGATAACTACTGGCCGGTGATGGGCGTTGAGTTCAGCGAACAGCCTGTCGACTTCGCCGAGCTGTTTGGTCGCAACGGACCGATTACCCTGGAGATTGGTTTTGGCATGGGCACGTCGCTGGTGACCATGGCGAAAGCGCGTCCGGAGCAAAACTTCCTGGGTATTGAGGTTCACTCCCCGGGCGTGGGTGCGTGCCTGGCAACGGCGCATGAAGAGGGCATCGAGAACCTGCGCGTGATGTGCCACGACGCGGTCGAAGTGCTGCACAAAATGATTCCTGACAATTCTTTGAACATGGTTCAGCTCTTTTTCCCTGACCCATGGCACAAAGCACGTCATAATAAACGCCGCATCGTTCAGGCAGAATTTGCTGAGCTTGTGAAAAGTAAGCTAAAACTCGGCGGCGTCTTTCACATGGCGACCGACTGGGAGCCGTATGCGGAACATATGCTGGAAGTTATGTCGTCTCTGGATGGGTACAAAAACCTGTCTGAGAATAACGATTATGTACCGCGCCCGGATTCACGTCCGGTGACAAAATTTGAACAGCGTGGCCATCGTCTTGGTCACGGTGTATGGGACTTAATGTTCGAGAGGGTGAAATAATGGCAAACCGTAGCCGTCGTCTGCGTAAAAAGATGCACATCGAAGAATTCCAGGAAGTTGGCTTTTCTGTCGCGTGGCGTTTCCCGGAAGGCACCAGTGTAGAAACGATTGATAAGGAAGTTGACGCCTTTATCGATGAAGTCATCGAGCCAAATAAACTGGCGTTTGATGGCAGTGGCTACCTGTCGTGGGAAGGACTGATCTGCAAGCAAGAAATCGGTAAATGCACCGAAGAGCAGCAGGCACTTGTACGTAAATGGCTGGAAGACCGCAAATTCGAAGAGGTACGCGTCAGCGAACTTTTCGATATTTGGTGGGACTAACTAGCAAAGGGCCGGCACATGCCGGCCCGTTTTGTCTTGAGGGATTGATATGATGCACAAAACGCTGCTGGCTGTGGCACTGATGACAACCGCGTTGACGGCGCATGCGGAATACAAATGTGAAGTCACACCGCGCGACGATGTGATCCTGAATCCGCAAACCGTCCAGGTGAAAGGCGAAAACGGCAATCTGGTCATCACGCCTGATGGCAATGTGATGTTTAACGGCAAACAATATACCCTGAGCGCGGCACAGCGCGAGCAGGCAAAAGATTATCAGGCCGATCTCCGCGCCGCGCTTCCGTGGATTGACGAAGGTGCGCTTACCCGTGTAGAGAAAGGGCGCGTGGCGCTGGATAAGATCATCGCGAAAGAAGTGGGGGAGAATAGCAATATGCGCTCTCGCCTGACCAAGCTGGACGCGCAGCTGAAAGAACAGATGAACCGCATTCTTGAGCATCGTACCGATGGCCTGACGTTCCACTACAAGGCTATCGATCAGGTGCGTGCCGACGGACAAAACCTGGTAAATCAGGCGATGGGCGGTATCCTGCAGGACAGCATCAATGAGATGGGGGCGAAAGCCGTTCTGAAAGGCGGTGGTAACCCGCTGCAGGGCGTTTTAGGTAGCCTTGGTGGTCTGCAAACCTCCATTCAAAATGAGTGGAAAAATCAGGAAGCCGATTTCCAAAAGTTTGGCAAAGACGTGTGTAAGCGCGTGGTAACACTTGAAGATAGCCGGAAGGCGCTGGTGGGATCGCTGAAGTAAGATTTCTGCGCGCGTGGCCCCTCACCCCGGCCCTCTCCCCAATGGAGAGGGAGAAAAGTTTACCACTTCTACGCGAAAGAGTGGGTGAATGCGTTCCCACCTTCCAGCAGAAGAGATGACGAAAGCGTTCCCTCTCTCCCACAGGGATAGGACGAAATCGTTCCCTCTCCCTGTGGGAGAGGGTTAGGGTGAGGGCATCAGGCATTGAAGGTGCTCAAGAATAACGCTTAGCACACCCTCTTCATTCGATCTGAACTCGTTATTCCAGAACCGAATCACTTTCCAGCCATTGTCATTCAAAAATGCCGATCTGCGTTGATCATACGCAACGTCATCCTGATGCTGACCCCCATCCAGTTCCACTATCAGGCGCGCTTTAAAACAGGCGAAATCCACGATATATGCCCCAATCGGCATTTGGCGGCGAAACGTATAGCCAAAGAAGTGGCGATCTCTGAGCAAATACCAGAGGCGTGATTCCTCAGGTGTCATTTCAATGCGGAGTTGTTTTAATTTTTCCATCCCCACACTCTGCCAGCCTTTCGGTCAGCCAGCAGAGCGGGATGCAAAATCCTGAATCTGTCTTCAGGAATCGTCGGCGAGGAACAGCTCAAGAAGGGAGTTTAAGAACAGTTTCCCGTGTTCAGTAATCTGCCAGTACGTGTCGCACTCGGTCAGATACCCTTTCGCCAGCGCCTCATCAATCTGCGGACGAATAACGGATTCAGGCAGGCCCGTGTAACGCGCAAACTCTGCACGCGGTGCCGGTTCCAGCAAACGGAAACGGTTCATAAAGAACTCAAACGGTTTGTCTTCCACTTCCACATCATGCTGGCGTTCAAGGTAACGGCCTTCCATATATCCGCGCGGATGGCGCGTTTTGGCGGTGCGCAAAATGCGTCCGTCCGGGAAGGTGATTTTACCGTGTGCGCCACAGCCAATCCCCAAATAGTCGCCAAAGCGCCAGTAGTTGAGATTATGCTGGCACTGATAACCTGGTTTTGCATAGGCCGATGTTTCGTACTGCTGATACCCCGCCGCCGTCAGAATCTGATGCCCTTGTTCGAAAATATCCCACAGCGCATCGTCATCAGGCAGTTTCGGCGGACGTGAGCCAAACAGCGTATTAGGCTCAATGGTGAGCTGATACCAGGAGAGATGCGGCGGATTCAGCTCAATCGCCTGGCGCAAATCGTCAAGCGCCTCTTCCAGCGACTGATCCGGCAGGCCGTGCATCAAATCAAGATTAAAGCTCCGCAGCCCAAGACCGGTTGCCAGATGCGCTGCCCGCTTCGCTTCAGCTGACCCGTGAATGCGGCCCAGACGTTTAAGTTTTGGCTCGCTAAAGCTCTGCACACCGATGGAAATACGGTTGACCCCGGCACGTTGGTAATCGACAAAACGATCGGCCTCAACGGTGCCAGGATTCGCTTCCATGGTAATTTCTGCATCTGCTGCCAGATTCAGACGCGCACGCACGCCATCCAGCAGTGTCTGCATCGCCGGGCCAGAAAGCAGGCTCGGCGTCCCGCCACCAATGAAAATGGTCTTAACTTCACGTCCCTGTGCGTAAGATACGTCGGCATCCAGATCGCTTAACAGATGCTGAACGTAGTCGTCATGCGGCACTTCGCCTTTCAGCGCGTGTGAATTGAAATCGCAGTACGGGCATTTCTGCACGCACCAGGGGATATGAATATACAGACTCAGAGGTGGCAAATTAGCCATTACGTAATGCTTCCAGTAACAGTTTTAACGCGCGACCCCGGTGGGAAATCGCACTTTTTTCTTCGCGGGTTAGTTCCGCCGCGGTTTTGTCCTCAGACGGGACAAAGAAAATGGGGTCATAGCCAAAGCCGCCGCTGCCAGCAGACTCGCGAGCAATCACGCCCGGCCAGCTTCCGTGGCAGACAATCGGTGTTGGGTCTTCGGCATGACGCATATACACCAGCACACAGTGAAACTGCGCCTGACGCTGCGCATCCGGTACATCTTTTAGCGTTTCGAGCAGTTTTTCCAGATTCTGCTGGTCAGTCGCATCAACGCCGGAATAGCGTGCGGAATAAATACCCGGTGCGCCGCCCAGGGCATCAACCGCCAGACCAGAGTCATCGGCGATAGCGGGCAGGCCCGTCACCTGCGCGGCATGGCGTGCTTTCAGAATCGCATTTTCGATAAAGGTCAGACCGGTCTCTTCCGCGGAATCCACGCCCAACTCGGTTTGCGCCACGACGTCCAGGCCAAAATCATTTAATAGCGAGGCCAGCTCGCGCACTTTACCGGCGTTACCGGTAGCGAGAACAACTTTCTGCATGGTGTTTCCTACTCTGTCAGTGCCGCGACTTCCGTCGGGATGTTTTGCGGATTAAGGATTTTTACCTGTTTATGGCGTCCCAGCTCACCCTTTTCAATAATGACCTGACTTTTGGCGACGCGAAACTGTTTAGCCAGATATTTGGTTAAATGCGCGTTAGCCTGACCGTCAACGGGTGGGGCGGTAATGGCGACTTTTAGCTCGTCGCCATGCAATCCAACAATACTGTCACGGCTGGCTTTAGGCTGAATATACAGCCGTAAAACCAGCCCATCGGGACAAGTGCTCACAGCACTCATAGCGCCATCCACAGCCCCGGCAGCAGCATATTGCCTGTTGACTGTAACAGCTCAGCGATACCCATGTTCAGCACATAAAGCAGCAGCACCAGGATCATCGGTGAAAAATCGATACCGCCCATAGAAGGCAATAAATTACGGATCGGACGCAGCAACGGTTCGGTCAACTGAATCATCGCGTATTCAACCGGGCTGCGACCACGGCTTACCCAACTCATGACGGCCATCACCAGCAGCACCCAGAAGATCAGCAGACCAATGGTTTTCACCAGAATGAGCACCGCTGCGATCCAGATGATGGGCTGGAACGTGATCACCATAAACAGCACAATGGCTTTGATGACGCTGAGAATAAACGCCACCAGCATTGAGGCGCTATCAATTGGCCCCATCGGTGGGATGATACGACGCAGCGGGCCAATGACAGGTTGCGTAATTTTCACCACAAACTGCGAGAATGGATTGTAAAAATCACAACGGGCCCACTGCATCCAGACGCGTAACAGCAGCGCCATCGTGTACAGTTCAATGACCGTTGAGAGCAGGAAAGTCAACGTCTTCATGGCGTTCCTCAGGTTTCCTTATTATTGGGTGTAATCGCGCGCACCGAAAATTGCTGTGCCGATGCGCACCATCGTGCTGCCAGCCGCGATTGCGGCCTCCATATCGTCCGACATGCCCAGTGAAAGCGTGTCTACGGTAACGTAGCGTGCTTTAAGCGCTTCAAATGCTACAGCCATTTGCTGTGCCACGGCAAACTGCCTTTCATACTCTGTTTCTGGGGCGGGGATCGCCATCAGTCCCCGCAGGCGTAGACCCGGGAGTTCCGCGACCTGGGCGGCCAGCGCGTCAAGCTCAGCAAGCGTAATGCCTGACTTGCTGTTTTCGTCACTAATATTTATTTGAATCAATACGTTCAGTGGCGCTTTGCCAGCCGGACGCTGTTCACTTAAACGCGTGGCGATACGCAGACGATCGACGGTATGGCACCAGTCAAAATGCTCTGCCACCAGACGACTTTTGTTCGACTGCAAGGGACCAATAAAGTGCCATTGTAGACCCGTCATTCCTGTTTCCTGAAAATGACGAATTTTGTCCACACCCTCCTGAACGTAGTTTTCACCAAACTCACGTTGCCCTGCGGCAATAGCTTCTGCGATGGCGCTCGCAGGCTTGGTTTTACTGACTGCAAGCAGCGAAACTTCTTCTGAAGCACGGCCGCAACGTGTTGCTGCGGCTGAGATTTTCTCCCTGACCTGTGCCAGGTTATGCGCAATGTCGTTCATTTTCCGGGGAGTGTCGTATGGATATGGAAGAAATTGTGGCCCTTAGTGTAAAGCATAATGTCTCGGATCTACACCTGTGCAGCAATTCACCACCGCGCTGGCGTCGTTTGGGTCATCTTGAATCTGCACCTTTTCCCGCCCCGGATGTTCAGCTGCTCCTTAAAGCCTGGCTCAACGACGAGCAGGAGGGGGCATGGTGGGCGAATGGGCAGGTGGATTTCGCCGTATCGATGAACAGCGGGCAACGCTTGCGCGCCAGCGCGTTTAACCATATTCATGGCACCTCGATAACGCTCAGATTGTTGCCAGTGACCTGTCCAACGCTGTCAGAGCTTACGGCGCCTAAAGTCATCCCCGATCTACTTTCCAGTGACAACGGGTTGATTCTGGTCACCGGCGCCACAGGCAGCGGAAAATCCACCACGCTGGCGGCGATGGTGGATCATCTCAATAGCCATTGCGAGGGTCATATTCTTACTCTTGAAGATCCGGTGGAGTTTATTTATCAAAGCAATCGCTGTCTGATTCAACAGCGAGAAATTGGCCTGCACTGTCCCTCCTTTTCTCAGGCGCTACGTGCGGCATTACGTGAAGATCCCGACGTCATTTTGCTGGGCGAGTTGCGGGATAGCGAAACGATCCGCCTCGCGCTAACGGCCGCAGAAACCGGGCATCTGGTATTGGCGACGCTGCATACCCGAGGTGCGTCTCAGGCCATCGAACGGCTGGTGGATACTTTTCCTGCCGAGGAAAAAGATCCTGTAAGAAACCAGCTGGCGGGGAGCTTGCGCGCGGTACTGGCGCAAAAGCTTGAGCGCGATGCGCAGGGCGGGCGAGTGGCGCTTTTCGAAATGCTGGTGAACACGCCTGCATCCGCGAATCTCATTCGTGAGGGGAAAACCTGGCAACTGCCCGGCATCATTCAAACCGGGCAGCAGGCAGGGATGCAAAACTTTGACCAAAGCCTGGCCGAACGCAAGGCGCAGGGACGGCTCTAGCGCACGTTGAGCGCATAGACGGCGGGGCGTGCGCCCGCAGTGCCAAGGATCTCCAGGGTGATCGTTTTTGCGGTAAGAGGGGTGATGAAGCGATGTTCACAGACGGCGTGATGATTATGTTCAACGTAGGCAATCAGATTGCCATCAGCCCACAGCCGATACTGCGTAATGCAATGCGGGGTGATGGCCTGGTGATGGCCCATCTGCACCGTCTCCATCGCATTGTCGAAGTCATTATCCTGGATAAGTGTCAGAGACTGGATACGTTGTGGGGTTTCCCATGTCCAGACGACCCGTGGGGCAGGGTCATTGTCGGCGGGGATCCACGCGTTGGTTTGCTGCTCAGGGCGCAGACGGCCATTAAGCAGGTTATCAGGCACATAGCAGTGAAGCGGCGCATCCAGCTGCATGGCCGGGAAGATTTGATGCGGATGGCGGCGCGGCAGCCAGAAATCAAACTCTTCCACGCCGTAATCACCATCAGAAACCTGACGGGTCTGTTTTGCCACGCGTTTATTCAGGCTGTTAAACACGGTCATCAGGCCGGGCAAACGGGTTTCTGTGAGTGCAATATCAATCTCGTTGCAGGCATCGAAGATGACAAAAATGTATTGGTCGCGATCGCTGGTCCAGTCAAATGTGCAGCGGTATTCCTGTTCGCCATGGACGTCGATTGTCGTTGCGTCGTAATGGCATTCAGGCGTGAAGTTGCCTGCCTTTTCGCTACCGAACAGCGAAATTGTGAGGTGCCGTGGCATGCCGGCACGCAGACGAAACGTCATGGCAGGCAGCGTCTCGTCGCGTTTTATGGGCATCAGTATCGCCATCCGCGCCGCAAGCGGCAGCCATTCGCCGTTGGGTTCAAGCGAGGTCAGCACGTACTCACTACTGGTCGAGACCGTCGCGCCGAGTGCCGGATTGTCGAGCCACTGACGGGGGATATAACATCCGGTTTCCTGCAAATGCTGTTGAAGGTCACGAATACGATCGCGGTTAGCGAGCCTCTGAGGCGTCAGGTTATGCGTATGGCACAGCGCAGCGGCGCGACCAACGACTTCACCGAGCAGCCCGCAGGTACACATCACGCGGGCGCTGCCGAAGGCAACGTGCGAAGCAGAAATCAGTCTGCCTGTCAGGAACAGATTATCCAGCGAGCGGCTATACAGCGAGCGAAACGGGATGGTGTACGTGCCTTTGCTATGAAACTGTCGGCAGCCGTCGTGGGTGCTGTAAACACCGTCCGCCGGGTGCAGGTCAATCGACCAGCCGCCGTACGCAACCGCGTCATAGTGATCGCGCTGCTCGATGATGTCCTGCTGGCAAAGAATATGATCGCCGATAAAGCGACGGCTTTCTCGTTTCCCGGGGATGGCACCGACCCACTCAATCGTCAGATTTTCTGCATCCGGGAACTCGCCGGAGTTTTTAATATAATCCCAGACGCCCCAGACGATTTTCCACAACTCCCATTTGATCTCCTCACTCTGGTGGACGGTATCAAGACGTCCTCCCCACTCCAGCCACCACAGATCGCAGCCGTTAAGCGTCGAGGTCAAACGTTTATAGCGGGGGATCTCTGTGATGTCTTTGAGCGCAAACGAGGGGGCAACAAAGTTCACCGGCTCGGCGGTACGTTTGGTGTAGAAATAGATGGAGTGGCCAAGCTTATGCCCGAAGTGATCGCCGGGAGCCATTTTCTCACCCAGTTCATCAATCTCTTCTGCCCCTTCGCGATACTCCGCCCCAGCCAGAAAACCGAGCACGCCGTCCCCTGTCGCATCGCAAAACTGCGCGGCGCGCACCGTGTAAAAGGTTTCGTTGATGGCATTAAATGCGCTGACGGCAGTGATGCGCGAGCCGGTTTTCTCCACATCATAAACAGCGGTGTTCAGCAGCAGCGTCAGCCCTGGTTGGCTTCTCGCAAGATCAAGCAGAACCAGGTCGAACATCACCGGATTCCCCTCTTTATTGCGCCAGAGATTCTCCTCAAGGATCTCCCCCATGATGCCACCCTCGCGTGCCCAGCGATTATTATTGCCCATGTGCGACGTCGCGCCATTGGCCCAGAGGCGCACTTCGCTGGAGGCATTTCCTCCCAATACAGGGCGGTCCTGAATCAGGACGACATTCAGACCATCGCGCGCCGCTGCCAGGGCCGCACACAATCCGGCAAGCCCACCACCTGCGACCAGCAGATCGGCTTCAAGCGCCGAGACGGGAAAGGTTCTGGCATCATTTGGAGGATAGATTTTCATGACCTTGTATCCTTTTGAACTGGCGGTAGAATCGAGTCATACACTTCTTAAAAGAATGAGCGTTGCTATGTCATCACAACCGAATCAAAGCTTGATCGACGGCATTCGCTGTTTGCAATATCTGGTTTCCAGCGACCGTGCGATCGGGTGCCGCGAACTCTCACGCCTGATGGGCATCAATACCACGCGCGTAAACCGTTTGCTGATGACCATGGCGTCTATCGGCCTGACGATGCAGGACGATCAGCGTCGTTATCTGCCAGGGCCTGGGATCCACGCGCTGGCTGCCCAAGCCATTCGCGGTTCCGAGCTTTTTTCCCGCGCATTACCCATGCTGGAGCGCCTCGCGCCGCGCGATATCGTTGTCGCCCTGGGCGTTTTATGGGAAGACCAGGTGATTTACATCTGGCACTCTGTTCCCGGCAGTCCGACCAGCCAGGCGCTGGCCGGTTTTCACATGCTCCCGGCGTGGCAATCCGTTATCGGCATGACGCTGCTGGCCGCTGAAAGCGATGAACAGCTGATGACGCGCTTCACGGCGACACAGTGGAGTCATCTCGCGCCGCATATTGCGCAACAGCGTGAGCGCGGACACGTCATCTGGCAGCATGACGACGGTGAAGTATCTATCGCGCAGCCCGTCGGCGTTCATCAGGCTGCACTTGCTTTTGCGGGCATGTGGCACCCCGATGACGACACAATTCAGGCGCGCCTCACTGAACTCTCATTACTCAATGCTAGGCTGCTGGAAAAATCATAACTGCATATGTTTCTTTTATAGAAACACTGCTGATAATGCAAAAAGCAGTAGGGTGAAATGTGAACGGGATCGAGAGATAAGAAGATTTTGCCCGGCAGTGCGGGCAAATATGACGGGGTTAGAAACCCTGTTCGAAGAAACTTTCGAGGATGATGACTGCGGAAGCAGAGTCTACGCTGCCTTTATTCAGGGCACGGAAACCGCCATGTTCAAACAAACCGGCGCGGGCTTCAACAGTGCTGAGACGCTCATCGTGCAGTTTAACGACAGTCCCAAAGCGGCCATGGATCTTATTGGCAAACTTACGTGCTCGCGCCGTCAGCGGTTGCTCGGTGCCGTCCATGTTCAGCGGCAATCCAACGATCACGGCTTCGGGTTGCCACTCTTTGAGCAGACGCTCGATCAGCGTCCAGTCAGGTGTTCCGTCCTGCGCTTTAATCGCCGTAAGCGGGCGCGCAGTGCCAGTGATGCGTTGACCAATAGCCACGCCAATACTTTTCGTTCCAAAATCAAAAGCCAGAAGCGTTCCGCTCATTATGCGTGTCCTGCCACACCAGGCATGGTTTGAATGTCGATCCCAATCAGTTTCGCGGCATCGCGCCAGCGATCGGCAATGGGGGTTTTAAACAGAATGTTCAGATCCGCCGGGGCAGTGAGCCACGCATTATCAAGAATTTCCTGTTCCAGCTGGCCTTTCTCCCATGAGGAATAGCCCAGCGCCACCAGCACTTCGGAAGGTTGACCGTGCGTGCCTAATGTTTCCAGGACATCGCGTGACGTGGTGATAACCGTGTTGTCAGAAACGCGAATGCTGGAAGAAAACCCTGGTGGGGTATGCAGAATAAAACCACGATCTTCGGCCAGCGGGCCGCCTAACATCACCGGTTTATCAAGACGGATCTCTGGCGCGCGCTCCTCGGGGGTGATCTTAAGTTTTTCCAGAATGCCTTCGATTTGCAGGTTTTCGAGCGGTTTATTGATGATAATCCCCATCGCGCCGTCTTCACTGTATTCGCAGATATAAACTACGGAACGACGAAAAATGGGGTCCTGGAGAGCAGGCATGGCAATAAGAAAGTGATGCTGTAAATTCATTGTCAGAGGTTCTGTTTCCTGGTTTAAAAAGCAACAGCGCTCAGTATGGAGACAATTAAAAGCGCTGTCACTAGACACTTCACCCTGCATCGCCCTGGCGCGAAATCGAGGGTGAAGCGGACGAGGGGTGTGGCGAGTTACTGCTTCAGACGTTTTTCAATCGCGTCCATCAGCATGCCGGTAATGGACACCGGGAACTCGGCTTCGATTTCGCGGATACAGGTTGGGCTGGTGACGTTCACTTCCGTCAGGCGATCGCCGATGATATCGAGACCCACGAAAATCAGTCCTTTGGCTTTCAGCATTGGGCCGACGCGGCGGGCGATTTCCCAGTCACTATCGGTCAACGGGCGCGGTTCTCCACGGCCACCAGCTGCCAGATTACCACGGGTTTCGCCGCCCTGTGGAATGCGTGCCAGGCAGTAAGGAACGGGTTCGCCGTCGACCACTAATACGCGTTTGTCACCATCAACAATGGCAGGAATATAATTCTGCGCCATGCAGTAGCGCGTCCCATGTTCAGTCAGCGTTTCGGCAATCACACCCAGGTTAGGATCGCCTTCTTTCACGCGGAAAATCGACGCGCCGCCCATGCCATCCAGGGGTTTCAGAATGATATCGCCATGCTTCTGCCAGAAGGCTTTTAACTGCGCTTTGTTACGGGTGACGAGCGTGTCAGGCGTCAGATCGGAGAACCAGGCGGTGTACAGTTTCTCGTTACAATCGCGCAGGCTCTGCGGTTTGTTGACGATCAGCGTGCCTTTTTCTTCTGCGCGTTCAAGGATATAGGTGCAGTAGATAAATTCGGTATCGAACGGAGGATCTTTACGCATCAGGATCACGTCAAGTTCGGCCAGCGGCAGATCCTGCTCGGAACCAAACTCGTACCATTTATCGTAATTTTGCTCGACGTTAACGATGCGGGTGCGCGCGCGGGCTTCACCGTTGTTCAGATAAAGATCGGCCATTTCCATGTAATGGAGCTGATAGCCGCGACGTTGCGCTTCCAGCAGCATAGCGAAGCTGGAATCTTTTTTGATGTTAATGCTTGCGATGGGATCCATCACGATGCCGAGCTTGATCATCTTCTTCTCCATTAATGCGTTAACCCAGATCGCCAAAACGCACCTGTAGCGCGGTGATGGCCGTGAGTGCAGTAGTCTCAGTACGCAGAACGCGAGGTCCCAACAGAATATCAGTAAATTGATAACGCGCCGTCATTGCAATTTCGTCCGCTGACAGACCGCCTTCTGGGCCGATCAGCAGGCGTACACGCTCAACGGGCAGCGGCAGCGTGTTGATGCTGGCGCTGGCGCGCGGATGAAGATTGAGCTTAAGACCGCTCTCTTCTTCGGCACACCACGCTTCTAAATTCATCGGTGGGCGAATTTCCGGAATACGGTTGCGACCGCACTGTTCACACGCCGCAATCGCGATTTTCTGCCACTGCTGGATCTTTTTGTTCAGTCGTTCAGCATCCAGTTTAACGCCACAGCGTTCAGAAAAAAGTGGCGTAATGAGGCTTACACCCAGTTCGATCGATTTCTGGATAGTGAATTCCATTTTTTCGCCGCGCGACATCACCTGGCCCAGGTGAATATGCAGCGGTGATTCGCGGTCGTCGACCTCACCGCGCAGAATACTCACCTGCACGCTTTTCTTGTCTGCGCGGGTGATTTCAGCGTCGAAGACCTGATTGCTACCGTCGAACAGTTGTACCGCCTGGCCGACGCCCATGCGCAGAACGCGGCCTACATGATTGGCGGCATCATCAGACAGGGCAATTTCACTGCCTGCGGTAATCAGTTCTGGGTGATAAATGCGAGGGATGCGCATACTGTGAATTCCATGAAGGGTGCGGATGACGCCTCATTCCGCCTTTTAAGGATTGGGCGGAATGAGGGATCGACGCAAAATAGACAATTGCCGCTAGTGTAGGTTAGCTCTTTTGCGCCTGGCAAGCCCGCTGCACGTATGGGTTATGGTTCCCCTGAACTTTTGCAATGCGGTTGTCGCGCTCGCACTCCCAGTCAGTGACCGGATACTGCTTATCCCAGGCGTTAAAAAGCTGGGTTTGCTGGCGGGATAAATTCAGCGCATAACGGTCGCGCATATAGAAGTAGGTGCGAGCAATGCTGCCGCGGGCGCGAACGGGCGGCTCGGCGAGTTTCTCTTTGAAGTCGACTTTCATCGCGCATTGGCCATATTGGCCGTCGCCCCCGTTCCACTGACTGTACATAAAGTTGGCACGGTCGCCGTTGACTTCGCCAACCGCGGGCTGGAGATTGTGCATATCGCTTTCAATCTGGCGATAGACCGGGTCTTTGGCGCAGTTTTTACGTCCCCCGTCCTGCCAGCACTGGCGCTGATGGCCGAACTGCCAGGCCGGGACGACATGTTCCCATTCGATACGGCTGGCGCGGTTTTCATTTTTACGCACTTTATAACCGCACGATTCAAGATCGACGACCCCTTTTTTTCCCTGCCAGTTAATTTTGCAACCGCAGTAAAAATCACCCGGGACATCGGCATTAACCTTCACGCCTGCGGCTTTAGCTTGAGAAAAATTATTGATACCGTCGGCCAGCACTGGACCTGAAAGCACCGTCGCCAGAAACGCGACAGCGAAAGAAAAATTACGGGACATCATGAACTCCGTGTCAAAACGAGCCCGCAACGTAACGAAAGTTGTTCTTGTATGCAATCAGTCAGATCAGGAAAGTTCTTGAATGTTCAGATAACTATTCCGCGACGAGCGGTTCACCGCATTTTACACAGCGGTAGGTTGCTTCTCCGCGCACGACACGGTTATGACGGCGAACGGTCAACTGGTGCTGCTGGCACTGGCAGCGATAGGGAAAGGTATTGCGACGGACGGATTCTAGCTCGAATTGATGCGTGCGCCGTGCGGGAACGCCGAGCACAGCTTCCATCATCCATTTCCACTCTTTGCCGTGGGGAGCCACGCGGCCAAAATGCTTCCACACCAGCAGATGCGCCAACTCATGCGGCACCACTTCGTCAACAAACGCCTGCTGGTTTTCCATCATCAGGACCGGATTCAGGCGGATCTCGTACGATTCAAGCCAGGCGGTACCGGCGGAAGTGCCGCGCTGCTGATAGACCAGTTTGGGTTCAGGATAATTACGCCCCAGCTTCAGGTTGGCCTGGGCGAGTTTTTCCCGCAGGCAGCGCATGACGGCTTGCTGAAGGGCAATGGGAAGACGGGGTGTTTTCATAGGGGCAGAGGATAAAACGTGAGGCGGGGCGGTGCAAGAGGCTTCCTCCCTGTCGGGAGGAAGCCGGACGATCAGTCGTGCGCGCCGATTTCGCGAAGCTTACGACCTTTCATCAGGTTACGTTCGATATGTTCCAGAGAAACGTGTTTGGTTTCAGGAACCAGCCAGACCGTCAGAACAATGAAGAACAGGTTCAGCGCGCCATACACCCAGAAGGTATTGGCGTTGCCGAGCGTGTTCAGCATGGTCAGGAACGTTGCGCCGACAATCATGTTGGCGATCCAGTTGGTTGCCGTCGAGCAGGTGATACCGAAGTCACGGCCTTTCAGCGGCTGGATTTCAGAACACAGGACCCAAATCAGCGGACCCGCGCTCATCGCAAAACCAACGATAAACATCAGCAGCATGCCGACAGCAAAGTACTGAGCGGTTGGAGAGTCAATTCCGACATGCATCATCGTGCCTAACACGCCCATACCGACTGCCATCACCAGGAAGCCCAGCGTCAGGGTCGGTTTACGGCCCCAGCGGTCAACAAGCCCGATAGCAATAAAGGTCGCCAGCACGTTAGTTAAACCGACGATTACGGTGCCCCACATCTGCTCTGTGGTATTGGTGTAGCCCGCCAGCTCAAAGATTTTTGGCGCGTAGTACATGATGACGTTCATCCCGGTGAACTGCTGCATGACTTGCAATAGCACACCCAGGAACACCGCGCGACGGAAGTTGCTGTTGTCTTTAAACAGCGCCCAACCGGACTGTTTGACCTTCAGGCTTTCACGAATTTCATCCAGCTCGTTTTTGGCTTCGGCACTGGTATCACGCAGACGCAGCAGGACGCGCTCGGCATCGTTGAAACGTCGTTTAGCCGCATACCAGCGTGGGCTGTCAGGCAGGAAGAAGACACCGATCAGCAATAGAATCGCGGGAATGATGATCACGCCGAGCATCCAGCGCCATGCGCCGCTATAGCTAAACGCCGTATCGGAAAGATACGCACCCAGGATACCGATGGTGATCATCAGCTGATACATCGAGATCATGCTGCCGCGAATTTTCTCCGGGGCGATTTCCGAAAGATACAGCGGGGCGGTATAAGACGCGACACCGACGGCCAGACCAAGCAATACGCGGGAGATAATCAGCACTTCGACGTTTGGTGCGGCAGCAGAGCAGAGCGAACCGACGACAAAGAGGATGGCACCAATCATCAGGCTCTTTTTGCGTCCCAGACGATACGAGAGCCAGCCGCTGCCGACGGCACCCACCGCGGCACCGAACATCATGGAGCTCACCACCCATTCCTGAGTGTGAGGGCTGATCTGGAATTCATCAGTGATAAAGGGTAACGCACCGGCAATCACGCCAATATCCAGGCCGAAAAGAAGTCCTGCCAGGGCGGCGAGGAAGCAGACAAAAAAAGTCATTGCCTTGTTGGACGTACGCCCCTGTTTTTTATTGTCAGGCATCATGCCCTCCAGTTGGGTTATCAGTTTTATTGATGAAAAGGGTAGGGGAGTGCGCCGTAAAAATATGTGAGATAAATCACATTGGTGTAATCGGTTACACTTCCTAAAACTTGTAATCTTTATTAAAGCTTTGAAAATATAGAGGCAAAAGGGTTGATGCGCATCCCAATAGAATGAATTTCAGACTTAACTGAAGCGGAATGTAACAGCAGATGAAGTCAGAACATGCAAAGAGATTAATCTGAAAACGTATGGCTGAATGCCTAATGTAATCGCTTTCATTGGGTGTGCTTTTGGCGAGATCATTGAAAGGGGCTGGTTGAGCGAAGGAACGGCAGAAATGCAAAAGGCCAGCTCGTGGCTGGCCTTTTTTTAAAACCTGTCAGTCGATTATTTCAGACCGGCAGCGTCACGCAGCACAGCGGCTTTGTCGGTTTTTTCCCATGGGAAATGTTCACGACCAAAGTGACCGTATGCAGCGGTTTCTTTGTAGATCGGGTGCAGCAGATCCAGCATCTGGATCAGGCCGTATGGACGCAGGTCGAAGAACTCGCGCACCAGCAGGGTCAGTTGCTCAGTAGGCACTTTTTCAGTACCAAAGGTTTCAACCATGATGGAGGTCGGTTCTGCTACGCCGATAGCGTAGGAAACCTGAATCTCACAGCGGTCCGCAAGTCCTGCGGCAACGATGTTTTTCGCCACATAACGTGCGGCGTACGCAGCAGAACGGTCCACTTTAGACGGATCTTTACCGGAGAACGCACCGCCGCCGTGACGAGCCATGCCGCCGTAGGTATCAACGATAATTTTACGCCCCGTCAGACCGCAGTCGCCCATAGGGCCACCGATAACAAAACGGCCTGTTGGGTTAATGAAGAATTTGGTCGACGCGTTCAGCCATTCGGTCGGCAGAACAGGCTTGATGATCTCTTCCATTACGGCTTCTTGCAGCGATTTCTGATCGATGTCTTCAGAATGCTGAGTGGACAGAACCACGGCGTCGATACCGACAATTTTGCCGTCATCGTACTGGAAAGTGACCTGGCTTTTCGCATCCGGACGCAGCCATGGCAGCGAGCCGTTTTTACGCACTTCAGCCTGACGCTGCACCAGACGGTGTGCGTAGGTGATTGGTGCAGGCATCAGTACGTCAGTTTCGTTTGTCGCGTAGCCAAACATCAGGCCCTGGTCGCCAGCGCCTTGTTCCAGTGGATCGGCACGGTCAACACCCTGGTTGATGTCGGGAGACTGTTTGCCGATTGCGCTCAATACGGCGCAAGAGTTGGCATCAAAGCCCATATCAGAATGCACATAGCCAATCTCGCGCACGGTATTACGGGTGATCTCTTCGATATCAACCCATGCGCTGGTAGTGATTTCACCGCCAACCAGAACCATGCCGGTCTTGACGTAGGTTTCACACGCCACGCGTGCTTTTGGATCCTGTTCGAGGATTGCATCCAGCACCGCATCAGAGATTTGGTCAGCGATTTTGTCAGGATGCCCTTCAGAGACAGACTCGGACGTAAACAGGTGTTTTGCCATGTTTTATTTCACCTAAGGAGAATTTTGTTAGCTCAAACTGCTATGCGGAATAGCCAAAGAAGATGATTCTACCAAGGCCTGCAGGTAAATGACACTGGCAGT
Organism: Lelliottia amnigena; assembly: GCF_019047465.1. Classification (NCBI taxonomy): domain Bacteria; kingdom Pseudomonadati; phylum Pseudomonadota; class Gammaproteobacteria; order Enterobacterales; family Enterobacteriaceae; genus Lelliottia; species Lelliottia amnigena. The sequence goes on along the minus strand of NZ_CP077236.1, from coordinate 937,984 downwards.
CTGAGTGTTAATCAGTATAGATGGATTAACATCTGGACGTCCATTTTAGGTCACTTTCTGGCCCAAATTCCAGCTTTTTTTGATATCGCTCGCATTACCTTGAAATCGCTGCTGGAAATTTTTCCTGACAGGGCCGGCAACGTATTCATTAATGCTTTGCTTTTTGAGTCTCTTCTCGGTATAAAACGCGGCGCGCGGCTCATATCCGTCATACTTCACGTTTCATGTACGTTGGCTTCCTGAAACTCGAATTATTGAGGATATCTCAAAGCACACGATGAATTCATTGTGTTGCCACTTCCAGCCGGGTTGAGCAGTTGAACTATTCGCTTTGACTTGTTGGTTCGCTCCGCTTGGGGCTGCCGTGGAGGTGATACGAGATAATGAACCGTCGTTTTCCGCTAACTCAGTTACGCCATTCTGGCGTGCGTTTGTTCCCCACTACCCGCATTTCTAATCTGCAAACCTGCCGATGTTATACCCATTTCGGCGCTTCTCAGGATTCCAGGGCCGGTTACGCTTTGTGATAACTGAACAAGGGCGCTCTTGTTAATCCAAGAGTTTTCTCGTGGTTTCGCCGGACCTTGTCATACAGAGTTCGGATACGTGTTTTACAATATATGAATATGAAACCGGTCGCATGGCCTCGCGTTCAGCATGATGTGCTGGATGATCGGGCCGTATATGGGTTGTTATCGCCGTTTGAGACTGCGATAGTAGTCAACTGTTTTACACTTATTACAACAAGTTGAGGTTCGCTATGTCTGACGACATGTCTTCGCTTTCCCCTTCGTCAGCAGGCGAACAGGGTGTACTACGTTCCATGCAGGAGGTTGCGATGAGCTCGCAGGAAGCCAGCAAGATGCTGCGCACATACAATATTGCCTGGTGGGGCAATAACTATTACGACGTTAACGAACTGGGCCACATCAGCGTCTGCCCCGATCCTGACGTTCCGGAAGCGCGTGTCGATCTTGCTAAACTGGTTAAAGCACGCGAAGCACAGGGGCAACGTCTACCTGCGCTGTTCTGCTTCCCGCAGATCCTGCAACACCGTTTGCGTTCCATCAACCAGGCGTTCAAGCGCGCGCGTGAATCCTATGGATACAAAGGCGATTACTTCCTGGTTTACCCGATCAAGGTCAACCAGCACCGCCGCGTAATTGAATCACTGATCCATTCCGGCGAACCGCTGGGTCTGGAAGCCGGTTCAAAAGCTGAACTGATGGCCGTACTGGCACATGCCGGAATGACCCGCTCAGTGATTGTGTGTAATGGTTATAAAGACCGTGAATACATTCGTCTGGCGCTGATCGGCGAGAAGATGGGCCACAAAGTCTATCTGGTCATCGAAAAGATGTCCGAAATCGCGATCGTGCTGGAAGAAGCCGAACGTCTGAACGTGGTTCCGCGCCTTGGCGTACGTGCGCGTCTGGCCTCACAGGGTTCCGGCAAATGGCAGTCTTCTGGCGGTGAAAAATCTAAATTCGGTCTGGCAGCCACTCAGGTTCTGGAGTTAGTAGAAATCCTGCGTGAGTGCGGTCGTCTGGACAGCATCCAGTTGCTGCACTTCCACCTCGGTTCGCAAATGGCGAATATCCGTGATATCGCGACCGGCGTGCGTGAATCGGCGCGTTTCTATGTGGAACTGCACAAGCTCGGCGTGAACATTCAGTGCTTCGATGTGGGCGGCGGTCTGGGCGTGGACTACGAAGGGACGCGCTCTCAGTCGGATTGTTCCGTTAACTACGGGCTGAACGAGTATGCGAACAACATCATTTGGGCGATCGGTGATGCTTGCGAAGAAAATAACCTGCCGCATCCGACGGTCATTACCGAGTCTGGCCGCGCGGTCACCGCGCACCATACCGTGCTGGTGTCTAACATCATCGGCGTTGAGCGTAGCGAAAACACCGAAGCGACACCGCCGCAGGAAAATGCGCCGCGCGCGCTGCAAAGCATGTGGGAAACCTGGCAAGAAATGCATGAGCCGGGCACGCGTCGCTCGCTGCGCGAGTGGTTGCACGACAGCCAGATGGATCTGCATGACATTCATACCGGTTATTCTTCAGGGACATATAGCCTGCAAGAACGCGCGTGGGCAGAGCAGCTTTATCTGAACATGTGTCATGAAGTTCAGAAGCAGTTGGACCCGAGTAACCGTGCGCATCGTCCGATTATCGACGAACTGCAAGAGCGTATGGCGGACAAAATCTACGTCAACTTCTCGCTGTTCCAGTCAATGCCGGATGCATGGGGTATCGATCAGCTGTTCCCGGTGATGCCGCTTGAAGGGCTGAATCATGCGCCGGAACGCCGTGCTGTCTTGCTGGATATCACCTGTGATTCCGATGGCGCAATTGATCACTACGTTGATGGCGACGGTATCGCCACAACGATGCCAATGCCGGAGTACGATCCGGAGAACCCGCCAATGCTGGGCTTCTTCATGGTCGGGGCGTATCAGGAAATTTTGGGCAATATGCACAACCTGTTCGGCGATACCGAAGCGGTGGATGTGTTTGTCTTCCCTGACGGCAACGTTGAAGTGGAGCTTTCTGATGAGGGCGACACCGTTGCGGACATGCTGGAATACGTGCAGTTGGATCCGAAAAAACTGCTGACGCAGTTCCGCGATCAGGTGAAAAACACCGATCTGGACGCCGCTTTGCAGCAGCAGTTCCTGGAAGAGTTTGAAGCGGGTCTGTACGGTTATACATACCTGGAAGATGAGTAAATACGCGTTCCCGAGAGGGGCAGCGTAAAGGGCATCGGACTGAACAATGCCTTATACTCACTTGAACCTGTATGAATTAACGGCGATAATTCGCGCCATTAAGCAATAAACGAATCAATCCCTTCCTCGTCGGGTTTAACGACGCGGAGGGGATTTTTTTTCATCTCTTTTAACGTATCGACTCTATAAGAGGTCAGGATATGAGCACTTTAGGTCATCAGTACGACAACTCTCTGGTATCTAACGCGTTTGGTTTTTTACGTCTTCCGATGAACTTCCAGCCGTACGATAGCGACGCTGACTGGGTGATCACCGGCGTTCCGTTTGATATGGCGACATCAGGCCGTGCCGGTGGTCGTCATGGCCCGGCGGCCATCCGTCAGGTGTCGACGAACCTGGCCTGGGAGCATAATCGCTTCCCGTGGAATTTCGACATGCGCGAGCGTCTGAACGTGGTGGACTGTGGCGATCTGGTTTATGCCTTCGGTGATGCGCGTGAGATGAGCGAAAAACTGCAGGCGCATGCCGAGAAGCTGCTGGCTGCCGGTAAACGTATGCTCTCTTTCGGTGGCGATCATTTTGTGACCCTGCCTCTGCTGCGCGCGCATGCCAAGCATTTCGGTAAAATGGCGCTGGTGCATTTCGATGCCCATACCGACACCTATGCGAACGGCTGCGAATTTGACCATGGCACCATGTTCTATACCGCGCCAAACGAAGGTCTGATCGATCCAAACCATTCTGTACAGATTGGTATTCGCACCGAGTTTGATAAAGACAACGGCTTTACCGTTCTGGATGCCGGTCAGGTGAATGATCGTGGCGTAGACGATATCATCGCTCAGGTGAAGCAGATCGTGGGTGACATGCCTGTGTATCTGACGTTCGACATCGACTGTCTGGATCCGGCCTTTGCACCGGGTACGGGCACGCCGGTAATCGGTGGCCTGACGTCCGATCGCGCGATTAAACTGGTTCGTGGTCTGAAAGATCTGAATATCGTGGGGATGGATGTGGTGGAAGTCGCTCCGGCCTACGACCAGTCAGAAATCACCGCACTGGCGGCCGCGACGCTGGCGCTGGAAATGCTGTATATCCAGGCTGCGAAGAAAGGCGAGTAAAAGCGTTAATGGGCCGGGAAGCGTGATGCAACCCGGCCCACGGAATTACTTAATTCCGTCAGCTTTCATGCGATCGCGGATATGCTGGGCGCGCTCAACGGACGCCGGGTGGTCATCAAACATTGAGCTTTGACGACCTTCTTCCAGTTTAGCCAGCTTCTCAAAGCTGGTGGCTAAGCCCGATGGATTGATGCCGCGTTTGCGCAACAGATCGTAAGAGTAATCATCCGCTTCGGATTCCTGACGTTGGGAGAACTGAGAGTTCACCAGTTTTTCGCCCACATCACCAAGCTGAGACTGCGATAAGCTGCCGACAATCCCGCCCGCAGACGCCGCTGCTGCACGAACCGCGTTGGTGCCTAACGCCACCTGCATACCTTTCTTCACATGGCCCAAGGCGACGTGGCCCATCTCATGGCCAATGACCGCTTCAACTTCATTATCCGTCATCATGTCCATCAGACCGCTGTAAACACGAATGCAGCCGTTAGCCATGGCAAACGCGTTGACGTCTTTTGCGACGTAAACCTTATAGTTCACCGGTTGGCCATTGATGTTGTCACCGAGCGCGGAAGCAATCTTGTTCAGACGCTGCGCGTATGTGCTGTTGGCGGGCGCAATGGTTGCTTTCGCATCCATCTCTTTGCAGGCCTGATCGCTCAGCTCTTTAACCTGTGCATCGCTCAGTGAGTAGGCCTGAAAAGCCTCTGCACCGGAGCTCATCAGACCGTTTGAATCCATATTTTGGCAGCCGCCGAGCAGGAACGTTGTACCCAAGGCCAGCACTATTGCACGCATTTTCATGATGTTGCTTCCGTACCCGTTGATCTGAATAAAATCCGAAAATTTTCCGACAGCGAAGCGGTCGTGAAGCTAAGTATAAGGAATATCTACAGGGGCGGGCGAGTAGATTGCGCAACATGCGAGCATGATCCAGAGATTTCTTAAACGGCAAAAGAATGCTCCATGTACATGCTTTGTCGCTTGGGTTACATTGTTGGCACTTTTTTCTGGCATAGCCCAAAACGCGCTGTCGTCAAGGGCATAGCCTTTAACAGTCCGATCTGGAGTTAAAATGTCCTCACGTAAAGAGCTTGCTAATGCTATTCGTGCGCTGAGCATGGATGCAGTACAGAAAGCCAAATCCGGTCACCCGGGCGCCCCTATGGGTATGGCTGACATTGCCGAAGTCCTGTGGCGTGATTTCCTGAATCACAACCCGCAAAACCCATCATGGGCTGACCGCGACCGCTTTGTGCTGTCTAACGGCCACGGCTCTATGCTGATCTACAGCTTGCTGCACCTCACTGGCTATGCGCTGCCAATTGAAGAGCTGAAAAACTTCCGTCAACTGCACTCTAAAACGCCTGGTCACCCAGAAGTGGGTTACACCGCTGGCGTTGAAACCACCACTGGCCCACTGGGTCAGGGCGTGGCGAATGCGGTAGGTATGGCGATTGCTGAGAAAACGCTGGCGGCACAGTTTAACCGTCCGGGCCACGACATCGTTGACCACTTTACCTACACCTTCATGGGCGATGGCTGCATGATGGAAGGTATCTCTCACGAAGTGTGCTCTCTGGCTGGTACCCTTAAGCTGGGTAAACTGGTTGCGTTCTATGATGACAACGGTATTTCTATCGATGGTCACGTTGAAGGCTGGTTTACTGACGATACGGCTAAACGTTTCGAAGCCTACGGCTGGCACGTGGTACGTGGTGTTGATGGCCATAACGCCGACAGCATTAAACGTGCAGTAGAAGAAGCGCGCGCAGTCACTGACAAACCATCCCTGCTGATGTGCAAAACCATCATCGGTTTCGGTTCGCCAAACAAAGAAGGTACGCACGATTCTCATGGTGCCCCGCTGGGCGACGCTGAAATCGCGCTGACCCGTGAAAAACTGGGCTGGAAACACGCTCCGTTTGAAATTCCGTCAGAAATCTATGCGCAGTGGGATGCTAAAGAAGCAGGCCAGGCGAAAGAGTCCGCATGGAATGAGAAATTCGCTGCTTACGCGAAAGCCTTCCCACAGGAAGCGGCTGAATTCACTCGCCGTATGAAAGGCGACATGCCGGCTGATTTCGACGCCAAAGCAAACGAATTCATCGCGAATCTGCAAGCTAATCCGTCCAAAATCGCCAGCCGTAAAGCGTCTCAGAATGCGATCGAAGCATTTGGTCCGTGGCTGCCAGAGTTCCTGGGCGGTTCCGCTGACCTGGCTCCGTCTAACCTGACGATCTGGTCTGGCTCTAAAGCAATCAACGAAGACACTGCCGGTAACTACATCCATTACGGTGTACGCGAATTCGGTATGACGGCGATTGCTAACGGTATCGCCCTGCACGGCGGTTTCCTGCCTTATACGTCTACCTTCCTGATGTTCGTCGAATACGCCCGTAACGCTGTGCGTATGGCTGCGCTGATGAAGCAGCGTCAGGTGATGGTTTACACCCATGATTCCATCGGTCTGGGCGAAGATGGCCCAACTCACCAGCCGGTTGAGCAGGTGGCTTCTCTGCGTGTGACGCCTAACATGTCCACATGGCGTCCATGCGATCAGGTTGAATCTGCCGTGGCGTGGAAATATGGCGTTGAGCGTCAGGACGGCCCAACCGCGCTGATTCTTTCTCGTCAGAACCTGGCCCAGCAAGATCGTACCGAACAGCAGCTGGCAAACATCGCTCGCGGTGGTTACGTGCTGAAAGACTGCGCTGGCCAGCCAGAGCTGATCTTCATCGCGACCGGTTCTGAAGTTGAGCTGGCTGTTGCTGCATGGGAAAATCTGTCTGCCGAAGGCGTTAAAGCGCGCGTGGTTTCCATGCCGTCTACCGATGCGTTCGACAAGCAGGAAGCTGCTTATCGCGAATCCGTGCTGCCGAAAGCGGTTACTGCTCGCGTCGCAGTTGAAGCCGGTATCGCTGACTACTGGTTCAAATATGTTGGTCTGAACGGCGCTATCGTCGGGATGACCACCTTCGGTGAATCTGCACCGGCTGAGCTGCTGTTTGAAGAGTTCGGCTTCACCGTTGAAAACGTTGTCGCGAAAGCCAAAGAACTGCTGTAATCGCGGTTTACAGGGTGTGTGCGGACTGATGCCCTCACCCCAACCCTCTCCCACGGGAGAGGGTGCAAACACTAAAAACGGTAACCTTTGGGTTACCGTTTTACTTTCACCCCCGCCGGCTTTTTTGTGTCTGCTATTCCACCATCGTGTGAAAACGTTGTGAATTATTCCATTTAAAATGTGACGCAAGTCATATAGCTGTCTTATTGGCTTGCCCGAACGTTCCTTTTATTCTCTGTTTCGCTTATTCTTGCTGAAGCGTTTCAGTTGTTAATCTGTTTGACAATTGACCAATCAGTCGCAGTTTGTGACAGGCGAGGATTCCCCTCCGGGCGTTGCTGGATTACTCTTTCAGCCACCTCAAACTCAGGGAAAGCCTTGCAGGAGACCTATGACCGTACGCGTAGCGATAAATGGGTTTGGTCGCATCGGACGCAATGTGATTCGTGCCTTATATGAATCCGGGCGTCGTGCGGAAATCACCGTGGTGGCCATCAATGAATTGGCTGACGCCGTGGGCATGGCGCATTTATTGAAATATGACACCAGCCACGGGCGCTTTGCCTGGGATGTTCGCCAGGAAAGAGAGCAGTTATTCGTGGGCGACGATGCCATTCGCGTGTTGCATGAGCAGAGTATTGAAACGCTGCCGTGGCGTGAATTGGGCGTGGATGTGGTTCTCGACTGCACCGGCGTATACGGTAACCGTGAACACGGAGAAGCACACCTTGCGGCAGGCGCTAAAAAAGTCCTGTTTTCCCATCCCGGTGGTCACGATCTTGACGCGACGGTTGTCTACGGCGTGAATCACCATGAACTGCAAGCCGAACACCGTATTGTCTCCAACGCCTCCTGCACGACAAACTGCATTATTCCGGTCATTAAACTGTTAGACGATGCTTATGGCATTGAGTCAGGGACTGTAACGACGATCCACTCTGCCATGCACGATCAGCAGGTGATTGACGCGTACCATCCGGATTTGCGCCGCACGCGCGCCGCGAGTCAGTCAATCATTCCGGTGGACACCAAACTGGCGGCAGGAATTACCCGTATTTTTCCGCAGTTTAACGATCGTTTTGAAGCGATTGCGGTGCGTGTTCCGACCATAAATGTCACCGCAATTGATCTCAGTGTGACGGTGAAAAAACCGGTAAAATCAAGTGAAGTCAACCTGTTACTGCAAAAAGCAGCACAGGGTTCATTTCATGGTATAGTTGACTATACGGAATTACCGTTGGTCTCAGTAGATTTTAACCATGACCCCCACAGTGCCATTGTTGATGGTACACAGACGCGGGTCAGCGGTGCCCACCTCATCAAAACGCTGGTGTGGTGTGATAACGAATGGGGCTTTGCTAACAGGATGCTCGACACCACGTTAGCCATGGCCGCGCAAGGTTTCAGGTAGGGCGCAAAGTGCGCTTGCAAAACTTTAAGAATCAACGAGAGGATTCACCATGTCTGTAATTAAGATGACCGATTTGGATCTGGCAGGTAAACGCGTTTTCATCCGTGCCGATCTGAACGTACCCGTTAAAGATGGCAAAGTGACCAGCGACGCGCGTATCCGTGCATCTCTGCCAACCATCGAACTGGCCCTGAAACAAGGCGCTAAAGTGATGGTAACCTCTCACCTGGGTCGTCCGACCGAAGGCGAGTACAACGAAGAATTCTCTCTGTTGCCGGTTGTTAATTACCTGAAAGACAAATTGTCCAGCCCGGTACGTCTGGTTAAAGACTACCTGGACGGCGTTGAAGTGGCTGAAGGCGAGCTGGTTGTTCTGGAAAACGTTCGCTTCAACAAAGGCGAGAAGAAAGACGACGAAGCCCTCTCCAAAAAATACGCGGCACTGTGCGACGTGTTCGTAATGGATGCATTCGGTACTGCTCACCGTGCTCAGGCTTCTACTCACGGTATCGGTAAATTTGCTGACGTCGCTTGTGCAGGTCCACTGCTGGCTGAAGAGCTGGACGCACTGGGTAAAGCACTGAAAGAACCTGCTCGTCCAATGGTTGCGATCGTGGGTGGTTCTAAAGTCTCTACCAAGCTGACCGTTCTGGATTCCCTGTCTAAAATCGCTGATCAGCTGATTGTTGGCGGCGGTATCGCAAATACCTTCGTTGCTGCGCAAGGTCATAACGTGGGTAAATCCCTGTACGAAGCGGACCTGGTTGAAGAAGCTAAACGTCTGCTGACCACGTGTGATATTCCAGTCCCAACGGATGTTCGCGTCGCGACTGAGTTCTCTGAAACCGCGACCGCAACCCTGAAATCTGTTAACGACATCAAAGATGAAGAGCAGATACTGGACCTGGGCGATGTGTCTGCACAGAAACTGGCTGATATCCTGAAAAACGCGAAAACCATTCTGTGGAATGGTCCGGTTGGCGTGTTCGAATTCCCTAACTTCCGTAAAGGGACTGAAATCGTGGCTAACGCTATCGCTGACAGCGACGCGTTCTCCATCGCAGGCGGCGGTGATACGCTGGCAGCAATCGACCTGTTCGGTATTTCTGACAAGATCTCCTACATCTCCACTGGTGGCGGTGCATTCCTCGAGTTCGTGGAAGGCAAAGTTCTGCCAGCAGTAGCAATGCTCGAAGAGCGCGCTAAGAAGTAAGCCATTCAAGGGCAGGGAAACCTGCCCAAATTTCAGCGCGCTTTTTGAGCTCGCACCTTTTCTAACGGCCGAAGATACAGGACTCGTAACATGTCTAAAATTTTTGATTTCGTAAAACCTGGCGTGATCACTGGTGATGACGTTCAGAAAGTGTTCCAGGTAGCTAAAGAAAACAACTTTGCACTGCCAGCGGTGAACTGCGTGGGTACCGACTCCATCAACGCCGTGCTGGAAACCGCTGCAAAAGTTAAAGCTCCGGTAATCGTTCAGTTCTCCAACGGTGGCGCTGCGTTCATCGCGGGTAAAGGCGTGAAAACTGACGTTCCTCAGGGCGCGGCAATCCTGGGCGCAATCTCTGGTGCGCACCACGTTCACCAGATGGCTGAGCACTACGGTGTTCCGGTTATCCTGCACACCGACCACTGCGCGAAGAAACTGCTGCCGTGGATCGACGGTCTGCTGGACGCGGGTGAAAAACACTTCGCAGCAACCGGTAAGCCACTGTTCTCTTCTCACATGATCGACCTGTCCGAAGAGTCCCTGGAAGAAAACATCGAAATTTGTTCCAAATACCTGGCGCGCATGTCCAAAATGGATATGACCCTGGAAATCGAACTGGGTTGCACCGGCGGTGAAGAAGACGGCGTGGACAACAGCCACATGGACGCTTCTGCACTGTACACCCAGCCAGAAGACGTGGATTACGCGTACACTGAACTGAGCAAAATCAGCCCACGTTTCACCATCGCGGCCTCTTTCGGTAACGTGCACGGCGTTTACAAACCAGGCAACGTTGTGCTGACGCCAACTATCCTGCGTGATTCCCAGGACTATGTTTCTAAGAAACATAACCTGCCGCACAATAGCCTGAACTTCGTCTTCCACGGCGGTTCCGGTTCTTCTGCTCAGGAAATCAAAGACTCCGTAAGCTACGGCGTTATCAAAATGAACATCGATACCGATACCCAATGGGCAACCTGGGACGGCATCCTGCAGTACTACAAAACCAACGAAGCTTACCTGCAAGGCCAGCTGGGCAACCCGAAAGGCGCCGACCAGCCGAACAAAAAATACTACGATCCACGCGTATGGCTGCGTGCTGCTCAGACTTCCATGATCACCCGTCTGGAGCAGGCATTCAAAGAGCTGAACGCGGTAGACGTTCTGTAATTTGAGCTGCTAAAAGCGTCAGAAAGGTCCGCATATGCGGGCCTTTTTTTATGGTTTTTCAACACCCTGCAACACTGCATTTTGTGATCTGTTTGGCATATTCCTGACTTTTTGTTTACCCTTAACTCACTTGCCTGTCTCCTGGTGGGACGGATGTTTGGTGTTTTGATTTAGCAAAAGGACAGATAAATGGAAGATCTCGGTGTAGTCGATGGCATAAACAATGCGGGAACCTGGCTGGTGCGCAACCAGGCGCTGCTGTTGAGTTACGCGGTCAATATCGTGGCGGCAATCGCGATTATTATCGTGGGTATGATCGTGGCGCGTATTGTCTCCAATGCGCTTAATCGCGTCATGCGCGCGCGTCATATTGATGCAACGGTCGCGGATTTTCTGTCTGCACTGGTGCGCTACGGAGTTATCGCTTTCACACTGATTGCTGCGTTGGGCCGAGTGGGCGTCCAGACCGCATCCGTCATCGCGGTGCTCGGTGCGGCAGGTTTAGCCATTGGTTTGGCGCTGCAAGGCTCTCTGTCTAACCTTGCTGCAGGCGTGCTGCTGGTCACTTTCCGTCCTTTCCGCTCAGGAGAATATGTCGACTTAGGCGGCGTCGCGGGGACCGTGCTGCAGGTGCAGATTTTCTCCACCACCATGCGCACCGTCGATGGGCGTATCGTGGTTATCCCCAACGGTAAGATTATTGCGGGCAACATCATTAACTTTTCCCGCGAGCCGGTACGCCGTAACGAACTGATTATTAGCGTCTCTTACGATTCGGATATTGATAAGGTGAAATCACTCATCAAAAACATTATCGAATCTGACGAACGTATCCTGAAAGATCGCGAAAGAACCGTTCGACTGAACGAGCTCGGCGCTTCTTCCATCAACTTTGTGGTGCGTATCTGGAGCAACAGCGGCGATCTGCAAAACGTATACTGGGATGTGCTGGAGCGTATTAAGCGCGAATTTGACGCTAATGGTATTAGCTTCCCGTATCCGCAGATGGATGTGAATTTCAAGCGTGTAAAAGAAGCAGAATAATTTTTCTCTTTTAGCCCGGTAGCGCAAATGCGTCCGGGCTTTATATTAGCTATGCTAATTGCCAATTAATATTATCAATTTCCTCTAATAACAATCCCGAAGTATAGTCTGCACCTAAAGACATCTTTTCGAGATTGAACTCATGTTATCTTATTATTTTCAAGGGCTTGTGCTCGGCGCGGCGATGATTCTTCCCCTCGGTCCGCAAAACGCGTTCGTGATGAATCAGGGCATTCGCCGTCAATATCATTTGATGATTGCGATGCTGTGCGCGGTGAGCGATCTGCTGCTGATTTGCGCCGGGATTTTTGGGGGCAGTGCGTTGCTGATGCAGTCGCCGTGGCTACTGGCGTTGGTGACCTGGGGTGGCGTCGCATTTTTGCTGTGGTACGGTTTTGGTGCGCTAAAAACGGCGATGAGCAGTAATCTGGAACTCGCAAGCGCGGAGGTCATGAAGCAAGGGCGCTGGAAGATCATCGCTACTATGCTGGCCGTGACCTGGCTTAATCCGCATGTTTATCTGGATACGTTTGTGGTCCTTGGCAGTCTGGGCGGACAGCTGGATGTGGAGCCGAGACGCTGGTTTGCGCTCGGTACCGTCAGCGCCTCGTTCCTGTGGTTCTTTGGCCTGGCACTGCTGGCAGCATGGCTGGCACCGCGTCTACGCACGGCGAAAGCGCAGCGCGTCATTAATACCCTGGTTGGCGTAGTGATGTGGTTTATTGCTTTCCAGCTCGCGAAAGAGGGAGTTCATCATATTCAGGGATTGCTCAACTAAGCGTTCTCTTATGGACAACTGAAGCAGACCCGCTAAGCTTGCTGGCATGCGCCCTGTTCAAGGGCTCTCTTCGCAACATGGAGGAATGACAGTGAAGTGTAAAGTGATGGCCCTGGCGGCATTAGTAAGTTTTGGCGCAATGTCGGTACAGGCAAACGAATTGCCTGATGGTCCGCACATTGTCACCTCTGGCACAGCGAGCGTTGATGCCGTTCCGGATGTTGCAACGCTTGCAATTGAAGTGAACGTGGCATCGAAAGACGCCGCTTCTGCTAAAAAGCAGGCAGACGATCGTGTTGCGCAATATCTCTCCTTCCTTGAGCAAAATGGCGTTGGGAAAAAGGATATCAACTCCGCCAATCTGCGGACTCAGCCGGATTATGATTATCAGAATGGCAAAAGCGTTCTGAAAGGCTATCGCGCTGTGCGTACTGTGGAAGTCACGGTACGTCAGCTCGACAAGCTGAATTCACTGCTTGACGGCGCGCTGAAGGCGGGACTGAACGAAATTCGTTCCGTGTCACTGGGCGTTGCGCAACCTGAGAAGTATAAAGACGAAGCCCGTAAAGCGGCTATTGATGATGCCGTGCGTCAGGCGCAAGAACTGGCTTCAGGCTTTAAAACCAAGCTGGGTCCTGTGTACAGTGTGCGCTATCACGTCTCAAACTATCAGCCAAGCCCGATGGTTCGCATGATGAAGGCTGATGCAGCGCCTGTTTCAGCGGAAGAAACCTACGAGCAGCCGACGATTCAGTTTGATGATCAGGTCGACGTGGTGTTCCAGCTTGAGCCTGCACAGGCTCAGCAAACAGAACCGGCAACAAAATCGCAGTAATGAGCATAACCCCTCTCCCGCGGGAGAGGGGTTTCTTTCGTTAATCCTGTCTCAATACTTTATGCCCATAGGCCAGCAGCGCGTCCGTGACGTTGCGCATCATGCGGCTTTCTGGCGCAAATCGGTGCCAGTACAGCATCCGGCGCTGATACAAACCTGGCGTTAAGTCGATAAGCTCACCGCTCTTCAACTCTTTTTCAATCTGCAAATGCGGGATCATACAGCAGGTCGTGCCCTGGCGAGCCAGCTGCACAAACGCTTCTGATGAATTGACGATATGGCACGGCACGCTGCCCGGCGGGAGATCGAAATTCTGCTGCAAAAACGCCTGGTGCATGTCGTCGAGATGATCGAATGCGACCGCGGGTGCTTTCAGCAGTGCGGCGCGCGTCACGCCGTTGGGGAAATAGCGATCGGCAAAGGCTTTCGAGCCAACAAACAGGTAGTCGAGAGCACCCAGCTGATCGACAAGACAGCTCGGCAGCGCCTGCGGTTGAATACTCACTGCCCCCACAACTTCGCCGCGACGCAGACGTTCCTGCGTTCGGGTTTCATCTTCCACCTGCAAATTAAGGCGAATCGGTGAGTCCGCAAGAACGGCTGAAAGCGCGGGCAGCAGCCAGGTTGCCAGACTGTCGGCGTTCACCGCCAGCGATAACAGCAGCGGCGTGGAGCCGGTTTGCTCATCACCCAACCACTCTTCTTCCAGCAATTCCACCTGACGTAGCAGGGCAAGGAGTTTCTGCCCTTGCTCTGTCGGGCGCGGCGGCACGGTACGCACCAGCAGCGGTTGTCCGAACATATTCTCCAGCTGTTTGATTCGCTGTGATACGGCGGATTGAGTGATGCACAGCTTTTGCGCTGCGCGCTCAAAACCTCGTTCACGAATAACGGCATCAAGCGCCTGTAGTGTTCTGTAGTCCGGACGTTTCATTGCGAGGCAGTACTCCTGAGTTTGCTTATTCTGCACTATGACACAAATTCCTCTTTGTGACTGACGAATTCTGACCACGTCGGAGCAGTCGTGTCTTTACGCGTTAATGTGATACCGGTCACAGGGACATTCGGGGTGTCCGTGTTCTATAATGCGCCCTGAGTTTTCACACCACAGGCAAACGATCATGACGCAGGATGAACTGAAAAAAGCAGTAGGATGGGCCGCACTCCAGTACGTACAACCGGGCACTATTGTCGGTGTGGGTACTGGCTCGACCGCAGCACACTTTATTGATGCGCTTGGAACGATGAAAGGGCAGATCGAGGGTGCAGTTTCCAGCTCTGATGCTTCAACGGAAAAACTGAAAAGTCTGGGCATTACCGTGTTCGATTTGAACGAAGTGGATCGTCTGGGCATTTACGTGGATGGTGCCGACGAAATCAACGGCCACATGCAGATGATCAAAGGCGGCGGCGCGGCGCTGACGCGTGAGAAAATTATCGCTTCCGTTGCTGATAAGTTCATTTGTATCGCCGATGCCTCCAAGCAGGTCGATATCCTGGGGACTTTTCCTCTGCCGGTCGAAGTCATTCCGATGGCGCGCAGCGCGGTTGCTCGTCAACTGGTGAAGCTGGGTGGTCGCCCGGAATATCGCCAGGGTGTGGTCACTGACAACGGTAACGTGATTCTGGACGTTTACAATCTGGAAATTCTGGACGCCGTGGCGATGGAAAATGCCATCAATGCGATTCCGGGCGTAGTGACTGTAGGGCTATTCGCCAATCGTGGCGCGGATGTGGCGCTGATCGGCACCGCTGACGGCGTGAAAACCATCGTAAAATGATCTGACGGGGGGAGTCCTCTCCCCGTTAAATATTTTTCAAAAGCCAAATTCGGTGACTTGTATCACGTTTTTTGACCTCTCCTGACGATCCTTCCGCCTTTCAAAATTACCGCAGCATTTTATGCTGTCATTTTGCTCTGGATGACTTTTCTTCAGAGTGCCGACGCAAACGTTCATATTGCTGCAATAGTTTTTTTTGATATGTTGGCGGGAGCGGATTTAAATCCAGCACAACAACAGTTCAGACAAACAGGGTCGGGTAAATGGCAAAGGTATCACTGGAAAAAGACAAGATTAAGTTTCTGCTCGTCGAAGGGGTGCATCAGAAAGCACTCGATAATCTTCGCGCAGCAGGTTACACCAACATCGAATTCCACAAAGGTGCGCTGGATACAGAGCAGCTGAAAGAATCCATCCGTGATGCCCACTTCATTGGCCTGCGATCCCGTACGCATCTAACTGAAGACGTTATTGCGTGTGCTGAAAAGCTGGTGGCCATCGGTTGTTTCTGTATTGGTACCAATCAGGTCGATTTGAATGCAGCAGCGCGACGCGGCGTGCCGGTCTTTAACGCACCGTTCTCCAACACCCGTTCGGTCGCGGAATTAGTGATCGGTGAGCTGCTGTTGCTTCTGCGCGGTATTCCGGAAGCGAATGCCAAAGCGCACCGCGGCATCTGGAACAAACTGGCTTCAGGCTCTTATGAAGCGCGTGGCAAAAAGCTCGGGATTATTGGTTACGGCCATATCGGTACGCAGCTCGGCATTCTTGCCGAATCCCTGGGTATGAATGTGTTCTTCTATGATATCGAAAGCAAACTGCCGCTGGGCAACGCCACTCAGGTTCAACATCTTTCTGACTTGCTGAATATGAGCGATGTGGTGAGTCTGCATGTGCCGGAAAATGCCTCTACCAGGAATATGATGGGCGCAGAAGAGATCGCGCTGATGAAGCCGGGCTCGCTGCTGATTAATGCCGCTCGCGGCACGGTTGTGGATATTCCAGCTTTGTGTGACGCGCTCAGGCGTAAGCACCTGGCGGGCGCGGCAATCGACGTCTTCCCAACGGAGCCGGCAACCAACAGCGATCCGTTTACCACTCCGCTGTTAGAGTTCGACAACGTGATCCTGACGCCACACATTGGTGGTTCGACGCAGGAAGCGCAGGAAAATATCGGTCTGGAAGTGGCGGGTAAACTGAGCAAATATTCCGACAACGGTTCCACGCTTTCTGCAGTGAACTTCCCGGAAGTGTCTCTGCCGCTGCACGGCGGGCGTCGTTTGCTGCACATCCACGAGAATCGCCCTGGTGTGCTGACAGCGATTAACCAGATTTTTGCCGAGCAGGGTGTCAACATTGCCGCGCAGTATCTGCAGACCAACGCACAGATGGGCTACGTGGTTATCGACATTGAGGCTGAAGACGATGTTGCTGAGAAAGCGCTGTTGAGCATGAAGGCGATTCCAGGAACGATTCGCGCGCGCCTGCTGTACTGATCTGCCGCACACTGATTTCTCTGCGTCGGAAGAGGACGCAAACAGTAAAAACGGTAACTGGCGTTACCGTTTTTTTATCACCACTCCCATACTTTTGATGGCGTGACCACGGCGGGCAGCGGGATATCCCATTTCTCTACCGGAAGTCTGTCTACGCCCTGACAATCATGCGCATATCCTACCGGCTGTAGGCCATGCTGCTGCCAGTTCTGTAGTGTGCGATCGTAGAATCCACCGCCCATTCCCAGGCGTTGACCATACCTGTCGAATGCCACCAGCGGCGTAATCAGCACATCCAGTTCATTGAGCGGTAAAACATCGCGCACATCCAGTTTGGGTTCAGTGATTTTCAGACGATTTACGACCAGTTCGCTGTGCGGATGATAATGCAGGAACAGCAAATTACCCGGGCTGAAGGGATGTAAAACGGGCAGATAGACTTTCTTTCCGGCGCGCCACAGTTGTTCGATCAGCGGTTGGGTATCCAGTTCACCATCAAACGATAAAAACAGCGCCACCGTATGCGCCATCACAACGGGCGAATAGGCCATCATACGTGCCGAGGCTTGTTGGGCAAAGTGAGCTTGTTGATCGGGGGACAGCGCACGACGTTGTTTGCGGATAAACTGACGGATTTCTTGTCGAGATGCAGGAACTTCAGGAAGTTGCGTCATGGTAGAAGCTAGGTAGTAAGAAGAGTGGGAATCTCCGAGATGCCGCCGCAGGCTGTAACCCTTGAACCCTTGGTTCAAGGTGAATATGTCGTCATAGTCTTAAGGCTTCTCGGACGAACCGAGCATGCTCACCGACCATGGAGCGCCACATTCTTGTGGTATGAAATATCGGCTCAGGGGACTGGCCCGCTTGCGAACATCTCAGAGAAATTTTTTCTTCACAGTCACTCTACCATAGTCAACTGCGAAGTGTTATTCAAACTTTTGTCCCGGTCTTTCGGGAGTGCGACCTTGATCAAGCAACGCTTGTTCGATGGTCTGCTGGAGCATTTTAATGCGTTGCTCCATGCTCGCCGCGTAATCGCGGGTCTTCGCTTTTTCCTGAGTTAATTCATAGCTGATGTTCAACGCGGCGATGAAAACCAACTGCTCAGTATTTGTGACTCTAGTGCGTTCTTTTAAATCTTGCAACCGCTGATTCAAATCGTCCGCAGCCTGACTCAAAGCATCCCTTTGTTCAGGCGGACAATTCACTCGCAGCGAACGGCCAAAAATTTGGAGATCGACGGGTTGTGCAGACATGCCACCTTCCTGCTTATTGACTGCGCGACCTTCGCTCATGGCCCGGGGGCTGCGAAGGGGCGACACTATAGCTACCATGATATGAAGATACAAGCCCTTTTCTGGTATCTCCAGGGTCCAAAGTGGTAGCATATCATGAATATTCTCCTAACGATGACGAATGCGCATGTCTATACAGAACGAAATGCCTGGTTACAACGAAGTAAGCCAGTTACTTAACCAGCAGGGCGTGGGTTTGACCCCTGCTGAAATGCACGGTCTGATCAGTGGCATGCTGTGCGGCGGAAACAGCGACAGCTCATGGCAGCCGCTGCTTCACGACCTGACAAACGAAGGTCTGGCGTTTGGTCACGAGCTGGCGGAAACGCTGCGTAAAATGCACTCGGCCACCAGCGACTCGCTGGAAGATGACGGCTTCCTTTTTCAGCTTTATCTGCCTGATGGCGATGACGTTAGCGTGTTTGATCGCGCCGATGCGTTGGCGGGGTGGGTAAACCACTATCTGTTAGGTCTGGGCGTGACGCAGCCTAAGCTTGATAAAGTCACTGGCGAAGCGGGTGAAGCTATCGACGATCTGCGTAACATTGCCCAGCTTGGCTACGATGAAGACGAAGACCAGGAAGAGCTGGAAATGTCTGTCGAAGAGATTATTGAGTATGTGCGCGTTGCCGCGCTGCTGTGCCACGATACTTTTACGCGCTCGCAGCCAACCGCACCGGAAGTCCGCAAACCGACATTACATTAAGAATAAGAACGCACAGGAGGGTGTCATGACTCAGCAGGAGTATCTTCGCCGCCGCCGGGCGCTGTTGGCAAAAATGCAGCCTGGAAGCGCGGCGCTGATTTTTGCCGCACCGGAAGCGACGCGCAGCAACGACAGCGAGTATCCGTATCGCCAAAGCAGCGATTTCTGGTACTTCACCGGTTTTAACGAGCCGGAAGCGGTCCTGGTGCTGATAAAAAGCGATGACACCCATAACCACAGCGTTTTGTTCAATCGTGTTCGCGATCTCACTGCAGAAATCTGGTTTGGTCGTCGCTTAGGTCAGGATGCCGCTCCCGAAAAACTCGGCGTAGAGCGCGCGCTGGCCTTTAGCGAAATCAACGAACAGCTTTATCAGTTGCTCAACGGTCTGGATGTGGTGTACCACGCGCAGGGTGAGTACGCATACGCGGACGATATCGTTTTCACTGCGTTGGATAAACTCCGCAAAGGGTCGCGTCAGAATTTATCTGCGCCCGCATCGCTCACCGACTGGCGTCCTATAGTTCATGAAATGCGCCTGTTTAAATCGTCAGAAGAGTTACAGGCCATGCGTCGTGCGGGCGAAATCAGCGCGCTGGCCCACACCCGCGCGATGGAAAAATGTCGTCCGGGCATGTTCGAATATCAGCTTGAAGGCGAAATCCTTCACGAGTTTTCCCGCCACGGCGCGCGCTTTGCGTCCTATAACACCATTGTGGGCGGCGGTGAAAATGGCTGCATTCTGCATTACACGGAAAATGAAAGTGCGTTGCGCGACGGCGATTTAGTGCTGATCGATGCAGGATGCGAATACAAAGGCTATGCCGGTGATATCACCCGTACCTTCCCGGTGAACGGCACATTTACCCCTGCGCAGCGAGCCGTTTACGACATCGTTCTGGAATCACTCGAAACTGCATTAACGCTGTTCCGCCCCGGCACGTCGATTCAGGAGGTGACGGGCGCAGTCGTGCGCATTATGGTCACAGGCCTGGTGAATCTCGGTGTTCTCAACGGCGACATTGATGAGCTCATTGCGGATAACGCGCACCGCGCATTCTTTATGCACGGCCTGAGCCACTGGCTGGGGCTGGATGTGCATGATGTCGGCGGCTACGGGCCTGACCGCTCGCGGACGCTTGAGCCGGGCATGGTGCTCACCGTCGAACCGGGACTCTACATCGCCCCGGATGCTGACGTGCCTGCCGAGTATCGCGGCATCGGCATCCGTATCGAAGACGACATCGTCATTACCGAAACCGGTAACGAAAATATGACTGCGCAAGTGGTGAAAAAGGCAGACGATATCGAAGCGCTGATGGCGGCGGCACGCGCATGAGTGTCATCATTGTGGGTGGTGGCATGACTGGCGCGACGCTGGCATTGGTGATTTCTAAGCTCACCGAGGGGCAATTGCCCGTGCATCTTGTCGAAGCGGTTGCCCCGCAGGTTTCTGAGCACCCGGGTTTTGACGCCCGAGCGATTGCGCTGGCGCAAGGCACCTGCCAGCAACTCGCACGCGTGGGGATCTGGCAAGCCATCGCCGACCGTGCAACCGCAATCAACACCGTTCATGTCAGCGACCGGGGCCATGCTGGTTTCGTGACGCTGGATGCGCAGGATTACCGCATTGACGCGCTGGGGCATGTCGTTGAGCTGCATGACGTTGGCCTGCGTTTATTCCGCTTATTGCAGGATGCGCCTGGCGTCACGCTGCACTGCCCAGCGCGGGTGGCCAGTTTTACCCGTAGCCAGGATAGCGTCAGCGTTACGCTTGATAATGGCGACACGCTCGAAGGGCAACTGCTGGTCGCTGCTGATGGTTCTCGCTCCGCGCTGGCCACCCAGTGTGGCGTTGAATGGCATCAGCAGCCTTACGGTCAGGCGGCGGTGATTGCGAATGTTTCTACCGCTGTCGCCCATCAGGGGCGTGCGTTCGAACGTTTTACTGAGTTCGGCCCCCTCGCGATGCTGCCGATGTCGGACGGACGCAGTTCGCTGGTCTGGTGTCACGCGCTGGACCGTATTGACGAGGTGATGACCTGGTCTGACGCCCGTTTTTGCGACGAGCTGCAAAAAGCATTTGGCTGGCG
Source organism: Lelliottia amnigena (assembly GCF_019047465.1). Lineage (NCBI taxonomy): Bacteria > Pseudomonadati > Pseudomonadota > Gammaproteobacteria > Enterobacterales > Enterobacteriaceae > Lelliottia > Lelliottia amnigena. The sequence goes on along the minus strand of NZ_CP077236.1, from coordinate 917,237 downwards.
GCTTGGTCGTATCACCCATGCGGGACAGCGTTCCGCATACCCCCTGGCGCTGACCACTGCATCGCAATCCATTTCCCATCGCGTCGCCTTAGTCGGCAATGCCGCGCAAACGCTGCATCCAATTGCAGGACAGGGATTTAACCTGGGTTTACGCGACGTGATGAGCCTGGCAGAGACGCTGGCACAGGCGTGGCGAGATCACAATGATTACGGTGCCTATGCCATACTCAGCCACTATCAGAAGCGTCGCCAGACAGACAAAGAGGCCACTATTGGCGTCACCGATGGCCTGGTGCATCTTTTCGCAAACCGTTGGGCACCGCTGGTTGCCGGGCGCAATGCGGGGCTGATGGCGATGGAACTATTCATTCCGGCACGTAACGTGCTGGCGCAGCGGACTCTTGGTTGGGTCGCGCGTTAAGGAGTTAACTCAGTGCAGAATGTTGATGTTGCCATTGTTGGCGGCGGAATGGTTGGGCTGGCTTTAGCCTGCGGTTTGCAGGGAAGCGGCCTGCGCGTTGCCGTTCTTGAAAGCACGCCACCGCAGCCCGTAGCCCCGGACGCACCGCCTGAACTTCGCGTATCGGCCATCAACGCCGCCAGCGAAAAGCTGCTGACGCGTCTTGGCGTCTGGTCAGATATCACGGCGTTTCGCGCAAGCTGTTATCACGGGATGGAAGTGTGGGACAAAGACAGCTTTGGTCACATTGCGTTTGATGACGAAAGCATGGGCTACAGCCATCTGGGTCACATCGTCGAAAATGCGGTCATTCATCATGCTCTATGGCAAAAAGCGCAGCACAGCGCAGATATTACGCTGTTAGCGCCTGCACAGGTGCAGCAAGTCGCCTGGGGTGAGAACGAAGCCTTCATTACGTTGCAGAGTGGCGAGATGCTAACGGCGCGTCTGGTTGTTGGCGCAGATGGTGCGAACTCCTGGCTGCGAAATAAAGCGGATATCCCACTGACGTTTTGGGATTACCGTCATCACGCGATGGTCGCGACGATTCGTACCGCTGAGCCGCACGGTGGCATAGCGCGTCAGATCTTCCATAATGACGGCATTCTGGCGTTTCTGCCGCTGAGCGATCCGCATCTGTGTTCAATTGTCTGGTCGTTGATCCCGGAGAAAGCCCAGCAGATGCAGGACGCGACGCTGGAAGAATTCAGCCAGGCGCTGTGCATGGCGTTTGATAACCGCCTGGGTCTGTGTGCGCTTGAAAGCGAGCGCCAGGTGTTCCCATTGACTGGCCGATATGCGCGCCAGTTTGCGGCGCACCGTCTGGCGCTGGTGGGTGATGCTGCGCATACCATCCATCCCTTAGCGGGACAGGGCGTTAACCTGGGCTTTATGGATGCCGCTGAGCTCATCGAAGAGCTGCGTCGTTTACATCGTGAAGGGAAGGACATTGGTCAGCACCTTTATCTGCGCCGCTACGAGCGCAGCCGCAAGCACAGTGCCGCGATGATGCTGGCGGGTATGCAGGGATTCCGCGAGCTATTTGCAGGCGATAACCCCGCCAAAAAACTGCTTCGCGATCTGGGTCTGAAAATGGCCGATACTCTTCCAGGTGTAAAACCCCAACTGCTTCGTCAGGCGATGGGGTTGAACGATCTGCCAGACTGGCTGCGCTAAGTTAGACCCCCATCACACTTTCATTTCCCGGCTTCTGAGCCGGGACATTTCTCTCATTTGAAATATTCTAATTTCACACCCTAATTCGCATTAGATTATCTAATCTCGCGTTTTTTTCATGATGGGAAATCGCCATCTTTTTCCGCATTAAATATCACTCTTATCTAAATAACTCGGCCATTACATTGCGTTTACTCGGCGTTAATTGCATTTATCCAGTGAATCGTTCTGTTGTCGTTTTGGTGTTTTTTAGTCATAAGCTAATGTGATGACCCGTTTTACCTTATGGTTAATCCCTGGTTTCGGTGGTAAGTTCAGGTAAAAGAGAACGTTTGCGTCGGCGTCCAGGCGTGATGCCAACGCCGGGTTTCGTGATGGATTTTTATGCGAAACACAAGATAGCCCTGCTTATTCAACGAGGACAAGATGGCTCAACAAACTCCTTTATACGAACAACACACGTTATGCGGTGCACGCATGGTGGATTTCCATGGCTGGATGATGCCGCTGCATTACGGCTCACAAATCGATGAGCATCATGCCGTGCGCACCGACGCCGGTATGTTTGATGTGTCGCACATGACCATTGTCGATCTGCGCGGGAGCCGCACCCGGGAGTTTTTGCGTTATCTGCTGGCAAACGACGTCGCTAAGCTCAAGACCCCAGGCAAGGCGCTCTATTCCGGCATGTTAAATGCCTCCGGCGGCGTCATAGACGACCTGATTGTTTATTACTTCACTGAAGATTTCTTCCGCCTCGTTGTTAACTCCGCCACCCGCGAAAAAGACCTCTCCTGGATTTCCCAACACGCTGAAAAGTACGCCGTCGAAATTACCGTTCGTGACGATCTGTCGCTGATCGCCGTTCAGGGTCCTAACGCGCAGGCGAAAGCCGCCACGTTATTCACGGATGAGCAGCGTCACGCGACTGAGGGCATGAAGCCATTCTTCGGCGTGCAGGCGGGCGATTTGTTTATCGCCACCACCGGTTACACCGGTGAAGCGGGTTACGAAATTGCGATGCCGAACGAGAAAGCTGCCGAATTCTGGCATGCGCTGGTGGAAGCCGGTGTCAAACCTGCTGGTCTTGGCGCGCGTGATACGCTGCGTCTGGAAGCTGGCATGAATTTGTACAGTCAGGAAATGGATGAAACCGTCTCTCCGCTGGCCGCCAACATGGGTTGGACCATCGCGTGGGAACCTGCCGATCGTGAATTTATTGGCCGCGAAGCGCTTGAGATGCAGCGCGAAAAAGGCACCGATCAGCTGGTCGGCCTGGTGATGACTGAAAAAGGCGTGCTGCGTAACGAGCTGCCTGTGCGATTTACCGATGAGCTCGGCAATCAGCGTGAAGGCATGATCACCAGCGGTACCTTCTCGCCGACGCTGGGCTACAGCATTGCGCTGGCGCGCGTTCCGGCTGGCATTGGCGAAACCGCCATTGTGCAGATCCGTAATCGTGAAATGCCGGTCAAAGTGACTAAACCGATTTTTGTTCGCGCCGGTAAGCCGGTCGCCTAATCATTTTTTATCAGGAGAATTCCAATGAGCAATGTGCCAGCAGAACTGAAATACAGTAAAGAACACGAATGGCTGCGCAAAGAGGCCGACGGCACGTACACCGTAGGGATCACCGAGCATGCGCAAGAGCTGCTGGGTGACATGGTGTTTGTCGACCTGCCGGACGTCGGCACGACCGTCAGTGCGGGCGACGACTGCGCGGTAGCGGAATCAGTTAAAGCCGCATCCGACATCTACGCACCCGTGAGCGGCGAAATCGTTGCGGTCAACGATGCGCTGAGCGACTCTCCGGAGCTGGTGAACAGTGACCCGTACACCGACGGCTGGATTTTCAAAATCCGCGCGGCTGACGAAGCAGAAGTGGAAGCGCTTCTGGATGCGACGGCGTATGCCGCTCTGCTAGAAAACGAGTAAATACGCGTCATCCTTCACGTTGCAGGTGCGTAGGCGTCCTCGCTCATCTCAGTCACTTACTCATGTAAGCTCCTGAGGATTCGCAGCGTCGCTGCCTTCCTGCAACGCGAATGATTAAGCGTATCAAGGCAAGACAATCACGATTTCTACATCGATTCACCGCACGTTTCAGGAACCATCGCTCATGACACAGACTTTAAGCCAGCTTGAAAACCGTGGCGCCTTCATTGAACGTCACATTGGGCCGGATGCTCAGCAACAGCAGGAGATGCTGAAGACAGTTGGCGCGGATTCGTTAAACGCACTGATCGGCCAGATCGTGCCGAAAGACATTCAGCTCGCCACGCCGCCGCAAGTGGGTGAGGCGACAACGGAATTTGCTGCGCTGGCGGAACTGAAGGCCATTGCCGGTCTCAACAAGCGCTTTAAGTCTTACATTGGCATGGGTTACACCCCAGTGCAGTTGCCGCCGGTTATTCTGCGTAACATGCTGGAAAACCCGGGCTGGTACACCGCCTATACGCCTTATCAGCCGGAAGTGTCTCAGGGCCGTCTGGAAGCGTTGCTGAACTTCCAGCAGGTCACGCTGGATCTGACCGGATTGGACATCGCCTCTGCTTCTTTGCTGGACGAAGCAACTGCCGCCGCCGAAGCGATGGCGATGGCAAAACGCGTGAGCAAGCTGAAAAACGCCAACCGCTTCTTCGTCGCGGCTGACGTGCATCCGCAAACGCTGGACGTTGTGCGTACGCGTGCCGAAACCTTTGGTTTTGACGTGATTGTCGATGATGCAGATAAAGTGCTGGATCATCAGGATGTCTTCGGCGTGCTGTTGCAGCAAGTCGGCACCACCGGTGAAGTACACGACTACAGTGCGCTGATTGCCGAGCTGAAATTCCGCAAAATTGTTGTCAGCGTGGCGGCCGATTTTATGACGCTGGTGCTGTTAACGGCACCGGGCAAACAGGGCGCGGATATTGTTTTCGGTTCCGCGCAGCGCTTTGGCGTGCCGATGGGCTACGGTGGCCCGCACGCGGCATTCTTCGCCGGAAAAGACGAATTCAAACGCTCTATGCCTGGCCGCATTATCGGTGTGTCGAAAGATGCCGCGGGCAATACCGCGCTGCGTATGGCGATGCAGACGCGTGAGCAACACATTCGTCGCGAAAAAGCGAACTCCAATATCTGTACCTCTCAGGTACTGCTGGCGAATATTGCCAGCCTGTACGCGGTGTTCCACGGTCCAGTGGGCCTGAAGCGCATCGCGACCCGCATTCATCGCTTTGCGGATATTCTGGCTACCGGTTTACAGCAAAAAGGCCTGAAGCTGCGCCATGCCCATTACTTTGACACGCTGTGTGTTGAAGTTGCGGATAAAGCCGGTGTGCTGGCGCGCGCAGAAGCCGCAGAGATCAACCTGCGCAGCGATATTCTCAACGCCGTCGGTATCACGCTGGATGAGACCACCACCCGCGAGGACGTGCAAAATCTGTTTAACGTCCTGCTGGGCGATGCACACGGACTTGACGTCGATGCCTTGGATAAAGAAGTGGCGCACGATAGCCGCTCTATTCAGGAAAGCATGCTGCGCGATGATGCGATTCTGACTCACCCGGTATTCAATCGCTATCACAGCGAAACCGAGATGATGCGGTATATGCACTCTCTGGAGCGCAAAGATCTGGCGCTGAATCAGGCGATGATCCCGCTGGGTTCCTGCACCATGAAGCTGAACGCCGCCGCAGAAATGATTCCGATTACCTGGCCTGAGTTCTCTGAGCTGCACCCGTTCTGCCCGGCAGAACAGGCGGAAGGGTATCATCAGATGATCAACCAGCTCTCCGACTGGCTGGTGAAGCTGACCGGTTATGACGCACTCTGCATGCAGCCAAACTCCGGCGCACAGGGCGAGTACGCCGGCCTGCTGGCGATTCGTCATTACCACGAAAGCCGCAACGAAGGTCATCGCGATATCTGCCTGATCCCAAGCTCCGCACACGGCACCAACCCGGCATCCGCGCAGATGGCGGGAATGGAAGTCGTTGTCGTCGCATGCGACAAAAACGGGAACATCGACCTGACCGATCTGCGTGCCAAAGCAGAACATGCGGGCGAAAAACTCTCCTGCATTATGGTCACGTATCCGTCCACGCACGGTGTGTACGAAGAAACCATCCGTGAAGTGTGCGAGATTGTGCATCAGTTCGGCGGCCAGGTGTATCTTGATGGCGCGAACATGAACGCGCAGGTGGGCATCACCTCTCCGGGCTTTATCGGCGCGGATGTTTCGCACCTGAATCTGCATAAGACCTTCTGTATCCCGCACGGCGGCGGCGGCCCGGGTATGGGACCGATTGGCGTAAAAGCGCACCTGGCACCGTTTGTTCCAGGCCACAGTGTGGTGCAGATTGAAGGTATGTTGACCCGTCAGGGCGCGGTATCCGCGGCACCGTTTGGCAGCGCATCCATTCTGCCAATCAGCTGGATGTACATCCGTATGATGGGCGCAGAAGGGCTGAAACAGGCAAGTCAGGTAGCGATCCTGAACGCCAACTACATTGCCACACGTCTGAAAGACGCCTATCCAGTGCTCTATACCGGTCGTGATGGCCGCGTGGCGCACGAATGTATTCTGGATATTCGTCCGCTGAAAGACGAAACCGGGATCAGCGAACTGGATATCGCCAAGCGCCTGATTGACTACGGATTCCACGCACCGACCATGTCGTTCCCGGTAGCGGGCACGCTGATGGTTGAGCCGACCGAGTCAGAAAGCAAAGTTGAACTGGATCGCTTTATCGAGGCGATGCTGGCGATTCGCAATGAAATCACCCGCGTGAAGCAGGGCGAATGGACGCTGGAAGATAACCCGCTGGTCAATGCGCCGCACACGCAAAACGAGCTGGTAGCGGAGTGGCATCACGGCTACACCCGCGAAGTGGCGGTCTTCCCGGCGGGCGTGGCAAACAAATACTGGCCAACGGTGAAACGTCTTGATGACGTTTATGGCGACCGCAATTTGTTCTGCTCCTGCGTGCCAATGAGCGAATATCAGTAATACTTAACGTGACTGCTTAAGCCGGGCGAGTGATGCCCGGCTTTTTTTATTTTGGAGGGACGTCTCTTGGCTATTGCTCTTGTAACCGGCGCAAGCCGCGGAATTGGTAAAGCGACCGCGCTGCAACTGGCGCGTGAAGGCTACACGGCGGCGGTGAATTATCACCACAACATCAAAGCCGCGACGGATGTGGTGAATCAAATTACCGACTCCGGCGGCAAGGCTTTTGCGTTACGCGCTGATATCAGCGACGAAACGCAGGTGATGGCGATGTTCGAAAGCCTGGACCGTGAAGGCGAACCGCTGGCCGCGCTGGTCAACAACGCCGGCATTTTGTTTGAGCAAAGCACGATTGAAAATCTGACCGCCGAGCGCATCAATCGCGTATTAACCACTAACGTGACGGGCTATTTCCTCTGCTGTCGTGAAGCGGTGAAACGCATGTCTCATCAACACGGCGGCAAAGGCGGGGCGATAGTGAATGTGTCGTCTGCGGCGTCGCGTCTTGGGGCTCCCGGTGAGTATGTCGATTATGCCGCCTCGAAAGGTGCGGTAGATTCGTTGACCATCGGATTATCGCTGGAGGTGGCGGCGCAGGGCATTCGCGTGAACTGCGTGCGTCCAGGGCTAATTTATACCGACATTCATGCTTCTGGCGGTGAGCCGGGGCGTGTAGATCGGGTGAAGTCTCTGTTGCCGATGCAGCGCGGCGGCCAGCCCGAAGAGGTGGCGCAGGCGATTGTCTGGCTGCTGAGCGAAAAGGCGTCTTACGTGACGGGAAGTTTTCTTGAATTAGCGGGCGGGAAATAATTCCTCTCGCGCAGGGGAGAGGAATACGCGGTGCAGTTTTCCCCCTCATCCTTTGCGGAGAGGGGGAGTCGGTGCGATCTTTTCGATCTCGCCCGCAGGGGAAAGGGCTGGGGTGGCTAGAGCGTTTCGCCGTTGCTGGCGATCACCGCTTTGTACCACTCGAAACTTTTCTTACGGGAACGCGACATGTCGCCAGTCCCGTCGTCGTGTTTGTTCACGTAGATAAAGCCGTAGCGTTTACTGTACTGACCGGTGGTGAATGACACGCAGTCGATGCAGCCCCATGGCGTATAGCCCATCAGATCTACACCGTCGTAGGTAACCGCTTTGATCATCTCTTCGACGTGAGCGCGCAGGTAGTCGATGCGGTAGTCATCGTTGATGCTGCCATCTTCTTCCACTTTATCGTAGGCACCAAAACCGTTTTCCACGATAAACAGTGGTTTCTGATAGCGCTCGTAAAGCTCGCACAGCGCATAGCGCAGACCCACAGGGTCAATCTGCCAGCCCCAGTCTGAAGCTTTCACATGTGGGTTTGGCACGCTGCCTTCAAAGCCAGAAATCGCGTCACCTGTCCCGCCTTCCGCTTTGACCGCATTGGTCATGTAATAGCTGAAACCTAAGTAAGCGCAGGTGCCTTCACGCAGGATTTGCTCGTCGCCAGCGTCCATTTTGATTGAGAAACCGCGGCGTTCCCATTCGTTCAGCACGTATGACGGGTAGTAACCGCGCAGCTGGACGTCGGTAAAGACATAGCGTTCACGCATTGATTCCTGAGCAAACATCACGTCTTCGGGTTTGCAGGAGAACGGATAGAGCGCCACCATCGCCAGCATGCAGCCCACCTGCATCTCTGGATTAATACGACGCGCGGCTTTTACCGCCAGTGCGCTGGCCACAAACTGATGGTGCAGCACCTGGTACATGGTCTCTTCCGGGTTTTCATGCTCGGTGTACACCACGCCAGAGCAGCAATAACCGAACAGCGGCGCACGCCAGTTACGCTGATTATTGATTTCGTTAAAGGTCATCCAGTATTTGACCTTCGTTTTGTAGCGCTCGAAGACCACTTCGGCAAAACGCACGAAGAAATCCACCACTTTACGGTTGGTCCATCCACCGTACTCCTGCACCAGATGCAGCGGCATTTCGAAGTGGGAGAGGGTGATGACCGGTTCGATGTTGTACTTCAACAGTTCATCGAACATGTCGTCGTAAAACTTCAGGCCTTCTTCATTGGGCTGGGTTTCGTCGCCTTTCGGAAAGATACGCGTCCAGGCGATAGAGGTTCGGAAGCATTTGAAGCCCATCTCAGCAAACAGCTTGATGTCTTCTTTGTAATGACCGTGAAAATCGATGGCTTCGTGGTTCGGGTAATATTTCCCGTCGATCACTTCCTGCGTGATTTCGCGAGGAACGCCGTGCGCGCCGCCGGTCAGCACGTCACAAATGCTCGGCCCTTTGCCGCCTTTGTTCCAGCCGCCTTCGACCTGGTGAGCAGCGACCGCGCCGCCCCATAAAAAGTCTTTTGGTAAGGTGAGTTTTTTCATATTGGCTAGTCTCGAATTATTGCTGTTGTGTTCGAGTCTAGCAAAGCGGAATTAAATGTCACGATATAACAAATGGCGGTTTATGTGATTTGTTACATCAAAAAAACAGCCTGTTTTATTCCGCCAGTTTCTTCGCCAGTTTCCGACCTAACGATTCAAGAATATAAATAACCGGGATTTGAGTGGTTATATCGTAGACGCCGCCAATGCGGGTTTGAGGTACATGCCATGAGAGATTAAAGTCGGCAAGTTTTGCCAGTCGAGAGTGTTCATGGCTGGTGATGGAGAGCACTTTACAGTTGTGCAGGCTGAACTGGCTGGCGAAGCGCAGGATCTCTTCGGTTTCACCGGAAACAGAAAGCACAATCGCCAGCGCATTTTTTGCCATGTCGTTGGTGACCGGAAAATAAGGATCGTCGATATGATTGCTGAATTTTCCAATATTTGAAAAGAACCGCGCGCCATATTTTGCCAGCGAACCAGAGGTGCCAGCGCCAACAAAAATAATACGCTCTGACGATAATATAATATCGACAGCGTGCGCTAATAACGAATCGAATTCTTCGTTATTAACACTGCGGAAGAAACTGATAATTTCACTGGCACCGAAATTAGCCTGCTGCGGTTCATTATTCTCTAAATACAATTTAAACCGCACACGGAATTCAGAATAGCCTTCGCAGTTGAGCTTGCGGCAAAAGCGCAGCACGGTGGTGGTGGAGACTCCCGCCGCGTCCGCCAGTTCGCGGATGGTCATGTACGTGACCTTGTCGCGGTTTTTGATAGCATAGTTGTAAACCATCATCTCAAGATTGTTGAGACTGGCAATAGCAGAATGGGAGAACATGCTCACGCTGGCTAAACTCACTTATCAGACTTTATCTTCAGGGAATAATACCATGCAGCCAAACGACATTACTTTTTTTCAGCGCTTTCAGGAAGACATTCTGGCCGGGCGTAAAACCATCACTATCCGCGACGAATCAGAATCACATTTTAAAGCAGGCGATATTCTGCGCGTTGGGCGCTATGAGGATGAGGGGTACTTTTGCACCGTTGAAGTCATCCGCACGTCGACGGTGACGCTGGATGCGTTAACCGAAAAACATGCGCAGCAGGAAAACATGTCACTGGAAGCACTCAAAGCGGTTATCGCCGAGATTTACCCTAACCAGTCCCAGTTTTATGTGATTGAATTTAAATGCCTTTAATAAAAGTGAACGAGTGTTAGGTGAATTTTAACCTCAATGTAATGATTTTAATGGATTATTCTGGAATAGGTATTTATTTTAGCTAACATGTGTTCACTGGAATCGTTCTCAGTTAGCATAGTTTGGTGATACATTTTTATCTTCTGTTTTCCTGGAGTTTCCTATAGTGAGCAAACCAATCGTTGCACAGGGATATTCACTGGCTGAGGAAATAGCCAACAGCATTAGTCACGGGATTGGCCTCGTTTTTGGTATTGTCGGTTTGGTACTTCTGCTGGTGCAGGCGTTTGATGCGAACGCCAATGCGCTGGCTATTACCAGCTATAGCCTGTATGGCGGGAGTATGATTCTCCTCTTTCTCGCCTCAACGCTTTACCACGCCATTCCGCATCAGCGTGCCAAAATTTGGCTTAAGAAATTTGATCACTGCGCTATCTATCTCCTGATTGCCGGAACCTATACGCCATTTTTGCTGGTGGGATTGAACTCGCCCTTATCACGCGGCCTGATGATCGTCATTTGGGGACTGGCACTGCTCGGTATCTTGTTTAAGCTCACGATTGCGCACCGGTTTAAAGTGCTGTCGCTGGTGACATATTTGACGATGGGTTGGCTGTCGCTGATCGTGGTATATCAACTGGCGACAAAGCTGGACGCGGGTGGGGTGACGCTGCTTGCGGCGGGGGGGATCATCTATTCACTCGGGGTGATTTTTTACGTCTGTAAACGTATTCCGTACAACCACGCTATCTGGCATGGCTTCGTGCTGGGCGGCAGCGTGTGCCATTTCCTGGCGATATATTTATACGTGGCGCAGGCTTAACGTTTTGAACGCCCGGCAATGAATCCACTGCCGGGCAAAGTATTACTCTTCTAATGAATACGGCAGCGGCTGGATGCTTAATGTATTGGCATCGTCACGCACGCGGAACACGCTGTCAGCTTCCATGTCATTGTTCATCACCACCTGCACCAGAACTCGGCCATCGTCCAGCTGAACAGCAGCCAACACAGTACCTGTGCGACGCCAGTTTTCACCCATTTTCAGCTCGAGATCTTCACCGGCTTCTGGAACGCGACTGGCGTTTCCTGCCAGATACCACAGCGCGCGTTTATTGGCCCCGCGGAATTTTGCCCGGGCCACCATCTCCTGACCGGTGTAACAGCCTTTTTTAAAGCTGATGCCGCCGAGTGCCTGAATATTGGTAGCCTGCGGAATAAACTGTGCGCTGTTTGCCGCGTCAATGATCGGCAGACCCGCTTCAATATTCAGCGCTAACCACTGCAGGCTGTTGTTGAATTGTGCTTCGCCACGCAGCGCTTCGGTCACGCGCTCCGCAGTCGCGACATCCGTGACCAGCAGGAAGCGTTCCTCTGGGTATTCAAACCACAGAAGGGAAGTCGCGCCATCATTAATCAATGGTTTATCAGCATCAGGCAGCTCGCTGAAAAGAGTTTTCAGCGCCGCGCGGGCCTGAAAACCGGCGACGCCAAGCAGCACATTTTCGTCGTCTGCAACGATTGTCACTTTAGAGAAAACCGCATACTTTTTCAGTTCAGTCAGTTGCGCATCTCGCAGGCTACGGCGTTCGATAATGGCAAAACCATCCTGACGACGGAACAGACGCAGATTGCTCCACATCTTTCCTTTAGGATCGCAATGCGCCACCAGCAGATGCTGATGCTCGCCTAACTGGGCGACGTCGGCAGTGACCTGACCCTGAAGATATTTTTCGCTATCAGCGCCAGAGATTGTTGCCAAAGCCCAGTCATCAAGAGAGATAAGCGTCAGCGGCAGACGCGCGGAGGCGACAGGCTGGCGAGGAGGAAATGGTGTAAAAGCCATAGTGATATCCTGAATTGCTTAACGCTTTGTTAATGCCTAATGGTAAAAGAGACAGCAGTCATTGCAAGCCCTTTCAGCAGCCCAATTGTGCCTTATTAACGTTCTGCGTAGCGTCACGCAAAACAGAGTAATCCGCTCTCTTTATAGGGGATTTTTCTGGAAGCGTGCTTCCAGTCAGTGATTTTCCTGTAATGAAACGGCAAAAAACACGTTACACTAGAAATCGTCCCTCTTAGAGGTAGAAGAAACGTTTAGCAGGAAATCAACATGGACATTAGCAATAAGGCTCGTATTCACTGGGCGTGCCGCCGCGGCATGCGCGAACTTGATATTTCCGTCATGCCATTCTTCGAATATGAATACGACAGCTTAAGCGATGACGATAAGCGTCTGTTTATTCGCCTTCTTGAAAGTGACGATCCTGATTTATTCAACTGGCTGATGAATCACGGCAAGCCCGCCGACACCGAGTTGCAACGGATGGTGCAATTAATTCAAACACGGAATCGGGAACGTGGTCCTGTGGCAATCTGATCTGCGCGTATCCTGGCGCTCACAGTGGATGTCTTTGTTGCTCCACGGAATGGTTGCGGCCTTTGTTTTGCTGATGCCGTGGCCACTCAGCTACACCCCGTTATGGATGCTGTTACTCTCGCTTGTGGTGTTCGACAGCGTGCGCAGCCAGCGACGTATCAATTCCTGTCAGGGCGAAATCAAGCTGCTGATGGACTCTCGTCTGCGCTGGCAAGGTAAAGAGTGGGAAATCGTCGGTACGCCCTGGATGCTGAGTTTTGGCATGATGTTTCGCTTGCGTAACGTGCAAGGCGGACGAAACCAGCATTTATGGCTTTCGGCGGACAGTATGGATGCTGACGAGTGGCGAGATTTGCGTCGGATGGTTTTGCAGCAACCGACGCCCGGTCGATAGCGGATTAGCTAAATTTTTCCGCCATTTCACCCAGAATTTGTTCACACCAGCTTTGCAGGCGCTCGTCACTGAGGTCGTACTGGTTGGTTTCGTCCAGCGCCAGGCCCACAAACAGCTGGCCATCAGCAATCACCGGTTTTGGGCTGGTGAACTCGTAACCCTCTGTTGGCCAGTAGCCGATAAAATGGACGCCTTTTGGGGCAAGCTTATCGTGCAGCATGCCGAGCGCATCAAGGAACCACTCGCCATAACCTAGCTGATCGCCCATACCGTAAAGCGCAACGATTTTGCCTTCCAGGTTGAGTGAATCGAGCTGCTCCCAAATGGCTTCCCAGTCCTCCTGTATCTCACCAAAATCCCAGGTCGGAATGCCCAAAATCAGAACATCGTACTGTTCCATTTCGGTGGGGGCATCGTCTTTAAGATTGTGGAGCGTCACCAGTTCAGGGCCGATAATGTCGCGAATTTTCTCCGCGGCCATCTCGGTATAGCAGGTGCTGGAACCATAAAACAGACCAATATTCATCGCGTAAACTTCTCAATACTTGCTATGACTTTGCGCGTAGTGTACCAGAAAGCTGTACCATTACGTCATAATGGCCGAGGGCAGAATCACAGGAGCAGACGTGGAAAAGGATCTCGCACTCATCGAACAATTTCTCGATGCGCTGTGGCTTGAGAAGAACCTGGCGGAGAACACGCTGAGCGCCTATCGTCGCGATTTAACGATGCTGGCGGAATGGCTCGCGCACCGTGGCTTGTCGCTCGAACAGGCACAGCGAGACGATCTCCAGTCTCTACTGGCCGAACGTATGGACGGCGGCTACAAAGCCACCAGTTCCGCGCGCCTGCTGAGTGCAATGAGACGACTGTTTCAGCATCTGTATCGCGAGAAGCTTCGCGCTGACGATCCGAGTGCGCTACTGGCATCCCCCAAGCTGCCGCAGCGTTTACCTAAAGATCTCAGCGAAGCACAAGTTGACAGATTATTACAGTCACCGACGGTTGACGTGCCGCTGGAGTTACGCGATAAAGCCATGCTTGAAGTGCTGTATGCCACGGGTTTGCGCGTCTCGGAACTGGTGGGTTTGACGATGAGCGATATTAGCCTGCGTCAGGGCGTGGTCCGCGTGATAGGTAAAGGAAACAAAGAACGTCTGGTCCCGCTTGGCGAAGAGGCGGTGTACTGGGTGGAGAACTATCTCGAGCATGGTCGACCATGGCTTCTGAACGGTGTTTCTATTGATGTTCTGTTTCCCAGCCAGCGTGCGCAACAAATGACGCGACAAACCTTCTGGCATCGCATAAAACATTACGCCACACTGGCGGGTATCGACAGTGAAAAACTTTCGCCGCACGTTCTGCGCCATGCCTTCGCAACGCACTTGCTCAACCATGGCGCTGATTTGCGCGTCGTACAGATGTTGCTGGGACACAGCGACCTGTCAACCACGCAAATCTATACCCACGTTGCAACAGAACGGTTGCGGCAGCTACACCAACAGCACCACCCGCGAGCGTGAGTGCCGAAACATAGTCATAGGACCGAAAATGAAAAAATCTTTAGCGCTGTTCTCTCTGCTGGCTGCATCCTGGGCGGGCTTTGCTCATGCTGACGATGCGGCAATTAAACAGTCACTGGCCAAACTCGGCGTGACCAGTAGTGATATCCAGCCTGCACCCGTAGCCGGCATGAAAACGGTACTGACAAACAGCGGTGTGCTCTACGTTACCGAAGACGGCAAGCATTTCGTTCAAGGTCCAATGTATGACGTCAGCGGCGCGCAGCCGGTTAACATCACTAATCAGTTACTGATGAAAAACCTGAATGCGCTCGAAAAAGAGATGATTGTCTACAAAGCCGCGCAGGAAAAACACGTTATTACCGTTTTCACTGATATCACCTGCGGCTATTGTCACAAGCTGCATGAAGAGATGAAAGACTACAACGCGCTGGGGATCACCGTGCGTTACCTGGCTTTCCCGCGTGCGGGTATTCAGAGCCAGCCAGAGCAGGACATGAAAGCCATCTGGTGTGCCAAAGATCCGAAACAAGCGTTTGATGATGCGATGAACGGCAAAGGCGTCAAACCGGCGTCCTGCGACATCGACATTGCGAACCATTACGCGCTGGGTGTGCAGTTTGGCGTGACCGGAACGCCTGCCATCGTGCTGAGCAACGGATACGTCGTGCCGGGTTATCAGGGGCCGAAAGAGATGAAAGAGTTTCTCGACGCACACCAGAAACAGACTGGCGGTAAATAATTCGCGTGAAAGCAAAGACTCAACTGCGCCGCCGTGAGGTGGATGAGAACGTTAATTTACCTGCCGATCTTTCGCCGCTTCTGCGCCGACTTTATGCAGGACGTGGCGTGCGCAATGCCGATGAACTTGAGCGTAGCGTCAAAGGCATGTTGCCCTGGCAACAGCTCAGCGGTGTAGAAACAGCGACTGAACTGCTCTACAACGCGCTGCGTGAAGGGACGCGCATTGTCGTCGTCGGTGATTTTGACGCCGATGGCGCAACCAGCACCGCGCTAACGGTGCTCAGCCTGCGTGCGCTCGGCTGCGATAATGTCACCTATCTGGTGCCTAATCGCTTTGAAGATGGCTACGGCCTGAGTCCGGAAGTGGTTGATCAGGCTCAAGCGCGTGGCGCGCAGATGATCTTAACCGTCGATAATGGGATCTCGTCACACGCCGGGGTCGATCGGGCGCATCAGCTTGGGATCCCGGTTATCGTTACCGATCACCATTTGCCGGGTGACACCTTACCGGCTGCCGAAGCGATTATTAACCCCAATCTGCGCGACTGCGACTTCCCGTCGAAATCGCTCGCGGGCGTGGGAGTAGCGTTCTATCTGATGTTGGCGCTGCGCACGTTGCTGCGTGATAAAGGCTGGTTTGAGACGCGTGGTATCGCGGTGCCTAATCTGGCGGAATATCTCGATCTGGTCGCGCTGGGGACGGTTGCGGACGTTGTCCCGCTGGACACCAATAACCGTATTCTGACCTGGCAGGGTTTGAGCCGGATTCGCGCGGGGAAATGCCGACCAGGCATCAAAGCGCTGCTGGAGATTTCCAACCGCGATGCGCAAAAGCTGGCGGCAAGCGACTTAGGTTTTGCTTTGGGCCCACGTCTGAACGCGGCAGGGCGACTGGATGACATGTCTGTTGGCGTGGCGCTGCTGCTGTGCGACAACATCGGTGAAGCGCGCGTGCTGGCGAATGAACTGGATGCGCTGAATGAGACGCGCAAAGAGATTGAGCAGGGGATGCAAGCAGAGGCGCTGACGCTGTGTGAAAAACTTGAGCGCAGTAGCGAAACGCTGCCCGGCGGGCTGGCGATGTATCACCCGGAATGGCATCAGGGCGTCGTGGGTATTTTGGCCTCGCGCATCAAAGAGCGTTTTCATCGTCCGGTGATCGCGTTTGCACCGGCGGGTGACGGCACGCTAAAAGGGTCGGGTCGTTCTATTCAGGGGCTGCATATGCGCGATGCGCTAGAGCGTCTGGATACGCTGCATCCTGGGCTGATGATTAAATTCGGCGGTCACGCCATGGCGGCGGGTTTATCGCTGGAAGAGACGAAGTTTGATGAGTTTCAACGGCTCTTTAGCGAACTGGTGACCGACTGGCTGGATCCCGCCTTGCTGCAAGGTGAAGTGGTTTCCGATGGTGCGCTGACGCCTGCTGAGATGACCATGGAGATCGCGCAACTGCTGCGCGAATCAGGACCCTGGGGACAAATGTTCCCGGAACCGCTGTTTGACGGCCGTTTTCGTCTACTGCAACAGCGTTTGGTGGGCGATCGTCATCTGAAAGTGATGGTTGAACCGCTTGGCGGCGGCCCGCTGCTGGATGGGATTGCTTTCAACGTCGACACCTCAGTTTGGCCTGATAACGGCGTGCGTGAAGTCGAACTGGCCTACAAACTGGATATCAATGAGTTTCGCGGAAATCGCAGTTTGCAAATCATCATCGATCATATCTGGCCGATGTAAGCTGACCAATTTAGCGTCACTATTCTCTATAAAAAAGAGCGTGGATTGGGTACAATCCCGCTCTTATCACCGCATTTTGACTAGTCCAATAAAGAAAACAGACCATGTTTGAAATTAATCCGGTAAAAAACCGCATTCAAGACCTTACGGAGCGCTCCGCCGTTCTTAGGGGGTATCTTTGACTATGATGCGAAGAAAGAACGCCTTGAAGAAGTAAACGCCGAGCTGGAACAGCCGGACGTCTGGAACGAACCTGAACGCGCACAGGCGCTGGGTAAAGAGCGTTCCTCCCTCGAAGCCATCGTTGAAACGCTGGATCAAATGACGCAGGGACTGGAAGACGTTTCTGGTCTGCTGGAATTAGCGGTCGAAGCCGACGACGAAGAAACATTCAACGAAACGATCGCTGAGCTCGACGTATTAGAAGAGAAACTGGCGCAGCTTGAATTCCGCCGCATGTTCTCTGGCGAATACGACAGCGCCGATTGCTATCTCGATATCCAGGCCGGTTCTGGCGGGACCGAAGCGCAAGACTGGGCGAGCATGCTGGCGCGTATGTATTTGCGCTGGGCAGAAGCGCGCGGCTTCAAAACCGAGATTATCGAAGAGTCTGAAGGTGAAGTGGCGGGTCTTAAATCCATCACCATCAAGATCATTGGCGATTACGCTTACGGCTGGTTGCGTACCGAAACGGGCGTTCATCGCCTGGTGCGTAAAAGCCCGTTCGACTCCGGCGGTCGCCGTCATACCTCTTTCAGCTCTGCGTTTGTCTATCCAGAAGTGAAAGACGATATCGATATCGAAATCAACCCAGCCGACTTGCGCATTGACGTTTATCGCGCATCTGGCGCGGGCGGTCAGCACGTTAACCGAACGGAATCCGCGGTGCGTATTACCCACCTTCCGACCAACACGGTAACGCAATGCCAGAACGACCGTTCGCAGCATAAGAACAAAGACCAGGCCATGAAGCAGATGAAAGCGAAGCTTTATGAGCTGGAGATGCAGAAGAAAAATGCCGAGAAACAGGTGATGGAAGATAACAAATCTGACATCGGCTGGGGCAGCCAGATTCGTTCTTATGTCCTTGATGACTCCCGCATTAAAGACTTGCGTACCGGGGTTGAAACCCGTAACACGCAGGCGGTGCTGGACGGCAGCTTGGATCAATTTATCGAAGCAAGTTTGAAAGCAGGGTTATGAGGAACCAACATGTCTGAACAACAAGCACAGGGCACTGACGCGGTAGTCGATCTTAATAACGAGCTGAAAACGCGTCGCGAAAAGCTGGCTGCACTGCGTGAGCAGGGTATTCCATTCCCGAACGATTTTCGTCGCGATCACACTTCCGATCGGCTGCACGCTGACTTCGATGCAAAAGAAAACGAAGAGCTGGAAGCGCTGAACGTAGAAGTGTCCGTTGCAGGCCGCATGATGACCCGTCGTATCATGGGTAAAGCGTCCTTCGTGACGTTGCAGGACGTCGGTGGCCGTATTCAGCTGTACGTTTCCCGTGACGATCTGCCAGAAGGCATTTATAACGAGCAGTTCAAGAAGTGGGACCTGGGCGATATTCTTGGCGCAAAAGGCAAGCTGTTCAAGACCAAGACGGGCGAACTCTCTATTCACTGCACCGAACTGCGCCTGCTGACGAAAGCACTGCGTCCGTTGCCGGATAAATTTCACGGTCTGCAGGATCAGGAAGCGCGCTATCGTCAGCGCTACCTGGATCTCATCTCTAACGATGAATCCCGCAAAACGTTCAAAATCCGTTCCCAGATTATGGCGGGCATCCGTCAGTTCATGGTTGGCCGTGATTTTATGGAAGTCGAAACACCAATGATGCAGGTGATTCCGGGTGGCGCGTCTGCGCGTCCATTCGTGACCCATCACAATGCGCTGGATCTGGACATGTACCTGCGCATCGCGCCGGAACTGTACCTGAAGCGTCTGGTGGTTGGCGGCTTCGAACGCGTGTTCGAAATCAACCGTAACTTCCGTAACGAAGGTATTTCTGTTCGCCATAACCCAGAGTTCACCATGATGGAACTCTATATGGCGTATGCGGATTACAAAGATCTGATCGAGCTGACCGAATCGCTGTTCCGCACCCTGGCGCAGGATATTCTCGGCACCACGGAAGTCCCTTACGGTGACGAAGTGTTCGACTTTGGTAAGCCGTTCGTCAAGCTGACCATGCGCGAAGCGATCAAGAAATACCGTCCAGAAACCGAAATGGCCGATCTGGATAACTTTGACTCTGCGAAAGCCATCGCGGAAAGCATCGGTATCAAGGTTGAGAAGAGCTGGGGTCAGGGTCGTATCGTGACTGAGATCTTCGAAGAAGTGGCAGAAGCGCATCTGATTCAGCCTACCTTCATCACCGAATACCCGGCTGAAGTGTCTCCGCTGGCGCGTCGTAATGACGAAAACCCGGAAATCACTGACCGCTTTGAGTTCTTTATTGGCGGCCGTGAAATCGGTAACGGCTTTAGCGAGCTCAACGATGCGCAGGATCAGGCGCAGCGCTTCCAGGATCAGGTTGATGCGAAAGCCGCAGGCGACGATGAAGCGATGTTCTTCGACGAAGACTACGTGACCGCGCTGGAACACGGCTTGCCGCCAACGGCGGGTCTGGGCATTGGTATCGACCGTATGGTGATGCTGTTTACCAACAGCCACACCATCCGTGATGTGATCCTGTTCCCGGCGATGCGTCCGGTAAAATAATACCGTAACGATTGAAAAGCCCCGGCGTTTATCACGTCGGGGCTTTTTTTATGCCTTTAGGTTATCGGCGAACTGTCTGAGTTTTTCACACGCGTTAGCCGCTTCCGAAACCATCCACGGGCTGAAAGCCCACGGCGTGGCCTCCAGGGTACGTAACAGTGACGCCAGTTCAACCCACTGATAGTCCATCACCTCGTCGGGATTTACCCTGAGCGGGCTGACAATCTGTGCTGCAAATACCGGGCAAATTTCGTTTTCAACGATGCCCGAAGGATCGATCTCACAGTAACGGAAATCTGCTGCGATCGGCGTAAGATGCGCGATCTCTACGCCGACTTCGAAACGACAGCGGCGTTCTATCGCCTGTTCGGTGGTTTCGCCGATTTGTGGATGGCCGCAGACCGAGTTTGTCCAAACGCCAGGCCAGGCTTTTTTGCTCAGTGCGCGGCGGGTAACAAGGCATTGACCCCGATCGTTAAACAGCCACGAAGAGAAAGCTAAATGCAGCGAGGTATGAGAAGTGTGCGCAGCGTACTTCTCCTGAGTGCCAACAACCTCTCCCTGGTCGTTAACCAAAATGACGTGTTCTTGTATGCTCATTCCGACTCCAGTACCCGAACGACGGGATGGCGAAATTATATCTCACTCTTTCCCAAACGAGTTGTCGCCGCGAGCTTAAATATGTATTACCGGCAAAAGTTGGCAACAGGATTTAGGCTGTTATCATAGGACGCCATTTACCTTGACCAAGGATCCGTTTTGTTCGCAGGAAGCCTGACGAGAAATCCCCTGAGTGCTCTTTTCTGCCTGATGCTGGCATTGCTGCTGGCGGGCTGTTCTGGCAGTAAATCATCTGATTCGGGAAGCTACTCCGGCGCGGTCTACACCGTTAAGCGCGGCGACACACTCTATAAAATCTCGCGCTCAACCGGAACGAGCGTGAAAGACTTGGCTCGCCTGAACAATATTTCTGCACCTTATACCATCGAAATAGGGCAAAAGCTCAGGCTCAATAGCGGTAGCTCGACGGCGAAAAAATCCTCTTCCTCGAAGGGTAAAACCGCCAAGGTGACGCCGTCTTACGCTGTGCCGCAATCGTCATGGCCGCCGGTCGGACAGCGCTGTTGGGTCTGGCCTGCCAGCGGAAAAGTGATTACCCCGTATTCGACGGCAGAGGGCGGCAATAAAGGGATCGATATTGCGGGCTCACGCGGTACGCCAGTCTATGCGTCCGGAGCAGGAAAAGTGGTCTATGTGGGGAATCAGCTGCGCGGTTATGGCAATTTAATCATGATTAAGCACGGCGAAGACTACATTACCGCCTATGCGCACAACGACTCGTTGCTGGTCAATAACGGGCAAAATGTGAAAGCCGGGCAAAAGATCGCGACGATGGGCAGCACGGGCGCGAGTTCTGTTGCCCTGCATTTCCAGATTCGTTACCGTGCAACCGCTATCGATCCTCAGCGCTATCTGCCTGCGCAGGGCAGTAAGCCAAAATGCTAAACGGTTAATTAATCACCGGTTAGCGCGTGAGTGACTTGTGCGAAAAAGCGTAAGGTCTATAATGCCTTACGCACCATCAAAGCGGGCGTAGTTCAATGGTAGAACGAGAGCTTCCCAAGCTCTATACGAGGGTTCGATTCCCTTCGCCCGCTCCAGATCTCTCCCCTTGTGGCAAAACACTGCCAGTAGCTGGCTTAAACGTGTTTCGCTATCAACAACTTACCTTAAAGTAAGTTGCCGTGATCGTTCTACCATTGAACGACGAAGTACCAACGGGGATTACACTGTTAGTTGTCACGGATAGTTACTATGGAAGTGAGAGTATAACTATTTCGGCGGCGGCAGTTTCAACCTCACACCGCGATAGCACAACGTGAAGGAAAAGCCTGATCCGGGCATTGTCTCTTACAACAGACTGATCACACGCATTTCAAGCCCGATGTGCGGCTCTCAGAGCCTCGTAAACAGGTTTATGTTAATAACGTACCTACAAACGACATGTAGGTTCTATCAGCGTTTCAGCCACGCTCCCGCAAGGGTGACACTCACGAGTGTTTCCCGATGGGTACACGGTTATCCTGATAAGGTGTGATCCTTCTGACAATCCGATGAAGTCGCTACGCTCCGCTTGTTGCTGTATCACCAACGGGGCTTTATGGCTTCTATTGCCTAAAATCGGGGGGAAGGGGAAAGGCTGGTGGATTCCAGCCTTTGGCTGTCATCTCACCTTCTTGAAAATGAGCAAGACCAAAACAAGGCAAATGGCACTACCGAAAAATGCTTTGATCAAGAGGTTATCCACTGAACGCGATAAGTCATCTATGATCGCCTCACATAAACGGGCTTCCATCTCACCTGTTGAAGGGGGGCCGTTGTATTTCCGGGTTAACCCAAAATCAAGCACTGGAATCATCAGGGCGATAGAGTAGATGGCGAAAACTAAAGCAATGCCTCCCCACCGAAGAATCGTTTTTGTTCTACTCGCAATCGCTTCGCGGCTCTCCAAATCATCTCACCTTTTTGAAGATAAGTAGGATCAGAGGTACGCAGACAGCGAAACCGTAAATTGCCACATAAAAAACACCGCTTGTAGCTTGACCAAGTGAATCAACAGCTTGGTAATACTCTTTTAATGGAACAGGGTTTGAGACAAGAGTCTGATTTTCAGAGAAAACCGCGAATGCTTGTGAGGCGACAAACAGACCGAAGAAGTAACCCAAGCTAACGATGAAAATCCCTCCCCATCGTAAGAAAAATTTTATGCCACTGTTCGTGTTTATGAGTGTTTCCAAATCATCTTACTTTTTTAAAGATAAGCAGAATCAGAGGTACGCAGATCGCAAAGCCAAACAGGGCGACAGTAAAAACACCATCAGTGGCTTGCATGATCGAGTCTATCGAAGCTTGGTAGGCTTTTAATGAGATTGGGCCAGAAAAACGCACACTTTCTCTTTCCCTAAATGCACTAAAAGTGAATGTTGATGCTATCAGAGTAATAAAGTAGCAAAGTGATACTGTGACTATTCCAGCCCATCTAAGAATGGTTTTAGTTGAACTACTCATCATAATCTCCAAGAACAGCGCCAACATTTTCGCCTGAGTATGGAGAAATCGAACCTAGTGAAGACATTGTTTCTGCGGCGTATCGTTTGGCTTTGCCTGCCCTACCTTCTGGGGATACGTGTTGTCCGTTCACGTTCGGATACAGGTTTTTAAACTCGCCAGTAACTTCTACAACAGCCATTGAATGTAGGCTTCGGCTTTTGCTGAGAAGGTAATTTTGCAATGATACTGGTATGGTGAAATGCTCTTCTGATTCAATAGGAAGCAGAGTGCTTTTTGAGCTGTAACTTGTATCAAAGATCGTTGAGCCTGCGGCTTTTATGCCAGCTACTGTGTGCGTTGTGCAGTTGCTTCCCGTTACATCGTAGGAGTCAATAGAGAGACCAGTTCGATCTGTAGCACTGTTTTCCTCTACCCCTATGGGCTTTCGCCCTTCTTTCCACAAATTTTCAAAGAATGCACGGGTTTCTGGTATGACTGCATCATTGATTTTAAAAACTCGAGCGTCGTTTTCGTAAAGTTCTTTTCTGTAATAGTCTCGGGCATCATCACCTTTCATAAAATCGAGAATACCATCACCCGTCATTCCGAATGGCCCACCAGTTCTTCCGTATCTGCCATGGGTGTAAATGTATACAGTATTGTTTTCATGCACGGCAACAAAAGCGTGTCCGGTTTCGATGGTTTCAGTCCAGATATAAACGCCGTTCAAGAGCGGGTTATCTTCGGGTTTGCAGGTGTCAGCAAAGCTATCAGTTTTAGGATCCGCAATTGGTCCCGGAAGTACAGGCATCTCGACGAGGTGAGACAAATCCATGTGCGTTACTGTTGGTTCTCCACCAAATTCGTAGTCATCATCCCAGTTTGATGGAACAAATTTCGATTTGCAGGGGCATGAACTATAGCTGTGTAGCGTTCCAGCAATCCTTTTACCATGTATATCGTCGTCTTCAAGCCCGCCGCAAATACGGTAATACCCGGGATGTTTGCCGCAAGTCACTTTATGACCTTCGCACGCCATGTCTTTATCGAAGAACTGATGATCGCTCCATCCTTCAAGGATCCTTCCACCACAAACCGTCTTATCACCCCTGAGCAGATAATTCCCTTTAGCACCCATTAGTGTTTACTCCCAGGCATGATCAGGAATCCTTCCGGGAGAGAGTCACCCTCACGGAATACCAGTCGATTGCTGGATTGTGGTGTTGAGATTATTTCATCGCCATTATCAAGCATACTTCCAACCAGTGCAGCGGATGCTCCCTGCATGACTCGAGCCTTGCCAGCACCAGAAATGATAGTGGCTTCACTGCCGTCAGCGTATACAATCTTATCTCCTATTCGTGTGACCTGAAATCCTCCAGCAGTGCTCTTACCTGATGCTTTTCGAAGAACGCCACCGTTACGGGTAAGACTTCCGACCGTTGCTATTCTGAATATTAGCTTGACAGGGCAGGTGGCAAATCGTGTGGTCAGATTTAACACTTCCGGCTGCGTGCTTTCGTCAAATGTGGCGATCTCTTCTGGTGTGAATGGTGGTTGAGAGGATGATTTTATTATTTCGTCGGTTAGCTCGTTGGTGTATTGCTGCACAAATCCCTCTACTTGCTATGGGTATAATCCTGTCGGTCATTTTACAAACAACTGCTATGTGAGCAATAAACGTTGAACTTAAGTGAAACTCCTTTTCGTAACAGAAAGTTATCAGGTAAAACGATGGGCGTTAATCGTCGATAAATCTCAAGTAGGGGATGTTATGGCAGGTGTATTGGCAAGCAAGGCGGCAGTGGTTGGGGTTGCTGATAAAGCGATTAAAGGAGTATTGCCCTTTTCAGGCACTCGCGCCTGACGATCGGCTTTCACAATATGTTCTGCACCGTTTTATGACCGCACAATATTCTCAGTGGCCAGGATGCCCGCAGCGGGAGCACCCTGGCCAGACGCCAAACCGTTTCAGGCATCAGGCATTTACGCGTGTGAATTCAGCGTCAATGGCTTCAACCTGATCGCGCCATTTAGCAAATTGCGCCTGGCGTTCCTTACTTTGGCGTAATGTCTTCTCTAACCCTTCGAGTTCGTCATTCATCATCACGTAGCCTGAGAAGAAACGCTCAACATAGTCAGGTGCATTGAGGATGCCAATTAACTCTTCACGCTGAGCGCGGAAGTTTGCCACCATATCCTGAATAGTTTTGGCAAACTGCTTTTCACGCTTCGCCTGTTCCAGCGAATCCCACGCCTCCAGAGCCAATCCTGCAAAGGAGAGAAGTCCATTCAGACCTTTTGCCAAATTGACCGCTCCCCAGGGTTTGAAGCTCAGTATCTTACCGAGATCCAGGCCAACCATTTTTGCTAGCGAAACCACACCATCACGAGCGGCAAGTACGGTCGTATTGTTGATGACTTTACTCTTCACCACATAATTCAGACCCTGCTTACCCATAGCGGATAGCGTTCCGTTGTAATGGTTAATTTCGGCATTATAGCCAATCTGCATTTTTTCAAGCGCCTGAGAGACGGACTGAATTCGTCGATCAAATTCGTTTTGCAGACGTGTTGAAAGAACAATGCCCTTATCACCGACTTCACGTTCGAAAAAGGCCAGGTACGTTTCCATGCTTAATCCCTCAGCCTGAAGGATCAAATCGCTGAAGTAATCGGTGACAAATGTTCGCAGAGCGGTACGAGTTGCCGCCATGTCCTTTTCCATACCGATCATTTCGTTACGCATCCGCTGATGAATGACAGCAAGTTCGGCAACCTCTTCGCTGATGCGTTCATCGTTCTCAATGGCAACGGGCAATTTGCGCGTAAGGATGTCACGAATAACGCTTTTCTTCGTCTCTTCACCCAAAGCCTGAAGGCCGCCACTAAGCGCAATTTTTTGACTGGTCGCGGTCTGTAGCATGCTGATATGCGAAAGCGTGCGGAACTTCTCAGGATTTTCAAGCCAATAGTCTGTACCCATATCGAATGGGTTGGCGGCGACAGCCACTATGCTTAACTCCTCACGTTCTTTTGGCGTAAGAGCGATTAAATCGTGCAGGCGTGATGCCACATTTTGACATTTTACGCTGGCGTTGGACTGGTAGTCCTCTTCATCTTCCACATCCGCGACTTCGTCAAAACGGCTGAGAACAAAGACAGTCCGATCGAGCAAATTCAGCGTACGGAACAGCCATTCCAGATCCTGTTTGTGGCTTTCTTTGATCGGGTTGGTGGAGTTCATGACATACAAGACAAGATGCGCTTCACTGACGTATTTCTTCGTCATGTCTTTGTATTTTTCCATGGACTGCGTCCCTTCATCGAACTGTTCTTTAAAGCCAAACAGCCCGGGGGTATCAATCAGCACAAAATCAGAACCAACATCATAAACTTTTACCTCGTTTGATGATTCCTGGTGGCTGATATTCATACTCGCCTTATCCAGTTTCTCCATCCAGGCTGCTGCAATAGAGGTTTTCCCTTCAGAAAAACCACCAATCAACGCAATATGCAGTTTTCCATTAGAAGCATTCTCTTTTGCCGTCTGCAATTTTTGCAGCAAATGCGGTTCTGTTTGAATACCAAACGCTTCGCCTTGCTGCAGAAATGCATTCAGATTATTAAGGATTTCAAGATTCTTCGCTTGCTGCGATTTGAATACATCGAGTGTCTTTTCCATTACTTATTTCCTGACATATCTAGGCTGAGTGACAGATGGCGTAAGTTAGCGGTAGCGTTAATCAGGATCTTATTAATCTGCGCCGCCTGACGGGTGGGTTCTTCCAGCATGGATTTAAGTTGCACCACTTTTTCTTCCAGTTCAGGAAACACGTTGTCAATACCCTCTTCTATTGCTGACTTCATACTCCGGGCAATCTTGTTCAGGTTTTCGTCAGCTGACTGCTTTTGCTGAGAAATTTTGTAAGAGGAACTGAAGAAACTGCGTACTGCTTTATAAAACGCGAAAACCATTCCTGCGATTGCAGGGCCCAGAATGAACCACCCGGCCGGGTTCCAGAAAAGCAATGCACCACCCGCTAAAGTCGCAAGCATGCTGGTTAACTTCAGGCCATTATCAATATCGATTTTCAACTCGAACGCGTTATCGAATTTTTGTTTCTGTAACTTCGAATACGTTTCCAGAACATCTTTGGCATACCCCTGGAAGCGTTTGACGATCTCTTCGGTTTCGCCTTTAAACTTATCCAGTTCACTCTTTAAGAGTTCCGGAAGCGTGTTGTTGAGTTCCGCATGTTGCTGCTTGATGGTACTTTCCAGCTCATCTTTGAAACGATCGTTGCCGATATCGTCTTCGATTTCTCGATAGATCTGCTTCCTCGCACGACTTCTGAAAGCATCTACGGCGGTTTCGCTCTGATCTTTCAAACGTGTTTTTAACGAAGCCAGAGAGATATCCAGCAGCTGATGGGCATTGATCGTGTCGCTTTGCAGTTGTTTTGCCAATTTGCCATAACTCTCTTTTTGCAAATACGACAGCTCGGAAGTGACATCTTCGACGGTGGTGCGCGCTTTATTAAAATTAGAGCGGGCGATCTTGGTTTTGCTGTCAGACACCAGTCGTTGGGTCAGTAATGATAAGAATCCCTTTAAACCTGTCTTTTCCAGAATCTCTTCGGGATTTAATTTCTCTAATAATTTAACGCGTTTTTTGGCATTTTCTGACCCAGGTACCAAATGATCCGCAACGCTCAGGAAAGCAGGCATCGCGCTAACGGACCAAGTATCCCGGTAATTATCACCCAGTTGTTCACTCATTTTTTTATTCAGATCGTCAAGGCTAAGTTGCTCGTCGGCGCTGACTAGAGTAGGGCGATTCAACTGAACGGGATTCGTAATGCGTTTATTAAATAACGTCCAAACTTCAGTCTGAGCATTAAGATGGGCCTTAATTTTTTCCAGTGTTCCAGGTGTTTTGTCATCCCCTTTTTGCGGGGCTGTAGGTTTACTGGTGACATAAAAAACGGCATGGGCTTTCTCGACCGCGTGCTGAATTTGAGACAGAACTTTGCTTTCTTTTCCTTCAATGCCTGGTACGTCCAGCAGTGCAAATTGTTGTGCACCAGACTCGAAAGGATACAGGGTCGTGTCCATTGTGAAGTCAGAAACACCTGTGCCGATGATTTCGCCATCGGCAAGCAGAGATAACTCATCCAGCTTATTCTTTTGCGCCGCCTGTAATTGTCTCAGGGACGAGGCGTTCGATTCGCATTCGGATTTTTGCTCTTCAATGGATTTCAGCGCGTGTGCTTTTTCATGTGCCAGTGCCTGTTTTAGCACTTCCTGGCTCTCTTTTTCTTTCTGTTCAGGCGTTTTTACCCATAGGTTGAGAAATTTGCGCCAAAGGGAGAGATGCTGCCGTTGTGCGGTAATTAGCGCAGTAATAGATTCTATCTGATCCTGAAACGCATTTTCTCGCTCAAGGTATTCATGATTGATTGTCTCGATTGCGACCGCCAACTCTTTAGCGCGTTTTTCATTTTCGTTAAGCGCGTTCTGAAGTGTTTCGATGTCGCTTTCAGTGAGCTGATGTTGTTGCTGGAATTCTCTGAATGCCTGCTGCCGAGCGCGTTTACTCTGTTCATTAAGCAAAATGCGCAGGGTCTCAATGATGGTAGATTTGCCGGCGTTGGTTTCGCCATAAAAGGCAATGGTAAATGTATTCCACTCAGCATTTTTTTGCAGGCTTTCAATGTTATCGTTTAGCTTCTGGCGGAACGCATCAAGCTGCTGGCGTGCATTTTCATTCGCGTGTTGTAATGCAGAATCGGTTGTTGTTTGGGTGAGATTCTGCAGAATGCGATCAACTTCCAGTGATATTTTTTGGTAGACCCCGCCAGGAGTCACAGCTTCAACTGACATATTACTTCCTTTGATATGACATCCATGGCAAATCGATGTAATGGGCAGATATGTCCTTTATCCACTCTTAACTTCACTGATGTGTCGTAGTGTGAGAGATGAAACTGACAAACTTTGTCAGTTAAAATAATTAAATCCCCCAGACATAAACGGCAAAGTAAGGGCATTACTTTAATCCTAATTACGATTTTATGATTAATTTTATTTAATGATTTCAACTGAGTAGTTTGCGGTTGGATGTTTGAAAAACTACGAGGAATGATAGTTGTTGCTGGGAAGGTAATTCTATATTCTCAGGGAGGAAGTAGATGATAAATGTCGTTGCTCAGGTAGATTTAATAATATCCTTTTCAGATTGAACACGCACCGGGAAAACCGCTGCGTGCTCACTCTAATTAACCCACAAACATCACCAATACGCACAACACACCCACAATCAGCGTGATCAGGTTGCCGATGGAGCGATGCGGTTTGAGTGCGGGAATCAAGTACGTGGAGAGTGTTGGCATAATAAACAGAATGATGGCGATAAGCGGGCCGCTGATCGCATAAATCATTGAAATGGCGTTCGGGTTAATGCAGCACACCACGAAGGTAATGAGCGAGGCGGCCATTATCGACAGCGCGCGGTTAAAGGCACGGCTTTTCTTAATTCCCACCTGATTCAGCGATGATTTCACGATCTCCGTCGCTCCCTCAATCACTCCAAAATAGGTGCCGAGAAATGATTTCGACATCGCTACAATCGCCACGATGATGCCAGAAATACCCAGCCAGGCGGGCGATGACGGCATCATTGAAAGCGCTGAAAGAATGGTCACACCTTCTTCTTTTGCCGCCACAATATACGACGGCGGAATCGACAGCAGACAGCTGAAGACAAAGAACAGCACGCTCAGACAAATAATCAGGTACGCGACTTTCATGATTTTTTTGCATTTACCCATGGCCGCATCGCCATACTTTTCACGTCGGTCGACGGCGAAAGTAGAGATGATCGGAGTATGGCTAAAAGCGAAAACCATCACTGGAATAGAAATCCATACCTGGTGCAGCGTGTGCTGATTCACTGCCATCTGGCTGGTGAGCAATGACGGCTGCCAGCTGGAGGTGAGATACAGCGAAACAAACAGAAAGTAGGCAATCAGCGGAAAGACCAGAAAGCCCATCACCTTGATGGTGATATGGCGGCCCGTCAAAAAGATCAGGTTTAGCACCATCACCACGCCCAGGCTCACCATGACCCGCACGGACGTGTCCACCGTCAGATGCCTGGCGAGCTGTTCGGTTATTGAGTTAGTGATCGCCACAGCATAGATCAGTACCACCACGAAAAAGGCGATAAAGTAGAGCGTGGTAATCAGGTTGCCAATTTTCTTCCCGTAATAGTGAGTGACCGCGCGGGTGATCCCTTCGCTGCCTTTGGCATTTGACGAGAGAATGAACTGTGCGAGCGCTTTATGCGGCCAGTAGGTTAACGGATACGCCACAAGGGCAGTAACGAGCAGGACGATAGCGCCTGCGGAACCGAGCTGAATAGGCAAGAACAGCGTTCCTGCGCCCACGGCAGTGCCGTAGAGGGCGAAACTCCAGAGAGTCTCTTCTTTTGACCAAATTTTCGACATTAGAGCAACGTATCAACTGTAAAACCAACAAAAAGGAGTGCAATTTACCATAGTTATGGTTTAAGGGCGCAGTTGACGTGATCGTTAAGGGCCGGAAAGGCTTCCGGCCCGTGCAGAAATTAGTTTGCCAGAGCGCGTCGTTGCTGGCGGCGTTTGATATTTTTCTCGCGCAGTTTATCGTACGCCCAGTTGTAAAACATGGTGTACGGCAGGAAGAACAGGAAGAAACCTATTTCTAACGTGAATGCCTGAAGCAGCGTCACGCCGAGCACCGCTGCGACAATGGACACCCCGATCACGATAAAGCCGCACTCAAAGCCCAGCGCATGCAGCGCGCGGACTTTTGCGGTACGGGTGACGCGCTGAACGGGCCAAAAACGGTCAAATCCAAAGTTATAGATAATATTCCAGAGCATCGCCGTGGTCGCCAGGATAATGGTTAATCCGCCCATTTCTACGACCGAGCGCTGCATCAGCCAGGCGGCCGTTGGGGCCAGAATGGCGGTGGCAATCCCTTCGAAGCAAACCGCGTGAAAGATCCGCTCCGGCAATTTGCGGTGATGTACATCATGTTGCATAACCTGAACCTCATTAATTCGCCGTTATGGGCGTTGATGTGCGCTATTTTCATCGCAAAAAATGATATATAAAAGATAGTAACCATCGATAAAGTAGATAGATTATGCGTTATTCCCCTGAAGCACTTACTGCGTTTGTCGAAACCGTGGCCACCGGATCGTTTTCCGCGGCGGCGCGCCGTCTGCGTAAAAGCCAGTCCACCGTCAGCACTGCGATTGCCCATTTTGAGGCGGATTTAGGTTTTGCACTTTTCGATCGATCAGCGCGTCAGCCCGTGTTGACCTCACAAGGAAAACAGGTTCTGGGCTATGTGCAGTCGATTCTGGCCGCCAGTGCGCGTCTGGATGAACTTGCCGTGTCGCTGACCGCGCAGACCGAAGCACGGCTGGCGTTTGTGCTGTCGGATACGCTGCATCCGGATGTACTGGAAGACCTGATGATCCAGTTCGACAAACGTTTTCCCCATACCGAGTTTGAATGTCTGATTGGTGAAGACGAGGATGTCGTCGATCTGGTGCAAAAAGAGCGGGCGCAAATCGGGCTGATTGAAGCCCGCGAAAGCTATCCCACGGATATCGGCGTGGTCCGCCTGCCGCTGCAAACGCACATGGCGATCTATGTCGCGCAAGCGCATCCGCTTGCCTCACAAAACGTGGTTGAACGGGACGAGCTGCAGGGCTGGCGCGAATTACGGCTCAATACCTATCTTGAGCGCGAACCGACGCTGACGGCGGGCCCCGTGTGGTCTGCGCCAAACTATTTGTTGTTGCTGAGTATGGCGGTGCAAGGTTTCGGCTGGTGCGAGCTGCCCGTCGCGCTGGTGGAGGAGTTTTCTGCAGCGAAAACGCTCACCCAACTGAATGTTCCCGGCTGGCCACGCTCGATTGCTATTGACCTGTTATGGAACAAACGGACACCGCCGGGGGTGGCCGGAAGTTGGCTGCGTGAGTTTTTGCAGGAGAAACAGTGATCCTTTGTGATTAAACTCACTTATTTTAAACAATTACGTTAATAGTCGATAACAATGCCTCTACTATCAGCGCTGTTAATTTGCGCTGAGGTAGTGATGAAAGATGTCGTGATAGTGGGTGCGTTACGTACGGCTATCGGCTGTTTTCAGGGGGCGCTGGCACGGCATTCTGCGGTGGATCTGGGAAGCGTGGTGCTTAAAGCCCTGGTTGAGCGCAGTGGAATTGCCGCACAAGAAATCGACGAAGTGATTTTGGGCCAGGTGCTGACGGCAGGCGCCGGGCAAAACCCTGCGCGTCAGGCAGCGCTCAAAGGCGGGTTACCCAATACGGTGTCGGCCATTACGATTAACGATGTCTGTGGATCGGGATTAAAAGCACTGCATCTGGCGACGCAGGCGATCCAGTGCGGTGAGGCGGACGTTATCATCGCGGGCGGCCAGGAGAATATGAGCCGTGCCCCGCACGTCCTTACCGACAGCCGTACCGGTGCGCAGCTCGGCAACAGCCAGTTGCTGGACAGCCTGGTACACGATGGATTATGGGACGCCTTCAACGATTATCATATGGGCGTGACGGCCGAAAACCTGGCCCGCGAATACGGCATTAGCCGCGCATTACAGGATGATTACGCGCTCAATTCGCAGCGCAAAGCGCGCGCCGCAATCGACTCCGGTCGCTTCCGCGATGAAATTGTCCCGGTAAAAACCGTGCGTCAAAATGGCGAGCCGCTGATCGTAGATACCGACGAACAACCGCGTACGGATGCCAGCGCAGAAGGGCTGGCGAAACTGGATCCTGCGTTCGAGACGCTGGGCTCGGTGACGGCGGGGAACGCCTCTTCTATTAACGACGGCGCGGCCGCTGTGATGATGATGAGTGAAAGCAAAGCGGAAGCGCTGAATCTGCCGGTGCTGGCACGTATCAAAGCCTTTGCCAGCGTCGGGGTCGATCCGGCTCTGATGGGCATCGCGCCGGTTTACGCCACGCGGCGTTGTCTGGAACGTGCGGGCTGGCAGCTTGGCGATGTTGATCTGATTGAGGTCAACGAAGCGTTTGCCGCTCAGGCGCTATCCGTGGGGAAAATGCTGGAGTGGGATCCTCGCCGTGTGAATGTCAACGGCGGGGCGATTGCCCTCGGCCATCCCATTGGTGCCTCCGGCTGCCGTATTTTGGTTTCACTGGTTCATGAAATGATCAAGCGCGATGCGCGGAAAGGCCTGGCGACGCTGTGTATTGGTGGCGGTCAGGGCGTGGCATTGGCCATCGAAAGATAAGTTCCACTCAATCTATTTTCTGAAAAAAGGCTTTCCTTGGGGAGCCTTTTTTTGTGTGAGCGAAATCATATTTTTTTCCACTTCAGTTAATTCTAATGCGACAAGTTTAGCGCACCAGAAATAAATCCCCTCTCATTATAATTTTTATGTGATCTCAATCCTGAAATTTACCCTTAATTCCGTGAGTTTGTTGATGCCTGTCACGTCGATTCTTGCCAAAAAAAATGAAACAAATAATTACGATCTCGATCACTAAAATATTGTTACGTTAAAAATAAAATGCAGTTCCATAAAAACGAAATGATATTTTAATTGAGGGTTTTTTCATGTTAAAGAAATCTCTGGTCCTTGCGTCTCTTGTTGGTGCGTCATTTGCAGCTCAGGCTGTTACCGTTGATTTACGTCACGAATACATCGATAGCGGCTCAAACGCCGATCGCGTTGCTGTCTCGCATCGCTTTGCGAATGGTTTTGGATTTTCCGTTGAAGCTAAATGGAAATCAGGCGGCGATAAAGCTGACCGCCCATTCTCAGACACGGTAGGCAACGGTCATGAAGATCAAATTAGCTGGCGCTGGAAAGCAACAGATAATATTGCGCTGACGCCGGGCTTTACGCTTGAGAGTAATGACAGCCGCACCATTTATAAACCCTTCTTGCATGCGCAATACAGCTTTGACAATGGCTTCTATGTGGCCGCGCGTTATCGTTATGATTATACCCGCTACCCGTCAAGCGCTGAGAAAGATGACGATAAAGTCAACCGTGGTGATGCATGGTTAGGTTGGGTGATGGGTGATTTCCGTACCGAGCTGAATTATGTTTACGCGAAAAGTTCAGAAGGTACCATTCGTAGTAATAACAAAGATTACTCCGAAGAATATAACGCGAAGCTGGCGTACAAAATTGATAAAAACTGGTCTCCGTATGTTGAAGTGGGTAATGTAAACGGCAGTAAAACCACCGACGAGCGTCAAACACGGTTCCGTTTAGGTGTGGCATATTCATTCTAATATCAGTATCTCCGGGTAAAAATAGCCGGCTCATTCGAGCCGGTTTTTTTACATCTGTATTATTTGGCTGAATTCCACGCATAAAAAAAGCCCTCCACAGGGGAGGGCAAGGCCAGTTACAGAAACACTAACTCAAATCATGCTTGCAACATTTCAGGTTGCTCGGGGAGTTTCGCAATATAGAGGGCAGGTTTGCCGTCTTTATCGGAACTGAACAGAACCGCTTTATCATCCGGGGTAAAGGATGGATGCGGGTGGGTTACCTGGCGGCTGTTCGCCACGGTTGCCCATGAGGTGTCGTGACGAGCGATGCGGAAGTGCGCTTTTTTCGCCACATCAAATGCGTACAGGTAAGGGTCGTTGTCGATCGTATACCCGCTGGTATCTTTCACGTCGACAGGCGTGCCGGAGCCATCACCCACAAACAGTGAGCCGTCAAAGTTGCTCATTAAATGCGAACAAGCTGGCATCTGCATCACTGCTTCGTTCACGCCGGTATCCGGATTGAAGCTATAAATGGTACGGCCCTGCTGACCCTTAAGATAAGAGACGTAAACCAGCGCGGAGCCGTTTGGCACCCAGAACTCATGCGTGCAGCTTTCGCCTTCGGCGTGTTCTTTCACTTTACGAACATTGCTGCCGTCCTCGTTTACCATCCACATGCGTGCATCGACCAGGTCGTGCGGGCCTTCATGGCAGAACGCGACGGTATTGTCGTCGAATGGGCGGTAAATAGGATGACCCAGCCAGTTCTTCTCTTCATGAATCGTTGCGCTTTCGCCCGTTTTCAAATCGACGCGCAGCAGGCGGCAGTGCGGCCCTTTATGGAAGAAGTCGTGGAAGATTTTCCAGTCGTTGAGCGGCGTCCAGTCACTTTTCGCGATCTCAATACCGACCAGTTTAGTGCAATCACTGTTGGCAACCCAGGTCCCGTAACCGACCCAGTCATCCGCAACCCGGTAAACTTCGCGCTCGGCCAGCGTTTCCAGATTCACTTCCAGCAGCGTGCGATCGTTCTTCACGTAATAAAGAGACTTATCGTCTGGCGACAGGAAACCGCCAAAGGTGTTGTCGCCTGCGCCTTCTGTCAACTGCACGGCTTCTGCTTTGTTCAGGTCCAGCAGGTAATAATTCCAGTGACCGTCGAACTCCCCCGCAAACAGCAAATGGCTGCCGTCATTAAAGAAGCACTTCTGATAGAAGTAGTTTCGGTGACACGTTACTTCCGGTGGGGTCAGGCGGGTGATTTCCACGCCTGTATCCGGATCGCGGCTGACCTCATAGTTCAGCTTGACCCGCATACCTTTAGCCATGATGCGCTCCTTTGTATCGACGGCTGGACACTGTTCCGGCAGTCAGATCTACATGTGAAATAAGTTAAAAACCAAGTATTAAATTATCAAAACGACGTTTCAATATGTGTGACTGATAGCGCACTTTGTGAGATTCATTACACATAATGATGATTATCTTTGATTTTTAACGCTGAATGAAATTTATACGGTCAAAACTTCAAGGTTTTATAATTGATTGTTTACTATGATAAATCTGAATCCCGTATTTTGACTCTTAAACCATCCTTGCGCCGTCAACTCTCAACAATCGTGATCCCAACTGCATTTCTGTCATTAAGATGCAGTAAAATTGAAACAACGTTTTAAATGTAATTGAAAACCCATTTCGCAGCGGATACTATGTGCCAATAAAGAAATCGGAACATTGTTTCGTTAATTTTCCAGGCCTTCGGGCACGATCATTTGGAGGTAAATGTGGACGTCAGACAAAGCATCCACAGCGCGCATGCTAAAACGCTGGATACTCAGCAGCTGCGCAATGAATTTTTGGTTGAGAAGGTGTTTGTTGCCGATGAGTACA
Organism: Lelliottia amnigena; assembly: GCF_019047465.1. Taxonomy (NCBI): domain Bacteria; kingdom Pseudomonadati; phylum Pseudomonadota; class Gammaproteobacteria; order Enterobacterales; family Enterobacteriaceae; genus Lelliottia; species Lelliottia amnigena. The sequence goes on along the minus strand of NZ_CP077236.1, from coordinate 881,255 downwards.
CCATGGTGTACAGCCACATTGATCGCATCATTGTTGGCGGCATCATGCCGGTGGCAAAAACGGTGTCAGTCGGTGGCGAAGTGGGCAAACAGCTCGGCGTCAGCTATTTCCTGGAACGCCGCGAACTCGGTGTGATCAATATTGGTGGCCCAGGCACGATTACGGTTGACGGTCAGTGCTTTGAGATTGGCCATCGCGATGCGCTGTACGTCGGCAAAGGCGCGCAGGAAGTGGTGTTTGCCAGCGTAGAGAGCAGCAAGCCTGCGAAGTTCTACTACAACTGTGCACCTGCTCACATGACTTATCCGACCAAAAAAGTGACCCCTGCAGACGTTGCGCCGGTCACGCTGGGCGACAACCTCACCAGCAACCGTCGCACCATCAACAAATATTTTGTTCCGGATGTGCTGGAAACCTGCCAGCTCAGTATGGGTCTGACAGAGCTGGATCCGGGCAACCTCTGGAACACCATGCCGTGCCATACCCATGAGCGCCGCATGGAAGTGTACTTCTATTTCAACATGGACGAAGACGCCTGCGTTTTCCACATGATGGGACAACCCCAGGAAACTCGCCACCTTGTGATGCACAACGAGCAAGCTGTGATTTCACCAAGCTGGTCGATTCACTCCGGCGTTGGAACCAAAGCCTATACCTTCATCTGGGGTATGGTCGGTGAAAACCAGGTCTTCGATGACATGGACCACGTTGCTGTTAAAGATCTGCGCTAGTCGCGGGCAGTTAAGCATAACCCTGCCTGTCCGTGACAGGCGCTGAAAGATTAAGGAATAAAAATGATTCTGGATGCATTTTCTCTGCAAGGTAAAGTCGCGGTAGTGACGGGCTGTGACACGGGTCTTGGCCAGGGTATGGCGTTAGGTCTGGCTGAAGCGGGCTGCGATATCGTCGGTATCAATATTGTTGAGCCGACTGAAACTATTGAGCGCGTGACTGCGCTGGGCCGTCGCTTCCTGAGCCTGACTGCCGACCTGCGTAAAATCGACGCGATCCCGGAACTGCTGGAGCGCGCGGTGGCAGAGTTTGGTCATATCGATGTGCTGGTTAACAACGCGGGTCTGATTCGTCGTGAAGACGCAATCAACTTCAGCGAGCGTGACTGGGACGACGTCATGAACCTGAACATTAAGAGCGTGTTCTTTATGTCCCAGGCGGCAGCGAAGCACTTTATCGCTCAGGGTAATGGCGGCAAGATCATCAATATCGCGTCTATGCTCTCCTTCCAGGGTGGCATCCGCGTGCCGTCTTACACCGCTTCCAAAAGCGCAGTCATGGGCGTGACCCGTCTGCTGGCGAACGAGTGGGCGCAGCACAATATCAACGTCAACGCGATTGCACCGGGTTACATGGCAACAAACAACACCCAGCAGCTGCGTGCCGACGAAGAGCGTAGTGCGGCCATTCTTGAGCGTATCCCTGCGGGCCGTTGGGGTCTGCCAAGCGACCTGATGGGACCGATTGTGTTCCTGGCGTCTCCGGCATCTGACTATATCAACGGCTATACCGTTGCTGTCGATGGTGGCTGGCTGGCGCGTTAATCTTCGCTTTCATCGAGAAACCTCTGCCTGGCGCGGAGGTTTTTTTTGTCTCAATTTCGTCATTGTCCATATGGCGAAAATAAGAAAATCCATAGAAATATCCCTTGTGATGATAGCGATCACATTTATATTTCTTATAAATTATAGAGTTAATATTAAATGATGATTATTCATTAAAAGTTTAAATTGGAATATCCATCACAAAACGATGCCTGACAACCCAATAATCCATATCTTCGCGTTATAAGACCTGACACTTTATCGCGCTTTCTCGTAATTTCAGTAAACGTCTTACGCTGTTATGGCTGGAAATAATGACATCATTTAATGACTCACTCTTAATGCCCCGCGCGCTGCGCGATACCCGCAGAATGAACCAGTTCGTCTCGATCTCTGCTGCGGTAGCGGGTTTGCTGTTTGGCCTGGATATCGGCGTGATTGCCGGTGCGTTACCGTTTATTACCGATCACTTTACGCTCAGTAATCGCCTGCAGGAGTGGGTGGTGAGCAGTATGATGCTGGGCGCGGCGCTGGGCGCGCTGTTCAACGGCTGGCTCTCGTTCAAACTGGGCCGAAAATACAGCCTGATGGTGGGGGCGATTTTGTTTGTCGCCGGATCGTTAGGCTCGGCGTTTGCGACAGGTATTGAAGCCCTATTGCTGTCACGCGTGTTGCTTGGCGTGGCTGTTGGCATCGCGTCGTACACGGCACCGCTTTATCTCTCTGAGATGGCGAGTGAAAATGTGCGCGGCAAAATGATCAGCATGTACCAACTGATGGTCACGCTCGGGATTGTGCTGGCGTTCCTGTCGGACACGTATTTCAGCTATAGCGGCAACTGGCGCGCGATGCTTGGCGTACTGGCGCTCCCTGCTGTTCTGCTGATGGTGTTGGTGATTTTTTTACCGAACAGTCCGCGTTGGTTGGCGCAAAAAGGGCGTCACGTTGAGGCGGAAGAGGTGCTGCGTATGCTGCGCGACACATCGGAAAAAGCGCGCGAAGAGCTGAATGAAATTCGCGAAAGCCTGAAGCTAAAGCAGGGCGGTTTTGCACTGTTTAAGGCGAACCGTAACGTGCGCCGCGCGGTGTTTCTCGGCATGTTGTTGCAGGCGATGCAGCAGTTTACCGGTATGAATATCATCATGTATTACGCGCCGCGTATCTTCAAAATGGCCGGATTCACCACGACCGAGCAGCAGATGATCGCCACGCTGGTGGTGGGGCTGACCTTTATGTTCGCGACCTTTATTGCGGTCTTTACCGTGGATAAAGCTGGGCGTAAACCCGCGCTGAAAATTGGTTTCAGCGTCATGGCGATCGGCACGTTGATTCTCGGCTATTGCCTGATGCAGTTTGATAATGGCACGGCGTCGAGCAGTCTCTCCTGGCTGTCCGTTGGGATGACGATGATGTGTATTGCGGGTTATGCGATGAGCGCCGCGCCGGTGGTATGGATCTTGTGCTCTGAAATTCAGCCGCTGAAGTGCCGCGATTTTGGTATCACCTGTTCGACCACCACCAACTGGGTGTCGAATATGATTATCGGCGCGACTTTCCTGACCTTGCTCGATGCTATTGGCGCTGCGGGAACGTTTTGGCTCTATACCGCGCTCAACGTGGTATTTATTGGGATCACGTTCTGGTTAATTCCTGAAACCAAAAACGTTACGCTGGAACATATCGAGCGCAGGCTGATGTCTGGAGAGAAGTTACGCAATATCGGCGTGTAATTTTCCGCTCCTTCGCCTAAGGCAAAAGCGAAACGGCAACGTCGGTTGCCGTTTTAGTGTTTACTCCCTCTCCCTGTGGAATAACAAAGCAAAGACCCGCATAAAACCTTAGAGAACTGCGGTCAGGCCAGGATAGCGCCGAAACGGCCCCTTACATTTTAAGCGTTTGGACTTGAGCTAAGGCAGGGCGTGAACATCCGCCGACAGTCGACGGCTTAGATGGGGACACCCTAATCCTTATCGTCTCTGCTGAAACAGGTGCTTATGTTTTTATCAACGGCATTCTTGCGTCTATCCTGCGAGACATAAACAGAGCAGAGATCCCCGCGGATTTGCGATCTTCATGTAGCACATCATTCTCACCCCCCGGAAGGGAACATGACGCCCTAGCATTAAGGCTTGCTAACTTATACAATGCTGGGCTCTTAACCTATTTCGAACATTATGTGTATCAGATGTTGAAGAGATTAAGATTAAATATTCATGTTTCCTGGAATTCCAATGAGTAATATAACAATATCGTTAGCAAGCGATAAATCCACAGAGAAAGTAAATTTTCGCCACGATATAAATTTATTACGTGGGCTGGCCATTTTATCCGTTGTTTTTTACCACTTCGTGCCAAAGTTGCTACCAGGTGGATTTATAGGTGTTGACATTTTCTTTGTTATCTCCGGCTACTTGATGACATCAATAATCACAAAAAATGCCATCAAGGGAGATTTTTCATTCATATCTTTTTACTCAGCCAGATTCAGACGGATAGTTCCGGCACTATTTGTCGTGACTATCACGCTGATGCTTGCATTTTGGTACTGGTTGCCAACAGTCGAATACAGAAAACTCGGGAACTACGTTGGGTACGTCGTATTATTTATTTCAAACATCAGGTTAAATAAAGAATCAGGGGATTATTTCGCCGGTGACTCCCATGAGAATTGGTTTCTTCACACATGGTCACTCTCAGTGGAATGGCAATTCTATTTGCTATTGCCGCTTTTAATTGTTTTTTTAGTGAAAATAAAAAAAGCGAAATCATTGCCATATGTATTTTTGGCGCTTGCTGTTTTGTCATTTTCTTCTTCTGTCTATCATAGCTCTGAATTTGACTCTTCCACGTTTTATTTATTACAGTACCGGGCCTGGGAAATGTTGTGTGGCGGGTTAAGTTTTTTCTTAACCGCAAAGATGAGTTCTACTGTCAGAAATTTTGGTGCCGCAACAGGTCTTGTTGCTATCATTCTTTGTGCATTCTTATTAGATCAAAATGTGACTTGGCCAGGCATATTTACAGTAATACCTGTTGCCAGCACAATGCTGTGTATCATCTGTAATAGCCAAACATTGGCGTCCCAGTTAGATCGTCATATTAGTTGGGTCGGTTTAAGTTCGTACTCCGTCTACCTGTGGCACTGGCCCCTTGCGGTATTGCTGGTTTATGCCAACGTAAACAACGATGTTCGTTGGGTAAGTCTTGCACTCATCGCATCGTTTATTATTGGTGTTCTCTCATGGAAAACTATCGAAAACCCAGCAAGAAGCGCATTAGCCCGGATTTCCAACCTTTCGCTTTTAACGGTGGCTGTAGTCTTTGCAGGAAGTCTTTATTTGACTTCATATGCCATTAAAAATCAGATAGTAACCAACGATCCCAATCCCCGAGTCGATGTAATCGCCTCTGAAGCAATCAACAAAAACTACAGTGAAGATAGTAGAACCCATATCAGTCACTATGGTTCAGGTCCTGTCAAAGCTATTATTATTGGCGATTCACATGCGGTGGCGACAGCGACAGTGCTGGCTTCAGCGGTAGGCGATAATGGGTCAGTCGTTGGCCTTACGTATTCCGGATGCCCAAATATTGCGTTTGGCGATCTTAAAGACCACCCAGGATGTAGCCTCTTTAATCAACAGCTTTTGAATCGTTTGTCAGAATTCAATTCGCAGACTCCCGTTTTTTTGGTTAACCGGTCCACACATTACATTGAAAATGGATTAATTGATTTTGGTTCCAGGACTGATTCAAAAGAAAAAAATGATGAATTGTTCAAAGAATCCTATTCTGAAATGGTGTGTGCAATACGCAAGCGTCATAACGTCTTCATGGTGAATCCGATCCCTGAAATGCCCGTGAATGTCCCAAGACGTATATCACACGATTTGATGATGGGGAAAACACCAGAAGATATATTTACAACAGTCCAGTCGTATATCGAAAGGAATCACTTGATTTTAGACGCTCAAAAAAACGCAGCGAAAAGCTGTAGTGCAGAAATCTTAAAACCTATCGATTATTTATGTCACGATGGGTTGTGTTATGGAAGCGAAAATCTTCAACCACTTTATTTTGATGACAATCATATAAGTGAAACAGGAAATAAAAAACTCATACCCATGTTCAAAAGCGCCTTGAAGTGAAAAAATAAAAAAGCGCCATCACAGGCGCTTTTTTTAACTTCTTCTGATACCAATAACGTAAATTATGCTGACACCACAGATAATTCACCCCTCTCATTGTCAAAATCTCACCAACTGATGTTGTTATCTCTCATTTAATTTCAGTCTATTAGCGCTATGTAAACAAAATTCGCCACATCACTGTAGGGTTAAAGAAGTCATCGATGAGTTCTATCTCTGACATCACGGCTGGAGTGATGGCATCAGACGGCGCAAAGATAAAGTGCCGGCATCCCTTCCTCATCCGACGTATACAGAACCCACTTATTGTCCGGTGAAAACGACGGGTGCGGATGCGTCACCTGCCGATCGCCATCCAACACTTTCCAGCTCGTGTTGTGCTGACAAACGGCTTTTTGCGTTCCGGCCGCAATATCAAACACCCAAATAAACGGATCGTTCAGACTGATATCGCCGGTATTGTGCGGCGCGCCGTCGCCAACAATCAGCGACCCGTCGAAATTGCTCATCAGATGTGAGCACGGTGGGATCGCCATGAGCTGGCGGTTGTCGAGAGAGTGAGGGTCCGCGCTAAACAGATAGCGCTGCGGATCGTTTTCTTTATGCGCCACGTAATACAGCGCGGAACCGTCCGGCACCCAGAATTCATGAGTAAAGCTTTCACCTGGCGCATGCTGGCGCACCTTACGCAGATTGCTACCGTCCTCGTTGATCAACCACATACGGGCATCAATCGCATCGCGCGGTCCTTCGTGACAAAACGCGACGGTATTGTCGTCGAACGGGCGATAAATGGGGTGCCCTAGCCAGCGTTTTTCTTGCAAAATCACGCGCGGTTCACCCGTGCATAAATCGATGTTAATGAGGCGGCATTCCGGCTGGGTGAAGTAAAACTCGCGGAATTTGCTCCAGTCTGTCAGCGGCTGCCAGTCGCTCTTTTTAATCTCGATTCCGACCAGTTTTGTGCAATCAGAATTCGCGACCCAGGTGCCGTACGCCACCCACTCATCATCCACTTCATACACCACATGCTCTTCGAAACTCTCGAGATCAACCCGGCGCAGCTCACGGCTGTTTTTCACATACCACAGAGATTTATCGTCATCAGATAAAAAACCGCCAAAGGTATTATCGCCAGCGCCCTCGGTCAGTTGGGTTGCATGTTGTTTTTCAATATCTAACAGGTAGTAATTCCAGTGGCCTTCGAATGCGCCACCAAAAATGATCTTGCTGCCGTCCTGCGTAAAACACTTTTGATAGAAATAATTACGGTGACAAATGATGTGCGGGGGCGTCATCCGTATCACCTCGTGTCCGGTTTCTGTATCCAGACGCGAGCGAAAATTCAGTGGGATGATTTTGCCTTTCATAGGGTTTCTCCAGATAAAAAAATACCCTGCCACCGAAGGGACAGGGTAGGGATCGGACGGAATGATTAGCGCATTGCGCGTTTCAGGATACGTTCAGCCTGACGCTGGAAGTCTGCCGCGGTCTCTTCTACGGTTTTCTGGCCATAGTCGATGTACTGCAGAGAGGTACCAAACTGCGCCACGATCTGCGGATCGTCAAAGTAAGGTGACACGGAGAGTTTAGCTGGCAGAGATTGCGCCATGCGCAGACCCGCAACAGACGGATCGCTCTCTTTGATGGTGCCATCTTCAGTCAGGTACTGTACCGCGACTTTGCTTAATGGTACGCCGCGCTCAAGGCCCAGAGTGTGCACGCCTTCTTTGCTGTTCAGCAGGAAGTTAATCACTTTTGCAGCGGCTTCTGGGTTTTTGGTCGTTTTACCGATAGAGAGCATCTGTGCAGGTTTAAAGAACAGGCCCGCATCGGTTGCACCCGGCAGCATTGGGTAGTTACCCAGCTCCAGTTTTGCTGGTGGCTTCAGGTTATCGGAATACTTATTAATGGTGGAGTTCCACATGTAAGTTCCGCCCCATTCACCCTGAATCCATGGCTTCATTTCATACATGTTGCTCTTACCAAATGACGCATAGTATTTGGTGTCAGGCATCACGTGGCTATCCACCAGATTTTTATAGGTCTGGAAGAATTCAACCCACTGCTCTTTGGTGTAGGAGAACTTTTTGGCTTTCTCATCAACCGCAGGAATGTTGTATTTCTGAATCATGTAAGAGTTCAGCAGCGCCAGCGTATCCTGGTGTTCCAGAACCACAGGGTAATACTGTTTGCCCAGCTTGCTTTCGAAGGCTTTACCCGCCGCCATCAACGCGTCCCAGGTTTTCGGGTATTCAACTCCCGCTTTTTTCCAGGTCTCGTCATTGAAGTAGAACACGCGAGCCGTCACGGAGATTGGGATCCCGTTCAGCTTGCCGTTAACCGTGGTGGACTGCAGCTCTTTCGGATCAAACTGCGTTAAGTCGATCACGTCTTTCATTTTGTTCAGATCGTAGAAACCGTCGCCATTTTTCGAGAAAATTGGCAGCCAGTTCCAGTTGGTCTGCATCACGTCCGGCTCTGTGCCGCCCGCGATTTGCGTGGTCAGACGGGACAAGTGACCGTCCCAACCGGTGTATTCTGCTTTGACGTTAATGTCAGGGTTCTGTTTATGGAACTCTTCTAACGCCTTCAGCGTCACCTGATGACGGCCATTGCCCCCCCACCAGGACATACGTAAATCAACATCTTGCGCCATTGATGGTAGCGCGGTAAGGCCCAGGGTAGCGGAGATTGCTGCGCTTAAAAGCACTTTTTTCATTTTTATAACTCCATTTAGAGAGAGATGTTCTGTTCAGTTTTCGCGTCAAAGATATGACACTTATGCATGTCGAACTTAAAATACACCTTACGGTGAAGGCCCTTGTTGATCAGAGGCTTAGCTTCATCGGAAGGAATTCGGGCAGTCAGTTCGTACTCGCCAACTTTCAGGTAAACGAAGAATTCGTGTCCCATGTTTTCAGCGCGAACCATCTCGCCGCTGCAACTTCCCTCCGCGAATGGCTCATCGGAGATCGACACAAAGTCCGGGCGAATGCCGTAGAACATGTCTTTATCGGCGTAGCTGGCGACTTTCTCTTTCAGCTCTGCGCTTAACGGCATGGTCTGGTTGCCAATGGTCAGAGACAGCTGACCGTCCTGCTGCACCAGTTTGCTGGCACGGATGTTCATTTCTGGCGATCCAATAAAGCCGGCTACGAACATGTTTTTCGGTCTGTGGTACAGGTTATCCGGGGTATCCACCTGCATGATATGGCCGAGCTTCATCACGCAGATGCGGTCGCCCATGGTCATTGCTTCGGTCTGGTCGTGTGTGACGTATACCGTGGTAGCCGGCTTGCCGGAAGCCTTCAACTGCTTGTGCAGGTCAGAGATACGGATACGCATCGAGGCACGCAGCTTGGCATCCAGGTTAGACAGCGGTTCATCGAACAGGAACACATCGGGTTTTTTCACAATCGCACGGCCTACGGCCACACGCTGCGCCTGACCACCGGAAAGCTGACGCGGCAGACGATCCAGCAGCTCATCGAGCTCGAGGATTTTTGCCGCTTCGTTAACCTGCGCTTCGATCTGCGCTTTTGGCAGCTTGCTCAGCTTCAGGCCAAAGGCCAGGTTTTCACGCACGGTCATGTGCGGATACAGCGCATAGTTCTGGAACACCATCGCAATCCCGCGTTCTTTTGGCGCGAGGTTGTTCACGATTTTCTCACCGATGCGCACTTCGCCACCGCTGATGGTTTCCAGCCCGGCCAGCATGCGCAGGGTCGTTGATTTGGCGCAGCCGGACGGACCGACAATCACCATGAATTCCCCTTCAGCGATTTTCAGGTCGATAGCATGTACCGCTTTGAAGCCGTTGGAGTAAACCTTTTCCAGTTTGTTGAAAATAACTTCAGCCATGATATTTCCCTCTTAACCTTTAATTCCGCTGCTGGTTACGCCCTGTACGAAGTAGCGCTGTGCCAGGAAGAAGACAATGATAGATGGCAGAATGGAGATGCTCGCCATTGCCAGAATTTCGTTCCACGGCGCACCTTCGGTGACGTCGATGGACATTTTCAGAGCCAGTGCAATCGGGTATTTATCCACGCTGTAGACATAAATCAGCGGCCCGATAAAGTCGTTCATTGACCACATGAACTGGAACAATGCGACGGATATGATGGCCGGTTTCAGAATCGGCACCACCACGTACCAAAGCACTTGCAAGGAGTTACAGCCATCGATCTGTGCGGCTTCTTCCATATCACGCGGTACACCGCGCAAGAACTGAATCAGCATGAACACGAAGAACCCTTGGGTGGCAAACGCCAGCGGCAGGTACAGCGGCATATAGCTGTTCAGCATGCCCATTTCGCGGAACATCAGGTACTGAGGAATCAGCAGTACGGTGCTCGGCAGCAGCATGGTGGTGATGAGCGTGGCGAACCAGAATTTCTTCCACGGAATCTCGAAGCGCGCAAAGCCGTACGCCACGATAGTGGAAGAGATAATGGTCAGAATGACTTTCGGGATCACATACTTGAACGTATTCAGCATGTAGTGACCGAAGTTGTATTCTGTCCCGGTTTTCCAGCCGTTCACAAAGCCGTCCCAGGTCGCGTTTGCAGGCCACAGGCTTAAGGTGGTGAAGATCTCATGGTTCGGCTTAAACGACGCCGAGAACATCCAGACCAGCGGATAGAGCATCAATAAACCCACGAAAAGCAGGATCACGTAGCGAATGCTGGCGTTGATTTTCTCTTTGCGCATGGTCCGCGCGACTTCACGTTCCGCGATGCTTCTCGCCGTGGAAAGTTCTTGAATATCAGCCATTTTTGCCTCCCTTATCGGCGGAGTAGAACACCCAGTATTTCGAAGACTTAAAGGCGATAGCGGCAAAGACAGCGACTACCAGGAACAGGATCCAGGCCAGCGCAGCGCCGTAGCCCATGTCAAAGTACTTGAATGCGGTGTCGTAGATGTACAGCGAGAACAGATACGTGGAGTAGGTTGGTCCGCCGCCCGTGATGACGTAGGGTCCAGTAAATTCCTGGAACGCCTGGGTGGTTTGCATGATGAAGTTGAAGAAAATAACCGGCGTAATCAGCGGCACGGTGACTTTCGTGAACATCTGCCATTTAGACGCACCGTCGATCATTGCCGCTTCATACTGAGATTGCGGAACGTTCTGTAGTGCTGCCAGGAAGATAACCATCGCCGAGCCAAACTGCCAGACGCGAAGCAGCGTGACGGACATCAGCGCCAGAGAAGGCTCACCGAGCCAGTTCACCGCGTCAAAACCAAATACGCCAATGAAGCTGTTCAGCAGGCCATCAATTGCAAACAGTGCGCGCCACAAAACGGCAATTGCGACAGAGCTGCCAAGGATTGACGGAATATAGTAAGCGGTACGGAAGAATCCTATGCCACGTAATTTAAAGTTCAGGACAAACGCAATTCCCAGTGCAAACGCGAGTTTCAGTGGGATGGTCAAAAATACATACGCAAAGGTGACGCCCATGGATTTCCAGAAGAGTGCATCTTCGGTAAACATGTAGCGATAGTTTTCGATGCCGTTAAATACCGGCGGACTCATCAAATCGTAATCAGTAAAACTGAGAAAGAAAGATGAAACGAAGGGGAATGCGGTAAAGAGTATCAACCCGATGATATAGGGTGATATCCACGCAAGCCCCAGCATTTTGTTTTCATTCATACATACCTACCTGGCAATCAATGGTTTAAAACGGAATCTGCTGGTGATGCAGCTGCCCGCGCATTTGTTACGAAACGGGGAAGCGAGTGTTCTGTGTTCGACGCAAGGTGATGGTTCCTTTTACCTCTGATTAATAAGAACTTTCATGCGTTTTTCTCGACGCGCCCTGTCTGAGTTTTAAAACACGTGAACTGCTGTTCTTGATTTGTAAAACGGCGTTTTAATTTATTCTATTGCTATTTATTTCTGCGTCATTCGGTAAATGATGGAAATGTGATCGCCGTCGAAACGCTGTTTCAATAAAGTGAAGTGACTGGCAATTTTGACTTAAATGAGAAGGCCATATTCAGAAATACGAGAGGGATTAAAGTTGATTGTTCCACTATGCAACTTTAATTAACGTGCTGGTAACAACTACCAAATATCATAGTGTTGTCCTGATTTAAGTTAACTTTAAGTTCAGATAATTCCTAGGCTCTAGTATTATCATCTTCCCCCGATACGCCTCAGCAGGATTTAACTGCAATCTAAATAGAAGAATTGGTATGTCAGCGATGGATTTCAAAAAGAACAGGGAACTGGATTTTGCCCGCTATTCACCCCCCGAGCGTAAGCAAAATGAGATCGATTTCATCGACCTCATAGAGGTACTGCTCGCTGCGAAGAAGCGCATCATCATGACCGTTATGGCGTTTGCGATTGTCGGTGCGGTGGTTTCATTTATGATGCCGCAAAAATGGATCAGTAAAGCTATCGTCACTCCCCCAGAGCAAACCCAGTGGAATGATGTTGAGCAAATGCTGGTGACCTTAAAGGTGCTTGATGTCGACTTCAATATCAAACGCGAAGATGCGTTCGAGCTCTTTATAAAGAAATTTCAGTCGCAATCGTTGTTTCAGGCATACATCAAATCATCGCCATACGTGATGGATCAGCTAAAGGGCGCGAATATCGATCCGCTGGAACTGCATCGCGCGATTGTGGCTATCTCGGAAAGAATGACGGCGCAGGACAATGCGGCGGTGAAAAATGCGGCGACCATGCCTTATACCGCCTGGACGCTGAGTTTTAGTGCGCCAAAAGCGCAGGATGCGCAGATCGTACTTGAGGGATACATTGCGTACATTTCTGCCATCGTTGAGAAAGAGACCATGCAAAACGTGCGCAACGCGATCGCACTGAAAACCCGCATGATGAAGGAGCGTCTGGAACTGGATCGTGTGCGACTGACCAATTTGCACAATATTACTATTCATCGCCTGAATTATTCACTGGAAGTGGCAAATGCCGCAGGGATTAAAAAACCCGTCTTTAGCAATGGTCAGGCGGTCAAAGACGATCCTGATTACTCTGTGGCACTGGGGGCTGACGGTATCGCTCAAAAGCTGGCGATTGAGAAATCGTTAAAAGATGTCGCCGAGCTGAATGCTGATTTCCAGAATCGCGAACATCATCTTTCTCAGCTTGAGACGCTTTCCGTTACCAATGTGAGTTTTGAACCGTTCAAATATCAGCTTCTGCCGTCATTACCGATGAAAAAAGAGGGGCCCGGCAAAGCGCTGATTATTATCCTGGCCGCGTTGGTTGGCGGGATTGTGGCCTGCGGAGGCGTGCTGATACGCGAAGCCATGCACTCTCGCGCTGTGCTGTCAGACCCTGCGACAGCCTAAGAGAACGGCATAAAAAACGATATAAAAAAGGGCGAATGAAAATTCGCCCTTTTTTACGTTAAGACATTACTTGAGGAAATCTTCACGCACCGGCGTAAAGGTATCCAGCAGCGTACCGGGCTTCAGACAAACGCAGCCGTGCATGACATGCGGCTCTTTATAAAGGGTGTCGCCCGCCGTCACCACATGCTTTTCTTCGCCGATGGTAAATTCGAACTCCCCGGACAGCACGTAAGTCAGCTGTTCGTGCGGGTGATTGTGCATCGGACCGACAGCGCCCTCTTCAAAATTAACCTCAACCGCCATCATTTTTCCGTTATGCGCCAGAATGCGGCGCGTGACGCCATTGCCCAGATCGTCAAGCGTTGTCTCTTTATGGAATCTAAACATTTTTATGTCCTGCTAAGTAGTGAAACATTGTTTTAATTAATTTATCGCACTACGGGTTAAAAGGAAACGACAAGCCAAATAACTGGAAACACGATCACAAGTTTGCTTCACTGGAGGAAACATAAAGGAGCGAATATGAAAACGATCGGCCTGATAGGTGGAATGAGCTGGGAATCGACCATTCCTTATTACCGTCTGATTAACGAAGGCATCAAACAGCATCTCGGTGGCCTGCATTCGGCAAGCCTGCTGCTGCACAGCGTAGATTTTCATGAAATCGAAGCTTGCCAGGCCAGCGGCGAGTGGGATAAAGCAGGTGAAATGCTGGCGCAGGCAGCGTTAGGTCTGGAACGTGCAGGCGCAGAAGGCATTCTGTTATGTACCAATACGATGCATAAAGTGGCATCGCATATTGAAACCTGCTGTTCACTGCCATTCCTGCATATTGCGGATGCGACCGGAAGGGCGATTGCGGCGACCGGCATGCAACGCGTGGCGCTGCTGGGCACGCGCTACACCATGGAACAGGATTTCTATCGTGGGCGCCTGGAGACGCAATTCGGGATTGAAAGCATCGTACCGGACGAAGCAGATCGCGCGCGCATCAACCAAATTATCTTTGAAGAGCTGTGCCTGGGGACGTTCAGCGACGCCTCGCGCCACTATTATCTTAGCGTGATTGATAAGCTGGCGAAGCAGGGTGCACAAGGGGTGATCTTTGGCTGCACCGAGATCGGACTGTTAGTCCCGGCAGAAGAAAGCCCGATCCCGGTGTTTGATACCACGGCCATTCATGCCGTGGACGCCGTGGAGTTTATGCTCTCGTAACGTGTTCTACACCTTTTGTAGTTCGGGTAGACGATGCGCTATCTGAAGCGAATGCTCAGCCAAATGTATCGAAAAAGCCTCGACTAGCGCCGAGGCAGGGCGATGCAGCGGCCTGATCAAACTGACGGTGAACGGCACTGAAATGCTGAAACGACGAATCACAATGCCGCTATCGGCGTAATCCAACGCCGTTAGCGGGTTGACCACCGCAATGCCGACGCCTGCCCGAACCATGGCGCAAATGGATGCTGCGCTGTGTGTTTCCACAACCATTCGGCGTTTCACCTGATGTTCTGCGAATAATGAATCGAGTAAGTGTCGATAGCTGTCCGTTTGCGACAGGCTGATATAATTCTCGCCGTGAAAATCAGCAGGCGTCAGCACGCTCTTGCTGGTCAGCGGATGCCCTTTGGGCAACACACACACTTCATCCAGCGAGAGTAATTCTGTGCGTTCAGTGCCTGCGGGCGTGGCGAGTGTTTCGGTCAGGCCTAAATCGTGGCGCTGCGCGGAGAGCCACTCTTCGAGTAACGGCGACTCCTGCGGCACAATGGTGAGATTGACGTCAGGATAGCGCGCCAGGAACGGCTGAATAAGCTGCGGCAGAAAGGATTGCGAAAAAACCGGCAGACAGACAATCGATAACTCGCCCTGGCGGAACTCCCGCAGGCTCTCCGCTGCGCTGACGATGCGATCCAGGCCGTACCAGGATCGCTGAACTTCCTCGAACAAGCGTAACCCTTGCACTGTGGCGTGAAGCCTGCCACGAGAGCGTTCAAACAGCGTCAATCCCAACACTTTTTCAAAGCGCGCCAGTTCACGGCTGACCGTGGGCTGGGAGGTGTGCAGCATCTGCGCGGCTTCTGTTAGATTTCCGGTGGTCATCACCGCATGAAAAATTTCAATGTGGCGTAAGTTAACGGCGGGCATAAGGCACCTGTGTTTAACGATTATCCATATCATTTTTGCATAGACTTGCGATAAAACGATATTTTTTATTCTTATTCAGCTGTGGCGTAATGTTAAAAAATGCCGTTATCTGGAGAACACCATGCCACGCCCGCTCAACAACACGGAAACTGACCTGAACGCCGCGAATTTACTGCGACTCCCTGCCGAATTCGGCTGCCCGGTCTGGGTTTACGATGCGCAGATCGTTCGCGAAAAGATCGCCGCCCTGCATCAGTTTGACGTGGTGCGTTTCGCTCAGAAAGCATGCTCGAATATTCATATTTTGCGTCTGATGCGCGAGCAGGGCGTCAAAGTTGACTCGGTATCATTGGGCGAAATTGAACGCGCGTTGGCAGCCGGGTACGATCCGCAGGCCGACAGCGATGCGATTGTCTTTACCGCAGACCTGATTGATAGCGCCACCCTGGCGCGCGTGCATGAACTGCAGATTCCGGTAAATGCCGGTTCTGTGGATATGCTGGAACAGCTTGGGCAGGTTTCGCCAGGTCATCGCGTGTGGTTGCGCGTCAACCCAGGTTTTGGGCATGGCCACAGCCAAAAAACCAATACCGGCGGGGAAAACAGCAAACACGGCATCTGGTATGCCGATCTGCCCGCCGCGCTAGAGGTATTGCAGCGCTACAATCTGACGCTCGTGGGCATTCACATGCATATCGGTTCTGGCGTGGATTATGCGCACCTGGAGCAAGTGTGCGGTGCGATGGTGAACCAGGTGATCGATTTTGGTCAGGATCTGGAGGCGATCTCGGCGGGCGGCGGTTTGTCGATCCCTTATCGCGAAGGCGAAGAGGCGATCGATACCGATCACTACTACGGCCTGTGGAGTGCGGCGCGCGACAAAATCGCTGCGCATCTTGGTCATGCGGTCAAACTGGAAATTGAACCGGGGCGTTTCCTGGTGGCGGAATCGGGCGTGCTGGTGGCGCAGGTCCGCAGCGTTAAAGCGATGGGCAGTCGTCATTTTGTGTTGATCGACGCAGGTTTTAACGATCTCATGCGACCGTCAATGTACGGCAGCTATCACCACATTACGGCGCTGGCGGCAGATGGGCGTGATTTAACGACTGCGCCGCAGGTCGACACGGTAGTGGCGGGCCCGCTGTGTGAATCGGGCGATGTGTTCACCCAGCAGGAAGGCGGAAAAGTGGAAACCCGCGCGCTGCCTGCGGTTCAGCCTGGTGACTATCTGGTGTTGCATGATACCGGCGCGTACGGCGCGTCGATGTCATCGAATTACAACAGTCGTCCATTGTTGCCGGAAGTGCTGTTTGATCACGGCGTGGCGCGACTGATCCGTCGTCGCCAGACCATTCAGGAGCTGCTGGCACTCGAGCTATTTTGAGGCGTAATACGGTCCTGTCGTTACCGAGTCACGCAAAACCAGCGTACCGGTAAACGGCGGGATCGTTTCGACCGGCTGGTTATTTGCCAGCCGGATCGCCTGATCGATGGCCGTGACGATCATGCTGTCGATCGGCAAATAGACCGATGAGAGTGCTGGCTCAAGCCATTTTGCGCAGGGCGCATCGTCAAAGCCAAACAGCGAAATATCCTGCGGAATACGCAGTCCCGCCTGATGCAGCGCCTTTGATGCCCCGAGCGCCATGTCATCGTTACAGGCAAACAGCGCGCTGAACGGCGCCTTTTCACTGAGCAATTCCCGACACAGTTCATACCCCCGCGTCATGCCCGCATCGCCGTACTTTACGCGACGATCGTCCCAGACAATTCCGTGCTTTTCCAGCGCCTTACGATATCCCATCAGGCGTGCTTTACCCGTTGGCGTATGAATTGGCACGGTCATACAGGCGATTTCGCGATGGCCCTGACTGATTAAATAATCAACCGCTTTAAATGCCGCGTCTTGCTGTTCAAAGAACACGCAGCGATCCGCCGCCTGAGCGACTTCGCGGTTAATCACCACCAGCGGGGTTTGCACGGTGTGGATCAGCTTCATGATCGCTTTTTCGCTCATGTAGCGGGTGTAAAGCACGATTGCGTCGCACCTGCGATCCGCCAGCATTTGCACTGCTTGTTCTTCCTGCTCTGGCGCGTCATGGCCGTCGGTGACAATCAGCTGTTTGCCGTGCGTTTCGGTCTGTCGCGACGCCTGTTGCAGCAGACGACCAAAATAGAAACCGTCAAATGTCGACACCACCAGACCAATGCTGTTGCTGGTCTGGTTCGCCAGTGATTGCGCGAGAAAGTTCGGACGATAGCCTAACTCTTCCATCGCTTTAAACACTTGCTGACGCGTACTCTCTTTTACCTGACCTGTGCCGTTCAGCACGCGCGAAACCGTCGCTTTCGAGACACCTGCGCGTAATGAGACATCCAGCATTGTTGCCATTAGAAATTCCTGCTCTCACGTAATCGTCATGAGTTTATCACACAGAGTGAAAGGGATAAGCGGGGCGGGGGAGCGAAAAGCCCTATCAAGATCACGCTTTCTGGCAACGGTTCGCCACTTCAGCATAAAACGGGGTAAGTGGTATGCCAAAGTGGTGAAAAATCATGATTTGGAATACCTCTTGGCGCAGTGAGAGCTCAATCACAGAACGATCTGGCGTGGGCGACTATTTTTGGTATGCCAATAGTATCCGGCTGTACACCTTATTCTATAAAAGCCCTTTTACTGAGGTATTACCCTATGGCTTTACAGGAAAAATTGATCAACTCTCTGGGCAGTTTCGCCACCACCTTCAATAGCTATCGCTATATTATGGCGATCAAATCCGCCTTCATTACCCTCATGCCCGTCATCATCGTTGGGGCATTTTCGGTCCTGATCTCCAACATGGTTCTGGATCCAAAAAACGGGTTAGCCAGCTTTGAATCGCTCTCTTTTCTGGCCGCATTAAAGCCGATCACCAGCGCCCTGAATTACGCCACGCTGAACTTCCTGAACATCGGCGCGGTGTTTCTTATTGGTATTGAGCTGGGGCGTATTAACGGAATTAAATCGTTGTTCCCTGGCCTGCTGGCGGTGATCTGCTTTATTTGCGTCACGCCAACTACCGTCGAAATGCTGGTGGATGGCGAAATGCACGTGGTGAAAGATGTGCTGCTGCGCCAGTTCTCTGACACCCGCAGTCTGTTCCTCGGCATGTTCATCGCCATTCTCTCCGTCGAGGTTTACTGCTGGCTGGAGAATCGCAACGGCCTGAAAATCAAAATGCCGGACACCGTGCCGCCTAACGTGGCGGCGTCGTTCTCCGCGCTGATCCCGGCCATTATCACCACCACCGCGATTGCGACGTTTGGCTTTGTTTTCCACCAAATCACCGGCATGTATCTTTACGACGCGGTTTATCAGGTGGTTCAGCAGCCGCTGGAGCGCGTCGTGCAAAGCTTGCCGGGTATTCTGCTGTTGATGTTTGTGGCACAGCTTTTCTGGGTGATCGGGATTCATGGTAATCAGATGATCAAGCCGATCCGCGAGCCACTGCTGCTGGGGGCGATCACCGTCAACATGAGCGCGTTTGAGCAGGGCAAAGAGATCCCGAACATTATCACCATGCCGTTCTGGGATGTGTATATGAGCATCGGCGGGTCGGGGCTGACCATCGGTCTGCTGATCGCAGTGATGATCGGCACCAAGCGCAAAGAGATGCGTGAGATTGCCAAGCTCTCCATTGGCCCTGGGATCTTCAACATCAACGAGCCCGTGATCTTCGGGATGCCGATCATGCTGAACCCGATTCTGGCCATTCCTTTCATCATCACGCCGCTGGTGACCGGCTCGATTGGCTATTTCGCCACGGTGACGGGCTTCGCCGGAAAAGCCGTGGTGATGGTGCCGTGGACGACGCCGCCGCTGATTAACGCCTGGCTGTCAACGGCTGGCTCGATGGGCGCTGTGGTCACGCAATTTATCTGCATCATCACCGCCGTACTGATCTATTTGCCGTTTGTGAGAATCGCCTCGCGCCGCGCGGAACAAGCGGCCCTGCTGGCACAAAGCCAGCAAGCGACCAACAACGCATGAGGATGTTATGAGCATAAAAAGTATTGCGATACCGCAGGATTTTATTCTGGGCGCAGCAGCGTCCGCCTGGCAGACGGAAGGCTGGAGCGGAAAAAAAGAGGGTCAGGATTCGTGGATCGATCTCTGGTACAAAAACGATCGACACGTCTGGCATAACGGTTTTGGACCCGCGGTCGCGACCGATTTCATCAATCGTTTTCGTGAAGACGTGGCGCTGATGAAGCAGGCCGGACTCACCCACTACCGCACGTCAATCAACTGGTCGCGTTTTCTGACAGACTATGAAAACGCAACCGTTGATGAAGAGTACGCCGCCTGGTACGACGCGTTGTTCGACGAAATGCACCGGCAGGGCATCGAGCCGATGATCTGTCTTGAGCATTACGAACTGCCGGGTGTTTTGCTGGAAACCTACGGGGGCTGGGCGTCGAAACATGTCGTCGAGCTGTTCGTTCGTTATGCGCAAAAGGTGTTCGAACGCTATCACGCAAAAGTCACGCGCTGGTTTACCTTCAATGAGCCAATCGTCGTGCAAACTCGCGTCTATCTGGATGCGCTGCGTTGGCCCTATGAACAGAACACCCACACCTGGATGCAGTGGAATCACCATAAAGTGCTGGCAACCGCGAAGGCAGTGAAGCATTTTCACGAGAAGGGCTATCACGGAACGGTGGGCTGTATTCTCAATCCGGAAGTCACTTATCCGCGCTCTCAGGCGCCACATGACGTGCGCGCCGCTGAACGCTACGATCTGTTTTACAATCGTGTTTTCCTCGATCCGTTTGTGCACGGGCGCTATCCGCAAGAGTTGTTCACGCTGCTGGAGCAGCATCAGGTGCAGTGGGAATATACGGCCGAAGAGTTGGCGATCATCGCGGAAAACACCGTCGATGAGTTGGGGATCAATCTGTATTATCCCCATCGCGTCAAAGCGCCGTCGCGAGCATGGCATCCCGAGACGCCCTTCCATCCGGCCTATTATTACGAGCCCTTCGACCTGCCGGGACGCAGGATGAATACCTCCCGCGGATGGGAGATTTATCCACGCATTATTTACGACATGGCGATGCGCATTAAAAACGAATATCGCAACATTCCGTGGTTTGTGGCGGAGAGCGGCATGGGCGTGGAAAACGAAGCGCAGTTCCGCAATCGTGACGGCGTGATTGAAGACAATTACCGCATTGATTTTATCAGCGAGCATCTCTATTACACGCTGTTGGCACGAGAGGAGGGGGCAAACTGCCACGGCTATATGCTGTGGGCGTTTACCGATAATGTTTCGCCAATGAATGCCTTTAAAAATCGCTACGGACTGATTGAGATCGACCTGGAAAATAATCGCGCGCGCCGGGCGAAAAAATCCGCTTCGTGGTTCCGACAGCTGCGAGATGAGCGCAGGCTGACGCTCACTGTCGATGATGAATGGAAATAGGCTCTCCAGGCGAGGGTTCTGGTAAAATAGCGTCCAGAGTGGCCGGGGAAGGATGCCCGGCCTGAGTAATAATTCATAAGCAAGTGCAGGTGATATTGTGGAGAAGGCCGTTGTTCCGCCGGAAAAAAAGCAGTACCAGGAAATTGGCGAGGATTTGCGTACGCAAATCATTCAGGGTCACTATCCTGTTGGATCGCGTCTGCCGCCTGAGCGCAATATTGCCGAAACTTACGGCGTAAGCCGCACGATTGTGCGTGAAGCACTCTTGATGCTGGAACTACAAGGAACGGTGGATATTCGCCAGGGTTCCGGCGTCTACGTGATGCGTATTCCAGAAGAACACGAAAACGAAGAAGAGCGTTTCTTGAGTAGCGACGTCGGCCCATTTGAGATTCTACAAGCGCGTCAGTTACTTGAGAGCAATATCGCCGCTTTTGCGGCGAAAATGGCGACGCGTGCGGATATCGACAATTTGCGCCGTATTATTGAACAAGAGCAGCGCGCGATTGCCGCCAACGATAATAGCCAGGACAACAATAAAATGTTCCACCTGGTGTTGGCAGGGGCCACGCAAAACCAGATGCTGCTTGCAACCGTTGAAAGCGTCTGGCATCACATGGACAGCAGCCCGCTTTGGCAGCAGTTTAACGTCCATATCGCCAGCCGCGCGTATCGCCTGAAATGGCTGGGCGACAGGCAAACCATTCTGGCGGCGCTGCGTCGTCGCGACGTGATGGGCGCGTGGCAGGCCATGTTCCAGCATCTCGAAAACGTTAAAAAAAGCCTGCTTGAACTGTCCGATGAAGACGCACCGGATTTTGACGGCTATCTCTTCGAATCTGTCCCCCTGTTCCAGGGCAAACTGGTATGACTATTCTGCCGCTGTATGCCGTTGCACATCACGCGGAGCAAGTGACCGACTGGCTCTGGCAGGCTTTTGGCGACGGACTGCCGCGTGAGTTTTTTGCCAGCATCATCACTCATAGCCAACAGCCCGACGCGCTACCCATCACGTTTGTGGCGGTTGAGGGCGAACAGCTGTTAGGCACGGTGGGGCTGTGGCGCTGTGATTTAATCACGCGCCAGGATCTTTATCCGTGGCTGGCAGCGCTGTATGTCGATGAATCGGCGCGTGGAAAAGGGCTGGCGGGGAAATTACAGGAATACGTGATGGACTACGCGGCTCGCGCCGGCTATTCCGAGCTGCATCTTTGGTCAGCCTGCCGTGACTTTTATGAACGTTACGGCTGGCATGACATTGGCGATGCGCTGGAATATCCGAATAAAACAGTCCATCTCTATCGCTATTCGCTGGGATCCGCAGGCGAAACAACGGAGTGACGGCGCACCAGCGTCGGGCTGAATAGGTGCGTAATATCTGGCAGAGGGCGTTTATCGGCCAATGCCAGCGCCAGTTCAGCGGCCTGGGTTGCCATAGTGACGATGGGGTAACGCACGGTGGTTAAACGCGGACGAACGTAGCGCGCAACCAGCACATCATCGAAACCAATCAGCGAAATTTCTGCTGGCACATCAATGCCATTATCGTTGAGCACGCCCATGGCGCCTGCGGCCATCGAGTCGTTATAGGAAGCCACAGCGGTAAAATTGCGCCCACGGCCTAAAAGCTCGGTCATCGCATGCTCACCGCCGCTCTCATCCGGTTCACCATAGGCGACCAGCCGATCGTTACAGGGCAGACCGCTTTCGCGCAAGGCATCGTAGTAACCGCGCAGACGGTCTTCTGCATCTGAAATCTGGTGATTGGAACAGAGATAGCCGATGCGGGTATGGCCTTGCTGAATGAGATGACGGGTGGCGAGCCAGGCACCGTAACGATCGTCAAGCGCAACACAGCGTTGCTCATAGCCAGGAATAATGCGGTTGATGAGCACCATGCCAGGGATTTGCTGCATTAGATGCAGCAGTTCAGCATCGGGCAGGACTTTGGCGTGGACCACCAGCGCCGCACAGCGATGGCGAATCAGCTGTTCAATCGCCTTGCGCTCTTTTTCTTCGTTGTGATAGCCATTACCGATCAGTAAAAAATTGCCCGTCTGGTAAGCCACCTGCTCGACGGCTTTGACCATCGCGCCGAAAAACGGGTCAGATACGTCACCTACCACCAATCCAACCGTTTCAGTCGATTGCTGCGCAAGCGCGCGGGCGTTGGCGTTGGGATGATAATTCAGCGTTTCCATTGCGCTCTGCACTGCCTGGCGGGAAGCGTCGCTGGCTTTCGGTGAATCGTTAATCACACGCGACACCGTCGCGACGGAAACACCGGACAGACGGGCCACATCCTTTATTGTCGCCATTTAATACCTTCTTTTGGGGGTAAGCGTTTACACACTCATCAGTGTTGCGGAAAAGCGAGGTGCATTCAAGGGCTGTACGTGAAAGGCCGTCGCAAACGTGATGCAGAACAGGGGAAATCCGTGTAATCGTTACACAGCCAGGCGTATCAGAATAATATTAAACGGAACCTTTAGTTACACTTTGCGGCAAGCTGTTGCGATTGTCCGCTGGCAGTCATTACCAGCGAATTGCTACAGTCGAGTTCCCAGAGGTATTGATAGGTGGAATCAGCTCCGGTTGATTAACACAATTTTGCACCAACCTGCGTCCATACGCAGGTTTTTTTTGCCTGTAACTTCAATATGTAACAGCAATCGATAATTTTCACACCTGGTTGCACTTAGGCTCATTCGCTTGCGTTTTCCCACTGGCAAAGCCCGGGGCCAACAACCACAATCAAGATCCCAGAGGTATTGATTG
Organism: Lelliottia amnigena; assembly: GCF_019047465.1. NCBI lineage: Bacteria > Pseudomonadati > Pseudomonadota > Gammaproteobacteria > Enterobacterales > Enterobacteriaceae > Lelliottia > Lelliottia amnigena. The sequence goes on along the minus strand of NZ_CP077236.1, from coordinate 857,828 downwards.
GTGAGAATTCTAAGTACGGAATCGTACTCATCTCTTGCACCAGCCTGCGCAGATGCGCAGGTTTTTTTTCGCTCCGAATAAGCTATCGCCCCTCCTGCACTTCTCGTGTAATCTGCCACAATTTAGCGTAACGCCAATTATTGACAGGCAAAGGGAGTTGAAATGCTATTTGGGTTCTTCCGTACCTTATTTCGTATCCTCTTTCGCATCCGTCTGACGGGTGATACCCAGTCACTGCAAGGCGATCGCGTCCTTATCACCCCAAACCATGTTTCCTTTATCGACGGGATCCTGCTGGCCCTTTTCCTGCCTGGACGTCCGGTGTTTGCGGTGTACAGTTCTATCAGCCAGAAATGGTTCATGCGCTGGCTTGCGCCGCTGGTGGATCTCGTCCCACTCGACCCCACAAAACCGATGATGATTAAGCATCTGGTTCGCCTGATCGAGCAGGGGCGGCCGGTGGTGATTTTCCCGGAAGGCCGTATCTCCGTAACGGGTTCGCTGATGAAAATCTACGACGGGGCCGGTTTTGTTGCGGCCAAGTCGAAAGCGACAGTCGTTCCGTTGCGTATTGAAGGCGCAGAACTGACCTATTTCAGTCGTCTGAAAGGGCTGGTGAAGCAACGGCTGTTTCCGCAGATTACGCTGCATATTCTGCCGCCGACAACGCTGCCCATGCCTGACGCCCCACGCGCTCGCGACCGCCGAAAAATGGCGGGGGAAATGCTTCATCAAATTATGATGGAAGCCCGCATGGCGGTGCGTCCGCGTGAAACGCTGTATGAAGCGTTACTTTCGGCTCAGGACCGCTATGGTGCGCGAAAAAACTGTGTCGAAGACATTAATTTCAACCCGGATACTTATCGCAAACTTCTGACCAAAACGCTGTTTGTCGGACGTATTCTTGAGAAATACAGTCAAAAGGGCGAGAAAATCGGCCTAATGTTGCCCAACGCCGGCATCAGCGCAGCGGTGATTTTTGGTGCCGTCGCCCGCGGTCGAATTCCGGCAATGATGAACTACACGGCGGGCGTTAAAGGGCTGACCAGCGCCATTACGGCGGCAGAGATCAAAACGGTCTTCACTTCACGCCAGTTCCTCGATAAGGGCAAACTCTGGCATTTGCCGGAACAGCTCAAGCAGGTGCGCTGGGTCTTCCTCGAAGATCTCAAAGCCGACGTCACAACAGCGGACAAAGTGTGGATTTTCGCGCATCTGCTTATGCCGCATTTGGCGCAGGTTAAACAGCAGCCGGAAGATGCGGCGATGATTCTTTTTACCTCAGGATCTGAAGGCCATCCAAAGGGCGTGGTCCACAGCCATAAAAGCATTCTGGCGAACGTTGAGCAGATCAAAACGATCGCTGACTTTACCGCCAAAGATCGATTTATGTCGGCGCTGCCGCTTTTCCACTCTTTCGGCCTGACGGTCGGGCTTTTTACACCGTTATTCACCGGGGCGGAAGTGTTCCTTTATCCCAGCCCGCTGCACTATCGGGTTGTGCCGGAACTGGTTTATGACCGTAATTGTACGGTGCTTTTCGGCACGTCGACGTTCCTGGGGCACTACGCGCGCTTTGCAAATCCGTATGATTTCTTCCGTGTGCGCTACGTGGTGGCCGGGGCCGAAAAATTGCAGGACAGCACGCGCGAAATTTGGCAGGACAAGTTTGGTCTGCGCATTCTAGAAGGCTATGGCGTAACGGAATGTGCCCCCGTCGTGTCAATCAACGTGCCGATGGCTGCCAGACCGGGCACGGTGGGGCGTATCTTACCTGGAATGGACGCGCGTTTGCTGGCGGTGCCGGGTATTGACGAGGGCGGTCGCCTGCAGCTCAAAGGGCCAAACGTGATGAACGGTTATCTGCGCGTTGAAAATCCAGGCGTGCTTGAAGCGCCGACGGCGGAAAATGCCGCTGGCGAAGTGGAAACCGGCTGGTATGACACGGGCGATATTGTGCGCTTTGACGAACAGGGATTTGTGCAAATTCAGGGCCGTGCGAAGCGCTTTGCTAAGATCGCCGGAGAAATGGTGTCGCTGGAGATGGTTGAACAGCTCGCGAATGCTTTATCTCCCGAAAAAATGCACGCAACGGCGATTAAAAGTGACGCCAGTAAAGGCGAGGCCCTGGTGCTCTTTACGACGGATAGCGAGCTTAAACGTGAACAACTGCTCCATTATGCTCGTGAACATGGCGTGCCAGAACTGGCCGTGCCGCGCGACATTCGTTATCTGAAGCAGTTACCCGTATTGGGCAGCGGTAAACCCGATTTTGTCGCGCTAAAAGGCATGGTTGAAGAGGCAGAGAAGCACGATGCGTGAGTCAGCACACACTAACACTTCGCTCTGGTCGAAGGGCATGATGGCGGTGACATCTGCCCAGTTTCTCTCGGCCTTTGGCGATAATGCCTTGCTCTTTGCCACCCTGGCGCTTCTGAAAGCAGAATTCTATCCTGACTGGAGTCAGCCTATTCTGCAGATGGTGTTTGTGGGCGCTTACATCCTTTTTGCCCCGTTCGTCGGGCAGGTGGCGGACAGCTTCCCAAAAGGGCGGGTGATGATGTTCGCCAACAGCCTAAAATTGTTGGGTGCCGCAAGTATCTGTTTCGGCTTCAACCCCTTTATTGGCTACACGCTGGTGGGTATTGGGGCAGCGGCTTATTCTCCTGCCAAATACGGCATTCTGGGTGAGCTGACAACGGGCGATAAGCTGGTCAAAGCCAATGGTCTGATGGAGTCATCCACGATTGCCGCGATTCTCCTTGGTTCTGTTGCCGGTGGGGTGCTGGCGGACTGGCACGTTCTGGCGGCGTTGGGCGTTTGCGCCATGGTGTATGCCGGTGCCGTAGTGGCAAACCTGTTTATCCCGACGCTGCCCGTGGCGCGTCCGGGGCAATCCTGGCGATTCACCCCGATGACGTCCAGTTTCTTTAATGCCTGCCGGGTGTTGTGGCGCGATGGCGAAACGCGTTTCTCCCTGATGGGAACAAGCATGTTTTGGGGCGCTGGCGTGACGCTACGCTTCCTGCTGGTGTTATGGGTTCCGACAGCGTTAGGCATCACCGACAACGCGACGCCAACCTATCTGAACGCCATGGTCGCTGTTGGGATTGTGGTGGGTGCGGGTGCAGCGGCGAAACTGGTGACGCTGGAAACGGTCAGGCGCTGTATGCCCGCCGGGATTTTAATTGGCGTGGGCGTGCTGTTCTTTTCCCTGCAACATGCGCTCTTACCAGCTTACGCATTGCTGATCCTGATTGGTATTTTGGGCGGTTTCTTTATCGTGCCGCTCAATGCGTTATTGCAGGAGCGCGGCAAGCATACTGTTGGCGCAGGCAACGCGATTGCCGTGCAGAATTTGGGTGAGAACACCGCGATGCTGCTGATGCTGGGGCTTTACTCGCTGGCTGTCAAAGCGGGGTTACCGGTGGTGAGTATTGGTGTGGGATTTGGTGCACTCTTTGCGCTGGCGATTACCGGGCTGTGGATCTGGCAGCGTCGTCGCTAGCGTGGCGGCCTGATAGTGTTATCTCACCCAGAGAGGGGTAAAATTCAAAACGGCAACAAAGTTGCCGTTTTGCTTTTATTACGGTGCAGGGTAGGTGTAAACCTGATGCACGGCTTCAATCTCCGCTAAAACGTCGTCGCTCAGCTCAAGATGGACGCTTTCAATGTTAGTTTTCAACTGATCCATAGTCGTTGCGCCCAATAACGTACTCGCGACAAACGGTTGGCGGCGAACAAAGGCTAACGCCATTTGTGCCGGATCCAGCCCGTGATGCTTCGCAATATCAACGTAAGCCGCCACCGCCTTCTGCGTTTGCTCGCCGCTATAACGCGTAAATCGGCTGAACAACGTATTGCGTGCGCCCGCCGGTTTAGCACCATTCAGATATTTACCGGTTAACGTCCCAAAGCCCAGGCAGGAATAAGCTAGCAGTTCGACACCTTCATACTGCGTCACTTCCGCCAGACCGACTTCATAGCTGCGATTCACCAGACTGTAGGGATTCTGAATCGTTACGATGCGCGGCAGATCGTGTTTATCCGCCAGATGCAGATAACGCATTACGCCAAAGGCCGTTTCGTTCGAGACGCCGATGTAGCGAATCTTACCGGCACGCTGGCATTCAGTCAGTGCTTCCAGCGTTTCGAGCAGCGTCACGACAGGTGCGCTGTCGCTCCAGCTGTAGCCCAGTTTACCAAAGCAGTTGGTTGGACGCTGCGGCCAGTGCACCTGATATAAATCGAGGTAGTCTGTTTGCAGGCGCTTTAAGCTCTCATCCAGCGCGGCACGAATATTCTTGCGATCCAGAACCTGATTCTGGCGAATACCCGCATCATTGTTACGCGAGGGACCGCTCACTTTTGAAGCAATAACCAGTTTTTCGCGATTACCGCTCTTCGCCAGCCAGTTGCCAACGTAAGTTTCGGTTAATCCTTGGGTTTCCGGGCGCGGTGGCACGGGGTACATTTCTGCAACGTCAATCAGGTTAATACCCTGGCTGACGGCAAAATCGAGTTGCGCATGGGCATCGGCTTCGCTGTTTTGTTCACCGAATGTCATCGTGCCCAACCCCAGTTGGCTGATCTCCAAAGTACTGTGGGGGATACGGTGATAATGCATAGCCGGCTTCCTTAGTGTGACATGTAGGCTGCGTCGGGATCAGGAACGGACTCCGGACGGAGGAATATAAACATGGCAGAGGGGAGGCAAAAGGGGAAGGAAAAAATCAAAAAGGCCAGCAAGCGGCTGACCTTTATCTGTTTATCGTTCGATAATTTGCGACACATCGTCACGATTAATTTGCATTTTATTACCCTGCTGGTCGTTATAACTCACCAGTCCGGTATCGTCGTCGACTTCGGGTTTGCCGTCTGTCAGTATCATTCGGCCATCTTTCGTGGCCATGACGTAATCGCTGCTACAACCTGAAACAGCAAACGCTAAACCGACCGCCGAGATTATCACCGCCCATTTTTTCATCGTTATCATCCTCATCTGGCTCGTATCAAATCATAGTGTAGTAATAACCTGAATATGCGCTATGGGGAAGCAGTGAAATCTTAAAAAGAAGGTGATTGAGTTTGATTCACTTCAAACTTCACATAAAAACTATGTTTTCAACAGGAAGTGGCGAGCCAGCAGGGCACCCGTGAAGTTCTTTTTTAAATAAAAGCCGCGTGGCAGCGTGAGTATTGGCTCACCACGGGCACCGATGGCTTCGGTGAGCGCTTTGCTGTTAGCCGCTTTCGGACGTAATTGCATAACTTCGCCATGACGCGCCGTTATACGCTCAACGTGCCCAAGAACGATCATATCCATTAACTCTTCCCAATCCTGACAAAGTTGTCGATCTTCCTCTTCATCAGGGCTCCACAGCAGCGGTGCGCCCACCCTGCGCTCAGCCAGCGGGATTGCTCTGTCACCTTCGATCGGTATCCACAGTACCCGCTTCAGTTTATGACGGACATGGCTTGTTTCCCAGGTGACGCCAGTATTTCCGGTTAAGGGAGCGACGCAGACGAACGTCGTTTCGAGCGGTTTACCCTGGCTATCGACAGGAATGGTTTTCAGCTCGACACCCAGCGCGGCGAAATCTTGTTCAGGCTTGCTGCCTGCGCTAGCTCCCAGCCACAGTTCTAGCAATACGCCGATCCAACCCTTATCGCGTTTCAGATCCTGGGGTATAGGCAGCCCTGCCAGTGCGGCTAATTCTCCGAGGGTATGGCCGGCTACGCGCTGCGCCTGGTGCAATAACTGCTCTTCTGTTGCAGGGTGAGAGCGGAGTGGAACGAGCGGAAGCATTTATATCTGCCTTTGTTTAAAAAATGAACAACAAAAAGAGACCTTGTGGATAGAGTTTAACGATTTCTGAACAGATATGGCAGGATTATGATTTATATGTCTTTTTTATTTAAAAAAAGAGCGAAACTTAATTCGAAATCAGGGTTGTTCAAAACTGGTCACTGGCAATGAACAGGATCTTACACCCAGTTATCCACAGAAAAGTGGGATAACTGGGTATAACCCTCACTACTGTTTCGATTTACAGCCTAGACGTGCGACGAAAATCGAATTTTCACACAAAATGTGACTAACTTATTGGCACAATCTGTGGATAAAACCGACGCTGTTCGATCTTTCATCAGCCTTACGATCTTCACTGTGATAACGGTCACGCTTTGGTAGGTGATGCTCATTATTTTGTTTTTAAGTTATTAATAATTATGGTTTTTATTTTCTGGTAAGACATTCTTATTTTCGTGCTGGAAAATGTTGTCCATCGGTAATTCCATACTTCTTCACAAGTATATCCACAGAAAAAGTGAATAAAATCGGCCTCAATCCTGCCTGTCTGTTTATAACTTGGGTGAAAATTGTGAGTTATTCAAATGTTATTAGGTTGCAGCCCTGTAAGAGAGTGGTTTACCGCCTCACAGTAGTATGAAACAATCATTCATATATAAGGTTTAGTTTGAGGTAGTCCGGTGATTGATGACGATGGCTACCGCCCGAACGTAGGTATCGTAATTTGTAATCGTCAGGGCCAGGTTATGTGGGCAAGGCGATATGGTCAGCACTCCTGGCAATTCCCGCAAGGCGGGATAAATCCTGGAGAGTCCCCAGAACAAGCGATGTATCGGGAGCTGTTCGAAGAAGTCGGCTTAAGCCGAAAAGATGTTCGCATCCTGGCTTCGACCCGCAACTGGTTGCGTTACAAGTTACCGAAACGTTTGGTGCGTTGGGACACAAAGCCGGTTTGTATCGGCCAGAAACAGAAATGGTTTCTCCTGCAATTGGTAAGCAACGACTCTGAAATCAATATGCAAACCAGCAGTACGCCAGAATTTGATGGCTGGCGCTGGGTGAGCTACTGGTATCCTGTCCGTCAGGTCGTCTCGTTTAAACGCGATGTTTACCGTAGGGTAATGAAAGAGTTTGCAAGTGTTGTGATAGCGTTTCAGGAGGCTCCTCCTAAACCACAAAGCGCACCTGCCTGGCGACGTAAAAGAGGTTAAGCAACGCAAATCATGCTCACCCGCTTGCGAGAAATAGTCGAAAAGGTTGCCAGTGCGCCGCGTCTCAATGAGGCGCTGGATATCCTGGTGACTGACATCTGTCTTGCGATGGAAACCGAAGTTTGTTCGGTGTATCTGGCCGACCATGATCGACGCTGTTATTACCTGATGGCGACCCGCGGCCTTAAAAAACCGCGTGGTCGCACCGTTGCACTTGCGTTTGATGAAGGTATCGTCGGCCTCGTCGGTCGGCTGGCGGAGCCTATCAACCTTGCGGATGCGCAAAAACACCCCAGTTTCAAATATATTCCTTCCGTTAAAGAAGAACGCTTTCGAGCCTTTCTTGGGGTGCCGATCATTCAGCGCCGCCAGCTGCTCGGTATTTTGGTTGTCCAGCAGCGCGAGTTGCGCCAGTTCGACGAAAGCGAAGAGTCATTTCTCGTCACGTTAGCCACCCAAATGGCGGCGATCCTCTCTCAATCACAGTTGGCAGCACTGTTTGGCCAATATCGCCAAACGCGAATCCGCGCGCTGCCTGCTTCACCTGGCGTTGCCATTGCCGAAGGCTGGATGGATGCCACGTTACCGCTGATGGAACAGGTGTATGAAGCCTCAACGCTTGATGCTGTACTTGAGCGAGAGCGTCTGACGGGGGCGCTGGAGGAGGCTTCAAACGAATTCCGACGTTACAGCAAGCGTTTTGCGGCAGGTGCGCAAAAAGAGACGGCGGCCATTTTTGACCTCTATTCACACCTGCTTTCCGATGCGCGTTTGCGACGTGAACTTTTTGCTGAGGTCGACAAAGGTTCCGTGGCTGAATGGGCAGTGAAGAAAGTTATCGAAAAATTTGCCGAACAGTTTGCGGCATTGACCGATGATTATCTTAAAGAACGGGCAGGCGATCTCCGCAGTCTCGGGCAGCGTCTGTTATTCCATCTCGATGACACTAATCAGGGTGAAAACGCCTGGCCGAAACGTTTTGTGCTGGTGGCGGATGAGCTTTCTGCGACGACGCTTGCTGAATTACCGCAGGACAGACTGGCGGGCATCGTGGTGCGCGATGGTGCAGCAAACTCCCATGCCGCGATTATGGTGCGGGCGTTGGGGATCCCCACGGTTATGGGGGCGGATATTCAGCCTGCCGTGCTGCAACGGCGCACGCTTGTCGTTGATGGTTATCGCGGCGAATTATTGGTCGATCCTGAGCCCGTTTTGCTGCAGGAATACCAGCGGCTGATTAGCGAAGAAAATGAGTTAAGTAAGCTTGCGGAAGATCACGTCAATCTGCCTGCGCAACTGAAAAGCGGCGAGCGGGTCAAAGTGATGCTCAATGCAGGCCTGAGTCCCGCGCATGAAGAAAAGCTCGGGAGTCGCATTGATGGTATTGGCCTGTACCGCACGGAAATCCCCTTCATGTTGCAAAGCGGATTTCCGTCCGAAGAAGAGCAGGTGGCGCAATATCAGGGCATGCTGCAGATGTTTAACGACAAGCCGGTAACGCTGCGAACGCTGGATGTTGGCGCCGATAAACAACTGCCCTATATGCCCATCAGCGAAGAAAATCCTTGCCTCGGGTGGCGCGGGATCCGTATCACGCTCGATCAGCCAGAAATCTTCCTGGTTCAGGTTCGCGCAATGCTGCGTGCGAATGCAGCCACGGGCAATCTCAGTATTCTTTTGCCGATGGTTACCAGCCTGGATGAAATTGACGAAGCGCGTCGTTTAATCGAACGTGCAGGCCGCGAAGTGGAGGAGATGATCGGCTATGCGATCCCGAAACCGCGTATCGGAGTGATGCTTGAAGTGCCTTCAATGGTCTTTATGATGCCGCAGCTGGCAAATCGCGTCGATTTTATCTCTGTCGGTACCAACGATCTCACCCAGTATATGCTCGCGGTGGATCGCAACAATACGCGTGTTGCCAGCATTTACGATAGCCTGCATCCGGCGATGCTCCGTGCGCTGGCGATGATCGCGCGAGAAGCTGAACAGTACGATATCGATCTGCGGTTATGTGGCGAAATGGCGGGGGATTCGATGTGTGTCGCCATATTGATTGGCCTTGGATTCCGCCATTTATCGATGAATGGCCGCTCGGTGGCTCGCGTTAAATACCTGTTGCGCCATATTGATTTTGACGAAGCTCAGGATCTTGCAAAGCGAAGCCTTGAGGCGCAGTTCGCAACAGAAGTGCGTCACCAGGTTGCCGCTTTTATGGAGCGTCGTGGCATGGGTGGCTTGATCCGCGGTGGTCGGTAACGACCAACATCGTTACCCCCGTTCGGCGATCGCTTCGGGGTAAACAAATAAATTCTCACGATACTCTATACACATCTTTTACATCTCAACCGCATCCTCCCTGCCAGCCTTATGCTATGATTCGCCACTTTGGAGCGTCGGTTAACGCCGTTCGCGATTCTCTGCCGCTGTGCCTTTTCAGCGGAATAACAAGAACTTGTGGTGACAGATGAACAGTGGTTATCTGCATTTTCCGGAATTTGATCCGGTCATATTCTCTATCGGGCCCGTTGCGCTGCACTGGTATGGTCTGATGTATCTGGTTGGTTTCATCTTTGCCATGTGGCTTGCCGGTCGTCGTGCCGGTCGTCCTGGCAGTGGATGGACAAAAAGTGAAGTTGAAAATCTGCTGTATGCAGGTTTCCTGGGTGTGTTCCTGGGCGGGCGTATCGGCTACGTGTTGTTCTACAACTTCCCGACATTCCTGAGCGATCCTCTGTACCTGTTCCGCGTCTGGGACGGCGGCATGTCCTTCCACGGTGGCCTGATTGGTGTCATCCTGGTAATGGTAATTTTTGCCAAACGGACCAAGCGCAACTTCTTCCAGGTCGCGGACTTCATGGCACCGCTCATTCCATTTGGTTTGGGCGCGGGTCGTCTGGGCAACTTTATCAATGGTGAGCTGTGGGGACGCGTTGATCCGAGCGTGCCGTATACCATGCTCTTCCCGGCCTCTCGCGCTGAAGACATCGCGCTTTTACCTTCGCACCCGGAATGGCAATCCATTTTCGATACCTACGGTGTGCTGCCGCGTCATATGTCTCAGCTCTATGAGCTGGCGCTTGAAGGCGTCGTGCTGTTTATCATTCTGAATCTCTTTATCCGCAAGCCGCGCCCGATGGGGTCTGTCTCCGGCCTGTTCCTGATTGGTTATGGCGCGTTCCGTATTATCGTGGAATTCTTCCGCCAGCCAGACGCCCAGTTCACCGGCGAATGGGTTCAGTACATCAGCATGGGGCAGATTCTATCCATCCCGATGATTGTCGCGGGTATCATCATGATGATTTGGGCGTACCGTCGTCCACAGCAACAGCTCTCCTGAGGAACCATGAAACAGTATCTTGAATTGATGAAAAAAGTGCTCGATGAGGGCACGCCGAAAAACGACCGCACCGGAACAGGTACGCTCTCTATTTTTGGCCACCAGATGCGCTTCAATCTGCAAGAAGGCTTCCCTCTGGTGACAACGAAGCGCTGCCATTTGCGTTCGATCATTCATGAGCTGCTCTGGTTCCTGCAAGGCGATACTAACGTTGCTTATCTGCGTGAAAACAACGTGTCTATCTGGGACGAATGGGCGGATGAAAACGGCAACCTGGGGCCGGTTTATGGTCACCAGTGGCGTGCATGGCCTACGCCTGATGGCCGCCATATTGATCAGATCACCACCGTGCTCAATCAGCTAAAAAACGATCCAGACTCGCGACGCATTATTGTGTCCGCCTGGAACGTCGGTGAACTGGACAAAATGGCCTTAGCGCCTTGTCACGCTTTCTTCCAGTTCTACGTTGCCGATGGCAAGCTGTCTTGTCAGCTTTACCAACGCTCCTGCGATGTATTCCTTGGCCTGCCATTCAACATTGCCAGCTACGCGTTGCTGGTACATATGATGGCGCAGCAATGTGACCTTGAAGTGGGTGATTTTGTCTGGACAGGAGGCGATACCCATCTCTACAGCAATCACATGGAACAGACGCACCTTCAGTTGACTCGTGAACCACGGGCTTTGCCTAAGCTGATTATCAAGCGTAAGCCGGCGTCTATCTTCGACTATCGCTTCGAAGATTTTGAAATTGAAGGCTACGATCCGCACCCTGGCATTAAAGCGCCAGTGGCCATCTAACAAGCGACATCTTCACACAACCGGCGCTAATCAGTGCCGGTTTTTTTTGCCTGACTTTTGATTTTACGAGTCGCTTTCAACCCTTTTTGCAACGCAATGCAACGAAAAAAATAGCGTGGAAAACGCCTCGTAACTTTCAATTTCCTCCCTCGTTTTTTCTTGTCGTTCTCATCACACTGCCGCCATGAAAACAGAACGTGGATTTACGCTCATCGAAACGATGGTGGCTATCTCAATTGTGGTCATTCTTAGCGCGACGGGATTATTTGGCTGGCAAAGCTGGCAGCAACAGCAGCGCCTCTGGCAAACCGCACATCAGGTGCGGGACTTTCTGGTGCAATTACGCGATGACGCAAACGGGCATAACCGTGACCACATTATTTTGCTCAAAAATGACGGTCAAAGCGGGTGTCTTTTAACGACGAAAATAACGGATTGTGATACGCGAAGCGTTTTTGTTCTCAAGCCGCTATGGCCTGACGTCACGATCGCTGAGGTGACCCCCTCGCTGGCATTTTATGGGTTAAGGGATACCGCCTGGCCCGGGCATATTCGCGTTAAAAGCGATGTGGGCGAGTGGTTACTCATCGTCTCAAACGGGGGGCGAATTAGGATGTGTAACAGTACGGGCAAAGGAATATGTCAATAAATCAACGAGGTTTTTCGTTATTAGAAGTGCTGTTAGCCATGGCGATTGGCAGCATTTTATTACTGAGCACTGCGCGTTTTCTGCCGGGTTTGCAGCGTGTCAGCCTGATGCAAGAAAGGCAGCAGGAACTGGAAGAAGAGGTAGGGTTAAGAATCTCTGCAATTGGTAAACAGCTGCAGAGAGCTGGATATTGTGCTGGCCTTTGTCAGGGGCAAGCGCTGTCGATTGGCAGGGCAGGAAGCTGCGTCATTGTTCAGTGGGATGCTAACAGCAATGGACGTTGGGAAAACGCGCCGCAATCAGAAACTGAGCAAACGGGTTTTCGTCTCGAAGGGGGAGCGCTTGAAATACAGCGCGGAGCCACTTCCTGCGACGGAAAAGGGTGGGAAAAACTAACTGATCCCGCCAGCATTCTGATCAAACGATTTTTAGTGAGCAAAACGCAGTCATCTGGATTTTCACCTGAATTAACGATTGAGCTTGCGGCTTCTCGCATCGGTCTGCAAACCGAACCTTATCAAGCGACTTATCGCGTAACTGGGTTCAATCTGTGAACCTCCAGCGTGGAATGTCTTCGCTCGCCCTGGTACTGCTTCTGCTCATTATTGGGAGCTTAATACTGACTGGGCTCAACCAACAACTGGACTCGTTTACACGTATTGTCAGCAGTGAGCGCCAGTTGATACAGCATCAGGCTAACGCACAGTCAGCGCTGGAGTGGGGAAAGAGTCAGCTATGGCCAGTGAGTCCAAATCTCCAGTGCAAGAATGCCCGGCAAGGGCGAGCTTGCGTGCGCTGGCTGGGTAATGACCGCGTTTTACTGATCGCTGGCAGTGGTGAAGTGATGTTATGGCGTAGTGGGGAAATACAGAATGGGCGAGTTGTCTTTTCTCCCCATGGCTGGAGCGATTTTTGTCCACTCAAGGAGGACGCGCTATGTCGGCTACCCTAGAAAGACAAAAGGGATTCAGCATGGTGGAAGTGTTAGTGGCGATGGTGTTACTGGTGATGATTGTCACTGCGCTGTCTGGCTATCATCGAGCATTAGCGAGCCGTTTTGCGATGTTCAATCAATATCGTCAGCTCTGGCATTATGCCTGGAATCAGGCGCAATTATACTCTGATACGTTGCCGGAGGGTTGGCGTACGAACCGGGTGCAGACAACGCAGGCCGGATGTGTCAGCATCACGGTCACTATTTTTTCTCCTCTGGGGCGGCAGGGTCAAATGACACGCCTGCATTGTCCGGTAAGCCAGTAGTCGGGAGCGTGTATGTTAAGGGTCTACCATTCTAATCGTCTGGATGTGCTGGAAGCGTTGATGGAGTTTATCGTCGAGCGCGAGCATCCTCTCGATCCTTTCGAGCCTGAAATGGTGCTGGTACAAAGCACCGGTATGGCTCAATGGTTACAAATGTCCTTTGCGCAAAAATTCGGTATCGCGGCAAATATCGAATTCCCGCTTCCCGCGAGTTTTATTTGGGACATGTTTGTCCGTGTTCTGCCAGATATCCCTAAACAAAGTGCATTCAGTAAACAAAGCATGAGCTGGAAGCTGATGTCGATTCTGCCCGATATGCTTCCACGCGATGAATTCGTCATGCTCCGGCACTATCTCAGTGACGATAATGATAAACGTAAGTTGTTCCAGCTCGCCTCGCGTACAGCCGATCTGTATGACCAATATCTGGTCTATCGTTCGCAATGGTTGAACTGTTGGGAAGCTGGAGAACTTATTGATGGTTTACCCGATGCTCAAATCTGGCAGGCCCCGCTCTGGAAAGCGCTGATAGAACATACTGAAAAGCTGGGGCAGCCCCAGTGGCATCGTGCCAATCTCTACGATCGTTTTATTGCAACGCTCGAAGCGGCTTCGAAGCCACCGGAAGGGTTACCCTCGCGCGTGTTTATCTGCGGAATCTCGGCGTTACCGCCCGTTTATCTGAATGCACTTAAAGCGTTGGGCAAGCATGTCGATATCCACATTTTGTTTACTAACCCTTGTCGACATTACTGGGGCGATATTCAGGATTCCCGTTGGCTCGCTCGGCTCGTTACCCGCCAGAGACGTCGGATATTCGAAGAACGCTCTATCCCGCTTTTTAAAGACAGTGCCACTGCTGCTCATCTTTTCAGTGAAGAGGGGATTCAGGATTTACCGAATCCGCTGCTCGCATCATGGGGCAAACTGGGACGAGACTATATTCATATGCTTTCCGACATTACCTCTTCTGGCGAAGGTGACGTCGACGCGTTTGTGGACATTAGCTCAGATAGCCTTTTACACAATATCCAGTCGGATATTCTTGATCTGGAGAATCGCGCAATAGCGGGAATCACGGCTGAAGAATTTGCGCGCAGCGACAAGAAACGCAAACTGGATCCTGACGATCGCAGCCTGACCATTCACATGTGTCATAGCCCGCAGCGCGAAGTGGAAATACTTCACGATAAACTCCTGGCGTTGCTGCAGGACGATCCTGAACTTACTCCGCGCGATATCGTGGTAATGGTTGCTGATATAGACAGTTACAGCCCCTTTATCCAGGCGGTATTTGGCAGCGCGACAGGCGAGCGTTATCTCCCTTATGCTGTTTCTGACCGAAGGGCGCGTCAGTCTCATCCTGCTTTACAGGCGTTTATTAGCTTGCTCTCTTTGCCGGATAGCCGTTTTATTTCAGAAGATGTGCTGGCGTTGTTGGACGTTCCCGTTCTTGCCGCCCGTTTTGATATTGATGAAGAAGGGCTGCGCTATTTGCGTCAATGGGTTAACGAATCGGGTGTTCGCTGGGGGATTGACGATGACAACGTCCAGGAGTTTTCCCTTCCGCCGACAGGTCAACACACATGGGCGTTTGGCCTGACGCGCATGCTGCTGGGCTATGCCATGGAAAGCAGCCAGGGAGAGTGGAATGACGTCTTACCTTATGACGAATCGACAGGACTGATTGCGGAACTGGTTGGACACCTGGCGTCACTGTTGATGCAGCTTAGTCGCTGGAAGCATGAACTGATGCAGCCCCGTCCGCTGGAGGAGTGGCAGACAATATGTCGTGAAATGTTGACTGATTTCTTCCTGCCAGACAGCGATACCGAAGCGGCGATGGCGCTGATCGAGCAACAGTGGCAGGCGATAATAGATGAAGGGATTTCATCACATTACGATCAGTCTATCCCACTGTCGCTTTTGCGTGATGAGCTCACACAACGCCTAGATCAGGAGCGTATTAGTCAGCGTTTTCTGGCCGGGCCTGTCAACATTTGTACCTTGATGCCGATGCGTTCGATTCCGTTTAAGGTCGTCTGCTTGCTGGGGATGAATGACGGCATATATCCACGCGCGCTCGCGCCGTTGGGCTTTGATCTGATGAGCCAGCAGCCGCAGCGTGGCGATCGTAGCCGACGCGATGATGACCGTTATCTTTTCCTTGAGGCGTTAATCTCTGCCCAGAAAATGCTCTATATCAGCTATATTGGGCATTCAATTCAGGATAACAGCGAACGTTTCCCGTCGGTTCTGGTGCAGGAACTCGTTGATTACATTGGGCAGAGCCACTATCTGCCTGGCGATGAAGCGCTGAATTGCGACAAGAGTGAGCAGAAGGTAAAAGCGCACATCACGCATTGCCACAGCCGCATGCCGTTTGATCCGACAAATTACGTGGAAAACGAACAGCAAAGCTATGCGCGCGAGTGGCTTCCCGCCGCGAAGAATTCAGGCATAGCACATACTGATTTTATTCAGGAACTTGAGCCACGCCCCATTGAAACGCTGACCTTTGAGCAATTGCAGCGCTTTTGGGCACACCCGGTACGCGCGTTTTTCCAGCAGCGTTTGCAGGTGAACTTCCGCTCTGAGGACAGCGAAATTCCTGATGCAGAACCGTTTACGCTCGACGGATTAAGCCGCTATCAACTTAACCAGCAATTACTGAATGCTCTGGTCGAACAAGAAAATGCGCAAATGCTCTTCCGGCGTTATCGCGCTGCGGGACAGCTTCCTTTTGGCGCATTTGGCGAAATAGCCTGGGACGCACAGTGTCAGGAAATGCAGACCTTAGCCGATCGCGTTATTGAGAGCCGTCAGCCGGGAAAAAGTCTTGAAATCGACCTGAACTGTAATGGTATCCAACTGACTGGCTGGCTACAGCATGTGCAGTCTGACGGGCTATTACGCTGGCGTCCCGCGATGCTCAGTGTTTCGCAGGGCTTGCAACTCTGGCTCGAACATCTTGTCTACAGTGCGGGCGGGAATGAAGGTGAAAGCCGGTTGTTTGTGCGTAAAGACGGCGAATGGCATTTCCCGCCAATGTCCTCAGAACAGGCGTTAGCGTATCTGACGCTGTATGTTGAGGGTTATCGACTGGGCATGAACAAACCTTTGCTGCTGCTCCCAGAAAGTGGGGGCGCATGGATAAAAACCTGTTACGACGCGCAGAATGATGCCATGTTAATGGATGAGGCGACTTTGCAGAAAGCGCGAAGCAAGTTTATACAGGCGTATGAAGGGAACATGATGGTGAGGGGCGAAGGGGACGATGTTTGGTATCAGCGGTTATGGCGAACGCTGGAACCCGAGTACTTCGACACGATTACGGTTGAAGCTCAACGCTACCTGTTACCGATGTTCAAATTTAATAAGTCATGACGGCTGTATAAAAATTGCACAGGACTGGGCGTTCAATTATCATGCCCGGGTTGTCACGGACTGATGTAAACAGAAAGAGATGCTGGCGTGTCCAGCACGCAGTTGATTAATGATGTAGCCGTGATGAAGAGGTAGTGAATGCCAGGCAGCACCTTATTTAAAGCGTTTGTATTGTTTGTCGCCCTTTGGGCACCCGTCACTCAGGCAGACTCCGGTTGGCAACCCGTAAAGGAAACAATCCGTAAAAGCGATAAAGACGCCCGACAGTATCAGGCGATTACGCTTGATAACGGGATGACTGTGCTGCTGGTTTCTGACCCGCAGGCGGTGAAGTCACTTTCTGCTCTGGTGGTGCCCGTGGGATCGCTTGAAGATCCTGACTCGCATTTGGGCCTTGCGCACTACCTTGAACATATGACGCTGATGGGGTCTAAAAAATACCCGCAGGCGGACAGCCTCTCTGAATTCCTCAAAATGCACGGTGGCAGCCACAATGCCAGCACTGCGCCGTACCGTACCGCCTATTATCTTGAAGTCGAAAACGATGCGCTGGAGCCTGCGGTAGACCGCCTGGCAGATGCCATCGCATCACCGTTACTGGATAAAAAGTACGCCGAGCGTGAGCGTAATGCGGTCAATGCTGAACTGACGATGGCGCGCACCCGAGACGGTATGCGCATGGCGCAAGTCAGCGCAGAAACCATCAACCCCGCACACCCTGGCTCGCGTTTTTCCGGCGGTAATCTCGATACGCTGAGCGATAAAGCGGGGAGCCCGGTGCTTGATGCACTGCACGCGTTCCGCGATACGTATTATTCCGCTAACTTGATGAAAGCCGTGGTATACAGCAACAAACCGTTGCCTGAGCTGGCACGTATTGCTGCGCAAACCTATGGTCGTGTTCCGAACAAAAATATTGAACGTCCTGAGATCACGGTTCCTGTTGTTACCGATGAGCAAAAAGGGATCGTTATCCATTACGTCCCCGCGCTGCCGCGTAAGGTGCTGCGTGTCGAATTCCGTATTGATAACAATACTGCGCAATTCCGTAGCAAAACGGATGAACTGGTCACCTATCTTATCGGTAACCGCAGTCCTGGTACGCTCTCCGACTGGTTGCAAAACCAAGGCCTCGTGGAAGGTATTCGCGCCGACTCTGACCCGGTAGTGAACGGTAACAGCGGTGTTCTCGCCATTTCTGCGACATTAACTGACAAAGGTCTGGCGCACCGCGACGAAGTCGTTGCTGCCATTTTTAGCTATCTGTCGCTGCTACGCGAAAAGGGCGTGGATAAACGCTACTTTGACGAACTGGCGCACGTGCTGGATCTCGACTTCCGTTATCCCTCCATCACGCGTGATATGGACTACGTTGAATGGCTTGCAGATACCATGCTCCGCGTTCCGGTAGAACATACTTTGGATGCCGTTAATATTGCCGATCGCTATGATGCTGAGGCAATAAAAGCGCGTCTGGCGATGATGACCCCGCAAAACGCCCGTATCTGGTATATCAGCCCGAATGAGCCACATGATAAAAAAGCGTATTTTGTTGATGCGCCTTATCAGGTCAATAAAATCAGTCAGCAAACATTCGCTGACTGGCAGAAAAAGTCGAATGACATTGGTCTCAAGCTGCCTGAACTGAATCCGTACATTCCGGATGATTTCACGCTGATCACACCATCGAAAAAATATCCGCATCCGGAGCTGATTGTTGACGAGCCGACGCTGCGCGTGGTGTACACCCCAAGTCGTTATTTTGCCAGCGAACCCAAAGCAGACGTGAGCGTCATACTGCGCAACCCTCAGGCCATGGATAGTGCGAAAAATCAGGTGATGTTCGCCCTGAATGACTATCTCGCGGGAATTGCGTTGGATCAGCTCAGCAATCAGGCCGCAGTCGGGGGTATCAGTTTCTCGACGAATGCCAACAATGGTTTGATGGTGAACGCCAATGGCTACACTCAGCGTCTGCCGCAGCTTTTCCAGGCGCTGTTGGACGGTTATTTCAGCTACACGCCGACCGAAGAGCAACTGGAGCAGGCCAAATCATGGTATGCGCAAATGATGGATTCGGCAGAGAAAGGCAAGGCGTTCGAACAAGCAATAATGCCTGTGCAGATGCTGTCCCAGATCCCGTATTTCCAGCGCGAAACGCGTCGTGCATTACTCCCTTCTATCACGCTTAAAGAAGTGATGGATTATCGTAACGCGTTGAAGACGCATTCACGCCCTGAGTTTCTGATCGTCGGAAATATGAGTGAAGAACAATCGAAAACGCTCGCGCAAAATGTTCGCAAACAATTAGGTGCTAACGGTAACGAGTGGTGCCGTAATCAGGATGTGTTGGTTGAGAAACAGCAAAATGTGATCTTTGAAAAAGCAGGCAGCAGCACAGACTCTGCGCTGGCCGCTGTTTTCGTCCCAACGGGTTACGACGAGTTTGCAGGTTCTGCTTACAGCGCGGTGCTGGGGCAAATTATTCAGCCTTGGTTTTACAGTCAGTTGCGTACCGAAGAGCAGCTTGGCTACGCGGTATTTGCTTTCTCCATGAGCGTGGGCCGTCAGTGGGGCCTGGGTTTCTTGCTGCAAAGCAACGATAAACAGCCGGCGTATCTGTGGCAGCGTTACCAGGCTTTCTTCCCGCAGGCGGAAGAGAAACTGCGCAAGATGAAGCCCGAAGAGTTCGCTCAAATACAGCAGGCGGTTATCGCCCAGATGCAGCAAGCCCCGCAAACGTTAGGCGAAGAAGCGTCACAACTGAGCAAAGATTTTGACAGAGGGAATCTGACGTTTGATTCGCGTGATAAAATCGTGGCCGAGATAAAATTGCTGACGCCTGAAAAGGTGGCTGATTTCTTCCACCAGGCGGTGGTGAAGCCACAAGGTATGGCCTGCTTATCCCAGATATCTGGCAGCCAGAATGGTAAGGCGGATTATGTTAATCCGCAGGGCTGGAAAGTTTGGGAAAGCGTCAGCGCATTACAGAAATCTATGCCCTGGAGCAAAAAAGAATGACCGATACCGCTGAGTCCCTTGATCCCTTACGTTTGCCGCTACAAGGTGAACTATTGATTGAAGCCTCAGCGGGAACGGGAAAAACGTACACCATTGCTGCTCTCTATCTGCGCTTGCTTTTAGGCTTGGGCGGCAATGCGGCTTTTTCACGCCCCCTTAGCGTGGAAGATCTGCTGGTCGTGACGTTTACCGAGGCCGCGACTGCCGAGCTGCGCGGGCGTATACGCGCTAATATCCATGAACTGCGTATCGCCTGTCTGCGCCAGAGTACCGATAATCCTCTCTATCTGCGCCTGCTTGAAGAGATCGTCGACAAGCAGCAGGCGGCGCAGTGGCTGTTGCTGGCCGAGCGGCAAATGGATGAAGCCGCCGTCTTTACCATTCACGGTTTTTGTCAGCGCATGTTGAGTTTGAATGCGTTTGAATCCGGCATGCTCTTTGAGCAACAGCTCATCGAAGATGAATCGGCGCTTCGTTACCAGGCCTGCGCGGATTATTGGCGGCGTCATTGCTATCCGTTGCCGCGCGATATTGCCGAAGCGGTACATGCCTTGTGGAAGGGGCCAGAGGATCTTCTGCGCTCTATCGATCGCTATCTTCAAGGTGAAGCGCCCGTCATCAAATCCCCGCCTCATGCGGACGAAACGCTTGCTGAACGGCACGAAAAAATCGTGTCGTTGATTGCCACCCTGAAGCAAAAATGGTGCGATTCGGTGGGGGAAATCGACAGCATTATTGAAAACTCGGGCATCGATCGGCGTAAGTTTAACCGTGGCAATCAGGCGAAATGGATCGAAAAAATCAGCGCCTGGGCGCAGGAAGAGACGCGCGGATACCAGCTACCTGACGCGCTTGAAAAATTTTCCCAGAACTTTCTGGCAGAGCGCACCAAAGCCGACGGCGTTGTGCCGGAACACCCCTTGTTTGTTGCCATCGAAACCCTGCTATCGCAGCCGCTTACGCTGAATGATCTGATGATCACGCGCGCCATGGCCGAGATCCGTGAAGCGGTCGCACGTGAGAAAAATCGTCGTGGAGAACTGGGATTCGACGACATGCTGAGCCGACTGGATACGGCACTGAGCAGCGAAAATGGTGAGGCGCTGGCTGCTGCGATCCGCACCCGGTTCCCGGTGGCGATGATCGACGAATTCCAGGATACCGACCCACAGCAATATCGCATTTTCCGTCGGATCTGGCGCAAGCAACCTGATACCGCGCTACTCCTGATTGGCGACCCCAAACAGGCGATTTATGCTTTTCGCGGCGCGGATATTTTCACCTACATGAAGGCGCGTAGCGAGGTCGAGGCGCATTACACCCTCGACACTAACTGGCGTTCAGCGCCCGGTATGGTCGCCAGCGTAAATACCCTTTTTGAGCGGATGGATGCGGCCTTTATGTTCAAGGAAATTCCATTCTCTCCCGTTAAGTCCGCACCGCAAAATAGCGCTCTTCGCTTCGAATATCAGGGAAAAAACCAGCCGGCCATGACCTTCTGGCTGATGAATGGCGAAGGCTGTGGCGTCAGCGACTATCAGAACGCGATGGCTCAGCAATGCGCGGCGCAGATCCGCGATTGGCTAAGCGCCGGCGTGCGTGGCGAAGCGTTACTGTGGAAAGGTGAAACTGCAAAGCCGGTTAGCGCTTCAGACATTACCGTGCTGGTTCGCAGTCGACAGGAGGCGTCGCTGATTCGTGACGCGCTCACATTACTTGATATTCCCTCGGTGTATTTATCCAACCGCGACAGCGTTTTTGAAACCCTTGAGGCGCAGGAGATGCTGTGGCTGCTGCAGGCTGTGTTAACGCCCGAGCGCGAGAGTACGCTGCGTAGCGCGCTGGCAAGCTCCATGTTGGGCCTCAACGCACGAGACATTGATGCGCTGAATAATGATGAAGCGGCATGGGACACGGTTGTCGAAGAATTTGTCCATTACCGCGAGCGCTGGTTAAAGCGCGGCGTGATGGCCATGCTGCGTGAACTGATGTCTCAGCGCCACGTCGCTGAAAATATGCTGGCGACTTCCGGTGGTGAGCGGCGTCTGACTGACATTTTGCACCTCAGCGAACTGTTGCAGGAAGCCGGATCGCAACTCGAAAGCGAACACGCGCTGGTGCGCTGGTTATCGCAACACATTGCCGATCCAAACAGTAATGCGGCCAGCCAGCAGATGCGGCTCGAAAGCGATAAGCATCTGGTGAAAATTGTCACTATTCACAAGTCGAAAGGGCTGGAATATCCGCTGGTTTGCCTGCCGTTTATCGCGAATTATCGCGCACAGGATCAGGCGTTTTATCACGATCGTGACTCGTTTGAAGCGATTCTCGATCTCAGCCGAGCGGACGCCAGTATTGAACTCGCGGAGGCTGAACGTCTGGCAGAAGATCTGCGCCTGCTCTACGTGGCGTTAACGCGATCTGTCTGGCATTGCAGCCTTGGCGTTGCGCCACTTTTCCGTCGTCGTGGCGAGAAAACCGGTGAAAGCGATTTTCATCAAAGCGCACTCGGACGCCTGATACAGCAAGGTGAGCCAAAAGATGCCGCAGGGCTTAAGCAGTGCCTTGAGGCGCTGTGCGATGAGAATATCGCGCTTCAGATCCCGGGGCCGATTGATTCGACACGCTGGCAGATACCGGAGATCTCCGCGCCTGATTTAAGCGCGCGGCAAATTACGCGTGGGCTTGTGGATGACTGGCGCGTGACGAGCTATTCCGGGCTGCAGCAGCATGGACAGAATTTTGCGCAAGAATTAATGCCTAAACTCGATGTGGATGCGTCGGGAGTCGGCGAAGTGATTGAGCAACCGGCGCTTACGCCGCATCAATTCCCGCGTGGCGCATCGCCGGGAACATTCTTGCACAGCCTGTTTGAAGAGCTGGATTTTACGCAACCTGTTTCGCCGGAATGGGTGGCTGAGATGCTACAAAAAGGCGGTTACGATGCGCACTGGCAACCTGTTCTGACAAATTGGGTCACCTCGATTTTGCAGGCGCCGCTTACGGAATCGGGTATATCTCTGAGCCAGCTCACCGCCAAAGAAAAACAGGTAGAGATGGAATTTTATATTCCTATCGCCGGTCCGTTGACGGCGGGGGCGCTGGATGGCCTTGTCCGCGAATATGATCCGTTGTCGAAAGCGTGTCCGGCGTTGAATTTCCGCCAGGTGAGCGGCATGCTAAAAGGCTTTATCGACCTTGTTTTCCGCCATGATGGTCGCTATTACCTGCTGGATTACAAATCCAACTGGCTGGGCGATAGCAGCGAGGCGTATACCCAACAGGCGATGGCCGCAGCGATGCAGTCGCACCGTTATGATTTGCAATATCAGCTTTATACGTTGGCGCTCCATCGATATCTGCGTCATCGCATCACGGATTACGCCTACGAGCAGCATTTTGGTGGTGTGATTTATCTATTTTTACGAGGGATTGACGCGAACGATCCGCACTCCGGGATTTTTACAACGCGCCCTGACGCTGCGCTGGTGGATAAAATGGACATGCTGTTCGCGGCAAGGACGGAAGAGGTGGCAGAATGACGATGCAAGCGTTACTGCTCGAGGCGGTCGAACAACGTGTTTTGCGCCCACTCGATGCACAGTTTGCCATGATGGTGGCGGGCAATGACCAGCCAGCCGTCATGCTGGCCGCCGCTATTCTGAGTAGGGATGCGGGTGAAGGGCATGTTTGTTTACCGCTCTCGCGTCTGGTGATCGATGACAAAACCCCGGCCCCCTTACAAGCGTGCTTTGCACTGGTGGGCGAAACGGTGAACTGGCAGGACGTCTTGTTGCAATCCCATGCCGTCAGCACCGGCGATCGGCCGACGCCGCTCATCCTGTGCGCTGAGCGGCTCTATCTCAATCGCATGTGGCGAAATGAGCTGGCGATTGCCCGCTTCTTCAACGAGTCAAATCAACCGTTGCCTTACGATCCTGCCCAGTTACATCAAACGCTGAACGCGTTATTTGATGAGAGTGAGTCGGTGAACTGGCAAAAAGTGGCGGCGGCGGTTGCGCTAACCCGGCGTATTTCCGTGATTTCAGGCGGGCCAGGAACGGGTAAAACCACCACGGTGGCAAAATTGCTGGCCGCTCTGATTCAAATGGCGGGTGAACAAAAATGCCGAATTCGTCTGGCCGCACCAACCGGAAAAGCCGCTGCGCGACTGACAGAATCGCTGGGCGGCGCGTTGCAAAAACTCCCGCTCAACGATGCGCAACGCACCTTGTTCCCGAATGAAGCCAGCACGTTGCACCGTCTACTGGGCGCCCAGCCGGGCAGCCAGCGCCTGCGTTATCACGCGGGCAACCCGCTGCATCTGGATGTGCTGGTGGTGGACGAAGCCTCCATGATCGATCTGACGATGATGTCGCGTCTGATCGACGCCTTGCCGCCCCATGCCAGAGTGATTTTCCTCGGCGATCGCGATCAGCTCGCCTCGGTTGAAGCGGGCGCTGTGCTGGGTGATATCTGTCATTACGCCAGCGCGGGTTATACGTTACCGCGCGCGCAGGAATTATCGGAACTCACAGGATGTTCGATTGAGGGCTCGTCCGATCCGGTGGCGGGCGCGTTACGTGACAGCTTGTGTTTACTGCAAAAAAGCTATCGATTCGGCAGTGATTCCGGTATCGGCCAGCTTGCCGCGGCGGTCAATCGCGGCGATCGACATGCTATTCGCGCGGTGTTTAAGGGGGCTTTTGCTGACATAGAAAAAAAGCCGCTGCAAACGGGTGAAGAGTATCTGGCGATGCTTGAAGATGCGGTTCAGGGTTATCAGCGTTTTCTGCACGGTGTTCACCAGCAGGAATCGCCGGAAGCGGTTATCGCGGCTTTCGGTGAATATCAGCTCCTGTGTGCCCTTCGTGAGGGGCCGTTCGGTGTGACGGGGCTTAACGAACGCCTGGAGCAGACGTTATCTCAGAAGCGTAAAATCATCCGCCAGCCGCATTCGCGCTGGTATGAAGGGCGACCTGTGATGATTTCACGCAACGATAGCGCTCTCGGGCTGTTTAATGGTGATATCGGTATTGCTCTCGATCGCGGGGAGGGGGTTCGCGTGTGGTTCCAGATGCCGGATGGCAGCGTGAAATCGGTCCAGCCAAGCCGTTTGCCGGAACACGAAACGGCATGGGCGATGACGGTGCATAAATCGCAAGGTTCTGAGTTTGATCACGCGGTGTTGATTCTGCCTGTGCAAATGTCGCCGGTCATTACGCGTGAACTGGTCTACACCGCTATCACCCGCGCCCGTAAGCAGTTATCGCTCTACGCCGATGAACGCGTGCTGACGCAGGCGGTCACGACGCGCATTGAGCGTCGCAGTGGGTTAAGCGCCATCTTTGAGTCAGTCTGAAATTCGCCCTCTCCCAATGGGAAAGGGCAGTTACCGTGCAGGTTTATCCCAGGTCTGCCATCAGCACTTTTGAACGGCGCTGATAGTTGTACATCTCTTTTTTACTCTCAGGCAGTGAATCAATATCCACCGGCGTAAAGCCGCGTTCCTGGAACCAGTGAATGCTGCGCGTCGTGAGCACAAACAGCTTACTCAACCCAATTTGTCGTGCTTGCGCTGCAACACGTTCGAGCAGGACTTCCCCTCGCGATGAGCTGCGGTAATCGGGATGGACGGCCACGCAGGCCATCTCACCGATTTTTTCTTCCGGGAAGGGGTAAAGCGCCGCACAGGCGATGGTCAGATTATCGCGCTGGATGATGGTGAATTTGTCGATTTCCATCTCCAGTTGCTCGCGTGAGCGGCGCACCAAAATTCCCTGTTGCTCCAGCGGGCGAATCAGCTCCAGAATGCCGCCGATATCGTTAATGGTGGCGCGGCGAATTTGTTCTGCACTCTCCATCACGATCTGCGTGCCGATACCGTCGCGTGAGAACAACTCCTGCAGCAAAGCACCGTCTTCCTGATAGCTGATGAGATGGCTGCGCCGTACGCCGCTACGACAGGCCTTAACCGCACCACGCAGGAAACGCACGGTCCCCGAGTGATAATCCCCTTCGGCTTCGAGCGTTTCGACGCGCGCCTGGGCTTCGTTAGGGAAGAGTTCAGAAACAATATTCCCTTGTTCATCAAACACACCCTGCGAGGAGCAAAATCCAATCATCTTTTCTGCTTTGAGTTTAATCGCCAGCTGAGTGGCGACCTCTTCAGAAGTGAGGTTGAAGCTCTCGCCCGTCACGGAAACGGCAACCGGACCCATCAAGACAATCGCGCCGCTGTCCAGTTGACGATGAATCGCTTCTTCATCAATACGACGAATACGTCCGCTGTGGCAGTAATCCACACCGTCATCCACGCCCAGCGGCTGTGAGATGATGAAATTGCCGCTGACCACGTTAATATGAGCGCCCTGCAACGGTGTATTGTTGAGGCTCATTGACAGGCGTGCAGTGATATCCAGCTGCAAAAGTCCGGCGGCTTGTTTCACCAGTTCCAGCGTTTTGGCGTCCGTCACGCGGGTATGTTTATGGTAAATCGGTTCGTGATGATGAGCGGCAAGGTTAGCGTCGATCTGTGGTCGAGCGCCGTAGACGACGACCAGACGAATGCCCAGGCTGTGCAACAGGCCGATATCATTGACGATACTGGAAAAGTTTTCATGTTCAATGGCTTCGCCACCCAGCATGATGACAAACGTTTTTCCCCGATGGGTATTGATGTAGGGAACGGAATGGCGAAATCCCTGGACCAACTCGGTTCTACGTTCCTTTACCACGGCACAACCCTCAGTGAATGTTTATTCGTATTTTGTGTATTTTTATTCGATTATTGCCGCGCGTGCAAGCCTAAATTCTGAGGGAACCAGAGAATTTATTGAGTGATGCGTGCGTTAACGCATGATTGTTTACCCTTTTATTGATGACAGGTTATGCGTCATTCGTTAAAGTTTTCGGTCAATTTGGACGTTTTACTAATTAATTTGATGTATTGCTCGGGAGAGGCATGTCGGGATCCAAAACAGCAATAAGCCGCCGCCGTTTGTTACAAGGGGCCGGGGCGATGTGGTTGCTAAGCGTCAGTCAGGTTGCTCTTGCCGCCGCAAGCCATGTCGTGGCGGTGCGCGTCTGGCCGTCTTCGACGTATACGCGCGTGACGGTAGAGTCCAATCAGGTGCTGAAATATAAGCAATTTGCACTCAGCAACCCGGAACGCGTGGTGGTGGATATCGAAGGGGTGAATCTGAATTCTGTGCTGAAGGGCATGAGCGCGCAGATCCGCGGTGACGATCCTTATATTAAATCTGCCCGCGTTGGCCAGTTTGATCCGCAAACCGTGCGAATGGTGTTCGAGCTGAAACAGAACGTGAAGCCGCAACTGTTTGCGCTGGCGCCCGTTGCGGGTTTTAAAGAGCGTCTGGTGATGGATCTCTATCCGTCAAATGCGACAGATATTCAGGATCCGCTGCTGGCTCTGCTTGAGGATTACAACAAAGGCGATCTCGACCGACATGTTCCGCCTGCGCAAAGTGGCCCTCAGCCGGGGAAAGCAGGGCGCGATCGTCCGATCGTGATCATGCTCGATCCTGGACATGGCGGAGAAGATTCCGGTGCGGTGGGCAAATATCGCACGCGCGAAAAAGATGTGGTACTGCAAATTGGTCGGCGTCTGAAAGCGCTGATCGATAAAGAAGGCAATATGCGCGCCTATATGACGCGAAATGAAGATGTTTTCATTCCGCTGAAAGTGCGGGTGGCTAAAGCGCAAAAGCAGCGTGCAGACCTGTTTGTCTCTATTCACGCCGATGCTTTTACCAGCCGACAGCCCAGTGGTTCGTCCGTGTTTGCTCTCTCAACTAAAGGGGCGACCAGTACGGCGGCAAGATTCTTGGCGGATTCCCAAAATGCCTCTGACCTTATCGGTGGGGTGAGCAAAAGCGGGGATCGTTATGTCGATCATACCCTGTTCGATATGGTGCAATCGCTGACCATTACCGATAGCCTGAAATTTGGTAAAGCGGTGTTGGGTAAACTTGGGAATGTGAACAAGCTGCACAAGAACAGCGTGGAACAGGCAGGGTTTGCGGTATTGAAAGCCCCGGATATTCCCTCGATCCTCGTCGAAACGGCGTTTATCAGTAATGTTGAAGAGGAGCGAAAGCTCAAGACGGCGAAATTCCAGCAGGAAGTAGCTGAGTCAATTCTGGCAGGGATAAAGGCGTATTTCTCGGATGGCGCGACGTTGGCCAGAAGAGGGTAGATTCTAAAGCCGGGTTCGTGCCCGGCGAATCATCACATCACAAACGACAGATACAAAAAAACACCCATAAGGGTGTCAATTGTTTAGAAGAATTGGTTGCGGGGGCCAGATTTGAACTGACGACCTTCGGGTTATGAGCCCGACGAGCTACCAGGCTGCTCCACCCCGCGTCCGTCTTTTACTCTTCCATCGAGTAAATCTTCTTACTACTTATTCTACAGCTTAGTTGGTTGCGGGGGCCAGATTTGAACTGACGACCTTCGGGTTATGAGCCCGACGAGCTACCAGGCTGCTCCACCCCGCGTCCGGTTTTACTCTTCCATCGAGTAAAATAACTAACTGCTTTACTTCTTACGGCTTAATTGGTTGCGGGGGCCAGATTTGAACTGACGACCTTCGGGTTATGAGCCCGACGAGCTACCAGGCTGCTCCACCCCGCGTCCGTGGATGCGCACTATACTCGGATGACTTTTTGATGCAACCCTTTTTCAAAGAAAAAGTTAAATTAGTATGTAATTTGAACGACATCGCGCATTCGGGTTATTTAATGCGCAAAATCGGCCTTAGGGCGTGGTATCACATTTCTTTCGCTCTGGCGGTTTGTTATCTTCATTAAGAAGACATAGGGCAACTTTAAGACGAGATATAATGAAAGGACGTTGGGCGAAGTATCTGATGACAGGCGCAATGGTAGCGATTCTTGCGGCTTGCTCTTCCAAACCGACCGATCGCGGTCAGCAATATAAAGATGGGAAATTCTCTCAGCCTTTCTCTTTAGTTAACCAGCCAGACGCCGTCGGCGCGCCAATCAATGCCGGAGACTTTGCTGAGCAGGTCAACCAGATCCGCACCGCATCGCCACGTTTATATGGCTCGCAAAATAGCGTCTATAACGCCGTTCAGGACTGGTTACGTGCCGGAGGCGATACGCGCACTATGCGTCAATACGGTATTGACGCCTGGCAGATGGAAGGTGCCGATAACTACGGCAACGTCCAGTTTACCGGTTACTACACGCCGGTCATCCAGGCGCGACACACCCGCCAGGGCGAATTCCAGTATCCTCTTTATCGTATGCCTCCAAAACGTGGGCATCTGCCATCCCGCGCTGAGATCTATTCTGGTGCGCTGAACGAGACCTATGTGCTGGCCTACAGCAACTCCCTGATGGATAACTTCATTATGGATGTTCAGGGCAGCGGATATATTGATTTTGGTGATGGCTCGCCGCTTAACTTCTTCAGCTACTCCGGTAAAAATGGTCACGCGTATCGCAGCATTGGCAAAGTGCTGATCGACCGTGGTGAAGTAAAGAAAGAAGATATGTCGATGCAGGCGATCCGCGAGTGGGGCGAAAAACACAGCGAAGCCGAAGTGCGTGAGCTGCTGGAGCAGAACCCGTCCTTCGTATTCTTCAAGCCGCAAAACTATGCCCCTGTGAAAGGCGCGAGCGCTGTACCGTTAATTGGCCGCGCGTCGGTGGCCTCGGATCGCTCAATTATTCCAGCAGGAACCACGCTGTTAGCAGAAGTCCCACAGCTGGACAACAACGGCAAGTTCAGCGGTCAGTATGAATTACGCCTGATGGTGGCACTGGACGTGGGGGGCGCAATTAAAGGCCAGCACTTCGATATTTATCAAGGCGTGGGTCCTGATGCGGGCCATCGCGCGGGTTGGTATAACCACTATGGTCGCGTGTGGGTGTTGAAGCCAGCTCCTGGCGCAGGCAACGTTTTCAGCGGCTGATTGTGGTAATATCGAGCACATAGTTTTCCTCCTTCTCCTTATGGGAGAAGGGCGGGGTGAGGATCAGTCCTCACCCTTTTTACATCTGAGGTCTTATGTCTGTGGTAATCAGCGATGCCTGGCGTCAAAGCTTTGGCGGTACGGCACGTTTATACGGTGAAAAAGCTCTGCACCTGTTTGCGCAATCGCACGTCTGCGTCGTGGGCATTGGCGGGGTTGGGTCATGGGCGGCTGAAGCACTGGCGCGCACAGGTATTGGCGCCATCACATTGATTGATATGGATGATGTCTGCGTCACCAATACCAATCGTCAGATCCATGCGCTGCGCGATAACGTCGGGCAGTCTAAATCAGACGTCATGGCCGATCGCATTCGACTCATTAACCCTGAATGCCGTGTGACGGTCATTGATGATTTTGTGACGGCAGAGAATGTCGCGGAATATATGAGCGCAGGTTTTAGCTATGTGATCGATGCTATCGACAGTGTCCGTCCAAAAGCGGCCCTGATTGCTTATTGCCGCCGCTATAAAGTTCCTTTGGTGACAACGGGCGGTGCGGGGGGACAAATTGATCCTACGCAGATCCAGGTCACCGATCTGGCGAAAACCATTCAGGATCCTCTTGCCGCCAAACTGCGTGAGAGGCTGAAGAGCGATTTCAACGTGGTGAAAAACAGTAAAGGAAAACTGGGCGTTGACTGCGTATTCTCGACGGAAGCGCTCGTTTATCCGCAGGCAGATGGCTCCGTTTGCACGATGAAAAGCACCGCGGAAGGGCCAAAACGAATGGACTGTGCCTCAGGATTTGGCGCAGCCACGATGGTGACTGCGACCTTTGGTTTTGTGGCGGTATCGCATGCGCTCAAGAAAATGATCGCGAAAGCAAATCGTCAGGCCTGAGCCTCACGCGCCGCGTTTTGCACGGCTTCACTCAGCGCGGCAAGTCCCTGACTGCGTGAGGCGCTCAGCTGACTACGCAGCCCCAGCTCATCAAAAAGCGCCAGCGGATCGTTTTTAAGCAGATGATCCGCGCTTTTGCCTTCCACCGCCGTTAACAACACGGCCAACAGACCGCGCACGATGCGTCCTTCGCTATCGCCAAAGAAATGCAGTTCATTCCCTGATGTTGCCGCACCCAACCAGACGCGGTTTTCGCAGCCTGCAATTTCTTTGGCCTGCGCTTTTAGCGCATCGGAAAGCGGCGGAAGCTGCTTGCCCAGCATAATCAGCTGGCGGTATTTATCTTCCCACTGCGTGAGCGGAACGAACGTTTGTCGCAGCGTCTCTTCAGTAATCACGCTGCCGAAAGGGTGTCCGGTTAAAGCTGAACCTGTCATTAATCCACCAGAAGTTGAAGGGCGCGATCGACGGCGTCAACGAGGGCTTCGACGTCATTTTGCGTATTATAAGGAGCAAAAGAGGCGCGGAGCGTTCCGGTTACACCGAGCGCAGCGAGAAGCGGCTGGGCGCAGTGCTGTCCGGCGCGTAAAGCGATGCCGTATCCCGCGAGCAGCGTTACCATATCGCTGTGATGTACTCCGGCAAAATCAAACGCCAGCAGGCTGGAATCCTGTACGCGGAAAGAGCGAAAACCGGGACGTTTTTTCAGTTCTTCCTCTGCGAGCGTTGCCAGCCCGCGACTCCAGTTTTCTGCCTGCGCGACGTCGGTTTGCGCCAGCCATTCCAGCGCGGCGCTCAACCCAATGACGCCCGCTACGTTTGGCGTTCCGGCTTCAAGACGATACGGTATTTCCTGCGTTTTAAACCCATCGAACGTCACCTCGGTGATCATCTTGCCACCGCCCAACCAGGGGGGCATTTGCGCCAACAGTTCCGGTTTGCCATACAACGCGCCAATGCCCGTTGGGCCATAGAGTTTGTGAGCGGAGAAGGCGTAGAAGTCGATATCCAGTTTTTGCACGTCGGCCGGAAAATGAACCACGCCCTGTGCACCGTCAACCATTACGACAACGTTGTTTGCATGTGCAATCTCAATCGCGCGGCCGAGATCCGGGCAACCACCCGTGACGTTAGACATCTGCCCCAGCGCCAGAATCCGACTGCGCGAGGTGATGAGGTCAGGCAAGCGCGCGATATCAGGTAAGAAATCGGCCCCCAGCGGGAGCTTCACAACGCGCGCGCCGGTTTGTTCTGCCACCATGAGCCACGGCACCAGGTTAGCGTGATGTTCTGCTTCGCTGACAATAATTTCATCGCCAGGCTTAAGGCGCGGGCGCGCGTAGCATTGCGCGACCATATTGATGGCTTCGGTGGTGCCGCGCGTCCAGACGATATTTTTACCGCTTTCGGCGTTTAACAAATTAGCCACCTGATCGCGCGCGGCTTCGTAACGTGCGGTCAATCGCTGGGCTTCAGCAAACTGGCTGCGATGGACGTTTCCGGCGCTCAGACGATAAAAATCCTGTGTTGCCTCGATCACGGCCAGCGGCTTTAAGGCCGTGGCGGCACTATCAAGGTAAACACCGGCATCGGCCAGCGCGGGAAACTGCGCGCGAAAGTGCGCAGGGCTGAAAGCGTTCATAGAATTCCTCATTTCAATCACGGGATCGTCGCGCAAATTTCGCAAGAGGGCAAGGCAGTTGATCTGTATCGGAATTGTCTGCTTATCCTGGCACTCTCACAGAAGCAGGTTATGCTAAATAGTGTTAGGCGAAAGCATAAGCCTGTTACTCATTAAGATTTTAATAGCATGAATTGCTAAAGGAGATAAATCATGAATAAGACTGCCGCAATCATTTCTGCCTGTGTGATGACCTTTGCCCTGAGCGCATGTTCCGGTAATAACTACGTTATGCACACCAATGATGGCCGCACCATCGTGTCCGATGGCAAACCTAAAACCGATAACGAAACCGGAATGATCTCGTACAAAGATGCGAACGGTAACAAGCAGCAGATCAACCGCTCTGATGTGAAAGAGATGGTAGAGCTGGATAAATAAGGCGCTAAATTTTAGCCAAAAAAAAGCACCGCAAATAGGCGGTGCTACATTAATCACTATGGACAGACAGGGTAAATGTACAGGAAGTGAAAAAAGGGTAGCTTCGCTACCATGATCTGAATAGCAGACCAATTGCAAACACAACAACACAACATCACAACCGCAAGCCAAAAGCCCTTCAGAACACGCATTCCAAAAAAAGCTTTTCGTTCCGGCTCAGGAAGTGCCGCCACTATAGGTATTTGCTGGTAGTTCCTCAACGGACAAATTATAATGGCTCAGATAAAAAAAACTAATAGGTTAAACGTTGTTTCCTATCTGTTAAATGCCTTTAACATCTAAGCCTGATAACCATGTCAAAGCGATTACCACCCTTAAATGCATTACGTGTTTTTGATGCCGCAGCGCGCCATCTTAGCTTCACTCGTGCGGCCGATGAGCTTTTTGTGACACAGGCCGCAGTAAGTCACCAAATCAAGTCACTTGAGGACTTTTTGGGGCTTAAACTGTTTCGTCGTCGCAACCGTTCATTGCTTCTGACGGAAGAAGGCCAGAGCTATTTTCAGGATATTAAAGATATTTTTTCCCAACTAACGGAAGCCACACGTAAACTTCAGGCACGTAGTGCTAAAGGTGCGCTGACGGTCAGTTTATTACCCAGTTTTGCTATTCATTGGCTGGTGCCAAGACTCTCAAGCTTTAACTCAGCTTATCCGGAAATTGATGTCAGAATCCAGGCGGTTGACCGTCAGGAAGATAAACTCGCGGACGATGTTGATGTGGCGATCTTTTATGGTCGCGGCAATTGGCCGGGCTTGCGCGTCGAAAAATTATACGCAGAATATCTGCTGCCGGTCTGTTCACCTTTGCTGCTTACGGGCGACAAAGCGTTGAAAACACCTGATGATTTAGCGCAACATACGCTTTTGCATGATGCTTCTCGCCGCGACTGGCAAACTTATACCCGCCAGTTGGGTCTAAACCATATCAATGTGCAGCATGGCCCCATCTTTAGCCACAGCGCGATGGTGTTACAGGCTGCCATACACGGACAGGGCGTTGCGTTGGCGAACAACGTGATGGCTCAGTCCGAAATTGAGGCAGGCCGCCTGGTTTGCCCGTTTAATGATGTTCTGGTCAGCAAGAATGCTTTTTATCTGGTTTGTCATGACAGTCAGGCAGAACTGGGTAAAATAGCCGCCTTCCGGCAGTGGATACTGTTGAAGGCGGCACACGAACAAGAAAAATTCCGCTTTCGGTATGAGTAATCACTTCTTTTGTGTGCCGGGCACGCATAACTTTAGGACAGAGACATGACCAGCCGTTTCATGCTGATTTTTGCCGCAGTCAGTGGCTTTATTTTTGTCGCATTGGGCGCTTTTGGCGCGCATGTGTTAAGCAAATCCTTAGGGGTTGTGGAGATGGGCTGGATTCAAACCGGCCTTGAATATCAAGCGTTTCACACGCTGGCCATCTTTGGGCTTGCTGTGGCAATGCAGCGCCGAATCAGCATTTGGTTTTACTGGAGCAGTGTCTTCATGGCGCTCGGAACCGTACTGTTTAGTGGCAGTTTGTACTGCCTCGCACTTTCGCATTTACGCCTGTGGGCGTTTGTTACACCGGTCGGAGGTTTTAGCTTCCTGGCGGGTTGGGTATTAATGTTTATCGGAGCTATCCGTCTGAAACGCAAGGGCGTTGGTCATGAATAAGGTTGTTTTATATTGTCGCCCGGGGTTTGAGAAAGAGTGCGCCGCGGAAATCACCGATAAAGCGGCGCGCCGTGAGGTGTTCGGCTTTGCACGCGTGAAAGAGAACGCGGGCTATGTGGTCTTCGAGTGCTATCAGCCCGATGACGCCGACAAACTGGTACGTGAGTTACCGTTCAGTTCATTAATTTTTGCCCGTCAGATGTTTGTTGCGGGTGAACTGTTGCGCGATCTGCCACCCGAAGATCGTATCTCGCCTATCTCCGGAATGCTGCAAGGCGTTGTAGAGAAGGGCGGCGATTTGCGCGTTGAAGTGGCTGACACCAACGAAAGCAAAGAGCTGATGAAGTTCTGCCGCAAATTAACCGTGCCGCTACGCGCGGCATTGCGCGAAGTGGGCGTGCTCACTAACTATGAGACGCCTAAGCGCCCTGTCGTTCATGTGTTCTTTATTGCGCCGGGCTGTTGTTATACGGGTTATTCCTACACGACAAACAATTCACCGTTTTATATGGGTATCCCGCGTCTGAGATTCCCTTCAGATGCGCCGAGTCGTTCCACGCTGAAACTGGAAGAGGCATTCCACGTTTTCATTCCTGCCGATGAGTGGGACGAACGCCTGACTAACGGGATGCACGCGGTTGATCTAGGTGCTTGTCCTGGCGGCTGGACCTATCAGCTGGTGAAACGCAACATGTGGGTGGCTTCGGTAGATAACGGTCCGATGGCGCAAAGCCTGATGGATACCGGACAGGTCACCTGGCTGCGTGAAGACGGCTTCCGCTATCGTCCGACCCGCAACAACATCACCTGGATGGTGTGCGATATGGTTGAGAAACCCGCAAAAGTGGCTGCATTGATGGCGACCTGGCTGGTTAACGGCTGGTGCCGTGAGACGATTTTTAACCTCAAGTTGCCAATGAAAAAACGCTACGAAGAGGTGTCTCAAAACCTGGCGTACATTCAGGAACAGCTGAATGCCCAGGGGATTAACGCTGAAATTCAGGCGCGCCAGCTCTATCATGACCGCGAAGAAGTGACGGTGCACGTCCGTCGCTGGTGGGCGGCTGTGGGTGGTCGTCGCGACGAGCGATAATACCTGTGCCCTTCATTCTTCACGGATGAAGGGCAATTATTTGACTAACCTTAATTGCTGCAAATTCCCATCTAGCTGTAAATCAATTTGTAATCTCGCCACATCCCGGCAAATAAACGCCATCTCTTTATGCGCGTCCAGCTTCTTGCGCCACTTCTCGGGCACATCCTCAAGGTGAGCGTAAATCCCTTCGAGATCCTGAAAATCAGTCAGCAGCTGTGCGGCACTTTTGGGACCAATACCCGCAACACCCGGGACTTTTGAACTGCTGATCCCGGCAAGCCCCCAGTAGTCAGGGAGTTGCTGAGGTGACACGCCAAATTCGCTGGCGATAAACGGCGCATCGAGCCAGCGTTTCTGGAAATAATCACGAATGCGGATGGTGGGGGAAAGAAGCTGGCAATAGCCTTTGTCAGTGGAAACAATTGTCGCCTGATGGCCAGCACCCGCCACTTTTATCGCCAGCGTTGCTGCCAAATCGTCTGCTTCATTACCTTGTGCGCCCCAACAGGGAACGCCGCGTTGTTCGAACGCTGCGCGGAGAGCAGGCATCTCGGCATGCAGGTCATCGGGCATGGGCGCACGTCCTGCCTTGTAGTCGGGTAAAAGTTGATGGCGCCAGCCAGTGTTCCGGGCTTCGTCATCGAAGACGGCAACCACATGGGTCGGCTGACTGTGGCGAATAAGCTGCTCCAGCGCGTTCAGGCAAGTGTCCTTGCAGGGCGTGCCTTGTACCGCATGAATGCGGCGGATTAGATTTAACGCATCAACAATCAGCAAATGAACGGCCACAGACATTCTCCCTTTTATCCAGTCGAATAAGGGTAACACTGCGAAGAGAAGGAAACTATGAAAGGCGGAGATAACGGGAAGGTGCCTCGCAGAACGAGGCACTTTTTTGACTTAATCGCAGGTCACGATTTTCATCGCCAGACCGCCGCGAGAGGTTTCGCGGTATTTGGCATTCATGTCTTTGCCCGTTTCGTACATTGTTTCGATAACTTTATCGAGACAGACGCGCGGCTCGCTGGTACGGCGAAGCGCCATACGTGCAGCATTGACCGCTTTGACGGAGGCAATCGCATTACGTTCGATGCAAGGCACCTGAACTTGTCCGGCGACCGGATCGCAGGTCAACCCAAGGTTGTGCTCCATGCCGATTTCAGCCGCGATGCAAACCTGCGTAGGGCTGCCGCCTAACAGCTCGGCAAGACCCGCAGCCGCCATGGAACAGGCAACGCCGACTTCACCCTGACAGCCAACTTCAGCGCCAGAAATGGACGCGTTCATTTTGTAAAGTGAGCCAATGGCGCTGGTCACCAGCATGTAGCGAGCCAGTGAGTTGGCGTTAACTTCACGGATAAACTTATCGTAATAAGCCAGAACCGCAGGAACGATACCGCACGCGCCGTTAGTCGGGGCAGTCACCACGCGACCACCTGCTGCGTTTTCTTCATTTACCGCCAGCGCGAACATGTTGATCCAGTCAACAACCGCCATCGGGTCGGTCGTGGTTTTGTCGGTGCTCACCAGCATACGGCGTAACGCGACAGCACGACGCGGAACGCGCAGTTTGCCCGGTAAAACGCCTTCAGTGGTAATGCCACGTTCAATCCCGCCACGCATCACATCCCAGACGTTATTGAAGTGCTGTTCAAGCTCTTCTTTGCTGTGCAGCGCCAGTTCGTTTTTCATCATCAGGCCGGAGAGCGACAGGCCCGTTTCCTGGCAGTGACGCTGTAAATCCGCCGCATTTTTGTACGGATAAGGCACTGCAACGGATGAATCATTGGACTGACCAAAATGCTCTTCGTCGACGATAAAACCGCCGCCGATAGAATAATAAGTCTGGCTGTAAATCGCCTTTTCGCCTGCGAGCGCGGTAATACGCATACCGTTCTCGTGCAGGGAGAGGTTG
Organism: Lelliottia amnigena; assembly: GCF_019047465.1. NCBI lineage: Bacteria > Pseudomonadati > Pseudomonadota > Gammaproteobacteria > Enterobacterales > Enterobacteriaceae > Lelliottia > Lelliottia amnigena. The sequence continues at coordinate 820,699 of NZ_CP077236.1, read as the reverse complement.
TCGGCATGGAAATTCATGCACTTATCAACCGGGAACTCCACCTCATGGTCACCGTTTGCCAGAAGCAGGCGGCCATGCGTGTTCACGTCCTGGATAAAGCCAGGGATGGCATCAATATCGACGCTGTCCGGCAGGTTACCCGCCAGGCCCATAATGATGGCGATGTCGGTGTGGTGGCCTTTACCTGTCAGGGAAAGGGACCCGTAAACATCAACAACCACGCGCGTGACGTCGTGCAGAATGCCGCGTGCAATCAAGTCATCCGTGAATTGTTTACCGGCTTTCATCGGCCCGACAGTGTGAGAGCTGGAAGGACCAATACCGATTTTAAAGATATCGAATACGCTAATCATGATGCGTCCATTGCTATCAGTCAGAGGAAGGGTGCGCCGTCCAAAGACGGCGCGGGAGGTATTAGCTGAACAGCGAGAAGAAGATAGCGGAGATAGCAATCAGACCCATAATCACAACGAATACGTTGCTGACGTGGCCGCTGTACTTACGCATCGCCGGTACTTTCTGAATCGCATACATCGGCATCAGGAACAGAATCATTGCAATGATTGGGCCGCCCAGGGTTTCGATCATGCCGAGAATGCTCGGGTTCATCGTCGCTACCGCCCAGGTGGTCAACAGCATGAACAGTGCAGTGATTTTGTTCAGTTTGTTGATTTCAATGCTTTTGCCTTTACCACGCAGAGATTTAATCACCATACCGTTGAAGCCTTCACGTGCGCCGAGGTAGTGGCCCAGGAAGGATTTGGTGATAGCAATAATCGCGATGATTGGCGCCATCCAGGCAATCAGCGGTGCGTTAAAGTGGTTAGCCAGGTAAGACAGAATAGAAATGTTCTGTGCTTTTGCTGCTGCCAGATCCGCTGGGGACAGGCTCAATACACAGCTGAAGACGAAGAACATAACGGTAATCACCATCATGACGTGAGCGCGTGCCAGGATGCTGGAACATTTCTTCTCTGCGCCCTGACCATACTCTTCACGTTTTGCAACAGCGAAAGAAGAGATGATCGGGGAGTGGTTGAAGGAGAAGACCATGACCGGGATAGCCAGCCACAGGGTCATCCACAAACCGTTACCGGTAGCAGACGCACTGCTAAAGGAGAGGGTTTCCAGCGCTGCGCTGTTCCACTGTGGGATCAGGTAGCACGCCAGCACCATCAGGGCAACCACGAACGGGAATACCAGAACGCTCATCGCTTTCACGATCATCTGCTCGCCGAAACGAACGATAGTCATCATGCCCAGAATCAGAATCAGAGACAGAATGGCACGCGGTGGTGGCGTCATGTGCAGCTGGTGCGTCATGAAGCTTTCCACGGTGTTAGTGATCGCCACGCTGTAAACCAGCAGAATTGGGTAGATAGCGAAGAAGTAAAGCAGGGTAATCAGTTTACCAGCGCCAATACCAAAGTGTTCTTCAACAACTTCAGTGATGTCTTCGCCTGGGTTTTTGCCGGAAAGAACAAAACGGGTCAGGCCGCGGTGTGCAAAGTAAGTCATCGGGAAGGCAATAATTGCCATGATGATCAGCGGAATCAGACCGCCAACGCCTGCGTTAATTGGCAGGAAAAGAACGCCAGCACCGATTGCTGTACCGTACAGGCCCAGCATCCACATGGTGTCCGTTTTGCGCCATCCACTTCTGGATTCTGTTGAAGCAATGGTGCTGGTTTGAGTGGTTTCCATCTATTTCTCCTGGAGGAAGCAATTTGTCAGGTTTCTGGTCAAATCCATTAAAAAAACGCCTGACGGTAATATGAAATTCGTTTAGTGACGGTTTTTTTATAATTTTCCCCCGTAACTATTTGCGGGCGGAAAGATACATTTAAGTAATGAATGTATCAGTGATCCTGATCCCAAATGCAATAATCCACTTATGATGTGGGCATTATTAGACCAAAAAACTGTAATTAAAACGTCAAAGGGGATTTATGGGCGCGAAGGCTATCATTAACGACATATGGCAGGATAGCTTGTTGCTGCATATACGCGTGATTGGCTGTAAACATTGGCTTTTTTAGTGTTATCTGGTGGGTAATTTAGATTAAGGATGATAATTGACGGTTTGAAAATACAGGTAATCGTTTGCGTACAAGTCGAAAATGTAAATCAGATAAGTAATACCTATGATTAATCAGGTGAAATTAAAAAGCCGGGTGAAAACCCGGCTTGAAAGAGTGCAGTGGATTATGCGGCTATGCGCAAATTTCGTAGCAGGGGATATAGGCAGAACCGGGGAGCTTCATACGGTGCTGCGCGACAAAGCCTTGTAGCAGATCGTCCATACGGCGCATCATCTCGCTATCGCCGTGGATTTTGTACGGCCCAAACTCTTCAATGGCACGAATGCCCACCTCTTTGACGTTGCCGGCCACGATGCCGGAGAACGCACGACGCAGGTCCGCTGCCAACACCTCCACCGGCTGATCCGGATACAGTTTGAGGTTTGCCATATTTTCATGGGATGGCTCGAACGGCATTTGCAGATCCGGTGGAATACGAATCGACCAGTTAAAGCTGTAGGCATCGCCCGTGTCGCGGCGGTTTTCTTTCACTAACGGCATCGCTTTTTTCATCTGACGCGCCACTTCTGCCGCATCGTCAACAATAATGCGGTAATGGCTTCGCGCCGCTTCGCCGAGGGTATGGACAATAAATTCATCCAGAACGCGGAAATAGTCCGCGCTCTCTTTAGGACCGGTCAGGATCAGCGGAAGCACCTGGTTTTTGTTGGCCGGATTCATCAGGATACCCAGCAGGTAAAGCAGTTCTTCTGCGGTACCCACGCCACCCGGGAAAATGATTATCCCGTGCGCGATACGCACGAACGCCTCAAGACGTTTTTCGATATCCGGCATGATAATCAGTTCATTAACCAGCGGATTCGGTGGTTCAGCGGCAATAATAGACGGCTCGGTCATACCAATGAATCGGCCTTCTTTATAACGCTGCTGCGCGTGACCTACCGCCGCGCCTTTCATTGGCGCTTCCATCGCACCTGGACCGCAGCCAGTGCAAATATTCAGTTCGCGCAGCCCCAGCTGTGTGCCAACCCGGCGGGCATACAGATATTCCGTTTCATTGATGGAGTGGCCGCCCCAGCAGACGACCATATTCGGCGCTTCGCCCACGTGCAGTGCACGGGCGTTACGCAGAATGGAGAACACCAGGTTCGTCATGTGGACCGAGCTTTCCAGATTCAGATGCTGGAAGCGGCCGGCGTTGTGAATTTGTCCGTTAACAAACAGGATGTCGCGCAGGACAGCAAACAGGTTGGCCTGCAATGAGCGAATAATTCGCCCGTCGACGAAGGCATCTTCCGGTGGGTTAATCACTTCAAGCTTTACGCCACGTTCGCGGCGTAACACGTTGATATCAAAACTTTCAAAACGAGACAGCAGCTCTTTGCTGTTATCTGTCAGACTTCCGGAGTTCAGAACGGCAAGTGAACAGTTGCGAAACAGTTGATAGAGGTCACTGCTGGCCGTGCGTTTAAGCATGTCCACTTCCAGTTGCGACAACATATCCATTGAGCCAAGCGGGCTAATATGTGTAATCAAGTGAGCTCCTTATGGGACGAAGATCGTCTTTCCCTGTTGATTACAATAGCCCTGGCTTATGACGTTTCACAACCTCAAGCGCGGAATGAACCGCGCAAATCGTGAAAAAAATTACTGACGGACCAGACGCCCAATCGCGGGAGCAAAATCGGTATTGGTACGCCACGGGTTAATATCCAGGCCACCACGACGGGTGTAGCGTGCATAGACGCTCAGTTTCTCCGGCTGGCAGAAGCGCTGAATATCATTAAAGATGCGCTCGACGCACTGCTCGTGGAATTCGTTGTGATGTCGGAACGACACCAGATAGCGCAGCAGTTTTTCCCGGTCAATTTTCGGGCCACGATACTGAATTTGTACCGAGCCCCAGTCTGGCTGATGAGTGATCAGACAGTTTGATTTCAGTAAATGGCTGACCAGCGTCTCTTCCACCACGTTGCCGCCGGTGGCGTTTTCGAGATAGTCGGTGCTGAATTCGTAGTTGTCGATCTCAATATCCTGATCGTCAATGCACGCACCATGGAAATGGGCGATGGGCTGTCCTTCCAGCTCGTTCAGCCGATACAACGCCACCGTGACGTTGCCCTGCGCACAGGCGCTGAGATCTCGCTCCAGCGTATGTTGCACGTCATCCCAGGAATCAAACCGTGTCTGATTAAAGCTGTTCAGGTAAAGCTTGAAGCTTTTGGATTCCACCAGATTCACACTGGCGTAATCCAGCTCAACGTGTCCAACGGCCACCTGTGGTAAACCGCGCGCATTCAGCCAGGAGAGTTCATAAAGCGTCCAGATATCGCCGCCGACAAAAGGCAGCGCGTCGGCGCTCAACCCGAGCGGATCGCGATTAAGACTGCGCGGAACGCCTTGTAGCAGGCTCGCGTCATAGGTGTCGCGGTAATCGGTCGTTTTGCCCAGCGTTAAACCCGTTAACGCCTGATGATTTTCGTAAGACATGTTTCATTGCCACTTTGCAGGTACACTATAACCCCAAGTTTATCCTGTCTGACGTGAAGAGAGAAATCGGTGGATATTGAGACTGCAAATGCCCTGACGGCATTCACTGCACGCTATTGCGATGAATGGCATGAAATCAATGGCACGTGGCCGCAAAGTGAAGAGCTGTACGGGGTGCCGTCGCCATGCATTATCACCACGATGGACGATAAAATTCTCTGGCAGCCCCAGCCGTTCTCATGTGAGCAGAATGTAAATGCAGTTGAGCGTGCAATGAACATCGTGGTACAACCCGCGGTTCATGCGTTTTACACCACACAGTTTGCCGGGGATATGCGGGCTCGTTTCGCCAATGAAACGCTGACGCTGCTCCAGACCTGGAGCGAAAATGATTTCCAGCGGGTTCAGGAGAATCTAATTGGGCATCTGGTGACGCAAAAACGCCTGAAACTTGCCCCGACGCTCTTTATCTCCACGCTGGACAGCGAACTGGACGTGATCGCTGTCTGTAATCTGAATGGCGAAGTCATTAAAGAGACGCTCGGCACCCGCAAACGCGACGTTCTCGCGCCCTCACTTGCGGATTTTCTCAATCAGCTTGAGCCTGCTTTGTAATCCAATGCCCTACCGCTTTTGTGAGAGATCTCTTACACGGGTTGTGAGAGATCGCCGCTAAACTCCGCTTTGACTTCATCATTTTCCTTATTAAATTTCTTTATTTTCAATGAATTGAACTGCTATTTAAGCGTTTTTACTGTTAGCCACTTTGCTGTGAGGCCCTGTGGATGGGTTGTAAGACGCAGCGGAATGGGTGATCCTATACAGGTCGACAGGATGCCGACACGAGAAACGAACATCAGGATGATGGCGTTTTTCACCGAGGATACGTCAGGATGGCGCTGCAGGAAGGCTTCAGGATGAAGCAAAAAGGATCACGCAGGACGCGTAAGGGACACCTCCAGGAAGGAGAACGAGAACCGGTCAGGATGCCCGGTGGGTCAGGAAGATCAGGACGTTTCGGGAAGAAACATTCACATCAGGATGATGTGAGCAGGATGCGCGGTTTACGGACGACCAGGCCCTCGGGCGACAGGAAAAGTTGTCACGGACGAGCAGGGAGCACAAATTGTAGCTGGAATGCTGCGAAACGAACCGGGAGCACTGTTTATACAGTGCTCCCTTTTTTTGTTTCTGCGTCACGCAATGCTATGCTGCGCGCCGTTCAGTTTTTCAGTTGAGGTATTTATGACGCATCACGACAGCGTTCGTGCTCAGTTGCACGCTATTGAATCCCTGTTGCGCCACCACCAGCTGTGGCAAGAAATAGCGCCGCAGGCCGAGGCTTTCGAAAGCACGCAGCCATTTTGCCTGGATACGCTTGAGCCTTTCGAGTGGCTACAATGGGTACTGATTCCCCGCTTGCATGCCTTGCTGGACGGCGGTCATCCCCTTCCGCATGATTTTGCCGTTAGCCCCTATTATGAAATGGCGCTCGATACGTCCCACCCGCAACGGGAAGGGGTATTGATTGAGCTGCAGCGTCTGGACAAACTCTTTGCCGGAAATAACGTATGACCATTGAGATCCTGTATCAGGATGAATGGATCGTTGCCGTTAACAAACCGTCAGGCTGGCTAGTTCACCGCAGCTGGCTGGATCGCGATGAAAAAGTCGTGGTGATGCAAACCGTGCGCGACCAGATTGGTCAGCACGTTTTTACCGTGCATCGCCTCGACAGACCCACCTCCGGGGTTTTACTGATGGGGCTTTCCAGCGAAGCCGGACGTTTGTTGTCTCAGCAGTTTGAACAGCATCAAATTCAAAAGCGCTACCATGCCATCGTGCGCGGCTGGCTGATGGATGAAGCTACGCTTGATTATCCGCTGGTTGAAGAGCTGGATAAAATCGCTGACAAATTTACCCGCGAAAACAAAGATCCGCAGCCAGCCGTGACGGATTACCGTGGTCTTGCCACCGTTGAAATGCCCGTGGCGACAGGGAAATTCCCGACGACACGCTACGGACTTGTTGAGCTGGAACCCAAAACTGGACGTAAGCACCAGCTTCGTCGCCATCTTTCCCACCTGCGTCATCCGATTATTGGTGACAGCAAGCACGGTGATTTGCGCCAGAATCGCAGTGCGGCGGAGCACTTTGGTTGTGACCGGTTGATGCTGCACGCGAGCCAGCTCAGCCTGACGCACCCTTTTACCGGCGAACCGCTGGTGATTCGTGCGGGTCTGGACGATGTGTGGATGCAGGCGCTGTCACAGTTTGGCTGGACGGGACAACTCCCCGAAAATGAAAGGGTTGAGTTTGTTGCCAGCAACGTTCAGGATGAACAGCACGAGCAATAATTGAGGGCGTTAAGCATGGCTGAAGTCGGAATTTTTGTCGGCACGATGTACGGCAACTCGCTACTGGTGGCCGAAGAAGCCGAAGCGATCCTGGCCGGGATGGGCCATAAAGCGACGGTCTATGAAGAGCCCGATCTGGCCGACTGGGAAAAGTATAAAAACCAGTATGTGCTGGTGGTGACCTCAACAACTGGGCAGGGCGATCTGCCGGACAGCATCGTTCCGCTCTTCCAGGACATCAAACTTAAGCTGGGTTACCAGCCTGACGTTCGCTACGGCATCATCGCTCTGGGTGACAGCAGTTATAGCCATTTCTGCGGCGGCGGTAAGCAGTTTGATGCACTACTGCAGGAGCAAAGCGCTCAGCGCGTCGGCGATATGCTAATGATTGATGCGAGCGAGCATCCTGAGCCTGAAAGTGAATCAAACCCCTGGGTCGAAAACTGGGGCACGTTACTCAAATAATGGCTCGCCCTCCCGTCTGCGGAGGGCGTTATCCCCGCGTCAAGCGACCTGATTCACACTCTTCTGTTTCCTTCTCTCTCTTTATTCCCGTATCTGCGTTTTCGTGAAGTCCCTTCCATTTCGTTGTGCTTATGCCTCAAACAACCTCAAACACGCCCGTCAATGTTGTGTCGTTGCACGGTGAGAGGGGCGAGAGTTCGTACATATACTTTCCTCGTCAGTTACCAAAAAGGCAGTTAGACACAATAAAACGGCACTGATATTTCAGGAAAGCCGTACCAAAACTGCAAAACACTAACCTCTCATTCTGATTACCCTACAGGTTGTGCCGTACAGAATGAACCTGGCGAAAGCTACGATTCAGGAGTGCAACAATGAGTACATTAAGCCACGCGGCGAGCAGCGCTGAGAAGCGCACCAATGCTCGCTACTGGATAGTGGTGATGCTGTTTATCGTCACGTCCTTCAACTATGGCGACCGCGCCACGCTGTCTATTGCCGGTTCCGAAATGGCAAAAGATATTGGTCTCGATGCGGTCGGTATGGGATATGTCTTCTCCGCATTTTCATGGGCCTACGTGATTGGCCAAATTCCCGGCGGCTGGCTGCTTGACCGCTTCGGCTCAAAACGCGTCTATTTCTGGTCCATCTTTATCTGGTCCCTGTTTACACTGCTGCAGGGTTTTGTTGATGTCTTCAACGGTTTCGGCATTATCGTTGCACTCTTCACCTTACGTTTCCTGGTGGGGCTGGCCGAAGCGCCGTCGTTCCCGGGCAACAGCCGTATCGTCGCCGCCTGGTTCCCGGCACAAGAAAGGGGCACGGCAGTCGCGATTTTTAACTCCGCACAGTATTTCGCGACGGTGATCTTCGCGCCGATCATGGGCTGGCTAACGCATGAAGTAGGCTGGTCACATGTGTTCTTCTTTATGGGCGGCCTTGGGATCATCATCAGCTTTGTCTGGCTTAAAGTTATCCACGAACCCAATCAACATCCTGGTGTGAACAAAAAAGAGCTGGAGTACATTGCCGAAGGTGGCGCGCTGATCAACATGGATCAGAAGAGCACCAAAGAAAAAGTACCGTTCAGCCAAAAATGGGGCCAGATCAAACAGCTTATCGGCTCGCGCATGATGATCGGTATCTACCTCGGCCAATACTGCATCAACGCTTTGACATACTTCTTTATTACCTGGTTCCCGGTGTATCTGGTGCAGGCACGCGGTATGTCGATTCTGAAAGCGGGCTTTATCGCCTCTGTTCCTGCGGTGTGCGGCTTTATCGGCGGCGTGCTGGGCGGGGTGATTTCAGACTGGCTGATGCGGCGTACCGGATCGCTCAACATTGCGCGTAAAACGCCGATTGTGTTGGGGATGCTGCTCTCCATGTCGATGGTGTTCTGTAACTACGTCAACGTGGAGTGGATGATTGTCGGCTTTATGGCGCTGGCGTTCTTCGGCAAAGGTATTGGTGCATTGGGGTGGGCGGTCATGGCGGATACGGCACCGAAAGAGATCAGCGGTCTCAGCGGCGGTCTGTTCAACATGTTCGGCAACATCTCTGGCATCGTCACGCCGATTGCGATCGGCTATATCGTCGGTACTACCGGGTCGTTTAATGGGGCGCTGATCTATGTTGGCGTACACGCTCTGGTCGCGGTCTTGAGCTATCTGGTACTGGTAGGCGATATCAAACGCGTTGAGCTAAAACCGGTCGCGGGGCGTGCATGATGAACACACAATCAAGTCCGATAATTACCGATATGCAGGTCATTCCGGTGGCCGGTTACGACAGTATGCTGCTCAATATTGGCGGCGCGCATAACGCGTATTTCACGCGCAATATCGTGGTGCTCACTGACAGCGCCGGGAATACTGGCGTAGGGGAGGCCCCCGGCGGTGAAGTGATTCTCCAGACGCTGCTTGATGCCATTCCGATGGTCATCGGTCAGGAAATTGCCCGCTTAAACAAAGTGGTTCAGCAGGTACATAAAGGCAATCAGGCCGCCGATTTTGATACGTTCGGCAAAGGCGCCTGGACGTTCGAACTGCGCGTCAATGCTGTCGCCGCGCTGGAAGCCGCGCTGCTGGATCTGCTCGGAAAAGCGCTGAATGTCCCGGTATGTGAATTGCTCGGTCCCGGGAAGCAGCGTGATGCGGTTACGGTGCTGGGGTATCTCTTCTACATTGGCGATCGGACCAAAACCGATCTCCCGTATCTGGAATACACCGCGGGCAATCATGACTGGTACCACTTGCGTCATCAGGAAGCATTGACCAGCGAGGCGGTGGTTCGTCTGGCAGAAGCCGCACAGGATCGCTATGGATTTAAAGACTTCAAGCTGAAGGGCGGCGTACTGCCGGGTGAGCAGGAGATCGACAGCGCACGCGCACTCAAAAAACGTTTCCCCGACGCGCGTATCACTGTCGATCCCAACGGGGCATGGCTGCTGGATGAAGCCATCTCACTGTGCAAAGGGCTGAACGACGTGCTGACCTACGCAGAAGATCCCTGTGGCGCGGAACAGGGCTTTTCAGGGCGCGAAGTCATGGCGGAATTCCGTCGCGCGACAGGATTGCCCGTAGCGACCAATATGATCGCCACCAACTGGCGTGAAATGGGTCACGCGGTGATGCTGAATTCAGTCGATATTCCGCTGGCCGATCCGCACTTCTGGACGCTTTCAGGCGCAGTGCGTGTCGCGCAACTCTGCGACGACTGGGGTCTGACCTGGGGTTGTCACTCCAATAATCATTTTGATATCTCACTGGCGATGTTCACGCACGTTGGGGCCGCTGCGCCGGGTACGCCGACGGCCATCGACACCCACTGGATTTGGCAGGAGGGCGACGCGCGCCTGACCAAAAATCCCCTTGAGATTAAAAATGGCAAAATCGCCGTACCGGATGCACCGGGATTAGGCGTTGACCTGGATTGGGATCAAATCCACAAGGCACATGCGCTGTACAAGACGCTGCCAGGCGGTGCGCGAAACGACGCAGGCCCGATGCAGTATCTTGTTCCCGGCTGGACATTTGACCGCAAACGCCCGGCGTTCGGTCGCCACTGATTAAAAGGATGAAATGATGAGCACTTTCTCTACCCCTGTTGTGACGTCAATGCAGATTGTCCCGGTCGCGGGGCACGACAGCATGCTGATGAATCTGAGCGGCGCGCATGCTCCGTTCTTTACCCGCAACATCGTCATCATCAAGGACAACTCAGGCCATACCGGCGTGGGTGAAATTCCGGGCGGCGAGAAGATCCGTCAAACTTTGGAGGACGCGATTCCATTAGTGGTGGGTAAAACGCTTGGCGAATACAAAAACCTCTTAAACGGAGTGCGTAACACCTTTGCCGATCGCGATGCGGGCGGCCGTGGGCTACAAACGTTTGACCTGCGTACTACGATTCATGTGGTGACGGGGATTGAAGCCGCGATGCTGGATCTGTTGGGGCAGCATCTCGGTGTTAACGTCGCCTCATTGTTGGGCGAAGGCCAGCAGCGGAGCGAAGTTGAAATGCTCGGCTATCTGTTCTTCGTGGGCGATCGCACACTGACACCACTGGAATACCAGAGCCAGCCGGACGAAAAATGTGACTGGTATCGTCTGCGTCACGACGAAGCCATGACGCCGGATGCGGTAGTACGGCTGGCAGAAGCCGCCTACGAAAAATATGGCTTTAACGATTTCAAACTGAAGGGCGGCGTTCTGGCGGGAGAGGAAGAGGCTGAGTCGATTGAAGCCCTGGCGAAGCGCTTCCCGCAGGCGCGCGTCACGCTCGATCCCAACGGTGCCTGGTCGCTCGATGAAGCGATCCGTATTGGCAAGCGGCTGAAAGGCGTGCTGGCCTACGCGGAAGATCCGTGCGGCGCTGAGCAAGGTTTTTCTGGTCGCGAAGTGATGGCTGAATTCCGCCGTGCGACGGGGCTGCCGACGGCGACAAATATGATTGCCACCGACTGGCGTCAGATGGGGCACACCCTCTCGCTGCAATCGGTCGATATTCCGCTGGCCGATCCGCATTTCTGGACCATGCAAGGTTCGGTGCGCGTGGCGCAAATGTGCCACGAGTTCGGTCTGACCTGGGGCTCGCACTCTAACAACCACTTTGATATTTCGCTGGCAATGTTTACCCACGTTGCGGCTGCCGCGCCGGGCAATATCACCGCTATCGACACCCACTGGATCTGGCAGGAGGGCAACCAACGCCTGACTAAACAGCCGTTCGAGATCAAAGGCGGAATGGTACAGGTGCCCACCACGCCAGGCTTAGGCGTTGAACTCGATATGGATCAGTTAATGAAAGCGCACGAGCTGTATCAGAAGCATGGCCTGGGCGCGCGTGATGATGCGATGGCGATGCAGTATTTAATCCCGGACTGGACCTTTAACAATAAGCGTCCTTGCATGTTGCGTTAGGTGTGAATGCCGGTTCCTGCGGGAGTCGGCATTTTTGCACTCTGCGCGGGTGTATGCTCAACGAAGTTAACAGGCGTAAGGATGGCTTATGAAAATTGTAATCGCACCGGACTCGTATAAGGAAAGTTTGAGTGCTCTTGAGGTGGCGACAGCGATCGAGCAGGGATTTAGCGAGATCTTTCCTTCGGCGCAGTACGTCAAATTACCGGTAGCCGACGGCGGCGAAGGCACGGTCGAAGCGATGGTGGCGGCTACGCAGGGCAAAATCATCAACGTCCAGGTCACTGGACCGTTGGGCGAAAACGTTGAAGGGTTCTACGGATTATCCGGGGACGAACAAAGCGCGTTTATCGAAATGGCGGCCGCGAGCGGCCTGGAACTTGTCGCCTCATCCTTACGTAATCCGCTCAAAACCACCTCCTGGGGCACGGGCGAGCTCATTCGTCATGCTCTGGATGCGGGGGTAAAACATATCATTATTGGCCTTGGTGGAAGTGCCACGAACGACGGCGGAGCCGGAATGGTGCAGGCGCTGGGGGCGAAATTGCTCAACGCCCAAGGCCATCAAATTGGACATGGCGGCGGCGAACTGGACACGCTGGTACGCATTGATCTCAACACGCTGGACACACGGTTGGCGGAGTGCTGCATTGAAGTGGCCTGCGATGTCACCAATCCGTTAACCGGTGATGAAGGCGCGTCAGCGGTGTTTGGCCCGCAAAAAGGGGCGACCCCGGAAATGGTCAGCAAGCTGGATCAGTCGCTGGCGCACTTTGCCCGAATCATCTCCCGCGATCTGGACAAAGACGTGCTCAACCTTGCGGGCGGCGGCGCAGCCGGTGGCATGGGCGCGGCGCTGTACGCGTTTTGCGGCGCGGAGTTACGCCAGGGGATTGAGATTGTCACCGACGCTTTGCATCTTGATAAGCACGTTGCGGATGCCGACTTAGTCATCACCGGCGAAGGGCGCATCGACAGCCAGACGATACATGGCAAAGTGCCGGTCGGCGTGGCGAAAGTCGCCAAACGTTACAACAAGCCGGTGATCGGTATTGCGGGGAGCTTGACGGCAGATGTTGGCGTAGTGCATGAGCACGGCATCGACGCGGTGTTCAGCGTGATTTATACCGTTTGCTCTCTGGAAGAGGCGTTAGAAAATGCCGCTGAAAACGTGCGCATGACGGCGAGAAATATCGCGGCGACGCTGCTGGTGGGAAAGGGGATGTAATATCCCCTGATTTTCTTATCCCAGCATTTTTCTCGCTTCGCGGGTGACGTTATCCATTTCATCCAACAATTCGAGAAATTCTGGCTCCAGCTCTGACTCAGGCGTACCGGAACGCAGCTGCTGCTCAAGTAACTGGCAAAGACTTTTCAGGCGTGGCACGCCGCTGTAGCTGCAACTGCCGTGCAGTTTATGAATGGCCTCCAGCAGGTCTTCCGGATTTTCACCAACCAGCTGTTCTTCCACTTTATTGCGGATTTCCGGCAGGAAGGCGATCAGCATTTGCAGCATCTCTCGAGCTAAGTCGGGTTTCCCCGCCGCCTGATGCAGCGCCAACTGCCAGTCGAGCGTGGTATTGGGATTAACGTTCATCTCCACGGGTTCTGATGGGGCAATGTTGGCTCCCCCCACGAGGCCGGGCTTATAGCGTAACAGCAGGCTGTGCAGCTTCTCTTCGTCGATCGGTTTCGCCAGATAATCATTCATTCCGGCACTCAACAGCTTCTCTTTTTGCCCCGCCATGGCATGAGCCGTCACTGCAATCACCGGAGTTTGCTGCTGATGCGGGAGCTGGCGAATCAACTCGCAGGCGCGAATGCCATCCATGTCCGGCATCTGAATATCCATCAGAATCAAATCGAATTGCATCTGTTTCGCATGTTCCACGGCCTGTGCGCCGCTAGTGCATAACTCAACGTGCTGCACCTGATCTTCAAGCAATACCCCGATGAGCTTCAGGTTTGCCGGATTGTCATCGACAGCCATAACGCTCATCGGCAGTTTGTGATCATCATGGGCCACGGGGAGCGCATGATGATTGATGCGGCAATATTCGGTCAGCGCGGGCAACAGACGTGTTGCGGTCAGCGGTTTTAACAGACAGGCAGCCGCTCCGTCATTTTTTAGCTCTTCCGCGTTCAGCTGCGCGTGGCAAGGCAGCGCCAGAAGCAGGTAATCGGTCATGGAAGCGGCTTTCGCCAGTCGCTCCTGCTGCATCGTCAGTTCGCCCGTAAAGGTGACCGGAATGCCCATCAGCAAAATGTCGTAATGATCGACCGCGAGGGCTGAGAACGTTGGGCTGTAAATGACCTCCAGCGGTGTAGTGCTGAGCACATCCAGCGTACTTTGGGCCGCTGCGGCATTCGGTTCGACATAGGCCAGACGCATGCCGCGCAGGCAGTTCGTCACTGGGCCATCGGTCACCACGTTGGGATTCAGGTCGAGACTGATATGGAACCAGAACGTCGAGCCGCGATTGGGCTGGCTGTGGAAGGAGATATCCCCACCCATCTCTTTAAGCAGTTTTTGGGTAATCACCAGACCCAATCCCGTCCCACCGTGGCGACGGGAAATACTGGCATCCGCCTGGCGGAAAGCCTGGAACAGTCGCGACTGATCGCGTTCAGGGATCCCAATGCCGGTATCGCGGATCTGCACCTCAATCTGCACTTTGTTATTGCTGATCGCGCGTTTTTCGACCAGAACGTCAATGTTTCCGTTTTCGGTAAATTTAATCGCGTTCCCCACCAGATTAGTGATCACCTGCTGAAGGCGCAGCGGATCGCCAATGACATTGTCCGGCACATCATTTTTGATGTTCAGCGTCAGCTCAAGACCTTTGTCGTGCGAGGAGTGCGCGAGTAAGGTCACAATTTCATCCAGGGTGCTACGCAGCGGGAAGGGAATGCTTTCGAGGATCAGTTTGCCCGCTTCCAGTTTGGAGAAATCAAGCACGTCGTTAATGATCGCCAGCAGATTATTGGCCGAGCGTTCAATGGTATGCAGATGATCGCGTTGGGTGGGATTGAGCTCAGATTTAAGCGTCAGGCGCGTAAAGCCAATCACTCCGTTCAGCGGCGTGCGCAGCTCGTGGGACATATTGGCGAGGAATTCTGACTTAATACGGGCGGCTTCCTGGGCGCGTTTTTTCGCTAAATCCAGCTCGACGTTCTGTATCTCCATTTGCTCAAGGGTTTCGCGCAGATCCGAGGTGGCCTGATCGACGTTATGCTGCATCTCTTCGTGATAGGCCGCCAGCGACATCGCCATCGAGTTAATGCCATTTTTCAGCATATCCAGCTCGCCGAGCATAAATCCTTCGACACGACTGTCGAGTTGCCCACGGCGGATGCGGTCAACGGTATTCACCATATTACGAATGGGACTGGTGACGTCGCGCATTAAACGCCAGCCGAAAATGAGCGCAATCCCGATACAAAACAGCATCATCACGCTGGAGATAAATATTTCTTTGTACTGCTGGAGCCGCACTGACTTGAGATCCAACTCCAGCGCCACATATCCCAACATATTCTTACTGGCCTTGGCGTCTGATACGGCTGATTCATCCGGCGAATAGCTCTCCGATAAAATCGGTGTACGCAGAATCATAATATCGCCACGCCTTATCACGGTCAGTTGACGCGGGAAGGGCATGCCCTCGGCGATTTTCAGCTCGCTGGGATCGAGATGAAAATTAGAGGTGACGAACAGACGATTATTTTCGTCATACACGGAAATCGCCCGCACGATCTCTGAATGACGGCGATGCAGCACGCTGATGAGCTGCCCGAGAGAATCACGGTTTTGCAGATTCATGCCGTACTCACTCGACACCGCCAGCGGTTCGATGATGCTGGCTCCCGCATCTTCCAGTTGACGCTGCAAGTCATTGTAACGGTGCACAACAAAGAAGATGCTCAACAGCAAACCGATCAGGACGGTCGGGGCGAGAATCAAAATCATCATGCGCGCGCGCAGGCTGTAGTTGGTCATGGCGTTCCGTTATGGGACAATTAGGGTCATTATGTTTATTTGAGAAAATTCTCGGCGATGGCGCAATTCTACTCTGCAAAGCGACGCGTGACGACGCGTCAGATCATAACTGTTGAAGCCACAGACCTGGACCCGTTTGGTCAGGGCGTTGCGCGTCATAACGGCAAAGCGTTGTTTATTTCTGGATTATTACCGAATGAACGCGCCGAAGTCACCCTGACGGAAGACAAAAGCAAGTATTCGCGCGGTCAGGTAAAACGTCGCCTTAATGATAGCCCTGAACGCGTTACGCCACGCTGCCCGCATTTTGGCGTGTGCGGTGGCTGCCAGCAGCAACATGCAAGCGTTGCGCTACAACAGAGCAGCAAAAGCACTGCGTTGGCGCGTCTGATGAAGCATGACGTTAATGAGATTATCTCCGGGCAGCCCTGGGGATATCGCCGCCGGGCGCGTCTAAGCCTGAGCTATGAACCAAAAACGCAGAAACTGGCGATGGGTTTTCGCAAAGCGGCCTCGAATGACATCGTGGATGTGAAGCAGTGCCCCGTTTTGGTGCCCCATCTTGAAGCATTGCTCCCGCATTTGCGCAACTGCCTTTCCGATTTGCAGGGCGTGCGTGCGCTTGGACATGTTGAACTGGTCCTTGCTGATAATGGGCCACTGATGGTGCTGCGCCACACTGCGCCACTTTCCGCTCAGGATCGCGAAAAACTGGAACGCTTTTCGCATTCTCATGAACTGACGCTTTTTCTCGCGCCGCAAAGCGAGATACTTGAGCGCGTCTCAGGTGACGCGCCTTGGTATCTTTCTGACGGACTACGCTTAACGTTCAGTCCGCGAGATTTTATTCAGGTGAACGACGGTGTTAACCAGCAGATGGTTGCGAAAGCGATTGAGTGGCTTGATGTTCAGCCTGATGATCGGGTACTCGACCTGTTTTGCGGCATGGGGAATTTTACGCTGCCACTGGCGCAACGCGCGGCAAGCGTAGTCGGTGTAGAAGGCGTCAATGCGCTGGTCGAAAAAGGGCAGCAAAACGCGCGTCATAACACGTTGGAAAATGTGACATTTTTTCACGAAAACCTCGAAGAGGATGTCACTCAACAACCCTGGGCGAAGCACGGTTTCGACAAAATTTTGCTCGATCCCGCACGCGCAGGTGCGTCTGGCGTAATGCAGCATATAATTAAACTCGCGCCAAAACGCGTGGTCTATGTTTCCTGTAACCCAGCGACATTGGCGCGGGACAGCGAGGCATTATTAAGTGCGGGTTACCAGATTCAGCGTCTGGCAATGCTGGATATGTTCCCGCACACTGGGCACCTGGAATCTATGGTGTTGTTTCAGCTCTAGTGATTAGTTTCGGCTTGTCGAATTCGACAGGCCCTTGTCCCTAAAGGAGAGGACGATGGTTGCGGTAAGAAGTGCACATCTCAACAAAGCTGGTGAGTTTGACCCACAAAAATGGATCGCAAGTCTGGGGATTTCCAGCCAGCAGTCGTGTGAACGCTTAACCGAAACCTGGGCCTATTGTCTGCGCACGACGCAGGGCCATGCTGATGCTGATTTGCTGTTATGGCGCGGCATCGAGATGGTCGAAATCCTCTCCATGTTGAACATGGATATCGAAACGCTGCAGGCCGCATTGCTGTTCCCCCTTGCGGATGCCGACGTGGTCAGCGAGGACGTGCTGCGTGAGAGCGTAGGGAAATCCGTTGTTGAATTAATACATGGCGTGCGGGATATGGCCGCCATTCGTCAGCTTAAGGCGGCTCACACGGATTCGGTCTCTTCCGAACAGGTTGATAACGTTCGCCGCATGCTGCTGGCGATGGTGGATGATTTCCGCTGTGTCGTCATTAAGCTGGCCGAACGCGTTGCCCATCTGCGTGAAGTGAAAGATGCGCCTGAAGATGAGCGCGTCCTGGCGGCAAAAGAGTGCACCAATATCTATGCACCTCTCGCTAACCGTTTAGGCATCGGACAGCTGAAATGGGAGCTTGAGGATTACTGCTTCCGCTATCTGCACCCTGCGGAATACAAACGCATTGCCAAACTGCTGCACGAACGCCGTATCGATCGCGAGCACTATATTGACGAGTTCGTCGGCGGATTACGTCAGGCAATGAAAGAAGAAAACGTGCGCGCAGAGGTATATGGCCGACCGAAACACATCTACAGTATCTGGCGCAAAATGCAGAAAAAGCATCTTGCCTTTGATGAGCTGTTTGATGTGCGTGCGGTGCGTATCGTCGCCGATCGTTTGCAGGACTGCTACGCCGCGCTGGGGATAGTGCATACTCACTTCCGTCATTTACCGGATGAGTTTGACGATTATGTCGCCAATCCAAAGCCGAACGGCTATCAGTCCATTCACACTGTTGTGCTGGGGCCTGGCGGCAAAACGGTTGAAATTCAGATTCGTACCAAACAGATGCATGAAGACGCCGAACTGGGCGTCGCGGCACACTGGAAATACAAAGAAGGTCCGTCCACCGGAACGCGTACCGGCCATGAAGATCGTATTGCCTGGCTACGTAAGCTTATCGCCTGGCAAGAAGAGATGGCCGATTCGGGCGAATTGCTCGACGAAGTGCGCAGCCAGGTCTTCGACGACCGGGTGTATGTCTTTACGCCAAAAGGGGACGTTGTTGACCTGCCGACAGGTTCAACGCCGCTCGATTTTGCTTACCACATCCACAGCGATGTGGGGCATCGCTGCATCGGCGCGAAGATTGGCGGCCGTATCGTGCCGTTTACTTATCAGCTCCAGATGGGTGATCAGATAGAAATCATCACCCAGAAACAGCCGAATCCAAGCCGCGACTGGCTGAACCCGAACCTGGGTTATGTCACCACCAGCCGTGGCCGTTCCAAAATCCATGCCTGGTTCCGCAAACAAGATCGCGACAAAAATATCATCGCGGGTCGCCAGATCCTGGACGATGAGCTGGAACATTTAGGCATCAACCTGAAAGAAGCGGAAAAACACCTGCTGCCGCGCTACAACTTCAACGAAATGGATGAGCTGTTGGCGGCCATTGGCGGGGGCGATATTCGTCTCAACCAGATGGTGAATTTCCTGCAGTCGACGTTCAATAAGCCGAGCGCGGCTGAACAGGATGCGGCTGCGCTGAAACAGCTTCAGCAGAAGACCTACACGCCGCCACATCGCAGTAAAGACAATGGCCGCGTGGTGGTTGAGGGCGTCGGCAACCTGATGCACCATATTGCCCGCTGCTGCCAGCCGATTCCCGGCGATGAGATTGTCGGCTTTATTACTCAGGGTCGGGGGATCTCGATTCACCGTTCGGACTGTGACCAGTTGGCTGAGCTGCAATCTCATGCGCCAGAACGCATCGTGGATGCGGTGTGGGGCGAAAGCTATTCCGCGGGTTACTCGCTGGTGGTGCGCGTCACCGCCAATGACCGTAGCGGTTTGCTGCGTGACATCACCACAATTCTTGCCAACGAGAAGGTCAACGTACTGGGCGTGGCCAGCCGCAGCGACACGCGCGAGCAGCTCGCCACCATCGATATGACAATCGAAATCTACAACCTGCAGGTGCTGGGCCGCGTGCTGGGCAAACTGAATCAGGTGCCTGATGTGATTGACGCCCGTCGTCTGCACGGCGGTTAATCCTCTTTATACCAGCCGGGTAAGGCGTCATCGCCGCCCGGCGTTTCTCATTTTTACCAGGAACTCCTCATGACCCAAATCGACCGCCTGCTCGGCATAATGAAACGCCTGCGTGACCCGGAAAACGGCTGCCCGTGGGACAAAGAGCAGACTTTCGCCACTATCGCGCCCTACACCCTCGAAGAAACCTACGAAGTGCTGGACGCTATTTCGCGTGAAGATTTTGACGATCTGCGCGGTGAGCTGGGCGATTTGCTGTTCCAGGTGGTGTTTTACGCGCAAATGGCTCAGGAAGAAGCGCGTTTCGATTTTGACGATATTTGCGCGGCCATCAGTGACAAACTTGAGCGTCGTCATCCGCACATTTTTGGAGAGGCAACGGCAAACAACAGCACCGAAGTGCTGGCCCGTTGGGAGCAAATCAAAAGTGCTGAACGTGCTGAAAAATCACAGCATTCCGCGCTGGATGATATTCCGCTGAACCTGCCTGCCTTAATGCGCGCCCATAAAATTCAAAAGCGTTGCTCAACCGTGGGCTTTGACTGGACCTCATTAGGACCTGTGCTGGACAAAGTGCATGAAGAAATCGATGAAGTCATGCACGAAGCTAAACAGGCTGTAGTCGATGAAGCCAAACTGGAAGAGGAGATGGGCGATCTGCTGTTTGCTACGGTAAATTTATCTCGTCATTTAGGCGTGAAAGCGGAGACCGCGCTGCAAAAAGCCAACCTGAAATTTGAGCGCCGCTTCCGCGAGGTTGAGCGTATTGTCGCCGCTCGTGGCCTGGAAATGACCGGTGTTGACCTCGATTTGATGGAAGAGGTGTGGCAGGAAGTAAAACGCCAGGAACATGATCTCTAACGAATTTTTGCGATCAAGCGCAATTTGTGTGATTTTTTAAATGACAAGCGCTTGATTTGCGTCAAAAACAATTAACCAAAAGCGGCTATTTTCTCACTCCCTATGTTTGTCAAAGCCTGAGTCAGGAGACGGAGAATGAAAGTTTGTGGCACTCGCCGTGTTCGGGTATACTACTTTCCCGTCCTGGTTATTCCATCATTCCAACCTAACTTCTCAGGTTCAGCATGACAACGAACTATATTTTTGTGACCGGCGGGGTTGTATCCTCTCTGGGTAAAGGCATTGCCGCAGCCTCTCTCGCGGCCATTCTTGAAGCCCGTGGCCTCAATGTGACCATGATGAAATTGGATCCGTACATCAACGTTGATCCAGGCACCATGAGCCCAATCCAGCACGGCGAAGTGTTCGTTACCGAAGACGGCGCTGAAACCGATCTGGACTTAGGTCACTACGAGCGCTTCATTCGCACCAAGATGAGTCGCCGCAACAACTTCACTACGGGTCGTATCTACTCCGACGTTCTGCGTAAAGAGCGCCGTGGCGACTACTTAGGCGCAACCGTTCAGGTTATCCCGCATATCACTAATGCAATCAAAGAGCGCATCGTTGCCGGTGGCGAAGGCCACGACGTTGTGCTGGTTGAAATTGGCGGTACAGTCGGTGATATCGAATCGCTGCCATTCCTGGAAGCAATTCGTCAGCTGGCGGTAGATATTGGCCGTGAACACGCGCTGTTTATGCACCTGACGCTGGTGCCGTACATGGCTGCTGCCGGTGAAGTGAAAACCAAACCGACTCAGCACTCCGTGAAAGAACTGCTCTCTATCGGTATCCAGCCGGATATCCTGATTTGCCGTTCCGATCGTGCCGTTCCAGCCAACGAACGTGCGAAAATTGCATTGTTCTGTAACGTTGCTGAAAAGGCTGTAATTTCTCTAAAAGACGTCGATTCCATTTATAAAATCCCGGGCCTGTTGAAATCACAGGGGCTGGACGATTATATTTGTAAACGATTCAGCTTGAACGTTCCTGAAGCTAACTTGTCCGAATGGGAACAAGTTATTTACGAAGAAGCGAATCCGGCAGGCGAAGTGACTATCGGTATGGTTGGCAAGTACATTGAACTGCCAGACGCCTATAAGTCAGTTATCGAAGCGCTGAAACACGGTGGTCTTAAGAATCGCGTCACTGTTAACATCAAGCTGATTGATTCGCAGGATGTTGAAACGCGTGGCGTCGAAATTCTGAAAGATCTGGATGCTATTCTGATCCCTGGCGGCTTCGGCTACCGTGGAGTAGAAGGCAAGATCGCCACCGCACGCTTTGCGCGTGAAAATAATATTCCTTACCTTGGCATTTGCCTGGGTATGCAGGTTGCGTTGATTGAGTTTGCCCGTAACGTCGTGGGTATGGAAAACGCGAACTCTACGGAATTTGTGCCAGACTGTAAGTACCCTGTTGTGGCGCTTATCACCGAATGGCGCGATGAAGACGGTAACGTCGAAGTTCGTACCGAGAAGAGCGATCTGGGTGGCACGATGCGTCTTGGCGCACAGGCTTGTCAGGTTTCTGAAGACAGTCTGGTTCGCAAGATGTATGGCTCGACGACCATTACCGAGCGCCATCGTCACCGCTACGAAGTCAACAACATGCTGCTGAAACAAATTGAAGCTGCGGGTCTGCGTATTGCGGGCCGTTCCGGAGATGATCAGTTAGTCGAGATCATTGAAGTGCCAAACCATCCTTGGTTTGTTGCTTGTCAATTCCACCCGGAATTTACTTCAACGCCGCGTGATGGGCATCCGCTGTTTGCAGGCTTCGTAAAAGCCGCCAGCGAGTACCAGAAGCGTCAGGCGAAGTAAAAAAAGTTAGAACGACAACGCGTACCTTGAGTACGCGTTGTTTGTCTGGAGTTTTAGTTTAACTTGTACTGAGGAAAATCTAATGTCCAAAATTGTTAAAGTCATCGGTCGTGAAATCATCGACTCCCGTGGTAACCCTACCGTAGAAGCTGAAGTTCACCTTGAAGGTGGTTTCGTTGGTATGGCTGCTGCGCCGTCAGGTGCTTCTACTGGTTCCCGCGAAGCGCTGGAACTGCGCGATGGCGACAAATCCCGCTTCATGGGCAAAGGCGTACTGAAAGCTGTTGGCGCGGTTAACGGCCCAATCGCTCAGGCTGTTATTGGCAAAGATGCCAAAGACCAGGCTGGCATCGACAAGATCATGATCGATCTGGACGGTACTGAAAACAAATCTAACTTCGGTGCGAACGCAATCCTGGCTGTGTCTCTGGCAACCGCTAAAGCTGCTGCTGCTTCTAAAGGTCAGGCGCTGTTCGAACACATCGCTGAGCTGAACGGCACCCCAGGCAAATACTCCATGCCGGTTCCGATGATGAACATCATCAACGGTGGTGAGCACGCGGACAACAACGTTGATATTCAGGAATTCATGATTCAGCCAGTTGGCGCGAAATCCCTGAAAGAAGCGGTTCGTATGGGTTCTGAAGTGTTCCATAACCTGGCTAAAGTTCTGAAAGCTAAAGGTATGAACACTGCTGTTGGTGACGAAGGTGGCTATGCGCCAAACCTGGGTTCCAACGCAGAAGCACTGGCTGTTATCGCTGAAGCGGTTAAAGCTGCAGGTTACGAGCTGGGCACCGACATCACTCTGGCGATGGACTGTGCAGCATCTGAATTCTACAAAGACGGTAAATACGTTCTGGCTGGCGAAGGCAACAAAGCCTTCACCTCTGAAGAGTTCACTCACTTCCTGGAAGATTTGACCAAACAGTACCCAATCGTGTCTATCGAAGACGGTCTGGACGAATCTGACTGGGACGGTTTTGCATACCAGACTAAAGTTCTGGGCGACAAAATCCAGCTGGTTGGTGACGATCTGTTCGTAACCAACACCAAGATCCTGAAAGAAGGTATCGAAAAAGGCATCGTTAACTCCATCCTGATCAAATTCAACCAGATCGGTTCTCTGACCGAAACTCTGGCTGCGATCAAAATGGCGAAAGACGCTGGCTACACTGCCGTTATCTCTCACCGTTCAGGCGAAACTGAAGACGCTACCATCGCTGACCTGGCTGTTGGTACCGCTGCTGGCCAGATCAAAACCGGTTCTATGAGCCGTTCTGACCGCGTTGCTAAATACAACCAGCTGATTCGTATCGAAGAAGCGCTGGGCGAAAAAGCACCGTACAACGGTCGTAAAGAGATCAAAGGTCAGTAATACTGAACTTTCGATTTAAAGAAAAACCCGCTTCGGCGGGTTTTTTTATGCCTGCGTTACAACAGTAGCGGAAGCGTCGCGCTGGCCGTTTGCTGACTGGCATCACCGTATCGATCGTCCAGTGAAATCAAAGTCATTGCCAGAAGCTCTACAAGCAGCATCACGCCGACTTTGGCATTCAGCGCCCCGGCGCTGAGCGGGCCTTCTGGCTTTGCAGCCACCAGCAATATATCGCTCAATGATGTCAGCGGACTGCGCGGGGTATTGCTCAACGCCAGCACCTGCGCGCCACGTTTTCGCGCGAGTTTTACGACGTGCAAAAGATCCCGCGTCGAGCCGGAACTCGAAATGGCCACCACCAGATCGTCAGACGTTAAGGTCGTCGCATTCATCGAAGCACGATGCATATCGCTAAATAGCTGTGCCGACTTGCCGAGACGAAGCAATTTGTAGTGCAGATAATCACCGATAATGGCGCTTGCCGCCACGCCATAGATGTATATGGAGCGCGACTGATGTAATGCCTGAGCGGCTTTTAACAAAATTTCCCGGTCGAGCAGACGAGAAGTATCCTGTAGCGCCAGAATCGACTCTTCGACGATTTCGTCAATCTCATCGCCTTTCTTTACGGGTACATGCTCACGCTTAACATCCAGCGCCAGCGCCATTTTAAATTCGGTATATCCCTTACACCCTAGCGTACGGCATAGCCGCGTCACGCTCGCTTCGCTGGTGTCGCTTTCACGCGCCAGCTCGGTAATCGTCAGGTAAAGCACTTTCGAAGGATCGTTGAGGATAAACGATCCTAACTTTTGCTGCGTAGGACTGTATCCAGAGACGCCTTGGCGCAGCCTGAGCAGCAGGTTTTCATTTTCTGACATGCCTGGTCCTTGATGCGTTTTTCTAGCGCTAGTGTGGCGGAAAGCGGGGGAAAGATGCCAGTCATTTTAAAAAAGTATGATCCCTCTCCGCTTTTTTGATGATAATTTTCATTTTATAAACTTAATGTGGTAAAAATTTTCATCAATTAAAGAGAGAGTGAAAATCATGATGCAAATGTTCAGTGGTGCCTCATCAGGCGTGTGGTTTGAAAAAGCCCAGCGTTTTGGTAAGTCGTTTATGTTACCCATCGCCGTGTTGCCTGCGGCGGGTTTACTATTAGGTATTGGCGGCGCGTTATCAAATCCGAACACGCTTACGGCCTATCCGTTTCTGGATATCGGCTGGCTGCAGGCCATTTTCACCATTATGAGCAGCGCGGGTTCGATTGTTTTTGCAAACCTGTCGGTGCTGTTTGCGGTTGGCGTCGCGGTTGGTCTGGCGAAAACGGACAAAGGCACGGCTGGGCTTGCAGCATTGCTCGCGTTTCTGGTGATGAATGCCACCATCAATGCCTTGCTGATTCTGACCGGCAAGCTCGCGCTGGAAAATCCCGGTGCCGTAGGGCAGGGAATGACGCTTGGCATTCAGACGCTGGAGACCGGCGTCTTTGGTGGCGTGGTGATTGGTCTTGTCACCTGCACTCTGCATCACCGGTTCAATAAAATCGCATTGCCGCAGTTCCTCGGCTTCTTCGGCGGCTCACGCTTTGTGCCGATTATCAGCTCCCTCGCCGCCATCGTCGTCGGCGCGGCGATGACGGTCGTATGGCCGCACTTTCAGAAACTGATTTTTGGACTGGGCGGCCTGGTGGATGCCACGGGTTATCTCGGCACACTGCTGTATGGTTTTATCCTGCGCATGCTAGGCCCGTTCGGTTTGCACCATATTTTCTATCTGCCTTTCTGGACGACGGCGCTGGGCGGCAGTGAGATCGTGAACGGTCATCTGGTCGAAGGCACGCAGCGGATCTTCTTTGCGCAACTGGCTGACCCGAATACCCAACAGTTTTACCTCGGCACGTCACGCTTCATGTCCGGGCGCTTTATCACCATGATGTTTGGCCTGATCGGGGCGTGTCTGGCGATGTATCACACCGCCAAACCCGAGAATAAAAAGCGCGTGGCGGGGCTGTTAATTTCCGCAGCGTTGACCTCTTTCCTGACAGGAATTACCGAGCCGATTGAGTTCTCGTTCCTGTTCGTGGCACCGGTGCTTTATGTCATCCACGCTTTATTCGATGGACTGGCATTTATGCTCGCCCACATTCTGCATATCACCATTGGCCAGACGTTCTCCGGTGGTTTTATCGATTTCATTCTGTTTGGCGTTCTGCAAGGCGAGGCCAAAACGAACTGGATGTATGTCCCGCTGGTCGGCGTGCCGTGGTTCTTCCTCTATTACTTCACCTTCCGCTTCATGATCACGCGTTTTGGCTATGCCACGCCGGGGCGCGAAAAAGAGGCGGTGGTCGAAAGCACCCTCCCGCAAAGTGAACGCGCGGCGGCGGTGATTGCAGGGCTGGGCGGCAAAGACAATCTGGACGAGGTGGACTGCTGTGCGACGCGGTTACGTGTGACGGTCAAGGATGGCGGAAAGGTTAATGAGGCCGCGCTGAAAGCCACTGGTGCACGCGGTGTAATCGTCCGCGGTAACGGCGTCCAGGTGATTTACGGCCCGCATGTCACCATTATCAAAAACGAAGTGGAAGAGATTTTATCGTGAAGAAAACTGTACTGGATGTATTGAAAGGCAAATTAATCGTCTCCTGTCAGGCGCTGGAAAACGAACCGCTGCATAGCCCATTCATTATGTCGCGCATGGCGCTGGCCGCAGCGCAAGGTGGCGCGGTAGCGATTCGGGCCAACAGCGTGGTAGATATCGCTGCCATTAAACAGCAGGTGTCGCTGCCGGTGATTGGCATCATTAAGCGAGATTATCCGGGCAGCGAGGTCTTTATTACCGCTACGCTCAAGGAGATCGATGAACTGATGACGGTGAATCCGGAAATTATCGCGCTGGACGCCACCGCCCGACCGCGTCCGGATGGCGAAACGCTGGAGTCGTTGGTGGGGAAAATCCGGTCCCGCTATCCGTCGGTGCTGTTAATGGCCGATATCGCCACCCTTGCGGAAGCGAAAACGGCGCAAGCGCTGGGGTTTGACTGCGTGGGCACCACGCTATACGGCTATACGGCGGAAACACAGGGCCATTCGCTTCCTGAAAATGACTGTGAATTTTTACGAGACGTGGTGGCTGCCGTCAGTATTCCTGTGGTGGCTGAAGGCAATGTCGACACGCCTGAGCGTGCTGCGCGCTGTCTTGCGCTGGGGGCTCATACGGTTGTTGTCGGGGGCGCCATTACGCGTCCTCAGCAAATCACGACACGTTTCGTCGCGGCGATTGAGGCACACAGCACCGATCGGGCATGAAACATCGGCGGGGATCTGCGATAATTAACGATTATCCCCAAAGTGAGATGACTATGCAGTACCCGATTAACGAGATGTTCCAAACCCTGCAAGGCGAGGGTTACTTCACTGGCGTTCCTGCTATTTTTATTCGTTTGCAGGGATGCCCGGTTGGTTGTGCCTGGTGTGATACCAAACATACGTGGGACAAACTGGCAGATCGGGAAGTATCGCTGTTTAGCATTCTTGCCAAAACCAAAGAAAGCGATAAATGGGGAGCCGGGAGTGCTGAAGATCTGCTGGCGATTATTGGTCGTCAGGGCTGGACAGCGCGCCACGTTGTCATCACCGGCGGTGAGCCGTGCATTCACGACCTTATGTCGCTGACCGATTTGCTGGAAAAGAACGGCTACAGTTGCCAGATTGAAACCAGCGGTACGCACGAAGTGCGCTGCTCTCACACCACCTGGGTTACCGTATCGCCAAAAGTGAACATGCGCGGTGGCTATGATGTGCTTTCGCAGGCGCTTGAGCGTGCCGATGAGATTAAACATCCCGTTGGTCGCGTGCGCGATATCGAAGCGCTGGATGAACTGCTGGCAACGTTGACCGATGAAAAGCAGCGAATCATTGCCCTGCAGCCGATCAGTCAGAAAGACGATGCGACGCGTCTGTGCATTGAAACCTGTATTGCCCGCAACTGGCGGTTGTCGATGCAGACGCATAAGTATCTGAATATTGCCTGAAAAAAAGCCCGGTTAATTCGCCGGGCTTTTTCTTACTCTCCGCGATACACGCAGCCTGCGGTACACGTCTCTTTGATCATCACCGAGCTTAACAGCGGCACCCGCGGTTTCATCTGATCCCAGATCCATTTTGCCAGCACTTCGCTGGTGGGATTTTCCAGTCCGGGAATGTCATTCAGATAGTAGTGATCGAGGCGATCGTACGTCGGCTTGAACGCCGCTTTCAGTTCGGAGAAGTCCATAATCCAGCCAGTGTGTGGATCGACTTCACCGGTAATCTCAAGACGCACCATAAAAGAGTGTCCGTGCAGACGGCCACATTTATGCCCTTGCGGGACATGCGGGAGGTGATGGGCGGCTTCGAAGATGAAATCTTTAAACAATGTGGTGGACATCATGTGCTCTCAGTAGTGCGGAAAAAACCGCCGCATAGTACCGGAAAGCACATTTTTAATCATTAACTAAAACGGCCATCCACCATTGCGGGGTTGCGTTGGGCAAATTTAAGGAATTTTATGGTTATATTTCAGTCGGTTGCTTAACCAGTTTTGTTGTTAACAACCATGACTAAAACAGGTTAGTTCTTTTGGTTATTTGTTATTTCCATCCCTTCTTTAATTGTTATTATCCCCGCCGTTAACCTTATCTTCAGTTTGGATTTTATGCCCGCCATACTTCAGTTGTCGCTGCTTGGCTGCAACTCGAACTATTCAGGACATATTACTTGAAGTCCGCTTTGCTACTGGAACATAACGACGCATGACAACACAGGCCCCACCTTCGAATTTGCTTCCTCTGAACCCGGAGCAACTGGCGCGCCTTCAGGCGGCCACCACTGATTTTTCGCCCACGCAGCTTGCCTGGGTTTCCGGCTATTTCTGGGGAATGCTCAATCAGCAACCTGGAGCGGTCGTGAATGCGCCAGCCGCAGCGGTTGAAATTCCGGCGATTACTGTTATTTCTGCTTCGCAAACGGGCAATGCCCGTCGCGTGGCGGAAGCGCTGCGTGACGATCTGCTCGCCGCCAAACTGAACGTGAACCTGGTGAACGCCGGGGATTATAAATTCAAACAAATCGCGTCAGAAAAACTGGTGGTGGTTGTCGCATCTACGCAGGGCGAAGGCGAACCCGCTGAAGAAGCGGTCGCGCTGCATAAATTCTTGTTCTCCAAAAAAGCGCCAAAACTCGACGGCACCGCGTTTGCCGTCTTTGGTCTGGGCGACACGTCCTATGAGTTCTTCTGCCAGTCCGGTAAAGATTTCGACAGCAAGCTGGCGGAACTGGGCGCTGAGCGTCTGCTGGATCGCGTGGATGCCGACGTTGAGTATCAAGCCGCGGCCGCCGAATGGCGCGCACGCATTGTGGATGTGCTGAAAGCGCGCGTGCCGAAAGACACGCCGGCGCAGGCGGCGATCAGTGCTTCAGGTGCGGTCAATGAAGTCTCTACCAGCCCGTACACCAAAGAAGTGCCGCTGGTTGCGAGCCTGTCCGTAAACCAAAAAATTACCGGTCGCGACTCTGAAAAAGACGTTCGCCATATCGAAATTGATCTGGGTGATTCCGGTTTGCGTTACCAGCCGGGCGATGCGCTTGGCGTGTGGTATCAAAACGATCCTGCATTAGTGAAAGAGCTGGTTGAACTGCTGTGGCTGAAAGGCGACGAGCCGGTCACGGTCGAAGGCAAAACGCTGCCGCTTTCCGAAGCGCTACAGTGGCATTTTGAGCTGACGGTAAACACCGCCAATATTGTCGAGAATTACGCCACGCTGACCCGCAGCGAAACTCTGCTGCCGTTGGTGGGCGATAAAGCTAAGCTACAGCATTACGCGGCGACTACCCCGATTGTCGATATGGTGCGATTCTCTCCGGCACAGCTGGACGTCGATGCTTTAGTCGGTCTGCTGCGCCCGTTAACGCCGCGCCTCTATTCCATTGCTTCGTCTCAGGCGGAAGTGGAAAGCGAAGTGCATATCACTGTGGGCGCCGTACGCTTCGATATCGAAGGTCGTGCGCGGGCGGGCGGGGCATCGAGTTTCCTTGCCGATCGCGTTGAAGAAGAGGGCGAAGTCCGCGTCTTTATTGAGCATAACGACAACTTCCGCCTGCCAGCGAATCCTGAAACGCCGGTCATTATGATTGGTCCTGGCACGGGGATCGCGCCGTTCCGCGCGTTTATGCAGCAGCGTGCAGCCGAGGAAGCGCCTGGTAAAAACTGGCTGTTCTTCGGCAATCCACACTTTACGGAAGATTTCCTTTATCAGGTGGAGTGGCAACGCTACGTCAAAGAGGGCGTGCTGAACCGCATCGATCTGGCCTGGTCACGTGACCAGAACCAAAAAATATACGTACAAGACAAACTGCGCGAACAGGGCGCAGAGCTGTGGGCGTGGATCAATAATGGTGCCCACCTTTATGTCTGTGGCGACGCCAATCGCATGGCGAAAGACGTTGAGCAGGCTTTATTGGAAGTGATTGCCGAATTCGGTGGTATGGATATCGAATCGGCGGATGAATTTTTAAGTGAGCTGCGCGTAGAGCGCCGTTATCAGCGAGATGTCTACTAATGAGCGAAAAACACCCCGGCCCACTGGTGGTCGAAGGCAAACTGACTGATGCCGAGCGCATGAAAGTTGATAGCAACTATCTGCGCGGCACCATAGCCGAAGATTTAAACGACGGTCTGACCGGCGGTTTCAAAGGTGATAACTTCCTGCTGATCCGCTTCCACGGTATGTACCAGCAGGACGACCGCGATATTCGTGCGGAACGTGCTGAACAAAAGCTGGAGCCGCGTCATGCGATGCTGCTGCGCTGCCGTCTGCCGGGTGGGGTTATTACCACTAAACAGTGGCAGGCGATTGATAAATTCGCACATGACAACACGATTTACGGCAGCATTCGTCTGACCAACCGCCAGACTTTTCAGTTTCATGGCATTCTGAAAAAGAACGTCAAGCCGGTCCACCAGATGCTGCATTCCGTCGGGCTGGACGCGCTGGCGACTGCAAACGACATGAACCGTAACGTGTTATGTACCTCTAACCCGTATGAGTCAGAGTTACACGCTGAAGCGTATGAATGGGCGAAGAAGATCTCGGAACATTTGCTGCCGCGCACCCGCGCGTATGCGGAGATCTGGCTCGATCAGGAAAAAGTCGCGACCACCGATGTCGAGCCGATTCTGGGTCAGACCTATCTGCCACGTAAATTCAAAACCACGGTTGTCATTCCGCCGCAGAATGATATCGATCTGCACGCCAACGACATGAACTTCGTGGCGATTGCGGAAAACGGCAAACTGGTTGGCTTTAACCTGCTGGTGGGGGGGGGGTTGTCCATCGAACACGGCAACAAGAAAACCTACGCCCGCACGGCGAGCGAATTTGGCTATA
This sequence comes from Lelliottia amnigena, assembly GCF_019047465.1. NCBI lineage: Bacteria > Pseudomonadati > Pseudomonadota > Gammaproteobacteria > Enterobacterales > Enterobacteriaceae > Lelliottia > Lelliottia amnigena. The sequence goes on along the minus strand of NZ_CP077236.1, from coordinate 789,751 downwards.
TCCCGCTGGAGCACACGCTGGCCGTGGCCGAAGCGGTAGTCACCACGCAGCGCGACTGGGGTAACCGTACCGATCGTAAAAATGCGAAAACCAAATATACGCTGGAGCGTGTCGGCGTAGAGACATTCAAAGCGGAAGTCGAACGTCGCGCGGGGATCACGTTTGAGCCTATCCGTGCGTATGAATTTACCGGTCGCGGCGATCGCATTGGCTGGGTGAAAGGTATCGACAATAAATGGCACCTGACGCTGTTTATCGAAAACGGCCGTATTCTGGATTATCCGGGTCGTCCGCTGAAAACGGGTCTGCTGGAGATTGCTAAGATTCATAAAGGCGAGTTCCGCATCACTGCGAATCAGAACCTGATTATCGCCGGCGTGCCGGAGAGCCAGAAAGCGAAGATCGAGAAGCTGGCGCGCGAGCATACGCTGATGGATGGCGTTAAGCCGCAGCGCGAGAACTCAATGGCCTGCGTGTCATTCCCAACCTGTCCGCTGGCGATGGCAGAAGCTGAGCGTTTCCTGCCGTCATTCACCGATAAAGTGGAAGCGGTACTGGCGAAACACGGTATTCCGGATGAGCATATCGTGATGCGCGTGACGGGGTGCCCGAACGGCTGTGGCCGCGCGTTGCTGGCCGAACTTGGCCTGGTGGGTAAAGCGCCGGGTCGTTACAACGTGCATCTTGGCGGCAACCGCAGCGGAACGCGTATCCCGCGTATGTATCGTGAAAACATTACTGAACCCGAAATTCTCGATTCATTGGACGAGCTTGTCGGGCGCTGGGCGAAAGAGCGTGAAGCGGGTGAAGGCTTCGGCGACTTTACGGTGCGTGCGGGCATCATTCGCCCTGTGCTCGATCCCGCCAGAGATTTTTGGGAATAAAAGAGAGGTTGCTATGTCCTTGCTCGATCTGAATGCCCTTAACGATTTACCGAAAGTGGAACGCATTCTGGCGTTGGCAGAAACCAACGCCAAACTGGAAAAACTGGATGCCGAAGGACGCGTAGCGTGGGCGCTGGAAAATCTGCCAGGTGAGTATGCGCTCTCATCAAGTTTTGGTATTCAGGCTGCGGTGAGTTTGCACCTGGTGAACACGATCCGCCCCGATATTCCGGTGATCCTTACGGATACGGGCTATCTGTTCCCTGAAACCTATCAGTTCATTGATGAGCTGGCGGAAAAGCTCAAGCTGAACCTGAAAGTTTATCGCGCAGATCAGAGTGCGGCGTGGCAGGAAGCACGCTACGGCAAACTCTGGGAGCAGGGCGTTGAGGGTATTGAGAAATACAATGAGATCAACAAAGTCGAGCCGATGAATCGGGCGCTCGAAGAGCTGAATGTGAAAACGTGGTTTGCAGGTCTGCGTCGCGAGCAGTCCGGCAGTCGCGCCAGCTTGCCGGTGTTGGGCATTCAGCGCGGCGTGTTCAAAGTGCTGCCGATTATCGACTGGGATAATCGTACGGTTTATCAGTATCTGCAAAAGCATGGGCTGAAATACCATCCGCTGTGGGATCAGGGCTATCTGTCTGTGGGCGACACCCACACCACGCGGAAATGGGAGCCAGGAATGGCGGAAGAAGAGACGCGATTCTTTGGGCTTAAGCGCGAATGCGGATTGCACGAGGGATAATTTTTCCCTCACCCTAGCCCTCTCCCAAGGGGAGAGGGAATCACCCTGAACTCTCTTTTCGCTTCTCCCACTGGGGGAAAGACTGGCACGAAGCAGTCTTTTCTCGTCTCCCAAGGGGAGAGAGAATCACCCGGAATTCTCTTTTCACTTCACTCACTGGGAGAGTGAGTAGAACGAAGCTGTCTTTTCTCCCTCTCCCTGTGGGAGAGGGGCGGGGTGAGGGCATCAGACTACGCTACCCTTTCCCAGCTTTTGCCAACTCTTTGACCAGCGGTAGCATCACTTTCACCACGTCGCGGGTGCGGCGCTCTATGCGCTGCGGGAGCGATGCGTCAATATACTGTTGGTTATCGAGTCGCACGTCGTGCCAGCTCGTGCCGTCCGGGAACGCTTTCGATTTTGCCCGCTGCTGATACCCATCTTTTTTGCCTAACGACCAGTTGGTCGCTTCGACGTACAGCACCGGGATACCCGCTTTATCAAACGTTTCACCGTCGGTACAACACCCCGTGCCTTTTGGGTAATTCGGGTTGCGTCCTGGATTAATCGCCGCCTGAATGCCCTGACCACGCGCAATCGCCAGTGCGCGATCGCGCGTGAGCTTGCGTACCGAGTTTGGCGTCGTCTTGCCGCTGTTGAAATAGAGTTTGTCACCCACGATCAGGTTATCGAGATTAATCACCAGCAGGGTATTTTTCTTTTCAGCCGCGCTCATACGGTTAAGCAGGTTTTCCGCGCCGAGTTTGCCCTCTTCTTCGCCGCTGGTGGCGACAAAACGAATGCCGTAGTGCGTCGGGATATTTTTCAGACGTTCAGCCAGCTCAAGCATGACGCCCAAACCTGCTGCGTTATCGTCCATTCCCTGTAGCGTCAGGCCGCCGAGATTATGATCGGTGTCCTCATCGCTCATAGGCGCGAAGGTATCCAGGTGCGCCATGATGATAATCTGCTGCGCCGTTTTACCTTCATGCGCAGCAATGACCGTACTGCCCGTCACGTTGTGCCAGTTTTTACTGTTGTTGCGCGAGGTATAAATGTATCGGCTGTGAAAGGCGCGGATATCGCTCTGGTAGCCCATGTCGGCAAACTGTTGGCGCAGATAATCAGCGGAGAGCATTTCTGCTGGCGTGCCGGTCATCCTTCCCGGAAAAACGGTGGCGATGTGGCGCGCCTGTGTTGAGGCGATTTCACCGAAAGAGTTTGCTGTTGCGTGAGCCGGAAGAATAAAGCAAACGCCGAACGCCAGGGCAGCGATACGGTGGCGCATTGCGGAAAACATAGTGAGTCCTTAAAAATCGGAGCTAATTTTAACTCGCCTAGTATGAAACTGTGATCGCGCTTACACAATTTCATTTGCTCTTAAACGCCCGATATTCCGCGTGTTAAGCACTTTTTGATATGAGCTTTTCCAGGTCGTTATTCCATTGAGTAACTACTCATTCCAATTCGTAATTTCATTCACCCTGAGTCGCCCCCTATAGTCCCACTATTCCTGTTTGTGAGTGAGTTGTCACATCGCGCACTGTCCGTCTGTATCAAAGCCCGTCTGGGGCTTATGACCGACACCGTTAATACCGTGAACATCTTGCCAAAAATGCCCCCATGCCCGCCCTGAATGTGGCGGGAGAATAAGGAACGGTTATGGACCAAAAACGACTTACCCACCTGCGGCAACTCGAAGCAGAAAGCATTCATATCATCCGCGAGGTGGCTGCCGAATTCTCCAATCCCGTGATGATGTATTCCATCGGGAAAGACTCCAGCGTGATGCTGCATTTGGCGCGTAAAGCGTTTTATCCGGGCACACTGCCTTTCCCGCTGCTGCATGTGGATACCGGCTGGAAATTCCGTGAGATGTACGAATTCCGCGACCGTACGGCTAAGGCCTACGGCTGCGAACTGCTGGTGCATAAAAACCCGGAAGGCGTGGCGATGGGGATCAATCCCTTTGTGCACGGCAGCGGTAAGCATACCGACATCATGAAAACCGAAGGGCTAAAGCAGGCGCTGAACAAATACGGCTTTGATGCTGCATTTGGCGGCGCGCGCCGCGATGAAGAAAAATCGCGTGCCAAAGAGCGTATTTACTCTTTCCGCGATCGCTTCCATCGCTGGGACCCAAAAAATCAGCGCCCTGAGCTGTGGCACAACTACAACGGTCAGATTAACAAAGGCGAAAGCATCCGCGTGTTCCCGCTCTCCAACTGGACCGAGCTGGATATCTGGCAGTACATCTATCTGGAAAATATCGACATTGTTCCGCTGTATCTGGCGGCAGAACGCCCGGTGCTGGAGCGCGACGGTATGCTGATGATGATCGATGACGATCGTATTGATTTGCAGCCTGGCGAAGAGATCAAAAATCAGATGGTGCGTTTCCGTACCCTCGGCTGCTGGCCGCTGACCGGCGCGGTGGAGTCAAACGCGCAAACGCTGCCGGAGATCATCGAAGAGATGTTGGTCTCCACCACCAGCGAGCGGCAGGGGCGCGTCATTGACCGCGACCAGGCCGGCTCAATGGAGCTGAAGAAACGCCAGGGTTATTTCTAAGGAGCCGCCATGAACAATACGATTGCACAACAAATTGCTGATGAGGGCGGCGTCGAAGCCTATCTGCACGCTCAGCAGCACAAGAGCCTGCTGCGTTTTCTGACCTGCGGCAGCGTTGATGACGGCAAAAGCACGTTGATTGGGCGTCTGCTGCATGACACCCGTCAGATTTACGAAGACCAACTCTCCTCGCTGCATAACGACAGCAAGCGTCACGGCACGCAGGGCGAAAAGCTCGACCTGGCATTGCTGGTGGACGGCCTTCAGGCTGAGCGCGAGCAGGGCATTACCATTGACGTGGCGTATCGCTACTTCTCCACCGAGAAGCGCAAATTTATCATTGCCGATACTCCAGGCCACGAACAGTACACCCGTAACATGGCGACCGGGGCCTCAACCTGTGAACTGGCGATTCTGCTGATGGATGCGCGCAAAGGCGTGCTCGATCAAACGCGCCGCCACAGCTTTATCTCTACGCTGTTAGGGATCAAACATCTGGTCGTTGCGGTTAACAAAATGGATCTGGTGAACTTCAGCGAAGAGGCGTTCGAAGCGATTCGCCAGAGCTACCTGACGTTTGCCGAGCAGTTACCTGGTCATCTGGATATCCGCTTTGTACCGCTTTCGGCGCTGGAAGGGGATAACGTCGCTTCTCAGAGCGCCAATATGCCGTGGTACAGCGGCCCAACGCTGCTGGAAGTGCTTGAAACCGTCGAAATACAGCGCGTGGTGGAAAACCAGCCGATGCGTTTCCCGGTGCAATACGTGAACCGTCCGAACCTCGATTTCCGTGGTTTCTCCGGCACGATCGCGTCTGGCACGGTGAAGGTCGGCCAGCGCGTCAAAGTCCTGCCGTCAGGCGTGGAATCGGCGATTACCCGCATTGTCACTTTTGACGGTGACTTGCAGGAAGCGGGTGCCGGTGAAGCGGTGACGCTGGTACTGAAAGATGAGATTGATATCAGCCGTGGCGATCTGCTGCTGGATGCTGAGGAAAGCGTCCCTGCCGTGCAAAGCGCGTCGCTGGACGTGGTGTGGATGGCGGAGCAACCGCTGACTGCGGGCCAGAGCTACGACGTTAAAATCGCAGGTAAGAAAACGCGAGCACGCGTAGACGGTATTCAGTATCAGGTGGACATCAACAGTCTGGCGCAGCATAAGGCGGACGAATTGCCGCTGAACGGCATTGGCCTGGTGGATTTCACCTTTGACGAACCGCTGGTGCTGGATAAATACCAGCACAATCCGGTCACCGGTGGTCTGATCTTTATCGACAGGCTGACGAACGTCACCGTGGGCGCAGGGCTGGTGAACGAACCACATCTGCAGGCCAACGCGACGCCGTCAGAATTCAGCGCGTTTGAACTGGAGCTGAATGCCCTGGTACGCAAGCACTTCCCGCACTGGGGCGCGCGCGATCTGCTGGGAGGCAAGTGATGGCGGAGCATGATGAGAACGTCGTCTGGCATCCTCATCCGGTGACGGTCGCTCAGCGCGAACAACTCCACGGTCACCGTGGGGTTGTACTGTGGTTTACCGGGCTTTCAGGCTCCGGTAAGTCGACGGTTGCGGGCGCGCTGGAAGAGGCTCTGCATCATGCCGGCGTAAGCACCTATCTGCTGGACGGCGACAACGTGCGCCATGGCCTGTGCAGCGATTTGGGGTTCAGCGATGACGACCGGAAAGAGAACATTCGCCGCGTCGGTGAAGTGGCGAGCCTGATGGCCGATGCGGGGCTGGTGGTGCTCACGGCGTTTATTTCACCGCACCGCGCGGAACGCCAGATGGTGCGCGAGCGCGTCGGAGAGAATCGGTTTGTTGAAGTCTTCGTCGATACGCCGCTGGCGATCTGCGAAACGCGCGATCCGAAAGGGCTGTACAAAAAGGCGCGTGCCGGAGAACTGAAGAATTTCACGGGGATTGATGCGGTTTACGAAGCGCCTGAATCGCCAGAGATTCACCTGGATGGTCAACAATTGGTAACAAATTTAGTAAGCCAATTATTAGACCTGCTCCGACAGGACGATATTATCAGATCCTGAGACGGTATCGGATAGTGAGCTATCCGGTTGTCATCGGCCACAGGATTCGTTATGCGCAACAGTCAGAATTACATTATCAGCGGGTCGGAAACGTTATCGACCAATGACGAGACGACCTGGTCACTGCCTGGGGCCGTGGTGGGCTTCGTCTCGTGGTTGCTGGCGCTCGGCATTCCGTTCCTGATCTATGGCCGCAACACGCTGTTTTTCTTCCTCTACACCTGGCCTTTCTTTCTGGCGCTGATGCCCGTGGCGGTTGTGGTCGGCATTGCGCTGCACTCGCTGCTCAATGGCAAACTGCTTTATACCACCTTGATCACGATTGTGGCGGTTGTCGCCATCTTCGGTCTGCTGTTTTTATGGCTGATGGGTTAACTTCAGCCATAATTCAAATCGTAACGAATAATGTGCCTTTGTTGTGCTTACGTATCCGTGGCAAAAATGTGGTACATTTGCCCGCGATGTTGCGGCATCTCCGTCGCCCCAGAGTAGAGTCAGGGGCAAAGTTGTGGGATGATGATGCCGTTTTTCAGGGGGCAGGATGGGTAAACTAACGCTGCTGTTGCTGGCCTTGCTGGTCTGGCTACAGTATTCGCTGTGGTTCGGTAAGAACGGTCTTCATGACTACGGTCGCGTCAACGATGACGTGACGGCACAGCAGGCAACGAACGCAAAACTTAAAGCGCGAAACGATCAACTTTTTGCCGAAATTGATGACCTCAATGGCGGGCAAGAGGCGATTGAGGAACGCGCACGTAACGAACTCAGTATGACTAAACCGGACGAAACCTTTTATCGTCTGGTGCCGGATGCGTCTAAACGCAACCAGGGCTCAGCACAAAATAATCGATAATCAGGCCCAGGATTACGACATGGCAGTGACTTTTTCGGATGTATGCGCCGTGGTACCGGCCGCTGGCTTTGGTCGGCGCATGCAGACAGAGTGTCCTAAGCAATACCTTTCAATCGGTGATAAAACGATCCTTGAACATACCGTGGCGGCGCTGCTGGCAAATCCACGGGTGACGCGCGTCGTTATCGCTATCAGTCCGGGCGATGCCCGTTTTGCCGCCCTACCGCTGGCGAATCATCCGCAAATTACCGTTGTTGACGGTGGCACCGAACGTGCCGACTCGGTGCTGGCTGGCATTCGTGCGGCGGGGAATGCCGCGTGGGTATTGGTTCACGATGCCGCGCGTCCCTGTTTACACCCGGACGATCTCGCACGTTTGCTGGCGATAAGCGAAACAAGCGCTGTGGGCGGTATTCTGGCCGCGCCGGTACGCGACACCATGAAGCGTGCGGAGCCAGGGCTGAATCATATTGCTCACACCGTTGAGCGCGTTGATCTTTGGCACGCGCTGACGCCCCAATTTTTCCCCCGCGAACTGCTTCATGATTGCTTAACCCGTGCGCTCAACGAGGGCGCAACCATCACCGATGAAGCCTCGGCGCTGGAATATTGTGGTTTCCATCCTGAGCTTGTAGAAGGACGCGCTGATAATATCAAAGTGACGCGCCCCGAAGATTTACAGCTCGCGGAATTTTATCTTACCCGTATGACCTATCAGGAGAACGCATAATGCGAATTGGACACGGTTTTGACGTACACGCCTTTGGCGGCGTTGGCCCGATTATCATTGGCGGCGTGCGCATTCCTTTTGAGAAAGGACTGCTGGCGCACTCCGATGGCGATGTGGCGCTGCACGCCCTGACCGACGCCCTGCTGGGCGCTGCGGCGCTGGGCGATATCGGCAAGCTGTTCCCGGATACCGATCCGGCCTTTAAAGGGGCGGATAGCCGCGAACTGCTGCGTGAAGCCTGGCGACGTATTCAGGCGAAGGGCTACACGCTCGGCAACGTTGACGTGACCATTATTGCGCAGGCGCCAAAAATGCTGACGCATATCCCGCAGATGCGCGTGTTTATCGCCGAAGATCTGGGTTGTCATATGGACGACGTGAATGTTAAAGCGACCACCACCGAGAAACTTGGATTTACCGGGCGCGGCGAAGGCATCGCCTGCGAAGCGGTTGCGCTGCTGGTGAAGGCGGCCAAATGACAGAGTTTGAGAATCTGACTTATCTGCACGGAAAACCGCAGGGGGCTGGCCTGCTAAAAGCCAATCCCGAAGATTTCGTGGTGGTAGAAGATTTAGGTTTTGAGCCTGACGGCGAGGGTGAACACATTCTCGTGCGTATTCTGAAAAATGGCTGTAACACCCGTTTTGTCGCTGACGCGCTCGCGAAATTCCTTAAAATCCATGCCCGCGAAGTGAGTTTTGCCGGTCAAAAAGACAAACACGCCGTAACGGAACAGTGGCTTTGCGCCCGCGTTCCTGGCAATGCGATGCCTGATTTAAGTCAATTTGAGCTTGAAGGCTGTAAAGTGCTGGAATACGCCCGTCATAAGCGCAAGCTGCGTTTAGGCGCGCTTCAGGGCAATGCCTTCACCTTGATTCTGCGCGAAGTGACGGATCGTGACGACGTGGAAAAACGCCTGACCGCGATCGCGGAGCAGGGCGTGCCAAACTACTTCGGCGCACAGCGTTTCGGTATCGGCGGCAGCAATTTGCTGGGTGCGTTGCGCTGGGCGCAAAGTGATGCGCCGGTGCGTGACAGGAATAAGCGCAGTTTTTGGTTGTCGGCAGCCCGCAGCGCGTTGTTTAATCAGATTGTGAGTGAACGACTGAAAAAACCGGACGCGAATCAAGTTGTTGTCGGCGATGCGCTACAATTAGCGGGACGCGGCAGTTGGTTTGTGGCCACAGCGGAAGAAATCACCGATGTGCAGGCGCGCGTTGATAATAAAACGCTGATGATTACCGCCGCGATGCCCGGCTCGGGAGAGTGGGGCACGCAGGGCGATGCGCTCGCGGCCGAACAGGCGGCGATTGCCGATGCGCCAGAATTACAATCATTGCTGATGCGGGAGAAAGTCGAGGCGGCGCGCCGCGCGATGCTGCTCTATCCGCAGCAGCTTAGCTGGAACTGGTGGGACGACGTAACCGTCGAGTTACGCTTCTGGCTACCGGCAGGTAGCTTCGCCACCAGCGTTGTCAGGGAACTTATCAACACCTCGGGTGATTATGCGAATATTGCTGAGTAACGATGATGGGATACATGCACCGGGCATTCAGACGCTGGCGAAATACCTGCGCGAGTTTGCCGACGTGCAGGTTGTTGCTCCTGACCGTAACCGCAGCGGGGCGTCCAATTCATTGACGCTGGAATCGTCACTTCGTACGTTTGCGTTTGAGAATGGCGATATCGCCGTGCAAATGGGCACGCCGACCGACTGCGTGTTTTTGGGCGTCAATGCGCTGATGCGTCCCGGGCCGGATGTGGTCGTGTCGGGGATTAACGCGGGTCCAAATCTGGGGGATGACGTGATTTACTCGGGTACCGTCGCCGCCGCGATGGAAGGCCGCCATTTGGGATTCCCTGCGCTGGCGGTCTCCCTGAATGGCCACCAGCACTACGATACAGCCGCAGCGGTAACCTGTTCGATTCTGCGTGCGCTCAGCCGTGAACCGCTGCGCACAGGACGTATTCTGAATATCAACGTTCCCGATCTGCCTCTTGACGAAATCAAAGGCATTCGCGTGACGCGCTGTGGCAGCCGACATCCGGCTGACCAGGTGATTCCGCAGCAGGATCCGCGCGGCAATACGCTTTACTGGATTGGTCCTCCTGGCGATAAATGCGACGCAGGCCCGGATACCGATTTTGCAGCCGTGGATGAAGGGTATGTCTCCGTCACCCCGTTGCACGTAGATTTAACTGCGTACAACGCGCAAGATGTGGTGTCAGGCTGGCTTGAACGTGCCGGGGTGAACACGCAATGGTAAGTCAACGTGTACAAGCACTTCTGAATCAATTGCGCAGCCAGGGCATCGCCGACGAGCGTGTGCTGGAGGCTATCTCGCAGGTACCGCGCGAGAAATTTGTGGATGAGGCGTTTGAACACAAAGCGTGGGAAAACGTGGCCTTACCCATAGGACAGGGGCAGACAATCTCTCAGCCCTATATGGTTGCGCGTATGACGGAATTACTGGAGCTGACGCCGGAATCTCGCGTTCTCGAAATAGGGACAGGGTCGGGTTATCAGACGGCAATTCTGGCCCATTTCGTTCATCATGTCTGCTCTGTTGAGCGCATCAAAAGCTTGCAATGGCATGCGCGCCGTCGTCTTAAACAGCTGGATTTACATAATGTTTCTACACGTCACGGTGACGGATGGCAGGGGTGGCAAGCCCGCGCTCCGTTTGACGCTATTATCGTGACGGCTGCACCGCTTGAAATCCCCGCTGCGCTCTTGTCGCAACTGGCGAATGGCGGCATTCTCGTGTTACCCGTGGGCGATGAACATCAGCTGCTAAAGCGCGTTCGTCGGCGGGATGACGAGTACATCATCGATACTGTAGAAGCCGTGCGGTTTGTGCCTCTCGTGAAGGGAGAACTGGCCTGAGACTCGGAATTTTCCAGGGTTTTTCAGGAAAATTCAGCGTATGGTGAGGCGCAAACCGTTTGTGCGATTACGGTTAATTTTAAGTCACTGGTAGTTAACACATTCCTGGGGGATAAATGAGCGCGGGAAGCCCAAAATTCACCATCAGCCGTGTTGCGGCATTGTCACTGGTTTCACTTTGGCTGGCAGGTTGTACAAGTTCTAATAACGCCCCTGCTCCGGTGAGCTCTGTCGGTGGTAATAGCGGTTCCGAAAATTCGTCCGGCGGAATGCTAATTACCCCTCCACCAAAAATGGGCACAGCAACAACGCAACAAAATCCGCCAATTCAGCCGATGCAGCCTCCTGCTGCACAGCCAACGCAGATGCAACCAGTGCAACAAACTGTGCAGACCGAGAATGGCCGCATAGTCTATAACCGTAAGTATGGGAATATTCCCAAAGGAAGCTACACCGGCGGGAGTACGTATACGGTTAAACGTGGCGACACGCTTTTCTATATCGCGTGGATCACCGGGAACGATTTCCGTGACCTTGCGCAGCGAAATAGCGTGCAGGCCCCGTATGGCCTGGAAGTTGGGCAAACGCTTCAGGTCGGTAATGCGACCGGTACGCCATTAACGCCGGGTAACTCTGTCTCCGCAGCGGATGTCACCGCTCAAAATAACAGCGTTAAACCTGCGCAAAATACAAGCGCAGTGGTTGCTTCACAGCCCACAATTACGTATTCTGAGGACTCAGGTGAACAGAGTGCTAACAAAATGTTGCCGAATAATAAGGCGTCTGCGACTGTCGTCACAGCACCGACTACGGCACCTGTGGTTAGCTCTACCGTACCGACTGCCAGCAGTATGACCTCCAGTGCGCCTATCTCCACCTGGCGCTGGCCAACTGACGGTAAAGTATTCGAAAACTTCTCTTCCTCCGAGGGGGGAAATAAAGGGATCGATATCGCAGGAAGTAAGGGACAGGCTATTACCGCGACCGCAGATGGACGCGTTGTATATGCCGGTAACGCTCTGCGCGGTTACGGTAATCTTATTATCATAAAACATAACGATGATTACCTGAGTGCCTACGCCCATAACGATACAATGCTGGTCCGGGAGCAACAAGAAATCAAGGCGGGGCAAAAAATCGCTACCATGGGTAGCACCGGAACCAGTTCTACACGCTTGCATTTTGAAATTCGTTACAAGGGGAAATCCGTAAACCCGCTGCAGTATTTGCCGCAGCGATAATTTGGCGGGGCATGCCACTTCAGGATGTCTCGTTCAGGGATCACGGGTAGGAGCCACCTTATGAGTCAGAATACGCTGAAAGTTCATGATTTAAATGAAGACGCGGAATTTGATGAGAACGGAACCGAGTCTTTTGATGAGAAAGTCTTAGTTGAAGAGGAACCCAGTGATAACGATTTAGCTGAAGAAGAGCTGTTATCGCAGGGCGCCACACAGCGTGTGCTTGACGCGACTCAGCTTTACCTTGGGGAGATTGGTTATTCTCCACTGTTAACAGCCGAAGAAGAAGTTTATTTCGCGCGTCGCGCACTGCGTGGAGATGTTGCCTCACGCCGTCGCATGATTGAAAGTAACTTGCGTTTGGTTGTGAAAATTGCCCGTCGTTACAGCAATCGTGGTCTGGCACTGCTGGATCTGATTGAAGAGGGTAACCTGGGCTTGATCCGCGCAGTTGAGAAGTTTGACCCTGAACGTGGGTTCCGATTCTCGACTTACGCTACCTGGTGGATTCGTCAGACCATCGAACGGGCAATCATGAACCAAACCCGTACGATTCGTTTGCCGATTCACATCGTCAAAGAGTTGAACGTCTATCTGCGTACCGCGCGCGAGTTGTCCCATAAACTGGACCACGAGCCAAGTGCAGAAGAGATTGCAGAGCAACTCGATAAACCGGTTGATGACGTAAGCCGTATGCTGCGTCTCAATGAGCGCATTACCTCAGTCGACACCCCACTGGGTGGCGATTCCGAAAAAGCGCTGCTGGACATCCTGGCCGATGAAAAAGACAACGGCCCGGAAGACACCACGCAAGATGATGATATGAAACAAAGTATCGTCAAATGGCTGTTCGAACTGAACGCCAAACAGCGTGAAGTGCTGGCACGTCGTTTCGGTCTGTTAGGGTATGAAGCTGCGACACTGGAAGATGTTGGCCGTGAGATTGGTCTGACTCGTGAACGTGTTCGTCAGATTCAGGTAGAAGGTTTGCGTCGTCTGCGTGAGATTCTGCAGGGGCAAGGACTGAATATCGAAGCGCTGTTCCGCGAATAATGACCTTTTCATCAAAAAAGGCCGGTCGAAAGACTGGCCTTTTTCTTTGGGCTTAACTGGCCCGACATATTCTGTCGGGCACTGTTATCACACTAAATTCTTCAAACGATAAATCCACTCTAACGCCTGACGCGGCGTCAGAGAGTCCGGATCGAGATTTTCAAGAGCTTCCACCGCAGGTGATGTCTCTTCCGCTGGCATCAGGAGCGACATTTGTGAACCATCCACCTGAGTCGCAGCTGCATTTGGCGATAAGCTTTCCAGTTCGCGTAGCTTCTGACGCGCACGTTTAATCACTTCTTTTGGCACACCGGCCAGCGCGGCAACGGCAAGGCCGTAACTCTTGCTGGCAGCACCATCCTGAACCGTATGCATAAACGCAATGGTATCTCCGTGCTCCAGCGCATCCAGATGCACATTCGCCACGCCTTCCATTTTTTCTGGTAACTGCGTTAGCTCGAAATAATGCGTCGCAAAAAGGGTTAGCGCTTTGATTTTATTCGCCAGACTTTCGGCGCAGGCCCACGCCAGAGAAAGACCATCATAGGTTGATGTACCGCGACCAATCTCATCCATCAACACCAGACTGTTTTCAGTCGCATTATGCAGAATATTCGCCGTTTCGGTCATTTCGACCATAAAGGTTGAGCGGCCGCTCGCCAGATCGTCCGCAGCGCCCACGCGGGTGAAAATGCGATCGATAGGACCGATTTCGACTTTCTGCGCGGGAACGTAGCTACCAATATAGGCCAGCAGGGCAATCAACGCAGTCTGCCGCATGTAGGTGCTTTTACCGCCCATATTTGGACCGGTGATAATCAGCATACGGCGTTGCGGAGACAGGTTAAGCGGGTTAGCAATAAAGGGTTCGCGCAATACCTGCTCGACAACGGGATGACGGCCCTCGGTGATACGAATGCCGGGTTTATCAATAAAGGTTGGGCAAGCGTAATTTAGGGTGTCGGCGCGTTCTGCCAGGTTGATCAGCACATCGAGTTCAGCCAACGCGCTTGCGCTTGCCTGTAACTCGGCGAGATGTGGCATCAGCATATCGAACAGCTCTTCATAAAGCTGTTTTTCAAGCGCCAGCGCTTTACCTTTGGAGGTGAGAACTTTGTCCTCATACTCTTTCAGTTCAGGAATGATATAACGCTCGGCGTTCTTAAGTGTCTGACGACGGACATAGTGAATCGGGGCGTGGTGGCTCTGACCACGGCTGATTTGAATGTAATAGCCGTGAATAGCGTTATAGCCGACTTTCAACGTATCCAGACCCAAACGCTCGCGCTCGCGGATTTCCAGTTTATCGAGGTAATCCGTTGCGCCGTCGGCCAGGGCTCGCCATTCATCGAGTTCCTCGTGATAGCCAGGGGCAATGACGCCGCCATCACGAACCAGAACCGGTGGGGCTTCAACAACCGCGTGCTCCAGTAATTCGCACAGCTCTGTGAATTCACCCATCGTTTCGCGCAGTTTTTGTACGGGTGCGCTGTTCACTTCGGCCAGTTGCACACGTAATGCCGGAAGCTGCTGGAAGGCATGACGCATGCGAGCCAGATCGCGTGGGCGCGCCGTACGAAGTGCCAGGCGAGCAAGAATACGTTCTAAATCTCCCACCTGGCGCAGCACGGGTTGCAGCTCTGTAAAGCGATCCTGCAACGCACCGATGGTTTGCTGGCGGCTGACCAGCACATCCGTATCTCGCACGGGCATATGCAACCAGCGCTTGAGCATACGGCTACCCATTGGCGTGACGGTGCTGTCGAGCACGGCGGCGAGGGTGTTTTCCACGCCACCGGCCAAATTCTGAGTGATTTCGAGATTACGACGTGTAGCGGCATCCATGATGATGCTGTCCTGCTGGCGTTCCATCGTAATCGAACGGATATGGGGAAGGGTCGTGCGTTGGGTGTCTTTCACGTACTGCAACAGACAGCCTGCGGCGCACAGGCCACGCGGTGCATTCTCAACGCCAAAGCCAATCAGATCCCGCGTACCAAACTGCAGGTTTAACTGCTGGCGCGCCGTATCAATTTCAAATTCCCATAACGGACGGCGACGCAGGCCCCGACGGCCCTCAATCAGTGCCATTTCCGCAAAATCTTCGGCGTACAGGAGTTCTGCAGGATTCGTTCGTTGCAATTCAGCCGCCATCGTTTCGCGATCGGCGGGTTCACTCAAACGAAAACGACCGGAGCTAATATCCAGCGTGGCATAACCGTAACCTTTGCTGTCCTGCCAGATCGCCGCCAGCAGGTTATCCTGTCGCTCCTGTAACAGCGCTTCGTCACTGATAGTGCCTGGTGTGACGATGCGAACCACTTTGCGTTCCACCGGACCTTTTGACGTGGCCGGATCGCCAATCTGTTCGCAAATCGCGACGGACTCGCCTTGGTTGACGAGCTTCGCCAGGTAGTTTTCTACGGCATGATGCGGAATGCCCGCCATCGGAATAGGTTCACCCGCCGATGCGCCACGCTTGGTCAGTGAGATGTCGAGCAGCTGTGACGCGCGTTTTGCATCATCATAGAAAAGCTCGTAAAAATCCCCCATCCGATAAAAAAGCAGGATTTCCGGATGCTGAGCTTTGAGTTTCAGATACTGCTGCATCATCGGCGTGTGTGCGGTTAAATTTTCGATTGTGCTCATGGAGTTAAGATATCCATTTCATTGAAATTATTGCGTTTTGCGCGACCTGCTGGCCGTTAGTTACCTCTATTGTCGCATGAACAAATGACAGGGGGCAGCAAAATGTCGAGACTTTATGCTGTGTCTTCTTTCATCAACTCAATGAGCAATTTTCCGTGTTCGACTCTCACACTGACCTGCGAATGGGTTTTAAACCCTGCTTTTTCGAGCCAGTCGCCTTTTAGGCTCAGTGCCGCATGAACGCTGTAACGTTTTGGAATTTTGGTATTACGATCTTCATGGCGCTTTCTAAAGTAGCCCACTTTGAGATGGCGTTGTGACGGGGTGATCGGGATATCAGACATACAGGCTCCATTAACAGCAGACGAAAAGGGAATGAAATCACCTGTATAAAATGCCAGTGGTTATGGGCGAAAACAAATCTATAACTGGAAGCCGTCTTCAGAAAATGAAATGCAACAAATGAAATCAAGCTGAAAAGGCGATTTTAAAGATGTATTATTCATGCAATTTATTAATGGGTGATCTGTTATGTCAGGAAAACGAATCTCTCGTGAAAAAGAGACGATCGGTAAAATGATCGCGCTCTATGAAACGCAATGCCCTCAGGCATCTTGCGAGCCTGGGTATTATCAGGCCTTGAACGCGTATGCAGACAAACGACTGGATAAATGCGTTTTTGGAGAAGATAAACCAGCCTGTAAACAGTGCCCTGTCCACTGCTACCAACCTGCAAAACGAGAAGAGATGAAACAGGTTATGCGCTGGGCCGGGCCACGTATGTTATGGCGTCATCCGATCCTCACTATTCGTCATTTGATAGACGACCGCCGCCCGGTGCCGGAACTGCCCGAGAAATGCCGACCCAAAAATAAGGCTTAAACTTTACGACCACGCGCGCCTTGCATCGGACGGCAAATGATCACCATCGCTATCGCGCTGCACAGCGGGAAAAAGGCTAACTGCAACCAGGGATAAATGGCCTCTTTCGACGGCACTAAAGCATGATCAAGTTGACTGCCGAACAGGAGATTCCCCGCCAGCACAGCGCAGCCCCCGGCTGTGGCCAGCGCGCCATAATGTGCACCAAGCGTTGCCTCATCAGCAAACCAGGGGATGAGATCTTTTGCGGCGGGCACCAGCAGCATCTGGCCCAGCGTTAACAGCGTGACAAAACAGGCGGACGGCAAGAGTCGAAGCCACCCCTCCGGCGGGACTGTTGCCGCGAACAGGGCGACGCTGACAAAGGAGGCGGAGACGAACAGGAACCCAAAGGGAAGGATCCTGGTAGGACCCATACGACGCGCAAAACGTGCCAGCGGAAGTTGAAAGGCAATAATCAATACCGAGGCCAGCATAAAAAGCGGTCCCAAATCTTTTTCGCTGCCGCCAGCACGTTGAATTTCGACGGGCAGTGCCAGATAAAGTTGGTTGTAACTCAGTAACCATGCGCTGTAGGCGATAATGAAGGCGACAAAACGCGGCTGACGGAAGGTGGTCCACCACGGTGTCATTTCAAGCGTTTGCTTTTTTGCAGGCGCAGAAGGCAGCGCGAAAAACAGGACGATCAACGCCACGACAAAGACACTCGCGCCGGCCAGTGCAACCTGGCGGAAACCAAGTCCCGTCATGAGGGCTCCTGCAACCGGCCCAAGTACAGCCCCCAGCTCGCCACACACGGCAAACAGCGCAAACCACTCCGCACGACTGCGTTTGCCCCGCGCCTCACTTTGTGTTCCGGCTTTCGCCAGCAATGCTTCAATGGAGGGCGAAAACAGCGCTCCGCCAATCCCGGTCAAACAGGCTCCCACTATAATCGGCCAAAGCGATTGCCCAAACGCCAGCAGCAAATAACCCGACACGCGAATAAGACAGCCGGCCAGGATCACGATACGTGCCCCGAATCGGTCTGATAGGGCTCCACCCACGAAAAACATCCCTTGTTGGGAAAAGGTCCGCAGCCCAAGGATCAGCCCAATCAGCCCGCCGGAGAGCATCATGTCTTCGCGCAAAAAGATCGCAAGAAAGGGAACGACAGCATAAAAACCGATGTTGAAAACAAACTGGCTACCCAGTAACACAGGCGGCCAGACCTGTGCGGCTGGCCGAAAGAGAGGCAAAGACATGCGGGTTACCCGGCGTTAAGCGATGTAGTGGATATGTTTTTTGCCATGAAACGGTGAAATTTCAATTTTCGTTTCGACCCGGAAGACATCCCACAACAGCGTTTCGGTCAGGATCTCATCAGGTGTTCCGGAAGCAACGATTTCTCCATTTTGCATCACGATGAGTGCGTCACAGAACATCGACGCATGGTTGAGATCGTGGATGGCCACAATGCTGGTGACGGGTAATTCGCTGATGAGTTTCATCAACTGTATTTGATGATGAATATCCAGATGGTTCGTGGGTTCATCAAGCAGGATCTCGGTTGGTGTCTGCGCAAGCGCGCGGGCAATGTGCACGCGCTGGCGTTCACCGCCGGATAAACTTTGCCAGCCTTGCTCGCTTTTTTGGAGCATATCCACACGTTCCAGCGCAGCAGTGACGGTTTCATCGTCCTGCGTGCTCCAGTTCGAAAAAGGCGAATGATGGGGGATGCGGCCGAGTTTCACCACATCGCGAACGCGCATATTCGCTTCTGTCATTCCATGCTGTTCAACAAAAGCGACGCGGCGCGCCAGCTGTTTTTTGGTGATCTGGCTAATGTTTTTATCGTCCAGCGTGACGCAGCCCGAGTGAGGACGACGCAAGCCCGCCAGAACGCGCAGCAAAGAGGATTTACCTGAACCGTTTGGGCCAAGTAACCCAACCGTTTGCCCACGAGAAACCCTCAGTGAGACATTGTTGACGATAACTTTTTTACCCACCTTCCAGGTAATATTTTCGGCAGTGATGCTCATCACTTATTCCTTGAACGATAGATAATAAGGGCAAAGAACGGTACGCCAACCAGGGCGGTGACGACACCCACCGGCAGGCTTTGCGGTGCAATCAGCAGACGAGACGCAATATCGGCAAGCACCATCAAAATGGCACCCGCCAGGGCGCTGGCGATGAGCAATGTGCGATGCAGCGGCCCAAAGAAATAGCGCATCACATGCGGAACGACCAGGCCGACAAAGCCAATAGAGCCCGCCATGCTGACAATGGTTGCGGTAATAAGCGCTGTGACGGTGAATAGAATTAAACGCACCCACGGGACGGCGATCCCAAGCGACGCTGCGGCATCATCGCCAAACGTAAAGGCATCCAGAGCACGAGAATAGTAAAGGCAGATAGCTAATCCGGTCAGCACGACGATCAGCACCAACTGGAGCTCAGGCCATCTGACGCCGCTAAAACTGCCCAGCAGCCAGAACATCACATCACGGGCCTGCTGAGCGCTGGCGGAAGTGCTGATGGTGTAGGCGGTGATGGCATTAAACAGCTGCGAGGCGGCAACGCCCGCCAGGATAGTGCGCTCGTTACCGCCACGCGCGCCATTAGTCAGGAGCGCGACAAACACAAAGGCAGCAAAAGCACCGGCAAACGCGCCCGCGGAGAGCGAAACTGCGCCTGTCCCGATGCCTAATACCACAACAGACACTGCGCCTGTCGAGGCTCCCGCAGAGACCCCGAGAACATACGGTTCTGCGAGCGCATTTTTCAGCAGGCTCTGGAGTACTGCCCCACAAATGGCCAGCCCCGCGCCGCAGCAAGCCGCAACCAATGCACGGCTCAGGCGAAAGTCCCAAATCACACTTTCAAAAATGCGACTCAGCGGCACATCGGTGAATCCCATTTTATTGCCGATCGCGTAAAACACGGTTTGCAGCGGAATCGATAGCTCACCCACGCTGACGCCAATAGCGATGACCAGAATAAGCAAGGCAATAGAAAGGATGCAGGATGTGCCGAGAAACACCCCCTGCCGTGCCTGTTGAACGGCTGAACTCATTAGTTCAGCCCCATCTTTCTAAGCTGTTCGCCAACCTGTTCTGCGCCGTAAAGGGTACGGATAGTGGGGTTCATGGCCTGGCCGTCCATCACCACGATATGACCTTTTTTGACGGCATCAAGCTGACTGACCGCGGGATCGCTTTTCAGGAATTTGATTTTTTCTTCCGCGTTATCCAGAACCCAACGGTTACGATCGAGGCTTGAGACGACGATCACGTCAGGGTTTGCGGCGATGATGCTTTCCCAGCCCACCGTTGGCCATTCGGTTTCAGAGGTAATGGCGTTATGACCGCCCAGAACATTCGCGATAAAGCCGGATGCGCTGTTTTTACCGCCCACGTAGGCGTCTGCGGAAGGTGAGGCGCTGGAGAACCAGAAGACAAACGAAAGGTCTTTTTTGTTTTTACCAAATTCGGCACGCAAATCTGCTTCGCGTTTTTTGAAATCGGCAATCACCGCCTGACCGCGCGCTTCCACGTTAAAAATTTTAGCGAAATCTTCAATTTCCTGGTACAGGAACGTCATATCCCAGAGTTTTTGACGGCTACCGTACATGTCGCCCACGCCCTTTTTGGTGGCGCACATGCCGGGTGAAACATAGCTGTTAACGCCGACAGTCGCGAGATCTTCTCGTTTTGCCACTTTGCTTTCAGGGCCCAGCAATAACGGCAATTGTGCCGGAACAAAATCAGGATTCTGGGCGAGAACGGACTCGAGTGTCGGGATTTCGACCGTCAGCAGTTTGATTTTGGCATTTTTCTCCGCCAGTTCCGGCAGCACTTTGGTTGGCCAAAAAGCGCTGGCAGCGATCTTATCCTGCAGTCCCAACAGCAGCAAAATTTCGACGGTGTTCTGACCCAGCGCCACAACGCGCTCAGGGGCTTTGGTGAAGGTTTGCGTGTACCCGCAATTCTCGATAGTCAGAGGATAAGTGGTTGCATATACGGAGCTAACCGAAGCGAATACCAGGCCTAAGGCGCTGAGGACCTTTTTCATAAAAACGCTATCCTTCATCAATATATTATTTATTAGCAGGTCAGGGGGTTTTAATGATAATGAAACTCATTTTAATGGGTGGGATTTATACAATTTAAAATATATTGTGTCAATAACTGATAATAACGTGTTGTTATTAATTGAGAATTATGATGGCTGGAGAAATAAGTGCCGTGCGTAACACGGCATTGAGAGTGGGGTTAAACCAATAAATCTTTATCGATGCCCAAACGTTTCATTCGCGAAAGCAATGTTGTGCGCTTTAAGCCGAGACGGTGCGCTGCGCCTTTTGGCCCGGCGACGACACCGTTGGTCTCTCTCAAAATACGAACAATCAGCTGGTACTCGTCCTCACCGTCCTGCGCAATTTCCCTTGCGGGCAACGGCGGCTCTGAGATCATGACTTCCGGAAGCGACAGCTGAAGCACGTTGCCGCGCGTTAACAGCACGGCACGTTCAATCACATTTTCCAGTTCACGAACGTTGCCCGGCCACTCCATTGTGGAAAGCATGCGCAGCGTTTCCGCTGGAATGCTGTCGATATTCCGTCCCATCCGGCGAGCAATTTTGGCGGTGAAGGCTTTTACCAGCAGCGGAATATCATCCGGGCGCTCGCGTAGCGGCGGTAAGCAAATTGGGAACACGTTAAGACGGTAATAAAGGTCGTTACGAAATTCGCGGTCGGCGACCATTTTTTTCAGATCGCGATTGGTCGCGGCAATCAACCGGACATTGGTCTGAATGAGTTTGTTACTTCCCAGACGTTCAAACTCTTGTTCTTGTAACACTCGCAGCAGTTTTGGCTGCAATTCCAGCGGCATATCACCCACTTCATCCAGGAACAGCGAGCTTTTATCCGCCAGTTCAAAGCGGCCAATACGCTGGGTGCTGGCGCCGGTAAACGCGCCGCGCTCGTGACCAAAAAGATCGCTTTCAAGCAATCCTGCGGGCATTGCCGCGCAGTTCATCTTCACCATCCGTCGGCTGTTTCGATTGCTGAGATTATGAATAGCTCGGGCGATCAGCTCTTTGCCGGTGCCCGTCTCGCCAAGGATTAATACCGTGCTGTCGCTTTGCGCCACCATCTCAACTTGCTTCAGGACGCTGTACATGGCATCACTGCGGCCAATGATTTCACCGAATTCGCTGTCGACATTGTTCAACTGCTCGGTCAGCGCGAGGTTTTCGTCCACCAGCCGCTCTTTCAGACGATGAATTTCCTGGTACGCCAGCGCGTTGTCGAGCGCAATAGCAATGCGCTCTGCGATTTGGCGCAGCAGCTTAAGATTGGTGGTGGTAAAGGCTTGTTCTTCGCATTGCGCCAGTTTTAGCACGCCGAGCATGGTATTGCCGGACATCAGCGGCAGCAGGCACAGCGTCTGGATCTGATTGCCCCAGCACTGGAATAGCATCCGTTCGTAAGGTGCCAGCTCATCGCGTTCGCTCAGATTCAGCAGCAGCATCTCTTTGCTTTTAAATACCCGTTCGGAGAGCGTTCCCGATTCATCCACTTCGCTTTGCTCGTGCGCGGGATTAGTTTCATCAAGATAATGAGTGGAGTGGATCGTCAGCTTGCCCTTGCGATGGCCGCGCAACACGATGCTTATCGCGTCGATTTTAAAATAGTGGTGGATCTCTTTGGCGACTTCACTCACCAGTTCGTCCATGTCCAGCCTGGACAGTACCGCATTGGTGATGGCGACGAGAATACGGAAGTTATCGCGTTCGCGGCTCAACAGATCGTAATCGACGTTATCGGTGACGCGGCTGTGGATCTGCTCGGCCACCACGCTGACAATCTGCGTGAACGTATGCAGACGCTCATATTCCGCCTCGCTCCACGGCTGATCCGTATTGCGGATAAATTCGCAGCCACCAAAAATGCGTCCCTCAGCGGTGAGCGGCAGCAGGCAGTAATGGCCAAAAGGTGAATACAAATTGCTCTGCGCAAGCAGCGGCCAGGCCTGCTGGAATTCATCGAAGTTGCAGTGCAGGGCGTCCGGGCGCGACAAAATACGGCGAACCGGACCGTTCGCCAGCACGGTTTCGTCTTCATATTCGACAGACTTCCCCTTATCGCGCGTCGCAAAGTAGCTGGCACGACGGCTTGCGCTGTGCCACAGCACGATAGCGGCACTGTCTGCCAGCGCAGACTGCTGCACCAGACGCGTCAGGGCTTCGCTGAGCGAACCCAGATCGGGCTGCTGTAACAGTGTGCGCGTAATATCGAACAGCCCTTGCTGTCCAAGATCGCTCATCGGTGTATACGACATATTGCTTCCAAAGAAACGGGCAAAAAAATAAGAGTGCTGACCACGTTTAGCGCAGTTCTAGCAAATTCGGGGTAACGGTTCCGCGTGCGGTAAATCCAGCGTGCGTTTAATGCCGTAAAGTCCGGTCAGGCGCACCCCTTTGCGCTCAACCACTTCACCGATCACGGCGGCATCCTGACCAAGTGGATGATCGCGCAGCTGCGCCAGCACGGCTTCTGCCGCAGAACGCTCGACGCCGATTAACAATTTGCCTTCGTTGGCAAAGTTTAGCGGATCAAGGCCAAGAAGTTCGCACAGGCCGCGTACGGCGGGTTTGACCGGCAGATGTTGCTCTGTCAGCTCAATGCCGCAGCCGCTGCTGGCGGCAAATTCATGGGCAACCGCATTGACTCCCCCGCGCGTCGCATCGCGCAGGGCTTTGACCCCTGGGAGGTGACGGAGCGTCTGGATAAGCGGCGTCAGCACGGCGCAGTCGCTGCGTAATTCCCCGCCCAGGCCCAGACCTTCACGCAGGTTTAAAATCGTCGCGCCATGACAGCCCAGCGTACCGCTCACGATTAACACATCACCGACCGCCAGCCGTTGTGCGCCCCAGTGAACGTCCGTGGGGATTGCGCCCAGCCCTGCAGTATTAATAAACAGTTTATCCGCCGCGCCGCGCTGCACGACTTTAGTATCACCGGTGACAATAGCGATACCCGCTTCGCGTGCGGTGCGCGCCATGCTCTGGACGACGGCGTTTAGCGTGTCCATCGCCAGCCCCTCTTCAAGAATAAAACCGCACGAAAGATAGCGAGGGGTAGCGCCGCTGACGGCCACGTCATTGGCGGTGCCGCACACCGCCAGCTTGCCGATATCACCACCCGGAAAGAACAGCGGATCAATCACGTAACTGTCGGTGGAGAACGCCAGCCTGTCGCCCTGCGCGGTCAGTGTCGACAGGGCAATGCGCGCCTGATCTTCCTGCTCCGCCAGCCATGGGTTGGCAAAGGCTTCCAGAAACAGTTGGCTGATGAGTTTTTGCATCGCCTGGCCGCCGCTGCCGTGCGCCATTTCAACCGTGTTCATGCTTCACACTCCTGATTGCGATACTGATACCATGCGGCGCAGGCGCCTTCGGAAGAGACCATGAGCGCGCCAAATGCGGTTTGCGGATTGCAGGTGTTGCCAAATAGCGGGCACTGATGCGGTTTGCATTTACCGGTCAGCACGGCGCCGCAGCGGGCCCGTGGATCGTCACAAACCTGCTGTGGCTGCGGGCGAAAATGCGCTTCGGCGTCGAATGCGCGATACGCGGGGGTTAACTGCACGCCAGACGCCGCAATCAATCCCAAACCGCGCCATTCGCTGTCACCTTCAACGGCAAAAACCTCGGCGATGGCTTTTTGCGCCAGCGGATTTCCCGCATCGGGCACGACGCGGCGATACTGATTTACGACCACGCTCAGGGCTGCTATTTTCTGCTCAACCAGCATGTTGACGCCTTGCAGTAGATCAAGTGGTTCGAAACCAGCGACCACTAATGGCCGATGATAGTCCGCTGCAATAAAACCGTACGCCTCTGTGCCAATCACCATACTGACATGGCCGGGTGCTAAAAAAGCATCAATTCCGTTATCCGGTTCTTCCAGCAGGCTGCGCAACGTAGGGATCAGCGTGATGTGCTGGCAAAAAAAGAAGAAGTTATCGAGACCTTGCGCTTTTGCCTGTTGCAAAGTAATCGCCGTGGCGGGCATGGTGGTTTCAAATCCCAGGCCGAAAAACACCACTTTGCGCGTTGGATTTTCCGCCGCTAGCTTCAGCGCATCCACAGGAGAATAGACAATTCGCACATCCGCACCGCGCGCTCTGGCCTGTAACAGTGAACCGTTTTTGCCCGGCACGCGCATTGCATCGCCAAAAGTGCAGAAAATCACGCCCGGCTGACTGGCGATTTCGATGCAGTTATCGATACGGCCCATCGGCAGCACGCACACTGGACAGCCCGGACCGTGGATAAACTCGATGTTCTCCGGCAGCAACTGGTCAAGGCCAAACTTGAAGATGGCATGCGTGTGTCCGCCGCACACTTCCATAATCCGCAGCGGACGCTGCGCGGTGTACTCGAGTAATGTTGCCCGAATCTTAAGGTGAGCGATAAGCCGCATCACCTGTTCTGGCGCACGATATTCATCAACGTAGCGCATCGGCTATCGCTCCTCGCCATATAGCAGCGCGCCGACGTCGGGCTCGACGTCGAACATATTTTGCAGCGCCGCCAGGGTGTCGCGGGCTTCGTCCTCGTCAATCACGCTCATCGCAAAACCCACGTGGACCAGCACCCACTGGCCAAGACGCGATGCGCCAGTTTCATCCACGCACCCGACCAGCGTGAGATCAACGTCGCGGAGCACGCCGCAGACTTCTACTTTCGCCTGATTGCCATCGATGGAATGAATTTGTCCCGGAACGCCTATGCACATCGTTCGTTCTCCAGCCATGCAAGCCAGCTTTCCATGCCGTCGCCGCGCGTGGCGGAAACCAGCAGGATCTGAATATCCGGGTTCACCTCGCGCGCGTAGGCCAGGCATTTATCGACATCAAAATTCAGATACGGCAGCAGGTCGATTTTATTGAGCAACATGAGCGAGGCAGCGGCAAACATATGCGGATATTTCAGCGGCTTGTCTTCCCCTTCGGTCACGGACAGCACCGCGACTTTGTGGCGTTCGCCCAGATCAAAGCTCGCCGGACAGACCAGATTGCCAACGTTTTCGATAAACAGAATGCCCTTGTCCGCCAGCGGCAGACGCGGCGCGGCGTCGGCGATCATTTGTGCATCCAGATGGCAGCCTTTACCGGTATTCACCTGAATGGCCGGGGTGCCGGTTTCGCGGATACGCGCGGCGTCATTCACGGTTTGCTGATCGCCTTCGATAACGGCGCACGAGACGCTGCCGTTCAGGCGTTTGAGCGTTTCGGTTAGCAGAGTGGTTTTGCCCGAACCGGGGCTGGAAACCAGGTTCAGGACCAGCTGTTGACGCGCGGCAAAGCGCGCGCGATTGCGCGCAGCCAGCTGATTATTCTTGTCCAGCACGTTGATTTCGACTTCCAACATTTTGCGCTGGCTCATGCCTGGCGCATGCGTTCCCGCTTCGCCGTGGCCGTAATGCAGATCGCCTGCATCCGACGGCTTCGGTGCGAACCGAATGCCGGTTAACGCCGCTGTGGCACGCGGTGCAGGGGAGAAAGGTGCGGAGCGAAACGCGGAATGGGGGCGATGCTCATCGCCTTCGATATACAGGTTGCCTTCGGCGCAACCGCAGGTACTACACATGATTTACTCCTGGTCTATTTCGAGGCGCTGGATCTGCAAACCGTCGTCGGCCACGATGCGCAGCCCAACGTTCTGGCACTGCGGGCAGAGGCGCACTTTAGAGGACAACAGCGTGACGTACTGCTGGCAGTGTTCGCACCAGCATTCGGCCTGCTGTTCTTCTATATGCAGCTGGCAGCCTTCTGCCAGCGTGTCGCGGCACACCAGCTCAAAGCAAAAGGTGAGGGCGCTGGTTTCGACGCAGGAAAACGCCCCCACTTTCAGCCACACGCCCGTCACGCGTTTCGCGTGATGCGCTTTTGCCTGCTGTTCGATTAACTCCAGCGCTCGCTGGCAGAGGGTGATTTCGTGCATGACGCCTCCTCAATGATTTGCCCCATTAATGCAATAAAGATGCCAGCTTAATTTTGATTAGGGTGTGACGATGACACTGCTGACGAAATGACACGTCGACAGGCTGTCGTTGACAGATTGATTCGGATTAAATTCTATAAATTTCAACATGATAAAAATTGGCACAAAATCTGCTTAACAGCCGTATCTCCATTAACCGGATACCTGAGATGACTATTTGGGAAATTAGCGAAAAGGCGGATTACATCGCGCAGCGCCATCAATCACTGCAGGAACAATGGCAGCATTACTGTAATTCGCTGGTCCAGGGGATCACCCTGTCAAAAGCGCGTCTGCATCACGCCATGAGCTGTGCGGCACAAGAGGATTTGTGCTTTGTGCTGTTCGGCCACTTCATGATTTACGTCACCCTGGCGGATAACTTTAACAGCCACACCATTCAGTACTTCGTCGAGACGAAAGAGGGCGAAAGAGAGCTGATTGCGCAGGCGCAGTTGATGGCTGACGGGATGGTTGACGGTCACGTCAGCAACCGCGATCGCCAGCAGGTGCTTGAACACTATCTGGAAAAAATCGCACCTGTTTACAACAACCTCTATTCCGCGGTTGAGCACGATTTACCGGTGGATTTAAAAGCGTTGGTGAGCGAGCCGCGCACCGTCTGATGTTACGTGTCGAGACGTGTCGATATGGCACTTTTTCGTCAAAAATGACTATGTCCTGAGGACTCCCCGGTGAACCGTTTTGTAATAGCTGACTCGACGGTCTGCATTGGCTGTCACACCTGTGAAGCGGCGTGTTCAGAAACACACCGTCTGCACGGGTTACAGTCGATGCCACGTTTAAAAGTCATGCGAAATGAGAAAGAGTCTGCACCGCAGCTCTGCCATCATTGTGAAGATGCCCCCTGTGCGGGAGTCTGTCCCGTCAACGCCATCACCCGCGTTGAGGGGGCTGTGCAATTAAATGAAAGCCTGTGCGTGAGCTGCAAATTGTGCGGAATCGCCTGTCCATTTGGTGCCATTGAATTTTCCGGCAGCCGTCCGCTGCACATTCCCGCAAATGCAAATTCGCCAAAAGCGCCACCTGCGCCACCGGCTCCGGCGCGCGTCAGTACGCTGCTGGATTGGGTGCCGGGCGTGCGTGCCGTGGCGGTGAAATGCGATTTTTGTAGCTTTGACGAACAAGGCCCCGCCTGTGTTCGCACCTGTCCGACAAAGGCGCTGATTTTAGTGAATATTCGTGATATTGCGCGCAGCAGCAAACGTAAACGCGAGCTGACCGTGAATACCGATTTCGGCGATCTGTCGCTGTTCCAGACGCAAAATGAGGGGGCGAAATGAACGCTGTCGATTTGATTATCAGCGCTGTAGCGTGCCTGGCGGCGACGGCCGTTCTGTCACTCCTCTGCTCATTTTACAAGCCGCTGAGCGGCTGGGTCGCCGGGCTAGGCGGCGCAGTGGGGAGCGTGATGACGCTGGCTGCGGGCTTTGTCGTGTTGACGCGCGGACTGAATGCTGCGGCGGTGATGCCTTTTATTCACCACAGCATTGCCATTACGCCGCTCAACGCCATCTGGCTGCTGACCTTTGGCTTGTGCGGCCTGTTTATCAGCCTGTTTAACATCGACTGGCATCGTCATGCGCAGACCAAACCGAACGGGTTGTTGGTTAATTTGCTGTTGGCTACCGCCATTTGTGCCGTGGTTGCCAGCAATCTGGCGGCGCTGGTGGTGATGGCGGAAATCATGGCGCTTTGCGGGGTGTTTCTCACCGGCTGTATGCCGTCGGGCAAGCTGTGGTTTGTGCTGGGACGTCTCGGAACGCTGCTGCTGGCGCTGGCGTGCTGGTTGACGTGGCAACGTTACGGCACGCTGGATCTGGTGTTGATCAATGAACGCACACCGATGCTGCCACTGGGCGCTGACATCTGGCTGCTGGGGATGGTGGGCTTTGGTTTGCTGGCCGGGATTATTCCGCTACACGGCTGGGCTCCGCAGGCACATGCTAACGCTTCTGCACCTGCCGCGACCCTGTTTTCAACCGTGGTGATGAAAGTCGGTCTGTTCGGCATGTTGACGTTGACGCTGGTGGGTGGACAACCGCCGCTGTGGTGGGGCGTGGCGCTGCTCCTGGTCGGAATGCTCACTGCTTTCGTAGGCGGACTGTATGCCCTGATGGAACACAATATCCAGCGTCTGCTGGCGTACCACACGCTCGAAAATATCGGCATTATTTTACTGGGCTTTGGCGCAGGTGTTACCGGACTCGCATTGAACCAACCGGCCCTGATTGCGGCTGGTTTTATCGGCGGGCTATATCACCTCATCAACCACAGCCTGTTTAAAAGCACCCTGTTTCTGGGAGCGGGCAGCGTCTGGTTCCGCACCGGGCATCGCGATATCGAGAAGCTCGGCGGGATCGGTAAAAAAATGCCGTTTATCTCACTTGCCATGCTGGTCGGGCTGATGGCGATGGCCGCACTGCCGCCGCTCAACGGCTTTGCTGGCGAATGGGTTATCTACCAGTCCTTTTTTGCGCTCGGTCAGAGCGACGTGTTTATTGCACGCCTTCTTGGACCGATGCTGGCGGTGGGTTTAGCCATTACGGGTGCGCTGGCGGTGATGTGTATGGCAAAAGTGTATGGCGTGACATTCCTTGGCGCGCCGCGAACCCGTGAAGCTAAACAGGCATTTAGCGCCCCTTTCCTGATGACGATGAGCGTAGTTCTGCTGGCGATGTGTTGTATTGCGGGTGGCGTCGCGGCGCCATGGCTGCTGCCACTGCTGGGAACGGCTGTTCCGCTGCCGCTGACGACGGCGCACACCACCGTTTCTCAACCGATGATTGCGCTGCTGCTGATTGCCGCGCCGCTGCTGCCGTTCGTGCTGATGCTGTTCTTCAAACGCGATCGCCTGCCTGCCCGTTCGCGCGGCGCGGCGTGGGCCTGCGGATATGAACACGAACAATCCATGGTGATCACCGCCCACGGTTTTGCGATGCCGGTAAAAGAAAACTTTTCTGCCGTGCTGAAACTGCGAGAGAAGTTCAATCCGGTGGGCTGGATCCCCGGCTGGCAGAGTACTGCCGCGCCTGGTTTTTTCCGTCGTCTTGCCGTGATCGAGCTGGCCGTTCTGGTGGTGATTGTGATTTCACGAGGAGCCTGACATGAGTTTGTTACTGGCATTATTTCAGGCGCTGGTGTTGTTTGCCGTCGCGCCACTGCTCTCCGGCGTGACCCGTGTGGCGCGTGCGCGGATGCATAACCGTCGTGGTCCTGGCGTGCTGCAAGAATATCGCGACCTGTTCAAGCTGATGGGGCGTCAAAGCATTGCGCCCGATGCGGCGGGTTGGGTGTTTCGTCTGACGCCGTTTGTCATGGTCGGCGTGATGCTGACGATTGCCACCGCGCTGCCGGTGGTGACGGTGTGGTCACCGCTGCCTGTTTTGGGCGATCTGATCACCCTGATTTACCTCTTTGCTATCGCGCGCTTTTTCTTTGCCATTGCGGGTCTGGATACCGGCAGTCCGTTCACCGGCATCGGGGCCAGCCGCGAGGCGATGCTGGGCGTATTAGTGGAGCCGATCCTGCTGCTGGGATTGTGGGTCGCCGCGCAGGTTGCGGGATCTACCCATATCAGCTTTATCACCGATACCGTCTATCACTGGCCCGTTGCGCGCAGCATCCCGCTGATTCTGGCGCTGTGCGCCTGCGCGTTTGCCACCTTTATCGAGATGGGCAAACTGCCGTTCGACCTTGCAGAAGCGGAGCAAGAGCTGCAGGAAGGCCCGCTGACTGAATACAGCGGCTACGGCTTTGCGGTGCTGAAGTGGGGCATCAGCCTTAAACAGCTGGTTGTGTTGCAGATGTTTGTCGGCGTCTTTTTCCCGTGGGGGCAAATGATCCACTTTTCCGTCGGTGGTCTGGTGCTGGCCGTGGTGATTGCCGCGCTCAAGCTGATGGCCGGCGTCCTCATTATCGCCCTGTTTGAAAACAGCATGGCGCGACTGCGGTTTGTTGCCACCTCACGCATCACCTGGGCTGGTTTTGGTTTTGCATTTTTAGCATTCGTCTCCTTGCTGGTGGCGTGATTACAGAGAGTCAGAGCATGTCAGAAGAAAAAATAGGTCAAAACTATCTCGCCGCGCTGCATCAGGCCTTCCCCGGCGTGGTGCTGGAAGAGTCCTGGCAGACGAAAGATCAGATAACCGTCACCATTAAGGTGAACTATCTGCCAGAAGTGGTGGAGTTTCTTTATTACCAGCAGGGTGGCTGGCTGTCGGTGCTGTTCGGTAACGATGAGCGTCAGCTGTGCGGTAATTACGCGGTGTATTACGTGATGTCGATGGAGCAGGGCGTGAAGTGCTGGCTCACCGTTCGCGTCGAAGTGGATCCGAATAAACCGGAATACCCGTCCGTCACGCCGCGCGTGCCCGCGGCCGTCTGGGGCGAGCGCGAAGTGCGCGATATGTACGGTCTGGTGCCTGTTGGCCTGCCGGATGAGCGCCGTCTGGTCTTGCCTGACGACTGGCCGGACGAACTCTATCCGCTGCGTAAAGACAGCATGGATTATCGTCAGCGCCCTGCGCCAACGACCGACAGCGAAACCTACGAATTCATCAACGAGCTGGGCAGCAAAAAAAATAACGTGGTGCCGATTGGCCCGTTGCACGTCACCTCCGATGAGCCAGGCCATTTCCGCCTGTTCGTCGATGGCGAAAACATTATCGATGCCGATTACCGTCTGTTCTATGTTCACCGTGGCATGGAGAAACTGGCGGAAACCCGCATGGGCTATAACGAAGTCACCTTCCTGTCTGACCGTGTGTGCGGCATTTGCGGCTTTGCCCACAGCACCGCCTACACCACGTCGGTAGAAAACGGCATGGGAATTGTGGTGCCGGAACGTGCGCAGATGATCCGCGCCATTTTGCTGGAAGTGGAACGTCTGCATTCGCACCTGCTCAACCTGGGACTGGCCTGCCACTTTGTAGGTTTTGACTCCGGGTTTATGCAGTTTTTCCGCGTGCGTGAAGCCTCCATGAAAATGGCGGAAATCCTCACCGGAGCGCGTAAAACCTACGGTTTGAATCTGATCGGCGGGATTCGTCGCGATCTGCTGAAAGATGACATGATCCAGACCCGCTTGCTGGCGCAGCAAATGCGCCGCGACGTGCAGGAGCTGGTCGATATGCTGCTCAGTACGCCAAACATCGAACAACGTACCGTGGGCATTGGTCGCCTTGATCCGCAAATTGCCCGCGATTTCAGCAACGTCGGCCCGATGGTTCGCGCCAGTGGTCACGCCCGCGATACCCGCACCGATCACCCGTTTGTCGGGTATGGCCTGCTGCCCATGACGATTCACACCGAACAGGGTTGCGACGTAATTTCGCGTTTGAAAGTGCGTATCAACGAGGTGTTCACCGCGCTGAATATGATCGATTTTGGTCTGGATAACCTGCCGGGCGGTCCGCTGATGGTCGAGGGCTTTACCTATATTCCTAACCGCTTTGCGCTTGGCTTTGCCGAAGCGCCGCGTGGGGATGATATCCACTGGAGCATGACTGGCGACAATCAAAAACTCTATCGCTGGCGCTGTCGTGCGGCGACCTACGCCAACTGGCCGACGCTGCGCTACATGCTGCGCGGCAACACCGTCTCTGATGCGCCGCTGATCATTGGCAGCCTGGATCCGTGCTACTCCTGCACCGACCGCATGACGGTGGTCGATGTGCGTAAAAAGAAAAGCAAAGTGGTGGCGTACAAAGAGCTTGAGCGTTACAGCATCGAGCGTAAAAACTCGCCGCTGAAATAAGGACTCGTGATGTTTACCTTTATCAAAAAAGTGGTCAAAACCGGCACGGTTACCAGCAGTTATCCGCTGGAGCCGATTCCGGTCGATAAAAACTTTCGCGGCAAACCTGAACACAATCCGCAGCAGTGCATCGGCTGCGCCGCCTGCGTGAACGCCTGTCCGTCGAATGCGCTGACGGTTGAAACGGATCTGGCAACCAAAGAGCTGGCCTGGCAGTTCAAC
Organism: Lelliottia amnigena; assembly: GCF_019047465.1. Lineage (NCBI taxonomy): Bacteria > Pseudomonadati > Pseudomonadota > Gammaproteobacteria > Enterobacterales > Enterobacteriaceae > Lelliottia > Lelliottia amnigena. The sequence goes on along the minus strand of NZ_CP077236.1, from coordinate 757,193 downwards.
CTTGGGCGCTGCATTTTTTGCGGTCGCTGCGAAGAGGTTTGCCCAACGGCGGCGATTAAGCTGTCGCAAGAGTACGAACTGGCGGTATGGAAAAAAGAGGATTTTCTCCAGCAGTCGCGCTTTGCCCTGTGCAACTGCCGGGTGTGCAGTCGTCCTTTTGCCGTGCAAAAAGAGATCGACTACGCGATTGCGCTGCTGAAACACAACGGTGACGTCCGCGCAGAACATCACCGCGAAAGCTTTGAAACCTGCCCGGACTGCAAACGCCAAAAATGCCTGTTGCCGTCCGACCGCATCGATTTAACTCGCCATATGAAAGAGGCCAGCTGATGAGCCATTTACTCGGCCCGCGCGATGATAATGGCATTCCAGTGCCGATGACGGTGGACGAATCCATCGCCAATATGAAGGCGTCGCTGCTGAAAAAAATCAAACGCTCTGCCTACGTTTATCGCGTCGACTGCGGCGGCTGCAACGGCTGCGAGATTGAAATCTTCGCCACGCTGTCACCGCTTTTTGATGCCGAACGTTTTGGTATTAAGGTCGTGCCCTCTCCGCGTCACGCCGATATTTTGCTGTTTACCGGCGCGATGACCCGCGCGATGCGCTCACCTGCGCTGCGGGCATGGCAGTCTGCACCCGATCCGAAAATTTGTATTTCTTACGGCGCCTGCGGTAACAGCGGGGGGATTTTCCACGATCTGTACTGCGTGTGGGGCGGCACCGACAAAATCGTACCGGTCGATGTCTATATTCCTGGCTGTCCCCCGACGCCAGCGGCCACGCTGTACGGTTTCGCCATGGCGCTGGGTCTGCTGGAGCAGAAAATCCACGCTCGCGAGCCGGGTGAAATCGACAGTCAACCCGCGACGATCCTGCATCCGGACATGGTGCAGCCGCTGCGCGTTAAAGTCGATCGCACTGCGCGCAGGCTAGCGGGATATCGCTATGGTCGCCAGATTGCCGACGATTATCTGCGCCTGCTGAGCCAGGGCGAACATCAGGTGGCGCGCTGGCTGGAGGCAGAAAACGATCCGCGACTGAATGAGATCGTTGCCAACTTAAATCAGGTCGTCGATGAGGCGCGTATCCGATGAGTGAAAGGGTGGTGTTCAGTCAGCTGAGCCGTAAGTTTATTGACGAAAACGATGCCACGCCGGATGCGGCGCAGCAGGTGGTTTATTACAGCCTGGCGATTGGTCACCACCTTGGGGTGATCGACTGCCTCGAAGCGGCGTTAAGTTGCCCGTGGCAAGAATATCTGGCGTGGATTGGCACGCTGGAAGCGGGGAGCACCGCGCGGCGCAAGATGGAGGGCGTGCCGAAATATGGCGAAATCGTTATCGACAGTAACCACATCGCGATGCTGGCGAACGCGTTTGATGCGGCACTCGCAATACAATCGCCCGAGCAGCAGGCGTGGAGCAAAACCGTGCTCAGCATGCTGCACGATATTCATCAGGAGAGCGCCATCTACCTGATGGTGAGGAGAATACGTGACTGACGTTTTACTGTGTGTCGGCAATAGCCTGATGGGTGATGACGGCGCAGGTCCGCTGCTGGCGGAAATGTGCGCTGTGCATCCGCAAGGAAACTGGGTGGTGATTGATGGCGGCAGTGCGCCCGAAAACGACGTCGTCGCCATTCGCGAATTGCGCCCGGACCGGGTGCTGATTGTGGATGCCACTGATATGGGGCTGAATCCCGGCGAAATCCGTCTGGTCGATCCCGACGATATCGCCGAGATGTTTATGATGACCACCCACAATATGCCGCTCAATTATCTGGTCGATCAGATTAAAGACGATGTGGTTGAGGTGCTATTTTTAGGCATTCAGCCCGATATTGTCGGTTTTTATTATCCGATGACGCCGCCCATCAAAGAGGCAGTAGACGTGGTTTACTCTCGTCTTGCGCAGTGGGAAGGGGACGGGGGATTCGCTCAGCTGTGAGTTGTTGCCCTCGCCCTTACCCTCTCCCACAGAGAGAGGGTGAGGGCATCAGGCTAATCCAGATCCGCGCCGTTACTCGCTATCACCTTTTTGTACCACCAGAACGATTTCTTCCGAATGCGATCCAATGAACCGTTGCCCGCGTCGTCACGATCCACGTAAACAAACCCGTAGCGCTTGCTCATTTCACCCGTCGATGCCGCCACCAAATCAATACAACCCCATGAGGTGTAGCCGATAAGCGGTACGCCATCTTCGATCGCATCGCCCATTGCACGGATGTGTTCGCGCAGGTAGCTGATGCGGTAGTCGTCGTTGATCTCGCCGTTGGCGTCAAACTCGTCTTTTGCGCCCAGGCCATTTTCGACCAGGAACAGCGGTTTCTGATAGCGGTCGTACATCATGTTCATGGTGATGCGCAGGCCCAGCGGGTCGATGCCCCAGCCCCACGCGCTCACTTCGATGTGCGGATTACGCAGCGATTTAACGATGTTTGCCGCGCTGGTGTTGTTGGCATTCATGTCTGCGGAGGCACAGCGAGAGGCGTAATAGCTGAACGACACAAAATCGACGGTGTTTTTCAGCAGCGCATCATCGCCAGGGTCTTTAACTATCGTCACCCCTTTTTCGCGAAATACGCGGGCAGAGTAGGACGGATAGCGCCCGCGCGCCTGCACGTCGATAAAGAACAGATTTTCGCGGTCTTTCTCCAGCGCCATCCACACGTCTTCCGGCTTGCAGGAGTAAGGATAGAAATTACCGCCCGCCAGCATACATCCGACCTGGTTTTGCGGGTTCACTTCATGGGCGATTTTGGTCGCCAGCGCACTTGCGACCAGTTCATGGTGCGCGGCCTGGTATTTCACCTGATCTTCGTTTTCACACTCTTCAAACACCAGCCCGGCACCGGAGAACGGGCTGTGGAGCATGATGTTGATTTCGTTGAAGGTGAGCCAGTATTTCACCAGACCGTTAAACTCTTCAAAACAGGTACGGGCATAACGGGCGAAGAAATCGACCATTTTACGGTTACGCCATGAGCCATATTCAGTGACCAGATGCATCGGCACGTCAAAGTGGCACAGCGTCACCAGCGGTTCGATGTTGTACTTTTTGCACTCTTCAAAAACCGCACGATAAAAGGCGATACCTTCCTGATTGGGCAGCGGCTCGTCGCCGTTCGGATAGAGGCGGCTCCAGGCAATCGACGTGCGGAAAACGGTAAACCCCATCTCTGCCATCAGGGCGATGTCTTCTTTGTAGCGATGGTAAAAATCAATCGCCTCGTGGCTCGGATAAAATTCGTCCTCGCGCAGCGCAAAACGTTTTTCCTTACCGACCTTCACCGCCAGGCGACTGGCACCGTGGGGGATCATATCGACCGTGGTCAGCCCTTTCCCGCCCTCGCGGTACGCGCCTTCACTCTGGTTGGCGGCCAGTGCGCCGCCCCATAGAAATCCTTGTGGAAAAACAGACATTTTTACCTCGCTATTCATTTTATGCTCGTGCTTCCTGTGCCTGAACCGGCGCGGTTTGCAGGGCGCGTGCTTTTTCTGCATCGTCTTCGACCGGGATATCCTCAAAGCCGAGGAGCAGGGTCAGAACAAACGATAACACCACCGCCAATGCCATCACGCCAAACACCCATACGATCGTCATTGGGTTGGCCGGATCAAAGAATTGTACGCTGGTAAACAGGCCTGGAGCGGCCATCGAATGGCTGGCAAGACCGGCCATTCCGGCCACTGCACCGCAGATAAACCCGCTGATTAAACTCGCAATCAGAGGACGTTTCAGACGGATTGCTACACCGTACAGCGCGGGTTCAGAAATACCCGCCATGATGGCAGACGCCGCCGCCGCTAACGCCGTCTGGCGCAGTTCCGGGTTTTTGGTTTTCCAGGCGACCGCCAGAGAAGAACCGCCGAGTGACAGGTTTGCGCCAATCTCAGACGGCATCACCATCCCTTCTTTGCCCGTTTCAGCAATGGTCTGGATAATCGTCGGGGTAAATACGCGGTGCATCCCGGTCATGACCAGCAGTGGCCACAATGCGCCCATAATCGCGACCGACAGCCAGCCCAGATAACCGTGAACAGTGTAAACCAGCGCGGAGATGGCGCTACCGATCCAGATCCCCAGCGGGCCAATTAAGACGATGGCAAGCGGAGCCGCAATCAGCACGATCAGCATCGGTTTAAGGAAGTTTTTGGTCACCGCAGGGGTAATTTTGTCTACCCAGACTTCGATGTACGACAGACACCAGGTCATCACCAGCGCGGGGATCACGGTGTAGGTGTATTTCACCGCGGTCACTGGAATAAATGCGAACTCAACGTGCTCGCCCTGCGCGGCTTTCGCCATCAGTTCGATAAAACTCGGATGCACCAGTACGCCGGCGATGGCAATTGCCAACGACACGTTGGTTTTGAATTTAATCGCGGCGGACGCGGCGACCATCAGCGGCAGGAAGAAGAATGCGCCGTCGCCGATAACCGTCAGAATAGTCAGTGTCGGCGCGCCTTTTGGTAGCACACCGGTCATTTCCAGAATCATTGCCAGCAGCTTCACCATTGAGCCGCCAATGATCGCCGGGATCAGCGGAGACATCGTACCGATCAACGCGTCCAGTATTCCGGCCCCGATGCGCTTAAGCGTGAGTTTTTGCGGGCCCTGCGGCTGAGCGGGCTGCATTCCTGCCGGGAGCAGGCTCACCACTTCGCGATACGCTTGTGAAACGGTGTTGCCGATAATCACCTGGCACTGGTTGTCATTACGCACCACGCCGAGCACGCCGCTGAGGCTTTTCAGCGTCGCGGTATCCACTTTACTTTCGTCGTGCAGCACGAAACGCAGGCGCGTCATACAGTGGGTGACGGCAGCGACGTTGTCTTTACCGCCGAGCGCGCTGACGACATCGTTCGCCAGTGCAGCATAATTTTTGGCCATCGGGTGAGATCCTGTTGTCGTTTTGAGAATGGGTAGGAAACCGGTTTCACAAAATCATGAATAGTTTTCTAATATGAAACAAGATCGAAATATGTACATTTTTTATATTCGTGATAACGATCACTTTGGCATATTGAAAGCGTGAGATTCGTGCTGCGACAATGTTTACGCAGTGCAGTACACTGCGGCTCATCAGGTTGAGAGGGAAAAATACAATGACCACGATGCTGGAAGTGGCGAAGCGGGCAGGGGTGTCGAAAGCGACGGTGTCGCGGGTGTTGTCGGGCAATGGCTATGTGAGCCAGGAGACCAAAGATCGCGTTTTTCAGGCGATCGAAGAGAGCGGTTATCGGCCCAATTTGCTGGCACGAAACCTGGCAACAAGACGTACGCAAACTCTCGGGCTGGTGGTGACCAACACCTTGTATCACGGCGTCTATTTTAGCGAACTGTTGTTCCACGCCGCGCGAATGACCGAAGAGAAAGGGCGGCAGCTGATCCTGGCCGATGGCAAGCACAGCGCCGATGAAGAGCGCGAAGCGATTCAGTATCTGCTTGATATGCGCTGCGATGCGATCATCATCTATCCGCGCTTTTTGAGCGTGGAGGAGATGGATGACATCATTCAGAAACACGAACAGCCGATTATGGTGCTTAACCGCCGCCTGCGTAAAAACAGCAGCCACTGCGTTTGGTCAGATCATAAAGCCTCGTGTCAGGCGGCGGTGTCGCAGCTGATTGACATGGGGCATCGCGACATTGCGTTTATCACCGGATCGCTGGATTCTCCTACTGGGATCGAGCGCCTTTCCGGGTACAAAGACGCGCTGGCACAGCATCACATTCCCCTGAATGACGCCTTGATCGTGGAGGGAAAATGGAACCCCGAAAGCGGAGCGTTGGGCGTTTCAACGCTGCTGTCGCGCGGTGAGACATTTACCGCGCTGGTGGCCAGCAACGACGACATGGCGATTGGCGCGGTGAAACAGCTGCATGACAGCGGCGTCGCCACGCCGGGCCAGGTCTCAGTCATTGGTTTCGATGATGTATCCATCGCGCCGTACATCATTCCGTCGCTTTCCAGCGTGCGGATTCCGGTGACGGAGATGATCAAAGAGACCATCAGCCGCCTTATTTTCATGCTCGACGGTGGCGACTTTACCTTGCAGCAAACGTTCAGTGGTGAACTGATCCTGCGTGACTCGGTGATTGCCGGACCGCATGTCTAACGTCGACAGGTGTCATCGTCACTTGTGTCGATGACAGACCGTTGCCTTCGATAAATCCAGTGAAATCAGCCCACTAAAACATGGCACGGTTTATGTATGTTTTGCCGCATGAATGTCATGCTGGAGAAGCAAATGAACCGTTTTATTATGGCTGATGCGAGTAAATGTATTGGCTGCCGCACCTGCGAAGTGGCGTGTGTGGTGTCGCATCAGGCGCAGCAGGATTGTGCGTCCCTTACCCCGGAATCTTTTCTGCCGCGTATTCATGTCATTAAAGGCGTGAATATTTCGACGGCGGCTATCTGTCGTCAGTGCGAAGATGCCCCGTGCGCCAACGTCTGCCCTAACGGCGCCATCAATCGTGAAAATGGTTTTGTGCAGGTGATGCAGGAGCGCTGTATTGGCTGCAAAACCTGCGTGGTGGCGTGCCCGTATGGTGCGATGGAGGTGGTGGTGCGTCCGGTTGTGCGTAACAGTGGCGCCGGTCTGAGCGTGCGTGCGGATAAAGCCGAAGCCAACAAATGCGATTTGTGCCATCACCGTGAAACCGGTCCTGCATGTATGGAGGCCTGTCCGACACACGCGCTGGTGTGTGTGGATCGCAATAAACTTGAACAGATGAGTGCCGAAAAACGTCGTCGTGCGGCGTTTGATACGTCGTCTGCCATGCTGTTCTGACGATGAGTGACGGCGGCGTACAGCTGCGGGTGCGCGGCAAAGTGCAGGGCGTGGGGTTTCGCCCGTTCGTCTGGCAACTGGCGAATCAGCTGCATTTGCGCGGGGATGTCTGCAACGATGGCGAGGGCGTGCTGGTGCGCTTGTCGGGCGATGCGGTGGCGTTTACCGAGCAACTCTTGCAGCAGTGCCCGCCGCTGGCACGCATTGATGAAGTGGAGACGCAGCCATTTCATTGGCCGCGCCCGCCTGCGGAATTTACTATCCGGCGCAGCGCGGCTGGGTCGATGGCAACTCAAATCGTGCCGGATGCCGCCACTTGCCCCGCGTGTCTCGCGGAAATGCGCGACCCGCGTGAGCGCCGCTATCGCTATCCGTTTATCAACTGCACCCACTGCGGCCCGCGCTTTACCATTATTCGCGCCATGCCCTACGATCGTCCGGCAACGTCGATGGCGAATTTCCCGCTTTGCGCCCCGTGCGATGAAGAGTACCGGAATCCCGCTGACCGCCGCTTCCACGCCCAGCCTGTCGCCTGCCCGGACTGCGGACCGGCGCTGGAATGGCGATCCGGTAATGAACGCTGTTCACGCGAAAACGCGCTGCAAGCGGCGGTCACATCGCTCAAAGCCGGGGGGATTGTGGCCATCAAAAGCCTCGGCGGGTTTCATCTGGTTTGCGATGCTCGCAATGTTCTGGCGATCGCCCGGTTGAGGGAGCGCAAACATCGCCCGGCTAAACCGCTGGCGGTGATGGTGACGGACATCGCGCATTTACCGGCCTCCGTTCAGGAATTACTGAAATCACCTGCTGCGCCTATAGTCCTGACATCAAAAATGTTTCTCCCCGATCTGCCGCATGAGATTGCGCCCGGTCTGGATACGATTGGCGTGATGCTCCCTTCAAATCCGCTCCAACATCTGCTGATGGATGGCATGGCCTGTCCGCTGGTGATGACGTCCGGAAACCTCAGCGGTAAACCCCCCGCGATGACAAATCAGCAAGCGCTGAATGATCTGGACAATATCGCTGACGGATTTTTGCTGCACAACCGCGACATCTTGCAGCGGATGGATGATTCCGTTGTGGACGATGAAGGCGTGATGCTGCGTCGTGCGCGGGGCTACGTGCCGGATGCGATGACGTTGCCTGATGGGTTTAAGGATATTCCGCCGATACTGGCGCTGGGCGCAGACATGAAAAATACGTTTTGTCTGGTACGCGACGGGCAGGCGGTGTTGAGCCAGCATTTTGGCGATCTGGGCGATGAAGGTGTGGCGAGCCAGTGGCGCGGTGCGCTAGCGGTGATTCAGCAGATGTATCATTTTCGCCCTGAGCACACCGTGTGTGACGCCCATCCGGGCTATCGCAGCGCGAAATGGGCCAACGAAATGGCGCTGCCAACACAGACGGTATTGCACCACCATGCCCATGCTGCGGCGTGTCTGGCCGAAAATGGCTGGCCGCTGGAGGGCGGCGATGTTATCGCGCTGACGCTCGACGGTATCGGAATGGGTGAAAACGGTGCGTTGTGGGGCGGTGAGTGCCTGCGCGTAAACTATCTGACGTGCGAACACCTGGGCGGATTGCCTGCCGTAGCGCTACCCGGCGGCGATCTGGCAGCGCGGCAGCCCTGGCGAAATCTGCTCGCGCACTGTCAGGCATTTGTTCCTGACTGGCTATCGCGGCCTGAAACTCGCCCGGTGCAACAGCAAAACTGGCCGCTGCTGGCGACGGCGATCGCCCGGGGCATCAACGCGCCGCTGGCGTCGTCCTGCGGACGGTTATTTGATGCCGTGGCCTGCGCGCTCGCTATTGCGCCAGTGGTGCAAAGCTATGAAGGCGAAGCGGCCTGCAAACTGGAAGCGCTGGCGATGCGGTGCGCCGGAGTGGAACATCCCGTTACGATGCCGCTTAAAAATACTGTGCCAGACTTAGCCACATTCTGGCGGCAGTGGCTCGACTGGCAGGCGGAACCCGATGAACGCGCATGGATATTTCATGACGCGCTGGCGAAAGGGCTGGCAGATTTGGTTCGCTATCACGCCGAACGGCTGTCTCTTTCCACGATCTGCTTTAGCGGTGGTGTGCTGCATAACCGATTGCTGCGGGCACGTCTGCGGTTTTACCTCGCGGACGTCCAACTGCTTTTTCCATCAAAATTGCCTGCGGGCGATGGAGCTTGCTCTTTCGGGCAAGCGGTAGTCGCCGCCGCTCGAACCTGCTCACAAAGGAACTCACATGTTACGACTCATCCGTAGCGAACCCCGCGCGGTGCTTTTGCTCTCGGTTCTGGCAATGGCGAATCTGCTTGCCTGGGGCTGGGCATGGCAGACGTTTAGCGGCAGTACGGCGCTGATGGCTGCAAGCCTGCTGGCGTGGTGTTACGGGCTGCGGCATGCGGTTGATGCCGATCATATTGCCGCGATCGATACCGTGACGCGCAAAATGATGCAGCAAGGTAAACGACCTTCAGGCGTTGGTGCGTGGTTCTCTTTGGGTCACTCCACGATTGTGGTGCTGGCGACGGTCGCCATTGCGGCCACCGCGACGGCATTTCAACAGAACATGACCTGGTTTCATGAAACGGGCAGCGTGATTGGCACCGCTGTTTCCGCAACGTTCCTGCTGGCGATGGCGCTGGTCAATATGGTGATTTTACGTAGCGTCTGGCGCAGTTTTCAGGCGCTGAAAAAAGGGCGCATGACACGCGTTGACGCGGAACTCCCGGTGACAGGTGGCGCGATGAACTGGTTATTTGGCGCGACGTTCCGGTTGGTGAGCAAAAGCTGGCAGATGTATTTGGTCGGTTTCCTGTTTGGTCTGGGTTTTGACACGGCGACAGAAATTGGTGTGCTCGGTATCTCTGCCGCCAGCGCATCACACGGAATGTCGGTCTGGTCGATTATGATTTTCCCGGCGCTGTTTGCCAGCGGGATGGCATTGATTGATACGATTGATAATTTACTGATGGTTGGGGCTTACGGTTGGGCGTTCAATAAACCGCAGCGTAAGCTCTATTACAATATGACCATTACCGGCACCTCGGTCGTGGTGGCGCTTTTTATCGGTGGGCTGGAAGCATTGGGCCTGGTTATGGATAAGTTCCAGCTAAGCGGCGGCATCTGGAATGCTGTGGCGAAGGTCAACGATAATCTTGGCAACGCGGGATTTTTCGTGGTTGGCTTGTTTATCACCTGCTGGGTCATCTCTATGCTTAATTACCGATGGCGTGGTTACGATGCGCTGATGGTGCGCTCGTAGTCGTTTTTTTGCAGCCTGTTCTAACAGGGGATGGCGCTCTTTCAACGTGCGCGCCGCACACTTTTTTGGCAACAAATAAGATAAGGGAAATGGATTTCCCAACGATAATACAGGGCAATTTTTTATCTTTATCGAAAGATATTATCCATTCATATAACTTATTTTATTTCTGTTTCAGCCTATTAATCCAAATGTATGAATAGAAATGCGTTGTGGCTCGTGCGTGTTTTGGGGTAAGTGGGGATGAAAAGATTTTGCGTCCAAATTCGGAATATTATTGTCTTAAGTCGATAAAAACATGAAAATAGTCGTGCGTAATTAATTGATAATTATATGTTATATATTTGCATTTCCCGTATTTATAATAGTGATAATAAACAAAGGAATGATGGTGTGATTTATTTAATAATTATTTACCTTGTGAATCGAGCGCGTAAAAAAAAGCCCCGGGACATCGGGGCTGCGGATAATAAAATCCTAACATCAAGTAAGATGAGCAAGAGACTGAGGATTAAACGGGTAACGATTTCAACAGAGCGAAAGCCTCCTTCATTCGATCTTCGCTGACCACAAAAGCACGCAGCTGACCGTCATCATCTATTCCACGTGCCACCATACCTTGCGGCTCAAGCGTTATCTGCCAGTTAAGATCCTGACGCTGCGTTTCGCCAGCGAGATGCAGTGGCAATTCGGGCGTTTTCACTTTCACCAGCATGGCGGGTAATTTCAGCGGTGTGCTGATGCCAAGCAGATTTTTCGCTAAAACCATCGCACCGATCTGAATGGGCTGCAGGAACGGCAGCACCTGGCCGTTAATTTCTGCACAATCTCCCAGCGCATAAATATCGGGCTGTGTGGTTTGCAGATAGCTGTCGACCTTCACGCCGCGATGGGTTTCTGCGCCGGCCCTGCGGGCAAGCGCGGTTTCTGGCCGCAAACCGGTTGCGGCAATCACCACCTCCACTTCCACGCTGCGGTTACGGTCGAGCGTCGCACGGATCCCGGTGTCGGTTTTTGTCAGACTCTGCAACTGCGATTTCAGCAGGTGGTGCACGCCCATATCCGTCAGGCGATGCTGTAAGCGACTGCTGACTTCTGCGGGCATCAGGGCGGATAAAATACTGGCCGCATGATCAACCAGCGTCACGTATTTACCCGCCCGGCAAAAATCCATTGCCAGTTCGGTACCAATCAGGCCCCCACCAACAATCATCACCCGCCGGGCATCGCGAAGCGTGGTTTCGCACGCCTGGTACTCCTGCTGACTGTTTAGCGTCAGCATCAGCTCGTGGCCTTCAATCGGTGGCACAAAAGCGGATGCACCCGTTGCCAGCACCAGTTTGTTGTAGTGCCATTGCTTATCCTTGGCCTTCACGCAGTGCGCGGCGGCGTCGATATCGGTTACCCAGGTATACGGGAAAAGACGCAGATTGAACTGTTCAGCAAATTCCCCCGCCGGCTGGTGGGTGAGGTCGTTGGCGCGCTGGCTCAGGCTGATGACGTGGCTGAGATCCGGTTTGTTGTACTCGTCCATGCTGTCAGCTGCAATGAGCGTCAGCGGCACAGTCGCGTCCTGTTTGCGGATATTTTTCACCAGCTGACGGGCGGCAAAGCCCGAGCCGATGATCACGATTCCGTGGCTCATTTTGCCTCCGTTGCCAGGACGTCGAAAACGTCTTTGCCAAGTGAACATTCAGGGCACAGGAAATTATCCGGCACGTCACTCCACGGCGTGCCTGGCGCAACGTCCTGAAGCGGTTCGCCCAATGCAGGATCGTAGACCCACTGACAAACGCTGCACTGCATGCACGGGCCAAGTTCTGCTGCCGCAGCGGCGGCGCAGGCGCAATTTTCCTGCTGTTGCGTCGGTTTTACTGTGGCTTCAGGCAGCGGAGCGAGCGCCCACTGACGTGCAATCTCACGGCCGTGCTGGCGGCAAATTTCCAGCGCGTCGACGTCCGGACGCCATTTCGCTTTCAGGCTCATCGACATTTCAAAACCGGCATCTTGTAAGCGCGTGGACAGACGATCAACCGCGCCGCCGCTCCAGCCGTGGGAGCCAAAAGCGCTGGCTCGTTTGTTACGAAAACGCAGGCCCGTCATCTCTTCAACCAGACCGGCGATCTTCGGCATCATCACGTTGTTCATGGTGGACGTTCCCACCAGCACACCTTTCGAGCGGAAAACGTTGGTCAGGATTTCGTTTTTATCACTGCGCGCCACGTTGAAGATTTTCACCGCCACGTTCGGGTCAACTTCATTAATGCCCTGAGCAATCGCGTCCGCCATCATACGAGTATTGTTGGACATGGTGTCGTAGAACAGAGTGATGCGGTCTTCCTGATAATCCGCCGCCCATTTCAGATACAGCTCTACGATTTGCGTTGGGTTTTCACGCCATACCACACCGTGGGAAGTGGCAATCATATCCACGGGCAAATTGAAGCCGAGAATCTCAGTGATTTTTGGCGTCACCAGACGGCTGAACGGGGTCAGGATATTGGCGTAGTAGCGTTGGCACTGCTCGAACAGCTCGGTCTGATCCACTTCGTCGTTGAACAGGCGCTCATCGCAGTAGTGTTGACCAAAGGCGTCGTTACTGAACAACACTGCGTCGCCCGTCATGTAAGTCATCATGCTGTCAGGCCAGTGCAGCATTGGAGTTTCAACGAAGATGAGCTGTTTGCCGTTGCCAATATCCAGCGAGTCACCGGTTTTAACCGTGTGGAAGTTCCACTCCGGATGGTGATGATGACCGTTGATAGAATCAATGGCGTTGGTGGTGCAGTAAATTGGGGTGTTAGGAATGTATGACATCAGCTCGGTCAGCGCACCGGCATGGTCTTCTTCCGCATGGTTAATGATGATGTAGTCGATGGCGTCCAGATCGATTTCGCTGCGCAGGTTCTGCACGAACTCACGGCTGAATTTGTGATCCACAGTATCGATCAGGACATTTTTACCTTCACGAATCAGATAGCTGTTGTAGCTGCTGCCACGGAGGGTTTTATATTCGGTACCATGAAAATCACGCACTTCCCAGTCACGTTGACCCACCCAATGAATATTATTTTTAACCAGAATAGACATAGCAACCTCAAATTAATACGGTGTTTTTAAGTAAGATGATTTACTTATATCAAGTTGCGTGCCAACTATTTATCATGTTGATTTATATGGATTTTAAAAATAATGACTCATAATGAGTAGTCAAAATGACTATCTTGTTGACTGTCAATATGACAACATGCATTGTCAAAATGACCGCGAGGTAAAAATGAGTTTTTCCGTAGAGGTGCTGGCGAAAATCGCCATTGAACTGCAAACCGGGATTGGCCATCAGGATCGCTTTCAGCGGCTGATCTCCACGCTGCGCCACGTGCTGGATTGCGATGCGTCGGCACTGCTGCGCTACGAAGGACGACAGTTTATTCCGCTGGCGATCGACGGGCTGGCGCACGATGTACTGGGGCGTCGTTTTACGCTGGAAGGGCATCCGCGCCTGGAGACCATCGCCCGTGCGGGCGACGTGGTGCGATTCCCGGCGGACAGCGATTTACCCGATCCCTACGACGGATTAATCCCAGGGCAAGAGAGCCTGAAGGTTCACGCCTGTATCGGCCTGCCGCTGTTTGCCGGACAAAATCTGATTGGCGCGTTAACGCTCGACGGTCTGGAGCCGGACCAGTTCGATACGTTTAGCGATGAAGAGCTGCGCCTGATTGCCGCGCTGGCGTCTGGTGCGCTCAGTAATGCCCTGCTGATCGAACAGCTGGAGAGCCAGAACATTATGCCGGGCAGCCCGGTCGCGTTTGAGCACGTCGCGCATACGGAAATGATTGGTCTGTCGCCGGGGATGATGCAGCTGAAAAAGGAGATCGAGATTGTTGCGGCGTCCGATCTCAACGTGCTGATCGGCGGTGAAACGGGCACCGGGAAAGAGCTGGTGGCGAAGTCGATTCACGAAGGTTCGCCGCGCGCGGTTAATCCATTGGTGTATCTGAACTGCGCCGCGCTGCCCGAAAGCGTGGCGGAAAGTGAGCTGTTCGGGCACGTCAAAGGGGCGTTTACCGGTGCAATCAGCAACCGTAGCGGCAAGTTTGAAATGGCCGATAACGGCACGCTGTTTCTTGACGAAATTGGCGAGCTGTCGCTGGCCCTCCAGGCCAAACTGCTGCGCGTGTTGCAGTACGGTGATATTCAGCGCGTCGGCGACGATCGCAGTTTGCGCGTCGACGTGCGTGTTCTGGCGGCCACCAACCGTGACCTGCGCGAAGAGGTGCTGGCCGGGAATTTTCGTGCCGATCTGTTCCATCGTTTAAGCGTGTTTCCGCTGTCGGTGCCGCCGCTGCGCGAGCGTGGCGAAGACGTAGTGCTTCTGGCAGGTTTTTTCTGCGAGCAGTGCCGGTTAAAAATGGGCTTATCACGCGTGGTGTTAAGCCCCGGCGCGCGCAGCCATTTGTTACGTTACGGTTGGCCGGGCAACGTGCGTGAGCTGGAGCATGCCATTCATCGTGCGGTGGTCCTGGCACGTGCCGCACGTTTGGGCGATGAGGTGGTGATCCACGCGCGACATTTTGCTTTACACGATGAAACCGCGCCTGCCGTGGCGCAGGAAACGCCTGTCATAGCTAATGAAAATTTGCGTGAAGCGACGGACGCGTTTCAGCGCCAGATGATTACCCGCGCGCTGGATCAAAATGGACGTCGCTGGGCGGCTTGCGCGCGCGCACTTGAGATGGACGTCGCCAACCTGCATCGGCTGGCGAAACGCCTTGGGCTAAAGGGTTAAATAATCCCGGCTTGATAGAAATCCTGCAGGTTGATGGCGCCGCAAAGCTTGCCGCTGTCGTCAACGACAGGTGCCGCCGTGATTTTACGTTTCATCAATATCTCTTTGGCTTCGATGGCGCGGCTTTCAGCGTTTAATGTCAGCCCGCCCGCGGTCATCGCATCACTCACAATAGCGTCCAGACTGCCGCCGCCGACCAGCCAGCGGCGAAGGTCACCGTCGGTGAAGACACCCTTAACCAGACCGGTTTCGTCGCAGACGGCGACCAGGCCCAGCCCGGTGCGGCTCAATTCCAGCATCGCGTCCATGACGCTGGTGCTGAGTTTGACCTGCGGGACCGCCTCTTCAGTACGCATTAAATGGTGAACTTTGTTGAGCAGACGCGCACCCAGCGCACCTGCTGGATGAGAGCGCGCGAAATCTTCTTCATTAAAACCGCGCGCCTGCATGACGGCCATCGCCAGCGCGTCGCCCATCATCAGGGTATTAACGGTGCTGGACGTTGGTGCGAGATGCATCGGGCAGGCTTCGCGTTCAACGGAAATATCCAGCGTCGCTTTCGCGGCCAGCGCCAGCGGTGAGCGGGACTTTCCGGTCATCGCCAGCAGTGCAACGGATTTTTCCTGCAAACGAGGAATGATCAAATCCAGCTCTTTTGCCGAGCCGGAATAGGAGATAAACAGCATCACGTCGCGACTTTCGATCATCCCCAGATCGCCATGCAGGGCTTCTGCCGGATGGACAAAAAAGGCCGGCGTGCCGGTGCTGGCGAGCGTGGCGGCAATTTTCTTGCCGATATGCCCGGATTTACCAATGCCTGCGACGATCACTTTGCCTTCGCATTGAATAATGGTGTTGGCTGCGCGGACAAAATCATCGCCCAGTCTTTCTGGCAGGCGGCTGGCTTCCTGTAGCTCCAGCATTAATGTCTGACGGCCTGTGTTTAGCAGAAAATCACTCATTTTTATCTCCGGTTAAAATCCCTTGCGCCTCTCGTCTGAGAAGCCGACAGAAATGTGGCTGCGCCCATGATAGTGCATTCTCCTGGTGGGGATCCTGCCCAATACCGAAAGATTTTGCTTAGCGCCACAGAACTCCTTCCTTGAGGTGTCGCGGATGCTTTACCATACTTGCCACTTATCGAATTCTTTCAATGGATGTCTCATGGTCAAGCGTCGTTACGCAGCGCTCATTCCCGCGCTGATTATGCTTGCTGCCTGTAGCAGCAAACCGAAAACAGAGGAAGTTCAACAGACGGCTGGCGCGCCCTCCGGCGGTTTTCTGCTGGAGCCGCAGCACAATGTCATGCAGATGGGCGGTGATTTCGCCAATAACCCTGCGGCCGAACAGTTCATCGATAAGATGGTGAGCAAGCACGGTTTTAACAGACAACAATTGCACGAGATTTTGTCCCAGGCTAAACGTCTGGATTACGTGCTGCGCCTGATGGACAGACAAGCGCCAACCGCGCAGGCTCCGACAGGGCCGAACGGTGCGTGGCTGCGCTATCGTAAACAGTTCATCACCCCGGACAACGTGCAAAACGGCGTGGCATTCTGGAATCAATATGAAGATGCGCTGAACCGCGCATGGCAGGTCTACGGCGTTCCGCCTGAAATCATCGTCGGTATTATTGGTGTGGAAACCCGCTGGGGCCGCGTGATGGGCAAAACGCGCATTCTCGATGCGCTGGCGACGCTTTCCTTTAACTATCCGCGCCGCGCAGACTATTTCTCGTCCGAGCTGGAAACCTTCTTACTGATGGCGCGCAACGAGCAGGACGATCCGCTGGATCTGAAAGGCTCATTCGCGGGCGCAATGGGTTATGGCCAGTTTATGCCGTCGTCCTATAAAGAATACGCGGTGGACTTTAACGGTGACGGGCATATCAACCTGTGGGATCCGGTGGATGCCATCGGCAGCGTGGCGAACTACTTCAAAGCGCACGGGTGGGTGAAAGGCGAGCCGGTTGCCGTGCAGGCCAACGGACAGGCGCCAGGGCTGGAAAATGGTTTCAAAACCAAATATAGCGTGGCACAACTGGCGTCAGCCGGGTTAACGCCAATGCAGCCGCTGAACAACAACCAGCAGGTGAGCTTACTGCGTCTGGATATTGGTACGGGTTATCAATACTGGTACGGCCTGCCGAATTTCTACGCGATTACCCGCTACAACCACAGCACGCACTACGCAATGGCGGTGTGGCAGTTGGGCCAGGCGGTTGCGCTGGCGCGTGTGCCTGCGGCATCCCCGTTTAGTCAGTAAGTTTTCCCACTGATGTATGGTTTGCCGGAGCAGGGGCTCATCTCCGGCAAACCATCAGGTCGCTCGTTGATACGTCGCGCTTTATTTTTACCGCCACGGTAAGAAGAGCAACGGTAACATTTCGCCACACTCCATTATCATCTTCTGTATTTACATCTGCATCGCAATTTATTAGTGTTATGTTATAACATTATTTGTGGTGTCAATATGTCTATCTCGCTTCTCTCTCTTTCCGCGCTGGCGCGACTCCTTATGGCTTTTGGGCTGATATCGATTATTGCGTTGGCGGTGCGCTGGGCGGTGATTCTCCCATGATTGAGCTACAGAATCTGGTGGCCGGATATGACGGCCAGTCGGTTACTCAGGCGCTCAATGGCGTCATTGAGCGCGGCAGTATGACGGCAATTATCGGCGCGAATGGCTGCGGTAAATCGACGCTGCTAAAAACGCTCGCGGGATTTATTCCTCCGGTGAGCGGGGGTTTTCGCTGGCAGGAAAAACGTCCGGTCATCGGCTGGCTGGCCCAGCGCCACTCGCTGGAAGCGCAATTTCCCCTGACCGTCCAGGATGTGGTGAGTATGGGTTGTTGGCCCGGCATCTCTTTATTGTCGGGATTGCAGCGCAAAACGCGTTTGCGTATCGCCAGCGCGCTTGAGCGGGTTGGGTTGCAGGCGCTGGCAACGTCGACGATTGATGAACTCTCCGGGGGGCAATTCCAGCGCATGCTTTTTGCCAGAGTGCTGGTGCAGAACGCGCCGTTGGTGATGCTGGATGAACCTTTTACGGGTGTCGATGAAGCCACCTGTAACGTGCTGATGGAATTGATGCTGGATATGTATTTGCAAGGGCAAACCGTTCTGGCGGTGTTGCATGACAGCGAGCGCGTGGCACGTCATTTCCCTCAGACACTGCGTTTAGATACCGGCACACCGTGTTGGGCAACAGTACGCGCGAGGGTGGCATGATCTGGCATCTCTTTTTCCAGCCATTTATTGAATACGGATTTATGCGTCGCGCGCTGGTGGTGTGTCTGGCCCTTTCTGTGAGTACCACGATGCTGGGCGTTTTTTTACTGCTCCGCCGCATGAGTCTGATGGGTGATGCTCTGTCGCACGCTATTTTACCGGGTGTCGCGGTGGGTTATTTGCTCAGCGGTATGTCACTGCTGGCGATGAGTGTGGGCGGATTTATTGCCGGAATTTTGGTTGCGCTGATTGCCGGTTTGGTCAGTCGGCGTACGCCGCTCAAAGAAGACGCCAGCTTTGCGGGACTTTACCTTGGCTCCCTGGCGCTGGGCGTCACGCTGGTTTCACTTCGCGGTTCCAGTGTCGATCTTCTGCACCTGCTTTTTGGCTCGATTCTGGCGGTTGATAACGCTGCGGCACTGTTTGTGGCGGGCGTCTGCATATTCACCTTATTGATGCTGGCCATTTTCTATCGTGGCCTGGTCACCGAAGCATTCGATACCGCCTGGTTACAGGTCAATTCACGCGCGTTGCCCGGATTGTTACATGGGCTGTTTCTTGCCTTGCTGGTGCTTAACCTCGTCGCCGGATTTCAGGTGCTGGGCACGCTGATGGCGGTGGGCTTAATGATGCTGCCTGCCGTCGCTGCACGCTGCTGGATGCGAACATTGCCAGGACTGTTACTTATGGCGGGCATCAGCGGGATTTTTTGCGCCTGGTTTGGATTGAGCCTGTCATGGGCGGCAAGTTTGCCTGCCGGGCCGTCTATCGTACTGACCGCGAGCGCGTTATTTATTTTTTCCGTTTTATTTGGCTCGCGCAGCAATCTGCGTGCGCTTTTTCAACGCAAGGGGACGTGAAGATGAAACGAACAAGGGTAATGATTGCGCTGGTGCTGGGATTCATGACGCAGAGCGCGCTGGCTAAAACGCTGAACGTGGTGACGAGTTTTTCCATTCTCGGTGACATCACGCAGGAAGTGGGGGGCAAGCATGTGAGCGTGACGACGCTGGTTGGCCCGGATGGCGATCCGCATACCTTTGAGCCCTCACCAAAAGACAGTGCAGCGCTCAGTAAAGCTGATGTGGTGGTGGTGAACGGTTTAGGGCTGGAAGGTTGGCTCGACCGGCTGATCAAAGCGTCAGGGTTTAAAGGGACGCTAGTGGTGGCTTCTTCTGGAGTTAAAATCCACACTTTGGAAGAAGAGGGCAAAAGCGTAACTGATCCTCACGCCTGGAACAGCGCTGCGAACGGGGCGTTGTATGCACAAAATATTCTTACAGGTCTGGTGCAAGCCGATCCGCAAGATAAAGCGGCGCTGGAGGCTTCTGGTCAGGCGTATATCGCTCAGCTCACGCAGCTGGATAGTTGGGCGAAAACGCAGTTTAGCCAGATTCCCCAGCAAAAACGTAACGTGCTGACCAGCCATGATGCGTTCGGCTATTTTAGTCGTGCTTATGGGGTGAATTTTATCGCTCCTCAGGGGCTTTCTTCCGAGAGTGAGGCGAACGCTGCACAGGTGGCGGCGATCATTGATCAGATTAAGGCTGACGGCGTGAAGACCTGGTTTATGGAAAACCAGCTCGATCCGCGTCTGGTGAAACAAATTGCCACTGCAACGGGCGCCCAGCCCGGTGGGGAACTTTATCCTGAGGCGCTGTCGGCCAAAGGTGGCGTGGCGGATACTTACGTAAAAGCCTTTCGTCATAACGTCAAAACGATTGCGGATAGCATGAAGTAATTCTTTTTTTGAGCCGATGACGTCGCATCGGCTTTTTCTGAAGCCTCCTCGTAAAACCTGAACCCCATCTCCCTATCTCACGAGAAAGTGCTACATTGTGCTGCATGTTTTTCAGGAGCCGAAAGCGATGATGACTGACCATGAATTGATGCAGCTGAGCGAAGTGGTAGGGCTGGCGTTGAAGCAGCGTGGCGCTACGCTGACAACGGCGGAATCCTGTACGGGCGGATGGGTGGCAAAAGTGATTACGGATATCGCGGGTAGCTCCGCATGGTTCGAACGCGGCTTTGTAACCTACAGCAACGAAGCCAAAGCCCAGATGATTGGGGTGCGTGAACCGACCCTTGAACAGCACGGCGCGGTGAGCGAGCCGGTGGTGGTTGAAATGGCCATCGGTGCACTTAAAGCCGCGCAGGCAGATTTTGCGATTTCTGTCAGCGGTATCGCCGGACCCGATGGCGGTAGCGACGTGAAACCCGTTGGTACCGTCTGGTTTGGTTTCGCCACGGCACAAGGCCAGGGAATCACCCGCCGGGAGTGCTTCAGCGGGGATCGTGAAAGCGTGCGCCGTCAGGCAACGGAATACGCGTTAAAAACGCTCTGGCAACAATTTCTACAAAACACTTGATACTGTATGACCATACAGTATAATTGCTTCAACAGAACAGTTTTCACCTCCCGGGAATACGTAAGCGGATTTCCGGCATGACAGGAGTAATAATGGCTATCGACGAAAACAAACAGAAAGCGTTGGCGGCAGCGCTGGGCCAGATCGAAAAGCAATTCGGTAAAGGCTCCATCATGCGCCTGGGTGAAGACCGTTCCATGGATGTGGAAACGATCTCCACGGGTTCGCTTTCTCTGGACATCGCGCTGGGCGCGGGTGGCCTGCCAATGGGCCGTGTCGTAGAAATCTACGGACCGGAATCCTCTGGTAAAACGACGCTGACTTTGCAGGTTATTGCATCAGCACAACGCGAAGGCAAAACCTGTGCGTTTATCGATGCAGAACACGCGCTGGATCCAGTCTATGCCCGTAAACTCGGTGTAGATATCGATAATCTTCTGTGTTCTCAGCCGGATACCGGTGAGCAGGCATTGGAAATCTGTGATGCGCTGGCACGTTCTGGCGCAGTTGACGTTATCGTTGTCGACTCCGTTGCGGCACTGACGCCGAAAGCGGAAATTGAAGGTGAAATCGGTGACTCTCACATGGGCCTCGCGGCACGTATGATGAGCCAGGCAATGCGTAAACTGGCCGGTAACCTTAAGCAGTCTAATACGCTGCTGATCTTCATCAACCAGATCCGTATGAAAATTGGTGTGATGTTTGGTAACCCGGAAACCACTACCGGGGGTAACGCACTGAAGTTCTATGCGTCCGTTCGCCTGGATATCCGTCGTATCGGCGCAGTGAAAGATGGCGATAACGTGATCGGCAGCGAAACCCGCGTGAAGGTTGTGAAGAATAAAATCGCCGCTCCGTTCAAGCAGGCTGAATTCCAGATCCTTTACGGTGAAGGTATCAACTTCTTTGGCGAGTTGGTTGATCTCGGCGTGAAAGAGAAGCTGATTGAAAAAGCAGGCGCCTGGTACAGCTACAACGGCGACAAAATTGGTCAGGGTAAAGCGAATGCTATCTCCTGGTTGAAAGAGAACCCAGCAGCAGCGAAAGAAATTGAGAAGAAAGTGCGCGAACTCCTTCTCAGTAACCAGGATTCTAAACCTGACTTCGTTGTTGATGCCGCAGATGCTGAAGAAACCAACCCAGATTTCTAATGATCTGGTGTAAAAACAAGGGCTGCTATTGCGGCCCTTTTTGCATTTGTCATACAGCAGGTTTTATATGAGTGAATCAAAACCGCGTCGTCCTGCCTACGCCCGTTTATTAGACCGTGCCGTGCGGATTCTTGGTGTACGCGATCACAGTGAACAAGAACTGCGGCGCAAGTTAGCTGCTCCCGTTATAGGTAAAAATGGACCGGAGGCGATCGATGCGACTGAGGAAGACTATGATCGCGTGATCGCCTGGTGCTATGAGCACAGCTACCTGGATGACACGCGTTTTGTGACGCGTTTTATCGCCAGCCGGAGCCGTAAAGGTTACGGGCCTGCGCGAATTCGTCAGGAACTTAATCAGAAAGGGATCGCTCGCGAAGCAACAGAACAGGCGATGCGTGAATGCGATATAGACTGGGGTGAACTGGCGCGGGATCAAGCCGTTCGTAAGTACGGTGAACCTCTGCCGCGTGAATTTTCAGAAAAAGTAAAAATCCAGCGTTTCTTACTCTACCGTGGCTACCTGATGGAAGATATTCAGGCTATATGGCGTAATTTTACCGATTGAACGCATGCTGCATTTTACTTCCCTCCAAAGAAAACTTATCTTATTCCCACTTTTTCCAGTAGCTGGCCCGTCCAATCGTCAACAGGTACAGGCTGGCTGCGACATTTCGTTAGCTTGATTTCAGGATAATTATGAGCAAGAGCACCGCTGAGATCCGTCAGGCGTTTCTCGATTTTTTCCATAGTAAGGGACACCAGGTAGTTGCCAGCAGCTCCCTGGTACCGAACAATGACCCGACTCTGCTGTTTACCAACGCCGGGATGAACCAGTTCAAGGATGTATTCCTTGGTCTCGATAAGCGTAATTATTCCCGTGCGACAACCTCACAGCGTTGCGTACGTGCGGGCGGTAAACATAACGATCTGGAAAACGTCGGCTACACCGCACGTCACCACACTTTCTTCGAGATGCTGGGTAACTTCAGCTTCGGCGACTATTTCAAACACGACGCTATCCAGTACGCATGGGAATTGCTGACCGGTGAAAACTGGTTCAACCTGCCGAAAGAGCGTCTGTGGGTTACCGTTTACGAAACCGACGACGAAGCTTACGAAATCTGGGAGAAAGAAGTTGGTATCCCGCGTGAGCGAATTATTCGTATCGGGGATAACAAAGGCGCGCCATATGCGTCTGACAACTTCTGGCAGATGGGCGATACCGGTCCTTGCGGTCCGTGCACCGAGATCTTCTACGATCACGGCGACCATATTTGGGGTGGACCTCCAGGGACAGCAGAAGAAGACGGCGATCGCTATATTGAGATCTGGAATATCGTCTTTATGCAGTTCAACCGTCAGATTGACGGCACGATGGAGCCACTGCCAAAACCGTCCGTTGATACGGGTATGGGTCTGGAACGTATTGCAGCCGTTCTGCAACACGTCAACTCCAACTACGATATCGATCTGTTCAGCACGCTGATTAAGTCTGTTGCTGAAGTGACCGGTGCCACCGATCTGAGCAATAAATCTCTGCGCGTTATCGCAGACCATATTCGTTCTTGTGCGTTCCTGATTGCTGATGGCGTGATTCCGTCGAATGAAAACCGTGGTTACGTGCTGCGTCGCATCATTCGTCGTGCTGTTCGTCATGGCAACATGTTGGGCGCGAAAGACACCTTCTTCTACAAACTTGTCGGTCCGCTGGTGGGCGTCATGGGCGATGCAGGCGAAGAGCTGAAACGCCAACAGTCGCAGGTTGAGCAGGTCCTGAAAACAGAAGAAGAGCAGTTTGCTCGTACCCTGGAGCGCGGTCTGGCACTGCTGGACGAAGAACTGTCTCAGCTGACCGGCGATACGCTGGATGGCGAAACTGCCTTCCGTCTGTACGACACCTACGGCTTCCCGGTTGACCTGACGGCAGACGTTTGCCGCGAGCGCAACATCAAAGTGGACGAAGCTGGCTTTGAAGCCGCCATGGAAGAACAGCGCCGCCGTGCGCGTGAATCCAGCGGTTTTGGCGCGGATTACAATGCGATGATCCGTGTGGACAGCGCATCTGAATTCCAGGGTTACGATCGCCTGGAATTGAACGCCAAAGTTACCGCCCTGTTTGTCGACGGCAAAGCCGTAGAGAGCATTAGCGCTGGTCAGGATGCGGTTGTCGTTCTCGATCAAACCCCATTCTATGCGGAATCCGGTGGTCAGGTCGGCGATAAAGGCGAACTGAAAGGCCACGGCTTTAGCTTCTCTGTCAGCGATACTCAGAAATACGGTCAGGCAATTGGCCATATCGGCAAACTTGCTTCCGGTTCTCTGAAAGTCGGTGAGGGCGTTCAGGCAGAAGTCGATGAAGCACGTCGCCAACGCATTCGTCTGAATCACTCTGCAACGCACCTGATGCACGCCGCATTGCGTGACGTTCTGGGCACTCATGTTGCGCAGAAAGGTTCTCTGGTCAACGACAAAATCCTGCGTTTCGACTTCTCTCATTTTGAAGCGATGAAACCGTCTGAAATCCGCGCGGTTGAAGATATGGTTAACGCGCAGATCCGTCGTAACCTGCCTATCGAAACCAACATCATGGATCTCGAGGCGGCCAGAGCTAAAGGCGCGATGGCGCTGTTTGGCGAGAAATATGATGAGCGCGTTCGCGTGCTGAGCATGGGTGATTTCTCTACCGAACTCTGCGGCGGGACTCACGCTTCCCGTACCGGTGATATCGGCCTGTTCCGTATCCTATCCGAATCGGGTACCGCGGCGGGTGTGCGTCGTATCGAAGCGGTAACAGGTGAAGGTGCTATCGCCAGCCTGCACGCTGAAAGCGATCAGTTGCACGATATTGCTCAACTGTTGAAAGGTGACAGCCACAATCTGGGTGAGAAAGTGCGTAGCGCACTGGAACGTAGTCGCCAGCTCGAAAAAGAACTGCAGCAACTGAAAGAGCAGGCAGCCGTTCAAGAAAGCGCAAATCTCTCCAGCAAAGCGGTTGATATTAAAGGTGTCAAACTGCTGGTCAGTGAACTGGCAGGTGTTGAACCTAAGATGCTTCGTACCATGGTTGATGATCTGAAGAACCAGCTCGGTTCGACAATTATCGTTCTGGCGACAGCGGTCGAAGGTAAGGTTTCTCTGATTGCGGGCGTCTCTAAGGATGTGACTGACCGCGTGAAAGCAGGGGAATTGATTGGTATGGTCGCTCAGCAGGTGGGTGGCAAAGGTGGCGGTCGTCCGGACATGGCGCAAGCCGGCGGTACGGATGCAGCGGCACTTCCAGCAGCATTGGCCAGCGTTGAAAGCTGGGTAAGTGCTAAACTGTAATAATTACAAAGCGTAAACAGACGCCATAACCTTGCAGTTATGGCGTATTAGTTACTACGCTATCGACAATGATAAAGTCAGGTTGAGTTTGTGTATATCGGCTAAACTTACGTTTAACAGAATGTGATGCCGTGACTGCTTACACTTTACGTGTTTGTCATCGCTTACTTTTTGGCGTTATATGATGGATAATGCCGGGATACAAGAGACCCGACTCTTTTAATCTTTCAAGGAGCAAAGAATGCTGATTCTGACTCGTCGAGTTGGTGAGACCCTCATGATTGGGGATGAGGTCACCGTGACAGTTCTAGGGGTAAAGGGTAACCAGGTTCGTATTGGTGTGAACGCCCCTAAAGAAGTCTCTGTCCATCGTGAAGAGATCTACCAGCGTATCCAGGCTGAAAAATCCCAGCAGTCCAGTTACTGATATTATCGCGTCTCGCTTTCCGGCGAGACGCAACCCTCTTGCCATTGTTCCTGCATAAAGTTACCGTTCTATTTCATTCGCTCGATTTTTCACACTCTCCAGAATCTTATCTCATCCAAAATCAGTCTCTTCACCTGCAGAAAGCTGCTTTAACGTGTGTAAAATCCGCTTATAAAACACCCTCTTTGTGGTTTTTGCATGCGAATTGCCTGTGATTTGTGCAAACGATAAATGTCTGTGGAAAATTGTTTGACTTATAAGTCCCAGAAAGTAATATATGCGCCACGCAGCGACGAAGAGCTCTTAACAAGTTCTCCGAAGCACTCGCAAGAGGCGTTGTGTGGTGAGGTGGCCGAGAGGCTGAAGGCGCTCCCCTGCTAAGGGAGTATGCGGTCAAAAGCTGCATCCGGGGTTCGAATCCCCGCCTCACCGCCATTTTGCATCCGTAGCTCAGCTGGATAGAGTACTCGGCTACGAACCGAGCGGTCGGAGGTTCGAATCCTCCCGGATGCACCATCTTCTTCGAGATAACAGCGGCACTGTTATTTCACGGTCCGCGAAATTATCGCGAGCACCAGGGAAGATAACGTTGCTTCAGCAACGGCCCGAAGGGTGAGGCGCAGCCGAGTAATCCTCCCGGATGCACCATCTATTACTTCATATTGCTTTCGAAGTGACATGACGTATCAAGCAGTACCATAGTAAATCCCGATGCATCCGTAGCTCAGCTGGATAGAGTACTCGGCTACGAACCGAGCGGTCGGAGGTTCGAATCCTCCCGGATGCACCATTTACTATTTCTGAAGGCAGTACCCTGATGCATCCGTAGCTCAGCTGGATAGAGTACTCGGCTACGAACCGAGCGGTCGGAGGTTCGAATCCTCCCGGATGCACCATCTTCTCCAAATTAACAGTGAATCTGTTAGTTCATGGTCTGCGACTTTATCGCGAGCACCAGGAAGGATAACGTTGCTTCAGCAACGGCCCGAAGGGCGAGGTAGTACCAAGTCATCCTCCCGGATGCACATTTATCATTTCTGAAGGCAGTACCCTGATGCATCCGTAGCTCAGCTGGATAGAGTACTCGGCTACGAACCGAGCGGTCGGAGGTTCGAATCCTCCCGGATGCACCATCTTCTCCAAATTAACCTCAACTCTACTCATTCATGGTCTGCGAATTTATCGCGAGCACCAGGAAAGATAACGTTGCTTCAGCAATGGCGACGCAGGGTGAGGCAATACCCAGTCATCCTCCCGGATTCACCCTCTCTTTCTTCTTCAATTTATCCCCTGAATTTTTCATCAGCTATCACTCTTACTGTCAGCGACAAAAATCCTTGTTTACGTTAAAGTAATGCTTTGTTAATCGTTGGGCGAGAGCACGATGTACACACAGTATGACGGTCTGATCTTCGATATGGATGGCACTATCCTGGACACCGAACCCACTCATCGTAAAGCGTGGGATGATGTTCTGAGTCGTTACGGAATGCGTTTCGATTTACAGGCAATGGTGGCGCTCAATGGCTCGCCAACCTGGCGTATCGCTCAGGCGGTGATTGAACTTAATCAAGCCGATCTGGACCCCCACCTGCTCGCTCGCGAAAAAACCGACGCCGTCAAAGCGATGCTTTTAGACACGGTTCGTCCGCTTCCGCTGATTGATGTTGTTAAAGAGTGGCACGGCCGTCGCCCGATGTCAGTGGGGACGGGGAGTGAAAGCGCGGTAGCCGAAGCTTTGCTCAATCATCTTGGACTGCGTCACTATTTTTCGGCAGTGGTCGCCGCCGATCATGTTAAAAATCATAAACCCGCGCCGGATACCTTTCTGCTGTGTGCAGAATTAATGGGTGTCGCCGCGTCTCGGTGCGTGGTTTTTGAGGATGCAGATTTTGGTATTCAGGCCGCGCATGCCGCCGGAATGGATGCAGTGGATGTTCGCTTACTGTGAGTGACTTGCTGTCACTTGCTTCGTTATTTGCCAGCAGTTTTTTAAGTGCCACACTCTTACCGGGTAACTCCGAAGTTGTGCTGGTCGCGATGCTGTTGTCAGGCGTGAGTCAGCCCTGGTTGTTGGTCTTAATAGCAACAATGGGTAATAGCCTTGGAGGGCTGACTAACGTTATTCTTGGTCGTTTCTTTCCGCTGCGTAAAAAATCACGCTGGCAGGAAAAGGCAGCAGGCTGGCTTAAACGCTATGGTGCTGCCACGCTTTTATTAAGCTGGATGCCTGTAATAGGGGATTTGCTGTGTCTGCTGGCAGGGTGGATGCGCATCTCATGGGGACCAGTGCTCTTTTTTTTATGCCTTGGTAAGGCGTTGCGCTATGTCCTCGTGGCACTGGCAACACTGCAAGGCATGACGTGGTGGCACTAATTGGTGGAATGAATAAACGACCTTCAATCGTCAACCATTACAATTATGCTGGATAACTATTATTGACAGGCGGGAGGTCAATTTGATCCCGGACGTATCACAGGCGCTAGCCTGGCTGGAAAAGCACCCTCAGGCCCTGAAGGGTATACAGCGCGGGCTTGAGCGCGAAACACTGCGCGTAAACGCGGATGGTAGTTTGGCAACAACCGGCCATCCGGAGTCGTTAGGCTCTGCGTTGACTCATAAATGGATCACGACCGATTTTGCCGAAGCGCTGCTGGAATTTATCACTCCGGTTGATGGCGATATCGATCATATGCTGACGCTAATGCGTGATGTCCACCGCTACACCGCCCGTCAGTTGGGTGATGAGCGCATGTGGCCACTCAGCATGCCTTGCTACATTGAGCAGGGCCAGGATATTGAGCTGGCGCAATACGGCACGTCGAATATTGGTCGACTGAAAACGCTGTACCGCGAAGGTTTAAAAAACCGCTATGGCGCGTTGATGCAAACCATCTCCGGGGTGCATTACAACTTCTCGTTGCCGATGGCGTTCTGGCAGGCAAAATGCGGTGAAACGGATAAAGAAGCGATCTCAGCGGGCTATTTCCGCCTGATTCGTAACTACTACCGTTTTGGCTGGGTGATCCCGTATCTGTTCGGTGCCTCCCCGGCGATTTGCTCCTCATTCTTGCAGGGCAAACCGACGACGCTACCGTTCGAAAAGACCGACTGCGGCATGTACTATCTGCCGTACGCCACCTCATTACGCCTCAGCGATCTGGGTTATACCAATAAGTCGCAAAGCAATCTCGGTATTACGTTTAACGATTTGCACGAGTATGTGGCAGGATTGAAGCGGGCGATCAAAACGCCGTCGGAAGAGTACGAAACGATCGGGCTCGAAAAAGACGGTAAACGCCTGCAAATTAACAGTAACGTTTTGCAGATTGAAAACGAACTGTATGCGCCGATTCGCCCGAAACGCGTCACGCGCAGCGGCGAAGCACCGTCAGATGCGCTGGAGCGCGGCGGCATCGAGTATATCGAAGTCCGTTCCCTGGACATCAACCCGTTCTCGCCCATTGGCGTTGACGAGCAGCAGATCCGTTTCCTCGATCTGTTTATGGTCTGGTGTGTTCTGGCGGATGCGCCGGAAATGAGTGCTGACGAGTTATTGTGTACGCGCACCAACTGGAATCGCGTAATACTTGAAGGACGCAAACCTGGCCTGACATTAGGCATTGGTTGTGAAACGGCACAGTTCCCGCTGGCAAAAGTGGGCAAAGATCTGTTCCGCGATCTCAAACGCGTCGCGCAGACGATGGACAGCCTTTACGGTGGTGAGGAATATCAAAAAGTGTGCGACCAACTGGTCGAGAGCTTTGATAACCCTGAACTGACGTTCTCGGCACGCATTCTGCGTTCTATGATTGATCAAGGTATCGGTGGCACAGGCCGTACGCTCGCTGCGCAGTACCGTGACATGTTGCAGCAGGAGCCGCTGGAAGTGTTGAGCGAAGAAGATTTCGTGGCGGAACGCGAGGCATCCATTGCACGCCAGCGTGAAGTCGAAGCGGCGGACACTGAATCGTTCGATGCGTTTTTGGCGAAACACGCCTGACAGAAAAGAAAATGGCCACATCGCTGTGGCCAAAATAACATCTCTGAAATCAGGGATGATGATAACAAATGCGCGTCTTTCATAGAGTAAGACGCGCGGTTGAACAAAGAGTTCATTTTATTTTAAAAATAATCACTATCGGAGGTGACGTATGCCGTTATTAGATAGCTTCACAGTCGACCATACCCGTATGGAAGCACCTGCTGTACGTGTGGCAAAAACCATGCATACCCCGAGCGGCGACGCGATCACCGTGTTTGACCTGCGTTTTTGCGTGCCAAATAAAGAAGTGATGCCCGAAAAAGGCATTCACACGCTGGAGCACCTGTTCGCAGGCTTCATGCGCGATCACCTGAACGGTAACGGTGTTGAAATCATCGACATCTCTCCGATGGGCTGCCGTACCGGTTTCTATATGAGCCTGATCGGCACCCCTGAAGAAACGCGCGTGGCGGATGCCTGGAAAGCGGCGATGGCCGACGTACTGAAAGTCAAAGAGCAGAACCAGATCCCTGAGCTGAACGTCTACCAGTGCGGTACGTATCATATGCACTCGCTGGAAGAAGCGCAGGAGATCGCGCGTCATATTCTCGATCGTGATGTTCGCGTGAACAGTAACGAAGAGCTGGCGCTGCCGAAAGAAACGCTGAAAGAGCTGCACATTTAGTGCGCCATTCCCCTCTCCTCAGGGAGAGGGAAGCCTAACCCATGACCACCACCACAGCCTTCTCTTTTACCCATCGCCCTTTGGTTCCTTACGCTCATGATTATCGTCATGGTGACAGCGAGCCGTACCATCAGCACGATTGTGCCCAGCTACTGCATAGCCTGAGCGGAGTTGTTCGCGTTGATACGATTGCAGGATGTTGGGTCGTTCCACCTGGACGAGGCGTCTGGTTGCCAGCGGGTACGCAGCATGCGATTCGCATTACCGGCAACGTGGCGGCGCGCACGCTTTTTATCGATCCGCTTGCCCGCGCCGATCTGCCGGCGTCCTGCCAGATCGTGCAGATCTCGCCGTTACTGCGTGAACTTATTGTCGCCTCGCTCGATCTCCCCGAATCTTATTCTCCCGGCAGCCGCGATGAGCGCGTCTACGAACTGATTCTGGATGAAATCCGCACCCTGCCTGTCCTGCCGTTTCATCTCCCGGAACCGCAAAGCGAGTCATTGCGACAGCTTTGTCAGCAGATCCGCCAGGACCCCGGATTAACCTTGAGCAGCGCGCAGGCCGCAAGCCTGACTAGCATGAGTGAGCGCACCCTTAACCGCCATTTTCAGCAGCAAACCGGGTTAAGCTACGGGGAGTGGACGAGAAGGGCGCGTCTGGTTGAAGCCCTGCTGCGACTGGCGCAAGGCCAGCCGGTATTACGCGTTGCGCTGGACCTGGGTTACGGCAGCCACAGCGCTTTCACGGCCATGTTTCGCCGGGTAATGGGCATTTCGCCCAGCGATTATTTCAAAGATGCCTAACCGACGGCGTTAAACAGCGCCTGAATTGACGCGCGCGCCACGTCGCTATCAATCCCCACACCCCATCGACTGGTACCATCCTGGAAAAGACAGCGGATGTACGCCACCGAGCGGCTGTCGCTGCGCTCCCCCAGCGAATGCTCATGATAATCCTTAATCACAAACGGCTTATCCAGCCAACGGCTGATGCCATTGGCGGCGGCCGACAGCAAACCGTTTCCCTGGCCCTCAAGCTGCCGCGTCCCACCACCGGTGACCACCGAGGCGGCCAGGCGCAACTGTCCGTCCTGCAGGCTCTCACTGCGATACGTTTCCAGGGTAAAGTGTCCAGAGGGCATCAGTCCGTAACGGCTGCGGAAAAGCTGCCAGAGCGCGTTTTGCGTCATCTCTTTCCCCTGGCTGTCGGCCTCCTGCTGCACATGCTGGCTAAAATCTTGCTGCAGCGCACGCGGTAATTTCAGACCGTGATTCTGCTCAATCAGCCACGCGCTGCCGCTTTTTCCCGACTGGCTGTTCACGCGGATCACCGCTTCGTAGGAGCAGCCAATATCCTGCGGATCGACCGGCAGATAGGGCATCTCCCAGCGGTCGTCCGGCTGACGCGCATCGAAGCCTTTTTTAATCGCATCCTGATGCGAGCCTGAAAATGCCGTATAAGCCAAACGCCCCGCCCACGGATGACGTGGATGCACCGGGAGCTGATTACAGCTTTCCACCACCTCAACGACCTGATTCATATCGCTGAAATCCAGATCCGGGCTGACGCCCTGGGAGTATAAATTCATCGCCAGCGTCACCAGACACACATTGCCCGTGCGCTCGCCGTTGCCAAACAGACAGCCTTCCACGCGATCCGCACCGGCCATCATCGCCAGTTCGGCACAGGCGACGCCCGTACCGCGATCGTTATGCGGATGAACGCTAATACACACCTCGCTGCGACGGCTAAAGCGGCGGCAGAAATATTCAATCTGATCGGCATACACATTCGGCGTATTCACTTCAACGGTCGCGGGCAGGTTGATAATCATCGGGCGCTCGGGGCACGGCTGCCAGATTTCGGCCACGGCCTCACAAATTTCCAGCGCAAATTCTGGCTCGGTAAAGCAGAACGTTTCCGGGGAGTACTCGTACTGCCAGCTCGTTTGTGGATTTTCTTCGCAGAGCTGTCGGATCAGACGCGTGGACCGGGTTGCGAGCGTAATAATTTGCGCCTTGTCCATGCCAAAAACCAGGCGGCGAAACAGCGGGGCGGTGGCGTTATACAGATGAAGGGTCGCCTTTTTCGCACCGCGCAACGATTCAAAGGTGCGAAGAATCAACTCTTCCCGCGCCTGAGTTAAGACCTGAATCGTGACGTCATCGGGAATGCGATTTTCGTCGATCAGCTGGCGAACAAAATCAAAGTCAGTTTGCGATGCGGATGGGAACGCGACTTCAATTTCTTTAAAACCGCAGCCAAGGAGTAACTCCCAGAATTGCAGTTTGCGTGCGCTGTCCATCGGTTCGGCGAGCGCCTGATTGCCATCGCGCAAATCGGTGGAAAGCCAGCGTGGCGCATGGGTGATACGTTTCTCGGGCCAGCGACGGTCGGGCAGAGAGATTGGGGGGAAAGGCTGATATTTTTGTGCGGGTTGTTTCAGCATGATGCGCTCCTGTTGTCTTTTCACTATCGTGAAGCGATTTCAGGAGCGCTGCTTTATCAGAACTGACAGAAGCTAGAGAGAAACGGACAACTTTCTCGTCTACGGAACCGGTTAGTGCGCACCACCGCCGCCACCACCCGCGCCGAATGGCGGTTTGGCAAACCATATCAAGCTCAGGAGCAGGATAAATATCCCCGCCGAAATCCAGAAAATCTCGTTCGCGGAGATAATCAGACCCTGATTGGTGATCTGCTGGGCGATCCAGCCGGAGGCCTGCTGCTGCGTCATGCCCATTCCTTCGAGCTGGCTGTACATCTGCTGCGCGTTCGGGTTGTAGACGTTAACCGATTCCGTCAGCTGGGCGTGGTGCAATGATTCCCGGCTGGTCCACAAGGTGGTGGTAATCGACGTCCCGATTGAGCCTGCCAGCGTTCGGGTAAAGTTCGATAAGCTCGAGGCCGCCGCCATACGCTCAGGCGGCAAGCCGGACAGCGTGATGGTGGTCAGTGGCATAAAGAAGCACGCCACCGCAAAGCCCTGGATAAACTGCGGCCACGCGGACGCGCCAAAATCCATCCCCGGTTCGAACGTGTAGGCACGCCAGTAGAAACAGACGGCATACATAATAAAGCTGAATGTCACCAGCCTGCGCATGTCGAGTTTATGCGCAAAACGACCGATAATCGGCGACAGGAGTACCGGAATCAATCCCACCGGCGCTGACGCCAGGCCCGCCCAGGTTGCCGTATAGCCGTATACCTCCTGCAACAGCTGCGGAAGCAGCACAATTGCACCGAAGTAGAGCATGTAGGCGAGACTGATACACAGGCAGCCGATGGTAAAGTTTCGCGACTTAAACAACGACAAATCGACTATCGGGTTATCGTCCGTGAGCTCCCAGACAATCAGGAAACTTATCGCGACCACCGCCACGACGGTCAGCACGATAATCTCTTGCGAGGCAAACCAGTCCAGCTCTTTACCGCGGTCCAGCATAATCTGCAGGCTACCGATGCCCACCACCAGCAGTGCAAGACCCACGCCGTCAATGCGTCGTTGCTCGGTCTTCGTCTCGCGACCACGCAGCGTTTGCAGCGTGAGCAGCACGACGACCGCGCCAATCGGCACGTTGATAAAGAAGATCCAGCCCCAGTGATAGTTATCACTGATAAATCCGCCGAGAATCGGTCCGCAAATCGGCGCGACGATAACGGTCATCGACCATAGCGCCAGCGCGATAGAGCGTTTAGCGGGCGGATAGTTGTTCAGCAGCAAACTTTGCGACAGCGGAATCAACGGCCCCGCCACAATCCCTTGAATGACGCGGAAGAAGATCAGCATCGTCAGGCTATTGGACATCCCACACGCCCATGAGGCGAGGACGAACAGTACCGTCGACCACATGAACAATCTGACTTCGCCGACGCGTTTTGCCAGCCAGCCCGTGATAGGAATTGAGATCGCATTCGCGACCCCGAACGAGGTGATCACCCAGGTCCCCTGGCTCAGTGACGAGCCAAGGTTACCGGCAATCGTCGGGATCGCCACGTTTGCGATGGTGGAGTCCAGCACCTGCATGAAGGTCGCCAGCGACAGCGCAATGGTCATAATGACCAGTGGCGCGCCTTCCAATGGTTTTTGCGATTTTTGCGGTTGCATAACGCTCACCTTCGGATTAACCGGCGTTCGCTTTCACGATGTCATCGATCAGCTTATTGACGGGATCAAGGCTGATTTCACGGGCATTACTTTCGTAAGCCGGATTAGTACGCACCTGGTTCGCCAGCATTTGACCATCACGATTGGTGGTATCGACGGTCACCAGCGTGGACAACCCGATACGCAGCGGATGATCCGTTAGCTGTTTTTGATCCAGTTCGATACGCACCGGTAGACGCTGGACCACTTTGATCCAGTTGCCGGTCGCGTTTTGCGCTGGCAGCAGCGAGAACGCGCTCCCTGTCCCCATATCCAGACCGACCACTTTCCCGGTGTATTCCACGTCATCGCCGTAAATATCACTGACGATAGTTGCCGTTTGGCCGATACGCATATGCGCGAGCTGCGTCTCTTTAAAGTTTGCATCTACCCACAGATTAGTGGCCGGAACCACCGCCATCAGCGGAGTGGTTGGGCTAATCTGCGCGCCAGGCTGCACGGAACGTCGTGAGACATAGCCGGTCATTGGGCTGACGATTTTGGTACGCTGCAGGGCAAGCCAGGCGTTACGCACTTCGGTTGCAGCCTGTTTTACCGCCGGCTGGTCTTCCAGGCTGGTGCCCAGAATCATCGCCTGATTCGCGTTGTACTGTTGGATTGCTACATCAAGCTGTGCCTGTGCACTGGCCACGGCGTCACGCGCGTGTTGCAGCTCTTCGCGACCAATCAGGTTCGCCGTGCCAAGCGGTACGCGACGATTCAAATCGCTTTGCGCTTGCGCCAGCGCGGTTTTCTGCACGTCGATGCTGGCCTGCAATTGCTTGCTGTTAATCATCGACTGGCGTGTCTGTCGCACGCTGGAAGCCAGCTCGGTCTGCGCCTTTTCGAACGCCTGCTGAGCATCGGTCGGATCGAGCGTAACCAGCACATCCCCTTTTTGCACAAAGTCGGTATTGTCAGCCCAGACTTTCGTCACGCTGCCCGACACCTGGGCCATAATCTGAACCTGGTTCCCTGCCACGTATGCATCATCCGTTTCCTGAATATGACGCAACACTAAAAACCAATAGATACCATATGCCACAGCAATAATAATAAAGAGCAAGGTCAGCAGCAGAAGGGCACTCTTACGTTTGCCTTTCTTGTTAGCTGGTTGCTGCGGGGGAATATTCTCCGCATTTGCGCTCATTGTTGTTCTCCACGATCTTCTTATTTTCACATCGGCTGAGCCGACCTGTTGTCAGAAAGGCCAGCAGTGTGATGTGCTGGCCTGTCAGTTATTGTTAAATCTGGATGTTTGAGCGTGTCGTCGTGTTAGCTCAGCGCCTCAAGAATGACGCCATCTTCATCCATCTGATCCAGACGGGTGAGGAGCTTACGGGTGATTTGCTCTAGCTGATCGCGCTCGGTCGTGCTCAGCGCCGACCAGAGTTGGTGCAGGCAGTTGTGCTGAGGTGGCAGCACCCCGCGCAGGAATTCGTGACCTTTATCGGTCAATTGTAGATGCAAACAACGGCGGTCGTTGTCGCTTTCACGGCGCTCAATCCAGCCGCGTTTTTCCAGCTCATCGGCGATGCGAGTGGCATTGGTGCGCGATGAACCCAGCGCACAGCTCAGTTCGGACGGCTGAATGCTGTGATCTTCCTGAGACTCCAGGGTAATCAACGCCATAAATAACGTCTCGTTAATCCCTTGAGCTTTCAGCATTTTATTGCGGTTATCCAGCAGTTTACCTTGCATGTGCATGCACAGGCGGGTCAGCAGAATTTCCTGATATGGGAAGTCCTCATGACGACTGGCGCGAAATTTAAGCATTTGTTCAATGGGCGTAAACGAACTATCCATTTGGGCATGACCTCATTAATTACAGTCGATATAGTAACGACAGTGACAAATAATGTAAATGAATTATTTGTGCGGTTATATCCGCCAAACTTATATCACTGTCAGCAAGTGCCGGGTGAATCCGTGACCCGGTGAGCACAGAAAAGGAAGGGCAAACGCCCACGAAAGACGGGGTCGGGCGACGAGAAACAGCATGAGGTTTCAAACGGAGAGGATGTAATGTCAACCTGGTGAAACTGGGAGCAGCCTGTAAGTATGAACTGTTCATGCGGCAATCTAATATGTCACCCACATTAAAATTTCTGGGATAAATGATTACCTTTAACCTTAACAGACTGCAGGGCTCCTTAACACCCTAAGAAGCCCCAAACCGATGTAAAGCTTAGTTAATTGCTTCCTGTAGGTGATATCCGCGCCACCAGATGATGACGTTGATGACAGCGACGACTGTTCCGGCCAGACAAACCCCCGCCCAGCCAGCGTGTTGCCACGCCGAGGCGGAAATCAGTGACCCCGCAGCCCCACCGATAAAGTAGCTGGTCATGTAACCGGCCGTCAGGCGGTTACGCGCCTCGGGTTTCAGGCGATAGATAACCGTCTGGTTGGTGATATGCACGCCCTGAACCGTCAGGTCGAGAACCAGAATCCCAACAATCAACGCCATCACGGAAATATGCCCATACCAGATAGCCGCCCAGGAGAGCAGCAGCAGAATCAGCCCTGCGGTGGTGGTCAGGTGCGATTTGCCCTTATCCGCCAGTCCACCTGCAGGACGTGCGCCTAACGCGCCTGCTGCGCCGGCCAGACCAAACAGGCCAATCATGCCTTCGGAATAGTTAAACGGCGGTGAGGCTAGCAGGAACGCCATCGACGTCCACAAAATGCTGAAGTTGGCGAAGGTAAAACAGCCAAGCAACGCGCGGGTACGCAGCAGTTTATCTTGTGTGAACAAGCTGAAAACGGACCCAAGTAGCTGCGGATAGTTCAGGTGATTTTCCTGCTTCACTTTTGGCAATCCGCGCCACAGCGCCAGAGCCATGATCACCATGAGCACCGACGCCACCCAGTAAACGGTGCGCCAGCCGCCGAGGCTTGCCAGCAATCCTGCCACCGTTCGCGCCAGTAAAATCCCGAGCAATAAACCGCTCATGATGGTCCCGACCACTTTGCCGCGTTTATCAGGTG
This sequence comes from Lelliottia amnigena, assembly GCF_019047465.1. Taxonomy (NCBI): domain Bacteria; kingdom Pseudomonadati; phylum Pseudomonadota; class Gammaproteobacteria; order Enterobacterales; family Enterobacteriaceae; genus Lelliottia; species Lelliottia amnigena. The sequence continues at coordinate 720,017 of NZ_CP077236.1, read as the reverse complement.
CAGCCAGCGTTGCCGCCAGAGGCACCAGAATTTGTGCGACGACCGAGAATAACCCCGTGAGCGCGGTGCCAATAATCATCATGGTAAGCGACTGGCTGGATGCGGTGATCAGCATGCCGCCCGCCGCCAGCAGCGTCATGGAGACAATCAGCCTGCGGCGTTCAAACATATCGCCTAACGGCACCAGGAACAGCAAACCGGCGGCGTAACCCAGCTGTGCAGCGGTCACAATAAACCCCGCCGAGCTGGCTGAGAGGGAAAAGGCGCGCGCAATGGTGTCCAGCAGCGGCTGCGCGTAATAGTTACTGGCGACCGCCAGGCCCGTTGCCACAGACATTAAAAGGATGAGTGCAGGGCTAAGCCCTTGAGATGTTTTTGTCATTAGATTCAGGAATCGTGAGTTAAGTAATGATTTTTCCAGAAACCAATCATAACGGATGAGGATGAATGTTGGGGAATTGTTGCGTGGTGGTTTGTGCGGTTTTGATCTATTGCCTGACTACGGACTTTTATTGTGGGGTGAGGGCCGTTGAGCCTGTATTTATCAGGAGAAAATGTATTTGAGGTAATACAGAAATAAAAAGGCGATGGCCTGGTCCGGCTGTAAATCGCCGAGTCGTTGACTATAGGCCGAGGCGACGCGCATGGATGCGCGGCGAGGGCGCATTTACAGGGCCGTTACAGCGCCCGTCCCCGATAGCCGTAGGGAATAAGACGAGGGTACCGCGAAGCGGCGATTTTCTTGCCGGGAGCCGGGATTGTTAAGGGGGCGGCGATGTATGAACCGGTCACATGGGTAACACTTTAAACCGGGCACATGGGTAACAGGTTATAACAGTACGGTAAACAGCTGACGGAGGTTTACCGTGCCCTGGACTGAGACTGTTACCATGCAACGTTTGCAGTTTGTCGCGGCCTGCCTTGAAGGCAACCTTCCAGTTGCCGAGGTATGCCGCCGCTTTAATATCAGCCGTAAGACCGGTTACAAGTGGCTGGCTCGTTTTTCACCGGATGAGGCCGCCTCCCTGGCTGACCGCTCCCGGGCGCGCCATCACCAGAACTCAACCCCTGAACCCATGGTTCAGCTGTTGCTGGACACTAAACAGCAGCACCCGCTATGGGGGCCGGAGAAAATCAGGCAGCGACTGCTTAACCTGAATATCATCTGCGTGCCTGCGGCCAGTACGATTGGAGAGCTGTTTCGGGTTCACGGGCTGGTTAAAAAGCGTCGGCCTCCGGCTTTTAAATCCACACGTCCTCATGAACTACATACTGTCGTCCACCCGAATGAGGTCTGGAGTGCCGATTTCAAGGGTAAATTTACTCATACCGGCGGGCGCTGGTGTCATCCTTTCACGCTGACCGACAACTGTAGCAGGATAGTGCTGGCGTGCGATGCCACCTATATGCCTGACGGCCGGTTTGTCATTCCCTGCCTTGAACGGGTGTTCCGGGAATGCGGTATGCCGCAGGTGCTGCGTACGGACAACGGACCGCCGTTTGCCGGTGCTGGCCTGTGGGGGCTGAGCCAGATGTCCATCTGGCTGATTAAATGTGGTGTCCTGCCGGAACGTATCCGGCCGGGTAAACCCACGGAGAACGGGCGGCATGAGCGGATGCACCGGCCCCTGAAGGATGCACTAAAGCGGCATACAAAGTTCACGTCCCTGGAAGAGCAGCAGGCCTGGCTGGATGCCTGGCGTAGTGAGTTTAATGACATTCGCCCCCACAAGGCGCTGGGCGGAAAAACACCCGGCTCGGTCTGGTATCCGTCAGAGCGCATCTTTACCGGCCCATGGAAGGCAATGCCGGTACCGGATGATGCACGGACATTACGCGTCTCAGTAAAAGGCGATTTATGCTTTAACAGTACCCGGATATTTTTATCGGAGGCGCTGAGGGGAGAATGGATATGGATGAAGCAGGTCGAAGAAGATCTGGATGAGATAGGATTTGGTGCACTGATACTGGCCCGGTACGACAGACGAAATCATCGTATAATCCGGGCCGATTAAGTCAAAAAGTGTTACCTGTGTGACCGGTCAGATCTGTAACCCATGTGACCGGTTCATACACGATAGCCCCCTTAACACGTTCACCGGTTCTGGTGTAACAAAGAAGCCGAGAACGAAAGGTGAACGGAACGAAACTCAGAGCCGCCTGTTCCCCCTCACCCCAGCCCTCACCCAAGAGGAGAGGGCGTTGCCCATGCGGGCATCTCAGGAGCGAGTGGAAAATGAAAAGACTATTTCTGCGCGGCCAGCGCTTCTTTCACCCAGCCATCAAACTGCTGCTGGTGGGCTTTGATCCAGCCGTCAACGTGACCCTGAATATTCGCTTCGGACGATTTGCCTTCATGCATCATCGCGTTCTGCGCGTTGATATCCGCCAGGGGCAGTTTCATCACGGAGAACAGTTTCGCCGCCGCCGGGTTCTTCTCAGCCCAGGCTTTGTTCGCCACGATATGCATCGTATTCACCGGGAAGCCATAGTTCATGCCGTTCGGCAGCTTGGTGTCGATATCTTTCTGCTCGCCTGGCAGAGAGGAGAATGGCACCTGCAGCCACACCACATCTTTACCCGGCTTCAGCACATCGCTGACCCAATATGGGGTCCAGGTGTAATAGATAACCGGTTTACCCTCTTTAAAGCGCGCGATGGTATCTGCCATCATCGCCGAGTAGTTCCCGTGGCTCACGTCAACGGTCTTCTCGAGATCGAACGCTTTGTTCTGATGGTTAATCACCGCTTCACAACCCCAGCCCGGGGAGCAGCCCATCATGTCGGCTTTGCCGTCACCGTTGGTGTCGAACAGTTTGGCGATCTTCGGATCTTTCAGCTGTTCGATATTGGTGATGTGGTATTTCTCGGCGGTTTTCTTGTCGACCAAATAACCCTGCGCCGCACCGGTCACAAACGTCCCTTCGCGATAGAATTTTTTACTTCCGCCCGCAGCAGCGTACATATCATCATGCAGCGGCTTCCAGTTAACGGCGGTGAACGTGGCGTCGCCAGAGGCGATCGAGGTATAGCCCACGTTGTAATCCACTTCACTTGGCTTATTGACCGTATAGCCCAGTTTTTCCAGCGCGCGGCTGACGATCATGGTCTGGAACGTCTCTTCGGAAATGGTGCTCTGAACCGGTTGAACGGTAATGCCTTTGCCCGGGAGATCAGCCGCAAACGTGCTGGTTGAGACAAGGGTGGCAAACGCTGTGGCAAAAAGTACGTTATGTCGCATCGTTATTCCTTATTACATTACACTTCATCATTCCGGCCGCCTCGTCGTTGGCTGCACGCATTCACCCCAGTTAAGTACCATCGGTACGCGCCCTGGGAATCATTCGTTTGCCGCCGCGATGGAACCTGAATAATTTTGTGTAAAGTTCATGAGTTGAAGACCCGACGGCAATGTGTCGCCGGGCGCTTACAGGATTACTTCGTGAATGGGCGGCTCAGCAGGCCGACAGGACCGGTTTGGTACCAGCGACGGTTACCGCGACTGCGTGAATCGCGACCCACAGCCTGGGTCAGACGGTCAAGAATGATGGCGAGGATCACAATCCCCACGCCGCCCACGGTGGCAAGACCCATATCAAGACGGCCAATACCGCGCAGTACCATCTGGCCAAGCCCGCCAACGGCGATCATCGAGGCGATCACTACCATGGAGAGGGCGAGCATCAGCGTCTGATTAACTCCCGCCATAATGGTGGGCATGGCCAGCGGTAGCTGGACTTTGAACAGCATCTGTCGTGGGCTTGCGCCAAACGAGCGTGAAGCTTCAATCAAATCGGCCGGCACCTGGTTAATCCCCAGAATTGTCAGGCGAATAATCGGCGGCAGGGCGAAGATAATGGTCACCACAACACCCGGCACGTTGCCGATACCAAACAGCATCACAATCGGCACCAGATAGACAAACGCCGGTGTGGTCTGCATCGCATCAAGCAGTGGCCGGATGATTTTGGCCGCCCTTGGACTGCGCGCCAGCCAAATGCCCATCGGTAAACCGATGATGATGCAGAAGAACAGGGCAGTGAGCACCAGCGCCAGCGTGACCATGGCCTGCGACCACGCGCCGATAGCGCCAATCGCAATCAGTGAGATCAGCGTGGCAATCCCCATTCCAGCGCTGCCGAACTGCCAGGCGATCATGGCGAACAGGATGATTGCCACTGGCGCAGGCATGCCCAACAACATTTGCTGGAAGCCGTTCAGAATGTAATCTACCGGCACGCGAATGCCCTGGAACACGGGACGGAAATGCGTGACAACCCAGTCGATACCTTCGGTCACCCAACTGTCCAGCGGGATCAGCGTTTTATGGAACGGGTCCATAATATTGAAATGTTCCTGTGCAGGCGCAGGGGCACTGTTTAGCCAGTCTGCTGCACCGCCGCCATCGGTAGGGGCAGGGGTCGAAGAACCCCACGCATCTGCCGATTGTGCCGCGCTATCCGCTGCTTCTGTGGTTCCCCACGGGTTTGATTGATCAGCCATTGTTTGCCCCCTCGCGATCTAAAGCCTGCAGCAACATCCGTTTTGAGATGATGCCGACGTATTGTTGTTCTTCTCCGATAACCGGTACGGCGCACGGCGCCTGACCCACATGAGAGAGCAACTCGCTGAGCGGCGTTTCGGCGTCCACGGCAAGCGGAGCGTCAATTAACGCCGCATCGATTCCCAGATTTTCGCTTAACGCGCTTTTCAGTGAATCGATGGAGACAATGCCAACATATTTATTACCGCGTTCAATCACATAACCGTATTCACGGTCTTCATCCTGCAGCAGCTTCAGCGCCGAGCGCGGGCCAAAACCTGGCGTACGACGAATAATGCCGTTCAGCGCGCGACGGGCAATATCTTTGGCGCTAAATACCTGGCTAATATCCACGCCACGGAAGAAGGTGCGAACATAATCATTTGCCGGATTATTCAGTATTTCGTCCGGGGTGCCGACCTGAACCACTTCACCATTTTGCATAATGGCAATACGGTCGCCAATTCGCATGGCTTCATCAAGGTCATGGGAAATAAATACCACGGTGCGCTGATGTTTTGCCTGAAGTTTTACCAGTTCATCCTGCATCTCGGTACGAATTAAGGGATCGAGCGCCGAGAAGGCTTCATCCATTAATAAAATATCGGGATTAATGGCTAATGCGCGGGCCAAACCCACACGCTGGCGCATACCGCCCGAGAGTTCATCCGGATAACCGTGAGCATAATTTTCGAGCCCAACCTGACGCAATGCATCCAGCGCTTTTTCCTGGCGCTCAGCCGCAGGGATTCCCGCTAATTCCATACCGAAGGCGGTATTATCCAATACCGTCATATGTGGCATTAGCGCGAATGACTGGAAGACCATTGCAATCTTTTTCCTGCGCACGTCGCGCAGCTCAGCATCGGATATTTTTGCGATATCAACGCCGTCAATTAGCACCTGTCCACGAGTGGGTTCAATCAGGCGATTGAGAAGGCGTACCATGGTGGATTTACCCGATCCGGATAATCCCATGATGACGAAAATCTCGCCTTCTTCAATGGCCAGACTGGCGTCTTTAACGCCAAGCGAAAGCCCTGTTTTCTCCAGGATTAATTCTTTTGAAAGTCCTTTTTCAATATATTTGAAGGCTCGCTGCGGATTATCGCCAAATACTTTATACAGATTTTTAACTTCTAATTTAATTGCCATGCAATAGAGTCAGTCCTGTTATTTATCTATGTCGATATCATTACCAGTGGAAATAATTAGCCGGCATTACCCTAACATACTCAGAATCTGAGACAACCCTTGCCAGGCTTGAAGCCTGAATTTTGCAACAAGCGAAACGGCTGAATTTCCCATGAGGTAAGGGCTGAGCGCTGGTCGAATTTTTCTGATATTTTTGTCAATGCACAGGAGAATTTCACCTGAATCGCAATGATTCAGGTGAATATGAAGCCAGGATGACAGTGTAGATCACGCGGAAATATATGTCGGAGATTTTAGGATTTATATTAAATTAATGAACGCTATATTTTGCCTCAGAAATCCCAATCCGCATCTTCGGTTTCTACTGCTTTACCCATTACATAAGACGAGCCCGAGCCGGAGAAAAAATCATGATTTTCGTCGGCATTCGGGGAGAGGGCCGCCAGAATCGCCGGATTCACTTCCGCCATTTCGGGAGGGAACAGCGCTTCATATCCCAGGTTCATCAGCGCTTTATTGGCGTTGTAGCACAGGAACGCTTTCACGTCGGTTTCCCAGCCTGTTCCGGCGTACAATTCTTCGGTATAACTCAGCTCGTTATCGTACAAATCCATCAGCAAATCGAGCGCAAACCCTTTCAGTTCTTCCCGTTTTTCTTCACTGATTTTCTCCAGCCCTTTCTGATATTTATAGCCGATGTAATAGCCATGTACCGCTTCATCACGAATGATCAGACGAATCAGATCGGCGGTATTGGTCAGTTTGCCGCGACTGGACCAGTACATCGGCAGCCAAAAACCAGAATAGAAGAGGAAAGATTCCAGGAACACGCTGGCGATTTTCTTCTTTAAGGGGTCATCGGCGTGATAATACTCCAGCACCAGCTGAGCCTTACGCTGCAGCGAGGCCGATGCTTCGCTCCAGGAATAGGCGGCATCCACGTCTTTGGTCTGGCACAGCGTCGAGAAAATCGAGCTGTACGACCGGGCATGCACCGCTTCCATAAAGCTGATATTCGACATTACCGCTTCTTCATGTGGCGTGAGCGAATCGCCCATCAGCGCGGGCGCACCCACGCTATTTTGAATGGTGTCCAGCAGCGTCAGGCCAGTGAACACGCGGATCGTCAGCTGTTGCTCGGCGTGGCTAAGCGTTTGCCAGGCCGGGATATCGTTCGACAGCGGCACTTTTTCCGGTAGCCAAAAGTTGCTGGTCAGGCGGTTCCAGACCTCCAGGTCTTTATCATCCTGAATCTTGTTCCAGTTGATGGCGCTCACGCGTGACAGTTTCATCCTTTCTCCTTACAGCGCGCAGGACACGCAGCCTTCGATTTCAGTGCCTTCCAGCGCAAGCTGGCGCAGGCGAATGTAGTACAGCGTTTTAATGCCCTTTTTCCAGGCATAAATCTGCGCCTTGTTGATGTCGCGCGTGGTGGCGGTGTCAGGGAAAAAGAGGGTTAACGACAGCCCCTGATCGACATGCTTCGTGGCCTCGGCATAGGTATCGATAATCTTCTCCGGCCCGATCTCATAGGCATCCTGATACAGCGCCAGGTTTTCGTTGGTCATAAAGGGCGCGGGATAGTAAACGCGCCCGGTTTTGCCTTCTTTGCGGATCTCAATTTTCGAGACAATCGGGTGAATACTCGACGTCGCGTGGTTGATATACGAGATCGATCCGGTCGGCGGCACCGCCTGCAGATTCTGGTTATAGATGCCGTACCTCATCACGTCGTCACGTAGCTGCTGCCACATTTCGCGCGTGGGTAGCGTGACGCCGGCGCGGGCAAACAGCGCACGCACTTTCTCGGTTTTCGGTTGCCAGCTGTTTTCCAGATACTGATTAAAATACTCACCGCTGGCGTATCGCGAGTCTTCAAATCCGGCGAAACGCTGACTGCGCTCGCGCGCCAGCCTCATTGAGGTATTCAGCGCATGCCAGGTGATGGTGTAGAAATAGAGATTGGTGAAATCCAGCCCCTCCGGGCTACCGTAGGCGATCCCCTCGCGGGCCAGATAGCCGTGCAGATTCATCTGCCCAAGCCCAATGGCGTGTGAAGCGGCATTTCCCGTTTCAATCGACGGCACGCTGCGGATATGGCTCATGTCTGACACCGCCGTCAGCCCGCGGATTGCCGTTTCGACGGTGCGGCCAAAATCGGGTGAATCCATGGTGTGAGCAATATTCAGCGAGCCCAAATTGCAGGAGATATCTTTGCCGATGTGCGCGTAATCCAGATTCTCGTCATAGGTCGAGGCGCTGTTAACCTGCAAAATCTCGGAGCACAGGTTGCTCATATTGATGCGCCCGGCGATTGGGTTGGCGCGATTCACCGTGTCTTCATACATGATGTACGGATAGCCAGACTCAAACTGGATCTCGGCAAGCGTCTGGAAGAAATCACGGGCGTTAATGAATTTTTTACGCACGCGATCGTCGGCGAGCAGTTCGTCGTAGAGTTCACTGATCGCCACATCACCGAAGGGTTTGCCGTAAATTCGTTCGATATCGTAGGGGGAAAACAACGCCATCTCGGCGTTTTCTTTCGCTAACTGGAAAGTGATATCCGGGATCACTACACCGAGAGAAAGGGTTTTGATACGGATTTTTTCATCGGCGTTTTCACGCTTGGTATCCAGGAAACGCAGAATATCCGGGTGATGCGCATGCAGATAGACCGCTCCAGCGCCCTGACGTGCTCCCAGCTGATTAGCATAGGAAAACGCATCTTCCAGCATTTTCATCACCGGGATAACGCCCGACGACTGATTCTCTATGCGCTTAATCGGCGCGCCGGATTCGCGCAAATTAGAGAGCAGAAACGCAACGCCGCCACCGCGTTTTGATAATTGCAGGGCAGAGTTCACCGCGCGCCCAATCGACTCCATATTGTCTTCGATTCGCAACAGGAAACAGGACACCAGCTCGCCGCGCTGCGCTTTGCCGCAATTCAGGAACGTGGGCGTGGCGGGTTGAAAACGCGCGGAGAGCATTTCGTCCATCAGCTGCTGCGCCAGATTTTCATCTCCTTGCGCGAGCGTTAGCGCCACCATGCACACGCGGTCTTCAAAACTTTCGAGATAGCGCTTACCGTCGAAGGTTTTGAGCGTATAGCTGGTGTAATACTTCCACGCCCCCAGGAACGTCTGGAAACGAAAACCGCTGGCGTGGGCGCGTTCAAACAGATTCAGCACAAAGTGACGATCGTAGCGAGTGAGCACCCGCTCTTCGTAATAACCTTCGTTCACCAGATAGTCGAGCCGCGCGTCCTGGCTGGCAAACGGCACGCTGTTGGGGCGCACGTGGGCGGCAAAAAAAGCGTCCACCGCCTCTGCATCTTTCCCGAACTGAATATGCCCCTCACGATCGTAGAGGTTAAGCATGGCATTCAGCGCGTGGTAATCCGTTGATCCCTGCATTACGCGTTCTGCGGTTGTCGTTGCCAAAATTCGTTCACTCCTTTACGCACGTTTTCTACGTCCTGCTGTGTCCCCATCAGTTCAAAGCGATAGAGATACGGCACGGCGCATTTTTGAGAAATCAGGTCCCCGGCGCGGCAGAAGGCTTCGCCGAAGTTGCGATTGCCTGCCGCGATAACGCCGCGAATCAACGCCCGGTTATGGGGATCGTTGAGAAAGCGGATTGCCTGACGCGGCACTGCGCCCGCCGTTCCGCCACCGCCATAGCTGGGAACCACCAGGATATAAGGCTCGTCTACCTGAATGCGTTCGCGTTCGTTCAGCGGAATGCGCACGGCGGGCAGTCCGACACGCTCGATGAAGCGGAGCGTATTTTCGGAGCTGCTGGAGAAGTAGACGAGAATACTCATGCGCTGGCGGCTTGAGTTTGCAGACGGTTAATCATGTCCGGGCGAAAGCCTGACCAGCTGGTTTCGCCAGCAATCACCACCGGCAATTGGCGGAAACCTTGCTCGCGAAGCGCGTCGGCGGCCTCAGGGACTAAATCGACATTCACCATCTCAAACTCCACGCCGCGGCTTTCCATCGCCCGCTTTGTGGCGTGGCACTGAACACAGTCGTTACGAGTGTAAATAGTAATGCTCATGATTCGTATTTCCCTCTATGATAAGAGAACGGCGCGAATGAACGCGTCAGGCTATGGGTGTCTTGCTAAATGGAATACTAGATGTAGTTGATGTAAGTTTCAACCACACAAGATATGGGAAATTTGAATTGATTGTGGCGTCACGATGAGCGCAGCGGCGCAGGGCGGATGAGATGGGTGTTGTGGCGATTTTGTCGCCATAAAAATAAAACCCCCCGTTCGCGAGGGCGAACGAGGGGTCATTAATAATTCCAGCGCGGAATTATTTACGTAACGTCAGCAGCGCGCCGATAAAAATCCCGACGGCGGCGACAGTACCAATCGCACACACCGGTTTTTCACGAACGAACGTACTTGCGCATCCGATGGCATCGCACGCCGCTTGCGAAGTACGCGAGCGACCATTCATGCGCGCGCGGGTTTCACGTAGCAAAGACTGAGCCTTACGTCTGGCGACATCCGCCTCGTCCTTTGCATCTGAGCCCCAGGATTTTAAAACATCTTCCAGCGTGTCAGCTAATTGGCTGACATCATTACGAATATCCTGAGCGTCGTCATTAATATCGTTTCGGTTCGGTCTGTTAAACATACGATCCTCCATAATTTTGCGTTCACATTCAGTTTAGCCCATGATTTTAATATCTGAAGCGAGTCGTGATGAATCTCGCCCTTTATGGATTTATCTGAAAGCGTTACGAATGCTGATTACTGTAAGGTTGCCCGGCAGTAAAAGATAACGAGGATAAAATATGTATTTACGACCCGATGAGGTGGCACGCGTTCTTGAAAAAGCGGGTTTCATCATGGATGCAGTCACACAAAAAACATACGGTTATCGCCGTGGCGATAATTATGTCTATGTTAATCGCGAGGCTCGAATGGGTCGCATGGCGCTGATTATTCACCCGACCTTGAAAGACAGAAGTTTGTCATTTGCTGAGCCCGCCTCGGATATCAAAACCTGCGATCACTATCAGGAATTCCCCCTGTATTTAGCCGGGGAAAGACATGAGCATTACGGTATTCCGCACGGTTTTAGCTCCCGCATGGCGCTGGAGCGATTTCTGCAAGGATTGTTTGGCGAAGCGCCATAAGCACGCGACTGGCAGTAGCCAGTCGCAGTCGATCACGCTTTAGACGTTGTGTACTGACTCACCTTGAACAGACGGCGACAGTAGTCAAGGAAGTAGCCGTAGGCCGCGCCCATCATCATTGACACCACAATATTCGAACTGACGGCAGCGGCAATTTGATGCCAGTCAGCGCCGACCGTAAGCAAAATCGCGACATAAACCGGTGACTGAAATGTCACATAGGCCAGCACATCTGCCAGGTTTTTCATCCAGCCTGATGGACTGAATCTGCGCGCCATACGCATTATCGCATCACGGTAAAAACCATACGGCCATGCAATAAGGATATTGACCGGAATGGCCACCAGCCTGGAAGAAAGCGACTGCTCAAAAGACATTCCGGAGAGGAATATCTCGATCAGCATGTTCACTACGGAACAGTAGACAACCATCGCGAAAGTGTCCGCTACTGCATGGCGCAGGCGAGACTGCGGTGAGAACATGTCCGAACTCCTTGAGAGCAACACAGTATAGTGACAATACCCGCGGCATAAGGTGCTTTAGGTTGCTTTTTTTGATGTGTATAGAGTATATCTCTGCCTGTTAACTCACAATGAGTGAATAATTTTTATTAAATGCCTTTTTTCCTATAAAATTCTCTAAAAAAGCCTGCTTTTTTATCGTGCTGGTGATTTCTGTTTTTATGTAAAAGATAACTATATTTATCAATTGTTTAAATTTTTTTTTGTTGATGTGAAATCACACTCAACGCTTCTATCAGCAGGCTATCCTTTCGTAAGTTCAAAACACACGGCATTTGTGATTAATGTTCTTTATGCATGTGAAAAGCAGTCGAAAATTCTGTAATCGCAGCAGGTGTTTTATGCAGGTGAGGTGACTGACTATTCAGTTATCAGGATTGTGAAGCAGGAAGGTTGCTCAAAATAGCAAAACGTTGAATTTAAAATTGTGTGATGAATAAAATGAAAGAAGGCATTAAATGACGAAAATAAAAGTAACAATATCTAAATAACTATTTTTGAATAGCCTTAATAATTGTCAGGAAGGAATGCAACTGGATATTCAAAGTAAAGTGGATTACCATGTTGTCCTATTGCTCATTGAATCAACTCATAAAAGGTCTTCAGTAATATGTCTTCAATGTTACAAAATCTTAATAATATCCGTACCCTTCGCGCAATGGCGCGTGACTTCTCAATTGACGTGCTCGAAGAAATGCTGGAGAAATTCCGCATCGTTACGGAAGAAAAACGTAATGAGCAAAACGAAATGCAGCAGCAGCAGGCGGAACAGCAGCAGAAAATTAATGCACTGCTGGAGCGGATGAAAGCGGACGGTATTTCTCCAGAAGATTTACTGGGTAAAGACGTGTTAAAAGGCGCAAGCCAGTCGCAGAAACGTCAGGTACGTGAAGCGAAATATCGTTTTACTGATGTGAATGGTGAAGAAAAAACCTGGACCGGTCAGGGTCGTACACCGAAAGCGATTGCAACTGCACTGGCAAACGGTAAATCACTGGAAGATTTCTTAATCTAATTGTGATGTATTGCAGGGCGGTTTTTCACCGCCCTGAGTATTAGCAAACGCCGAAATCGCCGTCTTCTTTATAAAGCGTCACATCCGCCGCCTTCAACGTGTACTTCTCACCCTGCTCCTGACTCGCCTGAACAGCAATTATTTGATCGCCATGCACTTCAACGACTTTCAGCTTCGGGCCGCCCATACGCGGTTGCACAAGATCGCCAACAGAAAACATATCATCCTCCTCATTTAGTGACCTTTACCTTAGCCCACGCCTCAGTCCTGGTACAGGGGTAACGCGGGTTTACCCCTTAATCGCCAGTCTCTATCAGTGTAAAGAGGGTAAAGGAGGGTAAAAGCGCAGCTGCGAGGTGGCGGAACACGCTAAACTCGCTACGCTTAGAGATAAATCTCTTTTTTTACAATTACCTGCTTAGTGTGTATGGAGAATGTATGGGTTTCTGGCGTGTTGTTTTTACGATTATTTTACCGCCCCTTGGCGTGCTGCTTGGCAAAGGTTTCGGTTGGGCATTTCTGCTTAACATCGTCCTGACCCTGTTGGGGTATATCCCAGGATTGATTCACGCCTTCTGGGTGCAAACCCGCAATTAGATTTTACGTTCGCCAGAGTAAATCGCTATAAATCCCGGTCAGCACTCCCTGTGGGGCAAACTGCTGTTTGATCCAGCGGGTGACCTGACCGGTCGCCGCATGTTGCGTTGCGAGCAACATACGCGAATCCTGACGCGGATTATTAATTCGACGCGTAATCAGCAGCCCATCTTCCATCGCTTCTCGCGCCATATGTTCCGGTAAAAAACCGATTCCATCACCCAGGATCTGACACTGGCATTTGGTGTTAAAGTCCGGGACCAGAATCGCCTCCTGCCCGTGTAACAACCAGCCCACTTTTTTATTGATGGTATGCGCCGTATCTTCGACCATGATATTCGGATAAAGCCGGAGCTGGCTTTCGGCGATGGGTTCAGGCGCAAACGCGAGCGGATGCTGGGGTGAAATCGCAAACACCCAACGAATCGCCCCAATTTCGGTGTAATCAATGCCTCCGCCATCCAGCAGCGTGTCCGGCGCACCAATCGCAATATTGGCCTGATTATTAATAATGGAATCCCAGACGCCGTTATAAACCTCAGTGGTCACCGTAATCTGACAGGTGGGAAACTGCTTTTTTAACACCTGGAGCAGCCTGGCCGTATGGCGCGGGGTATATAAAAGCTGGTTGATACAAATACGCACCCGCGCTTCAATGCCCTGGGAAATGGTATCTATCCCGCGCTTAATCGCGTGAAAGTCATTCAGCAGATCGGTCGCTTTGCGATAAAAGTAAAAGCCGGATTCGGTCAGTTCAATGCTGCGCGTATTGCGCACAAACAGCACCACATCCAGCCCTGTCTCCATACGCTTGATGGTGTAGCTTATCGCCGACGTGGTCACGCCCAACTCTCCAGCCGCTTTGCTGAAACTGCCAAAACGGGCTGCGGTGGTAAACGCCAGCAAGTTTTCTTCCGTAAATATCGAATTCATTACCGCGCGCTCCGCGTAATGGTCAAATGGGATTATTGAATCTATTTGTAATCCGCGCTAACGGCAATCAGTATTGAACAATATTTAACACTGCGGTTACAACTGATTTGAACAGAATCACACTTCTACGATTTTGTTTCAGCCCACGGCTGGCAAGGGGTTTCGAGCCATAAGCAGAATGCCATTTTGCAGGTGAAAAGCGGGCCAGCGATAAGAAAAACATTGCACCGACGCACGTTTTGACTGGATTGTTAATTTTAATTCAACAATCCACGACCTTACGATGAATGATATTTAAGCGGATTCTTTTATGCATGCGCTGTTGCTATTCTCAGGTTATCAGAAATGAAAACATCGGAGTCTTAATATGTCTGCACATGAACTCGTTACTGAATTTCTGCTGGCCGCAGAACAGGGCAATGCCAATGCGCTACAGGCCTGTCTGGATAAAGGCGTGGATATCAACGCCACCAATCGTCAGAAAAGAACCGCCGTTATTATTGCCAGTCTGCATAAACATTATTCTTGCGTTGAACTGCTTATTTCCGCCGGGGCGGATATCGATAAGCAGGATCAAACCTGTTTTAACCCGTTCCTGATTAGCTGCCTGACTAATGACGTAACCCTGCTGCGCATTGTGCTGCCAGCCAACCCGGATCTCGACCGCCTGACGCGTTTCGGCGGTGTGGGCATCACGCCTGCTAGCGAAAAAGGGCACGTTGACATCGTGCGCGAACTGCTGACCCACACCGATATTAACGTCAACCACACCAATTTTGTCGGCTGGACGCCGCTGCTGGAGGCCATCGTATTAAATGACGGCGGCGCAAAACAGCAGGAGATCGTCAGGCTGCTGCTCGACCACGGCGCGAATCCGCATATGACGGATAAATACGGTAAATCACCGCTCGAACTGGCGCGCGAAAAAGGCTATCACCCGATTGCCGAACTGCTGTTAGCCGCCGGCGCGTAATTCATTCGGCAAGTCTTACCGGGCTTGCCTGCACTAAAAAATATCAGTTTTCACATCATGCCTTAAACATGATGACGGCCCCCTTTTGCCCGAATTCGGGAGGAAATAATGCCTACCAAAATCGTTATAAAAAAGAATACCTATTTTGATTCTGTCTCGCTGATGTCGGTCTCGACCAAAGCCAATAAATTGCCCGGCGTTGAACAGGCATTTATCGCGATGGCGACCGAAATGAATAAAGGCGTCTTAAAAAATCTCGGATTATTAACGCCGGAATTGCAGGACGCCAAAAACGGCGACCTGATGATTGTCATTAAAGGTGACGCGGCGGATGACGAAACGCTGGCTGCCATCGAAGCGTTATTTACCCGCAAAGAGAGTTCGGGCTCACACGAATCGCGCTACGCCACGTTGGCTAGCGCCAAAACGCATCGCCCGGACAGTAATCTGGCGGTGATATCCGTCAATGGACTCTTTGCCGCCCGCGAAGCGCGTCAGGCGCTGGAAAACGGTCTCAACGTGATGCTCTTTTCCGATAACGTCAGTCTGGAAGACGAGCTGGCGCTCAAGCAACTGGCGCATGAAAAAGGATTGCTGATGATGGGACCGGACTGCGGCACCGCCATCATCAACGGCGCGGCGTTGTGCTTTGGCAACGCGGTGCGCCGTGGCCCGATTGGCATCGTGGGTGCGTCCGGCACCGGCAGCCAGGAATTGAGCGCGCGCATTCATGAATTTGGCGGTGGGATTTCTCAGCTGATTGGCACAGGCGGACGCGATCTCAGCGAGAAGATCGGCGGTCTGATGATGCTCGACGCCATCGACATGCTCGAAGCCGACGACGCGACCCAGGTCATTACGCTTATCTCCAAACCGCCAGCCCCCTCGGTTGCTGAAAAAGTGCTGGCCCGTGCGCGCGCCTGCCGTAAGCCGGTGGTGGTCTGTTTCCTCGGTCGTAATGAACCGCCTGCGGATGAAGACGGCTTGCAGTTTGCGCGCGGCACAAAAGAGGTGGCGCTGAAAGCCGTCCTGCTGACCGGCATCAAAAAAGAGTCTCTGGATCTGCACCCGCTCAACTGGCCGCTAATCGAAGAGGTCCGCGCGCGCCTGACGCCGCAGCAAAAGTACATTCGCGGGCTGTTCTGCGGCGGTACCTTGTGCGACGAAGCGATGTTCGCCGCGCTGGAGAAATTCGACGACGTTTACAGCAATATTCAGCCCGATCCGACCAAACGCTTAGCCGATGTGAACGTCAGCAAAGCCCACACGTTTCTCGATTTTGGTGATGATGATTTCACCAACGGCAAACCGCATCCAATGATCGACCCGACCAACCGCATCAGCCGCCTGTTACAGGAAGCGCGCGACCCGGAAGTGGGCGTGATCGTGATGGATTTCGTGCTCGGTTTCGGCTCTCACGACGATCCGGTCGGAGTGATGCTCGACGCAATTAAAGAGGCGCAGGCGATTGCCAAAGCCGACAACCGTCCGCTGGAAATCCTGGGCTACGTGCTGGGCACCGATCTCGATACGCCAGCGCTTTCGCAGCAGTGTCAGTTGCTCACCGACGCTGGCGTTATCTGGGCGAGCAGCAGCACCAATACGGGATTACTGGCGCGTGAATTTGTCTGCAAAGGGGAGAAAGCCTAATGAAAACCTTATTTAACCAGCCGTTGAACGTCATTAACGTCGGCATCGCCATGTTCAGCGACGATCTGAAAAAGCAGCACGTTCCGGTCACTCAGCTCGACTGGATCCCGCCGGGGCAGGGCAATATGCAGGTGGTGGAAGCCCTGGATCAGCTGGCGAACACGCCGCTGGCCGACAAAATCGCTGCCGCCAACAAAATCGCGCTGGAGCGCATTATTCAGTCCCATCCGGTGCTGGTGGGCTTTGACCAGGCCATCAACGTCGTCCCTGGCATGACGCGTACCACCATTCTGCACGCGGGCCCGCCGGTAGCGTGGGAAAACATGTGCGGCGCGATGAAAGGCGCGGTGACGGGGGCGCTGGTGTTTGAAGGGCTGGCGAACGATTTAGATGAAGCTAACACGCTGGCGGCATCGGGCAAAATCACCTTCTCGCCGTGCCACGAGCACGACTGCGTGGGCTCGATGGCGGGCGTTACGTCCGCGTCGATGTTTATGCATATCGTCGAAAACAAAACCTACGGCAACCGCGCGTTCACCAACCTTAGCGAGCAAATGGCGAAAATCCTGCGCATGGGGGCGAACGATCAGAGCGTGATCGACCGTTTGATCTGGATGCGTGACGTGCTCGGCCCGATGCTGCGCGATGCGATGAAGGTCATCGGCGAAATCGATCTGCGGCTGATGCTGGCGCAGGCGCTGCACATGGGCGACGAGTGCCATAACCGCAATAACGCAGGCACCACGCTGCTGATTCAGGCGCTGACGCCGGGGCTGATTCAGGCGGGCTATCCGGTTGAGCAGCAGCGCCAGGTGTTTGAGTTTGTCGCCAGCAGCGACTACTTCTCCGGTCCAACGTGGATGGCGATGTGTAAAGCCGCGCTGGATGCCGCTCACGGCATTGAATACAGCACTGTGGTCACCACCATGGCGCGCAACGGGTACGAATTTGGCCTGCGCATTTCCGGCCTGCCGGGTCAATGGTTTACCGGTCCGGCGCAGCAGGTGATCGGCCCGATGTTTGCGGGCTATAAGCCGGAAGATTCCGGCCTGGACATTGGCGACAGCGCCATCACCGAAACCTACGGCATCGGCGGTTTTGCAATGGCCACCGCACCCGCCATCGTCGCGCTGGTGGGCGGCACGGTTGATGAAGCCGTCGATTTCTCGCGTCAGATGCGCGAAATCACGCTCGGTGAAAACCCGAACGTCACCATTCCGCTGCTCTCGTTTATGGGTATTCCGACGGCGATTGATATCACCAAAGTGGCGGGCAGCGGCATTTTGCCGGTGATCAACACCGCCATCGCCCACAAAGACGCCGGCATTGGCATGATTGGGGCGGGCATCGTACACCCGCCGTTTAGCTGTTTTGAAAAGGCGCTGTTGACCTTCCGCGATCGCTACTTCCTATAAGGTAAGCATCCATGAAAAGCATGAAACTGGAGTGGAAAAGAGGTGACTGGGCGGCATATTTCGGGTTGATGACCAACAACCTGACCAATTTGCTCACCATGATGGGGCTGCTCATTTTTGTCGTCGGCATCCCGAAAGAGATTGTTTATGGACGTATCGCGCCGGCCTTCGGGCTGGCGGTACTGGTGGCGAGCGTGTGTTACACCTGGTTTGGCCTGCAAATGGCGCGTCAAACCGGACGTAACGACGTCACCGCGCTGCCGTCGGGACCCAGCGCACCGTCGATTTTTACCGTTACGTTTCTGGTGCTGATGCCCGTTTATCAGCAAACCGGTGACGCAGACTTTGCCATCCAGATTGGGCTGGTGTGGTGTTTTGTTGAAGCGATGATTCTGGCGGGCGGTTCGTTCCTCGGTGAAACCATTCGCAAGATGATTCCACGCACCGTGCTGCTGTCGTGCTTGTCCGGCCTGGGCCTGCTGCTGCTGGCGATGAACCCAATGCTGCAGGCGTTCGAAGCGCCGACCGTGTCGTTCATCGTGCTGCTGCTGATCTTCATCAACTGGTTTGGTAAAAAGCCGATCTTTGCCCGCATTCCGACCGGTTTACTGCTGCTGATCGCCGGTACGGCGCTGGCGTGGATCTCCGGCCTGCAAAGCCCGGAAGCGATCAAAGCGTCCATGTCATCGTTTGGCTTTAACCCGCCGTCAGTCCACGTTGACAGCTTTATGCAGGGTCTGCCACACGCGCTGCCGTATCTGGCTTCTGCGGTTCCGCTGGGACTCGCGAACTACATCTTTGACCTCGAAAACATCGAAAGCGCCCACGCGGCGGGGGATGAATACCCGACGCGTAAAGTGATGCTGGCAAACGGTCTGGCGTCGATGCTTGGCTGTCTGATGGGGAACCCGTTCCCGGTCACGGTTTACGTTGGTCACGCAGGCTGGAAAGCGATGGGCGCGAGCATCGGCTATACGCTGGCGTCTGGCGTCACCATGTTCATCGTGCCGCTGTTCGGGCTGGGGGCGTTTATGCTCGCCATCATTCCGATGACCGCCATTGTGCCAATTCTGGTGTTTATCGGCGTGGTGACCGCCAACCAGGTGGTGAGGGAAACGCCCAAAGTGGAGGTGCCCGTCATCTTTATCTGTCTGTTCCCGTGGATCGCCAACTGGGCGCTCACCATGATGAACAGCGTGATGGGGGCGGCGGGAACCAACGCGGCGAAAATCGGCACCGACGTGCTGCACAGCAAAGGAATTTACTACGAAGGGCTGATGCACCTCGGCAACGGCGCACCGCTCGCCAGTATGCTCTGGGGCTGTATCGCCATTTTCGCCATCATTAATAAACCGCTGCGCGGGGCGATTGCCGCTGCGGTCGGTGCGCTGTTGGCGCTGTTCGGGGTGATCCATGCGCCGGTGGTGGGCTTCGCCGAAGGCAGCTCGCTGACGTTCGTCACGGCCTACCTGATGATGAGCGGCATGTTCGTGGTGAAACATTTCCTCGAGAGCCGTGAAGCGGCGCGTGCGGGATCACCGGTTTCAGAATCCTGATAATGCCTGATGCCCTCACCCTAACCCTCTCCCACGGGGAGAGGGAACACTCCGGAGCAGCATTTCCCCCTTTGCCACGGGGAGAGGGAACAGTCCAGAGCGGCCTTTTCCTTTTTCTCACGGGGAGTAGGAACAGTCCGGGCGGCATTTTCCCCTTTCTCACGGGGGAGTGGGAACAGTCCGGAGCGGCATTTCCCTCTTTCTCAACGGGAGAGGGGATTGCCCGGAGCAATTTTTCCCCTCTCGGCCACAGAGTGAGGGTGCTTTACTCCCTCTCCCTGTGGGAGAGGGCCGGGGTGAGGGCATCAGACCGCACTTTTTCAAAGGAAAACAGATGAAAGAACTCATGGTCGTCGCCATCGGCGGCAACAGCATTATCAAAGACAACGCCAGCCAGTCGATTGAACATCAGGCGGAGGCGGTCAAAGCGGTCGCGGACTCGGTGCTGGAAATGCTGGCCTCCGATTACGACATCGTCCTGACGCACGGCAACGGCCCGCAGGTGGGATTAGATCTGCGTCGTGCAGAGATCGCGCACGAGCGCGAAGGGCTGCCGCTCACCCCGCTCGCCAACTGCGTGGCAGACACCCAGGGCGGGATCGGCTATCTGATTCAGCAGGCGCTCAACAATCGACTGGCCGCGCGCGGGGAGCAAAAAGCAGTCACGGTCGTCACGCAGGTTGAAGTCGACAAAAACGATCCCGGTTTTGCCCATCCGACCAAACCGATCGGCGCGTTCTTCAGCGAAGCCCAGCGCGATGAGCTACAACTCGCCCATCCCGACTGGCATTTCGTTGAGGATTCCGGGCGCGGCTACCGCCGTGTGGTGGCTTCTCCACAACCCATACGGATCGTGGAAGCGGACGCCATCAAAACGTTGACGCAAAAAGGCTTCGTGGTGATCGGCGCGGGCGGCGGCGGGATCCCGGTGATTCGCTCGGAAACGGGCGAGTATCAAAGCGTGGATGCCGTCATCGATAAAGATCTCTCCACCGCGCTGCTGGCGCGTGAGATCTGCGCCGACGTGCTGGTAATCACTACCGGCGTCGAGAAAGTGTGCGTCAACTTTGGCAAGCCGAATCAGCAGGCGCTGGACACGGTGAACGTCGCGCAGATGACGCGCTATAGGGAAGAGGGCCATTTCCCGGCGGGCAGCATGTTACCCAAAATCGTGGCCAGCCTGGCATTCCTGCACCACGGCGGAAAACGGGTCATCATCACCTCACCAGACTGCCTGCCCGCGGCGCTGCGCGGTGAAACGGGCACCCATATTGTGAACGCATAAGAATAAGGAAGATAAGATGAATGAGAATAAAAGCCGCCGGGAGTTTATCAGCCAGAGCGGCAAAATGGTCACCGCCTGCGCGCTGTTTGGTGCGACCGGTTCCGTCGCGTATGCTGCTGATTCTGCGAAACAGACCTGCGAGACCGGCAAACCGATGAACATCACCGCGAAACACTATTATCTGGATAACGTGCTGCTGGAGGCGGGTTTTCATTTTGAAGGCTCAGTGCCCGTCAGCACGCGCACTGAGCTAAAAACGCTGGAGATCAAAGACGGTAAAATCGTCGCGCTGCGCGATAACAAAAGCCACGCCGACGCCACGCTGCCGCACTACGACGCAGGCGGCAAGCTGATGCTCCCGACGATGCGCGACATGCATATCCATCTGGACAAAACGTTTTACGGTGGCCCGTGGCGCTCGCTCAATCGCCCGGCGGGAACCACCATTCAGGATATGATCCGCCTGGAGCACAAGCTGCTGCCCGAGTTGCAGCCCTACACTCAGGAACGCGCGGAAAAACTTATCGACCTGATTCAGTCGAAGGGCTCCACCATTGCCCGCAGCCACTGCAATATCGAACCCACTTCCGGCCTGAAAAGTCTGGAAAATTTACAGGCGGTGCTGGCGCGTCGCAGCGCCGGTTTTGAGTGTGAAATCGTCGCCTTCCCGCAGCACGGTTTGCTGCTTTCAAAATCAGAGCCGCTGATGCGCGAGGCGATGCAGGCTGGTGCGCACTACGTCGGCGGGCTGGACCCGACTAACGTTGACGGCGCGATGGAAAAGTCCCTCGACACCATGTTCCAGATTGCGCTGGACTACGACAAGGGCGTGGATATCCACCTGCACGAAACCAGCCCGGCAGGCGTGGCGGCGGTGAATTACATGGTCGACACCGTCGAAAAAACGCCGGAACTGAAAGGCAAACTGACGATCAGCCACGGCTTTGCGCTGGCGATGCTCAACGAACAGCAGGTCGACGCGCTGGCAACCCGTATGGCCGCGCAGCAGATCGCTATCGCTTCCACCGTGCCGATTGGCACGATGCACATGCCGCTCAAACAGCTGCGTGATAAAGGCGTATTTGTGATGACGGGGACCGACAGCGTGATCGACCACTGGTCGCCGTACGGCCTGGGCGACATGCTCGAAAAAGCCAATTTGTACGCGCAGCTGTATATCCGTCCGAACGAGCAAACCCTTTCGCGTGCGCTGGGGATCGCCACGGGGGATGTGCTGCCGCTCAACGACAAAGGCGAGCGCGTATGGCCGAAGGCGCAAGATGACGCCAGCTTCGTGCTGGTGGACGCTTCCTGTTCTGCCGAAGCCGTGGCGCGCATTTCGCCGCGAACCGCCACCTTCCATAAAGGAAATATCGTGTGGGGTTCGGTGGGCTGAAGCGCTGTTTCCACCCTGGCGGGATCCTCATAAATTGACAATGTGCACAACATACTCCCTCTCCATTTAGGGAGAGGGTAGGGTGAGGGATATACTCTTAAGCACATTCTTACAGAGGGATCTCACATGGCACAGAATATCTACGACAATCCGGCATTTTTCGAAGGCTACGCGCAGCTACCGCGCTCGGTGCAGGGGCTGGACGGCGCGCCCGAGTGGCCCGCGCTGAAAACGATGCTGCCGGACTTGCGCGATAAATCCGTAGTCGACCTCGGCTGCGGTTACGGCTGGTTCTGCCGTGTGGCGCGGGAAATGGGCGCGACGCAGGTCACGGGCATTGATATCTCGGAAAAAATGCTCGCGCGTGCTGCGGAACTGACCAGCGACGCGGCGATTCGCTATCAACGCAGCAGTCTGGAATCGCTGTCGCTTGCAGAAAACAGCCTCGATTTAGTTTACAGCTCGCTGGCACTGCATTATCTGCCGGAACTCGACACCCTGTTTGCCAAAATTCAGCGCGCGCTGAAGCCCGGCGGCAGTCTGGTGTTTTCGATGGAACACCCGATCTACACCTGCGCGTCGCGTCAGGGTTGGCTCACGGATGATAACGGTGTGCGCTATTGGGGCGTGAATCAGTATCAGCAGGAGGGCGAACGCGTCAGCAACTGGCTGGCGGACGGTGTTATCAAATATCACCGCCCGCTTGGCACGACGCTCAATGCGCTGATCGCGGCAGGGCTGACGATTCGTGAAGTCAACGAATGGGGCCCAACGCAGGCGCAGACGGATGCCTGGCCTGCGCTGGCTGAAGAAGCGGAACGCCCGATGCTGGTGCTAATCGCGGCTGAAAAAACTCA
This sequence comes from Lelliottia amnigena, assembly GCF_019047465.1. NCBI lineage: Bacteria > Pseudomonadati > Pseudomonadota > Gammaproteobacteria > Enterobacterales > Enterobacteriaceae > Lelliottia > Lelliottia amnigena. The sequence goes on along the minus strand of NZ_CP077236.1, from coordinate 696,962 downwards.
GTAACCGACTTTATACACCCGCCCGCTCTGGACGCCTTCGACGCTGCGGCGATAAGCCTGCGCGACGGTGGCGGCGGGTACGCTTTCAAAGCCCGGGAAAAATCCGTCGTAAGCGTCGGCTGATTCGCTCAACACCGTCGGGCTAACCAGGTTGATACGAATTCCGCGTGGCAGTTCGCAGGCGGCGGCGCGGACAAAACCTTCCAGTGCAGCATTCACCGTGGTGGCGTTGACGCCCTGGGCAATCGGCTCGTCTGCCACAATGCCGCTTATCAAGGTGATCGAACCGTCTTCATTCAGGTAGTGCTGGCCCGTCAGCGCCAGCCGCACCTGGCCCAGCAGTTTGTCCTGCAATCCCTGATTAAAATCACTGTCTTTCATGGTCTCCAGAGGGCCAAAATGCAGGCCACCGCTGGCGGAGACAATCGCATCCACTGGACCTATCTTCTCGAACAGCGCCTGGACGCTCTCCTGCGAGGTAATATCCACCTGCTCATCACCGTTCGTACGACCCACACGAATCACCTCGTGGCGACGGCTCAATGCTTCCGTTACCGCACGACCTACCGTACCGCTGGCACCAATAATGACGATTTTCATAGCTGACTCCTTATGTTGTGTGCCTCCATTCTTTAATAAATAAAACATGAGATAAACTGGGCTAAAGTTAGATGATTGCTAACCAGGAGTTTGTAATATGGATAAGCTTCGCGGCATGGAGACGTTTATCGCGGTGGTAGAGAGCGGCAGCTTTACCGGCGCGGCGTCGCGCTTAGCGATGTCGGCGGTGATGGTGGGGAAATACATCGCGCTGCTGGAAACACAGCTGGGCACGCGCCTGCTGGAGCGCAATACCCGTCGTCAGAGCCTGACCGATGCGGGACGCGTCTATTATGACGAGGCCAAACGCGTGCTGGAGCAAGTGTCGATTGCGGAAAGCGCCGTCGAGCGATTGCGCGCCGCACCTGCCGGAACGCTGCGCGTGAGCGCGCCAACCTCATTTGGCGGCTGCGTAATTGCGCCGCTCACCGCCACGTTTTTGCAGCACTGGCCGGATGTGCGGGTTGAGCTGGATCTGACGAACCGAATGGTGGATCTGGTCGATGAAGGCATCGATCTGGCGATTCGGATCGGCGATATTCATCACGAGGATCTGGTGGCGAAATATCTCTGTCCCTACCGGATGATCATCTGCGCGGCACCGGCGTATCTGGCGCGACACGGTACCCCACAAACGCCCGCCGATCTGGTCGATCATTTGTGCCTGTCGCATACGGTGTGGACGGCGCGAAACGAGTGGCGACTGCCGGGTGTAGAAGGGGAAGTGCGCTGGAAGCGCGACGCGATTTTGCGCTGTAACGATGGCTACGGTTTACGCATGGCAGCGATTGCCGGCGCGGGTTTGCTGTTGCAGCCTGAAGTGCTGGTCGCGGAAGCGTTGGCGCAAGGCAGATTGATACGCGTGCTGGAAAATTTCACCCCTGAGCCAAGACCGGTGCATTTACTGTGGCGTCAGGATTTGCGTCCGTTGCCAAAACTCACGCACTTTATTACGCATATTTTAGCGGGAGCACAAACGCTGACCTCTCCCTGACCGGGAGAGGTCAATTCAACAGACTAGAAGCGGTAACCTACGCCCAGGTTCCAGCCATTGATAGAGTAGCTGTCGCCCTGGAGATCGGCGTTGGTTCCTTCGTAACCCACGTTAATTGCCAGATCGGCGGTTGGGTTAAACTGCACGCCCGCGCCGTACGCGAAAGAGGTCGATTTTTCAGAAATGCTGTCTTTCTGCGTGTAGCCATCGCCCGCGTTGACCCATTTGGTGTCGCCATCCGCTTTGGTACGTGCGACGCCGCCCAGAGCATACAGAGAAACGTATTCGTTAATACGGTACGCTGGACCGGCCATCAGTGAGTAATATTTCACATCAATGTGATTTTTCACGGAGTCAGAATCGACAAAATAATTCTGATCTTCATCGCCGCTCATATAGGTGAAAGAACCCACCACGCTCAACGGGGAATCCCATTCATAACGGTACTGTGCGTTCACGCCGCGAATATTTTTAAAGTTCTCAACTTTGCTCTGCGCATAACCCAGAGAAACAGTATGATTATCCGCAAGAGCCGCGCCGCTGACCAGGCTCGCAGCCACGAATACCGCCAGAGATATGTGTTTCATTTTCCGTAATCCTTTATGCCGTTTTTTTGTCGATAATGCCGAATAATATCGGCAAAGATGTCATGGATATTCCATGGCAAAGAGAGCGGTTAAAATTGTTGGTTTTTTTAGCAGGTGATGAAATGGGGAACAATCCTAAAGGACAGATTAATCCTGGTATTTGCATCCCAGATATTGGTAGGGGTTACGATATTCAGTGTGGGTGTCGTTGGAATTTACCTTAAGGCGGAAATATTGCGCAGGGCAAAGCGATCGGTTATCTCTCTTTCTGCTTTGCGCTGCGCAGGCACATCAACGGCTATTTTTGAATATGGTCGACTCGCACGACCGGCGGGGTCATTTTCTTATCCAGACTACCGTTTATGCTGATCGTATTATCGGGTTCAACCGTCCTGCCATCAAAAACTGATTTTGGAATAATAGTGGCAATTTCACCGGTCTTATCGCGGAAGGTGTATTTATCACCCCCCGACCCGTCAATTAAATTACCGCGCAGTGAAATGGTCGCGCCATCGTGCATCTCTTTGGCCTGTTCCACGGTCATGGTGCGCGCATTTTCTGTGCCGCGATATCCATCATCAATCGCGTGCGGTGGCGGTGGCGCGTCCCCTTTTTGAAGCCCACCGGTATCATCCGCCCATGCCGTTGGGATGAGCAAACAACAGAAAAGCGGCGCAAGGGATAATTTCATACTGACCTCCAAAAAAGCGAAACCTGACTTAATATTAAGTCTGGTAGTGGATTCATTATCTGGCAAACGGGATGAGTCCTAAAAGATATTTGTGTTAAGAATCATCTCGCTACAGAGCAATAATCGAAGCGGCTGAGGGGATAAATGACATCGTCACATCATCACCATGACAAATTGCCGGGCGTCAAAGAGAACCGCTTTGCGCTCAATTTTGAGTCCGGGTTTCAGTCGGTGGGTTTTGCGGTTTTGCTGTGCATCATTCTTGCGGCTGTGCTGGGGTTGTTTTCCAATGGCTATTTCAGCTCCGCGCAACAAGACAATAATTCACAAACGCTAAGCGTGAATTATGAACGCTTTGGACGATTGCAAACCGAATTCAAACTTCATTTCACCGTTCATCCCCAGAACACGGATAAGTATGTCGTAAGCCTCGGCGGGAAATTTAATGAGGATTTTCAGCCCGGGAGTCTCTCTCCTCAGCCCGACAGCATGTACAGCCGAGGGAAAACGCTCTATCTGATCTATAACGATGTGAACAATAAAAGTGATTTCAGCGTCTGGATGTATATCACTCCCACTGTTCCCGGAAAATCAGTGAGTTCCATTAGCGTTAACGGCCAGCCAGGTATCACATTCTGGCAGTTTATTTATCCTTAGGAGAGCGATATGGAGATGGTATTCCGTGCGATCGCCATTTACCTTATTTTACTGGTGGTATTTAAAATAGTCGGCCGCCGCGCGTTGTTGCAGATGACCAGCTTTGATTTAATTCTGCTGCTGATCATCAGTGAAGCCACACAGCAGGCATTGCTGGGCAACGATTTCTCGGTAACCGGGGCGATGCTGACGATTGTCACGCTGGTGACGGTGGATATTCTTTTCGGGATCATGAAGAAGTATATTTCCGGCGCGGAGTCTCTTCTTGATGGATCACCCATTATTTTGCTCGAAAATGGCCTGCCTTTGTCTGACAAGCTCAAAAAAGTAGATGTCTCCTGCGATGATATTTTAGTCGCTGCGCGGCAGAATCACGGAATTACAGAATTTAGTAAAATCAAATACGCCATTCTTGAACGTAACGGTCATATTTCCATTATTCCTGTAGACAGTGAGTAGGGAGCCTTGATGAGTACCAGCGTTTATAACGAAGCGAAAACTACGGGCGAGTTGACAAAGCGGGTTGCGAATGTCCTCACCGAGCAAGAATTAATGTTAACCACGGCGGAGTCCTGTACCGGCGGCAACCTTGCCGCGGCGTTGTGCGCTGAGGAAAATACCGCCGCTTTTTATGACGTCGGGTTAATTACTTTTAGCGATGAAGCGAAGCAAAAAATGTTGGGCGTCCAGGCGAACACGCTTGAGAAATATACTGCCGTCAGTGAACAGACCGTCAGAGAGATGTCTGCGGGGGCGCTAGCGCGGGCTGGCGCTGATACCAGTATTGCCATAAGCGGATACGCGGGGCCCGATGGCGGTGATGACGGCACCCCGGCGGGCACCGTCTGGTTTGCGTGGAATTTTCGCGGGGAGATTTCGACGGACAGAGTGATCTTTACTGGCGACTGTCAGGACGTCATCGAGAAAGCCGTGCGGTATGCGCTGTCGGCGTTCCTCGCGAAACTGTCCATCTGGAAAAAGCATAAGAAGTAGCACGCGGGGCGTGCTACTTTCCGCCATTATTTTTTCGCTTCAACGCCTGAGGCGGCCGAGCGGAGTAGAAATTGCTCGGTTGTCGTTGGGATATGCTGAATCAGCCAGTCAGCCATCGCCTGTTCTTCGGCAAGAATGGACTCAATCGCTGGGATCGAGGCGGTATCTCCCGCTCTTTTTGCTGCCGCCAGCAGCGAGGTATAACAGGCAATTTCGAACTGCTCGAAAACGTACCCGCTGATCGAGCCTTTCACGATCTCATCGGATGGGAACATACCGCCGATAGACTGCCCCAGTGCGGCCATTTTGCTCACGGAGTCTTTTATCACCGAGCGGGAAATATCATTTCGGTCGAGGATCTCTTCCAGAACGGTGATTTGACGTTTTGTCTCACTAACATGTTGTTCGATGCGTGCGCGGACGTCAGGATAATTATCGATACGGCTGACCATCGATTCCAGCATGGATTCGGCTTGCTTTTCCATCGCATGGGCATCGCGTAGCCAGTCATGGTAATGTTCTACGTGATTCATTATTATCGTCCTCTGGTTGTGTCGAATTATGCCTGGGCTTTTTGATTGATATTACTAACGGCTAAATCGGTTAATTTCAGGTCGGTGGATTTTTCTTCTTCCAGCGTTTCGGTTAACAATTTCACCGCTTTTTTATAGCCTAATTGCGCTGCAAGGGTGGCGAGCGTTCCGTAACTGGCAATTTCGTAGTGTTCAACTTTTTGCGCCGCGGCAATTAGTGCGGCGTCCCGAACTTCATTTTTTTCAGTGCTTTCGATGACTTCATTGGCTTCTTCAATTAACCCTTCCATCGCCACACATTTCATGCGTTTAATTTTAAGATTTGGTTCCTGCTCAACGATCTGATCGATACGTTCAATTTGTCCGTGCGTCTCTTCAAGGTGAGCTTTAAACGCAGCGCTTAATTTTTCGCTTGAGGCTTCACGAGCTAATTTAGCCAAGCCACGCGTAAGCTGTTTCTCTGCGCTGTACGTATCTGATAGCAGGTGAATAAAAACATCTTCCAGGGTTTTCATATTCATAGGGTTTCCTCACTTACACAGCAAAATACTGCGAGTCCGCAGACTCGCAGAGATAGCGTTTTAACGTCATGACAAAGTTAAGAAATATAAAGCTCAGGACTTGTCAGATTTACGACCGCCGCCGTGACTGTTCTGACCGCCTTTCTTACCGGCTTCGGAGGCGCGTTGCGGATCGTTTTTGAAGTTCCCACCGCTTTGCTGACCGCCTTTTTTCCCTGCATCAGATGCTTTTTCACGGTCTGCAGCGAAATTACCGGAACCACCACGATGCTCTGCCATAATATCAACCCTCTTGATGCGTTTATGTCAGGAGGATACGTAATAAAGCGTATCCGTTGTCGTTCAGTACTTAAATCTAGCCGCTATTTAAAACGTGTCAAACCCCGTAATTGTTAATTAATAGCCTGATTTTTACTGAATGCACAATATATCGCTTCGCTTGTCGCCAGAATATTGGGCGCATAAGCTGATAGTTATTAAGGAAACTTAAGCGGATTGCAGTGAGGTAGGTTTGTGCCGCTTCGAAACAAGAGGCGACTCCAGGCGTGGTGGGGATGTTTACAAGGATTTACAAACGTTTTTTTCGCATAGAACACGCTTTTGAATCGCGCTTGCAGGATAAGTCTTAAATTTTATTGTGTTATTAAATTCCAGGTTTTGTAACGGGGTTTTCCTATAAAGAGGGGGTGATTTAAAAATAGGTGTTATCACATTCTGGAATTAGGTGTTATCACATTCTGGAATACTGGGGTAAACGGCTGTTAATAACTAAAGTGCCATTCTAAAGATTGAGTGTTATTAATTAAAAACAGAGGATATTCTGCATGATATATTTCTTCAAGGATTGTGCTTCTATTTCTTTCTGCCCATCCCTTCACGCTCAGGGGACCGTCAGCGTGAAACCTTTTACGCGGACAGGCACAAAAATGATTATCAAAGCGCAAAACATGTGTTACTAAGTTGTAATCATCATAAAAACAGATAATACAGGTATTAATAGCGTGACAACTCATAAGCTCGCCACCAGTGTCCAGGCACTGCAATCCTCCGCCATTCGTGAACTCTTAAAGCACAGTAAAATGCCCGGCGTCATCTCACTTGGCGGAGGCATCCCTAACCCGGAACTCTTTGATCATGAAGGGTTAAAGATGGCGGCTGAGGCCGTGCTTTCTCACCATTTTGGCGAAGCGTTTCAGTACGGTTTGAGCGAAGGTTTTCCGGAGTTACGTGAGGCCATTCAGCAGATTTCTGCCGAACGCGGTATTCAGTGCAAGGCCGATGATGTGGTGGTGACCTCCGGGTCACAGCAGTCTCTGGATATTCTGGCGCGCGCGTTAATCAATCCTGGTGATACCGTTGTGGTCGAACGCCCAACGTATTTGGCTGCGTTGCAGGTCTTTAGTCTGGCGCAGGCGAATATTGAATCGGTTGGAACCGATGGCGACGGAATGAAAGTCGACGAACTTGAAGCGCTGGTCGCGAATAAAACGATCAAAGCGGTTTATATCGTTCCCACGTTCGGCAACCCTGGCGGTGTAACGCTTTCTGAAAGCCGCCGGAAACAGCTGGTGGAGCTGTCTAAGCGTTATGATTTCGTCATTATCGAAGACGATCCGTACAGCGAAATTAATTATACCGACGATGTTTTCCGCCCACTGATGGCGCACGCCAAAGCCATCGGTAACGAACACAACGTCGTTTACACCTCGACCTTCTCTAAAATCCTGTCACCGGGCACCCGCGTGGGTTGGGTGATTGTTCCCGAGTGGCTGAAAAGGGCTGTCGTCAACCTGAAGCAAACCACCGATCTGCACACCAGTACGCTGTCGCAGCTAATGACCAGCGAATACCTCAAAACCGGCCGTTTGCCAGCGCAGATTAAGATGATCCGCGAAGTGTACCGTCAGAAATATCAGACGTTCTCGCAGGAACTTGACGCTGAGCTGGGCGATATAATGACGTTCCATAAACCAAAGGGCGGCATGTTCCTGTGGGCTAAAATGAGTAACGGGATGAACACCACCGCCTGGCTTGAGAAAACGCTCAGCAACGGCGTCGTGTATGTGCCAGGTGAGTTCTTCTATTGCAGCGAACCGGATCATTCCACGCTGCGGATGTCGTTTGTGACGGCGACGGAAGAGCAACTGAAAGAAGCGGTGAGACGCCTCAAAATTTCGTTGTAATACCAATGCCTACGCATGATGGCGTTTAAGCCATTATGCGTAATAATCACCGGGTGTATCGACGCGACGACGATAAAACCTATGATGGAAACGCTCCCTCAAATTCTGACCCACACACCTGTCTGGGTATGGATTTTATTTGTCTTTCTGATCACCCGGGGCATTAAAGCCCGCCAACCCGCTACCGTGACGCTGGAAAAACTCGCCATCATCCCGGCGATTTTCCTGATCTGGGATATTTACGATCTGGTGATGCACCGTCAGTTGACCCTCAGTACGTTTGCGCTGTGGATTGCCGGGATTCTGGCTGGCGCAGCGCTGGGCTATGTGCTGAGTAAGCACGTTTCGGCCACGCGCGCAGCAGCGCCCCGCAGCATTCATCGTCAGGCCGACTACTCGGCGTTGCCGTTTATGATGCTGGCGTTTCTGGTGAAGTACGCTCTGGGAGTCATGACGGCGATGTCCCCCGAGACGCTGCAACAGCCTGGCATGAGCGCGTTTGCGATTATTTCTGGAGGCGTGTTTGCAGGCGTCTTTTTAGGCAAGTTCATCCGCTACCTGAGCGTCTATTTTTCCGGGGCACCCCAGCAGGCGGGGTAGTGCAAACCGAGCAGTCGTGCGCTACAGCAACCCTTTCTGCGTAAACGTGAGGCGCGTCGCGTCGTTCAAATCCAGCGCGCTCAGTGATTCCGGGGTCACCCATGCAATGTCCTGAAACTCTTCGTTAAACGTCACGTCTCGGTTGGCGCTGATGCAATCGAAAATCAGGTAGATCATGTAAATCTGTTCTGTGGTGCCGTCAGCGTAGGTTTTGACGCGGATGTCATCACGAAACGCCCAGGGTTTGACATCGGTAATCTCAAGCCTCTCGCCCAGCTCCTCGCGAATTTCACGTCGCAACGCCTCTTCCATGGTTTCACCCGGCTCCATACCGCCACCCGACAAACACCCCACGGTCGGACGCCATTTTGCACAGCAGATAGGCCCCGTCATTCTGGATAATCGGACAGACGATAGTGCGTTGACGCATGGTAACTCCCTGATTTTTATGTTGGCGGTACGGTAGCAGAGTAAACAGCCGCACTGTGCGCAAGTGCGGCTGTGCTGTTTCTTAATTAATCGGATTTAAACCCGATTCTGAACGCACCCAGCGCGGGGCTTTCAGTCTGTCGGCAAAAAAGGTGGTCAGTTCACACAATAAGTCTTCCATCACGCTGGCGGCGTGAGGCGCGAGCGCACCGCTGATGAGCAGGTGAGTAATTTCCTCACAGTAACGGCAAAGCTCCACCGGTTCGGGATCGAATAACGGCTCATACAACGGGTGTGAATCGACGGTCAGATAATCCACCAGATGCGCAGGAATCGGGTCGAGCAGCGTCGGGCGCAGCAGAGACAGACAGGTGGAAAGACGCCCACAAAGCGCCGCTTTCGCCACGGGGTCGGTCTCTTCCACTATCGCCTCGCCATAATTTTCGCAGTTGCTGGCCAGTTCAGTGAAATCGGTATGGTGATCGAATGGGGTGGTGATAAATGCGTTGCTGATATTCATATGACAGTTTCCATTAAGTGATTTGATGACCACCACCCGAAATGCCAATTTCATGGGTGGCGGGTCTGAACGGAGTTGGCATTACCGGCCTTAATGGACACCGGCGCGTCTTGCGACGCCCCCGTCCAGCCCACCATTGAGATGTTGCCAGACGCACGGCGCAACAAGATTTTCGCACCGCCATTAAGTTTACCGAGATGCCAATCCCGACGCCAGATTTTGCTGGCGTGAGAGGAACATACGCTTCGGCGAGGCAAGCGAAAAGGGGGGATCAGAACAGAAGTTACATCCTGCGAGGCTGCTTCAGGAAAAATGTACGGTGTTGCATTTTCCCCTCGCCCTCTCCCTAAAAGGGATAAGGCACCGATCGCGTACAGCGATGTGACACCGGTGATTTCACTCAGGCCCTATAGCGCTGTCCTTTTCCGGCTGTAAATCGCTGAGGCGTTGGCTGACGGTAGGGGCGACGCACAGGGATGTGCGTCGAGGGCGCGACTTACAGGGATGTTACCTGCGCCCGTCCCCGTGAGCCGGAAGGAAAAAGACGAAGGCACCGCGTAGCGGCGATTTTCTTGCCGGGAGCAGGGGTCGCCAGGGTGGTGGCGATTGAACCACCCTGGCACGTTCACGTGTTCCGGTGGCAACAGAGAAGCAAGAAACGTGAGGTGAACGGAACCGCCGCTTGAGCAGCATGTTTTCCCTAACCCTAACCCTAACCCTCTCCCCAGAGGGGCGAGGGGATCGAATGTGCAAGCAATTGCCGCAATCTTACCGCTCTCGCATCGCCTCTTTCGCGCGGTTAAACGGTTTAATCATATAATCCATCACCGATTTCTCGCCGGTTTTGATATCCACCGTCGCGATCATCCCCGGCACGATCGAGAAATGCCTGCCCGCTTTGTTAACCAGATAATCCTGGCTGGTGCGAATAAACACGCGGTAATAGAACACTTCGGGCTTGGCCTCATCCTGGATGGTGTCCGGCGAGATGGTTTCAACCACGCCCTGCAACCCGCCGTAGATGGCATAATCGTAAGCGGTGATCTTCACCAGCGCCTTTTGCGCAGGATGAATAAAGGCGATATCGCGCGGCGACAGGCGCGTTTCGATCAGCAGATGATCGTCCACCGGCACGATCTCCATCAGCTCACCGTTGGGGGGGATCACGCCGCCAATGGTTGTGACTTTGATATTTTTCACGATCCCGCGCACCGGGGAGCGCACGGTCAGGCGCGTCACCGAATCTTCGCGTCCTTTCAGCACCGCCGACACCATATCCACTTCCGCATTGGCTTTCGACAGCGCCTCGCGCGCCTGGACGTAATATTGCGAGCGCACGTCGGTGAGCTTCAGCTCCAGATCGCTTTTTTGCCGCTGGAGACGCAGCGCTTCTACCCGGCTGGCGGCACCGGTTTTGATCAGGCGTTGCGTAATATCCAGCTCTTTATTCGCCAGACTTAGCGCGGCTTTCAGCTCCCGCTGGGTGTCTTCCAGCTGCGCCCGCCGGGATGTGTACAGCCGCGTTTCAGTGGCGATCAGGTCCGGCCATTTTTGCAGCGAAGCGGGAAACACCAGCGGCAGATCGTTGACTTCTGCGGTCAGGCGCACGCTGGAGGCCAGCGATGCCCGGTAGCGCGCCGCACTTTCACCGACGTTTGATTCCGAACGGGTGGGATCGAGGCGCGCCAGCACTTGCCCCGCCTGCACCTGATCGCCTTCGTGGACGGTCAGCTCCGCCAGAATGCCTCCGTCGAGCGACTGCAATACCTGCTCGCGGGAGCTGGGGATCACCTTGCCCGTCCCCGTCGACACTTCATCCAGAATGCCGTACCACGCCCAGATGCCGACGACGATAAACAGCAGCAGGGAGAAAATGACAATACGTCGTGCGCCGGAGTAGCCGCTTTCGGAATCGAGCGCGTTATCCAGATCGTCCATCGCCGCGACGTCACGCTGACTGATTTTCATTTTTCCACTCCCGTCCATTTGCCTGCTGTTGCTGCTGCATCCGGCTGTTGTTCAGCGCCTGCGCTTTTGGTGCATCCATGACCAGCATGCCGTCTTTCAGCACCACCACGCGCTCCACCAGTTCCAGCACCGGCACGCGGTGCGTTGCCACAATCAACGTCCGATTGCCGAGCCAGTCATTCAGGCGCTGGATAAATTCGCGCTCGGTGTGTTCGTCGAGTGATGCGGTGGGTTCGTCCATTAGTACGATATTGGGATCGCGCAGGAACATGCGCGCCAGTAAAATCGACTGGCGCTGCCCGCCCGACAGCCCGACGCCGTTTTCCATGATGGGATAATCCAGCCCTTTCGGCAGCTTTTGCACAAAGCTCGCCGCACCGCACATCTCCAGCACGGCGACGATCTCTTCATCGGTGGCGCGCGGCATGCCCAGCGTGATGTTTTCGCGCAGCGTGCCGTAAAACAGGCGCGCGTTTTGCGTCATAAAGCCGACGTTGCGCCGCACATCCGCCACGTCCAGGTGCGGCAGGCTGAGATTATCGAGGCGCAATTCGCCGCCCGCGAGATCCATTCCGCCCGCCAAAGCCTGCAGCAGGGTTGATTTACCCGCGCCGTTGCGCCCGAGGATCGCCACTTTTTCACCGGGTTTGATCTCCAGACGATTAATACGCAGCGCCATACGCGGATCTTCCGGGTGATAGCGGAACTGCGCCTGATCGAACAGATAGTGCCCACGCAGCACGTCCTGGCGGATCGGCGTCTCTTCCCGCTGATTTTCCGTCGGCAGCTGCATAATGCTGTCCAGCCCTTCTTTCGCCGCTTTCACCTGCTGCCAGCGTGCCAGCACGCCGCACAGCGTGGCCATCGGGGCAATCATTCGCGAGGCCAGCATTGAGGCAGCGACCACCGAACCGGTGGTGAGCGTGCCCTCAATCACCATCGGCGCGCCGACCACGATCACGCCCGCGTACACCAGACTTTGAATGGTCATGCCCCAGCTGATCAGGTTTTGCGTCAGTTCGCGGGTTTTCAGTCCCGATTCGGCGGTGATCTGGATATAGCTGTTCCACTGCTGCAAAAAGCGGTTTTCCGCCTGCATCAGCTTGATGTCTTCCAGCCCCTGTACGCTTTCGACCAGCACGGCGTTGCGCAGCGTCGATTCGTGGGCCGACTGTTTTGCCAGCGCCGCCAGTTTCTTTTGCAACAGCAAACCGGGCAGCACCATCAGCACGGCGGCGACCGGAGCGATCCACGCTAGCTGCGGTGCGATGATCGCCAGCACGATCACAAACAGGAAAAAGAACGGTAAATCGACGATCGTTGAAATGGTCGACGAGGTGACCATCTCGCGGATCTGCTCCAGCTCGCGTAGCTGCGAAATAAAGCTGCCGGTGGAGCGGGGGATCGCGCTGTTGCGCAGGCGCAGCGCGTGGCCAAACACGCGATCCGACACGCGCAGATCGGCGCGTTTCCCGAGCAGATCCATAATGTGCCCGCGCGCCATGCGCAGCACAAAGCCAAACAGCGTGGCGATCAGCACCCCGATCGTGAGCACGTAAAGCGTCGGGTAGGATTGCGCGGGGATCACCCGGTCATACACCTGCATCGAAAACAGGATCCCGGAAAGCGATAACACGTTGATAAACAGCGCCGCCAGCATCACCCAGGTGTACGGCCGCAAATCGCGCATTACCAGCCGATACAGCCAGTCCGGGCGGTATTTCGAGATATAGGCATCGACGCGGCTGTCTTTCAGCGCCGCCAGCGGACGCAAGGCGACGACGTGACGGATGGCGGGCAGGAGCGCGGTCATCGACACGCGGTTATTTTGCGGCGTGGCGTCGATAAAACAGATATCCAGCGTATCTTCGCCGTCAAAATGTTCAATCACGCCGATTTTGCCTTCGTTGAGTTCCACCACCACCGGCAGCCGCCAGCTGTTGATGGACTGCTGCGTGGCGGTCAACAGTTGAAACGACAGTCCCGCTTCACGCGCCAGCTGTGTGAGCGCGGGCACCATCGGTTTACCTCGCAGCCACGGTGCGCTTGCGACCAGCGCGCCGGGGGAGCAGGCCACGCGGTAACGGCTGGCGACGTAGCCAAACGCCTGCGCCCAATGTTCCAGCAACTCCTCGGAGAGATGTTCACCCTGCGGAATATCGGTTGGCTTCATGGCTGGATCTCCACGGTCTGAATCGTGCGGTTCTCGAGATCGAACGAATGACGCAAACGACCCGTGTTATACAGGCAGCTCAGCTGGAGCTGATGCAGTTGCCCGAGGGTTTGCTGCTGCGTAAACCGCGCCTGATACACTTCCTGCTCGGCGTTGAGCACGTCCAGCAGCGGGCGAGTGCCGAGATCCAGATACTGCTGCTGATAGAGCTCACGGGTACGGGCGCTGAGTGCCTCCTGGCGACCCTGAATTTGCAGCGTGCTCAGCAGGCTCATCACCTGGCTGCGCGATTCCAGCAGCTTTTGCCGCACGTCGAGGCGCGTACGCTGGATAGTGGATTGCGCGGCGTCAACGGCGTGGCCGGCAGCATTGCGCCGCGCGCTCAATCCTCCGCCCTGATACAGCGGCATCTGGACTTTGACCCATGCGGAATACTGCGTGCGATCCAGCGTTTCGTTGCCCGCATAACGCTCGTTGAGATAGTGGCGCACTTCCGGCTCCAGCGAGACGGTTGGCGTCATTTGCGCGTTCGCGTAATCAAGATTCGCCTGAGCCACGTTCGCCTGCGCCCAGGCGGAGAGCACCGCAGGCACCAGACGATCGTCCGGTTCGGCGATATCACAGCTGCGCTTTAGATTATCGGGGAAATCGTTACTGATTTGATTCAGGTTATTCCAGCCGAGAAAACTCATCAGCGTGGCGCGGGAACTCTCAAGGCTGGCCGTATATTGCATCAGCTGAGCGCGTGCGCCTTCGATACGCGCATCGGTCTGAACCACATCGGAGAGCGAGGTGGCGCCTTCGTCATTGCGCTGCCGGGTCAGCGACCCGATAGATGACAGCGCATCAAGCTGCTCTTTGGCGGTTTCCACCATTTGTTGCCAGGTTTGCACTTGCACCATCGCCAGCGCGGTATCGTGGGCGATGGTATCAATGCTCACCAGCACGTTGGCCTGCTGTTGGGCGACACCGGCGGTTTCGGCACGCACCTGACTCGCGACTTTGCCAAAGTCATACAGCATCTGGGAGAGCGACAAAACCAGTGACGGGGTAAAGTTGTTGCCGTCCCCGTTGTGGGTAAAGCCATTGTCCATACCTGCATTAATTTGCGGGTAATATTTGGATTTGGCGATATCGACGACTTCCGATTGTTCATACAGTTTGCCAACGGCTTCACTGATGGTTGGATGCCAGTTAACCGCGCGGTTGACGGCATCGCCAAGCTTGAGCGTACCCGGCGCCGCTTTGCCGGGTACGGGGGCGATCCGGCCATTCAGTGAGGGTAATTCCTGTTCTTCGCTGAGCACGCCGGGATTGATGACCGACGCTGGATTTGCCGCGAGAACAGGGACAGATATCAGGCAGCACGAGAGCCACCAGTAAGGCATCTTTATTCCCATTCTTTGTCCCTAATAAAAAAATGTTGCCTAATGCCTGCGCCCGGGCGCTGAACGCCCGGGTCGTTTCTGACTTTTGCTATCAGGTAATGATGCTGTGATGCTGATTGACTAACTCGTCATAGGTGGCCTGGACGTTGTCCAGCGTAACAAGCGTAGTATTAGTGTAGGCACTCCCTGCGCCATCGCGGTCGATTGAGATCACCGTGTTGTTGCCGTTTTGCGTGACGTGGACGTAATTACCCAGCGTTGAGGCCTGTCCGTTCCAGCCCACCAGCAGATCGCCGATGTCAATTTTATCCCCCTGACTTACCGAGAAATTGGTCCAGTGATCCCCGGTGCTGTTGCCCGCTGTGGAATTCCCCACGGTGTTGTTCAGCACCTGGTAAATCAGGGTGTCACCGTAAGCCGTCCCGGTAATGAGATCGTTATGCTCCGAGCTGATGAACTGCGGCGCCATATTGATGGTCAGCGAGGCGGTGTCCGTTTTGCCCGCCGCATCGGTCAAGGTGTAGTTAAAGACCTCTTTCGATGTGATGCTGGAGAGGGAAACCCCGGTGTTGAGCGTATAGGTGTAATGACCGTCAGCGCCGATTGAGAGCGTGCCGTAATGGCCCTGAATAGTTGCCGTCGCGGTGCCAGCGGTATACGGGTCAAGCGTGGTGGTGACGCCGTTATAACCGGTGACGCTCAAACGCGTATCCACCGAATGCAGCTGATCCGACGCCCCCTGCGAGTCGCTACCGTCAAAGATATTGCCATTAACCGTATGCCCGCTGGTGGAATCGAACTGGCTCAGCGAATAAGCCGTCCCCGTGACGCTTGGGGTAATGACGATGCCGCCCACGCTCAACCCCGGCACGTTGCCGGTGAAGTTCAGCGTGTAGGTTCCGGCATCCAGATCCAGTCCGGCAAGATTGATATCGATTTTTCCGCCCAGCAGCGCACCGCCGGCAAACGAACCGCTGCGGATAACCGTTGAGCCATTACTGATCGACCAGTTCACCGTCAATCCACCCAGCGCCAGCAGCGATGCGACGTTGAAGTGCAGCGCCACGTTATGCAGCGCCGTGTTGGCATCCACCACAAATGTGCCGCTGCCCGTGCCCTGAGTAGGGGCTAATAGCGCTGTGGTCCAGCTTGCCGTTCCCACGGTGGTATCGGAATACGCAGTGGTGTGGTGCAGGGAGGTCACGTCCATCACGGTGCTGATGTCGTTCACCGCATCCAGCGCCCGCGCGGTTGGAGTGATATTCAGCGACGCCGTGTCTTTATCCCCGTTTGGCGCAGTAATGGTGTAGACGAAGGTATCCGGCGTTTTGATGTGATCCGCGCCGATGCCGCTGCGCAGCGTGTAGGTGTAGTTCCCCTGAGCATTAATCGTGAGCGTACCGTATTCACCCTGAATCACGGTAACCCCCGTGGCGTTAACCGCGACGCCGTTGACCTCGGTGACCAGCGTGCCCTGCGGCGCAATATCGTCCGTCAGCACGTCGCCTGTCGTTGAGGCTCCCTCGCTCGCCACGTTATAAACATGGTCCTCCAGCACGTTAAGGGTATAGCCCGTGAGCACCGTGATCCCCGCCGCGGTGTTCAGCAGGAACAGGTATTCCCCCGCCGGCAGATTCAGCGTCAGCGTACCCGAGGTCCCTCCCAGCAGCGGCGCGCGCAGCCAGCCCGGCTGAACGCGCATCTGCTCGAAGGTCTGCGTCGCATCGTTGAATTTATAGATGTACAGATCAAATACCGAGGCCAGTGCCACGCCCCCGACCGAGGCCTGGATCGTCATGGTGCGGGTGGTGCCTTCCTGCACGCTGTAAATGATCGGATTGCTCAGATCGTCGAGCAGGTTCAGCCCCAGCGTGCTGCCAAGATTGATGCCAGCGACGGTGAATCCGCCCTGTGAAGAGGGACCGTTATTGATCGCGTGCACGCTGGTGTCATAGGTCAGCGATGCCGTATCGTCTACCGCCGTGACGCTATTGACCACGGTATTTGCGCCCAGTGAGATCACCAGTTTGGCTGAGGCGATGGCACCGTTATGCCCGATGGTATAGGTGAAGCTTTCGGTACGACCCAACACGGCGGCGCTGGTGTTGGTTAGCGTGTAGGTGTAACTGCCGTTCAGGTTGATGGTCAGCGTGCCGTACTGCCCCTGGATAATCGTTCCGTCCGCCGTCACGTTGACCGTATTCCCTTGCGCGTCGGTCACTGCCGTGATGCGGGTCCCCGCAGGCGCGTTATCGCTGCCCGCCGTCGAGTCCTGGTCATAAATGACGTTGCCGCTTTGGGTTGGGATCCCGGTGATGGTCCCGGCGCTGGTTTCAGTCACATCCACATCGAGACTGGTGTAAGACCCCGTGGCCAGCAGGTTGGTGTTGTAGCTCAAGACGCGATACTGGCCGTTTTCCAGTCCTGTCATGTTGAGCGTCACGCCGCTCGCCCCGAGCGTAAGCAGGTTGGCAAACTGCGGCAGGCCAGTATCGACCACCGTCGTCCAGGTGTTATTGACGCTGTCCCAGCGCTGAACCACTACCTCCAGCGTGTTGAGCAGCGAGAGCACCACGCCCGTGGCGTTTGCGTTAATCGAGATATCTGCGTTGCCGCCATCGGAGACCACGAATCCAACCTGCGCCGTGTCGTTGCCCAGCAGCGTCAAAACGTTACCGAGTGCGCCAACCAGCAGGAAACCGTAATCGCTGTACTGAGCGTTGGTGACCGTGGCCGTGGTGCTGATATCCAGCTCCTCAACGTTATTGCTGGCCGACAGCGGAACCACCGGTGACAGCACCGTTCCTGGCGTTGAGGTGTTCCCGGCGGCATCGGTGGCGGTGATTTGCAGAGCGTTGCCTTCGGTCTGTTTGTTGATGAAGGTGTAGCTGTACGTGCCGTTGCTGTTGGCGACGGTCGTGACCGTTGAATTGTCAGGCAAGCGAATCGTCACCGTGCTGCCCGCTTCGGCGCTGCCGGTCAAGACGCTACCGTCGGCGTTAAAGGTTCCGTTCGGGGCATTCGGCGCGACGGTATCAACAATAATGGTTGTGGGGGTGGATACCGGACCGACGCCGCCCACCACGTTGGTCGCCGTGGCGGTAAAGGCATGTGAACCCTGACTTAAAACCGGTGTGGTAAACGACCAGTCGCCGTTAATGTCGGTGGTCGCGGTCCCCATCGCCACGCCGTTGTTATACAGCGTGACGGTGGAGTTTGGCTGCGCGGTGCCGGTCAGCGTCGGGGTAGTGTCGTCGGTCGCTTTCCCGTTGGTCAAATTGCCGGTCAGAGTGCCGACGTTATCGTCAATCGTGACGATCACCGGCGCGTTTGGCAGGTTGGTAAACGGCGCAACCACCGAGGCGCTGCCGCCGACGTTACCGGCCTTATCGGTGGCAAACGCCAGCAGGGATTCGCCGTTGGTTTGCGGCGGAGAAATAGTGACGTTAAAGCTCCCTGTACCATCCGCCGTTGCGGTTCCGAGCACGGTTCCGCCGCTGGTGGTAATCGTCACGGTGCTGCCCGCTTCGGCAATACCCGTGACGTGCGTCCCGTTGGTGATCACCGCGAGCGTGGTCGGCAGGTTAGGGGCAAGGGTATCCACCACGACCGAGGAGATAGACGACGGCGCGCTGGTGTTGCCCGCCGTATCCGTGGCGGTTGCCGTAAAGTTGTGCTGGCCGTTGGTCAAAATGGTAGAGGTTTGCGGCAGCGTCCAGTTGCCATTGGCATCGGCGGTGACCGTGCCGACCAGCGTATTGCCGTCGTAAATGCGCACCACTGCGTTGGCTTCTGCGGTGCCGTTCAGCGTCGGTTGTGTATCGTTGGTTGGCGTGCCCCCGGCGATCGTCCCCAGGTTCGGGACGACGTCATCGACAATAGACGTGATGATCGGTGCATTTGGTGGGGTGGCATCCAGATTGAGCACAAACGGCGTCGTCGGATCGCTGGTATTGCCCGACGCATCGGTTGCGGTGATCGTCAGCGGATGTTGGCCGTCGGCTAACGCTGGCGTTGGCGTAAAGCTCCAGGTGCCGTCTGCGGCGGTTACGCTGCCGATTTGCACGCCGTTATCGTAGATTTTAATCGTTGAACCCGCCTCAGCCGTCCCACTGAGGGTGGGCTGCGCGTCATTGGTTATCTGCCCGCTGGTGATCGTGGTCGTGGTACCCACGTCATCTACCACGTTCACCAGCACCGGAATGGCGGGCGGCGTGAGGTCAATGTTCAGGCTGAACGGTGACGACGGATCGCTGGTGTTGCCCGCCGCATCGGTCGCCCGCGCCACGAACTGGTGCGGCCCTTCAGGGAAGGTGGTGTTGAGCGTGACGGCCCAATTACCGCTGGCATCGGCGGTGGTTGTGCCGACAAGCGTAATGCCCTCATAAATGTTGATGGTGGCGTTAGGCTCGCTGGTGCCGACCAGGCGCGGCAAGGTGTCATCGGTGGTTTGCCCATTACTCAATGGCCCGGTGACGGTACCGACGTCGTCGATCGCCTGCGTAATCACCGGGGCCAGCGGCGCGGTGGTATCGACAATGACCGTGAAGCCAGGCGAGGCCACGCTGACGTTACCCGCCGCGTCTGTCGCGGTGGCGGTCCAGGTATGACTCCCGTTGCTCAACGCGCTGCCCGGCGTAAAGCTCCAGTCGCCTGATGCGTTGGCCTGAGCCGTGCCGACCTGCACGCCGTTTTCATAAATGATCACCGTTGCGTTGCCCGCCGCCGTCCCGTTCAGCGTCGGCGTGGTGTCATCGGTGGTTTTTCCGTTAGTCACCGGAATCAGTACGCTTCCGACATTATCGGTAGCGTTAATAATGACCGGTGCGGAGGGGGCGAAGGTGTCGACCGTCAGTTCGAACGAGCTGGTGTTGCTGGTATTGCCCGCAACGTCTGTCGCGCTAACGGTAATGGTGTGCGTGCCTTCGGTCAGCGGCGCGGTCGGGGTGAATGTCCAGTTCCCCTGGGCGTTGACGACGGCGGTGCCGAACGGTTGACCATCATTCAGCAGAGTAATGGTTGCCCCGATTTCGCCCGTGCCGTTAAAGGTCGGGCGATTATCGTTGGTGGTGTCACCGCTGTTGATTTCCCCAATCACCGGGCCGACGTCATCCAGTACAGTGAGCACAGTCGGCGTCGCGGGTGGTGTGGTGTCGACGGTGAACGAGAAGACAGGCGAATTCGCGGACACGTTGCCCGCCGCGTCGCTGGCGTTGACCCTGATGTTGTAAGGGCCGTCGGGCAGATTCGCGGGGGGCGTGAAATTCCACGCGCCGTTGACGACGGTGGCCGTGCCGATTTCAATGCCGTTATTGAGAATATGGATCGTGCTGCCCGTCACGCCCGTGCCGCTCAGCGTTGGGGTCGCGTCGTTGGTCACCTGTCCCGGGGTTAAATTACCGAATGCGCCGCCGGCAACGTTGTCGTTAATCGTGTTCAGCACCGGGACCGCTGGAGGGGTGATGTCGATGACGACCGTGTACGCATTGGATGCAATGCTGACGTTACCCTGCGGATCGGTCGCTTTGACGGTGAAGGTGTGCGAGCCTTCGCTCAGGGCGGCGGTAGGGGTGAATGTCCACGCGCCGCTGCTGTTGGCGGTAGCGGTGCCAATCTGCGTTGCACCTTCGAAAATGGCGATGATGCTGTTGGCTTCCGCCGTGCCGGAGAGCGTCGGTGTGGTGTCGTTGGTGACGCCGTTAGTCGGAATATTTTCTATTGTACCGACGTTATCTTCCGCGCCGACAATCACTGGGGTGGTGGAGATCGTATCGACCACAATAGTGAATGCCGGTGAGTCGCCGCTCTGATTGCCCGCCGGATCGGTGGCGCGGATCGTTAAGGCGTTACTTCCCTCAGCCAGGGCGCTCGGCGGGGTAAAGCTCCAGGTGCCTGTCGACCCCACCAACACGCTGCCGAGCAGAACGCCGTTGCTGTAAACGGAAAGGGTATCGCCCGCCGTCGCGGTTCCGCTTAGCGTTGGCTGATTGTCATTGGTGATTTGGCCGGTGGTGAGCGGACCGGTGCCGGGTCCCACATCATCAGTGACTGTGCCAATGGTTGGCGCGTTTGGTGCGGTTAAATCGATAGTCACCGTTGCCGCGGCAGAAAGGCCGCTGGTCGCCGCCCCGACGCTAGCCGTGGCGGTGAAGTTATAGACCCCTTCCGCCAGGGCGCTGCCGGCAGGAATGGTGTAACTCCAGGTGGTTTGCCCTGCACCCAGCACAATGGTGGTGATCTCAACACCGTTCTGATACAGGGTGATGGTGCTATTTTCTGGACCGGTGCCGCTGATCGTCGGCGTCGTGTCGTCAGAGCTGGCGCCTTTGACCTCGACGTTGCCTGCGCCGTTATCATCAACGATTGAGGTGATGACCGGCACATCCGGCAGATCGGGTGCATCCACGACGTTAAAGCTGGTCGGATCGCTTACGTTACCCGCCGCGTCTTTCGCCACGATCGTGAGGGTGGTTTCGTTGGTTTGCGCAGGTGAAAGGGCGATGGAGAAGTTACCGCCCACGGCAATGCCGCGACCCAGCTCAATAGTGGTGCCGCCAGGACCAGGGCCGGTGATAATCACCAGCGATCCAGGTTCAGCCGTACCGGTGATCGGCGTCCCTTCAATAGCCAGAGAGGTGACCGCCGGAGCCGCGGGTGGAGCGGTGTCGATAGTCACGTTGGTGGTAGACGTACCCGAGGTGTTACCCGCCGCATCGCTGGAGGTGACGGTGATGACGTGCGGGGCGTCGGGCAGCGGCGTGCCCGATGTCCAGCTCCAGCTGCCGTCAGGCTGTACCGTGGCGGTAACGGATGACGGGTTGCCGTCGATAGAGACGGTAATTTTCGTGCCCGGTTCGCCAGTACCGCTCAGGGTTGGGGTGTTATCGTTGCTGTACAGCACGCCGTTTGCAAGGGTACTGTCAGAGACGGCCTCAATTTGCGGCGTGGTCGGCGCGATGGTATCGACGGTGACGGTATAAACCGGGCTCAGGGGGCTGACGTTACCTGCTTTGTCTACTTCTGCTGCCGTCAGGTTGTGCGCCCCTTCGCTAAGCGCGGTGCCCGGCGTAAAGCTCCACACACCACCCGAGACACTGGCTGTGCCAATCTGCACGCCATTGTTATAAATAATGATGGTATCGCCATCCGCCCCTGTTCCGGAAATGGTCGGGGTATTGTCCTGCGTGGCACCGCCGTTGCCTACACCCCCCGCTGCCGTGATGGCCGGAGCCAACGGCGCATCGGTATCGACGGTCACGGTGATCGAGCCTGATGTCCCCGACACGTTGCCCGCTTCATCGGTTGCGGTGGTGGTGAACGCGTGCGACGTTTGCGTCAGGGGCGTATCCGGTCGCCAGCTCCAGTTGCCCTGGGCGTCAACGGTCACGCGGCCGACTTCCACTTTTGCGGCGCCGTTAATGCTGTCATAAATGACGATCACATCGTTCGCCGTACCCGTGCCGCTCAGCACCGGACGCGGATCGTTGGTGCTGCCATTATTGCTGACAGGGCCAGTTATCTCAGTGACGTTATCCGTAACCACCGGAATGCCCGGCGTGGCCGGTGCATCGGTATCAATCACGATGGTTACCGGCTGCGACGGGGCGCTCTCATTGCCCGCGCCGTCTTTGTTGGTCACGGTTAATGCGATGTCATACGTGCCATTAACCAGCGGCGGTACAGGCGACCAGCTCCATTTATTGTCACTATTGACGATGACCACATCGGGTTGTTTGACGCCATCAATGTAAATCGTGACCGTATCACCCGCATTCCCGGTGCCGCTCAACGTTGGCGAGGTATCGCGCGTCGCTTCTCCGGGATTAAGCTGAGTACCGGTGGGGGCATTGTCCGGGTTGACGGTAATCTCTGGTGAATCAGGCGTGGCGGGTGCGACGGTATCGACCACCAGCGTAAACGAGCCAGAAGGGGTGGAGGTTCCTGCGGCATTTGTCGCCACCGCCGTTAATACGTGCGTGCCGTCCGTCAGCGTATTGGGCGGGGTAAAGCTCCAGCCGCCGTTGCCATCGAGCACGGCAGGCCCCAGCAGCGTCGTGCCGTCGTAAATGGCAATTGTGGTGCCCGCAGGAGCCGTGCCCTGCATCACAGGATGGGTTTCGTCCGTCGCTGAGCCGCTGGTGAGGGTGCCCTGGACATCACCGGTATTATCCGTGACCGTGGTAATGGACGGCGGCGGCGGCGCAGTCGTATCTACCGTGAAGGTAAATCCGCCAGACGCTGTACTCACGTTGCCTGCTTTATCAATCGCGGCTGCGGTCAGGGTGTGTTGCCCGTTTGGGATCACAATGGTCGGGGTGAAAGTCCAGGCTCCGCCATCATTGACCACCGCCGTGCCGATCTGCGAGCCGTCAAGACGAATGCTGATGGTTGTACCCGGTTCACCCGTGCCGTTAAGCGTTGGACGGTTATCGTTAGTGGTTTCGTTGATATTGAGCGCGCCGGTTCGACCCGGCACGTCATCGATCAGTTGGGTAATGACCGGGGCCGCAGGCGCGAGGCTATCGACGGTAATACTCCAGCTGTTTGACGTTTCACTGCGGTTGAGCGCATCGTCCACGGCGACGGCGGTTAAAACATGTCCGCCTTCCGGTAAATGCACAACTGGCGTAAACGACCAGCTCCCGTTGGAGAGCACGTTAGCGGTACCTATTTGGGTGTCACCGCTGTAGATATAAACAAGCGTTCCCGGTTCGCCGGTGCCGGTGATGGTTGGCGTATTGTCGTTGGTCAGCCCGTTTTGCGGAACAGGACCGGTCACGTTAGCGGCATTGTCTTCCACGGAGACTATCGTCGGCGTCTGTGCAGGCGTGATGTCCGGGGCGGTGGCATTCGCCGTGGGTCCCGTGTTTCCGGCTTTATCGGCGGCCTCGGCGGTGAGGGTTTCGCCGTTCAGTTTTGGCGGAGCGATCGTCACGCTAAAGTTGCCCTGATCGTCTGCTTTGCCTTCGCCAATTTTTACGCCATCTTCGCGGATGGTCACGGTACTGCCCGGTTCCGCGGTCCCGGTGACTTTGGTTCCGTCACCAGAAACGACGGGATTATCGGGTGCTAACGGTTTGGTGGTGTCAGGCGCATCAGCCTGTCCTGGCAGACTGGTGTTGCTCGACGGATCGGTGGCAACCACCTGTAAAACTTCACCATTCGTTTGTGGCGGACTGATGGGTACGGTGAATTTCCCGTCGCTGCCCGCGGGGCCCTCACCAATCACATCGCCATTAGGCGCTTTTATCGTAACGGTGCTGTTCGGTTCAGCCGTACCCGAGACGCTATTCCCACCGTTATTCACGACAAGGTCGCCCGGTATCGCCGGTGCGGTGCTGTCAGTCGCGATGGCGGTGGCTGGAGGGCTCTTGTTACCGGCCTCGTCAGAGGCAACCGCCGAAATCGTCTGACCGTCAATTTGGGGCGGCGATAAGGTAATGGTGAAGTTACCGTTGCCATCGGCTTTGCCGCTGCCAATCGGCTGACCGTTGCTGGTGAGGGTAATGGTGCTGTTTGGCTCTGCGGTCCCGCTGACCTGAGTGCCCGCAGGGTTGAGTGTGATCACCGGTGCGTTCGGCGCGACGGTATCCACCATCAGGGTAAATGCACCGGATGGCACACTGACATGACCCACCGCATCGGTTGCGGTAAAGGTCAGGGAGTGATTGCCCTCAGAAAGGGCCGTGCCGGGCGTAAATGACCAACTGCCGTTAGTGCCGACTTTGGTTGTGCCGATTTGCACGTCTTTATCGTAAATCGTAATGAGGGTGCCGGGTTCACCGATACCGCTCAGCGTCGGGCGGGCATCGTCAGTGACCTGGTTTTGAGTGAGAGGGCCGGTAATGCTCCCGACATCATCGTTCACAAGAACCAGGGTAGGGGCATCAGGCGTCACCAGATCGGGCGCGGTGACGTGGCCGTCTTGACTGATGTTTCCAGCGGCATCGGTTGCCGTTGCGGTGATTTGCTCACCGTTAATCAGCGGCGTGCCCAATTCGATGGTGAATTTCCCGTCGCTGCCGGTTTTTCCTGTTCCGACTAAATTGCCGTTGGCATCCCTGAGCGTAATGATACTGTTGGGTTCAGCCGTACCGGTAACAATTTTACCGTCTCCCGAGAAGGCGAGATTTGTCGGTGCGTTGGGGGGTGTTGTATCCGGATTTCCCGGGTTCCCTGGATTGCCCGGATTTCCTGGGTTGCCAGGATTACCCGGATTGCCTGGGTTAGTCGTGTTCCCGTCGTCGCCACCGCCATTACCACCGCCGCCTCCGCCGCTACTCGCCGCCACGGCAATACCCCCTGCAACAGTCGCGCCACCGAGTACCCACGGCCAAATAGCGGCACCGCCGAACGCTTCACCCCCTGATGCCGCCATAAGAGCGTCAATTGATGAGATAGCTTCGTAATGCTCCACTGCAGTTGGGTCTTCTATCCACCACAATGCACCGTTGCTTTCTTCCAGCACCAGCATGCTTGAGCCCTGCGCATCGCCGACGTAAAAGTTTTTAAGCGTAATGGTTTCGCCGGAGTTCAGACTGACGACAAGGTCATTTCCGTTACGGGTGTAGTGCGAAATATCCGCTCTACCCACGTGGAGCTTAACAATTGAGGATTGACTCAGTGAGACTTGCTGACCTTCCGTGGTGGTTTCCACGCCAGTGAGTTTCGAAATGACAGAGATTTGGCTCATATATAATGACTCCTGACAGTTTTTTAATGGCGTGTAAGATGAAGCCTGCTTTTTGCGGGTAATGAGCGCCCCCGGCGGAGTCGCTATTTATTGAAATAGTGCTCACCGTCATTTTTTAGAGCGATCGATGCCCGCCAGCATATCGAGTGGCTACATCAGATTATTCAAAGGATGTACTGTAGATAATGTCTATTTTTGCTTTGTTATCTGTTATTTAAAATCCTGTATTTTATAGCGGTATTATTTTGGGGTGCCTGAAAATGATATAGCTATAAATAACGAATTAAGCAAATTAAGCGCCATTGATATCGCAGTTAAGTCTATCTGAAGTGACTGTTTACGTACGCGTGTTTATCAGCCTTTTCGCCGCTGATGTGCCCTGCGTAAGGCTTTTATCGCAGGATGTTTACAGCGCTGGGAATTCAACGGCCGTATTGGTCTATGAATATATTTTTCGGGGGGTTATGTAAATATTCAGTCAATTTAGAGAGGCTAAAGTTTTAGTTTAGGAGTGGTGTATAATAGAGTTTAAGATATATTATGTTTACGCCCACCGTTTGAAATAACACTGGCAATATAGAAATGCTGTGCTAGTTAAATGGGGTAATTAAGCTGTCGTTAATCTTTATTTAATTTAATACCCGGCGCTTGCGTGAGGAATACGCAATCAGCATGATTTTTATATCAGTAAAAAATTTCATTTTCTTCGAATAGAACGGGAGGCTCAGGCGTTTACACCTTGTTCACCTGACCAACACCCACAGGAGTAGAAAATGAAAGTTAAATCGCCACTTTTTAACCCCCGTTCTCTGGCTATCCCAATGCTGTTATTTTGCTTACAGGCACCACAGGCATTGGCGATGGGGGATAACAGTACCGAGAGCAAAACGCCCGATTGCCCGAAAGGCCAGGTCTACGACAGCACGACGAAACAGTGCGTGCCGGAGAAATCGACCCGCCTTAGCGATCGGGATAAAACCAACTATGCCTATCATCTTGCGAAAAAAGGTGAGTATCAGGCCGCGTTGAATTTGCTGGATACGCTGAAAAATGCCAATACTGCTGAGGCGTGGAATTATCGCGGGTACGCGACGCGTAAGCTCGGGCGCACGGACGAGGGAATCGGTTACTACCAGCGTTCGCTTGCCCTTGAACCGAATTACGCCAAAGCCCGCGAATATCTGGGTGAAGCCTGGATAGTGAAAGGCCGCCCGGATCTGGCAAAAGAGCAGCTGCAGGTTATCGCCGGAATTTGCGGCCAACACTGCGAAGAGTATCGCGATCTGCAGAGCGCGATTAACGGGCATCCGGAATCCTGACCCTTACAGGAGCGCTAAAAATTACCACCAGTGATGTTCGCCAACATCTTGCAGCCCATCTGACGCGCCTCTGGCGCTATGGCCTGGTGCTGTCTCGCAATCGGGATCTTGCTGAAGAGCTGGTTCAGTCCACCTGCGTGCGCGCGCTCGAAAGGAGCGCGCAATACTCTCCTGGCACGCGTATCGACCGATGGTTGTTCTCGATTCTTCATTCGATTTGGATTTCCGATCTCCGCGCTCGCCACGTCAGAATGGGGCAGGGATTCGTGCCCAGCGACGAACTTATCGCCCCGGATACGCATGGGCAGGATGAAGATCGTATGCACTACCAAAAAATTATGCAGAGCGTGAACGGCCTCCCGGAAGCGCAGCGTAATGCGGTGTTTTTAGTGTATGTCGAGGGCTTTACCTATCAGGAGGCGGCAGACACGCTGTCGGTGCCGATTGGCACGATAATGAGCCGACTGGCAACGGCACGGGCAACGCTTGCGAAATCAGCCGCCGTGCGGCCTGTGGCAAAGGAGAAACGATCTTGAACTCGCTACGTTTTACTCCCCCCTATGACGATGATGCGATAGTCGCCTGGCTTGACGGCGAAATGGAAAATGCTGACGCTCAGGCCTTTGAAAAGCAGCTAAACAGCGATGAATCCCTCGCTGCACGTACCGCTGAGCTGATGAAAAGCACGCAGGATTATCCGCGCGCTTTTGCGCCTTTACTGGACGATGCGCCGTACGCGCGAATGCAGGCAAAACTGGACGCTTATCTGGACGCCCAGTCGACGAAACGCACAGGCGTGAGCCGTCGGGCAATGATCGCCGCGTCGCTCAGTTTCCTGGTTATCGGGTCGGGATTGGGTTATCTGGTGCGCCCGTCCGGTGAGAACCGTGACGAAAATGGCCATATTCGCGATCTCGAAGCCCAATACATGTCGCTCTATAGCGCTGAGACTTTGCTCGATCTGGACAGCTCACCGTCAATCCTTCAGAAAGGGCTGACGCGAACTGCCCAGGACATTGGGCTAAACCTCCAGGAGCAGCAACTCGCATTGCAAAGCGCGGAGCTGAAAATGGTCCGCATCCTGCGCTACGAGAGCACATCTATTGCGCAGATAGCCTGGATCCATGCAGATTACGGCCCGATGGCGCTCTGCATTTCTCCGCTGGAGCAGCAGAGTCGCACGGACATCACCCGTGAAACGCGACACGGCATGAACGTCGCGTGGTGGAATAGCCGGGGCTATCAATTTGTGCTTATCGGACGTAATCCTGCCGAGCAGTTGCATGAAAGCGCACGGCATTTGCACTCTGCGCTGTCATGATTTGGCATGGATATCAATTTTGATATTGATGCGATCGTCGACCACCATGGCGAATTTATCCATGTGCCAGGCGGAACGTGATATGGCGGTCGTCGCCTGAAGGGAGATTTCATCGGTCACTTTGCTACCTTCCAGCACCGCCTCAAGGATCACCGGACGCTGAACATCTTTGACCTGTAACGAACCAAATACCCTGAAACGACCGTTCCCGAGTGACACTACTCGGGTGCTGCTGAACACAATATTGGGGTAGCGCGCGGCATCGAAAAACATGTCACTTTTAAGCTGCCAGGTCAGCAGGCTGTTAGAGGCGACCAGCGTCGAGACGGGGATTTTCACGTTGATGCGATCGGCAAATTCATTTTCGGGATCTAACGTCACATTTCCCGTCGCGCTGTCGAGATTAGCCCAGGAAAGAATGCCGCCGAACGCGTGCCAGGAGAGGGTGATAGGTGTGCTATGCGTATCAATGACATAGCTGACAGGCATTGCGCGTAGGCTCGGGCACAGCATCAGCGTTAACAAAAGTAGTGTCAGGCGAGTCATCGTGGGATCTCCATTAAGCGACAGGGTGTAAACGCATGGAGTCGGAAAGTTATTCGAAAAGTTTTTAGGCGGGCAATAAAAAAGGCCGCGAGGCGGCCTTGGGTAGGGGAGAAAAGGGATTATTCAGTGACTTTCTTTTCAAGCGTCGCTGCGCCTTCTTTGGTCTTATTCCAGCCTTTCTCTGTACCTTCTTTAGTGGCATCCCACCCTTTCTCGGTACCTTCTTTGGTTTTATGCCAGGCTTTCTGCGAGTCTTCACTCACTTTACTGCCAAAGCTTTCGCTTTTGCCTTCCGCGGCATGTTCAGATTTCAGCTTCAGCTGTTCACCTTTGTGCTGCTCTTCATGCAGTTTTTGCTTGGCGTTGTTCGCGTTTTCATTCGCAGCGGCAACGGTATCGTCGGTTGCATGTGTGGTTGCGGCAAAAACAGGCGTCGCCAGCAGAAGTGCAGATAATGCAATAATTGTCTTTTTCATAATATCCTCAACTAACGTTATTCATGTTATGAGCGTGTTAAGGATGGCACGAGCGAAGCGGCACGGCTCTAGGAAAAAACTGTAAGTGGATCAGTGGGCTTTGAAGCGTGGAAGCGTTTAAAGGAGATTTTACAGCGACAGACCTATCACCGCGTTGACCACTGAGGAGATCATAAACACGCCGCCGGTTATCAAAAAAACACGCTCTTTACGCGTAGCCGCAAGCGCGAGCATGACGATCGCCACGACGAAGAAGGGGATGGCGATGATGCTGAACGTGTTCATAAGGGGGCCTGCGAATAATAGAGGTCAGAGTTAACAAAACATCCTAATGTGAAACGCGCCAGTGGATAAGCCGTGAAATTTAATAGGGTGGTTAGGCTGTTTGCATACTGTTTTATACGACATAAGCCTGGCAACAACCCCTCTCTTTCCACCGCTATTGATCGTCGCGTTCCTGGGCTGCGCGCTGCCGATCGTAGTACTCATCTTCTGCCGCAATAATTTCATCCATCAGTGAGCCCATATCGACATCCTGAAGCTCTTCGACAAAGAGACCGGTCAGCGGGGATTCTGGGGTCAGCTTCCCGTCTTCATATAACGCCCAAATTTCTTTCGCATAACGCGTTTGCAATAGTTGCGGGGCGAACTGGCCGTAGTAGGCGGTAATGTTGCCCACGTCACGTTCAAACATAGATTCTGCGTGGTTGTTCGCGGCGGCGTCGACGGCCTGCGGGAGATCGATAATCACCGGGCCTTGGGCATCCAGTAATACGTTAAATTCAGATAAGTCGCCGTGCACAATGCCAACGCATAACATGCGAACGATATTGCGGATCATCGTATGGAAATCTGCAACGGCGCTTTCTTCCGTTAACGTCACATCGCTCAGGCGCGGCGCGACCATGCCCTCTGCATCAGTCACCAGCTCCATCAATAACACGCCATCAATACACATATAGGGTTGCGGGACGCGCACCCCGGCGTTCGCGAGGCGGAACAGCGCATCGACCTCGGCCATTTGCCAGGTCTCTTCTTGCTGCTTGCGTCCGAACTTTGAGCCTTTTTGCATGGCGCGCGAATTACGCGTGTTACGGACTTTGCGCCCTTCCTGATAATGCACGGCCTGTTTAAAGCTGCGCTGCGAGGCTTCTTTGTACACTTTGGCACACTGGATTTTGTCGCCACACATGACAGTGTAAACGTCGGCTTCTTTGCCGCTTTTGAGGCGCTGAAGCACATCGTCTACCAGACCGTCATCGATCAGGGGTTGGATTCTGTTTGGAATTTTCATGCCGCTTTATACCTTATTTCAGGTGCTTTTCGTACCAATAATACAGGCGGTGATACTGAAAATGAAGGCTGCGACAGACCGATGTGAATGTCAGGGTAGGGAAGGCACTTAACCCCGTTCAGATTTGCCAGTGAGGCGCACCTTGTTATAGCAGAGGGGTTCGTTTTGTCGCGTTTAGCATTAGGTCATAAAACGCATTGGCATGGGGGGCAGCACTCAGTGAAAGTCATTCGGTGACTACGAGAGGCGCTGTCTTGGGTCTATCACCGCACGAAAGGGGATATGATTAAGGTACGTTTTGCCATCTCCCTAAAACTTCGCCCACTAGCACAGGATGAAGATGCATTATCTTGGACAACTATGGACAAATTGAGGGCACAAAAAAGCCCGCAGGGCTTGCGCCGTGCGGGCTCTTAGGACTTCATCGGATGACTCTGGTAATCACCGATGGAGAATTTTGGTGGGCTGGGGGAGTCTGAATTGGTGTTGTAATTCATTGAAATAACTTAGGTAACCTCTAATTCAACTTTTCTTTGGTGCCTATACAGGTGCCTAAAAGTTTTTTCACCCCTTTTTGATGAGAAAAATAAAGCGAGATAGGGAGAAAGACTTGCGCTATTTATGTGTGCACTAATCCGGTAGCTCGCCTGGCTCTGAGTAAATCGATAGTAGTCAGGAATGGTGTCTGCTCTTGCCAGGTGAATCCTTTACGGTCGATGCGCACCAGTTCATAGCGTTCCACCAGGAAATTCACCGCATCAGCAAGTGTGATACCCGCCTCGATATGTTCCTGGATGGCTGAATCATCATGGAATGGTGTGTCGTTGAGCGTAAGACCGTAATGGTGTTCCAGTAGGTACGTTAACAGTTGCTGCCAGACCTGAACGGGCGACAGGCGTGGCGAAACCGGCACCGTGGCCGGTACAGTTGAAATATGCATGAGTTGAGTCCCTGATAAAGGAAGAGGAAGGTGTTACCTGGTTACGGCTGACTGGGGATAAATAGCGATGTAAACGTAACCATGAGAGCCGAGAGTGTCAGCTTCACAGGTGAGTCCATTGTGATGCAGAGTGACGCAGTGTTGACAGCGGGGATCAAGCTCTCCAGTGGTGAGCATCCGCTCTAGCTGTTTCATCATCAGTGGAAACACCTGGTCCAGACGCAATGCTTCATCGTCACTGAATGAGCCATCAAACCCAGCCCGATCAGTCAGAAAGTAGAGACGGTTGCCTTCCTGTACCAGGCGAGCGCCGAAGCACGGCGTGATATTACGTTTTAATCCCCACTGAAGGCAGGATGCGTTCTCCGCTGATGAGCCGGATAAGGTGGTCGATTGCATTAACATATTCCTTAATGACTGAGAGAAGTGATTAATTCATCGTCACGCTGCGAAGGATGGCATATGGGCCTGCGCGATCCTGACGACGCTCAACAAAAACAGCGAGTACACCGCTGATATTCTGAACTTCACGTCCGTAGTAATGGCAGACACTGCCATGCCACTGGTAGTGACCTGTACAGAAGGCAGATAACCGGGATTCGGGATGCTGACGATAAATATGCATCGCCTGGCGCTTACTGATGATTTTCATTCTGCACCTCACAACCAACCACATTCAGCAAAAGACACCACTTCGTTCCCAACAACCAAATGATCCAGCACTCGCACTTCTACCAGTGCTAACGCTTTCATTATTCGCTGGGTGATGTGTTTATCCTGCTGACTGATTTCTGTCGTACCAGACGGATGGTTATGCGCCAGAATTACTGCAGCGGCGTTGTGCTTCAGGGCTGACTTCACCACTTCGCGCGGATGTACTTCGGTATGGCTAAGCGTGCCGGTAAACAGCGTTTCTCGCTCCAGCAAACAATGCTGATTGTCGAGATACATCACGATGAAGACTTCCCGCTCCAGGTGAGCCATCTGCAGTTGCAACCAGGTTTTTGTGAGGCTGGTGGAGGTAAATGACTCACTCGGTTGACGCTGGTATTTCTCCAACAGACGTAATGCTCGCCGGATGACTCGCTGCTCGTTTGCTGGAAATACGGGGGATAAATTGATCGCAGGCATGGCTGCTCCTTAGAAGAAAAAGCTCTTCCTAATCTTCGGAAAGGCGTTAAGAGAAAATAGAGGAAGGATTCATAAAGCAAGCTGCAGCATATTCTCGGCCATCACCCAAAGGGCACGATTGAGTTTCACATCACCGTCGATACCTTTAACGGCGCGTGTATGTGCCCGTTTACCTTTGGTAGTTCGTCCAGACAGTCCACCTTTAATCAGGTTTTCCTGAATACGCTGGTAAGTGGTCCAGAGATCGTTACTTTCATCCTGCCAGCGGCGCGGAGATAGTATCTGCGATTCCGTCACCGGCTGATGTTCTTCACCAAAGCGATAGGTTAATGCTGCTTTCGCCATTGCCTGCTGTGCCGGTGGCGGTAACAAAAGCGACTGCATGGCATCGCGCTTCTCTTCCACCCGGTCAAAAATCCCCAGTACTTCGTAAGCCCCTTCAATGACTTTCTCCACCACGTTACCTTTATGCGGCACGCGTACTTCCCCAAACGACTCACCACAAATCAAACCATTCTGAC
Source organism: Lelliottia amnigena (assembly GCF_019047465.1). NCBI lineage: Bacteria > Pseudomonadati > Pseudomonadota > Gammaproteobacteria > Enterobacterales > Enterobacteriaceae > Lelliottia > Lelliottia amnigena. The sequence goes on along the minus strand of NZ_CP077236.1, from coordinate 663,884 downwards.
AAACTGAACGAAATAATCCCGGTAGCATCTGGTATGAACTGGAGCCGTCGTGGCTATTAAGGAGGATGATTTCTGGCACCTGTTTGCCAGTGATCTGGCCTTCGCGACGCAGGCGCAGCATGTGTTTGGTGTGATCTCGCTTGCTCTGGTCCCGAACTCGGGTCTGGCAGGCAAAGAATGGCTGGAAGCCTTCGCGTTGTAGGTTATCGAGCAGGGAAATAGTCGGGATATAGGTGTACCTGTCACTGCGGGATTCATGTTTATCTTCGCTGAAGACACTCGGCACATAGTGTGCCAGTTCGTCACGGGTTAACGGGCGGTCGCGGCGAACAAGATTGACTGAGCCGAAGCGGCTGGCTAAACGGGTCATAAAAACTCCTGTAGAGAATGGGCATAAAAAAGGCCACCCCGAAGGATGGCCCTGTCTGTTATTAATGAGTCTGATTAGGTCGCTGGCGGTAACGTTGGTTGTAGCGCAGGTGGCACTAGTTCTGCTGAGTCGTGTCTTTCGGCCCCGGTAGAGCTGGAGTTGCGCCAGTAACGGGGCTTTCCGTGACTGGAGATAAGCCAGGCACCATTCCCTTCTGACAACCAGTCTGACCGGTACGGGCAGAAGCTCATAAGCCTTACTGAACACCGACTCGATAAATACATCGTCACTGAGTTTATCTTCAGCAATGTTCAGCAAGCCGTTGATAACGATAATTTCGAGCAATCGCTTATATCGTGTAGTACGGGATTCTGGCACTTCTGTCGTTTGCTCACTGACACTTTCTTCAACCCGCTCAACCGGATTATCAGTGGAGGAAACATTTCGCCGTATACTGAATTTCTCTTTCAGTCCTTTGAGTTTCCCCTGGGTATTTTCAGACATATAACTTTGATCCTCTGAGCGCTCAGAAAGGGTGATCAGGCGAGTGTGGCGAGTTTTTTAATGATGCGTATCAGACTCAGTGTGGTGAGGCTGGCTCCCAGAGCTTTAACCGCAACAGAATTGCTGCGCATCAATGTCACACCGGCAACACTCAAAACAAGCTGCCAGGTACAGTCCACGGTTGGTGGCGTTTCCTGCTGTAATGTTTTTCCCACTGAACCTCCATTAGCTGAATGCCGAATAAAAAGTTATCTCACTGATAAGGTTATTTATAACCATTGGGAACCCAATGGCCCTGCTTACGGATATCAGTAATGATGTCTCCCTGGTTGATCGAAATAGTGCGCCAGCCCGGCTCGTTGGCGGACGGATTACCGTAGGTATACCCCACTGACATAGTGAATGCTTCACCCGTCGTGGTGGTTAAATCTGCTTCATATGCCGCTTCGGTATTTTGTTTACGGATGAAACGCACGGTATTAATGGCACGACAACGCAAAGTACTTTTGGCATGTTCAAATGAGTTATCCGCCATCTGGCAACCTTCAGATTTAATTTCATCCGTCAGGCTTGTCGAAGCATTAAAGTTTTTAGGGGCAGGAACGAAATTAGCCATATCGCTGCGCATTGTTGGCGGATCTGTCTGAAGCACAAGATAAACAGGACAATCTGATTTTCCGACTTCACAGGCTTTTGCGACGTAATCACGTACCAGCCAGCCTTTATTGCCGAAATATTCAGCACCGCTCTCGTCTTTACATTGTGACCACGTGGCTTTTTGTCCCATCATCACGCCGTCTACCAGGACGCAGGTAACGGCTTTTACAGGCTTCCCGTCCCAGCGAACAGCGTCAAAGGGTTGAATGCCGGTATGATTCACATCAAGCGTATAAGCCTGCGGGTTCTTCGCTATCCTGTCATTTGCCTGTTTCAGTTGATTACTGCCTTCCTGAGTCAGAAAGAAGGTATAGCGTTCGGGATGTATGTCGCCGTGAATTGTCATTGCAGACGAGACCAAAGGAATAAACAGTGCTGCGGAGCTGAGAGATAAAATAACGAGTTTACGCATAAGGTTTCCTTTCAGTTTATTAATGATTAATACAGTCCTGCCAGGTGGCATCAGCCAGCGCCTCATTCAGCCCTTTGGCGATGAATTGTTTAGATATAGCGGCATTCATAGAGGTCATTTTTATAACGTCTTTTTCACTTGTCGCTTTTAGCGCAGTAAAGGCCGTTTCATCCAAAGGATGGTTCGTACCATTGATACTGACTCCAGGTTCAGAAAGTCCTGTTTGTGACGAGACGCGGTAATCCTCTGCAGGCATGCTGTAAGCAGCAGACAGCTTTCCGCTTGTGCAGGTCAGTGTGAGTACTTCACCTGAAGCATTTTGAGTATTGAGTTCAAACTCCATGGCACTGATGTTTCCGTACCAGTCACCCCATTGCTGGTCACCCTGTACGGCGCTGGCACTGTGGCTCAGCAGCAGTAACCCAGCCAGAGTTGCGTAATGGTTTCTGAGCATTCAGTTTCCTTTCCTGATGATTTACATACAAAAAAGCCCGCTTCCGTTTTAAGGGGAGCAGGCTGATCGTATTGATTAAATGATGCTGCGGATAATCGTTAATACAGATCAGTTTCCAGGAATTGATCGTTATCATCTATTAAAATATCGATCAATCCATCTTTATCAATAGGTTTAAGCTATCTAATGTTGAGTATCGATCGGTGCGACAGATCAACAAGTTGCAGCAACCGAATGACATTAGTCAGACTGATTCATTTGGGTGATATAGGTTTGAAATGATCTGTAATACAATTTTATCCGTCGAATAAATCACAAATCATCATAATGCTGATTACTCATTTTAAAGTATCTAACTTCAGAGTGATTATTGACTATATTATGTAAGTTAATTGATGTTATTAAGTGTTTCTTTCTTCTATAGCAAAAATGCCTGTCGGTTAATATTACATGTCTGATTGGTATTATAATAATAAAGATGACTTAATACAGTTAAGTCAATAACATTGACTATTTCCTAAAATGTAAATTTGAATGTATTAATTAACTCTTCTTGCAGATTGTATTGAGATGAATAACACAAGGATTGAAGTATGAGCAACGATATGGGTTACAATCAGCATCACATCAACCGTATTCATGAAACACTGCAGAATTCCTTACGTGAGTACCCAAGGACGTTTATCCTGAATATTATTCTGAGGTTTCCTGATGCTAATTACGAAAGCTATAAGACAGATCATCAATTGATAACCCGCTTTATGGAGTCGTTAAAATCACAGATTAAACAAACGCAGAAGAGAAAGGTAAAACAGGGTAAACGAGTTCATCCCCGTAACGTTCGTTATGTATGGGCGAGAGAGTTCGGTGAAGAAAAAGGAAAGAAGCATTATCATGTGGCATTGATGCTGAATAACGATGCCTATTACAGTGCCGGTACCTATTATCCGATACAGGGACATTACGTTCACTGTCTGGGATTGATGATTATGGAGGCATGGATCAGAACGTTGAACCTTCACGCATATCAGGAGTATCAAAAAAAATATTATCCCCTGATAGAGTTTGTACATGAAGGTGATTTTAATTTGAATGCAAATGGGGAACATTTTGCCTGGCATTACGATACTATCATGAGAAGACTGTCTTATCTGGCTAAGCGATTTAGCAAAGATAATTCTGACAAACACAGGAATTTTGGTTGCAGCCAGTCCTGAATCATTGAGAGGTCCAATCAAAACCACAATCTGACACGGCTGTAGCAGCGCTGTAGCGACACAGGCTATAACAATAGAGCAACTTGTCTGAGCTGTAATGCTTCCTCGCTAAACTGTGTTGAAGTGATTCCGTCTGTCCCGTGCTGGGTGATTTGTGAGCAAAAGAGCAGGTTTCATTTGCGGGTACTTTCCAGAATGCCGCTACAGTTCGCTACAGTAGCGGTTGTAGCAGAGGAGCAATGTATCACTGTGTATTTTTCAGATGGATAAGGCTCGCGATCTCCTCCGGACCACGAGCCTGTGTATTGTTGCGTTATCCAAAAAAATAGTGCTCAGGTATGAGGTAGCTATTCTGGCTAAGTAGGGTTCTGAGGCGAAGGTGGCTGTTTATCATCATAAAATGGCATATAGCGACCATCGTTCATGCGCCAGGTAATATAAATCGCCGGGTTTTCAGGGGATTTAACAATATAAGCGAAAACACCTGTGTTCATGATGGCATTCAGCAATGGTTCCAGTCTTTCGCTGCGGCGAAATTTGTTCGGACCATATTTAATGACATCGTTCTTTTTGAACGGTAAGCCATTAGTGGACCTGAATTTATGATAGATCCACTGAGTCAGTATTTGCACGTCCTGCTGGAATTTATACTCATCCGTGAACTGATAAAACCAGGCCGCGGTATGATTGAGATACCAGTTCATCATCGCTGATGCCCGCGAAATAACATCAAGAGTAATAATGTCGTCGTCTTGGTTGGCGAAGTAATTCAGCAACGCAGCGATACGCAACGCATTCGTACTGGCTTTAAGTACCATGGGTTTGATATATGACCAGGCACCACCCGGGAGTATGTATCTCAGCCAGTTTTCACGCATCGTCTCCCAGTGGACTTCAGCTTCAGGTGAAAGCTTGAGAACCTTTTTCTTACCTTCACCTGAATTAATTTGTTTAAGCTGTTGCCCGAGTAATTTACCAATCAGGTCGTGAAAGCAGGTTAAAGCACTTTCATCACGGTAAGCGGTAGCCGGACGATAATGGTGGCTCAACACACAGGAACTCAGTGTGTTGTTTGGGGTGATATTTGAAAAGAGAAAGCGGGATAAAAAACCGCTCTCTAATGCTTTATCACCATCCTTTTTCATGTAATCGAAAAAAAGCGAAGGCTGTAACATCAATGACACCGTCAGCGTGGGTTTAAAGCACTGGGTGGCACGCTGATGACGATTATGCTCATACACATCGCCATCCCAGGCTTTATTGAAGAACGCCAGATTATCTTTAAGACGTGCGTCAAAGAAGTTGCTTGCTTCATCAGAAATCAGACCTGCGCAGGGATAGGCATTCAGGCCAGCGATGAGCGCGGCAAGCGAGGTGTCATTGTAGACCAGCGTCGAAAGTAGAGGCTTGACGGGTTCAACCGATGCGTGAGATTTCAGGGCTGCCTGGGCCTCGTCTGTACACTGGTCTTTTTTAACTGCATCGCGCAGCTTACTTTCCAGCGCCTTCAAACTGGTTTTCCAGACGACATAATCTTCGCGCCAGACAACCATGTTTACCCGATGCGATTCGGCCAACTCAGCCCTGAAAGCATCAAAGGGTTTCATTACCTGTTTGCTGACGGACGATTTGCCCGTTCCTGAATCAGCGAGCGTCAGGATGTTGAGTGAACAATGCTCCTCCGTGCCCGTGTAGGGATTGAGTACATTGATATGCGAATGGCAGGCCAGCGATACTGCCGCTAAAACAGCGTTCACGGCCAGTACAGTCGGTACTTTTCCACCATCCTGAAGATAGTTGATGGCGTTTTGCATTATCAATGGCAATGCATCAACGGGGAAGGGACTGGCAGAATTAACCAGTGGAAGTGCAGGGGGTAAATATGACATTTCAATTTCCTTTTTTTCAATCCAAATAACGCAGGGATGACATCACCGATGCGACTAACCCTGCCGGGTAAGGGCATGCGGTGAATGTTTTTTTATGTGGTATTTCAGGATGCTCCTTCGACAGTCGCCTGCAGAGGAGAGAGAAGATCAGAGCAGTGCGTGTTTGCGCTGCAAAACCCAATCGTCAAGTTCGGATTCGAGCCAGCCAACTGATTGTTTACCTAGAGGGTAGGGTTTCGGGAATGCTGGGTCATGACGTGGGGATTTGGCATTGAGCCAGTCATAGATGGTGGAACGAGCGATGCCGAGTTTGGCCGCAACTGCTCGCATGCGCAGGATTTTTACCGTCCGGGTGTAGGTGGTCATCTTTCTACCTCATTGAACTGTAAGGATGTAAGTTATTTGTTTAATAACGGCTCTCCGTTATTCAATACCTGAGCCGACTGGCTGGTATACGATGGATTGTAATGAAGTCGAATGGTGTCTAAAATTGGCAATTACCACTTACTTTTTTTGACACTAACTTATGCCAGCCACAACATCTGTACAGAAAGCAGCGTTTGATGCTATCGACAGTCTTCACTTTAGTCAGGTGGTGATGAGTCTCATATGCGCAGACCCCGTTGCAGAAGAGTGGTATCGCCGTATTTTTCGCAGAATCAACAGTATCCTTCAGAAGGCAGGGATCACTGGAAAACAGGCCCAGATAGCCAGGCATTATTTGCTGGGTGCTCTTGAAATCCACTTGTCTATTGATAGCAACTATTTTTCGGATAAAGTTGAGCACAATAATAAAGGTGTTGATGGTGGTGCACCTTATAACAGAGAACTTCACGAGAAATTTGTTGAACACAACCGAAATTATAGTATCGCTATACTTTGCAATATTGCTGATTTTAATGGTGTCGACAGAGAGTTCTTTTTTCAGGCAACGGAGGAGTTATTTAATGATAAGATATTATCTACCATGCCGCGTTTTATCAGATATCGTCTTACCGAATGTTGCTATGCGCTGGAATATCCTGATGCTCCTCTCTTTTTTTATCGGGAGTTGGTGACTCTGGGTATTGTTTTATGTGGAAAATACTCACATCATCGTGACCGGTTTGTGAAGAAGTCTGATTCAGAATTATCACATTTGTTCATTCGTGCAGGCTTACTTTTTGAGTTTAAGATGCTGCAAAGAGCAGTGCAGGTGATAACCTCCCTCAATAAAAATGGTACTCTTGTTTTACCCGCTGCAGATCTCCGAATGTCCTTTACAGAGCGAAAGAATATTGCTGATTACTATAAAAGACTTGTTGATGTTTGGTTGCTGGAAGATAAGCCTGGTTCATTTGTTGTTTTTCAGTGTAAAAGTGATGTTTCGGATTTAGATGTTAAAATACTTCTTAAAAATATGAGCAGATTTTATTTTCATAAACGAATGTTTGATGGTACGCAGGGAAGCTGGCTGGGAACACTGGGAGCATTTGATATTGAGGTTAGCCGTTGGGTAGAACCAGAGCTTGCGATTTATTACGAGGGTAATAATAGTCTTACAATTTCAGAAGAAATTAGATCTAAGTTTATGGAGTTTGGTTTTAGTGTATCAGCTAGAAATTTGTATTTGCGGCATAAAGCGGTAAGAAAAAATAGTTACTCTAAAATCCGATATTATTATGCCCTCTTATTGAATCAGCCATGCATCTTCCCTTGGTATCTTAATGACAATAGTTGTTACGACATGGCTCTGGGGTTTGATGGTTCTGAAGACTTTGTTGAATAAATAAAATTTAAGGCGAGTTCCCTGTAACAGATCATCGTTCTTGCAATACGCACGCTTTCTGGCATCTCCGCCTTAGTCATTTCGTTCAGCGCACACTCCATACCCAAAAACCTCTGCAACCTGACCGTCGTAGTCACGCAACGTCAGTGTTCCGCCGAACAACTGTTTTATGTGTCTGCTGGTACTTTATCAGCGCCTTCTGGCGCTGGGATAGGATCACTCTCAGGAAGGATTTATATTTGAACATAGTTCTTGAACAAGTGGGTTTACGTCATTACGCAAATCTATAGGCCATGCCGATTGCTAACCCTATGCCCAAAAACACTGTGACATGAATCAGTTAGAGTATATTTAAGGATTGGCATTTTTTAGCGAAGCGGTAATATGACTTGCCGTGTCAATTCTTTCTAATTGTGCCTCAAGAGCATCAAGGTTGAAGGACTCGGGCTTGCGGCGTGGCGCTAAGCTGCTACAGGTTGGCGCATCCCTATACGGATCGAGAGGAGCCACAATGTCAGCAGCAGACGCCACTACATCATTATCTGGGCAGATATCCCTTCGGTTTGTTGAGCTTTGCCAGTTCCGCCGACTTGGTAAGGTCCAGCTTGAGATTGATCCTAAGACTACTATTCTCGTCGGTGCTAATAATAGCGGCAAAACATCAATTCTGGCAGCGCTGCGCCACTTCCTCGCAGATGGCTCGTCATTTGGTGCTTTCGACATCAGTGTTTCTCAATGGCCAAAATTGCGGGAACTTGGAAGAGCTTGGGACGCATTAGAAGAAGACCCATCTACGTCTGGCGCATCCGAAGGTGAATGGGAAGAGCAACTCCGAACCTTACTTTCGGCGATGCCAACGCTAGATCTATGGTTCGATGCTAAGGCCGGTATGTTCCACTATGTCTCCCCGTTCTTGTCAAAATTCAGTTGGAAGGGGGGTGGGGTAGGTGTCCGATTGCGTCTGGAACCTGCTACGAACATTGAGGAGCTGAAGCAGTTGGCTTGGAAGTATCACCTGACGAGAATACCTGTGAAGGATATGGGAAAGGATTCGCTTGCGTGGCCGATTGATCTTCTTGATTTTTGGCTGCGAGAACCTTCTCAACTCGGCCAGGTTCGGGCCTATAAGTTAGATGCCGATAACAACCCTTTGGACGGAATAAAGACCTACGTTAGCCAGGTACTGGATGCTGACTCTAGCCCAATTGATCGTAAGCACCTGCAGAAACTTATAAAAGTAGACTTTGTGGCTGCACAGCGTGGCCTTGGTAGTGAGGAAGCTGATTCCCGATCTGCTTCTGGCCCCCATCGCATAGGTTTATTCTCCAACCAGCTTCTCAAATTTGCTCGACAGCACCTAAATGTGGCTGCAACAGGTCATGGGCACCGAGCTGACCTCATAAAAGCTGTTGCTGAGGCGCAGCAGGAACTAGATAAAAAGATCCATGAGGCTATAGGACCTTCGGTAGAAGAGGTTAAAGAGCTTGGGTATCCAGGCTTGCATGATCCCCAAGAGATTCGTTTCCGAACGCGCATACAGACAGCTGATTTACTCGACCATGGAACCGCTGTTCAATACAGCATGCAGAAGGATTCGTTAGAAGAGCTTCTCCCGGAATATTCCATTGGTCTCGGTTATCAGAATTTACAATCGCTTAGTTACCAACTTGTTTCTTTCAAAGCTGCTCGCCTAAATCCTGAAAAGGGCGCTCCAGTACCTGTTCACCTGGTTATGATTGAGGAGCCCGAGGCTCATTTGCACGTCCAGGTACAACGTATATTTCCTGGCAAGGCACATAAGTTAATAAGCCCTAACGGTAGCGATGAGTTAGGACTTAAAAGCCAATTGATTATCAGTACTCATTCTAGCCATCTAGCACATGCTGAGAATTTTGACCGGCTACGATATGTTCGCCGCATTGCTAAGAGTGATGAACAAACCATGCCTACCACTGAGGTGGTCAATCTTGGGCAAGTTTTTGGTGATGATAAAACGACCCGTCAATTCGCTGAGCGTTATTTTCGCGTTCAGCACACAGATCTTTTATTCGCCAATGCTGCAATCTTTGTCGAGGGGGTTGCTGAGCGTATGCTGTTGCCTCTTTTCATTGAAAGAGATTTTGCAATACTCAACAGTCGCTATCTGTCCTTCCTTGATATTGGTGGTAGCCATGCTCATCGGCTAAGGTCTCTCGTTGAAAGACTCCGTATTCCTACTGTAATTATTACAGATATCGATCCTGTTGAAGAAAAACTTGGTAAACCTAAAAAAAATGGTGAACCAGCTAGAACCTTGGTTGCTGTGGCTAATACAGGACAGCCCGGGCTGCAATGCGGAAACCCGACTCTTCGTGGATGGCATCCTAAGCTGCAACAGCTTGAAGATTTCAAGAATCCGAAAGATGAGCATCTTGTCTGGAACGAAATTGCCGAATGTTCTGTCCGATTCGCATGGCAATTGCCTGTAGCCGAAGCCGATAGTCAGTGGCCGAGTACTTTTGAGGATTCGCTTATCCTAAGAAATATTCCTTGGTTTAAGGAGTTGATGAATGAAAAGGTCGATGACGAAGGCAAGCAAATAACGCCGCCGAAAGGCGCGCTGGGCTCAGTAGCAAGACAGGTTGCTGAAAATGATAATATTCCAGAACTGCTCGCGGCCCTGCATAAATTAATGCATGGGTCTTTTAATAAAGGAGACTTTGCCGCAAGCATCTTTGAAAAGGTCGCTGCGGAAGAGCCGATTGTCTGTCCTAAATATATCGTGGATGCATTGGAATGGCTCCAGACACAGCTTGAGCCAAGCAAGGAGGTGATACCATGACTAACTCACCAATCCTTGACAGCAATGATCGCGATGCAGGGGTAGTAGAAGAAATTTGTGGCTATCTTACAGATATTCCACCTCGTAACTACTTCCTTTTTGCAGGGGCTGGTTCTGGTAAAACACGAACATTGGTGGAAGTTTTACGTCGCCTTACTGGTGTGTCCAAGCATGAGAAAGGGGGGCAATTAGCACGGTCCCTGAAGATGTATGGGCGTTCGATTAGAGTTGTGACCTACACCAAGAATGCTGTCTCTGTAATCAACGGACGTCTTGGGGACAATAATTTAGTCAGTGTGTCTACCATCCATTCGTTTTGCTGGGAATTGATTAACGGGTTTAACGATGACATTCGTGAGGCTCTTATTGCATTAAAAGAAGCGCAACTTGCTAGAGACACTGCAGAGGCGGAAGCAAAACCGAGAGGTATAACTCCAGCTAAACAACGCGCTCTCGACGAAATTATAGATGAAATCGAAATTCTGCGAGCGACAGAAGTATTCATATACCATCCCGACCGTAATACGTATGGTCCGGGTGCTTTACCACACAATTACGTACTGGACGCGACTGCATGGTTGCTTCGGAATAAACCGACACTTCAAAGTATTCTCAAAGATCGACATCCAATCATACTTATTGATGAGTCGCAGGACACGATGAAAGGTGTACTGGACTCATTGATGTTACTTGCCGAAAAGCGGGAGCGAGATTTGACTCTTGGTTTGCTGGGAGATCATCGACAACGAATTTATACAGATGGTCATGCGGATCTTCCAAGCATTGTTCCGGAAAACTGGGCAACGCCTGAGTTACAAATGAATCATCGTAGTCAGCGACGGATAGTCACACTGATTAATAAAATCTGGGAAACTGAACTGGAAGGTAGGACGCAACCAACAAAGGGTTCAGCACAACATCCCCGAACGGAAAAAGCTGGTGGAACGGTTCGGCTCTTCTTGGGGGATACATCACGAAGTCCAGAAGATAAAGTGCTTAGTGAACGCTGGTGCGCTGAGCGAATGTTTGAAATTAGTGGTTTAGCAGATTGGAATCAAGGGCAATATCAGTTGCTTGCGCTTGAGCATAAGCTTGTTGCCACTCGTGGCTCGTTTCTTGATGTTTATGAGGCAATGGTTCTGTTAGATCCTAATGCAGCAGCGCCATCTGGCAGTGGTGATAATAAGGGGCCTTCATCTGTACAAACATTGCTTAATGAACTGGCACACTTGGAAGCCTGTATAAGCAATGACGGGATTCTAAATGAGTTCATGGCAACTGAGGTTTTTAGACGATATGGCAGGTTAGATAATATTCCTCAAGACTATGAAGCAAGAGCCGCACGTACTGACGAAATACTCAAGGCGGTAAATATATTTGCGGCGGCTTGCGCTCAACCAGAGTCAACGGTTGCTGATGTGTTAGCGCCAGTCTTGTGTGCAAGCTTGTTCGAGATAGATCATCGCCTTCAGGAGGCTTATGCCGATAAGTCACCAACCCCCCCAGCTCCTGGACGAGGTGAGGATGAGTCAAAACAAACAAGAAGGCGCCGTGGATGGTGTGCACTGTTTGCTGCTCCATGGAAACAACTTAAGTGCTATCGGAATTACCTTGCTGGGATTTCAGAGCTTGCAACACATCAGGTAGTTAAAGGCTCTGAGTTCAAGCACGTCATGGTTGTAATGGATGATGAGCTTGCCGGAGGGTTCCTCATTAAATACGACAAGGTTTTTGGCGGTATGGAGCTAAGTAAACGGGACAAAGATAATGCTGAAGCTGGCAAAGAGACAACCATCGACCGGACTTTACGATTACTGTACGTAACTTGCAGCCGTGCGCAAGAATCGCTCGCCTTAGTGCTTTGGTCGTCCGATCCAGCTGCAGCAATGACCAGAATTAAGCAAAGCCAATGGTTTGCTGAAGACGAAATACAGGTCATTCCATAGTGTCGCCAAAAGATAGATATGCAATACCGAATCCTAAGGATAATTCCATTGCCGAGTTAATCCTTAGTTCTCTGAAAATAAGAGCGTATCAGAATATAGACTCTCGAGGTGTTTTGAAATGATGTACCAGTCTGTCCCGCTTGCACGATATTTTTCTTTACTACCTAAGTCAAAGGCTGACTCAGATGAAAGCGAATTGCACTCGCTTTGGAGTACACAGAAACGCACTGAGTGGCAAACGCTTGAAGAAGAATATCGCTGTGTCATTTTGGCGGAAGCAGGAGCGGGAAAAACCTTCGAGATGGAATCTCGGGCAAAGCATATCCAGCAATCAGGTCGAGCAGCATTCTTCATCAGAATAGAAGATATAGAAGATGGTTTCGAAAATGCTTTTGAAGTTGGTTGCGCAGAATCCTTTGAAAACTGGCTGAAATCTCACGAGGATGCATGGTTTTTTCTTGACTCGGTCGATGAGGCTCGCCTTGAAAATCCTCGAGCTTTTGAGAAAGCAATTAGGCGTTTTTCATTGAAGATCAAATCAGCGCAACAGCGTGCGCACATTTTCGTTTCTAGTCGCCCATATGCATGGCGTGCACGAACTGATCGAGAACTGTTAGAGCAACATTTACCCTTCGAAAAGTTGCTGGCTGATGCGACGGTCATTGAAGAAAGTGATTCTAATGAAATCGATGAAGATGAGGTAGTTGAAGTATGTAGCGCTCTACAAGTATTTATACTCGATCCTCTAGATGAGAGTGGCATTCGTATCTTTGCCGAACATCGTGAAACACCACAAATAGAAAAGCTGATTATTGAACTTCACCGTGCAAATCTGACATCGATGGCAGCGCGGCCATTCGATCTTGAGAGTATTTTGGCTAAGTGGAAAACCGAACAAAGGCTTGGTGGACGCCTTGAGTTACTTCAGCACAATATTGATCTTCGTTTAAACGAGATTGATCCAAACCGTTCGCAACGGCAACCACTCAATCGAGAGAATGCAATATCAGGCGTACGTTTACTTGCCGCTGCGGCTATTATGACTGGTGAACCTGGCATTCGAATCCCAGATGCCACCCATCCAGGCGAAGGCATTGATGCGGAAGTTGTTTTAGGTGATTGGAACCCATCAGAGGTTAGAGCACTACTTGAACGTGGTATCTTCAATGATGTCATATATGGCATGGTACGATTTCGGCACCGAGAAGTGCGAGAGCTCCTCGCTGCAGAATGGTTTAGTCGTCAATTAAATGATGGTCATTCTCGTCGAGCAATAGAGTCCCTATTTATTCGCGAACAATATGGTCAATTAGTTATAACTCCTCGTTTACGACCGATATTGCCTTGGTTAATCTTGTTCGATAGTGAATTACGTCAAAAAGTATTGAAAATATCGCCTGAGATCGTGGTTGAGGGAGGAGATGTAGCTCGCTTACCTTTAACTGAACGACAAATGATACTCACAGATGTCGTTAGACGTATTGCTGAAGGCAAGGATGATCATTCGGCACGTGATAATAATGCCATTGCCCGTATAGCCCAACCAGATTTAATGAATGATACCCTCAATTTAATTCTGGAGTATCGAAAAAATGATGATGCTATTTTCTTCTTGGGAAGATTAGTTTGGCAAGGTGGTATGACGGGGTGTGTGCCGACTCTTTTAGAAATTGCAATTGATCCAGCCCTAGGTATTTATGCTCGGATCGCAGCTATACGCGCTGTGATGTCATGTGGAGATAGGACACATATAAATCATCTATGGAGCGAGCTGATTCGTTTACCTTATATTTTACCGCGACAATTGCTGGCTGAGGTACTGGGAAATGCTAGCCCTGATGCTGTCTCTGCTAATTTATTGTTGGTGTCGTTAGAAAAACTGGAAACTTATAAGCGGTATGAAACATCTGGATTAAAACAAGCTTTGCATGATTTCATTGATCGCTTCCCGAATGATTTGACCGCGCTAAAACCGTTGGAAACAATAATTAGTGGTCTGAACGGTTATCTTGACCGAGAACCTTATATTGAGCGAGGGGAGTGCCATGCCTCGAAAGAGTTCGTATGGCTTTTAGGCCCGGCAACACATGCAGTTGAACGATTGGTTTCTACATATTCTGAAGCAGCACTTTCATCGGATGCACTTGCTGTTATGTTAAAAGTTCCGGCGGTGCGATTCTGGCGAAGTGAGGATTTCGACGAGTACAAAAACATACTTCATGAAATTGTTCCTGTTTGGAAGGAACTAAATGATGCACTGTTCTGGAAAAGTATTGAAGAAGCGCGTAGCAGAATCGAGACAAAGAAATCCGAACGGCTGATCGATGATTACTCTGTGCAGTGGCTCGGTCACTTTTGGCAATTCGGGCCTGAACGATTCGAAGACGTGCTGAGTTTTATCGCTGCGCACGATTTTTTGGATGACAAGCTTGTGGCGGTTTCCCTTGCCTTTAGGCTTTATAATTTGGCTGAGAAACCTGAAGACTGGTTACGTGAACTCAGACGTGTAACAGAAGATCGAGCCGAGGTTAAAGAGTACCTTGAGACTTTTTTGAACCCGCAGAGGTTGCAAAAAGCTTTTGAATGGGAAGAAAAAGAAGCACGGCGTCGGGAGAAACGGGCAATAGAAAAAGAAGAGCGCAACCGTAACCGGATTGCGTGGATTAATCGCTTAAGGGCTACACCGGATTTTATTAGAAATCCCCCTGGATTTAAACCAGGAGATTTCAGTAATGACCAGCATTGGCTTTTGTGTGAAATTGAAGGTAACGGTAATCGTTCTGATGGGGCAAATTGGGGAAAGTTGATACCTGAATTTGGTGAGGATGTTGCAAGAGCATACCGTGATGCAGCAATTAGGCATTGGCGAAATTTTATCCCTTCTCTGAAGTCTGAGGGCAGTGAAGCAAACTCAGTTCCCTATAAATTAATATTTGCTATGGCAGGCCTGGAAATCGAAGCAAATGAGAATGATGCTTTTCCAGCATGTTTGACTGACGCTGAGGTGCAGCATGCACTTCGGTATATTATCTGGGAGCTAAATGGGCTACCAAAATGGCTGGAGAAGTTACATCATACTTTTCCTGAAATGGTGCTGGGAGCAATTCTTACAGAATTAAATTGGGAATTGACGCATACTGCAGTCGACGAGTCTATGCATTATATTTTGTGTAAACTTGTGATTCATGCACCATGGATACATCCATACTTGGCTCCAGCATTAATTGACTGGATGGAGCAAAACAAAATCGTTAACTCAGACCTACTTCGTTACTGTATTTATATTTTGCAAAACGGAAATGTTGATTCTAAGGTTATATTAAAGCTAGTTGAATTAAAAGTTTCGCAAAGCGCTGTAAAAGAGCAGTTAGCGACTTGGTATGCACTTTGGGTTGACCTTAATGCGGAAGAAGCGATTCTTGTCGTTGATAGTTGGTTGTCAGGCCTCCAGTCAGAAGAGGCTTCAATAGAAGCACAGTTGTTTATAACAAAATTAATGGGGACTCGTTTTTCTAGGAATGCAGCTTATGGTAATGGCGACAGCCTCGGAGTCAAACACCTTAAAGCGTTATATATTCTCATGCATCGATATATTCGAGTTGAGGATGATATAGAACGGGCTGGTAAGGGGGTGTATTCTCCGGAGCTGAGAGATGATGCGCAAGATGGCCGTAATGCTCTGTTTAACAGGTTGTCTGCAATTCCAGGAAAAGAGACCTATTTTGCCTTAATAGAACTATCTGGAGAACATCCAGTTATTGAATCCCGCTCTTGGATGAGCAAGTTAGCTTATAAACGAGCTGAAGAGGATGCAGATTTAGAACCATGGTCGGCACAGCAAATGCGAGAATTTTCTAGGAGCCAGATGAGTACGCCAACAACACATCGACAGCTCTTTGATCTTACTGTTAACCGCCTGATTGATCTCAAGTCATGGATCGAAGTCGGAAATGATAGCCCATACAGGACTTGGCAAAGAGTTGAAGGTGAAACCGAGATGCGGAACCTAGTGGCGGGTTGGTTGAATAATAATTCTTCAGGCCGCTATAGCTGCGCTCAGGAAAACGAGCTTCCGAATAGACAAAGACCAGACATCTGGACTCAAAATCCACATATCCCCTCGCCAGTGCCTATCGAACTGAAATTGCTCGATAACTGGTCCGGCCCAGAATTATGTGAGCGGCTACGCAATCAACTTGCAGGTGATTACTTACGAGAGGAAACAGCAGGCTGTGGAATAATGCTTTTAGTTTGGCAGGGAAAATCTAACCAAGTTTACTGGCAGATTGGGAAGCGAAGAGCAAAGCTTTCTAACTTTGAAGAAGCACTTAAATTTTATTGGAATTCTATTGCCAGTAATTTTCCAGGTGTTGCTGCGATCGATATAATTCTTATTGATCTTACCTTAAGAAACACTAAATCGAATATCTAAGGTGGCTGTTGAAGCACATTTTAATGTTGTGAGATTATAGTTAGTTATTTCCAATGTTATTAGATATTCAAACTGAATGCCAGTTGTGAGAAAACGTATAAGTTAGAAGTAAATGGGTCCAGTCAAGTTGTAGGATGGACTGGACTTATTACTTTTACGCTGCTATTGAATCTTTGAAATTAATATTCATTTTATTAATTGCAGAATTATACATTTTTTTGTAGTCATTATTAGATAAATTAAGAGCTACAACCTCTACATTAAATGATTTTAAAAGCCCTGCTTTTTCAGTTGAAATTTCATTGACGTAAAAGTAAATTTTATTATTAACTAATCCATTAGAAGAAAAACGAGCTCGCTTGTTAAGTAGCCACCAAATATCAATCTCAGTATAATCCAAAGAAAAACCAATAATGTGCACATTAGTAGAAAAGAAGAGATCAACCCAGGATGTGAAACAAAAGGATGAATTCTCAAGTTTCTTCAGCATGGGTTCAACATATCGTTCCTCCCCGTCAATCTTATGCTTATATGTTCCTTTCACATAAGAATCTATTTTACTTACTGATCCACAATAGTGATCTAACCCAAGCATAATAGATTTTGGCTGCCCTATTTCACCATGTATGTTCCAAAGGAATTTTATTCCTTCTATAGAATCATATTTTCTCTTTCTTCTTAAACTATAAATATCTTCAGTGCTCAATTTTTCAGGTGTAAGCCCAAGAGCCTTTTCGAAAGCATAGTCGTAATTTGTAGTTAAATAATTTTCAATCTTTAATGTTGCTAAGGTTTTAAGTATTTCATTGGAATCTTGTAGTTGTAATTCTTTGGCTATTACCTCTTTAATTTCAAGCTCATCTATTTTTTCTCGTTTTTCAGAGGTGTGTTTTTCCATGAAAATTCTTTCATACACCATGGTGTTAGGTAGTTCACCGCTTGAGAAAATACTAGTACCTTTTATTTTGTCTAATAAGTCACTCCAGCTAATTGCATTCGTCGAAAGTCTATTGATTCCATTTCCAAATAACAGTGTGTTACCCATATCTCGCCTATAAACAGTACGTGTAAATTGTATGATTTCTCAATGTGATTAAAAGCACGCTGAGTCTTGCTAGTGTAATTTATACTGAGTTAATATATGCTCAGCAACACCTTTGTATCCAGGGAAAATTCTGGCTGCATCGTACCCTAGTTTAGACAAAATATTACTTCCTTTTTTGGCTTGTGAGCATGGTAGAGTGAACCGTTTGAATAATACGATGTTTTCTTCTTTTTTGTATGTGTCGGCGACTAGAGCATCAAGCGGTCTGCGATCTACTACTTTGACTAGGCCATTCTGCAAAAGTTGCATTTCATTAATCATTGAGGGCAATTGGATTGGCCAATGAGTAAATAGGCCCTTCTGAGCATTCAAATTAGGGTTGTTTGCATAATGAGGTGTGATGAAATCAATGTTGATTCTATTAACTGTTGGTTTTAAAAAAGATATGTATTCTTTGTTAAGTGCCCATATTTCTAACCTGCCTTCTTTCTCGAACGCTCCTCTTAGTGCAAAAAATAGTGCTACAAATATGTCATATGTCCAATCAAGTAATCTTGTTGGTATACCATAATGTTGCGCTAGTGCGGCAGTTTCTAATAAGTCTTTGGGGATCCATATATCACTTTCGTATGGGGTGTTGAGACCATGAATATCAAATTGTTGAGCTAGATTAACTCTCATCCTATCAGAAGTTGGAACATCTAATCCTCTTTGATCTGCTAAGCGATAAAAAGCTCTTAGGACCGAGTACTCGCCCTTAACTTGCCATGATTGCCAATTATGCTGAGGTTCAATAGGTCTACCTAATCCACACGTTTTCCAAAACCAATCAATATTGTTTAATCTCAATGCAGTCGGGATCAATTCATATGATTCTTGACTATGTCCTCTAAAAATAAAGCCTTCCAAGTTTGAACTCTCTCCCCATGGAGAAAAGAATTCAAACATTTCGTCTATACTCACAAAATCAAGGGATTCAATCATCGAAACGCCTACAAGTAAAAATTCTAAGGATGCCTAGGTCCCGGAAGTCTAAAATTATTCTAGGCTGCTTTCATTAAATTATTCATGCAAAATTACTGCTAATTCACCATTGTTTCAATAGGTTATTGTGTAATGATGAAATCATGTTCGACAGAATCTATGCATGTGGTCCAAAATTTTCTCATCCCTCATCCCTCATCCCTCATCCCTCATCCCTCATCCCTCATCCCTCATCCAGCAGTTCAGTGAGAGTTTCTGTGTTGAAGCGGCTAAGAACTGATTACACCAGCGTATGCCCATGTTCGCATCTGGTACACCAAGTAAGGATTCAGTCAACTTAGTAAACACGTCAGATCATATCTTCGTTAATAGGCTATCCAACTAACCGCATTCCCTTCATCCCACCTTCAATTATACTTCCGCAGTCTGCAGCCATCACGAAATCAGCCCACCACTGCATCATTGGTCGTCGCTGCTCAAGGTAATCGCTGCGGTTATAAGCGCGGCGAACCTCATTCTTATCCACATGGGCCAATGCAGCCTCAATAACATCAGGTGAAAATCCCTGCTCATTAAGGGCCGTACTTGCAATAGATCGCAGACCGTGTGAAACAAGCACACCACCAAAACCTGCACGTTTCAGTGAAGCGTTTACGGTTTGGCTATTCATTGGCTGGTTGGGCTTGATACGGCTAGGGAAGATAAATTCCCGGTTGCCGCTTAACGGCTTCATCATCTCCAATATCGCAATTGCTTCATCTGACAATGGAACAGTGTGGTCGCGGTTCATTTTCATGCGTGATGCAGGGATTTTCCATTCTCGTGCTTCCAGGTCTATCTCGTCCCAGCGGGCTTCAGCTGCTTCAGCAGGGCGGGTGATAGTAAGAAGTTGCCACATAAACAGGCACCGTGTTGGTAGGATAATGTTGGCGGTACGCATGGTCTGCATGAGTTGTGGTAGCTGGTCTGGACGGATACTTGGCATGTTCTTTTTCTGAGGCTTCTCGAATGCCTTGCCAATATTGACGCTGGGGACAGCATCAATCAGGCCTGTGTTTTGAGCATAAACCATGACCTCATTGATTCGTTGGCACAGGCGACGGACGGTTTCCAGAGCTCCTCTGGCCTGAACCGGTTGAACGGCCTGAACCAGTGTATGAGCTTTAATATCTGTAATACTGATATCGCCAATCGCTGGTAAAACGTCTCTCTCCAGCGAGCGCCAGATATCCTCTGCGTAGTCCTTGGTCACACTAGCTTTCTTCACATTCCACCAACGTTCAGCTACGAGTTGGAAAGTGTTGGTTTTGGCTTCAAGCGAACTGCGCAGCTGTTCTTGGTGATGCTCCTGCGGATCGATTTGTTTTGCGAGGAGAACGCGAGTCTCTGCCCGGTAGCTTCTCGCATCAGCAAGGGTAACTGACGGGTAAGCTCCAATGCTCTTTTTCGCTCGCTTCTTGGTGGCAGGGCGAAGGTAGCGAAACTGCCAGATTTTACTGCCACTTGATTTGATGAGTAGTTCAAGGCCATCGCCATCATAGAGAACGTAGTCCGCTTCCTTGGGTTTGGCGGATTCGATTTCTTTGACTGATAAAGGTTTGGTTTGTCTTGCCATTGCCGGGTTTCCATAGTTTTAGGCACCTCAAAAACAATAATGCTTTATGAGGTGCCTAACAAGGTGCCTAAAAGGTTCGGATTTAATTAGTTTGCTTCAGACTTCCCAGGACAAATTGCAGGCACAAAAAAGCCCGCAGGGCTTGTGCCATGCGGGCTCTTTAGACTTTATCGGATGACTCTGGTAATCATCGATTGAAGATTTTGGTGGAGCTGGGGGGATTTGAACCCCCGTCCGAAATTACTACATCCTCGGTACTACATGCTTAGTCAGTCTTTACATTCGCACGCCAGCTGCGGACAGACACGCCACTAACGAACTAGCCTGATTAGTTTTAGCACTTCAGCCCCAGGCAGGACATCCGCGCGATCTCTTTTGGGTTTGACCTCTCTTTATCCCCGTCTTAAGAGCGGAAGCTAGGGAGAGAGGGCTCTTAGCAGGGTATTAAGCTGCTAAAGCGTAGTTTTCGTCGTTTGCGACTATTTTTTTGCGGCTTTTTACGAGGCAAACCGCCCCTCGGCATGCACCTTGGGTTTCGCAAATCCCGTCGAATCCAGAATCAGCCCCAATGTGTTGAACTCAGTATACCAGAATTGCGAACAGAGACGCCAGTCCGGAAGGTCAAGTTCTTAAATTACTGTAATCTGTATAAAATTTACGCGGGATTACCGCCCCGCGTGTTTCATGATTCGTGCTTTATCGACCTGCCATTCGCGATCTTTCAGATCTGAACGTTTGTCATGCTGTTTCTTACCTTTCGCCACGCCAATTTTGACTTTGCACCAGGCGTTCTTCCAGTACAGCGAGAGCGCAACGACGGTGTAGCCTTCACGGTTAATGCGTCCGTAAAGGGATTCCAGCTCGCGCTGATTCAGCAGCAGCTTACGGGTGCGAATCGGGTCGCAAACGTAGTGGGAAGAGGCGACAGCCAGCGGCGTAAAGTTCGCGCCGAACAAGAAGGCTTCGCCATCCATCAGAATCACATAACTGTCGCTGATATTGGCTTTCCCCGCACGCAGGGATTTCACTTCCCAGCCCTGTAAGGAGAGACCAGCTTCGAATTCTTCTTCAATGAAATATTCATGGCGGGCACGCTTGTTGAGCGCAATGGTGGCCGAGCCAGGTTTATGTACTTTTTTCTTCGTCATAAGTGTCGTAAAACCATAGGTAATCTGATTTCAAAAAGTAACCTCATTGCGACTGCGTCCTGTGAGGTCTAACGCGCTATCTTAGCACGAGATGAGGCCTGCCGTTTTTTTAACAAGGGATAAATGTTATTATTTGTTGGTTGTGTGACCATGGAAAATGCTATGCCTCAGATTAGCCGTACTGCGCTTGTTCCTTTTAGCGTGGAGCAAATGTACCAGTTAGTGAACGACGTTAAGTCCTATCCACAGTTTATTCCGGGATGCACCGGAAGCCGAGTGCTGGAAGCCGGTCCGACTCAGATGACGGCGGCAGTGGATGTCTCGAAAGCGGGGATCAGTAAAACGTTTACCACCCGTAACACGTTGACCGACAATCAGAGCATTTTGATGCATCTGGTTGATGGCCCGTTCAAAAAGCTGATGGGTGGCTGGAAGTTTACGCCACTGAGTGCTGACGCGTGCCGCATTGAGTTTCATCTGGACTTCGAATTTACCAATAAGCTGATTGAGCTGGCGTTTGGTCGGATTTTCAAGGAGTTGGCTGCGAATATGGTTCAGGCGTTCACTGTCCGTGCGAAAGAGGTTTACAGTGTCGCGTAAGATCGCTGTCGAAGTCGCTTACGCATTACCTGAAAAGCAGTATCTGCAGCAGGTAAAATTGGATGAGGGCGCAACCGTTGAGGACGCGATCCGGGCATCCGGTTTGCTGGAACTTCGTCGCGACATTGACCTGGCTAAGAATAAAGTGGGCATCTACAGCCGGCCCGTTAAGCTGGGCGATGTGCTGAATGATGGCGATCGCGTTGAGATTTATCGTCCGCTGATTGCTGATCCGAAAGAGCTGCGTCGTCAGCGCGCGGAGAAGGCAGGGAAGTAGAAACTTCTCTCGCTGGCTTCAGAAGAGGTAATAAAAAAGGTGCTCAATGAGCACCTTTTTGCATTTCTCAATTCTGAAAACTTACTCTTTGGTGAGAGCCGGTTTGTTGTCAATGTTCGTTAACACACCGCTGCTGTTAAAGGTCAGCGTGAGCGTCTGCTGCGTTACGCCTTCATGACCAGGCTGCTGGCGGAAAACGTAGAACCAGGTATTGGTGCCGAATGGATCGGACATCATCGGGGTTCCCAGTGCATAAGCGACCTGCTGTTGTGTCATACCGACACGAACTTTTGACACATCGTTAGGTGTGAGGTAGTTCCCCTGGTTGATGTCAGGACGGTAAACCACTCGCTCCAGAGTGGAACAACCTGCGGTCAACATCAGAAGAACCGCTGCGACAGCGGTCAGCGTTTTACAGCGCATAGTGATTTGATTCCTTTTCGGGCCCGAGCAATACGCGGCTCATATGTTATATGCCGATGATAATAGACCTTGCCCCACTTTGAAACCGGTCTGACGGCGTTTTTGTTGTTCTGTATGACCCTGAGATCCCGAAAAAGTTTATGCAGCCAGCAGTTCTTTGGCATTTGCGAGCGTATTTCGTGTGACTTCACTACCGCCCAACAGTCGTGCCAGCTCCTGCAGACGCGCACGTTTATCAAGCGGCTGCATATGGGTTTCTGTCATTTCGCCATCCGTTTCTTTACTCACAAAGAAATGATGGTGCCCACAACCTGCCACCTGCGGAAGGTGAGTGACGCACATCACTTGGGTAGACTCACCCAACTGGCGTAATAATTTGCCCACAACGGCAGCAGTTGGGCCGCTGATCCCGACATCCACTTCATCGAAGATCAGTGCTGGCGTTTCCATTTTACGTGCAGTAATCACCTGGATGGCCAGAGCGATACGGGAAAGCTCACCGCCCGATGCCACTTTCGAGATCGCCTGTAAAGGCTGTCCTGGGTTCGTTGTTACGCGAAACTCAACACGATCTGCACCGTCGGCGGTGAGATGTTGTTCTTCAAATTTGACGTCGATCGCAAAGACGCCGTGTGGCATTGATAATACATGCATGCTGTCAGTAATGTGCTGACTCAATTCCTGAGCGTACTGCTGGCGTACCCCATGAAGCTGCTTGGCTGTGGCCAGCGCCTGCTGATGGTGAATATTCGCCGCCAGTGCAAGGGTTTCCAGAGAGTCGGCTTGATCGTCAAGCTGCTGCTGCTCATCCAGTAAAGACTGATGATAATTGGGTAGCTCTTCCGGCGTGACGTGGTGTTTACGTGCCAGAGAAATCTGTTTGGAGATGCGTTGTTCAAGTTCAAACAAACGATTCGGATCAAGATCCAGACGCTCACAATAATGGCGCAGCTCTTCACTGGCTTCAGAAATCTGAATCGCCGCTTCTTCAAGCATATCCATTACGCTTGAAAGTTTACTGTCCAGTCCCACCAGCTCAGTCACCTGTTGGCGAACGCTATACAGCTGGCTTTGCAGGTTGACGTCTTCACCATCGGCCAGCAGATTTAAGGCGTGCTGGCTGGTTGAAATCAGGTGGCCGCTGTTCGCCAGTCGTTTGTACTCTTCGTCGATTTGTTCGAATTCGCCTGGCTGTGGCTGAAATTCATTAAGTTCTTTAAGCTGATACTCCAGCAGTTCGGCACGCGCTAAACGTTCCTGACTTTGCTGCTGTTGCTGGGCCAGCTCGCGGCAGCTTTGATGCCACTGACGATAGTGCTCAGCCATCAGTTGAGTGAGCGCATACTCACCTGCATAGCCGTCGAGAAGGGACTTTTGTTGTTCAGGCTTAATCAATTGCTGATGGGCATGTTGACCGTGGATTTGGATCAGCAACTGGCCCAATTCCCGAAGTTGGGACAGAGGAACCGCAGTACCGTTGATAAAGCCGCGAGAACGACCATCGCTACTGATCACGCGACGAAGTAAACACTCACGTCCATCTTCTAGCTGGTTCGCCTCAAGCCATCGCAGGGCGGCAGGGGTGTCTTTAAGGGAGAAACGTGCGCAGAGATCGGCGCGGTTTGCGCCTGAGCGTACGATATCGCCTTCGGCACGACCGCCAAGGCACAAGCCGAGCGCATCAATGGCAATAGATTTACCCGCACCGGTTTCACCGGTAATGGCCGTCATTCCGCTCAGGAAGTCGATCTCAAGTTCACGAACAATGGCGAAGTTGCTGATGGTCAGTTGTGCCAGCATAATTGTTTTCCTGTATGAAAAACCATAACTGTATTTTCATACAGTATAAACTGGTTTTTTATACAGTAAAGTACTGGATGCAAAAATTAGAACAATTTTTTCGACCAGCCGAGTTTCGAACTTAATGTATTGAAATAGCTGTAGTCTTTTGGATGGATCAGATTTAAATGGTAGTCGCAACGACGGATTAACACGTCTTCACCTTCCTGGATAGGCAGGGCAATCTGGCTGTCGCAGCTAATTTCGAGGTCGTTACGACGATGTGAAAAGCGTAGTCGGATCGTGCTGCTGCTGTTAATCACCAGCGGGCGAGCAGAGAGGGTGTGCGGGAACATGGGAACTAACGTGATCGCGTCCAGAGACGGAGTCAGAATCGGTCCGCCCGCGGAAAGGGAATATGCCGTTGAGCCAGTGGGTGTCGAAATGATTAACCCATCAGAGCGCTGTGAAAAGGCGAAAACTTCGTCGATATAGACTTCAAATTCAATCATATGTGCGACTTTCCCAGGGTGCAGCACAACTTCATTAATCGCCGTACTGATGCGCTTCTGGCAGTCTTGCTGGCATACTTGCGCTTCCAGCAGAAAGCGTTTTTCGCTGATATAATGACCATCGAGTACATCAGCAAGCTGCTGATGGGCGTTGTCAGGGTCGAGATCGGTCAGGAAACCCAGGTTGCCGCGATTGATACCAATGACCTTAATATCGTAGCGCGCCAGCGTTCGTGCGGCACCCAGCATGTTGCCGTCACCGCCGACCACGACCGCGAGATCGGCCTGCTGTCCGATTTCCGCCAGCGTGCCGGTTTTCACATTTTTAAGCTGTAATTCCTGGGCAATTTGCTGCTCAACCATCACTTCATAACCTTTCGCGCACAGCCAGCGATACAGCATTTCATGTGTCGTCAGCGCGGTTGGATGACGTGGATGTCCGACAATTCCAATACACTTGAAATGATTATTCATTTTCTGGAGGTCCTTGTGCCGAATGATGGTGACAATGTGCTTTGTTCCCTTGAATCCCGGAAACTGATCCCCATAATAAGCGAAGTTAGCGAGATGAATGCAGAAAAAACGCGGAGAAATTCATGAGTAGTAAAGAACAGAAAACGCCTGAGGGGCAAGCCCCTGAAGAAATTATCACGGAACAGCATGAAGAAGTTGAGGCTGTAGAGCCAGACGCTTCTGCTGAGCAGGTGGACCCGCGCGATGAAAAAATTGCGAATCTGGAAGCTCAGTTAACTGAAGCGCAGAATCGTGAGCGCGAAGGTGTGCTGCGTGTTAAAGCTGAAATGGAAAACCTGCGTCGTCGTACTGAGCTCGACGTTGAGAAAGCGCATAAATTTGCGCTGGAGAAATTCGTCAATGAGCTGTTGCCGGTGATTGATAGCCTGGATCGCGCGCTGGAAGTGGCAGACAAAGCGAATCCGGATATGACGGCGATGGTTGAAGGTCTTGAACTGACGCTGAAATCCATGCTGGATGTGGTGCGTAAGTTCGGCGTTGAAGTGGTTGCAGAGACTAACGTAGCGCTGGACCCGAACGTTCACCAGGCCATTGCGATGGTTGAGTCAGAAGACGTTACTGCCGGTAACGTGCTGGCCGTGATGCAGAAAGGCTATACGCTGAATGGCCGTACAATTCGTGCTGCCATGGTCACTGTCGCGAAAGCGAAGGGCTAATTCCGTTTCCCCTCTCCTAACGGAGAGGGGATTTCTCATTCTGCGACGCTGTCCCGCAGCGGTTTAACCGGAATGACTTTCACCTGCTTAATCATATTTTCCTGCACATCCAGAATATCAATATCGTACTGGCTGATACGCACGCGCGTTCCGGCTGCCGGGATCTCTTCCAGCACTTCCAGAATCATACCGTTAATCGTGCGCGCGTCATCTTCCGGCAGGTGCCAGTTAAATGCTTTATTGAGTTCGCGAACGTTAGTGCTGCCATCAATCAGCACGGAGCCGTCATTTTGCGGCGTGACTTCCTCTGCCAGTGACGGCGACATTGACGTTGTAAAATCGCCGACAATCTCTTCCAGAATGTCTTCCACGGTGACCAGCCCCTGAATATCGCCATATTCATCCACCACCAGACCCGCTTTCTTTTTATTTCGCTGGAATTTGACCAGTTGGGTACTGAGCGGTGTGCCTTCAGGTATCACGTAAATCTCATCAGCCGCACGCAGCATCACCTCTTTGGTGAACTCTTTCTTTTCCTGCATGAGTCGCCAGGCTTCGCGCACGCGCAGCATGCTGATGGCGTCATCCAGCGAATCACGATACAGCACGATACGTCCGTGAGGCGAGTGCGTGAGCTGGCGGACAATCGCTTTCCAGTCATCGTTGATGTCGATACCGACAATTTCATTGCGCGGAACCATGATGTCATTGACGCTGATCTTTTCCAGGTCCAGTACCGAGAGCAGCATGTCCTGGTGGCGGCGGGAAATTTGCGAGCGTGATTCGTTCACCAGCGTGCGCAGTTCGTCTTTGCTGAGTGCGCTGCTGATGGTGACATCCGCTTTAATGCCCATTAAGCGCATCAGTAGACGTGTCACTTTGTTGAGCAACCAGACCAGTGGCATCATCAGGATCAGCAATGGCCCCAACAGAAAACTGCTCGGATAGGCCACCTTTTCGGGATAGAGCGCGGCGATGGTTTTTGGCAATACTTCGGCGAAAACCAGCACCACAAACGTCAGTACGCCGGTGGCAATAGCCACGCCTGCGTTGCCGTAAAGGCGCATCCCGACGATGGTGCCCAGCGCAGAAGCCAGAATGTTGACCAGGTTATTACCGATCAAGACCAGGCTAATCAGGCGGTCAGGCTTGCGGAGCAGCTTTTCAACGCGGCGTGCGGCACGGTTGCCTTGTTTAGCGCGATGACGTAACCGGTAGCGGTTTAGCGTCATCATGCCGGTTTCCGAGCCAGAGAAGTAGGCGGAGATGACCACCATGACGATCAGCGTAACGATCAGCGTGGTGGTTGAGATGTGTTCCAGGGGGAACTCCTTTATTGCTTAGCTGACAAACTGCTGTATGACGCGGCTACCGAAATAGGCCAGGGTCAAAATGCCAGCGCCTGCGACGTTAAACCAGACAACGCGACGACCGCGCCAGCCCTTGTGATAATGTCCCCACAACAGGACAACATAAACAAACCACGCGATGATAGAGAGCACGGCTTTATCGATGTTCTCAACGCTGAATAAATTCTGCATATAAAACAGACCGGTGCACAGCGTCAGGGTGAGCAGCACCACGCCAATCTGGGTGATGTGAAACATCTTGCGCTCTATAACCATCAGCGGTGGCATTTCCTGGTTGAATACCAGCTTTTTGTTTTTTAGCTGGTAGTCAATCCACGCCAGCTGCATTGCATACAATGCGGCAATAATCAGCGTCGCGTAGGAGAAAAGCGACAGCCCAATGTGTACCATCATGCCGGGTGTGGTTTCCAGATGCGTGATGAACTCGTTTGGCACAAAAGTCGCGAAAGCCAGATTGATGAGCGCGAACGCATAAACAATTGGCAGCAATAACCAGCCGCGATTTTTAGAGGCGACGATGGTCATCACCGTACAAATCATCAGGCTCACCAGCGAACCGACGTTCAGCACGCTCAAATTCTGTACGCTGCCATCGCCTGGAATAATACGCGATTCCAGGGCAAACGCATGGCTCACCAGTGCGATCACTGCCGACAAAATAGCCATCCGTCGCCAGCCGCTGTTTTTTTGCAACAGGCCAGGAATGATCAGCGCAAGGCTGAAAGAGTAGGCAACAAGGGCGATCAGTGCGAAAACAGGCATATAGGCGTCGACAGTTGTCTGAATAAGAAAGATAAGCAGTATAACGTTACGTGACGCGTGCTCCAACCGTTGCATAACAACAAAGACGCCTTCATGTTATACTCCGGCAAAATTCTGTGTATGTGTCGCTGTGGCGACCCAACGTTTCTACATCAGGCGAGAGACAATGTTTGATAATTTAACCGATCGTTTGTCGCGCTCGCTGCGCAACATCAGCGGCCGTGGACGACTTACCGAAGACAATGTTAAAGAGACGCTGCGCGAAGTGCGCATGGCGTTACTCGAAGCCGACGTGGCGCTGCCGGTCGTGCGTGAATTCATCAACCGTGTGAAAGAAAAAGCGGTTGGTCATGAAGTGAATAAGAGCCTGACGCCGGGTCAGGAGTTCGTCAAAATCGTGCGTAACGAGCTGGTTGCGGCGATGGGCGAAGAAAATCAGGTTCTAAACCTGGCCGCGCAACCGCCAGCGGTCGTTCTGATGGCCGGTCTGCAGGGGGCGGGTAAAACCACCAGTGTCGGTAAGCTGGGTAAATTCCTGCGCGAAAAGCACAAAAAGAAAGTGCTGGTTGTTTCTGCCGACGTTTATCGCCCTGCGGCGATCAAGCAGCTAGAAACCCTGGCGCAGCAGGTTGAGGTCGATTTCTTCCCTTCCGACGTGGCGCAAAAACCGGTTGATATCGTCAATGCCGCGTTGAAAGAAGCCAAACTGAAGTTTTACGACGTGCTGCTGGTGGATACCGCCGGTCGTTTGCACGTTGATGAAGCGATGATGGATGAAATCAAACAAGTTCATGCCGCGATCAATCCGGTAGAAACGCTGTTTGTTGTCGACGCCATGACGGGCCAGGATGCGGCAAATACCGCAAAAGCGTTTAACGAAGCGCTGCCGCTGACCGGCGTTGTACTGACCAAAGTGGACGGCGACGCCCGTGGCGGTGCAGCGCTCTCTATTCGTCATATCACCGGTAAGCCGATTAAGTTCCTCGGCGTGGGCGAGAAGACCGACGCGCTGGAGCCATTCCACCCGGATCGTATTGCTTCGCGTATTCTCGGTATGGGCGACGTGCTGTCGCTTATCGAAGATATCGAGAGCAAGGTTGACCGTGCGCAGGCTGAGAAACTGGCGAGCAAGCTGAAAAAAGGCGACGGTTTTGATTTGACCGACTTCCTGGAACAGCTGCGTCAGATGAAAAACATGGGCGGCATGGCGAGCCTGATGGGCAAACTGCCGGGCATGGGCCAGATTCCTGACAACGTGAAAGCGCAGATGGATGACAAAGTGCTGGTGCGTATGGAAGCGATCATCAACTCGATGACGCTGAAAGAGCGCGCAAAACCAGAAATCATCAAAGGCTCACGCAAACGCCGTATTGCTGCCGGTTGCGGTATGCAGGTGCAGGACGTTAACCGTCTTCTGAAACAGTTCGACGACATGCAGCGCATGATGAAGAAAATGAAGAAGGGCGGTATGGCGAAAATGATGCGTGGCATGAAGGGCATGATGCCGCCAGGCTTCCCTGGCCGCTGATCGACCTGGCTTGTTTGCCATTTTGGCACTGGAGTGTGCTCGCCATCCTCACGTACTACATGTACGCTCCGGTGGCTGTGCGCACGCCAGCACCAAACTGGCTGCACCGCTGACGGTCTTTCGTATCAGACTTATCAAGTGTTGATTGCATTTTCTCCAGAAATCAGTAAAATTTTCGGGCTTTTAATATGACACTGGGCTCCGTTCCTCGATGGGGCCCAGTGTTTTATTCACACAAGAGGATGTTATGGTAACTATTCGTTTAGCACGTCACGGCGCGAAAAAGCGTCCGTTCTACCAGGTTGTTGTTACTGACAGCCGTAATGCACGCAACGGTCGCTTCATCGAGCGCGTTGGTTTCTTCAACCCGCTGGCTAGCGGTGCAGAAGAAGAAACGCGTCTGGATCTGGATCGTGTCGCTCACTGGGTTGGCCTGGGCGCGACTGTTTCCGATCGCGTTGCAGCGCTTATCAAAGCAGCAAACAAAGCAGCTTAATCTGTCACGGTGGTCATGATGAGCAATAAAGCACCTGTTGAACCGATCGTATTGGGAAAAATGGGTTCTTGCTACGGTATCCGTGGTTGGCTCAGAGTGTTTTCCTCCACTGAAGACGCTGAAAGCATTTTTGATTACCAGCCCTGGTTTATCCAGAAAGGCGGTAAGTGGGAAGAGGTCGAGCTGGAAAGCTGGCGTCGCCACAATCAGGATATCGTGATCAAGCTGAAAGGCGTTGACGATCGCGATGCTGCGAATCTCCTGACGAATTGCGAAATTGTCGTTGATTCGTCGCAGTTGCCACAGCTTGACGATGGCTACTACTGGAAAGACCTTATGGGTTGCCAGGTAGTGACCACGGAAGGATACGAGCTCGGTAAAGTCATTGATATGATGGAAACTGGCTCAAATGACGTTCTCGTCATTAAGGCAAACCTGAAAGATGCATTTGGCATCAAGGAGCGGTTGGTTCCGTTCCTCGATGGACAGGTTATCAAGAAAGTCGATCTCACTACTCGTACGATTGAAGTAGATTGGGATCCTGGTTTTTAAATTCTCCGGATAAACGGTAAAAGACGGCGCTATGTGGATTGGCATTATCAGCCTGTTTCCTGAAATGTTCCGCGCGATTACTGATTACGGGGTAACTGGCCGGGCAGTAAAAAAAGGCCTGCTGAACATCCAGAGCTGGAGTCCTCGCGACTTCGCGCATGACCGGCACCGTACCGTGGACGAACGTCCTTACGGCGGCGGACCGGGGATGTTAATGATGGTGCAACCTTTACGGGACGCGATTCATACAGCAAAAGCCGCGGCAGGTGAAGGCGCAAAGGTGATTTATCTGTCACCTCAGGGACGCAAGCTTGATCAAGCGGGCGTGAGCGAACTGGCAACGAATCAGAAACTGATTCTGGTCTGTGGTCGCTACGAAGGGATAGATGAGCGTGTAATTCAGACCGAGATTGATGAAGAATGGTCTATCGGCGATTACGTTCTCAGCGGTGGTGAGTTACCGGCAATGACGCTGATTGACTCCGTAGCCCGGTTCATTCCGGGTGTACTGGGCCATGAAGCATCGGCAACAGAAGATTCTTTTGCCGACGGATTGCTGGACTGTCCACACTATACTCGTCCTGAAGTGTTAGAAGGGATGGAGGTACCGGCGGTCTTACTGTCAGGTAACCATGCCGAGATACGTCGCTGGCGTTTGAAGCAGTCGCTGGGCCGCACCTGGCTTAGAAGACCTGAACTTCTGGAAAACCTGGCTCTGACTGAAGAGCAAGCAAAGTTGCTGGCCGAGTTCAAAAAAGAACACGCACACCAGCAGCATAAACATGATGGGATGGCGTAAGCCCCCAAATATCAGTTTACCCAGGATAAGAGATTAAATTATGAGCAACATTATTAAGCAAATTGAACAAGAGCAGATGAAGCAGGACGTACCTTCATTCCGTCCGGGTGATTCCGTGGAAGTGAAAGTATGGGTTGTTGAAGGTACCAAAAAACGTCTGCAGGCATTCGAGGGCGTGGTTATCGCTATTCGTAACCGCGGTCTGCATTCTGCATTCACTGTTCGCAAAATTTCCAACGGCGAAGGCGTTGAGCGTGTCTTCCAGACTCACTCTCCTGTTATTGACAGCATTGCTGTTAAACGTCGTGGTGCCGTTCGTAAAGCTAAACTGTACTACCTGCGTGAGCGTACTGGTAAGTCAGCTCGTATCAAAGAGCGTCTTGGCGCTTAAGCGACATCCGTGTTAAAAAGGGCTGGCCGTAAGGCCGGCCCTTTTTTATGCAAATGACTCCACGATGTTAACCATCTTTTCATAAATCATTTACAATGCCTCCTCTTCAATGGAGGGCAATTGGATAACGCACTGCATCATTCAGCCTTGAAACGCGCAGCGGCCTGGACCGCGCTGTTTGCGATCTTGCTGATCGTGGTCGCTCCTCTTATCTCCATCTCGCTGCAAAAAGATCCCATGAGCACCCTGCCTGGCATGCATCACGACATGAGTGCTATGCCAATGGATGATCATCATGGTGATACCACCACACACTCAATACCTGTCGATCATGCTGAAGCGTGCGGGTACTGTGTGCTGATGGCGCATGTTCCAGGGATGATTTTAGCCCTGGTGGTGCTGCTCAGTGCCGTCTTGCAGAGGCTTAGCATAAAACTGCCACGCCCGGTGGCGAGCCATTGGCACTATTTCCCCTGGTTATATCCTGATACCCGCGCGCCGCCGCAGTGGGCAGCTTTTTCCCGTTAAAAATAAAACGCACACCTCATTGGGTGTGCCGATAACTTTTTACCTGCACAAAGGAAAAGTATGACCACCTGTACTCCGCGCGCAGCATGGGGGAACCTGCTACGTCGCCTGCATTTTTATATTGGGCTATTTGTCGGCCCGTTTATCTTTTTTGCCGCGCTTACCGGAACCTTGTACGTCGCGACGCCGCAGCTTGAGACTTATATTTATCAGCCTGCGCTGTACGGCGAAGTGACTGGTGAACCGCAGTCTTTGGCTAAACAAATTGCAGTGGCTGAAAAAGCAGTGGGTAAGGACTTACGTCTCCATGCCGTACGGCCGGGCTTGGCGAGCGATGAAACCACTCGCGTGATGTTTACCGATCCACAACTTGGGCCGTCGGAACATCGGGCTATTTTTATCGATCCCGTCAGTCTTGCGGTACGTGGCGATATGACGGTATATGGAACCAGCGGGATCCTGCCACTACGCCAGACCATCGATTATCTGCATAGCTCACTGATGCTGGGAGATGTTGGCCGTTTATACAGCGAGCTGGCAGCGTCATGGATGTGGATTGCCGCACTGGGTGGGATTGCACTGTGGTTTTACACTCGTCCAAAACGGCGTATCAACAATCGATTCCAGAACCGTCGTCGCGTACATGCGTCGTTAGGTTGGGTGCTCCTGGGGGGCATGCTGCTGTTTTCCGCCACCGGGCTCACCTGGTCCCAATGGGCGGGGGGAAATGTCGATAAGTTGCGCGCTGAAATGGATTGGTTAACGCCTCAGATCAATACCAAACTGCAGGGCGCGGCGGAAGCGGTCGATCCTCACGCTGAACATCGCGGGCATCACAGTGCGATGATGATGCCTGAGACGGCAATGGATCTGACGCTTTTCGACAGCAGTCTTCTTGCCGCACGAGCAGCTGGAATTGATGCCAGCAAGCTGGAGATTCGACCGGCAAAAATGGCCGATCAGGCGTGGACCGTGACGGAAATTGATCGTGGCTGGCCGACACAGGTTGATGCGGTCGCTATTGATCCGCATTCCATGCAAATCCTTGATCGCACGCGTTTTGCTGATTTCCCGCTGATGGCGAAGCTGACCCGCTGGGGTGTCGATTTCCACATGGGGATTCTCTTTGGGCTGGCGAATCAGCTGGTGCTGATCGCTTTCGGTATCGCACTGTGCGTGCTGATTGTCTGGGGGTATCGAATGTGGTGGATGCGACGCCCGGCGAAGTCGGCAAGCAACCCTGTACTCACCCTTTGTCAGTGCTGGCTGGCGCTGCCAGTGAGCGGACGGATTGTCTCGCTCATGGTAAGCATCGCGCTGGGGCTGGCAATGCCAGTGATGGGATGCAGTCTGCTGCTTTTTGTGGTCATTGACTGGTTGCGCTGGCGCGCACAGTCGACGCTATCACTGGCTGAATCAGCAAAATAATCGTTTTAAGGCGTGCTGATCACCACCGCAACACGGCGGTTTTCAGCGCGTCCTTGCGACGTGGCGTTGCTGGCGACCGGATATTTTTTACCTAATCCCTGTGTAGTGAGATTGCTGCGCGGGATATTTGCCCCTTTAGCCCAGGCATCAGCCACCACGTTTGCCCGCTTTAACGACAGGGATTCGTTGTAACTATCCTCACCGTAGTTATCGGTATGCCCATCCATTCGAGCGTGGGTTAACCCCGTTCCCGCCAGGCGTGTAGCCATCGACTGAATTTGCTGCTCGCTCTCCGCTCTGAGTTGCGACTCATTTTTGCCGAATAAAATTTTGTCAGAGAGACCGAGTGACCAGTCACCGTTCATTTCATTGAAGCCGTAAGACTTCATCGCAGCGATTTGTTCTGGCGTAAATTTTCCCGGAGGGGGAGTATGACAGCCCGCCAGAATTGTTGATGCTAATAAAACCGGAGCGAGATATCGCCTGAACATAACGTATTCCTTTTTAAGATATTATTTTTGTACGCTGGTTTTTCACCAGATACATATTACGGTCGGCTTGCTCCAGTAATGCCTCTACTGAGGTATTTTCCCACGTAAGAGCAAAGCCAATGCTGAGTGACATGTTTGCGGTGTTTCCGTTATGAAGATCGTACGGACGGAGGAATTGCTGCGAAAGGGCTGCACAAAGTTGTTGGACGTCTGTTGCCGAATGGACGCCGTAAAGAATCATGGCAAACTCATCTCCACCCAGGCGGTACGATTGATGACGTTTCGCACCAAACTCAACCATGCGGTTCGCCACTTCAATCAACACACAATCCCCGGCCGCATGGCCCCAGGTGTCGTTGATGAGCTTAAAGTCATCGCCATCAAGGAACAGCAGCGCGGAATTGGTTTGTGCAGAAGAGTCTTTCATCAGCGCCGCAATGCTGTTGCGGAAGGCGGCACGATTTGCAAGACCGGTCAGGGGGTCATGCATCGCGGTTCGCATCAACTGCGCATTTCTCGCCTGTAGCTTAAGCTGCCACTCTTCCATTTCATCCAGCAGGCTATTAAAGTCCTGGCCGAAGCGATGAAATTCTTCAATACACTCTTCTTCCACCCGACGTGAAAAGTTGCGATTCGATTTAACGTCATGCACAACATCAGTGATGTTTTGTAGCGCGTTGACTATCCCGTTATGCAGAGACTGCGTGATGGACAGTGCAACAAAGGCAGCGAACAGGATACATCCCGTCAGAACGGCGAAAGACATCCAGATAAAGTGGCTGATCAGGCTGTCGCGCGCAGTAATACGCACTTCACCAATAGCATGACCGTTGTGTAAAACGGCCTGAACCGCAGGCGTGGGGAATAACCGGCGGCTGACCAGCGTTCCCAGCGCGTCAGGATTATCGTTGGGATTCCATGACCAGCGCGCAAAACGTTTACCCTGTGCGTCGAGCACTTCGGCTACGGCAAACTGCCCCTGTTTGCCCAGCATAGCAAGCGTCTCGGTGGCGGCTGCTGCGTCGTTGAACACCAGCGAAGCCTCAAGACTGCGGCTCATGGTGGCACTGGTTAATTCGAGATTTTTTTGCGCATATTGTTTTAGCGTGACAACGGAGGCAATCGATAATAACAGCCATATCAGGGTCATAGTGATAACGACGCTAATCATACTGATACGTCTTAACGTTCTTTTAAATGTTGGTCGTGACGTTGAAGTGGATTCCTTATTCATGCTTCTTATTCCGGGCAAGCATTAACACTTCTGGATTAACCCTGACACCACTGCGCGAAAGTGCATCCAGATTTATAGAAAATCGAACTGCGTCTTCATTAATTATCAAGCAGAATGCGCTGCCAATAACACATTCAGTGTTTTGTTCGGCGATTAATAGCAACGCTCTTCCCTGATAACGATTTATTAATTCAAGCTGGCTTGCGGGGGATTCGTTCCCAAAATAAATAGCATCGCAAGTGGCATTGAGTGCTTCAGCGTCGTTATGAACAATCAGCGGAGTATAGGGTAAGGGAACAGACCCACTTTCACTGAGCGCTTGAGCATAGCGTGAAGAGGCAAAAATACAGAGCTTGGGCTGACCAGAGAGCGATGGCCAGCGGGTATAACTGACGATACCAGAGACGATCGCGCGGACTGACTTATCCGTAGACGTCTGCGTTGCGGCGAGCGTTTCCCCTCCGACAGTCAGAAGTATTAGCGCCAGTGTCAGTTGGCATAAAGAGATCGAAAAATAATGTCTCACACGAAACCGCCACACCGCTCTGAAATATATCTCTCAATATTATCAGCAGAATATCATTTTTTACCGGAGTCGTCATTATGTGAAATTGTTGTTCGCTTGACTTAAGTAAAATCTAAAGCTGCATTGAATACAGTCGCTATGCGATAAAGTCAATTAAGTCTGGAAGCGCGTAAGCCTTCATCCATCCCTTTTTGCCAGGCGTGACGCAATAAGTCCGAATTTTCTGCTGTATCGCAACTGGCTGGGAATATTTTCCCCGAGAGACCCCACGCATAGACAAAATCTTCAGTACATATTCTTTTCTGGCCATCCGCATAGCCGCGAAGATATTCACTACGATTGACATCGGGATCGTTAAAATTATCGGCGAGCGTTTCATTGCTTTTTACCGACGCACCGTTCATGGCATCTTCTTTGCCGGCAGTAAACCAGCTGGTGCCGGTCCAGGTTGGCTGGAAGGTATAGGGATTGATTTGACAGCCTGTCAAAAGCAGTGCCAGCAGGGCGAAAACCAGTGGGCGCATAATTATTCTCCTTTTCGTTCAGCATAGCCTGGCGTTTAGAAATACGACTGTAATTTTATATTTACGGTTTTGACGAGATTATTTTGCCGAAATATGCCTAGTGTAAATTAAAATTTACGGATTTTGGATTGAAATCTTTACTTCTTGTGGTATTGTGAGTTCACCTCATTGAGGAAAACACTATCGCAAACGAGCATTACAGGATCGCCATCATGCAAAAAGACGCGCTGAACAACGTACATATTACCGACGAGCAGGTTTTGATCACTCCGGATCAGTTAAAGCGGGAATTCCCACTGAGTTCTGATCAAGAAGCGCAAATCGAGCAGTCGCGCCAGACCATCTCAGACATTATTGCTGGTCGCGATCCGCGCCTGCTGGTGGTGTGTGGCCCTTGCTCAATTCACGATCCTGAAACCGCGATTGAATAT
Source organism: Lelliottia amnigena (assembly GCF_019047465.1). Taxonomy (NCBI): domain Bacteria; kingdom Pseudomonadati; phylum Pseudomonadota; class Gammaproteobacteria; order Enterobacterales; family Enterobacteriaceae; genus Lelliottia; species Lelliottia amnigena. Next base: position 626,781 of record NZ_CP077236.1, on the reverse strand, counting down.
GCTCGTCGATTTAAAGTGTTAGCCGAAGAGGTCAGCGATAGCCTCTACCTGGTTATGCGTGTTTATTTTGAAAAACCTCGTACCACCGTGGGCTGGAAGGGCTTGATCAATGACCCGCATATGGATGGCTCGTTTGATGTTGAATCCGGCCTGAAGATTGCGCGTCACCTGCTGGTTGAACTGGTCAGCATGGGGCTGCCACTGGCGACTGAAGCGCTCGATCCGAATAGCCCGCAATACCTTGGCGATCTGTTTAGCTGGTCTGCGATTGGTGCACGTACAACCGAATCACAAACCCACCGCGAGATGGCTTCTGGCCTGTCGATGCCGGTTGGTTTTAAAAATGGCACCGACGGCAGTCTGGCCACCGCGATCAACGCCATGCGTGCTGCTGCCATGCCGCACCGCTTTGTCGGGATTAACCAGGCCGGGCAGGTTTGCCTGCTGCAAACTCAGGGTAACCCGGATGGGCATGTGATTTTGCGTGGTGGTAAAGCACCGAACTACAGCCCCGCTGATGTGGCGCAGTGTGAAAAAGAGATGGAACAGGCGGGACTGCGTCCTGCTCTGATGGTAGATTGCAGCCATGGTAATTCGAACAAAGATTACCGTCGCCAGCCTGCGGTTGCGGAATCCGTAGTCGCACAAATTAAAGATGGTAACCGTTCTATTATTGGTCTGATGATTGAGAGCAATATCCACGAAGGGAATCAGTCGTCGGAACAGCCGCGCAGTGCGATGAAACACGGTGTGTCCGTTACGGATGCCTGCATCAGTTGGGAAGCGACAGACGCCTTGCTGCGTGAGATCCACAAAGATTTGAATGGTCAACTGGCGACGCGTCTGGCTTAAGAGGTTTTTATGGTTGCAGAATTGACCGCACTGCGCGATCAAATTGATGAAGTGGACAAGGCGCTGCTGGATCTTCTGGCACGCCGCATGTCGCTGGTCGCTGAAGTCGGTGAAGTGAAAAGCAAATACGGTTTGCCGATTTATGTGCCAGAGCGTGAGGCGTCAATGCTGGCGTCGCGACGTGATGAAGCGCAGTCCATGGGGCTCTCCCCTGATTTAATTGAAGATATACTACGCCGCGTGATGCGTGAGTCTTACTCCAGCGAGAACGACAAAGGCTTTAAAACCCTGTGTCCGTCGTTGCGCCCGGTGGTGATTGTGGGTGGCGGTGGCCAGATGGGGCGTCTGTTTGAGAAAATGCTGACGCTTTCTGGCTATCAAGTGCGGATTCTTGAAAAAGAGGATTGGGCGCGTGCGGCAGATTTGCTGGCTGATGCGGGCATGGTTATCGTCAGCGTGCCGATTCATGTTACTGAGCAGATTATTGCCAGGCTCCCTCCGCTCCCGGATGACTGCATTCTGGTTGATCTGGCGTCCGTAAAAAATGGTCCACTCCAGGCGATGATGAAGGCGCACAAAGGCCCGGTATTGGGATTACACCCCATGTTTGGCCCGGACAGCGGCAGTCTGGCAAAACAGGTGGTCGTATACTGCGATGGTCGTCAGCCCGAAACCTATCAGTGGTTCCTGGAACAGATTCAGGTATGGGGCGCGCGTTTACATCGCATTAGCGCTGTAGAACACGATCAGAACATGGCATTTATTCAGGCGCTGCGCCACTTTGCGACCTTTGCCTATGGCTTGCATCTGGCAGAAGAGAACGTTCAGCTTGAGCAGTTGTTGGCGCTCTCGTCACCGATCTACCGTCTCGAACTGGCCATGGTGGGGCGTCTGTTTGCGCAGGATCCGCAGCTTTACGCGGATATTATTATGTCGTCAGAGAATAATCTGGCGCTGATCAAACGTTATTATCAGCGTTTTGGTGAGGCTATCGCGTTACTTGAACAAGGCAACAAGCAGGCGTTTATCGACAGTTTCCGTAAGGTCGAGCACTGGTTTGGGGATTACGCGAAACGTTTTCAGAACGAAAGCCGTACCTTGTTGCGCCAGGCGAACGATAGTCGCCAGTAGCCCAGTGATGTATATACTAAAAGCCAGCTAAGCTGGCTTTTTTCATTTTGGGGATGGGTCATGGTTGAACCGCACGTTTTGTTTGATTACACCGGGCATTTACCTGAATGCCCTACCTGGAGTGAGTGCGAGAATGCACTCTATTGGGCGGATATTCTGGAAGGTGAGATTCATCGGTATCATCTCCCGACGGCTGCTCACTCTGTGCTGTCTTTCCACGAAGAGGTCGGGTGTTTTGCATTACGCGAAAAGGGCGGTTTTATCGTGGCAATGCGTAATGCGATCTGGCTTGCTGACAAACAAGGTTTGCTCCAGCGCAAAGTTTGCGACAACCCCTCCAATCCTCAGCTGGCACGCTTTAATGATGGCGGGACCGATCATCTTGGGCGTTTTTATGCAGGGACATTCTGGGGGCCGGGGGATTATAACGGCGCAATACTGATGCGTATTGATAACGACCTGACCCCTCACGTTATTCAGTGTGATATCCACGGGCATAATGGCCTGGCGTTTAGCCCGGACCACGGATGGATGTTTACCTCGGATACGCCCAATAGCGTGATTTACCGTACGCCGTTAAATGAACACGGTGAACCGGGTACGCGTGAAGACTTTCGCCGGTTTGAAAAGGGAGAGGGAATACCTGACGGTGCGGCGATGGACGTTGAAGGGTGCTACTGGAGTGCGCTGTTCGACGGCTGGCGTATTGCCCGTTTTTCACCCCAGGGTGAACAGCTGGAAGAATATCGACTGCCGGTGCGTTGTCCGACGATGGTCTGCTTTGGTGGGGATGACATGAAAACGCTGTTTATCACGACGACGCGGGAGAATATGGACGCTGAAGAGGTGGCTGAATATCCACTTTCTGGCGCGATCTTCACCCTGCCAGTCAACGTGGCAGGAATGAAGAAAATCCGCTTTATCGAACGTTAAGCGGGATCGACCGGCACCACGTTTTCGCCTGGATAACAGCCCAACACCTTCATTGAACGGGTGATTTCACCCAGTTCACGCAGGGCTTTCTGCATGGACGCGGACTCCAGGTTGGCCTGGATATCGAGATAAAACATCTCTTCCCACGGATTTCCGTTGATTGGACGGGACTCCAGCTTGGTCATGATCAGATTGTGGTTACGCAGAACCAACAGCGCTTCAACCAACGCACCGGCTTGCTGACCCGTTGCCATGAGCAGCGTCGTTTTGGCAGGCACCTGTTCAGATACGTTAATGGCTTTGCGCGCCAGGACCACGAAGCGGGTGATGTTTTGCGTTTGATTTGCCAGGTTCCGCTCCAGTACCTGCAATCCATACAGCGCACCGCCGGCTTCGCTGCCCAACGCCGCAACGGTTGGCGAATTAGCCTGTGCGACTTTTTCCATCGCTGCTGAGGTACTTTCGGTGTACTCAATTTTCCAGTTCGGATAGCGATTCAGGAACTGACTGCACTGCTGGAACGGCTGCGGGTGGCTGTAGACCGTGTTGATCTGGCTGAGATCGGTTGAACCCGAAACCAGAACGCAATGATCAATAGGGATATTCAGCTCACCAACCAGTGACAGACTGGTGTGCTGGAGCAGATCGTAGACATCGTTTATCGCCCCGGAGCTGGTGTTTTCAATCGGGACGACGGCGTAATCAGCTTGGCCAGTTTCGACCTGATTGAAAATATCGGCGAATTTTGCGCAACCGCTCTCAATGAACTCTTCGAAATGACGTGCCGCATACTGGCGTGCAGCAAGATGGGAATACGAACCCTTTGGCCCGAGGAAGGCCACGCGCGCTGAGTGCGGGTTAGTTTGATTCAAATGCTGTTGCAGCAACGCCTGCTGGGTGAGAACGGAATCTTCGATGATGAGCTGAAAAAGGCGAGTGATGTAGTGCGCATCAAGATGATGGGCTTTACCAAGCTGAATCAGGCGTTCCAGCAAATCACGCTCACGATCGATGTCTCGCACCGGGCGGTGGGAATCCAGCTTGGCTTTACCCACGTCGACTGCAAGCGCACGGCGTTCTGCCAGCAGTGCCAGTAGTTTCTCGTCCAGCGCGCTGATTTTTACTCGCAGATCCAGTAACGGGTTTTCCGATGTCATAGCGTTGCCTATTTCGTTTATTGTTATCATAAAAAAAGGCCTCCCGTTTTGGGAGGCCTTGTTGTTCGTCTTCGCATTCTTTATCACACGACGAAACGCCTCCCATTCAGGGGAAGGTAAAAAAGAATGCGAAGAAAAACGGGGTATATTTCATGAATTCATCCTGTGAGTGATAGCTCTAAAGTACCCGTACTGTTTTCATTCTGTCAATAAAAAACGCGCCCGAAGGCGCGTTGGCGGTACACTCAATTTAAAGGATTACTCTTCTTCAACTTCTTCCGCTAAGCTTGCGTCTTTCACCGATGTAGCGGCGCGACGGGCTTCGCCTTTGTGTTGCACTTTATTGAGCTGCCGTTCCAGCTTGTTGATCAAATCGTTGATAGCCGTGTACATATCTTCGTGTTTAGCGCTGGCGACCAGATGGCCGTTAGGAGTATTGATAGTTGCATCAGCGGTAAAACCCTTCGGTTCCTTAGACAGAATGATATGTGGGTTAATCAGGTGTGTTTGCCATTTATCCAGTTTGGCGAGACGGTCTGCGACGTGCTGGCGGATTGCCGGAGTAATTTCCATTTGTTTACTGGTAATGTTCACTGTCATAAAAGTTACCTCTTGTCTTTCCGTCTTAGTGATTCCAGCATACCTTTCCCAATGTCAAAATGTGTGATCTAAATCACGTATTTTTGTCACTTTTTGTCAGGGAACCTTTTTTGTGAGGCTCGACAGGAACACGCGTCTTTTTGCTTGTCGAAGTGCGGATTTGCAGCCATAGTTGATAGGATTGGTCGGGGCTAGATCGCCCTAACAAGCGATGAAATGATTAAAAAAAACGGCAGCCCATGGGCTGCCGTTTTGCATGGCGTAAAGCAATCAGGTATTGCTGCTGTTCGCGGCAATGATCTTCGCCACTTTCTCTGCCTGAGCGTTCATCTGCATCTGGCGATAGGCATTTTCCATCAGCTTCAGCGCGTCGCGGGTCGCCTGAGTATCAGGGTAATCACGCAGCATTCCTTCTACGCGGTTCACCACTGCCACCCATGCACCACGGCGGGTATAGTATTCGGCTACGAAGTATTCATACTTAGCCAGACGATCTTTCAGGAACACCAGACGCTTGGTCGCATCGGTGATGTACTGGCTGTTTGGATATCCGCGTACCAGTTTTGAGAAATCGTTGAAGGCATCGCGTGCGTGCTGCGGGTCGCGGTCAGAACGATCCACACCGAAGAAACCTTGCAGGGCACTATCATCCAGCGCCATGTTGGTTAGGCCACGCATATACATGACGTAATCAATGTTAGGATGAGTCGGATTCAGACGCATGAAGCGATCAATTGTTGCCTGAGCCAGCGGCAGATCGGCGTTTTTGTAGTAGGCGTAGATAAGATCTAACTGTACCTGCTGGGAATAAGGACCAAATGGATAACGATTATCCAGCGCTTCCAGTTGCGTTATGGCCTGTTTCCAGTTACCGTCCTGGAGTTTTTGCTGAGCAGTCGCATAGATTTCATTCGGCGGATTGTCAGGGACCTGTTCATTTGAACCGGAGCAGCCCACCAAAGCCAGGCTCAACGTGGCCGCTGCCACCAGATATTTCATGCGCGTCATGACGTTTTGACTTTCCTCAAATGTTTGTCCGGGAGAATCTCTTTCCTGCTCCCGATTAAGACCAGCTACAATAGCACACTATATTATACGGCAAAGCCGTAAAACCCAACGTTAAACGAAGAAGCAGTCTATGGCACAACGAGTAGAACTCACCGCAACAGTCTCCGAAAATCAGCTCGGTCAACGCTTAGATCAAGCTTTGGCCGAAATGTTCCCTGATTATTCGCGTTCACGCATAAAAGAATGGATTCTTGACCAGCGCGTGCTGGTTAACGGCAAAGTTTGGGACAAGCCAAAAGAGAAAGTGTTAGGTGGGGAAGTGGTCGCCATCAATGCTGAAATTGATGAAGAAGTGCGTTTTGAAGCACAAGATATCCCGCTTACCATTGTCTATGAAGATGATGACATTCTGGTGATCAATAAGCCTCGCGGCTTGGTTGTCCACCCGGGCGCTGGCAATCCTGATGGTACAGTGCTGAACGCGCTGCTCCATTACTATCCGCCGATTACCGATGTGCCGCGCGCAGGCATCGTGCATCGTCTGGATAAAGACACAACCGGTTTGATGGTCGTCGCAAAAACCGTTCCCGCGCAGACGCGGCTGGTGGAGTCATTGCAACTGCGTGAAATCACCCGTGAATATGAAGCGGTCGCGATTGGTCACATGACCTCAGGCGGAACGGTAGAAGAACCGATTAGCCGTCATCCGACCAAACGCACCCATATGTCAGTGCACCCGATGGGGAAACCCGCGGTAACGCATTACCGCATTATGGAACATTTCCGCATTCATACGCGTTTGCGTCTGCGTCTGGAAACGGGCCGTACTCACCAGATCCGTGTGCACATGTCACACATTACGCATCCGCTGGTGGGCGATCAGGTTTATGGCGGACGTCCGCGTCCACCGAAAGGGGCTTCTGAAGAGTTTATCAGCACGCTGCGTAAATTTGATCGTCAGGCTTTGCACGCCACGATGCTGCGTCTGTATCACCCCATTACGGGCATCGAGATGGAATGGCATGCGCCAATTCCTCAGGATATGGTCGAGCTCATCGAAGCGATGCGTGCAGATTTTGAAGAGCATAAGGATAAAGTGGACTGGTTATGACCAAACTCATTGTCCCGGAGTGGCCACTGCCTAAGGGTGTGGCTGCCTGTAGTTCTACCCGAATCGGCGGCGTGAGTCAGGATGCGTGGGAGTCACTGAATTTAGGTGCGCACTGCGGCGATAACCTTGACCATGTTGACGAAAACCGCAAGCGGATGTTTGCGGCGGGGCATCTGCCTTCAAAACCGGTTTGGCTTGAGCAGGTGCATGGCACTGACGTATTGACGTTAACGGGCGAGCCCTATACCTCAAAACGTGCGGATGCTTCATACAGTAATACTCCCGGGACAGTGTGTGCCGTTATGACTGCGGACTGTTTGCCCGTTCTGTTGTGCAATCAAGCCGGTACAGAAGTTGCAGCAGCGCATGCCGGATGGCGTGGGCTGTGTGCTGGCGTTCTGGAAGAGACCGTGGCATGTTTTGCAGATCGTCCGGAGAACATCATTGCCTGGCTTGGTCCGGCCATCGGTCCACTGGCCTTTGAAGTCGGCCCTGAAGTGCGGGACGCATTCATTGCACAAGATGCGCAGGCGGCGAGTGCGTTTCAGGTCAAAGGGGATAAATATCTGGCTGATATTTATCAACTGGCTCGCCAGCGCTTAAACAATGTCGGCATCACGCAAATCTTCGGCGGCGATCGGTGTACCTTCACAGAAAAGGGTGATTTTTTCTCTTATCGTCGCGACAACACCACGGGTCGTATGGCAAGTTTCATTTGGCTGATATAACCTAGAGAATCAAGACGATCCGGCACGCGCCGTTTTCTTTTCGCATAATTCAGGTCATTAACCTTGAATAATTGAGGGATGACCTCATTTAATCTCCAGTAGCAAATTTGACCTGTTATGGGAGGAGTTATGCGTCTGGATCGTCTTACCAATAAATTCCAGCTTGCTCTCGCCGACGCCCAGTCACTCGCACTGGGGCGCGACAACCAATTTATCGAACCTCTTCATTTAATGAGTGCCTTGCTGAATCAGGAAGGGGGATCGATACGTCCTTTACTCACGTCTGCTGGCATTAATGCTGGCCAGTTACGCACAGCCATCGATCAGGCACTGAGTCGTTTGCCGCAGGTAGAAGGTACCGGTGGTGACGTACAGCCATCACAGGACCTGGTGCGTGTACTGAATCTTTGCGACAAGCTGGCGCAAAAACGTGGGGACAACTTTATTTCGTCAGAACTCTTCGTTCTGGCTGCGCTTGAATCACGCGGCACCCTGACCGATCTGTTGAAATCGGCCGGAGCCACAACCGCCAACGTGAGTCAGGCAATTGATCAAATGCGTGGAGGTGATAGCGTGAATGACCAGGGAGCCGAAGACCAACGTCAGGCTTTGAAGAAATTTACCATTGATCTGACCGAACGTGCCGAGCAGGGCAAACTCGATCCGGTCATTGGTCGTGATGAAGAGATTCGTCGAACCATCCAGGTGCTGCAACGCCGCACCAAAAATAACCCGGTGCTGATCGGTGAGCCAGGTGTGGGTAAAACCGCCATCGTCGAAGGTTTGGCGCAGCGAATTGTTAACGGTGAAGTGCCAGAGGGCTTGAAAGGTCGGCGTGTTTTAGCGCTGGACATGGGGTCGCTGGTGGCCGGTGCGAAATACCGCGGTGAGTTTGAAGAGCGTCTGAAAGGGGTTCTGAACGATCTGTCGAAACAGGAAGGCAATGTCATTCTGTTTATAGATGAACTGCACACAATGGTCGGGGCAGGTAAAGCCGATGGCGCCATGGATGCGGGCAATATGCTCAAACCCGCTCTGGCACGCGGTGAATTGCACTGCGTGGGTGCCACCACGCTTGACGAGTACCGTCAGTACATCGAAAAAGATGCAGCACTTGAGCGTCGTTTCCAGAAGGTATTTGTCGCCGAGCCGACAGTTGAAGATACCATTGCTATTCTGCGTGGCCTGAAAGAGCGCTATGAGCTGCACCATCATGTGCAGATTACTGACCCGGCGATTGTCGCGGCGGCAACGTTGTCGCACCGCTATATTGCCGACAGACAGCTGCCGGATAAAGCCATCGACCTGATTGATGAAGCCGCATCCAGCATTCGTATGCAGATAGACTCGAAACCGGAAGAGCTCGACAGGCTGGATCGCCGAATCATTCAGCTTAAGCTGGAACAGCAGGCGCTGAAGAAAGAGTCAGATGACGCGAGTAAAAAACGCCTTGATATGCTTAATGAGGAACTGGACGACAAAGAACGCCAGTATTCCGAGTTAGAAGAGGAGTGGAAAGCGGAGAAAGCGTCACTTTCTGGAACGCAGACTATCAAGGCTGAGCTTGAGCAGGCGAAAATTGCAATCGAACAGGCTCGTCGCGTAGGCGATCTGGGACGAATGTCAGAGCTGCAGTACGGCAAAATTCCTGAGCTGGAAAAACAGCTCGAGTTTGCCATGCAGTCTGAAGGTAAAACGATGCGGCTGCTGCGTAACAAAGTAACCGATGTCGAAATTGCCGACGTGCTGGCTCGTTGGACCGGCATTCCTGTCGCCCGCATGCTCGAAGGTGAACGCGATAAACTGCTGCGTATGGAGCATGATCTGCATCATCGGGTGATTGGTCAGAATGAAGCTGTCGAAGCGGTATCGAATGCTATTCGCCGTAGCCGCGCGGGATTGTCTGATCCTAATCGTCCTATTGGTTCGTTCCTGTTCCTTGGACCTACGGGTGTGGGTAAAACGGAACTGTGTAAAGCGCTGGCGAACTTCATGTTTGATAGCGATGACGCGATGGTGCGTATCGATATGTCGGAGTTTATGGAGAAACATTCCGTCTCGCGCTTGGTTGGGGCACCTCCGGGATATGTGGGTTATGAAGAAGGCGGTTATCTGACAGAAGCTGTGCGTCGTCGCCCTTATTCCGTCATCCTGCTGGATGAAGTGGAAAAGGCACATCCGGATGTCTTCAATATCCTGTTGCAGGTATTGGACGATGGTCGACTGACGGATGGGCAGGGGAGAACGGTCGATTTCCGTAATACGGTTATCATTATGACCTCGAACCTGGGTTCCGATTTGATTCAGGAACGATTCGGCGAACTTGATTACGGCCATATGAAAGATCTGGTGATGGGCGTGGTGAGCCACAGTTTCCGTCCAGAATTCATTAACCGTATAGATGAAGTTGTGGTCTTCCACCCTCTGGGTGAGAAACACATTGCTTCTATTGCTCAGATCCAGTTGCAGCGTTTGTATAAACGTCTTGAAGATCGTGGCTATGAAATCCACATCTCTGACGATGCGCTGAAGTTGCTAAGCGAAAATGGTTACGATCCGGTGTATGGTGCTCGACCTTTGAAACGGGCTATCCAGCAGCAGATTGAAAACCCATTGGCACAACAGCTTCTTTCCGGGGAGCTGGTGCCAGGGAAAATCATCCGTCTGGAAGTGAACGAAGACCGAATCGTTGCAGTACAGTAAGCCGTGAAACAGCAAAACGAGCCCTTAGGGGCTCGTTTTTGTTTGGAAATTGAGCTTGGTTGTTTATTTAAAAATCAATTTGCCTGGAAAATAGACGTTTGGAAAATAATTTTCACTTTATACTTGCGGCCTCAGAATAACTCCCTATAATGCGCCTCCACTGACACGGAACAACGGAACACAAGCCGCCGGGTCAGCGGGGTTCAGCGATGAACGCCGGCAGAGAAAAGCGAAAATAAACGCTTGACTCTGAATGAGGAAAACGTATTATACGGGACCTCGCAACGGTGAGCGAAAGCCGCGTTGCACTGCTCTTTAACAATTTATCAGACAATCTGTGTGGGCACTCAAAGTGACATGGATTCTAAACGTCTTCGGACGCTAAATGAATAACCAAGTCTCTGAGTGAACATACGTAATTCATTACGAAGTTTAATTCAAGAGCATCAAACTTAAATTGAAGAGTTTGATCATGGCTCAGATTGAACGCTGGCGGCAGGCCTAACACATGCAAGTCGAGCGGTAGCATAGAGAGCTTGCTCTCGGGTGACGAGCGGCGGACGGGTGAGTAATGTCTGGGAAACTGCCTGATGGAGGGGGATAACTACTGGAAACGGTAGCTAATACCGCATAACGTCGCAAGACCAAAGAGGGGGACCTTCGGGCCTCTTGCCATCAGATGTGCCCAGATGGGATTAGCTAGTAGGTGGGGTAATGGCTCACCTAGGCGACGATCCCTAGCTGGTCTGAGAGGATGACCAGCCACACTGGAACTGAGACACGGTCCAGACTCCTACGGGAGGCAGCAGTGGGGAATATTGCACAATGGGCGCAAGCCTGATGCAGCCATGCCGCGTGTATGAAGAAGGCCTTCGGGTTGTAAAGTACTTTCAGCGAGGAGGAAGGCATTGTGGTTAATAACCACAGTGATTGACGTTACTCGCAGAAGAAGCACCGGCTAACTCCGTGCCAGCAGCCGCGGTAATACGGAGGGTGCAAGCGTTAATCGGAATTACTGGGCGTAAAGCGCACGCAGGCGGTCTGTCAAGTCGGATGTGAAATCCCCGGGCTCAACCTGGGAACTGCATTCGAAACTGGCAGGCTAGAGTCTTGTAGAGGGGGGTAGAATTCCAGGTGTAGCGGTGAAATGCGTAGAGATCTGGAGGAATACCGGTGGCGAAGGCGGCCCCCTGGACAAAGACTGACGCTCAGGTGCGAAAGCGTGGGGAGCAAACAGGATTAGATACCCTGGTAGTCCACGCCGTAAACGATGTCGACTTGGAGGTTGTTCCCTTGAGGAGTGGCTTCCGGAGCTAACGCGTTAAGTCGACCGCCTGGGGAGTACGGCCGCAAGGTTAAAACTCAAATGAATTGACGGGGGCCCGCACAAGCGGTGGAGCATGTGGTTTAATTCGATGCAACGCGAAGAACCTTACCTACTCTTGACATCCAGAGAACTTAGCAGAGATGCTTTGGTGCCTTCGGGAACTCTGAGACAGGTGCTGCATGGCTGTCGTCAGCTCGTGTTGTGAAATGTTGGGTTAAGTCCCGCAACGAGCGCAACCCTTATCCTTTGTTGCCAGCGGTTCGGCCGGGAACTCAAAGGAGACTGCCAGTGATAAACTGGAGGAAGGTGGGGATGACGTCAAGTCATCATGGCCCTTACGAGTAGGGCTACACACGTGCTACAATGGCATATACAAAGAGAAGCGACCTCGCGAGAGCAAGCGGACCTCACAAAGTATGTCGTAGTCCGGATCGGAGTCTGCAACTCGACTCCGTGAAGTCGGAATCGCTAGTAATCGTAGATCAGAATGCTACGGTGAATACGTTCCCGGGCCTTGTACACACCGCCCGTCACACCATGGGAGTGGGTTGCAAAAGAAGTAGGTAGCTTAACCTTCGGGAGGGCGCTTACCACTTTGTGATTCATGACTGGGGTGAAGTCGTAACAAGGTAACCGTAGGGGAACCTGCGGTTGGATCACCTCCTTACCTGAAGAACCTGCCTTTGTAGTGTCCACACAGATTGTCTGATGAAAAGTAAATAGCAAGGCGTCTTGCGATTGAGACTTACACGTCCCCTTCGTCTAGAGGCCCAGGACACCGCCCTTTCACGGCGGTAACAGGGGTTCGAATCCCCTAGGGGACGCCACTTGCTGGTTTGTGAGTGAAAGTCGCCGACCTCTGTATCTCAAAACTGATTGCACTGTGTAAACAGTAAGTCATGTTTGAGATATTTGCTCTTTAAAAATCTGGATCAAGCTGAAAATTGAAACGACACACTGTGTCTGCTCTCCGTAATAAGAGCAGATAAGCGGTGTGTTCGAGTCTCTCAAATTTTCGCAACACTGCGGGTGTTTTACGAAACATCTTCGGGTTGTGAGGTTAAGCGACTAAGCGTACACGGTGGATGCCTAGGCAGTCAGAGGCGATGAAGGACGTGCTAATCTGCGATAAGCGTCGGTAAGGTGATATGAACCGTTATAGCCGACGATTTCCGAATGGGGAAACCCAGTGCAATCCGTTGCACTATCGTTAAGTGAATACATAGCTTAACGAAGCGAACCAGGGGAACTGAAACATCTAAGTACCCTGAGGAAAAGAAATCAACCGAGATTCCCCCAGTAGCGGCGAGCGAACGGGGAACAGCCCAGAACCTGAATCAGTTTGTGTGTTAGTGGAAGCGTCTGGAAAGTCGCAGGGTACAGGGTGATACTCCCGTACACAAAAATGCACATACTGTGAGTTCGAAGAGTAGGGCGGGACACGTGGTATCCTGTCTGAATATGGGGGGACCATCCTCCAAGGCTAAATACTCCTGACTGACCGATAGTGAACCAGTACCGTGAGGGAAAGGCGAAAAGAACCCCGGCGAGGGGAGTGAAACAGAACCTGAAACCGTGTACGTACAAGCAGTGGGAGCCTTGATTTATCAGGGTGACTGCGTACCTTTTGTATAATGGGTCAGCGACTTATATTCTGTAGCAAGGTTAACCGTATAGGGGAGCCGAAGGGAAACCGAGTCTTAACTGGGCGTTAAGTTGCAGGGTATAGACCCGAAACCCGGTGATCTAGCCATGGGCAGGTTGAAGGTTGGGTAACACTAACTGGAGGACCGAACCGACTAATGTTGAAAAATTAGCGGATGACTTGTGGCTGGGGGTGAAAGGCCAATCAAACCGGGAGATAGCTGGTTCTCCCCGAAAGCTATTTAGGTAGCGCCTCGTGAACTCATCTTCGGGGGTAGAGCACTGTTTCGGCTAGGGGGCCATCCCGGCTTACCAACCCGATGCAAACTACGAATACCGAAGAATGTTATCACGGGAGACACACGGCGGGTGCTAACGTCCGTCGTGAAGAGGGAAACAACCCAGACCGCCAGCTAAGGTCCCAAAGTCACAGTTAAGTGGGAAACGATGTGGGAAGGCACAGACAGCCAGGATGTTGGCTTAGAAGCAGCCATCATTTAAAGAAAGCGTAATAGCTCACTGGTCGAGTCGGCCTGCGCGGAAGATGTAACGGGGCTAAACTGTGCACCGAAGCTGCGGCAGCGACGCTTATGCGTTGTTGGGTAGGGGAGCGTTCTGTAAGCCGTCGAAGGTGTCCTGTGAGGGATGCTGGAGGTATCAGAAGTGCGAATGCTGACATAAGTAACGATAAAGCGGGTGAAAAGCCCGCTCGCCGGAAGACCAAGGGTTCCTGTCCAACGTTAATCGGGGCAGGGTGAGTCGACCCCTAAGGCGAGGCCGAAAGGCGTAGTCGATGGGAAACAGGTTAATATTCCTGTACTCGGTGTTACTGCGAAGGGGGGACGGAGAAGGCTATGTTAGCCGGGCGACGGTTGTCCCGGTTTAAGCATGTAGGCGGAGCGTTTAGGTAAATCCGGACGCTTATTAACGCTGAGGTGTGATGACGAGGCACTACGGTGCTGAAGTAACAAATGCCCTGCTTCCAGGAAAAGCCTCTAAGCATCAGGTAACATCAAATCGTACCCCAAACCGACACAGGTGGTCAGGTAGAGAATACCAAGGCGCTTGAGAGAACTCGGGTGAAGGAACTAGGCAAAATGGTGCCGTAACTTCGGGAGAAGGCACGCTGATGGTAAGTGAAGCGACTTGCTCGTGGAGCTGAAATCAGTCGAAGATACCAGCTGGCTGCAACTGTTTATTAAAAACACAGCACTGTGCAAACACGAAAGTGGACGTATACGGTGTGACGCCTGCCCGGTGCCGGAAGGTTAATTGATGGGGTTAGCGGTAACGCGAAGCTCTTGATCGAAGCCCCGGTAAACGGCGGCCGTAACTATAACGGTCCTAAGGTAGCGAAATTCCTTGTCGGGTAAGTTCCGACCTGCACGAATGGCGTAATGATGGCCAGGCTGTCTCCACCCGAGACTCAGTGAAATTGAACTCGCTGTGAAGATGCAGTGTACCCGCGGCAAGACGGAAAGACCCCGTGAACCTTTACTATAGCTTGACACTGAACACTGGTCCTTGATGTGTAGGATAGGTGGGAGGCTTTGAAGCGTGGACGCCAGTCTGCGTGGAGCCAACCTTGAAATACCACCCTTTAATGGCTGGTGTTCTAACGTAGACCCGTAATCCGGGTTGCGGACAGTGTCTGGTGGGTAGTTTGACTGGGGCGGTCTCCTCCTAAAGAGTAACGGAGGAGCACGAAGGTTAGCTAATCCTGGTCGGACATCAGGAGGTTAGTGCAATGGCATAAGCTAGCTTGACTGCGAGAGTGACGGCTCGAGCAGGTGCGAAAGCAGGTCATAGTGATCCGGTGGTTCTGAATGGAAGGGCCATCGCTCAACGGATAAAAGGTACTCCGGGGATAACAGGCTGATACCGCCCAAGAGTTCATATCGACGGCGGTGTTTGGCACCTCGATGTCGGCTCATCACATCCTGGGGCTGAAGTAGGTCCCAAGGGTACGGCTGTTCGCCGTTTAAAGTGGTACGCGAGCTGGGTTTAGAACGTCGTGAGACAGTTCGGTCCCTATCTGCCGTGGGCGCTGGAGAATTGAGGGGGGCTGCTCCTAGTACGAGAGGACCGGAGTGGACGCATCACTGGTGTTCGGGTTGTCATGCCAATGGCATTGCCCGGTAGCTAAATGCGGAAAAGATAAGTGCTGAAAGCATCTAAGCACGAAACTTGCCCCGAGATGAGTTCTCCCTGACTCCTTTGAGAGTCCTGAAGGAACGTTGAAGACTACGACGTTGATAGGTCGGGTGTGTAAGCGTAGCGATACGTTGAGCTAACCGATACTAATGAACCGTGAGGCTTAACCTTACAACGCCGAAGCTGTTTTGGCGGAAAGAGACGATATTCAGCTTGATAACAGATTAATTGACGTGCAGAGATGCATGTTGATAACAGAATTTGCCTGGCGGCTTTAGCGCGGTGGTCCCACCTGACCCCATGCCGAACTCAGAAGTGAAACGCCGTAGCGCCGATGGTAGTGTGGGGTCTCCCCATGTGAGAGTAGGGAACTGCCAGGCATCAATAAAGAAGAACCCCGGTCCGCAAGGCCCGGGGTTTTTTGCTTGTGTTTTTTGGGTGAGCTGCGCAGAAAACAAGCCAGCCTGATACGTTGGCCAGAGGTTTACTGCGTCTGTAGCCACGCCTCAATAAAATCGGCAATCTCATATTCTGGAATTTTGCCAACTCGTTGATACAGTTAGTGCGAAAGAAGGGAAGGGGCATGGGCATCATCAATAATGAGCGAGTTGCCATAATGAATAACCTGCCGTAGCACCGGCAATGTCCCATGCAAAATCTTTCCAGCTCCAGCCGCTTCCAGCAGACCGGCTATCCCACAATTCTTTTGTAGCGCCAAGACTCACTGAAAACATAAGCCCGTAAAAAGCGCTACGATCACGGCTATAACCCTGATGCTGAGCGTATTCGTTTCCTGCTGCAGAAAGCATCGCAGAGGCTATAAAATGCTGGGCTTTGTCCTGTCCCTGCCAGCGATCGTTGGCCATATGGCTGCAGCCAGAAAGTAAAAGAAGAGTACACAGGAAAGGGATGCGCATCGTTAACTCCAAAAAAAGCCCTGTCAATGACAGGGCCTGGGCATTACAAAATGCGGCTAATTAAGCGATCAATACGTATCCGGCGTAAACGGCGGATAAGCTTACGCACTTTCACCGGATAGTCTGCAATACTCTGAAGATCGCGATAGTGGCGAACAGTGAGTGTATGAGTACGGATTAATTCGAGTTCACGTTCACGTTGGGCAGAAAGTTCATGCCGTGGATCGTGAATCAGGATCGCATTTTCAAGATCCAGACGCCATGCTCGTGGGTTTAAATTATTCCCTGTCAGAAGCATCCAGTTATCGTCCACCCACATACCTTTAAGATGATAGCTGTTGTCATCATCCTTCCAGAGACGAACGATGAGCTGATCGGTATTGACGTAATATTGCAGACGGCTCAGGAATCGGCGCAGGTTAATTTCATAGAGATAGGGTAGCGCACCAATAATCTTAAATGGCTGATCTTCTGGGATAAAGAAATCATTTGCCGTTTTATCGCCAACGATAATTTCGACTTTTTTACCATCACGCAGTAGCTGGATGATGTTACGAACCAGGATGGCGGGTAAATTGAAATACGGCGTACAGATAGTCAGCTTTTGTTCAGTACAGGGCATCAAATGATAGATGGTCTTATTCAGCAGGCTGGATTTACCCAAACCGACTAATGGCGTAACTGAAAGCTGTTCATTATCTGCATCGCCATGAAAATGATAAACCGCATCGCGTAATTCCTGACGGAAAAGGCGGACGTCATTTTTAATTTCCGGACTTTTTGGACGATTAGGATCATCAAGGCGATTCACGCCGCGGCCATGTACCAGGTTTTGATCCACCCAGTTAAACATAATATCCGTCATCTGTTTATTGCGAATAAGGTGATAACGATCATAACGATATTTATCGAGCTGATGCAGATAAACGTCATTAAGGCTGGCGCCACTATAAAGGACGCAGTCATCAATGATGAAGCCTTTAAAATGCAGAACACCAAGCGCTTCGCGAGTATTGACGGGTACGCCGTAGACACGCACGTCTACGCTTGGATTTTCCTGAGCCATGCGGCAGTACCAGTCTGCATTGGTGTTTGATGCAGCAGCGCCAATCCGGCCTCGTTGTGCACGATGCCAGTCAACTAGTATGCGAACGTCAAGTTCCGGGCGCTGACGTTTCGCCTCATAGACTGCGCTTAAAATGGCACGTCCGCCTTCATCCTGTTCAAGATAAAGTGCCACAATACAAATACGCTGAGTGGCACTCGCGATCTTTTCCAGAAGTGTCTCCCGAAAATGGGCGGGAGCATAAAAGAACTCGACATCATCAACTGACTGAGAAATCTTCGGTAGTTGAGCAAGGTGTTGTTGATGTTTATTGCGCTTAAATTTTGACAACATCACAGTGCGTATCTTCTCTGTTCATTGAAGGGTTATCTGACATCTGCAGACAACATAAGCGGACAATGATACCACCAGTAAAGTCCAAGTGGTCAACATTTCCAGTACCTTACTTCCGACTCAACGCCGGTGTCAGACTAAGCGACAGAGCAACAATCCCTTCGTCCAACTGAATATCTACGTCAAATCCGAGTTTACGCGCCAGGGTAATCATGCCGCGGTTATGGGGCATCGTAATACCATTCAGGCACAGCAATCCGTGATCGCGAGTGTAACTGATCAGTTTTTCTAACAGTTGCCGCCCCAGACCGAGTCCTTTCAGATCGGACCGAACGAGCACCGCAAATTCCGCATCGACATTGTCAGGATCGGAGATCGCACGCGTCACGCCCAGGATCTCATCGCCGCTATCATGATGACGAACGGCCACAAAGGCCATTTCCCGATCGTAGTCGATCTGGGTCATATTGGCTAAATCTTCGTGGGTAAATTCGCTGATCTCACTAAAGTAACGATAATACAAATCCTCTTTAGTAACCTGCCCGATAAAGACTCGTAGCTGCGGCTCGTCTTCAGGGAGGATAGGGCGAAAGAGCACGCTTTCCCCGCTTTTTAACTCGACCCACTCTTCCTGGTGCAAAGGATAAGGGCGGATGGCCAGTCGATTCTCCCGGACACCATCAAATGGCGCGATATCCAGCGTCACATCCAGAGCCGTAAACTCGTTACCTGAAGCCAAAAGCGGATGAATATCTAATCGCTGGATTTCTGCACAATCAACAATCAGGTTCGATACTTGCACTAAAAATTGGCTTAACCCGGCAATATCCAGAGGCTGAAGCGCACTGCGTCCACGGATTTTTTTACTTTTGATAGCCTGAATCACCAGATAGCGCGCCAGGTTCATATTCAGCGGAGGCAATGCCACGACAGCCTGTTCTTCCGGGTGCCACTCTACGCCGCCTTCGCCCAACATGATCAGCGGACCAAATACAGGATCCTGTTCGACCACGACTCTCAGTTCTTGCGCTCCGGCACGATTAGCCATGCTTTGGACCAGTAGCCCATGAACCCTGGCTTGGGGCCAGGCCATTTTGACGCGATCAAAAATTGCTTCAGCGGCCTGCTGCACTTCCGCTGCGGTGCGCAGGTAAAGCATCACCCCTTGTACATCCGACTTATGCGGAATATCAGGGGAGCGGAGTTTCAATGCAACGGGATAACCAATCTGTTCGGCAATGTGCACAGCCTCGGCGCTATCTCCGGCGATCCAGGTCGAGAGAGTGTGTATGCCATAGGCATCGAGGATCGGCTGGACCTCATGAGTATCAAGCGCACGCGCACCGTCTTCGATTGCCGAACGTAACAGATTATGAGCCGCTGTCGTGTTTGCCGTAAGATTGTCAGGTAACGCGGGCGTTTCACGCAGTTGTTTTTGGTTACGACGATACTCAACCATATGCATAAACGCCGTAATCGTCCCTTCTGGCGTGCGGTACGTCGGGAGCCCAGCCTCGCTGAATAAGCGCCGCGCTTCTTGCGACGAAAACTCACCGCACCAGTTCGTCAGCAGAGTGACGTATTTTCCACGTGGATGATTTTTGACAGCATCGATTAACGCTCTGGCGCTTTCGCTGCCTGGGGCTGCGGCGCTAGGCGAGTGGATCACCATTAGCGCATCAAAGTCTTGACTATCCAGCAATAATGAAACGGCTTTGGTATAGCGCTCGCTGCTGGCATCGTCTCGCAGATCGAGCGGATTACCCGGCGTCACGCTGTCCGGAAATGCTTCACGTAATTTGCCAAGCATCTCTTCACTCAACGTGGCCAATTTTCCATTGCGTAACCACAGCTCATCCAGCGCCAATGCAGCGGGCGCGGCACCATTGCTGATGATCATCAGCCTTTCACCACGCAATGGACGCATATGGCTCAACGTCTCTACGGCAGAGAAAAGCTCATGAGTATCCTGCACACGCAGCAGACCTGCGCGCTGAATGGCGGCGTCCCAGGCAGGATCCATACCTGAATGGGAGTGGAGCAGACGCTGCGCTGCCGGGCTACGACCGCTTTTAATGACCAGAATAGGTTTGTTACGCGCGGCACTGCGGGCTGCGGAGACAAAGCGTCGCGCGTCGCTTAAATGTTCCAGATACAGCAGTATGGCGCTGGTTTTACTGTCACGCGCGAGGAAATCCAGCAGCTCATCCACGTCGATATCGAGGCTATCACCCAGTGCGATAAAATACGAAAACCCCATTTCACGCTGCTGGGCCCAATCAAGAATCGTGTTAGATACGGCTGCTGATTGAGAAATAAAGGCTAACTTACCTTTACGTATCGGGACTGGAGAGAAGCTAGCGTTTAAACCCTGCCAGGGGGCCAGCAATCCCAAACTGTTTGGCCCCAGCAGGCGCATCTGAAAACGGCTGGCACAGGCCAGGAGTTCTGCCTGCTGCTCAGGCGGGGAAGAGAGAATGATGCAGGTTTTACAGCCTTTCTCACCCAACGCTTCCAGCAACGTGATGTTGCGTTTGGCATGCGTACACAGAACAGCGAGGTCGGGTACAAACGGCAGACTGGCAACATCGGGCCACGCAAGCACACCCTGAACCGCTTTATATGCCGGCGTAACGGGCATCACCGGACCATTAAAGCCCCCGGCCAGCAGATTGCGCATCATTAAATATCCCGCGCGATCGGGTTTCATGGATGCGCCAATAACGGCAATAGATTTAGGGCGGAGTAGCGCTTCTAGCCCTCGCTGGCTCATACAAGTCTCCTGAAAGCACGAGTGACCTGATGATTTTAAACGCTTTCTGACTCTTCTGCTGTGACGCTTCCCGAACGATTGGGTTTTCCTGCCAGATAACGCTCACGGAAACAGGAAAAATGGTTGCCCAAAGCGCTGGCAGCGAGGGTATCGCCCGCCAGATCCAGCAGAGCGATAGCCACTTCAGCCGTGCAATATTGATCTTCAGCATGAGCTGCACGTAGTCGGTAGGCCGACACTCTGGAGAGATCGACCGAGATCACAGGGAGTGCATCCAGATATGGGCTCTTGCGAAACATTTTGCGCGCTTCGGTCCAGGTGCCATCCAGCATAATGAACAGAGGGGGCTTTCCCGTCGCCGGCGTTGACATCACCTTCCTGTCAGGCCCTGCGTAAGAGGCAGGAAACACCACCATCGGTTGATAATCTGGGTTTGCAACCAGATCAAGCAGTGCCTGTGGTGGATCGGTTCGCGACCACTGGAACGCAGCAGTATTCGGGAGAATATCGGCAATCAATCGGCCAGTATTGCTGGGTTTCATGGGCTCAGTATCAAACATCACCAGGCAAAAACGGCTGTTAGCGTCGCTGGAAGCCAGCGTTTCGCACAGGCAGAGTTTAAGGGGCAGCAAGCAACGCTGGCAGCGACGAACGCGGTTGCCACGAGCAAGAAAAGGACGGGTCGCACGCGCCAGGCGTTCGGCGCGTAATTGGAGTACGGCGTTATCAGTCATAGAAGTGGCGTAGGGAAAATGCCATTTTCGCAGAGCCAACTGCGGGGCACAAGATGCACCCCGCGAATGTTAGAGCGATTCGTTCAACCAGCTTTCAAAAGGCACCTTTGGTACGGCCCCATTAAGCATATCGACCATTTCGCCATTTTTGAAAATCATGATAGTCGGAATGCTGCGAATGCGAAAACGCGCGCTGAGTTCGCGTTCAGCTTCGGTATTCACTTTCACAAAACGCATTTTGCCGCTGCGTTCTTCCGCTACGTCCTCAAAGATGGGCGCAAAGTTACGGCACGGGCCACACCAGGGTGCCCAGAAATCGACGACAACAGGGAGATCGTCTTTCAGCAGTTTGTCGAGCGTTGCACCCGTGGCGTTAATCACGTCGCCATCGAAAAGCTCATGACCGCAACGCCCACATTTTGCTCCATCATCAATGCGGCCTTCCGGAATGCGATTAAGAGCCTGGCAGTTGGCACATACGGTATTCATAACTAACCTCTGATAGAGCAGTAGCACAAAGCGGCATAATGCCGATAATGTTTCCGAGATGTTACATATTATCATTGAGCTTGTTTGAAACGACAATGCGTTTTATTCAATAGGAACAATAGTCACAGGCTTTTAAACGAAATAATGGCTATGCGCTTGCACATCGGGTAATCTGCGCGCTTCGCGCAGCGCTGGTGGAGAAAAGCATGAACGATGAACTGAAAAATAAAAGCGGCAAGGTCAAAGTGATGTATGTCCGCAGTGATGATGATTCTGACAAACGCACCGTTAATCCGCGTACCGGAAAGGGTGCAGGGCGTCCAGCATCGTCGCGTGCAGACGGTGGCCGTCGCCCCGCCCGCGATGACAGAAATTCCCGCGGTGATGACCGCAAACGTGATGACCGTAAGCGTGACGATCGCAAACGCGACGACCGCCCTCGGGATGATTTCCAACGTGATTCCTCGCCATGGCGCACGGTGTCTCGTGCCCCAACTGACGACGCACCGGCTAAGGCCGATCACGGTGGAATCAGTGGTAAAAGCTTCATCGATCCGGAAGTGCTGCGCCGTCAACGCGCAGAAGAAACCCGTGTGTACGGTGAAAATGCGTGTCAGGCCCTGTTCCAGAGCCGTCCGGAATGTATCGTTCGTGCCTGGTTTATCCAGAGCGTAACGCCGCGTTTCAAAGAAGCGCTTCGCTGGATGGCTGCAAACCGTAAGGCATACCACGTTGTTGATGACGAAGAGCTGACGAAAGCGTCGGGCACTGAGCATCACGGTGGCGTTTGCTTCCTGATCAAAAAGCGTAACGGCACAACCGTTCAGCAGTGGGTCAGCCAGGCGGATGCCGATGACTGTGTACTGGCACTGGAAGATGTGGGTAACCCGCATAATCTGGGCGCAATGATGCGTAGCTGCGCGCACTTCGGCGTGAAAGGCATCCTGTTACAGGATGCGGCAATTGTCGAGTCAGGTGCAGCGATTCGTACGGCTGAAGGTGGGGCTGAACATGTCCAACCGATCACCGGCGAAAGCGTACTGGATGCAATTGAGGAATTCCGCAAAGCGGGTTATTCCATCGTTACTACATCCAGCCATACAGGCACGCCGCTGTTCCAGGCGACGTTGCCGCGCAAAATGGTGCTGGTGCTGGGTCAGGAACGTGATGGTTTGTCTGATGCTGCGCTTTCCACGGCCGATTTGAGTGTTTCTATCGAAGGGACTGGCAAAGTAGAAAGCCTTAACGTTTCCGTTGCAACCGGCGTTCTGCTGGCTGAATGGTGGCGTCAAAACAAAGCGTAATCTCGCATTGTTTACTGTGCCCGGCGATTGTCGGGCATATTCATTTTGGTGTTTACCTGTAAATCCGCTTAAAAATTACTCACTTTCCGCCGGTAATACTGGCATCCAGTCGATAGGCTTCTCGCCACGTTTTGCTAACCACTCATTCGCTAACACAAAATGATTGCAGCCAAAAAAGCCGCGATGAGCTGACAGCGGAGAAGGATGGGGCGCTTTCAGTACGTGGTGGCGCTTGGGATCAATAATCGCCCCTTTCTTCTGCGCATGCGCTCCCCACAGTAAAAACACAACGCCTTCCTGATGTTCGTTGATCAGGCCAATCACTTTGTCGGTGAACGTTTCCCAGCCGAGGCTGGCATGAGAATGTGCCTGTCCTGCGCGCACGGTCAACACCGTATTGAGAAGCAGCACTCCCTGATGCGCCCAGCTTTCCAGATAGCCATGTGCTGGACGCGTAAAACCAGGTATAGAACCTTCCAGCTCTTTATACATGTTCAGCAGCGAAGGCGGGGTGGCAATGCCTGGACGAACAGAGAAAGCCAGACCATGTGCTTGTCCTGGACCGTGGTAGGGATCCTGACCCAGGATCACGACTTTGACGTTATTCAACTCGGTGTAACGAAAAGCGTTGAACACATCTTTTTGCGGCGGATAGATTGTTTGGCCTGATTGTCTTTCATCGGCGACGGTGTTGAGCGTATTCAAAAAATAGGGTTGTTGTTTTTCATCAGCCAACACGTCATGCCATGTTAATGAAGTGGTCATCTCGCTCTCCTGCGAATTTTATCTGCGCCTAGCTTAACCGTTAATCTCGGGGGCGCAAAATCCGTTAGGAATAAAGTCTTTAAGACTTGAAAAGAATGAAAACAAACCCAGATTTCACGGAGTGAAAATTGATATAAAACAACAAATCCAAACCACACAATTTGTAAGGTCTGGTTTTTGTTGATTTAGGTCAATGAATGGGGCGGGTTCGACTGATATATATACACTCAAGAAACAATGGTTTTACCAATTGGCCGCTAATGGCCGACACCAAATAATGTAGGTTATGGGAGGCATCATATGATTACGGGTATCCAGATCACTAAAGCTGCAAATGACGACCTGTTGAATTCCTTCTGGCTGCTGGACAGCGAGAAAGGTGAAGCGCGTTGCGTCGTGGCGAAAGCCGGTTTTGCGGAAGACCAAATTGTGCCAGTAAACAAACTGGGCGAAATCGAATACCGTGAAATCCCAATGGAAATCCAACCAGAAGTACGCGTTGAAGGTGGTCAACACCTGAATGTTAACGTACTGCGTCGCGAGACCCTGGAAGATGCGGTTAAGCATCCAGAAAAATATCCGCAGTTGACCATCCGCGTTTCAGGTTATGCCGTACGCTTTAACTCACTGACGCCAGAACAACAGCGCGACGTGATTGCGCGTACCTTTACTGCAAGCCTGTAAGGGTTGCGGTAAATAAAAACGCCGGGTATTAAGCCCGGCGTTTTTTTATTCTTCTTTCGTAGAAGTCGCTGTTGAGCCACTTGGCTTACGGCGTTTACCAATATTCTTGGCATCGCGGTGACGGTCCTTCACGCGCGGTTTTTCTTTTTCTTTCTGTTTCTGCTCTTCACGTTTCGCAAGCACTTTCTTGGACGGTTTACCCGTCATTTTCTCGCTTGGCGGGCGCGTCGTAGGGCGTAACTCATCAATCACGCGCGCTTTCACGGGCTCCTCGATGTAACGGCCTACTTTTTGAAGCAGCAGATAGTCATGTGCCTCAACCAAAGAAATCGCCGTGCCCTTCAGGCCCGCACGTCCGGTACGACCGATACGGTGAAGATAGGTATCCCCGCTGCGCGGCATGTCGAAGTTAATAACATGACTTACTTCAGGAATGTCGATGCCGCGCGCCGCTACGTCGGTCGCCACCAGAACATTAACGCGACCTTCAGTCAGACGTTTAATCCCTTCGGTGCGTTTCACCTGCGGCATGTCACCTTCAAGATAACAGTTATCGATGCCCGCGGAACGCAGCTGAGCCGCCAGCTCATGCACGCGCTCGCGTTTACGCACAAAAACAATGGTACGCGTCGTATCATCTTGTTTGAGCAGGTGCTTTAGCAACTCAAGCTTGTGTTCAAAGTTATCGGCGCGGTAATACCACTGGTGGATCTTTTTGCGCTCACGCGTAGACGGCGTGGCGGAAACTTCGGCCGGATCCTCAAGAAGACGCTCGGCAAAGTCTTTAATCGCATCGCCTTCAAGCGTCGCGGAGAACAGCATCGTCTGTTTACGCCAGCGCGTTTCACCTGCGATATGCTCAATGTCCTGCGCAAAGCCCAATTCCAGCATACGGTCTGCTTCATCGAGGATCAGCGTTTCTACTGCGCGGCAGTCAAAGTTCTCTTCTTTGATGTATTGCATCAATCGACCGGTTGTCGCCACCACGATATCCTGGTTCTCACTGAACACTTCAGCGTGGTTCATGTAAGCGACACCACCGGTGATGGTGGCAATATCCAGATGGGTTTTTGCGGCTAATTCACGCGCATGTTCTGCTACCTGAACGGCTAACTCACGTGTAGGTGTCAGAATCAAAATACGCGGTGGGCCAGATTTCTTGCGAGGGAAATCAATAAGATGCTGCAAGACAGGCAGCAAATACGCCGCCGTTTTACCGGTGCCTGTCGGCGCAGAACCGAGTACATCACGGCCTTCTAACGCAGGCGGAATGGCAGCCGCCTGGATGGCAGTCGGGCGTGTGAAGCCTTTATTCTGGAGAGCTTCCAGCAGGCATTCATCGAGTTCAAGTTCGGAAAAAGTCGTTACAGTCATGTTCTACCTCTGTGTGGGGCGCTGATTATAGACGTTATGGCTGCAATCTTCATCTGTTTGTATGGATATCCCTTTTCCACCACTTCGCTTTCCCCTATGCTACTCCCGTTTTATTTAAGAAGGTTGTTTTGACATGTCCCAACCCAAAGCGCTGTTGCGCCGCGATGGTTTCACATTTAAACAGTTCTTTGTAGCGCACGATCGTTGCGCGATGAAAGTCGGCACTGATGGTATTTTACTCGGTGCATGGGCTCCCGTCGCGGGCGTAAAGCGAATTTTGGATATCGGTAGCGGGAGTGGCCTTTTAGCGCTGATGCTGGCGCAGCGTACAGAGCAGCATGTCACGATTGATGCGGTCGAGCTGGATGTTCAGGCGGCAAATCAGGCCAGGGAGAACGCAGCTGAATCGCCCTGGGCTGAACGCGTTCAGGTGCAATGCGCTGATATACTGGCGTGGGCACCCGAGCAAACGGCGCGCTACGATCTTATCGTCAGCAATCCCCCTTATTATGAGCCGGGCGTTGACTGCGGCACGCCAGAACGTGACCAGGCACGTTATACCGGTTCGCTTGCACATCCTGCGCTTTTAACGGCGGCAGCCAATTTAATCTCCGAAGAAGGTTTTTTCTGCGTCGTTTTACCTGAAAATACCGGAAATACTTTCATCAAGACTGCGCTCGACATCGGCTGGTTTTTACGTCTGCGAACCGATATTGCCGATACCGAGGGAAAACTGCCTCACCGGGTATTGATTGCGCTATCCCCGAAAGAGGGGGAGTGTTTTAGCGATCGAATGGTAATTCGCGGGCCAGACCAGCGCTACTCCGAAGATTACACTGCGCTGACCCAGCCATTTTACCTGTTTATGTGAACAAGTGGGGCCAGAATTGACGGCCCCGATTCTTCCAGTTGGTCGGGGTAATCCAGCGTGTAATGTAAGCCGCGACTCTCTTTACGCATCATGGCGCACCGGACAATCAGCTCAGCAACCTGTACCAGATTACGCAGTTCAAGCAAGTTATTGGACACGCGGAAATGGGCGTAATACTCATCGATTTCTTGTTGGAGCATGGTAATACGCCGCAATGCGCGTTCCAGGCGTTTAGTGGTTCGCACAATCCCGACGTAATCCCACATAAACAATCTCAACTCATGCCAGTTATGCTGAATGACCACCAGTTCATCCGGATTATCGACTCGGCTCTCATCCCACGCAGGAAGGGATTCTACCTGGCGGGCATATGGCGTACGTTTGGTGATATCTTCTGCAGCTGACCAGCCATAGACCAGACATTCGAGCAGCGAGTTTGATGCCATACGGTTTGCCCCATGCAGCCCGGTGTAGCTCACCTCGCCGATAGCATAGAGACCATCAACGTCTGTACGCCCATGGTCGTCCACCATTACGCCGCCGCATGTATAGTGTGCAGCAGGGACAATGGGGACGGGCTCTTTGGTCAGATCGATTCCCAGTCCGAGTAATTTCTCATAGATAGTCGGGAAGTGCTGACGCACAAAATCAGCGGGTTTATGGCTGATGTCGAGGTACATGCAATCGACGCCGAGACGCTTCATTTCATGGTCAATGGCGCGAGCCACAATATCGCGCGGGGCAAGTTCGCCGCGTGAATCAAAGTCTGGCATAAACCGCGAGCCGTCGGGGCGTTTAAGATGAGCACCTTCGCCACGCAGGGCTTCGGTCAACAGAAAGTTACGCGCCTGAGGATGGAACAGTGCAGTCGGGTGAAACTGGTTAAACTCCAGATTGGCGACACGGCAGCCGGCACGCCAGGCCATAGCAATACCATCGCCTGAGGAGATGTCTGGGTTTGTCGTATATTGGTAAACTTTAGAGGCACCGCCCGTTGCCAGCACCACAGATTTTGCCTGGCAGGTTTCCACTTTTTCTTTATTACGGTTCCAGACCCACGCGCCAACGACACGTCGTGTTCCCGGCAGGCCAATCTTATCGGAAACAATCAAATCAACCGCGTTGCTGCGTTCGAGTACCTGAATATTCGGATGGTTGCGCGCCTGGCTCACCAGCGTGGTCTCAACTTCTCTACCCGTGGCATCAGCAGCGTGCAAAATGCGTCGATGACTGTGACCCCCTTCACGGGTGAGGTGATAGCCCTCTTCTCCATTCGGCTGAATATGCGTATCGAATAAAACGCCCTGATCGATAAGCCACTGAACACAGTGGCGTGCATTGCTGGCTACAAATTCAGCGGCGTGCTCGTCGACAATTCCTGCGCCTGCTATCAAGGTATCTTCGACATGTGAGGCAATGCTGTCCGTTTCATCAAAAACAGCCGCAATGCCACCCTGTGCATAGAAAGTGGAACCTTCGCTCATCGGCCCTTTGCTCAGGACAATCACTTTCTGCTGAGAAGCCAGGCGAAGTGCGAGGGACAGGCCAGCCGCGCCGCTGCCGATAATCAGTACATCACATTGGAGTTCTGGAGTTGTGTTCATGATTTTTGTTTAATTTACTAAACAGGGTTTGGCCAGAATAGCACCAGCACGCGATATACAGCACGTTTTTTTTATTGTGTGTTGCGCCGCCTAAACATCGGCGGGGGGCCTAAAATTATGCAAATGTGCGAAAATATTTTGCGAAGCAGATCGTTAGCTTCAGATTTAGTGGTGAAAAAATACCTGTGTTGCGGTACTCTGCTCGCTGTAAAAATGCCATTTCCTATTAGAAATTGGGGTACGTATCGTTAACAGACATATAATGAGAGAAAATGAACTGTCTGCGACACGATGAACAAAAACAAAAGCCTAACGGAACTTACTGATGAACAGACACTCTAATCTCCTGCTTGCTCACATTGCAGTGTTTCTAGAGTGGCGTTTCGATAGCGCGTGGAATTTAGGTTTGGGGAGACATTACCTCGGATGAGCGAGCAGTTAACGGACCAGGTCCTGGTAGAACGGGTCCAGAAGGGAGATCAGAAAGCCTTTAACTTACTGGTAGTGCGCTATCAGCATAAAGTGGCGAGTCTGGTGTCCCGTTATGTCCCTTCAGGGGATGTCCCTGATGTGGTACAAGAGTCTTTCATTAAGGCCTATCGCGCGCTGGATTCTTTCCGGGGAGATAGTGCTTTTTACACCTGGCTGTATCGAATTGCTGTCAATACAGCGAAGAATTATCTGGTTGCTCAGGGGCGTCGTCCGCCATCAAGTGATATTGATGCTATTGAAGCTGAAAACTTCGAAAGTGGCGGTGCGTTGAAAGAAATTTCGAACCCTGAGAACTTAATGTTGTCAGAAGAGCTGAGACAAATAGTTTTTCGAACGATCGAGTCGCTCCCGGAAGATTTACGTATGGCAATTACGTTACGGGAACTGGATGGCCTTAGCTATGAAGAGATAGCTGCCATCATGGATTGTCCGGTCGGGACGGTTCGCTCACGTATTTTTCGTGCGCGAGAAGCTATTGATAATAAAGTTCAACCGCTTATCAGGCGTTGACGATAGCGGGATACTGGAAAAGGTATTAGGCATGCAGAAAGAAAAACTTTCCGCTTTAATGGATGGTGAAACGCTGGACAGTGAGTTGCTCAATGAGCTATCTCATTCTCCCGATATGCAAAAGACCTGGGAGAGTTACCATCTCATCCGTGATTCTATGCGCGGTGATACGGGCGATGTTCTCCATTTCGATATCTCAGCACGCGTAATGGCGGCCATTGAGAACGAGCCTGTACATCAAACCATTCCGTTGATTCCTGAAGCTCAGCCGGCACCGCATCAATGGCAAAAGATGCCGTTCTGGAAAAAAGTGCGTCCATGGGCGAGTCAGCTTACC
The DNA here is from genome assembly GCF_019047465.1 of Lelliottia amnigena. Taxonomy (NCBI): domain Bacteria; kingdom Pseudomonadati; phylum Pseudomonadota; class Gammaproteobacteria; order Enterobacterales; family Enterobacteriaceae; genus Lelliottia; species Lelliottia amnigena. The sequence goes on along the minus strand of NZ_CP077236.1, from coordinate 597,180 downwards.
CAAATGGGTGTGGCAGCATGCGTATCGCTTGCAGTTATTGTTGGCGTCCAGCACTATAATGGTCAATCTGAAGCGAATCAGCAGCCTGAAGCGCCAGTGTTCAATACGCTGCCGATGATGGGCAAAGCAAGTCCGGTTAGTCTGGGCGTGCCAGCAGATGCGTCGGTAAGTCCTGGTCAGCAACAGCAGGTACAGGAACAGCGCCGTCGTATTAATGCGATGTTGCAGGATTACGAATTGCAGCGCCGCTTGCACTCGGAACAACTCCAGTTTGAGCAGGCGCAAACCCAGCAAGCTGGCGTGCAAGTACCAGGAAACCAAACTTTAGGAACGCAATCGCAGTAATGAAGCAACTTTGGTGCGCCATGTCTTTGGTGGCGGGTAGCCTGTTCTTCTCTGCCAACGCCTCGGCTGATTTATCGTCCGGGGCGTTGTTGCAGCAAATGAATATGGCCAGCCAGTCACTCAATTATGAGTTGGCTTTTGTCAGTATCAATAAGCAAGGTGTAGAGTCGTTGCGCTATCGCCATGCTCGTCTTGATAAACAGCCGCTTGCCCAGCTTTTACAGATGGACGGCCCGCGCCGTGAAGTTGTTCAGCGCGGTAATGAAATCAGCTATTTTGAGCCAGGTCTTGAACCTTTTACGCTCAATGGTGATTACATCGTCGATTCGCTACCCGCCCTTGTCTATACCGACTTTAAGCGTCTGTCTCCCTACTATGATTTTATTTCGGTTGGCCGTACCCGCATTGCGGATAGGCTGTGCGAAGTGATTCGCGTAGTGGCGAAAGACGGCACACGATATAGCTACATAGTGTGGATGGATACGGAAACCAAGCTACCAATGCGTGTCGATCTGCTCGATCGAGACGGAGAAACGCTTGAGCAATTTCGTGTGATCTCCTTTACCGTGAATAATCAGGTTGGCACCAGTATGCAGAGTCTGGCTAAAGCTAACCTTCCGCCGCTGCTGTCGGTTCCTGCGGGCGATGCGGCTAACTTTAACTGGGTGCCATCATGGATACCTCAAGGTTTCAGTGAGATATCCAGCAGCCGCCGTCAGCTTCCAACGATTGAAACCGCGGTCGAATCCCGACTTTATTCTGACGGTTTGTTTAGCTTCTCGGTGAATATCAATCGCGCGACAGCTAACAGTTCCGAGCAAATGCTCCGAACGGGCCGCCGAACAGTAAGTTCGACGATCCGCGATAATGCTGAAATCACCATAGTGGGAGAACTGCCTCCGCAAACGGCGAAGCGTATTTCTGACAGCATTAAATTTAGGGCCGCGCAATGATTAAAGAATGGGCCACGGTGGTTTCGTGGAGCGATGGAGTCGCGCTTGTCATGTGCGACGTCAAAGCCTCATGTAACAGTTGTGCTTCCCGTGCCGGATGTGGCTCTCGCGTACTCAACAAACTCGGGCCGCAAACGACGCATACGATTTCCGTGCCCAGCGAACAGCCTCTCACCGAAGGGCAAAAGGTCGAGCTTGGTATTGCTGAAGGCAGTTTGCTTGGCTCGGCAATGCTGGTTTACCTCTCGCCGCTCGTGGGCTTATTTGTGCTTGCGGGAATTTTCCAGGTGTTATTTGGAACCGATCTTGCGGCAATGTGCGGCGGAGCGTTGGGTGGTGTGGGTGGTTTCATGTTGGCACGTGGTTTTTCGCAAAAACTCGCTGAGCGAGAAGCCTGGCAGCCTGTCATTCTGAGCGTAGGCCTTCCTCCCAATATGCTTCGCGTTGAAACGCTTTCTTCTGAAGCCCGGTAATGACACCGGGCTTTATCTTTATTTACATCTCTGAAATGAAAACCCCGAATCCTCGCGCTAAGCTTGGCTTCAACAGCATTTCCTGGTGACGAAGATGTAGTGTAGAATGCTGCGTTTTCGCACTGAAAAACGTCAGGCTAAGAACAGCGGCCTCCAGGAATTCGTAAGGCATAATTATTTAATTATATGAAGAATATACGTAACTTTTCGATCATTGCTCACATTGACCACGGTAAGTCGACGCTGTCTGACCGTATTATTCAGATTTGCGGTGGCCTGTCTGATCGTGAAATGGAAGCCCAGGTTCTGGACTCCATGGACCTGGAACGCGAACGTGGGATTACCATCAAAGCGCAGAGCGTCACGCTTGATTACAAAGCCGCCGATGGCGAAACCTATCAACTGAATTTCATTGACACCCCAGGCCACGTAGACTTCTCGTATGAGGTTTCTCGTTCGTTGGCAGCCTGTGAAGGCGCGCTGCTGGTGGTCGATGCAGGGCAGGGCGTAGAAGCCCAGACCCTGGCGAACTGCTACACCGCAATGGAAATGGAACTTGAAGTGGTGCCGGTTCTTAACAAAATCGACCTGCCTGCTGCTGATCCGGAACGAGTAGCGGAAGAGATTGAAGACATCGTGGGCATTGATGCTACCGATGCTGTGCGCTGCTCCGCGAAAACCGGCGTGGGTGTTCCTGAAGTACTGGAACGACTGGTTCGCGACATTCCACCACCGGAAGGCGATGTGGATGCCCCGCTGCAGGCACTGATTATTGACTCCTGGTTTGATAACTACCTGGGCGTTGTGTCGCTGGTCCGAATCAAAAACGGCACCATGCGTAAAGGCGACAAAATCAAAGTGATGAGTACCGGTCAGGTTTATAACGCCGATCGCCTGGGGATTTTCACGCCAAAACAGGTTGACCGTACTGAACTGAAATGCGGTGAAGTTGGCTGGCTGGTTTGTGCCATTAAAGACATTTTGGGCGCGCCTGTCGGCGATACGCTGACGCAAGCCCGTAACCCGGCTGACAAAGCGCTGCCAGGCTTCAAAAAAGTGAAACCGCAGGTGTACGCGGGTCTGTTCCCGGTCAGCTCCGATGATTACGAAAACTTCCGTGATGCGCTTGGTAAGCTAAGCCTGAACGATGCTTCCCTGTTCTATGAGCCAGAAAGTTCTACTGCGTTGGGCTTCGGCTTCCGCTGTGGCTTCCTCGGTCTTTTGCACATGGAGATCATTCAGGAACGTCTGGAGCGTGAATACGATCTGGATCTGATCACCACGGCGCCGACCGTAGTGTATGAAGTTGAAACAACCAACAAAGAAATTATTTACGTCGACAGCCCATCCAAGCTGCCGCCTCTGAATAACATCGAAGAGCTGCGCGAGCCTATCGCCGAATGTCACATGTTGCTGCCGCAGGAATTCCTGGGCAACGTAATTACGCTGTGCATCGAGAAACGTGGCGTGCAGACCAACATGGTTTACCACGGTAACCAGGTTGCGCTCACCTATGAAATCCCAATGGCAGAAGTCGTACTCGACTTCTTCGACCGTCTGAAGTCAACCTCGCGCGGTTACGCGTCGCTCGATTACAACTTCAAACGCTTCCAGGCTTCCAACATGGTCCGTGTGGATGTGCTGATCAACAGTGAGCGCGTCGATGCGCTGGCGCTGATTACGCACAACGATAACGCACCGTACCGTGGCCGCGAGCTGGTCGAGAAAATGAAAGAACTGATTCCGCGTCAGCAGTTTGATATCGCGATTCAGGCAGCCATTGGCAACCATATTATTGCTCGTGCAACGGTAAAACAGCTGCGTAAAAACGTTCTGGCGAAATGCTACGGCGGTGACGTCAGCCGTAAGAAAAAGCTGCTGCAGAAACAGAAAGATGGTAAGAAACGCATGAAGCAGGTTGGTAACGTTGAGCTACCACAGGAAGCGTTCCTCGCCATTCTGCACGTTGGCAAAGACGGAAAATAATTCTAAGGAGTTGGCATGGCGAACATGTTTGCCCTGATCCTGGTCGTTGCGACACTGGTGACGGGTCTGTTGTGGTGTCTGGATAAGTTTATTTTTGCCCCTAAACGTCTCCAGCGTCAGGCCGCCGCGCAGGCAGCGACGGGTGATCAACTGGATCCGAAAACCCTGAAGAAAGTCAGCCCTAAACCGGGCTGGCTGGAAACCGGCGCTTCCGTGTTCCCAGTTCTGGCGATTGTTTTGGTGGTGCGTTCATTTATTTATGAACCCTTCCAGATCCCGTCAGGTTCGATGATGCCAACGCTTTTGATTGGTGATTTTATTCTGGTAGAGAAGTTTGCTTATGGCATCAAAGATCCTATCTACCAGAAAACATTGATTGAAACCGGTCATCCAAAACGCGGCGATATCGTGGTCTTCAAATACCCCGACGATCCGCGTCTGGATTACATCAAGCGTGCAGTGGGTTTGCCTGGTGACAAAGTCAGCTACGATCCAGTAGCGAAAGAAGTCACCGTTCAGCCAGGTTGCAGTTCCGGTACGGCATGCGAAAACGCGCTGCCAATCACCTATTCCAACGTTGAGCCGAGCGACTTCGTTCAGACTTTTGCGCGTCGTAATGGCGGAGAAGCCACAAGTGGCTTCTTCCAGTTGCCAAAAGGTGAGACTAAAGAAAACGGTATTCGCCTGGTAGAACGCAAGGAAACGCTGGGTGATGTAACGCATCGCATCTTGACCGTTCCGATCGCACAGGATCAGCTGGGTATGTATTACCAGCAGTCAGGTCAGCCGTTAGCGACCTGGATCGTGCCGCCAGGACATTACTTCATGATGGGTGATAACCGCGATAATTCCGCGGACAGCCGTTATTGGGGCTTTGTTCCGGAAGCCAACCTGGTAGGTAAAGCGACCGCGATTTGGATGAGCTTTGAGAAACAAGAAGGCGAATGGCCGACTGGCGTCCGCTTGAATCGGATTGGCGCGATTCATTAATCGTGTGAATTGAACACGTAACCACGGATAAACGTGGTTACGTGAATTATTTAAGGGATAATCTCACCTGGCTAACGACATCCCCACCCGTTGTGTATAGAATATTCCCCCGAAGTTTAAGGTTGGCGCAGAGCCAGTGCCACGGCACACGAAACCGCGTTGGTTTTCTCAGGTCGGTTTCGTGTGCTGCATTTTTGACGCATTCATTTATTGGTATAGCATGAACCCCATCGTAATTAATCGGCTTCAACGGAAGCTGGGCTACACTTTTCAGCATCACGAATTATTGCAACAGGCATTAACCCATCGCAGTGCCAGCAGCAAACATAATGAGCGTTTAGAGTTTTTAGGTGACTCCATTTTGAGTTACGTGATCGCCAATGCGCTTTATCACCGTTTCCCCCGCGTTGACGAAGGCGACATGAGCCGCATGCGTGCCACGCTGGTACGCGGCAATACGCTTGCCGAAATTGCACGCGAGTTTGAACTGGGTGAATGTTTGCGACTGGGTCCCGGCGAACTGAAAAGCGGCGGTTTTCGCCGTGAATCTATTCTCGCCGATACTGTCGAAGCATTAATCGGTGGCGTTTTCCTTGACAGCGATATTCAGACTGTTGAGCAGCTGATTCTGAACTGGTATCAAACGCGTCTGGATGAAATAAGTCCGGGCGATAAACAAAAAGATCCGAAAACGCGTCTGCAGGAGTATCTGCAGGGTCGCCATCTGCCGCTACCATCTTATCTGGTGGTGCAGGTCCGTGGTGAAGCGCACGATCAAGAATTTACCATCCATTGCCAGGTTAGCGGCCTGAGTGAACCGGTGGTTGGCACAGGTTCAAGCCGCCGTAAGGCTGAACAGGCTGCCGCCGAACAGGCGTTGAAAATGCTGGAGCTGGAATGAGCGAAGAAAAAAGTTACTGTGGTTTTATTGCTATCGTCGGACGTCCGAACGTTGGCAAGTCAACCCTGCTGAATACCTTACTTGGGCAGAAGATTTCAATCACGTCCCGTAAGGCGCAGACCACGCGTCACCGTATCGTGGGCATCCATACAGAAGGTGAGTATCAGGCAATTTACGTTGATACTCCCGGCCTGCATATGGAAGAAAAACGTGCCATTAACCGCCTGATGAACAAAGCGGCGAGCAGTTCGATCGGTGATGTTGAGCTGATCATCTTCGTCGTGGAAGGAACTCGCTGGACGGCGGACGATGAAATGGTGCTGAACAAACTGCGTGACGGCAGAGCACCGGTCATTCTTGCGGTCAACAAAGTTGATAACGTGCAAGAGAAAGCCGATCTGCTGCCACACCTGCAGTTCCTGGCAAGCCAGATGAACTTCCTTGATATCGTTCCGCTGTCTGCGGAAAGCGGAATGAACGTGGATACCATCGCGGGCATCGTGCGTAAACATCTGCCAGAAGCGATTCATCACTTCCCGGAAGATTACATCACCGACCGTTCTCAGCGCTTTATGGCCTCTGAAATCATCCGTGAAAAACTGATGCGTTTCCTGGGCGCTGAACTGCCGTACTCTGTCACCGTTGAAATCGAGCGTTTCCAGACCAACGAGCGCGGCGGTTATGACATCAACGGGCTGATCCTCGTTGAACGCGAAGGGCAGAAGAAGATGGTGATTGGTAACAAAGGTTCCAAGATTAAAACCATCGGTATTGAAGCGCGTAAAGACATGCAGGACATGTTTGAAGCACCGGTACACCTCGAACTGTGGGTGAAGGTCAAGTCTGGCTGGGCCGATGATGAGCGCGCACTGCGCAGCCTCGGTTACGGCGACGACGTCTAAGTTTTCATGCTTAATGGCTTTCACGCTGCAGGACAAAACACACCGTGTTTTGAACAGCGCTTGCCTTGGCTCCGCAAGAGCGAGGCCAGAAGCCGAGTCATGCGGCAAGATCGCGAATCTCCGGGAGCTTACTTCGGTAAACGACCAGGGTGAACGGGTACAGCCAGCGCACCTGCAGCGTGAAAGACGACGAGTATGATGGAAGGCTGGCAGCGCGCATTCGTCCTGCATAGTCGTCCCTGGAGCGAAACCAGCCTCATGCTGGACGTCTTCACGGAAGAATCTGGTCGCGTGCGTCTTGTGGCAAAAGGCGCACGATCCAAACGTTCCAATCTGAAAGGGGCTCTGCAACCTTTCACCCCTCTTTTAGTGCGCTTTGGTGGTCGTGGGGAAGTCAAAACCCTGCGCAGTGCTGAAGCCGTCTCTCTGGCGCTTCCCCTTTCCGGTATCACGCTTTACAGCGGCCTGTATGTCAACGAACTCATCTCACGCGTTCTGGAACATGAGACACGCTTCTCTGAACTCTTTTTTGATTATCTGCACTGTATCCAGGCGCTGGCTGGCGCAACAGATTCGCCGGAACCGGCATTACGTCGGTTTGAGCTGGCACTGCTCGGGCATCTTGGCTACGGCGTCGATTTTCTGCATTGCGCGGGGAGCGGGGATTCCGTCGATGACACCATGACCTACCGTTATCGGGAAGAGAAAGGTTTTATCGCCAGTATCGTCATTGATAACACCACCTTTACGGGGCGACATCTCCGGGCACTGTCCGAGCGTGAATTTCCCGATCAGGACACCTTACGCGCGGCAAAACGCTTTACCCGAATCGCCCTCAAGCCGTATCTTGGTGGCAAGCCCTTAAAGAGCCGAGAATTATTCAGGCAGTTTGTGCCAAAGCGTTAACGAACAACGAGAAAACCGAGGATTGTCATGGCTGAATTACTGTTAGGCGTCAACATTGATCACATCGCCACGCTGCGTAATGCGCGCGGTACGGCATATCCTGATCCGGTTCAGGCGGCGTTTATTGCCGAGCAGGCGGGCGCAGACGGTATTACCGTTCATTTGCGTGAAGATCGCCGTCATATCACTGACCGCGATGTGAAAATTTTGCGCCAGACGCTGGATACCCGCATGAATCTGGAAATGGCGGTGACGGAAGAGATGCTGGCGATTGCCTGCGAAACCAAACCGCATTTCTGCTGCCTGGTGCCGGAAAAGCGTCAGGAAGTGACCACAGAAGGTGGGCTAGATGTCGCCGGTCAGCAGGATAAAATGCGCGATGCCTGCAAACGTCTCGCTGACGCCGGAATTCTGGTTTCCCTGTTTATCGACGCCGATGTTGAGCAGATCAAAGCGGCCGCAGCGGTCGGCGCGCCGTACATCGAAATTCATACCGGCTGCTATGCCGATGCTAAAGATGAAGCCACGCAGGCTAAAGAACTCGCCCGCATCGCGAAAGCGGCAACTTACGCCGCCAGCCTCGGCTTGAAGGTTAACGCCGGGCACGGTCTGACGTATCACAATGTTAAAGCAATTGCGGAAATTCCAGAGATGTTCGAATTGAACATCGGTCACGCCATTATCGGACGTGCGGTGATGAGCGGTCTTAAAGAGGCGGTGTCGGAAATGAAACGTCTGATGCTGGAAGCGCGTCAGTAATGGCGATTCTGGGCTTAGGCACGGACATTGTTGAAATCGGCCGTATCGAAGCGGTGATCGCCCGGAGTGGCGATCGCCTGGCGAGACGCGTGCTGAGCGACAACGAATGGGCTATCTGGGAAACGCATCAACAGCCGGTGCGTTTTCTGGCGAAGCGTTTTGCGGTCAAAGAGGCAGCAGCGAAAGCCTTCGGCACGGGCATCCGCAACGGACTGGCTTTTAATCAGTTTGAAGTGTTTAACGATGAACTGGGCAAACCGCGCCTGCGTTTATGGGGTGAGGCGCAAAAACTGGCTGAGAAGCTTGGCGTGGTCAATATGCACGTGACGCTGGCGGATGAACGGCGCTACGCCTGCGCGACGGTGATTCTCGAAAGTTAAACTTTGTCGGCGTGGTGCATCAGTACAAATTTGTCCCACAGCTGCTCTTCTGATTCCACATGCGCAGGATCCTTAAGGATAGTATTTGGAATAGGGCACACTTTCTGACAAGTCGGCGTCTCGTAATGACCGATGCATTCGGTACAGCGATCGCTGTTAATCTCATAAATGCTGTCACCCATCGAAATCGCCTCGTTAGGGCATTCGGGTTCGCACATATCGCAATTGATGCATTTTTTGGTGATTAACAGCGCCATCAGGAAAATCTCAGTAACATCACAAACAGGGCGGGCATTATACGCTCATTCCCTGCTCAAACCAGTTTTTTTACCAGCTCTTCGCTGTGACGAATTCGTTCCGGCGCATGTTCTAAATCCTGCTGTACGAGCGCCACAAAGAGCAAATCCGTCAGCATCATCTGCGCGCTGGTGGACGAAATCGCCGCGCTGCGCGTCGCTTGTTCCTCAGCAATGGTGTACAGGCAACGCGTGGCGCGTTGTTGCAGGGCGTTAGGCGTAAAACCGGTGATCGCCAGGATCTTCCCGCCCACACGCAGCGCCTCATCAGAGGCCAGATTGATTTCACGCCGCTCGCCGGAATACGAAATTGCCACCAACAGATCGTCTGGAGCCATAGCCTGAACCGTCGACAGGAGGGCATGCATATCCTGTTCGGCCATGGCGTTGTAACCAATTTTCGTTAGCTTCCAGCCAAAGTTCCGCGCCACCAGTCCGGATGCGCCAATACCCGTCAGAATGATCCGTCTCGCACTGCGCAGCATGGCGACACTCTCGAGCAGTTTTTCTTCGCTATTCACATCAAGCGTGGCGTGCATGGCCGTCACGTTCTCCTTGATGAGTTTTTCCCCGACGAGCCGCATCGGGTCATCACCGCGGATCTGATTGTGCAGCGGCATGGATTGCGGATTAGGGTTGTTGACCAGCGCTTCGCTGATCGCCAGTTTTAGTGCTGGAAACCCTTTGAAGCCAATCTTTTGCGCAAATTTCACGACGCTCGACTGGCTGACTCCCGCTTCGCTGGCGAGCTGTTGAGAGCTTAAGTGACGCGCATGATCGGGCTGCGCCAGCAGGAAATCCGCCAGTTTTTTGTCGCTCTGGGCAAAGCCCGCATAACGCTGGCGAATACGGATTAAGCAGTTCATACGTCCTCCTGGCGAAAATGTGATAGCCGCAGCAAATCGAAGTTTGCTCACCTGAATGAATTTTATATTCCACTATAGTACGAGTATTATGAATTAAAAATTCTTGAGGTACAAAAGATGAATCTTGGCTCGCTAGTTTCTGAATCACGTAATCCACAAACCATGGACCTGGATGCATTGTCCACCTTTGACCTTGTAACCCGTTTTAATCAACAGGATACGCTGGTCGCGCAGGCAGTGAAAGAGACATTGCCCGAGGTTGCTAAAGCCGTGGATGCGGCAGCCGATGCGCTGAAAGCCGGTGGACGCATAATTTACATGGGTGCAGGGACCAGCGGCCGGCTAGGAGTGCTGGATGCATCTGAATGTCCGCCAACCTTTGGCGTGCCGCACGGTCTGGTTCTTGGTCTGATTGCAGGCGGACCCGGCGCGTTATTAAAAGCGGTTGAAGGGGCTGAGGACAATCAGCAACTGGGCGCAGACGATCTCATGGCCGTTAATCTGAGTGCTAATGATGTCGTGGTCGGTCTGGCCGCGTCCGGGCGCACACCGTACGTCATCGGTGGACTGGAATATGCCAAACAGCAGGGCTGCACCACGGTCGCTATCTCCTGCAATCCGGGTTCGCCGATTGCCCAGATCGCGGCGATTGCGATCTCGCCGGTTGTGGGGCCAGAAGCGTTGACTGGCTCAACGCGGCTTAAATCCGGCACGGCGCAAAAGCTGGTGCTCAACATGATCTCTACCGGTGCGATGGTGAAATTCGGCAAGGTCTACCAGAACCTGATGGTGGATATGCAAGCCACCAATATCAAGCTGGTGGACAGAGCCTGCCGCATGGTGGTGCAGGCGACAGGGGCCAGCCGTGAAGAGGCTGAGGCTGCGCTCAATAAAACCGATCACGATGTGAAACCCGCCATTCTGATGATTCTGAGTGGGCTAGACGCCGCGGCGGCGCGCGCTAAGCTCGACGCTCATCACGGTTTCTTGCGAGCGGCGTTGGAAAACTAAAAATAACAGAGGCGTGTATGGAAAAAACAGCAGCGCTCGCCAGCGAGATTTTGCAGGGGATTGGCGGAGAGAAAAATATTCTGCGTCTTGAAAACTGCATGACGCGGGTGCGAGTAGAAGTTCAGGATGACGATCGGCTTGATATTGCTCGTCTGAAAAAGCTCTCTGGCGTCAGCGGATACGTCAAACAAGGTGCCCAGCATCAGCTGATTGTCGGGCCGGGTAAAGCCGCGCAGGTTGTCGATGCGATGCGGGCATTAATAGGGGCTGGTGGCGCTGGCGTGCTTGATGATGCCGAACGCACCAAAGCGCAGGCGAAAGCCAAATATAAAGCGCCAATGAGCGATGCGCTGCGACAGCTGGCTAACGTCTTTATTCCGCTGATTCCTGCGTTTATCGCCTCTGGTCTGATTACTGGCATTATCAATATTCTCAAGCGGCCAGACATCGTCGGGGATTTCGCCACGCAGTATCCCAATATGCTGGGGATCCTGGGCATATTCGGCAGCGCAGTATTTGCCATTATGAATATCCTGGTCGGCGTTAATGCCGCGAAGGTGTTTGGCGGATCGCTGGCGATGGGCGGCGTAATGGCAGGGATCCTTTCCAGCCCGCAGTTGGCGCAGATCACGCTGTTTGGTGAGGCGCTCCAGCCGGGGCGGGGTGGCGTAATCGCGGTGCTGTTGGTGGTCGTTCTGATGTGCTGGGTGGAGAAAAAGCTGCGCAGCCTGCTGCCTGGCTCAATTGAGTTAATCCTTAATCCGCTACTGACGACGCTGATCACCGGGAGTATCGCGATTGTGGCGCTGCAACCGCTAGGCGGTTGGATCTCAGAGGCCATTGCTCACGGTGCTTCTTTAGCTATCGATCGCGGTGGCCTGCTGGTTGGGGCGATTCTGTCCGGGACCTTCCTACCACTGGTATTAACCGGTTTACATCAGGGGCTGGTGCCGATTCACGTTGAACTGGTTCAGGCGCATGGCTACAACGCCCTGCTGCCAATCCTGTCGATGGCGGGCGTTGGACAAGTGGGTGCGGCCATTGCGGTACTGATGAAAACGCGCAACGCCCGACTGAAAAAGGTCATCAAAGGGGCGCTCCCTGTTGGGCTGTTGGGTATCGGCGAGCCGCTTATTTTCGGCGTCACGCTCCCGCTCGGCAAACCGTTCCTCGGTGCGTGTCTGGGGGGGGCCGTGGGCGGGGCGCTGATCAGCTACTGGAAAGTGGCAACCGTTATTACCTTTGGCATTTCAGGTTTACCGCTGGCATTAACCATCGTGACCGGAAAAGTCATGCTCTATCTGTTAGGCTATCTAATAGCAGTAATAGCCGGGTTCTTGTTTACCTGGCTGTTAGGGTTCAACGATCCAGAGGAGTAAGGTTTGGTTAATCACGAGCGACGTGTTGTCTTTTTCGATTTAGATGGAACGCTGCATCAGCAGGATATGTTTGGCACATTTATGCGCTATCTGCTGCGCCGCCAGCCCCTCAATGCGCTGCTCGTGCTGCCTCTTTTGCCGGTGATTGGCATCGCGTTGTTGATTAAAGGACGCGCGGCTCGTTGGCCGATGAGCCTGCTGTTATGGGGATGTACTTTTGGTCACAGTGAGGCGCGGCTCATGCAGCTTCAACAGGATTTTGCCCTGTGGTTCCGTGAGCATGTCATCGCGTTTCCGGTAGTCCAGGAACGCCTGACCACCTATCTGAATGCCAATGATGCCGATATCTGGTTAATTACCGGTTCGCCCCAGCCGCTGGTGGAGCAGGTCTATTTTGATACGCCGTGGCTGCCACGCGTAAATCTTATCGCCACCCAAATTGGCCGAGCCTATGGTGGTTGGGTGCTGACCCTGCGCTGCCTCGGGCATGAGAAAGTCGTTCAACTCGAGAAAAAAATCGGCACGCCGCTGCGGCTGTACAGCGGTTACAGCGACAGCAAACAAGATAACCCACTGCTCTACTTTTGCCAGCACCGCTGGCGAGTCACGCCGTCTGGTGAACTTCAGCAACTGGAATAGTGTTAATCATAACGGGTGTGTATAATGCGCCCGCTTTTCAGACTGGAGTATTATCCGTTGTCCGACCTTGAACTCAATCATGAATACTGGATGCGCCATGCGCTTCAGCTTGCCCAACGCGCCTGGGATGAGGGCGAAGTGCCCGTGGGTGCCGTACTGGTGCACAACAATCAGGTGATTGGGGAAGGGTGGAACCGCCCGATTGGGCGTCACGATCCGACTGCACATGCTGAAATTATGGCGCTGCGTCAGGGCGGTCTGGTATTACAAAACTATCGTCTGCTCGAAACCACGCTGTACGTCACGCTGGAACCTTGCGTGATGTGCTCTGGCGCGATGGTTCACAGTCGCATCGGGACGCTGGTCTTTGGGGCGCGCGACGAAAAAACAGGCGCGGCGGGGTCGCTGATGGACGTGCTACGGCATCCGGGTATGAACCACCAGGTGCAGATTATCGACGGGGTGCTTGCACCAGAGTGTTCGGGGCTATTAAGTGATTTCTTTCGAATGCGCCGTCAGCAGAAAAAGCAACAAAAGGCAGAATCGACGTCGTCGCCGGGTGATTGAGTTCATGCGGTGAAACCACCGGATAGCTCTGCGCGATCTGCTTTGCCTGCGTCACTTCCTTTTCCTTTTCCATCAGATAACCCACCAGGCTTATCTGATATTTCCGGATATTTTCCACATAGGCGTAAGCCTCATGCCCACGCGCATAGCCGTAGGTCAGTTTGTTGTACCAGGGTTTCTGGCTTAAGAGTGGCAAACGCTGTTTAACGTCGGACCAGCTGTCCGGGTTGCCTTTCGTTTTCGCCGTCAACGCACGGGCGTCGAGCATATGCGCGTAGCCCATATTGTAGGCCGCGAGCGCAAACCAAATCCGCTCTTCTTCCGGTACGGTATCCGGTACTTTTGCCATCATGTCCTGCAAATAGCGCGCGCCGCCACTGATGCTTTGTTCGGCGTCGGTGCGATCGGTCAGGCCGAGACTTTGAGCGGTATTTTTGGTGAGCATCATCAGCCCGCGCACACCGGTCGGTGACGTCGCCTGGGCATCCCAATGCGATTCCTGATAGGAGATAGCCGCCAGCAGACGCCAGTCAATTTCCTCGGCGTATTTCTCAAAGAGGGGCTGCAAATCGGGCAACACGCTGTCAACGGCACGCAGGAAGCTGCGGGTATCAACGTAATCAAAATCACCGCCGTGCCCTAAATATTTCTCTTCAAGCCGCGCCAGGATGCCTTCTTCATTCATGGAATTGAAAAAATCGAGTATGGCGGCGGAAAGCGTCTGATCGTCGTCGAGCGGACTAAACCAGGTGACGGGCTGTTCATCGGTCACATCAAGCGCAACGGCGATTTCTGGATGAACGCGCTGGAAAAAACTGATCGCAACAGAATCGGCGATCGTGTACGCCAGCTTTTTGTCTTTTACTTGCTCCAGCAGCGCAGTCGTGCCGAGTTTCTCATCAACTTTCCAGCTCAGATCCGGATATTTTTTCTCTTTCAGCACACGCAGATCGTCAATGACCACGTGCCCCGGTGCGACGGTGAGCTGCTGATCGTTGAGCGTGGCCATCGTACGTGGACGAACGCCACCGACGCGGTATACCACCTGCTGCGAAACAGAATAGTATGTCGGGCCAGGTTGATAGTTTTTGCTCCGCTCACTGTTATACACAAGCCCGGCGGCCAGCAGGTCGGCATCGTCATTATCCAGGTCGTCAAACAGCTGGCTGATATTCTGGCGAACGGTGATTTTGAGCTTTACGCCAAGGTAATCGGCAAACTGTTGCGCCAGTTCATAGTCCAGGCCAATGATTTTGCCATTCACATTGTTATAGGTCAGCGGGGAGTCGAGAGTACTGACGCGCAGTTCCCCCCGCGACTGAATCGCGGCGATACGGTTTTCGGCTTTGCCGAACCAGGGAATAGAAGGCCATAAGGCCGCTGCCAGCAGCAAGGTGACTATGCCGATGAGCAGATAATTAATCTTGAATTTTTTCAATTAGTTAATTCTCTGCGCCGTGCGATGCCTCAGTGTGCTGTAGTCATGTTAAGAATAAGGTTTACCATTGAATGAGCGGCATTTTGCGTAAACTTGCGCCAGTTGGCAACTAATTACAGAGACAGGTAACACCAATCGATAAAAATTCAGAATGATTTTATTTCGACGCAAACGGTTTCGTCGGCGCTCAGGATTCTCTATAATGACGCCCGTTTTCCCCTTGCGCACACTGTAAGCGCCTCAAGCGCTTCGAAGACGAGAGACTTATGATGGAAATTCTGCGTGGTTCGCCTGCACTATCTGCCTTCCGTATCAACAAACTGCTGGCACGTTTTCAGGCTGACGGCCTTCCGGTAAGCACTATTTACGCTGAGTATGTCCATTTTGCCGACCTGAATGCTCCTTTAAATGCAGAACAGCGAGCGCAGCTCGAACGCCTGCTCAAGTATGGTCCGAGTCTGAGCAGCCACACGCCGACCGGTAAACTGATTCTTGCTACACCTCGTCCGGGCACCATCTCCCCCTGGTCTTCTAAAGCGACTGACATCGCCCACAACTGCGGCCTGAGCCAGATCATTCGTCTGGAACGCGGCGTAGCGTATTACGTTGAAGCCTCGACGTTGACAGATGAACAGTGGCAGACGGTGGCCGCTGAGCTGCACGATCGCATGATGGAGAGCGTGTTTGCCTCTCTGGACGACGCGCAACAGCTGTTTTCTCATCATCAGCCTGCTCCTGTGCAAAGCGTGGATCTGCTGGGCTTGGGCCGCCAGGCGCTGATTGATGCCAACCTGCGTTTAGGGCTGGCGCTCGCGGATGACGAAATTGACTACCTGCAGGATGCGTTCATTAAGCTGAACCGCAACCCTAACGACATCGAACTGTATATGTTCGCGCAGGCGAACTCTGAGCATTGTCGTCATAAGATTTTTAACGCCGACTGGATTATCGACGGTGAAGAACAGCCAAAGTCGCTGTTCAAAATGATTAAAAACACCTTTGAGAAAAACCCTGAGCACGTGCTGTCTGCGTATAAAGACAACGCGGCGGTCATGGAAGGGTCTGAAGTGGGCCGCTTCTTCGCCGATCGCGAAGCAGGGCGCTATGACTTCCACCAGGAGCCAACGCATATCCTGATGAAGGTCGAAACGCATAACCACCCGACGGCGATTTCTCCGTGGCCGGGTGCGGCGACAGGCTCCGGCGGCGAAATTCGTGACGAAGGCGCAACCGGACGTGGCGCGAAACCAAAAGCAGGGCTGGTGGGCTTCTCCGTTTCTAACTTGCGTATTCCGGGCTTTGAACAGCCGTGGGAAGAAGATTTCGGCAAGCCTGATCGCATTGTCACCGCGCTCGATATCATGACCGAAGGCCCGCTGGGTGGCGCAGCCTTTAACAACGAATTTGGTCGCCCGGCCCTGAACGGCTACTTCCGTACCTACGAAGAAAAAGTCGACAGCCATAACGGCGAAGAGCTGCGCGGGTATCACAAACCGATCATGCTGGCGGGTGGGATCGGCAATATTCGCGCCGATCACGTCCAAAAAGGCGAGATCGTCGTGGGCGCTAAACTTATCGTCCTGGGCGGTCCGGCCATGAATATCGGTCTTGGCGGCGGCGCGGCGTCTTCTATGGCGTCCGGTCAATCTGACGCAGACCTTGATTTTGCGTCCGTTCAACGCGACAACCCGGAAATGGAACGTCGCTGTCAGGAAGTGATCGACCGCTGCTGGCAGCTTGGCGATGCCAACCCGATTCTGTTTATCCACGACGTCGGCGCGGGCGGTCTTTCGAACGCCATGCCAGAGCTGGTGAGCGATGGCGGCCGCGGCGGCCGCTTCAATCTGCGCGATATTTTGAGCGATGAGCCAGGCATGAGCCCGCTGGAAATCTGGTGTAACGAATCTCAGGAACGCTACGTGATGGCCGTTGCTGCCGATCAGTTGCCGCTGTTTGACGAGCTGTGCCGCCGCGAGCGCGCGCCGTACGCGGTGATTGGCGAAGCGACAGAAGAGCTGCACCTGACCATGAACGATCCGCATTTCGACAATCAGCCGATCGATCTGCCGCTGGACGTGCTGCTGGGCAAAACGCCAAAAATGACCCGCGACGTGCAAACCCGTAAAGCGACGGGCAAGGCGCTGGATTTGCAGGGTGTGACGATTGCTGATGCGGTAAACCGCGTTCTGCATCTGCCTGCGGTGGCAGAGAAAACCTTCCTGGTGACCATCGGTGACCGTTCCGTGACCGGTATGGTGGCACGCGATCAAATGGTTGGCCCGTGGCAGATCCCGGTGGCGAACTGCGCGGTTACGACCGCGAGCCTCGATAGCTACTATGGCGAAGCGATGGCGCTGGGCGAACGTACGCCTGTTGCACTGCTCGACTTTGCTGCTTCTGCGCGTCTGGCTGTTGGCGAAGCGCTGACGAACATTGCGGCCACGCAGATTGGCGACATCAAACGCATCAAGTTGTCCGCAAACTGGATGGCGGCCGCAGGTCACCCTGGTGAAGACGCGGGTCTGTACGAAGCGGTGAAAGCGGTAGGGGAAGAGCTGTGTCCGGCGCTGGGCCTGACTATTCCGGTGGGCAAAGACTCAATGTCGATGAAAACCCGCTGGCAGGAAGGCAATCAGCAGCGCGAGATGACGTCTCCGCTGTCGCTGGTGATTACCGCTTTTGCGCGTGTTGACGATGTGCGTCATACCATTACGCCGCAGCTGTCTACCGACGATAACGCCCTGTTGCTTATCGACCTGGGTAAAGGGCACAACGCGCTGGGCGCGACCGCGCTGGCGCAGGTGTACCGTCAACTCGGTGACAAACCTGCTGACGTACGCGATGTGGCACAGCTGAAAGGCTTCTACAATGCGATTCAGGCGCTGGTTGCTGCGCGCCAACTGCTGGCCTACCACGACCGTTCAGACGGTGGCCTGATGGTTACTCTGGCTGAGATGGCCTTTACCGGCCACTGCGGCGTGGAAGTGAATATTGCTGGGCTGGGTAACGATCGTCTGGCGGCGCTGTTCAACGAAGAGCTGGGTGCGGTGATTCAGGTACGTGCGGCGGATCGCGAGGCTGTTGAAGCGTTGCTTGAACAGCACGGTCTGGCTGATTGCGTACATTTTCTGGGTAAAGCCGTGGCGGGCGACCGCTTTGTCATTGAAGCGGACGGCCATGCGGTGTATAGCGAGAGCCGCTCCCGACTTCGCATGTGGTGGGCTGAAACCACCTGGCAGATGCAGCGCCTGCGTGATAACCCGGAATGCGCTGACCAGGAGCATGAGGCGAAAGCCAACGATAACGATCCTGGCCTGAACGTGAAGCTCTCTTTCGATATCAACGAAGATATTGCGGCTCCGTATATTTCGACTGGTGCGCGTCCGAGAGTGGCGGTGCTGCGCGAGCAGGGCGTGAACTCCCACGTTGAGATGGCGGCAGCGTTCCACCGTGCAGGCTTCGATGCTATCGACGTCCACATGAGCGACCTGTTGGCTGGCCGTATGGGCCTTGAAGACTTCCAGGCGCTGGTGGCCTGCGGCGGCTTCTCCTACGGTGACGTGCTGGGCGCGGGTGAAGGCTGGGCGAAGTCCATTCTTTTCAACAACCGCGTGCGCGATGAGTTCGAGACCTTCTTCCATCGTCCACAGACGCTGGCATTGGGCGTGTGTAACGGTTGCCAGATGATGTCCAATCTGCGCGAAGTTATCCCGGGTAGTGAAGCCTGGCCGCGCTTTGTGCGTAACCAGTCGGACCGCTTTGAAGCGCGCTTTAGCCTGGTCGAAGTCACTCAAAGCCCGTCGCTGCTGTTGCAGGGTATGGTGGGTTCACAGATGCCGATTGCGGTTTCGCATGGTGAAGGGCAAGTTGAACTGCGTGACGCTGCGCATCTCGCAACGCTCGAAAGTAAAGGTCTGGTGGCGCTGCGCTTCGTCGATAACAACGGCAATGTGACGCAGAACTACCCGGCAAACCCGAATGGCTCGGCGAACGGCATTACCGCAGTGACCAACGAAAGTGGCCGTGTAACCATTATGATGCCGCATCCGGAGCGCGTATTCCGTACCGTCAGCAACTCGTGGCACCCGGAAAGCTGGGGCGAAGACAGCCCATGGATGCGCATTTTCCGCAATGCGCGCAAGCAGTTGGGGTAATCCATCTGCTTCCCGTCGGACGATAATCGTTGCGTCCGGTGGATGAGACGTGCTTTCAAAGCCCGGTTCGCATCTATGCGGCCGGGTTTTTTCATTGTGACATCACGCATCTTTAGGTGTCGGTATTACACGACAATGGCACAGTTACCATGTCTCTAAACGGAGACACTTAACGCTATGATTTATAAAGCAGTCTGGAAGTTTGAAATAAGGTGTAGCCAATGAGCGACACTTAGCCTGGAAATCATTCAGGCGATAAGTAACACGATATTGTAGTAAAAATCATATATTTCATAATGTTAATATTTTGTTTTGATTTTTGGCACGGCTGTTGCATAATATTAATCAGTGGCTCATTCACCCTCTTATGTCAGCCCCTTCGGGACGCGCTACATAAACTTCGAATGACGCACAAAAAGGTGCCTGCCGTCCAACTACTGATTATTGCTCATGCTTTATCAGGCTCCGGGCGAAACGTCGAGTAAGGCACCGCCTCATTTCACAACAAAGCCGGGTTTTTACCCGGCTTTGTTGTATCTGAAGGTCAGACTCGGTACGCTCTCCAGACCCCCCTCACTGAGAGAGTCATGCGTTGAAACGCTGGTCTGTTTTTCCTCGCTCCCTGCGACAGCTTGTTATGATGGCCTTCCTGCTCATCTTGTTACCCCTGTTGGTGCTGGCATGGCAGGCGTGGCAAAGCCTTAATGCGCTCAGCGCCCAGGCCGCGCAGACTAACCGCACGACGCTCATTGATGCCCGCCGCAGTGAGGCGATGACCAACGCCGCGCTGGAAATGGAGCGCAGCTATCGCCAGTACTGCGTGCTGGACGACCGTACGCTGGAAAAGGTCTATCAAAATCAACGCAAACGCTACAGCGAAATGCTGGACGCGCATGCGGGTGTGCTCCCGGACGATAAGCTTTATCAGGCGTTGCGCCAGGATCTGAACGATCTGGGGCAATTGCAGTGCAAAAACAGTGGGCCTGATGAGGTCGCAACTGTCCGGCTCGAAGCGTTTGCCAGCGCCAATACCGAGATGGTGCAAACAACCCGTACCGTTATTTTTTCGCGTGGGCAGCAGCTGCAACAGGAAATCGCCGAGCGCGGTCAGTTCTTTGGCTGGCAAGCGCTGGTGCTGTTTATGGTCAGCCTGGCGCTGGTGCTGCTGTTTACCCGAATGATCATCGGCCCGGTAAAAGGCATCGAACGGATGATTAATCTTCTGGGTGAAGGAAAGTCCCTCGGGAATACCGTGGTCTTTAAAGGGCCACGGGAATTGCGCTCCGTGGGTCAACGCATTATCTGGCTCTCGGAGCGGCTGGCGTGGCTGGAATCACAGCGCCACCAATTTTTACGCCATATCTCCCACGAATTAAAAACGCCGCTCGCCAGCATGCGCGAAGGGACTGAATTGCTCGCCGATGAAGTGGCAGGGCCGTTAACCGCTGAGCAAAAAGAGATCGTCGAGATCCTCGACGCCAGTAGCCGTAATCTGCAAAAACTGATTGAACAACTGCTTGATTACAACCGTAAACTGGCCGATGGCGCGGTTGAACTGGAACGCGTTGAGATCGAACCGCTGGTGGATATGGTGCTCTCCGCCCACAGCTTGCCAGCGCGAGCTAAAATGATGCATACCGAACTGGATCTCCAGGAGCCAGTCTGTTTTGCAGAGCCTATGCTATTAATGAGTGTACTGGATAATCTTTATTCCAATGCGGTGCACTATGGTACTGAATCCGGTAACATTTATATTCGTAGTTTCACCCAGGGATCGCGGGTGTGTGTCGATGTCGCCAATACCGGAGATCCCATTCCGGATGACGAAAAAAAGATGATTTTTGAGCCCTTTTTCCAGGGAAGTCATCAGCGAAAAGGTGCGGTAAAGGGGAGCGGGTTGGGCTTAAGTATTGCCCGCGATTGCATACGGCGTATGCACGGCGAGTTGTATATCTCGCATGACGATCGCGCGGATGTTTGCTTTCGTATCGAACTGCCTCTTGAGCCGGAAAAATCAATGCAATGAATCTAAGTCTGGTGAGTATGTTACACGTCTTTTCTCGCGCTATTAACGCGGTGTTTTCCAGTAAAATTATCCGTACGGGGCTGCCATGTCTGCTGCTGGCGGGATGCGTTGCCCATACGCCGAAAAGTGCAATCAGCGATAAACAAGACGATAAATTACCTGAGCATCAGTTGGCCGATTTTCTCTCGACAGAGTGCGAAAACATCTGGCAGCTGAGCGGCCACGACGTCGAAGCGAACCCTCTGTTCTGGTTGCGTGGCATTGATTGCGCCGATCGGTTGTCACCAGCGGCGGCGCGCGCGCAGGCCCACCAGTGGGCTGATGATACCTGGCAGGACAGTTTCAAACGCGGCATCCTGCTGGCCAATGCCAAAATTAACCCGGTCGAGCGTCGTGTGAATACCACGCGGATGGATGCGCTCAGCCCACAAATTCCTGCGCAAGTGCGCCCGGTATATCAACTCTGGCGCGACGGGCAGGTCCTGCAATTGCAGCTTGCCGAAGAGCGCTTCCGCTACGGTAAATTGCAACAATCTGCGGACGGTGAACTGGATACGCTTCGGTCACAACAACAGTATTTGCGCGCGCAGCTTGAGACCACGACGCGCAAGCTGGAAAATCTCACGGATATTGAGCGTCAGCTGTCCACGCGTAAACCGGCCAGCAACTATTTGCCGGATGCTTCTAAGACCAACGCACAGCCGGCCAAAACGCCTGATGAGGACAGTGATACTTCGAAACAAGAGGACGTGAAGCCATGACAAGTCGCAAACCTGCCCATCTCCTGCTGGTGGATGACGATCCCGGCTTGCTGAAGCTGTTGGGAATGCGCCTGGTCAGCGAGGGTTACAGCGTTGTCACCGCCGAAAGTGGGCAGGAAGCGCTGAAAACGCTTGGTCGAGAGAAAATCGATCTGGTGATCAGCGATCTGCGTATGGACGAGATGGATGGCATGCAGCTGTTCGTTGAAATCCAGAAGCTGCAGCCCGGAATGCCGGTCATTATTCTCACGGCGCATGGCTCGATTCCTGATGCGGTCGCCGCAACACAGCAGGGGGTATTTAGCTTCCTGACCAAGCCGGTGGACAAAGACGCGTTGTATAAAGCGATAGACGATGCGCTGGAACATTCCGCTCCGTCCGTTGATGAAAAATGGCGTGAATCCATCGTGACGCGCAGCCCGATTATGCTGCGCTTGCTGGAGCAGGCGCGCATGGTCGCACAATCGGACGTCAGTCTGCTGATTAATGGGCAGAGCGGGACCGGGAAAGAGATCCTGGCGCAGGCGATTCACAACGCCAGCCCGCGCAGCAAAAACGCATTTATCGCTATTAACTGCGGTGCGCTTCCTGAACAACTGCTGGAATCTGAACTCTTTGGTCATGCGCGCGGCGCGTTTACGGGCGCGGTGAGCAGCAGGGAAGGGCTTTTCCAGGCCGCAGAAGGCGGGACACTTTTCCTCGATGAAATTGGTGATATGCCCGCGCCATTGCAGGTCAAACTGCTGCGCGTGTTGCAGGAGCGCAAAGTGCGCCCGCTGGGCAGCAACCGTGATATCGACATTAACGTGCGGATTATCTCGGCTACTCACCGCGATTTGCCAAAAGCGATGGAGCGTAAAGAGTTCCGCGAAGATCTGTACTACCGCCTGAACGTCGTCAATCTGAAAATCCCGGCGCTGGCGGAGCGCGCGGAAGATATTCCGCTGCTCGCAAATCATCTTTTGCGTCAGTCGGCGGACAGACATAAGCCGTTCGTGCGCGCGTTTTCAACCGATGCAATGAAACGGCTGATGACCGCAGGCTGGCCGGGTAACGTGCGCCAACTGGTGAACGTGATCGAACAGTGCGTGGCGCTGACCTCCTCGCCGGTGATCAGCGATGCGCTGGTGGAGCAGGCGCTTGAAGGCGAAAACACCGCGCTGCCGACGTTTGTTGAAGCGCGTAATCAGTTTGAGCTGAACTATCTGCGTAAGCTGCTGCAAATCACCAAGGGCAACGTGACGCATGCCGCGCGCATGGCCGGGCGAAACCGCACCGAGTTTTATAAACTGCTGTCGCGCCATGAGCTGGAAGCGAACGACTTTAAAGAGTAATACCGCAAATTTGATTGTTTATGATACTGTGAGCAATCGATTACGAAGCTGCAAAAGACAGGCGTTTAAGGACCCACCATGAAAAAGATTGATGCGATTATTAAACCTTTCAAACTCGATGATGTACGTGAAGCGCTGGCGGAAGTTGGCATTACCGGCATGACAGTGACAGAGGTCAAAGGTTTTGGTCGCCAGAAGGGCCACACCGAGCTGTACCGTGGCGCAGAGTACATGGTGGACTTCCTGCCGAAAGTGAAAATCGAAATTGTGGTGACTGACGATATCGTGGATACCTGCGTGGATACCATTATCCGCACGGCGCAAACCGGTAAAATTGGTGACGGTAAGATCTTTGTCTTTGATGTGGCGCGCGTTATCCGTATTCGTACGGGTGAAGAAGACGACGCCGCCATCTAATCTGAATATTCCCCTCCCACTCGGGAGGGGAAATCGTACTACAGCACTTTATGCGGGCCGAAGCATTCGTAATGAATGTTGTCTTTATTCACGCCCAGCTCAACCAGCTGCTTCGCGGCAAACTGCATAAACGCCACCGGCCCACAAACGTAAAACTGCATTTCTGGCGCGCTGAATAGTCCCTCATGTAGACTTAAATCCATCAATCCTTCGCTGTCAAAATGGCCCGTTGCACGGTCTGCGTCCGTCGGGAGACGATACCAGGTGTGTGCGTTAAAACGCGGCAAACCGGCCGTCATGGCGGCGATCTCATCGGCAAAGGCATGCACATCGCCGTTTTCAGCCGCGTGGAACCAGTTAACCTGAGCGCTATGTTTTGCCTGAGCAAGCGTGTCCAGCATCGCCAGCATGGGCGTTTGGCCGACACCTGCGGAAATCAGCGTAACAGGCGTATTGGCGTCAACAGCCATAAAGAAATCCCCCGCCGGGGCGGCAAGATGAACTTCTTCGCCCACCACGGCGTGGTTATGCAGCCAGCTTGATACCTGGCCGCCCTCTTCGCGTTTCACCGCAATGCGATAGCCTTTACCGTTTGGCTTGCGGGTCAGTGAATATTGGCGGATTTCCTGATGCGGGAATCCCTCAGGCTTGATCCACACGCCAAGATACTGGCCTGGCTGATAGTCCGCGACAGGTAAACCATCAACCGGCTCAAATTCAAAACTGGTGATCAGAGCGCTACGCGGCGTTTTTTCAACGATGCGGAAAGCACGCGTTCCTTCCCAACCGCCGTTTTTAGTGGCGTGTTCACTGTAGATTTGTGCTTCGCGATTGATAAACACATTCGCCAGCACGCCGTAGGCTTTGCCCCAGGCATCCAGCACCTCCTGACCAGGACTGAACATCTCATCCAGCGTCGCCAGCAGATGACTACCGACAATATTGTACTGCTCCGGTTTGATCTGGAAGCTGGTGTGTTTTTGGGCAATTTTTTCGACCGCAGGCAAAAGCGCTGCAAGATTATCGATGTTGCTGGCGTACGCCGCGATGGCGTTGAACAGGGCTTCGCGCTGATCGCCGTTGCGCTGGTTGCTCATGTTGAAAATCTCTTTGAGCTCCGGGTTGTGCGCGAACATGCGATCGTAGAAATGGGCGGTAAGTTTTGGTCCGGTTTCAACCAGCAGGGGAATAGTGGCCTTGACCGTAGCGATGGTTTGAGCGTCTAACATAGCATTTTCCTTCAGGTGATTTTTTAATGATGTATTTCATATGCATCTTATAAAAAATAACCCTGCGTTGTAAATGGGTCTGTGCATCATGAAAAATGTGCATCACAAACCTGAAAAGAAATCCGTTGAAAATCGTGAGGGCTTTATTCCTCAAACCCTTGCGTGGCGTACAGGTAAACGTTTGCGTAAATTCGTTTGTCAAGACCTGTTATCGCACAACTATTCGGTTATACTGTGGCGCGTTGTCCAACAGGACCGGCTTTTTAGGCCAAATTTTATTGTTAGCTGAGTAGGAGAAGCGGATGTTAAAGCGTGAAATGAACATTGCCGATTATGATGCAGAACTGTGGCAAGCAATGGAGCAGGAAAAAGTACGTCAGGAAGAGCACATCGAACTGATCGCCTCCGAAAACTACACCAGCCCGCGCGTTATGCAGGCTCAGGGTTCTCAGCTGACCAACAAATACGCTGAAGGTTATCCAGGCAAACGCTATTACGGCGGTTGCGAGTACGTTGATATCGTTGAACAGCTGGCGATCGACCGTGCAAAAGAGCTGTTTGGCGCAGATTACGCTAACGTTCAGCCGCACTCCGGTTCTCAGGCTAACTTTGCGGTTTACACCGCGCTGCTGCAACCGGGTGACACCGTGCTGGGTATGAACCTTGCACAAGGCGGTCACCTGACTCACGGCTCACCGGTTAACTTCTCAGGCAAACTGTACAACATCATCCCTTACGGCATTGATGAGTCCGGTAAAATTGACTACGAAGACATGGCGAAGCAGGCTCAGACCCACAAACCGAAGATGATTATCGGTGGCTTCTCTGCTTACTCAGGCGTAGTTGACTGGGCAAAAATGCGCGAAATCGCAGACAGCATCGGTGCATACCTGTTCGTCGATATGGCGCACGTTGCGGGTCTGATTGCGGCAGGCGTTTATCCGAACCCGGTTCCACACGCACATGTCGTGACCACCACCACCCATAAAACCCTGGCGGGTCCGCGCGGCGGCCTGATCCTGGCGAAAGGCGGTGACGAAGAGCTGTACAAAAAACTGAATTCTGCTGTTTTCCCAAGCGCTCAGGGCGGCCCGCTGATGCACGTGATCGCGGCCAAAGCCGTGGCGCTGAAAGAAGCGATGGAGCCAGAGTTTAAAGTTTATCAGCAGCAGGTTGCGAAAAACGCCAAAGCGATGGTTGAAGTCTTCCTGAACCGTGGTTACAAAGTGGTTTCGGGCGGTACTGAAAACCACCTGTTCCTGCTGGATCTGGTTGATAAAAATCTGACCGGTAAAGAAGCAGACGCAGCCCTCGGCCGCGCAAACATCACCGTGAATAAAAACAGCGTACCGAACGATCCGAAGAGCCCGTTTGTGACTTCCGGTATCCGTATCGGTTCTCCGGCTGTGACGCGCCGCGGCTTCAAAGAAGCTGAAGTGAAAGAGCTGGCTGGCTGGATGTGTGATGTTCTGGATAACATCAACGACGAAGCGGTGATCGAACGTATTAAAGGTAAAGTGCTGGATATCTGCGCACGTTTCCCTGTGTACGCATAATTCTGCTCATCGTAATAGAAAAGGCCGCGCAAGCGGCCTTTAGTTTATCTAGCGCCGGTCAATGGAAATAGCACCGGGCCCGGTCACCGCCAGCAATAAAAATGCGCCAGCGATACTGACGTTTTTGTAGAAATTGATCATGTTTGGCATCACCGCATCGCCACTCATATCCCAGTAGTGGTGCCCGATCACCGCCGTTCCCAGCGTATAAAAGACAAACAGCACGGCCAGCGGGCGCGTAAAGAAACCGAGTACAATCAGGATCGCGGCAGGCACTTCCATCACCACCGCAATAATCGCGGCAAGCATGGGCATGGGCGCACCCAGCGACGTCATATATTGTACCGTTCCATCAAACCCGGTCATTTTGGGAATACCAAAAATTATAAACAGCACCACGACCGCAATACGGGCGATCAACAGTATTAACGAACGAGACTGGCCGAAATCGAAATAGCGTAGTGAGTTCATGGGGAAATGACCTCTGCAAGTGTTGTTATTTAAACGTAATACACATTCACCGTCGCCGCCATCAGCCGAACGGTTCCAGTGATGTTAATTTATCGTTAATTTATCGTTAATTTATAGCAGGCTAACGGCTTGCTTAATTTCGCTATTCTCGCCAGACTAACGCCTCCAAATCGGGAGGGATTCATGATTTTGCATTCCACACGCTGGCTGGCGCTCAGCTATTTCACCTACTTCTTTAGCTACGGTATTTTTCTGCCTTTCTGGAGTGTCTGGCTCGCAGGGATTGGCCTCACGCCCGAAACGATCGGCGTCCTGCTTGGTGCGGGTCTGGTGGCGCGTTTCTTAGGCAGTTTGCTGATTGCGCCGCGCGTCAGCGATCCCTCGCTGCTGATCAAATCCGTGCGTATCCTGGCACTTCTCACGCTGGTGTTCCTGGCGGGCTTTTGGGTCAGCCAGCAGTTTGCGTGGCTAATGGTGGTGATGGTCGGTTTTAACCTCTTTTTCTCCCCGCTGGTTCCCCTGACGGATGCGCTTGCCAATACCTGGCAAAAACAGATGCCGATGGATTATGGCCGGGTGCGCCTGTGGGGGTCGATAGCCTTTGTAATTGGCTCTGCGCTGGTGGGAAAACTGGTCAGCCTTTACGATTATCACGCCATTCTGGCGCTGTTGAGTGTCGGTATTGCCTCAATGCTGCTGGGGATGCTGCTGCGACCGTCCGTGATGCCACAGGGCGAAAGCCGCCATCAGGAGAGTGCGGGCTGGTCAGCCTGGAAAATGCTGATCGTGCAGAGCTGGCGTTTTCTGGCTTGCGTCTGTCTGCTACAGGGCGCACATGCGGCGTACTACGGTTTCAGCGCGATCTACTGGCAGGGCGCGGGCTATTCCGCTTCGGCGATCGGTTATCTGTGGTCGCTTGGCGTGGTGGCGGAAGTGGTTATTTTCGCTCTGAGCAAGAAACTGTTCCGCCGCTTTGGTGCGCGCGATTTGCTGCTGCTGTCCGCCGTGTGTGGCGTGGCGCGCTGGGGGATCATGGGCTGGATGACCGAGTTACCGTGGCTTATCGTGGCGCAAATCCTGCAC
Source organism: Lelliottia amnigena (assembly GCF_019047465.1). Taxonomy (NCBI): domain Bacteria; kingdom Pseudomonadati; phylum Pseudomonadota; class Gammaproteobacteria; order Enterobacterales; family Enterobacteriaceae; genus Lelliottia; species Lelliottia amnigena. Next base: position 569,358 of record NZ_CP077236.1, on the reverse strand, counting down.
TGCGGCACCTTCACCGTGTGCCATCTGGCGGCAATGCGTTACATCTCAGCGCGTGAGGGCAGCGACGTTATTCGTCTGCAGGCGATTTATTCTGCCGTGGCGATGGGCGGCAGTATTGCCGTGATGACGGTTTTTGCGGGCTATTTGTACCAGCATCTCGGTCACGGCGTGTTTTGGGTGATGGCGCTGGTTGCGTTGCCCGCGATGGTTGTGCGGCCGAAAGTGGCCGCACGCCGTTAAGCGTTACGATTCCAGCATCACGCGAATATGTTCTTGCTGCTGCGTGTTCAATGCCTCTACGGCATGAATGAGCGGCGGCGAGAACAGCGGCAGGGCGGTGGCGTAAGGCGTAATCACCAGCGCCGCCTCTCGCGGTGCCCCGTCTTTCTGGAAAGCCTGTAGCGTCAGATAGCGAATATTCAACGGCAACAGAGTCAGCTCCCGCAGTTGTTCCTCAATCAGCACTTCGCACGCTTTGTCTTCACCCGTGAGCAACACCACCTGTTTTTCATACAGGTCGGTCTCCTGCATCAGCCACGCGCCAAAGATGACGGCGACCAGGCACATCTCTTCATCCGAAAAACGCAGGCCAAATTCGGCTTCGACTTCAAACAGAACATGACGAGTGGTACGCATCAGGCGCGGATAAAGACGCCCAATCTCTTCGGGCAGGCTGTTATCGATTCCGATGCCGAACAACGAACGATCCAGCGCCTGCGTCAGATGGATATACAGCTGGTCCATTAGCCCTTGTTCATCGCTAAAGCGCATTCCCGTTTGGCCGCGAAAGCGACCGATCATTCGCGAAATCGCCTGGCGCAGCCGTTCATCCTGCTGATGGGCATCCCGCAGCGGATCGGGGGTGCGGATCATCATGAACAGCAAGGACAGAAAAAGATTCTCATCGGTATGAGGATTCTGTAGCACGCGTCGCTGCCAGTGACGAACAATCTCCTGCGCGGTCAGAAATTCCCCGCGAGACTGCGCCCAGTTACGTTGCACGGGAGAAAACTGCGGCGTGAGGCCGAGATGATGCTGTATCAGGCAATACTGCAGGTACAGTTGCAAAAACTGAACGTCACGGCACTCAAACTGGCGCTGCAGTCTGCGCGAACAGAAGTTGATCAGTGCCCGCAGATTGGTATCGTCATAAAGCGTGCGTGCAATACCAAGCTGTTTAAGCTGCGTTTTAAGCGCCGGGGTAAACTGCTGAGTGATAAAGTGCGGACACAGGCGCAATGCCCGACGCAGCCAGTGCAGCAGGCATAAGCGTTGATCGAGCGCAGTGCCTTCAAGCCGGTAGCTGCCGTCATGATGCGTCGCGATGTCGAGCCGGTGATAGCGCTGGATTTCATCGCGCGTCTCGGCTATATCTTGCCGTGCAATGTCGTCGTCGACCCCATTAATGCCAACAATGCTTTGCGGGGTAACGGCAAAATCGGGCAGGTAAAGCATCAAAAGCACCTGGCAGCGACGCTGCGAACTGGAAAGCACAGATGGTATTTCAAGTGTCGTCATCATCTGTCGGTATCCAGGAGAAGTATTCGATAAGAATAGCTAAAGGATGTGCGCTGGAAAGCGCGGCGGCAGCTCTTTCCGTCAGGAATGCGGGAGAACATCACAGAATTTTTGACGTGAGGAAACGATGCAAATAGTTAAACAAAGCGCCGGCGCGCTATTTTTGGCGGTTTTATCTTTCGCTGCCGCTGCGCATCCTCACAGTTTTATCAGCATGAAAACGGAACTGGTGGCGGATGACGCGCAGATTAGCGGCTTGAAAATGCGCTGGACGATGGATGAAATCACCTCCGCCGATCTGCTCTATGATGCGGGCGATGCCAAACCGGGCGATGAAATCTGGAAAAAACTGGCGGCGGAAGTGATGGCAAATGTCCTCGGTCAGCACTATTTCACCGAATTCTGGCATAACGGGCAAAAGGTAAAGTTCCTGAATCGCCCTACAACATACGGCATGGCGCGTGACGGTCATCAGGCGGTTTTAACCTTTATTCTGCCTCTGGCACAACCGCAGCCGCTGGCCGGACAGAAATACACATTCGCCACGTTTGATCCGAGTTATTACGTCGATATGAGTTACGCCGAAGACCGTGACGTCACGTTGCCTGCGGCGCTACAAAAACGCTGTAGCATCGCCGTACATACACCTAAGCCCAGCGACGAAACGCTCAATTTTGCGATCGCGCTGGATAAAGACGATGCGCCGCCGGAGGACATGGAACTGGGCAAACAGTTCGCGCAGCAGGTGACCGTAAAATGTCAGTAATTTCAGCGTCGATGAAGACAACGCGTCGTTGGCTACACCTGTGGCCGCTGGCGCTGTTTCTGGTCATTGCGGGGATTGCCGCGCTGTGGTTCTGGCAGGCGTGGCCGCAGGTGATGATGAAAAGCATCCTCTGGCAAAGAGAGGTTAACCAGCAGATGAGCGGCTTGCTGAAAGCCGTTGTGGAGAATCCGTCAAAGGCGGGAGGCTCGCTGTTGATTTTCAGCTTTCTCTACGGCGTGCTTCACGCCTTAGGGCCGGGGCATGGCAAAATTGTCATTACCACCTGGCTTGCGACACATCCTTCGAAGCTGAAATCCAGTATCGGTTTAACGCTCGCGTCGTCTTTATTGCAAGGCTGCGTGGCGATTGGTCTGGTGGTCGTGGTGCTCACGCTGCTGCAACTCCCCGCTCGTCAGCTGCATATGAGCAGCTTTTGGCTTGAGAAGGGCAGCTATGCGCTGGTGGGCTTACTGGGCGTGATGCTCTGCTGGCGGGCGATCAAAAAGTTAAGTGCGCTGCTGCGCAAGCCGAAATTCAAAGCCTTTACCCCGCATCATGTTCATGACGAACGCTGCGGGTGCGGCCATCAGCATTTACCGACGCAGGAACAGCTCCAGAGCGGTGATGACTGGCGCGCGCGGCTGATGATTATTTTGTCCATGGGAATGCGACCCTGTTCCGGGGCGATCATGGTTTTGCTGTTCAGTAAGGTGATTGGCGTATTTGGCTGGGGTGTGGTGTCCGCCCTGGCAATGGCGGCTGGAACGTCGTTGACGATTACGTCGCTGGCGCTGCTGGTGCACAGCTTCCGTCAACTGGCCGTCAGGCTGAGCGGTAATAAAGCTCCGGTTCTGTGGCGACAAGTGGGGTGGACGACATTAGCATTAGCGGGTGGCGTGGTTCTGCTGGTGGCGGCGGTGACAATGTGGTTCAGCGCGGTGCCGGTAGGGCGGGGGTTACGACCGTTTTAACAGGGTGCGCGCTGATGCTCTCACCCTGGCCCTCTCCCGCAGGGAGAGGGAACCGAAAGGAATTAACGCTTCAGCGCATCACTCAGTTCGTCACGCATGCTCGCCAACATCGCTTTCACTACGCGTGGGTTACCCGCAACGATGTTACCGCTCATCAGGTGGTTGTGACCGCCTGTGAAGTCACACACCAGTGCGCCTGCTTCACGTGCAATCAGTTCACCCGCAGCAAAGTCCCATGGCTTCAGTGCGATTTCGAAATAGCCATCAACGCGGCCAGCGGCGACGTAGGCCAGATCCAGTGCAGCAGAGCCTGAACGACGGAAGTCCGCACATTCGGTGAACAGCTTGCCGAGGATTTTCATATACGTGGTGGCGTGCTGTTTGGCTTTGAATGGGAAGCCGGTCGCCAGAATAGTGCCATCCAGATCGCGAGAGTTGGTCCCACGCAGACGATAACCGTTCAGCTGTGCGCCTTGACCGCGCGTTGCGGTGAACAGTTCGTTACGCATTGGATCGTAAACAACAGCGACTTCAGTACGGCCTTTGATGCGTACTGCGATAGAAACAGAGAAGTGTGGAAGGCGTTTGACGAAGTTGGTGGTGCCATCCAGTGGATCGATAATCCATTGAACATCCTGATCTTCGCCTTCATTCTCACCGCTTTCTTCGGCGATGATGGTGTGCTGCGGGTAAGATTTGCGAATGGTTTCGATAATAATCGCTTCTGCGGCTTTATCGACGTTAGTCACAAAGTCATTGCTGCCTTTCTGGCTGGTTTCTACAGAATCGGGAGTTTCGTAGTGTTTGGCAATTACATTACCCGCCTTGCGCGCTGCGCGCACGGCGATGGTCAACATAGGATGTTGCATCGGTTACTCTCACTGGATGTTAAAGAACAGGGAAACGAAAACGGCGCAGAGTATAGCAGCGAGTTCGGATCATGTCTCTCGTTTATGATAATATGCCGGAATATTCTTCAGACAATGACCTCAGACAACTAAAACTATGCTGCAAAATATTCGAATCGTGCTGGTCGAAACATCGCATACCGGCAATATGGGCTCTGTTGCCCGTGCAATGAAAACAATGGGTTTAACCAATCTGTGGCTGGTGAATCCACTGGTGAAGCCAGACTCTCAGGCAATCGCGCTGGCTGCGGGTGCCAGTGATGTCATCGGCAACGCGCAAATCGTAGACACGCTCGACGAAGCGCTGGCGGGTTGCAGCCTTGTGGTTGGCACCAGCGCGCGCTCGCGCACGCTGCCGTGGCCGATGCTGGATCCACGCGAATGCGGTCTGAAAAGTACTGCAGAAGCCGAACATGCGCCGGTGGCGCTGGTGTTTGGCCGTGAACGCGTTGGTTTGACTAACGACGAGCTGCAAAAGTGCCATTACCACGTGGCGATTGCGGCCAACCCTGAATACAGCTCGCTGAATCTGGCGATGGCGGTACAGGTTATTGCTTACGAAGTGCGCATGGCATGGCTGGCCGCGCAGGAAAAAGGCGAGACCGCTGAACCCGAAGAAACACCGTATCCGCTGGTGGATGATCTTGAGCGTTTTTACGGCCATCTGGAGCAAACGCTGCTCACGACCGGCTTTATCCGCGCCTCTCATCCAGGTCAGGTCATGAATAAGCTGCGCCGCCTGTTTACCCGTGCCCGTCCAGAAACCCAGGAATTGAACATTCTGCGCGGCATGTTGGCGTCAATTATTGAGCAAAAAAACAAAGAATCCTAAACGGCACAGAAGGTTAAATACCTGACTAAAACAGTCAAGTAAATAGTTGACCAATTTAGTCGGGAATGTCAGACTTGCCCCTGCTATGCAATACCCCCATTTTACAATAAAAAACCCCGGGCAGGGGCGAGTTTGAGGTTAAGTAAGACATGAGACTGACATCTAAAGGGCGTTATGCCGTGACCGCGATGCTGGACGTTGCGCTCAACTCCGAAACGGGCCCGGTTCCGTTGGCAGATATTTCAGAACGTCAGGGAATTTCCCTGTCTTATCTGGAGCAGCTTTTCTCCAGACTGCGTAAAAATGGATTGGTTTCCAGCGTTCGTGGCCCAGGCGGTGGATATCTGCTGGGTAAAGACGCGGGCAGTATTGCAGTTGGCGAAGTGATCAGCGCTGTTGACGAGTCTGTAGATGCGACGCGTTGCCAGGGCAAAGGCGGTTGTCAGGGCGGCGATAAGTGCCTGACCCACGCGCTGTGGCGCGATCTGAGTGACCGTCTGACCGGCTTCCTGAATAACATCACTCTGGGTGAGCTGGTGAATAACCAGGAAGTTCTGGATGTTTCTGGTCGTCAGCAGAGCCATGAAACGCAACGCAGTACCCGCGCGCAAGACGCTATCGACGTTAAGTTACGCGCATAATTTACCTGTCCTGTTTCTGGGCGCAGCTGCGTTGGCCGCGCGTGTTCACCCCAGCCACTTACGCATGTAAGCTCCTGGGATTCACAAGCTTGCCGCCTTGCTGCACCGCAAAACAGTTTGGGTAAAAAATTATAAAAGAGATTTTAGAATCAGGCCGGGGCATCCGTGCCCCGTTAACTCGGTCGTACATCCAGCCGGTTGCCTGATTCCTTGCATTGAAGCGATGTACGGAGTTTATAGAGCAATGAAATTACCGATCTATCTCGACTACTCCGCAACCACGCCGGTGGACCCGCGTGTTGCCGAGAAAATGATGCAGTGTCTGACCCTGGACGGAAACTTTGGTAACCCAGCTTCCCGTTCTCACCGTTTTGGCTGGCATGCTGAAGAGGCGGTTGATATCGCCCGTAATCAGATTGCTGAGCTGGTGGGTGCCGATCCGCGTGAAATTGTTTTCACCTCCGGTGCAACCGAATCCGATAACCTGGCAATAAAAGGTGCAGCCAACTTCTATCAGAAGAAAGGCAAGCACATTATTACCAGCAAAACCGAACACAAAGCCGTGCTCGATACCTGTCGTCAGCTGGAGCGTGAAGGGTTTGACGTCACCTACCTTGCGCCAAAAAGCAACGGTATCATCGACCTCAAAGAGCTCGAAGCGGCAATGCGTGATGACACCATTTTGGTTTCCATCATGCACGTTAACAACGAAATCGGCGTGGTTCAGGATATCGCGACTATCGGCGAAATGTGCCGTGCGCGCGGCATCATCTATCACGTTGACGCCACCCAGAGCGTGGGCAAACTGCCTATCGACCTGAGCCAGCTGAAAGTGGATCTGATGTCCTTCACCGGCCACAAGATCTACGGCCCGAAAGGTATCGGCGCGCTGTACGTTCGTCGTAAACCACGTATCCGCATCGAAGCACAGATGCACGGCGGCGGTCACGAGCGCGGCATGCGTTCAGGGACTCTGCCTGTTCACCAGATCGTGGGGATGGGCGAAGCCTACCGTATCGCGAAAGAAGAGATGGAAACCGAGATGGCGCGCCTGCGCACTCTGCGTAACCGTCTGTGGGACGGCGTGAAGGACATGGAAGAAGTGTACCTGAACGGCGATCTTGAGCAGGGTGTTCCAAACATTCTCAACGTCAGCTTCAACTATGTTGAAGGTGAATCGCTGATTATGGCGCTGAAAGACCTGGCCGTTTCTTCCGGTTCTGCCTGTACGTCTGCAAGCCTTGAGCCATCCTACGTGCTGCGCGCACTGGGCATGACCGATGAGCTGGCACACAGTTCTATCCGTTTCTCTTTAGGTCGTTTCACTACCGAAGAAGAGATTGACTACACCATCAAGCTCGTTCGCAACTCCATTGGCCGTCTGCGCGACCTTTCTCCACTGTGGGAAATGTTCAAACAAGGCGTGGATATCAACAGCATCGAATGGTCACATCACTAATCGGTAGGTAAGGAGATTCAATCATGGCATACAGCGAAAAAGTTATTGATCATTACGAGAACCCACGCAACGTTGGCTCTTTCGACAACAGCGACGAGAGCGTAGGCAGCGGCATGGTTGGCGCGCCAGCGTGTGGCGACGTGATGAAGTTGCAGATCAAAGTCAACAATGAAGGTATCATTGAAGACGCACGTTTCAAGACTTACGGTTGCGGCTCTGCAATCGCGTCCAGCTCCCTCGTAACCGAGTGGGTGAAGGGCAAGTCTCTGGACGAAGCACAGGCAATTAAAAATACCGATATTGCTGACGAACTCGAACTGCCACCCGTGAAAATTCACTGTTCAATCCTGGCAGAAGACGCGATTAAAGCCGCTATTGCGGACTACAAAAGCAAACGTGAAGCAAAATAAGAGTTGAGGTTTAAGTATGTCGATTACCCTTAGCGACAGCGCTGCCGCGCGAGTAAGCTCCTTCCTGGAGAACCGTGGTAAAGGCTATGGCCTGCGACTGGGCGTACGTACCTCCGGCTGTTCCGGTATGGCTTATGTACTGGAATTTGTGGACGAACCGGCGACGGATGACACCGTGTTTGAAGACAAAGGCGTGAAGGTAGTGATCGATGGCAAGAGCTTGCAATTCCTCGACGGCACTCAGCTGGACTTCGTCAAAGAAGGCCTGAACGAAGGGTTTAAATTCACCAACCCGAACGTAAAAGATGAGTGCGGTTGCGGCGAAAGCTTCCACGTATAGTCGCGATCCGCTGTTATACCGATAATTCGTGTTGCAGAAAGGCGGCAAGCGGGTGAACCCCAGAAGCTTACTTGAGTAAGTGACTGGGGTGAACAAGTGAAGACAACGCATTTGCAACGTGAAGGAAGAAGGTATAACCCCACGCGCAGCGCTCCTGCAGTGGGGTTTGTTTTAACAGGCTAACCCTGAGATTGTTATGGATTATTTCACCCTCTTTGGGTTGCCCGCCCAGTACTCGATTGATCTTCCCGCGCTGACGATCCGTTTTCAGGATTTGCAACGTCAATTCCATCCGGATAAATTCGCCAGCGGTACCCCGGCGGAGCAACTGGCGGCTGTATCACAGTCTGCAACCATCAATCAGGCATGGCAAACTCTGCGTAACCCATTGGCTCGCGCGGAGTATCTGCTTTGCCTGCACGGTTTTGATCTGACGAGCGAACAGCACACTGTACGTGACACCGCGTTCCTGATGGAACAGCTGGAGCTGCGTGAAGAGCTGGATGAAATCGGCCAGGCGAAAGACGAAGCGCGTCTGGAAAGCTTCATCAAGCGGGTGAAGGGAATGTTCGATTCCCGCCATCAGCAGATGGTTGAACAACTGAATCACGAGACGTGGGACGTGGCGGCCGACTCTGTACGCAAGCTGCGTTTTCTCGATAAACTACGAAGCAGCGCAGAACAACTCGAAGAAAAACTGCTCGATTTTTAATTTCGGAAGCGATTATGGCCTTATTACAAATTAGTGAGCCTGGCTTAAGCGCCGCACCACACCAGCGTCGTCTGGCGGTGGGCATTGACTTAGGCACCACCAATTCCCTCGTGGCGACCGTTCGTAGCGGCCAGGCTGAAACGCTGGCCGACGCCGAAGGGCGTCATCTGCTGCCGTCCGTCGTCTACTACCAGCAGCAGGGCCACTCGGTGGGATATGACGCGCGTACCAACGCGGCGAAAGATCCTGCCAACACCATCAGCTCCGTTAAACGCATGATGGGCCGCTCGCTGGCGGATATTCAACAACGCTATCCACATCTGCCGTATCAACTCCAGGCGAGTGAAAACGGCCTGCCGATGATCGCAACCGATGCCGGAGTGCTGAACCCGATTCGCGTTTCCGCCGATATCCTGAAAGCCCTGGCCGCGCGCGCGACCGCGACGCTTGAAGGCGATCTTGATGGCGTCGTGATCACCGTACCCGCGTATTTTGATGATGCACAGCGTCAGGGCACCAAAGATGCCGCGCGTCTGGCGGGCCTGCACGTATTGCGTCTGCTGAATGAACCGACGGCTGCGGCGATCGCCTACGGTCTGGATTCCGGTCAGGAAGGCGTCATTGCCGTGTACGATCTCGGCGGCGGGACGTTTGATATTTCCATTCTGCGCTTGAGCCGTGGCGTGTTTGAAGTACTGGCGACAGGCGGTGATTCCGCGCTGGGTGGCGATGACTTCGACCATCTGCTGGCAGATTACATTCGCGAGCAGTCGGGTATCGCCGACCGTAGCGATGTCCGCGTACAGCGTGAACTGCTGGATGCCGCCATTGACGCGAAAATCGCGCTCAGTGATGCCCAGGCTGTCACCGTGAATGTGGCGGGCTGGCAGGGTGAAATCACCCGCGATCGGTTCAATGAACTGATTGCCCCACTGGTTAAACGCACGCTGTTGGCGTGTCGTCGTGCGCTGAAAGATGCAAATGTCGACGCCAGCGAAGTGCTCGAAGTGGTCATGGTTGGTGGTTCGACCCGCGTGCCGCTGGTGCGCGAGCGCGTGGGTGAATTCTTCGGCCGCATGCCGCTGACGTCTATCGACCCGGATAAAGTCGTGGCAATTGGCGCGGCTATCCAGGCTGATATTCTGGTCGGCAACAAGCCGGACAGCGAAATGCTGTTGCTGGACGTCATCCCGCTTTCCCTCGGTTTAGAAACCATGGGTGGCCTGGTCGAGAAAGTGATCCCGCGTAACACCACCATTCCGGTGGCGCGCGCGCAGGAATTTACCACCTTCAAAGACGGTCAAACTGCGATGTCGATCCACGTGATGCAGGGCGAGCGCGAGCTGGTTCAGGATTGCCGTTCGCTGGCGCGTTTTGCGCTGCGGGGTATTCCGGCATTACCTGCGGGTGGGGCGCATATTCGCGTCACTTTCCAGGTCGATGCTGACGGTTTGCTGAACGTCACGGCGATGGAAAAATCGACCGGTGTCGAATCGTCTATCCAGGTAAAACCGTCTTACGGTCTGACGGATAGCGAAATCGCCTCCATGATTCAGGATTCAATGAGCTATGCCGAACAGGACGTGAAAGCGCGCATGCTGGCAGAACAAAAAGTGGAAGCCGCACGCGTACTGGAAAGTCTTGAAGGCGCACTCACTGCAGATGCCGCGCTGCTCAGCGCCGCAGAGCGTCAGGTGATTGATGAAGCAACGGCCCATTTACGGATCGTTGCTGAAGAAAATGACGCTGACGCAATAGAACAAGCGATTAAAAACGTTGATAAAGAAACCCAGGACTTCGCCGCTCGCCGCATGGATAAATCTGTCCGTGTTGCGCTGAAAGGCCAGTCCGTGGACGAGGTTTAATATGCCAAAGATTGTTTTTTTGCCTCATGCGGACCTGTGTCCGGATGGCGTAGTTCTGGAAGCTGAGACCGGCGAAACCATCCTCGATGTTGCCCTGCGCAACGGTATCGAGGTGGAACACGCCTGTGAAAAATCCTGTGCCTGTACGACCTGCCACTGCGTAGTTCGTGAAGGTTTTGACTCCCTTGCGGAAAGCACGGAAGACGAAGATGACATGCTGGATAAGGCATGGGGTCTGGAGCCCGATAGCCGTTTGAGCTGTCAGGCGCGCGTCACCGATGAAGACCTGGTGGTCGAATTCCCTCGTTACACGATTAACCATGCCCGCGAGCATTAACAGAGGTTAGTATGGGACTGAAGTGGACTGATAGCCGCGAAATCGGCGAGGCGTTGTACGATGCCAACCCCGATCTCGATCCGAAGACCGTGCGATTCACCGATATGCATCAGTGGATCTGCGATCTGGAAGATTTTGATGACGATCCCAGCGCATCCAGTGAAAAAATTCTGGAGGCAATTCTGTTAGTCTGGTTAGATGAAGCAGAATAATTCCCACGTCATGCTTCACGTTGCCGATGCGTTGGCTGCGCTTGTTCACCCCGGTCACAGAGTTATCTCTGCTCCCGGAGATTCACTCGCTTCCCGCCTTCCTGCAACGCGAATCATTTAGTGGAAAGAGACTCTATGGGCTGCCTTCTGGCGGCCCGTTTGCTAGTTGCTAATAAGGATAAATAAAATGACCGAAGCGATGAAGATTACGCTCTCGAATCAGCCTGCTGATGCACGCTGGGGCGAAAAAGCCACCTACAGCATCAACAACGATGGCATCACCCTGCACCTGAATGGCAGCGACGATTTGGGCTTGATCCAGCGCGCTGCTCGCAAAATTGACGGCCTGGGTATTAAGCACGTGACGCTGGCCGGTGAAGGTTGGGATACGGATCGCAGCTGGGCATTCTGGGCGGGTTATAAAGGCCCGAAAGGGACGCGTAAAATCGAGTGGGCAAACCTCGACGAAGCCGGTCAGAAAGAGCTGGAAAGCCGTCTGATGATCATCGACTGGGTGCGCGACACCATTAACGCACCGGCGGAAGAGTTAGGTCCGGAACAGCTGGCACAGCGCGCAGTGGATCTGCTGTGCAAAGCGGCAGGCGACAAAATGTCTTACCGCATCACCAAAGGCGAAGATCTGCGCGAGCAAAACTACATGGGTCTGCATACGGTCGGCCGTGGTTCTGAGCGTCCGCCCGTCCTGCTGGCGCTGGACTACAACCCGACGGGCGACAAACAAGCGCCGGTATACGCCTGTCTGGTCGGTAAAGGCATTACCTTCGATACCGGCGGTTACAGCCTGAAGCAGAGCGCGTTCATGGACTCGATGAAGTCCGATATGGGCGGCGCGGCCACCATTACCGGTGCGCTGGCTTTTGCTATCACCCGTGGTCTGAACAAGCGCGTGAAGCTGTATCTGTGCTGTGCGGACAACATGGTGAGCGGTAACGCTTTCAAACTGGGCGATATCATTCGTTATCGTAACGGTAAAAACGTCGAAGTGATGAACACCGACGCCGAAGGCCGTCTGGTCCTGGCGGATGGCCTGATTGATGCGTCTGCGCAGAAACCAGAGCTGATCATTGATATGGCTACGCTGACCGGTGCGGCGAAAACCGCGCTGGGCAACGATTATCATGCGCTGTTCACCTTTGACGACAAACTGGCGAGCCGTCTGATGGCGAGCGCGGCGGCTGAGAACGAACCGTTCTGGCGTCTTCCGCTGGCTGAATTCCACCGCAGCCAGTTGCCGTCTAACTTTGCCGAGCTGAACAATACCGCGAGCGCGGCGTATCCAGCGGGGGCAAGCACTGCGGCCGGTTTCCTGTCCCATTTCGTGGAGAACTACCATGAAGGCTGGCTGCACATCGACTGTTCCGCAACCTACCGTAAAGCGGGCGTTGAGCAATGGTCCGCGGGCGCAACCGGTTTGGGCGTACGCACCGTTGCGAATCTGCTGACGGCTGAGTAATGACTGCCCCTCACCCGAATCCTCTTCCAACGTGAGAAGAGGTTTTGCTCCTTCTCCCGTGAGGGAGAGGGCCAGGGTGAGGGGGTAAATGCGATATCTGGAAAGTTTATGTCCGATACCAAAAACGAATTAGAAACTCTGCTGGAGCAAGCGGCGACTGAGCCAGCCCATCGCCCGGCATTTTTCCGCACTCTGCTGGAATCCACGGTGTGGGTGCCTGGAACGGCGGCGGAAGGCGAGCAGGTTGTTGAAGACAGCGCGCTGGACCTGCTGCACTGGGAAAAAGACGACGGCACCTCGGTGATCCCGTTCTTTACCTCGCTCGAAACGTTGCAGGAAGCGGTGGAAGACGAGCAGGCGTTCGTCGTTATGCCGGTGCGTACGCTCTTTGAAATGACGCTTGGCGAAACGCTGTTCCTCAATGCCAAGCTGCCGACGGGTAAAGAGTTCACTCCGCGTGAAATCAGCCATCTGATTGGCGAAGAGGGCAATCCGCTGAGCACGCAAGAAGTGCTGGAAGGCGGCGAAACGCTGTTGCTGTCTGAAGTAGCGGAACCACCGGCGCAGATGATTGATTCTCTCACCACGCTGTTCAAAACCATCAAGCCGGTCAAACGCGCGTTCCTGTGCTCTATCAAAGAGAGTGCCGACGAACAGCCGATTCTGCTGATCGGTATTGAGGCGGACGGCGACATTGAAGACATTATTCAGGCGGCGGGAAGTGTGGCCACTGACACGTTGCCGGGCGATGAGCCGATTGATATTTGTCGGGTTGTGAAAGGTGAAAAGGGCATCAGCCACTTTATAACTGAACACATCACGCCGTTTTACGAGCGTCGCTGGGGCGGATTCCTGCGCGATCTTAAAACCAACCGCATTCTCTAAAGTGGCCGGGGTGAGCACTCACCCCGTCGCTTCCAGCAGCAATAAATCCATCAGCAAAACCAGATTTGATTCAAACGACGTCACGCCTGCGGCTTCGGCAGCGTAATGCACCGCCTCGTCATACAGCGCGAAATGCACATCCGCCATTCCCGCCAGGGTATTCGCCGACGCGCGCGTAAAGGCGACCACCGTCATGCCGACATTTTTCGCAATCCGCGCTTTATCCAGCACCTGTTCCGTTTCACCGCTGCGGGAAACGGCGATAAACACCTGATAGCGCGCCGCGTTGCTCAAAAAGATATTTCGGCTATCGCCGGGCCCGGAGATAAACGCCGTTTTTCCTAACACCTGTAACTTTTTTGTCAGGTATTCAGCAAACAAATATGAAAAGCCTGCGCCGTAGAGAAAGAAGCTCTCTTTCTCGCGCAATAGCGCCGCAAACTGCTGTCGTCTCTCCTGCGTGGCCCATTGAAACGTCAGCTGATAGTTGGCGATAAACTGATTAAACAGAGCAGGGAGTTGGGGCAAATCCTGAGCCTGCGACGCAATATGCGGCGTATCGGAAAGCAGCTGTTTACAGTGCCAGATAAACTCGCTGAAACCGCTAAACCCCAGCTTTTGGCACAGCCGCATGATGGTCGCGGTCGAGACAAATGTCGCCTGCGCCAGTTCGCGTACGGTGATATTGCCCACCAGCAACGGGTGTTCTGTCAGATGCGCTAAAACGCGATACTCTGCGCGGGTCAAGGATTCACCGCGCGTCAGCAGCGTTGCCAGGCGATTATCCATTACGGCGTAGGTTCAATTGGCAGGTCGTCGCGCGCACCCCATTCGCTCCAGGCACCGTCGTAGAGCGTGACGTCGGAAACACCCAACGTCGCCAGTGCCAGAATCACCACGCATGCCGTCACGCCGGAACCACAGCTGGCAATAATGGGCTGATGAAGATCCACCCCCTGACGCTCAAAAATTTCGACCAGTTCATCGGTGGTTTTCAGCTCACCTTCAAAGACTAAATCGCCCCACGGCACGTTGAGCGCGCCGGGAATATGCCCGCGCTTCAAGCCTGGACGGGGTTCGTCCGCTTGCGCGTTAAACCGCGGAGCCGGACGGGCATCGACAATTTGCGCTGTTTTTTCGTGGCTGACCAACAACACATCGGTGAGGCGTTTCACCAGGGCTGCGTCTAACGAGGCGTCAAAATCCCCCTCTGGCAACGCAACATCACCCTGCTGCAAGGGCAATTCATCACGCTTCCAGCCCGCGAGACCGCCCGCCAGAATAGACACGTTATCAGCACCAAAGGCTTTCAGCATCCACCACGCACGCGGGGCGGAGAACAGATTCCCTTCGTCGTACACGACCAGATGTTTTTCGCGATTCACGCCCAGCTCGCGCATGGCCACGGCAAAGGCTTCCGGGCGCGGCAGCATATGGGGAAGCGGGGAAGTGTGATCGGACAGGGCTTCAATATCAAAAAAGACCGCGCCCGGCAGATGTCCGGCGCGGTATTCAGCGGTGAGGTCGCGGTGCTCCTGACCGGGAGGCGCCATACGGGCGTCAATAATTTGTACTTCCGGATCGTCGCTATGCTCAATCAGCCAGTCGGCTGCAACAAAATATGAGGTGGACATGGTTGCCTCCATTTTCGCCACTTAACCGTTCTACTCAGTGCTGCAAATACTGCAGCTCGAAGGATTGACGGTAAAAATGGATTGTCGGTGTTTTTTCTGACACCGACAAGCAAACCACGTTCAACTCGCGAGCAACCCCTTATTTTTTCACCGCTTCGCCGTCCTGCCAGGCTTTTTGCAGCGCGGGCCAGTAATCCCGGTTAGCTTCAATCATGTCATCCAGAATCGCTTTCGCGTGATCCATTGTCGGCACCGTGCGGTTCAGCGTGAAGGCCTGCAGGGCTTTTTCATAGCTGCCTTCGACGGTCGCTTCTACCAGGAGTTGCTCAGACGCGAGCTGCTGCTGCAGAAGCGTTTGATGGAACAGCGGCACCTGTCCGACGCGAATCGGTTCCGGCCCTTCGGATGTGATGTACGCAGGGACTTCAACAACCGCATCGTAAGGCAGATTGGTAATCGCGCCACGGTTTTCGACCATCACCAGATGGCGCTGGCGCAAATTGAATGCCAACGAACGGGCAACATCCACAATAAATTCGCCGTGAACGCCGACATGGAACGCATCGGATAACACGCCGGTACGCTTGTACTCTTCAGCCGCCGCGAAAAGCTTTTTCTCGCGCCCGTTCATCACTTCGTTGGCGCGGGTGTACTCCGGGTTCTGATGTTCGACTATCTGGTTTGGCATCAGGTAATACTGCAGATACGGATTCGGCAGATATTCCGGGAAGTTATCCATGATCGGCTTAATGTTGCGCCAGGTTTTGACCCATGACGGATCGGAGTGCTGCGGATCGGTTTTGGCCGCGTCTTCGGTCAGTAATCCAAATTTAGCAATGTGGCTGCGCAGCTCTGGCAGTCTGTCGACGCCGTCCACCATCACGCGCGTAAACCAGCCGAAGTGGTTCAGGCCAAAGTAATCGACTTCCAGTTTGTGGCGATCAACGCCCAAAATCGCCCCCATATTGCGCATCGCCGCCACCGGCATGTCGCAAATGTTGAGCACGCGTGCGTTCGGACGCAGACGGCGCACGCCTTCTGCCACAATCGCCGCCGGGTTGGAGTAGTTCACAATCCAGGCCTTCTCGTGGGCGAAACGCTCGACCAGATCGATCAGCTCAACCATCGGCAGGATTGTGCGCAGTCCGTAGGCCAGCCCACCCGGTCCGCAGGTTTCCTGGCCGACCACGCCGTGACGCAGTGGGATCTTCTCGTCCTGCTCGCGCATTTTGTACTGACCGACGCGCATCTGAGCGAACACAAAATGCGCGCCGCTGAATGCCACTTCGGGATCGTCAGTGACGGTAAAAATAATGCTCTGGCTGTGATCGCGTATGACTTTTTCTACGACCGGGGCAATCGTGTTTTGACGCGCGGCGTCGATGTCATAGAGGCGAATTTCTGCCAGCGGAAAATCCTGTAACTGCACCATCAGGCTTTTCACAATGCCAGGCGTATAGGTGCTGCCGCCACCGGCGATGGACAGAATAAAAGGGGGTTTAAACATGTTTATCTCCTTCAGAGAAACGTCTCAACGGCTTCTCGCATTTTTTTGACATGCAGCCCGTAGACCACCTGAACGTTGTTACCTTGTTTGATAATTCCCTTCGCGCCGGTCGCCTTGAGCCGTGGCTCATCAATAATGGCGACATCTTTCACGGTGACGCGCAGTCGGGTGTAGCAGTTATCCACCACTTCAATGTTTTCTCGTCCGCCGAGGCCGATAACAATGGATTCTCCCAGCCCGTCGTTATTGCCTTTCGCCTGATACTCTTGCTTGCTGTACAGGCGGGTCTCCTGATCTTCGTCCTCACGCCCCGGCGTCTTCATGTTGAATCGCAGGATCAGGAAGCGGAACACGATGAAATAGAGCGCGAACATAATCAGCCCGACCACGATGTACATCGGCCAGTTCGACTTCTCCGTGCCGAGCGGCAGGTTATAGAGAATGAAATCGATAATGCCGTTGGCGCCGATGGCGTGAACGCCGAACAGATAAAACAGCATCATGCCGAGGCCGGTCAGCACCGCATGCACAACGAAAAGCAGCGGGGCAACGAACAGGAAGGAAAACTCAATGGGCTCGGTGACGCCCACCAGCAGCGACGTCAGCGCCGCAGGGATCAGAATCGCTTTGGCGATTGCTTTGCGCTCCGGTTTAGCGGTCATGTACATCGCCAGAGCCGCGGCGGGCAGGCCAAACATTTTGCTGATGCCGCGCGCGTCCCATACCACGGTGCTGCTGAGTTGCTTCACGTCCGGGCAGGCCATCTCGGCAAAGTAAATATTGCGCGCGCCCTGGTAAGTCGTCCCGCAGACTTCCTGCGTGCCGCCCAGTTCGGTATAGAGGAAAGGGGTGTAGACAAGGTGGTGGAGGCCGGTCGGTACCAGAATGCGCTCCAGGAACCCATAAATGGCCACGCCAAACGGACCAGACCCTTTAATCGCCAGCGCCATCGTGCTGATACCGTGTTGAGCAAAGGGCCACAGCTCGCTCATTATGACGCCCAGCAGCATTGAGACCGGTAGCATGATAATGGCGACAAAACAGTGGCCGGAATAGATCGCCATCGCCCCGCTAAACTGTACGCCGGAGTATTTGTTGTACAGGTATCCAGAAAGAGCACCGGTCAGGATCCCGGCAAAGACGCCCATCTCCAGAACCTGCACGCCCAGCACCATGCTTTGGCCGGCTGCTTTCATATGCTCGGCGGGAGCGAGTTCCCCCTGCAACTGAAGCGTCACATTCATGGCGTTGATAAACACCACAAATGTCACCAGACCGATTAACGCCGCGTAACCTTTGTCACGCGCCGCCAGGCCAACAGGGATCCCGACGGCAAACACTAATGCCAGATTTACCAGCACCGATACGGCAGATTTGGCAATCAACTGTCCAATGTGTTGAATCAGCGGATTCCCCAGAAACGGCAGGTACTCGGCAAGATTACCGTTACCTAACACGTTGCCGAAAGCGATGAACAGACCGACAATGGGTAAGATAAGTACCGGTCCGTACAATGATTTTCCGAAGTTTTGTAGGGCGTTCACGGCTCGTTTCATGGCTATCTCTCTTATTGAACCGCGCACTCAGAGTGCGTCTCAGGCTTAAAACTAGCAGGTGATGGGGCAAGGTATCCAGCTATCTTATTGTTTTAAAAACAAATGACTTAGAAGGTTACATGTAACGTGCGACACTGTGACCGGTGTGGCAGCAGGGGTTCAGGCAAAGCGATATGCGAGGCGCTTTCCAAATTCTTGCACTGGACTTTTGAATTAATCAAACTAGCCGATAATAATTACCCGGATGACCATCAACAGGCCTCACAGGCCAGGGACAAAAGATGAAACCGTTTCGTATAGCCGCACTTTCGCTGGCACTGTTTTCCACGTTCACGCTCTTCGGTTGTGATAACAGCGACGATAAAACACAGGTCGCTGCACCAGCTGCATCGGCCGCCGCGCCTTCCAAAGCGACTGAAAAACCTGATGGTGAAAAGCTTGCGAAACTGGCTGCGCAAAGCGAGGGGAAAGCGCTGACGCTGTTGGATGCGTCTGAAGTACAGCTTGATGGCGCATCGACCCTGGTGCTGACGTTTTCTGTCCCGCTCAATCCTGATCAAGATTTCGCCCGTACCGTCCACGTCGTCGATAAAAAAAGCGGGAAAGTGGACGGCGCGTGGGAACTCTCTCCCACGCTCAAAGAGTTGCGCCTGCGTCACCTGGAACCGAACCGCAATTTGGTGGTGACTATCGAGCGCGATCTTCAGGCACTGAACAAAGCCACATTTGGTATTGATTACGAAAAAGCCCTGACTACGCGCGATATTGAACCCAGCGTGGGGTTTGCCAGCCGGGGTTCACTCCTGCCGGGAAAAGTGGTCGAAGGTTTGCCGGTCATGGCCCTGAACGTCAACAACGTGGACGTGAATTTCTATCGAATTAAGCCGGAATCGCTGGCGGCGTTTGTTAGCCAGTGGGAATACCGCAATTCTCTGACCAACTGGGAATCCGATAATCTGCTCAAAATGGCAGAGCTGGTGTATACCGGACGCTTTGACCTGAATCCGGCGCGTAACACCCGTGAAAAACTGCTGCTCCCGCTGCGCGATATCAAGCCGTTACAGCAGTCAGGTGTCTACATCGCCGTGATGAATCAGGCCGGGCATTACAACTACAGCAATGCCGCCACACTGTTCACATTGAGCGATATCGGCCTGTCTGCGCATCGCTACCACAATCGTCTTGATATTTTCACCCAGAGCCTGGAAAACGGCGCCGCGCAATCCGGCATCGAGGTCACGCTGCTGAATGATAAGGGGCAAACCCTGGCGCAAGGCACCAGTGATGAGCAGGGGCACGCGAAGCTCGAAACCGATAAAGAGGCCGCGTTGATCCTGGCGCGTAAAGACGGGCAAACGACGCTGCTCGACCTGAAACTCCCGGCGCTCGATCTGGCTGAGTTTGATATCGCCGGTGCGCCCGGTTTCAGCAAACAATTCTTTATGTTTAGCCCGCGGGATCTCTATCGTCCGGGCGAAACGGTCATTCTCAACGGTTTGCTGCGTGACAGCGACGGCAAGCCGCTTCCGGATCAGCCTGTGAAGCTGGAAGTCCTCCGTCCCGACGGGCAAGTGGCGCGCACGTTTGTCAGCCAGCCAGAAAATGGGTTGTATCGCTTTAATTATTCGCTTGATAGCGGCGCGCAGACCGGCATGTGGCATATTCGCGCAAATACGGGCGACAACCAGCAGCGGATGTGGGATTTCCATGTCGAAGATTTTATGCCGGAGCGCATGGCGCTTGAACTTAAAACGCAGAAAACGCCGGTTTCGCCGCAAGATGAAGTGAATTTCAATGTGGTGGGTTATTACCTTTACGGTGCCCCCGCTAATGGGAACAGCCTGCAAGGGCAGTTGTTCTTGCGACCACTGCGTGAAGCTGTCACCGCATTACCTGGCTTCCAGTTTGGTGACATTGCAGAAGAGAATCTCAGCCGCAGTCTGGATGAAGTGCAATTGACGCTCGATGAAATGGGGAGAGGGCAGATTTCAACCGAGAGTCAGTGGAAAGAAACCCATTCACCGCTGCAGCTTATCCTTCAGGCAAGCCTGCTGGAATCCGGTGGCCGTCCGATAACCCGTCGTGCGGAGCAGGCGATCTGGCCTGCGGAGACACTTCCAGGTATTCGCCCACAGTTTGCCAGCAAAGCGGTCTATGACTACCGAACCGATACCACGGTGAATCAGCCGATTGTTGATGAAAACGGTAACGCCAGCTTCGATATCGTCTATGCCGATGCTAGCGGGGCAAAAAAAGCCGTCTCAGGCTTACAGGTTCGTCTGATCCGTGAGCGCCGTGACTACTACTGGAACTGGTCGGAAAGCGAAGGCTGGATGTCCCAGTTTGATCAGAAAGAGCTGGTTGAAGGTGAGCAGGAGATGACGCTGGCAGCCGACGAGACGGGCAAAGTGACGTTCCCCGTAGAGTGGGGTTCATACCGTCTGGAAGTCAAAGCGCCAGACAATGTGGTCAGCAGCGTGCGTTTTTGGGCCGGTTATAGCTGGCAGGACAACAGCGATGGCACCGGTGCGGCTCGTCCGGATCGCGTAACGCTGAAGCTCGACAAACCCGCCTATCAACCAGGCGATACCATTAAGTTGCACATCGCCGCACCGGCCGCAGGCAAAGGTTATGCGATGATAGAGTCCAGCGAGGGGCCGCTGTGGTGGAAAGAGATCGATGTGCCGGCAGACGGGCTGGAGCTTGCAATACCGGTCGATAAAACCTGGAAGCGCCACGATCTTTACCTGAGCACGCTGGTGGTTCGTCCGGGGGATAAATCCAAATCGGCCACACCAAAACGTGCGGTGGGTCTGCTGCATCTGCCAATGGGAGATGAAAATCGCCGTCTGAATATCGCGCTGGATAATCCGCAGAAAATGCGCCCAAATCAAACGCTGTCCGTAAAAGTTAAGGCCAGCGTCAAAGAGGGGACGATCCCTCAAAAAGTGAACGTACTGGTTTCCGCCGTGGATAGCGGTGTATTGAATATTACCGATTACGCCACCCCGGATCCGTGGCAGGCCTTCTTCGGCCAGAAACGCTACGGCGCAGATATCTATGATATTTATGGTCAGGTGATTGAAGGGCAGGGCCGATTGGCGGCGCTACGCTTTGGTGGTGATGGCGATGAACTTAAACGCGGCGGTAAACCGCCTGTGAATCATGTCACTATTATTGCTGAACAGGCGCAGCCCGTCGTGCTGGATGCCAATGGAGAAGGAACGGTTTCATTACCGATTGGCGATTTCAACGGCGAGCTACGGCTGATGGCGCAGGCCTGGACCGAGGATGACTTCGGTAGCAATGAAAGCAAAGTGATCGTCGCCGCGCCCGTCATTACTGAACTGAACATGCCACGTTTCCTGGCCAGCGGCGACACCACACGCTTAACGCTCGATCTCACTAACCTTACCGACCAGCCGCAAATGCTGAATGTCGCGCTGAGTGTTTCAGGGCTGATGGCACTTGAAGGTAGCCAGCCGCAACCGGTTAAATTAGCACCGGGTGCGCGAACCACGCTCTTTATCCCGGTGCGGGCTCTGGAGGGCTACGGTGACGGTGAGATCGCTGCAGAAGTCTCAGGTTTGACGCTTCCGGGCGAGACATTCGCTGCGCAGCAGAAAAGCTGGAAAGTCGGCGTGCGTCCGGCATTCCCTGCACAAACGGTCAATACGGGTGCGATGCTCAATCCGGGCGAAAGCTGGACGGCACCTGCCCAACACCTCACCGGGTTCTCTCCGGCAACCCTGCAAGGGCAACTGCTGCTCAGCGGCAAGCCACCGTTAAACCTGGCACGTTATATCCGCGAGTTACAGGCTTACCCTTATGGTTGTCTGGAGCAAACCGCCAGCGGATTGTTCCCGTCGCTTTATACCAATGCAGCACAACTCGCAGCACTGGGCATCAAAGGAGACACCGACGATAAACGTCGTGCGGCCATTGATATTGGCATTTCGCGCTTGCTGCAAATGCAGCGCGACGAGGGTGGTTTTGCCTTGTGGGATAAAAACGGTCCCGAAGAGTATTGGCTCACCGCATACGTTACTGACTTCCTGGTACGTGCCGGTGAGCAGGGCTACAGCGTGCCAGTTGATGCCATCAATAATGCCAACAGCCGTCTGCTGCGCTATCTGCAAGACCCCGGCATGATGTCGATTCGCTACAGCGACAATGCGCAGGCGAGTAAATTTGCCGTGCAGGCTTATGCTGCGCTGGTGTTAGCACGTCAGCAAAAAGCACCGCTGGGGGCGCTGCGTGAAATCTGGCAGCGTCATGATCAGGCCGCTTCAGGGCTGCCGTTGATGCAGTTAGGTATGGCGCTGAAATTGATGGGTGACGCACCGCGAAGCCAGCAGGCACTGGATTTAGCGCTTAAAACTCCGCGAAGTGATTCCAGAAACTGGATGGCAGATTATGGTAGCCAGCTTCGTGATAATGCGCTGATGCTCTCGCTGCTGGAAGAGTACAAGCTGCTGCCGGATGCGCAAAATAGCCTGCTGAATGTGCTGTCAGAGCAGGCCTTCAGCCAGCGCTGGCTGTCAACTCAAGAAAGCAATGCCCTGTTCATGGCCGGACGTTCATTACAGACGCTTTCCGGAACATGGCAGGCAACGACCAGCCTGTCTGAAAATATGCTCAGTGGCGATCGTGCGCAGGTGCAAAATGTCGCTGGCGATCGGCTTGGCGCATTGCAGGTCACAAACAGCGGGACAGGACCGATGTGGGTGCGTCTTGATACCGCAGGTTATCCGGAATATGCGCCGCAGCCGAGTTCAAACGTTCTGCAAATCGAACGCCATATTCTGGCCACCGATGGCAGCACCAAATCGCTCTCTTCGCTTAAAAGCGGTGAGCTGGTGCTGGTCTGGCTGGAGGTCAAAGCCAATCAGAATGTCCCTGATGCACTGGTGGTCGACTTATTGCCTGCCGGGCTTGAGCTTGAAAACCAAAACCTGGCCAGCAGTAGCGCCAGCCTGCAGGACAGCGGCAGTGAAGTCCAGAATCTGCTCAGCCAGATGCAACAGGCTGATATCCAGCATATGGAGTTCCGCGACGATCGTTTCGTTGCGGCAGTCCCAGTAAACGAAGGGCAACCCGTTACGCTGGTCTATCTGGCGCGTGCTGTAACGCCAGGAACATACCAGGTTCCGGTTCCCCTGGTAGAGTCCATGTATGTTCCGCAGTGGCGGGCAACAGGTGCGGCAAGTGGCCCGCTGATTGTCGTTCCGTAACGTGCGGTTAATGCATCTGAGACGGTCCCGCTGGCTATGGCTGGTGGGCGTTCTTCTTATTCTATGGGGACTGGTTTTCGCCGCCGATCGCCTGTGGCCGTTGCCTTTAAAAGAGGTCAGTCCCGCCCGCGTGGTTACAGATGAAAAAGGAATTCCGCTTTGGCGGTTTGCGGATAGCGAAGGGATATGGCGCTATCCGGTCACCATTCAGGAGGTCTCTCCGCGATATCTTGAAGCGCTGATCCAGTATGAGGATCGTTGGTTCTGGGAGCATCCCGGTGTGAATCCCTTCTCAGTCATGCGCGCGGCCTGGCAGGATTTGCGGTCGGGTAAAGTCGTCTCAGGTGGCAGCACGCTCACTATGCAGGTTGCGCGGCTTCTTGATCCTCATCCGCGCACCTTTGGCGGAAAAATCCGCCAGCTATGGCGAGCCATGCAGCTTGAATGGCATCTTTCCAAACGCGATATTCTCACGCTTTATCTTAATCGTGCCCCGTTTGGCGGGACGTTACAGGGAGTTGGTGCCGCAAGCTGGGCTTATCTTGGTAAATCCCCTGCCCAGTTGAGTTATTCAGAAGCCGCGCTTCTGGCGGTGCTCCCTCAGGCGCCAAGCCGCCTGCGGCCAGACCGCTGGCCGGATCGCGCTGAGGCGGCCAGAAATAAAGTTCTGGAGCGCATGGTGACGCAAGGGGTCTGGACGGCGCAACAGGTCAAAGAGTCGCGCGAAGAGCCTGTCTGGCTTGCACCACGACAGATGCCGCAATTAGCCCCGCTGTTCTCGCGCATGATGCTCAACAAAAGCCGTGAAAATAAAATTGTCACGACTCTGGATGCCTCCCTTCAGCGACAGCTGGAAGAGCTGGCGATGAACTGGAAATCCCGCCTCCCGTCGCGTAGCTCATTGGCGATGATCGTGGTTGATCATACCAACATGAAGGTGCGCGGTTGGGTGGGGTCGGTAGACATCACTGATGACAGCCGTTTTAGCCATGTAGATATGGTCAATGCGATCCGATCGCCGGGATCGGTACTGAAGCCGTTTATTTATGGTATGGCGCTCGACGACGGGTTGATTCATCCCGCCTCTCTGCTACAGGATGTTCCGCGCCGTACGGGAGATTATCGGCCTGGTAATTTCGACAGTGGATTTCACGGCCCCGTCAGCATGAGTGAAGCATTGGTCCGTTCGCTGAATCTACCCGCCGTGCAAGTGCTGGAAGCTTACGGGCCAAAACGTTTTGCAGCGTTGCTCAGTAACGCCGGTTTACCGCTACTCCTCCCTGCAGGCGCACAGCCTAATTTATCACTCATTCTCGGCGGAGCAGGGGCACGACTTGCCGATATTACGGCAGCCTACAGTGCATTTGCCCGGCACGGTAAAGCCGGTCGATTGCGCGTGCAGCCAGGCGATCCGCTCGTCGAGCGACCTTTACTTTCGCCGGGCGCTGCGTGGATTATTCGGCGTATTTTAGCCAACGAGTCGCAACCGCTGCCTGATGCTGCGCTGCCACAGGTTGCGCCGCTGGCGTGGAAAACCGGCACCAGCTATGGCTACCGCGATGCCTGGGCGGTGGGTTTGAACGCGCGTTATCTTATTGGTATCTGGACGGGTCGCCCCGACGGCACACCTGTCGCAGGGCAGTTTGGGTTTGCCAGCGCTGTGCCGCTGCTGAATCAGGTCAACAACGTGCTTCAGTCAAACTCGATGACAGACGAATCTCGCCTGCCACGCGATCTGCGTCCTGATTCGGTGGGGCGCGGCGTTATTTGCTGGCCGGGCGGACAATCGCTACCCGTAGGAAGTGAAAATTGTCGCCGCCGGTTGTCGACATGGCTCCTTGACGGGAGCCAGCCGCCAACGCTGTTGCTGCCGGAGCAGGAGGGCATTCGAGGAATTCGTTTTCCAATTTGGTTAGATAAAGCGGGCAAGCGCGTTGCAGCTGATTGTCCGGGCGCGCAAGAAAAAGTGTTAGATGTCTGGCCGCTACCGCTTGAGCCGTGGCTGCCTGCATCTGAGCGAAGAAGGGCGCGTATTCCGCCATCATCTTCCGTTTGTCCCCCTTTGGCACAGGATTCACCCGCACCCTTCCAGTTAACCGGGATGCGCGAGGGGGCTGTTATCAAACGTTTGCCTGGCGAATCGCGCGTATCGTTGCCGCTCGCCACATTTGGCGGGGAAGGGAGACGCTGGTGGTTCCTGAACGGCGAGCCTTTGGATGCTCAAGGGCGTACTTACACTTTACAGCTTGATAAAGCAGGCGATTATCAGGTACTGATCATGGATGAAACAGGGCAGGTCGCCACAGTAAACTTCGTCCTGCAGTGAACAAAATCAAATGGGCGATAGGGTCTGTTGCTAAAGCTCGTCTTATTTTAAAAAAATGTTACTTAGATCCATAGGCAATAGGACTAATGCTCTCTATAATCCGCGCCAGGTCATACAGACGTATGCAAAACAACAGAACAAATTACAGGGGTTATCATGACTATTGAACGTACTTTTTCCATCATTAAGCCAAACGCGGTGGCAAAAAACGTTATTGGCAGCATCTTTGCTCGCTTTGAATCTGCAGGGTTCAAAATCGTTGGCACTAAAATGCTGCATCTGAC
This sequence comes from Lelliottia amnigena, assembly GCF_019047465.1. Taxonomy (NCBI): domain Bacteria; kingdom Pseudomonadati; phylum Pseudomonadota; class Gammaproteobacteria; order Enterobacterales; family Enterobacteriaceae; genus Lelliottia; species Lelliottia amnigena. The sequence goes on along the minus strand of NZ_CP077236.1, from coordinate 543,487 downwards.
CGTTGAACAGGCTCGCGGCTTCTATGCAGAGCATGACGGTAAACCTTTCTTCGACGGTCTGGTGGAGTTCATGACTTCCGGCCCGATCGTTGTTTCTGTGCTGGAAAGCGAAAATGCAGTACAGCGTCACCGCGATCTGCTGGGTGCAACCAACCCGGCTAACGCCCTGGCGGGTACTCTGCGTGCTGATTATGCGGATAGCTTCACTGAGAACGGAACTCACGGCTCTGATTCAGTGGAATCTGCCGCGCGCGAAATCGCCTATTTCTTTGGTGAAGGCGAAGTGTGCCCACGCACACGTTAATTTTTTCGTAAATGCTGCGTGCAAACGTGGCATCCCTGCGCCAGAATTTGTACAATGCTACGCCCCGGAAGAGCAGACTGCTCACCGGGGCGTTTCTTTTTAACCCTCCACGGGCCATAACGTGTAACAACGAGGCCGGAAAATACTATGTCTGAATTAGTGAATACCTCCGAAGTCGCCACTGTCGCGGTTCCCAATAAAAATGGAAAAATCAACCTGCTGGATCTGAACCGTCAGCAGATGCGCGAGTTCTTTCTGGAAATGGGCGAAAAGCCGTTTCGTGCCGACCAGGTCATGAAGTGGATGTACCATTATTGCAGCGATAACTTTGATGACATGACGGACATCAACAAAGTGCTGCGCAATAAGCTGAAAGAAGTGGCTGAAATCCGCGCTCCTGAAGTGGTCGAAGAGCAACGCTCTGCCGACGGCACCATCAAATGGGCGATTGCAGTAGGCGATCAGCGTGTTGAAACGGTGTATATCCCGGAAGAAGATCGTGCGACGCTGTGCGTCTCCTCTCAGGTGGGGTGTGCACTTGAGTGCAAATTCTGTTCAACGGCGCAGCAGGGCTTTAACCGCAACCTGCGCGTTTCTGAAATTATCGGCCAGGTCTGGCGCGCAGCGAAAATCGTTGGCGCGGCCAAAGTTACGGGCACTCGTCCTATCACCAATGTGGTGATGATGGGCATGGGTGAGCCGCTGCTGAACCTGACCAACGTCGTTCCAGCGATGGAAATCATGCTGGACGATTTCGGTTTTGGCCTGTCCAAACGACGCGTGACGCTCTCTACGTCTGGCGTTGTCCCTGCGCTGGATAAGCTGGGCGACATGATTGACGTTGCGCTGGCGATTTCTTTGCATGCACCCAACGATGAAATCCGTGATGAAATTGTACCGGTTAACAAAAAGTACAATATCGAAACCTTCCTCGCTGCCGTGCGCCGCTACCTTGCGAAGTCCAATGCGAATCAGGGCCGTGTCACTATCGAGTACGTGATGTTGGATCATGTGAATGATGAAACCGATCATGCACATCAGCTGGCTGAGCTGCTTAAAGACACACCGTGTAAAATCAACCTGATCCCATGGAACCCGTTCCCGGGTGCGCCATATGGACGTAGCTCGAACAGCCGTATCGACCGTTTCTCCAAAGTGCTGATGGATTATGGGTTTACCACTATCGTGCGTAAAACCCGTGGCGATGACATTGATGCAGCCTGCGGACAGCTGGCGGGCGACGTGATTGACCGTACCAAACGCACGTTGCGTAAGCGTATGCAGGGTGAGACGATCGACGTTAAAGCTGTTTGATTATTATGCAGTCACGGCGCATGCTTTGCGTCGTGAAGCATTAGCTTACTGAATAATCAGTCAGATTCATTGTAATCACTTAATAATTACGGTGCGTTTCTGACGACTTTAAGGCAGTATGTAACGTCGTAACAACAGTTTAGCTTCGCGAGTTGAGCTGCACTGTAAACTAAGGCCTGGCAGTCCTATACTGTCTGTCTAAGGTTAATTGACCAGAAGTTTCGCGGTGCGGGTGGCATTGTGTCTGACCGGCACCTGAATCCTAATTTACACGTACCAGTAGTTGTAGCGAATGAATACTGAAGCCACTCACGATAAAACTGAAGCACTCTCCACTGGCGTTCGTCTTCGCAACGCCCGTGAACAACTCGGACTCAGCCAGCAAGCTGTTGCAGAACGCTTGTGCCTGAAAGTTTCCACGGTACGCGATATTGAAGAAGATAAGGCACCCGCCGATCTTGCTTCAACGTTTCTGCGTGGTTACATCCGCTCTTATGCAAAACTGGTGCATATTCCCGAAGAAGAACTGTTGCCGATGATGGAAAAGCATGCACCGGTTCGCGCGGCGAAAGTCGCTCCGATGCAGACCTTCTCTCTGGGCAAACGTCGTAAAAAACGTGACGGCTGGTTAATGAGCTTTACCTGGCTGGTTCTGTTTGTGGTTATCGGCCTGACCGGCGCCTGGTGGTGGCAAAACCACAAAGCGCAGCAGGAAGAGATCACCACCATGGCCGATCAATCTTCAGCGGCATTGAATAATTCCGGTAACAACGGCGCGCAAAGCGTGCCGTTAAACACCGACAGCGCTTCGACGTCAAGTGAACCTCAAACCGCTGCGACGGACTCTCAGACTGTTGAACCTGTCCAGACTCCAGCGCCGACAATGACGCCAGATCAGACGACTGCGCAAAACGCAGTGGTTTCGCCTTCTCAAGCAAATGTTGATGCTGCACCGGCGGCAACGCCCACAACGACGGATAATACTAACGCTGCTCAGCCACTGCCTACCGATCAGGCTGGCGTTGCTGCAACGGCTACCGATGCCAACGCGCTGGTCATGAACTTCTCCGCCGACTGCTGGCTTGAAGTGACAGACGCGACAGGTAAAAAGCTGTTCAGCGGTTTGCAGCGTAAAGATGGCACGTTAAATCTAACGGGTCAGGCACCGTATAAGCTTAAAATCGGCGCTCCATCTGCGGTACAGATCCAGTATCAAGGTAAACCTGTCGATCTGAGCCGTTTTATCAGAACAAACCAGGTTGCGCGTCTTACCGTTAGTGCCGAACAATCTGCAGCACAGTAACAGGCGAGTAACGCGGGAGACTTTTCATGCATAACCAGGCTCCGATTCAGCGTAGGAAATCCAAACGGATCTACGTTGGGAATGTGCCGATTGGCGATGGTGCACCTATCGCCGTCCAGTCGATGACCAACACCCGTACCACGGATGTTGCTGCGACAGTTAATCAAATCAAAGCATTAGAGCGCGTAGGGGCGGATATTGTTCGCGTTTCCGTGCCGACAATGGATGCGGCTGAAGCATTCAAACTCATCAAGCAACAGGTCAATGTTCCGCTGGTTGCTGATATCCACTTCGACTATCGCATTGCGCTAAAAGTGGCGGAATACGGCGTCGATTGCCTGCGTATTAATCCGGGTAATATCGGTAGCGAAGAGCGTATCCGCGCGGTAGTGGATTGTGCCCGCGATAAAAATATTCCTATCCGCATCGGCGTTAACGCCGGATCGCTGGAAAAAGATCTGCAGGAAAAATACGGCGAACCTACCCCGCAGGCGCTGCTGGAATCAGCTATGCGTCATGTCGATCATCTTGATCGTCTTAACTTTGACCAGTTCAAAGTGAGCGTTAAGGCGTCTGATGTGTTTCTGGCGGTCGAATCCTATCGTTTGCTGGCAAAACAGATCGAACAGCCGCTGCACCTTGGGATCACGGAAGCCGGTGGCTTGCGTAGCGGTTCCGTTAAATCGGCCATTGGTTTGGGACTGTTACTATCCGAAGGCATCGGCGACACGTTACGCGTGTCGTTAGCGGCCGATCCGGTCGAAGAGATCAAAGTTGGTTTCGATATTTTGAAATCACTGCGCATCCGCGCGCGCGGCATCAACTTTATCGCGTGCCCAACCTGTTCACGTCAGGAGTTTGACGTTATTGGTACGGTAAATGCGCTCGAGCAACGTCTCGAAGATCTCATTACGCCAATGGATGTTTCGATCATTGGTTGTGTCGTTAACGGTCCTGGTGAAGCGCTGGTGTCTACCCTCGGGGTGACTGGCGGCAACAAGAAAAGTGGCCTTTATGAAGATGGTATTCGTAAGGATCGTCTTGATAATAACGACATGATCGATCAGCTTGAAGCCCGCATCCGAGCGAAAGCGACAATACTGGATGAAGCGCAGCGCATCAGCATTCAGCAGATCGAGAAATAACGTGATGGGAAGCGGTGCTTCCCATGTATGATTGAACCCATTCTTAGGGTTCTTTTTTGTATATAGAAAGAGAATAAACGTGGCAAAAAACATTCAAGCCATTCGCGGCATGAACGATTATCTGCCTGGCGAAACCGCCATCTGGCAGCGCATTGAAGGCACACTGAAACAGGTGCTCGGCAGCTACGGTTATAGTGAAATCCGTTTGCCGATTGTAGAGCAGACCCCGTTATTTAAACGCGCGATTGGTGAAGTGACCGACGTCGTTGAAAAAGAGATGTATACCTTTGAGGACCGTAATGGCGATAGCCTGACGCTGCGTCCTGAGGGAACGGCGGGCTGCGTACGTGCCGGCATCGAACATGGTCTTCTGTACAATCAGGAGCAGCGCCTGTGGTATATCGGCCCAATGTTCCGTCACGAACGTCCTCAAAAAGGCCGTTACCGCCAGTTTAACCAGCTGGGTGTCGAAGTGTTCGGTCTGCAAGGCCCGGATATTGACGCTGAACTGATCATGCTGACGGCGCGCTGGTGGCGCGAGCTGGGGATTTCTCAGCACGTTGCGCTGGAGTTGAACTCAATCGGATCCCTTGAAGCGCGTGCGAACTACCGTGATGCACTGGTTGCGTTCCTCGAACAGCATAAGGACAAGCTTGACGAAGATTGCCAGCGTCGCATGTACAGCAACCCGCTGCGCGTTCTTGATTCCAAGAATCCGGATGTTCAGGCACTGTTGAACGATGCACCTGCGCTGGGTGATTATCTCGACGAAGAGTCTCGCGAGCATTTCGCAGGGCTGTGTAAATTGCTTGAAGCCGCTGGCATTGCGTACACCGTAAATCAGCGTCTGGTGCGTGGCCTGGATTATTATAACCGCACCGTGTTTGAGTGGGTGACCACCAGCCTCGGCTCGCAGGGCACTGTCTGCGCTGGTGGGCGTTATGACGGTCTGGTCGAGCAACTGGGTGGTCGCGCTGCGCCGGCAGTTGGTTTCGCGATGGGCCTTGAGCGACTTGTTTTGCTGGTTCAGGCAGTTAATCCGGAATTTAAAGCAGAATCCGTTGTCGATATATACCTGGTCGCTTCAGGTGCGGACACGCAGTCTGCGGCCATGCAGTTTGCCGAACGTGTGCGCGATGCGCTACCGGGCGTTAAACTGATGACCAACCACGGTGGTGGCAACTTCAAAAAACAGTTTGCCCGTGCTGATAAATGGGGCGCAAGTGTTGCACTGGTACTGGGTGAGTCCGAAGTGGCCGCTGGTGAAGTCGTGGTGAAAGACCTGCGCTCTGGTGAGCAAACAACGGTAACGCAGGATGGCGTTGCGGCGCACTTGCGCACTTTACTGGGCTAAGGGGAAGAACGGCGTGGAAATGTACGAGAACGAAAACGACCAGGTTGATGCGGTTAAACGCTTTTTTGCTGAAAACGGCAAAGCCCTGGCTGTTGGTGTGATTTTAGGTGTGGGCGCGCTGATGGGCTGGCGTTACTGGAACAGCCATCAGGCTGATTCCGCGCGTGGCGCTTCCCTGGCTTACGAAAATACCGTTAGCGCAATTCGCGCCGATCAGCCTCAAACGCTGACGGCCGCTGAAAAATTCGCTGCTGACAATAAAAACATCTACGGCGCACTTGCGTCGCTTGAAGTTGCTCAACAATTCGTTGATAAGAACGAACTGGATAAAGCGGCTGCGCAGCTCCAGCAGGGTCTCTCTGCGACGAGCGATGATAATCTGAAAGCGGTGATCAATCTGCGTCTTGCCCGTATTCAGGTTCAGCAGAAAAAGGCTGACGATGCGTTGAAAACGCTCGACACCATTAAAGGCGAAGGTTTTGCAGCCATTGTAGCTGACCTGCGCGGTGAAGCTCTGCTGAGCAAAGGCGACAAACAAGGCGCGCGCAGCGCGTGGGAATCAGGCGTGAAAAGTAACGCCTCACCTGCGCTGAGCGAAATGATGCAGATGAAAATAAATAATTTGTCCGTCTGAGAGGGACCCGATGCAATTGCGTAAATTACTTCTGCCAGGACTGCTTTCCGTTACGTTATTGAGCGGCTGTTCACTGTTCAGTGGCGAAGAAGATGTTGTAAAAATGTCACCGTTGCCAACCGTTGAAAACCAATTTACCCCCTCCACCGCGTGGAGTTCTTCTGTGGGTAGCGGTATTGGTGATTTCTACTCCAATCTGCATCCAGCATTTGCAGACAACGTTGTCTACGCGGCTGATCGCAAAGGCACTGTTCGCGCATTTAATGCTGATGACGGTAAAGAAGTCTGGTCTGTGAACCTGGCAGAAAAAGACGGTTGGTTCTCTCGTGCACCTGCGCTGCTCTCTGGCGGTTTGACCGTTTCCGGCGGACACGTTTATGTCGGTAGCGAAAAAGCCCAGGTTTATGCGCTGAACACCAGCGATGGCTCCATCGCGTGGCAATCTCGCGTTGCGGGTGAAGCGCTGTCACGTCCTGTCGTCAGTGACGGTGTTGTGCTGATTCACACCAGCAATGGTCAATTGCAAGCGCTGAACGAGGCTGACGGTGCCGTGAAATGGACCGTTAACCTGGACATGCCATCACTTTCTCTGCGCGGTGAATCTGCTCCGGCTACGGCTTTTGGTGCAGCAATCGTGGGCGGTGACAACGGCCGCGTGAGCGCCGTACTGATGCAGCAAGGACAGATGATTTGGCAGCAGCGTATTTCTCAGGCTACAGGTCCGACTGAAATCGACCGCCTGAGCGATGTTGATACCACCCCAGTCATTGTCGACAATGTGGTTTATGCGCTGGCTTATAACGGTAACCTGACGGCGTTGGATCTGCGCAGCGGCCAGGTCATGTGGAAACGTGAGCTGGGTTCTGTGAATGATTTCGTCGTTGAAGGTAATCGCATTTATCTGGTTGATCAGAACGATCGCCTGCTGGCGCTGAACACCGATGGCGGCGTTACGCTGTGGACGCAAAGCGATCTGCTGCACCGTCTGCTGACTGCACCGGCGCTGTATAATGGCAGCCTGGTCGTGGGTGATAGCGAAGGTTACATGCACTGGATTGATCCAGAAAACGGACGCTTTGTGGCGCAGGAGAAAGTCGATAGTTCAGGATTCCTGACCGACCCTGTTGTTGCGGATGGCAAGCTGCTGATCCAGGCAAAAGACGGAACGCTGTACGCAATCACGCGTTAATCGTAGCGTTTGTAGTATAATAAACGGCTCCTGTTAACTCAGGAGCCGTTTTACTGTTTTTATAGACGTCGTGAATACGGCGTTATTTTGAATTTTATGAGGCTTCAAACATGGTACCTGTGGTCGCGCTTGTCGGGCGCCCGAACGTTGGAAAATCCACTCTTTTTAACCGTTTAACACGCACCCGTGATGCGCTGGTTGCGGATTTCCCGGGGCTGACTCGTGACCGTAAGTACGGTCGTGCTGAAGTGGAAGGACGAGAGTTTATCTGTATCGATACCGGTGGTATTGATGGTACAGAAGACGGCGTGGAAACGCGTATGGCGGAACAATCTCTGCTGGCAATCGAAGAAGCGGACATCGTGCTTTTCATGGTTGATGCCCGTGCAGGTTTAATGCCAGCCGATACGGCTATCGCCAAACACCTGCGTTCTCGCGAGAAGCCAACCTTCCTGGTGGCGAACAAAACTGACGGTATTGATGCCGATCAGGCTGTTGCGGATTTCTGGGCTTTGGGCCTGGGAGAAATCTATCCAATTGCAGCTTCTCATGGTCGTGGCGTTACCAGCCTGCTGGAAACAGTTTTGATGCCATGGGTTGACGAAATCAATCCGCCAGAAGAAATTGACGAAGACGCCGCATATTGGGCGCAATTCGAAGAGGCCGCGGAAGGTAAAGAAGAGCCTGTGGACGACTTTAACCCGCAGGATCTGCCGATCAAGCTGGCGATTGTCGGCCGTCCGAACGTAGGTAAGTCAACGCTAACTAACCGTATACTTGGTGAAGATCGCGTCGTGGTTTATGACATGCCGGGCACCACCCGTGACAGCATTTATATCCCGATGCAGCGTGATGAGCGCGAATACGTGCTGATTGATACTGCGGGCGTGCGTAAACGTGGGAAAATCACCGATGTGGTGGAAAAATTCTCGGTTATCAAAACGCTGCAGGCGATTGAAGACGCTAACGTGGTCATGCTGGTTATCGACGCGCGGGAAGGTATCTCCGATCAGGATCTCTCCCTGTTGGGCTTCATCCTCAATAGTGGGCGCTCACTGGTTATCGTCGTCAACAAGTGGGACGGCCTGAGCAATGATGTGAGAGAGCAAGTCAAAGAGATGCTGGACTTCCGTCTGGGCTTTATCGATTTTGCTCGCGTACACTTTATCTCGGCGCTGCACGGCAGTGGTGTGGGCAATCTGTTCGAATCCGTTCGTGAAGCCTACGACAGCTCAACGCGTCGTCAGAGCACCGCGATGCTGACGCGCATTATGACCATGGCCTCCGAAGACCATCAGCCGCCGTTAGTTCGTGGTCGTCGTGTGAAGCTGAAGTATGCTCACGCCGGTGGTTATAACCCGCCAATCGTGGTCATTCACGGTAACCAGGTGAAAGACCTGCCTGATTCCTACAAACGCTATCTGATGAACTACTTCCGAAAATCGCTGGATGTGATGGGCACGCCTATCCGAATTCAGTTCAAGGAAGGGGAAAACCCGTTTGCGGATAAACGCAACACACTAACGCCAAACCAGATGCGTAAGCGTAAGCGTTTGATTAAGCACATTAAGAAAAGCAAATAATTGCGCGATAAAACCCGACTCTGTCGGGTTTTTTGTTTTTTTATCCGCTGGGATTCACAATGGGTCAGGGCAGTTAAATGATCGCAGGGGATTACAGCGGGTGTTAACGACGCCATGTTAGAATGATCGTGTAACTAACATTCAATTGAGGAGTCACAATGACGATTATCTGTCCGGAGTGCCAGGCAAAGCTTGAGCCTGAAAATGGGATGGCGCATTGCGGCAACTGTGGTAACGATATCGCTCTGGTGGCGCGTTGCCCTGAGTGCCATCAGCCTCTTCAGGTCTTAAAGGCTTGCGGCGCGATCGATTATTTTTGCCAGAACGGCCATGGGTTGATTTCAAAAAAACGCGTTGAGTTTGAGCCGGTTTAAACCGGCTTTTTCTTACGCGTTTTTTTGGCAGGCGTTATACCTTTGACTTCGCTTTCTACCCAGCCATCAGCCAGGCGGGTCGTCATCAAATCTCCCGCCTTAACCTGTTTAGTCTGTTTCAACACTTTACCATCCGTCGCTGTGGTCACGCTGTAGCCACGTGCCAGCGTGGAGAGCGGGCTGACGGCTTCGAGATGGGTGACCGCATTCCCAAAACGTTCTCGCGTAGTGCTCAAACGTGCGCGTAAGTTCTCAGCGAGACGATATTCCAGCTGTTGGATACGGGTTTGCGCCCGATAGATTTTTGGCTGCGGGTTTTGCTGATTCAGGCGCTGCGTCATGCGCTGCTGACGAGAAACAGCGCGTTTGAGCTGGTTATCCAGCGCGAAATTCATGCGCTGACGCAGGCGTTCCAGTACGGTTTGCTGGCGCGCAAGTCGCAGCTGTGGATGCTGCTGCTGCAGCCGATGGTGCAATTGCGTAAAGCGATGGGCGCGATTGGCCAGGAAATAGTCCATCGCCATTTCCAGACGCTGTTGTCCGTTCTGTATCTGGCGCAGCAGTTCCAGCTGATTTCGACTCACTATCTCAGCCGCCGCGGACGGCGTTGGCGCACGCATATCCGATACAAAATCGGCGATAGTGACATCGGTTTCATGCCCAACGGCGCTGACGACGGGTATCTGACTGGCAAAAATCGCCCGTGCGACGCGTTCGTCGTTAAAGCTCCAGAGATCTTCCAGCGATCCGCCGCCGCGTCCGACAATTAACACGTCACACTCATGGCGCGCATTCGCCAGCTCAATAGCTCGAACAATTTGCCCCGGCGCGTCGTCACCCTGAACCGCTGTTGGGTAGATAATGACGGGCAGGGAAGGGTCGCGACGCTTTAGCACATGCAGAATATCATGCAGCGCTGCACCGGTTTTAGAGGTGATGACGCCGACGCAGTGCGCAGGCGAGGGGAGTGATTTTTTGAACTGCTGATCGAACAGACCTTCCGCTGACAGCTTCGCTTTTAACTGCTCATATTTTTGCTGTAACAACCCTTCGCCTGCGGGCTGCATGCTCTCAACGATGATTTGATAATCACCGCGCGGTTCGTACAGCGTGATATTGGCGCGGACCAGCACCTGTTGGCCATGCTGAGGACGAAACGTCACGCGGCGATTACTGTTGCGGAACATTGCGCAGCGCACCTGAGCGTTATCGTCTTTAAGCGTAAAATACCAGTGACCGGATGACGGCTGCGTGAAATTGGAAATCTCACCGCTGATCCAAACCTGTCCCATTTCCTGCTCGAGCAGTAAACGAACCGATTGATTGAGACGGCTAACGGTATAAATTGAGGGGCTTTGGGAAGATAACATGTGAGCGGGATCAAATTTTAAATCAGCAAGTTATTCAATCGATAGTAACCCGATGAGACACGATCGCAAGCATTTTTTATAAAAAAGTGTAGATGCAATCGGTTACGCTCTGTATAATGCCACGGCAATATTTAACCCTCCAGGTCAGAGATATTGCCCATGCTACGTATTGCCAAAGAAGCACTGACGTTTGACGACGTCCTCCTCGTTCCCGCTCATTCTACCGTTCTGCCGAATACTGCCGATCTCAGCACGCAGTTGACTAAAACCATTCGCCTGAACATTCCTATGCTCTCTGCGGCAATGGACACCGTGACTGAAGCGCGCCTGGCGATCGCCCTGGCACAGGAAGGCGGCATCGGCTTTATTCACAAAAACATGTCTATCGAACGCCAGGCCGAAGAAGTTCGCCGCGTGAAAAAACATGAATCCGGTATTGTCTCCGACCCACAGAGCGTTCTGCCAACCACTACGCTTGCGGAAGTCAAAGCGCTGACTGAACGTAACGGTTTTGCGGGCTATCCGGTTGTTACCGAAGATTACGAGCTGGTGGGTATTATCACTGGCCGTGACGTGCGTTTCGTGACTGACCTGTCTCAACCCGTCAGTGTTTACATGACGCCGAAAGAGCGTTTGGTTACCGTGCGTGAAGGCGAAACGCGCGACGTCGTGCTGGCCAAAATGCACGAAAAACGCGTTGAGAAAGCGCTGGTTGTTGACGACAGCTTCCATCTGCGCGGCATGATCACCGTGAAAGACTTCCAGAAAGCAGAACGCAAACCGAACGCCTGTAAAGACGAGCATGGCCGTCTGCGCGTTGGTGCTGCGGTTGGCGCAGGTGCGGGCAATGAAGAGCGTGTTGACGCGCTGGTTGCTGCAGGCGTTGATGTTCTGCTGATTGACTCCTCACACGGCCATTCCGAAGGCGTTCTGCAACGTATTCGCGAAACTCGCGCGAAATATCCTGACCTGCAAATCATCGGTGGCAACGTAGCCACAGGTGCTGGTGCACGTGCTCTGGCTGAAGCCGGTTGCAGCGCAGTCAAAGTCGGTATCGGTCCTGGCTCCATTTGTACTACCCGTATCGTCACCGGCGTCGGTGTACCGCAGATCACGGCGGTTTCTGATGCAGTAGAAGCGCTGGAAGGCACCGGTATTCCGGTTATCGCCGATGGCGGTATTCGTTTCTCCGGTGATATAGCGAAAGCCATCGCGGCAGGCGCAAGCGTGGTGATGGTGGGGTCAATGCTGGCGGGTACTGAAGAGTCTCCTGGCGAAATCGAACTGTTCCAGGGCCGTTCTTATAAGTCCTACCGCGGGATGGGGTCTCTGGGCGCGATGTCCAAAGGGTCTTCCGATCGCTACTTCCAGACTGATAACGCAGCCGACAAACTCGTGCCGGAAGGTATCGAAGGTCGCGTGGCATATAAAGGCCATCTGAAAGAGATTATTCACCAGCAGATGGGCGGCCTGCGTTCCTGTATGGGTCTGACCGGCTGTGGTACCATCGATCTGCTGCGTACTAAAGCGGAATTCGTACGTATCAGCGGTGCGGGCATCCAGGAAAGTCACGTTCACGACGTCACGATCACTAAAGAGTCCCCGAACTACCGTTTAGGCTCCTGATAAGTTTCCGCGCCCGGCTCAATGCCGGGCGCTTTGTTTCACTTGCCTCGGAATTATCGTCAATGACGGAAAACATTCATAAACATCGCATTCTTATCCTGGACTTCGGCTCCCAATACACGCAACTCGTTGCTCGTCGCGTTCGTGAACTTGGCGTTTATTGTGAACTGTGGGCGTGGGATGTCACGGAAGCACAGATCCGTGAATTTAATCCAAGCGGCATTATTCTGTCTGGTGGCCCGGAAAGCACCACTGAAGACAACAGCCCGCGCGCGCCGCAGTACGTCTTTGAAGCCGGCGTTCCTGTATTTGGCGTATGCTACGGCATGCAGACGATGGCGATGCAGTTGGGCGGCCATGTTGAAGCCTCGAACGAACGCGAATTTGGTTATGCACAGGTCGAAGTGTTGACTGACAGCGCGCTGGTGCGTGGTATCGAAGACTCCCTGACCGCAGACGGTAAACCGCTGCTGGACGTGTGGATGAGCCACGGCGATAAAGTGACGGCTATTCCGTCAGACTTCGTGACCGTTGCCAGCACCGAAACTTGTCCGTTTGCCATTATGGCTAACGAAGAAAAACGCTTCTACGGCGTGCAGTTCCACCCGGAAGTGACCCACACCCGTCAGGGTATGCGCATGCTGGACCGCTTCGTGCGCGATATCTGCCAGTGTGAAGCCCTGTGGACGCCGGCCAAAATCATCGACGATGCCATTGCGCGTATCCGTCAGCAGGTTGGCGACGACAAAGTGATTCTCGGCCTGTCCGGTGGCGTTGACTCCTCCGTGACCGCGATGCTGCTGCACCGTGCTATCGGTAAAAATCTGACCTGTGTTTTCGTCGATAATGGCCTGTTACGCCTGAATGAAGCAGAGCAGGTTATGGACATGTTTGGTGACCATTTCGGCCTGAATATTGTTCACGTTGAAGGCGAAGAGCGCTTCCTGACCGCACTGGCGGGCGAGAACGATCCAGAAGCGAAACGTAAAATTATCGGCCGCGTGTTCGTTGAAGTCTTCGACGAGCAAGCGCTGCGTCTGGAAGATGTGAAGTGGCTGGCGCAGGGTACGATTTACCCTGATGTGATCGAGTCTGCTGCTTCTGCCACCGGCAAGGCGCACGTCATCAAATCTCACCACAACGTGGGCGGCCTGCCGAAAGAGATGAAGATGGGTCTGGTTGAACCGCTGCGTGAGCTGTTCAAAGACGAAGTGCGTAAGATTGGCCTTGAGCTGGGTCTGCCATACGACATGCTGTACCGTCACCCGTTCCCGGGCCCAGGTCTGGGCGTGCGTGTGCTGGGCGAAGTGAAGAAAGAGTACTGCGACCTGCTGCGTCGTGCCGATGCTATCTTCATCGAAGAACTGCACAAAGCCGATCTGTACAACAAAGTGAGCCAGGCGTTCACCGTGTTCCTGCCGGTTCGTTCCGTCGGTGTGATGGGCGATGGCCGCAAGTACGACTGGGTTGTATCCCTGCGTGCAGTTGAAACCATCGATTTTATGACGGCACACTGGGCGCACCTGCCGTATGATTTCTTAGGTCGCGTGTCCAACCGCATCATCAACGAAGTGAACGGTATCTCCCGTGTCGTGTACGACATCAGTGGGAAGCCGCCAGCGACGATTGAGTGGGAATAATTTTACGTCCGACTATCGCCTGCACGTAAAGCAGTAAAATACTTCTGAGCCCGCGTAACTGCGGGCTTTTCTGTTTTTGTATCTGGCATTTTCTGCGCTACAGGGTGTGTAACTCGTTTATCCCGTTTTATGAATTCCATCGTGTGAGCGACTATTTTGAGACGTTGTGTTCGTTGAAGGGTTGTCCAAATCGGTTTCAGGCGGATTGAACAAAATAAACGGACATAATGAATTTCCTGCGTTAAATTTCAGCAAATAAATGACTGAAGCATATCCTGTATTTTCCGGGGTGATTACTCAATTACGTTATTTCACTCTGACGTTAAGATAATACTCAAACGTGACATATCTCCCAAAAATGACTGTCATGTATAAAACGCGATATTAGGCCTGCGAAGCATGGTTTGTCAGGAAATTCAGGGGGTAAAAATATCGTTTTAGCGGGAACTATTCACTGGTCGGAGAGGTGATTTTGAGAGCTGCTAGTTACCATTTCGAATATAGGATTTATAAATGGCATTTGTATCGACGATCACAGAAATAAAAAAACATAATTAATTAATTTAAAAACGTAATGGATTCTCTGGGGGGCCTGTGTCAGAAACTCTTTCACCTTCACAAAAGAAACCGGAGAATGGATTAGAATGAGTGAAAAAATATTGCAAAACCGGCATGATGAATATCATAAATTAACCCGCGGCGAGCGGATTGGTTATGGCATGGGTGACTTTGCGCAAAACCTTGTGTTCGGTACAATAGGTGGTTTTCTGGCTCTTCATATGTTGACTGTAAATACAATCAGCACAGCAACTGCAGGGTTTATATTTCTGTTTGTCCGAATCATCAATGTTGTATGGGACCCGATGGTTGGGACTTATGTAGACAAACGAAGTTCACCCGCGGGGAAATATCGCCCCTGGCTTTTGAGAGCAGGCGTTCCACTTGTTATTCTGTCAGCTTTACTTTTCGCACCCATTCCTGGCATCAGGGGATCGGTTCCATTTGCATTTATCGTTTACCTCGCGCTGGATTTAGTCTATTCCGTTGTGAACATTCCTTATGGTTCGCTTAATGCATCACTGACAAGAGATCCGGAATCCATTGATAAACTGACCAGCACGCGCATGATGCTGGCCAACAGTGCCAATCTTCTTGTCTATACTTTATTCCCTATGTTTGTACAAATGGCCTCCCCAAAAGATCGAAGCCTCAAGGATACGGGTTTCTTTGGCCTTAAACTTAATATGGGGAACTACACGGATCCATCAGCGAATTATGCCTGGTTTGGCGTTTATTCGATATATATGATATTAGGCGCGGTGGCGCTTTTCATCTGCTATAAATTTACCAAAGAACGTGTGGTGGCAACTGCAGAACAGACGGCCAACGTTAAAGCGACAGATCTGTTCCTTGAACTCAAAAATAACCGACCGCTTATCATACTCGGATTATTTTTCATGTTGGCCTTCACGTTCATGTTTTTTGTGAACACCGTTAATGGCTTTTTCAATCAATATGTTGTTAACCATTCTGAATGGATGGGGGCTATCGGCCTTGTTGCTTCAATTCCGGGCATTTTATTCCCAATTTTTTGGTCAAAACTCAAGAAAATTTTTGGCAAAAAAGGCTTCTTCCATCTGTTCCTCGCCATGTTTATTGTCGGCCAGTTGTTGACTTACGTTTGGTCACGCTCAGGAATGCATGATGAACTCTGGCTTGCTTACATCGCAACATTCATTAAACAGTGGGGCTTAAGTTCAGCCACGGGTTTCATGTGGGCACTTGTCCCTGAAGTGATTGCTTATGGCGAATTAAAATCAGGCAAGCGAAATGCAGCAATCATTAATGCGATTATGGGGCTCTTTTTCAAAATTGGTTTTACGATTGGCGGTGCGATTCCACTTTGGTTACTCGCCGCTTATGGCTTTAACGAAACGGGCGCATATCAAAATACAAATGCGATCGACGGAATCATCATCACAGCGGTTTGGATTCCCATCGCTTTAGCCGTTATTTCAATGATTGTCATTCAAATCTATCCAATCTCAGACGAAAATGTCACAGATATTAACCGCCAGCTTGATGAGATACGCGTATAGTTTGAAGAGTCATTATAAAACTTAGTAAATATAAAATAAAATTCTCAGAAAAGGTCTAATGATATGTCGCTTATTCAAAACCCTATCTTACCTGGATTTAATGCAGATCCGAGTATTATCCGTGTAGAGGACACCTACTATATTGCAAACTCAACCTTTGAATGGTTCCCAGGTGTTCGTTTACATGAGTCGAAAGATCTTAAACACTGGAATCTTCTCCCAAGCCCACTGTCAACCACTGCGCTTTTAGATATGAAAGGCAATCCTTCATCCGGGGGGATTTGGGCACCGGCTCTCTCTTATGCTGATGGCAAATTCTGGCTGGTTTATACGGATGTGAAAATCACGGAAGGCGCTTTTAAAGATATGACAAACTATCTGACCACCGCGACAGATATTCGTGGTCCATGGACCGATCCGATTAAACTTAATGGTGTGGGTTTTGATGCGTCACTATTCCATGACGACGATGGGCGTAAATATATCGTTCAGCAAACCTGGGATCACAGAGAATACCATCATCCCTTTGATGGCATTACGTTGACTGAGCTCAATACACAAACTCTGAAATTAAAACCCGAAACAGCGCGGACTCTTTATCGAGGCACTGCCGTTGCTCTCGTCGAAGGGCCACATCTCTACAAACTGAACGGGTATTATTATCTTTTTGCTGCTCAGGGGGGAACCGTATTTACCCATCAGGAGGTTGTGGCACGGTCAAAAACGTTAGATGCCAATAGTTTTGAGACGCAGCCGGGGGAAGTGTTCTTAACGAATGTCGATACGCCAGACAGTTACATTCAGAAGCAAGGACATGGCTCTTTAGTTTCAACTCCTAAAGGTGAATGGTATTACGCTTCGCTGTGCGCGCGCCCGTGGAATCGGCCTGGTGAGTCTGTTTACGATCCTCGTGGCTGGTCAACTTTGGGTAGGGAAACGTCCATCCAAAAAGTGTATTGGGATAAAGAGGGCTGGCCACGTATCGATGGCGGTCACGGTGGTAAAACGTTTGTCGAAGGACCCACTGATGCCATTTATACCGAAAGTGCAAAAGATCATAGCCAATACGATGAATTTAAAACGCCGACACTCGATCCTAACTGGAGTACGCTCCGTGTCCCTTTCACTGAAAAAATGGGAACAACAGGCGATGGAAAGCTAACGTTAATAGGCCAGGGTTCTTTAGCGAATACCCATGACCTGTCGCTTATTGCCCGACGTTGGCAAGCCTTTTATTTTGACGCGCACGTCAAAGTTAAATTTAATCCCTTTAATTATCAACAAATGGCAGGCTTAACGAATTATTATAATGACCGTCACTGGAGTTTTGTATTCATTACCTGGAATGAAATTAATGGCGCCGTAATCGAAGTTGGCGAGAATAATCGCGGGAAATATACGTCACATCTGAAAGATGAAGCAATCAAGATTCCAGAAGATGCGGAATACGTTTGGTTCCGCACAAAAGTTCGCAAGGAAATTTATACTTACGAATACAGTTTTGATGGGATCACATTTGTTGAAATCCCTGTCAAATTAGATTCCGCCGTTCTTTCAGATGATTATGTTTTGCAAAGCTATGGCGGGTTCTTTACCGGCGCATTCGTTGGCCTGGCCGCTGTGGACTATTCTGGTTACGACGCCCGCGCTGAGTTTTACAATTTCAATTATCAGGAGTTGGGCGATGCATTAGTTGATAGTGACACGTATAGCTGGGAAGCCTTTGAATCGCGTGTTTATTAAATGCTTAAACGTAAATTCAGATGAGAAGTGCAGCGCCCGGTCATGATGGGTACCGATAAGCACGGCTTGCCGTGCTTATCGTCTTTTTACGGTATTGTGCTCTCTGCTCGTGCAGGAACGGATGGCTGTTTTTGTTTCACGGCAATCCCTACTGCCAGGCCGCCAATAATGAGCGTGAGTCCCCACGACACCCACATCGAACCGCTGATCCCTAATGCTTTGTTTAACTCCGCATACGCATAAGGCGATACCGCGGCCATGAGCTGAGCGGGGATCAATAGCACGCCCGTTCGCCGTGCATAATCCTCAGGTGCGAAAAGTTCCAGAGGGAGGGTGGCTTTGACGATCGTGACCAGGCCGTTGATCGCGCCATACCCCAGAACAAACCCGGCGGCAGATTCGATAAACACCGAGCTGCTTATTCCCAGTAAAAAGCACAGTGGCATGGCGAGCGCGGTAATGAGCATGAGCTGCGTTGGCGTTAATCTCGCGCCAGCCATCACGTCTAACAAGCGCGCGCCCGTCTGACCAATGCCCCATAGCATCCCAATCGTAACGGGCAAACCCGCGTTCGCGATAAATTCCGGAAGGTGCGTGGATGTTCCATTTGAGACAAACGTGATCAACGCGATAAACGCAGCATAAAGCCAAGCGTTTAAGCGAGCGTGAGGTTGTGGGGCGACAGGAGCCTTCGGTGTAGCTTTTACTGTAAGGGTCTGATGGGGTAGCACGCGTATCAACGTCGCACTCAATAGCCCGAAAAGAGCATACATCAGCAGCGCTTCTCGCCAGCTCATTATCGTCAGCAACGCTGCACCCAGCGGCCAAAAAATTGCAGAAGCGAGTCCGCCAGCCAGAGTGACACGAGAGATCATCCGTCGCGCATTTTGCCCGTAAAGATTCACAAGGGATGCGAACAACGCGTCGTACAAAGACAGACGCATACCGACTCCCGCCAGCAGCCACGCGCAATACCAACCCGCTAAAGCGTGTGATTGAGCCATTATCAGGCAGCTAATCGAAATCAGTAGCGTGCCGCACATCACCACTCTCTGCCCGCCAAAACAGGCCAGTAATCGGGCCACAAACGGTGAAACGCCAGCCATCACCAGCATGGCCATAGTCAATCCCAGATAGATTTGTGGTGATGACCAGCCCGTCTCGGTCGCAATGGCGCGCGCGAAGGTTCCCGGCATATAAAACGAAATTCCCCAGTTGATTAGCTGATTGCTTCCAGCGGCAAGCGAAAGAAGGCGGGGGGCGGCCGGTGTTTTCATTATGTTTCATTCCTTTAGGCAGTTGTCCTCAGCATACTGCGCGCGGTATGGTGCTGGCAGGTCCCTGTGTTTATGAACGCGATAAGAGAAACTTTGCGATGACGGTGTTGAATCTGGGTAATCTGGCGACCTTCCGACTGGTCATCCAGCGCGGCAGTTTTTCTGCTGCTGCGGATGCGCTTGGGCTTTCTCAACCTGCGGTGAGTTTGCAGATTCGCCAGCTTGAGCAGTTTCTCCAGACACGTTTAGTTGAACGCACCGGACGCGGCGTCAAAGCCACGGCGGCGGGCCTGGCATTACTGAATCATAGCGATCGTATTGAACATGTGGTCGATGAGGCGATTTGCTCGGTGAGGGCGTTGAGTGACGAGATCGGTGGCACAGTGACGATAGGGACGGGCGCAACGGCATGTATTCATCTGCTGCCACGACTACTACAGCAACTACGACAGGATCATCCGCTGCTGGGCGTCGGCGTGACGACAGGCAACACGCTTGATATTGTCCGAGCCGTCGAGGAAAACCGTCTTGATATCGGACTTGTGACCCTTCCGGCAAGCGGTCGTTCGCTTGATGTGATGCCGATTCTGGATGAGGAGTTTGTCTTTATTATTGCGCGCGAGCAGGGGGACCGAATATCGCAGCTCACCCCCGCGATTTTGCATACGCTGCCGCTGATTGCGTTTGAATCAGGGAGCGGAACGCGGGCGCTTATCGATGGTTGGTTTCAAGGGAGTGCTTTTTCGGTCACGCCAGTGATGCAGTTAGGCAGTATAGAAGCCATCAAACGTATGGTGAGAGCAGGGCTGGGATTCAGTATTGTCCCGAGAATGGCGGTTCAGCATGCAGCGGATCGCGAGGGTTTAACCGTCGGTTCACTGGATCCCATTCTGCATCGGCAGTTAGGTATCGTCATGCGTCAGGACAAAATTCTCAGTAAAGGAATGGCTGAAGTGATTCGGTTGCTGCGTCAGGAAGCTAGCGGTTTGTGGTATCCAGTGGCTGAGTAACCTGTTGAGACTGAATTTTGTCCTGATGATGATACCAGGCGCCAATAGAGGAATAAACGAAGCGACCAAAGAAAAACAGAAAGCTAATCAGCAATATAATGCGGGTCATTCGAGTGTTAAATCGATGTCGTTTGTGCATACGCGTTGCCTGACTCACTGTATTTTCCTGGGCATACCCTTTCGGGCGATGCGGCTATTAAGGCACAGTGGGAAGAAGGGGTCAATTATGGCAAGTGTAAAAATTCGTCAATGTTTACATTAATTATTGTTATCGATGATGATTCAAGTATTTATCGCTTTGATAGAAAAGAGAAAACAGCACAATAATCTTGTCATAAAAACCTTTTTTGAACAATATAGTTTGATTTAAGTCAATTCCTGTCGGTCATTGAGCACTAAAATTCTCCTGCCATCGTGTTTATATCTCGCAAGCAGTATGTGGCAATGATGTCAGGATGGATGCCTGTCTGAAATTCTCTCTGGATTAAAGGACTTATATTGGACATCTATGAAAATTCTGGCATTCCTTAAGAAAAATAAAGACCGTTGGTGGGCTCTTCCTCTCATTTTGCCGGTTGCTTTACTCCCCGTATTTAGTGTCGCCAGCACGTATGCGCAATTAAGCGGTGGCCTGGTTGCGCTCTATTATATGCCTTTGGCATTTTTACTCGCCACGATGTTGTTTTTTGGCCTCGCGGCAGTGCCCGGTATTATTCTGGCGCTGTTTTGCCGCTACTACCCTACCACCGGGTGGTTCGAAACCATCGCTATTATTTGTCATTTTATCGTTCCGCTGATCCTCAGTTGGGGGGGATATCGCGTGTTTGCCCCGCATCGCAACATGGTGGCATATGGTGATGACCGGCTGATGGCGCAACGTATCTTTTGGCAGGTCATCTGTCCGTCGACCCTCTTTTTGCTGCTGTTCCAGTTTGCGGTCTATCTGGGTATCTACGCGACGCGTCAGAGCATGGTCGGTATAAATCCAATGAGTATCCGCACCTTGATTAATTATCAAGGCTTGCTGGTGGGAGGGTTGACGGGCGTGCCGTTCAGCTATCTGTTGATTCGTGTGATTCGCCATCCCCGCTATCTGAAAGGGCTTATCTCCCAAATCCGACTGCAAATTGACAAAAAAGTGAGCGTCGCAGAAGTTGTCATCTGGGGCGGAGTACTGGTTGGACTGTTGTCTCTACTGCTCATACCCATCAATGAAAACAGCTCAATATTCAGCACCAACTATACGCTGTCATTGCTGATGCCTGTGATGCTTTGGGGCTCAATGCGTTTTGGCTACAAGCTGATGTCGTTGATCTGGACTCCGGTTCTGATGGTGTCCATTCATTATTTTTACCGCTACATCCCGCTGTATCAGGGTTACGATATCCAGCTGGCGATCACATCATCAAGCTATCTCGTTTTCTCGTTTGTGGTGATTTATATGGCCATGCTGGCGACACGTCAGCGCGTCATCATGCTTCGCGCCAGCCGACTGGCGTTTCTCGATCCCGTCGTTCATATGCCTAACCTGCGTGCATTGTCGCGTGCGCTGACAAAATCACCGTGGTCAACGCTGTGCATGCTCCGCATCCCAGAGCTGGAAGTGTTAGGGCGCAATTACGGCGTGCTGTTGCGGATCCAGTACAAGCAAAAGCTCGCCGCGTGGATTAACGGTACGCTCGAGCAAAATGAGTGCGTCTATCAATTGTCGGGATACGATCTGGCTGTACGACTGAATACAGAGTCGCATTCCGTGCGAATCGAGGCGCTGGATGAACACATCAAGCAGTTTCGGTTTATCTGGGATGGCATGCCGCTGCAGCCGCAGATCGGCGTGAGCTATTGCTGCGTGCGTTCTCCTGTAAACCATCTTTATTTGCTGTTGGGTGAGCTGAGCATCATTGCGGATTTATCATTATCCACCAATCATCCTGAGAGCTTACAGCAGCGCGGGGCAGCGCATCTGCAACGGAGCCTGAAAGATAAAGTGGCGATGATGAATCGTTTGCAAGCGGCGCTTGAACATAACGAATTTGTGCTGATGGTGCAGCGGGTGCAAGCCATTCGTGGCGATCACTACCATGAAATTTTGCTGCGCATGCCGAATGATAATGGCACGTTACTCTCACCGGACACCTTCCTCCCCGTTGCACAGGAATTTGGTTTGTCGTCGCGAGTGGATTTATGGGTGCTTGACCGCACGCTGCAGTTTATGGCGACACACCGCGAAAGGCTGCCGGGCATGCGGTTTGCCATCAATCTATCGCCCTCAACGGTATGCCGCTCGCAATTCCCCCTTGAGGTTAATCGGTTACTTAAGAAATACGCGATTGAAGCCTGGCAAGTAATCTTCGAAATCACCGAAAGTAGCGGTTTTGGCAATGCCGTTTTGGCCGATCAGATCGTCAAACAGCTTCAGATGATGGGCTGTCGAATTGCTATCGACGATTTTGGTACGGGATACGCAAGCTATGCCCGACTGAAAAGCGTCGACGCAGATATTCTGAAAATTGATGGCAGTTTTATTCGCAATATCGCCGACAACAGCCTCGACTATCAAATCGTTGCCTCTATTTGCCATTTGGCGCGGATGAAGAAAATGCTGGTCGTGGCGGAATACGTGGAAAGTGAAGCGATACGCAGCGCCGTCACCGCGTTAGGAATTGACTATTTGCAAGGCTATTTGATCGGTAAACCTGAACCGCTTGAAGAGCTTGTCGAGACTCAGACGTCGTTGTCAGACGCCTGAGTCTCACGCGTTATGCCGCAATTTCCGGTGATTCTTCTTCTTCGATTTTCAACAACCAGCCCGTTACGGCTTCCCAGTATTGCTGCTCTTTTTCGAGATCCAGCAGTACTAGCGCATTCTGGCTAAACCAGCCATGCGGGAAGCTCAGCGTCCAGTGATGGTCATCAGTTTTCAGCCTTAACGTTGGCGGCGTGGTTGTCGCCTGGCGCTGATTATTGAGTAACACACCCAGGCGCAACAGCTGGATCAACGGCAGGAACTGCTTTTTCTTGAACAGCGTAAAGCGCGGCAAATCGTCCAGCTTGATCGCTTTACGATGGTAGCGCACCAGCGTCGCCATCATGGTTTGCTGTTCCTGATTAAAGCCTGGCAGATCGCTGTTTTGCAGAATGTAGGCCGAGTGGCGATGCATTCCGCTGTGGTTAATGTTCAGACCCACTTCGTGCAGGGTGGTGGCCCATTTGAGCAGTGCCGCCAGCTGTGGGTGCGCCAGTTTGGGATTTTGCGCTTCCCACTGTTCATAGATATGCGTTGTGGTTTCCAGAACGCGCTTGGCTTGCTCACGGTCAATGTTGTACTGATTCGCCAGGCTTTGCGCGGTGCGGCTGCGAATATCCTGATGGCGGAAGCGACCTTCCATTTCGTACAGCACACCTTCACGCAGCGCACCGTCAGAAAGACGCAGTTCGCGGATCGCCAGGGCATCAAACACGCCGCACAAAATCGCGAGGCCAGGCACAAATACAGCCTTACGCTCGTCGGAAAGCCCCGGCAGGCTGAGCGAATCGAAACTCTTGTGTTTCAGAACCTCTTCGCGCAGCATTTCCAGGCGTTCCGGGGTGATAAAACCGTCTTTTTCGCCCATCGCCAGCAGCACTTCGTGAGAGGCCTTGATACTGCCGGATGCGCCTAGCGCGACATTCCACCCCTGGATACGATATTGCCACGCCAGTGATTCGAGCTTTTGTACTGCGGCCATGCGCGCACGCTGGAAGTTCTCACGGGTGATCGCGCCGCCAGGAAAGTACATTTGTGCAAAGCTGACGCAGCCCATACGACGGCTTTCGACCAGTTTTGGCTCGAAATTTTCGCCAATCACCAGCTCCGTCGAACCTCCACCGATATCGATGACCAGCTTGCGGCCTTTTTCCGGCTGGGTATGTTCCACGCCCATGAAAATCAGACGCGCTTCTTCATTGCCCGAAATGATTTCAATGGGGTAGGGGATCACTTTTTCGGCGCGTTTCAAAAACTCCGGCGCGTTCAAAGCCTGGCGCAGAGTATGCGTGCCGACGATACAGACGCTGGATGCGGAAAAGCCTTGCAGCCGCTCAGCAAAGAGTGACAGGCAGGCTAAGCCACGCTCCATCGCCTCTTCGCTGAGCATGTTTTTATCGTCAAGACCGTCGGCCAAATGGACGCGCTGCTTGAGGCGACCGATGATCTGCATCGCGCCATCGACTTCGCGGGCGATGACCATATGGAAGCTGTTAGAACCTAAATCGACCGCAGCAAATTCCTGCGGTCGTGGGGTCTTATCATTTATCGGCATAGGTTAATCAGGTTGCTCGAGTGATTTGATATAATCGTAAATCGCCAGTTGTGCGCGCACTTTGCGGCGGTTGCCGCGCTGCACATAGCGGTTACTCAGTTCTTTGTCGATATAACGCGCTTTTACGGTGTCACTCAGTAAAAGTTCGATAATATCCAGGATCTGCTGCTTCAGACGCGGGTCCAGCAGCGGGGTGGCGACTTCAATTCGGTAATCAATATTACGCGTCATCCAGTCCGCAGAGGAGAGATAAACCTGTTTATCGCCACCATTTTCGAAAATATAAACGCGATCGTGTTCGAGATAGCGGTCAACGATACTGATCACCCGAATATTGTCGCTGATGCCTTCAAGTTCAGGAATCAACGAGCACATTCCGCGGATCAGCAGGTTCACCGGCACGCCGGAGCTTGAGGCGGCGTAAAGTCGGTCCACCAGTCCTTTGTCGACCAAATTGTTGAGTTTCAGCGTAATGCCTGATGGCTCGCCTTTCTGCGCTGCGGCGATCTCTTTGTCGATCATCGCGTACAGAAGTCGGCGCGAGTTCTGTGGCGAAACCAACAGATAATCGAAATTCACCGGACGATACGGATTCTCAATAAAGTTAAATACCCGACGCACTTCGTTGGTGATGCGCGCATCGGCGGTTAGCAGCGAGTAGTCGGTGTAAATCCGCGCGGTTTTCTCGTTAAAGTTGCCGGTGCCGATATGGGCGTAGCGCACCACGTCTTCGCCTTCTTTGCGCGAAATCAGGAACAGCTTGGCGTGAATTTTCAGGCCTGGTGCCGAGAAGATAACGTGTACACCGGCTTCAGTCAGACGACGCGCCCAGTGAATGTTGGCCTCTTCATCAAAGCGAGCCTGCAACTCCACCACTACCGAGACTTTTTTGCCGTTGTGCGCAGCGTGGATCATCGCATCAATAATGCGCGAGTCTTTCGCCACGCGGTAAATATTGATTTTGATTGCCAATACGTTGGGATCGAACGAGGCCTGGCGCAGCAGTTCCAGCACGTGTTCAAACGTGTGGTACGGGTAATAGAGCAGCACGTCGCGCTCGCGGATGGCGTCAAATCCGTTACGGAATTTATCGAACCAAATATGACGCAGGCGGGGCAGCGGCTTGTTGACCAGATTGGCTTTGCCGACGTTCGGGAAACCAATAAAGTCTTTAAAGTTGTGATAACGACCACCCGGCACGATGGAGTCATAGCGGGAAATCGTCAGCTTATCGCGCAGCATTTCCACCAGCGCATCGGGCATATCGCGCTGATAGACAAAGCGCACCGGCTCTGCCGTCAGGCGTTGTTTCAGGCTCGACGACATCAGCTCCATCAGACTGGCTTCCATCTCATGAACCAGATCGTATTCGGCATCACGGGTCATTTTCATCGAATACGCGTTCAACGCATCGTAATCGAAGAAGCCCTTGAAGATATCGTCCAGGCAATAGCGCAGGATGTTATCCAGCAGGATCATTGGCTTGCGTCTGCGTGGCGTTTCCGGCGGCAGATTGACGAAGCGCGGCACTTTATCCGACGGGATTTCCAGCAGCGCATAGCGAATGGACTCGCCGCGAATAATTTCAACCGCCAGATAGGTGTAGTCATCCTTCAGGAATTGCACCAGATCCGTTTCACGATTGATCAGAATCGGCGTGATGTGCTGACGCAGATAATGTTTGAAATAGTGCCGCAGCCAGGCTTGCTGATTGGCAGAAAGCTGACGTTCGTTAATCAGGAAAATCTGGTTGCGCGCCATTTCCAGCAGCAGTTCGTTATACAGACCGTCGAATTCCTGATCTGCCTTCAGTACTCGCGCCTGAATTTTGCCTAGCAGATGACGCGAATGAGAGTTCAAACCCTGCTCTTCGCTGATGATAATCCGCCGTTTCAGCTCAGCAAAACGCACCTTGTAGAATTCATCCAGGTTATTGGAGTAAATCCCCAGAAAACGCATACGCTCAATCAGCGGGTTGCTCTTATCAGCCGCTTCCTGAAGGACACGTTCGTTGAACGCTAACCAGCTTAGCTCTTTCTCGATGTATAACTTTTCCTGACCCATTACAACTTACACTCCGTTTCAATCACGGGACGCAGCAAATCCGTCTCGATTCTATTATGGCGAGCTTTGCCACGAGATGTCCAACTGTGCCAGAAAAGTATGACAGTAAACCGACCACGCAGCGTGAAAATTAGCGCTAAACCTCCTGATTATTTATGGTTTTTATGAATGGCAGGCAACAAAAAGCCGGCAATCGCCGGCTTGAATAATCATTCTTCTGAAGCATGCCCCTGAGGGGGCAGTTTTACGCCATCGAGCCAGGCTGCGTGTTCACGCATCTCCAGGCGCCCATCGACGAACCAGCTCACCACAAGCGGGTAAATGGCATGTTCCTGCGCCTGAACGCGATCCGTAATGTCATCTTCGTTGTCGCCATCAAACACCGGGACTTTGGCCTGCAGAATAACCGGCCCGCCATCCAGCTCATCGGTGACAAAATGCACCGACGTGCCATGTTCCTCATCACCATTTTCCAGCACCTGACGGTGGGTATACAGACCCGGATATTTTGGCAGAAGAGAAGGGTGGATGTTCAGCAGGCGTCCGGAATAATGCGAGACAAACGCGGGGCTAAGAATTCGCATGTAACCGGCGAGCACCACGACATCTGGTGCATAGGCGTCAATTTCCTGGACCAGTTCGCGGTCAAACGCTTCGCGGCTGGCAAACTGAGCGGCTTCAAGCGCGTGCGCGGGGATGTGCGCTTCGCGTGCGCGCTCAAGGCCGAACGCATCGGCCTTGTTGCTGAAAACTGCGCGTAGGGTGCCATTAATCTGTTTCTGTTTGCAGGCGTCAATGATTGCCTGCAAATTGCTTCCGTTACCGGAAATGAGCACCACTATATTTTTCATTCAATGACCACACGCTCGTCGGAATCAGAGGCTTTGATGATACCGATTTTCCACGCGTTTTCACCTTTTGCCTGCATCAGGCTAATGGCATTGTCTGCTTCACTGGCTGGCAGCGCGATGAGCATCCCAACGCCGCAGTTGAAGGTGCGATACATCTCGTGCTGGCTAACGTTACCCGCTGTTTGCAGCCAGTTGAACACGGCTGGCCACTGCCATGAGGATTCGTCAATCACGGCCTGGGTATTATCAGGAAGAACACGCGGGATATTTTCCCAGAATCCGCCACCGGTCAGGTGGGCGATGGCATGAACATCAACGTTCTCAATCAGCTCAAGAATATTTTTGACGTAGATGCGGGTTGGCGCGAGCAGGTGATCGGCCAGCGGCTTGCCTTCAAGCTCGATAGTTTCTGGATTGCTTCCACTCACCTCGAGGATTTTACGCACCAGCGAGTAACCGTTAGAGTGCGGGCCGCTGGATCCCAGCGCAATCAGCACATCGCCATCGGTCACTTTGCTGCCATCGATAATTTCTGATTTTTCTACTACACCGACGCAGAATCCCGCGACGTCATAATCTTCACCGTGGTACATCCCCGGCATTTCTGCCGTTTCACCACCGACCAGCGAACAGCCAGACTGCAGACAGCCTTCAGCGATCCCGGTGATTACGCTTGCTGCGGTATCAACGTCGAGTTTGCCGGTGGCGTAATAGTCGAGGAAGAACAGCGGCTCAGCACCCTGTACGACCAGGTCATTGACACACATAGCGACCAAATCGATACCGATGGTGTCGTGGCGTTTAAGATCCATTGCCAGACGCAGTTTCGTTCCCACGCCGTCAGTGCCAGAAACCAGAACAGGTTCGCGATATTTTTGCGGCAGTGCACACAGTGCGCCGAATCCACCCAGACCGCCCATCACTTCAGGACGGCGGGTCTTTTTCACCACACCTTTGATTCGGTCAACCAGCGCATTACCTGCGTCAATATCAACACCGGCATCTTTGTAGCTGAGAGAAGTTTTGTTGGTCACGGCTCAAGTCCCCACGCGATTGCATTGCGATAGTAAGAAAAATCGGCGCAATTCTAACAGTCCAGGCAAACGTTTGCGAGCCTAATCTGTTGTCACAAAAAGTCGCTGGAAATTTACACATTTAACCCTCGCGCGAAGACAAACTTGATACCGTTCACGAAAATGAAACCGGTTTCTGTAATGTGCTTGCAACCCCTTATGGCATTGCACATGATTCCACTGAAACCGGTTTCTGTAATGGTTTTTGCAGAACATAACGCAGACTGAGGGAAAAAGCATGCCAGTATTCAAAGAAGGTTTTCTGTGGGGTGGCGCGGTCGCGGCACATCAGCTGGAAGGCGGCTGGAAAGAGGGCGGCAAGGGTGTCAGCGTTGCCGATGTGATGACCGTTGGCGCCCATGGCGTACCGCGAGAAATCACCAACGGCGTTTTGCCGGGTAAAAACTACCCAAACCACGAAGCCATCGACTTTTACCATCGCTATAAAGAAGACATCAAACTTTTTGCCGAGCTGGGCTTTAAATGTTTCCGCACCTCGATTGCCTGGACACGCCTTTTCCCGAATGGTGATGAGCTGGAACCCAATGAAGCCGGTTTGCAGTTCTATGACGATCTGTTCGACGAATGCCGGAAATACGGTATCGAGCCGGTGATTACCCTTTCCCACTTTGAGATGCCCTACCATCTGGTCACTGAATACGGCGGCTGGCGTAATCGTAAGCTGATCGATTTCTTTGTGCGTTTCGCAACGGTGGCTTTTGAGCGCTACCAGCACAAAGTGAAGTACTGGATGACGTTTAACGAGATCAACAATCAGGCTAATTTCCACGAAGATTTCGCGCCCTTTACCAACTCCGGTCTGAAGTATGAGCCGGGTGAAGATCGCGAGCCGGTCATGTTCCAGGCGGCGCATTATGAACTGGTGGCGAGCGCGCTGGCGGTCAAAGCCGGACGTGAAATTAATCCGTCGCTGCAAATCGGCTGCATGATCGCGATGTGTCCAATCTATCCCCTGAGCTGCGCGCCGAACGACATCATGATGGCGATGAACGCCATGCACCGTCGCTACTGGTTCACCGACGTGCATGTCCGTGGAAAATATCCTCAGCACCTGCTCAACTACTTTGAACGTCGCGGCTTTGCGCTGGACATCACGGCAGACGATATTGCCGCGCTGCAACAAGGCTGTGTGGATTACATCGGTTTCAGCTATTACATGTCGTTCGCCACCAAAGCGACGCCAGATAACCCGCAGCTGGATTACGACGAAAGTAAAAGTCTGGTTTCCAATCCGTACGTGCAAAAATCTGACTGGGGCTGGCAGATTGATCCGGTTGGGCTGCGTTATTCCCTGAACTGGTTCTGGGATCACTATCAGCTGCCGCTGTTTATTGTTGAAAATGGCTTCGGTGCCATTGACGTGCAGGAAAGCGACGGCACGGTGAACGATCAGTACCGCATTGATTATCTTGCCGCGCATATCAGTGAGATGAAAAAAGCCGTCGTTGAAGATGGCGTCGATCTGATGGGCTACACCCCGTGGGGTTGCATCGATCTGGTTTCTGCTGGAACCGGCGAGATGAAAAAACGCTACGGGTTCATCTTCGTTGATAAAGATAACGAAGGCCACGGCACGCTTAATCGCAGCAAGAAAAAGTCTTTTGAGTGGTATCAGAACGTGATTGCGACCAACGGCGAGTCGCTCTAACCCTTGTAAATGACCAATAAGCCCCGCGATGCGGGGCTCTTTTTTGTCTTGATGTAGACTCAATATCGCAGTATTCATCACTTTGCTTGATCGTCGTCAAGCAAGATGGGTATGGCGCACTCCGAAAAAAGCGGTATAATCCGGCGATTTTTTTTGCGGTAGCCACCTCAGAGGAGAATGAGAATGAAGATTGTGGAAGTGAAGCACCCACTCGTTAAACACAAGCTGGGCCTGATGCGTGAGCATGACATCAGCACGAAGCGTTTTCGCGAACTGGCCTCTGAAGTTGGAAGCTTACTCACTTACGAAGCAACATCCGATCTGGCCACAGAAAAAGTGACCATTGAGGGCTGGAACGGTCCGGTTCAGGTTGAGCAGATCAAAGGTAAAAAAATTACCGTTGTGCCAATCCTGCGCGCAGGTCTGGGTATGATGGAAGGCGTGCTGGAGCATGTCCCGAGCGCGCGCATCAGCGTTGTCGGCATCTACCGTAATGAAGAAACCCTTGAGCCTGTTCCGTATTTCCAGAAGCTGGTTTCTAACATCGATGAGCGTATGGCGCTGGTCGTTGACCCTATGCTGGCAACCGGTGGTTCGATGATTGCGACTATCGATCTGCTGAAAAACGCCGGTTGTAACAGCATTAAAGTGCTGGTGCTGGTTGCGGCTCCAGAAGGTATTGCGGCGCTGGAAAAAGCGCACCCGGACGTTGAGCTGTACACGGCTTCTATCGACCAGGGTCTGAACGAGCACGGGTACATTATCCCGGGGCTTGGCGATGCCGGCGACAAGATTTTTGGTACGAAATAATCGAATAACGAATAAGAAGCCGACTTTGATAGTCGGCTTTTTTTTGAATAAAAACACCAACAACTCACAACACTTGAGGAAAACACTATGACGCGCCGTACTATCGGGGTGAGTGAAAGACCGCCGCTTTTGCAAACAATCCCGCTTAGTTTGCAGCACCTGTTTGCCATGTTTGGCGCAACCGTGCTGGTGCCAATCCTGTTTCACATTAACCCGGCCACCGTGCTGCTGTTCAACGGCGTCGGTACGCTGCTTTATCTCTTCATCTGTAAAGGAAAAATCCCAGCGTATCTGGGTTCAAGCTTTGCGTTTATTTCGCCGGTTCTGCTGCTGTTGCCGTTAGGATACGAAGTGGCATTGGGCGGTTTCATCATGTGCGGCGTGTTGTTCTGCGTTGTTGCCTTTATCGTCAAAAAAGCCGGTACCGGCTGGCTGGACGTGATGTTCCCTCCTGCGGCGATGGGCGCAATCGTTGCCGTCATTGGTCTTGAGCTCGCAGGCGTCGCTGCAAACATGGCGGGTCTGTTGCCGGCCGATGGGCAATCGCCTGACTCTAAAACCATTATCATCTCGCTGGTCACCCTGGGTGTGACCGTGTTTGGTTCCGTCCTGTTCCGCGGTTTTATGGCAATTATCCCGATTCTGATCGGGGTGCTGGCGGGCTACGCGCTCTCCTTTGCGATGGGCGTGGTCGACACCTCGGCGATTGCGCAAGCGCACTGGTTTGCATTGCCAACGTTCTACACCCCGCGCTTTGAATGGTTTGCTATCTTCACTATTCTGCCTGCCGCGCTGGTGGTGATTGCCGAGCACGTTGGCCATCTGGTGGTGACGGCGAATATTGTTAAAAAAGACCTGATCCGTGACCCTGGTCTGCATCGCTCGATGTTTGCGAATGGGCTTTCTACCATGATCTCCGGTTTCTTTGGCTCAACGCCAAATACGACTTACGGTGAAAACATCGGTGTGATGGCGATAACCCGCGTCTACAGCACCTGGGTAATCGGCGGGGCGGCAATTTTTGCGATCCTGCTCTCCTGTGTTGGAAAGCTGGCGGCAGCCATTCAGATCATCCCTGTTCCGGTCATCGGCGGTGTGTCTTTGCTGCTTTACGGCGTGATTGGTGCGTCCGGTATTCGCGTGCTGATTGAATCCAAAGTGGATTACAATAAAACGCAAAACCTGATCCTGACCTCGGTCATTCTGATCATCGGCGTGAGCGGTGCGAAGGTGCATATCGGTGCGGCAGAGCTGAAAGGCATGGCGCTGGCCACCATCGTTGGCGTGGGGCTGAGCCTGATCTTCAAACTGATCTCCGTACTGCGTCCTGAAGAAGAAATTTTGGACGCGGAAGACAGCGAAAACGTGTCACATTGATCGTTAAACCGGGTGGACGATCCGCCCGGTTCTCTCATTGCAGGTTCCGTGGTAAACTCTTCGCCGATTTTACGTAAGACCTTAATCGAGGTATTTCTGAACGGACCGGCACAGCTCTCTCTGCCACTTTATCTTCCTGACGACGAAACTTTCGCGAGTTTTTGGCCGGGTGATAACCCCTCTTTACTGGCTGCGCTGCAAAACGTGCTGCGCCAGGATCACAGCGGATACATTTATATCTGGTCACGCGAAGGCGCGGGACGCAGCCATCTTTTGCATGCCGCCTGTGCTGAGCTTTCGCAACGTGGTGATGCGGTTGGCTATGTGCCGCTGGACAAGCGCACGTGGTTCGTACCGGAAGTGCTCGACGGCATGGAACATCTTTCGCTGGTGTGCATCGACAATATCGAATGTATTGCCGGGGATGAGCAGTGGGAAATGGCGATGTTCAATCTGTATAACCGGATTCTGGAATCGGGCAAAACCCGTTTACTGATCACCGGCGATCGCCCGCCGCGCCAGCTCAATCTTGGCTTACCGGATCTGGCATCTCGCCTGGATTGGGGGCAAATCTACAAGCTGCAGCCGCTGTCCGACGAAGATAAGCTTCAGGCGTTACAGCTGCGTTCACGCCTGCGTGGATTTGAGCTTCCTGAAGACGTGGGCCGTTTTCTGCTTAAGCGCCTGGATCGCGAAATGCGTACACTCTTTGATACGTTGGATCAGCTCGATCATGCGTCGATTACCGCCCAGCGTAAGCTGACGATCCCGTTTGTGAAAGACACACTGAAACTATAATTTTGCCGCCCGACGTCATTGCCCGGCGGCGTTTCACTTGCTTTGGCCTACAACCTCTGCCTTTTTTGATGCATTTCGATCCATTCATCCATTATTTTAATATCGAGCAACAAATGTTCCACCAATAGCGGAATCGGTCTGCCTGATGCCACGCTACGGCCACTTTCGCGCCATAACGCCGTACCGCTGATATCCAGATGTGCCCACGGAATTTGCGGCGGGCAAAAATGATGTAATAACCACGCCGCCGACGCACTTATCGCGGCATTGTTGGTGGGCGTATTACACAGATCGGCGATCGCGCTTTCAGTCTGTTTTTTCAGCCGCGCATCCAACGGCAGCGACCACACTTCGTCTCCGCTCTTGATTCCTGCTCGGGTTAAATGATCCCTTAAACGCTCATCCTGCGTCATCAAACCACTTAGTTCATATCCCAGCGCCTTCACCACCGCGCCCGTCAGGGTTGCTATGTCGATAATATAATGCGCCTGCGGATGACGCTGGCTCGCCCACGCAATGGCATCGGCCAGCACTAATCGCCCTTCAGCGTCGGTGTTATTAATTTCTACCGTCATGCCGTTGCAGGCGCGCGCCACCGTACCGGGCTGCATCGCGTCTGGCCCGATCGCATTTTCCGCCAGCGCCAGTACGCCCATCACCCGCACAGGCAGATTCAGCTCAGCGATAGTCAGCATG
This sequence comes from Lelliottia amnigena, assembly GCF_019047465.1. Lineage (NCBI taxonomy): Bacteria > Pseudomonadati > Pseudomonadota > Gammaproteobacteria > Enterobacterales > Enterobacteriaceae > Lelliottia > Lelliottia amnigena. Next base: position 509,883 of record NZ_CP077236.1, on the reverse strand, counting down.
AGCCCCATCACGTTTGCTGCACCGCACATGTCGTATTTCATGGTGTACATGCCCGCACCGTCTTTAAGCCACAGACCCCCGGTATCAAACGTGATGCCTTTACCGACGTAACAACGCACCGGGCCGTCCTTGATACCGTCGTAATGGATTGCCAGCAGTCGTGGTGGGCAGGTAGCGCCTTTACCAACGGCATGCAGCAGCCCCATCCCTTGATCAATAATCTGCTGTTCATCAAGTACTTCGCAGCGCAGGGAAGGGAAAGCGGCACAAAATCTTTGCGATTCCTCGACCACAAACTGCGGCGTGCAACGGTCAGAGGGCATATCCGATAGCCGCCGCGCGGCGATCATCCCGTTCGCCGTCGCCTGTTCCTGAAGGAAAACCGACGTTAAACGTTCTTGCTGCTCGGGCAGACACAGTGCGGTGATGTGGCGAAGGCGAATTGCCGAGGAATCCGTCTTTTTCAACTGCAAATCGCTGAGCCGATGCGCCTGGTTGAACAGAAAACGCAGCAGCTTCGCCAGTACGGTGTCATCAACGTGAGTGACGTCAATAATCACGTTTTCGCTTGCCGGAGCAGAAAAAAGGGGCCGCAGCGCAGCGAGCAAACTTTCGCCTGAATTGTCCTGCCACAATGCGTCCGGCAGAAGGGTGATGCGCGCAAACGGCGCACAGCCGAAGCGGGTATCGGCGACATTTTTTGCGTCGCGCATCTCATGCAGCAAGGCGGTATCGGGTAGCTGGCTGCATGACGCGCGGGCAATCAAATGGCCCTCAGGCTCCGCCTGGGAAAGGGCGCTAATGAACTGATAAGTCGTCATGATTACTCCTCAATCGGCGCACGAATGCGTGCGGCATAATCCTGCATCCACAGGTCATCGACAGGCTGATAATGGGTTTTCTCATGCTGACGCTCGGTGCGAAAAACGGTGAGGGGCTGACGCGCAGTGGCGACGACAAACGAGAACGTCTTGATATTGGTTGCTGCGCCAAATTCCCCTTTGCTATTCATGCAGACCACCGAGAGATCGCCCACGCGCCCGAAGCGCGACATCAGCTTGTCTTCCAGTTCGAAGACCACGGAATCCGCCGCCTGCTGCGGGGTCATACCCTGAGCCATACGACGTACGATTTCGTAGCTGGTACAGCCTTTCATCAGGTCTTCTCCCACGCCTGTTGCGGTCGCCGCACCCGTTTCGCTGTCGCAGTAAAAACCGGAGCCAATGATGGGCGAATCGCCTAGTCGCCCGCGCTTTTTCATGAACAGACCGCTGGTGGACGTGGCGACGCTCATCGAACCGTGACTATCCAGCCCGATAATCCCGACCGTATCGTGCCCGTTATAGGGGCTTAATCCTTTATCCAGCGTTTCACGACAGCGCTTGCGATAGTGCTGCAACGCTCTGTCGGTGAGCATTTTCTTGTCGGCGAAGCCCTGACTGAGCGCCCATTCACGCGCACCCTGACCAACCAGCAGACTGTTATAGCGCTGGCGACTCAAGGCATGCGCCACGCGGATCGGATTCGCGATGTCGACCAGATTGCCGACTGCGCCGAAGGCCAGCGTGTCGCCATCCATATAGGCGGCATCCAGCTCAACGTCACCGTTCTCGGTTGGCAGACCGCCATAACCGACGGACTTATAAAACGGGAAGTCCTCGACGGTCGCGACGGCATCGACCACCGCCGTTGAAACCGGCTTTCCCGCAGCCAGGGCCGCTGCCGACTCCGTGACCCCTTCCAGCGCCATTCGCCAGGTCGCAATAATTCCCCACATGGTTTACTCCTGTTTAGCCAGCGTGGTTTCAGTTGGCATCGCGGTGGCAAGCTCCGCGGCGCGGTATTGTTTGTCCAGGATGCGCATAAACGGCAGGTAGAGCATCGCGCCGATAAGCAGATTGAGGAGCTGCATCACGCTGCCGCTAATGTGCCCGGTGACGATAAATCCACTGATCACCGGCGGTAGCGTCCAGGGGATGAACACACCCGTCGTCACCGCCACCGCGCCGAGTTGCATCGCGGCATATTGCACGGTGACGAGCACCAGCGGCACCAGATTGAACGGGATGAGCATGATCGGATTCATGATGACCGGCAGACCAAACAGAATTGGCTCATTGATGTTAAATACCGACGCCCCCGCGCCAAGTCGTGCCACTTCGCGCATGTTTTTACTGCGAGCAAAAATCAGCATAGCAATGACCAGAGACAGCGTTGCACCTGCGCCGCCCATCCAAATCATGTCAAAAAACTGTTCGGTGATAATGTGCGGCGGGGTGACGCCAGCCTGAATGGCGGCGATATTGTCGGTCTGATTTTCCATCCACAGTGGACGAATAATGCCGTTAATCATTGAGCCGGAGTTAATGCCCACTGACCACAGAATGGTGATGCTGAACACCGTCATCAGCGCACCAAAGTAGGATGTCCCGTAATGGCGCACTGGCGTGGCGACCACGTCGTAGATGAACTGGTGAATGGTGTTGTAGTGGGTGTTTTCAAACGCGATGCGAATCATCAGCACCAGAATCATGACCACCAGTGCGGGGATCAGCGCGGCGAACGATTCCTGTACCGCAGGCGGTACGCCTTCTGGCATTTTGATCACCAGATTTTTGCGCTTGAGCCAGCAGAACAATTCAGTCCACAGCAGCGAGCCAATCATCGCCACAAAGAGCCCTTTGCTGCCGATCCATTCCACGGGTATGACCGTGATGCCGCCGTTCTCTGCCACTTTGATAAACGGCGTGAGGATCAGGAAACTGACCAGCGCAAGAATGCCGCACGACACGCGGTCTTCATTGTAGTGCTCCGCCAGTCGGTAGGCGACGAGGAAGCTGATAAACAGCGACATTGTGGAGAACACTGCATTGAAGGGGATCTCGATAATGGCGCTCCAGCTCGCACCAAAAGCCTGAGACATAAACTGCTGGTAGGTCTGATTAGGGAAAGAAGAGATAACCAGCAGGATCGAGCCGACAATAATAAATGGCATGAAAGAAACATAGGCGCCACGAATAGCCCCCAGATGACGCTGCTGAGCCGTTTTAGCCGCCAGTGGCATCAGTTTTGCTTCAAGAAATCCCAGAACATTGTTCATTGTGAACTCCGTACAAGATTGAGTGACGTGGTTTATGTTATGTGTGTGGATTATCAGTGGAGCGTGACGATAAAAAGGTGAAATCGGTCACAATGCAATCACAGTGTGAATGTATATCTCATAAGATTGGTTAGAGAAAATTTAACGGAATCCTTTCGATGGAAATTAAACTGCACGCCAATGCAACCACCACGCCGCGTATTCGCCGGTATCTTCAGAAGTCCGATAAAAGTGACAAAGAGCTCTCTCTGGAACTGGGGATATCCATCACCACCGTTCGGCGCTGGCGTCACCGCGAGCATATTTCAGATAACCACACCACACCCAAATTGATACACAAAGCGATGAGACAAGAGCAGATCTCGCTGATTAATGCCCTGCGTGATGCCACAGGCGCGCCGCTTGATGAGCTTCTGCTGGTGGTCAACGATTTTCTGGGTATTCGCGTCTCTCGCGCGACATTAAACCGCTACCTAAAAGCAGCGGTGACACCGCGTCAGGGCGCGCCGCTGAGCGGCATCAAAGCGATAAAGGCGGGGCAACGACCGGACCATCTTGAACTTCATCATCTTTCACTTTCACTGCATATGGACGACGGCGGCGAGCACCATGTGCTCTGGGCGCGGGAGCCCGTCAGCGGCTGGTGTTTTGCGCGGGTTTACGCGGGGATATCGCCACAATTACTTGTGAACTGGACTCGCGAGCTGCTAGAGGCTTGTCCGACCGATATACAATCTATTGAGACTTTTGGTTTTGAGTCGCCCTTTATCCCTGATGGGATAACCCTGAAAATCGGTAGTGGAAAGCAAAATACCGTGCTGGTGACGGCGCGGCTGGTGGAGATTATTCCGCGTATTCAGGCTGAGCCGGTGGAATGCTTACTGGCAACAATGTGTGCGTTTTATAACGAGGGGAAAGCGCAGAAAAAACTGGGAGATCGCACGCCGCAGGCCTTTCTGAAAGCGCTGCGGCGTCAGGATTAGTTGAGGATATCGAGCACAGCTTCCGGCGGACGGCCAATACGCGCCTTGCCATGCGCGACGACAATTGGGCGTTCAATCAGTTTCGGATTGTCGACCATTGCCTGAATCAGCTCATCTTCCGTCAGCTGGCTGTTCGCCAGATTTAACGACCTATACAGATCTTCTTTCTGGCGCATGAGTTCCCGCGCGCTTGTCATATTCAGCATGCTCAACAGTTGGCGGAGAGTCTGTGCGTCTGGCGGCGTCTCCAGATACAGTACCACTTCCGGTTCGACGCCTTTTGACTTCACCAGTTCAAGCGTTTCGCGGCTCTTGGAGCAGCGTGGGTTATGATAAATTTTTACCGCGTCTGACATGAATTCTCCTTTTATTCATCACGCTTCACGTTGCGGATGCCTTGGCTTTTCGGCAACGTGAAACATTACATCTTCTCGTAGGGCTTGAACCGCTGCTGCAGTGAACGCAGCTGGTCGATACGCGCGTCGTATCGGGCCTGTTGCAGACTACCCAGCTTCACCTGCGAACTGGCGCTGCTCAACAGCGAAATGGATTGATCCAGACGTCCGACTAACGCGAAACCTTCAGCGCGTGCCGCCAGTTCCTGGTCGCGATTGCCGAGCTGTGCTTCCGTTTGAGCCAATAAATCCCAGCCGTTAGGATCGTCTTTATTGTTGAAGGTGTAACGATTGAGTATTGTGGCGGCCTCTTTCGGCTGTCCACCCTGTAAGTAAGCGTTCGCCAGGTTGAGCTGTAGCACTAGGTTGGTGCGCAGATCTTTTGCCCCTTTCAGGCGATTGATCGCCTCGGTGGTTTTCTTCTGGCCTAAATCAATATCGGTCGACAGATCGAGATACCACGGATTATTGGCATCAGCGGTTAACAAAGGCTGTATCGCTTTACGCGCCTCGTCGAATTTGCTGGCTTCCATCGCCTGAAGCGCACGTCCGTATTGCGCTGCATTTTGCTCACGGATATTGCCTTTAGACAAATTGTCGAGCAGATCGCTGGTGAGCTGATTTCGCCCTGAATTGTACATCCCGAGCGTTCTGACTTTTGCCATGTAGAAATCTTGCGACGACTGCACAACGACAGGGCGCATCTGGTTGGCACGGTTTCGCGCATCGGACAGACGGCTTTCTGGCAACGGGTGCGTCAGTAAGATCTCTGGCGGGCGAGACGAATAGCGCGCCTGATCCAGCAATTTTTCGAGGAACGTAGGCATTGCCTGGGGATCGAAGCCTGAGCGCTGAAGCACCTGAATGCCAATGCGATCGGCTTCCTGTTCGTTCTGTTGGGTAAAGCTGATCATACCCTGCCGCGTGCCGGCGAGCGTACCGGTCAGTGCAGCCATACCCGCCTGCGGGCTGGCCATTGCCAGTAAAATAGAGCCCAGTGCGCCCACCCAGGTCAGCGGGGCTGTGCGTTTTTGATCTTCCATCGCACGCGCCAGATGGCGCTGGGTGACGTGGGAGATTTCATGCGCCATAACGGACGCAAGCTGGCTTTCGTTATCGGAATAACGGAATAAGGCCGAATGCAGCACCACGTTTCCACCAAAGAAGGCGAAGGCGTTGATTTCGTCATTATTAATTAAATAGAAGTGGAAAGGGGTCTTCACCGAGTCAGCATGGGCGACCAGACGCATTCCAAGCCCGTTGATGTATTGCACCAGCAGTGGGTCGTTAATCAGCGGTGCGCTACCGCGAAGCTGACGGACATAAAAATCACCCATCTGCATCTCTTGCCCGATGGACAGCGTGCTGCCTGCTGAGGTGCCCATATCCGGCAATGTATCCGCCGAGTCCGCGAAAGCGGGCATCACCTGACTGACAGTCAGCGCGGCGATAAGCGTCGCAACCAGAGTTTTTTTCAACTGCCTGAACATAGCCTCTGCCCTGTATTTTGGATGTGCTCTTTTGACCGGTGAACCCGCATATCGTTCACCTTCGACTGCTCTGCGAGTGTAGCCGTGTTGAGGCGTGAAGAAAATCCCATTCACCCGGCTTTTGCTAAACGTGAGAGAGATACAAAAAGCGAAAGTCTTTTTTGTGACAGTTAGATACAATTCGCTCTCTCAGTCCCGCCATCCGATTCAGGGAAGGGTTGTATGCTCGAAATGTTAATGCAGTGGTATCGGCGCCGCTTCAGCGATCCCGAGGCCATTGCTTTGCTGGTCATTCTGGTCGCCGGATTTGGTATTTTATTCTTCTTTAGCGGACTGCTGGCACCTTTGCTGGTGGCCTTAGTGTTGGCTTATCTTCTCGAATGGCCGACGGTTCGTCTGGAAAAGATCGGCTGCTCTCGTCGCTGGGCTAGCAGTATTGTCCTCATTTTGTTCGTCGGCATTCTTTTGCTAATGTCGTTTGTGGTGCTTCCCATTGCCTGGCAACAGGGGATTAACCTGATCCGTGACATGCCGGGCATGCTGAATAAACTGTCCGATTTTTCTGCGACGTTGCCGCGGCGTTATCCGGCCCTGATGGACGCCGGCATTATTGATGCAATGGCTGAAAATATGCGCGCCCGCATCATGACGATGGGCGATTCGGTGGTGAAATATTCTCTCGCCTCGCTGGTTGGGCTGCTGACGCTGGCCGTATATCTGGTACTGGTGCCGCTGATGGTCTTCTTCCTGGTGAAGGATAAAGAGCAGATGCTGAACGCGGTGCGTCGTATTCTGCCACGTAATCGCGGGCTGGCAGGGCAGGTATGGAAGGAGATGAATCAGCAGATCACCAATTACATTCGCGGCAAAGTGCTGGAGATGATTGTGGTAGGCGTCGCCACCTGGATTGGCTTCGTGATCTTCGGGCTTAATTATTCACTGCTGCTGGCGGTGCTGGTGGGCTTCTCGGTGCTGATCCCGTATATCGGCGCATTTGTGGTGACGATTCCGGTTATCGGCGTGGCGCTGTTCCAGTTTGGTCTTGGAACCGAGTTCTGGAGCTGTTTCGCGGTGTATCTGATTATTCAGGGATTGGATGGTAACTTGCTGGTGCCCGTGCTGTTCTCAGAAGCGGTCAATTTGCATCCGTTGGTGATTATTTTATCGGTGGTGATTTTCGGCGGTTTATGGGGATTCTGGGGCGTGTTCTTCGCGATCCCACTCGCCACGCTTATCAAAGCGGTGGTTCACGCCTGGCCGGATGCGCCGGCGGTTGAAGAGTAAAAAAATCCCGGTTCACTGAACCGGGATTTTTTATAGGCTTCAGGCGTTTTCTTTTAACCAGGCCAATACCACATCGTGGTGATTGCTGGTTTTGAAATCGTCAAATACATGTTCAATTTTGCCATCTGCACCGATCAGGAAGCTGATGCGATGGATGCCGTCGTAAGTTTTGCCCATAAAGGTCTTCTCACCCCAGATGCCAAACTGCTCGCAGACCTGATGGTCTTCGTCAGACAGTAGCGTGAAGTTCAGCAGCTCTTTTTCGGCAAAACGTGACAGTTTTTCCGGCTTGTCGGTGCTGATGCCCAGCACGTCGACGCCCGCTTTTTTCAGATCGTCCATGTTATCGCGTAAACCGCAAGCCTGTACGGTACAGCCTGGGGTCATGGCCTTCGGGTAAAAATAGACCAGAACGCGCTGTCCCTGGAAGTCGGTCAAATTTACTTGCTCGCCGTCTTGATCGGGCAGGCTAAATTTCGGTGCGATGTCACCGGCTTTCAGTGGATTCATTACTCAACTCCATCCTGTTCATGCTGTGAATAATCTACGACGTTTATACTGCCTTGCGCATTGAGTTCTGTACAGAGTGCTTTGAATGACTGCTCAATATTTGATGCATCGTGTGACGCGGGGCTGTGCGCGGTAATCTGGATAAACAGTTTTGGCGTGGCCCCTGTCTGTGTGCGCGACACCAGTTCTGCAATGTTCATCTGATGGCTGTCAAAAAGTGCCGTAAAGCGTTCAATCAAATGCGGGGAGTCGGTGACTTCAACCTGAACCCACACTGTTGCTGGCATCGCCGGGCGCGGATGCGCGGTGGTGCGCTTCATGACGATCAGTAAATCGAGTTCAGCGCCCTTAAGCGGCAGCGTCGATTCGATGAGCGTAATCGCGTTCCAGGTCCCGGAGAGCAGCATAATAAACGTGAACTCATCGCCAAGCATCGCAAGGCGGCTGTCTTCAATATTGCAGCCGCAACTGCTGACGTGGCGGGTGATGGTGTTCACAATACCGGCTCTGTCAGCACCCAGCGCAGTGATAACCAGGTAATGTTGTGATGAGGTTGTCAAACCTGTTCTTCCTTTGCGTGGTCAAGTGTTCTAAGGAAAGCATAAAAAAAACATGCATACAACAGCCTGGACGCCTTACGTCGCTTGCTTTTATTACAGTTCCAAACGTACCATTGAGAATCTTGTTTGCACAGAGGATGGCCCATGTTCACGGGAAGTATTGTTGCGCTTGTTACGCCGATGGATGAGAAAGGTAATGTCTGCCGGTCAAGCCTGAAAAAACTGATTGATTACCATGTCGCCAACGGGACTGCGGCGATCGTTTCGGTAGGGACTACCGGAGAATCCGCCACCCTGAGCCACGATGAGCACGGTGATGTGGTGATGATGACCGTTGAACTGGCTGACGGGCGTATCCCGGTGATTGCCGGTACCGGTGCAAACGCCACCGCTGAAGCCATTAGCCTGACGCAGCGTTTCAACAATAGCGGCATTGTCGGCTGCCTGACGGTGACGCCTTACTACAATCGCCCGACGCAGGAAGGGCTCTTCCAACACTTCAAAGCGATTGCTGAACATACTGACTTGCCACAAATTCTGTATAATGTGCCGTCACGTACTGGCTGCGATATGCTGCCTGAAACGGTAGGCCGCCTCTCGAAAGTTAAAAATATTATCGCAATTAAAGAGGCGACCGGGAACTTAAGCCGCGTTCATCAGATCAAAGAGCTGGTTTCAGACGACTTTATTCTGCTCAGTGGTGATGATGCGACCGCGCTGGACTTTATGCAGCTCGGCGGCCATGGCGTGATTTCCGTAACCACTAACGTTGCGGCGCGCGATATGGCTGAAATGTGCAAACTGGCTGCGGCGGGTCATTTCGATGAAGCGCGCGTGATTAACCAGCGTCTGATGCCGCTGCACACAAAATTATTTGTCGAACCCAATCCGATCCCAGTGAAATGGGCATGTAAGGAGTTGGGACTTGTAGCAACCGATACGCTGCGTCTGCCGATGACCCCTATCACCGACCATGGTCGTGATGTGGTTGCCGGGGCGCTGAAGCATGCCGGTTTGCTGTAGAGTTTAGGGAGATTTGATGGCTTACTCAGTACAGAAAACGCGCCTGGTGAAGGTTGCGGGTGTTTCGCTTGTTATGCTGCTCGCTGCCTGTAGTTCAGACTCGCGCTACAAGCGCCAGGTGAGCGGTGATGAATCCTATCTGGATGCAGCCCCGCTTGCTGAACTTCATTCCCCAGCGGGTATGATCCTGCCGATTCAGAACGGCGATTACAACATTCCTGTCACTAACGGCAGCGGTGCAGTGGGTAAAGCGCTTGATATTCGTCCACCTGCGCAGCCGTTGGCACTGGTGAGCGGTGCGCGTACCCAGTTTACGGGTGATACCGCGACGCTGCTGGTTGAAAACAACCGCAGCAACACGCTGTGGCCGCAGGTTGTGAGCGTCATTCAGTTGAAGAACTACACGATTGATAAACGCGATGATGCCAGCCAGACGTTGACTACCGACTGGATTGAATGGAACCGTCTGGATGAGGATCAGCAGTATCGTGGTCGTTATCAGGTCTCCGTGAAACCACAAGGTTATCAGCAGGCTGTGACAGTCAAACTGTTGAACCTCGAGCAGGCTGGTAAGCCTGTTGCAGACGCCTCTTCATTGCAACGCTACAGCACCGAAATGCTGAACGTGATTGCTACCGGTCTGGATAAAACGGCGACCGATGCGGCAAACTCTGCACAAAGCCGCAGCGGTGTCACCTTCGACGTACAAAGCGCCGCGGATGATACCGGTTTGCCAATGCTGGTGGTGCGTGCACCGTTCAACCAGACATGGCAGCGTCTGCCAGCAACGCTTGAAAAAGTGGGTATGAAAGTCAGTGACAGCACCCGTTCAACGGGCAGCATCACCGCGACCTACAAGCCACTTTCTGACAGCGCATGGCAAGCACTGGGCGCGAGCGATCCAGGACTGGCCTCTGGCGATTACAAAATTCAGGTCGGTGACCTCGATAACCGCAGCAGCTTGCAGTTTATCGATCCGAAAGGTCACACGCTGACCCAGTCGCAGAATGATGCGCTGGTCGCTGTCTTCCAGGCGGCATTCAGCAAATAAAAAAGAAGGGCTGGTTAATCCAGCCCTTTTTATTTTAGTGCTACGCAAACGTGTGCGTGGCATAATATCCCCAGTTTTGAACACAAATCATCACACCAGGAGTAATCAAGATGCAGAAGCAAGCTGAGTTGTATCGTGGCAAAGCGAAGACCGTATACAGCACGGAAAACCCGGATCTGTTGGTGCTCGAGTTCCGCAATGATACGTCAGCAGGAGATGGCGCACGCATTGAGCAGTTCGACCGTAAAGGCATGGTGAACAACAAGTTCAACCATTTCATTATGAGCAAACTGGCTGACGCGGGTATTCCGACTCAAATGGAAGCGTTGCTGTCCGATACGGAATGTCTGGTCAAAAAACTGGATATGGTTCCGGTTGAATGTGTGGTCCGTAACCGTGCCGCAGGCTCCCTGGTGAAGCGTCTGGGCATTGAAGAAGGCATCGAGCTGAACCCGCCGTTGTTTGATTTGTTCCTGAAAAATGACGAAATGCACGATCCGATGGTCAACGAATCTTACTGCGAAACCTTTGGCTGGGTGAGCAAAGAGAATCTGGCGCGTATGCAGGAGCTGACCTTCAAAGCCAACGACGTCCTGAAAAAGCTGTTTGACGACGCGGGTCTGATTCTGGTCGATTTCAAGCTGGAGTTCGGTCTCTATAAAGGCGAAGTCGTGCTGGGCGATGAGTTCTCCCCGGACGGTAGCCGCCTGTGGGACAAAGAGACGCTGGATAAAATGGACAAAGACCGTTTCCGTCAGAGCCTGGGTGGCCTGATTGAAGCCTATGAAGCGGTTGCCCATCGTCTGGGCGTTAAGCTCGACTAAATCCTCCCCAATCACGCCAAAGGGTGAAAATATCCTTTGGCGTCTTACCTCTGTTTCCTATGGTAATTCTTCCCCTAACCGCCTACGATCACTCTATTGATGATGGGATTTATTCGAGGTGGTTATGCGCTGGCAAGGGCGTCGTGAAAGTGACAATGTAGAAGATCGGCGCAGCAATGGCGGCGGTGGCCCATCAATGGGCGGCGGCGGTATGCGCCTGCCTGGCGGAAAGGGCGGCATTATTCTGCTCGCCATTGTGCTGGTTGCGGGTTATTACGGCGTTGATCTGACGGGGTTAATCACGGGAGACCCCGTTCAGCAACAGCAAACCTCTCAGCGCTCCATCAGCCCGAACGAAGACGAAGCTGCAAAATTCACCTCTGTCATTCTGGCGACGACGGAAGACACCTGGGGTCAGCAGTTCGAAAAAATGGGGCGCACTTACCAGCAACCCAAGCTGGTGATGTATCGCGGCGCGACCCGCACTGGCTGCGGTACGGGCCAATCGGTGATGGGGCCTTTCTATTGCCCGGCAGACAGCACCGTGTATATCGATCTCTCTTTCTATGACGACATGAAACGCAAGCTCGGCGCGGACGGTGATTTCGCCCAGGGCTACGTTATTGCGCATGAAGTCGGCCACCACGTTCAGAAACTGCTCGGTATCGAACCGAAAGTCCGTCAGCTTCAGCAAAATGCATCGCAGACCGAAGTCAATCGTCTTTCCGTGAAAATGGAGCTGCAGGCTGACTGCTTCGCGGGCGTGTGGGGTCATAGCATGCAGCAGCAGGGCGTACTGGAGTCCGGTGACCTTGAAGAGGCGCTCAACGCCGCACAGGCTATCGGCGACGACCGTCTGCAACAGCAGAGTCAAGGGCGTGTTGTTCCGGACAGTTTTACCCACGGCACATCAGAAGAGCGTTACAGCTGGTTTAAACGCGGTTTCGCCAGCGGCGATCCGGCGCAATGCAATACCTTCGGCAAAGCCATGTGACGTTGCGCGCCAGGGATGAGATCGGCATGACGTTTGACAATTTGACTGCCCAACTTGCGCGTTCTGGCCATCGCCGATTGCTGGTGTTGAGCGGCGATGACGACTGGTTGCAGACGCACTCTTTGGCGCTACGCGACCCACTGCAAGGCGACTGGCTGTGGGTCGGTCAAAAAAACGCTGTCGAACCTTTTTGCACGCCGCAAAATCTGAAAAGCCTGCTCGGGCGCGAATATCTCCACGCTATTTTTGATGCCCGCGATGGTTTTGACGTCGCGGCATTTGCGGCCCTGAGCGGCACCTTACGCGCGGGCAGTTTGCTGGTCTTGCTGGTGCCGCCTCTCTCGCGTTGGCCTGAAAAGGCCGATGCCGATTCCCTTCGCTGGAGCGACAGCGCAGAGCCGATTGCCACGCCACATTTTGTTCATCATTTTTGTCGAATCATAACCGACGATCCCGACGTGATTCTCTGGCAGCAGGAACAGCCACTCTACGTGGCAAGCTGTCCACCGTTGCACGACTGGTACCCCGCCAGCGGTGAGCCGCTGTGCGAACAGGCCGACATTCTTCATGCCCTCACACAGATGAACGCAGGGATCGCGGTAGTCACTGCAGCGCGTGGGCGAGGAAAATCAGCGCTGGCCGGAATGCTGCTGCAACGCGTGGTAGGCCGCGCCATTGTGACCGCGCCCGCGAAAGGCGCGACTGACGTTATTGCGCGTTTTGCCGGTGATAATTTCCGTTTTATCGCACCGGATGCGCTGTTAGCTTCTGATGAACGCGCTGACTGGCTGGTGGTTGATGAAGCCGCCGCCATTCCTGGCCCGCTGCTTGAACAGCTGGTTGCCCGTTTCCCGCGGGTGCTACTGACCACAACAGTCCAGGGTTATGAAGGCACGGGACGCGGGTTTTTACTGAAATTCTGCGCACGCTTTCCGCATTTGCATTATTTCACCCTCACGACGCCCGTCCGCTGGGCGGCAGGATGCCCGCTGGAACGCGTGGTGAGCAACGCGCTGCTGTTTGATGATGAAGCCCTTGATGCGATCCCTGACGACGTCGCGCAGATCACCGCGCTCGCACAGCCGCTATGGGAGAGCCATCCACACCTCGCAGCAGATATTTATAAACTTCTTTGCTCCGCTCACTATCGCACGTCGCCCCTCGATTTACGTCGCATGATGGACGCGCCGGGGCAGCATTTCGCCATTGCCCGCGCCGCAGAAAAACTTATCGGCGCAATGTGGCTGGTGGAGGAAGGCGGTTTGAGCCCGGAACTCAGCAAGGCGGTATGGGCGGGGTATCGGCGGCCGCGCGGCAATCTGGTGGCGCAGTCGCTGGCGGCTCACGGCGGCTCACCGTTGGCGGCTACGCTTATCGGGCGGCGCATCACACGCGTTGCGGTACATCCGGCGCGTCAGCGCGAGGGCATTGGGCAGGCTCTTATCGCGTGCGCGGGTCAGCATATTCAGCAGGATTATCTCTCCGTCAGCTTCGGGTTCACCGATGAGCTATGGCGATTTTGGCAGCGCTGCGGGTTTGTTCTGGTGCGGATGGGCACGCATCGTGAAGCCAGTAGCGGTTGCTTTACGGCAATGGCGCTGCTGCCCATAAGCGAGGCGGGCAGGGCGCTTTGCGTGCAGGCGCATCAGCGTTTATGTCGTGATGCCCGAATCATTGAGAGATGGAACGGCGAAAAGATCCCCGTAGAAGAGGCGTGGGAACCTGTTCTTAATAATGATGACTGGCTTGAGCTGGCTGGGTTTGCTTTCGCCCATCGGCCATTCGCCACGTCTGCGGCGGCGCTTACGCGATTACTGCTGGCGGTGGATCTCCCGCTTACGGCCTTGCGCGGGAAAATAGAACGCCAACGGGATGATGCCCAGCTGTGCGCGGATCTTGCCCTTCAGGGGCGCAAACAGTTGCTCGCAATGCAGCGTCGTGAAGCGTGTCAGGCCCTTGATTCATTAGATATTCAGCGTAGCCAACGGCTTAAAAGTGACATTTTGCAATGGCAATTTTTTCAATGACTCCTTCAGTAAAGTGGCATGGTGATTACCTTCCGGAGGCGTAAACTCCACTTTATCGAATTAAGGAGATTGCCATGAAACATGACCATTTTGTTGTTCAAAGCCCCGAAAAACCCGCGCAACAATTACTGCTGCTGTTTCATGGCGTGGGCGATAACGCCGTCAATATGGGGCAGATTGGAAGCTGGTTTGCGCCCATCTTCCCCGATGCGCTGATTGTCAGCGTGGGCGGCGTTGAGCCGTGCGGTCCGAATGGACGCCAGTGGTTTTCGGTGCAGGGTGTGACGGAAGAAAATCGTCAGGCGCGCATTGATGCCATCATGCCGGCGTTTATTGAAACGGTACGTTACTGGCAAAAACAGAGTGGCGTTGGCGCAGCGGCCACCGCGCTGATTGGTTTTTCTCAAGGGGCGATTATGTCACTGGAGAGCGTGAAAGCGCAGCCAGGCCTGGTGTCCCGCGTGATTGCGTTTAACGGCCGTTTTGCCACGTTGCCAAAAACGTCGACCACATCAACAACGATCCACTTGATCCACGGTGGTGAAGATCGGGTCATCGAGCTGTCTCACGCAGTCGCGGCACAGGACGCGTTGATTCGTGAAGGCGGGGACGTGACGCTGGATATCGTTGATGAGCTGGGTCATGCGATTGACGATCGCAGCATGCAGTTGGCGCTTGATCATCTGCGCTTTACCGTGCCGAAGCATTATTTTGACGAAGCGCTGAGCGGCGGTAAGCCGAATGACGACGATATCGTTGAGTTTTTATGATGTGGCGTTCCTCTCTCCTGGCGGAGAGAGGAAATAAGACGATTATTTCTTCTGGTCTTTCTTCGGCCAGTTGTCGTCATCGTCCCACTTATCGTTGAAGTCACGATGTGGCGGAAGTTCGGGCTTGTTGGCGAGAAACTTCTTATGATCAACGCGCTTAAGATCTTTGATGACGTTAAGCAAGACGCCTACCAGAAACACCAACACCAAAATCCACCAGTATTTAGCCAGCCAGTCCATTCGCTATTCCTTCTCAGAGCCCTCGTCAGGCGACGAGTTGCTCCATGATACGTTGATACATACGCGCCAGTAGCTGTAAATCAGCCGCATTCACGCATTCATTGATTTTATGAATGGTGGCGTTCACTGGTCCCAGTTCGACAACCTGCGCGCCCATACGAGCAATAAAGCGTCCGTCTGATGTGCCACCCGTTGTCAGCAGTTGCGGTTTAATTTCATTATAGTGCGCGATGGCGTTAACCACCGCATCGACCAGCTTGCCGCGCTGGGTCAGAAACGGCTGGCCAGACAGCCACCAGTCCACGGAGTAGCGCAATTCGTATTTTTCCAGCAGCGCGATGACGCGGCTTTTAATCATCTCGTCGGTCAGTTCCGTACTAAAACGGAAGTTGAACTGCACGGAGAAATCACCGGGGATCACATTATTGCTGCCCGTACCCGCCTGAAGATTCGCAATCTGCATGCTGGTCGGCGGGAAGAATTCGTTGCCTTTATCCCATTCGATATTGACCAGCTCATTCAGCATGGGCGCAGCGCGATGCACCGGGTTATCGGCAAGATGCGGATACGCGACGTGGCCTTGCACACCGTGGATCGTCAGGTTGCAGGTCAGCGATCCGCGACGGCCATTTTTTACCACATCGCCCACCACTTCAGTGCTGGACGGCTCGCCTACGAGACAATAATCCAGGCGTTCGCGGCGTTCCATCAGCGCTTCAACGACTCTCACCGTGCCATTTTTAGCGCTGGCTTCTTCATCGGATGTGATCAGGAATGCCAGACGGTTTTTGTGGTTTGGATGCTGGGCGACGAACCGTTCGGCGGCCACCACCATCGCAGCCAGCGAGCCTTTCATGTCAGCCGCACCGCGACCAAACAGCATGCCGTCACGAATGGTCGGTTCAAACGGCGGATTGATCCAACGGTCAGCATCGCCTGGCGGAACGACGTCGGTATGTCCGGCAAAAGCCAGCGTTTCACCCTGGCCGCGCCATGCCCAAAAGTTCTGGGTGTCGCCAAAATCCATCCGCTCAACGGTAAAACCGATCGCGCGCAGACGTTCAATCATTAAAGCCTGACAACCTGCATCGTCCGGGCTAAGGGAAGGGCGGCGAATAAGCTGCTGAGTCAGCTCAATGACCGGGCATGACATAAACTGCACCTCAAATATAAGTCTGATAACTGGATTCACTAAAGCCCAGCAGCATAGGCTGACCGGGCGCGCAGAGCAATGGGCGTTTGATTATTGCTGGCATTTCGAGCATTAATTTTGCTGCGCTATCGGCATCGGTAATGCTACTACGAACGGATTCATCCAGTTTACGCCAGGTTGTTCCGCGCGTATTCAGCAGCGCTTCCCAGCCCAGTTCCGCGATGGCGGTTTGAAGGAAATCAGCGTCAAGCCCATCAACGCGGTAATCATGAAAGCGATATTCGACATTATGGCTTTCCAGGAAGCGGCGTGCCTTTTTTATGGTGTCGCAGTTTTTAATTCCATACATCACAATCATGATGAATCCTTTTGTCTTTATTAATAAAAAATGTTCAGTTTTTTCGATGTTATATTATTTGACCAAACATAACATATTTACCTTATGCCTGATTGTACTATGCCTGATAATTCAACCTACACATGTAAGCTGAATATTATTTCATCAGGACCGCATAAATGTCCAGATAAGCAAAATTTGGCTTAAAGTCAGTAGGTAATAAGAATATCACCCACACGTGTGGTTGTTTCTAAATATTGCTATTGGTCACATAAAATTTATGGTTAAAAGACCATATTTGAAGCACGTCAGGCACAGCAAGGGGAAGGAAAGCAAACCGATTGATTAAATTATCTTCACAACACCGATATATTCTCATAGAATACGCATAATAATAAGAGAGGTTGTTATGATTGAACGTGAACTGGGGAACTGGAAAGATTTTATCGAAGACATGCTTCGTAAATGACATTCAGGAAGAATTGCAAGAGCACTTATTTAGTATAAAAACGATGTGATTCATCACACAATAAAAAGGCGGCTCTGGAGCCGCCTTTTTTAATGCACGTTTATTCTGGCCGTTCTTTAAGCGGGAAGCGACGACGCACCAGCACGAAGAACAACGGAACGAAATAGATAGCCAGAACCGTGGCTGAAATCATTCCGCCCATCACCCCCGTCCCCACAGCATGCTGGCTGCTGGAACCTGCTCCAGAACTGGTCGCCATAGGCAGCACGCCAAACACAAATGCCAGAGACGTCATCAGGATCGGGCGCAGACGCTGACGACACGCGTGTAGCGTAGACGACAGCAGATCGTGCCCCTTCGAATTCATCTCATTGGCAAACTCGACGATCAAAATCGCGTTCTTCGCTGACAAGCCGATGACCGTGAGCAACCCCACCTGGAAGTACACGTCGTTTTCCAGACCACGCATCCAGGTGGCGAGTAATGCGCCGATGACACCTAATGGCACCACCAGCATGACGGAGAACGGAACGGACCAGCTTTCATAGAGCGCGGCGAGGCACAGGAACACCACCAGTAACGACAGGGCATACAGAGCAGGGGCTTGTGCGCCTGAGAGCCGTTCCTGATAGGACATCGCGGTCCACTCCAGGCCGAACCCTGCGGGCAGTTGCTGAACCAGCTTCTCCATGGTGTCCATCGCGGTTCCGGTACTTACTCCCGGCGCGGCTTCACCAACGATTTCCAGCGCGGAATAGCCGTTATAGCGTTCCAGTCGCGGGGAGCCGCTCTCCCAGTGGGATGTCGCAAACGCGGAGAACGGCACCATCCCACCCGTATTATTGCGCACGTACCACAGATTAATATCGTCGGGCAGCATGCGGTAAGGCGCCGCCGCCTGGACGTAAACCTTTTTCACGCGTCCGCGATCCATAAAATCGTTCACGTAGCTGGAGCCCCAGGCCGTTTGCAGCGTATCGTTAATATCATTGATGGAAACTCCCAGCGCCTGGGCTTTGCGCTGATCGATATCGATCTGTAATTGCGGGCTGTCATCAAGACCGTTGTGGCGCACGCGGGTGAGCGAAGGGTCTTTACCCGCCAGATCCAGCAACCGGTCGCGGGCGGCCATGAGCGCATCGTGCCCGGCGCCTGCGTGGTCTTGTAACTCCATATCAAAACCTGCCGAACTGCCCAGGCCACTAATGGCCGCCGGGCTACTGGCAAATACCCGCGCTTCTTTAATGCGCGTAAATGCTTTGGTGGCGCGCTCGATAATGGCGAAAGAAGAGCCGGTCTTGCTGTCGCGCTCGTCCCAGCCTTTCAGGCGGACGAACATCCGCGCGACGTTCTGCCCGTTACCTCCAGGGCCGGATCCGACGGTTGAAAACACCGACACAATGTTGTCTTTTTCTTGGGTGAAAAAGTACTGTTCAACCTTCTGCACCACCTTCAGCGTTTGCTGCTGGGTGGCACCGCTGGGCAACTGCACTGACGTGATAAACATGCCTCTGTCTTCCAGCGGCAGGAACGAGGTCGGCAGGCGCAGGAATAAAAATACCATCCCACCGAGCAGTAAAACGTAAATTACGATCCAGCGCAGGCTGCGGTGCAATATCTTTGCGACGCCCGCCTCATAGCGCGCCGCATTGCGATTAAACATGCGGTTGAACCAGCCGAAGAACCCTTTTTGTCCGTGTTGTTCGCCTTTGTGCAACGGTTTGAGCAGCGTTGAGCAAAGGGCGGGCGTCAGGATCATGGCCACCAGCACCGAAAGCACCATGGCAGAAACGATGGTTATCGAGAACTGGCGGTAAATCGCGCCGGTTGTGCCGCCAAAAAACGCCATGGGCACGAAGACGGCGGAGAGCACCATCGCGATCCCCACCAGCGCGCCCTGAATTTGCCCCATCGATTTTCGCGTCGCTTCGCGCGGCGAAAGGCCTTCTTCCGTCATGATACGCTCGACGTTTTCCACCACAACGATGGCGTCATCCACCAGCAAGCCAATCGCCAGCACCATGGCGAACATGGTGAGGGTGTTGATGCTGTAGCCGAAGGCGTATAACACGGCGAACGTTCCGAGCAGAACCACCGGGACGGCAATCGTCGGGATAAGCGTTGCGCGAAAATTCTGCAGGAACAGATACATCACCAGGAACACCAACGCGATGGCTTCGAGCAGCGTTTTGACCACATCTTCGATGGAAGCTTTTACGAAGGAGGTGGTTTCAAAAGCGACTTTATATTCCAGGCCGTGCGGGAAATAGGGCGCGAGTTCGTCCAGCCTTTCAATAACAAGCTTTGCGGTGGCCATTTCGTTCGCCCCTGAGGCCAGTTTCACCCCTAAACCCGACGCCTGATTGCCGTTAAATCGGCTCAGGTTGTCGTATTTTTCCGCACCCATTTCCACTTTTGCCACATCCCCCAGACGCACTTCCGAACCGTCCGGATTGACGCGCAGGGTGATGTCGCGGAATTGCTGCGGCGTCTGAAGTAATGACTGCGAATTGATGGTGGCGTTTAGCGCCTGGTTATCGACAGACGGCGTACCGCCAAGTTGGCCGACAGCGATTTGCGCATTCTGGGATTTGATGGCATTGGTCACATCCGTTGCCGTCATTTGCACGCTATTCAGCTTCGCCGGATCGAGCCAAATACGCATGGAATATTGCGAGCCATAGGCGTCGATATCGCCAACGCCGTTAATACGACTCAGCGGATCCTGAATATTACTGGCGACATAGTCTGAGATATCCTGTTTATCCATCGAACCGTCGGTGGAAACAAAGGCAATCGTCAGGATATTGGAATCACCGGTTTTGCGGACCGTGACGCCCTGATTTTGCACCGCCTGCGGCAGTTTTCGCATGGCTGATTGCAGCTGGTTTTGCACCTGCTGTACGGCTTCATCCGGGTCAGAACCGGCGGTGAAACTCAACGTAACGGTCGCCTGGCCTGTTGCGCTGCTTTGCGAGGACATATACATCAGATTGTCCAGCCCGGTCATGTTCTGCTCAATGACCTGGGTAACGGTGTTTTCCAGCGTTTGGGCTGATGCCCCGGGATAGTTCGCGGTGATACGAACGTTCGGCGGAGCCAGATCGGGATATTGCTCAACAGGAAGTGACAGAATAGCGAGAGTGCCTGTCAGACATAAAATAATTGCCAGCACCCAGGCAAAAATGGGGCGATCAATGAAGAAATTCGCCATGAAAATAAGACCTCGTTTTGCTGCGCATCGTTATTGTACATTGCCCGCTTAACTCTAGCGGCAAGGCGGATGCCAAACGTGGAGAAAATAAGGAGATAGTGTAAATTATCATGCGCATTTACAGCGCGTTCCTGACGTTCCGCACAGCGAATTATTGCCCACAAGCGAAGCAGACTGGCAACAATACCCTTTTATTTACCGTTATTTACCCTCTACGACCTCGGGTGTGCGAAAGCGAATACATACCTGCGTTCCGCCATTTTGCGGCTGTGAGAAGCCCAGCGACCCGCCAAGTCGTCCGGCACGCTCGCGCATGATATTCAGTCCGTAGTGCCCTGGCGGCTCGCTGGCATCACCAATACCAATGCCGTTGTCACGAATATAAACCGTGTGCATGCCATCAGGCGCAGTGATGCAGCTGACGGTAATCTCACTCGCCTGGGCGTGCTTGATGGCGTTCAGCACCGCTTCGCGCACAATTTGCAGCAAATGGACCTGCTTTTGTGCATCCAGGGCTAAGGATGAGAGTCGGCAGTCCAGCGCCAGTCTGGCGGTGGTTTGGCTTTGCAGACCTTCCAGCGCCTCTTGCAGCGCGGCTGGAAGATTCGAATGATTGAGCGCCAATCGGAACGTGGTCAGCAGCTCGCGTAACTGACGCCAGGCATTGTTCAGTTCGCGTGAGAAGTCGGTGATAATGGTCTGCGCAGGCACGTTATCGTCCGGGATAGCACGTTTGAGCAGCGCCAGCTGAATGCGCAAATACGAGAGCACCTGCGCCAGAGAGTCGTGCAGTTCGCGGGCAATCGTGGCGCGTTCTTCCATAAGCAGCAATTGCTGGTAGTGCTTCTGCGCCTGATTAAAATAGAGTCCGCGCCCGAGCATTGTCGCCACGCTTTTCATCAAAGGCAGAGAAACAGCCACACTCTCGCTTTGCCAGCGCAGCTCGCCAAAACGCGTGTCCTGCATAATGACCGGCAGGGTAAACGTCTCCCGATCGTCTTGTTTTACCCCTTCGCACAGCTGCCAGTTATCGCTGGCCTGCAGTTCCAGGAAACTCATTCCCGTATCTTCCTGAACAATCTGCAGAATATGCCGGAAACAGTGCGCGTCTATCTGACTGGTATTCAGCGCCTGGGAGCATTTGAACAGCATTTCGAGCTGCTGGTGGGCTTCATTCAGGTGACGGGTTTTTTCTTCGACCGTTATCTCAAGCGATCGATAGTGTTTATGCAATTCCGAGGACATATGGTTAAAGGTGCGCGAAAGCAGCCCCAGCTCGTTGGGCAGGCTGGTGCCCAGAGCTTGAATGTCAAAATCACCTTGTTCCATTTGCAGGCTGGCGGCAACCAAATGGTTAAGCGGGGCGACAACCTGTCGGCGTATCCGGCGCAGTGTGACCACCACCAGCAGCATAATCCCCACACCACCGGCCAGTGAAATCGCCACCACCAGCTGCATTTTGTGTTCCGCATAGTGTTGAAGTGCGAGCACGAAAGCGTCAATACGCTCCACATATTGCTGGATATGATCCTGATACCACGCCTTATCCCCCGCTTCGAGATGGCTGTCCATCTCATGCCATGCGATCTGCAACTGCTGATAACCGGTTTTTACTGATTCCGGAACGTACCAGCGATCCAGCTCTTTCAACACGGGGGAGTTAAGGGTGTTTTGCCAGTGAAGGCGATGATCGGAAAAACCGGCGCTGTTGCGTTCCAGATCGTAACCAAGACGGTAGCTTTGCATGCGCAAAGAGCCTGCAATATTAATGGCTTCAGCGTCACGCAGGCTGCTGGCAAGCGTCATTAACGCAATTCCGCTGGTCAGAACGGAGAGCAAAATAATCGAGATAAAAGCCCGGGCCAGGCTTCCTGAAACAGGACGTTTAACGATCACAACACGGCTTCCTGAACGTTACTGAAACGCAATTTCACCTGTGATGAAATAAATTGATCTGCCACAGGTAAGTCGTAAATAGTGCCCCTTTCTGGGCAAATGAACATTGCCTGAGACCGTCAGCCCAGTTAAATACAATATTCTTATAAAAACTAAGGGTAATGCTACCAGAACGGGTGTCTTATGAATCGATTTATTATGACCGATAACCTGCGCTGTATTGGATGTCATGCCTGCGAAGTTGCCTGCGTGATGGCT
Source organism: Lelliottia amnigena (assembly GCF_019047465.1). Taxonomy (NCBI): domain Bacteria; kingdom Pseudomonadati; phylum Pseudomonadota; class Gammaproteobacteria; order Enterobacterales; family Enterobacteriaceae; genus Lelliottia; species Lelliottia amnigena. The sequence continues at coordinate 487,305 of NZ_CP077236.1, read as the reverse complement.
CACAATAATGAACAACACGTGCTCAGTTTGCGCCAGTTTGTTCCCCGGATCACAGTCCTGAAGCAGGGATCGCGTCGCAGTGCGGTGACGTGTCATCACTGTGAAAACGCGCCCTGTGCTCAACGCTGCCCAAATGGCGCGATCGCAAAAATCAACGACAGCGTACAGGTGAATCAGCAAAAATGCATCGGCTGTAAAGCGTGCGTTGTTGCTTGCCCCTTTGGGACGATGGAAATAGTCGTGACGCCGCTTGCGGACGGTCACGTTAAAGCCTCAGCGTATAAATGCGATCTGTGCCATGACAGACCGCAAGGACCTGCGTGCGTCGAGAATTGCCCCGCCGATGCGCTGACGCTGGTCACGGAAAAAGGGTTGAATCAACTGGCCAAAATGCGACGTCAGCGTACCGCCAGCCAGGAAGCACAGCCGTGGCACGGCACATCCGCGCCAACTGAGACGCGACAGAGCAAAGTCAGCCAAATGCAGGCGCTGGCGGCGCGCGGTGAACCGGACAAACTCACGCCTGCTCAACGAGCCGGAAACTTTGACGAGATCTATCTGCCGTTTCGTACCGAGCAGGCGCATCGCGAAGCGGATCGCTGCCTGAAATGCGGTGAGCATTCCATCTGCGAGTGGACCTGTCCGCTGCACAATCATATTCCCCAGTGGATTGAACGCGTTAAGGCCGGAGATATCGACGGCGCGGTGGAACTCTCACATCAGACCAACTGTTTACCGGAAATCACCGGACGCGTCTGTCCCCAGGATCGTTTATGCGAAGGTGCCTGCACGATTCGTGACGAATCAGGCGCAGTCACGATCGGCAATATTGAGCGTTATATTTCCGATCGGGCGCTGGCAAAAGGCTGGCGACCTGATATGAGCAGCGTGGTGTCCGTCGATAAACACGTCGCCATTATCGGCGCAGGGCCTGCGGGTTTAGCCTGTGCCGACGTGCTGATTCGGCATGGCGTGCACGTCACGGTTTATGACCGTCATCCGGAAATCGGCGGTTTGCTGACGTTTGGCATCCCGGCTTTTAAGCTCGACAAATCCCTGCTGACGCGCCGTCGGGAGATCTTTACCGCGATGGGGATCCGCTTTGAGCTGAACTGCGAAGTGGGCAAGGATATCCCGCTGTCCCGTCTGCTCAGCGACTATGATGCAGTGTTTATCGGCGTCGGAACCTACCGCTCAATGAAAGCGGGTATCCCCCACGAAGATGCGCCAGGCGTTTATGACGCACTCCCTTTCCTCGTCGCGAATACACGGCATTTGATGGGCCTCGCGCCATCCGTAACCGAACCCTACATCGACACCGCTGGTCTGAATGTGGTGGTGTTGGGCGGCGGCGATACGGCGATGGATTGCGTGCGCACCGCGTTACGCCACGGTGCTGCCAACGTCACTTGCGCCTATCGTCGGGATGAAGCCAACATGCCAGGCTCGAAAAAAGAGGTCAAAAACGCCAAAGAGGAGGGGGCGAACTTTGAATTTAACGTCCAGCCCGTTGAGCTGGTGCTTGATGACGCTGGCAGAGTGAACGGCGTCCGCCTGCTGCGGACTCAGCTTGGTGAGCCTGATGGGCAGGGGCGTCGCCGTCCGGTGCCGATTGAGGGCAGCGAATTTGTCATGCCCGCGGATGCGGTCATTATGGCGTTTGGCTTTAACCCGCACGCCATGCCGTGGCTGCAGGCGCAAGGCGTGAACGTAGATGACTGGGGCCGTATCGTGGCAAGCGTTGAGAGTCGCTATCGTTATCAAACCAGCCACCCGAAAATTTTTGCCGGTGGCGATGCGGTGCGCGGCGCGGATCTGGTTGTCACAGCGATGGCGGAAGGGCGTCATGCGGCGCAGGGCATGATGGATTGGCTGGAAATAAAACAGCACGATATTCATTAAATCAGTGGGGCGACAAAGCGGGTTTCACGGCGTACTATGAATGACTCATTACGTTCTGGAGCCCGTATGAGTCTGAAAATTGAGATCATCAAAGATAAAATCCTTTCCGACAATTATTTCGTCCTGCGCAATATCACCTATGACTTAACACGCAAAAATGGCGAGATGATCCGCCATAAACGTGAGGTTTATGACCGTGGCAATGGGGCAACCATTCTTTTATACAACCGTGAAAAGCAAACCGTAGTGCTGATTCGCCAGTTCCGCGTGGCTACCTGGGTCAATGGCAATCCCGATGGACGTCTGATCGAAACCTGTGCCGGGCTGCTGGATAATGACGCGCCAGAAGTCTGCATTCGTAAAGAAGCCATCGAAGAAACCGGTTTTGCCGTGGGTGAAGTCAAAAAACTTTTCGAGCTGTATATGTCACCAGGCGGCGTGACGGAAATTATTCACTTCTTTATTGCGGAATATACCGACGCGCAGCGCGCTAATGCGGGCGGTGGCGTAGAAGATGAAGATATCGAGGTGCTGGAGATTCCGTTTGAAAAGGCGCTAGAGATGGTCAAAACCGGAGAAATTCAGGATGGTAAGGCGTTGATCCTGTTGCAGTATTTGCAGCTTTCAGGGTTAATGTCTTGATCTTTATGCCGTTAATAAATTGCATTTCAAATAAATCTATCCGATAAATCTGATTGAGCAACCCCGGTCATGACACGAAGATACCGCCAGTTTTCGAGTCTATGTATCCGGGATTGTGCCTTTCATGCGCCTCAGTGTTTTACTTATTTTATTTCTCAGCGTGCTGCCTGTGCCACTGGTATGGGCGGCTCCTGCACAACAGTCTTTCGCCGACTGGCAAGTCACCTGCAACAACCAGAACTTTTGCGTCGCGCGTAATACGGGTGAACACGGTGGGCTGGTGATGACGTTGAGCCGCAGTGCCGGTGCCAAAACCGATGCATCACTGCGTATCGAATTAGGCGGATTGTCGAGGGCTTCAGGTAAGGAAGCGCCAATTGCGCAAAGACTGTTGTTGGACAACGCACGTTTAACGCTGAATACGCAGCGCTGGCAGATTTCGCCCTTGCGACTCATGACCGACGATGCCGTAACGGTGACTCAGTTTCTGAAAACAATTCAGGAAGGGGAGGCACTGACGCTGAACGGCGGTAAGCAGACGATTTCGCTCGCAGGGCTAAAAGCCGCACTGCTGTTTATCGACGCGCAGCAAAAACGCGTGGGAAGCGAAACGGCCTGGATTCAGAAAGGCGACGATCCCCCGCTGAGCGTCCCGCCCGCGCCGGCCCTTAAAGAAGTCGCCGTTGTTAACCCCACCCCTACGCCGCTCACGCATGAAGAACTCAACGATCTGCTGGATTACGGCTCATGGCGTATGAATAACAGCCAGTGCTCGCTCGATCCAAATCGCCGAGAAGTGCGCGTCACGGCGCTCACCGATGACAAAGCATTGCTGATCATCAGCTGCGAAGCGGGTGCGTACAATACGGTTGATTTGGCGTGGCAAGTGTCGCGTAAGAAGCCGTTTGCTGCCCGCGCGGTGCGATTGCGTTTGCCGTTTGTCTCGTCGAGCGAGAGCAGTGAAATGGAGCTGATGAATGCGCGTTTTGATGAGAAAACCCGCGAGTTGACCACGCTGTCGCTAGGACGTGGCATGGCGGACTGCGGTATCCAGACGCGCTGGCGGTTTGACGGCCAGCGTTTTCGTCTGGTGCGTTATGCTGAAGAGCCGAGCTGTGATAACTGGCATGGGCCAGACGCCTGGCCCACCCTGTGGATCACGCGTTAAAGCACGCTTAGCGCTTTCTCGACCACGTTTTCGACGGTAAAGCCAAAGTACGGGAACAGCTTATCCGCCGGGGCGGATTCACCGTAGCCGGTCATCCCGACGATGGCGCCTTTCAGACCGACATATTTGTACCAGTAGTCGGCGATCCCCGCTTCAACCGCCACGCGGGCCGCGACGTTTGAGGGCAGTACCGATTCGCGATATTCCTCATCCTGCGCATCAAAAATATCCGTGGAGGGCAGAGAAACAACGCGCACCGCGTGGCCTTCAGCGGTTAATTTCTCTGCGGCTTGCACGGTAATTTCGATTTCAGAGCCGGTCGCAATCAGGATCACGTCAGGCTTGCCGCCGCTGTCTTTGAGCACATAACCTCCGCGGGCGATGTTCTTCACCTGCTCCGGTGAGCGCTCAATTTGCAGCAAATTCTGGCGCGAGAGGATAAGCGCAGTGGGGCCGGTGTGACGTTCAACCGCCAGTTTCCAGCCGACCGCTGCTTCCACCTGATCGCACGGACGCCAGGTGCTGAAGTTTGGCGTCAGACGCAGGCTGGCGAGCTGTTCGACAGCCTGGTGCGTGGGCCCATCTTCGCCAAGACCGATTGAATCATGGGTATACACCATGATTTGTCGCGCTTTCATCAGGGCGGCCATACGCGCCGCATTACGCGCATATTCGACAAACATCAGGAACGTTGCGGTATAGGGCACAAATCCGCCGTGATGGGCGATACCGTTAGCGATGGCGGTCATCCCGAATTCACGCACGCCGTAGTGGATGTAATTCCCGGCGATATCCTCTTTCAGCGATTTTGAACCGGACCAGATGGTGAGGTTACTAGGCGCTAAATCCGCCGAGCCGCCGAGTAATTCCGGCAGAATCGGGCCAATCACATTGAGCGTATTTTGCGAGGCTTTACGGGTGGCGATTTTTGCCGGATTCGCCTGTAAGTTCTCGATCAACGCCTGGGTTTTCTCTTCCCAGTCTTCCGGGAGGCCGCCGCTCATCCGGCGAGAGAATTCGGCAGCCAGCTCAGGATGCGCTTTTTTGTAGGCGGCGAATTTTTCGTTCCACGCCTGCTGGGCTTTTTCGCCGTCTTCACGAGCGTCCCAGGCTTTGTAGATCTCTTTCGGGATCTCAAACGCCGGGTATTTCCAGCCCAGTTTCTGACGCGTCAGGGCCACTTCTTCTTCACCCAGCGCTGCGCCGTGCGCCTCTTCTTTACCCGCTTTATTTGGCGAGCCAAAACCAATTGTCGTGCGGCAAATAATCAGCGACGGTTTATCGGTGACGCGTTGCGCTTCTTCAATCGCTTGCTTAATCGCCTGCGGATCGTGGCCGTCAATTTCATGCACCACATGCCAGTGATAGGCCTCAAAGCGTTTTGCCGTGTCGTCGGTAAACCAGCCATCGGTGTCACCGTCGATGGAAATACCGTTGTGATCGTAGAAACCGATCAGTTTTCCCAGCCCCAGCGTGCCGGCCAGCGAGCAGACTTCGTGCGAAATCCCCTCCATCAGACAACCGTCGCCCATGAAGACGTAGGTGAAGTGATCGACGATGTCATGGCCTGGCTGGTTGAACTGGGCGGCCAGGGTGCGTTCAGCGACCGCCAGCCCGACAGCATTCGCCAGCCCCTGACCGAGCGGTCCGGTGGTTGTTTCGACGCCCGGCGTATAGCCAAGCTCAGGGTGGCCGGGCGTTTTGGAATGCAGCTGGCGGAAATTTTTGATCTCCGACAGCGGCAAATCATAGCCGGACAAATGCAGCAGGCTGTACAGGAGCATAGAGGCGTGACCGTTTGAAAGAATAAAACGGTCGCGGTCATACCACGTTGGATCGGTCGGATTATGTTTCAGGAAATCATTCCACAGCACTTCGGCAATGTCGGCCATGCCCATCGGTGCGCCAGGATGGCCGGAATTGGCTTTTTGCACGGCATCCATGCTGAGGGCGCGGATGGCATTAGCGAGCTCTTTACGGGACATATTTCACTCCATGGCGAGATTAAAGTTTGGCGGCAAGAAGATCTTCCAGTTTGCGCTGGTCAACGGCGAAGAGGCGGATGCCATCTGCCAGCTTATCCACGGCCATCGGGTCCTGATTGTGTTCCCAGCGGAATTCGGCTTCCGTTAACGGTTTCGGTTTTGGCAGAACGGTAGAGGTCGGCACCAGCTTGCGCATCACCGGCTCATCGTGATCCTGAAGCTCTTGCAACAGGGTCGGGGAGATTGTCAGGCGATCGCAGCCCGCCAGCGCCAGAATTTGCTCAATACGGCGGAAGCTCGCACCCATCACAATGGTTTCGTAGCGGTGCTGCTTGTAGTAATCAAAAATATTGCGCACTGATTTCACGCCTGGATCTTCATCCACCACGTAGGGTTCCATCGGTTTTTTGGCCTGATACCAGTCGTAAATACGACCGACAAACGGCGAGACCAGATAGACACCCGCTTCAGCGCATGCGCGTGCCTGTGCAAAGGAGAACAGCAGCGTCAGGTTACAGTTGATGCCCTCTTTTTCCAGCACTTCGGCGGCGCGAATACCCTCCCAGGTGGAGGCGAGTTTGATCAAAATGCGCGATTTATCGATACCTTGCTCCTGGTACAGCTCGACCAGTCGGTGCGCTTTGGCGATGCTTTTTTCCTGGTCAAAAGAGAGGCGTGCGTCCACTTCCGTTGAGACGCGTCCCGGTATGCTTTTCAGAATTTCCGCACCGATATTGACTGCCAGTTTGTCGCTGGCTTCAGCAACTTGCTGTTCCTGAGTCTTGCCGCGTTGCTTGCCGTAGGCGAGCGCGTCGTCAATCAGATGGCTGAAATGCTCAAGGCCCGCGGCTTTAAGCAGCAGCGAGGGATTGGTGGTCGCATCTTCTGGCTGATAGTGTCGAATCGACTCGATATCGCCGCTATCCGCGACTACCGTAGTGAATTGTTTGATGCCGTCTAGCTGGTTCATAAAGAAATACTCCTTCGAAAACAAAGCCCCAGGCGAGTGCGTTGGTTCACACTTCTGCGAAATACATGACGTACTTAACAAAAAAGCATAGCAGACGGGGGAGGCCTTGTTTTTGGAAGGGGTAACAGGATTGTTATAAATTGATAACAAATTTTGCTCTGGGATGGTGAGAGTTTGGCAGCCTTCAAAGTTTGTGCGGCTTTCAGGGGCGATACTATGCGCCACTCCAGGGTGAGCATCAGGAACGTGAGCACGCCACCCTTTTTGATCGATACCTGAAAGGAACAACAAGATGGATGATCAGTTAAAACAGAGCGCCCTCGATTTTCATCAATTCCCTGTACCGGGCAAAATCCAGGTTTCACCGACTAAGCCACTCGCCACTCAGCGCGATCTGGCGCTGGCCTATTCGCCGGGCGTGGCGGCACCTTGTCTTGAGATCGAAAAAGATCCGCTCGCCGCGTTCAAATACACCGCGCGTGGCAATCTGGTTGCCGTTATTTCTAACGGTACGGCGGTGCTTGGGCTGGGTAATATCGGCGCACTGGCCGGAAAACCGGTGATGGAAGGCAAGGGCGTACTGTTCAAAAAATTCGCCGGAATCGACGTGTTTGATATCGAAGTGGACGAACTCGATCCCGACAAATTTATCAACGTGGTCGCCGCGCTGGAACCGACTTTCGGCGGGATCAATCTCGAAGACATCAAAGCGCCAGAGTGTTTTTACATTGAGCAGAAACTGCGTGAACGCATGAACATTCCCGTGTTCCATGACGATCAGCACGGCACGGCAATCATCAGTACGGCCGCCATTTTAAATGGTCTGCGTGTGGTTGAGAAAACGCTTTCTGATGTTCGCATGGTGGTGTCCGGTGCGGGTGCGGCAGCAATTGCCTGTATGAACCTGCTGGTGGCGCTGGGCATGCAGAAGCACAACATTGTGGTGTGTGATTCGAAAGGGGTTATCTACAAAGATCGCGAACCGAATATGGCCGAAACCAAAGCCGCCTATGCGGTGGACGATGACGGCAAACGCACGTTAGATGACGTGATTGACGGTGCGGATATTTTCCTCGGGTGTTCTGGGCCGAAAGTGCTGACCCCGGAAATGGTCAAAAAAATGGCGCGTGCGCCGATGATCCTGGCGCTGGCAAATCCGGAACCTGAAATCCTGCCGCCGCTGGCAAAAGCGGTGCGTGAAGACGCGATCATTTGTACCGGGCGTTCTGATTATCCGAACCAGGTGAACAACGTGCTGTGCTTCCCGTTCATCTTCCGTGGCGCGCTGGACGTGGGCGCAACGGCTATCAACGAAGAGATGAAGCTGGCGGCGGTACACGCCATTGCTGAACTGGCGCACGCCGAGCAGAGCGAAGTCGTGGCATCGGCGTACGGCGATCAGGATCTGAGTTTTGGCCCGGATTATATTATTCCAAAACCGTTCGACCCGCGCCTGATCGTCAAGATTGCTCCAGCCGTTGCTAAAGCGGCAATGGATTCCGGCGTGGCGACGCGTCCGATTGAGGATTTTGACGCCTACGTCGATAAGCTCACGGAATTCGTCTACAAAACTAACCTGTTCATGAAACCGATCTTTTCGCAGGCACGTACCGACGCAAAACGTGTGGTGCTGGCCGAGGGGGAAGAGGCGCGCGTGTTGCATGCCACGCAGGAACTGGTGTCGCTGGGGCTGGCGAAACCGATTCTGATTGGCCGTCCGAGCGTTATCGAAATGCGCATCCAGAAACTCGGTCTGCAAATTAAGCCGGGCGTGGATTTTGAGATCGTCAACAACGAGTCCGATCCGCGCTTTAAGGAGTACTGGAGCGAGTACTACAGCATCATGAAGCGCCGCGGGATCACGCAGGAGCAGGCGCAGCGCGCGGTGATCGCCAATACAACGGTTATCGGGGCGATCATGGTTCATCGTGGCGAAGCGGATGCGCTGATCTGCGGTACGATTGGCGATTATCATGAACATTTCAGCGTGGTGCAGGAGATCTTCGGCTATCGCGAAGGCGTCCACACTGCAGGCGCGATGAATGCGCTGCTGCTACCAAGCGGCAACACCTTTATCGCTGACACCTACGTCAATGACGATCCGACGCCGGAACAGCTGGCGGAAATCACCATTATGGCGGCTGAAACCGTGCGTCGTTTTGGTATTGAACCGAAAGTGGCGCTGCTGTCGCACTCAAACTTTGGTTCATCCAAATCTGCAGCCGCATGCAAAATGCGCGAGACGCTGGAACGGGTGCGCGAACGTGCGCCGGAGCTGATGATTGACGGTGAGATGCACGGCGATGCCGCGCTGGTCGAAAGCATTCGTAATGAACGCATGCCGGACAGCCCGCTGAAAGGCTCGGCGAACGTGCTGATTATGCCGAACGTCGAAGCGGCGCGTATCAGTTACAACCTGCTGCGCGTTTCCAGTTCTGAAGGGGTGACGGTTGGACCGGTGCTGATGGGCGTGTCGAAACCGGTGCATGTGTTAACACCGATTGCTTCTGTGCGTCGGATTGTGAACATGGTGGCGCTGGCGGTGGTTGAAGCGCAGACGCAGCCGCTGTAATTGTTTCTCCTTCAGGCCCTTTCCCCGGTGGGAAGAGGGCCTGAGAGTGAGGGGTTAAATCCAGTCCCGCACTTTTATAAACTCAGCAAGGGCAGCCTCAGGGCTGCCTTCTTTTGGTTCAAAATTGTATTCCCAGCGCACCAGCGGCGGCATCGACATCAGAATCGACTCCGTACGACCGCCGGTTTGCAGGCCAAACAGCGTGCCGCGATCCCACACCAGATTAAATTCCACGTAACGACCCCGGCGATACAGCTGGAACTCGCGCTCGCGTACGCCGTAATCGGTATTTTTGCGACGTTCCACTATTGGCAGGTAAGCGTCGGTATATCCCTCGCCGACGGCCTGCATAAAGTTAAACGCGGTGTCAAAATCCGGCGCATTAAGATCGTCAAAGAACAGGCCACCGATGCCGCGCTGCTCATCGCGATGTTTAAGATAGAAATAATCATCGCACCATTTTTTGTACTTCGGATACACCTCTTCGCCAAACGGCTGGCAGATATCCCGCGCGGTGCGGTGCCAGTGCTGGGCGTCTTCGTCAAATCCGTAATAGGGCGTTAAGTCGAAACCACCGCCAAACCACCAGACCGGATCGGCACCGGGCTTTTCAGCAATAAAAAAGCGCACGTTGGCGTGGCTGGTTGGGACAAAAGGACTGTGCGGATGAACCACCAGCGACACGCCCATCGCTTCAAAACTGCGTCCGGCCAGCTCCGGACGATGCGCCGTCGCTGACGCGGGCATCGCATCGCCATAAACGTGGGAAAAGTTGACGCCCGCCTGTTCGAACACACCGCCGTTTCGCAACACGCGGCTGCGCCCACCGCCACCGGCCTCGCGCTGCCAGCTGTCTTCGTGGAATTCGCCGCCGTCAACGGCGCTGAGTTTCTGGCAAATATCATCCTGAAGCTGCATCAGAAAGGTTTTGACCTGCTGTACATTCGGTTTCATCGGCGTCTCGACGAGTGGGCTTTTTGATTATCGAACCAGTTAAAATAACTGATCACGCCGGAGGCAATCGCATTGGCGATTTTCTGGCGAAACGCCGTCGTTCCGAGCAGGCGTTCTTCTTCCGGATTGGTGATAAATGAGGTTTCGACCAGCACAGACGGAATCGATGGCGATTTCAGCACCACAAACGCCGCTTGCTCGGTGCCTTTGCTGTGCAGGCGATGCACGGGCTTGATACGCTTTAAAATGTGCGAGCCGAGTGTCAGGCTGTTTTTGATGGTGTCCGTCTGGACCAGATCAAACAGAACCTGCTGCAGCAGATGATCTTTATCAGTGGTTTTTTTACCCGCCACTTCGTCCGCGCGGTTTTCCCTGTCAGAAAGATATTTCGCCATGGCGCTACTCGCGCCGCGATTCGACAAAGCAAACACGGAAGCACCCGCCGCGCTTGGGTTGGTAAAACCGTCGGCATGGATCGACATAAACAGATCCGCACCGTGCTGATGGGCAATTTCCACGCGATCGTACAGCGGGATAAAGGTGTCACTGCTGCGGGTTAAACGCGCGTCAATACCGTTGCTACGCAGGATTGAGCGGACATTTTTCGCTATCGCCAACACAACGTGTTTTTCTTTAGAACCGTTGCGACCGATAGCGCCGGTATCGATTCCGCCGTGACCGGGATCAAGCATCACGACCCGCTTCGCACCCGCTTTTTTTACCTTCGGTTTGCTGTGTCCGTTAGCCGTTTTCAGCGTGCTGTCATCTTTTGCTTGCGCTTGCGCAATGCCGGTTAACGTTAAAGCCGCCAGCCCCGCTTTGAGAACCTGACGACGCGATGTGAGTGTTTTTAAGGGTTTGAATGTGCTCATGCGGCCTGGATTGTAAAAAAATGGGAGTCCTGGTGTTATATCGTATCGCGTTTTCCGTTACGACAGTCCATGTTGAGAATTGTTTTACTTTTCATTTCAATACGTGACAGAGTGACATTATGCCAAAATTTCACGCCTTTTTCGCTGGTTATTGGCTAAAGGCGGTGTTCGCGTCATAATCACTGTTTTTGAACCCAAAAAGGCGGTTAATACCATGGAGATACGCGTTTTTCGCCAGGAAGATTTCGAAGAGGTGATTACCCTTTGGGAGCGCTGCGATCTGTTGCGTCCGTGGAATGATCCCGAAATGGATATCGAGCGAAAGGTTAATCATGACGTCAGCCTGTTCCTGGTAGCTGAAGTGAACGGCGAAGTGGTGGGCACGGTGATGGGCGGATACGACGGGCATCGCGGCTCGGCCTATTACCTGGGCGTACACCCGGAATACCGCGCACGCGGCATTGCCAATGCGTTGCTTAATCGACTGGAAAAGAAGCTGATCGCGCGTGGCTGTCCGAAGATTCAAATCATGGTGCGCGAAGATAACGACGTGGTGCTGGGAATGTATGAACGCCTCGGCTATGAACATGCCGACGTGTTGAATCTGGGTAAGCGCCTGATCGAAGATGAAGAGTACTGAATTCCATCCCGGCGATTATGACGTGCACGGGCGCATCAGGCTGCCGTTTTTATTCTGGTGCGTGCTGTTGCTCCAGGCCCGAACCTGGGTGTTGTTCGTCGTCGCGGGGGCGTCGCGCGATCAGGGAAACACGCTGCTGAATTTGTTCTATCCCGATCATGATAATTTCTGGCTTGGGTTATTGCCCGGCGTGCCTGCGGTGATGGCGTTTTTGCTGAGCGGACGTCGACAACATTTCCCGCGCGTGTGGAACAGCCTGCGATGGCTGTTGGTCTTGGCGCAGATCGTGTTAGTTGCCTGGCAGCCGCTGCTGTGGTTTTACGGTGAGCCGCTGAGCGGCATCGGGATTACGCTGGTGGTTGTCGACATCGTGGCGCTGATTTGGCTTTTGACCAATCCCCGTCTGCGCGCCAGTTTTGCCCTCGAAAAAGATTAAACGGCACTTTTCACCGATGCTGCACTCCAACAAGCGTTGAATTAACAAGAAAGGACGTTTCAATGAAATCGCTGCGTTTAGTTTTATGCGCTCTGCCGCTGGTGTTAACGGGGTGTTCGACACTCTCGTCGATCTCCTCAATTAACTGGTCGGCGGCGTATCCGTGGAACTGGTTTGGGTCATCCATTGAAGTGACCGATCAAGGCGTCGGCAATATTACCGCCGCAACGGCGCTGGATCAGGACGCCATCGAATCCGCATTAGGCAGTGATTACCGCCTGCGCAGCGGGATGAAAACGGAAAATGGCAATATTGTCCGTTACTTTGAAGCGCTGAAAGACGACAAGCTGGCGATGGTGATTAACGGCGATAAAGGCACGGTAAACCGCATCGACGTGCTGGACAGCGATATTGAGACCGACAGCGGCGTAAAAGTGGGGACACCGTTCAGCGCGCTCTATCAGAAAGCCTTCGGCAACTGCACAAGCGCCGTTGCGGAAGAGAAAGTCGCCGTGGAATGTAAAGCCGATGGTCGCCAGCATGTTAGCTATCTCTTCACCGGCGAATGGAGCGGCCCGGAAGGTTTAATGCCGTCTGACGATACGCTCAAAAACTGGAAAATCAGCAAGATTATCTGGAAGCAGTAATTTGCGCCCAGACAAACCGTCTCGCTGAAATATCAGTATAATAGCCGCCATCCGTGCCACGACTCCGTGGCATCTTTTTTTCAGGAGGAGCGATGTCTCAGGTTCAGAGTGGCATTTTGCCAGAACATTGCCGCGCGGCGATTTGGATTGAAGCCAATGTTAAAGGGGATGTGGATGCCCTGCGTGCGGCCAGCAAAGTGTTTATCGATAAACTGGCCACCTTCCAGGCCAAATTCCCGGATGCGCATCTGGGTGCCGTCGTGGCTTTTGGCAATAACGTCTGGCGTCAGCTGAGCGGCGGTGAAGGGGCGCAGGAGCTTAAAGACTTTATCCCTTACGGTAAAGGTTTGGCACCCGCGACCCAATACGACGTGCTGATCCACATCCTTTCTTTGCGTCACGATGTTAACTTCTCTGTGGCACAGGCCGCGGTGGAGGCTTTTGGTGATAGCGTGGACGTGCAGGAAGAAATTCATGGCTTCCGTTGGGTGGAAGAGCGCGATCTGAGCGGCTTTGTGGATGGTACTGAAAATCCGGCAGGTGAAGAAACGCGCCGCGACGTGGCGGTTATCAAAGATGGCGTGGACGCGGGCGGCAGCTACGTGTTCGTGCAGCGTTGGGAGCACAATCTCAAACAGCTTAACCGCATGAGCGTTCACGATCAGGAGATGATGATGGGGCGTACGAAAGACGCCAATGAAGAGATCGACGGCGATGACCGCCCGGTGACCTCTCACCTGACCCGCGTTGACCTGAAAGAAAACGGCAAAGGCCTGAAAATTGTTCGTCAGAGCCTGCCTTACGGTACGGCAAGCGGTACGCACGGTTTGTATTTTTGCGCCTACTGCGCGCGCCTGTACAACATCGAGCAACAGCTGCTGAGCATGTTTGGCGATACCGACGGCAAGCGTGATGCCATGCTGCGCTTCACCAAACCGGTGACCGGCGGCTATTACTTCGCACCGTCCGTTGAGCGTTTACTCGCGCTGTAAGTGAGTCTGTACCCTGACCCTCTCCTTTGGGAGAGGGGAAATCCCCCCCTTATTCCCTTTTCTGCTTCTAAATCACCAAACGGTATATAAAACCGTTACTCCTTTAGTACTCGTTATAAATATGATGACTTCATAAACGTCATCACAAATATAGGGTGCGCAATGACCGTTACTGTACTGAAAAAAGGAACGCTGGCGCTGGCTGGTTTGATGCTGGTTGCGCAGGCGCAGGCCACGGAGTTGCTCAATAGCTCCTATGATGTCTCGCGTGAGCTTTTTGCTGCCCTGAATCCACCGTTTGAACAGCAGTGGGCGAAAGAGAATAACGGCGACAAGCTGACCATCAAGCAATCCCACGCCGGGTCTTCAAAGCAGGCGCTGGCAATTTTGCAGGGTCTGAAAGCCGATGTGGTGACGTACAACCAGATTACCGACGTGCAGATCCTGCATGACAAAGGCAACCTGATCCCGGCGGACTGGCAAAGCCGTTTGCCGAATAACAGCTCGCCGTTCTACTCCACCATGGGTTTCCTGGTGCGTAAGGGCAACCCGAAAAATATTCACAGCTGGAACGATCTGGTGCGTTCTGATGTGAAGCTCATTTTCCCGAATCCAAAAACATCCGGTAACGCGCGCTATACCTATCTGGCTGCGTGGGGGGCTGCCGATAAAGCAGACGGCGGCGACAAAGCCAAAACCGAACAGTTTATGACGCAGTTTCTGAAGAACGTCGAAGTGTTTGATACCGGTGGTCGTGGGGCGACAACCACTTTCGCAGAGCGTGGGCTGGGCGATGTGCTGATCAGTTTCGAATCGGAAGTGAACAACATCCGCAAACAGTACGAAGCGCAGGGTTTCGAGGTGGTGATTCCTGAGACCAATATTCTGGCGGAATTCCCGGTTGCCTGGGTTGATAAAAACGTCAAAGCCAACGGGACCGAAAAGGCCGCCAAGGATTACCTGAATTTCCTTTACAGCCCGCAGGCGCAGACCATCATTACTGATTACTACTATCGCGTGAACAATCCGGACGTGATGGACAAATTGAAAGACAAATTCCCGCAGACCGAGCTGTTCCGAGTGGAAGATAAATTCGGCTCCTGGCCGGAAGTGATGAAAACGCATTTTGTCACCGGCGGTGAGTTAGACAAACTGCTGGCGGCGGGGCGTAAGTAATGTTTGCTGTTTCTTCCAGACGTGTGCTCCCGGGCTTTACGTTAAGTCTCGGGACCAGCCTGCTGTTCGTCTGCCTGATTTTGCTGTTGCCGTTAAGCGCGCTGGTGATGCAGCTCGCGCAGATGAGCTGGGCGCAATACTGGGAAGTGATTACTAACCCGCAGGTGGTGGCGGCCTATAAAGTCACGCTGCTGTCGGCGTTTGTGGCTTCCATTTTCAACGGCGTGTTCGGCCTGCTGATGGCGTGGATTTTAACCCGCTATCGCTTTCCTGGTCGCGTTCTGCTGGATGCGTTGATGGATCTGCCGTTCGCGCTGCCCACGGCCGTCGCGGGTTTAACGCTGGCATCGCTGTTTTCTGTTAACGGTTTCTACGGCGAGTGGCTGGCGAAGTTTGATATTAAAGTCACTTATACCTGGCTGGGTATTGCGGTGGCGATGGCCTTCACCAGCATCCCGTTTGTGGTGCGAACCGTGCAGCCGGTGCTCGAAGAGTTAGGTCCGGAGTACGAAGAAGCGGCGGAAACGCTCGGTGCAACGCGCATCCAGAGCTTTTGCAAAGTGGTACTGCCTGAGCTGTCTCCGGCGCTGCTGGCGGGCGTGGCGCTCTCTTTTACCCGTAGCCTCGGTGAATTCGGTGCGGTGATTTTCATCGCGGGCAACATCGCATGGAAAACCGAAGTGACCTCGCTGATGATTTTTGTGCGCTTGCAGGAGTTTGATTATCCGGCGGCGAGCGCGATTGCCTCGGTGATCCTGGCGGCATCGCTGCTGCTACTGTTCTCGATTAACACTCTGCAAAGTCGCTTTGGTCGACGCGTGGTAGGTCATTAATGGCGGAAGTGACTCAATTGAAGCGCTATGACGCGCCCCGCGTTAACTGGGGCAAATGGTTTTTGATTGGCACCGGCATGCTGGTGTCAGCGTTTATTCTCGTCGTGCCGATGGTGTATATCTTCGTGCAGGCGTTCAGCAAAGGGATTATGCCCGCGCTGCAGAATCTGGCCGACCCGGACATGCTGCATGCCATCTGGCTGACGGTGATGATTGCATTGATTACCGTGCCGGTGAATCTGGTGTTTGGGATTTTGCTGGCGTGGCTGGTGACGCGATTTAATTTCCCTGGCCGTCAGCTGCTGCTGACGCTGCTGGATATTCCTTTTGCGGTATCGCCAGTGGTCGCCGGTCTGGTGTATCTGCTGTTCTATGGCTCCAATGGTCCGCTGGGAGGCTGGCTCGATGAGCACAACCTGCAAATCATGTTTGCGTGGCCTGGCATGGTACTGGTGACCATTTTTGTGACCTGTCCGTTTGTGGTGCGTGAGCTGGTTCCGGTGATGTTAAGCCAGGGCAGTCATGAGGATGAGGCGGCGATTTTGCTCGGCGCATCCGGCTGGCAGATGTTCCGACGTGTGACGCTCCCGAATATTCGCTGGGCGTTGCTGTACGGCGTGGTGCTGACCAACGCGCGCGCGATTGGTGAGTTTGGCGCGGTATCGGTCGTTTCAGGCTCTATTCGCGGCGAAACCCTGTCGCTGCCGCTACAGATTGAATTGCTGGAGCAGGACTACAATACCGTCGGCTCCTTTACCGCCGCAGCGTTGCTGACGCTGATGGCAATTTTGACCCTGTTTTTGAAGAGTGTGGTGCAGTGGCGTTTAGAGAATCAGGAAAAACGCCTGCAGCAGGAGGGAAATCATGAGCATTGAGATTGCCAATATTAAGAAGTCTTTTGGTCGCACCCAGGTGCTGAACGATATCTCACTGGATATCCCTTCCGGACAAATGGTGGCGCTGCTGGGGCCGTCTGGTTCCGGTAAAACCACGCTGCTGCGTATTATCGCCGGTCTTGAACATCAGAGCAGCGGACATATTCGCTTCCATGGAACCGACGTGAGCCGTTTACACGCCCGCGATCGTAAAGTGGGTTTTGTGTTCCAGCACTATGCGCTGTTCCGCCATATGACGGTGTTCGACAATATCGCTTTTGGCCTGAGCGTGCTTCCGCGTCGCGAGCGTCCGAATGCGGCGACCATCAAGGCGAAAGTCACCAAACTGCTGGAGATGGTGCAGTTGGCCCATCTGGCCGACCGTTTCCCGGCGCAGCTTTCCGGTGGACAGAAACAGCGTGTGGCCCTGGCGCGTGCGCTGGCGGTTGAGCCGCAAATTCTGCTGCTTGATGAGCCCTTTGGCGCGCTCGATGCACAGGTGCGTAAAGAGCTGCGTCGCTGGCTGCGACAGCTGCATGAAGAGCTGAAATTTACCAGCGTGTTCGTCACGCACGATCAGGAAGAGGCGATGGAAGTTGCCGATCGCGTGGTCGTAATGAGTCAGGGAAATATTGAGCAGGTTGATGAACCAGAACAACTGTGGCGCGAACCGGCGACCCGGTTTGTGCTGGAATTTATGGGCGAAGTGAACCGCATGCAGGGCACAATCCGCGGCGGACAATTCCACGTCGGCGCACATCGCTGGCCGCTGGGGTATACGCCTGCTCATCAGGGACCGGTTGATCTGTTCCTGCGCCCCTGGGAAATAGATGTGAGCCGCCGAACCAGCCTCGATTCACCGCTGCCGGTGCAGGTTCTGGAAGCTAGCCCTAAAGGGCATTACACCCATCTGGTGGTACAACCGCTGGGCTGGTATACCGAACCATTGACCGTGGTGATGCGGGATGAAGAGCCGCCACATCGCGGTGAGCGCCTGTTTGTCGGCTTGCAGAATGCGCGGATTTATCATGGTAACGAGCGAATCGAAGCGCGTGAGGAACTTGCTCTGGCCGAGTCTGCCTGATAGGTTAATCAGTATGTTTATCGCCCGGTGGCGTTGCGCTTCCGGGCTTTTTTTTGAGCAAAAACCGTGAACACATTAGAGCAAACCATCGGCAATACCCCTCTGGTCAAACTGCAACGCATGGGGCCAACCAACGGCAGTGAAGTCTGGGTCAAACTTGAAGGCAACAATCCGGCAGGTTCCGTTAAAGATCGTGCGGCGTTATCGATGATTGTCGAGGCCGAAAAGCGCGGCGAAATACAGCCTGGCGATGTGCTGATCGAAGCGACCAGCGGCAATACGGGTATTGCGCTGGCGATGATTGCCGCACTGAAAGGCTATCACATGAAGCTGTTGATGCCGGACAACATGAGCCAGGAGCGTCGGGCTGCGATGCGCGCCTATGGTGCCGAGCTTATCCTCGTGACGAAAGAGCGGGGTATGGAAGGCGCGCGCGATTTGGCCCTTGAAATGGCACAGCGCGGTGAAGGTAAGCTACTGGATCAGTTTAACAATCCTGATAATCCTTACGCGCATTACACCACGACGGGACCGGAAATCTGGCAGCAGACAGAAGGGCGAATGACCCATTTTGTCTCAAGCATGGGTACGACGGGGACGATCACGGGTGTTTCTCGTTTTCTGCGTGAACAGGACACCGCAGTGACGATTGTTGGCCTGCAGCCGGAAGAGGGCAGCAGCATTCCAGGGATCCGTCGCTGGCCTGCGGAGTATATGCCGGGCATTTTTAATGCGTCGCTGGTGGATGTGGTACTGGATATTCATCAGCGCGAGGCGGAAAATACGATGCGTGAACTGGCGGTGCGCGAAGGTATTTTCTGCGGCGTCAGTTCGGGTGGCGCGGTAGCAGGAGCATTGCGGGTAGCCCAGCAGAATCCGGGCGCGTGCGTGGTAGCGATTATTTGCGACCGCGGCGATCGTTATCTTTCTACTGGCGTGTTTGGTGAAGAGAGTTATTCGCAGGGGGCGGGGATTTAAGCGTCATGGAGATGATTTTATTTCGGGATAAAACCCGTGCGCAGCAGACCGATATTGTTGCTGTGCAGTCGCAGGTGGTTTACGGCAGCGTAGGTAACAGTATCGCTGTGCCAAATATCAGACTGCATCAGCTCACCGTGATGGCCGTTCCAACGGTGCTGTTCAGCAATACGCCGCATTACGATACGTTTTATGGCGGCGTGATCCCGGACGAATGGTTTAGCGGTTATCTGAAAGCGCTGGAAGAACGCGACGTGTTGCGCGAACTGAAAGCAGTGACGACGGGTTATATGGGCAGCGCCAGTCAGATAAAAATCCTGGCGCAGTGGCTTAAAACGGTGAAGCAACAGCATCCTGATTTGCTGGTACTGGTCGATCCGGTGATGGGGGATATCGACAGCGGTATGTACGTTAATCCTGAAATCCCCAAAGCCTATTGTGAGCACTTGCTGCCACTGGCCCAGGGAATCACGCCCAACGTCTTTGAGCTTGAGGTGCTGAGTGGTCAGCCGTGCCGCACCCCTGAAAGCGCCATTTCTGCCGCAAAAGGATTGCTGTCAGAGACCCTCAAATGGGTGGCGATCACCAGCGCGCCGGTGGCCGCTGATCCAGACAATATTCATGTGGTGCTGGTGACGAAAGAGGACGTCGTGGTGACTCACCATCCGCGCGTCGCGACCGATTTAAAAGGAACGGGCGATCTGTTCTGTTCAGAGTTGGTGAGTGGCATTGTGCAGGGGAGTGATGTTGCAGAGGCGATACGTCGTGCAGGCGATCGGGTGACTGAAGTGATGAAGTACACCCAGCAAAAAGGTTTCGACGAGCTGATACTCCCGGTATAAAAAAGCGCTCACGGCATAAACAAAAATGGCGCCCTAAGGCGCCATTTCTCTGTGCGGCAAGAATTACTTCTTGATGCGGATCACTGGGGTTTCACCCACGGTCACGCTGCCAGACAGTTTGATCAGTTCTTTGATTTCGTCCATGTTGGAGATAACAACCGGAGTCAGGGTAGACTTGGCTTTCTCTTCCAGCAGGGCCAGATCGAATTCGATCACGGTGTCGCCAACTTTCACACGTTGACCTTCTTCTGCGATACGTTTGAAGCCTTCGCCTTTCAGTTCGACAGTGTCGATACCGAAGTGAACGAACAGTTCGATACCGCTATCGGATTCGATAGAGAACGCATGGTTAGTTTCAAAAATTTTACCGATGGTGCCGTCAACAGGAGCAACCATTTTGTTGCCGGTTGGTTTGATAGCAATGCCATCACCAACAATTTTCTCGGCAAAAACAACATCCGGCACGTCTTCGATATTCACGATTTCGCCAGACAGCGGAGCAATAATCTCAATAGTTCCGGTGTCTTTCTTATCATCAGAAACCAGAGATTTCAGTTTATCGAACAAACCCATGATCTTCTCCTAAGCAGTAATTGGGCCGCATCTCGTGGATTAGCAGATTGTTTTTTCTTCAATGAACTTGTTAACCAGCGTCATTAACTCGTCCGTTGTCGGTTGAGCAAGAGCCTGCTCTGCTAACACCTTCGCATCTTCGAAGTTCGTGTTACGGATAATCTTCTTAATGCGCGGGATGGAAATGGCGCTCATAGAGAACTCGTCCAGACCCATACCCAGCAACAGAAGTGTAGCACGTTCGTCGCCTGCAAGCTCACCACACATGCCAGTCCATTTGCCTTCAGCATGAGAAGCATCAATAACTTGCTTGATCAGGTTGAGTACGGATGGTGACATTGGCTGGTAGAGATGTGAAATCATATCATTACCACGGTCAACTGCCAGGGTGTACTGCGTTAAATCATTGGTGCCGATACTAAAGAAATCAACTTCTTTGGCTAAATGACGAGCAATAACGGCGGCAGCAGGTGTTTCTACCATCACGCCGACTTCGATTGTCTCATCAAAGGCTTTGCCTTCGTCACGCAGTTCCTGTTTGTAGATTTCGATCTCTTTCTTCAGTGCACGCACTTCTTCAACAGAGATGATCATCGGGAACATAATGCGCAGTTTACCGAAGGACGATGCACGCAGAATCGCACGAACCTGATCGCGCAGGATCTCTTTACGGTCCATAGCGATACGTACTGCACGCCAGCCCAGGAACGGGTTCTCTTCTTTCGGGAAGTTCATGTACGGCAGTTCTTTGTCGCCGCCGATGTCCATGGTACGCACGATAACGGCCTGAGAGCCGCAAGCTTCAGCAACCGCTTTATAGGCTGCGAACTGCTCTTCTTCAGTTGGCAGGGCGTCACGGTCCATGAACAGGAATTCAGTACGGTACAGACCGACACCTTCCGCGCCGTTGCGCTCAGCGCCGTCTACGTCACGTACGGTACCGATGTTTGCGCACACTTCTACCTGATGACCATCCAGCGTGATAGCAGGCAGATCTTTCAGTTTAGCGAGTTCGGTTTTCTCGGAAGCAACCTGCTCCTGAACGGCGCGCAGTTTCTCGATTTCTTCGTTGGTTGGGTTGACGTAAACCACATTGTTTACGGCATCCAGAATCAGATAATCGTCGTTTTTAACCTGAGAAGTAACGCTACCTGTGCCCACGATCGCGGGCAGTTCAAGAGAACGCGCCATGATAGAGGTGTGGGAGGTGCGGCCACCGGCGTCAGTGATGAAACCCAGCACCTTGTTCAGGTTCAGCTGTGCGGTTTCAGACGGCGTCAGGTCAGCGGCGACCAGGATAACTTCATCCTGAATTGAGCTGAGATCGATGATGGCCAGGCCTAAAATGTTGCGTAGCAGGCGCTTACCGATGTCACGTACGTCAGCCGCACGTTCTTTCAGGTATTCATCATCCAGTTCTTCAAGGGCAGTTGCCTGACCTTCGATAATTTCATGCGCAGCCGCGTCGGCCGTCATGCCTTTATCTTTAATCAGGGCTATGATTTCCTGCTCAAGCTCCTCATCTTCGAGCAGCATGATGTGCCCTTCGAAGATGGCTTCTTTTTCTTCACCGAAAGTTTCACCAGCTTTAGTTTTGATCGCTTCCAGCTGCGCAGATGCCTTTGCACGACCGCTCAGAAAACGTTCAACTTCCTGATCAACCTTGTCGGCAGAAATTTTTTTCCGGTCGATGACGATCTCGTCTTCTTTCAGCAGAAGTGCTTTGCCGAAAGCGATACCCGGGGATGCTAAAATGCCTGAAATCATAACCCTACCTTACTTGTGACTGATATTAAAAAGAACCCGGAACTTACTCGAGCTCAGCCATCAGTTTTACCAGATGCTCAACTGCTTTCTGCTCGTCTTCACCCTCTGCAGAAATAGCCACTACGGTGCCCTGAGTCAGGCCCAGAGTCTGCAGTTTGAACAGGCTTTTGGCGCTAGCGCTTTTGCCGTTGGAGGTCACAGTGATCTCAGAAGTGAAGCCTTTAGCTTCTTTAACAAACTGAGCAGCAGGGCGGGTATGCAGACCGTTTGGAGCAGTAATGGTAACTTCTTGCTGGAACATTGTATTTCCCCAACTTATAGGTTTAGTGTTGTGGAACTAAAGTCTAGCCTGGCGGCTTAACTTTAGCCTGTCTTGTTAGCGCTGACGTTTCGCTCGTCATTAAACATTATGCAGTCAAAGCAAGACTTGAACCAAATCATAAAATCGATTCAGCAAGTCGATTTCTCACATTGATTAATTTCGCGCTTCAAAATAATTGTCAGGTTAAATACCAGACCCGACGGGGTGAATCAATGCCAGGAGGGGTAAAAGTTTGAAGTGGACCACAAAAAAGCACCCATTAGGGTGCTTTTTTACGCGTTTTTAACATGCTGGCATTACTGTTGCAGCTCTTTTTCGGTAAAGAGATCGGCAAACAGTGCAGTGCTTAAATAACGCTCACCCGAAGAGGGGAGGATAACCACTATATTCTTATTGGTAAAGGTTTCATCTTCCTGGAGTTTCAACGCAGCAGCCACTGCCGCGCCGGAAGAGATGCCCGCAAGAATACCTTCCTCATCCATCAGACGACGCGCCGTAGAGATGGCTTCTTCGTTAGTAATGGCAACGACTTTATCAATCAGCTTCAGATCCAGGTTACCTGGAATAAAGCCTGCGCCGATACCCTGAATTTTATGCGGGCCCGGTTTCAGCTCTTCACCTGCCAGTGCCTGGGCAATAACCGGAGAATCCGTTGGTTCAACCGCAACGGTAATCAGATCTTTTTTGCCTTTCGTGCCTTTAATATAACGGCTAACGCCGGTCAAAGTACCCCCGGTACCCACACCGGAAATAAATACGTCAACCTGACCGTCCGTATCTTCCCAAATTTCAGGACCGGTTGTTTTCTCGTGAATTTCCGGGTTTGCTGGGTTGCTAAACTGCTGGAGCAGCAGATATTTAGCCGGATCGCCTGCAACGATTTCTTCTGCTTTCTGAATGGCACCTTTCATGCCTTTCGCGCCTTCGGTTAGAACCAAATTAGCTCCCAGCGCTTTCAGCAGTTTGCGACGCTCAATGCTCATGGTTTCTGGCATGGTCAGCGTGAGTTTATAACCTCGCGCTGCAGCAACGTAAGCGAGGGCAATACCGGTGTTGCCACTGGTAGGTTCAACCAGTTCAATACCAGGCTTCAGAACGCCGCGTTTTTCGGCATCCCAAATCATATTTGCACCGATGCGGCACTTCACGCTGAAGCTCGGGTTACGTGATTCGACCTTCACCAGAATGCGTCCATTACCGATACGGTTCAGTCGAACCAAGGGCGTATGACCGATCGTCAACGAGTTGTCTTCGTAAATCTTACTCATGGCCTGTCCTTAACTGTATGAAATTGGGATACCGCTCCAGCATACCTGTTGAGAAGGTATGGGGAAGTAAGGAAATCGCATATCTATATGCTGTTGAGAAATAATGCGTTCAAGTATGGAATAAGGCGCGGCATAAGCCACTCCGGTTTACACAGGTTTGCACTATTTCCATAACGCATGTTTATCGCGATAACAGTCCACCCACATGGCTGTCGCACCGCAAACGGCAACAGGCATGATGAACAAATTCAGCACCGGAATCATGGTGAACAGGCTGGTGAGTGCGCCAAACTGCATGTTGATCACTTTTTGACTGCGAAGGGCGGTGCGCATCGTCTTGAACGGCACTTTGTGATTGTCGAACGGATAGTCGCAATATTGTATGGCCAGCATCCACGCACTGAACAGGAACCACAGAACGGGAGCCACAGTCTGGCCGATGCCGGGAATAAAATAGAGAATGAGCAGCATAATGGCACGCGGCAAATACCAGGCAAATTTCTGCCATTCACGCTTCATGATGCGCGGCACATCTTTCATGATGCCGAACACGCCGGTATCGGGCGGCGTAGCGCCTGTCAGCCGGGCTTCCAGTTGTTCAGCCAGCAGCCCATTAAACGGGGCAGCTATCCAGTTGGCTATCGTCGAGAAGAAATAGCCAAAAACCAACAGGACCGAAATGACCACAATCGGCCATAACAGATAGCTAAGCCACTGCAGCCAGTCTGGAACGTGGCTCATGATGGAGGGCACCCAACTTTCGAGTTGGGTAAACAGCCACCAGAATGCGGCGCCCATCAGTAAAATATTGATCAGTAAAGGCATGATCACAAAGCGTCGGATGCCTGGCAGGGAGACCAGTTTCCATCCCTGTGAAAAATACCCAATGCCGCTGCGCGGGGCTGAATTTAAGGTTGAAACCATAACCAGGCTGTACTCCTTTTTTCACAACCAGTGGAATTGCTCACCTATATTATCGAGTTATGGATCAATGACCAGTTCGGAAATGTTCGAAAAAACAGCAAAAAGCACGATTTCATCCATCTTTATGCTGTGAATGCTCCGCACACACTTGCACTTGACGTAATCGGCAAATACTCTTAGTGAGTAAATGTTTGCCGTGGTGGCAAGGTGTTAGAACAACAGAGAATATAATGATGCAGGATTTGCGTCTGATATTAATCATTGTTGGCGCGATCGCCATACTTGCTTTACTGGTACATGGTTTTTGGACCAGCCGTAAAGAACGTTCGTCTATGTTTCGCGATCGCCCACTGAAGCGCATGAAGTCTCATCGTAATGATGACGGTGATGACGACATCGAAGATAACGACGACGAGGGCGTGGGTGAAGTGCGCGTCCATCGGGTCAATACGGCGCCCGGCGTAGGCCATGGGGAGCAAGAAGCGCCTCGTCAGTCTCCGCAGCATCAGTATCAGCCGCCGTATGCTTCTGCACAGCCGCGTCCACAGGCTCCTCAGCCTGTGGAAGAGCCGGTCCGCCAGCCACAACCGCAGCCTGTGCATCAACAGCCTGTCGCGCAGCCACAGCCGGTTCCGCAGCATCAGCCTGTGCAACCTGTTCAGCAGCCGCAGCCGGAACCTCAGCCTGTGCAAACACAGCCTGCACCGCCTGTTGAGCCAGAACCGGTTGTAGAAGAAGCGCCAGTGGTTGAAAAACCGCAGCGTAAAGAAACGGTCATCATCATGAACGTGGCGGCTCACCATGGCACCCAGCTTAATGGTGAGTTACTGCTTAACAGTATTCAGCAGGCTGGCTTTAAATTTGGCGATATGAACATTTTCCATCGTCATTTAAGCCCAGATGGCAGTGGTCCTGCGCTGTTTAGCCTGGCCAATATGGTGAACCCAGGGACGTTTGATCCGGAAATGACCGGTGATTTCCTCACGCCGGGTATCACCATCTTTATGCAGGTCCCGTCTTACGGCGATGAACTGCAAAACTTTAAGCTGATGCTGCAATCCGCTCAGCATATCGCTGATGAAGTCGGCGGTATGGTACTCGACGATCAACGTCGTATGATGACGCCGCAGAAACTGCGCGAATATCAGGATCGCATCCGCGAAGTTAAGGAAGCCAACGCGTAATACCTGCGTGTCTTCCCCTCCTCCAGAACCCCCGCATGTCGGGGGTTTTTCTCATTGATGGTGCGTTATGGACTCAATCGAACAACAACTGACACAGCTAAGAACCACACTTCGCCATCATGAATATCTTTATCATGTGATGGACGCCCCGGAAGTCCCGGATGCGGAATATGACCGTCTAATGCGTGAGTTGCGCGAGCTGGAAGCGCAGTACCCCGAGCTCATTACGCCTGATTCACCGACCCAGCGCGTGGGTGCCGCGCCGCTGGCCTCCTTCAGCCAGGTGCGTCACGAAGTACCTATGCTTTCGCTGGACAACGTTTTCGATGAAGAGAGTTTTCTCGCGTTCAACAAGCGCGTTCAGGACCGGCTAAAAAGCGCGGATTCCCTGACCTGGTGCTGTGAGCTAAAGCTTGACGGATTGGCCGTCAGTATTCTGTATGAAAATGGTCTGCTGGTGCGCGCTGCGACGCGCGGCGATGGTACAACAGGCGAAGATATCACTGCCAACGTACGGACCATTCGCGCCATCCCATTAACGCTGCGTGGTGACAATATTCCCGCGCGTCTTGAAGTGCGTGGTGAAGTTTTCCTCCCGCAGAAGGGCTTTGAGAAGATCAACGACGAAGCGCGTCGTACGGGCGGAAAAATTTTCGCCAACCCGCGAAATGCGGCGGCAGGGTCGTTGCGCCAGCTGGATCCGCGCATTACGGCGAAGCGACCGCTCACGTTCTTCTGCTACGGCGTCGGTATTCTGGAAGGGGGCGAATTGCCTGATACCCATCTGGGACGTTTGCTGCAGTTTAAAGCGTGGGGCTTGCCGGTCAGCAACCGCGTACAGCTGTGCGACTCTCCCGAAGCCGTGCTGGCGTTTTATCACAAGGTGGAAGAAGACCGCCCGTCGCTGGGGTTTGATATTGACGGCGTGGTGATCAAAGTGAATTCCCTGGCGCTTCAGGAACAGTTGGGCTTCGTCGCCCGCGCGCCGCGCTGGGCCGTTGCGTTTAAATTCCCGGCTCAGGAGCAAATGACCTTTGTGCGCGACGTGGAGTTCCAGGTCGGACGCACGGGCGCTATCACACCCGTTGCGCGCCTGGAGCCGGTGCAGGTGGCTGGCGTACTGGTCAGCAATGCGACTTTGCATAATGCCGACGAAATTGCCCGCCTGGGCCTGCGTATTGGCGATAAAGTCGTTATTCGCCGCGCCGGTGATGTCATTCCGCAGGTCGTTAACGTCGTGGAGTCTGAGCGTCCTGACGATACCCGTGAGATTGTTTTCCCGGCCCATTGCCCGGTCTGTGGCTCCGATGTCGAACGTGTTGAAGGCGAAGTGGTAACGCGCTGTACGGGCGGCTTGATTTGTGGTGCTCAGCGTAAAGAGGCCCTCAAGCACTTCGTATCGCGTCGGGCATTAGATGTGGACGGGATGGGCGATAAAATCATCGACCAACTGGTCGAGAAAGAGTATGTCCACACGGCTGCCGATCTGTTCCGCCTGACTGCAGGGAAGCTGACCGGGCTCGATCGAATGGGACCGAAGTCCGCGCAAAACGTCGTTAATGCCCTGGAGAAAGCGAAAGAAACAACGTTTGCCCGCTTCCTGTATGCGCTGGGGATTCGCGAAGTGGGTGAGGCGACAGCGGCAGGTCTGGCGGCTCATTTCGGTACGCTTGAGCAGCTTGAAAAGGCGACGATTGACGACCTGCAAAAAGTGCCCGATGTCGGGATTGTTGTCGCCACTCACGTCTTTAACTTCTTTGCTGAAGAGAGTAACCGCGACGTGATCGGCAAACTGCTGGAAGAGGGTATTCACTGGCCCGCACCGGTTGTTATCAACGCCGAAGAAATCGACAGCCCGTTTGCGGGCAAAACGGTGGTACTCACTGGCAGTCTGAGCCAGCTTTCGCGTGACGACGCCAAAGCGCGTCTGGTCGCGCTGGGGGCAAAAGTAGCGGGCAGCGTATCGAAGAAAACCGATCTGGTGATTGCCGGTGAAGCGGCAGGCTCGAAACTGGCGAAAGCGCAGGAACTGGGCATTGAGGTTATCGACGAAGCCGAAATGATTAGGCTACTGGGAGAGTAACGTGGAGAAAGAACAGCTCATCGAGATCGCCAATACCGAAATGCCTTTTGGGAAATACAAAGGCCGTCGGCTGATTGATGTTCCAGAAGAGTATTTTCTGTGGTTCGCGCGAAAGGATGAATTTCCTGCCGGCCGACTGGGTGAACTGATGGCTATCACGCTGCTCATTAAATCAGAAGGGCTGAGCCATCTGGTTCAGCCCCTCAAACGGCCTTAAGCTTTTGCGGCGTGGGTCTCTTCCTGCGCCAGCTTTTCGGTTTGACGTTTGTAGCGTCGTGCCATCACTGCGCACACCATCAGCTGGATCTGGTGGAAGATCATCAGCGGCAGCACCATCATCCCAATGACCGACGTCGGGAAAAGAATATTCGCCATCGGTATGCCATTCGCCAGACTCTTTTTTGACCCGCAGAAGACGATGGTGATTTCATCGGCTTTATTAAACCCGAATCGACGCGCGGCAAACATGTTCACCGCAATAATTATCGCCAGCAGCACACAGCTCACCAGCGCAATAAACAGCAACGAACCGATGCCGACTTTGTGCCAGATACCGTTTACGACGGCTTCACCAAACGCGGAATAGACCACCAGCAAAATCGACGTCTGATCAGTTTTGCCAATCCACTTTTTATTTCTCGCCACAAAGTCGCCAATCCATGGGCGAGAAAGATGGCCCAGCACAAATGGCAGCAGCAACTGCAGGCAGATTTTGCCCACCTGTTCCAGATTGCCTTCCGCACCATGCATGTTCATCAATAGCCCGACCAGCAGCGGCGAAACAAAAATCCCTAACAGACTTGAGGCTGACGCCGAACAGACTGCCGCCGCCACGTTGCCTCCGGCCAGAGACGTAAAGGCAATGGCTGACTGCACCGTCGCGGGCAAAATGCACAGATAGAGGAAGCCGGTATAAAGCGCGGGATCGACATTGACCGGTGCCCACCACGCGAACAGTACGCCGAGGATCGGGAATATCACGAACGTACTGCACATCACCCACAGATGCAGTCGCCAGTGACTGCCGCCTGCAATGATGGCTTCACGGGAGAGTTTTGCACCGTGCATGAAGAACAGCAGGGCAATGGCTGCAGTCGTTAAACCTTCAACGAAAGGAACGAAGCTGCCGCGGGCCGGGAAAAATGAGGCCAGCAGCACGACGGCAATGAGGGTGAGAGTAAAGGGATCGAGAATGCGAAAGAGTTTCATAAACGCTCCTGAAAACAGATTTCGCTATTGTGCTTTGTTCTGTTTGAGAAATAAAATCGATTTATTGCATCCATTCATGAATTAAAAATATGAATTATTCTCTACGTCAGCTTCGTGTTTTTGTCACCGTCGCGCAGGCCAAAAGTTTTAGCCGCGCCGGTGAGATAATTGGCCTGAGCCAGTCGGCGGTGAGCCACAGCGTGAAAGAGCTGGAGCTACAGACCGGCGTGCGTCTTCTGGATCGAACCACGCGTGAAGTGGTGCTCACTGAAGCGGGGCAGCAGCTGGCTTTACGCCTTGAAAGACTGTTGGATGAACTTAATAGCACTCTGCGTGATGTGGGCCGAGTCGGACAGCAGCTTTCCGGAACGGTGCGCGTGGCAGCAAGCCAGACGATTTCAGCGCATCTCATTCCGCAGTGTATTGCTGAAAGTAATCAGTGTTATCCCGATATCAATTTTGTGCTGCATGACCGGCCACAGCAATGGGTGCTGGAGAGCATTCGTCAGGGGGATGTCGATTTTGGGATTGTTATCGACCCCGGTCCGGTCACGGATCTTGAGTGCGAGATGGTGCTCTCTGAGCCTTTCTTGTTGTTATGTCGTGACGATGACCCGCTGGCGGCCTTGCCAGAGGTCACATGGCAGGCACTCCAGGGGGCGAATCTGGTGCTGCAGGATTATGCGTCCGGAAGCCGCCCGCTGATTGACATGGCGCTGGCCGAGCAAAACGTTAAGGCGATAATCGTGCAGGAAATTGGTCATCCTGCGACGCTATTCCCGATGGTTGAGGCGGGGATTGGTATCAGTGTGTTACCTGCGCTTGCACTGCCGCTGCCTCAGGGA
Source organism: Lelliottia amnigena (assembly GCF_019047465.1). Classification (NCBI taxonomy): domain Bacteria; kingdom Pseudomonadati; phylum Pseudomonadota; class Gammaproteobacteria; order Enterobacterales; family Enterobacteriaceae; genus Lelliottia; species Lelliottia amnigena. The sequence goes on along the minus strand of NZ_CP077236.1, from coordinate 457,562 downwards.
AGTCGGCTGGTTGTAAAGCGTTTTACGCCGTGTATCGAACGCAAGTTGATGCTGGCGCGGCGCAAAAACCGCTCACTTTCGGGGGCGGCTCACGCATTATGGGAAGTCGTTCGTATGCAGGCACAGCAATTAATGGAGGCCCGCATACGCGATCCGCTGTTTAACGCAACTGACGATTAGATGTAGATATCGATCTGATGACTGTCCGTCGGTGAATTCACACCTTCGGCTTTGCCCTGTTGTTGCGCTTGTTTTTGTTGGCTTTCTTCGGCTTGCTGGCGCTGTAACTGTGCCAGTTGGGCCTGTAGCATTTTGAGCTGCTCCTGAATGAGCTCAGCCTGCTTTTTCTTTTCTTCGACGCTGCCACTCCCGCTTGTGACATCTTTAAGCTGTTGGGTCAGCTTGGTGATCTTCGTCATAAGGCGGCTGATCTGTGATGAGATGTCATTGCTCGTTGAGCTACTGCCACTGCTACCGCTGCTGCTCGTCTGAAGTGAAGGGGTAGATGCCTGGATAGTTGTCATGTTATTTCCTCTCGCCATAAAACAAGAATATCGGCATTTGTAACAATAGCTTGAGTGTACCTGCCAGATTTAGCAGGTCAGAATGCAGTAAAGTCGAAATGTGCAGGGGCAGGGGGCTTATGATGAAAAGTATATTGAGCGGACGACTTAATTTCAGGCAGTTCGTGTTGATACGCAAGTAACGTTAAGCGTTTTGCATTAGTAGGTCGTGCAGGATGATTCACGTTGCTCACCCTTCGGGCCGTCGCCAGTGGCTCCGGTGCCTCACTTCGTTCGGCTCGAACCTGCTGCTGGCTCGAATCTTTCAAATCGTAGATAGCAAAAAAGCGCCTTTAGGGCGCTTTTTTACATTGGTGGGTCGTGCAGGATTCGAACCTGCGACCAATTGATTAAAAGTCAACTGCTCTACCAACTGAGCTAACGACCCGAATGGTGGGTGATGACGGGCTCGAACCGCCGACCCCCTCCGTGTAAAGGAGGTGCTCTACCAACTGAGCTAATCACCCATTTCGGTACTACTCAGATAAGAAATTTTTTGAGAATGGTGGGCGATGACGGGCTCGAACCGCCGACCCCCTCCGTGTAAAGGAGATGCTCTACCAACTGAGCTAATCGCCCAATCTCAAATTCTTATCTACACTGCGGAGTCTACGTGAAGTAGATGGTGGGTGATGACGGGCTCGAACCGCCGACCCCCTCCGTGTAAAGGAGGTGCTCTACCAACTGAGCTAATCACCCCCGCTGTGTGGAGTCGCATTATAGGGAGAGTTGAAAATGAGTCAACGCCTTTTCTAAAGTTTTCGTTCGTTCGTCGTAAAATTAGACAAAAGGATTGCTAAACCACCCATGCAGCATGATTTCTAAACAAAATTAGCAAACCTGCACGTCAAACAGGCAACATCATTGAGGAATCGCCCCACAGTGATAGAATATTGCCCATTGTTTTTTTCCCAGCATTTGCCGGTCGTCGGCATCGTTCATAACGTAAGGCCATTTCATGAAAATCAAAACTCGCTTCGCGCCCAGCCCGACAGGTTATTTGCACGTCGGTGGAGCACGTACTGCTCTCTATTCCTGGCTTTTTGCACGTAACCACGGCGGTGAGTTCGTGTTACGTATTGAAGACACCGATCTTGAGCGCTCCACGCCGGAAGCCATCGAAGCCATTATGGATGGGATGAACTGGCTGAATCTGGAGTGGGATGAAGGCCCGTACTTCCAGACCAAGCGTTTTGACCGTTATAACGCGGTAATTGATGACATGATCGTCGCGGGCACAGCCTATAAGTGCTATTGCTCAAAAGAGCGTCTGGATGCATTACGTGAAGAACAAATGGCGAATGGCGATAAACCTCGCTACGACGGCCGCTGCCGCCACAGCCACGAACATCACGCTGATGATGAACCCTGCGTTGTACGTTTCGCTAACCCACAAGACGGTTCCGTTATTTTTGACGATCAGATCCGTGGCCCGATTGAATTCAGCAATCAGGAGTTGGACGATCTTATTATCCGTCGCACCGATGGTTCTCCAACCTATAACTTCTGTGTCGTCGTTGACGACTGGGATATGGAGATCTCTCACGTTATCCGTGGCGAAGACCATATCAACAACACCCCGCGCCAGATCAACATCCTGAAAGCGTTGAATGCGCCGGTGCCGGTTTACGCGCACGTTTCTATGATCAATGGCGACGACGGTAAGAAACTGTCTAAACGCCACGGTGCAGTGAGCGTGATGCAGTACCGTGATGACGGCTATTTGCCTGAAGCGTTGCTGAACTACCTGGTGCGTTTGGGGTGGTCCAGTGGCGATCAGGAAATCTTCAGTCGTGAAGAGATGATCAAGCTGTTCTCTCTGAGCGCGGTAAGTAAGTCAGCCAGTGCGTTTAACACAGATAAACTGCTGTGGCTGAATCACCATTACATTAACACCATGCAGCCTGAGTACGTGGCGACCTATCTGCAATGGCATATTGAGCAGGCTAACATTGATACCCGCACTGGCCCTGAGCTCGCGGATCTGGTGAAACTGCTCGGTGAGCGCTGCAAGACGCTTAAAGAAATCGCTGAAAGCTGCCGCTATTTTTATGAAGAGTTCGACGCGTTTGATGCGGATGCAGCAAAAAAACATCTGCGCCCGGTTGCGCGTCAGCCTCTGGAAGTGGTGCGCGATAAACTGGCCGCCATTACCGAATGGTCAGCAGAGAATGTTCATCATGCGATTCAGGCAACTGCAGACGAGCTCGAAATCGGTATGGGTAAAGTCGGTATGCCACTGCGCGTCGCGGTGACAGGTGCAGGCCAGTCACCCGGCCTGGACGTAACGGTCCACGCCATTGGTAAGACTCGCAGCGTTGCGCGCATTAACAAAGCCCTGGACTTTATTGCTGAGCGTGAAAGTCAGCAGTAATCTTTCACAACAGACGATAATTAAACGGCAGGTTTCCCTGCCGTTTTTTATGCGTGCTCTTCAGCAATACCGAGACGGTTGAGAAATCCCTGGATGCCCTCACGTGTCAGTAGCGCAGCAAGCCTCTCCTGCTCGATTTGGGTCATATTTTCCAGTGTATCGATAACCTGACGCAACACACGAGGTGGGGTAGTACCACCATATGTGGCTGATGGCTCAGCAAGATGATAGGTGACCTGACGGTTACGAATGGCGGGCAAGTTAACGATGTGCTCGCGGACCCTGGCGTCAATATGAATGAGCCTTGCCCGTCCACCTTTCACCCCGTTTATACCCTCTGTTTTCCAGCCTTGCTTGCGCACCCAGCGGTTTACCGTTTGCTTGGCCACGCCAAGACTTTCGGCCAACTCTTCCGTGGTCATTTTGCTCCGTAATTTATTCATATTAGTTCTGGTCACGTATTCCTAATCGTTGTAATAATCCGGAAATCCCTTCCCGCAGTAACAGCGTGGTCAGCTGCTTTTGTTCATCCGGGGTCATTTCATTTGCCAGTGTCAGGAGCAGCGCGTTAAGTGCGCTAAGGCTTGCACTGCCTTCCGATAGCTGAGGGTCGTCGGTTATTCGACAGGCAGAACGAATAAATTCCCTGACTTTTTCGTTCACATGTACCAAACGCGCTTTTCCGCCCTGAACTCCCGGCCTTGGTGAAGTTTTCCAACCCTCTTTACGTACCCATTTATTGATGGTCTGACGGCTATAGCCCGTGAGCCGGGACAGCTCCTCCGGCGTCATTCGTTCCTTGATCATACAATCACCTGAGTATCAGTAGGGTTAATTAGTGGTTCATCTTATAGCACCCTTTTACGTGAAAACGTGACAGGCTTAACTTAGGACTGCGAGCCGCTTCGCAATGTGCTTTATTTGCCTGATTTTTCGACGATTGAAAGAGTGGGGCTGATTTTGCCGTTGACACACTTCAATGGAATTCATATTATGCCGCCCGTCAACACGACAGCTTTACGTTGGGGCTATAGCTCAGCTGGGAGAGCGCTTGCATGGCATGCAAGAGGTCAGCGGTTCGATCCCGCTTAGCTCCACCAAATTCTTATCCAGAAGAGTTTGGAACGTAAAGACACTGTGGGGCTATAGCTCAGCTGGGAGAGCGCTTGCATGGCATGCAAGAGGTCAGCGGTTCGATCCCGCTTAGCTCCACCAAATTCAGACCCTCGCCGAATGGCGGGGGTTTTTTTATGGTAATGTAAAAAACATCCCTCCCTTTGTTGCAAAACAACGTATTTCTTATACGGCGAGTAAACCTTTGGCAAAAACGCTGGCGACCCTTAAAGGGAGACTTGCTTCGCGGAATTAATAAACTTACTATTCTTACGCATTAACGCACTGTCAGGTAAATGAGGTTGCTAACCGTAATGACAAAAAAAATTCTTGAAAGCTTAAGAATATTCGCAATCGCTTCTATTATTTGCCTGCTGACTCTTCCTCTTTCCCGCTATATCTCCCCTCGTGCAATTGTTAATGATAATGATATATATCTTGCCTGGCTTCCGCTGAGCGTAATGCTGGCGGTTATTCTATTATTTGGCCGACGTGCGATTGCCCCCATTATTGTTAGCACTGCACTTATTAATGCCTGGGGTTTACAATTAACGCTCATACAGTCATTAGCGTTATTGTTTTGCCAGGTATTTTCTGTGTTGGTTGTCTGCGGTATTATGCGATGGCAGCTTGGGCGACGATGGCGGTTTGGAGTCCCTAATCGAAACATAGGGATACAGATTTTTTGGTTGGGTTTTATACTCCCCATTAGCATTAAATTATCTATGTTTTTGATAGGATATTTACTCCATTTTCCTGTGATGCTGTCGAATTATTTTGGCCTAGGCTCAGCAATGGATAACGTTATCGATGTTCAGAGCCTAATATCGTCTGCAATAATATTTACCATGATGTTTTATTACCCCTTAAGGATGATGATTAATCCTCGTTATGCCATGAAAATTTGGCGGTATCATGTCAGACCTTCTTTTTCTAAAAAACATATCTTTTTTACATTATTCTGGTTGATGCTTCTGATCGCTGTACTGATTGCCCTGTGCACGCCTTTTCGCGCAAATTACATTGCAGGCTATCTGGTTCCGATCATATTTATCCTGTTCACTATAGGTATTAGCCGATTAAGCTATATTGTAATTTCGTTCAGTTGGGCTATCTGCGTATTTTTGCTACTCACCTATAATGGAAATTTCCTTTACGGTGTAGAGAATGGCTACTCCCTGGCATTTGTTCTCTCCGTTCTGATTTCGTTCACGCTATGTCTGCTTTACATGTCACGTATCTATCAGCATGGCGAGTGGTTAAAGCAGGGTTGGCAGGAGAGGGCATTGACCGACCCCTTAACGGGCTTACCTAATATGCGCGCTCTGGAAGCTTTTCTAGAAAAACACCCGCACTTTCATGTGTGTTGCTTGCGCATAGCCAACCTGGAGTTTCTAAGTCGGCATTATGGGATGATGATGCGCGTAAACTGTAAGCGTGAAGTTACGAGCGCTCTACAGCCGTTTTTACTGACCGATGAAAAACTTTTCCAGCTACCGGGTAGCGAGTTGGTACTTGTACTGAACGGCACCGAAACGGCTGCGCGCTTGCAGCACATTGTTGACCATCTTAATAATCGAAGAATTTACTGGAACAATACGGCTCTTGATGTCGAATTTGGCGCATCCTGGGGGAGCATGAGCGATGAATGGGGTGAGAAACTTCATCATGTGCTGGGTCAACTGAGTTGGTTATCAGAGCAGTCTTGTGCAAATCAAACCGTATTAGCATTAACGCACAGCCTGGCAACGATATCTGACCAGACGACGGAACGCGTTTTCCTGTTGAGCCGTGTCAAACGCGCTCTCACTGAGGGCGGTTTGCGTCTGTATGTGCAACCCATTCAGAATGCTGAAGGCGGGGGATATCACGAAATCCTGACGCGGCTGGAAAGTGATGGCGAATTGATTTTCCCCGACCAATTCATCCCACTCTTTGCACAATTTAACCTCAGCAGGCGTTTTGACCTGAGCGTGGTGGAAGCCATGGTGATATGGTTGGCGGATCATCCTGTGTCGCACTTTTACGCCCGGTTCTCGGTCAATCTCATGCCACTCACGCTGATGCAGAAAGAGACAGCATCAGAGATTATTGCTCTATTTAAACGCCATGGCGTCTCTTGCGCAGCGGTGATTATCGAAGTCACTGAAGAGCAGGCTTTTTCTGAGTCTGAAAGCAGTATTTTTAATATCCAGAAGCTGCGTGAATTCGGATTCAAAATTGCCATTGATGATTTCGGTACGGGCTATGCCAACTACGAGCGGCTGAAGCGCCTGGAGGCAGACGTTATAAAAATAGATGGCTGTTTTATAAAGGATATTTGTACCGACAGCATGGATGCGATGATTGTGAAATCGATCTGTAATCTGGCGAAAACCAAATCACTCAGCGTTGTTGCTGAATATGTTGAAACGCACGAGCAGCGGCAGATGCTTTTGGCGTTTGGTGTGGATTACCTTCAAGGCTATCTGATTGGGAAGCCACGCCCGATCGAGGAATTACAGGCATAAAAAAACCGGAGGCTTAGCACCTCCGGTTTTTTCTTCTGATTACAGTACCAGGGCTGCGATAGACGCAGACAGCACGCTCACCAGAGTTGAACCATAAACCAGTTTCAGACCAAAGCGGGAAACCACGTTTCCTTGCTCTTCGTTCAGGCCTTTAATCGCGCCTGCGATAATACCGATTGAAGAGAAGTTAGCGAAGGACACCAGGAAGACTGACAGAATGCCTTCTGCGCGCGGGGAGAGCGTGCTGGCAATTTTCTGCAGATCCATCATCGCAACGAATTCGTTGGAAACCAGTTTGGTGGCCATAATGCTACCGACCTGCAGTGCTTCATGCGCCGGAACACCCATTACCCAGGCAATCGGGTAGAAGATGTAACCCAGAATCCCCTGGAAGGAGATGCCCAGTACGGCAGCGAACAGGGCGTTCAACGCAGCGATCAGCGCGATAAAACCGATCAACATGGCAGCAACGATAATGGCAACTTTAAAGCCAGCCAGAATGTATTCACCCAGCATTTCGAAGAAGCTCTGGCCTTCGTGCAGGTTAGACATCTGGATATTTTCTTCGCTGGCATCAACGCGGTAAGGGTTGATCAGAGACAGAACGATAAAGGTGCTGAACATGTTCAGAACCAGCGCTGCGACCACGTATTTCGGTTCCAGCATCGTCATGTATGCACCCACGATAGACATGGATACAGTCGACATTGCTGTTGCCGCCATGGTGTACATGCGGTTGCGAGACATTTTGCCCAGGATATCTTTATACGCGATAAAGTTCTCAGACTGGCCCAGAATCAGGGAACTGACGGCGTTGAAAGACTCCAGTTTACCCATACCGTTGACTTTGGATAACAGGAAGCCAATCGCGCGGATAATCACTGGCAGAACACGAATGTGCTGCAGAATACCGATCAGTGCAGAGATAAAGACGATTGGGCACAGCACTTTCAGGAAGAAGAATGCCAGACCTTGATCGTTCATACTGCCAAAGACGAAGTTGGTCCCTTCGTTAGCAAATCCGAGCAGTTTTTCGAACATTTCGGAAAAACCTCTGACGAAACCAAGGCCAATGTTGGAGTTCAGGAAGAACCACGCAAGTAAAACTTCAATGACGAGCAGTTGTATAACATAGCGAATACGAATGTTTTTGCGGTCAGTGCTGACCAGCAATGCAAGTGCAGTAACGACAACAAGTGCCAGGACAAAATGAAGGACGCGGTCCATATTTGCTCCAAATATGAGGCAGGTTTAATTTCCGTGCACATTCTATGTAACAAGTGCAAAGAAAACGAGATCAAGACCACACTATAGTTACATCCTGTGACGAGTCTCAAAAATAGTGATCAACCATACATTTCTGTTATGTTATGTAAATGAGTGAAAAGTTACGTTTGTGTGCTAGGCTTCACAAAAGATGATTCACTTTCGCAGTTGGTTCTAAATAATTCCAAAACGTCCTGCCTTGCTATTGTTCTTCACTATCAATGAAATCGCTATAACCCATTTAAATGATCTTGATAATCATTCTCGTTTTGATAGCATGAAACATAGCAAAGGCTATATCTCCAGAGGTAGAAATGAATAACAGTCGCGTTGAGGGTAGCAGTGGCAGAGCAGCGCGCAAGTTGCGGTTCGCATTAATGGGACCGGCGTTCATTGCTGCGATTGGTTACATTGATCCAGGTAACTTTGCGACCAATATTCAGGCTGGGGCCAGCTTCGGCTATAAATTGCTGTGGGTTGTCGTGTGGGCAAACCTGATGGCGATGCTGATTCAGGTGTTATCCGCGAAGCTTGGGATCGCGACGGGAAAAAACCTGGCGGAACAAATTCGCGATCATTATCCCCGCCCGGTCGTATGGTTTTACTGGGTTCAGGCGGAAATCATCGCGATGGCGACCGATCTCGCGGAATTTATTGGCGCGGCCATAGGCTTCAAACTGATCCTCGGCGTTTCGCTCCTTCAGGGCGCAGTACTGACGGGGATTGCCACTTTCCTTATTCTGATGTTGCAGCGGCGGGGGCAAAAACCGCTGGAACTGGTCATCGGCGGTCTGCTGTTATTCGTTGCGGCAGCGTATATTGTTGAGCTCGTGTTTTCGCAGCCGAATCTGGTGCAATTGAGCAAAGGTATGGCAATACCCAGCCTCCCAACCTCGGAAGCTGTGTTTCTGGCAGCCGGTGTTCTGGGCGCGACGATCATGCCGCATGTTATCTATCTCCACTCGTCGTTGACGCAAAATGCGCATGATGGCACCCGGCAGGAACGCTATTCGGCAACCAAATGGGATGTGGGTATTGCGATGACGATCGCCGGATTCGTTAATCTTGCCATGATGGCGACTGCTGCGGCGGCGTTTCATTTTAACGGTCACACTGGCGTTGCCGATCTCGATCAGGCGTATTTGACGCTGGAACCGCTGCTGAGCCATGCGGCGGCAACCATTTTTGGTTTAAGCCTGGTCGCCGCGGGGCTTTCATCGACGGTGGTCGGTACGCTGGCTGGGCAGGTCGTTATGCAGGGCTTCGTACGTTTCCACATTCCGCTGTGGGTACGCCGCTCCGTCACCATGATGCCTTCATTTATCGTCATTCTGATGGGGCTGGACCCCACCCGCATTTTGGTGATGAGTCAGGTATTGCTGAGCTTTGGTATCGCACTGGCGCTGGTACCGCTGCTGATTTTTACAGGCAATCAATCGCTGATGGGTGATTTGGTCAATTCGACGCTGGTTAAACGTATCGGATGGATGATCGTGGTACTGGTGGTGGCGCTGAACCTGTGGCTGCTGATTGGCACGCTGCTGGGGTTGTAAGACAACCAGACTGAAATAAGCATGAAAAAGGAGCCTGATGGCTCCTTTTTTGCGGTGACGATATTAGTGGCGATGCCCGTGTCCGTGCCCACGATCGTGACCTCGTCCATGGCCCCGAGGTCCGCGACGGTCATCACGATCGCTCCAGCCTTCACGGTAGCCACGTTCGTACGCCTTGCGGTTATCCCAGCCACGGTGACGACCATTATCATGTCTCCACCAGCGGTTTTGACGCCATTCGTAGTTACGGTGCCAGTAATCACGGTCGCGCCAGCCGCCACCGTCCCAGTAGTTACCAGAGTTATCACGATCGCCAATATGTAATTTTATTGACGGCAACAGGGTAATTTCGCCTGCATTTGCAATCAGTGGCGCACTCGCCATCAGGATTGCTGCAAGAATCAGTGATCTGAACATTATTGTTATTCTCCTACGAACGGAGCCGTAAGCGGCCTGTTAATGCAATTTTACGGGGCAGTAAAGCCCCGTTTAATCGCCTCAACTCCTAATTCACAGGGGGGAGCACTTTTTGCTAAAGACGCATTTATTTTGAGCTGTTCAGAATCGCGTCGATCGCTTCAAGCTCTTCAGCAGTGAAGTGAAGATTATTGAGCATGCCGACTGCGTCTTCGATTTGTGACGTTTTACTGGCACCAATCAGCACGCTGGTGACGGTGTCGTGACGTAACACCCAGGCGAGTGCCATTTGTGACAGCTTCTGGCCTCGGCGTTCGGCTAACGCGTTGAGCTGGCGAACCTTACTCAGTTTTTCATCGCTGACCTGATCGGCATTCAAGAATCGACTCTTGCTCGCCGCGCGTGAATCAGCCGGAATACCATTCAAATAGCGATCGGTCAGTTGCCCACCCGCGAGCGGTGAGAAAGGAATACAACCCACCCCTTTTTCCTGCAAAACGGACAGCAATCCCTCTTCCGGAGCACGTTCAAACATCGAGTATTTTGGCTGGTGGATGAGACAAGGCGTCCCAAGATCGTCCAGGATATCAATGGCCTGGCGAGCCAGTTCCGCCGGGTAGTTTGAAAGACCGACATACAGGGCTTTGCCCTGGCGCACGATATGATCGAGCGCTTTCATTGTCTCTCTCAGCGGCGTTTCTGGGTCCGGGCGGTGGTGGTAAAAGATATCAACATATTCCAGCCCCATGCGCTTGAGGCTTTGATCAAGGCTGGCGATGAGATATTTTCGCGATCCCCAGTCCCCGTAAGGCCCGTCCCACATGGTGTATCCCGCTTTAGTCGAGATCACTAGTTCGTCACGGTAAGGGTGAAAATCTTCTCGAAAAATACGTCCAAAGTTGCTCTCTGCCGATCCTGGCGGTGGCCCGTAGTTGTTGGCCAGATCGAAGTGGGTGATCCCGAGCTCGAATGCGCGTTGTAAAAGTTGACGGCTATTTTCAATCAACGTGCTGTCGCCAAAGTTATGCCACAGACCCAGCGAAACGGCGGGGAGTCTCAGACCACTCTGACCGCATCGACGATACTGCATTGACTCATAACGTGTTTTATCAGCCTGAAAAACCATGCTCTAGCCCCTTTGTTCTGAATAATGATTCTCAGTGTATACGTTTACACGCTGGTTCAGACCATCAGATTACTACGTCATTTTTCGTAAAGCATTCTTTCCAGACTCTTCTTTTCCGCATTCCTGGACAGACATCACGCTTCTTTAATACTCAAAGTGAGGTCAACGTCAGAAGGACTCCTGTTATGCGAACCGCCTATTCCGTCGCCGATTATCTGCTGGACCGCCTTTCACAGTGTGGTGTTGAGCACCTGTTTGGCGTGCCGGGTGACTACAATCTGCAATTCCTTGATCACGTTATCGACAGCCCCGTAATCCGCTGGGTGGGGTGCGCCAACGAACTCAATGCCTCCTATGCCGCCGATGGATATGCTCGCTGCAAGGGTTTTGCCGCGTTGCTCACGACATTTGGTGTGGGGGAACTGAGTGCGATGAACGGAATCGCCGGCAGTTTTGCGGAGTACGTGCCGGTATTGCACATCGTAGGAGCGCCTTGCAGCGCCGCACAGCAAAAAGGGGAGCTGATGCATCACACATTGGGTGACGGAGAATTCCGCCATTTCTTTAAGATGAGTGAGCCCATTACCGCAGCGCAGGCTATTCTCACCGAACAAAATGCCTGCTATGAAATCGATCGCGTATTGTCAGTTATGCGACGTGAGCGCCGTCCGGGATATCTGATGCTCCCCGCGGATGTGGCAAAAAAACCTGCCATACCCCCTGTAAGCGTTTTCACTGATGAACTTCTTCCCCTTGATCACGCCTGTTTGCAAGCGTTCCGCGAAGCCGCAGAGGCGCGTCTTGCAACCAGTCAACGTACGGCGCTATTGGCTGATTTTTTAGTCCTGCGGTATGGGCTAAAAAAATCGCTTCAGGCGTGGGTGAAAGAGACGCCCATGGCACATGCGACGATGCTGATGGGGAAAGGGATTTTTGATGAGCGACAGACGGGTTTTTACGGGACGTACAGCGGGGCTGCGAGCACCGACGCCGTCCGGGAGGCTATCGAAGGGGCGGATACCGTCATCTGCGTGGGCACGCGTTTTACCGATACCTTGACCGCGGGATTTACTCACAAACTCACTGCGGGCCAGACCATTGAAGTCCAACCCTATGCGGCTCGGATTGGGGATCGCTGGTTTACCGGCATTCCCATGGCGCGGGCGGTTGAAATCGTATCTGAGCTTTGCAGGCAGCACGTTACCCGGCAGACGCTGCCGATTCATCAGCCCGCACTTTCTCAGGATTATCATCAAGGCACGCTGACTCAGGATAATTTCTGGCACACGCTGCAAACGTTTATTCGTCCCGGGGATATCATTCTTGCCGATCAAGGAACTGCTGCGTTTGGTGCAAGTGCGCTGCGACTGCCTTCGGACGTCGACTTTATCGTTCAGCCGCTATGGGGATCGATCGGCTTTACGTTAGCAGCGGCGTTCGGCGCGCAAACCGCTTGTCCGGACCGGCGCGTAATTGTGCTCACCGGGGACGGCGCAGCACAGCTGACGATTCAGGAAATGGGCTCGATGCTGCGGGATAATCAGCGGCCGGTCATTCTGGTGCTGAATAACGAAGGGTATACCGTTGAGCGGGCGATTCATGGGGCGGAGCAGCGCTATAACGACATCGCGCTGTGGAACTGGACGCAAATCCCGCAGGCGCTCAGCCTGAATTGTCAGGCTCAATGCTGGCGGGTCAGCGAAACGGTACAGCTGGCGGAGGTGCTGGAGAAAGTCGCCCATCGTGAGCGACTTTCATTGATTGAGGTGATGTTGCCCAAAGCGGATATTCCTCCGCTTCTCAGGGCCATCACCGAAGCGCTGGAGGCGCGTAACAGCGCGTGATCACTTATCCTTCCGCCAGGCCATCAGCATCGGTTTGCCCGCCAGCAGGAGCCAGGCGGGCAGCATCACGATACAGAGTAACGGCAATAAGTTGGTATCGGGCACCACGACCGCTGCCATAAACAGGCTCAGCCAGGCATCGCGCGTGACGACCAGTACCAACCCCAAAATGGAGCAGGAAATCGTAATTGCCGCCGGAACGGCGTCGACATGCTCATGAAGCATCAGTCCTAACGCCACGCCGATAAATACCGCCGGGAAGATACGCCCCCCGCGAAAACCACATGCGGCCGCCACGACAACGGCGGCCAGCTTGATAACGGCGAACAGGAAATAATCCGACACGCTAAAGACCTGGCTAAATGCCATCTGTTGCATCTCATCGAGGCCTTTAAATAACGTCACCGGCCCACCGATTGCCCCAAGAATCCCCAGCAGAAAACCGCCCGCACCCAGAATCAAAACCGGGTGTTTGAGCTTATGCATCAGGCGATGCAGTCGCGGCAAGCACCAAACGGCCACCATACCCAGCGCGATGGCGATGGCAGCGACAATGGCCCCGCTGAATATATCTGCCAGTTGCATCTGCCCGTAGTGCGGAATGGGCAGCGAAAAATGCGGATGGTAAAACAGGCTGGTGGTGAGCGCGCCAGCGGCAGCGGCCATCAGAGGCGCAAAGAGGCGATCCCAGAGCGGGACGTCGTTATCGCCACTCAGCGTTTGGGAAAAAATAAGCGCGGCGGCGACGGGCGTACCAAATAGCGCCCCGATGGTGCCGGCAGACGCCAGAATCGTCCAGTCCAGCGCGCCAACGCGGGGGAAAATGCGCGAACCCAGATAAACTGCGAGCGCAATATTCACGGCCATGATGGGGTGTTCTGGCCCCAGACTCACACCGCCCGCCAGACCGATCACCAGGGCAAGAAGTAAACCCGGTAGCGCCGCCGGGTTGACCGGCGCGCTAATCAACGGCTCCAGCGCCGGATCGGGGCCTGCGTGTCCAGGGCTAAAACGAATGACTAAGCCTACCGCGATACCGGTGAGGGTCAGCATCAGGATAATCCAGGTCGGAGAGGCAAAATCGATGCCGAGCTTTCCCGGCAGGGCAGCCCACAAAAAAGTTTGCAGCACCGAGGCGACTTTCATCACGACGATTAACACCAGGCTTGACGCAATACCAATGATGAGCGCAGGTGTCGCTAACAACAGCATGGTTCTGGCTCGCGGATGGAGCATGATGATTTCCTTGTACAAAAGTATTTAGCGTGACTTTGCACATTCAGTTTGACGGCAATAGTGCAAAAGGTGCTGAAACGGTAAAGTGATTCTGTGACGAAGATCGATTATCCTGGGCAGTTCGCATTCAGGCCGTTGTTGTTATCCCGCCTTGAATTTACAGTGTCCCAAAGATTTATTCTGACTTTAGCGGAGCAGTAGAAGAATGACAAAATATGCTTTAGTAGGCGATGTAGGCGGCACGAATGCGCGGCTGGCATTATGCGATATTGATACCGGTGAAATTTCTCAGGCAAAGACCTATTCCGGGCTGGATTATCCCAGTCTTGAAGCGGTAGTTCGTGTCTATCTGGATGAACATCAGGTCGGTGTGGAGGACGGTTGTATTGCTATTGCCTGCCCAATTACCGGTGACTGGGTGGCCATGACGAATCACACCTGGGCCTTTTCCATTGCCGAAATGAAAAAAAATCTCGGCTTCGCACATCTGGAAATTATCAACGACTTTACGGCCGTTTCAATGGCGATCCCCATGCTCAAACCCGAACATCTTATTCAGTTTGGTGGCGCGGAACCGGTCGAAGGCAAGCCGATTGCCGTCTATGGCGCGGGCACAGGACTGGGTGTTTCACATCTGGTTCACGTTGATAAACGTTGGGTCAGCTTGCCGGGCGAGGGCGGTCACGTTGATTTTGCGCCGAACAGTGAAGAAGAAGGGATCATTCTGCATGAACTGCGCGCCGAACTGGGCCACGTCTCCGCCGAGCGCGTGCTGTCCGGCCCTGGGCTGGTCTATCTTTATCGCGCGATTGTGAAATCCGATAATCGTCTGCCGGAAAACTTACAGCCAAAAGACATTACTGAACGCGCCCTGGCGGACAGTTGCACTGACTGTCGTCGCGCGTTGTCACTGTTCTGCGTGATTATGGGACGCTTTGGCGGCAATCTGGCGCTCAATCTCGGCACGTTTGGCGGGGTTTACATCGCGGGTGGCATTGTGCCGCGTTTCCTGGAGTTCTTTAAAGCGTCGGGTTTCCGTGGCGGATTTGAAGATAAAGGGCGTTTTAAATCCTATGTGCAGGACATTCCGGTTTATCTGATCGTACATGATAATCCAGGACTGCTGGGCTCCGGCGCGCATTTACGCCAGACGCTGGGCCAATATCTCTGATTGTCATCCCCTCTCCAGGTGGAGAGGGGATTCTGCTACAAATGCATAAGCTGTCTGAATTCCTTCACCTTGCTACGACTCACTGGCACCTGAAAATCCAAATCCTTCAGCCGTAAAATATAGGTGTTGTTAAACCACGGTTCGATCTCGCGGATTTTATTCAGATTCACACAAAACGAACGGTGACAGCGGAAAAAATGCGACGCGGGCAGCTTGCTGCAAAATTCAGTGATATTCATCGGCATCACGAAAGACTCGCGGCGAGTATAAACAAACGTCATTTTTTCGTGCGCTTCGGCGTAATAAATATCATCCATGGGGGTGACGATAATCCGCTCATCTTTTATAAGATTCAGCGTATCGTTTTCACGTGTAATAACAGGGCTTGTGCTCACCGCGGAGTGGTTTTGCTGCTGCCAGGCCATTTCAAGTTTTTGCAGCATACTCACAATGCGCGATTCCTGATAAGGCTTGAGAATGTAGTCAAACGCTTCCAGTTCGAATGCTTCGACGGCATGCTCTTTCCAGGCAGTGACAAAAACAATAAACGGCTTATGAGCAAACTGATTGATATTCTGCGCCAGCAGTACGCCATCCAGTGACGGAATGTTGATATCCAGGAAAATAGCGTCAACTTTGTTGTGCTGTAAAAACTTCAGCACATCCAGTCCGTCTTCAAACGTACCCACAATCTCCATCTGGCTGTGCTCTTTTATCAGCCAGCTCAGCTCTTGTTGGGCGAGGATCTCATCTTCGACAATGATGACTTTCATGCATCCATCCTCATTCAGGGCCACAATAATGTTTGCGTATGCACGGGCAAGCGCTCATTAGGCACATAAAAAGCGATTTCTGTCCCGGGTTCCAGACGACGAATATGCAGCCCTTCGCCGTAAAGTAATTTCACGCGGTGATGAACATTCAACAGGCCAATTTTATTGCCGGGCATTTCGTTAGATTCCACGCGCGCAATCACGTTGGGATCAATGCCGTTTCCGGTATCTCGTACCGCCACGCGCACGCGATTGCCACATTCCGCCACGCTAATCGTTACCACGCCTTTGCCTTTGCATGGCTGAATACCGTGGACGATCGCGTTCTCAACCAGCGGCTGAATCAACAGGCTGGGGATGACGCAGTGCACCTCTTCGTCGATATCGTAGATGACCGTCAGCTTATCGCCAAAACGTGCCTGTTCGATCGCGATGTAGTCTTTGATCTGATACAGCTCTTTTTTGATGTCGATTTGCTCGTCGTCATTAAGCTCAATGTTGTAGCGTAAATAGCGCGAAAGATTATAAATCAGCTGACGGGCGGTATCTGGATTCATTCGAATAGAAGAGGAAATCGCATTCAGCGCGTTAAACAGGAAATGGGGATTAATTTTACTTTGCAGGGCGCGCAGCTCTGCCTTATTTGCCATTTCACGTAGCTGCTCGGCGCGAGAAACTTCCAGCTGTGTAGAGATAATTTGCGACAGGCCAATCGCCATCTCCTGCAGTGAAGAGGTGATTTGATGCGCATGGCAGTAGTAAATCTTAAGCGTGCCGGTAACTATCCCTTTTTCCCACAGCGGGATTACCAGCATGGAGTGGATCTCCGGCGTGCGATGCGCTTCATCATTGTTTTTAATAATGATTTTTCCGTAGTTAATGGCCTGGCGAGTCGTGGGGCTGACGGCATCGTCGTTATCGCGATAGTTATGTTCACCCACACCTACGTAGGCGAGCACATGATCAATATTGGTGATCGCCACCGCATCAGCGTGAATATCTCGTCGGATGATATCGCAGACCTGACGCAAGGATTCTGCGTTGACATGCCGAAAAAGCGGCAGCGTTTTATTGGCGATATCCAGCGCAAGTTTTGCCTGGCGCGCTGCGCTGGCCTCTTTTTCGCCTTCGACGCTCTGCACCAGTAAAACGATAAATCCAATACATACGCTGCCCAGAATCATCGGAATACCGATTTTCGAGACAATATCCAACCCAAGCTCGGTAGACGGGGCCCAGGCCACCACCAGGATCATGGTCAGCGTTTCGCAAACCATACCGGCCACGATACCGGCTTTCCAGTGCTGTTTTTTGGGAAACTTACGGTTGATCCAGCCGGATAATACACCCGCGATTATGCTGGTGATAAAGCACGGGATAGCCGTCACGCCACCGATATCGATTAAATAGCGGTGCGTTCCCGCAATAATGCCGGTAATGATCCCCACCCATGGACCAAATAAAATCCCCCCGGACATCACGGCAATAATGCGTACATTGACCAGCGATCCCTCTACCGGTACGCCGGACCAGGTACTGAAGAGCGCAAACATCGAGAAGATTGCGGTGACGGCCAGCAGCTCTTTTGGCGAGTGTGCTGATTTATGCAAAAGCTCGCGAAAAAGCCGGATGCGGATCAGGAAAAACAGACAAATCAGCATTAATGCTGCGCGATCAAATACCGCCAGCAGCATAGTGAATATTTCGTGCACGAGACAACCTGGGAAAACGGGAAAAATCTATGATAGAAAACCTGGCGCCGAATGACCAGACATCACTGTTTTTAGCAAATGAGGAAAAACCTTAATTTACAAAGGGGATTGTTGGATTCTGATTGACGGGATTGATGATGACGGTGAATGAGCGGATTGTTGTAAGTTCATTGATATCATGATGTTAATAAAATGGCATCTCTGATCTCTTTTTGCATAAACACTTCCTGTTTTCCGTAAATTGTTGTTCCCATTTTACCTCTTTTTTTATTTTTTCATTCTCCTCTCGACAGCGGGTTTTCAATCAGGCTATTTTCTAAGCACGCCACAAACGTGGCAGCGTCGCTCGGACGGTCCGGGCGCAAACGTGACTCTGAGGAATCTATGGCTGAATTCAGTCCTGAACGCCGTTTTACGCGTATCGATCGTCTCCCCCCTTATGTTTTTAACATCACTGCTGAACTGAAAATGGCTGCGCGTCGGCGCGGCGAAGACATTATCGATTTCAGCATGGGTAATCCTGATGGCCCTACGCCGCCGCATATCGTCGAAAAACTGTGTACCGTTGCTCAACGCCCGGATACTCACGGATACTCGACGTCGCGTGGCATTCCGAGACTGCGACGTGCCATTTCTCGCTGGTATCAGGATCGCTATCAGATTGATATCGATCCTGAAAGCGAAGCTATCGTTACGATCGGATCGAAAGAAGGACTCGCACACCTGATGCTGGCGACGCTGGATCATGGTGATACCGTACTGGTGCCAAATCCGAGCTATCCGATCCATATTTATGGTGCGGTGATAGCTGGCGCGCAAGTTCGTTCCGTGCCGTTGGTAGAAGGCGTGGACTTCTTCAACGAGCTGGAACGCGCGATTCGAGAAAGTTATCCGAAGCCGAAAATGATGATTTTGGGCTTTCCGTCGAATCCGACGGCGCAGTGCGTTGAGCTGGAGTTTTTTGAAAAAGTGGTAGCGCTGGCGAAGCGTTATGACGTGCTGGTGGTCCATGATTTGGCGTACGCCGATATCGTGTATGACGGCTGGAAAGCACCTTCAATTATGCAAGTACCCGGCGCGCGCGATGTGGCGGTTGAATTCTTTACGCTGTCGAAAAGCTACAACATGGCTGGGTGGCGTATCGGATTTATGGTCGGCAATAAAACGCTGGTCAATGCGCTGGCGCGAATCAAAAGCTATCACGACTACGGCACTTTTACACCGCTACAGGTGGCCGCGATTGCCGCGCTGGAAGGCGATCAGCAATGTGTGCTAGACATCGCCGCGCAGTACAAACGACGCCGCGATGTGCTGGTGAAAGGGCTGCATGAAGCGGGCTGGATGGTCGACATGCCGAAAGCCTCAATGTACGTCTGGGCAAAAATTCCTGAGCACTATGCGGCCATGGGGTCACTGGAGTTTGCTAAAAAGCTGCTTCAGGACGCAAAAGTCTGCGTTTCCCCAGGCATCGGCTTTGGTGATTATGGCGATACGCATGTGCGTTTTGCGCTCATTGAAAATAGCGATCGCATACGCCAGGCGGTAAGAGGGATTAAAGGCATGTTCCGAGCCGATGGTCTTTTGCCGTCGGACAAAAAGAATTTAGCAGAATCTGAATAGCCGTCGCACGCATAAAAAAAGAGGCGCCAATGGCGCCTCTTTTTTTTAACGGTTGTTCTTCGCTCAGATCATCAGGGCAAAGGTTCCGGCCCAGACAAATACAATCACCGAAATGCCCATAAAGAAATATTTCACGTTTGTCGCTCCGCGCATCTTTTGATACGCCTAAAAAAACAAAGTCCAACTGAGTATAGAGAGTTGAAATCGGATGCTATCGGAAATAAGAATTATCCCGCTATGCCATCGACTCCAGCTCAGAATTCTGTGCCTTCCCGTTGCCAGACGGCGCTAATGTACGCCTAAAAAACAGGAGTGACAAGAGGCATTTTTTTAAATACTTTCCGTCACTTACGAGTGTCGTGGAATGGCGACAGATTAATTTCATCGTGCAATAAATAGACGTTGAGCGACGATGAAAATTAACAATTGAGACTGTGATGGCAGGTGATTGAAAAGGTTAGTTTCTCAACGAAACTAACCTTCAAAGATGTTACGTATAAAGAGAGGATTCACCAACAGGACGTGTTTTGAAGCGGCGATGGACCCACAAATATTGTTCAGGGGCACGCATGATTTCTTTCTCGATCACTTTGTTGATGTAAGCGGCGGCTGCCGTCTCGTCCTGGGGATAATTTTTCAACTCAGGTGAGATAAAGAGACGGTAACCTGAGTTATCCGCTTTTCTGATCATAGTGACAGTCAGCATCGGTGCGCCAGAAAGACGTGAGATCACAAACGTACCGTTCGTTGTGGCAACATTCTCAACGGCAAAAAACGGGGCAAAGCTGCTTCCTTTGCGGCCATAATCCTGGTCGGGAGCGAACCAGACGGCTTCGCCTTTTTTGAGAGCACTCACTAAGCCACGCAAATTGTTACGGCTGATCATGGCTTTGTTAGACCGAAGACGACCGCGCGTCTGCACCCATTCCATCAGTAAGTTGTTGTGCGGACGATAGGTCGCCATCATAGGTTGGCACAGCCCCATCACCCGACCACCCAGCTCCAGCGACATAAAATGAACGCCAATCACCATTACGCCACGGTTTTGCGCCTGCACTTCTTTCAGATTCTCCAGTCCCTCAACATCGAACCATTTACGCACGCGCTCGTCGGGCCAGAACCAGGCGATACCTGTTTCCAGCAGCGCCATCCCAATGGCTTTGAAGTTTTCTTTAATCATTTTTTCACGTTGAGCGGACGTGTCGTTTGGGAAACAGAGCTCAAGGTTTCTGCGCGCAATGGATTCACGTCGTTTCAGGAAGTGGCGGGATGCACTGCCTAACCGCGAGCCCAGAACACGAATAGCGGGATAAGGTAATTGAACCAGTAGCCAAAGGAGGCCAAGACCAAACCACGTTACCCAGTAACGCGGATGAAGAAATGC
The DNA here is from genome assembly GCF_019047465.1 of Lelliottia amnigena. Lineage (NCBI taxonomy): Bacteria > Pseudomonadati > Pseudomonadota > Gammaproteobacteria > Enterobacterales > Enterobacteriaceae > Lelliottia > Lelliottia amnigena. The sequence goes on along the minus strand of NZ_CP077236.1, from coordinate 436,900 downwards.
ACGCTGGAATTTGCATTGAGACAAAATAGTGAACCTATATAAAACCTGAGAAGGTAGCGCAAACGTCGCGTTACAACCTGCTTGCGTAGACCGCATTTCAGGATAGTAGTTTCAGCGCTTACCGATATTTACGGAGTCAATAACCACTGCCAATGTAAGGTAGGCTGCGTAATGTAGCATCGTTGGACACCGTGTTCCACGACTACTTTATCTGAAAAAGCAAGCGCAGGATGGTGAGGATTATAGGCTTTAAAGTACAACGCGAGCGTCAGTATTTCGACTTATATTGCATAAGTACGACCGCCAATATTGATTCTTAAATATCCGGATAATGAAACCATAATCATCTTATTCGAGTGCCACAGGATGTTAAATAACCTGATACAGTCATGAAATAACGTCGTTAAAGAGTCATCTGGCTTTATTATCGACCCGTGTTAGACGAAAGGGCTTTTGGCGTCATCTGTGAAAGTCATTTTACAGAGTGATATTTTGACAGCAAAACGATGAACGTCTGTTTTGTGGTGATAATTCGTCGCCACGTTCAGATAGCCTGCTGTTTAATGTTTTATGAAGAGTGCTGTAAAGCCTGCTGATTAACATGATTCAACAGGCTTCACGAAATCAGCGTGCAGCCGATTTTACTTGATGAAAGCGGGGTAGATCTAAAATATCGTAGGTGTAAGTGTCTTTCAAATAACAACGGTCGGGCGTATCGCTATTCGCGTACAGTAAAAAATACTGTTGGGTATCCTCAAAAATGACAAGGTCATCGCCATTCCTGAAGTGAGTCACCACGTAAGGCGTGTTATTTTTTGTGCGGGCATGGTTAACACCTGAGGCAATTTGAAAGCGATCGGCCCATTTCATGGTGCTGAGCTGATATTTAAAGTGAGAGATGGTCACACTGCTCCGTAAAGAACAGGAGAGCCGAATAGCGGTGGCGGCAAACGACGGTGAGCTTATGAGGGTGATGAGGCTGAGTAAGAGTAAAATTTTCAAGGTGTCTCCGTTGAGGATGATATTGCGAGGAACAGTACTGGAATTGCCGTCAGCATGATTGAATCAGCGGCGTTGTTGACGAGGTACACGCGAGGTGGTGGTCTATTGATGCCCAGCAGAGATAACATTGTATAGATAACTCAAAGAGATACAAGTTTGGTGCGCAGTTTACTGTCCATAAAACTTGCACGGACCTGCATTTCCGGGAGGGATGTACCTTCTCGAATGCATCTGTCACGTAAAGATGAATTGATATCGGGAATGATTATGTATTCTTGACGGTAAATGTAGTCATTGAGGCTCAATGTTTATTTCCCGGATTTTCGCTTAATTGTCTTTATTTATCGTTTTGAGATTGTCTTGTCTTTTATTTTATCAGGCTCGCGTCACTATCCAGTTTTTTGCATACAAGCGGCGCACAGAAAAAGTCTGAATTGCGTATGAAACGTGTTTTGATGGGCAATTATAGCAACGGAATAGAGCCGCGGCCCATTTCGGAGCGCGCAAAGATCAATGTGAATAAAATAACGCTGCCAGTCTACTGGCTGAAATCTCGTCAGCCATACATTACAGAGTTCATGGTTGAAGGGCGGGTGTTACACCGGCCTGATTTTTACAGATTTGGCTTGCTGCATTTCTGTCTCCGCTACCGGCAACATAAAAGCCAGCACAGGGGATGAATTGCGTCAGCAGCCTCGTTACCCTAAACAGTAATTTCATAAACGCAGCGGCAGCTTACCAGGCCGATAACAAGAATGACCGGATGCCGTTGTCTCAGGCACAGGTTCAAAGACATTTAGGTTTTTACTCAAGTGGCAGAGGATAATTTTTTGAACACGGAGTAAATAACGTTCAACAGGGGTTGGACTCGTTGAGATTGCTAAGTCGAGAAAAGAGGAGTAACGGCTGATTTCAGGCTAAGTAGGATTTGGTAGATATAACGAAAAGTCTCAATGGTGTCCCCTGCAGGAATCGAACCTGCAACTAGCCCTTAGGAGGGGCTCGTTATATCCATTTAACTAAGGGGACGAAGCGGCACGAGTATAGCGTTATTTACGCTATGCGTTAAGCTCAATGCCGCTTGACTGCTCAAAGAGTCGCCATTTAATCCGTTTTTTTTGGACTTTCGTCATTGTTTTGCCGAGCTTTTTCTTTTTCCTTTAACTCCGCCTTACGTTTATTCGACATGTCATTGCGAATTTGAGCATGGCTTAAGAGGGCGAAAATGAAGGTCCCGCCGCAGATATTTCCTGCCAAAGTCGGCAGCGCGAAGGGCCAGAAAAAGTCTGTCCAGTGCTGCGTCCCATTGAATACCAGGTACAACACTTCAACCGTTCCCACCACAATATGCGTCGTATCGGCCAGTGCAATAAGCCATGTCATCAGGATAATAACGACAATTTTTGCGGATCCCGCAGACGGGAACATCCAGACCATGGTGGCAATAATCCAACCGGAGATAATGGCGTTGGAGAACATCTCAAGAGGCGTGTTCTTCATGACGTCCGTACCAATTTTGACGAACGCGTCGCGAGTCGGCTCATCAAAAATAGGCATATACTCGAAGGCCCATGCCGCCACTCCTGTGCCAATAAGATTCCCCAGTAACACAACGCCCCACAGGCGCATTAAAAGGCCAAAATTTCCCCACGTCGGACTTTGCATCACCGGCAGAACCGCGGTCACTGTATTTTCAGTAAACAGCTGTTGGCGCGCCATTATGACGATGACAAATCCAAAGGTATAACCCAGGCTCTCAATCAAGAAACCACCGGGAACACCTTCTAGCTGTACGTGGAAAATACCTTTCGCCAGCAGCGATGCGCCCATCGACAATCCCGCTGCAATCGCAGACCACAGCAGGGCCATGGCATCACGTTCAAGCTCTTTCTCGCCGTCCTGGCGAATATGCTCGTGAATAGCCATGGCTCGTGAGGGAAGGCGATCTTCATCGATTTCTATTTTTTTACCACGCTGCTTTTCTTCGCTTTCAACTTCAAGTTCATCCGAATGTTTATCAATTTTTTCTTCTTTTAGATCGTCCATAGAAAATGTCTCGCTTCGTTATCATCACTATAATCGTAGCGTTTTTTCGGATGTTGCCCGTCGGGATGCTCTTATTTTTTGGTAATGGCAACAAACGCGATACATCACGTTGTGTCACACGCTAAAATCGCCATCAAATGAAATGGCAAAGTCAGGCTATGCTGTGATCAGGGCGTGAGCGATCATCACCCGGCATTGTGTGCGTGGACATCCAGAAACGTGCTGTTACAATCACTTGCATGTTTATAGAGGAGCGTCATGCGCTCCGTTACGGATGGCAATCTACGATAGCCATACTTAACAGGGAGAAATAAATGAAACTTCGGCTGTCGGCGCTTGCGCTGGGCACAAGCCTGCTTGTGGGCTGCGCCAGCTCAGGCGAGCAAACGGGGCGCTCCGATCCTTTAGAAGGATTCAACCGCTCCATGTATAGCTTCAACTACAACGTGCTGGACCCGTATCTGGTTCGTCCGGTGGCTGTGGCATGGCGCGACTATGTTCCGCAACCTGCGCGCAATGGGCTGAGCAATTTCACCAGTAACCTGGAAGAGCCCGCGGTGATGGTGAACTTCTTCCTGCAAGGCGATCCGTATCAGGGGATGGTGCATTTTACTCGCTTCTTCCTGAACACCCTGTTGGGTATGGGCGGCTTTATCGATGTGGCTGGGATGTCTAACCAGAAACTGCAACGTGAACAGCCGCACCGCTTTGGTAGTACGCTCGGAAGTTATGGCGTCGGCTATGGCCCGTATATGCATTTGCCGTTCTATGGTAGCTTTACCGTTCGTGATGACGGTGGCGATATGGTTGATACGCTTTATCCGGTTCTGTCATGGCTGACGTGGCCGCTATCGATTGGGAAATGGACGGTCGAAGGAATTGAAACGCGCGCGCAATTGCTGGATTCTGACGGCCTGCTGCGCCAGTCTTCCGATCCTTATATCATGGTGCGTGAAGCTTACTTCCAGAATCATGATTTCATTGCCAGCGGTGGCAAGCTGAAGCCGGAAGATAACCCGAATGCGAAAGCTATCGAAAACGAACTGTCCGAGATTGATGCGGAATAAATAAAAAAAGGTGAGCAAATGCTCACCTTTTTTAATGATTGCGGAATTAGAACGCGTAGTTGAAGTTAGTACCGAACAGCCACGCTTTACCTGCAGATTTGAATTCGTACGCAGACACACCTTCACCCTCGGTGAAGCTGACGTTCTGACCATGCATGTAGGATGCACCCACATCAACAGAAGCATCGTCGTTGAAGGCATATGTCATACCTGCGCTCAGCCAGAAACGGTCCTGATCCGGAATTGAGATAGAACGTTTGTCGGCCGGCACTGGGCTGTCATCGAATGCGATACCCGTACGGAAGGTCCAGTTCTTATCGTAGTAGTAGGTTGTACCCAGCGCGATACGATAAGCATCTTTGAAGTTTTCGTCTTTCTGGAACAGCGTCTGGCCGTTGTCGCCCGTCGCTTTCAGTTCCTGGAACTGGCTCCAGCTGGTATAAGTCAGGCTATAGTGAACGGCCCACTGTGGCGCGACGCGGTTATAACCGGACACTTCCCACATTTCAGGCAGGTTCAGAGTCAACGCACCGTTCTGTGTTCTTCCGCCGGTACCGGTTGGCAGGGAAGTCATCCCCATGCTGGCGAAAATACTGTTAAGCGCCGGGTTAATGGAGCTCTTATAGTCGCCTTCGAAGTCGATTTTAACTTCTGAACGGTAAGTCAGACCCCAGCGGTTGTTTTTATCCAGCTCATACAGAATGCCGGCATTCCAGCCAAAGCCCCACTCATCACCCTTCAGGTATGCAATTTGGTCGCTCGGTGAGCTAATACCATCCCTGTATGGAGGAGGGAGTTGGGAAGCCAGTAATGGACCCAGATCGCCCGCGTAGCGTTCGATTTTCGCTTTGGCATAAACGGCATCAAAGCCAAGGCCGAAGCTCCAGTTACTGTTCAGACGATATGCACCGCTCAGGTTCAGGTTCATCGTCGTCAGATCGGTTTTGCCGCCGTAAATACCTGCGCCATAGCTGTCATTGAATTCGGTTGCCAGACCATAGTTTGACGTGACCGATGCACCCCAGCCAAACTGATCGTTAATGGGCATCACGAAGTGCATGTTAGGCACCCAGGCTACCGGAGCAATATTGTCCTGATTCGCGCTTTGCCCTGTCAGGCTGGATTTTCCGGTGACGTTTACATCAGGATCGATATAAACCGCACCGATAGAGAAGGTTGGGCGATCAAACATCGTGATCAGCGCCGGGTTACGGCTCACGTTGCCTGCATCATCGGCAATTGCGCCTTCCCCAGAATAGGCACGGCCAAGGCCAGAGGAAGAAAATTCGTTGAGCTGGAAGCCCGCTGACCAGGCGGACGTTGATACGATTGCCACTGCGACTGCCAGCGCAGTCTTTTTGAACAGGGTTTTCTGGCTCATGACCATAACCTCATTGAGTTTTTTTTATTCAATAATTGTTACACGTAGTAACAGGAGCGCGGAGTGTAGGGTCTGTGGTAACACTTAGAAATCAGACCAGTGGCGAGAGTATAGGTCTGACCAGATGGAATGTTGCAAGTTTGTTTATTAAGTTTTTCAAAGATGTTTATCGAAACGGGATCTGCGTGGCAAAAATGCGACCCGTCGCACTCATTGAAAAGGGTGATTTTTGCGTTAGATCATTTTTTAGTGTGATATCGCTCACTTATCGCCTTTTGCGCCATTAACGACTGGAGAGACCACCGGCTCGGGCGTAAAATATCGACAACGTATTTATCTCGCGCCGTGCGCGAATCCAGAGGAACTTGAGCTATGAGTAAATGCAGTGCTGATGAAACCCCGGTTTGCTGCTGTATGGATGTCGGTACCATCATGGACAATACGGATTGCACCGCGTCTTACAGCCGCGTGTTTAGTAAACGTGCGGACGCCGAAGAAACGCTGAGTGCATTGACTAAGCGCGCTCGCGACGTGGAGTCCGATCCTTGCGAAATCAAATCTACGCTCACCGAAGTTGAAGGTGGTGTGAAACTGGATATCGATTTCATTTTTGCTTGCGAAGCAGAAACATTGATTTTCCAGCTCGGCTTACGTTAATCCCGTCTTTTACGCCTCTGTTCTTCAGGGGCGTTTTCTTTTTCTTCTCTGTGTTTTAGCTCGCATTTTTTCGTTTCCCTGATTGGCTGAATGTAAAAAAATGGTTAAGACTGTTATCAGGTCAGACCACTTTATGCGTTTTGTCATTAACAGGGGAGTGTTATGAGTCAGGCATTACCGCTTATCACCCGCCAGGGCGATCGCATCGCCATTGTCAGCGGATTGCGTACGCCATTTGCACGCCAGGCGACGGCATTTCATGGAATACCGGCTGTCGATTTGGGCAAAATGGTGGTGGGGGAGATGCTGGCTCGCAGCGAAATATCCCCTGACGTCATTGAGCAACTGGTTTTTGGCCAGGTTGTTCAGATGCCTGAAGCACCGAATATCGCTCGTGAAATTGTGCTGGGCACCGGTATGAATGTGCATACCGACGCGTATAGCGTCAGCCGCGCGTGTGCGACCAGCTTTCAGGCGGTGGCAAACGTCGCTGAAAGTCTAATGACGGGAACCATTCGCGCCGGTATTGCGGGTGGCGCCGACTCTTCTTCCGTTTTGCCTATTGGCGTCAGCAAGAAACTGGCGCGTGTGCTGGTGGACGTCAATAAAGCGCGCACAATGGGGCAACGCCTTAAGCTTTTCTCTCAACTGCGTTTACGCGATCTCGCACCTGTTCCTCCTGCCGTCGCGGAATATTCGACGGGCCTGCGCATGGGCGACACCGCCGAGCAAATGGCGAAAACGTACGGTATCACGCGCGAACAGCAAGATGCTTTGGCGCATCGTTCACATCAGCGCGCTGCGCAGGCCTGGTCAGAAGGCAAGCTCAGGGACGAAGTGATGACGGCGTATATCCCGCCATTTCGCGAACCGCTCACCGAAGATAATAATATTCGCGGCACCTCAACGCTGGCGGATTATGCAAAATTACGTCCGGCATTCGATCGTAAACATGGCACCGTTACGGCGGCAAACAGCACCCCGCTGACCGACGGCGCGGCGGCGGTTATCCTGATGACCGAATCACGGGCGAAAGAGTTGGGTCTGGTTCCACTTGGGTATCTGCGCAGCTATGCGTTTACCGCCATCGACGTGTGGCAGGATATGCTGTTGGGGCCAGCATGGTCGACACCGCTGGCACTGGAGCGTGCCGGATTAGCGCTATCGGATTTAACACTCATCGATATGCACGAAGCCTTTGCCGCGCAAACTCTGGCGAATCTGCAATTGCTGGGCAGCGAACGTTTTGCTCGCGATGTTCTTGGCCGACCGCACGCCACGGGCGAGGTAGATGAGAGCAAATTTAACGTTCTTGGCGGCTCGATTGCCTATGGGCACCCCTTTGCGGCCACCGGTGCTCGAATGATTACGCAAACCCTGCACGAGCTTCGCCGTCGCGGCGGAGGATTTGGTCTGGTCACCGCGTGTGCGGCGGGTGGTTTGGGCGCAGCGATGGTTCTGGAGGCTGAATAATGGAAACGACTTCCGCATTTACACTTAACGTGCGTCTGGACAACATCGCGGTTGTCACTATCGATGTCCCGGGCGAGAAAATGAATACCCTGAAAGCCGAATTTGGCGTTCAGGTACGCAGCATTTTGAAGCAGGTCCGCGACAACAAAAATATCCGTGGGCTGATCTTCATTTCCGCCAAATCTGACAACTTTATCGCGGGTGCGGATATCAACATGATTGCCCGCGCTAACAGTGCGCAAGAGGCTGAGGAGCTTGCCCGGCAAGGGCAGCAAATCATGGCGGAGATCCATAGTTTACCAATCCCGACGATCGCCGCGATCCATGGCGCCTGCCTCGGCGGTGGGCTGGAATTAGCGCTGGCGTGCCATAGCCGCATTTGTACGGATGATGCAAAAACCGTTCTTGGCCTGCCGGAAGTGCAGCTTGGTTTGTTGCCAGGCTCTGGCGGAACGCAACGATTACCACGGCTGGTGGGTGTCAGCACTGCGCTGGAAATGATTCTCACTGGTAAACAGCTCCGTCCACGGCAGGCCTTAAAAGTCGGCCTGGTCGACGAAGTGGTTCCTAATTCTATTCTTCTAAAAGCGGCCGTTGAGCTGGCGCAAAAGGAACGGCAGGCAAGCCGTCATTTGCCCGTGCGGGAGCGCATCCTGGCGGGGCCGCTTGGCCGCGCGCTGCTGTTTAATGCGGTTGGCAAGAAAACCGAACAAAAAACCAAAGGCAACTACCCGGCGACGAAACGTATTTTAGCCGTTATCGAAACGGGGCTATCACAGGGAAGCAGCAGCGGTTACGCCGCAGAAGCCAAAGCCTTTGGCGAATTAGCAATGACGCCTCAATCGCAGGCCCTGCGAAGCATCTTTTTTGCCAGCACGGATGTCAAAAAAGATCCCGGCAGCGAGGCTGCTCCTGGTCCGCTAAATGCCATTGGCGTTTTGGGCGGCGGATTAATGGGCGGAGGCATCTCTTTTGTGACCGCCAGTAAAGGCAAATTGCCCGTTCGTATCAAAGACATTAATGCGAAAGGCATCAACCATGCGCTGCAATATAGCTGGCAGCTGCTTGATCAAAAGGTAAAACGCCGCCATATCAAAGCCAGCGAGCGAGACCGAGAACTGGCGCTGATTTCAGGCACCACAGACTTTAGCGGTTTCAAACACCGTGACGTGGTCATTGAGGCCGTGTTTGAAGATCTGAAACTAAAGCAACAGATGGTGGCGGACGTTGAGCAGCACTGTGCGCCACATACGATTTTTGCATCCAATACGTCATCTTTGCCAATAGGCGATATCGCGGCAAATGCGGCGCGACCAGAACAGGTGATTGGTTTGCATTTCTTCAGTCCGGTAGAAAAAATGCCGCTGGTTGAAGTGATCCCTCACGCGTCGACCAGCCCACAAACCGTAGCAACGGTCGTTAAGCTCGCTAAGCGGCAAGGGAAAACGCCGATAGTCGTGGCAGATAAAGCGGGATTTTACGTCAATCGTATTCTTGCCCCGTATATCAATGAAGCCATGCGGCTGCTGACCGAAGGCGAAAAAGTCGAAAATGTTGATGACGCGTTGGTAAAGTTTGGGTTCCCGGTTGGGCCAATCCAACTTTTGGATGAGGTCGGAATTGATACAGGCACTAAAATTATACCTGTGCTTGAAGCAGCTTATGGCGAGCGCTTTAGTCCCCCTGCGAATGTTGTTTCAGCGATTTTGAATGACGATCGCAAAGGCAGAAAAAATGGTCGGGGTTTCTATCTTTACGCAGCAAAAGGGCGTAAAAGCAAGAAACAGGTTGACCCCTCGGTTTATGGGCTTATCAATGCCAGTGGCCAGGGCAAGCTTACCGCGCAACAGTGCGCTGAACGCTGCGTCATGATGATGCTTAACGAAGCGGCGCGTTGCTTTGATGAAAATGTGATTAAAAACGCGCGCGACGGTGACATTGGCGCCGTATTTGGCATTGGTTTTCCGCCGTTTCTGGGCGGCCCGTTCCGCTATATGGATAGTCTGGGTGCGGGTGAAGTTGTGGCGACATTGCAGCGTCTGGCATCACTTTATGGCTCTCGATTTACACCCTGCGAGGCATTAAAACAGATGGCAGAAAATAAGCTGCGTTTTTGGCCAGCACAGGAAACTGACCCAATAAATTAGGGTCAAAATAGAGTAGATCCTGGGGTGAATGGGATAGCCATTGTCTAATTTGTAAACAGATATTGACTATACTTACGCCATTAAGGTAAAAAACAGCGTTTCATTCATCGAATGGATCAGGCACAATGCCCGGCCATCGGGTTTTCTGCCTTTTTGCTGTATTCGCGGGTAGTCAACGCCGGTGATCCTGGTCAACAAAAGCGGTGCAATATGCAAGTTTTTATCATGCGTCACGGCGACGCGGCACTCGATGCCGCCAGTGACTCTGTTCGTCCTTTGACAACCTGCGGCTGTGACGAATCTCGTCTAATGGCCACCTGGCTCAAGGGTCAAAAAGTGGACATTGCTCGTGTTCTGGTGAGCCCATTCTTGCGTGCTGAACAGACGCTAGACGTGGTAGGCGAATGTATGAACCTACCTAAAAACGTGGACGTGCTTCCTGAACTCACACCTTGCGGCGATATCGGTCTGGTGAGCGGTTATCTTCAGACATTGAGTCATGAGGGCGTCGCGTCTGTGCTGGTCATTTCCCACCTGCCACTGGTCGGCTATTTAGTTGCTGAACTGTGCCCTGGCGAAACGCCTCCGATGTTTACCACCTCGGCCATTGCTAACGTCACGCTCGACGAAAGCGGCAAAGGGGTATTCAACTGGCAAATGAGTCCGTGCAATTTGAAGATGGCAAAAGCTATCTGACGTGACGTGCGATCTGGCGGGTAAATAGTATTACCCGCCACTCTGTCAGGGCAGCTCAGGGGGCTGCCACTCTTCAATTTCAATCAACACCAGCAATGCGGCATCTCCGCCGTACTCTTTCGGTGCCTGATGAAAAGCCATCACGTGTGGATGCTGAGCCAGCCACAGTGGCGTTTGTTGTTTGAGAATATGTTTGCCGTGCCCGTGCATAACACAGGTGCAAAAGACATGTTCGCGACGGCACGCCGCAATCAATGCCCCGAGCTCCTGTTTCGCCTGCATCTGCGTCAGGCCATGCAGATCAAGAAACAGCTCTGGCGAATAATCCCCACGACGTAATTTTTTCAGCTCAAAATGGCTGACGTCTTCGCGCACATATTTTACCGGGCCCTGTGTGTTGAGCAGCGGCTGGAATTCATCTGAAAAATAGTGGCTGTTATCGGCTTGTTCCTGAAGCAGCCGTTTAACCGGCACTTCGGTAATTTTTTTACGGATCGGACGATGAACAATGGTGTCCTGGGCGATTTGACGCGTCCCGCTCATAAGCTGGCGAAACAGCGACTGATCCTCCTCGCTAAGCGATGTTTTCTTTTTCATTCTTGGGTCTCATCTCTTATTTCCCTTAGTTTACCTGAGGGAGGCGCAAGCAAAACGCATTTTTTCACCTGTCTCGCGTCGCGACAATGCTGATTTATCGCCGTCTTCATGGCAAACTAGCCGCCGAAAATTATGCAAGCATGCCCTGGAGAGAATAATGGATAAAATTTTTGTCGATGAAGCAGTAAACGAACTGCATACCATTCAGGACATGTTGCGCTGGTCCGTTAGCCGCTTCAGCGCGGCTAATATCTGGTACGGTCACGGCACGGATAACCCGTGGGATGAAGCTGTGCAGCTCGTACTGCCGTCGCTTTATCTGCCGTTGGATATCCCCGAAGACATGCGCACTGCGCGCCTGACCTCCAGCGAAAAACACCGTATCGTTGAGCGCGTGATCCGTCGCGTGAACGAACGCATTCCGGTCGCGTATCTGACCAACAAAGCCTGGTTCTGCGGCCACGAATTTTATGTCGATGAACGCGTGCTGGTGCCGCGCTCACCGATTGGCGAGCTGATCAACAATCATTTTGCGGGTCTGATGGACCATCAACCGGAACATATTCTGGATATGTGTACCGGTAGCGGATGTATTGCGATCGCGTGCGCCTACGCTTATCCGGAAGCAGAAGTTGATGCGGTGGACATCTCGACTGACGCGCTGGCCGTCACTGAACACAACATCGAAGAGCACGGTTTGATTCATCATGTGACGCCGATCCGCTCCGATCTGTTCCGCGATTTGCCGACGCTGCAATACGATCTGATCGTGACCAATCCGCCGTATGTGGATGCGGAAGATATGTCCGATCTGCCGAATGAATATCGCCACGAACCCGAACTCGGCCTGGCATCCGGTACAGACGGTCTGAAGCTGACGCGCCGCATTCTGGCTTGCGCGCCGGATTATCTGACCGATGACGGTATTCTGATTTGTGAAGTCGGTAACAGCATGGTACATCTGATGGAGCAGTACCCGGAGGTGCCTTTCACCTGGCTCGAGTTCGACAACGGTGGCGAAGGCGTCTTCATGCTGACCAAAGCGCAGCTTATCGCCGCGCGTGAATACTTCAGCATCTATAAAGATTAATCTTGCGGGCTTCGGCCCGTTTCACCTGCTCAAACAGAGAACAACGATAACGGAGCCGTGATGGCAGGAAACAGTATTGGACAATTATTCCGCGTGACCACGTTTGGTGAGTCGCACGGTCTGGCGCTCGGGTGCATCGTTGACGGCGTTCCGCCGGGCATCGAACTGACCGAAGCCGATTTACAACACGACCTTGACCGTCGCCGTCCGGGCACCTCGCGTTACACCACGCAGCGTCGCGAGCCAGACCAGGTCAAAATCCTCTCCGGCGTCTTCGAAGGGCGCACTACGGGCACCAGTATCGGCCTGCTGATTGAAAATACCGACCAGCGTTCTCAGGATTACGGCGCGATTAAAGATGTTTTCCGCCCAGGTCACGCTGATTACACCTACGAGCAAAAATTCGGTTTCCGTGATTATCGCGGCGGCGGTCGTTCGTCTGCGCGCGAAACCGCGATGCGCGTTGCCGCAGGTGCGATTGCGAAAAAATATCTGGCGCAGAAGTTTGGCATTGTGATCCGCGGTTGTCTGACTCAAATGGGCGATATTCCGCTGGCCATCAAAGACTGGGATCTGGTTGAACAGAACCCGTTCTTCTGTGCCGATGCGGACAAAATCGATGCGCTGGACGAACTGATGCGCGCCCTGAAAAAAGAGGGCGACTCCATTGGCGCAAAAGTCACCGTTGTCGCTGATGGCGTGCCGCCAGGCTTAGGCGAACCGGTGTTTGACCGTCTGGATGCTGATATCGCGCACGCGATGATGAGCATTAACGCCGTGAAAGGTGTGGAGATTGGCGACGGTTTTGAGGTCGTTGCGCTACGCGGCAGCCAGAATCGCGACGAAATCACCGCGCAAGGTTTCCAGAGCAATCATGCGGGCGGTATTTTGGGCGGTATCAGCAGCGGCCAACAGATTGTGGCCAATATCGCACTGAAGCCGACTTCCAGCATCACGGTGCCTGGTCACACGATTAATCGCGCGGGTGAAGAAGTTGAAATGATCACCAAAGGCCGTCACGATCCTTGCGTGGGTATCCGCGCGGTGCCGATTGCTGAAGCTATGCTGGCGATCGTGCTGATGGATCATTTCCTGCGCCAGCGCGCGCAGAACGCGGATGTGATTCCCCCTCTTCCACGCTGGTAACCATGAAAAAAACCGCAATTGCTCTGCTGGCACTGCTTGCCAGTGGAGCCAGTCTGGCAGCCACTCCGTGGCAAAAAATCACCCATCCGGTGGCGGGCAGCGCGCAGTCGATCGGCGCGTTTTCCAACGGATGTATAGTAGGTGCGCAGGAATTGCCGTTGCAGTCCGATACCTATCAGGTGATGCGAACCGATCAGCGCCGTTACTTTGGTCATCCTGATCTGGTGACTTTTATCCAGCGTTTGGGGGATCGGGTTCACAATCTGGGGTTGGGGACGATGCTGATTGGCGATATGGGTATGCCCGCGGGCGGTCGCTTTAATGGCGGGCACGCCAGCCACCAGTCGGGACTTGATGTCGATATTTTCCTGCAATTGCCAAAAACACGCTGGAGTTCAGCACAGTTGCTTAAACCTCAGGCGCTGGATTTGGTCGCGCGTGACGGCAAAAATGTTGTGCCGTCACTGTGGACGCCCGATGTGTTCAGTTTGATTAAAGTGGCCGCGAAAGATAACGATGTAACGCGTATTTTCGTCAATCCGGCAATCAAACAGCAGCTCTGTCTGGATGCCGGAACGGATCGCGACTGGTTAAGCAAAGTTCGTCCGTGGTTCCAGCATCGCGCGCACATGCATGTCCGCTTACGTTGCCCGGCGAACAGCCTTGAGTGCGAAGACCAGCCATTACCTCCGCCTGGCGACGGCTGTGGCGCTGAACTACAAAGTTGGTTTGAACCTGCCAAACCTGGAACCACTCAGCCTGAGAAGAAGACACCGCCTCCGTTGCCGCCTTCCTGCCAGGCGCTACTGGATGAGCATGTACTGTAATGGATAACTTCGTCGATCTTTTCATGGTGTCACCGCTGTTGCTGGCGGTGCTTTTTTTTGTCGCCATGCTGGCCGGTTTTATTGATGCGCTGGCGGGGGGCGGGGGATTATTAACGGTTCCCGCGCTATTGGCCGTAGGCATGAGCCCTGCGCAGGCGCTGGCAACCAATAAACTCCAGGCCTGTGGCGGCTCACTTTCGGCCTCAATTTATTTTATTCGTCGCAAAGTCGTTAGCCTTGCCGATCAGAAGCTCAATATTTTGATGACGTTTATCGGCTCAACGTCAGGCGCGCTGCTGGTTCAGCATGTCCAGTCCGATATTTTGCGCCAAATTTTACCGATTCTGGTTATCTGTATTGGTCTCTATTTTTTGCTGATGCCAAAGCTTGGCGAAGAAGACCGACAGCGTCGTTTGCACGGTTTGCCGTTCGCCCTGATTGCTGGCGGTTGCGTCGGTTTTTACGACGGATTTTTTGGTCCTGGCGCGGGTTCGTTCTATGCGCTGGCGTTTGTTACGCTTGCCGGTTTTAATCTCGCCAAATCCACCGCGCATGCCAAAGTGCTGAATGCGACCTCTAATCTCGGCGGCCTGCTGCTGTTTATTATCGGTGGCAAAGTTATCTGGGCGACCGGTTTTGTGATGATGGTGGGGCAGTTTTTAGGCGCGCGCGTGGGCTCTCGCCTGGTATTAAGTAAAGGGCAGAAACTCATTCGTCCCATGATTGTTATTGTGTCGGCGGTGATGAGCGCCAAACTTCTTTATGACAGCCACGGACAGGAGATCCTCCACTGGTTGGGGATGAACTAATGAACAGTACACATAATTATGAACAGCTGATTGAAATCTTTGACGGCTGTTTCGCTGATGATTTTAATACCCGTCTGATTAAAGGCGACGACGAACCGATCTATCTCCCTGCTGATGCCGACGTGCCGTACAACCGGATTGTGTTTGCGCACGGCTTTTATGCCAGCGGGTTGCATGAAATTTCCCACTGGTGTATTGCCGGGAAAGCGCGTCGCGAGCTGGTAGACTTTGGTTACTGGTACTGCCCGGACGGGCGAGATGCGGCGACGCAGGGTCAGTTTGAAGATGTGGAAGTCAAACCCCAGGCGTTCGACTGGCTGTTCTGCGTGGCGGCAGGTTTTCCGTTTAACGTCAGCTGTGACAATCTCGAAGGCGATTGTGAGCCAGACAGAATTACCTTCCAGCGCCGCGTTCATGCGCAGGTGATGGAATATCTTGAGAAAGGCTTCCCGGAACGTCCGGCGCGTTTCATCAAAGCATTGCAGGATTACTACCACACGCCGGAATTAAAGGCGGAACACTTCCCATGGCCGGAAGATATTTAACTGAGGAAAGAAGATGATCGCAGAATTTGAATCACGCATTCTGGCGCTAATTGATGGCATGGTAGAGCACGCCAGTGACGATGAACTGTTTGCCAGCGGTTATCTGCGTGGTCACCTGACGCTTGCCGTAGCGGAGCTGGAAGCGGGCGACGATCACTCGCCTGAAGCCGTTCACGCTGCCGTGGGGCGTGGCCTTGAAAAAGCCATTCAGGCAGGCGAGCTTTCTCCACGCGACCAGTCTTTGGTATTGGATATGTGGGATAACCTGTTTGATCAGGCAAAGTTGCAGTAAATTTTCTGCCCGTGTGAGAACCCTCTCCCAGGAGAGGGTTCAGACCACGTCTTATTTCACCGCTTTCCCTTTCAGCAATTTCCGCACCCACAAACGATTTGGACTCAGACCCGCAAGCGTCGTACTGTCCATCGGAATCGGCTCTTCGCTCATCTGTGATGCCAGGATTTCTGCCAGCAGCGGGGCGGTACACAGCCCGCGCGATCCCAGCGCGCCCAGCATAAAGAGGCCTGGATATACCGGCGCAGTGACTGCGGTTTTGTTGTGCTCGGCAAGATCCTGATATTGCGTCAGCGTCGATTCGTAATCCGGCACGTTCCCGACCATCGGCAAGTGATCCCGCGTCGCACACCGCACGCCGCAGCGGGCATCTGAGTCAGAGACATCCACCTCTTTTGCCCATTCGGCTTTCGGGAAACAATCCACTAAACGCTGGCGATTTTGCTGCTGATCGGCTTCGCTGTACTCCATTTCTGTCTGGCCGCGATGATAGCTGGCGCCTATGCAATGATGGCCATTTGCTGGGTTTTGCGGTGTCAAATAACCGTCATAACAGAGCACCTGACGGAGTTTTTCGAGCTGTGGAGTTGTGGGAATATGACTGACCTGACCACCAACCGGATAAACGGGTAACTTTTCTGTTTGCGAAAAATCGCCAATGCGATGGCCGTTAGCCAGCACAACGCTTGAGTGCCGGGCATCAGCGTCATTGTTGAACCGTAACTGCCAGTCACCTTCCTGATGATTTAGGGATTCCAGTTGATAACCGTAATGCACATCCAGGCCGCGAGACTGCGCCAGGCTTATCACCGCAGCCGTCAGTTCCGCCGGGCATAACCACCCGCCCTCAGGGTAGTGAATGCCACCGCAGCCGGTTGGCACACCGGTGTTTTCCAGAACCTGCTGCGCATCCACGGCTGTTGCGATTTGTTCCGGTAAACCCAGTGACAGCATTTGGTCTATTTTTTGTTGGCTTTTTTCATCCCAGCCGAGCTGCGTCACACCGCACCAGTCGTGCGCATAGGTAACGGGAAGAGCGTCATACAGGCGACGAGCGAAGGTGAAGGCTGCCGGGAAAAACTGGCTGATCGCCGGGTCGTGAGCGCTCAGAAGCGGATACAACGCGCCCTGACGGTTGCCGGAGGCGCCATTTGCCGGTGAGTTGTCGGCACAGTAGAGCGTCACCCGCCAGCCGCGCTGAAGTAATGCAAAGGCCAGCAGGGCACTGGCGATGCCCCCGCCAATAATCGCCGTTTCACGTTTTTCAATGCCGCTGCGGGTAAACCAGGGCGCGCGGGGGCTTGGGGCATTGTCCTGCGCCATGACGCCCGTGAGCATTTCGCGTTTGCGGCCAAAACCTTTGCATTTTTGCATGGTAAAACCGGCGTCCCGCAAGCCACGACGAACAAATCCGGCGCAGGTAAATGTTGCCAGGGTTGCACCGGGGCGGGCCAGACGCGCCATTGCAGCGAATAACTGCTCGCTCCACATATCCGGATTTTTGGACGGAGCAAACCCATCGAGAAACCAGGCGTCGACCTGTTGATTGAGTGAGTCGTCGAGTTGGTCGGTCAGTTCATTGATATCGCCGAACCATAAATCGAGCGTGACTCTACCTTCATCCAGTAACAGGCGGTGACATCCGCCGATCGGCAACGGCCACTGCGCCTGTAGCTGTTCTGCCCACCGTGCCAGTTCTGGCCAATGCTGATGCGCCAGTTTGAGATCGTGACCGGTGAGGGGATATTTCTCAAAACTGATGAAATGTAATCTTTGTAGCGTAGCTTCGGGATGGTCAGCACGGAACTGCTCAAACGCCTGCCAAAGGGTGAGGAAGTTTAAACCGGTGCCAAAACCGCTCTCCGCCACGACAAATTGGCTGCGGTTATGGAGGGGAAAGCGCGCGTTGAGGTGGTTTCCATCCAGAAAAACATAACGGGTCTCTTCCAGCCCGTTATCATTAGAGAAATAGACATCGTCGAAATCTCGGGAAACAGGTGTACCCTCAGCGTTGAACTCAAGGTTAGCAGGTTGTACGACGTTTTGTTTCACGTAAGTTACTCGTCTGACAGGCAGTGGCATGATCTTAACGATGTGAGCCCGCTGGTGCAAATTTCCACAGAAATTGGCTGATCGGACTTGTTCAGCGTACAAGTGTACGCTATTGTGCCAGTCGAAACTTTAATAGTGCGACTTATAGAGGTATTGAATGAAACGTGCAGTGATTACTGGCTTGGGCATTGTTTCCAGCATCGGTAACAACCAGCAGGAAGTCCTGGCATCTCTGCGTGAAGGACGCTCTGGGATCACTTTCTCTGAAGAGTTTAAAGATTCAGGTATGCGTAGCCACGTATGGGGTAACGTCAAACTGGACACCACCGGTTTGATTGACCGTAAAGTGGTTCGTTTCATGAACGATGCCTCTATTTATGCTTATCTCTCCATGCAGGAAGCGATAGCTGATGCTGGTCTGAGCGAAGAAGTTTATCAGAGCAACCCACGCGTGGGCCTGATTGCAGGCTCCGGCGGTTCTTCAAAAGCGCAGGTATTCGGTGCTGACGCTATGCGTAGCCCGCGTGGCCTGAAAGCAGTGGGTCCGTATGTTGTGACCAAAGCGATGGGTTCAGCGGTTTCCGCGTGCCTCGCGACGCCGTTCAAAATTCACGGCGTAAACTACTCCATCAGCTCTGCCTGTGCGACTTCAGCACACTGCATCGGTAACGCGGTTGAACAAATTCAGCTGGGTAAACAGGACATCGTCTTTGCCGGCGGCGGCGAAGAGCTGGGCTGGGAAATGGCCTGTGAGTTTGATGCGATGGGCGCACTGTCCACCAAATATAACGAAACGCCAGAAAAAGCGTCCCGTACCTATGATGCGCACCGTGACGGTTTCGTTATCGCGGGCGGCGGCGGTATGGTTGTCGTTGAAGAGCTGGAACATGCGCTGGCACGTGGCGCGCACATTTATGCAGAAATCGTGGGCTACGGCGCAACGTCCGATGGCGCAGATATGGTCGCTCCATCCGGTGAAGGCGCAGTGCGCTGCATGAAGATGGCGATGCAAGGTCTGGACACCCCGATCGATTACCTGAACTCCCACGGGACGTCTACGCCAGTAGGCGACGTGAAAGAGCTGGGCGCCATCTGTGAAGTGTTCGGCGACAACAGCCCGGCCATTTCCGCCACCAAAGCGATGACCGGTCACTCTCTGGGTGCTGCTGGCGTTCAGGAAGCCATTTACTCACTGCTGATGTTGGAACATGGCTTTATCGCACCAAGCATCAACGTTGAAGAACTGGACGAGAAGGCTGCGGGTCTGAACATCGTGACCAAGCCAACTGAGCAAACGCTGACGACCGTTATGTCTAACAGCTTCGGCTTCGGCGGGACGAACGCCACGCTGGTTATGCGTAAACTGAAAGCGTAAGTTTTCCGTATCACGTTAAACATCACGTAAAAAGGGAGCCAGATGGCTCCCTTTTTGTATATGTATTTGGGTGTTATGCCGCTCGGCACAGATGCCACTTAGCACGTTTTCAACGAATTTTTCGCACCTGCACGAGCATTTGCGCTTAAATCACAATCCACATGATCGCCAGCGCAATCATCAGGGCAATGAACATCAGCCCTGGGCGCGCGGACATTGATTTGAGGGTTTCCACCACGGGCGCAAACAGCGGGCTGTAAATTGGCTGGATGTTGCGGGCTTCAGGCACACCCGATTCGCGCTCAGCGCGGCGGACAAAAATCTGATTGAGGAGATCCTGCACCTGCGCGGTCGTCAGTACCGCTTGCGGCGTCACCTGCCAGTTTTGTTGTGCGTAATCACGTATCGCTTCAAATTCCCGTGGCTCAAGCGGCTGTTTTAGCGCAGCCTGTAGGGTGTGCAGCGTTGGCGCGCTTTGCGTGCTCAACGTCTGACGCGCCTGAAGCCAGGTCACCAAATGGGTAAACTGTTTGGCTGGGATTAATTCGCCATCCTTTACGCCAGAAAGTTCCAGCATGGATTGCCAGATGAGCTTCGTGGGTTCTCCGGTCGCAGCGGCGAGTTTAGTCACCATCTGCTTGAGCGTGTTGTGCTCTGCGGGCAAGAGCGAGCGTTCTGTCGCCGGGCGCGTTTGCGGCTGCGGAATCGACATTTCATTATTTTGCAGCAGCGTCAGCACGGTTTTTAGCTGATCCGGCGTCAGTTGACTCAGCGCCGTCTGGCCAAATTGCTGGCGGATAAAATCACTCACCGCCTGGCGATTGTTACCCTGACCTAACAGCTCGGTGAGCTGTGAGATTGTCTGGCGCGTGGTGTGATTTTGTTGCGCGGTGTTCAGACGCGTATTCAGGTTTTGTTCCGCCGCTGGAAAGTGACGCGACAACAACGGCGCATCGTTTTTCAGCCCGAGCTCGTGTTTGACCCCAGCCCATACTTCCGCACTCTGTTGCGAAGTGAGGGCAACAAGACGGACGATCAGACGCTCCAGCACGGTGCGCTGCAGCGTAGAAAGCGGTTGTTCGCCAGCGGCGGAGGGAACTCCCGGGCCATCACCTGGAGGGCGCGGCGGCGTACCTGAAATGGGCTGCATCGTCATAAATCCTTAAAGTCGTTACTCACCGTAATCCAGGCCACCTGTACGTGTATGCCTGGGGGCGAGATTATGGCACACTTGCCCGGTTAACTTCCTCTCAAACAGGTACTCAGACGTGAAAATCCTCGTTGACGAAAATATGCCTTACGCTCAGGAGCTATTCAGCCGCCTGGGCGACGTCAAAGCTGTTCCTGGTCGTCCTATTCCCGTTGCTGAACTCGACGATGCGGATGCCCTGATGGTGCGCTCCGTGACCAAAGTGAATGAGACGCTTCTGGCCGGAAAAGGCATCAAGTTTGTGGGTACCGCTACGGCGGGAACCGACCATGTGGATGATGCCTGGCTCGCCAAAGCCGGTATTGGATTTTCGGCAGCGCCTGGCTGTAACGCGATTGCGGTTGTGGAATACGTTTTCTCATCGTTATTGATGCTGGGTGAGCGTGATGGCTTTGCGCTTCAGGACCTCACCGTGGGCATTGTCGGTGTCGGTAACGTGGGCGGCCGTCTGCAAAAACGTCTCGAGGCATTGGGGATTCGCACGCTGCTCTGCGATCCGCCGCGCGCCGATCGCGGTGATGAAGGCCATTTTGTCACCCTTGATGAACTGGTCGAGCAAGCGGATGTGATCACCTTCCATACGCCGCTGTTTAAAGACGGCGCATATAAAACGTTCCATCTGGCCGATGAGACGCTGATTCGTCGCCTTAAGCCTGGCGCTATTCTGATAAATGCCTGCCGTGGCCCGGTTGTGGATAATGCAGCATTGCTGAAATGTCTGGAAGAGGGGCAAAATCTTAGCGTTGTGCTGGATGTCTGGGAGCCAGAACCGGATCTCAACGTGGCGCTGCTGAATCGCGTTGACGTGGCAACCGCACACATCGCGGGCTACACGCTGGAAGGTAAAGCACGCGGTACAACGCAGGTCTTTGAGGCCTATAGCGCGTTTATCGGCAATGCACAGCAGGTGGCGCTTGATACGCTGCTGCCTGCGCCGGAATTCGGCCGTATTACGCTCCATGGCCCACTCGACGCGTCTTCGCTAAAAAGGCTGGTGCATTTAGTGTATGATGTGCGCCGCGATGACGCGCTGCTGCGAAAAGTAGCAGGAATTCCGGGGGAGTTTGACAAGCTGCGCAAGAACTATCTTGAGCGCCGCGAATGGTCTTCTTTGTATGTGATTTGTGACGATGCCGATGCGGCAGCGTTATTGAATAACTTAGGTTTTAACGCCGTACATAACCCGGCGCGTTAATGTCTTCTTAATGCTCCCTGCCGGATAATCTGGCGGGGACGCTAATTCATTTCTGGAGTACACCACCATGTCTGAAGGCTGGAATATTGCCGTACTGGGTGCCACTGGCGCTGTGGGCGAAGCCCTGCTCGAAACACTTGCGGAGCGTCAATTCCCGGTGGGAGAAATTTTTGCACTGGCGCGCGCAGAAAGCGCGGGCGAAGGGCTGCGCTATGAAGGAAAAACGGTGCGCGTTCAGGATGTCGCACAGTTTGACTGGTCGCAGGCCCAACTGGCGTTCTTTGCCGCGGGCGCTGAGGCATCAGCCGCTTACGCCGACGAAGCCGCCAACGCAGGTTGTTTAGTTATCGATTTGAGTGGCCATTTTGCGCTGGAGCCTGACGTCCCATTGGTCGTACCGGACGTTAACCCGTTTGTGCTGGCAGATTACCGTAATCGCAATATTATCGCCGTACCGGATAGCCTGACCAGCCAGCTTCTGACGGCGCTTAAACCGTTGATCGACGATGGCGGTTTATCGCGTATTTCAGTCACCAACCTGCTTTCTGTCTCCGCGCGCGGGAAAAAGGCCGTCGATGCGCTGGCAGGGCAGAGCGCGAAACTCCTGAACGGTATCCCGGTTGACGAAGATGATTTCTTTGGTCGTCAACTGGCGTTCAACATGATGCCAATCCTGCCGGATCGCGAAGGTAGCGTGCGTGAAGAACGCCGTATTGTCGAAGAGACGCGGAAAGTGATGCAGGACGAAGGCCTGATGGTTTCCGTCAGTTGCGTACAGTCTCCCGTATTTTACGGTCATGCGCAGATGGTGAGCTTTGAAGCGCTGCGCCCACTGGCCGCCGATGAAGCCCGCGAAGCGTTTGAACGCTGCGATGATATCTCCCTGAGCGATGAAACGGATTTCCCGACCCAGGTGGGGGATGCAACCGGCAGCGCGCATCTTTCCGTCGCCTGCGTGCGTAATAACTACGGTGTACCAGGTGAAGTACAGTTCTGGTCGGTTGCCGATAACGTCCGTTTTGGTGGCGCGCTAATGGCCGTCAAAATCGCCGAGAAACTGGTGCAGGAGTATCTGTACTGATGTCAGAAGTGGAACTTAAGCCGGTTCATAGAATTGCCCTTGGAATTGAGTACGATGGCAGTAAATACTATGGCTGGCAGCGTCAAAATGAAGTGCGCAGTGTTCAGGAAAAACTGGAAAAAGCGCTCTCTCAGGTGGCGAATCATCCGATCGCTGTCTATTGCGCGGGTCGTACTGACGCAGGCGTGCACGGTACCGGTCAGGTGGTGCATTTTGAAACCACGTCGGTGCGTAAAGATGCTGCATGGACGCTTGGCGTAAATGCGAATTTACCTGGTGACATCGCTGTGCGCTGGGTGAAAGATGTGCCGGATGATTTTCACGCGCGTTTCAGCGCCACGGCGCGTCGCTATCGCTACATCATCTACAATCAGCGCCTTCGCCCGGCGATACTTGGGCAAGGTGTGACGCACTTTTACGCGCCGCTGGATGCGGAACGTATGCAGCGCGCTGCGCAATCGCTGATTGGTGAAAATGACTTTACCTCGTTTCGCGCGGTGCAGTGCCAGTCGCGCACGCCGTGGCGAAACGTGATGCACATAAACGTCAGCCGTTATGGCGCGTATGTGGTGGTGGATATCAAAGCAAATGCCTTTGTACATCATATGGTGCGGAATATTGTTGGCAGCCTGATGGAAGTGGGCGCCGGACACCAGCCGGAGAGCTGGATTGCAGAACTGCTGGCAGCGAAGGACAGAACGCTTGCAGCAGCAACGGCAAAAGCGGAAGGTTTGTATCTGGTTTCAGTTGATTATCCAGAACGTTTTGACCTTCCAAAACCGCCAATGGGCCCGCTGTTTTTAGCGGACTAACGCAGTTGCAATTAAGGCTTAACCAATATGGACGTAATACATTTTATTATCGATTTCATCCTGCATATTGATGTGCATTTGGCGGAGCTGGTCGCGCAATACGGCGTCTGGGTGTATGCCATTCTGTTCCTGATTTTGTTCTGTGAAACCGGCCTGGTCGTGACACCATTTTTGCCGGGGGATTCCCTACTGTTCGTCGCGGGTGCGCTTTCAGCGCTTCCGACCAACGATCTGAATGTGCACCTGATGGTGATGCTCATGATTGTTGCGGCGATTGTTGGCGATGCGGTGAATTACACTATTGGGCGGCTGTTTGGTGAAAAACTGTTCAGCAATCCAGACTCAAAGATCTTCCGTCGCAGTTATTTAGACAAAACGCACGCGTTCTATGCACGTCACGGTGGGAAGACCATTATCCTGGCGCGCTTTGTTCCGATCGTTAGAACGTTTGCGCCGTTTGTTGCGGGAATGGGGCACATGTCCTATCGTCATTTTGCGGCGTATAACGTCATCGGCGCGCTGCTGTGGGTTCTGCTGTTTACCTATGCAGGCTACATCTTTGGCGACCTGCCGATCGTGCAGGAAAATCTTAAGTTATTGATTGTTGCTATCATTGTGCTCTCGGTTCTGCCGGGTGTGGTCGAAATCATTCGACACAAACGAGCAGCAGCAAAGCAAGCGAAGTAAGTACGCATTTGCGGTTCGACCACTTTTTTATCCAAAGTTTCGGGCTGTTATGTTTTAATGTGCAACATTCATGGTCTGTTTGTGGCAAAAATGGCATTATGCGCCGCTTACAGCAAAACTGGCATACGACCAGGTTCAGGCAGAAAGGTTATCAATGAGCTGGATTGAACGAATTAAAAGCAACATAGCCCCAACCCGTAAGGCGAGTATTCCTGAAGGGGTGTGGACCAAGTGTGATAGCTGCGGCCAGGTTCTGTACCGCGCTGAGCTGGAACGCAATCTTGAGGTTTGCCCGAAGTGTGACCATCACATGCGTATGTCGGCGCGCAATCGCCTGCATAGCTTGCTGGATGAAGGCTCGATGGTAGAGCTGGGCAGTGAACTTGAGCCGAAAGATCTGCTGAAGTTCCGTGACTCCAAGAAATACAAAGATCGTATCGCTTCTGCGCAAAAAGAGACCGGCGAGAAAGATGCGCTGGTGGTGATGAAAGGCACTCTGCACGAGATGCCGGTTGTCGCTGCAGCCTTTGAGTTCTCCTTTATGGGCGGCTCGATGGGTTCTGTCGTGGGCGCGCGTTTCATCCGTGCCGTTGAGCAGGCACTGGAAGACAACTGTCCTCTGATCTGCTTCTCCGCCTCGGGTGGCGCACGTATGCAGGAAGCGCTGATGTCCCTGATGCAGATGGCGAAAACCTCTGCGGCACTGGGCAAAATGCAGGAACGTGGTCTGCCGTATATCTCCGTACTGACTGACCCGACCATGGGCGGCGTGTCGGCGAGCTTCGCCATGCTTGGCGATCTGAACATCGCTGAACCGAAAGCCCTGATTGGCTTTGCGGGTCCGCGTGTTATCGAGCAAACCGTGCGTGAGAAATTGCCGCCTGGCTTCCAGCGCAGCGAATTCCTCATCCAAAAAGGCGCCATCGATATGATCGTTCGCCGTCCGGAAATGCGCCTGAAACTGGCAAGTATCCTGGCGAAGCTGATGAATCTGCCTGCGCCGAGCCCGGATGAACCACGCGAAAGCGTCGTTGTACCGGATCAGGAACCCGAAGCCTGATAACTCGAAAGGGCAGGGCCAAACGGCGCTGCCCTTTTGCTTTCTCACCGTAACTGAAAAGTGCGTATCATGGAAAACAACAGCATTCCCCAAGCCACGTCGCCCCTGGTCACGTGGCTTTCTTATCTGGAAAACCTGCACAGTAAAACCATCGATATGGGGCTTGATCGCGTCAGCCAGGTAGCGGCTCGCCTTAATGTGTTGAAACCCGCGCCGTTCGTTTTCACCGTCGCCGGCACCAACGGTAAGGGCACCACCTGCCGTACGCTGGAATCAATGCTGATGGCGGCAGGGTATAAGGTTGGCGTGTACAGCTCTCCGCACCTGGTACGCTACACAGAGCGCGTTCGCATTCAAAATACCGAGCTGCCAGAGTCTGCGCACACCGCCTCTTTTGCTGAAATCGAAGCGGCGCGTGGTGAGATCTCCTTATCTTATTTCGAGTACGGCACGCTCTCGGCGCTGTGGCTTTTTAAGCAGGCGAAGCTGGACGTAGTGATCCTGGAAGTCGGTCTCGGTGGGCGTCTTGATGCCACCAATATGGTTGATGCCGATGTTTCGGTGGTCACCAGCATCGCACTGGATCATATCGACTGGCTGGGACCGGACCGCGAAAGTATTGGTCGTGAGAAAGCGGGCATTTTCCGGGCGAATAAACCGGCCGTCGTGGGCGAGCCTGATATGCCGCATACCATTGCCGATGTGGCGCAAGAAAAGGGCTCTGTCCTGCTGCGTCGTGGCGTGGACTGGCAGTATGACGTGACGGAAAACGACTGGCGCTTCAGTGATGCGCAGGGTGTTCTCGAGCATCTTCCGCTCCCGCATGTTCCTCAGCCCAATGCCGCCACCGCGCTCGCAGCGATACGCGCAAGCGGTTTGAACGTCAGCGAGCAGGCTATCCGCGACGGCATCCAAAACGCTATGCTTCCGGGACGTTTCCAGATAGTGAGTGAATCGCCGCGTTTGATTCTGGACGTTGCGCACAACCCACACGCTGCTGGCTATCTCGCAGAACGCCTGAAATCATTGCCAAAAAACGGGCGCGTTCTGGCGGTTATCGGTATGCTTCATGATAAAGATATTGGCGGTACGCTGGCCTGCATGGAGAGTGTTGTCGATTGCTGGTATTGTGCTCCACTGGAAGGGCCACGCGGTGCGACTGCTGAACAGCTGATGGAACATATCAGCGCAGGAACCGCTTATGATAGCGTGGCACAGGCGTGGCATGCGGCGATGGCTGATGCTAAACCTGAAGATACCGTGCTGGTATGTGGGTCATTCCATACCGTTGCACATGTCATGGAAGTGATGGACGCGGGGAGAACCAGTGGCGAGTAAGTTTCAGAACCGTTTAACAGGAACCATTGTGTTGGTGGCGCTGGGAGTGATTATTCTTCCTGGCCTGTTGGATGGGCAAAAAAAACATTATCAGGATGAATTTGCGGCAATCCCACTGGTGCCAAAACCAGGCGATCGTGATGAACCTGACATGTTACCTGCGGCAACGCAGGCGCTGCCGGCACAGCCGCCAGAAGGTGCCGCGGAAGAAGTGCGCGCCGGAGACGCGGCTGCGCCATCGCTGGATGGCACTCGCTTAACCGGCAACGGCAGCAACGAGCTGGATCCTGTCGCAGAGCCGGTGGTGCAACCGAAGCCTGTCGAGAAAGCAAAACCTGTCGAAAAACCTCAACCGAAACCGCAGCGAGATAAAGCCAGCGAGCAAATTGCTGCTGCGACGGAAGTGCCTCCGGAAAAACCGGTCCAGGAAGAAAAACCTGCACCAACCGGAAAAGCCTACGTTGTGCAGTTGGGCGCGTTAAAAAATGCCGATAAAGTCAATGAAGTCGTCGGTAAATTACGCGGTGCGGGATATCGTGTTTACACTTCACCTTCGACGCCAGTGCAGGGTAAAATTACCCGCATTCTCGTCGGCCCGGATGCCTCGAAAGATAAACTGAAAGGGTCGCTTGGCGAGCTGAAGCAGATTTCAGGTCTGAGCGGCGTGGTGATGAATTACAGTGCAAACTGATTGACCTTATCCCGTCCCTTTCTCTAAAAAGAGCGGGAGAAAACCGTCCCATTTTCCCTTTGAGGAGAGGGGGACGGTGAGAGGAGAAGGTCCAGGCATCCGTCCGAAGAGACGTAAGAAGCCCTCGGCGTTGAACATTTTTTCAGCGCCTTTTTTATTTACGCGGGGGAAGGAAATCCCTACGCAAACGTTTTCTTTTTCTGTTAGAATTCGCCCCGAACTGGATGACAGGGCGTTTAATCGTGGGACATATATGGTCTGGATTGATTACGCCATCATTGCGGTGATTGGTTTTTCCTGTCTGGTTAGCCTGATCCGTGGCTTTGTTCGTGAAGCGTTATCGCTGGTGACATGGGGTTGTGCTTTCTTTGTTGCCAGTCATTACTACACGTACCTGTCCGTTTGGTTCACGGGCTTTGAAGATGAACTGGTCCGAAATGGGATCGCCATCGCGGTGCTGTTTGTTGCGACGCTACTCGTCGGCGCTATCGTCAATTACGTGATAGGTCAGCTGGTCGAGAAAACCGGTCTGTCAGGAACAGACAGGGTGTTGGGGATCTGTTTTGGTGCGTTGCGAGGCGTATTGATTGTGGCCGCGATACTGTTCTTCCTTGATACCTTTACCGGGGTTTCAAAAGGTGAAGACTGGCAGAAATCGCAGTTGATACCACAGTTCAGCTTCATCATCAGATGGTTCTTTGACTATCTGCAAAGCTCGTCGAGTTTCTTGCCCAGGGTCTAACCCTGAGTTGTGGCTTAGAGTTTGGTTTATTAGGGTACGTGTTCGCTCCAGTTGTTGGGCGCTGTCTGCGCTCAAACGGCCTGCGACAATGACGCCTACTAAACCACGCTCTTAACGAGGAAAAGACGAATGTGCGGTATTGTCGGTATCGCCGGTTTCATGCCGGTAAACCAGTCTATCTATGACGCGTTATCGGTGCTTCAGCACCGTGGTCAGGATGCAGCGGGTATCATCACGATTGATGCAAACAACTGCTTCCGTTTACGCAAAGCGAATGGCCTGGTCAACGATGTGTTTGAAGCCCGCCATATGCAGCGCCTGCAAGGCAACATGGGTGTTGGTCACGTTCGTTATCCTACTGCTGGCAGTTCCAGCGCTTCTGAAGCTCAGCCTTTTTATGTGAACTCACCGTACGGTATTACGCTTGCCCACAATGGCAATCTGACCAATGCGCATGAGCTACGTAAAAAGCTCTTCGAAGAGAAACGTCGCCACATTAACACCACTTCTGATTCAGAAATCCTGCTCAATATCTTTGCCAGTGAGCTGGATAACTTTCGCCATTATCCGCTGGAAGCAGACAACATTTTTGCCGCGATTGCCGCGACAAATCGCCTGATTCGGGGCGCTTACGCCTGCGTCGCGATGATTATCGGCCACGGTATGGTGGCCTTCCGCGACCCGAACGGTATTCGTCCGCTGGTGCTGGGTAAACGCGATCTGGGTGATGGCCGAACCGAATACATGGTTGCCTCCGAGAGTGTGGCGTTAGACACGCTGGGCTTCGAATTCCTGCGCGACGTTGCGCCGGGTGAAGCGGTGTACGTTACCGAAAAAGGCCAGCTGTTTACCCGCCAGTGTGCGGAAAACCCGGTCAGCAATCCGTGCCTGTTTGAGTACGTTTACTTCGCACGTCCAGACTCCTTCATCGATAAAATTTCCGTGTACAGCGCACGCGTTAACATGGGAACCAAACTCGGTGAAAAAATTGCCCGTGAGTGGGACGATCTGGATATCGACGTGGTCATTCCGATTCCCGAAACCTCCTGCGATATCGCGCTGGAAATGGCGCGCATTCTGGGTAAACCGTACCGCCAGGGCTTTGTGAAAAACCGCTATGTTGGCCGTACCTTTATCATGCCGGGTCAGCAGCTGCGCCGTAAATCAGTGCGCCGTAAGTTGAACGCCAACCGCGCTGAGTTCCGTGATAAGAACGTATTGCTGGTGGATGACTCCATCGTGCGTGGCACGACTTCTGAGCAGATCATTGAGATGGCGCGTGAAGCCGGTGCGAAGAAAGTCTACCTGGCCTCTGCCGCCCCTGAAATTCGCTTCCCGAATGTGTACGGTATCGATATGCCAACGGCGAACGAACTGATTGCGCACGGCCGTGAAGTCGACGAAATTCGTCAGATAATCGGTGCCGACGGTCTGATTTTCCAGGACCTGGATGACTTAATCGACGCGGTTCGTGCTGAGAACCCGGATATTCAGCAGTTTGAATGCTCCGTGTTTAACGGCATTTACGTGACCAAAGATGTTGATCAGCAATATCTTGATTATCTTGATTCGCTGCGCAATGACGACGTTAAAGCCGTTCAGATGCAAAACGATCTCGAAAGTTTAGAGATGCACAACGAAGGCTAATCCCTTCGCGAGTGAGGGCGCTGGCCCTCACTTGCAACTCCCCGCAAAATCCTGCAAAGTCTGCCCTGATACAAGAAAGGGCGAAATTATGAAACGACTCATCGTAGGGATCTCAGGTGCCAGTGGCGCAATTTACGGCGTACGCTTACTGCAAGTGCTGCGCGACGTGCCAGAGGTCGAAACCCATCTGGTGATGAGCCAGGCTGCACGCCAGACGTTGACGCTCGAAACCGATTTTTCCCTGCGCGATGTTCAGGCTCTGGCAAACGTGGTGCACGATGCCCGCGATATCGCCGCCAGCATCTCTTCCGGCTCATATAAAACGGCTGGCATGGTTATCTTGCCGTGCTCAATCAAAACCCTTTCTGGGATTGTGAACAGCTATACGGACACGCTGGTGACGCGCGCGGCGGATGTGGTGCTTAAAGAGCGGCGTCCCCTGGTGCTCTGCGTGCGTGAAACCCCGTTGCATCTGGGGCATTTGCGTTTGATGACGCAGGCCGCCGAACTGGGTGCGGTGATTATGCCTCCCGTCCCGGCGTTTTATCATCGGCCTCAGTCGCTGGATGATGTGATTAATCAGACCGTCAACCGCGTTCTTGATCAGTTTGATATCGACCTGCCAGAAGATCTCTTTACCCGCTGGCAGGGCGCTTGATCCCTCGCACAACGTCGGTGCATGAAAAATGGATTTGCCCTGTTTCGGGGCAAATATGCAACCGCGATCAAATCCTCAACATTTAATTCGTTTTTTCCCCTTTTCCCTCTGCGGTTCGTTCGGTAGACCTGCTATCTTTCACCATTAAGGCATTATCGCAACGTTTTATTAACATATTTAACGTCGATTTTTTCACCCGACGGCAATGTGGCATAAGACCTGCAAGGATCGCCTGCAATACAACACACAACACAATACATAATAAAATCACGACACTTGAGGGTAAATGTATGAAGAAGAC
Source organism: Lelliottia amnigena (assembly GCF_019047465.1). NCBI lineage: Bacteria > Pseudomonadati > Pseudomonadota > Gammaproteobacteria > Enterobacterales > Enterobacteriaceae > Lelliottia > Lelliottia amnigena. Next base: position 406,276 of record NZ_CP077236.1, on the reverse strand, counting down.
GGTTCTGGCTCTGTCTTTGCTGGTGGGGTTAAGTGCGGCGGCAAGCAGCTATGCAGCACTTCCACAGACAGTTCGTATCGGTACCGACGCAACCTACGCGCCATTCTCGTCGAAAGATGCTAAAGGTGATTTTGTAGGCTTTGATATCGATCTGGGCAATGAGATGTGCAAGCGTATGCAGGTTAAGTGCACATGGGTGGGCAGTGATTTTGACGCGCTGATCCCGTCGCTGAAAGCCAAAAAAATTGATGCGATTATCTCCTCACTCTCTATCACCGAAAAACGTCAGCAGGAAATTGCGTTCTCCGAGAAGCTGTACGCTGCGGATTCCCGTCTGATTGCTGCTAAAGGTTCCCCAATTCAGCCAACCATTGAATCGCTGAAAGGCAAGCATGTGGGTGTGCTGCAGGGCTCCACGCAGGAAGGGTATGCTAACGCTGACTGGCGCGAAAAAGGTGTCGATGTCGTGGCTTACCAGAACCAGGATCTGATCTATTCCGATCTGGCGGCAGGTCGTCTGGATGCGGCATTCCAGGACGAAGTGGCGGCGAGCGAAGGCTTCCTGAAACAGCCTGCAGGTAAAGATTTTGCGTTTGCGGGCCCGTCGGTTAAAGATAAAAAATACTTTGGCGACGGCACCGGGATTGGCTTACGTAAAGACGATGCCGAACTGAAAGCCGCATTCGATAAAGCCTTTAACGAACTGCGTAAAGACGGTACCTACGACAAACTGGCTAAAAAATACTTCGACTTCAACGTTTACGGCGATTAATCGTCAGAGACGGGAAAGGGTGCCATGGCGATTCCCTGCCATGGTGCACCTCGGGTGTGAATGACCCAATGTGGTGCAAAAAACGCACCATGTTGGGTCGTCAGGTGCATAGTTAAGCACTTATGATGCAAAAAACTCCATACAGCGGGCATTATACTTTGCCATGTCTGGGGGATTGATGGCACATTAACGACACCCCCTCGTCGTAAAATCCCGTAATAGACAGTTTGTTGAGGATAGATATGAAAAAACTGGTGTTGTCACTTTCACTGGTGCTGGCGTTTTCCAGCGCTACCGCGGCGTTCGCTGCCCTCCCGCAAAAAGTTCGTATCGGCACAGATCCCACTTATGCCCCGTTTGAATCGAAGAATTCGAAAGGTGAATTGGTCGGTTTTGATATCGATTTGGCAAATGAGCTGTGCAAACGTATCAAAGTGCAATGTACCTACATTGAGAACCCACTGGATGCGCTGATCCCCTCGCTGAAAGCGAAAAAAATTGACGTGATCATGTCTTCTCTGTCTATCACCGAAAAGCGCCAGCAGGAGATTGCCTTCACGGATAAACTCTATGCGGCAGATTCTCGTCTGGTGGTGGCAAACGCCTCTGATATCCAGCCGACACTTGAGTCCCTGAAAGGCAAACGCGTAGGCGTGTTGCAGGGTACAACTCAGGAAACCTACGGCAATGAACACTGGGCGCCAAAAGGGATCGAAATCGTCTCTTATCAGGGCCAGGAAAATATCTACGCTGACCTGACTGCGGGTCGTATCGACGCTGCATTCCAGGACGAAGTCGCTGCCAGCGAAGGTTTCCTCAAAACGCCGGTCGGTAAAGACTATAAGTTTGGCGGTCCGTCCATTAAGGACGAAAAACTCTTTGGCGTCGGCACCGGTATGGGTCTGCGCAAAGAAGATAATGAACTGCGTGAAGCGCTGAATAAGGCCTTTGCAGAAATGCGCGCTGACGGAACGTACGAAAAGCTGGCAAAGAAATACTTCGATTTTGATGTATACGGCGGCTAATAGCGCTGTTCAATAACGTGCGGCCCCTCTCGTTACGGGAGGGGAAAAGACACGGTTTGACCACTCACGACACGACAGGGCAGGCGTTATGCTGTACGGATTTTCTGGCGTTATTTTACAAGGCGCGCTTGTCACCCTCGAACTGGCCCTCAGTTCTGTGGTGCTGGCGGTGCTGATAGGCCTGGTGGGTGCGGGAGCGAAACTTTCGAGCAATCGAATTCTGGCATTGGTCTTTGAAGCCTATACCACACTGATTCGCGGCGTACCCGATCTGGTATTGATGCTGTTGATTTTCTATGGCCTGCAAATTGCGCTTAACAGCCTGACGGATGCCATCGGGATGTCGCAAATTGATATTGACCCGATGGTGGCCGGTATCATCACGCTGGGCTTTATCTACGGCGCATACTTCACTGAAACGTTTCGTGGCGCGTACATGGCCGTCCCCAGAGGACATATCGAAGCGGCGACCGCTTTTGGCTTTACCGCGTCGCAAATCTTCCGTCGAATTATGTTCCCGGCCATGATGCGTTTTGCTTTACCGGGCATTGGCAACAACTGGCAGGTTATCCTCAAAGCGACGGCGCTGGTGTCACTGCTTGGTCTGGAAGATGTGGTCAAAGCCACTCAGCTTGCCGGGAAAAGCACGTGGGAACCGTTCTATTTTGCTGTCGTATGCGGATTGATTTATCTGGTGTTTACCACCGTCTCCAATGGCGTGCTGCTTCTACTCGAACGTCGCTATTCCGTGGGTGTGAAGAGGGCTGACCTGTGATTGAGATTATTCAGGAATACTGGAAATCGCTGCTGTGGACAGATGGCTATCGCTTCACCGGCGTGGCGATCACCCTGTGGCTGCTGATCTCCTCCGTCGTAGTCGGCGGAATTTTGGCGGTGTTTTTAGCGATTGGTCGCGTCTCGAACAATAAGTACATCCGCTTTCCGATCTGGCTGTTCACCTATGTGTTTCGCGGAACGCCGCTTTACGTGCAACTGCTGGTGTTCTATTCCGGGATGTATACGCTTGAGATCGTGAAAGGCACCGAGATGCTGAATGCGTTCTTTCGCAGCGGGCTGAACTGTACCGTCCTGGCACTGACGTTGAATACCTGTGCATATACCACCGAGATTTTCGCAGGGGCGATTCGTTCGGTGCCTTACGGTGAGATTGAAGCGGGTCGGGCGTACGGCTTTTCATCGGTGAAACTCTATCGCTGCATTATTTTGCCCTCGGCGCTGCGTATTGCGCTCCCGGCCTACAGCAATGAAGTGATCCTGATGCTGCACTCCACCGCGCTGGCGTTTACCGCCACCGTACCGGATTTGCTGAAAATCGCCCGTGATATTAACTCGGCGACCTATCAGCCCTTTACCGCATTCGGTCTCGCTGCGGTGCTGTACTTAATTATTTCGTACGTTCTGATTAGCCTGTTCCGTAAAGCGGAAAAACGCTGGCTGCAGCATGTCAAACCTTCGACGCACTGAGAATAAAGATGGCTGAGAACAAACTAAACGTTATCGACTTGCACAAGCGCTACGGCGAACATGAAGTGCTGAAAGGGGTGTCGTTGCAGGCAAACGCGGGCGATGTCATCAGCATTATCGGGTCATCCGGTTCGGGGAAAAGTACTTTCCTGCGCTGCATTAACTTCCTCGAAAAACCGAGCGAAGGCTCTATCATCGTCAGCGGGCAACAAATTAATCTGGTGCGCGATAAAGACGGACAGCTGAAAGTGGCGGATAAACATCAGCTGCGTTTGCTGCGTACCCGTCTGACGATGGTATTCCAGCACTTCAATCTCTGGAGCCATATGACGGTGCTGGAGAACGTGATGGAAGCGCCGATTCAGGTATTAGGTCTGAGCAAGCAAGAGGCACGCACCCGCGCAGAAAAATATCTGGCGAAAGTGGGCATTGACGAGCGCCAGCAGATTAAATATCCGGTGCATCTGTCAGGAGGCCAGCAACAGCGCGTTTCGATTGCGCGTGCTCTGGCGATGGAGCCCGAAGTGCTGCTGTTTGATGAACCGACGTCGGCGCTGGACCCGGAGCTGGTGGGTGAAGTGCTGCGCATCATGCAACAGCTCGCCGAAGAGGGAAAAACGATGGTGGTGGTGACGCACGAAATGGGCTTTGCCCGTAACGTATCTAACCACGTCATCTTCCTGCATCAGGGCAAAATCGAAGAGCAAGGACATCCGGATGACGTTTTAGCGAATCCGAAAAGCCCGCGCTTGCAGCAGTTTTTGAAAGGGTCACTCAAGTAGTTATCGTTCCCCCTCTCCCGCTGGGAGAGGGCATCAAACCGCACTCATTTCCAGCCGATACACCCAGTCGTCAAACTTCACGCCGTCAATCTCGTAGGCTTTTTCCAACACCTGCGTACGCACAAATCCGGTTTTCTCAAGCACCCGCACAGAACCGACATTGTCCGCCAGCACATACGCATTCACCGCTTTAACGCCCACCAGGTTAAATGCGTAATCGCACACCGCGCGTAGTGCTTCGCTGGCGATACCTCTGCCCTGCGCTTGCGGAATTACGGTGTAACCGATGTCTGCCTCTTCACGGAACTGGGTGCTCACCTGCAGGCCAATGTCACCCAGCGGGGTGTCATCGTCATGAGCGCGCATGACAAAGGTATGCTGCGCCGTCAGGCGGGCGGCAAAAACGCGACGGGTCTCTTTTTCTGAAACGATGCTGGCCATAAACCGCATGATGTCGCGGTCTTCACGCAGCGAACGAAAAAACGCCCAGTCGGAGGGTTCAAAAGGAGTGAGAAGGAGTCGAGGAGTGGTGATTGTTGCCATCGTTACGCCATCGCAGTGAGTCTGAATGCTGACTTTACCATACGTAACGCGGCAAATTTAACCCACCACATCTCCCAGGGCTTCTTCTAAGTCATACCAGCGAAACGCAAATCCTGCCGCTTCTAGTCGTTTTGGCAGCGCACGCTGCCCACCAAGCACGAGCACCGACGATTCCCCCATCAGCAGGCGAACGGCGGTTGCCGGGGCACGCAGAATGGCAGGACGTTTTAGCGCATGACCGAGCGCATGCGCAAACTGTTCATTGCGAACCGGATACGGCGACACCATATTGAACGGGCCGCGCAGATCGTTATCCAGCAGCCAAATAATCGCATTGATCATATCGTCCACATGAATCCACGCCAGATACTGACGTCCGTTGCCAATGGGGCCGCCCAGTCCCAGCTTAAAGACGGGCATCATTTTCGCCAGTATCCCGCCTTTGGGGGCGAGTACAACGCCGGTGCGCAGCAGGCAAACGCGGGTGCGATCGCTTTGCGCGCCGCAGGCAATCTGCTCCCAACGGGCGCACAGTTTGTGGGTGAACTCGTTATGCGGAGGCTCTTCTTCGGTGACAACGACTTCGCCGAGATCGCCGTAGTAACCCGCAGCCGATCCTGAGATGAATACCGATGGCGGCGTTTCACTGGCATGAAAAAGATCGACCAGTTTTTGCGTGATGTTCCAGCGGCTATCGCACAAACGCTGTTTTTGCTGCTCCGTCCAGCGCTTATCGGCAATGGGTTCACCGGCGAGATTGATGACAGCTTCAAAGCCGTCGAGATTCTGATGCTCAGCCAGCCCTTTCCAGATGCCAACATCATTGCCGAGCACCTGGCGCGCTTTATCCGGGCTGCGCGTGACGACGGTGACGTCATGTTTCAGCGCTTGCAAACGTGGAATAAGATGGCGACCAATCAGGCCAGTACCGCCTGTCATCAGAATCTTCATGCAACCTCCTGGCTTGCGCTTAGCCTCGCCAGCTCAACGTCATCGAGACGGAGTCGGCATAGCGTAGCGCGTGAAGTTTATCGATCTCTACCTCAGCATAAGTGACCCAATGATGTTCGCGTGCGATATCGAGCACATCCTGAGTTAATTTTTCCAGCAACGAGAAACGGTTGTTTTCAACATATTTAATGATGTTTTTGGTAACGGTGCGATAGTTCAGCGCATCGTTAATATCCTCACTGGCGCGCGCTTTATCAGCCGGATAATGGATAACCACATTGATGAGGATATCCTGTCGATTCTCCATCTCTTCGGCTTTGATCCCAATAAACGTGCGCAGGCGTAAATTTTTTATACGAATAATCGCGTCGTGCTGTGACATTGCAGGCTTCCTCCGTTCATTATTTGCCTCATGATACATGAGGAAATACGCCGCGCACATTCCGCCACGCGCTTATATTTGCTGCATTTTCTGCATGGCACGTTCGGTTGCCGGGCGGTGACGGATTCGCTCGAACCAGTTGTTTACCGCAGGATAGTTGGTCAGATTGATTCGCTGACGCTCATGCGCGTTGATCCACGGCCAGCAGGCGATATCAGCAATGCTGTAATGGTCTCCGCCCAGCCATGGCGACGTCTCCAGCCGTTTGTTCATCACGGTGTAAAGTCGTTGAGTTTCAAACTGATAACGTTCGATGGCATAGGGAATGGTCTGCGGGGCGAAATGATTAAAGTGATGATTTTGCCCAAGCATTGGCCCCAGCCCGCTGGACTGCCAGAAGAGCCATTGCAGCGTGTGGTGGCGCTCACGCAATTCACCACTCAATAGTTTTCCGCATTTTTCAGCCAGATACAGCAAGATCTCGCCAGATTCAAATAAGCTTAATGGCTTTCCGCCATCGGCCGGCTCGCTATCGACAATGGCCGGGATTTTGTTGTTGGGGGAGATGGCCAGAAAGTCGGGCCTGAACTGATCCCCCTTACTGATATCCACTTTAATGACACGGTAATCTAATTGTGTTTCTTCCAGAAAAAGCGTGATTTTATGACCGTTTGGGGTTGGGGCGTAATAGAGGTCTATCATTTCAACTCCTGTCGTAACATGGCTCAGCGAATAGAATCGAGTATAGGTGCTTGCGGTAAATCGTGAGTTTTGATCAAGTGACAGGAAAGCCAGGAGGCGATATGTTGGATGAAAACCGAACTGCCGATGAGGATGCTATGAGTCAACCTACGATTACCCTTTGGTCCGATGCTAACTATTTCTCACCTTACGTCATGAGTGTGTATGTTGCGCTGGCGGAGAAGGGGCTGACTTTCACGCTTAAAGCCGTAGATTTGGATCGGGGTGAGCATCTCACGCCGCAATGGCAGGGCTATAAGCAAACGCGTCGCGTTCCTGTTCTGGAAATTGATGACTTTGAGTTGAGCGAGTCTTCCGCTATTGATGAGTATCTGGAAGAGCGTTTTGCACCGCCAGAATGGGAGCGCATCTATCCTCACGACCTGCAAAAGCGCGCCCGCGCCCGGCAGATTCAGGCGTGGTTACGCAGCGATTTGGGACCGATTCGTGAAGAGCGTTCGACCGACGTTATTTTTGCTGGTGTGAAAAAGCCTGCGCTGACACAAGCGGGCGCGGCGAGCGCCAGTAAACTGTTCGATACGGCCTCCAGGCTGCTCGAGCATGGCAATCCCAATTTGTTTGGTGAATGGTGTATTGCGGATGCCGATCTCGCCCTCATGCTCAATCGCCTTGTCCTGAACGGTGATGACGTACCGCAAGCGCTGGCAGATTATGCCGCATTCCAGTGGCAACGCGCTTCCGTGCAGCGTTATGTCGCGCTTTCTGCTAAGCGCGCAGGCTGATTAAGACAGCAGACTGCGGTATCATAGGGCCGTGTTTTTTCGTCAGGAGTGATTGATGAAACTAATGTTTGCATCAGATATCCACGGCTCGCTGCCCGCCACAGAACGCGTGTTGTCGCTGTTTGAACAAAGCGGCGCACAGTGGCTCATTATTTTGGGTGACCTGCTCAATCATGGCCCACGAAACGCCTTGCCGGAAGGTTATGCCCCTGCGCAGGTAGCTGAAAAACTTAATCAGTACGCAGATAAAATCATTGCGGTTCGGGGAAATTGCGACAGCGAAGTGGATCAGATGCTGCTGCATTTTCCGATAACCGCACCCTGGCAACAGGTTTTGCTGGAGAATTGCCGTTTATTTTTGACCCACGGCCATCTCTTTAGCCCGGATAATCTGCCCGCGCTGACAACTGGCGATGTGCTGGTTTACGGTCATACTCATATTCCAGTGGCGGAGACGCGGGGGGATATTGTGCATTTTAATCCCGGCTCAGTCAGTATTCCGAAAGGCGGGCATGTTCCCAGCTACGGTGTTCTGGACGATAATCAATTACGCGTTATCGCACTTAATGATCAGCAAGTTATTGCGCAGGTCAGCATTAATACGTAAGTTACACCTCAACTGTAAACGCGCCAAAAGAGCGCTTAACGAGAAGGGTTCCCGATGGTGGAGCAGAGTCATTTGGCAAGTACAGAATGGGTTGATATTGTCAGCGAAGACAATGAAGTGATCGCCCAGGCGAGCCGCGAGCAAATGCGCGCAGAGCGTCTGCGTCATCGCGCAACTTACATCGTTGTTCACGACGGAATGGGCAAGATCCTGGTACAGCGACGTACTGAAACAAAAGATTTTCTTCCGGGTATGCTCGATGCCACCGCTGGGGGTGTCGTACAGGCAGATGAAATTCTGCTGGACTCTGCTCGCCGCGAAGCAGAAGAAGAGTTAGGCATCGCGGGCGTGCCGTTTGCCGAGCACGGTCAGTTTTATTTTGAAGATCAACACTGCCGCGTCTGGGGAGGCCTGTTTAGCTGCGTGTCCCACGGACCCTTCGCCCTTCAGGAAGAAGAAGTGAGCGAAGTGAGCTGGATGACGCCAGAAGAGATTACCGCGCGCTGCGATGAGTTTACGCCGGACTCACTTAAAGCGCTGGCTCTGTGGATGAGCCGTAATGCTAAAAATGAATCCGCTAAACCCGAAAAGCAAGAACAGGCTGAATAAGCCTTAGCAACTTTCCCGCAGACACAGACTGGAAGCGATCGGTTTCTGATCGCGCCAGTCGCCACCGTTCATCCGTTCCAGCAAAGCCCGTCCTGCTTCAACACCAATCTTACGATGGGGTACTGCCATTGTGGTCAAGGGTGGCTGACAAACGCGGCTCACATCACTGTCGCCAAACCCGACAACGGCCAGATCGTCAGGCACTTTGATGCGTCTGCGCTGACATTCATACAGCACCCCGCACGCCAGCTCATCCGAAACGCATACCAGCGCATCCAGTTCCGGCCAGGCGAGTAAAAATTCCGGCAGTTGCGACGCGCCGGTCGAGAAATTAGGTGGCAGCGCCGCGTTGATCACTCTATTAGGCGAAAGGTGGTGGCGTAACATCGCTTTATACCAGCCTTGCAGATGCTGCTGGAAAATCCACTGCTCCTGATTGGCGCACAGCAGACCAATGTTTTGATATCCCCGCTGAATGACCAGCTCGGTTATCTCGTACATCGCGGCAACGTTATCAATTCCAATGTTCATATCAAGCGGATCGGCGCGCATCGCACCCATTTCCATCACTGGAATTGACGCATTCTTCAGCCAGTGACGGACGGTGTCAGTATGTTCAACGCTGAGCAAGATCGCGGCAGCGATATTCGATGCCAGCAGCGTTTCCAGTAATTTCTCTTCTTGCTCGGGGCGGTGTTGAGATTCAGCCAGGATAATCTGGTATCCGGCGGGTTGCAGGATTTGTTGCAATCCGGCAAACATCTCAGAACAACCATCCTCTGCAAGATTTGGAACAACCATTGCGATGGTCCATGATGACGCGGACGCCAACGCACTGGCGGCAAGATTGGGCATGTAGCCCAGTTCATGTACCGCCGCTTCTATTTTTTCTCTTAGCTTATCGGAAACCTGTTCGGGCGTGCGCAATGCGCGGGAAACCGTCATTGTCCCTACGCCGGCAAGCTGTGCAACGTCAGAGATCGTCACTTTGCCGGTACTACGTCGTTTTCGGGTTAAAGACATACTCGTTCCTGATGACAGACGCGATCTTCTTCTCATCCTTCGCTTCACGTTGATTGAGTATACGCCTTAAATCCCTTTTTTTACTGTGATTTACCGCGCTGATTGTAATTTGATAGCGCTATCACAATTTTGAATGTTAGAAATTGGTAGCGCTATCTTTGTGATCTTGATCGCAGCTAACTATTCATGGGTTGAATAAAGTTTGCTCATTGTAGGCGCAAGGGCAGGAGGAGAAGGTGCTCAATAAATGGTTAAACGATGCCACCATCATGCTTGAGGATCGGGTTGAAAACTGGCCACAGGCACTGGAATTATGTGCCCAGCCACTGCTGGATATGAACGTGATTGCTCCGGAATACGTTACGGCGATCGTTGAACAACATCACAAGTTAGGACCGTATTATGTGCTGGCACCAGGGCTAGCAATGCCGCATGCGCGGCCAGAAGAAGGGGCAAAAGGACTGGGTCTCTCATTATTAAAACTTAAACAGGGAGTTTCATTTGGCGCCGGAGAATTCGACCCGGTTGATATTATCATCATGCTTGCTGCACCTGACAAAAATAGTCACATCGAAATGATCTCTGCACTGGCTGAGTTATTTTCCAGTGATGATGATTTGGCTGAATTGCACAGGGCAAACACACGCGAGGAAATAAACGCCGTCATCGAACGATTCTAGATATTACGCATTCCAGTCATTAAACACATTACGCCTGCGCGTGATGCGGATGTACTCTACTCGAAAAAGGCATAACAATGAAAATTATGGCGATTTGCGGTTCCGGCCTGGGCAGCAGTTTCATGGTCGAAATGAATATCAAAAAAGTGCTAAAAAAATTAAATATTGAAGCTGAAGTAGAGCACTCCGATCTCTCCTCCGCAACACCGGGTGCTGCCGACGTTTTCGTGATGGCGAAAGATATTGCCGCCAGCGCAAGCGTGCCTGAAAGCCAGCTGGTGGTGATCAACAACATCATCGACATTAATGAACTCGAAGCGCAATTACGCGCCTGGTTCGACAAACAATAACTTTAGTGAGGTGGATATGTTTATCCTCGAAACGCTGAATTTCGTTGTTGATATTTTAAAAGTCCCTTCAGTACTGGTTGGCTTAATTGCATTGATCGGGCTGGTGGCGCAAAAAAAACCTTTTTCTGATGTTGTTAAAGGTACGATTAAAACTATTCTCGGATTTATTGTATTGGGCGGTGGTGCGACCGTGCTGGTCGGATCATTAAATCCATTAGGCGGTATGTTTGAGCACGCGTTCAATATTCAAGGGATTATCCCGAATAATGAAGCGATTGTTTCCATCGCGCTGGAAAAATATGGCGCATCAACCGCGCTAATCATGGCCTTTGGTATGGTGGCAAATATTATTGTCGCCCGCTTTACGCGCCTGAAATACATCTTCCTCACCGGCCATCACACTTTTTATATGGCCTGTATGATCGGTGTGATCCTTACGGTCGCTGGGTTTGAGGGTGTCGGTCTGGTCTTTACCGGCTCGTTGATCCTCGGTCTGGTGATGGCGTTCTTCCCGGCGATTGCGCAGCGCTACATGAAACGTATCACCGGAAACGACGATATTGCCTTTGGTCACTTCGGTACTCTGGGCTATGTGCTCTCTGGTTGGATCGGCAGCAAATGCGGTAAAGGTTCACGTTCAACGGAAGAGATGAATCTGCCGAAAAACCTGAGCTTCCTGCGCGACAGCTCCATTTCAATCTCGCTGACCATGATGATTATTTATCTGATCATGGCGGTGAGTGCCGGACGTGAGTACGTTGAAAGCACGTACAGCGGCGGGCAAAACTATCTGGTTTACGCGATTATCATGGCCATTACGTTTGCCGCTGGCGTATTCATCATCCTGCAGGGTGTGCGTCTGATTTTGGCAGAAATCGTTCCGGCCTTTACCGGGTTCTCGGAAAAACTGGTACCGAATGCGCGCCCTGCGCTGGACTGTCCGGTGGTTTATCCCTACGCCCCTAACGCGGTGCTGATTGGTTTCCTGTTTAGCTTCCTCGGTGGGCTGGTGGGCTTGTTAATTTGCGGCCAGTTGAACTGGGTGCTGATCCTGCCAGGCGTTGTTCCGCACTTCTTCACCGGTGCGACAGCGGGTGTATTTGGTAATGCGACGGGCGGGCGTCGTGGCGCAATGATAGGTGCTTTTGCCAACGGCCTGCTGATCACGTTCCTCCCGGTCCTGCTGTTGCCCGTGCTCGGTGCTATCGGGTTTGCTAACACCACGTTCTCGGACGCTGACTTTGGTGCTGTCGGGATCCTGTTGGGCAATCTCGCCCGCTATCTCTCACCGTTTGCGATTACAGGCCTTGTCGTGGCGGTCTTCGCACTGCTGGTGGCCTACAACGTGTTTGCTAAACAAAAATCTGCTGGCGGTAATGCGCAGGAAAACACTGGAGCGAAATCATGAATGTGAATGAGGTTACCCGACTGGCGCGTGATATTCGCGTGGCGACGCTCAAATCGCTGACGCAGCTGGGTTTTGGGCATTATGGCGGCAGTATGTCAGTGGTCGAGACTCTTGCCGTGCTTTACGGTTCGGTGATGAAAATTGATCCAGCGGATCCCGACTGGCCCGAGCGTGATTACTTTGTGCTGTCGAAAGGTCACGCGGGTCCGGCGCTTTACAGCACGCTGGCGATTAAAGGCTATTTCCCGGTTGAAGAGTTAAGCACCCTTAATCATAACGGCACACGTTTGCCGAGCCATCCGGATCGGCTCAAGACGCGTGGTGTAGATGCCACGACCGGTTCCCTGGGTCAGGGGATCTCCATTGCGGGTGGCATGGCGTTGTCGCATAAGCTGGCGGGACGACCAAATCGCGTTTTCTGTATTGTGGGCGATGGCGAGTTGAACGAAGGCCAGTGCTGGGAGGCGTTCCAGTTTATCGCCCATCATCGTCTGAATAACCTGACCGTGTTCGTCGACTGGAATAAACAACAGCTCGATGGTGAACTGGACGAGATCATTTGCGCCTTTGATCTGGAAGGGAAATTCCGCGCATTCGGTTTTGACGTGGTGACGGTTAAAGGTGATGACATTCCCGGCCTGCTGGAGGTGGTTACGCCAGTACCTGATGCTCAGGCCAGGCCGCGCGTGGTCATCCTCGACAGCATTAAAGGGCAGGGCGTGCCGTATCTGGAGCAGCTAAGTAACTCCCACCACTTACGCCTGACGGATGAAGTTAAAGCCACACTCAACGAGACGATTCGCCAACTGGAGGCCGCAAATGATTAAGGTTGCACCCGCAGGACAGAAAGACGCTGTTGAGATGCGTAAAGTGTATGCCGGATTTGTGGCGAGTCAGATAGAAGCGGGCAGCGAGATTATTGCCCTTGAAGCGGACCTGATGAGCTCAATGGCGATGGACGGCGTGGCGCGTGATTATCCACAGCACGTCATCAACTGCGGCATTATGGAAGCCAACGTGATTGGCACAGCCGCGGGGTTATCGCTGACCGGGCGTAAGCCGTTTGTGCATACCTTTACGGCCTTTGCCAGCCGTCGTTGTTTTGACCAGCTGTTTATGTCGTTGGATTATCAACGAAATAACGTCAAGGTCATCGCGTCGGATGCAGGCGTTACGGCCTGTCATAACGGCGGCACGCACATGTCATTTGAGGACATGGGCATTGTGCGCGGTCTGGCGCATTCCGTGGTGCTGGAAGTGACGGATGCTGTCATGTTTGAGGATGTACTGCGTCAACTAATCGATCTGAAAGGATTCTACTGGGTCCGCACCATTCGCAAGCAAGCACCCAGCGTTTACGCGCCGGGCTCAACGTTTACCATCGGCAAAGGCAACGTATTGCGGGAGGGGGATGACATTACCCTTATCGCCAACGGAATCATGGTCGCGGAAGCGTTAGAAGCTGCACGTCAGCTTGAACAAGAGGGCGTAAGCGCGGCAGTCATTGATATGTTCACCCTTAAACCTATCGACCGAATGCTGGTGAAAAATTACGCTGAAAAAACGGGTCGGATTGTGACGTGTGAAAACCACAGTATCCACAACGGGTTGGGTTCTGCGGTCGCAGAAGTGCTGGTCGAAACGTGCCCGGTACCGATGCGGCGCGTAGGCGTAAAAGAGCGATACGGTCAGGTCGGAACGCAGGATTTCTTGCAAAAAGAGTATGGTCTGACGGCTCACGATATCGTGTCAGCGGCGCGAGAGTTGCTGTAATTGCGCAGTAAATAAAAAGGGCGACCCACGGGTCGCCCTTTTTGATTGCCCGGAGGCAGATTACTGCTGCTGAGAAGACTGAATCGCAGTCAGCGCGATGGTGTAAACGATATCGTCTACCAGTGCGCCACGGGACAGGTCGTTCACAGGTTTGCGCATGCCTTGCAGCATCGGCCCAATGGAGATCAGGTCGGCAGAACGCTGTACCGCTTTGTAGGTGGTGTTACCGGTGTTCAAATCTGGGAAGATGAACACGGTAGCGCGACCCGCAACCGGAGAGTTTGGTGCTTTGGATTTTGCCACATCAGCCATCACGGCGGCGTCATACTGCAGCGGACCATCGATGATCAGATCAGGACGTTTTTCCTGCGCCAGACGTGTCGCTTCGCGAACTTTCTCTACATCGCTACCTGCACCAGACGTGCCGGTTGAGTAGGAGAGCATTGCAACGCGTGGCTCGATACCAAAGGCAATAGCGGAATCCGCAGACTGAATCGCGATTTCAGCCAGCTGTTCTGCGGTTGGATCTGGGTTGATCGCACAGTCACCGTAAACATAAACCTGTTCTGGCAGCAGCATGAAGAACACGGAAGAAACCAGAGAACTGCCTGGGGCCGTTTTGATCAGCTGCAGCGGCGGACGAATGGTGTTCGCAGTGGTATGAACCGCACCGGAAACGAGGCCATCAACTTCATCCTGTTCCAGCATCAGCGTACCCAGCACCACGTTGTCTTCCAGCTGTTCGCGGGCAACGGCTTCGGTCATGCCCTTGCTCTTACGCAGCTCAACCAGACGGGCAACATAGCTTTCGCGTACCACTTCTGGATCAACGATTTCGATACCTGAACCCAGCTCAACGCCTTGAGATGCGGCGATGCGGGTGATTTCATCAGGATTACCGAGCAGTACGCAGGTCGCGATTCCGCGTTCTGCGCAGATAGCAGCTGCTTTAACGGTACGTGGCTCATCACCTTCTGGCAGAACAACGCGTTTGCCGGCTTTACGTGCCAGCTCAGTCAGCTGGTAACGGAAGGCTGGCGGAGACAGACGGCGGCTGCGCTCAGAGGTAGCTGTCAGGGATTCGATCCAGTCAGCATTGATGAAGCTTGCAACGTATTCCTGAACTTTCTCGATACGCTCATGGTCGTCAACCGGAACTTCCAGGTTGAAGCTCTGCAGGCTCAAAGAGGTCTGCCAGGTGTTGGTGTTAACCATGAATACCGGCAGGCCAGTCGCGAAAGCGCGTTCGCACAGCTTGCTGACGCGCGCGTCCATTTCGTACGCGCCGGTCAGCAGAATTGCACCGATTTCTACGCCATTCATTGCGGCCAGACACGCTGCAACCAGCACGTCTGGGCGGTCTGCGGAAGTCACCAGCAGAGAACCTGCACGGAAGTGTTCCAGCATGTGCGGAATGCTACGGGCACAGAAGGTCACGGACTTCACGCGGCGGGTCTGAATGTCGCCTTCGTTGACTACGGTAGCGTTCAGGTGGCGCGCCATGTCGATTGCGCGAGTCGCAATCAGATCAAAGCTCCACGGTACCGCGCCCAGAATAGGCAGTGGGCTGCTTTCGCTAAGCTGAGCAGGGTCCACTTTCACGACTTTCGCTTTGGAAGAGTCGTCAAAAATTTCTGACAGATCCGGGCGAGTACGGCCTTGTTCATCAACCGGCGCATTCAGCTTGTTGACGATAACGCCAGTGATGTTAGCGTTTTTCGCGCCACCGAAGCTGCTGCGGGTCAGTTCGATACGTTCTTTCAGCTGTTCCTGAGTGTCGGTACCCTGAGACATCACAAACACGATTTCAGCGTTCAGAGTCTTAGCAATTTCGTAGTTCAGTGACTGAGCAAACTGGTGTTTACGCGTCGGAACCAGACCTTCAACCAGAACCACTTCCGCGTTCTGGGTGTTCGCGTGGTAGTTCGCGATGATCTCTTCCATCAGCACGTCTTTCTGATTGCTGGAAAGCAGAGATTCAACGTGGCTCATCTTCAGCGGTTCAGCCGCTGGCAGATTAGAATTGGCACGCACAATGGCGGTGGTTTGGTCTGGCGCATCGCCACCCGCACGAGGCTGGGCGATAGGCTTAAAGACGCTCAGACGAACGCCTTTGCGTTCCATAGCACGGATAACGCCAAGGCTGACGCTGGTCAGGCCGACGCTGGTTCCGGTAGGGATCAGCATAATAATACGGGACACGGTTTATCCTCTTTTGGTTACCGCCGCAGTGGGCGGGGTACAAAACAGCACCGCCAGCAAGGCTGGCGGTGTGGTATTAGGCAGTCAGACGGTTTGCGTCTTGTGCGATGACCAACTCTTCATTGGTTGGGATAACCATCGCCAGACGGGTGCCTTCTTTGTTGATGTAACCGGATTTGCCGAAACGAGCAGCCAGGTTACGTTCGTGATCAACTTCGAAGCCCAGAACGCCCAGTTTGCCCAGGGACAGTTCGCGAACCATCGCGGCGTTTTCACCGATACCACCGGTGAAGACAACAGCATCCAGACGACCGTCCATCAGTGCAGTGTAAGAACCGATGTATTTCGCCAGACGGTGGCAGTAAACGTCCATGGCACGTTTTGCGTCTTCTTTATCTGCGTAGTTGTCTTCAACATAACGGCAGTCGCTGGTGACTTCGGTCAGACCCAGCAGGCCAGACTCTTTGGTCAGCATTTTGTTGATGTCGTCAACGCTCATGCCCAGAGTGTCGTGCAGGTGGAAGATAATCGCCGGATCGATGTCACCGGAACGCGTACCCATCACCAGACCTTCCAGCGGGGTCAGACCCATAGAAGTATCAACACATTTGCCGTTACGGATAGCAGAAACAGAACCGCCGTTGCCCAGGTGGCAAGTGATGATGTTCACTTCTTCAACCGGCTTGTTCAGGACTTTTGCCGCTTCCTGAGTCACATAGAAGTGGCTGGTGCCGTGTGCGCCATAGCGACGTACGCCATGTTCTTTGTAGAGTTTGTACGGCAGGGCATAGAGGTAAGACTCTTCCGGCATGGTCTGATGGAACGCAGTATCGAACACAGCCACGTTTTTGTCTTTCAGATGCGGGAAGGATTTCAGCGCTTCGTAGATACCGATCAGGTGAGCCGGGTTGTGCAGCGGTGCAAATGGTGCTGCATCTTTAATACCCTGAATCACGGTCTCATCAATGATCACGGATTTGGTGTATTTTTCGCCGCCGTGGACGATACGATGACCAATTGAGGTCAGCTGAGCAGACAGTTCTGGTTTTTGTGCCAGAATAGTGTTAACGATAAAGTTCAGCGCTTCACTGTGAGCGGCGCCTGCACCTAAAGCCGCTTCTTGTTTGCTACCGTCCATTTTCCATTTGATACGTGCTTCAGGAAGATGGAAACACTCGGACAAACCAGAGAGGTACTCTTCACCGTTGATTGCATCGATGATGGCAAATTTGAGGGAAGAACTACCGCAGTTCAGAACCAGTACTAACTTACTCGACATGGAAGTACCTACTATTGATACGTGGCTAAAAAAACGTCAGTGAGTCTAAAAGCGTAACGCAAGATGACTCAGACATTTATGATTAACATCATGCCAAACAAACTTTCTGGCATGATGAAAGAAATCCATATGATTTTACGCCATTTTGAACGATTTTCAGACAATGGCATAATATGCGATAATTTGACGAGTTAACGATTCTCGTCTAAGGCCCTTTGAGGCTGGCACAGAATACCCGATACTGGGTAGCGATGACAAAATATTTTGAACGTTGTCATGGCGTGTTGTGGATTTGCACGAAAATTTTAAATTTTATATGTGAAGTTGAGGTACAGCCATGTCGACACCTGAAAACCCCTCCGTGAACTTCTTCAGTCTGTTTCGTCGGGGACAGCATTATGCAAAGACGTGGCCGTTGGAAAAACGCCTTGCGCCAGTGTTTGTCGAAAATCGTGTCATCCGTATGACGCGCTATGCGATTCGCTTTATGCCGCCGATCGCGGTGTTTACCCTTTGCTGGCAGATAGCGTTAGGTGGCCAACTTGGCCCGGCTGTCGCCACCGCACTCTTTGCGCTTACGCTGCCCATGCAGGGTTTATGGTGGCTGGGTAAACGCTCTGTTACGCCGCTGCCACCTACTATTTTACACTGGTTTTATGAAGTGCGCGGCAAACTTCAGGAAGCAGGGCAAGCGCTCGCTCCGGTCGAAGGCAAACCCGATTATCAGGCGCTGGCGGATACGCTCAAGCGGGCGTTTAAGCAACTTGATAAAACATTCCTTGATGACTTGTGATTGATCATCGAAACGGTTGTAAAAAGAAGGCACAGTAACAAACAGTTACCGTGTCTTTTTTTTAAGTGCCATGCGCAACAGGAGTCGAAAGATGGAAATGACCAACGCTCAACGTCTGATTTTGTCCAATCAGTACAAAATGATGACCATGCTTGATCCCGACAACGCTGAGCGCTACCGCCGCTTGCAAACCATCGTCGAACGCGGCTTTGGCTTGCAGATGCGCGAGCTGGACCGTGAGTTTGGTGAATTGAAGGAAGAAACCTGTCGCACCGTTATCGACATCATGGAGATGTATCACGCGCTTCATGTTTCCTGGACCAACCTGAAAGATGCCCAAACCATTGATGAGCGTCGTGTGACGTTCCTGGGCTTTGATGTCGCCACCGAATCACGCTATCTGAGTTACGTCCGCTTCATGGTCAACACGGAAGGGCGTTACACCCATTTTGATGCGGGTACGCATGGCTTTAACTCGCAAACTCCGATGTGGGAAAAATACCAACGGATGTTGAGCGTGTGGCATTCATGCCCGCGTCAGTACCATTTAAGTAGCAACGAGATCCAACAAATCATCAACGCCTGAGGGGGTGAATGTGCAGTGTAAAGGTTTTCTGTTTGATCTGGACGGTACGCTGGTGGATTCGCTGCCGGTTGTCGAGCGTTCATGGTGCCATTGGGCCGACAGGCATGGCATTCACCATCAGGATGTACTGAATTTTATCCATGGCAAACAGGCCATTACTTCTCTCCGCCATTTTCTGCCTGGAAGAAGCGAAGAGGAAATTCAGTCCGAGTTCACGTATCTGGAGCAAATCGAAGCGGCCGATACCGACGGCATCGTTGCGTTGCCGGGTGCAATTGAACTGCTCCAGCATTTGAATGAAGCGCACATTCCATGGGCAATTGTGACGTCAGGTTCGATTCCGGTTGCGCATGCGCGCCACAAAGCGGCGGGCCTCCCGTTACCGGAAGTTTTCGTCACGGCAGAACGTGTTAAGCGCGGTAAACCTGAGCCTGACGCCTTTTTGTTGGGGGCGGAATTGCTGGGACTTCACCCTGCCGATTGCGTTGTGGTCGAAGACGCCGCCGCCGGTGTGCTGGCAGGCCTTAACGCTGGCAGCCATGTGATTGCCGTCAACGTGCCGGCCGGTTCACCCCGACTGGACGAAGTCGACTTCGTGATCTCCTCTCTCGAGACGCTTGACGTCCACAGGAATTCAGACGGGAATGTGACCGTCTCCCTGAAAATATAACCCCATGAATTGGCCCCACATTGTTGGGGCCTTTTTGTGGCAAAATGTCTTCTTTTCCCTGACAAGGACATGTTGTGAACGGTGAATTGATTTGGGTGCTCAGCCTGCTCGCTATCGCCATTATCCTCTTTGCAACCGGCAAAGTACGCATGGACGCCGTTGCGCTGCTGGTTATTGTTGCGTTCGTACTGAGCGGTACGCTAACGCTTTCTGAAGCGTTCTCTGGCTTTAGCGATCCCAACGTCATTCTGATTGCCGCCCTCTTTATTATTGGTGACGGACTGGTCCGAACCGGAGTGGCGACGGTGATGGGCTCGTGGCTGGTAAAAGTGGCGGGTAGCAGTGAAACCAAGATGCTCATTTACCTGATGCTCACTGTGGCAGGGCTTGGCGCATTTATGAGCTCCACTGGCGTGGTCGCCATTTTCATCCCGGTCGTGTTAAGCGTCTCAATGCGTATGCAAACGTCACCCTCGCGGTTAATGATGCCGCTGAGTTTTGCAGGGCTCATCAGTGGGATGATGACGCTCGTGGCGACGCCGCCGAATCTGGTGGTGAACAGCGAGCTGTTGCGAGAAGGATACGCAGGTTTCAGCTTCTTTAGCGTGACGCCTATTGGATTGGTCGTGCTGGTACTCGGCGTGTTTTACATGCTGCTGACCCGTTTTGCCCTGAAAGGGGATCCCCTCCATAAAAATAAAGATGGCTGGCGTCGACGGACTTTTCGCGATCTGATCAAAGAGTATCGCCTCACCGGGCGGGCACGCCGTCTGGCTATCCGCCCGGGTTCGCCCCTGATCGGCCAGCGTCTTGACGATCTCAAGCTGCGCGAGCGCTATGGCGCGAATATTATTGGTGTCGAACGCTGGCGGCGGTTTCGTCGCGTCATCGTCAACGTCAACGGGGTATCGGAGTTTCGTGCACGAGACGTTTTACTGATCGATATGTCGACGGCAGATGTCGATTTACGTGAGTTTTGTGCTGAACAACTGCTCGAGCCGATGGTGCTGCGCGGGGAATATTTCTCCGATCAGGCGCTTGACGTCGGAATGGCGGAAGTTTCGCTTATCCCTGAATCCGAACTGCTGGGCAAAACTGTGCGTGAAATGGGTTTTCGTACCCGGTATGGCCTTAACGTTGTTGGGTTAAAGCGTGATGGCGTTGCGGTTGAAGGGGCATTAGTGGATGAGCCGTTACAGTTGGGCGACATCTTCCTGGTCGTCGGAAACTGGAAACTCATCAACCAGTTGGGGCAAAAAGGACGCGATTTTGTGGTGTTGAATATGCCCGTAGAAGAGAGCGATGCATCGCCCGCGCACAGCCAGGCTCCACACGCCATTTTCTGTCTGGTGCTCATGGTGGCTTTGATGCTGACCGACGAAATTCCGAATCCTATCGCCGCGATAGTTGCCTGCTTGCTGATGGGGAAATTCCGCTGTATCGACGCCGAAAGCGCCTATAAAGCCATCCATTGGCCGAGCATTATTCTTATCGTGGGGATGATGCCTTTTGCCCTTGCACTGCAAAAAACAGGCGGCGTGGATTTAGTCGTTAAAGGATTGATGGACGTCGGCGGGGGTTACGGGCCTTACATGATGCTGGTGTGTCTGTTCGTGATGTGCGCGTCGATTGGACTCTTTATCTCCAATACCGCAACGGCAGTATTGATGGCGCCCATCGCTTTGGCGATGGCGAAATCAATGGGGGTATCGCCTTATCCGTTTGCCATGATGGTGGCGATGGCGGCTTCCGCTGCGTTTATGACGCCCGTGTCATCACCGGTCAATACGCTGGTGTTGGGGCCAGGAAATTATAAATTCAGTGATTTCGTCAAGCTTGGCGTGCCGTTTACGCTTTTAGTGATGATGGTGTGCGTCGTGCTGATCCCGGTGTTTTTCCCGTTCTGATTTATTCGCCCGGCACTCACCGGGCGAGACGGTTACAGTGGTGAATCCTGACTTATCTCATCCAGCGACAGCTGAAAACTCGGCACAAACACCTGCATGAAATAATCCATCTCCTCACTGCGCCGTGATTCCAGTGTTTTTTCCAGGCGCGATTTCGCTAACAGGAATTCATTGTTGCCCGCGGAGAGTTCTTCCAGACATTTCAGATAGGCGCACAGAGCATCGGCCTGTTTCACCAGTAATCTCTCTTCTTCGCTGCACTGATGCTCGTCGATCAGAGGAGCAAAAATATCGCGTAACTCCTCCGGAACCATATCAACCAGCTTCTGTTGGGCGATCTTTTCAATGGCTTTATATTCTTGCGCAATCTGCGAGTTGAAATATTTTACTGGCGTCGGTAAATCGCCCGTTAACACTTCTGACGCATCGTGATACATCGCCAGCAGGGCAATGCGTTCGGCGTTGACTTTCCCATTGAATTTGCGATTTTTAATCGCCGCCAGCGCATGGGCGACCATAGCTACCTGCAAACTGTGCTCAGACACATTTTCAGTACGCACATTGCGCATCAGCGGCCAGCGGTTGATGAGTTTCAGGCGGGAGAGATGGGCGAAGAAATGACTTTGACTCATAAGTTACCTTTTGTCTTTCACGGCGACAGATTTCATTGTGCGGGGAGGGGAGGCAAGATGCAAATCAGGCTGCCGTGGGCAGCCTGATGAAGGTTAGAGCTGATGGTAACCTGACAGGAAACGGCCAAATCGGCTGATTGCCATTTCAAGCTCGTCTTCGCGAGGTAAGGTAACAATACGGACGTGGTCAGGCCATGGCCAGTTAAACGCCGTACCCTGTACCAGCAGCACTTTTTCCTGTAACAGGAAATCGAGTACCATTTTCTGGTCATCATGAATATTGAAGCGCTTTGCATCAATTTTCGGGAACATATAGAGCGCACCATTTGGCTTCACGCACGACACGCCAGGAATATCATTAATCAATTCCCACGCGCGGTTACGCTGTTCGTACAGGCGCCCGCCCGGCACGATAAATTCGCTGATGCTTTGATACCCGCCAAGCGCGGTCTGAATCGCGTGTTGTGCCGGAACGTTTGCACACAGGCGCATAGACGCCAGCATTTCAAGGCCTTCAATATAACCTTTAGCGTGCTTTTTCGGGCCATGAAGGACCATCCATCCCTGGCGGAAACCCGCCACGCGGTAAGTTTTTGACAAACCGTTAAATGTCACCGTTAGCAGATCGGGTGCCAGTGCCGCGATGGAGTGGTGCTGTGCGGCGTCGTACAGAATTTTGTCGTAAATCTCGTCGGCGTAAATGATCAGGTTATGCTGACGGGCGATCTCAACGATCTCCATTAACAGCTCTTTGGAGTAGACCGCACCGGTTGGGTTATTCGGGTTGATAATAACGATACCACGGGTGCGCGGCGTGATTTTAGAACGGATATCGTCAAGGTCCGGGAACCAGTCAGAAGATTCATCACACAGATAATGCACGGCTTTACCGCTCGAAAGCGATACGGCGGCAGTCCACAGCGGGTAATCCGGCGCGGGAACGAGCATCTCATCGCCGCTGTTCAACAGCGCCTGCATGGCCTGCACGATCAATTCGGAAACGCCGTTACCGATATAGATATCTTCAACGGTGACATCACGCATACCACGGGCCTGATAATGCTGCATGATCGCTTTACGGGCGGAGTACAACCCCTTTGAATCACAGTAGCCTTGGGCCGTGGGAAGGTTTCGAATCACATCAACGAGGATTTCGTCCGGCGCATCAAAACCAAACGGCGCAGGGTTACCAATGTTGAGTTTCAGAACTTTGTTGCCTTCCTCTTCCAGGCGTTTTGCCTCTTTGAGAACGGGGCCGCGGATGTCGTAACAGACGTTATCTAATTTGCTGGATTTTTCGATAGGGGACATGAATCTTTGACCTTTTAGCTGTTATTGCCACTCCCTGCCGTGGAAGTCAGCACGAAACAATGTACTCCCACCGCGGGGCATTTTGAAGGGTGTGCAGTAGAAGATTTTGTAGAGTGAATAAAATGATGTGGAATGTCTTTAACTGAGTAAATAGCTTTTATGTGGTCAAAACGTTTGCTTAATTAATGTTTTTTAGTGTTATATCTTGATGGGTAAAATTTTTATTGTATTTTATCCTGTTTGAAATTAAGGTAAAGCAACTAAAGTCGATGAGTCTGGAATGGTTTCTTCTCGTGACCTTTCGTAAAATCGGAATGCTTCTTACTATCTTTGGTACATGTTTAATTTTGACAAACGTTACGCGTGTGAAAATAATGTTAAGCAGTATTAATGAATAAACCTAATCTAAATTAATGTTTATTTATTATTGACGCTTAAATCTTAACTTTCGTTAATTTTAATAAAATTAGTTTAGCGCTATATCAACATCGTTTAATCAGTGATGATGCGATAATACTTATAAATAAAGTGGGTTTGAGTTAAGATGTTGTCTCAGTAAACGGATGAATGTTTACATTTCAGTGTATTTTTTTCTGTTTTGACTGTATTAATTGATTGTTATTGTAAGAATTATCTCTGTTATAACGGATATGCGACACTTTTGCTGCTGTAGCCGTGTTGCCTGAAAGATGAGGCTGATTTGAAATTTCTTTAATGGAATTTACCTGGATCGGCAAAACCTCTAAATATTCTTAACGTTTAAGAGAATAAAATTATCGTCATGGAACGTTGTTTCTGACTTTCGCTATACACCAGCCAATAACTATCTGTCAGGTAGTCTGCCGGTCTGGCAGCTCCGCACGAGCAACTAGTAAGTGAATAGATATGATAAATGCAAATCGTCCGATAATGAATCTCGACCTCGATCTGCTGAGAACTTTTGTTGCGGTCGCTGATCTCAATACATTTGCAGCCGCTGCTGCGGCTGTGTGTCGTACCCAGTCGGCTGTTAGTCAGCAAATGCAGCGGCTGGAACAACTTGTCGGTAAAGAGCTTTTTGCCCGTCATGGCCGCAATAAGCTCTTAACCGAGCATGGAATTCAGCTTCTGGGTTACGCCAGGAAGATACTTCGCTTCAACGACGAAGCATGTATGTCATTAATGTTTAGCAACCTTCAGGGTGTTTTGACCTTAGGTGCATCTGATGAGTCAGCTGATACGATCTTGCCTTTTTTGCTTAATCGCATTAGTTCGGTTTATCCGAAGCTTGCCCTGGATGTAAGCGTAAAACGCAATGCGTTTATGATTGATATGCTGAAAGAGCATCAGGTCGATCTGGTGGTGACAACACATCGTCCTGGACAGTTTGATTGTTTGACGCTGCGAACGTCCCCAACGCATTGGTACTGCGCTGCAGAATATGTGCTGCAAAAAGGCGACCCTATTCCGTTGGTGCTGCTAGACGATCCGAGCCCATTCCGCGATATGGCGCTTAATGCGCTGAATGAAGCCAATATTCCATGGCGTCTGGCCTATGTTGCTTCAACATTGCCGGCCGTACGTGCCGCTGTTAAGGCAGGGCTGGGTGTCACGGCACGTCCTGTTGAGATGATGAGTCCAGATTTACGTGTGTTAGGCCGTGCAGATGGACTGCCAACTCTCCCGGACACGGAATATCTCCTTTGTCATAACACAGCCAGCAATAATGAACTGGCGAAAATCGTGTTCGACGCGATGGTGAGCTACCACAATCCATGGCAATTCGAGAATCTTACTCCTGAAGGGGGGGATGATTCCCTTGTTACTGAAAAGGATTTTCAGTGATCCGGATCCTACAATTCTCGTAACAATTTGTAATTGTAAAAAAAGACCACTCGCGAGTCATTCTCGCGGAGTGGTTTTTTTTTGACAATAATATCAATATTATTATTATGCCTTTTGGAAATATCTGTTTATTTTCATCCGGATAATGAGTTTTGATGGATTTATGGGCATTTTGATTTTGAAATTTTGTTTTAGGTGCCAATGTTAAAAAAACAGTAAAAATGTTGCCGTTTTTTTGATTGGATTAACAAAAGCGTGTCTCAGATCAAGAAAATACTCCCATTTGGGGGGAGGAATCAGCGGCAAATCCTGTCAAAATAGGAGGGTAATATTACTTTTACTGCAAAACGGACACGATTCAACAGCATGCAGTTGACGTAAAGTCATCCACCCACCAGGGTTAAAGGGCATGAAATGTTAATGAGAATTGATCCGTGTGATTTAATGTGAAGAAACCTTTGTTAAAGTTGACAAAAGGTTATAGAAAGGAGTAAAAAACCACATCATTTTGCTGTCTATGTCTCATTTCTGACAGTCGATGTAAGGTTATTTATTCCTCCCCATGAATCGATGTGATGTCCATCTGCCAGTAAGAGCAGAGCTATAGGTATCACTTTTGATGAGTAAGCAATGAGTATGTCAACATCCACAGAAGTCGTCGCTCATCACTGGGCATTCGCAATCTTTCTTATTGTTGCCATAGGTCTGTGCTGCCTGATGTTAATCGGCGGCTGGTTCCTGGGCGGTCGCGCCCGCGCAAGGCACAAAAACACCCCATTTGAATCGGGTATCGATTCGGTAGGTACTGCACGCTTACGCCTGTCCGCCAAGTTCTATCTGGTGGCCATGTTCTTCGTGATCTTCGACGTTGAAGCGCTCTACCTGTTCGCATGGTCAACCTCAATTCGTGAAAGCGGATGGGTGGGCTTTGTCGAAGCCGCAATTTTCATTTTAGTGCTACTGGCCGGTCTGGTTTATCTGGTGCGCATCGGCGCTCTGGACTGGACACCGACGCGTTCACGCCGTGAACTGGTTAACCCGGAAAACAGTAACTCTAATCGTCAGCAGTAACAGCGAGGCAATAAGATGGATTATACGCTCACCCGCATAGATCCTAACGGTGAGAATGACCGTTACCCCCTGCAAAAACAGGAGATCGTAACCGACCCCCTGGAGCAAGAAATCAACAAAAGCGTGTACATGGGCAAGCTCGAGCATGCCATGCACGATATGGTCAACTGGGGTCGTAAGAACTCAATCTGGCCATACAACTTTGGTCTTTCTTGCTGCTACGTTGAAATGGTGACGTCATTCACTGCGGTGCATGACGTTGCGCGTTTTGGTGCCGAGGTACTGCGTGCTTCACCACGTCAGGCTGACCTGATGGTGGTTGCGGGAACCTGCTTCACCAAAATGGCGCCTGTTATTCAGCGTCTTTACGATCAAATGCTCGAGCCGAAATGGGTTATTTCCATGGGCGCATGTGCAAACTCCGGTGGTATGTACGACATTTATTCTGTCGTGCAGGGGGTCGATAAATTTATCCCAGTGGATGTTTACATTCCTGGCTGTCCGCCACGTCCGGAAGCTTACATGCAGGCACTGATGCTGCTGCAGGATTCGATTGGCAAAGAGCGCCGTCCGCTTTCCTGGGTGGTTGGCGATCAGGGCGTGTATCGCGCCAATATGCAATCAGAGCGCGAGCGTAAACGCGGCGAACGTATCGCAGTGACAAACCTGCGTACGCCTGACGAAATTTAATTTACGCCTGCGGGCAGTGGAGAAACCCTTCGCATATCACTATACAAATAGCGCGAAGCCATGCCCGACAGTCACCACGGACCATTTGCAATGGTGAACAATATGACCGACTTAACCGCGCAAGCCGCTTGTCTTACCCGGGACCATCTGGATGACCCGGTCATCGGCGAACTGCGCAACCGTTTTGGGCCGGATGCCTTTACTGTTCAGGCCACCCGCACCGGGGTACCCGTCGTTTGGGTTAAGCGTGAACAATTACTGGAAGTGGGCGATTTCTTAAAGAAACTGCCAAAACCTTACGTCATGCTGTTTGACCTCCACGGCATGGATGAGCGCTTACGCACGCACCGTCACGGTTTACCCGCGGCGGATTTTTCCGTTTTCTACCACCTGATCTCAATAGACCGCAATCGGGATATCATGCTCAAGGTGGCATTGTCTGAAAACGACATGCGCTTGCCAACGTTCACCAAACTTTTCCCGAACGCTAACTGGTATGAGCGTGAAACCTGGGAAATGTTCGGTATGACCTTCGACGGTCACCCGCATCTGACGCGTCTTCTGATGCCACCGACGTGGACGGGCCACCCGCTGCGTAAAGATTATCCGGCGCGTGCGACCGAATTCGATCCGTTTGAGCTGACGAAAGCGAAACAGGATCTGGAGATGGAAGCGCTGACGTTCAAGCCTGAAGACTGGGGCATGAAGCGCAGCACCGAAAACGAGGACTTCATGTTCCTCAACCTCGGCCCGAACCACCCGTCTTCACACGGTGCATTCCGTATTATCCTCCAGCTTGATGGCGAAGAGATTGTCGACTGCGTTCCTGATATCGGCTATCACCACCGTGGTGCTGAGAAGATGGGCGAGCGTCAGTCCTGGCACAGCTACATTCCGTACACCGACCGTATCGAATACCTCGGCGGCTGCGTGAACGAAATGCCTTACGTGCTAGCGGTAGAAAAATTAGCGGGCATTACCGTTCCGGATCGCGTGAATGTCATTCGCGTGATGCTCTCCGAACTGTTCCGTATCAACAGCCATTTGCTGTACATCTCTACGTTCATTCAGGACGTCGGTGCGATGACACCGGTCTTCTTCGCCTTTACCGACCGTCAAAAAATCTACGATGTCGTCGAAGCCATTACCGGTTTCCGTATGCATCCAGCCTGGTTCCGTATCGGCGGTGTTGCACACGATCTACCGCGCGGCTGGGATAAGCTGCTGCGTGATTTCCTCGACTGGATGCCAAAGCGTCTGGACTCATACGAGAAAGCCGCGCTGCGTAACACCATTCTGATTGCCCGCTCTAAGGGTGTCGCCGCTTACGGTGCGAAAGAAGCCCTGGATTGGGGTTGTACCGGTGCTGCGTTGCGTGCGACAGGGATTGATTTTGACGTGCGTAAAGCGCGTCCATACTCAGGCTATGAAAACTTCGACTTTGAAGTCCCGGTTGGCGGCGGTGTTTCTGACTGCTATACCCGCGTGATGCTGAAAGTTGAAGAGCTACGCCAAAGCTTGCGTATTCTTGAGCAGTGTCTCAACAACATGCCGGAAGGCCCGTTCAAGGCGGATCACCCGCTGACAACGCCGCCACCGAAAGAGCGTACGCTGCAACATATCGAAACCCTGATCACCCACTTCCTGCAGGTTTCGTGGGGCCCTGTTATGCCGGCCAACGAATCCTTCCAGATGATTGAGGCGACCAAGGGTATCAACAGTTATTACCTGACCAGCGATGGCAGCACCATGAGCTACCGTACTCGTATCCGTACCCCGAGTTTTGCGCATTTGCAGCAAATTCCGGTAGCGGTACGCGGCAGCCTGGTGTCCGACTTGATCGTCCATCTGGGTAGTATCGATTTTGTTATGTCAGATGTGGACCGCTAATTATGCACGAGAATCAACAACCACAAACCGAGGCTTTTGAGCTGAGTGCGGCAGAACGTGCGGCGATTGAGCATGAGATGCACCACTACGAAGACCCGCGTGCGGCGTCCATTGAAGCGCTGAAAATTGTTCAGAAACAGCGCGGTTGGGTGCCAGATGGCGCGATTTATGCGATCGCTGAAGTGCTCGGCATTCCGGCAAGTGATGTAGAAGGGGTGGCAACGTTCTACAGCCAAATCTTCCGCCAGCCGGTTGGCCGTCACGTGATCCGCTATTGCGACAGCGTGGTGTGTCATATCACGGGTTATCAGGGAATTCAGGCCGCGCTCGAGAAAAAACTCGACATTAAGCCAGGGCAAACGACGTTTGACGGTCGTTTTACTCTGCTGCCGACCTGCTGCCTGGGTAACTGCGACAAGGGGCCGAGCATGATGATTGATGAGGACACTCACAGCCATCTGACTCCGGAAGCGATTCCTGACCTGCTGGAGCAGTACAAATGAAAACTGTAATTCGTACTGCTGAAACTCATCCGCTGACCTGGCGTCTGCGCGATGACAAACAGCCGGTATGGCTCGATGAATATCAAAGCAAAAACGGTTACGAAGGTGCTCGCAAAGCGCTTGCTGGCATGGCACCGGATGAAATCGTTAATGCGGTGAAAGACGCTGGCCTCAAAGGGCGCGGTGGCGCTGGCTTTTCCACGGGTCTTAAGTGGAGCCTGATGCCGAAAGACGAATCCATGAACATCCGTTACCTGCTGTGTAACGCCGATGAAATGGAACCCGGCACCTACAAAGACCGCCTGTTGATGGAACAGCTGCCGCACCTGCTGGTGGAAGGCATGCTGATCTCGGCGTTTGCGTTGAAAGCGTATCGCGGCTACATCTTCCTGCGCGGTGAGTACATCGAAGCGGCAGAAAATCTGCGTCGTGCGATTGCCGAAGCCACCGAAGCGGGTCTGCTTGGCAAAAATATTCTCGGCACCGGTTTTGACTTCGAGCTGTTCGTGCATACCGGGGCAGGGCGCTACATCTGCGGTGAAGAAACCGCGCTGATTAACTCCCTTGAAGGCCGTCGTGCGAACCCGCGCTCTAAGCCACCGTTCCCGGCAAGTTCCGGCGTGTGGGGTAAACCGACCTGTGTGAACAACGTCGAAACCCTGTGTAACGTTCCGGCAATCCTGGCGAACGGCGTGGAGTGGTATCAAAACATCTCTACCAGTAAAGATGCCGGCACAAAACTGATGGGCTTCTCTGGTCGCGTCAAAAATCCAGGTCTTTGGGAATTACCGTTCGGTACCACCGCGCGTGAAATCCTTGAAGACTACGCTGGCGGTATGCGCGATGGGCTTAAATTCAAAGCCTGGCAGCCGGGCGGCGCAGGTACAGACTTCCTGACCGAAGCGCATCTTGACCTGCCAATGGAATTTGAAAGCATTGGTAAAGCAGGTAGCCGTCTGGGGACTGCGCTGGCGATGGCCGTTGACCACGAAATTGGTATGGTACCGCTGGTTCGCAACCTGGAAGAGTTCTTCGCTCGCGAGTCCTGCGGCTGGTGCACACCGTGCCGTGATGGTTTGCCGTGGAGCGTGAAGATCCTGCGTGCTCTTGAACGTGGCGAAGGCCAGCCTGGTGATATCGAAACACTTGAGCAACTGTGTCGATTCCTTGGTCCGGGCAAAACCTTCTGTGCCCACGCACCAGGCGCCGTTGAGCCTCTGCAAAGCGCGATTAAATATTTCCGCGAAGAATTCGAAGCAGGCATCAAGCAGCAGTTCAGCAATACCCATGCGATAAGCGGTATTCAGCCGAACCTGCTAAAAGCGCGCTGGTAGTTTCTTACGCACAAGCATTCAGGTTGCATCAAGGCAGCGACGGAGTGAATTCCTGGAGCTTACATCAGTAAGTGAGGGGAGTAAGCGAGGGAAGCTAACGCAGAAGCGGCCTGAAGGATGAAGCGTAAAAGAATTTTGATTAACGCTCGGATTTATTCGAGCCAACTGGAAGCATGCTAATGGCTACGATTCATGTAGACGGCAAAGAATACGAAGTCAACGGGGCGGACAACCTGCTAGAAGCTTGTCTGTCTCTTGGCCTAGATATTCCGTATTTTTGCTGGCATCCGGCGCTGGGAAGCGTCGGTGCTTGCCGCCAGTGTGCGGTGAAGCAATACCAAAACGCGGAAGACACGCGTGGTCGCCTGGTGATGTCCTGTATGACACCAGCAACCGAAGGCACCTTTATTTCTATCGACGACGCCGAAGCGAAACAGTTCCGTGAAAGCGTGGTGGAATGGTTAATGACCAACCACCCGCACGACTGTCCGGTCTGTGAAGAGGGCGGTAACTGCCACCTTCAGGATATGACCGTGATGACGGGTCATAGTTTCCGTCGCTATCGCTTTACCAAACGTACCCACCGTAACCAGGATTTGGGGCCGTTCATCTCGCATGAAATGAACCGCTGCATCGCCTGTTACCGTTGCGTGCGTTACTACAAAGATTACGCAGATGGCGAAGATCTGGGCGTCTATGGCGCACATGACAACGTCTACTTTGGTCGTCCGGAAGACGGTACGCTTGAAAGCGAATTCTCCGGCAACCTGGTAGAAATCTGCCCGACCGGTGTGTTCACTGATAAGACACACTCCGAGCGCTACAACCGTAAGTGGGACATGCAGTTTGCGCCAAGCATCTGCCAGCAATGTTCTCTTGGCTGTAACACCAGCCCGGGTGAGCGTTATGGTGAACTGCGTCGTATCGAAAACCGTTATAACGGTACCGTTAACCACTACTTCCTCTGTGACCGTGGCCGTTTCGGCTATGGCTATGTAAACCTGAAAGACCGTCCGCGTCAGCCGGTTCAGCGCCGTGGCGATGATGTCATCACCCTGAACGCCGAACAGGCAATGCAGGGCGCGGCAGACATTCTGCGTCAGTCTAAGAAGGTCATCGGCATCGGCTCTCCACGTGCCAGCGTTGAAAGCAACTTTGCGCTGCGTGAGCTGGTGGGTGCAGAAAACTTCTACACCGGTATTGCTAACGGTGAGCAAGAACGTCTGCAACTGGTCCTGAAAGTGCTGCGCGAAGGCGGTATTCGTACTCCTGCGCTGCGCGAAATCGAATCCTACGATGCCGTTCTGGTGCTGGGTGAAGATCTGACGCAAACGGGCGCGCGCGTTGCTTTGGCAGTTCGTCAGGCAGTGAAAGGTAAAGCGCGTGAAATGGCAGCCGCCCAGAAAGTGGCTGACTGGCAGATTGCGGCGATCATGAACATCGGCCAACGTGCCAAACATCCGCTGTTTGTCACCAATGTCGACAACACGCGTCTTGACGACATCGCTGCGTGGACCTATCGCGCACCGGTTGAAGATCAGGCGCGTCTTGGCTTTGCGATTGCACATGCGTTGGATAACAGCGCGCCGGCCGTTGACGGTCTGGATCGCGATTTGCAAAACAAGATCGAGGTGATCGTGCAGGCGCTGGCGGGTGCGAAGAAACCACTGATTATTTCCGGTACCAATGCCGGAAGTGCGGATGTGATTCAGGCTGCGGCAAACGTCGCAAAAGCCCTGAAAGGCCGTGGTGCTGACGTTGGCGTGACCATGATCGCTCGCGCGGTGAACAGCATGGGTCTGGGTATGATCGGCGGCGGCTCTCTGGAAGAGGCGCTCAGCGAACTCGAAACCGGTGCGGCTGATGGCGTCATCGTGCTCGAGAACGACCTGCATCGTCATGCCTCTGCGGCACGCGTTGATGCTGCACTCTCCAAAGCGCCGCTGGTGATGGTGATTGACCATCAGCGTACGGCGATTATGGACAAAGCGCACCTCGTGTTATCTGCGGCAAGCTTTGCGGAAAGCGACGGTACGGTCATCAACAACGAAGGCCGCGCGCAGCGTTTCTTCCAGGTTTATGACCCGTCGTACTACGACAGCAATATTGTGATGCTGGAAAGCTGGCGCTGGCTGCACTCCCTGCACAGCACCGTTCAGAGCCGCGAAGTGGACTGGACGCAGCTTGACCACGTTATCGATGCGGTTGTGGAAAAACTGCCTCACCTGGCCGGTATTAAAGACGCTGCGCCAGATGCGAGCTTCCGTATTCGCGGTCAGAAACTGGCGCGTGAACCGCACCGTTACAGTGGCCGTACTGCGATGCGCGCCAATATCAGCGTGCATGAACCGCGTCAGCCGCAGGATAAAGACACAATGTTTGCCTTCTCAATGGAAGGGAACAACCAACCGTCTGCTCCACGCTCTCAGGTTCCATTTGCATGGGCACCAGGCTGGAACTCCCCGCAGGCATGGAACAAATTCCAGTCTGAAGTGGGCGGTTCTCTGCGCCACGGCGATCCAGGCGTACGTCTGATTGAAGCCAGCGAAACGGGTCTGGATTACTACACGACCGTTCCGGCAAGTTTTGAGGCTCAGGAAGGCAACTGGCGTATCGCACCGTATTACCATCTTTTTGGTAGCGATGAGATGTCCCAGCGTTCCCCTGTGTTCCAGACGCGCATGCCGCAGCCATACATCAAGCTCAATCCGGCGGATGCCGCGAAGCTTGGCGTCAATGCGGGCAGCCAAATCTCCTTTAGCTACGAAGGCCAGACAATCAGCTTGCCGCTGATTATCGCCGAAGGTCTGACAGCAGGGCAGGTGGGTCTGCCGATGGGATTACCGGGTATTGCACCGGTCCTGGCGGGCGCGCGTCTTGATAATCTGCAGGAGGCACAAGCATGAGTTGGTTAACGCCGGATCTTATCGACATTCTGTTAAGCATCCTGAAAGCGATTGTCATTCTGCTGGTGGTGGTCACCTGCGGTGCGTTCATGAGCTTTGGTGAGCGTCGTCTGCTCGGTCTGTTCCAGAACCGTTATGGACCGAATCGTGTTGGCTGGGGTGGTTCACTCCAGCTGGTCGCGGACATGATCAAGATGTTCTTTAAAGAAGACTGGATCCCGAAATTCTCGGACCGCGTCATCTTTACCCTTGCGCCGATGATCGCGTTCACCTCGTTGCTGCTGGCATTCGCCATCGTTCCGGTTAGCCCGACCTGGGTTGTGGCTGACCTGAATATCGGGATTTTATTCTTCCTGATGATGGCTGGCCTTGCGGTGTACGCGGTGCTGTTCGCGGGATGGTCCAGTAATAACAAATACTCGCTGCTGGGTGCGATGCGTGCTTCCGCGCAGACGCTGAGCTACGAAGTGTTCCTCGGACTCTCCCTGATGGGCGTGGTGGCGCAAGCCGGTTCATTCAACATGACCGACATCGTCAACAACCAGGCCGACATCTGGAACGTGATCCCGCAGTTCTTTGGTTTTGTCACCTTTGCTATCGCGGGTGTGGCTGTGTGTCACCGTCACCCATTTGACCAGCCAGAAGCCGAACAGGAACTGGCGGATGGTTACCACATTGAATATTCCGGTATGAAATTCGGTCTGTTCTTCGTGGGCGAATACATCGGTATCGTCACCATTTCCGCGCTGATGGTCACGCTGTTCTTTGGTGGCTGGCACGGTCCGTTCTTACCGCCGTTCATCTGGTTCGCGCTGAAAACCGCGTTCTTCATGATGATGTTCATTTTGATTCGCGCCTCATTACCGCGTCCGCGTTATGACCAGGTAATGTCCTTCGGCTGGAAAGTGTGTCTGCCGCTGACGCTAGTCAACTTGTTGGTAACGGCGGCTGTCATTCTCTGGCAGGCGCAATAGGGGCGAATAGATCATGACCTTGAAAGAATTATTAGTAGGCGCCGGCACCCAGATTCGCAGTATCTGGATGATCGGGCTGCACGCGTTTGCAAAACGCGAAACCCAGATGTATCCGGAAGAGCCGGTATATCTGCCGCCGCGCTACCGTGGCCGTATCGTGCTTTCCCGCGATCCGGACGGCGAAGAGCGTTGCGTTGCCTGTAACCTGTGTGCGGTAGCGTGTCCGGTAGGCTGTATCTCTTTGCAGAAAGCAGAGACCAAAGACGGCCGCTGGTACCCTGAGTTTTTCCGCATCAACTTCTCGCGCTGCATTTTCTGCGGTCTGTGTGAAGAAGCGTGCCCAACCACGGCGATTCAGCTGACTCCCGATTTTGAAATGGGTGAGTACAAGCGCCAGGACCTGGTGTACGAGAAAGAGGATCTGCTGATTTCCGGTCCGGGCAAATACCCGGAATATAACTTCTACCGGATGGCGGGTATGGCAATCGACGGCAAAGATAAGGGCGAAGCAGAGAACGAAGCTAAGCCTATCGACGTCAAGAGCCTGTTACCGTAAGGAGAAGGGCAATGGAATTCGCTTTTTATATCTGTGGCCTCATCGCCATCCTGGCCACGCTGCGAGTGATCACGCACACCAACCCGGTGCATGCGCTGCTGTATCTGATCATCTCGCTGCTGGCTATTTCCGGCGTGTTTTTCGCACTTGGCGCGCATTTCGCGGGTGCACTGGAAATCATCGTCTACGCGGGCGCCATTATGGTTCTCTTCGTGTTCGTCGTGATGATGTTGAACCTGGGCGGTGCTGAAATCGAACAGGAACGTCAGTGGCTGAAGCCGCAAGTGTGGATTGGTCCGGCTATTTTGTCGGCCATCATGCTGGTAGTTATCGTTTACGCCATTCTGGGTGTTAACGACCAGGGCATTGACGGTACGCCAATTAGCGCTAAAGAAGTGGGTATTGCGCTGTTCGGCCCGTACGTTCTGGCGGTTGAACTGGCTTCGATGCTGCTGCTGGCGGGTCTGGTTGTGGCATTCCACGTTGGCCGCGAAGAGCGTGCTGGCGAAGTGCTGAGCAACCGCACTGACGATCGCGCGAAAAGAAAAACGGAGGAGCGCGCATGATTCCTTTAACACATGGACTGATCCTCGCCGCGATTTTATTCGTTCTCGGGCTGACGGGTCTGGTTATCCGCCGTAATCTGCTGTTTATGCTGATCGGTCTGGAAATCATGATTAATGCTTCCGCGCTGGCCTTTGTGGTCGCGGGTAGCTATTGGGGTCAGCCTGATGGGCAGGTTATGTACATTCTCGCCATCAGCCTTGCGGCTGCAGAAGCGAGTATTGGCCTGGCGCTGTTGCTGCAGCTCCATCGTCGCCGCCAGAACCTGAACATCGATTCAGTAAGTGAGTTGCGTGGATGAACATGCTTGCCTTAACCATTATTTTTCCTTTGATTGGCTTCTTGCTGCTGGCATTCTCCCGCGGCCGCTGGTCGGAAAATCTGTCCGCAACGGTGGGCATTGGCTCAATCGGCCTTGCTGCGCTGGTCACAGCGTATGCGGGAATTGACTTCTTTAACAACGGCAAGCAGGCCTTCAGCGTACCGCTGTGGACCTGGATGTCGGTCGGTGATTTCAACATCGGTTTCAACCTCGTACTGGATGGTCTGTCATTGACCATGCTGTCGGTGGTGACCGGTGTCGGCTTCCTGATCCACATGTTCGCCTCCTGGTATATGCGCGGTGAAGAGGGATATTCTCGCTTCTTCGCATACACCAACTTGTTTATCGCGAGCATGGTGATTCTGGTACTGGGCGATAATCTGCTGCTGATGTATCTCGGCTGGGAAGGCGTGGGGCTGTGTTCCTACCTGCTGATCGGTTTCTATTACACCGATCCGAAGAATGGCGCAGCGGCCATGAAAGCGTTCGTCGTGACCCGCGTGGGTGACGTGTTCCTCGCTTTCGCGCTGTTCATCCTTTACAACGAACTGGGCACGCTGAACTTCCGCGAAATGGTGGAACTGGCTCCGGCTCACTTCGAAGCAGGCAACAACATGCTGACGTGGGCGACCCTGATGCTTCTGGGTGGTGCTGTGGGTAAATCCGCGCAGCTGCCGTTGCAGACCTGGCTTGCCGACGCGATGGCCGGTCCAACGCCTGTTTCCGCGCTGATCCACGCTGCAACCATGGTAACCGCGGGTGTTTACCTGATTGCCCGTACACACGGCCTGTTCCTGATGACGCCAGAAATTCTGCATCTGGTCGGTATCGTGGGTGCGGTAACGCTGGTTATGGCGGGCTTTGCCGCGCTGGTTCAGACCGACATCAAACGCGTTCTTGCCTACTCCACCATGAGCCAGATCGGGTATATGTTCCTGGCGCTGGGTGTGCAGGCGTGGGATGCGGCGATTTTCCATCTGATGACGCATGCGTTCTTT
Organism: Lelliottia amnigena; assembly: GCF_019047465.1. NCBI lineage: Bacteria > Pseudomonadati > Pseudomonadota > Gammaproteobacteria > Enterobacterales > Enterobacteriaceae > Lelliottia > Lelliottia amnigena. The sequence goes on along the minus strand of NZ_CP077236.1, from coordinate 369,390 downwards.
AAAGCGCTGCTGTTCCTCTCCTCTGGTTCGGTGATTCTGGCCTGCCACCACGAGCAGAATATCTTCAAGATGGGCGGTCTGCGCAAATCCATTCCACTGGTTTACGTCTGCTTCCTGGTGGGTGGCGCGGCGCTGTCAGCGCTGCCAATCATCACCGCGGGCTTCTTCAGTAAGGACGAAATCCTTGCAGGAGCTATGGCGAATGGTCATATCAATCTGATGGTGGCAGGTCTGGTCGGTGCGTTTATGACCTCCCTGTACACCTTCCGTATGATTTTCATCGTCTTCCACGGCAAAGAACAAATTCACGCGCATGCAGGGAAGGGGATTACCCATCATCTGCCGCTGATTGTGCTGCTGGTGCTGTCTACTTTCGTCGGCGCAATGATTGTTCCGCCATTACAGGGCGTGCTGCCAGATACCACCGAGCTTGAGCACGGCCGCGTTCTGACGCTTGAAATCACCTCGGGTGCGGTCGCTATCGCGGGCATCCTGATTGCTGCATGGCTGTGGCTGGGCAAACGCACTCTGGTGACGTCAATCGCCAACAGTGCGCCAGGGCGTCTGCTGAGTACCCTGTGGTACAACGCATGGGGCTTCGACTGGCTGTACGACAAGATTTTCGTCAAGCCATTCCTGGGTATTGCGTGGCTGCTCAAACGTGACCCGATGAACTCTATGATGAACATCCCGGCGATTCTTTCCCGCTTTGCAGGTAAAGGCCTGCTGTTGAGCGAGAACGGGTATCTGCGCTGGTATGTCGCATCAATGAGCATCGGCGCGGTTGTGGTGCTGGCTCTGCTGATGGTGTTGCGTTGAGTTTGATGGTTGTGTGAATAGGCCCGGTGAAATCCCGGGCCTGTGAACTAAGAATACATTTAGATTACTTTCCTGAAGTACAGGCTTTTCGACGTTGAGTATGACGAACGAAACAGCCTGGGCAGGAGTAAAAATAAGGGACATACTTAGCTATGTTATTGCCTTGGTTGATATTAATTCCCTTCATTGGTGGATTCCTGTGCTGGCAGACTGAACGCTTTGGCGTGAAGATGCCGCGCTGGATTGCGCTGATCACCATGGGATTGACGTTTCTGCTTGGCCTGCAACTTTGGTTGCAGGGCGGCTATTCTTTGACCCAGTCTGCGGGCCTTCCGCAGTGGCAATCTGAATTTATCCTGCCGTGGATCCCACGTTTTGGCATCACAATCCATTTGGCAATCGACGGTCTGTCGCTGCTGATGGTGGTGCTGACGGGTCTGCTCGGTGTTCTGGCGGTACTGTGCTCCTGGCGAGAAATCGAAAAATACCAGGGCTTTTTCCACCTGAACCTGATGTGGATTTTGGGCGGCGTCATCGGCGTGTTCCTGGCCATCGACATGTTCCTGTTCTTCTTCTTCTGGGAAATGATGCTGGTGCCGATGTACTTCCTGATCGCGCTGTGGGGCCACAAGGCATCCGACGGTAAAACGCGTATCACGGCGGCAACCAAGTTCTTCATCTACACCCAGGCGAGTGGTCTGGTGATGTTGATTGCGATCCTGGGACTGGTCTTTGTGCATCACAATGCGACCGGCGTCTGGACCTTCAACTATGAAGAGTTGCTGAAAACGCCAATGTCGCACGGTGTTGAATATCTGCTGATGCTCGGTTTCTTCATCGCGTTTGCGGTGAAAATGCCGGTTGTTCCGCTGCACGGTTGGCTGCCAGATGCACACTCCCAGGCACCAACGGCGGGTTCTGTTGACCTGGCGGGGATTTTGCTGAAAACCGCGGCCTACGGTCTGCTGCGTTTCGCACTGCCGCTGTTCCCGAACGCTTCTGCTGAGTTCGCCCCGATCGCGATGTGGCTGGGTGTTATCGGTATCTTCTACGGCGCATGGATGGCTTTCACGCAGTACGACATCAAACGTCTTATCGCGTACACCTCCGTTTCCCACATGGGCTTCGTACTGATTGCGATCTACACCGGCAGCCAGCTTGCGTACCAGGGGGCGGTTATCCAAATGATCGCGCACGGTTTGTCTGCGGCAGGTCTGTTCATTCTGTGCGGTCAGCTGTACGAACGTCTGCATACCCGCGACATGCGCATGATGGGCGGTCTGTGGAGCAAAATTAAATGGTTGCCAGCGCTGTCCATGTTCTTCGCGGTTGCGACGCTGGGTATGCCGGGCACCGGTAACTTTGTCGGCGAATTCATGATTCTGTTCGGCAGCTTCAAAGTGGTTCCGGTTATTACTGTTGTCTCCACTTTCGGCCTGGTCTTCGCGTCCGTGTACTCGCTGGCGATGCTGCACCGCGCTTACTTCGGTAAAGCGAAGAGTGAAATCGCGGCGCAAGAGCTGCCGGGGATGTCGCTGCGCGAGCTGTCCATCGTTCTGTTACTGGTCGTACTGCTGGTGCTGCTGGGCTTATATCCGCAGCCAATTCTGGATACTTCGCATTCCGCGATGGGTAACATCCAGCAGTGGTTTGTTAATTCTGCTTCTACTACAAGGCCGTAAATCGCCATGACAATAACTCCACAACAACTGATCGCGCTGCTACCGCTGCTGATCGTCGGATTGACGGTGGTGGTTGTGATGCTCTCCATTGCGTGGCGACGCAATCACTTCCTGAATGCCACGCTGTCGGTTCTGGGTCTGAACGCTGCGTTAGTTTCCCTCTGGTTTGTCGGCCAGGTGGGCGCTATGGATATCACCCCGCTGATGCGTGTTGACGGCTTTGCCATGCTGTACACCGGGCTGGTGCTTCTGGCGAGCCTGGCAACCTGTACTTTTGCGTACCCGTGGCTCGAAGGCTATTACGACAACAAAGAAGAGTTTTATCTGCTGGTCCTGATCGCCTCACTGGGTGGGATTCTGCTGGCAAACGCCAACCATCTGGCGGCGCTGTTCCTCGGTATTGAGCTGATCTCTCTGCCGCTGTTTGGCCTGATTGGCTATGCGTACCGTCAAAAGCGCTCTCTGGAAGCGAGTATCAAGTATACGATTCTGTCTGCTGCGGCCTCGTCCTTCCTGCTGTTTGGTATTGCGCTGCTGTACGCACAGTCCGGTAATCTTTCTTTCGTCGCACTGGGCAAGAGTCTTGGCGACAACATGCTGCATGAACCGCTGCTGCTGGCGGGTCTGGGCATGATGATCGTGGGTCTTGGCTTCAAGCTTTCTCTGGTTCCGTTCCACCTGTGGACGCCAGACGTATACCAGGGCGCACCGGCTCCGGTTTCCACCTTCCTGGCGACGGCGAGCAAAATCGCTATCTTCAGCGTGGTGATGCGTCTGTTCCTGTACGCTCCAGTGGGTGACAGTGAAGCCGTACGTGTGGTGCTGGGCGTGATTGCTTTCGCTTCCATCATCTTCGGTAACCTGATGGCGCTGAGCCAGACTAATATCAAGCGTCTGCTCGGCTACTCCTCTATCTCCCATCTGGGCTACCTGATGGTGGCATTGATTGCGTTGCAGAACGGTTCAATGTCAATGGAAACGGTTGGTGTTTATCTGGCAGGTTACCTGTTCAGCAGCCTCGGCGCGTTCGGTGTGGTCAGCCTGATGTCCAGCCCTTACCGTGGCCCGGATGCTGATTCACTGTTCTCCTACCGTGGTCTGTTCTGGCACCGTCCGATTCTGTCTGCGGTTATGACCGTCATGATGCTGTCTCTGGCCGGTATTCCGATGACGCTGGGCTTTATCGGTAAATTCTACGTGCTGGCAGTCGGTGTACAGGCTGGTCTGTGGTGGCTGACCGCTGCGGTAGTTATCGGTTCCGCAATTGGTTTGTACTACTACCTGCGTGTAGCGGTCAGCTTGTATCTGAGCGCGCCGCAACAGCTTAACCGCGATGCGCCAACCAACTGGCAGTACAGTGCGGGCGGTATTGTGGTGCTGATTTCTGCACTGCTGGTGCTGATCTTCGGTATCTATCCGCAACCGCTGATCACGCTCGTGCAGCACGCGATGCCGTTGATGTAAGCAATGCATGAAACAAAAAAACCCGCTTCGGCGGGTTTTTTTATGGTTTGCCCCTTTGCTCTGTAGGAGAGGGGCGCGGTTTGGGCATCAGCCCGTACCGCAACTCAGCCGCGACGGCTAATCAGCGGACCGTCAATTTTCTTCGCGGAACGATCCAGCACTTCTTCAATCACTGCGGACAGTTCGTTCAGTTCGAACTTAGCCACATAGCCATCTGCTTTTACCTTACGAATATGATCTTCGTTGGCGTTTCCAGAAAGGGAAGAGTGGATCACCACCGGGATGTGTTTGAGAATTTCATCGGTTTTGATTTTGCGCGTCAGCGTGAAACCATCCATCTCCGGCATCTCAAGGTCGGTTAAGACCAGTGAAATTTTATCGGTGATCGGGACGCCTTCTGCCTGCGCTTGCGCGGCCAGTACGCCAATTTTTTCCCACGCTTCTTTACCAGTGATGTGCATTTCGGCAGGAATGTTCATCGCTTCCAGCCCTTTTTCCAGCATAGAACGCGCGACTTTCGAATCTTCCGCAACAATTGCCACAGCGCCTGGCTTGATATTGAATTTGGTTGTATTCAGGTTAGTTGCATGCAGATCGTGATTGGATGGCGTGATGTCATACAGGATCTGCTCAACGTCGAGCACCATTGCCAGATCGTTCGTATCCGTATTTTCATCAAGACACGCGATGCTGGTGATGTAGCGGCCGCTGACGGCCGTTGCAGCATGAACTTGTTTCCAGTCGAGACGCATAATGTTCTCAACGGATTCCACAGCAAACGCCTGCACGCTGCGCGCGTATTCGGTAATGAGCAGAATATTCAGTCCGGTAGCCGGTTTACAACCCGCCACGGCCGCCAAATCGATAACTGGAATCACCTGATCGCGAATATTCACCATTCCCATCAGCGGCGATTTCATGCCCGCAGGTTTAGTGAATTCAGGCATAGGAACAATTTCGCGCAGTTTGAAAACGTTAATGCCAAACAGCTCAGACTTATTTTCATTCAACGACGTACCAAGACGGAACAGTAAAAGTTCGAATCGGTTTGACAGGGTGAGATTCGCCCTGTCATCAATATCTTTCTGGAAATTATCCATTCTACCCTCAAGTGAGATGCTTGCCTTTTAATCGTTATCGGCACGCAGAGGGAAAAGTGAAGGGCTAAACGTAAACCTGCATGAAATCTTGCGCCAGTTCGCATTCCGGGAACACCTCCTGGCACTCTTTCAGCAATAATTCGCAACCCTGTGCGTCGTAGCGCGAACTGACATGCGTGACGAGCAGTTTACCCGCAGAGGCGTCTCGGGCAAGCTGAGCGGCCTGACGCGTGGAGCTGTGACCGCGACGGTTTGCCTTCTCCTCCATCGCCGCTTCGAGCGTCGCTTCATGGACGATCACATCAGCATGTCTGGCCAGCGCAAGCGCCGCAGGGCAGGGGGCCGTATCACCAAAAATCACCAGCGTTTTACCCGGCTGTGGCGCGGAAAGATAATCCTGACCGTTCACAATACGCCCGTCCTCCAGTGTCACCATGTCGCCGTGCTTCAGCCGCTGGAAAAGCGGACCAGGCTTTACGCCATCGGCGATCAGCGCTGCGGCATCCAGCGCCCCGGGTTTGTCGTGCTCTTCAATGCGATACCCGTAGCATTCCACTGGGTGATTTAGCGCGCCTGCGGTCACGGTATAATGCTCATCTTCAAACACCACGCCTTCGTTCACTTCAACGATCTCAAGCGGGTAATCAGTCCATGAACCGCTCAAACGCAACGCGGTTTCTGTAAACTCGCGAATCCCCGCAGGGCCGTAGAGGGTCAGCGGATTGACGTTTCCGGCCATTGAGCGGCTGCATAACAATCCAGGCAAACCAAACACGTGATCGCCATGCAAATGGGTGATAAAAATTTTATCGAGCTTACCGGGATGATAAGGCGTATGTAACAGCTGATGCTGTGTCCCTTCACCGCAATCAAAAAGCCACAGGCCAGCGCGCGTGGGATGCTGCAAATCCAGCAGTATTGCCGTCACGTTTCGCGAGCGGGTTGGCACGCCCGCAGACGTGCCGAGAAAAATCAGTTCCATAACGCCATCAGACTCTTTGCTAACGAGAAAGTGTTTAGTATAACGGGATGATACCCAATAAGGAGCCTGACATGATTCAGTGGCAAGATTTACATCACAGCGAGCTGACCGTCCCGGTCCTGTATGGCGTCCTCAAATTGCGCTGTGAAGTGTTTGTCGTCGAACAGACCTGTCCGTATCAGGATATTGACGGCGATGACCTGATCGGCGAGAACCGCCATATTCTCGGCTGGAAGGATAACGCGCTGGTGGCGTATGCGAGGATTCTGAAAAGTGACGAGGACGTTGAGCCGGTGGTGATTGGCCGCGTGATTATCAGCAGCAAAGCGCGCGGCGAAAAACTGGGTTATGCGTTGATGGAACAAACGCTCTCAGCATGCGAAAAACAGTGGCCTGACAAGGCGTTATACCTCGGTGCGCAGGCTCATCTCCAGCCTTTCTATGCCCACTTTGGATTTGCACCTGTCACGCAAGTTTACGACGAAGATGGCATTCCGCACGTCGGCATGGCGAGAGAAACGAAACAGGCGCAATGAGTTGTCGTTGTCTATAGTTACCGAACTAATGCACTCATATGGAGAAAACTATGTCATTTCAATCCTGGGATACCCGTATCGATGACGATCTGGCGCTGCTAAGCGAGACGCTGGAAGAAGTGCTGCGTTCTTCGGGCGATCCGGCCGATCAAAAATACATTGAGCTTAAAGCCCGTGCCGAACAGGCGCTGGAGGACGTGAAAAATCGCGTGAGTCATGCGTCCGATAATTATTATTATCGCGCCAAAAAAGCGGTTTATCGTGCGGATGACTATGTGCATGAAAAACCGTGGCAAGGCATTGGCGTAGGCGCCGCTGCGGGTCTGGTTCTGGGGCTGTTGCTCGCCCGCCGCTAATATTACGCACGAACGGTTGACCCCTCCCTATACGTGGGTACTGCTTTTTATTGCCAGTACCCCGTATAATATGAGGTTTTTATAGAGGGGAGAACCGCGTGCACTCGATTTCCATCGCGCTGGAACGTCTTGGCGACTTTCTGCAACAAGATATTCCAGCCACGCCCGGTCTGCGTCACTTCGACGTCTCCTTCCCCTTAAACGATGCGTTTGATCCTCTTGCCTGGCTAGGTGCGCAGATCGCCTATCCGCAGTTTTACTGGCAACAACGCAGCGGCGATGAAGAGATGGCTGCGCTTGGCGTAGCAGAATTCTTTTCAACGCTGTCGGCCGCTCGCCAGTTTTTAAGTGACGGCCACGCCTCCCCCGATACCCGCATTTGCGGTCTTAACGCCTTTACCTCCGGACAGAGCCATTTATTTTTGCCGCGCCTGCTATGGCGGCGTACGGGCGGGGCGGCGACTTTACGGCTCACTCTGTCGAGCGAGGTGTCTTTGCAAGACGATGCCCGGTGTGCCCTCGTTTTTTTGCAGCAACTCCAGGCTATCAGGCCGATAACCACGCTCTCATCGCACATCGTGCGCGAAACGCATCTGCCCGCACGGCCAGAATGGTTGAGTTTGGTTTCGCAGGCGACGGATGCCATTGCACGCGGTGAATTTGAAAAGGTGGTACTGGCGCGTGCAACCGATTTGCAGTTTGACCAACGCGTCACGGCCATTGCACTGATGGCGGCCAGCCGTCGTATCAATCATAACTGTTACCATTTCTGCATGATGTTTGATGCGCAGAACGCCTTTATGGGCTCATCCCCGGAGCGACTGTGGCGGCGACGTGGCAAACGTCTGCGCACCGAAGCGCTTGCCGGAACGGTTGCCAGCCATGCTGACGACGCGCAGAGTCATCGTTTGGGTGAATGGCTGCTAAACGACGACAAAAATCAGCGCGAAAATATGTTGGTTGTAGAAGATATTTGCCAGCGTTTACAGCATCATACTCAGGCGCTTGAGGTGCTTCCGGCACAAATTGTGCGTCTGCGAAAGGTGCAGCATTTGCGCCGGTGTATCTGGACGGAACTGAAAACCGCCGATGATGAACAATGCCTGCGTTTATTGCAGCCAACCGCTGCTGTCGCAGGATTACCCCGCGACCCCGCGCGCGCCTTTATTCAGCGCAAAGAACCCTTTGAGCGCGAGTGGTACGCCGGCTCTGCGGGTTATCTTTCACCGGAGCAAAGCGAATTCTGCGTCACTTTGCGCTGTGCGCGCGTGAGTGACACCGCGGTAAGACTCTATGCGGGAGCGGGGATTGTTAGCGGATCCGTTCCCGAAGAAGAGTGGCAGGAGATAGAAAATAAAGCCGCAGGGCTGAGAACATTGCTCCTTATGGATTAATACTGAGTCGCACATTCCCGATTCATATCAAAATTCAATCTGTCTCTATTATTTATACTGTGCCCTAATATTGATACCGGACAATTTCATGTCAGTAAGTTCTTTTAACCGACGCTGGGCGGCGGTCATTCTTGAAGCCCTGACTCGCCATGGCGTCAGGCATGTGTGTATTGCGCCGGGCTCACGCTCCACGCCGCTGACGCTTGCTGCAGCGGAAAACCGCGCATTTATTCATCACACCCATTTTGATGAGCGTGGCCTGGGTCATCTGGCTCTGGGGCTGGCGAAAGTCAGTAAAGCGCCCGTGGCGGTGATTGTCACGTCCGGTACGGCGGTCGCGAATCTCTATCCGGCGCTGATTGAAGCGGGATTAACGGGCGAAAAGCTGGTGCTGCTCACCGCTGACCGACCGCCTGAGCTGATCGACTGCGGCGCCAATCAGGCGATTCGTCAGCCCGGTATCTTTGCCTCGCATCCTGCCGAGGCGCTCTCGTTGCCACGTCCCACTCAGGATATTCCTGCCAGTTGGTTGGTTTCAACGCTTGACCATGCCATGGGCGCACTGCGTCACGGGGCGCTGCACATCAACTGCCCGTTCGCTGAACCGCTTTACGGCGAACTGAACGATACCGGCGTTGAATGGCAGCAAACCCTGGGCGACTGGTGGCAAAGCGACAAGCCGTGGCTGCGCGCGCAAACGCATCTGGAAAGCGCGCAGCAGCGCGACTGGTTCCACTGGCGGCAGAAGCGCGGCGTGATCCTCGCCGGGCGTATGAGCGCCGCTGAGGGCAAACAGGTCGCTGAATGGGCCAAAACGCTGGGCTGGCCGCTGATTGGCGATGTGCTTTCGCAAACCGGTCAGCCGCTGCCGTGTGCAGATTTATGGCTGGGCAACGCAAAAGCGGTCACCGAACTTGCACGGGCGCAAATTGTGATTCAGTTGGGCGCAAGCCTCACCGGAAAACGTGTGTTGCAATGGCAATCCACCTGCGAGCCGGAAGAGTACTGGCTGGTTGACTCGCTGGAAGGGCGACTCGATCCCGCGCATCACCGTGGACGCCGTCTGGTCAGTCCGATTAGCGACTGGCTGGAAAAGCATCCTGCCGAAAAACGTCAAGCCTGGGCGACGGATATCCCTGCGCTATCCCGCCAGGCGTGGGGCCTCACCACGCAGCACTGCGAGAATTTTGGCGAGGCGGAACTGGCGCATCGTATCCGCCAGTATCTGCCCGACCAGGGCCAGCTGTTTGTTGGAAACAGCCTGGTGGTACGCCTTATCGATGCGTTTTCACAGCTCCCAGCCGGATACCCGGTTTACAGCAACCGTGGTGCCAGCGGTATCGACGGGCTGATTTCCACCGCCGCCGGCGTTCAGCGCGCCAGTACCAAACCAACGCTTGCGATTGTGGGCGATTTATCAGCGTTATACGACCTCAATGCGCTGGCCTTGCTGCGCCAGGCGTCGGCACCGTTCGTGCTGATTGTGGTCAACAATAACGGCGGACAAATTTTCTCTCTGCTGCCAACGCCGCAAAGTGAGCGCGAGCGTTTCTACCTGATGCCGCAAAATGTGCAGTTCGAGCACGCGGCAGCGATGTTCAGCCTCAAATATCACCGTCCACAAAGCTGGTCCGAACTGGACGATGCCATGAGCACTGCCTGGCGACAGCCGGGTGCGACGCTCATCGAGCTGGTGGTGAATGAGTCTGACGGCGCGCAAACGCTGCAAACTCTGCTCGCGCAGGTGAGCCATCTATGATGTTGGCCGGTAAAACGCGCGCAGGAAAACCGGGCTTTCCCTGGCTGATTTTTCTGCACGGTTTTTCCGGTGACAGTCGGGAATGGCAGGATGTGGGCGCGCAGTTGCCCAATTATCCGCAACTGCATCTCGATCTGCCCGGACACGGTGACTCCGCAAACATTGCCGTGACGGGGTTTGGCGAGGTCAGCGATTTGCTCGCCAAAACGCTAGTTAGTTACAACATACTTAAATTTTGGCTGGTGGGGTATTCCCTCGGCGGCCGCATTGCGATGTACCACGCCTGCCAGCAGCCAGCGGGACTGATGGGGCTGATCGTTGAAGGCGGACACCCAGGGCTGCTTGATGAACCGACCCGCAAAGCGCGGGCGGAATCGGACGCCCAATGGGCGGAGCGCTTGCGGCGCGAACCCTTAGACAACGTCTTCAGGGACTGGTATCACCAACCGGTTTTTGCCTCATTAAATGACGCCGAGCGTCACGCGCTAGTGACGCTTCGCAGTCAAAATAACGGCTTGGCGCTCGGTGCCATGTTGCAGGCGACCTCGCTTGCACACCAGCCCGATCTGCGATCGGCTCTGCGCTCGCGCAACTATCCGTTCCATTATGTGTATGGCGAACGCGACGACAAGTTTGGCGCAATAGCGTCTGAACTGAATGCCCAACGCCATGTGATTCCCAATGCCGGACACAACGCCCATCGGGAAAACCCCGTTGCGGTGGCTGCATGTCTGGCACAGATACTGCGTCTTCGAATAAAGGACAACTCATGATCTATCCTGATGAACAAATGCTGTACGCACCGGTTGAATGGCAAGACTGCTCCGAAGGTTACACTGACATTCGTTATCATAAGTCCGCCGACGGTATCGCTAAAATCACCATTAATCGTCCCCAGGTGCGTAATGCATTTCGTCCGCTGACCGTTAAAGAGATGATTCAGGCGATGGCTGACGCGCGTTACGACGACAACATCGGCGTCATCGTGCTGACCGGCGAAGGTGATAAAGCTTTCTGCGCCGGCGGCGATCAGAAAGTTCGCGGCGACTACGGCGGATATCAGGATGATTCAGGTACTCATCACCTGAACGTGCTCGACTTTCAGCGCCAGATCCGCACCTGTCCAAAACCCGTTGTGGCGATGGTGGCCGGTTTCTCCATCGGTGGCGGTCACGTGTTGCACATGATGTGTGACCTTACTATCGCTGCTGAAAATGCGATTTTCGGCCAGACCGGACCTAAAGTCGGTTCTTTCGACGGCGGCTGGGGCGCATCGTACATGGCGCGTATCGTGGGTCAGAAAAAAGCGCGTGAAATCTGGTTCCTGTGCCGTCAGTACAATGCCCAGGAAGCGCTGGATATGGGCCTGGTCAACACCGTTGTGCCGATTGCCGATCTGGAAAAAGAGACCGTTCGCTGGTGTCGTGAAATGCTGCAAAACAGCCCAATGGCGCTGCGTTGCCTGAAAGCCGCGCTGAACGCCGACTGCGATGGTCAGGCGGGTCTGCAGGAGCTGGCCGGTAATGCGACCATGCTGTTCTACATGACCGAAGAGGGTCAGGAAGGCCGCAACGCGTTTAATGAAAAACGCCAGCCGGACTTCAGCAAATACAAGCGTAACCCGTAATGCGTAGCGCGCAGGTTTACCGCTGGCAGATCCCCATGGATGCGGGTGTGGTGCTGCGCGATCGGCGGCTCAAAACCCGTGACGGCTTGTTGGTCCATCTTCAGCAGAACAGCCGTCAGGGCTGGGGCGAGATTTCACCTCTGCCTGGATTCAGTCTCGAATCGCTGGCTGAGGCCGAAACGGCGCTGCTGGCGTGGGTCAACGCCTGGCGTGACGGGAAATCCCCCGCATTGCCAGACATTCCATCTGCCGCGTTCGGGATTAGCTGCGTGCTTGCTGAGCTTGACGGTACGCTGCCTGACGCGGCGGATTACCGCGCTGCGCCGCTTTGTTCAGGCGATCCCGATGAGCTGTTTGAATCGCTGGCCGCGATGCCGGGTGAAAAAGTCGCTAAAGTAAAAGTGGGTCTGTACGAAGCGGTACGCGATGGGATGGTGGTCAATTTGCTGCTGGAAGCCATTCCGGATCTGCGCCTGCGTCTGGACGCCAACCGCGCCTGGACGCCGCTCAAAGCGCAACAGTTCGCGAAATACGTCAATCCTGATTATCGCGATCGCATTGCCTTTCTCGAAGAGCCGTGCAAAACCCGTGATGATTCCCGTGCTTTTGCGCAGGAAACCGGGATCGCTATCGCGTGGGACGAAAGTTTGCGCGAAGCGGATTTTGAATTTGTCGCGGAACCGGGTGTGACGGCGGTGGTGATCAAACCGACGCTCACGGGCAGTTTGGACAAAGTGCGTGAACAGGTTGCCGCTGCGCATGCGCTGGGGTTGACGGTGGTGATCAGTTCGTCGATTGAATCCAGCCTCGGCCTGACGCAGCTTGCCCGCATCGCCGCGTGGCTGACGCCACAGACCATCCCCGGACTGGATACGCTTAATTTGATGCAATCGCAGCTGGTGCGTCGTTGGCCTGGCAATACGCTCCCGCATCTGGATATTGAGGCGCTGGAGCCGCTGCTATGAGTTTTACCGACTGGCCATGGAAGCACTGGTGCACGCTGCATCCGGATAAACCTGCGGTACGGCTAAACCAGGAAATCCTGAGCTGGCGTCAGCTTTGCCAGCGAGTGGATGCGCTGGCAAACGGATTTCATCGGCAGAACATTCAGGAAGGCGACGGGGTGATGCTGATGGCGCAAAATCACCCCAACACGCTTTTGGCATGGCTTGCGCTGCTGCAATGCGGCGCGCGCATTTTACCGGTTAATCCGCAGCTTCCGCGCCCGCTCCTCAATGTGCTGATCCCGCAAATGACGCTGCGTTTTGCGCTGGTGCTGGATGGCGAATTTGACGGGCTAGGGCCGCTCGCCATGCGGGAGGTTCCGGGCAGCCATTCGGTCATGTGGCAACCGCAGCGGCTGGCGTCGATGACGCTGACCTCTGGCTCAACCGGACTGCCAAAAGCGGCCATCCATTCCCCCGCCGCGCATCTCGCCAGCGCAGAAGGGGTGTTGTCGCTGATGCCGTATTGCGCCGATGACGACTGGCTGCTGTCGCTGCCGATGTTCCATGTCTCGGGGCAGGGGATTTTGTGGCGCTGGTTGTTTGCCGGTGCACGACTCACCGTGCGGGAAAAACAACTGCTCGAACAGATGCTGCAGGGCTGTACGCATGCCTCGCTGGTGCCGACGCAGCTTTGGCGTTTACTGAATCATTCTGAGCCTGTTGCCCTCAACGCTGTCCTGCTTGGCGGCGCGGCAATCCCCGTTGAACTCACGCAAAAGGCTAAAGGGCAAGGTATTCGCTGCTGGTGTGGCTACGGTCTCACCGAATTCGCGTCGACGGTCTGCGCGAAAGAGGCTGACGGGAAACCGGATGTAGGCAGCCCACTCCCGGGACGGGAAGTCAAAATTGTCGACGGTGAGATCTGGCTCAAGGCGCAGAGCATGGCCAGCGGCTACTGGCGTGATGACAACATCATCCCGCTGGTCAATGAGCAGGGTTGGTTTGCCACCCGCGATCGCGGTGAACTTATCGAGGGCTGTCTGACGATTCTTGGGCGCATGGATAACCTGTTTTTTAGCGGGGGGGAAGGGATACAGCCGGAAGAACTCGAACGTGTCATCGGGGCGCATCCCCTGATCCATCAGGTGTTTGTGATTCCGCTGGACGACGCTGAGTTTGGTCAACGGCCTGTCGCCGTGGTTGAGTGTGAAACCGGCACCGATATCACCGTTTTTCCAGAGTGGGTGCGCGACAAGCTGGCTCGCTTCCAGCAGCCGCTACACTGGCTGGTGTTGCCCGCAGAGCTGAAAAGCGGGGGCATTAAAATTTCCCGCCGCGCGTTACAGCAGTGGGTTAATACTTTTCTGAAAGGCTGAACCTGCGGCAGGCGCGTCCTTCGACGCCTGTTTACTTAAGATAAACGGTCAAGTTTCAAATCGTTACAATCTAAAACTCCTGCGCACGCATAGCACTTGATCCCTGACAGACTCGCGTTAGAATCACGCGGTTTGGGACATTTAACGATAAATTTGTGTGGGATCACGACAATGAAAAAAGTGGCACTCTTGGGTCTTAGCGGCCTGTTTTTTGTTTCTGCGGCGGCAAACGCCATTTCTGTGAGCGGCCAGGCGGGTAAAGATTACACCAACCTCGGTTTTGGTCTGGGGACGGAGACGTCTGGTCTGGCAATGACCGGTAACTGGACGCACAACGATGACGACGGCGACGCGGCAAGCCTCGGTTTGGGTCTGAATATTCCTCTGGGGCCTTTCCTGGCAACCGTTGGCGGCAAAGGTATCTATACCAACCCGAACAACGGTGATGAAGGTTACGCAGCGGCAGTGGGTGGCGGTTTGCAGTGGAAGATTGGCGACAGCTTCGGCCTTTTCGGCGAGTACTACTATTCTCCGGATTCCCTCTCCAGCGGTATCGACAGCTATGAAGAAGCCAACGCTGGCGCGCGCTGGACAATCATGCGTCCCATCACTGTCGAAGCAGGTTATCGCTATCTGAATCTGGCGGGTAAAGACGGCAATCGTGACAACGCACTGGCTGATGGCCCGTACGTTGGCGTTAGCGCCGGTTTCTGATTTTCTGGCGCGGTATTCTGCCGCGCCTGTTCCTCTCTTCTGCCCCTCCTGGATTGCGCGAATACCCGTTATATCTCACGTTGGCGATGAGCCTCGAACCTCATCCTTTCAGCGAAACGGTGCGCGTTATCCTGCAATTCGAATGATTTAGGGTATAGTGTTTTGACCATAGAAGTGGGAGAACACAATGCTAAACGTGGAAATGTTATCCACCGGCGACGAAGTGCTGCATGGACAGATCACCGATACCAATGCGGCCTGGCTCGCCAATTTTTTCTTTGAGCAGGGATTACCGTTAACACGCCGCAATACCGTCGGCGATCGCCTGGATGATCTCGTCAGCATTTTGCGCGAGCGGAGTGAACATGCGGATGTGTTGATCGTCAACGGTGGCCTGGGGCCTACCAGTGACGATCTCAGTGCGCTGGCTGCCGCAACGGCAAAAGGTGAAGGGCTGGTGCTTCATGAAGCGTGGCTCACGCATATGGAACGTTTTTTCAACGATCGTGGCAGAGTCATGGCGCCGAGCAACCGCAAGCAGGCCGAAATTCCCGCCAGTGCGGAGCTTATCGACAACCCGGTCGGCACGGCCTGTGGTTTTGCCGTTAAGCTCAACCGCTGCCTGATGTTCTTTACGCCCGGCGTTCCGTCTGAATTTAAAGTTATGGTTGAGCAGGAGATTCTGCCGCGTCTGCGCGAGCGCTTTACGCTGCCTGAGCCGCCGCTGTGCCTGCGATTGACGACGTTTGGTCGCTCAGAAAGCGATTTGGCGCAAAGCCTCGATCATCTCAAATTGCCCGAAGGCGTGTCGATGGGCTATCGCTCCTCAATGCCGATCATTGAGCTCAAGCTCACCGGGCCGGCAACACAAAAAGCGGCAATGCTGGCGGCATGGCCTGAAGTGCAGCGCGTGGCGGGAGAAAATCTGATTTTCGAAGGGACCGAAGGGTTACCCGCGCAAATCACCCGCTGTCTGAATGAACGTCAACTGAGCCTGACGCTCAGCGAGCAGTTTACCGGCGGTTTGCTGGCCTTACAGTTATCACGCGAAAACGCCTCCTTGCTGGCGAGCGAAGTGGTGCCCTCGCAGGAAGAGACGCTGGCGCAAACCGCACATTGGGCGGCGGATCGTCGGGTGAAACATTTTGCTGGGCTGGCGCTGGCAGTGAGCGGGCTGGAAGATGAACATCTCAACTTTGCGCTGGCGACACCGCAGGGAACCCACGCGCTAAGGGTCAAAATGAGCGTCACCCGTTACAGCCTGCAGGTGCGTCAGGAAGTGTGCGCGATGATGGCGCTGAATATGCTGCGTCGCTGGCTGAATGGCAAAGAGGTTGCCAGCGAACACGGCTGGATTAACGTGGTGGATACGCTGTTTATTGAGTAAAAATATCGGGGCCTGAAAGCCCCGATAATGATCATCCCAGCGCTTTTGCCAGTAGCGAGATGGGATGTTCACAGCGTTTACTGGTGGACATCTCAATTTGCCATTTGCAGGTTTCGCAGTCGGTCACCACGATGTCTGCGCCGCTCTCTTCAATCTGGCGGAACAGGGGCGCACCAATCGCCTGTGACGTCGGGTAGTTTTCGCTTTTAAAGCCGTACGTTCCCGCAATCCCGCAGCAGCGCGAATCCAGAACCGTCAGTTCCAGACCTGGGATCAGCCTCAGCAATTCCAGCGTGTAGATCGACCAACCCATTTTTTCCATATGACACGGCGTGTGATACACCACTTTCAGCGGCAGCGGTTTTAAGGGCAGCGTCTGACCGTTATCCAGTTTGCGCCAGAGAAAACGCGTCGCCAGCTCAATATGTTCACGCAGGCCGCTGTTGTCCACATCCAGCACGTGCGGGTATTCATCGCGTAGCGTAAAGGTACAGGTGGACGAGGTGGCGAGGACCGGAATGCCTTTCCCGACAATGGCTTCTCGAAGCGACGACACGTTGCTTTGCGCCTGTTTGCGTGCTTTGTGGGTAAAGCCGTTGGCAATGAGTGGCACTCCGCAGCACTTCTCTTTATTTAGCAACTGCACGCCGGTGCCCATCGCGTTTAACACCGTGATCAGATCTTTGCCCAACTGCGGATGGTTATAGTTGACGTAACACCCATGGAAAAAGGCAGCCTGATCGGCGTAGGTTGCCTGCTTCTCGGCGACCGATTTGTACCAGCGACGGAAGGTGCCGTGTGAATATTTTGGCAGGCTGCGGTGGTGATCGATTTTCAGCGCCACGTCGAGGAGCTGACGTACCGGCTTCAGCGATGTCGCGGCATTCACCAGCGGTGCAAACGGGGTTGAAACAGTGCCCATCAGATCCGTGTGGCTCAAAATTATATCGCGCAGTTTTGGCTTCTGTTTGCTGTATTGCGCCCGCGCGCGCTGAATGATGTCGCCGATTTTGACATCGGAAGGGCACGCGACCTCGCAACGTTTGCAGTTGATACAGTATTTGAGCGCCTCATCGTACAAAGCGCCGTCTTTCAATCGCAGCCGCTCGCCATCCGGTCCCGCCTGTTTCGGCCCAGGATAGTGCGGATTCACGCTGCTGACCGGGCAAACCGTGGTACACACGGTGCATTTAATGCAGCTTTCAAAACGGGTGTCGTTCATTGCTCGCCTCCTGCGCGCTGACAAATTTGTTCTGCGGCATACAGGGCGGTAATGGCGCAAACGCCGCCACCGCAGCCCAGCGCGATGGGATCAAAACCGCCCAGCACGGAACCGATAGCGTAAAGATTATCGACGGGAGAGCCGGAAAGCTGCGGTCGTAGGGTATTGTCAGCGATCACGCCGAATTGTTGCCACGGCTGCGGGGCAAAGAAATCGCTTTGATACCAGTCGGCACGGGAGGTGTTTTGCCGCACATCCAGGCCCAACACGGCTTCGCGTATCCCTTCGCGGGTACTGATAAGCCCGTTGCTGAAAAAACTGCCGCTTGCCAGCACCACGAACCGAGGGCGCAGCGGGATATCACCATGATTTCGTGTCCAAAGGGCGCTGACGACGCCGTTGTCGAGCGTCACTTTTTTGACTTCATCGCCCGCCATCCAGACGCCGCCCTGGGCAATAAACTGGCGCTGGAGTTGATTATTCAGGCGTATGCCCGGCACTGAAGGCGGAAGCGTCGGCAATAAATGGAGCGCGCACGGTAGGCGGTCTGACAGCCAACGCCAAAGGCGATTATCCGCTAAGCCAAAACAGGCCGGCATGTACAACGCATCGCATCCCTGGCTGAGCGGCTGCAGGGCGTTGAACAGCAGCGGCCATTTGTCATCGTTATCAAGAAAACGGGCGATATTGACCGCGCGAAACTCGCTGGCGTTATCGCGCAGTACGTCCAGTTCCGGCAACTCTATTTCTGCGGTATCGGCGCTGATGCCCTGATTGCGCAGCGATGCGGCGGCAAGATGCGCCTGAAAATCCAGAAAACCGCTAATCCCGACCACGCGTACCCGCTGCGATTGAATCGGGGCGACGGGAACCTCTTCGGGGCTGAGCCATGCGGGACGGAGCATGCCGAGCGGGGTGACGCGCTGATGATTTCGACGCGCATGTCCACGGAGTCGCGCCCCGCAGGTGGCGAGCAGCGTTTCAGTCTCATCGGCAAGACGCGCGATATTGTCCGTGCCCACCAGCCGGTAGGGATGTTCTGCGGGCAATGCGTCGGGGTTTTGCAACGCGGTTAACGGTGTGTCTACCACGGAGCCATCAGGAAGCGCGCCCAGCAAATCTAACGATCCGGACGAAAAATGCAGAGCGCTTTGGCCACGACTGACGATCGCACATCGCAGACCGCGCTGGGTAAGCTTAAGTCCGCACAGAATTCCTGCCAGACCGCCGCCGATAATCACCGTATCAAACTTCATCGTGCTGCTCCTTTTCCAGGCCGCATAATCCCTGGTATACCCAGCGGGTGAATTCGCTTTCGCGCAGCGCATCGCCCCAGGCAATGGGCTGCACGCCTTTCCAGCGTTCGTTAAGAAACTCGCTTAACTGTGCGAGCGACTGTGCTGATGTGGTGACGTTGAAGCGCTGCAAAAGTCCGGCGGCGCGACATGCGCACAGTTCACCCTGACAGGTTCCCATGCCGACTCGGGTGCGGCGACGTAAATCGAGCAGATTATTGACCGTCAGATTTTCAACCGCGTATTGCACTTCGCCCGCCGTCACGGCTTCGCATTCGCACACCAGGCTGCGGCTGAGACGACTCTGACCGAGCCAGGCGGGCGTGCGATCGCCATGGCGGTAGAGGGCCGAACCGCGCAGTGGCGCGGGGAGCGAGATAATTTTGTGCAGCGTTTTTTCGGTAGATTCCTGCGAGCCTGGTAGAGGGCGTTGCGCTGTGGAGCAGGGCTGCGTATTGCCCAGCTTTTGACATACAGCGTCTGTTGCCCACTCGGCCATCAAGCGATAAGTCATCAGTTTGCCGCCGGTGATGGTAATAAAACCTTCCATACCGTCGCGTTTGGCGTGGTCCATCAGGACAATCCCGCGGCTGACGTTGCGCCCGGTAGGGTCATCGTCGCTGGCTACGAGCGGACGCACCCCTGCATACGCGCGAAGAATGCGCGTTTGCGCCATGACAGGGGCCAGTTTTTCTCCTTCGCGCAACAGGATATCCACCTCTTCGGCGGTGACGCGATTGCAGTCGATATCGTTATAGTCGATGTGCGTGGACGTGGTGCCAATGAGCGAAATGGTATCGCCGGGCACCAGAATGTCCGCGTCTGACGGCTTGCGGCAACGGTTGATGACGTGATTGTTGATGCGATGGTCGAGGATCAGCAGCGAGCCTTTCGCCGGGAACATGCGGATCGAGAGGTCGGCGTATTCAGCGATGCACTGGCCCCAGATCCCGGCAGCGTTGACCACCACGTTGGCATACAGCTCACTGTGTTCGCCATAAAGCGTGTCATAGACGCGCACGCCCCGGACGGTATCGCCGTCGCGGATAAGGCCAGTGACCTCGTGAGCCGTCAGAACGATCGCGCCATGCTCGCGCGCGTCAAGCATGTTGGCGGCGGTCAGACGGAAGGGATCGACGGTTCCATCGGGGACTTTCACTGCGCCAATGAGTGCAGGATTCACCGAGGGTTCAAGGCGTCTGGCGAGCGCCGGATCGAGCGTTTCGGTGCGAACACCCGCTTCGGTGCAGGCACGGACAAAGGTCTGCTGAAACGCGAGATCGTCTTCGGGCAGGGTAATAAACAGGCCGTCGGTAGGCTCAATGCAGTGGCGGGCGATGCGTTTGAGAATTTGGTTTTCTGCGATGCACTCGCGGGCGGACTCGTTGTCGGTCACCGCGTAGCGCGCGCCGCTGTGTAGTAAGCCATGGTTTCGCCCGGTCGCACCGGTGGCGATATCGTGACGCTCCAGCAGCGTAACCTTTAGCCCGCGCAGGGCACAGTCTCGTGCGATACCAGCCCCTGTTGCGCCGCCGCCGATGATAATCACATCGCTATAACGAGGATCGCGGAGTGTCATTATCTTCCCTCATGTTCGTTTTTTACTATTCAGCCACATTAATAGTGTGGTTTGTTTGATTTCGAACATAATCGAGCGCAATACGAAACTAAAGCGTGATCTCATGCGCTTATTTGCTCATGCTGTCATATTTCTGTAACAATTTGTGCGTTGATTCACAGTAACAATCGCTGTGATTTTTTAACATCGCGGCCTCTGGAATCGGGGTGGCTACACAACCTCGAAAATTTATGACATGGCCACGGAGGCTCTAATGCTCAGTATCTTCAAACCTGCGCCGCATCAGGCGCGCGTGTCAGAGGCAGAAGTCGACCCGCTATACCGTCGCCTGCGTTGGCAAATTTTCCTCGGTATTTTCTTCGGCTATGCCGCTTACTATCTGGTGCGTAAGAACTTTGCGCTGGCGATGCCGTATCTGGTTGAACAAGGATTTTCACGCGGTGATTTAGGTTTCGCACTGTCGGGTATTTCGATTGCCTATGGGTTTTCCAAGTTCATTATGGGGTCCGTTTCGGATCGCTCGAATCCGCGCGTCTTCTTGCCTGCCGGTTTGATTCTGGCGTCCGCCGTGATGTTATTCATGGGCTTTGTACCGTGGGCAACGTCCAGTATCGCCATCATGTTTGTCCTGCTGTTCCTGTGCGGTTGGTTCCAGGGAATGGGATGGCCGCCGTGCGGACGTACCATGGTGCACTGGTGGTCGCAGAAAGAGCGTGGTGGGATTGTCTCGGTGTGGAACTGTGCGCATAACGTTGGCGGCGGTATTCCACCGCTGTTGTTCCTGCTGGGGATGGCGTGGTTTAACGACTGGAAAGCGGCGCTGTATATGCCTGCTTTCGGGGCCATCGTTATTGCGATCATTGCCTTTGCTTTGATGCGTGATACCCCGCAATCGTGCGGTCTTCCGCCGATTGAAGAGTATAAAAACGACTACCCGGACGATTACAACGAGCAGCATGAAGAAGAGCTGACGGCAAAACAGATCTTTATGAAGTACGTTCTGCCTAACAAACTGTTGTGGTACATCGCTATCGCCAACGTGTTTGTCTATCTGCTGCGTTACGGCATCCTCGACTGGTCGCCGACCTATCTGAAAGAGGTGAAGCATTTCGCACTGGATAAGTCGTCGTGGGCCTATTTTCTGTATGAATACGCCGGTATTCCAGGCACGTTAATTTGCGGCTGGATGTCGGACAAAGTGTTCAGAGGCAACCGTGGTGCAACGGGCGTGTTCTTTATGACGCTCGTGACCATCGCCACTATCGTGTACTGGCTGAATCCTCCAGGTAATCCGGGCGTGGATATGGCCTGTATGATTGTGATCGGCTTCCTGATTTACGGTCCGGTGATGCTGATTGGTCTGCATGCGCTGGAACTGGCGCCGAAAAAAGCCGCAGGCACTGCCGCGGGCTTTACCGGTCTGTTCGGCTATCTTGGTGGCTCAGTCGCGGCCAGCGCCATCGTGGGTTACACGGTCGATTTCTTCGGCTGGGATGGTGGCTTTATGGTGATGATTGGCGGCAGCATTATGGCGGTATTACTGCTGATCGTCGTTATGATTGGCGAAAAACGCCATCATGCGGAGATGATGCAGAAACGAGGCTAAAAAAATGCCCGCGTAAGCGGGCATTACATTTCGATTTCGATATCGCCTTTTGCCCGGCAACAGCAGGGCAAAATTTCCCCATCGTTGATAAACGCCAGCGGTTCCGTTAGCCAGTCCACTTGTCCTGCCACTAAACGACAGCGGCATGAGCCGCAGTAGCCCGCACGGCACTGATACTCAACTTCAACCTGATGCGACTCCAGGGCCACCAGCAGGGAAGGGTGTTCTTCCCGGCACAATACTTCTGTACCGGAAAGGCTTAACGTTACGCGGCTCATCAGAGCTGGAAATCGCTCAGATCGTCAGTGTTCACTTCGGAATCAATCTGACCGACCAGATAAGAACTCACTTCCACTTCCTGCGGCGCAACTTGCACGTTATCGGACACCAGCCAGGTGTTGATCCACGGAATCGGGTTGGAGCGCGTTTTGAACGGCAGCTCAAGCCCTACCGCCTGCATGCGGATATTGGTGATGTATTCGATGTATTGGCACAGAATATCTTTGTTCAGGCCGATCATGGAGCCATCGCGGAACAGGTACTCTGCCCACTCTTTTTCCTGCTGGGCGGCCAGCACGAACAGGTCATAGCATTCCTGTTTGCACTCTTCGGCGATCTCCGCCATCTCCGGATCGTCCACGCCGCTGCGTAAGAGATTCAGCATGTGCTGAGTGCCGGTCAGATGCAGCGCTTCGTCACGGGCGATCAGACGAATAATTTTGGCGTTACCTTCCATCAGTTTGCGCTCAGCGAAGGCAAACGAGCAGGCAAAGCTGACGTAGAAGCGGATCGCTTCCAGTGCGTTGACGCTCATCAGGCACAGGTACAGCTGTTTTTTCAGCGCACGCAGATTGACGGTCACGGTTTTACCGTTAACAGAATGCGTCCCTTCACCCAGCAGATGCCAGTAGCTGGTCATTTCGATCAGCTCATCGTAATAGTGGGAAATGCCTTCCGCGCGTTTCTGGATCTGCTCGTTTGTGACGATATCGTCAAATACCACCGCCGGATCGTTAACGATATTACGGATGATATGGGTGTAAGAACGCGAGTGGATCGTCTCGGAGAACGCCCAGGTTTCAACCCATGTTTCCAGTTCAGGAATCGAGATCAGCGGCAGCAGCGCCACGTTCGGACTACGGCCCTGAATGGAATCCAGCAGCGTCTGGTACTTCAGGTTGCTGAGAAAAATGTGCTTTTCATGATCCGGCAACGCGTGGAAATCGATACGATCGCGAGAAACGTCCACTTCTTCCGGACGCCAGAAGAAGGAGAGTTGCTTTTCGATCAGCTTTTCGAAAATGTCATATTTTTGCTGATCGTAGCGTGCCACGTTGACCGGCTGACCGAAAAACATCGGCTCTTTGAGCTGGTCGTTTTTCGTCTGTGAAAAGGTGGTATATGCCATGAATAGATGTCCTGTCTTACGAAATAAAGGCGGGGAAATCCCCGCCCTTCATTAGATCTTACATGCGCCGCTTTCGCAGCCATCGTCCTGAATAGAAGGTGCCATATCGTCCTGCGCATCTTCTGCACCGTCACGGGTGTTGTGATAGTACAGGGTTTTTACGCCAAATTTATAGGCGGTCAGCAGGTCTTTCAGCAACTGCTGCATCGGCACTTTTCCTGACGGGAAGCGCGTTGGATCGTAGTTGGTGTTAGCAGAGATCGACTGATCGATAAACTTCTGCATGATGCCCACCAGTTGGAGATAACCGTCGTTATTCGGCATTTCCCACAGCAGCTCGTAGCTGTCTTTCAGCAGTTCATAATCCGGAACTACCTGACGCAGCACGCCGTCTTTCGACGCTTTGATGCTAACGTGACCGCGCGGCGGCTCAATACCGTTGGTGGCGTTAGAGATCTGCGAAGAGGTCTCTGACGGCATCAGCGCAGACAACGTGGAGTTGCGCAGGCCGTGGGTCTTGATGGACTCACGCAGCGTTTCCCAGTCGAGATGCAGCGGCTCATTGACGATCGCATCCAGGTCTTTTTTGTAGGTATCGATCGGCAGAATGCCTTTCGCGTAGGTGGTTTCGTTGAACCACGGGCACGCGCCTTGCTCTTTCGCCAGCTCGTTAGAGGCTTTCATCAGGTAATACTGAATCGCTTCGAAGGTTTCGTGCGTCAGGTTGTTGGCGCTGCCATCGGAGTAACGCTTGCCGTTTTTCGCCAGCCAGTAGGCGAAGTTGATCACGCCAATACCCAGCGTACGACGACCCATTGCGCCACGTTTTGCCGCCGGAATTGGGTAATCCTGATAATCCAGCAGGGCATCCAGTGCACGAACCGCCAGCACAGCCAGCTCTTCCAGCTCGGCCAGGCTCTTGATCGCGCCCAGGTTGAATGCAGACAGCGTACACAGCGCGATTTCGCCGTTTTCGTCGTTAACGTCGTACAGCGGTTTGGTCGGCAGAGCGATTTCCAGGCACAGGTTAGACTGGCGCACTGGCGCAATCGCCGGATCGAACGGGCTGTGCGTGTTGCAGTGGTCAACGTTCTGAATGTAGATACGGCCAGTAGAAGCACGTTCCTGCATCATCAGGGAGAACAGGTCGACGGCCTTAACGCGCTGCTTACGGATGCTGTCGTCTTGCTCGTATTGCGTGTATAGACGCTCAAATTCATCCTGATCGGCGAAGAACGCATCGTACAGGCCCGGTACGTCGGAGGGGCTGAACAGGGTGATGTCCTGGCCTTTCAGCAGACGGGTGTACATCAGTTTGTTGATCTGCACGCCGTAGTCCATATGACGAACGCGGTTGCCTTCAACGCCACGGTTGTTTTTCAGGACCAGCAGGCTTTCGACTTCCAAATGCCACATTGGGTAGAACAGGGTGGCTGCACCGCCGCGTACGCCGCCCTGAGAGCAGGATTTCACCGCGGTCTGGAAGTGTTTGTAGAACGGGATACAGCCGGTGTGGAACGCTTCACCGCCGCGAATTGGGCTGCCCAGCGCACGAATGCGGCCGGCATTGATACCGATACCGGCGCGCTGGGAGACGTATTTCACAATCGCGCTTGAGGTTGCGTTGATGGAATCCAGGCTGTCGCCGCACTCGATCAGTACGCAGGAGCTGAACTGACGCGTCGGGGTGCGCACGCCAGACATAATCGGCGTAGGCAGAGAAATTTTAAAGGTGGATACGGCGTCGTAAAAACGCTTCACGTAGTCCAGGCGCGTTTCACGCGGATAGTTTGAGAACAGGCACGCGGCAACCAGAATATACAAGAACTGTGCGCTCTCATAGATTTCGCCTGTGACGCGGTTCTGAACCAGGTACTTGCCTTCCAGCTGCTTCACCGCGGCGTAGGAGAAGTTCATGTCGCGCCAGTGGTCGATAAACCCGTCCATCTGCTTGAACTCTTCTTCCGTGTAGTCTTCCAGCAGATGCGCGTCGTATTTGCCCAGGTCAACCATTTTCGTGACGTGATCGAGCAGCGCTGGCGGCTCAAACTGACCGTAGGCCTTTTTGCGCAGATGGAAAATGGCGAGGCGTGCGGCCATGTACTGGTAATCCGGTGCTTCGCGGGAGATCAGATCGGCTGCGGCTTTGATAATGGTTTCATGAATATCTGAGGTCTTAATCCCGTCGTAGAACTGAATATGTGAACGCAGTTCCACCTGAGAGATAGATACGTTGTTCAGTCCTTCTGCTGCCCAGTCGAGAACTCGATGGATTTTGTCGAGATTGATACGCTCGGTAGTACCGTCGCGCTTTGTCACCAGCAGACTTTGATTCATGTGGTTTTTTACCTGTCCGTGAAATAAAAAAATATCCCCCTGCTTATCCACAGAAGCGCCTTGTGGCTAACTCTGTGGATAAATACTACATATAGGGGGTTTGCGATAAGAAAAACGCTATATGGTGAGTATTCTAGTAAGGAATCATTTCAGTACAAGAGTTGATTTTGACGTTAATTTCAGGTTGCTAAAGCGTAATAAACCCTAAGTCCTCGTATCGTAAGGCCTGGACGTCATGTCAATAATTTAGAAAAAAAATCTAAAATTTGATCGAGTGCTGATTTCTTCAACGAGAGGTCAGAATTGCGCAACGTGATGTCGCGCAATCTTTATAAGAATAACGAATGACGTTAGTCGTTTTTTGTCGTCGTGTGCAACATATAGTTAACATCTACACCCGGCGCGAGCTTGAATTTGTCGGTCAATGGATTGTAATGCAAGCCGGTGATGTGTTGCTCTTTCAGCCAGGTCAGATCTACCCAGCCTAATAATTCAGCAGGTTTGATGAATTTCTTAACGTCATGGGTTCCTTTCGGCACCATGCGCAGCACATATTCCGCGCCCACTACCGCCATCAGCCACGCTTTTCCGTTGCGGTTAATCGTCGAGAAGAAGACGTGCCCACCGGGTTTCACCAAAGCGGCGCAGGCGTTGACCACCGATTGCGGGTCAGGCACGTGTTCGAGCATTTCCATGCAGGTGACGACATCGTATTGATGCGCGTGTTTAGCGGCGTGCTCTTCAACGGTTTCCTGAACATAGTCAACCTGAATACCGGATTCCAGGGCATGCAGACGCGCAACCTGGAGTGGTTCAAACCCCATGTCCAGGCCGGTAACCGTTGCGCCTTCGCGCGCCATGCTTTCGGCCAGAATGCCGCCGCCGCAGCCGACGTCGAGCACTTTTTTACCGAACAGACCGCCGGAGCGCTCCGCGATATAGCCCAAACGCAGCGGGTTTATGCGGTGCAGAGGTTTGAACTCACCGTCGAGATCCCACCAGCGGGATGCCACCGCTTCAAATTTGGCGATCTCTGCATGGTCGACGTTGTGAGCTACCGGGGATTTTTCGGCATTCATGGGCGCTTTTACTCCTTAATTCGCAAGAGGATCGAGTATATCAGGCTCTCCCCGCGAATAAACCATACAGGTTTACCTGTATGGGAGCGATTGTGTTATAATTTGCGACCTTTGAATCCGGGATACAGTAGAGGGATAGCGGTTAGATGAGCGACCTTGCGAGAGAAATTACACCGGTTAACATCGAGGAAGAGCTTAAGAGCTCCTATCTGGATTATGCGATGTCGGTCATTGTTGGCCGCGCGCTGCCAGACGTCCGAGATGGCCTGAAGCCGGTACACCGTCGCGTACTATACGCCATGAACGTATTGGGCAATGACTGGAATAAAGCCTACAAAAAATCTGCCCGCGTCGTTGGTGACGTCATCGGTAAATATCACCCCCATGGTGATACTGCCGTGTATGACACGATCGTCCGTATGGCGCAGCCTTTCTCCTTACGTTACATGCTGGTGGATGGCCAGGGTAACTTCGGTTCTGTCGATGGTGACTCCGCTGCGGCGATGCGTTATACGGAAATCCGTATGTCGAAAATCGCCCATGAGCTGATGGCTGACCTGGAAAAAGACACGGTTGATTTCGTCGATAACTACGACGGCACCGAGCGTATTCCTGATGTTATGCCGACCAAGATCCCAAACCTGTTGGTTAACGGTTCTTCCGGTATCGCCGTCGGTATGGCCACGAACATTCCGCCGCACAACATTACTGAAGTCATTAACGGGTGCCTCGCCTACATCGACGATGAAGAGATCACCGTCGAAGGGCTGATGGAACACATTCCAGGCCCGGACTTCCCAACTGCCGCCATCATTAATGGCCGCCGTGGGATTGAAGAAGCGTACCGCACCGGTCGCGGCAAGATTTACATTCGCGCCCGCGCGGAAGTGGAAGCCGACGCGAAAACCGGTCGTGAAACCATTATCGTCCACGAAATTCCGTATCAGGTGAACAAAGCTCGCCTGATCGAGAAAATCGCGGAGCTGGTAAAAGAAAAACGCGTTGAAGGCATCAGCGCGCTGCGTGACGAGTCTGATAAAGACGGTATGCGCATCGTGATTGAAATCAAACGCGACGCGGTGGGTGAGGTTGTGCTGAACAACCTGTACTCCCAGACTCAGCTTCAGGTTTCCTTCGGCATCAACATGGTTGCGTTGCACCATGGCCAGCCGAAGATCATGAACCTGAAAGATATCCTGAGCGCGTTCGTGCGTCACCGCCGTGAAGTGGTGACTCGCCGTACTATTTTCGAACTGCGTAAAGCGCGCGATCGTGCGCACATTCTGGAAGCGCTGGCTGTCGCACTGGCCAACATCGACCCGATCATCGAGTTGATTCGTCGTGCGCCAACCCCTGCCGAAGCGAAAGCAGGATTGGTTGCTCAGCCGTGGGCATTGGGCAACGTCTCTGCCATGCTGGAACGTGCGGGTGATGACGCGGCGCGTCCTGAGTGGCTGGAACCTCAATTTGGCGTGCGTGACGGTCAATATTACCTGACCGAACAGCAGGCACAGGCGATTCTGGATCTGCGTTTGCAGAAACTGACTGGCCTTGAGCATGAAAAACTGCTCGACGAGTACAAAGAGCTGCTGGAGCAGATCGCAGAGCTTCTGCATATCCTCGGCAGCGCCGATCGTCTGATGGAAGTGATCCGCGAAGAGCTGGAACTGGTCCGCGACCAGTTTGGTGATGCGCGTCGCACTGAAATCACGGCGAATACGTCTGATATCAACATTGAAGATCTGATCAACCGCGAAGATGTGGTTGTGACCCTGTCTCATCAGGGCTATGTGAAGTATCAGCCGCTCACCGACTACGAAGCGCAGCGTCGTGGTGGTAAAGGCAAATCGGCAGCCCGTATCAAAGAAGAAGACTTTATCGATCGCCTGCTGGTGGCGAACACCCATGACACGATCCTGTGCTTCTCAAGCCGTGGTCGTTTGTACTGGATGAAAGTGTATCAGCTGCCGGAAGCGAGCCGCGGTGCGCGTGGTCGTCCGATCGTCAACCTGCTTCCGCTTGAGCCGAACGAGCGTATCACCGCGATTCTGCCGGTACGCGAGTACGAAGAAGGTGTGAACGTCTTTATGGCGACCGCGAGCGGTACCGTGAAGAAAACCGCGCTGACCGGTTTCAGCCGTCCACGTTCTGCCGGGATTATCGCCATCAACCTGAACGAAGGTGATGAACTGATCGGTGTGGATCTGACCTCCGGTTCTGACGAGGTTATGTTGTTCTCTGCCGCCGGTAAAGTGGTGCGCTTTAAAGAGAACGCCGTACGCGCAATGGGTCGTACAGCGACCGGCGTTCGCGGTATTCGACTGGCGGGCGAAGACAGCGTTGTTTCACTGATCATTCCACGCGGTGAAGGCGCTATCCTGACCGTGACGCAGAATGGTTACGGTAAACGGACTGCGGAAGGCGAATATCCGACCAAGTCTCGTGGCACACAGGGCGTTATCTCCATCAAAGTCACCGAGCGTAACGGCTCTGTTGTGGGTGCGGTGCAGGTTGATGACTGTGACCAGATCATGATGATCACTGATGCCGGTACGCTGGTGCGTACGCGCGTGTCTGAGATCAGCGTGGTAGGGCGTAACACCCAGGGCGTTATCCTCATCCGAACTGCGGAAGATGAAAACGTGGTGGGCCTGCAACGTGTCGCTGAGCCAGTCGACGACGAAGAACTTGATTCCATCGACGGTAGCGTCGCGGAAGGTGACGATGAAATCGCACCGGAAACCGAGACCGATGAAGCTGATTCTGACGAAGCAGATTCTGATGACGATGCGGCAGATGATGCCGAAGAGTAATGTCTCCTGACATAAAAAGGGCCGGATTCCGGCCCTTTCTTTTTTGCAGACAACTGAGCATTGCGGCACGCCGCGTTTACCGCTACCTTAACCACATTCTTTTGCCTCTGACGGCGGAGCTTCGCCCCCTTGAAATACCTCGTCTCCTTTCGCACCACTCTTAAAGTCTCTCGCTATCTTTTTCGCGCGCTGGCGTTATTGCTTTGGTTGCTGGTTGCATTTTTTTCGGTGTTTTACATCGTTAATGCGCTGCATCAGAAGGAGTCAGAGATCCGTCAGGAGTTTAATTTAAGTTCCGATCAGGCCCAGCGTTACATTCAGCGTACGACTGATGTCATGAAAGAGCTGAAGTACATAGCTGAAAACCGTCTGACGGCGGAAAACGGCATTCTGGCTACGCGCGGGCGAAATGACAAATCAGAAGTGCCGGATTTCGAACCGTTATTCCCCGACTCCGATTGCTCGGCAATGGGCACGGCGTGGCGTGGCTCGCTTGAGTCGTTGGCCTGGTTTATGCGCTACTGGCGCGATAATTTTTCCGCGGCCTATGATCTCAACCGGGTATTTCTGATCGGCAGTGAGAATCTCTGTTTAGCCGATTTCGGCCTGCGGGATGTGCCGGTTGAGCGCGAAGATGCGCTGAAAAGTTTGCACGAACGCATCATTAAGTATCGTAATGCCCCACAGGACGAACGTGGCAATAATATCTTCTGGATAAGCCAAGGACCGCGTCCGGGTGTGGGTTATTTCTACGCCCTCACGCCGGTTTATCTCGCCAATCGCCTGCAGGCGCTGCTGGGCACTGAACAAACGGTTCGCATGGAGAACTTCTTCACACCGGGCAGTTTGCCTATGGGTGTGACGATCCTCGATGAAAATGGTCATACGCTGATTTCGCTGACCGGGCCTGAGAACCGCTTAAAGGTTGATCCTCGCTGGATGCAGGAACGCTCGTGGTTTGGCTATACGTCGGGTTTCCATGAGCTGGTGCTCAAGAAAAGTTTACCGCCATCGTCACTGAGCATTGTCTACTCCGTGCCCGTTGATATGGTGCTGGAACGCATTCGGATGCTCATCCTTAACTCCATCCTGCTGAATGTGCTGGTGGGGATTGCGCTGTTCATGCTGGCGCGCATGTATGAGCGTAAAATTTTCATCCCGGCGGAGAGCGATGCTCAACGCCTGGAAGAGCACGAGCAATTTAACCGCAAAATAGTCGCCTCGGCACCCGTTGGGATTTGTATCCTCCGTACGCAGGATGGCACGAATATTCTGAGCAACGAGCTGGCGCATAACTATCTGAACATGCTGACGCATGAAGACCGACAGCGACTGACGCAGATTATCTGCGGACAGCAGGTCAATTTTGTCGACGTATTAACCAGCAATCACACCAACCTGCAGATAAGCTTTGTCCATTCGCGCTATCGCAATGAGAACGTGGCGATCTGTGTACTGGTGGACGTCTCTTCGCGTGTAAAAATGGAAGAGTCGCTACAAGAAATGGCGCAGGCAGCAGAACAGGCCAGCCAGTCCAAGTCGATGTTCCTCGCGACCGTGAGCCATGAGCTGCGCACGCCGCTGTACGGGATTATTGGTAACCTCGATCTGCTGCAAACGAAAGAGTTGCCGAAGGGAGTAGAGCGCCTGGTCACGGCGATGAACAACTCTTCAAGTCTGCTGCTGAAAATCATCAGCGACATTCTCGACTTCTCTAAAATTGAGTCTGAACAGCTCAAAATCGAACCGAGCGAGTTTTCGCCCCGTGAAGTGATGAACCATATCAGCGCTAACTATATGCCGCTGGTGGTCCGCAAACAGCTTGGGCTG
Source organism: Lelliottia amnigena (assembly GCF_019047465.1). Lineage (NCBI taxonomy): Bacteria > Pseudomonadati > Pseudomonadota > Gammaproteobacteria > Enterobacterales > Enterobacteriaceae > Lelliottia > Lelliottia amnigena. Next base: position 338,078 of record NZ_CP077236.1, on the reverse strand, counting down.
TACTGCTTTATCGAGCCGGATGTGCCGCTGACGCTGCTGGGCGATCCGATGCGTTTACAACAGGTCATTTCAAACCTGCTCAGCAACGCGATTAAGTTCACCGATGTCGGCTGTATCATTTTGCATGTTTCTCGCGCAGGGGATTATTTAAGCATTCGCATCCGCGATACCGGCGTCGGTATTCCGGCAAAAGAAGTGGTGAAACTTTTCGATCCGTTCTTCCAGGTTGGCACCGGGGTGCAGCGTAACTTCCAGGGCACAGGGCTGGGGCTGGCCATTTGCGAACAGCTGATCAGCATGATGGATGGCGATATTTCTGTCGATACCGAGCCGGGCATGGGCAGCCAGTTTACGATCCGCATTCCGCTCTATTCTGCGCAATATCCGGTGAAAAGTCCGGCAGAAGGGTTGAGCGATAAAATGTGCTGGCTCGCTGTGCATAACGCGTCACTGTACAGCTTCCTGGAATCATTGCTCTCGAACCGAGGCATTCGTGTTGCACGCTATGAAGCTGGGCAAAAAACGGACGCTGACGATACGCTGATTACGGATGTTGAGGTCGACCCGTCCTGGCAGGGCAAAGCCGTAATTACGTTCTGTCGTCGCCATATTGGTATTGCGCAGGAGCGTATTCCCGGAGAGTGGACGCACAGCGTGGCAACGCCGCATGAGATTCTGCATCTGTTGGCACATATCTACAATGTGGAAGGGGATGCCCACGACGGCGGTACCGCGCTGCCTTCACCGCAGTCCGCTGTTACGATGAATGACGACATGATGATTCTGGTGGTGGATGACCATCCGATCAACCGTCGCCTGCTGGCCGATCAGCTGGGATCGCTGGGATATCAATGCTTGACCGCAAATGACGGCGTGGATGCGCTAAACGTGCTGAGCAAAAATCACATCGATATTGTGCTCAGTGACGTGAACATGCCTAACATGGACGGGTATCGTCTCACCCAGCGCATTCGCCAGCTTGGTATGACCTTGCCGGTTATCGGGGTCACCGCCAACGCGCTGGCCGAAGAGAAAGAGCGCTGTCTGGCGTCAGGCATGGACAGTTGCCTGTCAAAACCGGTGACGCTTGATGTCATAAAACAGACGTTGTCGATTTACGCGGCCCGCGTCAGGGAATCGAGGGCATAAAAAAACCCGGCAAGCGCGAGCGCTGCCGGGTTTTTTATTACCAGAACGGAATCAGTCTTTATCGACTGCGCTCAGGGTAACCGAAGAGAGATAATTCAGCAGGGCGATATCATTCTCTACGCCCAGTTTCATCATCGCCGATTTCTTCTGGCTACTGATGGTTTTGATACTGCGGTTCAGCTTCTTGGCAATTTCAGTGACCAGGAAACCTTCAGCGAACAGGCGCAGTACTTCACTTTCTTTCGGTGATAAACGTTTGTCACCGTAACCACCCGCGCTAATTTTCTCAAGCAGGCGAGAAACGCTTTCCGGGGTAAATTTCTTGCCTTTCTGCAGTGCAGCCAGAGCCTTAGGCAGATCCGTCGGCGCGCCCTGTTTCAGGACAATCCCTTCAATGTCGAGTTCTAGCACGGCGCTTAAAATCGCCGGGTTATTGTTCATGGTAAGAACAATAATTGAAATACTCGGAAAGTGGCGCTTGATGTATTTGATCAGCGTGATGCCATCGCCGTACTTATCTCCAGGCATGGAGAGGTCAGTAATGAGCACGTGTGCATCAAGTTTCGGAAGATTATTTATAAGTGCTGTAGAGTCTTCAAATTCACCGACAACATTCACCCACTCGATCTGTTCAAGTGATTTGCGAATACCGAACAGTACAATCGGGTGGTCGTCGGCAATAATTACGTTCATATTGTTCATGTAAAGGCTACCTTGCTACAGCAAGCTTTTGACGTAGGCGTCAATGTCGCTGATGTATTTTTCTGTGCCAGAAGCATCCTTCTCACGAATAAGATGTTCCAGCGTTTCACATAATTGCTTGCCCGGAACCAGATTAAGCATGGCAAACACCCCTTTAAGCCGGTGTGCTGTCTGTGTCAGCGCGGCGAAATCCTTCGCAGCGGACTCAGTATACAACCGCTTAACATCATCTGGTACTGTATCTACAAATAGGGAATAGTATCCGCTGGCCTGGAGTTCGGCATTTTCATCACCACCCAATGGGGACTCCAGTATCTCTTCTTGCGCCAGATTCTCTTCTATTAGTTGTAGTACAGCTTCCTGCATCGCATTGCTCATATTAAAGTTGACGCGCAGCTGACCGGGGCCGATTTTCCGCACGCCTGACTCATCATCGCTTAAAAGCAAGCCCGAGGCAGTAAGATTAGACGGATTATCAGTTAAAAAGAGATCATATTCTTGACTCGTGAGCCTTTCATCCGGGTTTATGCAGGCCGCACCCCAGTTTTCTAGCTGGCGAACCACGATGTTGCGTATTTCGCTGGACGTCACATCCACCATGACGATCACATCATCAAGCAGGCGCTCTTCACCCTCTTCCTGAGGATTTGCGTCCATTTTGACATGCAGCGAATAGCGGGTACCCAGCGACTCACGGGCCTTAATATTCAGGTGTCCGCCAAGCTTACGCGCCAGCTGATCGCACAGCCAGAAGGTGAGGGCGTTGGCTTTGCCGTAGCTGTCGCTCTGCGTATCGTTCAGGAACGGGAAGTGTAAATTATCGATTTCGCTCATCGTCACGCCTTCCCCCGTATCCAGAATACGGATTGTCAGGCGGTCTTCGGCAGATTCATCCGTACCCACTTCCAGCGTGATTTTGCCGATTTGCGTGGTGGTTACAGAATATTGAATTAGCATCAGCACGATGCGGCGTAATGCCTCGCGATCGCCATGACGTTCATCGTTGGCAGGAAGATTGTTATTGATCAGAAGCTGCAGGCCTTTGCGCTTGATAACGGGCAGGACTTCAGGCACCACTTCGTTAATAAGATCCTGAACTGAAAACAGCGTAGAGCTCCCTTTCCAGGTATCGCTTTCAAGCATATTGGCTAACTGGATTTCATCGACCATACGCACAAGCGTATCCGCCTGGTTGGCCAACTGATGGCTCTCTGGCGTGCTCAAATTCGCGGCCTGGCTGGCAAGCTCTTTCAACGGGCGCTTGAACGCATCGCCAATGTTTTGCATAAACGCCACGCGGCCCTGCTGATTTTTCTCATACAGTCTCTGCGCTTGTTTCAGCTTCTTGTTCACCAGCACTTCTCTGTCCTGATCGCGAATGATAAAGATCTGGGTACGTGAAGCGACCTGACTGCGGAACTGACGAATTTCGTACAGTTCATTATTAATGGTGGCCTGAATCACCCCCTGATGCTGGTCAGCCATGGTGGTGATGTTTTGCAGATTAAGATGTGGCAACAGGTGATCGGCAATCTTGTTGCTCATAATTGTGCGATTGGCCTCCTGGTCATGCACCAGAAGCCCCAGCGGTAGCACCGACACAATCTCTTCATTTAGCGCGCGCAACACGCGTAATTCATTGTTAGAGCCTGAAGAAGAGATGTGCTCAGTTGGGCGGCCAGGCTGAAAGCGGAAGGTGGTATACCCAAACAACGCCAGCGCGAGCAGACCAATATTAAGCAGTAGCGGCAGCAGAATGTTTTGCAGCGTGTCGAGCAAAAGCGTTCCAAAGGGAACCTGCCAAACCAAGCGCATACCGGTGGAGTTCAAAGATGAGGCGATCTCAATCTTCGAGCCGTTAAAAGTAATGGACGCGCTTTCCGGGCCTTCTTTTTTATCCGCTGGCGCGCGCATATTTTGCGCGGAAGTATCTGGCTCAAGACGGAAGCTGTCGAGCGGCATATCCGGTGGAATGAGATCGTTAATCGGCAGATCAAAGGCGACAACTGTTGCCAGATGCCCAGGCTGGTTAAATGTGGTGCGCAGGGTAAAGTAATGCCCGTTTTGCCAGGCGAGGCGGCGAAGAGAAGAGAAACTTTCGCGTTCGTCCAGGGTGTTAGCCTGCTGGAGCATTTCCGCGCGGCGGGAATCAACAATCGAGCCAATGGAGGACTCTTTAAAACCGGATGAGAGATCTTTTAATGGCAGCGTGGAGATCAGGATCATGCTGTTATCCTGACCATTAAGGTAGTACATCGACCAGGGGACAGTTTCCGCGCCCCAGAGCGTGTCGAGGTACGTCGAGATTCGCTGTGTCATCTCAAGCGTAGCGCTGTCGTGAGAGCCAAAAATTAATGCTTCGGTTTTGCGGCGCGTTTTTTCAAGATAATAGACGTCTTGCTTAAGACGCGTTTCCTGTAAACCTTCACCCGATGCCGTTCCCGGCGCTGCGGCGATATTGTCGTAAATCTGCCAGGTCGCGTAGCGCCAGGTATCGATACGCTTGTGCACTGCATGGGTAATATCAACGATTTGATAGCTTCGGTCTTTCAGCCAGGTGTTGACCGCGCTCTGCACCATCACTCCCATCGTCACTAACAGCACAACGATCAATAGAAGAAAGAAACGCGTGATGCTCCCCGGAAGAAGGGAGAATTTACCTGGTGCTGTTGTTTCAGACTGACTCATTAATGTGATTAACCCGTGATGGCCGCACGTAAAGACGATAGGGCAGTATAAAGGGTAATACCTGAATTTCCAGTATCGAGCCCGGTCAGGGAGGGACTTTTTCACGCTTTATCAACGTAGCGCTAATCAGTATCGAAAGTGTACAAATGGAACCCTATTGTACAAATAATTATCGATGTCCTGAATAAATAGCACGAATTAACAAGAAATTAGGAATTGAATAATAATTTAAAGTGAGTGAAGGCGTTATCTGAGAATTAGTTAATAGTCGTTATAATTTCACGGCGGTAGCACAAAATTATTCACATAACGTAAAGAAGGGTAAAAAAAAACCGAATGCATCGCACTCGGCTCAATTCGGGATAAACAGACATTCGAAAATGAATGACGGTAATAAATAAAGTTAATGATGATAGCGAGGGTTATTTTAATGATCTCTTGTGATTTTGTTTTGACAATCAGTGCGGTAATGAAATGTTTGTTAAATTATTGATTAAAATGCATAAATATAAATTGTTGATTTTAAGTGCTTAATATTTTAGCTATCTGTGCTATTGAAAAGTTCCCTGTTATTTACAAATTGAAACATGTTATAAGAACAATGAAACATCTTCAAAGTTTTAGTATCATATTCGTATTGGATTATTCTGTATTTTTGCGGAGAATGAAGTGGCCGACTGGTTAAGAGGGTTAATCAGTGAGCAGTGGCAATAATAAGGCATATAACAGAGGGTTATTAAAATGAAAGTTAAAGTCCTGTCCCTCCTGGTACCAGCACTGCTGGTAGCAGGCGCAGCAAATGCGGCTGAAATTTACAACAAAGATGGCAACAAATTAGATCTGTTCGGTAAAGTCGACGGCCTGCACTATTTCTCCGACGACAAAGGTAACGACGGCGATCAAACCTACATGCGTATCGGCTTCAAAGGCGAAACTCAGGTTAATGATCAGGTGACCGGTTATGGTCAATGGGAATACCAGGTTCAAGGTAACACCAGCGAAAGCGACAACCAGTCCTGGACGCGTGTTGCCTTCGCTGGCCTGAAATTCGGTGACGCAGGTTCCTTCGATTATGGTCGTAACTACGGCGTAATCTACGATGTCACTTCCTGGACCGACGTTCTGCCAGAATTTGGCGGTGACACTTACGGTGCCGATAACTTCATGCAATCCCGTGGTAACGGCGTCGCGACTTACCGTAACCAGGATTTCTTCGGTCTGGTTGATGGTCTGAACTTTGCTCTGCAGTATCAGGGTAAAAACGGTAGCGTCAGCGGCGAGAATGATGCTACTGGCGGTCGTAGCCTGTTGAAACAAAATGGTGACGGTTACGGTGCGTCTCTGACTTACGATTTGGGCGAAGGCTTCAGCGTCGGCGGTGCGATGGCGTCTTCTAAACGTACTGCTGACCAGAATGCAGCAGGCGTTTACGGTGACGGTGACCACGCTGAAGTTTACAGCGGCGGCCTGAAATATGACGCGAACAACATTTATCTGGCAGCGCAGTACTCCCAGACTTACAACGCGACGCGTTTCGGGACATCTAACGGTAGCGGCCGTTCCGACATCTACGGTTTTGCTAACAAAGCGCAAAACTTCGAAGTTGTAGCTCAGTACCAGTTCGACTTCGGTCTGCGTCCTTCCGTGGCTTACCTGCAGTCTAAAGGTAAGGACGTAAGCAACAACACCACCAACTTCGGCGATCAGGATCTGCTGAAATACGTTGATGTTGGCGCGACTTACTACTTCAACAAAAACATGTCCACCTACGTGGACTACAAAATCAACCTGCTGGATGAAAATAACTTCACCAAACAGGCTGGTGTAGGTACTGACGATATCGTTGCTCTGGGTCTGGTTTACCAGTTCTAAGACACCGTCAGTAACAGAAAGGGGCCAAATGGCCCCTTTTTCTATGCTTTTTTAGGGTCTTAACGAAGACGCGTTTTGGTATACTCTTGCCGCCCCAGGCATGAGGATAATAACGAATGGAAATGACTTTTTGGCGAGCCGGCATATTGTCGGTATTTTGCTTACTTGCGGCATGCGATTCTTCTTCCCCTACCACGACAGCAAATACGCCGGCAGCAACCGTGCTGGAAGGCAAGACTATGGGAACGTCCTGGCGCGTTAGCGTCATGGATATGGATAAAAATCGCGAGAATGAACTTCGCGGTAAAATCCAGTCCCAGCTTGATGCTGACGATCAGCTGCTTTCTACCTATAAAAATGATTCCGCGCTGATGCGGTTCAACCTCTCGAACAGTACATCGCTTTGGCCTGTGAGTGAGGCAATGGCTGCTATCGTTACCGAGTCCCTGCATGTCGGTTATAAAACTAACGGCGCAATGGATATCACCGTCGGGCCACTGGTGAATTTATGGGGCTTTGGGCCAACGAAACAGCCGGAGACGGTACCGAGTCAGGCACAGATTGACGACGCGCGCGCTCGCACAGGCCTGCAGCATCTGAGCGTATTGAATCAGTATGGTCAGCAGTACCTGCAAAAAGACATTCCCGATCTGTTTGTTGATCTCTCCACGGTTGGCGAGGGATACGCGGCGGATCATCTCGCCGCACTGATGACTCAGGAGGGCATCTCACGTTATCTGGTTTCCGTCGGGGGCGCACTCGTGAGTCGCGGTCTCAATGCCAGTGACAAACCCTGGCGTGTCGCTATCCAAAAGCCAACCGATCAACAAAATGCGGTGCAGGCCATTGTGGATATCAACGGTCACGGCATCAGCACATCCGGTAGCTATCGCAACTATTACGAGCTGAACGGCAAGCGTCTCTCGCACGTGATCGATCCAAAGACGGGGCGCCCAATCACACACAATCTGGTTTCCGTGACGGTTATTGCAACTACGGCACTCGAGGCAGATGCCTGGGATACCGGACTGATGGTCCTCGGGCCGGAAAAGGCCAAAGAAGTGGTGCGTCAGGAAGGTCTGGCCGTGTACATGATCACCAAAGAGGGTGAGAATTTCAAAACCTGGATGTCGCCGCAGTTCCAGGCTTTTCTGATCGACGAACAACATTAAAAAGCAAGGTTGCAGGTTTTTGTTCAGTGGCGCATGGGCATACTTTGAGTATGCTTGAAAGAGGAGCCAATGATGAAAAACCTGACCCTGAATACTGATGACGATCGCTGGCTGGCCGTGATGGCCCGCGATCCAGCCGCCGACAACCAGTTTGTTTTCGCTGTCCAGACGACCGGTATCTTTTGCCGCCCCTCGTGCCGGGCGCGTCATGCCCTGCGAAAAAACGTCGTGTTTTATCCCGATTCACATCATGCCCAACAGGCGGGATTTCGACCGTGCAAACGCTGTTTGCCCGACCGGGCCGATCCGCAAGCGCACAAGATAGCGAAAGTCGAAAAAGCCTGCCGCTTGCTTGAGCAGGAGCAACTGCTAACGCTGGATGCACTGGCGGAGCAGGTGGGTATGAGCGCCTTTCATTTCCATCGTCTGTTCAAATCCGTGACCGGAATGACACCAAAAGGCTGGCAACAGGCTGCGCGCGCGCGACGCTTACGCAGCGCGCTGACGCAGGGCGAAAAAATAACCGACTCGGTGCTGGCCGCGGGTTTCCCGGATAGCAGCACGTTCTATCGCAAAGCGGACGAAACGCTGGGCATGACGGCAAAACAGTATCGTAATGGCGCGAGTAGCGTGACTGTGCGCTTCGCCGTGACGGATTGCGAGCTGGGCCGCTGCCTTGTGGCAGAAAGTGAACGCGGGATTTGCGCTATTTTACTCGGCGACAATGACGATACGCTGATTGCTGAACTGCGCGCGCTTTTTCCTCTGGCTCAGTCTGAATCGGCTGATGGGGAATTTAGGGCTCGTATCGATCGGGTGATCAGCAGTCTGACGCATCATGACAAGGCGCTTGAATTGCCACTGGATATCCGTGGGACAGCGTTTCAGCAACAGGTCTGGCAGGCGCTGCGGGCTATACCTTGCGGGGAAACTGCAAGCTATCAGCAGATCGCCAAAGTCATCGGCAAACCCAATGCGGTACGCGCGGTGGCGAGTGCCTGCGCCGCCAATAAGCTGGCGATTGTGATCCCGTGCCACCGCGTAGTGCGTCGCGATGGCGCGCTGTCCGGCTATCGCTGGGGAGTTGAGCGTAAGGCGCAATTACTTAAACGCGAGGCCAAAATTCAGGAGGAGTAATGCTCGATTTATTTGCTGATGAGCAGCCCTGGCAAGAGCCGCTGGCGCCGGGGGCTGTCGTTCTTCGCCGCTTAGCCGTAGCCGATGCCGCCACGCTTTTACGTGATATTGAAGCGGTGGCGGCGCTCTCACCGTTTCGTCATATGGTGACGCCAGGTGGTTACACCATGTCGGTGGCGATGACCGGCTGCGGTGGGCTGGGCTGGACGACCAACAATCGCGGTTATCTCTATTCCCCCGTCGACCCCGTCACTCACCGCCCGTGGCCGCCGATACCCGAGGCATTCCATGCGCTTTGTTGTGAAGCGGCTATTGCGGCGGGATATCCCGATTTTCAACCCGATGCTTGCCTGATAAACCGTTATGCACCGGGCGCAAAACTGTCGCTGCATCAGGATAAAGACGAACCCAACCTGCGTGCGCCGATTGTTTCCGTGTCGTTGGGATTGCCCGCAATCTTTCAGTTTGGCGGCTTACAGCGTAACGACCCGCTAAAACGCTTAATGCTGGAGCACGGTGATGTGGTGGTGTGGGGCGGCGAATCACGACTGTTTTATCATGGCATTCAGTCACTTAAACCGGGTCAGCATCCCCTGGCGGGAGAATACCGATACAACCTGACCTTCCGCCGGGCTTCCAATAGCGAATAAAAATAAGAATTATTCTTGATGTGAGCGTCGGGCAGTTTACACTGCTGGCTGTTTTTTCTTGCCCGGATTGCTTTGCATGCAACTACTTTTACTCGTCTGGCGTCAGTACCGTTGGCCATTTGTCGCGGTGATGGCGCTCAGCCTCGCCAGCGCCGCGCTGGGGATTGGCTTAATCGCCTTTATCAACGTGCGTTTGATTGAAATGGTCGACACCTCATTGTCGGTGCTTCCCGAATTTCTGAGTCTGCTACTGCTGCTGATGGCGGTGACGCTGGCGTCGCAGCTGGCGCTCACAACGCTGGGACACCACTTTGTTTATCGCCTGCGCGGTGAATTTATCAAACGTATTCTGGACACGCAGATTGAGCGCATTGAACAGCTCGGTAGCGCGTCACTGTTGGCCGGGCTGACCAGCGACGTGCGTGCGATTACAATTGCTTTTGTGCGTTTACCGGAACTGGTGCAGGGGATCATTCTCACCTTCGGATCTGCGGCTTATCTTGCCTGGCTATCGACAAAAATGTTAGCCGTAACGGCGCTGTGGATTGTCGTCACTATCTGGGGCGGCTACATGCTGGTGGCGCGCGTTTACAAGCATATGGCCGTGCTGCGCGAAACCGAAGACAAGCTGTATAACGATTATCAGACGGTGCTGGAAGGTCGTAAAGAGCTCACGCTTAATCGTGAACGCGCCGAACACATTTTCAATAATCTCTACATTCCCGATGCCCGCGAGTACCGCCATCACATTGTTCGCGCGGATACGTTCCACTTGAGCGCTGTGAACTGGTCAAACATCATGATGCTGGGTGCGATTGGTCTGGTGTTTTGGATGGCGAACAGCCTGGGATGGGCGGATACCAATGTGGCCGCGACGTACTCGCTGACGCTGTTGTTCCTGCGTACACCGCTGCTGTCTGCGGTAGGCGCGCTGCCCACGCTGCTTAGCGCACAAGTGGCTTTCAGAAAGCTCAATCAGTTTGCTCTCGCCCCCTTCAGACCTGAGTTCCCGCGCCCTGAAGCGTTCCCTGACTGGAAAACGCTGGAGCTGCGCAACGTCATGTTCCGCTACCATGACAATAATTTTGCGGTAGGCCCGGTGAACCTGACCATTAATCGCGGGGAGATGCTGTTTCTGATTGGCGGCAATGGCAGTGGAAAATCCACGTTGGCTATGCTGCTGACCGGGCTGTATCAACCTCAGTCGGGTGAAATTTTGCTGGATGGTAAACCGATTTCCGCGCAAAAACCGGAAGACTATCGCAAGCTGTTTTCAGCGGTCTTTACCGACGTGTGGCTCTTTGATCACCTGTTAGGAACGGAAGGTAAACAGGCTAATCCTGAACTGGTCGAGAAGTGGCTTGAACAGCTGAAAATGTCGCACAAGCTGGAGCTTCAGGACGGTAAAATCCTGAATCTTAAGCTGTCGAAAGGGCAGAAAAAACGCGTAGCGCTGCTGCTGGCGTTAGCTGAAGAACGCGACATTATTCTGCTGGATGAATGGGCTGCTGACCAGGACCCGCATTTCCGCCGCGAGTTCTATCAGGTGCTGTTGCCGCGGATGCAGGAGATGGGCAAGACAATTTTTGCTATCAGCCACGACGATCACTACTTTATTCACGCTGACCGGTTACTCGAGATGCGTGACGGTCAGTTAAGTGAACTGACGGGTGATGAGCGCGATGCCGCCTCGCGTGATGCGGTCGCGCGTACCGCCTAGCAAACGCAAGATGTCCTCATTTCTGCCCTCTCATCCACCGGGAGGGCGGAAATTTACGTAACCGCATTTTTTTCCCCTATTTTTCCTCTGTTTATTATCATTTACATATCCTCGCGCTATTCTTACTGCCAACTCATTTTATGGATTAATGATTGATGTCTGTCATAAACAAAAACAGCGCAAGGCTGCGCGACCAGGAGCGTGCCCGACTCATCTGGCTCCTGACCACGGATAAAGCCGTCACATCGACGCTATTGGGCAAACTCACCCTGGCTGAGCAATATGACGTCGGCACGCTGGCCGACGATATTGCTGAGGTAGGGGCGTTAGTTGCTCATCTGCCCCCGCCGGATCTGGCCGATACCCTGGAAGCGCTGCCTTCGGAAGAGCGCCACGCATTATGGCGGCTGGTGCAGGTCCATGAACGTGGACAAGTCTTACTGGAAGCGTCAGAGAACGTTTGGGACGATCTTATCGAGGATATGAGCGACCGCGATATTCTCGAGGCCATGCAAACGCTCGATATCGACGAGCAGATCTATCTGGTGCAACACCTGCCGCGTAACCTGACGGGCCGCATGCTGGCTTCGCTGCCGGCGGAAGAGCGCGCGCGCGTGCGCCAGGTGATGAATTACGCGAAAAACAGCGTCGGCGCGATCATGGAGTTCGAGGTGATTATGGTTCGCCCGGACGTCACGCTGGCAACTGTGCAGCGCTTTTTGCGTCGTCGAGGCAAGATGCCGCAGAACACCGATAAACTGTTCGTGACATCGCGTGATAAAACTCTGCTGGGTGAACTGACGCTGCAAACCATTTTACTGAACGGCAGCCAGCGTCAGGTGAGCGAGGTGATGGAAACGCAGCCGATGATTTTCTCCCCGGAAGATGACGCGGAAAAAGCAGCGCGAACCTTTGAACGTGACAACCTGATCAGCGCCGCGGTAGTCGATTCGGTGGGCAAACTGATGGGCCGCGTCACCATCGATGAGATCGTTGATGTCGTCTATGAAGAAACCGATAACGACATGCGTGCGATGGGGGGCTTGAGCGCGGAAGAAGATGTCTACGCGCCCGTGAGTAAAGCGGTCAAAACGCGCTGGGCCTGGCTGGCGGTGAACTTATGCACCGCGTTTATTGCCTCGCGCGTCATTGACGGTTTTGAACATACCATTTCGCAACTTGTGGCTCTGGCCTCCCTGATGCCCATTGTCGCGGGAATCGGCGGGAACACAGGCAACCAAACTATCACCATGATCGTGCGCGCGCTGGCGCTGCAGCATATTCAGCCGGGGAACTTCAGCTTCCTGATCTTTAGAGAGATGGGTGTTGCGCTGATTAACGGCCTGGTCTGGGGCGGGATTATGGGCTGTGTCACCTGGTGGCTCTATGGTGACATGGCGCTCGGCGGCGTGATGACGCTGGCAATGGTGCTCAATCTGCTGATGGCTGCCGTGATGGGCGTTATCATTCCTCTGACGATGACCAAACTGGGGCGCGACCCCGCAGTGGGGTCGAGCGTGATGATCACCGCCATTACCGATACCGGCGGGTTCTTTATTTTCCTTGGGTTGGCGACGATTTTCCTGATGTAGCCGCGCGCTTGAGTTTTAGCCGGGCGGGAATGATCGCCATGATGACGATCCCGCCCACCACGCCAATCGCCAGATTGCCCGTATAAACGGTGGCAGCCACGGTCACCAGCATCACCAGCGTTTCCGCAATCGGTGCGCCTTTAACCGTAGTCGGCTGAATGCTGTGCCAGTTAAACGTCTTAAAGGCGACGATCGCCATAATCCCGGCAAGCACCGCCATGGGGATTTTGGCCATAACCTCACTCAGGGCGGTCACCAGAACGAGCAGCACCAGCCCAGCGGCGAGTGTTGAAACGCGGCTGCGGCCTTTGCCCATCTCGACGTTAACGATGGTTTGTCCAATCATCGCGCATCCGGCAATCCCCCCGTAAAACCCAGACATGATGTTCGCCACGCCAAGGCCAATACTTTCCCGGCGTTTACTCGAAGGCGTTGCGGTCAGCTCATCCACCAGTTTTGCTGTCAGTAACGACTCCATCAGACCGACGAACGCGATACTCAATGCACACGGCCAGATTATGCTCAGCGTTTGCAGATTTAACGGTACCAGCAGCTGGGTAAAGCCCGGCAGGCCACCGCTCATGGAGCCTTCGTCACCCACGGTCGGCAGAATTTGTCCACTGAACACGGTGAACAGCGTCAGGAGGACAATCGCAATCAGCGGCGACGGAACGCTTTTAATAAAGCGCGGCACCCACAGAACGATCAGCAGCGTCAGCACAAACAGGCCGACAATCAGCGGGCTTTTGGTCCAGAAATGGGGAACCTGCGCAAAGAAAATCAGCACCCCGAGGGCATTAACAAACCCGGTCATCACGGGCTGCGGAATAAATCGCATCAGGCGCGCCATACCGAGAACGCCAAACAGAATTTGAATGATCCCGGCCAGGATCACGGCAGGCAAAATGTACTGCACGCCATGCTGAGCCACCATCGGGCCGATGACTAACGCAACGGAACCGGCCGCGGCAGTGACCATCGCCGGACGACCGCCCATTACGGAAAGCGCCAGACACAGCACCACCGACGCAATCAGACTGACTTTCGGGTCAACGCCCGCGACCACGGAAAAGGAGATCACTTCAGGGATCAGGGCCAGCGCCGTAATAACGCCCGCTAAGGTTTCACGCATGAACAGTTTCGGTGAACGCAGGACGTTCGCAACGCGGCCATCATCAGGCGTCAGGGCAGAGGAGTGTGGTATTGACATAAAATTCGCAGGTTAGGGCAGGCTTCCGTGCGCGCGATCACAAAGTGCAGCATAGTAGCCAGAAAAGACGCGTTTTGCCAGTCGGCAAAATAATACCCTTATAAACATTCCATCATTAAATTTCACAATTACAATAATTTCGTAACCTTTAAACGCGAGTTGATAATTGATACCGTTGCCCCGCAGCTTATTTCACCTGCAATTCCACGTACAAACCAAGACAACAAGTAAGGCATAAATGATGAAAAAAATGACTGCCATGCTCTTTTCTATGGCGGTGGGGCTGAACGCTGTCTCCCTGACCGCGATGGCCGATGCGCCGAAAGAGCAGGAAACGGATGTCCTTTTAATTGGCGGCGGTATCATGAGCGCCACTCTGGGAACGTATCTGCAAGAATTACAGCCGGACTGGTCGATGACCATGGTTGAACGCCTCGATGGCGTGGCAAAAGAAAGCTCGAACGGCTGGAATAACGCCGGCACGGGCCACTCGGCACTCATGGAACTGAACTATACACCGCAGAAAAAGGACGGTTCCATTAGTATCGAGAAGGCCGTTGAGATCAACGAAGCCTTCCAGGTTTCACGCCAGTTCTGGTCACATCAGGTCAACAGCGGCGTGATGCACGACCCGCACTCATTTATTAACACCGTGCCGCACATGAGCTTTGTGTGGGGCGACCAAAACGTGAACTTCCTGCGCGCACGTTACGCCGCTTTGCAGCAGAGCAGCCTGTTCCGTGGCATGAAGTTCTCTGAAGATCATGCTCAGATCAAAGAGTGGGCACCGCTGGTCATGGAAGGGCGCGACCCAAACCAGAAGGTTGCAGCAACGCGTACTGAAATCGGCACCGACGTTAACTACGGCGAAATCACGCGTCAGCTGGTTAGCGCCTTGCAGAAAAAAGATGACTTCCATTTGCAACTCAGCACCGAAGTGCGCGGCTTTAAGCGTAACGCGGATAACAGCTGGAGCGTGACGGTTGCCGATCTGAAGAACAACGAAGCAGAACACGTCATTAAGGCGAAATTTGTCTTTATCGGCGCGGGTGGCGCAGCGTTAAAACTGTTGCAGGAAACCGGTATTCCAGAAGCTGACGACTATGCGGGCTTCCCGGTCGGCGGACAATTCCTGGTATCCGAGAATCCGGAAGTGGTGAATCGTCACCTGGCGAAAGTGTATGGTCAGGCTTCTGTCGGTGCGCCGCCAATGTCAGTGCCACATATCGACACCCGTATGCTGGACGGTAAGCGCGTGGTGCTGTTTGGGCCGTTCGCCACCTTCTCCACCAAATTCCTGAAAAATGGTTCGCTGTGGGATCTGCTCAGCTCCACCACCACGTCTAACTTTATGCCGATGGTGGATGTGGGCATGGATAACTTCGATCTGGTGAAGTACCTGATGAGTCAGGTGATGCTTTCCGATGACGATCGTTTTGCGGCACTGAAAGAATACTATCCGCAGGCGAAAAAAGAGGACTGGCGCTTATGGCAGGCAGGTCAGCGCGTGCAAATTATCAAGCGTGACCCGAAAGAAGGCGGCGTATTGCGTCTTGGCACGGAAGTGGTGAGCGATAAAGACGGCACGATTGCGGCACTGCTGGGTGCCTCTCCGGGCGCATCAACAGCCGCGCCAATCATGCTGCATTTGATGGAAAAAGTGTTTAAAGATAAAGTTGCCAGCCCGGAATGGCAGGCGAAACTGAAAACCATTATTCCGTCTTACGGCACCAGGCTGAACGGTAACGTAGCAGCGACGGAACAAGAGCTGGAGTTCACCAGTCGCGTTCTGCAGCTCAAGTACGAAAAACCGCAAACGGCTGTTGCTGCGCCACAAGCGCAACCGCAGTTAAAACCTCAGCCGGACTCTAAACCGGTCGCGGATATCGCACTCTGAGTATAAAAAAGCCGGGTATCGATACCCGGCTTTATTTTTAACGCACGACTGCGTTTTCGATTTTGTCTTCCGCTTTCCAGACCCGATATTTCACGTCGATATTCTCAGGCGTATACACCACGATCGGTAGCTTGCTGTTATAACGCAGCAGACCATTATCACCCAGATACGCCGTCACAAACTTCTGCGTTTTCGTGTTTTCCGGACAAGCCATCATAGTGGATACCGGAGAGGTGACGTTATCGAAGACGTAATAGTCATAGCCCCAGCCTTCCAGCGTTTTGCTTTCCAGTTTGCCGCCAAGACGATGCTGGTTGCAGTCTACTTCCAGATTCTGGCCAATCAGCAATTCAACCTTGAAACCGGACTCATCATCCTGAGCAGGGAGCTGGATAACCTGGCGCTTCATCCCTTTGTCGGCCTGTGGCCACGGGGCGATTTTTTCCAGCGGCGCATTTTTCGGCGTCTCACTGGCGAACGCGCTGGTGTTCATGCAGGCAGCGGCGAGAAGGGCAATAGCAAATTTAGGTGCGTTTTTCACAGTCATTCCTTGTATGTCAAACGATCGGTACAAGGCTAGCACAGCAAAATGTGAAGGTTGATATTATTTACTCATATTTTCATATTAAACAGTATATGTGCCTGGTGATTTTGTCTTTTGGTGGCTGTAAATGCTGATATGGAACGAAAGGGGTGAACGTGTTAGGGTTAGCAGCAAATATTGTTATTCATCTGTGAAGGGAAGAGAGACATGATGGTTCGCGCTAAGCTTAATACGCCTGAGGGCAGAAAATTTTTAGTGGCACTTTTCGTTGTGTTTATGATTGCCGCGACGTGCGTGGGTCGGGCGACCATTGTCGGGGTGATCGAACAGTACAACATTCCGCTTTCGCAGTGGACCACCAGCATGTTCGTGCTGCAATCGGCGATGATCTTTGTCTACAGCCTGGTCTTTACGGTTCTTCTTGCCATTCCGTTGGGGATATTTTTCCTCGGTGGCAGTGATAAGAAATAAGTCATTAGACATAAAAAAACCAACCCTGAGCGGTTGGTTTTTTTATGTCGTAATTTTGGTCGGCACGGAGAGATTTGAACTCTCGACCCTCGCCACCCCATGACGATGCGCTACCAGGCTGCGCTACGTGCCGTTACCGTAGAAATTTATACTAACCTTTTGCAGAATGAATGCAAGTCTGCGTCACGCTAACTGACTCATTTTTAATCAGTTAGCGATAAACCGTTTCTCGTCAGTCAGCACCTGAAGGAGCAGACTCAACTGCGGTTTCTGGTCATGTATTTTCTCGCCCTGCAGATTATACGTCTGGTAATTGCCGTTGCTGCTGAGCACTAAGGTTATTGCTGGCGTCGTCACTGCCAGAGTATTTCCGTTGGCTGCCGTCACCCAGTTGTGGCGACGCGTTGCGCTGAAAATATCCTGACCCTGCGAGTACTCATTCGCCGGTGTGCTGACGTGCAGCAACCGCTGCATCAACGTCGTCATAATATCTTTATGATCGGTCAACATGCTGATGCGTTGTGCAGGTGTGCCCGGCCAGTGAACAACCAGCGGGACGTGCAGGTTAGGGCGCGACCAGTCCATTTCTTTTGTCTCATCACCCAGCGGCACACCGTGGCCTGCGGTAATGATCACCACGGTATTATCCAGTTTGCCGGATTCACGGAGTGCGCTAATGACGCGTGCGATCTGCGCGTCGACATCACCCGCCGCACGGCTGTAACGTCGGGTAAAGCCTTTCTGATTGCTGTCATCCAGCGTCGTGCCGTTAAACGCAACCCAGGAGAACCAGCGGTTATCTTCCTGCGCATAGCGATTCAGCCAGTTTACCCACTGATTCGCCGTTTTTTCGTCGGACTGACTCTGCGCAGCAGGCAGCGAGAAGTCGGACAGCAGCGCCTGGCGATAAAGCGGGCTGCTGAAACCGTCCGATGAGAACAGCCCCAGTTGATAACCCTGCTGATTAAGAGAGGTAATCAGTGCCGCTGGCGTACGGGAAGACAACACACCGTCCATATAACCTGCAGAAATGCCATAGAACAGACCGAAAATGCCTGCATCGGTGCTATTCCCGGCGCTCATATGCTGCGTAAAGTTAATGTTCTGCTCGGCGAATTCAGCCAGCGCGGGCATCTGTTTCTCATAGCGAGAATAATTGAGACCGTCGACGGTAATGAGCAAGACGTTCTGGCCTTGTCCCATATCGCGATAGCGCAAATCACTCAGAGGATACTGTACCGATACGGCCTCTGGATTGCCTTGCTCGACCAGACGACGCTGATATTCCTGCGCATCGAGCAGCCCGTGTTTTTCAAGGAAGCGACGCGCCGTCATCGGATAGGAAAGCGGCAAGTTGGCGCGCTGCATGGTAATAGGGCGATAGAAGTTGGCATCAGCCCAAATGTACATCACATGCGAGCTGATAAACGCCACGAAAAATAGCGCGGCGACAGGTTTGGCGTAGTGACGCCGACGTGTCAGGCTACGGAGTTTTTGCCAGCTCCATGTGGCAAACAGCATCTCAATCAGCAGAATAATGGGCACGCTGATAAACATCAGCTGCCAGTCACGTGCGGTTTCGTTCTGGTCGGGGTTAATCACCAGTTCCCAGACGATGGGATTGAGATGCAGGTGGAAACGTGTGAAGACTTCGCTGTCGATAAGCAGCAGCGTCATGCCCGCAGTGGCAAGTATCGCGGATAAAAACCGCATCAGCCGCTGCGACATGACGATAAACGTCAGAGGGAAAAGAATCAGCAGGTACGTGGCGAACACTAAAAAGCTAAAATGCCCAACCACGCTTATCCAGGAGTATATACGCCCGGTTAGCGTCGTCGGCCAGTCGGCCACGAACAGATAACGGCTGCCCAGCACCATGCCCAACAAAATGTTGAACAAGGCAAACCAGTGCCCCCAGCTAACCATCTGGGAGACTTTTTCGCGGTAGCGCTGACGATTCGTCACCATAAACTGTTGTTCGTTTCCCTTAATGCGCCTGATCGTTGCTCACCGAGGACTGCAAAGCCTGGGCGAATGATTTTGCGATCGCCTGACGTTGAGCCGGAGCAACGCTGGTATTGATAAGGTTGGTGACCATATTTCCCAAAACCATCAGAGAAAGATCGGTCGGCGTTTTGTTTTTTTCAAGTACGTTGGCCAGCTCACTGAGCAGGTGTTCAACGTGTTCATCACTATAGCGGGAATGTTGTGGCATAAATCGAAATCAGTTTGTTGATGAAAGGGCAACATATTACCGTAGCAACAGCTTTTTTTCCCCTTTTTTATCTGCCGTTCTTCTGTTGCACAGATCCGAAGGGGGTGATTGAATACCGCCCGGTCTAAAAGGAGAGTTTATCATGAGTCTGGATATCAACCAGATTGCGTTGCACCAGCTTATCAAGCGTGATGAGCAAACCCTTGAGCTGGTGCTGCGTGATTCGTTACTGGAACCAACGCCTACCGTTACGGAAATGATGGCGGAATTACACCGCGTTTACAGTGCCAAAAATAAAGCCTATGGCATGTTCAACGAAGAGAGCGAGCTGGCGCAAAGCTTACGCTTACAGCGGCAGGGCGAAGAGGATTTCCTGGCGTTTAGCCGGGCGGCGACAGGGCGTCTGCGCGACGAACTGGCGAAATATCCGTTTGCGGATGGCGGTATCGTGCTGTTCTGCCAGTATCGTTATCTGGCGGTGGACTATTTGCTGGTCACCGTGCTGAACAATCTGAGCAGTATGCGTGTGAATGAGCAGCTCGACATCAGCTCCACGCACTATCTGGATATCAATCATGCCGATATTGTGGCGCGTATTGATTTAACCGAATGGGAAACCAACCCGGAATCCACGCGCTACCTGACGTTCCTGAAAGGACGTGTCGGGCGCAAAGTGTCAGACTTCTTTATGGACTTCCTCGGTGCCAGCGAAGGCCTGAACGCGAAAGCGCAGAACAAAGGGTTGTTGCAGGCGCTGGATGATTTCACCGCAGAGGCACAACTTGATAAATCTGAGCGCCAGAACGTGCGTCAGCAGGTTTACAGCTATTGCAGCGAGCAGTTGCAGGCCGGCGAAGAGATTGAGCTTGAATCGCTGTCGAAAGAGTTAGCGGGTGTCAGCGAAGTCAGCTTCCAGGAATTTACGGCTGATAAAGGCTATGAGCTGGAAGAGAGTTTCCCGGCAGATCGCAGTACGCTGCGTCAGTTAACCAAATTTGCCGGCAGCGGCGGCGGGTTAACCGTTAATTTTGACGCCATGCTGCTGGGTGAGCGCATCTTCTGGGATCCCGCAACCGACACGCTGACCATCAAAGGGACACCACCGAATCTGCGCGATCAGCTGCAGCGTCGTACGTCAGGCGGTAAATAACCGCCATAAAAAAACCCCGCAGCGCGGGGTTTTTTCTCAACCTGTTGGCGATTAAGCGCGAACGAAGTCGACGTGAGACAGTTTTGGCTTGAACGGGTGACGCTGAACAGCCTGAACTTTCACTTTTTCTTCTTTACCATCGATAACGATAGTCAGAACTTCAGTGTAGAACCCTTCTTTGGTCTGCTGGTTCCAGACTTTATCCTGTTCCAGTTCGATAGCAACTGGAGCGGCTTCGCCACCATAAATGATAGCCGGGAACTTGTTAGCTGCGCGCAGGCGGCGGCTCGCACCCTTACCCTGCACTGCACGTACTTCTGCATTGATAGTGAACATTGATTTCTCTCTGTAAATAAGTCCTGCTACAGGCGACCCAGCAGCAGGTAAGTGTTCTGCCTCACGGATGTGAAGCGGGCGGCATTTTATACTCAAACACACTTTACATCAATCAAAAGTCCCTTTAACCCCGCAATTCATTGGCCCGGCGGAAACGTCCTTCGTAGTCGAACATCTTTTCACGCACCTGCCAGAACTGGCCTTTTTTACGGGCGACAACAAAATCAGGATGGCGCAAAAACGCCTGCTGGTGGACGATATCCGCGACGGTAATCCAGCGCAACGGCACGCCAGGCGTTCGGGTATGCGGGCGGATAAACAGCTGTTCGAACGCCGTGCGCTGAGCGGGCGTGTGCAGCCGGAAACGTTCGCTAACGTCCGCGCCGTCTTCGTCGTAATAGGTGATTTTCAGCCACTCGCCTTTGTCATCCGCACCGGGTTGCAGCGCCATACCGGAGCAGCGCAATACCAGCGCATCTTTGAGCTTCAGCGCGGCTTTCAGCATGTCATCAGGGTCGACCAAGATGGTGTTACACTCCCGGCAGCGTCGTGCGGCGATATCATTTTCCGCGTTGCACTGCGGACAGTTCTTGAAGCGGAAGCGAAAATCGCACTGTTCGCGATGGCCTTCGTCGTCCTCAAACCAGCCCTGACAGCGGCGGCCAAAATGCTCAACGAGCGTGCCTTCAGCGGTCATTTTCCCCCAAAAGGTGTTGGCAAAACCGCAGGCCGGGCAAAAAACTTGTACCGGAACATTGCCGCTTTTGCCTTTTGGCGTGCCCACTTCGGGCGAATACAGGTCGTGCGGATTACCGGCGTAATCGAGAATCAGGCAGTCAGTTTTTCCGGGGGCCAGCCGTAATCCGCGCCCGACGATTTGCTGATACAAGCTGACGGATTCAGTGGGGCGCAGAATCGCAATCAAATCGACGTGTGGCGCATCAAATCCGGTGGTCAATACCGAGACGTTCACCAGATAGCGGAACTGCTGCGCTTTAAAGGCCTCGATGAGCGTATCGCGTTCCGGGCCGGGTGTTTCACCGGTAATCAACGCGGCGTCGTTTTTCGGCAGCAAACCGGTGATTTCGCGGGCATGCTCCACGGTGGCGGCGAAAATCATCACCCCTTTGCGTGTCTGAGCAAACTCTTCAATTTGGCTGATGATATGTGGCGTAATGCGCTGCTGCTTTTTCAGCTCCAGATTCATGTCCGCTTCGCTAAATAACCCATTGCTTTGCGCCTGTAAGCGGCTGAAATCATACTGTACGACGGGCATATCCAGGCGTTCAGGGGGCGTCAGATAGCCGTGTTTGATCATGTAGCGCAGCGGCAGTTCATAGATGCAATCGCGAAACAGCGCTTTCTCATCGCCACGCACCATACCGTGATAATGAAACTGATAAATCCAGCCTTTACCCAGACGAAAGGGGGTAGCGGTCAGCCCCAGTAAGCGCACCTGCGGATTCACCTCCTTCAGGTGCGTGAGAATCTGCTGATACTGGCTGTCGTTGTCATCGCTGATGCGATGGCACTCGTCAATAATCAACAGCGAGAACTCGCTGCGGAACAGCTCAAGATTGCGCGCCACTGATTGTACGCTACCAAAAACGACTTTGCCGTGGCTCTCTTTGCGTTTGAGTCCGGCAGCGAAAATGTCCGCCTCCAGACCTAATGCCAGGTATTTAGCGTGATTCTGTGCGACCAGCTCTTTGACGTGCGCCAGCACCAGCACGCGGCCACGCGCCAGTCGCGCCAGCTCAGCGATGACCAAGCTTTTTCCTGCGCCGGTGGGCAGCACAATCGCAGCCGGCTCTTTGTGTTTGCGAAACCAGGCGAGCGTCGCGTCAACGGCTTCCTGCTGATAGGGGCGAAGTGTAAAAGTCATAGGTTCTCGTTTTGGTTCTCTCGCATTAGTATGCCACGAAACTTTTTCCCTTGAGTGGCACAGATAGGCCGCTATACTGGACAGTTCTTGACTGCTTCTTTTTCGGACATGTTGTCCGACTTCCTGCACCTTTAAGGCTAATTAGATTTCATGCGACTTGATAAATTTATCGCTCAGCAACTCAGCGTCAGCCGCGCTATTGCCGGACGTGAAATTCGCGCCAGCCGCGTTACCGTGGACGGCGATATTGTGAGAGACAGCGCGTTCAAACTCCTCCCGGAACATGACGTGGAGTTTGACGGTAACACGCTGACCCAGCAAATCGGCTCACGCTATTTTATGCTCAATAAGCCGCAAGGCTACGTCTGTTCGACGGATGACCCTGATCACCCGACGGTGCTTTATTTCCTTGAAGAGCCGGTCGCGCATAAACTGCATGCGGCGGGGCGTCTGGATATTGATACGACCGGTCTGGTGCTAATGACCGATGATGGTCAATGGTCGCACCGAATTACGTCTCCGCGCCACCACTGTGAAAAAACCTATCTGGTTACGCTTGAGTCGCCGGTCGCGGATGACACGGCTGAACAATTCACCAAAGGCGTTCAGCTGCATAATGAAAAAGATCTCACCAGGCCGGCAGTGCTTGAGGTTATTACGCCTACCGAAGTGCGTTTGACCATCAGCGAAGGGCGCTATCACCAGGTGAAGCGGATGTTCGCCGCCGTGGGCAACCGTGTGGTTGGCCTGCATCGTGAACGTATTGGTGAGATTGCCCTCGATCCGGATCTTGAACCCGGTGAATATCGCCCGTTAACGGAAGACGAAATTGCCAGCGTTGGCATGCCGCCACGCTAATTTCAGGAGCACACGGTGACCACCAGGCCACACTCATCAATTAGCATCGTCTTTATCCTTGGCCTCCTGGCCATGCTGATGCCGCTGTCTATCGACATGTACTTGCCTGCACTGCCGGTGATTTCCGCGCAGTTCGGCGTACCGGCGGGCAGCGCGCAAATGACACTCAGCACCTATATCCTCGGCTTTGCCGTTGGGCAATTGCTGTACGGCCCAATGGCGGACAGCATCGGGCGCAAGCCGGTGATTCTGGGGGGAACGCTGGTGTTTGCCGCGGCGGCGGTGGCGTGCGCACTGGCGCAAACAATCGAACAGCTGATCGTGATGCGTTTCTTGCATGGTCTGGCGGCTGCGGCGGCGAGCGTGGTGATTAATGCCCTGATGCGCGATATCTACCCGAAGGAAGAGTTCTCGCGCATGATGTCGTTTGTCATGCTGGTTACCACCATTGCGCCATTGCTGGCACCCATGATCGGTGGGGCAGTGCTGGTATGGTTTAGCTGGCATGCCATTTTCTGGATCCTGGCGATCGCCGCGCTGCTGGCGTCGGCGATGATCTTCTTCTTCATTGATGAAACCTTGCCGGTGGAACGTCGGCAGAAATTTCACATTCGCACCACCATCGGCAACTTTGCCTCGTTGTTCCGCCATAAACGCGTGTTGAGCTATATGCTGGCGAGTGGTTTCAGCTTTGCAGGGATGTTTTCGTTCCTGAGTGCCGGGCCCTTTGTTTACATTGAGATTAACCACGTTTCGCCGCAGCATTTCGGTTACTACTTTGCATTGAACATTGTGTTCCTGTTCGTCATGACCATTATCAATAGCCGCTTTGTCCGTCGTGCCGGGGCGCTGAATATGTTCCGGGCGGGCCTGTGGATCCAGTTTGTGATGGCGATTTGGATGGTGTTCACCGCCTTCTTTGATGTCGGTTTCTGGGCGCTGGTGGTGGGCGTGGCGGCGTTTGTCGGTTGCGTGTCGATGGTTTCATCGAATGGGATGGCGGTTATTCTCGACGAGTTTCCGCACATGGCAGGAACCGCCTCGTCGCTGGCAGGCACGTTCCGCTTTGGGATCGGTGCGATTGTTGGCGCGTTGCTCTCAATGGCGACGTTTAACACCGCCTGGCCGATGATTTGGTCTATCGCGTTTTGTGCCACCTGTTCGATACTTTTCTATCTCTACGCCAGCCGGCCGAGAAAATCAGCGCATTGATAAATGAAAAGGGACCAAAGCGGTCCCTTTTTTGATGCGCGTCAACCAAACCGATGTTTGTTTACCCCGTGATTGTTTCTTTTATGTAAAATCTATTTATGTAAAAAGTCACATCGTTGTAGTTAAAAAGGTTGAGTTAGATCGCAGAAACGGGTACATATAGCGCCGAAGCGAGCCTGTAACTTACATAATAACGCCCTGAAAAATGAGATACCAAAGCCCGTAACATAAGGCTGTAAGCGTTTCTCATCAAAAAAAAGGCAGGTCAGCAACGATGTGTTACTATAAATGTAAATAAATTGTGAAGGCTTTTTGCTTCCGGGGAAAGAACGTGAATACATTACAGCTCTCCATCGTCCATCGCCTGCCACAAAGCTATCGCTGGTTGGCGGGTTTTGCAGGTTCGAAGGTTGAACCGATTCCGCAAAGTGGAAACGACAGTGAGAATTGCCTCGTGGCGCTGAAATTACTCAGCTCCGACGATGAAAATGCGTGGCCAGTTATGGAGCGCCTGAGCCAGGCCTTGACGGATATCGAAGTGGTCAGCTCTATCGTGGAATGCGAAGGTGAACCTTGCCTGTTTGTTAACAGCCAGGATGAATTTGCCGCCACCTGCCGCCTGAAGAATTTTGGCGTCGCCATCGCTGAACCGTTTTCCCGTCAGCAACCTTTCTAAGCCTTAACGCAAGGCTAACAGCTGGCGTGTGTATTCATGCGTCGGTGCGGCAAACACGCGCTGGCAGTCACCTTGCTCAACCACTTCCCCCTGACGCAGCACGATCACCTGATGGCACAACGCGCGCACAACCTGCAAATCGTGACTAATAAAGATATACGCCAGCTGATGCTTTTCCTGCAGCGCTTTCAGTAACGCCAGGATTTGCGCCTGCACGGTTTTGTCGAGCGATGAGGTGGGTTCATCCAGGATAATCAATTCCGGTTTCAGGATCAGCGCCCGTGAAATGGCGATACGCTGACGCTGCCCCCCAGAGAAGGCAGCTGGATAACGAAAGCGAGTCTCCGGATCCAGCCCGACTTCTTCCATCACGCGAATGACTTCTTCTTCACGCTGCCGGGCGCTTAGCTCTGGCCGATGTACGCGCAGGCCTTCCTCAATAATTTGCAACACGTTGAGTCGAGGGTTGAGTGAGGAATTGGGATCCTGAAAAACCACCTGCATCCGATGACGCACGGGCAACATCTGTCGCCGGTTCAAGCCGTGCAGCGGTTTTCCATCAAACAGGATGGCTCCCTGTGAGGCAATTAACCGCAGCAGCGCCAGCCCGGTGGTGCTTTTACCCGACCCCGACTCTCCGACTAAACCTAGCGTTTCGCCTGGCCGCAGTGAAAAGCTGACGTTCTTCAGCACATGATTTTGATCGACGACACGGCGGAAAATCCCCTTCCGCACAGGGAACGAGACGGCAAGCCCCTCAACGTTCAATAGCGGCGTGCCGTGAGCCGGGAGTGGCACCGGATCGCCCGACGGCTCGCTGTTGAGCAGACGTTGCGTGTAAGGGTGTTGTGGCGCGTGGAAGAGCGCTGTCGCGGTGTTTTGTTCAACGCAGCGGCCTTTTTGCATGACGGCCACATTATCAGCGAGTTTTTTCACAATGCCGAGATTGTGGGTGATAAACAGCAGGCTCATGTTCAGCTCTTCTCGCAGTTCTCTCAGCAACTGCAAAATTTGCGCCTGTACCGTGACATCGAGTGCGGTTGTCGGCTCATCGGCAATCAGCAGTTCTGGACGGGTCAGCAGAGCCATAGCGATCATCACGCGCTGGCGCTCGCCACCCGAAAGCTGATGCGGGAAATCGGTCAGACGCTTAGCGGCGTTGCGAATACCGGTGCGCTCAAGGCAGTCCAGAATTTCCCCTCTGGCGGCTTCTTTACGCATTCCGCGATGCAGCGACAGCACTTCGTACAGCTGTTTTTCCAGCGTGTGCAGCGGATTCAGCGAGACCATCGGTTCCTGAAAGATCATCGCGATTTTATTGCCGCGGATACCGCGTAATGTGTGTTCGTCTGCATGCAGCAGCGACTGGCCGTGGAACAGAATATCGCCCTGCGGATAGACAACGGGAGGGGAGGGTAACAGGCGCAGCACAGACAGCGCTGACACGCTTTTTCCTGAGCCCGATTCGCCCACCAGCGCCAGCGTCTCTCCGGCGTGAATCTGCAGCGACAGGTCGCTCACCACCTCGCGTGTTTCGCCCTGGTGGGTAAACGCGATAGAGAGATTGTCGATACTGAGAAGGGGTTGCGTCATCTTATATCGCCTTATTGGGATCGAAGGCATCGCGGACCGCTTCGCCAATAAAAATCAGTAACGAGAGCAACACGGCAACGGAAAGAAATGCCGTAATACCCAGCCACGGAGCCTGAAGGTTATTTTTGCCCTGCAACAGTAATTCGCCCAGCGACGGTGAGCCAAGCGGCAGACCGAAGCCCAGAAAATCCAGTGACGTGAGCGTGGTGATTGAACTGCACAAAATAAACGGCAGGAACGTCAGCGTCGCGACCACGGCATTGGGCAGCATATGACGAAAAATAATGCTGCGATCGCTAACGCCGAGCGCCTGAGCGGCGCGGATATAATCAAAATTACGCGTGCGTAAAAATTCGGCGCGCACAACGCCGACCAGCGCCATCCAGCCAAAAATAACCGTGATGCCAAGCAGCCACCAGAAATTCGGCTGAACAACGCTTGAGAGCAGAATGATCAAAAATAATGTCGGCATTCCGGACCACACTTCGATAAAGCGTTGGCCCCACAAATCAATTTTGCCGCCGTAATAGCCCTGAATCGCACCGGCTACGACGCCCATTACGCTGGAGAACAGCGTGAGCATCAGCCCGAACAAAATGGAAATCCGCGTGCCGTAAAGAATGCGCGCCAGCACATCGCCACCGTTCGCATCCGTTCCCAGCCAGTTTTGTGCTGAAGGTGCGGAAGGGAAAGGGGAAGATGTCGCAAAATTAATGCTGTTGGCACCAAAGCGGATCGGCGCCCACAGCGCCCAACCGTGATTGTCTATCTGCTCACGAAGCCAGGGATCCTGATAATCAGCGGGGGTCGCGAACGGACCGCCGAAATCGCTTTCGCTGTAGTTATTCAACACTGGCGTATACCAGCGATCGTTAAAATGAACCAGCAGCGGTTTGTCGTTGGCAATCAGCTCAGAGCACAGGCTGAGCACAAACAGCACGGCAAAAATCCACAGCGACCAATATCCACGCCGATTGTGACGGAAACGCGCCCAGCGGGCCTGGTTGACGGGGCTTAAATGCGGCATCAGCGGCCCTCAAAATCAATACGGGGATCGACCAGCGTATAACTGATATCGCTAATAATATTCAGCAGCAGGCCGATCAGGGTGAAAATGTAGAGTGTGCCAAACATCACCGGATAATCGCGTGACACGGTGGCTTCATAGCCGAGCAGCCCCAGCCCGTTCAGGGAGAACATCACTTCAATCAGCAGAGAACCGGTGAAAAACATGCTGATAAACGTGGCGGGAAAACCGGCAATCACCAGCAGCATGGCGTTACGAAAAACGTGTTTCCACATGATCTGTTTTTCACTGACGCCTTTCGCGCGCGCGGTGACCACATACTGCTTGCGGATCTCATCGAGGAACGCATTTTTTGTCAGCATCGTCAGGGCCGCAAATCCGCCGATCACCGTCGCCAGCACCGGCAGGGTTATGTGCCAGAGGTAATCGGTGATTTTTTGATACCAGGGAAGTGAACTGAAATCAGCGGACACCAGACCGCGCAGCGGGAAGATATCGAAATAGCTGCCGCCCGCGAAGAAAACAATCAATAGCACGGCGAACAGAAATGCGGGGATCGCGTAGCCAATAATAATGAAGGTACTGCTCCAGATATCGAAACGGCTGCCGTTGTACACCGCTTTGCGTATCCCCAGCGGGATCGACACCAGATAGATGATGAGCGTGCCCCACAAGCCAAGCGTAATTGAAACCGGCAGACTGTCTTTGATGAGCTGTAAAACAGAGGCGCTGCGGAACAGGCTGTTACCGAAATCAAATCGGACGTAATCCCACAGCATCTTGAAATAACGCTCATGGAGAGGTTTATCAAAGCCGTAGCGCTGGGTGATCTCGGCAATCACTTCGGGGTCCAGACCGCGTCCACCACGATAGCTGCTGTCACTGATATTCCCGGTACCGGTTTGAGCGTGACTGGCGCGCAGACCCTCGCTGCCGCCTCCCGGTAAGCCATTGCTATGGCCAAACTCAATAGCCGCAATGGCCTGATCAACGGGCCCGCCCGGCGCAATTTGCACAATGAAGAAGTTGATGGTGATAATCGCCCACAGCGTGGGGATAATCAGCAATAAGCGTCGAATCAGATAAGCGCCCATCGTTATTCCTTAGCGCCGCTCTGCAGGCAGTTTTGCGGCTTTATTGACGTCATACCACCAGTTATCAAATCCCAGCGAGTAAATGGGGCGTACGGACGGTTTAGCAAATTTGTCCCAGTAGGCCAGCCGATCCTGAGCCATGAACCACATCGGCAGCATGTAGTAATTCCAGGTTAATACCCGATCAAGTGCGCGACCTAGCGGGAGTAACTTTTCTTTATCGCCTTGCGCCGCAATGATCTTACCGATCAGCGTGTCGATTGCCGGGCTTGAGACGCCAGGGGCGTTATAGGTAGAGTTGATATATTCCGACGCCCATGAAATGCGTAAGTTAGTGCTGGGCCATGGCTGGGCCTGCCACAGACGCGTCATCATATCGTAATCACGATTGCGCATTCGATTGGTTATCTGCGCGTTATCAACCTGACGGATTTCCAGGGTGATCCCGAGTCGTTCCAGATTGTGCTGGAACGGCAGAACCCACTGATTATTTCCGCCAGAGGAGAGCAGCAGCTCAAAGGTGAGCGGTTTGCCCTGGGCATTCACTCGTTTTTGATTTTTTAACACCCAGCCGGATTCATCCAGTAAAGCGCTCGCTTTGAGCAAATTGTCACGATCGTAACCGCTCCCTTTAGTGGTGGGCGGCACAAAAATGGTCGTGAAAACTTCAGGGGGAACTTCTGCTTTCAACGGTGCGAGCAACGTTAGCTCTGCGGCGTCGGGATAGTCGCGGGCGGCATATTCTGTATTCTGGAAATAGCTGTTGGTCCTGCTGTAGGCATTGTAAAACAGCGCCTTGTTCATCCACTCAAAATCAAAGGCGAGGGTAATGGCCTGGCGTACACGCCTGTCGGCGAAAACAGGACGTTGTATATTAAATGCCAGCCAGCGCGTGTCCTGCGCTGATTCATTTTTTTGTTCATCTTTGACGATGTAATGATTCGCAAAATTCTTGCCGATGTAGCGGGTGGCCCAGTTTTTGGCGCTGACTTCCTGGCGCATATCGAATGCACCGGCTTTAAAGGCTTCAAAGGCCACATTATCGTCGAGATAGTAGTCGTAGCGGATAGTATCGAAATTCCAGCGGCCGCGATTGACCGGTAAATTGGCGGCCCAGTAGTCTTTTACGCGCGAGTAAACAAGATATTGCCCCATCCGCCAACTCGTGATGCGGTAAGGACCTCCAGCCAGCGGAGGCGTGGAAATCGGGTCGCTCAGCTTATGATCTTTCCAGAATGATTCCGGCATAACGGGCAACGAGAAAAGACTCAGCATGCTCTCTTTGCTGGGCTCCGCCAGTTGAATACGCACGGTTAATGGCGCAATCGCTTTAACCGTTGTTCCTTTAAACACCAGACGGAACTGCGGCACGCCTTCGGTCATAAACTTATGAAAGGTAAAGGCGATATCGCTGGCTTTTACCGACGACCCATCATGAAAACGTGCGCGGGGATTGATCGTGACTTCTGCCCATGAAAAATCATCAGCGTAACGAACCGCCTCGGCGACGAGCGGGTAGTAGCTTCCGGGCTCGTCATCGGAGGTGACAAAGAGTGTGTCATAGAGCGAATCGGTGCGTTCGGCGGCAACACCACGCAGCGCAAAGCGGTTGAAGTTATCGAACGTTCCCATTGCGGAGAGCGTGATGTTCCCGCCTTTTGGTGCAGCCGGATTTACGTAATCAAAGTGGGTAAAGTTAGCGTCGTATTTGGGTTCACCCAGAACGGCAAAGGCATAGCTCTCTTTGATGGTCTGCGCCTGGCAGGTCACGCTGAACAACGTCAGCAGTAGCAAAACAAAGCGCATAGTCATGTGCAGCGTATCCCTCTTTTATTCTGACTCACCCGCAGTGAGGCTTTCGGTTTAGCTGAATAATAAGTGACGACGCTGCCATTGTGAAATTATTCACTGTGTTTCGTGGAATCTGGCTTCCAGTTAAGGAATTGCATCAGCGGCATCGGGCGGCTAATCCAATAACCCTGCAGGAAGTTAACGCCGTGTTCACGCAGCCAGGCGGCTTGTTCTGGCGTTTCAACACCTTCCGCCACCGTGGCCATGTTGAGCCGCCGCGCCAGCGTCAGCA
Organism: Lelliottia amnigena; assembly: GCF_019047465.1. Taxonomy (NCBI): domain Bacteria; kingdom Pseudomonadati; phylum Pseudomonadota; class Gammaproteobacteria; order Enterobacterales; family Enterobacteriaceae; genus Lelliottia; species Lelliottia amnigena. The sequence goes on along the minus strand of NZ_CP077236.1, from coordinate 307,145 downwards.
CGGCGTCGAGCACCGGGGACGTGACCGTTTCCGTTCCAATGGCGTTCACAAAGCCGCGATCGATTTTAAGATAATCCATCGTAAAACGTTCCAGATAAATCAGCGCGCTGTGGCCTGTCCCGAAATCGTCGATGGCTATCTCAAACCCTTCGTGCTGTAGCCATTCGAATAATGGCGCGGCTTCAAGCTGATTTATCATGTCGCGCTCGGTGATTTCCAGCACCACCTGGAAGTGATCGGGAGGTAACGACGCGGAAAATCGACGCATGTCATCTTTAAAACTGTCGGCATGCAGATGCCCTGGCGCAATGTTAACGCCGAGTTTTGCGCCTGCGGGCAGCACCGTTTGTAACTGTGCCGCATCGCGGACAATCAGATCAAACAGATGTAACGTCAGAGGCACGATCAGTTTCTGCGCTTCGGCAAAATTGATAAACGCATCCGGCGGGATTTCGCCCATCGTCGGATGTTTCCAGCGCATCAGCACTTCGGCGCCCTGCATCTTGAGGTGTGCGGCATCGACAACCGGCTGATAGACCACATAAAATTGACCCTGCTTGATGGCCGTCAGGATCTCTTTGCCAGGATTCAGTCGAATGGAGAGGATGTAATAGGAAAGCGTTCCCGCGGCAATACCGCATATCAAACCAAAAAATAGCGCAAACAGGATTTCATCGCTGGTCCACTCTTGCGCGTAGAGATTGATGGTCAGCGGCACGTCTTTAAGCGTCGTACTGCGGGTGGCTGGTTCATGTAAATCGTGAACATTGACCAGGCGGTTTGACTCGGTTGATAACGCCGTATCGCCAATAATGATCGCAACACCCGCGAATTCGTCCTGACGTGCGGTATAAAGCAGATATGGCGTCATATTGATATTGATCGACGTGAAGACACCGCCACCTTTCACCAGCGGATTTTGGTACCAGATAGCGATAGCGGGTTTGTCCGGCAGCATGGGCGTTCCGGGCAAAAGGGCCATGTCGACTGATTTAGTCGTATTCAGCGTGGGTATGAGTTCAGTCAGGGGAACATTCATGGCGCCTGTAGCTGAAGAACAAAACGCAATGTTGTCTTTTACCAGTAGAAAGGCACGAACGTTGACGCTAAACGCGGCGCGCGAGGTTAACTCATCGCGCACATCCTGACAGGCGTCCAGCGTATAGGGCTGCAGGGTATCAATGGACGTTTTAAGCTCGGAGAAGTAGCTCTCCATGTATACGCGAAGGTCGACGATGAGGGTGTCGAATTTTACTTCCCGCTTATGATAGCTAAGGAAAAATTGCAGCATTCCGCAGAGGAGGGCGACGAGTAAGGCTGCCAGAATGCTGCCTGTCAGAATTTTACGGCTGGTGGAAAAGTAACGGGTGAACATAAACGTCATTGTTCCTGAACGACCGTCAGTTGCGGCACGACGGCTAAACTTACGAATTTACAAGACTATAGCCTGGATTATCTCGCTTCCCCTTCTTGCAGGGGGAGATTTCTCGTAGGCAAAAAAAAACACCGCCGAAGCAGTGCTTTTTTTTATTATGTCGCCAGCCAAGGGATAACCAGCGACATAACAGATTAACTGCGGGTCAGAACACGGCGCGCTTCGTTATAGCGCTTCTTCCAGTAGGGCTCATTCATGCTGGAAATCGTCACACCGCTGCTGGTGGATGCATGAACAAACTGGTCGTTGCCGATGTAAATGCCGACGTGTCGACCGGTTGAACCCGCACGGAACAGCACTAAATCACCGGTACGCAGTTTCGTGCGTGAAATAGATTTACCTGTTTCCTGCTGTTCGTAGGTAGAACGCGGAAGGTCTAACCCGAATTGCTCGCGGAAAGTACGCTGTACAAAACCGGAACAATCGATACCTTTTTTGGTGCTGCCGCCCAGACGATAGCGCACGCCTTTCCAGTCAGCATACTGGTCCATAATACGGGACTTAACGTCCAGATTACGTACCATATTCTCAAATTCATCCTGAGAGGCTTGCAGTGACGAGGCATCTTCCATGCCCACAACACGCGTCTCAGGATGCATATTCTTTGCAGTGTTTGTCGAACTACATGCAGACAGCAGTACTGCAACTGCTATTGCCGGGATTCCCCGCAAGATATATCTCAAAATCGGTTGAGATTTGACCATGTTGATTATTTTCCCTTGAAGTCCTTAACGATAAAAGTCGTTATAAAATGCCAAACGTGACGAGACTAAATATCTGCGCACAATGAGACAATTCTTTATGGTCAAATCTGTGGTCTAACGCACAAACTTATTCACTGTGAGAATAATTATCTCTGTGAGGCAAAACGAGTTCGAGATTAACTGATCGGCTTAGTCATTGCGAGCAATAATATTGGTTTTTTTATAAGAAATTGTGATAGAGAAAGTGATTAGTTGGGATTGCGCAAAATACCGTCAATTTAGCTTAAAAAGCATGCAATGCATTCATTTACAACGTGAATGATATTACGAAGAGATGACAATCGAGTAGAAATATAGCGGAGAATTTCCAGGGATCTAAAATGATCCCTGATGAATAGCGTTAATTTAAGTTAGTTATTTGTCTTTTCTTTGTTGCATTTTAGAGGCAGATACCGATCGAAAAGGGCAATTAGACGATCGCTCAACGGCGTCATTAATACCCAGGGCAAACCAATCAGGACGGCAGAAAGTGAACCGACCACAATATCGGTCAGCCAGTGAGCGCCGATCATTACGCGTGGGAAAGCGAAAACCACAACAATAATCAGGGCAACCCCAAACGCTTTTTTGCCAAAATAACGCAGCATGAATGCCGAAAAAATAAGCAGCATCATTCCGTGATCCCCAGGGAAACTATCCTTCGAGGCATCCTTAGTCGAAATATGCAGTAATTCACTGACGCGGTTGATGTCCGGGAAAAAGAGCGACGGACTGGATCGCTTAACCGGCATCAGCCCTTGAGCCAGTTGATTCACCACCACGGCAGTCAGCAACATCACCAGCCCAATGGCGATGATGCGGCGACGGCCAGCTGCGTCCTCTTTTCGCCAGAAAGAGAGCATCAGGCAGCCCATGGCGAGCAATGAAAACCCGTCGAAGGCGCGGTTGTTGGTGACGGCCACCAGCCACAAAAAGGCCTGGCTTTTTGCCAACAGCTGGTTAAAAAAGTGGAAAATACCGGAGTCCAGCGGGAACCAGAAGCCATGATTCGCTGGCAGATACCAGGACAAAAACAGCGCAAAACCGGCAGCGTTAAGCAGTAAAATGTATGGAAGTCTTTTAATCATCATCATCTTGAATAGTTTAGTCGGTGACAACGTTAATCACCCAAACTTAAACGAAGCTTCAACAGGCTAGCCTGAAGCAGGTTCCAGTCGGTGTTAACCGCACTAATGAGCTCTATTCTGCTATCAGGTGGTGCAACGTTCTGCGTTTCGATAAAGAAATCTGTTCCCTGACGATTGATCCGCACCAGCCCATCTTGCGTTCGCATCACACCTTTTACGCGTTCGACCGGGGCGAGCCTGGCCCATTCCAGAATACCGATCGTATCAAAGCGCGTGTCAGCATCAAAAATCCAGCCGCAGGCCTGATGGCCCTGACCGCTATTGAGACTGCGGCGCCAGCGCTGATGAGCTGGCAGGCTCAGTGCCGCCAGGCCTTTTTTCTCGACATGACTGTGCGAATGCGCAGCGCTTGCAGGCAGTTCAGCTGAATTCATACGCGGAAGATCCAGCAGCGCATTATCGATATGACCCTGGGTTGTCTGCACAAACTGGCGGTCGCCGCCAAAATGCTGCCACCACAGCGTAAACGCCGCTCGACTCTCGTCCGTAGCACGGTCTTCTTTATTCACTACAATGATGTCTGCGCTGGCAAGCTGGTCGCGGAAGTTTTCATTTTGCACGGATTTCTCATCCAGCAGCTGGCGTGGGTCGAGAACACAAAGCGTGGCTCGCAGATCGATCCACGGCTCATATACCGGCGCGGTGAGCAGGTCGAGGATCTGTTTGGGATGGCCCAGACCGGTCGGTTCGATGATTAAACGGTCCGGCTTCCCCTGACGCAGCAGCGTATTTAGCCCAACCTGCATCGGTAAACCGTTGACGCAGCACATGCATCCGCCTGGGATTTCTTTGACCATCGCGCCGCTGTCTGCCAGCAATGCGCCATCAATCCCGACCTCGCCGAATTCGTTGACCAACACGGCCCATTTTTCTGCCGGATCTTTATTGGCCAGCAAATGAAGGATGGAAGTGGTTTTACCGCTGCCGAGAAAACCGGTTACGAGGTTTGTTTTGGTCACATGCGCTCCAGGAAAATTGTAATACATCACAATTATCAATAATCCTGGCGAAAAATGACAGCCTTGAGAAGGGAAGGGCGAACGGACAGTGTCTCCATTCGCCCTTTAGAGCAAAAAAAGTTAAATCGCGAGGGTATCGATAACGGCCTGACGTGCGCCACGCTCGACAATACGCTGGTAGGCATCAGTTATCGCATCGACAAACTGGGCGTGCTGTGGCAAGTCGCTGCCAAAAATTTCTGAAAGGGCCAGTAACGCTTTTACGCGGCCTTTTTCGCTGCTGGTTTCAACAATCGCCCGAATTTTTTCGCTCAGCGGATCGCGAACATCGATGACATTCCCTGCATCATCAACGCCGCTCACATAGCGCATCCATCCGGCAATACCAAGGGCCAGCAGTGGCCAGGCGCTTTTACGTTGCAAATGTACGCGCACGCCTTCCAGCATTCGCTGCGGCAATTTTTGGCTGCCGTCCATCGCGATTTGCCAGGTACGATGCTGTAACGCCGGATTGGCAAATCGGTCGATCAGGCTGTCAGCATACGCCGTTAAATCGACATCCGTGATGCGTAATGTCGGCGCTTGTTCATCCAGCATCAGGCGACGCGCGGCTTCGCGAAATGCGTCGTCCTGCATGCAATCACTCACATGCGCAAAACCCGCGAGGTAACCCAGATACGCCAGAAACGAGTGGCTCCCGTTGAGCATGCGTAATTTCATCTGCTCCCACGGCAAAACGTCCTGCACCATCTGAACGCCAGCGATTTCCCATTCCGGGCGACCGGCCACGAAATTATCTTCTATCACCCACTGGATAAACGGCTCGCAGCTGATCGCGCAGGGATCTTCAACGCCTAACTCTTGAGTGATTTCTGCCAGCGATACTTCCGTGGCTGCGGGCACAATGCGGTCAACCATGGTGCCAGGGAAACTGACGTGCGTCTCAATCCATTTGGCCAGCTCTGGCGAGCGTTTTTGTGCCATCCCCAGCACCGCATTTTTGACCACATGTCCATTATCAGGGATGTTGTCGCACGACAGGACGGTGAAAGGTGTGAGACCGCGTTCGCGGCGGCGATGGAGAGCTTCAACCAGAATACCGGGCGCTGAGTGCGGTTCTGTGGGGTTTTCAAGATCGTGAAGGATACGTGCATTTTGCGTATCCAGCTTGCCCGTCGCCGGATCGATGCAATAGCCTTTCTCGGTTATGGTCAGCGAAACAATGGCCACCTGCGGTTCGCAAAATTTCTCAATAATGGCCGCCAGCGAATCGAGTTTGGCATTCAGGCATTCATGCACAGCGCCGATAACAATCGACTGATTTCCGTCAGCGCCTTTTTCCAGCACGGTAAACAGGTGATCCTGTTCGCGAAGCTGACTCATCAGCACATCGCCACTGAACAGGCTAATCTCACAGATACCCCAGTCGCCCCCTTTGGCGTTTAGCACACGGTTTGTTAACAACGCCTGATGCGCACGATGAAAAGCGCCAAAACCGAAATGAACAATGCGGGAGCGCAGTTGCTGGCGATCGTACTGAGGCAGTTGCACGTGCGGAGGAAGCGAGGCGGAGGCAATATTCTTCATGTGGTACACACCTGATTAACCATTAATTAACAATGGCAGTGTAAAGTTATATGACAGCAAATTGAATTGGTAAGCCGTAAATATCCAGATTCTGTGAGTTGGATCAATCAATACTGCCGAGCGCGTTGACCGTTTTTATCAAACATGTATGGTAGTCGTCATTGCAGTATCACATATTGGTATAACAACTTTAGAGGGTGAAGCGATGGAACAAACCTGGCGTTGGTACGGGCCGAATGATCCGGTTTCTCTTGATGATGTGCGTCAGGCTGGCGCAACAGGCGTCGTGACCGCATTGCACCATATTCCAAACGGTGAAGTTTGGCCGGTGGAAGAGATCAAAAAACGTCAGGCCGTGCTGGCAGAGAAAGGGCTGACCTGGTCGGTTGTTGAAAGCATCCCGGTTCATGAAGATATCAAAACGCATTCAGGACAATTTGAGACCTGGATCGCCAACTATCAGCAGAGTATTCGTAACCTGGCGACCTGCGGTATTGATACCGTGTGCTACAACTTCATGCCAATTCTGGACTGGACGCGTACCGATCTCGAATATCAAATGCCAGACGGTTCCAAAGCGCTACGCTTTGACCAGATCGCCTTTGCAGCGTTTGAACTGCACATTCTAAAACGTCCAGGCGCAGATGCGGATTATTCCGCAGAAGAGCAGCAGCAGGCGCTGAAATGGTTTACCGATGCCTCTGACGCGGATATTGAAAAGTTGACGCGTAACATTATCGCGGGTCTGCCGGGTGCTGAAGAGGGTTACACGCTGGATCAGTTCCGCGCGCGTCTGGCGGAATACGGCGACATAGACAAAAACCAGCTCCGTGAAAATATGGCGTATTTCCTGCGTGCAATTGTGCCGGTGGCGGAAGCCTGTGGTTTACGCCTGGCCGTTCATCCGGACGATCCACCGCGCCCGATTCTCGGTCTGCCACGCATTGTTTCCACTATTGAAGACATGCAATGGCTGAAAGAGACGGTTGATAGCATTCATAACGGTTTCACCATGTGCACGGGCTCGTACGGCGTGCGTGAAGATAACGATTTGGTGAAGATGATCGAAGCCTTTGGCGATCGCATTCACTTCACCCATTTGCGTGCTACCTGTCGCGAAAATAATCCAAAAACCTTCCACGAAGCGGCTCATTTGGGGGGCGACGTGAATATGGTGGCGGTAGTGGATGCGATTCTGAGCGAAGAACAGCGTCGTAAGCACGCTGGCGATGTGCGTCCGATTCCATTCCGTCCGGATCACGGGCATCAAATGCTCGACGATTTACGCAAGAAAACGAACCCGGGTTATTCTGCGATTGGCCGTCTGAAAGGGATGGCGGAAGTGCGGGGCGTTGAACTGGCGCTGAAAATGCTCAAGTATCCAGAACTGTTGTAAAAGAAAAACCCGGCGAAAGCCGGGTTTTTTGTATCAGTCTGCGCGACCCATATAACGTTTTTCTTCAATATGGATGCGAATTTTTTCGCCAGCGGAAAGGTATTCAGGAACCTGAACGACCAGGCCTGTAGTCAGCGTCGCGGGTTTGTTACGCGCACTTGCCGACGCGCCTTTGATGCCCGGTGACGTTTCTACGATTTCCAGATCAACCGTCTGCGGCAATTCAAGCGCCAGCAGTTGGCCATCCCAGGTCAGAACCTGCATATCCGGCATGCCGCCTTCAGGAATAAAGAGCAACTCGTCTTCAATCTGATCTTTGGTGAAGATATACGGCGTGTAGTCTTCTTTATCCATGAACACATATTCGTTGCCGTCAATGTAGGAGAAATCGACGAAGCGGCGCGTCAGGGTCACGGTATCAACAATATCATCACCTTTAAAACGCTCTTCAACCTTCAGGCCGGTACGCACATCGGCAAAGCGCATTTTGTAAAGCGTTGCTGCGCCACGGGCGCTAGGAGACTGAACATCAATGTCTTTCACAATCAGCAGCTTGCCGTTGTAGTTCAGCACCATACCTTTCTTAATTTCATTCGCTCTTGGCATTGCAGTAATCCTGTTTACTGTGAGGTAAAAAATATCGCGTCAAATTACTCGTGCGCAGCCTTTCAGGCAAGCGGAATTCGTGGCTTTTGCTATCAATACGCAAAAGGTGTTACTGTGCGTGGCATGCCTGACAGCACGGGCCTTAGTGACTTATAGAGAGTGTTTATGGATTGTCGCCCAGACTGTGGCGCGTGTTGCACCGCACCGTCCATCACCAGTCCTATTCCGGGCATGCCGAATGGCAAACCCGCCAACATCCGTTGCGTTCAGCTTTCTGACAATAATCTGTGTAAAATCTTCGGTTCACCGTCACGCCCAAAGGTCTGCGCCGGGCTGCAACCCGCGAAAGAGATGTGCGGTAATACGCGTGCGCAAGCGATGACCTGGCTTCTTGAGCTGGAAATGCTAACCGCGCCCTAAATATCTTTGATGCGCGTCAGGCAGCCTACGGTGATAATGCACATCACCAGTGCGAACCAGAAGACCGTGTGATAACTCCAGATTTCCGCCACAATTCCTGCTAACGATCCGGCAATAATCCAGCCCACGCGCGTGGTATTGGTATAAAGGGTAGTCGCCGCGCCTGCCTGGCCGGGCATCAAATCCTGAAAATAGAGCATGCCGATACCCGCGAGAATGCCGATGTAGATCGCGTTCAGGAGTTGTAAAGCCAGCAGCAGGGCCGGTTCTTGTACCGTCAGCATTCCGATGTAAAACAGCAGACCTGCCACCACCGCGATGCGCATCAGAAAACGCTTCCCGAAGCGTTTTGCATAATATCCCGCAATGAGCATGGTCGGAATTTCCAGACCGGCCGCCGTCCCCATCATGATGCCCGCCAGTTTTTCCGGCAGATGCAGCTCATCAATAATAAACAGCGGCATATTAATGATATAGAGGCTGTTCGTGCCCCACATCAGCGTGCAGATGATGAACAGGAGTAAGGCGTCGCGACGGTTACGCCGTGGCGCTTCCAGCGTGCCGGTTGCCAGTTTTGGCTCTTTGCGCATCGACGGCAGGAAAAACCACACCATCGCGCCGCAGACGATAAAAGCGGCGGCAGCGCTGAGATACATCACGGTGAAACCAAATCCCATCGCCAGGGCGTAAGCCAGAGGGGGCCCGATAACCCACGCCAGTGAGACCTGAGCACGTAAAATGGAGCTGAACATCACCGCTTCACGGCCCGTATGGTCGGCATGTTCCCGTGCGAGGGCAAACATTTGCGGGTTGGCAGTCGATCCAAAGCTACTGAGAAATACGCCCACAAACAGCAAGACAAAATAGTTGCGGTTCCAGGCGAAAAGTACGCAAGCGAACACGCCCAGCAGACAGCAAAAAACAATCAGACTTTTGCGGTCACCTTTTCTGTCCGAGCGGCCTGCCAGGAACTGGCTGACCAGGATGCCGATAACGGCGCTTCCGGTAAAAAAGAAGCCGACCATAGCCGGACGGGCATGGACTTCATTAGTCAGAAATAAGCTAAGCGTTGGCGTTTGCAGTGCACCGGCAATACCCGTGAGGAAGGCAACAATCAAAAACGCCGATGACGTCAGATCAAATGGCTTTGGTGAGGCGGCAGCGGGGGTATTGTGCATGTTTCTATATCAGTGATGTAAAGAGGAGCGGAGTTTACGCCGCTTGTCAGATAATAAACAGGTGATGCGGTCAATTATCCCACAACTAAATCAAAATAGCATTTCAAAATGACAGGTTGCTGAACGGTGCTGAAGCGAAGCGGCAGGCATCACCCAACCATCAGCAGATGTAAGTCAATCGTTGAAGAAATGTGCTGCAGTTCTAAATTCTGAAACAGAAACGGCAACTTTCCTTGCAAGCTTTATCAGAAAGCGCAAGACTCCTTGAAACGTTTCAGCGCTATCCTATCTCTCTAACAGAGCACGTTAGCGCATTTTTTCTCATTAAGGCTGAAACGATTCAAGTTCAGCGAGAGAGGAGAACCATGTTCAAGTTATCAGTGCAAGACATCCATCCGGGCGAACAGGCCGGTAATAAAGAAGAAGCCATTCGCAAGATTGCGGCGAGCCTTGTGCAGGCAGGGAACGTTGCTGAAGGCTACGTTAACGGCATGCTGGCGCGCGAGCAACAGACCTCAACCTTCCTGGGTAACGGTATCGCCATTCCTCACGGCACTACGGATACCCGCGATCAGGTCCTGAAAACCGGCGTTCAGGTTTATCAGTTCCCGCAGGGCATTTTGTGGGGCGAAGGGCAGGTGGCATACGTTGCCATCGGTATCGCCGCCAGTGGTGATGAACACCTGGGCTTGCTGCGTCAGCTGACGCATGTGCTGAGCGACGACGCTGTGGCTGAACAACTGCAGTCAGCGACCACGGCTGAAGAGCTGCGTGCGCTGCTGATGGGTGAAAAGCAGAGTGAAGTGCTGAAACTGGATAACGATACGCTGACGCTTGATGTTCTCGCCACCGATCTGGTGACGTTACAGGCGCTGAACGCGGGTCGCCTGAAAGAAGCCGGTGCGGTTGAGACCGCCTTTGTCGCCCGCGTAATCAACGACAAGCCGTTGAATCTCGGTCAGGGTGTCTGGCTGAACGACAGCGCAGAAGGCAATGTCCGCAGCGCAATCGCGGTGAGCCGTGCAGCAACAGCTTTTGATGTGGATGGTGAACAGGCAGCGCTGCTGGTGACCGTCGCGATGGCGGATGAGCAGCCGGTTGCGGTGCTTAAGCGCCTCAGCGACTTGCTGCTGAGCAGTAAAGCTGACCGTTTGCTGAACGCAGATGCCGCTACGTTGCTGGCACTGCTGACCAGCGATGACGTTTCTACCGATGACGTGCTCAGCGCTGAATTTGTAGTACGTAACGAGCACGGCCTGCATGCCCGTCCGGGCACCATGCTTGTCAACACGATCAAACAGTTCGACAGTGAAATCACCGTGACCAATCTCGATGGTTCCGGCAAACCGGCCAATGGCCGCAGCCTGATGAAAGTGGTTGCGCTGGGTGTCAAAAAAGGCCATCGCCTGCGCTTCACTGCGCAAGGTGCTGATGCTGAACAGGCGCTGAAAGCGGTTGGCGACGCCATCGCGGCAGGTTTGGGGGAGGGCGCATAATGAGCAGACGTGTCGCCACTATTACGCTAAACCCCGCATACGATCTGGTTGGTTTTACGCCAGAAGTGGAACGCGGTGAAGTCAACCTCGTGCGGACCACGGGCCTGCACGCTGCGGGTAAAGGCATTAACGTTGCTAAGGTGCTCAAAGATTTGGGCATTGACGTGACCGTGGGCGGATTCCTGGGAAAAGACAACCAGGATGGTTTTCAGCAGCTGTTCAGCGAGCTGGGGATTGCGAACCGTTTCCAGGTCGTTCAAGGCCGTACCCGTATTAACGTGAAGTTGACAGAAAAAGACGGAGAAGTGACCGACTTCAACTTCTCCGGTTTCGAAGTGACGCCCGCAGACTGGGAACGCTTTGTTAACGACTCTCTGACCTGGCTTGGTCAGTTTGACATGGTTTGCGTGAGTGGCAGTTTGCCATCCGGCGTAAGCCCGGAAGCGTTCACCGACTGGATGCTGCGTCTGCGTAGCCAATGCCCATGCATCATCTTCGACAGCAGCCGCGAAGCGCTGGTTGCCGGTCTTAAAGCGTCTCCGTGGTTGGTTAAACCCAACCGTCGCGAACTTGAGATCTGGGCGGGTCGTAAACTGCCAGAATTAAAAGATGTTATTGAAGCCGCTCATGCGCTGCGTGAACAAGGTATCGCTCACGTTGTGATTTCTCTGGGTGCGGAAGGTGCGTTGTGGGTTAACGCGTCTGGCGAATGGATTGCCAAACCACCGTCGGTGGAAGTTGTGAGTACCGTGGGCGCAGGGGATTCGATGGTCGGCGGCCTGATCTATGGCCTGCTGATGCGTGAATCCAGTGAACATACTTTACGTCTTGCAACCGCTGTTGCTGCCCTGGCCGTAAGCCAGAGCAATGTTGGTATTACCGAACGTACCCAGTTGGCCGCGATGATGGCGCGCGTTGACTTAAAACCTTTTAACTAACAGCAGGAGAGGCATAATGAAAACGCTGCTGATCATTGATTCCAGTCTTGGACAGGCTCGCGCCTATATGGCGAAAACGCTGCTGGGCGCAGCGGCAGACAAAGCGCATGTTGAAATTGTCGATAACCCGAATGACGCTGAACTGGCGATTGTTCTGGGCGACAAAATGCCCGCTGACAGCGCGCTGAACGGTAAAAAAGTGTGGCTGGGCGATATTAACCGCGCCGTGGCACACCCAGAATTATTCCTGAGCGAAGCGAAAGGCCATGCGGCGATTTACAGCGCGCCGGTCGCCGATGCTGCTGTATCCGCAACGGGTCCAAAACGTGTTGTGGCTATTACCGCATGCCCAACCGGCGTGGCGCATACCTTTATGGCGGCTGAAGCCATCGAAACCGAAGCGAAAAAACGCGGCTGGTGGGTGAAGGTTGAAACCCGTGGTTCTGTCGGCGCAGGCAATGCGATTACGGCTGAAGAAGTGGCTGAAGCCGATCTGGTGATTGTGGCGGCTGATATCGAAGTTGACCTGGCAAAATTTGCCGGTAAGCCGATGTATCGCACTTCAACCGGCCTGGCGCTGAAGAAAACAGCACAGGAGTTTGACAAGGCGCTGGCCGAAGCCAAGCCGTATCAGGCCTCTGCAAAATCACAATCTGCAACTGAAGGTAAGAAAGAGTCCGCGGGCGCCTATCGTCACCTGCTGACCGGTGTTTCTTACATGCTGCCGATGGTGGTGGCGGGCGGTTTGTGTATCGCGCTCTCATTTGCCTTCGGTATCGAAGCGTTTAAAGAGCCGGGCACACTGGCTGCTGCGCTGATGCAGATTGGTGGCGGTTCAGCGTTTGCGCTGATGGTACCAGTGCTGGCGGGTTACATTGCATTTTCCATCGCTGACCGTCCAGGTCTGACGCCAGGTCTTATCGGCGGCATGCTGGCAGTGAGCACCGGCTCCGGATTCATCGGCGGTATTATCGCAGGTTTCCTGGCGGGTTACGTTGCGAAAGCGATCAGCTCGAAGCTGAAGCTGCCGCAAAGTATGGAAGCGCTGAAACCGATCCTGATCATTCCACTGATTTCCAGCCTCGTGGTTGGTCTGGGCATGATCTACCTGATTGGTAAACCGGTTGCTGGCATCCTTGAAGGTCTTACCCACTGGCTGCAAACCATGGGTACGGCGAACGCGGTACTGCTGGGCGCAATCCTCGGCGGCATGATGTGTACCGACATGGGCGGTCCGGTAAACAAAGCGGCATATGCCTTTGGTGTTGGCCTGCTGAGTACCCAGACCTATGCGCCGATGGCGGCAATCATGGCGGCGGGTATGGTGCCACCACTGGCCCTGGGCCTGGCAACGATTATTGCACGTCGTAAGTTTGATAAAGCGCAGCAGGAAGGGGGCAAAGCGGCTCTGGTTCTCGGTTTGTGCTTCATCACTGAAGGTGCCATTCCGTTTGCCGCACGTGACCCAATGCGTGTTCTGCCTTGCTGTATCGTTGGCGGCGCAGTGACGGGGGCTATCTCCATGGCAATCGGCGCAAAACTGATGGCACCGCACGGTGGTCTGTTCGTTCTGCTGATTCCTGGTGCGATTACGCCGGTGCTGGGTTATCTGTTCGCGATTATTGCGGGTACGCTGATTGCTGGTCTGTCTTACGCGGTGCTCAAGCGCCCGGAAGTGGAGTCCGCAGCGGTAACTAAAGCAGCATAAGTTCGTTGAATCAATAAAAAGCCGGGTGCTAATGCGACCCGGCTTTTTTTATGCCGCTTGTTCAGCGGTCTGCTGTGCTTTCAGCCACGCGATTTCTTCAGCCCAGATATCCGGATTAACCGTCTCCAGCACCATTGGAATACCGTCAAAGCGCGCGTCTTGCATAATAAAGCGGAACGCATCGTGACCAATGTTGCCTTCGCCGAGGCTATGGTGGCGGTCAACACGGCTGCCAAACGCGCTTTTCGCATCGTTTAAATGCATACCGCGCAGATACTTGAAGCCGACAATGCGCTCAAATTCTGCAAAGGTTTTCTCGCACTCTTCCTGACTGCGCAGATCGTATCCTGCGGCAAAGGCATGGCAGGTATCGATGCACACGCCCACGCGCGTTTTATCTTCCACCCCATCGATAATTGCTGCCAGATGTTCAAATTTGAAACCCAGATTACTGCCCTGGCCAGCCGTATTTTCGATAACCGCCGTGACGCCTTCTGTTTGCGCCAGCGCGATGTTGATGGATTCCGCAATGCGCGCCAGACAGGCGTCTTCGTCGATTTGCATCAGATGGCTGCCCGGATGGAAATTCAGCAGCGTCAGGCCAAGCTGTTCGCAACGCTGCAATTCATCAAGAAAGGCCTCACGTGATTTATCCAGCGCTTCCTGAACCGGATGGCCCAAATTGATGAGGTAACTGTCGTGCGGCAGGATCTGCCCCGGCCCGAAGTTATACTTTTCGCAGGCGGCTTTGAAATCATTAATAATTTCAGGGGTGAGCGGCGCAGCGCGCCACTGGCGCTGATTTTTGGTGAACAGGGCGAACGCGGTCGCCTCAATTTCGGCGGCGCGGATGGCGGCATTTGCAAGGCCGCCTGCTGCGCTAACGTGCGCTCCAACATATTTCATAAAGGGACTCCTGTTAACCCGAAACGCTTATGATAGCGGGTTAACAGGAGAAGGATGTAGTGCTTTATGCCATCAGACTGTGTACGGCCAGGTTGATAGCGCCCCCGCCGACAATCAACCAGACAAAGAGCATTAATGCCATCAGCAGAGGTTTTGCACCTGCTTTTTTCAGTGCGCTGACGTGTGTAGTGACGCCGAGCGCCGCCATCGCCATTGCCAGCAACACGGTATCCAGCGTGACGAGCATATCAACCATTGCTTTTGGCAGCAGATGGAATGAGTTAAACACCGCCACTGCGATAAACAGAATCGCAAACCACGGAATGGTAATTTTACTTTTTTCACCTTTCCCGGCGGGTGTCAGCTGTTTAACACGTGCGGCCAGAATAATCAGGAACGGTGCCAGCATCATCACGCGCAGCATTTTGGCAATGACCGCTGAATTTTCCGCCTCAGGGCTGATGGCGTGACCCGCAGCGACAACTTGTGCCACTTCGTGCATCGTTGAGCCAATATAAATGCCGTACGTTTCAGGTGTGAACCAGTGTGCGACCAGCGGATACATCGCCGGATAAAGGAAAATCGCCAGCGTACCGAAGATAACCACGGTCGCCACTGCAACCGTGACTTTACTGGATTCCGCCTTAACCACCGGTTCCGTCGCGAGTACTGCCGCGGCCCCACAAATACTGCTGCCCGCACCAATCAGCCAGCTGGTTTTTTTATCCAGCCCGAAGACTTTTTGGCCGATAAAGCAGGCCAGCAAAAAGGTGCTGGTCAGCGTCAGAGCGTCAATGGCAATTCCGCTGACGCCCACGTCCGCAATCTGCGAAAAGGTGAGGCGGAAACCATACAGAATAATGCCCAGACGCAGCAGGTGCTGTTTGGCGAAAATCACACCGCCGTCGCAGGATTGTGAAATCTGTGGATATACCGTATTGCCGACCACCATGCCGAGCAGAATAGCCAACGTGAGTGCGCTAAACCCGGCACCTGCGACGGCCGGAATACTCCCGCCCCATAATGCTGCACCAGTGATGGCGGCACTGAGCGCAAGCCCCGGCGCGTAATGCCACACTGAACGATGATTGTGTAGGGTAATTGCTGTCATAACCTTCTCCTCTCTCTGGTTAAAAGATTACGGCGCTCTGGCTTAAAAATAAAATTGATTATATATTTATAATTAATCTTTATAAGTGGTAAGCAACCATGCACATAACATTGCGTCAGCTTGAAGTTTTTGCCGAGGTCCTGAAAAGCGGATCAACGACTCAGGCCTCTGTGCGCCTGGCATTGTCACAGTCTGCAGTCAGCGCGGCGCTCACCGATCTTGAAGGCCAGCTGCGCGTTCAGCTTTTTGACCGGGTAGGCAAACGCCTGGTGGTGAATGAACATGGGCGCCTGCTGTACCCGCGTGCGCTGGCGTTGCTGGAGCAGGCGGTTGAAATCGAGCAGTTATTTCGCGAGGAGAATGGCGCCATCCGTGTGTTCGCCAGCAGCACCATCGGGAACTATATTCTCCCGGAGGTAATCGCCCGCTACCGTCGCGATTTCCCGACGCTGCCGCTGGAGATGAGCGTCGGCAATAGCCAGGATGTGATTAACGCCATTATCGATTTTCGCGTGGATATCGGGCTTATCGAAGGGCCGTGTCATAACGTCGATATTATTGCCGAGCCGTGGCTGGAAGATGAACTGGTGGTCTTTGCTTCTCCAGCTTCAGCATTGTTGCACGGCGACGTCACGCTGGAACGCCTGGCGCAGGCCCCGTGGATTTTACGTGAACACGGTTCCGGCACGCGCGAAATCGTCGATTATCTGCTGCTTTCCCATTTGCCGCAGTTCCATCTGGGAATGGAATTAGGGAACTCCGAAGCCATTAAACATGCCGTGCGTCACGGCCTGGGAATCAGCTGTTTGTCGCGTCGGGTGATTGCCGAACAGCTTGAGAGCGGTTCGCTGGTGGAAATCCCCGTCCCGTTGCCCAAGCTGGTGCGCACGCTGTGGTGTATTCATCATCGGCAGAAACACCTCTCCAGTTCTCTTCAGCGTTTTCTGCGTTACTGCAACAACTAGCCTTCTCTTTCCCCGCGCGGGGGGAGGGGAGGTCGCTCAGCTTTACTTATAATCCTCGGCCAGTCATGAAGCTCTCTTATAACTGCGCATTTCTGCCAGAAGGAACGCGGATCGTCTGCTACAATCGCGCCTCATTTTTAAAATGGACAGCATTTTCACATGGTTTCAGAAAATAAAACCACAGAAGCGCCCGCGCTACGTCGCGAACTCAAGGCGCGTCACCTGACAATGATCGCCATTGGCGGATCCATTGGGACAGGTCTTTTTGTTGCATCCGGTGCAACCATTTCAGCGGCAGGTCCTGGCGGCGCGCTGTTTTCGTATATGTTGATTGGCCTGATGGTGTATTTCCTGATGACCAGCCTGGGCGAACTGGCGGCATACATGCCGGTTTCCGGCTCCTTTTCGACTTACGGTCAAAAATACGTAGAAGAAGGCTTTGGCTTCGCGCTGGGCTGGAACTACTGGTACAACTGGGCGGTAACTATCGCTGTTGACCTCGTGGCCGCGCAGCTGGTGATGAACTGGTGGTTCCCGGACACGCCGGGCTGGATCTGGAGCGCTATTTTCCTGGCGGTGATTTTCCTGCTGAACTACATCTCGGTACGTGGTTTTGGTGAGGCAGAATACTGGTTCTCCCTGATCAAAGTGACGACCGTGATTATCTTCATCATTGTCGGCGTGGCGATGATTGTGGGCATCTTTAAAGGGGCGGAACCGGCGGGCTGGAGCAACTGGGAAATTGGCGAGGCGCCGTTTGCCGGGGGATTTGCGGCCATGATTGGCGTGGCGATGATTGTTGGTTTCTCCTTTCAGGGAACGGAACTGATTGGTATTGCTGCCGGTGAATCGGAAGATCCGGAGAAGAACATTCCGCGCGCAGTGCGTCAGGTGTTCTGGCGTATTCTGCTGTTCTACGTGTTCGCCATTCTGATTATCAGCCTGATCATTCCTTACACCGACCCGAGCCTGCTGCGTAACGATGTGAAAGATATCAGCGTCAGCCCGTTCACGCTGGTCTTCCAGCATGCTGGTCTGCTTTCTGCGGCGGCGGTGATGAACGCGGTTATTCTGACGGCGGTGCTTTCTGCGGGTAACTCCGGCATGTACGCCTCAACGCGTATGCTGTACACCCTGGCGTGCGACGGTAAAGCGCCCCGCATTTTTGCCAAACTGTCACGCGGCGGTGTGCCGCGCAATGCGCTGTACGCCACCACGGTGGTCGCGGGGCTGTGCTTCCTGACCTCTATGTTTGGTAATCAGACGGTCTATTTGTGGTTACTTAATACCTCCGGTATGACGGGCTTTATC
The DNA here is from genome assembly GCF_019047465.1 of Lelliottia amnigena. NCBI lineage: Bacteria > Pseudomonadati > Pseudomonadota > Gammaproteobacteria > Enterobacterales > Enterobacteriaceae > Lelliottia > Lelliottia amnigena. The sequence continues at coordinate 289,238 of NZ_CP077236.1, read as the reverse complement.
GCCTGGCTGGGGATCGCCATCAGTCACTATCGTTTCCGTCGCGGTTACGTTATGCAAGGGCATGATATTAATGACCTGCCATACCGCTCAGGATTCTTCCCGATTGGGCCGATCTTCGCCTTCGTTCTGTGCCTGATCATCACGCTCGGTCAGAATTACGAAGCCTTCCTGTCAGACACCATTGACTGGGGCGGCGTGATGGCGACGTATATCGGGATTCCGCTGTTCCTGATTATCTGGTTTGGCTACAAACTGACAAAAGGCACGCGCTTCGTCAGCTACAGTGAAATGGACTTCCCTGGACGATTCAAAAAATAATCGCTTTTCCTCTCTTTTAAACCCGCTCACATGAGCGGGTTTTTTTATGTCCACAGTATGGAGAAAAGACATAATTGTTAACAATTTAATTGATAATAGTTATCGTTTGCTTTATCGTTACGACGATTTTCAACAGGATGAAAGCGTCAGCATTGCGGTCTGTTTTTGACGATGACGTGACGGCCACACCTGCACATAAACACCCATCCGACCGGCCAAAGAAGCAGGCGGAGCGCAAGGCATTGTGAGCAATAAAGATTTGATATTGTTGTGTTTACCTCATGGAGAAATGGAATGTTTAGGTTGAATCCCTTCGTAAGGGGAGGACTTTGTGCGTCCGCACTGTCCTTTGCCCTGCCTGTGATTGCTGCGGAATCTGGCGACACGTTGGTTGTCACTGCATCGGCCACCGAACAAAACCTCAAAGATGCGCCTGCCAGTATCAGCGTCATCACTCAGCAGGATCTGCAACGTAAGCCGGTCAACAACCTGAAAGATGTCCTGCGGGAAGTGCCAGGCGTGCAATTAACCAGCGAAGGGGATAACCGTAAAGGCGTGAGCATCCGAGGACTGGACAGCAGCTATACGCTGATTCTGGTTGACGGTAAGCGCGTCAGCTCGCGCAATGCCGTATTCCGTCATAACGACTTCGATCTCAACTGGATCCCGGTTGACGCCATTGAGCGTATCGAAGTGGTGCGCGGGCCAATGTCATCGCTGTATGGTTCCGATGCGCTGGGTGGGGTGGTGAATATCATCACCAAGAAAATTGGTCAAAAATGGACTGGTACGCTGACGGCGGACACCACCATCCAGCACCACCGCGATCGTGGCGATACCTATAACGGCCAGTTCTACACCAGCGGTCCGCTGGTGGACGGCGTTCTGGGGCTGAAAGCCTTCGGAAGCCTCTCTAAGCGTGAAAAAGACGATCAGCAAAAATCCTCCACGACCGCGACCGGCGAAACGCCGCGCATTGAAGGCTTTACCAGCCGCAGTGGTAATGTGGAACTCGCCTGGACGCCAGACGAAAATCATGATTTTACCGCAGGCTACGGTTACGACCGTCAGGATCGCGACTCCGACTCGCTCAACAAGAACCGTCTGGATCGCCAGAACTATTCTCTAAGCCACAATGGCCGCTGGGATATGGGCAACAGCGAACTGAAAGTTTACGGTGAAAAAGTCGATAACAAAAATCCGGGAAACAGCAGCCCGATCACCTCGGAAAGCACTGCCGTGGACGGGAAATACGTGCTGCCGCTGGGTGAAATCAGTCAGCTGCTGACTCTGGGTGGCGAATGGCGTCACGATAAGCTGAAAGATCCGGTCAACCTGACGGGTGGTACCAGCAATAACACCTCGGCCAGCCAGTACGCGCTCTTTATCGAAGATGAATGGCGTATCTTCGAGCCGCTGGCGCTGACCACCGGCGTGCGTATGGATGACCATGAAACCTATGGCGATCACTGGAGCCCGCGTGCGTATCTGGTGTATAACGCGACCGACACGATGACGGTGAAAGGTGGCTGGGCCACGGCCTTTAAAGCGCCATCACTCCTGCAGCTTAGCCCTGACTGGACCACCGGTTCTTGCCGCGGCGCATGCGAAATTGTGGGGAGCCCGGATCTAAAACCAGAAACCAGCGAAAGCTTCGAACTCGGCCTTTATTACGCCGGGGAAGAGGGCTGGTTAGAAGGCGTTCAGGCCAGCATCACCACCTTCCAGAATAACGTGGATGATCGCATTAGCATCACCCGTACCGCCAACGTTAACGATGCGCAAAGTTACCCGAATTATGTCGGGTTGAACGGCGACGGCGAACCGATTTTCCGCTATTACAACGTCAACAAAGCGCGTATTCGTGGCGTCGAAACGGAACTGAAATTCCCGCTGGCAGAAGACTGGAAAATGACGCTGAACTACACCTATAACGATGGGCGTGATATTAGCAACGGCGGTAATAAACCGCTGTCCGAACTGCCGTTCCATACGGCAAACGGTACGGTTGACTGGCAGGCGACCCAGGCATGGTCATTCTACGTGCAGGGTAACTACACGGGTGAGAAGCGCGCCGTTGCCGATGGTGATACAACGCCTGGCGGTTATGTCGTCTGGAATACGGGCGGAGCGTGGCAGGCAACGAAAAACGTTAAGCTGCGTGCCGGCGTGCAAAACCTGCTGGATAAAGATCTCAGCCGTGACGATTACAGCTATACGGAAGATGGCCGTCGTTACTTTATGGCCGTAGATTATCAGTTCTGATGTATGAAATGCCCGGTGAGCGAAAGGCTACCGGGCATAATGCTCGGGCTTACTTGAACAAATGCTCCGCATGGAAACGGAGATGATCTTCAATATACGATGCGATGAAATAGTAGCTGTGATCGTGACCCGGCTGAATGCGTAACGTCAGCGGCCAGGCTTTCTGGCGCGCCACTTCTGCAAGGACAGCTGGCTGGAGCTGGTTGGCGAGGAACTGATCCGCATCGCCCTGATCGATAAGCGTAGGAATGGCGTCTCCCGGCTGGCTCGCCTGCATCAGCGCACAGCTGTCCCACTCCTGCCATTTATCCGTATCTTCACCCAGATAGTGTGAAAACGCTTTTTGTCCCCACGGTACCTGCGTGGGATTCACGATCGGGGCAAACGCCGACACGCTGGTGAACATGCCAGGATTTTTGAGCGCCATAATGAGCGCACCGTGTCCGCCCATCGAATGCCCGCTGATCGCGCATCGGTCACCGACATCAAATTCCGCTGCAATCAGCGCGGGCAGTTCATTACGAATGTAATCATACATCCGGTAATGGCTTGCCCACGGCTGCTGCGTGGCGTTCAGATAAAATCCTGCGCCTTTACCTAAGTCGTAACCCGCATCATCGGCGACATCATCGCCACGGGGACTGGTGTCCGGCATAACAAGAGCAATGCCCAGCTCGGCGGCAACGCGCTGCGCACCCGCTTTGGTGGTGAAGTTTTCATCGTTGCAGGTCAGGCCAGAAAGCCAGTACAGCACCGGCGGTTTTGCCTTCCCGTCGGTTGGCGGTAGAAATATACTGAACGTCATCGCGCAATTCAGTGTTGTGGAGTCGTGCCGCCAGCGCTGCTGCCGACCTTCAAAACAACGGTGCTCTTCGAGCAGTTCCATGCAAGGCTCCTTAATGCATACAGGTATTCATTAAACCCATAATACATATTATTCATTCACCTGTGAGCAACTTTCACTTCCGCTGTTACCCGATATACTGCATCATAAATTTACTTAAATTTAACATTTGGAGCGATCATGGCGCTGCGTATCGCGCTTAGTGGATTTGTGGTGCTTGTCGTCGCGATGGGAATAGGGCGTTTTGCCTTTACGCCCCAGGTTCCGCTGATGATCGCGGCTGGACAGCTGACGCTTACCAGCGCCGGATTAGTGGCTGCCATGAATTATCTTGGCTACCTGGTCGGTGCATGGGATGCCATGCGTGCGCATCGTTTTGTCGAAGGGCGCTTGTATCTGGGGATTGTAGGCTCCGTGGCGCTGACGCTGCTCTCTGCTGTGGCGGATAACGCCATCGTACATGGAATGATACGCTTTGTGATCGGCTGCATGAGCGGCTGGTCCATGGTGTTGATCGCCGCGTGGACCAATGAACGGCTGGCGCATTCCGGCAAGCCTGGTCTGAGCGCGGCAGTGTTTGCGGGTCCAGGGGCGGGCATTGCGCTCAGCGGCCTGCTGGCCGTTTATATTCAGGCGCGATCGCTTTCGGCGGGTGCAGCCTGGCAAATTTATGGCGTACTGGCGCTGATTTTAATTGTGCTGGTGGCGCGCTATTTACCGCGTGGCGGACAGCTGCACCGCCCTGGTACCGCACCCGATCCGCTGGTACTGACACCCGATTTGCGTCGCCTGGTCTGGAGCTATAGCCTGGCCGGGTTTGGGTATATTCTTCCGGCGACATTTTTGTCGCAGATGGCCGCTTTGCGTTTTCCGGGAAGCCTGTTTGCCCAGTTTGTCTGGCCGATTTTTGGCGTAGCGGCCGTGGTGGGGATCGCGTTGAGTATCGCACTGCGCCATGTCTCGACGTCGAATCGACGTTTATCCATTGTGCTGTGGTTGCAGGGATTGGGCGTTTTTGCCGCCTGGTTAATGCCGGGGATCGCGGGTCTGGTGACCGGTGCGTTGCTGGTCGGAGGCGGATTTCTCTGCGCCGTTCAACTCTCGCTGCTGTGTGGTCGCGAGCTGGCACCCGAACATACCCGTTACATGGCGGGACTCTTGACCACGGGATACGCGATAGGCCAGCTGGTGGGCCCGGTGACATCCGCGATTTCCACCTGGCTGACTCACCAACTGGAGCCTGCGCTGGGTCTGGCGGGTGTCGCCCTGATTGTTGGCGGAGCACTGGTCTGGAACCGTCAGGCTGAAAGGCAACGGCAATCGCAATAATTATCGCTGTGAATACTGGATTATGTGCGTCACCTCACGCACAATGAGCGAACACTTTTGCCTCTATGAGGGTAAAAGGCAGCCACACCTGCAGGAGAAAAATAATGCCATCACTCAGTAAAGAAGCCGCTCTCGTCCACGAAGCGCTGGTTGCGCGTGGTCTTGAAACCCCGCTGCGTCCACCGGTCACCGAACTGGACAATGAAACACGCAAACGTCTTATTGCCGGGCACATGACCGAGATTATGCAGTTGCTGAATCTCGACCTGAGCGACGACAGCCTGATGGAGACGCCGCAACGCATCGCAAAAATGTATGTCGACGAGATTTTCTCCGGCCTGGATTACGCTAATTTCCCAAAAATCACCGTCATCGAAAATAAAATGAAAGTCGATGAAATGGTGACCGTGCGCGAAATTACGTTGACGAGTACCTGCGAACACCACTTTGTTACTATCGATGGCAAAGCGACCGTGGCGTATATCCCTAAAGATACGGTGATTGGCCTGTCTAAAATTAACCGCATTGTGCAGTTCTTTGCCCAGCGTCCGCAGGTTCAGGAACGTTTGACCCAGCAAATTCTGACTGCGCTTCAAACGCTGTTGGGGACCAACAATGTGGCTGTATCCATTGATGCCGTGCATTATTGCGTGAAAGCGCGCGGCGTACGTGATGCCACCAGTGCAACGACCACGACCTCCCTTGGCGGTCTGTTTAAGTCGAGCCAGAATACCCGTCAGGAATTTCTGCGCGCAGTGCGTCACCACAACTGATCGGAAGGCAGGATAAATGGAGCGTAATGTCACGCTGGATTTTATACGTGGCGTTGCCATCCTCGGTATCCTGCTGCTCAACATTAGCGCCTTTGGTCTGCCAAAGGCGGCTTATCTCAATCCTGCCTGGTATGGCGAAATCACCCGCCGCGACGCATGGACCTGGGCGATTTTAGATCTGTTTGCGCAGGTCAAATTCCTCACGCTCTTTGCGTTACTTTTTGGTGCGGGTCTCCAGATTTTGCTCAAGCGCGGCAAGCGCTGGATTCAGTCCCGCCTCACGCTGCTGGTCATCCTCGGGTTTATTCACGGTCTGTTTTTGTGGGATGGCGACATTCTTCTGGCCTATGGTTTAGTCGGGCTGATTTGCTGGCGCATGATCCGCGACGCGCAGGATGCCAAAAGCCTGTTTAACACTGGCGTGATGCTCTATGCCATTGGCATTGGGGTCCTGCTGCTGCTGGGTATGATTTCGGGCGGTACCACGAATCGTTCGTGGATCCCTGGCGCGGCATCGCTCCAGTATGAGCAATACTGGAAGCTGAAAGGCGGCGTCGAAGCGATCAGCAATCGGGCGGATATGCTCGGAGACAATCTGCTCGCATTAGGGGCGCAATACGGCTGGCAGCTGGCGGGGATGATGCTGATCGGTGCCGCGCTGATGCGCACCGGCTGGCTAAAAGGGGCGTTTAGCCTCAGGCATTATCGCCTCACGGGAGCCGGACTGGTTCTGTTGGGCATGGCGATTAACCTGCCTGCGGTGAGTGCGCAATGGATGTTGGGCTGGGACTATCGCTGGTGTGCTTTTCTGTTGCAGGCTCCGCGAGAGCTAAGCGCGCCGTTCCAGACCATCGGCTATGCGTCGCTTATTTTCGGGTTCTGGCCGCAAATTGCACGTTTCAGATTAGCCGCTGCTGTCGCGTGCGTTGGACGCATGGCTCTCAGTAATTACCTGCTGCAAACCGTAATCTGCACGACGCTTTTCTATCGATTAGGCCTGTTTATGAAATTCGACAGGTTCCAGCTCATGGCATTTGTGATCCCCGTTTGGATGGTCAACATGCTCTTTTCCGTTATCTGGTTGCGCTATTTCCGTCAGGGCCCGGTGGAATGGGTATGGCGTCAATTAACCGCACTTGCTTCGGGTGTTTCATTGAATAATACATCCAGATAACGATCTGGATCACAATCATTAACAAAACGGATGTAACCGTTTTCATCTGTGTGAGCTTCTTCACGTAGTCCCTTCTCCGTCGCTGCCAAAATAGCCTCCTTGCTAAACACAGGGGGTGTCTGTGAGTTGCTGCAATCCTACAAAGTGTGGTGAATATGATCACCATTCGTGACGTGGCCCGCATCGCGGGTGTTTCTGTTGCTACCGTTTCTCGCGTCCTGAACAACAGCGCGCTGGTGAGTCCTGAAACGCGTGAAAGCGTGATGAAAGCGGTCACGCAGCTGGGCTATCGGCCAAATGCTAACGCTCAGGCGCTCGCCACTCAGGTGAGTGACACCATCGGCGTTGTGGTGATGGATGTGTCAGATGCATTCTTTGGCGCGCTGGTGAAAGCCGTGGACGTTGTTGCCCAGCAGCACAATAAATACGTGCTGATCGGCAACAGCTATCATGAAGCTGAAAAAGAGCGTCATGCCATTGAAGTGCTGATACGTCAGCGATGTAACGCCCTGATTGTTCACTCAAAAGCGTTGAGCGATGAAGAGTTGGCAGGTTTCATGGATCACATCGATGGGATGGTTCTGATTAACCGCGTTGTACCGGGCTACGCCCACCGCTGCGTGGCGCTGGATAACGTCAGCGGCGCCATGATGGCCACGCGAATGCTGATCAATAACGGCCACCAGCGCATCGGTTATCTGGCCTCAAGCCATCACATTGAAGATGACGACATGCGGCGTGAGGGCTGGCAGAACGCAATGAAAGAAGCGGGGATTATGCCTGTCGATAGCTGGATAGGTACCGGTGCACCGGATATGCAGGGTGGGGAGGCCGCCATGGTCGAATTGCTAGGACGCAATTTGCAGCTCACGGCGGTATTTGCCTACAACGACAGCATGGCCGCCGGGGCGCTTACCGCGCTAAAAGACAACGGAATTGCGGTGCCACAGCATTTGTCATTGATTGGTTTCGATGATATCCCCATTGCGCGGTACACAGACCCTCAGCTAACCACGGTGCGTTACCCTATTGCGTCGATGGCGCGTCTTGCCACTGAGTTGGCGTTACAGGGCGCCGCAGGGCAGCTTGATTCGAGCGCAACACACTGTTTCATGCCAACTTTAGTGCGTCGTCATTCTGTTGCTATTCGGCAAATTGTGGCTCCGATCACTAACTGATAACGATGAGTGATGTAACCGTTTTCAATCTGTGAGTAAATTCACAGTATCTTAACAAGGCGCTGACTATGATGTCAGCGTTTTAGGAACTGAAACGCTATGTAACGGTGATTAATCACTTTTACTATAGCCAAAGTGCCGCAAACAACCATAAAGCGCATTTCTGGAGCGTTACCGAACACGGAAGAGAGAAATTTTATAAGTGAACTTCGGCGGTCAGTAACGTTTTTTTAACACCCGCCTGCCGATCGTTATTCACAAGAAGAATTACCCTGCATAAAAAAAACCGGAGATACCATGAATAAGAAGGTTTTGACTCTGTCTGCCGTTATGGCAAGCATGCTTTTTGGCGCAGCAGCGCACGCTGCGGATACCCGTATTGGCGTGACAATCTATAAATACGACGACAACTTCATGTCTGTTGTGCGTAAAGCAATTGAAAAAGATGCTAAAGCAGCGCCAGACGTCCAGCTGCTGATGAACGACTCCCAGAACGACCAGTCCAAACAGAACGATCAGATCGACGTTCTGCTGGCAAAAGGCGTTAAAGCCCTGGCAATCAACCTGGTTGACCCGGCTGCGGCAGGTACGGTTATCGAGAAAGCGCGCGGGCAGAATGTGCCAATCGTCTTCTTTAACAAAGAACCTTCCCGCAAAGCGCTGGACAGCTACGACAAAGCCTTCTACGTGGGTACTGACTCCAAAGAGTCCGGTATTATTCAGGGCGATCTGATCGCTAAACATTGGGCAGCAAACCCGAACTGGGATCTGAATAAAGATGGTCAGATTCAGTTTGTTCTGCTGAAAGGCGAGCCGGGTCACCCGGATGCTGAAGCGCGTACCACTTACGTTATCAAAGAGCTGAACGACAAAGGGCTGAAAACGCAGCAGCTGGCGCTTGATACCGCGATGTGGGATACCGCAATGGCAAAAGACAAGATGGACGCATGGCTGTCTGGTCCGAATGCTAACAAAATCGAAGTGGTTATCGCGAACAACGATGCGATGGCAATGGGTGCGGTTGAAGCGCTGAAAGCGCACAACAAATCATCTATTCCAGTCTTCGGTGTGGATGCATTGCCAGAAGCGCTGGCGCTGGTGAAATCGGGCGCAATGGCCGGTACCGTGCTGAACGACGCTAACAACCAGGCGAAAGCCACCTTCGACCTGGCGAAAAACCTGGCCGCGGGCAAAGGTGCTGCAGATGGCACCACTTGGAAAATCGAGAACAAAATTGTACGTATCCCATACGTGGGCGTAGATCAGTCGAACCTGGCTGAGTTTGTCGGTAAATAAGTTATTTGATTGCATGTTCTCACAGGGCGCAATTCGTTGCGCCCTTTTATAACGCGATATGCGAGGCCGTCAAGGTATAATTATGGTCAGCACAACTACTCAGTCGTCACGCGAATTCTTGTTAGAAATGAGCGGTATTAACAAGTCATTCCCGGGCGTTAAGGCTCTCGATAATGTTAATTTAAAAGTGCGTCCTCACTCTATTCACGCGTTGATGGGAGAGAACGGTGCAGGTAAATCAACATTATTAAAATGCCTTTTTGGAATCTATCAAAAAGATTCTGGTAGCATCCTTTTTCAGGGGAAAGAGATCGATTTCCATTCAGCCAAAGAAGCGCTGGAAAATGGTATTTCGATGGTTCACCAGGAGTTAAACCTGGTGCTTCAACGTTCTGTTATGGACAATATGTGGTTGGGTCGTTATCCGACCAAAGGCGTATTTGTCGATCAGGACAAAATGTACCGTGATACAAAAGCTATTTTCGATGAACTGGATATTGAGATTGACCCGCGCGCACGCGTAGGGACATTATCCGTTTCGCAGATGCAGATGATCGAAATTGCAAAAGCTTTCTCCTATGATGCGAAAATTGTCATCATGGATGAGCCAACATCTTCATTGACGGAAAAAGAGGTGAATCACCTTTTCACTATTATCCGTAAATTGAAAGATCGTGGCTGCGGTATTGTGTACATCTCGCATAAAATGGAAGAAATTTTCCAGCTTTGCGATGAAATCACTATTCTGCGTGATGGTCAGTGGATCGCCACCCAGCCTCTCGAAGGGCTGGACATGGACAAAATCATCGCCATGATGGTTGGGCGCTCTTTGAACCAGCGCTTCCCGGACAAACAGAACACGCCAGGCGAAGTGATTCTTGAGGTGCGCAACCTCACGTCGCTGCGTCAGCCTTCCATCCGCGATGTCTCTTTCGATCTGCACAAAGGCGAAATTCTGGGTATTGCCGGGCTGGTCGGTGCAAAGCGTACTGATATTGTGGAAACCCTGTTTGGTATCCGTGAGAAAGCCGATGGCACCATCACGCTGCACGGTAAAAAAATTAATAACCATAATGCCAACGAAGCCATTAATCATGGTTTTGCACTGGTGACTGAAGAGCGTCGCTCGACGGGTATTTACGCGTATCTCGATATTAACTTTAACTCGTTAATTTCGAATATTCGTAACTATAAGAATAAAGTCGGCCTGCTGGATACTTCCCGCATGAAAAGCGATACCCAATGGGTTATCGATTCAATGCGTGTGAAGACCCCAGGACATCAGACGCAAATTGGTTCGCTTTCCGGCGGTAACCAACAGAAAGTCATTATCGGTCGCTGGTTATTAACCCAACCAGAAATTTTAATGCTGGATGAACCGACGCGCGGTATTGACGTTGGGGCCAAATTTGAAATTTATCAGCTGATTGCTGAACTGGCCAAAAAGAATAAAGGGATCATTATTATATCTTCCGAAATGCCGGAATTGTTAGGGATCACAGATCGTATTCTGGTTATGAGCAATGGTCTCGTTGCCGGAATTGTTGACACCAAAACGACAACGCAAAACGAAATTCTCCGTCTTGCGTCTTTGCACCTTTAAGATCAGGGGCTCCTCATGAGTGCGTTAAATAAAAAAAGTTTTCTCACTTATCTGAAAGAAGGCGGAATTTACGTCGTACTTTTAGTATTACTGGCCATTATTATTTTCCAGGACCCTACGTTCTTAAGTTTATTAAACTTGAGTAACATTCTGACCCAGTCCTCAGTGCGTATTATTATCGCATTGGGTGTGGCGGGTCTTATTGTCACTCAGGGTACCGACCTGTCAGCAGGACGTCAGGTGGGCTTAGCGGCTGTTATCGCGGCAACATTATTGCAGTCCATTGATAATGCAAACAAAGTGTTCCCGGAAATGGCTACCATGCCTATCATTCTGGTGGTGCTGATTGTGTGCGTTATCGGTGCCATTATCGGTCTGATTAACGGCATCATCATCGCGTATCTGAACGTAACGCCGTTTATTACGACGTTGGGTACGATGATTATCGTTTACGGGATCAACTCCCTGTATTACGACTTCGTGGGCGCATCACCGATTTCCGGTTTTGACAGCGGCTTCTCCACCTTCGCACAAGGCTTTGTGGCGCTGGGCAGCTTCCGTCTGTCGTACATCACCTTCTATGCGCTGATTGCAGTCGCGTTCGTCTGGGTGCTGTGGAACAAAACGCGCTTCGGTAAAAACATCTTTGCTATCGGCGGTAACCCTGAAGCCGCGAAAGTGTCTGGCGTTAACGTTGCGCTGAACCTGCTGATGATTTACGCATTGTCCGGTGTGTTCTACGCATTCGGTGGTTTGCTTGAAGCGGGCCGTATCGGCTCTGCAACGAACAACCTCGGCTTCATGTACGAGCTGGATGCCATCGCAGCCTGCGTCGTGGGTGGCGTATCGTTCAGCGGCGGTGTGGGTACGGTAGTGGGCGTGGTCACCGGTGTTATCATCTTCACCGTAATCAACTATGGCCTGACGTATATCGGCGTGAACCCTTACTGGCAGTACATCATCAAGGGCGCGATCATCATCTTCGCCGTCGCTCTGGATTCACTGAAATACGCACGTAAAAAGTAATAGTCGTAGCCAAAAAAAGCCCGCTGAGATAGCGGGCTTTTTTGTTTTCTTATTTCTTGTCTTTTATCTGTAGATCCAGAAGTTGCTCGGGTGTGACTGCCGGATAATCCTGCGCACCTTCGGGCACTTCGTGCAGCTCCGGAATAGGCACCAGCGGACCTAAAAAGCGTGGTTCACGTTTGAAGAGATACAGGTCGGCGAGCGCGCCAAAGCGAGCACCAAACTCACGAACGCGGACGCTGAGCATATCTTTTGGCGACGGTACGGCGTAGCACTGGGCCTGAATGCCCATATGGAGCGCAATAAAGAGCGCGCGCTCGCAGTGGAAACGCTGCGTGATAATAATGAAATCGTTGGTATCAAATACTTTGCGGGTACGCACAATAGAATCCAGCGTACGGAAACCGGCGTAATCCAGAACGATATCCGCGGGGTCGACGCCTGCGGCAATCAAATCTTTGCGCATGGTCATCGGCTCGTTATAGCTTTGCTGCGCATTATCGCCGCTTAACAGCAGGTAATTCACTTTGCCGCTGTTGTAGGCATTTAACGCGCCCTGAATGCGGTAGCGGTAATACTGATTGATAACGCCGGTACGATAATATTTTGCCGTCCCCAGCACCACGCCAACCTGTCGATAAGGCAGATCCTGTAAATCGTCAAAAATATAGGGGGCGGTTTTCCAGCTCATCCAGCGGTCGAGGCCGAGCGCAGCCAACAGCAGTATGCCGACCAGGACAGACAGGCTGTAAAACACACGCTTTAACATGAAGATGACTCGTCCGTGGGTGAAATTTCACTCAGGCTACTTTACCCGCCTGGGAAGCGCAAGAAACTGCGATTTGATTGAGGGGAATTTCATCAGTTTTGCGGGCATTTCTGCCCGCAAAGAAAGATTACGCCAAGAGCGTGCGGTCGATATGAGAACAGCCCAGTGCTTTCAGGGTGGCCGCGGTGGCATCCCACTGAATCAGCGGCGCGTCGGCTTTTTCGGCGAGGATCGCGCGCTGAATATCCGGGTAATCATAGCCGTTCAGGCTCAGCAAATTCAGGGCACCTTGCAGTGGTGGCAGGGTTGGGTTGAATGCGGCGTTCTCGGCATAACTGCCAGAGAAAATACGACCATCACGGCACTCCAGCGCAACACCACTCGGTGACTGGCTGTACGGCGCGTGACTTTTGTTGGCGGCGGCAATGGCAGACTGCGCCAGGTCATCGCCCGTTAACGCATAGCCGTGGTTCTGCTCATCCATCAGCAGCGTTTTGATGTCGAGGTCTTTCGGACCAAAGGCATCCGGCAGGTAATCTCCGAGCGTATGTGGCTCACGACCCGGCAGATTGATGCGCAGTTCCAGACCGCTGTTCAGTTCATTCATAAACTGGCGACAGTGACCGCAAGGGGTGTAGTTGACGGTAATGGCTTTCAGGGCATGTTCCCCGCGCAGCCAGGCGTGACTGATCGCGCTCTGCTCTGCGTGGACAGTTTGTTGCATCGTCGCACCCAGGAACTCCATGTTCCCGCCGAAATACCATGTGCCACTCACGCCGCGCGCGATGGCACCAACGTTGAAGTGGGAAAGGTCGGCTCTTGCGCAGGCAGCGGCCAGCGGGAGCAGTGCGAAAGCCAGCGCGTCTTCGTCGAGTCCCGTAGCCTGTTTAAGCATCGTGACCTGCTCAGCCGTCAGCAGGGCGGGGAAGTGCTCATCCGCCAGAACCGGAGCCAGGGCTGATTGCAAATTCTCGGCGAGCTGGGCGAAAGCAGATTGAAAACGTGGGTGCATGGCAATGCCTCATAAAGGTTAATGGATCGGTAGTTTACGGAGCCATTACCGCTTTATATGTGATCCAGTTCTCATTATGTATGCAACTTATGAAATCAAAATAAAAATTGCGCGACGCATCGCAAATTTTAGCCCACCACCGCCAAAATAATTGGGAATAAGAACGGCGCAATGAGCGACGTCATGATCCCACAGATCACCAGGGCCAACGAGCTAAACGCGCCTTCCTGATAATCCAGTTCCGCGCAACGCGCAGTGCCGAGCGCATGTGACGCGGTTCCCATTGCCAGCCCACGTGCCGCTTTGGTTCGAATGCGCATCACATTCAGCAGCGAGTGACCGAATACGGCACCCAAAATACCAACAAAAATCACGCACATCGCGCTAATCGCGGGAATGCCACCAATGCTGCCACCCACGGCCATCGCAATCGGCGTGGTCACGGATTTCGGTAATATTGAGGCGGCGATTTGCGGCGAAGCGCCCATCAGCAGGGCAACAGAGGTCCCTGTGACCATCGCGACGACGCTGCCAATCAGGCAGATCGTGATGATGGATTTCCAGCGAGCCCGGATCTGGTGAAGCTGCTCGTAGAGTGGAAACGCCAGGGCAACGACCGCAGGCTGCAACAGATCGTTCAAAATTTTGCTGCCCGCAAAGTAGCGCTCGTAAGGTATATGGGCGATCAGCAGGAAGGGAATAATCACCACCATGGCCACCAGCAGCGGGTTGAGCAGCGGCATTTTAAAACGGGCGGCCAGTTTCCGTGCAGCGAAGAAAACCACCAGCGTTAACGGCAGTGACCACCAGATATTGGCCATCATTTTTGGTTTCCTTTTTGCCCTACCACTTTACGTTCGCCATGCACCAGATGCGAACTCCAGCTCACCACAAGGAACACCACCAGCGTGCTGATGGCGCATGAGACAACAATCGGACCAAACTGGGCTTTCAGCACATCGTAATATTGCATCACCCCCACGCCGATCGGCACGAACAGCAGCGCCATATAACGAATCAGCACGAAGCATCCAGGGTTGACCCACTTTGGCGGCAAAATTTGTAGCGCCAGTAGCAAAAACATAATCAGCATGCCGATTATGCTGCCCGGAATGGTGATAGGCAGTAGAGACGCGACGAAAATGCCTGCATAGAGGCAAGCGTAAATAAGGATAAACGCGCGCAAATATTGCCAGACAGCATTGAGAAATTTGATCATGGTGAAAGTCCTTGATGAAACGCATTCATCATACAATTAAACCTGGAAACGTGCTACGGATCACATCATGAAATTTGAGCATACCAGACATTCCTATTTGGAACGTCGGGCATTTCCCCAGAATTAAAGGTAAAGGTGATATAAAACAGTGTAGTACCGGGCCGTTTTTCGGCGGTAATGATATGATAAATCTCCCACACAGGCAGGAGATCCTCATGCCAGAATATTTCATTTTCAAAAAAGGCAGTGCGGTTCACGCACGGCCAGCTGCAGATATTGACGCCGCGTCTGCGCTCAAAGAGCAGGGCTACGAAAAGCAGTTCGAAGAAATCATTGCTTCAGATGAGAAAAGCGCCCTTGCGCGATTTGCTTCCATTAAGAAAGAAGAACAACTGACCGTGCACGCGTTTATGACGGGACCGGCGATCATTTCGCTGGCGCTTGTCATCATGGTGGTCATCGGTTTTGTGTTGACGTGATGTCACCTCGGGACGCGCGTTAAACAGCCCTTTCCACACGCCAGGAGAGCGGCTACCATAGCGCGTCTTTTTTCACAGGTATTGAGAATGCGTGTATTACTGGCGCCGATGGAAGGTGTGCTCGACTCACTGGTGCGCGAGCTGCTGACCGAGGTAAATGATTACGATCTCTGCGTCACCGAGTTTTTGCGTGTGGTGGATATGCTGTTGCCTGCAAAGTCGTTTTATCGACTCTGCCCGGAATTGCATCGTCAGAGTCGGACGACGTCAGGCACGCTGGTTCGCATTCAGCTTCTGGGCCAATACCCCGAGTGGCTAGCGGAAAACGCTGCGCGGGCCGTGGAACTGGGCTCTTATGGCGTTGATCTCAACTGCGGTTGTCCGTCGAAAATGGTTAACGGGAGCGGGGGCGGCGCAACGCTGCTCAAAGATCCTGAGCTGATTTATCGCGGCGCGAAAGCGATGCGTGAAGCCGTGCCGTCTCATCTGCCCGTCACGGTAAAAGTGCGTTTGGGCTGGGACAGTGGCGATCGCCAGTTTGAGATTGCGGATGCTGTTCAGCAGGCCGGCGCGAGCGAACTGGTCGTACACGGGCGTACCAAAGAAGACGGCTACAAAGCGGAGCGCATTAACTGGCAGGCGATTCGCGACATTCGCCAACGGCTGAATATTCCTGTTATCGCCAACGGTGAAATATGGGATTACGCAAGTGCGCAAGCCTGTCTACAGGAAACGGGCTGTGACTCGGTGATGATCGGTCGCGGTGCCCTCAATATTCCAAATCTGAGCCGGGTGATTAAATATAACGAACCGCGCATGGCCTGGCCTGATGTGGTGACGCTGTTGCAAAAATATACTCGACTCGAAAAGCAGGGCGACACCGGGCTATATCACGTTGCTCGTATCAAACAGTGGCTGAGTTATTTACGCAAAGAATACGATGAGGCGCTGGGGTTATTTCAGGAAATCCGCACGCTGCAAACGTCAGCGGATATTGCTCGCGTCATCCAGTCCAAATAAAACGGATCCCCCCGTCTTTCCGGCGATACTAATCTCGATCTAAATCACATTTTTACTCGTGACGCATTGAGGCCATGAATGAAAGTGATAGAGTGACAAAACTGGATTGTTACTGCTACGGCAGGCAAAACCTGATTTTCTGGCATTTGTCAGAGGTCAGGTTTTTTTGTTTCTGGGGTTCCAATGAAAATCGCCAAAATTCTTAATAATAATGTGGTGGTTGTTCTGGATGAGCACGGGCGTGAGCAGGTCGTGATGGGCCGTGGGCTGGCCTTTCAGAAACGCATCGGTGAAGATCTGGACACAGATAAAATAGAGAAAGTGTTCGCGCTGCAAAGCGATGAACTGGTCGGACGGCTTGGGGAATTACTCAGTCAAATTCCCCTTGAAGTGATGACCACCTGCGATCGCATTATTGGGCTGGCGGCGCAGAGACTCGGAAAATTGCAGGACAGCGTCTACATCACGTTAACGGACCACTGTAACTTTGCCATCGAGCGGCAAAAGAAAGGGGTCGCTATCAAGAACGTATTGTTATGGGAAATTCGACGTCTGTATCCGAAGGAATTCGCTCTGGGCCAGGAGGCTCGCGCAATTATTGCCAAACGGTTGGGGGTTGAGCTTGCCGAAGATGAAGCCGGTTTTATCGCCCTGCATCTGGTGACTGCACAACTCAACAGCGAAATGCCAGAAGTGATGCACGTGACCCGCGTGATGCAGGAAATCTTGCAGCTGGTGAAATACCAGCTGCAGCTGGAGTACGACGAAGAGTCACTAAGCTATCAACGTTTTGTGACGCATTTGAAGTTCTTTGCCCAACGAATGCTGACCCGTACCGTGGTGCAGGACGACGATGTGTCGCTGCATACAGCGGTGAAGGATAACTACGCTAAAGCGTGGAAGTGTGCGGAAAAGATTGGGCAGCATTTGCAGAATAGCTATCAGCGAGAGCTGACGACCGAAGAAATTATGTTCCTCGCCATTCATATTGAACGGGTGAGAAAAGAAGGGCGTTAAGCCCCAAAACTGGATTGTTACTGCATACCGCAGGCAAAACCTGAGCGCGGCTTCTGAAAGGAAGACGTTCTCGGGTTTTTTTATTTTTCTACTCAGTCAACCGGTGCCTGTGGGCATCAGATGTAAGGAAATCGAAATGGAATACCAAGCTTTGGCGAAGGATATTCTTGCCCATGTTGGGGGGAAAGAGAATATCGTCAGTCTGGTTCATTGCGCCACCCGGCTTCGTTTCAAATTAAAAGAGAATCAAAAAGCAGATGCGCAAGGGCTCAAGAAAAATCCGGGCGTAATTATGGTTGTCGAAAGCGGCGGACAGTTTCAGGTGGTCATCGGGAATCACGTTCACGACGCCTGGCAGGCGGTGCGGGCAGAAGCAGGCTTGACGGACGAAACTCCCGTTGCGACTGATGAACACGGTGACAAAGGCAATCTGCTGGGACGCCTGATTGACATCGTGTCAGGTATTTTCACCCCATTTATCGGCATACTGGCGGCCTCCGGTATTCTGAAAGGGCTGCTGGCACTGGCGGTGGTCTGCGGTTGGCTCTCGACCGACAGCGGAACGTACAAAATCTGGTTCGCGGCAAGCGATGCGCTGTTCTTCTTCTTCCCGCTGGTGCTGGGCTACACCGCCGGTAAAAAGTTCGGCGGCAATCCGTTTATCACCATGGTCATCGGCGGGGCGCTCACGCATCCGATGATGATTCAGGCGTTTGAAGCCAGCCAACAGGTGGGGGCGGTATCAGAGGCGTTCATGGGTATTCCCGTGACCTGGTTTAACTACAGCGCCTCAGTTATTCCAATCATTCTTGCCGCATGGGTGAGCTGCTGGCTGGAAAAGCAGAGCAACAAATTATTACCGTCGTCGATGAAAAACTTCTTCGCGCCGCTTATCTGTCTGGTCGTGACCGTACCGCTGACGTTCTTGATTATTGGTCCCGTCGCAACCTGGCTGAGCCAGCTACTGGCGAACGGCTATCAGTGGATTTATGTTCTGGCACCGTGGTTGGCTGGGGCGGCGATGGGGGCACTGTGGCAGGTCTGCGTGATCTTTGGGCTGCACTGGGGGCTGGTGCCATTGATGATCAATAATCTGGCCGTACTCGGCCACGACTCAATGCTGCCAATGCTGCTGCCTGCGGTGATGGGGCAGGTGGGGGCCGCACTGGGTATATTCCTGCGTACCCGGGACGCGCGCCAGAAGATGATAGCGGGTTCCTCCGTTACCGCAGGGATTTTCGGCATCACCGAACCGGCTGTGTATGGCGTTAACCTGCCGCTGCGACGCCCGTTTATCTTCGGTTGCGTGGCGGGCGCGGTGGGGGGCGCGATTGTAGGCTTTAGCGATACGCACGTTTACTCCTTTGGCTTTGCCAATATCTTTACCGTGGCGCAGATGATCCCGCCGGGTGGCGTGAATACCACGCTTTGGGGCGGCATTATCGGCACGCTTGTGGCGCTGGTCTTGAGCTGCGTCATGACGCTGATCGCTGGGTTACCTAAAAGTGCAGCGCAGGATGAGCAGGTTATAACAGCATGCGAGGACGACGTTTTGGCTCCAATGAGCGGAACCGTGTTGGCGCTTGATCAGGTGCCCGACGCCACCTTTGCCAGCGGCTTACTAGGGCAAGGTGTGGCGATTATTCCTTCCGACAACAGAGTCATTGCTCCGTTTGCGGGTGAAGTGGCGTCGTTATTCCAGACCAAACATGCCATCGGCCTTCTGAGTGAGAGCGGTATTGAGGTGCTGATCCATGTCGGTATCGACACCGTGAAGCTCGACGGCAAGCCCTTCACCGCGCATGTCAAGGTGGGAGACAAGGTTCAGCCCGGCGATCTGCTGCTGGAGTTCGATCGTCAGGCCATTATCGATGCAGGATACGATCTGGCGACCCCCATTATTATCAGTAACAGTGACGATTACCGTGATGTGGTGATTGTGGCGGCAACGTCTGTCAGTGCCGGAACACCGCTATTAAACGTAAGCCATTAATAACAGGAGAACGTGATGAAAACTTTCCCGAAAACCTTTTTGTGGGGCGGCGCGGTTGCCGCAAACCAGGTAGAAGGCGCTTATCTGGAGGATGGTAAAGGCCTGTCGACCTCTGACGTACAGCCGCAAGGTGTATTTGGCAAGGTGGTCGAGCGCGTTGAGGGCGACAGCGGCATCAAAGATGTCGCAATTGATTTTTATCATCGCTACCCGGACGATATCAAACTGTTTGCCGAAATGGGCTTTAGCTGCCTGCGCGTATCGATCGCCTGGACACGTATCTTCCCGAACGGTGACGAGCAGCAGCCGAACGAGGCTGGGCTGGCATTTTACGACAAGCTGTTTGACGAGCTCGCGGTACACAACATCACGCCGCTGGTTACGCTGTCGCATTATGAAATGCCGTGGGGGCTTGTGAAGCAGTACGGCGGCTGGGGCAATCGTCAGACGATCGACTTCTTTGAGCGCTACGCGCGTACCGTCTTTGCGCGGTATAAACAGAAAGTAAAGCTGTGGCTCACCTTCAATGAAATCAATATGTCCCTGCATGCGCCGATGACCGGCGTCGGCCTGCCGGAAGACAGCAGCAAAGCGGATGTTTATCAAGCGATTCACCATCAGCTGGTGGCGAGTGCGCTGGCGGTGAAGGCCTGCCATGAGATTATCCCGGATGCCAAAATTGGCAACATGCTGCTCGGCGGCCTGGTTTATCCTCTGACCTGTAAGCCAGAAGACGTGCTGGAAGCCTTACAGGAAAACCGCGCGTGGCAGTTCTTCGGCGACGTACAGTGTCGTGGGGCGTATCCGGGCTATATGCTGCGATTCTTCCGCGATAACGGAATTACGCTTGAAATCACCGATGCCGATCGCGAAGCGCTGAAAGCCACCGTCGATTTTATCTCTTTCAGCTACTATATGACCGGCTGCGTGACCACTGACGAGGAGCTCAACCAGCAGGCGCGAGGCAATATTCTGAGCATGGTGCCGAACCCGCATCTGGCGAGTTCCGAATGGGGCTGGCAAATTGACCCCATTGGCCTGCGTACGCTGCTGAACGTGCTGTGGGATCGTTATCAGAAACCGCTGTTTATCGTTGAGAACGGTTTGGGTGCGAAGGATAAGCCAGACGCTAATGGCGTGGTGCAGGACGACTA
Organism: Lelliottia amnigena; assembly: GCF_019047465.1. NCBI lineage: Bacteria > Pseudomonadati > Pseudomonadota > Gammaproteobacteria > Enterobacterales > Enterobacteriaceae > Lelliottia > Lelliottia amnigena. The sequence continues at coordinate 268,769 of NZ_CP077236.1, read as the reverse complement.
TCGCATTCGCTATCTCAACGACCATCTGGTGCAGGTGCGCGAGGCGATCGACGACGGCGTGGAAGTGATGGGCTACACCAGCTGGGGACCGATCGATCTGGTGAGCGCATCCAAAGCTGAGCTTTCTAAACGTTATGGTTTTATCTATGTCGATCGCGATGATAGCGGCAACGGTACGCTGGCGCGCAGCCGTAAGAAAAGTTTCTACTGGTATCGAGAAGTGATTGCAACCAACGGGGCATCGCTGAAAGCGGAGTGAACGTAGGACGTGCCCGTCAGGCGCAATACCTGACGGGCAAAATCATCAGAAAATCATCTTAAAGACGCCCGTCACGACCAGCAAACCAATCAAGAAAATAATCAGAATTACCCACAGTAAAATCTTCATTCCCTTCTCCCTCGCCAAATGAGCTTAAGTAAATAAAGTGTAGCAGCCCGAAAGAAAAGTAGACTTATAACTGCCATAAATAATGAATTTTCATCAATTTAGCGGGTGTATATTTTTCTGGTTATGTGAATGTATGACAAATTGCGGGTTGCCACGGGTTACTAAAAAAAAGTAAAGCATCCAGCGTAATTTGCGCCTTTCTTTTTATGTGAATGGCGTAATGAAACGTTCAATTATTTTCTCTTTAAGCTTGCCTCTCGCTTTCACGATTGTCGCGTGTGCTCCGCATCACGACACGTCGGCATCGCTGGCGCAGTTTATTCCGGCAACAAAAATCAACACTCAGCTGGCGCAAAACTCGTGGCCACAAAACTCGTGGTGGAAAGCGTACAACGACCCACAGCTGGATTCGCTGATCGCTCAGGCTCAGGCCGATGCACCGGATATGCAGATTGCGCGTCAACGCATTGCGCTGGCGGAGGCACAGGCAAAGCTGGCCGCAGCGGCGGAGGGTCCTCAGCTTGATTTCTCTGCGAATGCCGAGCGGCAAAAAATGTCGGCAGAAGGATTAATGGGGCCCTTTGCCACTACCGACCCGGCCGCAGGCACGACGGGCCCGTGGTACACCAACGGTACGCTTGGCTTAACCGCCGGATGGGATTTGGATCTGTGGGGGAAAAATCGCGATCGGGTTGAGGCTCGCATTGGCAAAGTGAATGCGCAGAAAGCCGAGATGGAACAAACCCGGCAATTGCTCGCGAGCAGCGTTGCCCGCCTTTACTGGGAGTGGCAGACGCAGAACGCGATGGAACAGGTACTGGTGGCGATCAAAAAAGAGCAAGGCAATATCATTGGTGCCGATCGCGAGCTGTATAAGAACGGCATCACGTCGTCCGTGGAAGGGGTGGAGACAGACATTAACGCCAGTAAAACGGATGAACGCCTGGCGGAAGTGAACGGCAAAATGAAAACCATTGAAGCCCGCCTGCGGGCTCTCACCCACTCTTCAGCAATCGTATTAAAACCGCACTCACTGCCGACGGTGGAGGCCTCTCTGCCTGCGACGCTGGGCTATGAACTGCTGGCCCGCCGTCCCGATCTTCAGGAGGCGCACTGGTATATCGAATCGTCGCTCAGTGAAGTTGATGCCGCAAAGGCGGCCTATTACCCAGATATAAATTTGATGGCCTTCCTGCAACAGGATGCGCTGCACTTAAGCGATTTATTTCGTTCATCAGCACAGCAAATGGGCGTCACGGCCGGGCTGACGCTGCCGATTTTCGACAGCGGCAGGCTCAACGCCAGTCTGGATATCGTCCAGGCGCAAAGTAATCTGAGCGTGGCAAATTACAATAAGGCCGTGATTGACGCGGTAAATCAGGTTGAACATGCCGCCAGTGAAGTCGAAACACTGATGCACAAAAATCAGCAACAGCAACATGTCGAAGCCGATGCCGCGCGCGTGGTTGCGCTCGCGCAGGCCCGTTTTAACGCCGGGATCATTGCCGGGTCGCGCGTCAGCGAAGCGAAGATCCCGGCGTTGCAGGAGCGCATCGCCGGTCTGGCGCTGAAGGGGCAATATGTCGATGCGACGCTTCAACTGACGGCGGCACTGGGCGGCGGTTATCACCAGAGTTAATCAGTGAGCATTATCTATACTTAACTCTTTGTGATTTCTCCGGAGGTGAGTATGGCAGCAGCAAATCGCGTCGCAATTGTGACCGCATCAGATTCAGGGATAGGCAAAACCACGGCGTTGATGTTGGCTGAACGTGGCTTTGACATTGGTGTGACCTGGCATTCCGATGAAGACGGGGCGCTGAAAACCTGCCGTGAAATTGAGGCACGGGGTCAGCGCGCCGAAGCTATCCAGCTGGATCTAAGCGAACTTCCGCAGGGCGCGAAGGCGATCGAATCACTCATCGCCCGGTTTGGTCGCCTGGATGTGCTGGTAAACAACGCCGGGGCAATGACCAAAGCGCCGTTTCTGGATATGGCATTTGACGACTGGCGGTCAATATTCACCGTCGATGTGGATGGGGCGTTTTTGTGCTCGCAAATTGCCGCGAGGCAGATGGTGAAGCAGGGGCGGGGCGGGCGGATCGTCAACATTACGTCCGTGCATGAACACACGCCGCTGCCTGATGCCAGCGCCTACACGGCGGCTAAACACGCGCTGGGGGGATTAACCAAATCGATGGCAATGGAACTGGTGCAGCATAACATTCTGGTCAACGCCGTCGCGCCTGGGGCGATAGCCACGCCGATGAACGACATGGATGACAGCGAAGTCGAAGAGGGATCAATGCCAGAAATCCCGCTCGGACGCCCGGGGCACACCAAAGAGATCGCCAGCATGGTGGCCTGGCTCTGCGACACCGACGCCAGCTACACCACCGGACAATCTTTTATTGTCGATGGGGGATTCATGATCGCAAACCCGCAATTTAAACCGGCAGAGTAATATCTTCCCCTCTCTCATCGGGAGAGGGGATGACGTCACCCTGCTGATTTACTCTCGCTTTTTGTCCCGGTATTTCAGCCACAGCCGCACCGCAATGACCGCCACGGCAATCACTATCACCCAAATCCAGTGTTTCAAATGCTGATCGAGATCGTGCAGCCATGGGCCAATCACTTCGCCGCCAACGTATCCCAGCGAGGTGAAAATCAACGCCCAGGCGATGGCGCCGATGATATTGAGCGGCAGGAAGATTTTCGGCGACAGTCGGCTGGCACCAATCAGCAACGGACCGATGATGCGAAACCCGTACATAAACCGCGTTCCGATAACGAATAAATAAGGGTGGCGCTGAATCAGGCGCTGCGCGCGATTAATCTTCTTTTGATGTTTCTTAAAACGTTTTAAAAGCGCAGGGCCGAAGCGTAATCCCAGCAGATAAAGCAACTGATCGCCAATCATGCCGCCTAGCGCGACAGCGGCAACCACCAGCGGGAAGCGCAGCAATCCCTGATGGGCCGCCACGCCGCCAAGCAGGGTAATGGTTTCGCCTTCTGCCACGCTACCAATCACCAGGGCAACATATCCGTACTGTTCAATTAGATTATTGATATCCATAAGGTAAGCATAGTCTCCCTCAGTGAACCCGCTTTAATCATACACCCTGTCAATTAATGGTGTCGCAACCAACGCCGTTTCGTCTCCGTGGCCTTTTTTTAGGCTGTACATAAAATAATCGAAACCCTGCATTATACTGACAGTATCGCTTGCGGGCTGACAATGAGGGGGCTGTATGAACCATGTCTGGGGCCTTTTTTCCCATCCCAATCGTGAAATGCACGTTATCAGAAGTGAGAACGAAACGGTCGCGCACCATTACACGCACCATGTCCTGCTCATGGCGGCAGTCCCGGTGATATGCGCTTTTATTGGTACCACGCAAATCGGCTGGAATTTTGGCGATGGCAACATCGTAAAACTGTCGTGGGTGACCGGCCTGGCACTTGCGGTGATCTTCTACGGCATCATGCTCGCAGGTGTGGCGATCATGGGGCGTGTCATTTACTGGATGGCGCGTAACTATCCGCAGCGCCCATCATTGACGCTGTGTATGGTTTTCGCAGGTTACGTGGCAACACCGCTGTTTATGAGCGGCATCGTGGCGCTGTATCCGCTGGTCTGGCTGTGCGCGCTTGTCGGCACTCTTGCGCTGTTTTACACCGGTTATCTGCTGTTTGTCGGTATCCCGACCTTCCTGAATATTAATAAAGAGGAAGGGTTAAGTTTCTCGGGATCGACGCTGGCTATCGGGGTGCTGGTGCTAGAGGCCTTGCTGGCGCTGACGGTGATCCTGTGGGGTTACGGCTATCGACTGTTCTAACCTGAATGCATTGCTGGCGTAAATGCCAGCAATACAGCATCTGTTCACGATTCTTCGCTGGCGACATGCGCCCGGCACCGCTATGATGCCTTTGCCAGCCTGTGTCCGCGCGTTTTCACAGGAGGCGTACGTCATAACGTGCATGAATAATTATCAGAAGTTTCCCCCATGCTGAAATTCCGAGTCTCATTACTTAGCCTTGCGCTGATCCTGGCGGCGCCCGTTGCCGTACCTGCGATCGCGAAAACACCTGCACTGACGACTGCCGCTCAACCGGAAATTGCTTCGGGTAGCGCGATGATTGTCGATCTGAACACCAACAAAGTGATCTATTCCAGTCACCCGGATCTGGTGCGTCCGATTGCCTCAATTACCAAATTAATGACCGCGATGGTGGTGCTGGATGCACGACTGCCGCTGGATGAGAAACTCAAGGTCGATATCAGCCAGACGCCGGAAATGAAGGGGATTTACTCTCGCGTGCGTTTGAACAGCGAAATCAGCCGTAAAAATATGCTGCTGCTGGCATTGATGTCCTCGGAAAACCGTGCGGCAGCGAGCCTGGCACATCATTATCCTGGCGGTTACGACGCGTTTATTCGCGCGATGAACGCGAAAGCGAAATCACTGGGGATGAAGAATACGCGTTTTGTGGAGCCGACGGGTCTGTCGATCCATAACGTGTCGACCGCGCGCGATCTGACCCAAATGCTGATCGCCAGCAAGCAGTATCCGCTGATCGGACAGCTCAGCACCACGCGTGAAGAGATGGCCACGTTTGCGAATCCGGCTTACACGCTGCCGTTCCGCAATACTAACCATCTGGTTTATCGGGAGAACTGGAATATTCAGTTAACCAAAACGGGCTTTACCAATGCGGCGGGTCACTGTCTGGTGATGCGTACTGTGTTCAACGGTAAACCGGTGGCGCTGGTGGTGATGGATGCCTTTGGTAAATACACCCACTTTGCCGATGCCAGCCGTCTACGGACCTGGATTGAAACCGGTAAAGCCCAGCCAGTACCGGCGGCAGCGTTGAGCTATAAAAAGCAAAAAGCTGCGCAAATGGCCTCAGCGTCATCGGCGGGTGAACAAACCGCGCAAAACGATTAACTATTCCGGCAGCGTCCAGTCACCGTCGTTGAGTGGACGCTGCATGATCAGCGTATCCCGCCAGTTCCCTTTCTTGTAGCCCACGCTTCTGAGCTGTCCGGCCACTTCAAAGCCATGCTTTTTGTGCAGACGAATAGAGCCTGAATTGTTGTGCCCGTCACCCACCACCGCAATCATTTGTCGCCAGTGGCCTTGTTCGCAGCGTTCAATCAGGGCATCCATCAGCGCGCTGCCAAAACCGCGTCCAGTGGCGCTGGCATCGACATAGATCGACTCTTCAAGCGTATAGCGATAGGCAGGGCGAGCGCGATACAGCGCGGCATAGCAGTAACCCACCACCACACCACGATAAAGCGCCACCAGCCAGGGCAACCCCTCGGCGGCGATATCGCGCATGCGCTGGCGAATTTCATCAATAGCGGGAGGGACTTCTTCAAACGAGGCGCGACCGTTCAACACATGCCAGGCATAGATGGCGGCAATCGCGTGGACATCGTCAGGCTGGGCGTCGCGCACCTCAACTTCATTCGCAGATAAGATCTCAACGGCCGACATGGCGGGCTTTCTCCTGGAAGAAAAAAGCCGGAGAAACGTTTCTCCGGCACGTGTCGATACTCTAGTACGATTGATGTGCGCTTAACAATATTTTCAGTGAGGCTTTACGGATTGTTCAGAGGCTTGCGAATCACCACCGTCTGAAGTAACCGCTTCACGCCAGTATTTATGCTTTGTCGTTTTGCCAATGCCGGGGTTCATGCTGTTTGTTGGATCATTCTCGCGATAAAAACGCTTAAGCGTGTCCGGCGCTTCATACAAATGACCAACATTGTGTTCAGCAGGGTACTGCGCCCCGCGAACGCGCAACAGTTCAAGCATTTCGTCTTTCAGAGCATGCGCATCGACACCCTTTTTGACGATGTAATCCTGATGGAAAACGTGGCACATAAAGTGACCGTAATAGAGTTTATGCACCAGCTTGCTGTCGATCTCAGGCGGCAACTGTTCAAACCATTCCGTATCGTTACGACGCAGGGCAATGTCCAGCGCCAGAATGTCTTCGACCTCTTCGGAATGGACGGCCTGATAGCGAATCGCTGCGCCCGCCGCCGCAAAGCGGTGTAAAAACGCTTTGCTGCCTTCTTCCGGTGTACAGGCAAAGAAATCGCCCTCGGCAGTTTTGAAGAATTCACTCAGCCAGGTTTGCGCTTCATTAATCCCGTCGCCCGCCATCTTCAACAGCAGATGGTGTTCGTATTTATCACGCCAGCTTTTCATGCGCGGCGGTAAATGCGCCGGGAACGCGTTGCCCAGTTTCTGCATAAAACGATCGGTAAAATGCGGTTTAAACAGCGAGACTTTACCCAGCATCGCGTCGGCGCGGCCTTTCATGGTGAAGAAGAACGGCATTTTATCGGTGCCGAGCTTGTCGATCATCAGGAAGGTGTCTTTGCCGTAGCGCTCAGCGATATCGTAAATATCACGGTGCATGTATTCGCCCGCCACCGGCAGATTCGCGAATTCACCCAGAATATGGCGGCGGATTTCCGTCAACACGTCCGGCTGGTTGGTGCCGATATAAAAGACCTGCTGTTTCTTCTCGGCGGGGAAGGTATCGAGACGCACGGCGAACACCGCCAGCTTGCCCGCACACCCGGAGGATTCAAACAGACGATCCGGATCGGCGTTGTAACGCGCCGGGGTATCGGCGTCGATATCCCGCACGCGGGTAATGTAATCATGATCGTGGGCGTGACGACCGTCGTGCTGAACGTCAGCGTCGGTGACGCGCTCGTCGTCAAGTTTACTGAGGATCTGTTCTGGCGTGACGCCGAGATTGATACCCAGATGGTTCACCAGCGTGAGCTTGCCGTTTTCGTCAATGCGCGCGTACAGCGACATTTCGGTATAAGCCGGCCCGCGCTGCACCAGCGAACCGCCAGAGTTGTTGCAGATCCCACCGACCACCGATGCGCCAATACAGGATGAACCAATCACAGAATGCGGTTCGCGACCGAGCGGTTTAAGCGCCTTTTCCAGTGAATACAGCGTGGTGCCAGGGTATGCCAGCACCTGCTCACCTTTATCCAGCACATGCAGCTTATCCAGGCGTAAAGTGCTGATAATGACAATATCGCGGTCGTAATCATTGCCGTTTGGCGTGGAGCCCTCTGTCAGACCGGTATTCGCCGCCTGCATCAGAATGATTTTGTCGGCTTCGACGCAGGCCGCCAGCACGCGCCACAGGTCGAGCAGCGTACCCGGGAAAACCACAGCCAGCGCCTCGCCCTGACCGGAACGAAAGCCTTTGCGATAACGGGCCGTTTTTTCCGGGTCAGTCAGCAGGTGCGAGTGGCCGACCAGCCGCGACAGTTCGTTAATGAATGCGTTGTGATGTTGAGTCCGAACAGAAGTCATTTTCCACTCCTTGTGGTGGGGCAAATTTCTCGCTGTAAAGCATAGCGCGATTAACTTATAAGCGAACAAGTATTCACGAGAAAAATCAGAGAATAACCCTGCAACGTTTTAAGGGTTTGTGGCACACTGCGCTTTTCGCACGGTCTGGCCGAGTTTTCCGGCGGTTGATGATGAGAGAGTACAACAACATGAAATGGCTTTGTTCTGTAGCTGTCGCAGTAGGTCTGGCGCTGCAACCCGCGCTCGCTGAAGATCTGTTTGGCAATCACCCGTTAACCCCGGAAGCACGCGATAAATTCGTCAACGAATTGCTCACGAAAATGACGGTCGATGAGAAAATCGGCCAGCTGCGTCTGATCAGCGTCGGACCGGATAACCCGAAAGAGGCGATTCGCGACATGATTCAGGAGAGTCAGGTCGGGGCGATTTTTAACACCGTGACCCGTGAAGACATCCGCAAAATGCAGGATCAGGTGATGCAGTTGAGCCGCCTGAAAATTCCTCTGTTCTTCGCTTACGATGTCGTCCACGGCCAGCGTACCGTTTTCCCTATCAGCCTCGGTTTAGCGTCCTCTTTCAATCTGGATGCAGTCAGAACCGTTGGGCGTATTTCTGCTTATGAAGCGGCGGATGATGGCCTGAACATGACCTGGGCGCCTATGGTCGACGTCTCCCGCGATCCGCGTTGGGGCCGTGCGTCAGAAGGGTTTGGTGAAGATACCTACCTCACCGCGACCCTGGGCAAAACCATGGTAGAAGCGATGCAGGGTAAAAGCCCGGCGGATCGCTACTCGGTGATGACCAGCGTTAAACACTTTGCGGCGTATGGCGCAGTCGAAGGCGGTAAAGAGTACAACACCGTGGATATGAGTCCGCAGCGTCTCTTCAACGACTACATGCCACCGTATAAAGCCGGGCTGGATGCCGGTAGCGGTGCGGTCATGGTGGCGCTGAACTCTTTGAATGGCACACCGGCGACCTCAGATTCCTGGCTACTCAAAGATGTTCTGCGCGATCAGTGGGGCTTTAAAGGCATCACCGTTTCCGATCACGGCGCGATTAAAGAGTTGATTAAGCACGGTGCGGCGTCCGACCCAGAAGACGCGGTGCGCGTGGCGCTCAAAGCCGGTATCAACATGAGCATGAGCGACGAGTATTACAGCAAATATCTGCCCGATCTGGTGAAAACCGGCAAGGTGACGATGGCAGAGCTGGATGACGCCACGCGCCATGTGCTGAATGTAAAATATGACATGGGCTTGTTTAACGATCCGTACAGCCATCTGGGACCAAAAGATTCCGATCCGGCGGATACCAACGCGGAAAGTCGTCTGCACCGCAAAGATGCCCGTGAAGTGGCGCGCGAAAGTTTGGTTCTGCTGAAAAACCGTCTCGAGACGTTGCCGCTGAAAAAATCGGGCACCATTGCGGTCGTTGGTCCTCTGGCTGACAGCAAACGCGACGTGATGGGGAGCTGGTCCGCTGCGGGCGTAGCCGATCAATCCGTTACCGTGTTGACGGGGATTAAAAACGCGCTGGGTGAAAACGGCAAAGTGGTTTATGCCAAAGGCGCGAATGTCACCAACGATAAAGATATCGTGACGTTCCTGAATCAGTACGAAGAGGCGGTGAAAGTTGATCCGCGTTCTGCCCAGGCGATGATCGACGAAGCCGTTAACGCGGCAAAGCAGTCTGACGTGGTGGTTGCCGTCGTCGGCGAAGCGCAAGGCATGGCGCACGAAGCGTCCAGCCGCACGGATATCAACATTCCACAAAGTCAACGCGACCTGATTGCTGCGCTGAAAGCCACCGGTAAACCGCTGGTGCTGGTGCTGATGAACGGTCGTCCGCTGACGCTGGTCAAAGAAGATCAACAGGCTGACGCGCTGCTGGAAACCTGGTTTGCGGGTACTGAAGGCGGTAACGCGATTGCCGATGTGCTGTTTGGCGATTACAACCCATCGGGCAAACTGCCGATGTCCTTCCCGCGCTCGGTTGGGCAGATCCCGGTGTACTACAGCCATCTCAATACCGGCCGTCCGTATAACGCGGATAAGCCAAACAAATACACCTCACGCTACTTTGACGAAGCGAACGGCCCGCTGTATCCGTTTGGTTACGGTCTGAGCTATACCACCTTCAACGTTTCCGACGTGAAAATGTCAGCATCGTCTATGAAGCGTGACGGAAAAGTGACGGCCAGTGTGGAAGTGACCAATACCGGTAAACGTGAAGGGGCGACCGTCATCCAGATGTACGTTCAGGACGTCACCGCGTCGATGAGCCGTCCGGTGAAGCAGCTGCGCGGCTTCGAAAAAGTGGATCTGAAACCGGGCGAGACGAAAACCGTCAGCTTCCCAATTGATGTCGACGCGCTGAAGTTCTGGAATCAGCAGATGAAATATGACGCTGAGGCCGGCAAGTTTAACGTCTTTATCGGGGTTGACTCCGCTCGCGTGAATAAAGGCGAGTTCGAACTGCTGTAATTTCTCCTGCCCCTGAATCCCCCGCCAGTCGGGGGATTGTTCTTACCTTATGCTAATAACGCATTTTGTCGGTTAAATTGCCCGTTTTAAACTACGCTTTTCTCTCAAGCCTCTGATAAGGGCGATAAAAAATGAGGATAGCGGAATGACAATTTCAAAGCGGGTTTTAGGGTCTGCGGCGTTGCTGGCGGCGTTAAGCCTGCCATTACAGGCGGCTGAGCCGGTAAAAGTCGGATCGAAAATCGATACCGAAGGGGCTTTGCTCGGCAATATTATTCTTCAGGTTCTTGAAAGCCACGGCGTTAAAACGGTCAATAAAGTGCAGCTTGGTACAACGCCCGTCGTGCGCGGCGCGATCACGTCTGGTGAACTGGATATCTATCCGGAATACACGGGCAACGGCGCATTTTTCTTTAAAGATGAAAACGATGCGGCGTGGAAAAATGCCAGCGCAGGCTACGAGAAAGTGAAAAAACTCGACGCCGAGCAGAATAAGCTCATCTGGCTGACGCCAGCCCCGGCAAACAACACCTGGACCATTGCCGTGCGCAAAGATCTGGCTGAGAAAGGTAAACTCACCTCCCTCGACGATTTAAGCCGTTATCTTAAAGATAAAGGTGATTTTAAACTCGCCGCATCGGCCGAATTTATCGAACGTCCGGACGCGTTACCGGCCTTTGAAAAAGCGTACGATTTCAAACTCGATCAGAAACAGCTTCTGTCTCTGGCTGGCGGTGACACCGCGGTGACGATTAAAGCTGCAGCGCAGCAAACATCAGGCGTGAATGCCGCGATGGCGTACGGCACAGACGGTCCGGTTGCCGCGCTGGGGCTGCAAACGCTCACCGATCCAAAAGGTGTCCAGCCGATCTATGCGCCCGCGCCCGTTGTACGTGAAGCGGTGCTGAAAGCCTATCCGCAGATGGGCGACTGGCTGAAGCCGGTGTTTGAAACGCTTGATGAAAAAACGCTGCAACAGCTCAACGCGAGCATTGCTGTGGAAGGGCTGGATGCTAAAAAAGTGGCGGCCGATTACCTGAAGCAAAAAGGTCTCGTAAAGTAACAGGGAAAAGTGGTGCCAATAAAATGTCATAACCGTGTACTGTTGCTGCTGGCGTGCTTTGCGCTGGCAGCGTGCGCGTTGCCGTTTGTTAATTTTGCCCCTAATCGCCTGGTTTCCGGTGAAGGGCGTGCGGTCTGGCAGATATGGGCATTTTCGCCCATGTTGTTGGGACTGTCTCTGGTGCTGATGGCGTTGCTGTCGTTCTGGCGGGGGCGTCTGTCGCTGATTCTCACGTTGTTCCTGTGCGAATCTCTTTTCGCGTTACTGGTGTGGAGTGCCGGTCTGGCCGCTACGCATTTGAGCACGGTTGAAAGCCCGCTGGCACGAACGTCAATCGGCAGTGGATTGTGGCTGTGGATAGCCCTGTGCCTGTTGGGCTGTAGCGATGCGATTCGCCGACTCACTCAGCAGCCGCTCTGGCGCTGGCTGCTGAATGCGCAGATCTGGATCGTGCCGCTGCTGATCGTGTTTAGCGGCGAGCTACATTCGCTTTCGTTGCTGAAGGAGTACGCTAATCGCCAGGATGTGTTTGACGATGCGCTGGTCCAGCATTTGACCATTCTGTTTGGTACGCTGATTCCGGCGTTGCTGATCGGCGTACCTGTTGGCATGTGGTGTTATCGTCATCCCTCTCGTCAGGGGCCGGTTTTTGCCGTACTTAACGTGATTCAGACTATCCCTTCTGTAGCCCTTTTTGGTTTGCTGATTGCTCCGCTCGCCGGGCTGGTGAAATCATTTCCTGCGCTTTCATCATTGGGTATCGCAGGCACAGGGCTGACGCCTGCGCTCATTGCGCTGGTGCTATATGCATTGCTGCCATTGGCGCGCGGGGTTCTGGCGGGGTTAAGCCAGGTTTCACCGGACGTGCTGGAAAGCGCCAGTGCGATGGGCATGAGTCAGCGTCAGCGCTTCTGGAAGGTGCAGCTACCCATCGCGTTGCCGCTTCTGCTGCGCAGCCTGCGCGTGGTAACGGTACAAACCGTCGGTATGGCGGTGATTGCGGCGCTGATTGGTGCCGGCGGTTTCGGGGCGCTGGTTTTCCAGGGGTTACTCAGCAGTGCGCTGGATTTAGTTTTGCTTGGCGTCATTCCAACCATTGCGCTGGCGGTGGTCATTGACGCCGTCTTTGCCTTGTGGCTCGCTCTGCTGAAAGGGAAAAATCATGATTGAATTTCATAATGTGAATAAGAATTTTGCCGGTCAGCCCGCAGTCCGCAACCTCAATTTACGCTTTGAAGAAGGGGCATTCTCAGTGCTGATTGGCACTTCCGGCTCCGGGAAATCCACGACGCTCAAGATGATCAACCGGCTGGTGGAACATGACAGCGGGATGATTCGTTTTGCCGGAGAGGAGATCCGAAGTCTGCCGGTGCTGGAGTTGCGCCGCCGCATGGGGTATGCCATTCAGTCGATTGGCCTGTTCCCGCACTGGACGGTCGCGCAGAATATTGCCACCGTGCCGCAACTGCAAAAATGGTCGCGGCAGAAAGTCGCCGAGCGGTTAGATGAACTGATGGCGCTGCTGGGCCTTGAGCCGCAGTTGCGCGAGCGTTTCCCGCATCAGCTTTCCGGCGGTCAGCAGCAGCGCGTGGGCGTGGCGCGGGCGCTGGCGGCGAATCCCCAGGTGCTGTTGATGGATGAGCCTTTTGGTGCGCTGGACCCGGTCACGCGCGGCGCGTTGCAAACCGAGATGACGCGCATTCACCGCATTCTGGGCCGTACCATTATCCTGGTGACGCATGATATCGATGAAGCGCTGCGCCTTGCCGACCGACTGGTATTGATGGACAACGGTGAAGTGGTGCAGCAGGGAACGCCGCTCGAACTGTTAACCCGTCCGGCGACGGATTTTGTCCGCGAATTCTTTGGCCGCAGCGAACTGGGCGTCCGACTGCTTTCGCTTCGCACGGTAGGGGAATATCTGCGTCCTCAGAATGCCACCGTGACGGGCGATGCGCTGCATATTCAGATGAGCCTGCGTGATGCGCTTTCAGCCTTTGTCGCCCACCAATGTGAAGTCTTGCCGGTGGTTGATGAGCACGGGACGCCGTGCGGCACGCTGCATTTTCGCGATCTGCTGGCAGGGGAGGTGGCGCATGAAGTGGATGCGTGATCCGCTGCTATGGCTGGTTGTGGTGTTTGTCGCGTTATTGGGATGGATGCCGCATAGCGGTGCGCTGTTTGGCGCGTTATTTCCTGAATTACCGCGACCGGTTTATTTGCAGGAGAGTTTTATCAGCCTGACGCTGGCGCATTTCTGGCTGGTGGGCGTGTCGAGCGTGATCGCAATTGTGCTGGGGGTTGGCGCCGGTATCGCGGTAACACGTCCCGCAGGCAAAGAGTTTCGCCCGCTGGTCGAGACCATTGCTGCCATCGGTCAGACGTTTCCGCCAGTGGCGGTGCTCGCCATTGCCGTTCCGGTGATCGGGTTTGGTCAGGAACCGGCGATTATTGCACTGATATTGTATGGCGTGTTGCCGATTTTACAGGCGACGCTGGCGGGACTGACGGCGGTTCCAGCGGCGGTGGTGAGCGTCGCAGAAGGCATGGGCATGAGCGCCGGACAGCGGCTGAGAAAGGTAGAACTGCCGCTTGCTGCCCCGGTGATTCTGGCGGGGATCCGAACGTCAGTCATTATTAATATTGGCACCGCGACCATTGCATCAACCGTTGGGGCGAATACGTTAGGCACGCCGATCATCATCGGTCTGAGCGGATTTAACACCGCGTATATTCTGCAAGGCGCGGTGCTCGTTGCGCTGGCGGCGATTGTGGTCGATCGTGGTTTTGAACGACTGGCGCGGTATATCAGCCGACACCGCCACGCACGATAAATGAATAACCGGCCAGCATGACGCCGCCGATGCCGCTGATAGCCATTAAGGCGAAGAGAGTAATGGCGGCCACTTTGGTTGCCTTCATGATGTGCTCCTTTTGTTAACCGTCCAATTATACGGTGAAGCACGTCTGTTAATGAACCATTAAATGCCGTGAAGGTAAATTACGGACCGAGAGTAAAGACGGGATAGCCATGCTCTCGCCATTCGCTCAGGAGCTGTTGCTGAGCGGCGGTCGGAATATCGCCGCACCAGACAAGCAGCGTTTGCCCTTCGAACAGCTCCGGACGAAGGTTGGGTAAGGAATGCGCCAGCACGTCGACGCGCCAGCCTTGCTGAGTCGCAATCCACGCTTCAAGCCATAGACGTGTGGTATCGTGCACATTCCAGCCAACGACCAGTGCATCTTTGCCGCTCTTCTTGCGTGCCGATGAGAGGCACACGGAAATGTAATTGATCAGTACGCCATCCAGCATGCTCAGTAACGTCTGCAATGCCGGTTGCTGGGACTGGAGGCGACGGCGAAGAGGAATAAAGAGGTGAGTGATCAACGTCTGGGCAGGATAATCCCGCCCCTGTTCCTTGATCCAGGTGCGCAAGCGCTGAAGGTTTCCAGCCTGCAGGAACCGTAGCAGGGTTTCCTGATGCTCACGCCATTCGCTCTGGCAACCGGGTTCGTGTTCGGTTAACAGCGACTTAACCTTGCTGACCTGTACGCCATTATCGATCCAGCTTTTGATTTCGCGGATACGGTCAATATCCGCATCGTTAAACAGGCGGTGTCCACCGTCGGTTCGCTGCGGTTTCAATAACCCATACCGTCGCTGCCAGGCTCGCAGTGTCACGGGATTGATCTCACAAAGCACTGCCACTTCACCTATTGTGTAAAGCGCCATGTTCGCCCCCTGGCTTGCGCATCCCCAGAATAACTGTAGACGCTGATTCACGAACCAGGAAGAATCGACCGTTTTTTGTACAAATAATGCGAAGGATGGACTATCTCCGGGTAAACGATGTGATACCGGACACGAATTACAGCTTTTTTGGAATGCTTCAAAGAAAGTTAATGTGCATCAGTGTATGTTACGCGTTTTTAGAAAGTGCGGTTTTCGGCTATGTACGAATTTAATCTGGTGTTGCTGCTGCTTCAGCAGATGTGTGTGTTTTTGGTCATCGCGTGGCTGATGAGTAAAACGCGGCTGTTTATTCCGCTGATGCAGGTGACCGTTCGCCTCCCGCACAAACTACTTTGCTACGTCACTTTCTCCATTTTCTGCATTCTGGGGACCTATTTTGGTCTTCATATCGAAGATTCCATCGCCAATACTCGCGCTATCGGTGCCGTGATGGGCGGGTTGCTCGGCGGCCCGCTTGTCGGTGGCCTGGTGGGATTAACCGGCGGATTACATCGCTATTCGATGGGCGGGATGACGGCGTTGAGCTGTATGATCTCCACCATTGTTGAGGGATTGCTCGGCGGTCTGGTTCACAGCTATATGATCAAACGCGGTCGCCCGGATAAAGTTTTTAGCCCGCTGACCGCGGGGGCGATTACGCTTGTGGCCGAGCTGGCCCAAATGCTGATCATCTTGCTGATTGCGCGTCCCTTTGAAGATGCGCTGCATTTGGTCAGCAGCATCGCGGCACCGATGATGGTGACTAATACTGTGGGTGCGGCGTTGTTCATGCGCATCCTGCTCGACAAGCGCGCCATGTTTGAAAAATACACCTCGGCATTTTCCTCCACGGCGTTAAAAGTCGCCGCGTCGACAGAAGGCATTTTGCGCCAGGGTTTTAACGAAGAGAACAGCATGAAAGTGGCGCAGGTGCTGTATCAGGAGCTGGATATCGGTGCCGTCGCCATTACCGACCGCGAACGATTACTGGCGTTTACCGGAACCGGTGACGACCATCATTTACCGGGTAAGCCCATTTCGTCCGCTTACACGCTGCGGGCGATTGAAACAGGCGAGGTAGTCTACGCCGACGGTAACGAAGTGCCTTATCGCTGCTCGTTGCATCCCCAGTGCAAGCTTGGCTCTACGCTGGTGATCCCGCTACGGGGTGAAAATCAGCACGTGATGGGGACCATTAAATTATACGAGGCCAAAAACCGCCTGTTCAGTTCCATCAACCGCACCTTAGGCGAGGGGATTGCACAGCTGTTATCGGCGCAAATCCTGGCCGGGCAATATGAACGGCAGAAGGCGTTGCTGACACAGTCAGAGATCAAACTGCTGCATGCGCAGGTGAATCCGCATTTCTTGTTCAATGCCCTGAATACGCTGAAAGCAGTGATCCGACGAGACAGTGACCAGGCGGCACAGCTGGTGCAATTTCTCTCGACCTTTTTCCGCAAGAATTTGAAACGCCCGTCGGAGATAGTCACGCTGGCTGATGAGATTGAGCATGTGAATGCGTATCTGCAAATTGAAAAAGCACGATTCCAGTCGCGCTTGCAGGTGTCGTTATTTGTGCCGGATGAATTAGCGCATCAGCATCTTCCGGCGTTTACTCTGCAGCCGATTGTTGAAAACGCGATTAAACACGGGACGTCTCAGCTGCTGGGCACCGGTGAAATTAGCATCACGGCCAGCCAGTTTAATCATCATCTGGTGCTGGATATTGAAGATAATGCCGGGCTTTATCAGCCTGCAGCCGTAGCAGGCGGGTTGGGAATGAGCCTGGTGGACAAACGCCTGCGCGCGCATTTTGGCGATGATTGCGGAATCACCGTCGCCTGCGAAGCAGACAGCTTTACCCGTATTACCTTAAGATTGCCGCTGGAGGAAAACGTATGCTAAGAGTGCTGATTGTTGATGATGAGCCGTTAGCGCGGGAAAACCTGCGGGTTCTGCTTCAGGAGCAGAACGATATCGAGATTGTGGGCGAATGCGCGAATGCGATAGAAGCTATTGGCGCAGTGCATAAATTGCGCCCGGACGTACTCTTCCTGGATATTCAGATGCCGCGCATTAGCGGTCTGGAAATGGTCGGAATGCTCGACCCCGAACACCGCCCGTATATCGTTTTTCTGACGGCGTTTGATGAGTACGCGGTGAAAGCATTCGAGGAGCATGCGTTCGATTATTTGTTGAAACCGATTGAAGAAAAGCGGCTCGACAAGACGCTTAACCGTTTACGTCAGGAGCGTACCGTGCAGGACGTCTCGCTGCTACCGGAACATCAGCAGACGTTGAAATTCATTCCCTGCACCGGACATAGCCGAATTTATCTCCTGCAAATGGACGATGTGGCTTTCGTCAGCAGCCGCATGAGCGGTGTTTTTGTCACTAGCGCTGAAGGCAAGGAAGGTTTTACGGAGCTGACGCTGCGCACGCTCGAAAGCCGTACGCCGCTGATACGCTGCCATCGCCAGTATCTGGTGAACATGGCACATCTGAAAGAGATCCGTCTGGAAGAGAACGGCCAGGCCGAACTGGTGTTACGCGCAGGGCAGACGGTGCCGGTGAGCCGCCGCTATCTCAAGAGCCTGAAAGAGGCGATTGGGCTGTAAAACTGGTACACTGCACCCATCGCAATACCGAAAGCTGAAGGCATTATGTTAAGTAACGACATTCTTCGTAGCGTGCGCTACATCCTGAAATCGAATAACAACGATCTGGTGCGTATTCTCGCACTCGCCGAAGTGGAAACTACGCCGGCAAATATTACCAGCTGGATAACCAAAGAAGACGAAGAGGGCTTTGTTCGCTGCCCGGACATCATTCTCTCGTCGTTTTTGAATGGCCTGATTTACGATAAGCGCGGAAAGGCAGAAGACACGCCTCCGCTGTCGCCAGAGCGTCGTGTTAACAACAATCTTGTGTTGAAGAAATTGCGTATCGCATTTTCCCTCAAAACCGATGATGTGCTGGCGATCATGGCCGAGCAGAAATTCCGTGTGTCGATGCCGGAAATTACCGCCATGATGCGTGCGCCGGATCATAAGAATTACCGTGAATGCGGCGACCAGTTTTTGCGTTACTTCTTACGCGGGCTGACCAACCGCTTGCATAAGAAAGCATAAAAAAAGCCGGAGATTATCTCCGGCTTTTTATTTATTTCACCTGCTGACCAGGCTTGGCACCTTCGTCAGGGCTTAACAGGAAGATATCTTTCCCGCCAGGGCCTGCAGCCATCACCATCCCTTCAGAGATGCCGAAACGCATTTTGCGCGGCGCAAGGTTAGCAACCATCACCGTCTGGCGACCAATCAGCACCTGCGGATCGGGATAGGCAGAGCGAATGCCTGAGAAGACGTTACGCTTTTCACCACCCAGATCCAGCGTCAGGCGCAGCAGCTTGTCGGAGCCTTCAACGAATTCTGCATTTTCAATCAGCGCGACGCGCAAATCGACTTTTGCGAAATCGTCAAAAGTGATGGTTTCCTGAATCGGGTCATCCGCCAGCGGGCCCGTCGCCGGAGCCGCAGCGGCTTTCACTTCTTCTTTAGACGCCTCAACCAGCGCTTCAACCTGTTTCATTTCGATACGGTTATACAGCGCTTTAAAGGTGTTCACCTTGTGGCTGAGCAACGGCTGCTGAATAGCATCCCAGGTCAGTTCGGTGTTCAGGAATGCTTCTGCACGTTCAGAGAGCGTTGGCAGAACGGGCTTCAGATAGGTCATCAGCACGCGGAACAGGTTGATGCCCATAGAGCAAATCGCCTGCAGATCCGCATCGCGGCCTTCTTGCTTCGCGACAACCCACGGTGCCTGCTCATCGACATAGCGGTTTGCCAGATCGGCCAGGGCCATGATTTCGCGTACGGCTTTGCCGAACTCACGCGCTTCCCACGCTTCGCCAATGGTCGCCGCTGCGTCGGTGAAGGTTTTATACAGCGCCGGATCGGCCAGTTCAGCCGCCATCACACCGTCAAAACGCTTGCCGATAAAGCCTGCGTTACGGGACGCCAGGTTGACTACTTTATTCACGATGTCTGCGTTCACGCGCTGGACGAAGTCTTCCAGATTCAGGTCGATATCATCAATGCGAGACGAGAGCTTCGCGGTGTAGTAATAGCGCAGACTGTCGGCGTCAAAGTGATTCAGCCAGGTGCTGGCTTTAATGAACGTACCGCGAGATTTGGACATCTTCGCGCCATTCACCGTGACATAACCGTGGACGAACAGATTTGTCGGTTTACGGAAGCCGCTGCCTTCCAGCATGGCGGGCCAGAACAGGCTGTGGAAATAAACGATGTCTTTGCCGATGAAGTGATACAGCTCGGCGTCGGAATCTTTCTTCCAGTATTCCTCAAAGCTCGTGGTATCGCCGCGCTTGTCGCACAGGTTCTTGAACGAGCCCATGTAGCCAATTGGCGCATCGAGCCAGACGTAGAAATATTTGCCCGGCGCGTCGGGAATTTCAAAACCGAAGTAAGGCGCATCGCGGGAAATATCCCACTGCTGCAGACCGGATTCGAACCACTCCTGCATTTTGTTCGCGACCTGTTCCTGTAGCGCACCGCTGCGTGTCCACGCCTGCAGCATTTCGCTAAACGACGGCAGGTCAAAGAAGAAGTGTTCAGAATCACGCATCACTGGCGTCGCGCCAGACACCACGGATTTTGGCTCGATAAGCTCGGTTGGGCTGTAAGTTGCGCCGCACACTTCGCAGTTATCGCCGTACTGATCCGGGGATTTACATTTCGGGCAGGTGCCTTTCACGAAACGATCCGGCAGGAACATGCCTTTTTCTGGATCGAACAGCTGAGAGATGGTGCGGTTTTTAATAAAACCGTTCTCTTTCAGACGGGTGTAGATAAGCTCCGACAGTTCGCGGTTCTCGTCGCTGTGCGTGGAGTGATAGTTGTCGTAGCTGATGTCAAAGCCAGCAAAATCGGTCTGATGCTCCTGACTCATTTCGGTAATCATCTGCTCTGGAGACATGCCCAGCTGCTGTGCTTTCAGCATGATCGGTGTGCCGTGGGCATCGTCTGCGCAGATGAAGTTTACCTGGTGGCCGCGCATTCGCTGGTAACGGACCCAGACATCAGCCTGGATATGCTCCAGCATGTGGCCGAGGTGGATTGAACCGTTTGCGTACGGCAGTGCGCACGTTACCAGAATTTTTTTCGCGACTTGAGTCATAGTGGGCATTACTTCTTTTAACTGTAAAAAGGGCTTTTGATGTTACCCGAAAGGCCATAACTACGCCAAGAATTAAGGGCATCAATCCATAAATGAATAATTGTGACCACTGGGGTAAACTTAACGGTGACGAGTACTTTTTCAGAACAACAACAAAGGAGTCGGGATGAGTCCTCAATCCCAGGCCAAATCACCGGAAGCCTTACGAGCAATGGTCGCCGGGACGCTGGCAAATTTTCAGCATCCAACACTGAAACACAATCTTACGACGCTGAAAGCGTTGCACCACGTGGCATGGCTGGATGACACCCTGCATATCGAAGTGCAGATGCCGTTTATCTGGACGAATGCTTTCGAGGCGCTCAAAGAGCAGTGCAGTTCAGATCTGCTGCGCATCACAGGCGCGAAAGCGATTGACTGGAAATTGACGCACAATATCGCCACGCTAAAACGCGTAAAAAACCAGGCGGGCGTGAATGGTGTTAAGAACATTATCGCCATCAGCTCCGGTAAAGGCGGAGTAGGGAAATCCTCTACCGCAGTCAATCTGGCGCTGGCGCTGGCGGCTGAAGGGGCAAAAGTCGGGATTCTTGATGCCGATATTTACGGCCCCTCTATCCCAAATATGTTAGGTGCGGAGAATCAACGACCAACCTCACCGGATGGCACCCATATGGCGCCTATTATCGCTCACGGGCTGGCGACCAATTCCATTGGTTATCTCGTCACCGATGATAACGCGATGGTGTGGCGCGGCCCGATGGCCAGTAAAGCGCTGTTGCAAATGCTGCAGGAAACCCTGTGGCCGGATCTTGATTATCTGGTCCTGGATATGCCGCCGGGCACCGGCGACATTCAGCTGACGCTGGCGCAAAATATTCCTGTCACGGGTGCTGTTGTCGTTACGACGCCGCAGGATATTGCGCTGATCGACGCTAAAAAAGGCATCGTCATGTTTGAGAAGGTTGAAGTGCCGGTGCTGGGTGTTGTCGAAAATATGAGTGTGCATATTTGCAGCAACTGCGGGCATCACGAAGCGATCTTTGGTACTGGTGGCGCTGAGAAACTGGCCGAGCAGTATCACACACAGCTTCTCGGACAAATGCCGCTGCATATCACGCTGCGTGAAGATCTTGATAAGGGTAAGCCAACGGTTGTTAGCCGTCCTGAAAGCGAGTTTGCCGAGATGTATCGCCAGCTGGCAGGGCGCGTCGCAGCCCAGCTTTACTGGCAGGGTGAAGTCATTCCGAGTGAGATCGCCTTCCGCGCGGTTTAAACACGCATAATACAGGCTGCCTGTCAGGGTAGCCTGTAATGCATCAGATAATATTCCCCGTCCGGAGAATCCCCCGTCGCTTCGATGTGCCAACCGTGTCGTTGATAAAACCTCACGGCGCGCTCATTTTTGACCAGACACTTCAGAGCACCCGTGCTGGTGAAGCTTTTCTGAACGTGTGTTAACAACGCGCTTCCTACGCCTGCGTGCAGCCGTTGCGGATCGACAAACAGATTGTGCAGAAAATTATCGTTAGTCCATACCGAGGCAAATCCAACCCGATGACCGTCATGGATGGCGACCCAGATTTGCTCATTACGCGTAGCGGCATCGAAATCTTCGAGTTGCCACCGATCGCTATTAAGCCACGGCCAGGCCACCCGGCGAGAATGCAAAAAGAGCGTCCGCAGGAAAGGGCGATCGCTCTCCTGCCAGGGTCTAACGACGATCGAATCAGCGATGATAGAAAATATCCCCGTTGTACGCTTTATAAATTTTACCGTCAGTATCGCCAATCAGGACGTAATTTTCGCCCATGTAAGTCCAGTGTGTCCCTGCGTCCGGCGCGGGAAGATTACGCAGTTGATATTGTTTGATGGTGTACTCAGGCGTTTGGTACTGCGCCGGAGCGGTGTCACCAATTTTAAATTTTGTAAAGTCGGCGATGAATTCTTGTTCTTCATAGGCTTGAATGCCTGATGGTGAAGCCGTTTGTGGGGCAGAATAAGCCGCACTGGTCAGTGACATCAAGACACCCAAAAGCAGCATTTTACGCTTAGTCATTTTCTCTCCGCTTAGACTTTTACTGTTACCTCAACCCACTGTCTCATGCAGTGTGGTCAACAGGCTATTTTAAATGGCATGGCTGTGCTTGTTCGATAAAAAATGTAACAAATTTGGGCAGGTTTGCACATGGATTGATTCAATTCTCACGGGAATGCATTGGTGTGAATTGAATCATCGAAATTATGATTCGTGAGAAGTATTTGAGTAATGGATAAAGTATAAAACTGGACACTACAGTGAATGAATTTATTAACACGACGTTCTAGTATTTAAAATTCATGCGAATACCCTGCATGACTTTATAGCTGACAGTATTTTGGCTTGCAATGGATTGCTAAAACATTCTCTGGTTTGTTTTTTGTCCATTACCTGATAAGGGTTTAATTTAAGTTTTTGATAAACTTTAAATTAAATGTATCACTTGCTTGTCATTTATAAGCAAGCCCTAATAATTTCTTAGAAAGTAAGACCTCGCTATTTACATGAAAAATAAAATATCGCTGCCAATTTTAACACTAATAATAAGCCATTTGACCGGGTGCGCTGCTTTACCTGGGCAACAACTTGGCTTATCAGGTAAAAATATCATTCCTGCAACGGATGCAAATTTTAATATTAATGAGAAAGTTGATGTGTATACCGTTACGCCTTCTCTCATCGATATGTTACGTCCAACGACGTTGAAATCTCAGTCAAATCCTAGTCTGGATGAGCGATTAAAGAAGTGGGAATACCATGTTGACGTTGGTGACATCCTCACGATTACCGTCTGGGATCACCCGGAACTCACCACACCTGCGGGTCAATATCGCAGTGCGAGCGATACCGGTAACTGGGTCGCATCAGATGGGACTCTTTTCTACCCTTATATCGGTAAATTACATGTTGCCGGCAAAACAGTGTCGCAAATCCGCGAAGAGATCGCTGCTCGTCTGGATTCAGTGATCGAAAGTCCGCAAGTTGACGTTAGCGTCGCGTCCTTCCGCTCTCAAAAAGCGTATGTGACAGGTGAAGTCGTTAAATCCGGGCAACAACCTATCACCAATATTCCACTGACTGTGATGGATGCAGTGAATGCAGCAGGGGGATTGTCTCCTGATGCTGACTGGCGTGACGTAGTGATCACGCATAATGGGCAGGACAGTCATATTTCGCTTTATGCGCTCATGCAACATGGCGATCTCACGCAAAATAAATTGCTTTATCCCGGCGACATTTTATTTGTCCCACGCAACGATGCGCTGAAAGTTTTCGTGATGGGAGAAGTTGTCAAACAGAGCACATTCAAGATGGATCGCAGCGGAATGACGCTCGCGGAGGCATTAGGAAATGCCGGCGGGCTCAATCAGGATATGGCGGATGCAACGGGCATTTTTGTTATCCGCTCGGAAGCCAAAACCGCGAAATCAGGAAAAATTGCCAGCATTTACCAACTCAATGCTAAAGATGCCTCGGCTTTGGTATTGGGAACGGAATTCCAGCTACAGCCTTACGATATTGTGTACGTGACGACTGCGCCATTATCACAGTGGAATCGTGTCATTTCCCAACTCGTTCCGACAATCAGTGGCGTGCATGATCTGACTGAAACCGTTCGCTATATCAGAACGTGGCCGCAGTAATGATTAACTCCATTTTGGTGGTTTGCACCGGAAATATATGCCGCTCGCCTATTGGTGAGCGGTTGTTACGCCAGCAAATGCCTGGTTTAACCGTGGCGTCTGCTGGCGTGAGTGGCCTGGTCGGTCACTCGGCGGACGCACGAGCCCAGGAGGTGGCCGCGTTACACGGTATTTCGCTTGAAGGTCATGTTGCGCAAAAACTTAGCCTGGAGTTGATGCGCGCTTACGATCTTATTTTGGCAATGGAACCTGAACATCTGAACCATATTTCATCTATTGCACCTGAAATCAGAGGCCGATCGCTCCTCTTTGGGCAATGGCTACAACCTCGGGAGATTCCCGATCCGTTTCGTAAAAGTCATGAAGCGTATGAATACGTATTTGATCTGCTTGGCAAGGCGAGTCAGGAATGGACTCAACGACTGAGTCACTAAAGGAATTAAGCATTAATGTCTTCACATACTACAAACGGTTATGTCGCAGCGACTGAAAATCAGGAGGTTGATCTCATTCGTTTGCTGGGCGTCATGATCGACCATCGTCTGCTTATTTTGTGCATTACCTTCCTCTTTACTGCGATCGCAGGACTGTATGCGTGTGTGGCGACGCCGATTTACAAGGCAGACGCCATGGTGCAAATCGAAGGGAAACAGGATAACAGCCTGCTTAAAAATCTTGGTGAATTGAACCCAGAACTTTCTCCCGATGCGTTACCTGAAATTCAGTTGCTTAAATCACGCATGATCCTTGGTAAAACGGTGGACGATCTTCATCTGAACTATGACGTAAAAAATTATTATTTCCCCGTGTTTGGGCGTATCTGGGGGCGGATGACGGGACGCAAACCCGCCACGTTGAGTCTCATCAATTTACATATACCCGCTGTGAAGGGTAAGGCTCAGTCGCTGACGCTGACGATACAGGATTCAAAGAATTATCGTATTGAAGTTGATGATTTTCAGGGGGAAGGCGTTGTAGGTGAATTTTTCGAAAAGAATGGAGTGTCTCTCTGGGTAAACTCGATGGTTGGGCCATCTGGAACGCGGTTTATTCTGAATGAACAATCGAAGCTGGAATCCATTAATGTACTTAACAACCGGTTTGCTGTCGTCGAAACGGCCAAGCAAAGTGGTGTGCTTAACCTGTCGCTAACGGGCCCGGATCCCGACTTGATTGCCCGTTCGTTGGATAGCATCACAGAAAACTATTTACGCCAAAACATAGATCGTCAGGCCGCTCAGGATGCGAAAAGTCTGGCATTTTTACAGCGAGAATTGCCGCAAATCCGGGCAGATCTGGATTTGGCCGAGGAGCGGCTCAATAGCTATCGTAAACAACGCGATTCTGTTGACTTAACGCTGGAAGCAAAGTCCGTACTGGAACAGATTGTTAACGCGGATAACCAGTTGAATGAACTCACGTTTCGTGAAGCGGAGATTTCTCAGCTTTTTAAAAAGGATCACCCGACTTATCGGGCGTTGAATGAAAAGCGGCAAACACTTGAAAACGAAAAAGCGCGCCTGAATAAACGCGTGACCGCGATGCCTTCAACGCAACAGGAAATACTGCGCTTGAGCAGGGACGTTGATTCCGGCCGTGCGGTTTACCAACAGCTCCTGACGCGCCAGCAGGAGCTCAGTATTTCTCGCTCAAGCGCAATTGGTAACGTCCGTATTATTGACTCTGCGGTCACACAGCCTGAACCGATTAAACCTCAGAAACCGTTAATCGTGGTAATAGGAGGCCTGTTGGGCTTCGTCCTTTCTGTGGGCATCGTCCTGCTGCGTATGGCAATGAAACGGGGTATCGAAACGCCTGAGCAACTCGAAATGCAGGGAATAACTGTTCTTGCAACGTTGCCGCGTTCTGAATGGCTGTGGAAAAAGACGCGTTTGCGGAGTAAGCGATTTATCAGCGAACGCTGGAATCACAGAACACGAGATGTTCCTTTCCTGCCCGTGGACAGGCCGGTCGATGTCTTTGTTGAGGCTATTCGTGGCCTGCGTACCAGCCTGCATTTCACCATGATGGGGACCCATAATCGCGTCATCATGCTGACGGGCCCTACGCAGGACTGCGGTAAGACGCTGGTGGCTACATCACTTGCTGCCATCGTTGCGCAAGCTGGGCAGAAAGTGCTGTTTATCGATGCAGATATGCGCAAAGGTTATGTCCATCAGATATTTTCGCTCACCAACCGTTGCGGTCTGGCTGATGTGTTAATGGGAAAAGGGGGATATCAGGACGCTATACAGCACTATGCGCCCGGTGGCGTTGATGTGCTGACCTGCGGCCAGGCGCCGACTAACCCTTCGGAGTTGCTCAACGGGGATCATTTCCAGCAGCTACTAAAATGGGCCAACGAGCATTATGAGATGGTTATCGTTGATACCCCCCCAATACTTGCTGTCACGGATGCGTCATTAGTGGGAAGAAGGTCGGGTACAACATTGCTGGTGGCGAGATTTGGTATGACTAGCGTCAAAGAGATGCAGGCATGCGTTAAACGCCTTCATCTGGCTGGCGTTTCTATCGATGGTGCCATTCTGAATGATGTTGTTAAATCCGCTGCCATCTATTACACCGCGGGTTATGGCTCGTATGAGTACCGTCAGGCGGCCGAAAAGTAAAACGATGATGTGCACTCAGCGCAGCGAACGGTAATTCTCCGTGTCGGCATGAGTGTAGGGGCGCTTTCGATTGACTAAAATTGTTCCCCTCTCCATGAGAAGAGGGGAACAAGCAAGATTATTTTGCCAGAATTTCTTGCGCGGTGCGTTCTACCAGTGAAAGCAGCACGATAACATCATCCATCGTTACCGTTGGATTCAGCAGCGTCAGCTTCAGGCAGGTCACACCGTTGTGCTCGGTTACACCGACGTTCGCACGACCAGAATCGAGTAGCGCGTCACCAATTTTCTGATTCAACAATGCAATAGCCGCATCATTCAGCTCTTGCTCAGGACGGAAGCGGAACAGCACGCTTGCCAGCTGCGGCTGCATGACCAGTTCCAGTGCATTATGGTTCTGCACATACACAGCCACTTCCTGCGCCAGCGTGACGCCATGATCGATAATTGCGGCATACTGCTCCTGACCTAACGCTTCCAGGCTCATCCACAGCTTCAGCGCATCAAAGCGACGCGTGGTCTGTAATGATTTGGACACCAGGTTCGGAACGCCTTGCTCTTCGTCGAACTCAGAGTTCAGGTATGCCGCCTGGTAACGCATCAGCTCATAATGACGGGCTTCTTTCAGCAGAAACGCGCCGCAGCTGATGGTCTGGAAGAACTGCTTATGGAAGTCCAGAGTGATCGAGTCCACCAGCTCAATGCCGTCCAGATAGTCACGATATTTCTCTGACATCAGCAGCGCGCCGCCCCATGCCGCATCGACATGCACCCAAATCTGCTGTTCTGCAGCCATCTCAGCAATCGCGCGCAGCGGATCAATTGCACCCGCATCGGTAGTGCCCGCAGTTGCCACGATTGCCAGAATTTGCTCGCCGTTAGCATTGCAGTGCGCAATTTTAGCAGCCAGATCGTTCAGGTCCATACGTGAACAATCGTCTGTTTTCACCTGGATAACAGACTGATAGCCAAGACCCAACAGTGCCATATTCTTCTGCACCGAGAAGTGTGCGTTTTCAGAACATAACACGCGGATTTTGCGCAGATCGCCAACCAAACCGTCCTGCTGGATCGAATGACCTTTAGCCGCGAAGAAAGCATCGCGCGCCAGCATCAGCCCCATCAGATTGCTCTGGGTCCCGCCGCTGGTGAACACGCCTGCATCACCGGATTGATAGCCAACGCGTGTGCGCAGCCAGTCGATCAGCTTCATTTCAATAATGGTGGCTGAAGGACTTTGATCCCAGGAATCCATGCTCTGGTTAGTGGCGTTGATCAGCACTTCCGCCGCCTGGCTGACCACCAGGCTTGGGCAATGCAGATGCGCTACGCACTGTGGATGGTGCACAGACAGACTGTCTTTCAGGAAATACTCAACGGCACGCGCAATAGCCGCTTCGTTGCCGAGGCCTTTCTGCCCGAAATTCAGGGAAATGTTGTCGCGCAGTTCGGCAACGCTTTTCCCCTGATACATTTCAGACTGTTGTAGCCACTGCATAACCGCCTGAGAGCTTTGCTCGATAGCCTGCTGATAGGCCTCGATGCTCTGCGCCGATGACGACAGAATTGGGTTTGAATCAGACATCGTGTTCAATAACTCCGTTTACGCGGGGCGAACGCCCGCAGCAAGCAGGGCCTGCTCAAATTTATCCAGGAAGACCTTCAGCTCTTGCTCGTTGATCAGCAGGGACGGCAACAGACGCAGTACGACGCCATCACGGCCACCACGTTCCAGAATCAAACCGGCTTCGAAGCATTTTTTCTGAATCAGCGCGGACAACTCGCCATCGCCCGGGAAGCTACCCATATGATCAGGCGCTTCGTTTGGTTTCACGATCTCAATACCGATCATCAAACCCAGACCGCGTACGTGGCCAATCACCGGATAGCGTTTCTGCAGTTCGGCCAGTTTGCCTTTCAGCCACTCGCCCTGTGCAGCCACTTTGTCGGCAATGTTCTGATCTTTCAGGATTTTCAGCGTCGTCAGGCCGGTCGCCATCGCCAACTGATTACCACGGAAAGTACCGGTGTGATGACCTGGCGCCCAGGCATCAAACTGCTTTTTAATACCGAGAACGGCCAGCGGCAGACCGCCACCGACGGCTTTAGACATAACGATGATATCTGGCTCGATACCGGCGTGTTCAAAGGCGAAGAACTTACCAGTACGTGCAAAGCCCGCCTGAACTTCATCAAGGATCAGCAGAATGCCGTGTTCCTGAGTCACTTTACGAATGCGTTGCAGCCACTCAGCCGGAGCCGGGTTCACGCCGCCTTCACCCTGAACGGCTTCCAGAATCACGGCCGCAGGTTTACGCACGCCGCTTTCAACGTCGTTGATCAGGTTGTCGAAATAGTAAGTCAGCGCTTTCACGCCCGCGTCACCACCAATGCCCAGCGGGCAGCGGTACTGGTGCGGATAAGGCATGAACTGCACTTCAGGCATCATGTTATCGACCGCTTCTTTCGGTGACAGGTTACCTGTCACGGACAGCGCGCCGTGGGTCATGCCGTGATAGCCGCCGGAGAAGCTAATAATGCTGCTACGGCCGGTCACTTTTTTCGCCAGCTTCAGCGCAGCTTCAACGGCGTCAGCGCCGGATGGGCCGGTGAATTGCAGGCAATATTCTTTACCCTGACCAGGGAGCAGAGAGAGCAGGTATTCAGAAAACTCGTCTTTCAACGGAGTTGTCAGATCCAGTGTATGTAACGGCAAGCCGCTGGTAATGACATTTTGGATGCTTTTCAGCACATCAGGATGGTTATGGCCAAGCGCGAGGGTGCCAGCGCCTGCAAGACAGTCAAGGTATTCTTTATTATCTGCATCGGTAATCCATACGCCGTCTGCTTTAGTAATCGCTAAAGGCAGCTTGCGAGGATAACTCCTGACGTTCGATTCAAACTCGGCCTGACGGGCCAGATAGGTTTCGTTGCTTTTGTGGGCATCTACGGTGTCAATACGGACTTTATCCGTCATCATATCACTCCTACAACCGGGGCTGTCTTATACGCCTCGATTGAATTAATAGTTAGTTAAGGATGGGTCAGGTAAAAAACGCGGCCAATATAGAGCCTTTTGGCGCGTGGCTCAATGGTTAATTTGTTTACTGTTTTGTTACAATGTAAAGGTGTTGGGGAAGGGGAAGTAAGACGATGTTTTTGCTGTGGTTTTATTGTATCAAAACACAGAAAAAAATCTCACAGATCCACACACTCAAAAGCCGCGCTGATGAAAGCGAAAAAGGCGGCTTTTTCAGCCGCCCATTCGTTACTTCTGAATGACCTGAAGTAATCCATTATCTCTGCCCTGCGTCTTATTCCATGACGCATCGGTAATTCCGTTTTCGTCCAGGGTAATAGAGAGAACATATCCCGCGCCTTTAATTTCGTAAGCATTGGCATTGAAACGTTTTACTGTGGCTTTTTTGCCATTAATAGTGGCAGTAAAGAAGCCATTACTGGCCGTTGCATGAATTCCATTTGCCGAGAATGACGCTTCACGTAATGGATCGGCAACGTGTGCGGCCTGCGCATGTTGATCTACACCATGATGATGATGCTTATTATCATATTGCTGCGCGTATACATCTGAACGGTTGTACGCATTCTGAAGTGCTGCGGCGCGGATAACATTTTGATTATCATGCTCAACTTTATAACACGTATCCAGGCTTACACCCGTACTTGTGCAATTGGCAATGCGCTGTGATTCTGTCGTACAACCCGAAAGCGTCGCCGCGCATACCAATACCGCTAATATCATCTTCATCATTCATTGATCCTAATATATTTTTATAAAACGACACTGTGAAATAACCTGGCTGTTTCCAGGTTTTTTGTAGTGGTCAGGCATTTAAAGTGGTTATTTCCATAATGACGAGACAATGAAATCCCAGTCATTGGCTGATGCAATTTTCTGCCATATTGCTAACCGTATTTTTATATATCACGCCGATAAAAATCCCTGTGCCGACTAGGGAAATTGATACGATTGCCGAGGCAATAATAAGTTTTAACATTTGCTACCATATTATTAGAAATCATTCGGTCTATAGCGGCTCTTACACAGAAACTAAGTGGTTACCTTGGGCAACTATCCCGTAATTCGCTTCCACTGCATTTGATTTAGATCACGTAATATACGAATGAATAAGTAATTATGGGTTGATTGATTATTAAATATGATGTTGTTTTAATTGGCTTTATTTTGTTTGTAATAGTCTGAAGAGTTGGGCGTGAATAGGGTTTTGTTCATGGATGAAAGATTATTAACCCTAAGAAATCAAGGATATTTAATGTTTACATATATAGGGAATGACACTACCTAAGTACGCCTGAAATAATAAATGTTTACAGCATTTTATGCTCGGGAAAGAGGGGGCTAAGACGCTTGCTTAAGATAATCACTTCCTCTACGCTGTCCCGATTACTGAAGTTTTAGGTAATTTGACTCGGGGTGCCCTTCTTTGTGAAGGCTGAGAAATACCCGTACCACCTGATCTGGATAATGCCAGCGTAGGGAAGTCAGGTGACTTTTAGGGTTATCGCTTCTTCGCGCAAGGCAGGAGCGAAATATGCAGCTTGACCGACTCGATTTACACGCCTTACATCACTTCCGCACGCGTTCCCCGCTCACACACTGCATGACCAACGATGTGGTGCAAACCTTTACGGCCAACGTTTTGCTGGCACTTGGCGCGTCTCCCGCAATGGTGATTGAAGCCGAAGAGGCTGAGCAATTTGCCGCGATGGCTGATGCTTTACTGATCAACGTCGGAACGCTGACCGCGCCGCGCGCGCAGGCGATGCGTCGGGCAATTGAAAGTGCGGTGGCCGCTGGGAAACCGTGGACGTTGGATCCCGTCGCCGTGGGTGCGCTTGCGTACCGCACCCGTTTTTGCCAGCAAATCCTCACACTCAAACCTGCGGCGATCCGCGGTAATGCCTCGGAAATTCTCGCGCTTGCCGGTATGAGCGCCGGTGGGCGAGGCGTTGACACCACCGATACCGCTTCCAGCGCCTTGCCTGCCGCGATAGCCCTTGCCCGACAGACCAATGCCATTGTCGCGGTGACGGGCGAAGTGGATTACATCACCGATGGGCAACGCACGCAGACCATCACCGGGGGCGATGTGATGATGACGCGCGTCGTGGGGACCGGCTGTGCGCTATCGGCCGTTGTCGCGGCAAGCTGTTCATTGCCTGGCGACCGGCTGGACAATGTTGCCGCGGCATGCGGGTTTATGAAACACGCCGGAAGCGTGGCTATCAAACAAAGCCGTGGACCGGGAAGCTTTGCCTGCACATTTATTGACGCACTCTGGAACCTGGAGGCGCAGGCATGAAACGTATCAACGCATTAACCATTGCTGGCACCGATCCGAGTGGTGGTGCCGGGATTCAGGCGGATCTGAAAACATTCTCCGCCCTTGGGGCGTATGGCTGCTCGGTCATTACCGCACTGGTGGCGCAAAATACGCGCGGCGTGCAGTCGGTGTATCGTATCGAACCGGATTTTGTCGGTGCACAACTGGACTCTGTGTTCAGCGATGTCCGCATTGATTCCACCAAAATCGGCATGCTGGCAGAGGCGGATATCGTGGAAGCGGTCGCGGAGCGCCTCAAACATTATCGCGTTAAAAACGTGGTACTTGATACGGTGATGCTGGCGAAAAGTGGCGATCCGCTGCTATCTCCCGCTGCTGTCGAAACTCTGCGAAAACACCTTCTGCCACACGTCGCGCTGATCACGCCAAATTTGCCGGAGGCGGCGGCGCTGCTGGATGCGCCTCATGCCCGTACCGAGCACGAGATGAAAGAGCAGGGGCGCGCACTTCTGGCGCTTGGCTGCGAGGCAGTGCTGATGAAAGGCGGCCATCTTGACGATCCTGAGAGCCCGGACTGGCTCTTCACGCGTGAGAGTATCCAGCGATTCACCGCGCCACGCGTCATGACCAAAAACACCCATGGTACCGGCTGCACGCTATCGGCAGCGCTGTCTGCACTCCGCCCACGTCATGATAGTTGGGAGGATACGGTGAAGGAGGCCAAAATTTGGCTATCGCGCGCGCTGGAAAAAGCTGACAGTCTCGAAGTCGGTCACGGTATTGGCCCGGTTCACCATTTTCATGCGTGGTGGTAATGCCCCGAACGAGTATACTGGATAAGGATTTTCGGCCTGGAAAAGAGAGATGGAACAAGCGCATACCCGATTAATTGCTCAGCTAAATGAACGTATTGCGGCAGCGGATAATACTCCGCTATACCTTAAGTTCGCCGAGACGGTAAAAAACGCCGTCCGTAGCGGCGCGCTGGAGCATGGCAATATTTTGCCGGGTGAGCGCGATTTGAGCCAACTGACCGGTGTGTCACGCATCACCGTGCGTAAAGCGATGCAGGCGCTGGAAGAAGAGGGCGTGGTGACGCGCGCCCGCGGTTACGGGACGCAAATCAACAATATCTTTGAATACTCGCTGAAAGAGGCGCGCGGATTTTCTCAGCAGGTTGTGTTGCGGGGCAAAAAACCTGACACGCTGTGGGTCAACAAGCGGATCGTGAAATGCCCGGATGACGTGGCGGGGGAATTGTCCATCGCTCCGCAAAGTGACGTTTTCATGCTTAAACGCATTCGCTACGTGGACGAAGATGCAGTCTCCATTGAAGAGTCCTGGGTTCCGGTTGGACTCATTCACGACCCCGATGCGATTGGCATTTCACTGTATGACTATTTCCGTAGCCAAAACGTTTTCCCGCAGCGCACGCGCTCTCGCGTGAGCGCCCGGATGCCGGACAGTGAGTTCCAGAAGCATATCAACATGGACGAAAAAATTCCGGTGCTGGTGATCAAGCAGGTTGCGCTTGACCAGCAACACCGGCCCATTGAGTACAGCATCAGCTACTGCCGAAGCGATTTATATGTCTTTGTGTGCGAGGAGTAATGCCTCGCGCGTCGGCGCACAGTCGCCGCCGCGGTGACTGACGACCCACGCCGCCACTGCATTTCCCAGCGCGACAGCATCAGCAAAGCCCCAGCCCGCCGCTAGCCCTGCAAGCGTTCCGCCCGCGTGGCTGTCGCCTGCCCCGATCGTGTCCACCACGGTTGCGGGAAACGCCGCCACATGCCCGGTGTTTTCGCCGTCGTAATACCACGCGCCGTCTTTGTCATAACGCACAATCAGCGGGCAGCCATAGCGCTTCTGCCAGGCTTTGCCCAGTGACGCGTCATCAGCGCCAATGCACGCGGCGGCGATATGCGCCTCCTGACGGTTAAGCGAAACAATCGGTTTGCAGGCCATAATCCGCGCCATTAATGCATCCGGAATATCTTCGAAGCGCGGGCCGAAATCGATAAACGGGGTGACGTCGTGCAGTTGCTCCAGCCAGCGGGTGAGCAACTCACCACAGGGTGCGGCCAGCTGATAGCCGGATAAATAGACCAGGCTTTTTGCGGGCACAACGAGTGTGTCCAGCCAGCGCTGCTGCCACTGATTTTCCACACCGCTGAACGACATAAACGTGCGCTCGCCGTCTGGCTCAACCAGCGCCAGGCACCAGCCGTTATCGCCCGTTTCGGCTTCCACCGCGCTGTGCAGATCCTGTGTTGCCATCGCGTTGCGAATGATATCTGCCCAAACGCCATGCCCCACCGGCAGCGCGTTTTGCGCGTCAATACCCAGACGTTTCAGCGCGATGGCAATATTCAGCGCGCATCCGCCAATATTAACGCCCTGTTGCTTAAGCTCAATATCGCAGCCGCGCCAGGGCAGGGCGTAAGCGTCGGCGATCACGTCGATGACCGCTGCGCCCAGAACCGTCACCGGACGCTGTGCTGTTAGCGACTCAAGACGGCGGGAAAATCCTGTGTTCATGTGCCCTCTCTTTGTTCCCGATAGTGCAGCAGTTTTTCGCTGTAATACTCAAAATTGAGCTGATTGACCGCATCCAGTTCAGCTTTAAATTCCGGGTTAATGGCCTGAACACCGTGTAATGCGCCACAAATGGCCGTTGCCATTGCCCCGATGGTGTCCGTATCGCCGCCGAGATTGGCGCACAATATGGCACAGCGATTGGGGTCGGTGCCGGCAAGTTCTACCATCGCAATTGCAGCCGGAACGGATTCGATCGTGCTGGTTCCAGCGCCGATCAGCTGATAAATCCGCTCGCTGGCGGATTCGATGCCGTTGGCTTCACGCACGGTTTTTAGCGCCAGTTCGAGACGTGCCGCCAGCGACGCGCTAAAGGTCGTAACGTTGGACTCTTGAGCGTAGCGCGCAATGCCGGGTAGGGCGTCGACAATGTTCTGCCAGCACTCGCCGTCTATCGCGCGGGAAATCGCCCACGAAATCACTACCGCACCGGCAATCGCCAGATCCGATTTGTGCGTCGGGCTGGATGCAAGCGCAACCTGACCCACAAAATGCTCAAGACGGGTGACCGGGAGCAGGCAGCCCAGCGGTGAGGCGCGCATCGCCGCACCGTTCGTCACGCCGTTATTTTCCAGTTCACTGACGGGCTTCCCGTCGCGAATGGCGTTCAACGCAATTTTAGACGTCGGGCCGAGCACATTTTTGTTGAAGGCATCGAACCGGTTTGCCCACAGCAGGATGTGCTTCCCAATGGTGTCAGCATGAATCTGTCCGTCGCACTCGATGATGGCATCGGCCAGCGCCAGTGCCATGGAGGTATCATCGGTAAACTCCGCGCGACCAAAATAGCAGGCGGCGTTGTTCTCTGCAGGTCCCGGCAAAAAGCGGTCTATCCAGCCGAAGTGCGCTTTGACACGGCTGCGCGGCCACAGCTCCGACGGCATGCCCATTGCGTCTCCCAGCGTCTGCCCATAAAGGGCACCGAGAATACGATCTGCTTTCATTTAACTTCCCCTCGTGTCAGCGCGGTATCGCCATCAACCACCTCAATTGCGGTGATCTCTTTATCCGATTCGCGGAAAAACAGCATAAACAGCACGGCGATAACGGCGATCATGATGCCGCCGAACGCCCACATTCCGGCCCAGTTGAAGGTCAACCCATTCACCGGCTCTTTATAAGCAAACATTTTTTCCATCATCACGCCGCCCAGGCGGTAGCCTAAAAGACTGCCAAAACCCTGACAGCACAGCGTGATCAATCCTTGCGCGGCGGTGCGCATATGCACTGGCGCTTTCTTATCCACGTAGATATAGGCGGTGACGTAATAGAAGTCGTAGCTCACACCGTGCAGCAAAATACCGAGGAACAGCAGGCCGTAGGTGAAGTACTCGTCCGCACCGCCAAAGACGAAAAAGGCGTAACGGATGGCGGCGGTGATAAGACCTAATAACAGAACCTTTTTGATACCAAAGCGCTTGGTAAAAAACGGCAGCGCCAGCATAAAGAAGATCTCGGAGAACTGGCCGAGCGTCATCCAGCCGGTGGCATTTTTCATGCCGACTTCAGTGAGATACCCGTTAGCGAAGATGTAATAAAACGCCAGCGGCATTGCGAACAGGAATGAACAGAAGAAGAACACCAGGAAATTTTTGTCGCGCAGCAGGATCAACGCGTCCAGCCCCAGCATGACTTTAATGTCCATTTTCCCCGTGCTCTTCGGCGGCGTGTTGGGCAGGAACAGCGCGAAGACACCCAGTACGACAGAGCTCGCTGCCGTCATAAGCAGTGGAATATTGGTATCAGAAATATCGTTATAACCCATCATTTGCGGTAAGAACCCGCAGGCCAGACCCGACGCAATCCAGCCAATTGTGCCCATCACGCGGATGCGCGGGAAGTCGGCTTCCACATCGTCCACGTTGGAGAAGGCGATGCTGTTGGTCAGCGCGATGGTTGGCATGTAGGTCAGTGAATAGGCCAGCAGAAGCGGGAAGAAGCTGCTGAATTCGGTTTGCTGTGCGGCGAAATAAATCAAGGCAGCACCAACAAACATCAGCAGCGACAATACTTTTTGCGCGGCAAAGAAACGGTCGGTCAGGGAGCCAACAAGAATCGGCGAGAGGATGGCAGCGATGGCGGTACAGGCGTAAGACCAGCCAATTTCGCCAGCGGTAAAGCCGCTTTTGCTCAGCCACAGCCACAGCGGCACAAACCAGGCGCCCCAGATAAACCATTCAACAAACATCATGAATGACAGTTGGACTTTCGTTTTCATTATTTAATCCTGCATGTCAGAGAGGGTACGCCTTTAACATACCATTCAATAATACCTTTTAAATACCTTTGTGGTGAATGTTTGATCAATGTAACAGTTTTGTTGTACACGAAACGCGCCAGCACAGTGTGCTGAAAAAAAGCGCAGGCGGTGGAAATTCTGCTGTGTCGGTACCAGGCTTAGTCTGCCCATGAAATTTGGGTTTGGTTCACTCGCTCCGACATGACGTCGGAACTTACGGGAGCATCACTATGACTGATATTGCGCAGTTGCTTGGCAAAGACGCCGACAGCCTTTTACAGCATCGTTGTATGACTATTCCAGCCGAGCAGCTCTATCTGCCGGGCCATGATTACGTTGACCGCGTCATGATTGATAACAACCGGCCACCGGCAGTGCTGCGGAACATGCAGACGCTTTACAACACCGGACGGCTGAGCGGAATCGGCTACCTGTCCATTTTGCCCGTTGACCAGGGCGTGGAGCACTCTGCTGGCGCATCATTTGCCGCGAATCCGCTCTATTTTGATCCAAAAAATATTGTTGAGCTGGCGATAGAAGCCGGCTGTAACTGTGTCGCGTCGACCTACGGCGTGCTGGCTTCGGTGTCACGTCGCTACGCACACCGCATTCCATTCCTCGTTAAGCTCAACCATAACGAGACGCTGAGTTATCCCACTGAATATGACCAAACGCTGTATGCCAGCGTGGAGCAGGCTTTTAACATGGGTGCGGTGGCGGTCGGGGCGACCATTTACTTTGGTTCTGAGCAGTCGCGTCGGCAGATTGAAGAGATCTCCGCAGCCTTTGAGCGCGCGCACGAGCTGGGTATGGTGACCGTGCTGTGGGCGTATCTGCGTAATAATGCGTTCAAGAAAGACGGCGTGGATTATCACGTCTCTGCAGACCTTACCGGTCAGGCCAACCATCTTGCGGCCACCATCGGCGCAGATATCGTGAAGCAAAAAATGGCTGAAAATAACGGCGGCTACAAAGCGGTGAATTTTGGCTATACGGACGACCGCGTCTACAGCAAATTGACCAGCGATAACCCCATCGATCTGGTGCGCTACCAGCTTGCGAACTGCTATATGGGGCGGGCCGGCTTGATTAACTCCGGCGGTGCGGCAGGCGGTGAAACCGATTTAACCGATGCGGTACGGACGGCGGTTATCAACAAACGCGCTGGTGGGATGGGGCTGATCCTCGGTCGAAAAGCGTTTAAAAAGACGATGGCCGATGGCGTTAAGCTGATAAATGCGGTGCAGGATGTCTATCTGGATAGCAAAGTGACGATTGCGTAAATTTCCCCTCACCCTAACCCTCTCCCGGTGGGAGAGGGAATCGCCCGGCGCACTCTTTTCTCCCTCAATTTTCCTCTCACACTATTCTTCTGCAACGGAGAGAAGTACTGCTCAGTGCTTTCTCCCTCTCCCGTGGGAGAAGGGCGGGGTGAGGGCACCAGACCGCACGGTTAAAATCCGAAACCCAATTTCATTTCAGTCAAACTCGCCGCCCGATCCACTTCACAGTTCTCTGTCCTTTTGTGAAAAGTATCACTCCCTCCCGTGCATATGCACAATAAATGGCCGATGCTTAGCGGAATTTGTCTAAGGCCGTGGATGAATTTTGCGCTTAAAGTTAGTTTCGAAACAGCTTTTCAAATTACGACGTCGCTCTGACCTCTGTTGTGTTAAGGACTGATAATGAAAATTGAATCTGTAAACGTCACCGTCTTCCAGTATCCCACGCGTCGGGTGTCCGACACCGCCGGGCACTCGCATCCTGGACCTGAAAGCATGGCCAAAATGGCGATGCTGACGATTACCGCAGACGATGGCACTAAAGGGTATTCATTTGCACCGCCGGAAGTGGTGCGCCCTTTTGTTGTGAATACCTTCTTTCGTAAAGTGCTGGTCGGCCAGGATGCGTTCAACCGCGAACGCATCTGGCAGGATCTGGCGCACTGGCAGCGCGGCAGCGCGCATCAGCTTACCGAACGCGCCCTGTCGTTTGTGGAGCAAGCGCTGTGGGATCTGATCGGTCGCAAACTGAATATGCCCGTGTGGAAACTATTGGGCGGGTTCCGCGATAAAGTGCCTGCGTACGGCAGCACCATGTGCGGTGACGATCTGCCGGGTGGCCTCTCGACGCCGGACGAATACGCAAGCTTTGCTGAAAAACTGGTGGCGCGCGGTTATAAAGCCATCAAGCTGCACACCTGGATGCCGCCGGTTTCTTTCGCGCCAAACCCCAAAATGGACGTCAAAGCGTGCGCTGCCGTGCGTGAAGCGGTCGGTCCGGATATCGACCTGATGATCGACGGCTATCACTGGTACAGCCGTACCGAAGCGCTGTACATCGGCAAAGAGCTGGAGAAACTCGACTTTGCCTGGTTCGAAGAACCGATGGAAGAAGAGAGCATGTCCTCTTACGCCTGGCTTGCTGAAAACCTGTCCATCCCAATCATTGGCCCGGAAAGCCTCGGCGGAAAACACCACAGCCGCGCCGACTGGGTTAAGGCGGGTGCGTGCGACATCTTACGCGCAGGCGCAAACGGTGTGGGCGGCATTTCCCCGACGCTCAAAGTGGCGAACCTTGCTGAGTCGTTTGGCATGGATTGCGAAGTCCACGGCAACGGCGCTGCAAGCCTGGCAGTTATCGGTGCCATCAAGAACTGCCGCTGGTACGAACGCGGTCTGTTGCATCCGTTCCTGGATTACGATGAACCCGCCGCCTACCTCAACAGTATCGTCGATCCGATGGATGAAAACGGCATTGTCAGCCTGCCGACTGGCCCAGGACTGGGCGAAGACATTAATTTTGCGTATATCGAAAACAATACCGTCAGCCACGACTGACACATAACGATATCTCACCCTACAAACGGTATACACAGATGAACAAAAACTCCCTCACGGGGGCGTGTTTACTCGCGCTCTCGCTGATGATGGGGAGCGGTGCGGCGTACGCAAAAACGCCGCCCGACCAGCTCATCATCGGTATGAATATGAACAACCTGCTGACGCTCGACCCGGCCGCCATGACCGGGAACGAAGTGGTCGGCATCGTGGTGAATCTCTACGATTCGCTGGTGGAACTCGATCCAAACCAGCTCACCAACGTCAGGCCCGCGCTGGCGAAACGCTGGGATATCGCCCCTGACCGCAAAACCCTGACCTTCCATCTGCGTGATGACGTCAAATTCCATTCCGGCAACCCGCTCACCGCACAGGACGTGGTGTGGTCGATGCGCCGTCTGCTGCACCTTAATCTGGCGCAGGCCTCGGTATGGAAATCCTATGGCTTCAGTAAAAAAAATATCGACCAGCAGATCAGCGCGCCGGACGACTACACGGTCCAGATCGTGTTGCCGAAAGCCAACGATCCCCAGCTGGTGATTTACTCTCTCGGCGCGCTGGGCAACCTGGGCGTGCTCGACAGCAAAACGGTGCAAACCCATGAGGTCAATAACGACTGGGGCAACCGCTGGCTGACAACGAACGAAGCCGGGTCAGGGCCGTTTATGCTCGACATCTGGCAGGCGAAGGACGTGCTGCGGATGCAGCGTAATCCGCACTACTGGCGCGAACAGCCGAAGATGAACCGCGTTGTGCTGCGCCATTTCCAGGAATCACAAACCCTGCGCCTGATGATTGAAAAAGGCGATTTGGATATTGCCAATAATATGGCCGTCTCCGACATCAACGCCCTGCGTAAAGACCCAAACCTCACGGTTGAAGCCGTGCAAAAAGGGACGGTGTATTACGTGGCGATGAGCATGAAAGAGGCGCATTTCGCGAACCCTAAAGTGCGTGAAGCGGTGCGTTATCTGATCGATTATCAGGGCATCAATAAGGCGCTGATGCCGGGATATGGCGTACTGCATCAGCGGCCGATTAAAGCCGGAATGCCGTCGACGCTGCCGGATCCGGGCTACAAGCTGGATATCCCGCGCGCCAAAAAACTGCTGGCGGAAGCAGGTTATCCGGAAGGATTTGACACCACGCTGCGCGTACTGGCCGATCAGCCGTTTTTGAATATCGCCATCGCGGTGCAGTCGACGCTGATGCAGGCGGGGATCAACGCCAAAATCATCACCGGCACCGGGAACCAGATTTACGGCGCAATGCGCGAGCGTAAATTCGATCTGCTGGTCGGGCGCGGCGGCAGCGGCGTGGAGCCACATCCGCATTCCAGCCTGCGTGCGCTGGTCTACAACCCTGACAACAGCGACGAAGCGCGGCTGACCAACTTCCAGGGCTGGCGCACCAGTTTCTACGATAAACCGCTGAATGAGATGATCGACAAAGCGCTGCTTGAGCGCGATCCGAAACAGCAAATTGCCGATTACCAGCAAATCCAGGTACGCTACGACGAGCTGATCCCGGCGATGATTCCGCTCTCGCAAATGGTCGATTCCGTGGTGGTGCGTAATGAAGTCAAAAACTTCCAGTCGCACCCGTCAGCCACCACGTTCCTGCGCGAAGTGTATAAAACCGGAGGTGACAAATGAGCGTTGCGATCCTCTCTCCCGGCTCGCGTACCCGTCGTTTTTCGAAGCGACTGACGCAGGTGCTGATCACGCTGTTTGGCCTGCTGGTGCTGACGTTTTTTATCGGCCGCGTAATGCCGGTCGATCCGGTGCTGGCGATTGTCGGCCCGGATGCCGACCACAGCACCTATCAGCAGGTGTATCAGCAGTTAGGCTTTGATAAGTCGCTGCTGACGCAGTTCGGCATTTATCTGAACAATCTCCTGCATGGTGATCTGGGCAATGCGCTGCTCACCGGTAAACCGGTGACTGACGATATCATGCGCGTCTTCCCGGCCACGCTGGAGCTGGCCACCATGGCGATTATCGTCGGCGCAGGGCTTGGCATTCCGCTGGGCGTGCTGGCGGCAGCCCGTCGCAACAGCCTTTCCGATTACGTGGTCCGTATCATTAGCCTGGCGGGGTATTCCACACCGATCTTCTGGGTCGGGATGATGGGGCTGCTGCTGTTCTACGCCTGGCTCGGTTGGGTGGGCGGGGCCGGACGGCTTGATTTGGGGCTGGACGGTATCGTGCCGCGTCGTACCGGATTAATGACCGTCGATGCACTGCTGGCGGGCAACAGCGCGGTGTTCTGGAACGCGATAAACCATCTGGTACTGCCTGCGTCCTTGCTCGGATTTCACTCGCTGGCCTACATCAGCCGTATGACCCGCAGCTTTATGCTGGCGCAGCTGTCGCAGGAGTTCATCATCACGGCGCGCGTGAAAGGCTTAACCGAGCGTCAGGTTATCTGGAATCACGCGTTCCGCAATATTCTGGTACAGCTCCTGACCGTCGTG
This sequence comes from Lelliottia amnigena, assembly GCF_019047465.1. Classification (NCBI taxonomy): domain Bacteria; kingdom Pseudomonadati; phylum Pseudomonadota; class Gammaproteobacteria; order Enterobacterales; family Enterobacteriaceae; genus Lelliottia; species Lelliottia amnigena. Next base: position 226,736 of record NZ_CP077236.1, on the reverse strand, counting down.
GCGCTGGCCTACGGCTCTTTGCTTGAAGGTGCGGTCCTGATTGAAACCGTCTTCTCCTGGCCGGGCTTTGGCTCGTATCTCACCGGCAGTTTACTGCTCGGCGATATGAACGCGGTGATGGGTTGTGTGCTGCTGGTGGGGCTGATCTTCGTGATGCTCAACCTGCTCTCCGACATGTTGTATCAATTCTTCGACCCGAGGACGAAATCATGACCGTTTCTCTGGATACGCCGCTGGGGGCACGCAACAGCGAAAGCCGTCAGCGTATTAAACGTACGGCTCTGCGCGCCGCAGGATTTGTAGGCAAAATGGCGCGCAATCCGCTGACCGCGATTGGCGGCGGAATTGTTCTGCTCCTGCTGATTGTCGCGGCGTTTGCTCCGTGGATCGCGCCGTACAATCCGCTGGTTCAGGATCTCAACAATGCGCTGGTCGCGCCGAACGCGCAGCACTGGTTTGGCACCGACGAATTCGGTCGCGATATCTTTAGCCGGTTGGTCTATGGCTCGCGTATCACGCTTTACATCGTGCTGCTGGTGTCGGTTACCGTGGGGCCGCTGGGCCTGTTGCTGGGCGTCACCGCCGGGTATTTCGGTGGCAAAGTCGATGCGGTGCTGATGCGCGTGACCGACATTTTCATCTCGTTCCCAAGCCTCGTTCTGGCGCTGGCGTTTGTCGCCGCGCTGGGGCCAGGGCTTGAGCACGTGGTCATCGCGATTACGATCACTGCATGGCCGCCGATTGCCCGTCTGGCACGTGCCGAAACGCTCTCACTGCGTCAGGCTGATTTTATCTCCGCCGTGCGTTTGCAGGGGGCGTCCGCGCCACGCGTGCTGTGGCGACATATCGTGCCGCTGTGTCTGCCGTCGGTCATTATCCGCATCACCATGAATATGGCCGGGATCATCCTGACCGCTGCCGGGCTGGGCTTCCTTGGGCTTGGCGCACAGCCGCCGGAGCCGGAGTGGGGCGCAATGATTTCCAGCGGGCGCACCTACATGATGGAGTGCTGGTGGGTAGTGACTATTCCGGGGCTGGCGATTTTGATCAACAGCCTGGCGTTTAACTTCTTAGGAGATGGCCTACGTGACATCCTCGATCCTCGCAGCGAATAATGCACCTCTGCTCGACGTGCGCGATCTCCACGTCGATTTTATCAACGGCGGCGCGGTCACCCACGCGGTGCGCGGCGTCTCCTTCCAGCTCGGACGCGAAAAGCTGGCAATTGTCGGCGAATCAGGTTCCGGTAAATCCACGGTCGGGCGCGCACTATTACGCCTGCACCCGGCGAAAGCCCGTATCAGCGCCACGCGCATGCAGTTTGGCGATGTGGATCTTCAGCGCGTCAGCGAGGCGCAAATGCGCGGCATTCGCGGCAAGCGCATCTCGATGATCATGCAGGACCCGAAATACTCGCTCAATCCGGTGGTTTGCGTCGGCAACCAGATTGCTGAAGCCTGGCTGACGCACCATCCTGGTCGCAAAGCCGAGGCCAAGGCCAAAGTGCTGGAGATGCTCGATGTGGTGCGCATCCGCCAGCCGGAGCGGGTGTATAACCTTTATCCGCATGAAATTTCCGGCGGTCAGGGGCAGCGCATCATGATTGCGATGATGCTCATCACCGACCCGGATCTGGTGATCGCCGACGAACCAACATCCGCGCTGGATGTGTCCGTGCGTTTGCAGGTGCTGGGGTTGCTGGACGATCTGGTGAAATCGCGTGGTCTGGGGCTGATTTTTATCAGCCATGACATCAACCTGGTACGCAGTTTCTGCGACCGTGTGCTGGTGATGTACGCCGGGCGGGTGGTGGAATCCATCGCTGCCTGCGATCTGCATAACGCCAAACATCCGTACACGCAGGGCCTGATCAACGCGCTGCCGGAACTTAACCATCGCCGTCCGACGTTACCCGTCATGCAGCGTCAGGCCAGCTGGCTCACCGAGTAAGGAGCAGAGATGATCGAGATTAAACACCTCAACCTCGCGTTTGGCGAAGGTGAGAAGCGTAATCAGGTGCTGGACGACGTGAACATTCACGTCAAGGAAGGGGAGATTTACGGACTGGTGGGCGAATCGGGTTCCGGTAAAACCACGGTACTGAAATGCCTCGCCGGTCTGTTTACCCACTGGGACGGGGAGCTGGCAATCAACGGCAAACCCCTGGAGAAGCGCATCAGCCAGGAACGCTGCCGTCGCGTGCAGATGGTGTTTCAGGATCCGTACGGCTCGTTGCATCCGCGCCATACCATCGGTGACATTCTGGAGGAACCGCTACAAATTCAGGGCATGAATGACCGGGATCGCCGCATCCACGGTTTGCTGGACAAAGTGGGACTCAACCGGGCGTTTCGCGATCGCTATCCGCACCAGCTTTCGGGCGGCCAACGACAGCGCGTGGCGATTGCCCGGGCGTTGATTCTGGAACCGCAGGTGCTGCTGCTGGATGAGCCGACGTCAGCGCTGGATGTCTCCGTGCAGGCCGAGATCCTGAATTTATTGGCGGATTTGCAGCGCGAATCCAATCTCACTTATCTGATGGTGACGCACGATTTGGGGGTGATTGCGCATCTGTGCCAGAAAGTGGCCGTGATGCAGTACGGCAAAATTCTGGAAACCTTGACCGTTGATGAGCTGGTGGCTGGCAATGCCAAAACCGACTATACCCGCATGCTGGTGAATGCCAGCCAGCAGTACAGTCGTGAAATGGCGCGTGAAGTGGCGGTGTATTAAAACGATGATTCCCTCTCCGCGCGGGAGAGGGGACTTTTCGTGCAGCGCTAAAACATTAGCGTAAAAGCGGGCAATCGGGCGGCAGTCGACAGTTCAGCGCGCGGGGCAACAGCGAAATACGGAAATGTTCACCGCTTAGCGGCTCGCCGTCCAGATTAAACGTCATACCGTGTGGGGCGATAATTTCAAACCACGCGGACTGACCGTCGAGAATATTGGGGCTTTCTTCTGGATTGGTCAGCGTGGTGAACAGCGCCGGCAGCAATCCATCACTGGTAAAAATACGCAGTTGTAGCAAACCGTCATTAATCAATGCATCGGGGCAAAGCTGCTGCCCGCCACCGGCTTGACGCCCGTTACCGATGCCAATCACCAGTGCATCGCCCTGCCAGTGAAAATTCTCACCGTTGATTTCACAGCGGTCGGGCTTCAGCATATCCATCCGCATCAGGCCATGAATCAAATACGACACGCCGCCGAGCGCAGCTTTAAGTTTTTCCGGCGTTTCGCTGGTGATCCGCGTGCCAAAACCGCCTGTCGCCATGTTAATAAAGCAGGTTTTATCATTAACCTGAGCGATATCCACCGCCGCGGCTTTCCCCGCAATCGCCAGCTGGAGCGCTTTATCCAGGCTTTCCGGAATCCCCGCGCTGGTGGCGAAATCATTCGCGGTACCGAGCGGTAAAATCCCCATCGCCGGACGATCCGCCGCATCGCGCTCGATAAGCGCGGTCGCAATTTCATTGATTGTCCCGTCGCCACCGCCTGCGATAACGGTCTCAACGCCCAACTGGCAGGCCTCTTCGATATAACGCGCGGCGTCGCCTTTTTCCCAGGTGACGCGAACGTGAATAATCACTCCGTTATCACGCAGTTCAGAGATGACCTCGCGCAGCAGTTCGTTACCGGCACTTTTGCCGTTGAGGATCAGTAAACTTTCCGGATATGTCGCCATCCACGATGCTCCCTATTTAGCTCTACCAAGAGTGTATCTCAGGGAAGGGAAAAGCGCGTAAGAACAGGATGAAAGGGACAAAATATGTCCCTCATCGATTTGTGATGATGATTGCGTGGCTGTCGCCTCCGTACCAGGAGTGGACTCCGCCTGGCAGTGAGTGCTGACATAAATATCATTCTACTCGTCGCAATCCACGAAGTAGCAGGTTCAGCGCAGTAATGGCTTTTGTTAATCGCCATCTTGTTCGCCTACGGTGTCGCAGGTATCGTCGGTAACTTTCTGGCGGGCATCACCGCAGCGCGCTACACGACATTCACTCTTATTATGATTGCGGCAGGTCTTGTGTTAACGCCGTTACTGTTTATTACCACCGGGCAATCGGTCACTGGGGGCGGCGGTGTTCTCATCTTTTGGGGGCTGGCATATGGTGGACTTTCCGTCGGACTGATGACCTGGATGATGAAAGCCGCACCGCGTGCGGTGGAAATTGCCGCTGCGCTTTATGTCGGGGTATTCAACACTGGGATTGCGTTGGGATCGTGGAGCGGGGGGCAGATCGTCGATATGATGGCCCTGACAGACACACTCTGGTTGGCCTGCGGGTTAGCGACAGCAGCCTTGCTTTTGGCAGTGGCCGCTGGCCTGAATCGAGATAATACTGAGTAAAATCTGGCGCAGGGTGCCTGTTGGTTGCTCTTACCGTTCGACTTTGCAAAGATGAATCGCATACGATTCCCGACCTGCCACGCACTCTGGACCGGGGTCTTCTCTTCACGACACATACCCTGTGCTCCCGAGACAGCACAATAGGTTAATGTCGACGTCGAACCGGTTCAACTTTGAGGATTCCCCTATGACCGCCTTTTATCAACTTACGGCCACCAGCCTTGGCGGCCAGATTATCTCTATGAACGACTACGCGGGTAAGGTGGTTCTGGTCGTCAATACCGCCAGCCAGTGCGGTTTCACGCCACAATATGGCGGCCTTGAGGCGCTTCATAAGAAATACGCCGCACAGGGTTTGGTGGTGCTTGGTTTCCCTTGCAATCAATTCGGTAAACAAGAACCCGGCGGGGCCGACGACATTGCGCGGACCTGCCACATTAACTACGGGGTGAGCTTCCCGATGTTCGAGAAAGTCGAGGTCAACGGAACTGCAGCGCACCCGGTTTTTCGTTATCTAAAAAGCGAATTGCCCGGCGTGCTGGGTGGGCGGATCAAGTGGAACTTCACGAAATTCCTGATTGGACGCGACGGTAAACCGCTCAAGCGTTTTGCACCGATCACCACACCGGAGAAAATGGAAACCGCCATCCTTGCTGCACTTGGGATTTAGGTGTCCGGTAAAACTATCCCGCAAAGGTTAGTGAGTAACGTGCATATATCGGCAACGTTGGAGGGTGATCATCATGCTTCACTGCCCAAAATGCTGTGCCCAGCTCATGCTCGCACGAGTCGCTATTTTTCAGACATGACAAACGAGCGTTATCATCAGTGCACCAACATCAACTGCAGTTCTCATCAGTGCACACACATCAACTGCAGTTCTCATCAGTGCACACACATCAACTGCAGCTGCACCTTTTCACGGTCGAAACACAATCGTTTTCTATCGTTTCACCGGTGAAGTTGTGCCGATACCGCCGCACCCGACAAAGATTGGTCAGCAGCAAACCCATTGGATGTAACCAAAAAAAGCCCGTATTCACGGGCTTTTTTTATCCGCTAGATTTGTGGTGGTAATGACATGACAGTCGGCAAAGTGCCAGAAGCGGACGTCGATATCCTAAGCCAGTGTTATTCAAAGGGAGCAGGTCAGATTTACAGTAATGATTCCAGTCAGTTAAATGTTAAGGTATAACTATTTTCAGTAGAGCAACTTATGCAATCGACACTGGGAAAGGAAGATGTCATCAGACAAAAAAGAAACCGTTTGTAGCGATATAGATGTCTATAGTGTTTTAGAGCATAGAGCAAGGTTTGTGAGACGGACAAACATCGCTCTGATAATTCTATTGATTATGGCTGCCACTTTAGTTACGACTCTTATTGTTGGATATAAGGACAATCAGAAAAACTGGATTTCCGATATTCTTAATGCGTCCATAATTAAAAAAAATAACCTCAAGCCGGGCGATCTGGTTTTATTTAATACTGGTAAAAATGAGGGGGATAGGCATGTGGGTGTATTTTTAGGCAATAACTCGGAAGTCGGTTCCTTTAAGCCCCTCAGTCCGGAACAAGAGGCTTCCTATAAGGCTTGGAAAGGGATCACTTACAACACCACAAAAAATCAGAGTGAAAAAATTGCTGATTCGATAGCTACGGTCCTACTAACTCTATCTCTAATAATATTTGTTGGTTTCATAATGAGAGCCGTTTTGGTGTTCATTAGATATTACATGCAACTTGGGACTGATTTTGAAAATCAGAGGCTGGCTTATATTATAAGTAAAAAAGAAGGAGGCGATTTTAGTAAAACATTGCAAGATCTTAGGAGTAGCAACATCAATTTTGAGAAAACACCTCAATTACCACAAGAGAAAATAATCATAGGTCTAATTGACGTGTTAAAAAAGATTGACCCGTCTAATAAAAATTCAGCTACAAAGGATTGATACAGTGAAAAGATTTAAAGATACAAGCATAACTGGATGGTCAGGAGAATATTATTTTGCATATTGGGTTGTTTCAAACTTTAAATGGGCTTGCAGACTTCTTGATATAGATATTGGGATTGATGCGCAAGTTGAAGTTTTTGACAAGGAGTTTTCAACTGGTGACTTTTTTGCAGTTCAAATAAAGAGCACTGTTTCTGACTCTCCTAACATATCCTTGTATCTTTCAGATTTTAATTACTGGAATCAGATTGATGGAGTCGTGGTTTTGGTGTCCATAGTTCTTGGTGATAGAACATCTAATCCCGTTATTTACTACAAAGTCATGAATGAAAATGAAGTTGAAAAACTAATTTTAGCTGCAAACAAAAATAATGGTGGTAGCGCAACGGTAAAATTTAATAATAGAGACCTTCTCACCAAAAGGTCCAAGATGAAATGGCTTTCTTCACTTATCCGAGGAGAGAGTATTGTAATTGTTGAAAAGGCAAAAGAGCTTTCAGGGCTTATCGATGTCGTTTTTACTTACTCGCAAGATAACAGTGTCCAAGATATGGATGGTCACATGGAAATTTTTAAAAATATTAATGACATCTGGTATTCTTATGAAAAGATATGCGAAGCAACTCGGTACCATAAGAATTTAGAAAATTATTCAAGAGATATTCGTCTCGCGCTTGCTAAATTCTCGAAAGATAAAGACGAACTTCTTGAAGTATTTTCAAACTTAGTATATGAAGTTAAAAGAGATTATCAACCTGAAGAAATGTTGCCTGACAACTTACATGAGGAGTTAAGACAGTCAGAGTATTCATGGGTGAATAGTAGTCGTAATAGATAAATGAAGAAGGGATACGCCACCTTCATTTATCTAAGCAGTATATGCCATCCTCAATTACTGTCAGCATTGTTACTCTGCGAGGACATCGGTTTCAGTTCCATATCTTTTTAATACTTCCGCTCCTCGCTCATTGCAGACCTTCGGCTCCAGCAGATCGTCCGCTTCGTGCCAGGAGCAGAAGTGACTGCCCCCCCGGTACGCTATTAAACAGTTTGCAGTGCCGCTTATTCATATTCCGCATGTAAAAAGGGCACTAACTGAAAGATGTCACTCCACCTCCTCATGTATATCTACATCCACACAAAGTAACTAAGAAAAGGATGCATGAAGATGCTGAGAGGTAAAAGAGCGGTTATTACTGGTGGAGGCGGGGGATTTGGTCAGGCGCTGTGCGTGTGGTTGGCACGAGAGGGTGTCGAGGTGGATTTTTGCGCGCGACGGGATGATGATATTCAAAAAACCTGCAGCATCATTGCCGCTGAGAGCGGCATTGCAAAAGGGTATATCTGTGATTTAACCCGACATGAATCGGTTGCTCAGCTTTCTTCACAGCTGTTAACTGCAGACAAGCCCATAGACATTTTAATCCTCAATGCTGCTCAGTGGTTGTCAGGGAGATTAGACGATCAGCCTGACACAGAAATTATCAATACCGTCAGTTCGGGGCTCACAGGTTCGATTCTACTGACTCAGGCGTTGCTGCCTGGATTAAGACGTTCAGACAGTGCTGATATCATCTCAATTATATCTTCATGCGGGATCCCGAATTTTACGGATTCAATTGCGCATCCCGCCTTTTTCGCGAGCAAACACGGGCTGAGCGGGTTTACTTCTAAACTGTCACAGCAACTGTCTGAAGAAAACATCCGTGTGACCGGCCTGTATCCACCGGATTTTGAGCTTACAGGGTTGGAGACGTTTGTTGATAGTCAATCCAGAATGGGGGAACGTCTGATGAACGGGCGATCGATCTGGGAAACGATTCGTTTTGTACTAACTCAACCGCGCAGTTGCCATATAAGTAGCATCTACTTTCAAGGTCCAACTCGCGAAGACCTGAGTGCCAGGAGCTGAATCCGATGAGGTTGAACTCACAGCGCTTAGCAGGCCTTTAGCTTAGCCCCAGTTCGTCCGCTTCGTGGTGTGAGTTCAACGGGTCGAAGCATGCCCTGTGGACTAAATGGGGTTTACCTACCAGCGTCAGTACAAACAAAAGCCCCGCATGAGCGAGGCTTTACGTATTGATATGGTCAATGCGGATAAATTGATGGAAAAGACCATGTATGTCATTTGGTTAAAACAAAAAATAAGCCTGCGTAAGGGCGTTTATACGCCCTTACAACAGGGGCTTTCAGCGGTGCAATGCGGGTTTGCACGGCACACAAGACCACTGAAAACCACTATAAATCACTCAAGCGTGGACACTGTGTGGACACTCTGAGCGTCCGTGCCACCGCGTAAAGGATTGAGCGTTATCGCGTCCTGCAGGTATTCAGGGGCGAAATGTGCATACGTCATTGTTTGCTCAATTCGTGAATGCCCGAGAATCCGTTGAAGCGTGATAATGCTGCCCCCGTTAATCATAAAGTGAGTGGCAAAGCTGTGACGCAATGCGTGCGTTGCCTGACCCGGTGGCAGGTCCGGTTTCAACTCCTTCATTAGCCGTCTGAACGCTGGATAGTTAGCGTCAGTGAACAGAAAGCCACGCTTACCTGCAGTGATCATTGTTGCCAGCTCCTCTGATATCGGAACGGTTCGCGGCTTGTTGGTCTTTGTCTTAACGAACGTGACGCGATTTTGGATGATGTTTTCCGCTTTCAGTTTTGCCGCCTCACTCCATCTCGCGCCGGTGCTAAGGCAAAGAATCGCAATTTTTTTATTATCTCCGTCTACTTTAGACAGGAGCTCGGCGATCTCTTCTTGCGTGAGATATCCAGTTTCCGGTTTATCTTCCTTCAACCTTTTCAGGCCCCGGAAAGGATGCTCCCCGAAAAATAGCTCCGCATCTATCAATGCAGTAAACATCCCGCTAAGACACGTTAAATCACGATTTATACTCGATGGCTTGATGCCTTGAGAACGCCGCACAGTGCTGTATTGGCTTATCAATGATTTTGTAATCTGAAAAGCACATGGGTCACTGGTTATCTTGGTAAACAGCTCAATCTTGCCCAGGTAATCTCGACCGTGAGTCTCATGTTTGCCTTTCAACTCCCACCAAATTTTTGTCAGTTCCGACAGATGCCGCTTATCAGTCGGTTTCGCTAACCATTCTTTGTTGTGATGGTTGTACTGCGTATGTTTCTCGAAAGCGATAGCTTCGCTTTTCTTTTCGAACTTCCTGCGGATGCGCTTTCCGTTGCGCCCTGCAGGTCTAATGTCCACTTCATATCGACCATCATCGAGTTTCTTAATTGTCATAAGAAAACCCTCCGAAGGTATGTTTACTCTTTGTTGCTAACTGCTTGTTTTTAAATGCTGGGTACTTTTCGGCCAGTATTAAGCACTTTTCAAAAATGTACCTGCGATGAAGCGTTAACCAGTCTTTTGGTCTGAGTGCGGCAAGTTTGTTGTTTCTTGCCCAAAGTGTGCGAGTGCCGGTGCAATCTGCCCGGATTCTGGTGATATTTGTTCAGTCATAAACCACAAGGTGTATTTACTAAAGCGGGGGTTTTGAAGGATTTTCATCGTTACATCTGTCGGCGGAACAGTCCTTCCACTTTCATAGTAAGTTAAGGAGCTGTAAGGAACTCCTGTAATTTCAGCAAATTGCTTCCGATTCAGCCTTTCTGACTCCCTTATAAGCGCCAGCTTCTCACTGATTGCTGTTGACATGTTTTCAAGATCCTCTAATATTTACGAAATGTTCTATTGTGATTCAAGTTACTCTAAGTTCACTTGGAAACATTAGAGAACATTGAAGCCCATTGGTTAGATCTAGATGAAAGGTTATCAGATGATCAAACAAGTTGTCAGTACTAGTGATGCAGTTCCCTACCCTGAGTTTGCCAAACTCATCGGCAAGACACCTGCAGCGGTGCGTGGAATGATTGAGAAAGGGAAGTTGCCAGTAATTGAAATGACTGACCCGCAATCAACTTCTGGCAGGGCGGGGGAGTTCTGGGTGTACCTCCCTGCATGGAACAATGGGATGAAACTTGCCTACGAAAGCCGCCCGAAAGAAATTCGCGAAGGGTGGCTTATGTGGCTTGGTTTGGGGGAGCCCAAATGATGACCGAGCCACGTTGTATTGCCCAGTTGCTCCGTAATGAAAGCCCTGTGTCGATTAACTTCACGATCACTCATGGCCGTGGACGTCAGGGCGTTATTATTAGAACCCGCAAGCCTGGCATTTTTGCCACCGCGAAACGCATCTTTAAATCAAGAGGGTTATCCCTATGTCGGTTATGACTCTTGCGCTGGTCCAAAAACAACCTCAATCACTTCGCGTTGTAATTGGTAAACATCTTGCGCTTCCCCGCTGGCAGGATACTTGCGATTTTTATAATCAGATGATGGAACGTGATCGCCTGACAGTATGTTTTCATGCTCAGTTAAAACAGCGTCATGCAACTATGCGCTTTGAGGAAATGAATGATGTAGACCGTGAGCGTCTGGCTTGTGGTATTGATGAATTGCGAGCCGCATTTTCGAAACGTCGGCAGGTTGGCGCTTCTGAGTCGGCTTATATTAGTTTTTTGTCAGTGGGTCAGCGTCGCGCTTTATTCCTTCATGCTGGTTTAAGCGAGGTCGAATTTAATCAGCCTTACTGGCGCATTGATGAAGATTCTTGTTATTGGCGTGAGAAATTATTCCGCGCGCTCCGTGAATTATTCAGCTTGTTTGAGTATGCCCCAACTATTTTAACCTCGGTTAAGCCTGAGCAATATTTGCATTAATTAACTAGTCGAACATTTCACGCACTTGAATGTGCGGGGCATCTTTTTGTCTGGAGCCGGGTAAATGGAAAAAGAATTATCAGCACCTCCCAGCAATATGAAAGCTCTGTTGGAACAGGCTGCAGTTGAGGCGCAGCTAGTCACGGCGACCCGTTTCGCGTCGGCGCTTGATTCTTTGATAGCTCACATTTGCAAGTCTGAAATGAATCGGACTGAAATCATCGAGCTGTTGGGGCAGGAATCAGCAAAGATTCACAATGATATTTTAGGAAGTAATGGTTTTTAATTATGACTCAAATTAAACGTTCTGGAAAAAAACTAACTGACTTTCAAATTGTGTTGCTTAAAAAACTCCACTTACTAACCCCTTTATACATTACTAAAGGATTGTTTAGAACGTGCCCCTCTAAAGTGAGTAAAGCCTATCTAGGCATGGTTGGTCGTGGATATGTAATTGAAGTGGATGGTGGGTTTTGCATTACGAGTGAAGGTTTAAAGGTAGTTTGTCTTTAATATTGTTAAGGTGGTTTTTTTATGAGCATTCATATCGTTATCGGAAATAAATTCGTAATTACCAGCGATCAATTCCAATTTATTTTGCAGGAAAAGAAAATCGCTAAATCTGGAAAGAGTGCCGGTAAAGAGTGGCTTGATATCGTGGGCTTTTATCCAACGATTCCTAAGCTCGTTTCTGGCCTGATTTTGCATACCCTTCTAACCGGTGAAGCTCGTCAGTTTTCGGATTTAGAAAAGCAGGTTGAGCAGTTGGGACACAAATGTCTGGAAGCATTCACTGCTAATGGCCGCTGAGAATCGGGGGCGCGTCGCCCCCTCGCCACAACCCCCACTATCAAAAAGCACCGGTGATACTTTCGTCGGTGCTTATTCGTGGAATAAACCCCGCGAGGCCATAGGCCGCGACAGACCCCTTACACGTGCCGAACTCCGTCAGGTGCAAGGTGTTTTAAACCGAATTGACCGGCTGCCTTTTTTCCTACAAACGCTGTTTACGTCGCGTTATAACTTCATCCGCCGCACTAAGAGCCCACTCGGTGCGCTCTATTTCCTGAAAAATACTTTTGAGAGGAAGCTGTTGCCGCGTCTTGAGCGCGTTAACGAGCTGTGTGGGATGAATGAATCCGCCTCGATTGGCTTTTTGTCCGAGCGTGACCAATATGCGCGCCTGCCTGATATGAGCGACAAAGAGCTCAGGAAATTTTCAGCCCGAATTGCCTCACAGCTCTGGAGCAAATACGAGGAACTGAGCGACGCCTGGGCGGAGGCGCACGGCGGTAAAGAGACCCTTTTTACCGACGAGGCGCAGGCGCATTTGTATGGTCAGGTGGCCGGTGTTGCACGTGCTTTCAACTTCACCCCTTTGCACTGGAAAAAATACCGTAAGGGTCAGATGACGATCCGACAGGCATTTTCCGCTATCTCCCGTCTGATTAAAGATGAGTGGTGGGTCAACCAGCTCAAAGCGCAGCGTATGCGATGGCGCGAGGCGTTGCTAATTGCTGCCGGTGAGGTCAATAAAGACCGTTCACCCTACGCCAGCAAAATGGCGATCCGCGATGTTCACGCGCGCCGCCTGGCTAATCTCGAATACCTCAAATCCTGTGAGCTGGAAAACAAAGTTACCGGCGAACGAATCGACCTTATTAGCAAGGTTATGGGAAGCATTTCAAATCCTGAAATACGTCGAATGGAGCTGATGAACACTATCGCCGGGATTGAACGCTACGCGGCAAGCGTTGGCGACGTGGGGATGTTTATCACACTGACCACACCATCGAAGTATCACCCGACTCGTCAGGTTGGCAAAGGCAACAGCAAAACGGTTCAGCTCAATCACGGCTGGAACGATACCGCATTCACCCCCAAAGACGGCCAGCGCTATCTCTGCCGAATATGGAGCCTGATGCGCACTGCTTTCAAAGATAACGATTTAGAGGTTTACGGAATGCGGGTTGTCGAGCCTCATCACGACGGTACGCCACACTGGCACATGATGCTGTTTTGCAAACCCGGTCAGCGTAAAACTATCAACGAAATTATGCGTCGTTATGCACTCAAAGAGGACGGACACGAAAAGGGTGCGGCAAAACAGCGCTTTGAGTCCCGTCATCTTAATCAGGGTGGCGCGGCGGGTTATATCGCTAAATACGTTGCCAAAAACATCGACGGCTACGCGCTCGACGGCCAGCTCGACCACGACACCGGCAAGCCACTGAAAGACACGGCTGCAGCGGTCACCGCATGGGCGTCTACGTGGCGCATTCCTCAGTTTAAACCGATTGGCCTCCCGACAATGGGCGCTTACCGGGAACTGCGCAAACTGCCGCGCGGGGTGAGTATTGCCAGCGAGTTTGACGACAGGGTCGAGGCCGCGCGAGCTGCTGCAGATGAGGGCGAGTTTGACCTCTATATCATCGCGCAGGGTGGGGCAAATATGCCGCGTGATGCTCAGGCCGTCAGGGTCGCCCGTAAAGCGACGGATGAGGTCAACGATTATGAGGAGGATATTGAGAGAGTGGTTGGTATTTATGCCCCTCACCTCGGCGCGGGTCATATCCGTATAACGCGATCCGCAGACTGGCGCATCGTTCCAAAGGCTTTGGCCGTTGAGCCTTTGACTTTAAAAAGCGGCTCTGCCGCGCCTCGGAGTCCTGTCAATAACTGTGGAAAGCTCACCGGCGGTGGCGATCCAGTTATGACCCCCACACCGTCAGAGCAAGCCGCAGCGGTGTTAAATCTGATTGATAACGGGGTGATTGGCTGGGATGACCCCGAGGTGATGAGCGTGTTCAGAGCCGCGTCAAAAGTGGGGGCGCGTCGTAAAAATCGTCAGCAAAGAAATGCAGCACCGCTAAAACCTGCCGAACAGGCACCATCAGCCAGGATGACAAAACCCGAAAGGGATCGCGTCGCAAAAATTCGTTTCGATTTGGCTCAGGAAGGTATTACGCCGGAACGGTGGGAGCTCGACGTGCTGGCGCGTGGGGCATCGGTTATTTATGGCGATAAAAAATTCAAATATCTGGTTGCTGATGAGTGGCCAGGATTTTCAACAAACCAATAAGGGTTATTTAAATGGCTGATTTTGCATCAACAAAGAGAGCCGCTAGTTTTGAGGAGTGGCACGAGCAGTTAATGGATTATGCAGAGCTACGCGGAGGTAGCGCTTCTGACGCGGATGCGTGGAGAGAAGATTATGATTCTGGCCGAAGTGTTGCGGATGCCTGGCATGATGCATGGGGGGATGACTGATGCATGTAGTTCGAGGCGAGATACCGCAGCACAAAACCAAAAGTATCAAGCTGATGGCCGTCGTGCATCGCCTGCAGCAAATTATGATTAACGAGAATCTGACGCCTGACGAACTGGTCAGGTGTGCCGGTGTCGTCCGGGATAATCACCGTAAATTTAACGACATCAGCAACCCGAAATTAGATGTTATCCAGCCGCCACCACGGCGACCGTAAAACGTCGCCGGTGCTGAAACTCGCTTTCAGTGCCGGTGGCGTTGAACAACGAGCCCGGCGAGGCGTTAGCTGGTTATCAGATTGACACCGAGGGAAAGCAGGTTTGTCACCGCGCCGGCAATAACTCCCGGCGTCCCGTCTTTCACTGCGCTGATAATTTTATCGCCCATCGTTTCATTGCCGCCGAGTGCATCAGGTTTTTTGTTGAGGACAGCGAGTGCTTTCTCGGTCAGGCGCACGTCCCGAAAATAGGTCTGATGGTCTGTCTCATACTGGATGTAGCCGTTTTCATTAAGAAAAGTGAATGTGCCCTCAACCACACTACGTAACTGATTGAGTGCTTTCATTTCTGGTGAGTTAAGTTGGTCAAAGTAGTCATGAGGTAGTGCGGCGTTAAATTTTTCGTAGGTAATAACCTGTGGTACGGGGAAGTTATCCCATAACACCGCAAAGATTGCCGCCGTCTGCTGGTTAAATAATTCGAGGTTTTTGGACATGCAAAATTCCGTTTTATCGTTAGACCCGTTTGCCAACTGGGCAAAGAGATTGACTGTTATGGCCTCAAATAACGACCTGAGCTCCCGTGAGGTGGAAAGCTACACTGCAAAAATGGTTGAGCAAGCCAGTAAAGATGAGCTTACGGTCATTATTAAACACCTGTTAAACCACATCAGAATGCACAAATAATAGGATCTATTTCAATATGTTATCTCTCGTTTATGAAAATCCGTGGACTACGATTTTTCTGCTGATTGTTGCCAGTATGTGCCTCAACAGTGTTATTGGCGCATTGCGCGGCCAGTAACCCGCCATAAAACCCGTCCCAAACCGGCACACTGTATGCCGGTTTTTTTATGCCATTTATCCGTGCTTGCTTCGTTTTTTAGCGGCGCATGCAACAGGTGCATGAGTTTGCATTCGTTTTTTATTTCCGGTTTTGCCAACCAGCGCCAGCGCTGGCGTGGCACGGGGCTCCTGATGCACCTGCATTAAAAGCGACCCGATAAGCGTGCAGGCGTGGCGGGGAAAGCATTGCGCGCCAGATGTGGTGTCAGCATTTAATTGTGTACGCCTGCGAGCCTCCTGACGGCGCTGCCGCTTCGCTGGCCTGCGACGGGGCTGACTGATAAATGCGTTGCGTGTGGCGCGTCTGAGGCGGTCTGTGATGATGCCGCCCGGAGGCGGCATTTTTTGCGGGTTTTATTCTGATTCGAGGCTGTAATCTTTAAAGCGGATCACCTCCATTCCGAGCCAGTCGTTTACCTCTTTGAAACGCTCCTGCAGTGGTGACAGCTCGTTACGCACAAACACCTTCGCCACCTTCTCGACATCACCCATTGAGCCGATATTTTCAGGCTTGCCGCCCATCAACTGGAACGGCACGCGGTGCGCATCGAGCAGGTCAGCGGCGCTCACTTTTTTGATATTGAAAAAATCATCCTTCGTGGCGACTTCACTCAGTGGCACGATCTTAATGCCGTCCGGTTTTCCGTTGGGTGCATAGAAAAACAGGTTTTTAAAATTCCCGAGCCCTTTCGAATCCCGCATTGCAGAGCGCAGCGACTCAACGTCGGTGCTGCTTTGCGCCGCGTCAGTGACGTACATGATGTAACCCGCGTGTGCGCCGTTCTGGTAATACTTGCGACGAAACAGCGTGGCGGACTCATTCAGCCAGGCGGAATTGAGCGCGCTCAGGTATTCCGGCATCCCGTAAAGCTCCTGATTAATATCAGGCTCAAGCAGGTGAAATACCGAGCCGGGCGCAAATTCGTGCGGATGGGTGAAGCTCGACACGTACCAGTAAACATCCTCCTCGACGCCACGGCGGGTGTATTTTGCAGGCGATGTTTCCAGCTTCATGAGCTGGCCAGTGACGCTCATGCGTTTTTCAAGATAGCCGTTGGCAAAGACCAGATAATCGAGCACCAGGCGGCTGAAATCCTGACGCGACAGCAACGGATGCGGGATGTAGGTGCTCGCCAGAATATTACGCTTCACGTAAATTGGTGAGCTGTGATGTACGGCGGCGCGCAGGCTTTTCGCCAGCCCCGACAAGTTGACCGGCGGCTCGTACCATTTTCCGTTATGAATACACTCAACGTAATCAAGAATGTCACGGCGATCCAGAACAGGGGAGGGCTCACCAAAAGTAAACGCCTCCATTTTTTGCGGTGCGCTGGCGGTCGTGGTGGCTGGTTTTTTCTGTCGTTTTTTCATCTTAGTAAATTTCCAGAATTGAATTGGAGTGCATCCCGCTCCCGGCGGAAAGCGGTTCGTTTAACAGTGCGTGCATGGTCGCCCACGCGATATCCGCGTGGCTGGCTTCCTCGCTGCGACTCGCTTCATAGGTCGAGCTGCGCCCGCTGCTGGTCATGGTTTTTCGAATGGCCATAAACGACAGCGTGATGTCAGTTGCACCGGCGTCGTATTCCAGACACCCGCGTCGGATGGTGTCTTTGGCTTTGAGCACCATCGCGGTTTTCATTTCAGGCGTGTAACGGATGGCGCGCGCCGCCGGGAAGAAGGAGCGCACGAGCTGGTAAACACCCTGGCCGATGCCGGTCGCATCGATGCCGATATAGTCGACGGTATATTTTTCGGTGAGTGACCTGATGGCCTCCGCCTGCGCCGCAAAATCCATCCCTTTCCACTGGTGACGCTCAAGGATGCGGAACTTGCCCCCGGCAACCAGCGGCGGAGCCAGTACCGCACAGCCTGCGCTGTCGCCGGTGTGTGACGGGTCATAGCCAATCCAGACCGGACGCCAGTTAAACGGACGGTCGGCAAATTGTTCGAAGTCCTCCCATTCTTCCATCGCATCGACCATGCAGCGCTGCAGCTCCTCGAACGGGAATACCGACGCTTTGTCGTCGACGAACTCGCACATGAACAGATTGCGGAAATCGTCGGCGCTGTTTTCCTGTTTCAGTTGATCCAGATTGAACAGGGTGCAGCCCCCGGCGAGCGCGTCCTCGATAGTGACAATCTGCCGCCACTGACCATCCGGGCACAGCACGCCACCGGCGAGCGCCTTGTGGCTGATATCGATGTCGACCCGTTCGTCGCGGTTGCTGCGCCCCCGGTTAAACAGCTCGCCTGACCAGAACGGATAAGCCCCATGCGCCAGCGTGGACGGGGTCGAGAAATAGGTGGTGCGCAGGTGCGACTGTGACGCCATCCCTGAGGCCACTTTGCGCAGCCGCTGAAAGTTGGGTATCCAGAAAATTTCATCGACGTACAGGTCGCCGTTGTGGCTCTGCGCGGTGTTGGAGTTAGTCCCGAGGAAAATCAGCTCTGCGCCGTTGTTGCCGATGACAATCGGATCGCCTGACAGGTCAACGTCGACCAGCCGCGCAAAGGCGATGATGTACTTACGGAACACGTATGCCTGCGTTTTACTGGCTGACAAAAATATCTGGTTTTGTCCTGTTTTCAGCGCGCGCAGCAGTGCCTCGCGTGCAAAGTAGAACGTTGCGCCAATCTGGCGCGATTTGAGGATATGGCGAATACGGTGCGCGATGCCTGCCCTGTGCCAGTTGAGCTGATACTCAAACGACTGGTGGAGGAAAATCTCTTCCAGCTTTTCGATAGCCTCGTCGCTAAAGAAATTGCGTTTCGGCTTTTTGCGATCGCCTTTGTTGCGGTTCGCAATGTTGGGATTTAAATCCACTTCATTTCCGGTCTGGCCGTAGCGGTTGATGCGTGCGAAACGTTCCATCTGGCGTGACAGAAAATCAGCGACCTTAAAATCATGCGGTGTCAGGTCTGGCTTGGCGTAAAGCTGAATCAGCCGCGCCTCAAGTGTGGTTTCCACGCGGTTGAGCGGGGCGGTTTCCTCCCATCCGTCGCGCTGTTTCCAGCTCTGCACCGTCGGGCGCTTCACCTGCAGCGTGTCGGCGATTTGCGGCACGGAAAACCCCTGCCAGAACAGCAGGCGTGCCTGTCGTCGCGGGTCGTGCAAAAGGGAGAGGTCAGTCGAAATGGTCATGGTTGCCTCGTGTCGGTGAATACGGGGCAAGGCTAAGGAATTAACAGGTCTTTATCGCTAAGCCCCTGTTGTGTCAGGGGTTGCACTTCTGCAAGCGGTGGCTGATGCGGGGCGGAGTCGGGAAACTAAGCCCGAACCGAAAACCCAACATCAGGACACCTGAACAATGGCAAAGAAAGTTTCTAAGTGGTTTCGCATCGGCGTCGAGGGTGATACCTGCGATGGCCGCGTGATTAACGGCGATGATATTCAGGACATGGCGGACACCTTTGACCCGCGTGTCTATGGCTGTCGTATCAACCTCGAACATCTGCGCGGCATCCTGCCCGACAGCGTGCTCAAACGTTATGGCGATGTGACCGAAGTCAAAGCGGAAATCATCAGCGATGACTCGGCGCTGAACGGCAAGAAAGCGCTGTTTGGCAAAATCGCGCCGCTCGACGAGCTGGTCAGCATGGTGAAAGCCGGGCAGAAGGTTTACACCTCCATGGAAATTCGCCCGAACTTCGCCAACAGCGGCAAGTGTTACCTGATTGGTCTCGCCGTCACCGATGACCCCGCAAGCCTTGGCACGGAATACCTCGAATTCTGCAGCCGCGCCACGCAGAACCCGCTCGCCGGTAAAAAAGCCCATCCTGACGACGTGTTTTCCGTTGCCTCGCTGGCTGAGCTGGAATTTGAAGATGTCCCCGACACCGTGCTCAGCAGCCTGACCGACAAGGTCAAGGCCATTTTCAGCCGCAAGCAGGTCAGCGACGACGCGCGTTTTGCTGACGTGCATGAGGCGGTGACGGAAGTCTCTGAACTAGTGCAGACCTGTCTCAGCGCGACTGACCAGCGCATCGCGGAGCTTGAGACCACCTTCGCTCAGTTTAAGCAGGACGTGACGCGCAAGGCCGAAGAAAGCGCGCAGGCGTTTTCCTCGCTAAAAAGCACCCTCGATAACACCGAAAGTCTGAGCCAGCCGCGCCGCGAAAAATCGAAAGGCGGGACGGGCGACGAGCTGCTGACTAACTGCTGATAACGCGCCGGGCGCTGTCCAGCCTGAAACCCCATTTTTAGAAAACAGGAATAACAATGCGTAAAGAAACCCGCTTTAAATTTAATGCTTACCTGTCCCGCGTTGCGGAACTGAACGGCGTCGGCACCGACGACGTGGCGAAGAAATTCACCGTCGAGCCGTCGGTCACGCAAACCCTGATGAACACCCTGCAGTTGTCATCCGCGTTTCTGACCAAAATCAACATCGTCCCGGTCGATGAGCTGAAAGGCGAAAAAGTTGGGGTGGGTGTCAACGGTACGATTGCGAGCACCGCTGATACTGCCGGGGATGACGAGCGCAAGACCGCCGATTTTACGGCGCTGGAATCCAACAAATACGAATGTGCGCAAATCAACTTTGATTTCCATATCCGTTACAAACAGCTCGACCTGTGGGCGCGATTCCAGGACTTCCAGACCCGTATCCGTGACGCGATTATCAAGCGACAGTCGCTCGATTTCATCATGGCCGGTTTCAACGGTATCGAGCGCGCGGAAACCTCCAACCGCAAAACGCATCCGATGCTGCAGGATGTGGCGGTGGGCTGGCTGCAGAAATACCGCAATGAAGCACCGGCACGCGTCATGTCGAAAATCACTGATGCAAACGGCGATGTGGTTTCGGCGGTGATCCGCGTGGGTGAAAACGGCGATTATGCCAACCTCGACGCGCTGGTGATGGACGCCACCACTAACCTGATTGACGAGATTTATCAGGACGACCCGGAGCTCGTGGTCATCACAGGTCGCAAGCTGCTCGCGGATAAATATTTCCCGATTGTCAACAAGACGCAGGAAAACAGCGAGTCGCTGGCCGCTGACATCATCATCAGCCAGAAGCGCATTGGCAATTTGCCTGCCGTGCGTGTGCCGTACTTCCCGGCCAATGCGCTGATGGTGACGCGCCTCGATAACCTGTCGATTTACTTCATGGATGATGCGCACCGCCGCGCCATCATCGAGGAGCCGAAAAAAGACCGCATCGAAAACTATGAATCGATGAACATCGATTATGTGGTCGAGGCTCACGCCGCCGGTTGCCTGATTGAAAACATCACTCTCGGCAACTTCGCGGCTCCTGCTGAGCCAGAAAGCGCCGCCGCGCCTGCTGACCAGAACGGCGGAGAGTAAGCCATGACGAGCCCCGCAGCGCTTCACATGATGCGGGTCTCGGCCTCTGAAACTGCGCGGCGGGGTGCTGCTCCGCTGCGCAATGCAACTGCCTATGAGCAGATGCTGGTTAAGCTGGCCGCAGACAATCGCACACTTAGACAAATCAGTTCCAAAGAGCAGAAAGCCGAGAAAAAGCGTGAGCTGCTGCCGTTCTACCTGCCATGGGTGGCGGGTGTTCTTGCCAATGGTAAAGGCGTACAGGATGACATTGTTATGACCGTCATGCTCTGGCGTCTCGATGCAAATGACATCGCCGGTGCGCTGGAGATTGCCCGTTACGCCATGACCTATGGCATGACGATGCCGGTCGGTCGCCGTCCGACGCCATGCCTGCTGGCTGAGGAAGTGGCGCTTGCCGCACAGCGTCTGTGTGACGCAAAACAGTCACCTGAGCTGGCGCTGCTGGCGTATTTCGGGGCGATGTCCCCTGAAAAGCTGGCGCTGTATGTCGGCGGTGGCTGCGCCATTTTTACCGCGCTGACGAATTACTGGTTTAAGCGAAAAACCTATCGCTATCTGATTTCGCTCGGACTCGATAAGGGGGCTATTCGTGAGCTCAATCATTAAAAAATGCAGTGTGGCCGCTGTGCTGGCGCTGGCGGCGCTGATGCCTGACTTTCGTCTGCTGAATACCTCGCCCGAGGGGCTGGCGTTACTCGCTGACCTCGAAGGATGTCGCCTGACACCTTACCAGTGTAGCGCGGGCGTGTGGACGTCAGGCATCGGCCACACTGCCGGTGTCACCCCGAAAGGGGATATCACCGAGCGACAGGCGGCGGTGAACCTCGTCGCGGATGTGCTCAATACCGAGCAACGACTCGCCGTGTGCGTGCCGGTGAAGATGCCGCCGCGCGTCTATGACGCGCTGGTCAGTTTTGCCTTCAACGTTGGAACCGGCGCGGCCTGTCGCTCGACGCTGGTCTCGTTTATCAAACGTCAGCAGTGGTGGCAGGCGTGCGACCAGCTTACCCGCTGGGTGTTTGTGAATGGCGTCAAAAATCAAGGACTGGAAAACCGCCGTGCGCGGGAATGGGCTTACTGCATGAAAGGAGTACCTCAATGAAAGCGTTGTTATCTTCTCTGATTTTTAATGTCGTGATTGCCGTTCTACTTGTGCTGGGTTTGAACAATCCCGACGGTGTGGCCGTTAATTTTATTGCCGTCTGGGCGTTATTTGGCTGTTTGGTTTGTATCGGAGGAAGTGTGCTGGCTGCTGTCAGCTATGAGGACTGGTTTGCGAGTCAGTCTGACCCTTACCGAACGCCAAAACACATGGCTATTTTTAGGTCTCTTATCGGAAAGCCCCGCCCACTATGGCGTCGATTTTGGTCTCTGATTCTTTCTGCTGGTACGGTTTTATGCCTGCTTACCGGGGGCAAGGTGTTTATCGCATTCACGTACTTACTTTGGCTGATCCTGTTTAACATGGTTCGTTGTTCGTACCGTCGGCGCATTAAGGAGGCTGGCCTGTGTCCAGAATCATTGTGATATTGCTTGCCGCCGGTCTGGTGCTGGCGTCGGTGCTCTGGCTGCGTCATGAGAACGGCAATTTACGGCGCTCATTCGACAGGGCGAATAAAGTCGCCACCGAACAAAAGACGACTATCGGGATGCTGAAAAATCAGCTTGCCGTGTCGCAACGTATCGCCAGGGCGAATGAGGCCGGTCAGGTCAGGCTCGCTGATGAACTGACTGCCGCCGGTGAGCAGGCGGTAAGGCGCGAACAAACTATCACGAGGTTACTCAATGAAAACGAAGATTTACGCCGCTGGTATCGCGCTGATTTGCCTGATGCTGTGCGCCGGTTGCACACCCGAAAGGCCTGCGCCTCCGCCGGTCATTGTTTACAACAACTGCCCGAAAGTGAGCCTTTGCCCGATGCCGGGAAGCGAGCCCACGATTAACGGCGATTTGAGTGCCGATATCCGCAGGCTTGAGAATGCGCTCGCCGCCTGCGCGCTCAAGGTCGAGACCACTAAAGACTGTCAGGACAAAATCGATGCAGAAAATGAAAAGTCTGCGCAAGGCACTCACTGATGCCGTGCCGCAGTTAGAAACAAATCCCGAAATGATGCGCATCTTTGCCGACGAGGGGAATATCGATGCACGCCTCGCGGCCTCGCTGTCGCACGAAAAGATTTACACCCTGAATGTGATCGTGTGTGACTTTGTCGGCGACCCCGATTTGATTTTTGTACCGGTGACGGCGTGGCTGCGTGAGAATCAGCCGGATATTTGCACCTCGGATGAGGGGCGCAAAAAGGGCTACCGCTTCCAGATGGATTTAAACGACGGTGACAACGTTGATCTCAGTATCAGTCTGCAGCTTACCGAGCGCACGCTGGTCAGGGAGGAGAACGGCGCGCTGCACGTCAGCTATGCACCTGAGCCGCCATTACCCGAGCCGGTCACGCGCCCGACCGAGCTCTATATCAATGGCGAACTGGTGAGCAAATGGGATGAATGAGTTTAAGCCTTTTGACGATAAGCTCGCCGGGCTGATTGGGGCGCTGTCACCGGCGGGGCGGCGAAAGCTTGCTGCTGCGATTGCGAAAGAGCTGCGAAAATCGCAACAGCAACGGATTAAACTGCAAAAAGCCCCGGATGGCACGCCGTATCAGGCGCGAAAGCGTCAGCCGATCAGGGCAAAAAAAGGGCGTATTAAAAGGGCGATGTTTCAGAAGCTGCGAACCAGCCGCTACATGAAAGCCCGTGGCCGCAATGATACTGCTGTGGTGCAGTTTACCGGTAAGGTGCAACGTATCGTGCAGATCCATCAGTACGGACTTAAAGACAGGCCAACCCCTAATAGTCAGGATGTTCAGTATCCACAGCGTGAGTTGCTGGGATTTAGTCGTGCTGATAAAAAATATATTGAGGAGCTGATAGTTGATTACCTTGGGGATAGTTCAGCCTTTGAATAATTTCGGATGGGAATTTTGCATTTCATTATGATAGTATTTAAAGCGCTTGAATAGCCAGGTTATAGCAGAAACTGTTCCTGCCAAGACATTCGCTACGTAACGATATTACGAGTATTCTGTAGCTTGATAAAAGTGTTAGCGTTACCTTGTGGCTGTTCCAGAACGATAGCCAACGTAACGTTTTTTGGACGATAAGCATTCTAGCTATCAGGAAATATAAATGACGATCTCTTCTACTGCACGCGTTTCGAGTAGCAGTATCATAGCACCAGGCGCAGTGATCGAGGCACATGTCAATATCGGTCCATTTTGTATTATTTCTGCGGATGTTGTTATTGGTGAGGGAACTATTATAGGGTCCCATTCAGTTATTAATGGATTTACAGTTATCGGGTGTGATAATCAGATTGGGCAGTTTTCATCGATAGGTGAAGTGAATCAAGATCTAAAATATAAAAATGAGTCAACCAGGCTAATTATAGGGAGTCGTAACAATATTGGTAACAATGCAACAATCCATCGAGGCACGGCGCAAGATAATGATTACACTATAATAGGTGACGATAATACCCTCCTGAATAACGTTCACATTGGGCATGACTGCATCATTGGTAATAGTACGCACATTGGTGATAACAGCGGCCTGGCAGGACATGTTGCACTGGGTGATGGTGCTGTGGTCGGGTTCATGTGCGCAATCCATCAATTCTGTGTATTAGGTGCATATGCAAATGTTGGGCATCACTCAGGTGTAACTCAGGATATTCCCCCATTTGTTTATGCTAGCGGTAACTATGCTGAACCCAATGGAATAGACACCACATCCAGATATTTCACCGGGTCGGGTCAGAGCGATCAGAGCTTAATAAAAGGTTGTTACGATATACTTTACAATAAATCACTATCGTTACATGAAGCGAAGGTTATGTTAAAAGAGAGGTTAAATAAGCATCCTGTTGGCGAACTATTCGAATGGTTTTTCCAGCACTCAACACGTGGAATTATCCGTTAGTAGAGTATATATTTAGTTGGATGAGTGTCGAATCTCGAATTATGCGATAGGTAAACAGAATGAAGATTGAAAAATGCTACTGTCAGCAAAATGTGGAATGTGGCATTTAATAGTGGTGGTTCGTTTTAAATACGGCAATTGAAAAATATCTTTAACTATTTTTCGATTGGCTATTCAAGGTTTGGTGGCAGTAAATGTGCAATACCCAGAACGCAAGTTACTCGTGTTCGATATGCAAGAAAAGTTTCTCATTGAACAGTTGATTCTAAGAAAACTGAAGTGAGTTATGGAGAACGTATTCATATATTCTCTATTTTAAGCTGGAGTTTATTGATTTAAATAGAGTTGAAGCAGTTTTGTGTGGTTAAGCAGGTCCTTACTGAGTGGTTCCATGTGTTTTATCATAGACGCATGGTAAGCATTCTATTGGTTCTATAGGTAATGAATACTAAAAACTTGTACGTTTCTCATAAGTGGTGCTATGCTAAATTTACTTCATCTGAAGTAAATGGTTGGTAAGCACCTTTTCTGATATTTCAGAAGTCTGTCAATTTATTGATGGACTTTTTTTTGCGTTTTCATGCAGGTCAGATAATGATTGTCAATTAATGTTGGAAATATAAACTAAGCTGGTGTGACAAAAGCATGCTTTTTCGTTTGGTATAAGCATAGCTGACACAAAATTTCTTTATTGTGATCATGGGATCATGAAAAAACACATGTCTGCTAAAAAAACTTGACTCACGTGAGACTGTTTTCTATTTTTCTAGGTGTGGTGAATCCCCCTATGCGGCGGGTCGAACCAGACACCTTTGCGATATGCTCGCGCTTCTTTGGTCTGGCAAAGAAGCACCGGGAGGCACCCGGCACCACGATTTTAATTTCATGATCATATTTTTCTAACTTTCAAGCATTTATTATTGTAATAATTATTCTGGAGGGCTGGGTTTAATTTAATGAAAAGAGCGGAGTAGGCGACATCACCGTCCGCTAATATATCATTGCTTTGTTTTTGGTTTACCTACGCTATTATTATTGCCTGGTTTCCTTCATGGTTCAATCGGAAATTTTTTAACTTATAGCATGAGTTAATTGGTTTTATTTTTTTTAAATATTTCCTGATCGCAATGGAATAGTTCACTTGTATGACTTTCAATATCTCAATTATTTAAAAGTAAGAGGTTGAACAACAAGGGAACGACAGTTTTTTGATCTCGCACAGTATCAGTGTGTTGTTTCATGCCTCTTCAAACTGCATTTAATTGTCGTTGACCATACCAGGCGGCATTCTACCTCCATGAACACATTAAATTCACTTCAGGATATCGCTCGCGCTATGCGCAACCTTATCCGTACCGGCATCGTGACCGACGTCGATCACGATGCTGGGCTCTGTCGCGTCCAGACCGGCGGGATGCAAACCACCTGGCTTAACTGGCTGACCTCCCGCGCCGGTCGCTCGCGTGTGTGGTGGGCTCCTTCCGTTGGCGAGCAGGTGCTGATTCTTGCCATCGGTGGCGAACTCGACACCGCGTTTGTGCTGCCCGCCATTTTCTCGGATGACCATCCCGCGCCGGATGCCTCGCCGGATGCGCTTCACATCGCCTTTCCTGACGGCGCGGTCATTGAGTACGAGCCTGAAAGCGGGGCGCTCACCGTGTCCGGGATTAAAACCGCTGACGTCACCGCGTCAGATTCCCTTACCGCCACTGTGCCGGTGGTGCTGGTCAAAGCTGAAACCCGCATCACGCTCAATACCCCAGAAGTGGTGTGCACTAACAAGCTCATCACCGGCTCACTCGAAGTGCAGAAGGGCGGGACGATGAAAGGAAATATCGAGCACAGCGGCGGGAAACTGACCTCGAACGGCGTGCAGGTGGATGACCACGACCACGGCGGAGTAGAACGCGGCGGTAGCAGAACGGAGGGGACGAAATGACGGTGCGTTATTTAGGTATGAACAGCCACACCGGGCTCAGTATTTCTGAGGCCGACCATATCAGGCAGAGCGTGCGCGATATTCTGGTCACGCCGGTTGGCTCGCGTGTCATGCGCCGTGAATACGGCTCGCTGCTGTCAGCGCTGATTGACCAGCCGCAGACCCCGGCGCTGCGGCTGCAGATTATGGCCGCGTGCTACTCGGCTATCCAGAAGTGGGAGCCACGCGTCAGTTTGTCGACCATCACCTTTGAGCGCGGTGAGGATGACGGCGCGCTGTATGTCGATATCACCGGGACGCGCTCGACGACGAGCCAGCCCTTTTCACTGACCATTCCACTGAGTTAAACGCTATGGCGACCATTGTTGACCTGAGCCAGCTCGCCGCGCCCGATGTCGTGGAAACGCTGGATTATGAAACCATCCTGACCGAACGAAAGGCGATTCTCGTCTCGCTCTATCCTGCAGACCAACAGGAAGCGGTCGCGCGCACGCTGACGCTCGAATCCGAGCCGATTGTGAAACTGCTGCAGGAGAACGCTTATCGGGAAGTTATCTGGCGTCAGCGCGTCAATGAGGCCGCGCGTGCGGTCATGCTGGCTTACGCTGCCGGTGCTGACCTCGACCAGCTCGGGGCTAATTCCAGCGTTGAGCGCCTCGTGATTACGCCTGCAGACGAGACCACGCTGCCGCCGACGCCTGCCGTGATGGAATCGGACACCGACTATCGCCTGCGCATTCAGCAATAACCGACTGCTGCCGGTCGGCTCGTCACCGCTTGAGGTGGCGGCGGCGCGCGCCTGTGCGGATATCGAAAATACCCCCGTCCCGCTACGCCGTCTGTGGAACGCCGACACCTGCCCCGCGAATCTGCTGCCGTGGCTGGCGTGGGCGTTTTCAGTTGACCGCTGGGATGAGAGCTGGCCGGAAGAAACGAAACGCGAGGTGATCCGCGCGGCGTGGTTTATCCATGCGCACAAAGGGACGATAGGCGCGGTGCGTCGCGTAGTGGAGCCGCTCGGGTAGCGGGATGACGGCCAGCGGAAAACCTATCCCACAAATGACCGTTGAGCGTGGCGACGGCGACCGTCATCAGTTTGCGATTGCTGACCGGGAGGCGTACACCGGCGTGACGGCGAAATGGCTGCACACCAAAGACCCGAAACCGCAAAAGCAAAAGGTGAAGCTCAAACGAAAACCTAAAGTGAAGCACCTGCGCGCGCTGCAGCATCCGAAAGCGGCCAAAACCACCACAAAGGCCAAAGCCAAAAAAGAGCAAGAGGCGCGCGAGGGTGAGTATATGGCCGGTGAGGCTGACAACGTGCTGGAGCTGACAACCATCTACGCGACAAAATCGCAGGCGATGCGCGCCGCTCAGGCGAAGTGGGACAAAATACAGCGCGGCGTGGCGGAGTTTTCAATCTCGCTGGCTATTGGCCGTGCAGATTTATTTCCTGAAACGCCGGTAGCGGTGAAAGGCTTTAAGCGCGTGATAGACGAGCAGGCGTGGATAATCAGCCGCGTGGTGCACAGTCTCAACGGGAACGGCTACACGACGGGCTTAGAGCTTGAGGTCAAGGTTTCTGACGTGGAGTATGAGAGCGAAGAAACAGAAAGCTGAACTGTTTATATGTGTTTGTTTTGTATGGTTAAAGTGAGTAAAATGCATGCATCGGAAACGTTCAAAGGTGCTCATCATGTTTCACTGTCCTAAATGCCATCACGCCGCTCATGCTCGCACGAGTCGCTATTTTTCAGACACGACAAAAGAGCGTTATCATCAGTGCCAAAATATCAACTGCAGTTGCACCTTTGTCACGACCGAAACCCTTTCGCGTTTTATCGTTTCACCGGGTGAGGTCGTGCCAGCACCACCACACCCGACAAGCTCAGGACAGCAGCAGATCCACTGGATGTGATCAACGAGAAAGCCCCGCAATTGCGGGGCTTTTTGTATCTGTTAGATTTGTGCTGTTAATCACATGACCGTCTGCAAAGTGCCAGGAGCGGACACCCAGATAAAAAAGCATATTAACGTTGAATGATTTCCTGGATGGCATTGGCTGATTAGGTCTTTACTCGACCGCATGACATATTGGCCCAATTTCATTGATTCCTGGCGTGCAGCCCACTCACTGACTACTCATCACTCTCCCTATAATGGCAACGTCAGCAGGCCATTAGCTCATCTTTCTCATGAAAAATCGCCTTGTTCAAACCTGATCGCCATCCTGGCCCAGCATCTTTCTGAGTGACGCAACCTTAACTCAGTCAGTAATAGTCACTGAGACTGAAATTGTATTGATGCTTAATTTCGTGTCTTTCGGAGCTTCAAAAAAATGAGGAATATGCATCGACAGGTCCTGATACTTGCAGGTTCTCAGGCCATCTTTCAATCCATAGCGGTACTGATAATGACTATCGGTGGGCTTGCAGGTGCGCTTCTTGCCCCCGGCCCCGCGCTGAGCACCGTACCGCTCGCAATGGCAAGTCTTGGCACTGTGTTAGTGATGTTTCCTGCATCGTTATGGATGAGCCGGATAGGCAGGAAAACCGGCTTTATAACCGGTGCTCTGAGCGGAATTATATCGGCTATTATTTCCATGGCGGCAATGATCCAATATTCCTTCATTCTGCTGTGTATTGGTATGTTCTTTCTGGGGATTTATCAGGCGTTCGCTCAGTTTTATCGCTTTGCCGCCGGTGAAGTCGTTCTCCCGGCATTCCGGACTAAAGCTATTTCGCTGGTATTGGCTGGAGGTGTCGTTGCCGCTCTGCTTGGCCCGTTTCTGGCAAGCTTCGGAAGCGCATTTTTTAGCGTTTCCTATGCAGGGTCATTCCTCTTTATGGGAATAATGGCTTCGGTGGGTCTGTTGCTATTATCACGTTTACAGATACCGGTTCAGTCAATGGAAGCTTCTGAACACGTTATCGCGAGGTCATGGAAAAAAGTCGTTTTTCAGCCCGCTTATCTTGTTGCCCTTTTTTCCGGCGCGTCAGGATTTGGAATTATGGTACTGGGCCTGACCGCGACACCTATCGCGATGAAGCACTACGATTTTGACTTGCCTCAAATTGCTACCGTGATACAGCTCCACATACTGGGCCGGTTTGTACCGTCATTCTTCACCGGAAAACTGATCGACCGATTTGGCGTCATTAACATTATGCTGGCGGGCATTCTTCTCATGCTTGCTTACCTTGCTCTGGCGTTTTCAGGCGTCACCTGGGGAGTGTTTACGGGTGCATTAATATTGATGGGAATCGGTTGGAACTTTCTCTATGTCGGCGGAACCAGCTTATTGGCAACAACTTACACTACAGAGGAAAAGGGGGTTGCGCAGGCGACCAATGACATGAGCGTTTTTATCTTCAGCCTGATTTGTTCGCTGGGTGCCGGCCCACTGCTAAATGCTTATGGCTGGAAAACCATGCACCTCCTTTTAGTACCCTGGGTCCTGTTTCTTATGGTGCCGCTACTGTGGCTCGCTGTGCGTAAAAAACGTCAGGATAACGCTGAGAATGAGGTCACTTTACCACTGCAGTAAATTGACTCTGTGAACCTTCCAACCAATAAACCCCAAGGACTCAACATGAAAAATGCTCTGATTGTTATTGATATTCAGAATGATTATTTCCCGGGCGGAGCCTTTCCGCTTGAGGAGCCTGAGCTAGCCTGTAAAGCTGCAATGACTGCGATTGAAAAAGCGCGCAAAGAAGGTTGGCTTATCGTCGGCATCCAGCATATTGCAACGCCCGAAGCTCCTTTCTTCAAACCTGACAGTAAAGGCGCGAACATTCATCCGGATGTTGTTGCTGCACTGGGAAATGCACCCGTGATTATCAAGAAAGAGGCAGACAGCTTCTTCGAAACCAGCCTTGAGCAGTTGCTACGTGAGAATGGCATCACTGATATCTATCTTACCGGCATGATGACGCAGCACTGTGTCACACATACTGCGCTTTCCCCGCAAGCTCAGGGCATGAAGATGCATATCATTGCGCAAGCATGCGCTGCACCCACCAAAGCTCTGAGCGATCTTGCCCTGTTCGGACTGAGTGCACGCTGCAATGTGAGTTAACCAACTGATTTTGTTAAGTACAGGCCTATCCAGGGGATGTGTTTTTTCAGATAACACATCCCTTTTTTATTTCATTTGAACCGTCATTGGGTTGTAACGGAATACCACTAAACCCTGCGCATTACGATTGACCTGATTTCATCGGTTAATGACCAGAGAGCATGTCACGACCTCTCCCTTCCTCATTTTATAGTAAGCCAACTCGCATCCCCCCGGCAGCACAACAGCCAATACGGTGGGTGAATAAATCTGATTAATGACTGGAGCAATAAATGAAATTAACGCAAATCCGCAACGCCACGCTGGTACTGGAATATGCCGGTAAAAAATTCCTTATCGATCCTATGCTGGCCGAAAAAGAAGCCTGGGACGGCTTTGCTGGAAGTGCACGCCCACATCTGCGTAATCCAATGGTGGCCTTGCCTGTGGCCGTTAAGGATTTACTGACGGTTGATGCCGTTATCCTGACTCACACCCATACCGATCACTGGGATGAGGCTGCCCAGCAGGCTATTCCCAAAGACATGCTTATCTACACGCAGGATGAAAAAGATGCGGCACTTCTCCGCTCTCAGGGCTTTCTCAACATTCGCGTTCTGAAAGAGGAAAATCATTTCGTAGACGGCATGACTATTTACAAAACCGACGGCCAGCATGGCAGCAACGAATTGTACGCTGATGCCCAGTGGGGTGAGCTACTCGGTGATGCATGTGGGCTGGTCTTCACTCACCATGATGAAAAAACGTTGTATATCGCGGGTGATACTGTCTGGGTTAAGCCTTACGCAAAAAACCTGCAACGTTTCAAACCGGAGATTGTGGTGCTGAACACCGGTTATGCGGTAAATGACCTTTACGGTCCGATTATCATGGGCAAAGAGGACACACTGCGCACACTGAAAATGTTGCCCAATGCCACCGTCGTGGCGTCTCATATGGAATCGATTAATCATTGCCTTCTTACCCGTGCGGAACTTCGCGAGTTCACGCTTGAACATGGTATTGAAGATAAGGTTCTGATTCCCGCAGACGGCGAGACAATGGCTTTCTGACAGGCCATCCCACCTGACCTGATGAGGAATGCCATTACTACTGGTCACCTGTTATTGTTTGGTCAGTTAAAATAAGCGTTTTAGCCGCCGGTAAGCCGGTGGCTATCATTTACGGTAAGGTTAACGTTATGTCTGCACTGACGGTCGCCGTGATTGCCACGGCCGGATTTAGCCCATTTCACTTTTCAGTCCCTTGTATTATTTTCGGGCAGTCTATGCCGCAACCGGATTTATTCTGCGTCGAAATCTGCGCTGAAAACCCTGGCGTTGTTATGTCTGATATGGGCCTGTCCATCAACGTGGAGCATGGACTTGAGCTGCTGGACACCGCAGACATTATTATCGTGCCTTACTGGAATCATCCGGAAGAAAAACCATCTCAGGCCCTGCTGGATGGGTTAATAAAAGCATGGCAGCGTGGTGCAGAAGTGGTGGGACTTTGTCTCGGTGCTTACGTACTTGCCTATTCCGGCTTACTGGATGGGCACCGTGCTGCCACACACTGGGAATACGAACAGGACTTTATTGAACGATTTCCTGCTGTCCATCTGGACAGCAACTCGCTGTATACCAGTGATGAACGTCTGATTACCTCAGCGGGCACCGCCGCCGGTATTGATTGCTGCCTGAATATTATCCGTGACCATTACGGTTCTGCTATAGCTAACCGGGTGGCAAGAAGAATGGTTGTTCCACCTTACCGGGAAGGTGGCCAGGCCCAGTTTATTGAACGCCCGGTCCCGGTATCGACCCGGGATAGCAAAATGAATGAACTGATAGAGTATCTGCGCCGTAACCTGGACAAGCCTCATGATCTCGACTCACTTGCCGGGTTTGTCAGCATGAGTCGACGAACGTTAACGCGTCATTTTTTCAGGGCAACCGGAACGACGCTTGGCGATTGGCTGAACGCGGAACGCCTTCAGAGAAGTCAGGAGTTACTGGAAACGACAAACATTAGTATTGAACGTGTATCCGAAATGGTGGGTTTTCAGTCGCCAGTCTCATTTCGTCAGAGCTTCAAAGCGAGATTCAGCGTCAGTCCAAGCGAATGGCGTAGAGCTTTTCGAGGGCCTGCGCCTGTTGATGTCGACGTGAAGTGAGAGCCAACCCCTACCAGTTTAAATCCTCTTAGCTAGAAGGTTTGTATCACGTCCGTTCCTCGCTCATAGCAGACGGTCAAAAGCATGCTCGTTACTGACTAAATATGATTTATCTATCAGCCTCAGTTAAAACAAAAGCCCCGCATATGCAGGGCTTTAGCTATCGATGTGGTCAATGCGTGGACGCTACCAGAAATAAATCCTTTTATTTCATTGGCTTAATCAAAAAAAATAAGCCTGCGTAAGGGAGATTACGCAGGCTAAGGAGGTGGTTCCTGGTACAGCTAGCATTTATGGGTTATGTTTTTCAGCGGAAGGGATAATACCCGTAACAAACGAAGCCGTATGTGATCCGATTCTAAGAATCTTCCTGATGTGAAAAATAACCCTAATAAACTATTTATTGTGCGGATTACGGGTGCTTTCACCGGCGAAATTACGCATCAGCAGTGCATATTCCAGCTCCACTTCTTCCGGTACGGGTAACCACACGGTGTGTCCGTCACCAGGTGCCACGGTGATGGTTTCGCCTTTGCCGTTTTCCAGGTGTTCCAGCGTAAAGTTGAGATTGCCCTGCGGGGTCATCAGCTCAAGACTATCGCCCAGGGTGAATTTGTTTTTCACCGCGACGGCTGCTAAATGGCCTTTACGTGCGCCGGTGAAATCACCGACAAACTGCTGACGCTCGGACACGGAATAGCCGTGCTCGTAGTTTTGGTAATCGTCATGTGTATGGCGACGCAGGAAACCTTCGGTATAGCCGCGATGGGCCAGGCCTTCCAGCGTCTCCAGCAGGCTGGTGTCAAACGGTTTGCCCGCTGCGGCGTCGTCAATGGCTTTGCGATACACTTGGGCGGTACGTGCGCAGTAGTAATAGGATTTGGTACGGCCTTCGATTTTTAACGAATGCACGCCCATCTGGGTCAAACGCTCAACGTGCGCAATCGCACGCAGATCTTTGGAGTTCATGATGTAAGTGCCGTGCTCGTCTTCGAACGCCGTCATGTACTCGCCCGGACGTTTGGCCTCTTCAATCATAAACACGCTGTCGGTCGGTGCGCCCACGCCCAGGGTCGGCTCAACGTTTTTCACCGGGATTGGTTCGTGCTGATGCACGATGTTGCCGATGTCGTCTTCTTTCCCTTCCTGGACATTGTATTCCCAGCGGCAGGCGTTGGTGCAGGTGCCCTGATTCGGGTCACGTTTATTGATGTAGCCCGACAGCAGGCAACGGCCAGAATAGGCCATGCACAGCGCGCCGTGAACGAAGATTTCGAGCTCCATTTCTGGCACCTGAGTACGGATTTCTTCGATCTCTTCCAGCGACAACTCACGCGAGAGGATCACGCGGGTCAGACCCATTTGTTTCCAGAATTTCACCGTCGCCCAGTTCACGGCGTTCGCCTGCACGGATAAGTGAATATCCATTTCCGGGAAGTTCTCGCGCACCAGCATGATTAAACCCGGATCCGACATAATCAGCGCGTCAGGACCCATTTCCACAACTGGCTTGAGATCGCGAATAAACGTTTTCAGCTTGGCGTTATGCGGCGCAATGTTCACCACAACGTAGAATTTTTTGCCCAGGGCATGCGCTTCATTGATGCCGAGCTGTAAATTTTCGTGGTTGAATTCGTTATTACGCACGCGCAGCGAGTAGCGCGGCTGACCCGCATACACGGCATCCGCGCCATAGGCGAAAGCGTAACGCATATTCTGCAGCGTTCCCGCCGGGGAAAGGAGTTCTGGTTTAAACATGTTTGTTCTCGTTCTGATGACAGGTCAGATCCGCCTGCACCAGGTGCAGCGGTGGGGAGATCCCGTACTTTAAGGGCGGGCATTGTAGCGCTGCGGGGGAGGGAGGTAAACCCTTTGCCCCGCCGCATTTATTCTCGTCCGGCTTTGCGGTACTGCCAGTAGTGATAAGCCATATAGATCAATCCCAGGGGAATGGCGAGCGCAAGCACCGTGAACAGATAGAGGGGGCCCAGCCCCCTAAACCCTCTGTCGTCAATCATTTCAAATACTCTTTCGGAAACGCGAGGCCGGATAACGTCGTCGGTTCCTCTTTTTGCAAACGGAAAGAAAACAATTGAGAGGGCGGCGATGAAAAGCAACGGCGTGAAACCGGCGTAGTGATAAATATTGAAGATCGCGATGCCAAGAAGCAGAGCACCCAATGCCAGCTTGCCCAAAAAATCCAGGCTCCGGATAAACAGGATTAACGGGTTTTGCCTCCAGCGATTTTTCTTCTGCGCTTTTTGTTTTTGTAAATATCGACTGCCGCTTTTGCTCACGGTATTTCCTTCACCATCCCGAGGGCCATCAGAATAAAGGATAATATGGCTGCTTTCACCGCTCAGAATTTATGGGGCAGGTAACGCCATCGCCACAATTAATTCAGACGACAGCAGCTGTCTACACGATCTCAGGGAGACAGGTTACACGGTTAAGCAAATCACGATACGGCCTTGACCTAAAGTTAACTTGAGCTTTTAAGATGCACGTTCTGAACTCAACCTGGGACATATTCTGCATATGAAAGATATTGATGTTGGTTTCACGCACGTTGCGTTTGTCGTCAGAGATTTAGATAAGAGCGTTGCTTTCTATCAGCGCTATGCCGGTATGGAGGTTGTCCATTCGCGTGAGCCCGGCGTTCCGGATGCGCGTAAAGTGGCGTGGTTAAGCGATCATACGCGCCCGTTTGCGCTGGTCCTTGTCCAGGCGGACAACGTCACCGATACCCCTTTGGGTCAGTTTGGTCACCTTGGCGTAGCCTGCGCGACCCGCGAAGAAATTGATCGTAAAACCCTGATGGCGCGTGAAGAAGGGTGCTTACGAAAAGCGCCTCAGGACTATGGCGAGCCGGTTGGCTATTTTGTCTTTTTTGCTGATCCAGACGGCAATACGCTGGAGCTCTCTTTCGGGCAACGTGTCGGGCTGGAAGCCATTCGCAACGCGTGATCTCAACGCATGCGCAGCGCCGGGGGATAACGCCGGCAGCGCTGCGCGCTCGATCATTGACGGAAGTAAAACGTTCAGTTTCTCAATTTGGATCACCGCATGAATGAGGTTGTCGCACAGGCGTAAGACGGGCACTATGCGTACTGCCTGAGTCAATAATAAATAAGGGATTTTAATGTTCCGAAAATCGACTGCGATGACTTTATCTCTGCTGATGACGTCGGTATTCCTGCTGACAGGGTGTCCACCGCCACCGGATCTCACACAGTGGCAGCGCCCGGATACGGATATCGACGGCGTGCGCGACGCGATGCGTCAATGCGGCGAGCAAATTCCTGGCCCGGACATTCCCAAAACGGATAATGAATCTGTCCTGTATTATCAGTGTATGGAGAATCAGGGCTTTACCCGTAAAGACGGATTCAAAATTTGCAGCATTCGTGTTTATCGTGATACGCCAGCCTGTATCAGCCGAGATCAAGGATATCCCTTGAGCCAGAGGCAGCTAGACGCACTGCCTTTTGTCGCAGACCGTGGTTTCCATCCCATCAAGCCCGAATTTGGCGTAAGTCAGTCTTCCCTGGTTTCCTGGCGCAAAGCAGGGGCTTCGCTGCATTATTCTCATGAAATTGAAAACGACAAACAAGCACTGGCGGTGATGTATCAATGCGGTTATCCGCAACCTCTCGGCTCGGTGTCTTACGTACCGACGCTACGTAAAGCCGCGTATGTTCAGCAATGTGTGTTGGATAAAGGTTTCGAACCGAAAAATAAGCTCAATTTAGTGTGCCGTAATTATCCGCACGTCACGGGCTGTCCAAAAATGTAAGGCTGTCGCGGAATGTATCCCAGAGAAACGGTATTAACACTCTGGGATTTTCTTCCGGATGTAATATCTATAATTTATTCAATTGATAATATTATATCTGCGACGACATATTTATAATGAAGCATTTATAATGGAATACTGTATTTGAACGTCGAGAAAAATTCTGACTTAAGGCATTTCGTTACGTCCATATTTCTTGCCCATCAGACGTCAACCAAACAATCCCGGCCGGTGCTTTTACTAAAAACCACAGCCCAAACTCATCAAGGTCATCATCCTCGTCTTCCGATGAATAAGATGGCCAGGAATGGTGTAATAGCGCAAGCTGCTCTGAGAGCGTACCTGTCAAAAATATACCGTTCTTTGCAAGCTTAATGACTTTCTTTTCTAATAATTGAGTCAAAATATCAAAGAAGATCTTTTTTCTGAATAAGCGATCGTCGGAATAGGCGGTGCAATCGATGCGAACGTGTTGCCACATTGCTCCCATCGACAGGCCATAAGAACTTTTGATAACGGATGAGTATAACACGTTGAGATTTTCCATTATTTCTCCCTCAATTATCTCGTTCTCATGAACTTATCATTTGATAGTACTTTAATGAGAATTGCAACGGACTCCTCTGGCATGCGATAAACGGGAAATATACCCCCTCTCACGCGTGAGAAACTGTAAAAACTAGCCCAATATCTATAAGATTTCTTTTTAGCACCTGACGAATAAAGGAATGTGATGCGTACCGTCGACGACGTAAAAATGAAGTATCCAGGCGCCAATGCCTGGCAAATGGGTGATAGTCCAGAGCTGGCTAA
This sequence comes from Lelliottia amnigena, assembly GCF_019047465.1. Classification (NCBI taxonomy): domain Bacteria; kingdom Pseudomonadati; phylum Pseudomonadota; class Gammaproteobacteria; order Enterobacterales; family Enterobacteriaceae; genus Lelliottia; species Lelliottia amnigena. The sequence continues at coordinate 189,280 of NZ_CP077236.1, read as the reverse complement.
CGCGCTTGCCGATCTTATTATAAGAGGCCTAAAAACAGCCTCATGCGGCTCTTTGGCCTCTTACCAGCGAGAAGAATTCGCACCCAGGATGGGGAGTTACAACATCATCCTTAACGGTGAGGATGAACCGGTATGCGTTATCAGACTGGTTTCGATGCAACTGGTGCGTTTTTGCGATGTGACTGCTGAGTATGCCCGAAAGGAAGGTGAGGGCGATTTAAGCCTGGCGTACTGGCGGAAAGAACATCAGCGATTTTTTACTCGGGAAGGCTATTTTTCTGAGGATATGGAGCTGATTGCCGAAGAGTTTGAGGTGGTTGAAGTGCTGTGACCCAAAGAGACGTTCTTTGACAAAGCGTTTATCGCACGTGTTCCTGACGGCCACCGCGTCCGTGTCGTCTCTATCCGTAGTAAAGAGAAACCTGGGTCGTTAAAAATTCAAACGCATTGCTACGCGTCGCGCTGGATTAAGCTCATGTTTTACGTCCTCAGCTTTCTCGATTCTCAGATGCGGCGGACACGCGTGGTCCTCCACAGGCTCAAAACCCAGCGTGGCGTAAAATTTGGCATTGAAGGCGGCCATATTATCCGTTGTCAGTGTCGCGCCAGCCAAACCGCGTTGTTGCCCGCTGGAGAGCACTGTCTGCATCAACAATCTCCCGATTCCGCGGCGCTGCCAGTGGGGATGCACATCAATTTCAGCAATGTGCAGCCATAAATTGACGATTTTTCCTGCGACAAATCCAACGGGGGTCAAATCAGGTGTAAAGGCCGCAAACAGCAGACCGTCGCGGCTGAAATCACTCAATTCCTGGAGACTGTTTGCGACAGGCTCACCCGTCACCGCGCCTGCGTCACGCAGCGTTTCAAAAGCCGCTAACTCAATGGCGCGCAGTGCAGGAAAATGTGTAGGTTGTGCAGGGCTGACAGTGATATCCATAACTCAGTTCTCCATGGTTTAATGCATTTACATCCCTGGCGGAAGACTATTTCGGGAACGATAAGGTTAGCCAGGCTACCTTTATAGCAAACATCACATCGGGTGCAGCGATGATTAACGGTGTGATGACTCACGCGGCCATCGACAGCCTGCCATTTGGTAGCGTCGGCGCATCCGGTATGGGGGAATACCGCGGGATCCCTGTTTTCCGACATCGGAAACCGGTGGTGGTACAGAACGAAGACGGCGCGTCTAGCCTGCGCTTGCGCGCGCTATCAGGAAAAAATCGCCGACATTATCGCATTTTTATCACGCTTAACCCGACACACTTGTCCAACAAAATCATCAGGAGAGAGCAATGAAAGTATTAATGGTTCTGACCTCGCACAGTGAACTGGGTAATACCGGTAAAAAAACCGGTTTCTGGCTGGAGGAGTTTGCTGCCCCGTACTACGTCTTTAAAGACGCGGGTGCCGAAGTGGTGCTGGCGTCTCCGGCGGGCGGCCAGCCGCCGCTGGATCCGAAAAGCGATTTAGCCGATTTTCAGACCGAGATGACGGATCGCTTCAAAGCCGACCCGGACGCGCAGCGCGAACTCGCTAACACCCTGAAGCTCGACAGCGTGCGCGAGGCAGATTTTGATACCGTCTTCTATCCTGGCGGCCACGGCCCGCTGTGGGATTTGGCGGAGTCGAAGACCTCTATCGCCCTGATTGAAGCCTTTATCCGTGCCGGCAAACCGACGGGTTTCGTCTGCCACGCCCCGGGCGTGTTGCGCCACGTGAAAGCCGCCTCTGGCGAGCCGCTGGTTAAAGGTCGTCAGGTGACCGGTTTTACCAACGGTGAAGAGGCCGATGTTGAACTGACAGATGTTGTGCCTTTTCTGATTGAAGACGAGTTTATCGCGATGGGTGCGCACTACCAGAAAGGCCCGAACTGGGCACCGTTTGTTGTTGAAGACGGTAAGCTTGTCACCGGACAGAATCCCGCCAGCTCTGAAGACGCGGCCAAAGCCTTAGTCGCCCAGCTTCGCTAATCATTCAGGCAAGCATTCTCCCCTAAGCACAGCACGCGCTGTGCTTTCGCTTGCGTGCCGCATGGGATAAATAATCCATCTTCAAACGGGTACGGCTGTTTCTGGCACAGCGCGTAGAGAGCCAGGCGAGTCAGGGGGACTTCTGTGCGTGGGAAGCGGGAATGGCGCACCGCTTCCCCGGGGCAAATGATGTTGGCGATTGCCTCCTGTCACAGGCAGAAGCAAACCGCCGCTGTCGTCACTCGTGTATCTTAACGACAACTTTGCCCTTCGCATGACCTCCAGCAAGATAGTCAAGCGCATCCTTTGTTGCTGTAAACGGGAACACCTTGTCGATCACCGGGACGATCTGTTCCGCTTCGATGAGCTTACTGATTTGAGTGAGTTGCGCGCCATCAGGCCGAACGAAGAGAAATGAATAGCTTAGGTTTCGCTTCTTGGAGAGACGCATAATTTTACGGCTCATCAGGCTAAATACAAAACGCAGGACGATATTTAAATGTCGATCCCGTGCAAAAGCCGCATCTAACGGCCCAATGAGAGAAATGATCTTTCCGCCAGGATTAAGAATTTGAGTCGACTTTTCAATCGTATCCCCTCTGACCGTGCCCAGAACACAATCGTAGCCACTCAGCACGTTTTCAAATTCCTGTTTTTTATAATCAACCACTTCATCTGCGCCAAGACGACTCACCCACTCGATATTGGCTGAACTCGTTGTCGTTCCCACTTTGGCGCCAAGGTGCTTCGCCAGCTGGATGGCAAAGCTGCCAATGCCGCCGGAACCTGCCGGGATGAAAACCTTCTGACCGGGCTGCAGACGCGTGCGCTCTGTGAACGCCTGCCAGGAGGTAAGGCTCACCATGGGCAGTGACGCTGCCTGCACAAAATCCAGATTGGCAGGTTTAATGGCCGCGAGCCTTTCAGGCACAACGGCAAATTCGGCAAGCGATCCTCTTCCCGTGTCGAAAATACTGGCGAAGACTTCGTCGCCTGGCTTGAACCGCGTGACCCGGCTTCCTGTTTCAATGACCACCCCGGCCAGGTCGCTGCCCAGTGTTGCGGGGAGCGTAAAATGCAAAACCGGTTTGAACATGCCAGTGGGGATCATGTTGTCAATGGGATTCAGACCAACAGCGTGAACCTTAACCAGAATTTCGTCAGCACCAATCGAAGGATAATCTCTGTCATCAAATCCCAGCTCAGGGGATTTACCATAGCGTTTAAACGTAAAGGCTTTCATCGTTCTGGTTCTCATCTGTTGTTAATCCTGTCGGTTTTGCGGATGCCCATATTGCTGAATAAAAAAGCGGCTCCCAGTAACAGCTCGATAAACACGGCAAAAAGAATTTGCCTGTTAACATGTCCTTCGCGCCATTCGACGAATCCCGACAGGGCTAACACGAAAGATATCGTGCTAATACCGGCGGCCAGCGCATATCGGGCAGGAGAAGGCTCAGCATTCCTCGCTAAAACACACATTACTCCTGTTCCTGCAAAGAAAGCGGCAGAACGTCGGCTAAGTACATCAGTACCGGATGTGGTTTGAATTCCCCACAGCGTGAGGAACTGTGCCGGGAAAAACATCCATACCGTAGCCAGTATGAAAAACAGCACAGATGCCAGAATGGCCAGTCGGGAAAATTTCATTTTTATTCTTTCGCATCAAGCTGAAGGCTATTTCGCACGACGTTATCGAGGATTTTTGCTGGCGCGAATCTGCGAAGAAAATTCAATTTACCGGCCAGCGTTCCCGCCGTGTAACGTACTTTTGGTCGTAAAGCCTCGGCAGCTTTAACCACGACTTCTGCCACCACTTCCGGACTTTCCGCTTCGGCCATCGCCTTACTGAGCACTTTCGTGAGCTTAGCCCGGAGAAGGTCATATTCTTCAAGCTTTGCATCCGGTTCTATATTATGAGCTTCAAACTGCGTTCTTATAAAGGCAGGTTCGATAACAGATACCCTAATGCCTTGCGTGCGCAGTTCATGGTCCAGAGCGCCTGTGTATCCTTCGACCGCATGCTTACTGGCAGTATAAAGTGCCACATACGGCATCGGCACAATCCCGAGTATCGAACCGATGTTAATGATGCGCCCGCTGCCCTGACGGCGCATCTGAGGGATAACTGCTCGCGTTAACCTGACGATGCCCAGAAAATTGGTGTCAAAAATGTCTCTGGCCTGCTCGACAGAACTTTCTTCAGCCGCCGCCGGAGCGACGCCGAAACCCGCATTATTCACCAGAATATCGATCCGTCCCTCCAGGCGCAGCAGCTCATCAATGGCCGCCTGGACAGAATCGTCGTCCGTCACATCGAGCGTCAATAACGGAAACGGATGCGTTCCCGCCAGCGCACCACGCCGACTTGTGCCGTATACCGTATAACCCGCGGCTAAAAGTTGAATGGCAGACGCTCTGCCAATACCGGAGGACGCGCCCGTAACCAGCGCTACACGTTTTTTTGTCATGCTAAAACCTACATAAATTGTTTGGGGTTTCTCATTGGAGATGAGATGACGCGCTGTAAGGGATTGATGTTCTGCAGAACAACCAAAGATCGTTCTGCAGAAGGCATCTCTTTAGCTACAGGGCTTTATATCGCTCTGCGGCTTCATCTTGTTTGACGTCTGAAAGCAGAGCCTGACGCGAAGCATCGAGCGTGTCCCAGCGTGCCGCATTGTGTAAAGGCGGGATGGTGACCCGTTCACGGCGATCAAAGCCAATCAGTGCGGCATCCACTAACTCACCCACTTCCATGAATTTTGGTGAGTTACTGATGTCGATACCCGCGCGGTCCCAAATTTCTGTGTAAGTACCGGCAGGGAGCACCGCCTGGATATAAATGCCTTTAGATGACAGCTCTACATCCATTCCCTGAGACAGGAAAAGCACAAAGGCTTTCGTTGCGCCGTAAACCGTCATGGCAAATTCCGGGGCGAGCCCGACGATGGAACTGATGTTGACGATCGAACCTTCACCGGCTTTTACCCATCGCGGCGTCACGGCACTGGCAAGCCTTGTGAGGGCGGTGACGTTAAGTGCGATTAGGCGTTCTATCGAATCAGGCGTCTGCTCTGCAAAACCGCCGGACTGCGCGACACCTGCGTTATTGATAAGAATACCAATCCGCGAATCGTCGCGCAGACGCGCTTCGACAGTCGCTAAGTCTGCCGCTTGCGTGAGATCAGCAGGCAGAACATCAACAGCGATACCCCTTTCCTGTCGCAGATGTTCAGCCAGTAGGTCTAACTTTGCTTTGTCGCGGGCGACCAGAACAAGATCGTGTCCCCGGCGGGCGAACCGTTCTGCGTAAACAGCACCAATACCCGTGGATGCGCCTGTAATGAGAACTGAAGGTTTAGTCATAAGTTGATCTTCTTTATTGATATGTAAACAGAATCCGAAATGTGCGCTGCCGTTAGAGCCGAGGCATTCGCAGATTTACTCGCGGGTGTCAGTCAGCGACGGGTAATCGGTGTATCCCGCTGCGCCACCGCCATAAAGGGTTTCAGGATTCAGTGGTGCCAGAGGCGCGTCCGTCTTCAGCCTTTCGACCAGATCCGGGTTGGAGATGAACGGACGACCGAACGCGAACAGATCGGCTTTGCCCTGTGCAAGGTGTGTGGACGCCAACGGCAGGTCATAGCCATTGTTAGCGATGTACGTGTTCTTAAAGCGTCGACGCAGTGAGTCGTAATCGAACGGTGCGATATCGCGTGGGCCGCCCGTAGCGCCTTCAACCACATGGAGATACACGATGCCTAATGCATTGAGTTGCTCAGCGAGGTAGTCATATTGAGGCTGCGGGTCACTGGATGAAATCGCATTAGCCGGTGAAACCGGTGAAATACGCACGCCAGTGCGATCTGCGCCGATCTCATCTACTACGGCAGCGGTGACTTCTAACAGCAGGCGGGCACGATTCTCGACAGAACCGCCGTACTCATCAGTACGCTGGTTTGCGCCATCTTTCAGGAACTGTTCCAGCAGATAACCATTCGCACCGTGGATCTCTACACCGTCAAACCCAGCGGCAATGGCATTGGCTGAGGCATTTCTGAAATCGTCAATAATTCCCGGTATTTCCTGCAATTCAAGCGCACGTGGCTCAGAGACATCAGCAAAACCGTTGTTCACAAAGGTCTTCGTCTCGGCGCGGATAGCGGACGGTGCGACGGGTGCAGCGCCACCAGGCTGTAAATCGACATGCGAAATGCGTCCTACGTGCCACAGCTGCACAAATATGCGCCCACCTTTGGCATGCACCGCGTCAGTTACTTTGCGCCAACCCGTGATTTGAGCTGGCGTATAGATCCCCGGGGTATCCTGATAACCCTGCGCCTGTGCGGAAATCTGCGTGGCTTCGGTAATCAATAATCCAGCGCTAGCGCGCTGGGCGTAATACGTTGCTGCCAGTTCGCTCGGTACCAGTCCTGCTTCGGCCCGGTTGCGCGTCAGGGGAGCCATCACGATGCGGTTCGCAAGTGTTATGGGGCCAAGATCATACGATTGAAATAATGCCTGGTTTGTCATGTTTATTCGCCTGCTAAGGGTTGGTCGATGCGTTGAATTAATGATGATGGTCATAATCTATAAAGTCAACTGGTTTGATTATGATCATCATCAATGTATAATCAGGCTCTGTTTTGAGAGGGTAAAAAGCATGAAAGTGTCAAAAGAGCAGATGCGCGAGAACAGGATGCGCGTTGTTGAAACGGCCTCAGAACTTTTTCGTGAGCGCGGTTACGATGGCATCGGGATCTCGGAACTGATGTCGGAGGCCGGGTTAACGCATGGCGGCTTCTACAAGAACTTTGCTTCCAAGGCTGATTTGTTGTCGGAAGCGATGCATTGCGGTTTTACACGATCCGCAGAAAAAACGCAGGGCGTAAACCGGGATAAATTTGTTGAATATTATCTCTCCCGACCACATCGTGATGACATGGGAAAGGGCTGTGTGATGTCGGCTCTGGGCACTGATGCAGCCCGTCAATCTGAGTCAATCAAAGAGACGTTTGCGGCCGGACTTGAACGCCAACTGGCGATTTTAGGCACTGAAAATGGCACGCGCGCTGACCTGATCGATACCCTCGCGCATCTTGTCGGGGCCCTGGTGCTGTCTCGTGCTTGCCCGGATAATTCCGCGCTGGCGGATGAAATTCTGGATGTGTGCCGTGCGCGTCTACTCAGTCATGATGCCCCTAAGGATTGAGTTTGATGGCTCAGGGCATTTTCTCAACAAGGGCATAAATGATGAGAGGCAAGCAAAAATCAGAGTAAAGCGTGATCAACATTTGAGGATGTTTGCGTCATTTTAGTGCGCTATGACGACGTTTAAACTGCCTGATTGTGCCTAAAAACGATCGGCTAATTTATAATCATCTGTTGTTATGCCAAATCAAACTTCATCCAGTGAATGAATGCTTTACTGCATACTCTTCTTTGCTGACAGGAGTATTGGAATGATTGATCACACCGGTTTCAGCGTCACTCATCTTGAAGACAGTAAACGGTTTTACACGCGCATTCTGGCGAGCCTGGGCCATATTATCCGGCATGAAATCCCGGAAGCCGCGGTAGGTTTTGGTCCCGCCCAATCGGACGAAGGGGCCGATCCGGGAGGCGGTTTCTGGATAACGCAAGGCACACCTTCGACCCCTCGGATGCATCTGGCCTTTAGCGCAAAAAGCAAAGAACAGGTTGATGCCTTTCACCGTGCTGGCCTCGACGCGGGGGGGAGAGATAACGGCGCTCCGGGATACAGGCCGCAGTATCATCCCGGGTATTACGCCGCCTTTGTTCTTGATCCAGATGGCTACAACATTGAAGCGGTTTACCACGAGACACCCTAACGACTCACGCCGCGCTCAGTGTGGCGATGCCGCATTTATAAATATTTTGGATAAAACCCCGTTATCCAGATACACAAAACCCGCCAGACGGCGGGTTTGAGGAATCATCAGTCAGGCGATCCTGCATGCATCCGCTTCCCATCGATACCCCACGCCATACACGGCACGAATAAACGACTGGTCAGCGTCGAGTGCTTCGAGTTTACGACGCAGGTTTTTGATATGGCTGTCGATGGTACGGTCAGTGACCACGCGGTAATCGTCATACAGCTGGTTCAACAGCTGTTCGCGGGAGAACACTTTTCCCGGTTCGTGCGATAGCGTTTTTAACAGCCTAAACTCAGCAGGCGTCAGATCCAACAATTTGCTGCGCCAGCTTGCCTGGAAGCGACTTTCATCGACAATCAGCGGGCTTTCGGCATCCAGCACCTGCAGTTCACGCTGCGGCTTGCAGCGGCGCAAAATCGTTTTGACGCGCGCCACCACTTCACGCGGGCTGTAGGGCTTACAGATGTAATCATCCGCACCAATCTCCAGCCCCAGCAGGCGATCGATCTCTTCGATTTTGGCGGTCACCATCACAATAGGCACTTCGGAAAAACGGCGGATCTCACGGCATAGCGTCAGGCCATCGGTGCCGGGCAGCATCAAATCCAGCAGGATAAGATGGGGCGGCGTCTGGCGGACATACGGTAAAACCTGGTCGCCATGGCTGATAAGCGACGGGGCATAGCCCGCCGCACGCAAATAGTCGATTAACAGTTGCCCAAGCTTAGGCTCGTCCTCCACGATCAAAATGCGTGGCGTGTTTTCGTCAATGGGTAACTCAGTCATACTTCTCTCGATAAATCCCGTTCCAGCGGTAACTCTACTGTAATGCTAACCCCGCCAAAAGGCGAATGGGCCGCGCGAATCGAGCCGCCGTGAGCTTCAACGATGTTAACGCAAATCGCCAGCCCTAAACCGGACCCGCCGCTGGCGCGATTGCGGGAACCTTCTGTGCGATAAAAACGCTCGAACAGTTTTTCCAGCTGCGCGTCTTGCACGCCGGGCGCGGTGTCCGCGAAGGTCAGCGCGAAAGACCTGTCATTCAGCGCGCCGGAAATATGCAGCGCGCCGCCGCTGTCGGTGTAGCGCAGGCTGTTTTCGAGCAGATTATTGAACAGCTGCATCAGCCTGTCAGGGTCACCAAATACGACAGCGCTATCCGGCAGCGACAGGTCGATGTTCAGGTTGCGGCTGGCGAAGCGTTCGCGGAACGCACCGGTGGTGACTTCCAGAATATTGATCACGTCCACCGGTGATTTTTGATAGGCCAGCGCACCTTCGTCGGACATGGACAGCTGGTGCAAATCGTTCACCAGCTTGGTGAGCGTGCCCACTTCCGCCTGCAACGACGTCACCGATTCCGGCGTAAACTGACGCACGCCGTCCTGAATCGCTTCCAGTTCGCCGCGCAATACGGCCAGCGGGGTACGCAATTCGTGGGAAATATCGGCCATAAAGTCGCGGCGCATCTGCTGGTTTTTCTCCAGGGTGCTGGCGAGCTGGTTAAAATCCTGGGCCAGTTTGCCGATCTCGTCCTGGCTGCGCGTATCCACGCGCGTAGAGAAATCGCCCGCTGCCAGCTTGTGGGTGCCTTCCACCAGTCGTTTCACCGGGGCCAGAAGACCGCGTGCCAGTGGGAACGTCGCCAGCGCGGCGAGCAGCGTGGAAAGGGCGACAATCAGCCAGCTGGTCTGGCGCTGCTGGCGGTCAAAATTGATATCAGTATTGCGCGTTAATCGTTCGACGGGCGACGCAATCACCCAGCCAACGGGCGCGTCGTTAAAGGTAATCGAGCGCTTTGTGCCGTCAGGCGGAACCGGGGCGCGTGGGCCAACCAGCACGTGTTTATCCTGATCGATAACCCAGAATTGCGTGCGCCAGCCGTGCGGCGGCATGCCCGGGCCGGGACGATCGTCGTCGTTATCATGCTCAAGCGAGCGCAAAATCTGGAAAACAAAACGGTCATTATTGCGTAAAAAACGCCAGTTACCGTGCAGGGCATACTGATCGGCCAGGGCATCGCTCAACCCCTGCAATCGCTGCTCGTTACCGCGTTTAATGTAGTCAATAAAGCCGCGCTCAAAGCTGATGCGTACCGCCCAGTGCATGGTGATCAGCAGGACGATGCAGGTGGCGAAAATCGCCAGAAACAGTTTGCCAGTAATACCGGGACGCCAGAATTTCATCGTTCACTCCTTTTGCGTCGGCCGATGACGACGTTCTTGTTGGTATCATTCGGCACCCGGGCGAAAATCAACGCGGGCAGGGCGATAATCACCGCCATGCTCAGATAGGTGTACAGGAAGACGTGATGGGCGCCGGCCGTGTCGGCGCTCAGATGTTGCTGACCATACATTCCCAGCAGCAAACCCGCGACGGTGACGCCCACGCTCATCGAAAGCTGCATGATCATCGACAGCAGGCTGTTGCCGCTGCTCGCCAGTTCATCGGGCAAATCTTTCAACGTCAGCGTGTTCATTGACGAAAAGCGCGTCGAGTTGATCATCCCCTGGAAGAACAGCACCAGCGGCAAAACGTAGTACCAGCCCATAAGCGCCACGGCCATAAACACCAGGCTTATCAGCGCCAGCCCAAGCGTGGAGGCAACCAGCACCCGGCGATAGCCAAAATAATTCACTACCTGCACCACGATGCGCTTCATCCCCATACTGCCCAGCACCATCGGGATCATCATCAAACCGGCGTGGAACGGTGAAAAACCCAGCCCAATTTGCAGGAATACGGGCGTCATAAACGGCAGCATTCCGCTGCCGAGGCGTCCGACGAAGCTCCCAAGCAACCCGATCCGATAGGTGGTGTTACGGAAAAGCGCCAGGCTGAACAGCGCACGGTCATTGTCACGCGCATGCCACAGATACCAGAGGATGGCGGTAATCCCGATAACGATCAGCAGGCACAGCGTGAGCGTGGAGATGCCTAACCCTTTTTGCCCGTCGAGCGCCAGCGTGAGCGTCGCCATCCCTGCTGCCAGCAGCACGAAGCCGAAAATATCAAAGCGCCGCGTCTGCATTGTGTAGTTTGGCATCAACCATAACGTGGCAATCGCGCCGACAATACCGACCGGCAGGTTTATCAGGAATATCCAGTGCCAGGACGCATATTCGACCAGAATCCCGCCCAGCGCCGGGCCGAGCAACGGACCGACCTGTCCAGGTAAGGTGACGAACGTCATTGCCGCCATGTACTGCGCGCGTGGGACGATTTTCATCACCGTCAGTCGCCCGACGGGCACCATCATCGCGCCGCCGACGCCCTGTAACACGCGCGACATCACCAGCTCATTCAGCGTATCGGCCTGGGCGCAAAACAACGAGCCGAGGGTAAACAGGACGATGGCGGCGAAAAAGATATTTCGTACGCCGATTTTGTCCGCCATCCAGCCGCTCGCAGGCAGCATCACGGCCACCGTCAGCACGTAGGAGACAATCACCATGTGCATATGCAGCGGACTTTCCCCAAGGCTTTTCGCCATCGAGGGGAGGGCGGTATTGACGATAGTCGTATCCAGCGACTGCATAAAAAAGCCGAAGGCGACAATCCACAATTGCCAGCGCACGTTGTTGGGGAGATCGGCCATTTACTCGGTTACCGTCGTTCTGTTTTTACGCGAAAAACGTACTCGCAAGCGGTCGAAGAACAGATACACCACCGGCGTTGTATAGAGGGTTAACAGCTGACTCATCACCAGCCCACCCACGATAGTGATCCCCAGCGGCTGGCGCAGCTCAGAGCCGTCACCGCTGGAAATGACCAACGGCAGCGCGCCAAACAAGGCGGCCAGCGTGGTCATCATGATCGGGCGAAAACGCAGAATGCAGGCCTGGAAGATGGCGTCCTGAGGCGACATATTGCCGTTGCGCTGCGCGTCGAGGGCGAAATCCACCATCATGATCGCGTTTTTCTTCACGATACCTATTAATAGCATGATCCCGATAAGCGCAATGAGGCTAAAGGGCGCATCGAACAACTCCAGCGCCAGCAGCGCTCCCACGCCCGCTGACGGCAGGGTGGAGAGGATCGTCAGCGGATGCACGTAGCTTTCATACAGAATGCCCAGCACGATATAGACCGTCGCAATGGCCGCCAGAATTAAAATCACCTGCGAATTCATGGTGTCCTGGAACACCTGTGCGGTGCCTGCAAAACTGCCGCGCACGGTGGACGGCACGCCAAGCTGAGTCATGGTGCGATTAATCGCGTCGCTGGCTGCGGATAATGACGAGCCAGTCGGCAGGTTAAACGAAATTGTCGAGGCGGCAGACAGCCCCTGATGGTTTACCGACAGCGGCGCATTGGCCGGTTGCCAACTGGCAAAATAGGACAGTGGGATCGATTTACCGTCGTTGTTAATGACGTACATTTTATCCAGCGCGCTGATATCCTGGGTGTAGCGGGGATCGACTTCCATCACCACTTTGTACTGGTTCATCGGCTGGTAAATCGTGGAGATCTGCCGCTGACCAAACGCGTTATTCAGAAGGCTATTGGCAGCTGCAACGTCAATCCCCAGCCGCGACATGGTTTCGCGATCGTAGGTCAGGTTCATCTCCGCACCGTTGTCCTGTTGGTCGGAGTTTACGTCTGCCAGCTCAGGCAATGCCGCCAGCGCTTTGCGGATTTTGGGCTCCCATTCGCGCAGCGCCGCCAGGTCGTCGGACAGCAGCGTGTACTGATAGCTGGCGTTCGACTGACGTCCGCCCACGCGGATATCCTGAACGGCCATCAAAAACAGATTCGCGCCCGGCTCTTTAGCCAGCTTGCCACGCAGGCGGTCAATCACCTGCTGGGCCGTTTCGTTACGCTCCCCGCGCGCCTTCAGGGTAATAAACATCATCCCGCTGTTCACCCGCGACCCGCCGGTAAAACCGGTGACGTTATCTACCGCCGGGTCTTCGCGAATAATCTTCATAAAATCCTGGAGCTTCACGCGCATCGCCTGGAACGAAATGCTCTGATCCGCCTGAATCCCCCCCATCAGCACGCCGGTGTCCTGTTCCGGGAAGAACGTTTTGGGAATGGTGATGTACATCCAGACGTTCAGCGCAATAGTCCCTACCAGCACCAGCCCCACAATCCGCGTATGGTTCAGCACCCATTTCAGCGATGTGCCGTAGCCTTCCTGCATCGCCACCAGCACGCGGCCAAAGCCTTTTTTGCGCGGCTGTGAATGGGGCTTACTGCGTTTGAGCATCCAGCCGCACATCATCGGCGTGAGGGTCAGCGAAATCACCAGCGAAATGCCAATCGCCACCGAGAGCGTCACGGCAAACTCCCGTAATAAGCGTCCCGGTAGCCCGCCCATCAACAGCAGCGGCAGGAAAACCGCCACCAGCGACACGCTCATGGAGAGCACCGTAAAGCCCACTTCACGCGTGCCCTGCAAAGAGGCTTGCAGCGGCTTCATGCCGGCTTCCAGATGGCGCGAAATGTTTTCCAGCACCACGATGGCGTCATCAACGACAAATCCGGTGGCGATGGTCAGCGCCATCAGCGACAGATTATTGAGGCTGAAATCGCACAGGTACATGGCGGCGAACGTGCCGATCAGCGAGACGGGAACCGCCACGGCAGGGATCAGCGTAGCACGTCCGGAGCGCAGGAACAGGAACACCACCAGGATCACCAGCGCAATGGAAATCACCAGCGTCTGTTCGACCTCTTCCAGCGAGGCGCGAATCGTCGGCGAGCGGTCTTGGGCGATTTGCAGATCAATGGCCGCCGGAATCGTCTCCTGCAGTTCCGGCAGACGGGCACGAATGCTATTCACCGTCTGGATAATATTGGCTTCCGGCAGCTTGCGGATCATCAGCAAAATGGCCGGTTTGGCGTTGGTCATCCCGGCGTTACGCACGTCCTGGACGGAATCGGTGACGCTCGCCACGTCGCTCAAACGCACCGCTGCACCATTGTTGTAGTGAATAATCAGCGGCTGATATTCGGCGGCGGTTTTGAGTTCGTCGTTGGTCTGGATTTGCCAGCGGTGGCTGCTGTCCTCAATCGCCCCCTGCGGTTTACGCACGTTGGCATTGCTGATGGCGCTTCGCACGTCGTCAAGGGACACGCCTTGATTAAACAGCGCTTCCGGGTTTAATCCCACGCGCACGGCGGGCAGGGAACTGCCGCCAACGTCCACGTCGCCCACACCGTCAATCTGGGCGATCGTTTGTGCCAGCTGGGTGGAGGCGAAATCGTACAGCTCCCCCTGAGAATAGGTGTCCGACGTGAGCGTCAAAATCATGATCGGCGCATCGGACGGGTTAGCTTTGCGATAGGTTGGACGACTCGGCATCCCGCTCGGCAACAGGTTTTGCGCGGCGTTGATCGCTGCCTGCACGTCGCGCGCCGCACCGTTGATATCGCGATTAAAATTGAATTCCAGAATAATGCGCGTACTGCCCAGCGAACTGCTGGAGGTCATTTCGTTGACCCCCGCAATGCGCCCAAGCGAGCGCTCCAGCGGGGTGGCCACTGACGAGGCCATGGTCTCCGGTGAAGCGCCCGGCAGCGAGGCGCTGATCATGATTACCGGGAAATCCACCTGCGGCAGCGGTGCCACCGGCAGCAGCCGGAAGCCGAGCACGCCGCACAGCGTGATGGCGAGCGCAATCAAAATCGTTGCGACCGGGCGGTAAATGAAGAGGGCGAAAAACTTCACTTACGCCTCCTCTTCACGTTTTGGGAAACGCGCTTTCATCTTCAGCGCCAGGCTGTCAAACAGCAGATAAATCACCGGTGTTGTGAACAGCGTCAATACCTGGCTCACCAGCAGGCCACCCACCATGCCAATCCCTAAGGGGCGGCGCAGTTCGGCACCGACGCCGGTGCTGAGCATCAGCGGCAGCGCGCCCAGCAGCGCCGCCATCGTGGTCATCAGGATCGGACGGAAACGTAGCAAACAGGCCTGGAAAATCGCGTCGCGCGGTGCCATACCCTGTTCGCGTTCGGCGGCGAGCGCAAAGTCGATCATCATGATGGCGTTTTTCTTGACGATACCGATCAGCAAAATGATGCCGATAATGGCGATCACGTCCAGCTCACTACCGGAAAGCATCAGCGCCAGCAGCGCGCCAACGCCTGCGGTCGGCAGGGTCGACAGGATTGTCACCGGATGGATAAAGCTTTCATACAGCACGCCGAGCACGATATACATCGCGACCACGGCGGCGACAATCAGCCAGATGGTATTGCCGAGTGCGGCCTGGAACGCCAGCGTGCTGCCCTGGAACTGAGTCTGAATATCAGCCGGGAAGTTCAGCGTTTTTTCTGCGTTCAGAATCGACTCAACCGCTTCGCCGAGCGAATAGTTATTCGGGACGTTGAACGAAATGGTGGTCGACGGGAACTGATCAAGATGGTTAATCGACAGCGGCGCAAACCGCTGTTCAACCGTTGCAATCGCACTCAACGGCACAGTGCCGCCGTCTTTGCTGGTGAGGCGCACCGTATCCAGCGCCGTAAGCCCCGGTGTTTGCTCGGTGTTGTGTTCCAGCACCACGCGATACTGGTTGGCCTGGGTGTAAATTGTCGAGATCAACCGCTGACCAAAGGCGTTATACAGCGCGTTATCGACATCCGCCATGCTGATACCCAGACGGCTGGCCGTGTCGCGGTTGACGTTCACGTATGCTGCCAGCCCTTTATCCTGCCAGTCGCTGCTCACGTCTGAAAGTTGCGGCAGTTCCTGGAGTTTAGCGACAAGTTGTGGCACCCAGGTGCTGAGGGCCTCCAGGCTGGTGGCCTGAAGCGTAAATTGATATTGGGTGCGGCTCACCGTGGTATCGATGGTGAGATCCTGCGTCGGTTGCAGGTACAGCTCAACGCCTGGCACCCTGGCAACGGCGTTTTGCAGGCGCTCAATCACGGTATTGACGCGATCGTCACGGTCATCCAACGGTTTTAGGTTGATCTGCAGGCGTGCGCTGTTCAGCGACGGGTTAGTGCCGTCAACGCCAACAAACGAGGTCAAACTTTCGACCGCCGGATCTTTCATGATCACATCCGACACCGCCTGCTGACGCTGCGCCATGCTGGCAAACGAGACCGATTGCGGTGCCTGCAATGTGCCCTGAATAATCCCGTTATCCTGAATCGGGAAGAAACCTTTCGGGATAACAATCCACAGCATCACGCTCAGCGCCAGCGTCCCGAGCGCCACGCTTAGCGTCGCCCACGGATGATTAAGCACTTTTTCCAGCATGCGCCCGTAGGCGGCAATAATGCGTTCAAACATGCGTTCAGACGCGCGGGAAAAGCGGTTTTGTTTGCGCAGCGATTCGGCGCTCAGCATGCGGGCGCACATCATTGGCGTCAGCGTCAGCGACACCACGGCGGAAATCAAAATCGCCACCGCCAGGGTTACCGCAAATTCACGGAACAGGCGACCGACAATATCGCCCATAAACAGCAGCGGGATCAGCACCGCAATCAGCGAGAAGGTCAGGGAGATAATGGTAAAGCCAATTTCGCCCGCGCCCTTGAGCGCTGCCGCCAGCGGCTTTTCGCCTTTTTCGATATAGCGCGAGATGTTTTCGATGACCACGATGGCGTCATCGACGACAAATCCGGTGGCGATGGTCAGCGCCATCAGCGTCAGGTTATTGATCGAGAAATCAAGGAACACCATTACCGCGAAAGTGCCGACCAGCGACAGCGGCACGGCGACGGCGGGAATAATCGTCGCCGGGACGTTGCGCAGGAACACATAGATAATCATGACCACCAGCGCTATCGCCAGCATCAGCTCAAACTGCGTGTCGCTGACGGATGCGCGAATATTGGTGGTGCGATCGGAAAGCACATTTACGTTTACCGATTTTGGCAGGCTTTCAATCAGCTGCGGCAGCATTGCACGGATGCTGTCGGCGGTGTCGATGATATTCGCGCCAGGCTGGCGCTGAACGTTCATCACGATCGCTTGCTCTTTGTTGGCCCACGCGCCGAGCCAGCGGTTTTCAGCCCCTTGCTCAACGGTGGCGACATCGCCCAGGCGAATCGGTGCACCGTTCTGATAAGCCACAATCAGCTGGCGATATTCATCGGCAGACTGCATCTGATCGTTCGCAGAGAGCGTGACCGCGCGGGTTGGTCCATCCAGCGAGCCTTTCGCCGAGTTGACGTTGGCGCTGGTGATCGCCGTGCGGATGGTTTCGCTGGTCAGCCCTAGCGCAGCAATCGCCTGGGCGTTGAGTTTGACGCGTACGGCCGGGCGCTGCCCGCCGGAGAGCGTCACCAGCCCGACGCCGGACACCTGAGAAATTTTCTGCGCCACGCGCGTTTCGACCATATCTTCCACCTGCGTCATTGGCAGGGCGGAAGAGGTGACGGCGAGCGTCATGATCGGCGGGTCCGCAGGGTTCACTTTGCTGTAAACCGGCGGATTGGGCAGGTCAGACGGCAGCAGATTGGTGGCGGCGTTAATCGCGGCCTGGACCTCTTGCTCGGCGACGTCGAGCGGCAGCGTCAGCTGGAACTGCAGCGTCACCACAGACGCGCCGCCGGAGCTTTGCGACGACATCTGTTTTAAGCCGGACATCTGGCCGAACTGGCGCTCAAGGGGCGCGGTAATAGCGGAGGTCACCACGTCCGGGCTGGCGCCAGGATAGAGGGTGATCACCTGAATGGTCGGGTAATCCACTTCGGGCAGGGCGGAGACCGGCAGGAAACGGTAGCCGATAATCCCCGCGATCAGGATCGCCACCATCAACAGCGTGGTGGCGACGGGGCGCATAATAAACAGGCGCGATGGCCCACCTGTCGAACTTGGTGGTAACACCTGCATCAGGAGTTCGCTCCCTGTTTGGCGTGTTCACGACGCGCAGGTTTTTCGCTTGCCGTGCTGGTGCTGTGTGCGTCCACCACTTCCACTTTCGCGCCTTCCGTCAGGCGATCGATTCCGTCAGTCACCACGCGGTCGCCCGCGGAGAGTCCGGCGTCGATCACCACCGTCTGGCTGTCCTGAATGCCCGGTTTCACGAGGTGTTTGCTGACTTTATTGTCGCTGTTCAACACCCAGACAAAATTGCCTTCGTTACCCATCTGCAACGCCGCCGTTGGGATCACCACCGCGTTTTCTTTCGTTGCGACCAGCATGCGCGCGTTGACGAACTGATTCGGGAACAGGGCATCATCCTGGTTGTTAAAGCGCGCTTTCACCTTGATTGTGCCCGTCGTCGCGTCGATCTGGTTATCCATGCTCAGCAGCGTGCCATCACTCAATTTTGCTTTGTTGGTGCGATCCCATGCTTCGACTGCCAGCGTCTGGCCTGTTTTCTGAGCCTGTACGACGGTAGCGATTTCGCTTTCGGGCAGCGTAAAGACCAAATCAACAGGATGAGTTTGGGTGATCACCACGATACCCGTGGTATCGCCGCTTGAAATCTGATTGCCAATATCCACCTGTTTGAGGCCGACGCGTCCGTCAATCGGGGCGGTGATTCGGCTCCAGTCGAGCTGCAGCTGCGCGCTGGCGACAGCGGCCTCGTCCGTTTTAATCGTGCCCTGTGCTTCGCTGACCAGCGACTGTTGGGTATCCAGCTCCTGACGAGAAACCAGATTGGTTTTCACCAGCTGTTGATAACGCGCGAGATCGCGGCGAGCGTTAGCCAGCGTGGCTTTGTCTTTTGCGAGCTGTCCCTGCGCCTGAGCCAGCGCCACCTTGAACTGGCTTGGATCGATCTCTGCCAGCAGATCGCCCGCTTTCACCTGTTGGCCTTCCTGGAAGTGAATCGCCATCAGTTGACCGTCAACGCGGCTACGCACGGTGACCGTGTTGGCGGCAACGATCGTACCGAGGCCAGTAAGATAACGAGGAACCGACTTGCTGACGGCCGTGGCCGCTTGCACAGGGGCCAGTGCGCCACCGCGCATGCCGTGACGCCCACCGCCAGCGGGACGCTGTTGCTGCGTTGTAGCTTCATTCGCAGAGGAGTGACTGTGCCAGTACCAGGCGGCGGCAAGCGCCACCACAATGATACCTGCGGCGATTGCCCAGCGTGATGTGTTACTGCCTTTCATCGTTATACGTTCTCATCCTGAATACTTCGGGGAATGATACTAGTTTAGTCACGCAACGCCGCGAAAAAATGGAGGAAATATGAAGGACTGTCTGGAATTGTCTGAATGGTGGCAGGCGCACCTGGACGGTCCGATGCCTATATCGAGCCTCTTTCAATCAGATCTGATTGAGCCTCAAAATTGAAAATCTGCGCGACGGGCTTCCTCTCCCTTGAGGGAAAGGTCTGGGGAGAGGGGGATAGGCGAGTATGTTGTGCGTTCCGTTCACTTCATGATTTCAGCGTATCTGAACAGTTGCACTTGTGAACGTGCCAGGGTGGCTCAATCGCCACCACCCTGGCGACCCCGGCTCCCGGCAAGAAAATCGCCGCAAGGCGGTGCCCTCGATTTATTCCCTCTGGCTTCGGGTCGGGCGCGATGCAGCGTCCCTGCAAGTCGCGCCCTCTCGGCGCATCCATGCGCCTCGCCCCGGCCACCGGGAAACATCTCGGCGATTTTCAGCCGGACGAAGGCCTCGCTTCGAAACTTTCGAATTCTGTGACGATTCGATGGCTATAGCTATATGGGTTCTCTCTCCCTGTAGGAGGGGAGAGAGCAATCCGCTACGCTTAACTAAACATCACCTTCGCCCAGCGCGCCAGTCCGGCGGTCACCGAGCCAAAATCATCACCACCCGCAATCGGAATGCCAGGCAGCTGTTCCGCCAGCGCTTTTTTGATCAACGGTGAACGGGCGCTACCGCCGGTCAGATAGATAACGTCAGGCTTATCGTTGCCGTTTTCCAGCGCCAGCTGCACCTGTTCCAGAATGCGTTGTAGCGGCTGAGACAGCGCGGTTTCGAGCCCGTGCTGCGAAATCGCAGTGGCCAGTTCATCACCGATAAACGGCAGCGTGACGGCGTGTTCTGGTGCTTCAGAGAGCGCAATTTTGCTCTCTTCGGCGCTACGTACCACGCGATAGCTCAGACGCTGACGCCAGACTTTGTGCAGCAGCGCCACTTTGTCACCGTCCTGCGCGTCACGCATCAGATCGTTCAGGAAACGGCCGTTGGCGGTGCTGTAGAAGTCACTCTGCGCCGGGACGTCGTTAATGGCGACGGCATTCCACCACGGCAGAATAGGCAGTGCGGTGCCTTTTTCGGTCTGTCCGCCCATGCCGAGCAGCGGCATCAGGCTCTTAAACGCCAGCGCGATATCCAGGTCGTTACCACCCACGCGGCAACCGCTGTGGCCTAACAGACTGTTTTCACGATCGCGGCGCGTGTGCCATTCAGGGCCCATCAGCAGCAGCGAACAGTCGGTGGTCCCGCCACCGATATCGACGACCAGCACGCGTTTTTCTTCACGCAGCGTGGCTTCAAAATCCAGACCGGCAGCAACCGGCTCATACTGGAACACCACGTCCTGGAAACCGGCGCGATGCGCGGCACGCTCAAGAATGCCCTGCGCCTGATGGTTAGCGTCATCGCCGCCCAGGCCCTGGAAGTTGATGGGGCGTCCGATCACCGCCTGGGTAATCGCTTCCGTCACCTGCGTTTGCGCCTGTTGACGGATGTGCAGCATCATGGCGCAAACCAGATCTTCAAACAACGCGACCTGCTGGGGCTTGAGTCCGCTGGCACCGAGAAAGGATTTTGGCGATTTCACGAAGTAAACTTCTTCCGGATCGTCGATGTACTGGCCCAACGAGGCTAATCCGAACTGGACGCTCGACGGCGTTACATCGATATCTTCTTCGCGGTTAAAATTGACGGCGCGACGCAGCAGCGCCTGGGTTTCCGTAGCGGTGGCAGGCACCTGATGATGACGATACAGCCATTCGCTCACCGCCTCACGCGTCGGTGCGCACAGCATCGACGGCAGCAGGGTACTCTCTTTTTCCATTTTCAGCAGACGTGGCTGATCGTTGTCCATCACTGCCACTGAGCAGTTTGCCGTACCGTAGTCAAATCCAATAAACACTGACGAAATCCCCATGCCGTTGAGAAGGGGCGAGACTTTAGCGAAATGTTACGCTCGCGACAACTGGAATATGAAAGCAAGGCAGCGCACAGAAAGACGGTTTATGCTGAGGAGCAGATGAAAAGGAGCAGCGATGTATACCCTGAACTGGAAACCACCTTATGACTGGCAATGGATGTTTGGATTTCTGAGTGCGCGTGCGGTGGCGGGCATCGAAACCGTCACTGACGAGTATTACGAACGCAGTTTCGCCTGTGACGGGCATCAGGGGGTGTTTCGCGTCGTCCCTGATATCAACAGATGTACGTTGCGCGTTACGCTCAGCGAAGGGCTAATTCCCGTCGCAGACGAGTGTCTTGAGCGCATCGATCGCCTGTTCGACCTCGGCTGCCATCCGCAGGAAATCGCCGCGACGTTAGGCGACCTGGGCGCGGCGCGGCCCGGATTACGGCTACCCGGCTCAATGGATGCCTTTGAACAGGGCGTGCGGGCGATTCTTGGCCAGCTGGTGAGCGTATCGATGGCGGCAAAGCTGGCGTCGCGAGTTGTAGCGTTGTGTGGTGAACCGCTAAACGATTTCCCTCAATACCGTTGTTTCCCGACGGCCGCGGCTCTTGCTGGTGCCGATCCGCTGGCGCTAAAGGCATTAGGAATGCCCGTTAAGCGCGCAGAATCGCTGATTCATCTGGCACAATCGGTCGTCGAGGGGACATTTCCGCTGCGACCGCCGGAGGATATTGACGCGGGAGTGAAGGCGCTGCAAACCCGTCCGGGGATAGGGCGCTGGACGGCGAACTATCTGGCGCTACGCGGCTGGCAGGCGAAAGACGTATTTTTACCGGATGATTATCTGATTAAACAGCGTTTTGCCGGTATGACCCCGGCGCAGATTCGCCGCTATGCTCAGCGCTGGCAGCCCTGGCGTTCCTATGCATTGCTGCATATCTGGTACACCGACGGCTGGATACCAGACGTGCAAATGCCCGATGCGTAAGGGCTGCGGTCTAGTTGATCGCGAAATAGCTGGTATTGAGCAGCAGCTCTAACGGCTGCGGCTCGGCAATACAGTCGCCGTAGATATAATCGATACCAATCCCGGAAAGCGTATCCATCATCAAGGGCTGGTTACTCGGCCCGGCGATGGTTTTCATGCCGAGTCGTTGGGCGTGGCCCTGAATGATAGACACCATCATTTCGTCCATCAGATTACCGTGAACGTTGGTGACGAGTTCAGGATCCAACAACAGATAATCCGCCATGTGCGGGATGAGATGGTTGAACACATCCATGTTGCGCCCGACGTGACACAGCACAATTCGGCATCCCGCCAGACGGAGTTTTTGTAATCCATTCTGAATGTTTATGTCCTGGTTCTGCAGGGTTTCTACCGGGATAACCAGGTGCAGCAAGCGCCCCTGCAGAGGACTTTTCTCCAGTAAATCGAGCAGTTCGCTTACAAGCGTCGTGCTGGATAGCCCTTCAGCAGAGAGCGGCAGCGCCACGCCCATTCCTTTGGTGGCGACCTGGCTTGCGTAGGTACGGAAAAAGGTCTGGAAGATCCGGCGATCCAACGCATGTAACAGATCCGGCTCCATCAGACCTGAGCGGAACGCCTGTTCTTCCACGACGTCGCCCTGGCTGGTCCACAGTCGCAGGGAGATGAGCCAGAAGTTGCTGCTTTCCGGGATGCGTGGGGAGGCCACGCTACGGCCCGTCATCAGCAGCTGGTTGTCTTTGATCATATGCCACTGCTCATCCAGCGACATCATGCCCCGCGCGCTGTGAATACGTTCCTGCTGCGGCTCATACACCGTCACCACGCCACGGCCGTTATTCTTCGACGCATAGCAGGCGATATCGGCCTGAGACATCACGTCCGCAGCCTGATAGTTGGTGTCATCAAGCAGCGTAATCCCGGCGCTGGCACCGATACGATGCAGACGACCTTCCCACATAAACTGGTAATCATTGATGGCGTGAATGATGCGCCCGGCAATGTAGCGCGAACTTTCAACGTTGCAGTCCGGAAGCAGCAAACCAAATTCATCGCCACCCAGACGTGCTAATACGTCGCTGGAGCGCAGCATGCTGAGCATCAGCGAGGAGAGCTCGCGCAGCAGCGCATCGCCCGCGGCGTGCCCTGCGGTATCGTTCACCGCTTTAAAGCGATCGAGATCGATAAACACCAGAGCGTGGCGTTGATGCGTGTCATGAACGGTTTGCAGCAGGCGCTTTAAATGGCTTTCAAAACTGACGCGGTTTGCGAGGTGAGTAAGACCATCATGCGAGGCGCTGTAGCTGAGCTGGCGCAGCATTTTACGCGATTCAGTGACATCCTGAATGACCAGAACGGAACCGATGTTTTGCCCGTCCAGCGTGCTTAATGGCGTGATACTGTAATGAATATCGAACGTTCCTCCGGTGCGGCTGTGCAGCACCACATCCTGATTAATGTCGGAACGTGACATATCGCCGCTGTGAATATTTTCCATCGGCGGACCGTTTTCGCTGAACGTGATGTGTAACACGCTCAAAATCGGCTGACCCATCGCTTCCTGTTGCGTCCAGCCGCTCATTTTCTCTGCGACGGGGTTCATAAAGGTGACGTGCATATCGACATCGGTACAGAGCACGGCTTCACCGATGGAGTCGAGCGTGATGTGCAGACGCTCTTTTTCCTGGAACAACGCTTCGTTAAGTTCCTTAACTTCAGTCATGTCCATATTAATGCCGAGCAGTCGTTCGACTTCACCTTGTTTATTGAGAACCCGATTAGCCAAAGCACGGATATGACGCACGCCTTCTTTCACGCGTATGCGGAACTCAAGCTTAAAGGGCACTCTGGCCATCAGAGAATCGCGAATAACCTGCTCGGCGTAAGCGCGATCTTCGGGAATAATGCTGTCGTTCCAGAGTTGCCAGGTCGGCTTGATGTGCGCCGGAATTTCATACATCTCGAACATGCGTTTGTCCCAACTGATCACGTCAGGCTGCAGGTCCCATTCCCAGATGCCAATGCCACCGGCTTCGTTCGCCAGCGTAATACGCTCCATCAGGCGCTTATTCACCCATTCGGTGTGTTTAAGGTCATTAATGTCTTCAACTTGCGCAATAAAATAGAGCGGCGATCCGTCCGTATGACGCACAACCGATACGGTCAGCAGCGCCCACACGACTTCGCCGTTACGGGTGTAATAGCGTTTCTCCAGTGAGTAGCTGTTGATGTCACCACGCGCCAGTTGCTCCAGACTCTCAAGATCGATATGTAAATCTTCAGGCCAGGTCAATTGTTGAAACGTGAGGGATTGCAGCTCGGTCTGGGAATAGCCAAGAAATTCACAAAGGGCTTTGTTGGTCTGCAGCCATTGGCCATCGATCCCGACCAGCGCCATGCCAATCGCCGAATATTCCATAGCGTTACGAAAACGTTCTTCGCTTTCGGTAATGTGCTTACGTTCGGCCCGAAAGGCGTACATCACCATGGTCATGACGTTCGCGGGAAGCAGCATCATCAGGAACGGTAGCCAGGGCGCATTCAGCATGACACCGGTATTTTGGGTGGTCATGTGGGTCGGATTGGTCGCCATCATCAGCGACACCATCATCACCGTGATCAAAAAAACGAGGAAGGCTTCCAGCCGCGGGAGGCGCACGGCACTCCACATCAGCAATACGATGACGCAGGTAAACGGCCAGGGAAGGAACGTAATCGCAATCCAACACAGCGCCAGCGTGACCGCCAGGGTGACGAGCGTTTCAAGCAGCAGTTTTGGGTTGCGATGGCGCAGTAAATAGTGCGGTTTAAACAGCAGTCCTAGCGGGACAAGCGCCAGCGCACCGATAGATTCCGATAATACCCACACCAAAAAGTTACGCAGTGGCTCCTCGCTGGGAACCAGAAGCCAGGCCAGAACGCCACCCAGTAACGGCGGGATCGCGGCGCCGCCGATCGCGAGACGTATCCAGTCGCCAAGATTTTTTAAAGGATTGTACCAGGGCAACATTTTACGCAGCAGAAGCGCGCCCACACATGCTTCGATAGCATTTATCGCGGGGTACCAGAAGTTAATCGCTTCCCAGGAGAACAATAAGCCTGAAGCGACAATATTCCCCAGTGAACAGGCCAGGGCAATACCCGGCCACATTTTCCCTGCATGGCGATAAAATGCGACCATCATGATAGAGGTCGGGAACCACAGCGGCGCCAGCAACGTTCCGAATCGAGTCAGTTCGAGCGAGAAAAGGGTAAAGATGAACGTTACCAGACCGAGACTGACAAGCCGTAGGGCTGGATGTGGGGTAGTAACCAAAACGCGCTGGTATTGTTTATTCATTACCGCTTTATCCAGGGACGCCATGCCGCCAGGAACCAGGTCCGGACGAGTTGAAATTTGAATTTGGATTATGCTAGTACAAACAATTTACAATTCATATGCCGACTGCTCATAATTTGTCATCATAGAGTTATTAAATACTTAGTCAGCAGAAATTTCTTCATGAATGCGTTAAAATTGACCATCAAAATTTGCGTCAGGGAGAAATGAGCGACTTTAGAATGACTCACGCATTAGCTGCGCTTACGACTAGTATCACGCAAGCGAAATCCCTATAATTGCGGCGTTTGACGCTCCGGCGTCGTCCTTCCTTTACATCCAGGTTAATCAGGTCGCTAAATTTATGACTGATAAGTCCCATCAGTGCGTCATTATCGGCATCGCCGGCGCATCGGCTTCAGGTAAAAGTCTTATTGCCAGTACGCTTTATCGTGAACTGCGCGATCAGGTTGGTGATGAACACATCGGCGTCATTCCCGAAGACAGCTATTACAAAGATCAATCGCATCTGTCGATGGAAGAGCGTGTAAAAACCAACTACGACCATCCCAATGCCATGGATCACAGTCTGTTGTTCCAGCATTTACAAATGATCAAAAACGGCACGCCTATTGATCTCCCGGTCTACAGCTACGTTGATCACACGCGTACGCAAGACACGATTCACATCGAACCGAAAAAGGTCATCATTCTGGAAGGGATCTTGTTGCTGACCGACGCGCGCCTGCGCGAAGCGATGAACTTCTCCATTTTTGTCGATACGCCGCTGGATATTTGTCTGATGCGCCGTATCAAACGTGATGTCAACGAGCGTGGCCGTTCGATGGATTCCGTCATGGCGCAATATCAAAAAACGGTACGGCCGATGTTCCTGCAATTTATCGAACCGTCTAAACAATACGCCGATATCATCGTGCCGCGTGGGGGTAAAAACCGCATTGCTATCGATATTCTGAAAGCGAAAATCAGTCAGTTTTTTGAATAATTCGCGCAAATTGTGTACCGTTCAGAAATAACCTGATACGCCCTGAAGCCAGTATGGCTTCAGGTTTTGATGCACGAAAGGAGAAAGTGGCATGCGTCTTTGTGACCGTGATATAGAAGCCTGGCTGGACGAAGGCCGTCTGTCTATCACCCCGCGTCCACCCGTGGAGCGAATTAACGGCGTGACCGTTGATGTGCGTCTGGGCAATAAATTCCGCACGTTTAGTGGTCATACCGCTGCCTATATCGATTTGAGCGGGCCGAAAGACGAAGTCAGCGCCGCGCTTGATCGTGTGATGAGTGACGAAATCGTGCTGGAAGAAGGTGAAGCCTTTTATTTGCATCCCGGCGAACTGGCGCTGGCGGTCACGTTTGAATCCGTCACATTGCCTGCTGATTTGGTTGGCTGGCTCGATGGGCGTTCTTCTCTGGCGCGGCTGGGATTGATGGTTCACGTCACCGCACACCGTATCGATCCAGGTTGGTCAGGTCATATTGTATTGGAGTTTTTCAACGCCGGGAAACTGCCCCTGGCATTACGTCCTGGAATGATGATCGGTGCGCTGAGCTTCGAGCCGTTAACCGGCCCGGCCGATCGTCCTTATAACCGCCGGCAGGATGCAAAGTATCGCGATCAGCAGGGTGCGGTTGCCAGTCGTATCGATAAAGACTGAAATTAGGCCGTTCACCGAGGATGCCATGAGAAGAGTTCTTACGACGCTGATGATTTTGCTGGTGGTGGTCGTCGCTGGCCTGTCGGCGTTAGTTCTGCTGGTTAACCCCAATGATTTCCGCAGCTATATGGTGCGGCAGGTCGAAGCACGAAGCGGGTATGAACTGAAGCTGGATGGGTCACTTCGCTGGCACGTTTGGCCGCAGCTCAGCATTCTGTCCGGGCGGATGTCGTTGACAGCGCCTGGTGCCTCCGTTCCTCTGGTCACTGCAGACAATATGCGCCTCGATGTGGCCTTACTGCCGCTGCTGTCGCATCAGCTGCAGGTGGAGCAGGTGATGCTGAAAGGCGCGGTCATTCAACTTACGCCGCAAACCGAAGCGGTTCGAAAAGAGAATGCGCCGGTCGCGCCGCATGAAAATTCGTTACCTGACGTCGCTGAAGATGCCGGTTGGTCGTTTGATATCGCTAATCTGAAGGTGGTGGACAGCATTCTGGTGTTCCAGCATGAGAGTGAAGAGCAGGTCACACTGCGTAATATCAATCTCAAAATGGAACAGGATCAACACCATGTGGCGACAGTTGATTTTTCAGGGCGCATAAACCGAAATCAGCGCGACTTGACGTTGTCGATGAATGCAAACGTCAATGCGTCCGACTATCCGCATCAGCTTACAGCGGATATCACCCAGCTCAACTGGCAGCTGTCCGGTGTTGATTTGCCTACCCAGGGGATTACCGGGCAGGGCAGTTTGCAGGGGATTTGGCGCGAAGATCACAAGCAGCTTGAACTGAATAATCTTAACCTGCAAGCCAACGACAGTGCCCTGAAAGGGCGCGCTAGCGTCGTGCTGGGCGAACAGCCAAAATGGGTCTTTGATCTCCAGTTTGACAAGCTGAATCTGGAAAATCTATTGGCGCCTCAACCTGTCGCTACCGACGATAAAGCGGTGCAGCAGGGGCAAAATCAGCCTAAACAAACGCGTCCTGTTATTGCCTCGAATGTCGATCAACCGGACTATAACGGGCTGCGCAGCTTCACCGCGGATATCCAGCTTAAAGCCAACGCTGTGCGCTGGCGTGGTATGGATTTCACCAATGTCAGCAGCCAGATGCTTAACCATAATGGCCTGCTGGTTATCTCCGCACTGAGTGGTCAAATGGGCGCGGGGCATATTTCGCTGCCGGGTATTCTGGATGTGCGTAAGGGCATGGCGAAAGCCGAGTTCCAGCCACGTCTGGACAACATTGAGATCGGTTCAATCCTCAATGCCTTCAATTATCCTATCGCGTTGACCGGCAATCTGACGATGGCGGGTGATTTTTCCGGCGATAAAATTGATGCTGAAGCATTCCGGCGCAGCTGGCAGGGAACGGCACACATTGACCTGACCAATACTCGCATGGAAGGCCTGAATTTCCAGCAGCTGGTGCAGCAGGCTGTCGAACGCAGCAGTAGCGTCAAAGCCACTGAAAGTTATGACAGCGCGACGCGGCTTGATAGCTTCACGGCCGATCTGACGCTGAATGACGGCCAGTTGAAGCTTGACGAGATGAAGGGGCAATCTTCACTTCTGGACCTGACGGGCGCAGGCACGATGGATCTGGTGCAAGAGACGACGGACACGCGTTTCAACGTCCGCGTGTTGTCCGGTTGGGAAGGGGAGGGCAAGCTGATCGATTTCCTGAAAGAAACGCCTATTCCACTCAACGTTTACGGAAAATGGCAGGAGCTGAATTACAGCCTCCAGGTCGACCAGATTCTGCGTAAACACCTGCAAGATGAAGCGAAGCGTCGTCTGAATGACTGGGCGGACAAAAACAAGGATTCGCAAAACGGCAAGGACGTGAAGAAGCTGATCGATAAGCTTTGATCTCTAGCCGGGCACGCGCGACAAACGCTTGCCCGGCTCTGTTTTACACTTCGTAATCTAAATCATCTTCCCCGCGCAGTGGTATCAACTGCACTTTTAGTACGCGATGGCTTTCGACCTGTAGCGTCTTCAACACGTAATCGCCCACCTGGACCTCTTCGCCCGGCTTCGGAATACGCTGTAGGTATTCCATCAACAATCCGGCAATGGTGTGATATTCACGTTTCTCATCCAGCGGCAGGGGAACATACTGGACCAGATCTTCCAGCGGCATATGGCCGTTAGCCGTCCAGGAACCGTCAGCGTTTTTCTGAATGTCGTGCCGCGCATCTATCTCATCGATTTCGTTCGGTAAATTCCCCGCGATGGTTTCCATCACGTCACTGAGGGTGACCAGACCTTCGACAGAACCAAATTCATCCACCACAAAGGCAAAGTGAGTTCGGGCATTACGGAACTGCTCAAGCGCTGACAGCAGCGGCAAGGTTTCCGGGAAAACCAGCGGTTGACGGACAAGCACGCGTAAATCCAGCGGATCGCCGCGTAAAGATTGTTGCAGCAGGTCAATGATGTGCACCACGCCGAGCAAATCGTCTTCTTCATCGCCGCCTGTGACGACCACGCGGGTATGCTGATTCTTATCCAGCAGCGCCCGTATCTGCGCCTCTGGTGAGTTGAGGTCGATATGCTCGATGTCGTGGCGCGATGTCATGATGCTGCTGACGGAGCGCTGATTCAGATTCAATACCCGCTCAATCATCCGTCGTTCTTGCGGGTTAAAAATCTGGCTGTCGTCGTGATCGGCAAGCAGCGAAGCGGATTCGGCGTCGAGTTCGGCATCTTCTTTTTTACCGCTCAACAGGCGCAACACCGTCTCAGCAGTACGCTGACGCAATGTCTGATTTGCGGACAGGAATCGGCGTCGATTGAAAATCGCCAACTGATTCAGCGTCTCGATAATGACCGAGAACCCAATCGCCGCGTACAGATAGCCTTTAGGAATGGAGAAACCGAAACCATCTGCCACAAGGCTAAAACCAATCATCAGCAGAAAACTCAGACACAGAATGACAATCGTTGGATGGCTGTTCACAAAACGGGTCAGCGCTTTGCTCGCCATGACCATCAGGGTAATAGCGATAATCACGGCGGCCATCATCACCGCCAGGTGATCGACCATTCCTACGGCGGTAATCACGGAATCCAGGGAGAAGACCGCGTCGAGGACCACGATTTGCGCCACGACCGGCCAGAACTTTGCGCCGCGCCGTTGGGTGGGATTATCACTGTCTTTGCCTTCCAGTCGTTCATTCAGTTCGACCGTGGCTTTAAACAGCAGGAACAGCCCACCGAACAGCATGATCAGATCGCGCGCGCTGAAGCTTAAGTCGTGGAAGGTAAAAAGGGGTTTGGTCAGCGTGACCATCCAGGAGATAGAGGCCAGCAGCAGCAGGCGCATCACCATTGCCAACAGCAAACCGGTTACGCGTGCGCGGTCGCGCTGCGCCGGAGGCAATTTATCGGCCAGTATAGCGATAAACACCAGATTATCGATGCCCAGGACTAATTCGATGACAACAAGCGTCACCAGCCCGGCCCAGATTGACGGATCGGCAATCCATTCCATAGTAATTGCAGTACCTTTAGTTATATGACAGTTGTCACACTTCGATCATGGATAATGTGGGCGGAAATTGCAATGCCGGGTTGAGATTTCTCTTAATCGATGCAGGGGAAATACCTCATGGTAATAACCGTATTATTTCTACTGGGAAGTTTAAATTTCTATTGGTGGTAATAATTAGGAAATATCGCACCAGCTAATTTAAGATTGCTATAAGTCAATATGAAGAAATTCCTAAAACTACGAAAGTTTGCGCTTAATATTATTCTTAAAAACGAATATTAGGGCGGATGTCTCCTTGCCTGATATTAGGTTAGCTGCAACAATTCCCGCAGCATCAAATGCTAAATCTTCTTGTTGCTATTTTTGTACTGGTCTTCGGGGCTGAATTTCAATTCGGCATGGCTGCTAAATGTGCCGGATATATATATCCGTGAAACCAGTTTTAAGAGGGTGTCTATCCATAACACATTGTTTCGTCAGTGGATTGGTAACTGAAAGCCAAGGGCGGTAGCGTGCCTGAAAGCGTGTGAATCAGCCTCGATTATTCTGTCAATAGCCAGTGGGTGAATAAGTTTTTTTTAGGAATGATGCCAGTTATATTTCTTTTTGATTAACTGCATTCTGAATGCCAAAACGATCCGCGCTTATTTAAATTGCACAGGATAATTACTCTGCCAAAGTGATAAATAATCAATGATGAAATCCAAAATGAAATTGATGCCATTATTGGTGTCTGTGACCTTGATGAGTGGTTGTACGGTCTTTCCCGGCAGCAATATGTCAACAGTGGGCAAGGATGTGATCAAGCAACAGGATGCTGATTTTGATCTCGACAAAATGGTGAATGTTTATCCATTAACGCCGCGTCTTGTCGAACAATTACGTCCGCGTCCTAATGTGGCGCAACCAAATATGTCTCTGGACCAGGAAATTGCGAGCTACCAATACCGCGTAGGTCCGGGCGATGTCGTCAGCGTGACCGTCTGGGATCACCCTGAACTGACCACTCCTGCTGGACAATATCGTAGCTCAAGCGACACCGGTAACTGGGTCCAGCCAGATGGCACGATGTTCTATCCCTATATCGGCAAAGTTCACGTCGTCGGGAAAACGCTCGCAGAAATTCGTAGTGATATTACCGGCCGCTTAGCGACGTACATCGCCGATCCGCAGGTAGACGTTAATATCGCCGCGTTCCGTTCGCAAAAAGCCTATGTGTCCGGAGAAGTCAATAAATCGGGCCAACAGGCGATCACTAACGTACCGCTGACGATTCTGGATGCGATTAACACGGCAGGCGGTCTGACCGATGCTGCTGACTGGCGCAACGTGGTGCTGACGCACGACGGTAAAGAAGAGCGCATTTCGCTCCAGGCGCTCATGCAGAACGGCGATCTGAGCCAAAACCGTTTGCTCTATCCTGGCGACATCCTGTTTGTTCCGCGCAATGACGATCTGAAAGTGTTCGTGATGGGCGAAGTGAAGAAACAAACCACGCTCAAAATGGACTTCAGCGGCATGACCCTGACCGAAGCGCTGGGCAATGCGGAAGGCCTCGACATGACGGCGTCTAACGCCAGCGGCATCTTCGTTATCCGTCCGCTGAAAGGCGAGGGCAGTGCCAAAGGCAAAATTGCCAACATCTACCAGCTCGATATGTCCGATGCGACGTCTCTGGTTATGGCAACCGAGTTCCGCCTCCAGCCATACGATGTGGTGTACGTCACCACGGCACCGGTTGCCCGCTGGAACCGTCTGATCAACCAGTTGCTGCCAACCATCAGTGGCGTCCGCTACATGACGGATACGGCGCGCAACATTCATACCTGGTAATCGCGATGTTTAACAAAATTCTGGTGGTGTGCGTGGGGAACATTTGCCGTTCCCCCACGGCTGAACGGCTGCTGAAAAATTACCAGCCCAATCTGATCGTGGAATCAGCAGGGCTGGGGGCGCTCGTCGGTAAAGGGGCTGATGAGCGCGCAACAAACGTGGCGCAGGAACATGACCTCTCCCTCGACGGGCACGTTGCTCGTCAGGTTTCGGGCCGGATGTGCCGGGATTACGACCTGATCCTGGCAATGGAAAAACGCCATATCCATGCGCTGTGTGAACTCGCTCCGGAGATGCGCGGCAAAGTGATGCTGTTTGGTCACTGGGACGGTGAACGCGAAATTCCCGATCCGTATCGTAAAAGCCGTGAGGCCTTTGAGGCGGTTTATACCTTACTTGACCAGTCTGCCCAACAGTGGGCGCAGGCACTGAAAGCTCAGCAGGGATAACAATGACAGAAAAAACAAAACCTTCTGCCGCCCCGATTTCGGGCAGTGATGAAATAGATATTGGTCGTCTGGTTGGGACGGTCGTTGAGGCGAAATGGTGGGTGCTGGGCATTACCGCAGTATTTGCGTTAGCCGCGGTGATTTACACCCTGTTTGCGACGCCAATCTATAGCGCCGATGCGCTGGTACAAATTGAGCAGAACTCGGGCAACTCGCTGGTTCAGGATATCGGCTCGGCGCTGGCGAATAAACCACCGGCGTCGGACGCTGAAATTCAGCTTATCCAGTCGCGTCTGGTGCTCGGCAAAACCGTTGACGATCTCGATCTCGACATCGGTGTCACCAAAGATACTTTCCCGATATTTGGTGCCGGCTGGGACAGGCTGATGGGCCGTCAAAATGACATGGTCAAAGTGACCACCTTTGAACTGCCAAAAGGGGCGGGCGATCAGGTCTTCACGCTTGAAGTTCTTGGGCCAAAACAATACCAGCTCACCAGCGACGCCGGGTTCAGCGCGCGTGGCGAAGTGGGACAGATGCTGACCAAAAACGGCGTGACCATGATGGTGAGCGACATCAAGGCGGCTGAGGGCGGCAAATTCACCGTCTCCAAATTCTCGATGCTGGGGATGATCAACAATCTGCAGGGCAATCTCACCGTCACGGAAAATGGTAAGGACACGGGTGTCCTGAGCATGACCTTTACCGGTGAAGATAAAGATAAGATCCGCGACATTCTGAACAGCATTACCCGTAATTATCTTGAGCAAAACGTCGAGCGTAAGTCAGCAGAGGCGGCAAAAAGCCTTGCCTTCCTGGCAAAACAGCTCCCGGAAGTGCGCGCGCATCTTGATGAAGCTGAAAACAAGCTGAACGCCTATCGTCAGGATAAAGATTCGGTCGATCTGCCGCTGGAGGCGAAATCCGTCCTCGACTCGATGGTGAACATCGACGCGCAGCTGAATGAGCTGACGTTCAAAGAAGCGGAAATTTCGAAGCTCTACACCAAACGTCACCCGGCGTATCGCACGCTGCTGGAAAAACGTCAGGCGCTGGAAGATGAGAAATCAAAACTCAATAACCGCGTAACGGCGATGCCAAAAACCCAGCAGGAAATTGTGCGTCTGACCCGCGATGTGGAATCCGGCCAGCAGGTGTACATGCAGCTGTTGAACAAACAGCAGGAGCTGAAGATCACCGAAGCCAGTACCGTTGGCGATGTCCGTATCGTTGACCCGGCGATCACCCAACCGGGCGTGCTCAAACCGAAAAAAGCGCTGATCGTTCTGGGCAGCATTATTCTCGGCCTGATGCTGTCGATTATGGGCGTGCTGCTGCGTTCCCTGTTCAACCGCGGAATCGAAAGCCCGCAGGTGCTCGAAGAGAATGGGATCAGCGTCTACGCCAGCATCCCGCTGTCGGAATGGCAGAAATCGCGTGATAGCGTCAAAACCGTTAAAGGGGTTAAACGCTACAAACAGAGTCAACTCCTGGCCGTGGGGAATCCAACGGACCTGGCGATTGAAGCGGTGCGTAGCCTGCGAACCAGCCTGCACTTCGCCATGATGCAGGCCAAAAATAACGTCCTGATGATGACAGGTGTCAGTCCATCGATTGGTAAAACCTTCGTCTGCGCCAACCTGGCGGCGGTGGTGAGTCAAACCAATAAACGCGTGCTGCTGATCGACTGCGATATGCGTAAGGGCTATACCCACGAACTGTTGGGGACCAACAACGTCAACGGCCTGTCTGAGATTCTGCTCGGCAAAGGCGAGATTGAGCAGTGCGCCAAGCCGACGTCGATTACTAACTTTGACCTTGTACCGCGCGGTCAGGTGCCACCCAATCCTTCCGAACTGCTGATGAGCGAGCGTTTCACTCAACTGATTGCGTGGGCGAGCAAACATTACGATTTCGTCCTGATTGATACCCCGCCGATTCTGGCCGTGACCGATGCCGCCGTGGTGGGTCGCCATGCTGGCACCACGCTGATGGTGGCCCGTTATGCGGTCAACACGCTGAAGGAAGTGGAAACCAGCCTGAATCGCTTCGAGCAGAACGGCATCGAGGTGAAAGGGGTGATTCTGAACTCCATCTTCCGCCGTGCGACGGGATACCAGGATTACGGGTATTACGAGTACGAGTACAAGTCCGACAGTAAATAACCGCCTGCCTCTCACCGTCACCCTCTGCTCATAAGAAGAGGGTGACAGCGCGATACGTCTTTTCCGCCCTCGCCCCTTGTGGAGAGGGTAGGGATGCAGGGCAAGTAATAAAAACAGCCATTCGGGGAAGAAAATGACAACACAACGCCCTTTGATCTCCATTTATATGCCGACCTGGAATCGTCAGCAGTTGGCGATCCGCGCGATTAAATCGGTATTACGTCAGGACTACGACAACTGGGAAATGATCATCGTCGATGACTGCTCTTCGTCTTATGAGCAGCTGCAGAAGTTCGTTGAAGAGCTGGGCGATACGCGGGTCAAATATGTTCACAATGACGTGAATTCCGGTGCGTGCGCGGTGCGAAACCAGGCGATTCTGCAATCTACTGGTGAGTTCATCACGGGTATTGATGATGATGATGAATGGACGCCAAACCGCTTGTCCATTTTCCTGGCGCATAAGCATCAGCTGGTGACGCATGCATTTTTGTACGCCAATGACTATATCTGCGAGGGTGAAGTCTACTCCCAACCGGCGAGCCTGCCGTTGTATCCGAAGTCACCGTACTCACGCCGCCTGTTCTACAAGCGCAACATTATTGGCAACCAGGTCTTTACCTGGGCGTGGCGTTTTAAAGAGTGTCTGTTTGATACCGAACTGAAAGCCGCGCAGGATTACGACATTTTCCTGCGCATGGTGGTGGAATATGGCGAACCGTGGAAAGTGGACGACGCCACGCAAATTCTGCATATCAATCACGGCGAGATGCAAATCACCTCGTCGCCAAAGAAATTCTCTGGCTACTTCCATTTTTACCGCAAGCACAAAGACAAGTTTGATCGTGCCAGCCGTAAATATCAGCTTTTTACGCTGTATCAGATCCGCAACAAGCGCATGAACTGGCGCACGCTGCTGACGCTCTTTTCCGTTCGCAATACCAAGCGTCTGGCTGATGGGCTGCGGGGGAAATAATGATTCTGGAAGATTTCCGCGCCAACAGCTGGAGCCTGCGCCCGTGCTGCATGGTTCTGGCGTACCGCATTGCGCATTTTTGCTCCGTCTGGCGCAAAAAAAATGTCCTCAATAATCTGTGGGCGGCACCGATTCTGGTGCTGTATCGCATTATCACCGAGTGCCTGTTTGGTTACGAAATTCAGGCCGCAGCCACTATCGGGCGACGCTTTACCATTCATCATGGTTATGCCGTGGTGATCAATAAATTTGTCGTCGCGGGTGATGATTTCACGATTCGTCACGGCGTGACCATCGGCAACCGTGGTCCGGCGAGTCTGGCGTGCCCGGTGATTGGCAACAATGTCGAACTGGGCGCAAACGTCGTCATGATCGGTGAAATTACCGTGGGTAATAACGTCACTATCGGCGCGGGCAGCGTGGTGCTGGACAGCATTCCTGATAACGCGCTTGTCACCGGTGAAAAAGCCCGTGTGAAGGTCATCAAATGAATATTCTGCAATTTAACGTTCGCCTGGCAGAAGGCGGGGCGGCTGGCGTCGCGCTGGATCTGCATCAACGCGCGCTGCAGAAAGGTCTGCAGTCACGTTTTGTCTACGGCTATGGCAAAGGCGGTAAAAAAAGCGTTAGTCATGATGATTATCCGCAGGTCTTAAAGCAGACGCCGCGCCTGACGTCCATTGCTAACATCGCGCTGTTCCGTCTGTTTAACCGCGATCTGTTTGGCAATCTCAACAGTCTTTATCGTACCGTGACCCGCACTTCCGGGCCGGTGGTACTGCATTTCCACGTTTTGCACAGCTACTGGCTCAATCTGGAAGAGGTGGTGGCATTTTGCGAGAACGTGCAGGCGCACAAACCGGACACTACATTCGTGTGGACCTTACACGATCACTGGAGCGTCACCGGGCGCTGCGCATTTACCGACGGCTGTGAAGGCTGGAAAACAGACTGCCAGAAATGTCCGACGCTTTCTAATTATCCCCCGGTGAAAGTGGATCGCGCGCACAAGCTGGTGGCCGGCAAACGTCAGCTGTTCCGTGACATGCTGGCGCTGGGGTGTACGTTTATCTCGCCAAGCCAGCACGTCGCCGATGCGTTTAATAGTCTGTACGGCCCGGGCCGTTGCCAGATCATTAACAACGGTATTGATGTGGCGACCGAAGAAATTCTGGCGGAGCTCACGCCGGTGGCGGTGACCCCCGGTAAACCGAAAATCGCCGTGGTGGCCCACGATCTGCGCTACGACGGGAAAACCAATCAGCAGCTGGTGCGCGACATGATGGCGCTCGGCGACAAAATTGAGCTGCATACCTTCGGTAAATTCTCACCGTTTGAAGGCGCTAACGTCACAAATCACGGATTCGAAACGGATAAGCGCAAGCTGATGAGCGCCCTGAACGGAATGGATGCCCTGGTATTCAGTTCGCGCGTGGATAACTATCCGCTGATTTTGTGCGAAGCGCTGTCCATTGGCGTACCGGTCATTGCGACCCACAGCGATGCCGCACGCGAAGTGCTGGAAAAGTCGGGCGGAAAAACCTTCAGCGAAGAGGCGGTTTTACCGCTGGTGCAACAATCCAAGGCTGACATCGCGCAGGCGGTTTTTGGCACTGACCTGGAATCGTTCCGCAACCGCAGCCGTAAAGCGTACAGCGGCCAACAGATGCTGGAGGAGTATGTCTCGTTCTATCAGAATCTGTAGTTATCTGCTGCTTCCGCTTATCTACCTGCTGGTCAACGTAAAAATTGCCCAGCTCGGCGAAAGCTTCCCGATAACCATCGTCACCTTCTTGCCCGTTTTGCTGTTGCTGTACGTTGAGAAAATCAGCCTTAAGAAGCTGATGATTGCACTGGGATTAGGTTTTGGCTTAACGGCCTTTAACTACCTCTTCGGTCAGTCGCTGGACGCGAGCAAATACGTTACCTCTACCATGCTGTTTGTCTATATCGTGATTATTATCGGCATGGTGTGGAGTATTCGCTTTAAAACAATTTCTCCGCACAATTATAGGAAAATCCTTAGGTTCTTTTATATTGCCGTGACGTTCATTGTTGTGCTTGCTGCATTAGAAATGGCGCAAATTATTTTGACCGGCGGCAGTAGCCTGATGGAAATAATTTCGAAATATCTGATTTACAGTAATAGCTATGTTCTGAATTTCATTAAATTTGGTGGCAAGCGAACCACGGCGCTTTATTTTGAACCGGCATTTTTTGCTCTGGCATTAATCTC
Organism: Lelliottia amnigena; assembly: GCF_019047465.1. NCBI lineage: Bacteria > Pseudomonadati > Pseudomonadota > Gammaproteobacteria > Enterobacterales > Enterobacteriaceae > Lelliottia > Lelliottia amnigena. Next base: position 151,255 of record NZ_CP077236.1, on the reverse strand, counting down.
AATTTGGCTGAGCATCAAACAGTTTGGTATCAAAACCCCCAAGACCGATGCTATGATTCTTGCTGGGATTGTTCTGTCAGGCTCATTCTCTGGGGTAATGACGTTTATCCTGTTTTACCTGCTTGAATGGGCATTTCAGTATCTGAACAAAGACGCGATCAAGAAAAAACTACCGTTAGCAATAATTTCGTTAACCGTATTTTTAGTGGGTATTGTTTTTGCATTTCCCTACATCGCCACGCGTCTGGGTGATTTAGGCACGGAAGGTTCGTCATCATATTATCGAATTATTGGGCCGCTGGTGATGGTTGGGTATTCTTTAACCCATATCGATGGCGTAGTCAGATTTGGCTCACTTTATGAATATGTTGCATCATTCGGAATCTTTAACGGTGCGGACGTCGGTAAAACCATAGACAATGGTCTGTATCTGCTGATTATTTATTTCTCATGGTTCGCAGTGCTGTTAACGCTGTGGTACATGTTTAAAGTTTTCAAAATGATGATCAATGCCTTTGGCGATAATCAAAACTTTCGTGTGCAGCTTTATCTTTTTACGCCGGTGTCACTGTTTTTTACCGGGTCAATATTTAGCCCGGAATATGCGTTCTTAATTGTGTGTCCGTTTATTTTGCGTAAAGCGCTCAATATTACGACCGTAGGCCCTAAATAATTCGAGTTGCATGAAGGCGGCGACGCAGTGAATCACCTGGAGCGTACTTAAGTACGTGACAGGGGTGAGCGAGGAAAGCCAACGCACAGGCAACCTGAAGTATGACGGGGATGATAAAATGAGGTGGTTTATGTTTCTAAGCGTCATTACTGTCGCCTTTCGCAATCACGAAGGGGTAGTAAAAACCTGGCGCTCGCTGCGCAACCTGGCACGCGATCCCAGCCTCACGTTTGAATGGATTGTGGTCGACGGCGGTTCAAACGATGGCACGGCTGAATTTCTCGAAAAACTTAACGGGGAGTTCAACTTACGCTACATCAGTGAGAAAGATAAAGGCATCTACGATGCGATGAATAAAGGCATCGAGATGGCGCAAGGGCGCTATGCCATTTTCCTGAATTCTGGCGATATCTTCCACGAAGACGTGGCGCTGTTTGCGCGTCAACTTGCACGCCAGAAAGACGACGCCATGGTTATCGGTGATGCGCTACTGGATTTTGGTGACGGCAATAAAGTGTGCCGTAGCGCGAAACCCGGCTGGTATATCTATCATAGTTTACCGGCAAGCCATCAGGCAATTTTCTTCCCGACAGCCGGGCTGAAAAAACAGCCCTATGATTTGCAATATAAGGTGTCATCTGATTATGCGCTGGCTGCCAGCCTGTATAAATCAGGTTATCCGTTCCGTCGAATTAAAGGCCTGGTGTCTGAATTCTCCATGGGCGGCGTGTCAACCTCGAATAATCTGGAATTATGTCAGGATGCCAAAAAAGTGCAGCGCAATATATTACGCGTGCCGGGCTTCTGGGCGGAATTATCCTATTTATTCCGTCTGAAAACGACGGGCAAAACGAAAGCCTTATATAACAAAATCTGAATATAAGGGAAGGTTATGCAGGATCTCAGTGGTTTTTCCGTTCCCAAAGGATTTCGGGGCGGCAATGGAATTAAGGTGCAATTGTGGTGGGCTGTGCAGGCAACATTATTTGCCTGGTCGCCGCAGGTTTTGTATCGCTGGCGCGCTTTTTTGCTGCGAATGTTTGGCGCAAAAATCGGCAAAAATGTGGTTATTCGTCCGTCAGTCAAAATTACGTATCCGTGGAAATTAACGCTCGGTGATTATGCCTGGGTAGGGGATGACGCGGTGTTATACACCCTGGGTGAAATTACCATCGGCGCACATTCCGTGGTGTCTCAGAAGTGTTATTTGTGTACCGGCAGTCATGATTTTATGAGTCCGCATTTTGATATTAACGCCACGCCGATTGTGATTGGCGAAAAATGCTGGCTGGCGACGGATGTCTTTGTTGCACCTGGTATTACTGTTGGCGATGGCACGGTTATTGGTGCACGCAGCAGCGTTTTTAAATCGCTACCGGCAAATAAGATTTGCCGTGGCAACCCCGCAGTGGTGATACGCGAACGCGTTGAAACTGAATGAATTCATAAGTAGAGGAAAATAAACATGTCTAAAGTCGCTCTCATCACCGGCGTTACCGGACAGGATGGTTCTTATCTGGCGGAGCTTTTGCTGGAAAAAGGGTATGAAGTTCACGGTATCAAACGTCGTGCTTCGTCGTTCAATACCGAACGTGTGGATCATATCTACCAGGATCCGCATTCCGCTAACCCTAAATTCCATCTGCATTACGGCGACCTGACCGACTCCTCCAACCTGACCCGTATTCTGCAGGAAGTGCAGCCCGATGAAGTGTACAACCTGGGTGCGATGAGCCACGTAGCGGTCTCGTTTGAATCCCCGGAATACACCGCGGATGTTGATGCCATGGGCACGCTGCGTCTGCTGGAAGCCATTCGCTTCCTGGGTCTTGAGAAGAAAACCCGTTTCTACCAGGCATCCACCTCTGAGCTGTACGGTCTGGTACAGGAAATCCCGCAGAAAGAGACCACGCCGTTCTACCCGCGCTCGCCGTATGCTGTCGCTAAACTGTACGCTTACTGGATCACCGTGAACTACCGTGAATCCTATGGCATGTACGCCTGTAACGGTATTTTGTTCAACCACGAATCCCCACGTCGTGGCGAAACCTTCGTGACCCGCAAAATCACCCGTGCGATCGCTAACATCGCTCAGGGCCTCGAGAAGAAACTGCACCTCGGCAACATGGATTCCCTGCGTGACTGGGGCCATGCGAAAGACTACGTGAAAATGCAGTGGATGATGTTGCAGCAGGAGAATCCGGAAGATTTCGTGATTGCGACCGGCGTGCAGTATTCCGTGCGTCAGTTCGTTGAGATGGCCGCAGCGCAGCTGGGTATCAAATTACGTTTCGAAGGCACCGGCGTTGAAGAGAAGGGCGTTGTGGTTTCTGTGACTGGCCATGATGCACCGGGCGTGAAACCGGGCGATGTGATCGTTGAAGTTGACCCGCGTTACTTCCGTCCCGCTGAAGTTGAAACGCTGCTCGGCGATCCCACCAAAGCGCATGAAAAACTGGGCTGGAAACCGGAAATTACGCTGCAGGAAATGGTGTCTGAAATGGTGGCCAAGGATCTCGAAGCGGCGAAAAAACACTCCCTGCTTAAGTCCCATGGCTACGAGGTTGCCATCGCGCTGGAGTCCTGAGAATGACCAAACAACGTATTTTTGTCGCCGGTCATCGTGGGATGGTGGGATCTGCCATCGTCCGTCAGCTTGAACAGCGCGGTGATGTAGACGTCGTGGTGCGTACCCGCGACGAGCTGAACCTGCTTGACGGTCAAGCCGTGCAGGCATTCTTTGCGAACGAACGTATCGATCAGGTGTATCTGGCGGCGGCAAAGGTTGGCGGCATTGTCGCCAACAATACCTACCCGGCGGATTTCATCTACGAAAACATGATGATTGAGAGCAACATTATTCACGCCGCGCATATGCACAACGTGAATAAGCTGCTGTTCCTGGGCTCTTCATGCATTTATCCGAAGCTGGCGAAGCAGCCGATCGCAGAGAGCGAACTACTGCAGGGCACGCTTGAAGAGACCAACGAGCCCTACGCGATTGCCAAGATTGCCGGTATCAAACTGTGCGAATCCTACAACCGCCAGTATGGCCGCGACTACCGTTCGGTGATGCCGACCAATCTGTACGGTCCGCACGATAACTTCCACCCGAGCAATTCGCACGTGATCCCGGCGCTGCTGCGTCGTTTCCACGAAGCGACGGCGGAAAGCGCGCCTGACGTGGTGGTGTGGGGGAGCGGCACGCCGATGCGCGAGTTCTTGCACGTTGATGACATGGCCGCTGCCAGCATTCACGTGATGGAGCTAGACAGCGAAGTGTGGCAGGAAAATACCGAGCCGATGCTTTCGCACATCAACGTCGGGACCGGTGTGGATTGCACTATTCGCGAGCTGGCGCAGACCATCGCGCACGTGGTGGGCTACAAAGGCCGCGTGGTGTTTGATGCCACCAAGCCGGACGGCACACCGCGCAAACTGCTGGACGTAACGCGTCTGCATCAGCTCGGCTGGTACCACGAGGTGTCACTTGAGCAGGGGCTGGCAAGCACCTACCAGTGGTTCCTGGAAAACCAGCACCGCTTCCGGGGGTAAACATGTTTTTAAGTCAGGAAGATTTTGCCACGGTAGTGCGTTCTACCCCGCTGATATCCATCGATTTGATTGTGGAAAACGAGCGAGGGGAGTTTCTGTTGGGTCAACGAACCAATCGCCCTGCGCAAGGGTACTGGTTCGTCCCAGGTGGACGCGTACAGAAGGATGAACGGCTTGAGCGCGCTTTCGAGCGCCTTACGCTGGCGGAACTGGGGCTGGGCCTGCCGATGACGGCAGGCCAGTTTTACGGGATCTGGCAGCACTTCTATGACGATAACTTTTCCGGCACGGATTTCAGCACCCATTACGTGGTGCTCGGTTTTTGCCTGAAAGTGAATCAGGCCGATCTGAATCTGCCTGATTCACAACATGATGCTTACCGCTGGCTGACGCCCGATGCTCTGCTGGCAAGCGATAACGTGCATGACAACAGCCGCGCGTACTTCCTTGCAGAGCGTCAGGCTGAGGCACCGGGTTGTAACACGAAATCTTTCAGCCTGAATCAAGGCGGCAAGTCTGGGAATTCTCAGGAGCTTGCTGAAGCAAGTGACTGGGGTGAGCAGACGCGGCCAACGCAGAGTCAGGTTGAAGGATGAAGTGTATGAAGATTTTGGTGTATGGCATCAACTACTCACCTGAACTGACCGGTATCGGTAAATACACCGGTGAAATGGTCGAGTGGATGGCGAGCCAGGGTCACGAGGTGCGGGTCATTACGGCCCCGCCGTACTATCCGGAGTGGAAAGTCGGCGAACGTTACTCCAGCTGGCGCTATCGCCGTGAAGTGGGCAATGCCACCGTCTGGCGCTGTCCGCTGTACGTGCCTAAACAGCCTTCGACGTTGAAGCGTCTGATTCATCTGGGCAGCTTTGCGCTCAGCAGCTTCTTCCCGCTGATGGCGCAGCGTCGCTGGAAGCCAGACCGTATTATCGGCGTAGTGCCCACGCTTTTTTGCACGCCAGGCATGCGCCTGCTGGGCAAACTCTCGGGTGCCCGTACGATCCTGCATATCCAGGACTACGAAGTTGACGCGATGCTCGGCCTGGGCATGGCGGGTAAAGGCAAGAGCGGCAACGTGGCCAAACTCGCCAGCGCCTTTGAGCGCAGCAATCTGCATAACGTCGATTACGTCTCCACGATCTCGCGCTCAATGATGAACAAAGCGCTGGAGAAAGGCGTCCCGGCTGAAAAAATGATTTTCTTCCCTAACTGGTCAGAAGTGGCCCGTTTTCGCGATGTAAGTGAGAGCGATGCGCTGGCATTGCGCGCCCAGCTCGGTTTACCTGCCGATCAAAAAATCATTCTTTACTCAGGCAACATCGGTGAAAAACAGGGGCTGGAAAGCGTCATCGACGCTGCCTCACAGCTGAGTAACCAGCCCTGGACATTCGTGATTGTCGGGCAGGGTGGCGGTAAAGCGCGCCTGGAGAAAATGGTCAGCGAACGCGGCCTGAACAACGTGAATTTTTTCCCGCTTCAGTCCTACGAGGCACTGCCTGCGTTACTGAAGATGGGCGATTGCCATTTGGTCGTGCAAAAGCGCGGCGCGGCGGATGCAGTACTGCCGTCAAAATTAACCAACATTTTGGCCGTCGGCGGCAACGCGGTGATCACTGCGGAGCCGGAAACCGAACTCGGCCAGCTGTGCGATACCTACCCGGAGATTGCTGTTTGCGTTGAACCGGAATCAGTCCCTGCGCTGGTCGCGGGCATTGAAAGGGCACTCGCTATGCCAAAACAGAACACGGTGGCACGTCAATATGCCGAACGCACGCTCGAAAAAGAGAACGTGCTTAGCCAATTTATTGCAGATATACGGGGATAAACATGAGTCAAAATAAACTTTACCCGGTTGTGATGGCGGGTGGCTCTGGTAGTCGGTTGTGGCCGCTGTCCCGCGTGCTTTATCCAAAACAGTTCCTTTGCCTAAAAGGGGAACTCACCATGTTGCAAACCACGGTGTCGCGCCTGAACGGCGTGGAGTGCGAAAGCCCGGTGGTGATTTGCAACGAGCAGCACCGTTTTATCGTAGCGGAACAGCTGCGTCAGCTGAACAAGCTGACTGAAAACATCATTCTTGAACCGGCAGGGCGTAATACTGCACCGGCCATCGCGCTGGCGGCGCTTGCGGCAAAACGCAGCAGCCCGGATTGCGATCCCCTGATGCTGGTACTGGCAGCGGACCATGTGATCCAGCAGGAAGATGCCTTCCGCGAGGCGGTTCGTGCCGCGATCCCTTACGCCGAAAGCGGCAAACTGGTCACTTTCGGTATCGTGCCGGATCTGCCGGAAACCGGCTACGGCTACATTCGTCGTGGTGATGTGACGCCGGGCAAAGGCGATAGCGTGGCGTTTAACGTGGCGCAGTTTGTCGAAAAACCGAATCTCGATACCGCCCAGGCGTATGTCGCAAGCGGTGAATATTACTGGAACAGCGGTATGTTCCTGTTCCGCGCGGGACGTTATCTGGAAGAGCTGCAAAAATATCGCCCGGATATTCTGAGCGCATGCGAAAAAGCCATGGCTGTTGTTGACCCGGATCTGGACTTTATCCGCGTGGATGAAGCGGCATTCCTGGCCTGTCCGGAAGAGTCGGTGGATTACGCGGTGATGGAGCGTACCGCGGATGCCGTGGTGGTACCGATGGACGCAGGCTGGAGCGACGTGGGTTCTTGGTCTTCGCTGTGGGAAATCAGCGCACACACGCCGGAAGGCAACGTGCATCACGGCGATGTGATCAGCCACAAAACAGAAAATAGCTATGTTTACGCTGAATCCGGTCTTGTGACCACGGTGGGCGTGAAAGATCTGGTCGTCGTCCAGACCAAAGATGCGGTGCTGATTGCCGATCGCAACTCCGTGCAGGACGTCAAAAAAGTGGTCGAGCAGATCAAAGCCGACGGTCGTCACGAGCACCATATTCATCGCGAAGTCTATCGTCCGTGGGGCAAATATGACTCCATCGATGCAGGCGATCGCTATCAGGTCAAACGCATTACCGTGAAACCGGGCGAAGGGTTATCGGTACAAATGCATCATCACCGAGCTGAGCATTGGGTTGTCGTGGCGGGCACCGCCAAGGTGACAATTAACGGCGAGATCAAGCTGCTGGGTGAGAACGAGTCTATTTATATCCCGTTGGGTGCGAAGCACTGCCTGGAAAACCCAGGGAAAATTCCTCTCGATCTGATTGAAGTGCGTTCCGGCTCGTATCTCGAAGATGACGACATCGTGCGCTTCGAAGATCGCTACGGCCGGGTTTAGCGCTAATTAGCCTTTTTCGCGTGGCGGGTGCGCTGATGCTCTGCAACGCGAAATCAAAGGGTTATTCATTTTAAAAATAAAATCTCCTGAACAGGAGAGGGCCGACTGTTGCCTTAAAAAGGGGTCATCATGGAAAAGTTAACCTGTTTTAAAGCCTACGATATTCGCGGCAAGCTGGGCGAAGAGCTGAATGAAGACATCGCGTGGCGCATTGGCCGTGCGTATGGCGAATATGTAAAACCAAAAACAATCGTGTTGGGCGGCGATGTGCGTCTGACCAGCGAGGCGCTTAAGCTGGCGCTGGCAAAAGGGTTGCAGGACGCAGGGGTGGATGTGCTGGATATCGGCCTGTCCGGAACCGAAGAGATTTATTTCGCCACCTTCCATCTGGGCGTTGATGGCGGGATTGAAGTGACCGCCAGCCATAACCCGATGGACTACAACGGGATGAAGCTGGTGCGCGAGGGGGCTCGCCCGGTCAGCGGCGATACCGGTCTGCGTGACGTGCAGCGACTGGCGGAGGCGAATGACTTCCCGCCGGTCAACGAAGCGAAACGCGGCAGCTACACACAAATCGACATGCGCAAAGCGTACATCGACCATCTGCTCGGCTACATCAACGTGGATAATCTTAAACCGCTGAAGCTGGTGATTAACTCCGGCAACGGCGCGGCGGGTCCGGTGGTTGATGCGCTGGAAGCCCGTTTTAAAGCACTGAACGTTCCCGTCACCTTTATCAAAGTCCATAACACGCCGGACGGCAATTTCCCGAACGGGATCCCGAATCCACTGCTGCCGGAATGCCGCGCCGATACCCGTAGCGCGGTGATTGAGCATGGAGCCGATCTGGGCATCGCCTTTGACGGCGATTTCGACCGCTGCTTCCTGTTCGACGAGAAAGGCCAGTTTATTGAAGGCTATTACATCGTCGGCCTGCTGGCCGAGGCATTCCTCGAGAAAAATCCGGGGGCCAAAATCATTCACGATCCGCGTCTGTCCTGGAACACCGTTGACGTGGTGAGTGCCGCAGGCGGCCAGCCGGTGATGTCGAAAACCGGTCACGCGTTTATCAAAGAGCGTATGCGCCAGGAAGATGCCATCTATGGCGGTGAGATGAGCGCTCACCACTACTTCCGCGATTTTGCCTACTGCGACAGCGGGATGATCCCGTGGCTGCTGGTGACAGAGCTGCTGTGCCTGAAAGGCCAGACGCTGGGCGAGCTGGTGCGTGACCGTATGGCGGCCTTCCCGGCGAGCGGAGAGATCAACAGCAAGCTTGAGAAGCCTGCAGAAGCGATCGCCCGCGTGGAGCAACATTTTGCACCGCAGGCGCTGGAGATTGACCGCACCGACGGGATCAGCATGGCGTTCCCGGAGTGGCGTTTCAATCTGCGCTCGTCCAATACGGAGCCCGTTGTGCGTCTGAACGTGGAGTCGCGGGCAGACACGGCGCTGATGGAGGCGCGAACACAGGACATTCTGGCGCTGTTGAAACAGTAATCCTTGCCCCCTTCCGCTGGAAGGGGGAACCCGAAAACAGGACCAACGATGACAAATCTAAAAAAGCGCGAGCGAGCCAAAACGAATGCATCGTTAATTTCTATGGTGCAGCGTTTTTCTGACATTACCATCATGTTCGGTGGGCTGTGGGTGGTATGTAAGGTCAGCGGGCTGCCGTTTTTATACATGCACCTGTTGATGGCGCTGATTGCGCTGGTGGTATTCCAGATGATCGGCGGCATGACGGATTTCTACCGTTCGTGGCGCGGCGTCAAAATCACGACAGAACTGATGTTATTGCTGCAAAACTGGACGCTGAGCCTGATTTTCAGCGCCGGTCTGGTGGCCTTTAGCAGCGATTTCGATAACAGCCTTATGACGTATCTCTGCTGGTATCTGCTCACCAGCGTTGGGTTAGTGGTCTGCCGATCGCTGATCCGCTTTGGCGCGGGCTGGCTGCGTAATCGCGGTTATAACAAGCGCTTTGTCGCCGTCGCGGGCGATTTGCCGGTGGGACTGGCGCTGCTGGACAGCTTCCGCAAAGAACCCTGGCTGGGGCTGGACGTAGTAGGTGTTTATCACGATGCAAAACCGGGCGGTGTACCGTCTGAATGGGCGGGCAATATCGAACAGCTCGTTGAAGATGCGCGGGCCGGGAAAATCCATAACGTCTATATCGCGATGCCGATGAGCGAGGAACGCAGTATTCGTAATCTGATGCGCGAACTGGCTGATACCACCTGTTCGGTGAGTCTTATTCCTGACGTGTTTACCTTTAACATTTTGCATTCCCGTGTTGAAGAAGTTAACGGCGTGCCGGTGGTGCCGCTGTACGACACGCCGCTTTCCGGCATTAACCGTGTCCTGAAACGTCTGGAAGATATCGTACTCGCTACTCTGATTTTACTGCTTATTTCGCCGGTACTGTGCGGGATAGCGCTGGCGGTCAAAGTCAGCTCGCCCGGCCCGATTATCTTCCGCCAGACGCGCTATGGCATGGACGGGAAGCCGATCAAAGTGTGGAAGTTCCGCTCCATGAAGGTGATGGAAAATGACAGTGTGGTGACTCAGGCGACGCAAAACGATCCGCGTGTCACCCGCGTGGGTAACTTTCTGCGCCGAAGCTCGCTGGATGAGTTGCCGCAGTTCATCAACGTGCTGACCGGTGGGATGTCGATTGTGGGGCCACGTCCGCATGCGGTTGCGCACAACGAAGAGTATCGCGCGCTCATTGAGGGCTATATGTTGCGCCATAAAGTGAAGCCAGGCATTACCGGCTGGGCGCAGATCAATGGCTGGCGCGGTGAAACGGACACGCTGGAAAAAATGGAAAAACGTATTGAGTTCGATCTGGAGTACATCCGTGAGTGGAGCGTCTGGTTCGATATCAAAATCGTATTCCTGACGATCTTTAAGGGCTTTGTGAATAAAGCAGCTTATTAAATGCCTTCCTCACCAGGCTACATTGTTTGCCATTTTGAACCCGTGCAGCGCTCAACATTCCCACGTACGCGCCGGATGTTGTGTACTGACGGTGTTCAAACTGGCTGCGCCAGTATCGCCTCTGAGAAGGTATGAAGGAACAGTCATGAGCTTACGTGAAAAAACCATCAGCGGCGCCAAGTGGTCGGCTATCGCCACGGTGATTATCATCGGCCTCGGGCTGGTGCAGATGACCGTGCTGGCACGCATTATTGATAATCATCAGTTTGGTCTGTTGACCATCTCGCTGGTGATTATCGCCCTGGCCGATACGCTGTCGGATTTTGGTATCGCCAATTCGATTATCCAGCGCAAAGAGATTAGCCACCTTGAACTGACCACGCTTTACTGGCTGAACGTTGGGCTGGGGATTGTGGTCTGCGTTACGGTGTTTTTGCTGAGCGGATTGATTGGCGACGTGCTGAATAACCCTGACCTGGCGCCGCTGATCCGCACGCTTTCGCTTGCCTTTGTGGTGATCCCGCATGGACAGCAGTTCCGCGCATTAATGCAAAAAGAGCTGGAGTTCAGCAAAATCGGCACGATCGAAACGACCTCGGTGCTCGCGGGGTTCACTTTCACCGTCGTGAGTGCGCATTACTGGCCGCTGGCGATGACGGCGATTCTGGGTTATCTGGTCAATACCGCCGTGCGAACCCTGCTGTTCGGCTATTTTGGCCGGAAGATCTATCGTCCGGGATTGCATTTCTCGCTGGCGTCAGTGTCTTCTAACCTGCGTTTTGGTGCGTGGCTGACCGCCGACAGCATTATCAATTACGTAAACACCAACCTCTCTACGCTGTTTCTGGCGCGCATTCTCGGTGCCAGCGTGGCGGGGGGGTATAACCTCGCTTACAACGTGGCGGTCGTCCCGCCGATGAAGCTGAACCCTATTATCACGCGTGTTCTGTTCCCGGCGTTTGCCAAAATTCAGGACGATACCGAGAAGCTGCGCGTCAATTTCTACAAGCTGCTGTCGGTGGTGGGGATTATTAACTTCCCGGCGCTGCTTGGGCTGATGGTGGTCGCCAATAATTTTGTTCCGCTGGTGTTTGGCGAGAAGTGGAGCGGCATTGTGCCGATTCTGCAGTTGCTCTGCGTTGTCGGTTTGCTGCGTTCAGTCGGTAATCCGATTGGCTCGCTGCTGATGGCAAAAGCGCGCGTTGATATCAGCTTCAAATTCAATGTGTTCAAAACGTTCCTGTTTATCCCGGCGATTGTCGTCGGTGGTCATATGGCAGGCGCGATTGGCGTGACGCTTGGCTTCCTGCTGGTGCAAATCATCAATACCGTTCTGAGCTATTTCGTGATGATCAAACCCGTGCTGGGCTCCAGCTATCGTCAGTACATTCTGAGTTTATGGTTGCCGTTTTACCTGTCGCTGCCGACGCTGGCGGTGAGCTATGGCCTGGGCGTTGTACTCAATGGCCATCTGCCGCTGGGAACGCTGCTGGCGACGCAAATTGCTGCCGGTGCGCTGGCCTTTGTGGTGATGATTGTGCTGTCCCGAAACGCGCTGGTGGTCGAAATGAAACGCCAGTTTTGCCGTAGCGAGAAGATGAAAACGCTGCTTCGTGCAGGCTAATTATTTCTCCCTCTCGAGTCGGAGAGGGCCGGGGTGAGGGCACTGCGCCGCACCCCATGGATCCAGAACCCCTTTAAGAGGTCATTATGAAATTACTGATTCTTGGCAATCATACTTGTGGCAACCGTGGCGATAGCGCCATTTTACGCGGGTTGCTGGATGCCATTAACATACTTGCGCCAGAGACCGACGTTGATGTGATGAGCCGCTATCCGGTGAGCTCATCGTGGTTGCTTAACCGCCCGGTGATGGGTGATCCGCTCTACAGCCAGATGAAAGAACATAACAGCGCGGCAGGTGTGATGGGCCGTGTGAAGAAAGTGCTGCGCCGTCGTTATCAGCACCAGGTGTTGCTCTCGCGTGTGACCGATACCGGCAAGCTGCGCAATATCGCTATCGCCCAGGGCTTTACTGATTTTGTCCGTCTGCTGTCGGGCTATGACGCGATTATTCAGGTCGGCGGGTCGTTCTTTGTTGATCTGTACGGTGTGCCGCAGTTTGAGCACGCGCTGTGTACTTTTATGGCGAAAAAACCGCTGTATATGATTGGTCACAGCGTGGGGCCGTTCCAGAATCCGCAGTTCAACCAGCTGGCAAATTATGTCTTTGGCCATTGCGATGCGCTGATTCTGCGCGAGTCTGTCAGCCTCGACCTGATGAAACGCAGCGATATCGACACCTCAAAGGTGGAGCACGGCGTGGATACCGCCTGGCTGGTGGATCATCAGGTTCAGAATTTTGAGCCGAGCTATGCGGTTCAGCACTGGCTGAACGTGGTTGGACAGCAGAAAACTGTCGCCATTACGCTGCGCGAACTGGCACCGTTTGATAAGCGTCTGGGGACCACTCAGGCTGCATATGAGAAAGCCTTTGCAGAGGTGGTGAATCGCGTGCTCGATAGCGGCTATCAGGTGCTGGCGCTGTCGACGTGTACGGGAATTGACAGTTACAACAAAGATGACCGCATGGTGGCGTTGAATCTGCGTCATCTCGTTAACGATCCGTCGCGTTATCACGTGGTGATGGATGAACTGAACGATCTGGAAATGGGTAAACTCCTTTCTGCCTGCGACCTGACTGTCGGCACGCGTTTGCACTCTGCGATTATTTCGATGAATTTTGGTACGCCAGCCATTGCGATCAATTACGAACACAAATCAGCGGGCATCATGCAGCAGCTGGGGATGCCGGAGATGGCGGTGGATATTCGCCATCTGCTCGACGGCTCGCTTGGGGCGATGGTGGGCGATACGCTGGGACAACTCCCTGCCATCAACGAACGTCTTGCGGTGGCCGTTAAAGCCGAACGTGAAAACGGAATCGGAATGGTGAAATCCGTGCTCGACCGCATCGGGGAGGGGAAATGAAGGTTGGTTTCTTTTTACTGAAGTTTCCGCTGTCGTCAGAGACGTTTGTGTTAAACCAAATCACCGCGTTTATCGATATGGGATATGACGTGGAAATTATCGCCCTGCAAAAGGGCGATACGCAAAACACGCACGCAGCCTGGACGGAATATGGGCTGGAAGCAAAAACACGCTGGTTGCAGCATGAACCCCAGGGGCGACTGGCGAAACTGCGCTACCGTGCGAGCCAGACGCTGCGCGGATCCTTTCGAGCGTCCACCTGGAAAGCGCTGAATATTTCCCGTTACGGTTCTGAATCGCGCAATTTGATTCTGTCGTCGATTTGCGGTCAGACAACTAAGCCGTATCACGCAGACGTCTTTATCGCCCATTTCGGTCCAGCGGGCGTTACCGCTGCGAAACTCCGCGAACTTGGGGTGATTGACGGTAAAATTGCGACTATTTTCCACGGGATTGATATCTCCAGCCGGGAAGTGCTTAACCATTACACGCCTGAATATCAGCAGCTGTTCCGTCGCGGCGATATGATGCTGCCGATCAGCGACCTGTGGGCGGGTCGGTTGAAAAACATGGGCTGTCCCGGTGAGAAAATTACCGTATCGCGGATGGGCGTAGACATGGAACGCTTTACGCAGCGCGCGGTAAAAGTACCCGGCAAGCCACTGCAAATTATCTCCGTTGCGCGTCTGACCGAGAAAAAAGGGCTGCACGTCGCCATTGAAGCCTGTCGTCAGCTCAAAGCCCGTGGCGTGGATTTCCACTATCGCATTCTCGGGATTGGCCCGTGGGAACGACGCCTGCGCACGCTTATCGAACAATATCAGCTTGAAGGCTACGTCGAGATGCCGGGTTTTAAGCCCAGCCACGAAGTGAAAGCCATGCTCGATGACGCCGACGTATTTTTACTTCCGTCGGTGACCGGTGCGGATGGCGACATGGAAGGTATCCCCGTCGCGCTGATGGAGGCGATGGCGGTAGGAATCCCGGTGGTATCGACCGTACACAGCGGGATCCCGGAACTTATCGAACCGGGCCATTCCGGCTGGCTGGTACCCGAAAATAACGCGCTCGCGCTAGCGGACAGGCTGGCCGCCTTTAGCCACATCGAGCAGCAGGAGCTGGTTCCTGTCCTGCGTAATGCGCGACAGAAAGTCGAAGCCGAATTCAATCAGCAGGTAATTAATCGTCAGTTAGCGAGCCTGTTACACACGCTTTAACGCCGAGGAAATATGCTGAAAAAACTCACCCGACGCACCTTTGTTACGTCTTGTACGCTGCTGGCCGCCGCGCCGCTACTCCATTCTCGCGTGGCGCGCGCTGCTGGCAGCGGGGCGGTCAATATCAGCCAGTACAATCCTAAAGACTGGATTGCCTCTTTTAAGCAGGCTTTCTCAGAGAGCGATACGGTTATCGTTCCTGCCGGATTAACCTGCGAAAATATTAACACCGGTATTTTTATTCCCGATGGCAAAACGCTGCTGATTCGCGGTGCGCTGACCGGCAATGGACGCGGGCGTTTCGTCCTTCAGGAAGGCAGCAAAGTGATCGGCGAAGGGAAAGGGCGCACCGAAAATATAACCCTGGACGTGCGCGGCTCTGATTGCGTTATCCAGGGGCTGGCGATGAGCGGCTTTGGGCCGGTTACGCAAATCTACATTGGCGGTAAAAAGCCCAGAGTGATGCGTAATCTGCTGATCGACAATATTACCGTTACGCAGGCGAACTACGCGATTTTGCGACAAGGCTTCCACAATCAGGTGGACGGCGCGCGCATAACGAACAGTCGCTTCAGCCATCTGCAGGGCGATGCCATTGAGTGGAACGTGGCCATCAACGACCGCAATATTCTGATTTCTGACCATGTTATCGACAACATTAACTGTACGAATGGCAAGATTAACTGGGGTATTGGAATCGGCCTGGCGGGAAGCACCTATGACAATGATTACCCTGAGAAGCAAACCGTCAAAAACTTTGTCGTCGCGAACATTACGGGAAGCAACTGTCGACAACTCGTGCATGTCGAAAACGGTAAACATTTTATTATCCGCAATGTAAAAGCGAAAAATATCACCCCTGACTTCAGTAAAAAGGCGGGAATCGATAACGCTACGGTGGCTATTTACGGATGCGATAATTTCGTTATTGATAATGTCGACATGGTTAATAGTGCAGGAATGTTAATTGGTTACGGGGTGATTAAAGGCGACTATTTGTCGATACCTCAAAACTTTAAGCTCAATGACATTCGACTCGATAACAGCCAGCTTGATTATAAACTGCGCGGCATTCAGATCTCATCCGGCAATGCGACGTCGTTTGTCGCCATCACCAACCTTGAAATGAAACGCGCAACGCTTGAACTTCATAACAAGCCCCAGCATCTCTTTTTGCGAAATATCAATGTCATGCAGGAGGCGGCTATCGGCCCTGCGCTGAAGATGAACTTTGACCTGCGCAAAGATGTTCGTGGCAAATTTATGGCTAAGGACGAAACCCTGCTGTCGCTGGCAAACATCAAAGCCGTGAATGAAAAGGGGCAAAGTTCGGTCGATATTGATAGGGTTGATCAGCAGGTGGTGAACGTTGAAAAACTAAACTTCTCCCTCCCGGCCAAAGGGAGATGATCCCTGCGTTGTTCCAGGAATGGACAGGGGAAACTGCGCCCCTTAAATTTTGTTACTGAATACACTGAAGTTAGGGTCTATAATCCCGGCCAGTATTTCGCATCGCAATTTCGTCTATGCGCGGCACCTCATGGAAGATTCCTAACGATGACCAGGGGATGCTCTCAACTTAACTCAATGAGTGATTTATGAAGGATAAAGTTTTATTTATTGGCGCATCTGGATTTGTTGGCACCCGACTGATTGAGATTACGCAGAGTGATTTTGAAGTCACAAACTTAGATAAGCAACAAAGCTACTTTTACCCAGATATCACAGTGTTGGGTGATGTAAGACATCAAGAACAACTTGATCAGGCTTTGGCAGGATTCAGTACTGTTGTACTGCTTGCGGCTGAACATCGTGATGATGTGAGCCCGACCTCGCTCTACTATGACGTGAATGTTCAGGGTACGCGCAATGTTCTCGCCGCGATGGAAAAAAATGGTGTAAAGAACATTATTTTCACCAGTTCGGTAGCGGTCTATGGTTTGAACAAAGTCAATCCAGACGAAACGCACCCACACGATCCCTTCAATCATTACGGCAAAAGTAAATGGCAGGCGGAAGAAGTTCTGCGCGAATGGTTCAATAAAGCGCCGCAGGAAAACTCCCTGACCATTATTCGTCCGACGGTTATTTTTGGCGAACGTAACCGTGGCAATGTTTACAATTTGCTTAAGCAGATTGCAGGCGGGAAATTTGCGATGGTTGGGGCGGGTACTAATTTTAAATCAATGGCTTACGTGGGTAATATCGTCGATTTCATCAAGTTTAGGCTGATAAATATTAAGCCTGGCTATGATGTTTACAATTACGTTGACAAACCTGATCTGAACATGAACCAACTTGTCTCTGAAGTTGAGAAAAGTCTGAATAAAAAAATCCCTTCTGTCCATCTTCCTTATGCACTTGGCATGTTGGGTGGATACTGTTTTGATCTGTTAAGCAAAGTCACTGGCAAAAAATACGCAATCAGCGCTGTCCGCGTGAAGAAGTTCTGTGCGACGACTCAGTTTGATGCCAGCAAAGTTCATAGCTCTGGCTTTACAGCACCGTATTCACTTTCGGAAGGCCTCGATCGCACTTTAAAGCATGAGTTTGTCAATGAGCAAAAAGACGATGTGACTTTTGTCTCTGAGTAGGCATTGGCTAAGTGCGATTTCTCGGAAAAAGGTAAGGAAAAGCGGTCACAGAGCAGGATTCCGATTATTCTGGATCTAATCTTACGTTTAATAAGGCTAAGTAGCTCTTACTCAATTAACAATGTGATTCGCATGCGACATTTATCAGACCTCATTAACTAGGCTGTTTTCCTGTTTGAGTCTATAATTCGTCAACCATTTTAAGGTGGAAGTAACAATGATTAATTTGAAAGCAGTCATTCCGGTAGCGGGCTTAGGCATGCATATGCTGCCAGCCACAAAAGCGATTCCAAAAGAGATGCTACCGATCGTCGACAAGCCGATGATTCAGTACATCGTTGATGAGATTGTTGCTGCAGGGATCAAAGAAATCGTTCTGGTAACCCATTCCTCTAAGAATGCGGTCGAAAACCACTTTGATACGTCTTACGAGCTTGAAGCGCTGCTTGAGCTGCGCGTTAAGCGTCAGCTACTGGCCGAAGTGCAGTCTATCTGCCCGCCAGGCGTGACCATCATGAACGTTCGTCAGGCACAGCCTCTGGGTCTGGGACACTCTATCCTTTGTGCTCGTCCAGTAGTTGGTGATAACCCATTCATCGTTGTACTGCCAGATATCATTCTGGACAATGCTTCTGCTGATCCACTGCGTTACAACCTGGCCGCGATGGTGGCACGTTTTAACGAGACTGGTCGTAGTCAGGTGCTGGCAAAACGCATGAAAGGTGACCTTTCTGAGTACTCTGTCATCCAGACTAAAGAACCGCTGGATTCTGAAGGGCAGGTCAGCCGTATCGTTGAGTTTATTGAAAAACCCGATCAGCCGCAGACGCTGGATTCCGATCTGATGGCAGTAGGGCGTTATGTTTTGAACGCGGATATCTGGGCAGAGCTTGAAAACACCGAGCCAGGCGCATGGGGTCGTGTCCAGTTGACGGATGCAATCGCTCAACTGGCGAAGAAACAGTCCGTTGATGCGATGCTAATGACCGGCGACAGCTATGATTGCGGTAAGAAAATGGGCTATATGCAAGCATTTGTGAACTACGGCCTGCGCAATCTGAAGGAAGGACAGAAGTTCCGTAACAGCATCCAGAAATTACTTACTAATGATTGATCAGTTATTCTGTTTGTAATCTGTTCTACAGTAGCGGCAACCTGTCATTCTGAGTCGATTTTTTCTCAAGAAAGGCAGTTGCTGCTATTTTTTTACTTCCATTAAAACAGTAGCTTATACGAGCCATTTTTATACTATTCGTAAAAAGTTTATACTTGTTTCTGCAGTCAATTAGGACGACAATTAACACCTTTTCCGGTAGTCCAGTGACATGCATTGCCCAGAAACGAACCTGGAAATACACATTTTATAATGCCTTCAGTGCACTGGTAGCTGTTAAGCCAGGGGCGGTAGCGTTCATTTTTCTGTTGCAGTCTCAACAAGGCTGAGAATCAGAGTCTCATTATTTCGATATATCCATTAAACGGAACAGCAAACGTGAAAATTCTTGTTACTGGTGGTGCCGGTTTTATCGGTTCCGCAGTTGTGCGACATATCATTAAAAATACCCAGGACGATGTAGTCAATGTGGATAAATTGACATATGCCGGTAACCTGGAGTCACTTGCAGAAGTCAGTGATAGCGAACGCTATGCGTTTGAACAAGCCGATATTTGTGATAAGACCGCAATGGAGCGTGTTTTTGCCATCCATAAACCTGATGCGGTAATGCATCTCGCAGCAGAAAGCCACGTAGATCGTTCCATTACCGGACCCGCAGCATTCATTGAAACGAATATTGTGGGCACTTACGTTTTGCTGGAAGCGGCTCGCGCATATTGGTCAGGTCTTACTGACGATGCGAAAAAATCATTCCGTTTCCACCATATTTCCACAGATGAGGTGTATGGTGATTTGCCACATCCTGATGAGCATCAGGCATCATCTGAGCTGCCTCTTTTTACCGAAACAACGGCTTACGCACCCAGCAGCCCATATTCTGCATCGAAAGCATCAAGCGATCATCTGGTACGTGCCTGGATGCGTACCTACGGATTCCCGACAATTGTCACGAACTGCTCCAACAACTATGGCCCTTACCATTTCCCGGAAAAACTGATCCCGCTTGTTATTCTTAATGCATTGGACGGTAAAGCTTTGCCAATTTACGGCAAAGGTGATCAGATTCGTGACTGGCTGTATGTCGAAGATCACGCACGTGCGCTTTACTCTGTTGTGACAGAAGGCCAACCGGGTGAAACCTATAACATTGGTGGCCATAATGAGAAGCAGAACCTGGATGTTGTGCACACAATCTGCGATCTGCTTGATGAGATCGTACCTAAAGAAGGGTCATACCGTGAGCAAATCACTTATGTCACAGATCGTCCTGGCCACGATCGCCGCTATGCCATTGATGCTCACAAAATTGGCAAAGAATTAGGCTGGAAGCCAGAAGAAACTTTTGAGAGCGGAATTCGTAAAACGGTTGAATGGTATCTCAGCAATCAAGACTGGGTAAACAATGTTAAAAGTGGTGCCTACAAAAGCTGGATTGAGAAGAATTACGGAGAACGCGAGTAATGAATATTCTGCTTTTCGGTAAGACAGGGCAGGTGGGCTGGGAACTGCAGCGTGCGCTGGCCCCACTCGGCAACCTCATTGCTCTTGATATTCATTCAAAAGATTATTGCGGTGATTTCAGTAATCCGGAAGGAATCGCACAGACCATTCGCGCAATCAAACCTGATGTTATCGTCAATGCGGCCGCGCATACTGCCGTTGATAGAGCAGAGTCTGAACCTGAGTTTGCTCAACTATTGAATGCAACGAGTGTAGAAGTGCTGGCAAAAGAGGCTGCCGCGATCGGAGCTTGGATAGTGCACTATTCAACCGATTATGTTTTCCCAGGCAATGGTGAAACGCCATGGCAGGAAACGGATGAAACCGGGCCTTTAAACGTTTACGGACGTACAAAATTAGACGGTGAGATAGCCCTACAAAAATATTGTGCGAAACATCTGATTTTCCGCACAAGTTGGGTATATGCCGGTAAAGGTAACAACTTCGCGAAGACTATGCTACGTCTTGCAAAAGAACGCAGCGAGCTGTCAGTTATTAGCGATCAGTTCGGTGCCCCAACAGGAGCAGAGCTCCTGGCGGATTGTACTGCACACGCTATTCGCACCGCATTGGTTAATCCCGAAGTTGCTGGGCTGTACCATCTTGTTGCATCCAATACGACAACCTGGCATGACTTTGCGGCATTAGTATTTGAAGAAGCCCGCGCAGCGGGAATCGAACTGATCATTGAGAAATTGCATGCGGTCCCTACTTCAGCTTATGTGACTCCCGCCCAACGTCCGCTTAACTCCCGTTTGAACACCGGGAAATTTCAACGCAACTTTGGCCTGGTGCTGCCCTCCTGGGAAGTTGGCGTGAAGCGAATGCTTGCAGAGCTTTTTACTGCTCAAAACTTCTAATAATGAATGACCTAATAGGGTCATTCTGTATTGATAGAGAAAAATGATGACAACGCGTAAAGGTATTATTCTTGCTGGTGGTTCTGGCACTCGTCTATATCCGGTAACCATGGCTGTGAGTAAACAGTTATTACCGATTTATGATAAACCAATGATCTATTACCCATTGTCCACGCTAATGTTGGCTGGTATCAAAGACATTCTTATCATCAGTACGCCTCAAGATACACCGCGATTTGAACAATTGCTTGGCGACGGAAGCCAGTGGGGCTTGAATCTACAATATAAAGTCCAGGCAAGCCCCGATGGACTGGCACAAGCTTTTATTATTGGTGAGGAATTTATTGGTGAAGATAGTTGTGCGCTTGTACTGGGCGACAATATTTTCTATGGTCATGATTTACCAAAACAGCTTGAAGCAGCCCTGAATAAAGATGCAGGAGCAACCGTATTTGCTTACCACGTTAATGATCCTGAACGTTATGGTGTTGTTGAATTTGATAAGAATGGCACAGCAGTTAGTCTTGAAGAAAAGCCACTTGAACCAAAAAGCAATTATGCTGTAACTGGGCTTTATTTCTACGATAATGATGTTGTGGAAATGGCTAAACAACTTAAACCCTCTGCACGTGGTGAGTTAGAAATTACTGATATTAACCGTATCTACATGGAACAGGGGAGAATGTCCGTCGCTATGATGGGGCGTGGGTACGCCTGGCTAGATACTGGTACGCATCAAAGCATGATCGAAGCAAGTAATTTTATTGCAACTATCGAAGAGCGTCAGGGATTAAAAGTATCTTGCCCAGAAGAAATTGCTTATCGCAAAGGATTTATAGATGCGGAGCAAGTGAAGAAATTAGCCGAGCCCCTGAAAAAAAATGCGTATGGGCAATATCTTCTAAAGATGATCAAAGGTTATTAAGTAATGAAAGTAATTAAAACTGAAATTCCTGATGTGCTCATTTTTGAACCCAAGGTATTTGGAGATGAACGCGGGTTTTTCTTTGAAAGCTTTAATCATCAAACTTTCGAAGAGGCAGTAAAACGCAAGATTGAATTCGTTCAGGACAACCATTCAAAGTCAACTAAAGGTGTCCTTCGAGGGTTACACTATCAATTGGCGCCCTATGAACAAGGAAAGTTAGTACGTTGTGTCGTTGGTGAAGTATTTGATGTTGCAGTTGATATTCGCAAATCTTCTCCAACATACGGTAAGTGGGTTGGAGCCTTCCTCTCAGCAGAAAACAAACGTCAACTTTGGATACCTGAAGGCTTTGCCCATGGTTTTCTGGTCACAAGTGAAGTGGCCGAATTCGTCTATAAAACAACTAATTACTATCATCCTGAAAGCGATCGTGGGCTTAAATGGAATGACGCTACGCTGAAAATTGAATGGCCTCTGGATATGGAGCCACGACTTTCTCCGAAAGATGCGGAACAGCCAAGTTTTATAACTTACTAGTCCTTTATAAATAAACCCACAAGATTTTCTTGTGGGCTATAATTCCTTGATGAATTAATATGTTTAAATCCTTTAACGATGTGCCCATCAAATCTATAGTACATCTTTTTATGGTAAGAGGAAGTCTGTATCTCTTCCCCTTCATTACACTTCCAATCATAACACGAAGTCTTGGTGTTACTCAGTTCGGCATCCTCTCGCTTTTTTTAGCTGGCCAACAATATCTTATTATGCTGATTGAGTATGGTTTCACATTAACGGGAGCTCGAGATATTTCTCGAACAACTGAGAAAAAAGAAGAAACTAAAATACTCGGTGAAATTTTAGTTTGTAGAAGTCTTATATTTTTAGCAAGTTCCGTATTTATTGCATGTTCTTATTATTTTTTAACAGACTATGGTTATGCTGGGTGTTATCTTATTTTATTGATTGCTGTGCTGAGTTCTGTATTTAATCAGACGCATTTTTTCATAGGAAAGGAAAGAACAGGTTTTATCGTTATATCAACAGCCATAACAAGAATTATATCAATCCTAATCGTCGTTTTATTTGTGAGAACAAAGAGCGATATTTACATTGCAATGATGGCTTATTCATTAAATGTAGCATTGCCAAATATATTATCATTAATATATTTGCGCATGCATCTTGGTTATAAATTTATAAATCAAATGTCGCGCGCTGATGTTTATGAACGTTTTAAAAGTGGGTTCGATATCTTTATATCGAACGTATTTACAAATATTTATAGCACATTAACGCTCATATATCTTGGCTCAACCCGAGGACCAACAGAAACGGGTTATTATTCAAGTGCGGATAAATTGAAATCAGCGGCTCAGGGCTTTCTCTCTCCTGTGGCGCAGGCGTTTTTCCCAAGAGTATCGAAAAAAAGTGGCGCTGAATTTTATAAGCTTTGGCTTAAATCAACATTCATAATCGTTTCAATCGCTATCTGTATTGTTATTGGCTTATTGGGATTTAGTGAACTCATATACAATATATTCTTAGGGAAGCAATACATTGCTGGGTTACCAATTTATTATATTTTGTCAATAAGCATTATATCAATATCCTTCGGGATAACATATGCCCAAAATCTTTATTTGACGCAAGGTAAAACAAGGCTTCTTAGGAAGATTTACTTTGTTGTCTCAATACTACATTTGATCCATATGCCTATACTTGTACATTATTATGGGGCTATAGGTGCTGCGTTATCAGTATTAATTACTGAATCACTTGCATCATTACTCATGTTTATATTTAGAAAAAAATGCTATACATGGAGTCAAAGTTGAACATTTATGCAATAATTATAACATTTAATCCTTCATTGGACTCTTTTAGTAAAAATTTGCTTTCAATTCAAGAGCAGGTGCAAAAGGTCATCGTTGTCGATAATAGTAATGATGCAACCATCCAGAATGAGTTGAAAGAGTATTTGAGCACCGTCGAAAAAGTTGACCTTATTCAGCCTAAAGAAAACCTGGGAATCGCCTACGCTCAGAACATAGGTTTTGTACATGCATTAAAGACGGGTGCAAACTATGTTATTACGTTTGATCAAGATTCATCTGTAGAACATGGATTAGTTAAGGCGTTATACGAAGAATATCATTCTATCCAGCAAAACACATCGGTAAAGATAGCATGTATTGGTCCTTCGGTTATTAATGAAAGGAATAATGTACGTTACGAAAAATACTTTAAAAACAGCACGAAAATAGATGAAGCAACTTTTAGTGTGAAATCCATAATATCCTCGGGTTCTCTTTATAACATTGATGTTTTTTCAGCTATCGGATTTAATAAAGCAGAATGGTTCATTGATTCAATAGACATCGAGTGGTGCTATCGTGCCCGATATCTCGGCTACCATGTCTTAATGACAACACGCGTTGCAATGAAACATAACCTGGGAGCAAAGGATGTAAGCTTACTTGCAGGAAAGTCTATCAATGTAGGTTCTCCATTCAGGCTTTATTTTGTCTATCGTAACTGGATTTTTTCTCTTCGCGAGCCACAGTTTGAATTAAGATATAAATTAAAACTTCTGGTAATGATGCCAATTAAGTTTTTGATTTTTTCAAACATAGCACCTAGGAAGTCTAGAGCAATGCACATGCTTAAAGGTATCAAAGATGGTATTTTGAAAAGACATTCCTTCCTAAAATAAAATTTTCGTGCAACGACAGTTAAAGTTTTTTAATAAATAGCTGTCTTTCTGCATTTTTTAGGAGACAAATTTTGGCCGAAAAATATTTTAAGTCCTATCTTATTTTTATATTTCTAACAACAGTATCGATTTTCATCGGTATGCGAGTGTTAGGTCAAGATAGCGATTTTTTATCATATTCAAATTTTTATGATAGTTTAAGTAGTGGATTTTCATATTCGGATACGCGCTATGAGTTGGGTTTTGTTGGTGTGTCGTATATATTCCATAATATATTTCACGCCAACATTTATGTAATGTTGTTCTTTTTGGCATTTATCTCACTTTTAATAAAAGAGTATTTATTTTTCAAAGCAAGAGATGCCATGCTTATGACAGTAATTTATATCCTAAGTATGGGATTACTTCATGAGATGACCCAAATAAGAGTTGCTTTAGCTGTTAGTATTGTATTGTTGAGTTTATATTATAAATCTAATAATAAATTTTATGTTTCATTACTTTCATTTGCCATTTCTGTAATGTTTCATTATTCCATGCTTTTTTTCCTTATCGCTTTTTTGATACCGAATGACTGGCTTACAAAAAATAAGATAAATATACCTGTCATCTTCATGTACGCATTTGCAACCGGATTACTTCTCTTTTTTACGAAGGACTTGCTCCTAAATCATATTACCATGTTACAGGTTTATGCTAGCCGAGCGGATGAAGAAACCTTTAATTTCATATCTGTAAGATTTATTGGTCTATTTTTACCATTGCTAATTGGAATGTTTACATTTGATCAATTAAATGCTTTTCAAAAAAGGTGCTTCATTATTTCCTTTGCTGCTTTTATGATTTCAGTTCCGGCTTCATTTATCCCAACTTTAGCTAGCCGGTTATTTGAGTTAGGATGGGTTTGTTTCTACTTTTGGGTTTCGGGTATAAATTCTGTCTATAAGAGACACATATCCATTTTGTCATTGGTTGCAGTTAGCTTATATTTTGCAATTAGAAATATCTATTTGGCACCAATATTTATTACTCAATAATAAAATGTAATTACTGAAGTAATGAGGAAGTAATGAAGGTATTGTTTGTTATAACTAAAGCCGATGAAATCGGTGGGGCACAGATTCACATTCGTGATCTATCTACTCGTCTGATTAAAGATGGATGTGACGTCGAGGTAATTGTTGGGGAAGAGGGTGCATTGGTTTCTGAGTTAACTAGCAGAAATATTCCCGTCCATATTGTTCCAACGTTAGTGCGAAATATAGATCCTATTAAAGATTTTAAGGCCATACTGTCAATACGATCTTTAATTAAAGAATTGAAACCGAATTTGATATCACTGCACTCATCAAAAGCAGGCATTGTCGGACGTCTTGCTGCGGCGTTTACGAAAGTGCCTGTAATATTCACTGCTCATGGCTGGGCTTTTGCGAATGGTGTAGGGAAAAAACAGCAAAAGTTTTATGTATTCATTGAGAGAATGATGGCGCCGTTGGCGAAGAAAATAATTACTGTTTCGAAACAAGATAAAGAATTAGCCCTTAAATATAATGTGGCTTCAAATGAGAAACAGGTCGTCATACACAACGGTATGCCAGAATTGGATTTAAATCCTACAGACAAAATTCGGGCTGATGGTAAAACTGTCAATATGATTTCAGTTGCACGTTTTTCAGAGCAAAAAGATCATAAAACTATGTTTCTCGCTTTATCTGAATTAACCGATCTGGATTGGCGGCTACAATTAGTTGGCAAAGGACCATTGTTGGAACACTACCAACAGCTGGCTGCGCAACTTGGTATACTTAAGCGAATCGAATTTCTGGGTGAGCGTCATGATGTCGCGCAGCTTTTAAGTAATAGCGATGTTTTTCTTCTCATATCTAACTGGGAAGGTTTCCCGAGAAGTATTCTCGAAGCAATGCGTGCTGGCATTTCTGTCATTGCCTCTGATGTGGGCGGTTCTTCTGAATCAATCATTAATAATGAAACGGGTTTCCTTATCAAGCGCGGTGATGTAAGGATGCTTAAAGATAAAATACGATATTTGATTGAAAATCCTAACCTCCGTGAACAATTCGGAGCAGCCGGTTATGCGCGTTATAAAGCAAATTTTACATTCGAAGCGATGTATACCAAAACAAAAGCGCTTTATGCCTCTCTTCTGACTCCTCACTGACTCGGTCTTCTATAAAAGTACATTCTGATAATGATCCAAGCATCTTCAGCTACCCACGCTGTATGAACCTGAGTTAACATCAAAGATACATTCAAGCCGCGCATAAGTCGCGGTGACCACACCTGACAGGAGTATGTAATGTCCAAGCAACAGATCGGCGTTGTCGGTATGGCAGTGATGGGGCGCAACCTGGCGCTCAACATCGAAAGCCGCGGTTATACCGTCTCCGTTTTCAACCGCTCCCGCGATAAAACCGAAGAAGTCATCGCTGAAAATCCGGGCAAGAAGCTTGTTCCTTTTTACACGGTCCAGGAATTTGTTGAATCCCTGGAAACACCACGTCGTATCCTGTTAATGGTGAAAGCAGGCGCTGGCACTGATGCTGCTATCGATTCCCTGAAGCCGTACCTGGATAAAGGCGACATCATTATTGATGGCGGTAATACCTTCTTCCACGACACTATCCGTCGTAATCGCGAACTGTCTGCTGAAGGCTTCAACTTCATCGGTACGGGTGTGTCCGGTGGCGAAGAGGGCGCTCTGAAGGGCCCATCCATCATGCCTGGCGGTCAGAAAGAAGCGTATGAATTAGTTGCGCCAATCCTGACGAAAATCGCTGCTGTCGCGGAAGATGGCGAACCGTGCGTAACCTACATTGGTCCAGACGGTGCGGGTCATTACGTTAAAATGGTCCATAACGGCATTGAATACGGCGACATGCAGCTGATTGCAGAAGCCTATGCTCTGTTGAAAGGCGGCCTGAATCTTTCTAACGAAGAGCTAGCGCAGACGTTCACTGAGTGGAACAATGGCGAGCTAAGCAGCTACCTGATCGATATCACCAAAGACATCTTCACTAAGAAGGACGAAGACGGAATCTACCTGGTTGACGTTATCCTGGATGAAGCTGCTAACAAAGGTACCGGTAAATGGACCAGCCAGAGCTCTCTGGATCTCGGTGAGCCACTGTCTCTGATTACTGAATCCGTGTTCGCACGCTATATCTCTTCCTTGAAAGAGCAGCGTGTTGCAGCATCTAAAGTGCTGTCTGGCCCGCAGGCGAAGCCTGCTGGTGATAAAGCTGAATTCATCGAGAAAGTCCGTCGCGCACTGTATCTGGGCAAATTGGTTTCTTATGCTCAGGGCTTCTCACAATTGCGTGCCGCTTCCGATGAGAACAACTGGGATCTGAATTACGGTGAGATCGCGAAGATCTTCCGTGCGGGCTGCATCATTCGTGCCCAGTTCCTGCAGAAAATCACCGATGCTTATGCGGAAAATGCGAATATCGCCAACTTGTTGCTGGCTCCGTACTTCAAAAAGATCGCTGATGACTATCAGCAAGCGCTGCGTGATGTTGTTGCCTATGCGATTCAGAACGGCATTCCTGTTCCGACCTTCTCTGCAGCTGTTGCCTATTACGATAGCTATCGTTCAGCCGTGCTGCCAGCCAACTTGATTCAGGCGCAGCGTGACTACTTCGGTGCGCACACATACAAACGCACTGACAAAGAAGGTGTGTTCCACACCGAATGGCTGGATTAATCTGATTTAATTGAGTCCCAAAGCATAGCCCGGTGATAATTTCCGGGCTTTTTTATGGCGTTAATGCCCTTATTTCGCTGCGTTATCCCCTTTCACTGCATTTTCTCAAAACAGAATGCTGTTTTTTCACACATTAATTCAAAGGGCTTTGCCTTGACAGCAGATAAACATAAGAGGTAAAAACCTCAACAGTTGTTTATTGTGGCGGTGCTGTTAATGCCTCCTGAAACTCATACTTGAAGAAGTTGAAAGAATGAAAATTACAATCTCCGGTACAGGCTATGTTGGTCTTTCTAACGGTATTTTGATCGCGCAGAACCATGAAGTGGTCGCATTGGATATCGTGCAGGCTAAAGTGGATATGCTTAACCAGAAGATCTCTCCTATTGTTGACAAAGAGATCGAGGATTATCTGGCGAATAAACCGCTTAATTTCCGCGCTACGACCGATAAAGAAGACGCATACCGCGGCGCAGATTATGTGATTATCGCTACGCCAACTGATTACGATGCAAAGACAAACTACTTCAACACGTCCAGCGTAGAAGCCGTCATCAACGATGTGACTGCGATTAACCCTAATGCCGTGATGATTATCAAATCGACCATTCCAGTGGGCTTTACCCAGTCCATCAAGGAAAAATTAGGCATTGATAACGTCATCTTCTCACCCGAGTTTTTGCGTGAAGGCAAAGCGTTGTACGACAATCTGCATCCATCGCGCATTGTCATTGGTGAACGTTCTGAACGTGCCGAGCGTTTTGCAGCGCTATTGCAGGAAGGGGCTATTAAGAAAAACATTGATGTGCTCTTCACAGATGCGACAGAAGCCGAGGCGATAAAACTGTTCGCTAATACCTATCTGGCGATGCGCGTGGCGTACTTCAACGAGCTGGATAGCTATGCGGAAAGCCTGGGACTAAACACCCGTCAGATCATCGAAGGGGTCTGCCTGGATCCTCGCATCGGCAATCACTATAACAACCCTTCCTTCGGCTATGGCGGTTACTGCCTGCCAAAAGATACCAAACAGTTGCTGGCGAACTATCAGGCGGTGCCAAACAATCTGATTTCAGCGATTGTTGATGCTAACCGTACGCGTAAAGATTTTATCTCTGACTCTATTCTGGCGCGACAGCCTAAAGTCGTTGGGGTTTATCGCCTGATTATGAAGAGTGGTTCGGATAACTTCCGCGCCTCTTCAATTCAAGGGATTATGAAGCGTATTAAGGCAAAAGGCGTTCAGGTCATTATTTATGAACCGGCGATGAAAGAAGATGAATTCTTCCACTCGCGCGTCATCCGTGATCTGGATGCCTTCAAAAAAGAAGCCGATGTCATTATCTCTAACCGTATGGCGGAGGAGTTAGCAGACGTCGCGGATAAAGTGTATACACGCGATCTTTTCGGAAGCGATTAAGTCACTTATTTAGCGTGTAAAAAAGCCCGGCATTGCCGGGCTTTTTGTTTTATTACACCTTGTAAAAATTACGGTACCAGTCCACGAAATTCTTCACACCGTCTTTGACGGTCGTTTGCGGCTTGAAGCCGATCACTTCAAACAGTGCTTTGGTGTCTGCGCTGGTTTCCAGAACATCACCTGGCTGGATAGGCATCATATTTTTCTGCGCTTCTTTGCCCAGCGCTTCTTCTAGTGCGGTGATGTAATCCATCAGTTCGACAGGGGAACTGTTGCCGATATTATAGACGCGATACGGAGCTGAACTTGTGGCAGGCGATCCGGTTTCGACAGTCCATTCCGTATCGGCCTGCGGAATAACATCCTGCAAACGAATGATGGCTTCGGCAATATCATCAATATAGGTGAAGTCGCGCTTCATCTTGCCGTAGTTATAGACATCGATACTATTACCTTCGATCATCGCCTTTGTGAACTTGAACAGGGCCATATCCGGGCGACCCCATGGGCCATATACCGTAAAGAAGCGCAGCCCAGTCGTTGGCAAGTTATAAAGATGGGAATAAGTATGCGACATCAACTCGTTGGCTTTTTTGGTCGCTGCATACAGTGACACTGGGTGATCCACTGAGTCATCGGTAGAGAAGGGCATCTTGCGATTAAGGCCATAAACCGAGCTGGAGGAGGCATAAAGCAGGTGTTGAACCTGATTATGTCGACACCCTTCAAGCACGTTCAGATGACCAATGAGGTTAGCATCCGCATAAGCGTGCGGATTCTCCAGTGAATAACGTACGCCAGCTTGAGCCGCCAGATGGATGACGCGGTCAAATTTCTCGTTGGCAAACAGTGCTGCCATTCCTTCACGATCGGCCAGATCAAGCTTATGGAAAGTGAAGTTCTCAGATGTCAGCAGATTCAATCGGGCTTCTTTCAGACTGACATCGTAGTAATCATTAAGATTATCAATCCCGACAACCTGATGACCTGCGTCCAGAAGGCGTCCGCTAACATGGAAGCCGATAAAGCCTGCTGCACCGGTGACCAGAAATTTCATATTCATCCTCTGTATTAACATATAACGCTATTCGTATAGCATAAACCGTTAAGCGTCATCATACTCCTAAGCCGGAAGTAAGCAAAACTTCGCCAGTCAGCAGATAACTCACAGGATTCTTATAGAAAATTTGCCAACAAGCGATACACTAGCTAAATATTATTTTTGCGTAGATATTTCGTTAAGGATTATATGTCCCAGAACAGCAATAATGAGGTCAGAAGTCAAAATGACCCAGAACAGATAGATTTGATTGATTTGGTGATGCAACTATGGCGTGGGAAGTGGACAATTGCTGCATTTGTGGTAGTCGCGATAGTGTTTGCCGGTGTATACATCAGCACTGCCAAAGAGAAATGGACTTCTAGTGCGATTATCACTCAGCCAGATGCTGCACAGATTGTTACCTATACCAACGCCCTTAACATTCTTTATGGCTCCTCTGCTCCAACCATGTTGGATACACAACTCCGTGTTGTTGGACGTTTTAATTCTGCTTTCTCTGCGTTAGCGCAGTCGCTAGATAATCAGGAAGCTCCCGAAAAATTAACCATTGATGCGGCTGTTAAAGGCCAGCCATTGCCTCTGAGCGTCTCCTACGTTGGCGAGTCTGCTGAAGCTGCGCAGAAACAATTGGCACAGTATATTCAACAGGTTGACGAGCAGACGGCTAAAGAGCTTGATGTTGACCTTAAAGACAATATTAAGCAGCAAATCAAAACCCTGAATGATTCTCTGGAAAACCAGGAAAAAGTGGCTCAGGAACAAAAAGACCTGCGAATCAAACAAATCGCCGAGGCGGTGAAGTTCGCTCAGGCGGCGAAAATCACCGCACCGCAAATCCAACAAACGCAGGACGTCACGCAGGACACCATGTTCCTGCTGGGTAGCGAAGCGCTGAATTCCATGATTCAGAATGAGTCAACCCGTCCACTGGTTTTCTCCCCCGCTTATTATCAGACAAAACAAAACTTGCTGGATATCCAAAATCTGAACGTTGACCCGGCAACTATCCATGCCTATCGCTATGTAATGAAACCGGATCTACCTATTCGCCGCGACAGTCCGAAAAAAGGTATTACATTAATTCTGGCCATACTGTTGGGCGGCATTATCGGTGCTGGTGTGGTGCTGGGTCGTAATGCGTTACGCAACTACACACCAAAGCATTAAGTCAGTTTCTCTCGATAAAAAGAGAAAGGCATAAAAGAGAAGACCGGGTTTCCCCGGTCTTTTTTTATTGTCACCCCTAAACCACCTCCTAGGGAGGTGGTGATTGATCCTGTAAGGCTATAGCCTGAAGAATGCCCATGCCGGAATATCTCTGCTTACTCACCACAAGTAAAAGGAGACAAACCGACATGGGGCTTTACAGGAGTTCATCACATGTATATTGGCGTTGCAAATACCACATAGTGTGGACGCCAAAGTACCGTTTCAGGATCCTGAAAGATAAGCCTGGCAAGGAACTGTATAGGACGATCTATATTCTCTGTGGAATAAAAGATTGTGAGGTCCTTGAGCTAAATATTCAGCCAGATCATGTACATCTTGTCGTAATCGTTCCACCCAAAATCTCAATATCCACTCTGATGGGGCATCTGAAAGGGCGTAGTGCAATCAGGCTCTACAACCGTTTTCCACACATCAGGAAAAAATTATGGGGAAACCATTTTTGGTCCCGTGGGTATTTTGTCGATACGGTTGGGGTGAATGAAGAAATTATCAGACGATACGTGCGGCATCAGGAGAAAACGGAACAAACGCATGAACAGCAGATGGAATTGCTAGAGTAGGAACAGAAGGTGATAATCGCCCCCCTTACAGGGGGCATTCTCAAAAGCCACCTTCTAAGAAGGTGGTCTTTTACTTGTGTCGCTGGCGTAAATTCTCAATGACAGCCGTTAAATCCAGCTCCTGATCCTGCAACAGGACGAGCAGGTGATACATCAAATCAGAGGCTTCGTTTTTTAACTCTTCGCGGTCGTTGACCGTTGCCGCCAGTGCGGTTTCAACGCCTTCTTCGCCCACTTTCTGCGCAATACGTTTGGTGCCGCTGGCATACAGTTTCGCCGTATATGAGCTGTCCGGATCGGCCGTTTTGCGCTTAGCCAACAGTTGCTCAAGCTGATAGAGGAACAGCCACTGGTGGCTGGCATCGCCAAAGCAGCTGCTGGTCCCCAGATGACAGGTTGGGCCAACAGGGTTAGCCAACACCAGCAACGTATCGTTATCGCAATCGGGAGTCACACTGACCACGTTCAGAAAATTACCGGAGCTTTCACCCTTGGTCCAAAGACGCTGTTTAGTGCGTGAGAAAAAGGTCACTTTCTTGCTGTCGAGTGTTTGCGCTAATGCCTCCTGGTTCATGTAACCCAGCATCAGCACTTCGCCAGACACCGCGTGTTGCACAACCACCGGCAATAATCCGTCAGTTTTTTCCCAGTCCAGTTGCGCCCGTTGTTGTTCAGTTAACATAACCTAATCTCCACGCCCTGGCCGGCCAGGTACGTTTTTAACTCACCAATATTGATAATCTGTTTGTGGAATACCGATGCGGCTAACGCGCCGTCAACATCCGCATCGCGGAAGGCTTCGAGAAAATGCTCCATGGTTCCCGCGCCGCCGGAGGCGATCATTGGCACATGGCACACGGCCCGCACTTTCTTGAGCTGCTCCAGATCATAGCCGTTACGCACACCATCCTGGTTCATCATATTCAGGACGATTTCGCCCGCGCCGCGTTTTTGCACTTCCTGTACCCAATCCAGGGTTTCCCACTGCGTCACGCGAGTACGGCTTTCATCGCCCGTGTATTGGTTAACGTGGTACTTACCGGTGACGTCGTCATACCAGGTATCAATCCCCACGACGATACACTGCACGCCGAAGCGCTCCGCAAGACGTGTGATCAGTTCCGGGTCTGCCAGAGCAGGGGAGTTGATGGAAATCTTATCAGCCCCAAACGACAGGATTTTTGCCGCGTCGTCCGCAGACTTGATTCCGCCAGCGACGCAGAAGGGAATATCAATCACTTCGGCAACGCGTGCAACCCAGCTTTTATCAACCACACGGCCATCGCTTGATGCGGTGATATCGTAAAACACCAGCTCATCTGCACCTTCTTCGGCATAACGTTTTGCCAGCGGCACGATATCGCCAATGATTTCGTGATTGCGAAACTGTACGCCTTTCACTACCTGACCGTCGCGCACGTCAAGACAGGGGATTATCCGTTTTGCCAGCATTGAATTGCCTCCGTCACAGTAAACTTTTCTTCCAGTAAGGCACGCCCAACGATTACCCCACGTACGCCTGTTCCACGCAATGCAGCGATATCGGCTAAATCACCGATTCCACCCGATGACTGGAAAGCCACCTGCGGGTAACGCGCGCAGACCTCTTCGTACAATGAAACATTCGATCCCGCCAGCGTGCCGTCGCGGGAAATATCCGTGCACAGCACATGCTTCAGTCCGACGGGCAGATAGATTTCAACCAGTTCTTCCAGCGTCACGCCGGAGTTTTCCTGCCAGCCGCTGACCGCGACCTGCTTGTTCCCATGGTCGTCGATACGCACGTCGAGCGCGAGTACCAGCGCATCCGCGCCAAAACGACGGAACCAGCCTTTGACCATTTCAGGATCGTTGACCGCCGTAGATCCCACCACCACGCGTGCGACGCCGGCCTCAAGCAGTGCAGCAACATCCTCTTCAGTGCGCACGCCGCCGCCAACCTGCACGGGAACGTTAACACCTGAAACGAGCGATTTTAATAACGTAATCTGGCGTTTGGCTGGGTCTTTCGCGCCGGTCAGATCCACCAGATGTAAGACTTCTGCGCCCTGCGCCGCATAATCCTGCAAGCGTGGGAGCGGGTCGTTTCCGTAATCGCGCTGCTGGCCGTAATCCCCCTGATGGAGGCGAACCACCGTGCCGTCAATTAAATCCAGTGCGGGAATAATCATCACATCTCCAGGAAGTTTTTGAGCAACTGCGCCCCTGCGGCGCCGGAGCGCTCCGGGTGAAACTGCACGCCAAAGAAATTATCTTTGTTTACGGCGGCGGTAAAAGGCTCGCCATAATGGCATTGCGCAATGGTCCAGGTGTTCACCGGCATCGCGTAGCTATGGACGAAATAGAAATATGCGCCATCTTCGATACCCCGGAACAAACGGTCACCCGCTTTTGGGTAGACGCGGTTCCAGCCCATGTGCGGGAGCGGCAGACCAAAGTCGGTCATCTTTGGTACGTCTTCTTCGATGATACCCAGCATATCCACGCCGTGACTCTCTTCACTGCGACGGCCAAGAAGCTGCATGCCCAGGCAAATCCCCAGCACGGGCTGGGTGCAGGCTTTGATCAGGTCCACTAATTCGCGTTCGTGGATCTGATCCATTGCCGCCTGAGCGGTGCCCACGCCTGGCAGGAAAAGTTTGTCCGCCCGCAACACCAGGTCAGGATCGCGGCTGACCACCGGCTCGTAGCCGTGACGCGCAATGGCCGATGTGACGGAATTCAGATTGGCGCAGCCCGTGTCCAGAATCACCACGTTCATCACAGCACTCCTTTAGAAGAAGGCAGCGTGTCACCGTCGACACGAATGGCCTGACGCAGCGTACGACCGAAGACTTTGAACAAGCTTTCCACGCGGTGGTGATCGTTCTTACCTTTTGTTTTCAGGTGCAGCGTCACGCCCATGGTGTAGGAGAGGGAGCGGAAGAAGTGTTCAACCATTTCGGTGCTCAAATCGCCCACGCGCTGATAGGTAAAATCAGCTTTATATTCCAGGTGCGGGCGACCGGAAATGTCCAGCGCACAGCGTGCCAGACACTCATCCATCGGCAGGACAAAGCCGAAACGGTTGATGCCGCGCTTATCACCCAGCGCCAGTTTCAACGCTTCACCCAGAGCCAGGCCGGTATCTTCAACGGTGTGGTGATCGTCGATATACAGATCGCCTTTCACATTGATCTCCATACGGAAACCACCGTGAGTGCAAATTTGATCCAGCATGTGGTCGAAGAAACCCACACCCGTGTGAATCTTGCTGCCGCCTTCGCGATCCAGCCAGACCTTAACGTCGATTTGCGTCTCTTTGGTGTTGCGCTCGACGTGTGAGTAGCGGTCGCGTTTCGTCAGCTTTTCGCCAATCATCGCCCAGTTCAGTTCGGAGCGGTTAAAGCGCAGACCTTGAATGCCCATATTATCGGCCAGCTCAATATCCGTCGCGCGGTCGCCAATCACGTAACTGTTCGCACGGTCCAGAGCATCTTCAGCCAGATAGCGTTCAACCAACTTCACTTTAGGTTTGCGGCAATCGCAATTCTCCGCCGGCAGGTGCGGGCAAATCAGCACCTCATCAAACGTCACACCCTGAGAGGAGAGGATCTGCATCATCAGGTTATGTGGCCCGTCGAAATCTGCCTGCGGGAAACTGTCAGTGCCCAGTCCGTCCTGATTAGTGATCATCACCAGCTTAAATCCGGCTTTCTGCAAATTAAGCAGAACCGGAATAACATCCGCCTCAAAAGCCAGTTTGTCGAAACGGTCGACCTGATAATCACTTGGCGGCTCGGAAATGATCGTGCCGTCACGATCGATAAAGAGGGTCTTCTGGCTCATTCTTGCTCCGCTTTAAGGGCGTCAATGACGCGCTGGCTCTCTTCCCGCGTGCCCACGGTGATGCGTAAACAGCCGCTCAGGGAAGGTTGTTTGTTTTGGTCTCGTAAGATAATGCCCTGATCCCACAAAGATTTAAATACAGCGCTGGACGCGGTAAATCGCGCCAGGATGTAATTGGTTTCAGAGTCGAACACCTGCTCAACGCAGGGGATATCTTTCAGGGCGTTCACCAGATATTGACGCTCCACGAGGATTTGCGCCACGCGTTCGCGCATGGCATTGATGCCTTGAGGCGTCAGTGCCTGTGCAGCAATATCTGCCACCGGTGTGGAAAGAGGATACGGCGCAATAACCTTCATCAGCAGGTCGATTACCTCTTTATTAGCAAGCGTAAAGCCGCAGCGTAAACCCGCCAGCGCGAAGGCTTTTGACAGGGTGCGTAACACGACCAGATGCGGATACTCTTCCAGCCAGCCACTCAGCGTGGCCTGCGGGCAAAATTCGATATAGGCTTCATCGGCGACAACCAACGCTTTGCCGCGGGTCATTTCCAGCAGGGTACGGACATCCTGAGGGTTGATGATCTGCCCGGTCGGGTTATTAGGGCTGCAAACAAAAACGACTTTCACGCCGTCGAGATTGTCGGCAATTGCAGGCAAATCAAGCTGCCAGTCGTCGAGTGACAGAACGTTGCGGCACGCTACGCCAAAGGTTTCCGCGCTGACGCTGTACATGCCGTAAGTCGGTTGGCAATACAGCACAGCGTCTTTGCCCGGCTCGCAGAACGCGCGGATCAGCAGTTCAATCCCTTCGTCAGCACCACGACTCACCAGCACCTGCTCAGGTTTTACGCCAGCGTACTGGGCATAATTTTCGATAACCGCTTTTGGCTGGCACTCTGGGTAGCGGTTCAGCGTCTGCTGTGAAAGGTCGAACGTTACCGCCGTTGGGAATTCATTGGCGTTGAGCCATACATCGCCGTTACCGCCCAGGCGGCGAGCAGATTGATAAGGTGTCAGTCTGCGAACGTTGTCACGGGCTAATTCTTCAATGCTCATGCTTGCTCCTTCAGGGCTGCAACACGCAGCGTCACGGCGTTTTTGTGGGCAGTGAGGCGTTCGGCTGCCGCCAGCGTTTCAATGGTAGAGGCAAGCGCCGCAAACCCTTCTCGGGACAGCTCTTGCACGGTCATACGCTTCTGGAAATCAGCCAGCCCAAGGCTTGAACAGGTAGATGTGTAGCCGTAAGTCGGCAGCACATGGTTAGTGCCCGAGGCGTAATCCCCTGCGGACTCGGGCGACCAGTCGCCGAGAAACACAGAGCCGGCGCTGGTGATGCTGTCTACCAGGTCGCGAGCGTTGCGGGTCTGAATAATGAGGTGTTCCGGACCGTACTGGTTAGAAATGGCAATACATTGCTCCAGATCTTTCGCCACGATCAGGCGGCTGGCCGACAATGCCTGGCGCGCCGTTTCGGCACGGGGCAGGTCAGCAAGCTGGCGTTCAACGGCCTCGCCGACGCGCGTGGCCATAGAGGCATCCGGCGTCAGCAAAATCACCTGAGAATCGGGGCCGTGTTCCGCCTGTGACAGCAAGTCGGAGGCGACGAAATCAGGCGTTGCGCCACTGTCTGCAATCACTAACACTTCCGACGGACCCGCTGGCATATCGATGGCTGCGCCGTCTAAACGCTGGCTGACCTGGCGTTTCGCTTCAGTCACGAACGCGTTACCCGGTCCAAAAATCTTACCGACTTTCGGCACTGACTCTGTGCCAAACGCCAGGGCGGAGATAGCCTGTGCACCACCGACTTTAAACACGTCTTTCACGCCGCACAGTTTGGCCGCATAAAGAATCTCATCAGCAATTGGCGGCGGCGAGCAGAGCACCACTTTTTGACAACCCGCGATCCGCGCAGGCGTAGCCAGCATCAGCACGGTGGAAAACAGCGGCGCTGAGCCGCCCGGGATATACAGCCCGACCGAGGCAATCGGGCGCGTGACCTGCTGGCAACGCACGCCGGGCAGCGTTTCGATATCGACGGTCTGCAGTTTTTGCGCGGTGTGGAAGGTGTCAATATTTTTCACCGCCACCGCCATGGCCTGCTTAATCTCATCGCCGAGGCGTTCACAGGCCGCGTCGATTTCCTGTTCGGTGACCTTAAGCGCACCGACCTCGGTTTTATCAAATTTTGCGCTGTATTCGCGCAGCGCGTCGTCGCCGCGTGCTTTAACGCTATCCATAATCTCTGCGACGGTGCGAGTAATACTTTCTGAGGCAGAAATGGCCGGGCGCATCAGCAGATCGCGCTGCTGCTCGTCATTACAGCTGTTCCAGTCGATGATTGTGTTAAAGCTCATGGCGGTCACTCCATCATCTTCTCAATTGGCAGCACCAGAATGGAGCTTGCACCCAGTGCTTTCAGCTTTTCCATGGTTTCCCAGAACAGCGTTTCGCTGCTCACCATGTGCATCGCTACGCGCTGCTGATCGCCCGCCAGCGGCAGAATGGTTGGGCGTTCCGCACCTGGCAGCAGGGCAATCACTTCGTCCAGGCGCTCGGTCGGTGCATGCATCATGATGTATTTGGATTCGCGTGCCTGAATCACGCCCTGAATACGGGTCAGCAGGCGGTCAATCAGCTGTTGCTTGGCTTCCGGCATCTCGCCATCGCGCTGAATAAGACAGGCTTTTGAGCGGAACATCACTTCGACTTCACGCAGACCGTTAGCTTCGAGCGTCGCGCCGGTAGACACTAAATCGCAAATGGCGTCGGCCAGTCCCGCACGCGGGGCGACTTCAACAGAACCGTTCAACAGACAGGATTTAAACTGCACGCCTTTCTGATCGAGATAGCGTTTCAGCAGGTGAGGATACGAGGTCGCAATACGTTTACCGTTCAGTCCAGCAGGGCCGTCCCAGGCTTCATCGGCAGGCGTCGCCAGCGACAGGCGGCAACCGCCGAAATCCAGACGACGCAGAGTGAAATAACGTGGGTCTTCGCCCTGCGCGCGACGGGTTAGCAACTCTTCTTCCAGCACGTTTTCACCGATAATACCGAGGTCAACGACGCCGTCCATCACCAGGCCCGGGATGTCGTCATCACGTACGCGCAGGATATCAATCGGCATATTTTCAGCCAGAGCGATGAGACGCTGAGTGTGCAGGTTGATTTTAATCCCGCAACGCGCCAGCAATTCGCGTGAATCGTCGCTCAGGCGGCCTGATTTTTGAATAGCTATGCGTAAACGTGTGTTGTCTAACATTCTGTTGTCCTCGTTATCTTGTTTTAATCTGTCTGAATACGATCCAAAAAAAAGCCCCCGGAAGATGATCTTCCGGGGGCTCTCTCTTGCGTTCTCGCACCACTGGAAGATCTGAACGTCTTCCAGCACACATCGCCTGAAAGACTAGTCAGGATGATGGTGATGATGGTGGTTTTTAAATGGAACGCGTGTCATATAAATTCTCTTTGAATGCTTATGCATCTGATGTCATTTAACGTAAACCACATTCACTGTTCAACGCAAGGGCTTTTTTTAATCATTAATTCATTTCATATTGATGCTATGAATTGTCAGTTCCGCAGCGCTGGCGTAGCCTTAAGTCAGACGCGTGAATGCGAGGAGAAAACGTATGAAAAAGATCGCCATTGTCGGTTTAGGATGGCTGGGCATGCCGTTAGCGATGTCGTTAACGGCAAGAGGCTGGCAAGTGACCGGCAGTAAAACGACGCTGGATGGCGTCGAAGCGGCCCGGATGTCGGGAATCGACAGCGTCGAGCTTCGCCTTGAGCCGGAACTGGTTTGTGACGCCGACGATCTGGATACGCTGATGAATGTCGATGCTCTGGTAATCACGCTTCCGGCTCGTCGCAGCGGTGATGGGGAAGGGTTCTACCTCCAGGCGATGCAGGAAATTGTCGACAGCGCGCTGGCGCATCATATCCCGCGCATTATTTTCACCAGCTCGACGTCGGTCTATGGCGATGTCGAAGGTACCGTCAAGGAAAACACCGAACGTCAACCGGTCACGGCCAGCGGTCGCGTGCTGAAAGAGCTGGAAGACTGGTTGCATAATTTACCGGGTACGCAGGTGGATATTTTACGTCTCGCGGGCCTGGTTGGTCCGGAACGTCATCCGGGACGTTTTTTTGCCGGTAAAACGGCTCCAAACGGCCAGCACGGCGTCAATCTTGTCCATCTTGAAGACGTTATCGGCGCAATTACCTTGCTTTTACAGGCTCCGAAAGGCGGACACATCTATAATATATGTGCGCCATCTCATCCGGCGCGAAGTACGTTTTATCCCGTGATGGCCCGTCAGCTTGGGCTTGAGCCGCCGCAATTTCGCGACGCATCTGGGGAAGGGCAAGGCAAATTGATTGATGGCAATCGTATTTGTCGTGAACTGGGATTTGAATATCAATATCCCGATCCGCTGGTGATGCCAATGGAATAACGCCGCCAGCGGATTCGCTCGCACACCGCAAGGGGGCGAACATGAAACCGCTGCTGGATGTTCTGATTATCCTCGATGCGCTTGAAAAAGAGGGAAGCTTTGCCGCCGCGTCGGCAAAGCTCTTCAAAACGCCCTCGGCCCTCAGTTATACCGTCCATAAACTCGAAAGCGATCTCAATATCCAATTGCTCGATCGCACGGGTCACCGCGCCCGCTTCACGCGAACCGGACAAATGTTGCTAGAGAAAGGGCGCGAAGTCCTTCACACCGTACGGGAGCTCGAAAAGCAGGCCGTGAAGCTGCACCAGGGCTGGGAAAATGAGCTGGTGATTGGGGTTGATGACACCTTTCCCTTCTCGTTACTCACGCCGTTAATTGAGGCTTTTTATCAGCGTCATAGCGTTACCCGACTTAAATTTATCAACGGCGTGCTGGGCGGTTCCTGGGAAGCGTTAACCCAGGGGCGGGCGGATATTATCGTCGGCGCGCTGCATGAGCCGCCGCAGTCGAGCGAATTTGGTTTTGCGCGCCTGGGCGTCCTTGAGCAAGTTTTCGTTGTGGCAACGCATCATCCGCTAGCCGGGGAACCTGAGCCCATCTCGCGTCGGGTGATCAAAGGCTGCAGGGCGATTGTTGTCGGGGACAGTTCGTTACCCGAATGCGCTGTTTCGTCGCAACTGCTCGACGATCAGGAGGCGATAACCGTATTTGATTTTAAAACCAAGCTGGAACTGCAAATTAGCGGGCTGGGTTGCGGATATTTGCCGCGTTATCTGGCGCAGCGGTTTATTGAAACCGGCGCGCTGGTTGAGAAACAAGTCATGGCGCAAAATCACAGCGAATCGGTCTGGGTAGGCTGGAATGAGCAAACCGCAGGCCTCGCCAGCGCGTGGTGGCGGGATGAGATTTTAGCAAATAGTGCTATCGCTGCCGTTTACACTTCGCCCGAGGGCGGGATATCAAGTGCTTAGTGAAAAGAAAAGTCCAATCAGCATATGAATCTATTGCCTTTTATCCCAAAGATGGGGCAAAATGCGCCGCTGCAAAAAATTAGAATAATCGACGATATAAAAGGCGTCGGTTATTTTTTTTTGCATGTATCAAAACGCCATTTAAAACCAAGAGGCCGGGCTTCGTACCGGATAGATACTTACAAAAACCGACAGTTGTTGTCGCTGAGGAATTCAGAAAATGGGGCAATCATTTGCTTACGCGCTGGCTCTCACCGTAATGGGGAATAACCATGTCGCTTAACGCTACTCCACAAACCTCTCGCGTGGAATTACGTAAGACACTTACGTTGATTCCGGTTGTCATGATGGGCCTTGCCTATATGCAGCCGATGACGCTGTTCGATACGTTTGGTATCGTCTCAGGCCTCACAGACGGTCACGTTGCAACGGCATATGCCTTTGCGCTGGTCGCTATTCTCTTTACGGCGTTGAGCTACGGTAAACTGGTTCGCCGTTTCCCGTCCGCTGGCTCTGCGTACACCTATGCTCAGAAATCCATTAGCCCGGCTGTTGGCTTTATGGTGGGCTGGTCATCTCTGCTGGACTATCTGTTCATGCCGATGATCAACATTCTGCTGGCAAAAATTTACTTCGAAGCGCTGGTGCCTTCTGTGCCATCGTGGCTCTTTGTTGTCGCGCTGGTGGCCTTTATGACCATCTCAAACCTGCGCAGCATTAAGACCGTCGCCAACTTCAATACGCTGATCGTTATCCTGCAGATGGGTATCGTGGCGGTTATCGTCGGTCTGATTGTCTACGGTGTCGCGCACGGTGAAGGTGCCGGTACGCTGACCAGCACCCGTCCATTCTGGTCTGAAGGTGCGCACGTTGTGCCGATGATTACCGGTGCAACCATTCTGTGCTTCTCGTTCCTGGGCTTTGACGGGATCTCTTCTCTGTCTGAAGAGACCAAAGACGCTGAGCGCGTGATTCCTCGTGCAATCCTTTTGACCGCGCTTTTGGGTGGCATGGTCTTCATCGGCGCGTCTTACTTCCTGCAGCTGTACTTCCCGGATATCTCTCGCTTTAAAG
This sequence comes from Lelliottia amnigena, assembly GCF_019047465.1. NCBI lineage: Bacteria > Pseudomonadati > Pseudomonadota > Gammaproteobacteria > Enterobacterales > Enterobacteriaceae > Lelliottia > Lelliottia amnigena. The sequence goes on along the minus strand of NZ_CP077236.1, from coordinate 108,568 downwards.
ATCCGGATGCATCACAGCCAGAAATTATGCTCTACGTTGCCGGTAAAACCTTCCAGTGGGGCGTGCTGATCTTCTCAAGCGTCACCGTGCTGGCATCCGGTATGGCTGCTCACGCAGGCGTTTCGCGTCTGATGTACGTGATGGGTCGCGACGGTGTGTTCCCAACGCGCTTCTTCGGTTATATTCATCCGAAATGGCGTACCCCAGCGTGGAACGTGCTGCTGGTCGGTGCGATCGCGTTGTTGGCGATTAAATTCGACCTGGTAACAGCAACGGCGCTGATTAACTTCGGTGCGCTGGTGGCGTTCACCTTTGTTAACCTCTCCGTAATCTCGCAGTTCTGGATCCGTGAGAAGCGCAACAAAACGCTGAAAGACCACTTTAACTACCTGGTCTTGCCGCTGTGTGGCGCAATGACCGTTGGCGCGCTGTGGATTAACCTCGAAGAAAGCTCAATGATTCTGGGTCTCATCTGGGGTGGTATCGGTCTGGTTTACCTGGCGTGCGTGACGAAAAGCTTCCGCAACCCGGTGCCACAGTACGAAGATATCGCGCAGTAATGAGCATTTGCTGAAAAAAAACCGGAGATAATGTCTCCGGTTTTTTTATGCCTGAAAGCCGTTCAGTTTGCCAATATCCCTCAAGCAGATGGGCACCCTTAAACGATTTCTTGCGCGTACTGATACAGCGCTTTCAACAGATTCTGTTTCTCCGCATCGCCTTCATACTGCGTAAAGAGCATTTCCAGTTCTTGCGCATAACGTTGTAAATACTCCGGCGTAAAGACGTTGCGGCGATGCTGTAACCAGCGCTCTTGCTCACTCTCGTCCAGCGTACCGGGGAAGTTGCGCGCCCGGTAGTTAAACATCAGCTTCTCAATACGCTTATCCGCGAACGTGATGTCCAGGGCTGGTAAATTGCGCGGATCGGTTTGCAGGACGATATTCATCGCGGCTCTGTCAGCATCGCTGAAAAAGCCGTTGTAGAGCTGCGCATCAACATTATCAGACGGAACAAACGGTTCAGCTTCGGCAAAAATCGCCACCACTTTATCGCGAACCTGTGGGTTATCGCGCAGGACTTTGAGATTATCCAGACACTGCTGGCGGTTAATCCCCAGCCGCTCTGCATCTTCCGGACGCAACGTATTCGCCTGTGCCAGCACGGGACATTTATTGATATGCACCAGCTTAACCGGAACCGCCGCGTCAACACCCAGCTCACTTTTAGGGGTGTATAAACGCTCGCGAAGGGCATCGCTGTCCAGCTCAAGCAGCGGCGTAATGTCACCGGCCAGATCGACCATAATCACCGCGTTACGGTTATCAGGATGCCACGCCAGCGGAGCGACCCAGCTCGTATTCCCGCGCCAGGCACCGAACATACCGGAAATATGCACAAGTGGCTTCATCTGCGGGACGTCAATGAGCGTCATCAGTTTCTGTTTATTACGGTGACTCAGCAGATACTCAAACAGTTTGGGTTGCGCACTTTTGACGCGCTTTGCCATCTCGATGGTGGCGTAAACGTCCGCCATGGCGTCATGCGCATTGCTGTGTTCGATCCCGTTGGCGCGGGTCAAATGTTCTAAACGGAAGCTTGGTAGCCCGTCTTCATTTTCTGGCCAGTTGATTCCTTCCGGGCGCAGCGCATAACACGCGCGCATCACGTCCAGTAAATCCCAGCGTGAATTACGGTTTTGCCAGCTCCAGGCATAGGGATCGTAGAAATTGCGATACAGGACGTTGCGCGTGACTTCATCATCGAAGCGAATATTGTTATAGCCCACCACACAGGTATTCGGCACGGTAAACAGTGCGTGAATGCGGCGGGCAAATTCCGCTTCATTTACGCCTTTCTCACGTGCTTCCTGCGGGGTAATTCCTGTGACCATCACGGCACCAGGCTGCGGCAGGTAATCATCGGCAGGTTTGCAGTAAAAAACCTCCGGTTCACCAATGATTGTGAAATCAGCGTCAGTGCGGATCGCCGCGAACTGCGAAGGTCGGTCCAGCGATGGGCTGGTACCAAAGGTTTCGTAATCGTGGAAGAGAAAAGTGGGAAGCGCGGCGGAATCTGACACCAGTAATACCATCCTGTTAAAAAGTTGCTTCGCTATGGTAAACCATCAGGGTCATCAGACAGAACAAAAAGCACGTTTATCTCGAAGATTTGCGAGCATGCTTCCACTCCAAACATTGCTGTCCGTCACATTTTTTTGCAATTTAATCAGGTAACGGCATGAGATTTTCCGTAAAAAGGGCAACGATTTTTAATGACTGAGGATATATCGTTGAAACGCCGTCTGTTTATTGCTCTTTCTTTACTCGCTTCGAGTGTTACCTCTGCCCTGGCGGCCAATCCGTTGGATTTTTCACCGCAGCCGCCTGCTATACAGGCTGGCTCATGGGTGCTGATGGACTATACCACGGGTCAAATTTTAACGGCGGGCAACGAACATCAACAGCGTAATCCGGCCAGCCTCACCAAGTTAATGACCGGATATGTTGTCGATCGTGCTATCGACAGCCATCGCATTACGCCTGACGATATGGTTACCGTCGGCCGCGATGCGTGGGCGAAGGGCAATCCGGTATTTGACGGCTCATCATTGATGTTCCTGAAAGCAGGTGAGCGCGTTTCGGTTCGCGACCTGAGCCGAGGGTTAATTGTTGATTCGGGTAATGATGCCTGCGTGGCGTTGGCGGACTATGTAGCGGGTGGACAGCCACAATTCGTCAATATGATGAACGAATATGTTCAAAAACTGGGTTTGCGTGACACCCATTTTGAAACGGTACACGGCCTGGATGCACCAGGGCAACACAGCTCCGCCTATGATCTGGCGGTGCTTTCGCGGGCGATTATCCACGGCGAGCCGGATTTTTATCATATGTACAGTGAAAAGAGTCTGACCTGGAATGGCGTCACGCAGCAAAACCGTAATGGGTTGCTATGGGATAAGAACCTCAAGGTCGACGGACTCAAAACCGGGCACACATCTGGTGCCGGATTTAACCTGATTGCCTCGGCTGTCGATGGTCAGCGCCGGTTGATTGCGGTGATTATGGGTGGGGAGAGTCCGAAAGGGCGTGAGGATCAGGCGCGCAAACTGCTGCATTGGGGCCAGCAAAACTTCGATACCGTGCAAATCTTGCACAATGGCAAAAAAGTGGGCACTGAGCGCATCTGGTACGGCGATAAAGAACACATCTCCCTTGGTACGAACCAGGATTTCTGGCTGGCTCTACCAAAAGCGGAAGTCGCCAACATTAAAGCCAAATACGTACTCGATAAAAAAGAGCTTGAAGCCCCCATTGCTGCGCATCAGCGCGTAGGGGAAATTGAGCTTTACGATCGCGATAAAATTGTGGCGCACTGGCCATTAGTCACGCTGGAAAGCGTCGGTAAGGGTGGGGTGTTTTCACGTCTGAGTGATTATCTGCACCATAAAGCCTGACGGATAATTAACACGGTAACGAGCAGACTGGCACTCCTGCGAGTCTGCTCGCATAATCAACACGTCATATTTGCTGGACATAAAGAATCTGCTTTATAGTGTATAAATACACAGTAATAAACGGAGGCAGTATGGACTACAGCATCAAGCAGCAACAGAAGCGTAAGATTGCCGGTTTTCATATGGTAGGGCCGTGGGAGCAAACCGTTAAGCAAGGTTTTGAGCAACTCATGATGTGGGTGGATGGACATCATATTCAGCCGCTTGAATGGGTCGCTGTCTATTATGATAATCCAGACGAAGTCCCGGCGGAGAAGCTGCGTTGCGATACGGCTGTCACCGTTCCTGATGATTTTGCCATCCCGGCAAACAGCGAAGGCGTTATCCTTACCGAAGTAGCTGCAGGTGATTATGCGATTGCCATAGCACGCGTTGAAAACCATGATTTCGCCACACCCTGGCATAGCTTCTTTAACAGCCTGCTCGAAGACAATCATTATCAAATCGCCCCTAAACCCTGCTTTGAACGCTATCTCAATGATGGCAATGCCGATGGTTACTGGGATATCGAGATGTATGTTCCCGTTCAAAACAAAGCCGGGTAATAATGCTAATTCCTAAGCTTTGTAGGGTTTTTCTGCCGGGCGTGATACGTCTGGCAGAAAACACAGTACAATTGTGATTTGCCGTGTATCTGGAGAGCGGGTGTGCGCCCCGACAAATCATTAACGCCTTTTGAAATCCGACTGTATCGGAATTACCGCGCCGTGCATGGTTGCCGCATCGCGCTGGCTTTCATCCTCACCTTTTTACTGGTGCGTTTGCTGGATATCCCTGAGGGAACCTGGCCTTTGATCACGCTGGTGGTCATCATGGGGCCGATATCTTTTTGGGGAAATGTGGTCCCACGCGCCTTTGAGCGAATCGGCGGCACGATTTTTGGCTCCGCATTAGGGTTGATTGCATTAAAGCTTGAGCTGATTTCGTTGCCCGTGATGTTGCTCTGGTGTGCGGGGGCGATGTTTCTTTGCGGCTGGCTGGCGCTGGGCAAAAAACCGTATCAGGCTCTGCTGATTGGAATTACGCTCGCTGTCGTTGTCGGTGCACCGGCTGGAGACATGGCAACGGCCCTGTGGCGAGGAGGGGATGTGATTCTCGGCTCGCTGTTAGCGATGCTCTTTACAGGGATTTGGCCTCAACGCGCATTTCTACACTGGCGCATTCAGATGGCCAACTATGTGACCGCGTTCAATCGTGTCTATCAGGCGGGTTTTTCACCCAACCTTGTGGAACGTCCACGGCTCGAAAAGCATCTGCAAAAAATCCTCAATGATGTCGTCAAAATGCGTGGGCTCATTGTTCCTGCCAGTAAAGAGACGCACATCCAGAAAGCCATTTTTGAAGCGATTCAAACCGTCAGTCGCAATCTGGTATGCATGCTGGAACTGCAAATAAACGCGCACTGGGCGTCTCGTGCCAGTCACTTTGTCCTTCTGAATGCGAACACGCTGAAAGAGACTCAGCAGATGACCCAGCAAACGCTGCTCACCATCGCTCACGCACTTTACGAGGGGAATCCGCAGCCTATTCTTGCTAACAGCGAGCGGTTGAACGAAATCGTTGCTGAGCTCAAGCAGTTGATCAATGAGCATCAGGGTGACAATGTGTCAGAAACGCCCATCCACGGCTATGTGTGGTTGAGCATGGAGATGGCGAGACAATTAGAGTTGCTGTCGCATCTCATCTGCCGGGCGTTGCGCAAATAAAAAGCAGGCGTCTGCGGATGTGACGCCTGCTGCTACGATTCAGCAGCATTTGAGGTTATGATAGGGCAAACGATATACTCATTGTCATTCGCAACGGCTGTCAGTAAGGTTAACGGTACAGTGGTTGCTTAAACGAATCCGAATCTCACATTATCAGGGGTATCAAAATGGAAACTACCAAGCCTTCGTTCCAGGATGTTCTGGAATTCGTCCGCCTGTTCCGTCGCAAAAACAAACTGCAGCGTGAAATTCAGGACGTTGAGAAGAAGATCCGTGACAACCAGAAACGTGTTCTGCTGCTTGATAACCTGAGCGACTACATCAAGCCGGGTATGAGCGTAGAAGCCATTCAGGGCATCATCGCCAGCATGAAGACCGATTATGAAGATCGCGTTGACGACTACATCATCAAAAATGCTGAGCTGTCCAAAGAGCGCCGCGACATCTCTAAAAAGCTGAAAGTCATCGGCGAAATCAAAAGCAGCGAAGCGAAAAGCGAGTAATAGCTGCTAAGAAAGACTACGCCTCTCTGCGAAAGCAGGGAGGCTTTTTTTTGAGTGATTGCCTGACGCTAAAAAGCAAAAAGCCCGCTCGAAAGCAGGCTTTTTTAAATTTGGCTCCTCTGACTGGACTCGAACCAGTGACATACGGATTAACAGTCCGCCGTTCTACCGACTGAACTACAGAGGAATCGGTTAGGAGGCTTATCTTAGCGGCGAAAAAAGTTTTGTCAAACCTGATCTTACGTTGTTTTGCTTAACTGGTGAATCTGTCGACAGTTTGTCACTTTTGCCCACAGTTTTTTGTTGAAAATACTTTGCAGGATTAGCATTTCTCAATCATCATTTGAAATGTAGTTTCAACTTTCTCTCTTTAAGGTCCATTTTGAACGTCACTGCCGCTCTACGTCAGGCCGTCATGCGTACGCCCTGGTATGCCAAACGCAAAAGTTACCGTGTTCTGTTCTGGCGTGAAATCACCCCTCTTGCTGTGCCTATCTTTCTGGAAAATACCTGCGTTCTGTTGATGGGCGTGTTGAGCACATTCCTGGTGAGCTGGCTGGGCAAAGAGGCGATGGCAGGCGTGGGTCTGGCCGACAGCTTCAATATGGTCGTCATCTCTTTCTTCGCGGCGATTGATCTGGGGACAACCGTCGTGGTCGCGTTTAGCCTGGGCAAGCTTGATCCCAAACGCGCGCGCGAAGCGGCGCGGCAGTCGCTGATGATCATGACGATTTTTTCTATCATTCTCGCGGCAGTGATCCACTATTTTGGCAAAGAGATTATCGACATTGTCGCCGGGGAGGCGACAAGCGACGTTAAAGCTCTGGCGCTCACTTATCTCGAAATGACGGTGTTGAGTTATCCGGCAGCAGCCATCGCGCTTATCGGCAGCGGTGCGCTGCGCGGTGCGGGTAATACCAAGATCCCGCTGCTCATTAACGGCGGGATGAATATCCTGAACATTATCATCAGCAGCATTCTTATCTACGGGGCTTTCTCGTGGGAAGGACTTGGGTTTGTTGGGGCCGGTTTAGGGTTGACGATCTCCCGTTACATCGGTGCTATCGCGATTATTGTGGTGCTGATGGTGGGCTTTAATCCCGCGCTGCGCATTTCGCTGAAAAGCTATTTCCGCCCGTTCAATTTCGCCATTATCTGGGAAGTCATGGGGATCGGTGTTCCGGCGAGTATCGAATCGGTGCTGTTTAACGGCGGGAAACTGCTCACTCAAATGTTTGTTGCCGGGATGGGGACTGACGTCATCGCCGGTAACTTTATTGCTTTCTCAATTGCCTCGCTGATTAACTTGCCGGGCAATGCGTTGGGGTCCGCTTCCACGATTATTACGGGTAAACGACTGGGCAAGGGACAAATTGCGCAGGCGGAGCGCCAGCTGCGCCATGTGTTTTGGCTCTCAACGATTGGCCTGTCGCTCATCGCGTGGGGGACGGCGCCGTTTGCCGGGCTTTTGGCCTCGTTTTATACCCGGGAAGACGATGTCAAAGAGGTGGTGAAAATTCTCATTTGGCTGAACGCGGCGTTTATGCCGATCTGGGCCGCCTCCTGGGTGCTACCTGCCGGGTTAAAAGGCGCGCGCGACGCACGCTTTGCGATGTGGGTCTCGATGCTGGGAATGTGGGGATGCCGCGTAGTGGCGGGCTATACGCTGGGAATTATGCTCGGCATGGGCGTTGTCGGCGTCTGGCTGGGGATGTTCCTTGATTGGGCGGTTCGTGGGGTTCTGTTCTACTGGCGGATGGTGAGCGGGCGATGGCTATGGAAATACCCGCGAAAAAAGGCGGAATCTGAGCATAAAAAACTGCCAGAAAGTCTTTCAAATGCGCAAAGTGGAGAATAAATCGGCAAACGAACTTTTTTGCGCATTCAGTCTTTGACAATGAAGGGGCACGTCGATAATATGCGCCCCGTTCACACGATTCCTCTGTAGTTCAGTCGGTAGAACGGCGGACTGTTAATCCGTATGTCACTGGTTCGAGTCCAGTCAGAGGAGCCAAATTAGAAAAGCCTGCTTAAGGAAACTTAAGCAGGCTTTTTGCTTTTCTGCGCAAGGCAAATGTGAAACGTTTTGACCGGAAAGAGGGGGCGACGCCCCCATCATGCCTATCGGCTCACGCGAATCGGTGCCGTCGCTTCAAACAGCCACGGGCGCGCGTCGCTCTCAACCAGAGGCGACAGAATGTCTCTCACCTGCTGGTGATAACTGTCCAGCCACTGTTTCTCCTGCTCGCTCAGCAAGTTCAGCTCAACCTGACTCAAATCTATGGGGATCAGCGTGAGCGAAGCAAATTTGCAGAAACCGGGCATGCTTTCCACAATTTCAACCTGGTTTTCAATGCGAATACCATGGCTGTCCGCCTGATAATAGCCCGGCTCAATGGTGATGATGCTGCCAGCCAGCAGCGGCCACGGATTCACTTTTTTCGCAATACGCTGCGGGTTTTCGTGGATCAATAACTGATGTCCCACGCCATGCCCGGTACCGTGATCGTAATCAAGCCCCAACTCCCACAGCGGACGACGCGCAAACGCGTCCAACTGATGCCCCTGCGTCCCCGACGGGAACTGCAGCGTAATGAGCGACAAAAAGCCTTTAAGCACGGCGGTGTAATGCAGACGCTGCTGTGCATCGAGCTTGCTGTAGGCCAGCGTGCGCGTCGCATCGGTGGTGCCGTTGTGATATTGCCCGCCTGAATCATTCAGATAAAAATGCGTGCTGACGATCGGTTTGTTGGTCGCGTCGCTTGAGTGGTAATGGCACATTGCCGCGTTGCTGGCAGACGCCGAAATTGTGGCAAAACTCTGCTCGATAAAATAGGGCTGCTGCTGACGGAAGGCCAGCTGTTGTGCCTGCGCTTCCAGCTCTGTCAGCGGATGACCCGCGGCTTCACGCTGCGGGACCTCGCGGGACAACCAGGCGAGGAAATTAACCCAGGCTGCGCCATCGAACTGATGACATTCGCGATAGCCTGCCAGTTCAACCGCGTTTTTTTGCGCCTTCATCATGGTGATTGGATCAGCTTGCCAGAGAATTTCACCCTGCGGCTCAATGGCAAAGCGCAATGCGACAGGTGCGGAATCAGCATCCACCCAGACGCGTTTGCCTTCGGAAATCTGCTGGCAGCGACGGACAAAATCGTCCTGGGCTGAAACCACGACCGATTCCAGTGCAGATGCGGGGAGATCGCGAATCTTTTCGCCATCAACAAACCATTCGACTGTGCCTTCGCGGCTCAGCAGGGCGAACGAGAGCGGCACCGGGCTGGTCGGAATATCAGAACCGCGCACGTTCAGCAGCCAGGCAATATTGTCCGGCAGGGTGATCGCCACGTAATCGGCCTCTTTTGCCGCCAGCAGTTGAGCAATGCGCTGGCGTTTCGCCACGCTGCTTTCACCGCTAATGTCTTCCGGCATCTCGCGAATCAGACCCGCGGGCGCAGCAGGGCGGTCAGTCCAGATCGTGTCGAAAGGTGACTCCGTTAGCGGAACGAATTCGCACTGCGTAGCGCAAAGTTGCTGATATTCCGTTTGGGTCATGAGCATTGGGTCAAACGCGATGCGGGTGCCGGCGTCAAGGTTTTCCGCCAGCCACTCGGCCAGCGGTTCGTTATGCAGATGGTGAATTTCAATATCATCCAGATTGACCTGAACGCGAGCCTGGACCTGATAGCGACCGTCCACAAAAAGCAGCGCGCGATCGTGTAGCACCAACGCCTGCCCGGCGGAGCCATCAAACCCGGTAAGCCAGGCCAGTTTTTCATCGGATGATGCGCAGTATTCGCTTTGCCACGCATCGGCGCGAGGCACAATCATGCCCGCGAATTGATTGTCATGAAGCCAGTGGCGAAGCGCCGACAGCGGTGATGTAGTGTTCATCGTTTTCCTTATTATTAGCGGAACGGCGGCTCGTTGAAGGTTCGCAACTTACGGGAATGCAGCTTGTCACCCTCCGCACGCAGTAAATCGATCGCGCGAATACCAATTTGCAAATGCTCGGAAATCGCCCCTTCGTAGAAGCGGTTGGCCTGTCCTGGTAGCTTGATCTCGCCGTGCAGCGGTTTATCGGAAACGCACAGCAGCGTGCCGTAAGGCACACGGAAGCGATAGCCCTGGGCGGCGATGGTGGCGCTTTCCATATCGATTGCCACCGCGCGGCTCAGATTAAAGCGCAGCGCCGATGCCGAATAACGTAACTCCCAGTTGCGGTCGTCAGTGGTGACGACGGTACCGGTGCGTAGACGCTGTTTAACCTCTTCACCTGGCATACCGCTGACTTCTTTGGTTGCGTCGTACAACGCGCGCTGCACTTCTGCGATGCTTGGGATCGGAATATCGGGCGGCAGAACCGCATCAAGAACGTGATCGTCACGCAGGTAAGCGTGAGCCAGCACGTAATCGCCAATCAGCTGGCTTTCGCGCAGACCGCCGCAGTGGCCAATCATCAGCCACACGTCCGGGCGCAGGACCGCGAGGTGGTCACAGATGGTTTTAGCATTCGACGGGCCGACGCCAATGTTGATGAGCGTAATGCCCTGGCCATCGGCGGTAATCAAATGCCAGGCGGGCATCTGGTGTTTTTTCCAGGCCAGGTCGGAGACGGCCATTTCCGGCGTTTCAGTTTCGGCGGTGATCCAGATCCCCCCCGCGCACGAGAGCGCCACGTAAGGGCTATCGGGATCGAGGATCTGGCTGCAACCCCAGCGCACGAACTCATCCACGTAGCGGGTGTAGTTGGTGAACAGCACGAACGGCTGGAAATGTTCGGCTGGCGTCCCGGTGTAGTGACGCAGACGCGCCAGCGAGAAGTCGACGCGGCGGGCATCGAAATGCGACAGCGGCGAAAATTCAGCAGGATGATAAATCCCATCGGCGGTTTCATCGCCAATCTGCGACAGCTCGGTGGTGGGGAAATGGCGGGTTAAGCCTGCGCTCATGGAGCGATCCAGCGTCAGTGCGGAGCCATCAATCACGTAGGGATAGGGAATTTCGTGCAATGACGGTTCAACGGCGATGTGCGCGCCATAATCCTGATACAGCAGCGTCAACTGTTCTTCAAGGTAAGGGCGAAACAGCGCGGGGCGGGTGATGGTGGTGGAGTAACAGCCTGAGTGGGTAAAACGGGCGTAGGCACGGGTTTTAGGCGTTGTGGTGGTGCCCCCGTCCCAGGTCACAGAAAGAGAGGGATAAACAAAAAGGCCATCTAATCGGGCCTTTTCATCAGGCAGTTTTCCGTTTTCAAGATACTCGCTAATGGCGCTGCGCAGGGCGCTGACAGATTGCTCATACAGCGCGTCCAGTTTTTCCAGTGCCTGAGCCGGTGTCAGGCTGGAGCCCTTATTATTCATGTCTGTCTCCTTGTTCCACATAAGTGCGACGTCACTCGATAGTATGTCACACGTATGTGAAAAAAAAGTCAGGACATCAGGCGCGTGCGTCTTTCATGAACAGCGCCGTCGCGGCGGAAATCAGGCAGCCCGCCAACAGATAAATCGCCACGCTATGCCAGTTGCCGCCCGAGAAGGTCACTAACGCGGCGGCGATAAACGGTGTAAATCCGCCACCGACGACGCTGGCCACCTGATAGCCGACGCCCGCACCACTGTAGCGATAGCGGGCACCAAACATTTCCGTGAACATGGGCTGCTGGACGCACACCACCATGTCATGGGCGATATTCGCCAGCATGATGGCGAAAAACACAATCCAGAACAGCGACTGCGCTTCCAGCGCCATAAAGAACGGCCAGGCGCTGAGCGTTCCGATCAGTGCACCGGTAATGTAGACGCGCCGACGACCAAAGCGATCGGCAAGCCACGCAAAGCACGGAATGGTCAGACAGCTAATGGCCCCGACCAGCAGGCCAATATTCAGAAAAAGTTCACGCGGCAAACCGAGGTTTTGCGTCGAATAATTCAGCGCGAACGCGGTGACGATATACATCGTTAACAGCTCGCACAGACGCAGCCCGATGATCTTCAGGAATGCGCCGGGATGCTGAAACAGCGCTTCCATCACCGGCAGACGTTTTTTGACGACCGGTTTTTCGCGCTGCTGTTTTTCGAATTCCGCCGACTCTTCCATGCCGTTGCGCACCCACAGCGCGCCCAGCACCAGTACGATGCTAAACAGGAACGGAATACGCCAGCCCCAGCTCAGGAACTGCTCATCAGTGGTGAGCTGGCTGATTAATGACACCAGCCCGGTTGAGAGCAGCAAGCCCACGCCGTAACCGACCTGCACGCCGCTGCTGTAGAACGCTTTTTTGTGTTTTGGCGCGCTTTCAACGGACAGCAGCGCGGCGCCGCCCCATTCTCCGCCAACGGCAAAGCCCTGGATTGCTCGCAGCGTCACCAGCAGGACGGGCGCCCACCAGCCTATCGTGGCGAAAGAGGGCAAAATACCAATCAATGCAGTGGCTATGCCCATCATCCAGACGGTGAGCATCAGCATTCTTTTACGGCCCAGTTTGTCGCCAAAATGCCCGAAGATAATGCCGCCCAGCGGCCGGAACAGGAATCCCACGCCAAAGGTCGCGAACGCGGCGAGCGTCCCCATGGCGGGGCTAATCTGCGGGAAAAACTCGCGATTAAAGACCAGTGCGGCGGTAATGCCGTAGAGCAAAAAATCATACCAGTCGACGACGGCTCCGGCGAAGCTACCAAAAGCCGCGCGACGGGCGCGGGTGAGCGATGGTGTCTCCTCGCCTGGGCGATCGGAGATGAGGGTGGAATCCATGTTAAGTCCTGTCTGTACCGATTTTTTTATTATTAGTATGGGAAAAGATTACTCACATTCGCGTCACCAATCATAGGCAACGCTTATGAGACTACCCCGACAGGGGCCGGGAGAAAATGATTTTATCGTCTCATTGCCGAAAAAATGAGACGAAATCGTAATGAATTCGCGTTGGTTTCCGGTTCGCAGGCAAAGGATGGTTTACAGTATTGAATATCGTCGTGCGATATTGCTGAGGGATTAACGATGCGACAACTTCGAATTGCTTTTGTATTCATGGCTGTGTTTATGACGTTTTCACTGCGCGCTGAGCCTGGGGTGTACGGCGAACAGCGTATCAGCCGCTGGTGGAACGAATGGACCACCGATGTTTCGCAGACGTGGAGCGAACCGCAGCACTACGATCTGTATGTCCCCTTTTTGAGCTGGCATGCGCGTTTTATGTATGACAAAGAAAAAACCGACAATTACAACGAAATGCCGTCGGGCGGGGGTTTTGGTATTTCTCGCTACGATGAAGAGGGCGACTGGAGTTCGCTTTACGCCATGATGTTTAAGGACTCGCATAACGAATGGCAGCCCATCATCGGCTATGGCTGGGAAAATGGCTGGTATCTGGATAATGCGCGGGATTTCCGGCTGGGACTGGGCGTGACCGCAGGGATCACGGCACGCAAAGATTTTGCTAACTATGTGCCGTTACCCATCGTTTTACCGCTATTTTCTGCCGGCTATAAGAACCTGAACGTCCAGTTCACTTATATTCCGGGCACCTACAATAACGGCAACGTATTATTTGCCTGGCTGCGCTACGGCTTTTAACCCCGGGCATCTAAATCGTAATCACTTTTTTGATCAATGAGTGCGATAGCGCCAGCATTGAGATCAGCACCGAGGCGATGAACGTCAGCGCCATCAGGATGAATTTCGTCGACAGTGACGTCACGGGAATAAGCGCAGTGAGAAGGTGAAAAACCGAATAGTGAAGAATATACACCCCGGTCATTGTCTTGCTGATGGTGGCTAAAATAGCCTCTTTAAACTCAACGTTGCGGCGAAAGCGCACGCCGTTGGCGGCGATAACCAGCGCTACAATCAGAAAATAGATTTGCGAGCCCGTCAGAATAAACGCATTGCGGTCGGCCTTGAACAGGGCAAAAAAGAAATGCTGCTCGTAAAACCAGGTGAACAGATAAATTAGCGGGATTGCCCCGAGCGCTATTTTGACCACCCTGTCTTTGCTGATCCAGGCGGCAATCAGCGGGTCAAAAAACAGCTGACCGGTCAGGTAAAACAGCAGCCAGGTCCACAAACGATATTGCGGCGCGAGCGAAAGCAGGTGTTTTTCGGGATATAACGCTGCCAGCAAATCGTAGCCGTAGGCAAAAAGCAGCAGCGAAAATATTCCCCAGCAAAACAGTCTGCGGCGCTGGCTTAACCATTCGATAACCGGATGGAAGGTGTAAATCACAATAAAGGTAAAGACAAACCACGGCTGGATTAAATAGCCGCGCTGATAAGGTTCCCACAGATAATAAACCGTCATCCAGAACAGAAAGACGATCACGATGCTTTGGATTTTACCGACTTGCCAGCGCGCACCGTGCCGCGATTGTGCGTCGAGATAGCCCGCTATTACAAAAAACAGCGGTGTGGCGATGGTCGAGATAAACGTCAGAAACCCCAGAATCCAGTGGTAATCGTAGTCGTAACGGTCCCAGGTGTTATAGAGGGTAAAAAACGTCACCGCCGTCATGCATCCCAGCGTTTTAAGAATATTCAGTCCGGTTGAATTCATGGTGCTTCTGTCCCTGGCGGTCGATGGAAACAGGCATAAATAACCGGAAGCACCAGAAGCGTCAAGATGGTCGCGAATCCCAGGCCAAACATAATCACCACCGCCATGCTCTGGAAGAACACATCACGCAGGAGCGGAGCCAGTCCTAACACGGTGGTAAATGCGGTCAGCAGAATAGGGCGCAAACGCGACGTAGCGGCATAGACAATCGCCTCGTGCTGCGGTTTTTGCTGCTTCTGCTGTTCAATTTCTTCGACCAACACAATGCCGTTACGGATAAGCATGCCGCTGAGGCTCAATAACCCGATCAACGCCATAAAACCGAACGGAATGCCGGTCAGCAAAAAGCCTGGCGTCACGCCGATGAGCGCCAGCGGCACCGTCAGCCAGATGGCAACGGCGTTTTTCACCGAGCTAAACATCAGGATGGTGATGATAAACATCACCAGATACCCAATCGGCAGCGTTGAGAAGACCCCTTGCTGCGCCTCGCTGGAACTTTCTGCGTCACCACCCCATTCGATGCTGTAGCCGTGCGGCAGCGCCAGGGCATCTATCTGCGGTTTAACCCGCGCCAAAATATCGCCCGAGGTTTGCTGGCTAAGCGGCGACGGGTCGGTCTGAACCGTCAGCACGCGGCTGCGGTCGCGGCGCAGGATCAACGGATCTTCCCACTCCAGCGTAAAGCCGCTCACCACGTTACTTATCGGAATGTACTGCTGACGGTTTTGACTCCACACCAGCACGTTATTGAGATGATTAGCATCCTGACGTTCGTTTTCTGGCGGACGGACGACGACGGGCAGCAGATCCGAGCCTTCGCGGTATAACCCTACCCGACTCCCGGAGAAATTCATCTCCAGCGCATTATCAATATCTTGCTTATCGACGCCCAGTTCCCGACCCAATGCTGGCGAATACTGCGGACGAATCACTTTGCTGCGGTTCTGCCAGTCGTTTCGCACGCTGTCGGTGGCCGGATCGCGACTGAGAATATCGTCAACCTGACTGGCGATCTGCCGCAGCCTGTCCGGCTCGGGTCCCTTGATTCGCACCTCAATGGCGCTGTCACCGGACGGGCCGAACATCACGCGTTTGGTGCTGGCGTTAACCTGGGGATAGTGGCGGGCAAAGTAGTCATCGACGTGGCGGGTAAGCGCCGGAATATTACGCTGGTCGTCCATGCGCACCATAATTTGCGCGTAATTGCTGTACTGGCGCTGGCCGCTGTAGGTCAAAATAAAGCGCATGCTTCCCTGGCCGATAGTCGACACCGTCGTCACCACGCCATCCTGGCCGTTAATCGCTTTTTCGATGTCGCCGGTCATTTTCTCAGTCTGGCTGATATCCGTTCCGTAAGGTAACCACAGGTCGACGAAGAAAATAGGCGTGTTCGATGAGGGGAAGAAGTTTTGCCGCACCGAGCCAAAACCCCAGACCGCCGCGACCAGCAGTGCAACCATCAACGTCAGCGTCACCGCTTTGCGCTCCAGCAGGGCGTTCAGCATCTGCTGATAAATTTGGTAAAACCGCGCGTTATAAGGATCGGTTTGCGCGGGCGTTTCCACTGTTTTTTGCCCTTTGAACAGCCACCATTTGATCATCACCGGCGTAATCGTCAGCGCCGAGAACCAGCTCAGCATCAGCGAAATCAGTAAAACCTGGAACAGCGATTTGCAGTATTCCCCGGTCGAATCCTGAGAAAGCCCGATGGGCGCAAACGCCAGAATAGCGATCACCGTTGCGCCTAAGAGCGGTAGCGCCGAGCGGCGAATCACGTAATTGACGGCGGTCATCAGGGTTGAGCCCTGCTGTCGGGCGATCAACACCCCTTCGACAATCACAATCGCATTATCGACCAGCATGCTCAGGGCGATAATCAGCGCCCCCAGAGAAATGCGCTGCAGCTCGATCCCCCAGAGATACATAATGAGCAGCGTGCCTAACACGTTAAGCGCGAGGGAAAGCGCGATAATAATCCCACTGCGGACGCCCATAAAAATCAGCAGAACGCCGATAACAATCGCCAGCGCCATCAGGAAGTTGATGATAAATCCGTTAACCGAATGCCCCACTTCCGCAGCCTGATCGTAAAACAGATCGATATTGATGCCCGCCGGTTTTTCTGCCGACATTTGCTGCAGCTTGGCCTCTAACGCACGCCCCACATCAATCACATTGACGCCGGGAATAAATGACACGCCCATGGTCACGGCCTGCTGGCCATTGGCGTGATAGATACTGGAAGGCGACTCCGTCAGCCCGCGTGATAGCGTCGCAATATCACGCAGACGCGTCGCGGCCCCCGTACCGTATGGGGTGATAATCAAATCGCCCAGCTCATCGATGTTTTCAAATTCGCCGGTCGGATGCAGGCGAATTGACTCGCTGCCAGAGGCGATCTCACCGGCGTTAGACACCACGTTCACCCGGCTGAGGATCGCGGAAAGCTGCGTAAGCGTAATGCCGCGCGCGGCCATTTTGGGTAGCGAGATATCGACATTGATCTGCTGCGGTATCGCGCCCCCTATGGCGACTTTGCCAACGCCGGGGATCAATACTAGCTCGCGCCGCAGCTGCTCGGCATAGCGGGCCAGCTCTGCGTTAGTAAATTCATCGCCGGAAAGGGCAAAGAAGAAACCAAACACATCGCCAAAATCATCATTCACAAACGGCGTCACGACGCCTGGCGGAAACTGGCGCGAAGCGTCACCCACGCGACGGCGCAGCTCATCCCAGATTTGCGGCAGTTCGCTGGAGTGATAGCGCGACGCGATATTGACGGTTATTTGCGATAAGCCATTTGATGAAATCGAACTCACGTTATCGAGCGAGGGAAGCTGCTGTAACGCGTTTTCCAGGGGCAGGGTGACCTCTTCTTCGACTTGCTGAGCGGAGGCACCGGGATAGTGAGTAATGACCACCGCCGTTTTAATGGTGAAAGCAGGGTCTTCAAGACGACCAATGTTCAGCAGCGCAAAAATACCGCCGACGCCCAGCAGCAGAATAGTCAGCCAGACGCGAATGGGATTGTCGATAAACTGGCGGGAGATATCCATTACAGACCTCGCTCACGCGTCCAGATGCGAACGGGCTGTTTAGCGTGCAATTCCCCCACACCCGCAGCCACCACGCGCTCTCCCGCTTTGAGGCCTTCGGTAACAATGACGCCCTGGGCGGTGACTTGCCCAACGCTCACTTTGCGATCCTCCAACTGGAGTTTGTCGCCGTCGCCTTGCACAACCCAGACATGTGGCTCATTACGCGGGCTGTTATCCGGGTTAAACACCGCTTCGACTGGGACGACCAGGGCATTTTGCCCCGCGCCTGCCGGGAGATTGGCCAGATTGATGGTGACTGTTCCGCTGACGCCGCCCACGACCGGGAAATCATCCGGGCGCGGCAGGGTTAAAATAACCTGCCAGGTCAGCGTATTGCTGTCGCTACTGCCGGTGTGTTCTTTGTAGACTGCGCTGAATTCGCGATCCGGCATCGAGTTAATCTTCACCACGGGGCGGTAGTTGGCATTACGAATATCCAGGGTTTTGAACAGGTTTTCTGGAATGCTAAACACCACATCCAGCAAATCGGTACGCGTCAGCGTCAGAATCGGCTGACCGGCGCTGACAACCTGATGATTACGGACGTGAACGCTGGCCGCAACGCCACCAAACGGGGCTACCAGCGTCATCTGATTCAACTCTTCTTGCGCGATTTTCAGCGCCGCATTGGCGGAGTCGCGGGTGGCGCGCTGAACGTCCATTTCCGCTTTCGAAATGGCCTGACGGCCAGCCAGCGTCTGGAAGCGATCGAATTGCCGCTGCGCAAGCGTGGCGGAAGTCTGGTGATCTTTGACGCGCTGCAGGACTTCTCGCGTATTGAGTTGGGCCAACGGCTGACCCTGTTTTACGCTGGTTCCCTGACGGATATCGAGCGTTTCAATCTGGCCGCCGCGCTTGAATGAGAGGTCGGTAGCGTCGCCAGACTCAATTCGCGCCGGGAAGACGCGCTGCTGCGCCTGACCTGCTGCCGTTACCACGGCGACTTTCACCATGCGTGGCTGGGGCGCCGTTTCCTGAGTTTTGGGATCGCAGGCCGTTGTCAGTAATATAAGGACGGGTAGAAGAGAAATGTAACGATTCACGATATTCCCCTAATAAATATAAAATTTCTTTATTCCGTACATTTAGCAATGACGTTTCTATTCTGCGAGCGCGGACACCACCAGATAAGTCAATAGACCCACGGCGGAACTGGTGACGATGGCAAGGACAATAAAGAAAAACAGGCGAATCAAACTATATCCAAACATTTCTTCTCCCTTATCTTTATACGTAAGCGAGTTAATGATGACAATTTGAAGTCTGCGTGGAGGGCTGAGTTAGCCGTAATGCCTGCTAATGATAATAGTCGCAGAAATAATAAAAGGTTAAACATATCTTAATGTTGGGAGTAACGCGGATATGCGCAGCGAGAGGGATGAATCAAGGTATATTTTATTAAACTAATATTTTTCAGATGGTTATGAGTAACTTTATCATATTCAATCTGCTGTGCTACGGTTAATACCATCCCCTTCAGCGTTTAGTGTTTGGTTGTAGAGCTAATTTCCTGCGTTTCATTATGTGTAATGTCATTTATGACTACTCGTATGGGTTATAAAAGGATGCTCGCTATGTACAGAAATATTCTGGTTCCTGTCGATGTCTACGAAATCGGGCTGGCGGATAAAGCCGTGGCTCACGCTCAATTCCTCGCGCAAAGTGCTTCAGCAGATATCCATCTTCTTCACGTTATTCCAAAGTTCTCGCCAGAATTGACGCGCGGGTTTATTTCGGATGCGCGAAAAATGGATGACTATATGATTAATAATTCAAAAGAAAAGCTTGCGGCGTTCGCCAAAAAAATCAATTTTCCTGAGGATCGCATTCATCTTCATGTCCGCGGCGGGAATGTCCGCGACGAAGTCACCCAGTTAGCCGACGATCTCGCGGCGGACGTGATCATTATCGGTTCACGCAATCCCAATATTCAGACGCATTTATTGGGGTCAGACGCGGCGAACATTGTTCGTTACGCGCACGTTCCGGTTTTTGTCGTGCGGTAACGGCGTCAATGGAAAAGCGTGCTTTTGAGTTCAGGACGTGAGGACGGATCGATGAAGACAGAAAAACCGGAACAACCCTTTTACCGACTTTCCGTGGAAGAGACGCTGGCAACGACAGCCAGTACCGCGGAGGGGATCTGCCGTGCAGAGTCCACGGCAAGGCTTCAGCAGTATGGCGAAAACGCGCTGCCGCAAAAGCCGGGCAAACCTGCATGGTTGCGATTTTTAGCCCATTTCAACGATGTGCTGATCTACGTATTACTCGCGGCGGCGGTATTGACGGCGGTGATGGGACACTGGGTGGATACGCTGGTCATCCTGGGCGTGGCAGTGATCAACTCGCTGATTGGCTATATTCAGGAAAGTAACGCTGAAAAATCGCTGCAAAGTATCCGCAATATGCTCTCCAGCGAAGCCGTGGTGGTGCGTCAGGGCAATCATGAAACCATCCCGACAACGGCGCTGGTGCCTGGCGACATCGTTGTGATCCGCGCAGGCGATCGCATACCGGCTGACCTCAGAATTATTGAAGCGCACAATCTCCGGGTGGAAGAGGCGATTCTCACCGGCGAGTCAACGGTCGTTGAAAAAATAACGGACCGGCTTGAAGGTGAACTCCCGCTGGGGGACCGTACTAACCTGTTGTTTTCGGGGACCACGGTCAGTTCCGGCGGCGGGCAGGGCGTTGTTATTGCCACGGGGGGTGATACTGAATTAGGCCATATCAACCAGATGATGTCGGATATTGAGCAACAGCGAACGCCGCTGCTGATACAGATGGATAAGCTCGGGAAAGCCATTTTCATTATCATTCTGGTCATGATGGCTGCGCTGTTTGTCTTTAGCGTCCTGTTCAGGGATATGCCCGTTTCCGAGCTCATGCTTTCGCTCATTAGCCTTGCGGTGGCCTCGGTTCCGGAAGGGTTGCCGGCAATCATTTCGATTATTCTGTCGCTTGGCGTGCAAACGATGGCCCGGCAGAAGGCCATTATTCGCAAATTGCCAACCGTCGAAACGCTGGGCGCGATGACCGTGATCTGCTCGGATAAAACCGGCACGCTGACGATGAACGAGATGACGGTCAAAGCGGTGATCACCGCCGACACGATTTATCGTGTTGAGGGTGATAGCTACGAACCGATCGGGAACGTCCATCCCATCAATGATCCCACGCCCGTTACCGTCGCCCCCGGCTCGCTGCTGGAGCGCTATCTGCGCACGATTGACCTGTGTAACGACAGTCAGCTGATGAAAGACGATCAGGGCTTCTGGAAGATTACTGGCGGGCCAACGGAGGGGGCATTAAAAGTCCTTGCGGCGAAAATCCCGTTACCTTCGGTTGAGACGCAGCTGCGCAGCAAGATCCCGTTTGATTCACAGTACAAATATATGTCGACCCTTCACCGCATTGGGGATGAAGAGTTGATTTTGATTACCGGTGCCCCGGATGTGCTGTTCAGGCTGTGTCAGCACCAGCAGACTGAAGCGGGCCTTGAGCCGCTCGACCAATCTTACTGGGAAGCGAAAATCGAAGAGTATGCGCGCGAAGGGCTGCGCATGGTCGCGGCAGCCTGGAAGCCCGCGAGTCTTGAGCAAACGGAGCTGACGCATGATGATTTGCAGCATGGCGTGATTTTGCTTGGGGTTGCCGGAATGATGGACCCACCGCGTCCTGAGGCCATTACGGCGATCGGCGACTGTCTGCAGGCGGGTATTCGCGTCAAAATGATTACTGGCGATCACCCGCAAACGGCGATGAGCATTGGCAAAATGCTGGGTATCGGCAATACCGACAATGCCATTACCGGGCGCGAGCTTGAAGTGATGGACGATCGCCAGTTGAGCGACGCCGCGCAGAAATTTGATATTTTTGCGCGTACCAGCCCGGAGGATAAATTCCGCCTGGTACAGGCGCTGCAAAGCAAGAAAGAGGTGGTCGGGATGACCGGCGATGGCGTGAATGATGCGCCCGCCCTGAAACAGGCTGACGTCGGGATTGCCATGGGCATCAAAGGGACGGAGGTGACCAAAGAAGCGGCGGACATGGTTCTGACCGATGATAATTTTGCCACCATCGCCAGCGCGGTAAGGGAAGGGCGTCGGGTTTACGATAACCTGAAAAAAACCATTCTCTTTATCATGCCCACCAACCTGGCGCAGGGGCTGTTAATTATTATTGCCCTGCTGGCAGGCAACCTGATTCCGCTGACGCCAGTGCTGATCCTGTGGATGAACATGGCGACCTCCGCCACGCTCTCCTTTGGGCTGGCATTTGAAGCGGGTGAGAAGAACATCATGAATCGGCCGCCGCGCGACCCCAAACTGCACGTGATGGATGGGTTTGCCATCTGGCGCGTGGTGTTTGTCGGTTCCATGATCGCGGTGAGCGCTTTCGTGCTTGAAGCCTGGCTACAGCCGCGCGGATATTCGCCGGAGTTTATCCGAACCGTGCTGCTGCAAACCCTGGTGACCGCGCAATGGTTCTACATGCTTAACTGCCGCGTGTCCGACGGATTCTCTCTGAGCAAAGGGCTGCTGGCGAACCGGGGGATTTGGATCGTGACGGCGGTACTGCTGGTGCTGCAACTGCTGATTATCTATGCGCCGTTTATGCAGATGCTGTTCGGTACCGAGTCCCTACCGTTCCGCTATTGGGTCATCACCTTCATTATCGGCTTTGTGATGTTCCTGATTGTGGAAGTTGAGAAACCGTTAACCCGCAGGTGGCGCACGGAGGCACCGCGCTAATCCAGTTCCGGAAAAGCAAAAAGCCCGCTTAAGTTTCCTTAAGCGGGCTTTTCTAATTTGGCTCCTCTGACTGGACTCGAACCAGTGACATACGGATTAACAGTCCGCCGTTCTACCGACTGAACTACAGAGGAATCGTGTGAACGGGGCGCATATTATCGACCTCGCAGACGCTTGTCAAAGGCTGGATCGCCTTCTGATCATCGTTTGCTGACAAAATCAGCAAAGTGCCGCTTTTTATCACGGATTGCACAATTCTGGTGCAGATGTACCCCTTATGGGGCAGATCATAAACCGCTGTTTCAGTAATAAAACCCGCTGCCGTGATTAGATTTCCTTATTTTCAGCCGCTTAGCGAACTAATCAGACCTCTCTTAAAAACTGGCATCCATATTGCAAAACCCAATCAACAACAAGCGCCAGTACCGGCACTGCATTTTAACAGGGGGCAAAATGAACTTTAGACGACTGAAATACTTCGTAAAAATCGTCGATATCGGTAGCCTGACCCAGGCCGCGGAAGTGTTGCATATCGCGCAGCCTGCGCTGAGCCAGCAGGTGGCCACTCTGGAAGGTGAACTGGACCAGCAGCTTTTAATCCGCACCAAGCGTGGCGTCACGCCAACCGAAGCGGGCAAAATTCTCTATACCCATGCGCGTACGATTTTGCGTCAGTGTGAGCAAGCCCAGCTTGCGGTCTGCAACGTTGGACACACGCTGAGCGGCCAGGTTTCTATCGGTCTGGCACCGGGCACCGCTGCCTCCTCTATTACCATGCCGCTGCTTCAGGCTGTGCGCGCCGAGCTGCCAGACGTGCTGGTTTATCTGCATGAAAACAGCGGTTCGGTACTGAATGATAAATTACTCAACGGCCAGCTGGATATGGCAGTGCTTTATGACCGTTCACCGATTGCGGGGATCACCAGTCAGCCGCTGCTGAAAGAAGACCTTTATCTTGTTGGCACGCGCGACTGCCCGGGTCAAAGCATCGACCTGACGGCCGTGGCGGAGATGAATCTGTTCTTACCGCGAGATTACAGTGCCGTTCGCGTGCGCGTGGATGAAGCGTTTTCTCTGCGTCGCCTGACGGCAAAAATCATCGGTGAGATCGACTCTATCTCTACCCTGACCGCCGCGATTGCCAGCGGAATGGGTGTGACGGTCCTGCCTGAATCTGCGGCACGCTCTCTGTGCAGCGCGGCGAATGGCTGGATGGCGCGGATCACCACACCATCAATGAGCCTGCCGTTGTCCTTGAATATGTCTGCGCGCGGTTCGTTGACGCCTCAGGCACAAGCCGTGAAAGAAATTCTGATGTCGCTGGTAAGCCGTCCGTCGCTGGAGAATCGCGAACTGCAGCTCGTGAGCTGATATTCCATAATGGAATAAGATGCTGGTTTTTATTATTTGTTCTGCAGGTCTGATGACTCTAACAATAGAGCGATATCAGATGCGCCGGGGTGAATCGTGAATTTCCAGCAACTTAAAATTATCCGTGAGGCGGCCAGGCGGGATTTCAACCTGACCGAAGTCGCCAACATGCTTTATACCTCTCAGTCGGGCGTCAGCCGCCATATTCGCGAGCTGGAAGAAGAGCTGGGCATTGAGATTTTTATCCGTCGTGGTAAACGTCTGTTGGGCATGACTGAGCCAGGTAAGGCGCTCCTGACCATCGCAGAGCGCATTCTTAACGAAGCCAGCAACGTACGACGGCTGGCGGACCTCTTTACCAATGATGCGTCAGGCGTGCTGACCATCGCAACAACGCATACCCAGGCGCGCTACAGTCTGCCGCCGGTGATCAAGGTTTTCCGCGAACTCTTCCCGGAAGTGCGTCTTGAGCTGATTCAGGGCACGCCGCAGGAGATTGAAGTGCTGCTGCAAAATGGCGGGGCGGATATCGGTATCGCCAGCGAACGCCTGAGTAACGACCCGCTGCTGGTGGCCTTTCCGTGGTTCCGCTGGCATCACAGCCTGCTTTTGCCCTCAGACCACCCCTTAAATCAGGTTTCCCCTTTGACGCTCGACGCGATCGGCAAATGGCCGCTCATCACCTATCGACAGGGGATTACCGGGCGTTCGCGTATCGACGAGGCATTCAACCGGAAGGGGATAACCCCGGATGTGGTGCTGAGTGCGCAGGATTCGGACGTCATCAAAACCTATGTTGAACTGGGGCTGGGGATTGGTATTGTCGCGGAACAGTCGGGCGGAGAACATGAATCTAGCGACCTGGTGCGGCTCGATACCCGGCATTTATTTGACGCCAATACCGTCTGGCTGGGACTGAAGCGCGGGCAGCTGCAACGCAACTACGTCTGGCGCTTCATCGAGTTATGTAATGCGGGGCTGTCGGTTGATGAAATTAAACGGCAGGTGATGGAATCGGAAGACGTGGCGATTGATTATCAGATTTAATCGTCGGTCATGGGGTAAACCAAGGTAAGTCGCAATTTAATCGGCCTCGACGATGAATACGCCGCAAAATGAGTCATGTTTCAGCATCCATCTGAGGACACCTCCATGATGACGCGTTATCATGACTCTCTTCGTGAGGCTGGGGCCGGTGTATCCGCTCGCAAGCTCTTAATTAGGCGTTAACCCCTGGGGCCACTTATGACCAATGAAATTCCACTTAAATATTTTGACATCGCGGATGAGTATTCCAAGGAAACCGCTGCGCCGGTGAGCGAATCAGAGCGCGAACCGCTGGCGCACTATTTCCAGCTGCTGATCACCCGTTTGATGAATAACGAAGAGATCAGTGAAACTGCCCAGCAGGAGATGGCCAGTGAAGCGGGCATCAAAGATGAACGTATCGATGAGATAGCGACGTTCCTGAACCAGTGGGGCAATGAATAGCTTGCGTTAAGACCCGGTGAAAAGGACACGTACTGTAACGTGTCCTTTTCGCGTATTGGCGTCATGAAAGCTCTAAAAGCAAAAAGCCTGCTTAAGTTTCCTTAAGCAGGCTTTTCTAATTTGGCTCCTCTGACTGGACTCGAACCAGTGACATACGGATTAACAGTCCGCCGTTCTACCGACTGAACTACAGAGGAATCGTGTGAACGAGGCGCATGTTAATGGCCTCGCTATTTTGTGTCAACACTAAATTCAACATGCTGATTCAACTGATTAATTAAGACTCAACCTGTGCTTTTAGTGAACTTGTGGAGATGCGTTACCGTCATAGCCTGCATTTTCACGCAAACGCTGCATCGGATCTTGCTGGTAGAAATGGCAGAAACGCTGCCATAACGCCGGAAAACGCGGGGCAAAAAGCTCGGGTGCGCTGAAGAAATATTCTGACAACACGGCGAAGCATTCCGCGGGATCGGTCGCGGCGTAGGCATCAATGCTGGCCGCGCTTTCGCCTACCAGATCGATTTCATCCTGAACATTATTCATCGCCGCGTGCAGATCGTGTTCCCAGCCTGCGACTTCACGCAACGGGATAAACGGCACGCCGCTGGCGCGATCGCCATTGCGGGTATCCAGTTTATGAGCCACTTCATGAACGATAAGATTGAAACCGGAGGCGTCAAACGAATCCTGAATATCAAGCCAGTTAAGGATAATCGGTCCTTGCTGCCAGCTCTGTCCGGACTGAACCACGCGCTGATTGTGAACCAGTCCAATATCGTCTTCCCACTCATCATCGACCACGAACGGTGCCGGATAAATCAACACTTCGTGGAAGCCGTCCAGCCATTCAATGCCCAACTCCAGTACGGGTAAACAGAACAACAGGGCGATACGCGCGCTTTTTAGTTCGTCCAGCTCGAATCCCTGAAGAGGGACGAGACGTTTTTGCTGCAAGAAGCGATCGGCTAATTGAACCAATCTGCTCTGCTCATCCGCTGAAAGGCTGGCAAGGACAGGAATTGCCAACGCTTCATCCCACGGTAATGGCGCGCCAGGTGCGGTTTCGTTCGATTTCCAGGGCCACTTAATCATCGCTTCGCTCGCAAACTCGTCACATGAATAAAATTGCAGGGTTAGGATCTCTTAACATGCCAAACATCGGAATAAATGTCACGCAAGACACTATCACCTTGCTGGGATATATAGATAGTAGAATGGCAACTATGTCGTTAATTTTGTGAGCGAAATCGTAGCCAGGAAACTCGACTGAAACATTATCCTGTTCCACACCGTGTCATTTGTTCACATCAGTCTTTGAACTGTATTTCCCCGCATGCAGGATGCTAAAGGGGCTAGCAGAGTGACTATAAAGGATTTTGCTTCCGTGCCATTTTAATAACGCCAATGATATAGAAGCAATTTCGCCCCCGCTTTGGATCATATCTATTCACCGTCATCACTCTGCCTGCGAGCGACTTACCGCTGCTTCAATTCCCTGCTAAGACTATTTTAATTCTGTCAAAAAATAAGTATCATTGTAGTTCCAAAAAAAAACAATTAAACAGTAGATAAATTCGGTAAATCATGAAGTTGGATTTGCCACGTTGATTTTTGATGAACAAAAATTTCTCGGGAAGACGGAAATGGCGCGTAAAAACATAGCGATCGCAGGAGGAGGGTTCTTTGGTCTGTATTTGGCGGAGCAAATGGCCTTAAAAGGTTGCCACGTCACCGTTTATGAAAAAAGTCCACAGCTGATGTCGCGCGCTTCTTATGTCAACCAGGCACGAGTGCACAATGGCTATCATTACCCAAGAAGTATCCTCACCGCGCTTCGTTCTAGACTCTCTTTCCCTCGTTTTGTTGAAGAATTCAGCGACTGTATAGATGACGAATTTTCAAAATATTACCTCGTTGCGGGTTCGCTAAGTAAAGTCACAGGTGAGCAATTCCGTCGATTTTGTCAGCGTATTGGAGCTGAGTGCGAAGATGCACCTGCCTCAGTAAAACGACTGGTTAATCCCGCGATGATCGACGCGGTTTTTACCACCCGCGAGTACGCCTTCGATGCTCATAAGTTGCGTGACATTATCCTTCAACGGCTCGACGCTGCTGGGGTAAGTATAATAACTGATGCGGTCGTTGAAAATGTGCGCAAATACGGAGAGGGTCTTGAGGTCAGCACAACAATTTCAGGACAGCAGGAAAGCAGCTATGTTGACCATCTTTTTAACTGTACCTACTCGCGCATAAACTATTTATTAAAGGGTTCAGAAATAGAATTGATCCCTTTGCGTCATGAAATGACTGAAATGTGTCTGGTAGATGTCCCTGATGAGTTTAAAAAAATGGGACTAACACTGATGTGCGGCCCCTTCTTTTCAGTGATGCCTTTCCCATCGGCGCAGTTACACTCATTTAGTCATGTGCGATATACACCTCATTATCAATGGAACGATAGCGCCAGCCAACCCTATGAAGATGCGCATTTCAAATATGACCATAATCTTCGTCAGTCTGCATGGGGCCATATGATTCGCGATGCGCAACGCTATGTTCCGGGTTTGAGTGAATGCCAGTACCAGCGTTCAATCTGGGAAGTGAAAACTATCCTGCCGCGTAGTGACAGTGATGATTCACGTCCGATCCTTTTCCGCGCTAACCATGGTTTGAAAGGGCTACACTGTGTCATGGGTGGAAAGATTGACAATATTTACGATGCGCTACAAGAAATTGAGCGCGTTATTGAGTTGAGCGAGTAATGAAAAGCGAATCATTTGTTTCTGTAGTTATTGTCATTCCGACCCATTTGAATGACATTTACGTGGCCTTAGATGATGTGGCATCACTGCTAGAAAAACATTACAGCGATTACGAGTTAGTCGTCATCGCGCCGGGTTTAGATAGCACGAATGCCGAAGCGGAAGATCGCGTGCTTAAAAACATCCCCTGCGTGAGAATCATCCATCTTTCAACCCCTGTTTTTCATGATGTAGCACTTGCTGCTGGTCTGGAAAATGCGATCGGTGATTTTGTTGTGTTATGGAACCCGCTATCGGATCCAGCCGATGTTGTGCCGCAAAGTGTTAATCAGTGTCGCGACGGTACTGATGTTGTTGTGGGGGTATCGAATCATGTTCGTTCACTGCGATATCGCGCCATCCGTCGACTGATGAATATCGTATTACGTGCCATCGACTATGAAATTCCTTCCAATTCAACTAATTTGCGGTGCTTGAGCCGTCGCGCAGTCAACGCGGTAACAAGGATCGGTCGCTTCCATCATCAATTCTATCTTCGCATACATAAGACGGGATACCCGGCGGGAGTGTTGCAGTACACCCCAATTAAAGATGCTGAGGGGGGTGGCATCGTAAGGTCTTTACGCCGATTAATGCGCCTAGTGGTCTTTAATTCTTCTAGACCGTTACGTTGGATGTCCGTATTAGGTTTCATTGGCAGCATTTCTGGTTTTCTATTTGCCAGTTACAGCGTGTTGCTACACTTGTTCAGTGGGCTTGTCGTTGAGGGCTGGACCACCACCATATTATTTATGTCATCATTATTTATTATCCAATTTGTGATGATGGCGTTCTTTGGTGAATATCTAGGTCGTTTACTTGATGAAAGCAGTGCTCAAGCGGAATATGCCGTAGTGTACGAACGCACAAGTGAAGTTATGGTTAATGCAGATCGGGTAAACGTAACGAATACATCTATTTCGCCAGAGCTGAACCTTGTACAAACAGGTCGCGATGGTTTTTCTGCTTCAAGTGCGAGGGACTAATGGACGCTTTAATTGGATATTCCGGCTTTGTAGGCTCTACCCTGCTGAAACAACGCCATTTTGACTCTCTTTATCGTTCAACGAATATTGATGAGATCGTTGGCAAATCATTCGATACGGTCGTTTGTGCTGGCGCCCCAGCGCAAAAATGGCTGGCGAATAAAGATCCTGTCGATGATTTACAAAAAATAGAAGCCCTCATTGAAAAATTAAAAACGGTTTCTTGTCATCAATTTATTCTGATCAGCACCGTGGATGTGTTTCAGAATCCGGTTAACGTAGATGAAAACAGTGAAATTCAAACCGAAGGCTTACATGCTTATGGCTTGCATCGCTATTATTTAGAAAAATTTGTCACCGAACATTTTCCCAACGCATTAATCGTGCGCTTACCGGGGTTAGTTGGCCCTGGCTTAAAGAAAAATATTATTTATGATTTTTTGCATGATAATAATATTTCTCAAATCGAGAGCCGCGGGATTTTCCAATTTTATCCTATGATAAATCTATGGTTCGATATCAATATTGCACTGCAAAATCGATTGTCTCTTGTACATTTGACCGCAGCGCCTTTGAGTGTTGCAGAGGTGGCCGAGCTTGGATTTGGATTTGAGTTCAGTAATCATGTCCAGCAAATGCCAGGTCATTATCAAGTCAAAAGCTGCTATAGCTCTTTATTTACTGGCAACGAAGATTATCAGTATAACAAGCGAGAGTCATTGATGGCGATCCGTTCTTATGCACAATCTGAACAAGGCAATAAAGTACAATGAGAATTTCTCTTTCAGGCATGGCCTGGAATAAAGACGAAGATATTGCTGTCGCCAAACTTTTGCGTACATGGCAAGTTGATGCGATAGACATCGTTCCGGGTAAATATTTTCCCGATCCGCTACACGTTGATACCGATGAGATTGCTAGAGTAAGTCAATTCTGGCAACAGCGGGATATTTCCCTGGTGGGTATGCAATCATTACTGTTCGGTACTCAGGGACTGAATCTCTTTGCAGACCACTCGGTGCAACAAAAAATGCTGGATCATCTAGAAGCAGTCAGCCGCATCGCTGCGGGATTAGGTATTCCTGTTTTAGTTTTTGGTTCACCAAGAAACCGCGATCGCCAGGGTTTGAGTGATGAAAAAGCGAATGACATCGCAATAAGTTTCTTCCGCCGCTTGGGCGATATTGCAAAACGAGAAGGTGTGAGCTTTTGCCTTGAGCCTAATCCGACATGCTACGGCGCTAATTTTATGACCAACAGTGCTGAGGCCGCTTCTACAGTACGTATGGTCGATCATCCGGCAATCAAAATGCAATTAGATACCGGAGCAATTGCGATTAACCAGGAAGATATCTGGGAAATTCTTGAGCGCGATGCTGACATTATTGGGCATATACATCTCAGTGAACCTGATCTCGTCCCGTTGGGTCGAAGCGAGGTCAATCATCCTGAGATATCCCGAGCTTTGCATAGCACTCTTTCCCATAAGATCTCTACCATTGAAATGCTTGAAACAAAACAAGAACCCTCTTTGACGACCATCGAAGAGGCGCTGGCCTTCACGATTCGCCATTATCGTCAATCTGCAGGAGTCGTTGCATGAAATGGCTCATTTTAATATTAGGCATTGCATCGAATGCGTCGGCGAGTGTTTTAATCAAAATGGCCATGACGCCTCCAAGAAAATTACCGAGTCTTGCTGAACCGCTGGCAATGTTTTCCAATTGGCCACTATGGTTGGGTATTTTTCTCTATGGGATGGCGTTTCTGTTATACGCAGCTGCTTTAGCGTTCCTTCCTCTGAACGTTGCGCATCCGATTCTTACCTCAGGAGCGATTGCCTGCGTTGCGTTGCTCTCGGTGATTCTTTTTCGAGAGCCTATGTATTGGTCAACTATTGCCGGAATTTTGATGGTAATAGGTGGCGTCGCATTGATTACCCTTAAAGTTAAATAAGTTGAAACCGAAATGACTGAAATGATACCTCAAACTCTCCAGACCAAATGGGAAGTTCCAGCATACGAACGCCAATTATGGTTGGGAA
Source organism: Lelliottia amnigena (assembly GCF_019047465.1). Classification (NCBI taxonomy): domain Bacteria; kingdom Pseudomonadati; phylum Pseudomonadota; class Gammaproteobacteria; order Enterobacterales; family Enterobacteriaceae; genus Lelliottia; species Lelliottia amnigena. Next base: position 77,737 of record NZ_CP077236.1, on the reverse strand, counting down.
AATCACAAAATTACTGTGTAGTAATTCCAGTTATCAACGAAGGAGATCGTATTCGCCATTTATTGACTAAAATGGCCGCGATCAATGTTTCATCTTATGCCGATATTATTATTGTGGATGGTGGAAGTACGGACGGCTCCCTGGAAACAGAGTTTTTGAAGGAACTCGAAGTCCGTGGACTTATTTTAAAGACAGCGCCAGGGAAACTGAGTGCGCAATTACGTTGTGCATATGCATTTGCTCTTGAGCAAGGTTATAAAGGGATAGTGACAATTGATGGCAATGATAAAGACGATCCAGAAGCCATCCCTCGTTTTATAGAGGCACTTGAGGAAGGTGTGGATTTTGTGCAGGCATCACGGTTCTTGCCTGGCGGCGTGCAGGAGAACACGCCAAAATCGCGTGATTTTGCGATTAGATATATTCATGCTCCTTGCCTAAGTCTTTTTTCTGGCTTTAAATGGACGGATACTACACAGGGATTCCGGGCATATAGTAGTAAAATGCTTCTTTCTCCAGAGATAGCACCTTTCAGAAATGTGTTTATGAGCTATGAGTTATTAGCTTATTTGTCTTACCGGGCACCAAAACTTAATTTCCGCTGTGTAGAGTTACCCACTGTTCGTCGTTATCCTGTTGGTGAAGTGCCAACTAAAATTAGTAGCGTTAAAGGTAACCTATCCGTATTAATGGTACTATTTAAAGCTTGCCTCGGTTTTTATAATGTTGAGAGAAATGCATGATTGAGCTAAATAAAAAAAACTATTTAGTTCTTATTGTCATTGGGATGATTTTGTTAGCCATCAGAAATCCTGTTCCCATCATGCATCCCTCTATCTATGCTGAAGATGGAGTTTGGGTCGCTAATGCTTTAAGTCATGGCTGGGTTAATGCATTCATTCATGCCAGAGACGACTACTTTGTGTTTTTTAACATTTTCTTCCTTTTTGTATCCACCACAATAAGTAATATAGTGAGTGGAAATCCACTGTTGTTCCTTCCACAATCGATCGCTCTTGTTTCATATCTTTTTTATACTGTTATATCGACAATGGCTTATGCTGTTGTTTTAAGAATCTCTAACGTAGCTTATGCTATTTTAGCGTATTTACTTATTCTTTATGTGCCTTTAGGATTATCACAAAATGAGACGATAGGGCATTTACTCCAGATTGGCTTTTATATGCCAATGATGGCGCTTTGCTTGATTTTATACCGAGAATATATCGATAGTAAGTTCCATAAAACATTTATCGATCTGTTGATATTTCTCGCGGCAGCAACCAATCCAGTTGTGTTCCCAATTGTCGGTTTATTTTATCTTGCTAAGTTTGCTGTCTCCACGGATAAAATTAAACTGGTCAAGGATTTGCTTCCTCTCGCATTATCAATGTTTGTGCTAGCTTTAATCATCTTGCCAAGACTTAATGGTTCAGGTGGGGTAGATAATCACGCTTATAATCCCGATAATATAGTTGAATTAGTGACAGCACGTTTGCTACTTTATCCATTTGTATTCCCGTGGTATGAGAAGTTAAACGATCTAGTATCAATTTTTTTATCTATAGTCTATTTTGCGTTTTGTTTGTTTGTTATCTTAAAAACTGAAGACAGGAATGCCAGGAAATTCCTGCTAGCAATGCTGATGACGTTGGTGATTAATATAGCTGCAACGGTAGTAGGAAGGGTTGGATTAACTGATTTTCTAAATGATTATACAGGAACCTTCCCTGATCGCTATTTTGTTGGGTCTAACATACTGGCGTTAATGCTGTTTGTCGCGTGCTTATCACAGTGCACTTTTTCTAGATTAAGCCATCGGGTTGCCACGGTTGTCGGTGTGTGTTTGCTGTTTGTATATATATGGAATATAAGCTCGATCCTGGAAAGAAAAGAGTTTGTCAAACGAACTGCAGTAAATGAATATTTTTCTCGTGAGCTTTGCAAAGCTCAAAAAATCCCAGGGGAGAGTTCTGTCATTCAAATAAAACCTAAAGGGTGGCAGATGACAGTTCCCGCGAACTTCGTTGCTGATATTGTTTGCCGCTAGTAGACGCCTACCGCTAAAATAAAGCGGTAGGCATTATCAGTCCTGACCTTATCTATGGATCTGAATTTATATTGCTCATTTCATTTTGAATTTTTAACGAATTTATTGGAGATGACATCAATAAAAATGTCATCTCTTAATACGCAGTATTCAACTTAATCCCAGGTTAACGCTGAGAGCATCCGGCACACTGCTTGTTCTGAATCTGCTGGAAGAAGTCGTTGCCTTTATCATCGACAAGAATAAAGGCCGGGAAGTTCTCGACTTCGATTTTCCAGATCGCTTCCATTCCCAGTTCCGGGTACGCCACACATTCCAGATTTTTTATGCTGTTTTGCGCCAGCACCGCTGCTGGGCCGCCGATACTGCCGAGATAGAACCCGCCGTGGGTGTTACAAGCATCGGTTACCTGCTGGCTGCGGTTGCCTTTTGCGAGCATCACCATACTGGCACCGTGCGATTGCAGTAAATCCACATACGAGTCCATACGACCTGCCGTGGTGGGGCCTAATGAACCGGATGCATAACCTTCAGGCGTTTTCGCCGGGCCCGCGTAATAAATCGGATGATCTTTTACGTACTGCGGCAGTTCTTCGCCGTTATCGAGAAGCTCTTTGAGCTTCGCATGGGCCATGTCGCGCGCCACGATGATGGTGCCGTTCAGCGACAGTCGGGTGGAAACCGGATATGCAGAAAGCTGCGCCAGAATCTCCTCCATCGAACTGTTCAGATTGATGCTGACAACGTCGCCTTCACCTTGCTCACGCAGCGATTCAGGAATGTATTGCGCCGGATTGTGCTCCAGTTTTTCTATCCAGATCCCGTCACGGTTGATTTTGGCTTTGATGTTGCGGTCAGCCGAGCAGGAGACGCCCATGCCGACAGGGCAGGAGGCTCCGTGGCGCGGGAGTCGAATCACGCGAATATCATGGGCAAAGTATTTACCGCCGAACTGCGCACCTAAGCCGAGATTCTGCGCTTCTTGTAATAGTGCCTGTTCGAGCTGAACGTCACGGAACGCCTGACCGTGCTCATTCCCCTCCGTTGGCAACCCATCGTAGTAACGGGTCGACGCCAGTTTGACGGTTTTCAGCGTACTTTCTGCTGACGTACCGCCAATGACAAACGCGATGTGATACGGCGGGCACGCTGCGGTCCCCAGTGAGCGCATTTTTTCCACGAGATAATTTTTCAATTTCGCAGGGGTAATGAGCGCTTTGGTTTCCTGGTACAGATAGGTTTTGTTGGCGGAGCCGCCGCCTTTTGCCATACACAGGAACTTATACTCATCGCCATCGACGCTATACAGGTCGATTTGCGCCGGTAAGTTGGTCCCGGTATTCACCTCTTTGTACATATCCAGCGCAGCATTTTGCGAGTATCGCAGATTGTCTTCGATATAGGTGTTGTACACGCCCTGACTTAACGCGGCGTCGTCACCGCCGCCGGTCCACACGCGTTGGCCTTTTTTGCCCATGATGATGGCCGTACCCGTGTCCTGGCAGGTCGGTAACACGCCTTTTGCTGCGATTTCCGAATTACGCAGGAACTGAAGCGCGACGTATTTATCGTTCTCGCTGGCGTCGGGATCGCGAAGAATGGCCGCCACCTGTTTCTGGTGCGAGGGTCGCAGCATAAAGGCCGCGTCGTGGAAAGCCTGCTGCGCGAGCAGCGTCAGGGCTTCGGGGTCGACTTTTAGAATTTCCTGGCCCGCAAATTCTGCCACGGAGATATGATCTTTGGTCAGCAGATAATAGTCGGTGTCGTCGTGATCGAGCGGGAAAGGGTTCTGATAATAAAAGGGTTTGTTCGACATAACGTGTTGCTCCACAAAAATTAAACCGCCGGAGGTTGAGCCCGGCGGTCAGGAATCAGAACATCATGGACATCCACGGATACCCAATCAGCAGCAGTGCGGCCAGGAAAATCGCGCCGAAGAGGGTGCCGAGACGCCAGTAATCTTTGGTTGGCAGGTAGCCGCTACCGTAATAAATCGGGCTTGGGCCGGTGCCGTAGGGGGTAATAATCCCCATAATGCCAAGCGATGTGACCATCAGCAGGACGAACACCTCCATATTGATGCCCGGAATTGTGGCGGCGATGGTGAGCATGGCCGGTAACAGCGCAGTGGTATGCGCGGTGGTGCTCGCAAACAGGTAGTGCAGCAGATAGAACGCCAGCAGCAGCACGATGGTTGCGGTGCCTGGAGAGATGCCGCTCATCAGCATGCCGCCCTCTTTACCCAGCCAGCTAATAAATCCGGTGGAGGACAAACCGTCGGCCAGCGCAACCAGGGTGGCAAACCACACGAAAGTGTTCCACGCGGCTTTGTTGCCAGTGATATCGTTCCACTCCAGCACGCCCGTCCACAGCATCAGGCCTACGATTAACAGCGCTGCCATGGCGGGTTCGATCCACGCGGTCGCGAAAATCCACATCATCAATGCGCAGCACACAAAGACCAGCAGCAGGATTTCATTGCGCGACAGTTTGCCCAGTTTCTCCAGTTCACGGCTTGCCCAAAGCGGTACTTCATCGTTCACTTTCACTTCCGGCGGATAGAACCAGTACGCCAGCAGCGGCATCACCAGAATCAGCAGCACGCCCACCGGCAGGAAGGCGATAAACCAGGTGCCCCAGGAGATATCAATACCCACAATGCTTTTTACCAGCGCCAGTGCCAGCAGGTTGGGTGCAAGCGCAGACAGGAACATTGAGCTGGTAATACACGCCGCCGTAATCGCGACCCACATCAGATAGGAGCCGATTTTACGAGCGCTGGGATCGTTAGGTTTTGAGCCGTACAGCGGCGGCAGGTTGGCGATAATCGGGTAGATCGTGCCACCGCTTCGCGCGGTGTTGGACGGCGTAAAGGGTGCCAGAAGCAGGTCCGCGAAGGTGATGGCGTACCCAAGCGTCAGGCTGCGGCGACCCAGATATTTCACCAGGATCAGTGCCAGACGGCGGCCAAAGCGCGTTTTGTCATACCCTGCCGCGAACATAAAGGCACCGAAAATCAGCCAGACGGTAGAGTTACCAAAGCCGCTGACCGCCCATTTAAACGAGGCTCCTGCCAGCTTAAACGACGGTTCGGCCAGCTGTTCCGGGCTGAACAGCACCCACTGACTGCACAGACCGATGGCGATGACGCCGGTCAGGCCAATCACTGCGCCCGGCAGCGGTTCGAAAATCAAACCGACGATCACCCCTACAAAAATGGCGAAGTAGTGCCAGGCATAAGGCGGAAGCCCATCGGGCACCGGTACAAATAACAGCAGAATGGCCACAATAATGGGCAGCGCCATCATGAAAAGACGGCGTGCCTGGCCATCCTTTGGTTTGCTCGCCGCCAGGGGCGTTACAGCAGTTTTATCATTCATAGTTTGCGTCTTAAGTTGTCAGGAATACGGTTTGTCAGAAATAAGCACGAGGTCTTTTTTAAGTTTTTTTGCTTTCTTTAGTTATTTAAGGCCCGGTTTTCTTATTTCTAAAATAACAATCCAACGCAAAATGGAATGCGGTGAATTAAAAAAGAGTGATATTTATATATTGCGCTTTTAAAGGTGGATTCTATTGATCGGGATCATGAAACGGGAGTTGTGGTTGTATTTTTAGGCATTAATTAATAACCCCATTGAGTTATGTGGATATAGCGTTCAAATTAAGGTTATTTTTCTTAATATATGTATTTAAAAAACGATCAGTTTGACTATCTTATTGAATTTTATGGCTTTTTATTTGTTTGTGACTTTCGCGTTAAGTAACGGAAGAGTTAACTGCTTTAATTTGAATGTAAACAATCAACATTAAACTCACTAACACCAATGTATTATTTATGTTATCGAAGGGATTAAATAGTTTATTAACTAACGTAATAACTTTAGTAACTAAAAATAGCGTTATATTAATATCATGACATCGGCAAAAAAATTAACCATAACCGGACCGATAAAGAATTCTTGAATTTCATTTTTAAAGTTTGGAGTTTCTATTATGAGCACTAACGAACGCATTCTAAGCCCGTTCACATTACCGAATGGCACCGAGTTAAAAAACCGTTTGTTAATGGCCCCAATGACCACCTGCACGGGGTATTACGACGGGACGGTCACCAGCGAGCTGGTTGAATACTATCGCGCGCGTTCAGGTAGCATCGGGACCATCATCGTTGAATGCTGCTTTGTGGATGATTTAGGGCTGGCTTTCCCCGGCGCAATCGGCATTGATAATGACGAGAAAATCGCCGGTCTGGCAAAAATTGCCGATGCGATTAAGTCGAAAGGTTCCAGAGCGTTGCTGCAGATCTATCATGGCGGCCGTATGGTTGACCCGAAGCTGATTGGCGGGCGCACGCCTGTGGGGCCCAGCGCCGTTGCCGCGCCGCGTGAGGGGGCCGCCACGCCAGTCGCATTGAGCGGTGAAGACGTCTGTGCGATGGTCGGCAAGTTTGGTGACGCCGTTCGTCGCGCTATTCAGGCGGGCTTTGATGGCGTTGAAATTCATGGCGCAAACACGTATTTAATCCAGCAGTTCTACTCCCCGAACTCCAACCAGCGCGATGATGAGTGGGGCGGCAGTCGCGACAACCGCGCCAAATTCCCGCTGGCGGTACTGGACATCACCCACAAAATGGTGCGCCAGTACGCGGATGACGCCTTCATCATTGGCTACCGCTTCTCTCCGGAAGAGATGGAAGTGCCGGGCATCCGCTTCGACGACACGATGTACCTGCTGGAAAAACTGGCGGCGCGTGGGGTGGATTATCTGCACTTTTCAGTCGGCGCGACGCTGCGCCCGTCGATTGTCGATACCCAGGATCCGACGCCACTTATCGAAAAATATTGCGCCATGCGTTCAGACACGCTCGCGCAAATCCCTGTCATGGGCGTAGGCGGCGTGGTCAATGCCGCTGATGTGAACGAGGCAATTGATCACGGCTACGACCTGATCGCGGTGGGACGCGCGACGATCGCCTATCCGGACTGGACCGATCGCATTGGTCAGGGTGAAACGCTTGAACTGTTTATGGACAGCACCAGGCGAGAAGCGCTGCACATTCCGGAGCCGCTGTGGCGTTTCTCGCTGGTGGAAGCGATGATCCGCGACATGAGCATGGGCGAGTCAAAATTCAAGCCCGGCACGTTTATCGAAACGGTCCAGGATGACGCCAGCGAGCTGGTGGTCAGCGTCAGCCTCGAAACCGATCGTATCAGTGACATTGCGCTGGCATCCGGTCCCGACCACGACGTAGAGTTTGTGACCAGTTTTGAGGAGATCCGCAGCCGTATTCTCGACGCAAATACCCCTCATGTTGACGCCATTACAGGCGCGACCAGCCAGAGCGAAGCGGTGAAAAAAGCCGTCTCGAAAGCGATGGTGAAATCCTCCAAAGCTCTGGCGGCAGAAGAGGGCGTTGATCCTAACGCAGCGAAATGTGTTGATGTTGTGGTGGTGGGCAGCGGTGGTGCAGGGCTGGCGGCGGCGATTCAGGCTTATGACGACGGGGCGAGCGTGCTGATTGTCGAGAAAATGCCGAGCATTGGCGGGAACACCATTAAAGCGTCTGCGGGGATGAATGCCGCGGAAACCCGCTTCCAGCAGGTCAAAGGGATTCAGGACAGCAAAGAACTGTTTTATCAGGAATCCCTGAAAGGTGGGCAGAACAGGAACAACCCGGAACTGCTGCGCTGCTTTGTGGAAAACGCGCCAGAGGCTATCGAATGGCTGGCAACGCGCGGCATTATGCTCAATGACATCACCACGACCGGCGGGATGAGCATCGATCGTACGCACCGTCCAAAAGATGGTTCTGCGGTGGGCGGTTATCTGGTAAGCGGTCTGGTGCGCAACGTCAATAAACGGCATATCGACGTGATGCTGGACACTTCTGTGAGCGATATCATTGTCGAAAACGGGGAAGTGACGGGCGTGCGCCTGACCACGGAAGAGAAAGAAACCGTCACCGTCACCACCAAAAGCGTGATCGTAGCGACCGGCGGGTTTAGCGCCAACAGCCAGATGGTGGTGAGATATCGCCCGGATCTGGACGGTTTTGTGACCACGAACCACAAAGGCGCGACGGGCGGCGGGATTGCATTGCTGGAACGTATTGGCGCCGGGACCGTGGATATGGGTGAAATTCAAATTCACCCAACCGTTGAGCAGAACACCTCATATTTGATTTCTGAATCCATTCGCGGCGGTGGCGCGATTCTCGTGAGTCAGCAGGGGAACCGTTTCTTCAACGAGATGGAGACCCGCGACAAAGTGTCGGCTCACATTATCGCGCTGCCTGAGAAATACGCGTACATCGTTTTTGATGAGCACGTTCGGGCAAAAAACAAAGCTGCCGATGAATACATCGCCAAAGGCCTGGTGACCAGCGCCAGCTCGCCGAAAGCGCTGGCGGAGGCGTTGGGTATGGATCACCACGCGTTCCTGGCGACGCTTGAACGCTATAACGGGTTTGTTGAAAAGCAGCACGATGATGATTTCGGTCGCACCACTGCGCTGCGTGCGCCGATCAACGAAGGGCCATTCCACGCGATCCGCATCGCCCCCGGTGTGCATCACACCATGGGCGGCGTGACTGTCAATCCGCAAACCTGTGTTCTGGATAGCGCCGATAACGTCATTCCTGGTGCATATGCAGCGGGTGAAGTGGTCGGTGGTATTCACGGCGGGAATCGAATTGGCGGTAACGCGGTGGCAGATATCATTATTTTTGGTACGCTTGCCGGACATCAGGCGGCAATGCGTTCGAAAAAGCCTGGCTGAGCCGTTTTGGTTGACCGGAACGCGGTGTTCCGGTCATTTCCCCGACAGCGTTTGCCTGTCAGAGCTACCGTCAGGAGCCACTCCCATGCCAGATGACGACCGCGTCTACAGTTATTCCGCCGTGCTGATGGGCTCTCCCATTCTCCTCAAACTCTTCTCGCACAACGAAGCGCTTGCCGCGCAGGTTTTTCGCTTAATCAAACAGTACGAAGATTTACTGACCGTGAACCGCGCGCGCTCCCAGGTGATGGATATAAATCTCGCCGCTGGGAAGCACCCCGTCGCCGTTAGCCGTCCGGTGTTTGAATTGATTCGCTGTGCAAAAGCGGCCAGTTTGCTGGAAAACAGCGCATTTAATCTGGCCATTGGTCCGCTGGTTAAGCGCTGGAAAATTGGTTTTCAGGGCGACAGCGTCCCGCCTGCCGATGAAATCAATACGCTGCTGGCGTTAACCGATCCGATGGAAGTCGTGCTGGATGAGGCGGCATGCAGCGTGTTTCTTACTCGATCGGGAATGGAGATCGACCTGGGCGCGATCGCTAAAGGCTATATCGCTGACCGGGTAAGGGATTTCCTGCGCAAACAGGGCGAAACGCTGGGGTTAATCAATCTGGGTGGGAACATCCAGACGCTTGGCTCGCCTGAAGGGGGCTGGACGGTCGGGGTTAAAAAACCGTTCGGCGCTGCGGACGCGCTAATCGGTTCGCTGCAAATTGAAAACAAATCGGTGGTGACATCGGGAACCTATGAACGCTATTTCGAACGCGACGGCACGCGTTATCACCACATTTTAAACCCGCGCACCGGTTATCCGCTGGGCAATGAACTCGACAGCGTGACCGTCATCTCGACGGACTCAATCGACGGCGATCTCTGGACCACACTCCTTTACGGATTGGGCGTTGAGAAAGGCTGTGCCGCGCTGCGTGCGCGGCCAGACATTGAAGCGATTTTCGTGACCAAAGCAAGCGAAATTGTATTCTCGTCCATGCGTCACTTTCGTTTTACGCTGCTCGACAACCGCTATCGCCTTACTGGCAATACTGTCTGAGTAGCCCGATTTGTTCCGGCTGGAGCCGGTATCGATACACCGGACGACCGGTAGCCCCGTAATGAATGCTGGTAAATAGAATTGTAATCTGTGCCAGCCAAATCAGGTATTTACGACATGAAACGCGTGAAATACTGACCGCGTTCGCCAGATCATCGGTGGAAAACTCCGTGTCGGGATGCCCGTCAATCCACTGACAAATCGTGCGCAGCGTCTGCGGGGTTAAGCCCTTCGGCAGGCGTTTGCTGTCTGCCAGCTCCGGCGCGCCACCGTGCAGCAGACGATCAACGTCTGCCTGTTCATAATATTGATGTGACCCCATCAGATGTTTCTTTTCCTTCCAGCCGTTAAGCGCCTCTTCAAAACGCGGAAACTGGAACGGCTTAATCAGGTAGTCCACCACGCCATAGTGCATAGAGGTCTGAATGGTGGTGGCATCGGAGGCCGATGAAATCATGATCACATCGATGGCGCGGCCTGAAGCACGGATAATCGGCAGCAAATCCAGACCATTATCCTGCTGCATATAGACATCCAGCAGCACCAGATCGACAGCCTGAGCGGGGTTGCTAATGATGGCCTGGGCCTGACTGAGCGTGGAGGCGACGCCGCAGCAGCTAAAACCCTCAACACGATTCACATACAGTCGGTTAAGGTCAGCCACCATGGCATCATCATCGACAATTAAGACATTTATCACGCGATTTTCCTCTCGCTATCCCAGGGGATCTGAACAAAAAATTGAGTAAACACGCCAGGCTCCGATTCCACGACGATTTCGCCGCCGAGTTTCTCGAGCTGCTGGCGGGCAAGAAATAATCCCACACCTCGGTTTTCGCCTTTTGTCGAAAAACCTTTAGTAAAAATGTGCGCCAGACGCGACGGGTCAATACCGGGACCGTCATCGCTAATCTCACAGCTGAGCCAGCCGTTTTGATAATGCAGCATCAGGCTGATTTCGCCTTCGGGCTGGTCTGTCATCGCGTCGAGTGCGTTTTCGATAAGGTTACCGAGCACCGTGATCAGCACCGTCACGTGTTCAGTATTTGGGGTATCCGGCACCTGACACTCTTCCGCCAGCGTCAGGCTAATACCCGCTTCCTTGGCGCGATTTATTTTCCCCAGCAGGAAACCGGCAATCACTGGCGATTTGATTTTGTTTTGAATGGTGCCAATATCCGTCTGATAATTTTGCGCCGTCTGGATAATGTACTCTTCGAGCTTGTCGTAGCGCTTCATGTGCAGGAGCCCCAGGATCACATGCAGCTTATTCATAAACTCATGGGAGTGGGTCCGCAGCGCATCCACGTAACTCACCATCCCATCCATTCGCTGCATCAATTCCCGGATCTCGGTTTTGTCACGAAACGTACTGATTGCGCCAATCACTGCGTTCTGGCTTTTGACAGGAAAGGTGTTGCAGAGCAGCAGCCGGCCGTTACAGTCAATCTCCTGATCCTGCAATGCCTTACCCGTCTGCGATACCCTGCGCAGCGAGGCGAGCATCGGAACGTGATGGGGCATTTCCGCGCTGTGGGTTGGCAGAAGCAGAATCTGGCGGGCGGTGTGGTTAATCATTGTCACGCGACCCTGACTATCAATAGCAATCACGCCTTCCTTCAGGGATTGCAGCATCGCCTGGCGTTGTTCAAACAGAGCGGAAATTTCGTAAGGTTCAAGGCCAAACAGAATGCGTTTCAGTAAATGTACCAGGCCCCAGGTTCCCAGAGTACCCATCAACGCACTGAATAATACCGTCCAGATAACGCCCCAACGGCTGCGGCTGATCTCTTCATCCACCTTATTGAGCGATATGCCAATCGCCACCACCCCGATTTGCCGGTGCTGGTCATCATAAACCGGCGTGAAAACGCGCAGGGCTTCTGCCAGCACACCGTGGTTAACCGACACATTTTCATTTCCGGCGAGCGCAGGTTTAAGATCCTCACCGATAAAATTCTTTCCGATCAGGTGCTTATCAGGATGAGAATACCGCACACCCTGCATATTGGTGACCACGGCGAAAAGCAGATCGTTGCGTCGAGTGATAGCTTCTGCGACAGGCTGAATCTGACTTTTCTGTGCGGATAACAGCAGGCCACGTTTGACGTCGGGACTGTCGGCCAGCGTTCTGGCGATGGCAAGCGCGGTGTCTTTCACGCCGTCTCGCGTCGCCTTGGTGATCTGCATAAAGTAGAGGGCAAAGATGACCAGCAACACCGATCCAATCACACTGCTGACCATCAGTGTGACCAGCGTGTTGAGTTTCATTGGGCGCTTGCGCGTCATGACTAAAGGCTGCACATCGCTCATCCGCACTCCATGGCTAATTATTAAGGGGTAATTATCGCTGATGACGGCGCTTTCTTAAAGTCATGTAAAAGCTTACAAATACATACCTTTTCGTGACCCCCCTCGCAGGTGACCTATATAAAACACTTTATAGTGTAAGGGAATTCATACAAGGAGGCAGTTTATGAGCGTTAAGCTGAACGGTTTAGTCAAGGAAAGACGTCACGCGGATACGGCGGATATCGACAGGTTGTCGACCCTGGACATGCTGAATGTGATTCATCAGGATGATAAAAAAATAACCGAATCCATCACACCCTTTTTACCCGTCATTGCCCACGTGGTCGACAACGCGGCCGCAACCCTGAGTCACGGCGGCCGGCTGGTGATGGTTGGAGCAGGAGCGTCTGGCCGTGCGGCGGTCCAGGCTGCCTTAGAATTTGCCCCAGGCAAACATCCTGTCATAGCGCTTGAGGCCGCAGACGGCGCGGCAAATTATGACCGTGGTGTAGCCGACTTACAGGCGATTAATTTTGGTGAGCACGATATGATGCTGGCGCTGACGGTTAGTGGTAAAACGCCGTGGGTCTGGGGGGCAATGCGACATGCCTGGTCGCTGAGATCGCCTGTTGCCATTATTACCCGCGACGAGCAGAGTGAAGCGGCGCAGCTGGCGAGCTGGGTGATTGCTCCGCAAACGGGCGCAGATGTGGTAGCCGGTTTTCATACCGTCAAAGCCGCGATGGCGCAAAAATTGATCCTGAATATGATTTCAACCGGATTAGCGGTCCGTTCAGGGCGCGTTTACAGCAATATGCGTGTGGATCTCGAGGCCAAAAATACCCGGTGGGCCGAGAGACAAATCGCGATTGTGATGGAGGCGGGCGGATGTTCGCGTACCGTGGCGAAAGCGGCGCTGGAAAGTTGTAATCAGCATTGCAAAACAGCCGTATTGATGGTCATGACCGGTTTGGATGCCTGGCAAGCACGCGATTTGCTTGAGCAGAATAACGGTTTTATCCGCGTTGCATTACAGGAAGCGCCGTAATTGAAAGGTACGGCTAATAAAAAAGGCCGCAGCTGCGGCCATTGATATTTATGGAGATTAGAACTGATATACAATGCCTACCGCGGTGATGTCATCGGTACTGATGCCATTCGCCTGATAGAACATGTCGTCTTCATCCAGCAGGTTAATTTTATAATCTGCATAAATAGACATATTTTTATTGAAATAATAGCTTGCGCCCACATCCGCATATTTAACGAGATCTTTTTCACTGCCAAAAGCGGTATTCAGATCCTGTCCTTTAGAAATCAGGATAGACACTGCCGGGCGCAGACCAGAATCAAACTGGTACTGTGCGGTGCCTTCAAAGTTTTTGGTTTTGTTCGCGACGGCGGAGTTTTTATTGCCATACGGCGTCATATTACGGGTCTGAGAATACATCGCCGCCAGATAAATATTGTTGGCGTCATATTTAATACCCGCCGTCCAGGCTTCTGCTTGTTCACCGCCCGCCGCCGTGGTGGAATTTACCTGATCGGTGGTACGGTCAGACGAGGCGAACGCTGCACCGGCGCTAAAGCCCATGCCAATATCGTAGGTTGAAGAAATACCGAAACCGTCACCATTTTCATGACGAATATCGCGACCGTTGTCGTTATTTGTGCCTTCGTTACCATTGCCCGCGCTTTCGTTATTACCCTGATACTGCAATGCGAAGTTCAGACCTTCCACCAGACCGTACAGGTCCGTGCTGCGGTATGTCGCCACGCCGTTGGCGCGGTTGGTCATAAAGTTATCCGCTTTACTATAGGTGTCGCCGCCGAATTCTGGCAGCATATCTGTCCAGCCCTCAACATCGTACAGAACGCCGTAGTTACGGCCGTAATCGAATGAACCATAATCACCAAACTTCAGGCCCGCAAACGCGAGACGCGTCCACGACTGGTTGGTTGCGCTCTCGGTATTATTGGCCTGCAGGTTGTACTCCCACTGGCCGTAACCCGTCAGCAGTTCATTGATTTGCGTTTCGCCTTTGAAGCCCAGACGTGCATAAGACTGATCGCCATCCGCGCCAATATCATCAGAGAAGTAATGAAGACCATCCACTTTGCCGTAAAGATCTAATTTATTGCCATTTTTGTTATAAATTTCTGCTGCGTTCGCGGCACCTGCGGCCAGTAAAACAGGCACCATAATAGCCAATACTTTTCTTTTCATTATATATTCCTTTTTAACATCACTCATGTGAATAAACGTAATCACCCTCCGCAATTACATCGGCGATACTATTCGAATCATGAAATTAAGTTTCAATAATATATGTAATTAAATGATGTTATTTAATTCTAAATGTTGCTGAGGGCTGGGTTATTTCTTGGGTGAATTTTACAGAGGCTAATATATTAAATTTTGATGTTTTTATTATTGGTGCTTTTAAATGATCAATGAATTTCCATACATAAATTCTGAAATACAAGGCTAGAGATGAGTCAAATTAAATTGATTTGTCGTAAATCGCTGGGTAAATCTGGCGTGTTAGTGCGGCAGAAAATTGCTATGGTGGACGCATTAATGAAGGAGGGATCATGGCGCTTACCCACTGGCAGCACCGCTTCGAAAACTGGCTTTCAGAAAATCATGACACGGATGATACCGCGCATGACATTTCGCATTTTCGCCGCGTGTGGATGACGGCGCAGCGAATGATGACAGGGCAGCTCATCGACCCGCTGGTGATTCTTACGGCATGTTATTTCCACGATATTGTCAGCCTGCCTAAAAATCACCCTGAGCGCGGGCAATCCTCGCGGCTTGCGGCGCGCAAAACCAGCCAAATTCTGCACGACGCTTTCCCCGATTTTCCCGAGGAGAGTATCCCTGCCGTCCAGCACGCGATCGAAGCGCACAGCTTTAACGCGGGCATTGCGCCGCAAACCCTGGAGGCGAAAATTGTCCAGGATGCCGACAGGTTAGAGGCCCTCGGTGCGATCGGGTTGGCTCGCGTCTTTGCGGTTTCAGGGGCGCTGGGCGTTGCCCTGTTTGATGCCGATGATCCCTTTGCTGAATCGCGCGAACTGAATGATAAAACCTTTGCGCTCGACCATTTCCAGACCAAGCTGTTGCGTCTGCCGGATACCATGCAAACCGAAATGGGCCGAGAGCTTGCGCGTCATAACGCCGATTTCCTGGTGCATTTCATGGCGAAACTGAGCGCTGAATTGCAGGGCGATTGTCTTGGCATCGATTCACAGGTATTGAGCCGATTCCAGCGCAGTCTGTCACGCTGAACTATGGTAATCTGTTCCCAGTCTTTTTCGTCCGGTTGAAGGTATGCAGGAAAAACTATCAGTGACTGAGCCCGCACTATTGCTGGCAGAGAAATCAACGGCAACGGTGCAGGATTTACTGTGCAAGCTGCTGACCATCTATGACGCCAAAACGCTGGTCAACCAACTGAATGCGCAAGGCGAGAGCCACTGGAGTCCGGCGATCCTCAAGCGGCTGGTTTCGAGCGAGCGGGCAGGCCATCGACTGAGCGAGGGGGAATTTGCTCTCCTGCAAAATCTGCTTCCACGCCCACCGGCTATTCATCCTAATTATGCGTTCCGCTTTGTCGATCTGTTTGCGGGCATCGGTGGCATACGTCATGGTTTTGAGGCGATTGGCGGGCAGTGCGTCTTCACCAGCGAATGGAACAAACACGCGGTGCGCACCTATAAAGCAAACTGGTACTGCGATCCCAACACCCATCAGTTCAATGAAGATATCCGCGATGTCACGCTAAGCCATAAAAGCGGCGTCACGGATGCTGAAGCGGCTGACCATATCCGACGCACCATTCCGGCGCATGATGTCCTGCTGGCGGGCTTTCCGTGTCAGCCGTTTTCACTGGCGGGTGTGTCCAAAAAGAACGCCCTCGGACGTGCCCATGGGTTTGCCTGCGATACGCAAGGCACACTGTTTTTTGACGTGGTGCGCATTATTGACGCACGCCGTCCGTCTGTTTTTGTGCTCGAAAACGTCAAAAATCTCAAGAGTCACGACGGCGGGAAAACCTTCCGCATTATCATGCAAACGCTTGATGAACTCGGCTACGACGTGGCCGATGCCCAGGATATGGGTGCGAACGATCCCAAAATTATCGATGGCAAACATTTCTTGCCTCAGCATCGCGAGCGGATTGTGTTGGTCGGGTTTCGCCGTGATTTAAACCTGAAAGGTGATTTTACCCTGCGGGATATTCCCTCGCTTTTTCCGGCGCATCGACCGTCCGTGGCGGAGCTCCTGGAACCGGCATTTGATGCCAAATTCATCCTGACCCCAGTGCTGTGGAAATATCTCTATCGCTATGCCAAAAAGCATCAGGCGAAGGGCAACGGCTTTGGTTTTGGGATGGTTGACCCGCTCAATCCAAACAGCGTCACCCGCACGTTGTCGGCGCGCTATTACAAAGACGGCGCTGAGATCCTCATTGACCGGGGCTGGGATAAAGCCCTTGGCGAGATCAATTTTGACGATCCGCAGAACCAACGCCATCGCCCGCGTCGGCTGACGCCGCGTGAATGCGCGCGCCTGATGGGATTTGAATCGCCCCAGGGGTACAGCTTCCGTATTCCGGTTTCTGATACCCAGGCCTATCGGCAGTTTGGTAATTCCGTGGTCGTCCCGGCGTTTGCAGCGGTGGCAAAACTGCTGGAATCACGCATTAAACAGGCTGTCAAATTGCGCCAGGGTGAGGCCGTCAATGACGGATGTGCACAGTAAGGCGACGCGCAGCAAAAACATGCGTGCTATCGGCACGCGTGATACGGCGATTGAAAAACGGCTTTCAGGCCTGCTAACGCAAGCGGGTTTTGAGTTTCGCGTTCAGGATGCCGCGCTGGCGGGGCGGCCTGATTTTGTGCTGGATCGCTATCAGTGCATCATCTTCACCCACGGCTGTTTCTGGCATCATCACGACTGTCATCTGTTCAAAGTGCCTGCCACGCGCACTGAATTCTGGCTGGCAAAAATCGGTAAAAACGTCGAGCGTGACAGGCGCGATGTCGCCACGTTGACGGCGAGCGGATGGCGAGTGCTGATTGTCTGGGAGTGCGCGTTGCGCGGCAGGTTAAAGCTTGATGACGCTGCGCTGACGGAGCGTCTGGAAGAGTGGATCTGCGGCGGCGGTCAGGCCGCGCAGATCGATACGTCAGGAATTCATCTGCTTACGGTTTTTCCACCTCACAGGGTGTAATAATGGGTTTAGCCGGGATAAGGTATTTCCCGAGCGTGACCAGCACCACCGCCATGATAATGACACCCAGCGCTAACCACTCGACCGACGACAGCGTCTCGCCTGCAAACGTTGTCCCTAACAGCACGGCCACCACCGGGTTTACGTATGCGTAGCTGGTGGCGACGGCAGGACTGACGTTACGGATCAGGAACATATAAGAGTTAATGGCGATAATCGAGCCGAAAATGGCCAGATAACCCACCGCCAGGAAACCAGAAAGACCCGGCATGGCCGTGAGTTTTTCACCTGTGATCGTTGATGCAACTAACAGCACGATTCCCGCTGCCAGCATCTCAATAGCGCCCGCCATCATCCCGGACGGTAATTCGATGCGCGACCCCAGGACGGAACCAAACGCCCAGCTCAGGGAACCCATCAGGATCAACAGCGCTCCCCACGGATTGCCGCTCAGGTTGCCGCCGCTGTTAAGCAAAATAATTCCCGCCAGGCCAATACCAATGCCCATCCATTCCAGTTTGCGGGTGCGAATGCCGAACAGACGGCTAAAGCACAGCGTAAACAGGGGAACCGTCGCGACCACCACCGCCGCAATGCCTGACGGCACGTTCTGATGCTCTGCCACCGTAACAAAACCATTGCCGACAGCGAGCAGAAGCAGGCCGATCAGCGCCGCGTTTATCATCGGACGCAGCGGGGGTAATCGATGACCACGGAGCAGTAAGAAGGCCAGCAGCAACACGCCAGCCGATAAAAAGCGGATGCCCGCCATCATTAGCGGGGGCCAGCTTTCCACACCGACGCGAATGACAAAATAGGTGGAACCCCAAATGATATAGAGCGAAAAAAGTGCTCCAATAAGCGGTAATAGTTGCCTGAAACGCATAGTCCCTCACGGCGAATTAAAAAGGTCGCTCATAGTAAACGTCAAAACTATCGTGCTGGCGAGTGCTTTAGTTGTATCAATGATGTGAATTATTTGTTGACTTAAGGCATGGGTTTCGAGGTTCTGATTTTTACTCCATACTATTCACTTAATTATCAAAATAAGAAGGATCAGATTTTGGCAGGAAGTAGCTTATTAACATTATTGGATGATATTGCCACGTTGCTGGACGACATATCGCTGATGGGGAAACTGGCCGCGAAAAAGACGGCCGGTGTATTGGGTGACGACCTATCGCTTAACGCACAGCAAGTGTCTGGCGTTCGCGCCAACCGTGAGCTGCCCGTGGTGTGGAGCGTGGCAAAAGGTTCACTTCTCAATAAGGTGATTCTGGTGCCGCTGGCGCTGCTGATCAGCGCGTTTATTCCGTGGGCCATCACGCCGCTGTTAATGATAGGCGGTGCGTTCCTCTGTTATGAGGGCGTTGAGAAGGTGCTGCACTCTTTTGCCTCACGTAAGGATGAGGAGACACCGCAGGCTCGCCAGCAGCGCCTGGAGGCGCTCGCCGCGAAGGACCCGCTCGCCTTTGAACGCGATAAGGTCAAAGGCGCAATTCGTACCGATTTTATTCTGTCGGCAGAAATCGTCGCCATCACGCTGGGGATTGTTTCAGAAGCCCCGCTGCTGAATCAGGTGCTGGTGCTCTCCGGTATCGCGATCGCCGTAACGATTGGCGTTTATGGCCTTGTCGGGGTGATCGTTAAGCTCGATGACATGGGCTACTGGCTGGTGGATAAATCCAATAGTCTGGCAAGAATCATCGGTAAAGGATTGCTGGTGCTGGCGCCATGGCTAATGAAAAGCTTGTCGGTGATCGGCACGCTGGCGATGTTCCTGGTGGGCGGTGGGATTGTGGTGCATGGTATTGCACCGCTGCACCACGCCATTGAACATTTTGCGCAAGGACAGGGGAGTGTGATGTCTGCCATTTTACCGACGATCGTGAACCTGGTGATTGGCTTTATTATTGGTGTCATCGTCATCGCGGGCGTGAAAGGTATCGCAAAACTGCGCGGTGTTTCGCACTAATTGTTCTTTGCGCGCTATGGAAAAAGGGCCATTCCTCGTCTAGATTGAAACAGTTTCACCCTGATACTGGAGGCGGTTATGGTCTTTGTGGTCAGTGATGAAGTTAAGCCTAAAAACGGTGGCCCACGTATGATTGTCACGGGATATTCCAGTGGCATGGTGGAATGCCGGTGGCATGACGGTTTTGGCATCAAGCGAGAAGCTTTTCGTGAAGAGGAGCTACTGCCGGGTGACAAACCGCAGCGACGCGAGACGGCTTAATCACGTAAAGCCCGGCATGTCCGGGCTTTTTGTTGGCTATCGCTTCAGGCGACACTTGTCTTAATGTATCGAACCGTCGGGCTTAGGTATGATGCGTAGAGTAAAGATGTGATCAGGGAGTTTGTGTGCAGCGCGAGACCTTTGTCATCAAGAAAAATCTGCTGGAACGGTTACGTCACCACCCCGGTCAAATTGTTAACGCGTGTTTTCTGGTCGTCCTCATTTTTTCCACCATTCTGACATGGCGAGAAGTCGTTGTGCTGGAAGAGGCTTATATTTCAAGCCAGCAAAATCATCTGCAAAATGTAGCCAACACGCTGGACCGGCAGCTCCAGTACAGTGTCAATAAACTGCTCTTTTTCCGTCAGAGCATGGGTGATGCGTTGCAAACGCCGCTTGGTTTTCGCGTATTACAAGATGCGGTCCAGAATTTTAACACTCTGCGTGCAAAACCCTTCTGGCAGCTGGAAGTTGAGCAGCGGCGTGCGCTGCCGATAAACGGCGTGTCTGATGGCATGGTTACGCAAACAACACTTCTGGCGCGCGATGATAAGCGGATCGGCAGAGAACTCTCTGCTGCACTGGAGGTGGGCTATTTACTGCGCCTCGCCGTCTCGCACGCCAACAATAAAGAAAAGGGCGTCACATACGTCTCGCGTGCGGGATTTTTTGTTTCGACGCTGCCCGCCGCGCTTAACACGTCCATCATATCCCGTTACTACGATCTGGTGACGCGCCCCTGGTTCACCCAACAGACTGACCGCGGCAATCGAGCACGTGCGGTGCGCTGGTTTATGGCTCCCTTTATCGCGGGACAAAATGAACGCCTCATCACCGCCAGCGTGCCGGTGTATCAGGACAACTACTGGTATGGCGTGCTGGCGATGGATTTCACGCTGCCAACCATGACCCAGCTGCTGATGGACGCCGTTGATCAGCACAAAGACGGTGAATACCAGCTGTATGACAACCGCCTCAATCTGATTGCGACCTCTGAAGAAAACACCGAACGCGTCACGCAGTTTGATGCGCAAGAACTCGCTCAAATCGCGCATGCGGTGGAGAGCGATACTCAGGGAGGGCTGCGGTTGAGCACGCAGTTCATCAGTTGGGAGCGGCTGGAGCACTTTGATGGGCTGGTGCTGCGTGTTCACTCCCTCAAAGAGGGCGTTCGGGGCGATTTTGGTAGTATCAGTATTGCCCTGGCATCGCTGTGGGCGCTCTTTACCGCGACGCTGTTGATTTCGTGGCTGGTGATCCGTCGGATGGTAAGCAACATGTATACGCTGCAAAATTCATTGCAGTGGCAGGCCTGGCACGATCCGCTCACCCGGCTCAACAACCGCCGTGCGCTCTTTGATCGGGCAAAGGCTCTGGCCGAGGAGTGCCGTCAGCAGCAGCTGCCGTTCTCGGTCATTCAGCTCGATCTCGACCATTTCAAAAGCATTAACGATCGATTTGGTCATCAGGCGGGGGACAAAGTGCTGGCCCACACGGCCCGGCTGATTAAGCACGCGTTGCGAAATAGCGATGTGGCAGGGCGAGTGGGCGGTGAGGAGTTCTGCGTTGTGCTGCCGGGCGCGACAGCGGAGCAGGCGGCTGGTGTGGCGGAACGTATTCGGGTCTCCATTCATCGAAAAGAGATCCTGGTGAAGAAGAGCACCACGGGGCGGGTTAGCGCTTCGCTTGGCGTCAGCAGCACGGAAGAGAACGCCAGTTTTGATTTTGAGCAATTGCAGTCCATTGCCGATGCGCGTCTCTATCTGGCGAAACAGCAGGGGAGAAATCAGGTGGTGTGTCGCGGTCCGGATAAAAAATGATCCAGCCCTTCTCGCCAGCCCTCAGGCCCTGCCTGTTGAGTGTGATACACCCGCTCCGGGATATCCTCCTGGAGCCGGATACCGAGTCGATTGATGCTTTTCACAACTACGGCGTAATCGACGTTATCAAGCAGCGGGGCGTCGTTTGGACCGTCGCCAAGGCCAATGGTGGTCGGCACAAAACCCTCGCGCTTACGGTACTCATCAATTAACCAGTTCACCGCCTGATCTTTCCCGCCGCGCGCGTCGAGAATGTGCCAGAACCGTGCGCCCTGGATGAATTTAAATCCCATCTGAGCCAGCTCAGCCTCAAACTTTGTCATCTGTTCGTCGCTATCGCGCCAGATTAGGGTCACCGACGCCTCATGCAGTCGCGCCAGGGATGACCTTTCGCGATTAAGCCCGGTCCACTCGCCGATAACCCGTTCATCAACATCATCAAACGTCGTGAATTTATAGCCGTCGCGCTCGCGCAGCGGGTTAATCACAGCGCAAATGTCGCTGTGCGGCGTGCCATTGATCAGCCGTGGCGCATCGGGATGGTCATCCCAACGCACATCCAACTGAATCACCGCGCCGTTCTCGGCAATAAACGGCAAGCCCTCCAGCCCCAAATCCTGCTGGATCTCAAGCGTTTCAGCGGCCGTTTTGCTGCTGCACAAAATGACCGGAATCTGATGGTCTTGCAGCTTATCCAGCCACGGAGAGGCGGGACGCCAGTCGTAGGTATGGATATCCAGCAGGGTTCCATCCAGATCGGTAAAGACTAAAAGCGTCTCCTTGAGTAAAGACATGGCATCTCCTGATTAACCGTTGTTTCAGAACGGACCTAAGATAAATCCTAAAGCTAATCGTGCGTTTTTGTTCCCGATAATGGAAACGATCCCAACAACCCTTGTGCTGGCAGGCGTTGGGGATTTATAACCAAAACTGAGGGTTATAGATGAATGTATTTATGATCGGAATATATCCTTGTCATGCAAAATAATTGGGGATAAGGTAAATCCCACATCAGATTTCCTGGTGTAACGAATTTACAAGTGCTTCTTGCATAAGCAAGTTCATCCCGGTCATCCCCATGACCGGGATTTTTTTCGCCTCAGCGATTCACTTCCGTCACGCTAAAATCATGGATATCTAACTCAAACGCCTCTGCCAGTTCGCGGTAGGTGTGGTAGTCATGCCCGTTGACGACCACACGTGTGGGGTCATCTTCCGTGCGCCGCACTTCGCTTTCACTGATCTCATTGATGGCGGCCAGCAGGGCATCGACATCCACGTTCACTTCTCGCTTGGCGGTCTCGCTGTACTCTTTCGCGGTTTTCATCACGCATACCTCATTTCACCGGATTCAGCGTTAAGTATAGACTGCCCACAAAAGCGGCAATCATTCAGGCAGGCGCTGCCAGTTGTTGCGAATTGTTCTACACTGGCTCAAAACCACAGGAGGATTTTATGAAGGTCAACGATCGGGTAACCGTAAAGACAGACGGTGGACCGCGCCGTCCGGGCGTAGTGCTGGCAGTAGAACAATTTAGTGAAGGCGTGATGTACCTGGTGTCACTGGAAGATTATCCGCTGGGGATCTGGTTCTTTAACGAGATGGGGCATTCCGACGGGATCTTTGTCGAACTCGCTGAGTAGCGGCGTGTCGGGTGAGATACTGCTTACCCGACTCACTTCATCGAACGAAAAATCTCTGGCGAGGCCAGAGATTGATGGGGTGCAGAGGAGAATAAAATGATTAACGCATGTTCACGAAAATGCCATTTGTCACATTATCCGTCAGACGAACAACATGATAGATAACTTGTTTATTATGCGTTTTAATTTTCCTTTTAATATTTCCCTTATGTGAGGAAACGGTTTTTGCTTTGATATTCATCTGGTCGGAAATCTGAATTGTCCCTTGCCCCGCCATCCACATTCGCAACATACTCGATTCAGTACGGCTTAATGATAACGTGGGTAAGTTAAATTCTCCTACACTCTTCGCTTCTTTATTTAAATAATCACCCAAAATGTCATCCAGTGACTCGGGTTTAATCGACTTCGAACTGATCAATAAGTTTTTACGCACTAACAAATATTCATCGAAATGGATATTCGCAATTGCCATAAAAACAATAAACAGGGTTTTAGGATGCTGATTAATGATTTGCTTAATGTGCTGACTGTTGGCTGGATCGTGAATGAAACAGTCCTCATTAATAAACACCACGCCTGGCTTGTAAGCTTCACAAGCGGCTGCAAGTTCGTCAACATCATGTACATCATTGACGTCTCGTTTTTTGACCCCTCTACTTGCAAGATACCCGGTTAGCCCTAGCCGGGTGTAACTGCATAAATCCATAATGATCGTTGACATGGCATACCCTCACTCAATGCGTAACGATAATTCACCATCTGCCTGAGAGCTCAAAACAGCCATACGGGATGGATAAAAAAGGTATTAAACCTGTGAGCAATACAAAGACTTTCAGGCGAACTCACTATCCCGTAAAGTTACGTATAATTTGCCAGGAATCATCTTAAAGTAAAGTAAATATTAAGTATTGTGAAGGGCATAAAAACAAATAAACCGCACCAGATATATCCTGGTAGATGTTTTTCAGCTTTTATTTTAGGAATATCCTCAGAGAGACAATATAAACATCAGGGGTTAATATTTCGGGGTAGCTCACGAACAATATCGGATAAGAGGTTGAATATTTCGCTAAATAAATGCTCGCAGAAAGGTGCAATCAGCGGCATTAATAGTCCCATCAAGATCAAACCGACCGTCAGGGTGATGGGGAAGCCGATGACAAATACGGAGAGCTGCGGTGCCATTCGGTTCAGCAAGCCCAGAGACAGGTTCACGGTCAGCAGGAGGGTGATGACCGGCAGCGCCAGCATCAGTCCATTAATGAAAATCAGCCCTGCGGCACGGGTCAGTGCCAGAAACGCGTTGCTGTTCACCGGATTGCCGCCGATGGGCAAGGTATGGAACGTGTCCACCAGCATCGAAATCAGCCACAGGTGACCATTGAATGTCAGGAACAGCAGCATAGCCAGCATATCAATCACGCGGGCCAGCACGGGCATATTGAGGTGGCTGCCAGGGTCAAAGAAGGTGGCGAATGATAACCCCATCTGCAGGCCGATAAGTTCACCCGCGGTACGAATCGCCGCAAAGGCGAGCTGCATGGTGAAACCAATCGCCACGCCGATCAGCACCTGCTGAAGCGCAAGCCAGACTGCTTGCGGAGAGAAAATAGGGATATTCACCGGTGGCAACGTCGGCGCAATCACGAACGTAATCAACATTCCCAGGCCAATTTTGACCCGTTTAGGAATCGATTTTTCGCTCAGTATGGGCGCCGTCATGATCAACGCCATTACACGCAGTAGTGGCCAAAAATAGAGGCCAAGCCACTCCATGAATTGATCGCTGGTGAAATGTAGCATTCAGATAATCAGCCGATAATGTACGGCAGATTGGTAAACAGGTTGCGCATGTAATCGAGCAACAGATTGAGCATCCACGGTCCGGCAACAATTATGGTCACGAACACAGCGATGATTTTAGGAATGAACGACAGCGTCATTTCGTTAATCTGAGTAGCGGCTTGCAAAATACTGATCACAAGACCGGTAACCAGGGCCACTAACAGCAAGGGCGCGGCAACGGAAATGGCGACTTTCATCGCTTCCGTGCCCATCATCATGACCGATTCGGGTGTCATTGCGCGCTCCTCAACTGTAGAAACTTTGCGCCAGCGACCCGACAAGCAATTGCCAGCCGTCTACCAGTACGAAAAGCATAATCTTAAAGGGCAGGGCAATGGTGGCAGGGGGCACCATCATCATACCTAACGCCATCAGCACGCTGGCGATCACCAGGTCGATAATCAGGAACGGGATAAAGATCGTAAAACCAATCTGGAAGGCCGTTTTCAGCTCACTGGTGACGTAGGCCGGCAGCAAAATGCGCATTGGCACAGCTTCGGGCCCCTGAATCGGTCCCTCGTTAGCCAGACGAGCAAACAGCGCGAGATCCGCTTCACGCGTCTGACGCAGCATAAATTCACGCAGCGGCTGCGCGCCTTTTTCCAGCGCCACCTGCATGGAAATTTTATCTTCACTGAACGGCTGATAAGCGTCGGCATAAATTTTATCGATGACCGGCGACATAATAAAGAAAGTGAGGAACAGCGCTAAACCGAGCAACACCTGGTTAGGCGGTGCGGACGGTGTACCCAGCGCGTTTCGCAGTAAACCAAAGACGATAATGATGCGCGTAAAACTGGTCATCATCAGCAAAACAGCCGGGATAAACGTCAGAGAGGTGATAAAGACCAGCGTCTGCACCGGCAAAGACCAGCTTTGTCCTCCTCCAGCCATCGGAGTGGAAATCAGGCCTGGCAATTGCGCATAGACGGCGGGAGCAAACAGGGCGAGGCCTGCAAGCGTAAGGGACAACAAACGGCGCATCACGATCTCCCGGAACGCTTAAGCAAACTCTTTAACACGGACTGAAAATCCGCTGGATTCTCTGCGGTATCCTCGCCCGCAACGGGCGCAGGAGGCAGTTTATGAAGCACATTGATGTGTGATGCGGTGACGCCAAGTACCAGGCGCGCATCTTCAACGTCGACAATAATCACGCGCTCGCGTGGGCCCAGCGAGGTGCTGGCACTCACTTTCAAACCGCGCGTGTTGGCGGTTTTACCCGCCAGACCAAAGCGTTTCGCGAGCCACGCCATAATCAAAATAAAGGCAATAATACCCAACAGCGCACCGCTTACCTGAAGCAGCGGTGAGCCTGGAACCGCAGAGGGCTGCGAGACAATTGCCTGGGTTTTCATACTTAACGGCTCAGACGACGCATACGTTCGGAAGGGGTGATGATGTCAGTGATACGAACACCGTATTTATCAGCCACAACCACAACTTCGCCCTGAGCAATCAAATAGCCGTTGATCAGGATGTCCAGCGGTTCACCCGCCAGGCCATCAAGTGCGACAACGGAGCCCTGCGTCAGGCGCAGCAACTCTTTGATGGTCATACGCGTACGACCCAGCTCAACAGTCAGCTTGACCGGGATATCCATAATCAGATCGATATCCTGCAGGGTACCGCTCACGTCACCGCCGCCTAACTGCTGGAACACCGCATCCGCAGCGCTTTTGCTCGCGGGTGCCTGTTGCTCGTTCAATGCATCAGCCCACAGATCGTCCAGCGCTCCGCCGTTTGCATCGGACGGATTGTTCATATCACTCATTTGGGCTGTTCCTCATTCAGCGAATTCAATATCGGATTGATCAAGTGCTCAACACGTAGCGCGTATTGACCGTTTACGGTGCCGTACTGGCTGGTCAATACAGGTACGTCATCCACATGGGCAATAATACGGTCAGGTTTTTCTATCGGCAGAACATCGCCCGGTTGTAATTTCAGTATCTGAGATAACCGTAGCGGAATATCCGCAAAGCTTGCCACCAGTTCCAGCTGCGAGTGCTGAACCTGACGGACCAGATTCTCACGCCAGTTCTGATCTTCGTTGCGGGAGTTTTCCAGCGGCGGGTTAACCAGCACTTCACGCAGAGGTTCGATCATGCTGAACGGCAGACAAATATTAAATTCGCCGGTCAGGTTACCGATCTCAACGTGGAAAGGTGTGTTCACCACGATGTCATTCGGTGACGTCGTGATGTTGGTGAATTTTACCTGCATCTCGGAACGCACATACTCCACTTCCAGCGGGTTGATCGCTTTCCATGCGTCGCTGTACGACTCAAGCGCCAGCTTCAGCATGCGGTTGATCACGCGCTGTTCAGTATGCGTAAATTCGCGTCCTTCCACCTTCGTCGGGAAGCGACCGTCGCCACCAAACAAGTTATCGACCGCGATAAACACCAGGCTCGGAGAAAACACGAACAGGCCAGTGCCACGCAGCGGTTTCAGATGGATCAGGTTAAGGTTAGTTGGCACCGGCAGGTTGCGGGCAAACTCATGATACGGCTGAATGCGGATCGCACCGACGGTAATGTCCGGGCTACGACGCAGCAGGTTGAACAGGCCCATACGGAACTGTCGTGCAAAACGTTCGTTGATGATCTCCAGCGCCTGAAGGCGCTCGCGCACCACGCGACGCTGGGTATTGGGATCGTAGGGACGAATTTCAGGCTCGCCGCCCAGACCCGGTTTTGGATCATCGCTCTTCTCGCTGTCGCCGTTAAGCAGCGCATCGATTTCCGCTTGAGAAAGAATACTATCGCCCATGTCTCTACCGCAGGATAAAAGCTGTGTACAGAACGTCAGTGACTTCCTGCTTAGGTTGACCGGTTACCAGTGGCGGTGCCAGCGTTTGCTTGATGGCCTCGACCAGCTTCTGCTTACCGTCATCAGTTGACAGCCCAGTGGCGTCCTGACGAGAGAACAGCAGCAGCAGGCGGCTACGGACTTCGGGTAAATAGTCACTCAGACGAGTGCGCGTTGCTTCGTCTTTCAAACGCAATGTAATGCCGATATAAAGCACGCGATCCGCGTCACCGAGGTTAACGGTAAACGTATCCATTGGGAAAAAGACCGGGGCCGGAGGCGGTGGGGGTTCTGCTTTAGCAGTGGCTGACGGCGCTTGCTGCGACCGCCAGTAACTATAGCCAGCAGTGGCGCATGCGGCGAGCGTAATCAACACCAGCAGCGGGATCCAAATGGAACGCTTGCCTTTTTTGGTGATTGCGGAGTCAGTCATCGGTTACGTGCTTCCTGTTTCGGTACAGCTAATAGAGTGATTATCCCGTGTTCTGCTTTGGTCAAAGCGTGGAACAAACGAAGATAATCACGTTACCTCTGGCGTTTAGGCAAAGATGTCTACCGCGCCATTTCCGCGAGCTGCAGACTGTAATGCCGCAGGCGTGATCAGCAATTCATCATTTTCATCGCCCATTTCGCCCTGTTGGCCGGAACGAGAAGCATGCTGTTGCTGCTGGAAAGACGACTGCTGCTGGTTCGCAGAGCTGTCACTGCTGATGGTGCTTTGCGATAACTGAATGCCGTTTTCTGCAAGCTGCGTGCGCAGCATTGGGAGTGCCGCTTCCAGTGCAGAGCGCACGTGACCGTTGGCAGAAATCATCTGCAATTGAGCCTGGTTATCATCCATTTTAATAGAGATTTGAACTTGACCCAAATCTTCAGGATGTAAACGCAGCTCTGCGCTCTGCTGTCCCTGCTTAGTGAACAGCGTCACGTGTTGGCTGATCGCCTGTTGCCACTCATGCGTGCCCAGCGGCTGGCTCAGTAATGGCGCGGAGGCGACATTCGTGGCGGCCGGGGGCGTTGTGACGTTTGCCATGATCGGTGCGAGAGATGCAGAAGGTGACGCGGACGAGAACGCACTTGCGGCTTCATGCTTTTCAACCGCGGCGGCGGCAACCGGCGTCAACTGCGCGCTGGCGAGCAGCTTGCTGTCCACATCAGTGGTCTGCGCTTTGGTTTTGCCGAGGGTAGACCCATCATCATTCAGTGCCGCCTGACGGCCAACGCCTGGCTGTGAGAGTGCCGCCTGCGTGGTGACCGCGTTCACGTCGTTAGCTGGCGTAGCCCGCGCCGTCGCGGTTTGCTGATGCGGAAGCATCGCCATTAACGCGCTTAACCCGGCCAAATCTTCTTCGCTCAGATCGCTTTTGCTGTCTTCTTTTTGTGCGTCAGCCACAAGCGTTTTCAACGCATCGCTGTGCGTCGCAGGCAACAGGCCGGAAACCAGACTCTGGAGAGTCGTTTCTGCCGTGGCTGCTTGCGCCGCTTCGTCGGTTTTGAACAGATCCTGACGCGCCAGCAGAGAGGCGAGTTTGCTCGGGATGGCGCTATCGCCGTCCTGTAATAAGGCCGCTTTCGACAGTTTGCCGCCAGCCGCTTTAAGATCGGCCAACGTCAACGGCGCGTCTTTTCCCTGACCTGCGGCGTCGGTTAATGCACCTGCCAGCAGAGAGAGAAAATCTTGCGCGCCATCCGCGCCTTTACCCGTCTGCGTACCGCCAGGCAGGTCGCTGTCGGTCATCAGCAGTTGTTGCAGTGTGATCATTCAGATTTCCTCATTGATGCGCGCTGGGCAAACTCATCCATTTTTTTCTGATCAAGCCGGTTCTCGGCAAGCAGTGTCGCAGCGCTCTGTCGGTCCTGTAACGTTGTCCAGGCCTGAAGCCGCTGCTTCTTCTCACGCCAGAAATCAAGCGCCTTTTCCACTTTTTGGTTCCACTGGGTAAGCTGTTGGCGATGCTGTTCAATCGCTTTTTCCAGCGTCAGAATAAACTGTTGATAGTTAATCCAGCGCTGACTGCCAATGCCCTGTGTCATATCGGTATTCAGGTTGGTACGGTATTCGTGCTGATAATCGATCAGCATCGATAACTGTTCTTCGGCCTGCTGACAGCCCCGCCGCATCGCACCAAGTTGTAATGCGGCATCGTCCACTTCTTTTTCAGCCAGATCTTTCAGCGTAGCTAATGCGCCATGTTGCGCCATAATCTCCGCCCTCCACCTTTATTACACCTGCGGGAAAATAAGCTCTAACGCTTGCGTTGAGTCTTCCCAGTCGGCACGTTCAAAAATACCTTGTTGCAAGAAAGCTTCCAGCTGCGGCCAAACGGCAATGGCCTTGTCGAGCATCGGATCGCTGCCTTTGGCATACGCGCCCACGCTCACCAGGTCTCGGTTACGCTGGAAACTTGAAAGGAGTTGTTTAAAGTTACGCACGCGGGCGTAGTGCTTTTCAGAGATAAGCGAGGTCATGGCACGGCTGATTGAGGCTTCAATATCAATCGCCGGATAGTGACCGGCTTCCGCGAGTCGACGCGACAGCACAATGTGGCCGTCAAGTATCGCGCGCGCGGAGTCAGCAATCGGGTCCTGCTGGTCATCGCCTTCGGTCAGTACCGTATAAAACGCGGTTACGGAACCGCCACCGGTAATCCCGTTACCCGCACGCTCAACCAGCGCCGGAAGTTTGGCAAAGACTGACGGCGGATAGCCTTTGGTCGCCGGTGGTTCACCGATGGCGAGCGCAATTTCACGCTGAGCCATCGCATAACGCGTCAGGGAATCCATAATCAGCAGCACGTGTTGACCGCGGTCGCGAAAATCTTCTGCAATGCGTGTGGCGTACGCCGCGCCCTGCATACGCAGCAGCGGAGAAACGTCCGCTGGCGCGGCGATCACCACGGAGCGTGCGCGGCCTTCCGCACCGAGAATGTTCTCGATAAAGTCTTTAACTTCACGACCACGTTCGCCAATCAGGCCCACGACGATCACGTCCGCCTGGGTGTAACGCGCCATCATGCCGAGAAGGACGGATTTACCGACACCCGACCCGGCAAACAGACCCATACGCTGCCCACGACCCACGGTCAGCAGGGCGTTGATCGGACGGACGCCCGTATCAAGCACATGTTCGATTGCTGTACGTTGCAGCGGGTTAACGGGCTGGGTGATCAGCGCGCCGGTTTCGGTGGTATCAGGGGAGGGCAGGCCATCAAGCGGTTTGCCTGCGCCATCCAGTACACGGCCTAACAGCGCCGGACCGAGTGGCAATTGCTTGCCGCTGTGCAGCCCGTCACCGGAATTATTTTTGGCGTAAACGCGCGCGCCGGGCAAAATGCCTTCGACTTCTTCCAGCGGCATCAAAAACAGGCGTTGGCCGTTAAAGCCAACGACTTCACTTTCGACTTCTTGCGTGTCGTTACCATCCTGACGCTCAATCACGCAGGTTGCACCGAGCGGGAGCTGCAAGCCTGTGGCTTCCAGCACCAGGCCGGTTGCGCGGGTCAGACGACCATAACGACGCACGGAAGGCAGCTGCGCCATTTTCGTTTCGAAGTTATCGAGCGTGTTCAACCAACGCGTGAGTCGGGCTGTCATCAGATCACTCCCGGTGCAGCCAGACGGCAAAGTTCCTGCCAGCGCGTCGCCACGCTCGCATCCAGATCGCCTTCATCAGCGGAGACTTTACAACCGCCATGATGCAACGCCGGATCGCCACGCAGACGCCAGCCGTGCAGGCTAAGCGTGGCGCCAAGCATCTCTTCGACGCGCTGTAAATCGTCGGGATGAACGCGCAGCTGAGGTTTACCGCTGAATAACGGTTCCTGCTGGAGTAATCCCTGAATCTGTTTGATCAGCGACGAATTGTCTACCGGAGGCGTATGACCAATCACCTGACGCGCAGCTTCCAGCGCCATTTGCATCAGACGCGAGGCAATGACGCTATCCAGCGCGTCCAGGGTATTTTGAAATTCACTGACTAATTGCTGCATGCGGGCGTTGATCGGCGCTTGCTGCTGACGCGACTGCTCCAGACCTTGTTCAAGGCCTTTTGCCAGGCCTTCCTGATAACCTTGCTCGTGTCCTTTCTGGCGGCCTTCATTCATACCTGAGGTGTAACCCTGCTCATGCGCTTGCATTTGCAGTTGTGCCAGCATCTGAACGCGCTGCTCTTCTTCCGTCAGCTCCGGTTGTTCTTCAGCGTCACTGTCTTCGTCGCTCAGAGCGACCATCGCAGGCATAAATTCTGTGACAGGAGGCGCAAGGTCGTCTGGCGTCCAGCGCTTCCACGGCAGCTCATTAGACATATGCGTCGTCTCCGCCGCCAATCACCATCTCGCCGGTCTCTGCCAGACGACGAACAATAAGCAGGATCGCTTTCTGTTCGTTTTCCACCTGAGACAGACGAACCGGGCCACGGTTGGCAAGGTCGTCGCGCAGGATATCCGCCGCACGCTGAGACATGTTGCGCAGGAATTTCTCGCGCAACGGCTGCTCGGCGCCTTTGAGTGCGATAAGCAGGGATTCGGAGTCCACTTCCTGAAGCAGGCGCTGGACGCTGCGATCGTCGACTTCGACCAGGTTTTCGAACAGGAACATCTCGTCGATAATTTTCTGCGCCAGCTCGCCGTCGAATTCGCGAACAGCGGACATAACCGCCTCTTCCTGCTGCGTTTTCATCAGGTTGATAATTTCTGCCGCCGTTCTCACGCCGCCCATTTTGCTGCGCTTGAGGTTTTGACCATCGAGCAGGCTGTTGAGCACTTCGGTCAGCTCCGCCAGCGCCGCTGGCTGGACACCGCCGAAGGTGGCGATACGCAGCATCACATCGTGACGCAGACGTTCGTCGAACAGCGCCAGAATATCGGCCGCCTGCGCACGTTTGAGGTGCACAAGGATGGTGGCGATGATCTGCGGGTGCTCGTCGCGAATAAGGTCGGCGGCACTCTGCGGTTCCATAAAGTTAAGCGTTTCGATACCGCTGGCGGTATCGCGCGTTTCGAGAATATCCTCCAGCAGGCTGGAAGCACGCTCTTCGCCCAGGGCTTTCACCAGAACCGTACGCAGGTATTCGTTGGCATTGACGTTAAGCGCTGCAAACTGCTCAGCTTCACGCTCAAACTCGGCCAGCACGTCGGTCAACTGTGAATTCGAAATCTGACGCACGTTAGCCATGGCCTGGCTCAGCGTCTGGACTTCGCGGTCGGAGAGGTGTTTAAACACCTCTGCCGCACGATCTTCACCGATGGTCATCAGCAGGATGACGCTTTTATCTGTTCCTGAAAGCGTAGTATTACTCATGGTCGTTACTCATCCACTGGCGGATGACCAGCGCGACGACGCGCGGATCGTTGTCTGACATTTCGCGAATGCGCTGGCTCATCACCTCAGCGCCCAGGCGCTGATTCACACGGCGTTGCTGCGTCTGTTCGTCTTTACTCAGGCGAACTTCCACGGCTTCTTCTATATCCTGACGCGCATTCATCATTTCTTGCGCGGCTTTGGCTTCCTCAGCGCGACGGGTGAGCTGCGGACGAATCGCTTTACGCCACAGCAGCCATGCCACAATCAGAACCAACAGCCAGCGGCCAGCGGACATCATCTGTTCGATAAACGACTGCTGTTGCCAGAACGGCAGTTCACCACCGGTCTCGTCAGTCGCAGTGAACGGCGAGTTCACGACGTTAAGTGAGTCACCGCGTTTTTCGGTAAAGCCCATCGCCTCGCGGGTCAGGTCTTCAATCTGTTTCATCTGATCGGTGGTCAGCGGCAGAGGCTTACCGTCCGGGAGCGTTTTATAGTTCACGACGACCGCTACCGACAGGCGCTGGACATCGCCAACGTTCATCTTGGTGTGGCGAATCGTACGGTCAACTTCGTAGTTAGTCGTTTCGTTACGGCTGCTATTGCGTGGGCCCGCGTTGGCTGCCGTCGACGTAGTCTGCTGTTGCTGATTATTCTGCTGACCGTTTTGTTGTCCGTTCTGCTGGTTAGCAGGCGGTGTCGAGATCGGTGCGTTGTTGGCCGGCGCAGGCTGATTAGAGAGTGCGCCCGGCACGCCGCCAGGATTCTGGCCGCCAATCTGTTCGGTGGTGTTCAACTGACGTGAACGCATCACGGCCTGAGCGGCATCGCCGTTCGGGCTGTACTGCTCTTCCGTCTGCTCTTTATTGTCAAAGTTGATTTGCGCGGTAACCTGCGCATGAATGTTGCCGCTGCCCACGATAGGGCCAAGGATCGCTTCGATGCGGCGCTGAATGCGGCCTTCAACATCGTTGGCATATTTCAGCTGCGCGTCGTTGAGGTCGCGACTGCTGGTGTTGGATTGCGTCAGCAGATGACCGCTCTGGTCGACGACGGTCACGTTGCCTGTTGGTAAACCGGCAACGGCGCTGGAGACCAGGTGGGTCACCGCGCTGATTTGCCCTTCATCCAACGCGCGGCCCGGTTCGAGAGTAACGGTCACCGATGCGGATGGATTCTTCTGCTCGCGCACGAAGAGAGACGGTTTTGGCATCGCCAAATGGACGCGAGCGGTTTTAACCGGACCCAGCGTTTCAATGGTGCGCGCCAGTTCACCTTCCAGCGCACGCTGGTAGTTGATCTGCTCGCTAAACTGGCTGATACCGAACTTTTCCTGATCCAGCAGTTCAAACCCGACCGCACCGCCTTTCGGCAGGCCTTGCTGGGCAAGACGTAAACGCAGTTCGTGAACTTTATCGGCTGGGACTTCAATCGCGCCGCCGTTATCAGCGAAACGATAAGGAATATTCAATTGGGTTAGCTGCGTGACGATAGCCCCGCCATCCTGATCGGACACGTTGCTATACAAGGTGCGGTAGTCGGGGCTTTTCGCCCACAAGACCATCGCAACGAGAATCGCAATAGCCGCGGCACCAGCCACGATCAATGGGATTTTAGGGTTCGCACGCAGGCGGTTCATCCACTCGAGCGATTTATTTTGCGATGCCGTTGCTGCTGTTGCAGTCATAGCGCACCTCGCGGCTCAATGTGGATTACGTTATTTGTGTAAAGAAACAAAATGACTCCCGGGTCGGCAAACACGACAAAAGGCCCATATTTATGGCCCCGCCATTATTTGATGAATTGAGATTTTCTATGCGTCAAATAACCCGTTTTTTTAACGCTATTTAGCGGCATTATCTCATTGACAAGGTGCTAGTCTTGCCGCTGATAAAAAACCATCCAGGGGAGAGTCATGGCAATACAGGGCATTGAAGGGGTGATCAGTCAGTTGCAGGCAACGGCGATGACGGCCCGTAATACGAGCGTGGCGGACACACAGCCGGAAATCAGCTTTGCAGGACAACTTCACGCCGCGCTCGATCGCATCAGCGATACGCAAAACGCTGCGCGTACGCAGGCGGAGAAGTTCACTCTCGGCGAACCTGGCGTGGCGTTGAACGACGTGATGACCGATTTGCAGAAATCGTCTGTCTCTTTACAGATGGGCATTCAGGTACGAAATAAGCTGGTCACGGCGTATCAAGAAATGATGTCGATGCAGGTGTAGGTCAGTTAACCTACTGAAAAAATCACTTAGTAGGACATGATCTCACGGCGTGGGGCATGGGTGGGGAAACTCGGATCATTTCTTGTGCAAGATGATCCCTTGTTCTTGATTGCTTTCGGCCATCCATGAACTGTATATGCGGTAAATCCTCAGAACGTCAGAGCGCCCCATTTGCTTAGCGGTGAACGTTAGGCTTGCTCCAGCCGTTAATCAACAGCATGCCTGGCGAGATTTACTTTGCGATAGCAAATCCGGCGCGCCGCATTGTCGTTTCCCATCTCCTATTTATTACTTCTCTTATTCATCAACATTTACGGTGTAGCCACACTATTTCCTGTTGCTATCTGTAGGTAGAACACGAAAGTGCATGGATGTATGTCACTTCTGCCAAACTGCCTTAGCTTTACCGCCACGAGTATAAAAAAAAGCTAAAAGCAGACTGTGTTTCTCCGGAAAAGCTGCGACGCTACCGTCTATGTTTTAGGACACACTTAAATAGCGTCGCATTGCCTTACGATTAAGGATTATCGAATATGACAGGTAATCCTCTTTTCAAAACCGGATGGCTCATATAGGTATCCCATATCAGCCTACTGCGATAGTTTTCAATCATCAATATTGTAATACCTTTAGTGAGGCCCGAGTTTTTCGGACAGTAGAATATCGACGCTGTCGACGTGTTATAGGCCTCAGAGAATCCATAACTTGTCCAGAGAGAGGGGGTGTTATACCACGCTCTGACCGACGCCATAACTTTGTCCGGCGTGAATGGCAGACTGCCCAGCGGTCCGCTTGGCGTTACAGTACCATCTGTATAATGCACATTATTTGCATTACTCCATCCCGATGGAGGCGCGCCATAAACACCATAGCCGGATGGGCCATTGCACGCTGTTAACCCCCAATTCAAATTATCCAGTGATGGAAGAATGTCATGATAATCCAGACAGAATTGATAATTTGCCTCGGTAGCGTTCACTGAGTTTTGCCACCAATCTATACCGTTTCTGTCTTTACATTTACGGAAATCAATCCATGCATGGGAAAATTGATAGGCAAATAGAGCACCATCGAACACATAAATAACATCAGTATTATTTTTATAGTTTCCATGCTGAAAGCCCAGATTATAAAACAACGATGCTCCTTCTTTGGGAGCAAAGGTTGTTGAACCTAGCGCCATAGGATACATACAAAATTGTTCAGCATAGCCACCCCAATTAGAAGGACTTAAGTCACCATTAGGTGCGATTGACATAGTGAAATAACCATCAGGGCTCACTGCGCTTTGCCAGTTAACACGATCGAATATTTGCTGGGCAAGTGCCCCACATTCACCACCAAAATATTGCCCAGCTGTTAAAATTCCGTTGAGGGCTAACATTGTATCAACGGTAGAAACATTGCTTCCCTCCGTATCTAATGTATCCATGTCGATAAAGTGGTAAAAGAAACCATTAACTTGCGGGACTGTATTCAACAGACTTACTAAAGATAGCTGACAACGTTGCTGTGCTAAATCGAAGTCAATCCATCCACGTTCGGCTGCAATGACGAATGACGAAAGGCCAAACCCCGTATTCGCAATGGTTGCTCGTCTCGAATTTGTCGTATCAGAAATAAGACCATATCCGCTAGCGCCCGGGGTCAAATTAGCCTCACGCCAGAAATATTCAAAGCAGCTCCTGGATTCCAGTTCAAGAATCTCCTCATCATCAAGGGGAGCATGTTGATTTCTTGCGGTTTGCCATACAGAGAATTCATAAATGCTGGGGCCACTCTGGTCTATCACATCGTTGATAATGAGTTTTATTGATTCACCCTTGGTTAGATAGGGTAATGAAATGGGGACTGATATATCATTACCATTAAATATTTCAACCCAACCATGTTCTTCACTGAAAACTTCCAGAGAGAAATTTGAAATGCGGCTAATGGTTTCTTGGCTCGTTAAATACTCAGAAATTAAAACTAAGTCAAATGTTGTTTCTCTAATAAAGTTAAACGTCAGTTCAATGGGTAACGGTGGATTAGCGTTTGCAGCCCATCGGGTTGTCTGGTTGCCGTCAATAGCGAATAATGGACCATACTGATCTTCTTTATCATACCAGACATCAGTGGCTGATGCGGACGATCCTTTTGCTAAGTTAATAGGTATATTAACGGGAAGAAGTGTTTCATTAGCATTCAACGCAAAGAGTGTATATATACTTGAATTGTTATCATCAAATACTGAATTAATTGTTAAACGTATTTTAGTTGCCCGTATCGGAGTATCAAGATATCCAATATAATAAGCTGCTGGAGAAGAGGAGGTAATAACTGGCTGCCACGCATCGTCGATATAAGCATCAATAACGAACTGATTAATTCTCGTTTCATATTGCCTGAACCCAATTCTTGTAAGTGTTTGAACACTTCCCAAATCAACTTCAACGATAACCGGTGTTATGCTTGAGGCCCACCGAGTTGCTTCATTACCATCAACCATAAATTGCGGCCCATACTCTTTTATATCATTGTTCCATACATTATTGGCAGTGGCATGTTTCATCAGGGCTTTATCAGGATAGTTTTTGGGCTGAGGAAGCTCTTCAAATTCCATTGCCAAAACAATGCCTAAATCATCTGAAGGACCTTCCAGCAACGAGAAAACCATCAAGCCATCAATAATGGTATACGTTAACGAAGAGGAGGGGTTATTAAGCCAGTAGCATCTAACCGGCAATACCTGAGGTGCATCTATCCTGATTTGATCATCCTGGCTTCTTTCGGTTAGCGTCACATAAAGGATGTTGTTTTTATCCACTGTACAAAAACATCCCGGCTGATATGAGACATCAAGGGTGCCGGCTCGAGTTTGATAAACGGCTTGTCCCCATTTAGATAACCATTTTCCTATTTGATCAAGCCTGTCAACACAGGGTTGAGGAATAATGCCGTCTGCAGTTGGCCCGGTATTAAGTAAAAAATTTCCACCTTTGCTGGCACAATCAAGTAGTTCATTCAGCAAAGTTTGCGTAGATTTCCAGTTTTGATCGTTACTGTTATACCCCCAACTATTATTAATAGTCATACATGTTTCCCACAAACCAGTACTTGTCCCGGCAGGGATGCTCTTTTCTGGCGTTGCGTAATCCCCATATCCATTTCCGATACGGTCGTTTATAATAATGTCAGGAGAAAGACAATGAAGATATTTAGCAATCCCTTGGGAAACTTCGTCATTTATAAAGGCAGCCCATGCACCATCAAACCATATTAATACCGGATCGAATATTTCAATAAGTTCTTTCAGATGTTCTTTCATTTCTGACAGATAACGTGTTACATCATCTGGATTAATATTTTCAGGATCAAGAGAATTAGCATTTTCTATTGCTACTTCCCATTTGTTGCCCCAGTCAAGCAACGAATAGTAACAACAAAATTTTATTCCTTTAGAATGACATGCAGAAGCAAACGGCTTTAAAACAGACCGATGAGCGCTGGCTGTATTAACCACATCATAGGGTGCGAAATCTTTCACATTAGTATTAAACATGGCAAAGCCGTCATGATGCTTTGTTGTTATGGTAACGTATTTTTGCCCAGCGCCAAGGATAATATCCGACCAGTAATCAGGATCGTAATTTTTTGGATCGAATGGAATGCATGCTTGCTGTATATATTCATCTTTGGGGATTTTTTCCGTATTCATTACCCATTCGCCCCTGGCTAGCACAGAATACGCTCCCCAATGTATCATGTGTCCAAATTTAGATTCTGTAAACCAACTCATTCTCCTGAGTTTTTCTTCATTTGCTTCAGTATTTGAGTATTGACAAAAAACGAACCAATTGAGGCATCCATTAAACCCAGAAGGGAAGTTAAAATAAACATCTTGTTCAGACTCTGTGTTGAAATCTATGGTATTTGAGTAATTGTCTATAAAATAATTTTCTACACCCACCTTCGTTGCGGTAATCCTCCATAATGGGTCGTTAGATATACTTCCGATGGAGATATCTATTTTTTGATTATCTGAGGTTGTGGATGCATATATCATACACGTAGAATTACGGCCTAAGGGAATTTTTGTTCTGAATTTCAGCCATGCTCCAACGGGTAATTTTACGACTGACTGTTGTGATGGGTTTAGGGGAACTCCATCATAATCTGTTGTGCTATAATTATCGACATCGATAATTTCAGGTACTACGTTACTTTCAATATAATTTTGGAAATATAAAATATCGTTTGACATTTTCCACCTCGTAATTATAGAAATGTGACCCGTCCAGTTTAGACGTGAACATCATGAAGTGTTCTCGCAGTCAAGATTACGCATAATCAAAGATTTCCCCTGAATTAACACTATGATTTTTAAAAGAATATATAAACAGCACCATCAAGATAAGCTGAGCGAAGAAAATATTCATCTGTGATGAGTCGAATCTATATCACTTTGAAGGGTTTTATTGCGCATACTGATTGATTAGGTAAGTGAATCGACAGAAACTTTCACTAATAGTCTAGGGCTGACAGGCAAAGCGAATGCGGGTGTGTTGATCCCAGACCGCGTTCGTTGCCATCGGCTTTCGAAGTGATGGCTTCACCACTTTTTGGCAATGACTTCCTGAATGATCCCGGTTTTTAGCTACTCTTCAGCATACCTCTTTTTACGGCGGCGGGTTTCGTCCTCCTATGATGTCGATGCAGGTGTAGTCCTTGCCATTCATTCAGCATCTTGCGCTGGCGGCTTTAACGCTTTAATGCCACAATATTTTTTTCTTCGCAGGCAGGAAAGATGATGAAAAAAATAGTGATGGTTGGCGCGCTGATGGCGTTGACCGGGTGTGTGCAGGTCGATAATTATCAGGATGTGGTTAAACATCCGGTCCCTGCACATCTGGCGGGCTATTGGCAGTCGAAAGGGCCGCAAAGCAAAATGGTGAGTCCGCAGGCGATCGCAACGCTTGTGGTGACAAAAGAGGGCGACACGCTGGATTGCCGTCAGTGGCAGCGGGTTGTCGCTGTGCCAGGTAAAATCATGCTGCGCTCAGATGATTTCTATAACGTCACGCGCAAACTGGATGTCTATCAGCTGGACCGCGAAGGCAATACCCTGGAATATGATGGTATGGAATTACAACGCGTCGACCGCCCAACGGTGGAATGTGCGCAATACCTGACTAAAAACCCGCTCGAAAGCACCTTGCCATAAATTGTGTGCCGGGTGGCAACACTGCCTTACCCGGCAAACACACTTTCCTCCGTTACAGCACATCCTCCATGACCCAAATACTCACGCTCCCGCCGTTACAGGTAAACGTGCCTTCGCCATCTGCGGCGGTGGTGACCGTCTCTTCACGATTGCCGAGAAAATCACGCCAGCTCTTGTTGCCGTAATTCTCGCCCAGACAGATCGCTTTTTCGCCCTCGTCACCGTTCGACAGCACCACCACACAGCCCGGTTCTTCGTCCGTACCGCTGCGGCTGAACGCAATACAGTTTGGATGATCAAAATAGAGCGTTTGCACCCCATGGGCAAAACGTTGACGGGCGAGAATCAGCTCGTGCAGCTGTTCGATAATCGGCATTTCAATAGGGTAAGTTTCGCCGTCACCGCCGGTGTCTTCATAGTTTGCGCCAAAGAGATCGGGATAAAACACGCTGGGCACACCGTTTTCGCGCAGCAGGATTAACGCGTAGGCGAGGGGTTTAAACCAGGATTCTACCGGGGCCTCTAACGCCTGAAGGGGTTGGGTGTCATGGTTCGCCACCAGCGTCACCGCGTGGAACGGATCGGCTTCCACCAGCGTACCGGTGAAAATCTGGCTCATGTCATAGTCACGTCCCTGACGAGACGCTTCATGAAATTTCATTTGCAGCGGGGCGTCGAACAGCATGGTTTTGCCTTCAACTTGCTCAATGTACTGCTGCAATTT
Source organism: Lelliottia amnigena (assembly GCF_019047465.1). Classification (NCBI taxonomy): domain Bacteria; kingdom Pseudomonadati; phylum Pseudomonadota; class Gammaproteobacteria; order Enterobacterales; family Enterobacteriaceae; genus Lelliottia; species Lelliottia amnigena. Next base: position 36,498 of record NZ_CP077236.1, on the reverse strand, counting down.
GTCGACTTCATGGGACCAGTATTCGGCCACGATAAACAGCGGGTTTGGCGCGACTTCCTGGACGTGTTCGATCCACTCTTTGTAGAACCAGGCGGGGATATGTTTGACTGCATCGAGTCGAAAACCGTCGCACTGGGTCTGTTCCATGACCCAACGTGCCCAGTATTTGATCTCTTCCGTCACGGCATGATTGCGAAAATCGATATTTTCGCCCATCAAATAGTCGAAATTCCCCATCTCGTTATCGACCTGATCGTTCCAGCCTTCGCCGGTGTAATCATTGACGATCTTGAAGATGCTGTCCTCGTTCGGGTTTTCGATATGATCAATGCCGCTAAAGCATTTGAAATCCCAGACAAACTGAGAATATTGTCCACCGCGGACAGGGAAGGTGTAGCGGGTCCAGGCTTCGCATTCGATGATTTCTTCATCGATCTGGGTGCGGTCCTGCTCATTGACGCGCTGCACACGGATGGGCTCTTTTTCATCCGCACCCATTTTGTGGTTCACCACCACGTCCAGCAGCACCGCAATGTCATTACTTTTTAACGCCGCGATGGCTTCAAGCAATTGGGCCTTATCACCATATTTGGTGGCAATAGAGCCTTTTTGATCAAATTCACCGAGGTCGAATAAATCGTACGAGTCGTAGCCAACAGAATAACCACCCGATGCACCTTTATAGGCGGGGGGCAGCCAAATCATGTTGATGCCGATTTCGTTAAGATTGGGAGCCAGGGCCGTCACTTCCGGCCACAATTCACCGCCGGTGGGGTAGTACCAGTGAAAACATTGTAATAGCGTGGGATTTTTCATCTTCCGTGCTCCAGAGGCCGTTATCGGCGAATCTCTGGAGTATGGATGATAAACCGCTAATGTGGATTACTGATTGATCTCTCCGGGAAACAAAACGTTACCGGAAAGCCTTCCGTAGGTAATATTCACATTTTTCTGCTTGCCGGTCTGAGCCATCAGACCGTGCAGTTCATCCATCCGCTCCTGCAGCAGAATTTTTAGCGTCATTTCATTCTGCAGCACATTGTTCAGCATCACCATCGCCTGTTCCTGTATATGCTTACTGTCAGGCGGGAAAGGGGTAACGCTGATCTTTTCTACCAGCGAAACGTAGGCGACCTCCTGTTCAATAAGCTCATCCCATTTCCCGGATTGAGCAAGGCTCAGCATGGTATTACTCAGTGCAGAAAGTGCATGCCACTTTTTTAGGGATAAGCTGGAGTCTTTCATCAAAATTGATCCTGCGTGGGAGGAAAACCTGGATTGATTTGCTTCCAGGCGTCGGAAATATTAAGCAGCAGTGCTTCAACTTCAACGATAGCCTCAACGTCGTTACGCAGGTTAGCGTGCAACAAACGGCGTACCATATAGTCGTAAAGTGCTGATAGATTATGGGGAAGCGTGCCCCCAACATCCATGTTCAGCCCAGCTTTAAGTCCATTGTCGATAATATTGATGGCTTTCGAGAGCGCTTCGCCTTTAGCAGGGATATCACCCTGCTCAAGGAACAGGCGCGCTCGAACAAGCGCGCTATGGACACCGTCGAATAGCATGACAACCAACTGGTGCGGGCTGGCACTTAAGACGGCAGATTCAACACCTACCTTCTGATAGGCCTGTACACCAGATTTGCTATACATAGAGGTTCCTTTCTTATTTACGACTTCGTGCTGAACTGTTGAGTCAGATAGCTGGCGGTACCATTAAATTTGGTGACCAGTGCATCTAAATCACTAAATTGTTTTTTGTAACGCGCCATCGTGGCATCGATGGTGAGTTCCATCGCTTCATAACGCTTGCCGATGGATTTCAGTGTCGCGTTGATACCATCTTTCGCATTTTGAATAACCCCTTCTTTGCCGACGGAGGTGCTGAGCATATCGGTCAGTTTGTTATTCATTTGGGTCGCGAAACCGGTCGTTTTGCCGTCACCAACAAAGTAAGCCTGCACGCCAGCTGGGTTATCTGCTAACACCTGGGTCAGCTTCTTGTCATCAATTTTCAAATTCCCAACTGCGCCGTCAGCGCCTTTGATAGGATCCTGGGTGATGCCCAACTGCGCCATAATGGCATACGATCCACTCTGGACATTGGTCAATAAAGAGCGCAGATCGGACTGTACTCCCCTGATAGTGCTGTCACCCATCAATACGCCGTTGCTGGAAGACTGGGCGGTAGCACCCGTCGCAGGCGGTTCGTATTTGGTCAGAGAAGCAATGGTTGACTGTAATGAGTTATAGGCTGTAACCCAGTCGGTAATGGCTTTTTTATTATCCGTGGTGGAACGCGTTACTGAAAGCGTTTCATCTGCTGTGCTCTGTGCTTTCAGGGTTAAGGTCACCCCTGGCATCGCGTCGTTGATCACGTTGCTCTGGCGGACAATGTCGATACCGTTAACGTTCACAACGGCATTTTGCGATTTGACCTGCTCGTTCAGGGCTGCACTGCCAATCACGTCGTTCAGCGCGTCATCGCCCGTCACTGATACGGTCATATCCGAATCAGTACCGGTGGTTTTTGAGGACAGCATCAAGCGATAATCACCGGTATCGGATTTGATTACGCTTGCGGTCACGCCGCCGTTGGCTGCGTTAATCGCTTTCGCAATGCCATTCAGCGATGTATCACCGTCTGCCAGTTTCACCGTCATCGGTTTGCTGTCAGCGCCAGCCTGGGTGATGGTAATTGTACGGGTGTTATCCGCTGTCGTGCCGCCCAGCTGTTTCGTATTGCTATCAATGGTGCCTGGCGCTGTCGTCAGAACCTGGCCTTTAGCAATCTTGCTGACGTTAACCGTAAACTCGCCAACGTTAGCATTTGTTGAGGTAGTGGCAGCGAACGCGGTATTGGTGCTGGTAACCGTCGTTGAGTTCCAGGTATCAGTGTTAGCCAGCTTAGCCGCAGCGGTTTGCAGATTGGTCAGGGCGCTTTGCAATTTACCGTAACCCGTAATCTGCGCATCGTATTTGGTTTTCTGCGTAGCAATGGCCGTTAATTTTGTCTCTTCAGCAGCCTGTAACTTATCGTACAGGTCTGACAGCCCAGGCAAACCGACGCCGAGGTTACTGATAGTCGCCATACATTGTTCCTTGTCAATGGTAGTTTCAGACTTATATCGGCCATACACCGGAAAAGTTTACGGTAAGCTCAAAAAAATAAATCGTGGAATTACCCCCTCAAACGGAGGCTTATAGAAGCATAACGCTCGCCTCGACAGTTCAAATCCAGGATCGACCCTTAATAAAGCGCGCAATGCGGATGCACGGGAGGCGAGATTTTGAACGCGTAAAAGGAATGCTTAAAGCGTGGATGAAAAAACAATTCTTTTAAAAACAGTGAATTAAAAAATTCCTTCGATATTTTCTAAAGTCTTTTTCAGACCCGTCGATAACCTTGTTGACGGTGAGAGACGCCGTGAGTGTTAGACACCGACCCTAAAAATCAATTTGAAGGAATTTAATCATGGCAGTTATCAATACTAACCTGTTGTCCCTGACTACTCAGAACAACCTGAACAAATCTCAGTCTTCCCTGGGTACCGCTATCGAGCGTCTGTCTTCTGGTCTGCGTATCAACAGCTCTAAAGATGATGCTGCTGGCCAGGCGATTGCTAACCGTATGAACTCCCAGATTAAAGGGATGACTCAGGCAGCACGTAACGCAAACGACGGTATCTCTCTGGTTCAGACTGCTGAAGGCAACCTGAACGAAATCAACACCAACTTACAGCGTATCCGTGAACTGTCTGTACAGGCAGCAAACGACACCAACGGTTCAACTGACCTGGATTCAATCAACACTGAAATCACTCAGCGTCTGTCTGAAATCGACCGTATCGCGGGTGGTGCTAACTTCAACGGCAAAAGCCTGCTGAACGGTGCGGTATCTACCGCTCTGAGCATTCAGGTTGGTGCTGGTGTTTCTACTAACGACACCATCTCTATCGACAGCACTGCGCTGATCAACGCAACTTCCGGTACTCTGAGCTCCACTCTGAGCACCAAAATTGCTGATAACTCTACTGCACAGGCTGTTATCTCTGCTGCTGACGAAGCTATCGGTAAAATCGACGAAGCTCGTTCAAACATGGGTGCGATTCAGAACCGTTTCGAATCTACCATCAACAACCTGAACAACTCTATCACTAACCTGTCTGCTGCTCAGTCCCGTATCCAGGACGCTGACTACGCTACCGAAGTTTCTAACATGTCTCGCGCGCAGATCCTGCAGCAGGCTGGTACTTCTGTACTGTCTCAGGCAAACCAGGTTCCTCAGGCGATGCTGTCCCTGCTGCGTTAATTTCGCAGAATATTCAGAAAAGGTTGCTGGAAACAGCAGCCTTTTTTTTGCCTCTCTTTCCTTAATTACGTCAGCCTCCTCGTTTTCTAATATCGAAAATAAGCCCTTCATTTAGGTTTTGTTCCCCCCATTATGGTTGCCGCTCTGGTGATAACCTTTCAGCATCTGCAGTATTGGCTAAAAATCGTGTCACCACAGGTTACGTAAAATATGACTAATTACGCTCGTACCCGAGCTTTGCATCAATTTTATCGGGATGTCTTTACCCGTACGATCTCTTTGCCTGATGCCGATGCTCTTCCCGCGCATCTTGTGGTCGAAATCCTGAACTATGCCAATGCTGATTTTGACTCGCTCGAAGCGAAACTCTGGGATGCGGAAACCGATTTAGACACGGAAAACGATCGCGCATTAAAGCTGATGATGAGTTCAGTTGCACTCGCTAACGGTGCATTTGATGGTCGCTCTGACGGACCGCTGGCAGCCGAAAAAGTCGCGCTGATCACCCGTCAGGTCGTAGAGGCCATGCAGCTCTCGGACAACGTCAATTATCTGGTGGCGTCTATTCAACTGCTGTTCCGCGTCAATGAAATCGACTCGGTGCTGTTCCTTATCTCTAACAATCTTTCAACGCTCAGCGAAACGCCAGATGTCCTTAAAATCCTGCTGCTCATCTGTCTGATGGAAGAGGATTACAACCAGGCGCATGTAGTGATTCAGCAGTTAACGTCGAACGCCGATCTGATTGGCGAAGATCGCATGACGCTGGTGATGGTGGTGTGCTGCATCTATAAGCTGGGCGGTTATCCCGATTCGTTTATTGATTTCCGACCGCTGGCGGAACCCGCGCCAGAACTGGATGCATCCCGTTACGAATGGCTGATCGCGCCGGAAGATAACGGCAAAACGACCGTGCTGGTGGCGTGCGATAAAGGCTATTACTACGAACACGCTATCGCGCTGCTGCTCTCCCTCTATGAAACCAACGGCACCGCGCTGAACGTCCATTTCCACATTTATAACTGCGACGCAGAAATGATTTCGCATTTGAAGTCGCTTGGCGAAAAACTGCCAGGGCTGTCGATCTCACTCAGTAGCGAATATTTTGCCGCGCTCAAAGCGGTCAATGTCCATTACGCCTGCCGCCGCTTTGTCTTCCTGAGCCATGCGATCGAGAAAATCACCGGGCCGGTGATGGTGCTGGACGCCGATTGCCTGGTGAGAAAACCGTGGGATGAGGTGAAAACGCGCTACCAGGATAACGAACTGATCTTCTCGCATCATCAGGGGTTGCCGCTGTGGGAACAGATCCCGGCCGGATTCGTCTATACCCGCGGCGGTGAAATCTCGCAAAAGTATTTTGCGGCGGTGGGGCATTTCATCGACGTTAACCTGGCGAGTGACAAAGCCGAATGGTTCCTCGATCAAATCGCGCTCTCTTTTGCGGTTGATATCTTATCCCCGGTTGAGCAGATGGCCATTGGTCGCGAACCGACGGAAGAACTTATTGATATCAGGCATTCCGACGCGGCGTTTAGCTGGGTGGTGACCACCAAGAAAAACGCTGCTGGTCCTTATCAGGACTATAAACGCCAGCTGAATAGCAAATATCTGCCAGAGGCCTGAGCCGCGGCAAAGACAGTTTCATTCTTTATTTTGGATACGTTATCGTGACACGCGTTTACTCTGCCTCTCGTCATACGCCAGTTGCTTTTCATGCGGCGGCCTCGCTTTATCTCGCTGATGCGGTTATTCCCGCAGAGGCGCGTATTCTGGAGCTGGGATGCGGGCAGGGTGAATCCTTGATTGCCAACGCGCTGGCCTGGCCCGCAAGCGTGGCGATTGGCGTCGATATTCATGAAGACGACATCGCTCGCGGTCAACAGCAGATCGCGCAGTATGCGCTGGCGAACATTGAGCTGCATCATGCCGGGCTTGCCGATCTGCTGGCCTCCGATTTGGGTGAATTTGATTACATCATCCTGCGCGGGCTGTTTTCTCTGATGGGAGGCGACGAGCGCACAGCGCTGCTGGCCTGGTGCCAGACGCACCTTTCCGCACAGGGCATGATGGCGATTCACTGGCAGGTACTGCCGGGCGCGCACGATGCGAAAACGCTGCAGGACTCGCTCAGCTTCCACGCCAGCGGCGCAGAGGGTATCGACGCTCAGCTGGATTCCGCGCGCGGGATGCTCAGCTATCTGGCGATGACGCTGCCCGAAGGCGGCCTGAAAAATCAGGTCACTGACGCAGAGCAAAGCAGCGATCTGACGCTCGCGTTCCGCTATCTCGGCAATATCAATCAGGCCGATTATTTCACCGATTTCCATCAGCAAATCACCGATGCGGGCTTTAGCTATATTGGCGATGCCGTTCCTCAATCTGAAGTGGCGAACACGTTCGGCATCCAGACAGGGCAGATGCATGCCCTGATTAGCGGCGGCAGCTCACGTGAGAAAAGCCAGCAGTATCTTGATTTTGCCGTCAACCGCCGCGAACGTTTTAGCCTGCTCTCGCATGCTGGAGCGCACGACGCTGCGACTACGCCAGACCTGAAATCGGTTGAGCATTTGCACTGGGCAGGCTGCTTTAAGCGTCAGATCAACCACTTTGGCGTAGCGGCGAACGGACATATCGGGCTGGATGGCACACCGCTGAAAACGGAAAACAAAACCACGCTACAAATCCTGGATGTCCTGACGGAAGTCTGGCCGTTGAGTTTGAGCTTCGAGCAGCTGCTTTTCCACTGTCGCTTCCCGGAAGATACGGCCAGCGACACCCGCGCTGAGCTGGTCGCCTCGCTGCAGGATCTGCTGGGGAACACCATCAATGGCCTCATGATCAGCGCCGTTCCTTCGCCTTATAACGACGCCATTGACACCGTTTTGCGGCCCATTGTGCCCGTGACGGAAGAGGCGTTTGCAGAGCAGGATTTCATCACTCTCGGTAATTACTGGGGGCAAACCGTAACGCTTAGCCGCGAAGAGTGGGTCTTTGCCACGGATGAGATAAAAAACAGCGATGAATCAAGCTGGCTGCTGTTTTGCGCGCTGCGTGACAAAGGCCTGCTGACCGGTTCGACCGCTGCGTGGCGTGCCGGTTTCCAGCGATTTATGAAGTCCGACAATGTGGCAATCATTAAGCAGGTTTATACCGCACTGCTGATCTTCAGCTGTGAACGTAAATACGGTGGTTTCCCGCTCAAAATAGATCTCAAGCCGATATCGGTCGAAGACAATCAACAGTACGACAGCGTGTACGATGAAGTTAACGCGCTTATCAGGCAAGGGCGTAATAAAGAGGGGCGTGAACGGCTGGAGAGTTTGCTCGAAGCCGATCCGGACAACGTTCATCTGCTGCGCTGTCAGGCGCGGTCAAGCCTGCTAATGGGCGCGTGGAAATCGTCGCTACAGCTGAGTAGCCGTCTGCTGGGCCAGTTTTCCATGCACTGGGATAGCTATTTCGATCTGGCAACTGCGCTGTTTAAAACCAACGATCTTCTGCAGGCTCGCCAGTTACTGCGGGCATTACTGCGCATTAACGATAAAAATGCCAACTGCTGGAACCTGCTCGCGTGTATCTACCACGAACGTCGGGAAATGGCGGTCGCTGAGAAATGTGCCCGGCAGGCCATTCGTCTGCGGGCAGACGTGCCGTATTTCCTGAGCATCATAGGCATCATCCTCAGCGATAACCAAAAAATGGCTGATGCGCGCTATTTCCTGCAAAAAGCACTGACGTTGAAAAGTTATGATTTTGATACCTTTACCAGCCTGCTGTTTGTGTTGACGCATGATGCCAGCGTAACGCCCGCCGAGCTGTTTGCTGCCCATCAGGATTATGGCCGTCAGCTGAATGAATGGTGTGCTGCACAGCAGGTGAACATCCGCTATTTCGGCAATAAAGACCCCAACCGTAAGCTGCGTGTCGGGTTCGTCTCGGGTGACCTGCGCATTCATCCGGTCAGCAATTTCTTCCTGCCATTCTGGGATAACCTGAACCGCGATCGGTTTGATGTCATTGCTTACCACACCATCGATAAAAGTGATGCGGTCAGAGACCATTACGATCAAACCGCTACCCTGAGCCGCCTGGTGACTGAACTTAGCGCCGCCGAAGTGGCGAAGCAAATCGCCGAGGATCAGATTGATATTCTGATTGACCTGTCTGGCCACACCACGGGCACCCGTCTGCCGGTGTTTGGTTTTAAACCTGCGCCCATTCAGATGACCTGGATTGGTTATCCCGGCACCACCGGTCTTGAGCAGATGGATTACCGTATCACCACGCCAGGGCTTGGCAAACCGGGTGAAATGGACGATCAGTACACGGAAAAATTGCTCTACATGCCGCTGCGCAGTTTCTTTGCACCCAGTGAGCTTAGCCCTGACGTCAACCCGCTACCGGCGTTGAGCAATGGCTATTTCACCTATGGCAGCTTCAACCGTTCCAAAAAACTCAACAATGAGGTTTTCGCCGTGTGGGCGCAAATCATGGCGCGTAATCCGACGGCCAAATTGCTCATTGGCTTTATGGACGACGACGAAATGATTGCCCGCTATCGCAAAAAACTGTGTGCGCTCGGGGTGCTGGATTCACAGCTGATTTTCCGTAAAACGACCGGGCTTGAAAATTATCTGCGTATGCACCACGAGGTGGATATTTTGCTCGACTCCTTCCCTTACACCGGTGGCACGACCACAAGCCATGCCGTCTGGATGGGGGTGCCCACGCTGAGCATTGCGGGCGGAACAACGTCTTCCCGACAGGGCGTGGAAATCATGCATATCTACGGCCTACAAAAGTTTGTCGCCACCAGCCAGCAGGATTACGTCGAGAAAGCCGTCGCGTGGCAAAGCAACCTCGAAGAACTCAACGGCTGGCGACAGAGAATGCGCCAGCAAATGCCGCTCAAGCAGGATGGATTTGACGTCGCAGCACCGCTGGAAAAGGCGCTGCGTCAGGCGTGGCAGATATATTGTGCCGGGCAACCAGCGCAAAGTTTTACGGTAGAAGAGTAGGGCGGTTCGCGGCGGCGTCATTGCGCTCGCGAAGGCAAACACAGTTTTATTTTGAAGGTGCGCTATGAAGAATAATGTTTACGTCACCAGCCCGCTGCTTCCGCCGCTGGAGGAATTTATTCCTTACCTGGAGCAAATCTGGGACAACAAGTTTTTAACCAACGGCGGTCAGTTCCACCAGCAGCTGGAGAAAGCGCTGGCGGACTATCTTGGCGTTGAACATTTGTGTCTGTTTTCCAACGGCACGTTGGCGTTGCTGACGGCATTACAGGCGCTGCGCATTACCGGAGAAGTGATCACCACGCCGTATTCGTTTGTGGCGACCTCCCATTCATTGCTGTGGAACGGTCTCACGCCTGTCTTCGCGGATATTGATCCGGTCACCTGCAATATCGATCCGGCGAAGCTTGAACAGCTGATCACGCCTGCCACCTCGGCGATCCTGCCCGTGCACTGCTACGGAATTCCGTGCGATGTCGACGGCATCCAGAAGATTGCCGATGCCTGGGGTTTGAAGGTGATTTACGATGCGGCCCACGCGTTCGGCGTGAAAAAAGATGGCCAGAGCGTACTGAACTGCGGCGATCTGTCGATTCTGAGCTTCCACGCCACGAAGGTGTTCAACACCTTTGAAGGCGGGGCGATTATCTGTCCGGACGCCAGAATGAAGCAACGCATCGACTATCTGAAAAACTTTGGCTTTGCCGACGAGACGACCGTCGTTGCGCCGGGCATTAACGCCAAAATGAACGAAGTTCAGGCCGCGTTTGGCCTGGTGCAGCTGCAACACATTGACGGTGCGTTAGCGGCCCGTGCGGACATTTATGCGCGCTACTGCGAACTGCTCAGCGATATCGATGGGATTGAGGTCTTTCGTGCGCCGGACAACGTGGAGTGGAATCACGCCTATTTCCCGGTCATCGTCAACGATGCGTACCCGATCGGCCGCGACCAGCTCTATGACGTGCTAAAAGAGGTGAATATTTACTCCCGCCGTTATTTCTACCCGCTGATCAGCTCGTTCTCGATGTATCGCCATCTGCCCTCAGCCAGCCCGCAAAATCTGCCGGTGGCCGAGGGTATTTCGCAGAAGATTCTTTGTCTGCCGATTTACCCTGATTTGACGCAGGACGATCAGGATCGTGTGGTGGCGATGATTCGCCAGTACAGCGCGACCGCCGCGAATCAACCGCTGGTGCGCCATGCAGATGGAGAAGTGGCATGAAACTGGGTATTTATGGCGCAGGCGGCCTGGGACGCGAAGTCTTAATGCTGGCACAGCAGCTGAATCAATCCTCACGCTGGGAAGAGATCTTTTTTATTGATGATGTGACGGACGAAAATGTGGTCTCCGGCGTGCCGGTTCACCGCTTTGCGCTGCTGGATCATCCCTGCACGGAAGTGGTGATCGCCATTGGCGAGCCCGCCGCGCGGCAGAAACTGGCTGAGAAAGTGTTGGCGAAAACCAGCCTGGCGACGTTAATCCATCCCTCTGTTTTTATTCCGTCGGGAACGCACATTGGTGCGGGCGCGATTATCTGCGACCACGCCTTTATTTCCTGCGACGTTTTTATTGCAGAAAACACCCTGATTCAGCCGCACGCGAGTGTGGGTCATGATACGCACGTTGGCGTGCACAGCGTGGTGTCCAGCAACGTGACGCTGGCCGGGCACTGCGTGGTCGGCAAGCGCGTCTTTATCGGAATGAATTCTGCCATTAAAGAAAAAACCACCCTCGGTGATGACGTCATCATTGGCATGGGCAGCGCCGTGTTCAGCGATATTGCCGATGAGTCTGTCGCGCTGGGTAATCCGGCGCGCGTGATGCGCAAAAACGATCAAAAGAAAGTATTTAAGTAACTGTTTTATCTGGAGCTATTTCACATGACTAACTTAGTAAAATACAACGCGATTTTCGTCGAAACCTTTGAAGTGTCAGAAGATATTCTGCCTACCTATAAATATCAGGATACGCCGTCGTGGGATTCCGTGGGCCATATGAGCATGATTGCCGCGCTGGAAGAGACCTTCGACATCATGCTGGACACCGAAGACATTATTGATTTCTCCTCCTGGGAAAAAGGGAAAGAGATCCTTAATAAATATGATGTTGAAGTTGCCTGATTAACGGAGAGGTAAACATGTTACTGGCCGGGAAAACTGCCGTTATTACTGGATGCCTGCAGGGAATTGGTCAGGCAACGCTCGTGGCCTTCGCCCGCCAGGGTGCGAACCTGTTTGCCTGCGTTCAGCAGGAAGATGAGGCCTTTTTGGCCTTCATCCGCGACCTGAGTGAAGAACACGGCGTGTCTATCACGCCTGTTAGCTTTGATTTGCTGGATGATGCCTCAATCAAAAACGCGGCGATGACCATTCAAAAAGCCAAGCAGCCGATTGATATCCTCGTGAATGTGGCGGGAATCACGCTTGATGCGCTGTTCCCGATGGTCACGCTGGCTCAGATGCAAAAAACCTTCACCATCAATTTCTTCTCGCAGATGGTCTTTACCCAGTATATGACGCGTTTAATGCTACGTAATAAGCGCGGCAGTATCATCAATATCGCCAGTATTTCTGGCCTGGACGGCAACGTCGGTCAGTTATCGTACTCAGCGTCGAAAGCGGCGATGGTGGCGGCGACCAAAACGCTCTCTGCAGAACTTGCGCCACAGGGGATACGCGTGAATGCGGTGGCACCCGGCGTGATTAAGACCGCGATGACGGAGAATTTACCGGAATCCGTGGTCGCTAAAAAAATGGCGGCAGCGGCGATTTCACGCCCTGGTCTTGCCGAAGAGGTGGCAAACACACTTTGCTGGTTAGCGTCTGATGCGGCGAGCTACGTCACCGGACAGGTTATCCGCGTTGACGGCGGCATTGGTCATTAAGGAGCATCGTATGCTGTTAAAAGATAAAAATGTGATTATCACCGGCTGCAAGCGCGGTATTGGTCGGGCGATGGTTGAAGCATTCGCGGCGAATGGCGCCAATGTTTATGCCCACGCCCGCAGCGCTGACGATGCGTTTTTAGCCGACATGGCTGAGATTGCTGCACGTCACGACGTCGAAATTTGGCCGCTCTGTTTTGATTTGACCGACACGGCCGCGATGAAGCTGGCGGTCAAACAGCTGATGAGCGACAAGCGTCCGCTGCATGGCCTGGTCAATAACGCAGGTATCACGCTGAATGCGCTGTTCCAGATGACCACCGAGCAGGCGTTACGCCAGCAGTTTGAAGTCAACTTCTTCGCGCTGTTCAATTTTACTCAGTCGGTCTCAAAACTGATGACCCGCCAGAAGCAGGGCAGTATCGTCAATATCGCCTCAACGGCCGCGCAGGATGGTAATGCTGGTAAATCCGCATACGGCGCATCAAAAGCGGCGGTGATTGCCTTAACAGAGTCGATTGCCACAGAGCTGGGTGAAACCGGGATCCGCGCGAACTGCATCGCGCCGGGCATTACCGATACCGATATGCTGGACACCTTGCCAGCGGCCATTATCGAAGCCACGCGCAATCAGACGGATCTCCGCCGTCTGGGTAATCCGTCTAACATCGCCGATGCGGCGGTCTTTTTGGTCTCCGATTTGGCCAGCTACATTACCGGTCAGACAATTCGCGTCGACGGGGGATTACGATGAAATCGCTCGCTGAACTGCAGCTGGCCGCCCGCCAGATCCGCCGCTCGATCGTTGATGTCGCGTTCCATGCGCCCGTTGACGGCGTACATCTTGGCTCGGCGCTGTCGATGGTCGATATCGCCACCGTTCTGTATGGATCGGTGATGCGTTATCAGCCAGAGAATATGGCCGCTCAGGAACGCGATCGTTTTTTATTAAGTAAAGGGCATGCCGCGCTGGCACTCTATACGACATTGCACCATTACGGCGTGCTCAGCGATGAACAGCTGGCGACCTTCGACCAGAGCGGATCGCAATTTCCGGCGTTAACGCCGATGAATCCCGCGCTGGGGATTGATTTCGCGGGCGGTTCGCTTGGGCTTGGCGTCGGTTTTGCCAGCGGTATCGCCTGGCATCAGCGTCTCAAGCAACAGCCGTGGCACAGCTATGTGGTGTTGGGCGATGGCGAATGTAATGAAGGATCTATCTGGGAGAGCGCACTTTTTGCTGCGCATCACGGATTAGATAATCTGACGGCTATCGTTGACGTCAACGGATATCAGTCGGATATCGCCTGCGAGCAAACCCTAAAAATGAATTTCCCCGCGCTGTGGCAAGCCTGCGGCTGGCACGTCGAAGTGTGCGACGGGCACGATATTCAGGCGCTGCGACAGGCCTTTGCTGCACCTTCCCACAACAAACCAAAAGCGGTTATCGCCACTACCGTGAAAGGGAAGGGGATCTCCTTTATGGAAAATAACAACGCGTTTCACCGCGCGAAACTGTCAGCGGCGCAGCACGGCGCTGCGCTGGAGGAGCTGGTATGAAAATTTCCGTTTCTCCCGCTGACGTCCGCGCCTGGTCGATGATGGGCACGCGCGGCACCTTTGGCGTGACGCTGCTAAACCTCGCCCAGCAGAATCCGAATATTATTGGGCTGACGGCGGACCTGGGTATTACGTCGGGCATGGAGCGTTTTAGCCACACGTTCCCCGAACGCTATATCAACGTGGGGATTGCTGAGCAAAATCTGATGGGTGTGGCCGCGGGGATTGCGTCTCAGGGAAGCATTCCCTTTGCGACGACATTTGCGAATTTTGCCGCGCTGCGAGCCTGCGAACAAATGCGCCATTACATGGGGTATTTGCAGGGCAACATTAAGGTCGTCGGGCTGGCGTCGGGTTTTGCGATGGGCATGTTTGGCACCACGCACTACGGAATCGAAGATATCGCCACGCTGCGGTCGATTCCGAATTTAACCATTCTTTCTCCTGCTGATGCGACCGCGACCGCGCTGCTGACTCTCGCAGCGGCGGAGCATCACGGTCCCGTTTATCTGCGCCTCACGGGCGGTATGCGCACGCCGATTGTCTATCGTGACGCCGTTGAGTTCACACCCGGCAAAGCGAACGTGCTTCGGGAGGGGACGGACGTTGCGCTGGTCGCGACCGGCAGCATGGTGTCGGCATCGCTGAAGGTAGCAGACCTGCTGGCCGAGCGCGGGATCAGCTGCAGCGTGGTGGATATGTTTACCATCAAACCGCTGGATACCGACGCGCTGAAAAAACAGCTGGGCTGCAAACTGATGGTCAGTGTCGAAGAACATAGCGTGATCGCCGGGCTGGGCAGTGCTGTCGCCGAATTTTTGGTGACTCAGCCAACCACGCCGCGCCTGTTAACCATTGGTATTCCGCAGGGTTACGGCCCGGCTGGCGAATACGCGTGGATGCTGGAGCAAAGCGGACTGACCGCAGCGCAGATCGCGGGTGCGATTCTGGAGACCGGGCTATGACACCCTTCTGGCACCTTGAACAGTACGGCGATGCGGTGGCGGTTATCAGCGATGATGAAACACAGCTGACCTATCGCCAGCTGGCGCACGCGGTCAACACGCTTGCAGAACAGTTAACCGCCCGCGCGCTGGTTTTTTGTCTGTGCGATAACAGTCCCGGCGCGCTGGTGGGCTATCTGGCCTGTCTGAACGCTCGAGCCGTGCCGCTGATGCTGGACAAAAATATCGCCCCGGAACTGCTGCAACAGCTAATGGCTATCTATCGCCCTGGTTTCGTCTGGAAACAGGATGACGCCGACGCGGGTAGCTATCAGCTGCACGATTTACATCAGCCCGCGCCGGAGATGGACGATACGCTGGCACTGCTGATTGCCACGTCAGGTTCGACGGGCAGCCCGAAACTGGTGCGCCAGAGTTATCAAAACCTGCTCAGTAACACCCACAGTATCGTTGATTATCTCGCTATCGATAGCCACGAGCGCGCGCTCGCCTGGCTGCCGATGAACTACGTGTACGGCCTGTCGATTATCAATACCCATCTGGCGCAAGGGGCCACGCTGCTGTTGACCAACAGCGGGCCGGTTCAACCGACGTTCTGGCGTTTTTTGAAACAGCATGCGGCCACATCGTTATCCGGCGTGCCTTACAGCTGGGAAATTCTCAAAAAATTGCGCTTTACCCGCATGGATCTCCCGTCGCTAAAAACGCTGACTCAGGCGGGGGGAAAATTACGCCCGGAACTGCAAAGTGAGCTGGCGACGTGGGCAGCGGAAAAAGGATTACGCTTTTTCGTCATGTATGGCGCAGCGGAAGCCACCTCGCGGATGGGTTTTTTGCCCCCGGCGCTATCGGTGAATAATCCCGGCGTGATGGGAAGGGCGATCCCCGGTGGCCGATTTGCGCTCGAAGATGAGACCGGGACTGAAATCACCGCAGCGGGACAGCGCGGTGAGCTGATTTATTACGGTGAGAATGTGACGCTCGGTTACGCGACCTGCCGTGAAGACCTGGTCAAAGGTGACGAGCGCCAGGGGCGTCTGGCTACCGGCGATCTGGCAAGCGTTGATGAGAAGGGGTTGTACACCATCGTCGGGCGAAAGACGCGTTTTCTGAAAGTGTTCGGCAACCGCGTCGGGCTGGATGAGCTTGAGCATCTGGTTCTGAATGCCTTCCCGGCGACGGAGTGCGTGGTGGTTGGGCGTGACGACAACGTTCAGGTGTTTATCACCGATGCCGCTCAGACTGAAGCGGTCAAAAGCTATCTTGCACAAACCTGCCAGCTTCACCATTCTGCCTTTACGGTGAAAGGGATCGACGCGATTCCTAAAAATCCGGCAGGTAAGACGCTGTACCGAGAGCTGGAGGCGTTCTGTGATTGAGTTTGATGCGTGGCTGGAACACGGGCCCTACGCGTTTGAGCGCCAGGAAAAGCGTGAGCATCTGCTGCAACGACTGCGCAAACTGACGGAACATCATCAGGAGCACTGCGAGCCGTACCGCAACATTTTGCAGGGGCTGGGCTGCGATGTGTCGCAACTTCAACAGCCTGAAGATATCCCGTTTTTGCCCGTGTCGCTGTTTAAAACGTTGACGCTTAAAAGCGTGCCGGATGAAGAGGTAGTGAAAACCATGACCTCTTCAGGGACGACAGGGCAGGCGGTGTCGCGTATTTTTCTCGATAAGATGACGGCGGCGCGACAGCAGAAAACACTGGTGCGAATTGTCAGCCATTTCACTGGCGCCGGGCGTTTGCCCATGCTCATTCTCGATACGCCGGCGGTGATGAAAGATCGCAATATGTTCTCTGCGCGCGGCGCGGGGATCCTCGGATTTTCGATGTTCGGCTCCGACCGGTGCTGGGCGTTAACGGATACCATGGCGCTGGATATCGACGGCATCACCGCGTTTCTGGAACGTCATCAGGGTAAACCTATTCTGCTGTTTGGTTTTACCTTTATGGTCTGGCAGCATTTTTATCAGGCGCTTAAGGAAAGCGGCGTTAAGCTGGATTTAGCGAACGGGATCCTTATCCACGGCGGTGGCTGGAAAAAGCTTCAGTCGCAGGCGGTTTCCGCCAGCGCGTTTGCCGATGCGTTGCACAGCGTGTGCGGCCTGACGAAAGTGTATGATTATTACGGCATGGTGGAACAAACCGGCTGCATCTATATGCAGTGTGAGCACGGCCATCTACACGCCAGTATTTTCTCGGATGTTATCGTGCGCGATCCATTGGATCTTTCACCCTGCCCGCACGGTAAGCCAGGTATTATCCAGGTGCTCTCGACGCTCCCGGAATCTTATCCTGGGCATTCATTGTTGACGGAAGATGAAGGGGTTGTGCTGGGCGAGGATGATTGTCCGTGCGGCAGAGCCGGAAAGTATTTTCGTATTATCGGTCGACTTAAAAATGCAGAAATAAGAGGATGCAGTGATACCTATGCCGCCGATTTTTAAAACGTTGCGTTATCGGGTAGGCAACGAACAGGTGCTGGAGCAGATGCGCGATGTTCAGCCGCGTATTCCATTTGACCCGGACGTGATCGCGTTTTTGCAATCCTTTTCAAAAATTTTGCTTACGGAACCGCAGGCACGCCCGCACAGCGATGTTATTTCCCTGGCATTCTGGTGTCGGAAAGCGGCGCTGGAACAAATGAAAAAAGCGCACGCCTATAATGAATTATTGCTGGGCAGAGGTATTACGTTCCATATTGCGCCATCCAATGTTGCCGTCAATTTTGCTTACTCTTTGTTTGCTGGATTACTAACCGGAAATACCAACGTCGTGCGGCTGCCCTCGAAACCTTTTGTTCAGGTGGATATTATTTGCCAGGCGCTTAACCAGGCGCTTGAACATCATGTTGCGATACGTGAATTGATTTGTCTGGTGCAATATGGGCATGAGCCAGAAATTAATCACGCACTCTCTGCGATGTGTCAGGCTCGTATGATTTGGGGGGGCGATAAAACCATCGCATTAATTCGTCAGTCACCCATGTCCGCACGTGCAGTCGATATTGCTTTTGCCGATCGCTATTCCATTGCCGTTATTCAGGCCGATGCTTATCTCGCCGCCGACAATAAACAGCGTATTGCGCAAAACTTTTATAACGACACATTATTAACCGACCAACAGGCTTGTACCTCCCCAAAATTGGTAGTGTGGTTGGGTGAGCAAAAAGCCGAGGCCCGCGTCCTATTTTGGACTGAGTTTGAGGCTTGCTTGCGCGACAAACCTGTGCCAGAAGCGGTTTCCGTGGTGAAAACATTGGCTGATTATTGTGAGCGCGCGGCGCGTAGCCCTGAATTAAAATATATTCCGTCAGAAACGCGGCATATTTTCCGGGTCGAAGCGGAAAAAGTGACTCAGGACATGCTGGAAAATCATCATGGCAGCGGCCTTTTTTATGAGTGGCTACTCGATGATATTAGTGAAATGGCGCCCGTGTGCGGTGAAAAATGCCAAACTGTCGCAACGTTGGGTTTAACAGAAAATAACATTAAGCAGTTTATTCAAAACGTGGCTCCAAAAGGCGTTGATCGAATAGTTGCAGTGGGTCAAACCATGGAATTTACACTGCACTGGGATGGCTATGATTTGTTAAAAACATTAACCCGGACAATCACTTTGTCGCCCGGCTATTAGTCGGGCAGTCTCCTTTTTTGCATTACCCTTCAAATAACCCCTCATTTCACCCACTATTCACCCGATTAAAACCCCTCCAGAATCGGATAATCATGCCGATAACTCAATTAACGCAGGGCTGTTTATCGTGAATACACTCTATACCGCTGATGGTGTAATGGATAAACACTCGCTGTGGCAGCGTTATGTCCCGCTGGTGCGTCACGAAGCATTGCGCCTCCAGGTGCGATTGCCAGCGAGTGTTGAATTGGACGACCTGCTACAGGCGGGCGGTATTGGTCTACTGAATGCAGTGGATCGATATGACGCTCTGCAAGGAACGGCATTTACGACTTACGCAGTACAGCGTATTCGTGGTGCGATGCTGGACGAACTGCGTAGCCGTGACTGGGTACCGCGAAGTGTTCGCCGCAATGCACGCGAAGTGGCACATGCTATAGGGCAACTGGAACAAGAGCTGGGACGAAACGCGACAGAAACTGAAGTGGCGGAGCGTCTTGGTATCGCGGTTCAGGATTATCGTCAGATGTTGCTTGATACCAATAACAGCCAACTCTTTTCCTATGATGAGTGGCGTGAAGAGCATGGCGATAGTGTTGAACTGGTGACTGATGAGAATCAGCACGAAAACCCGTTACACCAATTATTGGAAGGTAATTTACGCCAACGCGTAATGGATGCTATTGAAGCATTGCCTGAGCGTGAGCAATTGGTGTTAACCCTCTATTACCAGGAAGAGCTGAATCTTAAGGAGATCGGCGCGGTTCTGGAAGTGGGGGAGTCCAGGGTGAGCCAGTTGCACAGCCAGGCCATTAAACGCTTACGTACCAAGCTGGGTAAGTTATAGGCGAGTCAATTCGCCCGAAAAATGCCGCACAACGTATTGACAACCAGGAGTTATCATGACGGTGCAGCAATCTAAAAGACGGCCTTTAAGCCGCTACCTAAAAGACTTTAAACACAGCCAGACTCATTGTGCTCACTGCAATAAGCTGCTTGACCGTATTACGCTGGTTCGTCGTGGCGAAATCGTGAATAAAATTGCGATCTCCCGTCTCGACACCCTGATGGATGAAGCCGCGTGGCGTGAAGAGCAGCAGGAGTGGGTCGCTTTGTGTCGTTTTTGTGGCGATCTGCATTGCAAAGAGCAGAGCGACTTTTTCGATATTATCGGCTTTAAACAATTCCTCTTTGAACAAACCGAGATGAGCCACGGGACCGTGCGCGAATACGTCGTGCGTCTGCGTCGTCTGGGGCAACATCTGACGGTACAAAATATCTCCCGCGACTTACTGAAAACCGGTTATATGGATGAAAATCTTGAACCGTGGTTGCCTGCAACCAGCACCAATAACTATCGCATCGCGCTGCGTAAATACGCGCAATATAAAGCGCATGTGCCGGGTGCGGTTACGCAGAAAGTCTACGCCGAAGCGACTTCTGATATATATTAAAATTGAATAAGATGTAGCGGACTCGCCTTTGACGCCAAAGGCGAAAGCCTTACACTACTCAAAAAACCACTATATCGGGGTAATTATGAAATTAGCACTTCTGGGTCGTCAGGCGCTGATGGGCGTAATGGCTGTGGCGCTGGTCGCGGGAATGAGCGTGAAAACGTTCGCGGCTGAAGGATTACTGAATAAAGTCAAAGAGCGCGGCACGCTGCTGGTTGGGCTGGAAGGAACGTATCCACCGTTCAGTTTCCAGGGTGACGATGGCAAACTGACCGGCTTTGAAGTTGAGTTTGCCGAAGAGCTGGCGAAACATCTGGGGGTGAAAGCGTCGCTGAAACCGACCAAATGGGACGGCATGTTGGCTTCACTGGATTCCAAACGTATTGATGTGGTGATTAACCAGGTCACCATTTCCGATGAACGTAAAAAGAAATATGATTTCTCAACGCCGTATACCGTGTCAGGTATTCAGGCGCTGGTGAAGAAAGGTAACGAAGGCACGATCAAAACCGCTGCAGACCTCAAAGGTAAAAAAGTGGGTGTCGGTCTTGGGACCAACTACGAAGAGTGGCTGCGTCAGAATGTTCAGGGTGTTGATATCCGCACCTATGATGATGACCCGACTAAATATCAGGATCTGCGCGTGGGCCGTATCGATGCGATCCTGGTCGACCGCCTGGCTGCGCTGGATCTGGTGAAGAAAACCAAAGATACGCTGGCCGTCGCCGGTGAGCCGTTCTCTCGTCAGGAGTCTGGCGTTGCAGTCCGTAAAGACAACGACGATCTGGTCAAAGCGATCGACGGTGCTATTGCCGATATGCAAAAAGACGGGACGTTAAAAGCGCTGTCTGAGAAATGGTTCGGTGCTGACGTCACTAAATAAGTCTTAAATGACAAAAAAAGGCGCTTTTAAAAGCGCCTTTTTTATTTCTGGCGTTCTAGCGTGCATAATAAAAAATAATAAACAAAAACAGAGTTACCGGAGGTTCCATGTCACTGCAAAATTTAACGCGCTTTCCGCGCCTGGAGTTCATTGGCGCACCGACGCCGCTAGAATATTTACCGCGGTTTTCGGATTATTTAGGGCGCGATATCTTTATTAAACGTGACGACGTGACCCCTATGGCCATGGGGGGAAACAAACTGCGTAAGCTGGAGTTTTTGGCGGCAGATGCGCTGCGCGAAGGGGCGGATACCCTGATCACCGCGGGTGCGATTCAGTCTAACCACGTTCGTCAGACGGCGGCCGTGGCCGCAAAGCTTGGGCTGAACTGCGTAGCACTGCTGGAAAACCCGATTGGTACGCGTGCGGAAAACTATCTCAGCAACGGAAATCGCCTGCTGCTGGATCTGTTCAACGCGCAGATTGAAATGTGTGATGCATTAACCCATCCCACTGAACAGCTCGACGCGCTGGCGACGCGCGTCGAAGCGCAGGGCTTTCGGCCTTATGTGATTCCGGTGGGTGGCTCGAATGCGCTTGGTGCGCTGGGTTACGTTGAAAGCGCGCTGGAAATTGCGCAGCAGTGTGAAGGCGCAGTGAGCTTGTCCTCCGTGGTCGTGGCATCGGGCAGTGCTGGAACGCACGCAGGCCTGGCGGTCGGGCTTGAGCAACTGATGCCGGACGTCGAACTCATTGGCGTGACCGTTTCGCGCAGCGTGGCGGATCAAAAGCCAAAAGTTTTCGCTTTGCAGCAGGCGGTCGCGCAGCAGCTGGAAGTTCCGGCGCAGGCTGAGATTGTGCTGTGGGATGACTATTATGCGCCAGGCTACGGCACGCCGAATGATGAAGGGGTGGAAGCGATAAAATTGCTGGCACGTTTGGAAGGGATCTTGCTTGATCCGGTTTACACGGGTAAGGCGATGGCGGGACTTATCGACGGTATTACTCAGAAGCGCTTTAAGGATGAAGGCCCAATTCTGTTTGTGCATACGGGCGGAGCGCCTGCGTTATTTGCCTATCATCCTCACGTCTAATTGCAGGTAGAAAAACGATAATGCAAGAAAGTATTCAGCTGGTTATTGATTCGCTACCGTACCTGCTCAAGGGCGCTGTGTTTACGTTACAGCTCAGTCTGGGTGGGATGTTCTTCGGTTTAGTGCTGGGCTTTATTCTGGCGCTGATGCGTATGTCGCCGATTCTGCCGGTGCGTTGGCTGGCGCGCTTTTACATCTCTGTATTTCGCGGTACGCCGCTCATCGCCCAGCTGTTTATGATTTATTACGGTCTGCCGCAGTTTGGTATTGAACTGGATCCTATTCCGGCGGCGATGATTGGTCTGTCGCTGAACACGGCGGCGTATACCTCTGAGACGCTACGTGCAGCGATTTCATCCATTGATAAAGGTCAGTGGGAAGCGGCGGCCAGTATCGGTATGACACCGTGGCAAACGCTGCGTCGCGCCATTTTGCCCCAGGCCGCGCGCGTGGCGCTCCCGCCGCTAAGCAACAGTTTTATCAGTCTGGTTAAAGACACCTCGCTCGCGGCAACGATTCAGGTGCCGGAGTTGTTCCGTCAGGCGCAGCTGATTACGTCGCGCACGCTGGAAGTTTTCACCATGTATCTGGCCGCATCACTGATTTACTGGGTGATGGCAACCGTGCTGTCCGCGCTGCAAAACTATTTTGAAAATCAGCTTAATCGTCAGGAGCGAGATCCGAAATGAGTGCAATTGACGTCAAAAACCTGACAAAAAAATTCCACGGGCAAACTGTTCTTCACGGTATTGATCTCGAGGTACAGGAGGGCGAAGTGGTGGCAATTATCGGGCCGAGTGGTTCCGGTAAAACCACGCTGCTGCGCAGTATTAATTTGCTGGAACACCCGGAGGGGGGAACCGTTCGCGTGGGTGATATCACCATTGATACCGCGAAGTCCCTCGGTCAGCAAAAAACGCTGATTCGCCATCTGCGCCAGCATGTCGGTTTTGTGTTCCAGAGTTTTAACCTGTTCCCTCATCGCACGGTTATCGAGAATATTATCGAAGGGCCGGTCATCGTTAAGGGGGAACCCAAAGACGAGGCTATTCAACGCGCCCGCGAACTGCTGGCCAAAGTCGGGCTCTCCGGGAAGGAGACCAGCTATCCGCGTCGTCTGTCGGGCGGGCAGCAGCAGCGCGTCGCGATTGCGCGTGCGCTAGCGATGCGCCCCGATGTTATTTTGTTTGACGAACCAACCTCGGCGCTCGATCCCGAGCTGGTGGGCGAAGTGCTTAACACCATTCGCCAACTCGCGCAGGAGAAGCGGACGCTGGTGATTGTCACGCATGAGATGAGCTTTGCCAGAGATGTCGCGGACAGAGCAATCTTCATGGATCAGGGGCGCATTGTGGAGCAGGGGCCAGCAAAAGAATTGTTTGCCAATCCTCAACAACCTCGTACGCGTCAATTCCTCGAGAAATTCCTGACGAAATAGCCCTCTTTGATTAATTTGCTCCAGAAAGCCAATCTGGAGCAAAATATTCCCTAATTATCCTAATCTGTAGATGTTTTTATTCTACTTCTGCGTATTAAGCACAGCTAAAATGCAACTAGTTCTCAATTGGGACGATTTTTTATACATATAAATAAGTTTTATGTGTTAGGTTATATTCACCATAATAATGATTAGTTTTTTCAGGGGTTTTATTCGGTAAGTATGAGGGATACAGACTTTTTTACATGGCGACGGAATTGCTTCCTGCGATTCCAGGATATGGGCTCTGCGGATGAAGTGTATGAAGAGCTTCAACAACAAACCCAGGCACTTGAATTCGATTATTACTCACTCTGTGTCAGGCATCCGGTTCCCTTTACGCGTCCTAAAATATCCGTTCGTTCAAGCTATCCGGCTGAATGGATGTCGCAATATCAGTCAGAAAATTATTTCGCTATTGATCCGGTATTAAAGCGTGAGAATTTCATGCAGGGGCATCTTCCCTGGACTGACGCGTTATTTGCGGATGCGCAGGCGTTATGGGATGGTGCGCGCGACCATGGTCTGCGTAAGGGCATTACGCAATGTTTGATGTTGCCTAATCATGCGCTGGGTTTTCTCTCCGTTTCTCGCACCAGTCAGTTTGGTAAAATGATGGACAGCGAAGAAATAGAATTGCGCCTGCAAATGTTGGTGCAAATGGCACTGACCACATTGCTGCGATTTGAGGATGAAATGGTGATGCCACCTGAGATGAAATTCAGCAAGCGTGAAAAGGAGATTCTGAAGTGGACGGCGGAGGGAAAAACGTCGGCTGAAATCGCAATTATTCTTTCGATCTCAGAAAATACGGTCAATTTCCATCAGAAGAATATGCAGAAGAAATTTAACGCACCGAATAAAACGCAGATTGCGTGTTATGCGGCGGCGACCGGTTTCATCTGACAACACCCTTGTTCTGCGTGCCAGACACGAAGACGGCTGAATGCTTTGCGTTCAGCCGTCTCTTTTTTACTGACGGTAAGCCTGTTTAATTTGCTTAACTGTGCCAGCAAATACGTCAGCCTGGTTTTGATCTTCCATCTGCGCGATTTGTCTTTCCATCTTAATGATCACACGGCCCGCATCGGCCTGGCCCATTGCCTGAAGCATAAGAGTTAACAGTGCTTTCAGACAGGATACTTCCTGCGCCAGTTCTTGGTTGTTTTCCGCGGTGGCGAATTCAGGTGTGCTCATGGATATTCCTCATTACAAAACTGCGCTGGAGCGCGACGATGAAAGTTAAGGCGGCGGAGTATACCATAAGCCAGAGGAAAAAAAGCAGTGGTTGTTTTTTGAACACTTATTGTTTTGTTTATTCGGGTAAACCCGAGTTAAGTATAATTGCTGTTATGTTTTAATATCCCTTAATTGTTTAGGCTTCGTTTGGCTGCTGTTAATTGTTGTTACAAAAATATATCTTCTGTTTTTTGCGTTTTTACGGTGTTTGTTTTTTGTAACTTTTTGAATGCTGGCGCTTAAAAAGGGCGAAGAAAGCTACTTAGACTGGGTTTTTCTTTCCACTTGCTGTACAGACTAATTTCCAAAAAAAGTGAACGGAATCGTACCGTACCTTTTTAACGTTTTAAACTTGGGATGAAAACCGTTAATATAAACGCATTAGCAGTCAGTCGCGATATCCCTATTTCTGGAGACATTTCCTTTGATCAACGTCCTTCTTGTTGATGACCACGAACTCGTGCGCGCAGGGATACGTCGCATACTTGAAGATATAAAGGGTATTAAAGTGGCCGGTGAGGCCTGCTGCGGTGAAGATGCCGTGAAGTGGTGCCGTACCCATTCTGCCGATGTGGTGTTGATGGACATGAATATGCCCGGCATCGGTGGGCTTGAAGCCACGCGCAAAATCGCCCGCGCCTTCGTTGATACTAAAGTCATCATGCTGACCGTTCATACTGAAAACCCGTTGCCCGCGAAAGTGATGCAGGCTGGCGCTGCCGGTTATCTCACTAAAGGCGCTGCGCCACAGGAAGTGGTGAATGCCATTCGTTCCGTGTATGCCGGGCAGCGCTATATCGCCTCGGATATCGCTCAACAGATGGCATTGAGTCAGATAGAGCCGGAAAAAACGGGTTCACCGTTTGCCAGTTTGTCTGAGCGCGAATTGCAGATTATGCTGATGATCACTAAAGGCCAAAAGGTGAATGAGATTTCGGAGCAACTGAATCTCAGCCCCAAAACGGTGAACAGCTACCGCTATCGTATGTTCAGTAAACTGAACATTCATGGCGATGTCGAACTCACTCACCTGGCTATTCGTCATGGTCTGTGTAATACAGAGACCCTAACCAGTCAGTGAGTGATGTGTTCGATTCTAAATCTTTCCTGAAAACCGTGACCAGCCAGCCAGGCGTATACCGTATGTACGACGCTGGCGAGACGGTTATCTACGTCGGCAAGGCGAAGGACCTCAAAAAGCGCCTTTCCAGTTATTTTCGCAGTAACCTTGCCTCTCGTAAGACTGAAGCGCTGGTGGCGCAAATTCAGCAGATCGATGTCACCGTCACCCATACGGAGACAGAAGCGCTGCTGCTTGAGCACAACTACATCAAACTGTATCAGCCGCGCTACAACGTCTTATTGCGTGACGACAAGTCATATCCTTTTATCTTCCTGAGCGGCGACACCCATCCGCGCCTGGCGATGCACCGTGGTGCTAAGCATGCGAAAGGGGAGTATTTTGGTCCCTTCCCAAACGGCTATGCGGTGCGTGAAACGCTGGCGTTACTGCAAAAAATTTTCCCGGTTCGTCAGTGCGAAAATAGCGTTTATCGCAACCGCTCCCGGCCGTGTCTACAATACCAGATTGGACGTTGTCTGGGCCCGTGTGTGGCAGGTTTGGTCAGCGAAGATGAATACGCGCAGCAGGTTGAATACGTGCGCTTATTCCTGGCCGGGAAGGACGATCAGGTCCTGACGCAGCTGATTGAACGCATGGAAAAGGCCAGCCAGTCGCTGGCGTTTGAAGAGGCCGCGCGCATTCGCGATCAAATTCAGGCTGTGCGTCGGGTGACGGAAAAACAGTTCGTTTCCAATAATGGCGACGATCTGGATGTTATTGGTGTCTCTTTCGATGCCGGGCTGGCCTGCGTCCATGTTCTGTTTATACGCCAGGGCAAGGTTCTTGGTAGCCGCAGCTATTTCCCAAAAGTGCCCGCTGGCACAGAGTTGGGCGAAGTGGTGGAAACCTTTGTTGGCCAGTTTTATTTGCAGGGCAGTCAGATGCGTACGTTGCCGTCAGAAATTCTGCTCGACTTTGCTCTCAATGATAAAACGTTGCTTGCAGATTCGCTCTCTGAGCTGGCAGGACGGCGGGTCAACGTCCAGACCAAACCGCGCGGCGACCGTGCGCGCTATCTGAAGCTCGCTCGGACCAATGCGGCGACCGCGCTGACCACCAAACTTTCTCAACAATCGACCATTCATCAGCGCCTACTCGCCCTGGCGACCTTGTTAAAATTGCCAGAAGTGAAGCGGATGGAGTGCTTCGACATCAGCCATACCATGGGTGAGCAAACTGTCGCCTCTTGCGTGGTGTTTGACGCTAACGGCCCGCTGCGCGCGGAGTACCGCCGCTATAATATTACGGGTATCACGCCCGGTGATGACTATGCTGCGATGAATCAGGTGCTGCGTCGCCGTTACGGAAAAGCGATTGAAGAGAGCAAAATCCCTGATGTCATCATTATTGATGGCGGGAAAGGGCAGTTGGGTCAGGCGAAACAGGTTTTTGCCGAGTTGGACGTGCCGTGGGATAAACATCATCCGCTGATGCTGGGTGTGGCGAAAGGAACTGACCGTAAGGCTGGCCTGGAAACGCTGTTCTTTGAGCCTGAAGGTGAGGGCTTCAACCTGCCGCCAGATTCTCCCGCTTTGCATGTGATCCAGCATATCCGCGATGAGTCGCACGATCACGCTATCGGTGGACATCGGAAAAAACGGGCGAAAGTGAAAAATACCAGCACGCTTGAAACGATCGAAGGCGTTGGGCCAAAACGTCGACAAATGTTGTTGAAATACATGGGGGGATTGCAAGGACTACTCAACGCGAGCGTGGAGGAAATTGCAAAAGTGCCGGGTATTTCGCAAGGGCTGGCAGAAAAGATCTACTACTCGTTGAAACATTGAGGGCTCTGTAGCAACATAGAGCTAAATTTACTGACAACAGACAGTTACCGTCACTATGCGATTTAATATCCCTACGTTACTTACGCTTTTTCGCGTCGTACTTATCCCCTTCTTTGTTCTGGCATTTTACCTGCCGTTCACCTGGGCACCTTTCGCATGTGCATTCATTTTTCTTATCGCCGCGGTGACGGACTGGTTTGATGGTTATCTGGCGCGTCGCTGGAATCAGAGCACGCGTTTTGGGGCGTTTCTTGATCCTGTTGCGGATAAAGTGATGGTCGCCATTGCGATGGTGCTGGTCGCCGAGCATTACCACACATGGTGGGTGACGCTCCCAGCCGCTACCATGATTGGTCGCGAAATTATTATCTCTGCACTGCGTGAGTGGATGGCTGAGCTGGGTAAACGCAGCAGCGTCGCGGTTTCCTGGATTGGTAAAGTCAAAACAACAGCCCAGATGGCGTCGCTGGTGTGGATGCTGTGGCGTCCAAATGCGTGGGTAGAGTGGGCTGGGATTGGCTTGCTGTGGGTTGCTGCCGTGTTGACGTTATGGTCTATGCTGCAATATCTGAACGCTTCACGCGGCGATTTGCTTGAACAGTGATCGTTTCGACGCAAATTTCAGCAAACGATCCTGGGATGCAAAAATTAACGTTGACTCAAACCGTCATATAAGTAGAATGCAACGCATCGAACGGCGGTACGCTTAGCCAGTCGGTAGTGAAATCAAGTGATTAGCATAATGACTTGATGATTGCGGGAATAGCTCAGTTGGTAGAGCACGACCTTGCCAAGGTCGGGGTCGCGAGTTCGAGTCTCGTTTCCCGCTCCAAATTATAGGCATCGGCAATAGCGGGTGCTGAGTAAAAAGATTTTAAGGCGCGTTAGCAAAGCGGTTATGTAGCGGATTGCAAATCCGTCTAGTCCGGTTCGACTCCGGAACGCGCCTCCAATTTCTTCCCGAGCCCGGATGGTGGAATCGGTAGACACAAGGGATTTAAAATCCCTCGGCCATAGGCTGTACGAGTTCAAGTCTCGTTCCGGGTACCATGGGAAAAAGAATAAAATCAATGATAAGCAGTGTCGTTAAACCACCGAAAGGTGGTTTTTTTGTGTCTGAAAATAGTGTTATCTCACTTCCTTCCTAATATTACCGCTTCTTTTTTACCGCCAGTGACCGACACAATTTTTATTTTCCTGTCGTAACGAGCCGTGTGCGAAATCGTTTTGTGACCTGATATCTGCTGTTTATCCCGGAGGCTACCCGCTCCTCAGTCAGCCTGGCGTAGGTTGGACATCGTGTTATCCACGCAGGGATGTTAATTAACGCTTTGCGAGGTAATTTATTGCCGCTTCGTATGCTAACGCTTCGTCAACTGAAGAGCTCGTCTCGTAAATATAGACATACTTGCGGGTAAGGTGCTGAATGAGCATTTTGGGCGTTATGTGGTCTGCTACACCTGCCTGGATAATGTCAAAAACAGCACTGCCTATGACCCTGTCTACATCGTTTGTGGCAAATTCGTTGGATGAGAAGCTCAACATGTCGCCTTTCCCGCGTTGTTAATAGATACCTTTAAGCATATACGCCTTGCATCATTCGTGTACCGTTCAGCCGTAGTTTTTAGGCCGTGGCGATGATTATTTGATGGGTTGTGACATTGATCGCTGCACCGCAGTAGTTCGTCTAACATGGCGCTTCAAAGGCCAGGTTCAAGCTGATAAGTATGAACAAAATGAAAACGTTGCTGGTGTATTGACCGTGAGTGATGGTCTTAGGATCGTGACCTCATAAGAGGTAAAAAACATGTCGATTATGTGTGCGATACCCTTCTCTTGATAGGCTTTCAATCCGGCAAATTACCTCGCCGGATGTGACGGAGGGTAAAGAATACTTTGCTTATTATCACTGTCCGTGCCTTAATGGTCTGCTAAGTTCGATGCACAGGCGAACGTAAACATTTTATCGGGCAGTCCTCATTACCAGGTGCTATCGCTGATACCCCTCCTTCTGAGTCCATACGTTTATTATTATACGTTTATTATCTCACTCATCATGCGTAACAGGAGTAAATATGTCCTCAAGAATTAGAGGCCTGGTAAAGTGGTATAAAGAAGACAAAGGTTTTGGTTTCATCTCTCCTCTTGATGGAGGCAAAGATATCTCTGTTCATGTTTCGAATCTTCAGGGGGATAATTTTAAAACCCTGTTTGAAGGACAGAAGGTCGAATACACTATTTACAAAAGTAATAAAGGTCCCGCTGCTTCTAACGTCATACTTTGTGAAAAATAAAGATGCGTCGCTCTGCGATGTGGAGAATGCCTGAGCAGGCATAGCTGTAAGATGATTGAAGGCCGAATGTTTTAAACTGAGGCCAGCATCGTTACCGATGTGCTGACCACGATGATGAAGCGCAGGCCTTTCGGATGAACAGTCTACACGCTGACGTTAACTGGCGGTACAAACAGTAACGAGCGCCAATGATTAGACGGCCTACAGCAGCATCATTTTTGGTATTCCCTAAACTATTGCTAAATATGGGGCGTTAGTTGTAACGCTCATCATATCTGCAATAATTTTTTGCAGTCATTTTGATGACTTGAACAAGGTGCTGCAAAACGGGCAGACCAATTGGGAACCTTTTTGAACGCGACTAAAACTATGTTCTGAGTCTTTAGAACAGTTTGGGCATGGGCATTTAACTAAGTAATTACGACGGGTTTGTGAATTTTTACGTCCAGACATAGGCATCTCCTGATATAAGGGACGACAACGATACACGTTTAATATACTAATTACTTGTGTTTTTTTACTTTAAATTGGGGAATGGCCGTAATTATGGAACACAAGTTTTTTTTCGGGGAGATCTACAGGTCTGGTCTGTAATGTGGCTCAAATATATTTAAGCGAAAAGGAGACATCTTTTTAATCAGAATCTCGTATCCGCATTTTGATGACGAAGTCCTCACGTCTCTTTGAACCGTCAAATCTTAAGTTCACAACGCCGTCGTTTACAGTCTACCGTTAATCTTCTGGTTATCTTTCAGAACTTCAATCGCAGTTTGCATTGCAATTTTGTTGTCCCTGCCTGTAAGTTTTTTCTGTGTAACCTGCAAGTATTCAAGAATCGTGCGGGCATTGATGGGGCGGCCTGTTTTACCAACTTCGAGTACTGCATTACCGAGGATGATTTTTACTGGCGGAAGCTGGGCTGGGTACCAATCGAGGGTGTCTTCTGATTTCATAACAAATTTCTCTGGGAAGGGCAGTGTACCATAAATTGAGTGAGCCTGCGCGTTGACGGCATCGTCCGTTTTGTACTATTGCCCATTCAAAAAATTCGCCATAATGAATTTTGTTGAACATAGCCTTCTGATATTCATTTAAAAAATAAGGTTTCAATGGCAAAAACCGAGGTGGCTACTCTCGAAGCAATAAGCTGTGTTATGAAACCACCCCAGGCTGGTCTTTGTGTCTAAATTCCAGTGAATTACACGCCGCCTAAATACGCTTTTCGCACCTCCTGATTACCTAAAAGTTCCTCACCGCTACCGCTTAGACGGATTTGTCCGTTGACCATCACATATCCGCGATCGGAAAGCTTGAGCGCGTGATGTGCATTTTGCTCCACCAAAAAAATTGTCATCCCATTACGCGCCAGCTCGCGCAGCGTCTGGAAAATTTGTTTTACCACGATCGGCGCAAGGCCAAGACTTGGCTCATCAAGCAGCAGGAGTTTTGGACGACTCATCAACGCCCGCGCAATCGCCAGCATTTGCTGCTCTCCCCCGGACATGGTCATCGCGCGCTGTTTACGCCGCTCTTTCAGCCGCGGGAACAAATCAAACATCGTTTGCAGATCGTGCGCGGCATGTTGGTTACCCACAGGAATGGTCCCCATCAGCAAATTTTCTTCAACGGTCATATCCGGGAAAATACGTCGACCTTCCGGAGCCTGCGCGATACCGCCTGACGCCACGTAATGCGTTGATTGATGGCTGATATCCTCGCCGCAAAACAGGATCTGACCTTTTCGAATGCGTGGCTGGCCGAAAATGGACATCAATAGCGTCGATTTTCCCGCGCCGTTAGCCCCAATCAGCGCCACGGTTTCGCCTTGATTCACCTGCAAAGACACCTGCTTTAATGCCTGAATCACGCCATAAAATACATCCACGTCCTTAAACTCCAGCATCGTCTCGCTCATACGCTGACCTCGCTTTCATCGGTGCCCAGATACGCGGCGATAACCTTCTCATCATGCTGGATTTCATGCGGTTTACCCTGCGCAATCACATCGCCATGGTCGAGAACAATAATGTGATCCGAAATTTCCATCACCATTCCCATATCATGTTCAATCAGCAAGACCGTGATTTTATGATGGTCGCGCAAAAAACGAATGATTTTACTCAGCGCACGCGTTTCGACGGGGTTTAACCCAGCGGCGGGTTCATCCAGACACAGCATCTCTGGCCCCGTACACATTGCGCGCGCAATTTCGAGACGCCGCTGCTGACCGTAGGACATCTCACCCGCCAGGCGATTAGCACAATCCACCAGATCCACTACCTCTAGCCAGTAAAATGCCCGATCCAACGCGTCGCTCTCCGCGCGGCGGTACGCGGGGGTATTCAGCACGCCGGCAATCAGGTTACGGTTAACGCGCATGTGCTGCGCGACCAGCAGGTTTTCCACCACAGACATTTCCCGAAAAAGGCGGATATTCTGGAATGTGCGAGCCAGTCCTGCGCGGTTGACCAGATGCGTCCCGCCAAACATTTTGTAGAAAATACGCCCCCCAAGCTGCGCCGGATTGATCCAGTCTCCGGGCTGAAATTTTTGCCCAAGAA
This sequence comes from Lelliottia amnigena, assembly GCF_019047465.1. Lineage (NCBI taxonomy): Bacteria > Pseudomonadati > Pseudomonadota > Gammaproteobacteria > Enterobacterales > Enterobacteriaceae > Lelliottia > Lelliottia amnigena. The sequence goes on along the minus strand of NZ_CP077236.1, from coordinate 4,192 downwards.
CCTGAATCACGTTGGTGGTTTTGCTGAGCGTATTGAACAGAATCGTGCCGCCAGAGGCTTTGTAGAAACCGGTCAGACAGTTAAACACCGTGGTTTTTCCGGCACCATTTGGGCCGATTAAAGCGGTTATTGAGCCGCGCTGGACGTCCAGATTCACATCGTTTAGCGCTTTTATACCGCCAAAATGCATCATCAAATGTTCAACGTTTAATATCGTCCCGTTCATGGCGCGACTCCTTTGCGAACTGCAAATCCGCTGCGGTTAATGCGAATCAGACCGCGAGGCCGCCAGATCATCATCACGACCATCAGCATGCCGAATAACAGCACGCGGTATTCCGCAAAGCTGCGCAACAGCTCTGGCGTGACGGTGAGTACGAATGCGGCTAACACCACGCCGACAGTCGATCCCATTCCGCCTAAAACGACGATGGCGAGGATCAGCGCGGACTCAAAAAACGTAAACGACGTAGGGTTAACAAATCCCTGATAGGTCGCAAAGAACACACCAGCAATGCCTGCCGTCGACGCCCCAAGAGTAAATGCCGAGAGCTTGACCAGCACATGATTTAGCCCCATCGAACGACAGGCGATTTCGTCCTCACGCAACGCTTCCCACGCGCGTCCAATCGGCATACGCGTCAGGCGGTGTTTGACGTAGAGCACCAGCAAAACGACCAGCAGGAGGACGACATAGATGAAAATAAACTTCAGGTTGGGGTTGTAGGTCAGATGGAAAAACTCGTGGAACGGCACGCCGCCTTCTTTGGCTCGTCGTCCAAACTCAAGGCCGAAAAAGGTGGGAGGTGGGGCCGAAACACCGTTTGGTCCGCCGGTAAAGGTCAGCCAGTTGTTGAGGATCAGACGGATAATTTCCCCGAATCCGAGGGTCACAATCGCCAGATAATCGCCGTGCATACGCAGAACCGGAAACCCCAGTAAAGCGCCGGCTGCGGCAGCCATTAGCGCCGCCAGCGGCAACATCGTCCAGAATCCCAGGCCCAGGTATTGATAGCCCAGCGCTAAACCGTAAGCACCAATAGCGTAAAAGGCGACATATCCCAGGTCCAGCAAGCCCGCCAGGCCGACAACGATATTCAGCCCCAGCCCCAACAGGACATAAATCAGCCCGAGGATCGCGACCGTCAGTACATATTTTGTGGCGATAAACGGGAAACAAACTGCCAGCGTCAGCACCAGCGGGATAATCCAGCGCATCCGGCTTTTATACTCTGGTGGCCGGACGTAAACCCCCGAGTTATCGGTGTCGAAACGGGATAATAACCGTGTCCCCATAGCCGTCATCAAAAACGCGCTCAGTAAAAAGCGCCCCGTCACCACGGTGGCAACGATCCACGCCAGCCGTCGCCCTTCAAAGTTGAAACTGTAGCCATCCAGCACCACGCCGACGATGGGGCCAAAAATGATTAATGCGATCATGCCGGCAAAGATGGCATCCAGAACGCAGCGTTTGAGCGAAAAACCGTCGTGCACATCAGTTTGCGATGTCATATTTGACTCCCTCATACTTTGGCGACAACCGGGCGGCCAAGCAGTCCTTGAGGACGGAAAATGAGGATCACCACCAGTAATCCAAACGAGAACACATCTTTGTAATCAGAATTCACCATCCCCGAAAATTGTGCTTCGGCGATCCCGAGAATCAACCCGCCCAGCATCGCCCCCGGCAGTGACCCAATCCCACCAAGAACCGCAGCCGTAAAGGCTTTGATGCCGATAACAAACCCGACGTAAAAATCAAAGGTGCCGTAGTTCATGGTAATCAACACACCCGCAAGGCCAGCCATGGCTGCACCAATCACGAACACCAGCGAAATTATCCGGTCCGTATTTATGCCTAAAATCGACGCCATTTTGCGGTCCTGCTGAACGGCGCGGCACATGCGTCCTAATCGGGTATTGCTGATTATCCAGGTGAGCAGCAGCATGCCTGCGAATGAGGCAATCAGAATAAACACTTTGGTATAGGTGACCTGGACAAACCCCTCGCCAAGGTGAAAACGGAACACGCCATCCAGCATTGTTGGCACGCCTTGCTGACGCGGCCCCTGGCTGATTTGCGCATAGTTTTGCAGGATTAATGACATCCCGATGGCCGAGATCAGCGGAGCCAGACGCGTTGAGTTGCGCAGCGGTTTATAAGCGATGCGTTCAATCGTCCAGCCATAGACGCCCGTCACGATAATGGTGAACACCAGCGTGCCGAGGATTAATAACGGAAATGACTCCAGGCCAAACCAGGCGAGCAACGCCAGGCCGATGGCGCTGAGATAGGCGGAAATCATATACACTTCGCCGTGAGCGAAATTTATCATCCCGATAATGCCGTATACCATCGTATAGCCGATGGCAATGAGTCCGTATACGGAACCTAGCGTTAAGCCGTTGATCAACTGCTGAAGAAAGAATGTGCTCATCACCGCGCGCTCGTGTTATGGGCTGCACGACACATGCGTGCAGCCTGATGGTTATATCGCGTCGATAAAAAGCTATCGACGTTGAGCGTGACGCCGTTCCGTTACGGCACTTCGGTATATTTCCCTTTGTCATCCCACTGATACACGACGTAGTCGGAGACTTTCAGGTCACCCTTGTCATCCCAGGATTTTTTGCCCATCACCGTTTCAACCGGATTGGCCTTCAGCCAGGCGCTGGCCTTGGCAGAATCCGTACCGCCAGTCGCTTTAAAGGCTGCGGCGATGGCTTGAACAGAGGCGTAGGAATAAAGGGTGTAACCTTCGGGTTCAAACTTACTGGTGCGGAATTTCTCGATGACGGCTTTGCCGTCGGGGATCAAACGGGGATCTTTGCCAAAGGTCATGTAAATACCGTTGGTGTATTTCGGCCCACCTGCCGCGGTCACCATCTCTTCGTTGACGATACAGTCGCCGGAGAAGAATTTGGCCTGCACGCCTTGCTCACGCATCTGACGCACCAGCGGACCGGCTTCCGGGTGACAGCCACCGAAGAACACCACATCCGGTTTTTGCGCGCCGATTTTCGTGACCAGCGCGTTGAAGTCTTTCTCACCGCGCGACAAGCCTTCGTACATCACGTCATTCACGCCACGTTTTGCCAGCGCGGCTTTCGTCGCATCCGCCAGTCCCTGACCGTAGGTGTCTTTATCGTGAATGATCACCACCCGTTTGGCCTTCAGCTTATCAATAATAAAATCGCTGGCGACTTTCCCTTGCTGATCGTCACGTCCGCACATGCGGAACATATCGCTCATGCCGCGTTCGGTGATTAACGGGTTGGTAGAGCCTGGAGTGATTGCCAGGACGCCTGCGTCGTTGTACACCTCGGAGGCGGGCATCGTCGACGATGAGCAAAAATGCCCGACAACCGCTTTGACTTTGTCCTGATCAACCAGACGGTTAGCGACGGAGACGGCCTGTTTAGGCTCGCAGGCATCATCACCCTGAACCAGCTTAATCTTTTCGCCGTTGATCCCACCGGCGGCATTGATATCTTCGGCGGCCTGAGTCGCTCCATGCCAGTACTGATCGCCATAGGTCGCGTTTGGCCCGGTGAACGGCCCCGCGACGCCAATGACGATATCCGCCTGGGCGGAAAATGCCGTGACCAGACAACCTGCTACTACAAGAGAAAGGGGACTTCTGAGTAATTTCAGCGACATTATTATGTTCCTTAGCAAAGAGGTTTTTGCACCACGGTCCAAACCTGAAGGCAGATGGCGCAGTCAATCCAAAAACAAAAGCGAGAACAAAATGCACGAAACAAACGCGAGCCTGACAATATCCTGCTGATACGGCGAGATTTCCTGTCACCCTTTACGGGCAGGAACATTAAGCAAAATGGTTGCCAGAGTGGATAACCCGTTGCGGGGTTTTGACTTATTTCAGTATAGAGCGCCGTTTTATGCGCTCTGGCAGCATCAACTGAAATTACAGCGGGGATCACATCTCATTAACAATAATGCCCGCCACGTGTGCAACGGTCACGATTCAAGCTATTTTGCACCAGGAAAGCCCATGGGGATGGTGTTGTTATCGTTGTTTGAACACGCTGCGCCGCACGCCTGACGCTGGCGTTGAGAAGTCCCTGGGCATTGTGTGATAAAATCGTTTTCTTTTTTTATCAGGAGTATCTGCAATGACTGAAGGCCCATTAACTGAAAACGAACTGGAGTGGCTGGAAGAGACGTTGA